>NZ_CM177762.1:0-4508515 GCF_058315355.1 Lutispora sp. QWL-02
TCGATGCACACCCCCATATACATAACCATAATTTCGTCAGAAATGTGTTTTACTACTGATAAATTGTGCGTTATAAATATGTAGGTTAGACCCATACGATCCTGCAAATCCATCATCAAGTTCAGTATTTGCGCCTGAACTGAGACATCCAAAGCTGATACCGGCTCGTCGCATACGATAAATTTCGGATCGAGCGCAAGCGCACGGGCAATTCCTATTCTCTGCCTTCTGCCGCCGTCAAGTTCGTGAGGATAGGTATTTACCAGCCTTTCTGCCAGCTCCACCACATCCATCAGCTCGAATACCTTTTTATTCAAATCCGCACTGTTTTTGAAGACCTTATGTACTTTGAGCGGTTCAGCAATTATTTCACTGATAGTCATTCTTGGGTTTAACGATGAAAATGGGTCTTGGAAAATAATTTGCATTTCTTTGCACAGCGCCCTCATTTTCGCTGCATTGCAATTTAATATGTTTTCCCCCTTATAAAGGACTTCGCCGGAGGTTGGCTCAATAAGCCTTAAAATAGTTCTGCCAAGCGTTGACTTTCCGCATCCGGATTCGCCAACAATCCCCAGAGTTTCGCCTTCGTTAATTGACAGGTTGACTCCGTCTACCGCATGTAAATCCCCGTATGGCGTTTTATAGTATTTCTTCAGATCCTCAGTCTTCAATAAAGGCTGTGCCACTTTATCACCTCGTATGCTTCATCTATTTATAAAGATGACATTTAATTTGATGCCCTTGTATTTCAATTGCTTTTGGTTGCACGGTTTTGCAGATCTCCATGCATTTCGGACACCTTGGATGGAATTTGCAACCTGCCGGCAAATTTGCAGGGTCCGTCATTTGGCCGCCGATAGGATTTAAACGTTTTGTCTCTTTTACAAGATCCGGGATTGACCCGAAAAGGCCGTCAGTATAAGGGTGGCGTTCTTTCGCTCCATAAATATCTTCTACAGTGCCATATTCAACGATTTCGCCAGAATACATAATAGCGACCCTGTCGCACATTTGGGCCACGATTCCCAAATCGTGCGTGATGAGTAAAAGCGATGTATTTAGCGTGTTTTTCAGATTATCCATCATTTCCAGCACCTGGGCCTGAATAGTGACATCGAGGGCTGTTGTAGGCTCATCTGCAATGAGCAGCATGGGATTACAGGCAATTGCAATTGCAATCACAATTCTTTGTTTCATACCGCCGCTGAGCTGGTGCGGGTATTCGTTTTTTCTCTTCGCCTGTATGCCAACAAGTCGAAGTATGTCATCTACTCTTTTCTGGACTCCTTCGCTGCTATCAGATTCATTGTGCAATATAAGTACCTCTGCGATTTGATCTCCAACTGTCAAAACAGGATTTAAGCTTGTCATAGGATCCTGGAAGATCATGCTGATTTTATTACCGCGAATAGTGCGCATATCCGATTCCGTCAGTTTCAGAATATCCTGTCCGTCGAATAGAATTTTCCCCTGCTTGATAACGCCGATTTTAGGGGGTAAAAGCCTCAGTATACTTAATGCTGTGGTTGTTTTTCCGGCTCCTGTTTCCCCTACAAGGCCTATATTTTCACCCGCCTGAAGTTCCAAGGATATCCCGTTTACCGCATAATTTGTGGCATCATCCGTTTTGTAATGCACCCACAAGTCTTCTATTTTTAAAAGTTGCTCCCTCATGATTCAATCCCTTCCATCAATAGATAATTTATTGCCAGTAGTTAATTCTTCAGTCTTGGATCCAGCGCATCACGCAAGCCATCGCCCAGAAGATTAAGCGACAATGCTGCAAGGACGATGAATACACCCGGGAATATTATCATGTGAGGATACATTGTGATATAATTCCTCGCAACGGAAAGCATTGCACCCCATTCAGGGGCGGGAGGCTGAATCCCCATTCCGATAAAGCTTAAGCTTGCGGCAGCGATAATGAGCTGTGCAACGGCCGTCGTTGCCTGTACTATGATGGGTCCGATGGCGTTAGGCAATATATGCCTTAGAATAATTCTACTGTTTTTTGTTCCGCAGGCGCGCGCAGCTTCTATGAAATCCTGACCGGTAATAGGTAATATAACGGACCTTATAATTCTGGTAAACGCGGGTATTGTCGAAATTGTGACGGCAATAATCATGTTGACGAGCCCAGGCCCTAAAGATGCAACAATGACAAGGGCAAGCAATATACTGGGTATACAGCTGATGGTATCCATGATCCTCATAATAATGCTGTCAACAACACCGCTAAAATATGCGGCAGACGCCCCTAAGAGCATACCCAAAACGAGTGCGACTCCGACGCATAAAAACCCAATCGAAAGAGAAGCTCTTCCTCCGTAGACTATCCTTGCGAAATAATCCCTGCCCATATCGTCCGTGCCAAAGATATGCTGAGCATTTGGCGCCAAATATTTTTCCGAAGCATGCATGTTTATAACGCTATCATAAGGTACGATTAAATTTGCAAATATGGACATTAAAATCAATAAACAAATCACAATCAGCCCGACCATGGCCGTTTTATTTTTCCGAAACCTTCTCCAGATCTCTTTGAACTGACTTCTTTTTTTGAATTGTTTTGCTACGCTCATACTGCACCCCCTAAAGCTTACTATGCAAGAAAAAAATACTATCTATTTGCATATCTGCTTCGAATTCTCGGATCAACAAAAGACTGAATAATATCAACCAATAACATAATTATACAGAACAATATAGAAAGAAATATGACTGTTGCCATTACCTGTGGTACGTCTTTTGCCTTGATTGAATTGTACATCAGCATTCCCAGACCAGGCATATTATAAATAATTTCTATCATTATAGTGCCTCCAAGTAATCCACCGAAATAATTACCTACGACTGTAATTACGGGAAGCAACGCATTTCTAAGCGCATGTCTAAATATAACCGTTCTTTCTTTTGCACCTTTTGCCCGAGCAGTGCGTATATAATCTTGGCGGATTGCCTCCAGCATAGTCGCACGCGTTAGCCTTAATATGACAGCTGAAGTAGGCAATGCCAGCGTTATAACGGGCAAAACATAGTTGGCGGCTGTATCGGCCCCGAAAATAGGTAGAATTTTAAGCTGTATTCCAAAAAACAGCATCAACATCAGCCCCAACCAAAACTCCGGTATAGCGGCCAGCAGCATGGCGGTAACAGTACTGATCATATCAACGGCAGAATATTGTTTGACAGCGGACAGTATGCCGATTGGCAAGCCGATGACTAAAGACATCAGTACCGCAAATACTGCTAATGTAACCGTAACGGGCAGCCGCTCATAGATTTGTCCGAAAACAGGCTTACCCGTTTTATAGGAAATGCCGAAATCGCCCTGTGTCCCTTTGACTATGTAATCGCCGAGTCTCACCAAATAAGGTCTATCATACCCAAGCTTATGGTTAAATTCATCTACTTGCGCTTGAGTGGCGGTCATTCCCAAAGCGTTTCTTCCCGGATCACCAGGTGTTAAATACATAATCGTAAAAACTATGACTATTACCCCTAAAATAATGGGAATTAACAACAATAAACGTTTAATAATATACCTATACATTTTGACCCCCCAACTTATTTTACTTTTGTTTTGCTCTGGTTAAGAGTAATCCTGATTCTTGCATTTTTATTTTATAAATAGTAAATTTATTAACTATAATTTTATTATATTTTGCATCTCAATGCAAGCTATATTTAAATAAATAGCCCGAATTTTATTACTACTTCATTACTTTTGTTCTATATTAGGTGCCCATACATAAATTTAAAAAGTTGCCTATCAGCTGAAAATACCTGCATTATGCCATTAATGATTTGACTAAAACAAGCATAACATATAATTGGGAAGAAATTTTAAATTGCTAAAAACATTGACATGCTCAATTAATGTATGCTATAATTTTTTTAGTTTTTATTTAAATAGTATATGAGATAAGAAGCTATACTGTGCACCTTTTGCCGGGAGCATAACCGTTGTCGTGCACAATAAAAGCTGGTATCTCGGTTTAAGCATTATAACAGCTTTTATTAAAATAGATTTTATAATGAATGGAGATATGGAAATGAAAATAATTGATATCAAATTTGAAAAAGCCACGTTCAAGTTCAATAAGCCCATGAAAATAGCGTTCATGGTGATAGAAGGATTTGATACTCTAGTCTTGAAGATGGAAACAGACGAGGGTATTGTGGGTTATGGCGAGGCTGCGACGTTACCTTTTGTGACGGGCGATAGCATTGATACGGCCGTTGCTGTAGGCAAACAATTCAGAAGCGCGCTGATCGGCCAGAATCCGATTTTGATTGAAAATATACATAATATAATGGACGGCATGTATGCTTATAATACTTCGATCAAAGCGGCAATAGATATTGCTTGTTATGATATCGCATCCAAGAAAATGGATATGCCTCTTTATAAATTTCTTGGCGGCGTAAACAAGACTGTCTATTCCGACACAACGCTTGGAATTGACGAACCGGAAGCAATGGCGGAAAAAGCTGTGGAATGGGTACAGAAAGGCTGGAGCAACCTGAAGGTCAAGCTCGGTCAAAGCGTTGATCTGGACCTCGAAAGAATGATACTCATCAGAAAGGCCGTGGGTGATAAGATCGGTCTGCGTATTGATGCCAACCAGGGCTGGTCGGTAAAAGATTCAATACGTATCATAAACGAACTGGAAAAACTTAATGTGGAGCTGATCGAACAACCAATTGTTTATTGGGATTACGACGGCTTGAAGGAAATCAAATCAATGGTCAATTTGCCTGTTGTTGCCGACGAAAGCTGCCATTCCCCTATAGACGCGGCAAAGCTTGCTAAGACAAAAGCCGTTAACGGAATCAATATCAAACTTATGAAGTGCGGTGGAATTTTCAAAGCGCAAAAAATCAATACCATAGCGGAAGCTAATAATATCTTCTGTATGCTAGGATGCATGGGCGAGAGCAAGATCGCAAACTCTGCTGCGATGCACTTCGGCATAGCGAACAAAAATGTCAAAATCTTTGACCTTGATATCACTTTCTATACGGAAAGCAGCTGGATCAAAGATGGCTTTACCAATGAAGGCAATGTCTGCCACATGACTGATAAGCCGGGTCTCGGTGTCACTGTAGAGGGTATGTAAAACTTGATTTGGGACTGTTTTTATATGTTAAAAAATTATACTTTCTTATACGGCAATCAAAAACAGAGTGGAAAATTCCACTCTGTTTTTTCTACTTTGTTTTTTCTATTGCTATTTCCACAGCTTTGCTTATGGATTTATAGCCGGTGCATCTGCATAGATGACCGCCCAGTGCGTCCATTATGTCTTTATCGCTTGGGTTCGGCTTCTTATCCAATAAGGCTTTGCCTGCCATTATCATTCCCGGTGTACAGAAGCCGCATTGAGCAGCTCCGGTTTCTATGAAGCTTTGCTGCAACGGATGGAGCTTATCCTTTTCCGATAATCCTTCAACTGTGGTTATATCAGCTCCATCTGCTTCAACAGCCAGTATAAGACAAGCCCTTACCGGGTCTCCGTCCATTATGACAGTACAGGCCCCGCATTCGCCGTTTTCACAGCCTATCTTCGTGCCCGTATATCCAACCTTATCCCTTATAAACTGCAAGAGGGTCATGCC
Organism: Lutispora sp. QWL-02; assembly: GCF_058315355.1. Lineage (NCBI taxonomy): Bacteria > Bacillati > Bacillota > Clostridia > Lutisporales > Lutisporaceae > Lutispora > Lutispora sp. QWL-02. The sequence goes on from NZ_CM177762.1 coordinate 5,629, forward strand.
TGTCTCTACTTCCTCCAGATATAACTGACCATTTATTTTTACTTTTATGCTATGCTTCACATAAGACACCCCCATTCATTTCAAATAAGGCTTGTTTGATGAGCACAGCTACCATTTTCTTTTTGTATTCAGGCTCGGCTCTTAGGCTTCCCTTTCTTGGGTTTACATCCTTTAAGATTTCATTTATTGCTTCTTCAAGGAGCTCATCGGTCAACTTCTTGCCGGCTAATATGGCTTCTCCCTTTCTTCCTCTTGCAACTGTAGGCATTACTGCACCTAAGGCTATCCTTATATCGCTTTTGCCTTCTATGCCCGGGCTTTCGGCATATACTGCCACGCTTACTCCCGAGAGATCCATACCCTTTACCCTTGTTCTTCTGTAGTATTTGCTCTTAGAGCCTTCCTTCGCCTTTGGAAGGATTACTCCCTTCAATATCTCTCCTTTTTTAAGATCCACCTTGCCCGGTCCTAAAAGGATTGATTCCAGGCTTACTGTTCTTTCACCGATCTTAGAGGCTATTACTGCCTTCGCATCATAGAGCAGAAGGCCCGGCACCGAATCCGCACTGGGCGAGCCGTTGCAAATATTGCCTCCTATCGTTGCCCTATAGCGGATTTCCAGACAGCCTATGGAGCCTCCCCCTTCTACCAATGCGGTATAAGGAGCTATCAGGGGATGCTCTACTGCTTTTTGAACCGGCTCCAAAGCACCGATCCAGATACCTTCAGGAATTTCCTTTATGCCCTTTAATTCTTTAAGTCCTTTAATATCCACCAGAAGCTGGGGGTGAAGCTTCTCCTCCCTGAGGTTTACCACCACATCCGTGCCTCCGGCTAAGGCTACCGATCCTTCCTTTTCCAATAACAAGAAGGTTTCTTCCAAGGTTTTCGGTTTTATATATTCAACGTTGGGTATCATATTATTCTCCCCCTTCCAATGCCTTGAGGATTTTTTCCGCAGTTACAGGAAGCTCGTAAAAGTCTTTGCCTGTTGCATCATATATGGCGTTTAAAACCGCCGGGGCTACCGATACAGCGCCATGCTCTCCGAGTCCCTTTGCTCCGTATGGGCCTGATTCCTCAGGGGTCTGAACAAAGTCTATCAATACTTCATCCGGCATATCTTCTATTCCCATTATCTTATAGTCTACCAGATTGTTATTTCTTATTTTACCTTTGTCTTCGGAGAATACCAGACCTTCTGTCAGGCTTGAGCCCAATACCATGGTCATCGCACCCAGAACTTGATCTCGAGCCATTTGGGGATTGATTATCGTGCCTGCATCTATGGTATTCAGAAGCCTGTATAGGTGGACCTCTCCTGTGGTTTTATCTATACCCAGCTCAACTCCTACCGAACCGAAGGTCCAATCTGCCGCTGCATTTCCCTGACCGGTCTCAGGATCCGGATTCTGTACACCTTTTGCCACAAAGTGGCCTTCTCCCATGACAGGTGTCGTAAGGGCGGAGCCGTCCGGATTCTTATAGCCTAGGGCTAAATCGCTCCACCTCAGGATCTTGTCGTTATAAATAAGCTTATCTTCATCCAATTTGATGTTCTCAGCTTTTGTACCAAATACTGTTGCCGCCGCTTCTTTCAGCTTTCTTTTTAAATCTTCTGCGGCAAGCAGTACGGCATTGCCTGTGCCCCAAGTACCGTGGCTGGCAACTGTTTGCCACTCGTAAGGCGATATCAGAGTATCAACCTTATTTGTCACATTAACTTTTTCAAAGGGTATATTTAAAGCTTCGGCAGTAATTTGCGCCAAGGTCGTATAAGTTCCCTGTCCCATTTCTATTGCGCCTGTAGCAAGAGTTACAGTCCCGTCGGAATTGAGCTTTATCAGAACGCTGGATTGCACGTTGCTTGGCATGCAAGGAGTTTTCATATATGCTGTGAAGCCTCTTCCCACCAGGATATTCTCACCCTTGTCCGGCTTGGGATTTTTGTATAACTCCTCAGCCACCTTTTGTGCGCAAAGAACAACATTGCCGTTGTGATGCTTCATTACCTGGCCTATTCCATTGATCTTGCCTTCTCCCAAAAGATTCTTGAGCCTGAATTCTACAGGATTCATACCGATCTTTTGGGCTGCCTTTTCAAGCAGTCTTTCTACTGCCAGATGCACTTCCGGGTGTCCATAGCCTCTTGAAGCTCCGATAGGAGGAACATTGGTATATACACCATATACATCCAGCTTGAGGTTCGGCACCTCGTAAGGCCCCGTTCCCGCAAGTCCCATACCGGTCACCACGTTTACAGCATATTCTGCGTTTCCTCCGCTGCCGAGATAGCTTTCGCCTGTCATGCCCAGTATTTTCCCTTCTTTGGAAACTGCTACCTTATATTTGCAGTAGCCTCCTCTTCCCAGGTTGGTTCCTATAAACATTTCCTCTCTGGTGAGCAGCAATCTTACGAATCTCCCAGGCACAGCCTTTGCCAAACAGGAAACAAGAGCCTCAATGGTTATATCTGATTTGCCTCCAAAGCCTCCGCCTATATAAGGAGCAATTACCTGGATCTTGCTCAGGGGGAGCTCATGAAGTTCTCTGATGCAGTTTTGAACTACGAAAGGAGCCTGGGTAGTTGAATACATTGTCATGGAGCCGTCTAAATTATACTGAGCTACTGCACAATGGGGCTCCAGCTGAACATGGTGGATATATGAAAACCATGTTTCTCCTTCTACTACTGCATCTGCGCTTTCAAAGGCTTCTTCCGCTTCACCCTTTCTCACTTTAAAATGCTGGTATATGTTTTTGCCAACCGGGTTTACATAAGGTGCAACTCGATATTCCATGAGCTTTTCATGAATAATCGGCGCTCCTTCTGCTATCGCATCCTTGGGATGTATTGCGAAGGGCAGAGGTTCATAATCGACTTTTACAAGCTTCAAAGCTTCGTGGGCGACTCTCTCGCTGACAGCTACCGCTACAGCTACCGGTTCTCCGGCGAATCTTACCTTGCCTTTTGCAATGGGATATTGATCGGCGATAGCGCCTCCAAAAGGACCCGGTACATCCTCTCCTGTCAGTACAGCAAATACCCCCGGTTGTTTTAATGCCTCACTTATGTCTATATCCTTGATGTTCGCGTGGGCATAAGGTGAACGAAGCACCTTGGCATGAAGCATCCCGGGGAATTTCATATCTGCTACAAATATGGCCCTTCCTGTAGTTTTTTCTACTCCGTCGTTTCTGGTGCAGTTTTTGCCTATAGACCTAAATGTCATTTCTTCACCTCCAAAATTTGTACAAAAGCACATCGCTTCAAATAAAATATGGGTACTTTCATTTATCGCATTCTTTTTATATAGTCAATTCCCTTTTGTATTCATTTTTAGCTATGACTTTTCCGCCCTTGATCACATATAATCTTGCCGGCTGAAGTCTTATCGCATCATTTATTGTCAGAGCATCAAGTATGACTATGTCTGCATCTTTGCCTTCTTCCAGGCCATAGTTTTCCAGCCTTAATATCTTGGCTGCATCACAGGTTATCATGTCAAACACCTTCTCGATTTCATGAGGCAAAGTCATTTGGGCTGCATGCGCCGTTACCAATGCCACCTGAAGCATGTCTGCGCTTCCGAAAGGATAGAAGGTATCCTTGATGCAATCCTGTCCAAAGCTTACTGTGACGCCTGCTGCCAGAAGTTCTTTCACTCTGGTGATACCGCGCCTTATGGGCTGCTTATCGTTTCTGCCCTGGAGAACCAAGTTTGTTACCGGGTTTGTGATCATGTTGATGCCTGCTTTTTTGACCTTTTCTATAACGTAGCCGGCATAGTGATCGTCATAGGCTGCAAGAGCACAGGTATGACCTGCTGTGACCCTTCCCTGCCAGCCTCTTTTTATCGTCTCATCGGCAACAATTTCCAAAGTTCTGTAGAATGGATCATCGGTTTCATCAACGTGCATATCAACATCTGCATTGTATTTCTCTGCTATGTCAAAGCATATTTCTACATGTTTTCTGCTGTCGTCCGGCGTATTTTCATTGGCAGGCATACCGCCTACAATTTCCGCTCCCATCTCCATGGCTTCCCACATCAGCTTTTCGCAGCCCGGATCCTTGATTATTCCCTCCTGGGGGAAAGCTATGGTTTCAACATCCATTATATCTTTAAACTTATTCTTGGCAGCAATTACACCTTCCAGCGGTTTTAGTCCGCCTATCGTATCCACATCCACGTGGGTCCTCATCCTCGTGGTGCCGTTTAAAACGCCTCTTTTAATAACATCTCCGGATCTTTCCACAATATCCTCTATGGTGTATCTGGCTTTTTTATCCCAGATGATCTCTATGGCTTCCTTCAAGGTGCCTGTCACATTGGGTCTCACTACCTCAACAATATTGACCTTATCCAGATGTATATGCGGATCAATAAATGATGGCACCGTAAGTTTTCCGTTTGCGTCTATTTCCTCTGCAGCCTTTGCTTCTAAATGGTTAGCTATGGCTTTGATCTTTCCTTTTTCTATACCTATATCCCACAAGTCTTCTTTATTTCTGAGCTTTGCATTTCGAATAATTAGATCCAATTTTTTTACCTCCATTTCATTATATGAAATTTACATATTACATCGCGAAATATTATTTTTTATATTCTATATTGCTTTAAAAAAATCCTGCTTTAATCTATAAATATTTATTAAAAAAATCCCTTATCGGCAAAACCAACAAGGGATTTTTAGTATCGCTTAGGAATACCCTAGCATTCCTGAGTTCTGAATCCTGAGTTCTAATAGAATACTCCTTCCATTATTTCCGTAATTCTATTAGAAGCATTGATCAATGCTTTTGATATGAGATCAATTTTTTCTTTATCTATTCTCACGCTGGGTGCAATTGTAGACAAGGCGCATATGACTCTTCCGTTATGATCGATTACAGGAACTCCTATAGCAGTGATCATATCTTCAAATTCCTCAATCTCCAAAGTATAGCCTCTTACCCTTGAGTCTTCCAGCTCCTTTGAAAGCCTCTCCAGGTCCTTTGAGGTATTGGGAAGATATCTTTTAAGATCTTCCGGCTTCAAATTTACTAGAAAAGCTTTTCCTGCAGCAGTGCTTGTAAGAGGAATCTTCCTCCCTATCTTAAGAAATGCCCTGAGAGTATATTTGGATTCACAGCCCGTTATGCATACTGCTTCATTATCATCCCTGATAAACAGATTCGTCGTTTCTCCTGTTTCCTGGACACACTCTTCAAGTATCGGAGTCACCCTGGAGAAATAATTTTCCGGTTTTCTTCCTCCCAGCCATGCAAAAAATATCTCCGGACCGATATCGTATTTTCTAGTTATCTTATTTTGGCTTACAAAGCCTTCTTCCATCAAAGTCTTCAGCAAATGATGAACGGTGCTTACATTGTAGCCCAATGCTTTTTCTATATCTGAAAGGTTTACCTCATCATCTGCATCTATTATATATTTAAGTATCTTCAAGCTTTTTTGCACAGATTTTATCAACCCGCTGCTTCCATTATCAGCTTTGTTTGTCATCTATTTTTCTCCTCTCATCAACAATATTAAGCGAGACTTAATTCGCGGTGCCGGCGCATTCCTATTTCTAAAACTGCATAGCTTTCTGCAATACAAATCAGTATAAACGGTAACAACAAGCTTATCTGCACCGTGCGTACCGATCTATCTGAACGGTTGAATTCTTAGTCATGAATTACCATTTCACAGACTGAAAAGAATTACATTATTACTATACTATCATAAATATTCAATAAAAGGTAATCAATATGTGCAGTAAAATATTATAAAAATTTTTCACAAAAAAAGAGGAAATTTTACGAAAATATAGAATATATAAATTAATTTCATATCCCACAAATATATTTTCATATTATGAAATCAAGGAGGTTTAATGATGGGTGAAAACAAAAATCAGAATCAAAACCATGATAAGGATTATCCATTAGATCATGTACCTCAAAGCGCTAGAGTCGGCCTTCTTTCTCTCTCAGCCGTTTTGTTAGGACTAACCTTCTTCAGCCCTACAATGGTTGCAGGCGGGCAAGTAGCTGCCTCATTCGGTCTGAACAAATTCATGACTGCTATGATTCTCGGAAACTTGATTCTTGGTCTCTACGTTGCAATTATGTCTGTTATCGGTACTAAAACAGGTTTAACTTCAGTTCTATTGTCTCGCTATACTCTTGGAACGGGCGGTTCCAAATGGGCCAGCTTCTTATTGGGGGGCACACAGCTGGGCTGGTACGCCGTTTCTGCCGCATATGTTGCAGAAATTTTTGTTAAAGCTCTCAACATGCCCAACTCATATATATTCTGGGCCATATTCTGGTGCGTAGTAATGGGAATCACTGCTGTATACGGCTTCAAGGCTATGGAGATAGTATCCTATATAGCTATACCGCTTATATTGATACTTACCGTTTGGGTACCGGTATTAGGTGTGCAAAAAGCAGGTTCTTGGGCAGCTTTAGCTGCAATTGCACCTTCAGGAGAGCCAATGGCTATGACCACAGCCCTTACAATTATAGTGGGCACCTTTGCATCGGCAGGCACCCAGGTCACCAACTGGTCCAGGTTTGCTAAAAATGCAAAAGTCAGCTTCATAGCAGCTCTGCTGGCCTTCTTCTTCGGCAACGGCCTTATGATATTTGCCGGCGGCATGGGGGCTATAGCTTTTCAGCAGCCTGACATGGTTGAAGTATTTATGCAGATGGGTATCGTTTTCTTTGCCATGATAATATTGACGATCAATATCTGGACTACCAACGATGCGGCAGCATACGCCTTTGGTGTGGCAGGCTCAGAATTTTTCAACAAGAGCGACAAAAAGCCTTTTATAATAGGCGGTGTTGCCATAGCAACAGTCCTTGCAGTAACAGGAGCATATAATTTCCTTATACCCTTCCTGGTTGCACTGGGAATATTCATCCCTCCCCTTGGCGGCACCATCATAGGCGATTATATCTTCACATGGAAGAAGAATATACCGAACATGAAAGATGTAGAATTTAAAAGTGTAAGAATTTCCAACATAGTTGCTTATTTGTTAGGGACTCTCGCAGCTTATTTAGGAAACAAATTCGGCATAGGCGTTCCTCCTCTCCAGGGCATAATTGTAGCAGCACTTATGGTTCCTGTTATGAATGCAGTAATAAAGAATGACAAACACAAGATTAAAGGTGATGGCACAATTCAAGCATAATCGAGTCGCGATAAGCAATGGCAAATCAAACTGCCATTGCTTTTTTTATGGATTAAAAAATTGATAAAAATTTATCTTGGAAAAAAGGATATTTTAAAAAAATATAGAATATATATATTAATTTCATATTAATAAACTATATTTTCATATGACGAAATTTAGGAGGTTTAATGATGGGACAAAACAAAAATCAAAATCAAAACATCGACAAGGATTATCCATTAGACCACGTACCTCAAAGCGCTAGGGTTGGCCTTCTTTCTCTCTCTGCCGTTTTGTTAGGACTAACCTTCTTCAGCCCTACAATGGTTGCAGGCGGGCAAGTAGCTGCCTCATTCGGTCTAAATAAGTTCTTGCAGGCTATGGTGATAGGAAATCTGATTCTTGGTCTCTATGTCGCAATTATGTCTGTTATCGGTACAAAATCAGGTTTGACTTCAGTGCTTCTCTCCCGTTATACCCTTGGTACGGCAGGTTCTAAATGGGCCAGCTTCTTATTGGGGGGCACACAGCTGGGCTGGTACGCCGTTTCTGCCGCATATGTTGCAGAAATTTTTGTTAAAGCTCTCAATATGCCTAATTCCTTTATATTTTGGACATTGTTCTGGTGTATAGTCATGGGAATAACTGCAGTATATGGGTTTAAAGCTATGGAAATAGTATCCTATATTGCAATACCTCTCATACTCATACTTACTATATGGACACCCATCCTCGGCGTTCAAAAAGCAGGCTCCTGGGCAGCCCTAGCTGCAATAGCACCCTCAGGAGAGCCAATGGCTATGACTACAGCCCTTACAATCATAGTGGGCACCTTTGCATCAGCCGGTACACAGGTAGCTAACTGGTCCAGATTTGCGAAGAGTGCAAAAGTCAGCTTCATAGCAGCTCTGCTGGCCTTCTTCTTCGGCAACGGCCTTATGATATTTGCCGGCGGTATCGGTGCTATAGCTTTCCAGCTTCCTGATATAGTAGAAGTATTTATGCAGATGGGCATCGTTTTCTTTGCTTTGGTAATATTGACAATCAATATCTGGACCACCAACGATGCAGCAGCATATGCCTTTGGTGTGGCAGGCTCAGAATTTTTCAACAAGAGTGACAAGAAGCCTTTTATAATAGGCGGTGTCGCCATAGCAACAGTCCTTGCAGTAACAGGAGTATACAACTTCTTCATACCCTTTTTGGTTGCGCTTGGAATATTTATTCCTCCGCTTGGCGGTACCATCATAGGCGATTACCTTTTCGTTTGGAAGGGAAATGTTCCAAATATAAATAAGGTTGAGTTCAAGCCCATTCGAATAGCTAACCTTGTTGCTTACCTCATCGGAACACTTGTCGCTTATTTAACCAACAAGTTCGGTATAGGCATTCCGCCTCTCCAAGGCATTATTGTAGCGGCTCTTATGGTTCCGGTTATGAATGCAGTAATGAAGAATGATAATCACAAGGTTAATGCATAAATAAAAAAATTCAGTGGTCCTGCCACTGAATTTTTTTATTGCCTCTGACAATTGAGTATTCATTTTGGGTCTGATGCCCTTCACTTATATAAGATATATACTTTGTTCTTCTTCTCCCCAGTCTCCTGTCTGCCCATTTGCCCATCAGCCTATTTGCCCATAGTACCTTATTATCCCTCTTGCGATGGCCTCAGCAGCTTTCCTTCTCATATCCGGGTCTGCAAGCTTTTTTTCATCCTGGGGATTTGTTATATACAGGATGTTCAACTGGAGGGTGCTGCATTTGACCTCTTTGAGGATATAAAAATCTGCCGTTCTCAAGCCCCTGTTTCTGCATTTCATCTCCGGGCTGATTTCTTCTAAAATTATGCTGCCCAGCTTAGCAGCTTCTTTGTCTTCTCTATAGTGGTAGGCTTCGGTGCCTGAGGCGCTTTCGTTGGGAAAGGCGCTTTGGCAAATGGATATAAAGAAGTCAGTTTTCACGCTGTTTGCAATATCAGCCCGCTCTGAGAGATTAATATGCTTGCTCCCTGTTCTGGTAAGACAAACCTTAGCTCCAGCCTCTTTCAGCAGCATTTCTAACTCCATCACTATTTTAAGGTTGGCCTCACCCTCCCTAAGGCCTCCGGGGCCTTTGCCTTCATAGCTGTCACCTTCTCCGGAAGCCGCATCCAATGCAATGACTTTACCCTTCAATGGCTTATCTTCTTCCGGCATCTCCATCTCTTCAATCCTTATGCCTGTATAATAATAGTACAAAATGTCTTCATAGCTCATTCCTCTTCTGGCCATTTCTTCGGCTCCGGTAATGCAAAGGCCCAGACCATGGCCGATCCCTATGCAGCTTATGAGGAATCGCACAGGCATATAGTTGAATCTGGTGGAATTCAGGCCCAATCTTTCTACTATCTCAGTGCCTTTAAAAAACTTGCCTCCTATGTTTAAGGACTTTATTCTCCCCTGTTCGTCTATATCCAGGTTATCAAAAATACCCTTTATATCATAATAGACATCTTTAGGCTTTTCGATCTTGATATTTAAAAGTCTTTCCAGTTCCTCAATGGAGAAAACCTTATCCTTTCCTTCATCATCAATTGTACGGCAGTATTCGCAGAAAACCTTCCTAAGGTAAGTGATCCGGTTTCCTATCACATTTTCCGAATTTTCCGTAGCCCCGCCGCATCTGTAGTGGTAGTATGGCTTTATCGGCTTCCCGTCAAAGGTTATGATCAGGTTTCCTGTATCCCTTACAGCCGCCCTTACTCTTTCACTGCTGCTGATTTTAGGCAAGCCTAATTCAAGGCAATGGCCCGGCTCAGTGCAAAGCTCGCAGCCTTTGTGCTTTTCACAGCCGGACCCGCCGTATATATTAAGCCTTCTGGCCAGCTCCGTCCTGGCAATGATCGCAAAGCATTTTGCAGCTTCCTGATGAGAGATTTCCTTAATATTGAAAGCAGCCATCCTGCCTATCAATTCCCATATGGGGACGGAATGCTCTTCAGAGCTTTCCCAATCAAATATATTACATCGCATTTCCGTCTCCCCCCTGCTTATATTTGTAGCGGGGTTTTGGAGCACCGTCTCTATATTTGCCTCTGGTCTGAAGCCCTCCTATTCCGTTTATTCCCGATACGGTGATTTGGGAAATCTCCTCGGAGGATACTATCTTGTCTATAGGAGCTAAAGCCACCTTTGAACATGCTTTGACAGGATCCAATGCGTGTATCAATATCCTATCGGGAGAGCTGGCAAAGTTTGCTCCGGCCTCAAGGATCGCCTCATAATGAGATTGGCAGGCGCCGGCAATGATCACAAGCTCATCCAAAGAAGGCTGAAACATCCTAGCTTCTTTTACAGATTGTATAAAGCTGCTTGAATTTCTGTAGCTTTTTATATCAGATAAGTCCTTGCTATCCTTGAGCAAACCGTCATGGCCTGTTACAACCAGGATGTCCGGCTTCACCTCTTTTAACAGCTCTTTAATATGCTTCGGCTGTTCTTCTTCTCTCAACTCATATCCAAAGGCCTCTATGCCCATATTTTCATATTCCTTCAAACAAAGCTTCAGATATTCACCATCGCCATCCAAATGAAGAACCCGGCCAGGCTTCTTAAACACATTGGCTTCTTGTCTCTCTTGCCTTCCCCTTTTTTTGTTTGTCTTGCTTTTGCCGGATTCACTGATCTTCCTTGCAAAAACTTCTCTATCCCTGTCTACATCTTCTTCGGACATGGGTATCAAATCCGCTTCCGGCGAATCTGCCAGGAGCCTTACGTTCACGCCCTTCAGTAGAACAGTTTTACCCTTATCCCTATTTTCTACTATATTGCACACTTTGAAAATTACATCGCAGCCATAGGATTTTCTTCCCACAATATCACCAGGTTTAATCACCACTGCGCCATCACCCCTAAACTATTGGAAGTTATACTATATACTATGTAGTCCCTATATATGGGGTGACAGGAGTTTTTTTGACTCATGTTATTATATTTCTAAAATCATTTACAAAATCCATCATGAACGCTTTGTCATCTACCGTCTCATGATATTTTTTGATAAACTTTTTCTTGGACCACTCTCTTTTCCCGCTGTAGTACCTCTCCGTGATCCGCCAAAACCTCTGAGGGAATTCCGACAGGGATAATGTCAACAGTAGTTCGTCATCAGTTATAGGCTTTACCATGTCATAATCTGTCAGCATATCCATGGCTATATCTATATCAAAGGAGAACCTGCGCATCACCCTCTGTATGACCGCAGCCACATCATAACAGGACAGCTCGTGGCAGCTGTAGTCAAAGTCTATTATGTCCACTCTGCCCTGCTTCCCCATTATAATGTTATGGTATGTATAATCATGATGGCATATGGGCCTTAACGCCTCCGCTGCTTTGCAAAGCATTTTGTACCTTGAGCTTTTCAATGTATCATACGCCCTCCAGCCCATCTCTATGAAGAAGTCCACATCCTCCATAAACATTTTATCGAATTCATCCTTGTCCTTCTTTTGGGTTACAGCTTTTTTATAATCCAGCATATTATTTATTCTCTTTATATAGTTGTTCTCCCACTTTCCTATATCGTTTCTCTCTGCTGCGCCGGTTGGGGTTATGTATCCCTGCCCGTATATATGCAATTGAGCAAGGGTTCTCATGGCCGCAGAACGGTCATAAGGATTTGAGAAGCTGCATTCTCTTCCAGATATAAAATCCTCCATGATGAATATTCTTCCTTCATCAGTGACAAAAGGCAGCCCTTGATCGGAAATCAGAAATCTGTCCAGGTTATGAAAGCCTCTTCTATAGATATATTCTTTCATGCCATGTATATATAGAAGCTTTTCAGGGTCTTTTTTTGATTCTTTGATAATCTTGATCCCCTTGTCCGTATAAGCCATGTATACTCCTCTTAAGGGCTTGATCCCTTTAACCTTTATGCTAAATTTTGATGCAATAGCTTCAATATCCATATAAACCTCCTTAGATAGAGCTCAGAATTCAGAGCTCAGGGTGAGTGTATTCCTTTTGGGTCTTTTAAATAAAGTTTTGCATTAGAATCATCCTTTAATAATATGAGCATATGACCTCCATTATTAACAAATTATCTATAATTTCTAACAAGTTATGCACAGCCTATCCACATATTGTGAATAAGCCAAAAGCCCTGGCAGGAAATTCTTATGTATTGAGGTTCCATAGATTGTCTTTGTTAACAAGCTGTGGATAATTTCACCCAAATTTTTTAAATCATAGCAATAAAATCTAAAATATTCATATGATAAAGTAGTTATTCATTCACCAGAAGATTTAGGAGGTGGCCAAACCTAAATGATAATAGGTATAGACGGCAGAGCTGCATTTTGGTATCGCGGAACGGGCATCGGCACCTATGTATATCAGCTCATCAACAAGCAAAGCCAACTGGACAGAGATAATCATTATTATGTTTTAATACCCCAGGAATCTGAATACAGCTTTATTTGGGGAGATAATTTTCATAAAACGCCTGTGGATAACCTTAGGAAGGATAAGTTTTGGGAAGAGCTTCAGATAATGGAGGTGCTCCTGGATAGAAAGGTGGACTTATATCATATACCTCAGAACGGCATAGGCATGCCCAAAAAGAAGATATGTCCCTTTGTTGTTACCCTTCATGACGTAATACCGATAACTATGCCGGAGACAGTCGGGCCCTATTATTGCAAAAAGTTTTTGGATAGCATTCCCGAAATATTGGAGAATAGTGATGCAATACTTACAGTATCTGAGTTTTCAAAGGCCGATATCTGCAGAGAGCTGGGCATCCCCGGTGACAAGGTATTTGTAAGCAGATTGGCGGCTGAGGACATTTATACTCCAATAAATAAAAATGCGGCAAAGGCTTACATAAAGCAGAAATATGGCATTGAGGACGACTTTTTTCTGTATGTGGGCGGATTTAACCCCAGAAAAAACATACAATCCTTGCTTTTAGCCTATGCTCATATTAAAGAAAAGCTGAAAAAGAACTATAAGGTTGTGATCTTGGGCAAAGCCGGGCGCTCCTATGAGGATTTGGTCAAGCTTTGCGACGATCTGAAGATCAGCGGCTCCTGCATATTCACAGGCTTCATACCCGTAAATGATATGCCGTGGTTTTACAGTGCCGCCGCTGTTTTTGTTTACCCTTCATTATATGAAGGGTTCGGCCTTCCTGTAGTAGAGTCAATGGCCTGCGGCACTCCCGTAATAACCTCAAACATAACTTCACTGCCTGAAGTAGCCGGAGATGGGGCCATCACAGTCTCTCCAAAGGATTATGAGGCTATAGGCTCTAATCTGCTGCGCCTGGTTGAGGACGAGGAGCTATATGCAGATATGAGCAGAAGAGCACTGGAGAGAGCGGCTATGTATTCCTGGGATAAAACAGTGAAGGAAACGTTGGAGGTATATAGGAGGGTTAGTCTGTAATACTAGATTCCGGCCGCTGGCCTTGAGCATGACTCTGAAGCTATTAAGCGCAGAACTTAAATTCGGGGGAAAGCCGGATCTGACATCATACCGGAACCTCCCCCGGTCAAGCAAAATTTTTTCTATATTTGCCAGGGGACATGCCTATCAATTCTTTGAAAGCAGCGGCAAATTTGCTTGGATTATTATAGCCTACCCTGCCCGCAATGGTCGTAATATTATCCTTGGTCTTGCGCAGCATCAAAGCCGCAGCATGCATACAGTAGGAACGCATGTATGCATAGACGGAGGTCCCATAAATAGCTTTGAAAAGCAGCTTTGCATATGAAAATCATTGTACATCAAATCAATACCGGGAAACACCTTGTACAAGGTCAAGATACCTTCTCCTGCCAGATCTTTCATTCTATAAACGGTACAATCTTCTTCTCTCTTTATCATATTCACATTATTGCCATAAAATATATTCTCTTTCATGGAGCTTCGTAGTAATCAGTAACTATTAGTCTGCTGCCACTGAATTCCACCGTAATTGTAACGGGAATGTTCCAGCTTCCACCAACAAGTTCGTTGCTATCATCATAAATCTCATATGTATACCAGTAGGTTGCCTTGCCTCCAGTGATCCAATGGCACGCCAATGGAAAGAGCAGTCTGTTTATCTCTTTGACGGAAGTATTTCCCTGAGAAGAAATTAAATATCCGTTACGATAACACATTTTTCTATATATCTCATCAGAAACCATATCTGCATAGGTGTTGTCGCCGCCATATGTAGCATAGCTACCTTTTACCATTGCAAAAACCTTTGCTCCGATATATACGGACTCGCAAATATATAGGAGAAATAGGACTGCCAAGCATAGCAGAATCATTTTCTTGCCCTTTTTCAAAGCAAAACCTCCTTAATACTTCACATAAAAAATTTCAAATCTATCAGTGATAAAAAAATATGATATCTTAATTATATCCTAATACAGGCTTTATTCTATATCGATTTTATCAAGCTTATTCGATTTTTTTGAGTTTAAGGTATTCTTTTCATTCATAGCTTTGCAGCCTTCCTCAATTCCTTCCATAATAATTCTGCTGAAACTTCTGATTTCTTCGGCTGCTTTGGGAGGCATTGAATTCACTATCGCATTTGCCGCATTCAGCTTGTATTTTATAAGTTCTTTTATCAATGCTTCATTCATTCTTTTCACCTCCGAACCATATTTTAAGCTTCTCCTCCTCAAATTTTGCTTTTCTTATGCTGAGATCCAGCAAAGTCCTGGGGAGTGTTATGTTCCTCTTGATGCTTCCTGCTTTTATTATCAACTGGTCTCCCTTTTGATTGAGTGAAAGATCCTCTTTATCTATAAAAGGCATCTCAATCGTCATCACATAATCCTCTCCGTCCTTATCTACCCTCTGGGCCCTCCCATTGAATTTTATTGTAGTGGGGTCTTCGCCCTTAAATATTTCTCCGGCCATTCTATGAAGCATCTTTATCCCCACAACTTCGGTTTCAAAGAGCGGCGCATAGTATATAGGTATCGGCTCGAAGCTTTGGATTATCTCATCCTTATACTTCCTCTGTATATCCTTCCATACCTTAAAGTAATCATCTTGAACGTTCTCTGGGATCACTCTGTTTACCACTATGGCGTCTACATTAAAATCATATATATTCAGATAAGTAAAGCTTCGCTGCGCCTCTTTTATAACCATCTTCTCCGGATTGACTACTATTCTGATGCTTGTAACGGCCCTGTCGGAAAAAATCTTCTTCATCTCGTCCAGCTGATAATACATGTTGTCGATCTCGTCCAATACCTGGCCGGAGGGCATGGGAATCTTCAACAGGGATTCTGCCACAGGCCCTGCAATCTTGATAGCTTTTTTCTTTATGGGGAAAAGCTTTTCCATCCACCACCTGAGCATTTCAGGGAAGCTTAATAGCGCCAGCGTTTCGCCCGTGGGCGCACAATCGATGATGATCACATCAAACCTTTCTTCCTTATAATATTTCAGCACCCTGAGGAGGCTGAGCAAATCCTCCATACCGGGGAAAACAGTCAACTCCTCAGTTGTTATATCCTTAACAGCTTTGGAGGTGAAAAGCTCTGTGAAATATTTCTGTACCTTGCCCCAGCCTTCTTCTACCTCATGTATGGCGTCTATCTCCTGTGCCCACAGCCTTTCATTGATTTTTACCGGCTCGCTGCCCAGTTTCACATCAAAGGAATCTCCCAGGCTGTGAGCGGGATCAGTGCTGACAATCAACGTCTTATTCCCCTGCTCTGCGCTTTTCACCGCTGTTGCTGCGGCTATACTGGTCTTTCCCACTCCGCCTTTTCCTGTATATAATATTATTCTCATAGGTTCAGCCTCCTTTTTTAATCAGCAATATTGAATAAGAATTCACCTGTATAGCTTGAGCTGCTTCCACAAACTATCAGCCATCAGATGATATAGTTATATATTCCTTTTTACGAATATTTCGAGATGCGAACTATTTGGTTTTTTAAAAGCCCATTTCCATGGGCAGCTATTCAATGCTTATTTTTTTGATATCATTCTTCTGCTCTGCAGAGTTATTGAAACTCAATCCCTTCTGCAGCTTGTTCATTATCTTCATCGCTATATGGGCCATAGATTGTTTCTCTTCCTCTGTAAGATCCTGCAGTATCATATTCAGGTATTTGCAGATCAAGTCTTTGAGATTCTTTACCAGGTTAGAGCCCTCCTCCGTGAGTTTGAGCACCACTATTCTTCTGTCGGTCTCGCTTCTTTCTCTCGCTATATATCCCTTCTTCACAAGCCTGTCGACTATTCCCGTGGCTGTGCTCATTGGAACATTAATGTACTCCACTAATTCCGTCATTGTTACCTCACTGCTTTTATATAGGAGCAGCATGGCAAAAATCTCGAATTTTGAAAATTTCAGATCCAGCTCAATCCATTCTTCAGGAAAGAATAGCTTTTTCAGATTTTCTATTAATAGATCAACTATATCCTCTAGATCAAACATTAATTCATCCTCCGAATACTTCGTATATCGAAATATATTGATTTAATGATAATCCTATAAGGCTATTTTGTCAATAGTAATATTCCCTTGAGCACAGCAATTTGCTAAGCTGATATGTCAGCATTATGATTTCTGCTTTACTATTCTCCCCGGCTTCAGTCCGCTTTCAGGGTCAACAACAACTTTTTCACCTTCATCGAGACCGGAAAGGACTTCTATGAAATCATCATTCTCAATACCACATTCTATGGTTCTAAGCTCCAGCTTATTGTTTTGCACAATGAACACTGAGTCTTTTCCATCCAAATCAAAAACTGATTTATCAGGTATATATATGCTGTCTGCCTTTTCTTTAGTTATAATATCTACATCCAGCGTATATCCGGGTTTAAGCTTAAGAGCAGTATTGTCAAAGCTTATCCTCACCTCAACTCTTTGCTGTTCCACTCCCAGGGTCGACAACCTGTTTTCTGCTTTAGGCGCTATAAAATATACCTCTCCCCGTATCCCTTTATCACCCAAAACATCACCGGACATAACGGCTTCCTGTCCTTCTTTTATTTTGCTTATATCATCAACCAAAACGTCAACCTTAATATATGCGGAGTCATAGTCACCAATTTCGTACAGCAAGGTACCAGGCTGAACGGCTTGACCTTTTTTTACATATTTGCCGAATACGATGCCATTTATTGGAGAGTAAATACTTGCCTTGCCCTTATTGTTCACAAGCTCATCCAGTTCAGCTTTGGCTGCGGCGGAATTTGATTCCAGAGCACGGATATCATCTTTGGACACTCCTTGGTTCAATATATCCAGACTATACTGAGCTATATGCACAGCTTGTTCAGCCTTGATGAGCTCCCCTTCTGAAGCAGCCAGGATTGCTCCGGCGTCTTTTATATCCTTTTCTGCAGCACCTCCGTTATCGTACAATACTTTAAGCTTTTCACAGCTGTCCTGCTTGTTTTTGTAATCCTGCAAGGCTGCTTCCATAACCGCCTGTGCTTGCTTTAACTCCGCCTCAGCCAGCTTCACATGCTCAGGCTTTATACTGCTCCTGAGGCTTTGAAGCTGTGCATTGGAAGCATTGTACATGGCTTCCGCTCTTCTTATTGCATAATTTAAATCCTCCGGAGAAAGCTTCAGGAGCACCGAACCCTCCTTAACCACATCTCCTTCTTTTACATTGGTTTCATCAATAAAGCCTTGCAGCTTACCATATACTTCGATGCGATTTTCCGCTTCCACTTTACCCTGCAATTCTATAATCTCTTTTAAGTTCCCTTTCCGTACAGCTTCAACCCTGACCTCTGCTGCGTTCATGCCGATAACGGCAATCACTGCAATTATTCCTGCAAAAGAAATGAACAGCCATCTTAGAATATTCTTTTTATACATAATCTTATTCGGCATATATATACCCCCCACAAATCCCATTAGTTCAGCTTTCTCTATTTTTCAGCACTTCCACCATATCTAGACCGGATACGTTCTTCTTGTTGGCATTTAATGCAAGAACTGTGAATACAAAAACACTCAAGCAGGTTATTGCATATGTTCTTGGGCTGATTATAACTTCAAGTGCAAACAGCTCATTACTGAACAGTTGAGCCAGAAAATTGCACATGGCTCTTCCAAACAGCATACCTGGAATAAGAGATATGATACCTACCATCATGTTTTCTCTGAATATTATGCTTTCTATCTCTCTCTCCGTATACCCCAATACTTTGAGGGAAGCCAGCTCCCTTCTTCTTTCCATAATATTTATTACTGTCGTGTTAAAAATAATAGAAAAGCCCATAATTGTACCAAAGAAAATCATAAAGCCTATAAAAGTATACATCAGATCCAAAAACTCCATAAAATCATTATATCCGTCTACTCTTGAATCCACCGTTTTTACACCGGGCATATCAAAAAGCTCCTTTAAAATTGCTTCTTTGTCCCCGGCTTTTACACTCATAAGTGCACCTGTGGCAAATATTCCTTCTTTTGTAAGCCTTCCAAGCTCTTCTATATTCATATAGCAGTTAAACCCTGCATATTGCTTAACTACTCCTGCAACCTGAATATCCTTCTCCTGTATACTTTTCAAGTGCAGCTTCACTTTTACAGTATCACCGGGCCTGATGTCCAGCTTTTCAGCTATGGAGTGCGCTACCAGCAAGCCGCTTTCTGGCACCTTTACCGGTGCTCCTGTATCATCTATGAGATGGCAGAAGCTATTTTCTTTCATAATACCAACTGCAATGCTGTCTTCTTTCCTCCAGCCGTTATTTATATCAATAGGTATCTCCAAAATCGGTTCTACCTTGCGCACACCCTCTAAGTTCTGCAGTTCTAGAGCGTCATAGTAAGAGGAAGGCCGGGAAAACATAATCTTGTAATCTTGTTTTTGAAATACAAAAAAACTTTGATGCAGTATATATTTTATGCTGTCCATAAAAAAGAGGGATACCATAAAGAACATAATGGTTGCCATCATCCCTGCAATAGTGAATGATGTCCTTGCCCGACTTCTGAATATATTTCTTATACTCATCTTCCATCCGAAATGCAGCCTTTTCCATATGAAGCTCACTTTTTCAAGGAAGATGCGCTTTCCGATTTTAGGAGCTTCCGACCTCATTGCCTCCGCAGGCTCTATGCTAAGCACCCGTTTAGCAGAGCCGTAGCCTGCCAGCAAACAGAAGCTTACACTTAAGAGCACCCCAATAATCAACAGGTTCCAATATATTTTTATCTTCATAACAGGAATACTAAATATCTGATTATAGATACGGGTCAATCTGGTGCCTATAAAAATACCGGTAAAAACACCGGGTATGGCTCCAACCAATGCAATCAATAGAGAGTACAGTATATAATGGAGGAGTATCCTTGAGTTTGTATATCCTATTGCTTTCATAACTCCTATGAGAGTCCTTTGATTGCTTATTATTCTTCTTTGCATTATATAAATAATTGTAGCCGCCACCGTGAGAAAGAGTGCCGGAAACATAAACGCAATTTTCTCCAGTTCGGACAACTCGTTGTCCACCATTGCACAACTCAGCTGATCCTTTCTTTTCATTCCGGCAATAAAGCCGTAAGGCTTAAGGGCATCCTCCAGCTTGTCTATGATCGGCTCTGCCTTAACCCCCTCCTTAAATGCAACATGAACCTCATTATACATATTACCCATGCCCAATATGCTTGCTGCCGCAGATTCCTTTATGTATACGACACCAAATCTCTCCGGGGACGGAGATACCTCTGTGGAGGATTTCATCGCATATATAAACTCGGGGCTATCTACAACTCCATCAACGTTGAACTCATAGGTTTTAAAATTGATTATTGCTTTTACTTTACTGCCCTTTTTCAATCTATAAAACTCTGCAAATTTTCTGTTTACCAGGCATGAGTTTTGATGGTTTTTGTTAAAATAGCTTCCCGACTTAAAAACCAATTTATTTATGGAGGGCTGGGCCTCATCCGGCAGAGAAATGAGCCTTATAGTGACTCTTTTGTCATTTCCCATATCGGCTCCCACATCTATAGAAATCCTTCCGATTGCATCCTTTAATCCTTCTTTTTCTTTTATTTGGCTTATCCCTGCCGAAGAAATGCTTTGCACCTTAGCATAATAGTCCAAAAAACTATATCTCTCATAGTACTCTTCAACAGAGTTCTTAAGATTCTGATATGACATATAAGAAGCTGAAAACATGGCTATACCTGCAAACACTACCGCTGCAGCAGCAATAAACTGTCCTTTTGACTTCATTATTTCCCTCAAGAGCATCCTATTAAGCTTTTTCATGAAATCACCACTCAATCAAATCAGGATCTGCAGGATTACTGTTTATGTAGTTTTCTACGATCTCGCCGCTTCTCATCTTTATGACCCGCTGCGCCATAGCTGCTATAGGCTGATTATGGGTAATAATTATCACCGTCTTGCCTGTGTTTTTATTTATGCCTTGAAGCAGCTTTAACACAAGCTTGCCTGTGGTATAGTCAAGTGCTCCGGTTGGCTCATCACAAAGAAGCACATCCGGATTTTTGGCTACTGCCCTGGCTATAGCAACTCTCTGCTGTTCTCCTCCGCTCATTTGGGCTGGAAAGTGCTCCATTCTATCCCTTAATCCCACATTTTCAAGTACAGACTCCACATTTAAGGGATTTTCCGATATCTCAGTGGCCAGCTCCACATTTTCTCTCGCAGTAAGATTAGGCATAAGATTATAAAACTGAAAAATGAAGCCGATGCTCTTCCTCCTGAAAAAGGTAAGCTGATTTTCATTATATCGGCTTATATCAGTTCCTTGGAAAAATACCTGCCCTGAGGTAGCAGCATCCATACCCCCCAAGATATTGAGGAGAGTGCTTTTGCCGGAACCGCTTGGCCCCAAAACCACTACCAGCTCCCCGCACCTTATATCAAACACTGCTTCCTTTAGTGCTTTAACCTCAACCTCACCCATTTTATAGCTTTTCGATACATTTTCCAGATGGAATATTGGATCGTTAATCATAAGCACACCCCCGAAATAATCAATCCAGAAGTCTTTCCAGTTTCGAAATAAATTTGCTTGTCAGGCATTCCATTGTATTGCTGTCTACGCCCAACACTCTTTGAATGACAAATTGAACTCCTCGTACTCTCTTTAAATACTCTTCCTTATCCTCCAAATAGATATTTACATCTCCCAGATAATGAGAACCAGTCATCAGAAATTCAACAACCTCGTCGGGGTATTCAAGGTCAAACAGCTTTTCTTGAATCCCTTGCTTGACAATATTTACAACGAGAGGAACTGTATACTCAACGAACTTTTTTTCCACTTTCTCGTGCAGGTCCATGTTGCCCTTTGTATGAAGATAGGAAATCACACCTTCATTATTTTCAATCAATTCCAGGCCTTTTTCTAAAACCAGCTCTATTTTTTCCCTTGTGCCCAGCTTTTCATGTTTTGCTATCTCTGTGATCCCAGCCATAGATTCATCAAGAAATTTCTCAACAATTGCGTTAAATACATCATCTTTGGATTTAAAGTAGTAATAAAAGGTGCCTTGCGCAACACCGATGCTCTTTACAATATCGCTGACGGCCGTGTTGCTGAAGCCGTTCTCATTGAACAGCCTTTCAGCCGCTTTTATTATTTCGATCCTTCTCTCTTCAGGATCCTTGCTTATTCTAGCCATTTGTTTTCTCCCCTGCTTAATTGTATTGACTGATACCAGTCAATACAATTATATATTATCGACTGACATCAGTCAATAGCAAATATCAATGAGATATCAAGTTCGGGGGCATATATATGCCCCGCTTAAACCCGCTTCTCAAACTCTTCGATGAATTGGCGCCTTGATATGGTATATTGGGATTTGGTATTCATCTTGTCTAAGTAGTCCCTATCTCCCCAATCTTTCTTTTCTATATAATATTGCTTGGATATCTGCCAGAAATCCTGAGGGAAGAGAAAGAAGGGCACCAAAACCTTTAGCTCATCATTGCTGACGGCACTTACTTCATTATAGCCCTCTATTATATACAGTGCTCTGTCTATGTCCCAACCGGTCTTTTTCATATTTCTGATTATCAGGCTGCCCAGATCATGTATCCTCACATCAATGGCGCAGTAATCGAAATCCAGAACATACAGCTTTCCGTCAAAGGATTGTATAAGATTATGATGTGCATAATCATGATGTATAAAGCCACGCTCTTCCTCCGCTTTATTAACCAGGGCTTCATAGGGTGAATCAGAAAGAAGCTTTAGTGCTCTGCTCCCATCCTCCAGACACATATCAACAAAGTCAAGGAATATCCTGTCAAAGCTCTCTCTGGCTCTTTTCAGCAATGCCTTGAACTTCATCTCTTTCATTTCCAATATCCGTTCTTTGAAATTTTTAGGCCACGTCCCCAGCAAATTTCTTGAGGCAGGTGCAGCAGAGATATCAAATCCCTGGGAAACTATATGCAGTTGAGCCAACAGCTTTGCCGCAGCTTGCAGATCTATGGGATTGAGGTAATCAAGCTCCCTGCCGTCAACCCATTTAGTAAGGTAATATTTTTCCCTGTCATATTCATAAAAAAGGCTTCCGTCTTCCTGCGGCATATATTCCATAACATTCCGGAAGCCTTTTTGCTTCAAATGCTCCACTGCCGACATGATAAAATCTATCTCTGCCTTTTCGTATATTACCCTCTTAAGTGAGAACATGCCTTTTTGGGTGGTTATGCGGAAAACATTTCTCACAGGAGCTATATCCTGCACATCAAGACCCATGATATTGAAAAGCTCAAGGTTCAGGTTGTAATCTGATAGGATATCTCTGTCCTTATACTTGTTCTCCATGGTAAAGGTATCAATGGTCATTCCATCACTTCCTCAAGCTTTTTTACTATTTCATATCTTCTTCCTTCTTTTCTTATGCTCCTTTCCAGCTTCTTCGTCAGCTCATATTCGTTATAATTCTTTCTCTTCCCGTAATATATGTTTGCCACCTTATAGAACCTTCCGGGCTGAAGGAGCAGCGCCTTTATTATGTTCATGGAGTCAGTATCCAGCGGTCTTATGCAGGAATAGCCGGAAATAACGCTTTCCAGATAGGGCAGGCCTCTGCTTCCTATGCAGCTTTCAAAAAGGGATACTAAATCCGTCTCTATGATGTCATAGCTGCAGTTCTCCATACCTGTCAGGAATATATCACCATTATCCACCGTAAAAATGGAATGCTTTTTAAAGGTTTTATGGCATAGCTGGTTTGTCTGCATAGATTTGTAGACTTTTCCCATATAGCCATTATCCCTTAATATTCTGTAGGCTTCCTCAGATTTTTTGCAATACTCATCTGCATGCTTCAAGAACATCTTGTCAAATCTGGTTTTAATGCTCTTGGCTTCTGCTATTTCCTTGAATTTATTGAGGCGCATGCTTTGGACCTTAAGCTTATCTATCCATCTGCCCCAGTCTACCTTTGCCCTGCTGCCGGTCTCAGGTATGAAACAGTCTGCTGCCTCATGAAATCTTGCCATTTCCTCTCCGATTTTTCTCCCGTCTTCCTCGGAATCTATAGAAAAATATTTTCCTCTCATGCTGTCCTCTAATATATACAAGCTCCCATCATATCTTGAGTAATATCTTCCATCTTTAGTTTTACATATGGCCGAAACATTTTTAAAGCCCCTATCCTTTATATGATTATAGGCTGAAGCAATGAAAAGTACCTGGGACTCATCCTTTTTTATCTTCTTAAAGAATTTGTCCCCGCAATCCGTATACACTAAAACACCTTTATCTCCTTCGTGCATGTTGTAAATCTTAAGGCCATATTCTCCTTGTATGAGCTCTCTGATATCGCGCCTTTTAAACTTCCCATGCTTTCCGGACACTGTATCACCTCTTTCTCCCTTTAGGGCGCCTATTCACCAATTTTTCTTTTTCTTTTAGAAGTTCTTCATATTTTTCTCTCTTCTTAATAAGCTTCTTCAACATTTTTATTTCATCTTCCAATTCATCTATCCTTCTCTTATAAAAGTCTACATTCTTGGAAGAAGGCTCCGAATAAGATTTTTCTTCCTCCGACAGTGTTTTTTTGTAATAGTTACTGCCTTTACCCATACAAAATCACCCCTTGCAACAGCTTTTATGAATGAGCTTGCTGTAGTGACTGATAACGATTGATGCACTCTTATATCAGTCACTACAACAGCTATAGCATAAGAAATTTCTCCAGAAACTTCTGTCTTAAGCCAAAGTCATCTTTTACCTTATTGAGCCTTGACATGAAGTTTTCCATATCCCAAGGCTGCTTTTCCACATAGTATTGAAGTCCTACCTGCCAGAAATCCTGAGGGAATATGGCAAAATATTTTATGACCTTCATTTCTTCTTTGTTGATGGTCCAATGCTTTGAATACTCGTTCAGGATGAAGTATGCTTTAGCTATATCCCATGTGCCGTGCTTCATATTTCTGATGACCAGACTTGCTATATCATGGAGCCTGGTATCCATAATGCAATAGTCGAAATCAATGATCTTCATTTCCCGGTGGGCAGTGATTATAAAATTATGCTCCGCCATGTCATGATGACAAAACTCTCCTCTTTTTCCCGCTTTTTCGGATATATCATAATAGCTGCTTTCTTTTAAGAGGCTTATGGCTTCATTGCCCTGATCCGCAAAAAAATCTATAAGAGGATAATAAGCTTCATCAAACTCGTCTGTTATTTTTTTCTCCTCGATTACAGCTTTAAAGGCTTGAAGGTCTTTTAGCCTTTTCTCAAAATGCTCGGGCCATTTCCCATAATAGACCCTGGGCTTTGAAGCTTCGGGGGGTATGAAGCCTGCCGAGGCCTTATGCAGTTCTGCAGAAAGCTTTATGATCTTCGCCAGATCATCCTCTTTCTTAAATTTGCACTGCCTGCTTTCAATCCAGGGCAGGGCATAATATATATATTCCCCATCTTCCATACATATGTCACCATTCAAGGTCATATCATAGGCTATAGCAGGGGTAAATCCCTTCTCTATGAGGTGGTTTACCGCAGCAAATACAAAAAGGAAGTAGCTTCGCCTGATGTGGGCTCTTTTGAAGCATTTTGCTCCCTGGCTCGTATTCAATTTTGAGATCTTCCTTATTTTTTCTTCACCCATTATTTTAAAGCCGTATGCCTTCTCTATATCTTCCCATTTCATGCTTGTGCCCTCCTAAAGATGGTATATATATCATTATATGTTCAGAACGCCGGCGCTGTTACATATATAAGAGCCGGGGCTGACTATTGTACCTTCGTGAAATATTTAGTAAACTGATATTATCAGAGAATGGATTATTAGTGGTCTTGTACATCAAATAAATATTATGGAGGGATTAATCATGTTGGTCGTAAAAAAGAATGGTTCATTGCAGGAATTTAATATCGAAAAAATTAGGACAAGCGTCAATAACTGTTTGTGCAGCGATGATTGTTATATGACGGAAGGAGACATCAACGCGCTTTCCACACAAGTCAACAGGATATTAACAGAAGTTTCAAAAGGTAATGCCCATACGTCTACATATGAAATCAGAGGTATCGTATATCATGTTTTAATGGAAAACGGATTTAAAGAAGTTGCAAAGTCTTACATGAAACTATGCTAAGACAATAATAGGCGTGCATGGCACCTCATATGTCACAAAAATGATGAATAATGATTATAATATATTATGTCTTGCTGTATATATAATTGGGGCCTAAGATTTAAAAACGAGGTGAGCACATGCACGCTTGCATAGATGTAAGAGGGGCAAAGCTTTATGCCGGCACAGGCATAGGAACATATACCATGAGATTGATGGAAAACATTCAAGCCATAGATAGTGACAATCATTACAGCTTTTTCTGGCCCAACGGAGGCTACGAAAGCTTTGCAGCCAAGAAAAATATTCAAGTGATCCTTTTTGGCGAGAGAAATAAAAAGTTTTGGGATGAATGTTATCTGCCCAAAAGACTAAAGCAATTGAAGCCTGATGTTTTTCATCTTCCTCAAAATGGTCTTGGTCTTCCTGTCAGGAAATATTCCAAATATGTGGTCACAGTACATGATCTCATACCATACACAATGCCTGAAACCTGCGGTAAGAGCTACTTGGAGAAGTTCACCACAGAGATGCCGTTCATTTTGGATAAATCCGATCTTATTATAACTGTATCCCAATACTCCAAGGATGATATCATAAAGTATTTCGATGTGCCTCAGGAAAAGATAAAGGTAACTTATCTGGCGGCAGACAGCATATTCAGACATATGGATAAGGATACGGCCTGGGATTTGCTGAAGCACAAGTATAACTACTCCACAGATTATATACTGTACTTAGGAGGCTTTAGCCCAAGAAAGAATGTAGATGGATTGCTCCATGCCTATAAGGCTATTTATAAGGAATTGCCCGGACGTTATGATCTGATGATTCTGGGAGCCTCCAAGGATGATCATTATGAAACGAAAAAGAAGGTCCATTCATTGGGGATAGAAGATAGGGTCGTCTTCACCGGCTATATACCTTATGAGCATCTGCCATTGTTTTATAATTGTGCAAGCCTTTTCGTATACCCGTCTTTTTATGAGGGGTTCGGCCTTCCTCCCCTCGAAGCGATGACCTGCGGCACACCCGTTATCACATCAAATGTGACCTCGATTCCTGAAATAGTTGATGGAGGAGCCATTCTGGTGAATCCTTATGAGCCGGATGAGCTTATAAATTCCATGTATGAGGTGCTGACAGATATAAGCTTGAGCCAGGAGCTTTCGCTGAAAGGGATGAAGAGGGCATATCAATTTTCCTGGAGAAAAACAGCTCTGGAAACCGTTAAAGCTTATGAGGAAGCTATAGCCATGTATTGAATTTGTTTCAATCTGGCTATATTATTAATATATAAAAAATGTGCAACATTTTTTATGGCTGCGAGGTACGGGGCACGAGGATTAGGGTATTCCTTTTGGGTCAGACCCTTGCTATGCACCACGTACCCGAAAAAAATTGCTATGCAATATTAATATTTATAGGTGGACAAATGAAAAAAATATTATTGCTCATGCTTGTTTTGGCATCTGTCTTTCTGTTTGGATGCCGCTTTAAATCTGATAACATAACCGTGTATGAATTGCCGGAAGGGGCTGAAATACAAAAGACTCTTGATATTCTGGCCGATTCTGTTTTGTCTATGAATATAGAAGGTTATATGTCCTGCTTTTCTGCCGACTGCGCTTTTTTCAATAAAATAAATAAAAATATTCTCTCCGTAAGGGCTCAAAACATAAAATACAAAAACTTTTCCGTTAGCATTAAGGGTTTGAAAAGATACGGAGAGGGTTTGGAGGCAATAGTAAATACTCAGTGGGAAACATTGTCGGACGGCAAGAGGAAGTCCGGCGAACAAACCAGAAGCATCTACTTTTCCAAAGAAAAGGAAACCTGGAAGATCAAAGATTACTATTTTCGTACCTACATCCGGCCTTCTGTGGTCGTTGGAAACAGCAGCCTTCTCTTTGCCAATGCCCAGGGTATGGCAAAGGCTTTGACTTCTAAGCTTTTTCTTGATATTGACCATATCCAGAGCTCAGGCGATTTAATACTCCTGGGCACCGCTTATGATAATGCATCAATACTGGAAATGGAGAAGGAAAATTCAACTTATATCAAAGTTACAGAGAATTATCCCGGAAATGATCTGGGAATAGTTCAGGTTATACCCAACGCAGGGGACTACAGACATGTCATAGTCATTCAAGGCAGCTCTTTGCGGGGGGCAAAAAACGCTATAAGCTTTATGACCCAGTATCTGACCCAGAACAGCTACATGGAGCCCGGAGTCTATCTCATACAGGATGACAAGATACGTAAAGCCGAGCTTTTAGAATTGACGACCCTCACAACCCTCGATTACAATAAGGCCGAAGATACCTTATCCAAGGTGCAAAATGTGGTTGAGTATAATATAAAGCTGATATCCGATGAAATTGCTTTGGAAAAAGATAATATACATTTGATAGAAAAAAACATATCAAATAGTAATAGAAAAGACTACAAGGAAGCCTTTTCCGTTAATTCTGCCGCGAAAAAACAGTCTCAGTCCATTCGTATGGGAATAATATCCTCATATTTCATGAACAAGGATGTCTGCACAAAGGCTTTTCAATTGCCCCCCAAGGCGGATGCAGAGGCCTTGGATGCCGCTTTGATGCTTTCTTCAGATATGGATATCTCATCTGTGACAGCGCTCTTGCGTTTAACGGGCTTTTTGGGAGATGAGGTTTTCAGCCTTGAGGGGGAGGACGCCTCTGTCATATTTGCAAATACAGGTGACGGGCATGCCCTTGATCCTGATATGCCCTTCATACATGGAGTAAACCGGCAGTATACCTTAGAAGAGCTGAGATCCATTGAAAACGACGGGTATTACTTGAATCTCAAGGATAATTCCACCAACATGCCTAAGGAAGATATAATAAACAACATAAACGCCATAAATAAGGTATTCAGCTTAAAAAAAGAGCTGCTTCCAAGCAGGCTTGTGAGAAAAAGCTTCGCTCAAAACGAGGAGTTAGTAAATAACCTCATACCCTTTAACACCCTTGATATATATGAAAAGCTTCAAAATAATGCTCCATACTTTCAATATAGTAATTCCATGTCTTCCCTGAGCGAAGCAAAGTATGCCTTGAGAACGGCCATGGGAGAGCTGCTGTCCCTAAAGTGCAGAAAGTATATCCTAAATCTTGCAGGTAAATATCCGGGAAGCCAATATGATTACAGCCGCTACAGCGCGGGACTGGCCTTCGTAGAAAAACCGGAAGCCTATGCAGAAGCGGCCCGGGAATCGGCAGTTGTGAAGGTAAAAGCTTCTGAAATCGGTTCTTCCAATAGGGAAAGAGAGAACAAGATAGAAGGGATTTTGAGCCTGCTGTCAACAATAAAAATCGAAGAAAAGGCGATGGATTTTTTCCTTCATCCTGAAGCATGCCTTAAATATAAAAAAGGAGGTGCTATGGATAAGGCCTTGCTGGCTTACGGGCTTTATACCGGCTTGTTCGGCAAGTCGGATGAGACATGGGTGGCAATAAGCGAGAACTCTTCTTATGTGGTCATAAAGGATGAGTATGGCTATAAATACATAGATTGCAAATACAATGCCTTAAGCAGGATGCCCGATCCAACCATATATCTTTGCTTTAATGAAAAGCATGCATATAATACCCAGCTAGGCATAGGGGAGAAGCCGGAGTTTATGAGATAGGATTCAGGGTTCAGAACTCAGAGCTCAGGATGAGGGTATTCCTTACTGGTCAGCTGCTAGCCGCTGGCATTAGGGTATTCCTTTTGGGTCTAAAGGACGGGGAACACGGATTAACACGGAGGGTTACGGATTTTCACTGAGAGATGGGATAATATGAGAACGGAAACCACTAAAAGACACTAAAGGGCACAAAAACACGGAAAGAAAAAGTAGCAAAAAAGAGAATCACACCGCAAGTAGCATTTGCAGTGTGATTAACTTTTGCTCTTTTATGAGAATCCGTGCTCCCCGTCCCCCAGGACCCCAAGAGAATACCCAAAATCCTGAGTTCTGAATCCTGAGCTCTATTTTATATATAATCCTTCAATTCCACATTTTCGCCCAGCTTGCTCATCAGTTCCTTTATGTCTTGATCTCTCTCCCGCCTGCATATCAGCAACACATCATCCGTATCCACTATTATCAGATCATTTACCCCTATAGCGGCTATAAGCCTCTTTTCTCCGCAAACTATGCAGTCCCTCGAATCAATTTGAAGGAATCTTCCTTTTGTCTGATTGCCCCATTCATCTCTTTCCATATACCTCTCCATAGCTGTCCAATTTCCTATATCATCCCAGCCGAAATTGCATTCAATAACATATACATCTTTAGATTTTTCCATGATGCCGTAATCTATAGATATGCCTTCAATCTTTTCATATTCTTCTTCAAGGATGGAAGACTCATTATCAGTGCCCAAGCCGTCCCTTATCGCTTTCAGAGATTCGTAAATTTCGGGCAGATGTTTCTTGTATTGTTTTAGCAGAGAAGAGACCTTCCATATAAACATGCCGCTGTTCCAAAGATATCTGCCGTCTTCAATGAATTCCGCCGCCTTCTCCTTATTGGGCTTTTCAGTAAATCTTCTCACTTTATAAGTATCAATAGGCCATTCTTCGTCCATCTTTTTTCCGATCTGGATATATCCATAAGCGGTTTCGGGGCGGGTCGGCTTTACCCCGATAGTAATCAGATGCTTGCTGTTTTCCGCTATGAGCATGCCTTGCTGCAAGGTGGTGATAAAAGCATTTTCATTTTCTATGTGGTGATCTGACGGCAGCACAACCATCACCGCTTCGGAATCTTTTTTCATCAGTCTTACTGCAGAATGTCCTATGCAGGTAGCAGTCTCCTTTTGCATGGGTTCAACGATGAGATTATCCTCTCCCAGCTCCGGAAGCTGCTCACGTATTATGTCCACATAATTTTTATTTGTTACCACATATATATTTTCAATGGGTATAAGATTTCTTATGCGTGAAAACGTGGATTGCAGCATGGTGTCAGGACCCAAGGGCTTCAGAAACTGCTTTGGATAAGCTTTCCTGCTCTTTGGCCAAAACCGGCTTCCCGAACCACCGCACATTATCAATGCATAGTTCATAAAAGCACCTGCCTTTCTTCATATTATTCATAGTATGAAGATAAGGGGTGCTTTGTGAATGTGATATTATAATATTGTTTTAATGCATAAAAAGAATTAGAATATTTATGTGATCATATTTTGTTGAGTGGGAGGAGAATTGATATGGAAAACTTAGAAAGAAAGTCCCAATTAGCCTGGGACAAATATGATGATGAAAGCTTAAAACAGGTGTTTCGTTTTGCTGATGATTACCGGGAATTTATGTCCAAGGCTAAAACCGAAAGGAAATGCGCCGCAGAAATCATCCGCCTTGCGAAAATTTCGGGCTTCCGCAATTTGGACGAGATAATCAAAAGCAACGGCAGGCTGAAAGCAGGGGATAAGGTTTATTCAAACAACAGGGATAAAGCGATAGTGTTGTATGTGATCGGCGAAGAGGATATTGAAAATGGATTGGCTATCCTCGGCGCTCATATAGACTCTCCCAGGTTAGACTTAAAGCAAAACCCCCTATATGAGGATTCAGATCTGGCCTTGCTCAAGACTCATTATTACGGAGGAATAAAGAAATATCAGTGGGTTTCAATTCCTTTAGCCATGCATGGCGTAATAATATTGGAAAATGGGCAGAAGATAGAAGTCTCTATAGGCGAAGATGATAACGACCCTGTGATCGGTATTTCTGACCTGCTGCCTCATCTTGCCAAGGATCAGATGAAGAAAGCAATGGATGAGGGAATTGAAGGTGAGGATTTAAATATTCTGGCTGGAAGCATTCCGGTTAAAGACAAGGATGCCAAAGAAAGGGTCAAGAAAAACATATTAAAGCTTTTAAATGAAAAATATAATATCTGTGAAGAGGATCTTGTTTCCGCAGAGCTGGAAATAGTACCGGCAGGAAAGGCCAGAGATTATGGATTGGATAGAAGCATGATAATGGCATATGGACATGATGACAGGGTCTGCTCCTATACATCCTTCAGAGCCATTGCAGAGCTTGACAACAGCAAAAAAACCTTAGCATGCATTCTGGTGGATAAAGAAGAAATAGGAAGCGTCGGAGCCAGTGGTATGCATTCCAAGTTCTTTGAAAATACATTGGCCGAAATCATTTCCCTAAAGGAAGGCTATAGCGATATAAAGCTCAGAAGATGCTTGACCGGCTCAAAGATGCTGAGCAGTGATGTATCTGCAGCCCATGACCCGAATTATCCCAGTGTATCGGATAAAATGAATACGGCATATTTAGGCAAAGGAATCGCCTTCAACAAGTATACGGGTTCAAGAGGTAAAGGGGGCTGCAATGATGCAAACCCGGAATTCATCGCTGAGATAAGAAGGGTCATGAACAAGAACGGCGTCACCTGGCAAACCGCTGAGCTGGGCAAGGTGGATCAAGGCGGCGGAGGCACTATAGCTTATATAATGGCAAATTACAACATGGATGTAATCGATTGCGGGGTTGCTGTACAAAATATGCATGCCCCATGGGAGGTTATAAGCAAGGCTGATCTATATGAAACCTATAGAGCATATAACTGCTTCTTGAGGGAAATATAGAGTATATGAAGGTGTATGCCGCCATTCTGAAGGAGCCTATGAATGAAGAATCTCAAATTAGATCCTTCGGGCATAGCCCTCAGGATGACAAGGCCGCTGGGCTTTTATAACAATGACAGAAAGAGGAATTGGGATAAGTAACAGAAATCACTAAAAAAGCACTAGTGGTTTCCGTTACTCCGTCTCCTCTTTATCTAATTACTCGGTTTTACCAGTAAAATGAAAGTTCTCTATCTTAAGTGCAGGCACATAGACCACTCCGAAGAAGCCGGGCACCTTTACCCTTTCCTTGGATATTTCCGAAACATTGTTAAAAACCTTTAGCATGCTTTCTGTAAATCTCATATTTTTTACAGCATGACTTATTTGCCCGTTTTTTATCATATACAAGCCGTCCCTTGTAAGAGCGGTGAAAACTGCCTGTCTTGGATCTACTATATTCATATAATGGAACCTGGTAACAAGAATGGCATTGTCGGCTTCTTTAATGATTTCTTCTATGCTCTTATCCCCATTTTCCATTACAAGATTTATCGGGAATCCTCCCATAGACGAGTCTCCTATGCTGTGCCCTGTGGTCCCTACGCCTTCTCTTAAAGCACTTTTGGTGTCATAGGCCAGGTCTTTTGCCACACCCTTATCGATTATGTTCAGCCTCTTCCTCTCATAGCCCTCGAAGTCAAAAGGAATTCTGAATGTGTTCTCATCATCCTTATCGTCATAAATGCTTATGTTATCCCCGAAAACCTTCTGTCCTTTCTTGCCCGTAAGATAGCTCATGCCTGTGTATGCGGATTTGGCCGAAAAACCGCAGTAATTCATATAGTTCAGAAGTTCTCCCACCGCTAAAGGCTCCAGGATCACAGTATAGCTGCCGGGCTCTATGGATGTAGGGTTTAGAGCTGATTTTGCCTTAAGGTATGCTATTTTGAATAGCTGCATAACATCCATATTGCCGGCCTTATTCGTCGAGTACTCAGTATAGCCCGAAGGTCCGCTCTCATGAGTCACCACGGTGTTGAAATTTACCGAATCTAGTCTTGCATATCTTTTTATGCCCTTATTATTGCCAATGGCTATAACCGTTTTAGTCAGGGATAATGCGCCGGAGCCCGTAAAGCCGCTGTCCAAGGTATCAATGCTCGCTTTGATAAGAGCCGCCCTATTGGTTATGCCAAACTTTCCTTCCAGTTCCTCATCGTATTCCTCACATGCAATTTCAAGAGGAGAAGCAACTACCGGCATCTCAAACTCCCCTTCAGGCATGTATCTTAAATTTTCTTCCGCTGTCCTCACCATTTCCCTTAAGGATTCATCATCCAATATATTTGTTGAGATCTTTGATTGCTTTTTGCCCTCATATACGATTATCTCAACTGAATTCTCAGCCTTGAAAACATTTTGATGTATCTCGGAATTAGCAAACCTGGTAAGCCCTTCCTCCTGTGAATTTACAGTCACCATAGTATAATGGCTGCAATAGCTCAATACCTTATCGATCAAATCATAGGCTTCTTTTTTATTCAACATCCCTGACACCTACCTTTATATTTCTGAATCTTGCAGGGGCAGCTCCATGGCCTACATGGGCCACCTGCATGGGCTGGCCTTTCCCGCAATTGGGAGTGCCGTATAAAACCCAGTATTTTTCATTGCAAACACCATCGCAGCTTCCCCAAAACTTTGGAGTTATGCCTGTATATATGGGGTTCTTGTATATTTTGCCCGTCAGCCTTCCATTCTTTATCTCATGAGCTATCTCACAGGCAAATTGGAAATTAAGCCTTTTATCATCAATGCTCCAGCTTTTATTGGTGCAAAAGTAGAAGCCATTATCTATCCCCTTTATGAGCTCATCAAGCTCATAATTTCCGGGCAAAAGGCTTATGTTTGTCATTCTTACGATGGGGATATTTGACCATCCGTCCGCCCTATTGGTTCCATTTGACTTCAATCCGATTTTCGCTGCAGTATCCCTGGACGTGATGTAATTCTTCAATATTCCCTTATCTATGATCACGGTCCTCTGACCCTTGATGCCTTCATCATCATAGCCGAAGCTTCCCAATCCCCTCGGCACTGTGGCATCAGCTACTACGTTGACATGATCCGAGCCGTATCTGAAGTTTTCATTCATGGTATCGGGGGTAAGAAAGCTCATGCCAGCAAAAGCTGCTTCGGAGCCGAAAATTCTATCCAGCTCAACAGCATGGCCTATGCTTTCGTGTATTTGCAACGCAAGCTGGGAGCCGTCAATTATTATGTCATAGTAGCCGGATGGGCATTCCTCCGCATCAATAAGCTTCCTTGCCTCAACGGCAATATCTGCTGCATTCTCTACCAGATTTAAGGACAATACATATTCATAGCCTGCCGTGGCATGATTTCCTCTGAAGGAATTTGGATAGGTCCTTGTTTGAGAATCCTCATCTGATTTTACGATGGCCTCTATACCAGCACCTGATTCATATAATTTTTGCACTATGTAGCTTCCTTCAGTATCTGCATATATTTTCTCCTGTTTTTGGAAATCCATAGAGGCTATAGTTCTGCTCAGCTCTGCGGCTTCCCTCATTGCCCTTTCTGCATTAAGAAGCAACTCAATTTTATCAGCTTTAGATACAGTAAAAGGATCAATTGCGATAGGGGTAGAATATTCATCCACCACTGCTTCTTTTTTAGATAAAACTACCTTCTCTTTCTGAAGTATCCTGCCGGCCTTTGCAATTTCAATCGCATTATTTGCAGTATCCATGAGCTTGTCTAGATCCTGTGTGCTTGCAAAGCCCAAGGAGCCATCCACGATGACCCTTATTCCTGCGCCGCGGCTTCTCGAATTGCTGATGTTTTCTACCTTCAGATCCTCAGTGGAAATAGATTCTTTGATGGTGTCAACTACTCTTATGTCTCCGTAATCCACCCCCCTCTCCTTCAGCATGCCCAGCACCTTTTCAATCTCTTTTTTCAAATTAACCCCTCCTCACTAACGATATATATATGTATATATATATATTACCACTAAAGGGAAAATGTACATACATATATTTAAAAAGCCGGTAACGATGATCAAGGTTCATCATGACCGGCTTTGATTTCTTCTTCTTATTCGATTACCCTTATTGTCTTTGCCTCAGCCTGGGGCGGATAAATCATTATCATAGGACCGTCAACAAAGTCCACTTCAACCTGCATTCCCTCTTTCAGGTCAGTAGGCTTAAGTTCTACGTCTGAATAGCCCTTATATATTTTAGTGTTCTCCCCTATCAGCACAGTAGCTTTATCGTAGGTGCCAACTTGAGGTTTATCGTCTTCTACAAATATGCTCTTGAGCTTTTTGCCTTCATAGGTCAACTTTGTGATTTTGCCCTTTACGTCGACACCTTCAATAGCAGAAATCAGCCAGGTCCCATCAAACTCCTTCACAGTAACATATACTTTTTGTGCAAATTTTGAGTTTGTCGAATCTGTATAGGTGAAATCCACTTCATATCTGAATGTTCCATTGGATTTATACTGCTCTTTTATTTCGCAGCTTTCAATCCAGGGACTTGATGTTCCTGTTACCCAGTTGAATGATACAAAACCTTCATAATTCTCTTTCTTAAGCGCCGGTGACATAATGGCGTACTGCCATGCCCCGTTTCTCATCTTTACAGCCTCTGCATATGAATTGATGGCATCAAGCTGGGTTTTAGGTTCCAGAGCCTGCTCCAAAAGATTTATGCGCATTTTCTGTGCTTCCAATGCGCTTGAATCTATGATGACGGAATTGGTCTTGGCATCCCAATCTATCTTTGCTCCAAGGGCTTCGGATATCACTCTCATAGGCACCATTACCCTGTTATCGGCAGGCATTGGTGCAACATCGGTTTTCAATTCCTGTCCGTTTAAGACCAATTTTATGACCGGGTCTGCAAAAGTCAGGCTGGCAAGGCTTACTACGGCTGCTGTTGCTATAATCATGATAATTTTTCTATTTTTCACATAAACACCTCCCAATGCTAATCTATAATTGCATTAAATTAGACGCCTCCCTATTTTAAAAGTTCCATGCAAAAATAATATGCCCTTTTTATCCGCATTAATGTTTATAGATATACCGCATTAAATGCATTTGTAGTTTTAAAAAGGCATACGCTCAGAATGACAGTTTTGCAACTTATTTATTGCAACTTATATAGCTTTTTCATAAAGAAACTTTTTTTAATTTGATGTTATAATGTAAGCGAGAGGAAAATATGCCTTTATTAACGTCTAAATATACACAAGCGTATCTCCTGCTGATGCGAACTGCCCTGTATGCGCACTGTTCTTGAAAATCGAATAAATCGCTTGATAAAGGAGGTCAACATTGTGAAACTGCCAAAATGGGCAGCAGCAGTGCTCATAGCATCATTGCTGCTGAATGCTAAGACGACTTTGGATTTAATGGCAATGAAAAATCAAATCCAAAGCTTGCAAAATAACGTAAACTCTATCAGTCATTCCGTACAAAACACCGTATCCAGCAGCATATATAGAATAGACGAGATGCTGAAAAAAGAGGCCAGCCTGGTAAATGAATTTGAATATGAATATATGGAACATAAGGATAAAAGGGTTGATTATCTGCTCAGTATAAAGCCCAAAGTTTATAATCAAGATGAAAAGCTTTTCTTCCTTTTAAAGGCCGGTAAAGACAGCCCTCAGCTCATCCCTGCGGAAACAGCGGACGGTGTAACTTTTACTGCAAAGGTGAATTTGTCAATATTTGATACGGCAGATCTTGACTTGGTGATCGATGATGGCAAGAGCAAAAAAACAGAAAAGCTGGAAAGCATCTATCCGATTGCTGAGAAGTTTGCCGCTCAGATAGAAGCTCGTCCTCTGGGAGGATCTATGAGATTTGGCAGTGAAGGGATTGTAATGAGCCATGGCTTCGAATTGGTCCAACACTTCAGGAGCGAAGGCAACGCACCTGCGTTAAAAGAAGCAGTTCTCAACATAGAGTTGAACAGCAATCTTATTGACACAATACCAATGGAGTGGAAGGATAGTCCTGAGTATGGCAGGTATCATATAATGTTTTCAAATTACAAGATTCCATGCAAGGTTGGCGACAGCATAGTCATCTATGCCACAGCCAAAGATGACAGGGGCTTCAATTACAAGTGCCACATGGATGGATGGACTGTAGAGGAAGGCGGACGCATAGGCCGTGCTCCGGATAATTTTGAATATGGGAAAGTAGAAATATATTAGCCTTAGAAACTATTGACATATATCGATGATCTATATATTATATATATAGATCATCGATATAATATTTTTTAGGATGTGATTTTTATGAAAGCTTCCAAAAGCCTTGTATCAGGCAATACAACCATGTTGATACTGGGTTTGCTCCAGAACGAGGATATGTACGGATATCAAATGATTGAAGAATTGGATAAGCGCTCCCAGAATATCTTTGCACTGAAAGCAGGCACCTTGTATCCCATACTCCATGCTTTAGAGCAGCAGAGTATTATAGAATCCTATGATACTGAGACAGATACTACAAGGCCCAGAAAATACTACCGGCTTACGGTGTCAGGACATAAGTTGCTTCAAGAGAAAAAAGCTGAATGGGAAGCTTATGCTTCGGCAGTGAATAAGGTTTTAGGAGGGCTGAACTATGCAAACATATGACAGAAGCATGGAAGATTTTTTAGATGCTGTTTGCGGTCAAATCCGCTTCAAAAGCGTACACAGCAGCATAAAAAATGAGCTTTCAGATCATATAGCCTGCTTAAAGGATGAGTATATTTCCGAAGGTATGGATGATGAAAATGCTGCGCTAAAAGCGTTGCAGCAAATGGGAGATCCGGTATTGATAGGCCGGCAGCTTAATCAGGCGCATAGCCCGAAAATCGAATGGTCAATACTCGCATTGGCACTGGTGCTGACCGGAATCGGAGGATTTGTACAGTTCTTCTTATCAGGAGTTTCCCCGGATAATGCCCGGGCATTTACAAATTTTCTTATATACGCACCCTTGGGCATAGCCGCTTTTGCCTTTACATACTTTTTTGATTACATGCTTCTCGGACGCTATTCAAAGCTTGTATATTTTTCTCTTATGGCTGCTGCAATTCTTGGCTTCTTCATTCTTGGCAGGATTCATGGAGCATACAGGCATATTTACTACTATGCCCTGCTTTTTATGCCTGCTTTTTCGGGAGTGATATATGGCCTCAGAAATAAAGGATATTTCGGAATTATCATTTCAGGCATTTTTTATACAGGAGGTGCAATCACGTGCCTTCTGGCTCCGACCTTTTCCGGTCTTTTATTTCTCACTATCGGCTGCCTGGTCATCTTAACTTCGGCAATAAACAGGGGTTATTTTGGCGGCAGCAAAAGAGCGGGCCTTGCTATTGTGTATATTCCAACCTTAGTGGCCACTGCTGCATGTATATCAGTACTATATGGCCCCCTTGCAAGAAGATTCGGCTTTATAATGCATCCGGAGGCTGATCCCCTTGGCTGCGGTTATCAGCACCTTATGATAAAAAGGTTGATCTCTTCTTCCCGGCCTTTAGGCAAGGCTGTGCTGGATGGAGATATGGCCGGAATGGATATCCATAGGCTGCTGCCGGGCTGGCAAACAGATTTCACTCTTACTTATGTTTTCTCAAGCTTAGGCTATATAGCAGGATTAGCTATAATTTCAGTGATGCTCCTCCTGATCATACGCATGCTTGGTGTAGCAGCCAAGCAGAAAAATGCATTTGGATTTTTGCTTTCCCTTTCCTGTTATGTAGCTATTACAGGACAAATTGTCTTTTATATGCTCTCTAATACCGGTGTCATAGTCATGGATGGCATTCTTCCTTTCGTTTCCTATGGGGGCATAGGTTTTGCAGTAAATATGATGCTCACGGGGCTATTGCTGTCCGCATATAGGAGAACGAACCTGGTCAAGGATGTGTTAAAAAGCGGTGCATGCATCAGCCAAATATTCACCTTGGCAGACGGAAAGCTTATAATCGATCTAGGGATCAAGAAGCAAAAATAAAAGGATTAGTTATTGATTTCGGGCAAATAATATGCTTGAGGTGATTTGATTTGAGAATACCTG
Organism: Lutispora sp. QWL-02; assembly: GCF_058315355.1. Classification (NCBI taxonomy): domain Bacteria; kingdom Bacillati; phylum Bacillota; class Clostridia; order Lutisporales; family Lutisporaceae; genus Lutispora; species Lutispora sp. QWL-02. The sequence continues at coordinate 45,104 of NZ_CM177762.1, forward strand.
AGCATATAGGCATAATACCCGATGGAAACAGAAGATGGGCGGAATCAAAGGGAATGTCCAAGGAAAAGGGATATATGATAGGAACCGGTCCGGGACTGGAGCTTTTTAAGCTGTGTCAGCAGTCAGGCGTAAAGGAATTGACCTATTACGGCTTTACTGTGGATAATACCAAAAGGCCGGCAGAGCAGCGGAAAGCCTTTAGCGATGCATGCATACACGCTGTAGAGATGCTCTCAAAAGAGGATGCGGATTTGCTGGTCATCGGCAACAGCGACTCCCCCATGTTTCCCGAAGAATTGCTTCCCTATACTATAAGGAAAACCTTCGGCAGCGGCGGAATGAAAGTCAATTTCCTGGTTAATTACGGCTGGGAATGGGATTTGAACTACCTGAAGATGGCCAGGAACACTAAAAAAAATATAAATGATTATATAAAATCCAAGGATATATCAAGGGTAGATTTGATCATACGCTGGGGAGGAAGGCGTAGGCTCAGCGGATTCTTGCCTGTCCAGTCCATTTACTCGGATTTTTATGTCATCGATGATTATTGGCCGGATTTTAAGCCCGAGCATTTCTGGAACGCATTAGAGTGGTACGATCATCAGGATATAACCCTTGGAGGTTAGTATAGAACTCAGAATTCAGAACTCAGAGCTCAGGAGCTAAGAACACGGATTAGCACGGAATCTTCCACGTCCTCCATAACCCTTAAGGAATACCCTATGCTAGAAGCCAGAAGCTAGTGGCTAAAATAAAAGTGGCAAAGCCACTTTTATTTTATATATTCATCTCCAGCCAATATGTCCTTTATCGTTTCGGTTGGTATCACAAATTCTATGACACCCATGTATCCCGGAGCCACCTCATACTTGTCAAAGGAAATGACCAGCTTGCTGTCATCATTTATATAGAAGCTTTGCTCCTTAGAAATCCTTTCAAACAATTCAACAGGCTCTTCTATACCGGCGCCGGAAACCCAGTATATCTTTCCTTCATCCTCTTTCATCTGCTCCCTCATCTGGGCCTTAATGTTTTCACTGATGATATCTACATAGCTTTCATCTTTAAACAGGGACGGCAATGTGATAAGTATCTGATTTTTCTTATCTATGGTGTCATATTTGAAGACGGTGGATGAAGACCCTACCGTATTTACCACATATCTTCCTATGGCAAGAATCCTTTCGCTATCAGTCTTTACTACATAACCGGAGTCTACTCCCATATGACCTCCTCCGTCTTTCTTTAATTCCTCTACCTCAGCTATGAATTGCTCATATAGTTCCTTATTCTCTTTCAGATATTTCTCATTAAGGCTGCTCTGCAGCTTCTCATCCTCCAGGCCTTCTATAGAGGGAACTTTTATATCCGCATTGTAGGTATCCTCCTGAAGCTTGTATTCTCTGAAGGTGAGAACCTTAACTATATTGCCGACAACAGGGACTCCTGATAATGCATTGGCAAAGGCAGGGCTTGCATTCAGGCTTGCAGTAAATATAACCGCTGAAGCTGCAGCGCCAGCCATCCATTTATATCTATTTTTTTTGTAATTCTTTCTTAATCCACCCTTTATGGCTTTTCTGACCATAAAATCCAATTCCTTTGGTATTTCAATATTCATATATTCTTCTTTCAGCCTTTCCATATCAGATTTAGACATATAATCCCTCCTAAATGTTTTCTTCCATTTGAACTCTTAAAAGCTTGAGAGCCCTGTATAATCGAGTTTTTATTGTATTTACATTTTCACCTAATATTTCTGCTACTTCTTCAATCTTTAAATCCTCAAAATATCTAAGGATTATTATGCTTTTATAATCCGGCTTAAGTGTTTCTATAGCCCTATGTAAATCTATGTCCTCATATAAATCCTCTTCAGCCTTTATATGGTTTTCTAAAATGTCTGAATCTACTGCAACAGCTTTCTTGTTTTTACGCAAAAAATCTATAGAGGTATTGACTACGATCCTATAAAACCAGGTCCTGATGTACTCAGGATTTTGTATTTTGCCAATACCGGTGAAAGCCTTGTATATGGACTCCTGTAAAACATCCAAGGCATCATCGGCATTTTTAACATAACTAAAGGCCAGCCTGTAGTATTTTTCTTTATTGTCTATGATATTCTCCTCCAGGAGTTTATCCAGCAACTTATGTCCCATAAAATGAAGGTCTCCTTTCTAAGATGCGCATCTTATTGTCTACATCTTATTGACTCCCCATGCCGTGAAAAAGTTTTGTGTATCGATACGTCTTATAAGATATTTATATAATTCTCATTTTTGCTGTTTTTTCATCTTCATTATAATTATGGTGTACCTTAAAATAAAGTTGAAGAGGGAAATTTATGAACATGTTATACCCTATGGTCTTTCTTCATAAAAGGCTTGGCAGGCTTTATCGTCGGCAGCATTGCTCACTCCGGCGGTGCTAAAGGTAAAAGCTTTATGAGAAATATATTGGCCGTTATTGCAGGTGCTGCCTTATATAAGCCTATTTCGAAACTATTTCTATAAGCTTTTCATTCCCTACCAATAATATTTCCACCGTATCAGTTTTCACCTCTATACCTTTACCTGTTATATCCTCATGGTTAAGAATCTTAGACAGGTCTATGCTTTTCTCATAAGTCTCCTTTATTGAAAGGGCTATTGTCCCTTTCTTTTTTTACTGATGACTTTTTTTCTACTATCTCTGCAGCACTTTCTGTGTTGTCAATTTTTCGCATTGTATTATATAATATTCTTTCTTCATCTCCCAAATTTGTATTTTAATATTTAAAAGAAATATATAGATAATAATTTTTAAGATTTTTTATAAAAAAAGAAGGATTATTTACAGCTGATATAGAATATTCTATGTATTGAAATGTCATTTCGATAGGTGAAATAGGAGGGTTTATGAAAGAAGATATTATAATTCAGGCTGTTAGAAACTCTTTAGACATTCTTTATCACTTTACCAAGGGAAAAAGAGAGTTATCATTGGAAGAAATATCACAAAACTTTTCAATTAGTAAAAGCACTGCATACAGGATGTTGCAAACATTAACTTACTGTGGCTTCCTAAAACAAAATGAAAAAACCAAAGACTACAGTCTAGATACTAAGTCTTTGGAACTAGGCAGCACTTATTTACGGCAGATAGATTTAAGACATGTTGCAGAGCCTATTTTAAGCTCAGTTTCGAAACAAATTACTGAAACAATTACTTTAGCTGTACCTAAGGAGAAATATGCAGTATTTATTGATAGATTTGAGAATCCTTCACAAAATGTAAAACTATATTGTGATATTGGTAAAACTTTACCCTATTACTGCGGGGCTATTCCTAAAGCCATTTTTGCCTGTTTCTCAGATGATAATATCCAAAACTACTTAAATGAAACAGAGCTTAAACCGTTAACAAATAAATCAATCATTAATAAAGATCAACTTCTAAAAGATATAAGTATGACAAGGGATCTAGGTTATTCCTTTAGCGATCAGGAAGTCGATATTGGGGTTTCTGCTGTAGGTGCAGCTATAATGGATTATACCGGAAATCCAGTTGGAGGAATTGCTTTCGCAGATCTTTCAATAACATTTACAGAGGAAAAGATAAAATATTTGGGCAATCTTGTAAAAGAAACAGCAGATAAAATTGGCTATAAGATGGGATACTTGAAGAAAAATTAAATAGGTCATTCTACCGTTGCTATTTTTCATCATCTTCTTATAGTAAGCAGACATAATTGAATTGACATAAAATAGCCGGTTTTAAAAATGAATTTTAATGGGTTGAACAGTGGCTTTGGCCGCTGATTTAATACAATACTAATTGTACAAAGGAGGTGATAATTATGCATCTAGTCAATAAAAATAATATCCACCACTATTTCTCGTGTGATCAAAAAAATATTCTTGAGGTTGAGGATGATTCGGTTTTAGTATTTGAAACTATCGATGCATCTTATGGTCAGATTAATGGCTCTAAAAAAAAATACGATGACATAGTTGTAGAACACTTCGTCCCGGTTACCGGCCCTGTCTATATAAAAAATTGTATGCCGGGTGATGCATTAGAAATTGAAATTTTAGACATAGAACTATCGGACACTGGTTCTCTTTGGAGCAGATCAAAGCTGGGAGTATTAAGCATATTTGATAGTATTTATGCGAAGGGTGTAAAAATTGATAAAGATAAAAAAAGTTTTACTTTTGATGAGCACCTAAATATAGAATACCCATTGAACCCAATGGTAGGCTGTATTGGTGTTGCCGCACCAAAAAGCATACATTCTTCATATCCGGGCAACCACGGCGGGAACCTCGATTCTGTCAATGTAACCATGGGTGCTAAGGTTGTGTTACCGGTTTTTTGTGAAGGAGCTCTTCTTTCTATGGGAGATATACATGCAGCTATGGGTGAAGGAGAGCTTTGTGGTACTGGTATAGAATGTGATGCTAGGGTCAGTGTCAAAATTAGAGTTATAAAGAACAAAACTATCCCATCACCGAGGATATACTTTAAAGATCAAGTCAGCTTTATCTTATCAGGTAAAGACTATGATGAAATTATTCCATCACTTGTTCATCAGGGAATAGAGTATTTGCAAGAGATACATAAAATTGATAAAAAAGATGCCTATTTACTATTAAGTGCTATTGGGAACTTAAAAATATGCCAAATAGTTAACCCTTTAAAAACTTTATCTCTCACACTTAAGTTAAATAATTAGCGTTGTGCATTAAATAGTAAAAAATTGTATTCCCAAAACTATGGGAATACAAAAGCATAAGTCGACCCTTTGTGGTAGTTTAGAGCTGTCCAAAACAATAAACAAATCCATAGAGGTTGAAACTTATGCCTGAGATAATAATAAAACAAAATCATAACATCAGCAACTATATAATACGATTGCCATATTTTGCTGCCTTGAACAACCATACCATAAATATAATCTCAGGCATGATTATCGCTAATAGAAGCACTGGTTCAAGATTCTTGAGCGAATACAAGTGGAGCAACAAGTATGTGGACTATAGAACAATCTATAATTTTATTAATATTGTCCGCTTTACTGCACACATCTAATTAAATAACTAATTAATATTGGAGGATGATTTTATGCGAATTAATAAATCTAAAAAACTACTTAAGGAAGGAAAGTGCATACTTGGAACATGGGCTGGTTTGGGTTTTACAGATCCTACCTTAATAGAAATAGCTGGTTATGCAGGATTTGATTTTATACTTATAGATATGGAACATTCCTCATTGGATCTTCAAACTATTGAATCTATGGTAAGAGCAGGGGATGCTGCTGATATAACTACAATAGTAAGAGTACCCGAAAACAATCCTAAAACGATTCTTCGTATTTTAGAAACAGGTGCACAGGGAATTATAATACCTCATACTAGAAATAGAGAAGATGTAGAGAAAGCGATTAATGCAATAAAATACAGACCATATGGCGATCGTGGAATATTCTCCGGGTCTAGAGCAGCACAATATTCTGCAGTTGACTTTAAGCGTCATATGAAAGAATCAAATGAAGAAATCCTATTTATGGTTATGATCGAAGATGATTTTGCTGTAAAAGAACTTAAGGAAATATTAAGTGTACAAGGTCTAGATGGCATATTTATAGGACCGGCAGATCTCTCAAGATCTTTAAATGCCTTAGGAGAACAAAACAATCCTAAAGTTGTAAAAACAATCGAATCAATATTTGATACTGTTAGAAAATCAGAAACTGATATGAAAATAGGTATACCTGGGTATCATTCAGCATTTTATCACTCGACAAAAGAATTAGTTGATCTGGGCGCAAGAATGATAACTGCTTCTCCTGCTGATGCATCTTTACTAATGAGAGCTTATAAAAATCAACTTAATGATATGAGGAAGGGCATTGAAAATTTTCTAGGAGAAGATCACTTGAAATAATAATAAAAGAGAAAACACCATCTTTAAATATATAAAATTGAATCTCTTTAAAAATTAAGATATAAATCCATAGTTTAAGGGGGAATTATTCAATGAAAATTTCAAGACGCATTCTATTTGCATTTACTCTATTAATCTCTTTGTGCTTACTTGCTGCATGTTCACAAGAAGCTTCCCAAAACTCACCTGATTCCTACCCGACAAAGCCTGTAAAAATGCTCATAGGCTTGGCCCCAGGCGGCTCTACAGACCTTTCTTCCCGCGCAATGGCTGATGCAGCATCAAAAGTTCTCGGTCAGCCTGTAGTGGCGGAAAATCGCGAAGGAGGAGCTACCGCAGTTGCTCTTTCAGCTACGTCCAAAGAAAAGCCTGATGGATATAGCCTCGGTATTTTAATATCTTCAGCTGGAGCTATTAATCCTCACCTGAGAGAAGTACCCTATGATCCTGTAAACGATTTTAAACAAATATGCAGGTTTGGGGTATTTACATATACTTTAAGTGTTAAGTCTGATGCCCCATGGCAAAACCTTGAAGAATTTTTAACTTATGCTAAAGAAAATCCTGGCAAGGTAAAATACGGCGTATCAACTAGTGGCTCATCTCCAATGATTGCCATGGAGCAATTGGCACATGAATTAGGTATTAAATGGGAACATGTCCCATTAGGAACTGGTGCTAAAGCCGTTGCAGGTGTTCTTGGAGGACATGTAGATGCATGTGCTGTAGCAGGCGAAGATGTACCGCATGTAGAATCAGGCGATATGAGAGTATTGGCGATTCTATCATCAGAAGAAAGCCCGAATCTCCCAGGAGTTAAAACTTTAATGCAATCAGGGTATGACGTGGCTGCACCAGCATATTTAACAGTGGTAGCACCTAAAGATATACCTGAATCAAAAGTTAGCATTCTTGAAAAAGCATTTGAGGAAGGAGTAAAAGATCCTGATTTCATAAAGGTTATGAATTCCATGAACATTGCTCCCGCTTACCTAAATAGCAATGATACTGAGAAATACGTCAAACAGGAATTTGAAAAATTTGGCGAGGTTTTGAAAAATATAGGTTTAGTACAATAGCAAAAAATTAGTCAGCCAAGAAATTATATCTTCTTGGCTGACTTAATAAGAATCATTAGGGGGTGACTTATTATGTTCCAATTGAAACGTAAAAACTCAGATTTAGCTATCGGAATCTCTTTGTTAATCTTTTCATTATTTTGCTATTTTGTACTTGTTCCAAAGCAAGTATACATAAATCAAAATGAGATAAGTATAATAAAGGCTGATTTCTTTCCAAAACTCTGGTTCGGGATATTAGCCTTACTGTCCTTTATGTTATGTATTTCATCAGTCAGTAAAAATAATAATCCGGAAATCACAGCGGAGAAAGTAAAATCCAATTTTTTAAAAGTTTTTTTTACTATAAGTATAATTGGAGTTTACATACTGGCAATTCCATATATAGGTTATTTCGTATCGACTACTATAGTTCTTATTTGCTTAATGCTGAATTTCGGTGTGAAGAACCCAGTAAAAATAGTAGCTTTATCTGTCATTACAACAACCGCAGTTTATTTTATTTTCTTTAGATTAATGATGATTCCTCTCCCATAGCAATGTCATAATAAAAATACTAGATAGGAGTGATTTAGATTGGATATATTTTATCAGGCAGCATCTATACTTTTCCACTGGGAGAATTTTGCAATTGCTATAGTGGGTATTGTAAGCGGAATTATACTTGGAGCTATACCAGGTTTAGGCCCTACCATGGCAATAGTAATCTTTCTTCCTTTAACCTTTTATATGTCTCCGATTTTCTCAATGATGCTGCTCATTGGAATATATAGAGGTGGAATATATGGAGGCTCAATCTCTGCAATTTTGATTAATACACCAGGTACCCCTACCGCTTCAGCTACTTTGCTTGATGGTTATCCGATGGCAAAACAAGGAAAGGCCCTAAAAGCATTGGATGCGGCTTTATATGGATCATTATCCGGTGATATCTTTGGTATACTGCTTCTTATACTTTGTGCAGAACCTTTGGCAAAAGTTGCTTTGAAATTCGGACCCGCAGAATATTTTTCTCTGGTTTTACTTTCTTTAACAATTGTAGCCTCGGTTTCAGGCAAATCTATACTTAAGGGATTGATTGTAGCTGTTTTCGGCATAGTTCTATCCTTAGTCGGCCTTGATCCCATACTTGGTTCTGAACGGTTTACTTTTGGTACAACTACGCTACTTGAAGGGATACCTTATATACCTTTATTAATGGGATTATTCGCATTATCAGAAATACTGACCCTGGCAGAAAAAGGCATGACAGCAACAGGCGATGAAAAGACAGATGCAAACATAAATGTCTCAGAAAAAGGTGACAGACTTACTTTTAAGGAATTTTGGTCCATGCGTATGCTAGTACTTCGTTCAGGAATAATAGGAGCATTTTTTGGTGCCCTTCCCGGACTTGGTGGAACCGCAGCAGCCTTTGGGGCCTATGGGATTGCGCAAAAAACTTCTAAACATCCGGAGAAATTCGGCACCGGAGTTGTTGAAGGAGTTTTAGCCCCCGAAACTGCAAACAATGCTGTATGCGGAGCAGCTCTTATTCCCACTATAGCCTTAGGTATTCCTGGAGACGGCACTACAGCAGTTCTTCTAGGTGCTTTTGTGTTAGCTGGATTGACTCCTGGTCCATTAGTTTTTACAAAACATGCTGCTACAATGTATGCCATATTTATGGGATTATTAATATCCGGGATCTTTCTATATATATTTGCAAAGATTGCAATTCGTGCTTTTGCACTAATATTAAAAGTACCAAAATCTCAGCTTTTCTCCATTGTTATCGTGTTGTGCGTAATTGGATCTTATGTATATGGCAATAATATTTTTAGTGTGTGGGTTATGTTTTTGGGAGGCATTTTAGGCTATATCATGCGTAAATATGATTTCCCGCTGGCACCTCTTGTTATCGCTATGATATTAAGTCCCATACTTGAAAGCTCTCTAAGGCAAGCATTGATTATATCCAGTGGAGATATATCTATATTTTTTGCAAGACCAATTTCAGCTGTATTTCTATTATTCACTATAATTTCTGTAAGCTATATTGCGTTTAGCAAATATACTGAATATGGTAAAGTTAAAGCTCAAGGAAATAAAGCAATAGATAATGGGGAATAATGCAGAGAATCCGATAATTATCTAAATCAGCAAAAAATATAAATCCAAACACGAAACCTTACTGCATAACATAATATTTATAAATATATAGTCTGTTTTATACAAATATTCATAGATGGTGCTGTATCAAAATAATGTTTCATGCATTAAGAAAGAGACAGCACCTTAATTATACTAGCTATCGTTTGAGCTTCTTACAACTCTCATGGCGTTCAATACTGCTATAAGGGCCACGCCCACATCTGCAAATACTGCTTCCCACATGGTTGCAAGACCAAATGCCCCCATCACCAGCACTATAAGCTTTACTCCCAACGCAAATACTATGTTCTGCAATACTATCTTTCTTGTAAAGGCTGCGACTTTGATGCCCTCAACCAGCTTGGAAGGTTCATCTGTCATAAGCACTATGTCCGAGGCTTCTATAGCTGCATCTGAGCCAAGGCCGCCCATAGCAACCCCTATGTCTGCCATGGTCAGTACAGGAGCATCATTTATGCCGTCTCCTACAAATACTATATTCCCTTTTTCTGATTTCTCGCCCTTTATTTTTTCCAGAATGGCTACCTTTTCCTGAGGCAGAAGCTCATAATAAGCTTCATCGAGGCCCAAAGCCTGCTTTACATTCATAGCCGCTGCCTTGTTGTCTCCCGTAAGCATTACAACCTTTTTAACTCCTGCTTCTTTTAATGCCTTCACGGTTTCTTTGGCGTCTGACTTAGGCTTATCGGATATCAATATATATCCTGCATAATTTCCTTCTATAGCTACATGAACTATAGTCCCCGGCGCGTCAATCTCTTTATATGAGATGCCTTCGCTTTCCATAAGCTTTTCATTTCCTACCAGTATTTCTCCCCACTCTGTTTTGGCTTTTATACCCTTGCCCGTTACATCCTCATGGTGAAGAACTTTTGACAGGTCCACACTTTTCCCATAGGCTTCCTTTATTGAAAGAGCTATTGGATGATCAGAAAAGCTTTCTGCAGCTGCAGCATATTCCAGAACTCCTTCTATAGGATAATCCTTTTCATTGACTATTTCGTTGACTTTAAAGACACCTTCGGTCAGCGTGCCGGTTTTGTCAAACACTACTGTATGGATGCTGTTTAAGGCTTCTAAATAGTTGCCGCCCTTCACCAGGATGCCCTTTTTGGATGCGCCTCCGATACCGCCGAAAAAGCTCAGGGGTATGGACACCACCAAAGCGCAGGGGCAGGATACAACCAAGAATATCAATGCTCTGTAAAGCCATTGAGAGAAGGTATCAAATCCATAAATAAATGATGGTATCAAAGCTATCCCCAATGCGGTGAACACCACTAAAGGAGTATACACCTTTGCAAACTTGGTTATGAAGTTCTCTGTGGGAGCTTTCTTCAGAGCAGCATTTTCTACAAGATCAAGTATTTTTGCAACTGTGGATTGAGAATATTCTTTATCCACTTTTAAGGTTATCATTTTATCCTTGACTATGAAGCCGCTTAAAACTGCATCTCCTTCTTTTATGCTTCTCGGCGCCGATTCTCCCGTAAGAGCAGCAGTATCGACAGAAGCTTCGCCTTTTACAACAGTACCGTCTAAGGGTATCCTCTCACCCGGCTTGACCAAAATGATATCGCCTCTTTGCACATCTTCGGGAGATACCTCCTGAACCGTATTGTCCAGTACCAGATTTGCATGATCAGGTCTGATATTCATCAATGCTTTGATGGATCTTCTGGACCGGTCTACCGCCATGTCCTGGAATATCTCTCCTATATTAAAGAATATCATGACCGCTGCAGCTTCAGGATATTCTCCTATAGCAAAGGCTCCTATGGTGGCAATGGTCATAAGGAAATTCTCATCAAATAAATTGCCCTTAAAAAGGTTTCTGAAAGCCTTGTACACTACCTCTCCCCCGGCCAGCACGTAAGCTGCCGCGAATAAGGACAAGCGTAAAACTTCCGAGGATTTAAATATGTGAGCCAGTGCGTAAATAAGCAGCGCTGCAGCCAGCTTCCATATTTCCATTTTTATTTCATTTTTTTCCTCCGGCTCTTCTTTTATCGCCGATTTTTTTTCTATGATCTCAACACCGTCCTCTATGCTATCAATAGTTTTTATTGCTTCATCCAATATTCTTTCCGCATCCTTTGGATTTTTGTATTCCAATACCAATCTTCTGCCTACAAAATCTATGGAAGCCTTGTGAACTCCCGTGATGCTTTGGATGCCGCGCTCCATCTTAGCTGCGCAGTTGGCGCAATGGAGCCCTTTGATTATGAATTCTCTCTTTAATACCTCTTCCATATCTTTTCCCCCTTAATGTAGTTACGAGTTACGAGAGCCAGGGCATTCCTTTTAGGTCTTATATTACGGTAAACACGGAATTTTAGTGTCTTTCAGTGGTTCCCGTCTTCCCTGCTACCCCGTTTGTCCTAGCGATGCTTGATGTGAGCCATTGCCTGGTCAAATATATGTTTTACGTGTTCATCATCCAGGGAATAATAGATTACTTTGCCTTCCCTTCTGTTTTTTACAAGCCTTGCATCCTTTAATATTCTTAGCTGATGGGAAATTGCAGATTGATTCATATTCAAAAGAGCGGCAATATCACAAACACACATCTCTGCTTCAAAAAGTACATGCAATATTTTTACTCTTGTGCTGTCACCGAATACTCTGAAAAGATCCGAGATGTCATAAAGCAAATCCTCATCAGGCATATTGTCCCGCACTTTTTTTACTATGTCCTCATGTATTATATTGCTCTCACAGCAGTCAACCTTTGTCTTATCATCCATCATCTATGCACCTCCTTTTACATATGAACGTATGAATACTTGTTCATATGTTCACTGATATTTTATGCCTTTATATCAGCTTTGTCAATAGGATTTAAGTTTTTATGTGATTTAACAATGCTCTCAATTCATATGAAGATTTGCAGGCGGCGTGATAAGTCACATATTACTGCAGTTGTAAAAATATAATAGATTGAAGGGGGGATTTTTTTGAAAAAAAGGTTAGTCCTATCATTCAGAATAGGAGCCGCATTTATCGGAACCGTCATCGGGGCGGGATATGCATCAGGGCAAGAAATAATGCAGTTTTTTTCCGTATTCGGAGCATACGGGATGATCACTCTTTTGCTCTCAGGCTTTGTATTTATTATTACAGCTGTTTCCGTATTCAATATTTCAGACCGGCTTAAGGCTTTCAATTACAGGGATTTCGTCTGCAAGCTTTGCGGCGGTAAGATAGGAAGCTTTTATGATGCCATAATAACCTTATTCTTATTTTTAGGCACTTCCATCATGTTTTCCGGCAGCTGCGAGATTTTTAAGGCTTATTTTCATCTACCGAAGATCTATGGAATCGCCATCATATGCATTTTAACCTTGCTGGCGGTATTTAAATCCATAGAGGGCTTGCTGAGCGTAAATTCAATCATCGTGCCGGCTATTTCTGCCGTTGTGATATTAGCATCTATAGCATCGTTTAAGGATAAAAATATGCTAGTTCTGTGGCCTCATATAGGTATTCCTGAAAACGCATCCGCTTTTAAGGCTTTTTTCTTTATGTTTTTTTATTGCGCCTATAACCTTATGCTTTCTTTAGGAGTTTTGACAGCTTTTCCTCAGGATATAAAAAGCAGAAAATCATTGTCTATGGGGGCTTTCATGGGCGGTTTCGGCTTAATGGTGCTGGCTTTTTTGCTTAATGCTCTGATTTTAACCGATATGCCTCAAGTGTTGGATAAGTCCTTGCCTATGATATACATAACCAGAGGATTCCATCCTTATTTCAGATATGCATTGGCTTTATGCATCTGGGGAGAAATATATTCCACTGCTGTTTCGGATGTGTTCAGCCTGGCAAACAGATTGTCAAACAAAAAAAAATACAGCTATAAAGCTGTATGCACTGCTATAGTATTGTGCTCCATTCCGCTGTCTCTCTTTGATTTCAAATCCCTCGTGGCTTTCTTTTACCCGCTCTTCGGAGCCTTATCCATATTTCTTATAGTTTATATAATTTATTATGGGAAGGCGGCAAAGCTTAAGCCTCAATAGCAAGAAAGTGCAAAAAAGAGGAGACGGGAACCACTGAAATATACGGAATTTTTCACGAATTAACACGAAAGATCCTTCAGTGGTTTCCGCCTTCTCCCATTTGCCTATCTGCCTATTTGCCTTCATGCTAATCCGTGTTCTCAGTCTCCTGCGGCCCGTAAGAAATACATGCACCCTGAGCTCTGAATCCTGAGTTCTATCACATAAGGAATCCCTAATACCAGAGGCTAGCGGCCAGAAGCCAGAGGCGTAAAAACCTTTTCCACATAGGAGGATGTGGTAAGGCTCAGTACGGCGGAATAGGCGCAGCGGAAAGAGATCAGGCTTCCGGGCTCGACCTTCTCCTTGCTGGCCGTTACATCCACTATCAAATGATCGCTGCTTCCTCCCAATATCTCCATGCCTTCAGAAATCGGAGTGAGAGCTTCTATTCTTACATCCTGGCGTCCGACAGCCAGTATAGCTCTCTTCCTTATTCCTTTGTCCAGGAACACAGGCGGGTTTCCGAAGGCATCATAGCCGCTCCGGCCTATTGGAACAGAGGGTTTTTGCCTGAGCTCCACCACTTCCGCTTTCAATATGAAAGCATCTTGATGGAGATTTTCAATAAACAATCCGTTGGTGCTGTCCTCTCCAAGGAGTACAGCCTCCCCAATCCTCAAATTGTTTATTCCCTTCGGCAGCTTTCCTTCTCTCAATAGCTTTAGAGCACAGGTAGAGCCTCCGGATATTATGGGCAGTTCTACTTTATGATCCTTTTCCAGGCTATCTCTCAAGTTCACCAAAACTGTTGTATTTTCTGCTGTGGGCAGAATTCCTCCGTAGCAGCCGACATTCGTACCTATCCCTATGAGCTTTACTCCATTCATCGCGAGGATCTCCCCCACCAGCGTCCCTGAATCTTCCGGCAATACCCCTTCTCTCAGGTCGCCTACATCTATCATCAGTATGATGCTATGCACTTTCCCCATGCTCTCTGCCTTGTCCGAATAAGCTTTTATGACCTCAATCTGGGATTGAAGACTGATATCAGCGTATCTGATGACTTCTTCCGCTTCGCTTATTTTGGGGATCCTGATCATCATATACTTCACATCAGGGAACTTCCTTTTAACCTTTGCAATATTTTGTATCCTTGCATCGCCAAAAAAATTATGTCCGTCTTCAACGAGGGCTTCAACAACAGGCAGTTCAGCACAAAACCCTTTTGTTACAATGCAAATATCAATGCCTGATTTTTGACAAAGATCTTTAATTTTTTGGGCATTGTATTTGATTTTTGTCATATCAATTTCTAATAACGGCGTATGCATAACAACCCCCCATAATTTTAAAATACAGCCGCCCTGAGCAGCTGTGGTTACTGCTTAATATTATTATTATATCATTGTGGACTTATAATAGAAGCAGTTTTTCTGATTTTATATTCATAGTATTTTCTATGCCAATATTATTTATGAAATATCTATAAATTTTGTAATAAAACTATTTATTTTTTTTATTGTTATGATATAATAAAAATGTAAAATTATTAACAAACTCTCGAAAGGGGAAGGGAATTCGAAATGAAAAAGTTATTATCATTAGCCCTTATAGCAGTCTTAGTAGTAGCTATGGCTGCAGCATGCGCACCAAAGACCGAACCTGCAGCAGCTCCACCGGCAATCAATGAGGCTGCTTACAAAGATGGTACTTATACGGCAAAGGGTGACACAGACGAAAGAGGCTGGACACCTGAAATTACCGTAGTAGTTAAAGACGGTAAAATCTCCGAAGTGAAATATGATGAAGTAAGAGGCATGTACAAATCAGAAGATACAGAATATCACAAGGCATTCAAAGATGCTAAAAATGTTGACATAGTTGCAGTTTATAAGCAGATGGGCGAAGGACTTGTTGCCGCTCAGGATTCAGAGAAAGTTGCTGCTGTCACAGGCGCTACAGGCTCCTTCACTAATTTCAAAACATTGGCTGCTGAAGCTATCGCACAAGCAAAAGACGGAGACAAGCTCAAAGACGGGAACTTCAAAGCAGCAGGAAAAGAAGATGAAAGAGGCTGGACACCTTTCGTTTCAATCACGGTTGCGGAAGGCAAAATAACAGCTGCCGCTTATGATGAGGTTTCATCAAAAGCATTTGTGAACAAGACACAGGACGAAGGCTACAAGGCAACCTTCAAGCAGGTTAAAAATGTTGACCTAGTCGCGGCATACGAGAAATTCGGTGCAGATCTTGTTGCAGCCCAGGACATATCAAAGGTTGATGCAACAGGCGGAGCAAGTCACTCAGGCGAAAGCTTCAAAGCTTTGGCAGAAAAGGCTTTAAGCCAGGCAAAATAGTATAAAAATACAAAGTAATGCATAAAAAGCAGATACCGATATCGGCATCTGCTTTTTATTTAATATTTTTTCTTATTTAATAACTTATATATTTGGTATGCTCCATAAATTATTACGGCTATAGTGACAATGTAGAACAGGGGTTTCATGCTTGCAATTATATTCACTATTTCATCCGTACTGCTTATCACTCCATAGCCCAGGTAGCACATGAACAGAGTCCAGGGAAAAATGCCTGCGAAGGTATACAGCAAAAACTTGCCTATGTTCATACTATTCATCCCCGCTATATAGGAAAAATAGTTTCCCAGGAAGGTAGGCCGCGAAAGGCATACGGTCCATTCCCCGTATTTATTGAATATATCGCTCACCTTTTTTATCTTATCCATTCTATTGCTGTAATATTTTTTGTAAAATTTAGTGGCAATGTTATTTATATGTCCTCCAATGTAATATGGTATCAGGGAGGCCGCAGTATAGCAGACGCTGCAGATCCCCACCAGCACCCAAAAATTCAATCCAAGCTGCTTGATGGCAAAGCCGCTGAAAATCAATATATACATGCCGGGAAAAGGTACGGAAGCGCCTTCCATAATCATTGCAAGCCCTGCATATAAATAGCTATGCCCTTGCATATGATATATGATCCCCATTATCTTTGATAAAGCAACGCTCATAATTTCTTGATACATATTATATCTTTCCATATCAATTAATTTTATTTAAAAATGCGACAAAATCTCATTTTATATTTTATACGAAAAAGATATTAATAATACTTCATCTATTATTTAACAACCACTCTATGATATGTCTTTTTGCCTTTTTTCAGCATCAGGGCTGCCTCCTTAAAATCATCCAAAGTGATTGTAAGCTCAATAGAATCCACTTTTTCATCATTCAGAAGAAGTCCGCCTTGGTTTATAAGCCTTCTGCCTTCACCCTTTGATGGTGCCAGGCCTGTAAAAACCAACATATCGATAATGTTCATGCCGGCTCCCAGCTGCTCCTTGCTTATTTCTGTTGCAGGCACCATGTCAAGGTTTCCGCCGCCGCCAAACAAAGCTTCTGCCGCATCACCGGCTTTTTTTGCCTCTTCTTCTCCGTGAACAAGCTTTGTGACTTCAAAGGCAAGAACCTTCTTTGCTTCATTTATCTTGTTTCCGGGAAGTGCTCCCAATCTTCTTACTTCATCCATAGGCAGGAACGTCAGCAACGCCAGGCATTTTTCAACATCTGCATCGTCAACGTTTCTCCAGTACTGGTAGAAATCATAGGGGCTGGTTTTATCAGGGTCAAGCCATACAGCTCCTGCCTGGGTTTTTCCCATCTTCTTGCCGTCGCTGGTGGTTAAAAGCGTAAATGTCATCCCGAAAGCAGGCACGTTGTCTACCCTCCTGATCAAATCGGCTCCGGATATTATATTGGACCATTGATCATCTCCTCCTAATTGCAGCTTGCAGCCATATCTTCTGTTGAGCTCTACAAAGTCATAGGATTGCATCAGCATGTAATTGAACTCTATAAAGGTAAGCCCTTTCTCCAGCCTGTTTTTGTAGCATTCGGCCGTCAGCATCCTGTTTACAGAGAAGTGCACTCCTATTTCTCTCAAGAAATCTACATAGTTGAGCTTCAGCAGCCAATTTGCATTATTCTCCATTATGGCCTTGCCGTCGCTGAAATCCAAAAACTTTTCAAACTGTACCTTAAATCTTTCAGCATTCTGCTGAATCTCCTCTTGAGTCAGCATCTTTCTCATGTCGGTCCTGCCGCTTGGATCTCCTACCATTGTAGTACCCCCTCCCAGCAGAGCTATTGGCCTATGACCGGCTTTTTGCATGTGGGCCATGACAATCATCTGTAAAAAATGACCTACATGAAGGCTATCCGCAGTAGCGTCAAATCCTATATAAAAAGTAACGGATTCCTTGCCCAATAATTCTCTTACCTCTTCTTCGTGAGTTACCTGCTGGATAAATCCCCTTTCTTTCAAAACATCAAAAACATTTCTCTTTTCCATTTTAATCATCCTTTCATTTCTATTATGCGGACTGATAACGATTGCGGAAGCTCCGACAAAAACAATAAAACCATCCATCCCATGTAGGGACGAATGGCTCGCGGTACCACCCTAATTGGCAAAATAAATGCCCGGCTCAACAGGATACAAATAATATCCCCTTCCCATATAACGGTAGAAGACTCCGTCCCGGCCTACTGAAAATTTCAGCCTGCAGCTCAAAGGTGTATTTCACAGATTGTGCCTTCCGGCTTGCACCAGCCGCCGGCTCTCTTTGAGGCATCTTTTCTGTTACTTCTCCTCGTCATCGCCTTTATGAACTTAATTATATATTTGAAAAAAGCTAATGTCAATAGATATTAATAGCATTCCCGGCGGTTAAAACTTCTTTTTAGGTACAAAATGCCCCCCCATGGAAGAACGTATATCAGTAACGGTAATAAATGCATTAGGATCAATTTTATAGACCGCTTTATATAGCTTTTGTATATGCCTTCTTTCCAGAATTATATTGAGCATATAGCTTTTGCCTTCCAGACCCATACCTTCAAATATTGTTACGCCAAAACCTTCATCCCTTAAGGTCTGAACAACATCTTCATAGTTTTCCTTCAAAATAACTCCTGCCGAGACTCTGCCCAAGGACAGCTTCTCTTCTATCTTCCCTCCAATGATATTACCGCATGCATAACCTAAGCAATATGCGATTATTAAGACAGGCTTGTTTATGTTTCCAACCACTTTTCCGAGAACTATGAGGTATATCATGACTTCAAAAAAGCCTAAAACTGCCGCTATGCGCCTGTTACCTTTTACTAAAAGTATTGTTCTTAGTGTGCCTATCGATACATCAAGTATTCTGGCAAAAAAAATAAATAATGCTTGTATTAATATGGTCATTTATTCCTCCTGCTTTCGCAAAAATATGTTCCACTGTATATACTTCTATCTGATTTGTGATTTTCCTTCATGATTAAATAAAATTTGCATCGATTGCCCTAAGAATTTTAATCCATCTAAGCCTTAATTTGATGCTCGTCAGCTTTTATATTTTTCATTTTAATATGCAAAATAAATATGAAAGCTGCATTATTTTTTGCAAGTTTTCATCACAAAATACTAAGGAGGTTGTTTATGTTAAAATATAGGAAAGCACTCGCCTTTACCTTATGTGTAATGCTTCTTGCAGGAGTATTTTCGGGCTGTACTAACCAATATACCAGGAGGATAGCCACGCCCAATGCTCAACAGAAGAATATGAGTCAAGTCCCCAATACTACCAACACTCCTAATACAAACCGAAGTCAGACGCCTAACAGTATATGGGGAAACACCAATCCAAACGGAAGAATATCGGCAAGCTCTGAAAAAGCTGATATAAGCTTTGGGAAGGTGACTGTGCCAAACTGCAACGTAAGGTCAGGACCAGGAACAAATTTCGGGACCATTGGCACTGTCACAGCCAATGATAAAATAAATGTTCTTGGCAAGGTCAATAATTGGTATATAGTTCAAATGCCGGGCAAAAATGATATAGGTTGTATAGAAGGCAAGTATGTGCAGCCTTATCCTTCCGGAACCGGTGCAAAGAAAATCCCAAGCGTTCCTCCACCAGTAACCGGAACCACTACACCCGGTACAACACCTTGGTCTCCTACTTCTCCGGGAGGTCCGTTAAACCCGAGCACACCCGGAACAGTTAATCCGGGAACTACAACACCAGGCACTCCGACTACGCCAGGCACCCCGACTGCACCGAACACTCCAAGCCAGGATACGACCGGAACAGGTGTAATGACTGCCGAGGAGAAAAGAATCCTTGAGCTATGCAATGCTGAAAGAGCGAAATCAGGCTTAGGTGCGCTGAAGGCAAATAATGATCTGACGAAGCTGGCTCGTATGAAATCAAAGGATATAGTTGACAAGGGCTATTTTGCCCATCAATCTCCGACCTACGGATCACCCTTTGATATGATGAGAAACTATGGAATATCCTATATGTATGCAGGAGAAAACCTGGCGCAAAATACAACAGCCGACAGAGCCTTCCAGGCATGGATGAACTCTGAAGGCCACAGAAAGAATATAATGAATCCTAACTTTACTGAATTAGGAGTAGGTATTGCTTCCATGGACGGCAGCAATACGTATACTCAGATGTTTATCGGCAAATAGAAAGGCTTGATAGCGATGTGCTGACGCAAAGCATCAGCTGAAGAAACCGCAGGATTGCTCCTGCGGTAGCTTACATAGATGCACTTCTATCGACTGCAGATCCTCTGCCCAACTCGTTTTCCGATGCTGCGATTATTACTGAGCAAGCAGTATCTCCTGTTATATTGACAGTTGTCCTTGCCATATCCAGCACCCTGTCTATTCCTGCAATAAGAGCCAAGCCTTCAAGAGGAAGGCCTACAGATTGGAGAACCATGGTGAGCATTATGAGCCCTGCGCCCGGAACACCGGCGGTACCTATGGAAGCCAAGGTTGCCGTAAGCACTATTGTAAATTGCTGCGCAATGGTAAGGTTGATTCCGTAGACCTGAGCTATGAAAAATGCGCAAACTCCTTGATATAATGCAGTTCCGTCCATATTTATCGTAGCTCCCAGAGGAAGCACGAAGCTGCTTATGGAGTTTGGCACCCCCATAGATTCAGCGCATTTCATATTTATCGGAAGTGTGGCGCTGCTGCTTGCTGTAGTAAATGCAAATATTTGGGCAGGAGCTACGGATTTGAAAAATTTGATAGGGCTGAATTTGCCGAGAATCTTCAAGGTACCTGAGTATACTATGAGCATATGAAGCAGGCATCCCAAATATACGACGACAATCACCTTAAGCAGCGGCAATAAAATCTTTGGCCCGTTTACGGCCACCACCGGAGTTATGAGAGCGAACACACCATAAGGTGCGAAATTCATTATAGCGCCTGTCATCTTGTACATGGCTTCGGCCAAGGATTCAAAGCCCCTCTGCAAGGATGCTCCCTTTTCCCCAATAGCCATTATGCTCCCGCCCAGCATTAAGGCAAACACTATTATCTGCAGCATATTTCCGTCCACAAGTGCTTTCAAGGGATTTGTAGGAATAATGTTCAATAGGGTATCCACAAACTTAGGCATTTCCTTAGCCTCTGCAACAGCATCTACGGGTATTGAATAACCCGCGCCCACATTCAATACATTAGCAAGTATAAGTCCTATGATTACTGCAAAAGCAGTGGTCAAAAGATAATATGCCAGAGTTTTTCCGCCTACCCTCCCTATTTTCTTTACGTCCCCCAAACCGGTAGTTCCTACAACCAGTGAAGCCAGCACCAAGGGCACAACTATGAGCTTGATAAGATTTAAAAATAATGTCCCGAAAGGCTTGATATAAGTGCCGGCAATGGCAGGGGAGCCTTGCAGTAATATACCCGCCACAATACCAACTATCAAAGCGATCAGTATCTTGGTAGAAAGACCCAGCTTTTTCATTAAGACACCTCCATTAATAATTTTACTCTCATATAAAGTATATATATCCGTCAATTATATTATGATATATAATAAAATGTTTGTCCATATATTATATAATGCCGCTTTTTCTATGGTTTTGTCGAGATATGTCTGTTTATGTATATTGTTATATTTATTCTCATTATTTAATATTTATACATTGCTTTCTGCCCGAACTCTTTAATTTTGTATAATGGATATGTACTGAAGAGCAAATTAATAATATAATAAGAAAGGCTTATATCGATTTATTCAGATAATATTATCAGCACTGGAGGTATAGAGAGTGAGACTGCGAAAAAAGCCTAAAGCACTGGGCACATTAGAAGAGAATAAGCATTTGATCATATTCAAACCGGAAGAGAAAAAGGGCTGCTGGAAGGATCACTTTGGCAATAGCAATCCTTTGCATGTAGAGCTTGGAACAGGTAAAGGAAAGTTCATAGTCGAGAATTCTTGCAGGTATCCGGATAAAAACTTCATAGGAGTAGATTCAAAGTATGAAGTGATATATATGGCGTTAAAGAGAGCGCTTGAGAGGGAAACAAACAACCTGGCTTTTCTTCCTTTCAACATTGAAAATATTGAACAGGCCTTTGATAAAAACGAAGTGGATTGCCTTTTCATAAACTTTTGCGACCCATGGCCAAAGTCCAAGCATGCCAAAAGACGCCTCACCAACATTAGATTTCTTGAAAAATACAAGCTGTTTCTTAAGGATGGTGCGCAAATTATTTTTAAGACGGACAACAGACCCCTTTTTGATTACAGCATCGATGAATTCAAGGCGGCTGATTTTGAAATCACAGATATCACATATGACTTAGCAGCAGAAAATGATCCGGAAAATGTTCCGACAGAATATGAAACAAAGTTTATGGAAAGAGGAGTAAAAATCAACAGGCTGAAAGCAATTTATAGGGTTTAGAGCTCAGGATTCCGTGTCTTTCAGCGGTTTCCCTCTCCTATTTGCCCATTTGCCTATTGATTTTTGGTGCACAAAATGATATCATTATATCGTAAAATTTGAATATATAGATATTAGGATAAATAATCAAAGATTTGAGGTGAAGATATGGAAGGAGATTTCAAGCAATATGCAGATACTGCAGAGTTGCTGAAGGTACTGGCTCACCCCGTAAGGCTGTGCATAGTGAAAGGCCTTATAGAGAAGGGCTCCTGCAATGTGAGCCATATGCAGGGCTGTCTTGAACTTCCCCAATCCACTATATCGCAGCATCTTCAGAAGCTTAGGGCTGCCCGAATAGTAAAGGGAGAAAGGAACGGCCTTGAGATAACCTATAGCATAGCTGATGAAAGAGTAGGCAAGCTTATTAATTCCCTGTTCAATGAATAACGAAATTTTTATTTTGAAAATTTAGGAGGCAAAATGATGGGCAAGAAAGTTTTAATAGTAGGCGGAGTAGCCGGTGGGGCATCTGCCGCTGCCAGGCTTAGGAGGCTTGATGAAAATGCAGAAATAATAATGTTTGAGAGGGACGGATATATTTCCTTTGCAAACTGCGGCCTGCCTTACCATATAGGCGAAGTCATCAAGGAAAGGGAGAAGCTTCTGGTCCAGACTCCCGAAGCCATGAATAAGAGATTCAACATAGACGTGAGGATCAACAGTGAAGTCACTTCCATCGATGCAAAAAATAAAAGGGTTATGGTAAAAAGTGCGGACAGGGGACTTTATGAAGAAAGCTACGATTATATAATACTATCTCCGGGCGCAAAGCCTATAAGACCTAATATACCGGGGATAAACAGCAGCAGAATATTCTCCTTGAGAAATATACCTGACACCGATAGAATCAAGGATTATGTGGACAATAAGAATATCCGCTCAGCTATAGTAATCGGCGGAGGCTTTATAGGAGTTGAAATGGCAGAAAACCTCGTTGAGAGGAACATAAAAGTAACTCTTGTAGAAGCAGCTCCCCATATACTGGCTCCCTTTGATTCCGATATGGTTGTCATCGCAGAAAAAGAGATGGAGCAAAAGGGCATAAAGCTTATGCTGGGCGATGGTGTTAAAGCCTTCTCAGAAGAAAATTCATCTGTCCAGGTGACATTGAACAGTGACAATACTCTGTCTGCCGATATGATCATATTAGCGATAGGAGTCACGCCTGATACGGGTTTCTTAAAGGATTCCGGCATAGAATTAGGGCCTAAGGGTCATATAATCGTAAACGATAGGATGGAAACAAATATTGAAGGCATATATGCAGTTGGAGATGCTATAGAGGTTGTGGATTTCGTCACCGGGCAGAAAACAGCCATACCTTTGGCGGGACCTGCCAACAAGCAAGGCAGGGTAGCAGCAGATAATGCAGCAGGCTTAAACAGCGTATATAAGGGGAGCCAGGGAACCTCGATACTCAAAATTTTTAACTTGACCGCAGCAAGCACAGGCGCCAATGAAAGAACCCTGCAAAGGCTTAACATACCTTACAGGACAATATTCCTTCATCCCAATTCCCATGCGGGATATTACCCTGACGCCCTTCCCATGACTATAAAGCTTATATTCAACGATGAAGGGAAAGTGCTTGGTTCTCAGATAATCGGCTATGACGGTGTGGATAAGAGAATAGATGTCATAGCTGCGGTGATAAGGCTTAAAGGTACTGTAAACGACCTGGCTGAGCTTGAATTAGCCTATGCCCCTCTTTATTCATCCGCAAAGGATCCTGTAAATATGGCAGGCTTTATGGCCCAGAACATTTTAAACGATATGACTTCCGTCATCACTCCTTCACAGTTCAAAGCCATGGATAAGGATGACTACATCCTCCTCGATGTGCGAACTGAGGAAGAGTTTGAAAACGGTCATGTAGACGGAGCTGTGAATATCCCTGTTGACAGCCTGAGAGACAGGCTCCATGAGCTGGACAAGGAAAAAGCTATAATTGAGTATTGTCAGGTCGGCCTGAGAGGCTATATCGCAAGCAGAATATTAAAGCAAAACGGCTTTAAGGCAGTAAATATCACAGGAGGCTATAAGAGCTTTTTCACAGAAAAATTCGAGCCGGGGAAAAGCGCAGCCGTAAATGACAGAGGAGAAGCCGTAAAGTCTTTTAGTCAAGGGCAGCCGGATAGGGAGCTTGATGCCTGCGGACTGTGCTGCCCGGGACCATTGATGCAGGTAAAATCTTGTATTGAAGAGCTCAATAAAGGCCAGGTGCTTAAGGTTACAGCTACCGACCCGGGCTTTTATGAAGATATAAAGGCGTGGACCAAAAGAACCAATAATGAGCTTATGAATGTACAAAAAGACGGAGGTAAAATAGTAGCACATATAAAAAAAGGCATGGAAGTTGCCCCCGCATTAAATAGCACCACCGCACCCATACCTGTAAAGGATAATAAAACCATAGTTGTATTCAGCGGGGATCTGGATAAAGCAATTGCATCTTTTATAATAGCAAATGGTGCTGCATCAATGGGTAAAAAAGTTACTATGTTCTTCACCTTCTGGGGGCTTAACATCCTTAGAAAGCACGATAAGGTCTCTGTGCAAAAGGGCTTCATGGATAATATGTTCGGCATGATGATGCCGAGAGGAAGCAAGAGATTAGGCCTGTCAAAGATGAACATGCTGGGTATGGGTCCGAAGATGATAAGAAGCGTTATGAAGAGCAAGAATGTAACCTCGCTGGAAGACTTGATTAAAGCAGCCATGGAAAGCGGCATAGAAATAGTGGCATGTCAGATGTCCATGGATGTGATGGGCCTGAAGCAAGAAGAGCTTATAGACGGAGTAAAAATCGGAGGAGTCGGCTATTACCTGGGTGAAGCTGAAGACTCAAACGTGAATTTGTTTATATAATTTCCTTTTTAGCCTCTAGCCGCTGGCTTCTAGCCCCTAGTATAAGGGTCACGAGTCCAGGGTCAACGAAAATGAGGGATACAAATTGATACGGAAGCTAAATTCATTAGGCGCTATTATGACTATATATAACGCATTAATTATTTTACATCAGTAAGCTTATATTAAATGATAAAAGCTATGTAACGTATTTATTGCAACTTATATAGAGAATAATCGTATGTGCAAGTAAATGCGAACTGCACATACGATTATTTAAATTGACATACTTTTATGCCCTGCGTCATTGATCGCGGTATAACTACCAGCTAGGCGGCGTCATAGCCCATATGGAGATACATTCATCATCATCATAGTTTTCATAAACATGAGCTTTAGAGCTGTCAAAATATATGCTGTCTCCTTCGTGCAAAATATGCCTTTTGCCTGCAATGATTACAACCATATTTCCCTTTATCACATATCCGCATTCTTCGCCATCATGAGAAATCGCTTCTTCAGCCTTATGAGTGCATCCGTTGAGCCTGATTAAAATAAATTCGATTTTTTTGTTGTATGTGGGAGTTAAGAACTCATATATCCTTGACCTATCATTGGTTACCAATGTTCGCCTTTCATCTTTTCTTATTAGAGTGGAGACCTCTTTTTCTTCATCAAAAAAATATCCCATTGTTACATCAAGTGCATTGACTATGTTCAACATCGCAACAATCGAAGGCACCACTTTATCTCTTTCAATCTGGCTAATCAGTCCGGTACTTAACCCCGACGTATTAGCGAGATCAGCAATGCTCATTTTTTTTGATTTTCTTAATTCTCTTATCTTAGGACCTATACCAGTCATAATTGCCCTCCAAGATTTATTTAAATAATATTATACCATTTTGACCTGTAAAAATATATTGATTTAAAATTCAATATATTAATAAAATATTTAATATATTGACGATTCAAAGTTTTTATTATATGCTTGTAGTATAAAAATATAAGGAGGTATAATTATGGGAAGCTTGATTAGACCGGATCAAACCTGGATATTATGGGCTATTTTAACCGGATTGGCTGCCGGGAGCATTTACTTAGAGGGAAAATACAGATGGGCCTCAAAAGTCACAAGTTCCATCATCGCTTTAGCAGGAGCTCTAATTTTATCCAACCTTCATATTATTCCTACGGAATCTCCAGTATATGATACTGTCTGGAGCTATATTATTCCTTTAGCAATTCCAATGCTTCTTTTCAATTGCAACATGAAAAAAATATGGAAGGAAAGCGGCAGATTACTGGGGATTTTTATTATTGGTTCATTTGGGACCGCATTAGGTGCATTTATAGGATACTTTGCTTTACATAAATATGTACCCGACTTAGGATATGTTGCAGCAATAATGACCGGGTCATATATAGGCGGCGGTGTAAATTTTGTTGCCCTATCTGATGCTTTTAATGTCCCAAGTGATATTATAGCTTCTGCAACAGTAGCGGATAATTTATTAATGGCTCTATATTTTTTTGTATTGCTGGCGATGCCGTCAATGCCTTTTTTCAAAAAGCATTTTTCTCATCCTTTAGTTGATGAAGTTGAGTCTTCAGGAATGATAGCTTTAGCATCCGAGAATCCAAGCATATCGAAGAAAACTGAAATTACAATTAAAGATATCGCATTTGTTATTGCCAGCTCATTTATAATAGTAGCTGTATCCGCAGAGGTTGCCGGTCTTTTTTCAAAAATTATTCCAACCGGCAATGCCTTTTCAAAAGCATTGAATTCATTGTTGGGAAATATGTACTTAGTATTAACTACAATAACAATGCTGCTGGCAACCTTTAAGTCCGAATTTTTCTCTTCATTGAGAGGAGCCCAAGAAATAGGCATGTTTTTTATGGCAGTCTTTATGGCAGTAATCGGTGTTCCTGCATCTTTATCTCAAATAATTTATAAAGCACCTTTACTCTTAGTATTTTGTGCCATTATGGTGCTTATAAACTTGCTGGCAACACTTCTTGGGGCTAAAATCTGCAAATTCAGTTTAGAGGAAGCAATCATTGCTTCCAACGCTAATGTAGGAGGCCCGGCAACCGCTCCCGCCATGGCAAGTGCTAAAGGTTGGACACCTTTAGTAGGTCCATCAATATTGGTTGCAGTGTTTGGATATATTATCGGCAATTATTTCGGTATTATAGTTGGTAATATTCTGATTTAAAACATTTTACGAACAGATGTAACTTTAGGAGGAAATACTGATAATGATATTTAATGGACATTCAGACATATTATCTGATATAAACTTAAAGAGGTTAAAGGGAGAAAAAGACGTTTTTAGAAAATACCATTATAAAAATTTTCTAAAGTCAGGGGTTAAAGGAGCCATATGGGTGATCTGGACCGATCCTGAGCATCTTAATAATCCGAAAGAAAGAACAGAACAAATTATAAAATCCATGTCAGAAGAATTTGCTGAAGCTTCTGATATACTAAATATTGTTAAAGAGTATAGCGACTTTGGCAGAGGGCTAAAAGAAAATAAAATAAACATTTTAATTGGTATGGAAGGCTTGTCTCATATCGAGGATAATATAGACCTGATAGAAGCTTACTATAATGACATAGGTTTAAGACATGCCTCCTTAACATGGAATGAAAGAAATATGTTAGCTTCCGGAGTGAATGATGCCGCAAACGGGGTCACCGACTTAGGCAAAAAAGCTATAGAAAAAATAGAGAAGCTGGGCATCCTTTTAGATGTATCGCATCTGAATGAAAAGTCTTTTTGGGATGTAGTCAATATAGCTTCAGGGCCTATCATTGCCTCTCATTCAAATTCTAAAAAATTTGCAGATGTAAAGAGGAACCTTGATGACAACCAGCTATCAGCTATCGCTAAAAGCGACGGATTAGTAGGGATCAACGCATGCAGCGCCTTTGTCAATGATGATAAAAATAAGCAGGGAATAGATGATCTAATCGATCAAATCAGCTATATAAAAGAAATAATAGGGATAGAGCATGTTGGATTTGGTTTTGATTTTTGCGATTTTCTGCCTGTGTCATATGTAGGGCTGCCGGACCCAAGAACCAACTCTATCACCGTAAAAGCGCTATCATCAGAAGCCGATATATTAAATCTCATCAATCGGATGAAGGAACGAGGATATACCCAAGAAGAAGTGGATTTAATATCTTACAAAAATTATGATAATTTGCTTAAAAAAGTTATGAAATAGGCATAAATTTGCTGCAATGCCGCATCCCGTCAATAGTATCATCAAAAAAGAAGTTAACTTTATTTGTTAACTTCTTTTTTAACATTATTGTTCTATTGTGAATGTATATTTCAATTCCGGATTTATGGGGTTTCCGGCTTTATCCTTGAGGAACAGCCTTATATTATGCTCTCCTTTGTAAAGCTTGTAATCTATTGTATGAGTGATCATCCCTGTTTCCGGATTATACACTGCTTTTACCTGGACGTTATTGAGCAGGAATCTTATAGATTTAGGATCGATGCCCTCACCTTTATCCTTTACCTTTATATTGATCTCCGAAGGCTGAGCCTCAAGCTTCGCACCGGCTGCAGGATTCAATTCCAAAGCTTCAGGATTGTAGATATCCGGTCCCGGTTCATATAGTGCGATCAAGTTATCGAAATAAACTGCGCCCTCCGTCTTGTTCTCCTCCAGAGGCTCTGCTATATATATCTGCTCAAATGCAATTGGGAATTTCTCATCCTTTGGAATTTCAGCATATACATACTTCCATCCCTTCCAGTTGAAGCCGCCCTGGTTCGTAAAGTTTACAAGCTTTTTCTCGCCTGCGCTGTTAGTATAAACGCCTCTGAGCCAGTGTGCACCGCCATCTCCATAAGCCCACAAGCCTATCTCCAATGGCTTGCCCGGGGCTTTCACAGGTGTCTTCAGGTTAACATAGGCCGCAGCAGTGCCGGTTTGCCCAACTGCCATATTATATGCCAGCTTTAAGGCTGCTTTGCCCTGCTTTACAGGTTCCTTATCAGCAGTGGTCTTTCCGGATGCTTCAGCTCTTATACTGCTTATCTCGATATTATCTGTCTTTTCAAAGCTTTCCAGTACTACAGGCGTATTTCCTACCCGTGCCTGGACATCCGCCGCTACCTTATCCAGTTTACCGATTATCTTTCCTTCTTTTTTATTCTGGCCTGCGGTAAATACTCCAGCCTTATCGACTGTTCCTATCTCACCGCTGACAGACCATTTCACCGCAGAAGGGCTTATCACGATTTGCTGTCCGTTCTCATCATAAGCCTCCACCTCCAGCTGAACCTTCTGCCCCGGGTCCAGGCTGACATAGTCATTTGTTATCTTAAGGGAAGCAGCCTTATCATATACCTGCACTTCTATCCTGCTCTTTGTGCCTCCCGAAGAGCCATCTATAAAGCCCTTTCCTGCTTTTGAAGCCGCTGTAAACATGCCATCTTCATTTATCTTGCCTATGCCCTTGCTCAGGGTGTATTTTATAGCGTCGGCTTGAATATCCACCCTGTTGAAATACTGGTCAAGCGCATATGCGCTTGGTGTAAAGGTACTGTTTTTGTATATTTTCAGAGTATCCTGATTAAATCTTACATGCATCGGCTTTGATTTAGGTGCATAGGACAGTATCTGTATGGAATTGGAAATGCTTCTCTCTCTTCCGTCTGAGGGTGAATTCACCAAAGCCGGTTCAAAACGGCCTTGAGTTCTCACTACCATAGATGTAGAGCCGCCGCCATCCAGATTTATTGCATTTTCCATGCCTTGGCTGGACAAATATTCAGCGAACTCATAAAGAGTCATCCCATCGCTGAAGTTTTTCTGTCTTCCGTCCACCGTCACCATGACCACCGAACCGCCTTTGATGGCTATGGCAGTCCTGGGATGTCTTACCTTTGCATCGCTTGCCTTGGCTATCTCTTCTGACAGCTGGCCGCCTTTTAAAAGTTGCGTATTGCCGGATACCGCATATTTTATATTATTCCTGCTGAAGTTTACACTGAAGCTTACTTCATCGCCTTCCTCCAGTGAATTAAGAAAATCAGCGGCCATGCCTTGTCCTGACAGTACGATTCCGTCTTCCGGGATCTGAGCATCCTTTACATCCTTATATATTGTATGTACATAGCCCTTGTATTCTTGATTGCCTTTGATAGGAAGCTCAATCCCCTTGACCACGACTTCCGTTCCATTGCCTTTCGTGTTGGTAAGACCTGCGAAAGCCGATGTGTATAATATAAGCTGGTTATCCCATCTTACCCTGTTCACTCCTGCTATAGAATAGCTGACATCTTTGACCTGGACCGACCCTTCCATCATCAACAGATCTATAAAGCAATTGCCCTGGTCACTGACTCCAAAGATCGTGCTTTCCGATAAAGCGGTTTTTATTTCTCCATCAATGATACTGGTCCCCGAAGTCAAGCCTCTAAGCTCATTGGTGTAAAAAAAGTCACCATTTACAGCCCCTAAGACTCTGGTATCATCGCTGTATTTTTTCTGGGCCTGCTTTGATACGGTTTCAGTACCTACGGCTTTGCCGCTGTCTGAAGCCTCAATTTTTATATATTCAGTCCCTATCAGGGTTTCAACCATATTGATGCTGAATATACCCTTTGGAGTCACCCAGGCAGCCCTCTTGTAATGAGTGCCCGGCCCTATCTGCTGGCTGCTTTCCGAGTAGCCCCCTTCCCCATCCGCATAAAGCATTGTGGAAAAAAGCAGGGTAAATGCCAGAAGCAAACACAGAGCCTTCTTTGCTGTAAATCCTTTCTTCATATAAATTACCTCCTGTGCTTCAATGATTCTATTCTATTGTACCATTAAAGTTGGACGTATTATATTTCGTGTTTGTTACAAAAAAACGAAATATGGAGAACGATGAACACAGATTTGCACGGAGAAAAGTAGGAAAATGGAGGAACGGAAACCACGGAAAGACACGGAAATTTCACAAAAAAACACGGAAGGATATTTTTATCCAAAGAAAAAATAATCCGCCGTGTTAATCCGTGAAAAAATCCGTGCCAATCCGTGTTCCCCGTATTCCTAAACTCCAGAGGAATACCCTAGCCCCTGAGTTCTGAACTCTGAATCCTGAGTTCTAAAACCCGTTCACCAATTTATTCGTTCAGGTTAATATCTGCCAGAAGCACTCCCTGAACCGTTCCTTCCTCGTATAGCGGAATAGATATAGTAATATTATAGTGATTGGTAAGTACTGATATGTACTCCTTGCTCACATATGTTTCTCCGGCCATGGCTCTTTGGAAGAATGCTCTGGCGCTGCAGTCTCTTTGCTCTTTCGGAACTACCGGGCTGGCAAATTTAATGACCCCGTTTTTATCCACCAATGCCACTAATTCGACATAGTCCAGTTCCTTTCCCCTGCCGGCTAAAAGCTCATTTCCTTTATCTTCATCCATATGCAGGAGCCTGTCAATTTTGCTGGTCTCAATGAGCATTTTCTTTACGGTCTCCACTTTAGCTTTCATCGCATCGGTAATCACAAAGCCCTTCATAAAGTTTCCTATTATATTATTGCTGTACTCGATGGCATCACTAAGATTTACTATGGAATCATACATGGTTTCTATTATCGAAAGCTGCTCCTGTGTGGAGGCCGTTATTTCCTCAACCACTGCCGCATTTTGCTGAGTGGCATCATTTATTACCTCAACAGCATAGGTTATCTCATTTATTTTTGCTTTCTGCCCTTCAGTAAGGTTTACTATAGCCTCTGCGGCATCCATATTTTTTTCAACAGCCTTGTTTATATCTTCAGATTTCTTTAAAGCCTTTACCGCATAGGCTACATTATTCTCTACAACCTCAGTTTCAACCCTTATACTCGACGACAGCCCTTCAATTTCTTTTATTATGCTTTCGATGAGGGTCTTTATCTTCTTGGCAGAACCTGAGGAGTCATCCGCCAGCTTGCTCACCTCTCCCGCAACTACTGCAAAACCTCTCCCGGCCTCCCCTGCCCTTGCAGCCTCTATGGATGCGTTCAGGGCCAAGAGGTGAGTCTGAGATGCTATGGCTTCTACCGCTTCGGTTATTATACTTACCTGCCGTATCGAATCATTAAGCTCCGTTATATCTTTTAATACTTTATCGTTATATTCTTTTACCTCTTCTATTTTTTTGAAAGCTTCTCTAAAAGTCTCAAAGCTTTCATCGACTACTGTTTTGGAATTCTTAGCCGCATTCAGGGATGCCTTGGCATTTTCATAAATATCGTTCACGCCATAGGAAAAGGTCTCTATGCTTTCCTTGACGCTGACTGTTGACTGCGCTTGATTGTTGACTGCTTCAGATATATTCTGCACTGTGGAAGCTATCTCTCCGGATGTGACTCTCAAGCTCTCTGCCTGGCTTTTCATAGTTTGAGATTCCTTAGTAGTCTTTTCCGATAAATTCACATACTGGCCTGTCAGATTTCTTATCTTGTCCAGGTATTCATTAAACTTATCTCCGATTCTATTGATGACCTTTATATTGGACTTTTTTATGTTTATATTAAGCTGACCGCTAACGATTTTACCCAGGTTGTCATGCATGCGCTTTGCTCCGCTGCTGATAACATATATGAAAATTATTTTCATAGCTACCAGTGCGGCCACAAATACTGACAATAAGATTATATTATCTCTCATAATGATTGCAAAAACACCCAGTATTATGCTGAACAATATATAGCCCAACCAAAGACCTGTCATAATCATTCCTCCCATATCTTACTAACATCAATTATATTATACATTTAACGACATCAATAATAAACACCTTATATAAATATCGACAATATTTCCCGGGAAATAATACATTATTATGAAAAATCAGTGCCAAGCAGGCAAAAATGCTTAAAATCCCCTGCAAAAAAACAGGCCCCCGCATCACTTGTGAGCAAACTTGGCTCTTTATGACACTGGTTCCCGAATGGCCTTTATATCTTAGTCTTATGAATTACGGAAGCAGGGCTTACAATACCTGCAATGTTTACGCTGTGGTCACTTATTCTTTCAAGATTTGTTACAATATCCAAAAATATTACCCCTGCATTTATATTGCATTCGCTATTATTCAGACGTCTTATGTGGCTTTCTCTCAGTCCGTCCCTCAACTCATCGACCCGTTCCTCATATTCATTTACTTCTTTAACCTTTTCCTTATCCTCATTTTCTAAAGCTGTTAAGGAAGTTTCTATAGCTTTGTCCACAACGCCGTATATTTCCTTCAGTTCTTCAATAGCAGTGCTTGAAAAAACAATCTTATTGTCAATCTTAAACTGGGCAAGCTCAACCAGATTCTCCGCGTGATCCCCGATCCTCTCAGCATCATGAACAGTATTGAACAGCGCCGCAACACGGTTTGATTGCTCAGAGCTTATGGCTGTACTAGAAACAGCAAGCAGATATTCTGTAATTTTTTTCTCCAGCGCGTTTATGGCTTTCTCATTGGAATAAACCTCTGCTATAAGCTTCTCATCCTCGGTCAATATGGCATCTATGGATTTTCTAACATTTGATCTTGCTATTTCAGCCATTCTGATTATTTCCTTCACTATCTGCACAACGGCGACAGAGGGGGTTTCGAGTATTCTCTTATCCAGATATACAAGTTTGGTAGGATCCTCGGCTTCTTTACCGGGTATAAGCTTAGTAACAAAGGCTACCAGGAAGCCTGCAAAGGGCAGTTGTATTGCTGTATTTACCAGATTGAAGAATGTATGTGCATTAGCTATTTGCCTTACCTCACTTAAGGAGGTCATCTTGACCAATTGTGCCATCGGTCCGAGTATCAGCAGGAATATTATTGTACCTACTATATTGAATATAAGATGCATCATGGCTGCCCTCTTAGCAGTGAAGTTTGCTCCTATACTGGCTAATAATGCAGTAACGCAGGTTCCTATATTGTCTCCAAACAAAATAGGCAATGCGGCTTCTATAGGAACAAGTCCCTGCAGAGCCAGTGCCTGAAGAATACCTATAGTAGCACTGCTGCTTTGAATTACAGCCGTCAATATAAAGCCTGCAAGAACTCCCAATAAAGGGTTGTGCTGCAAATCAACCATGAACTGTGTAAACTGAGGAATGTCTTTTAGAGGCTTCATAGCGTCACTCATAGAATTCATTCCTAAGAAAAGCAAGCCAAAACCAAGAAGAAGCTCTCCAAGCTGCCTGTTGGATTTCTTCTTTGCAAACAGCACCAAGGCTGTTCCTGCTATCAAAGCATAAGGAATAATATTGCTGAACTTAAAGGCGATTAATTGAGCTGTCATGGTAGTACCTATGTTAGCTCCCATTATAACACCTACAGATTGGCTCAAGTTCATTATGCCTGCGTTGACAAGACCCACTACCATTACTGTAGTTGCACTGCTGCTTTGGATTATTGCAGTTATTGCCGTACCTACTAAAACAGCTAAAAATCTGTTTCGGGTAAGGACCTCCAGCAGCTTTTTCATCCTGTCGCCTGCGGCTTTCTGCAAAGCATCGGACATAACCTTCATGCCGTATAGAAATATGGCTAAGCCCGCAAATAAGCCGAGTATCATACTATAACCCAAAATTACACCTCCAACAAAAAATATACCATCATAAGTATATTAGTATAGAAAGATAAGTACAATACTGAAATTCAACCTTTTTAGCGTAAATATGCCATTTTTCTCACAAATAATACAGTATACTACTTTTGTCCGTAAGTAGAAAATATTGAAGGAAAATATATGAAGTTTCTAAAACCTGATAACCTGCCTTCTCATTCCTACATTTAAAACCAGACCTACAGATATCATATTTGTTAAAAGGGAACTCCCCCCATAGCTTACAAAAGGAAGCGGAATGCCTGTAACAGGCATAATCCCGATTGTCATGCCTATGTTCTCCAGGACATGGAACAGAAGCATGGCCATAATACCGATGCAAATATATTTACCGTAGCTATCCTTTGATATTCTGGCAATATATATGCACCTCGTGATCAGAAGCATAAATAGAAATATGATAATCACAGAACCTATAAGGCCAAGCTCTTCTCCTATAACAGAGAATATAAAATCTGTATGCCGCTCTGGTATAAAGCCTAAATTGTTTTGAGTGCCGCGAAACAAGCCCTTTCCCGTAAATTGACCTGAGCCTATGGCTATTTTTGATTGGATGACGTGGTACCCGCTGCCCAGCTTATCCAGCTCCGGATTAAAAAAAACTAATATCCTCTTTTTTTGATAGTCTCCGAAAAATTTAAACCAAAGCAAAGGCAAGCTAAGCACAGCTAAAACTCCCGTACCTAATATGAATTTATAGCTCATACCTGCAGCAAACACCATAAAGGCAATAAAAAAAATAAATACAAGAGCTGTCCCAAAATCGTTTTGAAGAAGTATCAAGCCTATTATAGGGACAATGTATAGTATTATCGGAATTATACCCTTTATAGTATCCAGAGTTCCTTCTCTTTTTTCCAAAAGCTTGGCAAAGGATAATATAAAACCGATTTTTACAATTTCTGAAGGCTGAAAGTTTACAAGGCCTAAATCAAACCAGCTTTTAGACCCCTTTACTTCTTTTCCGAATATCAATACTGCGACCAGAAGTATTATGCTTACCGCATAAATTAATTTGCTCATGTCCCCGAAGGTATTATAATCAAAAAAAAGTATTATGATGATGGCTATCATCCCTAAAATAAAAGCTACGCTTTGAATCTTTATATGGTTCAGGGATCCGCCATGTGTAACTCCGGTTGCACTGGCTATGGCAACGATTCCGCCTGCAAAAAGCAGTATCATAGAAATTATTATTCCAACGTCTATATTTTTTAATAGTTTCTTATCAAAAATGTTATCCCATTTCATAGGCTCATTCCCTCTTATTTTATTTCATATTCAATTTTACCACAAAAAAATGATTTTACCACACTGTAACTTTAATCCAAAAAAAGAATGGAGAATTATACTTTCCCGCCATTTGTATTACCCTATCTTTGATAATAGGTACGTCTAACTGTCTTTCTCCGTTCCCTTACTTTAAACTATAAGTGCAGTCCAGCTTCGCTGGACGCACGCATAAAAAGAGGAGGTAAAACCTCCTCTAATTGCTAAATCTTAAACTTTCTAATGAGCTCTTGCAGCTTTCCGGCTATTTCTGCAAGGCCTTCACTTGCTCTGGACAATTCCATGCTGGAAGCTGCTTGTTCTTCTGTGGCTGCAGAAGCTTCCTCTGTTCCCGCTGCATTTTCCTCAGCTATGGCTGATAAGTTTTGCATTAAGTCTACTAGTTTAGCCTTGTTCATATTTAGTGTTTTGGTGCCCTCAGTGAGCTTTTGGATGACAACCTCCGTTGCTCCTATGGAATCAGCTATCAGATCAAACCTATGCCTAGTTTCTTCTACACTATCCGATTGTGCATTTACTATATCTTTAACTTCATAAATAGTTTGCACTGCAGCATTAGACCTTGTTTTTAGTTCTTCTATGACCTGCTTTATCTCATCTGTAAAGCTATTGGTCTGTTCAGCCAGCTTTCTTATTTCTCCTGCTACAACTGCAAAGCCTCTGCCGGCTTCTCCTGCTCTGGCGGCTTCGATGGCAGCATTTAAAGCTAAAAGATTAGTCTGGTCTGCAATGCTTTGAATCATGGTGCTGGAACTATCAATTTTTTCTGCACTTTTATTATTATTCATAACTATTTCATAGATTTCTTTAGCAGATTCACTACTCCTTTTTGTTTTTCCGGTCAAAATATGAATAATTTCAAAGCCTTCTTCTTTTCGCTGATTGATCTCTATCAAAGCCTTATTAAGATCTTGAATATATCCCCCTGCTTCTTCTATAAATCTACCCATTTCTTCAACACTCTCAGATGATTTTTCCGTATCACTTGCTTGTTCACTGGCTCCCCTGGCAATTTCTTCAATAGTTCTGGCAACCTCTTCGGAGGCTGAAGCTGTCTGCTGAGAGGTGGCCGTCAGTTCCTCTGCAGTTGCCGCAACGCTTTCTGCACCATTGGAAATCTCTGTGATCAAATGAACAATATTATCCCGCATGGTTCTGATAGCTCTCATTATTTGACCAATTTCATCTTTTCTATTCAAATACTTTGCAGCCTTTGTATTTTCACTATGAGTAAAATCATAATTTGCTATTTCCTCTATTCTTTCCGTTATGGAAACAATTGATTTAACAATGCTTGATGTAACTATAAAAATAGCCGCTCCAATAACTAACAGTCCAATAATACAAATTATAATTATCTTTGATAATAGCTTATAGACGCTTGCAAAAACTTCTTCCCGGGGCACCACTGTACTAAAAACCCATGGGGTCGCAGTATTGCCTATTATTACCGGTGCAAAGGATTTAAGCACATCTTTATCATATACGTTTGAATATAAAGATTGTGTAAAAACCTCCCTTGTCCTAATTTTATCCAGCAAAATATGTGCATCTCCGGTTACAAATTCGCCTCCGGGTTTGCCTATGCTCGTCCTGTCGGGGTGGGTAACTACTACTCCATTAGGAGAAATCAGCCTGCCAAAACCCGTTTGATATAATTTGACTTTATCGCCTATTTCCTGAAGTTGGTCTAAGGTCACATCAACCCCTGATACACCTATTGTTTTTCCGTTATGCTTGATAGGCACGGCAAAGGTAGTCATAAGCACTTTGGCCCCGCCGATTTCATATTCAAAAGGTTCTAAAACAGTTTCTATACCAGATTTGAAAGCCAATTGATAATAATCGCCTTCTCCTTCTGTTGTATAGTTATGTAAAGCTTCTGTATTAATGCCTGAACCGTCTCTATACCAGTATGGAGTAAATCTACCGGTCTGGTCATGACCGCTAGTGCCTGCATATTCATTATCCCTTCCATCGAAAGCATTGGGTTCAAAGCAAACCCAAACACCAAAAAAATTTTCATTTCCGGAAAGAATACTTTTTAAAACTGCATTTACGCTTTCTCTATCAGGAGAGCCTTGATTAATTAGACCTTCCATCATGTATGCAGTATTCCTGGCAGAATCCAAGGATATTTCTAATTCGGCTTTAATTGTACTGGCATAGTCTTTAGCTATGGCTTCTGCTAAATGAGTAGCATTTTCTTTTTGCCCCTGATAAACATCAAATCCAACCATTGCAAAAACTAGGGTAAATATCAGGAATATTGGTGTTAAGATCATTAATAGGGTTTTTGTTTTAAATTTCATGGAATCACACCCCTTTAAATTATAATAGAAAATACTTCAATTTTCGACAATATTCAACTATATTCTATTAAAATCTACAAATTTAATCAAGGAAGTTTCATCCATTATTTTATTTAACCCTTGTTATATCAAAAAATAAAAAAGGCTTCTTAATCGAAGCACTTTAAAATAGATGAAGCCTTTTAATTCCCTGAAGCTTAAATTCTGCATATTTTTCCCTTCATTATATCCATGCACATGATCCAATAGCCTCTCTTATTGTCCTTGGTTCTTTTATAGGCTGTAAATCCCTTATATTCATAGCATGCCTTGCAGCCTTCATAGTATGCCCCCGGTATGCCTATATAAGCATACCTTATCTCACCCTTTCTGTGTTCTACGCCCAAAACGCAGCTCTCTATGCTTCTTCCTGTGCTTTCTACTATATATGGATAGGATAAAGGCATCATGGCTCCATTTATCGGTATCATGACATCATTCAGAAGGGGCAGCTCCTGGCCTATTCTATACCACCTGATCCCGTATTCGTCATGGAAACCGCCAAATCTCTCCATACATTTTAGAGCATCGATCAATTTTTTATGGGTCTTCTCTTGGCTTTCCTTATGCTCTTTCTTATGTCGCTCAGGCTCCTGACCCTCATTTGTTAGCCTTCCCGTATCCCAACCATGGAAGGATTGCTGTTCCGCATACTCAGGCTCTTCATAATATAAAGGCGCCGGTTCGGCTCTCATTTCCATATCTATTATCTGAGGCTCGGATTCTAAACTTTCCTCTCTTGCAGCTTCAAGCACTTCGGCTGATTCTGCTCCGTCCTCTTCCTCCATTCTTTCTTCTTCCAAGGACTCATGGACTTCCTGTGCTTCCCATATTTCTTCAGCATCCTCTTCCCGTGCTTCTTCTATTTCGGCTACTTCTTCCGCTTCTTGAACTTCCACTGGCTCTCTTGTCTCCTCCTGACAGGCTATATCCTCTATTTCTCTTGCTTCCTCTATATCGTCTGCTGCTTCTATATTTTCAATACGTGGTTCCTCTATAATGCTTTCTTTCTCAAGCATTTCTTCTTCCCGTATTTGCTCTGCTTCCTCTTTATCCTCTTTGCCATACCAATCCCTCCATGGTATGCTGTCCCTGCCCGCGTAGCCTACCAGGGGAATACCTGAACCTGCCACAACCAAAGCACCGGTAAATTCACTTATGGATAAATTGCTGCCCGAAACATTGTCCGAATCAAATTCAGCATAAAATTCTCCTCTTCCTGCACCATCCATTCTAAATAGTCCTATATCCAGCACCAGCTTTTGCCTTGCAGCCAAAAGATTCAATTTATACTTGGATTTTGTGTCTGATTTCATGTTCTGGATAAACCCGCCGACCTTAACTCTGTTTTTCTTTATTTCTATTTTTACATAACCGGTGGGTATTTTCCCGGCTGTCATCTCATAGCCCTTATCTTCTTCCTGCAATATTATGAAGTACCTTTTATATTCATATCCCAAAGGCACAAAAAACCCCTCCCTTCAAAAATTGTCATTACTAATATATGTCTGAGAGGGGCAATTGTAGACTACTTTTTTAAAAAAAGCCATATTTTGTTGCTTAAAGCGGCAAATTCATTGATACTTAGGGTTTCTCCCCTTCTCCTGGCATCGATTCCGCAGCTCGAAAGCAGCTCCTCAACCTGGCTTTTTTCAAGATTGAGACCGCTTCCATACAGTGCATTCAACAGGGTTTTTCTCCTTTGAGCAAAAGCGGCCTTTATAACTCTGAAAAACAAAGCCTCATCTTTCAAAGCCACGGGGGCTTCCTGCCTGATTTTCAGATTGACTACAGCCGAATCCACTCCAGGCATGGGCATAAAAGCCTCTGCCGGTACTATAGCTGCTATTTCCGGTATTGCATAATATTGAACCGATAACGACAATACCCCGTAGTCTTTGCCTCCGGGAGCCGCCGCAATCCTTTGGGCCACTTCCTTTTGTACCATGATGGTTATGGATGACAGATTGAGGCCTTCTTCCAAAAGCTTCATTATTATCGGAGAGGTTATATAGTATGGCAGATTCGCTACCACCCTGGCCTTTATGTCTCCAAAATATTCTTTCAGCAGCGATTTCAGATCCAGCCGCAGCACATCATCATTTATCAGCTTGAAAT
This sequence comes from Lutispora sp. QWL-02, assembly GCF_058315355.1. NCBI lineage: Bacteria > Bacillati > Bacillota > Clostridia > Lutisporales > Lutisporaceae > Lutispora > Lutispora sp. QWL-02. Next base: position 85,370 of record NZ_CM177762.1, read on the forward strand.
TATCGTATCCCGACATGTTGATGCTCAGCGCTTTTATGAGGTCCTTATCAATCTCTATGGCTAAAACCTTGCCTGCTCTTTCGCATAATTGCTTTGTCATAGTGCCGAGGCCCGGTCCGATTTCCAAAACCATGGAGTCTTTATCTATGGCGGATACTTCCACTATTTTCCCCAGTACGCCGGGATCGATCAAAAAATTCTGTCCGTATTTCTTTGAAGCTCTTATATCAAACTTTTTCATAGCGTCTCTTGTGGCATCAGCCAAAGTATAATCTCTCATCACATGCGCCTCCCGGCCTTTTCTATCGCTCTATCAAATTCTTCTCTGGTAACCCCATAATTATTCAACCTTTTTAGAAACTGCTTTGCATTGGCATACCCGATTCCCAGAGCCCTTCCGACTTTAGCTCTCATATCCGCTGCAGAATCGCAGCCTGACAGCCCGGATGCCATCATATCATCCCGGCTGAACTCAGCCCGCTCTTCTTTGGTTTCACACCTCGCCATCGTCAAGGCTTTTATAATACTATGGGGGGAAGCATTTTCCACTCCTACATCACCTTCATCGGTAGCCTCTTCTCTGGGTATGAAGGCATGCTTGACTCCGGGAATCCTATCCCCGATTATTTTCCTTATCTTTTCTCCCATAAAATCCGGGTCAGTCAGTATTATGACTCCGCGCTTTTCAACGGCCGTTCTTATAAGCTTGAGAGTATCTCCCGTAATCCCAAAACCGCTGGTTATTATCACATCAGCATCCACTGCCCTTTTCACGGCAGCCGCATCATTTTTCCCTTCTACTACGATACATTCCTTGATCATATATTTTCCCCCTCATCATCCCATCATTGCGAGTATATGCGAAGCAAGAGGAGACGAAAACCACTGAAAGACACGGAATTTTTACGAAAAAACACAGAAGGCACTAAATATTCTGCACAGCCGTCATTCTGAGCGAAACAAAGCGAAGCGAAGAATCCGGATAAGATTCTTCGCTATACTCAGAATGACGGCATACGCCTTTCTAATTGCGAACAATAACAACTATTATCAACCCCTCAGTGATTTGACCTGGTTTCCGTTATCCTTATGTCGCATTATTCTCAGAACTTATGTCTAGGCTTATCCAGTACGTATACCTTTACTTTTCTTTTTCCGTATTTGGCAACCTCCTTAGGAGATTCATAATACAGGTCTATCCTATTGCCTTTTATTGCTCCGCCGGTATCTGCCGCCAGAGCTTCTCCATAGCCCTCTACATAGAGCCAGGTCCCCAAAGGTATGACCTTGGGATCTACCGCTACGATTCCCGGCTTTACCTTAAGGCCGGAGCGGGTCACCCCATATTGAGGATGGCCGGGATTCTTGCCCGTGCTGGCAAAGGTTGCATCATAAGCTGTAGCAGTCATTTCCATAGCTTTTACAAATCGCGTAACTGTACCTCTGGAAGAAACCAAGGTTGTTTTGGCGCCTTCCTCAATAACTCCTGCAACAGGCTCTTGAATGATCTTCTCCGCAACGATCTGCCTCATGGATTCGATTCCATTCTCGAAAACTATCTTCACCGAAGTTTCTTTCTTGCCTTCCTTGCCTTTGTTTATTACCTTTACAAAGCCTTTTTCCAAACTTTCATTCTTTCTTACCTCATTTTCAAAAGGAATCTTCTCAACCTGACTTACAATTTGCTCTTCTACTCTTATGACGTTTATACTGTCTATGTCTTTTGTCAAAGCGTCTTTTTCGGGCTGTATCCTGTCCAATGCCCCCAGATATACTCCTGCTTCTTCTATTGCTTGCCCTACAGTTTGAGCAAGGGTATGTATGAGTATATCTCTTTCCTTAGTAATTATCATTATAGGTTTTGCTCTTTTTATCACTATCTTCATGTCATCCCTAAGCTTTTGCTCAGGGTCAATATCAAGTCTGTCGTACGAACCGATTTGGATGCCTCTTTCGCTCAGCACCTCAGCCACTGTAGACTTAAAGGTGCTTATATTGCTCTCTACATCCGCATCTGCAATAACTATGTCTTTCTTCAATATATTAAATATAATCGATGTAGTCAAAAGCAAAACAAGAACGGCCGTTATACTGACTCCAATGCAAACGGGCTTCTTATACCTGAGTTTAAGATGTCCATTCTCATAACGCCATTCCTTTCCTAAGGAAAATAAACTTTTTAACCGGGGAAAGTTTATTTCCATTAATTACCCTCCTTTTTAATCGATAAGCATATTTTATATTTTTTTCTCCGTATTGTCAAACTTTGCATATTTTTATATACATAGTCTTATATATTTTTTACTAATTTTAATGGTTATATACCATTATATTAATAATGACTTGAATAAATTACATCTGTACTATATATGAGCTGCATGATCAAATTTCATAACATCATGTTGAGAATTGCCGCAATATGTTGAATGCTGTCATAATTTGTTGTATTATGTAATTATGTATCGTTACTAGTAAAAAATGCAAGGTTGACTCGCAAGTTTGACTGTCTTCAGGTTGCTATGCATGATTAAATCGATAGAATCATGGGAAAGGAATAGTAAAATTATGATAAAGTCAACTTGTCGTAAAGGAAAGAATTGCTTAACAAAAATTTTCATGGTGCTGCCTATAATTTGGATTTGTTCAATTGGAGCATTGTCCTTTTTTACATATAATACGCTTTCCAACGGCATTAGAAATGAATTGGGGAATAAAGCTATGCTGCTGGCTTTAGATATTTCACAAAAGCTTATTATAGAAGAAAATGAAGTTAAGAGATTGCTTGAATTAGATTTTAACCAATTACTGAAAGATCCATTAAACATTAAGTTCGAAGATGCTGTAAGATTTGTCATTAAAGGCTCTGATATTAAATATGTCTATATTGAAGCTCCATTATCAAAATCAAAATATATTGTGGAGCGGGGAGAAGAAGAAATATACAACGCAAAAGCAGGTACAGAGCTGAGCGTTGTATATTTATTGGACGCAGTTGTAAGCGATGCAGTCCGGCTAGAGGACACCTCCGGCAAAGGATATGAGGACAAGGATCGGTATACTGTGATGGATAAGTCATTCCTTGCTGCATATAAAAGCAAGACACCTTCTTTTCACATTTCTCAAAACCGATGGGGAAATTACATAACAGGCTATGCTCCTTTTTATGATAGCGGCGGAAATTATATAGGGTTGTTAGGAGTAGATATTTTTATAGAAAAGTATAACGAATCTTTAAAAAACTACTTGTTAGTAATAGCAGGGTTTATATTCATTAATCTAATAGTTGGAATACTGGCAATATATCTTGGCATTAAAGCAAAATATGAAAAAATGCAGGCTCACGAGAAATATTTGCTTTCATCAATTGATGATTTGACATCAATCTTCAACCGGCGCAAATTTAGAGAGATAGTCGAGGGCAGTTGGGAAAATGCCATAGAAAATAATCAAGAGCTTTCAATGGTTTTTATCGACATAGACTATTTTAAAGAATTTAATGATAATTATGGGCATCTTAAAGGGGATGAGCTATTAAAAAAGCTAGCCAGACTGTTTAAGACTAAAGCCGAACAATACAAAGGATTCGCCGGACGTTTTGGAGGAGATGAATTTGTGATACTGCTTCCTGATGCTAATATTATTAAGGCTAAAAAAGCAGGAGAGGATATCTTAAAAACCGTTGAAGAACTCAGAATTCCCCATGACTATTCTGCTGTAAGTAAATATCAAACAGTGAGTATAGGTGTGACATCAACTATTCCTACAAAAGACGCAATGCCTGAGATTTTATTTAGTCATGCTGATATTGCCCTATACCAGGCAAAAAGGTATGGCCGCAATAGGGTTTGTTTATGGTAGCTATGATACTAACGAAAAAGTAAAACTGATCTCTCATCATGATATTCCCCCCTTACAGATCTGTAAAGGGGGAATATCAAATCATACCCAGTATCTTTTATATATTAAATAATCTTTTTCCGTTTTCAAGTGTCTTTTCTGCTATCTCTTCAAAAGTCATGTCCCTCAACGCGGCTATTTTCTCCGCCACATACCGCACATAAGAAGGGTAATTCCGCTCACCCCTGTGAGGCACCGGGGTGAGATAGGGACTGTCTGTTTCTATTAAAAGCATGTCTAAGGGAACCTCCTTAGCTGCTTCCACCGCCTTTTTAGCATTTTTGAAGGTCACCGGCCCGGATAGCGATATATACATATTGAGCTTCAGACATTCCCTCATCATTTCCACACTTCCGGAGAAACTGTGGAGCACACCGCCCACTTCTTTCACCCCTGAGCTTTTGAGTATGTTCATGGTATCCTCATGAGCATCCCTGTCGTGGATTATCACAGGAAGCTTCAGTTGCTTGGCCAGATCGATCTGCTCCATGAAACGCTTCTTCTGGACCTCCCGGGGAGAATAATCATAATAATAATCCAATCCTATCTCACCTATGGCTCTCACCTTTTGATTCTTCTCAACCAGCCCGGCCAATGCCAGGCAGCTTTTCTCATCCATCTCGGAAGCATCATGGGGATGGACCCCCACCGATGCATATATAAAGTCATATTTTCCGGCTAATTCTATGGCTTTCAGAGAGGCAGCCAAATTGCTGGCAGCATTTAGAATGAGAACCACGCCTTCTTCTCTGCATTTTTCTATGACAGCGTCCCTGTCCTCATCAAATTTGCTGTCGTCCAAATGAGCATGTGTATCAAAAAGCATCGTCATTATCTCCCTCCGTGTCTTTCCGTGGTTTCCGTATCCCCATCAGCTTACTGTTGACCCTGAAGCTATTTCGCTTAAAGGTGATACTACGGTGAGCTCCTGATCATTTGATGCTGCCAGTATCATACCCTTGGACTCTATACCGCGAAGCTTCACAGGCTTCAGGTTGGCTACAACCACCATGCTTTTGCCTATCAGATCCTCGGGCTTGTAATACTCTGCTATGCCTGAAACCACCTGCCTGGTCTCATCCCCGACCTGAAGCTCAAGCTTCAGCAGCTTATCTGCCCCTTTTACTTTTTCGCAGCCCAAAACTTTTGCCACTCTAAGGTCCAGCTTTGCAAAATCCTCTATGGTTATTTCCGGCTTAAGCTGCTCTGCAGGCTTGGCTTCAGCGGCAGCCTTAGCTTCAGATGCGGATTTTGCTTTTGGCGCAGCCTCCTCCTTCTCGAATTCAACTCTTGGGAATATGACGCCGCCCTTTTCCACCTTAGTCCCGGCTTTGATCCCTCTATAATCATTAAGGCTCTCCAATGTCTTAAGCTCTCCATCCTTTATGCCCAGCTGAGAGAATATCTTTTCCGGGGTATTGGGCATGAAGGGAGTTATCAGCACCGCTATATATCTCAAGGCCTCCGCCAGATTGTACAGGACAGTTCCCAATCGGTCTTTCTTGCTCTCATCCTTTGCCAAAGTCCAGGGTGTAGTTTCATCTATATACTTATTTGCTCTTCCTACCAGCTTGAATATCTCTGCCAGAGCATTGGAGAAAAGCAGCTTGTTCATAAGCTCATCTACCTTCCCCGGCAGTTCAGATGCCATATTTTCAATTTCCGAGTCTATAGGCTCCCCGGCCTTCGGCGAGGGTATAAGCCCGTCAAAATATTTCTCTATCATGGTTATGGTTCTTGATAGCAGATTCCCAAGGTCATTGGCCAAATCCGAATTGAGCCTGTTTACCAAAGCCTCTTCCGAGTAAACCCCATCTGAACCAAAGGGCACCTCTCTGAGAAGGAAATATCTTATGGGATCTACACCGTATTTTTCTACTAAGACCACAGGGTCTACCACATTGCCCTTGGATTTGGACATCTTGCCACCCTCCAATATTAGCCAGCCGTGACCGAATACTTGCTTCGGAAGAGGCAGATCCAGCGCCATGAGCATGATAGGCCATATGATGGTATGGAATCTTACGATCTCCTTGCCGACCAGATGCACGTCCGCAGGCCAATATTTTTTATAGTCGCTGTCATCCTCCGTGAGATAGCCTAAAATAGTTATATAGTTTGATAATGCATCTATCCATACATAAATTACATGCTTTTCGTCAAAGGTTACAGGTATGCCCCAGTCAAAGGAGGTCCTGGATACGCACAAGTCCTCAAGGCCGGGCCTCAGGAAATTGTTGAGCATCTCATTCTGCCTGGATTGAGGTTGTATGAAGTCCGGATTATCCTCAATGTATTTTATTAATCTGTCTGCATACTTTGATAATTTGAAGAAGTAGCTCTCTTCCTTTGTGAGCTCCACATCCCTCCCGCAGTCGGGACATTTGCCGTCGACCAATTGATGTTCTGTCCAGAAGGATTCACAAGGTGTACAGTACCAGCCTTCGTATTCGCTTTTATATATGTCCCCCTGATCATAAAGCTTCTTGAAAATCTTTTGCACAATCTTTACATGATAGTCATCGGTGGTTCTGATAAATCTATCATTGGAGATATCTAAAAGCTTCCACAGCTCCTTTATGCCTGCCACTACTTCATCAACATACTGTTTTGGAGTGACACCCTTGTCTTCCGCTTTTCTCTGTATTTTCTGCCCGTGCTCATCAGTACCCGTAAGAAACATTACATCATAGCCGGATAGCCTTTTATACCTGGCAGCCGCATCAGCCGCCACTGTAGTATAGGAATGGCCTATATGCAGTTTGTCGCTTGGATAATAAATTGGTGTAGTGATATAATATTTTTTCTTCTCCATATCTTTCTCTCCTTTTTTAAAAAATAAAAAAACCCTCAATCCCCAAAGGGACGAGAGCATCGTGTTACCACCCTAATTTATTTTTACTTCACAGTAAAAACCTCAATAAGTGACTATCATCACTTTACCCTGTAACGGAGGTTTCCGGTGCAGGCTAAGCATATACCTCACCTACACAGTTCAAGGACCATGTTCATCCGGCTTTTTGTACCGATTTTCACCTGACATCGGCTCTCTTTGACATATTTCCAGACTACTCTTCCCATCATCACTTTTATATTTGCACGCTTTGGGGATTCCTTTAAGGTCAGTCGCTGGTCTCTGGTATTATGGTATTACATTGGGGGCAATAGTGCATGAATCACTAAACTTCACGAAAGGGCTATTTTTTAACTTTTCATATCTTTTCGTGATTTTTGCTCCCCGCTCTTCTGAGTCCTGAACCCAAAGTTCTTATATAATATAGAATATACAATAAATCAAATATTTAGTCAATCTGATTTTTGTAATCCCTATTTCATTTTCTGAACTCTATTCCTACTAATTAAAAAATATTTATGATTGTGAATTCATTGCTTTGTTTTTAGCCATGAAAAGTTCTTTTTCAAATTTGTACATTTCGATAACAGATTCGCTATGTCAATGTGCGAATTATTAATTGATAATTATTATATATTGTAGTAACATGTATATAAACAACCTTTTTTGTTGAATTTTGTAGTATTTTGTAGTATTATGTAAACTTTTTATTCCAAATATGTGTACTTCTTTTAAGGTTTACCTGTGGTAACAGCTTTTGATCAATGAAAATAAGCCTTTAAGGAGTTTTTATTATGAAAAGTGAAAAAAAATACAATACTTCTAATTGGATTGGTGTCTGCTTTTTAGTCTTGGTTCTAATTTTCACTTTATCAGGTGTTTTTTTGCTTATTCATATCAAGAATAATCTGAGGAAAAGCATTTTAGGCAACTTGAAAAAAGATACTCAGATAATTTCAATGGAAATAGACAAATATTTGTGCCGCTACGGCGAACTGGTTGCTCAGATGCTGACTAATGATGCAATAGTAAGCTTTGTCAAAGAAAATGAATCTAGTGAGACAATTGCATCCAGCCCTGATTACAAGAAGGTTAAAGCTACACTGGAAAGAATCAAAAGCACCAGTAATAATATAGCCCTTGCATGGCTTGGAATGAAAGAGCTTAACTGCTTAGCGACCAATGAAGGCATTTGGGTTCCGGATTATGATTATGATATGGAAACCCGCCCATGGTATATTGAAATGAATCAAAGCAACAGAAAGGTTACCTATACACAGCCCTACATAGATGGTATTACCGGGAAATTTACCTTATCTATAGTATCGCCCATATATGAGCATGGCCGCTTGGCAGGCAGTGTTGGCATAGATATACATATGGAAGAACTCATATCCTTTATAGATTCTTATTCTATAGGCCTAAAAGGCTTTCCTATTTTAATAAGCAGCAACGACACAATAATATATCATCCAAATATGAGCCTGGAAGCTCTAATGAAAATAGAAGAGCTTGGAGGAAAAATTAAAAAAACTGACAGTAAGTTTCTCGGTGAAAGCCCAGAGTTTTATGAATACATAGAAAACAACACAGAATACTATTTATTTTATAACTCAATGGCCTCCAACGATTGGAGAATTGCTGCAATAATCCCAAAATCAGAAATCAATGCTCAAATGAACCAATTAAATACCATGAGGATTATTATATTTGGGTCATTCACAACTATTTTGATTATTATTGCTATTATGTTTCGGTTAAGCAATAATTTCAAAGAGCTAAATGAGCTGTATGAAAAGCTTGGAATAAAGGAAAAAGAGCTGCTGGAAAACAACAAAAAAATTTTTTCAGCATATGAGCAGCTGGCAAACTCAGAAGAAAAATTTAAAATTCAATATGCTACGATACAAGACTACACGGAAAAAATTGAAGATTTAAAACAAAAATATGATATTGCAATAAAAGGCACCAATAGCGGTGTATGGGAGTATGAAGTATCCGGCAGAAATTTTTATTTATCAGAAGACTTTAAAAACGCCCTTGGCATAACTGAGAAAAATGGAAAAGATTATAATTCTCTTTTAAATGAATTATTAGCAGAAAATGAACGGCAAAAATTGAAAAATGAAATAGCAAGGTTCATGAGCGGCGGAAGAGAAGAGATATACTGCCAGGTAAACTTAAAAAATAGCTTTAATAGAATTCAGTGCATATTGATCCGCGGGCGTGGTATTTTTGACGGAAACAACGGTTTAAAGCTAGTCAGCGGCATCATCCTTGATATAACAAAGATAAAAGAACAGGAAAAATATATAGAATATATTGCATACTATGATCCTTTAACCAACTTACCCAATCGGATAAAATTTATTGAAGCCCTTGAAAAAGAGGTTAATGATAGTCAGCCGGGAGCAATAATGTTTTTAGATCTCGATGATTTTAAAAGGATAAATGATACCATGGGTCACTCCTGTGGAGACAAAATACTCCAAAAAGTTGCTGAAAGCCTTTTAAATATTGAGAGAGGCAGGCTTTTAGTATCTAGGTTTGGCGGAGACGAATTCCTTATTCTCATAAAGAGGGAAGAAAATATAAATGAAATTGAAAACTATGCAAAAAAAATAATCGAAGTATTCAAGGATAATATAATGATTGAGGAATATGACGCCCATGTAAACTGCAGCATAGGCATTACTTTGTATCCCTTTGACAGCATTGATGTGAATAAACTGATTATGAATGCAGATGTGGCCATGTATAAAGCTAAGGACCTAGCGGGGAGCAACTATGTATTTTTTAACAATAAGATGGCAGATAAGTTGAAGGAAAAGATAAAAATTGAAAAGCTTTTAAGAGATGCCCTTAAGGAAAATGGATTCACATTGCTATACCAGCCTCAAGTTTCTACCTTAACAGGCAATATTTTGGGCTTTGAAGCGCTCTTAAGATTAAAAGCCCATGAAATATCCCCCATACACTTTATTCCTCTGGCAGAGGAAATAGGAATTATAATCGAAATTGGCAGATGGGTAACAAAGGAGGTAGTCAAGCAGCTTAAAACCCGGAAGGAAAAAGGAGGTGAGCTTAAGCCTATAGCAATTAATTTCTCTGCACAACAATTGCATGATTCAGGATATATTGAGTTTTTAAAAGCGCTATTGGAGAAAGAAAAAATTTCTGGTGAATATTTGAGCATCGAGATCACTGAAAGTATATTTCTAGACAAAAAAGACGAAACCATCACGTTCTTGCATAAGTTAAAGGATTTAGGCATAAAAATTGCTTTGGATGATTTTGGAGTAGGCTACTCTTCTCTCAGCTACTTAACGTTTTTACCGGTAGACAAAATTAAGCTTGATAAAACTTTGAACGATAAATTCTTGATTATGGATGATATTATGGTTATCAGCAGTATCATTTCTTTGGCTCACAGTTTAAGCTTAGAAGTAATAGCAGAGGGCATAGAATCCATAGAGCAATACTTGCGTTTAAAGGAAGCGGGTTGTGATTGCATCCAAGGATATCTCTTTTCCAAGCCATTAGATATTGAATCTATTGACAGAATTTACAATGACAATTTAGTACAAAAGCTGCAAAAAAATATCAAATTTTGCAAGGAGGAACAGTTATGAAAAGAATAATCAGAAAGCTGCGAAGCAGCATTATGTTAAAGCTGATTGGAATAATTTTGCTGGTATTAATGCTATCCTTTTCAATAACTTTATTAGTTGTCAGAGACATTATTAAGGATGAAGTAATATCCCAATGGAAAACCCATAACTTAAAACTAGTCAATGTTTATTCTCAATCTTTTGATAAAGATAATGCTCAAGATTTTATAGATAAAATTTACTCGGAAAATACCCTTGCTTATGCATTATTTATTGACAGCAATTTAAATGCAACAGCCCATTCTGATAAAAGCAGAATAGGAATCAAATTAGATGATGCGGGGAGCATAGCTGCCGCCAAGGATGGCAAAGAATATGCCGACTTGTTTGTTTGGTCTATCACAAATTCGCCTGTGCTAGATGTTTTAAAGCCCATATATGAAAACAATAAGCTCGTAGGGGCCCTTAATATCGGAATACCAGTAGATGTTAATACCGTTAATCAAATACTGAGCACCAGCCTGCTAAAAATAAATATATCTTTTGCTATAACAAGCATAGTTACAATCATTTTATTGATATTTATATTCAGGAGCATTTTATTAAAACCCATACAAAGCATGACCCAAATTATTGATAAATTTTCAAAGTATGACCTTACCTTTCAGCAAAATAGTATAAGCAAGAAATCTTTAAATAGAATTGATGAAATAGGCATTATGACTAAAGCTATTATTAAGATGCAAGAAAGTTTTGTAACAATCCTCAAGAATATTTTAACTACCTCGGAACAATTGGCGGCATCCTCGGAGGAATTGACCTCAACCAGCCAGCAATCCTCTATAACAGCAGATGAAGTGGCCAGGGCAATACAAGAAATAGCCCAGGGGGCAGCCGACCAAGCTAAGAATACAGAAGAAGGAGCAGTACATATAAATCAATTGGGAAGATTACTTGATAAGGATCAGCAATATATTAAAGAGTTGAATTCTTCTGCGGGAAAAGTGGATACCTTAAAAAATGAAGGCTTTGAAATCTTAAAATACCTTGTTGACAAAACTAATGAAAGTACAAAAGCTTCCGAAGAAATTAAAAATATTATAATAAATACTAACGATAGTGCAGAAAAAATTGTAACTGCAAGCGAAATGATCAAAAACATAGCGTCTCAAACCAATCTCCTGGCCCTTAATGCAGCCATAGAAGCAGCTAGAGCAGGAGAAGCGGGGAGGGGCTTTGCTGTTGTCGCTGATGAAATTCGTAAACTGGCAGAGCAGTCAAATGCATTTACGGAGGAAATATTTGTTGTAATAAAAGAGTTAACCGGCAAAACAGGAGTTGCAGTAGAAACAATAAAAGAAGTAGGCAAAATTGTAGAATCCCAAACAAAAAGTGTAGAGATGACTAATGAAAAATTTGAAGGAATCGCCACCGCAATTGAAAAAATGAAAGAGGTAATAAACGGAATAAATCAGTCCGGAGAAGAAATGGAAACAAAGCAAATCCAGATTATTAGCATCATAGAAAACCTTTCAGCCATATCTGAAGAAAATGCTGCGGGGGCCCAAGAAGCCTCTGCTTCCGTGGAGGAGCAAACTGCAGCTATGGCTGAGATAGCCCATGCCAGTGAGGCTTTGGCAAAGCTGGCGGAAGAAATGCAAATAGGCATTTCTAAATTCAAATATTAAATAAAAAATCACGTTACAGCTGCAAAGAATCGTCCCCGACGGCTCATTGAAACATTCTGCTGCAAATTGCTATAGCCGCGATTATTCCGGCAATATCGGCAATGATCGCGGCCCATAATGTATGCCTGATGTTTTTTATTCCTATTGAGCCAAAATAAACTGTTATGGTATAGAAAATGGTCTCCGTGCTGCTCATTATAGTAGAAGCTATGATGCCTATCAAACTGTCCGGTCCCACTTTTTTCAGTATATCCGCAAGCACACCAAGGGAACCGCTGCCGGACAAGGGTTTCATTATGATAAGAGGCAATATTTCTTCAGGTATTTTTAAAGCGAAGGTTATAGGCTTCATAATAAAAGCAATGAGAGACAGCCCCCCAGAAGCTCTAAGCATACCGACGGCCAAAAGCATAGCAACTATATATGGAAATATTTTAAGAGTTATGTCCATGCCTTCTCTGGCTCCTTCTATAAAAGCATCATAAACAGTTACACCCCTGGCATATCCGTAGGTCAGTATGAACAATATGATAAAGGGTATAACTATACTCATCGGGTGTTGCCTCCTATCCCCTCCATCACCTTGCAGCAAATCACCCCCACAGTTATTGCCGCTGCAGAAGAAATTATGGAGGGTATGATTATTGCCCCCGGATTGCTGGAGCCCAGAGAAGCCCTTATAGAAATAACCGTAGAAGGTATAAGGCATATAGGGGCTCCGTTTATGACAAGAAATTGACACATGGCATTTGTGGCAGTGTCCCTTCCTCTATTTAGTTTTTGTAATTCCGTCATAGCCTTCAATCCCAATGGGGTAGCAGCATTGCCCAAGCCAAGCATATTAGAGGTTATATTCATTATCATAGCCCCCATTGCGGCACTCCCGGCCGGTATATCCCGGAACAGCAATCCTACGGCAGGCCTGATGATAGAGCTTAATTTTTCAACCAATCCCGCCTTTTCTGCAGCCTTCAGCAGGCCGCACCATAGCATCATGCTTCCCAACAGCCCCAAGGATAGGTCCAGAGAGGATTTCAAGGATGCGAATATCTCCTGATTTAAAAGCTCCAGTCTCCCATTAGTTGCCGCAAAGGCCACGGAAAAAGCGATAATAAAAAACCATATCTTGTTTATCATAAAAACCACCATCCCAGTTTATTTGCATTAATAAACTCTATGGCTTTGCTTCTCCCATTATGAATCGGGCAAAAAATTATATTTGCCTGCTGCAAATACCAGATAAGGGGATGGAAACCACTGAAAGACACGAAATTTTCACGAAAAGACACGGAACGGGGATTGATGATTACACTACAATAAAATAACATCCATGTATAGACTAAGTATGCTTATATACTATACGTGACTATACATGGATGCTTTGTAAATAAACAAATAAGCCCTGCAAATTGCAGGGCTTACAATATTGTCTAATCTTTTCCGAACAAATCTCCTATTCCTATGCCTCTCAACAGGCTTCCTTCATCCTTTGCCTTGGTCCCGCCCTTTGCGGCTGCTGCATATATCCTGTTTGCAAGCCTGCTGAAGGGTATTGACTGAAGCCATACATGCCCTGGCCCTCTCAAGGTCGCCAGGAACAATCCTTCTCCTCCGAAGAAAGCGCTTTTGACATTTCCTACAAATTCTACATTGTAGTTTATGCTTGGTGTCATAGCGACCAGACATCCTGTATCAAGCTTTAAGACCTCTCCCGGTCTTAATTCCTTTTCTATTATGGTGCCTCCGGCATGCATGAAGGCTAAACCGTCCCCTATGAGTCTCTGCATTATAAAGCCCTCTCCGCCAAACAGGCCTGCACCGATATTTTTCTGGAAGGCAATTTCTATCTGTATTCCCCTGGCTGCGCACAAAAAGGCATCCCTCTGGCATATAAGCTGTCCGCCCATATCACCCAGGTCCTTGGCAATTATTTTACCGGGATATGGCGCCGCAAAGGCCAATGCTTTTTTATCGGGACTTCTATTTGTAAACATAGTCATAAATAAGCTCTCCCCTGTAAGCACTCTCTTACCGGCTCCCAGCATCTTATCCATAAAACCTTTTTTAGAATCTTCATCCGAGCCGTCCCCGAATACTGCATCCATCTCTATGCCGTTTTCCATATACATCATGGCTCCTGCTTCCGCCACTATGCTTTCCCCGCTGTCCAACTGGATTTCCACAAACTGCATGTCATCTCCATAAAGCTGAAAATCCACCTCATGCGCCTTTTTCATAAGACCCCTCCTAAAATAAAATTATTTCCGCTTACGATTATATGTATTTAACTTCATATTAAATCACATTTCCGCTATGTACAATATTATTTTCACTCAGGGCTTTTTTATCTGAGCTTATATATAAAATATTGCCCTTCACCAAGCTTTTCAAAGTTTTCATCCAAGTACTTCCTATAGCTGCCGTCATCTCCATAGATGTAACCTCCCAACGGACTGAAGTATTTGGCACCGTTTTTTATATAATATTGTATTTCTTTTTCCGGACCCGAAGGTATATTCTCATAGTACTTAATATTCGCCCGCCACCCGCTTCTGCCGGATTGGTTCAGCAGAGCCGGCTCCAAAGTACCGATTACTATCAAATCATCCTTGCTTGAATATTTTTGAATGACCTCAGCTTGCTTTAGTATATTATCCTTTTCATTAAAGTACGCCTCTGCCCAAAAATAATTCCATTGAGTTATTATTAATAATCCCAAGAATACCCCAATCACTGTTCTTTTGCTTTTCCCCAGCTTCCCCAAGGTTTTGCCTGCCCATACAGCTGTTATGGGAGTTATGAATATAAAATAGTACCTGAGCTTTATTACCGCCGCCACAGCTATAACCTCAATAAGCATAGTTATAGTCCAAATCAGCAGGGCATAATCCTTTTTCCATTCTGCATCTATAAAACCTATAGTAACCAAAGGTATAAGCCCTAAGGATACAGCAGTAGAAATTTCAATTGCTGCAAATTTATAAGAATATAACTGAAAAAAAGCCTTAGCACTTTTCGGCACTATATGTATTAAGCCGATATTGCTTACAAATGCAAATTCGGCAATGCTCTTCGACCATATAAAATATAGCAAGTTAGGCAGCAGAGATATGGCTGCAAAAGCCCAAAGCTCCCATTTCGCTAAAAATCCGAACCTATATTTCCTGATCAACATAAAGATCATTGCCAAGCCAATAAAAATCGTAGGAGTTTTCTGAGATATGGATAGACATGTAAATACCCCAGAAAGAAACAGAAATGAAAGCTTTTCATCATCATACCATCTGACAAAATAATAAAAGGCTCCGGTAAAGAAGAACAAAGCTGCAGATTCAGGCATTATGGCCCTTGAGTAAAAAATATTAATAGGCATGATAGCATAAGCTATAGCCGCAAACCAACCTGCCGGGTTGCCGTAATATCTTTTGGCTATAAGATAAACATATAGAGCTGAACCCATAAAGAATATTATCGGCACTAGCCTGGCCAGATAATAATGATAGCCGAAGGCTTTATATAAAAGCGCAATAATAAAGGTAGTTATCTGGAACTCCAGTTGAACATAATTGGGCTTGGCTCCATCATAATAAAATTGGGGATAAAAAATATTGAATCTATCCTCAATGAAATTCCTCGCTATGGATTCGGTATCGCTCTGCCTCCAGAAATCCCCATGCTCGCAGGGAGAATTGTTTATATGAGGGAGCCTTATAGCTAAAATAAAAAGAAATACTAGTATAGTAACTGCGACAGTCCACCGGTCTTTTTTCATTTCTATCATCCTTACCTGTTAAGTACGAATACTCCTGATATTATCATAACCACTCCTATGACCTTATTTACAGTAAAGGGCTCATTGAACAGAAATTTGGACAGCAAAGCCACCAAAACATAGCCAAGGCTCACCATGGGATAGGCATAGCTCAAATCCGACTTCGTCAAAACCTTGATCCACAGCAAGAAGCTGCTCCCGAAAAGAACCAGACCTACAAGTATCTCAGGTACCATCAATATATGTATGATATCTTTAAAAATCGTTCTGAAGGATAAGGACAAATTATCCAATTTATTTGCTCCCAGCTTCAATACGGTTTGACCTATGGCACCCATGAACACTGAAACCAGTATCTCAATCAAATTTCTATTCATAGCATTCTCCTCTTTCAGGCTTCTTAACCCTGCGAACAAGGCTGAAATACCCCTTTATAGTCCTTAGTACTTTCATTTTGCTCCGGCCTTCCTTTAAATTGTATTCCAGAACCAAAGGATATTCACCGGCCCTTACTCCGATTTTGCTGAACCTGGCCAATATCTCTGCCATACATTCAAAACCCTTTGAAGTTACAAGCTTTCCCCCATAAGCCTTGATAGCCTTATCAAGGTATCCGATGTCATAAGCTCTGAAACCGCATGAATAATCATGGACATTTTCTATGGGGAAGAATAGTTTTAAAAAAGCAGCAGCTCCTCTGCTGTATATCTTTCTTTCTATGGAAAGACCTATTTCCTTGCCTCCCTCAGCAAATCTGGATGCAATTACCACATCAAGCTTTTCTTTCACCAGCTTATCTACCATGTTGGGTATAATGTTGGGATTGTGAGTATTATCCGCATCCAGAGTTATCAATATATCGCCCTGTCCATAGTTTTGGCCGACATGGCAAAAAAGAGTATACATAGCCCTTCCCAGTCCTTGATTCACATCATGATTGATATAATCAATAAAGCCGCAGCTTTTTTTATACTCCTTCAATATATTCTCCGTATTGTCACTGCTGCCGTCATTGACCACCAGTATACGGAACCTTTGGCCGTATATATCTTTCAGGAAAAGCAGCTTCTCGAAGAGCTTCGGCAGCGCTCCTTCCTCGTTGTAGGCAGGCAAACCTATTATAATGTTTGAATCCATATAAGCCTCCAAAATTTAATCATTAATTTCTATCATTATAGTATTTACATAATTGCCAACTAATATAATATCATTTAGCTTACTAAACTCCATGATTATCTTATCATTTTCGCCATGCCTTATCAAGTTTTGACAAAATCACCTATATATCAAATCATGGTATTTGAACTTAATATCCTCACAACAGTCCAGCCCGGATGAAAAAGACCTGTTGCCTATAATCCTCAGCACTTCGTCAATACCAATATTCCCGTTTATATATCCATTAATGCTTTCACACATGAGCTTTGCTTCCGCTGCTGCTTCATTAAAAAGATCCATGAAGGAAGAATTCCGCGGTATTTCTTTATCCCAGGGACAGTACCATAAGGAATGCTTGATATTCAATTGATCCAAGCCGCTGTCAACCTTCGGCGGGTATATCATATTGGAAATGAGATTATGCTTGCCCATGAGCTTTTCTGCAAAAGCGACTACAGGCTTCTTTATCCCCAGGGGGTCCCGAAAAGCTTTTGTTATAAGCCGCATATGATCAGGAGCCTTTTGTATTTCTTCTATAGGGATATCCAGATCAAATATTTTCTTAAAAATGCGATGATACATATCAGCTATTGCCAAAGCCTCTTTCTTCCCAACCATTATGAGCTCATGGCTTCCTATTTTATTTGCATCTGTATTTAATATCTTATCTGCCATCAGCACATCTATCTCTGCCTCAAATCTTCTGTGATAGGCATCATACTTTTTAATATCCTCCGTCTCATCTATTTCAAATCCTGTTTTATAAAATACATAGGGATGAGCATGGACATCCAGAGAATAATGGCATATGTAGCCGTAAACATAGGAAAGAAGCATTTCCTTTACAGCATCCTGTATGCTGTCAATGATTGCCAGGGCGGATTGAAAGAAAGCTCCGACCTTTTCACTATGAAGCCTCCCGCCTAATCTGCTCAGGCTTTCTCCTTTCACCCAGGGCAAAGCGTTATGATAGAAAAATATATCAGGGCCTTGAGTTCCAAGATTAAATAGGTTCCTATTATGACTGATGACATCCGTAGCCTCAGGGGCCTCTATTGATTTAAATACCATATCTCCGCACAGGCAGTGAGTGAGTAGAGCCGGCATAAGGGCACCTCCTTTAAAGCATCTTTATGTTTTCTATATAGCACTATTGATCAAAAAAGTCAAAGGACTTTACAATAATTTTACATGGGACATCTTTCACTATTATCTTATCTGGGTTACAATGAAATCAAATGCATAATAGGGGGGGTAATATGTTTAAAAGCTTCACCAGGGAAGAAAAAAGCTGGATATTCTATGATTGGGCCAATTCTGCATACTCGGTGGTCATCACCGCATCCATACTTCCCATATTTTTTAAGACTATGGCTAAAGCCGGCGGCATAAATCCTAATATGGCAGACTCCTATTGGGGATATGCCAATTCAGCAGCCACATTAATAGTAGCTATCTTGGCTCCAATCCTTGGAGCCATAGGAGATTATAAGGGCAAGAAAATGCAATTATTCCGTTTCTTTTTTATCATAGGCGTTTTGTCCACCGCAGCGCTGAGCTTTACCGATCAATGGGCATTGATACTAATAATATATATGATAACCATAGTTGGCTTCTCCGCAGCCAATCTCTTTTATGATGCATTTTTGATCGACGTCACCAGTGCAGAAAGAATGGATCTTGTTTCAACCTACGGCTTTGCCCTCGGATATATTGGTGGCAGTACCATACCTTTTATAATATCCATAGGCCTCATACTTTTCGGAAGCAAAATAGGTATAGGTTCAAGCCTTGCAGTGAAGATCTCATTTATGCTTACCGCTGTGTGGTGGACGGTCTTTGCCGTACCCATGCTGAAAAATGTAAAACAGCTCTATTATATTGAAAGTGAAGAGAATATAATAGGGAAAAGCTTTTTGAGGCTCTATAAGACCTTCATGAATATAAAGGAATACAAATCCGTATTTATTTTTCTATTGGCATATTTCTTTTATATTGACGGGGTCAACACCATAATACGCATGGCAACGGTCTACGGAGATTCTGTAGGGGTTGGAAGCAACTCGCTGCTTCTGGCACTTTTGATGACTCAGATAGTAGCCTTTCCCTTCGCCATCATATATGGAAAGCTGGCTAAAAAAGTGGGAACCCGCAATATGCTGCTTATCGGAATCGTAATGTATATAATAATATGCTTTGTGGCCTATAATATGAAATCGGCAGTGGAATTCTGGATTCTGGCCTTTTTGGTCGCTACCTCCCAAGGCGGCATACAAGCATTGTCCCGTTCGTACTTCGGCAAAATGATACCCAAGGAAAAAGCAAATGAATTCTTCGGCTTTTATGATATATTCGGTAAATTTGCCGCCATTATGGGCCCTGCCCTCTACGCTTTCTTCAGCCAGATTACCGGTCAATCCCGCTACGGCGTGTTAAGCGTAATGCTCCTCTTTATAGTGGGAGGAGGAATAATGTTATTTGCAGTGCCAAGGGATGCAGGAGTATAGATGTATTTATACTTTCTACCAATAGTCTTTTCTGTCTAAGCAAAAATAGAAACAACCTAGGCTTTTATTTAACCTAGGTCGTCTCTATTTTTTTATATTCTATTCCATCAAATGCTTTTGAACTACTCCTACACCTTTACCAAGCTCTACAGGCATACCTGCTCTGTACAATGCTCTTTCTATAGTCGCTATTACAGATACAAGGTCATGCTTATCAACATTGCCCATATGGCCCAGTCTGAACATTCTTCCTGCATATGCGGCTAAACCGCCTGCCACCATGATGCCCTCTTCTGCCAGAAGTCCTCTGAATTTTGCATCATCGGTTCCTTCAGGATAGACTAAGTTGGATAATGTAACGGCCCTGCAGCCTTCCTTTGCAAGAACTTTAAATCCTAAAGTTTCCAATGCATCCTGCATAGCAGCTGCATACTTCTTATGTCTTGCATATCTGTTCTCTATTCCTTCTTCTTTTATGATCCTGACAGATTCCTTCAATGCCCATACTAGGTTAACAGCCGGGGTAGCATAGTACTTGGAAGGGTCCTTCATTATTGGAAGCCATTTTTCAAAATCTATATAGAACTCCGGAATAGTGCCCAAGCTCTTGCGCCTATCCATGGCTTTTTGGCTTACCCATAGCATTGTCAAGCCCGGAGCCACTCCAAAAGCTTTCTGTGAGCCTGTAAGAAGCACGTCGATTCCCATTTCGTCCACATATTCCGGTTCTCCTGCTGTAGCGCATACTCCATCGACTATGTACATAGTCTCAGGGAATTCCTTCATCATTTTGCCTATTTCAGCAACCGATGCACATACCCCTGTAGAAGTATCAACATGAGTAACCGTCATAGCTGCATACTTTTTCTCTTTAAGCTTCTCTCTTATTTTCTCAACGGGTACTGTCTCGCCCCATTCGCTGGAAATCACATCAGCATTCAGGCCTTTTCTATTGCATAGATCTATAAAGCGATCACCGAAGAATCCGTGAGATACTATCAGTACATTGTCGCCTTTCTTTGTTGTGTTGGCAATGGCCATTTCCATGCCCATAGTTCCGGTGCCGGCAACAACAAAAGCTTCTCCGCTGCATTTGAACAACACTTTCAGGTCTTCCAAAAGGTCTTTGAAATCCTTCACAAAAGCCGGATCGCCAAATGCTACTGTCTCTCTTCCCATCTGATCCTGGATCGATCTCGCAACGGGAGTTGGTCCTGGTATCATCAAAAGCTTTCTTGTTTTCATAAAAACACCCCTTTTTACTATTAGTAAATAATGTTTTACCTATATTCTAATTATACCGCTCTGAAATATTTAAGTCAAGGGCTTCTGCACTATGTGATTAATAATCATTGATTTTCCTATATAGCGTTGTGATGCCTATATTAAGCTTTTTTGCTACGGCTCTTTTTCCATCCACAGTATTACCGTGCAGCTCCAGAAACTTCCTTAGTATTCCTTTCTCATAATCTCTTGTCATTTCATCCAAGCTTCTTAAGTTTTTTAGGTCTAAAATATCCAGATTTATTAAGTTTTCTTCATTCCACTTGTTCATGATATTATTCAAGAAATATTCAGGTAAATCTTCTATATTGATCTCATCATCATTTGAAAAGTTAATGGCATATTCCAATACATTCTCCAGCTCTCTCACATTGCCGGGCCAGCTATAGTTCAGGAATTTTTTCTCAATGTCTTTGGATATATATTTTTGAGGCTTATTCATTTTGTTGCATAGTTTCTTGATTATATATTCAGTGCATAAAAGTACATCTTCATCCCTTTCCTTCAGCGAAGGCAGAGATAGAGGTATAACGTTCAGTCTGTAATATAGGTCCTCTCTGAACTGGTTTTTCCTTACCAGTTCTTGCAGATTTTTATGAGTGGCAGATATTATCCTAACATTTATATCCGTGGGTGTGGTGCTGCCTATCCTGTCTATCTTTTTTTCCTGCAGGACTCTGAGCAGCTTTGCCTGAAGATGCAGTGGAAGGTCCGCAATTTCATCAAGAAACAATGTGCCGTTGTTTGCCTGCTCAAATTTTCCGATCTTACCTTTGGGGCTTGCTCCCGTAAAGGAGCCCTTCTCATAACCAAAAAGCTCCGACTCGATAAGGTTTTCGGGCAAGGTAGCACAGTTTATCGCTATAAAAGGTCCGTCCTTCCTGAAGCTTGCATTATGGATGGATCTGGCAAACAGCTCTTTCCCTGTACCGCTGGCACCATAGAGAAATATTGTGGAGTCGGATTTAGCAGCTATTTTGGCCTTATCTATCACGTCCTGCATAACCTGGCTGCATCCCACAATATTCTCAAAGGTTATTACATTATCATTGTTATAAGTCAAGGCTATGTTGATTATTTCATCTAAAGCATCAAAGTCTATAAGGGTTGATATGTTTTTCTGATCAAGTATAATATAATTTACCTTATATAGAACCTTTAATATCCTATTCTCAATTGTCCAGTTTCCTACCAATTCCTTGTTATTTGTGTCTTCAACCTTAAAGTTTTTTATTATATCGCTTATTTTTCTGTTGATGATTTTATTGGCTGAAAAATTGATATTGAGTATCCTTATGGCTTTGGAATTGATGTGAATTATTCTTTGTTCTTTGTTTAAAATAATTATGCATCTGTTTATGGAATTAATTACACCATTTATTTCAGCTATACCCATATTAAGCTTGTTTATCATTTTTATGCTTATTATTTCTTTTTCAATGCTCTCTGCAAAATGCTTCAGCATGTCCATATATTCTTCTTTTTTGCTGAGCATCAGCTGATCTTGCACCGGGTTGAAGGAGGCAAAGCACACCACCCCTATATTTTCTTCTTCAACTTTAATGGGATAAATCATGCTTTTGCGCTCTTTGCATGTGTCGCCATAGCTGCAGGAACGGCATACAGCATTATCTTTTTCATATATATTGAATTCAGGCTTGCCGTTTTTCAGTACCTTCGCAAACAGCGAATTTTCCGGACTGCTTTCGTTGATGCGGTGATAAAAATCTCCCGTGCCTGCAATTCTCAAAAGACTGCTGTCTACCACCGTAATTTCCACATTCAGTATGGATGATAGAGACTCGGCCAAAGATTGGATTTTATTATCTATAAGCTTTAAGTAGGACATACAAAAACCTCCTTAACATAATTTAGGGCTGTTTCTGTAAGAGCATCATTTTTACTATTTATAATGCTTTGTTTAAAGATATTTAAATACATTGTAATAAGCATTATATACTATTTGACGAGTTTTGTCGATTTTTCGCAATAATAAAACCACGCCTTGCCATCATAATATTATAATGATACAATAATTTTATCGAAGCTAGTATTTCCTGCTTATTAAAAAGGAGGATTTACATGTCTATTTCTACAGATTACAATATTGTAGTTGTTGGTATGGGTTATATTGGTAGTAAGCATCTTCTTCCTGGATATCAAATGCTTCTTGGCGATAAAGTAGCCACAAATGTATTTGGGGTAAAAGCCACCGACCGCGGTATAGATGAATTACGCTCAAGATTACCCTTTGCAGTCTCTGTTAACAATACAGCGGAGCTTTTACGCCAGACGACACCTGATATCGTAATAATGTGTCCGTCGCCCAAACAAATCCCTATAATTGTGCAGGAAATTCTGTTGCCTTATTTTAATGAAGCGAGAGAAAAAGGTATATCTCTCCCCGATATTTATACCTTTGGTCCTTCTCCTGATCCAAAATTCTATTATGACTTACTGGGCAATGATATTAATTGCGTTAAGTTTCTTCCCAGTATGGCCGAACCTTTTAAAGGCATTCCCCTGCAAAAGCGCGGAGGAAGTTTTTTAAGCTTTGTGCCGGATCATCCTTTTCCGGAGGATCGACGCCAGCGCGCCATAGACTTCTCCAATATGTTTGGCCTAACATTTTTAGTATCGCACGAAATGTCACTTGTGGGGCTTTCTGCTAAAAACACTGCACATACCTGTTATGAGATATGCTATGCGGTTTCTGATGTTATGGCTGAACGCGGATATGAGGTATCCACCTCTCAGGTAGGCAGTGCAATGCGTGCGGCCTTCCGCAAGCACCTGGGCTTGGAGGGCGAAGGTTTGTATCCTTCTTCTCTGCAGGACGTCCCGGAGGAAATCCGCGGTTTTATTGAAAAGCTCTCCATATCCTGGTTTGAAGGGATCCTTAAATACATCATCAGTACAGGCTGTGAACCAGATCTGGCGAGGAACTTCCATGGCGCCAACTTTGAAACATGGAACCTAACTATTCAGCTGGCTACAAGAGAAGAGCTTGAAATCTCCACAAAGAACCACGCTACTAAAGGCGGAGTCAACGAAAAGGCCATCGAGGTTTTCATGAATTACTTTGATAATCAGTTAAGGGAAGCTATAAGAAACCATCTGGACAATATTTTACCGGTGAGCTTTTTTGATACTGCAGAGGGCGTTGCCTTCGCTATTAATCTAACGGTGAATCGTCATGCCCATCGTCTAGCCAACAAGTAGCTTTTAATGGAAAAGCCTCCAATCGTAGTTTAATTTCTACGCTGGAGGCTTTTCTATTGGAGCCGTATATAAAGGCGCATCTAAAACAGTTTCTATATGGATTTGTCTGAGGTGCTTAATAGAGCCTTTTTCTTACGACTGTACTGCATCAGTATAGTCACAGCAAAGATAACTATGCCGATTATCGTAGTTATTATTTCCGGGAAAATTATCATAACAGCAGAAGCAGCAAAAAGTAGTCTTTCGATAACCGAAATAGGAACCAAGCTGAAGCCTATCAAAGCAGCACTGATTTCATAAGCACTCATAAGAGTTATAGCAGCAACGAAAATAACTTTCCCTATTGAGCCGATACCAAGAAGCTCCGGATAGTATACAAAGATATAAGGTATAGTAAATATGACCACACTATATTTAAACGCCTCTAAACCAAGCTTCCATAGGTCGACTTCAACAATTCCGCCCGCAGCATAGGAAGCTAATGCTACCGGAGGTGTGATGGCGGACAAATTAGCATAGTAGAATACGAAGAAATGTGCCACCAACACCGGTATTCCCAATCCGACGATTGTCGGGCAAAGCAATGTAGCCGACATAATATAAGCGGCACTGGTAGGCATACCCATGCCTAGAACCAGAGCCATAAGCATGGTCGCAAACAGCGCCAATAACAAATTGCTCTGAGCAATAGAATTTATTATGCTGCTGAATCGGATGCCTAAGCCTGTGTTTACGATGACACCGATTATAATTCCGGCCAGCGCACAGGGCATAGCTACGGCAACTGCTTGTCTTGCGGTTGACTCAAAAGCTTCAAGGACATCATACAGAGAAAGCCTGGTATCTTTCCTGAATAAGCATATAACATATAAGCATGCACTGGCAATGGTCGCAGATCTCATCATAGAATAACCCTTTATTATAAGAGTAACTAAAACGACTACACCCACGAGTAAATGAATATGCTTAAATATATCCTTCTTCGTTTGGCTCATGTCTTCATTGATGGGCCGCATATCATGCTTTCGTGCATATAAATGAATCAAAAAGTACAGCCCGGCAAGGAATACAATGGAAGGAAGTATAGCTGCCTTCATAATTTCCGCATAGCTGTGGCCGGTCATGTCAACCATGATGAAAGCAGCGGCTCCCATAACAGGCGGAATCAGCTGACCGGCAGTACCTTCGATGGATAGCATGCTGCCTGAGAACATGGGGTCAAATTTTTGTTTTTTCATCGAAGGATACATGATGGTACCGATAGATGCTACGTTAGCCGGTGCGCTTCCGCTGATCATACCGAATAACGCAGCAGCAACAACACTGGCCTTACCGGCACCGCCTATCGTCTTGCGGGTCATCACATTGGATATATTAATGAACAGCTGTGCCGCAGGGGTAGCGGTCAAAAAAGCACCGAACAGCAGGAAATAGAAAACCATGGAGACAGATACGCTGACCGGTGAGTTAAATATACCGGCGGTTGAAAATACCTGGCTCTCCAGCAATGTGGTAAGATCCTGCCCTCCGTGACCTAAGATGCCCGGCAAAAATCCTCCCCAAACAGCATAGACAATAAAAACAGCGACTATAATAGTAAAAGCTGTATCAACAGCTCTTCTGGAGCACTCCAGAAGCAAAGCGATCATCAATAAGCCGACAACGTAATCCATGGTTAACAGATCGTCTACATAAGCCATACGTGTCATCATGCGGTTTCCGTTTAAAATGAAATATATTCCGCAGAAAACAACAGCCGCAACAAAGATATATTCATACCATTTAGCTGTGTATTTCTGTCCTTTGGGCACCGCATTTTTCTTGAACATGGGTTTAGTCAAGAAGACTAAACCCATGCCGAAGCAGACGTGTATAGGGCGTAATACCATTGAAGGATATGCTCCGCGTATTACAATCCATATCTGGAACAAAGTCCAAACTATAGCCCAAACACTCGCCGGTCTTAAAAACCTTTTTACGAGCTTGTTTTCAATCATTTCAGCAAGCCAACCTCCCTGTAGTATGCCTCAGCGCCGGGGTGCAGGGGCAATCCCAAGCCAATTGGATCGCAAGCCCCTTCACGGGTAAATCTTTCCAGAGCAACATGTCCTTTATGCAAAGTATCGGGATTCTCAACAATAGCCTTTGTGATAGCATATGCAACAGCATCAGGCATATCTGTATTAGTAAATATGTTGGTGGTCAGGCCCATACTGACAATATCCTTGGTCTGTCCTTTGTATGAATTGGCAGGAAGAACCTCCTTGCTGAATCCATACTTTTCAACAAAGCTGTTGATCATATCTTCAGGGAACTCCAAGAATATAATGTCAGTGCTTACTGACAGCTCGGTAACAGATGCATGGCCTTGAGTTATATTCTGCAAGAAGAAATCTGTCTGGCCATCCTTGAACATATCTACGATTGTGGCAAAATCATTGTGCTCTACCTTTCCTCCCCAGGATATGATGTCATCGTAGGTAAAGCCGTAATACTCGAAAACAAGCCTTGTAACGACTTCACCCATACCACCGACGGGAACAGTCGATACACGGATAGGAAGCTTCTTCTCTTTGACCTCAGCAAGGTCAGTAACTCCAAAGGATTTGCTTACTACTGCCGCATAATAATAAGTGTCAAGATATCCCACCAGCCCTCTGAGATTCTCCAATGGTTTATCATAGATGAACTTACCGTTATAGGCCCAACTGCAAGACTGGTTGTAGCCAAGACCTATAGGAAATTTTCCCTTTGAAACCAGTGTAGGGTTTGCCGCAGCACCGGATTCCGGTATTATGTTTACTTTAGAGCCACTCGGAAGCTCCTTCATCATAAGCTCGCTTAGAACAGAGCCATAGCTATACCAACCGCTGCCCATCTTCATGGTTGCCAAGTCAAGGTTTACCGGACTTGTAAGAGCCTTATCGGAACCGCCACCGGCAGGAGGAGTTTCGGCTGGAGGAGTAGCAGGCTTGCTGCAGCCAGCTATAGCCGTTGTAAGAATAATGAGTATTAAACAGGATACGAGAATTCGTTTTTTCATAGTAAACTTCCTTTCTTATTAGAAATTTTTATCTGTAAATTATTAATTAAGGAGTAGATTCTTACAAATCATCCCGCAAAATAGCCTTTTATATTGACTTTTTATCGTTTCTTCATCAAAACGAAAAGGTTTTAAAAATATTTTTGGGAAGCAAGTATTTTATCGAAGCTAATATTTGCTGCCGTTGTATTTAAAACATTTGCCAATAGACAAATGTCATGTCCTTTAATGTCAATATAGTAAAACTACGGAATGATAATATACCGGAATTAAATTATAACTAATACATCTTGCAAATATTTTATCTGAAAAAACGACCTGTTTTTACTGTTTTACTACGACTAAATCTCGTACAACAGTGCCTGGTGCAGGAGAAAGCCTGACAGACTTTGCAGTTGGTTCTACTCGTTTAGCACAAGCCAACACAGGTGTTCCATCCATTTTTACCAGACAGCGTCCGCAGATCGCTTGATTGCAGGAGCTGTGCCTATAGTAGGCCAGTGTATGATCCAGATTGTTGTAAATGTAATCCAGTATGTCCATTACAGTCATAGTATCTGACAGCATTGGCACTTCATAGGTTTGTACACCGTTGCTTCTTACAATTTCAACTTTCATCATATAACCTCCAGGATAGTTTTTGAAATACATTCGGCAATATTAGGATAAATATTGTTATCTATTGGCATGTAAACCGCCTCGGGATAACTTTTACCATAATTAATGTCCCCATCCTTCAATGAAGCTGTATAGCTAAACATATATTCTTTATTATTGACTTGCGGATAGTCGCTGCGCACATGACAGCCACGAGTCTCCTTCCTCTGCATAGCAGAGTAGATACCGATTTCGGCGCAGAGAGCCAAATTACGGACGATAACAGAGTTCATCCATTCGAGGTTGTAAACTGCTCCTCCTGGAGCTGCCATTTGGTCCAGCGATGCTCTAAGCGAACAAATCTCTTCATAAGCTTTTACAAGACGCTCTTCATCCCTGAAGAAATTAAATCCCTTATCACAGATGCTCTCCAGCTTATTGAGAGCCTCAATGGGGCTGATGCCTTTTGAACGGTTGAGAGGTGCTGTCAGCACTGCCACTTTCTCATCCAGATCTTCCGGTTCAAGCTGTGCGGCTGACTTGACATATTCGCCAGCAGTTTTCCCTGCAGTCAAGCCGTGAGCCAGCATCTCAGTAAGGCCGTCGGCACTACGGAAAGCACCGAACACACCACTGGTTACCTCTCCTGCTGCATATAATCCAGGCACCCTTGTTGCAAAAGTCTCGTCGACAACTACTCCGCCCATACTATACTCATTACCCAAACCTACCAGCAGGCGTTTGTCGTTCTTGATAATTCTTTCAGCCAGATCCATCAGGTCAATATGATGATACATGCCCTTTTTATACCAATGCTCCATGTTATCTGCAATAATTCGGAATGCCTCACGTATTTCATCATCGGTGTAATCAGAGTAATCGAAATAGAAACGGTTTCCATACTTATCCCATTTCTTATATATCCCCTCACCATAGAAATAATGTATGAGCAGCTTTTTAACCTTGCTGCTGGAAGCTGTTGTCTTGTATTTACTATCTTGTGGATATATAAGCTCTACACCATCCAAATCAGTTGCCTTCTGCTTCAATGGGAACAGGTTTGGCATAGTCATCTGGAAAGGAAGAATGGAACCTTTTGCATAAGCAGGTTCGATCAAAGTAGGAATAAACAACAAATATTCCATATCCTTGACTTCAGCACCGGCGCGTAATGCCATGGCAATACCATCACCTGTCATGTCGCTGAAAGTATTTTTCAAGGGCATTGGCTGATAGCCTCCGGTAGCTAAAATAACTGCTTTTGCCTTGAATTCAATTAATTCACCGGTATACATATTCATGCCTAACGCACCGCAGACCTTACCATCACATGTCAGCAGTTCGGTAATCATGGTATCTTCATAGGTATCAATAACGGTTTCTTTCTGCTGATTCCTCAGCCCTTTTTTAAGCACATTGCCAAATGCGGTACCGCTCGTACGCCAACGGCATGCCTTGGGATTAAAGAGAAACTTTTGTCCGCTGTCTCTTACCCATTGAAAAAACTCTTTAAGCGCCTTAGGCCCTTCCTCCACAAAATGCTTCTGAAGCTTCTGATCCCCTATATAGAAAGCACTGGAAACTAACTTGTCGAACAGAGCTTCTTTGGTGTATTCCTGACTGGCTTCAGGTTCGTTGCAATACTCCCTGGCACTAGGCCCATCTACCCCAAAGCTTCCTCCCAGCATCATTAAGTTTCCGCTTTTCCCGATTTTGCCTTTTACCGCAATTGCAACCGTGGCTCCCTCGCGGGCGGCCATTACAGAACTCATAACACCGGCGCCTCCGCCGCCTACCACCAAAATATCACTGACAATAGTTTTGCACTGCATATTTAACCTCCTATTTTAAACTTATCGAACAATCTATCTTTTACCACGCATCATAAGATTGTGCATTAAAGTTTTCCTAGTCTTAGATGGTCGCAAGCAATTTCTGAGCTAATTCTAAGCGATCTTCATTGACATTCAGCGGTACGCAGCAACCGGGTCCAAGGATAAGACGGCCGTCTTCAACTTGGCCTACAGCGTCCTTCAATTGAGCTTTAATATCTTCATCGCTTCCGTTATACAGAATGCCATGCTCGTCTACACCGCCTATCAGGATTTTGTCCGTCTTGCTTCTGCCCTCTTTTAAGCTTAAATCTACTAGTCTGTCATGCCAGTTAACTGCTTGTACAGGATATTTTTCCATTATTTCAAACATAGGTGCAGCACCATGCATATGCATTATGTTGAACCAGGTATTGTCTTTAATAGCATCTAATATCTGCAAGTCATAAGGACGTCCGAATTCTTCGTATTCCTTGACGCTCATCTTGTCATAGGTTCCCAATTGGCTTGCGAAGAATAATCCGTCAGCCCCATTCTTAACCAACTCTTTGACGTAATTGACAGTGGTTTGTGTGATAACCTCCAGGCCTTTTTTAAATAGCTCAGGATGCTGCCTCATGTGAACGAACATCTTGTCTCCGCTCATCTTTACTGCAGTTGTCAAAGGATTAAATACCGTAACCACTACGGGAGCTTCACCCTTGAATCTCTTTACAATTTCTTTTGCAGCCAGAATGGAATCTGCCATCGAACCTTGATCCATAGGCAGCACATTTAAGTTCTTCCAGTCCTCGGCTTTTTTAATCGAGAAATCGGTTACTACACCAACCTTTGAACAGGTGTTAGGCCATTGGCAGTCTCTTTCAGGCCACTGAATTTTTGAGCCCCAATCCTGGATTGAATATAAACCTTGATAGGTAACCTTTACAAAATCCCAGTTGAATCTCTCTTGGAATTGTATGGTTTTCTTCACAAGCTCTTTCGGATCTTCATCATAAGGCGGAAAATGCTTCCAAAGGTTGATAGCAGGTGTGTCCAGCTTCTTGCCGGCTAATAAAGCTTCTATCCTCTCTATAGGTTTCATAGTAAAATCATTCCTTTCTGTTCTTTCATTCATAAATCATCATAATCACTAGGCGATTTATTTGTTCTAAATAGTATCAGAGCAAAGTCAACGCAGCCTCAAGTGTGTATTTTTCTATATATGCATCTAATAATTTTTCTATCATGCTTTAGCTGCTATGGTTCTATGAGGTCTGCCTCCCTTCATTATTTTTTTCACAAAGTCATAAAAACCACTATACCTGACTCCGTATAATTAATCTATGCAATATCTATACCATAATAAGAATGATAAAATTCTAAAAATGTATTTGATTATCTGGCATAAATGGAAAATAATATAAATAATATCCTGAAAAATTAATAATAAGTTGTATTAGAAGTGCTTTTATCTATCGAGTCAGAGAGACATATTTCATAATTGAAAAAAGTTAGCAAAGCTTCATAAAATTTTATCACATTAAGATATATTGACTATGCTTGATTTAATACAGCTTCTAATTATGTACTTATAGTAAAAAACAATTTACTATAGTTGTAAATTTTCCATAAATGAAAAACTATTTCAAATTTGAAAACTTTCTTGATTATTTTCTTCACTGTAGTTAAATATTTCACTTTATGTTTGATTATCTATTTGATTTTGTCAGATCTTTATGGCATAATACAGGGTATCATAGGTTTTCAAGTAAAAGTATTGTATTTTTGTTATATTTAAACAATGTGCCCCTATGGGCTTTTATAAGTTCCATAGGGGTATTGATTTCGCCACTGCTGCTATATAACATCTCTATTATTATCATGCGGCCTTATAGTCTGCTCATTCTGTCTTTTCAGCTGAACCGCCTGAACTAAAATGTTTTTTAATAATCATTAAGCTTTCTATATAATGTGGTAATGCTCATATTAAGCTTCTTTGCTATTGTCCTTTTTCCTTCCGTTGTATCGCCATATAAGTCCAAAAGCCTTTTGAGTATTTTTTTCTCATAATCTCTTGTCATTTCATCCAAGCTTCTCAGGCTATTTATATCTATGGCTTCTACATCAACATATTCATATTTTGTTTCCGCCTTCGCAATATCGCTTAAGAAATATTCCGGCAGATCCTCCTCGCCGATCTCATCATCATTTGAAAAGTTAATGGCATATTCCAATACATTCTCCAACTCTCTCACATTGCCGGGCCAGCTATAGTTCAGGAATTTTTTCTCAATATCTTTGGATATATATTTTTGAGGCTTATTCATTTTATTGCATAGTTTCTTGATTATATATTCAGTGCATAAAAGTACATCTTCATCCCTTTCCTTCAGCGAAGGCAGAGATAGAGGTATAACGTTCAGTCTGTAATATAGGTCCTCTCTGAACTGGTTTTTCCTTACCAGTTCTTGCAGATTTTTATGAGTGGCAGATATTATCCTAACATTTATATCCGTGGGTGTGGTGCTGCCTATCCTGTCTATCTTTTTTTCCTGCAGGACTCTGAGCAGCTTTGCCTGAAGATGCAGTGGAAGGTCCGCAATTTCATCAAGAAACAATGTGCCGTTGTTTGCCTGCTCAAATTTTCCGATCTTACCTTTGGGGCTTGCTCCCGTAAAGGAGCCCTTCTCATAACCAAAAAGCTCCGACTCGATAAGGTTTTCGGGCAAGGTAGCACAGTTTATCGCTATAAAAGGTCCGTCCTTCCTGAAGCTTGCATTATGGATGGATCTGGCAAACAGCTCTTTCCCTGTACCGCTGGCACCATAGAGAAATATTGTGGAGTCGGATTTAGCAGCTATTTTGGCCTTATCTATCACGTCCTGCATAACCTGGCTGCATCCCACAATATTCTCAAAGGTTATTACATTATCATTGTTATAAGTCAAGGCTATGTTGATTATTTCATCTAAAGCATCAAAGTCTATAAGGGTTGATATGTTTTTCTGATCAAGTATAATATAATTTACCTTATATAGAACCTTTAATATCCTATTCTCAATTGTCCAGTTTCCTACCAATTCCTTGTTATTTGTGTCTTCAACCTTAAAGTTTTTTATTATATCGCTTATTTTTCTGTTGATGATTTTATTGGCTGAAAAATTGATATTGAGTATCCTTATGGCTTTGGAATTGATGTGAATTATTCTTTGTTCTTTGTTTAAAATAATTATGCATCTGTTTATGGAATTAATTACACCATTTATTTCAGCTATACCCATATTAAGCTTGTTTATCATTTTTATGCTTATTATTTCTTTTTCAATGCTCTCTGCAAAATGCTTCAGCATTTCCATATATTCTTCTTTTTTGCTGAGCATCAGCTGGTCTTGCACCGGGTTGAAGGAGGCAAAGCACACCACCCCTATATTTTCTTCTTCAACTTTAATGGGATAAATCATGCTTTTGCGCTCTTTGCATGTGTCGCCATAGCTGCAGGAACGACATACAGCATTATCTTTTTCATATATATTGAATTCAGGCTTGCCGTTTTTCAGTACCTTCGCAAACAGCGAATTTTCCGGACTGCTTTCGTTGATGCGGTGATAAAAATCTCCCGTGCCTGCAATTCTCAAAAGACTGCTGTCTACCACCGTGGTTTCAACATTCAGTATGGATGATAGAGACTCGGCCAAAGATTGAATTTTATCATCTATAAGCTTTAAATAGGACATACAAAACCTCCTCAACCCAAAGTAGTACTGCTGCTGCAGCGTTTATTACTTTGATTTAATGTGCATAAAAGGTATATATATAAGTATAAACCTTTTTGGGTATTTTGTCGAATTTTGACCGTATTATCCCGCCTATTTATTGAGCATTATATTGATTATTTCTATATCAGTGCCTTCCATGCCTTTTTTGCCTAATCTTCCGATGCTCTCGATAGTAGCTTCTACTCCATTTTTTACTAATCCTTCTCCGTCTTTAAAGGCATTGCCTTGTGAGCTGAGCTGATGTGCAAGAATTGCGGCATCTACAGCTGAAGCAATCTTTGCGGCACAGGAAGGTTTTGCTCCGTCGCACACCATACCGCCTACATTGGCTATTGTGTTTATAATTGTTCTGGAAATTTCTTCGTAGCCTCCCCCATGAAGATAAGTTATACCGGCGCCGCTTCCTGCCGCAGCACTCACAGCACCGCAATAAGCCGAAAGCTTTCCTATCAATTCTTTTTGATGAATGGCTGTAAGATTGCTCACTATCAATGCTCTGAAGAGCTTTTCTTCACTGACCTTAAGCTCCTTGGCATACTCAATGACCGGAATGGATGCAGTTATACCCTGGTTTCCGCTGCCTGAGTTAATGACAACAGGAAGAGAGCAGCCGCTCATTCTGGCATCGCTTCCCGCTGCAGCTTTAGCTTTAGCCCTTACCTTTATGTCATCGCCGTAATATCTTAAAAGCGTCTTGCCTACGCTGACACCATAATTGTTTTTTAAGCCTTCTTCTGAAATTGCCGTATTCATCCTAATCTGGTTTGCAAGCAGGTCCCGCAATTCTCCCAAATCTACAGTGTCTGCAAATTCTATAATTCCTCTTATGCTAAGAAGGGATCTATCTCCCGTTGGCACCGAATCGCTCTGAGCGCCTTCTTTATTTTCGTAAATGATTTTGCCGTTCTTAACTATTTTGATTATATTGGTATGGGAATCTTTGATGTAGACCTCTGCGGATTCGCCCTCTGAAAAAACCTTGGCCGCAATGTAAAGGTTTTCTACTCCTTGAAGGTGATATACAGAACAATAGTCTTCCTTCAGCAGCTTTCTTATCTCATCATGATCCTCGCTCTTAACGCTTTCTAATACCTGAAGCCCCTTGTCCGGGTCTCCTCCAACTACTCCTGCAACAGCAGCTGCTGCAATACCTATAAGACCGCCTGTATTCGGCACTACAACACCCTTTACATTCTTTACAATGTTTCCGCTGCATCCTATTTCCATTCTTTCAGGCTGCTTGCCCAAAACAGCCTTTGCCTTAGCTGCTGCATAGGCGATTGCTATAGGTTCCGTACAACCCAGAGCCTCTATTAATTCACTATTTAGTATCAAAATATAATTTTCATATGCTTCCTTTGTAAGCATTTTATCTCCACCTGCTTTCTTAACTAGATTGCTAACAATACTTGCTAAATTTATTACATAAAATTGAACGTAATTTATTGATGGGGATCTACATGAACCCTTACCTCATATACTTTATCCAATGCCTTATAAACATTATCCCTTGCTATATCGCCTATCTTATGAGCTTCATCAAGGCTTACGCCCTTATCTACGCATATGTCCAGATCTATTAAATAGAACGGGCCGCTCTGTCTCATTCGAATGCCATGAGCACTCTCAACTCCTGGTGTATTTAATACAGCTTCCTTTATCAGTCCTATCTTCTCCTTTTCGGGAGACTTGTCCATAATTTGATTTGTTGCATCGACAACTATATCGTAGCCCATCTTTAATATAAATAAGGCTACCAGTCCGCCGGCTATTGGGTCCATTATGGGATAGCCTAATATAGCTCCGCCTATTCCGATGAAGGTTGCTATGGAAGAGAAGGCATCAGACCTGTGGTCTAAGGCATTAGCAATAGTTGAGGGGCTATTTATTCTCTTGCCTACTTTATAAGTAACCCTATACATGGCTTCTTTTACAACTATTGAAATAACCGCTGCATATAAGGCAATTATGCCCGGGGCATGCAATGAGCCGCTGGATATTGAAGCATAAGCAGTCCTTAGTATTTGAATACCTGCAGCTATAAGCATCAAGCCTACGATTGCAGCCGATATGGCTTCTGCCTTTCCATGACCAAAGGGATGTTCCTCATCAGCAGGTTTCTTTGCAATTTTTAGGCTTATATACACCACAGCTGAGGCTATAATATCCGAAGCGGAGTGCATAGCGTCTGCTACCATAGCGCTGCTGCCTCCCACAATCCCTGCAAATGCTTTAAATGCTGTTAATACTAAATTACCAACAACTCCAATAATGGCCCATTTCTCAGCAGTTTTAAAATCCTCATCATGCTTCGAATTGCCCTCCAGATTCTTTTTTGTGTTCTCTCCAGCCTTTGCATTTTCTGGCAAATTCATATTTCTAATCCTCCTATACCACTAATATTCCTTATTTTCATCTGATGGCCAGCTATCCCGCTAAGGCCCTGGGGTATATTGTCTTTTTATATCCTATATAATTAATTGTATAGGACAGCAAGCTATCCTATACAATCAATAGATTCTCTAAATCCAGTGCCAGAATTTACCTGATGCTTTATCGAGCCGCTTTTTCAAGAAGCCTCTTTGCAACTTCAAATCTATCTTCATTGACATATAAAGGAACGCAGCATCCCGGTCCTAAGATAAGCCTCTTATCTTCAACCTGATCTAATGCATCCTTGAGATGAGCCAAGAGTTCTTCTTCATTGGCGTCATTAAGAACCTTAAACTCGTCTACACCGCCTATCAGGATTTTGTCCGTCTTGCTTCTGCCCTCTTTTAAGCTTAAATCTACTAGTCTGTCATGCCAGTTAACTGCTTGTACAGGATATTTTTCCATTATTTCAAACATAGGTGCAGCACCATGCATATGCATTATGTTGAACCAGGTATTGTCTTTAATAGCATCTAATATCTGCAAGTCATAAGGACGTCCGAATTCTTCGTATTCCTTGACGCTCATCTTGTCATAGGTTCCCAATTGGCTTGCGAAGAATAATCCGTCAGCCCCATTCTTAACCAACTCTTTGACGTAATTGACAGTGGTTTGTGTGATAACCTCCAGGCCTTTTTTAAATAGCTCAGGATGCTGCCTCATGTGAACGAACATCTTGTCTCCGCTCATCTTTACTGCAGTTGTCAAAGGATTAAATACCGTAACCACTACGGGAGCTTCACCCTTGAATCTCTTTACAATTTCTTTTGCAGCCAGAATGGAATCTGCCATCGAACCTTGATCCATAGGCAGCACATTTAAGTTCTTCCAGTCCTCGGCTTTTTTAATCGAGAAATCGGTTACTACACCAACCTTTGAACAGGTGTTAGGCCATTGGCAGTCTCTTTCAGGCCACTGAATTTTTGAGCCCCAATCCTGGATTGAATATAAACCTTGATAGGTAACCTTTACAAAATCCCAGTTGAATCTCTCTTGGAATTGTATGGTTTTCTTCACAAGCTCTTTCGGATCTTCATCATAAGGCGGAAAATGCTTCCAAAGGTTGATAGCAGGTGTGTCCAGCTTCTTGCCGGCTAATAAAGCTTCTATCCTCTCTATAGGTTTCATGTACAATTCCTCCATTTCATGCAAATACTTTATTTGCTAAATACTTATATTTTTTTAATATTCTGCTTGGCAGACTCCCTTGATTTCCTGCATGTCTAGTCCTCATCAGCTTCCGGTGCAACAACCACGGAAAGCCTTGTAATACGCATGCCATCCAGCTCTATAACCTTTATTGTCAGATTTTTATATCTGAAAGTATCTCCTGTATTCGGCAGTCCATTGAGCATTTCTATAGTCCAACCGCCTACCGTGCTATATTCGCTTTCGAAGTCACGGTCATCTATATCTACATATTCAAAAAAATCACGAATCGTTAAATCACCACTAACCTCATAGGTGTTTTCTCCGATGATGACAAATTCGTTGATTATTTCATCCGTCTCATCCCATATATCTCCTACCAGCTGCTCAAGCACATCCTCCATAGTTATGCATCCCATGGTTCCGCCGTATTCGTCAGTGACGATTGCCAGCTGGAGCCTGCGGCGCTTAAGCTCAGCAAAGATAGCAGGAAGCTTCATCGTCTTGTGGACAAAGCAAGCTTCAATGAGCATGGAGCGTATATTAACCGGCTCTTCGTCCACCAGTTTTTTCAAAAAGCGGCCAAGGTATAAAACGCCGATAATATTGTCTATAGTATCTTCGTAGACAGGAATCCTTGAATAGGGTGAGTTTAATGCAATATCTACTATGGTATCCATGTCATCGTCAATATCAATAGCAACCATGTCCGTCCTGGGTGTCAGTATTTCTTCCACCGATATATCCGAGAATTCCAAGGCCGATTGCAGCAGCTCGCTTCTATCCTTATCGATTATACCGTCATCCTCGACGATTTCAATGATAGAGACCAGTTCCTCTTCTGTTACCGACGGTTCCTTTTGTCCATCCTTTTCCCATATCTTTGAAATCAGGTTCACAATCCAGACTACAACGGCGATAACAGGCTTCATGATGACCATTAAAAAGCGCAGCGGATAGGATGCCAGCAGCACAAATTTATCGCATTGCTGTTTAGCTATGATTTTAGGAGTTATTTCTCCAAAGGTCAGTATTACGACTGTCATGATCAAAGTTGCAGCAATAGTCCCTGATTCTCCCATCAAGCCAATGGCTATTACTGTAGAGATAGAAGATGCGGCAATATTTACAAGGTTATTGCCGATCAGTATTGTCGATAAAGCATCTTCAAAATGCTCGGTAATGTATAAGGCAATCTTTGCACTGGATTTCCCAGCTTGGGATGCCTTTTTTAATCTTGCTTTGTTTACCGAGGCAAAAGCAATTTCCGACCCGGAAAAAAAAGCAGAAAGCATGATTAAAAGAACAATGCCTATATAGGGCCAACTGTCCATAATATAAAACCAACTCCTATTTCACATTGTAGTAAAGTAAATTGCATATGCATTTTCACTCCAGCAGCTTCAGAATCACCTTCGTAATCCTTCCGCTGTCACTATGCAAAACAGATACTTCAAGGTTTTTATCGCGAAAGCTATTCCCTTCACAGGGTTCACAATCAAAATGCTCCCGTGCCCATTGGCTTATTTTTTTTGCCCCGATTTCATTATCCCCGCATTGGAGTCCGATGCGTTCAAAGACTTCTGACACTGTGAGGTCACCGCTTATTTCATAGCGTTCTCCTCCCAGCTTGAGAAATTCATCATTTACGACATCGTCTTCATCCCATATCTCACCAACAAGCTCTTCCAAAATATCTTCTACAGTTACAAGCCCAAGAGTTTTACCGCTGTCATCGACGACAATGGACATGTGAAATTTTTTGCTGCTCATTCTTCTGAGCATATCATCGATGGGCTCTTTTCTCTTGATAAAATGAGGCTCTAAAAGCAGATCCTGAATCTCAAACACATCATGCTTGATGTAGAGCTTAAGAAATTTTCTAACTTGAAGGATGCCTATAATATTGTCTATAGTGCCCCGATAAACGGGTAGGCGGGAATATTTCTGAGTTTTTATTTTTTCCAGGATTTCTTCCTGTGTGGAATCTATATCCAATGCCACAATATCTTCCCTGGCGGTGAAAATATCACCGACTGTGATATCATCGAAATCCAATGCAGAATTAACCAAATCCTGCTTGCCTCTATCCAGTACGCCTTCTTCATCGGCGGTCTCGATAATATCGTAAAACTCCTCTTCGGTAATGGCTGGTTCCTGCCTTTCAGGAAAAAGCTTTGATATGCTCCGGCTTACCAATGTAAAAAAATTGGCAACCGGTGAGAATATTTTCATCAAAGCGCATAATGAACCTGATACAGCAAGAGCAAACTTCAGGTTGTTTGCTTTTCCATAGCTTTTGGGAATCATCTCGCTAATAAGAAACACTACAATAGTAGAAACAATAGTGGTATATTTAACTGATCTCATACCCCATAACTGAGTTGAAATCAAGGTTGCCAGCGATGCGAATCCAATATGTGTAATATTATTGCCTATGAGAATAGTGGTCAGTGCTCTATCGAAATTATTCGAAATATACATCGCTGTCTTTGCACGCTTATCCCCATTATCAGCATAATTTTTTAATCGGATCTTATTTAATGACGCATAAGCTATTTCTGAAGCGGCACAATACGCTGCACCAATAGTTAACAATACCAGAAGGATAATCTGTATCCAACTGTCATCGTCCATGAGGCTACCAACTCCTTCTTACAAGCAAATTATAATTCTCCGGTTCATCAGAAACTCCCGGTGTTATGCTGTCGTACCAAAAGCCGCCATCGGGAGTTTCCTTATGAGTCCTGGAAAAAATATATTAATTTAAATCAAATCTCTTATAGACCTTCAACAGCTGTTCTGGCTGCATAAAAATTAACCTGCGGCGTAGTAAGCTCAGCTACGCAGCCCGGGGTAACCATCAAGCCTGTACGGCCTGCTGCCAATACGGCTTCTCTGATATGGCTTCTAACTTCCTCAGGCTTTGCCTTTGACAGCCATTTTTCATTTATGCCGCCCAGGAAGCATTTATCGGATATTTTTCTAGCCTCCGACATGCTGGGGCTTACCCATCTGTCATGCCAGTTGATGCAATTGCACGGATAGCTTGCAACCTTTTCAAACATAGTGTTGTCCCCATGAATATGTGCAATATTAAAGTAGGTGATATCCTTATAGGCATTGATCACCTGAAGGTCATATTTTACACCGAATTCATCGTATTCAGCCTCAGTAACCCATTCTTTATTTGCACATTGAGTTGCGAAGAAGAATCCTGCTACGCCTGCCTCAATGTTGAGCTTAACAAAATTTATAGTGGTCTCAGTTATGGCAGCCAATGCCTGGTGCAAATATTCCGGATGAGACCTCATATCTTCAAATACACGAGGGCCGGCCAGTTTTTTAGCAGTAGTAAGCGGACTGAAAATAGTCTGTACATAGGGTATTTCTTCACCCTTGAGCTGTTTTTGAAGCTGCCTGGTCAGCATCAGCTGCTTGCCGTGAGATCCAAAATAGCCGGGCAATGGCTCAATCTCTGTCCATTCTTTTACATCATCAATTGCAAACTTTCTTTCTAAAACAGGCTGTGTCTCAGTGCAGAAGAAAGTGCAGCTTAGTCCATAGTCATGCGCACCATAATTGCCGAAAGGCATCATTTTAATGAAATCCAAGTCATAGCAGTGAGCTTGTTCAATTTGAACCTCGGCCAGCTGAACAGGATCCTGATCTACCTGAGGTATATGATACCAAATGCTAAAGGGTACCCTATCAACTTCCTGCTTATTTATTGCTGCAATAACCCTCTCTTTTTTTGTCATCTTATTCATATCTGTACTCCTTTCCACAGTTATAAAAATTTATATATTAGCAGCTGGCTGCCCCTTTATCTTTATCTTTTTTGATCAATCCCTTGATCTCTCCCCAGAAAGGTGAAATCAAGAAGATTAAATCTACAGCCAGCAAAGCAATCGCCAAAGGCGTAAAGGCTACCGAACTGAGGTTTCCACCGGTCAACAGCATACTCCTTCGAAAATGTATCTCGGTATTTTTGCCCAGTACAAATGCCAGTACAAAGGGTGCCATAGGTATATTGGCCTTGGTCATGTAGTAGCCGATGATACCGAAGAATATGATCAGGAAGTTATCAAAGGCCAGGTTCCTGTAAGTATAAGCACCCAGTATGCATAAGGAGCCTACTATCGGTATCAAAATATTTGTAGGCACTTTAGTTACTTTGGCATAAATAGGAGCTCCAAACAAGCCAATGAGCAAAATGAAGAACTGTGCGACTATCAAGCCAAAGAACAATCCATAAACTGTTTGAGGGTTTCTGTTAAACAATTGTGTTCCCGGGGCCAAACCGTGAATCAACAGGCCTCCTAAGAAAAGAGCGGAAGTTCCGTTGCCGGGAATTCCTAAAGTCAAAAGCGGTACCAAAGAGCCGCCAACCACAGCGTTGTTGGCCGCAGATACTGTTGCCAGGCCCTGATCATTTCCCTTACCGAAGGTCTCAGGATGGGGATCTCCTTTTCTTGCAAGGTTGTAGCTTATACCTGCTGCAACAGTCGTCCCCGCTCCAGGGATAATACCAACGATGGTCCCTATTATTGATGATCTTATATTGTTGAACAACATGGATAGATGATCCTTCATCGATAAGAAGGGACTACCCTTGATTGCAGATTTATCAATAGAAATAGTTTCAGTTTTGTCTCCCGCCAGCGCAAGCACCTGGGAAACAGCAAACATACCCAATACAACAGGCAATAAAGGCATTTCGTCATATATTGGTTTTATTCCGAAGTTCAATCGGCTTAAGCCTGTTATGCCGTCCATTCCTATCATGGTGCACAGAAAACCTAATGAAGCACTTATTAAGCCTTTGAGCATACCGCCTTTTACCAAGCCTAATATGATGATCAATCCCATAAGGGTTGTCAGGAACAATTCCCAGGGACCGAATTTTATTGCTATCTGGGCAAGGGGAGGCGCAATAAAGAGCAATGCAATAGAGCCTATCATTCCGCCTATGAATGCACTGAAGGTCGTAATACCTATAGCCCTTAAACCTTTGCCCTGCACCGTCATAGGATATCCGTCAAGGGTCATAAACAGAGAATCTGAAGTTCCGGGGGTATTTATCAATACCGCTGTAATATTTCCACCATAAGAGCCTGTTACATATATGGCGCCTAAAGTTATAAGCCCTGTTACCGGCTCAAGGTTAAATGTCAAAGGTAAGAATATGGCTATCCCTGTATCAGCAGACATTCCAGGCAGCGCACCCAGGATGGAACCGATAAGAGCGCCTATGGTCAGCCACAATAAATTTGTCAGGGTACATGCTTCCAAAGCATATTGAAAAAAATCCATACGTTACACTCCTCGTTAAAGAAAATTATCCTAGAAACATGGGAAGCAGCAAACCTTCCGGTATCTCCATGCCCAAGAGCAGATCAAAGAATAAAAATACTCCCAAAGACATAAGCACAGAAATAGTAAGCATGAGCTTCTTATTTTTCTGTCCCAATACCCGCATAGTAAGATAGAGATAAAAGGGTGTAGCCAAGTAAAAACCAACAACTTCTATGGCTGCAACATATACAACAAGGAATACTGCCATAAGCAAAGCCATTTTGCCGCCGGCAAAGCTGATTTCTTCTTGTTTGCCCCATTTAAAATAAGTTTTCAGCAGTAGGATTGTTGCCAGTACTATTGCAAAAATACTTATCATTACAGGAAAGAGTCTTGAGCCCGGGTCCTTTATTTTAGGAGTCCACATTAAAAATGCAAAAGCCCATATATAGATCAGTACAACCGATAAATAATTAAAATTAAAGGATTTTTTTGTAGTTTTATTATCCATTAGCGCACCACCTGCACATTTACTTATTTATGATCCGAGGGGCGTTAGCCACCCCTTGAATCATATTGATTTGTTAAATTAATTTAATGCTTATGCTATTAGTTCCAGGGATCTTCTTCATAAAGTTTCTTATAGGTGTCGGCTATAGAAGTAAACATGGACTGTAGTTCAGTACCAGTCAAAGTATCAACAGGGATCTTCATTTCAGCAGCTTTTGCTTTTACTTCAGGATCATTTGCAGCAGCTATGAAGCAGTTTTCAAGATATTGTCTTATAGGCTCAGGGATACCTGCAGGTCCGCCGATTCCTCTCATGTTAAGCTGTGTAACATCATAACCTGCTTCTTTATATGTGGGTACATCCGGCAGGAATGGCGAACGTTCTTCATCACCTGTAGCAAGTATTTCAACCTGTTTTTCTTCGATAAAAGTAGTAGCATCGGAGATATTGAGGCAGAATGCATCCAAGTGTTTTCCTATAACTGCGGCAAATATTTCAGCTTCACCGTCGAAAGCAACCATGTTGAATTTAGCACCTGAAGCTTTCTCTATAAGCTTTACAGTCAAGCCTTCTTGTCCGATTGTAGATGTAACACCGATAGTTACTTTGCCGGGATTTGCTTTAGCAGCTTCAACCAAATCTTTTAATGATTTGTATTGAGAGCCAGTTGCAACACCTATAGCACCGGGGTCAGACATAGTATTGATGATATAGCTTATCTTGTCGGCACCGTAGGATACGTCTTCTGAAACAGCGGATATCAACATAGCGCTGGGAGCGAATCCAAGTGTATATCCATCGGGCTTGGCCTGAGCAAATGCATTCCATCCGATTCTTCCGCTGGCTCCTTCTTTATAAGTAACTACGAAGCCATGTTTCCAGCCTTCTGTCTTCTGAATCTTATCGGCTAAAATTCTGAAATAAGCATCCATTGGTGATCCGGGGCCAAAAGCATAAATCCATTGGATTTCCTTGTTGG
The DNA here is from genome assembly GCF_058315355.1 of Lutispora sp. QWL-02. NCBI lineage: Bacteria > Bacillati > Bacillota > Clostridia > Lutisporales > Lutisporaceae > Lutispora > Lutispora sp. QWL-02. The sequence continues at coordinate 128,963 of NZ_CM177762.1, forward strand.
GGAAGTCTTTCGGCACACCTTCAGGTCTTAGGCCGGAGGCAGGTGCTGCTATCTCGTTAGATGTTTCGGCCGGCTCCTTGCTGGCAGGTGAGCCGCAGCCAACAGCAGCGAAACACATTAAAGCGACGAGTAATAAAGCAATGATAGACTTACTTTTTTTGTTTAACATTCTTCTTCCTCCTCAATCATTTTGTATTTTTTATTGAGTAACAAATACGATTTTTATATAATGCAATATCCATGCCACGATAAAAAGATTGTGAAGCTCTGTATTGTTTAATAAATAACAAAAATAAGAGCCATATCTGGATAGCCCTTCCAAAATTTGTGGTTGTTAAATGATTAAATCTTTATTAAACTTAGTAGTAGAACATACAAATTGCAAATATGAAAAACATTTAACGTCATATATGTTATATATCCCCACTTGCTTTCCTTGATCTATAGCTCATAAGATTAGATGATCCATATGTTATACCTTTAGTAAAAGCACATTGATTTTAGTTAAATTTTCATTTATGATAATACTTTTTTCAAATATGAAAATTTTCGAGTAGAAATGCATAATTTATCGACTTGTATAAGATCCGGAATCAATTATAGATATTTTATATGCACTTGTGCCAATGTATAGATGCAACATATAATCTGTTATGCCAATTGCTTCTGCTTGCTGATGACGCAAGGCTTAGAGCTTTCGCAAAGTAAACCTTCATCAAAATAGCACAACCGGTTGATTCATATGCTTTTTATGGCTTGCCATTTGATGTCAGCAAATAGGCATATATTATTTTTTTCAGCTATTAATAATGAAGAAAAATAATACGGCCTTTGATTTGGCACAATAATTGCAATTAGAAGTCATGTATAGATAATTGTCATGTCAATAATTGATTGAAAGGAGTTTTATGCTTGAGCAGAGAGGATATTTTAAATATTTTAAAGCAGCAAGTGAAGCCTGCTCTAGGCTGTACTGAGCCGGTTGCGGTCGCTTTGGCAGTGTCAACAGCCTATAAAGAAATAAAGGGGAATATTGAAGCGATCGATGTCAAACTCAGCCCTAATATATACAAAAATGGTATGAGGGTAGGCATACCGGGCACAAGGGAAAAGGGTATTGTTTTCGCTGTAGCCTTATCTGTTATATGTGCGGACCCGAAGTTAGGACTGGAGCTTTTCAAAAATGTTAACGATTGCTGCATAGATGAGGCCAGAAGCTTGGTGGGCAAGAATAAAATAGGCCTTGAAGTTGCTGATAACCAGGGCAATTTCTTTATAGAAGCAAAGATCAAGACCGATAAAGGCGAGGCCTGCTGTATTGTTAAGGACAGCCATACGAATGTTGTTTATTTAGAGGCTAACGATAAAATAATCTATAATGCAGAGGATAAAAAATGCTCTTTTAATGAAGGCTTCAACGGCAACAAAGCTTCCTTAATAAATGTAAGCGTTAGAGAGATCATGGATTTTGTAGAAGGCTCTTCATTTGAGGATATCAAGTTTTTATTAGAGGGCGTAGAGCTGAATATCAACATGGCCAATAAAGGCTTAGAAGGTAAAATAGGACTTGGCGCAGGAATGAGCCAGTTGCTGCAAAAGGGAATATTGCGGGATGATATTGTAAATCAGGTAAGAATATTGACATCGGCCGCATGCGATGCAAGAATGGCCGGTATTAATTTGCCCGTAATGAGCAGCGCGGGCAGCGGCAATCATGGAATTACGGCAATAATACCTCCTACGGTGGTCTGCAGGTATTTGGGCTATGATGACGAGAAGCTTGCCAGAGCATTGGTACTAAGCCATTTAGTAACTGCCTATATAAAAGAATATACAGGTAAGCTATCTCCCGTATGCGGTTGCAGTGTAGCAGCCGGAATCGGAGCATCTGCTTCTATCGCATGGCTCCTGGGCGGAGGTTATGATCAGGTAGTAGGCGCTATAAATAATATGGTAGGTGCCATATCGGGAATGGTATGCGACGGGGCAAAGGGCGGCTGTGCATATAAGCTGTCTACTGCGGCAAGCGAAGCTGTTATTCAGGCATATCTTGCCGTCAATGGTGTAGTAATATCTAAGCTTGATGGCATTGTCGGAGATGATGTGGAAGATACTATTAAAAACCTGGGTGTATTGTCCAGCGAGGGAATGAAGGATATGGACGGTGCGATCTTAAAAATTATGACTAATAAAGTAGTTTAATCATTATGTAAATATTTTATGGTGCTCCTGAGCTATGATTTGCTGTCATATCAGGAGCACCATTTTCTTTCTCAGGGATCCAGGACTATATTAAATTGTTTGACATACTTACCTGCAATATAATATGATTTAACATAGGTAAAATAGTCTTACAGGAGTTGATCATCGTGGATACTTCTATAAAAAAGGATACAAAGACCATAGGTTCTGTCATAAAAGCTGTCGAAGTTATGGAAGAACTGGCGAAGTCCGAAGAAGGGCTCGGTGTTACCGAAATAAGCAGCAGGCTCAATTATGGCGTAAGCGCAACCTATCACCTTCTCAATACTTTGAAGCAATGCAATATTATAGAGCAGGATAAAAAGACAAAAAAATATAGGATAGGCTTTGCGTTATTCCGGATAAGCGGCATGGCGAAAAGGCAAAATGTGCTGGCAAACCTGGCTCAGCCATACTTGGATAAGCTTAGGGAAGTAGTGGGTGAAACCAGTAACCTTGTGATTTTAGACGGCAGCGAAATTGTTTATATAGCTCAATCTGAAAGCACTAAGCTCCTTAAAATGTTCACTCAATTAGGGGCAAAAGTTCCTCTATACTGTACTGGCGGAGGAAAGATTCTGCTGGCTTATCAGCCTAAGAGAATACAGGATCTGATTTTGAGTAAAAGCAATTTTCAAAGATATACACAAAATACCCTGGCTTCTGCAGAGGATTTGATGGAAGAGCTTGAGATCATAAAAAAGCAGGGCTATGCCCTGGACAATGAAGAGAGAGAAGAAGGGGTAACCTGCATAGCTGCTCCTGTTTTTGACTGCTATGGTGAGGCTATTGCTTCCATCAGCATTTCCGGACCTACTTACAGGCTTAAGGAAAAACAAACCTCCGTCATAATAAAAAATGTGATGGATATTGCAAAAGAGCTGTCCATCAGCTTAGGATATATGGGAGAATAGCTTCCAGTCTTTGGTCGCTAGTCTCTAGTTTTAGGGTATTTCTTTGGAATCAAGGGATGAGCATAAAGCTCATCCCCATTTTCATGACTCAACAAGGAAAAATAGGCTTAGATCTAATTGTGCCTATTGAGGATAAGCTGAACCATCGTCGCAATTCCATATGGAATTGCATCATCATTGAAATCAAATTCACTGTTATGCAGAGCAATCGGCTCAATTTCTTCTCCAGTACCGATTCCAAGCCTATAGAATACACCCTTGCCAACAGCATCAATATAATAAGAAAAGTCTTCCGAGCCCATAACAGGCCCGTCGAGTTCACGAATGCTTTCATTTCCCAAAACATCCGCGCTTGCTTTAATAACTTGATCTACTAATTCCGGATCATTGATTAACGATGGCACTCCCCTATTATATTCTATTTCAGCTTGGCATCCGAACATCTGTGCCGCACCTTTAACTACACGTTTAATCTTAGTCTCAAGCTCATCTCTAACTACAGGATCAAGGCAGCGAACCGTACCCCCAAATTCAACCAAATCAGGTATTACATTAAAAGCCGTTCCTGCATGTATGGTACATACTGTTACTACTGCCTGTTTTGCGGTTACTATTTCATTGGAAACAATATTAGGAATAGCATTAATTGCATTCGATGCTGCCATTATAGGATTAACGGCTTTATAAGGGCGTGCTCCGTGTCCGCTTTTACCTATCATCTTGACAAGAAATTTATCTGCTGATGCCATATATTGGCCTGACCAAGCTCCAACTTCACCAACCTTAAAATAAGGCCATCCGTGTAAACATACGATTGCATCAACATCCGGATTTTTTAAAGCTCCGGAATTGATAATAATCATTGAGCCTCCCAAACCTTCTTCAGCAGGCTGAAATACTAGTTTCACCATCCCAGAAAACTTATCTTTCATCTCATTGAGCAGCTTTGCGACACCTAATAGTATGGCAACATGTCCATCATGTCCGCAGGCATGTGCAACTCCGGGATTTTTTGACGCATAGGGCTTGCCAGATAAATCCTCCATCTGCAAAGCATCTATATCAGCGCGTAAAGCAGTAACTGTTCCATGACCATTTTTTGTGCCCTCTATTATTGCTACAACACCGGTAGGAATATCTAATGGCAAGATGTCTATACCCATGTTATTAAGCTCTTTTTTTATAAATTTCGTCGTTTCAAACTCTTTGAATGATATTTCCGGATTTTGATGTATCTTGTGACGTATGCTTGTATAGTATTCTTTTAAAGATTCTGCTTTTTTTAATAAATCTGTCATATTCTTACCTCTCTATCTAAATAAATTTTCTTTTATCTTTGAATAGTTTTGAACTTCACAGCATTTAAAAAATTATAAAATTGTCTTTATATACTGACTTGAAATTCATATCTGATCTCTTAATTGTTCAATATCAATCTCATAAAAGAAAACTCTTTCCCCTTTGTTAACAACTATACAGGGTATGCCCACTCGGCCACTTTCTCTTATATCATCAAATTCCGGTCGACTATCCCGATATTTAAGAAAAGCTTTCAGGTTAGAAAGGCTCTCTGATATATCTAAATAAACAAACTTAATTTCGTTTTTTGAAAGGAACTCTTTCATAGGTTCACATCCGCCTCAGTATTTGCTCCCAAATAATATAATTTCCCCCATATTTTCACCTCTGCTCCACATAAGATATCAACTGCGTGAATTCTACTATTCTTCATCTTCCGGAATAGCCAATCCCAATTTTCCCAGTTGTTCTGGTAATCCTAACTGTTCAAATAGTGTTATTCCTTGTTTCATTTTTTTGGAAATTGCATTCTCCTTTTTCTTATTGCTTTTGCATAATTCCAAAACTTCTTCTGCTTTTTCCAAAGGTATTACTACCACACCATCGTCATCGCCTATAATAATATCCCCTGGTAAAACCACAACCCCACCACATGAAATCCGTATATTAACAGATCCCCCAGCAGATTTAAAGCCTCCTAATGGACTTATACTCTTACTGTAAATTGGTAACCCTGATTTAATAAGTTCTTCTATATCCCGTACCGCCCCATCTGTAACAACGCCATTAAGCCCCTTTATACATGCCATCTGCGTCATAAGATCTCCCCATAAACCGGCATTTGTTATTTCTCCGGCATCTACTACAAGCACATCGCCTTTCTGGGCCATTTCCAAAGCGACATGAAGCATAAGATTATCGGAACGGTATGTCTGGACCGTAACAGCCCTGCCCTTCATTTTCCTTCCATAGGCAATCGGCTTTATATATGGTTTCATTGCACCATATCTTCCCATCGAATCTGCAATCAAAGCAACACCAAATTTTGAGAATTCGTTGATCAACTCTTGACTGGCTTTTCTATTAGATTTATTAATCATATACATATCCGTAACCTCACATTAAATTTTCATTTCGGAATTTTCCATTCGCTTTACAAACTCACAGCCGACTTCAACCATGCGCTCAAATATCTTTTTGCCTATTTCTGCGTTGCCATAACGCGGGTCAGCGAGGCATCCCTGATTTGTAGCATCTTTAATATTGAAATAAATGCTTGCTTCCATTCCAGCAATATTTGTCTTACCTATGTTTGCGAGTTCAAAGTCCTGCCATTTATATACTCTATCCATTTCATCCACCAAGTCCATTCTGATGTCATCAGGACGCAAATATTTCATTACGGAAGTAACGGGCTCTCCGCCATGTCCCATACACCTACTTGCATTCTCACCATAAAGTTCCTCTTTCATTTGAGGTGATAACACTTGCCACAAGTCAAACTTGCCTATCATAATTCCCTTTTCTCGCCTTAAATCACGACCAAACATCTCAATAATAGGCATATTACCTCCATGCCCATTGACAATAAGAAACTTTTTTGCACCATGCTCCATAAGACATTCAAAGATATCTTCAATAACTCTATACATTGTCCTTGGAGAAAATGAGATCGTTCCGGGATAATCCCTAAAATATTCGGAGTATCCAAAGGGTATAATAGGAACCATTATAGCTCCTGATCTTTTAGCAGTTTCTTTTGCTGCTTCCTCTGCGGCCATATAATCTCCTAAAACAGACTGAGGTCCATGCTCTTCCATTGATCCTAGCGGTATTAAGAAAACCTTGTCTTGTTTAAAGATATACTCTGCTTCTTTCCATGTCATTTTTGCTAATTCATACTTTGTTATATTCATTTCTAAAACTCCTATCTTTCGCAATATTATTTATGCAATATGCAAGAAACATAATGTCCTTGCGATACTTCAACCAATCCCAGACCATCATTTTTACATTCTGCCGTCACATGGAAGCACCGGCTTGCAAACCTGCATCCGGGCTTCGGATTGATAGGACTGGTGACTTCTCCCTTGATTATTTTTCTTAGTTTATCTCTTTCTTTTAAGCTTGCTATGGGTATTGCATCCAGCAAAGCTTGGGTATATGGATGCAGCGGATTAGCAAATAGCTCTTCCGATGGTGCTTTTTCAACACACTGTCCTAAATACATAACCATTATTTCATCACTTATATGTTTTACGACACTTAGATCGTGTGTAATGAACATATACGTCAAGCCATGGTCTTCCTGCAAATCCATCATTAAATTTAATATTTGTGCTTGTATAGATACATCTAAAGCAGAAACCGGTTCGTCGCACACAATAAATTCGGGGTTTAATGCAAGTGCCCTTGCTATTCCAATCCTTTGGCGCCTTCCTCCATCCATTTCATGGGGATAGGTATTTATAAACCGGTAGTCTAATCCAACTATTTTCATTAAATCAAATACACGCTGGTTAAGTTCCTCTTTATCTTTAATTATTTTGCAGACTTTTATAGGTTCAGCTATTATCTCACTTACAGTCATTCTTGGATTCAATGAAGCATATGGATCTTGAAATATTATCTGCATTTTTTGGCGAATATTGTTCATTTGTTTCTGGTTTAAATGTATAATATCATTTCCGTTATATATGACTTCACCGAATGTGGGCTCCAGCAATCTCAGAATAACACGTCCTAAAGTAGACTTTCCGCATCCTGACTCTCCCACTACACCAAGTGTCTTTCCTTTATTAATATCAATATTCACATTATCGACAGCATGCAAATCACCTTTTTGTGTTCTAAAATATTTCTTTAGATTTTTTGTTTGAATAAGAGGCATATTCATATTTTGTATCCTTCCTTTTGTTTGCTACTGATTGGAATTCTGTACAAAATGGCACTTAATGACATGTGAGCCAAATGAGAAAGGCTCTGGCTTTTTCGTCCTGCAAATATCCATACATTTAGGACATCTAGGATGAAATGTACATCCAGCAGGAAGATTTATGGGATCAGGCATTAACCCATCAATCGGATTCAATCGCTTTGTAGACCTTGTTAAGTCAGGTATTGAACCAAATAACCCTTCTGTGTATGGATGATGATTAACACCTTCAAAAATATCTTCGATTATTCCGTTTTCTACGATTTCACCCGCATACATAATTGCGACCTTGTCACAGTTTTGGGCAACAACCCCCAAATCATGAGTTATAAGTATCATTGAAGTATTTAATTTGCTTTTAAGCTCACGCATCATCTGTAAAACTTGAGCTTGAATAGTAACATCTAAAGCTGTGGTAGGCTCATCTGCCAATAATAGCTTCGGCTCACATGCCAACGCGATTGCAATTACTACTCTCTGCTTCATCCCGCCTGAAAACTGATGTGGATAATCATTTTGCCTTTCAGTGGAAATACCTACAAGCCTTAATATTTCGTCGACCCTGTTTTTAATGTTTGCTTTATTATCATTACTGTGCAATTGCAATACTTCTGCAATTTGACTGCCAATAGTCATTGTTGGATTCAAACTGGTCATCGGGTCCTGAAAAATCATTGAAACCGTATTCCCTCTTATGAGCCTCATATCAGCTTCAGTTTTTTTTGTTATCTCCATTCCATCCAGGTATATTGAACCTCTAGTAATTCTCCCTACCTTATCAGGCAACAGTCTCATAATGCTTAAAGCTGTTGTTGTTTTACCAGCTCCGGTTTCTCCAACAACTCCCAATGTTTCACCTTTATTTAAAGCTAAATTGAGGCCGTTAACTGCATAAATCAAAGCCTCATCAGTTTTATATGTGACATTCAAATCTTTTATTTCCAACAATTTATCCATAACTTTTCTCCAATTCAAGCTAATTTTTCAATCTTGGATCTAATGCATCCCTTAAGCCGTCGCCTATCAAGTTGAGTGATAAGACAGCTACCATAATAGCTAGCCCGGGTATTGTAACCAAATATGGATAATATCTCATTTGGCTGCGCGCACCAGATAACAATGATCCCCATTCAGGAGTAGGCGGAGTGATTCCCAAACCAACGAAACTCAAACCCGCTATACCTAAAATTGCACCAGCAACATTTAATGAAGCTTGTACAACAATAGGTCCGATAGCATTGGGTAAAATATGCCTTGCAATTATTCTTGCATCACTTGTTCCACAGGCTTTTGCTGCTTCTATAAATTCTTGCCCCTTGATCGACAATATTGCCGATCTCACTATGCGGGCAAACTGTGGTATCCTTGACATGCTCATCGCAATTAAAATGTTTACAATGCCTTGTCCAAGTGCCGCAACAACAGCTATTGCCATCAAAATGCTTGGGATTGCCAAAAAAACATCCATAATACGCATCAGGATATTATCAATCCTGCCACCGTAATAAGCTGCCAAAGACCCAATTAACGAGCCAAAGAACAATGAAATGATTACCGTTGATAAACCGACTAACAACGATATCCTTCCGCCATAAATCACTCTGGCAAACATGTCCCTCCCATACATATCTGTCCCGAATATGTATTCTTTTCCCGGGGATATTAGCTTTTTTGAGATGTTCTGCTCAATTGCAGCATCATAACTTATAAACACTGGTGCCCCAACAGTAAAAATAATCGTTATAGCAAATAGGATCAAGCCGAACATTGCGAGTTTATTCTTGCTAAACCTAAACCATATTGCTTTAAGTTGGCTGCGTTTTTTAATGTTTTTAAAATTTACTCCCTTTTCAAAATTAACCTCCATAGCCACCTACCCTTTCGAAAACTGTGTCTTAACCCTAGGGTCAATATAGGTATATAAAATGTCGACCAATAGGTTAACAAGACCACCAACAAAAGCAATTAGCAGCACTGCACCTATAACTACCGGTGCATCCTTCATTTTTACCGCTTCTACAACTAATGTTCCTAGGCCATTTATTGCAAAAACGCTCTCTGTAATTACAGCTCCGCCCAATAAAATTCCAAAGTTTATACCTATTACTGTAACAACTGGCAGCAACGCATTTCTTAATGCATGCTTAAATATTATCCTTTTTTCAGAAGCCCCTTTTGATTTAGCTGTCCTTATATAATCTTGCCTTATCACCTCTAGCATGGTTGAGCGTGTCATTCTTATCAGTGTAGCAAGGGTTATGGAAGACAATGTTATTGTAGGCAGTATAAAATGTATCCATGTGTCAGCTCCTGTAGTAGGCATTAAATCCAGCTTTAGTGAAAATATCAATATAAGCATTAATCCAAGCCAAAATCCCGGCATTGATGTTAATACTAATGTTGTGATCAAGCTAACTGTATCTATTATCGTATACTGCCTCACAGCCGATATAATTCCTATCGGAATTCCCAGAATTATCGCAAATGAGATACCGCATAATGCCAGTTTTACAGTAACTGGGAAACGAACCAGTATCTCTTGAGAAGTGGGAGCCTTGGATACATAAGAGATGCCAAAGTCACCCTTGCATATCCCGAGAACATATTTGCCATATCTGATAAAGAAGTTTTCGTTCAATCCCATCTCTTCTCTTAACATTGCAACAGCTTCTTCCGTTGCGCCTTCACCAAGCATGAGCCTGGCAGGATCACCCGGAGTTAAATTTAAAATAGAGAATAAGATAAAAGATATTCCCACCATTACCGGTATCATTAAGAATAACCTCTTCAAAATATACCTAAACATTTTGCCTCCTAACATGTTGCAGGCATAGAAATGCCTGCAACATTTTTGCATCAGTTCTTGTTAATTATTTCCAATCTGCGTAAATATATCTACGCAGATTATCAGGCCTTAATTCCAACCCTGTTAAATTTGTATTAGCCGCTAATGTTCTTTTAGCCATAAACAATGGAACAAGCATTGTTTCTTCCTTTATGATTTCGCAAGCTTTAGCATATATTTCTTTCCTTTTCTCAAGATCCAGACAAGCTCTCCCTTCACTTAGGAGTTTGTCCAATTCCGGATTATTGATCCCCATGTAATTTCCTTTGCCTTTAAGGTTTTCGCTGTGGAAAAAAGAATATTGACAAAAATCAGCATCGGGAACCTTAGCTACTATTGCCCAGAATGTAATATCAAAATCACTCTTATTTGTTACATCATCCATATATTTGCCACGTTCCATAATTTCTATTTCAATATTTATTCCAATCTTTTTTAACTGTGCCTGAATGATTTCTGTAGGCTTAGTGTATGTAGGAGAATCAATAGTCTTCATCTTTACAGTAAATCCATCGGGATATCCTGCCCCTGCAAGCAATGTTTTTGCTTTTTCAAGATCATATGGATTGGCCTTGAAGTCAGTCGGATATTCGGGGCATGACATTAGCAGCGGGGCCTCCAATGGTGAAGCCATTCCATTCTTAGCTCCATCAATTAATTCCTGCCTATCAATTGCGTAGCTTACTGCTTCCCTTACTCGCTTGTCTGCAAATGGTCCTTTTGTGTTGTTAAACATAATATTTAAGAACGCATTTGAATCACACTCTGCATATTGAAGCTTCTTGTTATCGATAAGTGATTGACGTGCTTCTTCAGGGGTATTACTATCAATGATATCAATTTCACCCTTCTCTAATGCAATAAGAAGAGTACTGGGGTCAGGAATCTGTATATAAGTAATCTTTTTAATTGCAGGCTCACCGGCATAATAGCCGCTGAATGCTTCCATTACTATTTTTTCACCAGGTATCCACTCTTTAAGTACATATGGCCCCGATCCGATTGGACTCTTTCCATATCCATCTTCATCAGCTTCGATAGCCTTTTTGTTCATAATATATAAAGCAGTAGTAGTAAAACATTTTAATCCAGGACCGTAAGGATATTTGAAATTAACCAATACTGTTTGTTCATCAACCTTTTCAGCTTTATCAATTGCAGATGTCATAATAGTTACAAACGGAGATACTGCGGCTCTATTAATTGAGAATACAACATCTTCAGCTGTAATGGGATCTCCATTATGGAACTTGATATCAGGTCGTAATTTAAAAGTAATTGATTTAGCGTCATCAGCAAATGTCCAGCTTTCAGCAAGTGCAGATACTATCTCACCGTTATAATCTCTTACAAGCCCATCAAAAATCTGAAATTGAGGAGGCATAATATCTGCTGTTTTAACAGTATCTAGAGTTGAAGGTAATTTTTGAATACCGCATATTAAATCATCACGTTTTTCTGATGCTGCAGCATTTTCTCCGGAACCACTAGCGGAACCTACATTACTTGGCTGCGACGAATTACCGGTGCAAGCAGTAAGTGTAAATAACATTGCTACTAGTAATAGACAGGAAATTAATCTTGATTTTTTCATGCTTATATCCCTTCCCTTTCATTAACTGTTTTTTAGAAGATTCAATAGTTAGTAAAGTAATACCACCTCCTCCTATTATTAAGCAAAGATCTTTTATAAATAGATCAGCTTTCCGTTTTTATAAACCCTTCTCACATCACGTAAAGAGCTAATATCAGATAGCGGGCTTGTATCAAGTACCAAAAAATTAGCCTTCTTGCCTTTATCGATTGTTCCCATAATGCGATCTACACCGACAATCTCTGCAGAATTCCTTGTAGCTGTGCAGATAGCTTCCATAGGTGCCATTCCAGCCTCCACCATTAAAACCAATTCCATATATGTTTCGGAATGCAAAGCATAAGGCGTGCCGGCGTCTGTTCCCAGCCCTATTTTTACTCCTGCTTCCATTGCTTTTTCAAAACTCCTTAAATGATGCTCTCTGCATGCTTTTGCCTTATCAAGTGCAAACTTTGGTACTCCTGCTTCCAAGCCAGCCTTTATAATAAAATATGGTGCAGCCAATGTAGGCACATATGCGGTATTATTTTTTAGCATCATTTCAATGGCTTCATCATCCAGCATAATACCATGCTCAATAGAATCAATCCCTGCCCGTAATGCATTTTTTATTCCCTGTGTCCCCTGTGCATGAGACGCTGTCCTCTTACCTGCCCTATGCGCAGCTTCGACAGCTGCCCTTATCTCAGCTTCGGTAAGCTGCTCCTGGCCAGGTTGCTCACCATCAGCCATAATCCCTCCAGTTGCCATTATTTTAATGAAATCCGCGCCGCCCCTTATTTGTTCCCTGGCGGCCTTCATAACATCGTCAACACCGTCACATTCTCTCCCAAGGTTCCAGCCATGTCCACCTGTCATGCACAGGCATTGTCTGCATATATACATATCCGGGCCTTCAAATATTCCTTCTTTCAGTGCCTGTTTCAATTCAACTTCGACTAGCTTTCTGCCATTCATGTCTCTGACAAAAGTTACACCTGATTTTAAATGCTGTTGCAGATGAACCATCCCGCGAATTGCAAACTTTGCGGCACTTTCATGATTCAAATTTGCTGGATGTCCTATAGGAGTAGATAAACAATGTATGTGTATATTAAACATTCCTGGCATCACTGTTTTGCCAGTTAGATCTTCAACTACATCAAATGAACATTTATTAATTCTATCCGAAAGCTCATTGACACGTCCAACTTCAATAAATATATCATTCTCAACTATAAAGTAGCTATCAGGTATAACCCTGGAACTTTTTACGTCAATTAAATCAAAGTTTTTGTATAGAACTCTTGACATATCGATATTCTCCTTAAGCTTTAAAAAATGTTTCTAGGACTTTTGTTAGGCAAATTTGATTTATAAGGCCTCCCCTTCGTATCCTCCAAAAATTCCGCCTTTGCACGCTCACAAATGCTATTGTCCTCTAATATCTTAATTGAAAAATAAGCTAAAATCTTTGCTCCTCGTATCATTCCCTTCTTCGCGAAAGCGTGATTGGTCATAGCAGTTGTAACCCAACTATGTACCTGCGCTCCAAGGGGGAAGCATACTGTTCTAAACGATACACCCGGACAAATATGGTTTACATCACCAACATCCGTTGATCCTCGGTTATAATACAATGGGAATATACCCTCTTGATACAATGCATCTTCGGAAGTTTTATATTTTTTCCTGTTGCTGGCTGTGATTTCCGGATATATTGCATTTATTTCTTCGATATATTGAATTTCCTCATCCGTATAAGGTTCTGGAGGGCATGCTCCGAATGCTTCATATAATACTCCTTGCAACACTCTATTATTCAATGCATTATATGCGCAGCCCAAGAATTCTTCTTCGAAGGCAGTTTCTGTCATCAAAGCAGCTCCAGCCGCTATTTTCTTAATCTTTTCGTAAAGTTCCTCAACGTCTTCTTTTTCATCAGCACGCAATGAATACCATACCGTCGCAGTATCAGGAATCATATTAGGTGCTTTGCCGCCATCTGTAATGATGTAGGAAATGCTTGTATCTTTGCCTACATGCTCTCTAAGATAATTAGCACCTACATTCATTAACTCTACAGCGTCCAATGCACTTCTTCCATCTTGAGGATTTTGACCTGGATGTGCGGTTATACCCTTAAAATGGAACTTACCCTGGCAAATTGCTATAGATGTAATCCCAATAGTATTACAAAGCCCGGGATGAAAATGAGCATTTATATCTAAGTCATCAAAAACTCCTTCTCTTGCCATGTAACACTTTCCATTCCCACCTTCTTCTGCGGGACACCCATAATATACTATTGTTCCTTTCAGCCCCCTTGCTTCCATCTCTTCTTTTACTGCAATAGCGGCGCCCAAATGAGCCACACCCAGCAGATTATGGCCGCAGCCATGACCAGGCGCTCCTTCAACAAAAGGCTCCTTAGTACTCTGCACTTTTTGGCTCAGACCAGGCAGAGCATCATATTCACCCAATAAACCTATCTTGGGATGACCTTCGCCCCAGGAGGCTTTTATTGCAGTAGGTATTCCTGCCACGCCTAACTCTACCTCGAACCCATTTTCTTCAAGTACCTCGGATATCCATTTGCTTGCCTTTACTTCTTCAAAACCCAGCTCCGGATTCAGCCATATATTCTGAGCCAGATTTTCCAAATCTTTTCGCTGCCTGTCGATACTCTTTAATGCAATTTCACCTGCCATTTTTAGACCTCCAATTTTAATTGTTTGCCTTTTATAGTGCAAACATTATGCCATAAGTCAGAAAGCCTCATTTTGCTATGTTCCGACCGTCCCCTGTTGCAAATAAGCGCCGTTACAAGCATGTAAATTTTACGCAGCCAGTAAAATTTACCGATATTTGAGTGACATTTTCCCGGATATGATATATAATTAATAAAACCAGAGGCTTGGCCTCTGACTTATATTGGTTCAATCTCCTATATCGATTCTACCGAACGAAAACGGTTTCTCCGGCTTTATCAGAAGTCCAAATAGCTGGGAGGTCTAAAATGAACATAAACAATAGAAAAAGCATAATAATGCTGTTATTAGCCCTTTTGTTGCTTCTTTCAATGCCATCGGCTGCTTATGCATTAAACAAAGCATACGCGGCAAATAAAACATACAATGCTGCTGTAGTTCCTTTTGCTCCTCCCTATCAATATATACAGGATGGCAAAATAGTCGGAGCACATGTTGAAATTCTAAATAAAATAGGAGCTGTCCTTAAAACAGAATTTAAGTATATCCCATATGATAACTATACAGAAGCTGTCAAAGCATTAAAAAATAATGATGTCAGCCTGATACTCGGCATACCCCTGAACCAAAAGGACAAATACAATTTGATATATTCTGCCCCTATATCCCAAGACAACATAAGCATTATGTCTTACAAAAACAAAGTGGATATTACCAACTATCCGCTAAATTCATACGCTTATTCTGCCGCAACAGAAAGAAGCGTTGCCGATATCAATGAAATAACACCGATCATCAGCCTGCCCTGCTGGATTTCATCCACTACCCAGGAAGCCTACAATGTATTTAAAAATCAAGATCTTGATATGTTGATCGGACCTCGCGCCTCGCTCAAAAAATTGATGTCCGAAAGCAAGGATTCTAAGAAATATACTATTTCAGATAACTATATCGCTACGATCGACTATGGCATAGCAATGAACAGCAACAATAAAAATGTGCTTCAAATCATCAACGATGAGATTTTTAAGCTAAAAATCTCAGGCAATATGGACCGCATTCTTAACAAATGGATACCTAATGAAAATATTTCAAAAACAGTATTCAGGACTTATATAATAACTTTTATTTTTATATGCGTCATAGCATTAATAATCATCTTCGTTTCGCTGCGGCTAAGTGTTTATCTGAAATCACAGATCGATGCCAAAACAAAGAGCTTGCAGGTTTTGAACAAAGAATTGGAAGAGCAAATATTAAAGGTGAGAAATGCAAATGAGCTGAAAGAATGCCTTATTGAGAATCATAATGAGGGGGTCGTCGTTTTCAACAAAGAGCGCAGGATCACTATATTCAATGATAGGGCAAGAAAAATTATCGGCCTTAATTTTACTCCTACCGGCTTAGACATCTTTCAGATCAGCCTTTTTAACCATCTTTTAGAGGACATCAAAGAAAATATGTTCGATAAAAGCATCAATTTGCTTAATCAGATAAAAAGTATCACAGACGATCTGGGCAATGTCAAAACATACGATTATAACATTTTTCCTCTTTTTACATCGGATAATAAAGTGCGTGCGGTAACTTTAATATTTGATGATATCACTGAACAGCAGAACCTGGAGAGAGAGCTGCATGAAAAGGAAAAGAGTAAATCCCTGAACAGAATCGTTGCGGGAATGGCTCATGAAATAAGAAATCCCTTGACTTCGATCAAAACATTTATTGAATTGCTCCAGGATAAAAAGGATGACGAATTATTCCAGCAGAAGCTGGCTGAAATAGTTCCGAGGGAAATCGAACGGATAAACTCACTTATTACAAATCTGATAGAGTATGCGAAACCGGAAAAAATAGAATACCGACGGACAAACCTCAAAGAAATAATACAAGATACCATTGAGCTGCTGAAGCATTCAGTAGAACAAAAAAATGTAAGCCTTTCCTATGAATGCGATAAAAATATTTTTATTAATGTAGACGAACAACAGCTCAAGCAAATCTTGATCAATTTTGTGATCAACAGCCTGGACGCCATTATTTTAAGCGAAAAGGCAGAGGACAGGCAGATCATTATAAAAGCCTCCAGTGATGAAGCTTATGCATATATATCGGTTACAGACTTCGGTATCGGGATGACAGAACAAGAGGCTAGAAATTGCATGGAACCATTCTACTCCACAAAATGGAATGGAACCGGATTGGGCATGTATATCGCCAAGCGCTACGTAGAAAGAAACAACGGAACAATGTCCATCGAGAGCAAAAAGGGTGAATACACAAAAATATTTTTAAAATTCCAATTGATTTAGGATTAAGGAGGGCATGTAACATGAAGAAAACCATTCTTATAATTGATGACGAAATTGGAATATGCACATCCTTAGAATTTGCATTGAATTCGAAATATGATGTAAAGTCAGCAACAAATTCCAATAATGCGTTGAAAATGCTTAATAAGGAAAAAATAGACCTCTGCCTGCTGGATCTCAAGCTGGGAAAAGATAACGGGATCGACTTGCTCAAAAAAATAAAGAATAGACTTCCTGATATGGTAGTCATTATGATGACGGCATACGGCACGATTGAAACTTCGGTAGAGGCAATGCAGCAAGGCGCATACACATATTTGATAAAGCCTTTAAGCATTTCAGAATTGAATATAGTCTTGGAAAAAGCTTTTGCATATCAGGATTTAAATTACCGTGTGGGCTATTTGGAAAGCGAATTGGAGGACAGATATGATCGCAACGGCATCATAGGCAAAAGCCCTCTGATGAAAGATGTACTCAAGCTTGTAGACAAAGTGAAGGATATCGACAGCAGCATCCTTATAACCGGTGAAAGCGGAACGGGAAAAGAGCTTATTGCGCGTGAGATACATTACTCAGGTAAAAGGGCTAAATATCCCTTTGAGGTGGTCAATTGCGCTGCAATTCCGGAAGGATTGCTGGAAGAGGAATTCTTCGGGCACAAAAAAGGAGCTTTTACAGGAGCGATTGAAAACAAAAAAGGCAAATTTGCTTTAGCAAACAACGGGACAATTTTTTTAGATGAGATAGCCGAATTATCATACAATCTTCAAGCAAAGCTATTGCGCGTCCTTCAGCATAAAGAATATTCGCCTGTCGGAAGCAACGAAAAGATTTCTCTAAATATTCGTGTGCTCTCAGCCACAAATAAGGACTTAAAAAAATGCATTGAAGAAAAGACCTTCAGAGAAGATTTATACTTCAGGCTGAATGTCATAGAGATCAATCTTCCACCATTAAGAGAAAGAAAGCAAGACATCTCCCTGCTGATAAATTATTTCATTAAGAAATACAATATAGACTTCAAAAAAAATATTACTTTAATATCAGATGCAGCCGAAAAAAAGCTTTTGAAATACAATTATCCCGGTAATATCCGCCAATTGGCCAATATTCTCGAATATGCGGCAGTGATGGCAAACACAAATACGATAGAAGAGGAAGACCTTCCGGCAGACATAATAAGCTATAATAGCGGGAATAAAATCATAGATAAGGATGAGCTCTCCGACCTTAGTTTAAAGGAAGTCGAAAAAAAAGCGATTGAATCTGCGCTTCAGGCAAATAAGGGCTATCGCAAAGCTACCGCTGAACAGCTGGGAATAAGCCTAAAAGGCTTATTCAACAAAATAAAAGAATATAATATTGACACAAGCCAATATATAGAATAAGCATATGTGCTGCAGCATGCATAATTAGAATGGTATAGCATTTTGAAGGGATATTGCTTATCTTTGGAAAGCTCCAAAGCTCCTACCGATTTCAAAGATTCCTTCTTCTTCATTGTTGGTCATCGGTTTGTAGCGATATAGCACTTTCTTAATTGTTATACTAAAGGGCTGGATTATAATAAGTAAAATTAACATCCAAGAAAAAATACTCATAACATCAATCTGTGACCTATTCAAAATATATTAAATACAATAAATATAACTAATAGGTTCAGATAGGAAATATATAATTGCCGCAGTAAAAACAATTACAAGAATATGTATTATCTGATCAAGAGAGTATGCTAATGCATCTAATTTATCATCTATAGTTATTTTCTTTTTTATAAAAAAATTCAGTAAGTCAACTATAAAGTGAGCTATGGAAATGATAACAGTCCATTTTAATAGTTTAAGGCTAAACACCAGAATAATTACAAACATCATTGAAAACAAGTATATTACACCATGCTTCAATAATTTCTTGATTGATTCATCCTTGCCTATTGCCAATTCAGAGTACTGTAAATAGAAATCACCTAATGCATGTCCCATTAAAAACAAAGTCAAACAACCTTAGCCATCAAGCTCTTCCCTTCCCTTGCTTAAAAAAAGTTAACTGTGTCCATTGCAGATTTATAGGAATAGAACTCAGCATTATTCAGTGCTTTATTTACGCTCTTTTATTTTTTTGAGTCTACTATATCACCAATAACAGCAACATATTTGTCATAGAAAAAAAGAAAAACATTTGTAAACTGCACATATGCTTATTCTGTATGATCTGCGGTATCTGAGGGGTCACCGGAATCCAGAGCCGGTGCGGCTTCCTCCACCGGCAGGGCCTCCACATCCTTCAGCTTTCTTTCGATGGTTCTGGATTTTTTAGTAGCGTCCTCAATGGTCTTGCTGGCTTCGTGAAGCTTTTTATTAGTCTTTTCCAATATATCTCCAAATTTTCCGAACTCGCTTTTCACTGCTCCCAAAAGTCCCCATACCTCAGAAGAGCGCTTCTGTATAGCCAAGGTTCTGAAACCCATGGATAAACTGTTTAAAAAGGCTGCCATAGTGGAAGGGCCTGCAATGTTTATCCTGTATTTTTCCTGGATATGCTCTATGAGGCCGGCTCTCTTGGCTATCTCTGCATAAAGACTCTCTATGGGCAAAAACATGATGGCAAAATCCGTGGTAACAGGGGGATTTATATATTTGTCGCTTATCCTCCTGGCCTCAGCCTTTATCCTGTTCTCAAGCTGCTTTGCGGCTTCCTCCATTGCAGAAGCATCCCCTATTTCAGCCGCTTCAACCAGTCTTTGAAAATCCTCCTGAGGGAATTTGGCGTCTACGGGAAGCAGCACTTCCTCCCCTTCTCCTCCTTTACCGGGAAGGCGAATAGCAAACTCCACCTTTTCCTGAGTATTCCTTTTCGTAGAAATATTTGTAAGGTATTGCTCGGGAGTCAGTATCTGCTCCAGTATATTCCCAAGCTGGATTTCACCCCATATGCCCCTGGATTTTACATTGGTGAGAACCTTCTTCAAGTCCCCCACTCCCAAGGCTAAGCTCTGCATTTCCCCTAAGCCCTTATGTACCTGCTCAAGCCTCTCACTGACAAGCTTGAAGGATTCTCCCAATCTCTTCTCCAGTGTATCATGAAGCTTCTCGTCAACTGTAGCCCTCATGGCTTCCAGCTTTTCACCATTATCCTTCATTATGCTGTTCAGCTTCAGCTCCAGTTCCTTCCTCATGGCCTCCAGCTTCTCTTCGTTGCTCTCCGCCAGCCTCGCCATGCGGGCATCTATTGAATCGGCCTGCATATGCTGCAGCTTGGACATCTCATTGATCCTTGAGATCAATGAGTCGCTCAGGTTCCTCGCTGAATTGGATGCTTCCGCTCTGCTCAGGCCCATTTCATCCCTTACAGTCTTTTCTGTTCTATCCAATAATTTTTCTAAATATGCAATTTTGTTTTCTATAGACAGATGGCTCTCTTTCAGCTTTTCCGCCCTTTTAGCGGCGCTGCTTCTCTCGGCAAATACCAGTATCAATACCAGCACACCGGCTATAAGGCTTCCTATCATCATCAAACTTTCCATTCTTTCACCTCGTTTACGCTACTACGACTCTCGATTTGCTGCCTGTCATGCCAGGCGTTACTTCGATCCTTGCCCTTATTCTTTCTTTAAGCTCTCCCACGTGGGATATTACACCAACCAGCTTGCCTGTTTTTTGGAGCTCCAAAAGACATTGTATAGATTTTTCGAGAGAATCCTCATCCAGGCTGCCGAAGCCTTCATCTATAAAGATGGTATCCAGGCTTATGCCCCCTGCATAGGACTGTACCACATCAGACAGACCCAGGGCAAGGGACAGGGATGCTTTGAAGCTCTCTCCTCCTGATATGACCTTGACATGGCGGGGCTGCCCCGTATAATAATCATATATCTCTATTTCAAGGCCCTGCTGTGCAGCACCTTTCTGCTTTTCCTTTATTCGCGATAATTCAAATCTGCCGTCCGTCATCTTCACAAGCCTTTGATTGGCTGCATGGATTATGTCGTCAAAATAGGCTGCCAGAACATATCTCTCAAAGCTCAGCCGCTCTCTGTTATTTCCCTTGGCCATATTAGCCAGATGTCCAACCACTCTGTAGATCTCTTCCTGTTTTCCTATCTCTTCTCCTGTATCCTTCATATTGCTCAGCAGGGCTTTGTTGTGCATCAGCCTGGCAAAATTCTGCTTTATTTCTTTTTCCAGGCCGGCTTTGCTGAGCTTCTTTGACTCCATCATCTCGTTCAGCTCTCCGGTATTGACAGGCTTCAAACCTTCTATGCTCTTTAAGGCCTTGTGGAGCCTGTCTCCTGCAGATTTCAGCTCCTCATTATATCTTCTTATTTCCTCCTCAAGGGCTTCCATTTCCTTTTCCTCAAGCTTTGCTGAATCATATTCCTGTTTATCCCCAAATCCTACCCTTAAAAGGGCATCTGTAAACCTCTTTTCTGCTCCCTTATGTTCTTCCTCTGCAGTTTCCAGGTTTTTTCCCTTGAATGCTCTATTTTCTTCTTTTTTGGTCATTTCGATCTCTGATCTTCTGTAGGCTTCCTGAGCATTTTTATAGCTTTCTTCCATAGCTTTGCATTCTTCTTCACAGCTCTTTATTTTCATCAAAAGCTCATCCTCTTGTTTTATGCCCAAAGACAGCTCGCTCTCCACCTTGGACAGCAAGGCCTTTGTGCCTTGAAGCTCAGCATATATATCCCTGTATTCCCCATCCAGGCTTAGAGCCGTATCTTCCTTTTCCTTTTGGGCTTTTTCCGCCAGATCCAATTTCTCAGCAAGCTTATCCTTTTCTTTACGCTTCTTATCCGCCTCTTCCCTTTTAGACTTCAAGCTCAGAAGTGTTCCTTCATAAGCTTCAGTGACAAGCTTTAAATTTTCTATTTCTCCCAGCACTTCTCTCAATTCCAGTTTTATTTTATCTGCGCTATCCCTTTGAGCTTCCCCTTTAGCTCTTACATCCGCAAATTCATCGGCTGCTTTCCTCAATTTTTCGTTGAGATCATCATAAGCTTCTTTAGCTGCTTTCAATTCTCCCTCTGAAGGCATGCCCGAAAGAGGCTGCGCCGGACTGGGATGATGGAGAGAACCGCAAACGGGACAGGGTTCACCCAAAGTTAAGCCTTTTGCTAAAAGCCCCGCCTGGCCTTGGAAAAATAATTGGCTCAGCTTTTCATATTTCTTCTTGCTTTCTTCATAACCTTTGTTCAGTTCTTCATATAAAGCCTTTTTCTTTCCGTACTGCTGCCTTAAGCTTTGAAGTGTTTTATTCTCCGCCTCCAAGCCTTTCAGCTTTTTTAAGATTTCCTCCTTCTGGGCTATATCCTTTGCATGCTCTATATATTCCAGGGCCGCTTTATTGGCGATATCGATGCCATGATTCAGCTTTTTGATCTCTTCCTTTAAAGCTTCTATTTCCCCGCTGTTCTTTTTCCTTGTGCTTTCTTTTTCTCCAAGCTCCTTGTTCAGTTTCTCCAGTTCCGATGAAAGCCTTCCATACTCTTTTACCTTATCGATATCCTTCTTGAGCTCTGCGGCTTTATACGCAAGCTCTTTCCTTGCGCTTTCCTTGCCCTCCTCTTCCTTCAGGGAGTCCCTGCATTTATTAAAGCTCTCCGCAGCAGCTGCAAGAGCAGATTTGGATTCCTCATATTCAAGAATGGCTTTATTCAAATCTTCCCCGGACTTTTTGCATTGCTCTTCAACAGATTTTATGAGCAGAGCTTTTCTCGCTTTCTGAAGCCTTTTTTCTTTTTCCTCCCAGAGGCTTTTACTGCTCTCTAATATATTTAGGTCATTTTCGGCGATTTTTCTTTCTTCAAATCTGTTGTTTACCTCGATACCCTTTACCAGAGTTTCCTGGAGCTTCTCCAGTTCATTGCTCATTGTCTCGGCTGCTTTTTCCAGCCTTTTCTCTTCTTCATCATCTTCCTTGATCAAATTCTTCAGGTCTTCCATTATTTCATAATGGTTAACATCATCTTTTTCTGCCTTCGCTCTTAATTCTTCCTTCTTGCCCCAGTCTATGCCTTTGATATAAGCGATTTCCTTTTGAGTCAAAGCCTCAATAGCCCTTCTCAGTTCCCTTGCATTATCCTCCAGCTTCTCCTGGATCATCTGGAACTGCCAGCTTCCGAAGATTTTCCTCAGTATCACTTCCCGCTCCTTGCTTTCAGCCAAGAGGAGCTTTCTGAATTCATTCTGAGGTATCATCACTATTTGCTTGAACTGCTCATAACTTATTCCCAATAAATCATTTATCTTTTCATTTACTTCCCTGACCCCTGTTGTTACTTTCTCTCCCAAGGCCTTAAGTTCGGCCTCTGCCTTCTGCTCCGTATAGCCTTCTCCTCTTTCCTTCCTTTTCTGCTGCTTTGGGATTCTTTTTACATAATAGCTTTTACCTCTGAGCTGGAATTCCAGTTCAACGAAGGTAAGGACATCATCCTTGGCAAAGTGGCTTCTCATGCTTTCGCCGTCTCTGCCCTCTCCCGAAGCGCTGCCGTACAAGGCATAGCATATGCCGTCAAATATAGTGGTCTTGCCCGCTCCCGTAGGCCCGGTTATTACAAATATGTTTTGCTCCTCCAAAAGCGAAAAATCTATGGTTTCAACCCCCGCATAGGGTCCGAAAGCCGACATGATAAGCTTAATTGGCTTCAAGGTCCTCACCTCTCTTTTCCACTTCTTCAATTATCTTGGCCAACACTCCTGAGCTCTCCTGGGCCAGCTCCGTATCGTTTATGTACTTATAGAACTCTGAAAAAAGCTCCAGCTTTGATTTGTTTCTTGAGGTTTTGGCTGAAAGAAAATAGTCACCCTTGCTGCCTCTATCCTCTACCTCCAGCAGCATCACGTTGGGGTATACGGATTTCAGCTTGCGCATGGGGTCCAATAGCTCGCCTTTGTCCGTCAATATGGCCTTTATGTAATCTTCTCTGTTTGCAGCATTATATACAACCGGGTCTGTCAGGTGCTTAAGCTCTCCTCTTATTATCCTCATATCCCTCATAGGAACCAGCTCCCTGAAGGCTATATCTGCAATGCCCTTTTCATCTATATTGATTATGTTTACGCCTTTTCTCTGCTTTACCTCAGAAAATGAGTATTTCAGCAAGGAGCCCGAATATCTGATATTTTCATTTCCGGCCCTTTGAGGGCTGTGGAGATGCCCCAAGGCAGTGTAGCAGAAATCATTGAAGAGCTCATAGCTTACCATATCCGTGCCGCCTATGGAAAGGGGTCTTTCCGATTCGGAAGTCTCGGGCTCCTCGGAACCCCTGACATATCCGTGAGTTATCATTATATTCCTTTCATCCTTGTCCATGGCAGCCCCTATTCTTTCTATCATGGCCTTCATGGCATCCTGCTGGCTCCTGATGCCGGGGTCTTCAAATATATCTCTGACCACAGCCGCATCTGCATAGGGCAGGAGATAAAAGTTCACAGGCCCGTATTCATCATTTAGGGTAATCTTCGTTGCATCTTTTTTCAGGACCCCTTCTATGTATAAGCCCTTGGTTTTAAGTATGCCGCTGCCGAAGTTCAGCCTTTCCGGGCTGTCATGATTGCCTGCCACTGCCAGGACCGGAATGCCATGCTCCAGGACTATCTTTGCCAAAATCTTATCTAAGAGCTCCACAGCTTCCACCGGTGCGACGGAGCGGTCATAGATATCGCCGGCAATTATTACCGCCTGCGGTTTCTCTTCGCAGACTATATGTAAAAACTGATCCAGTATGTACTCCTGATCTTTTGTCATGTGGTATTCGTTGACTATCTTTCCTATATGCCAGTCACCTGTATGGATTATCTTCATCATATCCCCTCCCCGCTTGTTTATCATATGATATCTAAGAAAAGCGGCTTCCTTTTTTATATCAGGAAGCCTCTTCTATCTTTAGCTGAACGCCATTATTTCAGTTTTTAGCTTTTATATAGCCCGGAGGTTCTGTTCACATCTATTACAAATATTACACCTTTGCCCGGGTCTTCAATGTGTATCCTCTCTTTTATTGAATTCACTATTGCTGTTGTCTTTTCTGATTCCGATAAAATCAATATGATGTCCTTTTCCGGTTCTATTTCGACATTGAACAATTTTGCCGTGTCCTGAGTGCCGGAGCCTCTGCCGTGAATTATTGTTCCTCCTGTGGAGCCTGCGGATTCCGCCGCTTCTATAACCTCGTCCGACAGTCCTTTTTCTACTATAATAAATATGGCTTCATATTCCATCTTATCTACACCTCGCCTTTTTGGTTTTGATACATATTCGCATCTGTTAAAAACAGCCAAATTGCTTATTGGAACGGAAAAGGTTATCCCGTGATTGGGCTTATCCAAATTAAATTTTTTTGTGAGCTGATCATGAAGGACTTCCACCAGGCTGTCTTCGACGACCATTATAAGTATCTCTTTTCTCACTTCATCAAGGCCTAAGATATTAAGCAATTGATTTTTTATCGTTCCCTTACCTACAAGAAAAGTGCCCCCGGTTACTCCTAGCTCTTTAGATGCTTTTAATATTTTGCTTCCTTCTCCAAAGTTCACAATCACACAGAATAACGAGAACTCCCTATCTTTTAGCATCATTTAGATCAATGCCCTCCTTTTTTGCTTTAACTTTAAACATAAGCCCCAGCAATTGCAAAGCTACTAACGGCATCATCGCAACCATCGCTATAACGCCAAACCCATCCACTAATACATTGGCTGTCGGAATGGCAGTGGCAGCCCCCTGTGCAAAGGCTAATATAAAGGTAGCTGTCATAGGGCCTGATGCAACCCCGCCGGCATCATAAGCTATACCGACAAATATAGGCGGCACCCTGTAGCTCAAAAATGCAGCTAATGCAAACCCGGGCAGCAAGAAATGCCATAGCTTTAATCCCGGTATCATTATCCTCAGCATAGACATGCAAACGGCGAAAGCAATACCCGCTGACAATGCAAACAATATTATTTTCCTTGGAATATGTCCTGCTGTCACATCTTCAACCTGTTTTGTCAGAACATGTACGGCAGGCTCAGCAAGCACAACCATCATACCTAAAAGAAATCCTACCACGGGAACCACCCAGGCATATTGGAGGCTGGCTATGCCGTATCCCATAACTCTGCCAACCTCCATAAAGCCTGCATTGACTCCTGTCAAAAACAGTCCAAGACCTGCGTAAGTGTAGGCAAGACCCTTTAATATTCTGTTTCTTTTTTTTCTATTCAGTTTAAATTTCAGAAAATCAAAAATCAAAAATAATACGAGCAAGGGCAGCAAAGTGATGACCGATTCCCTCATGATTTTGGGAAATTCCTCTAAATAAGGTCCCAAAATTCCGCTGTGGGCGCGGAAGACTTCCGCTTCCCCTACAATTTTATCTGCACCTGCGATTATATTCATTATCATGACTGCAAGAATAGGTCCCGTCGATGCGATGCCTACCAGCCCAAAGCTGTCTTCCTCAGATGTTTTGCCGCCTTTTAGCTGGGAAACACCCAAGCCTAATGCCAAAATGAAAGGCGTAGTCATAGCTCCCGTTGTAGCTCCTGACGCATCAACAGAAATAGCCAGAAACTCCTCCGAAACCCATAGGCCCAGAATCAAAATGATAAAATACACCAGTGTAAGCAGCTTATTCAACGGTTTTTCATATAAAATTCTTAATAGTCCTATAGCTACCATAATACCTACTCCTAAAGAAACAACAACAAGGATCAGAGAAGCAGGAATGGTCCCTCCGCTGGCGCTGCTCACTTCATTGGCAAGGATCTGCAGGTCTGGCTCAGCTATGGTAATGAAAAAGCCTAAAATAAGCCCGAGAATAGCAACGGAATGAGCTCTATTAGTCTTTGCCGCTTCTTCTCCCATAAGGCTTCCTATAGAGGTTATGCCAATATCAGCTCCTAATAAGAATATTCCCAATCCGATAATAACCAATACTGAGCCGATAATAAATCTGATCAGCATATCTGTTTCTATAGGCACCAAAGTAAAGTTCAGTATGAGCACCAACACGCTTATCGGTAAAACGGATGATAAGACCTCCTTAAATTTTTGAAGCAGTAAATTCAAATAATATAGCCTCCTCTCTAAATCCCCCAAGCACGTCCTATAATAATACATCAACTTAGAGATTTTATCCTGTAATCCGAACTTTTCACAACTATATTCTACTATAGTTATTTATATTTGTGCAAGGCAATAAAATAGAAGGCTTATGTGCATTTTACTTTTTTTAGGCATAGCACTGATAAGCCATAGCATCCATGTATAGTCACGTATAGTATATAAAAATTGATGACACTAATTCACTGAGCCTAAGAAAATCCTACGCTTCCCAAAGGTCATCCGTGGCCTGGAAAGCTTGCTCGGCGTCCGTGCCTCGCCTACGGCTTTTCTAAGGCTCAGCTCATAAGGGTCATTGACAATTTTTATATAAGCATACTTAGTCTATACATGGATGCTATTTCACTGCAGCGCAATATATAAAAGTTACGAGAGCTAAGGTAGCCCGCTGAGGTCATATGGGAACGGAGAACACGGATTATAACTGTCTATTTTAACTAATTCCATATCTAAGCCGGTTCGCAACTCGCATTCCTGTGGTGATATGGCATTAAAAAAACATTTCCGTGTTTTTCAGTGCAAAATTCCGTGTCTTTCAGTGGTTTCCGTCCCCCGGCCTGCTCAGATATACATACCATTCTTCTTATAGCTGCTGTATCAACAGCCTAAATGGAAGGCTGCTATTTGAACACATTAGGTTCCACCTGATTCCTTCCTTTATCAGGGTGATTCAGGGGATACAGGGCAGGGCCTTCCATTATGCTTCCGTCATAGCTGAACCTCGAGCCGTGGCACGGACAATCCCAGGATTTTTCTCCATCGTTCCACTGAAGCTCGCAGCCCATATGGGTGCAGGTTATATCCAGAAGGTAAAGCTTCCCGACTTCATCCTTATAGACACCTGTCCTTTTGCCTTTATATTCTACGACCTTGCCTTCGCCTTTTTCAATATCTATTTCATCATCAGGATTTTCAATTTTACCTGATATGAGCTGCATGGCCACATCTGCGTTTTGTGCGATGAAGGTTGCAGCAGCAGTACCAGTAGCGGCTCTTTGAGGACTATAGATACCCTCCCAGGAGCTTTTCCCTTTGATTATCAAATCCTTAATGATTATAGCTGCAGCAGTTGAATTCGTCATTCCCCACTTTTTGAATCCTGTTGCAACATATATGTTAGGAGTATTGGAAGTGAGTCTTCCTACATAAGGTATTCCGTCCAATGTGTAATAATCCTGCGTGGACCAATGATAAAGCTCCTCTTTTACGGTAAACATGGTTCTTACAAGCTTTCTCAGATTCTCATAATGAGTGGAGGTCTGTTCTCCGTGAGCGGTTTTGTGGGCTTCTCCGCCGAAAATGAGTATCCGGCCTCCTTCGTGAGACTGGCTGCGAAGGGTCATACCGGGTGTATCAATATTTATAAACATACCATCCGGAATATTCTCCTCGACCTTAAAAGCCAATAGATAGGATCTGGAAGGATACATTCTGGCAAAATACATTCCTTTTCCGTCATAAAAAGGATAATGCGACGCTATTATCACATATCGAGCTTTCACTTTTTTGCCGCTAAGGGTTTTAATTGTACAGGTTTCTCCTTCATCAATATCTACAGCTCTGGTATGTTCAAATATATGAGAGCCGTCTCTTGGTATACCTTTGGCTAATGCCAGCACATATTTTCTCGGGTGGAATTGAGCCTGACCGGTAAATCTGACTGCTCCAAGCACCGGAAAAGGCAGAGGAGTTTCCAGTACAAACTCTGCAGGTATTCCGAGACTTGCGGCAGCCTCTGCTTCCTTTTTTATTTTTTCTACAGAATTTTTATCCTGTGTAAAGACATAGGCAGACTTTAGCTCATAATTGCATTGAATATTGCCGCTCTTGACCATATCCGTCATAAACTTTACAGCCTGCTGGTTCGCATCTGCATACTGCTGAGCCAGCTCTTTACCAAAGGTTTTTATTGCTTTATCATATGTCAATGTATGCTGTGAGGTTATCTTCGCAGTAGTATGGCCTGTGGCGGCCTTGCATATCTTGTCGGCCTCGATGACGGCTACCTTGAAGCCTTCTTTTTTTAATAAATAGGCAGAAGTTATGCCTGCCAATCCTCCTCCTACTATCCCTACATCTACGCTTACATCCTCCGTTAATTCCGGATAGTTAGTATCTTCCGCGGTGCCGATCCAATAGGGTATTGTGTTTCTATCCATAAAAAAATCCCTCCTTACTGCTAATCACCTTTATGGTTTACAGCAAGAAGAGATTTATGCATGTCTATTTGATTTTTAAACCGTAGATATAGCCATTTCTCGAAGCAATAACCGCATAATCATTGAATATAGCAGGTGAAGCTTCAATATATGAATCTATTGGCGCTTTTCCAAGTATCTTCCCGTTTGCCCCATCGATTATATACATGGTGCCGTTTCGCAAAGCTTGCAATATATATGC
The DNA here is from genome assembly GCF_058315355.1 of Lutispora sp. QWL-02. Lineage (NCBI taxonomy): Bacteria > Bacillati > Bacillota > Clostridia > Lutisporales > Lutisporaceae > Lutispora > Lutispora sp. QWL-02. The sequence continues at coordinate 158,306 of NZ_CM177762.1, forward strand.
CTTGCCCTGGCTGTCATAGACATCTACAGGGGATGACCAGGCATAGGTCGGCATTTCCCATCTCCATAGCTCTTGGCCTGTGGCTTTATCAAGGGCCACCATTATTCCCTTGCTTTCATTCTCTGTTCTGGATAGGGTAAATATAACCATATTATCGATGCTTTTCTTTCCTACTATGTTGGTAGAGAGAGCACCTCCATTAGAAGGGCTGGCACCATCTCTGGAAAAAGCTTTATATCCTTTCTCCCAGAGTATTTTACCGGTTTTGCCTTCGATTTTTAATATCCTTGCAGTGCCCTGGCTGCCTTGCCTGTCCACTTCACTGGCAGTATATAATACAGGATTTTCATTTTCTATGTCTAAGGTTATGGAAGCGTCTGTGTCATCAAAGTTATCCACAGTCCAGAGTTCCTTTAAATCCTTATCGATGGCTTTGACCAATCCGCCGTTGTCTGCAAAGAAAATCATATCTTCCCATGCGGCAGGGGAATTTTCAATGCCATAAGTGCTGTACAGCGGATCTGTGCTGTCATCTTCCTTTTCGTATTTATATTTTTTTACTTCCGGATTTATAGTCAACAGCTTTTCTTCGGGCTTAAAGACGGTGTTAAGCTTCAGCTTATAGAAAAGGCCGTTTTCTCCGCCCACATAAAGGGCATCCTCGCTTCTGCTGAATAATGCAGAGGAATCAAAATTCGGCCACAGCCTTGGTGCATCCTTGTCCTCTCCGTCTTGGAGAAAGAGCAGCTTTTGATCAATTAGACTGTATAATCTAAAGCCGAAATCAGGCTTTTCTTTGATGCCTTGTCCTACATATAAAAGCGGGTACCCTCTTGAATCCACCGACACACTGCCTTTTATGGGGCTGCCTGTATCAATAGGCTCTCTTGTCAGCTCTCCGGTAGCTAAATCGATAAAGTAAACCTTGCCGTTTAAAGATGCAATGATTACTTCAACAAAGTTTTCATCCTCTTTGAACTTTTCTTTTATATTCATAATCTTTCTTACTTCAGGACTCCACTTGACCAGAGCAGGCTGGCCTGTCCAGCCGCTTCCCCCGCCCCAGAGCCCCTTTGCTTCAGCCTTGACCTGCCAAAGCTTCTCGATCTTATTGTCCTTTATATCCACAGTACCGTAAGCAGGTGCCGTTCTAAAATTGTTGCCCCTAAAAGTTAACACTCCCGGAACTTCCGTATAAGATAAAGTAAAGGGAAGCAATTCCTTATCAGGTGTGGATTCTTTATCTTTATCATTCTCAGGGAGTTGTTCCCCAGGGTTGTCCATACCAAGAGTAGGCGTTATGGTAAGCCCGGGAAGAAGCTTAAAAATCAATATTGAAACTAATAAAATAAAAAATAGCAGTTTTAATTTTTTCATAGAATTTTCCTCTCTTTTCTGATCGCCGTTCCCCATCGCATTTTTGTACCGGCATGACGCATTATATAGTTATTATACATCAACAGGACTCCGGTTGTCAGATAGTTTATACGAAAAATATTTGCTTTTATTTGGGACATGGTTTATAATTATTACAAATGTGTTACAATTCCCAACCCTCGTAAAAGGAGGTGCTTTTCTGAGGAAATTAGTATTATTGACCGCATTGTTTATAATTTGCTTCAGCGCAAAAACCTATGCTGATCTAGGCGATATAACGCTTAAGAGGGGCATGACACATAAAGATATAACAACCCTTCAAAAGAACCTGGATTTTTTGGGATACTTTAAAAATGATGAATATACAACTTATTATGGAGATAAGACGGAAATCGCAGTAAAAAAGTTTCAAGAGGAAATCGGCCTTAAGGTTGACGGCATCGCAGGCAAGCAGACCATAGATTATATAAAGGCTAGAATCCGTCAAATAGAAGTGGTAAAAGAAAAAGAAGCTGCGGAGAAAAAGCTCGCAGAATCGATACAGCAGGATCTCAAGACCGCCGGGCTTTATAATGGTGAAATAACCTCGCTTATAGATGAGGCTACCCAAGAAGCCATAAAAGCGTTTCAGGAAAAAGAAGGATTGAATGTCAGCGGCGAAGCCGATAATGCTACAATAGCAAAGCTGAATGAGCTATTTCCGAAAAAAATAGAGGAAAAATCAGATAAAACTTCTGTAAGCAGTCGTGCTTTCGTTGATTTCACCAGAAAATACTTAGGCGCTCCATATGTATATGGTGCCTCTTCAGGAAAAGCTTTTGACTGCTCCGGCTTTACAACTTATGTGATGAAGAATTATGGCATAAAGCTGGAAAGAACAGCCACTCAGCAGTTTAAAAAAGGAACACCCATAGATAAAAAGGATTTAGAACCCGGGGATTTGGTTTTCTTCTCCAATAGGGGCAAAACCATAGGACATGTGGGAATATACATAGGAGATCACAAATTCATACACGCCAGTTCATCTCAGAAAAAGATTGTGATCAGTGATTTACGCACATATACGGGCAAGTATCAAGGTGCCCGGAGATATATAGAGTTGAAAGACGAAGAAGAAGTCGAGGGGGGAAAGAAAGAATGACGGCAGTGCCGTCATTCTTTCTTTTTTATGCCAAGACCCCGTTGATTCTACTGTATAAATTATGTTTTAACCTTAGTTGTGCTGACTGATAACGATTGCGAATGCCCCAGGGCATCCTCTCTTGCTCCTGTGGAACAATTCACCTTATGCTTCGAGACTAAGATAATTTGCCCAATATCTCGTTTTCCTGCTCTTCCATGAATTGATTAGTGTAGAGCCTATAGTAATGACCCTTTTCTTCCATAAGCTTGTTATGGTTGCCGTCTTCGATTATCTTTCCATCGCTTATTACCAATATCCTGTCTGCAGACCTTATAGTAGAAAGTCTGTGAGCGATTATAAAGCTGGTTCTTCCTTTTAACACCTTTTGAATGGCATCCTGAATGATCTTCTCAGTCTCTGTATCAACAGAGGAAGTTGCTTCATCCAGCACAAAAATCCTGGGATCTGCAAGGATTGCCCTGGCAAAGGATATGAGCTGCTTTTCTCCCGTAGACAGCCTGCTGCCGCCTTCTCCCACCTCTGTCTCATAGCCGTTTTCAAGCTTCATTATAAAATCATGTGCATTGACCAGCTTTGCTGCTTTTATGATATCATCTGAAGATGCATCAAGCTTGCCGTATCTGATATTGTCCTTCACAGTACCGCTGAACAGATGAGGTGCTTGGAGCACATAGCCAAGGTTCGACTGCAGCCAGGCCTGTGATCTCTCTTTATAATCAACGCCGTCTATCAAAATCTCTCCCTTAACAGGCTCATAGAATCTGCAAAGAAGGTTTACTATGGTGCTTTTCCCCGAACCGGTCTCTCCTACCAGAGCTATGCTCTGGCCTGCTCTTATGTTGAGATTGAAGTTCTCCAGCACTTTTTCCCCATTCTTGTAGGAAAAGCTCACATTTTTAAAAACTATATTTCCTTTTATAGGCGGCCAATTTTCGGGCTTAGGATCGAAGACATCTCCATATCTTTCCAAGACTTCAGGCGTGTCTTTTATTTCCGGTTCAGTCTCTATGAGAGACATTATCCTTTCTGCAGAGGCCTGAGCTGATTGAAATTCGCTGAATATCCTGGCCAGGTCTCTAACCGGCTCAAAAAACTGGATGGTATAGGATATGAAGAGCACTAAAGTACCATAGCTGATGCTCTCAAGCATTACCGCTTTGCCCCCATACCACATTGCCAGGCCGGTGCCTATGCTCCCCAATGTGACCACAAGAGGGAGATAAACGGCCGAATACATAGCCGCCTTCACGGATGAATTATACATATCCAGGGTCAATTCCTTAAATTCCTTAAGATTCTCTTTTTCCCTTACCAAAGTCTTGGTAGTCTTGGCACCCATTATGCCTTCATTAAAAGCTCCGGTGATTCTGGAATTTATTTTCCTCACCTTCCTGTGCGCCTTCAATATTTTTTGCTGAAAATATACGCTGGCTATTGCCAGAAAAGGCACTACAGACAAGCTTATCAATGCAAGCTTAAGATTCATAAAGAGCATTACTATAGCTATGCCCGTCATCATGGTGAAGCCCCAGACCAGATCCACCAAACCCCAGGCTATAGTGTCTCCAAGCCTTTGCACGTCTGAAGTCATCCTCGCCATCATCCACCCCACGGGAGTTTTATCATAGTAGGAAAAGGACAAGTTCTGCAAATTATCAAAGCCTTTATGCCTGATATCATAAACCACCCCTGTTTCGATCTTGCCCGCATTGAGGGCTAAAAGCCTTACATTTGTAGATTGAAACAATACAAGCAGGGCATAAACTCCTGCAAAGATCCATAAACCCTGCAAATGGCCTTTTAATACAAAATTATCTATGGCATATCTCGTCATGATGGGAAAGATTACGTCAATGCCTCCTACCGCCATCATGACCAAGGTAAGCCTTATTACATACTTTTTATAAGGTATTATATATTGAAACAGCTTGCGCCAAAGTCCAAAATCCAATTTTTTAGTATAATCCTGTTCTTGATTGGCTGTCATAATGTCACCTCCTGTTTTAGTCCATATCTATGCTGTAAGCTCTAGGCTGTAAGCGTATCCTCCTTGGAGTTTTGCAGCTCCCATATCCTTCTGTAAAGTCCGGGCTTGGCTACCAGAGCTTCATGATCGCCCATTTCTGTTATTCTGCCATCTTCCATTACCAATATAACATCTGCTTCGGATAAGGTGTTTATCCTATGGGATATGATAAAGGTGGTTACATCCTTTCTTCTCTCCCTCAAAGCTTTTCTTATGGCTGCATCCGTCTCTGTGTCAACAGCGCTCAGGGAGTCATCAAAGATCATGATCGGGCAATCCTTAATCAGAGCTCTTGCTATTGCCACCCTCTGTTTTTGTCCTCCGGACAGGGTTACCCCTCTTTCCCCCACCAATGTGTCATAGCCTTTATCAAATCCTGTTATTACATCATGGACATAGGCTATCCTGGCAGATTGATAGATCCTTTCTTCATCCTCTTCCTCCTGAGCCATCTTCAGATTTTCTTTTATGGTTTTAGAATATAGAAAAGGCTCCTGAAGCACTATGCCTATTTTTTCTCTTATCCATTTCTTGTCTATATCTCTAAGCTCCACTCCGTCGATCTTTATAGAGCCGCTATCATAGTCGTAAAGCCTGTGGAGAAGATGCATCAATGAAGATTTGCCTGAGCCTGTAGGCCCCAGTATGGCGATGGTCTGCCCTTTATTGACGCTGAAGCTTATATCTCGAAGCACTTCCTTGCCATCCTCATACTGAAAATGAACATGGCTGAATTCAAGGTTTCCCTGTATCTCGGGCTTCAAGCCCTCTTCCCCGTCTTTATCCAGCGGCTCATCCAATATCTCCTTTATCCTGCCAATAGCTACAGCGGTCTTCCCCATATCAGTGAGAATCCTGCCCATCTGTCTGACAGGCCACAGCAGCATGCCTTCATAAGTGGTGAATACTACTAAGGTCCCCAGGGTCATGTGCCCTGACACCGTCCAATACACACCAGATACCAGCAGAATCCCCATCTGCAGCATAGACAATAAGTCTGAGAAAGACCAGTACCAGGCTAATAGCTCGATCAGATGGGACACTTTATTCCTGAAGTCCCAATTTATTTCATCGAATTTATCTCTTTCGTAAGGCTGTCTGGCAAATGCCCTTACCACCCTTACTCCTGTAAGATTTTCCTGTAGGATTGAGGTCAGCTTTCCTTCGGACTCATCGCATTCCAGGAATGATTCCTTTATCTTCATGTAATAAAGGGTGGAAAACAGGAATATTGCAGGTATTACCGACATGGCTATAAAGGTCATACGCACATCCAGAGAAAACATTATGCCTATAGCCATTGCCAGCATGAAAATTGCCCTGCCTACCTCCACAAACTGCATTGCCAAAAATCTTCTTACCGTATCTACATCAGACGTGCATCTTTGTATCAAATCCCCTGTTTCGGCTTTGACATAATATCCGTAGCTTACATTTTGCAATCTGTCATAAAGGGCATCCTTCATGTTTTGCGCTATGGATTCGGATGCAACTGCAGACCATTTTCCTTTATAATAAGTAAATATACCGTTTATAATAGCCAATAATACCAAAGCAATGCTGCACATCCAGATGTTTTGTCTTAATGTATCTTGCCCTCCCACAGCCTCAATAATGTTCATTACCCATGACGGCGCGTCCATGACGGTGCCGCCTATCACCGAATCTATTGTATACCGGATGATCAATGGAGACATAAATGAGAATACAGTGGCAAAGCCAATGCTTATTATGGATGCCAAATAAAGGAGTCTGTTGCCCTTCATAAAAGACCATAATAGTTTAAAATTTTTCAAGTTATCTACCCCACCTTCTAAAAAGTCATTAAAAAAGCCACAGATAAAATACTTACTGTGGCTCAATAAATAGCAAACGAGTTGCATAAAAATATAAAAGCCACAGGTATGCACATACCTATGGCCTATTAATCAGGATGTAACGCTATATGTCTACATAGCGCTCCGGCTTAAGGCTAAAGGTCGTGCAAAAAATACTATGCCGTTTACGGCTATTCTATTAAATCCAGCTGTTATTCTTTTCATGATCACGACCTCCTTCCATATTATTTCCATTACAATTATATTCCTAATATTTTATTTTAGCAATAGCATAATTTTTTTGTAACAATTTTGTAATAAGTTTTCATGAGTGCTCTAAAGCAAATATCCTTACCCAATCCCAATTATATTATAAACGATATATCCGGCTTTCGCTAATTAGGCTCTACTGATATTAGGCATAAAATAAAGATACCAACCTTAGCAAAAGATTGATATCTTTAAAATATATTTATAGATAAATAAAGCAAGCAGTTTTAATTTAGCCGATTCTATACTTTTCTAACTTTGCCATATCAACTTCGATGCCGAGACCTGGCCCATCAGGTACTAATAAACACCCATCTTCGTATTCAAAAGGATTTTTAATGATGTCATCTTTGAAGAACCTTGCTGCAGTCTTGGTGCGTTCACATTCCAAAGTACTTGTTATCGGAATAACTGAGGGAAGATTAATGCTACGAGCAGATGAAGCAAGATGCAAATTGGCAGCATTGCCTATGCCAAACTCCCCAGAGCCATTCACATTGCAACGTATACCTGAAGCCTCAGCAACCGCAGCGATCATACGAGCAGGATATAAACCGCCCGGCTTAGCAGAATAGATGGAAATGAAATCACAACCTTTTTGGCTGATCAATTTGATTGCATCAGCTAGCGTCCAACAACTCTCATCTGCACATACCGGAACTTTTAGTAAACTGGTGACCCGTGCCATAGCTTCAAGCCCCTCAACAGGCTGTTCAATATAGAACATTTTATATTCATCCATACGTGTGCACCATTGGACCGCCTCTTTGGCAGAGGGATATGACTGATTGGGATCTATAACTAATGAAATACCCGGTCCAAGGTTTTCTCTTAATTTTTTTACGAGCTCCAAGTCACGCTCAAAATCCAAACCGCCCTTGATCTTAATGTGTTTGATGCCTTCTTGCACTGCCAGAATTGCTTCATTAACCGCATCATCCACTGGCATCAAGCCTAGACTATGTGCTATAGGTATACGTTTGCGATGGCAACCACCTAGCAGTTGGTTTACAGGCCTACCTATTTCTTTTCCCCACATGTCATAGATTGCAACATCAATGGCGGTCTTAGCATATGGATAGCCGCGCACCGCCTGGTCCATCTTACGGTGGATCAATCCTATGTCGAATGGATCCATACCTTTAATGGCTGGGAATAGGTTATTCTCGATTATAACACGGGTAGTGGCTGCTGTTTCTCCGTAGTAGACGCCGAAATCTCCACCCCATTCCGCCATAGCGGTAGATTCTCCCCAACCTTCAACTCCTGTATCTGAAATCAACTTAACCAGCAGGTAACCGGCGCCGATATCTACGGTACTTGTCGCCCATTTATGCTCACGCCTGCTGGGTATTTTTACTTCGTAAAGTTCATAACCTATAATTTTCATAGTCTTATATATCTCCCTTTTCTTGCATTATTAAAATCCATGAGTCACGAGTTGAGTCAACCCATCCCCATCGTAATCCGCTAAACCTATCGTTTCAAGCGTATGTGCCTGAGCATGCAATTTGCCGTCTAAAAGTATATCACTTAGAATAATCAGCGAAGAAATAGCAGGAGTTTCCACATTTACAGCTTTTGCTAGCGATTCTATTGCTGCCAAGCCATAAGGAACATCCTCCATTAAAAATCTATGTTTCAGAGTAGTTGGTGCCATAATCGATTTGTAAGCTTGATTTAGCCTTAATGCTTCACCCAATGTATGCCAAGCTCCGCTTCCCACACCATACCATCCTTTTAAAACTGTTTCTAAAGGAGTCATATCTATGTTTAGTGCGCAACCAATTTGAATACGCTCTTTTTCAACCATATCCACAACATTAGCAACTTTTTCGGTACATCCCTGGGCATAAAAAGCAAAGGTCGATTGCCTGTCAATTTGCCCGGCATTTAAGACCGCCAATGGTACATGAAAGATTGCATTAGTATTGCGTAAAGCTACTTCAAAAATGTTACTGCATATCTGCCAATCCTCAAACAGTTCTTTCACAAGGACCTGTGCACGCCCATTATGTGCCGAAGGAAAGGCAGCAAAACTCAAACCGTTCTTCATACCGTTAATGTTTACATCAAAATCCTTAGTTACGGTACTCATATGACGAATATACTCTGCTTCTATCAGCAATACATCTGCCAAATTAGCATTATTTCGCATACTCTTATGTAGGTATGCTGAAATACCCATGATTGTAGGTGAGAATATCACCGCCTGACCATCTTGCAAAATAGAAGCTAACGCGTTAGCATAGTGCAGTTGGACATGTGAAGGCACTGCAACTATAATAACTTCTGCGTTTTTAATAGCCTGACTCATTTCGCTGGTAACACTATGTATAAAGGCAAATCCACTTTGCAGCTTATCTACCTTAGGCGCTATATTAACCTGTATTCCACCTTTTTCAATGATTCTATCCATCTTTTCATAGTAGTTTGGTGCTTCATAGATTCCAATGTCAAAACCACGCAGCGACAATTCTGCAGCATAGGCTCTTGCGCTAGCACCTCCCCCCAATATTGCAATTCTTTTAATCATTTTATCCTCCTTAACGGTCTGCTATTTTAAAAAGCTTATCATAAGGTTTATTTGCCGAGATTACTTTACAACCGCTTTCAGTTACTAATACTTCGTTTTCCAATTGAAAACCGAAACAGTCGGGTTTGATCATAATAGGCTCTACACACATAGCCATACCAGCCTGTAGAATATTTCGAGCATAACGACCAATATAAGGCTCTTCGTGAAGAGACAAACCAAGACCATGTCCCACAAAATCTACCGCTGGATAATTCCATTCTTCAAACTGACGGAGAAAATCGTCATAAATATCTTTAGTATCTGCGCCGGGACGAATCTTAGAAACTATTTCATCATGGGATTGCACCAATCTAGACCAAATTAGATTGTGTTCATCTGTAGGTTCGCCTACCACTGCCGACCTGCAAACATCACAGTAATAACCCTTTTTGTCTACACCAACCAAATCTATACGCACTACATCACCGGATTTGAGCACACGGTCCGTAGCAGGTGCATTCAGGAAGCAGCTGCGCTCGCCGGAAGCAACGGTTAAAACAGTCAGTTTATCGCCGCCTATTGCGCTGAAGCCTTTGACAATGATATTTTTAATATCATTTTCAGTCATGCCTGCATGAACGCCGGAAAAGGCTGAGTAAATTACATCTTCTGCTTGACTGCCGAATGCCTCTATACGCTCTATTTCAAAAAACAATTTAACTTTACGCAATTTCTCAAAAAGCTCTTGGGCATCAACTAATTCAATTGAGGGTACAGCTTTTACAAGCTTAAGATAATCCTTGTAAGGTAAATAATTCATCTCAATTCCTACCCTTTTACCATCCAGTCCAAGATCTAACATCTTTTGACCCGCAATTACTATTGGATCTTGTGTAAACTCGTTGTACGAACTTATATGTGCACTATCAAGCCAACTGGATGATTTGACCAAGCCCTCTTCAATGTTGACAACTACAGTTTTACTTTGTCCCTGTGCGTTTAAAATATGGATGGCATGTCTGCTTCTTACGGTTACTTGTGTTGGCACCATCACACCTGATACATAGCCAAAATTTTCTGGAGTCATTGCTACTAATCCATCTAGATTATACTCCCGCATTAATTCCTGTTGCGCTTTTATTACTTCGTGCATTGTTTTCCTCCTTTAAAAGCATGCATATTTTAAATGATTAGTATTTTAAAAATAAATAAAATACTTTAATTTTATAAAAGACTTATTCAAAACTAATTATTTTCATACATATCTAGAAATTCATTATTTTTCAGTTATGAAATTCCTAACGCATCTGTATTTCTGATTAGATCTCAATCAGATAGTTATTAACGCTAGCATAATGTGCTGCACAAATGTTACGAATAAAGGGCAAATCACAGCTGGAAAAAGCATCGGCAATTATCACATGCTCAGCATAAGAAGCCTTTTTTCTGGATTCATCAGCTGCAATAGCTACACGCTCATCGTAAATAGTGTTAGTGACGTCGGAACATATGCTCCACAATACCTTGTTGCCACAGGCTTGCCAAATAATATCATGGAACATTATATCATGCTCGATAAACTCTACTTCCGAGCAATGCTCAATATCAAGCTGTTCCACACAATGTTTTAACTTTTCCCCAACATCAGCAAGCTGGCCTGTGGGGATCAATTCTAAAGCCTTGATTTCCAGTGCTGTTCGAACATTATGCAAATCTATGGCCTGATCCTTGTGCAAAGCAATCCATTTTACCGAATTACCGCTTTCTAATATATCTGTTGAATTGATATAGATACCGCTGCATTGGCGGATTTCCAAAGCGCCCATTGTCTGCAGTACTTTAATAACCTCACGCAAAGAGTTGCGGCTGCAACCAAATTCCTTCGCAAGAGCACGCTCAGACATGATTCGATCTCCCTGCTGATAGTTGCCTTCTCTGAGATATTCAAGAAAACGATTGAGCAATACATTATCTTTCTTTAAATATTTTAGTGGCATCCTTTCCCTCCACCCCCATAATTGGAATATACTGGTTTACAATTTCTATTATGAGCCTCTTCTTGTAGTATGTAAATATCATACTGCAAAAATCTGCGCCCCTATTTTAAGAGCAGATTTGGCAAGAATGTAACTATAGCCGGCACATATGTGATGATTATCAAGACTAACGTTGCAATACCAATCCATGGCCAAATTTGCTTAACAAGAACATTTGAAGGCACTTTGGTAACCTGTGCTGTAGTAAACAGAGTAATACCAACCGGCGGTGTAAGCATGCCAATGATCAGATTAATGCACATCACTATTCCAAAATGCAGCGGATCTATGCCGACAGCGTTTATAACGGGCAGAAGAACCGGCACCAAAATGATGATTGCCGCAGTAGTCTCCATTACCATACCTACTATAAACAGCAATATATTAATCAGCAGCAATAAGATATATTTGTTGGTAGTTATAGCAAGTAAAGCCTCTGCTATCATAGTAGGAATTTGATCCAGTGCCAGTGTCCAACCCAAAATATTAGACATAGCTACTATGAATAGGATACTTGCGCTTATTACTCCTGTACGTTCGAGAATATGTGGCAGTTGCGACCATTTTAACTTACGGTATATAAATGCGCCGACAATCAATGCGGTAAAGCATGCACTTGCGGCGGCCTCCGTCGGTGTGGTTATTCCGCCTAAAATTCCGCCTAGTATTACAACCGGAACAATCAGAGCCGGCACAGCCTCCAAAACATTTTTAATGACATCTTTGAGCCTTATACGCGGGTGGGTGGGTATATCCCTATTTTTTACATAAATGCCGATCAGCGCAAAATACCCGCATGTCATCATAAGGCCAGGAATTATTCCTGCAAAAAACAGTTTTGCAACCGATACATTCGCTGCAACGCCGAAAACAATAAATACCATACTAGGCGGAATAATCGGGCCAAGCAGCGATGTCCCAGCTATTAAACTAGCACTAAAGCCATCTTCATAACCATCCTTGCGCATCTCCTCAAACATAGTATCGCCCAGCAATGCCGCAGATGCATTTGCAGAACCCAGCAAAGCGCCTAACGCGGTACCGACCAAAACAGTCGTATAAGCTATCCCTCCTTTGATATGGCCTATGAAGGCACGCATCATGTTCGCCAGTTTCTCCGTAATTCCTCCAAAACCCATTATCTCACCGGCTAGGATAAACAATGGAATAGCCATAAGGCTAAAATTATTTACTGCGGCAAACATGCGTTGTGGAAGCATAGCAAACAATTTAACATCACCCATTAAAATTGCATGTGTTATAGCCGTAGATCCTAAAACATAGGCTATCGGAAGACCGATTGCAATGGTTATAATAAATACGAGCAATACAATGATCACTTGGATACCTCCTCACTCGGCCTATCAAATATACAGATGCAGCGTATTATGATCTGAACCATCAAGATTCCAAGACCAATCGGGGCACAAATGTACACAATCGGCATTGGTAAATGAAGCCCTGCAGACTTCTGCATTATTGTACCCGGAAGTTTTACCAGATCTACGCTGTATTTAAACAACATTGTGGTGATCACCAACATTATTAGATCAGTGATTATGAACAGAGCTTTCTTAATTGTTTTGGGCATCATCTCAACCAGCAAATCTACACGAGACAAGCTATTTTCTTTAAAAGCGATGGAAGCACCGAAGAAGGTTATCCAAATCATAGAAAAACGCGCTAATTCTTCCGACCATGAAAGCGGGCTGTGAAAGAAATACCTAAAAACAACTTGCATCAATATCACAATAGCCATAGCGGCAACAAGAATCTGTAGGAAAATGCGAAAAACTTTATCTAAAATATCTCCGAAAGTCTTGATTACTTTCATGTTATAATCTCCTTTCAGGTAAAAATAAGAACAGTATCCTGCTTATCAGAATGTTTTTTCACTAGTTTCACAAAATCTCCTACTTATTTGCTTTCGCTTCAGCTACAAAATCAGCAATACGCTTGTCCAGATTGCTGTATTTCTCCACTACCGGAGCTACTGCGTCATTAAAACGCTTAACTTCTTCTTCACTCAAAGTATTGATCTTAAACCCAGCTTCAGTCAGCAGATTGCGGTAGTGATCTTCGCACTCAATAATATTATCGACATTGTAATCTACTGCTTCTTCTGCAGCTTCCAGTATTATCTGCTGATCTTCAGGAGAAAAGGAATCAAAACGAGCTTTGTTTATTGCCAGCAGGCCAGGCCACATAAAGTGCTTCAGTTCGGTCATGCTATTGGAAACTTCAAAGAACTTCTCAAGGTATATTGCGCTGAAGTCAGCTTCGCAGGAGTCGATGACCTTGTTCTGCAAGCCGCTGTAGACCTCACCATATGCCATGGGTGTAGGAGCAGAACCAAGTGCTTTAAACATATCTAAGAATAAATCAGACTCAGCAGTACGGATCTTCAAATTTTTCATACCATCTATGGAGTTAACATCTTTTCCGTTTACAACAATGTGGCGGAAGCCCGTATTATATATCGCCAATGCTTTGATACCCAGATTCAATTCGGTAATTCCATCTAGTAATGCCTTATTAGCTTCACTCTTGATAGTTTTCCTATATTGCTCCATATCAGAAAATAAAAATGGAATCTGCCAAGCATTGGTGAGCTTAGTATAATTGGAGAACATTATAGAACTTATCTCAACCATATCCAATGAACCCTGCATAACCATCTCAGCTACTTCGTTATCCTGACCAAGTTGTCGAGATGAATAGACATCGACCTTAATACGACCATTGCTTTTCTCATTTACCAGGCGGGCAAACTCCAAAGCTGCAAGATTCATTGGGTGATCTTTTTGCACCGAAGTTGCCAATCGCATAGTTATGGCTTCATCTGACGTTTTACTGCCGGCTTGTGCATCGCTTGCACCAGCAGCACTATTTCCAGCAGAATCTCCCTGGGCCTTTCCATTGGAACATCCTGCAATGCTAACCATCATCAATACTATTAAGCATATAGATATCATACGGTTCATATTTATCTTTTTCATTTTTTATCCTCCTCGTTTTTATTTGCCTTGTTTTCGCGCAGCGCTCTGAGCACATCTGCGGGAGTAATAGGTAAATCATTAAAACGTATCCCTATCGCATCCTCCACAGCATCCACTATAGCGGGGATTATCGGTATAAGCGAAGGTTCCCCAATGCCCTTGGCTCCGAAAGGTCCGGTTTTACAATCCGTCTCAATGAGCAACGGATAAATTTTGGGCATGTCCATTGATGTCGGAATCAAATACTTGGAATATATAGGATTAGTAATCAAGCCATTCTTATACTCCACCTTTTCCATCAACGCAAAGCCTTGCCCCATTACCACACCGCCCTCAATTTGTCCTTCCGCCATCGCCGTATTGATCACAGTGCCTACATCATGCGCACTAACCGCATTTATCAATGTTATAATACCGGTATCTGTATCTACCTCTACTTCGGCAATAGCTGTAGCATAAGAATAGACTTCATAAGGACTCCCCTGCTTTGTTGCAGGATCAATAGGTATCGTTCGAGGATTATATGTACCTGCCCCCACAGGAATGCGGCCTTGTGCTGCTGCCATCTTCATTAAATCAGCATATGATATGCCTACCTTAGGATCACATGCGTTGCTTATGCGCCCATTACGGAAAACGAGCTCGTCCTGTGATACATTTAAATATTTTGCAGCAACCTCAGCAATTGTTGCTTTTGCCTGCTTTGCCGCTTGCTGCGCAGCGTTGCCTGATACAAAAGTTTGTCTGCTGGCACTGGTTGCACCGCCATCAGGTGTTACCATAGTATCAGCTGCAATCACATGGATAGATTCATATGGAAGACCCAGTTCCTCAGCCACAATCTGTGCGATTGCGGTTGATGATCCTTGCCCTATATCAGCACTCCCAATCATTAAATTCACAGTAGCATCCGGTAATACCTCTAAAAAAGCAGCGCCTGGGTTCGCAGAACCAGTATTGCCAATGCCATACCACATGCATCCTACGCCCTTTCCGTTCTTCTTAACAGTTGTGTCTTTTGTTTTGCTTATCATAACCTCATTGGCTTTATCTCTGGCTTGTTCCAAGGTTTCAATAAATCCAACATTATCTTCCAGCAATTGCCCGGTCGATGTGATTGTTCCAACTTTATGCGCATTGAGCAACCTCAGTTCAATAGGATCCATTTTAAGCGCACGCGCCAGTGCATTCATCTGTCCTTCATGGCAAAAAGCTGCCTGTGGTGCACCAAACCCACGAAATGCTCCTGCCACAGGATTGTTAGTATACACTAAGACACATTCGCCTCGCACGTTAGGTATCTCATAAGGACCCATAAAATGCATGATTGCACGACTGGCGACCGAAGGCCCATAAGAAGCATAGGCACCTGTATCAGAAACCATTTTGGCTTCAAATGCCAATACCTTGCCATCCTTTGTTGCACCTGTTTTTGCATCTATATAAAAGGGATGCCTCTTTGAGGAAACAAGTGTGGATTCCGTACGCGAACGCACCATCTTGACTGGGAGACCGGTACGCTGTGCAAGAAGTGCAATGTGCGCTTGCACAGAAACATCCAGCTTGCCTCCAAAGCCTCCACCGGTTGTGGTTTGTATTACCCTAACTCTGTTCATAGGCAAATCCAGAACACGTGAGATCTCATTACGGCAGTAATGTGGATTTTGAGTGCAGCAATATATGGTCATGATACCATTTTCCATGCGGGCAATACCTGCCTCTGTTTCTAAAAACATATGGGAAAGCATTGGTGTCGTATATCGATTCTCAACTATGACATCACACTGAGCAAAAGCCGCATCAACATCCCCATGCGAAAAGTCCTTGCGTATCATGATATTGCCATCTGGATGGATCTTGGGCGCATCTTCTTTCATTGCCTTTTCGACAGAAAAGACGGGCTCAAGTATTTCATATTCTACATGCACACACTGCATAGCCTCTTGGACTTGCTGAGGCGTTTCAGCTGCAATTATTGCAACGGCATCACCAATGCGCCTGACCACATCTTCAGCCAGCACAAACTCATCTTTCACAATAATGCCTATGCTGTTGCTGCCCGGAATATCTGCCGATGTCATGACGGCATGAACTCCCGGCATGGCTTTAGCTTCTTGGGTATCTACGCTTAATATCTTGGCAAAAGGATGTATGCTCCTGACTACACCTGCATACAATTGTCCCTCGAAGTCAATATCGCACGCATATTCAGCATCACCTGTAACTTTCTTCAAAGCATCTTTCCTTACAAAACTTTTCCCGACTGTAAAAAAGTTGTTATTCATCTTATTACACCTCACCCTGACTCTCCGCTGCCATTTTTACTGCTTGTACAATCTTTGCGTATCCCGTGCATCTGCATAAATTCCCGGACATCGCTATTTTTATCTCTTCATCAGTAGGGTATTGATTGCGCATAAGGAGTGCCTTGGCTGACATCAGCATTCCGGGAGTGCAAAAGCCGCATTGCACCGCACCGCTTTCCATAAATGCATTTTGGAGTTTATCCAGCTTTCCGTCACTGGATAAGCCCTCTGTTGTTATAATTGTATCGCCCTGAATTTGCCCGGCTAAGATACAGCAAGAAGTCACAGCATAACCATTGCGAATAACGGTGCATGCCCCGCATTCTCCCTCTGAGCAGCCTTCTTTGACACTCTTGCATCTACAGTCCTCACGCAATAAATCTAGTAATCGCTTGTTTGGATCTGTGTCTATTTCCATGTGCTTCCCATTCAAAACAAATTTAATATGAATCTTTTGCATATGCCATTTACTCCTTTATAAAAGCGCACTAATAATTTGATTAAACGCCTGTTTGGCGGCCCCACGCACACTTTCGCTCTTATAGCCTACCGATGCACGGTTAGGGATCAGTTGCTTAACAGTTTCCGATAAAACAGGAATGCAAGCATCAAAAGCTTTTTCACCGACCGGCTGTCCAATAAGCATCTGCTCAGCATTAATTATGCGCCTTGGGAAACGAGAGACTGCGCCTAATACTACGCGGGCATCCGTACAAATGCCATCGTCATCGCAGCGCAACATAATCGCCAGACCCAGGACCACTATAGCCAAAGCCTTACGCTTCGCAAGCTTGACATATGTACTGGCTTGGGCCATTTTACTGCATGGGATGCGTATATCCCGTATAAGCTCATGCTCCCTCAGGGCAGTGGCTCTCTCACCGGCAAAAAAATCGCATACCGCCATATTCCGCAGGCCCAGCATGCTCACCAACGTCAATTCAGCATCCAGGCTCATCAGCGGAGCTATGGAATCAGCTGCAACCGAAGCATTGGCAATATTGCCGCCGAGAGTACCCAGATTGCGTATCTGCGGAGATCCTACACTGCAGGCAGCCTCATAAAGGGCTTGAGCATGCTGGCAAATCAACGGCTCATTTTGCAATTCGGTAAATGTGGTAAGGGATCCGATTTTCAAATACCCATCCTGTACAGAGATACCCTTAAACTCAGAAATTTTGCTGATATCCATTACATGTTCAGGGCAAACCTGCCTTTCATGCAGTGCAGGCACAATATCCGTGCCTCCTGCCACAGCAACACAGCTGTTCCCAAATTGCGCACGGAGCGCAACAGCTTCGTCCATAGAACACGGTAAATGATAACAAAACATATTCATGTGAATACCCTCTTTCATATCCCCTGTAAGGAGTTATTCGATATCAGCTATGATTTGCTTCAGTCCTTCCGCATTCTTCGCCCCTGAAATGCCTAACTTTTCCAGGGTAAGACCTTCGGCCATATAATTTATACCATTTATTCGGCTGCACAATTCGATAAAGCTATCCATAATAGGCGTGGGGACACCTACGATATCACCAATAAGACTCATAGGAACCAAACCATTGCCAACATCCTCACTGATATATCTATCCTGTAGAGTGGATGGGCTCTTAATATCCTTATTGGGTTTTGACTGCTTCAATGCCAAATAGATCGAATCCTGGTCAAATGCTTCCTTTGTGGTAAAACCCCAGTTATAGAACATATCAAGAAAACTATCTATATGTATTCCTAAAGCAGAAGCAACCTGTAAACGCTCCTCATCCAAAGCCCGGATCAAAGTCGCTACAGCGGGCGAGGTACCCTCGTTATAGATTGTAAAGTCACCGCCCGTACGCTCTATCAATGCAGCATTAAGCAGCATAGCCGGCGGATGCATAACAGCATTGAGATCAGCCATAGCAGTGTATAATACGTTTGGCACACGCTCTAAAGAAGGGTACATCTTCATAATCTTTTCAACGTCTTTATTGTTCGCCGGAATAGATGCCAAATACGCTTTTCCAACAATGTTGTGAATGCCGATCGTATGAGCATCCACTAACCGAGTAACATAAGTAAGTGTATTTGTTTCGCAAAGATTCAACTTCTGTGTATAGCCGTTCTTGCGCAAGTAGCCTGCAAATTGAAGCGCACCACCCATATGGCCCGGGTTGAGCATGACGAGCTGCTTTTCCGAAAGCACTGGGGCAACTGCAGCTGCATAGAACTCATGTCCGATAGAAGGCACACATACCATAATAACTTCCGCGTCGCGGATTGCTTGGCAAATATCCGTCTCTACCTTATGAATACACACGCGCTGATTCACCAGCGCATCACCCTTAATATCAATATGTCCATCTTCCATCAACGCCGCCAGAGAAGAGGCTTTACGGTTGGTCATCGTAACCGCATGACCTAAAAGTGTCATATGCGCGGCTGCCGCGACAGCTCCGTTTCCCGCACCTAAAATTGTTATTCTCATATTTTGCTTCACTCCTTTTGCCAACTCATGGATATTTCATCTTTATGATTTCTTCTCTCTTCAAAAATCTGTGCAGGATAATATAAATCAGGAAGCTCACCAGCACACTGAGCTATACCCGTTTTTATGATCTTGGTCATCTCCGCCACACGCAAACCGGTGTTCTCAGCAGTTTCCAATGCAATCTGATCTTCCTCAATGCTGCCGTATTGCCAAGTTGGAGCATAACCAGCCACACCAAAGTATGATTTTGGCATATCGCCAGTCACAGGAATACAAGACATCAATAGAAAAGATTCTAAGAAAAATTGTATAGTAAGTTCCTGTCCACCCCAGCGTGATGAACCTTGCACAACTGCCGCGCAGGGCTTGTTCAAGCGAGGTACTTTGCCCTTCAGATAAGAAAACATTATATTGCCCATCCTATCCAAAGCAGCCTTAACCTGTGCGGGAGGACCTACATGATACACTGGTGCAGACCAAATTACGCCATCTGCCCCCATATAGCGTTCAAATAAATCATTGAGGTCATCTTTGATTGAGCACTTTCCATTTTTCATACAGTAGGCCATACAATCAGCTTTGCAGCCGTGAAACATTTTGCCCGTAAAATTAAAAACCTCAGTCTCTACACCTTGAACTTTACGTGCACCTGCCAAAGCCCTCTCAAGCATGATGGAGGAGTTATTGTTTTTCCGTGGGCTTCCGTTAATACCAAGTATCCTGATAGTCATTGCATTTCTCCTTTCCTCTTGGGATAATAGAAACATTATTCCAAATTGGTAGTTCCAACCTTATAGAGTTGCTATTGTATTATATAAGCGGCTATCATTAATACTAGAAGCCTCATTATTTGCATCCTTTTCTAAAGCCTCTAATCCAAAGCCTTCTCGGACATAATACAAATGACTTAGTACAACATTAACAAGATGAAGTTCTAATTTTATGATGCATACTGTCATTAAAAAAGTTCGCTATTGGTATAATTGGTACTACCACTTTTATATTACTACCTATTTTAAAAAAATGCAATATATTTTATATAAATACTCAGAAAAGTCTTGAAACTTTACTTAGACTAAGAGCTTCTATTCTGCTATATAGTTATAAAAGAAGCTTATGGAACTATGATTTTCCATAAGCTTCTTTTATAACTTCAAGCACTACCTAAACATAATATTATAAAATGCAACTCTCATCCCTACCATTACAATTTGCTGCATTTATTTGAATTCACCATACCAGTATCCTTTATCTCCAAAAATACACCGCTCAAAATAGTCACAAGAGGGCAAATATAGCAGAATACTGCATATGGTGCATAACTAACTGCTGATATCCCTGTTATGCCATAGATGATCAAAGCGTTTACATTCCATGGCAGCAGAGGGGCTATTATAGTGCCCGTATCCGATATAGTTCTCGCCAGGATGCGTCTGTCCAGGCCCGCCTCATCAAACCTGCCGGCGCCAAACTTGGCAGGTATAAGTATTCCAACGGTTTGATCACAGGTTACAATATTCAGCAAAATGCTCAGCAAGCCTGTTTTTACTATCAAAGCAAATGCTCTATCATCTTTTTTGTAAAAATAATCCGTCATTGGTTTAAGCAGGTCAGCCTCCTCAAAAAAGCTGCTCAGAGTAATGCTGCCCATAACGATGAGAACCACCTCTATCATGGGTATGGCTCCGCCTCCGGAGATCAAGGAATCGAGTTGAGCCATCCCTGTATTGGCTTTATAACCCCATAGAACAGATTTAATCATTAGCCCCAGATTCTCCTTCTGGACAAACAAGGTTATGAGGGAGGCCGCTCCAACGCTGAGGCTCATATTATAAACCGTCTTTATACCGCTGAAAGCCAGAATAACTACAAATATAGGAAAGAACAGGAGAAAAGGAGAGATGACGAAACTCCCCTCAATAAAGCTCCGGTATTGCTGTATCAAGGATAAATCCGTTGTTCCTCCATAGGAACTGCCTAATATAAGATATACGATTGCAGACAAAGCAATAGAAGGAATCAAGGTCCTGATGGAAGATTTTATATATTCCTTATAGCTGGTCCCCGTGATTTGGATGGTAAGGTTTGTCAAGGAGGATATGGGTGCTATCTTGTCAGCAACGAAGGACCCTGAGACAATGGCTCCCAAAAGCACCGGCGCCGGGATCATAAGACCCTTGCCTATTCCCAGAAGCGCAATGCCGATTGTGCTCAAGGTTCCGCAGGCAGTACCCATCACATAGGAAATAACCATTGTGCATAAGAAAGCTGCAAGGATCAGGTTGATTCCCTTCAAATAGCCGAAGCCATAATAAATAAGGCTTGGAACTATTCCCGAAGACAACCATACAGATATTGTGGCCCCCATAAGAATTATGATGACAAATAAAGAACTGCACTCTTTCAAAGCCTTCCATGCAATCTGAATGAGCCTCCCCAAGGGATGTCCTTTATGCAAAAGATATAATAGGGTAATCGCATTTGCAATTATAAAAGCTGATAAAAGCATTCATTGCACCTCAAGTCATAATCATATTATTAGTAATTATACTATATTTTGAAATAGATATATAACTTAAAAGCGATACTTAGAAAATTTAAACTTTCCTGAGAATTTTTTAAAATAACCTATTGACTTTAATTGGCATATCTGTTAACATTTAATTTGAGAACATTGTCGAATTTTGTATAATTAGGGAAGGAGGGATACTGTGAAATCTACAGGTATTGTTAGAAAGGTTGACGAATTAGGGAGAATCGTAATACCAAAGGAGTTAAGAAACACTCTTAACATAGAAGAAAAGGACTCCCTAGAGATATATGTGGATGGAGAGCATATTATTCTTAAGAAGTATGAACCCGCTTGCATTTTCTGTGCAAATGCAAAAGATGTTCAGGTCTACAAAGGCAAGAATATTTGCCCTGCTTGCATGGAAGAGCTGAGATCTGGAAAATAATTATTAAATAAAAGGTTAGGGTTTTAGCCCTAACCTTTTATGATTTATCTTTTATTCTTCAACCTTATTAAGGTCTTCGAGAAGCTTGTCTGCATCAAAGCCATGAACCATTGCAGCCTGCTCCACAGATTCTCCTGTTGCTCCCGGGCAGCTAAGACAATGCATGCCGTAGGATATAAATACTTCTGCAGTCTTTGGGTTTGCTCTCAGTATCTGTGCTATAGTCATATCTTTAGTAAATGCCATAGTATCCCTCCTTCATAAAAATTATATTAGATAAAGCGTTAAATTTCAATGCCTATATTATATACTTCTCTTTTGCTCAGATTTCTTTCCTTTGCTACCAAAGCTATAGCCTCTTTTTTTGACATGCCCCTTTCCATATATGCCAGTATATGCTCCAAAACGCTCATATCATCCCAGAACCGGCCTTCCTCCGCCTTAAGCTCTTCAAGACTTTTGCCCTCTATAATAAGTACAAACTCTCCCTTGATGCTCCTGTTCTTGAACTCCTCTATGGCTCCGTCCAGGTCAGTTCTTACGGTCTCTTCAAATTTTTTTGTCAATTCTCTGGATATGCTGAGCTTAGGATTGCCCAAATGCTCTCTCAGATCCTTCAATGTAGATAAAAGACGATGGGGCGCTTCATACAATATGATGGTCCTCTCCTCCCTGGATAAGCCTTGAAGCCTTTCACGCCTATCCTTGCCTTTCACCGGCAAAAAACCCTCGAATACAAAGCGTGAAGTAGAGAGTCCCGATATTGACAAAGCCGTCAAAGATGCAGAAGGCCCGGGTATAGCGATGACTTCTATACCCCTCTCTACGCAGAGCCTCACCAGGTCTTCGCCGGGATCCGATATGCAAGGCATTCCTGCATCCGAAACCAATGCCACAGTCTTGCCTTCAAGAATCAGATCGATGATCTCACCGCCCTTGGATTTCTTATTATGCTCATGATAGCTGATCATGGGCTTTTTTATCTCATAATGATTGAGAAGCTTGGCTGTCTGGCGGGTATCCTCCGCTGCAATCATATCAGCTTCTCTTAATATCCTGAGACATCTTAAGGTTATATCCTCAAGATTTCCTATCGGAGTAGCCAGCAAGTAAAGACAGGAAGCCATCATTTAATCCTCCCGTAAATATCATGTATTTCATTTGTATATTCGCCCTTGTCGTCATATATATATAAAGGGTCCATAAACTTAAGCTCCGGCCTTCCGCCCTTCATCCCTTCTATCAGCAGCAAATGCGGTTTTTTGCCTATGCCGGAATGGACAAACCGTATTCTCTTAGGCTCAATCTTCTTGTTTCTCATAGCAGTTATTATATCCACCAGCCTATCCGTCCTATGCACCATAAAAAATCTGCCGCCGGGTTTCAAAATCTCATAGGCTGAATGTATAACTTCCTCCAAGCTGCAGCTTAGCTCGAATCTGGCGGTGGCTTGTTTCTGTGAGGGGTTGATTATGCCGCTTCCCAATTTCATATAAGGAGGATTCGTCACAACCGCATCAAAGCTTGCCTTTCCAAATCTTTCGGAAGCATCCTTCAAATCCATATGCAATATGGTGATGCGGTCCTCCAGCCCATTGTATGCTGCGCTGCGCTGTGCCATTTCAGCCATCTCCTCTTGTATTTCGATGGCTGTGATGCTTCCAGGGTTTTTCTTGGCATGGAGAAGTATAGATATTATGCCTGTACCGGTGCCCATCTCCAATACCCTGTCAGTTTTTTTCAATGCAGCGAAATCAGCCAGAAGAACAGCATCTACACCGAAGCGGAAGCCTTCCTTCTTTTGTATCAAATAATACCCATTTTGCAAATCATCCAGAGTCTCATCAGGCTTTATCAAATTTTCCAACATTCTACCTCCGGGATATATATCATAATAGTAAGAAAATTGCTTCGCAATTTTCTTCGGGTACGAGGTGCGTAGCCTAGGGCCACTTCTATGTGGTCTTGGTACGAGGTTCGAGTGTTATAGCAGAGCTCTGGGGTCTGACCCAAAAGGAATACCCTAACCCTCGTGCCCCGTACCCCGTGCCTCGCAGCCATAAAAAATGCTTCGCAATTTTTATATTATATGCATTATAAAAAAAAGACCCAAGGGTCTTTTTTTTAGTATTGATTAGTCCTGTACAGGAGCATCAACAGGACAAACATTTGCACATGCTCCACACTCAATGCATTCCTCAGGATTTATAACATATTTGTCATCGCCTGCGCTTATGCAGCTAACAGGACACTCTGCCTCACAAGCTCCGCAGCTTATGCAAGCATCGGTTATTTTATATGCCATCCCTGGCCACCTCCTTAAAATCTCTTTTTCCATTTTACCACTAAAACAAGCTGTTGAAAACCCTATAAATATATTAAAATTTTCGCTTAAACGCCATTATTCTTCCAAGAACTCCAATTCGATTATCTCCTCTTGCTCTAGCTCCGGTTCTATATCCTTCCCCGGGACTATTTCTTTTACATCGTGCATGGAAAATTCCTTTATAGTCTTCATATTGTTCTCCAAAGAATCCATCTTCACCTTCACGCTTTCATATAATACACTGGATTCTATGACCTCTCCTTTGCCTTCACCGGTTTCAACCAATGCCCCTACTTTAGGCAGGACCTTCCTCACCTCTTCATACACATCCTGTTCATATTTCAAACAGCACATGAGCCTTCCGCAGATTCCCGATATTTTTGTCGGATTCAAAGACAGGCTTTGTTCCTTTGCCATCTTGATGGAAACAGGTTCAAACTCTCCCAAAAAAGTCGCGCAGCACAAGGATCTCCCGCAAGGCCCTATTCCTGAAAGCATCTTTGCCTCGTCTCTTACCCCGATTTGTCTGAGCTCAATCCTTGTTTTGAAAACTGCAGCCAGATCCTTGACCAATTCCCTGAAATCCACTCTGCCGTCCGCAGTAAAATAAAATATTATTTTATTATTATCAAAAGTGTACTCCACATCAATAAGCTTCATGCCTAAATCGTGATTTTTTATCTTTTCGAGGCAGATCTTAAAGGCTTCCCCTTCCTTTGACTTATTCTCTTCATACTTCACGCAATCTTCCGCTGTAGCAACTCTAAGGACCTTTTTGAGAGGGGCTACGATATTTTCCTCCGGAACCTCCCTTATTCCCACTGCAGCATTACCGAATTCTATTCCTCTTATGGTCTCGACAATTACATTATCTCCCTTTCTTATATCCAATCCGTCAGGATCAAAGTAATATATCTTACCTGCCTTTTTAAACCGCACTCCTACAACCTTTATCATTATGTTATACCTCCAAAACCCTTAAAAGCAAACTATCGATAGAATTCTTCATGTTGACATTAAAATCTGCGGATCTCATTATTTGCTTTATCAAGTCAATTATTTCAAACAAGCTCTCTTCCCTCAGCCTTTTATCATATCTCTCCATGATATTAAGGGAAATATCCTGATTGATCATATATTCATTGCTTTTATCATCCTTAATAACAAGTATATCTCTAAAGAAGCTTAAAAGAAATAACAGTAATTTAATTCCATCATCCTTGTTTTCTATTATTTTTTCACTAAAGCTGAACAGTTCTTCTCTGCCGCCTTCCAAAATCACTTTCAAAAGCTCCTCATATTCTTTAGGATTACGCCTGAAATCCTTATCCTTAAGTATTTCTATTGCTCTCCCTATTATACCATCGGATTTTGCAATTGCAAAATCAATTTCTTCAGCATTCCCAAAGCCTAGCCTGCTCAAAACAGATTTCGCATTTTCCCCGTTGACTCTTAGTATATTATGTACCTGGCAGCGTGATATTATGGTGGGCAAAAGAGTATTATAGTTTTCTGTAAGCAATATAAATATATTGTTTCCCTCTGGTTCCTCCAGGGTTTTTAAAAATGCATCCTGAGATTCTGAGGTCAGTTTATCTCCATTTTGAACAATAATAACCCTGCAGTTGTTCTCGTAGGGCTTAACAGAAATATCCCCGATAAGCCGCCTTATCTGGTCGATCTTTATTGAATTACCGGAAGGCTTGATATATATTATATCAGGATTTGCTCCTGCTATAGTCTTTTTGCATGAAGAACAAAGGTTGCAAGGCTTATTATCAAGGTCCTTGCAATTTACAGCTCTGGCGAAGATCTCTGCCAGCGTCCTTTTGCCGGAGCCTGCAGGGCCGTTGAATATATAAGCATTGGCAACCATATTACTGCTTATGGCATTTTTGAGGCTTTGGATCAGAACTTCCTGTCCCGCTATATCTTTAAAGTCCATACTTACCATTGTGCTCTCCTATACCTTTTCAAAACGGTCTATATCCAATACAAAGATTGTTGCTCCTCCTACCATTACATCAATGGGATAGGGTATGAAAACACTCGCCGATCCTGTTGGAGGTATGGGTGTTGTAAAGGTTTGCTTCCTGCTTCGGCAAACTTCTTTTATGATTCCTATGACCTCTTCAACCTGATCTACCGGAACCCCTACCATCAAGGTAGTATTGCCTTCCTTCAAAAAACCTCCCGTAGAAGCCAGCTTTGTAGCGCTGAATTTATTTTTCACCAATCTTTCTATCAATTCTCCGGAGTCATCGTCCTGTACAACTGCAAATACTAATTTCATTGCCATATTTCTCATCTCCTCTTATTTTATCACTTTTATCTTTTTAAATTCAGGGTCTGTAATACCGCTCACTTTAATCCCCATATCAGTGCACTTCCTTAGGTACTCAATGACATCCCTGCCGATCTGCTCTCCCGGCATTATAACAGGTATGCCCGGAGGATATGGTACCGCCATCTCTGCAGATATGCGGCCCTGGCTTTTTTCTACCTCTATGCTTTCAACCTCATGATACAGCGCTTCATGGGGAGGCATCAAACATACGGGAATGAAATTCGGCGGCTTTGCCTGATTGCAGCCGATATTTTCCTTTTTACTCCACCGCTCCATATCAGATATGGCTTCCAGAAGTCTTATATATGATGCTTCATCATCTGCTGCAGAAGCTATGGCCACTATATTGCAAATATCACTCATCTCAACTTGGATACTATATTTGCTCCTCAATATTTGTTCTCCTTTAATACCGCTGATTCCTCCTCCTTTCAGATTCACCGTTATCCTTGTAGGATCTATATCATATATGCCAAAGCTACCTTTTTTATCAGCTCCCAGGCAATAGAAAGATGTTTTAGCATTTATCTCTTTTCTTACTTTATTGCTGTATTTTATGCAGTCATCAAGAAGCATATGCCCGTACTTCTCCATGATGTACCTGGCAGCATCCAGGGAGGCCAGCATAACGTGAGAAGGACTCGTGGTCTGAACGAGCTGCAAAAAGAATTTCAGCTTTTCTATATCTGCTCTTTCCTCTTTTACATGAAGCATGGAGCTTCCCGTCATAGAAGGCAAAGTCTTATGGGTGCTTTGAGCTGCCATGTCCGCTCCTGCTTCCATAGCTGATATGGGAAGCGACGGATGAAAAGCAAAATGAGAGCCGTGAGCCTCATCAACCAAAAGCAGCTTTCCCTTATCGTGTACGATCCGGGCAATTTCCTCCAAGTCGGAACAAACCCCGTAGTATGTAGGACTGGTAACAAGAACCGCCTTAGCATCAGGATGCTGCTCCAGCGTTTTTTCAACTGTTTCAGGCTCGATCCCCATAGGTATCTCCATGTATGGATCTACCTCGGGCATCATATATACAGGGTGAAGCTTTCCTAAAACGGCTGCGCTTACTGCAGACCTGTGGGCATTTCTGGGTATCAATATTTTATCTCCCGGCTTTGTAGCCGCCATTATCATGGCATATATGCCTGAAGTGGTCCCATTTACAAGAAAAAAAGTACGATCTGCTCCAAAAGCCCCGGCTGCAAGATTTTGAGCCTCCGCAATGGCCCCTTGAGGGCTGTGAAGGTTATCTACCCCAGGGACTTCAGTGGTATCCATCTCTATGATATTATCCATCAAATATTCTAAGCCCAGCCTTTGAAAAATCCTGCCTCTCTTATGACCCGGCATATGAAAGGGCAGCGCTTTGGAAGCTGCATATCCTTTCAAGGATTTCAAAACGGGCATATCATCATAAATCATAGTATTTTCCTTTCAAGGTATCCCTCTGGGGTCTGGGTTGCTGCAACCACTAAAAGGCACTGAATTTCACGGAAAAACACGGAAATAAAGTTATACTAACATATCACAGCTTTATAAAGCTCACTTTGTAACTAGAATCTATAATCATATCCTTCAGTGATTCCCGTTCCCCCTAAGCTTAAAGTTTATAGTTCTGAGTTCTTAGCTCTATTATACATATATATTCGTTCTTAATAAAGGATTTAATGGATATAAATTGATTATTTCACCTTTTTCGAATATAATTTGAATTAAGAATGCTGCTGATTGCGCTCAATCAAATATGGCTATAATCATAACAAGAGGTGAGATCGTTACATGAAAAACGAAATAGATGAATATAAAAACTATATAATAAAAACCACAGCTATACTCTTAAAAATTGCTACATATGCCTTAATATTTCTGGCAACCGTCCTGAGCCTGAAATTGATTTTCCGCTATCTGTCCCCATTTATATTCGCAATATTATTGTCCTTTTTGATCAAGCCTATAGCGAAATTCTTCCAGTCTATGAAAATCGGCAAAGGAGTTTCCATGGCTATATCAATAATACTTGTATACGGCGGCCTGGCCGCACTGCTTGCATTAGCCATAACAAGGGGTGTATCGGAGCTTGTAGATCTGACTTATAGACTTCCTGCTTATTCAAATGATGTGTATGATTTCTTTTCGAATTTGTCAAAGGAAGCCCAAAACCTATATTTTCAGCTTCCTAAAGAGGTCACTACCTATGCCACGGATATAGCAAAGAGCATTCTGGATAAATTGGGCATCTTGTTAAGCAGCACGGCTAAATCCGCTGTGAATACACTTTATAAATTGCCGGGGTTCGCAATATTATTCCTGATCACCACAGTTGCAACCTTCTTTTTTGCCAAGGATTCAGAGAAAATCGGAGACTTCTTATTAAGACAATTCACTCCTGCATGGAAGGAGAAATTGTTCAACTTCAAAAAAAATCTGCTCAATGCCCTCATAGGATTTTTGAAGGCCCAATTGATACTTCTCACCATAACCTTTACGGAATCATTGATAGGGCTTAATATCATAGGCATAAAATATGCCTTTATCATATCCGTATTCGTAGCATTGGTTGATATACTTCCTATTTTAGGAACCGGAAGCGTTTATGTGCCTTGGGGGATAATATCTATCATAGCCGGGAAATATAAATTGGGCATATCCCTTCTCGTATTATATGGCATAATTGTTACAATAAGATATATGATAGAGCCAAAGATCGTAGGGCAGCAGTTGGGCATTCATCCGCTTATTTCTCTCATATCTATGTATATAGGCATCAAAGTTATGGGAGCCGGCGGAGTAATAATTGGCCCTACAGTGGCAGTAACTATTAAAGCTTCCCAAAATGCAGGCATTTTGCCCAGGTTTAAATAGAAGAAACCCCGGATAGGATTAAATCCGGGGTTTCTTCATATTGTATTCCATATTGATTCTTGCTATAATAGCAGTCCTGGGATAAACAGCGGCAAATAGACATAAACAAGAAACATAGCAATCAAGCCAAACAAATATGGCCATACTGCCTTGGCTATCCGCTCAATAGGCATGCCTGTAATGCTGGAGCCAACAAACAAATTGATTGCTACTGGCGGAGTGATCATGCCTATAGAGATGCCCACGGTGAATATGATCCCAAAATGTACTAAATTGATCCCAAGGGCACGCACTAACGGCAAGAACACCGGTGTCAGCAAGATAACTGCAGATGATGTCTCCATAAAAACGCCTGCTATTAATATAATAACAGCAATCAATAATAAAATAACGTATTTGCTGCTGGATACGGATAGTATTCCTTGTGCTACGGCTTCTGGTATCTTCCAGTTGGCAAGAACCCATCCAAACACTCCGCTGCACGCTATGATAATCATAATAATAGCTGAGGTCTTTGCACTTCCCAACATGATCTTTCCCAGCTCTTTCAAAGTGAGGTCACGGTATATGAACATTGAAACCGCCATGGAATATACCACCGCTACTGCTGCCGCCTCTGAGGGCGTGAAATAGCCTGAAAATATACCGCCGAGAATAATCAAGGGCATCAGCAAACCCCAGATAGATTGTTTAAAAGTTACCAGCACGTTTCTCCAGGAAAATGCTGTACTCAAGGGATAATTATATTTATATGCCTGGAGAAGGGAAATGGCGATTAAGATGCCTCCCATCATAACTCCCGGCAAAAAGCCATTTTTAAAGAGCTGTGTCACGCTTTGGTCTGCAATAACCGCATATAACACCATAGGCACCGAAGGAGGAATGACTACGCCAATACAGCCTGCAGAAGCAATAAGCGCAGTAGATGAATCCTCCTTGTATCCTCTATTTTTGAGCTCAGGTATGAGTGTAGCACCCACAGCAGCTGTTGTTGCAGCACCGGAGCCTGAAATAGCCGCAAAAAACATACCGGCTATAATAGAAACCACAGATAGCCCGCCCCTTATTCTGCCGGTAAGGGACTCGGCGAAGGTAACCAGTTTTCGTGACATGGTCCCGCGTGCAAGCAAATCACCTGCGAGTATAAAAAAAGGTACTGCGGTAAGCGGGAAGGAGTCAGTGGCGGCAAATAAGCGCTGCACTACTATAAGAAGCCTTACATCTCCCTTAACGAGTACCGCGATAGCTGCGATGGCTATGGCAAAAGCAATGGGTATGCCTATCAAAAGTCCGATTATGAAAACAGAAAATAGCAATGCAGTCATTCCCCCGCCGCCTCCTTTTTAACAAATATCTGGATTATTGCATTAAATGCATGCAGCAGCATCACACCACATCCAAGAGGTATGGCCATGTACATCAGGCTCATAGGAATACGCAGTGCTGCAGAAAGCTGGGTGCCTTGCTTGTCCATATATTTGAAACCATAGTATACAGCAATTGCAAATAACGCTCCGCACAATAGATGTACCAAAATCTGTGCACCCTTTTGCAGCTTCTGCGGTAACTTCTCTTGTGCAAATGTCACTGAAATATGCCCTCCTTTTTTATATACACAGCCCGCACCAATAAAGGTTGACCATACTAAAAGATAACGTGTAACCTCCTCACTCCATGAAAGGGCAGTGAAGAACACACGGCATATGATTTGCAGGGATGTAGTCAGCACCATTCCGGCCAGCATTGCTACCAAAATGACGCTGCATATCTTATCGAGCAAATCGCTCACTTTATTTATTGCTCTTGCAACCGCCATAGAATGCACCCCCCTTTATTGCTATCTATTTAAGAGCCGCCCCGATCCTTGAAAGATATTCGCTATACTGAGGATATCTTTCATATACTTTAGCAACTGCTGCTTTGAAGCTTTCCAGATCCGGTTCCTTGATTATTGTCATCCCGTTTTGTTCCAGTTCAGCCATTTGCTTTTCTTCATTCTGTGCAACCCATTCACGCTCATATTCTGCAGCCTCTTGAGCCGAATCTGCGAATATTTTCTGTACATCTCCAGGCAAGCTGTTGAATTTGTCAAGGCTCATGGTGATCAGTGCAGCCGCATAAGCATGGCGAGTCATAGTAACATATTTCTGCGATTCCCAAAGCTTGAAGGCATGAATTACATTAACAGGGTTTTCCTGTCCTTGAATAGTCTTTTGCTGTAAAGCGGTAAGTGCTTCAGTCCATGCCATAGGCACAGTGTTTACTCCTAATGCTCCAAAAGTAGCTATGTAAACCTCATTTTCCATGACTCGAATCTTTAAATCCTTGATATCGGCTGCTTTTTCTACAGGGCGAACACTGTTGGTGAGATTGCGGAAACCCCTCTCTGCATAGGCAAGCCCCTTGAGCTGTGCAGCTTCTAATTTAGCAAGCAACTCCTTGCCTATCTCGCCATCAAGGACTTTGTATACATCCTCATTGCTGCTGAACAGGAAAGGCATGTCCAAAACACCCATTTCAGGTGCAAAGTTAACAAAAGGCCCGCTTGTTATTATCCCCATGTCAAGAGTGCCCATCTGCATGCCCTCTAACATGGTTCGCTCGTCTCCCAGAGCAGCGTTGGGATAGATTTCGATTTTATAAGCATTATTAGTGCGTTGTGCCACCAGCTCTGCAAACTTTTCAGCAGCGATCTGGAAGCTGTCTTGTTCGTTGACAGTAGTACCTAATTTGATGACAACTGATTTGCCAGGAGCCTCAGCAGCAGGTGTTTCTGAGGCAGGTGCTCCTCCTGAAGATGGTGCTGCTTTCTGCGCACAGGAAGCAAGACCAAATACCATGATTAAAGTCAATAGTACAGCCATTATACGTTGCATTTTTTTCATATTCTTAGCCCCCTTAATTTTTTTATATTCTGCCTCGCTATTGTATATAGCGAAGGAATAGAATTCAAAACAGCAATATACTTTCGTCTATTCTCCAAATATTGCTCCGGTGTTAGCAGAGGTAACCATTTTGCGGTAACGCTTGAGATACCCGTTCGGTACAGGTTTTTCCAAAGGTACAAACTTGGCTTTTCTGGCAGCTATGGTTTTTTCATCTACTAAGAGCTCCAATTTATTGTTGGGAATATCGATACTGATGGTATCTCCTTCTTCTATAATACCGATCAAACCTCCGGCAGCAGCTTCAGGTGATATATGGCCTATTGCTGCCCCTCTGGATGCACCGGAAAATCTCCCGTCAGTAATCAGTGCTACGGTATTGTCCAGGCCCATGCCTGCGATAACAGATGTCGGCGTAAGCATTTCCCGCATGCCGGGGCCCCCTTTAGGTCCCTCGTAGCGTACTACAACTACATCTCCCGCTGCCACTTTGCCTGCCATAAGAGCCTCTACGCACTCTTCTTCGCTATTATAGACTTTGGCAGGGCCGCTATGGACCATCATCTCCGGCAGTACGGCGCCTTTTTTTACTACTGCACCGTCTAAGGCCAGGTTGCCCCAAAGAATCGCAAGCCCGCCATCAGGCGAATATGCATTTTCACGGCTTCTTATAATACTATGATCCTTAACAAATGCATCTTTAATATTTTCACCAACTGTCTTGCCGGTCACAGTCATGCAATCGGTATGTATCAGGCCGTATTTGTCCAGCTCCTTCAACACAGCAGGAAGGCCGCCTGCCTGCCATAGATCTACTAAACAATCGGAGCCTGCAGGGCTTAGCTTAACTAATTGAGGTGTTGCCTTGCTTATGCTGTTTATATCTTCCAGGTTGACTTCGATACCGGCCGAATGTGCAATAGCAGGAAGATGAAGCACCGTATTGGATGAGCAGCCTAATGCCATATCTGCCGTAAGGGCATTATGCAATGCATCAGGCGTTATAATATCCCTGGGAAGAATATTCTTTCCCAGCAGTTCCATCACCCTCATGCCCGCTTCCTTAGCAAGCCGTATGCGGGAAGCGTGGACAGCGGGAACAGTTCCGTTGCCGGGCAAGCCCATTCCGATTACCTCTGTCATACAATTCATTGAATTGGCTGTGAACATTCCTGCGCATGAGCCGCAGCCCGGACATGAATACTCTTCTATCTCAGCCGCATCCTCCGCAGTCATCTTGTTTGCACCCACTGAACCTACCGCCTCAAATGCGCTTGTAACCGTAAGCTTTTTGTTGTTACTATAACCGGGCATCATTGGACCTCCGCTGACAAATATGCTGGGTATATTTAATCTTAATGCAGCCATCAGCATCCCGGGCACGATTTTGTCACAGTTAGGAACAAATACCAGAGCATCAAAGGGATGTGCCATTGCCATTATTTCTATAGAATCCGCAATATGTTCCCGGCTGATCAGTGAATATTTCATCCCCTCATGGCCCATTGCTATTCCATCACATACTCCAATTGCGGGGAATTGGAATGGTGTTCCCCCTGCCATCCGCACCCCGGCTTTAACTGCTTCCACAATGGTATCCAGGTGGAGATGCCCCGGGATAATATCATTCTGGGCATTTACAATACCGATCATAGGCTGTCGTATTTCTTTGTCCGTCAATCCTAAAGCCTTGAACAGCGCCCTGTGTGGAATCCTCGTCACACCTGCCTTCATTTGGTCACTTCTCATATTCTCTTTCCTCCGTTTCAAGTCCAAGTAATATATTTGGATTTTAAATTCTATATAAGTTGCAATAAATACGTTACATAGCTTTTATATTGACTGATAACGATTGCGGAAGCTCCGAGACTTAGACTTTTGTAAGCTTGCATAGGGTTGCGTCAAAACTAACAAATTCTAAGTCCCTTCACGATGCACTCTTTTATCAGTTAATATAAGCTTACTGCTGTAAAATATTTAATGCGGTATATATACATTAAATTATACGTCATATGATGTCTATATGGTTTGATTTAACACTTAATAGGGTTTTCAAGAATCGTTTGCAAACGTTGTATGATGTCTTAACGAAATTTTATCCTTTATTCAGCGATATGTCAACATTTTTATATTATTATGCATAGAGACATACTATGTATCAGGCTAATAAAAAATAAATACTGAGTTTTGAAAACAAATGTGGTATAATGTCTATATAATTTATTTGGAAAAAAGGAGAAATAAATGGCTAACAACTTTATTCCTATTTCCCAAAACATTGCAAATATAATAAGCGATATGATCTTTTTGGAAAAAAGGTATAAACCCAATGATAAGCTTCCCAATGAAAACCAGCTTGCCGAAGAGCTAGGAGTGAGCCGCACAACAATACGTGAGGCCGTAAAAACGCTTGTTGCAAACGGTGTATTGACAATAGAGCGGGGACGGGGCACTTTTGTTACGGCAAATCCATATGTACAAAATGATCCCTTTGGCATTTCTTATTTAGAGGATAAAAAGAAGCTGGTGCATAACTGGTTTGAGATGCGGCTTATACTGGAGCCTGCCAATGTTCGTCTTGTAGTGGAGCGGGCAAGCGATGAGGAGATCAGAGAAATTATTTCATATGAACGCAAAGCTGCAGAGCTGATTCTGGCCGGTGAACCATATGCTGAAGCAGATCAGCAATTTCATGCCGCGATTGCAAAAGCAACACATAATAGTGTTATTGAGCTCATGCTGCCCGCTATAGAGGCCTCCATAAGCGATGCTATCAATACGGCAGTATATGCGGGGACACATGAGCTTTCTTCCGAGAACGCCCTGACCAACCATCGTCTCATCTCCCATTTCATTGAACAGCGGGATGCCAATGGTGCTGCCCTCGCCATGTATTATCATATTAAAAGAGGTATCACCGATATGGGCTGCTAGCATAATAAAATAAAACCGTAACAAGATATAGATTCTGTTACGGTTTTATAATTATTGTTCCAAAAAATAAAAAATGGCTCCTCAAGTTGGACTCGAACCAACGACCCTGCGGTTAACAGCCGCATGCTCTACCGACTGAGCTATTGAGGAGTATTGAACCCGGCGACGACCTACTCTCCCGGGACCCTGCGGTCCAAGTACCATCGGCACTAGAGAGCTTAACTTCTGTGTTCGGCATGGGAACAGGTGTGGCCTCTCTGTTATTGTCACCGGATAATTTGCTATGAGGTATTCCTTTTGGGTCAGCCTCTAGTCTATGGCTTCTGGCCTCTAGATTAGGGCATTCCCTTGGGGTCTTTTTTTCTAGCTAGCAGCCAGTGGCTAGTAGCTAGCGGCTCGCAGCTTAAGGCTGCGTGCACCTTCAAAACTACACAATATCTGAGCTTTGTTTGTCTGAAGAATATTTTTAGATCAAGCCCTCGACCTATTAGTATCGGTCAGCTGCATACATTGCTGTACTTACACCTCCGACCTATCTACCACGTGGTCTACATGGGGTCTTACCAGATTACTCTGTGGGAAATCTCATCTTGAAGCCGGCTTCGCGCTTAGATGCCTTCAGCGCTTATCCGTTCCGAACTTAGCTACTCAGCTATGCCCTTGGCAGGACAACTGATACACCAGAGGTTCGTCCATCCCGGTCCTCTCGTACTAAGGACAGATCTCCTCAAATTTCCTGCGCCCGCGACGGATAGGGACCGAACTGTCTCACGACGTTCTGAACCCAGCTCGCGTGCCGCTTTAATGGGCGAACAGCCCAACCCTTGGGACCTACTCCAGCCCCAGGATGCGACGAGCCGACATCGAGGTGCCAAACCTCCCCGTCGATGTGGACTCTTGGGGGAGATAAGCCTGTTATCCCCGAGGTAGCTTTTATCCGTTGAGCGATGGCCCTTCCACTCGGTACCACCGGATCACTAAGCCCTACTTTCGTATCTGCTCGAGTTGTCTCTCTTGCAGTTAAGCTCCCTTTTGCCTTTGCACTCTGCGAATGATTTCCAACCATTCTGAGGGAACCTTTGGACGCCTCCGTTACTCTTTGGGAGGCGACCGCCCCAGTCAAACTGCCCGCCTGGCTATGTCCCATGACCAGTTATATGGCCACTGGTTAGAATTTCAGTATCTCAAGAGTGGTATCCCAACGGTGACTCCATTAAGACTGGCGTCTTAATTTCTCAGTCTCCCACCTATCCTGTACATGAAATACCGAAACCCAATGCCAAGCTACAGTAAAGCTCTACGGGGTCTTTCCGTCCAATCGCGGGTAACTAGCATCTTCACTAGTACTACAATTTCGCCGAGCGCGTTGTCGAGACAGTGCCCAAGTCGTTACGCCATTCGTGCGGGTCAGAACTTACCTGACAAGGAATTTCGCTACCTTAGGACCGTTATAGTTACGGCCGCCGTTTACTGGGGCTTAAGTTCATACCTTCGCTTGCGCTAAGCATTCCCCTTAACCTTCCAGCACCGGGCAGGCGTCAGCCCCTATACTTCATCTTTCGATTTAGCAGAGACCTGTGTTTTTGCTAAACAGTCGCTTGGGCCTTTTCACTGCGACTCTATCTCTAGAGTACCCCTTCTCCCGAAGTTACGGGGTTATTTTGCCGAGTTCCTTAACAACGCTTCTCTCGCTCGTCTTAGGATTCTCTCCTCATCTACCTGTGTCGGTTTGCGGTACGGGCACCTAGTTTCTCGTTAGCAGCTTTTCTTGACAGTGTGAAATCAGATGCTTCGTTACTTGGATTTCACTCCCCTTTACACATCAGCCTTATGACATACGGTCTTTCCTGTATGTCAGCCTTTGTGCTTGGACACGGATTACCAACACCGTGCTCATCTTATCCTCCTGCGTCACTGCTTCCTTCATGCGATTCTAGGTGGTATCGGAATGTCAACCGATTGTCCATCGGATACGCTATACGCCTCTCCTTAGGTCCCGACTTACCCTGAGCGGACGAACCTTCCTCAGGAATCCTTAGATTTTCGACGGTTAAGATTCTCACTTAACTTTCGCTACTTATACCAGCATTCTCTCTTCTATGCAGTCCACTACTCCTTTCGGTATAGCTTCAGCCTACATAGAATGCTCCCCTACCCCTTTGAGAAGTGGGAAGTCAGGTGTGAGATTTGAGATTTTTAGCCATTCTTCCATTTTTCGATCGTCGATATTATCTGCTTCC
Source organism: Lutispora sp. QWL-02 (assembly GCF_058315355.1). Lineage (NCBI taxonomy): Bacteria > Bacillati > Bacillota > Clostridia > Lutisporales > Lutisporaceae > Lutispora > Lutispora sp. QWL-02. The sequence goes on from NZ_CM177762.1 coordinate 195,820, forward strand.
TCACTGCTATATATTGTTCGGTTATTTCTTTATGTGTACTTTCATCTATATAGCCTAAGTCTTTGCTCATATCCATCAGTACCTCTATCTCATTGCATGACCCTAATGCCATTCTTAGAAATCTCTTAAAGTCTGCAATTGATTCTTTCTTTCCATAGCCTTCTGCTATGTTTAACGGTACTGACATTGCTGATCTTCTTATCTGGCTTCCTATCTCATACTTTTCATACTCTGGGTATTTAAGTGTTAATGTGTGAACTTTTATGCTTAGTTCATAGGATTTTTGATATATTCTCATATCCTTAAAGCCTTTTATCATTCCCACTTCTCACCTCTCACTTCCCACTTCTCAAAAGCCATAGCTTCGGTACCAAACTTTAGCCCCGGACATTTTCGGCGCATGACCACTTGACCAGTGAGCTATTACGCACTCTTTCAATGAGTGGCTGCTTCTAAGCCAACATCCTGGTTGTCTGTGTAGTCACACATCCTTTTCCACTTAGTTTGGATTTGGGGACCTTAGCTGATGGTCTGGGCTCTTTCCCTTTTGACCACGGATCTTATCATTCGTAGTCTGACTCCCAATGAGCAAATCTTCGGCATTCGGAGTTTGATAGGGTTCGGTAACCTTAAAAGCCCCTAGCCCATTCAGTGCTCTACCTCCGAGATTCTCCATTGAGGCTAGCCCTAAAGCTATTTCGGGGAGAACCAGCTATCTCCGAGTTCGATTGGAATTTCTCCGCTATCCACAGCTCATCCCCCGTTTTTTCAACAACGGTGAGTTCGGGCCTCCATTGAATTTTACTTCAACTTCACCCTGTCCATGGATAGGTCACCCGGTTTCGGGTCTGCAATAGCTAACTTTACGCCCTATTAAGGCTCGCTTTCGCTTCGGCTTCAGACCAAAAGTCCTTAACCTCGCTAGCCATCGCAACTCGCTGGTCCGTTCTACAAAAAGTACGCGGTCACACTTAAATGTGCTCCCACCGATTGTAAGCATACGGTTTCAGGTTCTTTTTCACTCCCCTCCCGGGGTTCTTTTCACCTTTCCCTCACGGTACTGTGCGCTATCGGTCACCAGGTAGTATTTAGCCTTGGGAGGTGGGCCTCCCGTCTTCCCACTAGGTTTCTCGTTCCTCGTGGTACTCTGGATTCCGGCTTCCATATTTCCCTTTTCGCCTACAGGATTTTTACCTTCTGCGATTGAGCTTTCCAGCTCTATTCGGCTAAGGGTCTTATGGTTTATGCCGGTCCTAACCCCAAAGTGGTTTCCCTCTTTGGTTTGGGCTCTTCCCCGTTCGCTCGCCGCTACTTAGGGAATCGATGTTTCTTTCTTTTCCTCGGGGTACTTAGATGTTTCAGTTCCCCCGGTGTCCCTTCATACAGCTATTTTATTGACTGTATGATACCTAAGCATTACCTTAGGTGAGTTTCCTCATTCGGAGATCTGTGGGTCATGGCCTATTTGCGGCTTACCACAGCTTTTCGCAGCTTGTCACGTCCTTCTTCGGCTCCTGGTGCCAAGGCATCCACCATATGCTCTTATTAGCTTGATCAGTGTTTTTCCTCAGCTTTAGTAGTAGTACAGTATCTACATACTGTTACCTCTTCTTTTTCTCAGTATTGTGCAGTTTTCAAGGTGCATTTAGACGAGCCCTTAGTATTCCTTATAGGTCTGTTTTCAGGTTTCAGGAATTAAAAGCTCAAGTCTCAAGTTTAGTTCCCAGCCCTCAGTTTTCTGAGTTCTGAGTTCTGACTTCTTAGCTCTGACGTTTATGGTGGGCTCAAGTGGACTCGAACCACCGACCTCACGCTTATCAGGCGTGCGCTCTAACCGCCTGAGCTATGAGCCCATTATTGACGATTCCTTTTCCGTCTGAGCTCAGGTTATAGATCTCAGATTTCAGGATTCAGTGCTCTATCTCATTCTAAGTTCTCAGTTCCCGTTCTTCTGAGTTCTGAGTTCTTAGCTCTGAGTTCTAAATTTGGTGGAGATGAGCGGAATCGAACCGCTGACCCCCTGCTTGCAAGGCAGGTGCTCTCCCAGCTGAGCTACACCCCCATTTATGACGAGCCCTTGGTATTCCTCAAGGGTCAGTCTTTAGTCCCTGGTCTTTAGTCTCTAGATTTGAGCATTCCTTTTGGGTCATTGAACGGTCAAGACCGTTCATTACTAGTGACTGATGACTAGCGACTTTTCAGAGCATGGGCTCTGAAAACTAATCAGTATCAGATATGTGTATTCTTTTGGGTAGTTATATTGGGTCAGCTTCTAGCTTCTGGCCTCTTGCTTCTGGCATTTAGGTATTCCTCTTGGGTCTGCCTTGTTTGCCAGCGGCTAGTGGCTAGCAGCCAGTGGCTAGTCCATCGACCATAGGATTATGAGAGTGTTACTTCTCATGTGCTCCTTAGAAAGGAGGTGATCCAGCCGCACCTTCCGATACGGCTACCTTGTTACGACTTCACCCCAGTCATTGGCTTCACCTTCGACGGCTCTCTCCTTGCGGTTAAGTCACCGGCTTCGGGTGCTTCCAACTCCCATGGTGTGACGGGCGGTGTGTACAAGGCCCGGGAACGTATTCACCGCGACATGCTGATTCGCGATTACTAGCAACTCCGACTTCATGTTCTCGGGTTGCAGAGAACAATCTGAACTGGGAGTATTTTTTAGGGATTTGCTTGCCATCACTGGTTTGCTTCCCGTTGTTATACCCATTGTAGCACGTGTGTAGCCCAGAACATAAGGGGCATGATGATTTGACGTCATCCCCACCTTCCTCCGAATTGTCTCCGGCAGTCTACTTAGAGTGCTCAACCAAATGTTAGCAACTAAGTATAGGGGTTGCGCTCGTTGCGGGACTTAACCCAACATCTCACGACACGAGCTGACGACAACCATGCACCACCTGTCTTCCTGTCCCGAAGGATTTCATCCCATTACGGATTATGCAGGAGATGTCAAGTTCTGGTAAGGTTCTTCGCGTTGCTTCGAATTAAACCACATGCTCCGCTGCTTGTGCGGGCCCCCGTCAATTCCTTTGAGTTTCAACCTTGCGGCCGTACTCCCCAGGCGGGATACTTATTGCGTTTACTGCGGCACGGAAGGGGTCGATACCTCCCACACCTAGTATCCATAGTTTACAGCGTGGACTACCAGGGTATCTAATCCTGTTTGCTCCCCACGCTTTCGCGCCTCAGCGTCAGTTATCGTCCAGAAAGCCGCCTTCGCCACTGGTGTTCCTCCTAATATCTACGCATTTCACCGCTACACTAGGAATTCCGCTTTCCTCTCCGACACTCGAGCCCATCAGTTTCATATGCAATCCCCAAGTTGAGCCTGGGGGTTTCACATCTGACTTAACAGGCCGCCTACGCGCCCTTTACGCCCAGTAATTCCGGACAACGCTCGCCACCTACGTATTACCGCGGCTGCTGGCACGTAGTTAGCCGTGGCTTCCTCTTTTGGTACCGTCATTATCGTCCCAAAAGACAGGAGTTTACAATCCGAAAACCTTCGTCCTCCACGCGGCGTTGCTGCATCAGAGTTTCCTCCATTGTGCAATATTCCCCACTGCTGCCTCCCGTAGGAGTCTGGACCGTGTCTCAGTTCCAGTGTGGCCGTTCATCCTCTCAGATCGGCTACTGATCGTCGCCTTGGTAGGCTTCTACCCCACCAACTAGCTAATCAGGCGCGGGCCCATCTTAAAGCGGATTTCTCCTTTGATTACAAAGTCATGCGACTTTCTAATGTTATGCGGTATTAGCACCGATTTCTCGGTGTTATCCCCCTCTTTAAGGCAGGTTGCCCACGTGTTACTCACCCGTCCGCCACTAAAATCCGTCAATAGTAAACTACTTCCGCATTTCCGTTCGACTTGCATGTGTTAGGCACGCCGCCAGCGTTCGTCCTGAGCCAGGATCAAACTCTCTAATTAATATCTTAAAATCATTATTTCTAATGCTTTTATACATTATTTCTAATGCTTTTAACTAATAGTTGTTCAATCCTACTCAAAAGAATTACATTCTTCATATCTAATACTGTTTAGTTTTCAAAGTCCATTTTACCGTCGGCTCATCGTGCCGACCTTTCCTATATTATCACAGGCATTTCAGCTTGTCAACATGGTAAATTTTGACCCCCTCTGAAGCTTGCTGCAATAGTGTGTGCAAAAAATAGTATATCATAATTTTATATGCGAGTAAATATTTTTTTATATTTTTCTACATTTTTTATGTGGGATTTTCATTCATATTATATATAGAATTTACTCCATCATATATAGACAGATTTATCAGTTTTGATTCATCCTGATATATTTCTTCCACCTTGTCACAGACAGCATTTATTTCGGATTGATTTAGCGGCCTTATGGATAAAAAGAACACATCCTTTGAATCTTCGCTATCTCCCACTATCATATTTCCGTCAAAGCCTGCCAAGCCTTCGCCGCTGTCAAAGTTTATATTTCTTATTTCAATCTTCCCATATTTCTCCGGCTCAGCTATAATGATCCTATCCTTGTCGATCCCTTTCTCTTTGCTCATTTGAACCTTCCTCTCTAAATTGACATCTGTTTTTATGCTTCCCCGCATTTTTTCAATAATTCTTCCCAGCTTTCGTCCACATGCTTTTGAATCTTTTCTATTAAATGAAGATTTTTTTCTTTGAACAAATGCATAAATCTATTCTGAGGCTTTAAATACTCCTCCACGCTCAACTTTTTTCTCGGCTTATAAGTAAGCTTCCAGTTTCCGTCCTCTATTTCGTATAGAGGCCATATGCATGTATCCACTGCAAGCTTGCAGATTTTCATCAAATCAGGCGTATTATATCTCCAGCCTCTTGGACACGGCGCCAAAACATTGAGAAAGGCCGGTCCTTTTTTATATATGGCCTTCTCTGATTTCAGATACAGATCTTTAAAATCCGCTGTCAGTGTCGTCTGCGCCGTATAGGGAATGTTGTGAGCTGCCATTATCTGGGTCAAGTCCTTGTTAAATTGCTGCTTGCCCTGCAGCACATCACCGGCGGGGCTCGTCGTGGTGTCTGTGTATATGGGAGTCCCCGAAGACCTTTGAATACCCGTATTCATGTATGCCTCATTGTCATAGCATACATATACCATGTCATGTCCTCTTTCCATAGCTCCGGATAAGGATTGAAGGCCTATATCATAGGTCCCTCCGTCTCCGCCGAATGCAATGAACTTATACTCCCCCTTTATCTTTCCTTTTCTTTTAAGCGCATTATAGGCGGCTTCCGCACCGCTTATTGTAGCCCCTGCATTTTCGAAGGCGCTATGTATGAAGGAATCCTTCCAGGCGGTATAGGGATAAAGAAATGTGGAAACCTCCAAGCATCCTGTAGCAGCGCCGCATACTGCGTGATCTTCAGGTTTTAAAGCTCTCAGCACCCCTCTTACAGCAACGGGAGCACCGCAGCCTGCGCACATTCTATGCCCTCCGGTCAATCTCTCCGGCTTGTTCATTGCTTCCTTTAAACTATATGCCATAACTGTCCCTCCTATTCTTTTAATCCTAAATATCTGTATGTATCTTTAGCGCTGCCTTTTTTCATTATCTCCATAAGGTCATCGTATACCTTTTTTATGTCATCGGTTTTCACGTCTCTGCCTCCCAGGCCATAGATATAATTTACAACGGGCATATCATGCGCCTTCCCATATAAAGCTGACTTGATCTCTGCAGCCAAGGGCCCGCCAACGCCGGAAAGGCTTTCTGCCTTATCCATTACTGCCAAAGCTTTGAGATTTTTTAGAGCGCCTGCGATTTCATCTGCGGGAAAAGGCCTGAACACCCTGATTTTCAACAGACCTGCCTTTATACCCGCCTCCCGCAATTCGTCTACAACTGCTTTTGCGGTTCCGGCAGTTGAGTTTACAACAACTATTCCTACTTCCGCATCCTCCAGCTTATATGCTTCAAATAAATCGTATTGTCTTCCTGTCAGCTTATAGAAATCCTTTGCAACATCCAGTATGACCTTCTTCGCGTTGATCATGGATTGAGCCTGCTGTCTTTTCTGTTCGAAGGTGTGAGAAGGCAATGATAGAGGACCTACAGCTATAGGTTCCTTTTCATTAAGAAGATAGTGCTCAGGCTCATATTTGCCTACAAAACCTTTAACCGCATCATCTTCCAAAAGCTCAATATTTTCAACTGCATGGCTTGTAATAAAGCCGTCCTGGCATATCATTACCGGAAGCTGTACATCCTCATGCTCTCCTATTCTCACTCCTTGTATAAAGTTGTCATAAGCTTCCTGGTTAGTTTCTGAATATATCTGTATCCATCCGGAATCTCTTGCGCCCATAGAGTCGCTGTGATCATTATGGATATTCAGAGGACCTGATAAAGCCCTGTTTACACAGGCCAAAGTAATAGGAAGCTTCATGGCCGAAGCAATATAGAGCATTTCCCACATGAGTGCCAGGCCGTTGGCAGAAGTTGCGGTCATAGTCCTGGCTCCTGCAGCCTGCGCTCCTATACAAGCAGACATAGCACTGTGCTCCGACTCAACAGGCACAAATTCTGTGTCTACTTTACCGTTGGCAACGAACTGTGAAAAATATTGGGGTATTTCTGTGGAAGGCGTGATGGGGAAAGCGGCTACTACATCTGGGTTTATCTGCTTCATTGCCAGAGCAATGCTTTCATTTCCGGATAACCTTTCTCTTATACCCATTTTCAAACCTCCTCTGCATCTTCTCTTACAAAATCTATGGCGTGAAAGGGGCAGACTTCCGCACATATGCCGCAGCCTTTGCAGTGGTCATAGTCGTAATCCAGCCTCTTGCTGTCATTAACAGGTATCGCACTGTCGGGGCATGTAGGAGGGCAAAGCATGCATTGTGTACATTTTTCTATGATCCATACCGGTTTCATCGCTCTCCAGTCTCCGGTCTTGAATTTTTCTGCACTCCCTGCATCATATATGGTACCCCCGGGGGTCGTCTCTCTCCATGTCAGATTCTCTTTCATATGCCCTGCCATATTTCCCTTCATATGCCCTCCACCTCCTTTAATGACCTTTCCAAAGCCTTCATATTCCCATCGATCACTTGAGGCTTGGTAGCGAATTTATGAGCAAAGCTTTCTTTCATATAACCCAGGAATTTCCCTTCGTCCATTATTCCGCTCACTTTCACCACCGCGCCCAGCATAGGAGTATTGGGGAAGTTTTTCCCTATGGTTTCCTCAGAGATTTTTCTTGCATTTATGGTGCAAATCTTGCCTTTGAAGTCCTTTAGGTGTTTTCTCAATTCTTCAGGGCTTTTGTCCGAATTGATTATTATGGCACCGCCTTCCTTAATTCCTGATGCCACGTCTATAGGCCCTATCAATGTCTGATCAACAACAGCTACATAATCAGGTTCATATATATTTGAGTGAATGGTGATCTTTTCATCACTGATCCTATTGTAGGCCGTTATGGGTGCTCCCATTCTCTCAGGGCCGTATTCAGGAAAACCCTGTATGTATTTGCCTGTATTGAAGGCAGCGTCTGCTAAAAGCAATGCGGCTGTTTTAGCTCCTTGACCTCCCCTTCCATGCCACCTTATTTCAATAAGCTTTTTCATTCTTGTCCCTCCTTTTAATTTGTCTGAGAATATTATATGCCTAAAATTTATTTAATATTATTTGAAGTAATATCAATAATGCAATAACAATAAAATCTGCCCGGTTAGCAGGGCAGATTTTATTGTTATATGTCCATTTATTAAAATATCTGAGTTCTATTCATATAAGGTTCAAGCATATTAAGTCTTTTCTTTGCACGTTCATCCAGTTTAAGAGCCAGTATAGTGCATATGAGCTCTAGTAGAAACATTGGCGCCACATTTGAATTAAAAAAACTCATGCTTGCTACATCCACTATTAAAAGCTCGTCCGCATATTGGGCAAAAGGTGCAGTAGCTCTGTCAGTTATCAATATAAGCTTTGCCAATCTTTCTTTACTGATATTAATTATATCAAGCGCATTCTTTTTATATCTGTTAAAGCTGATTATAACTATACAATCATCTTCTCTAATGTTCATAACCTTTTCTATATTATCAAAATCTTCACCAGTTGCCAAAATCACGTTTTCAGTTATAAGATTAAGTAAAAACCCCAATTTATTAGCAAGGTCAGCAGTACCTCTATAGCCGCTTATATATTTATGATTGCTTGAAGCCAGAATATCTGCTATACGCTCAATCCTATCCAATGAATTTTTAGATAATACACTCATAATATTACTAGTGGTAAGCTCAAAATATTTTGTAACGAGATTTTCTTCTGAAAACTCTCTATCATCAACTTTCACTATTCTTTGATTTGGAGGTAATCGAAATTTATCATGAGAATCAGCTTGCGATGCTATATATTCTTGGATATCCTTTTGCAACTCGTTAAAGCCCTTGTATCCCAATGCCTTAGCCATTCTATTTACAGAAGTATTACTTGTATTCAGTTCTTTGGCAAGGTCGCTGGCTGACATGAAACATGCTTTGCTAATATTATAGAGTACATATTCAGCTATAGCACTTTCTTTTTTTGTAAGCTTCGACCTGATTATCCGTTCCTTCAAATCTACCATATCAAGTACCACTACCTCCAATTAATTCTATAAGGAAATTATATCCTTCTGCATATATCTTACACTAAAATTAACAGTATCTTCAACAGTCTTCAGAAAACTTTATAATATATGCACCATACTTATTTATTTATAGTAATGCTTCCATTATTAAGCTTAGTAAGGCACTCATATCCATTATCGGTAATTAACACAGTATCGGAATGTCTCGCCCCTCCCCAGGTTTTTTCCATAAGGCCGGGTTCAACGGTTATAACCATTCCGGCTTCTAACAAAATTAAATTTTCCTTGGCCAATGAAGGGAATTCATGAGCAGAATTTCCTACCCCATGCCCCACCCTTCCGGGGAGAATATCACCAAATCCGTCTTTTATGAAGACATCTGCTGCTGCAAGATAAAGGGATTCAAATGTTACCCCCGGCCTCATAATATCAAAAATTGCCTGTCTTGCTTCCAGCATTGATTTATAAGCCTTATCCTTTTTACCCTCTATTTTATTAATAATGACGGTGCGCTCATTTTCTGCATGATATCCATTTACCTTTGCCCAAGCCATGGGCAATGAGATATCGCCTTGTATCGGTATATAGTGTTTAGGGCAATCGCATCCGTACGCAATGTGCTCGTTAGATAGGCACCATACATGCAGGCTGTCTATCATCCCTCCTTCGGAAGTTCCAAACCCGCAGACCTCCGTGTCGCCGTACTTCTCACTCCATGCCTTGCGCATCTGATACTGGCCTTCTGTGGAAGCACACGCCTCAGAATAACCTTTCTGAAGATATTTGATAGTGGCTTCAACTCCGATGTCAACCAGATCAGCAGATTTCCTGATACAACTTATTTCATATTCATCCTTGATGATCTTCATCATATTTATTTCATTGGAAATATCCTCAACCGCATCAATATTGAGCTTCTTTAAAATTTGCTGATATAGCTTGAAACTTATGGCATCCAATTCAAGCCCAAGCCTTATAGGTTCATCAGATAATATCTCCCTGACGGCATCAATAGGATCCATAGCTAAAGACTTATTGGCACCCCATTTCCCATATAGCTGCACATTTTCAAGAGCACCTTCAACTTTTGCATGATCACATCTAATACTGTGAACTAATAGGAAAACACCTTTTTTAACACTGATGATTACAAAACATGGATGGCTATTGATCACCGGATTAAAATTGCTAAAATAAAATGCATTCTCCGGCTTCATGATGATCGCCGTATCCACCCCCTTTTCCGCCAATTTATTCTTTAGTCTTTCAATTCTCTGAGAAACGAAATTTCTAATATCCATCCTTAACCTACCTTTCCGAAAAAGAAGCATATCTCAGGCTGATGCAGGGGTTTCCTATTGTTGTCCATGCTTCCCTATCCTCTATCACTACTAATGTTGTGGAAACGGTATTGGACGTGATATCTCCCTGAGGATGTCTGCAAATAGAGTTGATCCCATTTTCATGATCCGACATTATCCTAAACAAGTCTTGGAATCTTATCTTGCCGTAACGTTCTTTCAGCATTTGGCCAATGCGCTCAGATCTTTTGTATGTGGATTGGTATTCTCCAGGCTCCGGGTTTACTCCCTTTGTCTCAGGCAGCATATAATGATTTGTTCTGTATAGTACACCGCTTCCATCGTCTTCTTCAATATACATAGCATCTTTAGTGGTTTCGATGACAAAGGCATCCCTTTCATCCGCCGCAATGATGTTCAATCCATTCAATCTCGGATATGTTTTGAGATATTCTATTACTTCTTTTGCCGTTTTACAGTTTTCAAGAAGCAATCGAATATTAACAAATATATGAGCGGCATCAATCTTATCAATGTCAGGCTCAGCATGCTTTGACCAGAAACCGGTGGTAGTAATTCCAAGCCCATGGCTGTTGATTCCGCTGGCAGGATAAGTAACCGTACCGGCGCCATTAACCTCAATTATGCTGCTGCCGTCATCATTTATCCTTTTGATTACCGCTTGCTCTATTGGTTCCCTCATGTCACGGTTTTTTATGAGATAGGTACAGCCGTCGGCAGTCGCCTTGCCTCTTGTTAAGATCATGCTGCATTCTTGATTGAAATACTGAGTCATAAAGTATGCAGGAATATTAATCATGAGTATATCCTTAAGGCATATGCCGGAGCCATCTGCTATACCGCGCATTTCTTCCATCAGATGGGAATGGTTCTTCTCCATGAAAGAGACGTTTCTGTCAACAAAAGCTTCATAACGCGGAATATCCACCTTATCTTTGGCTATCTTATCTTTCACACTATTAACGTTGCTTTGTATTACTTGTGCCAAAGCTTTCCCCTGTGCCACACCCTGATCATAGGGGGTCCCTCTGACTATAATAATATTATCCATATAAATAACCTCCTGCTGTCGTTTATTTTTATATATTGAACGAAACTTCATTCAGTGAGGGATGGAAGCCCCCGCTGAATGTTAGTTCAGTGTTAATTCTCTTTATCGGTGTACTGACATGCAACGGCAAAAATGTCCTTCGGAAATCTCTTTAAGCTCCGGACTATCGATATGACATTTCTCTTGAGCCATACTGCATCTTGTAGAAAAGCTGCATCCCGACGGAACATTGATAGGACTTGGTATATCACCCTTTAGTATTATTCTGTTCTTTTTTGCATCCGGATCTGCCAAAGGAACAGCAGAGATCAATGCTTTGGTATAGGGGTGAACAGGGTTTTCAAAAATATCCGTTTTGGATGCTAATTCAACGATTTTACCAAGATACATGACGGCAACCTTGGTTGAAATATGTTGAACCACCCTCAAATCATGGGAAATAAAAATCATTGTTAAGCCCAGCTGTTTTTGAAGCTTGGCCAATAGGTTGATGATTTGAGCTTGAATAGATACATCCAATGCCGAAACACATTCATCACAGATGATAAGCTTAGGGTTCACCGCCAGTGCTCTTGCGATGCAAATTCTCTGCCTCTGGCCTCCGGAAAACTCATGGGGAAATTTATTCATGCTTTCTTTACTAAGGCCAACCATGTCTAAAAGTTCTTCTGCTTTTTTCATGGCTCCATCTTTTGTTGCTATGCTATGAATGATAAATGGCTCGCATAGAATATCTTTTACTCTCATCCTTGGATTTAATGAAGCGTAAGGATCCTGAAAAACCATCTGTATGTCTCTTCTCGCTTTTCTAAGATCTCGGGGTGACATTTTAGCTATGTCTTTTCCTTCAAATATGACTTCTCCGTCTGTGGGTGATATAAGCCTCATGATAGTCCTGGCCAAAGTGGATTTCCCGCATCCTGACTCTCCCACGATTCCCAGGGTTTCCCCATAGTTTATGGTAAGATTTATATCATCAACTGCTTTAACGAAAGATTTCTCTCTATTAAATAAGCCGCTGCCAACACTAAACCATTTTTTTAAATTGCGTACTTGCATTAAAGCCTGGTCATTATAAGTAACTTCTGCATTCATACTCCTTGCCTCCTATCCCCATCTATCGGTACACTTCCAGCACTTGATCCATTGTTCCCCGAATACTGTCATAGGCGGCACCTCCTGAGTACAGATAGATTTCTTATATTTGCATCTATTGTTAAAAGCGCAGCCGCTTGGTAGTTTATATATGCTTGGCACGTTTCCTTCTATGGTTTCCAAATCTCCCTTTACATCCTTCATAGTAGGGATGGCTTTCAATAGCCCTTGTGTATATGGATGCCTGGGATTATAGAAAATATCTCTGACCGGCCCTTTTTCGACAATGCTTCCTGCATACATGACTGCAACAGTGTCTACCATCTCAGCAACTACTCCGAGATCATGGGTTATCAGGATTATTGATACATTAAATTCTTTATTAAGATTCTTAAGCAGATCCATGATCTGAGCCTGAATTGTAACATCCAATGCGGTAGTGGGTTCATCTGCAATAAGCACCTGAGGTTTGCATAAAAGAGCCATAGCGATCATTACCCTTTGTCTCATGCCGCCGGAAAGCTCAAAGGGATACTGGCTGAAACGCGTTTCCGGCGATGGAATTCCGACGGTTTTAAGCATATCAACAACCTTTTTGCAGCATTCTTTTTTAGTGCAGTTTTGATGAAGGCGTATAACTTCAGAAAGCTGATTTCCAATTGTAAATAATGGGTTAAGCGAAACCATGGGTTCCTGAAAAATCATGGTTATTTTGTTGCCGAGATATTGCCTCATTTCCTTTTCGCTTATATCAAGAAGGTTCTTATCACCGAGAAATACTTTCCCTTCTACTTTTGCCGGAGGTGATGGCAGCAATCTCATGATGCTCTTGGAAGTCACACTTTTCCCTGAACCTGATTCACCGACCAGCCCCAGCTTTTCTCCTTCTTTTAAAGTAAAACTTATATCATTGACGGCTGCTGCCCTGCCATATTTTGTTTCAAAAGTTACAGTTAAGTTCTCTACCGTAAGTATAGGTTTGCTCATAATCCATATCTCCTCAAATTCTTTTTAGAAATCCAACTTGGGATCGAGATAATCTCTCAACCAATCGCCTAAGAGATTCACACCCAAAACGGTCAGTGTTATGGCAAGACCAGGTAATATTGCCATCCATGGAGATGTTACCAGATGTACCCTACTATCCGAAAGCATCCTTCCCCAGGTAGGTATCTCAATAGGGACGCCTAATCCAAGGTAACTTAAGGAAGCCTCCATCAGTATGATCTTTGCCATTTCAAGAGTCGCTATTACTATAACCGGACTTATAACATTTGGCAGGATGTGCCGAAAAATTATTCTCATGTTTGAACCGCCTAAAGATCTTATTGCCTCTATATACTCCATCTCTTTTATAGATAGTATTTCGCCGCGGACAAGTCTCGCATATCTAACCCAGCCGCTGAGACCTGCGATGAGTATGATGTTCTGCAAACCGGACCCCAGCACTGCAGCGATAAATAAGGCAAGCAGTATGAAAGGGAAAGACAGTTGGATGTCAACAATCCTCATAATAAGTGAATCAATCCAGCCTCCATAATATCCGCTTATTGCTCCCATAACAACTCCAACTATACCGGCAAGAATCGTACCTGAGAATGCTACCATAAGTGTCACCCTGCTTCCATATATTAAACGGGATAAGATGTCTCTGCCAAGCTGGTCGGTCCCAAAAATATGGTCCCAAGTTCCGCCCTCGGACCATGCTGGAGGCTTCATCTTATTGATAATATCCTGCTTCACAGGATCGTATGGACTGATTATTGTTGCAGTAAAGGCAACAACGATGACCAACAGGACTATGCTTAGTCCTAAAATGCCTGTCTTGCTTTCCTTTAAATTATTCCACATCGAGTTCCCCTCCTTACTGCATCTTTATGCGTGGATTGATAATACAATATAATATATCTACAACCAGATTTATTAAGGTAAAGGATATAGCCATTATAAATACTATAGCCTCCACCACCATAAAGTCACTGTTAGTAATAGACTGGACGGCCAACCTGCCGATACCCGGCCAACCAAAGACTGTCTCGGTAATTACAGCTCCGCCTATCAATGATGCAATCTGAAGACCAAGAACCGTAAGAATAGAACTCAGCGCATTTTTAAATGCGTGTTTCATGACTATCATATATCCGCCCAATCCCTTAGCCTTAGCTACATCTATATATTCCTTGGTCATAATCTCCAGCATGTTGGAACGCAGCAGCCGCGTAATGGTTGCCGCGGTAAAAACTCCTAATGTAAAAGCAGGCATTATAATTGATTTCCAGGAATCATTGCCTGATGTCGGAAGCCATCTGAGTTTAACAGAGAATATCATTATAAGCATAATACCAAGCCAAAAAGCAGGGATACATTGACCTAACAACGATATACTTCGGATCACTGCATCAGTTTTCGAATTACGCTTAATTGCTGATATTATTCCAGCAGGTATGCCGAATATTAAAGATATTAATAAAGCAGCACCGGCAAGCTTCAAAGTAGCAGGAAGCCTTTCAAGTACAACAGCCATGGCGGGCTCATTATAGTTGTAAGACATACCAAAATCCCCTACTACAGCCCCTTTTAAAAAACGGCCAAACTGAACTATAATCGGATCGTTAAAGCCCATCTCCTCTCTCATCGCTTCAATATCTGCCTGGGAAGCACTTGGCGGCAGCATCAGTTGAACAGGATCTCCTGCAACATTTAATACTAAAAAAACCACCAGCGTAATTCCGAGAACAGCAATGAGAGATTGGCCAAGTCTTTTAGCTAAGTATTTCGCCATACTTACCCACCTTTCTTTTGGGTATATTAGACCGGGGATGATGTAAGGCAGAAAACCCAGTACATCATCCCTAATGTCAAAATGATATATTAAAATTTTCTCAGTAAATTATTGTACATCCGCATCAGTTACCACTATCATTTCATCAACTCTGGGAGTCCAATTAATAACTCTCTTATTGTATCCATAGAGGCCATATTGTTGGTATAAGAAAATAGCCGGCGCTTCATCCTTAGCCATTTGCTGGAGCTGAGACAAAAGCTCAGCAGCTTCATTCTTATCAACTGTAGCAGCAGCTTTAAGCCTTAATGCATCAAAATCAGGATTGCTATATGTGGAATATCTTTCTCCTGTGGAGAAGGAAAGTTTAGTTACCAGATCAATATTAGAGTAGGGACCGCCTATTCCATTCATATAAAGAGGGTCAACAGTACCTGCAGCTATCTGCTCACGCTGAGTATTGCTGTCGGCTTCTCTTACAGTACACTTTATTCCAACTTCCGCAAGCTGAGCTGCTATAGCCTGTACAACGTCCTGACCGTTAAGATATCCGGAAGTAACACTCAACTTTAGTTCAAAGCCATTTGGATATCCTGCTTCAGTTAACAATTGTTTTGCCTTTTCCGGGTCATACTCATATGGAGCAATAGATGAGTCGTAGCCTTCATACTGAGGAGTAGAGATCGTTGCAATTTGAGTCCCGTAACCATCCAAGACTCCCTTGATTATTGCATCTTTATCAACAGCATAGTTAAGTGCTTGTCTCACTTTTACATTCTTTAACGGACTATCAATAAGCGTATTCATACCGATGAAAATAACACGAGTTGTCGGGTTCCCTATTACATCAAGGTTGTCTGCAGATTTGAGTCTTTCAACCTGACTAGTTTCTACATTGCTTATTATATCGACTTCTCCGGCTTCCAAAGCCGCAATCCTTGCTGCTGCTTCAGGAATAATTAAATAAGTAACCTTTCCCACTGCCGGTTTGCCGCCAAAATAGTTTTCGTAGGCTTCCATTGCAACCTTTTCATCTTTTTTGCGCTCAACAAATTTGTAAGGACCGGAACCTACAGGATTTTTTGCAAACTCTTCATCCCCTACTCTTTCAACATATGCCTTGGGGATAATCTTAACATAGGTCAGTCTTAAAGGAAGAGCTGCAAAAGGCTGGTCAGTAACAATTTCGAAGCTCAGCTCATCGGTTACATTTACTGTCATAAAAGAAAAGTCTGAAGCAAGCTTAAATTTCTTATCCTTATCTTTAATAGTATCGATGGTATACTTTACATCTTCTGATGTAAGTTTGGAACCATCATGAAATGTAATACCTTCTTTAAGCTTGAATTTCCATGTGGTATCATTAACTGATTCATAAGATTCTGCCAAATCTTTAGCTATAGCTCCATTAGCATCTGTCTTTAGAAGGCTGCTATAAATATGGGCTAATATTTGTGCTGTAGTTGTACCGGTTGCATTTCTTGGGTCCAGGCTGGATACATCTACCGGTGAGGCAAATTTTATTTCTTTTGAGGACGATGAACCCGGATTTTGAGATTGTCCACCTGCCGAGTTTCCCGAAGAATCGTTAGAGCACCCTGTGATAAGTGATAGTACCATTACCATAATTAATGCCGCGCTGATAACTTTTTTCATTTTATTCCCTCCATCTTTGTATATTATTTTTTGATTTTTATCATTATCATCTGCTAATATTTGCATACATCTTAATATTGCAAATGATACCAGAGGCATTTTGTTAAACTTTTTACTTATCTGTTGCTTTGTGTTTAAGTTTAAACATTTTTTATTATACATCAATTTCGTTCAAATCTCAACATATAGTTGAAATTTTCAGTATTTATTAATATAATGAAATTTAGTAAACTGAATTGCTGCCATAATAAATGGGATTATTAAAACATTTTAATAATCCCATTTATTATTTAAGATAATATTTCCACTATGACACTCATAGAAAATATTGCAGGAACAATAGCAGCAGCACTCCCGGTATTCCCAGAAAGCCGGCTATAAGAGCAGTTACCGGATTTATAGCGATAGTTATCCCGATAAATCCGCCAAATATATTGAGGAAGAAAAGAGCAACTGCACCGATTATACCGTTGATTATAAATTTGATTACAATTTTTATTGGCACCACCAAAAGCATTCCAATGATATAAATAACTCCAATGGCCAAAAATACGGCCAATATGGTAAAAATATCTACCTGGGGCACAATATCGCCTCCTTTTACTACAACTTGGCTAAATAATATATATTTCAATATTAATAAAATATTACATAATATTTTATTAATATTTTTTCGCAGCAAAATAGCTCTTCCACTATTTTTGTAAGAATCCAGCAATAGATTTTTTGCATAGCTTTCACAAAAAACAGCCGAAGAGCCATTTATATTTTCTTTAAACACTTCAAAAACAAACAATAATCAAAAGTCCATCTTTATGCCGCATTGCCTGGCACGTTTTATCATATACATATATTTAGATTTCGCCGCTTCCATCTTATAAATTGCATGATCGATCAAGTCCGATTCAACCACGTTTTCAAAATAGTTTTGCGCATCGTACCATTCCTGGCGAGCTTTAGCAACGGCCATAAAAAACTCCTCATTGCTGCTGTCCTTTTTGCTTTTCACAAAACCGGGTATCATATGTAAAAGCTGCTTGACTTCTAAATTTGCGGACAAATGAAATGCCTCCTCATATTTTTTCTATTTTTATATAAATATACCCATATTATAGAAAAAATATACGGAGGCCTTGTCTAAATTTCTCTTCTGCCTTCTAAGGCTTTCATCAAAGTGACCTCATCAGCGTATTCAAGATCCCCGCCGACGGGCACTCCATGTGCGATCCTTGTAGTTTTCACACCTAAGGGTTTTATCAGTTTTGAAATATACATAGCTGTGGCTTCCCCTTCTATATTTGGATTGGTCGCCAGTATGACTTCTTTTATCTTTCCGTCCTTGAGTCTGGCTAACAGCTCCTTAAGCCTAATATCATCAGGTCCTATGCCGTCCATAGGAGAAATTGCTCCATGAAGCACATGATAAAGGCCCCTAAATTCCCTCGTCTTTTCCATGGCCACAACATCCCTTGGATCTTCAACTACACATATTATGCTTTCATCCCTTTTGGCATCGGAGCATATATTGCATTTATCACTATCCGTAATATTGGAGCATATTTCACAGTATCTTACGCTTCTCTTTGCATTTATTATTGCATGAGCCAATTCCTCCGCTTCCTTCTGAGGCATATCAAGAAGATAAAAAGCCAGTCGCTGAGCCGTTTTGCTCCCTATGCCGGGCAATCTTGTAAAAGCTTCGATAAGCTTTGCAATAGGAGCTGCGTAATAGTTCATTAGAATAAACCTCCGGGCAGGTTCATACCACCTGTAAATTTGCTCATTTCTCGGGCCATCATTTCGTCAGCCTGCCTGATAGCCTCGTTGACAGCAGCCATTACCAGATCCTGAAGCATTTCAACATCATCAGGATCCACCACTTCAGGCTTTATGGCTATGGACTGTACTTGCTTCTTGCCGTTTATAACCACTGTGATAGCTCCGCCTCCTGCGCTTGCTTCTATGTTTCTTTGTTCTATTTCCTGCTGAAGCTTCACCATTTCCTGCTGCATCTTCTGAGCCTGCTTCATTATATTGTTCATGTTCCCCATTCCTCCTGGGAATCCACCTCTCGCCATTATTATTCCTCCTCTTTATTATTTAACCACTGAAGGTCACTGAATCTCTCACTAAATTTCACGAAAAGGGTATTATACTTTGCACATGATTAGTTTATTATTTTTTTGATGAATTTACAATAACCTTTGGAATATCTTGATGAATTAAAATACATCATCCCGTCTGTGTTCTTTCGTGAAAATTTCCGTGTATTTCAGTGGTTTCTGTAACCCTAAGTTCTTAGTCTTCTTCCACTACTTCAACGAGGTCTTCGCCAAATAGCTCAATAGCTTTTTTTACTATATCGTCGACCTTTGCATCGTCCTTGACTTCATCATCAAGCTTCCCGGCTTCATCTTCAAATATGGCTTTTATTTTTATGGGCTTGGAGAAGTATTCGCATGCAATTTCTTCAATTTCCTTCTTGGTATCAGCTCTCTCCACAGCTTCCTTTGAAAAGGAATCCTGTCTGGTAAAGCAGAGCATGATCTTTTCACCGTCAACTATGGCGGGCTTGCATAATGCTAGGTAAGTCCTCAGCTTCATCTTTTTTCTGTTTTTGATCTCTTGTATAAAGCCGTCCCACTTCTCCATTATCTCCGGTGATAGTGGTTTAACATCAGCCTTTCTTATCTTTTCCGGAACTTTCTTTTCTTCTTTCTTCTCTTCCTTTTTTGTTTTTTTATCCTCCGGTATGGCGGTTATGGATATCTCTCCCCTTGCCAGGGCCTCCTCCAGCTTTTCTATCCTTGCCAACAAGCCGTCGGAGCTTATATCTTTCTGAAGCTTGCACATTTTTATTATGGATACTTCCAAAATCGTTTTGGGCTGCGGTGACCATTTTATCTCCGATGTCAGCTCTGATAAAATATTTATGCACCTGATGATGTTGTCTCTTCCGTAGCGGCTGCTTTGATCCTTCAGCATTGAGATAGTCTCTTTGGATAAATCTATAACATCCTCAGCTTGGTCTACCAGTTTGGCCATAAGAAGATTTCTATAGTGATTGAGAAGATCTCTGGCAAATTGGTTCATATCCTTTCCTTCACGTGAGATTTCCTGAATGAGGAGCATGGCCTTCGAGCTGTTCCCCTCCAATATGGCCTCTGCCATTTTGAAAAGATATTCATCATTTACTATGCCCAAAACTTTAAGAACATCATCATGGTTTATGTTCATTTTGCCAAATACGGCACATTGATCCATAATGCTTATGGCATCTCTCATGGCTCCGTCGGAATTTCTCGCTATGAGCCTCAAAGCATCGTCATCAGCTTTAATATTTTCTTCCTTACATATATATTCCAATCTATTCACAATATTATCCTGAACGAGGCGCTTGAAATCAAATCTCTGGCATCTGGACAATATAGTAGCAGGCAATTTGTGAGGCTCTGTTGTTGCCAGTATAAATTTTACATAGGCCGGAGGCTCCTCCAAGGTTTTCAGCAATGCATTGAAGGCTTCATTGGTGAGCATATGAACCTCGTCTATTATATATACTTTGTACTTGCCCAAGGCGGGAGCAAACTTTACCGCTTCTC
The DNA here is from genome assembly GCF_058315355.1 of Lutispora sp. QWL-02. Classification (NCBI taxonomy): domain Bacteria; kingdom Bacillati; phylum Bacillota; class Clostridia; order Lutisporales; family Lutisporaceae; genus Lutispora; species Lutispora sp. QWL-02. The sequence continues at coordinate 215,939 of NZ_CM177762.1, forward strand.
TCAGGTCTCTTACGTCCTCAATCCTTCTGTTTGATGCCGCATCTATTTCAAAAACATCCATAGAATTGCCTTGATTTATGCTGATGCAGCTTTCGCAGCGGTCACAGGGATTGCCGTCTACAAGGTCAAAGCAATTCACTGCCTTAGCAAGAAGCTTTGCCGTGCTGGTCTTGCCTGTTCCCCTGGTGCCGCAAAATAAATAGGCATGAGAAAGCTGATTAGCCTTGATTTGATTTTTTAAAATTGTGGTGATCTGTTCCTGACCGCAAACATCCTCGAATTTTTTAGGCCTCCATTTGCGGTATAATGCGGTGTACATATTATCAACTCCTCATGTTTATGACTAATATATATTATAACATTTTTCCCGGTTTGGAAAACTATATATGCTGAGAAAAAGAAAAAAGCCCGTAATATTACGAACTTTCTTTTTAAAATATAAATGGCCGTGCACCTTTCTTCGGCTTCGGACATCTCCAAGCGTTACCCGGACAGTTAGCTCCAATCAGGCATCCCCGCGGCACACAGAAGGGTTTACTTACCGCTGCTTCCTTCCGGACCTGACGGGGTTCATAAATTTCTGTTGCGCAGGACCCAATCATCATCACCACTTATCAAGGTCAGACCTTACAGACGCCGGCCTAAGCAAAGGAATTCAATCCTGCTGCTGCGGATTGCAGGTTACAGGGCACCGCAAACTCCCCATCTAGCACGGCCAAGCTGTAAACAATCAATGATACAGATTAAATTATATAATCAATAGCGCTTTGTGTCAACGGATAGATTTGGCTTATTACTTTCCGGATATAGCCAGTTCTCTGATTATCAAGCTGGGGCTGCCGAAACAGCCTCCTGAAGGCATCCCGAATTTTAGATCTCCTCCCGCTTCGATCACATCCTTGAGAAGGGCGTAAAAGTTTCCTGCTACCGTTATTTGTTCAACCGGCTTAACTTTTTTGCCGTTTTTTATCTCAAAGCCTTTTGCAGCGAGAGAGAAATCTCCTGATACTCCGTTGGCACCTGAGTGCAAGCCCTGAACTTCAGTGATCAGCATGCCGTCTTCCAAGGCCTTTATTAATTCTTCCAAAGCTTTTTCACCGGGTTTGATATAAAAGTTACTGGGTGATACTCCTACAGGCGAAGAGTAGGAACCCTTCGAAGCATTTCCTGTTGATTTTACTCCATCCTTTAAGGCGGTTTTTAGATTATACAGCAGTGTTTTGAGCTTTCCTTCCTCAACCACTGTCTTTGTATGGCATGCCACACCTTCCGCATCAAAGGGTGCAGAAGCCAAACCCTTTTCCATGAGCGGATCGTCAATTATGGTGACAGCCTTTGAAGCGATATCCGTTCCGACTTTTCCCTTCAGCAAGGACATGCCTTTCTGAACATTATAAGCAGAAAATATGCCTGAAAAAGTATCCAGTATATCTGCCATGACATCATTTCTTATTATAACCTTATATTTACCTGTAGGTATGCTTTCCGCTCCCATATTAGCCAATGCGTCTCCCACGGCTTCCTTTGCCAAAGCCATGGTGTCTATTTCGCCGGAATCATTTGAGGCCTTGAAGGCAAAAGCTGTGTTGACCTTGCCCCCTTCCTCCACAACAGGCGCCACTACAGCATATATGGTATTTGACTTATACTGCAGGTCCAAACCCTTGGAGTTTATTATCCTGTTTTCTCCGGCACCCGTGACCACCATGCAGTCCTCTATGTTCTTTACCTTTTGGCTTTGGCCCAATGTATCCTTCTCAAGCTGCAGCGCAAGCTTTATCTTTTCATCAGCCTTCATCCGGGATAATTCTTCATTGAAGCCTGATATCTCTGCATAGCTGTCCTGGCCGCCGTATATTATGTCTACCTCTTCATCTTCGATGGCGAGGGCATTTTCCTTGGCATCCTTTATCAGCATTTCTACGGCATAATCATCCAAAACCTCTGTATAGGAATATCCCATCTTTCCGTTGTACAAGCCCCTGAAGCTCAAGCCTCTATAGGAATTTAGGCTGTACTGGTCTATTTCTCCTTTATAAATGGTCACCTTGAAGCTGTCCCCATCCACATAATATATCTCATACTCTGTAAAGCCTTCCTCCTTTGCCCTGGAAAAAAGCTTATCGGCAAAATCCTTAATGATCATAACCATACACCTCCTACTCTCTACCGCCTACTGTGATTTCCGATACCCGGATCAGCGGCTGACCTACATTTGTGGGTACGTTTCCGCTCACTGAGCCGCACATGCCTGCTGCCAAATCCAGTTCCTTGCCCACCATGTCTATCCTGGTGAGTATCTCCGAGCCTTTTCCTATCAAAGTAGCGCCTCTCACCGGCGTATCTATCTTGCCGTTCTTGACCATATAGCCTTCCAATACCGCAAAGTTGAATTCTCCTGTCACCGGATTGACGGAGCCGCCTCCCATTTTTTTCGCATAGAGCCCGTAGTCCATGGACTTGATTATATTGTCATTCTCATCATTGCCCGGTGCTATGTAGGTGTTTGTCATCCTGGAAGTGGGAGCGAATTTATAAGACTGCCTTCTGGAGCTTCCCGTGGCTTCCATCCCCATTCTTCTTCCGTTCAGCTTATCTATCATATAACCCTTCAATATCCCGTTTTCTATGAGGATATTTTTTCTGGAAGGATTACCTTCATCGTCTATATTTATGGAACCCCATGCATTGGAAAGAGTGCCGTCATCTATTGCAGTGACCTTATCCGATGCGATCTTCTGCCCCAGCTTTCCTGCAAATTCCGAATTGCCCTTTGCCACTGACGTAGCTTCCAGAGAATGTCCGCAGGCTTCGTGGAATATGACTCCCCCAAAGCCGTTATCTATGGAAACTATCATCTTGCCCGACGGGCACAAGGGCGCATGGAGCATTGTTACCGCAATCCTTGAAGCTTCTCTGCCGCACTCTGCAGGATCGATTATATCGAACAATTCAAAGCCCATGCTCCTGCCTGGGGCTTCGTAGCCTGTTTGGTTCTCTTTGCCGTCGCTGGCAATGGCCTGAACAGCGAACCTGGATCTTATCCTTCTATCCGTGGTATATAGGCCTTCGCTATTGGCTATAACGACTCTCTGATCCACATCCACATAGCTTGACATGACCTGGGCTATCTCCTGGCTGTAATCCTTAGCCGCCTTATAGGCTTCCTTAAGCTTTGAAACCTTCCTGGCGATATCGATTCCCTTTGGTACATAAGCTACGGGGTTAATATTGGCATTGACCCTCTCTATCAACTCCACTGCCATGTCCTCTTTTATATCCCCCAGGGCCAATGCTGCATTATGGGCAGTCCTCAAAAGCGATTCTTTGGAAGTATCGTTGGTATAGGCATATATGCTTCTCAAACCTTTTAATATCCTTATACCTATTCCGAAATCCCTGCCTGAAACAGCGGTCTCAATCTTACCGTTGACCAAGCCTAAAGAGCTTCTCTCAGTATCCTCTATGAATACCTCTGCGAAATCTCCCCCGGTAGATAAGGCTTTCCCTAAAATATCCTTTATAATGTCCCTTTCAATCAAGCTAACCCCTCCTTGCAAGAAAAATATTTTTTTATTTTATTATAGCATATGTATTATTTTCCCCTATAGCAATATTATTATCTGTATCATTTATGTTTCATTATACGCTCTTTGATGCTATAATAATAATAAACGATAATTTTTTAACAACCTCTATAAAGCTGCATTATTCAAGTGGAGTGGTAAGGAGGTGGCATGTTGTGAAAAGCAAAAAAACCTTTCTCTCATATATGCTGCTGATCGCTATACAGTGTATGGCTCCTTTAGGCTTATTCGATGCCCCCCTAAGCCCGCCCGGATACAGATCCGAATTTATATCCTTGAACAGGATCTTTGTCAACCTTCCCAATGAAGAATACGATGTGGAAAAAGTCAATTCCATTATAGATAGAATATCGGTCTTTCCCCCCAAGCTCATAGACAGGCTCATAGCAAAGAATGAAAAAATGAAGCTTATAAACGGCCGTCTTACCGATGAGCCTGAATATGAATACCTTAAAGGAAAAACTCCGAGAGGGTGGGAGGATACGGGCTGCACCTGGGATGATGTGCCCGGCATAGGAGGCAATCCCATAGTGGTGAGGATAGAATCCTGCGGCGGCAGGGACAAGAGCCACAGCAGCGTATGCCTGGAGCTGCATGAGGTAGCTCACAGGATCAATGCCATAGAAAGCACAAGGATCAGTGACGGCTATGACTTTAAGAAGCTGTGGAAGGCTGAAGCCCCTATATTATTCGAGAACAACCAATATTTCATAGACCACTGCAACGAATACTTTGCTGAGTGTTATTCAATGTACTTATTCGATGAGGATACAAAAGCTGCGCTGAAAAAAAATGCGCCTCTTACCTATGAGTTTTTTTCCCAGGATTTCTTTAATGCGCTGCCAAAGCCGGATCTGTCTGTATACCGCTTCGGAGGCACAAAAATATGCGGGGGCATATATAAAAACAAAATATACGATTCATATAGCGACATAGTTACCGATGCATATTTCAAATCCTCAGATCATCTTTACATCGCCTTTGCAGCCACCAATTATGGACAATCGACAAATAAACCTCTAAGATTATCCCTTTGGGTAGACGGCAAGCAAATATTTTTCACATACAAAGGCCCTATAAAGTCAGGGCAAATCTGCCGTTTTTGGAATATAAGCATAGGCAAGCTCTCCCCCGGCGTACATTCCATAATCTACGAAGTGGACAGCAATTACGGCGTATCGGAAACTGATGAAAACAACAATTGGACGGAATATAAAATCGAAGTGGAATAGATAAGTGTAGCAGGAAAATACTTGATTTTGGCGAATATTAAGTTAAATCCCAATATAAGGAGTTGAAATATATGAGCTTTCTTAAGAATTTAGGAGACAAAGCCTTGAACACAGCTAAAGTCGTAGGCAATAAATCTCAGGACTTGATGGAAATAGGCAAGCTAAAGATGCATATTTCTCAGCTTGAAGGAGATATCAAAAAGCTCAAGGGTGAAATCGGAGAAGTCGTCTATAATGCCTATATCAACGGTCAAGGCTCACCCAGCGAACAAGTCGTCGCCCTCTGTGACAGCATAAGTGCCAAATATGCAGAAATTGAAGAAACCAAGGCCAAGATCGATCAGGTACAAAACGACTGATGAATTTAAAAAAGGCTTATTCCATCCGGGATAAGTCTTTTTTTTAACGGATCTGGCCTATATTATAACAATAGGCTTAATCAAATCCTTCGGCTTGTCTTTCATGAGCATTAATGCCTCTTCCATTTTTTCAAAGCCTTTAAATTTATGGGTGAGAAGCTTACTTGTGTCTAATCTGCCCGTTTGCATCAAAGTAACAAGCTTTTCCATACGGAGTCTGCCGCCGGGCATTAATCCTCCGGCGATCACTTTGTGACCCATACCGCATCCCCATTCAGCCCTTGGAATTTTTACATAATCACCGGAACCCAGGTAATTTACATTTCCAACTCTTCCGCCCGGTTTTACCATCTTAATGGCTTGAATAAAGGTATCCACATCTCCGCCTGCAATAACTACGCGATCAACACCTTTGCCATGGGTCTTTTCCATGATTTGCTCTACAATGTCGCCTTCCCGATAGTTGATAATATCAGTTGCCCCATACTCCCTGGCAATCTTTACACAATTTGGACGTGAACCTACCGCATATAGATTAGATGCACCACGAAGAGCAGCACCGGCTACGGCCATCAATCCAACAGGACCTATACCTATGACACAAACATCATCACCAAACTGGATATCAGCCAGCTCAACTCCATGAAAACCTGTAGGAACCATATCGCTCAGCATAACTGCGGCGGCTGCATCCACACCTTCAGGCAAAATGGCCAGATTCCCATCTGCATCATTGACGTGGAAAAATTCACCGAAAACTCCATCCTTGAAATTTGAAAATTTCCAACCTGCCAGCATGCCGCCGGAATGCATGGAATAACCTGCCTGGGACTGGAGGGAATTCCAATCAGGAGTGATAGCCGGAACAATTACTTTGTCACCGGGCTTAAAGTCTCTAACAAGTTCACCGACTTCTACTACTTCGCCAACGGCTTCATGCCCAAGAATCATGTCTTTTCGCTCGCCAATGGCTCCCTCCCAAACAGTATGCACATCTGAAGTGCATGGAGAAACAGCGATGGGCTTAACTATTGCGTCTAATGGGCCGCATTTAGGATATGCCTTTTCAATCCAACCAGTCTTGCCAATTCCTAACATTGCATAACCTTTCATTTTTAAACCTCCTTCAATAATCATACTTTACACTTTTATATTACATTATTGATATTAATACATCAATTGTTATGTGTATAATTATTCTTCGGAACTGTATGCCAGAAATCTTATCCTTTTTTCTCATTTGCTATTGCGCCTTCCTTTCGTCAATATGACAAAACTTGGGGCATAAAAACCCTGCGCCGAAAAAGCGTAGGTATCTTTATACTCTACTTCCTATTTAATAGCTTCTCAACAAAATTAACATCCGCAGGCATAAATTCATATAGCGGCATCTCTTCCAAGGTTACCCACTTTGCATCGTTATGGACATTAAGCTTCATGCTACCGCCGATTATCTCCGCATTAAAAACGGTAAAGAGGATTTCTTTGCTGTCGAAACGGTATACACTGGTGGTAAAAACCCCCAGCACTCTTATATTCAGCTCCAGCTCCTCTTTGATTTCTCGGATAATACATTCCTCAAGGCTTTCACCCTCTTCAAGCTTCCCCCCGGGGAACTCCCACAAGAGTCCACATTCGTCATCTGCTCCACGCTGGCATATGAGATATCTGCCATCATCTTTTATTATTGCTGCTGTTACCTGTTTCATATTTGCACCTTCATCCTTAAGCTTGATCGATACATTTGTACCCTTGGTTTTGCCATCTTTTAGAATTTCTATGCATAGCCCATAAAACCTCTTTTACATATTATATATTATGGTTGATTTTATCCCTGTTAACCATTAGTATGAGATTGAATATAACTATAGTGGCACTAGGCTATCGGATTGATTTAGAGAGGAGTATGATATATGAAAATAGTTGTATTGGATGGATATACATTAAACCCGGGAGATTTGTCTTGGAGGGCCATCGAAAATTTCGGGAATTTGGTTGTATATGATAGGACCTCATTTGACAAAAGTGATGACGATTTGATCTTGGATAGGATCCAGGATGCGGATATAGTCTTTACCAATAAGACCCCATTGTCCGAAAATGTTATAAAAAAAGCTGGAAAACTGAGATATATAGGAGTTCTGGCAACAGGCTACGATGTGGTGGATGTCAAGGCTGCATCCCAAAAGGGGATTGCTGTAACAAACATACCCAGCTACGGCACAGCCACAGTGTCACAGATGGCCATCGCACTCCTTTTGGAAATATGCCATCATGTGGGAGTGCATGATGAATCCGTACATAGGGGTGACTGGGCCAACTCGCCAGATTGGTGCTACTGGCACTACCCCATCATTGAGCTGGCGGGCAAGACTATGGGCATCATAGGCTACGGCAGGATAGGGCAATCTACGGGAAAAGCCGCTCAGGCATTTGGTATGAATGTGCTGGCATACAATCCCAGCAAGAACAAGAGCTTGGAAAATGAGACCATGAAATATGCGGATCTGGATGAATTGCTGTCTTCCTCAGATGTTATCGTATTGCATTGCCCTTCCAATGAAAGCACAAAAGGAATGATAAATAAGAATTCCATAGCTAAGATGAAGGATGGAGTAATACTCATCAATAATTCCCGGGGAGCTCTCATCGTGGAAGAAGACCTGGCAGAGGCCCTGAATAGCGGAAAGGTAGCAGGAGCTGCTGTTGATGTAGTGTCATCCGAGCCTATAAAAGAAGACAATGTACTGCTTAAAGCAAAGAATTGCATAATAACGCCTCATATATCATGGGCTTCAAAGGAAGCAAGACAGAGGATCATGGATATGGCAGCAGACAGCCTGGCCCGCTTTTTATCAGGGAATCCCATCAATGTTGTGAACAAGTAATGCCCAATAAAAGCATGAACCTCCTGAGCAGCAACACTGCCGGGAGGTTTTGTCCAGGCTATCTATTATCATGTTCTTCCCTTACCATTTATCATAATGTACTCTATCCGGCCTGAACCTTCCCCCTACTTCCCTTTTCTCTCCCGGATATCCTACAGCTATGACCGCTACCGGTATGATGTGCTCCGGCAAATTCAGCATCCCGGAGATCTTCTCCACCAGCTCTTCTCTGGCGTATACTCCGCACCAGCATGTGCCCAGACCCATGGACTCTGCCTGAAGCAATATGTTTTGTATGGATGCAGCCATGTCCTGAATCCAGAAAGCTCCGTCATATTTCAGATTGCTGGAATCGCAGCAAGGGATGATAGCCAGGGGAGCCTCCAGCAGCATCTGGGTATAGGGATGATGCTTCGGAATCTCATCTAAGACGGAGCGATCTTTGATAACAACAAAATGCCAGGGCTGCTCGTTTCCAGCAGACGGCGCATACATGGCGGCCCGCAGCAGCTCATGGATTTGCTCATCTGTCACAGGTTTATTATCATACTTTCTTATACTTCTTCTGGTATATATTTCTTTCATGATATCACTGCCTTTCAATGGAATTTTATTAATAATGTATTATACATCGCTATTCCCCTTCTATGCAGCGGCGCAAATATCTGGGCACTTCAGTCTCCGCGTCCATATTGATGGTTGTGACCTTTGCTCCCGACATCTGCGCCGCTTCCACCATGATCGATGAAGTAGAGGTGTAAAAAGATGTCCCAACCACCAGCAGCTCGTCAGCGGAGCTTATGAGTTCAATGGCCTCATGGTATTTTGCGATCATCTCTCCGTAAAGAACAACCTCCGGCTTCAACAATCCGTTGCATTGTCTGCAGTATATAGAATTGTCGATGCATGAAAAGTCATATTCCTTTCCGCATTTCATGCACAAAACATAATCCAGATTCCCATGGACTTCAATGACCTTTTTGCTTCCCGCTCTTTTATGAAGCCCGTCTATATTCATAGTGACTACAGGTATATCATGATGGGCTATGGCTATGTGGGCCGCGTTTGGCAGAGCTTTATCCACATTCCTCTTCATCCCCTGCAAAACATCATAGAAATCCTTCGTATTTGACATGAAATAATCTAAGCTCAGCTTTTCTCTGATTCCATCCATATCCTGAAATGTAGGGATGCCGCTGGCTTTGGATATGCCGGCGCCGGTAAATGCAACAATCCTCTTCATGGAATCCTCCTTTCCCAAGAAAATCTTTCATTTTATCGTATATTATATACTTCAACACTTTTGTATGACTTTCCTTTTCATTTATATATTATCATATATTTTACTGTGAAAACTTATACTTTCTTTAGATATACGGAATAAATATGACCCTGCTGATATTTTTACAAATCAAACGATGAAAGCTTCTGATATTTGATAGCTTTTCCGAAAAAATGGGCTTTGTTTTTTTGATGAAAATCTACTAACATATATTTAGAAATCAGATTAGAGGTGTAATTTTTTATGGAAACGGACGACCCCAGTAATGACCATAGCGATAAGAAAATCTTAAAGCTATGGGAGTATAAAAAACAGATGACCATTCATATCATTGAAAAAAACCAGAAGGTAGGTTATATCAGGGGAGTATTGCTGGATGTAAGCAATATTTTCAATGAATTGAAAGGTGATGAAGCATTAAAAGTCCTGAAATTTAAGGACAAGGAAGATGAAGAAGAGATCAAAAGCTTCTTTGTGCAAGTGTTATCAAGAAATAAATCAGCAGGCACAGCCTTTTATATTACTGAACTGTTTATAGAAAAGGAGTTCAGAGGCCAAGGCTTGGGTAAAAAGATTTTTCAAGTCCTTCCTGACTTCTTGCATGGCATCAGTAAAAGGATACTATATATCTATCTTATGCCAGGCCCCTTGGAGAAAATAGACGGTAAAGTAGAATATATAATGAACCCGAAAGACGAGAAGATGGTTGCTTTAAAAAACAGGCTCATTAAGTTCTATGAATCAGTAGGATTCAGCAGAATCGAAAACACAGATTTCTTTAAAGAAAAGGTTTCTTAGAGAGATTCCAACTAATGGAATCTCTCTTCTATTCCTGCTAAATCATTTTCAAAACATTGGAAAACTTGCTCTCATCAATTATCCTTTCATCCATCAGCTCTATTATCCTTTTTACAGCATATTCGTATACAATACTATTGATCTTAAGCTTCTTTATGATGGAGGCAATTTTACCGGGTTCATATTTGCCCAAAGCTATAATGAATATCAGCATACTGTTCTCATCTACAGCCGAATCAGCATTCAATATATTTAAATCGTTTATGATCTCGGAGCCCTTTTCATAAGGTATATAGTTCTTCACAGTATCCGCCAGATTCTTTCTGATAGTCCCTCCGGCAGTATTAAAAAGCACTGCAGTTTTATATAAGTCAACTATTTTTAAAGCTTCCAGCATTCTCAAAAGTGATTCTTGTGTTTCCGCCTGTAAATTTATGAAATGCTTATATATTACAGATTGCAGTTTTTCTTTCTGCTCATCATCTATTTTGGAAGCCTTAAACTCACCGGATAAGGTTGAAATGAAAACTTGAATATTTTTGGCGGTAAAGTATTCTTCTTTATATAATATGTTGTCTAAGACATATATTAGAAAATTATTCTCTCTCACCTGCATGATATAATTTATGATTTGGTTTTGAAATGAAGCATCTCTCCCTTCATCTTTGATTATTTTTATTATTTCACTTATGGCATTTAACCTGAAATCATTGCTGTTAACAAACCCCTGGTCAAAAAAATCTTTGTTTCTGGAAACAATATATAAAGATGTAAAATCGCCCTTGATTGCATTAGCCTGTATTTCTGCTACAAATCCCTCTTTATCTTTAATCTTTTCCAATATTGTCGGCAAAATACCCTTTGCCTCTTTCTGCTGTAAATTAAATATCAATTCTAAATTCATTCTTCATATCCTCCAAATTTATCAATATTAAAAAACAAGAGCCAGGCATACGGATATTGAGCTCCGCCTAACTCCTATATGCTTAACATAAGTTAGCACAACAAATTAAGTTAAAATACAATGCGCCTGCTGATTATATTATATCATATATTGTTTATATAGCCGAACTTATTACATATTTTACCTTTTTAGTATTTATTCATACTGCTTTCCTGCGAAATTCAGATTTTTCTAAGTTATTGTCCATTTTGGCGCACAAATGTAATTTGCAGCTTGACACAGTGGATCAATCGTCATAAAATAGAAAATAATGATTGGAAAGAGCCTATATAAGCTCTCATCCTATCCGGGATGGGTGCTTTTTATATTATTTTTAATTTGGATGTTTAGGGGGCAATTAAATTGAAGAATATAATTGTAGCAAAATTCGGCGGCAGTTCTCTGGCCGACAGCCGGCAGTTTGCAAAAGTAAAAAAAATTGTGGAATCCGATGCCAGAAGGAGGTATATCATCCCTTCGGCACCCGGCAAGCGTGATAAAAAGGATCATAAGATCACAGATCTGCTTTATATGTGCCAGCAGCTTGCAGCTCACGAACTCAGCTTCGATGAGGTTTATTGCATCATCGAAAAAAGATACAAGGATATATGCGAGGATCTAAATTTGCATTTCGGTATCGATGGTATTCTAAATGATGTTAAGGAAAAAATTCAACGGGGCGCCTCCAGGGATTATGCAGCAAGCCGGGGCGAATATTTGAATGCAATCATACTTTCTCATTATCTGAGCTATGAATTTATTGATGCTGCAGAATTAGTTCTATTCGATAAAAGAGGCAAGTTTGATTCGGAAGCCACTCAGAAAAAAGTGCAGTCCAGATTGGCAGGAGTATCTCACGCAATAATTCCCGGATTTTATGGTTCGATGCCCGATGGCCAGATCAGGACCTTCTCCCGGGGAGGCTCTGATGTAACAGGCTCCATCGTCGCCAGAGGAGTAGAGGCAGAGCTCTATGAAAACTGGACTGATGTATCAGGCTTTCTCATGGCAGATCCCCGTATCGTAAAAAATCCCAAGGGCATCGAAAGGATCACATATAAGGAGCTTAGAGAGCTATCCTATATGGGTGCTTCGGTGCTTCACGAGGAAGCTATTTTCCCCGCAAAGGAAGCGGGCATACCCATCAGCATAAAGAATACCAACTCGCCGGAAGATGCGGGTACAATGATACTCAATGATTTATCTCCGGTTACTTACTCAGGTACAATAACAGGAGTGGCCGGAAAAAAAGATTTCACCGTTATATCCATCGAAAAGACCTTGATGGGAGCAGACAAAGGCTTTTTCCGCAAGCTAATGTCCATACTGGAAACCAATGATATCGCTGTGGAGCATATGCCCTCCGGAATAGATTCCGTATCGTTGATAATTTCTGATTTAGAGCTGAATTCCAAATTGGAAAAGGTGATGGAGGAAATCCGTATTTATTGCAACCCTGATTCAATCATATGCTATCCCAATATGGCTCTCATAGCTGTGGTAGGAAGAGGCATGATAAAGACCAAGGGTATATCCGCCAAGGTTTTTACCGCTTTAGCTACGGAAGGCATCAATATAAGGATGATCACCCAGGGCTCCAGCGAGTTGAACATAATCGTAGGCATTGAGAATGCCGACTTTGAAAAAGCCATCAAGGCCATATACGAAGCTTTTTAAACCAAAGGGAGTGACAGGCTGATTGCGCTATGCAACAGCCCCTTTATATTTTAGGCTCTTCTGTTTATACTGTATATTCTCATAGCATTTTCTGCAGCTTTTTCAATTAAACAAGAAGCATTTTCTACGGCTTCACTCAGCTTCATAGGCCTGTTTACTATATCTATTACCGCATTTATACCATGTTCATATACCTTTTCATAATCTTCTCCAACGCTGCCTACTATGGCTATGGCAGGAACATTGTATTTCATAGCTCTTTTGCCCACACCTACAGGCACCTTGCCGAATATAGACTGTCCATCAATTTTACCTTCTCCCGTTATAACTAAATCGGAATCTTTTAAGTGTTCATCTATGCCGATTAGATCGAGAACTGTTTCTATGCCTCGGCAAATCTTGGCGTTCAATATAGCGATAAGTCCTCCTCCAAGGCCTCCTGCAGCTCCGGAACCCGGAACATCCAATATATCCTTATTGAGCCTTTCTCTTATTATATTTGAGTAGTGCAGCAAATTATTATCAAGGATCTTTATCATTTCCTTATCTGCACCCTTCTGAGGCCCGTAGACATTGGATGCTCCCTTCTCACCGCACAGGGGATTTGTCACATCGGATATTATTATTATTTCCGTATCTAAAATGCGGGGGTCAAGGTTTTTTATATCGATATCATATAATTTGCTCAGTTCGCCTCCCCCGTTCCCAAGCTCATTTCCCACCATATCGGTAAAGGATACACCCAATGCCTGAGCCATCCCCATGCCTCCGTCATTTGTAGCGCTGCCGCCTATGCCGATATATATTCTCCTGCAGCCTGAGTCCAATGCCCCTTTTATAAGCTGACCAGTTCCATATGTAGTGGTTATGAGAGGGTTTCTCTCATCTTCCTTAAGGAGGGTAAGACCGGAAGCAGCAGCCATCTCTATTACTGCAGCGTCACCTATTACGCCGTATTTTGCTTTTATATTTCTTCCAATGGGGTCCGATACAACCAGATGCTCATAGCTTCCCCCTCTTGCTTCTACCAACGCATCTACGGTTCCTTCTCCCCCATCAGCTATGGTCATTTTTACAATTTCGGCTTCTATTACCTTTTTAATGCCCGCCTCACAGGCGTCGGCAACTTCACTGCTGCTCAAGCTGCCTTTATATGAGTCTGATGCTATGATTATTTTCATTAATCCCGCCTCTTTTCATTTAATCCTCGTTATATCTAATAATAACAAAAAATTATAAAAGTTACTTCCCTTTCTTTCGAACAACTTATGGAAAGTAACTTTTTATGCAAGACTCTATATTATATACTAGAGGCTCTATATTCCTATTTGACTGAATATAATGGTTTCACTCCATCTCTTACTCTGAATATTTCCTCAAGGGAGGTCATTCCCATTCTTATAAGAGCTTCTTCTGTAGCCGCTCCTACATGAGGCGTTCCTACAAAATTGCTTAATGAGAATAAAGGGTTATCTTTCCTTGGTGGTTCTATTTCAAATACATCAAGGCCTGCCCCCCAGATCTTACTATTTACAAGAGCTTCATATAAATCCGCTTCATTTACAATCTTTCCTCTTGACGTATTGATTAAAATTGCAGACTCCTTCATTATCTCAAGCTGTTCTTTGCCTATTAAGTTTACTGTTGAAGGAAGCAATGGCACACTAATGCTTACCACATCGGACACGGCCAACATCTCATTCAGATTTTCATATTTTTCTATGCCCTGCTCCATGGCCTTCTCTTTTGCAACATATGGATCAAAGCCAATGAGCTTCATGTTAAATCCATTTTTTAAGATGCTTCCCGCTTTTATGCCTATCCTGCCGAGGCCTACTAAGCCGACAGTTTTCCCCCCCAGTTCCATACCGATTAACTCCTTTGGAGCCAGCTTGTCCAGTCCATTTCTTATCATTTGTACAGACCTGGGTATGCATCTTGCCACAGAAAGTATAAGGGCTACTGCCATTTCTGCAACAGACTCCATATTGGCATGAGGTGTGTTTGTTACAATTATTCCCAATTCTTTGGCCGCATCTAAATCTATATTATCAGTACCTATTCCATGCTTAGCTATAATTCTCAATTTAGGTGAGCTAAGCATCTTTTCCTTGGTTACCTTTGCGGTGCGAACCAATATCGCTTCTGCTTCCGTCCAATCATTTATTCTCGGATCATTCCATGTAATTATTTCTTCATTGCTTTTCTTTGCAAAAGCAAGAGGCAAATCATGAATAGGATCAGTTATATATATCTTCATAGCAAACTCCTATAAAATTTAATCTACATCCTTAGATTCATACGCTTTAGGATCATCTTTAAGTTTTAAATCACTGCTCATTTTCTTGTTTACACCCTTCATAATAACCGGTGCAAATAACGCCGCTATAACCAGCACAAATAAAAACATGGCTATGGGACGAGTAAAGAAATAAGAAATAAGATTGCCTTTTGATAGCACTAAGGCTCTTCTAAAGCTTGATTCTACCATAACTGCAAGAATGATTCCCAGAATAGTCGGGGCAGAACCAAAGCCTGTTTTTCTCATAAAGTATCCCACAAGTCCAAAAGCCAGCATTACATAAACATCAAACATGCTGTTTGATATGGCATAAGCGCCTATTGTGGAAAGTGCCACTATTATTGGAGATAGCACCGTCATAGGAACCATAGAAATTTTAACCGCTTGCTTCGATACGAAGTAACCTATGACCCCCATTACCAGGTTGGCTACTAAAAATCCACCCATTACTGCATATGTCACATCTGCATATTTGCTAAATAACTCATACCCAGGCAAAAGGCCTTGGATCATCAAACCGCCTAATAATATTGCAGCTACCGAGCTTCCCGGTATACCTAATGTCAGAAGCGGTATCAAAGCTCCTCCTGTTACCGCATTATTGGCTGCTTCAGACGCAGCAATCCCTTCTATAGAACCATGGCCGAACTTCTCCGGATTCTTTGAGGATCTTTTAGCTTCGTTATAGCTTAGCCAGGAGCCTATATCCGAACCTGCTCCGGGCAATATTCCCACGATCACTCCTATGATGGAGGATTTAATAATAGTGGGTATAATTCTTTTAAACTCTTCTTTCGTCGGAAAAAATCTCCCTTGAAGAAGCTTTTCCGGGTTATCCAGTATATTGGTCTTTCCCTTTACAATATCCTCCGTTCCGATCATTACCTGGGATATAGAGAACATTCCTATCATTGCCGGCACAAGTGCTATTCCGGTTTCTAGAGGCAGAAAGCCGAAGGTAAATCTAGGCACTCCGTTCATAGGGTCCAGACCCACTATGCCGACAAAAAGTCCCAGAAGTCCTGACATGACACCCTTTGCCATAGAATCACCAGCCAAGCTCCCGATTATGGATAATCCGAAAACAGCTATGAGGAAATATTCTATAGAGCTGAATTTGAGAGAAATAGCAGCCAAAGGCGGAGCTAGGAACATTAATGCAAAGGCCGAAACTGTACCTCCTATTACAGAGCAAACTGTTGCTGTACCTATTGCTTTTAATCCTTCACCTTGTTTTGTCATCTCATAGCCGTCTAAGGCTGTGGCAGCTGAAGCGGGAGTCCCGGGAGTATGTATGAGTATTGCTGTTATGCTCCCCCCATATATCGCTGATGTATATACCGCTGTAAGCATTACGAGCCCTGCTACCGGATCCATGCCAAAGGTCATCGGTATGAGCAGTGCAACTCCCATACTTGCACTTAAGCCCGGTAATGCTCCTATAATAACGCCTCCGGTTGTACCAACAAGTAAAGCTATCAACACATCTAATGTAAACAGATTACTAAACATTGCAAGTATATTCATGTTTTCACTCCTTCCGCATATTAGGCCCCTATAGCAAAGGAACCTTTAGCTGTAATACGAATAGTAGATAAATAAACAGATTATATACAATTATTACTGATGCAATGACTTTCCATGAACGCACCCTGTAGTACAACATAACAGCAAGCAGCATAATGGTCGTAGCTATAAAATAATTTGTCAGTTTAAATATTATTACATATCCAACTAGAATGGAGTAGATTATTAAAGGTACCTTTATCGTTGCAAAATTTATAGAGTTAGTTATTGAGGTATCCCCGTCTCTCATCAGTTTGGTTTTTTTGATTCCGTTGCACAGCACCACTGTATTCAATATAGTAAAGACTGTTAATATCATCTTCGGAAATATTGCCGAATCCCCTTGCAGCTTTGAGGATACTGTAAAGAAAAAGGCTATAACTGCATATAGTACAATGCTTATATAGACATCTTGGTTTACCACTTTTGATTTCATTATTTCAACTCCTTTTTTATGAGCCTAATAGTGTAACTTTAGGGGTAAATCCTTACCCCTAAAGCATTTAATCTTAAGTGTGCTTTTATGAGTAAACATGTTGCTCATAAAATACTCCCATATTATTGAATGCCATAGATTTTCTTAGCACTTGTTATATTCTCATTTAAGAAATCTCTGTAAGCCTGTCCCTCAAGGAAGTGAGTTTGAGCACCTAGTTCTAATAGCTTGTCTTTAACAGCCGGATCTTCTATTGATTTCTTCAGTGCATCCAATAGCTTTTCTCTTATAGCCGGATCCACACCCTTTGGAAGAGCATATCCTCTGGCAGAGAAGCCGTACATCTTTCCAAATCCTAATTCTTCAGCAGTAGGAACGTCAGGGATTATTTCTGATCTTTCCGGTGCAAATACCGCTATAATTTTAAAATCTCCATTCTTGTGCGCTGTGAAAGTATCTGCAATGTTTGCTACTAATACATCACTGTCTTTGCTTATAAACATGGTTTCACTTTCTTTTGCTCCGCCTGTCTGAACTATTTCAAACTTTGTTCCCAGTTCCATATTAAATCTTTCTGTTACTGTGGCGTCATCGGATATGATGCCTAAAGCTGAGCAAGCTGATAACAATGTATTGTTTTTAGCATATTCTATCAAAGATTTAAGATCTGTATAACGAGTTTCGTCCTTTCTAATAGCTATGACACTATAGTCAGTTACGTGGTTCACTAATAAGTCAAAATCATCCAGTGTAAATTTTCTCGGGTTTACCGGGTCATATGCACCCAAGCTGATATTAGGTGAGTTAACTAATGAAAATGTATATCCATCAGGCTTTACGGACTTGGCCAGTTCCTCCCAAGCCACCCAACCGCCTGCACCAGGCTTATTAACTACTACTACTGGTTGTCCTATGTACTTTTCCATGGTGGAAGCAAGAATTCTGACCATAACGTCAGATGAACCGCCGGCTGAGAAGCCAAGCATTAAGGTTATCGGTTTTGTGGGGTAATCAGTTGATGCAGCTCCAGCTGTATTAGCAGCCTGGGCTTTGGGATCTTCAGTTGCCGGTTTTGCACAGCCTGTTGCTAAGGCCATGATTAGAGTAATGGTCAGTATGAAAGCCAAGATTTTTTTTGTTTTCATTTCATTCCCTCTCTTCTTTTATTTTTGATTTGATCTTTATTTAGTGAATGAAGTGTTTCTTCTCCATTCATAAATCTCAATATATTCATAACAACATGATTGATCTTCGTTTTTAATGCATCAACTGTTCCAGCTGATATATGGGGAGTTAATGTTACATTCTCCAAGGTTTTATATTTATTGTCTGCCGGCAGTGGCTCCACAGGGTAAACATCTATGCCTGCCCCTGCAATTACTTTATTATTTATTGCTTCAAAGAAATCTTTCTCGTTTACTAAATCGCCTCTGGCTGTATTGATAAAGATTGCGCTATTTTTCATCTTGCTGAAGAAGTCTTTATTTATAAAGCCTCTGGTTTCTTCATTAGATGGCACATGAACGCTCACAATATCTGACACCTTTAGTAATTCATCCATGGAAGAAAGCTGAGTAACTTTTAATTCCTCCTGCTCTTCCTTGGACATTTGCAAGTAGCTGTCATAAAATACTATGTTTGCCTTAAAGCCTTGGAGTCTCTTTGCCGCTTCTCTCGCTATCCTTCCAAAGCCTATAAATCCTACAGTTTTGCCGTATATTTCATAGGCATGGGTCCGGTACTCCCACATGGGGAATCTTCCCTCTTCCATGTCCTTTGACACCTTGATAAGGTTCTTGTATACAGCAAGTATAAGGAGCACAACATGCTCTGCCACTCCTACCGAGGTGCCTTCGGGGGTTATGCATACCTCTATGCCCAGCTCTGTTGCTAAAGCTACATCAGTCTTATCGTAGCCAACGCCCTGCTGCTGAATCATCCTGAGTTTATTGCCCGCTTTTATGACTTCCCCTGGTATGCTTCCTGTAGCGGCTATAATAAATTCACAGTCTTTGACTTTGTTTATCCTGTCCTCCAATGTTCCTGTTTCAAGAGTCACTAATTCAAATTGCTCAGGCAATTGACCTCTTATTATTTCATAAACATCCTCTGTTGCGAAGTCCATACTAACAATTTTGATTTTCTCCATAATCCAAGCTCCTAATTATCTATTTAGCGCCGAGGGCTTTTTCGATTATTTCATCTATGGCCTTCTTGTCAGCATCTCTAATTGGAAGCAAAGGACTGCGAACAAATCCGCCGGTGTAGCCCAGCTTGTCACAAGCATATTTAAGCCCTGCTATGCCATAAGTTGCTGTAACAACAGTATTTATTGGAAATACTCTTTGGTATACTGCTCTGGATTCTTCCCAATTTCCATTATCAAAGCTTTCCTGTACATAGGCGCATTCGTTTGGATTTGAATTTGCCAGAGCTAATATTGCTGCTTTAATACCCAGTGTCAATGCCGGGAACCATGCGGATGCAGTTCCTACCAGCAGGTTAAAGTCTTCCGGTACTATTCTCTTGAATGTTGCCAGCTGTGGAACATCTCCCAAGCTGTCTTTCATGCCAATGATATTGGGGTGCTTGGACAATGCTGCAACTGCATCAGCTTTTATATTTACATGAGTAAACTTAGGAACATTATAAATCAATATCGGAATATCGCTGTTATCTGCCAATTGTGTGAAATATTTTATCAATGCTTCACTTGTCATGCTATTTCCATAATAAAACGGAGTAAGAACAAGGGCCGAATCTACTCCCAGCTTTGCAGCCTTGTTGGTCAGCTCTATAGTCTCCCTTAGCGATTCCATTCCACTGCCTACAATTACGTGCCTGCCTGGCTTTTTATTCTCTACAGTGAGCCTTATAAGCTCTAGCTTTTCCTTCTCATTAAGATAAACAGTTTCACTGTTTGAGCCTAAAACCAGATATCCTGCCAGCTTGTCTTCGTTCCATTTTTGTACGTTGGATACAAAACCGTCAAAATCTACGTCTCCATTTTCTTTAAACGGTGTTATCATTGGAGGAAATACACCTTTTAGTTGAAGCTTTGCCATCTTTACATCTCCTTTTTTTATTAAAGTATTTCGCAGCCTTTTTCTGATAAAGCCTTGCTTATCCAGGCTCTGTCCATACCAATCCCTTTATTAAGGTTAGAAAGGATAACTGTTTCATTGTCATTGAACTTCTTTGTTTTTTCAATAAGCTCCTTTGCATCTTCAGGTCTTACAATTACTACGCCGTCTTCATCCCCAACGATTATATCCCCGGGAAATACTACTTGTCCACCTATGCTGACGGGAACATTTATCTCTCCGGGCCCATTTTTATATGGTCCGTTAGGATTTACTCCCCTTGCGTATACCGGGAAGTCCAGATCTCTTGCAGCTTCTACATCTCTGATGCAGCCATCCAATAAAAATCCCCCTAATTTCTTCATCATTGAATATCTCATCATTATTTCACCGCATAAAGATCTTTCCATATATCCTCCGCCGTCAACAACTATTATATCTCCTTCGTGAGCCATGTCTAAGGCCTTATGGAACATCAGATTGTCTCCTGCAGGGGCTTTTACTGTAAAAGCACAGCCCAATAGCTTTCCTTTATTAAAAGGCTTAATTGCTGAATCCACACAGGATATTCTTCCCATATTATCTGCCAGGTTTGCTACCGGAAGGTCCATAAAACCTTCAATAAGCTCTCTGCTAGGTCTTTCAAACTCAGTAAAAATTCTGAATCCCAAATTTGACATACGTATCCCTCTCTCTTTATAAAAATTTGATAACTTCCTTATTAGCTACATTCTCTTCTATAATCTGTCTATCGACCAACGAACATACGGTCAGCCGCGCTGCAGTTAAATGCTGATTTTTCAAAGACTCTTTCCCATAAAAAGCTGAGTGCGGAGTAAGAACTACATTATCCATTTTAAGCAAAGGGTTGTCTCTATCAATAGGTTCCTTTTCAAACACATCTAAGCCTGCGTATTTTATATCACCGGATCTTAAGGCTTCAATCAAAGCCTTCTCATCTATCAATGGCCCTCTTGAAATATTTATTATCATTGATGTCTTCTTCATTTTGCTGAAGGCCTCTTTATTAAACACATGATATGTATCTTTATTAAGCGGAGCATGAATAGATATAACATCGGAATCAGTCAGGAGTTTATCAAAGGAAACCCTTTCGACACCGTATTCCTTACATATACTCTCGCTTACAAAAGGATCATAGGCAATAACCTTGCTATTGAACCCTTTTGTGAATACCTGAGACATAGGTCTTGCTGAACCGCCAAATCCATATAAACCTATTACCATATTGGACAACCTATCAGGGAGAGGACCTTTTGCCTTAGGCCAATTTCCCCTTCTGATATTGGTGTCATAGAAGCTTACATTTCTTAATAAATTCAGAATTAAAGCTGTTGCATGTATTACTAGCTCTTCTCCACAAAAACCAGGCATAAAATAAACCAATTTTTTATACTCCGTTGCTGCATCCAAGTCTACTGAATTGACTCCAATACCATATCTGATTATAAACCGGCATTTTGCTAAGGAGCTGATGACCCTTCTAGTAATAGGCGGGTTACCACAGCAGAGAATAATATCTGCATCATGAGCTGCACCTATTATATCATCCTCAGTTTTGCATTCAGCGAACACCAACTCTATATTGTTGTTCTTTAACTCTTCAGCTTCTATAAGAAAGTTTTCCAGTCCTCCTAAATAGCTGTAGTCTAGTATAACTGCCTTGCCATTCATCATACAAACACCTCCTTTTTCCGTCTCAAGGCTGCATACACAATTTATTTGAATTTAATTGTGTGTCATTTCTGAACATTATACATTATAATTTATAAATTATAATGTATAATGTAAAAAAAATAAAAAAAATAAAAAATATTTAGTACATCATACGATTCAACAATTCTTTTGTATTTTTTTCTATTGCTTTTGCTGCAGCTTCTTCATCCCTATTCTTAATAGCTATGAGAATTGCCTCATGTTGCTCTATGGATTTTTCTTCTGTGTATTCATATCTTATATTGTATACTTCCATTCTCCTTGCAAATATAGCCAAATCCTCTATTTCATCAACAAATGCTATAGCCTTTTTATTTCTGGAATATTCAGCAATTTTTTTATGGAACATGCCGTCATATACTCCAGCATTAACTGAATCCCTGTTTAAAAGG
Organism: Lutispora sp. QWL-02; assembly: GCF_058315355.1. Taxonomy (NCBI): domain Bacteria; kingdom Bacillati; phylum Bacillota; class Clostridia; order Lutisporales; family Lutisporaceae; genus Lutispora; species Lutispora sp. QWL-02. The sequence goes on from NZ_CM177762.1 coordinate 238,221, forward strand.
GCTTCCTTTAATTTATTGAAAATATCCTCTAATTCAGCAATCTCATCGTCAGTAATATGCTTGCAGCACTTTCTGGCGGCATAGGATTCCAGCAATACCCTTAATTCAATGATATCAATAAGCTCTTCACGATTAAATTTTGCAGTGAATATGCCTTTTCTTGGAACGTTTAATACAAAGCCTTCTGCCGAAAGTCTATTGATTGCCTCTCTTACGGGAGTTCTGCTCATGGATATGCTTTCTGCAAGCAAGTCTTCTCTGATTCTCTCACCCGGCTTTATTTCACCATTTAAGAGTCTCTCTTTAATAATTTGATATGCTTTTTCTTTTAAAACTAAATGTCTCATATATGTACCTTCGCTGTTCAATTTAAATTTACAAAAAAATATAAAATTTTATATAATAATTTGAAAAGTCTCGACAATTAAGATTATACCCCAAAGAAGTTTACTGTCAAGTGCTCGTTGACAGAATATTTCTGTAACATTACAAACACAAGGCTTTCTTACTCCTTCTAAAGCCTAGGCTGCCGAACCGGGGGAGTCTTGCTCCTCCAGCCTGCAGTTGTTCTGGCCGGTGATGGCCATGCTGGAGACCGATACTTCGTAGGCTGTTCTTTTCACAGTCTCACCTGATTCCAAAGCCTTTTCGTAGCTGCGGCTCTGAATCCTGCCTACCACAACCATCCTCTCCCCTATCTGTGAGCCTGCGGAATATCTTGCATTCCTGCCCCAAAGGATGATGGGTATATAATCTGTCTTGTTGTAGCTTCGGTTAACAGCCAGCATTACATCCGATATTTCCCTGCCGGAAGGGGTAGGCCTGTATGTAGGCGCTTTGCAGATATAGCCGTCAAGCAATATCTCATTTTCATACCTGACGGATTCGCCAGGTTCTATAATTGCGGCATCTTTGGCAAACACGGTAAGGATCAGCCTCAGCTTGCCGCTTTCATTCACTTGATTATAGGACCTGAACTGCCCTGTCAAGGATATGGTCTGCCCAATGGAAAGGCTGTTCAAGTCCAGCATTCTTTCAGATATAGTAACAGGCAGAAGGTCCTCTGCTCCGCTATGTCTTGGTATAGCCACCATCAGATTATAGAAGCTTTCTCCTATAACAGTATGGCTGAACTGAGGCAAGCTTTTGATAATGCCGCATATGAGCACAATGTTTTTTTGGATATAATCGTTGTACTCGAGTTTGTTTGCAATTGCATTAAAGTAGTTGTATATCACCTGTTTAAGTATTTCAAAATCAAATAGTTTTTCCATTAACGTTCATCCTTTCATAATTAAAATTTCATTCGTTATGTATATGATTATAGACTCTTCTAAAATCCATCTATCCCATTTTTCATGCAATAATGAAAAATAAAGGTTTTTTCATATAGGCATAGAAACTATAAACTACAGCGCTAGGAGGTGTCTCAATGAGCAACAGTAATAAATATGGAAAAACCTTTAACTGCAGCGTTTTAGATTATAATAAGCTGCGAACTTTTCTTCGTTATGCTTTTTTATATGGCTGCTATACCAAGGATGATTTCGTAGAAAGGCTGAATTATAGTGAGAGCCTTGTAGACAAGGATTATAAGCGCTTGTTAAGCATTCTCGGTGCAAAGCATTTTAAGAAAAAAACTCCCAAACAGACCAGGTTCAGGATGAATTATAATTATTATCAAAATACCGAAAACTATTTGGTTAAATCCTATTATGCCAAGTCCTCCACTAAGCTTCAGATATCTCTTTATTTTTTGATCCTCCAGATTTTGAAAAGGGAAATGGATGTTAATGAAATCAATGGTAAAATCCCTACGCTATCCGATGACTTCAACATAAAAACCTTAACCAGGCAGCTTGACAAAATGGCTCAATGGGATTTGATAGAAAAGGTGCAGCATAAAAGAAACGGAAAGCTATATTACCGGCCTAAGAAGGATTTCTTTGCAGCATTGACAGATGATGAGCTGGGGCAGCTGAAAACTGCCGTTGAATTCTTCTGCAACATTGAGTTCCCTTCCATCCCAGGTTATTACCTGAGCAATACTATAGAGAAATATATGAAGTATTATAGAGAAAAGAGTGCTTCCTCCAAAAATATTTTTCTGTATAGGTTTAAAAACTTCCATACCGTACTGGAAGAGGATACTGCGTGGAAATTATTATGGTGCATTAATAACAGCATAGAAATAAAGCTCCAATATTTCTTTAAAAACGGTATCGGACATAAAGTCATCATGCCTCGGAGATTGGTAATAGATATTTACTACGGAAGATGGTACCTGATAGGAAGCACAGACATGCATCCCATAAACATATATAGGCTTGATAAAATCATAGATTTTAAGGTATTGAAATCAAGCTGTGATACACCCTATACCAAGGAGGAGCTTGACAACTGCTTCCGGCACAGCTGGTGCATAGGCACTACTCAGAAAGGCGACATTCCTTCAATAATAAGGATCAGATTCAGTGTTTCTGCCAATGAAGATCTAACCTTTTTGCTGAACAAGGTTAAGCGGGAAGGCAAATGGGGTACCATAACGGATATTAATGACAAAAGCTTTATATATACAATAAAGATAAATGACGCTAAGGAGATCAAGCCTTGGATACGGAGCTTTGGTCATTATGCCGAAGTCATTGAAAGCACTCTATGTGATTTGAGGGAAGAACTGCATGATGAATGGGGTGAAATGCTTGAAAGCTATGGAATTATTTCTTGAGGGCAAAAATAAAAACTATGCCCTGATGCTCGAATTAATAAATTCCCTTTATTTCGGCAGCAAAAAGTCTTTATCCCGCAGCGAAATAAGCGATATGGCTGAAAGATACGGCATCTCCGCGGAATTTAATCTCTCCCAGTCGCTGATGAACGAAAACGAGCCCTATAATCTATATCTCTTGGATAAAAATATTGATGGGGATTACTCCCTGCATATAGAAAGCAGCGTTCCCATCCAGCCCTATAAAATCCAAAAGCAGTGGCTTAAGCATATACTAAAAAATCCAAAGCTCAAATTGTTCTTAGAGGATGTCACTATCACAAAACTAGAAGCCTTACTGGCGGATTATGATGATATAGTTTCTGAAGATGCTTTGACTATCAACAGACCTTGCATCCAGCTTCAGCAAGTTGAGGAGGGCCTGAGCAGAAATTTTAAGCTCCTCGTAAAAGCAATCCTTGAGAACAAAGGCATAGAATACTCCTATACAACGAGAAGCAATGAATTGCTGCAAAACTGCAGAGGCATACCCTATAAGATAGAATACTCCATGAAGGAAGATTGCTTTTATCTGATATCTTATTCCCTTGAAGATAAAAGGCCCATAAAGAGCCTGTTGAGCGGATTCAAAGACATTAAGCTAATGAATTTGGAAGTGGAATACAATATATCCCCTGAGGAAATTCAAAAATCAATAGATGCCAAAAAAGCTGCAAAACCTATCCTTTTAAGAATAAAAGATGTAAATAATACTTTGGAAAGAGCCTTGTTCCAGTTCTCTTGCTTTGAAAGAGAGTTGGATTATATTGAAGAAAGTGATGCTTATTTATTGTCAATTTTTTATTATGAGTTCGAAAGGGAAGAGGTTATATCCCGCATATTTTCATTGGGTAAACACGCTATTGTTGTTGAACCTGAAGATATCAAAGCCGAGATAATAAAACGATTGCAGCAGCTAAAAGAAAAATATTCAAGTATTCCATGAATGATTTAAAGTAGTGGTGAATTAATCCTCCACTACTTTACTTACCCATTGCTCACATGCTTCTGCAAGCTTCAGCAAATATTCGATACAGCTCATGTCATCCTTGCCAAGCTTTTCATCCTTATCAAGCATCTGCTTTCTCAAAAGGTCCAGATCAGCAACCTCTACCTTTATTCTTTGTCCCTCTGATGTATCCTCCCAATGCATGCACTTATTTCTTATTCTGTGTATTTCATCCAGCTTAGTTTTGAACTTAAGATTGTATACTGTGATTATGGGATCAAATTGTAAGCTGTTAGGAAAGTTTTTTTGCACATAAAAGAAGTAATCATTCATAATACCTTTGAAGTCGCCTATCATAATTCTGTTTTGTAAGTCATCTTCGTTTTTGCCGGGTTTTCCGGGTTTTCTTATTTCAAAATCCGGCCTCAAATACTGCATAGCACCGAAGAGAGGCTTCAGCACCGTTCTCTTTATAATGGCTTCAAAGGCAGTGCAGTACGGATTGCAGGAAGGAGATTGGTCGAATTCCGTATCCCTGTAAACCCGGGCCAAGAGCTCAGCCTGTACAATTTGTTTTCGAATATCCTCATCCAGCTTAGGCCAAACTTTCTGGACATTCAAACCCTGTAAAAGTTCAGGTTGATCCAAGTCTATCCTGTATTTTTCAAATTGGCCCTTAAAAAAGCTGCTTATATATTCGTTGTATTCTTCTCTTTCATCAAACTCCATGGAGCTTATTTTCGCATCCGAAGATAGACTATCCACAAGCACTTTCTTTGCATCATCATAGGATTTCCAAAGCTCCTCGAAGGATGCTCTCATGATATCATTAGAAGCCTTATAGTTGTCTATTATGGTTTGCATATCCGGGTAATCCTTCTGTACCACTTCAGCATTCTTTACATAATACATAAAAGCCTCCGATACAAAAGTATAATCTTCATTAAGAAGCTTCATGTCCAAGGAAGAAGACCTTGCAACCTCCAACAAGGATTCCTTTATGTCGGAAATATCTTCACCGCAGGCTATATGCTTCAAGAGCCTCTGCTCTTCGTAGGTTATGGATTTCCAATAGGACTGGAATATATAATCGCAGCTTTCTGCAGCCTTTTCCATAAATTCGGCTTCAGTCTCTTTATTCAATTCTTTTTTTGAATGCTTATAGTCCAAAAGAATCTCCACAGCAGGCTTCAAAATGCCGGGCACCCTTCCCCCAGCCCTCATGATAAGCATGTCTTCATAGCTGCTTATTCTGTATTGATACTGAGATATGCACCTCAGTATATATTTCTTTATGTCTATGTCCTCCAACAGTTCCAGCTTTATGGGGTTATTGAATATGCCGGGAAGCCCGGATACTTTGCATTCATCAGAAATCGCCTCAATGCTTTTTTTGCTTGTCACAATATATCTGACCTTTATTCTGTTGTTATTTGCCAGATTTCTCAGGTACTTAAAGTTTTCTATGGCATCTTCTTTTTTCCCTTCGTTTATACATTTGGTCATCCTGTCAAAATCATCAATTACAAGTACGGTATATATACCATTTCTCCTAAGTCTATAAAAAGCATCATTTAAAGTTTTTCTAAGAATGGGTACCTCTTGAAAGTTTTCATACTTAAAAAACTTCTCTTTTAACTCATATTTTATATTGATGTCAATATTGTTGCTTTCTTCAACCTCTCTTTCCAAGCTTTCAAAAAGAGTTTGATAGAATGCCAACGTATCTGCGGGCTCAGAATCAAATATCTCCACCATAAGAGTATCGGATTTGTCAAAATATGAAATGATATAGTTCAGCAAAGAGGATTTGCCCATGCCGTCATAACCTACTATGGACACGCTGTCTTGTGCGTTTACTCTATCATAAATTCTTTTAATTATTTCTCCCCTGCCTATTAATTCCGGCTTGCTATACATATACCCCTGTCCCCCCTTGTATCTCGTTCAAGACTTCATCTGCGTTCTTCCACCTTCTTGTCCATCTGCGCAATTGTTCCACGGCTATGCAAACTGCCAGGTCATCCTTATTTTCATTGGATAGAATCCTTCCTGCTATAAGCTCGTTAACAATTGCTCTTACCTTATCCTTATACAAGCCGGATATACCTCCGGCAGAATGAAGCTCTTTCATCCTATCATATAATCTATCTATGTCTATATAATCATCATAGGCTTGTGATTGTTCAGCAATTATGGCCACCACAAGCTTCTTGTATCCGGAGTCCAGAGAGTTCCAGAAATGCTCATACATGCTCTTTTGTGTCATATCTATCAACTTTTCCGAAACAGCTTCTACGTCATCGGGATAGACTACATATCTTTCCTTTTCCCTGTTCAACAGCTCTACAACTCCGTTTCCTACAGCCGTTAGGAAATATGGGTGTCTGCAGGTTATTATCAAAAATCTTTCCACCGCACCGGGCAGGCATTTGATGCCTTTCAGCCCAAGAGGCTTTTCTACCATCTCCCTGGCTTCGTCAGGCTCAAGGAATCCTACTTCTAAGGGTTTGGCGGTATCCGATATCTTCAGAGCCTTCTTCTTCATTATATTAAGCAAATACTCTCCTCCGGCAATGATAAATCTGGTTTTATTTGAATGCTGCATTTTTGTTCTAATAAAATCAAACAACTCATCTGAATATATACCATCTTCTACTTTTTTTACAACCTCGTCAAATTCATCAATCAAAAGAAGCAGGGACTTGTCCCCTATATTTCTTTCCACATTCATAAAAAATCTCTTCAGCTGACGAAGAGGGCTGGCCTCAAAAGCCTCTTCAGAAGGCATCTCTATGTCAATACCGTAATCATCAGACAATCCGTAAACTATGTTTTCTACAAAAAGCTGATAGATGAGCTGACCTGTGTTGTCAGCATCAAAAACATTCTGGCAATCACATTGAATAGGATAAAACTTGTCTTTCATAATGCTTTCCACATGATTGAGAAGTGAAGTTTTTCCAACTCTTCTCAAACCATATATGAGGAAGGTGGTGCGATCCCCGTCATCATAGAGGCAATCCTTTATCCTGTTTAAAATAGCTTTTCGTCCGAAGAATTTGCGTTCATCATCAATTGGGGCTGTTGGATATGTGTTTTCGCTGATCCTTTGGAACACAAATTCTTGGCTCTTTACTTCAATGCAATAATTAAAGGTTTGAAATTCTCCATCAGAAAAGCTGGTTTCAACGGAAATCCCAAAATCTCCTTCTTCTTCAAAAATATACTTAAATCCTACCGCAAGCTTTTCGCCCTCTCTTAGAGTTTGCTTTTCTTGCACATAAGGAGTCCCCAACAGCTTATTATCCTTCAGTATCTTAAAGGTACAGACAAACTCATCAGCCTTTGCCTTTCCCTCGTTGGCTGCTAAAAAGTGAAAGCTGCTTTGAAGCTTGTTTTGCTGCGTTCCATTATCTATCCTTTTTGTATGAATATCTTGGCGGTTCAAAAAAGTCACCTTGATAACAGGCTTATTCTCCAGCTTCTTTATTTCTTCATTGCATGCAAACAATAGGTTGTTTGTAAATGCATTAATATCATATTTATCTCTTTTATAGAATTGCTGCTCTGCAATCTCATCCATTTTTTTAATCTGATTTACCGCATCATCTATGTATATTCTTTTTTCATTGGAATTCTCAGCATTTGCATATTTTTCTATTGCGGCTGCAAATAAGTAAAAGCAATTCAAAATGCCCTCTTTTTTATCTCTATATTCCTCCTGATACACTGTAAAGAATCTATAACCCAGCCTGGAAAAAAGCAAATTGATTCTTTTACCATATTGAATATTCTGCAGCAGAGCAGAAAAATCATCTATAAGGGTATGAGCTTTAAAAAATGCCATATGATAGCTGTTCAGTTTTTTAGAGGATTTATCAATGAGGCATCTGTATTTGGCATACCAAATAAGATGACTTTCATAGGCTAAGGCAACTTGAGAATTAAAAATCTTTTGACCCCTGGTGGATCGCTCCAGCTCAGTCTCACAATATTCTGCAAGATATTTAAAAAATTCATTATACATTCCTAAGATTCTGGCTGCAGCTGCGGCCTTTAAGCTTGCATCGCTTCTTCTGCTTAATTCCGGAATGGATAAAGCTTCTACATTGCCCACATATCTGTCAACAACGCCTGCCCATACTTTATACTGTCCTTCCAAATCTTTATCAGCAATTTCACATCCGGATAATGCTTCTGCCAATACAGGGGCAAATCGGGGCAATTCTTCTATAACATCCTCTGCATTATCCATATTGTCAAATATTTTTAGAAATTCATTTACAAAGCGCATCTCAGCCGATTCGTCTTTTGCAGCTGCCCCTTCTTTCTTAACAGAGTCTTGCAGTTCTATATTATCAGCTTTGACCGCTTCACCTGTGCTATGATTTTTCTTCACAGACAAGCTGCTGATTTGAATCTCGCAGGCTTCGTATATCTCATATTCGTCTCTTAGACTCTTTAGCATACTCCGTGCCTTATCATAATCTCCATTCAACGCTGCTTTATAAGCATGTATGATAACAACGGTGCTGTCTTTATCATCCTCATTGCAGGAAAGATACTTTGATACATAACCGGAGTATTCGGTTTTTTGGACAATAGACAATAATGCTTTTGCGAAAAAGCTCTTTTTATCATAGTCTGCAGGATCTATGTTCATTCCGCGCTCCATCTTCATCAGCAAATCACAAACATGATACATCAATATGGAAGTAGATTCTCCCTTTTCTTCCTCAGATAGATTGTTCATAGCATATCCAAAGTAGGATCTTGCTTCCTCCGCATAAAAGCACCCAAGCAAATCAAAGCCTAACTTCATATGAAAATATGTATTCTTTTTTAAATCTTCAACATATATTTTGCTTAGTTCAATTATTAGCTTCTTATTTTGCTCCTTATCATAATTGCTTTCGTAAATGCTTTTTATATTTCTGCTGCAGTTGAACAAACTTGTCATCAACAGCATGACAAATTTCCTTTCCTTATGGTCCTTTGAATCATGCAGCAAGTCGATACAAGCATTTAGTGTGGCATTTACCTCATTATATGAGCTTAGCTTGCCAATAGCCTCCTTAACATATGGAAATGTAGAAGCTTTGTTGTCATAAACAAAGCTAAGAGCAGTAGATAAGGCTCTTTCTACGCAGCTTGCTACATTTAGTATTCGTTCATACCCGCCGCATCCTTTTTCAATGCATTTAATAAATCTATCAATAATATAGAACTTTAAAGGAAAATCCTTTTTTGAAAAATTCGCAGTTATATTCAATATGGTCCTTACCTCTTCAAAATCCAGAAGCTTTGAATGCTTCTCGCCCAGAAGCTCATCTGCAATACCCAAGCAATCATATTCTTCTGCCTTTGCGCAAATTGATTTGAAGGACTGTTTTAATATTTGATCTTCTCCATTTTGAGCTTCAGTCACTTTTCCATATAAGCTTATGAGAGCTGAAAGCTCAGCCTTAACCTGTATGTATAATTTATGCAAATCATTAAGTCCATATCTCTTATCGGATTTTTTCAGCCTGTCTATTTCCTCTTGCAGCTCAACCATTTCATCCAGTTTTGAAAAGACTTTCAGCGCATATTCATGACATTCATTTATAAGGGCCGATATTGCAACTATCCTTATATCCGCTATTGCTCTTTTTTCATCAAAAGCAGACATCAACATTAAATCATAGGCTTTGAAAGCTTCCTCAATTTTACCGTCTGCCTCAAGAATTTTCCCATAGTATTTGCATACTTCATGGTCCAAAGGAAATAACTGCTGAAACAGATTAAATATTTGGACACCGGATTCCCGCATTTCAGGTTTGTTTAAGCTGCTGCATAATTCGTTCAGCTTCTCGCCTGAGGGTACCTCCGATCCTTTAAATACTGCTTCCTCCAAAGCTCTGGCAGTTTCTTCATCTTCAAGAGCGGAAGCTATCTTTAGTATTTCAAACCTTTTTAGGCTTTTTGCTATTTCGTTGTTTTGAGGCTCTGTCTCTAATTCCTCTTTCAGAAAAGCTTGCAGTCTATCAAACTCCTTTATGGAATAAAGCTTTCTTATCAATATCATAGGATTCTTGTGTTTCCTATAATCCCTTACCCTGCAATCTATAGATTTATCCAGTTCTCCATCCAATTCATATAAAATAGCCTGTATCCAGTTGCCAAGCTTTTTATTGCCGATCCTTTTCTCTAAAAAGCTCTTGCTTTCTACAACAAATCGGTCCTTCTCCAAATGCTGTAATGCAGGAGTGCTGTTTAGCTTGTCCATATTATAATCTATCAAAGTAATAAAATTTATCAAATACTCATCTGAAATAGAAGCCTGCTGAAAGGTCGCATAAAATGCCTCTATCCATAGTTTATTTTTTATGCATAAATCCTTTAGCTTTTCCCATTTCCTGAAAAGATCTACTTTCAATTCTTCAGCGCCCGGACGCGAAAACTCCTTGTTCCGCAAATTGTGATATATTAGAAGACATTCAAAGGAATGTAGCAGTGAACCTTCTCCAAAGGCTTCGTACATTTCAATCCAGGGTTGATAGCAGTATTCATCGTGCCTGATCATAAGCATGTTGAATAATATATAATGCTCCGTATTTTCCTTCTCTAAAGGCTTTATTTGGCGCATTATTTCCCTGACTCTTTTGCTCCTATCAAAATTTGAAATAAGAATTTGCTCTAACTGGTCTTGACGCTTGATATACTCAATGCATATATTATAATCCCCTGTCAAAAGCATTTCTTTAAACCCATCTATTATAGGCCTGGCTGTATCCATTTCTGCAAGGCTGAACATTCTCACTATCCCTCCAAATTATCTGCTGATACTAAGTATTCGACAATATCCAACCATTTCCTTCAAAGTTTATAAGCATTAAAAAACCGCATTGCAAGGTTACCCCAGCTTTGCTATTTATAAACTCATGCCGGTTCCATTAATCTTCAGCCACAGCTTTCTCTCTTCATAATCCGGCAATATGCTCTTCACCAGACTCCAGAAATTCTTGGAATGATCCATATGTATAAGGTGGCACATTTCATGGACTATGATATAGTCCATCACATTCAGCGGCGCCATGATGATCCTCCAATTAAAAAGCAGAACTCTTTTAGAGGTGCAGCTGCCCCATCTCTTCTTTTGCTCTTTTACCTTTATCTGTGCAGGTGTAATTTTGAAGAAAGGCTGATAATACTCTATTCTCTCGCAGATTTTTTCCTTGGCTTTATCCTTGTACCAGTCTGTTAACGCTGACTTTATTAGTTCTTCGCCTTTAGCACCGGTATAAACACAGAGGCTGTCATTTTCCAGCTTGGCCACGGGTTTCCTATACGCTTCATCATATATAATCTGAAGCAGATAGTCTGCCCCCGCATATAGGAAAGATTCGCCGTCTACATATTGCCTGTTCCTTTTCTGACCTTCCAAATGCTTTATCTCAGATAGTTTTTGTACTATCCATTTTGCCTTTGATTTGACGATTTCCAAAACTCTATCTTCTCCGACACCTACCGGAGCTTTTATATTTATAACTCCTGGCGGAGCTATTCTGATACCCAAGGTTTTTCTCTTTTTGTACTCTACCTCAAACTCAATTGTCTGTGTGCCATATTCAACGCTTAATTTCATTCTCAAATTCCTTTCGGCAGCTTCATAATTGCATCAATAATCTTTGTAGTCTTCATATTCCTGCTTTTTCAAGCAATTTATGCTTATTTTATTATAGCATAAAAGCCGGATAGATAATGGGGTATTAAACTAAGATAACACCCCGAGGAAAAAATCCAGAGGTGTTATCTCAATAAGGACAAGTCTATATAGTATATTTTGTTAGTGAAAGATTTCTGCTGCAAAGCAGGGGACTACTATTGCAGCTTTGTCCTATTAATCATGCAACATCATAGGATTTAGAATATAAATCTGGGTCTGAAAGCTCGTCTAAGAAGCAATAGAAGAAGGATGGCACCTAACAATCCCCTAAATCCCTGATTTCCATATCCTAAATAACTGCCGCTCATATCATATAAATTGTATCCTCTGTACTGCCCTATAGGCATACCATCCATTGTATAAACATATCCATCACCTACATATGCCATAGGAACTCTATATGCATCGTATATCATAGAACCATCGGTGTAGCCAGCAATACGGTTGTCTCCATCATAGATAACATCTTCATCAACATAGCCATATACTCTGCCTCGGGAATCGTATACTCTTTCCAAAGTATCACCCCCTTCTCCTTAATATTTATTCCCCTGTTACTATATATGTAGCATGGCCATTTTTTGTTATCAAAACTTTGTACACACTATAACATCCTCCTTATCCATATCACATGACAATATTGTCTCCCCTTAGTCCAGCAATCCTTCTAAATATTTCAACGAAGTTTCCGTCCTCGATAAAGGGAAAACCACTTGCCCCATTTTTCATGCAATAATGCTTTTCTGCTGCTCTGGCCTTAGCAGTAATCTCCCTTCAATAAAAACTTTATACAATCCTATACTTTTTTCTGCATGGGATTTGAAAAAGCTGTAGACAGCCTTTTTATTAAGCCAAATACAGACATTTATATTACAGGCTCCAATGCTTATATGCTGTCCGGTGAGCTTGCTACACTGCTGTCAGGGCGATACATTACCGTGGATATGCTGCCTCTTTCATTCAAAGAATACTGTGAAGCTGTTGATGGAAATAGAAAAAGCACACGAGAAAACTTCAATGATTATCTTCATTTTGGCTCCTTCCCTTATGTAGCAAAACTTGAGCACAATGACTCTGTTATAATTCCTTACATCGATGGAATTTACAACACTATTCTTATAAAGGATGTAGCAAAACGTGAATCGGAGCCATTGGAGAAAATTCCGGATCATTATCCTAAGATCCTTTTAACACTGGATGAAATCGGAGCCGGAACAAACTATAACGGAATCCGTCATCTGAACTTGATGGATTGGCTGCTTAGATAACTGCTCAGCTTTTAGAGCAGTATAAATAAGCATAGCGGTTTTTCCGGCACCTTTCTCACCAGTTAAATAGTACCGTTCTCCATCAAGTAAGCTATCAATACCAAAGATCTTAATATATAATTCATCAAATATTTGTATATCTAAATCTTTATAAACATAACATTGCAATAAAAAAAGCATAATATTACCTAACCGGCAATGTTATACTTTAATTTATTACTTTCTATTAAACACTTTTAAGTGTTATAGAAACCATATCAGAAAGTTTTTTATTAAAAAAATTTAAGGTTCCGGGTACTAAGGTTATATCGAAATTGTAAACGAAATGTATCAATTTGAGAAATTATTTAAATTATATACAGAAACGGGCGGCCATTCGGCTGCCCGTTTCATAGTTGTCAATGCTTATATTTTAAACTTCATAATTGCACTTCTTAGTTCCTGAGCCATTTGAGACAGATTTTCACTGGCGGTTGCAATATTCTCCATAGATGCAGCCTGTTCTTCTATAGATGCTGTTACTTCCTGGGTAGCTGCAGAATTTTCCTCTGCAATGGCAGATAAATTTTGTAAATTAGCCAATATTTCATTTTTCATGTCATACATTTCTTTCCCTGAAGCATCTAATTTCAGTATAGCATTTTGAGATTCTTTCATAGCTTTTTCTATGAGTTTATATCGCTCATTGCTTTGTTTAACACTTTGGGTCTGCTGGTTTTTGATTTCAGATATACGTCCCATTGTATCTACTGCATTTCGTGAATTCATTTGCAGTTCATTTACGATTTCTTCGATGACACGTGTGGAATCTGCCGATTGATTGGACATCTTTTTAATCTCATCCGATACCACTGCAAATCCTTTTCCCGCTTCGCCCGCTCTGGCTGCTTCTATGGCGGCATTTAGGGCTAATAAATTTGTTTGCTCTGCAATAGAAGCAATAAAGTTACTTGCCTCGCTTATTTTATTTGAGCTATCATTTGTTTTTAGGATCACATCAGAAATATTCTTACTGGCTACATTGTTTTCTTCCGTGATCTTAGAAAGATTTTCAATTTCAGCGAGTCCTTCATTTACAGCTTCCATAACCTCTCCCACAGTGTTGTTTATATTTCTTGCATATTCCAAATCATTATCTATAATATTTCCCAGCAATACTGCCCTTGAAGCACCTTTTTCCGTATTTTGCGCTTGATCTGCTGCTCCGTTGGCTACCTCTTCTACGGTTTTTGACACTTCCTCTATTGCAGTAGCCGCTTCTTGAGAGTTTGCAGTAATTTCCTGCGAGGTTGCTGCCAATTGTTCGGAAAAAGTACTGATTTTACCTATAATACTTCTAAAGCTGTCTGCAATACTATGTAATGCCTGAGCCAAATCCCCAAATTCGTCTTTCCGCTTCAAATCCTTCTGGGGTACATCGTTTCGGAGGTCTAAATTTGCAAGCTCCTTTGAGTATTCTACAGCATTCATAACAGGTTTTGAAATGCTGCCGGAAAATATTAGGCCTACAACAAAGATTATTACAACAAACATCATAAGTGTTATAATGCTTATATTTTTGAACTTGTTAAGTCCCAGATAAACGCTTTCAACATCATAGTCAACGCCTATAAAGCCTACAACTGCGCCCTGATCATCCTTCAAGGGATAATACGAGCTGATAAATGAACCCCATCCTTCCTCGTAGTGAATCTTTTCAGCAATATATGGTTCACCGCTCCAGGCCTTTTCTCTTTCCGGTGTAGGTTCTTCAGTATCTCCAATATGTGATATTTCCTCAATGGGAGAGCCGTCAACCACATACATAAATTTGCCTTCATCATTTTTTCTCATGGTAAAGAGGTATTTAGCTCCGCTTATCTCCCTAATATATTCAAGATTTTTTCTCATTTGAATATATGAGGTCTTGCTTTCATCTTCTACTTTCTTCAACTTAATAAACTCATCAATATTAATCGTTTTGCCGGCCTCTTCCACTGTTTTATATGCCCGGTCTGCCGCCTCTTTTGTTACCATCTTATCGCATTGCCAATATAGTATAGCCGAAAGCAAAGTAGTAATTGACAACACAATAATTATGAAAAATATGGTGATTTTAGCTTTGATGCTTCTTCTAACAGATAATTTTGATTTCCATAAATTTCTCATAGCAATCTCCTTCATAAATTATTCGCGCTTCAAAAACTTTTATGCCTCTATTCTTCTCAAATTCTATATCGTCAAAATTAGACAAAATATTTAATTTTGCGACTTTAAGAAAATTTTTCATTTTGCTTCTAACTTGCTCATTTTTTATCAGTACTAACAATACGACATTTATTCTTTTCATATGCAATATTAGCTCAAATCATCCATCATTTATCATAAGCATAGATGTAAGCCTTGATAACCAAGTTATGGCGTGAACAATTTGAGCATTAGCTTTTCAGAGGCTCAAGAAATCCGTCACGGGATAGGGTCATGCAGCTGGCCTTTTGGATTCAATGCGGATGTGGACAAGGCGCAGGATCTTTTGAAGCATGCCAGGGTGAGCGCCTTGTCCCTACGAGTAAAGCGAAATGCCTTAAGCGATTCCGCATACGCGCTTGCTGGCTGTACCCTAATTGCTTAATGATTCCCGGCTTAGTAAAAAGACTAACTGATAATCTTCGTCGCATTATCCTTAACTTCATTAATTATGTTAACAAACTTTTTCTGTTTGTCTGCATCAAATAACTTTATGAAGTTTTGCGGCTTATCAAAGGGTGGTTTGGTCAGCTCCGCCACATTCTCCACATAGCCGTTCTGTTCGATGTAATCAATAACTTTATTTACAAATACGATTTGATTTGCATTTAGATTCTGTTCATTTATAAAGGAGGAGAAAGCTTGCATTGCGGCATCCCTCTCCATCTTTGCTACTCTTCGGACAAGCAGACCAAATGGGGTATCCTTAAAATTGTTTTCGTAATCCTCTTTGGTGCCAAGCTCTCCTGTAAAGATTTTTTCTAATATCTTGTAATCAGATTTGGTAAGAGGAATATTGTTTCTCAATTTATGAATCGCTATATTGTTCTTGTTTTCCTCAATATATTTATTAACCTTCTGCTTATAATTATCCAGATCATACTTTATTTCAAAATCCTTGCACTCGATACGTTCTGTTTCCATATCCTGAAGATTTGTATAAAATATACCTCTCCCGTCGGTTACTGCAAACTTCATTAAGTCCCTAAGCTCTATACGGATTCTTTGAAAATTTAAAATATCCGGTTTATCCCAAAATTCATCCTCTATAACTTCTTTTAGTATAGGTACTTTAGCTTTAACCTGCGGGATTGTAGTTTTTTTCAAAAGTATAGAAGCCTTTGAAACAGCAGCATTTTTAAATCTTGTCAGGCTCTTAGAACCCTCCAACTGTGCCAGCATGATCCCATACATCAGATTATCAAATTCAACTGCTTTATCATCATTGTCAGTCATTGTTACAAGATCGGCAATATTTCCTATTAGATCTGATTTATCCTGTTCGAAAAGGCAGATAAAAGCATCCTGGGATTTATATTTATCGACGTATTTCCTTTTCATCTTTACATCGATTCTATCCAATGCAAGCCTTGCTATCTGGCCATACACTCCATCAATAAGAGCAGCTCTGAATGCCTGGTATTCTTCATCTGTAAAGGCTGAATCCTGCATGTGAAAAATCAATTTTATTCTCTTTGAAAATATACTTGCCTGTGTAGAAATGTTTTTGCTCGGTTCAATACCATTCTTATTCTCTCTGAAATATTCAAAGTTGCCTAAATAGTCGAAGATATAAAAGCACTCTTTGTCCTTTCCCTCGCCGAAAAGATCAGGTCTTATCCTTGTACCCCTTCCTATCATTTGCCAAAACTTAATTTTTGAACGTACACGCTTAAAAAATACAAGATTCACTATTTCCTTCACATCAATACCCGTATCCAGCATATCAACGGATACCGCTATATGAGGCTCCTTTGCGGGATTCTTAAATTGATCTATCAAATCCTGAGCATAATCATCATCACATACAACCCGTTTGCAGAATTCTCCTTTGTATTCCGGATACAGTGCGTTGAACCTATCAACAATAAACTGGGCATGAGTCTTGTTTTGAGCAAAAATTATAGTCTTTCCCAATCTCATTCCGCTCTCATCCTTCAATCCATTTGTCATCAGGTCATTGATAACATTATCAACCGTATTCTGATTGAAAATGAACTTATTAATTTCCGGAGCAGGAATTTCCTCTGGCATTTCCCCATCCTCGTCTGTAAAATCTTCCTCATATCTTTCTTTATCCTCCTGTGACAAATCATCATAGGCAATGCCCTCTGACAAGAATTTCGTGGTGACTTCTATGTTGTGAAAAGGGACCAGCACATGATCCTTATTAACTGCCGTATCATAGTCATAAGCAAAAGTAGGGACATTTTTTTCAACCTCAAAAAACTCATAGGTACTGCTATGTACATCTGCTCTTGGAGTGGCTGTGAGCCCTACCAGATAGGCATCAAAATAGTCAAAAATAGCCTTGTACTTTTTGAATATGCTTCTATGACTTTCATCCACGATGATAAGGTCAAAATGGGCGGGAGTAAACAATCGGCTGCCATCCTCATTTCTGGCGCTGTCAATAGCATTAAGCATTGTCGGATAGGTGGAGAACACTATCCTTGCATTCTTATCGTCTTTATTGGATAAAAGGTTGCAAAGGGACATATCAGGAAGATAGTTCTTGAAGTCATCCTTTGCCTGTCTTACTAATGCGGTTCTGTCTGCCAAAAACAATGTATTTGTAATATAACCGCCTCTGGAAAGAACGTCCGTCAAACTTGAGGAAGTTCTGGTTTTTCCTGTTCCCGTAGCCATGACAAGAAGTGAGCGCATATGACCTTTCTCTATGTTATCGCATACAGCCCTAATTGCCTGCTTCTGATAGTATCTGTCCGTAATCTTATCATCAATTTCTATTTCATCAAGTTTCTTTTTTGAAAACCTTCTGTTGAAAATTCTCTGTAGATCATCTCTTGAAAATACACCGCTGACACGTCTTTGCGGTCCGGTCTTATCATCCCATATGAACCAATCATAACCATTGGTATTAAATATAATAGGTCTATATCCTGTCATTTGCTCGATACAATTGGCATATAACCAGGCTTGATGTGTGCCCTTCCTTGCATCTTTAAAGCTTCTCTTGGCTTCAATCAGACCAATAGGCGTTCCATCTTTACCCCAAAGGACATAATCTACAAATCCGCTGCCGGAGCCTAATTCCTTTGGCATACCCACAACAGACATTTCTTCCTCTACACAATCTCTTCTTGTACTTTGGGAAAACTTCCAACCCAAAGCTTTCAAGTCTACATCAATATATTTTTTTCTTGTTTCATATTCTGACAAATCTTCCGGTGTGAACTCCCTATCCGTCTTATGTTCATCCTTGTTAGCAGTATACTCCGCGCTTTTTTTCTGCAGCTCTGCCACAAGTCTTGCGATTTCTTTATCCTTTTCATCTATCAGCTTATCTGTCTTCTCTTTAAATTCTTTTATTTGATTTGATAATTTGGCTTTAATTCTCTTAGCCAATTCTATGTTATCCGCTGCTTTTGGTATCAGTGCTTCATTAAACTTTCTCTCTTGATAATCTGAGCCATAGCAATAATCAATCCATTCTACAAATTCAAATAAAACGGAAAGAGAAAGAACGGCATCACTCTGAGAGATAGATTTCTCTGTATGAACTGCCAGATTGCCAATCTTTATAATATACTGCAGCTTCGCCCAGGTGGACGGGTCTACTGCATATCTAAAAGACTCTTCGTGAATCAAAGCCTGAAGGTTGTCCTTATATGGCTTATTAATAGTTGAATCTGCAAAATATACCCATTTCACAGCTAATTCAAAGGCTTTCCTGCTTGCTACAGCCGACATAGCGGGAGAAATTGGCAGGACATTTTCGGCATCAATGCAAGCATCAGCAAATAACTGATATTCGGCTATATTTTTTAGAAATTCAAAATTTGCTGCCATATAAACACCTGCTTTCCTAATCGAAATATTTGCTCATAAGGCTATTGAATAGGTTTTGGCTTTCTGTGATTGATTGTCTTACCAGGGATTTTTGTTGTTCGATATTGGTTACTATTTGGGCAAATTTGTTTTGGAGGTCTAGTGGGGGAACATATATTTTAATATTGCCAAGTTCTTTTGCATTGATATTAGCCATACCTATAATATTCTTTGCCATTGATTTTAAAAGAGCTTTTCCATATTTGGAATTCAAAAAAGCAGAAATGAATTCACTATTAGTTCTTTCATTTGGTGTTAATTTCACTAAATATCCTGCATACGCCATCGGATATTCATTCCTATACGCTGCTGATTTACCTACTAATTCTTTGCTGTTTGTTCTATTGAAAAGCATTTCACCCTTATGAACTAAATACTTTTCTTTATCAGCACTAGATAAATTAATGTATTTCAAATCACCAAAATCCCATTCGCCGTTATAAGTTATATTGTTCATACGCAAAATTGCATATTCTAATATTTCAGTAGTGGCTTTCTCACTAGTACCATATTGTATTTTCTTTGCCAAATCTTTGATCTTTGCTAATTTCCACCCCTTTTCATTGGTAACCGGATCACCAAACATATCATAAAAAGTTGCTTTAATCAAATTATCAAGTTCTTCAATCTGTTTTTTTTGACAATCTATTATTTCCTTTGTCTTATCTAAGGTGTCCGCAATATGCTTTTGAATGTCAAGGGGTGGTAATATCATAATTAATTCTTTTAATGCAGTTACCGTAAAACTAGCCTGATTAACAGATTTCTTTGTTATATTAGGAATTTGTCTTCTAAAAAATGAAGAATTTAAAAAATAGAATACATACTTATATCTAACCTTTTGTTGTTTTAGTCTCAAACAAAGCAAATTCATACCATGTATTATAGTCTCTTCATTCCTATTTTCATAATAAGCAACTTTTCCTAAGTGTTTTTCGCTATTAATATGTGACATTAGAATATCACCTGAATTTAATACATACTCCTTATATTTTCCCAATTCCCCAATTCCAGCATATCCCATTTTGTTCCGATCAACTATACAGTTTGAGATAGTTTCAATACGTGTAATAGGATATCCATTTCTATTTTTACCTTGCTTAATGCTCGCACCATTTCTGATAAATTCGCATACTTCCCCCAACTTAACCAGCTTCCACTTACTCATTCTCCAACAGCCCCCTCAGTTCCTCCATCTTGCTGCCTAAATCAATAGCCAATTCATCAAGGCGAGCCATTATAACCTCTGGGGGATCATATTCTACCTTCTCATATTCAATCTCTTTATATCGGTTAATGGATAAATCATAGTCATTGCTCTTGATTTCTTCCTTATCAACAAGAAAGCTCTGCTCTGTTCTCTTTCTGTCTGCTTCATCCTTAAGGTTATGGAATCTGGCAACAATATCCGATATATCCCCGTCATTGCCCAAATCATTTCTCTTATCATCCAAGGAAAATCCGTCAGACTTCATATCATAGAACCATACCTTATCCGTTCCCCCTGCATTGGTCTTTGAAAATACCAATACTGCAGTAGAAACTCCCGCATATGGCTTAAATACACCGCTGGGCATAGAGATAATTGCTTGCAGGTTCTGATTCTCAACCAGCTCCTGCCTTAGTGCTTTGTGTGCCTTTGTTGTGCCGAATAATACTCCATCCGGAACAATACAGGCACATCTTCCGCCAATGTTGAGCATACGGATGAACAGGGCAACAAATAGCAATTCAGTCTTTTTAGTATTGCAGACTGCTTTCAGATTATCATGTATGCTCTCTTCATCTATCGTACCTGTAAAGGGTGGATTTGCCAAAATAACGTCATAGACATCAGAAATATCATTTCGCTTTGAAACACTGTCTGCATAGTTAATATGTGGATTTGTAATGGAGTGCAGCATAAGATTCATTGCAGACAATCGAAGCATGGTCCTATCCGTATCAAATCCAGTAAAAGCATCTCCCTCAAACCTTTGCCACTGCTCTGCCGTCATTTGGCTTTCATACTTCTGCCTGATATATTCAGCAGAGGAAACCAAAAAGCCTGCAGTTCCGCAAGCCGGATCACAGATCCTATCATCGGGTGTAGGTGCTAATAATTTAACCATCATATCACGAATATGCTTAGGAGTTCTGAATTGTCCGTTCTGACCAGCAACAGACAATTTACCTAGCATATATTCATACAAATCTCCCTGCATATCATGATCCTTGATATCATGCTCATACAACTCATCCAAACCGGTAATGATTTTCTGCAATACCTGAGGTGTTGGAATAAGGAACATGGCATCTCCCATATATCTTGAAAAGGCAGAGGATTCGTTATTATTCATGGTTTTTATGAAAGGGAATACCCTTTGTCCGATTATCTCGTATATTTCCCTTGCATCCTTATCCTTAAATTTGGACCAGCGCATTGCCTGTCCTCCGTCTGTCTGAGGGAAAACCTTTTTAGCGGCCTCTAGGCCCAGCGCTTCAAGGCTTTCATTTTCAATTTCTTTTTCATCCAATGAGCGGATGAACATCAAATAGGTCAGCTGCTCAATTACTGTAAGAGGCTGAGTAATTCCTCCCGCCCATATATCAGTCCATATCTTGTCAATTTTATTTTTGATTTCACCTGTAATCATTTGCCGTATCTCCTCTTGTCTGTGTTTTGTTTATAATGCCGTTATCAAATATTTGTTTTTTAAACAGGAGCCATTTTCCAATATTATATCATAAAAATATAAAAAACTTATATTGATAAACCTCAAAGCTATTGCAATACTAAGGAATACCTGATATGCAGAGGCTAAAACAGTTTTATGTTCTTGCCCTTTAAGCAAGAGTACTCTCCAGGCTTAATCAATATGTCGTTTTCTGCCAGCAATTTTTCTAGCTGATAAGGTTTAAGGTGTCAGGTGCGTAGAGGTTATTAGATTACTAAAATTAATAGATGCAATAACCTAATAACCTCTGAGCCTGGCATTTATTTCACTTATTTCGCTTATTTCAAATAATTGGGACGTCAGTTCTTATATCCCATACAGCCATTGGAAAGCCAGATGATGTATTAGTCTATATACTTTTTGGGTTAAGGCTGTTTTGGCAAGCTAGAGTGTATCCTTTCGTTCTAATTTACCAACAGCAGAAATATAAACAACATATTCATCCTGTCCATCTAAAAGAAGCAGCTCATCAAAAGCCTTTTGGACATATGCTCCAATCGCACAAGTGCCACATCCGATGCCCTCACATGCCAGATATAAATTTTGACATACATGCCCTATATCTATCAGCATTAATCGATGTGCCTCACAGTGATATCGCCATTCCCCTCGATATGGAATACAAGACCATAAAAATATAACAGGTGCTCGTCCAAACCACTTGGCTTCATCTTGATAATTCTCACCTCCGTAAGCATAGGCAAGCTTATCCTGCAGGTCATCAACAGAATTCCAAAATGCAAGCTTATGCTCTAAGGGCAAATAAATATAGATGCCTTTTTCCAAGCCTGTTACATTATTAACTGCAAGATATGTTTCATAGGTATGCCTGCCGCCTGCAGAAGGAACCGGACGCAGAGTTATATGCCCTGTGTTTTTATATGCTGGTATAATTCTTTGCACACCTTGAGTCGACCATAGCAAAACGGATAGCTCTTCCAATGTAATTGGACCATCTGTATAATTCCGCCTGCTTCTGCGGTTATCAAGGCAAGAGTACAAGTCACTATTCTGAATTATATTTTTATCTACGGCTGGAAGCTCAATAATTTTTAAATTGTTGTCAATTGTTTTTCCAAGGGGTGGCGGCGGCATGCCGCGTTCTTGATCAGAGACAAACTCTCGTTCAGGAAGATCAAATCCGCTTTTCATAAAAGTCCGGTTATCGTTAAAAGAATCCATGCTCTATCCTCCTCGATAATATATTGCCTGATAGGCAGATAATGATTTTAAATTCGACATTCACTTTCTATTCCCTTCTATTATCAGGGCTTCCTGAAGCAAGTAGAACTACAAGCAGGCAAATTTACAAGATTCTATGCACCCCTCATAGTTATGAAAGAAGAAATTGGTATCCAGCTATTATTTAGCTTATACATAAGAACAAAATAGACCAGATAGAAACCATCTATCCGGTCTATTTTATCTAATTATTTATTATCAGGCTTATATATTTTACCATCATTAATAACAATAAAATCATAGATAATGTCACTTACTTTATATAATTGATCATAGTTAATTATATGTAATGTATCTTCTTCAGTATGAATACTGGTAGTATTATTTTCACCGAACACATCCTTCTGACCTACTGTTATTCCGCAGAAGCCTTGGTTATTAAATATAACATGATCGCTTGCTCCATAGTATTCATCTAACACCTCATAGTTATTTTTTGAGAAGCACTTCATCAAATCTTCTATTAATTCCTTATTTTGCTCCTTATCCCCATTTAAGCAAATCATGCCTCCATCTTTTTTCCCAATAGTATCAATATTTATATCATAAATCTCATCATATTCACTTTTCAGTTCATTTAATAAATCATCAAGATTTGTAAGCATAGAATCTTCTCCATTTGAAGCACATATAAGAATATCCATATTAAAAGGCTTCTTCTCAGACTGTTTCTTAAGCTTTTCGGCTATGTCAATGATAGTGGAAGTTCCTGCTGCATTATCTACTGCACCATAAAAAATAGTTTTACCTGCCCATCCTGAATGATCCATATGAGCTGATAATACTAAAAGCTTCTCATGATCTTTACCGGATATTTTTCCTATAGGCTGCTTTATGTCAACTTCATCTGATATATGTTTTGTTATAAGCTTAACTTCTTTTACTTTCTCGCTTAATAATGTATTATAAAGCTTTTCTGAAATTTCTATATTAGGTGTCCCCTTGGGTCTGACAATAGCAGCTTTAAAAAAGGAATTCGTCTTTTGAAATACAGCTTGGCATTTATTATTATAATCAAATGATTTATCATCTTCTCCTATTACCATTATCTTTTTGTCCATATCTTGATCATTTTTATCAAATGTTATAGGAGCCGAAATATCTACTTTTTTAATAGCTATTTTATCGCAAAAATCTTTACCGTATTCATACTGTTTTGTGTTACCATTCTGAAATATAACTTCAAGGCAGTGAATTTGTTTTTCCGGATCATAAACAGTTTGCTTGCATACGTGATGATAGTCTTCATCAAATGCTTCTAAGCCAATTTCTGAAAATCTATCGGTTACATAATCTATAGCCTTTTCATTCCCTTCTGTTCCAACAAGCCTGCCCATAAATTCTTTTGATGTAAGTATTTTCATATCACGCTCAATTGAGCTCTTGTCAGCATATGTAATACCCGTAAAGCTGCTCACTATAAGAATGGAACATAACAATATAGAGATAAATGTCTTCCTTTTCATTATAAAGCCTCCTATAATATTTATATTTCTAATATTCTCCAAATACACTATAATCCCTCTTTATTATGTAATATTGTCATTTTACTCTATATTAAGATGAATTTATGTTATGTACCATAAATCGCCAATAATACACCTTTATTAATATTCTTATTGACATATATATAATAAAGTAGTATGATTTCAATCAAATATAAAAAGCAAGGAAGGGAAGAGTACGCTTTTAGCGAGCTCATAAGCGAGTCAGGGATGGTGAAAGCCTGACAGCAAGCATAGGCCGAAGGACATCCCGGAGCTGGTTATCTGAAACAAAAAGTAGGATAGCTCGGAATTCCGCCGTTAGCAGGAGCAAAGAGAACCGATAGAATGGTTAAGCAGGATGGTACCGTGGGATATATGTCTCACTCCTTTATGGAGTGGGATTTTTTATTTACCGCTTTATGTATTTACCTGCTCATCAATCTATTTTGGTCAATATGGGTGGCACCGCGGAATTGATCCGCCCCTTAGCAGTTCATGTTAAGGGGCTTTTTATTTTATTGAAATTATTCTGGCCGGATTAATTTATATATGAATGTGCAAAATCAGGAGGGAAATAAAATGAATCGAACATTAATAAAGGGCTTAAATTCAAAGATTGGAGAAACCGTAAAGCTTCAAGGATGGGTGCACAGGCTGAGGAAGCTGGGCAAAATAGCATTTCTGATCCTGAGGGAGCATTCCGGCCTGGTCCAATGCGTAGTAAATACAAGGGAAGTAGATATAAAGGGCTTAAGGCTTGAATCCGTGGTTGAAATTACAGGCACCGTTGTGAAAAATGATGAGAATGTGGAAATATTGGCGGAGAACATTCGGCTTATCAGCGAGGTCAAAGAGGAGCTTCCCTTTGAAATCAATAAAAAGGATATTGAAGTAAACCTTGATACTATCTTGAATCATAGGGTGCTGAGCTTGAGGCATCAGTCGCTCAATAGTATCTTTAAAATACAGGCCTGCTTGACTCAAGGCTTTATTGAGTTTCTCAAAGTTGAAGGCTTTACGCAAATTTTCACACCGAAGATTGTATCCGAAGGTGCAGAAGGAGGCACCGAGCTTTTTGAGCTGAAATACTTTGAGAAAAAGGCATACCTTGCTCAAAGCCCTCAATTCTATAAGCAGATGATGGTGGGGGCAGGCTATGAAAGGGTATTTGAGACAGCCCATGTCTATAGGGCTGAAAAGCATAATACAAACAGGCACCTGAATGAATATGTAAGCCTGGACCTGGAGATGGGTTTCATCGAGGATGAAAAGGATATAATGATGCTTGAAACCAGGCTGCTGAAAAGTATGCTGCATAAGCTTAAGAATGAGTGTGCCGATGAGCTGAATATCCTGGGAGCAAAACTCCCTGAAATCGGTGAGGAAATAACGTCCATACCGTTGCCGGAAGCGATTAAAATATTGAATAACAAATATGGTAAAGAGCTGGATATAGACATCGACCCCGAAGGTGAAAAGCTTATTTATGAGCATGTAAAGAAGGAATATGGAAGCGAATTCGTATTCCTGACCCATTATCCCATGGAAAAGAGGCCCATGTATACCATGCCCGCAGATGACGGCCTTACTCACAGCTTTGACCTTATATTCAGAGGCCTTGAGATAACTACAGGAGGACAAAGGATCCATAATTTCGATATGCTGAAAAAGAGTATTGAAAGCAAAGGGTTAAATTCTGAGAAGTTCCGCGACTACCTGGAGGTTTTCAAATATGGCATGCCTCCTCACGGGGGATTGGCTATCGGGCTCGAGCGTTTGACGGCTCAGATTATCGGCCTCGGCAATGTGAGAGAAGCCGCTTTGTTCCCGAGGGACAGGGATAGAATAACACCATAAAGGCTTTTATGATGAGATTGAAATAATCATTATCATAATAAGAAGGCTGTTTGGCATCATATGATATGCCGAGCAGCCTTTTTATATATTTTCCCCTGTATTCTGTTGGCAACAATTTTTTTACTCAGGCTTAATCACCTTTATTGCCGTCTATTTTTAAGCTGCCGGTAAATGATCATAAGGGTTTGCTTATGCAAATAATCCAGCTGCATGTCATATAGATAGGATGTATCTTCAATACAAGAGGTAAAATCTACCGTCGTATCTAATAGCTGCATAAAGGTATAGCTTGGAACATAAAAACAGCCGTCAATATATTCCGGCGCGGTGCCGTCAAGCGTAACCTTTCCAACGACAATATCAGTATTGTTCGCATTGTAGGTAATGATCTGCCCATTGATTTTTACTGTTCGGCTTATTAGGAAGCGTCATCTCAATTAGCTGGGAGTTCAAAGCGGGCTGCAAATATGTTTTTCGGATAGCCGGACGGTTTTTTAGCCCCATGCGCTTCATGATTTCGCCAGCCGATAGCTCATCATTGCCCAGTTTATCTAAGAATAGCTGAATATACGGGTTGATTCTTTCAGTAGGCATTTGATCGCCTTCAATCTCTATAAGGGTGTCGAGAATTGCTTGCAGCAAAAACTCTATAAACGGCGTGGCATTTGCAATCCTGTCCGCTTCACTAAGAGCAGCATAATAAACATCCTGCCTTTCTTGTATGACTGTTTCTACAGGTATCCATGCAAATATTGGCTTCCATTGGTACAGTAACAGAGTGTTCCACATTCTTCCCATGCGGCCATTCCCATCTGCAAAGGGATGGATAAACTCAAATTCATAATGAAATACACAGCTTTTAATCAGAGAATGCACCTTTGTGGTTTCTGTCCAACGCAGGAGGTTGGCGATATGCTGAGACACCAGATCAACTGGCGGCGCCATGTGTATAACCTTTTCTCCCTTAAATACGCCTACACCGCCAGAACGAAAGCGCCCTGCTTCTTTTACCAGATCATTCATCAGGATACCGTGTGCTTTAAGTAAATCGTTAACTGAATGGTGAGTTATCTTATATCATGCCCGCCATCCAAGGTGATGATGCAAGATAAATAGCAGGCATTGCACGGAGCAAACCCCAGGTAGCCGATAAAGTTGCAATTGCATTAGGGTGGATAAACAGAGGTTATGATATATCCTTGATACTTAACTTTGTCGGCTTAGCTGCATCCACCTATTATGAATACATAAAAAAACAGCTGCTACACAGCTAACTATTTGTTAGTTGTGCAACAGCCCCCTCCTTATAAAAAAGCATCAGTAGCCATTGATAACGTCATTTCTCTCAAAAATGAAAAATGTCACAATAATGTCACAATTACAGGCACGGAAAATTAAAAAAAGTTGCAAGATATAAAACCTTACAACCCTTAATTCATAATGGCGGAGAGAGAGAGATTCGAACTCTCGGTAGGGTATTAGCCTACACACGATTTCCAGTCGTGCGCCTTAGACCAGCTCAGCCATCTCTCCGTTTGCTGCTCGCACTATGTTATTATACTAAAAAAAAATCTAATTGGCAACATGAAAATTTATCAAAGCGGTAAATACATCTCATATTGCTCTATTTTTTCTTTTTCAAAGCCCAATTTCTTATAAAATCCGTAGAGAGCATAGTTGTTTGGAAAGCTTGCACCAAGCTTTATCAAATTCAATCTTTCCGCTGCATCGCTTAAAAGGCTTGTTGCAATTCCTTTTCCTCTATGTTTCCTATCTACCCAAATCAAATTAATCCTGCCGAATTCATTTATGCTCAGTATTCCGATCAGTTTATCCCCATCAAATGCTCCGTAGTTATGCTGCCCTTCTGATCTTTCAATATAAGGGAAATCATTCTGCCAGTTGATATGGACATCACCCATAAGCTCTCTTGATTCTTCCAATCCATTAAAATCAATGGGTCTTATATAATGCTTTTTATCCAAGTGTTTCAAATTGCTCAAATCCGACAATTTAAAGTACTGCAAATCATAGACTTTTTCATAGCCATGCTTTTTATAAAAGTTCATAGCCCTGTCATTCCCTACGATGGTTTCAAGCATCATCTGACTGCAGCCTTCGCTGATTGCTCTTTCCTTGTGAAGATAAAAGAGTTCATCTGCAATTCCTTTTCCTCTATAATCAGGGATTATGCATAAAGCTCCGCACCTCATAGTTTTTATCCCCTGATAATCTTTTATTCCTCCGAAGACCAAACCCGCGGGACCTTTTTCTTCTACTGCGATAAAGGAATTTTTCAGTTCATTGCCTTCGCAGCCAAAAAATCTTTTTCTAAAGGCTTCCAAAGGCAGATGCAGCTTTACGATATAGTCTGAAAAGCCTTCATTAAAACATTTGTACACCAACTCAAAGTCTACATCATTGCAGTTTTTATAAGACATATGCAATCCCCCCTAATAATATAACAGTATTTTTGCTCTATATCTCCATATGAGCTTTAGAAAACAGTATTTCCCGCCATCCTGGGAAAGCTTGAATAAGATCCTTCAGGCAAAGCCTTCAGGATGACAGGCATTAATAGCAATGAAGCCTCGTTTTATTGTAATGATTATATCATAATTTTGGACCATCAAAAACTAAAATATTGAAAAAGCAGGCAAACCTGCCTGCTTTTAACACTGGGTGAAGTCTCGTTCAACTTTAGTCTGAGCTTTCGGTCAATTTTACTTGGATGGTTTTATACCTGTTAAGCTCGCCATAGGCCTCTACCTTAAGGACATCTCCTACCTTATGGCCTCTAATGATTTCAATCAGCTGCTCTATAGTATCAACTTTTTTGTCGTCTATTTTGGTTATTATGTCCCCAATCCTGAGTCCCGCCTTTTCAGCTCCGCTTCCCTGTACAACGCCTCTGACCAGTATTCCCTGCGGCACGTTGTACTGCTTGGCAGTCTGAGCATCTACCGTTGAGCCCTGAATTCCAAGATAGGGCCTTGCTACTTTCTTGTTTTCTATAAGCTGCTGTATTATCGGTTTCGCTTCATTTATGGGTATTGCAAATCCCATACCCTCAACTTTGCTCTCTATAAGCTTCAGCGTGTTTATGCCTACAACCTTGCCCTCAGAGTTTACCAAAGCGCCGCCGCTGTTGCCGGGGTTTATGGCTGCATCTGTCTGGATAAGGGTCATGTTCTTGTCGCCTACAAATATCTTTCTATCCAAGCCGCTTATTATTCCTGCGGTGACAGAGCCTGCATAATCTGTTCCCATAGGGCTGCCTATAGCTACTGCAAGCTCTCCGACTTCAAGGGTTGATGAATCCCCCAATTCTGCATAGGGCAGGTTCTTTTCTTCAACCTTTATAACGGCCAGATCTGTCTGGGCATCCTTGCCTACTATCTTTGCAGGCAATTCCTTCCCATCCTTCAGGACAACTATTATATCATTTGAGCCATCCACCACGTGGTTATTAGTAACAATATGGCCCTGAGCATTGATTATTATGCCTGAGCCGGTGCCCTCGCTCAAATAGCTGTCTCCGAAGAAATCCCGAACATTCTTTTTTATCTTGATAGCAACTATGGAAGGGGATACTTTTTTAGCTATAGGCACTACCGGCGAAACAGTTTTGTCTATGGTATAGTTGTATTTGGCTCCTTCGCTTGCATATACGATATTTTTACCGTTCATGTCATCCAATATGTTGTCTGCAATAAAGCCGAAAGCAGAACCGAAGGCTAAGCCTATTGCCAGGGCCAGAGCTATTGCCGTCTTGCCCCACTTCTTTGGCTTCTTTTCAATGACTTCTCTGTAAAATGCGGGTTTTACTTCATTTTCATCTGCCTGAACCTCATATTCAATGCTCTCTTCGCATTCATACATCTCTCCTGTCATATCTGCCGCCTCTGTATTTTCAATAGGCACATCCTCGTTTATGTCTTTTCTGATGTCCTCATAATCCATACCAATCCCTCCTTGGTTTCTTATGTCTTTATTTTAAAATACATTTTTGAATAGATTATGAATGAAATGTAAATTATTTGCCTTTTTCTGCGGTAAAAGAGAACCTTACATAATTATCGGAGCTGTCCGCCCAGATTTCCTCATTTTGAAGGATTATCATCTCTTTTACTATTGCCAGTCCCAGACCAAAGCCGGACTTATATACCCCTCTGGTGGGATCGCCTTTGTGAAACCTCTCCCACATAGTTTTCAGTTCATTTTTGTTTATGTCTACACCTGTGTTGGTTATCTCCACTATTACCTTATTCTTTTCCTCCCGGGTTTTAAGGCTTATGCTGCCCTTTTCAACGGTGAACTTTACCGCATTATCCAGCAGATTGGTTATGATCCTTTCCATCATCGCTTTATCCGCATTCACAATAGTTGCATCATCATAAAAATTCAGAAGCACGTCCAGGTTTTTCTCGGTTATATCCTTTTCAAAATTGATGAGCTTTCTGCGTATCAATTCATTGAACTCGAAATTCGTCTTATTGGCCTCTACCCGGCCTTGCTGAATATTGTTGAGTTCCAGCAGCCCGTTGGTCATCTTTATAAGCCTCTGGCATTCGTCCATTACTATACCCAGATAGTGCTGCTGCATATCGGGCGGTATGGTCCCATCCATTATGCCCCCTACGAAGCCCCTTATGGAGGTCATGGGAGATCTGAGATCATGAGAAATATTGGCTATGAAGTTCCGCCTGTTTTCCTCTATCTTCTCCAAGGACTCCGCCATATCATTAAAGCTTTCAGCCAGCTCCTCTATCTCATCTCCGGTCTTTATTTCCAATCTTTTTTGGAATTCCCCCCCCGATATGACCTTGGCAGCCTTGCTTATTTCCCCTAAAGGCACCGAAATGCGCTTTATCTGGAAATACAAAATGCCGTAGGCCAAAAGCCCGGAAAAAACAATAGCCAGAACAGTCATATTGTATACATCCCTGAAGGTCTTCTGAATGCCGGGCATGGCAGCATGTATAAATACTCCGCCTTCAAATTCATTTTCGTAAAATATGGGATATCCCACAGTCAGCACCGGTTCTTTGAATTTGCCCCCAAAGTTGCCGGTCTCGATTATGTTTCTGCCTCTGTAGAGCACGCCAAGCCGGCTGCCGTCCACTTTTTGACCCAGGTATTGCTCTTCATTGGTGCCTGATACGCCGAATATGGTCCCTTCTTTGTCTATTATCCAAATCCTGGCATCAAGAAATTTATCCAAAACCTTCAAGTCTTCATTCAAGGTTTGTCTGTCCAGCCTCCCTGCATATATGCCTATGGCAATATCCTGGGTTATCTTCTGCCCATATTCCAAAAGCAGGTCCTTTTTGCTGTCTATGAAGTACTGGGAAAAAAGCTTCATAAGCACCAAAGCCAAAATACCGAAGCCCAGTATGATCGTGATGCCATAGGTTATAAAAAGCTTTTTGAAAATCCCCTTTTTCATCTCTGCACCTCAAACTTATAGCCTACGCCCCACACGGTTTTGATATCCCACCTTCCCATCTCGTCGTGAAGCTTTTCTCTGAGCCTTTTGATATGAACATCTACGGTTCTTGAATCCCCTATATAATCATAATCCCATACCTTCTCTAAAAGCTGCTCCCGGGTAAATACCTGGTTAGGCCTGGAGGCCAGGAAATATAAAAGCTCCAGTTCCTTGGGAGGCATTTCTATGCGTTTGCCTTTGAATGTCACAGTATAGTCGTTTTTATCTATGCTTATACCCGGGAATACCAGCTTCTCTTCCTTTATCATGTCGCTGTTTTGAGTCCTCCTCAGCACTGCCTTGACTCGCGCCAAAAGCTCCTTGGGCTCGAAGGGCTTCACTATATAATCATCTGCTCCAAGCTCCAGCCCCAGCACCTTGTCTATGACTTCACCCCTTGCAGTAAGCATTATGATCGGTATATTTCCCGCTTTCCTGATATGCTTGCAAACTTCATAGCCGTCCATCTGGGGTATCATGATATCTAAAATGACCAGATCCGGCGTCCATTCATAAAAAATGCTCATAGCTTTTTTACCGTCATAGGCGATCCTGACCTCATACATTTCCTTTTCAAGATAAAGCCTTATAAGCTCCGCAATGTTTTGATCGTCATCTACCACAAGTACCCTATATTTCATTTATCTTCACCTTCTTTTCGGCCCATAATCTTATTTGAATAATACAGCAAATGGCTTAAAGAATCAATGCAGCTGCAGCGATAAAAAAATAAAGCTGCAAAAAGAACGAAAAATCTGGCTTGCCTACATCGCCTTATATAAATCTATATTGACCAAAATCGACTATTATCATGTTTGTTTTATTGCTTTTCAGGAAATTATAATGTTTAAGTGAACTTCCATCCGATATAGAATTGAGGTTAAACCATGGGAAAAATTTATACTGAAACAGATCGTGATGTCCCGAGATATGCCTGCACAGATTGCAGTGCTTGCGGGAGCCTCATCGGCAAAAGCCTTTGCAAGGTAAAAAGCAGGGGCTGCTGCTGGTACTTTCCTAAATTTTCTCTTGTTGACATTCAGAGGATGACAAAAGCGCCGGAAGGCTTAAAGGTTTTGAACAGGATCATAGATAATCCCAACACCAAAATTTATAACTACTATATGCAGGCCAGAGGATTCTTTGATGAAGCTGAGTATGAGAAGTATATGGAAGGCGAAACGCTTGCGGAGACGGATTATATAGAAGATCACACCATATTTTTCAGAGCATGTCCTTTCGTCAAAGCAGGCCAGGGATGTACTTTGCCCCCCAGATACAGGACCTTTGTATGCAACTTTTTCATATGCAGGGAAATTACAGAGGCAGCCAAATCATATGAGCTTTTTCAAAATTATGAGGAAGAAAGGCTTAAGTATTCCCGATGGCTGGATTGGGAAAATGAAGGCCTGAAGCATGTCCTTTCCGAAAGGAGCCTGACCTTGCACGGAAATTTAGCAGAAGCTATACAGGTCCTGCAAGAGCTTGAAATGTCCCAATACGAATTTCCGTATCTTGAGCCCATAATCTTAGACGATTCCTGGTATAGAGGGGCATAATTGCCCCCTGCATATCATTGATTTCGATTAACTGTTAAAACAAATTTGCCTTTGAAATGCTATGCCCACCTTATCCCCTGCTTGAAAATCTTCATTTGCGCCGTTGGGGATGTCTGCTTGGAGAACCTGGTCCTCCGCTTTTATCATATATATGGTATAAGAGCCCATGTAGTGCTTTTGTATTACTTCTCCCCGCATAGCTCCTTCATCACAGGTTATTTTTACATGCTCAGGCCGCACGCCTATCAAGGCTTCCCCCATTTTTATCATATTGATCCGCCCTATAAAATCCGCTACAAAATGATTTACGGGATTTTCATAAATTCCCTTTGGGCTCCCTATTTGCTCTATGCGCCCTTCATTCATCACCACAACCTTGTCGGACATACTCATCGCTTCCTCCTGGTCATGAGTTACAAAGATCATGGTTATGCCCAGCTTTTGCTGCACGGCCTTGATTTCCTCCCTCACCCGCATCCTGAGCTTTGCATCCAGGTTGCTTAAGGGTTCATCTAAAAGCAGCAGCTTTGGGTCCAATACCAAGGCGCGGGCCAATGCCACTCTTTGCTGCTGCCCGCCGCTCAAAAGCCCGATGTTTTTGTTTTCCATTCCCGATAATCCTACAAGCTTTATCATGTTCAGCGCCTTTTCCATTCTCTCCTGCTTGCTTTGATTTTTTTTGAAGCGCAGCCCGTAATATATGTTTCCCATGACTGTCATATGGGGAAAAAGAGCATAATTTTGAAAAACGGTGCAAAGGGGCCTCCTTTCAGGAGACATGCCGGTTATATCCTCACCATCCAGTGTTATGCTGCCCCTGTCAGGTTTTACGAAGCCTCCTATCATCCTCAGGGTCGTAGTCTTTCCGCAGCCGCTGGGACCTAAGATGGATACTAGCCTTCCGGCCTCTATATCCAAATCTATTCCGTCAACGGCCGGAACATCATCAAAGCGCTTGGCCAAACCTTTTATCTGAAGAAACATTGCTCATTACCCCCTTTACCGACTTTTCTTTAAGCACGAATCTCGAAAACAATATATTTATTATCAATGTTGAATATATTATCATATTTGCTATTACCGCTCCCACTCCATAGTCGCCGTTTCTCAGGGTGTCAAACATTTCCACCGTAGCCAGCTTTGCCGACGGGGATATTATAAAGATTATCGCCCCAACTGTAGTCATAGTAGCAGTAAATGTATTTATAAAGCTCACGGCAAAAGCCGGTCTGAGCAAAGGGAATACTATATCCTTCAGCGCAAGCAGCTTTGGCGCTCCTAAGTCCCTGGCTCCGTTCTCCAGGTCCGGATTGATGCCCACAAGCACCGAAGAAGCTGCTTTGCTTGCTGTCGGCAGTTGCCTGAAAATACAATTCAACAGCACTATCATGCCTGTACCCGTCAGCTTGAGAGGATAATCCCTGAAAGCCAATATATATCCTATTCCGAAAAAAGTGCCCGGTATTATATAAGGCAGGGATGCGGCAAAATCTAAAAGCTTGCTCCCCCAAATCCGCCTCTTTACAGTATAATAGGCAAAGAGATTTCCCAGCAGTCCTGCTGTAATGCCTGCAACAAAGGAATACCATAAGCTTCTGAAGAAGCTACGGAGCTTTCCGTACCTCATGGCTTTAACATACTCCAGGGTGAACACTATGCTCCCTCCCCGGTAATACGAGACGGCAGACAGAAGTATGGAGCCGTATTGCGCAAGCATGGCCCCGATATAAAGCCAGCATATGAGCTTCAGCGCAAAGCCGATGGGTCCGTCAAGCCTCAATGAAGCTTCTCTGAGCTGTGACTTGGTATTGCTGCCTCCATGAAGCTTCAGGCTTTTTATGCTGTGATTATAATAGGCAAAGGCCAGCAATGCGGGCAGCAGCAGCAGTACGCTCATGGCCGAAGCAGCAGGCAGATTGGAGCTGCTTATGACTTCGAGATAAGCCTGGGTAGCCAGAACATTAAACTTTCCTCCGATTATTATGGGTGTGCCGAAGTCGGACAAGCACCGGATAAAGGTTAGAAAGCCTGCGGCGATTATTCCAGGCCGGGCAGCAGGCAATACCACATTTTTTACCGTATGCCAATGCCCTGCCCCCAGATCCGAGGAAGCATCAATAAGGCTTCCGTCCATGGATTTGAGGGTTCCCAATATTATCAAGGCGGCTATTGATATGCTTCCCAGGGCTTGCATCAAAACAACCCCGTGCCAGCCATAGGGATTGATGGTAAGGCCCAGCAGCTTATGGGTGATGAGCCCCCTCCTGCCGAATAGGGTTATATAAGCCAAAGATGCGACAAAAGGCGGGGATATCATGGTCAGCATGAGCATTGAAGGCATTATTTTTTTTAATAATCCCCGGGAGAAAGTACCGTAAACAGCGATGCAGACAGCAAAAATCAAGGTCAGGGCCGTTGCAAGCCCTGCTGAAAAAACGCTGTTTAACAGGAGCTTGCCTCCCCTGCTGAAAGCATACTGGAAATTCTTTAAATCCGGATTCCCTTTATGCATAAAGCTCTCTTTCAGAACAGCCGCCACAGGGCCAAGTATAAAAATAAGCACCGATAAGACAACTCCAATAATTAGTATTGTCTCAATTAAATCATAAATAAGGGTATCCTTTTTTAAGAATACCCTCTTATTGTTTTTAAGATTATTTAGCAAGCTTCTCATTCCATATCTTCAAGATCTCATCTCTTTGCTGGCCAAAGAGTTCAAAATCTACTTTTAAGAATTTATCCATCGGCACATCTTTCATCATATCGTGATCAGCAACTTCAGGCCTCATCATAACTCTGGGGTCTGCATCCCTGATGATCTCCTGCCCCTTGACAGACAGTGCCCAATCTACAAAAGCCTTTGCTGCATCAACATTATCCGCATTTTTGAATATTGCCATTGTAGCAGGAACCCACGGAATTCCATCCTCGGGATAATAGGTTTTCACCGGGAACTGATCCTCCATAGCTATGAATTCGCCGGACATAGGGATTATCCCTATTGCAGCCTCTCCCGCGGCGACCTTCTTGGGAGGTTCCCCGCCTCTCTTGGCAAAGAAGGGCACGTTTTTACCCAATGCCTCAAAATATTTCCATCCCTCTTCTTCGCCCATATCCTGAAGCATGCCGTTCACCATAGCATAGTTGGTTCCGGATATGCCCGGGTCTGCCATGAGGATTTCATCCTTATACTTGGGGTCTAAAAGATCCGCCCATGTCTTGGGGGCTTCCAGCCCTTTTTCCTTCAGCACATCATTATTGACCATAAAGCCTACCAGCACATAGGATATGCCGTTCCAGTATCCGTCCTTGTCCTTGCAGTTGTCGGGTATGCTCTTTGCTTCAGGCGAAAAATGCTGCTCCAGCAGCCCCTTATCCTTTGCAGCTATAAAGCTGTCAACGCCGCCGCCGAACCAAAGATCAGCCATAGGCTTCCCGCCTTCTGCTTCGACCCTTGCCAAAACCTCACCGGAGGACATGTCAAGGAATTCCACCTTAACACCTGTTGCCTTTGTAAACTCCTCAAATATTATTTCTTTTCCGCCATAGGCAGCGACCACCTTTAAAACAGTGCCTTCCAGACTTTTTTTCTCCGGCTCGCCGTTATTATTTGCAGCTTCTCCGCTCTTGTTGGCACAAGCCGTCAAAGACAATGCCATGACTAAAATAAGCATCCATGCTAAGATCTTTCTCTTCATTTCTCTTCCTCCATTTTTATGCAGCTAATAAGTTACTTGCCATCTCTATTATAGGTATAGCATCATCCTAATCCAAATAGATAAAATCGATTAAAGCCCGGGAGGATATTTATTATTTCTATGGCTATCCCATGCCTTCGTCAAAAAATAAAAGCTGGCTAAATTCTTATTAAAAATTTAGCCAGCTTATGAAACAGACTCTAATTCAACACAGATACCTGAATCAACCAAACTTAGTTTACCTCGTTACCTTTCTAACCAAACAACTTTCTAACTAACCTTACAAACCCTAAACCAATTTACACTATTATCCAACTTGCTATAACCAGAATATACTTACCTAACTGACCAATAGATTGACCTATCACTAGAAATCTGATAAATTTACATGTTGGTTGAATTAGAGTCTGCAGGAAAGATGTATCGCATCTTCCTTGTTTATAGTATATCACATAATCAATAAAAATAATACATTAATTTTCAGAAAATTTAAATATATTTGCATGCTTGCATTGAAAAAGTAATTTCCACACCCACACAAGCGAAAGGCGGAAGTTAGTTTTGCAAAGAAAAGGTATATAATAAACAAGATAAAGGAAGTAATCAATACTTGAAAACATAGTATTATCAATGGTATTATTGAAGAGTCCCAAAGATCAGTCAGTTCGAAACCATCCTGACTTAAAACAAAACTAGGGAGGTATAAAAAATGAAAAAAACAGTTTTTCTGATGCAGGCATCGCTTATAGCCGCTATCTATGCAGCAATAACCATAGCACTGGCGCCAATAAGCTACGGCCAGATCCAGGTCAGGGTTGCCGAAGCCCTTACAATCCTTCCGGCATTTACACCGGCTGCCATACCCGGATTATTTGTAGGCTGCATAGTGGCTAACCTATACGGCGGAGGCGGAATAATAGATGTAGTATTCGGAAGCCTTGCCACTCTCATGGCAGCGTACCTGTCCTACAAAATGCCGAAGAAATGGCTCGTTCCCCTGCCGCCTGTCGTTGTAAACGGAATAATAGTAGGCTATATACTGAATTATCTGTATGGCTTGCCTCTGCTGATCACAATGGGCTGGGTGGCTGCAGGCCAGATAATAGCTTGCTATGGTTTTGGATATCCCCTTATGAAGGTGTTGGAGAAATATGAAGATAGAATATTCAATGGAACTTGACTTTCATAGCAATAATAACCTCAACGGCCTACCCTAATACCAGAAGCCAGAGGCTATTCCTGATCCTATTTTCCGAATATGCTCTGGGCAACCTTCACCGATTCCCTTGCATCCTTCACATAGAAGTCGGCTCCTATCATCTCCGCATAGCTCTCATTAAGCACTGCGCCTCCCACCATTATCCTGCAATGGGGGCAGCTGCTCCTCAAGGCTTTTATGGTATCCTCCATATTTTGCACAGTTGTAGTCATCAATGCGCTCAAGCCCACCAAAGGAGCATCTTCCTCCGCTGTTTTTTCCACAACCTTTTCTATAGGGACATCCTTTCCCAGATCATAAACCTGGAAGCCGTAGTTTTCCAATAATATTTTTACAATATTCTTCCCTATATCATGGATATCGCCCTTCACCGTAGCGATTACTATCTTTCCTTTTTCTATCTGAGAATCACTGCCCGAACCTGCATCCATATTATCCTTGAGAATTTCAAAGGCTCTCTTGACCGTCTCCGCCGATTGTATAAGCTGGGGCAGGAATATTTCTCCCCTTTCATATTTCTGCCCTACAATATCCAGAGCAGGTATGAGATAATTGTCCACAATCTCCAGACCGCTTGACTCCTTGAGAAGC
Organism: Lutispora sp. QWL-02; assembly: GCF_058315355.1. Lineage (NCBI taxonomy): Bacteria > Bacillati > Bacillota > Clostridia > Lutisporales > Lutisporaceae > Lutispora > Lutispora sp. QWL-02. The sequence goes on from NZ_CM177762.1 coordinate 276,855, forward strand.
TCCTTCACCAGGGAAGCTGCTTCATCCTTTATCCCGTCTATAATGACCTTTTTCAGATCTCTGCTGCTCATGACCCCAATATCGGCGGGCTTCTGTTCTATGGCAGAATATGCTTTTATATATGCTTTGCTGTCCTTATCCGCATTGGACAGCACATTAAAGGCTCTTATGGTGCTTATCATATCCTCTTCCATAGGGTTCAGGATGGGTGCATCCAAGCCCGCTTCAAGGGCCATTGCCAGAAACGTCCTGTTTAAAAGGCCTCTCGCCGGCAGGCCGAAGGATACATTGCTGACCCCAAGGGCAGTCTTGACTCCTAAGTTCTCCTTGACCAGCCTTACAGCCTTTATGGTCTCCTGCACCTCTCTTTGCTGGGCCGAAGCCGTTAGCACAAGGCAGTCCACTATTATATCTTCCTTCCCTATGCCGTATTCAGCAGCCTTCTCGATCATGCGCTCTGCAATTTGAAGCCTCTCCTCCGCAGTCTTGGGTATGCCCTTTTCATCCAGTGTCAGAGCCACCACCAGGCATCCGTATTTCTTGGCGATGGGCAGAAGCTCTGCCATGCTCTTTTCCTCACCATTTATAGAGTTTATTATAGGCCTGCCGCTGCAGATCCTTGCCCCGGCTTCAACCACCTCCGGCCTCACGCTGTCTATCTGGAGGGGAAGGCTGACAATGCCCTGTATCTCCTTGATAGCCCTGACCATCAGCGCTTTCTCATCTATTTGAGGCAAGCCCACGTTTACATCCAGCATATGGGCTCCGTTATCCTTCTGGTTTACCGCTTCCCTCAATATGTAATCCATATCGCCTTTTATCAGGGCTTCCTTCAGCCTTTTCTTGCCTGTAGGGTTTATGCGCTCTCCTATGATTTTTACCTCCTCGCCCAGAACCACCGTACAGGAAGCAGAGCTGGCGGCAGTGATCCTCTCCGCCTTGGTGAAGGCAGGCTTCAGCCCTTCCAGAGCCTTCTGCAAGGCTCTTATATGCTCAGGCGTGGTGCCGCAGCATCCTCCCAATATCCTTACCCCTTGCTCGGCCATGCTGCGCCCATATCTGCCGAAATCCTCAGGGCTTATATCATAGACGGTTTTGTTTCCTACCATCTTCGGCAAGCCTGCATTGGGCTGGATTATCACAGGCAATCTGGAATACCTCAGCACCTCAGCTATGAGAGGCAGCATTTCTTCAGGCCCTAAAGAGCAGTTAAGGCCAAGGGCATCCAGATTCAGGTTTTGCAATATATTTACCATGGTCAAAGGATCAGTGCCCGTCAGAGTCCTTCCGTCAGCCTGAAAGGTCATGGTGCAGATCACCGGAAGGCTGGAATTTTCCTTGGCCGCCAGTATAGCTGCTTTAGCTTCGTATATATCGGACATGGTCTCGATAAGGATCAAGTCAGCTTCGGCGGATGTGCCGGCGGTTATTTGCTCTCTGAAGGCTTCATAGGCAGCCTCAAAGCTCAGATTGCCATAGGGCTCCATAAGCTGGCCCAGAGGGCCGATATCCAGAGCCACCAGCTTATCTCCTGCGGCAGTCCTTGCTATCTCCACGCCTCTTCTTATCACCATATCCAAAGAAAAATCCATATCCTTCAGCTTGTATCTGTTGGCCCCGAAGGTATTGGTGGTGACCACATCCGCTCCCGCATCTATATAGGCCCTATGTATGTGCTCTATGACCTCCGGCCTTTGGATATTGTAGCTCTCAGACAATTCTCCGGCTTTCATTCCGGCAGCCTGGAGCATGGTTCCCATCCCTCCGTCAAACAAGAGAAATCCGTCAAAATTTACAGCCTTAGTCATTAATATCCCCACACTTTCTATATATACAATTTCTGTCCTTGCACCTGCTGCATTTATTCCCCTCAGAGGTGCTCTCCTGCCTCTGCCATCCTATAAATGCAGTTACCGACTTTCGCGGCAGCATAATACTGCTTTCATTAACAGTAAGCCCTATCCTCGGATATGCCTTCAGAAGCTCAATTATTCCCTTCTGAAGGGTTATGGGCAGATCTCCATAGCCCGGGCTATATCTTGAAGTACAGCAGTATCCTTCCTTTAGAGCCTCTATCCTTATTTCTTCCTGTACCTCATCACAAAGAGCCTCAATGGCTGCAGAAGCGCAGGCATCCATCACTATACCCTTGGTAAGGTCTGTTTTTGAATAGTATGCGATCCTCCTATCCGCTTCAAGCCCTAATGTGGCTGCCATCAGCGCACATTTATCCGAATTCCGGAAATGCATGGTCAAATCCTTGCTCTGAAAAATCAAGTTTGTATCCTTCAAAGCCATCTTATCCCCGTCTCTTTCAATATCATAAACATTATAAACAAAGCTTTTCCTCAAAGCTTCGGTCATCTCGGCAATGCATTCCGTCAAAAGCTTTTCAAGCTTCTCATCCATATATTGATTCTTATGGCCCAAATATCTTAAAACTTCTTTCCTGTTTATATGCATAAAAAAATCCCTCCGGTTTAGAATATATTACACTTTAATATATATAAAATGCAAGATGGTCTTTTTAAAATTTTACTTGACAAATGCTCATATTTGGCATAAAATTTCTTTTAAACCTTTATAATTGAATAAGATCTTATCCAGAGAGGTGGAGGGACTGGCCCAATGAAGCCCGACAACCGGCATTCTCATTCGAATGCAGCGGTGTCAATTCCTGCAGAATTTTGCTTAAATTCTGAGAGATAAGGATAGCATAAAGTATATCGTACTTTATTAGCCTGCAGCCGGCTGCTTTCTTATCTGAGAGCAGCTTTTTAATTTGCTCCGCCTTGTCTCTGTTGAACGAGACTTCATTCAGAGGGGGATTCAACCCCCACTGAATGTTAGTCGAGTCCATACTGGACTTAGCCGCTTTTGGCACCCGCCGCCTATAGAGGTGGGGGCCTTAGAGCGGGTTAGTTCAGTGATAAAAAAATTAGAGGAGGAGAATCATATATGTCCATTAAAAAAAGCTATGAAGAAATCAATGAGAAGATCAGGAAAGGTACGGCAGTGGTAGTTACGGCAGAAGAGGTAATAAGCATAGCAGAAGAAAAAGGAATACAAGATGCAGCCAAATATGTTGATGTGGTGACCACCGGAACCTTTGGCCCTATGTGTTCTTCCGGAGCCTTCATAAACTTCGGCCATTCAGACCCGCCAATAAGGATGACTAAGATTTTGCTCAACAATGTCAATGCATACGGCGGCCTTGCTGCAGTAGATTCATATATAGGGGCCACTGAGCCCTCACAGGATCTGGGCATCGAATACGGAGGAGCCCATGTAATATGCGATCTGATAGATGGTAAGCCTGTGCATCTTAAGGCCTATTCCCCGGGGACAGATTGCTATCCCAGGAAGGAGATAGACACCTATATTACCAAGGATTTAATAAATGAAGCCTACCTCTATAATCCCAGAAATTGCTATCAGAACTATTCCGCAGCGATAAATACTTCCGACAGGCTCCTTCACACATATATGGGAGTGCTGAAGCCCCATATGGAGAATATAAATTACTCTACTTCCGGGGAATTGAGCCCTTTATTGAATGATCCCTACCTGAGGACCATAGGCATAGGGACAAAAATATTTCTGGCAGGCGCTGCAGGATATGTCTCCTGGCAAGGTACACAATTTGTCACCGAAAAACCCAGGGGAGAAAACGGCATACCGTTATCACCAGCTTGCACCCTTGCGGTCACAGGTGATTTGAAGAAGATGAGCACAGAATATATCAAGCCTGCGGTTTTTGAAAAATACGGCACCTCCCTGTTCGTAGGCATAGGAATACCTATACCCGTTCTCGACAAGGATCTGCTCCATAACCTGTCGGTGCAAAACAAGGATATATATACAAATATTGTGGACTACAGCGTGTCCCGTCTTAACAAGCCCGTCCTCGGCAAATGCAGCTACGGTGAATTGAGAAGCGGAGAATTGGTCCTCGACGGCAATACAATAAAAACCGCACCCCTTTCCAGCCTTTATAAGGCGAGAAAGATTGCCCTGGAGCTCAAAAGATGGGTGGCAGAGGAAGGCTTCACACTTCAGGAGCCCATAGAAGCTTTCCCAAAAGTTTCAGCCCTTAATTCATTGAAGGAAAGTGTTGATGGAGGGATATAATGAACAAGATATATATAAATAAAGAAAAATGCGTACATTGCGGAGCCTGTACCGCAGCATGCGGCTCCGATTCGCTCCGGATGGAAGGCAAGGATTGCACCCTGTCCTTTGATAAGGACCGCTGCGCAGGCTGTGAAAGCTGCATAAAGGCTTGCCCCTTGAGAGCCATTACGATAGATATGTCCACCAGGTGGCTTTATGTATGAAGAACGGTTTTACAGAGAAATAATGAAATCCAGGGATCTGCTCTGCTTTAATGTGACCGAAGGCGAATCGGACCTTCAGATTTTTGCTAAGGATAATCTGGAGAAAGAAACCAGGAGGGCTTTAATAAAATGCAGAAGCCAGCTTCATGAATATATTCGTAAGAATCCGCATTTTCTTACGAGCCTTGATTCCATTAAACCTCAAAAAAACAGTCCCGAAATAGTAAAGCAAATGTGCCGCGCAGCAGAGTCTGCAAAGGTGGGGCCTATGGCGGCAGTGGCAGGAGCCGTATCCAAATATGTAGGGCTTTCCCTCCTGAAGCATACCGAGGAGATAATCATTGAAAATGGGGGAGATATATTTCTTAAGACCAGGATAGACAGAAGGATTTCCATATACGCAGGAAGCTCTCCCTTTTCAAACAAGATTGCCCTCCTAATACCCGGCAGTGATGAAGAATTGGGCATCTGTACCTCCAGCGGCACTGTAGGCCACTCCCTAAGCTTCGGCAAAGCCGATGCGGCAGTGATACTTGCAAGGGATGCAGTGCTGGCAGATGCTGCCGCTACTGCTGCAGGCAATGCGGTAAAAGACCAAAAGGATATAGAAAAGGGGATAGAAACAGCCATGTCTATTCCCGGAGTGGAAGGCGTCCTCATAATAGTGGGAGATAAAATGGGCGCCTTCGGCAATATAAATCTGATCAAACCTTGAAAGGAGAACTGGAAATGAAAATAAAAGAATTATTCAATAAAAGCCCGGTAATATCCCTGGAGATATTTCCTCCAAAGCCCGAGGCTTCCATAGATACAGTCCTCAACACCATAGATGCATTATCCGATCTGAAGCCCGATTTTATCAGCGTCACCTACGGAGCGGGAGGCAGCAGCAAATCCCACACGGTACAGATCGCAGATATCATAAAGAACAAATACGGCATTGAAGCCCTTGCCCATTTGACCTGCATAAGCTCTACAAAAAAAGAAGTGGAGGATATTCTGACAAGACTGCGCAGCTCCAGTATAGAAAATGTGCTTGCACTAAGAGGAGACAGACCCCAAAATGACACTTGCATTTCAGAAGAAGCCCAATACGAGTATGCAAGGGATCTCATAGCCCATATACGGAATTTCGGAGGATTCTCCATAGGAGCTGCCTGCTATCCCGAGGTCCATATAGAAGCCGGGGATAGCCTCTCAGACCTGCGCAGCCTGAAGGCCAAGGTCAAATCCGGAGCGGATTTCCTCATAACCCAGCTGTTTTTGGACAATAATTTTTTCTATGATTTTAAAGAAAAGCTGGATTTGATAGAGGTCAATATACCTGTATCCGCAGGCATCATGCCCGTAATAAACAAAAAGCAGATAGAGAGGATAACAGGACTTTGCGGCGCCAGCATACCTGCCAAGTTCAAACGCATACTCGATAAATATGAAAACAACCCGGAAGCCCTGAAGGAGGCGGGCATAGCCTATGCAACGGAACAGATCATAGACTTGCTTTCTTCGGGTGTGGACGGGATACATCTATATACGATGAACAAGCCTGAGGTGGCAAGAAAAATCATTGGCCAGATATCAAATATAAGGAGCTATTTGGGCAATAACATTAAGTATGCTTAAGTAGAATTGAAAACCTTTATAAAGTCTGGAACTCCACGCTCTTGTACATCCCGTTATTTAGCAAATCATGATTCCCACACAACAAGAAAGGCTTCTATGCTAGGTATTCCGAAAATCAACGAAGCCTTTCTTGAAATGTAATTAAAAATTATGCTTTTTCATGCAAAGATTCAGTATTTTTTATTTTTCATCTAAATTCCAAATATCAGGAAGTCTTTCCTCTTGTTCCATTGGTTTCAATTCCCGTTGTTTTTCAAAATATACACTATCTCGCTGATAGAATACAGGGCCGCCATAATTTCTATTTAATATAATAGGTACATCATCTATACCGTTTTGTTTCATTCGCTCAATAATCTTTAATTTAATATCTGTATGTTCTACAGGTGTAATAGTGATGCATAAGCCGTCAATAATTCTTTCAAACTTACCAAAAGGCATACCAATAGCCATTTCATATTCTTTCATACCTGCCGAACGTGGTCCCGCACATAACACAGACATACTGATGTCATTAGTTTCATATGGTTCTGCGGTACATTCGGCACAAATCGCCTGATTACCAATCATTTTGAATGTACTGTGAGTTCCAAAAAAATGTGTATATCCCTGAACCAAACGCATAATATTGCGTGGATTCGATACAATGATTACTACATCCGGAGCTTCTGTAAACTCTTCAACAGGCATAACTTGGACACCATATGCCCTGTGCTTACAAATCGAAATATGATTGCTTACTTCTTTGGATGTTGTCAAATCAGTATAAAGCCCTCTATTCTGGAAAAAGCGTCCAGAAGTATAAAACTCATCAAGAGCCACAATTCCTAAAGCTCTTGCCCCTCCAAAACAACCGAAATTAGAAAAGTCAGCTTTAAGCTTTTTCCCATGTGCGGCATGAACAACCATAGCACAATAAGACTTTTGGGATTGAAGCTGAGGTGCATTTGCCATTTCAAACTCTTTCTGAGTAAATAAAAATTTTATTCCAACAATAGAACGTTCAAATTCCAGTGCACAATTTGCTTTAATAACTGCTCGCCTTACCGCATTCTGATCAAACATCATACAACTCTCCTATTAGTTTATTTGAAATATTTATCAATTTCGGAGTACAAAATAAAAGTCCCGCCAAATGCTTCATTAAACGTTTTGTAACAGGCTTCAGTCTGCATTTTTTCCATAGTTAATTTTACCCAATCTGCATTCTCGTCTTCACTTCTCACTATTAATCCCTGTGGTGTCATATTTTCTTTTTTGCTGATTGCCATATGAGAGCTTGGATCTAATTTACCCGAATCACGAACAATAACTGCAGAGGCAATAACGGCATCGACATCATCAATTGAGCTCATAGTAGTAGTTAGCTCTGTGGGAATTATTTCAATATTCCTAGCATTTTCAACGATATCTAAAAAAGAATAAAAATTGTTCTCAGAAGGCTTATCACTAAGCTTAATTAAGCCGGTGTCTTCCAGCATGGTCAAGCATCCATCGATATTGGCTAAGCCTTGAGCAATAATAATTTTCGCTCCATTGGGAAATTCTTCAGGAGACTTCCATTTAGTAGAGTAAAGACCGCTGTAAGAATAATAATACGGCATCGGCATTGTCAGATTTGCTTTATTTGTATCATTAAAGGTTTTCATCCATTTTAAGCTATTGCAGAATAAACCATCTATATCTCCTGCATTTAATGCTTCTGCAGGAAGATTGTTACCATCGAAAACAACAACCTCCACTTCAACTCCAGTCCCCTCTAACGCAGTTTTCATCAAATCTGCAGCAGGTTCGGTAGCAGAAACGCAACCAATTTTTACAGTTTTCTTTTCCGCCGGCTTATTTGCTTCTGCAATTTCTCCATTAGACGGGACATCAGGCGATTCTGCCGGTTTAACTTGGCATGCTGACATAGATAATGCTAATACGCAAACCAATAAAAGAGATAATAACTTTTTAATTTTTCCCATTTTTATCTTCCTCACTTCTTAAGAATTTTGATTCAATTATTTAAGTTAAAATGAAATAAAACTTGCTATTTTATACTATGCTTGTATAAATAATCACCAAACAGCTGAATCGCTTGAATCATGACTAATAATAAAATTACGCCGGTATATAGAACGGAATAATTAAAGCTATAAAAACCATAATTGAGTGCGACAGAACCTAACCCGCCTGCTCCAACAGCACCTGCCATTGTAGTAGACTTTAGGAAATTAATTGCACATAAAGTGGACCCGTTGATAACACTTGGAATTGCTTCTCTCAGCATGACTTTCAAAACAATTTGTAAATCACTGGCCCCGCAAGCTTTAGCAGCTTCTATTAGTTGTGGGTCAACATCTAAAAGCGCATTTTCAATAATACGCGCCATAAAAGGTGCTCCTCCAACGGTTAAAGGAAAAATTGCAGCAGCTTCTCCAATCATTGTTCCCATTACTAAGCGTGTCACCGGAGCAATCGCTACAATCAAAACTATAAAGGGAAAGCTTCTCACTGTATTAACAATAAACGATAGAGTGCTATGGACCCATTTACATGGCCTAAGCCCTTTAGTCGGATTCGTCATCACCAATATAATCGCTATGATAAAGCTCAGAATGGTAGCTAAAATCATAGAAATAGACATCATACGGATGGTAGCAACAATGGCCGGCCACATTAGCCGATTAAATTTTTGCAGCCAATTTATCCAAAATTCACTATTCACATTAGCTACTCTCCTTTAAAGCCGATTCATTTAAGCAACTGCAAATGACTCCATATTCTTTTAATTTCTGAGTCAAATCTACCGAATCTGAATCTGACACGTCAATAATGCTCGATTGTATAGTTACCTCATTTACTCGTTCCATCGAAGCACTAATAATGCTGAAATCAATATTCAAGCTTCGTGCCACTTTTGCCAATACCGGCTGATTAGCTAACTCACCAGAAGATATAACCTTTAATCGTGTTGTCCCTTTTGGTTTAGGTGCTTTATTATTTTCTTCTCCAATAAGATTTTTCAACGCAAGCGGTTCCTCGAGAAAAATTTGTTCAACAGTGCCGCTTGCAGCAATCCGGCCATTCTCTATGATTGAAAGGCTGTGACATATAGAACGGATAACAGCCATCTGATGAGCTACTATGATAATGGTAATATTCATCTGCTCATTAATTTGCTTTAAGAGATTTAAAAATGATGCTGCCGTATTTGGGTCAAGCGCAGAAGTTGCCTCATCGCAAAGTAAAAGCTTAGGACTCATAGCCAAAGCTCGGGCAATGGCAACTCGTTGCTTTTGTCCGCCGGAAAGCTGACTTGGGTAAGCATTTAGCTTGTCTGATATCCCAACCATTTCTGCTAATTCTTTTACTCTTCTATCTATATATGATTTTTTATACCTCCAGCACTCCATCGGAAACGCAATATTACGATATGTAGTAAGTTGTCCCAAAAGCGAAAAGTTCTGGAATATCATTCCAATATCTTTCCTGAAAATCCGAATCTGTTTCCCTTTTAATTCACAAACTTCTATTCCATCTATACACAAGCTGCCTTCATCATAGGTTTCTAACCCATTGATGCACCGCAAAAGCGTTGATTTTCCAGCACCACTGCGTCCAGCTAGGCCATAAATTTGCCCTGTCTCAACTGTTAAATCGATTCCCCTAAGTACATTTAATCCTTCAAAATGTTTATGCAAATTTACAATTTTGATCACGCAGGCTGCCCCCTAATAACTTTAAGTCAAACTTTTTTTGAAATTACATACACAACCCATTTTGCATATTAAATATATCATCTCACCATTTAATATACAAATTTATATAATCTATCTAATGCTAAACTCATATAGATTATGTCTATTTTAAAGGTTTTTTGATTTTTCTTGTCTGATTTTGTCTGATTTTATAATAAAATCAAATTAAATATGCTTAAGGAGAATTGAAAACCTTTATCTTTCCATATGGTTTGTTTACATTATAAAGATTTCTATGTATACTTTTATTGTATGGTTTGAACGAAGCTTCATTGCTATGAATTGCTTTTGTTTAACGTTGTGCGGGCACCGCATGTTAATAGTGATAAATTTTAGAGGTGATCATTCTTGAAAATAGGAAAAGTGCCTCCCGAGATATTGAAGAGCTCTGTTTATCCATATCTGGGGAGTATGAGAAAAGAAGTGCTGGTTCACTCCGGCTTTGGTGAGGATTGCAGCATTATCGACTTTGGTGAAAATGTGGCTGTGGCTTCCACCGATCCCATAACCGGCGCCAATAAAAACAGCGGATATCTTTCGGTCTTCATTTCCTGCAACGATATAGCCGCCTGCGGAGCAAACCCTCTGGGGATACTGGTTACGTTGCTTCTGCCCGCCGGTGCCGACGAGCTTATGCTGAAGGATCTGATGGAGGGCATACACGATGCTTCCCGCCAGATAGGGATAGAGATATTGGGAGGACACAGCGAGATCACCGATGCGGTTATCAAGCCGGTGATCTCTGTGACTGCCCTGGGAATAGCAAAAAAGAACGAATATGTGACCTCTTCGGGAGCCAGGCCCGGTGATGATGTGATCGTTACCAAAGCTCTTGGCCTCGAAGGGACATCAATACTGGCATCAGACTATGAGGATATATTGAAAGCGGAGCTGTCACCTGAACTGCTGCATAAAGCTCAAAGCTTTATCAAAAAAATAGGAGCTGTTGAGGATGGGCTTGCCGCTGCCAAAGCAGGAGCCTCAGCTATGCATGACATAACCGAAGGCGGCTTCCTTGGGGCTGTTTATGAGATAGCCGAAGCTTCCGGAGTAGGAGTAAGGATAATAAAGGAGAAGCTCCCCATATTGCCCGAAACCAGAGCTATCTGCGACTTTTTCCGGATCGATCCCCTTGGGCTTATTTCCAGCGGTTCAATGCTCATATGCGCACCCAAAGGCGATGAAGTGCTGAAGGCCCTGGCAGCTAACGGCATCGATGCCTCTATAATAGGAAAGGTCACGAAAAAAGATAAGCTCCTGATCTCGGAGGATGACTGCATAGCCATCACACCGCCTGAGAGAGACGAGCTTTATGTCGCTTCAGAAAGAGCTGAAAAGCGTAAAAATATATGATAGCCTGCCGATATCTTTATATCTCCTTGACTATATTATACTTGTGTAATATAATATTTGTATAATATAAAATTGGAGGTGCCGCTATGTCTTTGAAGCACGGCCTTTTAGGCCTTCTGAGCTACGGCCGGATGACGGGATATGAGCTTGATAAGACGTTTAAAGATTCTCTCAACTTTTTCTGGCAGGCCCAGACAAGCCAGATCTATCGTGAACTCAACGCTATGGAAAAGCTTGGATGGCTCACATCGGAAATCGTGTTCCAAACCGATAAGCCAAACAAAAGGCAATATTCCATTACCGATATGGGGAAAGCGGAGCTGTACAAATGGCTGGATGAAAGCAGTCTGGACAGCGAGTTTCAAATCCGCAGCGCATTTTTAATGAAGCTTTTTTTCTCCGGCGAGAGAAATGTTGATGAAAATATCATGATGCTTGAAAATTATAAAAAAAGATGTATGGATGTCATGGAGGCTTTGGAAGGAACCGACGGCAATATAGAAGATTACCGCTCCTGCGCCAGCTCAAATCAACAAGCTCTTTACTGGGGGCTTACGGCTGCCTTCGGCAAATCTTATTTCAAAATGTGCCTTGATTGGGCAGACAGCGCAATCAAGCTGCTGGAGGGCTCACTATGAATATATTGGTGCTCAACGGCAGCCCCAGGGGTGATGAAAGCAACACTCTTAAATTGGCAAATGCATTTTTGGAGGGATTGAGTGAGGGCAGCGGCCACCGCATTGATATCATATCCATCCACAACTCCGATATCGAACATTGCCGCGGATGTTTTGCATGTTGGACCAAAACACCGGGCCGCTGCATCATAAAGGATGACATGGCAGAGCTTACGGAAAAGTATATAAACGCCGATGTCATCCTATGGAGCTTCCCTCTTTATTATTTGGGCATGCCTTCCAAGATCAAAGCCTTCCTGGATCGCTTGCTGCCTACCAACCTGCCTTTTATGGCTGTGTATGAGGACGGGACCAGCGGACACCCTCCCAGATACGACCTGTCACATCAACGCCATGTATTGATCTCAACCTGCGGCTTTTATTCCACAAAAAATAATTATGATGCTCTGCTCCGGCAGTTTGAAATAATGTTCGGAGAAAGGCTGACAAAAATCATCTGCCCTGAGGGAGAGCTGTTCCGGGTGCCGCAGCTTTCAGCAAGGACCGGCGATTATTTATCTTATGTCAAAAAAGCCGGAGAGGAATTTGCCCTGTACGGCAGTTTTTCAGAGGCTACGCAGAGCAAGCTGAAGGAGCTTTTATACCCTCCGGAGGTTTTTGTGGAGATGGCCGACGCCAGCTGGGATATAAAAGAATCCGCTCAGGGCAACAGGCCCCGGGACCCTTCCCACAGCTTCATGCGGCAGATGGCTGCCATTTACAACCCCCAGGGTTATGTGAAGGATATAGTCCTCGAAATGTTTTTTACCGACCTGGATAAGACCTATCAATTGTTATTGGGCAAGGAAAACTGTACTGTCATGACCGATGATTTTATACCATACACCACAAGGATTGAAACATCCTTTGAAATTTGGCGGCAAATCTCGGAGGGAAAGCTCAACGGCGCCGAAGCCATGATGAAAAAGCAGTACAGGGTTTTAGGTGAATTTGACACCATGCTGAAGATGGATGAATATTTCGGCGGAAAAAAGCCTGCCTTGAAGGCTCATAGTGAACCGGGAAAAACAAATATGAGCATACTGCTGTACCAATGGATCATCCTGTGGGTATTGCTCCCCATTGATGCTGTTTGGGGCGGTGCAGCAGGAATTGCGGCCTGCTCTTTAATCCCCATGCTTGGCTATAGATACAGACTGACGGTTTATGATAGGATCAGCGGCGTTTTGGTATCCATGCTCAGTTTGACGGCGCTGCTTTTGGTAGATAAAGCTCTCATCATTTGCCTGTCCTATCTGCTGTTTGGAACGCTGTGGCTGCTATCCTGCACAGCAAAAGTACCATTGTCCGCTCATTATTCAAGCGGCGACTACGGCGGTGACAAGGCCTTGGACAATCCATTGTTCATCAAAACCAACAGGATACTGACCATGGCATGGGGAATATTATACCTGCTGATTGCAGCCTTCTCATACTTTCTTATGAATAGCCCTCTGTCCGCCTACAGCGGATTGATCAATTCCGCAGCACCTGCATTGATGGGTGCCTTTACGGTATGGTTTGCCAAGTGGTATCCTGCAAAGGTGGCAAAGGGATAAAACGGTAAAATATAACGGCCAATTCCCCGCGGGAAGCATCTCCCAGCTGATCAAAGAGATTGCCTGGTTTTCCGCTGATGACTGCCGCCGGATAGGGAAATCCGCCTTTGTGAAAACTATGCGGTGAATGCTGTAGCGGCTTATGCATTATTGTTGGTAATCTATTGGAAAATGCTTTGGATATGTGCGACTTTAGGAAAGAGATATACAAGAGGCTGTTACAAAGTTGGAATTTTGCAACAGTCTCTTGTGTCATTTTATCGTGCTATGTTATTATTTCGTCATCAAATTATACAGTACCTGTGCCATCTGGCTTCGGGTGGTGGTAGCTTTTGGTGAAAGCTTATTGTCACTGCCGGATATTACCCCTGATCTAACCATATATTCCATAGCTTCCTTTGCATAATCGGATATATCGCTCTTGTCTGTAAAGCTATACGGGAATTCGCCGTTTGCATTTGGAAGCTTCTTTATGGCCTTTAGTGTATTATACAGCAATGAGGACATATCCTGTCTCGTTATTGCCACATCGGGAGCAAAGTTATCCTTTGGTTTATCTATGGGCTTAATATCATAGGCTCTCATCAACAAGGTGATAAATTGCCCTCTTGTAAGGGTACCGGCTGGGTTAAAGTTCCCTTCCGATGTTCCCGAGGTTATTCCTCTTGCCGCTATATAGCTTACGGCATCCTTATACCAGTCTTTATCTTTTACATCTTTAAATTGTACTTTGTTATAGCCTATAGCATAGTAGGAGAAATGGTCTGTTTCAAATATCACTGCTTTTGATATTGCATCATATCTGCCGTTTGTTATAGTTTCTAATTCGCCTTTATCATTGATGAAGTATACTACTATGGCATTTGTGTCTTCTCCCGATGCCGGTGTATAGGGCAATGCTATTGTTACTGTACCGTTAAATTGTGATATAGTCTTTTCTCCGCTTTTTACTGTAAAGTCATATACGGGACGATTGCCTACTTTTCCTTTTGCTTCCTCGGATAGTTTCCAGGTATCCGCTTTTGCTATGGAAATTGTTATATCTTCTTTGGCGGCATCGGAGATTGTCTTTAGAGAATCCGCGTCAAAGGTGAGGGAGCCTATATCGCTTGTCAGTGTCATATCAGCTATATTCCCTGTGACCATATCCTTTATGGATGACGAGGATATGGTAACTTCTATTTCTTTTGCCCCTTTTGTACCGTCAAGGTTTATTTCCAATCTTGCTACCTCATCGGTCTTTTTTGCTTTTTTTTGAGCTTTTGCAATCACTTGGCTTATTTGTGCTTGTGTCACTTGTGCCGTCGCTTTGCCTTCGGAGCTTATATCAGCTTTTACTATTATTATGGCAGCATCCGGTGTAGTTGTTTGTTGTAAAGGAGCAGTGGGAGCTGTAGGCTTTATCGGTGCAGTTGGTGTTGCGGATGAGCCGGAACTGCTGCCGCCTGAGCCTGATCCATCTTTGTCTTTATCCTTATCCTTGTCTTTATCTTTATCGCCGCTGTCTATTTTTGTCCAATGGGCATAGAGGGTGGTGTCTGCGGTAAATATATAGTTTGCGGTTATCTTTGTTCCGCCGATTGCAGCGGTGTACCAGCCGTCAAAGGTATAGCCGGATCTTACAGGGTCGGGCATATACATGAGCTTGCCCTCTGCATCGGTTTGTAAGGTTTGAGGTATACCGTAACCTGTCTGGGCATCGAAGGTGATAGTATAAGTCAATGTTGGAATATCTTCATAGGTTGCTTCCAAAGTAACATCATTGGCGGGCATCTTGAATTTCGCCATTCTAGAAGATTTACTGCCTTCGATAAAAGTCAAGCCGTCGGCGCCGGTCCACCCCTTAAACCGTTTGCCGTGGGAAGGATCATCCGCTGTTATGGTTACAATGGTGTTTGCTTCATATTTACCGCTGCCGGAGCCGCCTATGATTGTTAACTGATGCTTCGGAACGGTCGGATTTGTATCATTCATATCCAAAATATAGCTTTTGTCAGTCCCGTTATATTTTCTGTAGTCAGCCAGCCCTTCAGGATAGGTTATGCCGCCTTCATACAATCCGATAGCACCATATCTGCCCTTTGTGTTATCGGCGGTAATTTTGCCTTTAAGGTCTTTGAGGTTGATGCCGGTTTTCGTCCCAGAACCGCCGCCGCCTTCTTCTATGGCGTATCGGCAATTACTTCCCCCGGTGAAGATCACATCTCCCGACGTGGAAATGGTTATGCCTCCGTTAAAGCTTAGGCCACTTCCGCCACACTCTTGAGCCGCACCATCCCCGCCGGTAAATATGGGAGAGGTATCATTTGATATGGTTGCACTATCTGATAAACTGATGCCATGACCAGCGTATAAATAAGATTCACTACTCGAGGCAGAGCCCCCTTTAAATATTGGGGTACCGGCTGTTATCTCCAAATTCCTTGCCCAGGCACCATTCGCCCTTGAGTAACTATCTCCCTTACCATTGGCACCGATAAACTCTGGGCTGCCGGTGGAGGATATGCGAATGGTACCATCTATATTTGCACCGCTAGAGCCGATGTCGTTTAGGGAACCGCCTGTGAATTTGGGGCTGCCGGAGGTTATGATGAGCTCTTTCAGATTATCATCGCTACCGACAAGTGCACCATAGGAGCTATAGCCTTTGCCACCCCGGAAGGTAGGACTGCCGCCGTCCAGTGTAAGACTGCCTTGCTGCACCCATACGGCTGGGTTGCTATATGGGAAACTTTCATAGGCATCGCCGGCGGTAAATATGGTTTCGTCACTGCCGGTGATGGTCAAGTCAGCATCGCTATATACACCTGCTCCGCCATATAAGCCCGAGCCTTTTCCATTTCCTCCTGTAATTGTCACCGTACCTAAAGTTGTGAGCTTGCTTTCTTCACTTGAATTAGTAAATTTGATTGCCTCTATGTTATCCGGACCTTGAATCGATATATTCTTTAAGGTAAGGTTTATTTTATTAACAAACTGTAATCGTCCGTTAATAGTATGACCGTTGCCGTCTATGGTAAGGTTCGGCAAGCTATTGTTTCTGTAAAGATTCCCGGTCACATTCTCACCCAGGATAATGATATCTCCGTCCTTTATCGCAGCCCCGTTATTGGCAATCAAAGCCTCCCAGCCTGCTTGATCTATTGTGGGTAATGCTGTAACTTTTGAAGCATAGTCTGTACCTAACGCCGACTTATATGCATCCACTCTGCCTTCAGGCACATAGATATCCGTCAAGTTATTGCAGCTGGCAAAGATGCCGTTCCCTACCGTTGGAGGCGTATCTCCCAAGAAGGTTATGCTCTTGATGCCGGACCAGTAAAAAGCGGAATCACCAATGTTATTCACGGCTGATGGAATAGTCACAGTTCCTAATTTATCTGTGGCATAAAAAGCGGATTCCTCAATAGTTGTAACCGTATCAGGTATGCTAAAGGATGTATCCGGCTTGCCTTGCATATATCTTATCAATGTAGTTTTATTTTTGTCATAAAGGACGCTATCTGCCGATGAGTAGTGTTCATTAGCCGGATCTACAGTAAAACCGGCTAACTTCTCGGCAAAGAAAGCATTAGAACCGATTGAATCCACTAATGGGCCTATCCAAAGGCTTTCAAGGCTGTGGCAATAACCGAAAGCCCATCCACCTATGGTCTTTAGTGAAGCGGGCAGATCAATGCTCACTAAATCCTCGCACATGTTAAATGCACCATCTCCTATAGTCTCCAGTGAAGAGTTCGTTGAGAAAGTTACTGTCTCCAAATCTCGGCAATCATAAAAGGCATCTTCATCTATGGTTACTACAGAATCCCCAATGTCAATGCTCCCTAAGGCAGAGCCGGCAAAAGCACTTTTGCCTATGGTCACTGCATTTGTAGTGTCTATCTGTATAAGGTTCTTATTTCCGGCAAAGGCTCTTTCTCCGATGGTCTTTACTGAATCCGGGATAGTGTAAGATTTTCCCGTTTTCCCAACAGGATATAGGATTAAAACGGTTTTATCCTTATTGAATAAGACGCCGTCCTCCGCCGCAAAATGCTCGCTGCCCGCAGCTACCGTAAATTCCTTAAGCTCATTGCATCCATAAAAGGCATCTGTGCCTATTGTTTCCACGGAAGCAGGTATATTGATGCTCTTTATCTTTGTATTTTGAAAGGCCTCTACTCCTATGGTCTTTACAGAATTGCCCAGTGTGACACTTTCCAAATTCTCGCAATTAAAAGCTGCTTCCTCAATGGTCTCCACGGAATCACCCAGAATAACCTCTTTTAGCTCATCAGACCACTTGAAGGCATCTTTCCCTATGGTTTCTACAGAATCCGGTATTTCAACTTTTGTCAAATTTGTTGACTCGAAAGCCCCCTCTCCAATCTCCGTTATGCTATAGGTTATGCCAGCATTATATACCGACTCCGCCACGGTAAGCTCTCCCGACGGCGTACTACCGCCTGGGTACCCTATAAGCGCTACGGTGCCGGTCTTTGCCCCGCTGTCCTCTGTCAGTACCTTGTATTTTAAATCGCCGTCTGTGAATTCGTCACCTACATCTCCCCAGACCGCACCCGGCAACATAGTCACTACCATGCATAGTGCCAGCAGCAGGCTGCCCAGCCTTTTACATTTTCTTTTCATTTTTCAAATTACCCCCTTGTTTCATTTATTTTCTTTCCAATGTTTCCCCATAGGAAAAACCAATTCCCGAATATGGATCTTTAAATCCTCTCCAAAAATAAGATTTTCCCCGTCTGTACTCATTGAGTGGAATAGCTCTCTGTCCTTTAAAATGCTGTAATTCACATCTTCAAAATGATTCTTCATATCCAGCTCCATAGAGCTGCCGCTGGCAAAGTCTATATATACTTTATGTTTGCCTAGCGTTTCCGCCCTCAGAATAATTTTGCCGTCATGGGAGGGTGTCAGCGCCATTTCCATTGCTTCTTGAGGGAAAATATCCAACTCATATTTAGGCTTCGTATCAAAGATGATTTTTGTGCCGTCAGTATAGGCGGAATGCAATATCTCCGTGTCATTTAAAGGATAGTAGCGTATAGTGCCTAATCTGCTTTTCATGTCCAGAACCAAAATACTCCCATGGGTAAATGTGATTCTCAGCTTGTAATCATCTAAAGCACTTACCTTTGCGATAATCGTATCCTTTTCCCCTTTAGGCATCTTTTTTTCTGCCATATGCATTCCCCCCTTGTTTTTTGAGTATAAAAAAACACCCTACATTAAAATTGTAAAGTGTAGAATTAATTTTTTATACTGGCCGGTGGCCATTTATTTTTATCTTATCCCTTCAACATTTCTCTGGAAGTAACGCCTTTTTTATTTAAAATGATGCTGACGGCTGCCTTTATAGTAGAAACAGAAACATTTAACCTTTCAGCTATCACTGGATTACTAAGCCCTTCCTTTATTAAAAGCAGTACTTCCGCCTCTCGAGGTGTTAAAGGAATGTCTCCTTGACCTAAATTTGCTAAACCGCTTTTTAACATATCAGCTAAATATACGATTTTTTCTAAAGCCTCTGAGCTGCAACCGGCCTTGGGCAATAGATTTTTGATTCCTGTATAGTTCTCGGCAAAGGGTATATAAATATTATCCGGCAATGCTATTGATAAAGCGTCTTTTATACAATCAATGGCTTCGGAGTGCTTACCCAGTGCTTCCAACGCCTGACCCATATATAGCTTTATATATATTTGCGGCAATAAATTAGGAAATATCGAGGATATGGCTAATGCAAATTCACTTACCCCCAAAATTTTATGATATTGTTTTTGCTCCAAAAGTATCCGTCCATAAATAATATGGGCAAAAGGCTGTGCCATTATAACCAAACGTTTATCATTAATATCCCCTTCGGATAGCCAAGGTGCAATTTCACTTTTATTTCCCAGTAATATGTATAAAAACCCTTTAATCAAGTCCAAAGTATAGCGACATAGATCTTCCGTATTTTGTCGAGCCCGCTCCTCCATGGATTGCAAAGCAGTGTTAAGCATATTCTTATCGCCGCAGAATATGGCAATTCGCGCTAAAAGAAACAAGCCGCATTGATAGATACTGCTCTGTCTCTTGCTGTCTGCAGTAAACATAGCTTTATGGCAGAGCATTTCTGCCATGTCTAGTTCACCTCGCAAAAAATGTGCTTCCCCCCGCATAATGATTTCTGCCCCGCTGCCATGACCCCGGGTCAAGGAATAGTAATAAGGCATGCATTCATCCATTTGCATCAGCTCCGCATCCAGCTTGCCCTTTTCACGGTAGTACAGATAAAGTACCGATGGAGAGCCAAAAGTCCAAGTGCTTTTTATATTAATAAGAGCTGCGGGACCGCCTAATAGCTTTAATGCTTTACGGTGGCGGGCGCTCATAGCATCAATGCGATTATATTCTAAAAATGATAGCAATAATTCCATTTCTCCTAATAATGCGTTTTTCTCAACTTGAGAAAGAGCGCTTTCATTGATTATTTCCAATATTTCCTCTTTAAAAGTCAAAAGCTTTTCGTTTTCGTGGAGAAAAAATAAAGTAAAGGCTAAAGGTACCATGGATGCCGGGTATTTGAGCTTGATTTCGTAGGGAGTATTGTCTATGATATCCAAAATCATGGGCTTTGTGTTTTCGTCCGCAATATCCGCTATTTCATAGCTGGTGAGGGTCAAAGCCATAAGGCGCTCCCATGAACCGGATAAATAATAAAAGCGCAAAGTATTTATACGATCATCTGCTTGCTCCGCCAGGTCTCCCCCTGCTATATAAATTATTTTTTTCTTTTCTTCAGTAAGCAAAGTAAACTGCTGGGCAAGAAAGCTTCTAAAAAGTGTGTGAAGATAAAATCGTCGGGATTCCCTGTCAAAATGGACGAATACTCTTTTTCCCCTAAGGAGGGATTCCGTTTCAGCGGGGGTCATGCCCGACATTGCAGTAGCCTGGGCCAATGAAAATCCTGGGAAGATTGATACTGCAAGCAAAAATTTCTTTTCCTTTTCCGGAAGCTTGTCCCATAAGGCCTTATGGATAAGATCCTCCATGCTCCCTACTTCAAATTTGTCGCTATTGATATAGGCCAAAAGCTGTAGATATAGTGCCATAATCCAGCCTTCGGTAATTTTCTCCAGCTCCTCAAGCTGCATACCGGTGAGTGATATGCCGGCTTGACGATAATATGCATCAATATCGCTGCGGGAGAATGCCAGGGCAGACTCCCTAATCAAATGAAAACGGCTGCTGGGCAAAAGGGTACTTTGACCTTCCCATTGCAATAGCTGTGATGCAACAACTATATGCAATCCGATGCCCCCATGATTTGATAAAGCCTCCAAGAACAATACGGGTTTTGCCAGTTTCCATGAAGCAAAATCATCGAGTACAATATAAGTTTCCTCAGGGCAAAGGAGATTGCGGAAGGCGTCCTTGATACGGCTCATATTATCCTCATCCGGCAAACCTATGCTTTCCAATTCTGTCCCACTTTTAGGGTCAAAGTCATATATAAGCCCGCAAAAGGCTTTCCATGAGCTTTTAGGATTTTCAAAAGAAAAGGTATGCCAAGAAATGAATGCAGTATCGGGTATCTTTGAATCAAAAAAGTGACGAAGAGCTGTGGTTTTACCAAAGCCTGACGGTGCCTCTATAAGGGTAAGGGGGTAAGATTTTATTAATTCCAATCTTTCCATGAGCCTTTTAGGGAAAAAACGGGTTTCCGGTTTGATTTGTCTTTTCCGCGCCATTTTATTCGCCTCCCGAAAGTGCTTATTATCATTTTGAGCATGGAGAAAATCTTAGGGCCCTACGCAAGTGCCAAGTGGAGCACCTTCATTTATAATAAGTATTTAAACATACGATATACTTCTGTTATTATTATATGGTTTTATTGACAATTGTGCAAGTTTATGTGAGGAGTGGGTTAAATGAGTATCTGCGAATACTGCATAATACCCCGGCTCATCCAAAAACCTCCTTTTTTATAGCTTATAAAGCCCTTTTATAAGCAAATAAGCTTCCTGGGTTATTTGTTAAAAACCCGGTGCCATAAATAAAAGAGGCAGTCACGATGGCTGCCTCTTTTTTATCACAAGCCTGATACCATTTTTATAAAACTTTACAAGCTCATTATTTTATTGATTTAAGCTTCGTTAGATCTCTCCAGTTGCTGGCGGTGATGAGTTCAACATTTGATATGGTTTCTCTGATGTCTCCAATATCGCTAGAAATTTTATCAAGTTTGTCATTTGTCACTTCTCTGCTATCGTAAAGACCGCAGATTTTATCTGATATTTCACTTTCAATCTTATTTTCGATTTTGACAATCGCTTTTCTGTTCTCCCGAATCTCTGCCTCAAGTTCTATCCTAACACCCTGGATTTCTTCTTTGAGCTCTGTCCTCACACCCTGAATCTCTTCTTTGAGCTCTGTTCTGACACCCTGAATCTCTTCTTTGAGTTCTGTTCTGACACCCTGAATCTCTTCTTTGAGTTCTGTTCTGACACTCTGAATCTCTTCTTTGAGTTCTGTTCTGGTATTATCTATTGCTTTTGTAAGATCAATTAGCATTTCAAGTATTTTTTCCTCATTGCTCATCGCTATTTTCCTCCTGAATATTGAACAAAATAACTTGGCTTTCTATATAAATTATACATACAATTCTTTGTTTAGTAAAGTAAGAATTGTTGTTTTCATTGGCCCAGAGCACCGCATCCTTATACCGGCCTTCCTTCAGGTCAGTAAATGGGGTTCTGCCCTCATGTGAGAGTGTTGTATCCTATAAATTTATCAAAACCGGTCCTTAAAACAGAGCCGGGTTTATAGTACAATAAAATAAAAACGATATGATAGGGAGAGTATAACATTATGCAATACCGAATGAAAACCCACCAGTTATCCGAAGAAAAGATACGACAGCTACTTGAACGCTCACAAACTGGCAGCTTAGCAACATTGAATTCTGATGGAACTCCATATGTTACTCCAATCCATTTTGTTTATTACAAGAATGCAATCTTTGCTCACGGTCTTCCCAAAGGGAAAAAGCTTGATAATATTGCCCGTGACTCACGAATAGGATTTTCTGTTTATGAAATGGATAAATTACTGCTGGATCCTGATGGAAATCCATGTGATACAAATACAAAATATGAAAGCGTCATTATTTCCGGTACTGCCAGGCTTGTTGATGATATTAATGAAAAAGGAAATATACTGAAAAAAATCGCAGAAAAATACACACCTCATTCAGCAAGTAAAGAACTCCCCGTTAACATGGTTAAAGGTACGGCGGTAATACAAATTGATATAACGGAAATAACCGGAAAATACTATTCGTAGTGAACAGAAAATTAAGGCTATTCAAGTATATTTATACCATATACCACAGCTGATGCGATCCAAACTACCATCTTTACGCAAGGATACTCTGGACTATTTTAGGGATGTAGTAGGAAGAGCCGATACATCGAAGAAATTGCGTATCGGCTCTATTCCTTGTTGATTAAATGAGTATGCTATTCCAGCATCAACAATAAATATGCTTTTGGCATATTTGCCTTGACAAAATCCAGCCCTTCTTTGGCTTGATAGGTTTTTATTGAGGCAAGATAAGCATCAAACCATTCCTGCCCTGTTTTTGAAGCAAAATCAATATCTTCATTAAACTGTTTCAAAATAGCTCTGCAAGCTGACTCCATAATTCTTGCCTTTTTACCGGTCTGGCTACCTTCTAAAAATCTGGTATACGCATAGGTAAGCATATAGTCACCGTAATAGATTAGCTCACGTTGTTTTGATTGTAGTCTCCAATTAGATGGGGCATCCGCCATTTGCAAAATATCTTGAATGACGCTTGTAATCATAAGCTCAGCATTGATAAAACCGCCCTTAATCAGTTGCTGATAAATACTTTGCTTCTGTCCTACAATAAACTTCTGCGTATCCAAGGCATCCTGCAATACTGCTTTTGGAAATTTCTTTTCTATATCAGGTTTGTAATATGAGCCGTCACGTGGCTGCCAATATTCATGGGGCATATACGGTGACAGTTTCAATGTCTGAATTACCAGCTCTACCACCTGCTTCTGTTGCCAATACCACATGACTTTCGCAAGCAATATCCGCTGGCCTGTAATCATTTTTATTATACTCTAAAATTGCTTTATGAATCGCCTGTTCCAAAGGGTCTGCGATCGGGTTTATATTGTAAAAGTTAATCAGTTCTTGCAGCTTTTCCGGACTTGCTGCATATATGCGCATATCACCACCAACCTGATCATTTGCCCATTCACGATTGAAATGAAGCTCTGTTTCGCCGCCAAAGGGATCTTTTGTTATGATATAAAAGTCTTCCAAATTATCAACCAATGCAAAGAGCAACAGTGCGGATAGATTCAAATCATTTACATTGTAGGTAGCATTTTCATTTTCGTCAAGAATCCATCTGATGCCACGCTGATTTGAGTTTGTAAGCAGTTCAAATTGCTTGTGATGCAGTTCCGCCGGCAATGGCAATAATCCAAGGAGCTTTCCAACGGCTGAATTATCGCCGACATATTTTGTGCGGGCTTTCCATAAATTCTCCGCAGAGTATGTGTACATTTCTTTAGGCTGGAGCTGAATGGTCGTCGCTTTTGCTCTTGTTGGATGACTTTCCTGTACCTCACCGATAAAAATCACAACATAATCGCCAACAGAGAAATCATCTAAAGAAAGGCGCATAGGCTTACTGTTTGTTGCGACAGTTACAAAAGGATCAGCTTCCCAAGTCAAGATACACTTATCACCTATCACGCTGTTTTCATCTATACCCTTAACGGTCATAGTTTGATTTTCCTTGTCGATTTCGAGAATAACAGCATTTACGCCACTAAATCCTATTTCTTTATCTTTCGGATTTGTCATTAGAGCCGTTGACAAACAAAGGACAGCTGCCACTGACACTACAGTCACCCAAAAAGCAGGCTTTTTATAATTCAGTACATTTTTTATCCTCCCTTTAGTATCACCTTCACCAAAGGCAAGAGGGGTACCGCCAATGATGCGCCTTCCTGTGGCAAGTGTAAGCAGCGAGGATGAATATTCTTTTTTCACATCATTGCCTAGCTGTTTGATGACCGCTTCATCACAGGACATCTCCATATCTTTTGCGCTTACAAAAAACGCCACCCATACAAAAGGGTTGAACCAGTGCAGGCATAGCACAAAGAAGGACAATATTTTTACCACATGATCAAAGCGCCTGATGTGCATTTGCTCATGGAGCAAGATGTACTCTATTTCTTTATCGGCAAGTGTATTCGGCAAATAAATTTTTGGGTGAACAATTCCCATAACAAAAGGGGTATCTAAATGCTCTGCAAGATAGATATTATCTTTTTCATGAACGGCGTTCTTAAGGCGTTTTTGTAGTTTCATAAGAGAGACAATGCTATAAATCAATAAAATAGCAATACCCAAAAGCCAAACCATAGTACCGATGAAAATCCAAATTTGCAGAGGATTTACACTGGCAGTTGGGGTAGCCGCTGGCAGTAATTGATTTACAGTATGGTTGATTGCCGGGATGCCTGTGTCTATGGTTGGAATAGTTGCATAGATAATATCTTGGGAAATAGGGTTTGTCTTTGCAGGCAAGAGGCTAAACACACTCTCAAAACTGAAAGGATAGATCAGCCGAAATAGTACAACACCCCAAAGGGTATAGGATAAAATTTTAGGTGACTTTTTCAAGAGCAGCCTTGCCATAAGCACAAATAGAATCACAAAGCTTGCAGTAAAGCTCATATTAAGAATTTGCAAGAATATTTTCTCTAGCATAACTAACCCTCCCTGTGTTCATCAATTAGCCGCTGTATCTCGTATATTTCGTTTTTGCTTAACTTATTACGGCGGGTAAATGCGGCAAAGAATTGGGGCAAAGAACCATCAAAAGTTTCATTGAGAAATTGTTCTCCCTGCCCAGCCCTAAAATCAGCTTCAGACATCAATGCGGTTACTGTGCCACTTTTATTTTGAAATAACCTACGATCACATAAACGCCTTAGCATAGTGTAGGTGGTAGTTCGCTTCCAATTGAAGGCTTCAGCGCATAATTCGGTAAGGGTGCGGGAGCTGATAGGCTCATGCTTCCAAATTAGTTCGGCAAACTGCTGCTCCATCTCACCAAGTTTATATTGTTCCATATAATAAACCTCCTGTCGTATGCCATTAGACTATTATTAGTCTATCGTGATTAGACAATTTTGTCAATATTAAGTTTTTCACAGAAAGGGAAAAGAAAATGAATTCAAAAAACTATTTGCAGGCGACAAAAGCTTTGATGGTGCAAAATTTGTCGGCAGAAGCTGTTATGGAAAAATCAGCGGCAATCTTCGTGTCCGCGCCGATTTTATAACTCTTGGCTATGCGGACAAATACGAAGCACTTAAGATATTGCTTATTAACCGAGAAGAGGGGGTGATTGACAGCACCGTCTTGCGTTTTCGAGAAGTTCTTGGAACAAAGCCGGTGAACAATCCAAATTTCAGAAACGGCATAGACCTGCACTTGTGGATATCTGTAATGGTATGCCTATAAGCCTGCTGCGGCTTTTTTATGCAGATGGGAAACATGGGAGCCGACCTGTTGGAAATGAACTGGGTCCAGTCCATCGTGCTGTTCTTTTCCTATCTGGCGTGGGTGTTATACTGTGTCGGTCTTGTGGTGGCTGTCTTTGAATGCGGCGGGATTAAATACCTGTCCAGCATTCAAAAGTCCCTGAAAGAGCAAGGCTTTTCTGTAAAGCAAGCGGACAAGGAGGACATCAAACGCAGCAGCCTATGCTCCGCTAAGATGCACTTTATTATAAATTAATTCTGCAAACTGTCCGTATTTTTTAACTTCTTTTAAGTAAAATCGCTTTAATGCTTCCTTCTGTGAAAACAATGGTATCCCCCTTCCCAATAACACAGGAGCAATTTGTATTATCATATTATCTACCATATCATTATCTAATAAGGGAGCCAACATTGTGTTTCCTCCAACAATCCAAATGTTTTTATCATTATCTATTTGTTTAACAAATTCAACAATATCACAATTTATAGGAATAAATCCCTTAACGGATAAGCTTTCAGCATGTGTAAAAACATAGTTTTTAGTAGTCGGATAAAAACTATCTATATTCTCTATATTTTCAATTTCATTAAATGTCCTTTTACCCATGATAGTAATATCTATATTTTTATAGAAACTTTCATAATCAGTTTCTTCTACTGCTCCAGTTTGATAAAGCCAGTCCAAGTTATGGTTTTTATCAGCAAGATAGCCATCCATTGTTATACAGCCATAAAAAAACACACTCATTTTTTAACACCTTTCTAATATTTACACATATTAATTGACAAATCAAAATGTTGACATCACTGCCAAATTCCTGTTATTTATTATACCTCACTTCTCTATCAAAGTGAACTATTTTACTCCAAGCCCCACCACATAAAGTGTCTGGGCATGATTGCCCTCTCGTTAATCAAATTCAACTCCGACCACTTTATCTGCGGAAATCCGGCATGAATGTGTGCGCCGCAGAGATTTTGCAATATTAATCCATTTTCTTTCAGCTATGACAATATCACAATATGGTATAGCAACGGAGAGAAATCGAATATCTTTATTGTCATTATGGGCGTAAGTGCCACCACATCTACCGCCTACACATAGCCTTCTTCCAAATAGGTCTGGCACTTTCTAAGAACATCTTGGGCGCTTTTCCCATACCATTGCCAGCCACCTTCCTTTAGATTCGCAGTCGCCCGTGACACCCTTGGTCTTGGCTATATCCTTCCCACTACCGGGCGGATTCAGGACTTTCACCTGCTAGAACGTGCGCCCGCCGGGCGCACTTGTGAAAAGCGGACAGTTCTTCACTGCCCGCTTTCACTATTCAGCTTTATAAAGCTTACTTTTCCATATATCTTGTCATGAACCGGTAAAGTATGGCGGCAATCTCTGCCCTGCTGGCTTTGGCTTTAGGCGCCAGCTCCTTATCGCTCCTACCGGTGATCAGGCCCCGGTCATTAGCCCATCTCATGGCCGTCAAAGCCCAGCCGCCTATATCCTCTGCGTCGATATAGCCGCTTAGATCAGCTCCTGCCGTCACGTCATAGCCTTTGTACTGGCTGTAGCGATAAAGCATGACTGCCATCTGCTCCCGGGTAATGTTGTCATCGGGGCCGAAAAGCCCTCCGCCGTAGCCTGATGCAATGTTGTTTTCACTGGCCCAGAGCACTGCATCCTTATACCAGTCTGCCTTGAGATCAGTGAAAGGGTTTTTGCCCCCATGTGAGGGTGTGCCGTCCATACGCCACAGCACTGTTGCCAGCATACTCCTCGTCATAGGCATGGCCGGTGAGAATGTGCTCTCCGTTGTGCCGTTAAACAATCCCTTTGAGCATACATATTCCACATAGGAGTAGAACCAATCGGATTCCTTGATGTCTGCAAAAGGATTTTTCCATTTTGTATCCGGTGATGCCGGAGCAGGTTTTGAAGGTTCTTTGCCCTTGTCATCTTTGTCTTCTCTATCATCTTTATCCTTGCTTCCGCCGTTGTCATCCTTATCTCCGCTATCATCATCTTTATCAGGGGCAACATCTATTACCACGCCTTCTTGGACGACTCTGTCCCCGCCAATATCGTATTGTATGCTAAGCATGGTTTGGCCTTCAGCTACTGCTGTAACTTCATTGCCCCTTAGGGTTGCCGAGCTGCCGCCAAAGACTTCCATCCTTGTGGCGGTGCTGTCCGTTATATCTATTGATGTTCCGCCGACTGCTGCACCCATTAGACGCAGCTGTGCTGTTTTTGATTTTTCAAGGTTTATCTTACCCCCTGTTACCGGTGTATTGTTGCTATATACGGTGATGCTGTTTACTTCAGCCAAGTCTTTATTCGTCAATTCTATTATTTGCCTGGAAGCATTCCCCGCAGCATCTTCTGCTATAATCTCCAAATCCATTTTTGCATTGCTTTTCATATTTCCAATAAGCAAAGTACATTCGAGAAGCCCTGTTTTAAATATATCCGATTCTATGGGGTTTACTTTCACACCGTTTAGCTTAAAGGTATAAGTAGCATCAGAATCCCCTGTACCCTTCACAATTATGGAATCGCTAAAAGCATTGCCGCTTATGGGCGTTTCAATCATAAATGTAGGGGGAGTCGTATCAATGTTTATAATCTGTTGCACAATGGCATGGTCACCGTCTCCGTCAACGGCGTGGAATTCCAAAGTATGATTTCCGTCAGGAAATTCAATATTTTGTGTCATTGTCATAGACAGAGTATCGAATTTATACCATTTGCCATCCGCAATGCTGCTGTTTACATATAGCTCTCCCGTTACGGGGACATCAGAGGTAACTATCATGTTTTTTGCTGCTTTGTCATAGGTTATATTTATTTTCGGCGGTGTTGATTCCACTAATACCGCAGGCGATGAATTTATATAGGAGCTGCAATGGTATATTTCGTCTCCGTCGATATCTTTGTTCGGGTCTACAATATTGCCGGCTCTTACCTTTACCCTATAGCTCTTCCCCGGAGTATAGCCTACCGTTACGGATTTTCCCGTAGGTTTGCCGTCCTCGTCCATCACCGGCATTTCATAACGTCCACCGATCAGGATATCATCATCTTTATCAAAATACAGTCCCGAGTCAACCATGGTATCCCCTTCGTAAACGTCTATGAAATATCCTTTTAGATTAACATCTTCCGGATCTGCAGGCGTGATATTTACTCTAAATTTATCATCCCCTGCATTGCTTAGAGTAACGGATGTTGGCGTATCGGGAGCTAAACTGTTTGTCACTGTGATAGGCACTTCTACCCTATACTTTTCAAAGCATTTCTCCTCATCGCTCAAGGTCAAAGTGACATAGTAAGTTCCGCTTGCCATCTTATCAGGTATGGTAAGTGTGGCAGCGCCGTCTTTTGCCCATATCTCATCAGTATTCAGGATAACGCCGTCCTGTCCTTCCATATCGGATACGGATACTATTATATTTGCCGTATCGCTGATGTTTTCTCCTGTCCAATTCACCGCAAGGCTGTTTCCAGATAATGACGCTTCATATGTTTTTAGCTCGCTTACAGGGTCTACATATATGGCTCCCACATCGTAGGCTTTGCCGTCGTTAAACTCGATTAAAAAGTTTTTATTCGTACCAAGATGGGTTTTAGGTATGATTATATTTGCCGCATTCCCTGTTATATTTACATTGGCATCTTTAAGAGCATTTTCCATCTCCTCATCACTGGCGCCTTCCCCGGGTGCCACATAGTAAGTCAGAGGGTATAAGCTGCCGTTTTGTTTTACCGTCATATGATTTTCCAAGTATCCTTTTGTAAGCTCACTTCCATCTACAGAGCTTATGGTCAAAATATAATTGGCCGTTTCACCGAACTGCACCAAATGATGGGTGCGCTCGCTATTGGTAGATACTTGGGTGGGATTAATTGCAGACATTTGCATTCTCCGCGCCGGTGCCATAGCCTGATTTACCATAGCGTCAAAATCCGGTACGACCTTGCTGCCCGCCGCGAATTTCAAATTGCTGCCAATGGCAATAAATTGGCTTTCCCCCGTCACCGGATCCGTCCCTATCTGCCGGGGCACCGTCATGGCCTTGAACATGGCGAAGCTGCGCCGCTCTCCTGCATCGGCAAAAGCAATAGCCTCCACACCCGGCGCCAAGCCCATGGATTCGTTGCCTCCCACATTGCCCGCCGTGAATTCCACATCTCCGCCCCAGTAATAGACGAAGCCTAATTTTATAATTTCAAGGAGGGTTATATTTCCCCATACTTTTTCCGTGCCGCCGCCCAATTCCGCAGAGGCTATTTCCATGCCTCCAACAACAGGTATAATCTTTGGCACTCTTAAAGCTACCCGCAGAACCATTTCAAAGAAGGCTTTCGTATCTCCTCCGGCACCCGCCGTAATTTGCAAGGAGCCTTTTAGTATTTGCAAATAGTTGACGCCGGCTTTAAAATTAAAGCTAAAATTTGGATACCAGCCTATGGCCACCATGCCGCCGTCGACGAATTTTGCATCCTTAAGCTTCTTCAAGCTCAAATCATCAAAGCTGATGGAGATGGAGCGCAAGGATAGTTCAAGATCGGCGCTGCCTGTAAGTATCTTTGTGATATCAAACTCTATATGGAGTAAAACGGTTATAGGAGGCAATCCGTCTTTGCCGTATATGCTATCGTAGAGCTTATCAAAGCCTCCGCCCCCGCCGGTTATCCATAAGACTCCCACAGAATCCACATTTAGTCCCGGCTCAAAACCGCCGATGGTGAAGTACAGCTTATCAGGAATGGGGGCTCCCGATGGATTGGACTTTATTACAAGGGCCAACTGCATCTCCAATGTAGCGGTCTTGACCTTTCCTTCAATTCCCACCTCATATCCGCCAATGGTGTTGATGTCCAAATTCCCTTCAATCTTATTGGGTAAAAAGCTGACAATCTGCGGCAGGCTGACATGGGCATTCATATTGATGCCTATATAGCCGGGCTTTTTACCACCGTATAAAACATCATGAATGGTTGCTCCTGCCTCAACTCTGCTGGGTCTGGAGTTCTTGGGAGGAATCTCTATATCCTCTTCTTTCTCTACGGTACCTTTGTCAACATCCACATAGTATACACCTATTTCTTCCCATTTATCGCCGTCTTTTTTGTTTTCACGGGCCTTTGCCGCTCCTCCGGGAGTCATAAAGCCTAAATCAAGGCCCCCGCCGAAGGATATGATATCATAGCTTTCAGTGCCTTCGGAATTTTGGATTTTGCCTAATATGCCGTATTTCAAATCTATGAGGAAACCGCCTATAGTGCGCAAGGTGTCAAAGGCATTATTCCATTTCAACTCTATATAGTCTTGCCCGACATTTAGACTTTCGCCGCTTTTTATTTCGCCCCTTTCGCTGTATACAGGAACGATGTATTCCGTCCCGGCCTTTAACCGAAAGGCCGCAGTGCCGTCTCTGACGGTGGTATTGGCCCCAACGGTGGTAATCTTGCCGTCCATAAGGACTTCTACGGTACCGTCACTTCTTTCCTCTATGGTTAGGTTGCTGCCGTAATAATTAAGCATATGGCTGATATTTATATTCTTATTTTTGCCAAGCATTCTATAAAGCTTCTCATTGTCTTGATCCTGCAATATATCTCCTCTGAAGGATAGCAAGAGGTCACTTGCTTTTACAGCCGCCTCTGTGAATTTTGTTTCATTCTTATAGGCAACTACTTCATATTTTTTGTTTTCACCCCTTTGTACCGTCACCACACCGTATTGATCATTGCGGTATTGAGGGTCGCTGGACATATGGACAACCATAGCCCGGGAGGTGAAATCCTCAGGCACTCCTTGGAGGGCCGGATCTCCCGTATTCATCTTCCATATAAAATGCAATTGATAAGGTCCCGGCTCCATATAGCCGTTAAGGAGCATAGTGACAGTTTTGGGTTTGTCTCCCTGCTCAAAGGTCAAGTTTCCTATAGGTATTTCATAGGTTTTTCCGTTTTCTCCTCTGAGCTCAATTTTATTTAAAAGGTCGCTTTTGAAAAAGCTCATGCCCTGCCCTGTTACTGTGATATAGCGATTTTCATCGTTATAGACTATTTTTGGTCCCAAATCCGCCAAAGTGATGGCAGGCAATTTTGGGTCAGAGCCTGGGAGGATGATGAAATTCTCCGTGGTGCCTAAGCAGTACTCCTCGGCATAGGAGCCAAGCTCATTTACCTTTTCATCCATATCATAGACCTTTGTTATAAAGCTGCCCAGTTGGGCATTCTTGTCCGGTGCGAATTTAAAATCAAAATAAGTGGTACGGTTTTGCCCGGACTCAAAATTTATAACATCCGTATATACTGGGTCAATGTTGTCATAGGGAATCCAAGTACCCATATCCGTCTGTCTCTGGGTATTGAAGCCCATAGCATATACCACCACCGCCAAAGCTTTATAGGTCTTTTTCGATGTGTTTGGGTTTGTAACAGTGGTATTGATCCGGACGATATTGTCTCCCACTGCCTTTTCCGAGCCTTTATATGCCTTATTTGTTCCATCCTTAAATTCCAATTTGGAGGGTGCCGTAGTGTTTATAAGGATTTTATTGTCTTTGTTTTTTAAATTAGCCGTGACGCCGTAATAGGTGGAAAAGGTTTTTTCCTTGCCGGCTCCCATGCTTCCCAAATCAAAGTATAAAGCAGCGGCACTGTCTGCGGTTTTTGTGCCGTTTATACTATTGGTAAAGTTTAACGAAGGGTCCGGCTCATAATCAAATTTCGTCGCTGCTATATTTGCCCAATGTGCAAAAGTCATCTTATAGGGCTTTTGGTCTTCAAACACACTATTTACTCCAAAGCCCACTATGCTTGATGCAAAAGGATTGTCCCTGACGAAATAATCCGCCGGCATTCTGATGGCAGGGTCTTGGGTCTTATCCCATGTGCGCTCGAATTCAAAGTATTCATAGCCTTGACCCAGGTTTTGCTTTGGCAGTTCATAGTAGCCGTAGTCCTTGTTGCCCAATTGGGTATCCATCAGAACTCTGCTTTTGACATTCACGGCTTTGCCGCTGTTATTTTTCACGGTATAGCTTATCATTGCCGTGCCCAGCTGCTCCGAGACTTCGCTGTTTATTAATGTAATCTTTTGCTCCACTGTATAGTCTTTTACACCCCAAGTGCTGGTAACCCAAGCTCCCAAGGGGTCGACGACCGTTGTTACATCTGTTGAAGAATAGCCTAAAAAACCATAATTGTTGCCGAATATATAATCTTCATTTCCAATTCTAAAGGATGTAAAGGATGTATCCATATTAGTGCCTCTATGGGTAAGAGCCTTATCGTCATCGCTTTTTTTCAGTATATCTCCTTTTATGGTAGCTACTACATAGCCTCCGTTTTCTTTGCTTACGGTAACTTTTATATAATCGTTCTTGATCTCCACTGTCTCAGGTTCTGACCAATCCGCCCAAAGAGGCTCCATGGGTATTATGGTGAATATCAAAGTTATTAAAAGTACGGCAGATATAATACGCTTCATCATGACTTATTCCCCTCCCTTCTTAATATACGTAGACATATACCATGTACATGCCCCGCTCCGCACTTTGCGCCAGTATTGTGTAATAGCCTTTGGTGCTTATATCAAAGCCGTCGCTGCCTATAAAAGGTATGGTATATTTCATCTGTGCCGTGGTTTTGTATCCCGGGGTATAGTACAGGTTTATTTTTTCCCCTTTAAACGTACTATGATTTGTAGAGACGGTGATCTTATCCTCTGTGGTCATAAAAATATCATTAGCCTCAACGAGTTCATCGTTTATCGTAAAGATTTTGAGATCACCGCTTAATACATTTACCGTTCTTGTCTTTTCACTCGTATTTCCTAATCTGTCTTTGGCTGTTATTTTTGCTGTGTAGCTGCCGGGGGTATTAAGCTTTATAGCATCCATATTAGTTACGGCTAATGTCACTCCCGATTGGCCGTCCTTGGCCATCACTCCCGATTGACCATCTGTGGCGGTGATGCCTTGGAGTATAGCAGTACGAACGGCGTCCTTATCCGCGTTTTTCCCTGTACCAACGGCTTTGGTGCTTGCCATCACTATGGCGGGAGGGGTCCTGTCAATGCTTGTCACATTAGCATAGACCGCATTTTCATGTCCCCATTTGTCTTTGGCTTTTATTGCATAGATGCCGTTTTCTGAAACTGTCATATGATGAGTATAGCTATTTTCGCCTATTGTGACATTTTCTGCAGTTACCGTTGCTTCTGCGCCTCCTTGCTTTGTGGCAGTAACAGTTAAGTCAGTCGGTGTCTCATCAGTTATATTTAGTAAAATACGCACGTCTTTATTTGTATAATAGAATGTCTTATCCTCAACCGTCTGAACCGTTATTTCTTGCCCTGCACCTGTAAAGTCCATAGCCATCTTTACATAAGGCGCCAGTTCATCAATATTCTCTACTTTTGGATATTGGCTAAGGATATTTCCAGCCTCATCGGCAAAGGTGAGAATGTATTGACCGTTTTTCGCAAACTCAACTACATGCTCATTTTTATATCCATCCTTTGGATTGCTTAAGAGCATGACTTCTTCGCTGTTTGCAAACTTATAGGTTATTGTGACTTTGTTGTCAGCAGATGTTTTTTGTGGATATCCGCTCACCAATTTAGGGGGCACTTTGTCTATGACGGTTATGGGACCGTCCTCGGGACGCCATAATACCGCCTCATTGCCCCGTATATCAAAGACGGAAATCTTTGCCTGACAGTTTTGCTTAAACTCTATAGTTACCGAGTTGCCGGATACTATAGCTGCTACATATTCTTCTGTAGGCTTTTGTTCGTTTAAATCTTCGCTGTTGTCATAGGCTGTCACCTCAGCTTTGGATAGCTGTTCATTAAAGGAGAAGAACACTTTTATTGAGTTATTTGTGGGGGTGGTTAGTATTTTAACAAGATCATTTGCCCATGTATTTGCTTTACTATAAGCTTCTATCACTCCCGACCAGCCTTCCGCTCCTAGTTTCGGCGGCTCATCATCTATAGTTGCAACGGCAATGGCTACGGTACCTATATTACCCGCTTTATCCGTCAATATGAAATATCCGCTGCCGTTGGAGTCAAAGTTTACATAATATCCTACGCTATCCTGTTCAAGCTTAAGTGCTATGCCGTCGCCCTTCTGACCTATAACGTTTATGCCGTTATCAGCCAAGTCCGTGCATTGAGGTATCAGATAAGCTTTAATATTAACACCGCTTTCCAAATAACTTACCGTACCTTTTGGCGGTGTCTTATCTATGGTGCCGCCGGGTATGATTATGGGCACTTCTATAGAGTTAGCTGTGCCTCCTATAGAGGGACCTGTCAGTTTCACCCTGACTTCTTGTTCCGTTTCCTTTTCCAAAGTAAAGAGAACGGTTTTTTGTCCGGTGAATACTGTTACACCGCTTGGTGCCGAGCCTATAAGGCTCATAGTTGCGGGCACCGGTTCTCCGGCAGCGTTTAATGCTTCGGCTTTTACTACGATATCGCTGTTCACCGCGCCTAATTCTAAAGCATCACCGCCAGATGTAAATGTACCTAGCGTGTTAGCGCCGTCTTTGCCGGAGCCGCTAAAGGTGAGTCTGTATTTTGCAATCTTTGCATCCTCCGGATCGCTGAAATCTACATCACTTACATCAGCTTCGTAGCTTCCTATATTTCCTGCTTCGTCTTTAAATTTAAAGGTATGGATTTTGCCGGTTGAGCCTGCATCAAAGGTGATGCTCAAAGGAGCACTATTGCCTGCGTCATCTATGACAGAAACATTCCTTTTGCTAAAGCCGGTGATTTCGTAAGTTATTGAGTATATTTTTGTTTCTCCCGTTTCTTCGTTTATAAAGCTGCTTATGGAGGTTGTTACATAGGCTTCTGGTAATTCCTTGTCAATACATCTTATGGGGAGTGTAAATGTTTTTTGTTGATTTAGATTACTATTTGCCAATGTATAGTTTACATCTCCGTTTTGCGATACTGTTGTCTCCCATTGCTTTTGACCGTTTATAGTCAACCCGTCCGTTCCTTGCATATCAATTTTTATCGTCACATTTTTATTGGTAATGCTCTTTTTGACGGTTGCGCCGGTATCCAATTCCTCGTCTCCGGCATAGAGCTTCACACTGTGGCTGTATCCGGGTCCGAATATATCAGCGTAGATATATTCCACATAAGTGCCGCCAAATAGGTCTATATAGCCTAAAGCCAAAGCTCCGTCATTATATATAGGTAATTTATCGTGCTCCGTTGCAAAGTCAGTATTATACATATCTATCATTACCGGAGCGCTAAAGCTTAGCTTTCCTCCGTAGCTATAAACAGGATAATTGTTTTTGTTATCGCTTATATCACCGCTTGTATTTATAATTTTGGGCTCTACTCCCGCTAAGCCTGTACCGAAATCAAAGCTTTTCTCTGCCTCGTTCCCTGCGCTATCAACAATTATAAGGGATGCGGATTTTAAAACTTTATCTTCATCTTCGGCTTTATCCTTTTTATGGTACTTTACATATATGGTGGCATTGATTTCACCTGTCTCCGGGTCAAAGCCGCCTTCTAATTGCCCCGGTATTTCTCCCAAGGCGTACATGGTAGGCTGCTGATCAGGAGACTGTTGGCTGGGAACGGCTACGGTCTCACCGCTCTCAGACTTGCCATAGTTACCTCCGGTAATAAATTCCGTGTATTCTTTATCAAATCTTATATAAGCTGCCACGGCGGTGCTATCAGCTTTTGCTGTTAATGTAAATTTGCCATTGTCTACATCTGATGTAAAAACCGTCTTTTCTACAAATTCCGGGGGATCCAAATCTATATTTTTCACCTCGTAGCGAATACCCCATTCTTCATCAGTAATATCAGCTTTCTCACCGTTTACTATTAAATCTTCTGTCGTGTTTCCTGCCGAGTCTCTTGCAACGAGCCATATATATCCGTTTCTTATAAATTTGTAAATACCGTCTTCATTTGGTTTTACTCTTACATATTTAATATAGGGTTCTTGTGTATCTTCATCGTAGCCCTCTTGGAAATCTTCATTTTTATCATAATAATCGTCTTTGCTGCTATCGGTAGTATTGAATTTTTCACCCTGATCCACCTTTCGCCATGCCTTTACTTCGAGATCAATTTCCCCTGTTGGTGTATCTATTACATAGGCGGTGATGCCTCCCTCTGTCACGGAGTGCATATCATAGGGATTTTCTACTTTTATATTTACTTCTTTGACAGGCTTCTCCGTTTCTGAGATGCTAAGCTCTACTACCGGTGGGGTTTCGTCTCTTTTTAGGTTTATAACATATATGGGCGACTCAGTGCCCCGTATCTTATCATAGAACTGATAGTATATAAGGCTGCTTTCATACTCATCTAATGTTACATCTGCGCTTTTATTAAGGGACATTATAAAGTCAGATTCAATTAGGAAAAATTCAGGCCAATCCTTTTCTTTGAATCTTACTCTGCCGTCTCGTATTTCTAAATCTTCCACCTTGCCGCAACGCACCGCCGGCTGAGAGCCTACTTTTGAGTCTTCCGTATCCCTTGCTGCCAACAGTAGCGGCATATAGGGGCTGGGAGTATGGGGCAAAGCACCATTTAAATCAAGACCTTTGTCATAAAATTCAAAGGATAGTCCGGGTTTTGATTCATCTTCTTTAACCACTGTACCATCCGAATAAGTAACTGATGGGATATCTGTTGTTATATCGGTGAAACTGCCGCCTTCAATACTAAATACAGCTTTGGGCAGTTCCGATATATCGATGTCACCTCTGTTGATATATGGAAAATTTGGATCATTTGCCGCTTTTACATCCCCTGTAATAGCCCTCAACCGAGAACTGGGCGGTGTGTTGTCAAATATGAAGCTGCTTATAAGCTCATCGGATTTCATATTCTGCCCATAATCAGTGACCGCATAGAACCCATAGCGTACATACCAGACTTCCGGCTCTAATATATCATTCCCATCATCATCTTCGCCGATTTTTACATAATGGATCTCATAGGGCACCGCATCCACTAAGGCAGGGTCTAATTTTACTGTGAATCTATAGGGCTTTGAACCATAGGGGAAGTCCCTTTGACTGCCTATTGTGTTGTTTATAAATCCATCGGTAAACAATTTAGCCTTTGTGAGATCGTCCTTATTTACTATCCAGTCCTGTATAACAATAGGATCTTTCATTGTCTCTATACTGCTGTATAACTCATAATCAAATACAAGCTTTGTTGTTTCTTCGCCGTCCTTTTCTCCCTTAAACTTTGCCCTGTAAAGCTCTTTTCTCAGTTCAATCTTCAGCCCGCCCTCCGGCAGCCTGTCGAGGCCTGTAGACGGGTCTGCACCTAAATAGAACTCTGCTTCGGCAAAGTCGTGGAGTGTAGCGGCGTTTATCATAAGCTGGTCTTGTTGAATCCTACGCTGCGTCTCGCCATTTGCAACCCAACTATAAAATTTATCCATAGGCCAATATAAGCCTTCATTTACTTCAATCCAGCCCCCATCACTTTTTCTCTCATGGTCTATACGATTACCATTGCCATCGTTGGTGGAGAAGCGAACCTGCCGCACTGCCACCTCCGGCTCATTATAAAAGGTGTCAAACTCTATTGCTGCAAAGCGGAGATTGCCGGGTGTGGCACCAGTTTCCGTTTCATCGCTGGGATCTTCCACGGCGATCAATAGCACCAGAGGACGGGAGCTATCCTTTGCAGGGATGGTTTGAGGCCCATTAGCCCCTCCAATGTAGGAAATATCCCATTTGGCATCCAGGTTGTTGGAGGAGTATGGATTTTCATTGTATCTTATCACCTGTGTATTATCATAATTAAGCTTGATATCCAGCTCGGTTGTATTTATATAGGTTTCCCCCGCTGTCGTACCCGCATATACGGCTTCTGCAACGGTGATTTGTCCTTTGCCTCCAAAGCCGCCTGTATATACAGCGCCTGCAACAGTGCCTTCACCCTGGCTGTCAGGGCTGCCCGGCATCAAGCTATTTAAGGAGAAGCCTGCAAAACCAACGGTATTTTCATTCTCGACTCCGGCTTCCACTTTCTTATTTGGATCACTGGGGCTCCACCCGTTAAAGTGACTTCCCGAAATGCCCCAGCCCTTGCCTGCTGCAAAGGACGCCGCGTCACCGTAATCTATATCATCTTCTGTACCGGATGTATTGTTTCGCCAGATATAATCCGTAGGCCTTTCAAGCCATACATACCAATAGCGCTTGACATTTTTTAATGTTACATTTGCGCTTACTTCGTCGCTTGCTGTAAGCCTTCCCGTGGTGGTGCTGTTTATTTTGATCTCTGAATAGGTTCTGTCAAAGGCAAAATCCATGAATGCAGGATTGTTCTCGTTGCCCTCACTGTCCTCTGCCTTGACCCACAGGGTCTTATAATGTATTTTGTTGCCCTCGGGCAGGGTACCTGCATAGGAAATTTCGCCTGCATTACCCGAACCGCTTCCGGTATATAGCCCCGGCTCGCCTTTGCGAGTAGTGCCATCTGCTTCAAAGGTATCCTGCCATTCATAGCTATAAGT
Source organism: Lutispora sp. QWL-02 (assembly GCF_058315355.1). NCBI lineage: Bacteria > Bacillati > Bacillota > Clostridia > Lutisporales > Lutisporaceae > Lutispora > Lutispora sp. QWL-02. Next base: position 316,297 of record NZ_CM177762.1, read on the forward strand.
CACATTGCTCATATCAGTAATGGATACCTTTGCTTTTTCTCCATCCTTTATAAAAGTTACTACAGGTGGCAGCCTGTCAAAGCCGCTCCAGATTTCTCCATCCGGAGGGAGCTTCCCTGATCCTTCGGAACTGTTGCGGGCCTCATCGGTTACAGTTACCGTTGCAGTAACCCTGCTTACCTCCGACACAGTTGGAAGCTTTATAAAGGCATAGGCCTGCCTTGTCTTTCCGTCCCCAATCACTGGAGAGCTTAAACCGACTCTTGCGGAGTCTTCCGCAGCCTCTGACCAAGTATCTCCATAGTTTTCGCCGGCAGCTGATTGATATCCTATTTTTCCTTTAACGCTGCCCTCAACAGATATGTCAAAAGCCGCATCACAGCCCCAGAGGGAATCATCGGTGATATCCGCCTTGACCATTATGATGCCATATTCTTTATCACTGACATCTACAACCATTATCGGAGGCTCAAAGTCCAGCTTATAATTTTTATCGGGAGCCTTGGCATATTGATCTGCCTTACCGGCATTCTTAACCTCAGACCGCAAATTCGTAGGCGCCAAAACGCCGTTTCCATTCAACGCATAGTCCATCAGCTTATATCCCGACCCGTCCTTGGTGTCCGCCGCCGGTGTCACTTTTGTCACTTTAATCGTGTCTTCCTCTAGGGTATAGCCCGGGTATAGCTGCACATTATATGTGATCTTGTTCACATCATAGAATTTCATCCCCGACCCCTCGGAGACTTTCTTATAATCGTTTATGCTCACCGCCGTCAAAGGCCAGTTCATACCCCCTTGGTTCTTCACCGGGGTAACCCAATGCTGCCTGGGACTGGAGTCAACCCAACCCTTGCCATCGACAAAAACTTTCTTCACCAATCTGCTGCCATCAGACATTGGACTCCCGGGAGCTATAGTCACGTCCTTGCCCTCTTCATCTTTGATGTTCAGCGTTACAGTAGGGAAGTTTTGATAATTAGTGCCGTTATAAAAATAATTTCTTAAATCGTAAAAGCCTATGGTATCATAGCCAAGATTCTTATTCAGCTCCAATGTAACGGATAAGAGCTCTCCCTGTTCTACAAACTCTTTATTAGGCGCTTTATCCTTTGTCACTCTGATATTCTTTATGGCAAAAGGCTCCAAATCCACAAAAGGTGATCCGTCTATGGAATATTCCACTTTGCCTGACGGCTGATTGCCGTTCTTGTCAGCAGCAAATTTATTGCCGGATAAATCCTGTAGATTATACCAGAAATCCTTATTTTCTGTGGTGCTGATAGCAACTTTCGTAAACTTATAGGAATAGCCTCTTTCCTGAGTCACCGTAGAATTATCCGTATAAGGATCAGGGATTTTATATTCAAAGGTCATCATTGGGGTAGAATCTGAATTTTTAGGAGTGAAATTCAAAAAATGGGCTTCAGCTATCATACCGCTGGTACCATCAATCCCCAATGTCTGGACTTTAAGCTTTAAATTTGCAATATCGTTATTATTAAGGTTCTTAAATAAAACCGGCTCGTCCCATATCACTTGAAAATATACGGTGCGATCCGCAATGCTTCCAATGTTATCCAAAGTTATAGCCCCTCCGGATATCTCATTTTTGCCTTCTTTATCGGAAGTCACCTTTATGCTCTTTATCCTGGGGCCTGCAATATCTCGGCCTACTAAAATTGCATTGGTAAGCTTTGCACTGATTTTCTCATCATGTCCCGAATCGCCGGAGTAATAAAGAGTTTTTAGGCTCTTTGCCGGATACCAGGCCTTATCTATACCAAAATCAGGGCCGCTGGCTTTTGAATAGTTAAAAGCTTGATATTCCTGCTTCTTCCATTGCTTATCAAAAATCTTGAGAATAGAAGTATCATAGCTGTCACAAAATATACAGCTGTGGTTGTAGCCGTCCAGTTCAAAGGCGGTAAAATACTGTATATCTCCTTTTTCTATCATATTGCCGATATTTCCCGTTTTTACATCATTCATTTTAGCCAAGGCATCCTTATATAAGTTTTTCCCAAAAGGGGACAATTCTTCAGTATCCTGCCAGGATAAGCCCTCAAAATTATATGCGGCATGAAAGGAGCCTTCCTTAAAACCTACTTGGAGATTGCCGGGAAAAATCTTCGTCTCCGTCCTCCTCATAATCTTAGGGCTTGTATTAAATACAGTAACCTTTCCAAATAATTTACCCAAATCAACGATATAGGAACTATCATTGCGGCATCCGAATTTGTTGAGCAAATAATTGTTATTGGAAAGCCAAGTCGTAGCCTTGCCCTTATCTTTGCGTGTTGCTTCAGGGACACTGCCCCAAACACTGGTTGTTGCGTCAAACAGCTTGAAGCTCTGCAAACTTGCGTATTCCGTACCTCCTTTTGCCACATAGCTGGGATGTGCTACTGTGGTATACAAAGAGGTTGCGGGAGTGTAAGCAACTGAATGCCCATATATATTTGTTCCCACATTAGCCGCATATACAGGCAAAGCCATGCCGGGCAGCATCTCAAGCAGCAGGCATACCGCCAGCAGCATAGATAAAATTTTTCTTTTGGGTTTGTGTTGCATCATATATTACCTCCTTTACATTTTTTAGATGTGCCTTCCGGGCATTCCGGATCAGGCATAAGTGTGCCGGTACCCCAGCGGATCTCCATATCCTGCGCCACCACGAGGCATTCGCCGCCGCCTTCCAATTCATGCAGGAACAACCGCCTTGCCGCATGCTGCCTGGTCCCCACAAGGGCGCTGCCGTCTATATCCCGGCGCTCCCTGCAGTACTGTTCCCATACCGGGGCATGCTCCGGTACTTTCAGTTCCTCCAGAGTGATTTCTCTTGCCAGAATCATAAGCCCTACGTGCTGCTCTCCAAGCTGACTGTAAATCGCATCTTCATAAGTGATGATAGGATACCGGCCTGCTCTATTCTTGAGCCATATACAGAGGATTTCATCAATGTCGGTATCAACCGCAAGGTCCAGGATCCTTCCGGCGAACAATTCTTTTCGCCGCTCCTTCCTTCGATCCGCATTCTCGGGCATATATATTCCCCCTTCCCTATATGAGTATTTTATGTATCATTTTTAATATAGTTGTAAAGCTCAGGATGCAAAAAAATAAAACCGCACCTTACCGCTTCATTGTAAGGTGCGGAATAAATTTTGTCTGTCACCCATATGGGTGATTTTTCCTAATAGTTTATCTTTTCTGCAGCTCCAGCATGGCCAGCTGGGTCTTGGAAGAAGCCCCCGTTTTCTCATAAATGCGCCGGAGAAGAGTTTTCACCGTGTTCACCGAGATATAAAGCTCCGACGCTATCTCCTTATTGTTCAAGCCACGCTTGACCATTTCTATTATCTCTGTTTCCCGCAGGGTGAGGATGAGCTTGGGAGTGGAGAGCTTATGTTTGGAATATCTTAATTGCTCCGCCAATTGACAGATCTTCTCAAGATCTGTTTTGCTGCCTATACCTAAGGCTGCAGCCAGCAATTCCTTCAGCCCTCCATAATTTTCCGCAAAGGGCATATAGACGCCGTCGGGCAGCGCCATGGAGAGAGCTTCCTTCAGCGGGGAAAGGGCTTCCCCTTGCTTGCCTGCGGCATAAAGGGCCTGGGCCATATAAATCTTTGCATAGACTTTGGGGAGCAGATTCGGGAAGATGGAGGAAATACCGAGCAGGTGCTGGCATGCTCCCATGAGCTTCAGGTATTCTCTCTGCTCCAGCAGCGCCCTTCCGTATATGATATAGGCAAAGGGCTGGGTCATGATGACCAGGCGCTTGTCGTTGATGTCACCTTCCTCAATCCAGAGAGGGAGTTCATCTTTGCTGTCCAGCAGAAGGTGCAAATATCCCCGGGCCAGATCCAAAGTATACCGGCACAAGTCCTCGGTGTTCTGACGGGAGCGTTCCTCCAGCGAATGTATGGCATTTTGCAGCATGGCTTCATCTCCCCGCAGGATGGCGATGCGCCCCAGCAGGAACAATCCGCACTGGTAGATGCTGTTCTGCCGCTTGCTGTCGGCGGTGAACATGGATTTGTGGCACAGCATTTCCGCCTCATCGGCCTCTCCCCGCAGGAAATGGGCTTCCGCCCGCATGATGGTTTCTGCGCCGCTGCCGTGGCCGCCGGTGAGTATGTAGTAAACAGGCATGCATTCGTCCATCTGTCGGAGCTCCTCGTTGAGCTTTCCGCTTTCCCGGTAGAACATGTACAACACAGAGGGAGAGCCAAAGGTCCATGTGCTCTTGATGTTGATCAGAGAAGCGGGACCTCCCAAAAGCTCCAGGGCCCTGCGGTGACGGACGCTCATGGCATCGATGCGGTTGTATTCCAAGAAGGAAAGCAGCAGCTCCGTTTCGCCCAGCAGCTTGTCCTTTTCCCCTTCAGGCAGATCGCTCTGGACGATGATCTGCCGGATTTCCTCCTGCATGGCAAGAAGCTTATGGTTCTCATGGAGGAAAAAGAGAGTAAAGGCCAGGGGCACGATGGCAGACGGATATTTCTTCTTGGTTTCAAAGGATGTATTCTCCAGAATGTCCAGAATCATGGGCTTTGTGGTTTCGTCGGCGATGTCGGCGATGTCATAACTGGTCAGGGGCAGGGCAAGCAGTTTCTCCCACATGCCGGAAAGATAATAAAAGCGCAGGGTGTTCACACGGTCGCCGGCCTGCTCCGCCAAGTCTCCGCCCATAAGGTAGAGTTCTTTTTGCCTTGCTTCCGGCAGCAGGGCAAACTGCTCCGCAAGAAAGCTGTGGAACAAGCTGTGCAGATAAAACATCCTTGTTTCTTTGTCGAAGTGTACGAATACTCTTTTTTCCCGCAGCAGCTTTTCCGTTTCTGCCGGGCTCATGCCGGACATGGCCGTAGCCTGGACCAGGAAAAAGTGCGGGAATATGGATACGGCCAGCAGGAAGTTCCGTTCCTTTTGCAGAAGCCTGTTCCACAGCGCCTTACGCATCAGGCTGTCCATGCCGCCTTTCTCAAAGCGCCCGTTTTCTATAAAGGCGAGAAGCTGCAGGTACAGAGCCATGATCCACCCTTCCGTGATTTTGGCCACCTCCGTCAGCTGTACGGCATTGAGGGTGACTCCCGCCTGCCGGTAGTAAGCGTCCACATCCTCTTTAGAGAAGGCGAGTACGGATTCGTGGAGAAAGCAGAAGCGTCCGCTTTGCAGGATGATATTATGCTCCTCCCGCGGCAGAAGCTGTGAGGCGGCTGCTATATGCAGGCCCTCGCCTCCGTGGGCGGAAAGCGCCATAAGAAATTCCCCGGATGAAGGCAAGCTCCACGCAGCAAAGTCGTCCAGCACCAGATAGGTTTCCTGAGGGCAGCTTAAGTTCCGAAAAATTCCCTGAATCACCGGCAGAGTGTCCTCGTCCGGCAGACCCGCTTCCAAAAGGCACTCTGCGCTTTCCGGGTCAAATTTTCCTATCAGGCTGCAGAAGGCCTTCCATGATACGGCTGCACGATCCGCAGAAAAGGTGTGCCAATACACCGGTGTAGCCTGTGAAACCTGTGTATCAAAAAAATGACGCAGAGCAGTGGTTTTGCCGAAGCCCGAGGGGGCCTCAATCAATGTCAGAGGGTAACGCTTGATATAATCCAGCTTTTCCATAAGCCTCCGGGGGAAAAAACGGGTTTCCGGCGTAACTTGTTTGATTCGGGACATATTATCCCTCCTTATCCCAATTGTTTGCGGGGGGGCTTCTTTTATATTGATATGATATATATCTTTAGAATTTATAGTCCTTTCAATAATTATATTTCTTATTCCGGAAATCTTCAAGCAGAGGTAATTTTTTAGAAATGGAGCAGACACCAGCAAGACGATTGACAAGGCAAAGGGATGCTCTCGGAAATACTGACCTGTGAGCTTTTTTCCAGTGAGGGAATTGCATCCTCAATCTGTATAGATTCCTCCAATCTGATAAGAATACTCAAGACAAGGACACTAATTACCTTTAAGTTCCTTCCCGGAGCAGGATTAAATATGCCTCATAGGAAAACACTCTGTTTCTTTGTTTGCCGGAAAATTGAACCAGAATACCTGCATCACATAACAGCTGTAAGGCGTTTTTTGCAGTTCTGCCCATGCCGCTGATAACAGACACATTTTTATCATGAAGAGCCGCCAGTCTGTCAATTGTTATTGCCGCGTCCTGAGCAGATTCATGTGCCGCTTGCAGAAAAAACTTCAACCATTGTTCATAATTTCATTTATTGCGAACCTCAGTCAAACGGTCGTAATACTCAATACGGTTCTTCTTTAAAAAGTATGAGATATACAATGCCGGTGTTGTAATTAATCCTTTTTCCAGCAAAAATAGCGAGCTGTTTATTGACCTCCACAAGAAGTCTGACCGCTTCAGCATCAAACTCTATCGGGAGCTCTGGCGGAAGCGGAGCGGGTAAAAAAGATTTATATGCGGCTTCGCCGGATAGATTTATTTTAAGTGTTCCTGTATCAATGGCGGAGAGGGCGGGATTCGCTCCGCTCGCTTCGGCTCGCTATCACGCCGGGGAGGGAAAATGCTTCCAAAGGGCGCATTTTCTTGTTCCTCCCGTTCGAATCCCTCATTACTTATTCCCTTATACTAAAAAATCACTCTTGTGAGTGATTCGCTTATCAATGGCGGAGAGGGCGGGATTCGCTCCGCTCGCTTCGGCTCGCTATCACGCCGGGGAGGGAAAATGCTTCCAAAGGGCGCATTTTCTTGTTCCTCCCGTTCGAATCCCTCATTACTTATTCCCTCATACTAAAAAATCACTCTTGTGAGTGATTCGTTTATCAATGGCGGAGAGGGCGGGATTCGAACCCGCGTGGGATTGCTCCCTAACTGATTTCGAGTCAGCCCCGTTATGACCACTTCGATACCTCTCCATATTTAATTATTTTCAGCTATCTCTTTTTTTTGAAAAATTCCTTCAAAATACTGCTGCATTCCTCCTGCAGTATTCCTGTGTATACCTCACATTTGTGGTGAAACCAGTAATCCTCAAACACATTTATGACAGATCCGGCTGCGCCGGCTTTAGGATCCATGGCTCCCATGTAAAGCTTCTCGATCCTGGATTGCAGTATGGCGCCGCTGCACATCAGACAGGGCTCCAGAGTCACATACATCTCACAGTCTATCAGCCGCCAACCGCCCAAAGCTTCACAGGCCTTTTTTATTGCCGCGATCTCTGCATGGGCCGTTGCATCCTTAGAGGATTCCCTGGTGTTAAAGGCTTGAGAAACTATTATGCCGTCTTTGACAATAACCGCACCCACGGGAACTTCATCGATGCCGGCTGCTTTTTTCGCCTCATCCAAAGCAATTTTCATGAAATTTTCATGCATATCCATATATGTGAAAATCCCTCACATTCTTTTGCGGGCACTATAATATTATATATAAAATATGCCCATTTAGCAATAGTAATTAATTTCATGTGATTTGTCATCTATCGTTTTATTGTGCAAAGCTTTTTCGGCAGTTGATCAGCAAGCGCTAAAAATTGGGCGTTCCGAGGCCATCCATAAAAGGCTTTGGGTCCGTAGATTGCCTTCCAATGGAAAAAGTCCAATGCAGATGCGGTCCCGTAGAATATCCCGTAGAGCCGACATTGCCTACGATATCGCCTTTCTCAACACGATCTCCTGTCTCAACGCCGATGCTGTCCAGATGGCAGTAGGAAGTATATATATTCAGCCCATGATCTAAAATCACAGTGTTGCCTGATGCATTCAATTCCATGGCAAGCACTACCTTTCCGTCATTGGAAGCCATCACAGGCGTACCTTTTTTTGCCTTGAAATCCAATCCGGAGTGAACGCTGCTCCTGACGCCGTTTACATAGCGCATCGCCCCGAATTCGGTGTTTATTTCGGCATCTACGGGAGCAATAAAGCCGCCTTTATAAAGCGGTAATTTCTCCGGGTCTGCTTTCGCCTTGGCAATTTGCTCCGTATCAAAATTCAAATTATCCTGGCTCTTCTTTTCCTGCGTTTCTTTTGAAACCTTTATATAATCCTTTTTAAAAGAGTTTTCCTTCACCGTTATCTTATTCTTCACATCCCTTAGGACTTTGTCCCCGCGGGATATCAGGATGTCATATACATACTCTCCAGGCTCTGCAGTACAGCCTACTGCGATGATGGCAAGCTTTCCGTTTTTATATGGAAAATACTTCTCCGATCTGGCCTTCAGGTCTGATGTGACCTTCACCGCATCATCGGCTTTGATCCCGGATATATAGATCATGAAGGTTTCACCCTGAAGCACTATTTTATTGAAATAAGCTATATAAATAATGCTGTCTCCATAAGCTGTGGCACCAGGCATTATGAGAATTGAAAATATGATCGTCAGAGCAATTAATCTTTTCATTATTTTCATCCTAAGCCCTCCATTTATTATTCTCCAATTTCTATTATATACGAAAGATAAAAGGAAATTCCAAGGTTTTGTAGAATTAATGATGAAAAGGTGTAAAGAAGGTATGATATATGGAATTGCGCGGCGGAGAAACAATAATATTCAACCTTGGCGATATAAAGGCAAAATGGCAGCTTTCTAAAATTGACGGCAAATTAGTGAAGATATTTGATGAAAACGGCACATATAAGCAGATGCCCTATGATAATTTTATGGAGCTTTTAGAAAAAGGCTTCGCTGAAATTTATAAAGATACTGAAATCGAAGATATGGGCTAGGCAGCGCCTTATGGCCTGTCTAGCTGCTTTTGATACCGGCCCCGCATAAAGGAAATACTACTTTGGCAGTTTTAAGCTCAGGGTATTTCTTTATATAATCCAAATAGCCCGCATAATTGGCGGCAGAAGTTATTTCCACATATATGCCCTGGCAGGCCAATGACCTTCTGGCTTCGGTTATGCTCTCTTCTGACACTCCGATGATATCTCCTCCGCTTTCGCGTATCACCTTCAATATCTGAGCGCCTCTGGCAGGAGCTGCTATAGCGATCCCTTCTGCCAATGTCCCCAGGTTCTTACAGGGCTCCACTTTATCCATTCCTCCGACGAAAGCCTTGAAAATTGGCGCACAGTTTTCTGCTTGCACAGCTAAAATCCTGGGCATTTTATCGATGGCTCCCCAGGAAAGCATCTCCTTAAAAGCGATGTACGCCCCCACAAGCAGAGTACCATTTCCTACAGGTATGATAAAAGCATCAGGCATAAGTCTGCCCAGCTGCTCAAAGGCCTCATAAAAATAAGTCTTGGTTCCTTCCCAGAACAAAGGATTATAAATATGGCTGGCATAAAATAGCCCTGTGCTCTCTGCCATATCTATAGCAGCCTTTGCAGTATCCTCTCTGGTCCCGGGCACTTTATGGATCGCTGCTCCATGAGCTTCTATCTGCTTTATCTTTTTATCCGAGGTTGCCGCAGGCACAAACACATCGCACTTTATACCCGCTCTGGCGCTGTAGGCAGCAATCGCCGTCCCTGCATTGCCGCTGCTGTCTGCAATGACTCTGCCTCCCCCAAGCTTTTTAGCCATGGATATCAGAACGACAGCCCCTCTGTCCTTGAAGGATAAAGTGGGCATGTAGTAATCCGCTTTTGCATATAAGTTCCCCTCAATCCGAATCAAAGGAGTATCTCCTTCACCCAAAGTAATGCCTCTCCAGCAATCATATTTTTCAAAGGGCAGCGCATCAATATATTTCCACAACGAGTGATCCCTTGCTGCTGCAGTGGATTTGAAATCTATGGGCTTCTTTTCATACTCAAGGTTTAGCAACCCTCCGCAGCTGCATTTCCAAGCATTGCTTTCTAATGGAAACTTGCTGCCGCATTCTATACAGATATAGTTCATAAGGCCAGCTCCTATCCTATAGCTTTTATCTTATCTTCACATGCTTCCATTTGCCCGTTCTAAATCTCGCATAAACAAATACCCATCTTATAATCTGGTCAATAAATACAGCCATCCATGCCCCAACCAAACCATACCCGATAATATTTACAAATATATGTGTGAAAACGACCCTTATCAGCAGCACACCTGTAAATGTTGCCACTAAAGGCCAAAATGTATCTCCCGCACCCCTTAAAGCCCCTGCCAGTATGAATTGTGATGACTGGAAGGGCTGTACCAATGCAATGACCTTGAGTGCAGCAGAGGTATTCCGTATGATTACCGGATCGGGGGAATATAAGCTTACGAGCTGAGGACCGAAGAAGAAGAATATCACCGCCATAAAGGTTGAAATCATCGAGCCTATTCTCCGTGTTTTTTTGGCGTATTCCTCCGCCTTTTCAGGATCCTTAGCACCCAGAGTCCTGCCTGTCAACGATGAAGCTGCTATGCCGAAGGCCTGGCCGGGCTGGAAGGAAAGCCCCAATATGTTCAATGCTATTTGATGAGCTGCATAAATAACGGTTCCCAACCCGGCAACTATTCTGGCAAACAAAAGTATGCCTGTTCTTAATGCCAATTGCTCAAGGGTTGCAGGCACCCCTATCTTGATCAGGTTGTATATGATATTCCCGTCAAATTTAAAGGGGTGTCTTAGGCTGATTTTAATAATACTTTTGCCTTTAACTATGTAAGCAAGCAAAAGCACACTGGCTATTGCATTAGACATGGCGGTGGATATGCCGGCTCCCGTCACTCCGAGCTTCGGGAATCCAAATAAGCCGTATATGAGCACAGCATTGCCGATGACATTTAAAAAGTTGACCTTCAGGTTTACTCTCATGGGCGTCTTGGTTTCCCCTATTCCTCTCAACGCCGCTGATATTGACATATTTAAGGACTGAAAGATGAATCCTACCATAATAATTCTGAAGTAGCCTCTCCCGGCCTGCAAAGCATCCGCTTGGGCACCTATAAAAGTCATTATGGAGTCCGTAAAAACTAAACCCAATATAGATAAGGGAATGGTCAGCATTAACATGCTCAATAATATAACATGCTTCAATACCGTTTCTATTTTTTCATTTTCATTGGCTCCATAGTACCTTGCGATCATAGCTGTTCCGCCCACATTCAGAGCCTGGACAAGCGACAAGCCTATAAATAAGGGCTGGTTGGTTATGCCTACAGCGGCCACGGAAGCAGCTGCCAATGCATTGTCGCTTATCCTTCCCAGCATCATCATGTCTATCATTCCGAATAAAGAGCCTAAAAGAAGCTCTACCAAAACCGGCCATGCAATCTTGATAACATCTGCTCTGGCCGGATCCTTTATATCCATAAATACTTTCTGTCCGTTATTTTCATCTTTTCTGTAATTCATTATTGCTATCCTTTTCTATCTATTGATATTCTCACACCAATTATTATACCATAAGGTCAAGCAAAAAAATACCAAGCCGCATAGCCTGGTATCTTTATGGTATCGCTTTAAAGCTGCTGACAGCCTTTGCAATAATATATACTGCCTCCCAGATAGGCCTCTTTTTTTACAAAGGAACCGCAGGCAGGGCAGGGCATATCAACCGTATTTTTGCTCAATACAGTCTTATATCCCCCCGGATGCCCGAAAAGATCCTTCTCTGTGTCTCTGCCGCCTTTAATCGTCATCTGTTTCAGCACATGCTTTATTGCATCATACATATCATCGATTTCTCCGGGTGTAAGGCTGGACATCTTGCGCTTCGGATGAATTTTTGCCGTCCAGAGGACATCCTGCAAAACCCCGTTGCCAAGCCCTGGAATACGCTGCTCTGTGGCTAAAAATGCTTTAGCCGACAGCTTAGCCGTCTTCTCATCAAATAGACTGTTAAAATATGTTCTGTCAAAGCTGTCCGATAAAGGGGACGGGGATATCTTTAACGGATAATAATCAGAAACGCTTTCCTGGTCTCCGTCCCCGAAGCAGAATAGGCATCCCCACATCTGTATGGTGGCGCTCACGGCCGTATCATCTTCAAATTCAAGCAGAAGCTGATGTTTTTGCGGCAGCTTGTCTCCTTCGGCATGGTAGCGCAATGGTGTGCTTATATGCAATATCATATCGTCGGCTTTTATTTCTACATGCTCTCCGATAGAGGTTGCATATAGAATTGTCTTACCCGCAAGCAAATCATGGTAACCGGCAGGATCGCCTGTATACCAGGCAAAGGTGTGAGGGGTATGATTGGCAGTCGCCTTCCTTATTTTCTTTCCGATCAACGTATCGTTTATTTGATTCGCCAGTACAACAGCTTCCGGCAGCTCGACCATTTTATCCATCTCCTCTGTTTTTATCGAATAATATCATACAAAATATGACAACTGTGTGTCAAATATACAGCAAAGAAAAAGGATTTATTTTTTCAAATAATTATCAAACAGGGCTGCCGCTTCGGCTCGAATAAGCACTTGATCCGGCCTGAAGCTGCCGTCAGAATAGCCCTGCATAAGCTTCTCCTCCGTCAGTCGATCTATATATCCCGCAGCCCAGTCCGGGATTTTGTTCTTATCGAAAAATGCTGCTTTTATATTTTTATCCGCTGCTGCAAAGCCTGATGCCCTGGATATCATGGCAGCTGCTTCAGCCCTTGTTATTAAGTCATTGGGCTTCATATATACTGCCTTGCCTATACCCTTCCCATTCATCCATCCCCTTTTATTGCAGTATTCCATATATGTCCTTGCCCATGGCAGTATTTCCCTATCATCTGCAAATTGGGACAGGTCTGTGTCACCATTATCCGGCACATAACCCGAGCTTAGAGAGAGCATCTTAGCAAACTCTGCCCTTGTAACCGGTCTTTCCGGCTCATACCTATATTCTCCGGCTGCTGATTTTATGCCGTTGACGACACCTTTGTCCATGAGTCTGTACACTGCATCTCTCGCCCAGTGGTCGTCTATATCTGTCATAAGAATTATTCCGCTGTTTTCCATAACTGCATACTTGCCGAAATGCGAAATTTTTACCGTAACAGAACTGTTGGCTTCATCAACGGCTCCTCCAATCAACTTCCAAACGCTTTTCTTCTCATTATATGCATATATTCCTATGTGTTTTAAACCCTTGGCTTTGTTTTTACTAAAATAAATTGTCATCTCAACAGGTGAATTGGATTGATATCCTTCCGGTACTCTGATATCAAATATATTGCTGAGGAAATCCTTATTGCCGCTTTGTTCCCTGTATTGCAGCAGGTCCTCTATTTCATGGACTTCTATATATCCGTCTTTCAATACCTCGTCACCGGTAAATTTGAGCTTCAGAAGTCCCGGTATTATTATTTCCTCATTTGCCCTAAAATCCAGCCTTCTTCTTACCAGGCTTCCTGTTTCGGCACTGTTTCTGATAATGCCGGTATTATCAGGGATATCTGGAGAAGATCCTTTATCCTCATCGTCCTTACCGCTTGTTTTCTGCAATATCCTGACGATTGCAGCATCTTCGTAAGCCCTATCGGCTGAAACTATATATTTAGCGTTCACCACAACTTCACCATATTTCCTTGCTGTCAATAAGCCGTCTTTTGTTATAGATGCTGATCCTTCAGTATCATATATCTGCCAATCTACTTTATCCGACTCCAATAATATTCGCCTGTTGTCTTCAGTCACCCCATAGAGCCTCATCTGTACCCTTTCTCCAATCTTCATCTGTGTAGCTTCCGGCATTATCTTTACTTTCACTATATCGCTGATGCCTGAGTTGAGGACTTCCGCAGAATACTCTGTACGGTTCCCTGCCAAGTCCATAGAGATTATGGTGATGGTCTCCCTTTGCAAATCAGAAAGCATATATTCCTCGTTAAAACTTCCATCTTCTTCCACAGTCATCCGGGTTCCATTAACATAGAGCTTGCTGCCTGCCGTTGTTTTTCCGGATACCAATATGCTTCCGTTTTGTATGGCATCATTGCTGTTTGGGCTTTGCACCATCAGTTCCGGTGCTCTATCATCATAATAAAAATCATATGCCTTTATGGCCTTATCCCCGTCTTTCCCTATTGCCTCGATCTCTATCATATTGCTGCCCCTTACAAGGTCCAGCTGCAAGCTGTAATTTTTGCCCTCTGCTTCATCGATCTTTTCTCCATTGATGTAGAATACTGCCTTTGCTGTTTCATCTGATTGATATCTGCAATCTATATATCCGGCATTTGTATATCGTATCTCATTATCATTTTCATCTTTTTCTATATTTATATTGCCGTATTCGGAAGTAAAATCAATTGTGAACTCAGGGGGCTGAGGCTTCGGCAGATATATTTCTTCCGAGTAGGAGGGTTTGCTGATATGCTCTTCCTCCGAGCCTGCTGCCGGTGTTTTATTGACTGCATACAGACCGAATTTATATGATCTGCCGGTAAGCCAGCCGTATTCTTTGCCTTCACCGTCAAACAATGTTCCGCCGAATATTGTTTCTGTCTTGTCCCCGTCTATGCTTATCATGGCTTCCACGGTTTTGTCAATTTTCCCCTCATTATCCACTGCATATATGCGGTATTCATCTATTCCGGCTGCTTTATCCCACTGCGCCTTCATCATGCCGTTGCCTATGGGCTTTACTGTGAAATCTGAAGGTATCTCCGGTGCCAGAGCATCTATTATCTCAAAGCCCTCTGAGTACATTTCATCAAAGCCGGTGCCGTTCCTTTTTACCTCGCCGCGGACTTTATAGCTTCCTGTTGTTATCCCCGCCGGAATCGCGCATTCATATGACCTTGAAGCGCCGTCCAAATCTTTCCCGATTTCTATTGAGCTTGAAATTCCGTCCTCCCTTAAAAGATATAGTGACACTTTGCTCTCCTCAGTTTTGTTAAGCTCCCAATCCACTTTGATCCTGCCTTCCTCCTGCTTTGCAGAAAGCGATTGGAAAACAGCCGGTTCCTTGGCATTATATAAGGTCATTCTTACAGCTTTATCCGATTCTATCGCCCATTCACCGGGTTTTGGCGAAACAATAGTCACAAACAGCCGCTTTTCTTCCATTCCGGAGCCAGATACATCCGCAGGTATGATATGGTTTCTATAGTTTACTCCCTCAACAAGCTCATATATGCTTCCATCCGGATCTGTCACTGTTATCTCCGGTTTTGCAGAGGCATCATACTTCATCTCGATTATGGCAGATTCAACGCTCTCACCTACTTTGGCCTTATATGTGTAAGCAGAAGCCCCCAGAGCGAGAGCCCCGCCTATGCCGCCTTTATAGCAGACATTGTAGGAATATGGGATATCCTTGAGTTTTTCTATATTGGTACCATAGCTTATAGTTACATCCCTTCCCTGATCATCCTTTGTGCGTACTATATATATCCCTTTTTTATCCATAGGACCAACAGAGGCCACATCAAAACTCACTGATCCTCCCCATTTGTATTCTACGTCAACTCCCACACCCAAAACCCTGACACTGCCTTCAATTTTCTTCGTGGATAATCCGGCTTTGTAGCCTGCAATGGTTTCTCCTCCTACGAACCAAACATAATCAGGTATCTTAAGCTTTGCATTGATAGAGCCTTTTATCTCATGACTGCTTATGCCGAAATAGGCGTCGGCTATCAGTATATCGAGTATATTGAGATCTGCGCTTATGTATCCGCCGCTGAAATCAAAGTGCCCCACGATGTCTCCCACATCTATAAAATAGATATACCCGTCTCCTTCAAGATCGATGCCGGAGCAACTCAAGACCGCTTCAATATTCCTAAGCCCCACCAATGTATATCCCTTTATTCTCGCATGGTAGGTTAATAAATCCACAATATCCGCCCTTACTGCGATGCTGGAGCCGGTGGGCAAAATACCATAACGCAGCGAGTCCATCATGGACTTCAGCCCGTATATTCCTCCCCCAATGCTCTCAAAAGCCAGTCCTGTGCTTCCTATGGGCTTGGGCAGCTTACCATAATTATTCTTAAACTCGAAATAATCAGGATACAGATTCTTGTCAAAAGCCATTGTGGCATTTATATCTAAAAGTTTAAGCTGGGGATTTTCTGCTTGGGTCTTAAAGCCATAGGCCCCTTTTATGGTATTTATAAAAAATGTTATATTGGCGGTCTTCTTGGTCATATAATCCTTGGACTGAAACCCTCCCATCTTCCAGCGAGGAAATGGTATTTTAATCTCTGTGTCGATATTTATTTTCTTATTTGTTATGCTCATATCCTTTATATCTGATTCCATAAAGCCTGTCCCAATACTTGTAAGAAAGTTGAAGTATTTGTTCTCAAGCTGCAGTATCCCATCAATCTTGACTTCCCCACTTTTTTGTATCTTAATTTCTTTTACCAGTATAGGGAAGTATCCTACATAAAGTATGCTGATGTCATCCATATAGCCATCTTCATCCTTTATGACGGCATTTGCCGAATCAATATAAAAGTGGCCCTTTTTCAAGGCTATATCCATGCTTTTACCCATAAGCGCCGACTGCATGTAAAGCTCGCCGTTTCCTTTTACTATGAAGCTGTCTCCGCTTTTGAATACAGATAGTGTATTGTCTCCATAACCTTTGTAATATATGTCATTATTTATGGCAATAGTATCACCGTAGATATCGAAGCTTGTATCGGATACGCTTCTCACCTTGCCCCTGATAATGAGCACAGCACTGCTTTTATCGCCGGCACTGAGCTGAGATTCATTTTCATAAAGCACGGCATTTTGAACTCTTTTACCACCGATGTTTTCCTCTTTTATTACCATAATTCCATAGTTTCTGGATTTATACTTCACATCCGAGGTCACTGTTATATATTGTCCTAAAGTATAGTCCAGCATATCGTCTTTATGGTTTATTACGAGCTTGTACGTTCCGGTGTTTAAACCTTTTGCGACTTTTATGCGTATTTGGCTGTCGCTGACAACAGTTATATCGGACTCACCAAGATAGTGGACATCACCTTTAGACATATTTACCAGGCTCATTTCATAGCTGCTTTTATCCTTAAGCCTTTCGAAACCATAGCCAATAAGCTGTATGGCATTATCCTCATCCTCATAATAAAGGTTGCGGGGCACAATATCTGTATAACCTATATCGGAATTATCATTTTCAAAACCCGGAATGATGATGAACTTCTTTATATTCTTTATCTCCCTGTCCAAAGAGCTAATACGTATCATATACTGCAGTACCCTCAGCTTCTGGGTATTCAATGCTTTTACCTTCCAGGCAGCAGCCGCCTTTTGGCCGACAGATATTCTGTACAAATATTGGCTGCTTTGGTGACCCTCTACAAGCTCCAAGCCATCAGGGAGAATTAGCTCAGCATTGATGCCCGCTAGCTCTGATGAGTTTTCAAGGCTGTTATCCAGCTCCATCATAATATCAAAGGGATTATTTTCATATATGTCTCCTTTAATATTCAGCCTGGCGGGAGCCATAACATTGATGCTGAAGGTATCTCCGCTGCTACTGTCGGATATGCTGCCCAAGCCGTAGTAAGTTTCAAATTGCATGGTTTTACCCGGCTCCAATGCTTTAGGTTCCCAATAAAGTGCGGCTGCCGAATCTGCACTCTTATAATCATTAAGTGATGAACCTATATTCCGCTCCGGATTTACGGAATAATCCCATTTGGTAGAAGACAATGAACTCCAATGAGCTATGGTCAGGCTGTCAGGCTCTGTATTGCCCCAGCCCTTTAAGAAGCCGTAAGACACAACCTTTGGGCTGTCCACAGAGTCTGTACATCTCCAATATACGGGAATATCACCTCCCGAGACTTTAGTCTCATAAGAGATATCTGTATTGCCATCCAGTGAAACGCTGCAGCCGTCGTTGCTTCCCAGCATCATATCCAGGAGGATCCTTGTTCCTACCATGCTGCTTTTGGTACCGTTGTTTGTGATGGAATAGCTTATTTTCACATTGCCTACATCGCTGCTTTTAATATTATCCGTAAGCTCCAGCTTCTGCGTAACTATTATATCTCCTATTCTCCAACTGGAGGTATTCTTCATTCCCTCCGCCTTCGGAGCTGTTACCAGGCCTCCGTCTATTACTATCCCATTATATGAATTGCCGTATATGTAGTCCTTCCCATCAATTCTGAAGGTGGTAAAGGTTGTATCCGGAATACCTTTCGAAAAAAGCAAAGGTACATTGTCATCCTCCGGCCTTTGGGGAGACCCCTGCGCAGTTTTCACCGCAAACCTTCCGTCCTCCTTGCTTACCAAAAGCTCAACTATATTGTTTTTGATGGATTGCACTTCCGGCACTCCTTCCGCACTTACTTCCAACATAAAATTGCCAAGAATGCCTAAACTCCAAACTGCAAGCATTAAAGCTGCTTTTAATCTTCTGCTCATCATCTCACCCCCTACTCATTTACATATGCCTGTATGGTTTTTATCCTTCTTTCCCTATCCTGTACAAAGAATGTATACCAATTATAGGCCTCAAGCCTTACAGTTCCTCCGGGAGCAGCAATATATCCTTCGGTCTTGAAATAGGCCTGGGTCCTCTTGCCCTTATCCCACTTTATTTTTAAGCTTCCCTCGTTGCCAAAGGCACTCACTTTAACATCCCTTTTATTCAAAATTACGCTTTCTCCTTCGGCAACCTCATCATTGAGGAGAAGCACCAACTCGCCGGGGCTCAGTACCTTTACTGTTCTCGTCGCTTCATTGCTATTACCCACTGCATCAGATACCTTGTATTTTAAAATATATATTCCCGCTACAGTTGTATCAACGCTTCCTTCTACAATGACCTGAGTTGATATATCTCCGTCAACATTGTCAATAGCAGTATATCCTTGTTCGGTATAAGCTTCATCCTGAAAAAGCGTTACATAAGACGATCCCTTAAGTGTTATGATGGGCATATCTGAATCTATATTTTTTACCTCTGCCTTTATCTCGGCGATGTTTCCTGCTTCATCTCTTACTCTGAAGGTAAATTCCCCATTCCTGTAAAAGACCCTCTTAGCCGAACCGCCATTGTTCAAAATTTTGGAACCCTCTTCTGCTTTCAGAGTTACCTCTACAGGCTTGTTTGTCATCTTAGTATTGCTGTATTCCAACGATACCCGGGGAGGAGTCTTGTCAATCCAGTTAACAACTGCTGTCTTTGAGCCTTTGTTCCCTGCCTCATCTTCAAACTCAAATACAAATTCTCCGTTTTGAGTGAATATGTATTCCGCCTTACCGTTGTTGGTCAAAATCCTCGCGGGCTCGTTCAAGACCAGAACCGCCCTTACATTGCTATTTGTAAAGCTGCTGGGAGTATATATTATTTCTGCTGTTGGCCTCTCCCTATCTATATAGTTTACATCATATGATTTTGTAGTCTTATTTCCTGCAGTATCAACAACAGTAACCTCAATTGACTTATTCCCGCTGCATATATAGGTAAACCCATTCTCGGAGGGAATGACATTATCCGGCTCCATGTTGTGAATTACTTCTTTAACCTCAATATTATCGCTGTAGCTTACTGTAATGATAACATTCTCCCTGGTGGCTCTTACAATGTCTGCCAGTATTTGAAGCTTGGGCGCCTCCTTATCTATGGTGCTTACTTTGGCTGTGGCAAAGCCTCTGTTTGAATTCCCATCCTCGTAAACGAAT
Source organism: Lutispora sp. QWL-02 (assembly GCF_058315355.1). Taxonomy (NCBI): domain Bacteria; kingdom Bacillati; phylum Bacillota; class Clostridia; order Lutisporales; family Lutisporaceae; genus Lutispora; species Lutispora sp. QWL-02. Next base: position 335,795 of record NZ_CM177762.1, read on the forward strand.
GTAAATTCTCCGTTATGCAGAAAGGTATAGCTGCCGCTTCCGCCGTTGTTCACTATGGTATAGGGACCGCCCGTTTTATCCAAAACCAGCTTTGCAGTGACGCTTTCATTTATCATCGTTTCATCAGGATCGTCAATTTTGGTTTCTCTGATGTAATATTCAATGGTTCCCGCCGAAACACTGTCGGACAGATTATCGACCCTTGCAGTGGCTTCACCTTTATTCCCCGCTTTATCCGAATATGAGAAGGTAAAAGTCCCGTTTTCCACAAATTCAAAGGTGTCCGAACCATTATTGTTGAGTATTTCTACATCCTCAGCTTCTCCTGTAAAGGATATTTTCGCAAATTTAGAATTTGGCTTGGTTTCTTTTGTATAATAGCTAATCTCAGCCTTCGGTGCTTCCTTGTCAATATTGGAAACGGTTATATCCTTATACCCCATATTTCCCGCCTCATCCATGAATTCATAGGTAAAGACGCCGTTTTTATCAAATACATATTCTGATTCTCCGTTGTTATTCTTGATTGTGACAGATTTTCCTCTATCATCATAAGTGAGCAGAGTTGCTGTAACATCCTGGTTTGTGAGTCCTTCTGTGCTTAGATATACATATGCTTCCGGGGGAGTTCTGTCAATATTGTAAATACTGCCTGTCACCGTTCTTATACTTTCTTCATCCGCGCTTGAAAATACTCTTATGGATACGGGCAAGTCCCCATTATCAGTAAATGTATATTCATACGCCCCGTATACCTCCGCTGTCACTGTTGGACTTGCTATACACGCTAAAACCGGATCAGGTGTAAATTCCACTCTAATGTTTTCATTTGTGAGCCCGCCTGAGTCACCATACATCACATTAACATAATTTTCAGGAGAGGTAATTGTATATATAGAAGCAACAGCTGTTCCGGTGTTTCCTGCCTTATCTTCAAATTCAAAGATAAATTCTCCGTTTTCATAAAACATATATCTGAAGCTTCCGCCATTGTTTGTCACTTTAACAGGCTCGTTTGTATCAAGATATATAGTGATAGGTGCCGTATCTCCTTCCGCATATATGATGCTGCCCTCCGGAGCTTCCTTGTCTATGTTTTTTACCTCAGCTCTTATGCTTCCTTGATTGCCCAAAGTATCCTCAAACTCAAATAAAAACTCATCATTTCCATCAAAGGTGTGGGTAAACTCGCCTTGGCTTAAAACAGTATAACCATTTATATCCTCCAAATGAAGTGTTGCGGTTATGGATTCATTGGTCCAGATGTCTCTTGGATTGGAATATGTGATATATGCCTTCGGGGGGTCCTTATCTATATTATCTGCAACAGCTTTTATACGGGCCTTATTCCCTGCATCATCCATGAGTACAAACTCAAACTCTCCATTGCGGTTGAATACATAAGAACTGATCCCATCATTATTGAGCAAGGTCACATTATAATTGTCATTCATTGTCAGGCTTGCAGTCACATTACCTGCTGTAGGCTCTGTAATATTATCATATGTCACCTCTCCTGTTGGAGCTGTCCTGTCAAGTATGATAGAAGCCTCATATATATCTGATATATTTCCTGCCTCGTCCATGAATCTAGCATATACCTTCTGCTCGCCGTCTTCCTTATCTGTGAGGCTCCAATTATATATTGCCAATCCGTTTTCATAGGTTATATCCTGCCAGTCTGACGGCTTTGCTTCCCCAATTGCATCATTCTCAAGTTTTGTCATGTCATCAGATAATATGGTTTTAAAGGTTTTATCAGGTATTGTTTTCAGTTCATCTATTTCCAGCTTCAATGCTGCATCCAGCTTGTTGGTATAAGCATTTGTGAAACCAATGTTTCCTGATGGTTTGGTCAAATCTATGTGAAAGGGCTCCGGGAAGGAGATGATTTGCTCATTGCCCAATGTATCCTGAAGCTTTATATGCAAATACCATACCCCTTCAGTGGTAGAACAGGTTATTTCACCTTCACTTAAGGCAGGGTTTATGTCTATCCACTCTGAAGGCATAATATCCGGTGATGCTGATATCCCATATTTAAACAACTTTACATCGGTATAAGCATCCTTAAGCTCCGAATAGGAAAATTTGAATTCATTTGCGCCAAATACTTTATCGTATGCTATATTTACCGTTGGGGTACTATTATCGTAACAGAACACCACTGGATTTCCATCTATAGAAACCCTTTGGTCCATGGTATTTCCAAAAGCATCTTTCGCTATCACCCGGAGGTAATATCTACCGTCTAAAGCTTCACTGCCTTCAATAAGAACCCAGCCTTGCATGTCTCTAAAACTTGCAGGTATTTCTTCTTTACTTACAACATCTACCCATTTAACAGATATGTATTCCTCATTTTTACCTACATATGTGTTATCATTTATTTCAATCAAAACACCTTCAAATGTCCCGTAGTCAAGGGTAACTTCAGGCCTCTTCTTAAATACTTCCGGTTCTCCCAAATGCATTTCTTTTCCAATAGTGGGAGGTTCGTGATCAATGGTTATTTGCTCCTCAATCTGCTTCCAATTGTAGTATTCATCATAAAATCTGACTACCAGCTTGTAGTATCCTGTAATAGGTGTTGTTTCATCAAATAGGCTTATGCTTCCAGTGCCTTCAGTGCCTGTTATGCTGTCTATTTCCATTACACGCCACATATCGTCATTATCCTTTATACCTTCAGATATATCAGGTTCTGTTAAAGGCTCATAAGTCCAAGTTAATTCATCCATCATCAAAATTGTATATAAAAACTTATCCTGCAAAGCCCTGTCTTCAACTCTATAATTTACACTTTTTGGATCTCCATAATCACTCAGTTCAAGACTAAATCCTGTGACCCTAGGACCTTGATTATCAAAATAAAAGGCTTTGCTGCTGATGGTCTCCGTTTCCGTGCCGTTTACTGCCAGTATATTTAGATAATATGTGCCTTCCAGCGGAGCATCAGAGCTTGTCCCCTGTATGTGATATTTGCCATCTTCTCCCGGCAGTACCACTTTATTTATTACATCTCCTGCTTTATAGGGTTCTCTAGTCCACGAATATTTTACTTCATCCACACCGCTCTCCAAATCCTTCGCACTGAAAGAAACTGTGCGGCTTGTGGTATACAGAGTATCTTCTCCTGCATTTAAATCCACTACTGTCCCATCCTCACGAATACTCTTGTCCCAAGTTATGGTCGGAGGTGTTGCATCCTTTTGATTGACTATAAAGTATATATAATTGTTCCTATATCCATTTCTTGCTTCATCCCAAGCCTCAATAAATAGGGTGAACTCTTGATAAGGGGGTATGCTGCTTCCATTAGGAATATCAATTTTGACTGTATAGGTTGTATAAGTATCATCTACCACAGGTACCACTGTACTGCTTATCAACATTTTCGTCTCCGGCTCAGTAATTTTAAAACCATTTTTGTCTCTATATTCCCAATGATAAGCCAGAGTAAGAGGCGACTGCTTGGTCCCCCGGTTTTCCTCACTCACTACAATATCAATGCTTGTCCTGCCGCGTTCATATGCCTCATAGCTGTCCCATGGATATACTGGAGAAATAATCTTCGGCAATGCATTATCCAGCTTGAGTTTATATTTATCTATATTAGGCTTTTCATAATAAATAGCGGCATTTCCGCCTATATCACGCGCATGGTCATCGAAGGGGCCCGATCCATCAGGATTATAATAGAATTGTATATAATTGTCTCCTGCTATCAGTCTATCACCAATTGGGATAGAGTATTCATGCAAGTATCCCCTCCCTCCTTGGACATCTCCATAAACCATAGAACCACTTCTAACCAGAATATTTGTCCTCAGAAGTGTTCCCAGCCATATATCTACCGGTTCATTGTACTTTACACTGCCATAAATGGTATCTGAAGTGTTCACCCAGTTGTCCAAATACTCGCCGGTATCCTTATCCTTCTTCAATGGCACCGCATTACCGTTATAATCCCTGATTTCAGTAACTGTTGCTTCGATCATGTAAGGCGGTTTTTCATCAGAAAGCCATACCCTTATGTTATCCAGGTATACATCCAGGTCGCTTCCGCTTTCCCTGTCTGCGTATATATCCACCTTTATGCCTGTGGTGCCTGCAGGAAGGGTAATCCCGGTTTTCTTCAGTGTTTTCCAGGATTTGTTCCCTATATAATAGCCTGAATCGTGGATAAGTTTGGTCCCGTTGCTGTATATGCGCACCTTAAACCGGTCATTATCACTATCATCCCATCCGGAATAGTCTACTGAAAAATTAACCGTTAGCTGCCCCAGATTACACAGCATTTTTTGTTCCTCATTCAAATAAACAGTCCTTGCAATCTCTGCATCGGCCATTTCTCTAGTACCGTTTTCGTCATTTTTGAAGTAGTAAAAGTACCCCGGATTGCCGCTGGATGGTCCATTTTTCAAGGAAGTAACCCTTGCAACCTCATCATTCAAATTTGTCCATGAACCCGGTGAGCTTCCGTCATCATCGAGCAAATACCATTCATATCCCCCATATACAGCTATGCCGGAAAAAGATATATATGTCATCATTATCAGCATGAACACCAAAACCGTCTTCACTTTTATATTTTTCAACATGATCCCTCCCTATAATCTTCAATATATCAATATCTATCAGAAATGGTCAAAAAATTCTGCATAATTATTTATATAATACCTTGTTTCCCATTTGTATACCATGTACTAAAGTACAGTCTGCTATAAAAAAAATACAGCCTTCTACTAAAGACTGTATTTATAAACTGTTATTTGTGCTCCACTATTCCCATCCGTGCCGCATAAGCAATGACTTGTGCTCTATTCTCAAGATGCAACAGCTCTATAATCCTCCCCATATGATATTTGACAGTGCGCTCAGTAAGCCCCAAAGCATCTGCCGCTTCCCTATAGGTTATTCCTTTGGCTACCATTTCCAGTATTTCCAGCTGCCTTTGGGTAAGCTGCCTCCCTTTGCTATCCTGTGATGTGCTGGCTGTAGATGCATGCTCATAGGAGCTATTGTCCTTAAACTCTTTTAAAAGCCGGGAAGCTAAATCCGGTGAAAGAGGAACCTCTCCTTTTTCAAGATCAGACAGCATGCCTACCAGTTCCCTGGCATTAGTATTTTTTAGAAGGTATCCTGATGCTCCATACTTCACTGCATCAAAAAGATCTTCATCCTCCTCAGACGTAGTAAGCATGATGATCTTTATTTCAGACATCTCTGCCTTTATCAGCCTTAATGCATCTATTCCGCTGCACTCAGGCATCTTGATGTCCATTAAAATAATGTCCGGCTTCAATGCCCGAGCTTGCGCAAGCGCCTCTCTCCCATTTTTTGCCGTACCGGCCACATCTATTCCATAGGTTTCAAGAAGATATTGAAGACCTTCCAGAAATAAAGGATGATCATCTACCAGCATTAGTTTCATCTTCATTTTTCCCACCTTTCCTGATAGGCAGATATAAAGCAATCCTGCTGCCTTTTCCCGCAAGTGATTCGATGTGAATTCCCGCACCTATTGCAGCTGCACGCTCCCGCATTATATTCAGTCCAAACTTTGTACCGGCGCTGTTTTCGTATAAACTGCAGTCAAACCCTTTTCCGTCGTCCTCTATGATAGTACAGAACTCCTCCTGTGAAAAAGAAAAAGATATTTTTACATTATCGGCCTCCGCATGCTTCCTTACGTTGTTCAGGGCTTCTTTGATGATATTCAGCATATTCAACCGTATTATCGGCTCCAGTATCTCACCTGTAAAGTCAATAGGCATATCCCTTTTAACATATATGCCGGTTTCTTCCTCAAATCTAATAATATCCTTTTCTAATGCTTTGATAAAATCCTTTTCGGTAAAGGCGGTACTCCTGGCATTGTGTATATATTCCCTTATTTCATCATGGGCCCCCTGTGTAACGCCTATCAGCTTGTCCAGCTTTAGAGAGACCACTTCTACCCCTGAGTTCAGAAGTTCCTGCTTGATTCCCTGGGCCTGTAAGCTTATGAAGCCTAAAACCTGTCCCAAGTTGTCATGCATATCCCTGGCCATCCGTTCCCTCTCCTCAATCACTGCAAGCCTCCATTGATGCCTTAAAAACTCCTGCTGTGCCTGCTTCTTATCAGTTATATCATATATAACTGCAAGCCTTCCTATAAGAATACCCTCCCCGTCAACAAGAGGAGAAAACAATGCCTCATAAACCTTTGCATATTCCATGGCATCTACTGAAAACTCTGTATGTGCAATATTCCTGTCCATGCAAGCCTTAGCCAGCTCCGGAATTTTAGAGCAGGCCTCTTCAACCCTTTTGGCAGAAGCTTGTGAAACAGTCAAACCTATGATCTTTTCAAAGGCCGGATTCATATCCAGCACCCTGTCCTGCAAGTCAAGGACCAATATCCCTGCTTCCATTGTCTCAATCACAGTAGCACGTGCCAAGGGTATCAAGTCGAATATCTTATAGCGAAAGATACCCCATGCCATTATCAAACCCGCCAGTCCAAAGAACACCGGCGTGATATCAAATCTTTTCACAGGGCTGATGCCTGAAATATACAGCATATTGGGTATAACAATTAAACTTAATCCCAAAAACAATGCAAATGCTTGCTTTCTGTATACTGTGTTCTTAAAAAATACCGCTCTGGCGATAAGTATCCATGCAGTAATATTCAAAGAATGTGAATAGAGAGCATGAATATAGAAGATAGGACCGTATCTTTTAGCAATGACGGGAAATGATCCGCTGTAATCCATGTGTATCCCATACCTTATCAAACCGTGCACTCCATCAGTCCAAACGAGCATTATGATAATTGTAGGTATGACAGCAAGCCACCAAATCTTTTTATTTCTTACCCATCCATGATATCCGGTGAATTCCATGCATAACACAAGCAATGTTACAGGTGAATAGCAATAAGCAAAATATTGGATATTTGCCCAAAAAAGCTTGGTGCCGAAGTCGGCCGCCGCCATTTCAAGTGCATTGCCTGATGACCATATGGTCACCACAAGCATGCTGAGTATAAAGCTGGCAGCACCTTTTGCATTTTTTCGCCTCAGCAATGCATATATTCCCAAAGATAATGTAATGCACGAAGACACAATCAAAGGCCATATATATGGAATATATTGAAATTGCATACTCTCACCATGCCTTGCCAATAATATACTATTTATATTAAGTATAAGGTATTAATTTATTTAATGGAATAAAAATATGAAAAAAGCAGGAAATCAATCCTACTTCACTTTTTTTATTTGAACTTGCCAAATAAGCCATATAAAGAAGCATAAAAAACCCCAATGCCTCAAAGCGTTGGGATTGGTAATTTCAATATGGTGCACCTAGCAGGAGTCGAACCTGCGGCACACGGTTTAGGAAACCGTTGCTCTATCCTACTGAGCTATAGGTGCATTTTTATTACAATATGTATATTACAATTTTATTTTGTTTTTGTCAACTTTAAAAAATTGTATATTAGCTTGTTTACTAACCTATGCCTTGAACTACAAGCCTTCCTATCCATACGGACGCCAGGCTTAATATCAGATTTAATGCGGCATTGCTCATCCCTAAAAAATAGCTGCCCTTGCTCAATAATTCTACTGTTTCGTAACTGAAGGCAGAAAAGGTGGTCAAGCCGCCTAAGATACCGGTGACCAAAAATATCCTCATATCCGGTGAAAGGCTCCAGAGCTTCATGCTTCCTTCCAGTATAAAGCCTATGAAGAACCCTCCTATTATATTTACGCTTAGCGTCCCCAAAGGCAAAGAAGAGCTTATATGCCTTGAAATCATATTGGATATCATGTATCTGAAAGATGCGCCGATAAAACCGCCGATTCCCGCTAAAACAACTTTTATCAAATCTCACTGCCTCCAAATATTTTATCCATCATGGTATTATAGTATTCATATGCTTTTTCATTGTAACATGTGAAGATGACCTTCTCAATAGAGCTGTTTTTCTTCAAAAAATCTAAAACCTCTGCAACGGCAATTTTTACTGCTCTTTCCAGAGGGAATGAATATACCCCTGTGCTGATGGCCGGAAATGCTATGGTTTTTATATCATTTTCTGCGGCAAGCTTCAAAGAATTTCTGTAAGCATTCCTCAGCAGCTCATCCTCGCTGCTGTTTCCGCCTTTCCATACGGGCCCCACAGTATGGATTACATGCTTTGCAGGCAGGTTATAGCCTTTGGTTATCTTCGCCTCTCCTGTCTTGCAGCCTCCCAGCCCCCTGCACTCCTCCAGGAGCTTCGGGCCTGCTGCTCTATGTATGGCGCCGTCTACGCCGCCTCCGCCCAGCAGGCTGGTATTGGCCGCATTCACTATGGCATCCGCCTGAAGCTTGGTTATATCTCCAAGAAAGATTTCTATTCTGCTTTTCATATATATCACCTCATAGAATTATTCCGCCCGGTTCCTTGTCTTTCTGTGGTTTACTCCTCATCATTATGCTACTATTATTATAATATCATAAAAAGGGGTTATAAAAATGTGTGGAAGGTTTTTATTGAAAAGCGGATTAGAGGATCTGGCAACCAGGTACAATGCAGATTATTCCGAGGGCTTATACAAATCCGGTGAAATTTTCCCTTCCGAAAATGCCCTTGCAGTGGTAAAAACGGACGGCAGGATAAGGCTTCTGCCTATGAAATGGGGCTTCCCCATGAGCGGCAGCAAGAGGCTTATCATAAATGCCAGAGCAGAAACAGCGGATAAAAAGCCCATGTTTAAATCCGCTTTGATCAAAAGAAGATGTCTGATCCCCGCCAATGCCTTTTTTGAATGGAAGGCAGGACAAGGCAACAAGATCAAGCATCTCATCGGCAAAGATGATGAGGATATATTCTCCATGGCCGCTATCTATGATGAGGATACCTTTGCTATTTTGACCATGGATTCCTCAGAAAAAATGAAGAGCATCCATGAAAGGATGCCCTTAATCCTGACCAGAGAAGAGGAAAATATATGGCTGGACGACAAAGCCGATTTATCTATGCTGAAATCGATTATGAATGCGCCCCGGTTCATAGACTTCAACATCAAACCTCTCGCCGGCAAAAAGGAATATACGCTCTTTGATTTTATGGAATAAATATATCACTGTCCAAAATATCTATACAGTACCTTCACAAATTCCGGCATATAGGAGGCTATATCTCCGCTGAGCGAATCATGCCGGACTTGTCTTTGCTCCTTGAGGCTGCTCAATGCTTCCTTTATTAAATCGGCGCTTTTAATGTCGCTGCCGGTTTTAGCCTTCACAAGATCGGCCAGTATTTCCATCGCTTCGCTGTCTTCAAGCATGGCAAAGCTGGTGAAAAGGCAAAGCCCAAGATTGCCGGAGGCGGCAATATATCCGTATAAATATTCTGCAGGGCTTAAATCTTCACAGCCTGGAGCCCTGTTCTTGAGATCCAGTTTAAAGCTTCCCTCCTCTTTATAGGAAGGCTTTGTCATCATTGCCTTCAGAGCTTTGTTTTCTGCATATAAGCCATATATTCCCCTGGTGCCGCTGCCTATTATCCTTCCCTTTGCCGTCAATTTCCTCAGCTCCTCAATGCAATTTACAAGCTTTCCTTTTGAAGGTTTTTCATCATAGGCTTCAAACAGCATGGCACATGAGGATAAAAACTCCAGTGTATCCGCCCCCAGATTGAAACACTGCTTATTCAAATTGATTATGAAGTCCTTATCATCGATTCCGAAAAGATCCTTACACGCTGCATAAGCTTCGCTTTCCGCAGGTGAGCTATAAGGAGTGTCATCCGAAGACCGATGCCTGTTAAGGCATCCTATTACGCAGTTTGGAGCACAATTTTTATTTACAGGCATATCATTATATGTAACCACTGCACCCTTGCTTTCCTTCTTTTTCTCTGTCTCTTTCTTAATTTTAAAGTTTTTGCCTTCTCTCATCATTTTTATCAGGGTAATGGACCCATATGCAGGCAGAGCTCCTCCGCATACAGGATTTTCAATTATCTTTTTCCCCAGCCGCTTAGAGGCTTTTCTAAAGGCCTCCTCATCCGAGACCTTTGCGGAAAAGTGATTTTTGCCGCTCACCGCAATGGCTTTGATGCCCTTATATCCGAATATATCGCCCATTTTTCCCCGTGAGCAGTAATAAGCGGGGTGCCCATTTTTGTAGGTGCTGAATATTGAAGCAATGGGCAGCACATGCTCACCGCAGGGGCCTATTCCTATTATGGAGGTGTCTTCACCCCACAAAGCCCTTAAATATTCAACGGTCTTCCCTGTAGACATGCCTGATATTTCATCAAGCTTATGAAAGGATAATGAGTCCTTTTCTATATGAAGCACCGTATTAGACCCCTTTGCAGCTCCGGTGATCATCAAAGCTGCTATATCCATAGAGGCGATTTTTTGTGAAATCGGCCCTGCAATATTGATCATCCTGACATCGCTGCCTTCGCTCCTCTTCGCTCCGATATTGAGCCGCCCTGTGCTGGGGGCCTGGGTGCCGGTCAAAAATCCGGGAGCCAGCACGATGGCATTTTCTTCGCTCAGATAATCTGCACCGGCAGGCACCCTTTCCCATATCAATCTTGCTGCCAGGGCTCTTCCTGAATTTTTATAATCCGTTTCAATATTTTCAACAGTGACTTTTTCTTGAGTCAAATCAGCGTAAACAAGCTTGCTCATCTCTAAACCCCCACAAATATATTCATACAAGCTATAAGCTCCTTGGCATAGTCTTCAGAGGGAAATTTCATAACGATATCTGACGGTCCCTCCTCAATTATTCTTCCTCCGCGCAGTACCATAACTTTATCGCATGAGTTATCGATGATATGCCTTTGATGGGTAATTGCGATAACGCTCAATCCATAGCCTATACATATTTCCCTCAATATTTCGAATACTTCTTGGGAGGATTTTGTGTCCAGCATTGCTGTACTTTCATCGGTTATCAAAATATCCGGCTTTGGTATCAAAGCTCGGGCTATTGAGAGCTTTTGCCTTTGACCTCCGCTTAGTGCCGCGGCCTTCATCCCTTTCCAATATTCATAATCTCCTAATCCTGCCATTGACAAGGCTTGTTCCGGAGAATATATTTCCTCGCGGCCCCTTCTTTTGCATATCCTTATGGGCTCCGATAATATTTGCTCTACCCTATATCCATCCTCAAGAGCTCCATAAGCATCTTGAAATATATACTGGATAGAGGCGCAATCGCAAAAGCCGCGTTTTTTCAGAAGCCCTACGGATTTTCCCATGAGCAGTATTTCTCCTTTGTCCGGTCTTTCTAAGCCGACGGCCAATCTGGCTATGGTAGATTTGCCGCTTCCTGTTTCCCCTATCAACGCAGCTATAGACCCCTTCTCAATGGAAAAGCTCAAGTCTTCCAAAACTTTATATCCGCCATAGCTCTTGCTGACGCCCTTAAATTCTAAAACCTTATTCATGACAACACCTGCAATATTATATGCTCGTCGGCAATATGCTTTGAAAAGCCAAAGTCATGGGTTACCATAAGAATGCTTATGCCCTTCTCCTTCATCCCTCTCAGAAAATCCAATATAAGCTTGAGAGTCAAAGCATCTATTGCCGTTGAAGGCTCATCCATCACATACAAGCTGGGGCTTTTTAAAAAACCCAGCAGCATGACTATCCTCTGCTTCATTCCTCCGCTCAGCTCATAAGGATATTTATTCATTACATCTTCATCCAGCTTCAAGGACGCCAGCATTTCTAAAAATCCTTCCCTGTTATATCCCGGAACATCCTTCCCATGGCTTTCAACAGTCAAGCTTGGATTTAATGCATTTTGAGAAAACTGGGGCATAAAAGAAACGACTCTATAGATATCTCTTCCATAGCTTCTTATATCCTTTCCCACCAACTGAGCGCTTTTATAGTCTGCTTTTCCTTCAAAATCCTTCTTAAAAAGTGCCTTTAATAATGTAGTTTTGCCGCATCCAGTATCTCCCTTTATGCAAAGGCACCGTCCTTTTCCAATAGTGAAATCCGGGTAATAAAATTTTTTTGAGTTTTTCCCTTCATAATAAGCAGTCAGGGCTTCTACTCTTAAAATCTCCATATATTAAAACCTACCTAATTGTTTCCTTATTCATATCAAAAGATATTAATGACATGGCTCCCACAAATATTACTATACATGCGATAGGCGGAAGGAGCCACCAGAGGTAAGCCCCCTCGAAAAATAATCCTTCATAGTCCATAGCCTGCCTTATAAGCCTTCCCCAGGACTTGACCGTAGGGTCTCCTATGCCGAGAAATGACAGATTGGCTTCGTATAGTATTGCCTTACTGCATTGGAGCACAAACATCGTAGCCGCGGCAGGATATATTTGAGGCCAAATCTTTCTCATCACATCAGCAAGATTTCCTTTGAGGAGCAAAGTGTATTGGGCTCCTTCGTCCTTTATAGCAAGATTGGATTTGGTTCGAAGTATTCGGGTTACCTTGCTCCAGGAAAAAAGCGCTATGGCAGCTATTATATTATATAAACCCGGCCCTGCAAAAACAGAAAAGAGCATTATCACGATTATTTCGGGGATGATGAGAAAAAAATCCGTCAGCTTCATTATGAAGGCCTCAACCCACCCCCCATAATAGGAGCATAACATGGCCAATACAGTGCCTATGAATGTGGATATGAAAGCAGAAACCAGGGCTATTATGGTGCTGAACCTGAATCCGTATAACAGCTGGGAAAACAAATCCTGACCAAGGGAATTAGTGCCCAGTATATGCTCTTCATCCGGGGGCATAAGACTGTCAAAGCTGAAATCTTCAGGGTCATAAGGAGCGATATAGGGGGATAGAAGGCTTATCAGCAACATTATCAAGGCTATAAGCAAAGCAGCCTTATTCATGCTCTCATCCTCGGGAATATGATATTTGTCAAAAATCCTAAAATAATATTAACCGCTATCCCGTACAGACCCGTCAATAAGAAGATACCCTGTATCAGGCAATAATCCCTAGCCCCTGCTGCAATCTTCATAAGCTCCCCCATTCCCGGATATGAAAATATCACTTCTATAAACAATGTACCGACAATTGCATATATGATGTGTATATTAAGCTTGCCTATTAGCTCTGGCAAGCAATTCTTTACAATATACTTATATTTTATAGTTTTTTCATCTATATCATTATATACAGCCATTTCTACGTAGGGCTCCTTTTTTACTCTTATTGCAGTATTCCTGACCAACAATAAAAAAGAAGGTGTTTGAGAAAAAGTCAAAGCCATCAAGGGGAGAACACTGTGCTTCAAGGCATCCATGAAAAAACCCGATGTTTCATGATCCATGCCTATAGAATAAGCCCCCTGTGCCGGAAATAGCCTGAGCTTATATGCAAAGGCCATCTGGATCAACAGTCCGAAAAGGAATATGGGGACAGCCTCCATCAATATGATCAGAAACACTAAAAGCTTATCCATAAAGCTGCCTTTTTTCATAGCTGCTTTTATGCCCATGGGAACTGCGATCATCGTAGAAATAAGGATGGCGCTGATAGAAAGCAGCAGCGTCCATCCTATTCTCCCCTTTATGATGTCTGACACCGGCAATCCAAAGTGAAAGGAATAGCCCAGATTTCCCTTGAGCAATTGTTCAACATTTAGAATAAACTGCTCAGCAAGAGTCTTTTCCGGTGCATAATACTCCTTGTATCTTGAGAGCACTTCTTCCGGCACACTCATGTTAAGCACATGGGTATTATCTGCAAGCCCGTATATAGGGCTGCCGGGAATAAGCCTCGGAAGAAGAAAGCTCAATACGACAAGCACAATAAAAAATATTAAGTTCTCAATCACAACCCGCGACAAAGATTTTACAGATTTCATATCAAAACCTTTCAGAAATTATTTGCCCCAAGTGCCCCTTATATAAACCAGCTTGTTTTGGGCTGTAGGTACAGCAATAGCCACTCCGTCTTTGGTAAAAAACCACCCGTTTAATTTACCCGGATCATAAGCAAAGGTGATCTTTCTATAATATAAAGTCAATGTGGGAAGCTCTTCTGCTATTATCTGCTGCAATCGTCCAACCTTCTTATATCTGCTTGCGCTGTTCAAATCCTTCAGCTGCTCTTCAAATACCTTATCAAATTCCCTATTGCTCCATTGCTTGCCTCCCTGTGCCGTTACCGAAGGAGTGGAGCCTATGTTTACGTCCTTGCTTACAAACCGGGCTAAAAGCACAGGATCCCCTCCAAAGGAGCCATGGCCGTTTAGAGCCAATTGGAACTTTCCGTCCTTGATCAAGGCATCTACACTCTTCTGATCCACTGCCTTGACATTGAGCTTGATCCCGATCATGCCCAGGTAGCCTTTTACCATTTCTGCCTCTCCGACTTTATCATCGGTAGTCAAAAGCTCATATTCCATTTTCTTGCCTTTGTATTCTCTGATGCCGTCTTTATTGGTATCCTTAGCATTTATGCCATCCAGCAAAGCCGCAGCTTTGGTCTTGCTATATTCATAGTCCTTTACCTCAGAATACCATTGGGAATCCGGATGTATATGTCCCGGGTTGCCGGGTATCCCGCCATTTTTCAGCACTTTGCTGACGATTGATGCTCTGTCGATGGCGTAGTATAAGGCCTGTCTGACCTCTTTGCTGTTGAATTCAGGCAAGTCAAAATTAAAATACATCCTGTAGACCCATAAGCCCGGGCCTTCCATGACCTTTAAATCGCTATCCTGCTTCATTGCCAGAGCTTCTCCGTATTTAAGCTTTTGAGCTGCTCCCAATTCGCCGTTTTTCAGGGATAAGGCCGGCTGGCTGTTGGCAGTGAATATCAGCTTATCTACTACAGGAGAGCCTAAGAAATAATCCTTGTTGGCTTCATATATGTATGTACCCGCATCCTTATCGTACTTGGTCAGCTTAAAAGGACCGGATCCTATGACTGCCTTGTCTGAATTGAATTTTTGCGGCTCATTTACATCCTTCCATATATGCATAGGCATTATAGGGACATTTCCTGCAACATCTGTGATGAAAGGCGCATATACTTCCTTCAACGATATCTGTACAACGTAGTCTCCCATCACATTGACTTCTTTTATCATGTTAAGATTAACCCACTGGTGAGGATGCTTCATCATATACTCGTAAGAGAATTTTACATCTTTGGCGGTGACAGGCTTGCCATCGGTGAACTTTGCATTCCCGGCAAGATAAAAGGTCCATATCAGGTTGTCATTTGATACTAACCAGCTCTTTGCCAGCATGGGAACAACACCCTTATCGTCCTTCCAGGTCAAAGTATCAAATATAAAGCTTGTAAGCAGATATCCTCTTCCTCTGGGAGATACGGTGTATACGGAAGGATATCCTAAGTTATCTTCATCGATTACCAGCACTCTTTCTCCCGAGCTGGAAGGAGCGTTTGAATAGCTCTGAGTTTTTACTTCTGCAAATACATTCAAGGGCAAAAGCATTACAACGATAACTAAAAATGCTATGAATCTTTTCATAAAAACCTTCCTTTCTTGATCAACACTCTTCATAGATATATAATTTTACTATCAATCATCCATAATAATAGCATAATAAGCCGTTTTCCAATATTTTGTTTATCTATGATTTCTCCATGATGTATAGATATTATATATAAGTATATAAACCCCAGCCATCGCTGAGGTTTAACTTTTTCAACATATATGTGAAAACAATGCAAAAAAGATTTCTTATTCTTCTCCATTATGTCTTATACTTTGCTCTACGCATCGATAATCGGAAAAAGAATAATTATTTCAGTGCCCTTTAGCGGCTTCGAACGGATATCCAGTTCAATCTTCAAATCCTTTGCCATTTCATTTGCGAGATACAGCCCCATGCCAGTTGCCTTTTTTCTGTCTTTACCGGTATCACCGGTAAAGCCCTTTTCAAACAAAAATGGTAAATCCCACGGCTGCACGCCAATCCCATTGTCCCGGATGCAAAGAATAACCCCTCGCTCATTTTGTGCCGCCGTTACATGCAGCTCCGGTATTCCTGTGCTCTTCGTATATTTAACGGCATTACTGAGTATTTGGTTTATGATAAACAGTAGCCCCCGGTAGTCAGAGAGAACAAAAAGCGGCGGCAATACTTTTATGATTTGAAAGCCCTTTTCCTTGAGCAAAGGTTGAAAAATCTCCAACGCTTCCTCACAGCATTCTGTAAGGGACAGCGATTCAAATAGGTAATCTTTTTGCTTGCCCTTGAGCCTTGCATAGTAGAGCATTTGCTCAACCAGTCCCTGCATCTGCGAGCGTACATAGTCGAGTCGTTGATAGACGACAGGCGGCAACTCATCCCTGCGATTGTCCAGAAGAAAGATCAAAAGAGAAAGCGGCGTTTTAATCTCGTGTGCCCAAGATTCCACATATTCCTCATAGTCATTCATTTGTGTAATCAAAATCCGCTTAGCCTGCTCGTTTTCCCGAAGCAGGGTTCCAAGGTGCCGAACAAGCTCACCATCCTGCCGGCTGACAAGACGCAGCATTTTGGCTTCAGTCATTTCATCCGGATGATTGATGAACTCCTGAAAAGCTGTTTCTCGTTGTTTGTCCACACGCCAGGCAAAGAATAGTGCCGTTAAAAATATCAACAGCGAACTGAGCGCAAGCACAAGCCAAAGCCGTAGAAACACTTCGCTTTCTGAAAGCCACAGTGCCAAAGCGTATAGAAGATTGACTCCTATCAAGAGCAGCAACCAGACTGCATATTTTTTTAAGATGCATAGAAAATTATGTTTCATCTCTCTTCTCCTTGGCTATCAGCCGATAGCCGAGCCCGCGCACCGTCTCGATCTGCTGTGCCATTGCCAGCTCTTTCATTGTCTTTTTCAACCGGCTCAAATTCACCTGCAAAGCATTTTCATCAATATACTCTGTTGTTCCCCATAGCGCCATACAAAGTGTTTCTTTGGTTACAAGCTCATCAGGGTGAGCTAAAAAAACCTCCAGTAATCTGCCCTGATTCTGTGGAAGCACCACGGATTGATCATGAATATACAACGCATAGGTTTGGCTATCTAATAAAAAGTCCATACCGGGACGCAACTGGCTGCGCCCCTCATATCGTCGGAGCAGGTTAGCGGCACGTGCAAGCAGGCGTTCTTTCCGGCAGGGTTTCGTCAAATACTCGTCCGCCCCCAAATGCAGCGCATGGAGTTCGTCTTTCATTTGATCACGAGAGGTCAGCACCAAGACAGGCAACATGGCTCTACACTTCAGCTCCCGGCAAATATCAAAGCCGCTGATTCCGGGTAGATTAATGTCAAGTAAGACAAGGCCGGGAGCCGCCTGTATAATTTCGTCCACTACATGGTCAAATTCTGCAATGCAATCAACCGGATACCCATCCTTCTCAAAAATTTCACACAGTTCCTCCCGCATAAATGGATCATCTTCCACAATAACAATTTTCTTAATGGCAGCTCCCTCCTTTCTTTATTCTTCCCGATTCGCTTCCATCTGTGTCAAAATATATTTTGAACTGGCTCGTGTCACGACCAGCATATACCCATATTCTACCACACAAAGCAGAAAAAGTATCACAAAAGCGATGCGATAGAGCCCCGGAATACTTTCCGCCATATCCGGCGACAAAAATCCGGAGAATAAAGCCCGAACGCCGAACAGGCTTCCTACTGCTGCAACCACCGCAGGTAAGGCAAAGAACCACTGGATTTGGTGCTTTGCGGAAAGGCAGAGTGCCTCATAATGGCTGCCAAGCCGCACCAGTGTTTGGTAACGTCGTCCGGTCTTGCGCTGCTGTGTTAAGAATTGCATTCCAATGGCTGTATTGGCTATGACAAGGAAAATAACCGCAAGGTACAGCGTGAGATAGCTGGAAGAGACCTGATAAAAAAGCTGCCGTCCCATACTCTGCAGATAGCTTTCATAGTGGATACCTGTTGTATCCAGCTTTTGATTTACCTGTTGAATGGCCTGCATTAGCCCGTTTTCCTGTACGAACTGGTGAGATAATACTGCATTCCAATAATGGGTATACGATTTGTCTGCCAATCGGTCAAAGGCCTCATCCGGAACGATTAGGGCAAAGTAAAGCGTAATAGATCGATCCGTTACAGGATTTCTGGTCTGTAGGGTGCCTGATAGCTGTAAGCGTTCGCCATTGACTACTACTTCCGGCTTCTGCGAGAGCACGCGGTTTATTAGTTCCGCTTTTTCTCTATTTGTAAAGGCAGCATAGCCATAAATGACCGCCTGATTGTTGTTTAGCGTGATTGTCGGCTCGCCTGCCGCAGCCAAAAGCTGATTATAACCCGAGAGGGAAATGACGTAAGGATTGTTAAGGTTGTTGTATTGGCCCAAAAGATCAGACTTCACGGAAGAATCCGGCTCCTGCTCTATCAGCGCCAGCACCTCATCCATACCGAGCGTTTCTCCTTCATTGTCATCTCCACTGAGAATATGACCAATGCGCATATCAAAAATGGATTCAAAGCAGTCATCCAATCCCAAATTTTTCAGTCTTTCAGGAATCGCCAGAGGATTTTCTGCATCTTGAAAAGTATAATCCAGCGTGTGGGTGTCATCACTACCGTAGTACAGTGTCATGGAAACACCGTAGCCAAAGAAGCACAGCGCCCCCAGAATTAAAAGAGAGCTGACAGCCAGGGAAATCGGTTGACCAATTACATTCTCCTGCAGCTGTCGGAACGTGAACACGCCCAACCCGGATTTGCCCGTTTGACGTTTTGCCAAAGTATCCAGCACCGTTCGCAAACCGAAAAACAGCAACAAAGTTCCAGCAATGCCCATTGATAAAGTCATTCCCATAACAGCCAGCGAATACCACGCTTCACCGCTAATTGCCAGTATATATGCTGTCACCAAAAGCAATACACCGATGACCAATGCAATTCGATAAAGCATCGCTGACCGCTGCTTCTTTGCGCCTTCTGGGGTCGCGGAAAGCAAAGTGCCAATCTCTGTGGAAGCAAATTTTCCGCTGAGCAGAAGAAACGCAGCTAGTTTAATAAGCAAAAAACCTGCCATCGTCCAAAGGACAGCCGAGAGAGAAAAGGTGGACTGCTGTCCCAAAATGCCAATGCCCACCACCCGCGCTGTAACAAGGCTGATAACCTCCGAAAGCAGCACTGCCACCGGGATACCTACGAAAATTGATAGAAGACTGCTCCACAGATCTTCTGCCAGAAGCATAAAAAACAATTTGGAACGGCGCATGCCCATCATCAAGTACATTCCCAGCTCATGGCTCCGGCGCTCCAGTTGGTATCTGCTTGCAAAATAAATGAGAAAAAAGAGCATGAACAATGTTACCGCATAGAAGGCTGGGATTAGGCTCAAAAGTCTATCCACAGCACCGCTCTCCATCTCCTTAAGAAATCCCATAACCCCCTGATTCGGCAGCGAGAGGATGATGTAAAAGGCCACAATAGCCGCCAAAAGCGATGAGAAAAAAAGCCCATTTTCCCGTCGGTTCCGCTTGCTATTGCGGCGCACAAGATCAAAGAACATTTGCACTTCCTCCCCCCAATTGTGCCATGACTGCAAGAATACGTTCATAAAACAGCTGCTGTGTCTCATTCGGCACTTTTCGGCGCAGTTCATGGAAAATGACACCGTCCTGTATAAAGAGAATCCGGCTGCAGAAACTGGCCGCGTTGGAATCGTGGGTAACCATTAGAATAGTGGACTGCTGCATGCGGTTAAGACCAGCCAGCTTTTCCATCAATATACGAGCGTTTTTAGAATCCAGTGCGCCGGTAGGCTCATCTGCAAGGATAATTTGGGGATTAAGAATAAGAGCCCGGGCCGTTGCTACACGCTGTTTTTGGCCGCCAGACATTTGAGAGGGAAATTTATTCATTACGTCGGTGATTTCGAAATACTCCGTCAACTCCCTCAGATGCTTATTTCCCTCTTTTTCAGTCACTCCATGGATGCCAAGGGGTAAAAGAATATTCTCCTGACCCGTTAAGTTGTCCAGCAATTCAAAGTTTTGAAACAGATATCCGATTTCTTTCCCCCTGTAATCTGCCAGCTTACTGCCTTTTAGCGCACCAACCTCCACACCGCCCATCAAAATGTGTCCCTCTGTGGGGCGAATGACCGTGGCAATGCAGTTGAGCAGTGTGGATTTTCCTGATCCGCTGGCACCCATAATGCCAAGGAATTCACCGGGCAGCACCTTGAAAGAGATGCCGTCCAGTGCCTTTGTCTGGTTTTCCTGTCTGCCATAATATTTTCGCAGAGATTCAATCTCCAGAATTGCCTGTTTCATAGAAAATACCTCCTTTGCTTTCGATATTATTATAACGGAACAAGGTACTGAAAAACACTTACATTGTATGAAAGGTTTTTGATACTGGCAAAAGACGGGTAGGCTCAATCATAAATGTTTACCGGACTGTTCCGGTCAAAAATGAAAAACACACCACTTTCTTGTTAAAAAGCAGGGTGCATCTATGAAAGAGAAGGAACTCTACCGCACTATCTACAAATCAGAGCGGCAATTCTACGAAAGTGTTGATAACTACATTCGTTTTTATAATATGGAAAGACCACACAGCACATTGAATTACAAAACACCAAACAAGTTTGAATTGCAATATAATGAGAAGAAAGCCAGTTCAACATAAACCTGGACAAGGATGTTCAAAAGCCTATAAACACAAACTTTGGGGATAAGGAAAAGGTACAAAATACTGGACAGTCCAATAAAACTGTTCAATACTTCGTACCTGCTTCATTTGATGCACCTAGTAGGAGTCGAACCTGCGGCACATGGCTTAGGATATCTTTGCTATTTTCACCATGGATTCCTCGGAAAAAATGAAGAGCATCCATGAAAGGATGCCCTTAATCCTAACCAGAGAAGAGTAAAATATATGGATGGGCGATAAAGCCGATTTACATATATAGAAAACTGATTTGGTCCAGTGAATCCCTCACTGAATGAAGTCTCGTTCAATAGCAACTGCACTAGAAATATCAGATTAATAAGGCAATTCCTTCGTCATCTCATAAGCTGTATCCTGCAGCATTTTTAAATATTCTTCTTTTTTTGGTTCATTCATTCTTACTGCAGGTACAGCTACACTTATAGCTGCTATAACATCACCGTTTCTTTTTTTCACAGGAACAGCTATACATATAAGTCCCCTGATGTATTCCTCGTTATCTATGGAGAAACCCTGCTGCCTTATCTTTTTCAATTCTTCTTCAAGCATATCAACATTACATAAAGTATTCTCAGTATATTTCTTGTATTCAATAGCTTTAAGATTAACATTCTCTGTATAAGCCAGTAAGATCTTTCCCATGCCCGAGCAATACGCAGGCACTCTTCTGCCAACATCCAGTACTATGCGTAAAGGTTCCTTGGTGATTATTTTGTCTAAAAATACTACATCAAGATCATCAAGCATGCCAATATTAACGGTTTCTTGGCATTTCTCATAAAGCTGCTCTAACTTCTCCCTAACAATATTTTTAAACGGTATTCTATCACCAATCTTATTGCCTAGCTCGAAAACCTTTATTGAAGCATAATACTTGCCATCTTCTATATCTTGTTTCACATATCCTATATGCTTAAGAGTTCCTAATATCCTATGAACACTGCTCTTGCCAAGGCCTGATAGATCACTTAGTTCCCCTATACTAAGCTCTCCCTTTTCTACCAATATTTCAAATACTTCCATGGATTTTATCACGGATTTTATATTATAATCATTCGTGCCTTTATTTACATCCATTATCGCTCACCCCAATATTAGCCTATTTATGACAGTATATCATAGTTTAAATATTTACAAAATAAAGTTATATCCTGTCATTCATTTTCTCTTTAATCTTGACTAAATTGGTAAGGACAGTATTAACAGGTGTCTGTATGCCTAGTTTCTCTCCTTCCCTCACAATGGCGCCATTAATAAAATCAATTTCAGATTTCTTCTTGTTCAGCATATCCTGAAGCATTGAAGATTTATTTGTTGCGGTAAGCTTACATACTTCTTTTACATGGACAACAGGTTCATCATTTATAAGCTTTATTCCTTTTGTTTTTGCCACTTCAATTGCTTCTTTTACCGCCAATTCAAGGAGTTCTTCGGTTTCTGCGTATTCAATTAATTCTCCGTTAAGCAATCCTGTA
Source organism: Lutispora sp. QWL-02 (assembly GCF_058315355.1). Taxonomy (NCBI): domain Bacteria; kingdom Bacillati; phylum Bacillota; class Clostridia; order Lutisporales; family Lutisporaceae; genus Lutispora; species Lutispora sp. QWL-02. Next base: position 357,960 of record NZ_CM177762.1, read on the forward strand.
ATGGCAGTTAAAGCATTTATACCTACGTTTACGATGAGTTTGCTCCAGATTAAGCTCATAACATCCTTGGAGTGCAATGCTTTAATTCCGCTTTGACTTAATACCTTTGATACTTCCTCTATCCTTTTATCAGAAAGATGGCCTAATGCTCCGATATAGGTATCACCTGAGCCCGCATGTCTTACCCTTCCAGGACCTAATAAAGTAGAACCAAAAGAAGTCACCCCTGCTATAACCCGATCCTGTCCCATTACTTCTCCTATAATATCTGCATTGCCTAACCCGTTTTGAAGTGTTAGTATTACAGTATTTTCATCAACTAGTGATAGGGAATCGGATATAGCAGCTTTTGTAAAAGTGGATTTTACAAAAACAATTACCAATTCACAAGGTCCCACATCTGAGGCTTTACTATGGGCTTTTACCCTGACAATTCTATCTCCGCTTATTCCTTCAATCTTTAAACCATTTTCATTTATTACATCTACATGCTCTTTCCAGACATCAATAAGGTGAACCTCATTACCGGCTTCATGCAATAAACCTCCAAAAAGGCTGCCCATTGCACCGGCTCCAATTATAGCTATTTTCATTAATTACACCTCTTCTAGTACAATCTCTCCAATTCTTCTTCCTTTATTCCAAAGCTATGCTTTTCTTCCGGAAATTTTTGAGCCTTTACATCCTCTTTGAATTCTTCTAATGCCTTTAATATAATATCGGTCAGATTAACATATTTTTTAACAAATTTCGGTGTAAACTTGTCAAATAAGCCTACCATATCGTGGAAAACCATAATTTGCCCATCGCAATAAATACCTGCCCCTATCCCTAATGTAGGAATTGACACTGCTTCAGTTATCATTTTAGAAATCTGGGCGGGTATACATTCCAGTACAAGTGAAAAGGCCCCTGCTTCCTCTAAGGCTTTAGCATCTTCTATAAGTGACTTCGCTGCTTCTGCATCCTTGCCTTGAACCTTAAATCCGCCAAGCTTGGATATGGTCTGCGGAGTTAAGCCTATATGTCCCATAACCGGTATACCTGCATCAACTATCGCTCTCACAGTTTCTTTTACTGCTGCTCCCCCTTCCAGCTTTATAACGTCACAGCCGCCTTCTTTCATAAGCCTTGTAGCGTTCATGATAGCTTGCTCTTTGCTCACATTGTATGAACCAAAAGGCATATCTCCAACTATCATTGGATTCTTAGCCCCTTTTACCACACATTTTATATGGTGTATCATCTGCTCCATAGTTACGGGAACTGTTGTATCTTCACCCATCATAGTCATTCCAAGGGAGTCTCCGACTAGTATTACATCTATACCTGCCTTGTCTACAAGAAGTCCTGTTGAGTAATCATAAGCAGTTGTATAGGTTATTTTTTCACCTCTTTTTTTCATCTCTTGAAGAACTTGAGTTGTTACTTTTGCCATTCTTATTACCTCCAGATTATAATTTACTTTTATTTTTGATATTGATAGGTTCTGCAAAGCAGAATGCTATTCTAAACATATGAGTAAAAAAATATACTCCCTCCGAAAACCTTACATTAATAAATTAGGTAAAAAAGTAGTGATTGCAGGTATATAGGTTATTATCAGAATGTCAATTATCAATACTATGATGAATGGAAGTATATTCTTTACGATTTCTTCCAGACTTATTTTCCCTATACCGCAAGCTACGAACAAGCACACTCCAAAGGGAGGCGTAATCATACCTACAGCCAAATTGACACAGATTATTAAGCCGAAGTGTAGTGGATCAATTCCCACTTGAGTAATAATAGGAAATAAAATTGGTACTAATATGATAATAGCAGCTACAGTATCCATGAAAGTTCCCACAAAAAGTAATAATATATTTATCAGTAATAGAATTATAATGGGATTGCTGGAAAATGCCAGCATTGCCGATGCAATTTTCTGCGGTATCATATTATTTGTCAATATCCACCCAAAAAGAGTTGCGCCTGCAATAAGTATCATTATTATTGATGTGCTGACAGCTGAATCAGCTAATATCTTTGGTAAGTTTTTAAATGATAATTCTTTATAGATAAAGAATCCAACTACAAATCCATATACTACAGATACAACAGCTGCTTCTGTCGGGGTGAACATCCCTCCGTAAATTCCGCCTAAAATTATTACGGGCATTAGTAGAGCAAGTATTGCATCTTTAAATGATGCAACTATTTCTTTAAAGCTTGCCTTTGGTTCTCCTCCATAACCTTCTTTCTTCGATTTAAAATATGTTACTGCCATCAGTGATAGCCCCATAAGAATACCCGGTCCAAATCCGCCTACAAACATAGCTCCTATAGACACTCCGGTAAGAACGCCATAAGTAACCATAGGAATGCTGGGCGGAATAATAACACCGATAAGTCCTCCTGCCGCCTGAATAGCCGAAGAAAAACCGACATCATATTTTCTCTTAACCATGGCTGGTATCATAATTGATCCAATGGCTGCTGTAGTAGCTGCTCCGGAACCTGATATAGCAGCGAAGAACATACAAGCTACGATTGATACCAGACCTAGGCCTCCTGATATCCAGCCAATAAGAGTGTTTGCAAAATTAATCAACCTTCTGGATATTCCGCCGCTTTCCATAAGGCTTCCGGCAAGTATAAAAAAAGGTACTGCCATAAAAGGAAAAGAGTCTGTAGCTGTAAAAAGCCGCTGAGGTATAACCACCAATGGAACATTACTTGCAAGCAACAAGGTCATAGTTGAAGCCAAACCTAGTGAAAATGCAATTGGAATATTTAATGCGAAAAATACTAATAAACTTCCGAACAAAATAAGTCCAACATTGTCCATTGATGTATCACTCTCCTTCTACTTCATTATTTTCGAATGTTCTGGCGAGCAGATGTATCATCATAAGTATCCCTCCGATAACTATAGCCAGATATATATAGCCCATCTTCACTTTCATAGCCGGTGATAGCTGCATCAGTGTAACTTTTACTACCTTACTGCCGCAAACCACCAAAATAGCAAAGAACAAAAAAGATAATACATTTGCAATCCACTCTGCCGCTTTAGCCACGGAATGAGGAAGCAATTTAACTATTGCCTCAACACCTATGTGGGCATTTTTCTTAACAGCTACGCTAGCACCCAGAAATGTCAGATAAATAAGTAAGTATCTTGCAAATTCCTCTGACCATGGTAAAGAAGCATGAAACACATACCTATATATAACCTGTAAAAATACTACAATAGACATAACTGCCAATAACAGCCCTATTACTATTTCTGTTCCTTTACTGAGCTTGTCGCTTAATTTTTTTATCAAACCCATATTACCATCTCCCATGAGTATATTGATGGATAGCAATATCAATATCCATCAATATACTATTTTTATGTAATACTTTAGAAAGCATAAGTTTTCGTCATTTGTACTTGAGCTTAGTTACATTATTGTTGAAGCGATAGAAACTTTTTATTATTTAGTATTGATTATTTTATCAATCAATTCTTTTGAAAATTGAGATTCATACTTTTTGTATACAGGGGCTACTGCTTCCTGAAGCTTTGCTTTATCTGGTGTTGTCACTTCTACTCCAAAGCCTTTGAGTTCGTCTATCTGTTTGTCTTCCATTTCTTTGATAAGTCCTCTCTCATAAGCAGCGACTTCTAATGCTGTATCTGCTAAAATCCTTTGTGTATCTGCGTCAAGACTATCTAGTTTTGATTTACTCATCAGAAGAAGCGATGGTGAATAGAAATGCTCTGTTAAAGCTAAATTCTTTTGAACTTCATATATTTTTTGTGTATATATTATTGGAATAGGGTTTTCTTGTCCATCAATTACTTTTTGTTGGAGGGCTGTAAATACTTCACTCCAAGCCATTGGTGTAGGGTCAGCTCCAAGTTCTTTGAATGAATCCATGTGAACTTGGTTTTCCATTGTTCTTATCTTTAAACCCTTAATATCTTCTGGCCCATTTATTGGCTTTTTCGAATTTGTTATATGCCTAAAACCATTCTCCCAAAAAGCAAGACCAACTATGCCTTTGCTAGGAAGAGTGGATAGCAGTTCTTTACCGATTTCCCCATCAAGCACTTTATATGCATGCTCCCTATCTCGAAATAAAAAAGGTAAGTCAACAACCAGCATCTTCGGTTCAAAGCCTCCCATAGGTCCTGTTGAAGATACAACCATGTCAATCGTTCCCATTTGTAATCCTTCAATCATATCTCTTTCATTACCAAGCTGTGCTGAATGGAATATTTCAATTTTTATCTTTCCGTCGGTACGTTCATTTATAAGCTGAGCAAACTTTTCAAGCCCAAGATGATATGGATGTGTAGGAGCAACTGAATGACCAGCCTTTAATACAATTTCTTTTACAGTCTCGTTTGAAGCTGGTTTTGCAGGCTCTGAATTGCTGTTTGTTCCGCAAGCAGTTAATGACAAGATCATAACAATTAATAATATTAATGCTACTCTTTTTTTCATTTCTCTTCCCTCCATTTTTTTAGTAAATATTTTAGCTGGACAAAATTATAAGTAACTTTTTGATACATTTTATGAAAGTACTAAGCTTTCCTAAGTACACCTCCAGTATTCTGTATTGCAGAACGTTATTCTGTTCTATATAATGTATTCGCCCCTTTTAGTAAATGTCCTCCCGAAATATTCTGAATATAAGTAATTTTTAAATTTATTTTTTAACAATCTTTTAACCATACCTATGCATTTTAATCTAGTTTGTATTTGGAAACATAAAAAAAGAGACATAACTACATAAGACTTTCATGTCTTACTAGAAATATCTCCCTATCTATATATCTTCTTTTTTACCTACATCTCCATAGATTCTCCCGGCTTCAACACCATTGTCTTTACGCCGGTCTCACCTTCTACGGCTTTTTTGAATGCCTCCGGGTTCTGACTGATAGCCGGGAATGTATTATAATGCATCGGTATCACATATTTGGGCTTTATCATCTTTACGGCCTCTAGTGCATCCTCAGGTCCCATGGTATAAAAATCCCCTATGGGCAGCAATGCCAAATCAATATTTTGCTTCCATAAAAGCTCCATATCCTTCGTCAGCCCCGTATCCCCAGCATGGTATATCTTTTTGCCCATAAGGTCAACTACGAAGCCGCAGGCATGGCCTCCTGCTATTCCGCTCCCGTGGAAGGCCTGAAAAAATTTGACGCTTCCAAACTCAGTTTTTGCCTTGCCGCCTATATGTCCGGCCGCCACATTGATACAGCTTTTGCTGAGATCGATGCCGATTTCATTGGTAGTAAAAACCGTGGCACCGGTTCTTTTAGCGATATCCGCAGCATCACCCCTATGGTCTCCGTGGTTATGGCTTACAAGTATATGAGTAGGATTCAAATCTGCTGCCTTCACCGCTGCTGCCGGGTTTCCCGTTATAAAAGGATCAAAAAGAAGGGAATACTTGCCCTCCTCTATTAAAAAACAAGAGTGGCCTATAAATCGAATTTTCATTTAGCATCTCTCCTTTTCCTATATACGTTAACTGACTATATTATATCATTTATTTCCAGTATTTATGTTTTTTCACCACTAAATTTCAATGATGCTGCCCATTCCTTTCTTCAAGGCATTTTCATAAATGCGCTGAGCGTTTATAATATCTAAAACCGCACTGCCGGTAGTCTTGAATACTGTGATCTCATCGTCGCTCATACGTGCCGGTGCCTTGCCTGCAATAACCTCACCCAGTTCTCCGGTAATCCTGTCCGCGCTGAAGTTACCGTTCTTAATAGGAATGATCAAATCTCCTGATTCATTTAAAACGCCGTTGCGAGTATCTACATATACCTTATCGGCATGGGTGATAGTATATTCGTCAATCTCATGCATTTCAGGAGTATATGATCCCACACCGTTGATATGGCAGCCCTTTTTCACCAATCTTCCGTCAAAAACAGGTTTTTTGCTGGTTGTAACACTGGTTATGATATCCGCATCCTCAATAGCTTCGTCGGAAGATTTAGCAGCAAAGATCTTCACTCCAAATTTTTCTCCAAATTTGGCTGTCATCCGCGCTGTAAAGCGTTCAGCACGTTCTATGCTTATGCCGAAAACCTTTACAATCTTTATGGGGCGCACGGTAAGAATCGCTTCCAGCTGTGTCTCTGCTTGTCCTCCCGTACCAAACATGGCAAACACTTTGCTGTCCTTACGGGCAAGCACATCGGCAGCCGCTCCGGATACAGCGCCTGTACGTATACGAGTCAGGTAAGTACCGTCCATTAAACTGCATACTTCGCCTGTTTCGCTATTCAATAATACCATTGTGGCCGGCACGCTGTTCAAGCCCTTTTCAATATTTTTAGGATAAACCGATACGATTTTTACGCCCAATGCATTAGCGTCAGCAGAGTACCCGGGCATATAAAGGCTATGCCCCTCATACTTAGGAACATCTAAATTTATGCGCAAGGGTACTGCGCTTTTACCTAACGAATAAAGTTTCAAGGCATCCTTATCTGCCTGAATAGCATCCTCCATAGAAAATACGTTTTTAATATCATCTTGATTTAAAACAACAATTTTCATTTAGATAATTCACTCCTATTCTTGTTAGATTTTTTCGCACTAATGAGCATTACCCGCTGTAAAGCTGAGACGCGGAATTATTATAGGCTTGCTTCATCCCTTGTGATGTCCTGTATCAAAGCAAGCATATCGCTGTATACTCCGTAAGCCGTCTGCTGTATTTCAGGATTTCTTTCCACCATGCAGATTTCCCCCATGAGGTCTGTTGTGATGGACAGTATGGATGTAGTAGAATCAATATTGCTGAATATATCCTTGTTATCCACAAAGGCAGAATAGACCCGGCCTTTCACTTCACCTTCATGCCTGTATCCCTCGCAGAGCAGCTTGATCTTTCCTCCTCTGGACCTTGCATCTTCCATATCTTTGACAGTGATGCCTGCAATTCCCGTTCTATCAATAGTCATAGGCGTTGCATCCCCATCCATCAATACATTGATGAGGGCGGCAGTTTTTGCCGCTGCATCCCAGCCGTCTATATCCATAGAGGCATCGGCTTCCGCAAAGCCTCTGATTTGGGCTTCTTTTAAAGCCGCTTCATAATCCGCTCCCGCTTCCATCTCTTCCATTATAAAATTGGTAGTGGAGTTTAAAATACCCTTGAAGCGCAACACTCTACAGCCCAGCAGCGTTTTTTCCACCAGATTGAATACCGGAGCTCCATCCATAACAGTCGTCTCATGAAGGAGATACAAGCCTTTTTCATCCGCCAATGCCTTCAATCTTTTATAATCCCATGCAATAGGCCCCTTATTGGCCGTAATCACATGCATATGATTTGCGAAGGCCTCTTCTATATGGCTTACGGCCGGCTGCCCATCCTTGATGGACAATGTGCTCAGCTCGATCAATACATCCGCTCCTGATTTTTTTATCATATCCGTTGTACTGTGGTCAGCTTTCTGAGGGTTATCATGAGAAAACCTTCCCGCTGCCTCCACCTCATCCAACGCTCTTTTCAGGTCCACACCCGACAGATCCAGCAAGTTGCCCTTAGACCATGTGGATATGGCAGTGACAACTACGTTCCAGCCATATGTATTCTTGATCTCTTCACCTTTTTCCACAAGCATCCTGCAGAATTCCTTCCCTGCATTGCCGAAGCCCACCAGGCATATATTCAGTTTATTACGGTTCATGCCCTTCACCCCATCTAAATCCATTTTTCATCATAAATATATTGTACCATTGATTTAATATTCAATCATTATTAACATTTATATAATGGAAACCATCGCCGTAAATAAATAATAAAAAACCCCGGCCATTGCCAGGGTTTAACTTTTTCAGCATAGATGGTGCGCCCGACATGATTCGAACATGCGACCCCTTGATTCGTAGTCAAGTACTCTATCCAGCTGAGCTACGAGCGCAATTTTTTGAACACATTATATATTATCACAAAAGCATCTTAAAATCAAACTGTAAAATTGTGGCGATTTATTTTTTCCTGCTTTTTATAAGCAAGTATAAACCTATTATTATTAAAAATAATGGCACGATGCTTCTTCTCAGCATCCAATAAATATTCTGTGATCTGACGCCGAATAAGGATATTATCAGGCTGTTAGGAAGGGAATTTATGAGACCTATGAGTCCGAGCAGCAAAAGCCCAAGTCCCAGATATTTTTTGTTATTAAAAAATATATCATAGCTGTATACTTCTTCATCTTTTATGGTATTGCCTGCAGCTATCTGCCTTCTTATATTATATCCGTCAAAGAAACTAAAAAACCATAATGGCAAGCATACCACAGCAACCAATTGTTCCGTATTAAAACTGATCAAAAGCGAAAAAGCCCCAATAGTAGTTATCATCAATTGGACTCCCCGCTTGAAAAAACCCATAGACATATGAGCAGCACCCGGTATCAAAGAAAAACAAAAAAATAAAATATCCCGGATCATTCTGGTCCCCCCTATTAATTACTCATTGTTTGCACCCATTGCTTCATTCAAATTTGATATCTTGTCTGAAATACTGATAACACTATTGTTTAGCATCTCAAAGGGCTTTAGTATGCTTTCTTGAACCTTGGCCATGCTCCTCCCGATGAATCTTTTATTGGAGCATCCCATATCAGGGGCTATGCTGAATAGAGATATGATCAGCCCTGCTGCTATAAAGCTGATCCCAAAATTTCTCAGATTATTGAGAGCATGAATCCCTATAGCTTTATACTTCTCCAAGTCAATAGTTTCCATAATATTTACCACGAGACTGCAAGGAACTGCAATATTTCTTCCCATATTCGACAATATGGATTTTATCTCCAATATCCTTTCGTATTCCGCTTTACAGGAAGGACAGTTGTCTAGATGCTCCTTCATAAGGAAATGCTCCAATCCTTCCGTCTCGCCTGCTGCATAGCTGTGCAAGCTCTTTCTAACTCGGCTGCATAGCAACTTTCCCACCCCCAAAATCCAGCTTCCTTCTTATTCTTTCCTTGATAAGATTTCTTGCTCTGAAAAGCCTGGTGTCAATAGTTTTTCTTGGAACCCCCAATATGTCTGAAATCTCTTGCGGGCTGAACTCCTGAAAGTAATACATGATCATCACTGTGCTATAGATCTCAGGCAGGTTGCTTACCTCCCGCCTTATGAAATCCATATTCTCCTGCCTAAGCAGTATTTCCTCCGGATTGCTGTCATAATCCGCTATAAAATCATATATGTCTACATTTTCATCATCCTGGCAGGTCAGCATGGAAATGGTCTTGGGCCGCTTTCTTCTGGTCCAATCTATGCACCTGTTTACTGCTACTCTGTAAAGATATGTAGAGAACTGGGCTTTATTTTGAAAGCCGGACAGATTGTTATACACCTTTATGAATATCTCTTGAGTCAAGTCCTTGGCTTCCTCATAATCCCTCGTATAGCTGTAGGCTGTAGAATATACCTTATTTTTATATCTCTCTATCAGTTCAGCATAAAGTTCCGTATTTCCATTTATTATAAGCTCAATGAGCTCCTCATCTTTCAAATTTATCCACCGCCCTCCAACTTATGTGTTTTGACGAATTTTTTTTGATTATTCTTCAAAAAAATGAGGAAAGGGGAATATCCCCTGATTTCTTTCCTACCTTGCTTCTATGTTGCCATTGCTGGTTTTCAATCTTATATCCCTGCTGCCTTTGCCGTAAGCGGCTTCCAGGCTTTTCTTCTGCCCTGAGTCCCGAACACTTGCGTCATCGAAGCCCTTGATGCTTCCAAAGCTGGTTTCGGCAGAAACCTTTCCGTCGTCTATGCTTTCTTTATCCAGTCTCACATTTCCAAAGGAAGTTTTTGCTTCTATATTGCCCCTTGCTTTAAATATTTCTATATTGCCGTTGCTGCTCTCAGCTTCTATGTTTCCTCCGACTTCTTCAAGCCTTACATTGCCAAAGGAAGTATCGGCATCAATATCTCCGGCAGCTTTTCTTATATCTATGCTTCCATTGCTGTTTGAGGCATCTATGCTTCCCTTTATATTTTCCATATCTATTTTTCCGAAGGAATTCTTTACTTCTGCATCCTCGAAGCAATTTATAAGCTTAATATCTCCGTTGCCGTTTTTTACTGTGGTTTTCCCTCCGCCTTCTATTTCAATCTTGCCGAAGCTATTCTTTATATCCAAGGTTATTCCCTCGGGAATATATACTATAAAGTCCACCATGGCTTTATTATAATCTTTGTTGGCAAGATTTGATAAGTCCTCAATATAAATATTTGTAACTTCGCCTTCTTCAATCTTTAAAGCATTTTTTACATAATTTTTAGCTTTCCTCTCATCATTGTACTGAACTGTTGCCACAGCTTCCAATCTGATTTCATCAGATTTGCCTTTTTTTATTTCAATATCCCCAAAGCTGTTGGTAAGCTTCAGTTCCTTTATGTCATAGTCCTTGGATATACCCGACCGGTTTATGTTTTCCTCCAGCTGGCCCCGGTATCCCAAACCTCCGATAAAGGGTATATCTCCTATTCCCCGTATATGCATATGTCTGAAGCCTATGAAGTTTCCGCTGCCGATTATTGCAGCCAGGATAATAAAAATTATGCATAAGCCGTCTATGCTCAACTTCACATTTGCATTATCCCTCCCGTAAACAGACATATATATAACTATTTCCAATCCCAGTCCTATAAGAAGCAAGGGCCAATACTTATATATATCCTTTATAGGAAGATCAGTAAAATTTTGGGCAAAGAGCACTGCGCCCGCTGTAATCAGGCCAATAGCTAAGGTTATAGTGCCTACCTTTTTCTTAACCATTTAAAATTCCTCCAATTCATCAAGCTAATTGTGATTCATAGTTATATACGAGGAAATACAAAAAAAGTATGAAACAAAAAAAGCCGTAGATTGAATCTACAGCCGGAAATTATTTGCTGGCTCCGAGCCATGGCCTGAAAAATTCCGTCAGATCCTTTCCGCTTACCTCTTCGCATACTTTTATATAATCATCGGTAGTTGCAATTTTGAATTTATATCTATCTACATAGGTTCTTACAATCTTCAAGAAGGTATCGTCCCCGAGCATATTCCTAAGCTCATTATGGACTTGAGCCCCTCTGTCATAAGCAGTAGGGCCATAATCATCCCAGTTTTTAAATTCTGACAAGGATTTGACCACGCTTCCGTCTATGGTTCGAGAGGACATAGCTTCCTTGACACTGTCTTCTACAGTTCTCCTGTAATAATCCTGTGCCGTTTTCTTTCCGTATGTTTTCTCCGCAAATACCGTTTCCGAATAAGCTGCAAAGCCTTCATCAAGCCAGGCCTCATCGACTTGATCATTGCCTACGATGCCATAAAACCATTGGTGAGCTGTTTCATGGGCTACGGTTATAATTAAAGGATCGCTGGAGTAATTGGGCTTGTAGTATTTGTCGCTTATATATACCAAAGCAGGATACTCCATCCCGCTGGGGAATTCAGTTTGGACTACTGAATAAACAGGGTAGGGATACTTGCCATATAATTTGTTAAAAAGCTTTATGGATTGAACCCCATATTTCAGAGCTTCTTCTCCCCTTACTTTGTCTTCGGGATAGTAATATGACATGACCTTAATCCCGTCTACTTCTTCCTCAAGCATCGTAAAATTGCTGTTGGCAACAAATGCAAAGTCTCTGAGGGCCTTTCCTTCGTAAATACGCTGTATCCCGCCGCTTTCTTTCTTTTCCTCAATGAGCCGGCCTGAAGCTGCAATAATATAGCTATCCGGAGTTTTTATGCTGACTCTATAGTCTGCGGCATCGCTGTAAAAAGGGTCTCCGATGGCGAAATATTTATCCAGGTTCCAGCCGTCCTTTTCATCATAGACTGCGGCTATGGGGTACCAGTTGCCCATATTGAAATTATTTTCTCCATATCCGAACCGCTCTCCCGCAGGAGGTATTTGCAGCGTGAACTCAATCTTAAGATTCACTCTCTCATAAGGCTTTAGCGGAGATGCCAGCTCCACCTTCAATATAGTTTCTCCTTCTCCTGATAGGGAATGCTTTAAAAGCTTCTCGCCGCTCCTGTCCTTTTGGGTGACGGAAGTTATTTCTACGTATCCCGGCTTAAAGCCTCTCTTGTAAGCATTATCAAAATCATCAAACAAGAAGGGAGCTGTTTCCTTGGTTTTAAATGCGTTGGGATATACATGAAAATATAATTCCTTCATCTCAACATCATCATTGTTATAATAATTCACTTCCTGGATAGCCGTAAGGGTCTTTTCCTCGGCATTCAGTTCTGCATCTATACTGTAAAAGCTTCTGGCATCGATCTCATCCGGCTTCAGCGCAGGTGCTGCCTCTTTTTCCATGGAGCAGCCCGATATCAGGATCATAAGTATAAGGAATAAAGGAAGCAGCTTTAGTTTGAATTTCACTGTGACCATTCCCCCTCTTTATTTACAAAGTTGAACTATTATATATTATTCATGAGCCTTAATAATATACTATCACAAGCAAATATCATTATCGACTTCCATCATTATCCGCGGCTGGGTATGAACACCTTTATGTCCCCTTTTTTCACACCTATTGAAAGGGGAAAAACAGGGCCTCTCTCTCCGTCTATATCGCTTTCAAAGATTTGATTGGAGGATATCTTAAGGTTATCCGTCTGGAAATGATATATATTTGGGTCGCTCGTATGCTCTCCCTTCAGCACCTTTAAAACAAGATTGATCACATTTGTGATGTTTGCCGCTTTTATGGCGATCACATCCAAAAGCCCATCGCAGACAGAAGCATAAGGAGCCAGCCTTAAGAAGCCTCCGGCAGACCTGCCGTTTAAAACCAGAAAAAGATAAAAGTTATCGTCAATGACTTTATCATCGTACTCCATCCTCATCGCTATAGGTTTGAGCTTCGGTATTTCTTCAAAGCCTTTTAAATAATAAGCCATCTTGCCCAGGCTGTTCTTCATGCCTATATCCGTCTTGTAGGCTACTTCAGCCAAAAGGCCTGCGCTGCACACATTTACAAAATAAGTGCCGTTTACTGTACCTGCATCTACATTTATTATTTCGCCGTCTGTTATCATGTCACAGCATTGAGAAATGTTCTTGGGTATCCCTATATGAGCTGCAAAATCATTTGAAGTCCCGAAGGGAAAGATGCCTATAGGCAGATCTACAGCATTTCTCTTCATGGCATTGATAAGATTGTTTATTGTACCGTCTCCGCCGGATATGGCTATAGCGGAATATTTATCATCTACATCACATAGAGCGTTATCCATATCATTTGCTTTCATAAGCCTGTAAGGTGAAACTATGTATCCCGATTTTTGAAAATTTTTTATGACTGTGTCCAGCCTGTTTTTAAACCTTGCATCCCCTGCCACCGGGTTATAGATCAGTCTCACTTTTCTCATATATCCTCAACCATCCCTTTTCATAGTCACTCTATATTCCCTTACCTTTATTTTATCATATTGCTTATATTTTTCACTTCAAAATATACTCTTATGATTTATGAGCAATATGATAAAGGATTAAGGATAAAGCTCCAGGGTATTATTCCCCGAAGCTTTATCTCTAGTTTGCCCTCACATTTTTTCGATTTCTTTTATCAGTTCTTCTATCAACTGCTCTTCCTTTACCTTTTTTACTATCTCGCCTTTTTTGAAGATCAGTCCTTCGCCTTTCCCGCCGGCTATGCCTATATCGGCTTCCCTGGCTTCACCCGGTCCATTTACTGCACAGCCCATCACAGCCACCTTGATGTTCTTATCGCATTGGGCCAGTCTTCTTTCAACCTCTTTCGCTATGTCAATAAGGTTTATTTGGGTTCTTCCGCAAGTGGGACAGGATACAAATTTGACGCCCTCATTTATATATCCCAAAGCCTTCAGTATTTCACGGCCAACCTTGACTTCATCCAACACATCACCAGTGAGAGAAACCCTTATAGTATCCCCTATGCCCTCGGCCAGAAGAGCTCCGATGCCTACACAGGATTTTACGGTACCGCTGAACAAGGTTCCCGCTTCCGTAACTCCTATATGAAGGGGATAGTCCACTTTTTCCGATATCAATCTGTAGCTTTCTATGGTTTGCATCACATCAGAGGATTTTAAAGAAATAACAATATTGCAAAAGCCCAGGCCTTCAAGTATACCTACATGCTTCAGAGCGCTTTCTACCAGTGCTTCAGGGCAAACCCTCCCGTACTTTTCCAATATGTCTTTTTCCAGAGAGCCGGAGTTGACCCCGATCCTGATAGGGATGTCTTTTTTCTTGGCAGCCTCAACCACAAGCTTTATCCTGTCCGGGCTTCCGATATTGCCCGGGTTTATTCTTAAAGCGGCGATTCCATTTTCTATGGATTTAAGGGCAAGCCTGTAATCAAAATGTATATCTGCAACCAATGGTATATGGATTTGCTTTATTATATCCTTTAAAGCCTCCGCTGCTGCCATATCAGGAACAGCGCATCTTATTATGTCGCACCCGGCTTTCTCCAAACCAAGGATCTGGTTCACAGTAGCAGCCACGTCCTTAGTATCAGTATTTGTCATGGATTGCACGGATATTCTTGAATCTCCGCCTATGTATATATCTCCTACTTTGATCTTCCTTGTGTTTTTTCTATTCACATAATTCATCTCCAAATTTTTAGTGATCAATAAAGACACTATATAATAGTTTTCTGAAGTCATATATATTATACTAAAGGATTTCCCATTTGGAAAATGAATAATTTTAAAGAGACTCGTTCCTCCCGTTCGAATCCCCGTTGCTTATTCGTTTATACTAAAAAATCACTCTTGTGAGTGATTCGTTTTCAGATGGCGGAGAAGGAGGGATTCGCTCCGTTCGCTTTCGCTCACTATCACGCCTGGGAGGGAAAATGCTTCCAAAGGGCGCATTTTCTTGTTCCTCCCGTTCGAATCCCCGTTGCTTATTCGTTTATACTAAAAAATCACTCTTGTGAGTGATTCGTTTTCAGATGGCGGAGAAGGAGGGATTCGCTCCGCTCGCTTTGGCTCGCTTTCACGCCTGGGAGGGAAAATGCTTCCAAAGGGCGCATTTTCTTGTTCCTCCCGTTCGAATCCCCGTTGCTTATTCGTTTATACTAAAAAAATCACTCTTGTGAGTGATTCGTTTTCAGATGGCGGAGAAGGAGGGATTCGAACCCTCGCGCCAGTTTCCCGACCTACGCCCTTAGCAGGGGCGCCTCTTCGACCTACTTGAGTACTTCTCCAGGTCTAAGTTATGGTTCTCTTATGGAGGAGAGAGTGGGATTCGCTCCGTTCGCTTTCGCTCACTATCTCGCCTGGGAGGGAAAATGCTTCCAAAGGGCGCATTTTCTTGTTCCTCCCGTTCGAATTCCCAGCTACTTTTCCTCTTATACATACTCTTATTCAAAGAGCTAAGTTATGATTCTCTTATGGAGGAGAGAGTGGGATTCGAACCCACGGATGTCGTGAAACATCTCTGGTTTTCAAGACCAGCTCCATCAACCGCTCGGACATCTCTCCAAATTTAAGACATATTAAATTATAACAGGTAAATTTATATGTGTCAACAAAAGCATAATAAATTTCGGTGCCAGTTTGTGGTTATGGAATTCCGTAGCTGCCGGTCTCTAGATCCTTGAATATAGGCAAACGTGGAGGATAATAAGTAAACCATATAAATAAAGCACCAAATATAATGAGCAAAACAAGTCCAATAATATTAATATTTTTATTAATATTGCTCATCATAATTTTAAAGCTTACTATTCCATATATCACTGCTCCTAATATATAGGATATAATATCTAAAAGCAATAAGTGTTTCCCTGTCAATGCAGTATAAGAATAGAAAAACAATACGATAAAAAGATTCATAGCAAAAATGCCGATAGCTTTTGCAAAGAAATAATTATTTGTATATCCCTTAATAAAAGGATATTCAATAAGGAAAAAAAGTATCATGGACCAATACCCTAATTTGAGATGTTCCCAAACGCTTTCGTTTACTGCGCTGAATGCGCCTGCCAAAGGTGAGTTTCCTGACCATCTAAAAGTAAAATGGAGCAAAGAGCCTACAACTATTACCCAGATAACAGAAGCTATTTGCCATCTCAAAATTTTTTCCCTCTCAAAAATCATTACTTCAACCTCTTTAACTTTATTTAATCATATTTTTTACCCTTTCGCCTTTTTTATTTAAACTTATCTTAACGTAAGAATAAACCTCTCAAAACCGGTTTGTTCATCAGATTTAAAGCTGCATGTATATTCAGAGACATCTTTAAAACGGAAATATACAACCGTGTGGTAGTTTTCCATTAAGTCTTCATAATTTTTAATCTCCACACTTGATATATATTCTTTCTCTGCTAAATCCATTATCTTTTTCTCTGCTTCTTTTGATAATATTAAATTTTCAAAATCCAAACTAAATTTTTGATTGCCTTCGCCATCATATAATACTCCTGATTTGATAGCAGGACAAAAACAACCTCCTGCAAGTACAGTACCTTCTACTTCTTTAAAATCAAAAGTAATTTCCTTATTATTCTCTGCAATATTTTTTATCCCTATTTTGTTTACACAATTTCCCAAATTAACCAAGGATCCATGCTTTAAGCTGTAATATAATTGTTCTCTCGAAAATTCTCCTTTTTTTATATCATAATTTATATTATGAGGAAATACTTTGAAGCCATTAAATACATTATTGCCTTCGCAGTAAAAAGAGATGATTCCATTGTCATAGGATACATCAGATATATAATCTCCAGTGTCAAGATTTATTGTCCTGCAGCTGTTTTCCTGAAAACCTACAAGAGCATAATTCAAATTTGTCAGAGGATAAATAGGAGATATCTGATATGCTGCCAAATAATAATTCTCATTCAGCTTCTGAAGCTTCATTATTTGAATTTCATCATTTTTTGTAACCATGGTTTTCTCCGGTGAAGCTTCCTTTAGATGCTTGTCTAATAGGGCCACAGCTTTTTCATAATCTCCCAGCTTGTACATTTCATCCTTTGCCTCTGCTGATACCTCTTTTCCAATTTTCGGTGCTTGGCTTGTGCAGCTTGCAAAAAGCATGGAACATATTATAAGCATGAAAATACAAAACTTTCTTTTCATGGTTTTCATCTCACTTTTTAATTATTTTTAATTTGTCTAAAGGCCATATCCTGGCCACAGCCTTGCCTTCAATCTGCTTGTAGTCTATGAAGCCCAGCTGCCTGCTGTCCAAGCTCACCTCTCTGTTATCCCCCATAACGAAAACCTTGCCTTCAGGCACTATCAGCGGAAACTCCAGAGCATCAGCATAGGTCTCTCCCTTGACATAGGCCTCCTCAAGCAATTCATCATTTATATATACCTGGCCTTCCTCGATCTTTATTTCATCTCCGGGAAGCCCTATGATCCTTTTTATCAGATGATTCCTGCCAGCTTTACCTCTGATAACATCAATAGTCTCCTTTATCTCATCGGCGTAATCAAGAAAGAACCCTTTGCTTGCGTTGTCCTTGTCGAGAATGATCACCTCTCCTCTTTTCGGAGCGGTAAGGTCATAGATGAACTTGATCTCCAATACCCTCTCGCCCTGGATAAGTGTGTTTTCCATAGAATTCATCCTTATCTCCGGAATAGCAAATACAGTAGATTTTAAAAACATTGCGATTGCAAACGCTATTACAACAGTTCCAAGAAACTCAAAAATCTTTTTCATGCGCATCACTCTCCGTATTTAACGATTTATTATCATATATGCCTCCCATAGGTTGGCTGCTGCCAGTATTAGAACAGCTAAAATCATACCTGCCCATTTTTCTCCATCTATAGGTGCTATCTCTTTAGACCCAATTTTTGCAGGATTTGTTACAAATATTTTTCAAGCCAGATTACAGACTCCTCCACCATGCCGATGGTCTTATAATGATTCAGCTTGGGTGTTACAATAAATTTTAATCTTTCCGGCATATCCTTATATACTTCCTTTAATCCTTCGAAAAAATATCTCTGGATATCTACGGATATGGAAGTATCACTGTCTCCATGCAGCAAAAGCATAGGCCTGGGATATAATTCATCCTTCTTCGACCAGGGGTCGTATTGCCTTATTCGCTCA
Source organism: Lutispora sp. QWL-02 (assembly GCF_058315355.1). Classification (NCBI taxonomy): domain Bacteria; kingdom Bacillati; phylum Bacillota; class Clostridia; order Lutisporales; family Lutisporaceae; genus Lutispora; species Lutispora sp. QWL-02. The sequence goes on from NZ_CM177762.1 coordinate 376,093, forward strand.
AGCTGATCTTCATCTGCCAGGCCTTGTCTTTCCCGGTCGATTTCCTTGAACTTCATCTCTGCCTTCTCCCATGCGCAAGCTCCATTCATATTGATTAGGCATTTTATTTCCGGGTTTGATGCGAACACTCCGCCGGCTATGAAGCCTCCCATGGAGCTTCCAATAACGGCAAGCCTGTCAGGGTTTATTTCAAGCTTTTCTGCGGCAGCTTCTTTTAATGCTTTATATTCCGTCACCGAATTAAATATCACCCTCCAGAAATAGGATTTCAATGCTTCTGCATTATAGCTTTTCAAAGCGCCCCTCCGGCCGTGATGAAGAGCATCGGGTAAGATCACCTCAAAGCCGTTAAAGGCCAATACCTTTCCAAGAAAAAGATTATTTTCTTTATTTGACTCCCATCCGTGATAATAGATCACTGCCGGTCTTTCATTGATGACAAAGCTTGGTTTGACATACAGGCAAGGTATGCCTCCAAGCTCCACCTCCGATATCCTTAATGTATCCTTCGTTTGCATAATCGATGTCAGCCTCCTTATCTATCCAATGGCACGCCTTTCTTATAATAATCAAAGGCAACCTCTACCCCAAAACCATTTCTTTTATACAGCTCAAAGGCCCTCAAATTATTGCTGTCTACTTCAAGGCTTATGTTTTTGTATCCATTTTGCAGCAAGTCCTTCATTATCAAAAGCAATAGCTCCTTGCCGAAGCCTCTGCCCTGAAATTCTGGAAGCACTCCCAGCCCATATATTATTGCTTCTTCATCTCCGAGATATCCGTTTCCTATGCCTATCATCTTGTCTTCCCGGAAAGTTGCATATGCTTTTCGATTCTTTGAATTAAAACAATTTATAATAAAGCTTTCAGCCTCTTCACGGGTTTCGTCAAATGCCAGCATGCTGACATGGCACAGCTTTTCTATATCCGATATGCCAGGCATATATAGTTTAGTCTTATATTCATAGCTCTTATCAAATACATTGGCTGATATATCAAATCTCATAAAATATTCAGTGAAGTCATAGCTCCCGCCCAGTCTTTTGATGCATTCCTGCCCCGATAGGCATTGGCTTTCACAAACAAGCAGCATATTCTTTACATCATATCTTTTTAACTGTTCTGCTGCCTCCGATAGCAGCCTTTTGAAACATCCTTTTCTTCTGTATTCAGGCAATGTATATGCTGATATTTCAGCGCCCTGGGCTGTGGGCATGAACATATATAAGAAGCTTATGAGCCTATCTTCTTCATACAGCAAAAACAAATAATTGATTTCCAGATTAAAGTTTACTGCACCGTCAAGAAGCAGCTTGGCTTTCAGGCTATCGTGCTTTTTGCAGTATGAGTATACTTCTCTTATTTCTTTCTCTACAGCCGGATCTAAACTGTTAAGTGACTTAATGTACATAGCTGTCCCCCCTATTTCATCCGTTCTTTAATATAAGCGATGTTTTCATTTATCAGCTTTTCATCCACGCTGCCTGAGTGGCCGCATAAAACGGTCCGGGCTCCGATGCCCTTTATGTATTCCAGCGATTTAATATATGCTTCCAAATCATCATAGCTCAAATACGGATATGGATGCTCCACCAAATCCCCGACAAACAGAACATAATCCCTTTTATCATAGCAAATAGCGGAATCTGCCGTATGACCCGGGGCATATATGAACTCTATACCGTAATCATCAAAGCTCAATCTGCTGTCAAAGGTCAAATTGGGCAGCTTCAGCTTAAAGGAACCGTCATGATATTTGCCTTTAAATTTCTCCAGGTCCCTTTCTCCGTTCTCCATGATCCTCTGCCTGCAGCTTTCATGGGCTATAATTGCCGCATTTGGAAAAGCGCAATTTCCCCATATATGATCCCAGTCTCCATGGGAATTGAAAACTATGATTTCTTTGCTCCCAAGCCCTTGAGCATCTAAATACTCTTTTACAGTCTCCATGGATTTGGGCCCCACATGAGTATCGCAGAGGAATAGCTTTTCCCCTGCATCTATTAAATATACGTATGTGTCTTGAGGAAAGGCTGAATCCTTTTCATTAAATTTGAATAGGGTGCCCCTGCTTCCCACTTTCTCTATATCCATATTAACCCCCCTCTACTTTAAAGCTAAACTGCGCTCAATTTTTCGACAGCCTCTTCTTCGCCTGGCAAGAAAAATATAGCATTTCCTTTGTTGCTTTCATAAATGAAATCTTTCAAGCTTTTACTTGTATAGACGGAAAAATCGCCTACAATGGCTATCTTCATATGATAATTGATAAACTTTTGCAGTATTTCACCCGCAAGCCTCGTTCTCAACTGGAAAAACTCCTCACATAGGGCTGCTTTGTTCAAAATCATACGGTCACAGCCTGTTTCATAGTTTACCGTTGCTATTAAATCCAGTGCCGACTGAACATCTGTTATCAATATTTTGCTGCTGCTTATAACAGCAATTTCTGTATTATTTTCTTTTATAGTTGTTATTTTCATAGTAATCCTCCAAACCAATCAATGATAACCATCCACTCTAAAGCAAGGTTTTTGTCATATTCACCATTCCTGGGATATATCCGAGCTTCTGATTTAACGCCATCATACTGCAATTATTGTAATGAACCGTTGTTTGTATGGTCTTTATACCCTCAAGCCGGCACCATTCTTCCAGCAATGCTTTCAGATTTGTTGCTGCTCCATGTCTCCTGCAGCCTTCTGCAATATATAAAGATAAAATCATAACGCTTTCTTTGGGTTTTTCTTGCTTGCACGCCCATATGAATCCCTGAGCTTGGCCCTGATCATCCTCTGCCACCGCAATAAATAAGTCTTCCCTCTTTGTATTCTTAATCCTTTGTATCGTTTCATCTATATCGGCTGTTGAAGCTTTGTAATCCGGTATCCACAGCTTCGGTGTGAGGTTATGCCATCTGGCGATCTGCATCAAAATCATATCTGTTTTCTTGCCGTTATTGCTGCCGTTAAGTTCAATCCTTCTATAATTCATTGTCAATCCCTCCAACTGTTAGTCTCCGTCCTATATCCCGCTATCCTTGGCCAGCTCACCATGCCTGAAGCAGTCCTTTATATGATCATTGATCAGGCCTGTAGCCTGCATATGGGAGTATATTATTACAGGCCCCAGAAACTTAAACCCTCTCTTCTTCATATCAGCGCTTATTCTCTCGGACAGTTCCGTCTTCGCAGGATTCTCCGATTCACTTGTCCAGCAGTTTATTATAGGCTTGTGATCTACAAATCCCCATATATAATCACAAAAGCTTCCAAATTCTTTTTGAACTTCCAGAAATCTTTTTGCATTGTTTATTGAAGCTCTTATTTTCCTTTCGTTTCTTATGATTCCTTCATTTTTCATCAGCTCTTGAACCTTCTCTTCACCAAAGCCTGCTACCGATACAGGGTCAAAATCGTCATAAGCCTTTCTGTAGTTCTCCCTTTTTCTTAAAATGGTGATCCAGCTCAGCCCTGCTTGAGCAGATTCCAATACAAGAAATTCAAATTGCTTTTTGTCATCAAATGCAGGGACGCCCCATTCTTCATCATGGTATTTTATGTACAGCTGATCCTCACCGCACCAATTGCATCGCTTCATAAAAAGCTTCTCCTTAATTTATTGGCATACATGCCAATGTATTACATTGACCTTTTAGAAAATTATATCCTTCTTTAAAGCCTCTGTCCAGAATAAAGAAAAAGCGCCGAAACCTGATTACCGGTTTCAGCGCCATCCTGCTACTTCTTTATTTTGTCTACCCCGCCCATATAAGGCCTTAGGACCTCTGGCACCAATACGCTGCCATCCTCCTGCTGGAAGTTTTCCAATATAGCGGCTACTGTTCTTCCTATCGCTACTCCTGAGCCATTCAGGGTGTGAACAAACCTGGCCTTGGCCTTCGGGTTTTCCTTAAATTTTATATCAGCCCTTCTTGCCTGGAAATCTTCAAAGTTGCTGCAGCTTGATATTTCTACATACCTGTTATAGCTGGGCATCCACACTTCCAAATCATAGGTCTTGGCAGATGAAAATCCTATATCCCCTGCGCTCAGGCATACTACTCTATAGGGCAAGCCCAAAAGTTGCAGAATCCTTTCTGCATCATTCGTAAGTGACTCAAGCTCTTCGTAGGAATTATCCGGATGAGCAAATTTCACAAGCTCTACCTTGTTAAACTGATGCTGCCTTATGAGCCCTCTGGTATCTCTTCCTGCAGAGCCGGCTTCTGCTCTGAAGCAAGCGCTGTAGGCAGTATATTTTATAGGAAATTCCACGCCTTCCAATATTTCTTCTCTGTGTATGTTGGTCACAGGAACCTCTGCGGTAGGTATGAGATAATAGTCCGTATTGTTTACTTTAAACATATCTTCCTCAAATTTAGGAAGCTGGCCTGTTCCCTGCATGCTCCTGCTGTTGGCCATATAGGGAGGCAGTATCTCGGTATATCCATTTGCCGTATGAGTATCCAGCATGAAGTTTATCAATGATCTTTCAAGCCTGGCGCCCAAGCCTCTGTAGAATGTGAACCTGGCACCTGTGACCTTTCCTGCGGTGGCGAAATCCAATATGCCCAAGTCCTCTCCTATATCCCAATGAGCCTTGGGTTCATAGGGGAATTCAGTGGGCTCTCCCCATCTCCTTATTTCCTTGTTGTCCGCGTCGGATTTGCCGTCAGGGATGCTGTCATTGGGAGTATTAGGGATGGTCAAGAGTTCTTGATTGATTTCATCCTCTATCTCCCTTACTTTGTCATCATCTTCCTTTATTCTATCGGAAACTGCCTTCATCTCAGCAATCAGCCCATCCGCATTTCCTCTTGCCTTCTTGATCTTGGCTATTTCTTCGGATACTTTATTCCTTTGAGCCTTCAGATCTTCAACGGCAGCCAAGAACGCCCTTCTTCTTTCATCCAATTCAAGTATCTTCCCGACCCTGTATTCTCCGCCTCTTCTTTTCAGCTTTCTTATTACTTCTTCTGCATTAGCTCTTATTTCTTTAATGTCAAGCATAAAATTACCTCCTTAAAATTTTTGGTAAAAAAATAAACCTTCCGTCCCCACAAAAGGGACGAAAGGTAATCCGCGTTGCCACCCTAGTTAACAGCATCAGCAGATGCTGCTCTCTCAAAAATCTAACGGTTTCACCGCTCCTGCTCATCACAGGCCGCTCCGGGACGGAATTCAATGTCTTGCATATCGGCTTTCACCATCCGCCGACTCTCTTTATAGCAGTTTCATCTACTTTTTCCCATCAATGCATTTTGCTATATAGTTTTTTTCATTTTACTACTTATTATTAAATTTTTCAAGCAGTTTATGCAAAAGTTTCGAAAGCCAATGTATTACTCAGATCCCTGCTCTACTCCTGAGCTCTGAGTTCTGAATCCTGAGTCCTATTAATACGCCTTTGCTACATAGATCATATGCTCAGCTTTTTTGCCGCAGAAGGGACATGTATCCCCCAATTCCTCCTGTTCAAAGGGCAAGCATCTTATGGTAGCCGATGTCTCTTCCTTCAGCTTATCTTCGCATTCCCTGCTTCCGCACCACATGGTTTTTACAAAGCCGGGAGTTTCTTTCATTATTCTCTTTATTTCCTCATAATCAGTGGTAGTGTAAGTTTTTTCTTCCCTATTCTTTAATGCCATATTAAACATGTTTTGATGGATGTCATCCAATATTTCCCCGATCTTTTGGGTCAAGCCATCCATAGATATCGTAAATTTCTCAAGAGTATCCCTTCTCACTGCAGTAACTTGATTCTTTTCAATATCCTTCGGACCTATTTCAAGTCTGAGGGGCACACCCTTCATTTCCCAATAGTTAAACTTCCAGCCCGGGCTGTAGGTATCCCTGTCATCCATTTCAACTCTGAAGTTCTTTGCCAATTCGCTCTTTATTTCATAAGCCTTATCCAATACGCCTTCCTTATGGAATGCTATAGGCAGGATAACAACCTGAACAGGTGCAACCCTCGGAGGCATCATCAGCCCTCTGTTATCTCCATGCACCATTATGATGCCGCCTATCAATCTGGTGGATATGCCCCAGGAGGTGCTCCAGCCGTATTTTCTTATCCCGTCCTTATCAAGGAATTGTATATCAAACATCTTTGCAAAATTCTGCCCCAGATTATGAGAGGTTCCTGCCTGCAAAGCCTTGCCGTCATGCATCATAGCTTCCATGGTATAGGTCTTGTTGGCTCCCGCAAACCTTTCCTTCTCACTCTTTTCCCCCAATATAACAGGCATGGCCAATTCGTCCTCTGCTACCTGTCTGTAAACCTCAAGCATCCTCAAGGTTTCTTCCTGTGCTTCCTCTTCAGTTGCATGAACTGTATGTCCTTCCTGCCACAGGAATTCAGCAGTTCTCAAGAATGGCCTGGTAGTCTTTTCCCATCTTATAACATTGCACCACTGATTGATAAGAACCGGTAAATCCCTATAGGATTGAACCCATTTTGAATACATGGTACAAATTATAGTCTCTGATGTAGGCCTTATAAACAGCTTTTCTGCCAATCTTTCGTTGCCGCCGTGAGTGACCCATAAAACCTCTGGTGCGAAGCCTTCGAAGTGGTCCGCTTCCTTCTTTAGAAAGCTTTCTGGTATGAGCAAAGGAAAATAGGCGTTTTTGTGCCCTGTTTCTTTAAATCTTCTGTCTGCTACTCTTTGTATGCCTTCCCATACTCCATAACCATAGGGTTTTATGACCATGCACCCTTTAACGGGAGCGTAATCCACCATATCAGTTTTTAGTATTACATCTGTGTACCATTGAGAGAAATCCTCTTCCATAGGGGTAATCTCTTTTACAAAATCCTGTTCCTTCTTATTTTCCATAAAAAATCACTCCTTAATCGATAGATATATATTTGAAAAAAAAATAAACCTTCATCTCCATAATGGGACGAAGGTTGTGCTCGTGGTACCACCCAATTTAGCATGAATATCATGCTATCTCAAAGCCCTTATCGGCGGCTCACCGGCCTGGCTCTTCGCCAGCAGCTCTGAGGTGGGTTGAAGCAGCCTTTACCTGAAAGACCTCTCAGCCTATGAGTCTTTCTCTCTTTCGGATTGCTTGCTCTTTTTTCCTCTTCATTGCTTAATATCATTTTAGGCTTATTATATATTATTGTGTCGATATCGTCAACATATTATTAGATTCATCAGAGCTGACTCTCAGCTTTTCTGTGGTAATTTGATACAAACAGGTACAATGCTGCAAATATGAGCCCAATTATTACCCAACCCCACCACCGGATCGCGATATCGGCTGAGCCCACTGCTGATGCAGCCAGAATCCCCCAAGGCCGTGTCAGCAGAGTAATAATAAAAAATTTGCTGAATTTTATCCTGCTTAGTCCTGCTACAATACAAATCGCGTCATCCGGGAAAAATGGAAGAAAGAATATTAGTGCAAGCAGTATATCTCCCTTGCGCGCAAGAAGGCGTCCATACTTATTTGCAATTTTGGGGCTGATAAATCTATCGGCAAAGGGCTTCCCCCATTTTCTTGCCAGCACAAATACCGCAATTGAACCGCATATTATTGCCGACACACTGATGAAAAACGCCTTCCACAAGCCGAATATCATCCCTCCTGCAGCTGAGCTTATATTGCTGGGTATTGGGGCAACAATAACGGATGCAAGCTGAATTATAAAAAAGGCTAAATCCGCCTTTGCTCCAAACCCGATGATATACTCCTTAAATGCTTCCAGCGATGTGATGATATCCAGAATACCGCTTGCTTTTATATATACTGCCGCCCCGATTAATCCTCCCATGATCCCCAAAAACCAATAAGCATATCTGAGCTTTTCCCCTTTGTTATTCATATAGCACTTAACCCCCTGATGCAGTTTCTCTCTATCATATAATGGTTCTCCCGCTTTCCAAAATGCTTCAAGTCACCTTTGAATACGATATTGCTCTTTATATCCAATAAGCTTTGAGGTCTGACCAGGTTGCCGGGCATATTTAAATCTGCAATGCCGCTTTGATTCAAAACATAATATACAAATTCAGAACATACAAAACGCTTATCTTCATATCTCTCCACATCAAATAAGTTATAGAACAATCCCTTATAATTGTATTTATAAAGATGACTCTTCGAGATGAATCCGCCAACCACGCTTTGAGCCTTTTCGTACTGCTGCTTTGAGACCTTAACCTCCAATACTATACAGGGCACTTCCTTCTGAAGCCTATAAAACCCATCATCTATATACTCCCTTTTAAACCTGCCTATAAAAGGATTGTATATGTATTTCCTTCCGAAGCTGTACATTTTGTTGAGGTCTCTGTCCAATGCTATTGAAGCATGTGTATATTCATCATTCATAAATAGTCTTATGAGCCTTGATAATACTGTATTTGTCCTGGTCAGAACAATATAAAGATGATTTTTGTCCATGATCGAGCAGCTCCTTTTTATGTGATGAATCCATTATGCAATACGGAGCTTAACAATCATTGAAGGAAATCTTAAGATTATCTTAACATTGTCTTACAATTTTGTTTCTTTACCGGCATGCATATTTAATGCATAAAAAATAAGCCATATAAATAGCTTATTTTACTTATCTATATATAACGTGAAAAAGTTTTTACAGCATAACAGCTATGTAGAATATTTAATGCGTTAATCTGAAAGCGGCCCCAGGGGCAGCCCTACGAAGAATCTTATGATGTTTCCTTCACACTCAGCCCAGATATCTCCATGATGGAGATCCACTATGTTTTTAGCGATAGCAAGACCGAGTCCTGAGCCTCCTGTACCTGCTGATCTGGACTTCTCCAGCCGGTAGAATCGATCGAAAAGATTATGCAGTTCATCTGATGGTATTGCATCCCCATTATTTTCTATGCATATAAGGACTTTGCCATTCTGACGGCATACCATTACCAGTATCTTACCTGGTTTATAAGAGTATCTGATAGCATTCATCAGAAGATTTTCGAAAGCTCTGGCTATTAAATCCGCATCAACACGCGCAATCATTTTTTCATTGGAAATTTGCTTCACAAATTCCAATCCATTTTCTTCGCCGACGGGAACCAGTTCCTCAACCAACTGTTCCAGCAGCTCGCTGATATTCACATCAGTGATATTCAACCTTACACCCTGGCCGGATATCTTAGTATATTCAAAAAGATCATCAATTAGTATTTTTAGTTTTTCAGACTTCCCATAAGCTATATTGATATACTCCTTCAACTGCTTGTCATTTTCATATTTTTTATCGCTGACCAGTTTTAAGTAGCCCATAATAGAGGTAAGCGGGGTTCTCAGGTCATGTGATATGTTGGTTATCAATTCATTTTTAGTTTTCTCCGCTCTTCGTTCTTCTTCTATTTTGCGCTTAAGCTCCTCTGCCATGCTATTTATATTATCAGCAAAAGAAGCCATTTCATCAGAGCCTTTGCTCACTACCCTGAAGTCAAGGTTGCCGGTTGATATGATCCGAAGCCCTGCGGCAAGCTCCTCTATATATTTCATCTTTTTTCTTGTAAACATCTGGAATGAGATAGCAAATACAGCAACAAAGGCTGCAACGCTCCCTAAAAATACCCCAAAACCTCCATTTTTTATATAGACTATATTTGATTCAGGTACCCCCATACCTATAACGTAAACCTTTGTTCGATTTACTTGGGACGGATAGAAACTGGAATACTCCAATGGCACCTCTTTGTAGTCCTGTTCAGTCCCCACACCTATTGCATTTTCAATTACGCTGTATAGGTCTATCTTAGTTTCTATTGCATTCCTTGATTTATAAAGCACCTTACCATCGACATCTGCAATTATTACTTTATAGTTATGCTCTCCAACAGAGTCATCAATAATTTCCTGAATAGCTTTATCATCCCACTGGAAAGAATAGTCTTGAGCCAATTGCTCCGCAATATACCTGACAGCCTCATCGATTTGATATTTGCCAAGATTATATTCTATACGAGCCTTTCTTGTATTGTTAACTAAAAAAGCAGACGTAACAGAACTGATTGTTATAGATAATAAAAGGCAAATAGTAAATGTCAAAATCAATTGCATGCGGATACTGGCCTTTATTCTACTGCGAATTGCTCGAAAAATCACGCCTAAAGGCCTAGATAATTGCTTTATCGGCCAAAGCAACTTTTTTATCAGCCAAAACATCGGCTTCATTAACCAAATCAATGGTTTTACCAACCAAAATGGTGAGAATCTAACTTTCAAATTTATAGCCTACCCCCCATACCGTTTTTATATATTGCGGTTTTCTTGGGTTCACTTCAATCTTCTCTCTTATTTTTCGGATATGAACCATGACTGTATTATCCGATTCATAATAATCTTCTTTCCAAACACTTTCAAATATTTTCTCTATGCTGAATACAATGCCTTTATTTCTGGCAAGCAATTCAAGAATATCAAATTCCCTGGGGGTCAGCTTCACCTCTTTGCCATCTACGATCACCTCATGGGTAGCAACATTTATGCTGAGATTGCCGATATCGATTTCATCCTTTTTCTTCTCGTTGGGTATATTAAGCCTTGTGTACCGCCTTAGCTGGGATTTGACGCGGGCGATAAGCTCCAAAGGGTTAAAAGGCTTTGTTACATAATCATCGGCGCCGGTACTAAGCCCCATGATCTTATCCATATCCTGGCTCTTAGCAGACAGCATGATTATAGGCATGTTTTTTTCTTCCCTTATCCTCATGCATGCCTGAATTCCATCCATTTTGGGCATCATAATATCAAGAATGATCAGATGAACTTCATTCTTTTTCAAAACTTCAAGGGCCTCCAGCCCGTCAGAGGCTTTCAGCACAGTATAGCCCTCATTCTTCAGGTATATTCCGATTAAATCACTTATCTCCTTTTCGTCGTCAACAATAAGCACAGTTTCTTTATTTGTCATAGTACTATCCCACCACCAGATTTATCAATCGTATGCTTTTTATAACAGCTGCTTTATATTATATAATAAATTTCTTAATAAAACCTTCGGGAAATATTAAGATTTTCTTAAGGCTTTAACTGCACGTGAGATCATGAATATTATTTTAACTTTGGCAAGAAGGTTTCTCTTCTTAATTTACTATAAAAAATTCTTGACCCATCCTATTTGAAAAAAATAAACCTTCGTCTCCACAATGAGACAAAGGTTGCGCTCGCGGTACCACTAGATGCCAAAATACTTATCATAATTTTCCTTTATGAAAATTTCTGCATGTTCAAAGTGAGCACTCATCGTATCTGCTGCGATTTTTATATTTCCGGCGCGATAATGCTCCAGTATATTTCTGTGTTGATTAATGGATTCCGCTTTACTGGTGTTATTGGAGTAATAACATTTTACTAAAATAGAACGTAAAGTATTATACCTTATATATATTTCTCTGAGCTTGCTATTGTTCGAGTGATCAAAAAATAGCAAGTGAAAAAGATAATCATAATATAAGTACTCGTCATCGTCAATGTATCTTTCTTGATTGATGATGGATTCTTCAAGCAAGGCAGATATTTCATCGATATCACCATTCTTTGCGGAAAGAATCACCGCATCCCTGCACAGCAACCCAATCAACTCATTGATCTCTAACGCATTTTCCAGGCTGAAGTCGATAATCTTAGCCCCTACCTTTGTAATCTCCTCAATCAGATTATCCTGATAAAGCCTGTTGATTGCATCACGGACAGGAGTGGAGCTGACCCCAAAACGCTCTTGCAATTCTCGATTCGTAAGCTTTTTACCAAACCCTATTTGATGATTGAGTATCTCCTCTTTTAACACATCATAAATCTGCTCAGATAAAGATTTTTTTATAATCTCTGCCATTTCAATCACTTACCCTAATCCGTCGTTTTTTTAATCATATAAAAATAAACCTATTTTGTCAAGACTCCTAAATCTTTAGCGGATGCCTGTCAATAAAGTATTTACACACCAAAAAATCTAATATATCACATATTCAATAGGCTGGTATGAATGCATCAAGCTATATAAGGACAGAGGCAAGATTAAGGGCCTGAAATTCACATATGAGCCTCCAATGCTCAGATTCTTAAGTGCCAGATTTGATATAGCCGATTACTATATGCCGTACTTGCTGGAAAAGCGATGGTAAAGCAGTTGTAATTATTATAGGGCTGTTTTAATCCAAATCATGTATGAAAAGTCCGCTTCTCAGCTTGGGCTCGAACCAGGTGGACTTGGGAGGCATGATTTCTCCTGCATCTGCAATAGCCATCAAATCTTCTATCGAGGTTGGATACATAGAAAAGGCCGCCGCCATTTCTTCATTTACCCTCTTTTCCAATTCCTCCAATCCTCTTATTCCTCCTACAAAATCTATTCTGTCATCAGTCCTAGGGTCTGTGATGCCCAGTATCGGATTCAAAAGATTATCCTGCAGTATGGATACATCGAGACTGCCTACTGCATCATGGGGATTAAAGGTCCCTTCCTTGGCGGTCAACTTATACCATTTATTATCAAGATACATACCAAAAGTATGCTTCTCATCAGGCTTATACCGCTCTTTGCCGGAGAACTTTTCCGCCATAAATTTTTCATTGACCTTTTCCATAAAGGCCTCGGCCGTATACCCATTTAAATCCTTTACAACTCTGTTATAATCCATTATCCTCAGTTCATTGTGAGGGAACAAAACCGCCAGGAAATAATTGAACTCTTCATCCCCTTTATAATCGGGGTTTTCTCTTCTTTTCATCCTGGCCACTTCCACGGCGGATGCAGCTCTGTGATGTCCGTCTGCGATATAAAGGTTGTCCAAACCGCCAAACAAGGATACGAGGGATTTTATGGTCTCATCATCATCAATAGCCCAAACCACATGCTCTATGGCGTCCTCTGAGATAAAGTCATATACAGGAGCATTCCCCTTCATCCATTGATCAATTATTTCAGAGATTTCTTCTTGGGCCCTATACATCAGAAATATCGGTCCCGTGTTTGCATTGCAATGCTTCACATGGTTTATTCTATCTTGCTCCTTATCTTTTCTAGTGTTTTCATGCTTCTTTATCCTGTTATTCATATAATCATCTGCAGAGACACAGCCCACCAGGCCAATCTGCCCATTACCATCCATTACCTGCTTGTATATATACAAGCTTTCTTTTTCATCCTTTTTCAGCCAGCCCTTTTCCTTCATAGCTTCCAGATTTTCTCTCGCTTTATCATATACTCTTTCATCATGGATATCTACAGATGGGTCAAGATCTACCTCCGCTTTATCTATATGAAGGAATGAATAAGGGTTTCCTTCAACCATTCTCCGAGCTTCTTCACTGTTCATAACATCATAGGGCAGCGCCGCTACCCTCGAAGCAAGCTCAGGTACCGGCCTTATTGCCCTAAAGGCTTTCAGCACAGCCATTTAATTCGCCCTCCTGCACAAAGTCCAAAATTATATTTACGATTTCCTCTCCGATCCTCTCCTGGGCTTCCATGGTAGATGCACCTATATGAGGAGTGCAGGATACCTTGTCATGGCTGCACAGCGGGCAGTTCTTTGCCGGCTCTTCCACGAACACATCCATTGCTGCCCCCGCCAGCTTGCCGGAATCGAGAGCCTCTATCAGTGCTCCTTCATCCACCACTCCTCCCCTGGCGCAATTTATTATATATGCTCCATCCTTCATTTTACCTATCTCTTCTCTGCCTATAACTGCCCTTTCCCCACTGTAAGGAACATGAAGGGTCATAAAATCCGAAACAGCCAGCAAATCGTCCATGGACAGGTATTTATATTCGGGGAATCCATTTATTTCTCCTGCAATATCAGTATATACCACATTCATTCCTAAGGCTTTTGCTTTTTTTGCCGTTTCCCTTCCAATTCTTCCAAATCCGATGACACCTAGTGTCTTGCCAAAGATTTCAATCCCTTCATAGGCTTTTTTGTTCCATTTCCCCTGCCTCATAGTAACATTTGAGTTGTGAATAAATCTGGCCAGGTTGAACATATGTCCTATTACCAATTCAGCCACAGATGCGCTGCTTGCATTGGGGGTATTCCTTACGATGATCCCCTTAGCCCTTGCATAATCCGCATCTATATTGTCAACCCCTACTCCGCCTCGTATGACAAGCTTTAATCTGCCAGTCTCGCAGGCAGCATCTATGACAGGTTTTCTGACCTTGGTGGCTGAACGTACTACCAAAACATCGAATTCTTTGATTTTTTCCATAAGCTCTTCCTGTTCATGATATTGTTCCACTACTTCAAATTTCATATCCTTCAGCTTTTCTACAGCTGCTTTTTCCATTCCATCCGCTACTAATATTTTTAACATTATTTTCTCTCCTCCCTTTCTTTATCAGTCTTGGATGAGCCTCTAGCCTCTAGATTAGGGGATTCCTCACAGATCTTTTTTGTAACCTTGAACGAGACTTCATTCACTGGAGTTTAAAACTTAACTAACCCCCTCCGTGTTAATCCGCGTTTTCCGTCCTCCCCGTTTCCCCTATTTGCCTAAAATATCATCTATCTCTTGTATCAGGCCCTTTACATCATCCAAGGTGTAATCCCCCATATGAGAGATCCTGAAGGTCTTTTCCTTTAAATCCCCATAGCCGTTGGATATTGCATATTCCCTGCTTCCTAGCTCCCTATTTAATGAAGCTACATCAATCCCCCTTGTGTTCTTTACGGTGGTCAGCGTATTTGAGGTATACTCTTCTTTGGGAAAAATCTCAAAATTCTTCTTAGCCCAGGCCCTTACATATTGAGCCATCTCTAAATGCCTGGCAAATCTTTTTTCAAGTCCCTCGGACAAGATCTTATCCAGTTGATAATCCATGGCATACATTATAGGTATTGCCGGTGTAGATGGATATTGATGATCCTTCTTCTGAATGTATTCATAAAGCTCCAAAAGGTCCAAATATACGCCCCTGTATTTTACCTGCTTTACCGCTTCTACAGCCTTCTTGGACATAGATGCTGCGGCCATTCCCGGAGGCATACCAAAGCATTTCTGAGTTGAAGTGATGCATATATCTACACCTAGCTTATCTACTTCAATCTTTGTTCCTGCCATAGAGCTCACCGCATCCAGGCACCAGATGACCTCCGGATATTTTTTCATCACCTTTGAAATCTCCTCCACCGGATTCATGACCCCTGTAGAGGTTTCATTATGTGTAATTGTGATCAAATCATACTTCCCGGTTGCAAGAGCTTCGTCCACCGCCTCTGGTTTAGTTGCTTCTCCCGGCTCAACGGTAAATTTGTCTGACGGCACATTGTTGGATGCTGCCATCTTGTACCAGCGGTCTCCAAAAGCTCCTACAGAAAATACAGCCGCTTTTTTCCTTGTGCACGATCTGATTGCCCCTTCCATCAGTCCGGAGCCTGAAGAAGTAGAAAGAAGGATTTGCTCCTTTGTATAAAAAACTTCTTGGAGCTTTTCACTTATACTCCTCTGAAGTATAGAAGCCTCCTTAGACCTGTGCCCTATCATAGGCCTTGTCATTTGCTCCAGCACATCCTGCTTTACATCAATAGGACCCGGAATAAATAGTTTTTTGTGCATTTTTCTGCCTCCCTTTTTAAAATAAAAAAATAAAAGTCTTTCATCCCCAAAGGGACGAAAGACTCTTCTTCCGTGTTGCCACCCAAATTAACCAATAGATCTTTTGGATATACTGAAGAAACCCATTCAGCGAAAAGTATCTATTGAAGCAAATCCATACTTTCCTGTGAGTTAAAAAAAGTCCTCCGTCCCATAAAAGGGACGAAAGACTTACTTCCGCGTTACCACCCAAATTGATCCAGTGATCCTCTCTATGCAGTGTAACGGCTGCCCCCGTTTTGCTCTTCGCAATCCCTCCAGGGTGGATAAGATAAAATCCCGGACCTGCTTGCACCAAACGCAGGCTCTCTCAACCAAGTGTTTATCATTTTCCCTGTCACCAGTTTTACCTATTTTGAATTATTATACACTCTCTTTTTTAAAAATGCAATAGGTAAATCGATAATTTTAAAAAAGATTGTGATGAATAAATCCATTGCTCAATGGGTAAAATCTATCTAGCACGATAGATTAAGCTCCTAAAATACAAAAGATGAGAAAATAAAAATAGCCCTACCCCCGGGGCTATTTTTATTGCATGCTTATCGCAGTATATAAAAATGATCCGAATCTGCACCAAATAGCATTCCCTGATGCTTTTTCATTACTTTTTGCTGGGCCCTGTCATATATATAAGTAGTGAAATCATCTTCATACAATTCATAAGCTATTATATTGCTGCCCAGCCCATAGACAGAATAAGTGAGGTTCCCTTGTATTACAGCCTCTATGTTATTATTCTTCAGATTTATTATATTTCCGTCTCCATATGCCATATATCCATTATCCTTATCATATTCTACCTTTCTTATTATCATGATGTCATCATTCAAAAGGCTTGGATTGGAAGCTTTGGTGGCTATCACCGCCGTCTTCTTTTCTTTTAAGCTGATACTATATACATTTGCTTCATCATTTTTCTGACTGTATCCTTCCGATATAATGATATCATTATCCTTCCACGAATATTTCACTGGAATCGGAAAGCCGTCGCTGCTGGTGTGATAGAAAATATCTTCCAACTTTTCTATGGTCTTGCCCTCCAGATCAATATAATAAATGTCTACCTGCTTGCTGTCCTTATCTTGAAAATCCTTATATTCAGATTTGAACACCCCGATCATGCTTCCGTCGGGGGATATCTCCGCTCCTATTATATAGTCCATTTTATCGGCGGCATATTCGAATATAAGCTTGCCTGGCTTGCCCTGCAGCACTTCTTCCACTGTATAGAGCCATATGCTTTTACTGTCGTATATCAAGAAGCTCTTGCTATCCGGCAGCCATTTGCATCCGAATATTATACTTTGCATATAATCCAACCCTCTAAGAAAATGCTTCTTAACGCTATTATCTCCAAGCTCAAGCAAAATAGGCTTTACAGGGAAGAAATCTCCACCATTATCAATAACCCTGTAACCAAAAGCATATTTGCCATCCGGAGATACTTCCTCCAGTTCGAGAATTTCATCCTCAATAGGCATATCTCCGGCAATATTGCCTTTGGCATCTATCTTTGATATCTCCTGGGTCTCTTGCACAAGGAACCCGAAAGCTTTATTCATTTCAATTTCCTTATATTCCTCACCCGTTGCTGTCTTTGCACCATTAAAGCTTATGGGGTAGGATTGTCCGGCTTGCATATCAGAAAAACGGACTGTAAGATTGCTGTCATCCTTCCAAGCGATTGCCACCTTTGCCATAAATTCTTCCGGCACATATTTGAAGCCGTCTAAAAAAGCCTCTTCTACACTTTTTCTGTTCATTGGATAATTGAAGGTGACTTCAAAATCCTTATCCTTTTCATCCAAAGTATAAGAGTTAAAGTCAAACCCCGAATCAGAACTTATTGTGGGATCATTTTTCAGCTTTATATATGCATTCACCTGCTTCTCTTTTTTTAAAGACAGGCTAATATCCTCAGCAAGTTTTCTCCCTTTATCATCGGCGATGCCTGCTTTCAAAGTTATTTTTATCTCATCGGGAAGATTCCCAGTCTCATTGAATTCAGCGGTTATTCTCGTCGTATCGATTTTGTCGCTATGTATGACGCTTGCCTTAGGGTTCACATCCCTGGATGAAACGACCAGATACTTTTTCAGATCCTCATCCTTTATATTTAGCTTGCCGTCAAACCAGAAATCAAGCCGAAATGGGTTGTCAAAGTACCCCTCCTGCTTCTCCTTCAAGGATATTTCTCTGCTCCCAACGGCCATGACTATCTCGAAGGGCTTCAATACTTTTTCTGTTTCATTGCTGCCGGGACCAGTTTCTATGTCCTTGCTGCAGCCGGTTAATAATATAATAGCTAAGATTAATGCTGTCAATCTCTTCAATATCTCTCACTCCCCTTTTTTATACTAAATGAAGTCCCATTCAAGGAACAGGGGTCCATAGCTGCAAAATGCGCATATTTGTGATTGCAGTATGTCCCCCGTTAACCTTAATTATTTCTATTTTAAGTTAGACTGATTTTAACGATTATTTGTTTCATTTGTCCTGCTCTGCCGTACCTTATCACTGAACTAGTGCGCCACCTAAGCTATTCAGCTTTTGGAGTATGCCCTGGAGCTCGTTTATTTTATCTCCGTACAAGGCCCAATTGCCTGCCTTCATAGCTTCCTGAGCCTGGTTAAAGGTATCATTGGCCAGTATTATAAGCTCTGCAACCGTATCGGCTTCTGCAATTGGCTGGTTTGCCGGCGGTTGAGCCGGCGGTGTTTGAGGCTTCTCCGGTACATTAAGCTCTTCTTCCTTCGGCAGCGGGAATATCCTGGCCAGAGATTTTTCCAAACTATCTTCCATAACTACTTGATTTCTGTAAAATACTATGACCTTCTTGAGCTCGGGCAATGCACTGGCATTGCTGGCCCTCAAATACACAGGCTCAACATATAGTATTGAATCCTCTATAGGAATGATAAGCATATTGCCCCTGATAACCTGGGAATTGCCGCCGGACTGGAGCAAATTAATGGCATTGCCTATGGCTACATCCTGGCTTATTATGCCTTCCACCTGCATAGGCCCCTCTATGATCTTACCCGAAGGGAAGGTATAGAGCTTAAGCTGGCCGTAGCTTTCTCCGTCATTTTTCACAGCAAACCAGGCTATCATATTGTTCTTTCCCTGAGGTGTATAGGGCACCATGAGTATGAACTCTTCCTTATCTGAGTCAGGAAGCTTCATGATAAGGTACGAAGACTCAACCAGCTGGCTTTCACTGCTTGCGCTGCTTGGTCCGTATATCTGAGTTGATATATCCCATATATCGCTTTTATTATAGAACTCTCTGGCATCCTTTATATGATATTTGCTGTAAATATCCGTCTGTATGTCAAACAGGGTCTGAGGATATCTCAGATGTGCCCTTAAATCATCGGACATGCTGCTCAGCGGCTTAAACATGGTTTTGAACACCTTGGCATAAGTGCTTAGTATCGGATCATCCTCATCAGCTGCGTAAAACTCTACGCTTCCGTTATAAGCATCTAATACAACCTTTACAGAATTTCTTATATAATTGTTGCTGGTGTTTTTGTTTATTGGCTGAGAATAAGGATATTTGCTGCTTAAAGTAAATGCATCGATGATCCAATATAGCTTGCCTTCGCTTACTACTATATATGGATCCTCATCATAAGCCAGAAAAGGCGCTATCTTTTTTACCCTTTCAATTATCTCTCTGTGAAGCAAAATTTTGCTTTGGGAGTTTATGTCCTGGGAAAGCAAAAAGTTCATCTTGCCTTGAGTCAGTGCCAGCATAATCCTATTTGGCAGCGTGAGCCTGATGCCTCCTGTGCCTTCATACAGAGTTTCTACATTGGCATTGCTTGCAGGATAGTCGAATTCCTTTTCCCTCGTATTTACAATTACAAAATCCTTTGTCAGCTCTCCAAAGTATATCTGAGGCCTGTCAACCTTTATATTCACCTCAGATGTAACCGGCATATCTCTTACAAAGAGCCTTGGCTGACCTGAAGGAGTTACCTCGTTTACAGGTGACATTGCCACCCCGTACCCATGGGTGTATTTGAGATATCTGTTAATCCAGGATGCAGTATTTCCTGCCTCCTGTTTCGGTATATTAGCACTTTGCAGTTCCCTGGAGGATATGAAAACCTGTCTATAGGTGCCATCGATCATATACCTGTCTATATCTATATCATTGAACTGATAATAGCTCTTCAAGCCTTGAATCTGATTATATATATCCTTTGCCGGTTTATAATCATTTACAGGGATATTGTCTATGGTTACTCTGTTTTCCTCAATGTCTTGCCTTACAAGGTTTTGAGCTACCCCAAACTCCTTTTCCTCCACCTTGTCAAGGCCGTAAGCATAATTAGTATAATCTATGTTATGCTGAATATATTTTTCTTCCTTTGCCGACTCGTTTGGAGTCACTATAAGGTTCTGTACCGCGGTGGATACAACTCCGGATAATAATATAGCCGCGACAAGGATAAGGGGGCCGAATATGGCTAGCTTAGGCTTTCTGCCTTTGTATGAAACCATAAAGGATATTGCAGTTATAATTGAAACAGCAATATATACATAGTAGAAGGGCAGACTCACACGGATATCGGTATATCCTGCTCCAAAGGCTATGCCCTTGGTAGAATACAATAATTCGAAGCTTCTGAGATAAAAACCGAAAGCCAGCAGCAGAAAAAATATCCCTCCCAAGAAGGATAGCTGCTTCCAAGCTGCGATCAATACATCCTTATAGGACACACTTCTTATTCGACGGACATTAAAACCATCCTCTATGCCTACATCCTGCTGTTTTGGAGAAATCAGCAATATGGCATTGAATACTAAGGTTATTATGGCAAAGAAAGCTATAATGCCCAGCAAAAATCCATAGAGCTTATTCAAGAACGGCAGCGTGAATATATAAAAACCGATATCGTATCCAAAAATCGGATCTTTTATATTAAATGCCGTTTTGTTGATAAATATCAAAAAATCATACCATACCTCTGTAACAAAGGCTATGGAAAATATGACGGAAATCAGACCTGAAACAATAATGAACACCCTGTTCCTTGTTTTGCTTTCCTGCGACGATAGTATTGCTCCGCTCCTCTTTATTGAATGAGCGTTGATAGATTTCATGAATACATAAAATAAAGCAAAATTAACTATCAAGGAAGGTATAAAAAATTTAATTTGAGTGAAGAGCTTTTTAAAAAATACTTCTCTGAAGCCCAACTCTCCAAACCACTGAAAATCGATTAAATAACCGGACAAAGTTGCAAATACGGCAATAACCATAACCAGCAAGATTAATATTATTGCAAGGCCCTTGAGCTTCCAAGTTCCTTTACCTTTCATCGTTATCCCTCCAAAAAAAGAATATGGCTCATGATAAGTAAATTATACAATCATAAGCCAAAATATTCAAACCTTTTGATAGCGTTTATAAATTGAATTTGCTGTAGGGATACCTCAGCTTCATCTGCTTCCCATGGAAAGTACTCGTATATCTTCTTTCTCTTGTACACGCACTGGAGCTTCTGAAGCTTCATTAGCATGCAACTTATTAATAACGGCTTATTTACTTATTTCATCCATACAGACTACTTTTTCTCTTTTTTGCTATAGCTATTATCTATTGGTTATTCATTGCTGCTTAAAAAGAAGCTGAATGATTTTACATCAATACTGTATTTAACTCGCAAGCCCTTGCACAGGATACAAAATGATTTGGAGATAGCTCCATTAACGGATTGTTTTGCTGTAAGCATACATCTTGTCTATGTGAGCATCTTAAAGCAAATCGACATCCTGGCTGCGGATTTATCGGTGAACTGATTTCACCTTTTAAAATATCCGGCTTTTTCTTATATTTAATTGACGGAACAGGAACCGCCGACAGCAATGCCTTTGTATAAGGATGATACTGGTTTTTAAACAGCTCCTTGCTCTCTGCAAATTCAAATGGAGTACCCATATACATTACAAGAATATTATCAGAAATATGCTTAACAACCGACATATCATGCGTGATAAAGATATATGTCAAGCCGAACTCCTCCTGAAGATCCTGCATCAGATTAAGAATTTGAGCTTGAATTGAAACATCAAGCGCTGAAACAGGCTCATCACATACAATGAGCTTAGGCTCAAGTGCCAAAGCACGTGCAACGCCTACACGCTGTCTGCGTCCGCCGTCTAGTTCGTGAGGATAGCTGTTGGCAATACGTTGTGATATACCTACGGTATCCATAAGCTTTCTTACCTGCTTATAGGTTTCCTCTTTGCCGGCATATTGTTTATAGATTAGCAAAGGTTCGGCAATTATCCGTTCCACCGTCATACGTGGATTAAGAGATGAAAATGGATCCTGAAAAATCATCTGCATTTCTCGTCTTAGGCTTTTTAACTGGCTTTTGCTTGGATGTGTAACATCCTTGCCTTCAAAGAGAATCTTTCCGTCAGTGCTTTCGAGAAGATGAATAATTGTACGCCCTAAAGTTGACTTCCCGCATCCTGACTCTCCAACAACCCCCAAAGTTTTGCCCTTTTCAAGCTTAAAGCTTACTCCATCAACTGCATGCAAAGTTCCCTTGGGTGTATTAAAATATTTCTTTAGATTTTCAACCTCTAACAAGATACTCATTTTTCAGTCATCTCCTTCCCTGCCCTATAGCATTTCACAAAATGTCCAGGCTCTACCTCGATAGTTGCAGGTTTTTTCATCTTGCAACTATCCATTCTCTGACTGCATCTTTCCATGAAATTACATCCAACTGGAAGATCGGCAGGGTTAGGCATCATCCCAGGAATAGGTTTCAAACGCTTCACATCGTGATCCAGACTCGGAAGGGAACCGAATAAGCCCAATGTGTACGGATGACAGGGATTATTGAATATATGCTCAAGCGTACCATATTCAACAATTTCTCCTGCATATACAATTGCAACCTTATCGCAGGTTTCAGCAACAACACCCAAGTCATGAGTGATGAGCAGCAAAGATGTATTCATTTTTTCTTTGAGATTCACCATCAAATTAAGAACCTGCGCCTGAATTGTTACGTCCAAAGCAGTCGTCGGCTCATCGGCTATAAGCAGTTCAGGATTACAAGCCAAAGCAATTGCAATTATAACACGCTGCTTCATGCCGCCTGAAAATTGGTGTGGATACTCCAAATAGCGTTCACCGGGAATGCCAACCGACTCCAAAGCCTGAACAGCACGGCGGGCAGCTTCGGTACGGCTGACCTTGTCATGTAGGCGAATCATCTCGGTAATCTGATCGCCAACCGTTAAAACAGGGTTTAAGCTGGTCATAGGGTCTTGAAAAATCATACTGATTTTTTCACCGCGAATTTTACGCATCTCTTTATCGGAACATTCCATTATATTTTTTCCGTTGAAGATTATTTTCCCGCTTACTATTTTTCCTGGAGGATCAGGTATAAGCCTTAAGATGCTGAGTGCAAGCGTCGTTTTACCTGCACCTGTTTCACCTACCAGACCAAGTGTTTCACCGCGATTGAGAGTAAACGAAACATTATTTACTGCCTCTACAACCTCATTCTCTACCACATATTGAACTGTTAAATTATTTATTTCCAGCAATTTTTCCTTCATATTTCACACCTCAATGTTTTAGACGAGGGTCCAATGCATCACGAAGACCATCGCCAAATAGGTTGATCCCATAAATTGTTATCATGATAGCAAGCCCCGGAAAGGTAATAATCCATGGATAATCACGAATGTAAGTCCTTCCCACACTAAGCATCGCACCCCACTCAGGTATGGGCTGCTGCACACCGAGACCGATAAAGCTGAGGCTTGATGCGGAAAGTATGGCTTTAGCGACACTCATAGTAGCTTGTACAATTACTGGTGCTAAACAATTGGGCAAAATATAACGGGTGATAATTCTAAAGTCACTTGCACCGTTGGATACCGCAGCTTCTATAAACTCTTGATTTATTACTGACAAAACTGCACTTCTCACTATTCTGGCATGCCCTGGTATGGCGCCGATTGCAATTGCAATAACCAGATTGTTAACACTTGCGCCAAGAGCCGCCATAACTGAAATTGCAAGCAAGATATTTGGAATAGCCATCCAGATGTCAATAAAACGCATTAGAATATTATCTACATTTTTTCCGTAATAAGCGGCATAAGCACCTATTATCGTTCCAATGGTAACCGATAGTACAACAGCTGAAAACCCAACGCTCAACGAGATACGGGCGCCATATAAAACTCTGACCAAAATATCACGCCCATATTGATCTGTACCGAAAATATGTGAGGCACTCGGTGCTATAAAGCGATTCCTCAGATTTTGAGCATCGTAACCTTCGGGAGCAACCACACCTGCAAAAATTGCTCCCAAAACAACAAGAATGAGCAAAGCTAGCCCAAACATGGCAGTTTTGTTGCGCTTTAGGCGTTTCCATGCTTGCGACCACATACTGTTGTTTTTCCTTTTTGCATCAGTATTTTTCATCCTACACCGCCTCCTTTGCAATTTCTTTAACCCTCTTGGATTTTTTTGTTTTAGCACTGTACTGTGATTTAATCCTCGGGTCTATAAATGCATACAGAAGGTCAACTGCCAGGTTTACAACAGCATGGATAAGTGCAATGAACAATACACAGCCCTGAACCATAGGATAATTTCTTACATTGATAGCATCAACAAGAAGCTTGCCTAAGCCTGCAATAGCAAATATTGATTCTGTTATAACCGCACCGCTCAGCATACTGCCGAAGGAATTACCAATAACGGTAACAATGGGAATCATTGCATTCCTAAGTGCGTGGTGGTAACGAATGACACGCTCAGTCTGACCTTTAGCCCTTGCTGTACGTATATAGTCCTGACGAACAACCTCAAGCATCGTAGAACGAGTCATACGCATTATGTTGGCTGAAGATGAGGTCCCAATTGTCAGAGCAGGCAAAACCCAATATTTCCAGCCGCCGAATCCAGAAGCCGGAAGCCAGCCAAGCCATACAGAAAAGATCAAAATGTTCAGAAGCCCCTGCCAGAAGTTCGGCATTGAAACGCCTATCATTGACACACCGACGGCTATCTTGTCAAAAATTGAATATTGACGTGTCGCAGAAATAATACCGCACAAAACACCCATTGCTATAGCAACAATAATACTTGCCGTTGCAAGTTTTATTGTTCGAGGGAATCGCGCCAGTATTTCCTCTGAAACGGGTCTGCCTGTAGTGTAAGAAGTGCCGAAATCACCTTTAGTGACAATATCTTTCAGATAGTTAAGATATCGAACGGCAAACGGGTCATTAAGACCAAGCTCCTCCTCTTTCAATGCGATTTGCTCAGCAGTCGCGTCATCGGGAAGCAATATTTCCGCTGGATTACCCGGTGTAAAATAAAGCATAGTAAAAATAATAAGTGTGACGCCAAGTAAAACAGGAATTAACATCAATAAACGTTTGACAGCGTATTTTAACATATTTGGTTTCCTTTCCAAAGTATCGTTGTTTTACGGCTATTGATTCACAGTCCCAGCAAAGCTTTTTATCCGCTCTGCTGGGAGTGTATCACAGTATTACAATAATATCTTTTTAAGTTTATTTTGCATAAGCATAAACGTAGGTTAAATCAGGAGTGTTTGCAGGGCTATGAACATAATTCTGCACCTCGTTTGCCGTGCCTGTTATAATGCTCGTAAATGCGATTGGTATAGCATAGTAGTTATTAACAATATAATCCTGAGTCTTTGCATACAATTCATTGCGTTCAGCATCGTCGTATGTAGAGGAAGCTTGTTCGATCATATCTTCAAGATCTTTGTCGCTTGAATTTATTATTCCACTGGTCGAATTTGTTGAGAATATGGTGCCAATAGCTTGATAAGCGTCACCAGTGGTTGCTGTCTGTGCTGTAACAGTGATATTTGTGCCTCCATTTTCTTTGCCTTTTTCACTGTATGTAGCTTTATCTAAAACCTGGATTTCTGCTTTAATTCCTGCATCCGCCCACATATTCTGAACAACTTCAGCTATGGTTTTAAATTCCACAATAGTTTGAGTTCTGCCGGACAGTGTGATTCCATTAGGATAACCCGCTACTGCAAGCAATGCTTTAGCTTTTTCAACATTATACTCATGCTTTCTTACAGCTTTATAACCAGCGACAGTGTTTGACATAATGCTGTCTGCAACTGTGCCGTATTGCTCATAAACTGCATCAGCAAGTGCCTCAATATCAAGCGCGTAGGCAAGAGCTTCACGAACTTTTGGATTGCCTGTCTCTTCTTTGCCTAAATTGAGGCCGATAAATGTAGTCCTGAAGCTGGGGCCGCAAATTAGCTTAAGGTTCTCTGCAGCTTCGATACGGCTTGCATCGTTAGTAGTGACATCAAGAACTATATCTGCAGCTCCTGTTTCAAGCTCTATTGCACGGTTAGCAGATTCTGTAATAACCTTTAATTCGATAAATTTAGAAGCCCCCTTCTCTCCCCAATATTTGTCATTACGTCTCAACAGAAGTGCAGAACCTGATGTCCATTTATCAAGTGTATAAGCGCCTGTGCCTACAGGTTTAAGACCAGCTTCATCATCTCCGACTTTTTCAACATAGCTCTTGGAAACTATACTGCTATAAGCATGCGTCAACAAACTGTAAACAGCTGCAAAGGGCTGCTTTAATGCTATAACAACTGTAAAATCATCCTCCGCAACAGTATTTACATCATCGAAAAACTTATATGTGGATGTTGTTACAGGAGAATTAACACAACGACTTATGGTGTAAACAACATCAGATGCTTTCATCTGTTCCCCATTTGAAAAGTACACATCATCACGAAGCTTAAAGCGAATATGTGTATCGTCGATCATCTCCCAGCTAGTCGCAAGGTTAGGTACGATGTTGCCATCAGCATCTTTTTCAAGAAGCGTATCATAAATCAGGAATTCGGCAACGTAAGCATTAAGCATGTTGCATACTTGGGGGTTAAGGTTAACTGGTTCACTTGAGAGAACTACAGTAAGGGTCTCTTTTATAGTTTTTTCGCCTGAAGCATCTGACGCTTTGTTGTCTTGGGGTCCGCACCCCACCAATAAAACAAGCATAGACACTGATAAAATAATTGATAATAGCTTTTTCATTTTTTCCCCTCCATAAATATTATTGATGGTCATATTTTTTTACAGGAATGATTATGGCCTACTCGCAGCCCACTGCTCTTCCATCTCTGCGTGGATCAGCGACGCCAATCATTGTCCCATTTTTGTGATAATATATCCCTTGTACTCCACCTACAAAACGATCCCAATCTTTAAGCTTTTTGATCTCCTGACCTTTGTCCGCAAGGCTTTTTATGACTTTTTCGTCTATACGAGCTTCATAGTGCAGCAAATCCATAACATCATTGTAAAAGCGGGGAGCTCTGATAGCGCTTTCAATATCCATTCCAAAATCTATAAGGTTTGAAATAACCTGCGCCATAGTGCTTATAATCCTGTTGCCTCCCGGAGTGCCCAAAACCGCAAAAGGCCTTCCGTCTTTTAATATGATAGTTGGGCTCATGGAACTCAGTGGCTTTTTACCCCCGCCTACCGAGTTGCTTTTGCCTTCCCCGACGAAGAAGCCCCTCATTTGGCAGTTCATAATCACTCCGGTATTTTCAGGTACTACACCTGAACCAAAAAAGGCACTTATAGTCTTGGTTATAGCCACTACATTTCCATACTTGTCCGCAATAGAGATATGAGTAGTATCGCATGTTTCAAACTTAAACGGGTTATCTGATTCAGCAGGCGCTATATTATCTAAGCTATATGACCCTGCCCTCTTTGCTGCATATTCCTTTGAGAGAAGTCCTTTCATAGGAATTTTTACAAAATCAGGGTCCCCCATATATTTTGCTCTATCAGCAAAGCACATTTTAAATACCTCTGAAAGAAGGTGAATATGCTCTTTTGAATGGTAATCTAATTTCCCGATTTCAAAATTCTCCAGAATATTGAGCATTTCAAGAATGTGTGTTCCTCCTGAACTTGGCGGCGGAGATGATATAATGTCATAACCTCTGTAATTACCGCTGAGCGGCGTAAGCTCTCTAACCTTAAAGCTAGTAAAATCTTCTTTTGTAAAGTTTCCGCCATGTTTATTAAGACTTTTAATCATTATATCGGTTAAATCACTTCTATAAAAGGCATCTGCACCCTCCTTTGCTATTCTGGAAAGAGTATTTGCAAGTGCAGGATTAGGTAAGCGTTCGCCAACCTCATAATCCTTTAAAAACACATTACCATCTTCGGCAAACCTTGCAAACATATCGTGATTTGATTTTAAATCTTCCTGTAATGCTTCTGAAATTACTACTCCATCTTTTGCAAGCTCAATTGCAGGATCCAGCACTTCTTGCAAAGACATTGTGCCGTACTTCTCTAATATATAACATAAGCCTGCAACTTCGCCGGGTACGCATATGGATTTTCCGCCCTCTTCCTTTTCTTTGCCTATCACTTCTCCATCCTCACCGATTTTCCACATGGAGGGCTTTGCCGACATAGGCGCAACCTCACGAAAGTCCACAAATATGTTTCGTTTTTCGGCCGCGCAGTGAGCAGTCATAAAACCACCGCCACCTAGTCCCGAAGCATTCGGCTCACATACGCCGAGAGCAAATCCTGCTGCAACCGCAGCATCAAAAGCGTTACCACCCTTATCGAGGATTTGGGCCCCTACCCTTGAGGCATCATAATGAGCGGTTGCTACCATACCGACATTGCTATAAGCTGTACGACCTGCTTCTTCTGTTTTGCTGCTTTTTAGCTGTGAATAATAATTATCCATCATCATCATCCCCGTTTCTTTAATAAAAACAGTTATAAATTCTGTCCGAGCAGTTTCAATACTGTTCTTACTTCCATCTCGATGCCTGTTTTCATGCAATCTTCATCCAGTGCAAATTTATCACTATGCAAGGGTGCAGTGGTTTTAAGCTCCTCATTTCCGCATCCTAAATGAAAAAATGCCGACGGTATTCTATCGGCGAAATAGGAAAAATCTTCGCCGCCAAGACTAGGAAATTCTTTATATAAAATATTCTCCCTGCCTACAACCTCAATTGCTGTTTTCTCTACAACCTTCATAACGCTGTCATCGTTAATAAGCGCAATATAACCATCCCTAAAATCAACCTCTGCACTTCCGCCCAAGCCTATTGCAACGTTTTCGGCTATTCTTTTTATAATTTCTTTGGCTTTATTCCTTGTCTGCATATCAAGTGCTCTAAGTGTACCTGACAATACAACCTCTTTTGCGATTATGTTATTCTTCTCGCCGCCGTTTATCTTTCCGATAGTCAGTACAACAGAATTTAATGGTGATATATTTCTGCTGACCATCGTCTGCAGCGCGGTAATAATATGTGCTGCTATTACGATTGCATCAACTGCTGTGTCGGGGTAAGCTGCATGTCCGGATTTTCCTTTTGCGATGATTTCTACATTTCCTGTATTTCCATTCAGCTTTCCGTATCTGATCTCGACTTTTCCTGTTGGTACATTCGGCATAACATGTAGACCAATTGCATGATCTGTTTTTGGATCATCTAAACAGCCTTCTTTAATCATAGGTTCTGCGCCGCCGATTGCCTCCTCTTGAGGTTGGAAGAAAAACTTAACATTTCCCCTCAGCTCATGCTCCATCTTTTTGAGAATAATCGCAGCCCCAAGCATAATTGCTGTATGTGCATCATGTCCACACGCATGCATGACGCCTTCATTTACCGATTTGTATTCCAAGTCGTTGTTTTCACAGATAGGCAAAGCATCTATATCCGCTCTTATTCCAACAGTCTTTCCTTCCTGGGTGCCTCTTACGATTCCAACCACCCCGTAGCCTGCATAACCCGATTTATACTCTATTCCGTATTCATCAAGATACCAGCAAATCATTTTATTTGTTTCTATTTCTTCACCGCTGAGCTCGGGGTGGGCATGGAATTCTCTTCTTATCCTTATCACTTCCGGTATTATATCTAATATACTCTTTTTGATATCCATGTTGCTGATCATTCCTTTCTGATCGTGTTTTGAGTCAAAAGCTTATTTAATAATCCTCTTTTGGCAAATCAGGCAGCAAATAGTTTAATTTTTTAATTCTTATACCGTTACGAATATATACCCTGGGAGTTCTTCTGGTAAATCTGCAAAGCAGTTCATTTTTGTTGGTGCCCCCTTTTTGCGAAGCCTCTGCAAATGTAACGGCATTCTCCTCTTCGTCGCCGTATATTATAACCTCGTCGCCTGCACCGACTCCCTCAACATCCGTCACATCTATCATGCACTGATCCATACAGATAACTCCTGCAACAGGAACCCTCATCCCTCTCACTGTAACCTCACCGACTTCGAACATGTTTCTTGGAAAACCATCTGCATAACCTACAGGAATCGTAGCTAAAAGCATATCTCTTTGAGCCTTGTACTTATGATTATAGCTGACACCCTCTCCCTTCTTAAGAGACTTTATGTATGCTATTTTTGTCTTAAACTTCATTACCTGCTTTATGTCCAGATCGTTCTTTCTAAAAGATTTCATCCCATAGAGAATAGCTCCCGGTCGAATCATATTAAGGCAAAATTCCGGATAGTCTATAGCCGCGATACTGTCACATATATGCTTATACCCAAATTTAAAACCAGCACTTTCTATTCTCTCGGCCGCCGTTGTAAATGCATTGAACTGTCTTTTGTTTTCATCGTCGTTAACCAGAGCAAAATGAGAGAAAATACCCTCACATTCAATATTTCTTAACTTTACGATTTCTTTAATTTTCTCTATGCTTTCTTCGCAATCTCTAAAGCCAATGCGGTTAAAGCCGGTATCATACTTTATGTGAATTTTGGGCTTCCTGTTATATTCTCTGCCCAATTTATCAAGCAATAAAGCCTGTTCATATGTAAATATGCATTGTGTTATATCGTTTTTTACAACATATTTTAAATTTTCATCAGAGGTATACCCCATAATGAATATTCTATAATCGGGATAAACTTGTCTCAGTTCCAACGCTTCTGTCAGAGCCGCAACTGCCAGATAGTCGCCTCCGCTTTCCATAATAGTCTTTGCACATTCTATGCTGCCGTGCCCATAAGCATCCGCTTTGACAACGGCACAAATACAAACATGATTCCCCACTCTTTCTCGTATGGCTTTCACATTATGAGCTAATCTGTCTAGATCGACTTCAATATAGGTATCTCTAAGCATTGCTTCAGCCTCCTGTCAATATCCTATTGCTTCTCCGTCTCTGCGCGGATCAGCTGCTCCTTCTATGGCACCGTCGTCCATGTATACAACTCCTTGCACACCGCCCATCCTTATATCATAATCCAGGACTTTTTCCGTTTCATGTCCCAAAGCCTGAAGCTGCTTTATTGCCTTTCGATCTATTCTGCCTTCATAAAATATTTTGCATTTAACGTTTTCTGTAATTCTTGCAGAATCTATAGCAGCATCTATACTCATTTTGTGATCAATCAGCTTGGAAATAACCTGAACTACATTACATATAATACGCTCACCTCCCGGTGAACCCAATATAGCAAAAGGTTTATTATCCTTCATAATAATTGTAGGACTCATGGTGCTCAGAGGCTTTTTAAACGGTTCAACCGCATTAATATCTCCTTTTACTACCGAGAAATCGCTCATTGTGTCGTTCAAAATAAACCCTGTTCCCTCGGGAACCATACATGACCCACAAAAATGATTAATTGTCTTTGTTACCGAAACCATATTACCCTCGCTGTCGCCTATAGAATAATGCGTTGTATCAGCATGTTCATACTTCCATGGATCCTCTATGCTTATTTTGATACATCTGTGCGGCATGATTCCGCCGGCTATCCTCTTTGCGTATTCTTTTGAGGTAATGCCTTTTATGGGGACTTCATAAAAGTCACCGTCTGCCATATTCTTTGCACGGTCAGTATAAACCTTTTTAAATGCCTCTGAAAAAATATGCAAATATTCGGCGCTATTGACCTCCATACTCCCTATATCAAAATTCTCCAGTATATTGAGAGTCTGAATAATGTGTGCACCCCCCGAGCTCGGAAGCGAGTTTGAATAAATTTTATATCCTCTATAGCTGCCCACAACAGGCTTTCTAACAGTTATCTTATATTCTTCCAGATCCTGAGCTGTCATAACACCGCCTCTTTGTTTCACGCAATCTATAATTTTTTTGGCAAGCTCGCCTTTGTAAAACCAATAAGCGTCATATTTCGCTATGTTTTTCAATGTATTAGCAAGATCTTTATTCCTACAAATTTTCCCGACCTTAATTTTATTTTTTTTGAAATATAGATCTGCGCTGCCGGGACACATTCTAAGATAATCTTCATAATCAGTAAAGTGTTTTTGCATCATCTCTGTAACTACAAACCCTTTTTCGGCGAGTTCTGCAGCAGGACCAATCACCTCCTCTGCAGACATAGTTCCATATTTCTCAAGCGCATACAAAAGACCTGCAACCTCACCCGGAACAGCAACCGACTTGCCGCCAATCTGATTTTCTTTATTTTGTACCTTTCCATCCTCGCTAAATTTCCACATATCTTCGTTTGCATTTCGAGGTGCGTTTTCTCTGAAATCAATTACAATGGGCTCACTAAGGGTCTTGTCCTTTATCATCATAAAGCCTCCGCCTCCAAGCCCTGAAGTGCTTGGCTCACATACTCCCAAAGCAAAACCCACAGCCACAGCTGCATCTATCGCGTTACCGCCGTTTTTGAATATTTCAATGCCTATTTTAGAAGCCTCTATCCTTGCAGTAGAAACTACAGCATGTTTACCGCAACTTTTTCTCATCACATCCATTATTATCCTCCTTGGCATCAAACTGTTATTGTGTATAAAGTAAAGTTTAAAGAATCACAATAAATAAATATTTGCATATCTATATTTCCATCTTGCATTAATATGTTCAGCAAATAATATGCCAAGTCATAGAATCTTCAAGACTTTGTCCAATTTTCAACTTTTGCGGCTAATTAGATAAGCTTCCAGCATTAAATTTCATTTTAGTGCAATGAGCAAACCAACAGCATTGGCCTTTTCGAACAACCCTACAATAAATTTCGTATAGGGAAAACAGTTTTTATGAAATAAATCGATCTTTTCTTGCTAGCTTATAACTATACTTTTACAAAGCTATAATACAGAATAAAAAAACTGTAACAATTGTATCATTTGGTAAAACAGATACACTTGTTACAGTTTTTAATTTATACCAACAATTTATCAAGGCATCAGATGCTTTATACCTTTATCTGTTATCCTTGTTCCACCTCTTCCCTTTGTAACATCTACCAAATTTTTATCTTTAAGTTCTAATAGCTTTTTCCTAACCTCTTGCTCGCTCATGAAAATATTCTTTTTACAAAGCAACTCAGATATTTTCTTTCTGCCAATTTTTCTGTTTTGGGAGTTTTCGTCCTTTATAATATTTAATATTTCAATTTCTACATCCCTACTATTCTCTTCTAGTTTAACCACACTGCTAACCTTTTCAGCAAAAGGTACATCCATTTTAAATGTTTCCGGCAGATCGTCATAATATATTGTTTTTTTGCCCAAATGCTTAAGATATTCAAAGCAGTTTCTTAGTTCCCTTATATTACCTTCCCAAGAATAATTAAGAAAATGTTCTTTTACCTCATCGCTCAAGTTCATTTTGTAAGAATAATCCTTGCAAAATCTATCAAAAATTTCGAAAACATCACTGCCCCGATCTCTTAGCGGAGGAATATTCAGCGGTAAAACACAAATTCTGTAAAATAAATCCTTACGAAACAAACCTTGCCTTACCTGATTTTTAAGATCCACATTTGTCGCTGCAATAACTCTCACATCTATGGGAATAACACTGTTTCCCCCTACTCTTGTTACCTCTTTTTCCTGAAGTACACGAAGAAGCCGGTTTTGAAGATGAAGAGGAATTTCTCCTATTTCATCCAAGAACAAGGTCCCTCCGTCAGCCAGCTCAAATATTCCCATTTTACCGCCCTTTTTAGCTCCTGTAAACGAGCCTTCCTCATATCCAAAAAATTCGCTTTCCAGCAAATTTTCAGGAATTGACGCACAGTTTATCGCCATAAATTGTTTATCTTTTCGGAAGGAATTTTCATGAATTACATGCGCAAATATCTCCTTGCCTGTTCCGCTCTCTCCCAATATTAAGACTGTAGCCTCGCTGGCAGCCATTTTAATACAGCGTTCCTTAAGGTTATTGATAACAGCGCTGTTTCCTGCAATATCATCGAGACTATATTTTGCTCTGTACCCTTTCTCCGTCAATTGCTTTGTATGCTTATACATCTTGATTTGCATGTCGTCATATCTTTTCAAAATGATTAGGCCTATATCTTTGTTACCAAGAGTGATATTGCGAACAGTACTACAGATAAGCACATTATTATTTACCGAAATGAGTACCTCTTCATTCCTGCCTAGCTGGTCTTTGTATATAGGCAATACATCATAAACCTTTCTGCCAATAATGTTTGCATTTGCTATTCCCATGAATTTTTGCACGATAGACGAGCTGTTTATGATGACTTCGTCTGAATCAAATATTATAATACCCTCATTCAAATTTTCAAAAAGTGCGTTTATAACGTTATCTTGGATAACCTTTTCGCTCATTATGTATGAAAAGCCCTCATTAGAGTTTCTGTTGACGATGCTCATCTCTGCAAGCTTTTTACCATACCTGTCTTTAGGCAAACCAAAATACAATATTATATCCCAATATATCTGCGCATCGATTACCGTAGCATATATGTCAATAATATGTTTATCCTTGTTTAAAAATATATCCGGCTCTCCCTGTGTAATCACAATTTCAGTATCAACATATTCTTTTATCCCAGGATAATATGGATAAAGATCTAAATCTGTCCTGCCGTGTGAATATATAAGATGAATGCTCTCGGACGCACTCTTTGGTCCCACATTAACTACCAAAGCAGCCTCCCCGTACGAAATGTTCTCTATCTTTTCAAGCCCTTTTGGATTTATGTTTTTTATTATTTTTAGTATTTTGGATTTGGGGTTAATATATTCTTTAATTTCATTAACTAAATCATAATTTGAAATCAAAATCAAATCATAATCGTAAGCAGCTTTAATATTACTTGAACTGCAAATCATATAATCAATGGTTATAACATCGTCAAAAAACCTCTTCAGCTCATCTCTATATTGTTTACCAATAGGCTCTGCCAAAGTAACAACAAGAATTTCATTCATCTTTTTCCCCCCAATCTATACGGAAAACAATATTAAAATAAACTATGAAAATTCAATGTTTATAGCCATTAGAATAACTCGTTATGCAAGCTTTTGATCTGCTAGAATTTTTGAATAAAAACCCTACATTTTATGTTAACACAACATAAAATGTAGGTCAAAGCAATTGAAATTTATTTTTATTCTTTATACAGTAACTTTACACAAAGGCCTTCTATAAATTCAATTTCATATCCCCATTTTTGATATATCCTTTCTTTCTCATGAATTCCGATATGATGAAAGTCAGGGCAGCCGGAAGCAATACCTGAAGTATCAATATTTTCACCAATATCACTGTCCCGCCGTTTGTACCGGACATGGCAGCAAAAGTCCCGAACTGACCTACAAGTCCGCTGGTCCCCATGCCCGCGCCCTCCGGAACATTTTCCATCCTGAACAAAGTAGTGGACAGCGGTCCTAATATGGCGCTGGCTAAGGTTGGAGGAATCCATATCATAGGGTTTCTTATTATATTTGGCATTTGGAGCATGGACGTGCCTAATCCCTGGGCTATGAGGCCTCCCAATTTGTTTTCCCTATAGCTGGCAACAGCAAATCCTACCATTTGGGTACAGCAGCCCACGGTTGCCGCTCCTGCTGCTAACCCTTTAAGTCCGAGAGCTATGGCTAATGCTGCACTGCTTATGGGTAGCGTCAATACAATGCCCATGATAGCAGAGACCAATATGCCCATGGGTATGGGATTCATTACGGTGGCGGTATTTATTATGCTGCCCAAAGCAGTCATTATGGCCGATACCACAGGTGATATATATTTGCCTGCGATGCCTCCCGCTATGATCACGGAGGAAGGAACCAGCACTATATCCACCTTTGTCTTTCCCGATATCAATTTACCTACTTCAACGCCTACAAGGGCAGCGATAAAAGCTCCCATAGGCTCTCCTACCCTTATTCCGTATTGATTAGCCGCATTTAAAAATACTGTCCCCGCACCCAAAGCCCCTGTGACTGCAGAGGAAAACACCGCCAAAGCAGGTGCTTTTCTGCCGTATGCCACAGCAATGCCTATAGCTGGCCCCATGAGAAATTTTGCAACTCTGCCTAAGTCTATAAGTATGCTTATTCCAAGCTTGGAGCCCATTTGATCAAGTATAAGTCCTACAATAAGCGACGAAAAGAGGCCCAAGGCCATAGATCCCAATGTGTCTATAAGATAACTCTTAATCGAAAACTTCCTGTCCAATTTTTTACCTCCTCAAATGTATTTACACCTGTCTTGTCACCTGTAAGTATAAATGTAGCACATTTTTTGATCTTTTTCAAGTGGATCTGAGGCGGTTTTTATTGCTCTTATAGAT
Source organism: Lutispora sp. QWL-02 (assembly GCF_058315355.1). Classification (NCBI taxonomy): domain Bacteria; kingdom Bacillati; phylum Bacillota; class Clostridia; order Lutisporales; family Lutisporaceae; genus Lutispora; species Lutispora sp. QWL-02. Next base: position 412,353 of record NZ_CM177762.1, read on the forward strand.
GCATGTAGCAATTTATCAAGATAATGTAGCACAACGAGTTAATTTACATATTATTTATAAGGTACCCAAACTTGTCTAGTTCTTTAATGATATGGCTATAAGAGATTTCATCCGCCACCTCTATGGTATGCAGATGGACTCCGCCTGTAAGGACAGAAAGAGGTTTTGTATCCGAGTTTTCATAATGCTTCATAAAATTCTTAATGTCCAATCTGGAGGTTAGCATGAGCATAGCTTTTATTTCACCATATAAAGAGTGCTCCACAATGACATCTATGACCTTGCCTCCATTATCCACGATAATTTCTAATTCTTTCCTCATGCCGTCTCTATCATGATTGCAAGCGATAACTTTAGACATTTTATTGGCTTCATCTTTTATAAGCAAATATCCCTGAGGAGTAGCAAATATATTTAATCCTTTTGCTCTCAAGAGTGCAATATCCTGGACTATTATCTGCCTGCTCACTCCAGTTTTTCTGGAAAGCTCAGTCCCCTTGATAGGGACAGAGCTTTCTCTCAATATATCCAATATCATGTCTCTTCTCTCATCAGACAACATAAAATCACCTATCCATTTTCTCTGAATAAAATATAGGAGTAATTATCTCGCAAAGCCTGGTTCCATAGTTATATATATTTGCATCAAATTCTTTATTTCTCAATTCTACGGAAAGATACAGCACTCCATAAAGCCTATCTCCATGAATAATAGGTATCAGCATCTTGGATTGCCAATTGGGCATACCGGTGACCGGATCAATAGGCGCATTTCCTGTCCAATCGATAAAGTATTCTCCGCTCATTGAATCTATTGTTTTTTGAAGGATTTGATCATTATATGGTATACTATCCGCATTCTTTTTATTGATATTCTTTCTGAAAATCTCTTTTATAATTTTTTTGTTTTCATCCAGTATAAAGATATATCCTATATCAGCTTCTGATAATTCCACTATTTTGCCAAGAAATTCATTCAGCTTCTCCTCCAGAGAAAGCTTATCGTTTCTTTGCAACTCCAGCATTTCTATCATTGTCTCAATATTTCTCTGATCTTCCACCATGTTCCCAGATATGATGCCTGCCAGCTTATCTACTCTTTTAACTGTCCTGATCATGTTTATATCAAAAACTGTTGACTTATTTCTGCCGTTTTCCTTGGAGTGATAGAGAGCTTGATCGGCTTTATCTATCAAATCTCTCATCCAGGAGCTGTGAGTAGGATACGTAGCTATTCCCAAGCTTATTGTCACATTTTTATGATACCCTAAAAGCTTCGACTTTTCTACTTTTCTTCTGATCTTTTCCGCCAGCCTGTATGCCCCTTCAGAGCCTGTCCGCGGGAGAAGTATTATAAATTCCTCTCCTCCATATCTGGCACAAATATCGCTCTTTCTTACATTATCCAAAACAATAGCTGCTACTTTCTGCAATATTTCGTCTCCTCTTTGATGGCCGAAGCGATCATTTACTTGCTTAAACTTGTCTATATCCATCATTATCAAGGAGAATTCGCCTTCGATGGATGAATTGATATAAATTTCATTTTGCAGCACCATCTCAAAATACTTGCGTGTATAAAGCTTTGTCAGCTTATCTATGCCGGAAATCATTTTCAGATTATAGTTTTCTATGAGCACGTGCAAAATTTTTGATACGGCTTCACATAATTTACAAGTCTCCTGTGTAAAATTATTTATTATGGTATCCGTGTCCAGATAGATATATCCGCTGATTTGGTTTGTTTCCTTGTATTTCCTTCTGTCTTTCACAGAATCCTCATCATGCCTAGCCCATGTCACAGGTATACAAAATACTGCACATATATCCTTAGGTATTATATTATCTTTTGTTTTATTTTTGTAATCAAAGGCATCCGTTATGATTATGCTTTCATTTTTTTGCCTCGCCTGATCCATTGTGTATTTATAAAATGCACTATTCTCGCTTTTTATTCTGGAAGATAGCATCTTTATATTATTATCGTCGTCAATAATTGCCAGAAAAGCATTCTTAGCCTGAGTCAAATCCATTAGCATTTCAATCAAAATATCTATATTTTCCTCTGCATTCAAACCCAGGTTGTTTATTCTGTCAAGAAGATCTGCCAAAAATTTTCCCAGTATGCCTTTATCTAAATCAATGCTCTTATTTATGCTGTCCCCATTATCCTTTTGTATTATATCTTTAAATTTTCTATAATCAAAATATTCCTCAATTCTTTTCTTCATGTCCTTTATCTCTCCGCTTAATAGTGACGTGCCATAGAGTATACCTTCTTTACCGGTAATCTTTTGGGCGAGATTCAGAAGCTTCTCCTTAACTATATATCTCCTGTGTGAAAGTAAAAATTTGACCTTATACTCATCGGGTACACCCTCAACAAGCATTCTTAATGCATTCATGGATGTGATAAAGCTCTTCAATGCCTCATAATATTCACCCTGATCATATAGCTCCAGCCCTAATGACTTATATACTTTCCACTTTATCTCGTTGCTTTCTATAGTCTTGCCGGAGGTTGTTATAATTTGAAGCTTGTGCCTTCTTTCGTTTTCACTGCACACAATTGCCGATAAATATTCATGTTCACTTTCAAGATGTCTGGTGTTTATAACTTTCGAGTATTCATCAGAAAGAGCCAAAAATGCCTTGACCTCATCAAATTTTCCCTCTTCGACAAACAGTTCAGCAAAGCTATGGCATGCTCTCCTTCCAAGCTTATACTTTCTATTATTAAAAAGCTCTTTAGTAAAACCTCTAAGCTTTTCATAATCATAACCTTTATAAAGCTTAGCGTTGCATAGATTTATAATATATAATGCCTCAGCATCAGCCTCTGTTCCCCAACTTATGCACATATCAACAGATTTTTGTGCATAAGCTATGGACTTTTGAAAATAACCGATATTATAGAAAAATATAGCCTTGTATATATTATAATATTGAGCCGCTTCACCCAAATCCTTAGAATTATCGAGCATGACTCTTGCTTTTTCCATATACTTAAGGCACTTCTTGTAATCCTCCAGCTCCATATAGACCAAAGCTTGATTCATATATATCATTACTTCCAAATATTTATTGTGATTTTTGCTTGTCATTTCCAACGCTTTACTGTAATACTCAAGACTCTCTTTGAATTTATCCTTTTCCCTGTGCATTTCTGCCAAGTTATTATAGCTGAATGCCATAAAAGATAAATTATTGGTCCTTTGACAGATGCTCAGATTTTTTTCAAAACATTCCGTAGCCTTTTCTATATCATAATAATAGTCACTGTAAATAGTTCCTATCGTATTAAGTGCATGTATCAGTCCTTCATATTCCTCCAGGCTCTCAAGAACTTCTATACTTTCCTCAAGACATTTCAATGCCTCATCAAAATGATTCTTCTTAGCAAGTATTCTTCCGCAAACAGCTTTTAACATTGCCCAATAATATTTGTCATTTTCATCTATGGACCTTAGAACCGTCTCAATGATCCTCATATATGAATTGTACTTTCGCCTGTATATCATTAGCTGGCTCAAAGCTAATATCAACTCAAGCATTCCTTTTCTATAACCTATTTCTCTTATCAACCTTTTGGCCATGATAGAATGCTCCAAAGATGCTCTAACGTCATTCAATCTGTAAAACAGCTTCACCATCTTTATATGTGAGTCTGCAAGGCGCATTTTGTCTTCCATTTTCTCTGCATTGCGCATAGCAGCACTATAGTATTCCAATGCCTTATCCGATTCATCTACCTTATAATACAAATCCCCCAGTTTAAGGCATATATCTGTCTTTTTTGAGCAAACATTATTATTGGGAAAATACCCGTAGCCTTGTTGCAAAAACTGTATCGCCTGTTTTATCAAGCCTTTCTTTGCCACTTCCTCCGATGCTATAATGAGATAATCTATGGCCTCATCACATCTTCCGCTGTTTGTCATATGATAAATGAGCTCATCCCTGTTCTCTCTGTTTTCTGCCGAGAACTTCTCCTCAAGTATCCGGGAAGCCTTTTTATGATATTGATATCTTGTAAAATCGTCCAGCTGTGCATAAAAGCTTTTTTTAAGGTTTATAGAGTTAAAATCCACGGAAATTCCCCAGTCATCCATTTTCCTTGAAAGGATATTAGTCGTTATCATGCTGTCTATCAGCAGGATCAGTTCCTCGCCTTTCATATCAATCATGCTCTCCAGCACATCCAAAGAAACTGACGAATTAAATATTGATATTATATCCAGTATTTCTCTTTTTACCGGTTCCAGCTTATTGATCTTGTTTTGAAGCATCTCATCAACGCTTGTATTAAGATTTAACTTTGATAAATCAACATTATCAAAAACCCACTGTCCTTCGTCATCTATAAAAATATGCTTATCAAGATAAAGAGAGTACATAATCTCATAAACCATATAGGGATTGCCATCTGTTTCCTGGTATATTTGAGCAATGAAATTAATGGGCACCTCTTCAATACCTAATATAATTCTGATCAAATCTGATGTCTCATGTATATTTAAGTTTGAGAGCTGTATTTCTCCGATGCTCTCTTCACCCATCAATTGCCTTATATAATTTCTGATTTGCTCTTGTACATCCTTATTCCCAAATGATAATACATAAAATATTTTTCCTCTGCTTTGGTTCCTCATAATATAGTAAAATACATCCTTAGAAGCTTCATCAACGTATTCAAAGCCCCTTATTATAAAAACAAAAGGCTGCTTAAGCGAAGCCTCCAAAATAAAGTTTCCTAACCTATATGTCAGCTTATGCCTTTCAGTTTCTTCATCCTTAGTGTAAAATGGAACAACTGTACCGCTTGATATAATCTCTGGTATAATATAGCATAAACCTTCGCTATATTTATCTATAAGCTCTTTCCCGGCATGTTTAGTCAAGTTCTTTATAATTTCGGTAATAGCATAATACTTTGGAAAAGAGTTTTGTTTAAGGTTTAAATATACTACATCTTCACCCTCTTGATTTATTCTATCGTGCAATACATTTAAAAAAGCACTCTTGCCTGTTCCGGGACTTCCTTCTATTATCACAGCATTCAGCTTGCTATTTTCATAAAAATATTTATGTATGCTATAAGTTATGTATCTTATTGAGTTTTCTCTGGCTACAAGGCTAGTAGAATATAAAGGAAAAGTTTCAATATATTTTTTATCAACAATTTTAAAAGATTTATTGAAACTTTCATTTATGTCTTCTATGACTTCATCTATGGATTTGTACCTTTCAGCTATATCTATGCTTGTACATTTTTTTACTATTTCAGTAATCTTGTAGTGATCCGATCGGGCATCATATTGTATTTTTTCCAATCGGTCCTTAAAGCTTGAGCCTTCCACAGGAATACCCGTAAAAATGTGAAAAATAATAACGCCAAGCATATATATATCGCTTTGCTTCGTATATCTTGAGTACTGTATTACCTCCGGAGCCTTAAAATACAAATCATCCCGATCAATCAGCATGTTTTCATGAACCGGCCTTTTATACGGAAGAGCAGCTATTTTTACTTGCTTTTTGCCGCCATTATCGATCACATCTATTTGATCGCTGCTGATACCGCAAAATAGCATATTTCTGAGATGTATAAATTTAAAAGCAGAGCATATCTGCGCTGCTATGTCTAAAAGCTCATTAAAATCTTTACCGATGATATAGTTCAGAAGATTTTTTCCTTCATAATGCTCATAAGTATAATAAAATTTGTTTGATACAACAGGCTTCGCATTTATAATCCTTATTCTATTAAAATAATAAAATTCGCTCACATTGGGATGGATAAGGTTTTGATAATCATAAAAATTTATCTTCATATAATCAATAAAATTTTTGATCTCAGAAATGTAATCGATCACTCTCATCCTTTTGAGCAAACTATCCTTGTATAAATCCTTCACTAAATATTCGCAGCCATACTTGTCCTCTTTCAGCAACCCAACAATCTTATACTGACTATTTATGAAATCCATTAAAATTCCCCCAAAATGCACTACAATAAATATATGAACAGTATTCTCAGTCTTAAAAAGAGTTTATAACTTTACCCGGTTTCAGAGTCCAGAAGCTCAGCACCGCTTATAGTATGAGTTAGCTGCGATTAAATATTGTATAAATCCAGTTTATATATTCAGTTATTATTTTAGCATAAATACCAAAGTTTTTCCAACTTTTCAAAAAATAAAAAAGGTTTGGAATATAACATACTTTCCAAAAAATAAAAAAAGACCCGGCGACGACCTACTCTCCCGGGACCCTGCGGTCCAAGTACCATCGGCACTAGAGAGCTTAACTTCTGTGTTCGGCATGGGAACAGGTGTGGCCTCTCTGTTATTGTCACCGGATAATTTGCTATGAGGTATTCCTTTTGGGTCAGCCTCTAGTCTCTGGCTTCTGGCCTCTAGATTAGGGCATTCCCTTGGGGTCTTTTTTTCTAGCTAGCAGCCAGTGGCTAGTAGCTAGCGGCTCGCAGCTTAAGGCTGCGTGCACCTTCAAAACTACACAATATCTGAGCTTTGTTTGTCTGAAGAATATTTTTAGATCAAGCCCTCGACCTATTAGTATCGGTCAGCTGCATACATTGCTGTACTTACACCTCCGACCTATCTACCACGTGGTCTACATGGGGTCTTACCAGATTACTCTGTGGGAAATCTCATCTTGAAGCCGGCTTCGCGCTTAGATGCCTTCAGCGCTTATCCGTTCCGAACTTAGCTACTCAGCTATGCCCTTGGCAGGACAACTGATACACCAGAGGTTCGTCCATCCCGGTCCTCTCGTACTAAGGACAGATCTCCTCAAATTTCCTGCGCCCGCGACGGATAGGGACCGAACTGTCTCACGACGTTCTGAACCCAGCTCGCGTGCCGCTTTAATGGGCGAACAGCCCAACCCTTGGGACCTACTCCAGCCCCAGGATGCGACGAGCCGACATCGAGGTGCCAAACCTCCCCGTCGATGTGGACTCTTGGGGGAGATAAGCCTGTTATCCCCGAGGTAGCTTTTATCCGTTGAGCGATGGCCCTTCCACTCGGTACCACCGGATCACTAAGCCCTACTTTCGTATCTGCTCGAGTTGTCTCTCTTGCAGTTAAGCTCCCTTTTGCCTTTGCACTCTGCGAATGATTTCCAACCATTCTGAGGGAACCTTTGGACGCCTCCGTTACTCTTTGGGAGGCGACCGCCCCAGTCAAACTGCCCGCCTGGCTATGTCCCATGACCAGTTATATGGCCACTGGTTAGAATTTCAGTATCTCAAGAGTGGTATCCCAACGGTGACTCCATTAAGACTGGCGTCTTAATTTCTCAGTCTCCCACCTATCCTGTACATGAAATACCGAAACCCAATGCCAAGCTACAGTAAAGCTCTACGGGGTCTTTCCGTCCAATCGCGGGTAACTAGCATCTTCACTAGTACTACAATTTCGCCGAGCGCGTTGTCGAGACAGTGCCCAAGTCGTTACGCCATTCGTGCGGGTCAGAACTTACCTGACAAGGAATTTCGCTACCTTAGGACCGTTATAGTTACGGCCGCCGTTTACTGGGGCTTAAGTTCATACCTTCGCTTGCGCTAAGCATTCCCCTTAACCTTCCAGCACCGGGCAGGCGTCAGCCCCTATACTTCATCTTTCGATTTAGCAGAGACCTGTGTTTTTGCTAAACAGTCGCTTGGGCCTTTTCACTGCGACTCTATCTCTAGAGTACCCCTTCTCCCGAAGTTACGGGGTTATTTTGCCGAGTTCCTTAACAACGCTTCTCTCGCTCGTCTTAGGATTCTCTCCTCATCTACCTGTGTCGGTTTGCGGTACGGGCACCTAGTTTCTCGTTAGCAGCTTTTCTTGACAGTGTGAAATCAGATGCTTCGTTACTTGGATTTCACTCCCCTTTACACATCAGCCTTATGACATACGGTCTTTCCTGTATGTCAGCCTTTGTGCTTGGACACGGATTACCAACACCGTGCTCATCTTATCCTCCTGCGTCACTGCTTCCTTCATGCGATTCTAGGTGGTATCGGAATGTCAACCGATTGTCCATCGGATACGCTATACGCCTCTCCTTAGGTCCCGACTTACCCTGAGCGGACGAACCTTCCTCAGGAATCCTTAGATTTTCGACGGTTAAGATTCTCACTTAACTTTCGCTACTTATACCAGCATTCTCTCTTCTATGCAGTCCACTACTCCTTTCGGTATAGCTTCAGCCTACATAGAATGCTCCCCTACCCCTTTGAGAAGTGGGAAGTCAGGTGTGAGATTTGAGATTTTTAGCCATTCTTCCATTTTTCGATCGTCGATATTATCTGCTTCCTCACTGCTATATATTGTTCGGTTATTTCTTTATGTGTACTTTCATCTATATAGCCTAAGTCTTTGCTCATATCCATCAGTACCTCTATCTCATTGCATGACCCTAATGCCATTCTTAGAAATCTCTTAAAGTCTGCAATTGATTCTTTCTTTCCATAGCCTTCTGCTATGTTTAACGGTACTGACATTGCTGATCTTCTTATCTGGCTTCCTATCTCATACTTTTCATACTCTGGGTATTTAAGTGTTAATGTGTGAACTTTTATGCTTAGTTCATAGGATTTTTGATATATTCTCATATCCTTAAAGCCTTTTATCATTCCCACTTCTCACCTCTCACTTCCCACTTCTCAAAAGCCATAGCTTCGGTACCAAACTTTAGCCCCGGACATTTTCGGCGCATGACCACTTGACCAGTGAGCTATTACGCACTCTTTCAATGAGTGGCTGCTTCTAAGCCAACATCCTGGTTGTCTGTGTAGTCACACATCCTTTTCCACTTAGTTTGGATTTGGGGACCTTAGCTGATGGTCTGGGCTCTTTCCCTTTTGACCACGGATCTTATCATTCGTAGTCTGACTCCCAATGAGCAAATCTTCGGCATTCGGAGTTTGATAGGGTTCGGTAACCTTAAAAGCCCCTAGCCCATTCAGTGCTCTACCTCCGAGATTCTCCATTGAGGCTAGCCCTAAAGCTATTTCGGGGAGAACCAGCTATCTCCGAGTTCGATTGGAATTTCTCCGCTATCCACAGCTCATCCCCCGTTTTTTCAACAACGGTGAGTTCGGGCCTCCATTGAATTTTACTTCAACTTCACCCTGTCCATGGATAGGTCACCCGGTTTCGGGTCTGCAATAGCTAACTTTACGCCCTATTAAGGCTCGCTTTCGCTTCGGCTTCAGACCAAAAGTCCTTAACCTCGCTAGCCATCGCAACTCGCTGGTCCGTTCTACAAAAAGTACGCGGTCACACTTAAATGTGCTCCCACCGATTGTAAGCATACGGTTTCAGGTTCTTTTTCACTCCCCTCCCGGGGTTCTTTTCACCTTTCCCTCACGGTACTGTGCGCTATCGGTCACCAGGTAGTATTTAGCCTTGGGAGGTGGGCCTCCCGTCTTCCCACTAGGTTTCTCGTTCCTCGTGGTACTCTGGATTCCGGCTTCCATATTTCCCTTTTCGCCTACAGGATTTTTACCTTCTGCGATTGAGCTTTCCAGCTCTATTCGGCTAAGGGTCTTATGGTTTATGCCGGTCCTAACCCCAAAGTGGTTTCCCTCTTTGGTTTGGGCTCTTCCCCGTTCGCTCGCCGCTACTTAGGGAATCGATGTTTCTTTCTTTTCCTCGGGGTACTTAGATGTTTCAGTTCCCCCGGTGTCCCTTCATACAGCTATTTTATTGACTGTATGATACCTAAGCATTACCTTAGGTGAGTTTCCTCATTCGGAGATCTGTGGGTCATGGCCTATTTGCGGCTTACCACAGCTTTTCGCAGCTTGTCACGTCCTTCTTCGGCTCCTGGTGCCAAGGCATCCACCATATGCTCTTATTAGCTTGATCAGTGTTTTTCCTCAGCTTTAGTAGTAGTACAGTATCTACATACTGTTACCTCTTCTTTTTCTCAGTATTGTGCAGTTTTCAAGGTGCATTTAGACGAGCCCTTAGTATTCCTTATAGGTCTGTTTTCAGGTTTCAGGAATTAAAAGCTCAAGTCTCAAGTTTAGTTCCCAGCCCTCAGTTTTCTGAGTTCTGAGTTCTGACTTCTTAGCTCTGACGTTTATGGTGGGCTCAAGTGGACTCGAACCACCGACCTCACGCTTATCAGGCGTGCGCTCTAACCGCCTGAGCTATGAGCCCATTATTGACGATTCCTTTTCCGTCTGAGCTCAGGTTATAGATCTCAGATTTCAGGATTCAGTGCTCTATCTCATTCTAAGTTCTCAGTTCCCGTTCTTCTGAGTTCTGAGTTCTTAGCTCTGAGTTCTAAATTTGGTGGAGATGAGCGGAATCGAACCGCTGACCCCCTGCTTGCAAGGCAGGTGCTCTCCCAGCTGAGCTACACCCCCATTTATGACGAGCCCTTGGTATTCCTCAAGGGTCAGTCTTTAGTCCCTGGTCTTTAGTCTCTAGATTTGAGCATTCCTTTTGGGTCATTGAACGGTCAAGACCGTTCATTACTAGTGACTGATGACTAGCGACTTTTCAGAGCATGGGCTCTGAAAACTAATCAGTATCAGATATGTGTATTCTTTTGGGTAGTTATATTGGGTCAGCTTCTAGCTTCTGGCCTCTTGCTTCTGGCATTTAGGTATTCCTCTTGGGTCTGCCTTGTTTGCCAGCGGCTAGTGGCTAGCAGCCAGTGGCTAGTCCATCGACCATAGGATTATGAGAGTGTTACTTCTCATGTGCTCCTTAGAAAGGAGGTGATCCAGCCGCACCTTCCGATACGGCTACCTTGTTACGACTTCACCCCAGTCATTGGCTTCACCTTCGACGGCTCTCTCCTTGCGGTTAAGTCACCGGCTTCGGGTGCTTCCAACTCCCATGGTGTGACGGGCGGTGTGTACAAGGCCCGGGAACGTATTCACCGCGACATGCTGATTCGCGATTACTAGCAACTCCGACTTCATGTTCTCGGGTTGCAGAGAACAATCTGAACTGGGAGTATTTTTTAGGGATTTGCTTGCCATCACTGGTTTGCTTCCCGTTGTTATACCCATTGTAGCACGTGTGTAGCCCAGAACATAAGGGGCATGATGATTTGACGTCATCCCCACCTTCCTCCGAATTGTCTCCGGCAGTCTACTTAGAGTGCTCAACCAAATGTTAGCAACTAAGTATAGGGGTTGCGCTCGTTGCGGGACTTAACCCAACATCTCACGACACGAGCTGACGACAACCATGCACCACCTGTCTTCCTGTCCCGAAGGATTTCATCCCATTACGGATTATGCAGGAGATGTCAAGTTCTGGTAAGGTTCTTCGCGTTGCTTCGAATTAAACCACATGCTCCGCTGCTTGTGCGGGCCCCCGTCAATTCCTTTGAGTTTCAACCTTGCGGCCGTACTCCCCAGGCGGGATACTTATTGCGTTTACTGCGGCACGGAAGGGGTCGATACCTCCCACACCTAGTATCCATAGTTTACAGCGTGGACTACCAGGGTATCTAATCCTGTTTGCTCCCCACGCTTTCGCGCCTCAGCGTCAGTTATCGTCCAGAAAGCCGCCTTCGCCACTGGTGTTCCTCCTAATATCTACGCATTTCACCGCTACACTAGGAATTCCGCTTTCCTCTCCGACACTCGAGCCCATCAGTTTCATATGCAATCCCCAAGTTGAGCCTGGGGGTTTCACATCTGACTTAACAGGCCGCCTACGCGCCCTTTACGCCCAGTAATTCCGGACAACGCTCGCCACCTACGTATTACCGCGGCTGCTGGCACGTAGTTAGCCGTGGCTTCCTCTTTTGGTACCGTCATTATCGTCCCAAAAGACAGGAGTTTACAATCCGAAAACCTTCGTCCTCCACGCGGCGTTGCTGCATCAGAGTTTCCTCCATTGTGCAATATTCCCCACTGCTGCCTCCCGTAGGAGTCTGGACCGTGTCTCAGTTCCAGTGTGGCCGTTCATCCTCTCAGATCGGCTACTGATCGTCGCCTTGGTAGGCTTCTACCCCACCAACTAGCTAATCAGGCGCGGGCCCATCTTAAAGCGGATTTCTCCTTTGATTACAAAGTCATGCGACTTTCTAATGTTATGCGGTATTAGCACCGATTTCTCGGTGTTATCCCCCTCTTTAAGGCAGGTTGCCCACGTGTTACTCACCCGTCCGCCACTAAAATCCGTCAATAGTAAACTACTTCCGCATTTCCGTTCGACTTGCATGTGTTAGGCACGCCGCCAGCGTTCGTCCTGAGCCAGGATCAAACTCTCTAATTAATATTTTAAAATCATTATTTCTAATGCTTTTAACTAATAGTTGTTCAATCCTACTCAAAAGAATTACATTCTTCATATCTAATACTGTTTAGTTTTCAAAGTCCATTCTTTCGTCGGCTCATCGCGCCGACGTTCTTTATTTTATTACATTCTCTTTCCCTTGTCAATATGCTTTTTAATTTTTGTTCCAAACTTGTTCAGCACCGACTCAGGAATTATATATTATCAGGTTCCTGATATTATGTCAACCTGATTTATAAAAGTTTTAATTCCCTTTTTTATTTATAGCTTATTACCTCATCTTCCTCAATAGCTTTTATTTCGAATCCGCTTTCTATTAAATAATCAATTATCAGCGGAAGAGCCTTGACGCTTTCGGTCTTTGTTTCATGCATCAGTATTATTGCCGACCTTTTATTTTGAACTTGAGCCACTACATTCTTATATATCTGCTCAGCTTTGATATCCTTTACCCTGCTATCATTGCTGTCAACATTCCACAGTATAACCTTATAATCCTTAAGCACCTTTTGATAGTTCTGCCCTTTTATAATCTTACTCCCATAAGGCGGCCTAAACAAATACATAGCTTTACCTATAGTTTCTAAAATCAAATCAGATGTTTTATCGATTTCATTTTTTAGGCTGTCACTGCTCTTATATATTATTTCCTTTCTATGACTATAACTGTGATTTCCTATAGAATGCCCTTCTTCCGCCATCCTCTTTAATATATCCTGATTCCTGCTGATAGTATTTCCTAAAACAAAAAAAGTCGCCTTCACATTCTTTTCCCTCAAAATATCCAATATCTTTTCTGAGTTACCCCTAACGATTCCATCATCAAAAGTAATATATGCCACTTTCGGTCCATTATATTTTCCTATTGCAGGCTTTGCCTTTTTTTCTTCCTCTCGCATTTTAAGCAATTCTTCAGCAGTCACCACTTTATCATTTGTTATTATTCTAAAACCTTTAACCGAATCGATTTTTTCAATTCTAAATCCCAAAATCTCGACAAGCATATCTTCAGGTATATATAATACACCATTTATTATTTCTACGGCATGCTCATGGGCTTTGTATTCATTGTTGACCATTATGATATTCTTTTCCTTGTTTATATACAGTAAATTGCTCCACCAATAGATACGATAACTTCTATCATCCTCCTGGAAATAAACTTTAATTCCTAGATTATCCTGTAACTGTGACAAGGGTATATAAACAACGTCATTTATTAATACTGTCTTAGGGCTGTTTTTAATAAATCTATCATTAATGATTATCTCCATTGCATCATAGGGAGATGCTTGTAAAGAAAAGAACAAGGAAAATATAAAAACAAGTATGAATGACATAATTCTGCATAACTCAAAGCTCTTTTTCATGATCTTCACCCTTAAACATTGCTATAATTAATATTTGAGAATTTCATCATATTTAACCCTTACTTTTTTTGGTCTTTGCAGTCCATTTTTATCAGCCTAAGATATGGATAAGTTACAGCAGCAGCATAAGGCAAATAATTTTATCTTACCAATCATTATATAGTTACAAGGTAAATAATACAATTATTTAGAAATTTTGAAACCAAACTGTAATAAATAATTAAAACAGTGCTCCATTACAGCACTGGGCATGCTGATACAGCACCGATAAGTAAAAGGTATGTATAGATGAACCTTATATGTGTTTTGTTTTAAATCCTCAGTCATATCTCTCTGCTTCAAGCTTGCTTTCAACTCCTGTTGAGCCCCTGGCTTAAACCCTATTAACTCTTAGATGCATCAGCGGAAGGCTTTTTATAAAAATTTATCAATATACCTGCAGCAACAAATGCCATACCCAGTATTGTCTTGGGGCTTATCTTTTCTCCAAGGAAAATCACCGCCAACACAGTGGCTACTGCAGGCTTAAGAAAGAATACCATTGAACCCTTGCTTGCACTGAGTATTTTAAGCGCCTCAATAAAAGTAATATATGCAAAACCTGATAAAATTAATCCTAAGTACATTATTCTGAAAAATCCCTCTCTTGGAAAATAAAGAACAGGAAGGCCCATATACAGCAGCAGCGGTATTGTGCATATGGCTCCGATTATAGCCGATAGGCTTATCATGGTGATACTGCTTATATTATCCGCTTTCATTTTTCCCAATACTGAATATAACCCAAAGGTAAGCGAAGCAACTATTCCCAGAAATAAGCTCATGGCTGTATCTCCGCCTGAACCTCCTTTATATATTATTAAGGTAATGCCTATAATTCCAAGAATCATGCAAATTATGCTATTTTTCGTTATTTTTTCTTTTAGCAGCAAATAGGAAAACATTACAACAAAAATAGGATTGGAGCTTATAAGTATTGCAGCGGTAGAAGCTTTTCCCATAGATATGGCCAGCTGGAGGCTTCCCATGCTTATCACAGTATTTAATATGCCTAAGCTTGCGAAAAACATCCAGTCCTTTACCGATATCTTTTCTTTTTTAGCTATAACCCAAGGTAAAAGTGCTAATCCGCCTATTAAAAATCTTATAAATATGAGTTGGGTTGGGTGAATCAAGCCTTTGAGGCTTGATGACACGACCTCTAATGTGCTAAAAATCAGTATTGTTATACCAAGGTAAAAGTATCCTTTCAATTTTGTATCAACCATTCATGCTCTCCTTAAATTTATTCGTAAAAAGCAGCAATAGCTTTTCCAACGGTTATATCAATAAATCTCTCTATAGCTTCTGCATCAAGGAATTTAAATTCTCTATCCAGCTTATGGTTTTCTTTCCCATAATAATCATTGATTTTTTTTATATTCTCATATATTTGCTGAGGCGAAAATTCATTAAAGAATTCAAGTTTTATTTCCATACATTGAAATTTAGATAATATATTGTTCTCCGGATATTTCTCCAGATATTGAAAATCCAAAGCATCCATCTCTTCCCTGAACATATGTATAATGCTATTCCCGTCTTTGTATTCTTTTATAATTGGTTTTAAATACTTCTCATTCCATAGGTTGTCCCCAATCAGGTGAAAATAGTATCCCCAGTAAAACGACCTGGTCTTGTCTGATCTGATAAAAAGCTCCTCTGGTCTGAGATGCCTGTTATAGAAGCTTTTTAAGTCAATATATCTGTTTTCCTCGGTTCCTTTGCAAAAATGGGTTATTTCTTTTTTCCCTGAATCCGGCGCAATACTTCCTGCCATAAAATAATCCATATCAATATCTCTAATCTTTTCTTTGATTTTTTCAGCTATTCTCAAATGTGTAAGCCAAGTAGCCATTAAGTTCACACCCCTAAGATAACAATACTACACTATTATATTAGCATAAAAAAATGCATGTAAAAAGCTATTTAAACATGCATTTTCAAAATCTCTATTTTCAATTATTCATTAAGATGGCAGGCCACATAATGACTGTCTCCTATATCTCTAAATTTCGGCTTTTCCTCTTTACAGATATCCATGCAATACTTGCATCTGGTATGGAAAACACACCCTTTGGGAGGATTGACAGGACTTGGCACATCCCCCTCCAATATAATCCTTTGCTTCTCGTTATCAGGCTCAGCTATAGGTATGGCAGAAAGCAAGGCTTGTGTATATGGATGTACAGGATTTTCAAATAGTCTGTCGGACTCCGCCATCTCTACCATAGTCCCTAGATACATCACGGAAATTCTATTTGATATATGCTTTACCACACTCAGATCATGAGAAATAAACATATATGTAAGATCAAGCTTTTCTTGAAGCTCCTGGAACAGATTAATTATCTGAGCTTGTATGGATACATCAAGAGCAGAAACCGCTTCATCACAAACTATAAACTTAGGCTTTAGGGCTATTGCTCTTGCAATTCCTATCCTCTGACGCTGGCCTCCGCTGAATTCATGAGGATAGCGTCTTACATGATAAGGACTGAGTCCCACTAAATTCAGCAATTCTTTTACCCTGTCGGTTTTATCTGTTCCCTTCAAATTTTCATGAATTTCCAAGGGCTCTCCAATTATATCACCTACTGTCATTCTTGGATTCAGAGAAGAGTACGGATCCTGAAAAATAAGCTGCATATCACGTCTTTTTATCCTTAATTTTTCTTTATCAAGCTTAGGAATATCAATACCATCAAATATTACCTCACCGGCTGTAGGTTCATGGAGTCTTAATACAGCTCTGCCTGTCGTAGATTTGCCACAGCCTGATTCTCCTACAATCCCTAAAGTTTCACCTGACTTTATATAAAAACTTACATCATCTACAGCTTTTACATAAGCTACTGTTTGATTAAAAAATCCACCCTTTATAGGAAAGTACTTCTTAAGATTTCTTACTTCCAAAAGATTGCTCATTACACCGCACCTCCCTCTTCATATAGGAAACAGCTCACTCTGCGTTCCTCCCCCAATACCGTCATATCGGGTTGGTTTTCTTTGCATTTGGAAAGTGCATATTTACACCTTGGCTCAAATCTGCAGCCTTTTGGCATATTAAGGGGATTTGGCACCAAACCGGGAATTGAATCTAATTTATCCTGTTTATACTTTATAGAAGGAATAGATGCTAATAAACCTTTTGTATAGGGATGTTTAGGTTCTTTGAAAATTGAATGTACATCTCCCTCTTCAACTATTTTTCCGGCATACATAACTATTATTCTTTCGCAGGTTTCCGCTACAACACCCATGTTATGAGTTATAAGCATAATTGATGAATTTATTTCGGATTTTAATTTTTTCATCAAATCCAAGATCTGGGCCTGTATGGTAACGTCAAGAGCAGTAGTCGGTTCGTCGGCAATTAAAAGCTTAGGATTGCACGCCAGAGCCATAGCAATCATCACTCTCTGCCTCATACCGCCGCTTAAGGAATGGGGATAATCATCAACTACTTTTTCTGCCCTCGGGATGCCAACCAGTTTAAGCATTTCTATGGATTTTTTTCTGGCCTCAGCTTTATTCATATGCTGATGCCAGTGGAGTACTTCCTCGATCTGATTACCTACTCTAAAAACCGGATTAAGGGAAGTCATAGGCTCCTGAAATATCATAGATATCGCATTTCCTCTCACGTGGCGCATTTCTTTTTCATTCATTTTTACAATATCTTCACCTTCAAATAATATTTCACTGCCTTCCATTATTTTACCCATTGGTTTAGGAAGCAGCCTTAATATCGATAAAGATGTAACACTCTTGCCGCAGCCTGATTCTCCAACCACTCCCAAGGTTTCTCCGTGTTTTATGTAAAAATCTATACCGTCAACAGCAGGAACTACTCCATCCTCAGTATAAAAATATGTCCTGAGATTCTTTATATCAACTAATTTATCCATAATCATACCTCCCTTACTGCTTAAGCCTTGGGTCTAAAGCATCCCTTAGCCCATCGCCGAGGAAGTTAAATGATAAAACCGTTATAAAAATAAACGCACCCGGATAAAAAGCCTTCCAAGGAGCATTCAGCATTGTATTAAGCTCCTGTGCATTAGTTAGCATATTTCCCCAGCTCGCATAGGGCGGCTGTACTCCGATTCCAAAAAACGAAAGGGCTGATTCAGAAAGTATGGCTCCTGCTATTCCCATAGTGGCATTTACTATAATAGGTGCTATGGCATTAGGCAAAATATGTCTGAATATTATTCTCACATCCTTGGCTCCTACACCTCTCGCTGCCTCTGCATAATCTCTCTTCATGAGGCTTAAAAACTCTCCTCTTACCATTCTCGCAAGCCCTGTCCAACTGGTTAAGCCCAAAACAATCATAACATTAAATATACTAGGTTCAAATATAGACATAACCGTTACTAAAAGAATAAATGTAGGAATGCACATTATTGCATCTACTATTCTCATCATAATATTATCTATCCATCCACCATAGTAGCCTGCAATACAGCCCCAAAGGGTTCCGATCACAACAGATATGCCTACCGATACAAAACCTATGGTCAATGAAACTCGTCCTGCATATAGTATCCTTGAAAAAACATCACGGCCTAATTCATCCCGTCCAAAAAAATTAGGTTTCAATATAATATTTTGGCCTTCTGCCTCCATATCTTTATACATCCTCAAAGTGCTTGCCAGTGTAACAATTTGAAATATACTATCTTCTTCCAAATATCCTAAGCCGCTTAAGTAATCGTAATCCTCCAATTTATCCAAATCATTTAAATCTTCTTTATATCCCAATCTGATTATTTTTTCTGTAATCACCTCTATAGGATTATAGGAACTGTATTTAGGAACTTCATCCGTAAAGAATATATCATCCGTCAGGCCTTCCTCCGGATACGGTGCAATAACAGGCGCCAAAAAAGATGCCATATATAGGATTAAGAGAATAATTGAGCCTACAACGGCAAATCGGTTTTTCTTAAAACGCTTCCAGAATATTTTAAGTTTTTTTATCCATGTATCACTATATTCAAAGCTTTCTGCTAAGATTACATTTTCATTTTTATTTTCAAGTTTAGTAGTCATATTCCCACCCCCTAATCATATCTGATTCTGGGGTCAGCTACCGCATATAATATATCCGCAATCAAGCTTCCCGCAATTATTGTTACCGATGCCAATACCAAGTCTCCAAGCATAACCGGATAATCTCTCATAAATGTAGCACTTATTACTATTCTTCCCATACCGGGCCATGAAAATATTGTTTCCGTCATTGCGGCACCGCTGAAAAGTGCCGGTATCGTAAGACCAATCAAAGTGATTATAGGAATCAAAGCATTTCTTAAAGCATGTTTTAATATTACAATTTTTTCAGTTAAGCCCTTGCTCCTTGCTGTCCTCACATAATCCTGATTAATAACCTCCATCATTGAAGCCCTCATATATCTCATTATTGAGGCCATGTGTGCAGTACCTAAAACTATAGTAGGAAGTATCAGATGTTTGATCCTATCCATTAATACAAATTCTTCATAATTAGCCCTCATACCCGCTGTAGGAAGCCATCCTAATTTCAGGCTGAAAACAAGTATAAGCATAAGGCCAAACCAAAACGTGGGCAATGATACCCCTATGAAGGAAAACGTTGAAAATGTATAATCCCAAGCCGTATTTCTTTTTATAGCGGATATAATTCCGGCAGGAACTGCCAATATAAAGGCAAAAATTTCTGCCGCTAATGCAAGTATAATGGTATTAGGCAAAGCCTCAAACAAAATATCCTTTACAGGTTTCCCATAAGCAAAGGAATTTCCCATATCACCTCTGATCATATTCGTTACCCATTTATAATATCTTTCAGGTATAGACTTGTCTAATCCAAGCTCTTGCCTTAAAGCATCCAAGTTTTGAGAAGATGCCTTGTCAGGGCTTACAAACATATATACCGGATCACCTGGAGCAAGAGCAATTATAGCAAATGAAATAACAGAAACTATAAATAAGAGAGGTATAGATTGTATTAATCTCCTTATAATAAACTTTAACATTTTTTTCCTCCTTATAGTAAGGGTATGCGACTTTTCGCATACCCTTATACCTGTGAGCTTCTATTCAACCCAGCATTTTTCTGGATTATGCCAATTTAATAGATCATAGAATTCTGCATTCTTAACATTTTTATTTAAAGCAATTGCTTGAGTCCTATATATTATGAAGGTCATTGGCTGATCTTCAGCTACAATTTCTTGCAGCTTAAACATTAATTCTTTTTGCTTTTTCATATCTGTGGTAATAACAATTTCATCCATTATTTTATCTGCTGAAGGGTTGCTGTAACCACCTCTGTTTAATATTCCCACAGCAGGATCGCTGTAATAAAAAGCTCTGTGGTCAGCATCCAAGCCTGTTGTGAATCCGCCTACATAGGCATCAAAATTTCCTGTTTCAAGATATTGAGTAATAAATGTATTCCATTCTATAATCCTTGGTTCTACTACTATTCCTACCTGCCTCAGCTGTCTTTGAACTTCAACTATAAGCTTTTCTCTCATTATATTGCCCTTGTTTGTAAGCATTGTGATCTTAAATTTCTTGCCGTTCTTTTCTCGTATTCCGTCTTTTCCAACCTTCCAGCCGGCTTCATCCAAAAGCTTCTTTGCTGTTGCTATGCTGTATTTATAATCCTTTGCATTTTTATTATAGAAAGGCAGTGCTGGCACAACTGAACCTACGGCCGGCTTACCATTGCCCTTGTAAATACCGCTTACTATAGCATTCTTGTTTATCGCATGAGTCATGGCCTGCCTTACCTTTTTATCAGAAAAGAAAGAAGTTTTTGTATTCCAAAGAACACAGTCAAATACATTGCCGACATAGCGATTTACATTTAGATTAGGCAATTTACTCATACGGGCTACATCGGATTCAGGAACCTGTACCATGTTTGCTTCGCCTTTTTCAACTTTAACCATTGCAGTTGCCTGGCTTGGATTTATATCAAATATATATTTTTCAAATCCAGGTTTGCCGTCAAAGTATTTATCAAATCCTTCAAGAGTTACTCTTTCATTGTTTTTCCATTCCACAAACTTAAATGCCCCACATCCTACAGGATTGCGTGCATATTTTGAGGATTTTAACTTTGTCTTGTCTTCTTTTTCATATAAATGCTTTGGTATTAAATACTTGTTTTGGAATTGATCCAGCAAAACACCACTTGGATTTTTCAATATAAATGCAACTGTGTATTTATCAGGAGTATCTATCCTTGATATTATTTCAAAATCGGCCATTCTGTCGGAGTTGACTGCAGGATCTCTTATAATGTCATATGTGAACTTAATATCGGCAGATGTGAGTTCCACTCCATCATGCCATAAGACTCCTTTTTTAAGCTTAAAGGTTATGGTTTTGCCGTCTTTAGATACTGTAGGCAAAGCCTCTGCTACTTCTGGCGATAGATTTAAGTTTTTATCATATTTTAAAAGCGATGAATATATTAAATCACAAATATCACTTGACGCGGTATCAGAATGCATAAAGGGAACCAAACATAAAGGGTCGCTGAAATCAGCCCGCATTAAAATACCCTGAGATTTGGGAGCTGGTGCAGCTGCAACAACTCCAAAGGTTGATAAAATAATTGACAGTATTAAAACTATTGAAATAACAGTCCTATCTGTTTTCACACAAAACCCCTCCTTGTTAAATTTGTTTCACTTATTTACTTTTTTGTTATCGAAGTAATACTATAGCCTTCTGCAGGCTCAGTTGTAATAAGGATATTATCATTTGCTTTCAAATCTTTTAATTCTATAGGAGCACCATCCTTATCAGATACAGTAACTCCTTCTGCCAATGTTAATACCTCTTGCCCTACAATTTTACCATTTTTTATTACGTTTACAGTAATTTCGTTCTTATTCAAGTTTAGAAATTCAGCATTTACTCCTTTATAGAAAGCATCTAAGTGAATTAATTCACCGTCAGGATTTGTTCTTATAAGACTTGCATTAGACATAGCTAAAGCTTTATCGAGCGGTACTATCTTCCCATTTAATTCGATAATTGCTTCGCTGTTTACGTTTAAGAAATTTGTTTCTGTAGTATACACTTCAAACATTTTTTTCTTATAGCTTACTTTAAGTATCTTTTCAATATCTGCCTGAGCAGCATCTTTATTATCAGTTATTTTTCCTTCAAATAATAGATTAGAATATCCGTCTACTATGGCAAACTTTACTTCATCATCAGGAGCTGCAGAATTAAATTCATCCTTTTCGCCTATTACCTTAAGGTCTTTACCGTTAAGATTTACTTTAATGCTGCCCTCAATAATTACCTTATCTCCAAGATCAATATATTCTTTTCCTTCCTCATTGTAATAAACATAAACACTATCTTCTGTTTCTCCTATTTCCTTTACTACTGTTGAAATATGAGTAAGTACTTCATTTGTTTTGGAATCAATGCTGGCTGTTTCTTTATTATCAGCTTTTGATTCAGTAGTATTTATTCTTAGATCTGAAACAGCTACTCTTGGAGTTCCTTGAATTTCAGCTCCCATGTTTGGTATGTTAATGTATATAAGATTATTGTTGTCAGCTTTAAATGTAGCTTTTAAACCCTTTTTAGCAATGTCCATCAAGTCCATCTCTTGATCGATTCTCATTACTTTAGTATTTTCATTGATTTTGTAAGTAACATCTTTGCCATTTACAATCATTGTTATGGATTCTTCACTAAATGCTTTTATAACTCCCACTTTGTCTTCCGGTGCTGCATAAACCGAAATAATCATCGATAATATCATTACGGTCACGAGTAGTATGTATGTAATTCTTCTCACTATTAACCCTCCTCTTTATTTTTATGCGAAGAAAACTAAACTACCCTCCTTATTCATTTTTATATATATCTCCCTCTGATTATGGAGAATATAAACATCACTATAAAAATTAGAGCTGCGATTATAAGTGTCCTACTGCGGCCTTTAAGAATCTTTGGTTTATCTTCCTGATCGATTTGGTTTTTAAGACTTTTTTTGTATTGATTAATGCATTTTAAATAATTATCATAGTCTTTGTGAGATTTATATAATACAGATAGGTTATAATAGGTCATAGGATATTTGCTGTCTTTTTCTATTGAAATGCTGTAATATTTTAATGCGTTTTCAAAATCTCCGTTTTGGTTATATATATTTGCAAGATTGCATAGTGCCGGGACATAATCCGGGTTTATCTCCAATGCTTTGAGGTACATGTTCTTGGCATCATCCAGCTCCCCCTGTATTGCATATATGGTACCAAGCTTATTTATACTTTCAAAATGCCCGGGTTTCTCTGCTAATATGCTTTCAAAAATCTTCTTTGAGGCTTCTTTCCTGTTTTGCTTTAACAGTCTGCACGCTTCCTGATAGCTTTCACTGATATTCAAAACATCACCTCCTGTAGCCGAATTGGCTAGAGATATTAGACATTTTATGACATTATACTTCCTTTTTCCACAATTTCCGCGTTGTTACATCTATACCATCTTTTATATAAATTATATATTATTGTGATATACTTTTCAAACAATTATTTTAGCTATTATATAATAACTGTTAGCAGCCGATATCCTCTATATCTATCAGCTTTATCGTTTACATATTCCTACAGCCATTTACTGAAAAAGGATTCTAGATTTTTGCCGCTGATAGATTGGCATATGCTTATAAAATCTTTTGTTGAAGCGTTTTTAAACTTATATTTACTATAATATTGCCTCAGTATCTCTTTAAAAATATCGTCCCCCAACTCCTGCCTGAGGCTATAGAGCAATAATGCCCCCTTATCTTGCACCGAGGCTTTATATTCTTCGATATATTTGAACTCGCTTAAAGGCTTATACACACCAATATCATAATCTCCTATTCCG
The DNA here is from genome assembly GCF_058315355.1 of Lutispora sp. QWL-02. Lineage (NCBI taxonomy): Bacteria > Bacillati > Bacillota > Clostridia > Lutisporales > Lutisporaceae > Lutispora > Lutispora sp. QWL-02. The sequence goes on from NZ_CM177762.1 coordinate 435,946, forward strand.
ATTAGGGAATTTACATTGGGCTCGACCTCACTCCAAAAAAAATTTCTGCCTGCCTCTTCATCTTTTCGTTCAAGCTCAATAAAAAGGCCTTCACAATAGCGGGTAAATCCTCCGCCAAGCCAGGCTTCATTTATCTGATCATGACCGACGGTGTTGTACCACCATTGCCTAGCCACTCCACGGGTGATTAGACGCTTAAAGGGTTCTTTTAAAATTCTCCATTTGGTGATCTGGAATACTGAGTCATTGTAATAATACAGATCATTTATGCACACCATACCTGACAGCTCTATGCCTTGGGGGCAGTCTGCCTCTACAATTGAAAAACTTGGATATGGATAGCTGCCAAATTCCTGGTTAAAGGCTTTTATTGCTCGGATTCCGTGTTCAAGGGCTATTTTTCCGTATTTCTCATCATAACTATAGAAATAAGATTTTACTAAAATTCCATCAATGTTTTTCTCCAGCACTTTATATCTATCACAGGCTATCAGTGCAAAATTTCTTACACTATTTGCTTCAAAGCTCCAAACTGTTCTCCCGTCCTCCGCCTTTTCTTCAATCAAGAATCCTGTGCTTGCAATAGTGTATTCTTTGGGAGCTTCAATACTTACTTTATAATCTGCAGCATCACTGTAGAAAGGTTCTCCGATACTATAATATCTTTCAATATTCCAGCCCTTATCATCATATACAGCTGCTATAGGGTACCAATTGTCCAGATTGATGGTTATATCACCATATCCAAATCTGTATCTCGCAGGAGGAATATGTACTATGTACTTCATATCAAGGACTATATTTTCTGAAGGCTTTATATTATAAGGCAATTCAATTCTAAGTATAGTGCCGTCTCTACCCATAATTTCATGTTTTAAAGCTATTTTTCCTTTATCTGTAGCTGCCTCCAGCGATACAATATCCGTATAGCCTGGTATAAAGCGGGGATTGTATTCTTCTACCGGAGCAGTTTCCTCCGTCTTAAACGAATTAGGATACACATGAAAATATATTTCTTCTAATTCTATGCCTGTATTATTGACATATATCACTTGTTGTACTGCATTTATGATCTTATCCGCTGTATTTAGATTCGCTTTTATAATGTATTGATTATTATACGGATTACTCTCAATTTTATTGATAGGTGTGGTTCCCTTTTCATGTGTGTCTGAGAAGAAGGTTAAAATAAACAATAAAATAATCAAAACTAGAATACTATATTTTTTCCTCATGCAGATCACCCCACATTAGAATATTGTTATATAGTACATTTTCCCACATATTACACATATTGTACACATCTATCTGGAAATTGGCAAAAAATAAAAAAAGACCCGGCGACGACCTACTCTCCCGGGACCCTGCGGTCCAAGTACCATCGGCACTAGAGAGCTTAACTTCTGTGTTCGGCATGGGAACAGGTGTGGCCTCTCTGTTATTGTCACCGGATAATTTGCTATGAGGTATTCCTTTTGGGTCAGCCTCTAGTCTCTGGCTTCTGGCCTCTAGATTAGGGCATTCCCTTGGGGTCTTTTTTTCTAGCTAGCAGCCAGTGGCTAGTAGCTAGCGGCTCGCAGCTTAAGGCTGCGTGCACCTTCAAAACTACACAATATCTGAGCTTTGTTTGTCTGAAGAATATTTTTAGATCAAGCCCTCGACCTATTAGTATCGGTCAGCTGCATACATTGCTGTACTTACACCTCCGACCTATCTACCACGTGGTCTACATGGGGTCTTACCAGATTACTCTGTGGGAAATCTCATCTTGAAGCCGGCTTCGCGCTTAGATGCCTTCAGCGCTTATCCGTTCCGAACTTAGCTACTCAGCTATGCCCTTGGCAGGACAACTGATACACCAGAGGTTCGTCCATCCCGGTCCTCTCGTACTAAGGACAGATCTCCTCAAATTTCCTGCGCCCGCGACGGATAGGGACCGAACTGTCTCACGACGTTCTGAACCCAGCTCGCGTGCCGCTTTAATGGGCGAACAGCCCAACCCTTGGGACCTACTCCAGCCCCAGGATGCGACGAGCCGACATCGAGGTGCCAAACCTCCCCGTCGATGTGGACTCTTGGGGGAGATAAGCCTGTTATCCCCGAGGTAGCTTTTATCCGTTGAGCGATGGCCCTTCCACTCGGTACCACCGGATCACTAAGCCCTACTTTCGTATCTGCTCGAGTTGTCTCTCTTGCAGTTAAGCTCCCTTTTGCCTTTGCACTCTGCGAATGATTTCCAACCATTCTGAGGGAACCTTTGGACGCCTCCGTTACTCTTTGGGAGGCGACCGCCCCAGTCAAACTGCCCGCCTGGCTATGTCCCATGACCAGTTATATGGCCACTGGTTAGAATTTCAGTATCTCAAGAGTGGTATCCCAACGGTGACTCCATTAAGACTGGCGTCTTAATTTCTCAGTCTCCCACCTATCCTGTACATGAAATACCGAAACCCAATGCCAAGCTACAGTAAAGCTCTACGGGGTCTTTCCGTCCAATCGCGGGTAACTAGCATCTTCACTAGTACTACAATTTCGCCGAGCGCGTTGTCGAGACAGTGCCCAAGTCGTTACGCCATTCGTGCGGGTCAGAACTTACCTGACAAGGAATTTCGCTACCTTAGGACCGTTATAGTTACGGCCGCCGTTTACTGGGGCTTAAGTTCATACCTTCGCTTGCGCTAAGCATTCCCCTTAACCTTCCAGCACCGGGCAGGCGTCAGCCCCTATACTTCATCTTTCGATTTAGCAGAGACCTGTGTTTTTGCTAAACAGTCGCTTGGGCCTTTTCACTGCGACTCTATCTCTAGAGTACCCCTTCTCCCGAAGTTACGGGGTTATTTTGCCGAGTTCCTTAACAACGCTTCTCTCGCTCGTCTTAGGATTCTCTCCTCATCTACCTGTGTCGGTTTGCGGTACGGGCACCTAGTTTCTCGTTAGCAGCTTTTCTTGACAGTGTGAAATCAGATGCTTCGTTACTTGGATTTCACTCCCCTTTACACATCAGCCTTATGACATACGGTCTTTCCTGTATGTCAGCCTTTGTGCTTGGACACGGATTACCAACACCGTGCTCATCTTATCCTCCTGCGTCACTGCTTCCTTCATGCGATTCTAGGTGGTATCGGAATGTCAACCGATTGTCCATCGGATACGCTATACGCCTCTCCTTAGGTCCCGACTTACCCTGAGCGGACGAACCTTCCTCAGGAATCCTTAGATTTTCGACGGTTAAGATTCTCACTTAACTTTCGCTACTTATACCAGCATTCTCTCTTCTATGCAGTCCACTACTCCTTTCGGTATAGCTTCAGCCTACATAGAATGCTCCCCTACCCATGTTTCCATGCCATAGCTTCGGTACCAAACTTTAGCCCCGGACATTTTCGGCGCATGACCACTTGACCAGTGAGCTATTACGCACTCTTTCAATGAGTGGCTGCTTCTAAGCCAACATCCTGGTTGTCTGTGTAGTCACACATCCTTTTCCACTTAGTTTGGATTTGGGGACCTTAGCTGATGGTCTGGGCTCTTTCCCTTTTGACCACGGATCTTATCATTCGTAGTCTGACTCCCAATGAGCAAATCTTCGGCATTCGGAGTTTGATAGGGTTCGGTAACCTTAAAAGCCCCTAGCCCATTCAGTGCTCTACCTCCGAGATTCTCCATTGAGGCTAGCCCTAAAGCTATTTCGGGGAGAACCAGCTATCTCCGAGTTCGATTGGAATTTCTCCGCTATCCACAGCTCATCCCCCGTTTTTTCAACAACGGTGAGTTCGGGCCTCCATTGAATTTTACTTCAACTTCACCCTGTCCATGGATAGGTCACCCGGTTTCGGGTCTGCAATAGCTAACTTTACGCCCTATTAAGGCTCGCTTTCGCTTCGGCTTCAGACCAAAAGTCCTTAACCTCGCTAGCCATCGCAACTCGCTGGTCCGTTCTACAAAAAGTACGCGGTCACACTTAAATGTGCTCCCACCGATTGTAAGCATACGGTTTCAGGTTCTTTTTCACTCCCCTCCCGGGGTTCTTTTCACCTTTCCCTCACGGTACTGTGCGCTATCGGTCACCAGGTAGTATTTAGCCTTGGGAGGTGGGCCTCCCGTCTTCCCACTAGGTTTCTCGTTCCTCGTGGTACTCTGGATTCCGGCTTCCATATTTCCCTTTTCGCCTACAGGATTTTTACCTTCTGCGATTGAGCTTTCCAGCTCTATTCGGCTAAGGGTCTTATGGTTTATGCCGGTCCTAACCCCAAAGTGGTTTCCCTCTTTGGTTTGGGCTCTTCCCCGTTCGCTCGCCGCTACTTAGGGAATCGATGTTTCTTTCTTTTCCTCGGGGTACTTAGATGTTTCAGTTCCCCCGGTGTCCCTTCATACAGCTATTTTATTGACTGTATGATACCTAAGCATTACCTTAGGTGAGTTTCCTCATTCGGAGATCTGTGGGTCATGGCCTATTTGCGGCTTACCACAGCTTTTCGCAGCTTGTCACGTCCTTCTTCGGCTCCTGGTGCCAAGGCATCCACCATATGCTCTTATTAGCTTGATCAGTGTTTTTCCTCAGCTTTAGTAGTAGTACAGTATCTACATACTGTTACCTCTTCTTTTCTCAGTATTGTGCAGTTTTCAAGGTGCATGGCGAGCTTCGCTCGCAAGCTTCTGGCTTCTTGCCTCTTGCTTCTGGCATTTTGCCAGCGGCTAGTGGCTAGCGGCCAGTGGCTGAAAGTCCAATGGACTTTCAAAACTAATCAGTATCAGATATAATGTATTCTCTTGGGTAGTTATATTGGGTCAGCTTCTAGCTTCTGGCCTCTTGCTTCTGGCATTTAGGTATTCCTCTTGGGTCTGCCTTGTTTGCCAGCGGCTAGTGGCTAGCAGCCAGTGGCTAGTCCATCGACCATAGGATTATGAGAGTGTTACTTCTCATGTGCTCCTTAGAAAGGAGGTGATCCAGCCGCACCTTCCGATACGGCTACCTTGTTACGACTTCACCCCAGTCATTGGCTTCACCTTCGACGGCTCTCTCCTTGCGGTTAAGTCACCGGCTTCGGGTGCTTCCAACTCCCATGGTGTGACGGGCGGTGTGTACAAGGCCCGGGAACGTATTCACCGCGACATGCTGATTCGCGATTACTAGCAACTCCGACTTCATGTTCTCGGGTTGCAGAGAACAATCTGAACTGGGAGTATTTTTTAGGGATTTGCTTGCCATCACTGGTTTGCTTCCCGTTGTTATACCCATTGTAGCACGTGTGTAGCCCAGAACATAAGGGGCATGATGATTTGACGTCATCCCCACCTTCCTCCGAATTGTCTCCGGCAGTCTACTTAGAGTGCTCAACCAAATGTTAGCAACTAAGTATAGGGGTTGCGCTCGTTGCGGGACTTAACCCAACATCTCACGACACGAGCTGACGACAACCATGCACCACCTGTCTTCCTGTCCCGAAGGATTTCATCCCATTACGGATTATGCAGGAGATGTCAAGTTCTGGTAAGGTTCTTCGCGTTGCTTCGAATTAAACCACATGCTCCGCTGCTTGTGCGGGCCCCCGTCAATTCCTTTGAGTTTCAACCTTGCGGCCGTACTCCCCAGGCGGGATACTTATTGCGTTTACTGCGGCACGGAAGGGGTCGATACCTCCCACACCTAGTATCCATAGTTTACAGCGTGGACTACCAGGGTATCTAATCCTGTTTGCTCCCCACGCTTTCGCGCCTCAGCGTCAGTTATCGTCCAGAAAGCCGCCTTCGCCACTGGTGTTCCTCCTAATATCTACGCATTTCACCGCTACACTAGGAATTCCGCTTTCCTCTCCGACACTCGAGCCCATCAGTTTCATATGCAATCCCCAAGTTGAGCCTGGGGGTTTCACATCTGACTTAACAGGCCGCCTACGCGCCCTTTACGCCCAGTAATTCCGGACAACGCTCGCCACCTACGTATTACCGCGGCTGCTGGCACGTAGTTAGCCGTGGCTTCCTCTTTTGGTACCGTCATTATCGTCCCAAAAGACAGGAGTTTACAATCCGAAAACCTTCGTCCTCCACGCGGCGTTGCTGCATCAGAGTTTCCTCCATTGTGCAATATTCCCCACTGCTGCCTCCCGTAGGAGTCTGGACCGTGTCTCAGTTCCAGTGTGGCCGTTCATCCTCTCAGATCGGCTACTGATCGTCGCCTTGGTAGGCTTCTACCCCACCAACTAGCTAATCAGGCGCGGGCCCATCTTAAAGCGGATTTCTCCTTTGATTACAAAGTCATGCGACTTTCTAATGTTATGCGGTATTAGCACCGATTTCTCGGTGTTATCCCCCTCTTTAAGGCAGGTTGCCCACGTGTTACTCACCCGTCCGCCACTAAAATACGTCAATAGTAAACTACTTCCGCATTTCCGTTCGACTTGCATGTGTTAGGCACGCCGCCAGCGTTCGTCCTGAGCCAGGATCAAACTCTCTAATTAATATCTTAAAATCATTATTTCTAATGCTTTTATACATAAATAGTTGTTCAATCCTACTCAAAAGAATTACATTCTTCATATCTAATACTGTTTAGTTTTCAAAGTCCATTTTACCGTCGGCTCATCGTGCCGACCTTTCCTATATTATCACGCATCAAACGAGATGTCAATATGGTTTTTAGTTTTTTTCAGCGTAACGCATTGCATGCGCTTCCTTGCTGTGATTTTGTCCTGCGCTCAGGCAGGAATTATATATTATCATGAATTATTTATGATGTCAATATACTATTTATTGTTCTTTTTTCCATCTGTATTCACCAGATTGCATTAAATAATCACATCAAGCCCCGCTATTATTATTGGCCCGGATTATACTTTTTAGATGCATGAAAAAGTATAAATTTTCCTTACAAAATTGATTAAAAAAATAATCATAAAACTGACGATAAAAACAATGAACGTGTTATAATAATAATGAAAAATTTAAACAAGTATAAGCTGGGAGGTGAAAAGCGTTACCAAAACAATAATATTTGGCAACGAATTTACATGGCAAATATAAAAACAAATTTAAACGGTCTCGAAATCACACTATTTTTTTGGAATTCAATGATGGCAAAAGAAAAGGTGAATGAAAGCTTTTTAAACGACCTTAGCTCTATGAGAGAATTCTCATATATATATAATGAGGATTTTAACAGCGAATCTCTCAGAAGGGTGCTTAGCGCGCTGAATAACAAAGAACCTTTTTCCGGTAATAAGGCAGAAAGGAAGTACTATTCAAACAATCTTATGATACTGGAATACATAGATGAGGTTCAGCCTACTATTGATGCAATCAAACGACTAAATCTAAACAAGCTTGGAGAAAGCACCGAAGAAGATATGGAGATAATAATCGTACCGGCAACGGTTGGCGGCATTCAAAAAATCGGCAATATATTATTGGTAGACTTTTTTAGTCTAAAAAATACGGAAAATAGATTGGTTATCTTAGGTGAAAGCTTAGAAGCTGCTTTAAGAAATGAGCTTTAGAGCAAGTTTGCAGAATAGCAAAAACACGGTTTTCTCACATCTGAAAACCGTGTTTTTCTATAAACTGAAACTTTCACCGCAGCAAAAGCCCTTTATTTTAACATTCTTCATCTGGCACTATCTTGGCCAAGGCAACCACACTGTCATTCTCTGCAAGCTTCATCAAAGTGACTCCCTGAGTGCTTCTGCCCATTACGGATATTCCATCGATAGCCATTCTTATTATAATGCCTTCGGCGCTTATCAGCATCACTTCGCAGTCATCCTTGACCACCTTTGCACCTACCAGGTATCCCGTCTTTTCTGTTATATTAGAAGTCTTTATTCCCTTGCCGCCGCGGCTTTGGACTCTATATTCGGTCAAAGGCGTTCTTTTGCCGAAGCCTTTTTCGCTTATTACCAGAAGTTCAGCATTTTCCTCCACTATATCTAATGCTATAACACTATCATCGGGATTTAGGTTGACTCCCTTTACTCCCATAGCGCTTCGCCCCATATCCCTGACATCTGATTCGGGGAATCTGATGGACAAGCCATGCCTTGTTATAGCCATCAATTCCGATGTGCCCCTTGTCAGCTTGACAGAGATGAGTTCATCCTCATCACGCAATGTTATGGCATTGAGCCCTGTAACTCGCTGGGATGCATACTGCTTCAGCTCTGTTTTCTTTATAGTTCCCCTTTTTGTCATGAATATCAAATAGCCTTCGTCTTCAAAGCCTTTTATAGGAATTACGGCGCTCACCTTTTCATCTCCGTCAAGATGAAGCAGATTTACCAAGGCTGTTCCTTTTGCTTGTCTTCCGGCTTCAGGAATTTCATAAGTCTTAAGCCTGTACATCCTGCCTTTGTTTGTAAAGAACAGCAGATAATTATGGGTTGAGGTAATAAACAAATGCTCAACGAAATCGTCTTCTCTCGTTTGAAGGGCTGTGATACCCCTGCCTCCTCTTCTCTGGCTCTTATAAGTATCCGCAGGAAGTCTCTTTATATAGCCATAGTGAGTCAAGGTAACAGCCACCTCCTGCTCATCTATCAGATCCTCTTCATTGAACTCTTCGGCGGACTGAGTTATTTTGCTCCTTCTCTTATCTCCATAGACCTTCTTTATTTCCAGCAGCTCATTTTTAACTATATTTGATACCATAAGCTCACTGGCCAGTATAGAATTGTAATATTCTATATCCTTTATGAGAGAAAGGTATTCTTCTTCGATCTTGCCTCTTTCCAAGCCTGTAAGGCTCTTCAGCCTCATTTCCGCTATAGCAGTGGCTTGAGCATCGGATAAACCGAATCTTTCCATCATTCTCTCTTTGGCTTCAGGCACCGTTTTGGAGCTCCTCAAAATGTTGATGATTTCATCGATATTATCCAGCGCAATCCTCAAGCCTTCCAATATATGTGCTCTTTCTTCCGCCTTTCGGAGATCATATTGGGTACGCCTTATTATTATTTCCTTCTGATGGGCAATGTAGTGGTTTATCATGGTCTTTAAGTCCATTACCCTCGGCTGCCCTCTGTCCAGAGCAAGCATTATTATGCTGAATGTATCCTGCAATTGGGTATGCTTATATAAAAGATTCAAAACTACATTGGCATTGGCATCTCTCTTTAGCTCAATAACTATTCTCATGCCTTCTCTGTCGGATTCATCCCTCAGATCAGAAATACCCTCGATCCTTTTATCCTTTACAAGGTCGGCAATTTTTTCAATTAGATTGGCCTTATTCACCTGATAAGGTATTTCATAAACCACAATCCTCTGGCGATTGCTCGACATAGCTTCAATTTCAGCCTTAGCTCTGACTATAACCCTGCCTCTTCCTGTAGCATATGCCTTCTTTACTCCTTCTCTTCCCATTATCAAGCCGCCTGTAGGGAAATCAGGAGCTTTAATATGCTTCATCAACTCATCCAGTTCAATATCCGGATCATCTATAGCAGCAATGACCCCGTCTATAACCTCATTTAAGTTGTGGGGAGGGATTGATGTTGCCATACCAACTGCAATACCGTTGCTCCCATTGACCAATAAATTAGGAAATCTGGAAGGAAGTACAGAAGGCTCCTTTAAGCTTTCATCATAGTTTGGAATGAAATCGACGGTTTCTTTATTGATGTCTCTCATCATTTCCATAGAAATCTTGGCCATCCTCGCTTCTGTATAACGCATGGCAGCCGGGCTATCTCCGTCAACAGAACCAAAGTTTCCGTGACCGTCAATAAGCATATATCTATGTGAAAAATCTTGTGCCATTCTTACCATAGTATCGTATACGGCGACGTCACCATGGGGATGATATTTACCAAGCACTTCACCTACTGTGGTTGCAGACTTCCTATGAGGCTTATCCGGTGTAAATCCCAAATCATGCATTGCATATAGTATACGTCGGTGTACGGGCTTAAGTCCGTCTCTTACATCCGGCAGTGCCCTTTGTACAATAACGCTCATGGCATAATCAATAAAGGATTTTTTCATCTCATCTTCTATGTTAATTTGCATAACATTTCCCTCTAAATTTTCCAATAACAGCACCTCCTTTATTTATAGAGAATAACATCAGCAGTTCTCCATCAAAATATAATTTATTTCAACATAAATATGAGAAATACCGATGGATTTAGCAGCGTGCCTTTAACTGGTTATTTTAAAACATCTCTTATGCACCAGCTTAATGTCCTTTGCTTTCAGGCACGATAGAATAGGACACTATAATTATAATTCTACGGCAGATTTTTGTCCAATTTTTTAATATTATTTCCAATTATCCATGATTATACAAGCTATAAGCCAAGATGTTCCCAATAGCAAGCCGGCAAAAACATCGCTGGCATAATGGACTCCTAAATACAGCCTGCTGAATGCAATAATGATGGGAAAGATGATTAGAAAGCCTGTTATTAAGCGCTTATATGGTCCATTATAATATTTGAATACCATATATGCCAGCATTGTATAAAATGTAAAACCAATAAGGGAATGGCCGCTGGGAAAGCTGTATTCCTTCTCTATTATTATTGCATACTCGGGCCTTGCTCTTTTGAATATATTTTTAATAAATATTTTAATGAAATTGGCTCCCAGAATATTTATTAAAAGTATAAATCCCGACTTTAGCCTTTTCCACCTGAGCACCAGCAAACAGAAACAAAATGCAACGGCAAAGGGTAAAAATGCAGAGGATGCAAAAAAGCTTAGCACTTTCATGATGATTGTTAAAGAAGGGCTTCTTATTGGCATTACCCAGCTGTTTACTGTTTGATCCATATGGACCACAATATCATTCCCTATACCATAGGCTAATCCTGCTGCTAAAACTAAAATAATAATTTCAGCAGCTATCGCATGTTTAAGCAGGCTTTTTAAAGTCCATAAGCTATTATCTGGGTTTCTAAATATAAAGATGTAGAACAATATTCCTATGATCAAAGAAATTACGGGGATATATAGATATAATAAAAGCTCATATTGGGGCTGTAAAAAGAGAAATTCAAAGGACAAGGACATCAAAACAATGGATAGAATCAAAAATATAAACCCTCCATAATTGTTTACAAGCCTTTTATAAACAGCTGCTGCATACTTATTATTGCTGATGCCCCTGGCAAATAAACCTGCCGATACCCTGTGCTCCCCATACTTTTTTTTCTTGATCAAATAATATATTAAATATGTCAAAGCCCCGGCTGCTGCTATTCCCACGGTAAGCACATCAAAATATTCGCTTATTATCCTCTGGGCCTGATCTCCCATCATATAGATTATTGCCCCTTCTGCGAAGAATCTGATCCCTCTCCCTAAGATCGAAGCATTTACAAATACAGATTTTCTTATCTTAAATACTCCGGAAGCTATTGTGAAAAGCTTGTAAGGAATTGGGGTGAGTCCTGCTATGGCAACGGCCCATCCTCCATATTTGACAAAGTATTCTTCTACTCTCTTTATCTTCTCCTCAGCAAAGAATCTCATCAAAATAGGCCTTCCCGCCTTTGCACCGATATAGTAGCCGAATAGCCCTCCTATAACTGATGAAAAAGTGGTCAAAGCCGCATAAAACAACGCAAGCTCATGATTTATTATAGACAATGGTATCAATATCAAATCCGGAGGTATAGGAAAAAATGAAGATTCGGCAAAGGACACTATAAAAAGTCCAAAGCCTCCATATTGGACTATTATATCTACCATTGCCTTTACCCACTCACTCATACGGTTCTCCTCAAAAACAAAGAATATAGGCAGCCATTAAATTATATTATTAATGGCCACCTATATATTATACTCTAAACTCTGTTTTTTGTCTTATTGTTCGATCAATCTCATTGTGCGTTTATAGATTTACAAAAACTTGACTAATATGCAGCAATTATTGCTCCTTCATATTTTTCCTCAATAAATTTCTTTACTTCCGGACTGTTCAATGCATTGGACAGCTCTTTCAAATCTTCTCTTCCTTCATCTCCGCCTCTTATAACAAGCGTATTGGCATAAGGTGAATTTCCGTCTTCTATCAGCAATGCATCCTTAACGGGGTTAAGATTTGCCGGAATTGCAAAGTTGGTATTGATTATGGCAGCATCTACATCTTCCAGAACCCTTGGGAGCTGTGCAGCCTCAATAGCCTGGAATTTGAGGTTTCTGGGGTTTTCTACTACATCATTTTCCGAAGAACTTATGCTTCCTCCATCCTTTAGCTTGATAATGCCGTTTTCCTGAAGCAATAACAATGATCTGGCATTATTCGTAGCATCATCCGGTATAGCTATGGTGCTGCCGTCTTTTAATTCGGTTATGCTATTTATTTTTTTAGAATATAATCCTAAAGGCTCCACATGAACCTTAGCTGCAGATACAAGGTTTAAACCTCTTTCTTTATTGAAATTATCCAAATAGGGCTGATGCTGGAAAAAGTTTGCATCTAATTCTTTGTCTGCAAGTGCTGTATTTGGTTGAACATAATCATTAAAAACGATCACTTCAAGCTTTAAGCCTTTCTTTTCTAATAAAGGCTTAACCACTTCCAATATCTCTGCATGGGGGATTGGTGTAGCTCCTACCTTCAGCACCGTTTCCTTCTCATTTTCTGCTGCTGCCGGTGCAGCCTCTTCCTTGGGTGCGCATCCAATAGTCAAGGATGCCAGTAATAATAATGCTAAAACCAGTGATATTATCTTTTTCATATTTATAAACATTCCTTTCATTTTTACTTAGTTATTTTTTGTTTTTCAACTGGCCAGGTTGAAAAACAGTAAAATATATATCAATTATCGATAATTATTTTTAATATTTTTTGTACATTGCGTCACGTCGGTATAATGATGCGTCATACAGGGGTAGGGAACGGGGAACACGGATTAACACTGATTTAGCACTGATTTACACAGAGGGATATTTTATTCTTTGTATAAAGTGTTAATAAGGTTATATCTGATATGTCATCCTGAACGTAGTGAAGGATCTTAGAACCATAAGGAATACCTAAGATTCTTCGCTTACGCTCAGAATGACCGAAATATCAGTTATATCGCTCTTGTATTGCATATATTAAACCCCTTCAGTGTTTTTCAGTGTTATCTTCGTGTCTTTCAGTGGTTTCCGTCTCCTTGACTCCAGAGTCCTGCTCAATCCACGTGCCCCGTGCCCCGTACCCCGTGCCTCGCAGCCATAAAAAATGCTTCGCAATTTTTATATTTTGTAAATCTATTTCAGTAACTTATTATATATCCTGCTCCCAATGCCCTGTATTATCTGAACCACTAAGACCAATACTATGACAGTTCCTATCATGACATCTTTTTGGAATCCCTGATACCCGAATCGTATGGCTAAATTTCCAAGGCCCCCGCCCCCTATAGCACCTGCCATTGCCGAATATCCTATGAGATTTATTATTGTCAAGGTTATACCTGATGCTATGGAAGGCAATGCTTCCGGTATCATCACCCTGAAAACTATCTGCTTTACGTCGGCACCCATGGATTGGGCTGCTTCTATGATTCCGGGGCTTATCTCCTTTATCGCATTTTCAATGAGCCTGGCTACAAAGGGTATGGCTGCTATGGTCAAGGGCACTATGGCTGCAGTTGTGCCTATCCTTTTTCCCACGATGAGCTTTGTCAGCGGAAAGACCGCAATCATCAGTATTATGAAGGGGAAGGATCTTGCTATATTTATTACCCCGTTTAAAGCTTTATTCAAGCCCTTTCTTTCCCAAATATTGCCTTCCTCCGATATTGCTGTTATGATGCCCAGAGGCATTCCGAAAATAACCGAAAACAATGTGGATGCAAACACCATGTATAGAGTTTCATAAAGGGGCTTGGGCATTAAAAGCATTATTTTTTTTATTGTTTCAATCAGAACTTCCATTATATTTCAACTCCTCTACTATGACGCCTTCATCCTTTAGGTATCCTATTGCAGCCTCTATTTTTTCATCTGTTCCCCTGAGGCCTACAACCAAATTTCCATAGGTTCTTCCTTGTATGCTGTTCATCTGTCCCGCCAGGATGTTTGCCTCAATATCGAAATTCTTTATGATTTTATATATCAACGGCTCTTTTGCCTTGTGGTCTAAAAATGTAATCCTCACAACCTCAGTATTTTCAGGATCATCTATTATATTTCTGTCAATGTTTAAGGATACGTCCTTTATAAAGCTCTTTGTGATAGGATGAGACGGCTTTGAAAATACATCATAGGTATTCCCCTGCTCCACCATACTTCCATCTGAAATCACAGCTACTTTATTGCATACCTCCTTTATGACCTCCATCTGATGGGTTATCATCACAATTGTTATTCCCAGCGTCTCATTTATGCTCTTCAGCAGCTTGAGTATGGAAGATGTGGTATTTGGGTCCAAAGCAGAAGTAGCTTCATCGCAAAGAAGTATTTTAGGGTTGGTAGCCAAAGCTCTGGCTATTGCTACCCTTTGCTTTTGTCCCCCGCTGAGCTGGCTGGGATAAGAGAACTTTTTATCCTTTAGATCTACAATATCCAATAGCTCATCTACCCGTTTCTCCATTTCTCGTTTATCATATTTCATTATTTTTAACGGAAAGGCTATATTTTCTCTGCAATTCTTCCTGCTCAAAAGATTAAAATGCTGAAATATCATTCCTATATTTCTTCTCATATCCCTAAGCTCGCCGTCATTCAGCTTAACGATATCCTTATTCTCAATGAAAATGCTGCCTTTCGTAGGCTCTTCAAGCCTGTTTATGCATCTGATGAGGGTTGATTTTCCTGCTCCGCTTAAGCCTATTATGCCGAAAATATCACCCTTCTCAATCCTGAGATTAATGTTTTTCAGAGCTTCCGTATTTCCTTCCTTGCCTGTATATGTTTTATAAAGGCCTTTTATATCGATCATTTTAGTACCCCCTCCGGTGTTAGAAACAAATAAAAAATCCCTCAATGATAAAAGAGGGATCACACCTCTCTTATCTCTCAGCTTTACGCTGCTGGAATTGACACCGATGCATTCGAATGAGAATGCCGGTTGTCGGGCTTCATCGGGCCAGTCCCTCCACCTCTCTTGATAAGAGTATAATATTAAATTTTATACAATAAAAAAACTCTTCTGAAAAACAGAAGAGGATAATTCCTTTCTATCTTTCAGCTTGTGCTGCTGGAATTGACACCGATGCATTCGAATGAGAATGCCGGTTGTCGGGCTTCATCGGGCCAGTCCCTCCACCTCTCTTGATAGAATAAATATTCATTTACATAATAGTATAATACGCCCTCTTAACTATGTCAACTATTTTTTTATGCCAGCATCAAACGATCGCTGATGATATCTGACGATTCCTTTTGGCTGAATAAAGCTAAAAGCTTTTCTGCAGTGAGGGACTCTTTATCTTTATCTCTTATATCCAAAATAATTTTACCTCTGTGCATCATTATAAGCCTGTTTCCCATACCTATGGCCTGCTTGAGATTATGGGTGACCATAAGTGTGGTTATTTTGCATTCCTTCACTATTTTATCTGTAAGCCCTGCAATAATCTCAGAGGTTTTGGGATCCAAAGCGGCCATATGCTCATCCAGCAGCAAAAGGCAAGGATTTGATATGGCTGCCATCAGAAGGGCCATAGCCTGCCTTTGCCCCCCGGATAGGAGCCCTACCTTTACATCAAGCTTATCCTCCAATCCTAAGGATAATTTTGAGAGGGAATCTTTGATGTCCGCTATTCTATTTTTTTCAATACCCCATGAAAATCCGTACCTATTATTTTTATTCCATGCCATAGACATATTCTCCAGCACAGTCATAGAAGGCGAAGTTCCCATTTTAGGATCCTGAAACACTCTGCCTATCAGCCTGCTGATTTTATATTCAGGGGTTTTGGATATCTCTCTTTTATTGAGCAGGATCGAGCCTTCATCGCTTTGTATGCCTCCTGAGATGATGTTTAATAAAGTGGATTTTCCTGCTCCATTGCTGCCTATGATGGTTATAAAGTCTCCATCTTTGATTTCCAGGGATAGCCCTTGAAAAAGCTTATTTTCATTGACTGTATCCCTATTAAAGGTTTTATGCAGATTTTGTATCAGTAACAGCTTTTACACCCCCAGAAAGTAGATTTCTCCCAAACTTGACCTTCAAACCGCTGTTATAAACCGCCAGGGCAGCTATTACTATAACAGAGGTTATAAGCTTTAAATCCGTGGGAGGCAAGCCGGCCTTCAAGGCTATGGCTATACTGCCCTTGTAAAGCAGTGATCCGAAAAGAGCGCAGGCTGTCCCAAATATTATAGGGAAAGCTTTTAATAAGGTTTCTCCCATTATGATAGAAGCCAGGCCCATAACTATTATTCCGCTCCCCATTCCTACATCGGAAAATCTCTGGTACTGAGCCATGACAGAGCCTGCCAGAGCAACCAATCCGTTTGAAAGCATGATGCCCATTATTTTGATAACTCCTATATCTACGCCTAATGATGTGACCATATTATGATTATCACCGGTAGCCTTCAATATAAAACCAAACTTCGTCTTGAACATCAAATCAAGAAACAGCTTTACGATCAATGCCAATATCATTATCACAAATACGGGAGGAATTTCTCCCGAGAAAATAGTCTTTGCATTGAAAAAAGGAGTATTAGCCTTTCCCATGATCCTCAGATTTATGGAATATAAGCCTATCATCACCAATATGCCCGAGAGCAGATTTGTTATCTTAAACTTAACATTCAGCACTCCTGTAACAAATCCCGCAGCCATGCCTGCACACATTGAAAGCATACAGGCCAGAATGGGATCGGCGCCTTTCACCAAAAGCAACGCCGTGACAGAGGCACCCAGCGGGAAGGTGCCTTCAACGGACAGATCGGGAAAATCCAAAATTTTATAAGTTATATAAACCCCAAAGGACATGATAGAAAATAAAAGTCCCTGCTCCAATACCCCTATCCAGAAATTGTTCAATTGGCTGCACCGCCTTTTATGATTTCAGCCTTGTCTATTATTTCCTGAGGTATGGAAATATTTAATTTCTTTGCAGCATCATAGTTTATTGTAAGAGCTGTGTCTTTTTCATATAGAGTCTCTATCGGCATATCTTCAGTCTTAGCGCCGTTCAATACTTCAAAAGCCATAAGCCCCGTCTGGAAGCCTAGCTTGTAGTAATCTATTCCCTCTGTGGCAAGAGCCCCGCCTTCCACATGGGCTCTTTCCGAACCTATTACAGGTATATTATTCTCAGTGCATTTTTGGGATATTATAGCCATGGATGAAGCCACCATATTATCTGTAGGCACATATAGCACGTCTATCTTGCCCTTCAGCGAGTCAACAGCCTGAGGCACTTCATTGGTGCTGGTAATTCCACTTGCTATTATTTCCAAGCCGTATTCACCGGCTATTTTCTTTGCCATTTGAACCTGTATTTCTGAATTTCTTTCACTGGTATTATATAAAATACCTACATTTTTAGCGTTTGGTATAAGCTTTTTAAGAAGCTCAAATTGCTTGCCCATAGGCGCAGCATCGCTTGTACCTGTGACATTTGTTTCTGACCTTTCCAGAGATTTTGCAAGACCTGCATCTACAGGATCTGTAACAGCAGTTATGAGTATTGGTATATCCTTTGTAGCATTATAAGCCGCCTGGGCTGTAGGAGTTGCTATTGCAAATATCATATCTTTTTTGCTGCTTGCAAAATTTTGTGCGATAGTCTGAGCTGTAGGAATATCACCCTGGGCATTCTGGAAATCTACCTTGAGGTTCTCACCATCTTTTAAGCCTTTTGAAGCTAATGCATCAATAAAGCCAAGGCGCGCAGAATCCAAAGCCGGATGTTCGACTATTTGCGTTATTCCTATTTCTTTGGTTTTGTTTGTCTGATCTGTGGTTTCGGGATTTTGATTATTTGCCGGTGCTTCTGCATTGCTGCATCCGGAAAATAATGAAATGATCAATAAGAGAACCACAAAAAGAATTGATGATTTTTGTTTTACTACCATACTACCATCCTCCAATTATATATTTAGTCTTTCTTCATATCCATCAGGCAAGTCATAATATAGCATATTTATACTTCCTGTGGATAATAAAAAGCTGACCATGATAGGCCAGTCCTTTTCTGCAATATCACGCTGTAAACTACCATTCTACCAAACTACAATTTTAATAAATATAAATAAGATTGTATTAGATAAAAAGCGAAATGTCAATAAAAAAATAATATTGGAATATTTTAAATATTCCAATATTATTTAAAATCCGGCACGGCCCGATGTGCCAGACCAATAACAACGTCGTTGAGATGCAGCACACCCATGCTCATGAATATACATATGCTCAGATGTTCACCGGATCTGGCTATGCCTATTTTTCCTCCTATATTATATCCATTGGCTTTCATGGCTATCTGCATCAAAGCTTCCTTGGTTGCGCCTATAACGGCGCCGTCATGAACATGGCAATCCTTTGTTATGCCGCTCCTTTTAGAAGCTACAACAGCTCTTTCAATTATTTTAGGTATTGAAGAATTGAAATCTCCCCCAATATCCACTGCCGCAGCAAGTATGTTCTTATTTTTCAGATCCTTTATCATTGATTCTTCTGAGGCTCTGGATGATATAGCCAAGTTTATTGCAGCCTTGGCAACATCAAAACTGTCAAAAGGCATGCTCGCACCCCCGTCATATATCTAAATTTCTGACATACTTTGCATTTTGTTCTATAAACTCTTTCCTTGGTTCTACCTTATCGCCCATAAGAATAGTAAATATCTCATCTGCAGCTACCGCATCCTCCAAGGATACCTGCAGCATTGTCCTGGTTTCAGGGTTCATGGTAGTATCCCAAAGCTGTGTAGGGTCCATCTCACCAAGGCCCTTATATCTTTGTATGCTTATATTGTCTCTTCCCACTTCTTTAAGAATTCTTTCCAATTCCTTATCATCGTAGGCATAATGGTCCTTCGCTTTTCCTTTGCCTGACTTTCTGACTCTATAAAGGGGAGGCTGAGCTATATAAACATTTCCTGCTTCAACCAAAGGCCTCATATACCTATAGAAGAAGGTGAGCAGCAATGTTCTTATGTGAGCACCATCCACATCAGCATCCGTCATAAGGATTATTCTTCCGTATCTCATTTTTTCTATATTGAAATCATCGCTTATTCCTGCACCAAAGGCTGTGATCATGGCTCTTATCATTTCACTTGATAAAATCTTATCCAATCTGGCCTTTTCAACATTGAGTATCTTACCTCTGAGAGGCAGTATGGCCTGAAATCTTCTGTCCCTGCCCTGCTTTGCAGAACCGCCCGCTGAATCTCCCTCGACAATGTATATTTCGCATAATGAAGGATCCTTCTCTGAGCAATCTGCAAGCTTTCCGGGCAAAGTAGTGCTCTCCAGAGCCGACTTTCTCCTTGTCAGCTCCCTGGCTTTTCTGGCGGCTTCTCTTGCCCTGGATGCAGTGACCGCCTTTTCTATGATAGTCTTTGCCGTAGAAGGATTTTCCTCCAGAAAGGCTTCCAGTCCTTCGAATATGATACTATCAACTATGGCTCTCACTTCAGGATTTCCAAGCTTTGTTTTAGTCTGGCCCTCAAACTGGGGATCAGAAATCTTTATGCTTAAGACGGCGGTTAATCCTTCCCTTGCGTCTTCTCCCTGAAGGTTTGGGTCATTGTCCTTTATAATTTTATACTTTCTGGCATAATCATTAATCGCTTTTGTTACTGCATTTCTGAAGCCTATAGCATGTGTACCGCCTTCTATGGTATTTATGTTATTGGCAAAGCTGAAGATATTCTCATTGTAGCTGTCATTATACTGAATCGATGCCTCAACGATGATATCATCCTTGCTGGAGACAATATACAAGGGCTCAGAATGCAATACCTCTTTATTTTTGTTTAAGAATTGCACAAAGGAAACTATACCACCCTCATATTGATAAACCTTTTCTGTGTCTGTCCTTTCATCCCTGAGGGTAATCTTGATTCCCTTATTCAAAAACGCCATTTCTCTAAGCCTGTGCTCCAATATTTCAAAGCTGTATTCCAGTTCATCAAAAACCTGATCATCAGGCTTGAAGGTTATCTTTGTACCTGTGGCTTTTGAATCGCCTATGACCTTTAATTCGGTCACAGGGTTTCCTCTTTCAAATCTTTGATAAAATATTTTTCCTTCTCTTTTTACTTCTACTTCAAGATATTCCGAAAGAGCATTTACAACGGACACGCCTACTCCATGCAAGCCGCCTGATACTTTATACCCGCCGCCTCCGAATTTGCTTCCCGCGTGAAGCACTGTCAAAGCAACCTCGACTGCAGGCTTGTTCAGCTTTGGATGCATTCCTACGGGAAAACCTCTTCCGTCATCTATATTAGTTACTGAATTATCCTTATGGATTATTACTTCAATATTTTTACAAACACCGACCAAAGCTTCATCTATGCTGTTGTCTACCACTTCCCAAACAAGATGATGAAGTCCCTTTGAACCGGTGCTGCCTATATACATTCCCGGTCTTTTTCTTACTGCTTCAAGACCTTCCAATACTTGTATCTGTTCAGCTTCATATTGCTGATTTTGCTTTTTTTCCGCCATAAAAACTCCCCCTATATATCTACTTCAATGAAACATCGTTTAAAAATCCGGATCTTTTGTAAAGAGTAACAGATGATATGGGAGATAAATAGATGACCGTCTTATTATCTCTTTCGGAAAGTATAAAAGATTTTGGCGAATCTTTTGAGATTTTTATTATAAAATCTTCATCATCTGCCGTTTGAAGAAACTCTTTTGTGTTCTGAGAAACGCTGCTCGATTCTATATCCATTATCGCAATTATATCTTTCAAAGGCACTACCACATCCCCACCAAGGTGAATAAACATAAAAAAATCCTCCTTCGTAATATCCCCGAATAATAATATTATAACCTTTTAATCATTTATTGTATACTTTTCCGGTTCTTACATTAAAAATCTTATATGTGGATTTATCCCCTAAATACAGATTTTCATAATCAGTGCATGTAATGATCACCTGCACATTTTTTATAAAGGAAATCAAAAAGCCCTGTCTTAATTTATCCAATTCTGAGAAAACATCATCGAGGAGTAAAACAGGCGTTGATCCTGTTTCATCTTTTATGTATTCCATTTCAGAAAGCTTTAAAGATAGAAGAACAGATCTTTGCTGTCCTTGAGAGCCGTAATTCCTTACTTCTTTATCATTTATAAATAGATTCAGCTCATCCCGATGGGGTCCGTAATGTGTGAGCTTGCGCCTTATATCTGAAGCTCTGGCTTCCATCAGCCTTTTTTCGAAGGCATTTTTTATATCGCTTATTTCATGCTTTCCATAGCCTATGGAAGGCATATACTTCAAATGAAAATCCTCTCTTCCTCCTGAGAGCTCCTTATTTATTCTCCATGCTTTAGTATCTATGCTTTCAACAAATATCTGCCTGTCTTTTATGATCTTGCAGCCATATTCTATCAGCTGATGATCCCAAATATCCAAGGTTTTTTCTATGATTCCATCATTTTTCTCGTTGCATAAGAGCATATTTCTTTGAGCCAAAACCTTTAAATATTGGGTAAAATTATAATAATATTTAGGCTTTGTCTGAGACAATATAGAATCTATGAACCTTCTTCTCTCCGAAGGCCCTTCCTTTATTATTTTCATATGATCAGGCGAAAATATAACCGTATTCAGTTTTCCCAATATATCGCTCAGCTTATCTAGCCTTACTCCGTTGACCTTTATCTGTTTTTTTTGATTCCTTTTCAGTATAAAATCTATGTTGTAATCAAAATCATCTTTATTAAATTTTATACATATCCGGGAATCATTTTTATCCCATTTGACCATCTCATTATATTTATTGGTTCTGTGAGATTTTCCCATGGTAAGCAAATATACAGCTTCAATCACATTGGTCTTTCCCTGGGCATTCTCACCGTAAAATATATTGATGCCGGGATCCAATTCTATATATTGTTCACTATAGTTTCTAAAATTAAGCAAAAATATGCTCTCAATATTCAATAAAAGCACTCCCCGACAGTTAAACTATCTTATACTTATGCCCTTCAAATTCTATTATATCGTCAGCCCTCAGTTTTTTGCCTCTGGCTTTTTCAACTGATCCGTTTACAGCTATTCTGCCTTCCATAATAATGTTTTTGGCCTCTCCTCCTGTATTTACAAGGCCTGCAAACTTCAAAAACTGATCGAGCTTGATATATTCGGTATCTATCTTTATTTCCAACACTTCAATTCACTTCCTTTATAAAACCACCCTTATAGGGTGGTTGATGCTTATCTCCTTCTTACCGGAAGTATTAAGTATAAAAATCCGGAATCCTTGGCGGGTTTTATTATGCTGGGGCTGACGCTGGTTGTAAATTCAATGGTTATCTCATCTCTTCCTATTACCCTTAAAGCATCTATCAGATATTTAGGATTAAAAGCAATCTCTATATCTTCTCCATTTTTTGATATTTTTACCTCTTCATGAACATCTCCATTATCACTGTTTGATTTAATATTCATTATATCATCATAGACTTCAAATTTAATACTGTTATTTGATTCCCTTGCGAATAGAGCTGCTCTCTCGCAGGCATCCAGCAGATGCTCAGTCTTGAGTACAATTTTAGTCTTATACTCAGTAGGAAGCAGCTGCTTGTAATTTATAAATTCTCCTTCAAGAAGTCTTGAAATTACAGTGGTATCTTTCATTTGAAACAATACTTGATTTTTGGAAAGGAAAATGCTGACGGATTCCTCACTGTCATCAAGTATTTTTCCTATTTCAATCAAGGTTTTTCCGGGTATAACCGCCTTGAAATTTTCATCGTTTAAGGCACTTGTTACTTTGACAGCCATTCTGAAGCCGTCTAGAGCTACCATTGTCACTTGATCTCCCGCTATTTCCAATAAAACTCCCGTCAATATTGGCCTTATTTCATCATTTGAAACGGCTACTATGGTCTGCTTTATCATCTCTTTGAGCATAGAGTTTGTCAAATTGAGTCCTTTTTCTCTGCTTACATTGGGCAGCTCAGGAAATTCTTCCTTCGATAAGCATAGGACTTTAAATTCAGAATTTTCACTTTTTATGTAAACAAAATTATCCTTAGTTTCGATCTCCACATCTGAATCCGGTAATTTTCTTACAATTTCTCCTATTATTTTTGATGAGACCACAGTGCTTCCTTGTTCTATGACATCCACATTTGATGTTGTTTCTATGCCCATTTCAAGATCTGTGGATACTAAAGTGAGCTTTCCGTTTTTTGCTTGGAATAAGATGCCTTCTAATATGGGAAGAGTTGTTTTTGAAGGCACTGCTTTTTGAACAATATTTATGCTTTCCAACAAGGTTGATTTGTTTGTTATTATTCTCATGTGGATAACCTCCGATTTTTTCTTATTATTAAATAATATAATAAATAATACTAGTAATAGTAATAGGGCCTGTTGATTTGTTAAAAAGCTTGTCAAACAGCTAAAAAACTGGGTTCCTATTGTTGATAGATTGTTGAAAAGTAATACCTTTATTAAGGCATTTTATCAACAACCTTTTTTAGGGTTTTCGCTATCAACAGCTTATTTGCAGTTTGTCAACATTTATTAAGTATTTTCAATTTTTCCTTTAAGATCATTTATTATGTTTTTTAATTCAGGGTCTATATTCATATCTGAAGATATTTTGTCGTAGGCATGCATTATGGTTGTATGGTCTCTTCCAAATTCTTCACCTATTTTTGGGAGGGAAAGGTCCGTCATTTCCCTGCAAAGATACATCGCGATCTGCCTTGGGTAGACGATGGATCTAGTTCTTTTTTTTGCATTAAAGTCTTCAACCTTTACATTGAAAAATTCGCCGACTTTTTCTTTTATTAAATCCGCAGTTATAAATTTAGGCTTAGAATTTGATATTATGTCCTTTAATGCTTCGCTTGCCAGGTCCTCGTTTATTTCTCTGTTTGTCAGGGACGAGTATGCTACTATTCTTATTAACGCACCTTCAAGCTCTCTTATATTAGAAAGAATCTTTTTGGCTATATAAAGCATTACATCATCGGGTATAACCAGATTTTCAATTTTTGCTTTTTTCTTCAATATAGCAACTCTTGTTTCGAGATCCGGAGGCTGAATATCGGCTATCAATCCCCATTCAAATCTTGATCTAAGCCTGTCCTCTAGTGTAGGTATTTCCTTTGGAGGCCTATCACTGGAAATAATTATTTGCTTGTTTGCCTCATACAATGAATTAAAGGTATGGAAAAACTCTTCCTGGGTTCGTTCCTTTCCTGCAATGAACTGAATATCATCCACTAATAGTATGTCTATATTTCTGTACTTGCTTCTGAATTCTATATTTCTGTCGTCTCTGATCGAATTTATCAATTCATTTGTAAAGGTTTCGGAGGATACATATACGACCTTTGCTCTTTTGTTCTGATTTAAGGCATAGTGTCCTATGGCATGCATTAGATGGGTTTTTCCCAAGCCTACTCCTCCATATATAAAAAGTGGATTGTAAGCCTTTGCGGGAGATTCTGCTACTGCAACCGAAGCAGCATGGGCAAGCCTATTGCTGTTGCCTATTACAAAGGTATCAAAAGTATATCGTGGGTTCAAAGAAGTATTGACGACTTCTTCTACTTCTTTTTTTCCCATGACATTATTGGACTTTTCCATATCCGCTTCTGTCTCGTTTACTGTAAATTTTAGTTCATGATACTTTGAAGTCACCTGTTTCAACGCATTCTTGATAAGTGTAGCATAACGTGTTTCTATGATACCTTTGGTGAAATCGTCGGGAACATGAAACAAGATCATTTCATCATTGATCATTATTGGCGTTATGGATTTGAGCCAAGTATTGAAGCTTACTTCTGTAAGTTCAACTTTAATAATATCAAGGGTTTTATCCCATATCTCGTAATTTTGGGGGTTCATTTCCATCCTCCTCATAGTGCATATTGAAAAACTATGCTATTTAAACAAAAGCAAATTGTGAATAAAATATTGATAATATGTTAATATAATATTGCATAAATAAATTGTCCACAAATTGGGCAAAAAAAATATTAACAATTTTAGCTTATTAATTTAGTTGATTTTATTTGATTATTAACAAGAATGATAAAATCAATACACAAAATATATTAGTTATACACAAATTTATACACAACTTGTGCATAAACTGATAACTTTGACAACAACTTAAAAGTTATACACAATCTTAAACTAATATTAGCAAATTGGAGCCAGGAATTCAATTGAATTTTAAAGGTTATCCACAGCAAATAAAAATATATTTGACTGCCATAGCTAAACGCCGGTAGCTTACATAAGCGATGCTGAGCTATCGGATAGGGCATTCTTAACTTAGAATACTGTTAATATTTATTTCTGAATATGAGATTTAACTTAAATTTCTTGACAGTAAATATTAATATATATATAATTTTAATGTACGGTGGCGTATTATGCTTGAACGAGACTTCATTTTGTGAAACAAAATGTTAGCCGAGTCCATGCTGGACTTAGACACCCGGGGTACTCGTTGTTTATATAAACGGGGCAGTTTAGGGCGGGTTAGTCCAGTGTTAATGTGCAATATTTATATACACATAATCGTTGGGGGGTGTAATGATGTTAATGACATATCAGCCGAAAAAAAGGCAAAGAAAAAAAGTACACGGCTTTAGAGAAAGAATGAGTACTTTAAACGGAAGACAGGTTCTTAAAAGAAGAAGAAGAAAAGGTAGAAAGAGATTAACAGTGTAAGGCCGCTTTTTGTGGCCTTTTTCTCTACATGCCTCATTATATGGAGGATAATATGAAGATCCCCGGAAGAATTAAAAAAAATTCTTTGTTTAAAAAAGTATATGCCAACGGCAGATATTACGCTGAGAACACTTTAGTGCTTTATATATTGAAAAGCGATGAAGATACAAATAAAGTCGGATATTCGGTGAGCAAAAAGGTTGGCAACAGCGTCAAGAGAAATCGTGTAAAAAGATTGATGAGAGAAAATTTCAGAAAGATAAGCCGTTTTATAAAAACAGGATATCTTATTATTTTTACGGCAAGGGTAAAAAGCAGCGAAGCAAGCTATTATGATATTGAAAGAGATATGTTGAATGCTGTTAGAAGAGCCAGACTTCTCAAAGAAGATGTTAAGAAATGAAATATATAATAATATTTTTAATAAGATTCTACCAACTGGTTATATCTCCTATAAGTCCCGGAAAATGCCGCTTTATTCCTACCTGCTCCAATTATACTCTTGAAGCTGTGAGGAAATACGGAAGCATAAAAGGTACTGTTTTGGGAATAAAGAGGGTAATGAAATGTCATCCCTTTAATCCCGGAGGATATGATCCGGTGCCATAAAATATCGCAGAAAAACTTGGGAACATTCCGCTGCATCAATAAAAGGACATTCCTAAACCTGTGATTCCCGCTTTGCAGCAGTGTGGGTTCCATTGATTAGATAAACATTAATATTTAGGGGGAGATGTTTTGCTAGATATAATTTCCAGGCCGTTTGGTGCGTTGCTCAAGCTGCTATTTGATTTTACGGGAAGCTATGGCTATGCCATAATATTTTTCACGATCATTACGAAAATATTGTTACTGCCTATCAATATAAAACAAACACAATCGACTAAAAAAATGAATGAAATCAATCCTAAGATGAAAGAGATCCAGACAAAATATAAAGGCGATCCGGAAAAGATGAATCAAAAACTGATGGAGCTTTATAAGGAGCATAACTATAATCCGGCTTCAGGTTGTCTTCCTGCTCTTATACAGCTTCCAATAATAATTGCATTATTTGGCGTCTTGCAGAATCCTACAAAATTCGTTTTTACCCCCGAAGAATTTGCAGCCATTGCCAAGGGATTTTGGTGGTTGGTTGATTTGGGCATGCCGGATAAATGGTATATACTTCCCATATTGTCCGCACTTACCACTTATGTACAAACAGCCATGATTTCATCTAGGGGCAATGTGGATCCTACAATGAAATCAATGAACACCGTAATGCCTTTGATGATAGGTTTCTTTACTTTAAAATTTCCTTCAGGAATAGCTTTATATTGGGTAGTTGGTAACATATTTACTATATTACAGCAGTATTTTATGACCAAAGCTGTGCTTGGTCATAAAGGAGGCGAATAATTAAATGAAATGGGTTGAAAAGTCAGCCAAGACAGTTGAGGAAGCTGTAGAGCTGGCCATACAGGAGCTTAACATCACCAAAGACAAGGCAGTCATCGAAATATTGGAGCAGCCCAGCAAAGGATTCTTGGGATTGATAGGAAGCAGGCTTGCAAGGGTAAAAGTTACTGTAAAAGAAGAAAAAGCGGCAGAACCTGAAGTGTCTGCAAAAAAAGAAACATCTGCGGATAGAAGCAAGGAAAAGGATACAGCCTATGGATTCCTGAGAGAAGTTCTTAATTGCATGGATGTAAAGGCAGAAATAAAGATTAAACATACGGAAGCCGGTCTTTATATCAATCTTATAGGCCCGAAGATGGGAATTATTATAGGAAGAAGGGGCCAGACCCTTGATTCCCTGCAATATCTGGTAAGCCTTGTTGTCAACAAGGATAAGGGCAGGGATGATTATTTAAGGGTGGTATTGGATACAGAGAATTACAGATCAAAAAGGGAAGAAACTCTTATACGATTGGCAAACAGGCTGGCGGAAAGAGTGGTAAAGACAAGGAAGAGGATGGAATTGGAGCCTATGAACCCATATGAGAGAAGGATTATCCATTCTGCTCTGCAGGATTACCCCGGTGTTATTACATACAGCGAAGGGGAAGAGCCTAATAGGAAGGTTATTATCGCATGCAAATAACCCAGTATGAAAATACTGGGTTTATCATATTTGAAAGAGGTGTTAATGTGCTGGAGGATACCATTGCTGCTGTGGGAACGGCCCCAGGAGAAGCCGGGATCGGGATAGTAAGATTGAGCGGGAAAGATTCGCAAGACATCTTAGGCAAAATATTTAAAGGGAAAAAAGTAAAAGACATTAATGATATGCCGTCCAGATACATGACCTACGGCTTAATTTTTGATGACGAAGGAAGTAAAATTGACGAAGTTCTTGCTGTGATCATGAGAGCCCCTTACTCATACACAGGTGAAGACGTAGCCGAGATCCATTGTCATGGAGGCATAGTACCTATAAGAAAAATAATGGAACTGGTGTTAAGAAAAGGCGCCAGGATGGCTGAACCCGGAGAATTCACCAAGCGCGGCTTTTTAAACGGCAGGATTGATCTTGCACAGTCTGAAGCTGTGATTGACGTGATAACGTCAAAGACGGATGAAGGCCTTGAAAATGCGATGAATCAGCTGCAGGGAGAACTGTCAGTCAAGGTAAAAGCTGCTATGGATATGCTTTTATTTATGCTGGCCCATATCGAGGCCTCTATTGATTTTCCGGAGCATGATATTGAAGAAATTACTGCGGAGACTATTAGATCCAAGGGCCTGGAGGTTAAAGCAATACTTGAAGAATTGCAGGATACCTATTATGAGGGAAGAATCCAAAGAGAAGGACTTAGCACCGCCATAATCGGACGACCCAATGTAGGCAAGTCTTCTCTGCTGAATCTCCTGCTTAAGGAAAACAGAGCTATAGTAACCGACATCCCGGGGACTACAAGAGATATAATCGAAGAATATCTCAATGTAAAGGGTGTGCTAATAAAGCTGATAGATACGGCTGGCCTTAGAGAGACGGAGGATGTGGTTGAAAAGATCGGTGTAGAAAGGACGAAAGAAGCTATAAATGATGCGGATCTTGTTATTTTTATAATCGATGCTTCAAAAAAGCTGGATCCTGAAGATATGCTTATAGCATCAATGCTGAAGGATAAAAGAGTAATTGTTTCTGCCAATAAGATAGATATGGGCATTGATGCAGAATTAGACTTACTGGAGGAGAGCTTTAACAAGGAAAGAATAATAAGAATGTCCGTGAAGGACAAAAAAGGGATCGAATTGCTGGAGAAAGCCATATGGGATGCAGCTTACAGCGGAAACGTGAAAACCCGGGGCAGCGCCGTGGTATCAAATATCAGGCATAAATCTCTTATAGACAAGGCTCATGAAAGCATAGACAGGGCGCTGGAAGCAATAGATGACGGTATACCCCTTGATTTGATATCCGTAGATATAAGGGATGCATGGAGGTTTTTAGGTGAAATAACGGGCGATACTGTGGAGGAAGACATAATAACGGAAATTTTCAGCAGATTTTGCATAGGTAAATGATGATTTTAGAACTCAGGGTTTTTGGGTGAGGCTTTGGGGTTTTAAGATTGCGGGAACCACGGAAAGACACGGATTTTTTCACGGAAAATCACGGAGGGTTTCTATATTTGATTTTGCGGCAATAACTTTAATTTAACCTGTTGTGCTAACTGATATAAGAATGCATCGTGAAGGGACTTAGAGTTTGTTAGCGAAGCATTAGGAAAAGTTGCGTCAACTGTTTGAGCCAAAGCGAGTTTTGACGCAACCCTATGCAAGCTTACAAAGTCTTAGTCCTGGAGCTCTCGCAATCGTTATCAGTTAGCACAACAGAGGTAGTAGGTGAAAATATGAATTATTTTGCAGGGGAATATGATGTAGTGGTTATAGGTGCAGGTCATGCAGGCTGCGAGGCTGCTTTGGCATGTGCCAGAATGGGCATGAAAACCCTTGTGACGGCCATTAATCTCGACAGTATAGCAATGATGGCATGCAATCCGTCTTTAGGCGGACCTGCTAAGGGTAATCTTGTAAGGGAAATAGATGCGCTAGGCGGAGAAATGGGCATTAATATCGATCATGCCATGATACAGGTAAGAACCTTAAATACAAAAAAGGGTCCTGCCGTGAGAGCTTTCAGGGCTCAAGCAGATAAGAAAAGATACTCCGAGAGAATGAAGGAGATTCTGGAAAGTCAAGAGAACCTTTATATAAAGCAAACAGAAATAATTGATATATTAACAAAGAATGGCGATGTGACAGGAGTTATCACAAATTTGGGTGCTCAATATAGCTGTAAGGCTGTAATAGTGGCTACAGGTGTATATTTGAACGGGAAAATAGTTATTGGAGATGTCAGCTATGAGGGGGGACCCAATGGTTTGTTTCCTGCTAAGAAGCTGTCACAATGCTTAAAAAATCTTGGCTTTGAAATCAGAAGATTTAAAACGGGAACCCCTGCCAGGATAGATGGGAAAATGGTAGACTATGATCAAATGTCGGAGCAGCCCGGAGATGAAGAGATGAAGCTGTTTTCTTTTATGTCAAAGGGTATAGAAATACGCCAAAACAGCTGCTATCTGACTTATACCAACGAAAGGACCCATAAGATCATAAGAGATAATATTCACAGATCACCCCTCTATACGGGAGGAGTCGAAGGTGTGGGTCCCAGATATTGTCCCTCCATTGAAACAAAGATCGTTAATTTTCCGGAAAGAGACAGTCATCAGATATTTATAGAGCCGGAAGGCCTGAATACCAGAGAGATGTATGTGCAGGGCATGTCATCAAGCTTGCCGGAAGATGTTCAAATAGAAATGCTGAGATCGATCAAAGGCTTGGAAAACTGCCAGATGATGAGAACCGCATATGCCATAGATTATGACTGCATAAATCCCCAGGAGCTTAAGCTGACCTTAGAAGCCAAGCATGTAAACGGTTTGTATTTTGCCGGCCAGATAAATGGCAGCTCCGGATATGAAGAAGCGGCAGCCCAAGGGCTTATGGCGGGAATAAATGCCGTATTGAAGCTTAAAGGAGAAGAGCCCTTGATCCTGGACAGATCAGAGGCTTATATAGGGGTGCTCATAGATGATCTGGTAACAAAAGGGACTGATGAGCCCTACAGGATGATGACCTCCCGGGCAGAATACAGATTGGTGCTGAGACAGGATAATGCGGATTTAAGGCTTACGGAAAAAGGATATAATGTAGGTTTGGTGACAGAGGAAAGATATAAGCAATTCATAGTTAAAAAAAGAAATATAGAAAATGAAATATACAGGCTAAAGAACAAATCCATCGGTTTTACAGAAAAGGTGAAGGAGTTTTTAAAGAAATACGACAGTGCCGATATAAAAAGCGGTATAACCCTTTATGAATTGATAAAGAGGCCCGAGATAACCTACAATTCACTGACAGAATTGGACGAAGATATGCCTGGATTGACCGATGAGGAAGCAGAAGAGCTGGAAATACTGATAAAGTATGAAGGATATATAAAAAAGCAGCTCGTACAAATTGAGCAGTTTAGGAAGCTGGAAGGTAAAAGACTTCAAGATGATATTGATTATAAAAAAATAAAAGGCCTGTCTACGGAAGCGATGCAGAAGCTATCGGAGATAAAGCCTTCAAATATAGGTCAGGCATCTAGGATATCAGGGGTATCTCCGGCGGACATTTCTGTGCTGCTGGTTTATTTGGAGCAAATCAGAAGGAGATAGTGTTTATATGAATAATGTTGATATATTGGTCAAAGGCCTGGAAAGGCTAGGAATAGGAGTTGACGCAGAAAAACTGGAAAAGCTCATCGCATTTAAGGACATCCTTTTGGATTGGAATGAAAAAATAAACCTCACTTCAATAACAGATGAAAAAGAAGTATATATAAAGCACCTTATTGATTCTGCTACCTGTCTAAACAGCGGAATGATAAAGGCAGGATATAAAGTAATAGATATCGGCACCGGCGCAGGCTTCCCCGGTATGGTGATAAAAATATTAAAGGATGACATCAGCATGACCCTGCTGGATTCTTTGAATAAAAGGATTATTTATCTTGAAGATGCAGCGAAGAGGCTGGCATTGAATCAAGTTGACATAATACATGGAAGGGCTGAAGAATTCGGAGTAAAGCAAGGATATAGAGAAAGCTTTGATATAGTATTGTCAAGAGCTGTTGCTTCATTGAATGTGCTGGTTGAATACTGTATTCCTTATGTAAAAATGGGGGGATATTTCTTATGTCAAAAAGGTCCTTCCTATAAGGAGGAGCTGGAGGAAGCCGGCAAAGCTGTAGAGATTCTGGGAGGGAGCTTGGAAAGGATAGAAGAATATCAATTGCCCTATAGCGATATCATACATTATATATTGATAATAAAAAAGATCAAAAATACTCCGACAAAATATCCGAGAAAACCTGGAAAACCTGCAGCCAGTCCTATAAAGTGATTCGGTAAAGGTAGAAATTATATGATATTTGACTGAATATGCAGGTCAAAAGTCTACTGCTATAAGAAGGAACATAGTGAAGAATGGCGAATAAATAAAGAGGCTGGGTCTGTTGATATAATTCTTTCTAAATAGATATGCAAGCCTGGGGAATATCAATTCCCCTTGAAATGCAGAGGGGATGATAGAGTTGAATGAAAACAAATCAATAACAAATATTTCTATTGAAAATATAGCTCCTAATCCATATCAGCCGCGAAAAAACTTTAATAATTTATCCCTTGATGAGCTTTCCGAATCTATCAAAGCTTATGGGGTGCTGCAGCCCATTAATGTCAGAAAAATTGGAGAAGACGGTTATGAATTGATTGCAGGAGAGAGACGGCTTAGAGCCGCAAAGATTGCAGGATTGGAAAAGATTCCTGCTATAGTTGTGGAAGTAGTGGAACAGGATTCTGCAGTTATAGCGCTTATTGAAAATCTGCAAAGAGAAGATTTAAATTTTCTCGATGAAGCAGAAGGCTATTATAATTTAATAAATGATCACGGCATGACTCAGGAAGAGTTGGCCAAAAAAGTAGGAAAAAACCAATCGACTATAGCTAACAAACTGAGACTTCTAAGACTGCCTTCGGATATAAAAAAAGAGATATTGGCAAATAATCTGACAGAAAGGCATGCAAGGGCTCTCCTGAAGCTTCCGGAGGAAAAACTCCAGCACAAGGTGGTAAAAACTATAATAAGCCGTTCCTTAAATGTAAAAAAGACGGAGGAGCTTGTAGAAAAATATCTGGATGAAATAGCAGCGACAAAGGAAAAACCGTCTGATAAAAGAATAAGGGGCAAGATCAACTATAACATATATATAAACACCATAAAGAATACATATAAGGAAATAGTAAAAACCGGCTTTAAGATGCAGTATAATCAAGAGGATAAGGGCGATTATATCGAAATAAGCATTAAGGTGCCAAAAGCGTGATAGGAGAATAGAAAACACGAATTAACACGGGAGAGTGTTTATTTAAATCAATTAAAAGTCCGTTGAATTTTACTGAAGATTAATTAATCACACTGTAAATGCTGTTTGCGGTGTGATTAATCTTTTTGCTATCCTCCCGTGTTTTTTTGCGAAAAATTCCGTGTCTTTCAGTGGTTTCCGCCTCCTCTTGTGTCACAACATTTATATTTTATTCAGCAGTATCAATGCACCCATTATTATAAATAGAATACCTGCTGCATTTTGTATGAAATGAGGGGGTATATATTTTGTTATGTAAGTACCCGCAAATACTCCCAAGAGTGAAGAACAGATCAGCGCCAAGCAGGCGCCGATAAAAACCGGAAAGGGTGAGCTATGCTTTGCTGATAAAAGCATGGTCTCCAATTGAGTTTTATCTCCCAATTCAGCTATAAAAACCAACCAAAATGTAGATATGATTATTCTTGCCATTTTAATCCTCCCGTATTGCAGATATTATGACTTTCAAAATTGATGCTATTACATAACCTATAAAGCCTCCCCATAGAACTGTAAAAATGAATATATTTTTGTCGTACAGCACTTCCTGCTTGCTCATTATTGCTTTTCCTAAGCTAATAGATAAAAACACCGGTGCAGAGCGGATTTTTGAAGGAAGCTGAATATTTTTGAAAAAATCTATCCAGGCAAAAATCCCCCAAGCAAACCCCAAACATATACATTTTGAATATATTTTTTTATACATATAGTCCACCTTCATATTTCTTTGTATATATTATTCATTTGCACTTTCATATATTATAACTTTGTATTAATATAATTATATGGAGAAGGTGAGGTGTGGAATATGTCGAAATCTATTGCAGTGTTCAATCAAAAGGGTGGCGTAGGGAAAACAACAACAGTGATAAATTTATCTGCATGCCTTGCCAGCCTTGGGAAAAAGATCCTTATGATAGACATTGATCCCCAAGGCAATACTACAAGCGGCATTGGTTTGGATAAGAACAGCTTAAAATATACCATTTATGATGTACTTATAAATAACATTTCTCCGCGGGAATGCGTAGAAGCTACCACACATGAGGGGTTATACATAATACCTGCAAGCGTGCAGCTTGCAGGTGCTGAAATAGAGCTGACTTCATTGAAGGGGCGAGAACTGAAGCTAAGGGAATGTATAACCGAAATAAAAGAGTATTATGATTACATCTTTGTTGATTGCCCTCCGTCTTTAGGTTTATTATCGGTAAATGCATTATCAGCAGTAGATAGCGTTTTGATTCCCATACAATGTGAGTATTATGCCTTAGAAGGGGTAAGTCAGTTGATGAGAACCTACACATTGGTAAAAAAGAGTTTAAATAAGGAACTGGAAATTGAAGGCGTTGTAATGAGCATGTTTGACGGAAGGACTAACCTTTCCATTCAGGTAGTTGAGGAAGTAAAGAAATATTTCAAAGGAAAGGTATATAAAACTATGATACCCAGAAATGTAAGGCTTGCGGAGGCGCCGAGCCATGGTCTGTCCATATTGGGGTATGATTCCAAATCAAAGGGTGCAGAGGCGTATCTTGAACTGGCAGAAGAATTTATAGATTTATCCGAGGAGGCGATATGATGGCTAAGAAAGCTTTGGGGAAAGGCTTGAGTGCTCTCATACCGGAAAATCCCGAGCTTAGCAACGGCAACAGCGTTCTTCAATTGAAAACAACCGAAATAGAAGCTAATGAAAATCAGCCCAGGAGAAAATTTGACGAAGAGGCTTTAAATAGCCTGGCTGAGTCAATAAAAGAACATGGCATTGTACAGCCCATAATTGTGAGGCGGGATGGAGAAGGCTACCAGATCGTGGCCGGTGAACGGCGCTGGAGAGCTGCCAGGATAGCAGGCTTAAAAGTTGTTCCGGTAGTAGTCAAGGATTACAGCGAGACCCAAATTTTAGAGATAGCGCTGATAGAAAACTTGCAAAGAGAGGATTTAAATCCTATTGAAGAGGCTAATGCCTATAAAAC
The DNA here is from genome assembly GCF_058315355.1 of Lutispora sp. QWL-02. Lineage (NCBI taxonomy): Bacteria > Bacillati > Bacillota > Clostridia > Lutisporales > Lutisporaceae > Lutispora > Lutispora sp. QWL-02. The sequence continues at coordinate 471,174 of NZ_CM177762.1, forward strand.
ATTGATGGAAGAGCATTCATTCTCACAGGATGAAATAGGAAAGAGAATAGGAAAGAGCAGGTCAGCAATAACAAATTCCTTGAGATTATTGAACCTTCCTAATGAAATAGTTGAACATCTGATTTCCGGCAAATTAACAGCCGGACATGCCAGGGCAATATTGGCCTTTGATGATGACAAAAAGAAAATAGAAGCGGCTGAAAGAATCATCAACGAGGGTCTGAATGTAAGGCAAGCAGAAAAGCTATCAAAAGAAAAGAAAACTGTAAAAAGGATAAAAAGTAAATCCGCAGAAATATGTGATATCGAAGAAAGATTAAGAAATATTTTTGGAACCAAAGTTACCATAACCCACAGCAAAAAGAAGGGGAAAATTGAAATTGAATATTATGGAATTGATGATCTGGATAAAATCTTAGATTTGCTGGAAAAATAATGGCCTTCTATTTTGCCTTTAGAGACGTTTTAATCAGGCGAATAATAATAAAACACCATAACAAGAAAAACTTCGTTACAAGCCAAAATTTTGGGTTTGGAGGTGATTTCATGAAACAATATATTTTGAGCTCCTTTATTTCAAAGTTTGGAGGAGGAAATAAGGCTGCGGTTGTTTTTGACGATATAGGATTAAATGAGAAAGATATGAAAGCCATAGCCAGATATAATAATTTTTCAGAAACAGCCTTCATAAGCATTAAAGAATCCTGTTATCCGGATTTTAAGATAAGATATTTTACTCCTGAGGAAGAAGTCGATATATGCGGCCATGCTGCTCTGGCTTCCTTTTTCATTCTTTATAAGCTTGGATATCTGGAAAAGGAAGAAGCTTATCATTTGACTAAAGCAGGAAAGCTGAAAGCAATAAAAAGAGAAGATATATTTTATATACAGATGAAAGAGCCGGAGATAGTTGGTTTCGCTGATGCCGGAGATATTGAAAAGATTACGACTCTTAAAGAGCAAGATATAATAACAGATATAAATGGAAAAATATCGATAGTCTCTACAGGCCTAAAAGATGCTATAATTGAAGTCGGTTCTATGCAAGCTTTAAAGGATATGAGCATAAAAAAGGAAGAGATGATCGCCTTCTGCAGGAGTAAAAACATAGTAGGAGCTCATGTTGTTTCACGTGAAACAATTGAAAAGGACTCAGATTTTTCCTGCAGAAACTTTGCTCCCGCAGTGGGCATAGATGAGGAATCGGCAACAGGAACCTCCAATGCTTCTTTGATATACTACATAAAAACTATGGCAAAAGAAAAAATAGAAAAGACTTCATTCAAAATAGAGCAAGGCTATTTCATGGACAGTCCCAGTAATATTTTTGTATATGCTGATGAAAAAACAAAGACAGAGATATATGTAGGCGGAAGAGCGCAAATCCTTGAATCCCAAGAGCTGAGCTGTTGATGTTTCACGTGAAACATTACCCTAGAGCTAAGGATTCAGAACTCAGGGTACAGGAGCTAGGGTTGGCGCTGGGGTCAGGAGGACGGGAACACGGATTGGCACGGAATCTTTCACGGATTTTCACGGTGGGGGTTTAATGGTTATGCTGGCTGATAAACGCTGCACGCGAGTTTTGGCGCAACCCTATGCAGGCTTACAAAGTCTTAGTCCTGGAGCTTCCGCAATCGTTATCAGTCAACACAACTCAGATAAGACGAGGTGATAACATGAACTTATTAGAGTTAATAAACAATAATTATATAATGAGCTTAATATTTGCATCAGCCATTTTGATATTGCTGATCTGGAATATTATCCTCTCAGTCAGCTTGGTGAGGGCTAGAAGCAGATATAAGAAGATGATGAGAGGAAGCTCAAACAAAAATTTGGAGCAGATGATGGCTGATTATATGTCGAGCATTGATACTACAGTGGGAAGGATTGAAATTCTCAACCAGGATATGGTTCATCTCAAGGAACAAACCGACAGATGCATTCAGAAGTTTAATATTATAAGATATAATGCTTTTGCTGAAGCCGGTTCTGATCTGAGCTATTCGATTGCGATGCTGGACAATTATAACAATGGAGCGATTATTACATCCATATATGGAAGGAATGAAACTGTGACCTATGCTAAGCCTGTTGAAAGCGGTGCTTCGAGATATCCGTTATCTGTAGAGGAAGAATTGGTTCTTGACAGGTGCATAAAAAGCAGAAGATAGTATAATACCATCTCCGGGAAGGGATAATAACCCTGGAGGTGGTATTATGGTTATTGCGGTGGAAAAGGGATTGGAAAGATTGAAGGAGCAATTAGAAAGCAGGGGCTATGAATGCTTTTATATAGGGGAAAACCATGTGGCAGATGCAGTAATATATAAGGATAAGGATAATCATCCGTATTTTGAAGTAAATAAATTTTCTATTACAAATATGCTGAGCTCATATAGCGATTCACCCCATGGAGCTCTTTTGATCAACGCGGGGAACAAAAGCATAGATGAGATAGTAAACATACTTACGCGCAGGACATATAGCCCATTGCTTTGATGGGGGCGGAAACCACTGATTACAATTAAAAAGGAGTATGCCGTCATTATGAGCGCCAGCAAAGAATCATATATACAGATGAATGCTTTGCTTCATTTTGCTTAGTTAAGAATGACAGAGATTGTTTTTACTCAATTATGGTGAATTATAAATTGGCTGCAAATAGCATTTTATATATAAAGGTTTGATACTGTCACCCTTCAGTGATTTTTTGCGAAATTTCAGTGTCTTTCGGTGGTTTTCCTAATCTCCTGACCTCTGAATTAAAGTGTTTCCATAGACTGTATCGTATGCCGCCGGATATCACATTTGCCAGATTCATCACCAAGCTAAGGCGGGTGTTTTGAAGGACCATTACCTCCATGAAGCCGCATACATTCACAATGCCTGTTACGCTTATATTTCCTACTGAAGGCAAAGCTTTATTCACTCCTGCTCCTGGGAAAAGAGGGCCTTCCCTGACGCTGATAAATCCTACTCTATCGATTTTCCCCAAGCAAGCATCTATAGCGATTACAAAGGGGTTCGGGAAGAGATTCAGCTTACCTATGTAATCCTTCAAATTCTTGGCATGGACAGGCTCATCCAAAGAACCGTATATATGCACATTTTTCAGTTTCATATCTTTAAGCTTATGTCCTACCAATGGACCAAGGCAATCGCCGGTTGATCTGTCGGTACCGATGCAAAGCAGTACGGTATCGGTGTAACCATCATTGTAGCTTTTCTTGAAAATTTCTTCGAAATAGCTCGAAAAATAGATAAAAGAAAAAGGCTTAGAAACATCTACGGATTTTTCGTATAAGCTCATATCATGTACTCCTTAACGCATTCTGTTGTGCAGGTTGATTCCGGACATCCATTTTGCTTACTGATGCCATAAGCTTTTTCAAACTGTAAGAATCCATCAAGCCGGCACAACGAGTCCAATTATTCTAAAATAAAGTATTTCCCAAAAACCATTTTTAAATACAGTGATGAAATGACAAACTCCGTTGAAAAGCGCATCAGTAGAAAAAATTTCTGCTGATGCGTTATAAAATGATATAATTAAATTATATAGCTGGTGCGTGGGGCCAACATATCGCTTAATCTGTTTTGCGGTGTTAATAGGCATATAAATTCAATACATTTTAAGGAAACTTCTTTTGATAATTTACGTATATACATTGGGGGTAAGATAAATGATAAAAAAAAGAGCTTTTCCCTATTTGATCTTGATCATTGCCATACTCTTTTTTATAGTTTTGCTTATGTTTAAAAATTTTTTCTATGGCGGAAATGTGTCAATGGACGATGTAAAACGGCTTGGGGTTCAACAAGAGCTCATTCCCATATCAAATGATAGTACGCTGTTTACTTATGGCGGTATTATGATAGAGGGTGAAAAGTCAAATTTGCGGGCAAGAAATATGGAAGGAACCATACTTTGGACCATAAAGCTGAAAGGCAATGTGAGCAGCATCATTGGCTGCGGCAAAGACATTGTTGTAAATATAAATAACAGGAGCATCGCCACTATATCCAAATCCGGTGAAGTGTTGTGGCAATATGAGCTTGCAGTACCTGCATCCAATATACTTTCTTCAGATAGCGGACTGCTTATGATTCAATATAAAGAAGATGCATATAATTCCTTCGAAATATTCAGCATGAAAGGAGTCAGGAACTGCAAAGCGGCTATAGGCAGCGCCCATGTGATTTCCTTTGACGGAATAACCGGAAAGAGCTATACGGTTTCTCTGCTGGATGCTTCCTCCAGCAAGGTGGTTACAAAGATAGCTACATATAACAACAAGGGTGAGATATTATGGGCAAATAATTTTGAAGATATGCTGGTATCAAAGATAAAATACAACAATAAGGGAGATTTGGTTGCTATATCTGAAAGCTCAATCAAAAAATTCAGATCAGATGGGAAGCTGGTTAAAAATCTGGACTTTTCCAACCCTTTGCTCAAGGTATCCGCAGGTAATGACATCATAGTATCGATAGTAAAAAATACAGGATTTTACGATGTATTTATCCATGATTACAATTTAAAGCAAATTGGCTCAGCTGCTGTTAAAACAAAGCCTGACGGTATTTTCGCAGGTAAGAATTATTTCCTGCTTTATGATAAGGACAATTTGACATTATCGGGCAGGCAGGGAAAGATGCTGGCTGTATATGAATCAAATATTGACATAAACAGCACATACATAAATAATGATTCGGACATATATATAATTTCCAACAGGAAGCTTCAAAGGCTTACCTTTCAAAAGTAGGTGATTTTATGAACTGGGTAGATTATATTATTGTGTCAATAATCGCAATAGGAGTTCTATATGGGGCTGCAAGAGGCTTGATACATGGGCTGTTCAGCATAGGAGGGCTGATAGTATCGATCATTGCAGCTAAGAAATACAGCGGGCTTGTTGCAGAAGCTTTGGTAGCGTATACGGGCATAGAAAATAAGCTGCTGGAGTTCATTCAAAAAAATAAGATTACAGAAGCATTTGCTTTTTCTTTGCCTGTAGAGAAAGGCTTTGATGATCTATACCAGTACATAACCATGGTAATAATAAACTGTATAGCGCTGCTTTTGGCATTTATGGCTGTACGTATATGCATGCTGCTCCTTGAAGCTTTGCTTAAAGGAGTGTTTAGGCTTCCCGTTCTTAGCACCATTAATCACAGCGGCGGCGCAATACTTGGGCTGGTTCAATCTGTACTGATTTTGTTATTCATATATGCCATATTTATACCCATTGCATCTGTAGAAAAATTTAACTTTATGCAGCAGGCCATAGAGGCTTCATTGCTATCAAAGTATTTCTATAAATATAATTTTATGATGAGTTGGGCATTGGATACGGCCTTGAATATATTTATTGATTAGGAGTGATTTCAGTGAACAAGAGACGTTCCGTTTTAGGTGTGCTTTTGATATTGATCGGCATCTCTGCTATTTTAAAAAATTTGGGAGTAATGCCCGGTAATTCTTTTGTACTGTTTGGGGGCATATTCCTATTATATTTATGGTATACAAAAAGACAGCAGATTTTTTTGGCTTTGGGGTCCTTGGCTGTATTCTCAGGAGTCTTATCTTTGATTCAGGATCTGGGGATCTTTCGCTTCAGAATGTCTGGTGAACTGATGCTGTTGGCCCTGGGCATATTGTTTTTGTTCTTCTATTATACCAAAGGGATTTTTGGCTTTGTATTTCCCGGAGCTATATTGATTTCTTTGGCCGGATATGTATTCCTCATGGAAAATTTCAATTCAGCAAAGCTGTGGACAAGCTACTTCCTCTTGCTGGGGTTTGCATTCTACTTGATATATTTCATCGCTTTTTATGAAAGAAGCAGCTGGCCTTTGATAGTCGGTACTATTCTAAATCTTCTGGGCATCGTTTTTCTGGCCTTCAGCTATGGACTGCTGAACTGGAAGCTTTATCAATATTATAATTATATCTGGCCCATATTATTGATCCTGATAGGCGTATTATTATTGATGAAGATTTTCAACGGGAGGTCCCGTTAATCATCAGCAATATTGATCGATGAATTAGAGGTAGAGGCATCGATCAATATTTTTTTGCCTGAGGCTTCATAGCCGCTGCTGATCACGGAAGCTTCAGCCTTCATATTGCCATTCCTCCTATCAATCATATAAGAGTCCCCAAGTTCCGGTATATTGATGTTGCCAAGAGAGGTTCTGGCATTGATTTTATATCCGGAGCTATTATTTTTTGGAAGGCTTATTTTTATTTTTCCGTTGGAGGTTTGAAGCGTATATCCAGCCTCCCCGTCATTTATAGAATCAAAGCGGCTTAAATATATGCTTCCGTTGCTTGTATTGGATTTCAATATGTCAAAGCATGAATCCTCCAGCTCAATATTGCTGTTTGAGGTATCAATTGCAGCATAAGTTGCTTTGGACCCTGAAACAATGATCTTGCTGTTGTTCGTCTTTGCATTAAGTTTGACAAAGCTTGAATCCAAGACTTCGATTTTAGCATTGGAAGTATTGCAGTGCAAGATTTCGCCCTTTAGGTTTTCTATTCGGCATTTAGAGTTGCTTGTTTCGATTTCCAAGCTGTCTATATATTGAGGAACTCTAACTTCCAATGCACCCCAGGCTTTTGTGGGGAAATCCGTACTGATGAAGATCACGCCGTTTTCGTACTTGGCGGATATATACTTGTCGATATCGGCATCCTCAAAGAACAGGTTCAGCTTCATGCTGACGGAGACTTCAGGCTTATCCGCAGGGGCGGCCGATACGGATAAGTTTTGAGTTCTGAGCACCACCCTTAGATTATCATTATTTTCAACGGGAAAAGAATAATTTTTGGATATGGTCTTGTACATCTCGGTGTTATTAAAGCCTGTGCTGATATAGTTGACCATCTTGTCTGCAAATTTGACTGCAGCTTCTGCAAAATCCGTGCTCACATTTTCAACCTTCGATACAAAATCAGGGCCGAACTTATCTGCCAGCTCCTCAGCTTTTTTGCTGAACTTGTTTATAGTGTCATTGAATTTATTGCTTGAATAGGTTTGCTCCGTTTTAAATTCCTTTGAGGAGCTTTTTTCTGATGCAGCTGTATTGCTTTCTATGGAGCTTAGAAGCTTTAATGCTTCTTCAGAAGTTATTTTGCCCTCTTCAAGCATTTTGAGAATCATCATTTTTTCATCCATTAAACTTAGACCTCCTAATCATTCATCATCTTTATTGCCTCTTCGGCAGTGATCTCTCCGTTATAGAGCTTTTGAAGCACATCCTTTTTGTATTCTGGTTCTTCCGGTTGGCTTTTGTAACCCAAAGCTTCAATAAGGTTCTCAAGCTTGTTTTTCACCGTAGGATATGAGATCCCCATTTCTCTTTCAATTTCCTTTATATTTCCTCTATTCTTGATGAAGATCTCGGCAAATTCTTTTTGCTCTTTTGTGATCAGGCAAAATCTGCACAGATTAAAATGGCCTTCGATGGATGTACCGCAGCTTTTGCAATTAAGCTTCACTACTTCTAAATCTTTAGAGCATACAGGACACTTTCCTAAAACCTCTTTTTTCATTAAATCAACTCCTGATAGCAATGTATTCCACTTAATGTAGGTCAATAATTTAATTTTATTTTACACCTAAATTTAAATATGTCAATACAAATATTAATATTATTAAGATATTACATCGATGATATTAACATTTTTAAAAAATAAATTAATATAGAGATTATCTATGGACTATTATAGAGCTATCGAATAATTCTATAGTTATTATGCTACCAATAAAATTGAGGTAATATATAATTGTTATATAAGATTTAGCTGAGGAGGGAAAAAAGGTGAAAGAAATTGATGCTAGAGGATTAAAATGTCCGGAGCCTGTTATAATGACGAAGAAAGCTCTGGAAGCGATAGAAGAAGGTGTTGTGCTTTCTATTGTTGATAATATTACTGCTAAGGAAAATGTGAGCAGGTTGGCTGCCAATTTGAGTTTGGAATATGAAATAGAAGAAAAGGACGGCTGCTTCTATATTTCAATAAATAAGGTTAAGGATGATAAACAAAACACTAATGCCAAGACCAATGATGATATAGCTATAGTGATCACAACGGATAAGCTCGGCAGCGGAAATGATGAGCTGGGCAAGGTGCTGATGAAAAGCTATCTTTATGCGTTGACGGAATCATCACCTATGCCGAAGTCCATGATTTTTCTAAATGGAGGAGTAAAGCTTACTACAGAAGGCGCAGAGGCTTTAGATAATCTTGTGAAGCTGAGTGAAGCAGGAGTTGAAATAGTAAGCTGCGGTACTTGCCTGGATTTTTATGGCCTCAAAGAAAAGCTTAAGGTAGGCGTAGCCGGAAATATGTATTCCATTGTAGAAAAAATGAATGGGGCAGGAAAAGTGATCAATATTGGGTAAGTAAAGGATTTTAGGGTCAGAGAAGCAATCTATGTATAAGCTATGTAAAATATTTGTAATTCTTCATTTATATAATGTAAAATTATATAAATGAAGAATTTTATTTTATGGTGAAATATTTGGTATTCAATTTTGGAGAGGGAATATAAATATGGATAGACATTTTACAGTTTCGGTATTTATTATTAATAAAGATAAAGTGTTATTTCACTTACATAAAAAGGCTAAAAAAATGCTTCCTTTGGGTGGCCATATAGAAGTTAATGAATTACCCGAATAAGCATGTATTCGTGAAGCACATGAAGAATCAGGACTGGAAATAAGTCTATATAGTCCAGTTAACGAAGAACTAAAAAAATCATGTGCATTGGTAGGAGAAAAATTATTAATAAATCCTATGCACACAATTTTTGGTGAAATATCTCCAGAGCATTGTCATATAGACTTTGTTTATTATGCAACTGCAAAATCTTATGAAACAAGACCGGCCGATGGAGAATCTAATTTGTTCAAGTGGTACACTAAAGAAGAATTGGAAAATGCTGATGATATTCAAGAAAATATTTTAACGATGGCTAGTGAAGCGTTAGAATTATTAGGTGAAAAATGCTAAAATTAAATATAGCCGCAAAAATGCTGATCGATTAGTGAGGTAAAGATATGAAACAACTGAAAATGAAGATAATAAGCTTCCTCGCCGAAATGGGGTCTTTCAATGTATACTTATCTGCAGCTTTGAAGATACTCTTTATAATCATCTTTTGGCGCATCATAAATGCTGTTTTGAACAAGGTAATAAATAATTTTTTTAAGCTTTCACCCAGGCTCAGAATGGATGAAAAGAAGTCTAACACCTTATCGGGTTTGATGAAAAGCATAATAAGGTATACAATTTATATAATAATGGCGATATCCGTGCTCAATGTGCTGAACATACCTACTCAGTCCATATTGGCAGCCGCCGGATTGGGAGGTCTGGCCCTTGGCTTTGGAGCTCAAAATCTTGTAAAGGATGTGATATCAGGATTTTTTATACTGTTTGAGGATCAATATGCGGTTGGAGATTATGTATCTATAGGTCCAGCCACAGGAAATGTGGAAGACATAGGTTTGAGGATAACAAAAATAAGAGCTTTCAATGGGGATTTGCACATAATACCCAATGGGGAGATTAAAACAGTTATAAATCATAGCCGTGGTAATTCACTGGCAATCATAGATATCAGCATTGCTTATGAAGCTGATGCGGATAAAGCGATAAGCATTTTGAAGGATATAGGCAGCAGCTTTTATGAGAATAATAGAGATAGGGTTATAGAACCGCCGGAAGTTCTGGGTATAATCAGCTTTGGAGAATCGGATGCAAAGATAAGGATGATAATGAAAACGGCTTCTTTAAAGCACTGGTCTGTAGAGAGAGAAATGAGAAAGATAGTAAAAGAAGCTTTTCGCAAAGAAAATATCGAGGTACCTTATCCGAGAAGAGTGTACATAAGCCGGTCTGATAAGGCGTGATGGAATGTCGAAGGGGAGTGCATTTTATGCGTTCCGGATATATAAATGCACTCAATAAGGAATGATTGGAGGGTAAATATGTATTATCCGAAAAAATATAGTGTTGGAGATATTGTTGAGACCAGAAAAGGGCACCCTTGCGGCAGCAACCAGTGGGAAGTGACAAGGGTAGGTGCTGACTTTAAGATCAAATGCCTGGGATGCGGCAGGGTAGTCATGCTTCCCAGAGTAAAATTTGAAAAGTCTGTAAAAAAAGTAATAAAATCTGTCCAGCCAGAAGAAAATATTGAGATAGACAGTTGATATAAACAACCGGTAATGGTATAATATTATGGCGTAAATTCCTCGCTCTGCGAGAGCAGGGCCGTTAGTCCGTGGGGAGGAGGTGAATATTATTATGAATTTATATGAAACAATTTACATCATAAAGCCTGATGTAGAAGAAGAGGCTTTAAAGCCCATTGTAGAAAAGTTCAAAGCTCTTATTGAAGTAAACGGAGAGTTTGAAACGATCGACGATTGGGGCAAGAGAAAGCTTGCTTATCCTATCGAAGATTACACAGAAGGCTATTATGTTTACATGAAGTATAAAGCAGGAAGCGAAATTCCAAGAGAGTTGGATAGAGTATTCGGTATAACTGAAGACATACTCAGACATCTTATAGTAAAAATTGAAAAATAACAAAGGGCGGTGTAAATAGTATGAATAAAGTTGCTCTTGTTGGCAGATTGACCAGAGACCCTGAAATAAGGTACACTCCCGACAATCAAATGGCTATAACCAGGTTTACTGTTGCAGTTGATAGAGCCTTTAAAAGAGACGGTCAACAGACTGCCGACTTTTTACCTATCGTGGTTTTTGGCAAAATAGCAGAGAATGTTCATAAATATATGGGCAAGGGTAGGTTGGTGTCAGTATCAGGGAGGCTTCAGTCCAGAACTTGGGATGACCAGGAAGGCAAGCGCCATTATTCGTATGAGGTAGTCGCTGATGAAGTTGGATTTTTGGATAGAGCCTCTGATTCAAGGAACCAGGCGGGACAAAGCGGTTTTGGCCTTGAGACAGAAGATTTCCATCCTGTAGACGAGGAAGACGATCTTCCATTTTAGTATGGATAGGAGGGAACAGTTTTGAATAGACGTGGAAATTCAGCCGGTGGCGGCGGAAAAATGCGTAAGCCGAAGAAGCGTGTTTGCAACTTTTGCATTGACAAGGTTGAATCAATAGATTATAAAGATGTAAATAAACTGCGCAGATATGTATCTGAAAGAGGAAAGATCATACCCAGAAGAATTTCAGGCAACTGTGCAAAGCATCAAAGACAGCTTACTCTGGCAGTTAAGAGAGCAAGGAACATTGCCTTGCTGCCTTTTACAGCAGAATAGAATTTAACCCGGGATAAAAACCTGGGTTTTTTCTTTTGTTGTACACAAAAGCCGGGTGTGCTATTATAATAATTAACATTGGCAGTATAATAGAAATATGCATATGATAGCTTGATCACATATGGCATGGATGAGGGGGGAGCGCATTGCAAAAGGAAACTGATATTACGAGAAATATCAGAATAATCGAGTTCTTAAAAAGTGAGCTTTTGACATCTGCGGCATCATTACATCAGATACTGCTCAAGGGCAGCAAGGCAAGCCGTGATGCCCTTTTGGACATATTGGCGAACCTGGTAATGGTTACATATATATTAGGGAAACGCCTTGGATTATCTTATGGAGTAATTGATTCTAAAATAATGGACAAAATAAAAATCGGCATGCTTGAAGAGCATGAAACAGAGAAATGGTATGGTGACCTATCAGACCTTTCCGATTATTTGCAGAAACATAGATAAGAGGTGCATAATGAAAAATAGTATGAATACAAAAGCCTTGGTGGAAGGCGCTATCTTTGCTTCCGTAACAGCAGCTTTGGGAATAATGGTCTACTATATGCCTTTGCTCTCATTGATAGGTATGTTTTGGGCGACCCCTATAATAATCATCGGATTCAGGAATGGATTTAAGGTCAGCTTTATATCTGCAGCGGTAGCCGGAGCAATTGTTTCCATATTTACAGAGCCCTTCGGCGGCCTATATCTTTTTATGGTGTTTGGAATATCGGGTATTGTTATGGGCTGGCTGATGAACAAAAAGGTAAGTCCCAGTGTAAATATCACCGTCTCCGGTCTGGTGTTGGCCCTATGCTCCGTTTTTGGAATACTGTTTGGTTTTTTTATAGCCGGCCAATCAGCCGCTCAGGTTATAGAGCAGCTTATGAAAATTATGAACGAATCTATAGATACGACAGTAAGCCTTTATAAGTCAATGGGGATATCGGAGGATCAGTTGAACAGCATTGTGACGATGATGAAGGAAGGCATAACGGCCATGCAATACATAATACCCACATTATTTCTTATGAACGGCATGCTGTTTTCATTTATCAATTTCAAGGCCGTAAAGATGATACTTGGAAGGATGAAATATCAGATAGAAGATGTGAAGCCCTTTTCGCAATGGAGGCTTCCGGATAACTTTTCTCTGGGCATGCTGGTAATAGTGCTTTTGACAATGATGGCTTCATACTTGCATATACCTAATATTCAAACGGTTCAGATAAACATAATCTATATTGTAAGGTGGGTGTTTACCATCGTAGGGTTGTCTGCCGCTTCATTCTTTCTGGAAAAATACAAGGTGGCCAGGCCCTTTAAGGTGTTTATACTTATATTTTTATTTCTTACCCTATCCAATTACCTTACGATTATCGGACTTATTGATGCGATTTTCAATTTTAGAAAATTAGATAAAAGGCATATCGGGGGGATATGATGAAAGGCAGATTTTTTTACAGGATGATATTGCCTGACTCCAATATCTATCTATGGATAATAGGTGTCGGTATATTGATCATCGGCTACTATAATCTGTTTATAGGATTGCTGGGGGCAATACTGTTGCTCTATCTCATTTACTACAATGTTAAGCAAAAAACTCAAAAAAAGGAGGAGCTCAGGCTCTATATCGAAAAGCTGTCGGAAAGTGTGGACTTTGCAACAAAAAATGCCATACTGAATTTGCCGTTTCCTTTGGTGATTTCTGATGACGAGGGTAATATCAGCTGGTACAATTCGCTATTTCTGGAGATATTCCAGGGCGATTATCTGCTGGATAAGAAGGTGGATACATATTTACCGGGCTATGATACAGAAATCATTTTAAAAGAGGAAAAGAAGGAATTCAGGAACACAAAAGTCAAAGACAGGTATTATGATTTGCATTGTGAGCCCTTTAATGTATCAGAAGATGGCAAGGATAAAAGGATCATAATTACATACTTGGTTGATAAAACTGAATACATGAATCTCAAGAACAGGTATCTTGAGGAAAAAAATGTGGTTGCCATATTGGAAGTCGATAATCTGGATGAAGTCTTAAAGGATGTGGAGGAAGCATCCGAACCGGTGATATTGGCTGATCTGGATAGGATCATCGGCTCTTGGGCGGCAATAAACAATGCATCGATACAGAAGTATTTCAACGGAGAATACATACTTCATTTTAATCAAAAACAGCTCACTTTAATGGAAGAAAAACGCTTTGAAATATTGGATACGGTAAGGGAGATAAACTCAGGCAATAAAATCCCTTTGACTCTCAGCATAGGTGTGGGAGTAAACGGGAAAACCCATGCAGAGCTTCAGAAATTTGCCAAGAGCGCTATGGATATAGCATTGGGGCGCGGCGGCGATCAGGCGGTAGTGAAAAATTATGATAAGCTTTCTTTCTACGGTGGTAAATCAAAGGCTGTAGAAAAGAGGACCAGAGTCAAAGCCAGGGTAATAGCCTACGCATTGAGACAGCTCATTGAGCAGTCTCAGGATGTGCTCATAATGGGCCATGAGATGCCGGACTTGGATTGCATGGGTGCTTCTTTGGGAATATATAGATGTTGTAAAAATCATAATAAGCCGGTTAGAATAGTATTGGACGGAGTTAACGCAGGTATAGATAATCTATGGGCAGAGCTTAGGGAAGATAGGGAATATGACGATACCTTCATAAAAAGAAATGACGCCATGGCCATTGCAAGCAAGGGTACTCTTCTTATAGTGGTGGATGTTCACAGGCCAAGCTTCACTGTTGAGCCCCTTTTGATTGAGAAGGTGGAGAAAAAGGTAATAATAGACCATCACCGCAGAGGCACGGAATTTATAGATGATGCAGTGCTCACATATATAGAACCTTATGCGTCCTCTACAAGCGAGCTAGTAACCGAGATACTTCAGTACATGTTTGAAAAGCCTAAGATCAAGCAGATTGAAGCAGAAGCATTGCTGGCAGGTATTTTTATAGATACCAAGAATTTTTCATTCCAGACCGGAGTGAGAACCTTTGAAGCCGCATCCTTCTTGAGGAGGGCAGGAGCTGATACTACTTTGACCAGGCAGCTGTTCCAGGACAATATGGATACTTTCTTGGCGAGAGCCCAGGTTGTAAAAAATGCGCAAATGTATAAAAACAATATTGCTATTTCAGTTATATCAAAGCATATAGACAATCCTGCTCTAATAGCTGCTCAGGCGGCAGATGAACTATTGAACATAAAAGGGATCAACGCTTCTTTTGTGCTGTCCGAGATAGAAAACTACATATTTATCAGCGGCAGATCCCTGGGGGATATAAATGTGCAGGTAGTATTGGAGAAGCTTGGCGGCGGCGGACATTTGACAGTAGCGGGTGCCCAGCTTTCAGACATAGATATGGAGGAAGCCATAGCTTTGGTCAAGAAAGCGGTTGATGAATATATAAAGGAAGGTGAGAGATAATGAAAGTCGTTCTCTTGCAAGATGTAAAATCTCTTGGGAAAAAAGATGATATAGTAAATGTGAGTGATGGTTACGCCAGGAATTATTTATTTCCAAGGAAGCTTGCTGCGGAAGCTACTGCAGGCAAGCTGAATGAGATCTCCGACAAAAAAAGCTCATTGGAGAATAAAAAGAAGAAAGAGCTGGAGGAAGCTAAGGCATTGGCCGAGAGACTGAGCAAGATTGAGCTTGTGATCAAGACAAAGGCCGGTGTCAACGGAAAGCTTTTTGGCTCCATCACCGGCAAGGATATCGCAGAAATCATAAAGCAAAAACATAAAATTGAAATAGATAAAAAGAAGATAGTGCTGGATGATGCCATAAAGGCATTGGGGACCCAAGATGTAGAAGTAAAGGTTTATCCGGAAGTATCGGCAAAAATCAAAGTAACAGTTACAGAAGAATAAGGAAGAGGGATCAACGTTGGGAAGTAGCATAGTATGCAGCAATGATGAACTATTGGATGTACTTATAGACTATAGCAGGAAGATTTATGGCGACAGCAAATGCGTAGGCCTTGATGATCTCAAGGACCCTAAAGCAAAAGCCCAAAGGCTTTGGGATATATTAAGCCCAAATGAAGAAATTTCTGCAGCAAAAGATCAGTATGATCTGGACCAACTTCTTATGAAACTCAAGGACAAGCTGTCGGATAGGGCAGCCAGAGTATATACGGAAAAACTGATAAATCAGCAAATACTTTACAAAATGGAGGAAAACGAAAAAGAATATCTCAATCAGATAAAGCTCCAGGTTATAAAAAAACACTCGGATAATGAAAATGCATCCACTCTTAAGAGATATGCGGAATTGGAGAAAAAAAAGAGGGTATTTTTGACGAAACAAATTTCCGATATTTTGAGGCCTCAAAAAGAGGATGAAATAATCGGGCAATCCAAGAGCGTGAAGGCATTGATATCGAAGATCGCTTCTCCATATCCCCAGCATGTGATAATATACGGTCCTCCGGGAGTAGGCAAGACCTCTGCCGCCAGGATCGCTCTGAAGGCTGCCAAGGAGAGAAAGTACAGCCCTTTTAGAAAGGATGCGCCTTTTATTGAGGTGAATGGAACCACCCTGAGGTGGGATCCGAGAGAAGCGATAAACCCGCTTTTGGGCTCTGTTCATGATCCAATATATCAGGGTGCGAGAAAAGACCTGTCCGATATCGGTGTGCCTGAGCCAAAGCCGGGTCTTGTCACCGATGCTCACGGAGGAATATTGTTTATCGATGAGATAGGGGAATTGGATCTTATGCTCCAAAATAAGCTTCTTAAAGTATTGGAAGATAAAAAGGTGAGCTTTGATTCCTCCTATTATGATGAAAGCAGCGATGATATGCCTAAATATATCCATACGCTCTTTAAGGAAGGGGCACCCGCAGATTTTATCCTGGTAGGAGCTACTACAAGGAGGCCAGAAGAAATAAACCCTGCCTTAAGATCCAGATGTGCAGAAATATTTTTTAATCCGTTAAGCCCCGGCGATATAGAATCCATATTGGAAAGCGGAGCTGAGAGGCTTGGCATAAGCATAGACAAAGAGGCTAAGAAGCTTATCGGCAAATATACCTACGATGCAAGGAAAGCGGTAAATGTACTGCTGGATTGCTACTCAGGCCATTTGTTTGAAAAGCCCGATGAGAGGGTGGTCATAGATTATGAGCGTGCCTATGAGGCGTTGGGTTCTCTCGTAAGAGATGAATATGCAAAAGCCAATGACGGCTCTGAAATCGGCAAGATATACGGAGCCGGAGTAAGCGGCTATCTGGGCAGCATAATTGAATTTGAAGCCTTGGCCTTTAAGCGGGAAGATGAAATGGGCTCCGTAAGATTCAATGAAACCGCCGGTTCGATGATAAGGGACTCCCTTTTTAATGCTCTTGCAGTGCTGAAAAACAATATGAACATAAATCCCGACAAATATGATATCCATGTGAATTGCATAGGCGGGGGCAAGGTAGACGGTCCATCCGCCGGAGCGGCCATCACTTGCCTTTTGTATTCTTCCATCGCAGGAGTATCCTTGCGCGGCGACTGCTGTGTGACAGGAGAAATATCCATAGGCGGGAGCATAAAGGCAGTGGGGGGAGTAAGAGAGAAAATAAGCGCTGCCATAAGAGCAGGCTTTAAGAATATGGTGATACCTTTTGAAAATAAAAGCGATGCTTATGATATTGAAGGTATAAACATAATATATGCAGGCAATATAAAAGAGGTAGTGGAATTTTTAACCAGGTATTGATTTGAGGTGTATATATGAATGAGCTGATACAAAGGATACCGCCGAACAGTCTGGAAGCGGAGCAATCTGTTCTGGGAGCTATGCTTTTGGACAAAGAGGCTATTTCTGCAGCTACGGAAATACTAAAGGGGGATGATTTTTACAGGGAGGTCCATAAAGAGATTTATGAAGCAATAGTAGACATATATAATGAGAATAACCCTGTAGACCTTATTACCATAACCGAAAAACTAAAGGGAAGAAACACTTTGGATGCGGTTGGGGGTATAACATACCTTACCCAGCTTATGAATATTGTGCCCACGACCCACAATATAGAACAATATGTAAAGATTGTGGAGCAGAAATCCTTGCTGAGAAAGCTCATAAGGTCATCTAACGATATCATATCCAAATGCTATGATAACCCGGAGGATCCTGTTTCAGTAGTGGATCAGGCGGAGAAAAGCATATTTGATATATCCTTGAACAGATCCACCCAGGGTTTTGTTCCGATAAAGAAAATACTGACTGCGAATTTTGACAGGATAGAAGAGCTTTATTTGAATAAAGGAAAAATTACGGGAATACCAACAGGCTTTTCGGATTTAGATCAAAAACTGTCGGGCTTGCAGAGATCGGATTTGGTACTGATCGCGGCAAGGCCTTCCATGGGTAAATCTGCTTTGATGATGAATCTGGTGCAAAATGCTGCAGTAAGAGAAAGTATACCTGTGGCCATATTTTCTCTGGAAATGTCAAAGGAGCAGCTTTCTCAAAGATTGCTATGTTCAGAAGCATTGATAGACGCACATCGGCTGAGAACCGGGGATATATCGGAAGATGAATGGATAAAGCTGGCCCGGGCTATGGGGGTGCTGGCCGATAAACCTATATTTATAGACGACACTCCTGCCATATCCGTAACTGAAATAAGGGCTAAATGCAGGCGATTAAAAATTGAGCATGGGCTAGGGATGATAGCCATAGATTATCTGCAGCTGATGTCCGGCGCCGGCGGCAGATACGACAGCAGGCAGCAGGAGGTCTCCGACATATCAAGATCGCTTAAAGCGCTTGCCCGTGAGCTGGAAGTGCCGGTGGTAGCCCTTTCTCAGCTGAGCCGTGCACCGGAAGTAAGAGCGGATCACAGGCCTATACTATCAGACCTCAGGGAATCCGGAGCCATAGAGCAGGATGCGGATGTGGTCATATTCCTCTATAGAGATGAATACTATCATCCCGATTCGGAAAAGAAAAACATAGGTGAAGTAATAATTGCCAAGCAGCGTAACGGCCCCACAGGGACAGTAGAATTGGTATGGCTGGGACAGTTTACTAAATTTGCAGATAAAGCAAAGATATAGAAGCACCGTGCTAAAGTAGAATTATGTACTAATATGAGTCATAAAAACCGCGAAATACGCGGTTTTTAATTTTTTGAATTTTATCAATAAGATATAAGTTATCCACAGAATTTTATGTAACGAGTGGATAACTCCAATAAGGACTAAAATATGAGCTTTTAAACCCTTGAAATTACATATTTCCAAAAGGTTATTCGAACATATGTGCATATCTCTGTGGATAATGTGGATAATGTGGATTTAAAAAATCTGAATTTGCAACGCCAGTGAATGCAGAATATTCATATAAATTGATGCATTATGGTATATTAACATAATATATGTTGAAATATTGAATGCAACCTCCAACAAAAAAATATGAATTAAATATTTTTGTCAATTTGATGCAGATCTATGTTGTGTATATCTTTGCGGCCTAAGTAGTCGGAATATAAAGACACATCAGTTCAAAACAAGAATGTGCAAGTTGACTCTATAATATACATCTGTTAATATATTAAAGGCTTCTGATGAGCATTCTGAAATTAACAGTAAAATACTCTGAGGATAAAGGGTGAGAAGAATGAAAAATAATTATGATGTCATCATAATAGGCGCGGGTCCTGCTGGAATTTTTACTGCTTTGGAGTTAGTCAAAAATAATAAAGATCTGGATATCCTTATAATGGACAAAGGAAGAACCTTGTCTCAAAGAAAATGCCCTGCCAGAAGCATAGGCAAATGTGTAGGCTGTGATCCTTGCGGCATAACCTTCGGATGGTCTGGAGCGGGTGCTTTCAGTGACGGTAAG
Source organism: Lutispora sp. QWL-02 (assembly GCF_058315355.1). Taxonomy (NCBI): domain Bacteria; kingdom Bacillati; phylum Bacillota; class Clostridia; order Lutisporales; family Lutisporaceae; genus Lutispora; species Lutispora sp. QWL-02. Next base: position 490,355 of record NZ_CM177762.1, read on the forward strand.
CTGTCCTTAAGCCCTGAGGTGGGAGGCAATATTACAGATTATATGACGGATGATGAGGCTAAGGAATTGATAAAGTATGCTGATTCCATATATCTGAACTTTGGAGCTCAAAGCGAAGTACATGGTTTGAACAGCAAAGTAATAGATGATTTGAAATATGAATCTTCAAAGCACAATATACAGTTGATACCTTGTCCGGTAAGGCATCTGGGCACGGAAAAAGCTTTCTATGTTCTTGAGGGCATGTATAAATATTTGGTAAAGAACCCTAAAGTTGTGTTCTCCGAACTGACGGATGTCATAGATATAATTGAGGAAAAGGGTAAAGCTAAAGCTGTAGTAATAAAAAGAAAAGACGAAGAAGAGATGACGGTATATGGTGAATATATTGTTGCTGCCCCGGGAAGAGGCGGTGCCGAATGGCTTTCAGAGCAAACCAGGAAACTGTCGATAAACACAAATAACAATGCTGTTGACATCGGGGTGAGGGTAGAAGTACCCAACAGCATCATGGACCATCTCACAAAAGACTTATATGAAGCCAAGCTGGTATATTACTCCGATACCTTTGACAACAGGGTGAGAACCTTCTGCATGAACCCGGGCGGTGTTGTATCCCAGGAAAACTATGAAGGCGGCTTGTCCCTTGTAAACGGTCACAGCTATGCGGATGAAAACCTGAAGACCGATAATACAAATTTTGCGCTGCTGGTCTCGACAAGATTTACAGAACCTTTTAAGGAGCCTATCGAGTATGGGAAATATGTAGCCAGACTGGCAAACATGCTCACCGGCGGCGGAATTTTGGTTCAGAGGCTGGGGGATTTGCTTCAGGGCAGAAGAACCGACAGGGATAGATTAAAGAAATCCACTACAATCCCCACGATGAAAAATGCGGTACCCGGAGATTTGAGCTATGTGCTGCCCCACAGGTATCTGGTTTCCATCATAGAGGCATTAAAGGCCTTTGATAATGTGGCTCCGGGTCTATACTCGAAGAATACTTTGCTGTATGGCGTAGAGTGCAAATTTTACTCCAGCAAGGTCCAGGTAAATGACAATTTCGAGACTTCCGTAAAAAATCTTTATACTATAGGAGACGGGGCAGGAATTACAAGAGGCCTTATGCAGGCTTCCGTCACCGGCATTGTTGTAGCAAGAGATATAATCAATAAAATCGGATAACAATTTTCAGAATATATAAAAATAAAGCTTTACCATTGCAAAATTTTTAAAATCCTATTATAATATCAATACGTCTCTTGTTTTGGGGGATTTGTCAAAAGGATTTGCTGCCTGAGATTGGCAGCAAAAAAGAAAAAAATATTGTTGACAAATCAGTTGCCAGCATGTAGAATGTATTAATGTGAGCTATAATTCCTCACAGATGATCCACTAGCTCAGCAGGTAGAGCACATGACTTTTAATCATGGTGTCCGGAGTTCGACTCTCCGGTGGATCACCATCAAGCGGCCCGTTGGTCAAGCGGTCAAGACATCGCCCTTTCACGGCGGTAACGGGGGTTCGATTCCCCCACGGGTCACCATATTTGGGCGCATAGCTCAGCTGGGAGAGCATCTGCCTTACAAGCAGAGGGTCATAGGTTCGAGCCCTATTGTGCCCACCATTTTGATAATTATAAACGGCCCAGTAGTTCAGTTGGTTAGAATGCCAGCCTGTCACGCTGGAGGTCGACGGTTCGAGCCCGTTCTGGGTCGCCATTTTTAATTTTCATTGTAGATAAGGAATTGTAAGCGAGCAGCACAAGGAACTCAAAGCTCAAAAAGCGGAGCATATATTGATATGTGAGCATTTTTGAGACCGCAGAGTGACGAAGTAATGAGAAGCTTAGAATTACTTAGATAAGCTGGTGTAGCTCAGCAGGTAGAGCAGCTGACTTGTAATCAGCAGGTCGGGGGTTCAATTCCGTCCACCAGCTCCATTTGAAACATAAACACTGCAAATATTTGCAGTGTTTTTTTCATGGTGTGCCCGGTGGGCACACGTTCTAACGGGTGAAAGTCCCCAATCCGCCTGGCAGTGGGAAGGATACAGCCGAAGCCAAGGGTGTCCATCGTGAGTTGGAATCTGAAGAAAGGATTAGGCAAAACTCTGGCTTGTTACATTCGAGGCTAGATACAAGGATAAGGTTGCCATACAAACCAAAGTCCAATAACTGCACGGAATTGTATTTAGTAGTTATGGAATGAGTATAAGAGTGAAAGAACGTGTGAGTACCCGGGGAGGTCTCACGGACGTGGGAAGTTTTTTTTACGAACCACGGTTGAAACAAGATTTATCGTGAGAAGTCAGCAGACGCCATAGTACCATGTCAGTCGACGGGCATGGGAAGGGCAGAACCTTAGGAGGTGAGAGTAAATGAATGTTACCGAAGTCGAGAGAAAAGAAAGCACAAAACATTGCTGTGGCAATGGCTGCCGCCGGAGGGACAGTGCAGAACACGAAGAGGAAGGCGGAGCGCTTATCGGCAAGAGGATAACTGAAAACAACGTCACCAAGGCCGACAGAGGAGTAGATGGGATGGGAGTGGATGAACTTCTGCAATATCTCAAAGATAACGGCGAGGAACTCCGTGAATCCATACTGGCAGGTCAATACCGGCCAGCCCCGGTACGAAGAGTAGAAATACCCAAAGAGAACGGGAAGAAACGGAAACTGGGAATACCAACGGCAGTAGACCGAGTCATCCAGCAAGCAATTGCGCTGGAACACATCATCCCGTACATTGAAAGGAAACTGTTCCTTAAGGTAAACCTAGAGAAAACAGTAGTGTCCTATGCAGGGAAAATCAAATTTCTAGGACACGGATGAATGGATGAGGAGACGAATCCGCAGGGTATTCTGGAAACGGTGGAAAAGAGTAAGGACAAGATACCGGAATCTGGAGAAGCTGGGAATCAGCCATTCCAATGCAGGTATCATTGCGCACTCAAGAAAAGGCTACTGGCGGATAGCCAATAGCCCGATTCTAAAAGCTGCCTTATCCAACCAAAGATTGGAAAAGGACGGTTTTCAGTTTTTCAACTCTTATTACAAATCTGTTATAGCGTAAACTAGGGAACCGCCATATACCGAACGGTACGTACGTGCGGTGTGGTAGGTCGGCTAATCAACTAATGATTAGCTTCCTACCCGATCAGCAGAAATCTTTTTTACCATTTTGCGGTGCTTGAAAATTGACTGATATTGGATGTAAGAATATAATTAAAACATCGCCAAAATATTGATTAAGGAGCATAGGAAAATGAAAAGAATATTATTCATAGTGCTAAGCTTGCTAATTATGACATCTTCATTTATGGAGGTATCCGCCTCTGCAGAAACACCTGCCAGTGCTTTTATTGATGCAAAAATTAATACCAATATGTATTACTTTAATGCTAAAAAAACTGCCGTAAATGGTAATGGCGTCGTTGTCTCAATAAGCGAATCGGGTTCATTGGCCACCTGTGAAGAGCTATCAGTTGGCGATTGGGAAATAGCTACCTTTGATAAAAGCATTGAATTTGAAGATATTATTGTAATCGATAACAAATTTAAAGCCGCTGCTACAATCGGGATGGACTCAATTCTTTTTTCATCAGATGATGGAATAAGCTGGGAAGAACAAATAATCAAAGGCTATCGCATTCTAAAGATATTTTACATAAACGATTCTTATTTCGCCATTGCCGTTGACCCTTGGAGACAATATGCAATATTTAAAACAAAGGATTTTGAAACCTTTGAAAGGATTGAATCCCAAAATGATATAGGGCTGAATATATATCCTAAAGCAGATGAAGTGAATTTTTTTATTTCTGATGCAGCATATTTTAAGGGCACATATTTTCTGTGCGGAATGTATAGTGAAGGAGATCCCAGAGCTTTTGACCCGGATTATTGCAAAGGGATAGTCATTTCTTCCCAAGATTTAAAAACATGGAAAGTTTGCATTGAGTCTCCAACTATACTGCGGGATATGGTTCAAAGCGATGGCACCCTTATAGCCTATGGAGGAAATAGCTATTCAGCAAGGCTTAGCGATACCAATTCTATCAGCAGCATGGGTGATATGAGTATCGGAAAAACCAATATGGTATATTCAAATGATGGTGACAAATTTAATGTTTGTAACATAAATTTTGAAACTAAGGCAGGAGCATTCGATAAAATAACATTTGCTGGAGGCAAATTCTTTGGAATAACATATAAGAAAATTGGGATATCCCCGGACGGAATTAATTGGATTACCCAATCTGCTGACGTGGATTGGAAGTATGGAGGATATTATAATGGCAAATATATAGCTGTCGGCACCGATATACGTAATAATAGCAGAAAGGTTATGGCTGCAAGCACTGGTAATTCAGCATGGAATATAACGGAGTGCAGTACAAACTTTTCTACTAAGACAAGGTCAGCCATTGCTTCCTTTGCTATGGAGAGCGGTGGATATTACATTTTAGTTGAGGACTCTACTGATATATCTTCAGATTTATTAAATTGGAAATCCAATCTTGGAAACGAATTAAACAGATATAAAAAAATACTGTTTGATGGGAAACGTTTTGTAGCAATTACAGACGATGCTGTTATTTCATCCTATGATGGCATAGCATGGCAGACTGATTATAAAATAGTAGAAGGAAAAGGCCATACTTCATCAAAATTTCGTGATATACATTTCTTAAATGGCAAGTATTATATATACGGCATAAAGTGGGGACAGGATGGAAAAGGATGGGAATGCCATGTTTGGAGCAGTGAGGACTTAGCAAACTGGGAGGAATATAAGCTGCACATAGATAATTATATTGAAAACGCCAATGCGGACTTAAACAATATAAGAGTATCGGTTATAGGGGATAAAGCAGTATTGACTCACAACTCATTAGAAAAGGCTATTATTGCTGTTTCAGATGATATGTATAACTTTACGCCAATCATGACGGATTATTCCAAATGGAATCTAGGAAAACTATATTACTATAATAACCAATATTTGGCTTTCGCAACTGAAGCAGCAAAGACGGAAGATTTATCCTCCAATCCATTTTACACTGTTTCCAAAGCATCCGATTTCAAAGATTATATTTATATTTCCCATGATTTAAAGAATTTTAAAAAGATGGAATTGCCGAGCCAGCATGTAAAGGCAATATACTTTTTTAAAGATTCATTCGTCTTGGCAGCACATGAATATCCTAAATTTAAATTGTATATAACAAAAGACTTTAGAGAATATGAAAGCTATGAAATTCCTACTGAAAGCTCAAATCTAAATTTAACAGGTTCCGAAGAGGGCATATATGATATTTTTTCGATTGATGATGTACTATATATAACCGGAGCCCGGGTTATGTATACCAAGAATTTCAAAGACTGGACTGTCTTAGATTCATTGCCTGCTAACGGATATATATCTTTTGCCGAAAGAGGCAACGAGGCCGTTGTGGGTGGACATGGAATCATGATAAGAATATTACAAAACAATCGGACACATAAATAACCCACCCTAAGTCCAACGCCTCTAAAGGCGGCGGGTGCAGTTCATCTTTTATGAACTCGGCTGACATTCGGCGGGGATTATCATCCCCTACTGAATGAAGACTCCTCCTTGCTTATGCACGATTTGCGCCAAGGAGGATTTTTTATATATTTGAAGATAAAAAAAGAATAGAGTAATTTTAGTGTGGAATTTTGGAACAATAGAGTTATATATGCATACAAAGACATGGAGGAAAGAGTATGAGAAAGCTTATAGAAAGCGGGTTTATAAAGAGAACAATAGTTAAAGAAGTAGCATATGAGATGCGTATACTGGAGAAGTCAGATATTGAGAATATGGTAGAGCTTCAAAATTTAGTTGCGGATGATCTGAAAAATCCGCAGACCTTTGTGGTGGATTCTAAGGAATTTGTTCTTACTCAAGTTCTGGATGATGGCATGGGGAGAGCCATAGGCGTCTTTGCAGAGGGCAGGCTGGTTGCATTTAGGACCATCACATTTTCGGGCAATGATGAATATCACCTGGGACGGGAATTAAATATACCGGAGGATGAGCTTGACCATGTGGTTCACCTGGAGGCGACCGTAGTACATCCCGAGTACAGAGGGAATAGGCTTCAGGCAAAGATGATGAAGCATACGTTTGATATTATTGACAAATTGGGTTATTACCATGTATGCTGCACAATACATCCATTTAATTATCCCAGCTTGAAAAATGTGATGGATTCGGGCCTAGCGATCAAGGCTCTGGATAGAAGAGAAGGCTCTTATGAAGGCAAGTGGAGATTCTTGCTGCATAGAAATATGAGGCATGAGGCTGCACAGCCATATAAAAGCTGTATCGAAGTTGAGAACGGAAGGATTCGGCAGCAGCAGGAGCTGCTGGATAAAGGATATGTCGGATTTGTGCTGATCAGGGATAATTATACTAAGGATGAATTCAAAATCCGTTATGGTATGCCCCTATGATAATGCATCTTCATTATATGTTATAATGGGGTAAAAACTATAATCCGGAGGTTGATATTTTGGAAAAGATTGTTCTAGGAAATACAGGCATTGAGGTAACAAAGCTATGCTATGGTGCTTTACCCATAGGTCCCTTGCAGAAGAATCTCCCTGTTGAAGAAAGCAGCGAAGTGATAGCTTATGCATTGGATAAGGGGATCAAGTTTATTGACACGGCTCAGGCTTATGGTACCTATCCTCATATAAAAGGTGCTTTGAAGAAGATAAAATTCAGACCCGTTATTGCCACGAAATCTGCGGCAGCTACTTATGAGGACATGGAGAAGGCCGTATTGGAAGCCTTGAAGGGGATGGAAATAGATTATATAGATATTTTTCATCTTCATGCTCCAAAAGCAAGAGTTCAAGCAGATGTATTTGAGCAGCGGAAAGGAGCTCTGCAAGCCTTATTGGATTACAAGAAGAAAGGCATGATAAAAGCTGTAGGCATATCGACACATAGTGTAAAAGTAGTTGAAGCAGCAGCCTCAAGAGAGGATATTGATGTGGTATTTCCTTTGATAAATAAAATTGGCCGGGGAATATTGGAAGGAACCCGTGATGAGATGGAAAAGGCAATAGCCCTTTGCGATAAAAACGGTAAGGGGATATACCTTATGAAGGTCCTGGGCGGCGGTACTATGATAGAAGATTATGAGAGCAGCATGGAATATGCTATGGATTTTGGTGAAAATTATTCCATTGCTATTGGGATGATCAGCAAAGAAGAGGTATTATATAACATAAGATATTTTAACGGGGAAAGGAATTTAGAAGGCATTGCAAGCATGAGAAGCAAAAAAATAGTAAGGACATCTCCAAACCTGTGCGTGGGCTGCGGTATATGCATTGATACTTGCCACAGCGAAGCCATAAGCTTTAACAGCACAGGAAAGGCATATATCGACCCGTCGAAATGTATACAGTGTGGTTATTGTGTAGCGGCTTGCCCGCTGTTTTCCATCCGTGTAGTATAACCCCAGTCAGCCTTGGTGAAATTAGCCTCTTTTCAAACGAACGTATGTTTGGTATAATAAAAGAAAAATGAAGGTGATAGCATGATTGAACATGTGTTGAAGGCATCACTGGAGAGAGGCAGTATTATTACTATAATTTATAACGGTAAGTCAGAAATGAGTGAACGGAATATAAAGGTACTGGAAATGCAGGAGGATAAAATTAAGGCATATTGCTATCTGCGTAAGCAGGTGCGGAATTTCAAGCTGGAAAATGTATTGTCCGCTTCTTATTACAATCCGAGAAAAAAAGCAGTTTAGGAGCAGTCGTGTACTGCTCCCTCTTTGTATCTATTAATGATTCGCAAGAGGAAGCCCAATGCTGAAGGTTGTACTTTCATTTATCATACTTTTTACAAGGATTTTTCCTCTATGTTGTTCTATATATGACGCATTAAATATTTTACAGTAGTAAGTTTATATTAACTGATAAAACCTGCCGAATATTTTATCCGGACATCCCTCCGGTATTCCTGCTCCTGTGTCGGCCACAGACAAAAAAGTATTGTTATTATGCTTTTTCAATTCAAAGGATACTCTCCCATTGTCAAAAGTACATTTTCTTTATTGAGTTTCTGGTTTCATAGAGAATATGTTTTCAAAAATTAACACTGAATGAAATCTCGTCCAACATATGAGCTGTAATATACTAACCGAATTATGTTATGATGGATTCAAGAATTGAAGGAGGTTTGAATATGGATCTGCGAAATAAAATTTATCCAGCAGCTTGCCAGTGTCGAAGGCGTTATTTTGGACCCGGTTTATACAGGCAAGGCTATGTATGGTCTGGTTCAGGAGATAAAAAAAGGCAGATTTGATAAGCATAACAATATATTGTTCATCCATACCGGCGGCCTATTTGGATGGAACAGCATACAAAGGGAAATGATCGAGGGATGAGGTGCTCATCATGATACATACTGTAGATATGCTTTGGAGTTTGCAGGAGAGGGTGTTATGCTGAAAAATCTTTTTCACGTTATATATAGAATGGATAGCAATTTTATTTATGCTCAAGTATAAGGGAAAAACGGATACTCAGTTGCCGAAAAGTATCAAGTTCAACAAGAGCTGCTTCTTCTTTGAAACTTGATACTTTTTGCTTTTCTTATTCCTGATATCAAGATCTATACCCACTACCTGCAGAGGTTGGGAAGATATTCGCCTCATTATATTTCCCGGGAAATATCTGAGGTGCTTAAGCTTCCTCACAAAATAATAATTTTTGTCAAACATATTGACGTTTATCTATATATAGGAATATAATACATAGAGAGATATCTATGTGATGATAGCAAAACAGAAATAAGTGGGGGAATGAGGTCATGAGTTTATGAGGATAGCAGTAATTGCGGACATACACAGTAACATAATTTCTCTGGACAGGGTGCTTTCGGATATTGATGGGAAAAAGACAGACTTGATCGTATGTCTGGGGGATTTAGTTGGCTATGCCGCTCACCCGGATGAAGTTATAGATACTATCAGGGAAAAGAAGATATTGACCGTCAAGGGCAATTATGATGAAGCAGTCGGCGAAGAATTGATGGTTTGCGGTTGTGATTATACAAATCCTAAGGATATGGAAAATGCAGCGATATCTCTGAATTGGACTATAGAGAATACAAGAGAAGACAATAAAGAGTTTCTGAAGAGCCTTCCCAAAGAGATTAAGATGGCTTTTGAGGGCAGGACGATTTTATTTGTGCATGGAAGCCCAAGAAAGATCAATGAATATTTGAAAGAAAGTTCCAGGGAAGCGGAAGAAGTGATGGCTGACTGCGAAGCCGATATACTTATTTGCGGACATACGCATAAGCCTTATTACAAAATGTATGGCAGCAAGATGCTGATAAACGCCGGCAGTGTAGGCAAGCCCAAAACGGGCAACTCTAAGGCCAATTATGCGGTCATCGATTTATATGGCGGCGGAGCAAAAGTTGAAATACATGAAGTGGACTACGATTGTGAAAGCACTGCAAGGGCCATAGAAGAAAATGGCTTGCCTCAAGAATTTGCCGAGATCATCAGAACGGGAAAAGCATGGGAGGATATTAATGAATAAATCAAATTGCGGAGGCTGCTGCTGCGGCTCAGGCTGCTGCGGCGGGGAAGACATGAGTCAAATAAACAAAAGGCGTGTTGTTATAGATTTCTTATACTTGGATTTGAGCGTATGTGAATGGTGCCAAGGTACTGATAAAAACCTTGAAGAAGCTTTGGCGGGCATATCTAATGTACTGGAATTAGCCGATATTGAGGTGATATTGAACAAAATCAATGTGACCAGCGAAGAACTGGCCATAAAGCACAAGTTTATCAGCTCACCTACCATTCGGGTGGATGGCAGGGATATTCAAATGGAAGTCAGAGAGAGCAGATGCGAATCATGCGGTGAGTTGTGCGGAGATGATATAGAGTGCCGCGTCTGGGTATATAAGGGTGAAGAATATGCAGTACCACCAAAAGAGTTGATAATGGAAGGCCTCTTGAACGGTATATTTGGGAGAGAGGATATAGCAGGTGAGGATAATGAATATGTGCTGCCTGAAAACCTAAAAAAGTTTTATGCGGCGATGAAGGCTAAAAGGCTGTGATGCTGCCTGAAATAAGAATTTATAGAGGAGGTGAGGTATTTGAATAATTGCAAAGAATATGCTCTTTATATGAAAGCCTTGAGTGATGAGACAAGATTAAAAATCTTTCACATGCTCTCTCACGGCGAACTATGTGCATGCAAGATACTTGAAGAATTCAATATAACCCAGCCTACTCTTTCCTACCATATGAAAACGCTCTGCGATAGCGGCCTGGTCGATAGCAGGCGGGACGGCATCTGGATGAAATACTCAATAAACATGAAAGCTCTGGAAGAGTTGAAGACTTTGTTTGATGCCATAGATATTAAAATGGTCAGTCGCGAAGATTGCACTGAAGGATGTTAAGGAGATGATGGCTTGATTATACTGAAATGGCTGAATGATCAATTGCTAAAAATGGTATGGCTGCACAATTTGGTAACATTGCTTGTTAAAAACGTTTTTAGCTTGGATGTAAACGGCAAGGCGGGCGGAAGCATTCACTTTTTTATATATGATGTCATAAAGATATTCATACTGCTATCTGTTTTGATATTTATGATTTCATATATCCAAAGCTTCTTTCCGCCGGAGAGAACGAGAAAAATACTGGGCAAATTCAACGGGATTTCGGCTAACATGTTGGGGGCTTTGCTGGGTACGGTCACACCCTTTTGCTCCTGTTCCTCCATACCTTTATTCATAGGGTTTACAAGCGCAGGATTGCCCATTGGGGTCACATTTTCATTTTTGATCTCCTCACCGCTTGTAGATTTGGCTTCAGTTCTGCTGCTGGCCGGCATATTCAACTGGAGGATAGCTATAGCTTATGTTATGGTAGGCATCATTCTTGCGGTTATAGGGGGAACGGTGATCAGCAGGCTGAAGCTTGAGAAATATGTAGAGCCCTTTGTCTTCGGAAACAAAGTCCTCGATATGGAGCAAGGAGATTTGACTGTCCAAGACAGGCTTCAATACTCTAAAGAACAGGTTCTAAGCATAATCAAAAAAGTATGGCTTTACATTATCATAGGTGTAGGGATTGGCGCAGCCATTCACAATTGGATTCCTGAGAATATAATTTCTGCCATACTCGGAAAGGATAAATGGTACTCGGTATTGCTGGCAACTTTTGTGGGCATACCCATGTATGCTGACATTTTTGGCACTTTACCGATTGCAGAGGCTTTGGTTTTAAAGGGTGTGGGCCTGGGTACGGCTTTATCCTTTATGATGGGAGTAACTGCTCTGTCCCTTCCGTCTATGATAATGCTCAATAAGGTAGTAAAAACAAAGCTTTTAGCCACATTTATAGGTGTCGTTACAATCGGTATCATCATCATAGGCTATGTTTTCAATGCATTTGGTTATTTGCTGATGTAAAGCTATACCAGCCATGGGATAAATATACTTTATACTCGTTATCAGCTAACACAACAGATTATTTTAAGGAGAGATAAATGATGATAATAAAAATTTTAGGTTCCGGATGCAAGAACTGTATCACCTTGAAAGAAAACACTGAAGCAGCACTAAAGGAGATGGGCATTGAGGCGGAAATCATCAAAGTAACGGATTTTAAGGACATTATGGCTTATGGTGTTATGACAACACCGGGTCTTGTAGTTGATGAAAAGGTCGTGTCCTATGGCAAGGTATTAAAGCCTAAGGAGATTGCAAAAATCTTAGAGAGCGCTAAGTAGCTAAGATGGATTGAGAGATGGGAGCAATGATTCATGAATAAAGAAAAAGCTATTGCCGGCATTGGATTTTTTGAAAAATATCTTACGGTATGGGTTATATTATGCATGGCAGCAGGGGTTTTGATCGGGGTGTATATTCCTGCCATACCCGAACTGCTGAGCAAATTCGAATATGCCAATGTATCAATACCTGTCGCTATACTTATTTGGCTGATGATTTACCCCATGATGCTTAAGGTTGATTTTGCCAGCATAAAGCAGGTGGGGAAAAATCCTAAAGGACTTATAGTGACATGGGTTACAAACTGGCTTATCAAGCCTTTTACAATGTACGCTATTGCAGCATTTTTCTTTTATACGGTTTTCAAGGGCCTCATACCCTCCGAGCTCGCCAAAGATTATTTTGCAGGGGCGGTGCTGTTGGGAGCAGCGCCTTGTACGGCGATGGTATTTGTATGGAGCCATCTTACAAAGGGAAATCCGGCTTATACCCTTGTACAGGTTGCGACCAATGACCTTATTATTTTGGTTGGGTTTGTACCGATAGTAGCCTTCCTTCTGGGTATAAGTGATATAGTCATACCTTGGGCTACTTTGTTCATGTCTATTGTGCTGTTCGTTGTGATTCCTCTTACGGCAGGATGGCTTTCAAGAACAACAATAGTAAAGAACAAGGGATTGAACTATTTTGAAAATACATTTATACCAAAGTTCAGTAATGCTACAATTACAGGTCTATTACTTACATTGATAATAATTTTCTCTTTCCAAGGACAGAAAATAGTAGATAATCCGCTTAATATCGCTTTGATAGCAGTGCCTTTGATCATCCAGACATTTTTGATATTTTTCATTGCATATTTTTGGGCAAAGCTTTGGAAGCTGCCTCATGATGTGGCAGCTCCTGCTGGTATGATCGGAGCGTCCAACTTTTTTGAATTGGCTGTAGCAGTGGCGATTTCATTATTTAAGCTTGATTCTGGTGCAACACTTGCAACTGTTGTTGGTGTGCTTGTTGAAGTTCCTGTGATGCTTACCTTGGTGAGGATTGCTAATAACACTAAGGGATGGTTCCCAGCATCCAAATAGATATTAGATAAAAAAGGTCCCTATCTGCCTTTTTCGGGCTCATAGGGATCTTCTTCATAGTCAAATTCTATCTTCTTAAAATTAGCTTTATTTGTAAAGACCTTATACTCCTTCTTGTTCTTGTTCAAATTCTTTAAGCGGTCGTATTCATCTTCTCTGTAATCAAAATCGTGGCCCAAGAGCTTGAATTTCCCATTGCTCAATATGTTGCACTTCCTTTATATTTACATGGTTGTATGCCGCAATTATTGCCTATCTTAATCTTATCATATATCAGTGAGTTTTGTAAGGAGAGCAGCTATTAATACCATATTTATTCCATTATTTTTGTCGTATAATATTATATGAGTAGGGGTTACGAGGAATAGAGTTCGGGAGTTGATAACAATGGATAGGATCAGCAGTGATATTGAAAAATACAGCGAATGCTACGGATTGAACTGGGCAGGGAAGAAGGTCGCCATAGCGGAGGCAGATAAGCCTTCCTGCAAGATCCTGGAGCCTCGTCCGGAAGAAAGCAAGGATTGGGAAAATACAGGGAATATTTATATTGAGGGAGATAATCTGGAGGCTTTGAAGCTGCTGCAGGAGAGCTTCAAAAGCAGAATAAAGATGATATATATAGACCCACCCTATAATACGGGAAAGGATTTCATATATAATGACAATTTCTCTCATTCAGGCTGGTGCTCCATGATATATCCAAGACTGAAGCTCGGCTCTGATCTGCTGTCTGAAAACGGAGTGATTTTCATAAGCATAGATGATAATGAAGCTGCCAATCTGAGGATGATATGCGATGAAATCTTCGGCGAGGATAACTTTTTGGCGGACATCATATGGAAATCTACAAAATCAGTGACCAATACGGCTATAATATCAGCGTCCCATACTCATAATCTAGTCTATTTCAAATCCATGGATTATTATATAAAAAATAGGGAAGAATTCCGACTGCCGGAGAGCGGAGAGGGCTTTGAAAATCCGGATGATGATCCGAGAGGGCCCTGGAAGGCAGATCCTTTCCAGGTAGGCGGGTGGAGGCCCAATCAGCAATATGAAATAATAAATCCAAATACGGGTATAGTATATAGGCCTAATATAAATTGCAGCTGGAAAAATGATTACAATAAATTCAAAGAGCTTCTGGAGGACAATAGAATTGTCTTCGGCAGGACAGGAGAAGGAGGACCCCAGCGGAAGCGGTTCCTTTGGGAAGCGGAGAAGCGGGGGAAGGTTGCAAAGACCATCTGGGATGATGTTGAGACTACAACCAACGGTACTCAATTGATCAAAAGCCTGTTTGACGACAAAATCGTTTTTGACAATCCAAAGCCTATAGGCTTGATAAAAAGGATGCTTCAGCTATCAACGGTGAGGAACAATGGGGATATAGCGCTGGATTTCTTCTCGGGATCGGCGACCACAGCCCACGCAGTCATGGAGCTCAACGCGGAGGACGGAGGAAACCGCAGGTTTATCATGATACAGCTGCCGGAGCCTACGGGTGAAAAATCTCAAGCCTATAAGGCCGGGTATAAAAATATATGCGAAATAGGCAAAGATAGGATTCGAAGAGCCGGAGAAAAGATAAAGGAAGATTATAAGGATAAGGAGTACATAGATAAGCTGGACGTTGGTTTCAGAGTTTATAAAACTATATAGCATAAGCTCAGCAATGTTATGTATTACTTATAAGTTGTGTTTTTCAAATGGCTCTCTACAATGTCTTTATTTTCAAAGAGTGTGCATCCGCCTTTATGTTCTTGTAACAATCCATGAAGGCTTCGTATTTCATTTAATAAAGATGAACTCAATGCCTCTTTAAGTGTTAAGTTTTTTAAACTTACATCTGAATATGGCACAAAGGGAACATATTCGATAAAGAAAAAAGCCTTGCAGCCTCTATCGATATAGCTTCTTATATAGCCCTCATCCAGAACACTATCAAAATTATCTGATGTCACAGTGATGGATATGCCATAAAAAATATTTCTTTTTTTCAGCAAATCCAGGCTTAAAGAAATCCTTTCAAATACGCCTTCCCCTCTTCTATTATCAGTTTGATTCTTATCTCCTTCTATGCTTACAACAGGTATAATATTTCTGCATGAAGAAAAATACCTGACCATTCTTCCTCAGAAAGCTCAGGCGAGCAACTATGAGTTTTCAACCTGTCATAGCATCCCTTGCATTTTAAGTTACATATGCTGGTTATAGAGCTTATCATAAACGGTGGTATATGCAATCCGTTTTCTTCATATTTATTTCTAACCTTCTCTGCTTGCTTTTGTTTTAATGCAATACCAATTATCTTTTTTGCTGAAGAAAAATCACTGAGAACTATTTTTATAAAATCTTCTACAAGCAATTCTATAGAATTGTTTAACATACTTGTTAATGTTTTGTTTGATATTTTGCTTATACTTGCTTTTTCCATTGCTATCCCCCAAAAAATAAAAATAAATTCAAAGCTTTATAGTCTGATTTGTTTCTTCCATAATTATACCGTAATTTTGAAAATGATAGAAGTATTAGAGGGCATAGAAAACCGAGCAGAAAATGATTATTTTGAATTAAAAGGGAAAATTTAACGTATGGTGCCTGGGGGATTATACACACTATGTGAACATTATTAGTACCTATTGTGGTAATATTATATATAAGCGATACAATATAAAACAAAGGGGGATAGCCGAGCTGTTCGGCGATTATATGATGGATTTAGCCAATATGAGTCCAAGAGAAGTTAGAGCACTTATCGGGAAAGAAGAAGTGACCTGGCCTACCTCAGGCATGTGCAGGGGTCACATACAGGCAAACCTTGCAATTGTTCCCAAGGATTTAGCCTTTGACTTTTTATTATTTGCTCAGAGAAATCCTAAGCCCTGCCCCATATTGGATGTGACAGACGTAGGCGACCCGGAGCCCAAGATCATGGCAAAGGGTGCAGACTTGAGATTCGATGTACCGAAATACAGGATTTATAAATATGGGGAACTGGCAGATGAAGTGAATAATATTGAAAAGTACTGGAGAGACGATCTCGTCGGATTCTTGTTGGGCTGCAGCTTTTCCTTCGAATCCGCCATGTTAAACGCCTCAATACCTGTGAGGCATATAGAGGATAACCATAATGTACCTATGTATATAACAAATATCGACTGCGTGCCTGCAGGCAAATTCCACGGCAAAATGGTCGTCAGCATGAGGCCCATACCCTACCGCCAGGTGCCAAGGGCTGTTCAGGCAACTTCAAGATTTCCTCAGGTCCATGGTGCTCCGATCCATATAGGAGATCCGGGCCAAATAGGGATCAAGGATGTAAACAAGCCTGATTTTGGAGATCCTTCCAACATAAAGGATGGAGAAGTGCCGGTATTCTGGGCCTGCGGCGTTACACCCCAATCCATAGCGATGACAAGCAAGCCGGAGCTTATGATAACCCATTCTCCGGGACACATGTTCATCTGCGATCCTAAAGACGAAGACTTAGCAGTGCTGTAAATATATAAATAAACTACCCTCGCCGACCGCGAGGGTAGTTTATTTATATTATATCATGCATCTTAAGCCTTATATCTTCACCGTAGAACTCGAACATATCAAAGTTGCCGAATATTCTTGAGGATATCCTCTCAGAATAAGCCTTCATTATTTCATCCACATCCAGATTGGTGGATATTATCATCTTTTTGTGGTCTGTAAGCCTTTTATTCAACATATTGTATATGACAAGGCCGGAAAACTGGGTGTTCAACTCAGTGCCCAGATCATCTATTATGAGCAGGTCGCATTCATATACATCCTTTAAAGCCTCATCTCCCGCTTCTTCATTGTCAAAATCGAATTTGAACTTTCTCACCAGGTCTATCAAGTCCGGAGATGATTGATATATGACGCTTTTGCCCGCGTCCAGCAAGCTCTTGGCTATGGAGTTGCATAGAAAGGTCTTGCCAAGGCCCGGTCTCCCTATAAACAGCAGATTTTTGCCGTGATTGTCAAATTCTTGTGCATATTTTATGCATTCAAAATATATTTCCTTCATATTTTCTCTGGGAGATACTCTATTGTCCATTAATTCGTCCGAGTAATAGTTGATGTTGAAGTTATCGAAGTTTTCCTGGGCTATCCTATGAGAAAGCTTGAACTGCTTATACTGATGAGCGATAAGTTTTTGTGTTAAGCAGTTGCATCTTTCCAATCCCACATAGCCTGTATCCTTGCATTTTTTGCAATTATATTTTATTTGGAGATAATCTTTCGGATATTCATTTGCCGTGAGTATTTCTGCTTTTTCCACTTTCAAATCTGTTTGTTTTTTATGCAAATCTTCCACCAGCTTTTCATGGTCCCCGGTATTATTCAGCACTGCTTTGGTTATGGATATGCTCAGGTTTATCATCTCATCATCAATTTCTTTTAGCCTCGGCAGTTTGGCATAGAGCTCCTCTTTTCTGCTTTCCAGCTCTCTTTTGCTCTTTTCTCTGGCTTCTTCATATTCCTTCATGATGGCCTGGATATTATTCACTTAACTCACCTCTGCTCTTTTTTAGGAGCCTTTGTTTTAGAAGATCTGCGTCATATGTACGGCCTTTGAAATTATTGAAGCTGCTCTTCCCTGTTTTGGGCGTGCTTTTTTTCGCTTCAGTATTATTTCTGGACAGATAAGCTTCGATTTCATCCATCGCTTTTATGTTCTTCCCATGCCATTCCGACAGCACCTTGTCTATGTAAGAAAATGAAGGCTTCAAGGTCTTGGCTGTGAGCTCGCAGGCTTTGATCACCGCTTCGTCGGAGAAGGAAAACTCATAAAACCATTTCTGCAGCATTTCCTCTTCCACCGCTGTGGGCTGACGGCCAATCCTGAGAAAGTTTAATACCTTGCTGTACTTTTGCCATTTTTCCTTGTGGCGGTTGGCATAGATCAAGGCCTTTTCCTGAGAATCCACCCCTGCATCGAACCAGTTTTTGGCTACTTGCTTCAGATAAGGGAGATCCTTCTTGCTTCTGGAATAGCAGTCTTCCACTATCATGACCACGATCTCAGGGGGGAAGCCATAATCGTCTATCCAGTCTAAAAATGTGAAGATTTCATTTTGAGACAGCTCCCTGCCGGAAATTTTTCTTATGTAATCGAACATATCTTTAACCTTTATGTTCTGTCTTGCCAGTATGATCCTATCTACACTGTTCTTTCCGGGTTTGCTCTCCTTGCCCTTTATGTTCAGAACCAGCTCTTTTATATCCATAAATTCTATTACATTATTGTCTTCTTTCTCGGATTGCTGTATAACCCGGAGTATGCCCTGGGCCTCCCAGTACTGCCAAGCCTTCCTTACCTCTTCTAAAGATATATTCACTGTTTTGGCGATTATTTCATCAGATAAGTAATTGTTTTGAAGGCTATAGGAGCATTTAAGCCCCAATAGATACACCTTGACATAATCTCCCGGAGCTGACGGCATATAGTGGTTTATAAAAGTATTTTCCACCGGTGTATGGCCTAAGTCTTCATTGTAGGCTATGTATTTGAAGTAATTCATATCAATTCCTCCCGAAACAGGAATAAAATCCGGTTTATAATCTATTATAGCATAATTTTCATTCTGATAATCCTACTTGCTTTGTAGTTTGTCCGGCAAATGCTTTTCTCATCAAAAAAATTGTATAGTTCAATAGCCTTTTATATGAATTATTGCCAATAAAAATATAAAAATCATATAAGTTTATAAAATATAATGCACCAATATATGGTGCATTATATTTTATAGATTGTATTATAAGTATTGCTTATATTTATATATTAATTATAAGGCTGTTCCTTTTCTGATTTATTCCAATAATCAATAGCAATTATCAGGAAATTGTGCGCGGATTTCTTTCGTATTCTTCAAGCTCACTTCGCAGATTTTGATTGAGTATTTTTATATATTTACCCTTTACCCCCCTTGTTCTTGTAACTATCAAAGTTGCCAGCTCAAGCTTTTTAAGGGCCCCGGATACTGTAGATGGGGTTGTATAAGTTTTGCATGCAATAGAATTGAGAAAGACCTCACCGCTATCTCCCTTGATGGCCTCCAAAATAGCGCGGGCGGCTTTTTTCTCGCTGAATGTAAGGGAGTTTACAGCCAGCTTGGCCTTGGCAGCCTCCATAGAGAGGTGCTGTATTTTCTCCTGTTCCTGCCGCAACATTTCTATCGAGACTATTGCACAAGTGTACTCGCACAAAATCTTGTCTGACTCGGAAAAAGGTTCTTCATATCTTATGAATAATATACCTGCTACTTTTTTAAATGCAGAAAATATTGGATACATAGAGTAGTATCTGTTTCTGAAAAGACAGTGTTTCACATCTGCATAGGTGCATTTTGGGTGCTCCTCATACATATCTGTAATGCTCATGTTGTTTTTACTGAAAAAATCCATATAGTACTGAGGGAGTTCTTCATTTTCAAGGGAGCACTTCGTATATGGACAAAGAAACTTTTGTGCAACTGAGTAAGCAAATATATGCCCATTAGTATTAAAAAGATAGATATTGCAACCTATTATACCGCAAAGTTCATCACAAAGTGCGTCAAGTGGTATAAATGTGGTTGCAGATCTACTAAATACTGTATTTAATCTGTGTATTTTACTGACAATATTGTCCAAGCTGCTGCCCCCCTTCACCATGATATTTATTTAATAATTTTATCATCTATCTGAGTTAAATACAAGTTGGTACTTGTAAAAGGGATGCTTTTTTGTTGCATAATTAGTGACTGGCGAGTATTCTGAATTCTCCTGTTTCCATTGCTTTAGAGACAAGCTGTGCTATACTGATGAATAATAATTCAGTATAAATCTTCGTATAGAAGGAGGCCCTGAAATGGTAAAATCCAACGCGGCATTTACTTTGCAAAGATGCATAGAGGTCATAAATGATGCCTGCAGCGATGGTGAGGCAATGAGCTTTGTCAGAGAAGTCTCCGCTTTTCATAGGATACAGGCCTCACAGGGATACAGAGCTGCTGCAGAGTGTACAGCTGGTATTCTGCGGGAAAACGGCCTGGATGTTTGCATTCACAGCTATCCTGCCGATGGAAGGACTCTCTGCTTTACCCAGAAGCTCTTTAAGGAATGGAATTGCACAGAAGGGTGGCTGGAAATTACCTTGCCATGGCAGGAGCGCCTTTCTGATTTTAACCGCGAGGAAATGTCCATTATACAGCGCAGTGCAAGTATGGATTTTTCAAATAAGGATATCACAATCATATATGTAGAGAATAATATTGCTCCGGCAGATTTTAATACTTCCCTTGCAGGAGCTTTACTCTTTGTGGAAAATGATTTTGACAAATGGTATAACCGTGCCATAGACTTAGGTGCGCTGGGCATTATAACCGTGTCCATGCCGGAAATAAAGCCTGTACGCATAAATATGAGTGAGGATGAGGAAATGGCTTATTCCCATGCAAATCTCAGTTTTCATATTTATAGTGAGGAACAGGAGAATAAGCTTTGCGGCTTTGCCATATCACCCTATAGCGGCAAAAGGCTTCGTGAAGCTTGCATAGCTATGGCAGCTGAAGAAAGAAGGCCTACGGCGCGCTTTAAGGTTTCTTCAACTTTGACGGAGGGCTTTATAGAAAACGTTGATGCTGTTATCCATGGTGATACGGATGAGGAAATATTGATGGTAGCCCACTTGTGCCACCCGCGCTCCAGCGTAAATGATAACGCTTCCGGTGTGGCAGCGGCTATGGAAGCAATGTGCGCCCTTGGAAGGCTTATCGCAGATGGTACTCTTCCTCGCCCGCACAGGACAATAAGGTTGCTGCTGATACCAGAGTTTACAGGCACATATGCATTTCTTAAGGAAAACGAGGACAGGCTCTCTAAGATAGTGGCGGGTATAAATCTTGACATGGTAGCAGGCTGTCAGAACGGCAAAGCAGGTCCAACCATTATTGTTGATACGCCCGATTGTGCTCATTCCTTCTCCGGGGATCTTTCATCGATCATTATGGGAGAGCTGTCAAAGGAATGCAGCTTTGGGGGTAAGGACAGATATGTCCCCCTTTTTATGGGTGTTAAGGTGCCATTTGCTTTTGGCAGTGATCATTATATTCTTTCTGATCCTACTGTAGACATTCCTACTGTTGCACTAACGCAGTGGCCGGATAAGACCTATCACACAAGTGCCGACAGCATTGATCATATTGATCCGAAAATGCTTCGCCGTTCTGCGGCTTTAGCAGGCTCATATTGCTACATATATTCAAGGTTTACCGTGGAAGATGCAGAAGCTGTAATACCTGAGGTTTCTGACCGATTTTTTCAGTATATAAACAGCTTGAGAAGAAACAAGGCTTGCAGTGATGCCAGAGAACGCTGCGATTATATTAGGGATATATATTTTGCGACCCTCAACCGTATTTTATCTCTTTTTAATGAAAAAGAGTTCTGTCAGATTTCATCGGTGATCGAGGATGAAAAGAAACTTTTTCTCCGCCTTGAACAGATTTACTTTAAAAGAGGAGAAAAAAATCCTTTGTCATCCTCTCCCATTCCCCTTAGATTATTCAAGGCTCCTCTTGCGATGAGGAGCATAATAGGAGACATGACCTTCCAAGAAAAGAAAAAACTCTATGGCTTGCGCAGCAAATATCCCGGGTATCCTTCCTTGGATGATTATTTAGTTTATGAAGCTGACGGTAAAAGAACTGCAGCGGATATTGCACGCCGAGTTTATTTTCAGACCGGAGTGGAATGCAGCAATTATGCTGAAGAGTTTTTTGAAATATTGGCTGATATTGGTCTTATAAAGCTTACAAACTCTTAGCCTCTGAAACAGCATAATTGTTATCAGTTAGAATAATATTTTAAATTAAACTTATTGAAATAGAAGCAAAATTGAAAGGAAAGATAATGGGATGATTGTAAAAAAAATGACACCGGCTTTTCAAAAAGCCGAGGGGGGACTTTTTTCAGCAGTAGAAAAAGCAGACGTAGGTGATGCAGTCCTCAAGATGGGCGAACGTGGCGTGGCACTAATGATGTGGGCTGATCCTTTCTATCCCCATCCATCTATTCCGCCTCATGTAGCACAAGCAATGACAGATTCTATCAACAGCGGCTTTGCCAGCCATTATACTGCGCCTATCGGCAATAGTGAGCTTAAGGTAGAAATAGCAAAAAAACTTAAAAAGATAAATGGAATGGAAGTCGAACCACAAAGAAATATTCTTATCACACCCGGATCCGATTCCGGCCTGTTCTTCGCCATGCTTCTCTTTATAGACAAAGGCGATGAAGTGATGATAATAGACCCCAGCTACCCCAATAATTTTCAAAATACAGAGATTATGGGCGGTAAAGTGGTCCGCATACCTGTTTATGCAGAAGATGGCTATCAGTTTAGGATTGAGGAATTTGAAAAAAGACTCACACCAAAAACAAAGATGATCGTCCTGACAAATCCCAACAATCCGACGACTGCTGTTTATCGCCGGGAAAAGCTTTCCAGCCTTGCGGATTTTGCAATAAAAAATGATTTGGTCGTTGTAGTCGATCAGGCTTTTGAACAGCCATGCTTCGACGGTATAGAGATGGTTTCGATAGCTGCTCTTCCGGGTATGTGGGAGCGTACCGTTTCCGTATTTTCCATTTCAAAGGGTATGGGGCTAAGCGGTTTGCGTGTGGGGTATATAGTTGCCGATGCCAAGGTCATTGACAAGATGTATGGAACAGCCGTTACCGTGATCGGCGCCGCAAATACAACCGCACAGCTGGGAGCCATTGCCGCTTTGCGTGATGACAGCTTTATGGAGTCTTATTTTCAAAGCTTTGACAGACGCAGAAAAATCGTATATGAGCTTCTTCACGATGTACCCGGTGTTTCTATGATCATGTCAGAGTCAGGTTTTCTATCCTGGGTGGACGTTTCCCGTTTGGGCACAGGAAGTGAAATAACGTCCTACCTTAATGATGAGGCGCTTGTAGCGATAAACTCAGGTGCTCCCTATGGGAACGAGGGAAGGGGGCATGTGCGCATTGTTCACGGCGCTCTCAATGAAGATCAGCTTCGGGAGGCTGTAATACGAATGAGAAAGGCTCTTATAAAACTTGCAGAAAAAAAAGGTGTCAAATAATAAGTATTTAAACCATTTTAAGGAGTGAACAATTTGTTAAGGTATATTGGTAAAAGACTTCTGATGATGATACCCGTGCTTCTCGGAGTTATCATAATTGTTTTTACAATTATGTATATGACGCCTGGTGATCCTGCTAGAATGATTCTTGGTGAAGCGGCATCAGCTTCGGCAGTTGAAGAACTCAGCGAAACTTTAGGGCTCAATGATTCTTATTTTGTGCAGCTATTGCGCTATATAAAAGACCTGGTATTTGACTTCGATCTTGGCAACTCCTATGCATCTAAGAAACCGGTAATAGATGAAATTTTGGAGAGGTTCCCGACTACAATACTTTTAGCAACACTCAGCGTTGCAATTTCGGTAATTGTGGGAGTATCTATGGGTATAATCTCCGCCACCAAGCAATATTCGATATTTGACAAGATAGCAACAAGCATATCCTTGATAGGAGTATCCATGCCGACATTTTGGGCGGGGCTTATGGCGGTAATAATATTCTCGGTATATCTGAGATGGCTGCCGGCATCAGGTTCCTACGGGTGGAAGTACTGGATTCTTCCTTCGCTTACGCTGGGTCTTTCGAGCTCCGCTACAATCATGAGAATGACCAGATCCAGCATGCTTGAGGTAATTCGCCAGGATTATATACGAACAGCAAGGGCAAAAGGGCAAAATGAACGTGTAGTTATTATATATCATGCACTTAAAAATGCTATGATACCTGTTATTACAGTAATTGGGATGCGTTTTGGCACACTCCTCGGCGGCTCTGTGCTTATCGAATCTGTATTTGCAATTTCCGGCCTTGGAAAGTTTATCATAGACAGTATAAATATGAGAGACAACCCTGTCGTGCAGGGCGGTGTTCTTTTACTTGCTCTGTCTTTTAGTATTTGTAATCTTTTGGTAGAT
Source organism: Lutispora sp. QWL-02 (assembly GCF_058315355.1). Taxonomy (NCBI): domain Bacteria; kingdom Bacillati; phylum Bacillota; class Clostridia; order Lutisporales; family Lutisporaceae; genus Lutispora; species Lutispora sp. QWL-02. The sequence continues at coordinate 514,321 of NZ_CM177762.1, forward strand.
ATATTATATGGATTTATTGATCCCAGGATTAAGTCCCAGTACAAACTGTCCAGGAAAAGGGGGCCCAAAAAGAATGTGGAAGCGTAACAAAAAAGGTCCAAAAAAAGGTTTTTGGAATGATGCCTGGCATCGCTTGAAAAAGAATAAAAGTGCAATGTTTGCTCTCATAACACTTGCTGCTCTGATAATTTGTGCAATATTTGCAGATTACATTGCCCCCTATCCTTATGATCTTCAGGATTACAGCCACACATTTGAGTTTCCCAGCAAACAGCATCTTCTTGGCACTGACAATTTTGGCCGTGATATACTCAGCCGTATTATTTACGGCAGCCGCATATCCCTCATAGTTGGGTTTTCTTCAATCATTGCGGCAATCATCTTTGGAGGGTTGCTTGGTGCTATTTCCGGATACTATGGCGGAAAAGTGGACAATATGCTCATGCGTGCTATGGATATTCTCATGGCCATTCCGGGTATGCTCCTTGCAATATCCCTTGCGGCGGCCCTCAAGCCAGGCTTGTTTAATCTGGTAATAGCCATTGCTATTGCTGATATTCCGGGGTATGCTCGTGTTGTTCGCGCTTCTGTCCTTACCATAAAGGATCAGGAGTATATAGAAGCAGCACAGTGTATAGGCGCCTCAGATTCGAGAATTATTCTCAAACATATCATACCTAACTGCCTTGCACCAATTATTGTTCAGGCAACCTTGGGTATGGCAGGCGCTATACTTTCCGCTTCTGCATTGAGCTTCCTTGGACTTGGCATACAACCTCCTACACCGGAGTGGGGCTCTATGCTTTCATCCGCAAGGCAGTACATCAGAGCTTACTGGCATATGGCCACCTTCCCGGGAGTTGCAATTATGATAACTATCTTTGCTTTGAATGTACTGGGTGATGGATTGCGTGATGCGTTAGATCCTCGACTTAAGAACTAAGGAGGTCACAGTAGAATGGACAATGACAATATTATTGAAATAAAAAACCTTACTATTCAATATAAAACCGATGAGCGTACTGTTGAGGCTGTAAACGGGCTTAATCTTACCTTGTCCCGGGGTGAAACTCTTGGTCTTGTTGGTGAAACGGGGGCAGGTAAAACTACCACTGCTTTAGGCATTATGGGACTTATACCTGATCCTCCCGGAATAGTTACTGAAGGAGAAATCATTTTTCAGGGTCAGGACCTTCTAAAGCTCAATAAGCATAAGCTCAGAGCTATTCGCGGTAAAAAGATATCTATGATATTTCAAGATCCTATGACTTCTTTAAATCCTGTTGTTACAGTAGGAGATCAGATCGCAGAAAGTTTTCGTATCCATGAAAAGCTTTCATATGCTGACGCTACTTTAAAGGCAAAGGAAATGCTTGAGCTTGTTGGTATTCCCGGAGAGCGCTACTCAGAATACCCTCATCAGTTTTCGGGCGGGATGAAGCAGCGTGTTATTATTGCCATAGCTCTTTCCTGCAACCCGGAGCTGCTTTTGGCGGATGAACCCACCACTGCATTGGATGTTACCATTCAAGCACAGGTTCTTGACCTTATCTCAAAACTAAAAAGAGAGAAAAATACATCCATGATCCTGATAACCCATGATCTTGGTGTTGTTGTGGAAGTGTGTGACAAAGTTGCCATTATGTATGCTGGTGAAATAGTGGAATATGGTTCACTCATACAAATTTATGATAACACATGCCACCCATATACAAAGGGACTTTTTGGTTCCATCCCGGATATTGAGTCTAAAGCGGACAGGCTTAGCCCTATTCCGGGACTTATGCCTGACCCTGCAAATCTTCCTAGGGGCTGCAGTTTTGAACCTCGCTGCAAGTATTCTTGCGAGAAATGCAAAACACAGAATCCCCCTGATATAGAAGTAGAGGCGGGACATTTTGTAAAATGCTTCAATTTTGAGAAAGGAGGGAACGAATAATGTCTGAACTGCTTAGAGTAGAAAATCTCAAAAAATATTTCAAAACCCCAAAAGGGCTCCTCCACGCTGTAGACGATGTTTCCTTCTCAATAGAAAGAGGCGAAACGCTGGGTATTGTAGGAGAATCAGGCTGTGGCAAATCTACCCTTGGCCGCTGCATTATTCATCTTCTCGAGCCGACCGAGGGGAAGATTTTCTTTGAGGATAAGGATATAACCAATATCAGCGGTGATAGGCTTAAGGAATCCAGAAAGGATATGCAGATGATATTTCAGGATCCTTTCTCTTCCATAAATCCCCGCATGACTGTCAAAAGCATAATTGTGGAGCCTATGATAATCCATAATATGTACGACGGTGACAAGATAAAGCAGGAGAAAGCGGTTCTCGAAATAATGGAAACGGTGGGGCTTGCAGAGCGTCTTGCTGATTCATATCCCCATGAGCTTGACGGAGGACGCCGGCAGAGAATCGGCATAGCGCGTGCTCTCGCATTGGAGCCAAAGTTTATTGTCTGCGACGAGCCGGTTTCTGCCCTTGATGTTTCCATTCAGGCACAGATACTCAATCTTATGCAGGATCTGCAGGAACAAAGAGGCCTTACTTATATATTCATCACACATAATCTTTCAGTGGTTAAGCATATATCCGATAATATTTGCGTTATGTATTTAGGTACACTAGTGGAGAAGTGCTCCTCTGACAGGCTTTTTGAAAAGCAGTTCCATCCCTATACTCAAGCGCTTCTTTCTGCTATACCGATAGCAAAAGTCAATGTCAGGAGAGAGCGCATACTGCTTAAAGGGGAAATAGCTTCTCCCATAGATCCTGCTCCCGGATGCCGTTTCGCACCTCGCTGCCTTTATACAAAGCCTGAGTGTTTAAAATTGCAGCCTGAGCTTAAGGAGCTTGAGCCGGGGCATTTTGTAGCATGCCATCTATATTGATTTTTTATTAAACCAGCATACAAGGCTGTTTTATAAATACTAAAAATGAAAAGGAGAATGTATATGAAAAAGTTCAGAAACGTACTTGCAGTCATGCTTGCCATTGCCATGGTATTGACGGTAGGCTGCAGTGCAAAGACAAATGCACCTGATTCCGGCACTGATACTCCCAAAGAAGTAAAAGATACAATCATAATTGCTCAGGGAGCAGATGCCAAATCCCTTGATCCTTACGGTACGACAGATTCCCCTGCAGGACGTGTGGCAAGCTGCATTTTTGATACCCTTGTTACTCGTGATGATGAGGGCAACGTAGCACCGGGCCTTGCAGAGAGCTGGGAAATTGTTGATGACACAACCTATATCTTTCACCTGAGAAAGGGCGTTAAGTTCCATAACGGTGAGGAGTTTAAAGCAAGCGATGTAGCCTTCTCTTTTTCCCAAATTGCTCAATCTCCCCACGCTGAATCTATCAGAGCAACCATCGACTTTGAAAAATCTAAGGTTATCGATGATTACACCTTTGAAATGAAGATGACTGAGCCATTTGGACCTATTCTAAACCACCTTGGTCACGTTGTTATGTCAATTGTAAATGAGAAAGCTTATACAGAGGCAGGAGATAAGGTCGGTCAGAATCCTGTAGGAACAGGCCCTTACAAGTTTGTAAGCTGGACAACCGGTGACCGCATAGACCTTATAGCCAACGAAGATTACTGGGGTAATAAACCTAAAATAAAGAATGTGGTATTTAGAAGCATACCTGAGATCGCAAGCCGTTCCATCGAAGTTGAAACAGGAGGGATAGATGTTTCTATTGATGTGCAGGCTTCCGAGCTTAGCCGTCTTGAGTCAAATAAAGATGTCAAGGTATTCAGGCGCCAGGCTTCCAGAATCAACTTCCTTTGCTTCAATTGCAAAAAAGCTCCTTTTGATAACATCAAGGTAAGACAGGCTATCAATATGGCAATAAATAAGGAAGCTATTTTCAACGTTGTTTATCAAGGTGTCGGATCAATTGCGTCTGCTCCTATGAGCAGTGTTGTATGGTCCTTTAATGATAAGCTGGCTCCTCACGAATACAACATTGAGAAGGCAAAAGCCCTCTTGGCAGAGGCTGGATATCCAAATGGTCTTGAAATTACTATCTCATGTGATCAAAACCAGGAACGCCTTGATACTGCTGAAATGGCTCAGGCACAGTTATCAGAAATAGGAGTAAAGGTCAATATCGAGACCCTTGAACGCGGCGCATTTATTGATAAGGTAATCGGAGGCAATCTTGAGATGTTCGGGCTTGGCTGGACATCGGATACAGGAGATCCGGATTATTCTCTTTATGCCTCTTTCCACTCTTCTATGCATGGAGCAGGCGGCAACATGTCCTTCTATACAAATAAGAAGGTCGATGAGCTTCTGCAACTTGGCCGTTCCTCCACAGATCCGGAGGTCAGGAAAAATGCATATTTTGAGGCCCAAGAAATAGTTTGGGAAGAAGTCCCCTGCGTATTCCTCCAGTGCCCTGAAGAAGTCGTAGTATACAATGCCAATATTCAAGGATTTGGTGTATATGACGACGGTCAGCTCAAGATTGAGGATTTCTACTTCTAAAATTATCTTGTATAAACACAGCTCCCCCCCATTTGGGCGGGGGCTTCCTATCTTGTGGGGCCGGTATAGGCAAAGGCTTGTAGTTGAGAGTCAGCATGGAAAGGTGATAAAATGAGAAAAAGTAACTATGTGCAGAAATTTGCAGCAGAAGCGGATCTTGATGCCGCACTTATATACTGCCCTGCAAATAGGAGATATTTAAGCGGTTTTACAGGCAGCGCAGGCTATGTACTTATAACTCCAATCTCAAAAATTTTTTTTTCGGATTTTCGCTATATAGAACAGGCTCAGGGTGAATGTAACGGATATGAGATCATACCTATAAAAGGTGAGGATGATGTACTTGCTTATTTGAAGGAGAAAAAAATAGGCAAGCTGGGAGTGGAGAGAGACTTCATGACGCTGCGCTTTGCTGACGCTCTTCGCATTATCAGCGGCGTACAAATATTGTCAGGCATAGATGATCAAATAGTTAATCTTCGAATGATAAAGGATGATGCAGAGCTTTCCAGAATACGGCGCGCCTGCGAGATAACCGATCTTGCCTTTGAGCATGTCATCACACAGATACGCGAGGGTATGACAGAAGCGGAAATAGACTTGGAGCTGCAAAGCTATATGCGAAAGTTCCCGGAAGTTGAGAGGATGGCTGAAAGATTTATTGTGGCGAGCGGCGAGCACGGTTCATTGCCACACGGCATTGCAGGTGCACGCAAGGTGAGAAACGGCGATTTTATAACGATGGACTTTGGATGTAACTGCGGCGGATACTGGTCGGACGTTACACGCACCGTATGCCTGGGCAAGGCTAATGCTAAACAAAAAGAAATATACTCCATAGTTCATTCTGCACAGCAAGCTGCAATAAATATGGTGAGAGTAGGTATAACCGGACGACAGGCGGATAAAGCTGCCCGCGATGTCATAGAAAAAGCCGGCTATGGCAAATATTTCGGGCACGGTCTGGGTCACAGCTTTGGTTTGGATATACACGAAGCTCCGCGCTTCGCTCAAAACACCCAGGGTGATATTACCTTGAAGCCGGGGATGACAATGACTGTGGAGCCTGGCATATATATTCCCGGTTGGGGCGGCGTACGAATAGAGGATGATATAATAATAACCGAAAATGGATGTATTAACCTTACAGGCGCCTGTAAAGATCTTATAGAAATTTAATTAAAAGGAGTGTATTTGAAAATGCACGAAGCCTTAATGAAAACAATTGAAGCAAAAATGGAGGCTGCCGGTCTTTTGCCCATAAAAAAACAGGCTGAATTGAGCACAAGGATCCTGAAGGAAAGACTTGAGGTCATACTACCATGGGCAATGGAGAAATCCGGAATGGACTTCTGGATAATAGCAGCAAGAGAAAATTGTAAAGATCCCATACTTAAAACACTATATCCATGGGATATGTATGATTCAAGAAGGATCGGAATACTTGCATTCCATCGTAATAAAGAAAATGGTGCCATCCGCAAGATGGTAATAGGTTCGTATTCTTCCGAGATGGAAAGCATTTACGAAAGAGTGCAGGGGGCAAATGAAAGTGTCTGGGAAGCCATCAGCAGAATTGTCAAGGAATGCAATCCTTCAAAGATAGCTCTTAACAGGAGTTTAATAGATGGCTTTTGTGATGGTCTTTCCTCCACAATGTATGAGCAATTGAAAGATGCTCTCGGGGAAAACGCTGCAAAGCTCTGCGATGGTGAACCTCTTACAGTACGCTGGCTCCAGAGAGTTTCTCCTATGGAGAAAGAAACGATGAAGACACTTGTCAACATAACACATGATATCGTTAACTACTCTTTCTCTAAACAGTTCATTAAAGTAGGCGAAACCACAACAACTGATATTGAGTGGTTCATGCGTGATGTTATCAACCGCCTGGGATTTCTCTATTGGTTTGGACCAGATATTGACCTTCAGCGCAAAGGCAGCAATGTTTCGCGAATGTTCAACGAAGTTATCCTTCCCGGGGATCTTATTCATTGTGATGTAGGCATAAACGGTATTTATGTGCAGCTGCATACAGACATGCAATGGGTGGCCTATATACTCAAGGATGGAGAAACAGAGGCTCCCAAGGAATTCGAGGACCTTCTTGCTAAAGGAAACAGGCTCCAGGATATAGTTAGAGAGAACATAAAGGTCTGTGCAACGGGAAATGATGCATTCTTTAATTCTATCAATACTGCTAAAGCTGAGGGCATTAACTCCATGATATATACCCATCCCCTGGGTACATTTGGCCATGGCTCAGGCCCCAGGATAGGCCAGTATGGCAAACAGGAGCTTATTCCCGGTGCCGGGGAAAGACCCATCGAAGACAAGACCTGCTACGCGTTGGAACTTAATGTTTCCGACAATATCAAGCTTTGGGATGGCCAGCTTGTATTTATGTATCTTGAGGAAGATATCTGCAAGGATGGCACCGTTGATTTCCTTGATGGGCGGCAGGAAAAGCTAATGCTTGTATAGAAGCATATATTCATTGTATTAAGAGCACATTAAAGCATAATGCTTTAAAATAAAAAAGTAAAGGATGTATATTATGGCAAGTATAAAAACAAATAATGCACCAGCGGCTATAGGCCCATATTCCCAAGGGGTTGTTGTTGACAATTTGGTTTTTGTATCAGGACAGCTTCCGATTAATCCTGCAACAGGAAATTTTGCAGAAGGTGACATCAAAGAATTGACGCGTCAGTGCATAAGAAATATCGGCGCAATCCTCGAAGAAGCAGGAACAGGACTTAGCAAGGTCATCAAGACAACAATTTTTGTAGCAGATCTATCTAATTTTGCTGCAGTTAATGAAGCTTATGCGGAATTCTTCGGTGGGTCTGCTCCTGCACGTTCATGCGTACAGGTAGCTGCTATTCCCAAGGGCGCCCAAATTGAGATTGAAGCCATAGCAAGAATCAAATAATTTATAGTATTTTATCTATTTCATCTCTATGATACAGCAGCATGTCTGAAGCTTCTAATTAATCTGTTGTTCTAGATGATAACAAGTATAAAGCTTCAAGGCTAAGACTTTGTAAGCTTGTATAGGGCTGCGTCAAAACTAACAAACGCTAAGCCTCTTCACAAAATACTCTTTTATCAGCCAGAACAACGAGTTAAGTTATAGCGGATTCAGACATGTAATGCTGATATGTAAAATTTTATTCATATCCTCTAAAATCAGGCACTTTCATAACATCGATAAGATAATGCTGCATTACCTTTATATGTGAAATAATACCAAAGGGTATAATTTCAAGAAATAAAGAATATTATATAGACAAGCAGGAAGATTTTTACGTTAATATTTGGTTGAATAACAAGCTTGTATGGTATAAAATATAAAGAGCGATGTTAAGGAAGGAGATGCATTGATGGGGGGAGACGGGGATAATTTTACTAAGTTGAAGCAGAAGATTAAAAACCTGAAACAGCACGCATCCGAATGGTTTGCGAAATCCAAAGGAAGCATGTCAAAGCTAGACATAAAAAAGACTTTGTCTAAGTTTAATATAAAGCCGGCCACAGGCAATAAAAAATTTACTATGAAAGTGGTCAACACCAAAAGGTTTATGGCAACAGGAGGGGCTTTAGTTGTCATATTGATAACCATTACATATTTAATCTTTGCCAATACGGCCTTTGGGGTAATGATTAATGGAAAACAAGTAGCAAAGGTAAAGGATAAGAAAACAGCAGAAGCTGCTATTGAAGCTTTAAAGCAAGAATTTGAAAAAGAAAATGATGCGGCAGTCGCCTTTAAGGATCAGATCTCCTATGAAAAAATAAAGGCTTCTAAAAAGGAACTTTTAGAGGGCAGCGTATTAGAGGGCCAATTAAAAAAGCATATGAGCTATGCGGTAAAAGCTGCTGTAATATATGCGGATGATAAGCCCGTAGTCACCTTGAAAACAAAGGATGAGGCAGACAAAGTTTTATCGGATGTGGAAGAATATTTTCTCAAAGGTCTGGATCGCAGCAGAGTGAAGGAAACGAGCTTTTTTGAGAAGGTTGAGATCAAGGAAGAGTTCGCTGATGCTTCCAGCTCTATGGGCACAGGAGATGCGACGGATTTCATCATAAAGGGCACCAGCGAAATACGAGTACATAAGGTTGAATCAGGAGAAAGCTTTTGGAGCATATCAAGGAAATATGACATAAGTATAGAGGATTTGCAGAAGGCTAACCCCGGAGCAAACCCGGAAAAGATTAAAATAGGCCAAGAAATAAACCTAGTGGTCCCAAAATCTTTGATCAGAGTGAAAACTGTTGAAGATGTTACATATATCGATAAAATACCATATGAACAAAAGCTGGAACTCAGCAGCAGCATGTATAAGGACCAGACTCAAATAAGAGTAAAAGGTGAATACGGCGAAAAAGAAATTAAAGCTGAAGTGACCAAGGCCAACGGCATTGAAACAGGTCGAGTTATCTTGTCGGAGAAAATAATAAAGCAGCCTAAGGATCAGATTTTGGTAAAGGGTACCAAGGCTCCTCCTCCTAAAAAAGGCACCGGAACTTTTTCTACCCCTGCCAGGGGAAGCATAACCTCCCGATACGGCAGAAGATGGGGAAGACTCCATGAAGGAATAGATATTGGAGCTCCCGTGGGCACCCCGGTAAAGGCTGCCGATGGAGGCGAGGTAATCTATACAGGGTCAAGCGGAGGTTATGGAAAGCTGATAAAGATTGACCACGGCGGAGGCTTTGTCACATATTACGGCCACTTGAGCAAGATAAGCGTCAAGGTAGGCGATAAAGTATATAAGGGACAAACCATCGGTGCAGTAGGAAATACAGGCAGAAGCACCGGACCTCACCTGCATTTTGAAATAAGGAAGAACGGCAGTCCGGTCAACCCGACGAAATATTTATAAAAAGACTTGTTGTTAAGAGCTTGCTGATACAGCAGCTATAAGTAGAATGGTATGTATATCTGAATACAAATATACATACCATTTATTTAGCTATACAAGCAATAGCATCCATATATAGTCAAGTATAGTATATAAAAATTGATGACCCTTATGAGCTGAGCCTAAGAAAACCCTACGCTTCCCAAAGGTCATCCGTGACCTGGAAAGCTTGCTTGGCGTCCGTTACGCTTCGTTAACTTACTCTAAGGTTCTTCACAAAATTCCGTGTCTTTCCGTGGTTTCCGTTCCCCATGACCTAAAAGGAATACCCAAGCTCTCCAAACTTATAGCTCCTCTATTTTTTCAAGCTTTATATAGCCTTTCCCCTGTGATTGCTTAAGAGCTCCGAAGGATGCGCAGCAAACCTTCAGCAAGCTTTTTGCATCATCGGGAGAAAGCTGGGGCTTTTTTTCATACAGCATGGCCGCGACACCTGCGACCATGCTTGCAGAAGCAGATGTGCCGATCAGGTTTTCTGAAGGGATGCAGCCCGGCATCACCAGATCCGGCTTGTCAATATTCCCTGATGCGGGGCCCCGGCTGCTCCAGGAGGATACAGAAGGCTTCTCGCCGCCTGTATCCATTGCCCCTATGGTCAATAGCTTAGCATTATGTCCTGGGCTTGTGATGGTAGCGGCTTCCGGACCCAGGTTCCCTGCACAGGCAACCACAAGCAGCCCGCTTTTCCACAGCGCTTCTGCAGCGGCAGCCAAAATATCAAAGGCATCATCTTTTACCTTGGCACCAAAATTTAATACCGCAATCCTTATATTATGCTTTTCCTTTAATTCTAAAATCCAATCCATAGAAGCGATGATATCCGAGTAGAATCCATGACCGCTGATATCGAAGGCCCTGGCACATACTATGCCCGCCTCCGCGGCCAGCACGGATGCGGCTGCTATGGCTGCAGTCCCATGGCCGCTGTCATCAAAGGGGTCCTTTTTATCCGTTATAAAATCCTTAAAAGCAAGTATCCTCCGCCTTGGCTTTGTGAAAGCCGGCAAGGGCTTTACACCTGTATCTATAAAGGCCATGGATACGGCCCGGCCGTTTAAAAGCCGGGATTGTACGGCGATGCCGCTATTTACGCTCTCTAACTGGGGAATGATCCTTCCCATGATCTCGGCTTTATCGTCATAAAAAATTTTTTTTATTTCTACGAGAGCTTTAAGGCTGTCGAAATTTCTGACAGGCAAGCTTCCGCAAATACATTTCAGAAAATTGACTTCATATTTAATTTTAAAGCCCATCCGGCTTAATCTTCTTTTGGTAGGATTGTCTATGTAATGCTTCAACTGAAGAATCAAAGGTATATTTTTCACACCCTTGACAGATATTGCATATTTTATTTCAGGATCGATCCTTCTGGTAAACGTAAAAAATTTTTTCATAGAAATCCCCCATCGAAAAAATAAATGATATAATATAATATGCCTGTAAATATTAATAGGTGAATAATATCAAGCTTATCAAAAGGAGAGGATTATCATGGCAGCATTGGATTTTAAATGCGATGATTGCGGTGAAAAATTTTTTGAGATAGTGAACTCATATAATAAAGATAAAGTGGTTTGCCCCAAATGCCAAAGCAAAAATGTAAGACAGGTATTTGAAGGAAAATGCCAAACCGGTGGCTCTTCAAAGGGAGGCTGCGGCGGAAGCTGCGGAACTTGCGGAGGCTGCCACTGAGAGCCTTTTTAGCGTCTACTTGCACTTGATCTTTTGGCAGATTTTCCGTCATACTGCGTTAAATTTTCTTGGAATACCACCAGTATTCCTTCGAAAATTTGCCTTGTCTGACGAAAAATCTGCTCAAAATCTTAAGTACTCGCAGACACTAAAAAAGCTCTATAAAATACCAGTTAAGTTGACATAAAATTTATTGTATAATATATCTGTGGTGATGCAGATATGAAAAGAAAATTTCTTAAAACATATATAGTGCTGACAATATTGCTGGCGCTATTTTTTTTAATGGACGGCAGGACATACATTCTTGCAAGGTCAACGGGCTATAAAGCTTTGAAGGTTTTCGAATACTATAAGAGTACGGAGCTTTCATCCAGCATAGAAGAAGTGAATAAACCTCACTTTATATTGAAAAGCAGGGGCGCTGATGAAAAAACGGTGGAAGAATTGGGAAACTTGCTGGAAAAAAGCTATGATTTGGTGGGAAAAGAATTTAATTATTATCCAACTAAAAACATTCCCGTATTCGTCTATGGAAGCATGGAGGCATTTTGGGATTATAATAAGGCTTTGGACGGAGAAACTGTTATGGGCCTTTACAATATGGGCGTGATTCATTTAGTGGTGCCTGAAGCTTTTGACCTGACTTTGGAGCAATATGAAACAAATGGGCCGGTTCTTCATGAGTATACTCATTTGGTTGTGGACGAGCTGACGGGAGGAAATCTGGAAACATGGTTTACCGAAGGACTGGCCTTATACCAGGAATACAATGTTTACGGCACCGAATGGGGACAGTTTATGGACTCTAAGGATGAATACTCATTGGAAGATTTGCGCGGAAATTTTATGGCATTGGACAGTGACAAGGCCTACAGAAAATCTTTCCTGATAATGAAGGATATTTACGATAGAAAGGGAAATCATGAAGTATTGGATTTATTAAAGGAATTGAAAGCAGGACATGACTTTTATAAAGCTTTTGCTTCCTTATACGATAGCTGATCGGCGCCAATTCATATAAAGGTTGGTCAGCCCGAATAACCTATTCTAAAATCCTGAAACTAAGAATATTGTTAATATCAGAAACAGCCCAAAAAAGAAAACAGGCCCCTGCCTGTTTTCCAGCATCCGGGGGGACACAAATTGGTTTTGTATCAATTGTATTTTTAGTATCTGAATTCATTATATGACATTTTTTTCCCTAATAATATGCGAAAATTGGATTATTTTTCTAGGAAAATAGACCTAATACGACAAAAAATTTAATACTTTGCACATATATGGATTAAATAGTACAATAGAAATAAAAAGAGTTAAGGTAAACTTAGCGGCAGTGATGCCGAAATAATATATAAATAACTGTAAAGAGGGGTATTGATGTATGAATAGCAAGATATTAGTTGTTGACGATGAAAGGCCAATAGCAGATATAATAAAATACAATCTGGAGAAAGAGGGCTATAAGGTTTTCATTGCAGAGGACGGACAGCAAGCTATTGACAGTACATATGAGCACAAGCCTGATCTTATAATTCTTGATATAATGCTTCCGGTTATGGATGGCTTTACTGTATGTAAGAAGCTCAGGGAGAACATAAATACTCCAATAATAATGCTGACCGCAAAAGAAGAAGAAGTGGACAAGGTACTGGGTCTTGAGCTAGGCGCAGATGACTATATGACCAAGCCCTTCAGCTTCAGAGAGCTGTTGGCAAGGGTAAAGGCCAATATAAGAAGAGTAAACTTCTTAAATAATGGTGCAGAAGCCGGGGGCCAGATAATAAAATCAAACAATCTGGTCATTGATCTGAATAAATATGAAGTAAGAAAAGAAGACAGGATAATTGAGCTCACTCTTAGAGAGTTTGAATTGTTAAAATATTTAGCCCTCAATGCAGAGCAGGTGTTTTCCAGAGAGACTCTGCTGGAAGAGGTTTGGGGATATGAGTATTATGGCGATGTCCGAACCGTAGATGTTACTGTGAGGCGGCTCAGGGAAAAAGTTGAGGATGATCCCAGCAATGCCAAATATGTTCAGACCAAGAGAGGCGTAGGTTATTATTTCAGGAGGATTTAACATATGTTAAAAAGCATCCAATGGAAGCTTGTAATAATTTATGTCCTGCTGGTATGGCTTGCCATGTCCATAATTGGTCTTTACATAGTGCAGGCTGTCGAGAAGGACCAGATCAGCAATGTGGCAAGCGATATAGAGGCCAAAGCTGATGACCTTTCCTTTTTATTGAAAGATATGGCCATCGGGGCCTATGATGTGCAGGATATTGTGTATAATTGGTTCAGCGGACGGGGCGGCCAGATTCGATCTGTTTATGTCTTTAATAAAAATGGAAGATCTTTGGCTCATAATGGCGAGGAGCTGCCCATGGAAGACGGCTGGATGATCAGCAGGGCTCTAACGGGTGAAAGGGTCAAAGACTTAAACGACTCTGCAGATCTAAAAAACAACTATAAGAGCATAGCTGTCCCTATCACTTCTGACGGCAGTGAAGTTGTAGGCGCAATTTATCTCAATATGGGCCTTACTTCGATAAATAACTCCATATCCAATATTAAAAATATACTTACCAGCGCTACTATATGGGCGCTGTGTTTTACCGTGCTTTTGGGAAGCATATTGGCCAGAACCATAACAGGACCTATCAAGGAAGTAACCTCAAAGGCCGCGAAGCTTGCAACGGGAGACTTTGAGCATATAATCCCCGTCAGATCCGACGATGAAGTGGGGAAGCTCACGGAAATGTTTAACTACCTTACAGTCAGATTGAAGACCACTCTGAATGAGATGAATAATGAAAAAAGCAAGATGGAGACCATTCTCACTTATATGACTGACGGCGTTGTTGCCGTCAGCTCGGAAGGCACAATAATCCATGCAAACCCTGCGGCTTTTGAATTGTTTAAACTAGCTAAAATAGATGTGGAAGGGAAGAACTTTGATGATGTAGCAAATATGCTGAGTCTTCCTTTTGATGTGAAAGCCTTATTCCAAGATGAGGCAGAGAAAAGCAACCTCATAAGTAACGGTGACTCTACAATAAGATACAGCATTGTACCCTTTAAGAATCAAGGCGCTGAAACTGCCGGTGCAATAATAGTGCTGCAGGATGTAACCGAGCAGGAAAACTTGGATAGGATGAGGAAAGAGTTTGTGGCAAACGTTTCCCATGAGCTTCGAACGCCACTTACAACCATAAAAAGCTATACGGAAACTCTGCTGGACGGAGCTTCGGAAGACAGGGATATGACTTTAAGGTTTTTAAATGTGATAGACAGCGAATCCGACAGGATGACAAGACTGGTAAAGGATCTATTGATGCTGTCCAAACTGGACTATGACAAAACTCAGTTGAATATGAAAGAAATAGATCTGACAAAAATACTCAGCGACTGTGTTTATAAGATGGATATATCCGCAAAGCAAAAGAATCAAAGCATCTCTCTGGAAATCAATGATGAGATCCCGCAGACAATAGGCGATAAGGATAGAATCGAGCAAGTTATGATCAATATAATCAGCAATTCAATAAAATACACGCAGGAAAAGGGAAAAATTCATGTATCAATGTGGAAAGAGGCAGAATATATTTATATAAAGGTCAGGGATAATGGTATTGGCATACCAAAGAAGGACATGGCAAGATTGTTTGAGAGATTCTACAGGGTGGACAAAGCGCGTTCCAGAGGCCTTGGAGGTACTGGCCTTGGGCTATCCATTGCAAAGCAGATAGTGGAAGCTCACAACGGCCAGATTCAATTAGACAGCGTATATGGGGAAGGTACTTGGGTCACAGTTATACTCCCGATTGTATCAAGTGTAAATTAACCTTAATTTGACTGTAATACTATTGTAACAATCATATTGTATAATGATATTGAAATAGATTGATTATGGTTAAAAATTTGGGGGGAAATTCAATGCGCGGCAGCAAGCATCTAAAATTTACGTTGACCTTGGCTATGGTATTTGTTTTCACATTATCTTCTTTTACTGGTGTTTACGCCAGAAGAGCAGATGATCCTATACCTGTTTTTGATTTTGTCAAGGGTATTGAAGAAGAAATACAACCTATAAAATATAGCAACAAGGACTTGACCATCAAGGGAAAAGCATTGAAAGGAACCAAAATTGATATAAGCACATTCTGGTATAAACCAAATAATGAGAAGACTATTATCCATAAAAATAAACCTATAGATGGTGAAGCTGATGATAGCCTTGGAGAATGGATACTGCAGGCCAATAAAAGCTGCAAAGTAGGTATATCCGGAATTTTTGGGGTATCCGTGACTATTAAGTCTGGGAAAAACAAAATAGTTGTTGAAGCCGGCGACGGATCATCCTATGAATTAGAAGTTGAGTATGTTAATAATGAAGAAATAACTGAAAAGATAAACAATATACTTTTTAAAGATCTTGACTTAGAGATAGTGAACTAAAAATGTGTTCGAGGAATGGTAAAAATTGAAGCGGGAAAAACTCAAATCTGCAACTCTTTTTTGTCTTGTGCTGATAAGCGTAATATTGACTACCCAAATATGGTTAGATATATCCATTGAGGGTATTTTTATTATGTTTAAAAAGCAAGAAGTGAATTCTAATGAACTCCTAAGCTCTAATAATGACAAGGCAAGTCTGATAAAACCCGAGAAGCTCATATTAAATAATAACGGTAAGCATACTTTGCTTCTGAATGAAACAGAGATCGGATTGATCTATGATAGGATTTTGGAAGATACTAAGAATATGCTGGCTATAATTTTTGAGTCCAAGGAAGGCATCGAATCAGAAAAACATTCCATGGAATTTATGAAAAATTTAAGGACGGGACGTACCATTGAATTAGAATACCCATTTGCCTATGATTACAGAATTTATGCAAATATGCTGGGAGCTGCCAAAGCGCAATGGGAGGAAATAAAAACTATAGATAGTGTTTTAGTAGGTTATGATAGCAACGCAGTTTATATAGTGGACAAGACATCCGACAGTATATATGAATTCCGCTCAAAGGCATTAAGGAGCAGCATAAGAGTTATGGTGGATATGATAAACAGAAGCAAGACCTATGCCTATATGTTCTTAAATGAGGTAGAACCTGAGAAATATGGAGAAAATGTTCTCATCCCTATAAATATAGAAGATACACATACCATGGCCAAACTTTCTTCGTCTGCAGAAACTGACGATGATAGCTTTGAAAGTATTGCGGTGAATTTCTTTGGCGGAGATCCTTCTACGCTAAGACGCATCGTAGACCCTTCAGGCACAGTTGTATACACCGATGGGGAAAGAAGGGGAGGCATAAGGATGAGCAAAGCGGGAGTTATTGAATATGTGAATTATTCCACTCAATCTAAAAATCAAAAGGACGATTTCACTGTACTGGATGCTGTAAATATAGCCACAAACTTTGTAAACAGCCATATGGGCTTTCCTAAGGATTCCTATATTTCTTCCATAGAGCAGGTGGCTAAAAATAATAAATTATATAGCTGCACTATAAGGTATAATTATAGATATGAAGGAATTCCTATAATAAATGACGAAACAATAATGGATAACCCTATAGAGATTGAAATAGTAAACGGGGAAGTTAAAAGATACAAGAGGGTCGTTAAAGATATTAAGATGACAGGTGAAGGAAAGATCATCAAAAATCCTCTTGATGAAATAATAGATATAGTTTTGAAGAGGCTGAGCTACGATAAAAATATTGATATTGATGATATTAAGATAAAGGATATACAATTGTCATATTTTGAATACAAATTAGAAGGCACAACTTCTATGATACCTGTATGGGTTATAGAAGCAGGAGGCGATACCGGGGCGGCAGGCAGGTATATATTGAATGCAGAATCAGGGGTAATACTTTCGGAGCCATACTAAGGAAAGGGGACACACCGCTGCAGGGGAGTATTCCTTGTTGCGGAATGTCCCCTCGTTATTGCTACTTGATTAAAAGAAACGGGGTATTTGGTATGAATTGGTCAAAAGCTAAAACAATACTCATCGTTGTATTTCTGATAGCAGATATTTTTCTGCTTTATGAATCATATTTAGGACCCTTGGCATTGAGAATGGCAAGGGATAAGGAGAATACGAAGGAAATTGTGGATTATCTTGAAAAGCAAGGCATATCGGTAAAAAGTGCTATTCCTAAGCCCGGCTCATCCAAGGCCGCTCTCGATGTAAAATATAAATATTTCAACGAGCAATATGCCATGGGAAATTTTTTTGATGGCTTAGAGGATGTTGATGTAAAGAACTACGATGATAGAATAGTGATGGAGAATAAAGATATCTACGTGGAGATCAATGGAAACGTAGAGTTGATATATACAAACAAAGCTCTGATTGAGGGACAAACAGGATCTTTTGATGAAGGAGAAGCCCAAAAGAAGATGGAGGCATTTCTAAAGAAGATGGGGATAAATCAAAAGGACAGATATAGCGGGATAAAAAAAATGAAAAACGGCTATCTGGAAATGAGCTGCAGCCAAGGATATAAGGGTACTTTTTTGGATAGAAGCTGTCTGGAGATTCAGGCAACTGATAAAGGCGTGGTTTCTATGAAAATGCTGTGGTTTGAAACAGTAAATAATGGGAAGGCTAAAAAGGAAGTCATATCTCCGGTAAATGCTTTGATGAAACTGTCGGAGCTTTATAAAGATGACGAGCAAAATATAATCGTATTGGATATGAGCTTAGGATATTATTTCAATACAGATGTGGAAGATGTAAAAGAGTTTGATGTAACTACCGTAAAAGAAGGAACGGCCATACCTGTGTGGAAGGTTATAACGGATAAGGGAAGAATATACATAAATGCCTATAATGGCATAGTTGAAAAAAATTAAAAAGTAGTGCAAAATATTAACAGTATGGTATAATATAAAAAGCTTTTGATTATAAATTAAAAGCTTTTATTGTTGGCTATATTATAAAAGAATTTTGATAATGCTATAATATATGAAACGGTATTATGCATGTTTTAACTTTAATTACAATTGATAAGGAGTAGAAAACAATTGGATAAGTTAATTATAGAAGGCGGTCATGCACTGCAAGGAGAAGTAAACATAAGCGGGGCCAAAAATTCCGCTGTGGCAATACTGCCTGCAGCACTGCTGGCAGGAGCCACCTCTACCATTAAAAACCTTCCCGATATAAAAGACGTAGCAAATATAATGGATATTCTTATTCAACTGGGAGCAGACGTAAAAAGAGACGGACGTGACAGGCTTATAATAAATAGCAGCGGCATAAGTACATATAAAGTAGACTTTGAACTTTCAAAAAAATTAAGAGCTTCTTATTACTTCATCGGAGCTTTATTGGGGCGTTTCAAAAAAGCTGAGGTGCCTTTTCCCGGAGGCTGTGACATCGGGGTAAGGCCTATCGATCAACACATTAAAGGTTTTGAAGCATTGGGCGCCAAGATAACCATTGAGCACGGCATAATCAGAGCCGAAGCGGATGAGCTTATCGGTGCCTCTATATTCCTGGATGTAGTAAGTGTGGGGGCAACCATCAATATAATGCTGGCGGCCTGTATGGCTAAAGGTACTACCACCATAGAAAATGCTGCTAAGGAGCCTTATATAGTTGATACAGCAAACTTTTTGAATGCCTTGGGAGCCAATATCAAAGGTGCAGGTACAGATGAAATAAAAATAAAAGGCGTGGAGCGGCTGGGCGGATGTGAGCATGCCGTCATACCTGACCAGATGGAAGCAGGAACCTATATGATAGCTGCAGCAGCCTCAAAGGGCAATGTTCTTATAAGGAATATAATACCTACCCATTTAGACTCCATCAGCGCTAAGATGAAGGAAATGGGAATCGGAATAATAGAAAATGGAGACTCTCTCAGGGTAGTAGCCAATGGCAGACCAAAGGCAGCCAACATAAAGACGATGCCTTATCCCGGCTTTCCTACAGATCTGCAGCAGCCCATGAGCGTTCTGCTGTCCATTGCAGATGGTACGGCCATAATCAATGAAAGCATATATGACGGCAGATTTAAGCATGTGGATGAGCTGAAGAAAATGGGTGCCAAGATAAATGTTGAGGGAAGAATCGCTGTAATAGAAGGTGTAAAAAAGCTTTCCGGATCGCCGGTATGTGCCACGGACCTCAGAGCAGGCGCTGCCATGGTGGTGGCAGGACTATGCGCAGAGGGCGAAACAGCCATCAGCAATCTCATTCATATAGAAAGAGGCTATGAAAAATTGGAAGACAAACTTCTTGACCTTGGAGCCAAAATAAGAAAAGTTTCTGAAGAAGAGTAAAAAATTAATTAGGAATGAGGAATCAGGAATGAGAAGTTAAGAATTCCTTGGGCATAGATCATTAGGTTCGGTCTATCGCCTTTTTTATATATAGCGCGAAAAAGATTTTAAAGCAATATGTTATCAGTCAGTATAACAGCTATGGGGGTCATTATGATTACAAAATTTTGTTCTATTGCCAGCGGAAGCAGCGGAAATTGCATATATGTAGGCAATGATGAATCAGGCCTGCTGATAGATGCAGGGGTAAGCTGCAAAAACATTTTGGAGAACTTAAAAAATATAGGGATATGCACCAGTTCAATAAAGGGAATTTTGGTAACCCATGAACACTCAGATCATATGAAAAGCATAGGGGCCATGTCCAGAAAGCTTAACATACCCATCTATGCCAATGCCAAGACCTGGGAGGCACTGGGCGGCGGCATAGGGACCGTGAAAACGGAAAACATAAGGATATTTGAGACAGGAGAGGAGTTTTGCATAGATGACGTATGCATTTCCCCATTTTCTATTTCTCATGATGCTGCAGAGCCTGTAGGCTTTACCTTTTCTTTTGGCAGCGAAAAGCTTGGACTGGCTACGGATTTAGGCTATTTCAGCCAGACTGTGAAGGACGCTTTGAAGGGTGCACATTTTGTAATGCTTGAAGCAAATCATGATGTGGAAATGCTCAAGGTGGGCAGCTACCCGTATTTTTTGAAAAGAAGGATACTCGGGGAGTTCGGACACTTGTCCAATGAGGCATCGGGATACGCAGCCTGTGAGCTTGTGGGTTTAGGCGTCAAGCAGATAATGCTGGGGCATTTGAGCAAGGAAAATAATTTTCCCCAGTTGGCATATGAGACAGTTAGAGGTATTATGGAAGAAAAGGGCATTTCAGTCCAAAAGGATGTGACCCTTGATGTAGCGCCGAGAAGCTCGGTAAGCAAGGTATTCACCGTATAGCTGCTGCAAATAGGGATAATACGGCTATATAAGGTATATCATATTAGTAGAAAATTGCGTAGCAATTTTTTTCGGGTACGTGGTGCATCGCCTAGGGTCACTTCTATGTGGTCTTGGTACGAGGTTCGAGTGTTATAGCAGAGCTCTAGGGTCTGACCCAAAAGGAATACCCTAACCCTCGTGCCTCGTGCCCCGTGCCCCGTGCCCCGTGCCTCGCAGCCATAAAAAATACTGCATATTTTTTATAAAAGAAGGTGATATATATGGATAATTACCCCGGCAATTATGGACCTCCCGAAGACTTCAGAAGGAAGAGCAGAAGAGGAAGCGGCCTGGCCTATTTTGCAGTTGGACTTATCGGAGCTATAATAGGCGGCTTGATCGTAGCTGCTATAGTACCCGCGTATTTTTACAGCAAATACACACCTGTTCCTAACAGCAGCGGGGGCAGTATTGCACAGCAAATAGTGATCAATCCTAAGGAAGAGATCAATGTGGCAGGGGCGGTTGCAAAGAAGGTCATGCCGACTGTCGTTGGGATAAGCACCGTATCGGTTCGCAAGGACTATTTCTTTGGCACCAGATATACGGAAGGGGTAGGCTCCGGCGTAATTGTGGATTCTAGAGGATACATACTCACCAATTCCCATGTGGTTGGAGATAATAGAAGCAAGCTCACCGTATTTTTAATCGACGGCAGGGAGCTGGAAGGCAAGGTATTATGGCAGGATGCAGGCTTGGACCTTGCAGTGGTAAAGGTTGAAGCCACCGGTCTGACCGCTGCGGAGCTCGGCGATTCGGATAGCCTTGGAGTAGGCGAAATCGCTATTGCCATAGGCAATCCATTGGGTTTGAGATATGAAAGGACTGTCACTCAAGGGATCGTCTCCGGATTGAACAGAAGCATAATGTTGGACCAAAGCACCATAATGGAAGACCTGATCCAGACCGATGCAGCAATAAACCCGGGCAACAGCGGAGGACCCCTCATCAACAGCAAGGGCCAGATAATAGGCATAAATACGGTAAAAGCTTCAGCGGAAGGCTTAGGATTTGCAATACCCATAAATGTTACCAAGCCGGTAATAAAGCAATTTGTGGAAAATGGAGTCTTCAATCCGCCATACTTGGGCATATATACCCTGGACAGAGAAATCGTCGGATATTATGAAACCGATATAGTGATCAAATCCGGACTGTATATACGCGAGGTAATCAAAGGCTCTGCAGCGGAGACCGCAGGCCTTAGAGAAGGAGACATAATCACTCACATAGACAATGTTGAAATAAATACTATGCTGAAGCTCAGGAGTGTTTTGTATAACAAAAAACCCGGAGATACAGTCAATATAAAATATCAAAGGAACGGCAAGGAATATGAAACCCAGGCCGTCCTCCAGGGCCGCTAAGAAGCATCGGGGACGGTTCGAAACCACTGAAAAATTAATGTTTTTAGATAGGTTTTAACCAGCAATTTGAACTTTTTTAGGAAGTAACCATAATTCTTCAATTATAGCAATAAAACAAGTAGAACGAGAGGATAGTATGCTTGCTATCCTCTTTAAATTTACTACCAGCGCCGTTAGCTTTGCTTGGGTTCCCATGCTTCTAAGACCGTACCCTCTCGCACGGTCCATACCATGGAACCTTTTCATTTCTCCGTTTTTCCATTCATGACTTGCTCGCATTTTATACTTTTCTAGAAAGCCTTCTAACTTTGTAAATTTGCTGTATTCATAAAATGCTGTTGTATTTACTGTAATCTCAAGTATTTTTCTTACTTTACCTTTGTATAAACATTCCTCCCTTTTAGGACAGTTTTTACAATCCTCTTTTTTAAAGTAATAGTAGTAACTTTCTCTATCCTTTTTCTTGCTCTTTTTCTTATTGGCAGTACAATTGCCCATTTCACATGTCCATTGGTCTGAATCCTTGTTGTAACTAAATTTACTATCGTCTAGTTTATATACCGATTCGCTTACCGGAATATATGCTTTTACTTTTTCTTCTTTTAAAAAGTCCAATATGGGCTTCCTAAAATATGCCTTGTCCCCATATGCCTCCTTTATTTCAACTCCACAGTTTTTTGTTTTTTCATATAACTCTTTGAAGTCTGTTCCATCTACATAAGCCCCATCTTGTACATTTACCGCCGTTATTATTCTCTCTTCAGGTATCATTGCAAATTCAACTTTATACCCGAAGAAGCTATCTGTTTTAGATTTGCACCCTACTCTGGCATCTTTATCAACTAATGATCTGATACCCTTTTGTTCTATGAATTTGGGAGAATTCAGTATTTGTTTAGCTTCCTCAATAATTTCTACTGTTTTAGGGGCAACAGTTAAATCAACGCTTGATTCTACATTTTCAATAGTTTTTTCCAGATAGTTCTTCATAGTTTGCTTTGCTATATTATGATCTTCTATTTCCTTGTAATTAGGTATGTTTGTATCTATTTGATCTGGTACTGTCCCAATTTCTTCTCCCATGTTTTTAAATATTTTCTTAGCAAGATGTTTCATGATTCTCTCAGGAACCTTTTTTACAGTGTTAGCCTCTGTATGTGTTGCATCAATACTGATACTGCTTCCTTTAATGATGCCTTTTTCTATACATTGCCTGACTACTTCTTGAATAATATCATCCAAGGTAGTTTCCTTAAGTCTTATGGTTCTAAATTTAGCTAAAAGACTTGGATGAGGAAGTTCTTCTTCAGGATTAATTCCAAGAAACCACATATATGCAAGATTCAAAGAGGCTTCTTCAATCACCCGTTCATCTGATAAATTATATAAATACTGAAGTACTAAAAGCCTAGTCATAAGTTCGGGTTCTTTAGCTGGTCTTCCATAATACTTGCAGTAAGACTTTTCTAGTAGTTTATTAATAAAACCAAAATCCACAGCATCATTTATTAATTTTAATATATGATTTTTAGGAATTCTATTGTATAATATTGAATATAAACTTAATTGCTTAGGCTTGTTCTTAAGCATCATAAAACCCCCTTGTTTGTAATGTTTGCTTCACATTCATTATATCATACAGAGGGGGTTTTATGTTGATTCTTGTAGAATATTATTGAATATCTTACAATTTTTATTTAACGTTTTTCAGTGGTTTCGGACGGTTCTTTTTGCTTCTCACAAAAGAGGTGTTCTGATGAATATCAATATAATAGCAGTTGGAAAATTAAAAGAAAAATATTTGAAAGAAGCCGTTTCGGAATACTCCAAACGGCTTTCAAAATATTGCAGGATGGATATAATCGAAGTAGCTGACGAAAAGGCTCCGGAAAATATGAGCCGGGCGGAAGAAGCGGCAGTAAAGGGAAGAGAAGGCCAGGCAATATTAAAGCATGTGAAAAGCGATACCTATGTAATAGCTTTGGCCATAGACGGCAAGCTGCTCTCCTCCGAAGTCTTCGCTGATTTTATCAACGATCTCGGTATAAAGGGGAGAAGCAATATAGCTTTTATCATCGGCGGCTCCCTGGGCCTCAGCGATGAAGTGCTCAAAAGAGCGGACTTCAAGCTGTCCTTTTCGCCTATGACCTTTCCCCATCAGCTCATGAGGGTGATACTGCTGGAGCAGATATATAGAGGGTACAGGATTAATATGGGGGAGCCGTATCATAAGTAAATGCGGTTTTTACTAAAATTGTATATGCAAAATAATATAGGTCAAGGCTGGTGCTCTTTAATGAGTGGCAGCTTTTTATTATATGCTCTTATAATTAACAGAAAACAAATAAAAGACGTTATAATTCTCTGTTGTGTAAATTATTATACAGAAAAATAAATTCCCTTTTATAGATTGTATAATTAAGTTAGAATTATATAAAGCAATTCTGTATTATATAAATAGAAATGTGAGGTAAATAGCATGAGTATTAATTGCAAGATAAATGAATATATGAATGCATACACACAATTATGGCCATTTAGTGGGGCGGTTGTAGTGGTAGATAAAAGTAAGGTTATTTTCAATAAAAGCTATGGTATGGCGAGCATAGAACACAGTGCCCCAAATACAATAAAAACAAAATATAAAATAGCTTCTCTTACGAAACAGATTACTTGCATGGGAATAATGATTCTAAAAGAAAGAGGATTACTTAGCACTCAAGATAGTATCAGAAGGTTTTTTCCTGATTATCCTGAATTTGATGAAAGGATAACTATTCATCATTTAATGACACATACATCTGGACTATATAATGACTTTTCAGTTATAGACCCTTATCTTATAATGGGAAAATGTTTGCTTACACAAAGGGAGATATTTAATCTCTTTAAAGATATGCCTCTAGAATTCCAACCAGGTGAAGGATGGAGTTATTGTTTTTTTGGATACTATTTACTAGGTGTTGTAATTGAAAGAGTTTCAGGAAAATCATATATCGAATTTATAAAGGAGAATATATTTGAGCCTTTGGGAATGAATAGTAGCGGTTTAGATGATTGCAGGGAGATTCTTCCTGATAAAGCCAGTGGATATTATGTAAGCGGAGATAGATTAATATGCTCCGAAATAGATACCATGAGTGCTTTTTCCGCGGGAGCACTTTATTCCACCGTTACTGATATGCTTTTATGGGATGAAGCTCTGTATAATGAAAAACTTGTTTCAAAAGAGACCATGAACGAGATCTTTACACCATACAAAGAGGGATATGGTTATGGATGGTTTATAGATAGTAACCTTAATCGTAAAAGAGTTCGACATAGTGGTGGCGGTAACGGATTTAATCACCAACTTCACAGGTATATAGATGATAAAGTTACTATCCTTGTATTAAGTAATTATGGATTTTCTAATTCTATCAGTATTAATGAAAATATAGCAAAAATAGTTTTTGGTAACACTTATTGCATGCCTTCAAATCCTAAGGCATATAACTTGGATTTAAATGTATATGATAGTAGTTATGCTGGCATATATGAGGAAGAGTATTCTAAATATGAATTTAAAAGGAATGAAGATAATCTATATTTTATACAAGAAGGCAAATGGGTAATGCTTATATACCCAATATCAGAAAACACGTTCCATCATACATGGGTAGACCAAGAGTATATATTCGAAAAGGATGGAAAAGGAGAAATTTATTTTGATGGCATTAAGAAAAATGTTAAATGAAGCCATTGACGATTTATCCAATCGTGTTTTTAGACGGTATCATGTTCAAAGTGCGTAAGGATCGCTTCGTAGCATAGGGGCACCTGCCCCTAGGGTTTATCGCTTGGTTTTCCAGGGCGGTAAAAAAGGCGATCCCTATAGGAATCCGCCCCGTAAAACTTCACATGCCGCTCGAGTCGCTTCCCAGCGTTGGCCTATCCTGCATGTGAATAAAAACATTATTATTACAAACTTTTGTTAGATTATTTTGTTTACACAGTTCGTAAGACACTCCCTCTGGCTTAAAGAATAATCTGATATTACTCTATTTGCGATAAGCTTCAAAAGTAATGATTTGATTTTTATCTGTAGGATATATGCCAAATCTATAATCAGAGGAAATGGTAATGTCAACAAAACCAACCTTCTCCAGAATTAATCTAAATTCCTCTACTCCATACCACCGCAGCGGAAAACGCTCTAATTCAGTTTGTATCAGCTGATTGCTACGCCATTTTTCATATCGCAAATGAGAAACCGTATATTGGTCAATAAAATTGACTTCAACAAGGGATTCATTTAAGGTAATTAAATCTCCTTCAGGGGTGCTCCAGGTTCTTGTTGAGATAGGCCCGGTATTGAAATTTGATTGTATAAATATATCAACAATAAGACGGCCGCCTATGGCAAGATGCTCATAAAAGCATTTTAACCCATTTATAGCTTCTGTTAAATTCTCCAGCAATAGAAAAGAGCCTGTGGGAATAATAATTGCTTCATATTTATGGGGCAGGGAAAAAGCTTGCATATTTTTTTCATAAAGATCAGCTCTAAGTCCTCTCTGTTCACAGTGAAATCTACATAAGTCCAGCATCTGGGGAGAGGAATCTATGCCATCTACAATAAAGCCTTCCTCCAGCAGAGGAATTAAGATACGGCCTGTTCCTGCTGCCGGCTCAAGAATTCTTCCTTTAACAGCATTAAGTCTTTCTTTGTAAAACTCCACGTCTCCAAAGGAGTGTCCGATAGGCTTGTCTATATTATATACTTCTGTAGAAAGCTTACTATAAAAACTAAACATATTGTTTTACCTCCTCATAATTGTTAAAACAATTGAAATCATTTACTAAACAGTTCTAAGCCTTTTTAATAGATACGTAAATTTCCATAGAAATTTTCCTTTGATCTTTTTAGATTAATTCTTCGGGGCGGTGCTACAGGTGCATGTATTCTGTAAAAGCTTGGAGGGTACCCAGAGACTTTTTTGAAGGCTTTTGTAAAACCGGCATGGGTTTCAAAACTATAAAGTCTATTTAAATTAATAATACCATTTAGCATTGATAATATCCGGATTATTAATAAATATGCTGCCATCATATATTTTACCAATGACGGGAGGGATTTCGCTATTGATTATCAATATCTTGATATTAAAAGGCAGCAGGACAACAGATATGGAAACCAGTCAAAACAGAAGCTGCAAAGATGCTCCATATGTCAAGACAGGCATTTAACTATAAGTTGGATAAATTTAACTTGAAGTGATTTCTTAGCATTTATTACCCGTTGACATATCCGGCACTTATTTTTTATTTATCTCTATGGACAAAAGAAAAGAATGTTTACGCGTTTCCTTCATATAGTTTATAGGAGTCAACTGATATGGAGGAACGCTTTATGGAAAATAGAGAAGGAAAAATTATAATGGGCATCGTTATAACCATGGCCATTTTTATGCTGTTGGATGCAGTCCAGTCCGGTTATGATGAAAGCAAGGCGGTTATAGGGCAAGAAGAGCTGCCGATAAAGCAAACAAATGTCTTGGAAAAAGATACTGGGCATTATCCAATGGAGCCCAAACCAGAGGCGGATGAAAGCACAGCCGGAGATATAGATGCTCAAGAAAGCATTCCGGAGAAAGACACCCCTAAAGAGGCAATAATTGATATGGACAGAATCGATGGGAATCTATTGGATAGGTTAAAGTATGAAGTGGCTGATGAAAAGGAAATAATCAATGGTTTTATGAGAGAGAACAAAATCATTATGGATAAGGCTGAAAGTTATTCGGCTGTAAAGGGAGTCACATGCTTCAGGGGAAACCATCATCGTGATTCTGCCAGCTATGGTGATTCGGAATAATAATTCGCTGATACTTCGTTATTTTAATACAATGCCTATGATAATTTGTTCTATTAAAAGAAAAACTAAGGTGCAAAAGAAAAAAGAAAAGGTGATACTATGACAAATGCAAATAAAATAATTGAAACTGGGTGGAATCTGGATAATAGCTATGCCCGGCTGCCTAAATCTTTTTTTACTAGTCTGAAGCCAACCCCTGTACCTTTACCTAAGCTGATTATCCTGAATTATCCGCTGGCATCATCATTGGGATTAAATGTTTCGGTGCTTAAAAGCAATGATGGCATAGAGATGCTTGCTGGTAACCAGATTCCCCAAGGTGCTCTGCCCCTTGCTCAAGCATACGCAGGGCACCAGTTCGGACATTTTACCATGCTAGGAGACGGCAGGGCTCTGCTGCTTGGCGAGCAGATTACGCCTTTAGGTGAACGGTTTGATATTCAGCTTAAGGGTTCAGGCAGAACGCCATATTCCCGCGGAGGTGATGGTCGAGCCGCCTTTGGACCCATGCTGCGCGAATATATTATAAGTGAAGCAATGCATGGTCTTGGCATTCCTACCACTCGAAGCCTGGCGGTGGTGACCACCGGTGAATCAGTAATACGTGAAACCGTACAGCCTGGTGCAGTTCTAATCCGCGTCGCTGCAAGTCATCTGAGGGTCGGCACCTTTCAATATGTTTCAAAATGGGGGACTGTTGAGGAACTTAGGGTTCTGGCTGATTACACACTGCAAAGGCATTTCCCGAATGCAGCCCTTGATGATAACCGCTATCTTTTCTTGCTTGAGGAAGTTATCAAACGGCAGGCTTTGCTCATTGCCAAATGGCAGTTAGTCGGATTTATTCACGGGGTAATGAATACTGATAATATGAGCCTTAGTGGTGAAACCATTGATTATGGTCCTTGCGCCTTCATGGATGTCTATGATCCGGAAACCGTATTCAGTTCTATTGATAACTATGGACGCTATGCTTACTGCAATCAGCCCGGCATTGCTGCGTGGAATCTTGCCCGTTTTGCTGAAACTTTATTGCCACTGCTGCATCACAGCAAGGAACAGGCTGCTAAAATGGCCCAGGAGGAGATTACGAATTTTGCCGAGTTATATCACAATAATTGGCTGGCGGGAATGAGAGCAAAACTGGGAATATTTAACGCAGAACCAGAGGATGAATCCCTTATTGAAGACCTTCTCAGTATGATGCATCGGTATGGTGCTGATTACACTAATACCTTCCGCGCATTAACTTTAGATAAACTGGGGGATATAGTTCTGTTTGATACTGAAGGATTTGCAGAATGGTATAAGCTGTGGCAGGGCAGATTAAGCAGGCAGCAGGAACCAAAAGCCTCTTCCAATCAGCTGATGATGAGATCCAACCCGTCAATAATCCCTCGCAATCATCGAGTAGAGGAAGCTCTTGAAGCCGCATGGAAGCAAGGAGATTACAGTGTCATGGAGCGATTTCTTAACGTACTTTCAAACCCCTACGCTTACTCTGCTGAACAGGAGGATTACACTGCACTTCCTGCACCATCGTCTTGTCCCTACCGAACCTTTTGTGGTACTTAAATATAAAAGCAAATAGCTATAGAGATAGTAACTTAAAATATTTTTATTTAATAAGGAATACTGCATATGGTATTCCTTATTTTTATTAGTATTTCATTATGTATATAAAATCAAAAGGAATCATCCTATATATTTTTTATAGATATAATCATGTCACAAAAGACAAATTACAAATATTTACGTATAGGTAAATGAGTGCTAATTATGTCAGGGAATATAACTAACTGATATATAATTAATAGTGGCTCACGGGGAGGATAAATATTATGAAAAATATAACAAGAATCGGTAAGATTATTCTGACTGTTACTTTAATATTGACGTTAACCTCTTGTTCAAGCGGTATTCCGGCAGCAAATACTGCTGTAGAACCAAGCAAGGAAAGCGTTGCCATACTTAATGAAGCAGCAATGCTGGCTGATTCGCTTAAATATAAAGAAACAAGAAAGCTATTGGAGGATAAATATGACATTATCAAGGATAACGATATGGCACTAAATACATATGGATTTATGGAGTTTCATATTTTCAATAATTATGAAAAGGCAGAAGAATTATTTCAAGGGGCCATAAAATTGAATCCGAAAAATCCTAAACACTATATAGGAATGGGATGTGTTTATGAGGCAAAGAAAGAGTACAAAAAAGCTATAAAATACTATGGAAAAGCAGTAAAAAACACTACTAACTACGAGAATCTGCCGCTCAATCCAAAACAAGCCGATTTATACACATATATTGGTAATGGATATCTAAAACTAAATGATAGAAAAAAAGCTTTAGAAGCTCTAGAAAAAGCATCAGAGAAGAATCCCTTCAATATAGAAGCAAATGCTATATTGCATAAATTTTATGTTGAAGCAGGAGAGTACGAAAAGGCTTATAAAACATGGAAAAACGATAACCTCATAGATGAAAGCGGAGACCATGTATATAAAGGAATATTAGAGTGGAATAAACTTTATAAGGCTGCAATTGAGGATAAAGATAATATGACACATCTACAAATGGCCGAGCTTTATGCGAATCTTGTTCTTTATGATGAAGCAGCAATAGAATATAAAAAGGCTTTAGCTCATGATAAGACAAATGAGGATATCAAGAATAAGCTTTATGAGGTGGAGTTGTATCTATCTTTCAAGGATGAATTTCAGGCTTTGCTTGATGCCTATTACCGAGACAGATGCATAAATGGCATGAAGGAAGAAGCAACTTTTTATAAAAGAATTAAACCGGCCTATGAAAAAATGGCCGGCTTATTTCCTCAGATAAAAGATAATACAGGGAACACTTCTGCGTGGATTGATATGCTGAATAATGAAATAGAAAAGAAATTCCATGTTAGAATTGTTAATATAAAAGCAAACGGAAGCATGCTGGGGGCACATTTTGGTAGGATTATAGACAGTTCTATGATACATTCTGCTTTATGGGGGGAAGAAGCAGATCTAAAGGTTATCACACTGAAAAACATGATCAGCAATGGATTGGATTATTGGAGGACTATGAAAGGCGGGGGAGTAGGAGGCTGGAGCATTAGTCCAACAGAGGTTGTCAAGGTTATACAAGACAATGGATATAATAATACGCTTCGTATGGCTTCTTTTTATAATGAAGCTGCAAGAGAAGATATCATAAAGGAATATGGGGGCGCACAGGCAGACAAAGAGGAAAGAGAGCCCTTACAGTTATATTTTTCACCAAATATTGCATTCCAGTTTATCACTAAACAGATAGCTACCGAGGTCCAAAAGGCAAAGGAGAAAGGTATATCTGATAATGGATTGCAAGGCTACCTTTTTGATAAGCTAGAAAAGAATTATAATATAAAATCAAATATTATCCATGAGAGTCAGCATTCCATTGATAACAGCACTGGATTTAAATCTAAATGGTCGGGTGAAACTGAATACAGGGCTAAGCTTTCGCAGTTAGCCTACGGAAATATGCCATTTATCTGCTTGAATGAGTTTTATAATTCTACTATTGGTATGGAAATAAATAATACGCATACAAAGGCAAATACACAGGTTTTCAAGGATATAGTTCAATATGTATATGATAATAATGGTAAATTTCCACAGATAGATATCAAAAAGAATATCTTGGTTCAGCTTACTAAATTAAGTGATGATGATTTAAAAGGTATAGCTGTTGATGTATTTCAAAAGAGCTACCCTGATGAGAAATACCAGTAGGGGTAGGGTTTGGCCAGGAATAGATTTGAAGACAAAATATAAGAGTTATCGAAAATGAATGTACAAAAAAGTATACATTAAGAATTAATATCAGTGTAAAAAGTCCAGTATGCCATTGAGTGGTAATAGTGAGGATATAGATAAGATCCTCGGGCTGAATACAGGTGCGGATGATTATGTGACAAAACCCTTCAACCCCCTTGAAGTCGTTGCCAGGGTTAAGTCTCAGCTCAGAAGATGCAATATGCTGAGGAGCACTGCACCTAAATCCGATGAGGAGATCGAGATCGGAGGGCTTATAATAAACACGGCTACCCATCAGGTTAAGGTCGATGAAAGGGAGATAAAGCTTACGCCCACTGAATTTTCTATTCTTGAATTCCTTGCCAGAAACAGGGGCAGGGTTTTAAGCACGGAGACAATCTACGAAAGGGTCTGGAATGAGCCAGCCTATGAATCGGAGAATACGGTTGCAGTTC
This sequence comes from Lutispora sp. QWL-02, assembly GCF_058315355.1. Taxonomy (NCBI): domain Bacteria; kingdom Bacillati; phylum Bacillota; class Clostridia; order Lutisporales; family Lutisporaceae; genus Lutispora; species Lutispora sp. QWL-02. The sequence continues at coordinate 546,226 of NZ_CM177762.1, forward strand.
ATATAAGGAATATCAGAGAAAAGGTGGAGATAAATCCGAAAGAGCCGAGATACATTAAGGTTGTATGGGGGGTAGGCTATAAAGTTGAGTAAAAAAACTGAGCCGGGCAAGGTAATAGTCATCAATGCCGGGGTTTTAAAGGTGCTTAAAATATTGCTCAAGCTCCTTATAAGCTTTATATCTGCTATTGCAGGAGGAGTCGCAGTTTCATTTTTTGTGCCATATTACGAGTATGGTGCCTATGGAATGCTGAACAATTATTCTATTTCCGGTGCCGTAACGTTTGTGATCATATTTTATCTTATGTTGAGAAAGAAGCTGCTCACGAGGATTTTCACCGGCATCGGCAGATTTAATCAGAATTATATCATGAGGAGTATAGGTGTTGAAATATTTGTCGCTAACGTAAACAGCTTTTTAATAGCTATAATTGTATTTTGGATATCCGGCTTCATCGGGAAAAATATTATCACTGCCTTGATATGGGCTGTTTATGCTTATTATGTGGTGCTGCAGCTTTTGACGAGGAAGAAGATCGGATATATTAGAGAGATAGCGGACGGCATTCTGGAAATATCAAAGGGAAACCTGGATTACAAAGTAGCAGAAATGGGAAATGATGAATTGAGGATACTCGCTGAGAACATAAATAAAATGTCCGTGGAGCTGAAGAGAAAGATTGAGGACGAGAAGAGGGCGGAGCAGACCAAGAATGAATTGATAACCAATGTGTCCCACGACTTGAAAACGCCGCTTACAACCATCATAGGCTACCTTACCTTGGTAAAGGACAAAACCTATGACAACGAAAAGGTCATGGATGATTATATAGAAAAAGCATATTCTAAATCTTTAAAGCTTAAGAAATTGATTGAAGATTTGTTTGAGTATACAAAGATTTCAAACGGAGTCATAAAGGTCCATAAAAGTGATGTAAACCTTGTTGAGCTTATGGAGCAGCTTCTTGGGGAAATGTCTGTGATTGCTAAGCAAAACAATCTTTCCATTGAAAGCGATTATTCGCATTCTGAAATAATAGTAAATATTGACTCGGATCTTATGGCAAGAACCTTTGAAAACATACTTTCAAATGCGATCAAATACAGCTATAAAGAATTAAGCGGCAAAATATTGGTCAAGGTTGTTAAAGATGACAGCAAAGCAACCATAATCGTTGAAAATCAGGGAGATACTATTCCCACAGAAATTCTGCCTCTCATATTTGAAAGGTTTTATAGGGTCGATAAATCAAGAAGCTCAAAAATCGTAGGCTCCGGTCTTGGGCTTGCAATATCCAAAAGCATAATAGAGCTTCACGGAGGGACAATATACGCAGAGTCAGAAGCAAACAAGGTCAGGATGTGTGTTGTGTTGAATATATAAGCATAGCTTTATGCAGATCGTTAATAATATTTAAAATATGTATATCAATTTCATACAATTGGTTGTATAATAAATATATACTATTTTTAGGAGGTTTCTCAGAATGACATGTTGTTGTTGCTGTTTATTGGTCAATTTAATATTGTTATATGATGATAGCAACAAGTCTGCTTTTTTGAGATAGCCTTATAGCTTATATCAGGATTATCAACTGCAGCTTTATTGTCTGCAGTTTTTTATTATCCATAGAAAAGTATGGATTAAAGAAAGACTTCCTTGCTATAGAATGTTTTCGAAGGAAGCCTTTTTTATTTTTTATAAAATAGGAGGAGAGGGTATGAAGTTTTCAGTTTATAACACTTTAACAAGAGCAAAGGAAGAGATAATACCGGTAGAGGAAGGCAGGATAAGATTGTACACCTGCGGGCCTACTGTGTACAATTATGCCCATATAGGCAACCTGAGGACCTATATCTTTGAAGATGTCCTCAAAAAATCCATGGAGTATACGGGCCTGAAGATCAGGCACGTCATGAATATAACGGATGTAGGGCATTTGGAATCAGATTCGGATACGGGAGAAGACAAGATGGCTCTGGGAGCCAGCAGAGAAAAGAAAACCGTATGGGAAATTGCGAGATTTTATGAAGAGGCTTTTTTAAGGGACTGCCGGCTTCTCAATATAGAGGCGCCTGCAATTGTCTGCAGGGCTACGGAACATATCGAAGATATGATCAAATTCATTCAAATATTGGAGGACAAGGGCTTCACTTATATAGCCAATGGCAATGTTTACTTTTCCATAGAAAAATATCCTGACTATGCCAGGCTTGCAAATCTGAGCATGGAGGAGCTTGAGGCGGGGAGCAGGGTCGAGGTGGACCCATTCAAGAAAAATCCCCTTGATTTTGTTTTGTGGTTTACAAACTCAAAGTTCTCGAACCAAATAATGCAATGGGAGTCACCCTGGGGAAAAGGCTTCCCGGGCTGGCATATCGAGTGCTCTGCCATGTCAATGAAGTATCTGGGCGAAAGAATAGACATACACTGCGGGGGAGTGGATCATATCCCTGTGCACCATACCAACGAGATAGCTCAATCGGAGAGCGCTGTAGGGCATAAGTGGGTAAACTATTGGATGCACGGAGAGTTTCTGGTAATCGATAGCGGGAAAATGTCAAAATCAAGCGGAGATTTTTTGACCCTTTCAAGGCTCATTGAGGAAGGATACAGCCCTTTGGACTACAGGCATTTTTGCCTTCAATCCAGATATAGAAAGCAGCTCGTATTCAGCTTTGAAAGCCTGAAAGAGTCTCAGCGGGCTCTTAAGAAGCTGAAGAGCAGGATTAAAAATATAGTTGAGAGCCAAAGAGATGATGAAATACCGGATATGAGCAAAGTAAAAGAATACCAGGACAGATTTGCGGAGCAGATAGCCGATGACTTGAATATAGCAAACGCCTTCACGGTATTATCTGAAGTCATTAAGAGCGATATGCTGAATAATACTGAGAAGATTTACTTGATAGATGATTTCGATAAAGTGTTTTCTCTAAATCTCACTGCAGCTGAGGAAATAAATGATAGTGATAATATTGATGAAGAATATATTGAGGCGCTTATACTTGAGAGAAATAAGGCAAGAAAGGAAAAGGACTGGGCCAAAGCGGATGAAATAAGAAATACCCTTTTGGAGAACAGCATTGAGCTGATAGATTCAAAGGATGGCACAGCGTGGAAGGTCAAATGATATAAGCCTCCATGGAGAAGCATTATGCGAAAGGCCGGAAATCAGGTGATTGTTTTGCCTGTTTCCTGCCTCGCTGCAAATGCAGAGAAATTCGTTTAGAGCTTGATTATTCCTATGCAATTTAAGAACACAATTATTAAAAGTGCAGGGGTTACATATCTCAAAATATTTAAATATGTTTTAGTCATGCCCCGATTGTTAAGTGTCCCATGGTTTGAAAGTTCATTTTCGGTATCTTCTCTATTTGCAATATATCCTACAAATATGGATATAAGCAGTCCGCCGATAGGCATGAGTATATTCGAAGATATGAAGTCGAACAGGTCGAAAAATCCTTTACCGGCGATTACCACATTTCCGAAGATGCTTTTCGGATGTACTGTCAGTATTCCTATCAAAAGAATGATTCCGGAAGTAAGAAGCACAGCTTTATTCCTTGACATTTCTTTTTCCTCGATAAAATAAGCCACAGGAACTTCCAGCAGAGACAGCATCGCTGTTGTGGCTGCAATGGATGTAAGGAAGAAAAATGCTGTAAGCAGCAGATTACCAAAAGGTATCTTTGAAAATACCAGAGGTATGGTCTTAAATAACAATCCGGTCCCCGCTGCGGGCTCCATTCCGAAGGTGAATACTACCGGGAATATTGCTATGCCTGCAAGCAATGAAACTATAGTATCCGATATGGCTACCTTTGCGGAAGTCACAAATAAATTATCCTCTTCTGTGAAATAACTGCTGTAGGTTATCATTGTGCCCATGCCCAAAGAAAGCTTAAAGAATGCCAGTCCCAGGGCAGCCAAAATGACAGAGGGAGAAAGCTTGGAGAAATCGGGCTGGAATAAGAATTTAAGGCCCGGAACCGCTCCGTCTAATGTCAATGCACGTATACCGCAAATGATTATCAATACAAACAATAAGGGGAGCAATGTTTTCGTTATTCTCTCTATACCCTTTCTGACACCGGCTATAATTATTATGGAAACTACGGCCATAACAATAACCTGCCATACGAATGGGGATACAGGTCCTCCTACGGCGGCGTCAAATTGTTGGCTGACAGTTGCCGCGGCTTGCTCCATGGATTGGGATGCCAGAACGGCAAAATCTCCCTTTAGGGTCTTAAACACATAGGAATATACCCATCCTGCTACACTGCTATAAAAAAACATGATTAAAAATGACGAAATAACACCCATAAAACCTATAGATTTCCAAAAAGGCTTTGCCTTTAGCTCTTTGAATGCTCCTACAGCGTTTTTCCTTGTCTTCCTTCCGATGTAAAATTCCGATATCATCACGGGCATACCCACCAATAATATACAAATTAAATAAGTAAATACAAATGCACCACCTCCATTGGCACCTGTTAGGTAAGGAAACTTCCATATATTCCCCAATCCGACTGCAGAACCCAGTGTTGCAAAGAACACTGCGATACCTGATGAGAAAGTTTCTCTTTTTCTGTTTTCCATTTTTTGTCCTCCTTTTTGTCTTTTTTTGATATTAAAAAATCTCCCACTCCCAGTGATTTAATTATCACAGGGATGAGAGATATTTCTCATGGTACCACTCTGTTTTACGTCAGATTCACATCAAACGCCTCTTCAGGTCGACGGGAAATTCCGTTAACCATAGCCGTATAACGGCGGCTCATGTGCATGCACACATTCCGTCAGCATCTACTCGTATATTACTTTTGATGCTGCAACTCCGGAGCGATATTAGAAACCTGTTTAACATTGACTTCCACCTAATGCCAACTCTCTGTAGATAAAGTGAAGTTCTTTTTGTCTCCATCAAAGTATTTCTGTATAAGTTTTCATTGTTAATGAATATAATATATCTCTAAAATAGAAATGTCAACATTTTTTTTGAAAAATCCAATCATTTTATGATATATTTATTCAAATAGATTTCTAAAAGCATCAGGAGGACACTCTTTTAAATATTTTCAATCTGCCAGTCAATAGGTTCCTTCCCTATTGAAATGAGGAAATCATTGGTCTTGGAAAAGGGCTTGCTTCCGAAGAAGCCTCTATGGGCAGATAGGGGGCTTGGATGCGGGGCTTTTATTATGTAATGCTTGGGATTATTTATTATACTCATCTTTGATTGTGCATTGCTTCCCCACAATATGAAAACGATAGGATCTTCTCTGTCATTCAGCAAGCTGATTATTTTATCGGTAAAGTGTTCCCATCCTATGTTCCTGTGAGAATTCGCCTGGCCTGCTCTGACTGTCAGTGCAGTATTGAGAAGCATGACTCCTTGATCGGCCCATTTCTTCAAGTAACCATTATTAGGAATATAGCAGCCCAAATCGCTGTTGAGCTCTTTATATATATTGATGAGGGAAGGAGGAGCCTCTACACCCGGCTTTACGGAGAAGCTCAGTCCATGGGCCTGGTTAGGCCCATGATACGGGTCCTGACCCAGTATGACGACCTTCACCTCGCTATAAGGCGTATAGTGTAAAGCATTAAATATATCATACATATCCGGATATATTCTTCTTGTCCTATATTCACTGATCAAAAATTTTCTCAGCTTTAAGTAATAATCCTTTTGCAATTCATCTTCCAATAAACCTTGCCAATCATTTTTAAATATTTGCATATAAATCACCCTAATAGATTATATCATAAAATACTGAGGAACACTAAAGATTAACATATGAGAATGTGTATGGAATAATAAGGAAAACACAAAGGCCAAGTTTTGTGATATTATGTAAACATTAAACATGTGAGTGAGCAGCAACTTTATGTATTGGCTTCGCTAGAAAGGATGGCGCAACTTATGAATGAAAGAATTGACAAGTTTAAATTGATTTTTATTCTTATGACCATGACTATTGTGATGATGGCCGCGATTACATATGCTGATTCAGCTTTGGCACAAAGTGATCCGGACATTCCGAGCGACTGGGCAAAGGCGGAAATCGACAAGGCTAAAGAAATTGATCTCCTTCCGGAGAAGCTTCAAGGCAAATATGCAAGCGATATCACGAGAGAAGAATTCAGTGAGGTTGCCGTGAAATTATATGAAGCTTTGAGCGGCAAAAAAGGCATATTGCCGGAAGAAAACCCCTTTACTGATACACAAAGCACGGATGTCATAACAGCAAGCGCTTTAGGAATAGTGCAGGGCGGAGGAGACGGGGAGTTTGAGCCCGATGGCATGATAACCCGGCAGGAAATCAGTGTTATGCTATATCGCACATTGCAAGCTGCAAAGCCTGAATATAATTATTCAGATGTGTATGAATACATATTCGAAGACTATAATATGATTTCATCTTGGGCACGGGACGCCGTAGGGTATTTATATAGTGTCGGAGTCATAAACGGAGTTGGTGACAATCTGTTTAATCCCGGGGGAAATACGACTGCGGAAGAAGCAATAATCCTTGCAAAAAGAATGCATGATAAAGTTTCAGCTTCCAATAGCAGTTTGGCTGTGTCGCGAAGCGGGGTAAGCAGGCGCGGGACTGCTTTAAAATTAAAGCTGGAAGAGCTTATAGCAAAAGAGATGGGCAAGCCCTATAAATGGGGAGGAATGGGGCCTAACAGCTATGACTGCTCCGGTTTGGTGTATTCACTGTTTGGCAAGCTTGGCATATCATTGCCGAGAGTAGCAAGCTCTCAGGCAAAGGCTGGGACTTATGTAGCCAGACAGGATTTGACATATGGAGATCTGGTGTTCTTTGCAAGAAATGGGAAGACCATAAATCATGTAGGAATATATGTGGGGAATGGTGAATTTGTACATGCTCCTCAAGCAGGAGACGTGGTGAAGAAAACCGCATTCACTTCAGGATATTATGAAAAGGGCTATTATACAGGCAGAAGGGTTATCAACTAAAAGGCCTCCAAATTAAAATAAGAGGCTGTTGCAAAATTCCAATTTTGTTATTCTGAGCACAGCGAAGAATCTTTAAGACATTGCAGCAAAAAGATTCTTCAGTCGCTTTGCTCTTTCAGAATGACAGGTTGAATGCGTTATGCAACAGCCTCTTTCAATATATTGCAATATTTTATACTCCCATATAAGCAAATACATAGAAGTTAATTTAACTCGTTGTGGTAGTTGATAACAAGTATAAAGCTTCAAGGCTAAGTCCAGTGAAATACTCTTTTATCAACTACCACAACAGATCAATTTAGCTTGGATAGTAATTTATCAGGATAGCCTTTACCGTACAATCTCCTGTATTGATGTAAGCATGCGGATTTGCAGAAAAGAAGCAGATGGAGTCTTCCTGACTCAAATTATATTCATTCTCACCGGACTTAAGGCATAGGCTGCCTTCCAATACAATAAGATATTCCTGGGATTTCTCGGAATGCCCTACAGAAGCATACTCCGTTCCGGCATCGAGCTCTATCATGAATAGTTCAAAATTTCGCCTTGGAGTGCTGTTATAGTACCTGAAAATCCGGTAATGTCCGTTTAAATCTTGCTGCTCCTTTCTCTGATCCCGTGAAATGAATTCCGAATCATTTTCCTGCTCATCAAGCAAAACAGTATATGGTACTTTAAGGCCGTTTGCAATTTTCCACAGCATGTTGATGGTGGGATTTGACTCGCCTTTTTCGATTTGGCCCAGCATAACCTTGCTGACATCTGATAGTTCTGCCAGCTGACCTAAGCTCAGGTTTCTCTCCATGCGAAGCCGCTTCAGATTTGCTGCGATTATTGCGTTTAAATTCATTCAAGAACCTCCTATTATAAATAGAATGGAAAATAGATCTATGCCAGCTTTAAATCTTTCATTGCGCTGTTCACAGACTCCTCGCAGGATCTCATCGCCAATATTGTTTTCTCAAGAAGCTCATCCAAACTCCAGCCCAGCATAGCGGCTCCATTTTCTATAATATCCCGAGAGCAGCCTGCTGCAAATTTTTTGTCTTTAAATTTCTTTTTTAAGCTGGAAAGCTCCAGGTCCATAGCACTTTTTGAAGGGCGCATTCTTACAGCCGCACCGATCAAGCCGGTAAGCTCATCGGCAGCATATAATATTTTCTCCATAAGATGGTTGGGCTTCATATCCACGCATATGCCGTAGCCATGGCTGCAGATAGAATATATCATTTCTTCGCCGACATTTGCTTCCCGCAGCAATTCCTGAGCTTTAACACAATGCTCCTCCGGGAATATTTCATAATCGATATCGTGAAGCAGCCCTACAATCTCCCAATATTCGGATTCATTTGCATATCCATGGTTCTCGGCATACCACTTCATTACGCCGGATACAGTCAGTCCGTGCAAGATATGGAACGGATCCTTGTTATACTTCATAAGCAGTTCCAGAGCTTTGTCTCTTGTGATCGTGCTTGTCATTATAATTTCCTCCAATCATTTATACTTCTTCAAACAAATTGCCTCAGCGGCATCCTTCATCAGCTTCATAATACCTGCTTACATAGCCAATGGAAACAACTTTCTATTGAATGTTAGATATATTGTACGTTCGTTAAATATATTTGTCAAGAGCTGTTGTAAAGCATCGGGGACGATTCTTTTTGCTTCTCGATGTTTCTTTTAATTATGAACCTGTTGATTTATAATGCTTAACACCTAAAGTCCATATGAGAATGCAAGGGATTATAAAAAGCATTCCCAGAAGAGGAGCAAACATATATATATACTTATTTCCCTGAGCCTTGTCCAATACAAACATGAGGGGAAGGTAATTTACTGTTCCGAAGGGAATGACAAAGGTAAAGAATTTTCTTACCCATTCCTTATATATGCTTAAAGGATATTGTGTCATTTCCCTGCCGCCGTCCGTAAAGATATTAACCACCTCTATGCCTTCTATCGTCCAAAAGCATAGGGTAGCGCCGAGCATATATATTCCTGCAAAAATAAAGATTCCGCTTATTATCATGAACATTAAAGTTATTGCCTTATATGGATCCCAAGCAATATTGATATTAGCTAATGAAAAAATCAACACAATGATGCTTTGTGCAAGACGTCCTATCCTTGTAAACTCAAATTTCGACCCTAAAACTTGAAGGATTGCTGTACGCGGCCTGACCAGAATCCTGTCAAAGTCGCCGTTAATGATCAAAGAGGAAAAAGAGTCGAAACCCCTTGCAAAGCACTCACTTAAGGAAAAGGCTATATGAACGACAGAATAGCATAAGGCTACCTCATAAAGCGACCAGCCGGCTATATTAGGAAATCTTTGAAAAAATAAAAATATAGATACAAAAACTAAAAAGGGCACGAAAAACTGTCCTATGGAAAGAAGGATAAAGGAGGTTCTGTATTCCATTTGGCTTTTAAATAGTATTGAAATATATCTTAAGTATAGCTTCATCAGTATCAACCTCCCTGGATTACTACTCTTTTTAAAGCTTTTTTCATCCAAAGCTTTCCTAAGGTTATGAGGAGAATTATCCATATAACTTGAACACCAATGCTGAGCACGGCTTCCTTTATTCCTATGTTCCCCGCATAGATCCTGAAGGGCAAGTCGGAGGAATATCTGAAGGGAAGCAGGTATACCAGTCTTTTTAAACCGTCGGGCATCAACGGCACCGGAATGATCAAACCAGAAAAAAACTCACCAAATGTACCCATAATCAATAGAGAGCCGGTCGGAGACATGGTGTAAAAAATAGATATATAAATCAGCATGGAAATTGCTACAATTAAAATCAGGCCTAATGTCAAGGTGATTAGAAATAGCATGAAAGATGTAAAACTCGGGGGTAAAGAAAAATTATAGGGATAGGGCAATAATGAGGCTGCAATTATTATGGGGAAGCATCTGAGAGCTGCCCCGGAGAGCCTTTGAGCTATAAGCTTAGCATACCATAAATTATACAGGTCTGACGGTCGGCAAAGCTCATAAGCAATGTTGCCGCTGGTTATAAGACTTATAAGCTCGGTATCCCTATACCATAACATAATAAAAACCAGAAAGCTTTGCTGCAGCCATAATACCTGGATCAATTCCCTTAAGGATATGGGCTGGGAAGCCGTTGTACTGTTATAAAAGGCTTCAAAAATCATTATGAACATGAAACCCCAGAAGAATTGAGTACAAACCCCGGCCAGAGCTGCAACCCTATATTGCAATCCCTTCAGCAATCGCATTTTAAATAAAGAGTAATAAGCCTTCATATCTGATATTCCTTATATAAGTCAACTATAATCTCTTCAATCGGTCTGCTGTCCACAGAAACATCAATGATATCCAGTTTATTTGATAACAAGCCTATAACCTCTGACACTTTAATTTTGTTTAAATCTACAGATACTGATAGTCTTTCCTTGGATTTAAATAGAATGGTTGTCCCTTCAATATCTATATCCTCATGGCTTTCAGCAAAATAAACGGTTAAGGTTTTATGAGTCACATATTTATTTTTTAAATCTGTCAAATTGCCATCAAGCAAGAGCCTGCCTTTTCCTATCAGTATTATTCTGTCGGCCAAAGCCTCAATATCGTTCATGTCATGGGTTGTCAATATAACAGTAACCTTTTTTTCTTTATTTATGGTTTTAATGAAATTGCGCACTGCAATTTTAGAAACCGCATCAAGACCTATTGTCGGTTCATCAAGAAACAAAATTTTAGGACTATGAAGCAAAGAGGCAGCAATTTCGCATCTCATTCTTTGACCAAGGCTTAATTGGCGCACAGGAGTCGTCAATAACCCAGATAAATCCAAAGTTGATGTTAACAATTCAAGATTATTTTTAAAATCTTTATCCGGAATTTTATAGATATCCTTAAGCAAATTGTAAGAGTCAATCACGGGAACATCCCACCAAAGCTGAGAACGCTGGCCGAAAACTACGCCGATATTCTTAACATGCTTGATTCTATTTTTCCAGGGAGTGTTGCCAAGAATATTGCATTTACCGCTGTCAGGGACTAATATTCCGCTTATGATCTTAATGGTAGTTGACTTGCCTGCACCATTAGGCCCTATGTAGCCCACTATTTCGCTTTCATCGATTTTAAAAGAAATGTCCTCTAAGGCTTGAACTCTGGAATAATCAGGTTTGAACAAGGATTTTAATGCGGCACCGACGCCGGCACCTCTTTTTGCAACCTTAAAGCTTTTATTCAAAGCTTCAACTTCAATCATTTTCTCCCCCCATCCTGCCTGTATTTCACAAATAAATATAGCAATATATGATATTAAATTCAAGTAAATTATGACGGTTTTTGATATTATATAGATAGTATTAAATTCAAGAATTGAGTAAAAGGTGACTGGAAGGATGCAAATGAAGGAAGAACTGATAAGGTTTTGCAATTCAATAAATATAGAATATGTAGGAATAGCTCCCCCGGGGCCATACTATGACTTTGAAAAAGTATGGAGAAGACAGATTGAAAGAGGGCATATATCAGGCCTTGAGGAAAAGGATTTTGAAAGAAGGATATATCCGAGCCTGACCCTGGAGGATGTGGAATCGATCATAGTATGCCTATTCCCTTATTATACGGGGAACGCAGAGGGAGCTAACCTGTCCAAATATGCTTATAGTATAGATTACCATATAATAGTCAAGGAAAAGCTTGAAGCCATTGGAAGATTTTTGGACCGGAGAATAGAGGGGTTTCATTATAAGGCTTTTGTGGATGCAGGCCCCTTAAGCGACAGATATCTGGCTTATAAAGCCGGCCTTGGCTTTTGGGGGATCAATAACCACATAATAACAGACAAATACGGCTCTTATGTGTTCATCGGCTATATACTCAACAATTATCCCTTTGAAGCGGATAGGCCCCAGGGAAGGACCTGCCTCAAATGCTTTAACTGTGTAAGAAGCTGTCCCGGGCAGTGCATATTGGGAGATTTCACAATAGATCCATTGAGATGCAAGTCCTATATAACCCAAAAGAAGGAAGAGCTTAACGATGAGGATATAGGGATATTAAAGAAGCATCGATTGGTATGGGGCTGTGATGTTTGCCAGGATGTATGCCCCCATAATCAAAAGGTCGAAAAAACAATAATGGAAGAATTCAAGAAGAATCTCATATACAGCGTTGATTGTGAAGAGCTTAGCCGGATTTCCAACAAGGAATTCATAAGAAGATATGGAAACAGGGCCTTCGGCTGGAGAGGCAGAAAGGTATTGCTCAGAAGCTGTAAGATATTGCGCGAATAGGGGCCGCTCCGGCCTCTATTCGCTTCACCAGCTCAATGTTCGATATGATATGGTTTTTTACAGCTACATTAACTTCGGCTGCAACCGGAAATACCTCATATCTCCCTTCTTATATTCATATTTACAGAATAGTTTAAACTGAAGAGATATCTAATGAATGACAAGATAAAATTAAAATGAGCTGCTCAATCTTTCAATAAGTTGTGCGATCATGCTATTCCTTTGTGAACTTGACCAGTTTATGACACCTGTGCCGCAAATTTCGGCTCCCTTGGATTCACAAAGACTTTTCATTTGAAGGATTGCTCTATTCCCTCCCATCCAAGGATAGGGGAAGAATTCGGTGACAAAGCAGGCAACTTTTTTATTTTTCAATGTTGGGACTTGGGTCAGATAGGCCTTCATAACCGATGAAAGTGAGAAACCCTGCACTGGAGCAGCGAAAACCAGTGCATCGTATCCGCTGATCTCGGGAACTTCTTTAAGTCGGATGCTTCCGGCCTTTGCTTGCTCATCATTAAAAGCACTTACTCTTTCCAGTGCCAGTGAATGTCCTGTTACCATTAATCTTTCCTTGAGTCTTTCGGCAACAGAATAGGTGTTGCCTGTGTGAGAATGAACTATAATGCCAATTTTCATGATCATAATACACTCCTTTCTTAGTTGATCTGTTGGGGCGGTTGGCTCCCATTGATGATGCTGATTCTTATTTTTCTACGAGTTTAATAAATTCTGACTCTAGCTGCTCAAAGGCCTTATCCAAAATTTCTTGTGGAATGAGTTCGAAGCTGTCGCCAAAGGACAATTCAGATTTACAAATTGAGTTGTCTATTTCTCTGATATTTCTTACTATAGCAAGGTTGTATTTTTCAATAATATCTGCAAATATGCTTTCCAGATTTTCTTTGGTAGTGTCAAAATAGGCATGAAACATATTGCAAACCGGCACCTCGGGTACGGTACTTACACCTTCTATTTTGTTTAATCGTTCGGCTGCGGTCAAAGCATGCTGCCAGTATTTTCCCATATTTCCTATACGTTTGTTCATGGAATGCTTAGCACTGACTATATAGGGATACAGGCTTATAAGGTCACCGCCGTGCCTTCTTTTCCAGACCTTAGCGCTCTCAATGAATTCAGTCCTTCCGGCAAGCATAGCTCCGGCAATACCCCCCAAGCCTTTATAAAAAGAGATATAGACACTGTCAAACAGGCTGCAGATATCAGCAGCAGATTTATTGTAATAAGGAAGTATCTCAAAAAGGCGGGCACCATCCAGATGAAGCTTTATTCCTCCGTTCTTACAGAACTCCGAAATGCTGATCAATTCCTCCCAAGGAGGCAGCTGGCCGCCTATTTCACGCTGGGGAAGTTCGACCAGCAAGCATGCAATTGGTTTATTTACGGACTTCAGGTCCTCCATGTTGAAAAGCCTATCTTTGGTGCCGAGTAAAGTTGGCTCTAAATGGTGAAGTATTTTCATACCGTCTTTTTCATGAATTTCTAGATGGCAAAGGGGATGATAAGCCACATTTTTCAAACCCTTTGCATCACACCATATCCGCAAAGCTATTTGCTGTGCCATGGTTCCGCTGGGAAAAAACACCGCATTCTCTTTCCCGAGAAAACATGCAATATCTTTTTCAAAATCGTTGATTATACCGCCTGTCCCATAAATGTCAGCCTCCATAGATGGATCCATATGTTCAAAGCACTCCATCAGCGCATCGATTCGCCTGTCACCGTGACCGGTAAGCTTATATTTAGCAGATTGGCAAATTTCATTATAAGATTTAGGCATGGCAATATCCTCCTTAAGGTATAGTATAATTTGATTATAGCATTTATTTATTGCAAATATGGATTAATTAGGTAAAAAAAATATATTGATAGTTTAAAAAGTATATTATATAATAAGAATGAACAATGTTCAGAGGTGGTAAATTGAAATGCCTTATAACAATGAAACCCAAAAGAAGACTATCTTATCTGCAGCCAAGAATATTGCCATAACGCAAGGCATAACAAAAATAAATATACGCTCTGTAGCACAAGACAGTGGTATAGCTATTGGCACAGTATATAACTACTTTCCGTCAAAGGCACATTTATTAATAGCAGTTATTGAGGACTTTTGGGACGGAGCTTTTGCCGGGATTGACTGGCAGAGCTTTTCAAATAGTAATTTTTATAACAATTTGGAGAAGATTTATAGCAGCTTATACCTTTATCTTGAAAGCTTCAAAGACAATTGGCTGGAACATCTTTCTTTGCTGAAAACTCAGGAAAAGATTATCGGCAAGAAAAAAGAGCATGAATATATGGATAAAATTCGTAATAGAATAACTACATTGATGGATATGGATGATAGATTAAGACATTATCCCTGGACTGATAGTTTTTCAAAAGAAAAAACATCAGAATTCATATTTGATAATATGCTTACAATGCTGAGAAAAGGCGAAAAAGATATAAGTTTTTTTATAATGATTTTAGAGAAGATGTTGTCATATTAAAAGTCATACTTATGGTATGATTTTTAATATGAACAGAAATGAACAATGTTCACATTTTATTTAGGGGTGATTTTAATATGCAAGCAATTATGGAAACCTTATTTGATGCAGTTTATCTTATTGGTGTTATTTCTGTAGGAATAGCAATGATTGTGACGGGGAAGGACAATAAGCAATATAAGCTGTTTGGCTTTATGGCGGTATTACTGGGATCAGGTGATGCATTCCATTTAATACCCAGATCCTATGCCCTGCTTACAACAGGATTAGAAGCTAATGCCGCAGCACTTGGAATAGGGAAGCTTATTACATCTATTACAATGACAGTATTTTATGTTATCCTATATCATATCTGGAGGCAGAGGTACCATATTAAAGGCCGCAATGGTTTATCCTTTTCGATTTATGCTTTAAGCATCATACGTATAGCTTTGTGTCTATTGCCTCAAAATCAATGGCTGAACTACAATGCTCCCATTTCTTGGGGTATATATAGGAATATCCCATTCGCAATTATGGGAATTATTATCATTTGTATTTTCTATTCAGAAGTTAATAGGCATAACGATAAAAATTTTAAATATATGTGGCTGGCAATAGTACTGTCTTTTGCTTTATATATTCCGGTTGTGCTATGGGCAACGACAATCAGATGGATCGGAATTTTGATGATACCCAAAACCCTGGCCTATGTTTGGATAGTGATTATGGGCTATAACGAATTACGGAACCAGAAAGCTAACACCAGTATTTAAGAGTTTTAAAATTAACGATCAAAGCACTTGATTCGTTATGCTAATTGGAGCCGCCATGTATTTTATGGTGATATTATTTACAAAAATATATTAGGCAAACATTTTAAGAAAGGCACCTTGCATATCATATAGCTTTATGCAGGGTGTCTTTTTCATCAATAATAACAGCAATTAAAGAAGGAATATGATGAAAGATATAGAAATATGTAAAGTAAAGGGCATATGGTAAATAACGAATAACAAATATGAAAGGGCATAATGCAGCAGGTATGATTTCATGAAGGGTGATATGACTCGGGGAAACACGACGAGGATATTGATCAAGTTTGCAATTCCCCTTTTGCTGGGGAATTTGTTTCAACAGCTTTATAATACGACGGACGCTATAATAGTGGGGAGATATATCGGAAAGAACGCATTGGCAGCGGTAGGGGTTGCCAATCCAATCATGTCTGTTGCTATCTTCTTTATATTCGGTATATGCATCGGCACTTCGGTGCTTATGGCTCAGCTTTTCGGAGCCGGGAAATATGATGAATTAAAAAAAGAGGTTTCTACCTCATTGATTGCCGGGATAATTTTTACTATAGCATTATCTATTGTTTGCATCCTTCTATCCAGATGGATGCTCATAATAACAGGTACGCCCGGGGAGATTTTAGACGATGCCGATATATTTTTAAAAATAATATTCGGCGGGCTGATCTTTTCCTTCTTATATAACTTTTATTCATCTTCACTCAGAGCCATAGGGGATTCAAACACACCGCTGATATTTCTGATCATTTCCTGCGTGCTCAATGCAGTGTTATGCATTGTTTTCGTTGCAGGCTTTAAGCTGGGTGTAGCCGGTTCGGCAATTGCAACGGTGATTGCACAAGGCATATCGTCCTTATTATGCGTGGCATATGTTTATACCAGAATTCCGTTGCTCAGCCTTAAAAAGGATGAGCTTGTGGTGGAAAAAGACTTGTTGAAGCTGAGCCTCCAATATAGCTGGGTGACAGCGCTGCAGCAGACTTGCATATATATTGGAAAGCTTATGGTCCAGGGAGTTGTTAATCCCTTTGGGACAAATGCCATAGCTGCCTACAACTCTGTTACAAGGATCGATTCCTTTGTAATGGCGGGCGGCGAAAGCTTATCTGCATCCGTTGCAACCTATTCCGCTCAAAACAAAGGCGCAGGCAGGACGGACAGGATCATGGAAGGCTTCAAGAAAAGTGCTGCCATAATGGCTGTATATAGCATTATTATAGGCCTGGCCATATACTTCAAAGCCGAAGGCATAATGAAGTTGTTTGTCTCCGCTGATGAAAAAGAGGTCATATCCATAGGCATAGGATACTTAAAGGCTATATCATTTTTTTACATGCTTTCAAATATAAACAATGTTTTTCAAGGATTATTCAGAGGGATCGGCAAGCTGCGCATAACATTTTTTGCTACCTTCATACAGATCATCATAAGGGTTGCATTGTCTTATATCCTTGCGCCCCATTTCGGGATCGCAAGCGTATGCTATGCCATTGCTGCCGGATGGGTGGTAATGCTTGTATATGAAATGTTGTCTTATAGAAAATATTTTAAAGAAATCAAGGATGAAGAAAGAGCAACGATCTAATATCATATAGCATCTACACTTTTGGGAGAAAAGCCCGGAGGACGAGTCTCTGCTCAGAGATTTGTCCCGGGGCTTTATTTTTTTACCTATTCATTGGGGAGGTGTTATTCATGAGCATAATAAAAGGAAAAACTTATCATATAAAATATGAGCCGGGCAATCTGATAATAAGCAAACTATAATGCGGAAGATGAGAATTTTGGTATAATGGGAAATAGGAGTGTCAGCGTTTGGTCATGGGACAAATATGCGGAGTTGTGAGGTGAGGGCATTTGAAAGGCTTGTATAGGATTCAATCAATCATTCTTTGTTTTGTTGGTGTAGGGGCACTGTTTGGCGGCATGCTGGGGATTACGGACCCTTATGGAGTTTCCTTCGGGATGTCCACTGAGCTGTTGAAGCGAGGGCCTTTTACCAGCTTTTTGATCCCGGGATTGTTTTTATTTATTGCCATCGGATTAGGGCATCTGGCCGCATTTGTATTTGTTAAAAGAAGGATGAAATTCCATCCCTATATCAGCGGTGCGGCAGGATGTATATTGATGGCATGGATAATGATTCAATGCTATATGCTTCAGTCCATCAATATTCTGCATGTGATATTTTTCATGATAGGCTTGGCAGAAAGCGGGATCTCTTTATATATGCTTGTCAAGCTCAAGCAGTTTCCTTTCTCTTAAAGCTGAAAGGAAAGGCGGATGAAAATGGCTTAGGTTGACAAGAGGGGCATTAAGGCTTATATTACTAGATAAGTTTCAATATTATAAAAATTTATTTAAATACTAAGGAGGAGTGTAAGATGCATTCGATGAAAAAATCAAAAACACTTATTTTTTTCCTGATCATATCTCTATTGATGACTTCCTCAATAAGCATTCTATTTGCCGAAGATGCCTCTGAAGCCAACAAGGGCATTACCAGGCTGGAATTCTTCAAGGCAGTCAATGCTTCATTTGGCTTTACTGAAGCATCAGATAAAGAGTATAAGGATTTGACTAAGGATGACGAATCCTATGAAGAAATCAGAAAAGCCGTTGCGGCCGGGTATGTCCAAGGATATACGGACGGCACCATAAGACCTGAAAAGTTTATAACAAGGCAAGAAGCTGCAAAAATAGCTGCAGTGGCTTGCGGCTTAAATAATGAGCTTTCCAATTCTGCTTCCGGCTTTGCGGATGCTGATGAAATCGATGAATGGGCCAGGAATTATGTAGGCATAGTGAAAGACAGATTAATAATGACAGCTTTTGAAGACGGGACCTTCGGCCCCCAAAAGCATATCACCGCAGTAGAAGCTGATGAAATAATAAAGAAAGCAAAGGCGCAGGCCACAAAAGCTGAGGATGCGGTTGCAGGTATAAAAGCTGACTATCACATGCACATGATGAGCGGTGAGTTCTCTAAGATTTTTAAAGTTCTAATGGGAGGAGACACTTCTAACGGCAATCTTATTGAAGAATATTCAGGCGAGAAGATTATTTCCTTGCTGGACAGCGCAAATATCGATGCGGCTTTTGTAGTTTCAAACAGTTACATATTGGGCATGGATGGGATCGCAGGGAAAGATGAATATGACGATGTAAAAAAAGAAAATAATTATGTGGCAATTCAGACCGCAAAATATCCGGATAGATTGATCGGATTTTTTAGCTTTAACCCATTGAAGGAATACGCAGAAGAAGAAATGGAAAGATGCTATAATGAATTGAAGCTGCCCGGTTTGAAATTGCATTTTACAAATTCTGATGTAGATTTAACAAATCCTGAACATTTGATGAAGATCCAAAAGCTATTTAAAAGTGCGGCAGACAAAAACATTCCTATTTTACTCCATTTTAGAAGCAGAAGCCCTGAATTCGGGAAAAAAGACGCAGAGATATTGATCGATGAGGTAATAGAAAAAATACCGAACCTCAAGCTTCAAATAGCTCACCTCGGGGGCTGGGGAGGATTTGATGATGCAGCGGTCCAGGTATTTTCTACATTTATTGAAAAATATGAAAAGAATCCAAGCTTGAATAAAAGCAACATATACTTTGATTTTTCCGGTGTAGTGGTGACTGAAAAGGAAAGAATGGAAGGAGTGCTTGAGCCAATCACTGAAGAACAAGCCGACGAAATAGCTGAAATGATGAGAAAATGGGGATTGAGCAATATGGTGGTTGGCAGCGACTGGCCTTTTGTTGTTCCGAAAGATTATGTAGATAATGTTAAAAAGTTACTACCGTTGACAGAAGAAGAATTAAATACGATACTCAGCAATGACTCAGCTAAAGTTCTGTTTGAAAAATCAATGGACAATGGTGTTATAAAGCATCCAAACTTGGAAGAACTGAATAAAAAATTTAAGGATGGAGTAGATTACAATACATCCTTTAGCATAAAATTCTAATAAAGATAGCCTGGTAGAGAATCCGCTGCCATGATGGATCCTTTACCAGGTTTTGATAAAAAGGGAGCAGATCGTATGAAAATAGAAGCTTTAAAGGATGAGAGGATCGGAGCATTTGTAGATTACTGTAAAAAGCATAAAATGGAGATAGATGATTCTTTTTTGTATGACGAGGATCTGAAGGACTTCAAACCCGATGGTGAAAACCCTGCTTATATAGCTGTTGATGAGAAAGGCCATATAAAAGCAGCAGCCTCCCTTATAATTGATGATTATAACAGGAGGGGCAGGAGGGCGCGCTTTAGAATATTTCATTCGGAGGTCGATGATATCCATTGCTATAATATGCTCATGCAAGCCATATTAAAGCATGCGGAAGGATTGGATAAGGTCTTTATTTTTGTCCCTTTGGTGAACGAAAAGTTAATGAAATTCATGGAAGAGTTGAAATTCCGAGTGGAGAGATATTCCTTCCTTCTTGTCAGGGAAGATCCGGAGCTGCCTGAGGTCTGCCTGCCGGAGGATTATGAGTTAAGGGCCTTTATGCCGGGGCATGATGAGGATATTTGGTGCCAGGTAAGGAATGCAGCATTTGCAAAGCTTAAAGGAAGTGAAACGCCTATAACGCCGGAGGGGGTTTCCGCTATGATCTCCGGCAGTGACTATATCGAAGGGGGTTTGATGATACTATATCATGAGGAAAAGCCTGTAGGAGTGGTCAGGTGTGCGGATGATGACTATGAAGGCTCACCCATAATGAACATAGGTCCCGTTGCAATAATACCGGAGTATCAGGGAAAAGGCCTGGGAAGGAGCCTTCTCAGAGCTGCGCTGAGATTTGCAAAGGATAAAAGCTACGACAGGACAGTGCTCTGTGTAAATGGAGATAACGATAGGGCAAAGGCATTATATATACAAGAAGGCTTTAAACAGGTGGAGGCAGTGGCATGCTGGGAATACTATCTGATATAGCCGTCATGGGGAAGGACTTATTCTTCCCCATATATGCCCACAGTTTGATAAAAGGGTACAAAGCGCTCCCCATCCCACTTCAGTGAAGTCTGTACATAGCCTAGCCCATCTGCATTATACCTGCCGGCAATCCGCTGCTCCGCATATAGCTCATAAGTTCCGTCTCTCTGGAAATCTATAGGATACAGGCCTCCAAGAGGATTGACCCAGCCGCTTATAGGCTCTTTCAACATGCATTCATCATCATAAATCTCAGATAAGTATTCTTCACCCTTATAGGTGATATCCAGTATATACCTTGTGCCCGGCTCTTCAGCGACCACTTCAACCTTGTAGCCGTCCAGATAATTCACTTCATAATTATATTCTTCATCAAATGCTTCAAAATCGAATATCTTATTAGGCTGATCATCTTTGAAGGAGTAAATATAATAATAAGCATATCCGCCGCTTCCGCCGGAATCCATGCTTATAAGGATATCATCCGTTTTATCTCCCGTGAAGTCGCCTAAAAACAATGTTGGGTTATATCCTGTATTCTGCTTTAAACGGATTATGGTCTCTTTATGGGTCTTACCGTCAATAACTCTCAGTCTTATGTTGCTTCTTATAGGGCTTTCATCTCCATAAGGTTTGTCTCCTATGAGATACACATAATCTACAATTTTATCCCCGTTGACATCTCCCTTTTTAAAATCCAATATATAGCCGATTTTTTTGTTTGCTTTCACAGGCCTTGCGAAATACATGGGATAATTATACATATTGCTCTTCCTCTCCATAGTTAACTTAATCTGTTGTGGTAGCTGATAACAAGTATAAAGCTTCAAGGCTAAGACTTTGTAAGCTTGTATAGGGCTAAGTCCAGTGCCCCAGGGCAGCCTCTCTTGCTCCTGCGGGGCAATTCACCTTCTATGGACTCCACTAACATTCAGTGGGGATTGAATCCCCCCCTGAATGAAGTCTCGTTCAACAGCTGCCGCAACGAGTTAACTTACTGTTATAATATGTATAATCCTGGTTTCTGCTTTCAATATTTTAATAGGTACAGGTGAAATTAAAAATATTTTAATAAAAAGATAAATGAGCTACACAATTTGACAAAATATTTTGTTTACACTTAGTATAATATGTTTGTACTTGTAATAATATGAATAACCAGAAGGTAGGGAAAGCAATTGGAGAGCCTAAAAAACGCAGGCATTAGCATTGGCATGCCTAATATGGGAAAGTATGCGAAGGCATTTGATTACATGGCGGTTTTAGCAGGAATCATGTATCTCGGACATATAAATTTTTTGATGTTTCACGCGGTAACAGAGTTATTCAGCATTGTTATTGCTTTTAATATTACTATTATATCTGTCAGCACCTATGAGGCAAATAAAAGCAACAGAATATTATTTTTGGGTATAGCCTATGGCTTCGTTGCATGCTTTAATTTTATACATGCTTTGGCCTTTAAGGGTATGGACTTTTTTCCACAAAATAGCGCCAACCTTTCAACGCAGCTGGGGATCATAGCAAGATATATGGAAAGCATATCCTTATTGATTGCTTTTAAATTTCCTGATATGAGACTTAATATAAAACGAATCATATCTATATACTCCAGCATAACTGCAGCCCTATTGCTTTCCGTATTTTGGTGGGATATTTTCCCCAAATGTTATTTGGAAAATTCGGGCTTGACTCCCTTTAAAATAGTAAGCGAATGCATCATTATAATAATTTTGCTCTCGGCCATATATTGCTTACAAAAAAACAACTACAGCATTTCAAAGCGAATGAACATTTTTTTATTGCTGTCTTTAACGGCTGCCTTTTTTTCTGAAATATTTTTTATTTATTATATTAGGATAAATGATCCCTTGGTTTTTATTGGACATATTTTCAAATTGATATCTTTTTACTTTATTTACAAAGCTCTGTCGGAGTTTGGCTTAAAACAGTCCTACTTGGTACAAAGGGAGCTGAACAGGCTTTTAAATGAAAAAAACAGAAAACTGGAAAAGGCGATAGAGCGATTGAAGGTGGAATCTAAAAAAAGAGAAGAGGTCGAAGAGCTGCAAAAGGAGATGGAGATCAAGCAGGCTTTGCTGGAGAAAAGCAAGGAAATGGAAGAGCTGAAGAATCATTTCTTTTGTACCGTATCCCACGAATTAAAGACTCCGGTAAATGCCATATTTGGTTCCATACAATTGATAAGCAATATGAACAAGAGCAGCTCAATATACTGCCGCTATGATCAGTCTCAAAAATATATGAAAGTCATGCAGCAAAACTGCAACAGGCTTATTAAGCTGGTGAATAACCTTGTTGATATTACGAAGATCGATTCAGGGTATTTGCAGCTGAACTTAAAAAATAGCGATATCGTTGCAATAATCGAAGATATAACATTATCTGCAGCCAGGCACATAGAAAGCAAAAGCATCTCGCTGACCTTTGACACGGATATGGAAGAAAAAATAATCGCCTGCGACGCATACAGATTAGAGCGGGTTATGTTAAATCTGCTTTCGAATGCCATAAAATTTACGGCACCCGGAGGAGGCATCTGGGTAAATGTAAGGGATAAGGGAGAAAAAATAGAAATATCTGTGAAGGATACGGGAATAGGAATACCTGAGAATATGTTGGAAGCTGTATTTCACAGATTCAGGCAGGTGGACTCATCCTTTACAAGAAAAAGTGAAGGCAGCGGCATAGGCTTATGCATTGTAAAGTCAATAGTAGAATTGCACGGAGGAAAGATCTCTTTAAACAGTGAGGTTGGCAAGGGCAGTGAATTTATAATCGAGCTGCCTGCATATCTGGCGGAGGATGAGGGCGAATGCAAGGAAACAGCCGCAGCGAGGCAGTCAAATATGGAGAGGGTGAGCATAGAATTTTCCGACATATATGACATATAAGAGGGCTCCTTTGATGAAATTAAACTTGCATAAAATATCTGCCGATAATATTATGTAGTTAGAAATGCGGAGATTGAATCAATATCTATCATGGGGGTGACGGATTTGATATATCCTGAAAATACAATCTATATTACGGGTACGGCTAAGGTAAGCAGCAATGATCCTATTTCTGCCGTGTTCGATATGTTTTTCGTAGGAATAATATTGGAGAAGGAAAGCGGAAAAATTATTGATGTTACATGCAATATGGTCAGAGATATGACTTCAGATTTTATCAAATCCATTCTTTTGGATTATAAACTGTCAGATGATATTGAGCTCATTGCCGGGGAAATAAAGGACAGATTCCAGGGAATCGCTCAAAAGGCTGTGATAGCAGCTATAAAAGATGCCAGGAACAAGTATATGATGCTAAAGAGCAATTGAATTTGACTTAAAGATGGTCTATACTAAAAATAAAGTATGAAAAGTGCATATATGTTTTGTTTGCATGTATATGGATCATACCGGTATACGGCTGTAAATAAGACTCAGATAACAATCGTTATGCTGGGTTTTTTGATTTTTTGAAAGGGAGCGGAGAGTATGCATCAAGGCTATTTTAAAGAATTGGAGAATATACTGAAAGCCAATCTGGGCTATAGAGGAATGGAGAATGCTTTTCTGGAAGGAGAGCTTAAAAAAGCAGCCAGGAGCCTTATGGAGGGAGATACTATTTTTATAGTTACGGGGTTTATGGTCAAGGATGCCGGCATAGGTGAGACTGATGGCCCTATCGGCGCTGTTTCCATGGCTGCGGCATTGGAAGAACTGGGGAAAAGGGTTGTGCTTATTTCGGACAAGTACTCCGGAGATATATTGACGCAGTGCTCCTTGGCAAGGGGCGTCAACGCTGCCATGGAGATAATCGGCAGCCATATCGGCAGGCAGCTTTCGCAAAGGCTGCTGAAAGAATATAAGCCTTCCCATATAATAGCTGTCGAAAGACCCGGCAGGGCTGCCGACGGCATATGCTATTCCATGAGGGGCGAGGACTTGAGCGGCCTGGTGCCGATCATGGATGATTTGTTTGAGGAGGCAAAAAAGGCAGGGGTTATCACAATAGGGATCGGAGACGGCGGGAATGAGATAGGCATGGGTAAAATCCGCCCATATATAGTGAACTCAGTAGACAAAGGGGAGCTGATATGTGCCGCTTTTGCTTCCGATTTCCTTATTGCCGCCGGGGTATCAAATTGGGGCGGACATGCACTGGCTGCAGCTCTTTCACTGCTGAGCCATAAGATGCTGCTTCATGATATAAATACTGAAATAGCAATGCTGAAAAGCGCGGTTGATGCAGGCGCTGTAGACGGCTGCACCAAAAAGAGAAGCCTGACAGTAGACGGGCTAAGCCTTGAAGATAATCTTAACGCATTTATGTCCATAAAGAATATAACTGCTGAGGCCTTGAAAGAGCAATATATGAGGATGGAGCTATAACAAAAAATATATAAGGATGTTGAAAAATGTTTCCAAGGTAATGGCGGGCAAGACCCTTGGAAGGCTAGCCCTGCCATTTAGCATAAGAAGGTATGACGAATAGATAAGATACTATTACCGTAAATTCCTAAAGCTCTGCATTTTTATCGATCCAGCAGCCTGCCTCCATACAGCCGTTTGGCCTTGATCTTTATATCATAGGCCTTTTCAATCCTCTTTAGTATGGCGGCTTCTTTTTCATTTACTATAGAGATTGCTGCGCCTGTATTGCCCGTCCTGCCTGTTCTGCCGGCTCTGTGAAGATACTCCTTCAGGTTTTCCGGCAGATCCAGATTGAATATATGGGTTACATCCTTGATATCCAGGCCTCTGGAGGCTATATCGGAAGCGATGAGAAGCTGAAGCTTGCCTTTCCTGAAATCCTCCAGAGCTTTTTTGCGCTCTTCCTTGGAGGCATTTCCATATATCCCGTATGCCTTGATATGGTGGAACCTGAGCTTTAATGTGACTTCCTGTATCTCTTCATTCTTGTTGAGAAAAACTATGGCCTTTTCCGGCTTGATAGCAGCTGCCAACTTTCTCAGGACTTCGACCTTATCCCTTTGTTCTGCCTCTATATACATATGCTCTATATCAGGGCTCATCAGATATTCTTCAATCTTTATTATCTCAGGCTCTTTCATCATGGTTTTTGCGATATTTATTGTGCCCTCATTCATGGTGGCGGAGAACATCATCAGCTGTCTGTCTCTCAGCGTAGTTTTGATGACATCCTTTACCTGGGAGAGGTTGTTTTCATCCAGAAGTCTGTCAGCCTCATCCACCACAATGGTCTTTACGGTATGAGCGCCTATCTTCCGCATTTTTATAAGCTCCAGTATCCTGCCGGGGGAGCCTACTATTATATGAGGCTTTTCCTTTAACTTTTCTATCTGGCGGTCTATTCTCACCCTTCCTATGATGGACGCAGTGCGGACAGGCAGCCCCGAATCTTTTGACAGCGCGGTTATCACACCGAAAATCTGCATGGCCAGCTCATGAGTAGGAGCAAGGATTATGGCCTGCGCCTCCTTCTTGTCCGTATGCACCCTTTGGAGTATGGGGAGGATATATGCCAGAGTTTTTCCGCTGCCTGTTATGGACTGGCCTATTATATCCTTGTTCTCCAGGGCCGGCGGTATAGCCGCCTCTTGTATGGCTGTGGGGGACTGTATATTTTCTTTTTTTAAGCCTTCTATCAGGCTCTGGTTTAAACCGAATTTATTAAATGATGTTTCCATAGCTTTCTCCTTAAAGTTATTTCTAAATTTCTTTCCAATCGATATACTTATTGAGCTTCTCTACATACTTCTCAAGGTACCTGGCTTCTAATTCCGTAAATCTATTGAACTCGGGACTATCCAAGTCCAATACGCCATAAACAGTTTCATCTTTGATGATGGGGATTACTATCTCGGAGTTTGAAGCGCTGTCACAGGCTATATGCCCGGGGAATTCATGGACATTGGGGACCAGCTGAGTTTTTCCCGAGGTTGCTGCAGTTCCGCAAACGCCGGAGTTAAGCTTTATCCTGTTGCAGGCCGGTAAACCTTGAAATGGGCCTAGAACCAGCTCGCTGCTTCTCATGATGTAGAAGCCGGCCCAGTTGAGCCTGTTCATTACGGCCTTAATGATTGCGGCCCCATTGGACAGGTTTGCCAGGGCATCCCGCTCCGAGCTCAATTGGCCCTCCAATAAAATGAGCATATATCCAAGCTTCTGCTCCTCATTCATCTTTTCTATTCCATCCAGCTTAAACATTTGAATACCTCCTGTTTAAATATATATTTCCTGGCCTTTAGCAGTTATTTCAATAACTTTTGCAGGATATTCCTTTACCTTATCAGCAAAGACCTTTATTGCTCTGTAATCTTCTCCAAAATGCATGGGGATGAATACTTCAGGCTTTATTTCTTTGATGAAATACTCTCCGCCCAAGCTATAGTTGTGCTTTAATCTTGGGTCCACAGGGAAAAAAGCCACATCGATCTTTATATCCCGCAGCTTGCGGATTTCCTTCTTGAAAGCCTGCTCCATGGTACGTATTTCTTCCGGGGTATCATCCCACCAATACCACCAGTTCAAGTCTCCGGCATGGAATATGCTTATGCCGTCTGCACTCACCAAAAAGGAGACTCCCAGGTCGGTGGAGCCTAAGGTTTTGATTTTTACATCGCCTATTTCAATATCCTTATCGGGCGGCATAAAGCAAATGCTGTCATCAAGGCTGCCGGCGCTTATATCATCGCTGAATATGTATTTTATATATGGGTTTGCATTTCTCCATTTTAATATCTCCGGGTTAAAATGATCGGGATGTCCGTGAGATGAAAAGACGAGAATGCTCTTATCACCGATTTTCAAGGGGCCTTTCCAGTAGTCAAATACCAGCTGGTGGTTTGGGGTTTCTACCGAAAAGCCGCTGTTGAACAGGTACTGGATCTTTATATTTTTCATGGGCAGCCCACCTTTTTTAATATTAATAATATATATTATACCAAAGCCTTTGAAGCATAAGTATTATTATTCCAAATTTATTGGTATAATAAAAGAAAATCCACAGGAGGTGTATGGTTTTGAAATTTAAATTTATACATAACAATATCAATGTGCTGGATCAGGAAAAGAGCATAGCCTTTTATAAAGAAGCATTGGGCCTTTCAGAGGTAAAAAGGAAAGAGCATAAGGATGGGGATTTTGTACTGGTCTTTCTAGGCGACGGCATCACAGAGCACCAATTGGAGCTCACCTGGCTGCGGGATAGGACTGAGCCCTATGATCTGGGGGATAATGAATCTCATATAGCCTTCAGGGTAGATGATTTTGAAGCAGCCTATGAACATCATAAGAAGATGGGCTGCATTTGCTATGAAAACAAGGATATGGGCATATATTTTATAGAGGACCCGGATGGTTATTGGCTGGAGATACTGCCCACACGGAATAAATAAGCTATGGAGATATATAAGATTACGCCAAGGGGCTTAGAGAACTGCCGGTTCGATGATATGTCAAGGGAAAAGGGGAACCGGTATTGGCTGCTTTTAACCCCCGAAGAGCTGGTAAATGCTAATGGATTTTTTAATTTCAATTCCCGAACCATAGATGAATGCTTATCCAATAATCAGGTGCCAAGGCTTGAGGTATATGAAAGTTTCAGCTTTGGCGTGATAAATATCATCAATAAAGAAAAAGATTTTATTCTGGCTTCGGAGCTGAATTTCTATCTGACCTCTAATTACCTAATCTTTGTGACAAAAGACAGCAGCTCAGATATGATAAAGGCTGTGAAAGATGAAATAGACGGAAACAGTATAGATCTGGAGAGGATACTCTATATATTTTTGGACAGGCTGACTGCGTCGGATAATGAGATACTGAAGGATATAGAGGAGGATATATCGGATATAGAAGAGCTGGTAATAAAAGGGGAGAACAGGGATTATATAATGGATATCGTGAGCCTTAAGAAGCAGCTTCTTTTTCTCAAGAGATATTATGAGCCTCTTCTGGATATCGCCGAAGGCCTGGAAGAGAACGAAAATGGGCTGATAAATGAAAAATCCATAAGGTACTTCACCATACTTAAGGATAGGATGGAGAGATTGAATAGAAATGTTTTAAATCTCAGGGATTATATAACCCAAGTCCGGGAGGCATACCAGGCCCAGGTGGATATAAACCTGAACAAGATCATGAAGCTTTTTACCGTGATAACTGCAATATTTCTGCCTTTGAGCCTTATCGCAGGCTGGTATGGCATGAACTTCAAATATATGCCCGAGCTTGGCTGGGTTATGGGCTATCCCTTCGCATTTTTGCTCAGCGGGATTGTTGTAGCCATATGTCTCATCTACTTTAAAAAACATGATTTCATATAGAAAAAAGCATTGGGGACGGTTATTTTTGCTTTTACTTAGAAGCAACAATAACCGTCCCGTTGATTCTTATTTCTACTTTGTATAGTTGTCGAAATAGCCCTGGATGTATATGATGGGCGTGCCTTTGTCTCCGCTGCCCGAAGTCAGATCGCAAAGGGAACCGATAAGGTCTGTGAGCCTTCTCGGAGTAGTGCCTTGGGTCTCCATTTTGCCCTTCAGATCTGTTTCCTTATTCTTTATATATTCGGATATGGCCTTCTTCAATTCTTCACCCTTTAAATGGGCGAAATTGTTATCTGCTATATATTTCAGCTTGATCTCATTGGGTGTGCCCTCAAGGCCGGATGTATATCCGGGAGAAACTACCGGGTCGGCCAGTTCCCATATTTTGCCCACCGGATCTTTGAAGGCTCCATCCCCATAGACCATGACTTCAACCTTCTTCCCTGTCTTCTCAAAAAGCATCTCCTGTATTTTTTCAACTATGGGCTGGCAATCCCTGGGGAAAAGCTTGATGCTGTTCTCCGTAGCTTTATTGGAGCCTAATAAGCCGTATTTGTCATTGTACCCGCTGCCGTCTATTGAGGCAGTCAGAATATCCTCCAGGCCATAGATTTTTTCTCCTCCGTTTTCCTTGAGAATCCTCTTGGTCCTTGCTCTTGTATGGATATCGCAGGCAAGCACGCTTTTGGTATAATTCAATATGGTTCTGGGATCGTTGGAGAATATTATCTCGCATGGTACGCCATATTCCTCTGCTATGGATTTGTAATATTCTATATAATCGACACCTGTAAAGGTATGCTTGTTGTAGCCGAAATAGTCTCTGAACTCCTTTTCGGTCAGCACATCGGTCCAAGGATTTACTCCCTTTATGTCTAAAACATTTATATCCACCAAATTGTTGCCCACCTCATCGGACGGATAACTGAACATCAGAACAATATTCTTTGCGCCTTTTGCTATGCCTCTCAAGCATATGGCAAAGCGATTCCGGCTAAGAATAGGAAAAATTACACCTATAGTATCGTCGCCAAATTTTCCATGTATATCCTTGGCGATGGCATCAATGCCTGCATAATTGCCCTGAGCACGGGCTACTACGGATTCAGTCACTGCTATCACATCTCTATCCAATATGGGAAAGCCTTCTATCTCTGAAGCCTTTAGCACGGCATCCACGGTAATGGACGGAATATCATCGCCCTGCATTATTATCGGAGTGCGAAGACCGCGAACTACAGTTCCAACCATTCTTTCCATTCAAAATCTCCCCTTAAATTTGTTCTAACTGTTAATATGCATTCTATACTTGTACTATATACTATTATATGATATAAGTAAAATAAATATCTTTTATAATAGATATAAGGAGAAATTATATCATGGTTAAGCTGGAGCTATACAAAATTTTTTGTGAGGTAGCAAAACAAAAAAGCCTTTCAAAGGCTGCATCCATCCTTTTTATGACTCAACCTGCCGTGAGCCAGTCTATAATGCAGCTGGAGAGGGAGCTGGGACTCAGGCTTTTTACACGGACCTCCAGGGGGGTAATACTTACAAATGAAGGCAGCATGCTTTTTGAGTATATAAACTCGGCCATCAACCTTATTTCCAAAGGGGAAGAAAAGCTGGATGAATGGAAGAATCTATCATCAGGAGAGCTGAAGATAGGCGTCGGAGATACTATTTCCCGCTATTTCCTCCTGCCTTATCTGGAGAAATTCCATAAGGCCTACTCTAATATAAAGCTTAAAATAATAAACAGCACCACTTTGGAGCTTTGTACATTGGTAAAATCGGGGGAAACCGATATCGCCATATGTAATTTGCCCATAGAAGATCCTGCCTTAGAGATTATAAAAGCCATGGACATACATGACATCTTTGTCTGCGGAGAAGCATACAGAGATAAGCTTTCCAAACCTATAAGCCTGGAGGAACTAAATCATTTCCCACTCATACTTCTGGAGCCGAAATCAAATTCACGAAGATATGTGGAACGGTATTTCCTGTCAAAGGGCGTAACTATAAAGCCTGAGATCGAGCTTGGCTCCCATGATTTATTGCTGGAATTCTCCAGGATAAACCTTGGCATATCCTGCGTGGTAAAGGAGTTTTCTCAGGAGTATTTGAAGAAAAAAATACTGTTTGAAGTAAGCTTAGAGGAAAGCATCCCAAAAAGGAACATAGGTATTTGCTTTTTAAAAAGCGTGTCCTTGTCTCCCACATCTGCAAAGTTTGTCCAAATCCTCAAAAATGTATAGTTTTTCAATCGACAGGATATTTTTTTCTGGTTGTGGTACAATATATATATAATAATAAACATCATTGATTTCAAAATCATGATGGCTAGAAGTGTTTTAATTATAGGAGGACGGTTCATGAAGGTAGGAACAGTAAAATGGTTTAATTCGGAGAAGGGTTACGGCTTTATAGAAGTTGAAGGCGAGAAGGATGTTTTCGTTCATTATAAAGCAATACAGAGCGATGATGCTCATAAGAACTTAACGGAAGGGGAAAAGGTGCAGTTCGAAATAGAACAAGGACCCAAAGGACCCCAAGCAGCTAATGTTGTTAAGATCTAAGATATAAATGACAAAAGCCACCTTCATGCAGGTGGCTTTTAGCTTTAAATTGCCTTCGGCGGCACTGCCATCTCCGGCTTTTGTAAGACTTGAATATGTGTTGTCAAGCGCGGAAATACAGCTGTTTAGGGGGTATGTCCGATTATAGGAGAAAAATAAAGTAAAAGGGAGACTATGGTGATGAAAAAGAATTATAAAATGAAGAAGACGATATCTATGAAGCAGTTTATTACTGAGTTTGGAGAGGATATGACCAAGCAAATGAAGAAAAAGCTGCTGGAGCTTTGGCCGAGGTGCATCCTGACTAGGGATGAAAAAAGCAATATTCTTGACTTAAAGCATGTAGAGCATATTCAGTATGATTGCAATTCCGGCGGCAAGGATGGCTCGGAGAAAGGGCGGAAGGAATACGCATACGGCCAATTTATAATAGATGACGGAGCTTTGTATTTTTCGGAAAAGTGTCTGGAAAGCGATACTGTCATGCAGATGCCGGCGGTAGAGGCAATATTTGACTCCTTAAATAGTGAAGAGATGTATTTTGATGATGGCGTCAGAGCTAAAAGAGTAGATGATGATAATATCGATTATGTTATAGACAGCATATTGAAAGTTTGCCCTGCCATGTCCCAGGCTCATCTGGACATTATTTCAAAATACTGTTCAACGGATGATTTCAACAACAAAAATACAAATATAAAAGATTATCATCTATAGCTTTAAATCATGAAGGGATTAATGTTATACTGAACCAGAGAAAATATATTTAAGACAAGCTTATTGTGGAGGAATTGTATGAAACTGATTTCTTGGAATGTAAATGGCCTCAGGGCCTGTGCGGGCAAGGGATTCCTGGAGTATTTCAGAGAGAAGGATGCGGATATCTTCTGCATTCAGGAGACAAAGCTGCAGCAGGGTCAGATAGTTCTGGATATTTCCGGGTATGAGCAATATTGGAATTATGCATTGAAAAAAGGCTATTCCGGTACGGCTGTTTTTACGAAGAAAAAGCCTTTAGATGTGAAGTATGGTATTGGAATGGACGAGCATGATCAGGAGGGACGAGCTATTACTCTGGAATATGAAAATTTCTATCTGGTTAACGCTTACATACCCAATTCCCAAAGAGAACTGGCAAGGCTTGATTACAGAATGAAATGGGAGGATGATTTCAGAAGCTACTTGATGGAGCTGGACAGGATAAAGCCCGTCATACTCTGCGGCGATCTGAATGTAGCCCACAAGGAAATAGACTTGAAGAATCCAAAATCCAACAGGAGGAATGCAGGCTTTACCGATGAGGAAAGGGAGAAGATGACCAAATTGCTGGATTCAGGCTTCATAGACTCATTCCGCTATTTTTACCCTGACAAAGAAGGAGCTTATTCTTGGTGGTCCTATATGGGCAATGCAAGAGCTAAAAACGTAGGATGGAGAATTGACTACTTTATTGTCTCTGAGAGATTAAAGGGAAACATGAAGGATGCAGAAATACACTCCCAGGTAATGGGCAGCGATCACTGTCCTGTAGTGCTGGAAATGTGCTTTTGATTGCACTCTGCTCTCTCGGAACAGTTATATCTTTTAGAAAAGGCAGCTAGCAGCATACCATGGGCGGTGATGTATAATATTGCCGCATAATAATAGGCATCGGCATAACCGCTGGTATTATTGAATAAATAGAGCTTTGTAAAAAGACCGGCAAATATTTGTGCAGTACTTTGCATCATGAATACCAGGCTTGCATATAAAGCCCAGGATTTTTTAGGCACAAGCTCCATGGTCAATGAATTGGTGACGGGAACGGCAGCATTGGCTAATCCAGCTCTGAAGAACAATGCTGTTCCAACTATCAATTCTACTTGACTTCCAAACCTATGTCCGTTTGCAAGAATGAGCATAAATGGCACAGAAGCCAGGCATAAAGCGGCTATGGCATATATCTGCCCTATTTTTTTCACAAGTTTGCCCGATGATGCCATAAATACTAATGCTGATAAATACTGCAGCGTTGCCAGCATTGATACAGCTGCTCTGTTTATACCTATTTTGGTCAGGTATACGGACACATAAGGAGCTATTAGAGAAGCGGCAAATCTGCTCAGTATTGTGTAAATAAGGAATAGGACAACATATTTGTTTAGAAGCTCCGGCAAACCGGAGCTTTGCTTTTCTTTTGCATGAGAAGCATGATCACCAACCGATTCTCTTATGCTGAATGCCGGGATAAGGATCAGAATTGAGGCTGCTGCAAAAACCATCATTACGATGCGATGCGCATCAATATAGCCGGAGTAATACCCAAAGCTGAAGGAGCTTATGTCTTGAGTCAATATTTTTGCTGCATTATATGGAATATTCAGCTTTTTTGAAAACAGAAGGACTATCATTGGTCCCCCTGCAAAGGTTCCTATTATTGTCCCAAGCACGCTGGCACAGGATGCTTTCGTCAGAAAAGAAGTCCGGCTTGCCGCTGCTGTATAGGTGGCTATATATGGGGATAGTATTACATCAAATAGTGTAATGCCTGTCATCAGCAAGAACAGGCAGGCGCTTATAAGCCATTGATTTTGAACGTAGGATATTGCTGCAAGGGAAGCCGATGTGACGATGGCCGCAAATATTATTATCCTTTTATAGCCGGCTTTGGGTGCCAATATGGCTATGGATGATGCTGCAAAGGTTGCAATCCCCATATAAGAAGCCATGCTCTTGGCGGTGTCCGGTGATACGGTCATGAGAAATGTGATCAAAGCATCAAATATCAGGCCGGTCATCATTCCTATGAATGCATATATGAGTATATAGATTACACAATTATCACGGTATCTCTTTTCAAATCTGTCCTGCATAATTTCCTCCAGCAATAAAATTGTCTATATAAGTTGCAATAAATACGTTACATAGCTTTTATATTGACTGATAACGATTGCTTATGCTCCGGCACTAAGACTTTGTAAGCTTGCATAGGGTTGCGTCAAAACTAACAAACTCTAAAGCCCTCCGCATTGAACGAGACTTCATTCAGTGCTGCACTCTTTTATCCGTTAATATAAGCTTACTGTCGTGAAATATTTAATGCGCTATATCTATTCTATGGCAGTAAAACTTCTTCAGCGTTTTTCAGCAGCTCTCTTACTATCTCTTTATCTAAGGAATAGTAGGCCCTGTTGTTTTTTCTCTCTATGCACAAAAGATTTAAGTCGGTCAGAGAGGTCAGGTGATAGGATACTGTAGGGGGCGTAAGCTCCAGGGCTGCTGCAAGCTCATATACATAATGAGGCTTCTTTCCGAGCAGCTCAACCATTTCAAACCTCTTCTTATCCGACAGCAGCTTTACAAATTTTTGAACCTTTGCTTTTGTGAACATTTTCCTGGGATATTGATCGGTATATATCCCCAGATTGACCCAGAGGGTATCGCTGTATGGCTTCATATGGAAAAGCCATGGCCTTATCTGCGTGAAGTAGCTTATATGGATTTTCATCCTTTCAAATTTAAAGCCTGAGAAATTGCCCAGAAACTCCTTGTCAAAATAATCCGGATCTTCATGCAGCAGGGTTTCATATTTCTCTTTTGCTGACCCTAATTTCATCAATATCTTATGCTCTACAGGCTTATAGCATTTCTCATAGAACTGCGTCATGAGAAGGTATAGCCTAGCCTTTATTTCCGATGGATTTTCCACACATTCCATGAGCTTTTCTTTATCTTCATCGGTTTTATCGTCCATATCAGAAATCAATTGCCTGATATTGCCGGTTATATGCTGGCAATCACTCCAGCAAACAAGACTCTGACTGGCATCGTTCTCGCTGTATAATGCCTGCCTGATTATATAGGAAAGCAACTCTTTATCACAGCTTTGCTCTATAAAACTTATCAAATCCTGCGTGGCTTTGATGCTTTCATTTTCCAATATAATTCTTCCCAATACATGCAGCATGTCCTGCCATTCAAAGAAATATAACAACTCATTGTTCATGTATTTAGAAAGCTTTGCTTTCATTTCTTCAATCAATAGCCGGAGCTCTTCGGAAGGGCTGAAATTAAAATCCAAGTAGAATTTATATAACGACTCCTCGTTTGCTGTAAAGTTGAGGGCATATATAAATTCTACCGGGGGATGAACTGTAAAAGCTACCTGTTCCTTTGAAAGCTTCATAATATCACCTCTCAAATTCATAAAACATACTCAAAGGATAGATGACTATCTAATATAATAATATATTTGACATACATAGAAGTCAATAGGATTCTATTGACTTAATTCAAATTATGGATGGATAACATCTATGTAAGAGAGAAAACCATTGAGATAAACGATGATTCACCGGTTCATTAATAGTTACGAATGGAAGCTATATAGCCGGCTATAAGGGTGAAAGAGGCAGAAAATCAAAAAACATATAGATAATATGAAAATTAGAGGATTTTACAAATTTATCTAGAATATATAAATACTTGGCGGCAATTGGTATACCAGTTATATTGCTTATTGATCATAATCCATAAGGAGAATTGGGGGTTAAATTATATGGACAAAAGGGAATGTCCATTTGTTCATTATATTTTTGTTCTTATTATTGGATTTATAATATCAGTCATTCTCTATTATACTTTATGGGAAAGCCATATTTATGCCATTCATACCTTCCTTGAGGCGGTGTGCTTATTCATAGGAGCATCTACATTTTTGATAGCATGGAATACGGCAGATAAAATGTTTAAAACAAACTATATCATAGGCTATGGATTTCTATCCGTGGCAATCTATGATGCTTATCATGCGTATCTATTTGTAAGCCAGTCACTTGCCCATGATATTTTTATGGATTTAAACATGAAATACTGGATACTGGGGAGGTTCTGCGAGGCAATCGTTTTATATCTGGTATCTCTAAATGCCTTGAATCTCAAGCTGAATAAATGGCTTGCTCTCACTATTGCCATGATCATCCCCTTTGGGACAGCGGCAATTATATATGAATTTCCCTGGGTTTTTCCTGCCATGATCACTGTTGAAGGCTCTACATTGGCCAAAGGAGCAATAGAATTCATCATTATATTGCTCATATTTTTGAGCATAGTAAATTTGAGTAAACACTTTGATCACGATTCGCCTGTGTCCTTCAGGCATTTTTACATGGCTCTTATCATAGCTATTCCTACCGAAATGATGTTTATAGCATTTTCATCGATTTATTCCTTCAATATTGTTTACGGGCATGTTCTTAGGGTATTTTATTACTACTATATATATAGGTCTGTGTTTGTGGCCTATGTAGAATACCCCTATGAAAAAATGCAGCTTGAAAAAATCAAGCTTGAGGAAGCATATAGGCAGCTGGAAGAAAGCAAGCATGAGATATTGAGGAGGCAGGATGTACTGATGCAGCAGGAGAAGCTTGCCTTGCTAGGGCAGATGGGAGCCGGCATAGTCCACGAGACCAAGAATTATCTCACTACCATAAAAGGCAGCTGCCAATTGATAAGCCTCTTGACAAAAGAGGAAGGAACGATCAAACATGCAAAGAAGATAAGCAAAAATGTGGACGAAATGGATCAGATCATAAGCAAGTTTTTGTTTATGGCAAGGCCCAGGGACACTGAGTTTACCGAGGTATCCATGTGTGATTTGCTTCAATCTTTGGAGGGCCTTATTTTGAGCACTTCTATTGTAAAAAAGGTTGATGTCTGCTTTGAAAACTCCAAGGAGGAAAGGTATCTGCTCTGCGATGAAGGCCAGATAAATCAAGTAATATTAAATCTATGCAAAAATGCTGTAGAAGCTATGGAAGGCATGCCAAGCGCTAAACTCACCATTGAAACAGGCTATGAC
Organism: Lutispora sp. QWL-02; assembly: GCF_058315355.1. Classification (NCBI taxonomy): domain Bacteria; kingdom Bacillati; phylum Bacillota; class Clostridia; order Lutisporales; family Lutisporaceae; genus Lutispora; species Lutispora sp. QWL-02. The sequence goes on from NZ_CM177762.1 coordinate 583,521, forward strand.
GATGCGGCAAATGAAATGTACGTCAGTGTGATAGACAACGGAAAGGGTATCTCGGCCGCTGATCTGGTCAGAATAGGCACTCCATTTTTTACTACAAAAAGTATGGGTACAGGCTTGGGGCTCTATGTTTGCAATCATATCATAAAAGAGCATAAGGGAAGGCTTGAGGTGAGCAGTGAGTTAGGCTGCGGGACAACCTTCACTATAAAGCTTCCTTGTTTGATCGAGGAAGAGGAGGGTGAAGATGAGAAAGAATATACGAACAATATGCTGGAGATGTCCTGCAACATTTGATGAGGCATAAAGGTTTATAGCTTATAAATACAGGGAACAAGAATGATGAAGCAAATATGCTAAAAAACATTTAAAAATATATTTAAAAAAATGTTCGCATGTAGTATAATGTATATTAACAGTTTTCAAATTTATATAAAAGGAGCCATGTTGCATGAAGCTTGTTTATAAAGGAAAAACCAAGGATGTATTTCTTCTTGAAGATGGAAATTATTTGCTCAAATTTAAGGATGATATGACGGGTGAAAACGGGGTATTCGATCCTGGCTCAAATTCTGTAGGCTTGACTATGGAGGGAGCAGGGAGAGCGGGTCTTAGGCTGACCAAGATGTTTTTTGAGATATTAAATGAAAAGGGAATACCCACTCATTATGTGGATGCAGACATAGATGCGGCGACCATGACGGTAAAGCCTGCCGCATTATTCGGCAAGGGATTGGAAGTCATATGCAGGTATAGAGCTGTAGGGAGCTTTATGCGCCGATACGGCATGTATGCAAAGGAGGGTCAGGCTCTGGATGCCTTTGTAGAGGTGACGTTGAAGGATGATGATCGTCAGGATCCGCCTATCACTGAAGATGCCTTGGATATGCTGGGAATTCTTTCTCATGACGAATATAAGGTTTTGAAGGAGCTTACAAAGAAAATCGGAGCCATAGTAAAAGAAGAGCTGGAAAAACGCGGCATAGAGCTCTATGATATAAAATTTGAATTTGGCAGGATAGGAGAAGATAGGCATATCGCCTTGATAGATGAAATCTCCGGAGGCAATATGAGAGCCTTTAAGGATGGAAAGCATGTAGAACCTCTCGAATTGGAAAAATTGATGCTGGAGTAATGATCAATTTAACCCCTCAAGCTGTTTAAGCTTGGGGGTTTTTATTATATGGGGCGGGCATGATTTTATTGCCGGAATTAGCCTTATTATAATACATATGGTATAATCCCCTCTTTGACAGTTGAACAAAATAGAAATCCTGCAAAGCCTTGATACAAGGAATCTTGCAGGATTTAATATTGATGTAAAAAGTGCGTACTTTTTTTACTTTTTCGTATCTTTAAAAATTTTTTTCATCATATTTGTAGTAACAATCTGGTAGTCTGTTCGAAAATTAAAAGCATCATGAATAGCATCGGTAAAATCTGTTCTAGTGTAGGTTGGAACATACCCTTCGCCTTTAACTTCCAAAAAGCCCATATCTCTTAGCCCACTAATAATCTCATGGCATGTGTATTTTTCTTCGAGCTTCTTTTCAAGTAACCTGTAAATAATCAAAGATATAAAGCAAGTGGTGAAATGAGCTTCAATCCTGTCATCGTTTCTTAAGTACACAGGTCTTGCTTTGAATTCACTTTTCATAATTCTAAAGCATTCTTCAATTTCCCATCTTCTGTGATTTACTTTGATGATTTTAGATACATCATCCTCAAGGTTTGTACAAACTCCATAAAAACCATCGAAGGCTTCTTCTTTCTCTATGAGTGAAGAATCAATGCTATAGATCTCTTTTGCTGCGACTTCTCCATCCGGGGTATAGCTTGTTTTATGTATAAACCTTTTATAATCGTTAGGGTTGCATTTCTTGATTTTTATTGGGTTTGTATCTATAACCTTTCGGGCACGTTCTATTTGAGAACTACGAATTTTACGATGATAATCCCTATATCTAATAGAATAAGTTACAATCAGTCTTTGTTCAAAGCCATTTTCTTTGATCCAACGTTCCTTGTAAAAGACTGCAGCTTTTATTTTTGCTTTATCTTCAGTAGTAGCTTTATTTATCATCTCATCAAGCTTAGAAATGGCATAGGTTTTTTCGCTACCCGGGAGTTTCCAGCCATCTGGGTCAAGAGCCCATTTTTTTAGGTGTTCTTTTAATTTTTTTATAGACTGTGTTGTAATAAAGGCACGATCATCCTTGCTGTTAAACTTTCGATTATCTTCAGAAGCCAGTCCTGCATCGGTGCAGATGATAAATTTAGAAAGCTCAAAGTCAGAAATAATTTTCTTTTCCAATGGCTTCAAAGTCAACTGTTCATTCATATTTCCTCTGTTGATGCTAAACGCTAGAGGAATACCATCTCCATCCATAAATAAACCCATCTGAATGATTGGATTAGGCTTATGATCTTTAGAAGGGCCATATTGCTTATCTCCATCCTCTTGTTCAATTTCGAAAAAGTAATTGGTGCAATCATAGTAAAGTATACCGGTATTTCTTTTTGAAACTTTCAGGCTGTTTTCGTATAAACAAGATTGAATAAAATCAGTCTCCTTGGCGAGTACTTCAAGAGCTCGGTATATTTGATGCAAGTCAAAATTCGGCTGTTCAATAAACCTTTTAGAAAGCGCATAAGTTGCGAGTTTTGAAGAAGGGAAGATAACTCTGCCGTAGATTAATCTGGAAAGAATTGAATCCAGGTCAAAACCAAATTTATATTTTTGGGAAATATACTTGCAAATCTTATTAAGCTTTAGTTCATGATATATTTTTTGCAGGAATAGATACCCGCCGTTGAAGGAACGTTGTTCGCCTTTCGAAATAATTTTAGACTGTTCGAAAGGAACAAGTATTTTTCGTGTTTGTTCCTTTTCTTCTTCATTTAACCTTTTTATATATTCTTTAGCCCACTCATATGGATCTGCACCATTAAGTTTTTCTCTGAGTTCAATTTCGGTTCCAAGTTTCTCTACAATCTTGGAGGAATTTGATTGAGTTTTGCTATTATAAACAGATTTAATCACATAAAGTGAAGCCGCATTTTTAGATTTGGTTACCTTAAGTCTCATTTAAAATATCGCCCCCTTATCTTATATTATAACACAGTGCTATAAAGTGCGATATAATAAAATGAGAAAATTGACAAAAAAATAAGCCTGTTTCAGGGCTTTTAAGCATTTTTTCTTTATTCAACTGTCAAAGATCCGATTTTATTGCCGGAATTAGCCTTATTATAATACATATGGTATAATAGGATAAACTAGTGAAAGGCTATGTATAACTCGTATCAACCGGTTTCTTTTAGAAATCCTTATCCTGTGGCTGCCATGCATTATTCGGCCATAGGTTGAACGAGACTTCATCCAGAGGGGGATTCAACTCTTACTGGATGTTAGTTCAGTGATAAAATTTATGAAAAGGGAGGCGTTTATATGAGAACAGCTAAGCTAGAAGTTTTTGAAAGAGATCAAAAAGGATATAAAGTAAGACAGGAGCAGTTTGTGCCTGGCGTTATCTACGGAAAGGAGGTTGAGGCAGCCTCGGTCAAGTTCAGAAAAAAGGATGTAGATAGGCTGATAAAGGAATCCGGCAGCCGGGCAAAGCTAACAGTAATCCTGAATGAAAAGGAGAGCTTCGGTTTCATAAAGGATACCGCAAGAGATGTGCTTACAGGGGATTTGATGCATATGGATATCCAGGTTGTAAATAAAGACTCTGAAATAAGCCACAGCGTACCTCTGGTATTTAAGGGCACTGATGCATTGATATACAATCGGTTGATCCTGCAAATCAATGCAAATGAAATCCAGCTTACAGGAAAGGCAAAGCTCATTCCCGATGTGATAGAAGTGGATGTAAGCAATGCCAAAAGCGGTGATACCATACTGCTGACCGATATTGATCTGCCTGATACCGTGACATGTGCCAATATGGACGATATTCCTTTAGCTGTAGTTACAGCAGCCAAAATAGATGAAGCTGATGAAAAAACCGATGATGTCGAATCCAATAGCGAAGGCGCTCCCGCAGAAGCAATGGAAAACGCTTAACACCGTGGGAAAAAAGTTTATCTATATATAAGGCATTAAATAATTTATAGAGGTAAGCTTATATAATTGGCATTTTTAATACTGAAGTATTTGGTGCAGATATTATGGTATAATATTAGGGAGGCGCATTTGTAATGCGGCTCCCTTAAAATATGCATAAACGACGGAAGGAAAGCGCTGGTGGGAAGGGGGCCTATAGATGATCAGACAAGGGAAAGGTGAAAATAATCATATATGAGAATAAATAAGTATATAGCCGAAAGCGGAGCCTGCTCGCGGCGGGAAGCAGATAAACTTATAGAGGAAAAAAGAGTCACCATAAATGGCAGGGTCTGCGAACTGGGAACAGTTGTGGAGCCCGGTGATTTGGTATATATAGACGGAAGACCTGTAGGCTCAAAGAGAAAGAAGGTCTATATTGCATTGAATAAGCCTGTTGGCATAGAATGCACCACGGATCGCCGCGTTGCAGATAATATAGTGGACTTTGTAGATCATCCCCAGCGGGTTTTTCCCATCGGAAGGCTGGATAAGGATTCTGAAGGCCTTATTCTTATGACAAATGACGGAGATATAGTGAACAAAATATTGAGGGCCGAGAATAATCATGAGAAGGAATACATAGTAACCGTCAACAAGCCTGTAAAGGATGATTTTCTGCAGGGCATGACTGAGGGTGTCGAGATACTTGGAAGAAAGACAAAGCCTTGCAAGATATATTCTGTAGACAAAACTACCTTCCGCATAATACTCACTCAAGGCTTGAACCGCCAAATACGCCGCATGTGTGAAGCTTTTGGCTACAAAGTGCTGAAGCTTAAGCGCATACGCATTATGAACATCAGATTAGGTCTGCTGAAAACAGGACACTGGAGAAACATAACCAAGAATGAAATGGATGAGCTGAAGAAGCTTACCAGGTAAAGGAGGATCTCCAATGGATAAAGAGACTTTATCTAATATGGCAGATGAAGTTGTGAAAGAAGAAAATAGTTTTATAATGAAAACAGAAACAGGAGAGCTGAGCCAGGATATAACAGAAATAAAAAGGATGGAAGGGGAAAAAAGACTTTTGGAGTGGCAGTGATTGAGCTAACTCCAAAAGTCTTTTAAAATTTCCGGCAAACAGCTTTCGTTGACTCTGGTGTGGGGAAACCATTCCCTGGGGAAAAGCTTCTGATAGTCCCAGCGTGAGAATCTTTCATCCAGCAGGAGTATGACTCCTCTGTCGGTTTCCGAACGGATCAATCTGCCAGCGGCCTGCATCACCTTATTCATGCCCGGATACATGTAGGAATACTCGAAGCCCTTGTGATTCTTGTTATCGTAGTAGTCCTTTATGATATCCCTCTCAAGGCAGAGCTGAGGCAGTCCCACCCCTACAATAACAACTCCTATGAGCCTATCGTCTCTCAGGTCTATTCCCTCCGAATAAACTCCTCCCAATACGCAGAATCCTATATTATGAGCCTTGGGCTCAGGCTGGAAAAACTCCATGAAAAGTTCTTTTTCCTCTTCTGTCATGCCGGGAGATTGAATCTTGACATTGAACCCCGGATATTTGGTCATAAACTCCTCATAAACATTCTCCATATACTTATAGGAAGGAAAGAATACCATATAGTTGCCTGTTTTGCTTTCTACGGTACTGTACAAATAGTCCGCTATCCTGCTGTAGCTTGTATCCCTTTTTGTATAGCGGGTTGCTACATTGTCCCCTATTAAAAGGCATCTGTTCGTTATATCAAAGGGAGATTGGAGATATATGGCTTTGCTGTTTTCTCCGCCGCCCAATATTTCCAGAAAATAATCCATGGGCAGAAGGGTGGCGGAAAAGAAAACTGCAGCTCGGCCTTTTTTCAGGACCTGGCTTATGAGCAGGGAAGGGTCATGGCAAAAAAGCTTCAGCCTCACATCATTGCTGAACCTTTCGATATAAGTTACATAATGCTCATCATAGTTTTCGGATATCTTCAGAAGATTCAGCACGCCAAAATACAAGGACATGAACTCCTCGTCCTTATGGCTGTCTTCGTTCATAGCCAGGTATTTGTCAGCCTTTATGACAAAGGAGTTCAGCAGATGGTATAGATCCTTGTCCTCTTCCCGGCTTACAAAGTGACTTTCATCCTCAAGCTTCTTCTTCAATTCGATGAAATATTTATTTATGCTGCTGCATGCAGTATGCAACTCTTTGTTTTTATCCTTCATCTGCTTTTTAAGCTCAAGGAAATCTTTTTTGTGAAGCTCTGCAGAATACATTTCTCTTGCTCTGTCCACCAGATTATGGGCTTCATCGATGAGGAAGGTGAAATCGGACTTCTTATCCATGAAAAATCTCTTCAAGCTTGCGTTGGGATCGAAGAGATAATTATAATCGCATATTACGCAATCCGCCCAAATAGCCAAATCCAGGGAATATTCAAAAGGGCAGACCCTATGCTTTTCTGCGTAAAGGAGCAGCTTTTCCCGATCCATTTGGGTTTCATTGCGCAGCATATCCATTAAGGCTTCGTTTATCCTGTCAAAATGGCCTTTTGCATACTCGCAATATCTCGGATTGCACTCCCTTACCTCCTTGAAGCAGATCTTATCCTTTGCCGTTATAGTGATGGAGATAAATTGCAGGCCTTTATCTCTCATGCGCTGAAAGGCTTCCTCCGCTACTCTTTGAGTAGTGGTTTTTGCGGTGAGATAAAATATTTTAGAGGTCTTTCCTTCACCCATGGCCTTTACCGCCGGGAAGACAGAGGATATTGTCTTGCCTATTCCTGTGGGTGCCTGGGCAAAAAGTATATTTTCATCCCTTATAGCTCTATAAACGGCTGCAGCCATCTCTCTTTGGCCTTTCCTGTACTGAGGAAAAGGAAACTGCAGATCCTTGATGGATTGATCCCGGCAGGATATCCATGAGCTGCTGTAATCAGCCCAAACGCAATATTTCTTGACCAGATCATCGAAGAAATCTTTAAGCTCTGATATATCAAAGCTCCTTCTAAGCTTCTTGGTCTCATCCGTATCCAGCTGTATGTACGTCAATTGTATGGTGAGGCTCTCTAAGCCGTTTTCCTCGCCGTATATATACCCATAGCACATGGCCTGAGCCCAATGCCTGAAATCGTAATCCTCATTCACCAGCTCAAGGGGCAAGGTCACAGACTTTATTTCATCTATTATTACATCATCATCTTCAATGAGGATGCCATCGGCTCTGCCTTCTATGACCAGGCTGTAAGCATCAAATTCTATGGTTTTTTTCAGCGGCACTTCCGCCCTATAATCATCACCGTAGGATTTCTGCAGCCTTCTGTGGGCTTTGCTTCCTTCCAGAGCTCTATCCATGCTCACAAATCCGGATTCTATATCCCCTGAGCGGAGCACAAACTCTACCAGATTGCGGACAGATAATCTCAGAAGCATTCGTGACGGTTCTTTTTGCTTCTCGTCTTTCATATCATCACCACAGGTTATATTATAACACTACAATCAAAATGGTGGAACCAAATGGAACATTTAAATAATAAGAGAAAATATTGGAGAGGCGGGTAAAAGTTTGTAGAATAATTTATGGACTTTAGTCTGTTGAGCTTGCGAAACAATAAACCACCCGCTATTCGGGTGCGGGACAGAAGTTATACAATTATACGGTTTCGACCTTGTGCCATATCCCCAACATAAAAACTTTTTCTCCTTAATCTTTCGGGATTATATAGTTTAGAGAGACGTAATTATCATCTACAGTCTCACATCCTATTAATTTTAATTCAAGCTTATCCTGTATTGATAAACTGCGAAATAACTGCGGAGTATTTGTACCCACCAAACATGGCGATATAATAAGGCTGATTTCATCAACAAGCCCCTGCTTAATAAGTACATTGGTTAATTCCCCGCCACTGTCTGTTCTTATAATTCTACAATTATACTTATCGTATAAAACTTCAAATGCTTTAGCATAATCCACGTTATCATCCCCGGCAATAATAAAATCATAGTTGCGCTCTTTTAAGTATTCAATATAATTCTTTGGCGTGGATGCAGATGCTAAAATAATAAAATCCTTACAATATTCTGAATCTCTAAAGACATGCAAATTCCGCAAGGTTCCACGGCTATCCGGTACCACCCATAGGGATCTTTTATCCTCTGGCATATCAGCAGGCTTTATAAATGCTTTTTCTGTCTCTGGGGGATATTGTTCTGCTGCCATACAAACTGTCTTACTTCCAAATAGCACCATATCAGCATTGAACTGATTTGCAATGGTATAATAGATGCCTGTATCAATAAAGCCACGAATACAACCATCTAAACTTATTTGTGTGTGCATGATTACTTTGGGTTTCATAAATCCTCCTCCTTATATGTAAATTTTATATTTTTAGTATACTTTGTCAAAGTGACAACCCTATGTCAGCAGGGTTTTAGCTTTAATTTTTAATACTTGTATTCTATGTTATAATCTGTTTATAACATATTAAAAGCAATTCCTTACAAAGGAGGGGTTCTATGAATAGACTGGACAGGCTATCAGCGATTCTCGTACATCTTCAATCTAAAAAAACAGTGACGGCTCAAGAATTAGCACAGCGATTTGATATATGTACTAGAACCGTATATAGAGATATAAGGTCACTTGAAGCCGCAGGGATTCCAATAGGCTCTGAACCTGGTATAGGCTATTTTCTTGTTGAGGGATATCATTTACCTCCTGTGAAGTTTACAATTGAGGAAGCAGGAGCATTATTAATAGCTGGAAAATTGACAAGTGCTTTTGCAGATGCAGAAACCAAAAAGAGCTTTGAAACAGCTCTTTATAAAATTAAAGCAGTCTTAAATAGTGAAGAAAAGATGTTCGTTTCGGAAATAGAAAATAAAATGGGTGTATACGATACAGGAGAGCATACGCCTATTCAAGGCAGCTTTATCGAAAAAATCCAAATAGCATTATTTGAGAAGAATATTATAGAAATCCAATATTTTGCTCCCTCTGAAGAACAAACGACATTAAGAAAAATTGAACCTGTTTCACTGGGCTTTTATGGGAACCATTGGCACTTAATTGCTTTTTGTCATATGCGAAATGCTTATCGGGATTTTCGTGTAGACCGTATTAAAAAGTTGTTTGTTGTAGACCAGCATTTTCAAAAAACGCATCCTCCAATTGAAATGATTATCAGACAAATGTACGAATCAAAAAGTCTATGCAAAGTAGCGATACGTTTAAAAAAGGGTAATAACTATGAAATAGTCAAGAAAAAGTGTGCATTAGGTTTTTTGGAAGAAAAGGACTTGGGCGACACAATAGAAATCGTCCTAATGGCAGATTCTTTGCCCATATTAGGAAAATTGTTGTTCCTATGTGGTAAAGATGTTGAAGTGCTTTACCCATCTAAACTAAAAACAATCATACTGCAATATGCTGCAGAGATAGCGCAGCAATACTTAAACGCATAAAAACAGCTCATTGTCCCGGCTTTTAAATTAGCTCATAGATAAGACTAATTTATCTTATTCTTTTTACATGTATCTAATAAAGCACTGCTGCTTTATGTTTTAGTTGGAAGCAGTTAAATCATCCAAAGAATATTCCAGTAAAGCCTTTAGATTTTCTTTGTTTGTGGTGTAATAATACCTGTTGCTGTCACTTGGGTCAAAATTTAGTATTCCAAGGTCCAATAAAAGGTTTAAATGATAAGATAACGTTGCTGTTGTTAAACCAAAATAATCAGCAAGCTCTTTGTTATACCATGGGCGCTTGCTTGTAAGGCGTATTATTTCAAGCCTTTTTTCATCTGAAAGGGCTTTAAACAGGTTTTTGTATTTATCTTGCATAATCTGTTGATTAAATCTTTCTTCCATGTAAAAGCCATACAGTATAAAAAATGTATTATTAATGTTTGTATAGAAGAAGCCTAAATCAATATAATAGCTTATAAAGATTCTTATACTTGAGGTATCTTTTATAGCCTTCGAATAATCTCCAATGCCGATAATATTTAAAAAACCAATAGGATCAGATTTTATTTTTTTATTATGCAGCTCAATTTTTTCATTCATAAAAGAAGAAACATATTCTTCGTAAGGCTTTACAAAGGCTTTATAAAACTTATCAAACAAATTAACAATTTTAGATTTATATTCTGATGGAAATCTTCTTATCTGAATATAAATATTAGCTGTTTCTTCATCATAAAGCTTTGAAAGGCTGTCAACTAACGTTTTGCAGTCTTCTTCGAAGCTTATACCAACATTATTATAATATTTATAGAGAGTTTTAATCAGGCTGTCGTCTGACATTTCGGAAACCGTATTTATCAAAGCTTCCGGTTCTGTTATATTGTTTGATAATATTATTTCAGCAAATGTATCTCCAAATCCTAAAACTTTATAAGTTAAAAGCAGCAAATCACTTTTCAAAAAAGGCGATATTTCGCTGTCCACAAACTTAAGCCAATTTTTTATTTGCATGCTGGGAGAAAAGTCTATAAAGTTGTCAAAATGCGCATTGTTAGATTTATTTCTAACATCATCCTCTAAGCAATAGGAGCAATACTTCATTATTGCATTTAAAAAATCAATTGCTTTATTGTATTCAATTAGAAGTTTCATCAAAATCCCTCCATGATAGCTAGAAAATTGTTTAATATATATTATAGATTAATGTTCTATGCAGTTCAATAAAAATTTAATACAGATATATAAGAATAAACCTAATAATAGTTAGTCAATATTTATCTAACATATATGTTAGATAAATATTGACTAACTATATCCAAAAAAGTATAATGTAAATAGAATTGATAAGAGATAGGATATCTCTATAAAAAAAGGGGGAAGCATTTTGAAAAAAAGTTTGTGCCTGATCATATGTTTTGCTCTAATTATATTATCTCTCACAGGATGCCAAAGTCAAAAGAGCACACCTGCTACTGGAAGTGAAAGCAGTAAGCAACTGGCAGACGAACAAATATTAAGATTATACATGGATAATGATCCTGCTGGACTTGACCCTCAGCTTTGCGTGGACACAAACGGCGGAGAAATATTAGCTTATTGTACAGACGCGCTTATAAATATAAACAAAGAAGGCAAATATGAGCCTGCGCTTGCCCAAAAGTGGGAAGTAGCAGATGACGAAAAGGAGTATATCTTCTACCTTAGAGACGCTAAATGGTCTGACGGTACTCCAATAACTGCTGATGATTTTTATTATTCATGGATGAGAGCTATAGATCCTAAAATTCAATCTGGAAATGCTTATAGATTTTTTAATATTGTTGGCGCTGAGGATTACTTTGCCGGCAAACTTACAGATCCTGCACAGGTAGGAATAAAAGTTGTTGACCAGAAGACCTTTAAGGTTACTCTTAGCAGACCAACCCCTTATTTTATGGGACTTGCTGTCGGCAATGCATTTAGACCTGTGAAGAAGGATTTTGTTGAAAAGTATGGAAGTGAATTTGCCAGTACTCCTGATAAGCTAATGTATAGCGGTCCTTTTAAATTATCAAAATGGACGCGTCAGCAGCAAATAGTACTTGAAAAAAATGAAAATCACTGGAATGCAGATAACTTAAAGCTTCAAAAAATTACTTATGACATAATACAAGACCCTCAGGTTCCGTTGCAAATGTATCAATCAGGTGACCTTGATGTAATAAACCTTGATGCAAGCTTGCTTGATAAATTCAGAGACTCAAAGGAACTAGAGACATTGCTTGGAACCAATATTGCCTTTACATCATACAATTGCAAGAATGAATACTTTAAAAACATTAATATCAGAAAAGCATTCTCTATGGTATTGGACAGAGACACCTTTACGGGTAAAGTTTTAAACAATGGTGCCAAACCGTTAAGAGGATATGTACCCTATGGCTTCCCAGGAGGATCAAATGATAAAGATTTCAGAAGCCACAATGGAGACCTAATAAAAGATATATCAAAAGATAATGTTGCAAAGGAAGCACAGCAGCTGCTGGACAAAGGGCTTTTAGAATTGGGAAAAACTAAGGAAGATCTTTCAAAGAATGCAAGTATTCTTGTTTTTGATGAAGAAGGTAAAAAACAAGCCCAAGTAATGCAGCAAAGCTATAGTAAATATTTCGGAGTGAATGTTAAAATTGATCAAATAACATTAAAGGTTATGATTGATAGAATGTTTAAGGGAGATTATTCAATGCTTATCATAGGCTATTCCGGATTTTACATAGATCCAATGGCATATTTGGAAAATTTCACAAGTGATTCACCTATGAATACAGCATTGTGGGGAAGTCCAAAATATGATGAATTAATTAAGAAGGCTTTGGAAGCTTCAGGAGATGAGAGAATGAATTATCTTTATGAGGCAGAGAAAATGCTGATGGATGAAATGCCCATATCTCCGGCTTATAATCGAGCATATAATTTTTTGACAAAGCCTTATGTAAAAGGATTTGAAAGAAATCCTTTCTATGGCTCTGACATAAATAAAGTTTATATAGAAAAACATTAGCGGAATAGTATAACGACTTTTAAGAGGATTATATACTCTTAAAAGTCGTTAAAACAGGTTATATAAGTGATTTAGTTAATTTTGGAGGTTAAGAACATATGAGAGATTCACAAAAAATACCTTTGGAAGTTTTATTTAAAAAAGCTGAGAAGGATGCAATAAAAATATCTCCGGACGGCGAGAAGATTTCCTATCTGAAAAATGTTAACGGTAAAGCATCCCTCATTATAATGGATATAAATAAGAAGGAAGAAAAAAGTATTTTAACTGATATTGATGATAGCATAATGGATTATCAGTGGACCTTTGATAATGACCGTATTCTTATTATCAAAGATCATAATGGAAATGAAAATTTTAGGCTGTATGAAATTGAATTAAGCAGCAAGGCTATAAAAGAAATTACGCCTTTTGATAATATTGTTGTAAGAAGCATAAATTTAAGCCCCGAATATAGGGATCATATTTTATTTGAAATGAATAAAGAAAATCCTACACAATTTGATGTTTATAAATACCATCTAAAGAGCGGAAATATTAGCATATTTCAGAAGAACCCAGATTCATTTTCCCAATGGGTATATACAGAAGAAATGACTATAGGCGCAGGCGTAAAGATCAATGAAGACGGAAGTCAAAGCTTGATGGTGAGAAATTCAAATAATGAATTTAAACAATTGCTTTTATGGAATATAGAAGATGGGTTTTCAAACTCACCTTTATTTTTCAGCAAAGACGGAAAATATATTTATGTCATAAGCGATACAAGCCAAGGAACATTAGGGCTTATAAAAATTGATATTGAAAATGGTGAAAAAATTATAATAGCCTGTGATGACAGATATGACATTAGGGATGTGTGTAAAAAGCCTGTTAATGGTGATATTGAAGCAGTCTCTTTTGTCAGATACATAAATGAATATAAAGTAGTAGATAAAAACAAAGAAGAAGATTATCTTTTTATAAATAAAAACATTGATTCGGAGTTTTATGTTGTAAGCAGAAGCTTGAATAATGAAGCATGGATAATAAAGGCTATCTCTTTGACCGGTCTGGTAAGCTTTTATTTGTATAAAGACAAAAAACTTACTCTTTTGTTTGAACAAAACTCTGAGCTAAAGAATTATAAATTAAGCAAGCATGAGGGTATAAGGTATACATCAAGAGATGGACTAACCATAGAGGGTTATATCACATATCCGCAAGGACAAAAAAAGGAGAAGCTGCCTCTTGTGCTGAATGTTCATGGGGGACCATGGTATAGAGAGTATGTAGAGGATTTGTCCCGTGAGGCTCAATGGATCGCCAATAGAGGTTATATATGTCTTAACGTAAATTTTAGAGGGTCAACCGGATATGGGAAGGATTTTTTAAATAAAGGCAACAAGCAGTGGGGCAGGGATATGCACAATGATCTTATCGATGCGATAAATTGGGCTATTTCTTCCGGAATAGCAGATAAGGATCGGATATGTATAATGGGAATGTCTTACGGAGGCTACGCTACCCTTGCAGGGGTAACCTTAACACCGGACATTTTTAAGTGCGCTATAGATAGAGTAGGTCCAAGCAATTTGATCAATCTTATGAATTCTTTGCCGGATCATTGGCGGTTGCTAAAGGATAATTATTTTCTTCGGGTAGGTCATCCAATAGAGGATAAGGAGCTTCTTATGGAAGTTTCCCCAATATTTCATTTGGACAAAATTAAAGTTCCAATTTTAATAGCCCATGGTTTGAATGATCCCAGAGTAAATGTTTCGGAGTCAGAAAATATCGTAAAACATTTAAAAGAGAGCAATAAGGTATATGAATACATATTATTTGAGGATGAAGGACATTTGATAAATAAAGAAAAAAATAATTATATTTTTTATAAAGCAGCAGAGAACTTCTTGAATAAATATCTATAACATCACTTATGCGGGAGGAGTTTAAATGCTAGGATATGTTTTAAAAAGAATAATCACCTTAATAGCGACTCTTTGGATTATAATAACTATAACATTTTTCTCTATGAAGGCCCTTCCGGGAGACCCATTTTCTGATGACATGAAAATGCCTCCCATAGTAAAATCTGCTTTAAGGACAAAATATGGTTTGGACAAGCCAATTAATGAACAATATTTTATCTATATTAAAAACATATTAAAGGGTGACCTGGGAATATCAATGAAATATGAAAATGTGTCGGTAAAACAAATAATAGCGGAAGGATTCCCTGTATCAGCCACCCTTGGACTTGTAGCTGCAGTATTCGGAATAAGCCTGGGTATTGCAGGAGGGGCCATAGCGGGGCTTAACAGGCAAAAGTTTATAGATTATTTTATTAGTGTTATATCCGTACTTGGTATATGTGTCCCCGGCTTTGTTATTGCTTCCCTTTTACAAATAACGTTAGGAGGAAAGCTTCTACCGGTGGCAAGATGGGGGACTCCAAAACATATAGTGCTTCCGGCCCTTGCCCTTGGAATAGGAATTATTGCTTACCAGGCAAGAATGATGCGCACAAGTGTTGTAGAAGTATTAAGGCAGGATTATATAAAGACGTCAAAAGCCATGGGGTTATCCTTCGGCGAAACTGTAAGAACTCATGTGTTGAGAAATTCACTTCTTCCTAATATTACTGTAATAGGTCCGCTGATTGCAGGACTCATGTGCGGTACCTTTGTCATAGAAAAAATATTTGCCATACCCGGTCTTGGAAAGTACTACATACAAAGCATTCAGCAAAGTGATTATACAGTAATAATGGGAATGACAATATTCTATGCATCAATGCTTCTTGTCATGACATTGATTGTTGACGTGCTCTATGGAATTGTAGATCCGAGAATCAAGATATACAAATCAGATAAATAATAGTATAGGAGTTTTAATATGGAGTCTAAAATAATTAATAAAGAATTATTTATAATCGATGACAAAGTAGAATGTCAATACGAAATCCAAAGAAAAAGCCTATCCTATTGGAAGGATGTATGGAGGAGATTAAAGAGAAATAAGCTTGCAATTATTTCACTATTTATATTGGGGCTCATAATTATAATGGCTGCAATTGGTCCTAAGCTTCAATCCTATGATTTTGATGAGCAGAACATGGACCTTATTAATAAAGGTCCATCATCAGAACATCTATTTGGTACAGATGAGCTTGGAAGGGATATATTTGTCAGAGTATGGTATGGCGCTAGGATCTCTTTGACAATCGCAGTGTTTTCTGCCGGCATTAATTTATTAATAGGCACATTGTATGGAGGCTTTGCAGGATATAAGGGCGGAAGTGTAGATAATATAATGATGAGAATCATTGATATAATTTACTCTGTGCCTGAAATGATATGGATTATTTTGCTTATGGTTGTTGTTGGACCGGGGCTTAAGACGATGATTATAGTATTTGCCATAGTAGGTTGGGGTGGTATGGCAAGGCTTGTAAGAGGTCAGGTGCTTCAAATAAGAGAAATGGAATTTATTCAAGCAGCTAAAGTATTTGGTGCCAGTACAAGAAGAGTTATAATGAAGCATTTACTGCCAAACTGTATAGGTCCTATTATAGTATCTCTCACATTTTCTATTCCTTCAGCCATATATACGGAAGCATTTCTAAGCTACATAGGACTTGGAGTTCCTATTCCCCTGGCAAGCTGGGGCACTTTATCAAACGATGGCGCAAAGCTGCTTTTAGCTCACCCATATCAACTTCTATTCCCATCACTTATGATTTGCATTACAATATTTGCATTTAACATATTAGGTGATGCGCTAAGAGATACGATGGATCCGCGCATGAAGGATTAGGAGGGGTAAAAATGAGCAAGAAAATATTAGAAATAAAGGATTTGCATGTATCCTTTGATACATATGCAGGGGAAGTTAAGGCAGTAAGAGGAGTATGCTTAAGTGTAGATGAGAGAGAAGTACTGGCTATAGTGGGTGAGTCCGGCTGTGGGAAATCAGTTACAGCAAATTCTATATTGAAGCTTATTCCAAAAGAAGCTGGCAGAATAAAAAGCGGAGAAATTATATTTGATGGTAAAGAAATATCACAATATAGCGAAAGAGAAATGCAAAATATAAGAGGGTCCCAGATAAGTATGATTTTTCAAGACCCTATGACTGCAATAGATCCGACTATGAAGGTAGAAAAACAAATAATGCAGGTTATAATGAAGCATCAAAAGATAAATAAAGCTGAAGCATATAAAAAGGCTATAGAAATGATGGAGATTGTAGGGATTCCGGATGCAAAACGAAGGGGGGCTCAATACCCTTTTGAATTCAGCGGAGGTATGCGTCAAAGAATAATGATAGCAATAGCTTTGTCTTGCAATCCTAAGCTTTTAATAGCAGATGAGCCAACAACAGCACTTGATGTAACAATACAATCTCAAATATTAGATCTTCTAAAGGATTTGCAGAAAAATCTCGGTACCTCTATAATACTCATTACCCATGACCTTGGAGTAGTAGCCAACATGGCAAATCATGCAGCAGTTATGTATGCAGGGAAGATTGTAGAAAAAGCAGAAATAATAGAGTTGTTTGAAAATCCAAAACATCCATATACTATAAGTTTAATCAATTCAATCCCCGACCTTGATTGTAAATCAAAACAAATATTAAGCCCTATAGAAGGTTATCCTCCAGATCTTATAAGTCCGCCTAAAGGGTGTCCTTTTTCGCCAAGATGCAAATATTCTATGAAGGTTTGCAGACTGATGATTCCCGAGCGCATTGATATTAATGAAAATCATTTTGCTCATTGCTGGCTTTTGCATGAAAATGCTCCAAAGGAATTAATAGAAAAAATGAAAAGGGATGTAAAAATATGAGTGATAAAATTTTAATAAGCGTAAACGATTTGAAGAAGTATTTTGATTTAGGCGGAGGACATATTTTAAAGGCAGTGGATGGAATAAGCTTTGACATAAAAGAAGGAAAAACTCTGGGACTTGTAGGCGAGTCAGGCTGTGGGAAGTCTACAGCAGGGAAAATGCTTATAAATCTTTTTAAGCCCACTGGTGGAGATATCATGTTTGAAAATAAAAACATACATAAATTGAATAAAGGTGAGCTTACGAATTTTAGAAAAAACACTCAGATAATATTTCAAGATCCATATTCCTCGTTGAATCCAAGGATGAAGATACTTGACATTATAGCGGAAGGCTTTGATATTTTCGGTGAATGCAAAGGCATTGAGAGACAGGAGAGAGTATTAAATCTCCTTCAAACTGTTGGACTAGAGAAAGAGGCTGCTCAAAGATATCCTCATGAGTTCAGCGGAGGTCAAAGGCAAAGGATAGGCATAGCAAGGGCTATATCCTTAAACCCAAAATTTGTTGTATGTGATGAGCCTATATCGGCATTGGATGTTTCCATACAAGCACAAATAGTAAATTTACTAAATAAACTACAAAAAGACCTTTCACTTACATATTTATTTATATCCCATGATATAAAAATGGTAAAATTAATTTCTGACAGGATTGCAGTAATGTATCTTGGTAAGATAGTTGAAATAGGCAACAGTGAAGAGGTATTCAATAACCCCCTTCATCCTTATTCAAAGATATTGATATCAGCTATACCTATAGCTAATCCTAGAATTGAAAAAGAAAGAAAAAGGATAAAGCTTAACGGAGATATACCTTCTCCAATAGATAGAAAAAGCGCTTGTGTATTTGTGAATAGATGTCCCCATAAGATAGATATATGCGAGGTAAAAGAGCCGAAGCTCAGTGAAATTGATGAAACCCATAAAGTTGCTTGTTTTTTGTATAACAATTAGCACTTGCACAGCTATCAAAAGGTGTACGCAGCAGCTTAAGGATATTTGAGCGACTGCTGCTATATCCAGTTAAAATCACGGGTAAATAAATCTGCTTGTTTGCCCGTGATTATTAATTTATCCATAAACTCTCCGTATGCATCTGATAAAGCACGTCTGCTTCTCAAACTCTCTATGGATTGGAGCTCCTGCTATGTGATAATATATACAATAGGATGTGATATTGATGAATATATTGAATGCAGAAAATATAAGCAAGAGCTACAGTGAAAAAATATTGCTGAAAAATATAAGCCTTGGAATAAGCGATGGCGATAAGATAGGAGTCATCGGCATAAACGGTACAGGCAAGAGCACCTTTTTAAAAATAATAGCAGGTCATGAAGTGCCTGATGAGGGAAGGATCACTAAGGGCAGCTCAGTTATTGTTGAGTATCTCCCTCAAAGCCCGGACTTTCATCCCGATGACACTGTGCTGGAGCAGGTATTCAGGGGCGATACCCCTGTGATGAAGCTGATAAGGGCATATGAAAAAGCTCTCGAAGCCGGAGCGGGAGGCCATATCATAAGGCTCACCCATGAGATGGACGTTCTGGACGCCTGGAATGTGGAAAGTGAAGCGAAAGCTATACTGACCAAAATGGGTATATTTGATTTTAATGCAAAGATAAGCACTTTATCCGGCGGGCAGAAAAAGCGCATAGCTCTAGCCGCCGCTCTCATAAACCCCTCGGATCTTTTGATACTCGACGAGCCTACCAACCATCTGGATAATGACATAATAGATTATTTGGAAGCTTATCTCAACAAGAGAAAAGGTGCACTGCTCATGGTAACCCATGACAGATACTTTTTGGAGAGAGTCACGAATAAGACAATAGAGCTGGATAGAGGCAGACTCTATGAATACGACGGAAACTATGATGGCTTCTTGGAGAAAAAGCTCCTTCGGGAAGAGATGGAAAGGGCCAGCGAGGAAAAAAGGCAAAATCTGCTGAGAAAAGAGCTAGCCTGGATTAAAAGGGGAGCCAAGGCAAGAAGTACAAAGCAGAAAGCGAGAATACAACGCTTTGAAGAGCTGAGAGATAGAGAGCCTGATTTTATAGAAGATAAGCTTGAGATATCCGTGGGAGGGAGCAGGCTTGGAAGGAAGATAATTGAAATCCATGGCGTATCCAAAGCTTACGGTGATAAGAAGCTTATAGAGGATTTCAGCTATATACTTCTCAGGGATGACCGCATAGGCATAATAGGGCCTAACGGCATAGGCAAATCAACCCTTTTGAATATCATAGCCGGAAAGACTGCGCCGGACAAGGGATATGTGGATATAGGAGAAACAGTCCGCATAGGAATGTTCACCCAGGAGACCAGCCACATGGATGATGATATGAGAGCCATAGAGTATGTGCGGGAAGGCGCTGAATACATTGCCAATGCAGAAGGATACAAGCTCAGTGCTTCCCAGATGATGGAGACTTTTTTGTTCGATTCGACGATGCAGTGGACACCCATAGGAAAGCTTTCCGGAGGGGAGAGAAGGCGGCTTCATCTTCTGAGGGTGCTGATTGAGGCACCAAATGTACTGCTTCTGGACGAACCGACCAATGATCTGGATATTGAAACCTTGACCATATTGGAGGATTATCTCGAAAGCTTCCCGGGAGCGGTGATTGCCGTATCCCATGACAGGTATTTTCTGGATAAGGCGGCGGAAAAGATTTTTTGCTTTGAAGGGAATGGCAGCATAGCTCGGTATACGGGGAACTATTCCGATTTCAAAGAAAAATCAGATGAGAATACAGCCGATAAGGAAGACCATAAGGATACAAGGGAAAAAAGGGCTGAGGCCAGGGAAAAGCCGAAAGCTTTGAAATTCACCTATAAGGAACAAAAAGAATATGAACAAATAGATGAAATTATTGCTTCAATAGAAGAGAATATCCGGGAGCTTGAGACGAAGATAAACGAAGCGGCTTCAGACTATGAGCTTTTGCAGAAGCTGCTGCTTGAAAAGGAGGAGCAGGAAAAGCTGCTGGAGGAAAAGATGGAGAGATGGGTTTATCTCAATGAACTGGCAGAGAGGATACAAGAGAGCAAAACCCCGGGGGTTTAAACAAGGTTTATGCGATCAATAATGTATGGAGGTGTTTGCTATTGTGGAGAAAAATCAGCTGGAAGAACTGCTAAAGGAACTGGAATATCATAAACAAGTATATGAAGAGTTGAATTTGATCCTTGATACCACCTTTGATTTTATAAGCATTGCTGATGGAAAAGGTATTTTTTTAAGGCTTAGCAAGGGTTCAGAAGAGATTTTCAATGTTTCGGAAGGCGAGATCATAGGTTCAAGCTGTTACGATGTAGAGAGAATGGGAATTGTGGACAATTCAGTGACTCGAGTAGTTTTGGAAACCGGCAAAAAGATATCATCAGTACAGATCACCCAGGGCGGAAAACGGTTTATGGTCATTGGTATCCCGATGTTTGACGATAAGGGAAGGTTAAAACGCATAATAAACATATCCAGAGATATAACCGAAATTGAAAAACTGAATAATAGGCTTAAGGAAACAGAAGAGCTCCTTGATTGGTACCGTTATGAAATACTGAAAAAGCAGGAGTTTGAAGAAACCTTTATATATAATGAAACCTCTTCTATGAAGAAGATTTTCAATCTGGTGAATCAGGTATCCAGAGTAGATGCCACAGTTTTGCTTCAGGGGGAAACAGGGGTGGGGAAAAATCTCATCGCCAAAACGATCCATAAGCTCAGTTCAAGGCGAGAAAATCCTTTCGTACAGATAAACTGCGGTGCCATCCCGGAAAACCTGCTTGAATCTGAGCTGTTCGGATATGTGGAAGGAGCCTTTACCGGTGCTGCAAAAGGCGGCAAAAAGGGCTTCTTTGAGATAGCTAATGATGGAACGATCTTTTTAGATGAGATTGCCGAGATTCCTTTGTATCTTCAGGTAAAGCTCCTTCATGCATTAGAGCATCATGAGATATATAAGGTGGGAAGCTCAAGCCCCACAAAATTCAATGTGCGCATATTGACAGCAACCAATAAGGATCTGAAAGCTATGGTAAAGGATGGAGGCTTTAGAGAAGACTTATACTACAGGCTTAATGTCCTTCCCATATTCATACCTCCCTTAAGGGAAAGAATGGATGATATCCCTCTGCTCACTCATCATTTCTTAAGCAAATACAATAATAAATACTGCATGAACAAGCAATTGACTATGGAAGCCCACAAGGCTTTGGCACAATATAAGTGGCCCGGCAATATAAGGGAGCTTGAGAATGTCATAGAGAGGCTTATCATAACCTGCGGACAGGATATGATAGATGCAAGCCATGTGTATAATACGGTTTATGGCTCTAATGAAAGAGCAACAATAGAAATAAACGGGATAATACCTCTTAAGCAGGCGGTAGAAAAAGTAGAAAAGGAGCTTTTGTTTAAGGCTATGGAAGAATTCAAGACAACGAGAGAGGTCGCCAAGGTTCTGGAAATAGATCAATCTACTGTGGTAAAAAAATTAAATAAATACAAAAATATTAGATGATGACGAGAGGAATCTTTTGTGATGAATAAATTCATCACTTTTATTTTTTTTGGAGTTTTTTCACTATAAAAATAAAATAGGCTTCGTGAGAGGCTTGAAAATAAACAATTTATAAAAACTTTTTTAAATTTAGAAAATTGGCACAAACATTGCACATAAAAAGAATATTAGAAACAATGCACAGGCTAAATAAGAAGGAGATGATTTTATACAGGATGGATATTAGTCTGTGAAAAAGTAAAAGGAGGCTTATTATGAGTATTATCATGGCTTTTTGTGTCGTATTAGTGGTTTTGGCAATAGGAGATGTCATATCAGCCAAAACAAAAGCATTTATACCTTCTGTATTTGTATCCGCAATATTGTTTTTAATAGGATTTTGGACTTTTCTTCCCCAGGATTTGATCGATATTTCCAGTTTGGGAATGCCTTTTGCTCTATTAGCAATGTATCTGCTCATAACTCACATGGGAACCATGATGAGTGTCAGCGAATTGATAAGTCAATGGAAGACCATTACAATCGCCTTTATGGGTTTGGTGGGAATGTGCGCAGGCACAATGACCATAGGAACTTTGCTGTTTGGCTGGGATACTGTGGTAGCAGGCACTCCGCCTTTAACCGGCGGTATAGTGGCAGCCATAATGATGTCGGATGCTTTCGCGGCAAAAGGGATGCAGGACTTGGCAGTGCTGGCAATAGTGATGTATGTCATGCAGGGCTTTGCCGGTTATCCGCTTACGGCTTTGTGCTTAAAGAAGGAAGGAAAACGTTTGCTGTCGCTTTACAGAAGCGGTGAAATGGTTGCAGCAAAGCCTAAGAGCTTCAATGTTGATATACCTAAGAAGTCCAAATATAATATATTCCCTCCATTGCCGGAAAAGTATCGGACAACTTACATGTACTTAGCAAAGCTTGGATTGGTTGCATGGGCGGCGGTCAGCTTTGCTGCGGCAACAAATGAAGTGATATCAAGGTATGTGGTATGTTTGATCTTTGGCGTCATTGCTTCTGAGATCGGTTTCCTGGAAAGAAAGCCTTTGAATGAATCAAACTCCTTCGGCTGGCTTATGACTTCACTTATGGCATATGTATTTGCTCAACTGGCTAAGGCTACACCGGCCATGTTAGTGGAGATTTTTGTTCCATTGTTAGGCATCATCGTTATCGGAGTTGCAGGTATGGCGCTATTTTCTACTATTATAGGCAAAAGATTAGGCTATTCCAAAGAGATGGCTTTTTCAGTAGCCTTGACAGCCCTCTACGGATTTCCTCCCAACTATATACTTACGGATGAAGCATCAAAGGCTTTGGCAGAAACTCCGGAAGAAAAGGAATTTTTAATGGATCAGATGCTTCCCAAGATGCTGGTAGGCGGATTTACAACAGTAACAATTGCATCCGTCATTATAGCCGGTGTTTTTATCAAGTTCTTATAGATGGACCTGTTGAAAATTACGTTTGATTATTAGGAGAAATATATGAAGACAAATTTGATTAGAATAGCACAAGATATTGAAGCTTTATCCCGTTATAATGCGACACCGGGAGAAGGCTTGACCCGTTTTTCTTTCACTAAGGAAGACAGGGGAGCGAGGGAATATATAAAAAAAGAGATGGAGAAAGCCGGGCTTAGGGTATATGAAGACGGAGCAGGCACGATAATAGGCCGGCTGGAAGGCAAAAACCAGGATGCTCCTGTGATCATGCTGGGCTCTCATTTTGATTCCGTGAAAAACGGTGGAAATTTCGATGGCAATGCAGGAGTTGTAACAGCTCTTGAAATTTCAAGGGTCCTCAAAGAAAACAAAATGGAATTGAATCATCCTGTTGAGTTCGTTGCAATCGTTGAAGAAGAAGGCGGCCGTTTTGGCAGCGGGCTATTTGGAAGCAGGGCAATGGCAGGAAAAATTCCAAGGGAGCAGCTGGACCTGTTAAAGGATGAAGACGGAGTAACTATTGCAAAAGCCATGTCTGACTTTGGCCTGGACCCGGATAATATTTTGCAGGCTGTCAGGGAGCCCGGTGATATAAAAGCTTTTTTGGAGCTCCATATTGAGCAAGGGCCTGTATTGGAGCATGAGGAGAAAAGCATAGGAATCGTTCAATATATAGTGGGCATAAACCAGATGGAAGTGGTCATAGAGGGGCGCGCCGACCATGCAGGAACTACGCCTATGGATATGAGAAGGGATGCATTGGATGCAGCGGCAGGCGTCATATATAACATCAGCGGTTTTGCCGGATCATTGAAGGATGGCACGGTAGCAACTGTAGGAAGTATTACGGCGCTTCCGGGGGCTGCCAATATAGTGCCGGGGAAAGTGAAGTTTACTATAGATGTAAGATCAAAGGATGAAGGATCCATATGCAAAGTGATAGACTTTGTAAAAAGCAGGCTGGAAGATGCAAGGAGAGAAAAGGAAGTAACTTATACTATTGACAGCAAGCTTAAAGTGTCTCCGGTGGAGATGAATGAAGAGATAATTAAGCTTTGTTATAAAAACTGTGAAGCTCTTGGCTTTTCCCGGATGAATATGCTCAGCGGAGCGGGCCATGATGCCATGGTGATGTCAGAACTCACCAGGGTGGGCCTGATATTTGTACCCAGCAAAAATGGCAGGAGCCATTGCCCCGAGGAATGGACCGATTATGAGGATCTGCAAAGGGGTATTGAGTTGATGTATCATACGCTATTGGATTTGGGAAAGGAGATATAAATGAAAATCAGAGATCTTGCAGAGCAGTATAAAGAATATATAGTGGATTTAAGAAGAGAATTCCATATGCATCCTGAGGTCAGCTGGCAGGAAATAAGGACTTCCGGCAGAGTCAAAGAAGAGCTTGCCAAGATGGGAGTGCCATACAAAGAGATAGCCAAAACAGGGGTCATGGCTGTCATAAAAGGGAAATATGAAGGCAAAACGGTAGCCCTGAGAGCTGATATGGATGCTTTACAGGTGAAAGAGCAAAATAAAGTACCTTATTGCTCAAAGAATGTGGGTGTAATGCATGCTTGCGGTCATGATGGGCATACGGCCATGCTATTGGGCGCAGCGAAGATGCTGAATGAAATGAAAGATGATATGAAAGGGACCGTAAGGCTCTTTTTCCAACCCGCCGAGGAGATGGCTGAAGGCGCATATGCCATGGTAAAGGAAGGCTGCATGGATGGCGTAGATGAAGTTTTTGGAATACATCTATGGAGCGATCTGGAAAAAGGCGAAATATCTGTGGAAGCGGGGCCTAGAATGGCTTCTGCAGATTTGTTTAAAATAAAGGTAAAGGGCAAAGGCGGGCATGGCTCCCTTCCTCATCAAGGCATAGATGCCGTGGTTGCTTCCTCTGCAATTGTTATGAATTTGCAGTCCATCGTAAGCAGAGAAATCAGCCCTTTGGAATCAGCTGTGGTCAGTGTTGGAGTATTGAATTCAGGCACAAGATTCAATGTTATAGCAAGCGAAGCCGTTTTAGAAGGCACGACAAGATGCTTCAGCCCTGACATCAGGGAAAGATTCCCCAAAATGATGGAGAGGATCATTGAGAGCACGGCAGAAAGCTATAGAGCCGAAGCACAATTAGAATATACTTTGGGCACGCCGCCCACTATCAATGATGCCACAAGTTCAGAAAGGGCAATAAAAACCATCGAAAAGCTTTTCGGCACAGATGCAGTATCCCTCATGGAGAAGGTAACAGGGGGAGAAGATTTTGCCGTATACTTGGAAAAGGCTCCCGGAGCTATTGCCTTTGTCGGAGTGAGAAATGATGAAAAAGAGAGCAACTATCCGCATCATCACGGAAGATTCAATATCGACGAGGATGCCCTGGAAATGGGAGCAGCTCTTTATGCTCAGTATGCATTGGATTTTTTAAGTGAATAATAGAGTAAAGTATAAATTTATAATTTACGGGCAATCCGGGATTTGATGCCCTTATGCAATTCAAAATACCGCAATAAAAAGTGTAGCTGTCATATATCCGTGAACAAGAGAGCAAAATATAGAAGCCTTTATCGCTAAAAATGTTATAATATTAGCAGAGACTATATTGAGAGGATTGTTTGTATGAGTAAATCATTGGTATTAGCCGAGAAACCTTCCGTAGGGAGGGATCTGGCAAGAGTTTTGAATTGCGGTAAAAAGGGCAATGGATTTTTCGAAGGTGAAAAGTATATTGTGACCTGGGCTTTGGGCCATCTGGTGACTTTGGCGGATCCGGAGGCTTATGGAGATAAATATGCGACCTGGAGGCTGGAGGATCTGCCTATGCTTCCGAAGGAACTGAAGCTTGTGGTAATAAAGCAGACCTCGAAGCAGTATTCCACCGTCAGGGAGCAGATGAAAAGAAATGATGTATCCGATATCATCATAGCAACCGACGCAGGCCGTGAAGGCGAATTGGTCGCAAGATGGATAATAGAAAAGGCACAAATAAGGAAACCAATAAAAAGGCTATGGATTTCCTCCGTCACGGATAAGGCTATAAGGGAAGGCTTCGCCAGGCTGAGAAACGGCAGGGAATATGAAAATCTTTATGCATCGGCTGTAGCACGGGCTGAAGCGGATTGGATAGTGGGCATCAATGCCACCAGGGCGCTGACCTGCAAATTCAATGCCCAGCTTTCCTGCGGCAGGGTGCAGACCCCTACCTTAGCGATGGTGGCCAAGCGGGAGGAGGAAATAAACAGCTTTAAGCCAAGAGAGTATTATGGGATAAACGCCATAGCCAAGGGTATGAAGCTTATATGGCAGGACTCCCATACAAAGGAAACACGTATTTTTGACAAGGATAGATGCGATAAGATACTTGCTTCTCTTAAGGGCAGGGATGGAATTGTGGCTGAGGTGAACAAGGCCTATAAGAAAAGCTTTTCCCCGGCACTTTATGACCTCACCGAGCTTCAAAGGGACGGCAACAAGCTTTTCAATTTCTCTGCAAAGGAAACATTATCTATAATGCAGAGCCTATATGAAAACCATAAGCTTCTGACCTATCCCAGGACCGACTCGAGATATTTGTCTTCGGACATTGTAGATACATTGGCGGAGAGGGTAAAGGCTTGCGGTGTGGGCTCGTACTCCGCAGCAGCGGCGAAAATATTAATAAGCCCTATAAAGGGAAACAAGAGCTTTGTGGATGACGGCAAGGTTTCGGATCACCATGCCATAATACCCACTGAGCAGAAGGTCTATCTCAGCAGCTTGAACGATAGGGAAAGGAAGATATATGATCTGGTGGTCAAACGCTTTTTGGCGGTTTTATATCCTCCCTTTGAATATGAGGAAACAACCATAAAGGCCAAGATAGGGGATGAGACTTTCGCAGCCAAAGGCAAAACCGTTATAAATTACGGTTGGAAGGAAGTTTATAATAACAGCTTGGATTCCGATGAGGAAGAGGATCCCAAGGATGACTTGAGAGATCAGATACTCCCCAAGATAGAAAAGGGAGAAAAGCTCATCATCAATACTTTGGTACAAACAAAGGGGCTCACCAGGCCTCCGGCACCCTTCAACGAAGGCACACTGCTTTCAGCCATGGAAAACCCTGCAAAGTATATGGCAGGAGAGAGCAAGGATTTGATAAAGACCATAGGTGAAACCGGAGGCATCGGCACTGTTGCCACCAGGGCCGATATAATAGAAAAATTGTTCAACACCTTCCTTTTGGAGAAGAAAGGCAAGGATATATATATAACCTCAAAGGGCAGGCAGCTGCTGGATCTGGTGCCGGAGGAGCTGAGAACCCCCGCTCTGACTGCAGTGTGGGAACAAAAGCTTGGCTCCATATCAAAGGGCTCATTGAACAAGGATTTATTCCTGGATGATATGAGGAGCTATGCCAAAGCTGTGGTGAGCGAAATAAAAAACAGCCAGGAAAAGTTTAAGCATGACAATATGACCAGAACCAAATGCCCCAAATGCGGCAAGTACATGCTGGAGGTCAACGGGAAAAAGGGGAAGATGCTCATATGCCAGGACAGAGAATGCGGCCATAGAGAAGGGCTGTCTAAAATAACCAATGCCAGATGCCCCAACTGCCATAAGAAGCTGGAGCTTCACGGCGAGGGGGAAGGGCAGATATTCGTATGCAGTTGCGGCTATAGAGAGAAGCTTTCTGCTTTCAATGAAAGAAGGAAGAAAGAGGATGTCAATGTATCCAAAAGAGATGTGGCAAATTATCTGAGAAACCAGAACAAAGCTAAAGAAGAGCCGATGAATACGGCTCTCGCTGACGCTCTTGCCAAGCTGAAGCTGTAGTGGCAGACTTTGCTTGCAAATGCATCGGGGACGGCTTAAACCGTCCCCGATGCTTATTCTTGTGCATATAACCTGATTATGGGCTTACCACATCTTCCCGAAGACCGGGCTATAATTAAAGCCCCGGCTCCACATATAGGTATTGAAAGTCATTTGCTGGATGGCCATCAATGAATTATGCGCTGCCATAGTCATGGGCTTTTCTCCGGCTCCTGATTTTTCATTGCCTTTTATTGCCTGAGTTTCCGGGGTGAGATTGACGATATCGCTTCGGACTTTATCCTGTTCGCTCTTGGAACCACCGGCCAGCAATGTCCTGAGACAGATCCATAAGCCTGGACAGGTAGCGATTTGTTCCCGTTCCTTATCTGTAAAGGTTTTCCAGACACCTTCAACTTGCTTTTTGATCTCTTTTACCGAATCCGGGGAGATTTGTTCCGGCATGGCTTTGGGATTTTGCCGCAGCAGCCTGGAATAGGCGATGATCTCACTGTACGCTGTTAAGGCCATCTCGGTAAGCGGCGGATCACCGGCAATTACTTCTTTACCGCGGATTTTCAACTGATCTCGGATTATCTTTACCGCTTCATCGGAATCGGGAGATCCATCAATCCACTCTATGACGGTCTTTTCAAGTTCGCTCCGCAGTTCCTCCAAATCCTTCTGTCCCATCACCAATATGGTTTTAGCAAGCACCGGATACTGATCGTATTCGGTCAGCTCCTTTTCCGTCAGCGAGCGCCAGCCGCTTTTCAATTCATCCAGAATTGCCTGCTCCTGGCTTCCGGTAAGCGGAGCTCCCAGCGCAAACTCCAAGACGAATATGAAGCCCTTGGCATTGGCATCGATTTTGGCGGTCAAATCGAGATCATAAATGATCTCCGGGTCCTTCGATCCCGATCCATATGCAAGGGATCCTATGAGACCCTGCAACAGGGCGATGCCGCGATCACGTGAGTAACCTGCGGCCGGTGCCGTATATGAGAACCAGATAGCTTGCTGGCTATCTTTGATGACGATGCCTAAACCATTATATTGTTTTTGGTCAATTTTATCGGTAAGATCAAAGATGACCTGACTGCTGCCGGTTTTAGGATCCGTCTGCCAATTGGAAGCTTGTATGTTGGGATTGCTCTCTTTCAGCAAAGTGATAAAATCGTTGGCCATTGCGGCCGGATTCTTGTCTTTATCATATGGGATCATTGCCATCATCAGCTGCTCGTCAGTTTTTGCATTATCAATTGACACTGCCGATTTGTCCGCTGCGGCCTTCCATTCTTTGGGATAATGGAATGAGAAACTGCCATCAGCCGCTGTATATTTGGCCCATAATCCGCTTGGAGCAGTGTCGCTGAAGCCGCAGGTAAACACCATTGCCAGTATGATCATAATCGCTGCTATCTTTTTCATCAATATCCCTCCTGCATAAAATATGTCTGGGAGTACTTCCTAAAGTAAGATATATTATACAGCACTTATGCAAACAAATCCATACGCATATGAGCTATTTTTGTATACTCGAAAGCAGCAGGGACGGTTCTTTTTGATTATGATGCTCCGTTATTACTTCTTATCATATATCTTGGGGAGGCCTAGAATTTCTCTGTATTCATTTGCAGTAGCAGGGCGCCTTCCCAGGAATTCCAAGCCCTTAACAATTTCTGCCACTACTGAAGGGTTATCCTTTATAACCTCATCATCAAAGGGTCTCATCCATATAGAGTCTTCCATACCTACCCTTGCGCCTATTATCGGAGGGCCGTACATAGCGGCAAGCATTACGCCCCATATACCTGCCCGTCCTGACATGGATACCATGACCTTAGAGTCCGGATCGATTTCAAGTATTCTGTCACATGCCTGACGATAAGTGTCCATGAGGGCCCTCGGATTGGTTACGGTGCCCCAGCCCGGCTCTCCCATGCAAATGCGGAAGTAATATGGTTTTTTAACTATTCCGGTATCTATAAGCCATCTTCTTGCATTGTCTATGTCTCCCAGATCATGGCATACCATCTCCGGTTTTATGCCCACGGATTCCATTATCTCACCCATTCCTTGAGTGGCTTTGGAGGTAGAGGGTATAAATAACAGATTGCCCAGCCACACGGCTGCGCATGTCAAAGGACAGGTCTCCCAATCATCTTTGAACTCAATCAATGGTCCGCAGGTGTCAAGGAAGTCTTTTCCTCCTTCGGGACATCCGTCGATGAGCAGGTTTTCCTTTCCATACTTTGCCCTGAGGTTATCTATGACCTCATGGAAGCGCGATAATTCAAGGGTATGCATGCCGTTATCATCACGGACGTGAATGTGGCAGGCACATGCACCGATATCTATAGATTTTTCTACCTGCTGATTTATTAAAGCCTGAGTCAAAGGTTGATTTGGATTGACGGACGGCATTATATAAGCACCGCATGCTGCAATCTTCAGGGCGAAAGGCTTGGGGATATCCCACTTAGGCGAGCCGGGCTCAAAGAAGGGCCTGCTGTACATATCGCTCAGCATGAAGCCGATAGAGGGCTGAGGCCAGATGATGCATTGAGTCACATCCTTATATTCGTCCATAACTCCCTCATAATATTCATTGAGGAACTTATGAAGTCCTTTATCGCATAGCTCTTTAATATTATCGGGAGTTATCTTTCTTGTGCCTGCCTCGATTTCCTTGACCATGCTTGTTATGGCATCATTTACAGGCGTTTCTACCCCAAGCTTTTTTCCTGCGGCAGAAATATATCCGTTCCAGTAATCGATCTCGGTCTTCTTGCCCTTCTCAAGATCCTGAAGGACTGAGGATTTTATCGCATGATGATCCTTCAAAACCGCATTCAGCATAGCTGCAGTTTTCTTCAGCACAGGCTCTGATCTTGCCGTAAGCTTATCCGGTGCAGGAAATGGAGCTAATGCTTTTTCCGGGAATGGTATGTCGGCTTTCCTGGTGACATCATATGCTTCTGTGATTATCTTTATTGCAAGCCTTGTGGCATTTTCATCAGCCAGGGTATCGCCGTACAGATATCCTGAAATTGCACCCATGCCGCTCATGGATGCATTGACAAACAGCTTATACCATTTAAGCACCACCATAAAGGGTATCACCTTGACCTCAAATGCATGTCTCAGGATTTCAGCAGCTTCCAGCACCCTTTTGGACGGCTTGCCCATATATTCTCCAATTTCAAAAACACCGCCGGTAGTCTTTGTAAGGTGGCCGGGTTCCACGTTGTTTGCTCCCCAGCCTGTCATACCCGATACAATTTTGTTTTTGCCTGCCAGGGCAAAGAGTTCATCCTCAGGAATTCCATTTTGTACGCTTAGAATAAACCCATCCTCACTGAGGTACGGGAGTATGGAAGGCACTGCTTCTTTGTTGCTGGTGTTTTTCACCGCCAGTATGACCATGTCAAATTTGCATCCTGCCTCCTCCGGTTTTTTTACCACAGGTACATTAATGTACCGATCCAGTTCAAGCCCGTCAATATGAAGCCCTTTTTCGCGGACTATGCTGATGAATTCCTCATTGTGGTGAATCAGCACTACATCGATGCCTTTTTCATAGAGCAGTGCACCGGTTATTCCGCCGATTGCTCCTGCTCCAAGAACTGCAACCTTTTTAATCACTGGACTACCCCCTTTTTATTGATTTGCATATTGATTATACCAGAGCCAGGCTGCTGATATATAAGCGGCACTAAGCTCTTTATCCTCTAAAACATATTTATGTACAAACTCATCGGTATATACATAGCAAAAACAAAAAAAGCCGGGAAGTGGCTTGAGATGAATGAAAGCAAAAAGAACCATCCCCACTGCTTCTTATGATGATACCTCTAATTCTTCTTTTACTGCATGCTTTTCTGCATACAAAACGGGCATATATAACAAACTGAATGCTACTATCATGATCAACTCAAGCCAGATGATATAAAAAGGCCATGGCCCCAGCAGGTCTATCAGAGATGGAGTGTAGGGCTTATGATTTATAAACAGATAGTTTGTTTTAAATATGGAGTTTATAAAGAAAACAAATAGAGCATATATATTGGTGTTTATCAAAACTCTTTTCAATGAACCCTTGCGGACTCTCTTACCCTCTACAAGCAGAAAGTAGATTATGGTAGCTATTATAAGGCCGTGGGACAGAAATACCTGGAAAAACCTGAAGTGGGGGAAGCCGTAGATAGAGATATCAGGAGTCAGCAATGCTTGCGTGGCCCCGCCCAATCCCCAGAAAAACAGTATTTCAAACATAGATTGATTATATTTCACCAAAATGATTATGCATAAAAATATGGCTATACTGCATAAATGAAGAGAAAACAAGGATTCAAATCTTAAATCCTGATAAAAGCAATCCCATAGCCTGAACGTGATTTCTTGCAAAGGCAAGGCTGTAAGCAGAAACACTTTATAGAATTTTTGTACCCCTTCATATTTATTCGACAGGTTTGTAAATGCGGCAATAAAAAATATTGCGGTCATAAGAGCCAGTATATGGCTTGTCCCGAACAATGCAAAGGGCTTTATGACACTGGGATGCTTGCTTATGAATTCATAAAACGACATAATGATACCTCTTTCTAAAACTTTCTTCCCCCTCCGCCGTGAGACCTTCCGCTGCTGGAGCGATGGATCGTGCTTCTGCCGGAAGAGGATGAGCGCGAAGGCTTATTTACAACCGGGATTATCCTTGTAGTTACATAGCTGTTTACCGGATTATCTTCTGTTATACCCAAATTCAAATGGCTGTTATTCTTATATTCAAATATCCGGGCTTTGGGCTTGCTCTTATATCTTCTCTTTGTGCCGGATAAGAAAGCTAAGCCCGAAACTCCGGAGATGGCTGCTCCGATGATCACCTCGGCGGCGGTAAGGGTATTTTCCACCGGTTCAGGAACGTTGTATTGGCCTTCCGGAATTCCTTTATTTAAGAATATTTCAGCAGAATCCAGGAATGCAGAAGCAGCATCATAATATCTCTTATCGGAAAGCCCCTTATCAAATACATCATCCAATATGTTTTCTATTCTCTCATCCGTCAGATAGCGTATGGCACTGCCGTATGTGGATATATAGGCTTCGCTGTTGTCAAAGTCTATCAAAAAAAGTATGCCGTCTCTATCTGCCCCTATTCCATAGCCGTTATAATCGAAATAATCATCCGCATAGTCACGGGAGCTTTTTCCATCAGCATCGGAGGTGGTCACGATCACTATATCCATGTCATACTGCCGGCCCAATGAGATTGCTTTCTGCTCCAGGCTTTCTTTCTCTTCGGCTGTGAAAGCTCCTGCCATGTCAACGGCAAAGCTTTTGTCAGCAAATATTGAAGACATGAAAGCTAAAAGGAAAACAAATGTGAATATTATGGCTGATAGTCTGTATGTTGTTCTCTTTACCATAGCAGCATCCCTCCTATTATAGAAAATGCAAATATTGCTGCTGCTATCATGCCTGATGCTGCACTGAGCTTTTTGCCATCCACCGGAAGCTCGCCGAAGGATTTGCCCGTCTGGCCGTTTACGGCATAGATATATGTCCTGCCCTTATATATATAAGTGAGTATCCATGCGGGCAGAAGGGTATAATTCCAGTCCTTGATGGATATATCCATATCGGTATTTTCCATATATACTTTGTGATAGCTTCCGATGGTCTCCTGCAGCAAGTTGGAGGCATAGGCTTTTGCCCTATCTTCTATACCCGGCTTTATCTCATCCTTTTGGATATCATACTTTTCTGCAAAAAAACCGCTCAGATAGGACATGGAAAAATCAACGGCCTTTGATTCATCATAGGGAGAGATGGAATCGATGAGGGCTTTATCGATCTTTCTCATGGCTATCTCGTGAATATTATGGACATCGATGGTGCCACGCCTGTCGATTCTGAATTCCTTGTGCTCCGTATATTCGGTATTTCCGGTTCTCCAAACCCTTAAATTAACTCCCTTTCCAGAGTAATTCACATCTGCTTCTACATCGGCCATCCAGTAGGGTATATATATGCCCGTTATTTTTTCCAATTGAGAAGCGCTGTAGAAATCCTTTGGAACAAACTTTTTAGTTTCTGCCCAAGATAAGAAACGGGAGACAGCCTTATCCTTGTCATAAGCAAATGGAATGATCTTTGTCGGCTTAAACTCTCCTGTAAGCCTTTCAGTCAGCAAAACCGGGTTATGGCAATAGTAGCAGAAGGTGGCGGAGGTGGTTTCCTCAGTCACCACTTCCGCTCCGCAGCTATTGCAGATATACCCCATAAGATGCCCGTGACCGGCAGCTTTATCTTCAAAGCTCTCAGCTAATTTGTCTAATTCTTCGGCGGAAAATTCGCTCAAGCAGTATTCACATTTGGATTTCTGAATCTCCGGATCAAATTTAAGCCCGCCGCCGCAGTTTGGGCATTTAATGCTCTCAACAGCCATATTATCACTTCCTGAATTCAATATATATTAATTAAACGGATTCCCGCATTCGGGGCAGAATTTAGGCTTTTGCCCGCTGATGATATGACCGCAGTTCGTACATTTGACCTCTTGGGGCTTCTTATTTCCGCATTCTGTGCAGAACTTGCCGGTATTTATGGTGCCGCAGCCGCATTTCCATTGGTCTGCTCCAGGCTGAGCCTCTGCCGGGGCCTGCTTTGCCTGGGGCTGCCCGGCTTGCCGTGCCTGCTGCTGCATTTGCTGCATATTGGCTTGAGATGCTGCACCTATGAAGCTTCCCCCTGACTGCATACCCACTCCCATACCCATAAAGGCGGCAGCGCTTCCTGCCGGATTTGAGCCGGCTGACTCCAAGCCCCGGGCGATGGAGCCTTGGACATAACCCTCTCTAACGCTCGGGTCTCCCAGCATTGCACCTTTATTGCGCATATTGATGAGCTCCTTGGATTCATCATCATAAGAAATGCTGGCGATTCCTACTGCCTGAATCTCAAAGCCCCTCATCTTTTTCCATTCCTCATCCAATACATCAGACATATACCGGCTCAGCTCCCCGCCCTTGGATGCCACATGAGATATCCTGATACCGTCAACGGACATCTGATTCATAGAAGTCTGCAAGGCTTCTAGAAATTCTGATAAATATTGCTCATTTATATCTTGTATATCGACCATATCCTTATTTCGCGGAATGGCTTCCTGGTAAAACAGCAATGGATCAGTAATTTTTATGGAATAGGTTCCATGTGTCCTCAAAAACAGCTCTGAATTATAAAAGTTATCAAAATAGTTTAGAGGATTTTTAGTTCCAAACTTGATGCCTTTTATTTCCTGAAGGTTTATATAATATACTCTTTGGGCAGTCGGAGTAACTCCTCCATATTTTATTCGATTGAAGGATTCCTTTACTGCATCGCCTAAGCTGCCCGAGAACAGTGAAGGCAGTGATGAATTATTGACAGTATAATATCCTTCCTCTGCGGTGAAATCTACAACTTTTCCCCCATCCAAAACCATCATAAATTGATTGGGATATACATGGATGATTGAACCGTTAGAAACTGTATTATCCGTACCTTTTATATTTGAGTTGCGCCTATCATTCTTCCTTACCTTAGTTCCGTTGGCGAACACAGTTGTATCACTCATATTATCAGGCTCTATAACCTCTAACCATTGGTCTGCCAGTGAGCCTCCCATGGCACTTGCCACAGCTCTGATTATTCCCATTTGAAACCCTCCTTTAAAACCCTTGAATTGCATTTTACTCAATTAATTATATGCTTTTTATAACTACTTAGCCAATGTAGTTTTGCTTCAAGTATAACATAGCAAAGCCGCATATTAGCAATATGAGCTTTTAATTTAACATATTCTTAATAATTTTAAAAAGATGTTACAGAATATATCGGGGAATGATATATTAAAGATATGATATAACGTTATACGATATATTGACAAATGATATAACTTTATTTGATATAGAAAGTAAAGACAATAATTTGGGGGAGAGCTATAGTTTTGGATGAAATCAAGCGATTAGAAGAATTGCTTGATAACGGTAAGAGAATTATTGGGAAATATGCCAGAGCATCCCGCAAGCAAGGCTATTATACAAATGCATATATCTCAATCTTCAGTTGGATAATAGTGTTCCTTTTAATACCGTTACTTCTTTCATAATATAAGAAGGATTCGTAAAATGAAAAAGAAAAGGTCTGACTGCGGTTGAATATCCAAGT
Organism: Lutispora sp. QWL-02; assembly: GCF_058315355.1. Taxonomy (NCBI): domain Bacteria; kingdom Bacillati; phylum Bacillota; class Clostridia; order Lutisporales; family Lutisporaceae; genus Lutispora; species Lutispora sp. QWL-02. Next base: position 619,909 of record NZ_CM177762.1, read on the forward strand.
CAGACCTAAGCAGCTCTTAGCCCTGGAAAGCCGCTGCAATTTCATCTTCACCTTCTATTCGGGCCGCTACATTCTGAATTCTGCCGTCTTTGATGCTGACCAAGCAAGGGTACGAGGAGACGCCAAGTCTGTTAGCTATACCTCCAGACTTATATATATCAACCTTTGTTACTCTGATTTTGCCTTTATTGCTTTCTTCAAATCTTTCAATAATAGGCAATAATTCTCTGCATTTAGGATCTATTGCATTCCATATATATACAATGCCTGGAATATCAGACTGCATAATCTGATTGTGGAATAGTTCGCTTTCAGCAAGGTACTTTTCAACTGCATATCCTGCAACGGCACCGTCCCCTACTGCTGTAGCTACCTGCTTGAGGAATTTGTCTCTTACATCCCCCACTGCAAAAACACCTTCAATATTTGTTTCCATCTTTTCATTGGTTATCAGGTAGCCGCCTCTGTTCATATCCAACATGCCCTTGAATATTTCAGTATTAGGCAGATAGCCTATGAAAAGAAAGCAGGAATCTACTTCAACGGGTATCAGCTCATCTGTTTTTAGATTTTTGAGTATAACCTTCTGCAATCTTTCTTCTCCTACAAACTCACTTACTGTAGTATTCCATATGAATTCCATTTTAGGATTTGAAAGAGCCTGATTCCTGGCAATTTCATTGCAATCCATCTTGCCTGTATCGTGAAGCACTGATACTATTACCTTTTTTGCAAACTTAGTAAGGAACATTCCTTCTTCTATAGCTGCATCACCGCTTCCGATGACCATAACAACCTTATCTGTATTTGCAGCGGCATCACAAGTAGCACAGAAGGAAATACCCTTATCATAAAGGAAGTTTTCTTCGCCTTTGGCACCGGTCAGCCTTGGCTTTCCTCCGGTAGCTACTACAACAGCTTTTGCTTCATATATATTTCTAAAGGTTTCAACTATTTTTGTTTCACCATGGAGTTTTACAGATTTTACATCCGTCAGCTTGAATTTCACACCGAATTTTTTAGCCTGCTTATGGAACAAGTCCATAAGGCCTAAGCCGGTTTCACCTTCAGGAAAACCGGGGTAGTTTTCTATTTCGTTGGTATATGTGGCAAGACCACCTACCAGAGATTTCTCTATAAGGAGAGTGTTAAGCCTTGCTCTTCCGCAATATATGGCTGCGGTTAAGCCGGCGGCACCTCCTCCGATAATGACAACGTCATACTTTTCGACTTTTTTTTCCATTAAATTATACACCGCCCCGTTACATAAAATATTTTACAAGGAGCTTGCTTCCTACCATTGCTCCCAGGAACAGGAATAGAGCAAATACCCAACCCGAGAGGGATAAGGAAGCTATTCCGCTGAATAATGCACCTATATTGCAGCCAAAGGCAATACGGGCACCATACCCCATCATGAGACCGCCAAGGATGGCAGCCAAGATTTGCCTTCTAGTCTTTATTTTCTTGAACTTAAACTGTGAAGCCATTAAAGTGGCAAGCAGTGCTCCAAATATTATACCAAAATTTCTGATTGAACCGGGATCTCTTAATAAGCCTGCCTCTAAGGTGGCCTGAGCTCCTTTGCTGCTGAAGTAATACCACTTATCCACATTGCCGCCTACCAATCTGTATAACCATGCACCCCAATTGGCAAAAGCTCCGGACACACCCCAGGGATCATCTGTTGTAGCCAGTGTAACGATTTGGAACAGTGATAGAAGTATAGCACCGACAACATAAGACCAGGCATTTTTAAACCAAGTTTGATAGAATTTATTATTCTTGATATCCAAGGTTTCACCTCCAATGGGTTATTTCAATGGGTTAACTAACTTTTTCTATAATAACTTCCCACTCACCGTCATCTACTTCTTCTATTTCAACATTGTGACCTTCTTTTCTTGCCCACTCGGGAACATTCTTCATGGCGCAGCTGTGGTCAATCTGAACGATAAGCACATCGCCTGCTGATAATTTTTTCATAGCATTTTCAGTTTTGATTAGTGGCACAGGACAAGCCTCACCTAAGCAATCTAACATAACTTCTTTCATGAATAATTCCTCCTTAAATTTCGCACAATTTATTAAATAGAGATAAAATTAATGCTGCGACTGATTATCTTCACTAAATTTCCTGTTTTCCCATTTATCAGCTAGTATATATAAAACAGCGATAAAGAGAAGTTGAATCACGACAGCGCCGATCCATCCGAATATATCGGGAAGGAAAACCTTTGGACCTTTTAACATGAAGTTCAGTTTCCACCACCCGAAATCATGGGCTCCCCAAAGAGAACCTATTACGAAGAAAAACAGTGACAATATCTGCATGCCGAAGCCTTCGCCTACACGCATTAACGTGCCGGAAGCGCATCCACCGGCTATTACCATTCCTATGCCGAATATAAAAGCTCCAAAAACTGTTGCGAAGCTTATTGGTACAATATAACCTTGGCCGGGAACCGGAAGACCTTTAACGAAAGCCCCATATTTAATGGCAGCAAAACCGATTGTAGTAACAGCAAAGGCTATCAATACTGCCCGCGTAACGCTTGTACTGCCTGTCAAATAGGGGTCGCGCATGGATGCAGTGAAACAAAACCTTGACTTTTGAAGAATAAATCCAAAGCATAACCCGGTAATCCAGAACAAACCTAATTTAGGCGAAAGGGTTGATAGATAAATACCAAACACAATCAGTAAAGCGAAAAGACCAATACCAAAGGGCAACTGGCTTTTTTTAGGCTTTCTGCTGGTTCCTGTTCTGGTTCTGGAGGATGTTCTGATTGAAGCATTGGTTTCAGGCATATTTTCACACTCCTTTTCGATATATTTTTAACAAATATAAGCATGCTGCATTTGCAATTTTGATTATAGCATATATAATTTTCTTTAATCATTTAATCTGATTATGCTATATAACTAGATATTATAATGGAAATTTGAATATAAGCTTTTGTTATGGCAAGAGATATAGTATAATGTTGTTAATAAAATAACAACATTATAAATCCTAATTCGCAGGAGGAATATCAATTGAACATTGGATATCTAAAGTTCTTTTATGATGTTGCAAAAGTAAAAAGCATTTCCAAGGTAGCAAACAGTTCGCATATTTCCCAGCCGGCACTTAGTCAGCAAATACAAAAGCTGGAAGACAATTTAGGATATAAATTGCTTATAAGGAGCAATAAGGGAGTAGAGCTGACTGAAGCAGGGAAAATTGTGGAGAGATATGCAAAAAACATTATAAAAGTATACGATAATATGCTGGAGGACCTGAATGCTATAATCAAAAATAATAGCACCATCAGGATCGATGCATGTCCCACTATGGCGACTTATGCTTTGCCATGCACATTATATATGATAAAGGAGAAGTATCCGGATTGCAATTATAACCTTACTTCCAATTTTTCTGATGTTGTGGAACAAAATGTAATTAATGATGTCTGCAATGTAGGTTTTATACAGGGCTTGCCAAACGATGAAGAGCTCGCTTATTCAAAAGTCGGAACGGATAGAATGGTGATAGTGGCAGGTAAAGACTATTATGTTAAAGAAGATATCAGCATGAAAGAGCTCTTTAAGCATCCCATGATTTTGCTTATGGAACAATTTAAGATCAGGAGAGAGCTTAACGGGTATTTCTCCAACCTGGGGTTTGATATAGACAAACAAAATATACTCTTCAATATGGATTCCGTCGAATCCATAAAGTCACTGCTTGCCAAAAATCTGGGCATTTCGTTTTTGCCTTATATCTCCATAAAAAAAGAATTGTATACGAAGCAGCTTAAAGAAATACATGTCGTTGATTTTAATTTGGATTATGAGGTTTATATTATATATAAGCATTATAAGGATATGGACAGAAGCGTTAGGGAATTTATAAGCTTCTTGAAAAAAATCGGCGAAAAAAGCTTCTGTTAAGCTTTAGTAACATATATCTCCCATATGCCGTTCATTACTTCATCGACCACTATAGTGTTTTTTGTTTTCTTTAAATAATCTGTAACATTCTGTACTACGCAGCTGTGATCACTGATAAGTTTTAAGCTTTGACCTGAACTCATTTTAGATAATGCAGCCTTTAACCTCAGCATGGGTATTGGGCACATATCCCCCAGACAGTCAATTTCAATCATGTTAATCACCTTTGCATATATTTTGATATTATTATAACAGTATTTGTCTGTACCTACAAATTCTATACACCAAATGATAGGAGATACTTATGAACACAATCATGGTAACCGGCGGTGCCGGTTTTATAGGTTCTCATTTTATAAAAAGCATATTGTCAAGCGTTGATGACAGCATAAAGATAGTTAATGTAGATAAGCTAACTTATGCAGGTAATCTCAATAATCTTTCAGATATAGATGATAGGATTGATTATATATTTTTAAGGCAGGATATATGTGATTATAATGAGATGAAGAAAATATTCGGGAGCTTCAGGCCTGATTATATAATTAATTTTGCAGCAGAGACCCATGTTGATAGAAGCATAGCAGACTCTAACGAATTCATCCGAAGCAATGTAATGGGAGTTCAAATACTTCTGCAGTGCGCTCTGGATTCAAGCATAAAAAAATTTGTGCAAGTATCCACCGATGAAGTTTATGGTCCTGCATATGATGGAGAATCCTTTACGGAAAAAGCTCCTTTATCGCCCAGAAATCCATACGGAGCCAGTAAGGCTGCGGCTGATTTGCTGGTGCTTTCTTTTTACAGCACCTATGGTCTGCCTGTAAATATAAGCCGGTGCACAAATAATTATGGGATGGGCCAGCATGGAGAAAAATTCATCCCCAAGGCTATAGCCCATTTGCTGAAGGGAAAAGCTATCCCTATTTATGGTGATGGCAGGCAGATAAGGGATTGGCTTTATGTAGAGGATCACTGCCGTGCATTGGGAAGTATATTGTTTAAGGGTATGCCCGGTGAGATATATAATATCTCTGCTTATAATCCTGTAGAAAATATTGAGCTTATAAAGCTGATAATAAAATATATGAATGATATGCAAGAAGGGAGCCTCGGGCAATTAAAACACCTGATAGCCTTTGTAGAAGATAGAAAGGGGCATGACAGACGGTATAGCATAAATTCAGAAAAGATAAGGACGGATTTGGGTTGGGAGCCATTAATGCCCTTTGAGAAAGGATTATATGACACAATCAGATGGTATGGGAAGGACTTGGCAAAATAAGCTGTATTTTGGTGATGTGTATGAAAGGTGTAGTTTTAGCCGGAGGCAGAGGAACCAGGCTTTTGCCCTTGACAAAAAATAAGAATAAGCATTTGCTGCCTTTGGGAAAAGAGCCTATGATATTTAATCCTGTTAAACAGATGATATATTCGGGAATTAAGGAGATCATGGTTATTACCGGTGAAGATGCGATTGATGAAATGAGAGGATTGCTCATTAAATATATGGGTTCTGTCTGCCGGTTTTCTTTTGTTGTTCAGCCTGCTGCCGGAGGCATAGCTGAGGCTCTTTTGCTTTCTGAAGAGTTTTCAAATAATGAACCTTTATTGGTGATACTTGGAGATAATATCGCTGCCCATTCAATTAAGCCCTATGTAGACAAGTATAGAAAACGGAAAGCAGGAGCCATGCTGCTTCTCAAAGATGTAGATGACCCCAAGAGATATGGCATTGCAGGCTTTTGTGATGGGAAGCTGGCAAATATTGTTGAGAAGCCGGTTAGTCCCGAAAGCTCCTTTGCAGTTACGGGTATTTATATGTATGATCATAATGTTTTTCAATATATAAGAGAGACAAAGCCCGCTAATGGAGGAGAATGGGGGATCACGCCCGTTAACCTCAGATACCTGCAGGCAGGCCGTTTAGCTTATGAAAAGCTGAGAGGCTTTTGGATAGATGCAGGTACTGTTGAATCCTATCATTATGCCCATGAGATGCTGTTAAGGATTGAAAATAAAATAATTTGCGGTGATGAATATGAGGATACCCTTCAATAAGGAATATCATTTCCAATGTGAAATCCAATATATAAAGGAAGTGCTGGACAAAGGGGCCACGGCAGGTGATGGTTCTTATACAAAGCTTGTTGAGGAGCTGCTGGAGACCAGCTTCGATTTTTCCAAAGTGTTTATGACCACTTCCGGGACTCATGCTCTGGAAATGGCAGCCATTGCTTTGGATCTTAAAGTCGGTGATGAAATCATAATGCCTTCCTATAATTTCCCTTCCATGGCTAACAGTGTAGTCTTAAGAGGTGCAATGCCGGTATTTGCCGAGATCAGTGAAGATACCATGAATATTGATGCTGCTGATATTGAAAGGCGGATCACGGATAAAACAAAGGGCATATATGTCATCCATTATGCCGGTATAGGCTGCGATATGGACAGCATCATGGACCTAGCTTCCCAATATAGGCTTTATGTTGTGGAGGATGCGGCTCAGGCTGTAAATGCAGCTTACAAGGGAAGATATCTCGGAGGCATCGGATATATGGGATGCCTCAGCTTTCACGGTACTAAAAATTATATTTCCGGAGAGGGAGGAGCCCTTGTATTTAATTCTGAAGATGAATCAATGAAGAGATTCTTGGAAATCGTCAGGCAAAAAGGCACCAACAGAATGGATATGATAAGGGGGCAGGCCTCAAGCTATAGGTGGATGAATGCAGGCTCCAGCTATTGCCCCTCTGAGGTATTGATGGCAATGCTGTATGGACAGCTTAAAAACCTTGATTTTGTTAAGGCTGCCAGATGCCGGATATTCAACATTTATATAGAGCAGCTCTCTGATTTGGAAGATAAAGGCATTATTAAGCTGATGAAGGTGCCTTACGGATGTGAACCCAATTATCATATCTTCTATATACTGCTTAAAAATGAAAAGGAAAGAAGCAGGGTACAGGCAGAGCTTAAGGAAGCCGGAATAGGCACTGCTTTTCATTTTATGCCCTTGCACAGCTCGCCTATGGGGAGGTCCTTGGGGTTTAAGCCAGAAGATTTGCCTGCCACGGAAGACCTCAGCAGCAGGCTTTTAAGATTGCCTATTTATACAGGAATGGAAGTTAATGAGGTGGAATATGTGGTCTGTAATTTGAGAGAATCCCTAATGAGGTAATATTTATGAAAAAATGTATTTCTGTAGTAGTACCTGTATATAACAGTCAAAATACTCTTGAGGAACTTGCTTCGCGGATAATCAACGCAATAAATGCAATGGATATTAACATTGAGCTGATTTTTGTGGATGACTGCAGCAAGGATGAAAGCTTTAGCATCATGATGAGGATTTATGATAGCTTTCCCAAAACAAAGATAATCAGACTCCAATCAAATTATGGCCAGCAGAATGCATTGCTATGCGGCATAAGACATGCACAGGGTGATTATATCATTACTATGGATGATGATTTGCAGCATCCTCCGGAAGAAATCCCAAAACTTATGAATAAGATAATGGAGGGCTTTGATGTTGTATATGGCATACCCAAAGAAAAAATGCATAGGAAATATAGAAATTTCGGCTCCATGCTTACTGACAGACTATTTAATATAATATGCAGGAAGCCTTCTGGAGCACGTGTAAGCAGCTTTAGGATCATGACAAGCGACATAGCAAAGAAAGTTCAAAAATGCAGCAAATCATTTGTATATATATCTGCCATTACACTGGAGCATACAAAAAATATAGGGAACGTCACCGTGATGCACAACAGAAGGGCCATAGGCCGTTCAAATTATAACTTTATAAAGCTTTTCAAATTATTCATAAAGCTGGCATTATATTATTCTTATGCAGGGAATATGAAGCTTCTCAATAGGAAGCCTCAATATATCATTTCGGTTGTAAAACCATGAGGAGGGCTTTTATGAACATATTGATTTTAGGAGGCGGCAGCTGTCAGCTGAACGCTGTAAAAAGATGCAAGGACAGAGGCTGCAAGGTAGTTGTAGCGGACTATCTGGAAAATGCTCCGGGGAAAAAATATGCAGATCATTCCGATATGGCCAGCACCTTTGATGGAGAGGATTGCTTGAAAGTAGCTTTGAAATATAGTGTTGACGGTGTTTTTACATTAGGAACCGACCAGCCTGTTTATACGGCGGCATATGTTGCAGACAAACTCGGACTCCCTTTCTTTATTGATATAGATACAGCCAAGGCTGTGACCAATAAAAAGGTGATGAAGGACATTTTTATCAAAAACAATATTCCTACCATCAAATACAAGATACTCAAAGAGGATTTCTCTTGTGACGATATTAATGGGTTAAAGCCTCCTTTTGTCATAAAACCCTTGGACAGCCAAGGGCAAAGAGGCGTATACAAGGTTAACGATATAAACGGCATAAGAGAGCATATGGAGGAGGTATTAAGCTTTTCCCGTGAGAAAGAGATCCTTGCGGAGGAATTTTATGAAAGCGATGAAATTACAGTAAGCGGTTGGGTTAAACAAGGACAGCCCCATATACTGACTGTTACCGATAGAGTGACCTTTTCAAGGGGAAAGCATATCGGAATCTGTGCTGCTCATAGATATCCTTCCAAGTATTTAAAGGAACGCTTTGAAGAAATAAAGGATATAACGAATAGGATCACTGAGGCATTTGGAATCAAAGAAGGGCCCATATATTATCAAATGCTTATAGGCGATCAGGGTGTCTTGGTCAATGAGATTGCCTGCCGTATAGGAGGGGCCTATGAGGATATATTCATTCCTCAAATAACGGCTGTCCCTGTCTTGGATATGCTCATAGACGGCAGTCTTGGCCTTGAAATAGACTACAGCTTATTGGACCGTTACGATATTTTGAAGTCCAATTCCTATCTTGCTGTCTATATGCTGTTTATAAAACCGGGTAGAATCGGTTTTATGACAAGAATGGAGGAAATACTTTCTTTACCGGGAGTAATAGGAGGCTGCTATAACTTTGCTGAAGGAGATTGCATAGGTGAAATCAGTGATGCAAGATTCAGAGCAGGAGCTGTAATAATATCCGGTAAAGATGAGGAAGAATATATTCATAATGTAAAAAATGCACTGGACCATATAAAGATAAAAGATGAAAAAGGAAGAGATCTTTTAATAAGATTTTAGGTCATTCAATAATATTCTATGCATAAGAGGAAGGGTACAGATGAAAAAAGACTCATTTATTAAAGTTATTGGAATAGTATCTGCAATGGTATTTTGTATTGGGGCATGCAGCCTTCCTGCAAAATCAAATACCTCCGAGAAATCCATAACCATTGCAGAACAGTATGGTCTTGCCTATGCACCTCTGGAAATAGTTAAGGAACAAAAACTGCTGGAAAAAAATTTGCCGGGGGTCAAGGTCAGCTGGAGACAGCTTGGAAACACTGCCGCTATACGAGAAGCTATGATGGCCGGGGAAGTAGATGCTGGCTTTATGGCTATTCCTCCATTTCTCATAGGATATGATAAAGGAATGAAATGGGGTATATTCAGCGGCTTGTCATCGGTGCCAACGGCATTGGTGAGCAATAATCCGAGAGTGCTGTTGCTGGGGGATATAAGCAGCAGCGACAGAATAGCATTACCCCAGCCTGGAAGCGTGCAGCATATTTTATTATCTATGGCATGTGAAAAACAATTCGGCGATGCCCATAGATTTGATAACATATTAGTCACCCTATCTCACCCTGATGCCACTAACGCTTTGCTTTCAGGGAAAGATATCACCGCTCATTTCACAACGCCTCCCTATATGCAAAAGGAGCTGGCTTCACCGGGAATCCATATAGTCCTCGATGGCAAGGAGGCACTGGGGAAGGATTTTACCTTTATTGTTGGAGTAGCTGCGGAAGCATTTAGAAAGGGCAAGACTGAAGCATATCAAGCAATGACCAAATCCGTTGATGAGGCTGTAGAATATATTAAAGCAAACCCTGACGAAAGCATAAAAATATTGGCAAAAGCCTATGGAATGGAAGAGAAGGAAGTAAATGAATACATGAATACGGCTGGAGCATCATACAGCACTGAGGTGTCAGGAATTAAGGAATTCGGAGAGTTTATGAGCAAAAATGGATATATCAAAAATATGCCGGCTGAAAAAGATATTGTATGGGATGATGAAATTCATGAAAAATAAAGCAATATGGTTTATGATGATACTTATAACATGGCAGCTCATATACTATACAGGAGTTTTTGATCCCTTAATATTTCCATCCTTGGGCCAGATACTTCAAGCCTTGAAGGAATCCGTCACAAGCGGAAATATTATCAGTGAATTGATTTATTCCATAGAGTTAATAAGCTTGGGCATGATATTAGGCATTGCTTTCTCCGCGGTTCTGGTGATTTTATCTTTGAAAAGTGCTATATTTGAAAGCTTTGTAGACGCTATGATTTCCATCATACATCCTCTGCCCGGTATTGCACTTTTGCCTCTGGTTATTTTATGGTTCGGGACGGGGAGCAAATCGGTTATTTTTATAATTTTCCATTCTGTTCTTTGGCCTCTGCTCTTAAATCTTAAGACAGGCATAAAAAGCATACCCGGAATATATGGTGAAACAGCCCAATTAATAGGAGTTGCAGGCATTGATAAATTTAAGGATATTTATATTCCTGCATCTATGCCTTATATTATTGCAGGCTTAAAAATATCGTGGGCCAGAGCCTGGAGAGCCCTAATCAGCGCAGAGATGATTTTTGGCGCTGCAGGAGGAAAAGGCGGAATAGGCTGGTATATTTTTAAGCAAAGAGTATTTATGGACACGCCGGGTATGTTTGCGGGGCTAATAGTAATTATTGTTACGGGAGTAATTGTTGAAGAACTGCTATTTACTGTTTTGGAAAAGCAGACCATCAGGAAATGGGGAATGAGTAAATGAGCTGTGTTTTAGAAATCCAAGGCTTGGGAAAATCCTATAACAGCGTTGATATATTGAAGGATTTTGATTTGAAGCTTATCAGGGGTGAAGTTTTAAGCATCCTGGGTCCCTCTGGCTGTGGAAAGTCAACCTTGCTAAGGCTTATAGCCGGGCTTGAGCAGCCTGAAGAGGGGAGCATCAGGGTAGAAGCAGAGCATGGAAATACCGGTAAAGCCTTTATGATATTTCAGGACTTTGATCAGCTGTTTCCCTGGAGAACTGTATTGGATAATGTAATATACCCTATGGGGATAAGAAAGATATATTCTGACAAAGAGCGGAATGAAGCAGCCTTGGAAATGCTGGACATGGTTGAATACAAGGATTCTATCAGCAAATACCCTCATCAGCTGTCCGGAGGAATGAAGCAAAAAGTAGCACTTGCACGAGCATTGTGCCTGAATCCTGATTTGCTTTTGATGGATGAACCCTTTGCAAGCCTGGATGCTCAAACAAGAAACTCTATGCAGGAGCTTTTATTGAGAATATGGAAAAGGAAAGGATTGACCATACTTTTTGTTACCCATGACATTTATGAGGCTCTTGCCATATCTGACAGAATCCTTGTCATGGGGAATAAGGGAGAGGGCATAAAGACCCGGATGGAATTAGAGGGAGCAAAGCCCAGGAACTACGGAAGCCCTGAGCTTATGAAGCTTTGGAAAGAAATATATGAGTTATTGTAGCACTTTATATATCTTGACAAACCAATCTCCTTTATTTACATAACGGGCTATCCTTATACCATAGGTACTATCGGTGAACTCATGAATCAGAACGCACTTATTCTCCATGAAGCTTTTCATGTCCTCATAATATGACAAGCTGCCATATAATCCGTTCCATTTCGGCCTTTGCTCATATATGACCTCCATTTCCTCAGAATAAATGATGTATTCAATATGGTTCTTTCTTATATAATCTTCGAAGCTTATTCCGTAATCCTGAAGATAACCAAGGTTTCTGTAGTCAAACAACCTTCCGTTGTTAAAATAATACTCTGCATTCAAGTTGGCAAGCACATTGCTGCCTTTATCAACATAATGAGATATTTCCTCCAGATATCTATCATAACTATTGTTCAGATAAGGAAGCACATTGAAAACAGTAGAGCAAAGCAAAGCAGCGCCGATGAGCAAAGCGAAAAAATTGGTCCCACGGTTTTTCATACATGAGAACAGGGCCGCCGCTAATAAATAAAAGAATGGAAACAGGAGTACCACACTTGTCTGATTATATCTGCCGATAAGTATGATTCCCGTATTTATGCCTAATATGGATAGCAGCAGGTAAGTTAGGGTAGTCTTCAAGCTTTTATCCTTGCTTATTTTGATCATTATCAGGGCTGCAGCAATCAACAATGGGAAGAGAATCAGCTGAAATCTGATATCAGGGGTATAATAGGTTCCGCTTATGCCATAATAAAGCTTTTGATAAAAAAATTTAATTTCTGCAACCTTTGATGTTATGGGATTGAACACCTCAAATTCGCTGCCGTAGGAAGCATAATTCCTGAAAAAATCAGGATCAAAATAAAGGCTGAGGCCAACAAAAAAACTAGCAAAGACGGCAAGGGTTAAAATGTAGATAAGAACACTTTTTATGCTTGATTTTTTAAGACAGAATACATCGTAAGCGTACATAAACAGAAAGGGCAGAGATATGATAAAGCTATTGGGATGGATGCCTATGGCTGCACCAATAATTGAGGCGATTATAATATCATCCTTAAGCTTGTTTTTTTCGGGTCTGCTTATGAATCTATAAAAGGCAAGAAGGCAGAAAAAGAGTATGATTATCTCCTGCCTTGCAAAATGCGATGCATATATAAACTGCACATCTGATGCTAAGAAGAATGCGGCTGAAAAAGCCAATGCTTTACTATCCAGCAGTTTTCCGGCAGTCAGGTAAACCAAGGCTAAGCACAGCATGCCAAAGAGCAATGATATAAATCTGAAAGTAAAGATACTATAGCCTGTAAGTTTGATAAAAAAAATCTGAAGGCTGTGAAACAATATTTTAATTGCATGGGGATTCCTTGGCTTCAAATCAAAAAAGGCTTCTGTTACCCCAAAGCTGCCTTTCTCCAATATATTTCTTGATAAACCGCTTAGCCAGGATTCATCAGAATGAACGAAGGGAAAATCAGTCAAAAAATACAGGTTGATTGAGAAATAAAAAACAATCAATAAAACCACAATAAATTTATTTGCTAAAAATTTCATAGCTGTCCCCTTCTTGTATAAAAGCCATTTTTAGTTTATTATATCAAATATCATTCAAATAATATGGGGATTTCATACTTTTAATATTAATAAATCATATATAGCATATCAAACTCTTATATCGAAAGAGCATCGGTATAAAGTATAATTTAATCGAAGGTTTGTGTAATTATTAACAAATTAGTAGAATAAGGGGGTAAGCCTATGAAAACCATTGCACGTATTTTATTGGTCATAATGCTTATGTCTGCACTTATGTTATTACCTGGATGCAGTTCCCAAGGCAAATCATCCGGGGATTTTATAATTGGGGCAAAGGATGCACTGGCACTGATCGGCAAGGATAAGGTAGTATTTGTAGACATGCAGAAACCGGAGGATTATGCCAAAGGTCATATCAAGGGAGCAGTGAATATTGTTAAAGACGATATAGTGATCAATGTTCCTGTAGATAATATGCTGGCACCAAAAGCCAAAATAGAGGAGGTTTTTGGGAAAAACGGCATATCCAATGATACAACTATAATAGTGTATGATAATAATAAAAATATGGAGGCTGCAAGATTTTGGTGGACTGCCATGGTCTACGGCCATGAAAATATTAAAGTAGTAAGCGGCGGAATAAATGCTCTCAAATCTGCGAAGGCTGAAGTAACTACAGAGGTGCCTGCGGTTGCGGCTTCTGTATTCAAAGCAAAGGACAAGAACACAGATATGATAGCTGCTATCAATGAGGTCAAGGATCTTGCCAATGACCCCAATAAAGGAATTGTGCTCTTAGATACCAGAACCAAGGAAGAATTTGATCAGGGAACAATACCCGGTTCTGTGTTGCTTGACTTTTCCGAAAACAATTATAAGGATGGCACCTATAAGTCTATTCAGGATATAAAGATTCAGTATATGGAAAAAGGAATAAAACCGGATAAAACAGTCATTATGTATTGCAAAACATCCATAAGGGCTGCACAGACATATCTTGCTCTTTATAATGCAGGCTACAGAAATCTTAAATTATATGATGGCGCTTGGCTTGAATGGTCTGCGAACCCGAATAATCCTATCCAAATGCCGGAGGGCAGCAAGGTAGAAGCAAGTCAGAAGGATAATTCCTGATATTTGACCCTGAATATAAAGCGTATATGCTATAATATTCAGGGTTTTTATTTGTTTGATATATAACAAACTCTTATGCAGTATAAAGAAAATATGTTATGTGGCAATTGCTTTTATTGATATAATAAATGTGAAAAAAATAACATTGTAAACAAGGGGGAAATATTATGAAGTCTATAAAACTAAAAACACTGTCATTAGCGATGGCAGTCATCCTCACCTTTGCACTGGCTGCATGTGCTTCCAAGAGTGAACCTGCTCCTGCAGCAAATACAGAACCGGCTCCCGCCCCCGCTCAGACACCAGAGGTCAGCTCCAATACTGATGTTATAGCAGAGGCTGTAGATTCTTATTTTGCAAATATGCCTTCCGATATATACAAGATAGGTGATAAAGAGTTTGTTGAAAAGGTAAAGGCTAATGAAAACATGTTTATTATGGATATAAGAATGCCCGATGCCTATGAAAAAGGTCATGTAAAAGGTGCTGTTAATATTCCCTGGGGTACAGCAATATCAGAGAATCTGGACAAATTACCTTCTGATAAGCCGATAATGGTATATTGCTATACAGGCCAGACTGCAGGTCAGACAGTAGCACTTCTAAACATGGCAGGCTACATAGCTAAATCTGTTCATCTTGGATGGAACTTGGGAATATCTAAGGTTGAGGGAATAAATGACTTGATTGAAACCACTCCAAACGAACTTGTTGCAGGCATGCCGGCAGATACAAAGCCTGAAATAAAAGCAGCCATTGATAAATACTACAAAGGTTTAGACGAAGTAAAAGGAACAACCTATGCAAATTATAAGATAAGTGAAGATGATGCAAAGAAGCTCTTAGATGCAAAGGATGACAGCATAATATTCCTTTCAATAAGAAATGCTGAAGATTATGCAAAAGGCCACATTGAAGGCGCTCTCAACATACCTTTTGCAAACGGCATGGAAAAACAGTTTAATACACTGCCAAAGGATAAGAAGATAATAGTATATTGCTATACAGGTCAGACTGCAGGACAAACTGTAGCAGCGTTGAGACTTTTAGGATATGATGCAGTATCTTTAAATGCAGGAATGGGAACTCCTGCAACAGGAGATGCAGGCTGGATGAACAAAGGATATCCGGTAGTAAAATAATAAGACACAAAATAAATTAGGACTCAACATGAGTCCTAATTTATTTTGTGTCTAGTATATATAGTTCAGATATGCCTTGGAAGACCAGCCTTGGATTCCATTATAGGTTCCCCATTTGTCAAAAATAGCTATATGGTCATAAGTCTTTACCAATACATCCATATGCTGAATTTCATTAAGCTTTATCGGCGTAAAATAATTGGTAAGCAGTGTGGATGTAGATTGCTTATAATCCTTGATGTTGAATACAGCTTGTACAAAACCTAAACAGTCAAGCCCGGCAGTTCCTGCTATATATCCTAAGCCTGCTTCGGAGTTTATGTTGCCTGCGAAGGCGCCCTTGCTTTTTCATATTGTCCACCTCGTACTTTGCATAATTATGTTAACATAATTATATCTAAGAAGCCTCCTTTACATTAATGTCAAAAATGTGGCAAAAGCATTGCTAAAATTAGTACAAAAGTACCATAAGGATTTGAATGTACTGGCGAATTATGTATGATAATATATAATTATGTATAATCTCTGAAAATCAATATCTGTAAGCCTTGATGGAACTATTTTTTGGATGTGATTTAATGATTCTGAAATTGATAATCTGTTTAATGGTTATTTCTGTGTTTATTTTACTTATTGGCACTGCTATTATTAAGATTTTCAACAATTTTTTGCAGATTATGGGCTATAAGCTCTCTTTGAAATTTTCTTATATTGTTGCATGTTTGATAATCTTTGCATTATCAGTTTTTGCAGGGAAAAGCATTCTATCTTATCTCTTGTGACTTGATACCGGACGAAGTGTTGTTCAAGAGGTTGACGCGGAATATTAACATTGAACGAGACTTCATTCAGTGGGAGATTCGATTCCCGCTGAATGTTAGTCGAGTCCATGCTGGACTTACCCGCTCTTTGGCATAAGGTGAATTGACCCTCTGGGGCAAGAGAAGACACCCTGGGGTGCCCGTTGCCTATAGAGGCGGGGGACTTAGAGCGGGTTAGTTAAGTGTTAAAATAATTAATAGATTTAACAAGGGGGAAAAGTATTATGTCGAAAATAATGACAGTGCTGGAAAAATTTCGAGTAGTGGAAAAAACGGATAATGAGAAGACAGAAACTGTTAAAATCAAAGAAAGCAAAATGACGGAGCAAGTCAAGGCTCAGAAAAATGACACTAAATATCAGAACTCGGAAAACAATGCTAAAAGCACAAAACCGCCTATGCGAGAGGAGAATAAACCGGTAGTGGAAAAGGCTGCATTTGAAAAAAATAAAAACATAGAAGAGATATATTCTTCTTATGAGCTGGGCAACGGCAATGTTAATACAATATTCATGCTGGGCAACTTCATAAATGCTTTGCCGGAGAATCTGCCCTATGCAGTACGAAAGGCATCGGTTATGAATATCGTCAACGCATCGAATACAAATATTAATGTGCTCATGTCCGACGGAGAAAAAAGATTGAAGGTCCTCAATCAATTTGCCAGTGATTATAGCAATTCGGTTACAAACGTGATTTTAAAGCATAAGGAAGAAATAAAAAAATTAAAGCAGATGATAGATTATTATGAAGATGAAATTGCAGCCAAGCAAACCATGCTGGAGGAGCAGAATAATATCATTAAATATGAGACACAAAGGATCAATAACATCATCGGATTTTTTAAGAAGGAAGAATAATTATACTATCTATATAAATTTTGCCTAAAGATTTGAGGGATTCTATGGCGAATAAACCATATCAACTTACCAGAGCTGCAAAGATCACTATTATGCAATTATTTATATGCTTTGTTGGTTTGATTTTTGGCTTTATGTGGGAGATATACGATCAGAATGATAAATGGGACAAGCTTATTTATCCGGGAATCAAAGTAGCCGGTATTGATTTGGGCGGCAAGACCAAAGAAGAAGGAATAAATTTAATTAAATCCCGCTGCATAGATGCTTTGATTCAAAATGGAGTTAATGTAATTGTCAATGGCAAGACCTATATTATGGATTGTTCAAGGCTTATTTGGGGTTATGATGTTGATGGCGCCGTTGATAATGCGATTGCGGCAGGTAAAAGCTTGAGCTTTTTAAATAAATATCAGCTTATAAAGCAGGGGGTGGCAAAGGAATATGATATCTCCTTTAAATATAATGACCGCTATCTCGAAGAATTTGTCGGCTTAATAGAGAGAGACATCAACACCGAGCCTGCGAATGCCGGTATAGTCATAACATATGAAGGAAATATCGAGATTATAGAAGACGTCAAGGGATATAAGCTTCAAGCTGGAAGGCTCGGAGAGCATATAAAAGAGAATATTGAATCCGGAGCTATCGGACATATTGCGATAGAAGCCCCTGTGGAGGAGGTAGAAGCTTCCGTAACTGCAGATCAGCTGCATGTTATAGATACGAAGCTGTCGTCATTCAGCACCAGCTTTGCTTCATCTTCAGCTTCCAGAATACATAATATAGAGCTGGCGGCACAAGCCATTAACGGCAGCATCCTTATGCCTGGCCAGACATTCAGTTTTAATGATTATGTGGGAGAAAGAACAAAGAAACGGGGTTATGCGGCAGCCCCTGTACTGGAGGACGGCAATTATAAGCCCGGAATAGGCGGGGGGATCTGTCAGGTATCGACTACGCTGTATAGGGCGGCTTTGGACACCGGTGCTAAAATCATAGAGAGAAGAAATCACGGCTTGCCTTCGTCATATATAGGGCTGGGCCTTGATGCAACGGTTTCCTGGGGAAATATAGACCTTAAGTTTCAAAACACTTTAGACTATCCCATATTTATTGAGGCATATGCTAAAGAGAAAAATTTAAATATCAATATATATTCGAACTCTAATCTTAGCAATAGAACCTATATCATCAGAAATGAGGTATATGCTAAGATACCGGCAGAGATTAAAATAATTGAGGATTCTGAACTGGCAAAGGGCAGTACTGTAGCAGCCAAAAAGGGTTCTGACGGCTATAAGGTTAAGGTTACAAGAGAGACCTATGAAAAGGGTATATTGGTAAATTCGGAAATCATATCAAATGACTATTATAGACCAATAAACGGAATAATTAGAAAAGGCATCAAAGATGAGATATAGAGAATAATCTTGCATAGCAGATTAAAAGGCCTATGCAAAATGGCAGCCATGTATAGCTAAGATATACATGGCTGCTATCGCTTATGAAGTTTGTGATCAAGGATTAAGGATGCTTTATAAAGCGTCCTTAATCCTTGATGAACATTACCGATGAAGCCTTGATCAAAGCGGTTATTTCGTCCCCCACATTGATATTCATGTCATCTACGGAGCTTTTAGTGATTACGCCTACAATCCTGATGCCGTTTCCCGCATCGATTTCCACCTCTGAGGTTACTATCCCGTTTATTATATTTACAACTTTTCCCTTTATTTTATTTCTGCCGCTTATTTTCATAATGAAAGTCTCCTGTGCTATGACATCTTATACCAGCCTTTGGACTGCATCTCGCTGAACAATATTTCGGCATGATCCTGCTCTTCTTTCTGTATGTGCTGGAGCTGCTTCCTTATATTTGTGTCTGCCGATTCCAGCACTGCATTGTTGTAAGAGCCGGAAACATGCTTTTCTGTAGATAAAGCATCATTCAGAAGCTGAGCGTCAGTGAAGCCAAGGTTTTGGCTCACATTTGAGAAATCTCCCTTAGGGCTGTTATAGGTTCCGAATATGTTTTGATCGCTTATGTTGCTTCCAGACAGCATGCCCTTGAGGGTGTCTGCGTGTTTTTGCTCCTTAGCGGCAAGATCCGTAAACACCTGTTTTAGTTTTTGATCCTGAGCCATAGCAGCATATTGCTGATATTTTCTTATGCATAAGTATTCGGCGTTAAGATTGTCTTCTATCAAAAGTCTTTCTTTGTTGCTTAGAGCCATATATATAAACTCCCTTCAAAATATATTGTATTATTTAGTATGGCTCTTTTGCAGATTTATATTTATATAAAAGCGGAGCTATGATATAAAAATATATCATTATGCTATAAAAAATAAGTTATTTCTGTATAACTTAATGCTGCTTTTATTTGTTTGGGCTCCTTATGGGGTGTTGATGCAATTATCTGTATTATATTCTCTGGCTAAGCGGAGCTTGACATTGACGAATTCCTCTAAAGCTATCTTATCTTCCATAGAAAGCTGCTTGAATTTAATGATAGAGCTATATTCGTAATGTGTAAGCACTAATACACGTGAATTTCCCGGACCATGCTTCAAATAAGTCTCTAAAAGATTTACTATCTCATTTGCCATATCAAATTTATTTTCATTGGATATGAGGTTGTTTTTACCCCAGGATTCAAGATGTGCATATCTCCTGATTATTTCTTCAGCCGTGCCTCGCAAATAGGCTTTGAAGCTTTCTGAGCTTTCATCAAAAGCCAAATTCTCACCGGTCAATATCCACTCCATGGATGTTCTGAAGAGCTTAGCCAATTTGTATAGCATAAGCGATTCGGGAATTCTGTTTCCATTGACATAATTACTCATGGCGTTCTTTGATATTCCTGTTAATTCACAAGCTTCTTTCTGCGTTATTTTTTTTAGCTTAAGCATCAGACTTAGCCTTTCTCCAATACCTTCAAACCTATCAAGCATACTTTACACCTCCAAAATGTTCTCAATAGTAGTAAAACACGACAGTAAAAACGGGAAAACGACAACCTTTAATTGACATATTTCTCATAAGTGGTAAAATTGTAAATATACACGTATTTGTAGTAACATTTTCATGATAACATATTGGCAATGTTAAACAAACGACCTCAAGCATATCTTTCGCCTAATATATGACTATCTTGCAGCGTCAATGCTGTTATATAATGATATCTTTTTAACAAATGTTCATGGTATCAAGGAGGGATAAACTGTGAGGAAAAGGAAGCTCTCAAGCCTTGGACTTATCATCAAGCACAGACTTTCAGAGCTGAATATGACTCAAAGGGAGCTTGCCCGGCTTATCGGAAGCAGTGAAGCATATCTATATCTGATAATTACGGGAGACAGGTCAGGCAATAAGTACTTGGATTCAATAGGAGAAGTGCTTAGCATAGAAGTGGAAAAAAAGCGCATATGGAGGTGAGCTGATCCAAGATCGTGAACCCAATATATGGAATTATGAAAAGATGGCTCCGAGAGGGGGACAACTATGAAGTATCTGCTGGAGGATTTGATAGAAGCTGGTGAATTTGACGATATATTTGATGAATTCTTCATCAGCACCGGTTTACCATTGGGATTGATAGATAATAAAGGCGATATGATAATTCAATCAGGGACGATAAAGGGCGAAGGCCATACCTATGCAGAATGGCTGAAAGATATCACCGTAAATATAAATGAAGGATATAGATTATACGGCTGCAGCGATGGGTCAAGCTATGCTGTATTTCCCATAAGCATGGACAGCAAATCTGCAGGATACCTTATCTCAGGGCCTTTGAATCTTACAAATTGCCAGATTTCAGAGTCCTCCAATTTATTATTAACCTTAAAAACTTTATGCCATTTAATATATGAAAAGCTCAAAAGCAAGAAGGCCAGGGTTGCCCAGGAGGCTGCTGAAAAGCAGCTTGAGATATGCACTCTCCTTGATCCTGTAACTTATCTTCCCAACAGGATGCAGTTTTTTCAAAGACTTGATATTGAAGTCGGATGCTGTAAAGCCGGAGACGCCAAGCTGGCCATATTTTCGCTTGACCTAGATAATTTTAAAGATATAAATGACGCCTTCGGTTATGAGTACGGTGATATAGTATTGAGGAAATCGGCAGAGCAACTAAGAAAAATAATAGGGAAAAGAGGTTTGGTATGCCGTTTCGGAGGGGATCAGTTTGCGGCTTTTATATCAGATGTAAAGGATGAAGAGGAGGCATTGCACATCGGTGAATCAATTGCGAGCTTGTTCAGGGGCATTATAAGAGTGGATGATTACGAGATGCTGTGCCGTGCCAGTGTAGGCATAGCGTTGTACCCTAACCACGGAAAAGAATATAAAGCTTTGATAAAGAATGCAGATACTGCCATGCAAAATGCTAAAAGCAGCGGTAAAAGTCAATGTAAGCTGTATGAAAGCACAATGGCAATTGAGATAAAGAGCAGAACATTGCTTGAAGTTGAATTGAAAAAAGCTGTTGATGAAAAGCAATTCTTGCTGCATTACCAGCCTGTATTAGATTATAAAAGCGGCAGAATTACTAAGGCTGAGGCCCTTATCCGGTGGGATCATCCCCAATGCGGCTTGATCCTTCCATCGGAATTTATTAATATTGCCGAGGAAGACGGCTTGATCATTTCTATGGGAGAATGGGTGCTCAAGACCGCTTGCGAGCAGTGCAAGACATGGCATGATAATGGGTGTCCTTTATCTGTATCGGTAAATATATCTGCGATCCAGCTTAAAAATAATTTTTTTGCGGAAAGCGTAAGAAACATTTTGAATACGACAGGGCTGGACCCCAAATACCTGGAGCTGGAAGTCACCGAAAGCGAGCTCATCAAAAGAATAGATGAGAACATAGATAAGCTCAAGGAACTGAGGAACATGGGAGTAAGGATTGCATTAGATGATTTTGGTACGGGTTATTCATCTCTGAGCTATCTTTATATGCTTCCCATAAGCGATTTAAAAATAGATAAATCATTTATTGACGAAGTATGCAGTGACAGAAGGATAGAAGCGATCATTGACGGCATAATCCTTTTAAGCAAGGGATTGGATCTGGACGTTACAGCAGAAGGGGTTGAAAAAGAAGAGCAATTCAAGCTTCTAGCCAATAAAGGCTGCGACTGTATACAGGGGTATTATATCAGCCGACCATTGGAAGCGGGCAGACTTGAGGAGTTCTGCACAAGCAGCGGAGCCGCGAATGATTTCTCAATAGTCTTGTAGATTACAAAAAATATTAATATTTTCCGATATTTACAAATAACAGTTGCATATTGTGAATATTGATGTTATACTTAGTTAGAAATGCAGCGTGGTTTGCATTTTAAAGATTAAAACGATTAACGACATTTCTCTTTTGGGGCGTTGAGTCGATCAGTTTTAACTTTTAAAAATGAAAAAGGAGGAATGTTGAAATGGCAGATAAGAATTTAACTTGCAAAGACTGCGGAAAAGAATTTGTATTCACAGAGGGCGAGCAAGATTTCTACAAGGAAAAGGGTTTTGAAAATGAACCTCAAAGATGTCCTGATTGCAGAAGAGCAAAAAAGCAGCAGAACAATAACAGAGGATTTAGAAGATAATTCTATATTAGCAGCCAAACCCTATAAGAATTAATTCTTATAGGGTTTTTGTGTTGTAATTAATATAATCTACAATGCAAATAATAGAAATAGTAAGGAAATGGGATGTACTGCTGCTGCGCAGGGTATTCCTTGCTATAAAATGTCCCGAATAAAACTAGAAAGAAGGAATTTAATGAAAAATGTGAAATTCGCCGATTTAGGACTAAGTGATAAGATACTTAAGGCGATAGATGATATGGGCTTTGAAGAGCCGTCAAAGATACAGGAAGAGGTAATACCCATAGTTTTGGAAGGTTTTGATGTGATAGGTCAGGCTCAAACGGGAACAGGCAAAACCTTAGCCTTTGGAGCGCCTATTTTGAACAAGCTGGACAGGTCGGAAGGGAAGATAAATACTATTATTCTCACTCCTACGAGAGAGCTTGCCATACAGGTAAATGATGAGCTGAACCGCATCGCCAGATTTACCAAGGTAAAGCTGCTGCCGGTATACGGAGGCCAGCCCATAGATCGGCAGATAAGCGCGCTCAGGAGAGGCATAGACATAGTGGTAGGAACTCCGGGAAGAGTTCTTGACCTTATCGGCAGAAATGTGATCGATCTCAGCCGCATAAAGTTTTTGGTCCTTGATGAAGCTGATGAAATGTTGGATATGGGATTTATAGACGATATTGAAGAAATTGTAAAAAATTGCAGCAAGGACAGGCAGACCATGCTCTTTTCTGCCACTATGCCCGATGAAATAAGGCAGCTTTCCAGAAAATATATGTCTGACGATACGAAGCATATTTCCATAGTGAAGAATGCCATGACAGTGGCGACAGTATCACAGTTCTATTATGAGGTAAAGCAAAAAGACAGGTTTGAATCCCTGTGCAGGATATTGGATGTGGATGAACCCTCAAGCGCTATTATATTTTGCAAAACCAAAAAAGGCGTAGATGAGCTGGTGGAAGCATTGGACGTAAGGGGGTATAATGCTGAGGGAATGCATGGAGATATGAGCCAGAGCCAAAGGATGAGCACTTTGAGAAAGTTCAAGGAAGGCAATTTGGATTTTTTGGTGGCAACAGATGTAGCAGCAAGAGGGATTGACGTAGAGAATGTATCTCATGTAATAAATTATGATCTGCCTCAGGATACGGAATCCTATGTCCACAGGATAGGCAGGACCGGCAGGGCCAACAGGGAAGGAACCGCATATACTCTGGTGACTTCCAGGGAATATTATATATTGAAGCAGATAGAGAAGGCAACAAGAAGCAAGATCAGGAGAAAAGAAGTCCCCTCCATCGATGAAATATTCCTCACAAAGTATAAGAGCGCCGTAGCAAGAGTTAAGGAAGTCATAGAAAAGGAAGAACACAAGAGATTTGTGTCTTTGGCAACAGAATTGGATGAGGAATACAATCTGGTCGATGTGGCGGCGGCCTTAATAAGCATGGTGCTTGAAAAAGAACTGGGTTCAAATTACGCAGAAAACTCTATAGGCTCTTCAAGCAGCTATGTAAGACTGTTCTTGAGCATAGGCAGGATGGATAAAATAAATCCCAAAGCTTTGCTCCAGTTCTTCAGCGACCAGGCTGACACAGACAAGGAAGACATTGGGGATATAGACATTATGGAGAAATTTACCTTTGTCAATGCTACTGAGGAAGCTGCAAAGGCTATAATCAAGCATTGCTCAGGCAAGAGGCTGATGGGCAGAAGGGTAAATATCGAAATATCCAGACCAAGATAGAAGCAGGGGAAGATCATTCTACCCCTGCTGCTTCGCTAAGCAAATTTTTGAAAATCTGCTTAACAGGCAGTATTTCCTTAATTTTATATACAAGCTCTCCGGCAAACATCAGGGCTTCCTCAGGGTTGCCTCTGTCGCAGGCGTTGAGGAGAGCTTTCATTATGCAAAAATTATGGTTGCAGCGTTTAAGGCATGCAAAACACTCATGGGTACCTTTTGATGCTCCGCTTTCAATCCGCTTATAAAACCCGTTTCTTATGCATTGACCGGGCAAACCTACAGGGCTGCTTATGTGGACCACATCCTCCTTGTTTGCCCTGACATACATATCCTTCATTTCCTTCGAAGCAGCGGATTCCTGGCTGGCGGCAAAACGGGTCCCCATTTGGACTCCGCTGGCCCCAAGCTTTATTGCACCGGCAATATCTTTTCCGTCGATTATACCTCCTGCGGCTATCACAGGGATTTTTACCTCTTTGCAAACTTCCCGGAGTATCTCTTTCATAGGCCTGTCTGTGCCCAGATGCCCGCCTGCTTCTTTGCCTTCAACAACTACCGCGGCGGCTCCAAGCTTTTCCGCCATTGCGGCCAGCTTTGCGGAGGAAACAATGGGGATTACGGGAGTATCATATTCCTTGCCCCAGGAAAACATGTCTCTGGAAAAACCTGCTCCCGATATGAAAAGATCGATACCTTCCTTCATGGCAGCTCTGACCATGTCTGCGAATTCTCTCACTGCGAACAGCACATTGACGCCTATTACTCCCTTTGTCATTTTTCTTGCCATGCGTATTTCACTTATGAGCTCATCCATGCTCATGCCCGTGCCTGCTATGATGCCTATGCCACCTTCATTTGCCACTGCTGCTGCAAGGCGGGCTGTAGATATTCTTACGGCCATTCCACCCTGGATTATAGGAACGGACACGGTAATATTGCCTATCTTTAACTCCCTTAAAATCATCTGCTCTTCTCCTATTCTTAGCACCTGGTGCTATATGCTGATACTATTATATCATGATAAGCGGAAGGCAACAATTGATTTTTTCAGGCTGAGTGAAAATTGAGGCTAAAACCGTAATAGTTGTTACGGTTTTTATTTTTCCAATTGTTTATAATAAAACCATAAAGTATTAAGGAGGAATTAAAAATGACTAATAAAACCTTTCAATTGGAGACGTTGACATGCCCAAGCTGCGCATCAAAAATAGAAGCGGTGGTAAAAAGGATAAAAGGCATAAATGAGGTTGAGGTACTCTTTTCTTCCAGCAAGGTTAAGGTATCCTTCGATGAAGGAGCAGCAGGCGAAGGCGAAATAAAAAAGACAATAGAAGCCCTGGGCTTTGATGTCTTAGGCGTGAAATAAAGGTGCTCCTGCAATGATTAAGATAAGCAGAGGGCAGAGGGTTTTGATTTCAGGACTTCTGATCTTATTGTCCTTTGCTCTCAAATATCTCATTTCTGATCCTGTCTGGAAAGATGCTTTGATGATTATGGCTGCCTTGATTGCAGGATATCCTATAGCCCTGAATGCCTTCAGAGCTGTCAGATTCAAAATAGTAGGCATTGATGCCCTGGTGACCCTTGCAGTTGCCGGAGCGCTCATAATAGGCGAATATTGGGAAGCGGCGGCAGTTACCTTCCTGTTCATGTTCGGTGCATACCTGGAAGGCAAAACCCTGGAAAAGACCAGATCCGCTATAAAAGCGCTGCTGGATTTGGCGCCTAATACAGCTAAAGTCATAAGAGAAGGGACAGAAATAGAAATACCTGCCGAGGAAGTGATGAAGGGCGAGATAGTGATAATAAGGCCGGGAGAAAAAATACCTGTAGACGGCACGGTGGTGGAAGGAAGCTCCTATGTGAATCAGGCAGCCATAACAGGAGAATCTATACCCGTGAGCAGAGGCGAGGATGAAACGGTTTTCTCCGGGACAGTCATAGAATCCGGATATATAAAGGTGAAAGCGGACAGAGTGGGAGAGGATACCACCTTTTCAAGGATACTTCAGATGGTGGAGGAAGCTCAGGATAAAAAGGCAAAGACCCAAAAATTTCTTGAGGTTTTCTCCAAATATTATACTCCCGGCATTATAGTCTTGGCAGCATTGGTATTTATGATCACAAGAGACATAGAGTTGGCCCTTACGCTATTGGTCATAGCCTGTCCCGGAGCCCTGGTAATATCAACACCCGTATCCATT
Source organism: Lutispora sp. QWL-02 (assembly GCF_058315355.1). NCBI lineage: Bacteria > Bacillati > Bacillota > Clostridia > Lutisporales > Lutisporaceae > Lutispora > Lutispora sp. QWL-02. The sequence continues at coordinate 646,533 of NZ_CM177762.1, forward strand.
GTAGCAGGCATAGGCAACGGAGCAAAGCACGGCGTGCTGATGAAGGGCGGAGAGATCATCGAGAAGCTGGGAACTGTAAAAGTATTGGCCTTTGACAAAACGGGGACTTTGACCATTGGCAAGCCGAAGGTCACAAAAATAAAGGCCTTTGAGGGGGAAGAGGAGGGGCTCTTAAGGGTAACTGCCATTGCGGAAGGATATTCGGAGCATCCTCTGGCAAAAGCTATACTGGAAGAAGCAAGCAGGAGACTTAACGATGATCTTCCCGCTCCTGAGGATTCGGAAATAATAGCCGGTCACGGCCTTAAAGCAAAGATAGAAGAAAGAACAATCCTGGTGGGAAACCGGAAGCTGATGGAAGAAAACAGCATAGATATTTCCGATGAAATTGAAGACTATATAAGAGGAGAAGAGGCCCTGGGGCAGACTGCAGTCATAACAGCAGAGCCGGGCAAGATATTAGGTGTGATATCCATATCTGATGATATCAGAGAGGGAGCCGACAGGCTGATCAAAAAGCTTAAGGATAAGGGGATCAAGAGGATAGTAATGCTCACGGGAGACAATAGGAGAGCTGCATCAGCCATAGCAAAGAAGCTGAATCTGGATGATTATTATGCAGAATTGCTGCCGGAGGGCAAGGTTCAAATGCTGAAAAGGCTTCAGGAGGAGTATGGAATCACAGCAATGGTTGGAGACGGTGTCAATGATGCGCCGGCATTGGCCTCCGCAGATCTGGGGATTGCCATGGGCGGAGCAGGTTCTGATGTGGCTATGGAAACCGCAGACGTGGTGCTCATGTCGGCTGAGCTGAAAAAGCTTTCTTATGCTATAGGCTTGAGCAGGGCCACCGTCATCAATATGAAGCAGAATATTTATTTTGCTATAGCAGTGGTCATAACGCTGATCGCAGGAGTTCTGCTGAAGATGGTATTTTTATCCTCGGGCATGCTGATACACGAGGTATCCGTACTGCTGGTCATAATAAATGCCATAAGGCTCCTGGGATACGGCAAAGAGGAACTGGGCAAATTATAGAGCGCCCTTGCATGCAGGGGCTCTTTTCCCTTTTTTGTCTAGAAACTTGAAGGGAAATCCATTTATGTGTAGAAATATGTATTTAGATCATAATCATTGAGGAGGTATTCATAGTGAGCAAGCTGAACCTTAAAGAAATGGGCTTTGCAACAAAAGCCATACATGGAGGCCATGCAGACAATGCAGCAGGAGCGTTAGCTACACCAATTTATCAATCCTCAACCTTTGCATTTGATACGGCAGAACAGGGAGGGAGAAGATTTGCCCTGGAAGAGGGCGGGTACATATATACCAGACTCGGCAACCCAAACAACACTGAATTGGAAGAAAAGATAGCGCTTTTGGAAGGCGCGGAAGCGGCCATGTCAATGTCTTCCGGTATGGGAGCTATAACCTCGGCTCTATGGACCGCATTAAAGGCCGGAGACCATATAGTGGCGGCGGAGACCCTATATGGCTGCACCTTTGCATACTTAAACCATGGCATAAGCCGCTATGGTGTACAGGTCACCTTTGTAAACACCAATGAACCGGAAAATGTCCGGGAAGCCATGAGACCAAATACTAAAGTTGTTTATCTGGAATCACCTGCAAACCCGACTATGGATATCGCCGACGTTGAAACCATAAGTAAAATAGCTCATGAAACGGAAGGATGCCTGGTATTCGTAGACAATACCTATTGCACACCATATATTCAAAAACCCCTTGAGCTTGGTGCGGATGTAGTGCTGCATTCCGCCACAAAATATCTGAACGGCCATGGGGATGTTATAGCCGGAGCAGTGGCCGGCAAGAAGGAATTTATAGATCAGGTAAGGCTCTTTGGAGTGAAGGATATGACCGGCTCCGTTTTAGGTCCCTTTGAAGCATACCTGATATGCCGCGGTATTAAAACCCTGGAGATCAGGATGGAGAGACATTGCGAAAATGCGATGAAGGTAGCTGCGTTCTTGGAGCAGCATCCAGCAGTTGATAAGATATACTATCCGGGACTTAAAAGCTTTCCTCAATATGAGCTGGCGAAAAAGCAGATGAAGCTGCCGGGAGCCATGATAGCCTTTGAGATAAAGGGCGGAGTGGAAGAAGGCAAGAAGCTGATGAACAATGTGAAGCTGTGTACCCTGGCAGTGAGCCTGGGTGATGCAGAGACATTGATCCAGCATCCCGCTTCAATGACACATTCGCCTTATTCGCCGGAGGAAAGGGCCGCCAGCGGCATAAGCGACGGGCTAGTAAGGCTATCGGTGGGACTGGAAAATCCGGAGGACATCATAGCTGATTTGAAAGCTGTTTTAGATACCCTATAAGATGGCATAGTATCTAGAATGCGATGGGGAACGGCAAACACGAAAAGTCACTGAAACAGCACAAAAATCACTGAAGAGTTGATGACAGTTATTATTGTTGGCGACTAAAAACGCGTATGCCGTCATTCTGAGTGAAGCGAAGAATCTTATCCAGATTCTTCGCTTCACTTTGTTTGGCTTAGAATAACAGATATAAAGCATTAAGAAATCAAGATGCTAAATAAAAAATCATGGACTGTTCTTTCGTCAGAAATTCCCTGTCTTTCAGTGGTTCACGTCTCCTCTTATGTTGCATCCGCTCGTTATACTCCTGCTATCCAACCTTCCGGAGCCGTAATATCTCCCACCTGTATTCCGCAGAGGGTCTCATAAAGCTTTTTGGTAACAGGACCTACCTCTGTCTCGCTGTAGAACACATGAAGCTTACCCTTGTACTCTATGCCCCCTATGGGAGTGATTACCGCAGCTGTGCCACAAGCTCCTGCTTCAGCAAATTCATCAAGCTTATCAATATAGACATCTCTTTCCTCAACTTCCATGCCGAGATAATCTTTGGCTACCTGCATCAACGAATATTTAGTGATGCTTGGGAGAATTGACGGGGATTTTGGTGTTACAAACTTATTATCCTTAGTAATGCCGAAAAAGTTTGCTGCTCCTACTTCCTCAATCTTTGTATGAGTAGCGGGATCAAGATATATGCAATCTGCAAAGCCGCTCTTTACAGCCATTTCATGGGGCATAAGGCTTCCTGCATAGTTTCCTCCTACCTTTGCAGCTCCTGTACCGTAGGGAGCTGCCCTGTCATAATCGGAAACCGAGAAGTTTACAGGCTTCATTCCGCCTTTGAAATATGGGCCTACAGGAGAGCAAAATACTGAGAAAATAAACTCAGGTGCGGGCCTGACTCCCAGGTTGTCACCAACGCCGATTAAGAAGGGGCGCAGGTACAGAGTCGCACCGCTGCCATAAGGGGGAACGTAGATCTCGTTAGCCTTTACTACCTGCTTGCAGGCGTCAACAAATCTTTCAATGGGAAACTCAGGCATCATGATTCTTCTGCAGCTATCCTGCATTCTGGCCGCATTCCTGTCAGGCCTGAAGAGCTGGACTTTTCCATCCTTTGTTCTATAAGCCTTAAGGCCTTCGAAGCACTGCTGACCGTAATGAAGAGCTGTGGAAGCTTCACTTATATGAAGCCTGTTGTCTTGTGTCAATGTTCCTTCATCCCATTTGCCATCTTTCCAATAGGATATATAGCGATAGTCTGTTTTTATATAGCTGAAACCGAGCTTGCTCCATTCGATGTCGATGATCTTTTCCATTGATCATACTCCTTTCATAACTTATTAATAGTATTATACCTTATTATTCCGGATAAAGGAATTTGTAAAAGCTCATCAGATATATCTGGGAAATTCCCGGCCAATCAGTGTATAATGGAATCAACAATGCAAGGCAGGTGATCTTATGGAAGATTTCAAATTGGGCAGGCTATATCAGCAATCCATGGAAAGAGATACGAAGAGGGCACATGGCAAATACTATACCCCCGACTATATAATCGACTTTATGCTTGAGAAAACCTTAGGCTGTGCTGACTTAATCCAAAAACCTTTTATTAAAATCCTGGACCCTGCCTGCGGCTGCGGATTTTTCCTGCTGAAGGCCTATGATTTGCTGAAAGCAAAGTTCCGGGCAGCCCTCCCCCTATTGCGGGAGAAATATGAGGCTGAGATGTATGAAATAAATAAGGAGGGCGCAACTTACGCTGTTGACGGCTGCAGCTACTGGCAGGAAGAGAATCTGCATCATCATATCCTGAAGCATTGCTTATACGGTGCGGATATTGACAAAGAAGCCCTCTGGCTCTGCTCGGCAAGCCTGATGGCCAAGGACAGAAAAAAATACTTTGGAGAAATGAATATAATATATTGCGACAGCCTCTTACGTTGGGAGAAGTATTATGATAAAGAGCAGCTAAGCCGCGAGCTTCAAGAGTATAAGCTGATATATGGCGTCCATAATTTAAGAGATGACAAGATAGAATATTTAGGCCGGGAAAGGACAGAAGAAATACTTAGGAATAATATATTCTGGTCAAACAAGTATGATTATATAATCGGCAATCCCCCATATGTTGGGCATAAGGAGATGGCCATGGGCTATAAAAAATGGCTGCTGGATGAGTATAAGGAGGTTTTCCGGGACAAATCCGATATTTCCTACTGCTTCTATCAGAGGGCCTTAGAGGCCGGAGTTGATAAATGCGTCATCTCCTTTATTTCCTCCAGATATTTCATGGAAAGCCCTACGGGAAGGAAGCTGAGGACTTATCTGCAAAAAAACAGCAGGATAATGCAAATAGTAGACTTTTATGGAGAAAATATCTTTCAGGGGATAGGTGTAGCAACCGCCATATTTTTTCTTGCCAATGAGAGCGGTGAGCATAACGAGACAGAGATATGGAAGTATGAAGGGGGCAAAATAAAAGGCATAGACTCCGGGGATTTTGAGAAATTTGCAGTAGATCAGGATAAGCTCCTGGAGGATAGATGGATTTTGATCCCGGATGATAAAAGAGATATCCTGGAAAGGATGGAAAACCGCTGCAAGACGCGCCTTGGGGACATAGCAGAAAGCTTCCAGGGCATAATAACCGGCTGCGATAAGGCCTTTATAGTGGATGAGCTTATGATAAAGGCTTTATCTATAGAAGAAGAGCTTTTGAGGCCCTGGATAAAAAACAGTCATGTTGAAAGATACAGGATCAGGAATAGCAATTTGAAGCTTATATATTCGGATTGGATAGACGAGCCTCTTAAATACCCGAACAGCATAATGCATATAGAAAAATACAGAGAACGCCTGGAGAATAGGAGAGAATGCAGAAAAGGCTTCAGGCAATGGAATCAGCTTCAATGGGGGAGAAATCCCGAGCTTTTCACCAGGGATAAAATAGTCTACCCCTTTAAGAGCGGAAGCAACAGATTTGCATTGGACAGAACAGGCTGCTTCTGCAGTGCGGATGTCTATTCTTTCATTTTAAAGGATGGAGCGGAGAACTATACTCTTCCTTTCCTGATTGGAATCTTGAATTCAAGGCTTTATGAATTTTATTTCAAGCTTTTCGCTAAAAAGATGGGCAGCGGCATGTACGACTATTATCCCAACACGGTGATGGATCTCAAGATACCTGACTATGAAGACTGCAAGGATATAGAGCCTTTGAGCGGGGAACTTCTGGAGCTGCATCAAAATGGTGCATCCGAGGAGAGAATAAAGGCTCTGGAAGAGGAGATAGACGGTATGCTGTCAGCTTATTTTGGAATAGGATCAGATTTTTATATATGAAAAGAGATGGATAGTATGACAAGGCTGCAGGGCCTTCAGATGCCAATGCAAGGCAGAAAGGAATAAAATGCATATGGTGGAGTGCTTCGTGATTATTGCAAATAAATAAGCCCTCTGGTAGCATATAAATAACAGACGGCAAGAACTTTGCCGACGAGAAAACCAGAAGGGTTATATGATGTCTCGTGACACAATAAAAATTGGGGGTGATATGTTTTATGCTAAAGAATCTAAAGGTAGAGGTAGACAGGACCAAGCTGAAATGGGTCGGTTTGGTGCCCATAGGCATTATATTGGTTATAATGCTGTTCAGCTGTTTTTATACTGTGGATCAAACGGAATATGCGGTTTTGATCACGCTGGGTAAGCCAAATCCCGCAATTCTGGAACCGGGCTTGAAGTTTAAGCTGCCTTTTGTACAGTCGGTGAAAAAGATTTCAAGAGAAACCTTTTCCCTGACATTCGGCTACAGCGAGGCTACACCGGAAGTATCCAGACGGCGCAACAACACAGCTGAGCCGGATGATGTAACAGTTTATATGAACGAGGCCAAGATGATCACAGGGGATGAAAATATTATTTTGGTTGATTTTGAGGTCCAATGGCGTGTGACAGATCCTATCAAATTTTTCTACAACAATGAAGATCCGGTCCTTACCCTCCGCAATGTGGTATCTGCTGCATTAAGAGGAGTAATAGGAAGCGCAAAGGTTGATGAAGCCCTAACCGACGGCAGGGCACAAATAATGAACGATGTGCGTTCTTTGTTGACGCGCCTGGTGGACAGCTATGATATAGGCATCGGAATTGTCAATGTCAATTTGCAGGACGTGGATTTGCCTACAGAGCAGGTGAGCGCAGCATTCAAGAAGGTCACGTCGGCCAGGGAAGATAAAATTACTAAGGTGAATGAAGCCACCAGGTATAAAAATGAAAGGGTAAACTCAGCTCAAGGTCAGAAGGAAGCATTGATAAGCAATGCAGAGAGAGCTAAGACAGAAAGGATAGAAAAAGCTAAGGGAGATGTGGCGACCTTTAACGCTATTTATTCCGAGTATATTAAAAACAAGGAAGTAACAAAGCAGCGCCTTGTAATAGAAACATTAAACAAGATTTTGCCTAAAGCCAAAATATATATCATGGATGAGGGCTCCGGTACTGTAAAATACCTGCCCATAGATGTCATAAAAGATAGCAAAGGAGGTGCTGAACAATGATCAAATTAAAAGGAAGCAAGATGGCGATACCCGTTATTTTGGTTTTGGTGATCCTTTTTACGGCACTTACCAGTCTATATATAACCATTCCCAGTGAATATGCGGTTGTCCGGCAGTTTGGCAAGATTGTCAGTGTGATCGATGCTCCGGGTTTAAATGTGAAGCTGCCCTTTGTTCAATCGATTTCACGGCTTCCAAAATGCACATTATTGTATGATGTGCCGCCTACGGAAATAAATACACTGGATAAAAAACGCATAATGGTGGATTATTATGCGATCTGGAATATCACAGACCCGCAGAAGATGATCGAGACCCTGCGCACCCAATTAGCTGCTGAAAGCCGTTTGGGAGATATAATATATTCGAATATCCGTACGGAATTGGGGAAGCTGAATTTTGACCAGATAGTGAATTTGGAAAGCAGCTCTCGTGATGATTTTGATGTGGTAGTTAAAAATAAGGTAAATGACATTTTAAAACAAAACGGCAACGGAATCAATTTGGTCGACATCAAGATGAAAAGGGCGGATCTGCCTTCCACTAACGAGCAGTCCGTGTATACGAGAATGATATCTGAGAGGGAGAGCAAGGCTCAAGAATATTTATCCCAGGGTGATGCGGAAGCGATAAAGATAAAAGCCGAAACGGACAGGGAAGTAGGCGAAATGCTGGCAAGGGCAGATCGTGAAGCAAAAGAGATCATTGCGGAGGGTGAAAAGGAAGCTGCCCGCATATATAATGAAGCCTATGGGAAAGATTCGGCTTTCTTTGAGCTGTATTTAACCCTGGATTCGTATACGACGACCTTAAACGGGGAGCCGGTAATAATAATTCCGTCCAAATCTCCATATGCCAAATATATAATAGGTTATTAATATTGATTTTGCTGCAATAACTCATCTTTAGCAGTTTTGTTGTGCTAACTGATAACGATTACAGGGCTCCGGGACTAAGACTTTGTAAGCTTCTTGCATAGGGTTGCGCCAAAACTAACAAACTCTAAGTCCCTTCACAACGCACTCTTTTATCAGTCAGCACAACTAAGGTGAATTGCTCCGCAGGAGTAAGAGAAGATGCCATGGGACAAAATTAAATTAGGGTTATTGCAGTAGAATCAAACTTATGATTGATAAAACTTTTTAAAAGGATGAAAAAGATGAACATACAAATATTCGGAATAGATAAATGCTTTGATACAAAAAAAGCGCAAAGATATTTTAAAGAGAGAAATATCAAATTTCAATTTGCCGACTTAAAGCTTAAAGCCTTGAGCAAAAGAGAGCTTGAGAGCGTAGCTTCAGCTGTTCCCTTCAACGATCTGTTCAATACAAAGGCCAAGAGCTATGAAAAGCTCAATTTGCATAAGATTACCAATAGGAGCATCAGGGAAGAAATACTCCTGAACAATCCTGAACTATATAATACCCCTATAGTAAGAAACGGTAAGCAGGCAACAGTAGGTTATAAGCCGGAAGTATGGCAAACATGGGAGTGATCATTTAAATCATAGACTTATATTATTGATCAGCTCCAGAAAAGTTTTAACATCTATTGTACCTTCGGCATCTATGCCCTTTGGAGGCTGGATGTCCTGTTCCTTATTCAGATCCCAGTACTGGCTGTTATAGTTCCATGTCTTGGTAACCTCCATATCAATTTCAGGATAATAAAGCTTGCTTTTCAAATTGATGTTTTTTTCCATTATATAGCCATTGGCATCAATAAAGACAGTGTATTCCATGGACAAGGGCTCTAATGGTCTTATAACGGCGGTGAGCATCTCCTTGATTCTTCTATCGGCAATTTTATCAGAATCCAGCTCGCTGAAAACCAGGGTGTTTTGGCTTAGAGCATGCAGAAATTCATTTTTCAAGTTTTTTAATCTCTCGCCCTCCAAAGTGATCTTTAACTCTTTGACCTTGATATCTCCCTCCAGTGTGCTGAGGATTTTTCTTCCGTTGCTCATCATGCTGTCTCTCGTGATATGCTCGTCTGCAATATCAGCAAGCACAGCAGTTATATCATTATTAAAAGAAAGATTTTGTCCTTCAAAGCCGTATTGCTTAAAGAATTCCTCCGCGAGTTCATGGGATGTAAAGCGTACATATTTAGGGGTCTGAAGCTTTTCAATGATATAACTGTCCTTATCCTTGTAAAGCTTGCCCTCCAGATTATATATATTGAATCTGATATAGCCGTCGCTTATATATTTATCCTGCATTACATCATACTGCTTTGTATATTCAATCCTAAAATCCTTAAATTTATTTAGGGTTTCATATAGTATCGCCGCTTCCGGACTGCGATTTTTCCCATTTTTTAATATCGATCCCAGCTTGCCCATATCCGCTTCATTGCTGAAGGTCAAACAAACTTTTTGCTTGCCGGTTTTTATCGACCTTGTTTTTTCTTTTGCTTGTTTATATATTGCGAAAACATCTCCTGTACACGCTGCAAGGCCGAATAACAACACGGCGAGCAAGAATAATGGCAATACGATCCTTAACTTTTTCATCAAAACACCTCCATGCACTTTCTAATAACATCATAGCTGATTGCAGAGCGTTTATCCTATGCATAAAGATATATCTTTTATACTTTAACCGTTACTTAAGTCATATTATTTTTTATTCCGAATATTGCAAGCTGAGTCCTGTCCCTCAAGCCAAGCTTGCTCAATATGTTGGAAAGATGATTCTTTACGGTTCCCAAAGACAAAAACAGCTCATCGGCTATTTCCTGATTGGATTTGCCCCGGGAAACCAGAACCACAATTTCCTTTTCTCTGCCGGTCAATAGATTTATTTGTCCGCAGTTGTCAACGCCGGTTCCAGCATTGGCCATATCGGCAAATTTTTTTGCTACCTTTGCGGCTACGGTGGGCTCCATGAGGACACCGCCATTATGCAAGGTTATTATAGCCTCGATGATGGAGTCCGGAGCCGCATCCTTTAATATGTAGCCGTCGGCTCCATACCGCAGTGCTTCAAATATGTATTCGTCATCATTGAAGGTTGTCAATATCAATACCTTTATATGGGGAAAGTCCCTCTTTATAAGCCTTGCGGCCTCTACTCCATCCATTTCAGGCATCTTGATATCCATAAGCACTACATCAGGCATGAGCCATTTGCACATTTCATAAGCTCTTTTGCCGTTCTTTGCAGAGCCCGCCACCTCTATTCTGTCATCGATGCTAAGAAACATCCTCAGGCCCTCCAGAAATATTTCCTGATCATCCGCTAACAATACTTTGATTTTATTCATATATATCACCTGCCGGTATCAAGGCTTTTATGAAAAAACCTTTATTTTTGCTTCCATAATCAAAATATCCGTTCAATTCATCAAGCCTTTCCCTCATGCCTTTAAGCCCATAGCCTTCAATGACTTTTTCAGCGCCCGATCCGTCATCCTCTATCATAATCTTTATATGATCTTTCTCCTGATTAATGTTTATTGATATATTTTTTGCTCTGCCGTGCTTTATGGAATTGGTCAAAGCCTCTTGAATAAGCCTGAATATAAGGCCTTTATACTGCTCCTTAAAGAATGGAGTGTTTGCATGATCATTAAAGACGATAACTGCTACCGTTTGTTCTTGAAACCGCTTGATCATTTCTATTATATCGTACTTGTCATTCCTTAGCTTTTCAACGGCTTGCCTGGTATGCCGCAATGCTTCTCTGCTGCTGCCTATGGAATCCCGCAGCAATCCATAGCTTTTGTCTTTATCGGTATCAAAGACATGATATGCCATTTCAAGCTGCATGATCAATCCTGTCAAGGTGTGGCCTAAGGAATCATGGATTTCCCTGCCTATCCTCAGCCGCTCATTTGCCTTTGAAAGCTCTTCGATTTTTACGGCAGCCTCTTTCTGGGCTGATGCATAATTTAGGATGGTTATGATAAAACTCAATATCAATAGCTGAAATAAGAATTCGTTGTCAAATTTATAAAAATATTTTATAAGGGAGATTCCGGCGATAAAAATATTTATCCCAAGAGCCTTCCTTCTATCCAACACCAGACCTGCCTCTAATATCAGGAAGATATAGAATATATGCAGGTAATTGTTTATGACATATTTTGATAAGCTTTCAAGAGCAAATATGAGAAATGCTTCTGCCAAAAAGGAATAGAAATAAATTTTTTCTTTAATAAGCATTTTGCTTCTGATATATTGTCCTGCTAAAAGCAAAATGAATAACCCGATAAAAGCTATGGCTCTTGCCCCATCTGCATGTTCCTTGATATATGCCATGGCAAAAAGCAGTATCACGGCAATGGATTTGGTTAAGTATAAGCTTTTTTTAAAATTCACCTTTTTTCACCTGCCAGAGTTTCACACATATAAGTTGCGGTAAATATTTTACAAAACTGTCATTCTGAACGAAACAAAGTGGGTGAAGAATCTGGCTAAGATTCTCCGCATACGCTCAGAATGACGGCATATGTCTTTTTAAAACTACAAATGCATTTATTGCAACTTATCTATCAACTTCTTGAGCTTTTACATATACTCATTATAACACTATAAAAAAAGCACAGAAACCAGCTTAAGGTATCTGTGCCATCCTATTAAAAGATATCTATCTTATTTATAAACTCTATCTTTTCGCCTTCATGAACCGTAAAGACTTTTTCCCTTAACTTTCTATGTTTGCTTTCGGGATCTGTGGAAATAACATCTTCGATTATAATATTTATCTTCCATAGTTTGCCTTCTTCCTTTAAAATAAACTTTTTGTATTTTTCCAAGGGCATATCTAAACCCCAATCTGCTGTTTGCTTTGTATAAACATATTTAGAGCTTCCATCCTTGCTCGTATAAACATTGGATGCGTACAGAGGCTCGATTTCTGCCGACGGATACCCTGCCTCTTTGACCAGCTTATCAAACTTATCTTTTAGCTCAATAAGCCTGCCTTCGTCCGCATCTAAAACTTCTTCCATGGAGACATAATTTGCAAGCGTGCGTATGCCATTTGAATATATATAAAATTTATCTTTTTTCTTTTGGCTGTCTAAATATCCTGAGCTCGAGTGCATAAGAGGTGCTATTCTTTTTTCATATGTCCTAAAATTAATAGCCAGTGTATAAAATCCATATTCTGCTTGTTCAAACTCTTTGATTGTATTTATGATTTTATTTTCTTCAGATTCTGTATTGCTGCATGCAACGAATAAAAAAATTGTAAAAATGATCAGGCAAATAACTTTTCTTTTCATAAAAAATCCCTCATTATGGAAAGGTTTAACACTGTAAACGATACACTATTTTAAGCTTATATTATGGGGAAAGAGCGAAAAAGTAAATAGTTTCAGGACAAGAGGTAAGATATTAAGGATGAAAGGCAAGTACAGGTGATTAAACATGCATGAATACATCTCGAAGATATCTATATATGAGAATGGCAAATTTTAGTTTTTATATGTTTTTACGTTGACATAAAATAGAATCAGTAATATACTACAATTAGTAGTTTACTAAATTACTAATTGTAGTATATCTATTGGAGGTTAAAATTTATGAAGATACCAACTACTTTGAAGCATAAACCGGTTATAGTATCTGAAAACTATGAGAATGTTGACGGCAGATACGCATATAATACAGATGCCAAAGGCCTTTCTTTGGGATTAGCCCAGTGGAATGACCGGGGCAAGGTGGATATTTCGGCCAAGGTTTGGAGGTACACGGGAGAAAAGTGGTCGAGACAGTCTGAAGAATTGCCGCTGCACAGAGTGCTTGATCTGGCAATACTTGTTTGCAGGACAAAGCTCCACTTTAGAGAGGCTTATCGATATGAGAAGCTGTATGACCCTGAGAAACCTGTTATAGACAGGGTTGGTTTGCAGGGTGATGCTATGACTGTGGCCGTGTGCACCGATAATGAAAAGATTGATGAGGATATAAAGCTTTTCAGGCAGGCCCTTGAAAGCGATGATGAGCTGATTGGCGAAAGATTGCGCACATTATCAAGAATACTGAAAGAAATGGGGTACTGATATATGAGCAAAACCAGGAAAGAAGTCAATATGTCTGCTTTCTTAGATAAGGACGGCAAGATAAAACAATGGCCTGCGTCCAGCAGGGCCAAGACAGCCGTCCTGGCATATCTGGCGGGCAAATTTGAAAAAAACAGGATATATAATGAAAAAGAGGTCAACGGTATCATCAATTCGTGGCATACCTTCGGAGATTATTTCATATTGAGAAGATCCCTTATAGATTACAAATTTCTTGGAAGGACTGCCAATGGAGCTGAGTATTGGGTGATCGCAAAAGAGGATGAAAAAGGGGGTGACAGCTGATGGATAGAAAAAAAGAGCTTAAGGAATGGTATAAGAATATGAAGCCCGATATGGGCATATTTATGGTTCGATGTAAAGAAAATAACAAGTGCTATATCCAAGCAACCCATGATCTGAAAGGGGTTATAAATGGTGCTAAAGTCCGTCTGGGATCAGGGATGCACCCCTGTAGGGAGCTGCAAAAGGAATGGAATGAGTTTGGCGAAGATAATTTTGTGATTGAGATACCCGAAAAGCTTGAGTATGATAAGGACGAAACCAAAACCGATTATAAGGACGATCTGGCCCTTCTGCAGATGATCTGGGAAGAAAAGCTGGCCAAAGAAGGCATGGAATTCTATAAAAAATAATTTACACCTTGTGCAGCAAAAAATCTATGATATTGATCGACTTAATACCGTCATAAGAAGAAATATAGCTTTTATCCATAGACAATACTATTTTTTCGTAGTTGTCCCGTATTATTCTCAATGGACGCAGTTCACGCTCTCTGACCTCTTCGCCGGACATTGTTTCCGTAACCTGTATATAAAGCTTTTCATTTGGCTTTTGCGCTACAAAATCGACCTCGGTTTCTCCTACTTTGCCGATATAAACTCGATAATCGCGGCGCAAGAGTTCCAAGTAAACTACATTTTCAAGCATATGCCCCCGGTCCGCATCGCGATATCCAAGGAGCATATTGCGAAAGCCCAGATCGATGATATAATTTTTTTCCAGAGTCTTTAGCAGCTGCTTGCCTTTTACATCATAGCGCCCTGCCTGATAAAATATAAAAGCGTTTCGAAGCATTTGTATATATTTATCGACAGTCTTACCGGCAATGCTTTTGTCCGATTTCTTTTTTTCTCTTTTGATATCGCCTTCATCCGATAGAATATTTCCAATATTGTTGGGAGAGGTTATGCTGCCGATATTATTGCACAGGAATAATACAAGCTTGTGCAAAAGATGCTGATCGACTACTTTATTGCGCTCCATGACATCCCGCAGGATGATGGTAGAATATATCCCCTCAAGGACTTCATTGATTCGAGCCTCGTTAAAGTCAAACTGTCGCAGCACCGGCATTCCGCCGAACTGAAGATATCGTTGAAATTTATCGTCCATCGCCACATCAGGGGCAAAAGTGCAGAAGGTCAGAAACTCCTTGAAGGATAATGGCAATACACGTATTTCAACGTAACGCCCCGAGAGCAGGGTTGAAAATTCCGATGACAGGAGATAGGAATTTGAGCCGGTAATGTATATGTCAACGTCCGATCCGAAGTCGATTCGAAAGGATTCAACTGCCTTCTCCCAATGGGTCACTGCCTGGAGCTCATCGAAGATCAGATAGTTTTTTTCTCCCCTTACGATTTTTTTGCTGACATAAGCATAAAAAGTCATATAGTCAAGCAAGTCAACATGTTGTAGAGATTCCATATTCATGTGAATAATATTGCTTTCCGGGACGCCTTCGTTCAGTAAATAATCCTCAAAGAGGTCGAGCAAAGTAGATTTCCCGGAGCGGCGTATCCCGGTTATGATTTTCACAACTTCCTTGTCTTTATATTCAATCAGACGGTTTAGGTATTCCGGCCGGTTTATGCGTTCGTTCACAATACACACCTCCATTATAGATAAGTATAGCCTAAAGGCAAATCATTGTAAATAGTTTTCTACCTACATTTCAATAAGTATTAAATATTGACATTTTTCTTACTTCAATGTCAAAAAAATAATGCATTGCTTCTTGTAATGCAATTCGCACATGATGTATTTGGAAAATTTATATTCGACATATTGGATAAACTCAGAAAAATGGCTATAATGAAATGAGTCGAGCTTTTGAACAAGACTTCATTCAGAGGGGGATTCAACCCTCACTGGATGCTCGTTAAGCGGTAAAAAATCCCTGAAAAGGGATTAAGATAGAAAAGATAGCCGGGGTTAAGCCTGGTATATATTGATTGACATGCCTGGCATATGATTGCTAGAAGGAGTTTATATGTTCAAATTTTCAATATCAGATAGCGATATATTAGAAAATACAGCCAATACAGCCACTTATGCAAGAGGCTTAGCTTATTATAACAGCAATAGGGTCAGAGATTTTTCTTTTGACGAAGACAGCCTGACCATCGAGGCTGATGTGATAGGAAGCAAAAAGTACAGAGTAGAAATTGAGCTTTATCAGGACGGCACCGTAGCAGACTATGAGTGTGAATGTCCTGCCTATTATGAGTATGATGGAATCTGCAAGCATATTGTTGCAGCGCTTAAAGCTGCCCAAGTATTCTTCGGCAGAAAAGGAGACACGATCAAATCTGACAAAAAGCCCTTGCAAATCAATCCAAACAAAGAGATATTCAATTTTTTTGATGCCTTGCAGGTTAAACCGGCTTTAAAAGAGATAAAGCTGAAGCTGCTTTTGGAGATGGAAGGGGGCTACAGGAGGAATAATTTTTCTATAGAGCTCCGAATAGGAGAAGAAAGATTATATGTGGTAAAAAGCCTCAAAGATTTTATCAAAGATCTGAATGAAAGAAAGCTGATCCAATATGGCAAAAGCTTTACCTTTGATCCTGATGAACATGGCTTTTCTGAAGCGGATCAGCAGATCATCAAGCTGATAAAAGAGCAATATGATAATGAACAGGTTATTATGGCAATGAGCTCCTACGGATATGGCAATCCAAGTGCTTTTAAGGGCAGGAAGCTTTACATATCTGATACGATATTGATGAGGCTTTTCCAAATGTTAAAGGATAAGCCTTTTGATTTTAAGTTCTTTGACAGCGATATGACCGATATGAAAGTTTGGGAAGAGGATATTCCGCTTAAGTTCAGGCTATATAACAAAAATGAAAATATGGTGTTGAATTTGAGCGTTGACGACTCCTTATATCCATTGACTAAAGGGGGAGAATATTTTCTTTGTGAAGGAAAGATCTATAAGCCCTCGCATAAGCAAAAACAGGCTTTTGTCCCCTTTTTTAACTCCATGGTAGCTAAACACAATCAGGAGATGGTCTTTTCTTCTCATGACAAGGAAAGATTTGCATCGGAGATATTGCCTTACATAAAAAACGCCGGAGAAGTATATATAGATCCAAATCTGGAGAGAAGCTTTTATCAGCAGGAGTTAAATTCAAGGATATATTTTGATAAGCTGGACTCTGGAATTTCAGCCAGGATAGAGTTTTGCTACGGAGAGGAAGTTATTGATCCTTTCCTCCCGAGATCTGCTGATCCGGCAAATGGCAGAATACTCATACGGGATGCGGAGAAAGAAAGAAGCATAATCGGATTGCTGGAAAAAGCAGAATTTAAAATACTTAAAGATAAAGTTTATTTGGAAGAGGAAGATAAGATATTTGTTTTTCTCAATGAGATATTGTCCGAATTGCAAAAACTATCGGAGGTTTATTATTCAGATGCTTTTAAAAGAATGACCATAAAGGATCCGCGTTCCTTCTCGGGGAGAGTAAGACTGAATGAAGGGTCGGACTTGCTGCAGTTTTCCTTTGCCTTTGAAGGAGTAGACAGGGACGAACTGCAAAGCATATTCAATTCCATAAGAGAAAAAAAGAAGTATCATCGATTGAAGGACGGTTCCTTTATGCCCCTTGAGGCATCGGAGATCATAGAAGTATCGGAGCTTTTAGAGCATCTCCATATATCAGGAAATGACCTGAAGGGTGAGACTCTGGAGCTTCCTAAGTATAGAGCTCTATATTTGGATAAAAAGCTCCGTGAGTCCAACCTGGTAAACATAGAAAGAAATATTGCCTTCAAGCAAATGGTACAAAATATTCAGGAGCCTAAGGATATGGACTTTGAAATTCCCGGAGATCTGGGAAACATCCTCAGAGATTACCAAAAGGTAGGCTTTAAGTGGCTGAAAACTCTTGCAGCGTATGGCCTGGGCGGTATTCTGGCAGATGACATGGGCTTGGGAAAAACTCTGGAGGCCTTGGCATTTATAGTATCAGAAAAAGAAAAAGCCGTAGGACCTGTATTGGTAGTGGCTCCCACATCTTTGATTTATAATTGGCAAGCAGAAGCTAAGAAGTTTGTGCCTGATATGAACGTAATGGTAGTAGCCGGCTTGCCCAAAGACAGGCAAGAATTATTAAAAGATGTCACTGGTGCTGATATGGTAGTTACTTCTTATCCGTTGATCCGCAGGGATATTGATTTGTATAGGGGAATGAAATTCTCCTATTGCTTTTTGGATGAAGCCCAGCATATTAAAAATCCGGATTCCATAAATGCCAAATCAGTAAAAATACTGAAGGCAAAAGGCTTCTTTGCCCTAACCGGTACTCCTATTGAAAATTCATTGACTGAATTATGGTCAATATTTGATTTTATACTTCCCGGATATCTATTATCCCACGGTAAGTTTGTAAAGAAATATGAGAAGCCGATTATTAGGGAAAAAGACGAAAAGGCATTGCGAGAATTGGGCAAGCAAATAAAGCCCTTCGTTCTGAGAAGAATGAAGAAGGAAGTGTTGAAGGAATTGCCCGAAAAGATTGAAAGCAAGATGGTTTCTGAGCTTACAGATGAACAAAAGAAAATATATATGGCATATCTGGAGCAAGCTAAAGGTGAGGTATCCAAAGAAATTGAAGATAAAGGCTTGGAGAAAAGCCAAATAAAAATATTGGCGGTGCTTACCAGGCTCAGGCAGATTTGCTGCCATCCGGGGCTGTTCATCGATAATTACACCGGGGGCAGCGGTAAAATGCTATTGCTGGAAGAGCTATTAGAAGAAGCTTTGGCAAGCGGCCATAGAATTCTGTTGTTCTCTCAATTTACCTCCATGCTTTCAATTATCAGAAAGCATTTGGAAAAGCAAAAAATAGAGTATTTTTATTTAGATGGAAGTACAAAATCGGAGCTTCGCGGAGAAATGGTTCAGTCATTTAATAATGGAATGGGAAGAATTTTTCTCATCTCCCTGAAGGCCGGAGGCACAGGACTCAATCTTACAGGAGCAGATATGGTAATCCATTTTGACCCCTGGTGGAATCCGGCAGTGGAAGATCAAGCTTCAGACCGGGCCTATAGAATAGGACAAAAAAATGTTGTTCATGTGGTTAAGCTTATAACTCAAGGCACTATAGAGGAAAAGGTATTTGAGCTGCAGCAGAAAAAGAAAGAGATGATCGAAGCGGTAATACAGCCCGGGGAAACCATGCTGGCTAAGATGACACCTCAGGAGATAATAGGATTGTTCCAGTGATAAAGACCTATCTATTTGCTCAGAATAGCGACATCCTTTACAAATATATGATCCCTATCATAGTCAATCATGCCTTCCTCTCTCATTTTTTGCAATTCCCGGGAGAGGGAGGTCCTTTGTATTCCGAATCTTTCTGCCAGTTCTTTTTTTGTTATGGTGAGTTTTATTCTATTGCTTCCCTGGACATGACATTCAAAGGCAAGAAAGTCCAAAAATTAAAGTGCCTGGGAAAGCTCCGATTTTTAAGGCCTATTTTTAAGAGTTTTTCCAGGCACGATAGCTAGACAGTTATTGTTGGGGACAGGAACCATTGAAAGCTACTGAAGTTGCATAAAAAGCCACGAAGGATTGTTTTTCGTTTGCATGTACCTTTTAGGAATACCCTAGCCCTTGCTGATAATCTTCTATATAATATAATCAAACATTAAACAGAAGAGTCAGGATGAAGACTTTAACCGGAGCGGGGGATTTTATAACAGCCTCACGATCAGATAGATGGCCCAGCTGAACAATGTATCTGTGCGGACTCTGTGAGATTATGGTAAGCCAGAGTAATGAAAATAGCTGATAAAAATTCCTTTAATCCTCCTATAAGAACGCCTATAAGCAATTAAGAGAAGAAACCTAAAGGATAAGGCATGGCTGAAAGCCTTAAATAAAGTCTCGTTCAATAGATTTTATTCAAAATCAAGCAGAAAATGATACAATGGTGAAAATTCGCATTCGAGGAGGGATATAATGCGTCCGGTTGTTTGCATATTAGGTGTTGGAAAGCTATCTAAAGAACTGAACAATCAACTTAAGATTATGGATTTACCCGTTGATTATGCCTTTATTGAAGCGATTCATGATGGAAAAGTACATATGCCAGATAACCTTGAAATTTTCGATGTTTTTTTATCGAGTGGATTTATCGGTCAACAACTTTCAGCGCTCGTGGACAAACCGATTGTTATGATTAAACCAAGTATTCACGATACTCTTATGGCTTATAGCAAAGCTATAAAATCCCATAAAAAGGTCGTAGTAATCACATACGATAATGACTACTCCGAGCTGGCTTATATAAAAAATATATTAAAGCATGACATTGTGCAGGAAAATTATCATCAGTTGGAAGAGCGAAATGCTTTAATACATAAATATAAAGAGGCAGGATATCAATGTGTAGTTGGCAGCGGAGAGACATGCCGAATAGCGGAAGAGAATGGCATGAAATCCATCTTTATATACCCACAGGAAACGCTGCGCTATTATTTAACCGTTGCGTCGAACATGGCAGTATCCATTAAAAAAGAAGCAAGTAAAAATATCCAGCTTTCCAATGTAATCAACTATGCGCGGCAAGGCATTGTTTTGTCCAACAATAAAGGTGAGATTTTTCTTTGTAACTTAGCATTAGCCGCTTTTTTTGAAATAGATGCTTCTGAAATAATCGGACAAAACATTTTGGAACTGTTCGGAAATGAATTAAGCAGCATACTCGATATAAAAGAAACGGAAAAGAATTTGTTTATAAAGATTCATAATAACTCTTATATTGTAGATGCAATCCCCATTATGTACAAAGATCAACTGGAGAATTTGCTGTTGTTTATTGATGATGTGCGCATCATACAGAAATCGGAACTCGATATTAGAAAAAACATGCTTACTAAAGGCTTTGTTGCAAAACATACTTTTGGGAAGCTGCATTCAAGCAACCCGTCCTTTCAGCGCATCTTGAATACTGCGAAAAAATATGCACTCAGCGACGAGTCAATTGTTATCATGGGGGAAACCGGGACAGGAAAAGAAGTGCTGGCTCAATCCATGCACAATTTTAGCCGCAGATCTGAGAACGCATTTGTCGCAGTTAATTGCTCGGCGATTTCAAATAATCTGTTGGAAAGCGAATTGTTTGGATATGAGGATGGTGCTTTCACCGGAGCAAGACGTGGAGGAAAAGAAGGGCTTTTCGAAATGGCTCATAAGGGTACAATCTTTTTAGATGAAATTGGAGAGATTGATTTGGCTATGCAGACAAAATTGCTCAGAGTTGTTCAAGAAAAAGAGCTTATGCGTGTAGGTGGAAGGAAAGTCATCCCCTTTGATGCACGTATCATTGTCGCAACAAATCAAAACTTATTAGAGCTTGTAAAACAGAGGAGGTTTCGTGAAGATTTGTATTACAGGCTCAATGTGTTGGAGCTTCAGCTGCCGTCGCTACGCGATCGCACGGAGGATATTTTTACATTATTCCAGACATTTGTCGAAAAATTGTCTCCCAATTTAGCGAAGAAATTGATCTCTTGCTCCGACGAATTGACTTCTTTACTTTGTTCGTACCTTTGGCCCGGAAATGTACGGGAACTAGAAAACTTCACTAAAATGTTGGTTGTGATGGCGGAAGATGTTAGTTCTCCGGCAGAAATTTCGGATCTGATTACAGGTTGCATCGAGAAAAAGAGAATCGGCGTGGCAGATGCACCAAAAGCAGTCGGCACATATCAAGGGAATAGGGCAAAATCAAGTTTATATTACGATGAGGAAATAAAACACATTTATGATGCTCTTGAGAAAACGCAGGGACGGTATAATGAAGCCGCAAAGCTTTTAGGAATAAGCCGCGTGACATTGTGGAGAAAGCTGAAAAAACAAGCTGAAAAAAATGACAAGTAGTTAAAAAAATGCGCCTAATACGTTAAAAACGTTTCATGACATGAAACGTTTTTAACGTATTTATTTGAACTGCAGGGCAAAAACCAGCAGACTTCGCATGTTGGATAAACGCTTTAAAGCTTGAAAAATAACGGATGTGAGGTAATCCCAAATCCAACTGAAATGGTTTGGCACGAAGTATGCTTATAAAAAAGATGCAACGCGTTGTTTAAATCATTTCAGGAGGTAAAATAAATGAAAAAATTCAATGAATCAAAAAAGCACCTTGCTACACAATGGGGGGAATTTGCAGAACAGACAACATACAATGATCTTCCAAGAAAAGTGCAGGATTATGCAAAAACACTTATTTTGGATTTGTTGGGTTGTATTATTGGCGGACGGCATATCGAATCTAGTCAGATCGCCTCAAAAGTCGCTATGACTCTTGGGGGAAACCCGCAGAGTACTGTTATCGGTTACAACACTAAAGTTTCAGCGCCCTGGGCGGCATTTATCAATGGTGTGACCGGACATGCCTTTGATATGGATGACGATCATAGAGAAGGGACTCTTCATTCGTCTGTGGCTGTGTTTCCTGCTGTTTTGGCAATGGCAGAAACGTTGGGAGCAACGGGTAAGGATGTGATCACAGCATATGTTCTAGGTTCTGAGCTTATGATTCGCCTTGGAGAGTCATTCTTAGGGCAGACTTATTACCAAGGCTTTCATCCTACCGGAACCACTGGTGTGTTTGGTGCAACATTGGGTGCAGGAAAAATTTTGGGACTCAATGCTGCACAACTGGCAACAGCTCAGGGAATTGCAGGAAGTGAAGCCGCAGGTTTGCTGGAGTGGAAGGCTGACGGATCATGGACTAAGCGATTTCAGGCGGGTTATGCGGCAATGAATGGAATTTTGCCGGCGTTGCTGGCGAGAGATGGCTATACCGGTCCCTCTTCGATTTACGAGGGCAAAGATGGTTTTGTAAGGGCATATTCATATCAGGACAAATTTGATGTATTCAGAATCAACAATAGGCTCGGAGAAAAATGGGAGTTTGCAGACAATAGCATAAAACCTCATGCCTGCTGCCGTTTTGCTTGTCCGATTGTGGATTGTGCTATCGATATTTCAAAAAACAATGAGCTCAATCCAAGCGACATCGAAGATGTTATCGTGAAATGCAACAAATGGATGATTACCATTCTAACGGAACCAAGTGGGCGCAAATATCACCCTGAAACGGTTGTGGACGCACAATTCAGTCTGCCATATGCTGCAGCTGTGGGATTGGTTAAGAAACGCGCGTCTGTCCCGGAGTTCACGAATGCTTCTATCAAAGATCCGGAAATCCTGACCCTCATGCAAAAGGTCCGCTATGAGCTCGATCCTGAGGCTGAAAAGGTTTATCCGGAAAAGTACCCATCTACGGTTATCGTGACAATGAAGGACGGTAAGAAATACTCCTCATATATTGAGCATCCTAAAGGAGATCCTGAAAATCCTATAAACCGTGAAGAATTATTAGCTAAGTTTAGGCTACTATCATCTTTTAATATGCAAGCAAAGCGAGCAGAAAATATTATAGATCTGGTATCAAATCTGGAACAGATTAAAAACATTAATGAATTAACAGATTTGCTTCGGTAAATTGTTTTACTCAAACTTTTGATGAAGGAGGAAACAGCATGCTAAGAAAAAGCCAGTGGTTGATTTGGATTGTTTATCCCTTATTATGCATTGCGCCTTATTTTATTCCGGCATTAAACCAATTGGAGCCTTATCTTGGGCCTTTGCCATTTACCCAATGGTATGCCTTATTGCTAGTGGCAATTGCCTGCGTATTACTGTTTTTATGGTCTAAGAAACTTTGGGATCCTTATGATGGAATTGACAAGACCGAAGGCGAAGGAGGTCGGAAAATTTGAATACACAGCTCATATTAAGCCTTGCTGCAATCAGTATATATTCTGTTTTTTGTCTATATATCGGAATTGGAAAAGCATATGACAAAAAAACTGTGTCAACAGCACGAGGATACTTCCTGGGTGACGGCACAGGGTATTTTGTTCTTTATTTTACAACCATGGCTACTTGGTTTTCCACGTGGATATTCATGGGTGCGCCGGGGGCCTTTTTTAGTAATGGGATAGGTTACATTGCAGCGATGACATGGCAGATAATTATTCTAATGCTAATGGGGACTTATGCCCCGCGTATGTGGCGAATCGCTAAGGAAAATAATTATACAACACCGGCCGATATGCTGGAAGACTATTACGACAGTAAGGCCTTAAGACAAAGCGTTGGCCTTACCCAGCTTATATTCATACTGCCAAACCTCCTGGCGCAAGTGTCTGGTGTGGGACTGGCAATTACGGCTTTGACAAATGGTTTTATACCATTTTGGCTGTCCTGTGTTTATGCAGCCGGCCTTGTGGGCATCTATGTATATTATGGTGGATTTAAATCGCAAGCCTATGTAGACAGCGCGCAGGGGTTCATGTTTTTTACAATTTTATGGGGTAGTGTTGTCATACTTTTAACACGACCGCAGATAGGCGGTATAGGCAGCCTTTATCAATTAATGAAACAAGCCAATGAGAATCTACTATATTACTTTACAGACCAATCCTTATTTTGGAATTGGAAGAACTATGCGGGGTTTTTCCTAGCACAGGCCTTCGGCGGGTTTTGTGCGCCACACGTTTGGCAGAGGATGTACGCTGCCAAGGATGGGAAAACAGTTGTAAAACTAGCGGGTACCTTAGCTCCATTCTACTGTTTTGTACTAATTCTCCCCGCACTCATTATTGGGTTTTCAGGCAAGGTTCTTGGAGTAGAAGTTGCAAATGCAGACAGTATTTTGGTGACAACAATGGCGGAATTCGCACCCCTGTGGGGAATAATTGTTGTCATAGGCATATTAGCAGCAGGGATGAGTACGATCTCCTCGCTTTTAGTATCGGCCACTTCCATTATCTCAGTTGACTTCATCAAACAGGCAAGGCCTGATATGGACAGTAAACAGCTTCGCAACATAGGGCGTTTCTGCACCCTAGCATTGGTTTTGATTGCTGTAATTGCTTCTCAATTTAAAGTACCTGGGATCATCATATTGTTGAATATGGCAAATTCCGGATGGGCACAGGCGTTTTGGCCTCTATTCGGCATGTTTTCATGGAAACGTGCAACGCATCAAGGCGCTTTATGTGGGTTTATAGGAGGTATTTTAGTTATAAGCATATGCTATATATTTAGATTTTCGCCCTTTGGTTTTCACGGCGGATTCTGGGGATTCTTGATTAACGGTATCCTTTTATTCGTCATCAGCCTTGCTACGAAACCGATGTCGGATGAAGAGAGGCAGAAGAAAGCAGAGGCTTTAGATAAGTTCAGTAGCAGGACGGATGACATGGCATTTGTTTATAATGCACAAGCAGCAGGAGAGCACTAATTTTTTATAAATAAGCTGCTTCAACTACAATACAAAAGTAACTTTGAAATATTAGAGACACTTCTGCCGCAGGAGTTCTCGCGGCAGGAGGTCTAATTAAAAAATTTATGATCTTAGGGGCTTTGGAGGGTACAATGGAACGAAAGACAACATACTCACTTAAAGAAATACTTGAACAGCAAAACCATATTCTTGTACCTGGTATATATGATGCACTAACTGCAAAGCTCGCCGAAGAAGCTGGATTTTCGGCGGTATTTTTGACCGGATATGGTGTTTCTGCTGCTCGATTAGGGAAGCCGGATTTGGGATTAATCCATGGAAATGAAATAGCAAATGTAATGTTAAATATTTCAAACAGCTGTCGAATCCCGGTAATTGCAGATGCCGATACGGGATATGGTGGGCCTTTGAATGTTATACATACTTTGAAGCTTTATGAGCAAGCAGGTACTCAAGCGATTCAACTTGAAGATCAACAATGGCCAAAACGATGTGGCCATATTGAAGGCAAGAGAGTCATTTCAACTAGCGAAATGGTTGCGAAGATCAAAGCTGCTGCAGATGCACGAGAAAACAAAAACATGTTGATCATCGCACGGACTGATTCTATTGCGGTGGAGGGCTTTTCCTCTGCAATTCGGCGTTGTGAATCATACTTAAAAGCTGGAGCGGATTGCCTGTTTGTCGAATCACCGATCGATAGGGAACAGACTGCCGCTATTCCAAAGCTTTTGCCTGTGCATCATGTAATCAATATGGCGGAAACCGGAAAGGCACCTGCTTATACCTCACAGGAGGTTTTTGATATGGGCTATAACATAGCGCTTTATCCGATTACGGTACTTTTATCTGCTGTAAAGGCCGCGATTCGTGCTTTGGTCACAATGCGTGATACTGGAAGCTCTATAGGGATGGATATTATATCCTATTCCGAATTCAATCAACTTATCGGCATGACTAGATATAAGGATATCGATAAACAGTATATGAAAAAGGCTTTGGAATTGGAGGGTGATTGCAATGAGTCTTGTAGTTGAGATATTAAGCAGGGTGTGCGGCCAGCGTGTAGAGCCTGAGGAATATGTTGAAGTTGCTATAGATGTTGCACTTGGCCACGATGTAAGTTCTCAAATTGCAATTGATGTTATGACACAAATATCGGATTACATATGGGACCGGAATAAAATGATTATTTGCATGGATCATTTTGTGCCTGCGCCAAATGCACATACTGCAAATCAACAAAAATTCTACAGGGAATGGGCGAAGAAACAAGATGTTCAATTTTTTGATTGCGGACGTGGTGTTTGTCATCAAGTTGCATTTGAAGAAAAAATTGTACGTCCAGGTAATATCATAGTCGGGGCAGATTCACACACTTGTACAAATGGAGCTGTGGGGTGTTTGAGCATTAGTATTGGCTCCACTGAACTTGGTGTTGTCATGGCTACTGGGAAGTTGTGGTTAATGGTTCCCAAGACGATCATGATACGCCTCGAAGGAGAACTCCCTGCGAATGTTTTCAGTAAAGATCTTGCAATGCACATCCTTAGGGAGCTGTCTTCGCATAATCCAGACTATAAATCGGTGGAATTTACAGGCGCCGGTGTAAAAACATTAACTTTGTCCGATCGATTGACTATCTGCAATATGATAGCAGAAAGTGGGGCTAAGACGGCAATATTTGATGCTGATGAGACAGCTTGTGCATATTTCAATATAGAAAATTCGAGCATTATACATTCGGATGGGAGAGCTGAGTGCTACCTTACTGTAAATCTCAATGAGGTAGAGCCGCTCATTGCGGTGCCCTTTTCCCCTCTGAATATCCAGACGCTAAGATCGCAGTGCGGATTAAAGGTTCATCAAGCCTATTTAGGATCATGTACGAACGGCAGGCTGGAGGATTTGCGTGTGGCAGCCGATGTGCTGCGCGGCAAAACAATTCATGAAGATGTGCGTTTATTGGTGAATCCTGCGAGCAAGAAGGTGTTCGAACAAGCTATTTCAGAAGGCATCATCCAAGATTTGGTGAGTGCCGGGGCGCAAATTACAGGATGGTCCTGCGGAGCATGCTTTGGCGGTCACCTTGGTCTTTTAGGTGACGGGGAAAGATGCATATCGAGTACAAATCGCAATTTTCCTGGGCGAATGGGTGCAGTCGGAAGTGAAGTTTACCTTGCCAGCCCAGCAACAGTGGCCGCATCTGCGCTTATGGGCAGAATAGCAGATTTAAAGGAGGGAAAGGGATAAATGAGCGTGTGGAAATTTCCTGATTATGTGGACACTGATCAAATTTTACCCGGGACTTATTTATCGATCAATGACTCAAAAGAGTTGGCGAATCATATTTTTGAAAACATAAAACCTGAAATGGCTATGCAGGTTAAGCAAGGTGATATCATTGTTGCGGGAAAATACTTTGGATGCGGTAGCTCGAGAGAACACGCCGTTCTCGCTATAAAAGGCTCCGGTGTGGATTGTGTGATCGCAGAAAGCTTTTCACGCATCTTCTTTAGAAACGCCATTAATCTAGGCTTAGATATTATGTGCGTAGATGATGTATCGCATTTTTGTGAGGGTGATCATCTCGAATTTGATCGAATTGTAAGGAAAATTAAAAACATTACAAGCGGCTATGTTTGCCAATATAGATCGATACCAGAATTTCTTGAGCGTATTGTTCAATGTGGGGGATTAATTCCCTATGCACAAAAATATCTGGTTAAAGGCGGTGTATTAGAATGAAGAACGATTACTCTAAGGTTCCTTGCTGCATTATGCGAGGAGGAACAAGCAAAGGAGTGTTTTTTTATGAAGATGATATTCCCCCTGAAGGAAAGGCGAGAGATGCATTTCTATGTGCGGTAATGGGGAGCCCTGATGTTAGGCAAATTAACGGACTCGGTGGTGCTGATCCTCTTACAAGTAAAGTGGCAATTGTCAAAAAATCTGATCGGTTGGATGCAGATATTGATTATACTTTTGCACAGGTTTCCCTCACATCTGGCACGGTAGATTACAATGGAAATTGTGGTAATATCACTTCTGCTGTTGGTTTGTTTGCTGTTGAAGAAGGCATTGTCACTGTAAAAGGGCAAAGTGTGTTGGTACGTATTTTAAATAAAAATACAAATAAAATTTTGAAGGTAGATGTTCCTTGTGAGAACGGGAGACCGGCGCGATCGGGAAATTATGCAATTGATGGCGTGCCCGGAAAGGGGCCAAAGCTGAACCTGGATTTTTCGGAAACTGGAGGCGCAGTTTCGGGAAAGCTGTTACCAACGGGAAAACTTGTAGATCACTTGAATGTGAGCGGCTACGGGGTGTTGGATGCGACCATTGTTGATATTGCGAATCCGGTCGTATTTGTTCGGGCAGTGGATCTTGGGCTCAAAGGTGACGAAACACCGGAAGATATTGCATGTATGCCCGATTTGCTGTCTGTTTTGGAATGTATTCGGGGTGTGGCCGCACAGAAAATTGGGTTGGTTGATGACTGGAAGCGTGCACAGGATTGTAGCCCTGCGATTCCTCTTCTAGCAATTGTATCCCATGCAAAGGATGAAAAAGCTTCTCTAACCAGCAGATTAATTTTTATGCAAACTATGCATAAAACATATTCGGGGACAGCGGCGGTATGTACTGCTGTAGCTGCTAAAATCCCAGGAACAATTCCTTATACATACGCGAAACAAAGCACAGCTGACTTTTTGATTGCACATCCTGCAGGATATATGATGGTTGAAATCGAAGTAAGAATAGAGAAAGAAAACATCCTGATACAAAAGGCTGCCTTTGGACGTACTGCTAGACGATTGATAGAGGGTTATGTGTACACTTTATAACATGAAAAGCCGTTAAAGCATGCAGATATTGGTTTAAAAATTGATTAAAAGGCATTCAGCCGTAAGGAGCTTAATTATGAGAGGGAAATATGTTATTTATCCGCTTCACCTTGGCACAATAGTACGACCTAAAATCAATATGGCCTATATGAAAGACCCGGGCACGGAAGAAGAGTATCCTATAATAGCTTGGTACCTCACGGATGGGTTCCATAAAATCATGGTTGACACTGGAGGGATTCCGGCAGATGGTCTTCATTATTTGCCATATATGCAGACGCCTAAACAGACCATGGAAAGATCTTTGCGGCGTATAGGAGTTTTGCCTGAAGAAGTAACACATGTGATTTCAACACATTTGCACTGGGATCACATCGGCAGTAACCATCTATTCACAAATGCAGAGTTTTTTGTACAATTGGTGGAATTGCAATATGCTTTCGCACCTTTGCCAATTCATAAAGGTGGATATAATGCTGCGATGATTCGTGAAACAAATTATAATACTGTTCATGGAGATTGTGATTTGCTCCCCGGGATTTCTCTTTTATCGACACCTGGACATAGTCCTGGATCTCAAAGCGTGCTGATCGAAACAAAAGAAGAAGAATACATGATTACTGGAGATTGTATTGCATTGTATGAATGTTACGAGAGCGAACCCATGATACCGAATGGTGTACATACAGATTTGATAGAATACTATAATCAAATGGAACGTATTAAACGTATGAAAAAGAAGGTACTGCCTGGACACGATTTTAAGGTTTTCACTCAAGGTTGTTACCAATGAAAGGTGATGGCAAGGCGAAAGGATCATAGGAAACTGAGCCACGGAGAACCGTTGATATGTCTACCAATGGCTCAGTTGAACCGGTTATATTAGGAAAACAAATGTCCTGAATGCTACAAAAGGTTGGTTTTCGGTATCAATGCCGTTTTGAAGCATCGACCGTTTTGTGATCGGTTATCCAAAACCGTGTTGATTGTTTTTATTTACAACTCGTAATCTTCGTTCGTGTGACGGTAATCATTGTGCGTGTTTTCAGTCTTGATAAATGGACTGCTTGAATTTCTTGTGATCTCAAGGGTTAAATGAACAGCTAACGCTTCCCTTGACATCATAAGAAATTCAAGTTGCTTTATAAATAAGCAGTACTTCCATAGTAATATTTATGCTGCTTTTCTTCATTAGCCGGTATACGATATCAAGACTAAATTTTATAGTTTTATTTATCTCTGCGCAGATAGAATCTACTCACCACATTTCATGCTTATTATGGGTTTTTATGATAATATCAAGTATTCTTTTCTGCTTGCCTTCTCTTTTTGGAACTGGCCTGTCCAGCCAGTCATAGTAACCATTCCGGGGCACTTTAAGTATCTCGCACATTTTTTCCACAGAATGCCCGGAGGCATAGGTAGCACCTAAGTCATTTGTACAAAACTTAAGCAGTTATGTAAAGATTGATACTGTGCGGATTATCTTGGTCAATCTAATGAGCACATAACTAACCGGACACTATAATTTCTCTGCTAGAGCTTTAGCTGTTCGAGGCCGGTGGTTTTATGAGTTTGTTCAATCAATAACTATCTAACTATGGTGCCGGGGAAAGCTCCGAAAAATAGCCCGCAAAAGCTGGAGTTTTCCTAGCACTGAATAAATATTTAATGACATTAACAGTTATTTATCATAGTTTACCTGTAACTGGTAATAAATTTTGCATTTTAGCTTATAAGCCTGATTGTAGCCTTTTTCCAGAGCTCCTTTATAGGAGCTCTTCAATTTTGGGTGGTGGCAATGCTAGGATGGCAAAGTATATTTACCATCCTTATTATATTGCATGCCATGTTTGCTAAAGTTATATGTATACCCGATCTTTTTAGCTTTAGGTATCGGCTTCTCCGAAGCCCATGATTCCTTGCCATGGTGGCAAATCTTCTTTCAATTTTAAACCGTTTGTTAATGGTTTCTTCAAATTCTTTTGTTTCAACATGTTTTTGATCCTTTAACACAGCATCATATCTTACTGGAATTTTAAGTCTTCTTCCACCACCTTGGGGTTTTCCGTTTTTGTCCTTATACAGGCATTCTTCTTTTAATGGGCACTGTTTACAGGTTCTGTTATCAAATTTAAATACTTTAAATTCTGTGTTACTAGGCTTATCTTTAGCAATAATATAGTTTTCTGTAGTAACACCGTTGGGGCAAGTAGCAGTATTGAGATCTTCTGACAGCTTAAATTCTTTTATTCCATAAAACTTTACCTCTCTACTGGACTCTTCATAAAATGCAATGTTTGAAACAATCTTATTATCTTTTGGGTATGCTCTGTTTTCAATAGTTCCATATACTTTGTAGGCTGATATTTCTTCAGGTTCCAATTTTAAATTCTTCTACGTCCGAAAGGTTATATAGGTATTC
The DNA here is from genome assembly GCF_058315355.1 of Lutispora sp. QWL-02. NCBI lineage: Bacteria > Bacillati > Bacillota > Clostridia > Lutisporales > Lutisporaceae > Lutispora > Lutispora sp. QWL-02. Next base: position 677,385 of record NZ_CM177762.1, read on the forward strand.
TAATAGCAAGATTTTTAGCATCATTAGCGGAGCCTTATCATAAACAAAGGAAAAATCTATTATTGAGTCTATTTTAACCAATAGGTGGTCCTTGGGTATTAATCTTTCAAATATTATATTATTAAAAATATCAATTTGACCGCTATTTTTCCCTAACATGTGCCCTAAACCTCCCTATTTTCAATGCTTTTACTACTATTATCATATCATATTTTGGACTAGTATTGAAGAATTTTTAGGAAGGTTTAGGAAAGTGCATGTGAGTATATATGAATTATGATGTATATTTACTCGCACATTCTACTTTTTCGGAGCTTTCCCAGGCACGTTTGTTCGGCACGTTTGTCTCCATCCAATCCCTATCATAGTCAATCATGCCTTCCTCTCTCATTTTTTGCAATTCCCGGGAGAGGGAGGTCCTTTGTATTCCGAATCTTTCTGCCAGTTCTTTTTTTGTTATGGTGAGTTTTATTCTATTGCTTCCCTGGACATGACATTCAAAGGCAAGAAAGTCCAATATCAGCTGTCTTATGCTTTTGCCTGATATGAGTTTTATTTTGTCCGTGAGAAAAACAGATCGGTCTGATAAGTACTGAAGCAGCATAAGCAAGAAGTTCTTATTTTTCATGGATAATTCCAGTATTATTTCTTTTTTCATATGAAGGATTGTAGAATCTGATTTTGCAATTATGGTCATGGGATAATGGTCTTTTTGAGAAAACAGGAGGTTTAGCCCTATAATATCCCCTTTTGAGAATTCAGATACTGTTAGGACATTTCCATCATCATTAATACTTTGGACCACCACTGAGCCGGATAGCATCAAGTCCGAAGTGCTGCACTTTTCATTCTGAAAGTATAAAACAGAGCCTTTCTTGTATTTACCGATCCTATAGCTATTTCCACTAATAATGTGTTTTATTTCTTCATCTGACAGATTTCTGAATAAAGGATTTGCTCTAAGCAGATTGGTACACTCTTTTATACTCATAATATCTCCTATTTATGATGATTAGTTACCTTGGTAACTGTTTTTATTTTGTTTTTATTATAACATTAACAGAGTTATATAGGATAATAAATATTACTAAAATAGGAGGTTGTCAGATGAAATTTCCAAAGCTAGATGTTTTTACTTTATCGTTATGGGCTATTACAGTAGTTTTATTCTTATTTTTTCTTTTTAAGGACAAAAAGAAGACTTTGAACTCCACGAAGCTGGCAAAGGGCATGATGGGCGGACTATTGGGAGATCTCATGGGAATACTTTTTCTCATAGGCTTGATCCTAACCTTTGTACCACCGGAGACTATAAAAACATTTTTGGGCAAATCCAATGTATTTCTTGCCACAGTCATATCCGCTCTTGCAGGCAGCGTCACTTTAATACCGGCATTCATTGCCTTTCCATTAGTGGGCTCATTGGTCAAAGTTGGCGCCAGCATAGTACCTGCCGTAGCATTCTTGACAACCCTTACCATGGTAGGCTTTGTGACCTTTCCATTGGAAAAGAAGGAACTGGGTCTCAAATTTGCATTATGGAGGAACTCACTGAGCTTTGTATTCGCATTAATTATTGCATTTATTATGGGGGTTATAGCATGAAGATATTTGAAAAAGTTAAAAAGAATAAGCTTTTATCCGCAGTGATTTTGGCTTACGGGATATTGTTTGCAACAGTGCCTGACAAAGCTCTTGCAGCTGTAAACAACAGTATGTATTATGTTTTCGAAATGCTTATGATAATGCCTGTAATATTTATTCTTACTTCTCTTGCAGAAGCCTGGGTGCCTAAAGAGGTAATAATCAACAGCTTTGGAGAAAAATCTGGCTTTAAGGGCAATATATTTGCATTTTTATTGGGCAGCTTTTCAGCGGGGCCTATTTATGCGGCTTTTCCCGTGTGCAGGATGCTGCTGAAAAAAGGTGCAGGCATAGCCAATATAGTGATTGTGCTCAGTACCTGGGCGGTAATTAAAGTGCCTATGCTTGCCAATGAGGCAAAATTCTTGGGGCCCAAATTTATGGCTATTAGATGGGTATTGACCACTATATCCATATTTATAATGGCATATTTTATAGCTAAGGCCGTTAAGAAAGAAGATATGCCTCAGGAACTGGAAGCTGATAGCCAGGCAGTAAGCGTAAATCAAGATTATTGCATAGGCTGCGGTGTATGTGTGAATATATGTCCCAAGATATTTTACATGGATAATAAAAAAGCTTTGGCAAGAAATGAAGCTACTGCGGGGCCTATTGCTGCTAAAGTAAGCAAAGCGGCTGAAGCATGCCCGGCAAAGGCTATAAATTATACATTATAAAAAGTAGAGTAAGCGCAAAGCTGGTATTGCCTCGGTTAAGATAAATGCTCGGTGGGCTTTATTGAAAAGATTTTAGTCATTGAATAAACAAAAGAAGCAAAAGGAATCGTACCTTTTGCTTCTTTTGTTTTGTGCGGAATGATGCCGGCTATTTTTCGTTGAATCGCCTATATTCATTATTTGTACGAATATAGAAATTTATTCAATGCTTAAGAAGCATAAATATGCTGATAACATATATTCTTATGCATGTAATGCAATTGACACATGACATATTTGGATAAAAAGGATATAATTATGACATATATCGTGCTTATAGGATAAATATTGCAAGAGGAGTGGTTAATAATAATGAAGAAACTATTTAAGCTGATCATTTTAGCAGCAGTCATAGCAATGGCGATCCCTTTAAATAGCGGATACGCCAAGGCAGAGCCTCTTGATGAAAAGGGTTTCAGCGGTATTTGGGTAGCCACTGTGCTGAATATTGACTATCCGTCTAAGCCTTCAGCGGATGCAGAGGTCCTGAAGCAAGAAGCGGTAAAAATACTGGATGATGCGAAAAGGTTGGGAATGAATGCAGTTTTTTTGCAGGTTCGCCCTTCCGGAGACGCTCTTTATAAGTCCCGGTTCTATCCCTGGTCCAAGTATCTGACAGGCCGGCAAGGTTTAGCGCCCGGCGGGGGCTTCGACCCTCTCGAATTTTGGGTTGCAGAGGCCCATAAAAGGGGAATAGAGCTTCATGCATGGATCAATCCCTATAGAGTCACAAAGAAGACCATATCTGAGCCAAAGCATGATATCAATTCTTTAGATCCTGCCAATCCCGCTGTAAGGAATCCTGATTGGGTAGTAAAGCACGGAGACGGAAATCTTTATCTCAATCCGGGGATACCTGTGGTGAGAAAATATATAACTGACAGTGTGATGGAAATTGTACAAAATTATGAGGTGGACGGCATACATATGGATGATTATTTTTATCCGGGGAAAAGCTTTGATGACAAGGATGCCTATTCCAGGTATGGAAAAAGCTTTAAGGATATAAATGACTGGCGCAGAGAAAATATCAACTTGCTTGTAAGCGAAATATCTGAAACCCTAAAAATGCACTCGCCGGCTGTCCGATTTGGCATCAGCCCCTTCGGCATATGGGCCAACAAGAGCTCCAACTCTCTGGGAAGCGACACAAGGGGAGCTCAAACCTATTATGAGCATTTTGCAGATACAAGAAAATGGGTGAAAGAGAAGACCATAGACTATATCATCCCCCAGCTGTATTGGAATATCGGCTATTCCATCGCAGATTATGAGAAGCTGGCAGCCTGGTGGATAGATGTTGCTAAAGGAACGGGTGTTGATTTATATATAGGACAAGCTGCTTACCGTGCGCTGAATAGTGATCCTGCAAGCCCATGGTATGGCGTGGGAGAGATAGAAAAGCAGCTTGATATGAATTCTCAAAACCCGGAGATAAAGGGCAGCGTATTTTACAACTATAGCTCCATAGCTAAAAATCCCCCGCTTTTTTCCCTTCTGCAGGCTTATTATGGGAAAAGGGATGAGATTCAGGCAGGGATTCCTGTCAGTATTGCCGTGCCCGGGGATGATATAAAAACAAGATATGATCAATATTATATATGCGGTTCATCCGATCCGGAAAAACCCTTGCTGTTGAATGGAGAGCCTGTAGAGAACAGATCCTCCCAGGGATTTTTTGGTATCTTAGTCAAGCTTAAAGAAGGAGCCAATACCTTTGCCTTTTCTCAGGAAGGGTCAAGCTCCGCTGTTTCTATTTTTAAAGAAGCAGCTTCAAAGCCACCGGAGAAAATGAAAAAGGCAGAAATACTTTCTTCTTCTGTTTTTCCCCGAAGCCAGGAGCTTAGAATGCCGGGAGAGAAAATAATCCTGTCCTGCCAGGCTCCCATAGGATCAAAGGTTACGGTTGCAATAGGCGGGAAAAGCTATGCAATGGATCCCTCCTCAACGACAAAGGCTATAGATGGAGGCATATATTCTGCTGCCTTTACCTATGCGTATACCATTCCTTCATATACAGGTAATCCAAGAAATGTCGACCTTGGAGCACCGGTTTATAAGATGAGCTATAAAGGGATGACGAATTCAGTAAAGGCTCCTGCAAAGATAGGTGTTGTGATGAAAAACTCTCCCTACTATGCCGAGGTTATTGCGAACGGAATATTTACCTATCCGGCACCTGATGGTAACAACGGCGGGATCCATGAGCTGCAAAAGGGCATGACCGATTATGCTACAGGCATGACGGGAGATTATGTCCGCCTGGCCATGGGACAGTGGGTGGATAAGAAAAGTGTCAGGACTTATACAGGCCAGAGCCGGATGAGAGCCAAAGTCAGCAAAGTCACATACACCGCCGGGGAGAGCTGGGATAAGCTTACCCTTGGCATTTCAACACCTTCTCTGGCTGTGGCAAGCTATGAAAATGGCGAGTTGAGGCTTGCGATAGCGGGATTGGCTGAAGGGGTCTTGCCAAAGCTGCCGGAGGGAGCTTTGCTGTCATGCGTTGAAACAAAAGTCAAAGAAGGAGATGGAGAGTATATATTAAAGCTGAAGAAGGATCAAAATATAGCAGGCTACTATATAGAGAAAACGGACAAGGATATAATCCTTAATATAAAAAGACCTGTAAGCGGGAAATCCGGACCTTATCCTTTAAGCGGTATCAGGATAATGCTTGACCCGGGGCATGGGGGGGACAGCTTAGGTGCAGTCGGCCCCTTGGGGAAGGAATATTCTGAGAAAGTGATCAATCTTAAAACCGCCATGAAGCTCAAGTATGAGCTTGAGAGCTTGGGAGCTCAGGTTTTAATGACGAGGACAGAGGATAAAGCGGTATCCCTGGAGGAGCGACTGGCTGCATCAAAGACTGCAAAGCCCGACCTTTTCATTTCAATACATTCTAACAGCATGGCGGATAATATTGATATTTCAAAGGTGAATGGATTTTCCGTATTTTATAGGGATGCGCATGCTTATCCCATTGCTGAGGAGATCCATTACGATACTATAAAAAGCTTGAACAGAAATGACAAGGGCATCCATAAGAAAAGCTTCTATGTGTTCAGGGGCACCTGGACTCCTTCCATATTGCTGGAAAGCGGATTCGTTCCCAATCCCGCCGAATTCGAGTGGCTCATCGACGATGATGAGCAGAGTATCCTTGCGAAGAGCCTGGCTCAGACTATATTGAAATATTATACAGAATAAAATAATGCTAGATAGGAGAATCATAATGAAATTGACAGTAAGAAAAAAGCTATTTTTAGGATTCGGAGTTTTAATTATTTTGATTGTAGTACTAGGTGCATTTTCCATCTATAATCTTGCATCAGTTAATAATGAGCTGGATGTTTTGTATGATATGCATCTTAAAGGTATTGTTTATATAAAGGAAGCACAAGTCAATCTGGTTTCATTGGCAAGAGACCGAAACAATCTGATATTATCAACGGAAGAATCGGAAAAGAATAGTTACGCTGACAGTATGAGGATGGGGATAGAGAACTTTGAAAAAAACCTGGAAGGCTTCAATGAAACGGCGGCATCCGATGAAGCCAAGCAAAGGTATTATGAGATAACGAGCTTATGGAGCCAGTTGAAGCAAAATGAAGAAAAGGTTATTGAATTAGCCAGGGACAGCAATGTTGAAGAAGCTCATATTCAGGCGATGAACAACCGCCTCTATGCCGAAAGGATAGAATCGGAGATCAATGCGCTTGTCGAGCTGAAAAACCAATTAGGCCTTAAGGCTTACACAGATGGTGAGGAAGCATACGACAGGATCAGATCCATAACCATGATCATCATTGGGATCAGCATACTTTTCAGCATTGGGACCGCATCATATATTTCTTATATAATAGCCAGGCCTATACTGCATATAGCCGGAGCTGCAAGGATGATTGCGGAAGGGGATCTGTCCATCCAAGCCGTAAAGGTAAGGAATAATGATGAAATAGGTGAGCTGGGAAATTCATTCAATAGGATGACGGAAGGCTTAAGGGCAGTAATAAGGAACGTGCTGGACGCCTCTCAGCAGGTAGCTTCCTCCAGCCAGAAGCTTTCGGCATCTTCGGAAGAGGCTACTTCTGCAACCCAGGAGATGGCTTCTACCATAAATCAATTAGCTATCGGGGCTTCCAAGCAAGCAGAGGATGCCTCTGCAGCAAGCGTAGTGGTGGAACAGATAGCGTCCAGCATACAGCAGGCTGCAGAAAATGCCAATACCGTATCTGCGGTAAGTTCAAATGTTGCGAAAGAAGCCGATAGCGGTTTGGGCGAAGTCCAGAATGCAGTTGAAAAGATGCAAAGCATAAGAAAGGTGACGGAAGAATCGGCGGAGAGTGTCAAATTATTGGGAAGTGAATCCGAAAAAATCGGAGAGATAGTTGAAGTAATAAGAGAGATCTCCGAACAAACCAATCTCCTTGCTCTGAATGCGGCCATTGAAGCAGCTCGTGCCGGGGAACAAGGCAGAGGCTTTGCAGTGGTTGCAGATGAGATAAGAAAGCTGGCTGAGCAATCATCAACCTCTGCCATACAGATTGCAGATATTATCGGCAGCATACAGGGTGAAACCAAACGAGTGGTTGATGTGATGAATCTAACTATGGACCATGTACTGCAAGGGGTAACGGCCGTAAACAATACAGAGAAATACTTTGATCTGATATTTGGAGAAATAAATAATGTGACCGGTGAAATACAGGAGTTAAGCGCATCGGTACAGCAGATTGCCGGCCACAGCCAATCCATGAATGAATCGATTCAGGGTATTGCATCAGTAGCCGAAGAGACTGCGGCTTCAGGAGAAGAAATAAGCGCAGCTTCTGAAGAGCAAGCTGCGTCCATGGAGGAAGTGGCTAATGCAGCCCAGGAGCTGGCAAAGTTATCCGAAGGCCTTCAGACCAACGTATCAAGATTCAGATTGTGATGAGCGGAGTCAGCAATGAAGCCACACCTTTTGAATTTGCCTACAGGCCTAAATATATATTGCAGGGAGTAGGAGATATATTATAAATGAGTACACTTATTTTTGGACATAAAAACCCGGACACGGATTCTATGGCATCCGCTGTCGCATTATCCTATCTGAAGAATAGTACAGGCCACAATACTGTTCCCGGTTTATTGGGAGAGCTGAATAATGAATCAAAATTCATACTGGAATATTTTAAAGTCCCTGAGCCGCCATTGATCAATAATGTAAAAATACAAGTCATGGATTTGGATTATGACAGGACCGCGCCTATATCACCCGAAACATCCATACTCAGGGCTTATAAGATTATGGATGAAAAAAGCCTCAAAACCCTCCCCATAGTTGACGAATCAAATCACTTGGCGGGGATTGTAACCATGAAGGATATTGCTATGGGTATTATAAAGGGTGACTTCTATATGTTAAACACCACTTTGGATAATATTATTAACGATCTTGAAGGAATAGCCTTGTCTCAAGGAAGCAACGAAATATACGGAAGAATTAAGGTAGCGGCTCTGTACAGCGATACAATTAAAGGAAACAGGAGCTTTGGGAAGGATGATATAATAATCGTAGGAGATCGTTATGCAGTAATCGAAGAAGCTATCAATATCGGTGTACAACTCATCCTCGTAACGGGCAATATGGAGATACCCGAGAAATATATCAATATGGCTAAAGCCAAGTCAGTGAACATGATTTCGGTATCCATGGATACCTACACTGTTTCCAAGCTTATATCTCAATGCAACTTTATATCATCAATAATGAAGACAAGAAACATTCTACAATTTCATGAGGAAGAGTATCTGGAAGATATAAGGGATGAAATGCTCCAGACAAATTACAGAAACTTTCCTATAGTTGATTCCAAGGGATTTTTCTTAGGCCTTATGGGTAAAAAGCATATCATCAATCCCAAAAAGAAAAAGGTCATTTTGGTGGATCATAATGAATATGCTCAAAGTGCTGAAGGGCTGCATGAAACAGAGATATTGGAGATAATAGATCATCACAAGCTGGGAGACATATCTACCTCAATGCCCATAAGCTTCAGGAATGCCCCCGTAGGCAGTACCTGCACGATTATCTACGGCATGTTTGAGTCAAAAGGGGTGGAAATTCCCTATGATATAGCAGGAATATTGCTTTCCGGAATAATTTCCGATACATTGTTTTTGAAATCACCTACAGCGACAGATTGGGATAGAAAAGCTGTCCGCGAATTAAACAATATTGTGAATTTGGATCTGGAGTCTTATTCCATGGACATGTTCAAAGCTGGGACATCTTTGGAGGGCTACAGCATAGAAGAAATATTTTACAGGGACTTTAAGGAGTTCCAGATAGAATCCGAGAGAGTTGGTATCGGGCAGGTATTTACATTGGATATGGGCAGTGTATTCAGCCGTAAGGAGCAGTTCATTGATTTCATCAGCAAGGTTCATACGCGCAATAATTATCATCTGACCTTGCTGCTGGTTACGGATATAATAAAAGAAGGCTCATACCTATTGCACCGAAGCGCCAACTCGGCTCTCATACCGCTATCCTTTGAGGTGGAAGGGGAGCAGGGAGCTTTTGTAAAGGATGTGGTTTCCCGGAAGAAGCAAGTAATACCCAAGATAGCGGAAGCGATAAGGATGCTGAGATGATAAAAGCGGAGAATTAAGACTCCGCTTTTTTTAATAGGCTCCTTAGCTATTAAACTATGCAAAATATGATGATATGGCACAAATATTGACAAGGAATTATTTGCCATATATAATATATTTGTAACTTCTACTAGAAAATGAAAATCACTTCTTTGCCCCGATAGCTAACCGTTGCCGAATTAAAAGAGAAGACGCATAAACTTTTCGCTTTTATAAAGTGACGCAAAGCTTTTTAAATAGAGTATTCTAAGGTTCAGATCAACTGCATCTGAACCTTAGAATGTTATTTATATACGTATCTGTCAAAATAATTGAGAAAGGTTTGGATTTATACAATGAAAGTGCATATATGTGAATGCTCGGAAGGAACTGTTTTGTCTGAGGATATATTAAATGAACAGGGAGTTGCGTTAGTTACCAAAGATACTGTGGTGAATGATTATATCATAGAAAAGCTTATTGAGATGGAAATTGTTATGGTGGATGTTTACTCTCAAAATGAAGAGGGAAATGAAGGTGCTGAAAAATCCTGCGAGGAATTTGAAAAAGACTATCGGCAAGCTGTCCTCAAGATAAAGGAAGTCTTGACAGATCTTTCTGCGGGCAAAACTCTTGATTATAATAAAATCATTGAGATCCAGGGGCTGATATATAAAAACATCGATAAATGCGATGAGATAGTTGCATGCTTGAGGGATATACGGCAAGCGGATGAATATACATATAATCATTGCATAAATGTAGGATTTTATTGTATGCTCATGGGAAAATGGCTGGGCTTGGGCTATGATGACACGATAAAGCTCATTCAAGCCGGGCTGCTGCATGACATAGGAAAAACCATGATACCTGCTGATATACTGAAAAAAAAAGGCAAGCTGACTGTTGAAGAGTTTGAACTGATAAAAAAGCATACGGTATACGGATATGACATACTGCTGCAAACAAAGGAAATCGATGCAGAAGTCAAGAAAGCCGTTTTGCTCCATCATGAAAGGGTGGACGGTTCGGGATATCCTCTCAGCATTCCCAGTGACTATATAGGATTATATACAAAAATTGTAGCAATAGCGGACGTCTATGATGCTATGACTTCAGACCGGCCATATAAAAAAAGGACAACACCATTTGAAGCCTTCAAAATGTTCTTATCCATAGGTATCAGTATCTTTGATCTAAACATACTATATGTATTCCTTAACAGCCTGGCAGCCAACTTTACAGGCATCAATGTGAAGCTTGATAACGGCAAACAGGGAAGGGTCGTATATGTTCCTCCCCATAATATAACAAAGCCTGTACTTTGCGTAGACTCAAGCTATATCGATCTTTCAAGAGAGGATAAGATCAATATTGATAGCGTGATAGATTAGGAAAAATTGTGAGCGGAATCATTTGGACTCCGCTCTTTTATATGCTTTTCCTTTGTGGTAGTAGCTCATCTTTATTGTGTCCGGCACCATGCTTCCTCCCGTTGCCCACACTATATGAGAAGAGTTGCCCATCTTATCGGATAATCCTGAGGATCTGATATACTCTTGACCGCAGGGGCTGTTCAAGAGCCATGAAGGTCCCGGAAAACCTGCGGCAGCAGAAGGCTCAATATATATATTTTCTGTATCCGCCAATGTAGCCAGAAGCTTGTACAACTCTCTATCCTCCACGGTATATATGCCGCTCAGGAGGCTTTCCATGGTTTTACCCACAAAGCCTGATGGCCTTCCTACAGCGAGGCCGTCCGCCTCGGTGATATTGTCTATCCCCAGATCCTGTACAGATATTTGATTGTGGAGGCCTGTCATCATCCCTGCGAGCATGCAGGGTGAATGGGTGGGCTCCGCGAAAAAACAATGGACATGGGGGCCAAAGATCATTTTGAGGCCAAAAGCGACGCCGCCGGGGCCGCCGCCTACTCCGCAAGGGATATAAACGAATAAGGGATGATCTTTATCTGCCTTTATTCCTAAATCCTTCATTTGATTTTGCAGTCTTAATGCCGATACAGAATAGCCAAGAAATAAGTCCTTTGAATTTTCATCGTCAATGAAATAGCTGGAGGGGTCTGAGTCGGATTGCTTCCGTCCTTCTTCGACAGCTTTGCTGTAGTCCGAAGCATACTCCACAATAGTTACACCCTTGCGTCTTAACAGGTCTTTCTTCCACTGCCTAGCATCGGAGGACATGTGGACAAAAACCTTGAAGCCAAGGGCTGCGCTCATTATCCCTATGCTCAGGCCCAGATTGCCTGTAGAACCTACGGCAATTTTATGCCTGGAGAAAAGCTCTTTGAAGCGTTTTTCATCCAGTATGGAATAATCGGCCTCCGGTGAAAGCATGCCTTCTTCTAAGGCCAGTTTTTCAGCGTGCTTGAGGACTTCATATATTCCTCCTCTGGCCTTTATGGAACCGGATATGGGAAGGTGACTATCGCACTTTAGCAGCAACTTTCCCAGAATGGGTCTATCAAATCCCTCCAATGCATCTTTCATATTGGATATTTCCAATAGAGGAGATTCTATTATGCCTGAATTTTCTGCGGTGTCAGGGAAAACCGATGCAATATAAGGTGCAAAACGCTTAAGCCTAGCCTCTGCGTCCAGCATATCCGTCATTGTGAGGCCGCCGGCTTCAGAGATAGATTTGCTTTCATACTTAGGATTGAGCCAGAAAACTTCCTTTGTCTCTTTGATTTTGTCCATAAGAGCGGGTCCTGAAGCATTCATCGTCATACATCTCCTTTCCTTATTTATTGATCACAATCAGGTTATCCTCTTCCGTTAATTCCATTAGTGTATAATCCACATTCAATCCGTCTTCCATTATAAAATCCTGGCCTTTTTTTATGAGCATAAACAAATAAACATCTTCATCAGAAGCCTTAAAACTTGTAAACTTATTTTTCTGGAGGCTTTCCACAAGCTCCTCAAGGCAAAGGTCCGTTTGCTTTGCGTATAGAGACAGCGGCTTTCCGATATATCTATAGTGCCACGGCTCAAAGCTTATCCTTGTCTTCTCCGTCTTCTCCTCGGGATATCTCGGGATAAAGCCGTAATCCCAGCAGTTCTCCTTTAACCATGCATACTCCTTTGATTGTGAAAAAACACTGCCTTTGGGATATTCGACACTGAGTATGTCCAGGGCCATGCCGGTTTGATGCTCGCTGGTTCCGGGATAGGCCACCACTTTTGAAGCTTCTTCATAGGGGTTGGCAGCACCGCTGGCTTTTCTTTCATTAAATCGATAGTCAAATAAATTTTTCTGCTCTGAATAGGACCTATAGGTGCTGTTTAAAACAAAGCCCTTTACTCCATCTGCTGCTGCTTTATCCAGCATTATTTTCAACGCTTCCAGAGTAACTTTGTCAAGCCTCATCCCTTTGTTGCTTATGATGGCTTGCACGCCTTTTATTGTGACAAGGTTCTCGTTGTTATAGCCGTCAGGCAAAGTGTTGTTCTGATTTACCAGCCTTGAATGATAATCCGGAGCCTGGTCCTTCAAAACGGACTCATAGCCTTTGGCATCCGCTGCCGATAAATATTTGCTGTCATCTATTGCAATATCAATATTACGGGCTGTCCAACCATTGCTGCCCATAAAAAAGACCTTCCCAAGATCATAGTTTTTTTCTTCGCTTATGGGGAGCATGATCCTTCCTTTTTCATCAACATCATACATATCAGTATTCAAGTCCATATATACTTCAGCCGCTTTGTTTTTTTCAGCCAGCAGAGCTTTAAGATCTTCTGTACCAAGAAGTATGGCTGTGTCTGTTTTTTCAAGCTTTTTAATGCCGCTTTCCAGCCGCAGCTTATAGCTATTGCCCTCAAATATGGAAAACCAGGTTATGTCCTTGTTTTGCGCAGCAAGAACTATGGTAAAAGAGAGGACTAGTATAATAGCTGCTGCAATCAATGTGAATTTTTTAGATTTTACATTCCTCATTTTCAAATATTCCTCCTAGAGTCTGTTTAGTATCTGCTGTGATTTTAGTTTAAGTCAATTCCATTGGAAAAGCAACAAAAATAGGCATAAAGCGCTATTGAGGACCGGTTATTGGTGGAAAGTGCTGGATATTTAGCTATTTGTTGCATGGCATGATTATGCACCTGCAAAGAGCATGGGGAATATATTGTAATAACCTTTTATTTTGTAAGCTTTAGCTTTGCGTAGAGCAGCAAAGCTATGGAAGCAAAATAATAAATCAGGGGTGATGGTAATGGATAAACACGGCAAGGCGCTTTTGGACCCGATTGTTGCCGCCTTGTATCCCATACGGAAATTAGCCTTGATGCCTCTAATTATGATCATATTTGGGCTGACAGAATTGGAAAAGATGGTGATCATAGCTCTGGGTACTTTTTTCCTTGTACTCATAAATACAGTAGCCGGGGTAGTCAATCTGGACAGGATTTACTGGGATGTGGCCAAAAATTATGGGGCGGATCGGAGAAACTATTACCTGACCGTAGCTCTGCCGGGGGCCCTGCCTATGATATTTGCAGGGATAAAATTAGGCATGGGCATGGCTTTGCTCTTGATTGTTGCAGCGGAGATGAACGGAGCTGTAGGAGGCATCGGCTACCGCATATGGGAATCCTATGCCATATTCAACATCCCTGAGATGTATGTTTCCTTTATTGTTATGTCCTTCCTCGGATATGTATTTACCATAGCCCTGGATGAAGTAGAGCACTGGATCATTCCGTGGAAGCGGGATTGAAGGGAAGATGTTATATGAGTGAAATAGCAGGGAATCAGCGGAGGAAAATAAAGATAGAAGGATTGGGCAAGTCGTTCTTTATTAGGAAGAAAGAAATAACAGCCTTTCATGATATAAGCCTCCAGATCGATGAAGGAGAGTTCTGGTGCTTCGTCGGGCCCAGCGGATGCGGCAAAACCACGCTGTTGAGGGTCCTGGCGGGATTGGAAAAGTTTGCTTACAGCTACCCTCACCAGCTTTCAGGCGGCATGAGGCAGAGGGTCAGCATAGCCCGGGCCTTTGCCAATGATCCTGAGATGCTTTTGATGGATGAGCCCTTTGCTTCGCTGGATGAGCAGAATCGCCTGATATTGCAGCAGGAGCTTATCCAGATATGGGAAGAAAACCGAAAGACCGTGGTATTCATCACCCACAGCATTGATGAGGCGTTGTTCCTGTCGGATCATATTATGCTAATGACCGCTCATCCGGGGACAGTAAAAAAGATATACGATATCGATTTGCCGCGGCCGAGGAATATGATGGAGATACGAAAAACTCAAGACTTTATGAGGCTTTTCTCAACAATATGGGGTGAGCTGAGGGAAGGGGTAGGTCCGAAGTCCCAAGCATGATAAAAGCTTAATTATCCAGCATTCTCCATGCTGTTTTGTCTATCAATACGGAGTTTTTTGATGTATAGGCATTTATAAAGGCGTGATAGTAATCCCCCGTAATATTATGGGGGATTACTATATGGATGATCTTACCCTCAATATTAACGATAAGCCCCTCACCGTTCGTAATCGATTGTTTGGAAACCTGCTTTAGAGATGCTTTTCCATCCTTGATTTCCACATCAAGCCTTGATATCTTTTCACTCCCGTATAAGAAAAGCCCAAGATTGTATTGGAGCTTTTTATCTATATTTGCATAAGCTTCAATAAATACATGCAAATTTTTGGTGCCGGATATCTCCCCATAAATTTCGGATATATCAGCAGCTTTGCTGATTTCCAGGGCTAATGTGTCCTTCAGGGGATCGATGATCAATCTGTTGCCGTCGTCCGGCTCAATATCAACATCACTTCTCATGCTCTTTGCCAGCTGTGCATTATCATAGACTCCAAAAAGTTCATTTTTTCTTTCAAAGCCGGTCATCAATGGCCTGAGGGTCCTTAGTTGGGATTTATAGCAGTGGATAGCCGTTGATTTGTTTAATATATCATCATAGCTTATCATGAAGCCATACCACTGGGTGCCCGTATTGGAAAGCTTCGCAGGCGGTACCAGATACATATTTATATTTTTTTTCATGGGAGTAGGCCAATCGCCTCTATGCACTAAGTACAACCATTCGTACGAAGGCTTATATTGAAGGACGGCAAGGACATGCTTTACAAAGCAGTTGACAGCCCAATGGTCGGGATGTCTGTCATTGGGATGGGGATAAATAATATGAGTGGGGTTATAATCATTGATTATCCTTATCATATCAGCCATAAGGCTTTCACCTGAGTATACGGCATTTGGAGTGAAGCTGTTGTCGTAGGGAGACCTATCAACTTTTGTAAAAGGGCTTGTATAGGGGGTGCTGTGATCCCAATAGCTGCCCCACAGGCGAGATATGCCTCCATCGGGGTAGCCCAGAAAAATTATATTTTTTTCATCTAAACCAAGAACTTTTAAGGCATCTATTGATTCCTGCTGCCTCCTAAGTCCCAAATCAATATAATTCATTGCTTTGGGGTTAAAGTTGAAATAATCCAGCTCCATGGTGGATCTGCTTCCATCACCATTTGTGATTAAAACCACCTTTACCTCCCCGCCGTTTTGCAGCGTAGCTCTAATAAGCTCTCCTGAGCCCAAGACCTCATCATCGCTATGGGGAGCAAATACCAGCACTTTTGAGTCTTTATCGGGTATATCAATATCAGAAAGCTTGTAGGATTCAATATAGTTTATTATAAATTCCTTGCCAAAGAATGTGGCAACGAAACATACTATAGCAGTAGCGATAAAGAGAATAAAAATCTTTAATCTTTTTTTCATGCCATGCCCTCCTAATGTTGCCTAAATCAAAGCTTCTTGCCGAATATCAAACCTTTATAGTCATTTACACCCTTCCAGACCCTTTCTTCTTTTTCATATATTATGGAGTATCCGTTTTTTATATAGAAGGGTATAGCCTTGCCATTCTTATTAGAGGTTTTAAGATGTATTCCTCTGATGTTCTTCTTTGCCATTTCTTTTTCAAAGGCTTTTAATAAGGAAGAGCCTATGCCTAAATGCTGGTATTCGGGTAAGATATTTATATGCAGGTGAGCGGGATAATTTGCATTTAGTTTTTCAGGCTCACTGCTGAGATCTCCATTGGAAACAAAATGCATGAAAGCCTTAAAGGATTCAGGGTATTTCCAGGAGGTATAGAAAAGCGATCTCAATAGTATAGGGGCTGCCGCCAATAAGGCAAAGCATATCCTTTGCCTTTTAGTGTTTGTTGCGCCGATTATATAACCTACTGCTTCGTCATTTAAAGCGGCGACAAAGCAATTGTCGGCTTCATATCTAAGATAATAAAGGCAGAACAATTGGGCGAACAAATTTCTATCATTAAATAAATTTAAAGGGGTCAGATCTTCTCCCATATAGCCGGTTTTATAGCAAATATCAATTATCCGTTTCTTATCTCGGCTTGAATATCTTCGTATCTCTATATTTGCCATAAAAATACCTCCGAAAAAATAAGATTTGCTGTTATTATAAATTTTACAGGTGTTGAAGGACTAATTCAACTATAAGAAATGCCTTTTAGAGAAGCAGGGCTACAGAAGCATTTCTGTAACCCTTTCAAGTATCCCGTTGAGATGGGCGATGGCTGTGCCGAAATTGGTTATCGGTACGCCTGCAGCCTTTGCCTTATATAGCCTGCTCATAAACTGCCTGCTGTTTATCATGCAGGAGCCGCAGTGGACTATGAGCTTATAAGAAGATAGATCATCGGGGAAATCGCCGCCTGATACGACCTTTATTTCCAAAGGGCCTCCTGCCCTGGCTGAAAGCCATGCGGGTATCTTTTCTCTTGCTATGTCATTTTTTAGTGCATGATGGGTGCAGGCTTCGGATATGAGCACCTTATCTCCGGGCTCCAGGCGGTTTATGGCTCTTGCACCCTCCACAAGCATACCAAGATCGCCCTTATAGCGGGACATCAGTATTGAAAAAGATGTCAGAGGTATATCTTCGGGTATTATTTCATTGACTTTTTTAAATACCTGGGAGTCGGTAATGACCAAATCCGGCTTCCTGGAGAGGGACTCTAAGGCATTCTTCAATTCGCTATCCTTTACGGTCATGATTTGAGCATTGTGGTCCAGAAGGTCTCTCATGACCTGAACCTGGGGCAATATAAGCCTTCCCTTGGGAGCCTGTATGTCCTGAGGGGCTACAAGGAGCACAAGAGCTTTTTCTCCTATTATATCTCCCACAATGGTGCTTCTTTCGAAATCAGCGGGCGCATATTGTATAATAGCTTCCAGAAGCCCGTCTATATTTGATTTTTCCTTTGCGCTTACAGCTACAAAAGGTATATCAAAGCTTTCCTTGAGCCTTGCCTCTGCATCTATGCCATGGCCATTTTCCAGCATATCAATTTTATTTATTACGCCTATGGCAGGTATGTTTTTAGCTTTTAAATCTTCGAACCAAAGCTCCTCCATTGAAGCATCGCCGGATAGGGGGTCAAATACCAGCAGCGCCAAATCGGCGTAATCCATAACCTTTATCGATTTCTCCGTTCTCAGCCTGCCTATTTCTCCCTCGTCATCAAGGCCCGCAGTATCTATGAGCATGACCGGGCCCAGGGGAAGAAGCTCCATAGCCTTATATACCGGATCTGTGGTTGTTCCCGCCACAGGAGATACCAATGCAAGGCTTTGACCTGTTATTGCATTTATAAGGCTTGATTTTCCGGCATTTCTCCTGCCGAAGACCGCTATATGAAGGCGGTTTGCTTTAGGTGTATCCTGCATAATGATCCTCCTAATATATTACTTTTTTGTCATAGCCGACTTAACGGTTACGCCAGCTATTTTTCCCAGCTTGCCTGTCATAGCACTTATCTGGTCGGTGGTTCCGTCCACAATGAGAGAAATCACGGATATGCCCTTTCCTCTGTAAGGTATGCCCATTCTGCCCACGATTATTTCTGCAAAATCGTGAAGCACGGCATTAACCATAGAGCTGTTTTCAAGATCTTCAACAACTATGCCCACTACGCCGATCCTTGTTTCCATAAAAATCCCTCCATTTGAATGCTTGCAATTAAAAAAGCCTTCCGCAAAAACGAAAGGCAGAAATAACAATATCTCCTCCTCTCCCTTTTGCCCGGAACATCCCGACAATCAGGTTTAGATTATTTTAAGCAAACGGATGAGCCGGATATATCCAATCCAACCGTTGATTTAAGTGTATATCACCGCAAAGATATTGTCAATAAATTAACAAGGCATTGACGGCAAGCCGCTCCTGATGGCATCGTATTCATAGCATTTTTCGTTCATTTTGCATTGCACCTCATTCCCATACTCAGCACTTCCATTTTATCTTTGCCGGATTAGGTTCGTTTTCTACAGCGATAGTGCGAAGCGCCGCCGTTATGTCTGCACATACTTCCCTGGCGATTCGGTCATACATCTCGGCAGTTTCGTTTGTCCCTACACGGTCATAGGCAACAGCCGCCGCACCGTAGAAGTAAAGCCCGAGTGAATGCGACAGCGTATGGACCACCGCCGAGCTCTGCCCGCAAGCACGTGCCGCCGCTTGCGCCGCCGGATCAGAGTTAAGCTCACGAGCGGCGGCATGGCACTCGTTTAGTATGATGTTCTTGACCACAGGAAACTTCACTTTGCCGTCAAGGTAGTCGCGAGCAGCATTCAGCGCATTTCCGGGCCGGCTGTCACCGGGACAATGCTTCTCAAATATTGGCAAAATGTGAGCTTCGGCGTAATCTATACACCACTTGCAGATGGTAGACTTGCTCTGCGTATCGATCAGCCGCATCAAAGAGGCCACTTCCGGTGCGTTTACATCACCGAGCATTTTACGGATTTTCTTTGCCATAAACATCCTCCAATTCTCTTGTTATCAATGTTACCGCTGTCTGCAGGGCTTTCACCCGCCTTATTGTCAACGTATCCGTGTAAGTTTGTCCGCTGATTACCTTCCCCTGAAAGTTCCACTAACTGTTGATGTAACTACGGGATACAAAATAACCCCGCGAGAAGTTGAATACTCTTTTCAGCTTATGTTTGATGAGCGTTCTATCACTGTTTTGGCTTATAATCTTGAAACTATTATGGATGAAATAAAAAGCAGTTCTCGCCTTATAGATTTTTGGAGGCGATACCAACGTGACTTTGCTTATGCTGATGATATTTCCTATGAAGATATTTGCCAAGCAATGGAAGAAATTCTGAATAAAACCCTTTAACTTGTGTTAATGGTGTCTTTTGTATTTTGTTTGTCAATATTGTACTATGTGTTGCTACAGTTTTCCACCGTCTATATTCAAGTATTGTCCGGCAGGTACTTTGGATGTAGCAGAAAAGTACAGGGATAGCCGCTTTCGGATAATACCGGGAAGATTTCTACCCAAGCCTGCTCTATAGCTTCGGCTGTATGTTTCACATCTGCTGATAGCTGAAGAAACAATTTGTAGAGCTTCCTCTAATTCTTCTCTTGTATATCGATATCATATCATGCTCTTAAATATCCAACCATAGCCAGAACAAATAAATGAAGCGGATAGAATGCATATACAAACCGCTGAAATCTTTTTCCGATGTTCCCTTTTTCACCGGAATAGAAGCAAACCGCCAAAACACCGAGATAGGGTCCAAACACATTCAGGATGCAGCCCCGCAGCATATTCAAGTTTCCCAGCGTATAGACGACCAGCCTGTAACGGGCGAGGATTAGTACCGGAAGAAAGACCAGTGCCTTTTGCCATATCAGCCTGTTCCTCATCACATAGAACATGAAGATAATAAAGATGTACCCCTCATTGCCCTCAAACCGCAATAATCGTGCCAGTACGCCAGCCAGTACAATGATACCGACCCCAAACATCTTATACCCTTTTTCCCCACATTTGGAATAGCCCCAGAGGGCAAGCAATCCTAAGCCTAAAGTGAACAGGATGTTTAGAGGCACCTCTTTCCAGTCTGCCATGACACCATACATCCGACCTTCCGCCAAATCAAACAGAATATAAGGAAGCTGGGAAAGAAGTGATGTGGCAAAAATGCGTAAGATATACCTTTTAATATCGCGAGTATGCAGAAATCCCTCAACAATACAGAACATGAATACAGGTGCTGCCACTCTGCCAAAATAGGATAGCAGGTGGGGAATCCACGACATAATCCAAATACCCAGCGACTCCTGCCCAATGGAGGAGAGCCAATCTGCCACAGGAACAATAGCGTCCGATAGCGGGAAAATCCGTATCCAGTGATCAAAGAACATAGAGGCAAGTGCGAGGTTTTTTAGTTGCTTACTGTTCATCTAAAAAGTTACCTCCGATTTTATCTTCGATAACAGTAACCTGCTCCGTTACGGCACCAGAAGAGATAACCGTATTATAGCGATTGCTTCGCTCGATTTTTTTGCTGTGCTGATCAAACGCAGCGTCTCCTTTTCTCAAAACCGTGACCGAGGTGATTTCCCCCAAGCGATTCCGTTGTACGGAGATATCCACTACACCTTTCTCCTGAGTCTGCACCATACCCAGCATTTCGTCGGTATAGGCTCGAACTGCCTCACCGTTGTAAAGATAATACCCATCCTGTCCCTTGGTGATACCTTGGCTTGCATATTCCCGCGCAACCATATCCGCATCCAGACAAAGGCCAACAACCACTCGGAATGCGCCTTTTTCTACTTTGAATTCTTCTGCCAGCGCTGCCTGCACCCGATTGGCAATGATGTCAGGATCGTTGGAGGTGTCAGCATCCAACACATCAAGAATTGTATTGTCAGCACGACGATCTGCGTTTTCGCCGAATGCGATGTCTCTTGTAAGCCCTGCTTTGACACCCCACCGGGAGGATGTGCTGGAGCAATAGCTGCTGAAATGGGCTGAAAACGGCGCTTGTCCTCCGGTTGCAAACACAATGGTGGTGCACAGTATAAACAGTATTGAAAGGGTTAAGACGAAGGCAGTCGCCCTCTTGTATCCAAGAACATTCTTAATACGGCGCTCCACCTCAGTTTTTGAAAAGGCGCTGTAGAGTAGCGTGGAACGATTGCCGGTAATCGCCATAGAAAGAAGGCTGGCAGCATAGCTTTGCCGTTCGTCCACTCCGGTCTGCCGGAGGACAGCGGCATCACAGGCGACCTCCAAATCTGAGGATAGGAATTTTGACATGAGCCATACCAGCGGATTATACCAGTGCAGGCATAAGGCAAGCAGCATAACCAATTTTGTCCAGTTATCCTTGCGTTTAATGTGCATGGTTTCATGAGAGAGAATATGCCGTAAGGTCTGGGACAGACGGAAATCCATACCCGCAGGCAGATAGATATGCGGATTCCAAATTCCACAAACCAGTGGAGAGGCGATTTCATCGCTGGTGAATACAAGGATATGACCCATACCCATATCACGAAGCATGGTGTTAATGGTTTGATTATGTTCCACCAGTAGACTGTTTTTTAGTCTCCTGGAATACCGGAGTTTCTGAGACAGTAAAATCCCCGCTGTTGCCGCGGCCCCTAAGATGAAAACGCTCATCAGCACCAGTTGACCATCGGTACTCTCTGCAAAGCTGTAATCCATGTCTTCCTGAGCAGTTACATTTGTGGTGACTGCATTTTCTACAACGTAAACAGCGGGATTTTTGGAAAGCCTCATCTGCCACTCTGGAACCGGTGCACTAATGGGGCTGGATAGGGAAAAAGGAATCAGCAACCGCACCAGCACCAACCCCCACAGTAGAGGAAAAACAAATTTGGGCAGGCGATTTCGCAAAAGGCCCCGAAGCAGGAGAACGACCGCAATCATCATACTGCCATACAGTGCCATCAGGTAAAGGGGCATATCCATTCTGAAATGCAGCATTTTATTTGGCCTCCTCAATCAGTTTGGCAAGCCGATTGGCTTCCGTTTCTGAAATACCCTGATTTTTAAGAAATGCCGAGAAGAACAATTCACTGGAGCCGCCGAACATTTTATCAATGAGCTGCTCCGTTTCGCTCTGCTGTACTTCATCTTTTGTCACCAGCGGCTTGCATAAAAAGCCTGGCTCTTCCCGTTTAATGGCACCTTTTTCAATACATTTTTTGATGACCGTATAGGTGGTGTTTTTGTTCCAGCCCACACGCTCTGTCAGTACATCTACGATATCGCGGGCTGGCAGATTGCCCTTTTCCCATAAAACCTCCATGATTTTAAGCTCAGAGTCAAATAGCTTGAGATTCATACAAATCCTCCTTTCGGACTATTTCAATAGTCTTTATGCTATTAGACTATCGCGATAGTCTCAATTTGTCAAGGAATTTAAATGATTGCAGGCAAAAACAGCTAAAAATAAAAAAGACATAGTAAGCATCTTCTGACCGCCCAGCCAATGATTTTAGCACCTCTGGGCGTGCAAAATTACACATTTTCGTTATTACATCGTTCAATGCCAAGTGGCAAAGTGTAAATATTTAATCTATTGAATTTATTATAAGTTGTCATATTGGTGAACCTTTCGATTTTTATCAATGTCTATAATAAATAATTTTACCGCAGTAAACTAATAGCTTCAATCAGCTCAATGTAAACATCACGGCAAAAGCATGTAAAATAAATATATGGTTATCTATCATTACCTCAAAGGTGCAACCAATGTTGGTATTGTAACCAAAACACTGAAAATAGCCCATGTAAAGGCCGGGACCATGTATTCTTCGAACTCTCCAGCTTCGGCTGTGCTGGCAGCAGCTATATAATACCGCCAGTTTTCAGCTGTATCACTGCAGGCACTGACTCCCAGAATGCCCATAGGCTGGCTGTTCATTTTGTCACACAGCTTCGGGATAGTGCCGTCCTGTGCAGCCTTTCCCCAGAACAGGGGCACCGTTTCAAAGTTCTTTTCAATCTCAGCTTCCAGCGGGGCGCTGATGCCCACAATGCGAAATGCGTCCTTTTTCTCGATCCTGTAATCCATTCCATTTACATCAGCTCCTTAAATTATGATAGTGGTTTTAGATATGACTGTCCTCTCAATGACTGCACCAAAAAGAGAGCTTGGTGTACAGACGCCGTTCTCCAAAAGAGGAATTGTGTCTCCGCCGGTTAAATGTGATGCCACTGAAAGCAGCGATTTCCCTGACGCTATAATTAATAACTCTGATTAGTGCTCATCGATGTACTTATTCAGCGTGTCGTGGTACACATCGATTCTCGTTTCTTGTGGTTCAGTTTCTTCACTTAAGACAAGATCAGCCATGTGATGGGGCACTTTTCCACCGATAGCCATGGATTTAATGCAGGATACACAATAGACCACAACATCCTGGCAAGGCATCTGGGCAGCACGCTTTTTTTGCAGCTCTGTAACTTTTCCGATCGAAAGCTGCGGATAGAAATTATCGCCACAGCAGATGGACCTTGTTCCGCTGTATTTGGACTCGATGATTTCCATATTCATTTTCCGCAAAATCCTTCTGACTGCAGCATGTACCTGGGGCTTTGGCCGGTATGAGCAAGAGTCTTGCACCGAGACCGTCAGTCCGGTATGATCCGGCAGAGGTAGATTTTCGATGCTGTCCAATACTTCCCATAGTGAGATAGTCTTTATTCCTTCATATAAGGAACGGAATCTTCTGTCGCAGCCTGCGCAGTTATTTATGATGGTAGAGCCATGGGGCAGCTTAGGATCGTGATGACAGCAAATGCTGTGCAGCTGCACCGGCCCGAAGTGTTTGTTCAGCATATTCAGTAACTTTTGCCCGGATTCAGGCTTGTAGATACTTAGTGCGCAGCCGGGGTTAAAATAGCATGTCCCCATATCAATATCAGAAATTTTAATACTTGGAATCCTAATACCGCTCATTTACTGCCCCTCCTTGTATGCCGCTTGGCTCCGCTCAAGCTCCAGCAGGGCTTTTTTCATATCAAGGCCGCCTGCGTAACCGGTGAGAGCGCCGTTTGTTCCTATTACCCGATGGCATGGAACGGCGAGCATCATCGGGTTTTTATTGTTCGCCATGCCCACTGCGCGGCTTGCTTTAGGATTGCCGACCTCTGCCGCTATTTGTTTATATGTGCGGGTTTCACCATAAGGAATCTTACAAAGCTCATTCCACACTTTTTTCTGAAACTCCGTGCCATGAAGCTCGTATGGGAAGTCGAATATCTTGCGCGTGCCTTTGAGATATGCGCGTATCTGTTCAAAAGCCAGATCGGAAAGCGCAGAAGGCTCGTTGTCGGCATCAATTTGCTCCGCTTGCTTCAACAAAACGATTGCCGTATCGGTGTATCCGATCTTCAAAATTCCAAATTCAAAATCATAGAAAGCGTGCTTGCTCATTCTCTGTGCTCCTTTCTGTATGCAGCAGGGGATAACCCTGTACTGTTTTTGAAAAAGCGATAAAACGATGATAGACCGCCAAATCCTATGGAATATGCGATGTCAATGATCTCGTCATTGGTATCTGAAAGCAGCCGTTTTGCTTCCGCCAAACGGAGATTGCCCACATATTCAGACAGCGTAACGCCGTATTCGTCCTTAAAGATTTCAACCATGCGGCGCTGGGACACCCCCAGATGCCGCAGCTCCTGATTCAGTCCACATCTCTTGCGAAAGGAGTCCTCCAGCAGCCGTTTTGCCCTTTCTGCAATTTCTTTGATTGGCTGATAATCTAAAAGGTCGCTTCTGCATCGCTTGCAGGGACGAAAGCCGGCGGCTCTCGCTTGCTCCGCAGTATCAAAAAAACAAATATTTTCACGTCTCGGTATTTTTGATTTGCAGGAGGGACGGCAATAAATTCCGGTGGACCTGACCGCATAGAAAAAGATACCGTCATAGGATGCATCATTTTCGGATACTGCTTTCCACATTTCTTCCTGTGTCATTTTTTTGCCGCCTCCTTTTTCTTTTTTGGTTCATAGTCCTGTATTTCCGGAACCGCACCTCCCGCTAAGCCTTTGCCATAGGATCATTTGTGCACTGGTGGGGATCTGCTGCCTGATACTGCAATTATAGCATAGGCATAGGCGACTTTCTTCTCAATTTTGGATATTCAATTTGGGAGGTAAATATGGCATCATCTTTATGCCAAAGCTTGAGTTTTAGAGGAAGGCTCCTTCATTTACCTTCTTTCTATTTTGTCTTGCTCTTTTAAATTTTCGCATAAAATATCAACTTGATTACAATAATGCTATAATGATATTAGGGTAAAACCTATAACAGGGCAATTATTTAGTGAGGTGTATATATGGAAGTTTTAAGCCGGTTTCTTAATCAATATATAAGGGATATTGATTATTATGAAGGTGCTTCAAAGCTTTGCGCTCAAGTATGCGAGAACGAGCTGGAAACGGCCGGTATCAGAGCTATCGTAACCTATAGAGCAAAAAGGCCGGATAAGCTCAAGGATAAGCTGATCAAAAGAAACGAGAAGAACAAATATAAAAATATTGAAGAGATTTATGAGGATATAGTTGATCTGGCGGGGGTGAGAATCGCTTTATATTTCCCGGGAGATAAGGAAGAGGTAGAGAAGTTTGTTAAGAGCAGTTTTGATGTCGTTGAGATCAAAGAGTTCCCCCAGGATTTAGAACCCAATGGAGGTTCAGGCATATACAAAAAGGTTTTTTCCGGCTATCACGCCACCCACTATAGAGTTAAGCTGAAGCCGCAGCATTATAAAGAGGACAATAGCTATTCGGATGCTTTGATCGAGATTCAGATAGCTACCGTACTCATGCACGCCTGGGCTGAGGTAGAGCATGATCTGGTATATAAACCTCTGAGCGGAAAGCTCTCAAGAGATGAATATGAAATCCTGGATGAACTGAACGGCATGATACTTTCCGGAGAAATCGCCTTAAAGAGACTTCAAAAGGCTTTCAACGAAAGGGTAAGCAGGCAAGCCGTGCCATTTTCCAATCATTATGAACTGGCATCCTTTCTTTACAATAGGGTGCAGGAGCTCATGGGTGCAGAAGAGGAAGAAATAGTCATGGGCAGGGCCGATATATTGTTCAATTTCTTGAAACAGGCAGGTATGGACAGACCCGAGGATATAAATAAATATATAGAGAACATGCCTCATAATTTTAAAAGTACAAATATAGTGCAGCAATTGGTAGAGCAGATTTTGAGTGAAAAGCCTACCTTACTGGACGATTATCAGAAGGGCAAGGATTTAACGGGCCGGATGAGGGTTTGATATGAGAATACTTCATATAATTTCACAAAAACCCGGCGAGACGGGAAGCGGAATATTTGCTGAAAATCTGTTGAGAATAGGCGGTATGAAAGGCTATGAGCAGGCTTTGATTGCCGGTGTATCTTCGAAGGATAAGAAATGGGATATTGGCGGTCTTTCGGATGAAACCTTTTATAAGGTGGAATTTGAAACCCAAGAGCTTCCTTTTCCTGTGCCGGGAATGAGCGATGTGATGCCTTATGAAAGCACTAAATACTGCGATATGGATGAGAAAATGCTAAAGAAGTGGAAAGCGGCTTTCAAATCCGTTATTGTTGAAGCCGCCCGCAGCTTTAAGCCTGATATGATCATATCTCACCATCTATGGATACTTACTGCTTATGTTAAAGAGCTTCTGCCTGATATTGCCGCCATAGCAATATGCCATGGAACTGATTTGAGGCAATTGGATTGCGCTTCAAGACATAGGGATTATGTTATCAATGGGGTGAGAAAGCTGGAAGGAATAATAGCGCCGAGCAGTCATCAGCGGGATGCCGTTGTTGAAAAGTACGGTGTTCAAAGAGATAGAATAATGGTCACAGGCGGAGGCTATGATGAAAGCATTTTTTATCCTCCGGGAGTCAAGCCGGCGGCAAAGCCCATAAAGCTTATATATGCAGGCAAGCTCAGCTTTGCCAAAGGGGTGAATTCGCTCATCACTGCCATGTCTTTGCTGTCTTATGGAGCGGATGAAATAAGTCTCGCACTTGCAGGCTCGGGTTCAGGAGTTCAGGAAAAGGTCATAAGGGCTCTGGCGGAGAGCAGCCCCTGCTCTATTGAATTTTTGGGCAAAATAAGCCAGCCGGCATTGGGACAGGCCTATAGGGAATCCCATATATTTATTCTTCCTTCTTACTATGAAGGGTTGTCTCTAGTGACTATCGAAGCTCTTGCCTCAGGCTTGAGAGTGGTTGCCAATGATCTGCCGGGCATGCGGCAGTGGATGGGTAAGGACATAGCAAAGTCAGGAGTTGTGAGCTTTGTGAAATTGCCTGTTTTGGAAGGCATTGATAAGCCTTTGGAAAGCGAAATGCCAAATTATGAAAGAAGATTGGCCTCGGCTTTAAGGCAGCAAATAGATGATGTGAAACACGGAAAATCCATACCTATAGACGTGCCGGCAATCATAAAGAGCAGATTTTCATGGGAGGCAGTATTCGATAAAATCGAGAAAGTTATTTGTACCTATAGATAATATCTATAGGTACTTTTGCTTCTATAGATATTATCCATTTCATACACTCACTCCATAAAGACTATAATTAACATAGATATAATTATGCAAGGAGAATAGAAATGCTTATTGACACTCATTTGCACGAAAGCAAATATTCTGGAGACAGCTTTATCACTCTGGAGGAAATAGTATACAGATCAATGGAGATGGGACTTCATGGGGTATGCATTACAGACCATGAGAGCAATGAAATAAAGAAAGAATCCGAAGCTTTGATGAAAGAAACAGGCTTTCTGATAATCACCGGAGCTGAGATATTGACCTTTGAAGGGGACATGACCGTATTCGGACTGGAGAGGCTTCCGGGAAAAAAGATCCATGCACAGGAATTGACTGATATAGTTGACAAGGCGGGGGGCGTGGCCGTATGCTCTCATCCATACAGGCAGAACAACAGAGGGATGGGAGATCATATAAGGCAGTTGAATCTGCTGTGGGGTATAGAAGCTTTCAACGGGAGCACCCCATGGCATCACAACAACAAGGCCTTTGAGCTGGCTATAGAGCTTGGGGTCTCAGCTTTAGGGGGCAGTGATGCCCACCATAGGAAGCAGATAGGCAAGTTCGCCACCAAGATGCCGGACTGGGTGAAGGACGAAAGAAGCTTTATCAAAGCGGTAAAGGAAGGTTATACCATACCCGTGGAGTATAAAAAGGGGATCTATGAAGTCGTAGACTGCTGCCGCAGCAAGAAGGCAGTTTGAGATTTATATATTACTGCATGAAAGGATAGTATTTCATGCAGTAATATTTTTTTGCCCTCCCTAGCTACTGCGTAAAGTTTTCAAAGCAACATAGGAACATCCGTCAGGAGAAAGGAAACGGATGCGGTGCCTGCATCGTGCTGATAGACGGCGAACCGGTAAAAGCCTGCTTGATGCTGGCTGTCCAGGTCGAGGGGCTCAAAATATCAAAACCGTGATATAATAATATGTATAATATAGACTGATAGGTGATGAATAAATTGAGAATAGTTGTAGTAGGCGGCGGAGCATCGGGGATGCTGGCGGCTATCGTGGCCGCGAGAAATGGTGCTCATGTTTCAGTAGTAGAGCAGCTTCCCAGAGTGGGGAAAAAATTATTGGCTACGGGTAACGGGAGATGCAATCTGACCAATATTTATATGGATATAGAGAGCTTTCACGGCAGCAAGAGAGCCTTTGCCTATGCCGCCTTGGCTCAGTTTGATCAAAGGGCGGCCATGGGCTTTTTTGAGGATCTGGGGATATACTGTGTAGAGGAAGACGGGGGAAAGGTATTTCCGGCTTCAGGCCAGGCTTCCTCCGTGCTGGATGTGCTGAGATATGAGATGGAAAGCCTGGGGGTCCAAGAAATCTGCGATGCCAGGGCAGAGGTTATAAGCCATGGTAAAAAAGGCTTTAATTTAAAATTAAAGGATAAAGATGCAATCAGGGCCGATAAAGTGATCCTGGCTGCCGGGGGCAAGGCCAATCCGGGCTTGGGTTCCAACGGAAGCGGCTATGCTTTGGCCAAGACCTTCGGTCATAGGATAGTTGAGCCGTTTCCCGCATTGGTGAAGCTTAAATTGGAGGCCCCATACCTTAAGGCTTTATCCGGTGCAAAGATTACCGGTGAAGCGGCTGTTGAATCTGAGGGCAGGATACTTAGGCGTGAAAGAGGAGAAATCCTCTTCACGGATTATGGGGTATCCGGGCCTCCGGTGATCCAGCTGAGCCGGTGCACAGGAGAACAGCTCAGAAACGGCAAAAAAGTCAATATCATACTGGATCTGTTTCCCCATATGGCTCTCGATGCCCTTGAATCATTGCTGGAAAGAAGGACATCCCTCAGGCAGGCGAAGCCCTTTGATTTCAGCTTTATAGGCTTGATCAATAAAAGATTTATAAATATACTTCTTAAGGAAGCGGGAGTGGCCGCTCTTTCGATGCCTTGCGGGGATATATCCAGGGAGCAGGTGAAAGCAGCAGCTCATAAGCTGAAGAGATGGGTCATACCTATTTCCGGCACCCAATCCTGGAGTGAAGCCCAGGTGACTGCAGGAGGGATAGATGTCTCTGACATCGATCCTAAGACTATGGAGTCCAGGCTCCAGCCCGGCCTCTATTTTTCCGGGGAAATAATGGACATCGACGGGGATTGCGGAGGTTTTAACCTGCAGTGGGCCTGGTCATCGGGGTATGCAGCGGGATATAATGCGTCAAAAGACACCGTTTTACAATATTAAAAAGCAATGGTAGAATAAAACTAAAAGATATATCAAAAGAGGTTTTATTATGAGCAATATGGAGTCGGATACAAGAAGCAAAATATTAGAGTCTGCCATAGATATGGTCGGATTGAAAGGCGATGTCACGATAAGGGAGCTTACGGAGATAGCAGGGGTCAATGTGGCCTCTATAAATTATTACTTCGGAAATAAAAATAATCTTCTGAAGGAAGTAGAATATCATTACTCTACCTCTCTATATAATATCCAATATAACATACTGACCTCCCAGGAGCTATCACCCTATGACAAGATATTGGACTGGGCCAAAAGCATGGCAGGCTTTATAGCTCAATACCCTGCTCTCATTGGCTTGATAGTGAATCTTGCGACAGAGGATAGGAGCTACAAACCGGCATTGATCCAGAAGATATATCTCAACAAAGAGCTGCAGGCCATGATAAGAGGAATTATCGGAGCCATCATAAAATCAGATGATGAAAAGCTGCTGAACCTCAAATATCTTCAGATCTTCTCGGGAATTTTAGGCCCCGTTATAAACAGGCTGGTGGAAGATAGCTTCTCTCACGAGCATTCCGTGATATGTCTCCGGAGCAAGGAGGATCTGGAGGATTATATGAAGCTTCTTATCGATACTGTCCTGGCATAATCTTTTCTCATATCAGCATCGGGAAGAATAATTTTTCAGCTTATCACAATATTTTTGCAACTTTCCATAAATTTTATTGATTAGCATCTTCATCAATGCTAAAATTAAAACATATATTTAAAACAAGCGTTTAAATACTGCTAATAATCGGGGGTCATGCGGATGAAAAATAAAATGTTACTGCTGGGAGCGGTCATACTGGTCTTGACGCTTACAGGATGCAAGGGGACAGCTCCTAAAAATGCTGAGGAAGATATAAAGAAACCTGTTAGAGCTATTGAGGTAAAGGAAACAGCAAGTACGAAGGAGCTCCACTATATAGGAACTGTAAAGCCCGAGACAGTAAAAAAGCTTAGCTTCAAAGCTTCCGGAAAAATAGCGGCCATCAAGGCAGAGCAAGGACAAAAAGTAAAAAAAGGAGAAACTATAGCTCTTTTGGACACTAAGGATCTTAGCTTTGCCGTGGAAGCTGCACGGGCTGCTAAGGCGGGTGCAGAGGCCCAATATTCAAAGGCTTTGAATGGAGCTACTGCGGAGGATATTGATTTGGCTTCCGCAAATGTAGTAAAGGCGCAAAAAGCCTATGAATTTGCCCGGGACAGCCTTGAGAAAGCTCGAAAGGTATACGAAGGGGGAGGCATGTCAAAGCAGGATTTAGATAAGGCGGAGCTGGAGCTCAGCATCAGGGAGCAGGAATACATAGGTGCAAAGACCATGCTCCAGCAGGCTGAGAAGGGTGCCAGGGAGGAAGATAAGCAAGCTCTCAAATCCCAGCTGGACCAGGCTGATACTGACCTTAGATACAAACAAAGCGCATTAGCGGATGCTGATTTGAAAGCCGACATGGATGGCTATGTCATGGAAGTGCTGTCGGAGCAAGGCGAACTGATAGCTGCCGGCTATCCAGTTGTGATACTGGGCAGCGCCGACAGTATAGTGAGCTTCGGATTGACGCAAGAGGATGCTGCAGAGGTGAAACTGGGAGATAGGATCACTATTGAGTCAAAAGGGGCCCTATATGACGGGAAAATAAAGAACATATCAAAAATAATGGATATGGAAACCCAGACCTATAATGCGGAAGCAGTGCTGGAAAACGCAGACCTGCCTGCAGGATCAGTGGTAAAGGTCTCTGTCCCCGCAGGAGAGTATAATGCGGTTATGATACCCCTAAACAGCGTATTGAGGGGGGACTACGATTATGTATATTTATCGGATAATGGAATAGCCCAAAAAAAGGAGATCAAGATAGGCAAGGTACAGGGGGACATGGTGGAAGTCACAGGGCTCAATAAGGGAGAAATGTTGATACTTGAAGGGATCAAGAGCATAAGTCACGGGGATAAGATAGAAATCATCCGATGACTAAGGGGGATGGAACGATGATGAAAGCTATTGCTGCTGCCATACGCAATAAGAAGATAACCTTCGTTATGGCAGCCGCTGTAATGATATTTGGCCTCTACAACTATTTCATGATACCAAAGCAGGAAGATCCGGACATCACGCCTCCTTTTGCCATGATGACAGCCATATACCCGGGGGCTTCCCCTGAAATAGTAGAAAAGCTGGTGACCAAAACGATAGAAGATAAATTGGTTGAGATAGAGGGCTATGATTATTCCCAATCATACTCCCGCAATAGTGCCAGCATTGTAATAATGAGGCTGAGAAATGGTGCGGATATTGACAAAGCCTGGGCAGCCCTGAGGGAGAAGATGGATGATCTGCAAAATGAGCTTCCCAAGGATTGCGGCAAGATCGATATCGAGACTGACCTGGCAGATACCGCAGGAATGATAATAAGCCTGTCGGGGGAAAAGTACAGCTACGAAGAGCTGGAGTTTTTCGCAGAGGGCTTGAAAAGCGAACTGATGAAGATAGAAGGAGTATCCAGATTTGATATAGATGGGGTGCAGAAGAAAGAAGTAAAGGTGGTTGCAGACATATCGAAGCTCAACCAATATATGCTTTCGCTGCAGGACCTTGTCAATATAATAAAAGCTTCTAATGTTGAAATACCTTCTGGTGCCATAGAGGGGAGCAGCACAATAAATGTCATGGTTTCAAGCCGGTATGAGGATATAGAGGATATAAAAAATACCGTAGTATATGTCTCACCCGAAAGCGGGATATCCGTCAGACTCAAGGACATAGCCCGGGTTGAAATGGGGTTGGAGGATTCCAACTATAAAGTAAAATATAATGGCAAAAACTCAGTGCTTCTGACCGGATACTTTGTAAAAAACAAAAATATAGTTGAAGTGGGCAAAAAGGTTGAAAAAACTATGACAAAGCTTATGGAAAAGCTTCCTGAGGATTTGGTTTTGGATAAGATCCTCTTTCAACCTGAGGATGTGGCAAAGGCTACCAATGACTTTATACTGAATCTGATCGAGGGCATGATCTTTGTAATAATTGTGGTGTTTGCGGGAATGGGACTTAAAAACGCCATAGTTGTATCCACAGCCATACCGCTATCTATCATGGCAACCTTTGTTATCATGAGCCTCCTGGGAATAAAGATCCACCAGATATCCATATCTGCTCTCATAATCGCTTTGGGGATGCTGGTGGATAATGCCATAGTCACCAGCGACGCAATCCAGGTCAGGCTGGACAGGGGCGATGACAGGATGGATGCTTGTGTAGGCGGTGTGAGAGAGGTGGCAGTGCCTGTTTTTACCTCCACCTTGACCACAGTTGCTGCATTTATACCTTTGCTGATGCTGAACTCGGTAGCCGGGGAGTATGTTATAAGCGTACCTTTGATAGTGATAATATCTTTGAGCGCTTCCTATATAACTGCTCTTTTTGTCACCCCTTCCCTGGCATATATTTTTTTCAAGCCCAGCAAAGATAGAAAGCATAACTATTCCGCAAGAAAGTTTTTTATGAGCTTGCTGGATAAGGCTCTCAAGCGGAGAGGCCGGGCAGTTGCTTTATCCGTGGCAGCGTTTGCCCTATCCATATTTATGGCTTTGCAGCTGGGGCTCCAATTTTTCCCCTATGCCGATAAGGATATGATGTATATCAATATAACCAGCGAAAGAAGCAATGATCTGGCAAAAACGGAAGAGATAACTGAAGATGTGTTTAGCATACTGGAAGATCAAAAGGAAATAAAGTTTTATACCGCCGCTATCGGTGACGGACTTCCAAAGTTTTACAATGCGGTACCTATAAGCACACCCTCAAAGGATTTTTCTCAGATCTTGCTGAGAGTTGACTTGAAGAAGGGCGGGAGATTCAAAACCAACTCAGAATTTTCCGATTACCTTCAATCCGAGATCGATAGAAAGATTGCCGGGGGCAAGGTGGTTGTAAAGCTGCTGGAGCTGGCTGAACCTACAGGAGCACCTGTGGTTGTGAGAGTCTCCGGCAAGGATATGGATGCGCTGGTGCAAACGGCCGGCCTTATAAAGTCCTTACTGAAGGAAATACCGGGCACCATGAATATAGAAGATGATCATGCAGACAGAATATATCAATATGATGTGGCTTTGGCCCCTGATTTGGCAGCTTATTACGGGCTCAGCTCCTATGATGTGCAGAATGAGATAAACATAGCCTTGATGGGAAGGGTGCCCAGCAAGCTCCGTCAGCAAGGAAGTGAATATAATATAAAGGTTGAGGGGGATATAAGGTCCAAAGAGGAACTGGAAAATCTGGCTGTCAAATCTTCCGTAACCGGCAATAAAGCATTGCTGAAATCCGTTGCACCGATAAGCGTCGCCCATCAGTACCCTCAGATAAAAAAATACAACCGAGAGATGGCCGTAATGGTTTTAAGCGATGTTAAAACCGGATATAATCCTGTGGATATTGAAAGAAGCCTGGGGGAAAAGCTGAAAGGTGCGGATGTGGGCAATGTATCAATAATCTTTGACGGTGAAAGAGAAAAGATAGTCCAGTATTTTGGGGATTTGGGAGTATCTGCAATATTTGCGGTGATGCTTGTTTATATCATACTGCTGTTCCAGTTCGGATCGTTCCTGCAGCCTCTTATAATACTCATAACCATACCCCTATCTGTAATAGGATCAATTTTGGGCCTGGCATTGTTCAGACAGCCCTTGTCCTTTACTGCGCTTTTAGGAATTGTAAGTCTTGCGGGCATAGTGGTAAACAACGCCATACTGCTTGTAGACTTTATAAATGCAGAAAGAAGCGAGAGTAAGGATGTAAACACAGCCTGCATAGATGCGGTGAATAAGAGATTCCGGCCCATCATGCTGACCACCATTACTACCGTAATAGGGCTGATCCCTTTGGCATTGGGCGGCAGCAGCCTCATGGTGCCCATGGCTGTGTCGCTTATGAGCGGTTTGATGATATCCACATTGCTGACATTGGTGGTGATACCGGTAGTATACAGCATATTTGAAAAAAAGGCAGCTTAGGCTGATGTAGCTTAGGCCGCCTTTTTCTTTTTTTTCATTAAGCCGATAAGCAAAATAATGGGAGGTATGATCAATGTAAGGGCAATATCCCCTATATTTGCTACAGTGTAGGAAAAACGCTCCAGGTCAAATTTGCGTACAGTGATCAATAAGGCTAAAAGATATAATACCAATATGAAAATATTTAAAAGAGGCTTTTCATCCTTTAGATTAAAGATGGTTCCGATAAGCCTTAGAGTTATGTAAGAAAGAGTAGCAATAAGAACAAAGTCACTCAGAACCCATACTATTACTGCAAAGGATTCAATTTTTTCCAATATGTCAAACACAGATATCAGCTTTACTGCAGACATAAATGGCAAGGGAGACTTTTCAGTGACGGAGGATCCGAGAGAACCTATTACTACTATTAAAAGCACTATAGTATAGAATGCGAGGTACAACGATGCATATAAACTTTGCTTCATTAAATTTTCCTTATGGCTTATTTCATCACTTATCAAAAAAATAAAAAATATATATCCCCATAGAGAGATTGTGCCTGGGCTTGATTTAAGGACCGGCAATATGTCTATGTAGCTTATGGGCATCAAATTCTTTAATTTTACTTGAGGCAATAAAAAGATAACCAGAAGAAAAAATACTATACCTATGATTGGGTTGATTATTTCATTCATTCTTGCCAATATAGTCAGTCCTGATTTTAATGTAATAAGCACAATAATAAGCATGATGGCTATAAATATGCTTATGTTTGTATCAGAAAATATTGAAGTTACAAGTCTTTCGGCGTAATATCTGGTGAAAAGGGCTGTCATGATCAAAATCCACAAAGCATACACTGTCAATAATATTTTACCGGCGGTCTTTCCTATGATTAGAGTGATAATAGTAGTCATAGGCTTATCGTTATATTTCTTAATAGTTTTATCCAGCAATAAGAACATGATATATAGAGAAAATAATGCTATTATAGGCATTAGATAAGAGGCTTGTTTCGCTATATGAGCGGTGTATGTGGAGACAAAGCGTATTGAGGGGGAGAATATCAATGTCAGATATAAAAGGAGGGTCTGCCTTAAAGAAATCTTGCCTTTATTTTCCAGCATATGATAATAAACCTCCCTCATTGTTTATATCGGAATAGCTTAAGAGCAAATTCCGCTATGCTTATGCTGTAAGGATTCCTTGTGTACAAATAAGCCATAGCGGCGGCTGATAAGGCAAACAATAGAAATACGGCCATTTCCTTATACAGCTTTCTGCTGCTCATATAATTGATGTCATACAGAGATATGACAGCTATCAAAATCAGCCAAAAAATCATTTTTCCACCCCGTACCCGCTTCTTATAGGTTCTTCGATATCATAGGTTCTGTTTATAACCGAATCGATATTCACAGATATTTTAAGATCCGGGAATATTTTATTCCAATCATTTTTTATGCTCTCCCATAGAACCGGATATTTTCGATATACTTCATAGCTTATGGGGAATATATCCATATTATTTTCTTTTGCAAAGGATAATATATCCTGAACTTCTTTTTTTACTTCTTCTTCCTGCTGCTTTTCAAGAAAATTCAAGATATCCTTTTTGAAAATATTTTTAGTACCCTTTATATCCATTACATTGGATGATAATT
Source organism: Lutispora sp. QWL-02 (assembly GCF_058315355.1). Lineage (NCBI taxonomy): Bacteria > Bacillati > Bacillota > Clostridia > Lutisporales > Lutisporaceae > Lutispora > Lutispora sp. QWL-02. The sequence goes on from NZ_CM177762.1 coordinate 713,716, forward strand.
TAATATTTATTGCAATATTCAGTTTGCCATCTGTCAGCTTTGGTATGATTTTTGTTTTGCTTTCTATTATTTCAAGAGAAACAGACTGGCCTCCGGGCTCCTTTACTATAATTATTCCCGACTTTATTTTTCCTCTTACCCAGTTAAAGCCTCTTGCCATTTTATCAGTTATATATCCGAAAAGCTTTTCCCCTTTGAATAATGCGAAGCCGGACAGCTTAAGTCTGTCTTTGCGGCCTTGTTCACTGGGATTCTCATAGTTGCCACTTTTGATTTCTATGCATGGGATATATGGTGACATATATGTGTAATCAAACATATTCATTATATCAACCAGGTTTATTTCATCCGATATCGAAAGTTTATCCTGGTTGCTTAAGAGGCTTTCCAATAAATCTCCCACGAACACATCTTCATCCCCTATTTTTCTTAAAGTATTTAAAGCTGTATAGCCTTTAACGATTAAAACCTTGGAATTTAATCTTATTTCATGGTCCCGGGCAAAAAAATCCATATACTTCAAGATTTCATCTTTAGCTGCCTCTTCTCCGATCAGTATATATTCTGCATGGCCATAAAAGACTCTTTTATCCGAATAAGCGGAAAGGTCTCTAATGGCTTCAGCTGTTGTAGCTCCCCTTGACGTCAGTATATTGGTCTTTGTTTTGGAACCGCTGCTTCCTTCCCTTGACCCTGAGGCCGGATTAATATTTTTTGTGGCTGACGAAACAATGATATCCTCACTGCCATCCTCTGCCTTATCTATTCCGACAGCGTTGACGAAAAGTATCTTATTTATTTCGGTCCTTCCAAAGCTGTATTTGGTACAGCCGGCGGTAAGAAAAAGGGATATAAATATTAATACTATTAATTTCTTCATACCTGAAAGCACCTCTAATTCCGCCTTTTATTATTTTTGGTCTTCAGATTGGCAGGCCTGTTTTTCATAAAGGATAAAGGCAATCTGAAAAAAGTATCCTGGAACTGCATCGAATCCGTCGAGACAAAGGGGGATAGGTAGGGCACGCTGTAATTATCTATGGTGCATAGATGATATATCAGCAAAATACCTGCAATGCTCATGCCGAACAATCCCGCAATGCTGCTTGCTATTGCGATTATGAAGCGCCACAGCCTGATAGCATTGGAAAAGTCCTGATTGGGCATGACATAGCTGGATATGGCGGTTGAGGCTATCATAACGACTACAGCGGGGGATACCAGTTTAGCATCCACCGCCGCTTGCCCTACTACGACAGCCCCTACTATGGATAAGGCCTGGCCTATGGTTTTGGGAAGCCTGATCCCTGCCTCTACCAGTATTTCAAAAGCTATCAGGAGCCCTAAAGTCTCTATAAAGGAGGGGAAAGGCACTCCTTCTTTGGAAATTTGTATTGATAAGGCAAGCTGCGTAGGTATCATTTCCTGATGAAAGGAGGTTACAGCTATATAAAAGCCGGGAAGAAAAAGAGTAAGTGCAGTAAGCATAAAACGCAGCAGCCTTATGGCAGAGCTATAGATGAAGTTTTGGGAATAATCTTCAGGCGCTTGCATAAATTGCACAAAGGTAGCAGGTACAATCAGCGTTACAGGGAGACCGTCTATCAATATGCCTACTCTGCCCTCAAGCAAGTTGGAGCAAAATTTATCAGGCCTTTCGGTATACAGCAGTTGAGGAAAGGGAGAGAACTTATTGCTCCTTAAGCGCTCTTCTATGACAGAAGTGGTCAGTACTCCATCCACATCTATAGACCGAATTTTTTTTGTTATCTCATCTACCATGCTTTCATTTGTAAGATTTCTAATATACAATATTCCGATAGGAGTTTTTGTCTGTTTCCCTATTATTATTTCTTTAATGGTCAAATCTATGGTCTTTATTCTTCTCCTTATGGTAGCAATATTAGTTGACAGGGTCTCTACGAAGGAATCCTTCGGGCCTTTGATCACATTTTCGTTAGAAGGTTCTGTTATGTTTCTGGTATCAAAGCCTTGAACGTTGAAGGAAAAGGCTGCGGCGTTTTTATCAAATATCAGAACGGCATTCCCGTTGAGTATATCAGAAGCAACAAAGTCTATATCCAAAAGTTTTTTTTCATCTGGGAAATACAAGCTGCCCGATTCGATAAGATCTATTATTTCCTCTTCTTTTTTTGCACAGCGTAAATAAGGGCTTTCTAGAAGAGGCTTCAGAATGAAATTGCTTAGGTACTCCTTTTGGATAAGCCCGTCAATAAAAGCAAGGGTCACTTTTATAGCTTTCTCTGAGCCTGCATAGATATCTTTAAAGTATATATCGCTGCTGTGACCGATTAGAGCTATCAAATTTGCGGTATTTAATTCCATATTCTCATTGCCCATATTATATTTCTCTCCTTTCAAAAATTATCTGCTAAAGCACCGGCTTTTATGCGTCACATATACATAAGAAGATGAAATAAAAAAACAGCCGTGAAAATCACGAATGTTGCTTTTGCATAGCTTCTGACGGGTGAGAATAAAAAAGAAGTATGCATATCAAATAGAATTTAGGGGAAAAATGGCAGATAAATTTGCATATATCGTCGGAATTTGCGATAAATAAATGAAGGATAATGCAAAAATATGTAGAATTAGTTATAATATTACAAATATTTACAGGAATGTTTGTAGAGGTGAAGGAAGGCTATGACAAACAAAATTAACAGATTTATGGGTATAGCAGCCACGATATTAGCTATAATGTTTTTGGAGTCAACGGAGATTTCATATAGATTATCTACTATTTTTGGGATATTTGCAATGCTTATCATATTTTCCATATATAAAGGCGGGATATTGTCGGGCGTGGGGAGCACTATCATCACCATATTATATATGTACAATTTGAGGAGAGGCCGGGTTCAAGATCCAAGCCTTTACGACATTTCACACTATGAATTTTTGCTGGATATACTGTCTATGATATGCATAGGAGTGCTCGCAGGCATCATGCAATACAGGTATATAAGCTATTATGAAAGGTTCAAGGAGAGCTGCTTGTTTGCATCCCGGGCCGAGGAAATATCGGATATCATGATTTGCAACACATCTCCGGAAGGAAAGTATATAAAGGTGCCTCAAAACCTATGCTCACTATTGGGCTATACGAAAAATGAGCTTTTCAATAAGCATTACTGGGATGTAACTCATCCCGAGGATGCCGCATTGGAAGAAGAGCTGTTCCATAGCCTTATTAGCGGTCATAAGGAAACATACAGTATGGAAAAAAGGGCTTACAAGAAGAGCGGGGAATTGATCTGGTTATTCTGCAATGTTTCTGCTGTAAAAAATAACGATGGAGAGATAATATATCTGCTCAGGTATCTGGTGGATATAACAGAGCAGAAAATAATGAGAGAAGAGTTAAAAAATAAAGAGAAAGAGCTCAGAAGAAGCGAGAATAAGTACCGGAACCTGGTGGAGCTGAGCCCGGATGCAGTTATAATTCATGAGGGCGATACCATTACCTTTGTCAATAACACAGGTGTAAAGCTGCTGGGCGAGCTGACAGCGGAGGATGTGACAGGGAAGAGTCTGTATGAATTTATACATTCGGACTATGTATACAATGTAAAAAGCCAGATCGGAAGGGCCTGTGTGAATCTTAACCAGGCTGGCATGCCCTTTGATGTGAAAATAATATCTCATAACCGGATTGAAACGGATGTGGAGATGATAAACATAGGGTTCAACAATGGCAATGACATTCAGGTAATGGCCATAATACGTGATATCACGGAGAGAAAGAGATCCGAAGAACTCAAAATAGCCATGAAAGAAAATGAAAGGCTTCTGGTGGAGGCAAAAGAATATGATAGGATCAAAAATGAGTTTTTCGCAAATATCTCTCACGAGCTGAGGACACCTTTGAATGTGATACTGGGTACGCTGCAGCTTCTTGACATACATAATCAGAACGGCAGCAAGAAGGATTTAAATATGGATAAGTATATAGGCCTTATGAAGCAGAATTGCTATAGGCTTCTGAGGCTCGTGACCAATATCATTGATATAACTAAAATTGATGCTGGGTATTTTGATGTAAACCTGGAAAGCTACAATATTGTAAGCATTATAGAAGATATAACTCTCTCTGCATCCGATTATATAGAGGATAAAGGCCTTAGTCTGGAATTTGATACGGATACGGAGGAAAAAATAATAAAATGTGATCCGGATCAGATGGAGCGTATAATGCTGAATCTGATCTCCAACGCAGTCAAATTCACCAAACCCGGGGGTAAGATAAGCGTAAAGCTTACCGACAAGGGCAGCAGCATATTTATAAGCATTAAGGATACGGGGATCGGAATACCTGAAGACAAGCAGGGAATGATTTTTGAGCGCTTCAGGCAGGTGAACAAGTCCCTTACCAGAGACCATGAAGGCAGCGGCATAGGGCTCTCGCTGGTGAAGTCCTTGGTAGAGATCCATGGCGGTACGATATATTTGATAAGCGAGCCGGGCCGCGGCAGCGAATTTATAATAGAGCTGCCCACAAATGAAAGCCATGAATCTCACAAAAAAGAGCGGGCGGCAAAGGTAAGACATATTGAGAGGATACAAGTAGAGTTTTCTGATATATATTCTTGAGGAAGCCGATTGGCTCCTTTTTTATTTTTTGATAGAAAATTAAGATGCAGTTATTGACAATTAAAATCACGAGGTATATACTTAGTTACATAACCAATTAACCGAATAAGTGAGGAGGTGTTTCAATGAAGATGCCTTTGGATGATAGCAAGTTAATATATATGCAGATTGCTGATTCCATAGAAGACGAAGTGATAAGCGGTGCACTAAACGAGGGGGAGCAGGTATATTCCACAAATCAGTTTGCAAAGCTTTATGGTATAAACCCGGCCACTGCAGCGAAGGGAATAAATCTTCTTGTAGAAGAAGGAATATTGTTTAAGAAAAGAGGGATTGGGATGTTTGTGGCAGAAGGTGCCAAAGATCGCATAGTGGATAAGAGAAAGAGGATATTTGTTGAAGAGTATATCACCAAGCTGATTCATGAAGCAAGAAAGCTCAATATTACGAAGGAAGAGCTTTTGGATATAATCAGAAGCTATGAAGGGGGAGATAAATGATGGCATATGCTATTGAATGCATGAACATTTCAAAGGCTTACGGCAAATCAAAAGCGTTATCCGATATAAGCCTCAGGATAGAAGAAAATAAGATATACGGTCTGTTAGGAAGAAACGGAGCGGGTAAGAGTACTCTGCTCAATATAATCAGCGCTCAGATATTTCCCGATGGCGGAGAAGTCAAAATATTGGGAGAAGCTCCCTATGAGAATGAAAAAGCGCTGAAAAATTTGTGTATGGTCAAAGAGAGCGGAATGTTTCTTAAGGACATCAAAGTCATTGATGCCTTGAGCATCGCATCCTCCTTCTACCCAAACTGGGATAAAGGCTTTGCCGAAAGGCTTGCTGATCAGTTCGAGCTGGACGAAAAGAAAATCTATAAAAACCTTTCCCTGGGGATGAAATCCCAGCTGGGAATAATTGTGGGATTATCAAGCAGAGCCCCTATAACTATTTTTGATGAACCATACATCGGATTGGATGCTGCAGGCAGACAACTGTTTTATGATGTATTGATAGAGGATTATACGGAAAATCCAAGGACCATAATACTGTCCACTCACCTTATAGATGAGGTAAGCAACCTGCTGGAAGAAGTAATAATCCTACACAAAGGAAGCGTGAAGCTGGAGGGAAATTCAGATGATGTAAAGAAAAAAGCTTTTTATGTAAGCGGTATCAAAGAGCAGGTGGAGAAGCATGTTTCCGTCAAAACGATCTTAAACATTGATGAATTTGGTAAAAACATAGCAGCAGCAGTATTCGATGATATTTCAGAAAAGGAAATAAAAGCTATGGAAGCAGACGATCTGAGCATAAGCTCTATTTCGCTGCAGCAGCTGTTCATACATCTTACCGGTGGAAAAATGATTAAAAGGGGTGACGTAGATGAGCAATATTAAAACTCAACTGAAGATGCATTATATAAACTCTAAAAAGTCATTTGTCATATTCTGGTCCATAATACTTGCCATCACTGTTTTCGGATTTGGTATTGCACTGTATCTAAGAAGCAAAGGGTATACAGATAAGTTCACGACCAATAATATTGCTGCAGTAGTTATCTTCGGTGCCATAAGCAGTATGGTGGCCTATAATGAAACACTGCCCTATATTTTGAATATGGGGAGCACGAGGAAAAGCTTTGTTTTTAGCTTTGCGGCATATAACATGCTGCTGTCTCTTGTTTTATCCGTTATCTTCAGCATTTTGTCCATATTTGAGCGTTTGGTATATAAAATGCTGGGATTTACGGAAAGCTCCATAGGCAATATGGCAGTGGCCTCCAGCTTGAGCAATATTTTGTCAAGCCTGCTGTTCTGCTTTGCAATCACTCTTGCAGCGGCGGCTATATCTGCTCTTATCGCAAGCATATACTATTTGAAGGGTATGATGTTCCTGTTTGGTATGGGTGCGGTAATGATGCTGCTCATGTTTATACCCGGGGTTAGGATGGCAGTTTTTGACGCTCTGAAATTCATTGTATTGAGCTTTATAGGCAGCGGAGGCGCCTTAAAAATGCTGCTGTTCTCTCTGATGGTTTTTCTTGTATGCTACATCATAATATATCCCATGGCCAGGGTCAGCCAGGTCAAGAGATGATATGACATTTGTCATATCATCTCATTATTTTTGTCATTGGAAGTGGGCGCTGTTTTGGCTTAATATTATGGTAGAAAGCATTAGGAGGGTTTTGAAATGATTTTGGAAGTAAAAAACCTGATAAAAAGGTATGGCGAGACCCTTGCTGTGGATAATATAAGCTTCGGTGTAAAAGAAGGAGAAATATTCGGGCTTTTGGGACCCAACGGAGCAGGCAAGACCACTGCCATAAATACCATAATAGGAATAAATACTGCGGATAAAGGCGATATAACCATATTCGGCAAGGACATGAAGAAAAGCGCCTCTGAGATCAAAAGCGATATAGGCATCGTACCCCAGGAAATTGCCATATATCCGGATCTGACAGCCTATGAGAATGTAGAATTTTTCGGCAGGCTCTATGATTTAAAGGGTGCTTTGCTAAAGGAGAGAGTGGAGGAGGTCCTAAAATTTACCGGGCTTATAGAAAGGCGAAAGCAACAGGCCAGGAAATTCTCGGGAGGCATGAAAAGAAGGCTCAACATTGCCTGTGCTTTAGTGCACAAGCCCAAGCTCATAATCATGGATGAACCTACGGTAGGCATAGACCCTCAGTCGCGAAATCATATCTTGGAATCTGTAAAAAAAATGAGGAAGGACGGCTCTACCATAATATACACCTCCCATTATATGGAGGAGGTGGAGGAGCTCTGTACCGATATAGCTATCATGGACCACGGCAAAATAATCGCCAGAGGCAGCAAGGAAGAGCTGAAGGCTTTTGTGGCCGTGGAAGAGAGGACGGTCATAGAATTGGATGCCGTAAATTATACGGTGATGGAGCGGATTAAAGAGGTAGAAAACGTTATAGATTGCAGCATGGCGGGGAATAGGGTCACCATAATATCCAAAAAAGGCAGCAATAATTTGAGCGGTCTGATACAGTGCATCCTAAGCTCAGATTCCCAAATAATATCCTTAGCTTCGGAAAAGCCGGATTTGGAAACCGTATTTCTCACATTGACGGGCAGAACCTTGAGGGATGAGGTGGCCGCGGTATGAAAGCCTTGTATATAGCTTATTATACGGCGCTGAGGAATATCAGGGATTATAGGAACCTGAGCACCATGCTGGCCTTGCCCATAGTGACCATATTCATACTGGGCTCTGCCCTTTCAGGCTCCTTTAAAATAGAAAACATAGACCCTGTCAAAGTGGTGCTGGTGAATGAGGATAGCGGTGAACTATCAGCAGGTCTGGAGAGCTTTTTGCTCAGCCCTGATATCAAGAAGATAATGGAGATAGACAGAGTCGATGACTTTAGTGAAGCCATGGATAGGGTAAAGCAAGATAAAGCCGTATCGCTTATTCATGTGGAAAAGGGATCTGCAGGAGAAATAAAGGTATATAAAAGCAATTCAAACCCATTTAAAGACTCTGTCGTACAAAATGTTTTAGACAGCTTCGTTAAATCTGCCAATGCGGAGTATGCTTATGCAAAGCTGGGGAGCAAAGCATCCGGCGCCCATTTTACTCAAAATATCAGGGAAGAAGCCGTCGGCACTGACGGTAAGGTACCCAGTGCCTTGGATTATTATGCTGTGTCCATGCTCATCATGACCATGATGTACGGCACTACTTATGGATGTGCAGCTATGTCCGAGGAGCGGTTTTATAAAACCGAGATAAGGCTGAAATCAGCTCCCATAGCTTCCTATGAAATATATATAGGGAAGGTTGCAGGAACAATACTGACGCTGGTGCTGGACGGGGCAGTAATAATACTGTTTACAAAATATGCTTACAATGTAAGCTGGGGAAGCCGCATACCGGTCATACTGCTCGCATGCCTTTCCCTGTCGGTGCTGGCAGCGGGTCTGGGGATAGCCGGCTTTATGCTGATAGGGGATGAAAACAAAACCCAGGCTCTTTTAAGCATCATGGTGCCTGTATTCACATTCTTGGGCGGAGGATATATACCTGTTCAATATATGTCGCCTGCAATGGAAAAGCTGAGTTTTTTATCGCCGAATCATATAGGCCAGAGGATCATGCTCAATACTATCTTTGAAGGGAATATGATACAGACAAGGAATTATCTGCTGATATTGTGGGCGGCTTCCTTGCTCCTGTTTGCTTTGAGTGCTTTAAAGGGAAGGAGGGATCTGGCTTGAGCATATTGAGGAATAACTTGAAAAGACTGCTGAGGGATAAATTTAATTTTATCGTGATGGTAATTTTGCCGGTAACATTCATAGCATTATCCATATTTGCAGGAAACGGGAACTTTCCCGTAAGAGTCGGAGTGGTTGATAATGACGGCACCTTTCTGACCGGACACCTGATGGAAGGCCTGGGAAAAAACTGTATAGTGGTCATGCTGAAAGAGGATGAGATAAAGGATAAGCTTTTAAATAGCAAGGTGGAATATGTCATAAAGATCGATAAAGGCTTTACTGAGGGGATAATAGCAGGAGAAGATGCCCGGATAGAAGGATACGGCATAAAGGATTATAACGCCTCTATCCCTGCAAAGCTTTACATCAACAGCTTTGTGAGCTCGGCCAAAGCCATTGCCGGGGCGTCCGGAGGTGACGCAGACGGCTTTGAAAGAGGGATGGGATACTATCTGGAGGGGAATGTTAAAGCATCCTATGAAGATGTTTCCAATGCCCCTTCTAAATCCGGCAAGGAGCTGCAAAGCCTGGGGTATATGGTGATGTTTATGATGTATTTATCCGTAAATGCTGCATCGTTGATCACAGAGGACAAAAAATTTAAAACCTATGAAAGAATCTTGGTGTCCCGGTTAAGCCTGAGAAGGTATGCCCTTGAAAATGTGCTCAGCTTCTTCGCCGTGATATGGATTCAGATTTTGGCGTTATTTGCTATAATGGCATTAATATTTAAAATGGATTTTGGCGCTTCGATCATCAGCTTGATCGCTTTTACTTTCATATATTCTGTTGTGTCGGTATCTATGGGGATGGCCATAGTGAATTTATCGAAAACCTTGAAGCAGGTGTCCTCTGTAACACCGTTGATAGTAATACCCATGTCCATGCTGGGAGGATGCTTCTGGCATAAATGGATCATGCCTGAGGTGCTCCAGAGGGCAAGCAGCTTTGTACCCGTCAGCTGGGCTTTGCAGGGCATGGAAAAGATACTTGCAGGCGGAAATATAGCATCCGTTGGCATTGAAATAGGGATACTGCTGCTGTTCTCACTGGTATTTTTCCTTTTAGGCTCAGCCAGAACTAACAGCTTAGCATAGCAGCTTAGGGGAAGGTCAACCACTGAAAGACACGGATTTTTACACGGATTAACACTTAGGGTATTGAAGATAAAAATTTTATGGGGTATTATGCAATTAGTAACTATGATTTTGCTGTAATAAGTTAAAATCTGTTATAATAGCTGATATAAGAGTGTATTGTGAAGGAGCCTTTCAGCTGACACAACAGATGCTATCAGCAAGTTACTGAGGTTTTGGTATGAACTATGTGATTAAGATATTGCTTTTTTCGCATGTGATAGTGATGGAGATAATCGGAGGCGAAGCTGGATTTGCAGAGGTGGCCCTTATGCTTTTGCTGATCGCTTCCAATATATTCAGAGAAAAATATAAAAACAGTCCTATGCTTATAATCGGAGAATCTGTATGCATATTGCTGCTGGCTGCAAAAGAAACCTCATATATTTATCTCTATCCAATAATCGCCTATGATCTTGTGCAGTCCGGATATTACTATATATCCGGACTATTAATAATTCCCGGGATAGTCATCCTGAACCCCTTTGGCTTTACAAGCTACTCAATGCTTCTGGTCCTATGCGGATACTTTGCCTATATAAGCCGAAGGATGAAGGAAAGGGAGGTATTATACCGGGAGGCTTATGACCGGGAAAGACAGCTGCGATATGAGCTGGAGAGAGCAAAAGCTGAAGCGTTGAATGCCTTCAGGGAGATTGAGCATCTGACGGAATTAAGGGAAAGGAATAGGATAGCCAGAGAAATACATGACAGCGTAGGTCACAGCCTGGCCGGCATCATGATGCAGCTTCAGGCTTCAGTGAAGCTGAAGGATAAGGATACGGTCAAATCTGCCGAGCTTTTGCAAAATTCCGTCCGGGGTCTATCCGATGCCATAGTGACCTTGAGAGAGACCGTGCATAATATCAAACCCAAAGAAGCTTTGGGCCTGGATCATATAGAAAGAACGGTGTATAATTTTAAATATTGCCCCGTAGAGTTTTATAAGAAGGGTGACATGTCGCTGTTAAAGCCTCATCACATTGAAATTTTCAGCCATAATATCAAGGAAGCCCTGACCAATATATCGAAGCATTCCGGTGCTACAAAGGTAAATATAAGCATAGAGGCCAACGAGAGCTATGTAAGGCTGTATATAAAGGATAACGGAAAGGGATGCAGAAACATCAAAGAAGGGCTTGGCCTGAGCGGAATGAGGGAGCGGCTGAATTATGCGGGAGGAGTCATATCCGTAAGCGGTGAGGACGGCTTTATAATAGTATGTATTATACCTGTTAATGTTGGAGGTGCTGTCATTGAAAGTGCTGATTGCTGATGATGATGCTTTGATACGGGAAAGCTTGAAGCTTCTTTTGGAAATGGAAGAGGATATCCAGATCTCAGGCGTTGCTTCCAATGGGCAGGAAGCTTTTGATATCTGCCGGAAGGAAATGCCTGATGTGGTGCTGATGGACATCAGGATGCCTATAATGGACGGCGTACTGGGAACCAAGCTGATCAAAAATAGCTTCAAGGATGTGAAGGTCGTCATCCTTACAACCTTCAAGGATGATGAATATATCAGGGAGGCAATAAAAAACGGTGCAGAAGGCTATATACTTAAAAATCAATCCTCGGACAGCATAGTGGACTGCTTGCGGGCAGTATATAAGGGCAATGCGGTATTTCAAAAAGACATAGCCAGCGCTCTGGCATCCATGATGGAGAAAGAAAAGCGAAGCAAGCCTCATGCAGATCTGACCGAAAGGGAAAGGTCAGTCATGAGACTTATATCGGAAGGCTTATCAAATAAGGAAATCTCGGCAAAACTATATCTGAGCGAGGGCACCGTAAGAAATTATGTCACAGCACTTTTGGAAAAGCTGGAGCTGAGGGACAGGACCCAATTAGCTATTTATTATCTGAAGAATTATGACTGGAGAGATGTTTGATTGTTTACAGATTTTTTGATAAGAACCTTTATTAAGGATTACAGAAATACAAAGAACAGAGAAGTAAGGCAAAGATACGGGTATTTGACCGGCTTTACCGGCGTAGTGGCCAATATCTTGCTTTTTTCCATGAAGCTTGCCATCGGGCTGTACCTGAACAGCATAGCCGTCATGGCAGACGCCTTCAATAACCTGTCGGATGTAGCATCTTCGGTAGTGACGATTTTTGGCTTTATGATGAGCGGAAAGCCCGCAGATAAGGAGCACCCTTTCGGTCATGGGAGATTTGAGTATATCGCGGCTTTGGTGGTCTCCTTTATGGTCATGCTGGTAGGCTTTGAATTTGTAAAAAGCTCAATAAGCAGGATAATGAATCCTGAAGCCTTGAGCTTTGACGTATATACCTTTGCAATTTTAGTAGCTTCAATTCTAGTCAAGGTATGGCTCAGCTTTTTCAATAAGATCATCGGGAAAGCCATAGGGTCAAAGGTTATGGAAGCTACTGCCTTTGACAGTCTCAGCGACGTGATCGCTACTTCTGTAGTAGCATTGTCCCTTGCAGCATCTATATGGATAGCCTTCCCTATTGACGGCTATGTAGGCCTGGTTGTATCCGTTTTTATACTCTATAACGGCTTCAACCTCATAAAGGATACGCTCAATCCTCTCTTAGGGGATGCTCCTGACGAAGAGCTCGTCAAGGCAATAATGGATAAGACCCTCTCCTATAAGGCTATTATCGGAATACATGACCTGATCGTCCATAACTATGGACCCGGGAGAGTCGTAGCATCCATACATGCGGAGATACCCTACAACATGGACATCATGGAAGCCCACGATATTATAGACCTGGCGGAAAAGGAAATATCCGAGGAATTGGGTATACATGTTGTCATACATATGGACCCCATAAACACAGACGACAGGCTGGTGCAGAAAGCCCAGCTTCAGGTGCTGGAGATATTAGAAGACTTCCCTCAGGAATTGACCATTCATGACTTCCGCATAGTTGGGGGAGAAAAGCATATGAATCTTGTATTTGACATGGTAGTGCCCTATGACTTTGTGGAAAAGGATGAAAAAAATCTGGTGGAGGAAGTCAAGAAAGCAATAAAGAAGAGGCATCCCAATTATGATGCCATCATAACCGTCGACCGGCAATATTCACTGCTCAAATGAGCCGCCTGGGATGGTTCTTCGTGGCTCACGTCCCCGATGGCTCATCATTCTACTGCACCTATTGATTCAATAACACTTGCGGAGGTTACTTTTTTTATAGGAATTAGCGTAGCGGTGATGCATAGTATGATTGTAGTTACCGATGTAAATAAAATAGACAGATAATCAATCCGAAATTCTATATATAATATTCTTCTTGCAAAGTAATAAATTATATATATCAGACCAATACCTATAAGGCTTCCGAACAGAGAGCCAATCACTCCATATAGCAGTCCTTCCTTAAATATCATCTCTCTCAACTGCGGCTTTGTTACCCCAATAGCACGAAGTATTCCAAATTCTTTTTTCCTCAATATTATGTTCATGCTCATTGTGTTTACAATATTCACTAAGCTGACCAAAAAAACAACTGCCACTATACTATATAAAACTAAAGCTAATTGTGTCTGCAGTTTTTTTATCTTTTCTAAATCTTCCCAAAAAGAAATAAGCTTTCCATACTTTTGAGATGAAGCTATCCCTCTAAGCCTTTCCTCAATTTCTTTCATATCAGCGCTATTCTCAAGATAAATCTCAATTTTTTGATATCCATTAATTGAATAGTATTTTTCTAAGAACTCTTCCTTCATAAAAATAGCGATAGAGCCATTGCCTTTGCTGATGGCGACAGGTGGAGTATCTATAGTGTCCATAATAACAAATTCCTGCTCTATTTTCTTCCATCGATCATCTTCTTTATACGGAAAAGCAATAAGCACTGAATCCCCTGAGCTTAGGTCGGTATGGTCTTTGTGAGAAAGATTCTGCATTACGAATGCATAGGGCAATGCTTCTCCTTGACTCTTGTAATTACTTATTTCTTCCATATCCTTAAAATGCTCATTGTATATTTCTTCATTTAAGCCTATTGCAAAACATACTAAATCGACTTGATTTCTATTTAATAAGTTACTTATGTAATCATTTGTTTTTGCTTCCTTCTCATAATATTCCTTACCCTTTTTAGTAAGAAGATCGGTATCTATATGTATATTACAACTAATGTACTTCAGCTTATTGAACATTTTTATGCCTTCTACGCTTTCAAGCTGTTTAATAGCTTCTTCGGTATATCCATTCCTCTCCCTGTTGAATTCGTATGTCAGTACATAGTCTGCTGTCATAAGATTACTGATCTGATGCACCGGATCAAGACCTTTTATTAAATAGAATACACTTATAAACAATGCGATGCTAACACTGATTGTTATAATTGTCGCAAAAAATCTTTTCTTGTATCTCCCGATATTTGTGAGCGCCATTTTTCCCGTTTGCCCGTATATAGATAAAATCAATTTATTTGAGAAGCTCTTAATATCAGTCTGCTTTTTTCTGATCTTGCTTTCTAAATTTATGGATTCGATAGGGGATACACGCGCACCCAATTTTGCCGAATTGTATACTGCTATCAATATAGACAAAAATCCCATAATGAACGGCAATACGATACTGAATAGGCTTATGCTGATAGTTGATTTAAAAAGTCCAATTTTACTAGTTATAAATAATAGCAAATGTGTTCCAAGCACTCCGGCAGCTATGCCTATGGGTATGCATATAAGCCCCAGCAGAAGCGCTTCAGCCAATAGCATATATTTTATTTGATCTGGGGTTGTTCCTATAGATCTGAGTAAGCCAAAATGCTTAAGCCTTTCAATAATAGATATATTGAAGACATTAAAGATTACCATAACTGCAACAAGCGCAACTATCGCATCTATAAAGAATGTCAGTTTTCTGGATTTATATGCACTTTCTAATGAATCTACATAACCTTCATTTTCGTTATAATCGCCGAAAACATTTTCATTTTCAGCTCTTTTGTTCAGCAATTCCCTAACCTTGGCCAGCTCTTGCCTGATATTGGGCGATGTATCCATAGCAAAATACTGTCTATATGACCTATCGTACTTTTCAATATGTTGCTCTGCAGTTTGCAATGTCACAAATGCCTTTCCTTTATCTGCTGCTAATGTGCCATATGAATTTTCCATAATACCAGATAGAATAAAATCAGTTTTTGACCGCCCGATTGAAAGCCCCTTAGTATTTACCATTTCATAATCCAAGCTGAGTTTATCCCCAATAGCTGGTTTTGGCTCCATCTTGTTTATTACCCACTCCTCCATCATTATTTCATTGATATTTTGAGGGTAATTTCCTTTTATGATATTGCAATTTAGCATATCCATAGCATTATTATCTGACCCGATTATATCCAGCTTATATTCTTCGGATTTATACTCACCTAAATTCAGTGTTGTTCCTATAGTTTTTATAATAGGAAGATTTTTGGGTTTACCTAAATTATCATATTCTATATTTATAAATTCTCCATGATACTTTCCAAACATTTGACCCATAGCATAAATGGCCATCTCATTATAGCTATTTATGATTATACTTACAGAGGTCAACAACGTCACAGAGAATATAATGCTAAATGATATGGTCAAAGTGCGCTTTTTATTATACATCAAATACCTGGGGACAAGTTGCATAAAACTGGTAATCATCTTCTCACCCTATAACCTTTCCATTTGATACCATTCCATCCTCAATAAACAGTACTCTATCAGCAAATTTACTGATCTCCGGATTATGAGTAATCATGACTAAGGTTTGATTATATTTTTTGACTGAGTTCTTAAACAACTCCATTACTTCGTTGCTGCTCTTAGTATCAAGGTTACCAGTAGGCTCGTCTGCAAATATTATAGAAGGCTTCATGCATAAAGCTCTCGCAATCGCCGCTCTTTGCTGCTGCCCTCCTGATAAGGCCCCAGGCAAGTGTCTTCTTCGATCTTTTATTCCTAAGATTTCAAGCAGTTCATCAATATAAGCCCAATCGATATCTTTCTTATCTAACAGCAAAGGGAGAACCACATTCTCTTCTAAGGATAAAATGGGCAAGAGGTTAAAGAATTGAAATACAAATCCGATATTCTTTCTTCGAAATATTGTTAAATCAGTTTCAGACATATCAAATATATTCTGTCCCTTTATGTGTACATTTCCGCCGGTTGGTTTATCTAAGCCCGCCAACAAGTTCAGCAATGTGGTTTTTCCCGAACCGCTGGGCCCTACAACTATTACAAATTCACCTTTGTCGATTCTTATTTCCGTAGGTCTAAGCGCGTGCACAGAGGCATCTCCATCTCCATACACTTTGTATAGGTTAGATGTTCGCAGAATGTTCATATAAACAACCTCACATTTATAATGTTCATTATAAAATTTTATTAATCATTATGCCATCAATCTATAAAGTATTTAATTAAATGCCATCAAAATCTGCTTTATATGATTTTATTTCATCTTCCAAAGAGCAAAATGCCGGTGTTCTTCCATGGCCAGGCAAGTCAATAGATACAATGTGATATCTATCTTTTAAGAGTTCTCCTAATTCAAGAAAGCTCAAACTGGTGCCGCCCAATCCATGAAAATAAATAATTGTAGGATTCTCTTTTCTTCCCCATTTACAAACCCGTGCCTTTGTGTTTTTATTATTTATAAAAAACTGTTTCATAATTTCCTACTCCTGCAAATAAAGCATAACCTTATTCTGCACCGCTTTAGCAGTATCTTGGGCACTTTTTTCATTTTTCATATATTGCTCCACTTCATTCCGTACTATCTCATTCAACTCAATATCAAAGGGCTCAATTTTGTTTATTTCCGCCATAAGGCTTTTTAGATTATCCATGTCCTCATCTGTAGGCCTATACCAATCGGGAGGCATTCCATCCTTATCGCTAAACATATCTGCTTCGCTTCTTTCGTCTGCTTTATTATTGACAGGTAAATTATTGCTCTCACTAAGTTTAAGCTGCATTTCTTCAGATAAAAGCAGCTTTATGAATTCCCATGCCTCCTCCTTATATTGGGAATTGCTGTTGATGGCTATATTGCGGGCACGCACTTCTCTTATATCAGTGCTCAATCCTCTGATAGCAGGTATAACGTCAAAGCTATTATAATATTTGCCACATTCATATATTTGCTTATACGAAACAAACGTGATAGGGATAAATAATATATCTTCCGGGGCAAACTCCCCATCTGAGTGTATAATTTTCTTCCCGTCTATATCAGGGTGAAATAAATGTTCATCATCGATACGCTTCATAAGCTCCAGTGCCCGTATAAATTCTTGACTGTCAAATCTGGCAAGCCTATTTTCTTTGTCAACATAGTAGTCTATATCTCCGTAAATTATATAATAGAATAACGCTTGAGGCCCCATTTCAGGAAGCATATAAATCTTGGTATCGGGCTTTCTGTTAGCCTCTCTAACCACGGTGTACAGCTCTTCCCAGGTCATATCCTTCTTTAAGGGAATCTCCTTTTGCTCCACCAGCTTGGTGTTGACCAAAAAACAGTTTATATAGTAATCAACAGGTATGCTGTAAAGTCCATAATCCGCTTTTGATGCATTTATTAAATTTTCATCATAGTCTTTTATATTAAAGCTTTTATCTCTATCGATAAATTCACTAAGGTTTGCAATCAAGCCTTTCTCCTTGTAATCAGCTATAGGAAAATCACCAAAGATAATATCCGGTCCTTTTCCTGCCATCAGCTCTGCATTCAGCTTCTGTATCATTTCATCAAATGATATTTCACGGATATCATTGATTTTTATGTCAACATCAGGATGTTCTTTCTTATACTGTATAATAGCATTTGAGATAGCATTACCAAAATCATAGCTCATGTGTATAATCAGTCTCTTTTTATTTCCCTCTGCAGCACGCTGCTCGCTTGCATCCTGCTTTACAAAACAGATGATATTTGATTTTTCATCATCATAGCTTTGGACATATATCTCCTCCTCATCATCTACCAGGAATCCAGTTATATAATCAAAAGCGGACAATTCTTTGATATCCAGCAGTCTTCGGTCAACATCCCCCTTGGAATCATAATTGAAAATGACTCCATCTTGCAGGCCGTATAGCTTGCCTGAGTTTCTGTTGCAATATATATAATCCGGTGCATCCAGAACTTTAAGCTCCTTTTCCCAAATAGCTTTATCATTTTTCACGTCAAATTTTTGTATATAGATTTTCCCGCCTGTATTTCTTTGCAATAATATCAGATTGTCCTTTTCATCTACAGCCAAGTCTGAATATTTAACTCTATCCCAGGCTTTTATGATATTCAGGCTTTTGTCCAGCATTTCGAGCGTCCCATCACTTTTACGCACATAAAGGTTTCCTTTTTTATCTGGCATCATCTTAGTTATGAACTTTCCTTTGAAGGACTCTGCGTTTCCCCTTGCTTCCTTTTCAATCTTGTCACCGGATTTCTGTCCCTGTTCATCGTAGATTACCAGCTCCGTGATCATTCCGGTTATTTCGCTGCCCTTTCTTTTATAGTATTGTAAAAGGGCATACAGCTTGTCCCCGGTGCCGTATGCAAGAGACATGCCTCCCTTAAAGGTATCAGATATTTCCCGCAGCAATGCTCCTTTTTTATCAAGCACAAGTATTTTCTCCTTTTCCTCGTCAAATACTGCAATTTCTCCTTTACTGTTGATACATGGGCTGGAAATGTTCTGCAGCGCCATAGCAGTGCTTAAGTCTGAAGCCTCATAGCTATATGCGCTTTCTTCCATGGCATCCTTAGAATTTGGTGTGTCAACCGCTTTACAGCCTGCCAGGGAAAACAGCATCACAAATATGCATGCAATGCTGATGAAACTGACCGTTTTTTTGCACTTCATACCTATCCCCCTACCCTTTATTTATCTATACTATTTAGTCAATTGAATATCAGAAATTTCATTGTTTTATTTATTGTACCGCTAAATACGAAATAAGGGAATGAATGGAAGTCAAAATATTTGCTGCAAAAAGAGCCAACGGGACGGTTTTTCATGGTTCACTTGAGCCACTTCAAACCGTCCCCGTTGATCTATTCCTTATATTGCAGCAAATATAAATCGTAATACATGCCTTTTTTGTCCAGAAGCTCTTGATGCTTGCCCATTTCCCTTACTTTGCCCTTGTGCATGACGATAATCTTATCTGCATGCTGTATGGTGGAAAGCCTGTGGGCTATTATGATATTGGTCCTGTCCTTTATAAGCTTCTTTATAGCATCCTGTATCAGCATTTCCGTCTCAGTATCGATATTGGAGGTAGCTTCGTCAAGCACCAATACAGAGGGGTTGAAGGCCAGCGCTCTTGCAAAGGCCAGCAGTTGTCTCTGCCCTGATGAGAGAGTAGCTCCTCTTTCCATTACTGTTTCTTCATACTTTCTGGGCAGCTTGTCGATAAAGGTTCCGGCATTTACGAAGCTTGCAACCTCTTTTACCTTTTCATCGGTTATATCCTCATTATTCAATCTTATATTCCCTTTTATATCTCCGGTAAAGAGGAAGACATCCTGAAGCACTACCCCGATTTGAGAACGAAGCTCGTATTTGTCTATTTCCTTGATATTTTTACCGTCTATAAGTATTTCGCCTTTCTGTATATCATAAAGCCTGGTGATAAGGCTTATTATTGAAGTTTTTCCTGCTCCTGTGGCACCTACGAAGGCTGCTGTTTCACCGGGATTGATGGTGAAGCTTACATCCCTTAAGACCCAATTCTCTCCTTCATAAGCGAACCAAACATTTTTAAACTCTATCTTGCCTGTGACCTTATCAAGGGGCAGAGCTTCACTGGGGTTCTTGATGGTTTCCTCTTGGTCTAAAAGCAGGAAGATTCGCTCTGACGAAGCCATTGCAGACTGCAGGATATTGAATTTCTCGGTCAAGTCATTTATGGGCTTGAAAAACTGGTCGATATAATTTACAAAGGCAAAGAGAACTCCAAAGGGCACCTCACCTTGGAGGACCTTTCCTCCTCCATACCATATGAGAAGGGCTAAAGACAGCGAGTAGATGAGGTCCATGGAAGGCCTGAACACCGCAAATACGAAGAGCTCCCTCATGCTCGCCTTCCTGTGCTCATCATTTATACCTACGAATTCATCATATTTATAATCTTCCCTGTTAAATATCTGGATGATCTTCATGCCTGAGATATTCTCGCTCAAGGTAGAATTTATCTTTGCCAGCTTCACTCTGACCAGCCTGTATGCTTTTCTGGACTCCACACGAAAAATGGCCGCGGACAAAAATATGAGAGGTATGGCAATAAAGCTTACCAAGGCGACCTTTGCATTCATCCTGAGCATGACGATTACGATTCCTATAAGGGTAAATATATCCTTAAAAAGATTTACGAGGACCGCAGTATACATTTCGTTGAGGCTTTCCATATCGTTGCTGACCCTTGTAACAAGCCTGCCCACAGGATTTCTGTCATAGAAGGATAGGGAGAGTCTCAGCAAGTGTGAGAAGAGCTCCTGCCTCATATTGTATATGATCTTCTGTCCCGTATAATTCAGCAGGTAAACCTGGATATAGTTGAATACAAAACCTCCGGTGATGACAGCAAGAAAGAGCAGAGATATTTTTTCCAGCCCTGCCTTATTGCCTGCCGCTATGTAATCATCTATGGCCACTTTCATGAGATAGGGCCTGGCTAAATCAGTGAGAGTTATCAAAAGCAGCAGCACGAAGCAAATGGAAATAAGTCCGGCAAAGGGCTTGGCATACTTTAACAGTCTTTTCATCAGCCGGGCGTCAAAGGCTTTTCCTAAGGCTTCTTCTTCATGAAAATTGTTCATATATTCTACCCCCTATTCCTCACCGGCTATTTTTTCTTCCAGCAGCTGCTTATGGTATATGCTGCTGTAGTATCCCTTTATGGATACCAGGTAGTCGTGATTTCCTCTCTCGATTATCCTGCCTTCATCTAAAACGATGATCTCATCAGCATCCTTTACAGTAGATATCCTGTGAGCTATTATGATGCTTGTCCTGTCCTTGGTTACTTTCTTCAAATTCTTAAGTATTTTTTCTTCTGTCTTTGTATCCACGGCGGATAAGCAGTCGTCAAATATCATTATGCCGGGATTCTTGGCAATGGCCCGAGCTATGGATATCCTCTGCTTCTGGCCTCCCGATAGGGTTATGCCCCTTTCTCCCAGCTGGGTTTCGAACTTCTGGGGAAAGTCCATGATATCGTCGTAGACGCTGGTTATTTTAGCAGCCTCCTCTACTTTTTCAAAGGGCAGGCTTTCGTCCGCGAAGGCTATATTTTCCTTTATAGTGCAGGAAAAAAGAAAATTGTCCTGAGGCACATAGCCGATCTTGCTTCTGAGAAGGTGGAAGGGCATCTGGTTTATATCATAGCCTCCCAATAAAAGTTTGCCTTTTTCTACATTATATAGTCTTAATATTAAATTGGCCAAAGTCGTCTTGCCGCTGCCCGTCTTTCCTATTATGGCGAGGGTCCTGCCTTTTTCCAGAGTTATATTTATATCTCTGAGTGCGGGGATCTCTGCTCCAGGATAGGTAAAGGACAAATTCTTAAATTCTATGGCTTCTTCAAAATCATCAAGCTCCAAGGTGTTTTCATCATCAAATATTTCCGGCTCGGTGTCTAATATTTCATTGATCCTCAGGATAGAGGCAGTACCTCTTTGAAGTACGTTTATAACGTAGCCTACGGCCATCATAGGCCAGGTTAGGAGTCCCAAATAGGATATAAAGGTTACAAACTGTCCAAGGCTTATGGTCTTGTCTATTACAAGCACCCCGCCGTAATAGAGGGTGATGACGAAGCTTAAGGAGGCCATAAAGATTACCAGAGGGAACATGGCGCCCCATATCTTTATGAGATTCATGTTCTCATCAAGATTGTTTTTATTGGCATCTGCGAAGTTATTGATTTCCTTATCCTCCTGGACAAAGGATTTTATTACCCTTATGCCCGAAAAGCTCTCCTGAGCCTTATCCGTTAAGTTGGAAAAAGCCTCCTGAACCCTTTTGAACTTTCTCTGGATCACCTTGCCGAAAAAGGTGACGGTAAGGGCGACAAAGGGAAGAGGTATCAAGGCTACCAGTGTAAATTTCATATCAACGGATACCATCATTATCATAATGGTGGAGAGGGTCAGGAATATGGCATCCGTGGCCATGACGACGCCCATTCCAAAGGCCATCCTGACGGCATTTATGTCATTGGTGGCATGGGCCATCAAATCTCCGGTTTTTTTATGGTGGAAATAATTAATAGAGAGTTTTTCCAAATGGGAGAACAATTTATTGCGCAGCCAGAATTCCAGATCCCTGGACGCCCCTATTATGAGCATCCTCCATATGTATCGAAAAACTGCTATAAAAACTGCAATCAATATTATTAAAAATACGTAAAAATATATCTGCTTCATGGATAGGGTGTGGGAACCAAGGGAATCCGTGATATGACCAAGAAGCTTGGGGGTCACAAGCTGAAGACCGTCGACAAATAGGAGGACAAATACACCAAGCATGTATCTCCACTTGTTTGCCCGGAAGAATTCCTCCATATGTCTGAATTTGTTCATGTTATCCCTCCTGTTATTGAACGAGATTACATTCAGTGATAAAACTCATAATCATAGACTATCACAAAAATGGTTAGATTTACAGTGAATTTTATAGACATGAAACTTATGGGATGTATAGAAAAAGAGGGAGGGTTATGGTAATATTTGATATATGGCGGGGAAATAAAGCATGGGAAAAGCATTTTAATATGCTGATATAAATATTATAGACTAGAATAGAAAGTGGGGTATGAATATGTGGACAAGAAAAGAGCTTAAGGATAGAGCAAAGGCAGTGCTCAAAGGAAACTATTGGAAAGCATTTTTGATCAGCTTGGTTATCTATCTTGCAGGAGGCGAAGGTGGCGGGGGAGGAAGCTCGGGCAGGAGCAGCTATAATAACTACAGAAACTCGGGAGGCCCTATGCCCTTTGATCTACCAACTTTTTTCGCAATTTTTGGTGTCATGGTGATCTTGATCATATTATCCTTGATTGTCCTGCGCATTTTTTTAGGGTATTCGCTGGAAGTAGGAGGCAGGAGATATTTTATCAAATCTGCCCGGTACGAAGACAGCAGCGGTTGTTTTAAATATGCCTTTGACAGGGAAAACTATATGGGTATAATAAAGGCAATGCTGCTAAGGGGCGTTCAGAACTTTCTATGGTATCTGCTGCTGATAATACCAGGTATTATAAAATCCTACGAGTATTCAATGGCACCTTATATACTGGCTGAAAACCCTAATATAGGAGCCCAAGAGGCAATAAAACTCAGCCGGGATATGACTGAAGGCCATAAATTAGATATGTTTGTACTGGATTTGTCCTTCATCGGATGGTATTTGCTGGGGGCATTGTTTTTTGGCATAGGGGTGATTTTTGTAACGCCCTATGCAAATGCTACAAAGGCTGAACTTTATATGGTTCTTCGGCAAGGACCGATGGAAGAAGCAGCCTAGCACTGAATAAGGCCTCCTTCAAGAGAAGGTACGGTTAATACAAAAGAAAGTGAGTTGAATCCGAAAATGGAAGCACAGCAAAAGGTCTATGAAAAATTGACTGCTATGGGCATCAAATATGAGGTCATCAACCATCCTGCGGTCTATACCATTGAAGAGATGGAAAATCTGGGCATAACCGATAAGGTTGAAGTATGCAAAAATCTTTTTATCAGAGATGCAAAGGGAAAAAAGCATTATCTCATTATTCTTCGCAATGATAAGAGAGCAGATCTTAGCAATATTGCGGCACAAATAGGAAGCACAAAGCTGAGCTTTGCATCAGAGGAAAGGCTTGAGAAATATCTTGGGCTGAAAAAAGGCGCAGTTTCACCTTTAGGAATAATCAACGATGCTGCTCATGAGGTAGAGGTTGTTTTTGACAAGGATTTAGTAGGCAAAGCAAATCTGGGAGTACATCCTAACGATAATACCGCTACAGTGATGCTATCCTATGAGGACCTTAAGCGGGTTGTCTCTGAAAACGGAAACGAGATCACATTTGTCAATATATAGCAGGAGCGGCTCATAACCGTTCCTATATATATTGACAGTATGGAAAATATATGCAATAATACATAAAAAGTGAGTATGCTTGAGCACAAGCTTGCGAGCAGCATAGGGATTGCGGCAATCCTACACGAACGGATATAAACCCTTCGGAGTCACTCTTGGGAGTGATTTTGCGGGGTTTTTTATTTTAGGAG
Organism: Lutispora sp. QWL-02; assembly: GCF_058315355.1. NCBI lineage: Bacteria > Bacillati > Bacillota > Clostridia > Lutisporales > Lutisporaceae > Lutispora > Lutispora sp. QWL-02. The sequence continues at coordinate 737,982 of NZ_CM177762.1, forward strand.
GTGGCGAAGATGATCAGATTACTTACACAGTCTGACAAGCAAATTATTATGGAGTATCTTGGGAGAAACGAAATCGGCACATCATTTTTATATGCCAATATTGTTGAGTTCGGCGTAGATAACAAACGGGATATAAGAAGGTGTGCAGATTATTATGGGTTCTTTGAGGGTGAAGAGCTGAAAGGCATCCTGCCCTTCTATAATCTTGGAAGCTGCATACCCCATTATGAGACGGAAGCTGCGGTGCCCTTATTTGCAGGAATCATGCGGGAGAGAAGCTTTAAATTTTTACTGGGTATGCGTGAAATTGTAAAGCCTTTATATGACGAAATCGAGGCTTATAAAGAGATTCAGGCATATGATGAAAGTGCTTATTTTGTAAATAAGAGCTTTAAGCCTTATGTATTGGATGGAATAAACTTTATTGATGCGAGAGGAGCAGGCAATGATGCGGTAGTCGATTTCGTTATAAATGCCCGCGAAAAGGGATTCAATGAGATCATGACAAGAGAGGATGCCATAAAATCTTTGGTGCAAAGGAGCGAAGAAGAGGATTTTATCATTGCAGTAAAGGCCGGCGAGATGGTCGCTCAAGCCTGCATTCAGACTTATACTCCGGGCATAAGCCAGATTGGAAGCGTCTATACCCCTGAAGAGGAGAGAGGCAAAGGATACTGCAAAGCAGTCGTATCTGAAATATGCAGGAGAATAATAGGCAAGGGCAAAATGCCCACTCTTTCCGTCAAAAAGAATAATACACCTGCTGTCAGAGCATATAATGCATTAGGGTTTGAACATTACGATGATTATCTGATCGTCAGGTGCAAATAGGCAAACAGCCTTTGGGCGTTGCTATAATGGAGGTGATAGATATAGAAGCGTTTATTATGGTGGTATTGCTTATAGTGAATATACCTCTGTATAAAATTATTTTTAAGGTCATGTTCAGAGATTCCGACGATTTCAAAGAGTCGGTCAGATACTCATTTACTCCTGATCTTTTTTCGCTGTTCAGAGGCCAGTATTGGAAGGATCAGATTGGAGAAGCAAAACTGTCATTTTTCATTATTGCATGTATAGCGTCTGTTGCCTTTGAGTATTTGATCATCAAGTCTGTTATTGGCATATTAGTTTAGCAGAGTTTTCATAGGGGCTTCGCAGGCAGTACAGTAGACTTATAACTTGTGAGGAGGCATATATTATGGAAATAAAATTCAGAAGATATCAAAGTGATGACTTTGATAGGATGCATTCCTTTTTTATCAACAGCAATCATAAGCTGGGATATATCAGAAACTGGACCTTTGATAGGATGAATTTTTCACCATGCTTCGGACAGATTATGCACGACTACACTGAGCACTGGCCCGATGAAATAGGCATATGGGAATATGAAAATGGGGAAATAGCGGCTATCGTTTGTTCGGAGGGTGAGGAAAACGGAATAGTTTTTATCAATATTGACAGATTCGACCTGCCGAGGGATTTCTACAGGGAGTTGTTCGAGTTTGGGGAAGAAAACATATCCATAATGGATGGCCCAAACAAAACGGTGTGGGTGGAAATCCCCGAGAATGACCCATTGGAAGCTATAGCAAAGGAGAGAGGCTATAGCATAGATTATTCTCTGGCATTTAATATTCTGAAGATGGAAAATGAATTTGATGTCAGCATTCCGGAGGGCTTTAGGATCACAACCTATAACGAAACTACGGCAGAACAAAAAGCCATTGCTCATGCCAGGGCCTTCGGATATATAGACGAACCCATCTATGTAGAGCGCTCCAAGAAAGCTTTCGAGGCATTGGCTGCCGCAAAGGACTTCTATCCTGAATACGGTGTGTTTATTGTCGCACCGGATGGGGAAATTGCTTCTTTCTGCTGCGTATGGTATGACGAGCTTAATAAATATGTCTCACCTGAGCCAGTGGGGACAATACCTGAATATCAGAAATTAGGACTTGGGCAGGCAGCAGTCTATGAGGCACTGAACCGGGTTAAAAGGCTTGGTGCTCAATATGCTATCATGGATTCCAACAAAGAGTTCTATAAAAGAGTAGGCTTTGTTACAGTAACTAAAATAAACTACTGGAGCAAGGTTCTATAAACTAATCCAACATATTGGACTGAAGGGGGAAGAAAAAGAATTGAGAAGGACAGGCATTATAAGCGTTGTAATATTGACGATCGGGATGCTTGCTCTATATGGCTGCAGTGTAAAAACTTCAGGAAGCAATGAAGATTTCTCCAAAAAAGCGGATGAGTATATAGCGGCTTTGAATAATCTTTGCACCCGTGAGAGAATTCACGGGAATATCTTAGTAGCCAAAGGGGGAGAAATATTATTCAGCAAAGGATATGGGAAGGCAGATTATGATAAGAATATTGAGCTCACCGAGGATACAATCTTTCTGATAGGCTCCAACACCAAGCCCATTACAGCCTTGGCTATTATGCAGCTGGAGGAAAAGGGCATGCTGAAGCTCAGCGACCCTGTATCGAAATATATCCCTTCTCAGACTGAAGGAGACAAAATAACTATAGAGCATTTGCTGACCCACACTTCAGGCATAAAGAGGGACGCCGAAATCAATTTTCATGAACCTGTTTCCCGGGATGAGTTGATTAATAAAATCGCATCCCAAGCCCTTGACTTTGAACCTGGTACAGGATATGAATACAGCAACGGAGCCTTCAGCCTATTAGCCTGTATAATTGAAAAAGTGTCCGGAGAGACCTACGAAGAGTATTTAAAGAAGAATATTTTTGAGCCTGTCGGTATGAAAAATACCGGTGCCGCAGCTTCTAATGCTGAATTTCCTCATATGGCCTCCGGCTATAAGATTTTTGATTCTCATATTGAAAAGGTCACCTCAACAATATATGATGTTTCCGCATTTTTAGGCTCAGGAAATATTTACTCTACCACTAAGGATCTGTATTTATTGTACAAGGCCCTTAACGGTGACATAGTTATAAAAAAGGAAACCATTGAAAGAATGTATGCTCACGGCTACGGATTGGGAGTGGGAGAACTGAATGGACACAAATGGATGGGCTATAATGGGCTTTTAGACAATGGATATTCATCTACAGTAATGAGATTTCCTGACGAAGAGCTAACAGTCATATCGTTGATGAATGTGAGCAATAAAGATAATATAAACCTTAATATGGCTCAAGTCCTATCTTTCATGGCTTTGGGCGAAAAGTACGATTTGCCTGTGAAAAGAGAAAAAATACAATTAGACAAAGAGAACCTGGAGAGATTAAGCGGAAGGTATCTGCTTGACAACGGAAATGTCATGACTGTAAGAAGAGAAGCCAATCATCTTGTTTTGGAGCCTTCAGCAATTAAAAATATACTTATACCATACTCGGAAACTGAATTCTACACGATGGGAAGCGAATATAGATTGATTAAATTCAATATAGATGCAGAGGGAAAGGTTGAAGGCTTGAATTACAAGGAATGTGTTTATGAAGTAAAAGGTAAAAGGATGTAATTACGCCATAGCATTAGAATATATACCCATTGCCATAGCCTCCGGCATCATGTCGAAGGCTTCCTGTATTCCTAATATAATAAGCATATTAATGTAGAATAACATTTATATTGTATATTTATATTGTAGATAATACAATATAAATATACAATATGATTTTGGAGTGTGGTAGTATGGCTGCAAAAGTGAAGAATTACACATTTTCACTGCCTGTAGAAATGATTGATAAGGTGAGAGAATATGCGGATGATAATTACATTGCTTCGGTAAATGCAGGTGTGAAGGAAGCTATTGAAGAATATTTAATGAGATTGGAAAAGGAAAAATTAATAAAAGAAATAACAGAAGCATCTAAGGATCCTTTGTTTTTGAAAGATATAGAAGAATGCATACATGATTTTGAAACCTCTGATGCTGAGACGGCAAGGAGGGTTACTGATTGGTAAAATATCAGTGGAATATTTTCGGGGTACAGCCGGACCCGGTGATTGGTTCGGAGCAAGCAGGGACAAGACCCGTTCTGATTGTATCTGAAGAAGAGATAAACAAGGCTCTGCCGACAGTTACAATTTTGCCAATAACCTCTCAGAAGCCAGGAAGAAAAGTATATTCAATAGAAGCCTTTGTCAGCAAAGATGATTCAGGCTTATCAAAGGATTCCATCGTTATGGCTCATCAAATACGCTGCATATCCAAAGAAAGGCTGAAAGAACAATGCGGTTCGATAGTATCACATAAATTGCAAGAAAGCATCAGAAATGCAATGAAAACTTATTTAGATATAATGTAGAAGTATGTCACTAGCTAAAATAGAAAGAAGGGTTAATAAAGCCTGATGGAGGAAGGAGCAGAATTGACGGCAAGGCTCTACTTTCAGAAGGCAAGAATAGTAATTTTAGATGAGGCTGCCTCTGCCATGGACAATTTGACCGAAGAATATGTGATGGAAAATTTGATGGAATTCTTGAAGGATAGGATTACTATTATTGTTGCCCACCGGCTCAACACCGTAAGAAATGCGGATAATATTTATGTCCTTAGACATGGCGAGATTGCAGCTATGTACAGTTAAATAAGTAATATGAGGGGCAAAGCTACTTTGCCCTCTCATATATATCTCTAAGCTTTTCGTCGGTCAATGCTTTTTTGCAGCTCTGGCACAAAGCTTCTCTAAAGGCAGCCCCCGGCGTTTTACGCTTCAATCTCAATTTTCAAGCAAATAATTACTTAATCTGTTCATATCAATTATAATAACAAAACCTTCATCCTTATCAATTATACCTTCAGATGCCAAATTAAGAAGTATATTTGAAACAGAAACTCTTGAAAGGCCTGTAAGGTTTGCCATTTCCTGATGCGTAAATTTTATGCCCAGCTTGTAATAGCCCTCAGAAGTTTTAGAGCCATACTGATTGGCAAGGCTTGTAAGGGCATAGCATACTCTATAGTTTGAATCATTAAAAGAAAGCTGCTTTATTTGCGTTGTAATGAGGCGTATTTTTTTTGACATCATTTTAAGAATACTAAAGGAAAAATCATAATTTTTGCTGAGTTCTTCAATAAACCTGGTCTTTGGTATGCTGTAGACAACTGAATATGTGGCAGCGGTAGCACTGCACATATTAGGCATTTCATCTATGGTAGAAAGTTCCCCGAAAAATGTACCCGCTTCAGCAATAAAAAGGCTTCGCTTTTCTCCATTAAAGCCATAAATGTCAAGCCTTACTCTGCCCTTTTTAACCAGATAAACACAGTCAGGATTATCCTGCTGGTGATATATTACTTCATGCTTCTTATACCCTTTTGGAGTGTAATCCTTTGTGATACAGCTCCAGTCAACATAACTCATATCAACCCATGGTGAGTTTCCTTCAATATCAACTTTATTTCTTTTGCTAATCTTACTAATAGTAATCACCTCACAATTATCTCTTAGTAGATTTTAAAATTTTGTATATAAAATTTTGTATATTTTATATATTTGTAAAATGATTTACAGAATTATTATAGCATACCTGATATGATTTTTTTATGATACATATGAACAAATTGCCATGCTTGATTGAATTAAGAATACTCTTAATGATACTAACGCTGGTGCGTTGTATATGAAATTGTTATAAGAGGAGGAAAAAACAGTGAATTCATATGGTTTTATTGAAACAAAAGGCTTTGTAGGAAGCGTTGAGGCGGCTGACGCCATGGTGAAGGCAGCAAATGTTGAATTGGTGAGACAACTTGAAATCGGCGGAGGCTACGTTACCGTTATTATCAAGGGTGATGTAGGAGCCGTTAAGGCAGCAGTTGATGCCGGTGCAGAAGCAGCTCAAAGAGTTGGAGAGGTTGTATCAGTACATGTAATTCCAAGGCCAAACGAAGGATTGCTTGAGATGTTTTTACCTGAAGCAGAATAATCAACAATAGCTCTATACAATAAGAAAGGGGTATTATGAGGTGAAAAAGTTTTATACCGCACATGATGTAGATTTTTATGCTGCTAAGGGTGAGAGCATAATTGAGATGAACAGAGAAGATGTTATCACCTCTGTTGCCAAAGAGGCAGCGCTAAAAAAAGGGATAAGATTTGTATACAAAGATGAGAACAACTATGCAGGAAGTGTAGAATTTGTAGTGCAGCCAGAATTTGCACGTGTATCGACACAGCCTACGCCACAGACGGCTTTTGAGCATATAGCCGGCAAATCTGAAAGAAGGAGCTATCCGCAGGTCAAAGCACTTCCCTATAAGGGACTAATCAGTGAAGCAGAAGTTGAAAGATGGAGAGAAGAGTTCCCAATTCTTAAAAATGTAGCCCATCTGGGAAACTGTTCACAAAGTGCTCAATCAAAGAGGGTTTTAGCCTCTATAAACAGATATCTTGAAAACTGGGGCGGCGTAGGAATGGACTGGGATTCATGGTGCCAAGAGGTTGATCAGGCAAAGGCTGAGTTTGCTAAATTAATAAATGCTGATCCTGATGATATCGCAGTGGCTTCTTCTGTTTCAGACCTGGTAAGCTCAATTGCAAACTCCCTTGACTATACAGGAAAGAGAAAGAAAGTTGTTGTTACAGATGCAGAATTCCCGACTGTTGATCATATATGGCTTGCAAACCAGAGACATGGAGCCAAGGTTGATTTTGTGTCTGTAGATGAAAAACATCAGATCGATATAAGCGAATATGAAAGATACATCGATGAAAATACATTATTAACATCCATTACACAGGTTTATTACTTAAATGGGTTTAAACAAGACATTGCAAAGATTGCCGAAATAGCTCACAGAAAAGGTTCGCTTATTTTGGTTGACTCTTATCAGAGTTTAGGCACAGATCCTGTAGATGTTAAGGCAATGAATATTGATATCTTGGTTTCAGGTTGCCTCAAATATTTATTTGGTATTCCGGGAATAGCCTTTATGTATATAAATAAAAAGCTTATTCAGGATTTAAAGCCTTCTGTGACAGGTTGGTTCGGACAAGCAAATCCATTTCTATTTCAGACAAGATACTTGGATTGGGCAAATAAAGCAAGCCGTTTCGATACGGGAACGCCACCTGTGCTTAATGCTTATGCTGTTAGAGCAGGCCTTGAAATCATTAATGAGGTTAATCCGGCAAGAATCAAAGATAGAATTGATATGCTCAGTGCTTATGCGCTAAACGGAGTTCTTGAAAGAGGGCTTACAACATTAAGTCCATTTGATGTAAGCGCGAAGGGCAGCACGACGGCTGTTGTCTGCGGACATAAGGTTGATTCGCATACCATGGAAGGTCTTTTGAGAAAGAAAAACGTTATTGGTTCAGGCCGGGGAGATGTAATCAGAATAGCACCTCACTTTTATACAAAACCAGAAGAAATTGACTATGCTTTAGATTGCATCAAGAGCATTCTGGATGGGAAGTAGGTGTTAGTATGTATATCTGTAAAGTTCAAGGTAAATTTGTTTCCACCATTAAGAATAAAGCTTTGATAGGCTATAGTATGGTAACTTTACAAAGACTAAATAAATCCGGAAATTTTACGGGCGAATTTATGGTGGCGGTTGATACTATAGGCTGCAGTGTGGGGGAAGTTGTTTTGGTAGCAACAGGCTCCGGTGCAAGAGCCGCGTTGGGTGACACTAATTCACCTGTGGATTTGGCGATTATAGGGATAGTCGATTCGTGTGATTTTATTAAACAGAGGGAGGAAATATGATATGAAATCAAAGGGATTTATTGAAACTAAAGGTTTGGTTGCAGCTATTGAGGCAGCAGATGCTATGGTTAAAGCAGCTAATGTTGAAATAATAGGGAAAAAGCTAATCGGAGGCGGACTTGTAACAGTAATAATCGAGGGTGATGTTGGGGCCGTTAAGGCCGCTGTTGATGCCGGTGCCGCTGCAGCTCAAAAGGTAGGAGAGCTTATAAGCGTTCATGTAATTGCAAGGCCAAACCCTGAAACAGAAGACTTTCTTAAATAATTAATTTTCGGCGGGATTATTGCGCTGTAGGAGAGGATTAGGCTATGAAAGAAAAATTAGATCTTAGAACCTTTATAATTGTTGATAATATGCAGCCACAGTATGCCGCTATTACAGGAACTGTTGCAAAGGGCGATATACCTTTGGCAGGCATGAGTGAACTATATATAGAATTAGCTCCTGGAAGCGGAGTTTACAATCTCCTTAATATAGCATTAAAGCAGACAAATGCCAAACCAGGCTTTCAGATAGTAGAAAGAGAATACGGTGAAATTGAACTTCACTCCTATTCGCCTGAGGATATAAAGCAGGCAGGACAGGCAATTCTTGATGCCTGCGGACTTGATATGACAGACAGAATAAAGCCAAGAGTTGTTTCCGAGCAGATTATTTCAAATACAGACCCTTACCAGGCTCAGCTTATCAATCGTGACGGACGATTAGGATCAATACTTGTTCCGGGGGAAAGTCTTTTTATAATGGAGGTTGAACCTGCAGCATATATTTCCATTGCTGTAAATGAGGCAGAGAAAAATGCTCAGGTTAAGGTTGTTACCTTCGATCCGGTAGGACGTTTCGGAAGGATGTATATTTCGGGCTCGGAGTCTGAGGTCAGAGCAGCGAGAGAAGCTGCGCTTGCTGCAATAGAAAATGTAGAAGGCAGGCAATAACCTATGGAACGCGACATTTTTGCATCATACATAAAAAGCTTGGCAGGGGTTGATCGCAAAGAAGAGGAAACAAAAACAAATTCTTCACAATCCGTATCTTTTTCAGAGGATAAAGAATCTATAAACATTCTAAGAGAAATAAGTTCAAAATTAGATAAGCTTGACAAATTAACTATATCCCAGCCTGTAGGAGCAGCACCTATAGCTGCTTCACAATTGCATACTACACCTTACAGTTCGGTTAATGTTGATATTGCAGTTATTAATGGCATGGTTGTCCTGCCGGACAACGGAATTTTTGCTATGAATGTATATATTAAGGATGGGAAAATTCATTCTATTGGAAACAACAATTCAATAACAGCGGCAAAAACAATTGATGCCGCAGGAAAGTATGTAATGCCGGGAATAATTGACCCTCATGTTCATTTGGGGCTTTTTGCTCCTTTTGAAACAGAAATTGTAACAGAAACAAAATCAGCTCTTATGGGTGGTATAACAACAATAGGCTGTTATTTTGGAGGAGAGAAATCACATTTCACATCCTTTCCCCAAATAATGGAGGATATTCAGAGGCTTTCCCATATAGACATTATCCCTCATCTGGTTATTTCAAATCATGAGCAAAAAAGTGAAATTCCCGATTATGTAAATCATCTGGGAATAACATCCTTTAAGATTTACATGAACGGTATTCCGGGACTTATCCCGGATGTGGATGACGGATTTATACTTGATGTTTTTGATGAAATCAAAAAGAGCGGTAAGAACTGTATGCTTTGCGCCCATGCTGAAAATCGTTACATTGTGAGACGTGCCAATGCTAATACAAGGGAAGAAAAGGGTGAAAACGCTACAGTTTTTGACTGGGCGGATACCCATCCGGACATGGCCGAAGAGGAAGCTGTAATCAGGCTTTCATATTTGGCTGAAAAGATCAAAGTTCCTGTTTATTTTGTGCATATGTCATCAAAGGCTGCTATCAACAGATTAAGAAATATCAAGCCCAAAAACAAATATGTTAATGTTGAGACAACAAGTCCATACCTTTCAATTGCAAAGCAGCATATTACAGGAAATGAGTTCAAAATGGAGCCGCCTTTCAGAGATGCTGAGGATATGGAAGAGCTTTGGAAGGCTTTAGAGGATGGGGTTGTTGATACTATAGGAACAGATAACGTAACTCAGACAAAAACAGAAAAAAACAACGATGCATCTATGTGGGAGGCAGTTCCCGGCTATCCCGCACTGGAAACTCATCTGCCGTCAGTGCTAAATGAGGGTGTTGTGAAAAGAGGAATACCTGTTGAAAAGGTTATTGCTCATATGACAAAGAAGCCCGCAGAGACCTTCGGAGTATATCCAAGGAAGGGAACAATACTTCCGGGAAGCGATGCAGATGTAGTAATAGTTGATATGAATATGGCAAAAGAGGTTAAAGCAGAGCAGTTGAATTCACGCTCAGACTTCTCAATTTTTGAGGGAAGAAGATTGCAGGGATGGCCTGTCACAACAATTAAAGATGGTAAAGTAGCTGTTGAAAATGGTGCCTTTGCTGAAAATCTTTCCACAGGAAAGTGCCTTATGAGATAAGCCAAGGGATTAAAAGGAGGTAATGACTTTGAAGGAAATAAGAATACACGGCAGAGGGGGAATGGGTTCTGTTAAAGCCGCTGAAGCATTGGTATATGCCGCTGTTATGGATGGTAAATATGGAAATTCTATTCCATTTTTCGGATTTGAAAGGCAGGGTGCTCCTGTTACTGCTTTCGTAAGAATCAGCTCGGACCCTATAAGACCAAAGAACAGAGTTTATAACCCTGATATAGTAATAGTTCTTGACCCTACTATCATGAATGCTGTTGATGTCTTTGAGGGAATTAAGGAGAACGGTACGCTGGTATTGAACACAACACATAAGCCTGAGGACTTAAAAATGCCTGAAAATGTTAAGACAGTTGCCCTTGTTGATGCCACGGCAATCGCTTTGCAAATTATTGGAAAGCCCATTACAAACACAGTTATGTTGGGCGCTTTCTGCAAGGCAACAGGACTTGTTTCAATTGATGAGATTGCCAAAAAGGTTGAGGAGCTTTGGGGGCACAAGAACAAAGAAGCTTTATACAAGGGCTATGACGAAGTCCAGGTTACAGAACTTTAATTAAGGGGAGAGAAAAATGCAGTTTAAAAGTAAATATATAGTTCCCATAGGAGCAGAAGGAATTCATGTTTTAAATACAGGTGACTGGAGAACACAGCGACCGGTTATGAATTATGACAAATGTATAAAATGCGGTATGTGCTTCTTATACTGCCCTGTTAACTCGATCAATAAAACTAATGGGAAGTTTGTAATTTCATATGATTATTGCAAGGGCTGCGGCATATGTGCCCATGAATGTCCTAAAAAGGCAATTGACATGGTACCGGAGGAGGGAAAATAAATGCAGAAATTAGACGTTTTAAATGGCAATAAGGCTGCTGCCATTGGGGCATCGCTTGCAAGACCCGGAGTTATTGCAGCTTATCCTATTACACCGCAGACACCTGTCGTTGAATACTTGACAGAGTTTGCTGCAAACGGTGAAATCGATGCGGCTATGAGTGAAGTTGAATCAGAGCTTTCAGCTATGAGCGTAGTTACGGGAGCATCACTTGCAGGCTCAAGAACATTTACGGCTACTGCTTCTCAAGGTCTTGCCCTTATGTATGAGCCGTATTTCAGAGCCTCTACATTAAGACTTCCTATAGTTATGGCGATAGTTAACAGAGAAATGATTTCTCCTCAGAGTGTCTGGGGCGGACAGCAGGATTCTATGAGTGTAAGAGATGCAGGCTGGCTTCAGGTTTATGCTGAGGATAACCAGGAAATCCTTGACCTTATTGTTCAGGCATTTAAGATTGCCGAGGATAAGAGAGTCCTTCTTCCCATAAATATATGCTTTGACGGTTTTTATCTTTCGCATATGACAGAAAAGGTTTTTATTCCTGAGCAAGAGAAGGTTGATGGATTTTTAGGCACATATAAGCCTGAGCATATTTTACTTGATCCTGAAAGGCCTATGGCTGTCGATCCTCTTACAAACGGTGATCTTTTAATGGAATACAGATATAAACATTTAAAGGCACAGCAAAATGCCCTTAAGGTTATTGATGAGGTTGATAGAGCATATGGAGAATTGTTCGGGAGAACATATGGCGGAGCAATTGAAGAATATAGAATGGAGGACGCCGAATACGCTATCGTAACAACAGGCTCTATGTCAGGTGCAGCTAAAGAGGCTGTTGACCTCAAGCGAGCAGAGGGCATCAAGGCAGGCCTTGTAAGGATGAGAATGATAAGGCCATTCCCTAAAGCCAGAGTTTGCAAGGCATTGGCTAGAGTCAGATCCTTTGGCGTTGTTGACAAGAACGTATCCTTTGGATGGGATACAGGTATTGTTTACCAGGAGATTAAATCAGCTCTTTATGAGGGTGACAATCATGTTCCTTCCGTTCCTATTATCGGAGGACTTGGAGGAGAGGACATCTCCATTAAAATGATGCTGGATACAATCGATGCTATTGTTAGAGCAGCAGAAGAGAAAAAGAATAGGGAAACTATCTGGCTGATGGTATAAGAGGGGTAGGTGCAGAGAATGAATTTAATAGATAAATTAGCCGCAATGGAGGATATGGTTTCACCGGGTATATCTGCCTGTGTAGGATGTAATGTTGAGTTAACATTAAGAACATGTATGAAGGTTTTGGGGCCAAACACAATTTATGCTGTACCGCCGGGATGTATGGGCGGCGTTGGTGTTGTAGGCTGGGATAAGGAATCAGGTTCAAAGATCCCTGTGTTTTTCCCGCTTTTGGATAATGTAGCTTCTATGCTTACAGGAATTAAAATGCATTATGAAAGGATTGGCAGAAAGGTTAATGTTGTTGCTTTCGCTGGTGATGGCGCAACAACTGATGCGGGTATGCAGTGCCTTTCAGGTGCGGCGGAAAGAGGAGATAAACTAATTTATATATGCTATGATAACGAAGGCTATATGAACACAGGTTATCAACGAAGCAGTGCTACTACAAAATATTCATGGACAACAACAACTCCTGTAAGTGATAAAGGCAGAGGCGGAAAGAGACAGCACAAGAAGGATTTTCCCATGGTTATGGCTATGCATGACATTCCGTATATGGCAACATGCTCACCGGCTTTTATTCCTGATATGGTTGCTAAGCTTGAAAAGGCCATAGAGGCTTCCCAAAGAGGTCTTGCATATATTCATGTGTATAATCCATGTCTTACTGGATGGGGAATTAAACCAGATACAAGTATTGAGGTTTCAAGACTTGCTGTTGAAACTAATTTTTTCCCGCTTTATGAGGTTATAGATGGCAAATTTTTTATTAATAAGGAATACAAGGAACCTAAGCCTGTTAAGGAATATCTTAAGCATATGAAGAAGTTCAAGCATTTGAACGATGATGAAATCGAGGAAATTCAGAAATTGGCAGACAAAAAGTGGCACAGGCTTAAACAGCTGGTTACTTTATAAGAAAGGATAAGCTGAATAATGAGTAATAATTTGGATGCTTTATTTAATCCCCGGAATATCGCGGTGGTTGGAGCGAGCTCTAACCCTCTCAAAGCGGGATATATAATACTTGATAATTTATTAAGCATTGGTTATCCGAAGAAAATATTTCCTATCAATGTTTCTGAAAAGGAAATATTGGGAATTAAATGCTATAAAAAGCTTTCAGAGGTAGAGGAAAAGGTTGAATTGGTTATTCTTATTACTCCTTCAGAAGTAATTTTTGACATTATGGCTGATTTGGAGATAAGAATGAAAAAGAAAAATGATGTTAAGGTTATCGTTTGTGCGGCAGCAAACTATGGAGAAACTAAGACTCCTGAAGGTATAAGAAGACAGGATTGCCTTATAAATACAGCAAAACGTTACGGCATACGTGTCGTGGGGCCTAATTGTATTGGTATTATCGACAATATTAATCGAGTTGACACAACATTTGTTGAGACTCTTTTGCCGAAGGAAAGCAGAGGTAAAAAGGGCGGAATAAGCTTCATTTCTCAAAGCGGCGCCCTAGCGGCCTCAATCCTTATGATGGGTGCTTCACAACCTGCACCTATTTCAATGAATAAGTTTATTTCAATAGGTAATATGGCTGATGTTGACTTCATAGATCTTCTTGAATATTTCGAGCAGGATGAAGATACAAAGGTTATAGGTATGTACATGGAGGGTTATCCTGATGGAAGAAAGCTTATTGATACTCTTGCAAGAATAGCCAAGAAAAAGCCTATTATTGTTCTAAAAGTAGGCAGAAGCGAAATCGGTGCTAAGGCGGCTAATTCTCATACAGGCTCATTAGCTGGTGCGGATGCGGTTTATGAGGCAGCTTTTCGTCAATATGGGATCATAAGAGTATATACAATAGAGGAAATGATGGATACACTGCAATCCCTTGATAGCGGAATTCTTCCTAAGGGCAATAATGTGTTTATTCTTACACAGGCAGGGGGGCCCGGTATTTATTGTACCGATGCCTATATGGACGAAAAGATATTAAAGCTCCCGGTGGTAGAGGAAAAGACAAAAAAGAAATTAACAGAAATTCTTCCGGATATGGCTAATGTCTGCTCACCGGAAGGCTATGCGGATATTACAGCGGCGGCTAATGTATATCATCATGTTGAGAGTCTTCGTACGGTTATGGATGATGACGGCGTTGACAGTGTTATATTTATAACTGTCGTGCCAACATTTCTTCCAAGGAAGGAACTGGCGGAAGGGCTTGTCAAGCTTTTGAAGAATGAGGGTTATGCGAAGAAAAAACCGGTTTATATTTGTATTATGGCGGGGAATTATGTTTGGGAGTGCAGAAAAATACTGGAGGAAAACGGTATCAGAACATATAATACGCCTGCACACTGCGTTAAGGCGGCGGCGCATATGGTTGAATATAAATGGTTTTTAGATAGCGTGAGAGGAGTGGAATAACATGAGTAAATTTTTAAATGAATTGGATGCAAGAAATCTTCTCTCTCAATATGAAATTTCTATGGCAAAAAGTTTCCTATCAAAAACAATTGAGGAAGCAAAGGAAGCTGCCCAAAAGCTTGAACTGCCTGTCGTTATGAAAATATTATCGTCAGATATTATACATAAAACAGAGGCAGGCTGTGTATTTGTAGGCGTTAAAACAGAGGAAGAGGTTGAAGAGGCTTTCACTAAAATATGTGATAATGCCAATCACTATAATCCAGATGCAAAAATTGACGGAGTTCTTATTCAGGAGATGGCACCTGCAGGGCTTGAGGCTATTATTGGTATGAAGAAGGATCCACAGTTTGGGCCTGTTATTATGGTGGGAAGCGGAGGAATTTATGTTGAGGTTTTCAAGGATGTTGCATTGAGACTCCTTCCTATTACAAGACTTGATGCAAGCAAAATGTTGACTGAAACAAAGCTTTCACAAATTATAAATGGTGCAAGGGGTACCGTTTATGACAAGGAGACTCTTATTAACACACTGCTGAAGTTATCAAATTTAATAATAGAAAATCCGACAATAGAAGAAATAGACATTAATCCTTTCTTTCTCTATGAAGAAGGTAAGGGCGCAAAAGGTGTAGATGCTCTTATAAAGCTGGCATAAGAGATTGTATGTTTTCAAACAAAGCTTCCTGCCGTAAATGCCGCTGTTTTTGCAAAGCTTACAACGGTTATATCTATTGCTGTGGAAGTTTTTATGGTACAGATATTTAAATAAACACTATACTTATTATTTAAATATTATAGATTATTCAAATATTATGTAAATGTTTTATGTTTTGTAAAGTAGTTTACAGATTTTATAATTTCAATATCATATCATTAAGATTAATAAGGTGTATGGCGCCGTTCACTTTATTAATCCAAAGATACTGATAATCATTATTTAATGAACGGAGGAAATGATATGGATGAGCAGAAGCAGAGGTTAGAATTTAGAGGAACAAATCTACTATCACTTATCCCACTTATTATTTTTGTGGTATTCTGTGTAGCATTCTTCGTTGTTTTTAAAGTATTTGAAATGGAAGCTCTATGCATGGGCGGTATTATTGCTCTTATTATCGGAAGCCTTTTCTCCAAAGACTGGGCGAAATATTGGGAAGCGGTTGTTAATGGCATGGCTTCTCCAATGATGAATACACTCGCACTTATTCTTTTAGTAGTCGGAGTTTTTGCAAAGCTTATGTCAAGGGGTGGTGTTGCCCAGGGTTTCGTTTGGCTTGGTAACTCCATGGGACTTCAGGGAGGAATGTTCGTTGTATTTACATTTGTTGCCACAAGTATTATTTCTATGGCCACAGGGACATCAATAGGAACTCTTTTCTCAGGCTTTCCGATCTTATATCCGTCAGGTATCCTTTTAGGTGCCCATCCGTTATATCTTGCAGGTGCTATTTTAAGCGGTGCAATTTTTGGCGATAACGTAGCTCCTATCTCAGATACGACTATTGCGTCAGCAACATCACAGAGATATTTACATAAAGAAGGAACAGCAGACATTGGCGGTGTTGTGGCAACAAGAATGAAATATGCCTTAGCCGCAGGTCTTATCGCGTGTGTATTATTCTATTTCATGGGTAATGCAGGCGAGGCTAACATTGCAGGGAAAGAAATTCTTATGCAATATATGAATCCAAAGGGTCTGATAATGCTAATTCCTGTTGTTGTTCTATTAGCAGTTGCAGTTATTAAAAGAGACATTTTCATTGCTATTACATGGGGTATTATTTCAGGTACAGTTATAGGTCTTATAACGGGAATTATAGGATTTAAAGATATTATATCCGTTGAAAACGGAGCATTGCAGGGTTTCGCTATTGATGGTATTAAAAATATGCTTGGTACAGTTGGCTACCTATATGCAGTTGCAGGTATAATGGGCGTACTAAACGAAAGCGGTACCATGGATAAGATTATTGAAGGCCTTTTAAACAGCAAGTTTAACAATACTGTTATAGGTTCAGAGTTTATTATAGGTATCGGTATCATGGTATCATCTGTATGTCTTGGTGCGGCTAACGGACCTGCAATAATCATGTTCGGACCGATTGCAGATAAAATCGGCCAGTCTAGAGAGCTCCATCCATACAGGAGAGCTAATCTTCTTGATGGTTTTGCAAGTACATTACCGGTTATAATTCCTTTTACAAGCTCTTTCATATTTATTGTTATAACTTGTGTAAATGGGCTTATAGCTGATTATAGCTTCATTAAAGCTATTAACCCAATGCAACTTTCGTTTGCTTCATTTCACTGCATAACTTTATTCTTTGTGCTTGTATTTTCGGTTATTACAGGATGGGGACGTGAATATGAAGGTTCAAAAGGTGAAGCTATAAAGAAGCAACAACAATTATCAAATAGTGTTAATATTTAACGTTCGATATATAATCTATAATAAATTCTATATTTGTATGTCGCCGCTTTTTATAAAGAATAGCTTATAAGCTTATATAAAAAACTATAGACTAGAAACTTTTAAAGAGTGCCTAGTCTATAGTTTTTTACATAAGCAGATATTTTGGGACATAAGCTTAGCGGATATTACATTGAACACTATAATAATTATAGGAATCAGTTAATTATGTTGTCCTCTCATATATATCTCTAAGCTTCTCGCCGGTCACTGCTTTTTTGCAGCTCTGGCACAAAGCTTCAGCCCAATCGTCTCCCAGTTTTTCACGGTTATACTCAAGCTGCTCTTGTGTGGCAAAGGGCTTGCCGCATTTTTTGCATCTCACAAGATGGAAGCTTTTATTCCATATGGTGCGTATGCCTTCATCTTCCTTCATCTTAATGGCATCGGTAGGGCATACATAGGCGCAGGAGCCGCAGCCTATGCATTCAGCGGAAGGCTCATCATAAGGGGTAGACACCTTCTTTGTCACGCCTCTGTTGGTCGTTGATATGGCACTGCTTCCCATCTCATCACAAGCTTTGACGCATAATCCGCAGAGTATGCAGTGCTCGTCTTTATCTCCCGAAAATCTTATGCTATCCGGCACCCCGTATTCTTTGCGCAGCCTGTTTATGGTTTCATCCTCAGGAGCTCTGGCATAAAGCAGCATGAGGAGATTCTTCCTTATGGATTTAATTTTATCCGAATGAGTAAGCACCTCTATCTCACCTTTTACCGGATATATGCAGGAAGCGACAACACTGCTTCTGCCTCTGTCCGCTATTTCCACCATGCACAACCTGCAGCTCCCGAGTCCTGGCAGGGCATCGCTGTGGCATAAAGTAGGTATGTGAATATTGTTTCTCCTTGCAATCTGAAGCAGCATTTCCCCTTTTTGGGCTTCGCATGCTATGCCGTCTACTGTAATCTTCATGCCCGCACCTCCTTTTTGACCCTTACCGCATTGAACCTGCATATATCCATGCAGCTGCCGCATTTTATACAGCAGGCTTCATCCAAGCGGTGTGCCTTCCCTCGCTCTCCGGATATGGCTGAAGCCGGGCAATTCTTTGCACACACTCCGCAGCCTTTGCACAGCTTTTCATCGATCTCATAAGCTGTGAGGCCGGGACACACTCCTGCAGGGCATCTTTTTTCCTTTATATGAGCCAGATATTCATCCTTGAAATACTTTAATGTGGTCAGCACAGGATTAGGAGCTGTTTTTCCCAATCCACAGAGAGAAGCCTCCTCCACAGTATGGCATAAGCTCTCCAATAGCTCCAAATCCTCCTCGCTGCCTTTGCCGGCGCAGATATCCGAGAGAAGCTCAAGCATCCTTTTTATGCCTTCCCGGCAGGCAACGCATTTGCCGCAGGATTCCTCGGATAGAAAGTTGAGATAATATCTTGCCACATCCACCATGCAAGTCCTCTCATCCATGACTATTATGCCGCCTGAGCCCATCATGGAGCCTGCATCCTTCAATGTATCAAAGTCCACAGGAAGATCAAGGAGATTTTCCGGTATGCAGCCTCCCGAAGGACCGCCGCTTTGAACGGCTTTAAATCTCTTGTCTCCGATTACTCCTCCGCCGATTTTAAATACAAGCTCCCTCAGTGTTGTACCCATAGGAATTTCCACAAGCCCCGTATTCTTTACCTTGCCTACCAACGAAAATACCTTTGTGCCCTTGCTGCTTTTTGTACCTATGGAGCTAAACCACTCAGAGCCCTTAGTTATTATCTCGGGGATATTTGCCCAGGTCTCCACGTTATTGAGCACGGTAGGCTGCCCCCATAATCCTTTTTCCACAGAGTGTATATATTTAGCCCTGGGCTCACCTACATTTCCCTCTATAGACTGCATTAATGCAGTGGATTCGCCGCAGACAAAGGCTCCTCCGCCTCTTACTATTTGTATATCGAAATCAAACCCGCCGCCCATGATGTTATTGCCCAGGAAACCTCTTTCTCTTGCCTGCCTTATGGCGGCATTCATATTCTTGAGGGCCAATGAGTACTCATCCCTGATATATATGAATCCGCTGTTTGATTTTATGGCATAGGCGCATATAGTCATCCCCTCTATTACCGTATTGGGATCGCCTTCCATTATGCTCCTGTCCATGAAGGCTCCCGGGTCTCCCTCATCTCCATTGCATACCACATACTTTGGGAAGCTGTCTATACTGTCACACTGTCTCCATTTTCGCCCTGCAGGAAAGCCGCCTCCGCCTCTGCCCCGCAATCCGGATTTCTCAACCTCCGAGATCACTTCCCCGGGTGTCATCTGAAACAGCGCTTTGCTCAGTGCCTCATATCCTCCGCGCTCAATGTAATCATCTATGCTTGCAGGGTCAATTTCCCCTATATTCCTTAAAGCGATTTTCTGCTGGGATTTATAAAAATCGGTTTCCTTATGAGAAGTCACTTTTTTACCCTTTGCAGTATCAAAGATCAAAAGCCTGTCTACTATCTCACCGTTGATCAAGGTCTTTACGACGATTTCTTCCGCATCTTTTGCTTTAACCCTGCTGTAGCAGATATCGTCAGGCTGGATTTTCACCAGGGGCCCTTTTTCACATAATCCATTGCAGCCGGTAGCCTTTATGGAAGTTTTTACTTCTGCATCTAGCTCATACTTTTCTATGAACCTTTTTAGCTTCTCATATACTTCCATACTATTGTTTGCCAGGCATCCTGTGCCGCAGCAGACAAAGATCGTTCTACTCACCGCTCGCACCCCCGTATTCCTTCAAAATCTCTCTAACCATGGAGGAAGTGAGCTTGCCATAGTATTTGCCGTTTATCACCATGACGGGAGCTATGGCACAAGAGCCAAGGCAGTTTACGGTTTCCAAGGAAAACTTTCCGTCTTTTGTGGTCTCCCCCGGCTTTATGCCAAGGGTGCTCCTGATCTCATCCAATAAGCTTTTGGATGACCTGATATGGCATGCAGTGCCGTCACAGACCTTTATTATATTCTCCCCCTTGGGCGTCAGGCTTAAAGCCTTGTAAAAGGTGGCCATGCTGTACAGCCTTGAGAGAGGGATGTCAAGATATCCGGAAAGCTCAACGAGCTTCTCCTTGGGAATATAGCCGTATTCCTTCTGAATATCCTGCAGTATAGCTAATGTAAATCTTTTCTCCTTTGGGTATTTGTCAAACAAAATTCATCACCGCCAATACAAAAAAATGTAAACATTAACCCCCGGCGACCACCGGGAATATGCTTATTTCATCCTCAGGGCTGAGCAAGGTGTCGAGCCCCTGGAGATGGACAATGTTCCTGCCGTTGACTAAAATGATTATCTCGCTGCTGAGGCTGTCATTTTTGAATATTTTATTTCTAAACTTCAAACCATGCTTTTCACAAAGCTTAATAAGAAGAGTTTTTAATGTATGGCAGTGTTCTATTTGAATCTCCTTTGTGCCTGTATAATCTCTTATATACGCAAAATACTTTACCTTCATGAAAAATCCGCCCTTACATTATTTGTTAGGCTGCCGGTTGGTATGAATCTCCCGACAGCCTAAAACTACTTACTTTTATCTGATTGCCAATTCTTTCAGCTTTTCTTCTGTTGGTATGCTGTCTTCTCCCCAGCCTCTTACCTCATAATATTCCTTTAGCATAACATCCAGCTCATTTACCTTGCCCTTTGCAGGTCCGGAAGGGAGAGGTTCTTTAAGAAGTCTTTCAGGAAGTGTATCGTCCTCTTTTGTGAAGCCTGCTTCCAGATTAAATAGTTTTTCTAAGTTCCATATTCTTTCACCTATCTGCAATATTTCAGCATCTGAGCATTTCCAGCCCAAAGCTGTTCTAATCATTTCGGCTATCTCGGGAAGCCCTATACCAAAGGTAGTGAAAAGACATATGCCTGCAGAATCAACTACTGCAGTCAAATCCTGGAATGTCTTTAACCATGGAGCCTTATCGGTTGTTACTAAAGGATCAAGCTTAGCTGGTATTCCCAGTACCTCAGGGGATGTAAGATATCCCCTTACATGGCAGCCGCCGCGGTTTGAAGTAGCATATTCAAGGCCCATACCCTGTACTCCTCTGCCGTCATAAGCGGGCATTTCCTGCTTCTTTACGGACATTGAAAGCTCCGGATGACCATAAAGCTCCGCCATTCTATAGGAGCCCATAGCCATTGTATCACCGAAGCCCTCTCTCAAGCCTGTCATTCTGGTAAACTCTACGATTCCTTCATCATCTCCGAAAGGAAGATCTCTACCTAACTCTTCTCTGGTCAATATTCCTTTGTCATACAACTCCATTGCACAGGCTATAGTGGAGCCCATGGTTATGGGGTCAATGCCTAATTCATTGCATATGAAATTTGCCTTGCATATGGCTTCCAGGTTCCTGACACCACAATCTGCTCCGTAAGACCAGCCTGCTTCATACTCAGGCCCCTCACCAAAGCTTTTAAATTTGCCCTCCGGTATCCTGGTCACTCTGCCGCATCCCATATTGCAGCCGAAGCAGCCTTTATTTCTCACCAAATATTTTTCCGTCAAAGTCTCCCCTGCTGTCTCATCAGCATGCTCAAATATGCCGCCGTCTCTCCAGTTTCTAGTGGGAAGGGCACCGGATTGATTCAAAATATTGACAAGGACTTCAGTGCCATAGGCGGCTAAGCCTGCACCCGTAACGGGATGATCCTTCAGCATCGTTCTGCCTTTCTTGCATATATCAAGAAATTCCTTGGGTTTTGCAACCTCTACAGATTTTGAGCCCTTTACTGCTACAGCCTTAAGATTTTTTGAGCCCATTACGGCACCAAGGCCTGATCTGCCTGCAGCTCTATTTTTGTCATTCATGACCGTTGCGAATAGTACCAGCTTTTCTCCCCCGGGGCCTATACAGGCCACTCTTGCATCTTCGCCTGCTTCGCCGAGCAGCATGTCGGTAGTCTCAAACACGGTTTTGCCCCAAAGATGCTCAGCATTTCTTAATTCCACCTCATCATCATTTATGTATAGATAAACGGGCTTTTCTGATTTTCCTTCAAATATGATTCCGTCATAACCGGCATACTTCAGCTCGGGTCCGAAATGGCCTCCGGAATTGGAAGCTCCTATGGTGCCTGTCAGGGGAGCCTTGGCAACTACTTCATATCTGCCTGCAGAAGTAGCTAAGGTACCCGTCAGGGGGCCGGTCATGAATATGAGCTTGTTATCGGGGCTGAAAGGTTCAACCTTTGGATCAACTTCATTCATGAAATATTTTGTGCCTAAGCCTCTGGCACCAAGGTATTTCCTGGCATCCTCAGGATTAATGCCTTCTCTTTTAATGGTCTTGTCGGTCAAATTCACTCTGAGAAGTTTGCCTGTAAATCCAAACATTATTCATACACCTCCCCAAACAAATCCTTGAATCTTTCGCCGATCTTCCTCTTTTTATTAAGGTTTGCAGGTGTAGCTTCTTTGTACTGAATTGCTCCTGAGGGACAAAGCTCCGCACACTGCGGATTCCCTCCGCACAAGTCGCATTTGATCATTTTTTTCTCTTTCGGGCTATAGGTGATATTGCCCAATGGACATGCGCTTATGCACATCTTGCAGCCGATGCATTTTTGAACGTCGATTATGACTGCATCATTTTCCGCTTTTACGATTGCTCCTACAGGACAAACCTTCATGCAGGAAGGGTCTTCGCACTGCATGCACATGATGGGCACTGCTATTGCAGCCTCATCATAAGCCAGCACGGATACTGCAGCTTGCTTCGGATTAAACTCCTCCATCCTGTTGAAGGAGCAGATCAGCTCGCAGGTTCTGCAGCCGATGCACTTTTCCGGAGAAATCATTAATACTTTGCTCAATCCTTTACTGGACGCCGCATGGACGCCAGCTCCACCTCCTTTATTTAATTAAAAAAGCCCATCTGTTTTTGCACAAACTGCAACACAGATGGACTCCTTTGCACAACGGCAGGTATGGGCATTTCTACCCATGCCCTATCGTTCCAAAAACCTTAACCGGTCATATGGAATCGGAGTCGATATGAAATTTATAAGATATACATTTAATTTACTTATTCTACATGTATTAAACAACTCCTTCTAATATGACGAAAAACACAAAATATTTGCACAATTTATTTTAGAGGTTTTATATGGAGAACATATGGCTATGAAATAGTCGCAAAATTAGTAATTATATGTAGAAAAAGCCAAATCATTATGGTAATGTTTAGGTAGATGGACATGAGATTGGAAAAGATATCTGAAATATGACGAGATGTCGGGCATTCATGCCCAGGTTTGTTAGGGCAATTTTATTAGGTAGTTTATAGTACTGCGTAATTGTAAGAAATTGTTCAATGGAGATCCATGAGAGTTGAATCGAAGATTATACAAGGGAGAAATAGGTAGGTAATTAACAGTTAAGATAGTCCAGAGATGTGATGTCAAGTAGTGAAAATAAGAAATAATGAGATAATCTCATTACTCTAATAAAAGCAAAAGACACCTACCCAAGCCCTGCCTACTATGTTTTTTAAAACAGGGCAAAGCTTTGATCTGTGCATCCAGCGCTCTTATGAAGCTTATGGATATAGATAGCACCTGGTTGACAGAGTCATTTACTGTCTTGGGCAGACGGTAGGAACCTCTGGCAGCTGCCTGAATGAATTTAGCAACTTCATCAGGATTAGGAAAGCGATTTTTTCCTTTTTTTTAATGAAGTCAGTTAGTTCATCTAAATCCATGTAGGCCAGCTCGTCTGCGGAATCAAACTCTTCGTAGACAGCTAATGCAGTGGTGCTGAAAGTATCTGAGAATACTTTCTCCTGTGCCAAAGAAGAATACTTCATAAATAAATAGTTGAGGAAACGCTTTTTATCCTTGGTTTAGCTCTGAACAGCGAAGAAACGAGCACGTGTAAGGCTCTGCAAAACCTTGTAACGGTAATCGTCTGTATATACCTCATTGTTGATTCTTCCAAAGCGCAGGGCATCTGCAATTATGTAAGCATCCATAAACTTTTTAACCTGCTTGGGATTGAGTGAATCTTTTTATTGTATGGAGCAAGATTACCATTTTCCCTTAAGAAACAAACGAGGCTGTCACCATAGACGGAAGTAGCTTCTAATCCAATGATAAGATCTGTAAGGGATTCAGAAGTAATTGCAGAAACAATCCTATTGGATAATAATCTAGCGCCATCTAGACTATTTGAAACAGGAAAGCAGCTATGTTTTGTTCCATCAGGTTTCATGAAATAGACGACATTGGAACTGCTGCTAATATCAATACCGACGTAAAGTGGGTTCAATGTATCACCTTCTTTTGTTGCGTATTTAGTGTTCAATCGGCTTGATAATATCCATGCAAACGGTCAAGGTTCAACAGGAGGAAAAAGAACTATAACCTGATTGACACTAGGTCAATTATATCATGGGCATTAACAAGCTGATTGATATTGATTTAATCACATAAATTATTAAGATAAAAACGAACTTAATAGAAGAAGGAGGATTAGGGTTGATAAGTTTAGAGAAGAAGCAAACTGTTTTGCTTTCTATTGCTCCGATATTATGTATATCGATGTTGATTTTAATTCCTCTGCTTACCGTTGCAATAGGAAGAACAGCAGGGTATGTAGTAGGATTTTGTATATACTGGTTTATATTTTGCCTGCCTGTATCTGTGTATAACTCTAATGGATTAAGTAGTCTGGGAGGAATTTATACTCAAAAATCAAACATTCCCACTATAATGAGAAAGTTGTATTACTTATTGGCATTCATACCTTGTATTGCCACATTTTTTGTGGTATTTAAGGAATTGGCTTCAACAGCAGGATTACAAGTTTTATTTATTGCTCTATTATTTGCATTAATAAATGGAACTATTGAAGAAATGTTTTGGCGTGGAGCTTTTAATAAAGCTTTTAACAATAACATTATTTTAGCGTATATATATCCATCAATATTTTTTGGCATTTGGCATATATCATTATATTTGGCAAAAGGAATTGTATACGAAGGTGGATTTGTTTCATTAGTTGGCGGTTCTTTTTTCATGGGACTATTATGGGGATGGGTTGCATATAAAACCAATTCTATTAAAATTGTAACGATAGCTCACATAATTACAAATTTTTTTGCTTTTACAGGGCTTATTTTTCAAAACTGGTTCAAATAATTTTAGCTTACATCATTATTAGAATAATGTGAGCAAGCAATTTATATAATGGGAGGTGCGAAAGATTGAAAAACCTTATTCTCATAAATGGCACAATGGGTGTAGGAAAGACTGCAACAAGCAGAGAACTGCAAAACTTATTATCTAAATGTGTTTTTCTTGACGGCGATTGGTGTTGGGATATGTCGCCCTTTATTGTGACGGACGAAACTAAAAAGATGGTAATAGATAATATTACTCATCTATTAAACAATTTTATTTCCTGCTCAGAGTATCAAAATATTATTTTTTGTTGGGTAATGCATGAACAAAGCATTCTTGATGATGTGCTGTCCAGACTAAACAAAGATGATTGTACTGTATATAAGTTCTCTATCGTATGTTCTGAAAAGGCATTGATTGAAAGAATTAAAAAAGATATAGAACAGGGTATTAGGACGGAAGATATTATTGAGATAAGTGTGCCAAGATTAAGCAATTATTTTAGAATGGATAGTGAAAAAATAGATGTAAGCGAGATTTCTGCAAAACAGGCAGCAGAAATAATATATAAGCAGATTCCTAATAGTTAATGAATATGATTTCTGCTTATAGTAAAGCATTTTTTTATTACACTCAGCATAAATCAATTAGGGATGCCTAAGGGTGTGAGCACCACCAAGGGGTATTCCTTGTATGTCCGTCCAGTTCAGCAGCGTTGGAGATACCAGACGTTAGTGCACCAAGCAAAGCTTGGCGGTTCTGATAGAATGAAAGTTTCTATATGGTAAGGGCTAACCACCCACCAATAGCGCGTCTTGCGTCCTGTCTGGCAACTTGTTGTAAACGTAACGGAAGCCAACATGAAAAGGGCGATAAGGAAATAATAAAACGGGCAAAGCCTGATGCAGAAATGAGACCTGCTGAAGAGCCCGGTGCGATAATACCGCATGCCAGGATATGTGAGGGGGTAGCTAGGTAACTGGCTGTTCTACCTTAGCTTGCAAATATGTAGCTTTATTGGGTTATATTAGATATTAAGGAGAGTGCAATGTATGGACGAAATGACAAAGCAAAATTTAATCGAAAAAAATAAAAGAATAATAAATATGGTGATCGAGCGCGTCAAGAAAGATTTCCGGGACGATATTGCAATTATTGGTCTTACTGGTTCTTTTAGTACCGGAGATTTCCATGAAAAAAGTGATCTTGACCTAATCATAATAAACAATACTAAACGTGGATGGGAGATATCTTCTTGCTTCATCCTGGAAGATGTGGGATATGATATCTATTGTACGCCATGGGAAACCAGAATCGAAGCACAATCTAGTCTTAATAGCCCTATGATCTCGTGCTTAGTTGACCTTCAAATCTTGTATTGCGCAAAGTCGGAATATTTGGAAAGGTTTAATGCTTATAAGCAAAGAGCGCTAGATGCTCTTGCCGAGCCAATTGGGAATGAATGCATCGGACGAGCAAAAAAATATATTGATATTGCAAAGCAGGAATATACTAATACTTTGCTATCAGATAATGTAGGAGCTGTAAGGTATGCAGCAAGTGAGATTTTATATAATCTGATAAATGCTCTTGTAAGTTTAAATAATACCTATTTCAAACGAGGAATTAAAAGGTACATGGAGCAATTGGCTTCCTTTCGATATATACCTAATGATTTTGAAAAATTATACATGGCTGTAATTGACGCTAAGACTATTGAAGAAATACGCAATGTATCGTATAAAATGTTAAAAAGTATAGTTGAGTTATATGACAAGATGTATGATAAATTTGTAAAACGGCCTGTGCCTACATACGATAATCTTTGCGGTACTTACGAAGAATTATGGTGTAACTGTCGAAACAAGGTCATTGCAAGCACTGAGTCAAACGATAAATCCTATGCATATCATGCTGCAAGGGGAGCGCAGGAGTATCTAGACGAGATGGCAGAATATATAGGGACAAAAAAGTTTGATTTGATGCAGTATTTTGACCCGGATAATCTTCTATCATTCAAAGAAGCGTTCTTAAGCATAATGGAAGAGTATTTGGAAGAGTATAACAAGGTAGGACGTAAGGTAGAACAATATGATTCTTTCGAACAGCTATATGACAACTATATG
The DNA here is from genome assembly GCF_058315355.1 of Lutispora sp. QWL-02. Taxonomy (NCBI): domain Bacteria; kingdom Bacillati; phylum Bacillota; class Clostridia; order Lutisporales; family Lutisporaceae; genus Lutispora; species Lutispora sp. QWL-02. The sequence continues at coordinate 765,361 of NZ_CM177762.1, forward strand.
CAGGCCTAAAACTTTTATTGCATGATGTAGTCTTAAAAAAGATGAAAAGTAAAGGGTGTGCCTTCTACACGCACTCTGAGTAAGCGGGGTCTCACCCATCCGATAACATGTATATTCCTGCAAGGGTGCGGGGGGAAATGCTCTGGGGTGTGAACGCACTACACCTGCGATACTGAGGAGCATTGCTCTAAGGCTAAGGCATGTCGGTTATGCAACGACGGTAAGTGAAAGGCAAAAGAAATTTAGTGAGCACTCGATAACAGTAGTTTCATGAGTAATAGGTTAGCCTATTATCTAAGGAAAGTTAAAGGGAGGAGAGTTAAATGATAAACGGAATCAACCATATAACATTTGCAATTCTGGATTTAGAAAGATCTTTAAATTTCTATGTCAATTTGTTAGGACTTAGATTAATTGCAAAATGGGATAAAGGAGCATATTTATTAGCTGGAAATCAGTGGATTGCTTTAAATGTTGATGAGGTGAGAATTGCAGTGCCAACAGGAGATTATTCACATATTTCATTTAATGTTCCATCTTCTGATTTTCAGAGTTTGAAAGAAAAGCTTGAAGAGGCTGGGGTGAGGTCTTTTAAAGAAAATACATCTGAGGGAGAATCTTTTTATTTTCTTGATCCAGATGGGCACAAACTAGAACTACATTACAATACTTTAGAAGATCGATTGAAATGGGCGAGAGAAAATGATTGGCCGACATTTAAACTTGTATAAGAAGAGTTGAAAAGAATGATTTTAATAGACTAAAGAGTTATCAGGTCGTCACAAACGAGCAAGAATATGTACTTAATGCTAACCAAATTGAGATGCTGAAAACACTGATTTTGGAATCTGATTTTACCAGAAAGTTAGCAACTATGGTAAGATTTGAAGATAAAGATATGTATACAATAATTATAAATGATAATGAGGCTGGTGTCTGGTTAAATATCCATTGTATTGGGAATGAGTGGATTTCAATTGCAAATCAATTTAACGGAAAACATCTAAGAATAAATAACCCAAATTGGAAAAACACTCTTGAAGAAATAATATGTCAACATACATGCCTTAACCAAGCGGAGCCGCTCTAAGGCTCAGGCGTGTTCATCATGCCAGTCCGTTATGTAACATAGGATTGCGGTTTATGATTTTTTATTAAGAAGTGTTTGACTAAGGGGGTAAATTGGATGGAACAAAGAGAACAATTACTTATCGACCTGCAGAGAATAAAGAAGAATCAATATAAACTCAATAAAGGAGAAAAAGCAACTGATTATGTGTCTTCCATGCTTAACAATATCGGAGATCCAGATCCTGAATTACGTGATTTTCTAATATACAGGACTTTTTATCAATGGATTAGAGTAATAGATTATTTTAATGAAGAAGAGCTACGGTCTATATTATCTGTCGTACTAGATCAAAACCATTTATATTATAACCTTGGTAGTGAGGGGGATGATTCGGTATTTAAAAGATCATTTTCAGTCCTAGTTGTGGCTCTAATTCTAGAATACCATAGAAACAAATCTTTTTTATGTAATGAAGAGTTATTAAGCCTCAAAAATCATTTAATTAAATATTATCGCGAAGAGAAAGATTTGCGTTCATATGTCAACGTAAAAGGATGGGCTGATGCAGTTTCACATGGTGCAGATGCATTGGATGAATTAATTGCTTGTAAGGAATGTAATGAACAAATTTGTTATGAAGTTCTAGAGGAAATTAAAAGGAAATTACTAAACGGAAGATACTCTTTTCATCAAGAAGAGGACGAGCGTTTAACATGTGTAATTATTAGAATTATTAAATCTCAATCTCTATCAAATGAATCTATAAATAAGTGGATTGATGATTTGGTGAGTGAACGAGAAAGTATGAATAATCGTATTACACGAATTAATATTAAAAATTTCATTAGAAGTCTTTATTTTAGGCTAATGCACTTAGAGGCTAATTCAAATTTAATTGATAAAGTCTTTCACGGTGAAACAAAGTTAAACACTTTTCTATAAATTAAAACTAAAAAGGATAATTAAACACTATTAAAATAACTTTTCCGGTATCTACGTCAATAACAGTATATCCGCGTACCAGTACGGTGGGTTAGAGCAAGAAGCGTGCGTGCCTTTGCCGGACGTTATCTTTAATATGGCGAGGTGTCGGGCATCCATACCCGGATTTGTTAGGAAGATTTTTTCCATGGCTGTAAAATAAGACGAAATAGAAGTTATTTATATTTTGTGGGAGGAATTACCACGACATGGAAGATAGGTATAATATGTGCAGGAGATAGAGAGATTTTCAAGGAGCACCATACTAAAGATAACAATGCATCTCTACAAGGGCGCATAGAGTTGGGGCAAGAAGTAGGCGCGCCATATTGCTTCACCGGGCACGAGCACCGCCGGGGGGGGGTATTTCTTATATGTACGGTTCAGCAGCGTCAGGCATGCAGACCGTTATATGAAATGCCGATATAGAGGAGGGATTTTTCGAAGGATAGTGTATTGCCGCGCATCCATGAGCGGATTTGAAAGCGATGACTATGATGATTTTCTAATTGGTTGTTATAGAAAATCATGAGCTAAAAAGGGGGATGTTTATGAGAGATAATCTATCAAATGATATTCTTAATGAAATATCATTAAAGAATGGGGAAAAGTTAATATTGAGAAAGCCTAAAGTAGAAGATGCTGAAAATATGATTAAATATCTGAATTTAGTTGGCGGAGAGAGCGATAATCTACTGTTTGGTAAAGATGAATTTCGTCTTACTGTTGAGCAGGAGAAGGAATATAAGTCTTGGAGTTAAAGCAAGCAACTACAGGGCTGTTAAGATGTATGAGAAATTTGGGTTTAAAAAGCGATTTAGGTGGTTGACGTCCGTGTCAGCCTTTAGCTCTGCAGGCACTATCCATCTTCTGACACAGCATGACCGTTGGTGCTGGAGAATTTAGCAAAGGGGTCAAAATTATCAATAGTATTGGCTTATTTTACAATATATAATTTCAAGTATAGAGACATTTAGGAGGAGTAAGCAAATGATATCTGCTACAACAGCAAAAATTATAAATATTTTACCGGATAAATTTGTTACATACATATCTAAAAAAGTTGTTGATAAGTACCTAAAAAAATATGCCAATATAAACACAGAGGGAAGTGAAAACTTAAAGGGAATAAAAACACCAACTATTTTTATATGCAATCATTTAAGCAATTCTGATGGATTAGTTTTAAACAAGGCTTTAAAAGAGATTGATCCAACTTTTGTAGCAGGTGTAAAGCTATCAAATAGTGCTGTTCCAAGTATAGGGGTTAATGTAATAAAGACTACAAATATAAAACCTAATACTGCTGATATAGAGGGTCTTAAGAAAATTATTAAGATCGTTGAGCAAGGGGAAAGTTTATTGATTTTCCCGGAAGGCACTAGAAGCAGAGTTGGTAGTTTGATAGAAGCAAAGAAAGGAATCCTTCTTATAGCAAGGATGACAGGGGCTCCTATTGTACCTATTGGATTATATGGGACAGAAAGACTGTTACCTATAAATAAAGAAGGAGATATGAATGCGGAAACCTTTAATTATGCAGATGTTCATATCAACATAGGAAAACAATTTGAATTTTCCAAGAGAGCAAAAGAACAAGATAAAAAAGAATATGAAGATTTTGCCACAAAATATATAATGAAGAAAATAGCAGAATTGTTACCTGAAAATTATAGAGGAGTATATAAATAAGCAGGCTGAAAATGATTGGATAATATTCCTTCAATATGACGAAGAGCCGGGCATCCATGCTGGGCTTGTCAGGGAGGTTTTTTGGATAGTTTATATTATTTCATAATTGTAAAATATAACGAACTATATAGAGGCTTTAGAATTTAATTAACTTAACATTTTACTATGACTATCAGATTGCTGATAGGAGAGGAGGATTTATGGGCTTAATTAATTATATATTAAAAGTATTAGCAGTTCTATTTTTATTCATAGTAATGACTAAAATTTTCATGGCAATTGCGGGCTATATAGGTAAGCAATTTGGTTTTGGAAGGTTTTTCATAAATTTATGGGAAAGAGCAATGAAAAAGAAGAGTATTTGAATTTATATTGGTGGATACATGCGCAAAAAATATTTATAGCTATTTATAAAAAATTAAACATTCCTGAAAGCAAGGCAATTTTTTATGCTGAAAAGGTTCGTTATGAAATTATAAAACCTGATGAATACATATTATATGATGATACTATTGAAATGCTTGATTTCTTTAAAAGTGAAGGGTATGCAAATATTATTTTATCCAACCATATTCCCGAATTGCATGATATAGTAGAAAAATTAGGATTAATAAACTGTATAGAAGATTGCATTTCTTCAGAAAGCGTAGGAATAAAAGGTGTGCTTGTAAGAGGAAAGAGAGAAAATACGATAAAATATTATTCGAAGGATTTAAGAGGACTTAAAGAAATTATTGATAGAAAGCACATTATTTATGTTATATGAGATAAAAATCAAATAGAGGTGGCAAATATTTCTATTTACACTATTGATAAAGCAAAAGGGAAGTGATATATTTATAACATAAGGAGATAAATATATCACAAAAGGGAGTTGCCTTATTATGATAAAAAAACAATTTTATATGGGATTTGCGGGCTTCCTGGGTTTTATGAGTTTTCGTTATTTTTATTCCGGTAATTTATTAGATTTATCATTCATTGGATTTTTTGCTTTTTTTGCGAACTTTATTATTGCAAAAATTAGTGGAAGCAAGGAGGATGAACGATATATTGAAGATAAGAAAACAGCATTAGCGTTTATTGGTCAATTTGCTATTATTGAACTGTTTATTATATGGTGTGCCACAGTAGCTGTAAGAAATATTGATTTTATTTGCGTACTGCTATCATTTTCATATGCAATTACACTAAATATTTATGCTATAAAACTATATATATTAGAGGAAAAATAATATGGCTGAATTTATTTGCAATCTTAAAAAATATAGACAATTGAAAGAACTTACACAAGAACAGCTTGCGGAAATTGTGGGTGTACGAAGGGAGACAATAATGAGACTTGAAGCCGGCAAATATAACCCTTCATTAAAACTTGCTGTAGATATTTCCAGAGCAGTAAATGCTCCTATTGAAGAAATATTCATATTCGATTAGTTTCCTACCTTTGACAGTTTATTGTCAAAATATTTATCTTATATGCAACGCAAATCAATCAGTAATGCTTCAGAGTGAAAATTAGTTTAGGGGGAATTTTGTGATTTCTATTAAAGGTAAAGATGGAAAGTTTTCTTTTAGAGTTGCAGGGATAGTGATATATAATAATAAAATTCTTTTACAGAGAGCGATAAAAACTGGAGCTTGGGTATTACCTGGTGGCAGAGGTGAAATTAATGAAACTTCTGAGAAAACCTTAATTCGAGAAATAAGGGAGGAACTTGGAGCAGATATAAATATCAAAAGGCTAGTATGGATTATAGAAAACTTTAATGCTTACGGAGCAGAAGGATTACATGAGATAGGCTTTTATTATCTTGGGCAATTAAGCAGCAACTGCAAGTTGCTTGACATACAAGGGGATTTTGAAGGGAATGAGAATAGCATAAAGTTAATTTTTCGGTGGTTTGAAATTGATGAAATCGATAAACTGGAAATATATCCATTATTCTTGAGGGATAATCTCATAAAAATCCCCCAAAATATCCAGCACATTGTAAATAATGATTCATTAAAAACAATTACATCGTGATATTTATAAAAAACATAATAGAGAAATTCTCAAGGAGGGGTGGGTCAGGCTGTCTTACCTTAACTCAGAAAGCAGGGTAAATAAATTTGAGCGGGTGGATTCATGGATGCAAAAAGATTTGCTGCCGAGAGAGCTGTTGATTACATACAAGAAAATATGGTCGTAGGCTTAGGAACTGGCTCTACCGCTTATTGGGCCATCCATAAATTAGGATTGAAAGTTCAAGAGGGGCTTAATATATGGGCGATTGCAACATCTATCCAGTCTGAAGATATTGCAAAGAAGCTTGGAATTCGGTTGATTTCTTTTTCAGAAATTAATGAAATTGATATCACAATTGATGGTGCCGACGAAGTGGATTTTAACTTCAATTTAATTAAAGGCGGAGGAGGCGCATTATTACGAGAAAAGATAGTAGCTGCAAATAGTAAACAATTCATAATTGTTGTCGATGAGAGCAAATTAGTAAAACGCCTTGGTAAATTTCCTTTACCTATCGAAACAGTTAAGTTTGGATATGAAGCAACACTAAAAAAGCTTCACAGATTGGGTTGTGAGCCAAGATTAAGAATGATTGACGACAAGGCATATATAACAGACAACGGGAATTACATAGTTGACTGTCATTTTGGAAGCATTGAAGACTCTCAAGAACTTCATGATAAAATTAATCGGATTCCAGGAGTTGTTGATAACGGGTTGTTCGTAAATATGACGAGAAAAGTAATAGTTGGATATCAAAACGGGAAAATAAGGGAACTTGAGAAGCGGATTTGAATGTAACAAGGAAGTCCTGCCATCTGATAACAATGCATCTACACAAGGGCGGGAAGAGCAGAAGCATGAAGTAAGACAAGCCATATTGCTTTACCGGATGAGAGCACCGTTAAGAAGCCCCGCCTCTTAGCAAAGTGTAGGCGGTTGGAGTACGTCACACTGAGAACTACAGATTATTTGTTTTTTAGGAAGTGATAGCATCGAATATACTTGGATATAATCGCATCATTATTGTTGGTAATAATGGCAGCGGAAAAGTTCGCCCATTTCTCTTGTTGCTGTTGACGGAGATTTGATAATTGGGTTAGTCCGTGCATTATCAGATGGAGAAATTACTACTTATATAGCAGAAATTATTGTTGATATTAGATATAGGGGAAAAGGTATAGGAAAAGCACTAATAGATATATGCCATAATTTATATCCTCATACAAGACTAGATTTACTTTCAACTGAGGGTTCAGATGAGTTTTATAAAAGTGAGAATTTTAGAGAAATTGCAGGCTTTAGAAAGAGTTTTTTATAAAAGAAATCAAATGCATTAATTCCTTTTGGATTTTTATTTTTTTAGTAAAATTAAGAACTATTTACGGCTCAGGCGTGCCGGTCATGCAATGCCCGGTTTTTAGGGTGGGTCAAAGAGGTTAAATTAGGGAGGAATAAGCTTTATGTCATTTTCTATAGAATTACATTTTGATGAGAAGAGCAATTTGATTATAAGAAACATGTGGAAGAAGTTAAGGGAAAGAGGTATATCAGCCTATATGGATCAATATGGGGGTTTTCCGCATATTGCATTAGCAGTATTTGATGATATTGATATTTTAGAGATGGAAAGGTTAATAGAAAAAGTTGCTGAAAACGAAAGTATGTTTACTGTAAAAATGCCTAGTTTAGGAATTTTCCCATCAAATGAAAATGTATTGTTTTTATCACCGGCTGCTTCAGCAGCATTAATTAATTTGCATGCAAAGCTACATAGGACTTTAAAGGATATAGAAGGGAAATGGGAATATTATTTGCCTGATTTTTGGGTTCCTCATTGTACATTAGGAATGAATATTCCTAAGTCAAAGCTTCATGATGCATTAGATGCTATCGTTGAAGATTATAAGCCATTAGACGTTAGAATTGAGACCATACAATTAGTTGAGTTTAATCCGGTAAAGCTAGTGAAATCATTTAAATTATATAGCCACGGGGAGTAAGGTGGTGCTCCGGCTAACATGAATATTCCTTCAAGGATGCGTCGTTTTGCCGCAATTTATTAGTGAGTTATGCTTTACAGAGGATTGATACGCGATAGTAGAATATTGCGTCATACAGGGGTAGGGAACGGGGAACACGGATTAACACTGATTTAGCACTGATTTACACAGAGGGATATTTTATTCTTTGTATAAAGTGTTAATAAGGTTATATCTGATATGTCATCCTGAACGTAGTGAAGGATCTTAGACCCATAAGGAATACCTAAGATTCTTCGCTTACGCTCAGAATGACCGAAATATCAGTTATATCGCTCTTGTATTGCATATATTAAACCCCTTCAGTGTTTTTCAGTGTTATCTTCGTGTCTTTCAGTGGTTTCCGTCTCCTTGACTCCAGAGTCCTGCTCAATCCACGTGCCTCGTACCCCGTACCCCGTGCCTCGCAGCCATAAAAAGTGCTTCGCATTTTTCATATTTCACTAATTAGAGAAATATAAAGCTGCAGCATCTTTGCTGCTCTCGTTTTTGCGGGGATCGCTCTACCGTATAACAATGTTTCTACACAAGGGTGCGGAGCAGGGAGTTCGTGAAGCAGAGTATTGGAGAGTGGGCATGAAGCCTGTCCATGCCGGATTCGCTGGAGTATTTGTCTATCATGCTAGGGGGAGTAATATGATAAAAAAATGTTCAGTTAATGATATAAAGCAAATTGTAGATATGGTATACAGAAAGAACAATGAGCCGGAGCATAACTCTGCGTTCTGCTATCGTCAGTATGACGCTATACAGCGTGATTTTATGAATTGTTTAACATCGGATAATAATGTTGTTGTGGGCTACTACAAAGATGATGCTCTAATAGGTGTTATTTCTTTTTATGTTGATGAGGAAAAACGAACTGCAGATTGTGGCGGCCCTTTTGTTGAAGGTGATTTTTGCAAAATAGCTAAAGAAATGCTCGATTATGCTAAAACACTATATAAAAAACAATTGTGCTTCAATTTCTTTTTTGATAAGAGAAATATTGAATGTATGTCGCTTATGAACTTGATTTGTGCAGAAAATAAAGGCAATGAAAGTGTCCTCACTTTAAATCGTAATGATTACATAAAACAGGAATTTGCTGTTCCTGTTGAAAAATTATTGCCGGAGTATACAACTCAATTTATTGAGTTGCACGATTCCATATTTCCTGGTGTGTATGTTTCAGGGAAGGATATAATTCAATCTATCGGAATTAACAGGGAAGTATTTTGCATTATTGATAATGGGTTCTTAATTGGCTATAGTGTGCTTAAAACTCCGCCGTATGGGGGGATAACAGCTACGGCAGAAATAATTGCAGTTGACGAGAAATATAGGGGGAAAGGCTATGGAAGGACATTATTAAATGCTGTAGTAAAGGAAGCCTTCAGCCATAGTGGTATTGATATAGTTGATTTAGTTGTTGAAAATGCCAATCAAAATGCAATAGAATTATATAGCTCATTTGGGTTTAAACTGCAGGTTGAGAACTGTTCTTACCAATTAAAATGATTAGCGCCTGTGCACAGATTATTCAAGCAGAGCGTTGAAGCGTTCATCAAATGATAGTTGTTTGGTAAAGTGAATTCAAGATTATATATAAACCATTGGAGGAATGGGCTATGGAAGCATGTATAAAAAAGAAGTTGGAAGAAAGAAATGATAGAATAATTAAATCGGTTGTAAAAAAGGCAGAGAAAGTCTGTCCAGGTGCAATTGCCTTGATAGGAATTGCAGGTTCGTTCCATTCGGGCGATATATATGAAAAATCCGACTTGGATTTATGTATTGTTGCTAATGATGACGGTGCAAGCAAAGCGGCATCATGCTTTATATTGGAGGATGTGGGTTTCGATATATATTGTACTCCTTGGAGAAGACTTGAAAAAATTGCAGGGTACAATGATCCGTTCATTACAAAATTACTTGAGTTAGATATTGTTTATAGCAGCGATGACAAGCACCACTAAGAAGAAGAGCTTTGTAAGCTCGATTCAGGGATGTTGCAGACAAGAAACGTTAATTAAAATCCTTATATAAGTTGAGAAAAAATATAATAGATAAAATTTATAGAACATTCATCATAAGTGAATGCTCTATAGGTTAATCAAAGATATTTTAAAAATTCTTCTAAAGAAATATCTGCTTGTTCTAAAATGCTTTTTAAAGTACCCTTTGCTATTTCATAATGCATAGGGATTATAACCACTTTAACTGGATTGCCTGCTTTTGTATATTTTACGTGACTTCCCTTTTGAGAAGTTTTTTCGAACCCAAATTTACATAAAGTTGTAATTATTTTTTTATGAGGGAGAATGGGATATTTGGAGCCCATTAGATTGCTACCTCCATAGTGGTAATAAATGTTTGAACATTCATTGTTTCAGGTTTTCCATTTTCATAATATAATTCTAATGCTTCTTTTAAATTGCTGAGAGATTCTTCAATAGTTTTTCCTTGTGAAGCGACATTATTATCAATACATTTAGATACATACCAGTTGTCTTCCTTTTGAACTAGTACGGTTACTTTTATACTCATAAAAACACCTCAATAGTAAATATTGTATTCTATAATTTTATTATATCATTATTGTATAAGAAGTATCCAGTGTAACCAAAAATGAAAAGGTATAAGGGTGTCGTGCGTGCAGGGCCATTGCATAACAAACCGAATAATTGACGCATCGTCCTGCCGCAATTTGTGAAAGTTAATAGATAGGAGCAAATGAGAATGAAACAGAAAATTAGTAAGATTTTATTAGGAATATATGACTTGTTTTTATCACTAGGTGCTATCTATACGGGAATAATGATGATTTCAGGCAATGGGATATTTGCTGAATATCCTAATGAGTGGGCGTCTATAGTTCCTTTTGAAAATTGGGTTATTCCTGGCATAATTATAATCGCAGTATTTGGCATAGGGAATATTATATCAGCAATAGTTAGCCTTAGAGGAAGAAGTAATAAATCATGGCATATTTCTGCTATAATGGGCGGTATATTTTTTGTAAGCTTGATTGTTCAAATATTAGTATTGGGAGAAGTTTATTTGGCAACTGTTGAATTTTTTGTTTTAAGTATAATTCAGTTATGTCTTTGTGGATATGTATTTTCGAGTTATAGAAAAAATCCAATCAGTGGCAGAGTGTAACAAGCACGAACCTTACTTTGTTTCCTTATATTATGTCGGAATAGGTTTATTCTACGAATTAGAGTATGGAATATTATGGGAGGCCAATTTGAGGAGAGTTTTATGAGTAGAGATGTAAGATGCCAAGCAGTAATATTAAAGGGTAGGCAAATTCTTGTTATCAGACATTATAATAGCAAAAGGAATGAAGAATATTGGCTTCTTCAGGGAGGCGTGCTAGAAGATGGAGAGTCGGAAGAAGAATGCATCATTCGGGAAATCAAAGAGGAAACGAACCTAGATGTTGAGATAAAGGGAATACTTTTTGATGAACTCGGAATGGGACGGGACGTTTACAGGAGATATATAACTTTTTTATGTGAACCATTAAGATATAATGAGAATCCTGGGCTTAGATCAGTTGATTACAGGAAGGTCGTGGAACTTGTATGGTGCCCCATTATATAGAGAGATTATATTAGTATTGGAGGCATAAGGTATGAGAAAAGAGAAGAATAAGAAAATACTCATCAATGGGTTGTTATGCTTCACAATTATTATTTATATATGCGTCTTACTGAATGTTATTATATTTAAATCCTTAGCTTCACCAATGGATTTATTTACAGGCAATCATCCTATTATGAGGTCTATTAATGTTTTTGTCTTCAAAGGAATATGGGATATTAAAGCATATGCGGGGACAAATAGAACAAATATTCTAGGAAACATTATTTTGTTTGTTCCATTAGGTATTTTCTTGGGGATATTTTTGAACCATAAGAGAAAGTCAGGAATTTTATTGCCATAGCCGGCACAGTTGTGGGAGTTATGATGATAATAATGATTGTTCTCCTAACTATTGCAAATAGATAACGGATTTGGTCATACAAGCATACTATGGCTAATTAAAGATTATTTTTTTCGCGGGAGGTATATGTGAGTAATATGAATATTGAGAAATGCCCCTATTGCCAAAGCACAAATATTGGTATCGGATATCAATTGGGAGGCGGACAAGTATTTGCTGATATATTTGCGTATCATTCATCTGCAGATTGCGCCAATGTAGAGCATATACTTTGCAAAGACTGCGGAAGCATCATTCATTCACGAGTAGTTAAAACGGATATGTTTCATCAATACAGCACTGCCCGCCAAGAAGAATTACGCGAGTATATTGAAAGAAACGGTATTATTCTATGCAATGAAAACAATGAGCTGCCATCTCTGGTTAAGCTAGGATACAATATGGAGAATATAATTTCTTTGATAGAGCAGAAACAAGTCTTCTACTGCAAAGCGTACAAAAAACGCTCTACATATCTGTCTGTAAAGGCATATCAATTGCTAAGCCGTTGCAAACCTCAAAAACCGCTCATAGAGCAAGCAAAATTGATCTATAAAGCGATGAGTAAGACAGACGTAGCAGATAAAGATGAATTAAGAGTTTCGATGGGTATGGATAAAAAAGAATTTGATAAAGCTTTTGATTTTTTGCTTGAGAATTTATATATTACTGCTATTGCAGGAAGACGCTTAAATCCTAATTGGTATTCTTATCTTTATTGTACTGCCGAAAGATGGAAACAGGGTGTTGAAGGCCTGCACTTCCAAGGCGATAGCAAAGCTGCTCTTTGGAAGGTTGTCAAAAATAACATGTCAGAAGATAAATTTATCAAATTCATAAAATGATAAAATTGGGTAATATGGAACTTTAATTAACATAAATATTCCTGCAAGGGTGCGAAGAGCAGGAGCAATAAATACGACCGGTATTTTAAATATATTTTAAAGGGGGATGATAGCATGATTTCCATAAAAAGACTGCCTTATCTGCAAATGCCGCAAAAAGACGGAATCACTGTCATGTGGGAAACCGATATATCGAGCGGATCCGAAGTAGAAGTTTATATATCTAAGAGACTTCATACAGACTGTGTTCGCGATAAAATGATTGGCTGTTTTTATAGTATTAGATAGTACAACCATGTTCCGGTATGAAGAAAAAGATGGTATGTGGGATGCAGTTCCCACAGATGATTTCTTCAATGAAGGAGAGCAAGTTAAATTTTTGGTTTCACAACTTGAGCAAACAAAAGCAAGATGGAAATCTGTATTCTTTCATTACCCGCCTTATGTTTCCGGATTTTATGAAGTACCATTGCTGAGAAAATTATCATCAATATTTGAAAAATATAATGTTGACCTGGTTTTTAATTCCCATACAATTGTTTATGAACGCAGCCATCCGATTAGGGATGGGAAAATCAGTATTAATGATGGCGTAACGTACATTGTAGCAGGGGGTGCCGGCGCTATGCCAGAGTGGTTTTTGCATAAGCAAGAATGGCATACCGCAAGATCCATAGCAGTCCCACACTTTTTACAAGTAATTGTATCTCAGGAGAGAATAGAGGTTCTTGCTATCAATAGCAGCGGACATCTATTTGATCAGTTAGTAATATGTAAACAATAATATCCTGTATTAGCGCAGGCCGTTAGGTGGCAGACCGAGCAATCGACGTGCTGTCTGGGCGCGATATATGAGGGGCTTTACAGAGTATTGATACGCGATAGTAAAAAATTGCGAAGCAATTTTTTTCGGGTACGAGGTGCGTAGCCTAGGGTCACTTCTATGTGGTCTTGGTACGAGGTTCGAGTGTTATAGCAGAGCTCTGGGGTCTGACCCAAAAGGAATACCCTAACCCTCGTGCCCCGTACCCCGTGCCTCGCAGGCATCTATTCCAATATAGGGCAGCACCTCTACTATGATGGGGTTACTCCGGTGCCTACAAAGGTTATGCTTGATTTTATATGTGATTATATCGATGGTGAACTGACCACTTCTGATGAAACCAGCGATGTGATTTGGGTTCCCAAAAGTAAGGTGTTAGAATATGTTACAGCTCCTGCGATGCTATTTAGATTCAAAAATGTGCTCGAATTCGACGGCCGTATTCACTATTGCTCTTATGTTACTAAGCCTGAATTTAAAGTCATATCATCAAGATTTGTTTAATACTGAACAACCCGCCCTAAAAGGAGGACAGGCTCTGAGAACCGGCTCAATGGTGTTAGACTGGATGAAGCAATTGAACTTAAAAAAATTTCAATAATCATGACAGCAAGGTGTACTATACTAATCAAGAAGAAACATAAAAGAAAGGTGTGGAAATTGTTATGGACAAAATTACAATGTGCGGATACAGGTGTGATTTATGCAAAGCTTATGCTCCTAATATAAAGAGCAATGATGAGAGAGAAAAATTGAGCAATGTTTGGAATAAATATTATGATCTTGAGATACCGGCGGATAAAATATATTGTGAGGGATGCAGATGCAGTAAAGAAAATACTAAGCGCATAGATATGAATTGTCCGGTTCGGAAATGTGTAATCGAAAAGCAAGTCGATAATTGCGGGGAATGTATCGAGTTTCCATGTGTAATTTTCAATGAACGAAGAGGACTTTCCTTTCAAGAAGCAAAAGAAAAGCTGGGTGATAACTTTTGTGCAGACGAATACAATAATTATTTATCGGCTTATGATAATATGACTAGATTAATTGAAGAGAAAAACATAAAATAGTTGTAACTTTTGTATATAAATAGCTTAAAGTCAAGCTCTCAGGTCGGTCGGCAGACATTATGTGAAAGATGATTCTAAGCTTAAATCTAAAGAGAAATGAGTGGATTAGGGTATGCGAGATGAACAGCAAGTAATAAAGCAATTATTAGATTTTGCAAATGATGATGAGAGGATCAGAGCAGTTGCCCTTAATGGTTCCAGAGTCAATCCCAATGCACCTAAAGATATAATGCAGGACTATGATGTAGTATTTTATATAACAGATATTGAAGATGAACGCTATAAAAGAAACCGGGATTGGATAAAAGAATTCGGAGAGCTGGTTATACTGCAGCAAAATGATTTTGAAGAGAGATATATCTTTTTGATGCAATTTAAAGATGGAGTAAGAATTGACCTGAGCTTTGCAGATATGAAGGAAATAGGGAAAAATGAGGATTCCCTTATAAAAGGATTGCTTGATAAAGATGATTTATTTAAAGATGTACCGTTACCTAGCGATAGTATTTATTTAATAACAAAACCGACTCAAGAGGAATTTGACAAAGCATTAAATGAGTCCTGGTGGATTCAAACATATATAGCAAAAGGGATATGGCGCGATGAGTTGCCACTGGTTAAATATATGTTTGATGTGATATTGATAGATTGTATCAGAAAATTATTAGAATGGCATTTAGGAGCAAAATATGATTGGAGAATAAATGCAGGCAAATGCGGGAAATGGTTCAAGCGCCTTTTAGCAAAGGACCTATATCATGAATTTATTGCGATATATCCATCCACAGACTATAAAGATATTTGGCAGTCATTATTTAGAGCAGGTAAATTGATACGCAGATTAGGAAATGAGCTTTCTGACAAACTGGGATATACCTATCCGATGAGTGATGATATCAATGTCACTGAATATATAAAGAAGGTTAAAGAACTTCCAAAGGATGCGATTGATTTTTAAATAAAGGAGAGGAATACCTAACCTGATAAACAAGTCAAATATGTATGCTGAGCAAAGCGGTGGGTTAGCACTTAACTATGGCTTTTCAGAAATTGGTATGAATAAGGTTATGCTCCAGGTGTTCAAAGAAAATAATGTAAAGATGAGGACTGCGTCTGACGCACACAGGCCAGAACATGTGGGAGCGAATATTCATAAATTATACCAATTGATTGAGGGCTGAGGGATATAGGGGACAGGTTTATTTGCTGCGAGGCAGGCAAAGAATGCCTTAGCCCCGTTTACTTCTAGCATGTCATTAAAGAAAGACTTTGCTAAATTGCATAATGTAAAAGCTTAAAAGATGAAGGGGTTATTAATATGCTTAAGGTAAATTTTTATGGATTAAATATGATTGAAGATAGCAAACTTCAATTTGCGGTTATTATGGCAAGATATAAAGATAAATGGATATTCGTAAGGCATAAGGAAAGATTGACCTGGGAGATTCCAGGCGGCATAGGGAAGAAAACGAAAGTATTAATTTTACAGCTTCAAGGGAATTGACTGAAGAAACGGGAGCAAAGGATTTTAATATTATTCCGCTCTGTATATATTCAGTAGCTAGAGACGAAAATGAATCTTTTGGACAATTATTTTATTCAGATGTAAAATGCCTTGGTGAATTGCCAGACACTGAGATAGGAGAAGTTAAGCTTTTTGACACTATACCTGAAAGTTTAACATATCCTTTAATTCAGCCGTACCTATATAAGAGGATTGAGGAATTTTATGTCAACTATAATTCAAGGGCAAAAAGAAAAGATGTCTAGTTGTGCATATCTCTAGCTTTGCTTATATGAAAATGATAAAACTATTTATAAGATATTATTATGATATGATTTAGCTGATAAAGAATAAATTTAGGAGATGAATACGCAAATGAAAACAGATATATATTTTGTTCGCCATGCTCAATCAGATTTTTCAATTAAAGATGATTTGATTCGCCCTTTATCAGAAAAGGGGATTGAAGATACCAGGAGAGTCACAAAAGCATTAATTGATAAAAATATCACTTCTATTTATTCAAGCCCATTTAAAAGAGCTGTTGACACGATAAAGGATTTCGCTGAAAATACAGGGCTTGAGATAAAGACTGATGATAATTTTTGTGAGCGCAAGGTAGGGGCATGGGTAGAAGACTTTAAAGCCTTTTCACTAAAACAGTGGGAAGATTTCGACTTTAAGCTTGACGGAGGAGAATCGCTGAGGCAGGTGCAAGAGCGTAATATAGCAGCACTTTTTGAAGTGATAAAGAAAAATCATGGCAAAAGTATAGCTATTGCAACCCACGGCACTGCACTAAGCACCATCATAAATTATTTTAATCCTGATTTCGGACATGCTGACTTCTGGAGCATTGCTGATAGAATGCCATATATTTTGTATTTTAGATTTAACGGTATGAAACTTGAAAGTTTAGACGAAATTGATATTATATGATATACATCTAAAGAATTCAAAAGATTATAGAGAAATGGAGGATATGAATGGTTATGGGAGCTGATATAGTTTTTGTCATAGCGCTTAATATTATTATAGCTATCATTGGAACATTGGCTTATGCAGTGAGAATTGTGGGTATCAGAACTGGAAAGGTTGCTATATCCTTTGCTCTTTTTAATGTGCTTGCCCTTGTCTCAAGAACAGCCAATGTTTTTCAATTGCCGATACTGACCAAATTTGTTGAACAAAACAATAGATCGGATACTGATTTAATAATAGTATTCAATTTGATTTTAGTATCTATTTTCGCGGCATCTGTTATGGGAGCATTTCTAATACCCACTTTTCAAAGGTTGTTTACCAAGGCAGTCCTATCTTTCTCAATAAAGAAATCTGTATTCAGGTTAATAATCCACAGCTTTACCAAGTCTGGTATCAGGGGCATCAGACAAAATATAAAGTTTCCTTCCAAAGGGAATGTATCAGAAATAAATTTAAAGAAATTGCCTTACAAAATTCTAGTTTATAATATCATAACGGTAGCTCTTTTAACTGTTGGTGTTTTTGCACCGATTTATGCAGGTAATATTATGCCGGAGCTAAGAGCTACATGTATCACATTGTCTTCGGTTGTAAACGGCATGGCCACTATTCTATTAACTTTGTTTGTTGATCCTTATTTATCAATACTTACTGATGAAGTGATCGAAGGTAAATATAGTGAAGCAGATTTCAGAGGCTGCGTGGTTGGAATGGTGGGAAGCCGGATTGTTGGAACTGCATTATCATTAGCAATATTTATTCCTGCATCCTATGCGATCGCTTTTGTTGCTAGAATCATATGAAACAAGGGCTAAGCCCTCAAGTACATGAAAGGAGGAAGAAAAGGATTGACTAAAGAAGTGGAGTTAAAAAGAAAGCCGAAAGACAATTTTTTTCTAATAAACAAAGTATAAATTTCTAATTATCTTTTTATATTTTCTTAAATGCTCGTAAAGCCTTATTCTATGTGCTTTCGAGTATTTTTACTGTAGGAAGATACTTCACGTTTCTTTGCATATTTCCTCATGTCTTAGCTGTCAGAAGTGGTAAATAAGTAGTAAATTCATTTGTACTACTAAGCAACAAGACGCTCCTGTTGCTTCTCTTTATTCAAGCGTTTCATTTCTGCCATTGCAGAATCGAATGTTGCATGTGCGTAATAGTTCAGCGTCATGGCTATATTAGCATGTCCCATAATGTACTGTAATGCCTTTGGATTCATTCCTGCATTTGCATAGTTGGTACAGAATGTATGTCGCAAACTATGTGGAGTGATGTGTGGCAATTTATCCTCGTTATACTTATTGTATTTCTTAACAAGACCTTTCATCATGCCGTTGTAATCACTTGCCACTTTTGGATAGTTCTTTCTATTAAGAAAGAGGAAATCACTATATCCATCAATCTCAACACGCTTATCATTCTTTCGATTCGCTAACACTCGCTTAAATGCTTGATAGGCTTCTTCAACCATAGGAACTTGACGTTCGCCACTTTTGGTCTTTGGTGTTTCAATGTAGTACCCAATTTCAGTATCTCTCAATAGCTGATGGTCTATATTGACAAGACGATTCTCAAAATCTAAATCTGGAAGTGTCAAACCACCAAACTCTGAAATACGAAGACCTGTTTTTAAGAGTATCAGAATTTCATCATAATTTTTGCTGTAGGTTTTATCAGCTTTTGCAAAGGCTAACAGTTTTTCTTCCTGTTCTTCTGTTAGTACGGTCTTAGGGACAGTATCATCATCAAGAACTGCTTTCAGTTGAAAGTCAAATGGATTCTTCCGAACACAATCATCTTGTATAGCAATATAGAATGAAGCCTTTAAAGAACGTTTGTAGTTATTGATGGTTTGATAAGCATAACCATTTTCACTCATTCTAATAGCCCATTCTTTAGCGTCTGATGGCTTAATACTGTCAATACTTCTTACACCTAACTTGTCTTTCTTCAAAATATCCATAAGATATTTGCGTCCAGTTTCAGTGTTTTTTCTAACCTTTGGTCTTTGAGCGTTCTGTTTTGCGTAAAGCTGGCAGAGTGTCATTTTCTTTCCTACAACATCAATACCATCATGAATGTCTTTCTGTAACTCTGCGATTTTCTCTCTAAGTGAGATACAATCACGCTTTCCTGCTGGTACTCGGTCTGTAGCCACAAGTTTCCACGAGTAAACAAATTGCGGTTCTCCAAATGAATCTATATATTTGTATAAGTATCTTCCGTCTTTTCGTTGGCTCTCTCCAGTCTTTAAGATTCGACCTTTATTGTCACGTCTTTTTTCTGACATGGCATTTGCTCCTTTCCTTTATGGAAAGAGCCTTGATACGACTTAATACTATTTTATCATATACAAGACCCTTTGGCGACGCTAGATTGCGTCCAATGTATCTATAATTTTTTCAAATTGTTTTCGTTTAATCTGAATACGATTGCCATTCATAATCAGCCAATTTGCATTTTTATTTTCCTCTGCCAAGCGTCGTAGCTTGTTTTCGCCAATACGAAAATATTTTGACGCTTCTTCAATGGTTAGGGTATAACGTTCCCAAATAGGAATGTCAGTCTGCTTCATAAAATCCTCCTTTCCAAATCACTTATTTGGATTTCATAAAAGTTGTTTTACCAGCAATCGAACAGCTTTAGCAAAGCTCACGGGAGTTCCACCCCTGCATGGTTCTCATGTAGCCATACTCATTGCCTGCGACGGTTTTATCACGCTCGGACTATTGACTGTATGGGAGTATCATTATCACGATAAGAATGTCGTTGCAGGCAATCCTGCTAAAGATTGCTTCTCGGATCACTAACATGAATCGCTCGCTATCTTTATAAGATAGGTCATGGCGGTTAGTTCCGTTGGCTCTTTTCTTATCGAAACGTATTCGATTACTTTTATTCAGTTTTCAAAGAACAATGGCTCGTTAGCCTATCAAAACACATTGAAAGCTCAATATGCTTTGGTGGAATAACAAACCTCCCTGTTCGGGAAGCGTGGAATGGTTTAGCACGCTTCCACGAAAGGAGAGAGGATATTACTTAATTTCAAATGACAAAATCTTTGTAATCAGTCTGGTTTCCATTCTTCCACGTAAGACTTCATCAACGACCATACTTTGATTGCCATATTCATCTTTCATAAGTCGTAGGGAACGCTTCGTTATGTACCCTCTGTAATGATGTAGAATCTGGTTAATCGCTTCGGTATCGCCATCTGTTGCCTTTACAATGAGAGGAAAGGGAATCATAGGATATTGTGTTTTCATTCTTCAAATTCCTCCATAAACTTTTTAATTAAGGCTAGTCCACTGGTTCTATGCCGATAGACAGTAGAACGGTTCAATTTCAACAGGTCTGCAATTTCTGAATCGCTCATGTCCATAAAGTAAAACAGCAGTAGAATTTCACGTTTCTTGTCTGGCAACTCACGTAATGCTTCACTCAACAAATCATTTTCAACGCCTACTGATAACCCATTGAGTGTAAAAATCTGAAAGTCAGTTGAATAGTTATCTGTTGTCGCAAACTGGCTAACAAGATAATCGCCAACATCCGAAAAGGACACCTCACGCTTTGCAATCCTTGAAAGATAAAGCATATAATTCTTTCGCTCGTCTTCCATAGCACGTTTACAGATATAGTCAAACTGATTTTCTATTGTGGTCTGAAAAGAAGATGGTTTCATGTTTCTCACCCCCTTTCTGTCTAGGAAAGGAAGTGAGCCTTGCTCGTTTATCTCCTTTCACTCTTAGTCCCAATGTGAAAGGGGGATTTGTTGCATTACTGATAAATAAACTTTGTAAAAAAGTTCTGAATAGCCAAAAAAGCATATAAACAGATTTATTTCTCTGTTTACACGCTTCTGTTATTCTATCTATATGATTTATAAAACCACATTGGTGGACGTACTTATCTATTGCAGATAGACGACTTTTTTTGACAAGAACCCAATGTAAGGAAATTTATTGTATATGATGTACTTCATGGCGACGTTGACCTCCAACAAACCGCCATTTGGAAGTAATATACAATATTTTAACAGCGTAAATAGCACTACCATATAACGGTTTTTTTTATTGGCGTTTAGTAGTGCTTTTTATTAAATATAAACCTATAAACCATATAACACGTTTTTCTATACCTGTTTTTAATTCAGTAGGAACAATAAAATGTATAGAGGTGGTCTACTATGCGTAAAAAAGAAGATAAATATGATTTTAGAGCCTTTGGTTTAGCCATTAAAGAAGCTCGATTGAAACGAGGTTTAACTCGTGAACAAGTGGGAGCATTGATTGAAATTGACCCACGGTACTTAACTAATATTGAAAATAAAGGGCAACACCCCAGCATACAAGTTCTTTATGACCTTGTATCGTTACTTCATGTTTCCGTTGATGAATTTTTCTTACCTGCTAATAACTTGGTAAAAAGCACCCGACGATTACAGATAGAGAAATACATGGATAGCTTTACAGACAAAGAACTATCCTTAATGGAATCTTTAGCCAGCGGTATCAACGAAGCAAGAAACATCGAAGACTAATTAAAAGAATCCATACATAACGGAAAGAGCCGATAAAATGAGATTGTATTAATCTCATTTTATCGGCTCTGCGTCTTTGCGTCTGGCTCTGTAATCACAGTTACTTTGAACTGCTTTATTTCAATTAAATTTTCTTGTCTGCATTTCGGACAATAGAGGGGGAATTTTTTTAATTCAGTATCTTCCCTTATCTTTAATCGTGTTTTATTTCCACATACAGGACACAATATCCACTTGTAGTTTATAATAACTATCTCCTCCTTTACACTTTAATTCAAATCTTTATTAAAAAATATTTCATCTTATTTAACAAGAAACCATATTTATATAACAACATAAAATACACTAAGTTATTTTATTGAACATATATCGTACTTTATCTATCCGACTATTTGGACGACGGGGCTGGCAAACAGGTTCACCGGTAGTAACATGGTACCCTTTTAACTCTGTTAAACAAACACTACGTCCATTTGTAAAGAAAGTTAAATCACTACGATATTCTTGAATACACCGAGCAGGGATTTCTCCACTAAGAATGACCTCATTATTTTTCAATTGAGTGTCTACGATGTTCGCACAATATTTAGGAGCATCGTTGTATGCTCGTGAAAGATATTCCTGTGGCGCATAAATTTTAAAACTAAGATATGGCTCTAACAATTCTGTTCCAGCTTTTTTTAAGACTTGTTCCAATACAATAGGAGCAAGCATCCGAAAATCTGCTGGGGTACTAACAGGGCTATAGTATAAGCCATACTTAAAACAGATTTTACAGTCCGTCACATTCCAACCATACAATCCTTGTTCACAGCCATAGCGTATCCCCTCCATAACTGCATTTTGAAACGATTGATTTAAGTATCCAAGAGAAACCGAGCTCTCATACTGTACTCCGCTCCCTAATGGAAGCGGTGCTACAGATAGACCAATGGAAGCCCAGAAAGGATTCGGTGGAACTTCGATGTGAATGGTATACTCTGCTTTTTTTAACGGTCTTTCCATATAAATGACTGTAGGCTCTTTTATTTCTATCTCCACATGATACTTTTCTTGCAGCAGAGCACAAGTCACTTCCATTTGTACTTTCCCTAAGAAAGAAAGTATGATTTCATGTGTCGCAGAATCCACATAATATCGCAGAAGCGGGTCACTGTCGGAGATTTCTAAAAGTGCATCAAGTAACATTTCCCTTTGTTGAGGTTTGCTCGGTTCAACAGTCGTTTGCAGCAGAGGGAGGGGATTTTCAATTCTCTCTCTCTGTGGCAATAGCTTTGTATCTCCAAGAACACTATTTAACTTCAAAAACTCATTCTGCAAAATAACAATTTCCCCGGAATAAGCCTTATCGATTTTACATAATTCACCATTTATTGAAGTATACATTTCTGTAATTTTTATTTTTTCCTTTTCCGATATTCTAACCGAATCTCGCAAATGCAGTACGCCACTATAAAGACGTATATATGCAAGACGCTGTCTTTTTTCCGAATACTCAATTTTGAAAACTTTTCCGCAAAGTTCAGACTGACCTCGATGTGTTGATGAATAAAATTTATTCGTAATCACTTCTATAAGGTTATCAATCCCTATATTGTTTTTTGCACTTCCGTGATAAACAGGGAACAGGGAACAATTATGAAATCTTATGCTTTCCTCTTGTTCGAGTTCTAATGCTTCCAATAATTTCCCAGACGTATATTTCTCCAAAAGGTAATCATTTCCTTCTATTACCATATCCCATTGTTCAGATTCGGTAAAGTTCATTACACGCATATTAGGATGCAGTTCTACCTTCTGTTTGATTACAATTTCCGCAGAAAGTTTCTCTTTAATATCCTGATAAACCGTTGATAAATCAATTCCATTTTGGTCAATCTTATTGATAAAAAAGATTGTGGGAATACCTATTTTCCTAAGTGCATGAAACAATATACGAGTTTGTGCTTGTACGCCATCTTTTGCAGAAATCAGTAGAATTGCCCCATCTAATACTGATAATGAACGATATACTTCTGCTAAAAAATCCATATGTCCTGGCGTGTCTATGATGTTTATCTTAGTATTTTTCCACTGAAAAGAGGTTATCGCCGTCTGAATTGTAATTCCTCTCTGACGTTCTAAAAGCGTATTATCCGTTTTCGTTGTACCTCTGTCCACGCTTCCTAATTCTGTAATCGCTCCACTGTTATATAATAAGCTTTCTGTTAAGGTAGTTTTTCCCGCATCAACATGAGCTAAAACTCCAATATTAATAATTTTCATGTGATTTTCCTCCATTCAAAAGCCCAAAAGGGCATAAAAATCCCAGTGATAAATACTCTTATCACTGGGATTTTTATGCATAACCATAGGCATACAAAGCATACAGATATTCTCCGGATACTTTAGAATCACATGATAAAGGTATTCTTAAACTGGGTACAAAAAACTAAGCCCTCCTAAAAAAGGACATCCAATTATTTGTTCCCACTATCAAATTGACAGTTTATTTAAGAATACCTTGCCGCATATTTATTAACTCCTTTTAAATAGATACTTAAATAATAGCACGTAAGAGCATATTTGTAAAGGAATCTCCAATTTTTTATCAAAGAGAGTACGTGATTACAAAATAGCTGTAATAATGTACCAATATTTGTTATTCTATAATCTTCCAATTACTCCCGTTCTTTTCAAGTACCAAATCAAATTGAGATACCTGCGTTGCTTTGGTCTGCTGGTCGATATACTCCACTGTCAGCGATACCGTGACTTGATTATCCTTACGATTGTGAATAGGATTTACCAGTTCTTGAAAGATGTACTCTTTTCCGATTGGTTTTAATATCCCGTCATTCACATAGTAGGAAAGTTCACTGGCTGTCGCTGTAGGATAGAGCTTGAAGAACGTCGTTAAAAACTCATTGATTTCATTGGTTGTAA
Organism: Lutispora sp. QWL-02; assembly: GCF_058315355.1. Classification (NCBI taxonomy): domain Bacteria; kingdom Bacillati; phylum Bacillota; class Clostridia; order Lutisporales; family Lutisporaceae; genus Lutispora; species Lutispora sp. QWL-02. The sequence continues at coordinate 789,832 of NZ_CM177762.1, forward strand.
TGGAATCAACCGTCCCCTCACTTTCAATGGCTTTTGGTTTATAACTTGATTTCTTAGGTATGTTGGTAATGGTCGGATTCTTAACCAGTACCATATTTCCAGAACCATCTACATAGACACTCACTATATAAGCAGAGTGGACGGTCTTTGTATTTTCTCCCTCTGTAATGAGCTGGTCTACACTGTAGGTTACATTAAACTCATTGTCGCCAGTTGGCTCTACCGTCCATATCTGAAATCCTCTTACAGAAGACGATACAGGAATATCTTTGCGTACTGTATCAACATTGAGAGCTTGAAGTTCATCTGTCAGATAGCCTTTTAGACTTTCCATTCGATTATCAATGGACTTATCGGATTGCTCCCATGAATAGTAGACTTTCGCAAAGTTCTCTACAAAATTTTCTACATGATGAGTATCAACGTATTCCTTTTCTATGATAGTTGTTTCGTGAATAGTATGAGTATCTATAGCTGTAAAGTGCTTGAATATCGCAAAGCTGAAACTAAGCCCTAAAAGTACCCACAAGGCAATCACAACCTTTTTATGAGGATTGACCTTATAGTAGACACGAGGTTTCTTTTCCTTTGGTATCTGTTTTTCTTTATTCTGATTTTTTCTAAATTTCATCATTAAATCTTCCTTTCTCATTGTTTGATTCGTCCTGCTCCCACTAAATGCTGTTGCCAGTAGGGGCTTGTTAAGTCGGCATAACCGATTGGGTCGCCTGCATGAAACATACGGTTATTGCCAAGGTATATCCCAACATGAGTAATATAAGAGCCAGCGTTATAGGTAGAATGAAAGAAAACCAAATCGCCAGCTTGTGCTTCCGATAGTGGGATATGCTGGGTCACATCATATTGCTGTTGTGCGGTTCGTGGTAAGTTAATTCCAGCTTTTCCATACGTCCATTGTGTCAGTCCGCTACAATCAAAAGAAGTAGTCGGGGAAGCTCCACCGTAAACGTATCGCCAGCCCTCATATTTCAGTGCTTCGTCCATGATGGCTTGTACCGTATCATCATCAAACTCTGTTGTGACAAGATACTGCGTTACCAGTTGCACATAAAACATATTGCCATAGTTGTATCGCCAGCCCCCATTGATAGGTATGGCTATGGGATTGGGGTAAGACACTTTTTCGCCACCTGAATACTCTTTTGAGAAACTTTGAGCCAGTTCAAAGGTATATTTATTTCCACGATTAGCCACATACCCTAAGAAACCACCACCATAATTGTAGGACTGGATAACCGATTCTAAATCTACACTGAGCCTTTCGCTACTGGCTAATAATTCACTGAAATACTTCACACCTTGCTTAATGGATTCTTCTGTACTCAATGAATTAGGTGGAAGACCGAGGGATTCCGAGGACTGCATAACATCTTCCGCAGTACCGCCCGATTCCACCTGTATAATCGCAAGAAGTATGTTGACATATTCTTCAACGCCATATTCTTTGGCATATTTTTCTACCATAGGCTTATGAGCCAGCACTTCTGCGGAAACATTCACACCTCCATAATGAATATTGGAAATTCCGCTGTCCTGTTCATCTGAAAATAAAATGGCAACAAACAGAAGCAGTGAGAAGACCATCAAGAATAATCCAGAACCACCAATCACTAAAGTTTTCAACTTCATGGTTTCTTACCGACTTTCTTAATGGTGGCGGTTTTGATTGGTGGTCTACTTCTTGTATTTTGTAGTGGTACTCTTTGAACAGTAGACGGACGTTCTTTTGTGATTGGACGTTGTGAAGTTCTATCTGCTGTAGTGGTTGAAGTTGCTGGCTTTTGAACGGTTTTTTCTTGAACGGTATTGCCTTGGCGTTCCACTTTTGGACTTGAAAAATCGGACTTAACTGCTGGACGCTCTTGTTTGGCTTGTTGAGATTCCTTATATGAAGTCTGAATATTAGACTGTTTTGAGGTCTGTTCATCATGATATTGTTCTTGTCTTGTAGTCGGTCTTTCATGAACAGAAGAAGCAGGCTGTTTTTTCTGTTTGACCTGTTCCATTTCAGAGCGACGCTTCGCAATGGTTTTTCGCCTTTGTTCCTGCTGTTCCTTGCGTCCACTGGCTCTGTCCGCTTTGGTTTGAGAAATACTACTGGTTAAATCACGGACATTCTCTTTTACTTTGGATTTTCCTTGATATACTGCATATCTTGCATTGGTCGGCAAATCTTTAACCTGTTCTTTCAAACCACTAGCAGTGTCTACCATTCTGTCTTTGGTATCAGCTACTGTACCGATGGTTTGACCGATACGTTTTCCAAGTGTTGATTTTTCCTTTCCGTCTGGTCGGGAGTGATCTGCTTGTGTCCTTGCAGAACTCCCCGAACCCGACTGTCCTTTTTTACCTGTAACAATGGCAGACCCAGCCCCTAGAGTAGTCATGGAACGTCCAAGTTTCCGCTGTAGACGGTGCATGTGAGCGTGCATAAGCATACGAGGTTTTCTCATCACACGACTTCCCACACTTTGAGAATCGTTACTCTGTAGAGAAAACATACTCATTAAATCGCCCAGCTTGAAGTAGATTCCTGCAAAGGTCACAATCTGTAGAAAAGCAATCAAAAAGAACGGATAACCAGCCGATAAGGTATAGAGCATGGTTGAAATACTAAATGCTGTCGTAATAATCAATGTGATTCCAGCTCGTGTCAAAATGGTATTAAAGAGCTTTGTTATGGCTCGTTTTGACATACCATCAAATGATGGAATCATGCTTAAAATAAAGCTCACAGGCAGAAACATAGCATAGATGATAAAAAGTACCTGCGAGAAAATCATGATTCCTGTTAATAGGAATACAAATATGGAAATCCCAATATTGAAGACAAATAGGAAGAAGACTGTACCTAAACGGTTAATGGTCTTTGTAATGGTTAGATTGGTATTGCTTCTGTCTTCAATTTCTTCCGCAACAATTTTTTCTCTGTCTTCGCCATTGTTGGAATCTGGGCTGGTGGAGAGCAGGCTTTCCACACGGTCAATACCGATACTTTCAATGTCTGAACTGTTGTATTGAAGCAGTAGCCACGGTTGCTGAACCTGTATGGAAAACAGGCTATCTCTGATTAAGTCCACGCTGTCCTTGCCTTGACTATCGGAATGGGGCATGACAATCTTCGTGCCAAGTGATAAACTGGCATTACTGATGTCTGATGAAAAGTCATTGATTTTTTTAATGTAGTCGGGAGCGTAGGCAATAAAGGAAGCCGATAGGATAAACACCAGCACAAAATTCATAATGGCATGAATTGCCTTTGTGGTTTCTCTCTTTATCAGTCCCGTATAGGCAACATAAACCCCAAGAACCAAAATCAAGAGTAAGAGGAATCCAACATAGAAACCCTCTGTTGAAAATCCGTTTGCACTCACACCAGCTAAGGTCTGCATATTCTTACCAATGGAATCTGCTGTAGCGGAAATGAAGTCTAAGGAATAGGCTTCCTGTACTAAGTAACCTGTCGCATTGGAAACATACAAACTGATTGTCCAAATAAAATTGGTAATGGCATATAGTCCATACATGACCTGTTTTCCAATCCCGTCCGACCAGTTCCACGGAAGCCAGCCCCAGCTATTATCCACATAAAAATCCAGTTGATAGTTTTCAAGTGGGTATCGGCTGTATTCATTTGCCACATTGACCGTATCATCTACCAAGCCCGCAGCTTGAACCACCGTTCCCAGCATGGCTAAAAGAAAAATGGCAATCACAAGTGTGAAAGCCACTGTCATTGCCACTTTACCTAGACGTTTCAGCGTCCAGTTTGATTTTATTCTGTTTACTATTGATGGTTTCACATTTACACCTCTTTTCGCACAGGTGGTCTGGTATCAAAGGCATGGAGCAGTTCTTCAAATACAGGGTGGAACTGTATCACACCGACACGACCATATAAATCACTGATAAGGCATTGCCCGTTTTCCAAATCACGCAATCGCTTCTGATTGTTTTCGTCCTCTGGGTCTACACCAAAAAAGGCTAAGGTCTTTTTAATCTCGTTAAGGTCAGTGGAACGAAATGCAAATTTTAAGCCGAGGTTATTTTTCAGTTTTTCATCTAAGAGGTCGTCTGTATTTTGGGTCACGAAATATACCCCAGCGTTCATAGCACGACCAGCCCGAACCAGCTTCATAGATAGTGTTTTTCCTTGTGCTACCTGTAAAAAGCTCCATGCTTCGTCTAAATCTACAATCTTGAAAATGCTTCGGTCTGTATGGATAAAGTCTAAAGCAAAGGTACTAATGACAATCAGCATAGCAACGGATAAAAGCTCCATAGTGGTATATTCCTCAAAGGAAGTTTCCTTGTCGGGAAGTACCAAGTCCGCAACCTGTATAATGTTCAGTTGTTTTTCTAAGCTGATAGACTGCTCCACATAACCATTACTGAATAATAAATGTGCAAAGTCATAGTCTGTAAAACTTTCGATATGGTCGGCTATACTGGTACTTAGTGGCGTATTCTCAACCCGTAATTCCTCAATCACTTTCATCAACCCTCGTACTTCACTATTGGTTACTGCACGAATGGCTTTTCTAAGGATTGGGAAGCGTTCCCCATCACGAGAGGAAATCCCCGTAAGGAATGTCAGAATATCAATAGCCAGTGATTCAGAATCTTTGGGATTTTTCATAATCACATAAGGGTCAAGTAAGCCTTTGTTTTTCTCATCAGAAGTCAGAGTGACGATATTGATTTCATGGGAAATCTCTGGCAAGGTTTCTTTCCATCTGCCACGTTCTGCTTTTGGGTCTACAATCACTGCTTGTGCCCCATAAAGCACCGCATAATAGACGATAAGGTTATTCGCAAAGGATTTACCACCACCCAGCGAACCAACAAAAGCCGACGCTAACGCATTGGTTACTGAACCCTTAACCCCTTGACTGGCAAGAGCAGGTTTCAGATAGACATTGCGTCCAGTATCTAAGCTGTAGCCAACATAAATCCCCTCATTTTCCCCCAGCATTTGAGTAGCACCAAAACCTAAACCAGCGAGGAAATCAGAGGTCACGTATTGAATATAATCATTCATATAACGCTTGCTGGCAGGTAAAAATTCTTCATGTAAGCCGAGCATATCCCCAAATGGTCGTACCAGTTTTACGCTTAAATCGTCATAAAAATCTTTCACTTCATTACAACGACGTTTGAGTTCGTCAAGATCATTTGCTGATACCCTTACCACATAAGACAGCTTGTACATAGATTCCTTGCTTTGGTCTAAATTGGTTTCCAGCTCATTCACACTTTCCAGAGCTTCCGCCACATTGGAGCTGGTTTCATTATCACTTTGCCAAGCGTGGTTATCCAAGTCTTTCAGTTCTTTCTTTTTATTGCGGACAGTAGATAGGGCTTTACGATTCGCTACAATTTCCACATTCATTGACGTATCAATCGGGAATGTAAATTGCTGTTGCTGGTAGTAGAAGATTTCAGAGGACGGGAAGTCCAGTTCTCCGACAATGCTGTTAATGGTAAAGTAAGCTACATAGACGGTTTCATCTTCCTGCTGGATTTTCAAATATCGCTGTTTTTCTTCCACCAAACAGCGAGTAGGCTTAATCAAGTCATAGTATTTAATCAGCGTTTCATTATCCAGCTTTTTCTTTGATAGATGGTACTCATACTCTTCATAGGCAGTGCCTGTCTGTCCGTAAAGGTGTTCAATCAGATAGCCGAAGTCGTCCTTATCTAACCTGCGGATTTTGAAACGACGAGAGATTTTATTTTCTAAGAGCTTTTCCATCTTCTGAAAACGCAGGATTTCATCATTACTCATACTAACAAAATCGCCCATCAGCTTATGGTTCACATCATAGACAAAATCAGACAAAGCATTTTTTGCTTCAACGGTAAGACTTTTCATAGAAAACTCCTGATCGTTGAGAAGCAACTTAAAGCCGATAAAGAAACGGTAGTTCACTTGATTTTCGCCAATCATGGATATTAAAGCGTCTGTCTGTTGGTCGATTTTGTCATAGGCAACCGCTTTGAGCTTGCCAGTGACTTCATTTTTGGAACGCTCTTGTGCAGAACGTATGCTGGATTCTGTACTGATTTGTAAAGCATGAATTTTGCCATCACGATTTTGTGCGATAAGCTGTCTGAAAGAATCATGCACTTGTATTTTCTGTTCTGGACTTAGAAATGAGTAATTGTAAGGAACAAGCTCATAGTAAGCATAACATTCCCCGTCTTTATTCCAGACGAGATTGTTTTCAATGTATTTAATTGGATATGCCATAAAATTCACTCCTAACTGCTGTAATGGCTTCTTGTGGCTGGTTTCTGCCAAGCGTTACTTTTTTTCCTGCATAGGTCAGCTTTGGTCGCAGTGCATAAGCAATGACAGACTTCAAAAATCCATAAGGCTTTTTACCATCAAAAGTTTTTGTAGACATAAACCATGTGAAAGCCACAGGAATCCCAAAGTATTTGAGAAATGCTCCCTCTATCATGGAAAGAGGGGGCAAGTTGCCAAGTATCATCACTGCAAAGAGTGACACGACAAACCATGTCATTTGCGTAAAGGTTATGGGAAACGGAAGTCTAAAATCATTGATAGAATACAGTACCTTTTCCACAGACCAGATACTGGTATAGCTTCGTATTTTCTTCATGTAATCAATCCTTTCATAAAAAATAGGGGTAGCTGATTGAGCCACCCCGTAAAATAGAAAATCTGCCAGTAGTAATGTACCGACAGATTTAATAGACGATTTCAAAAATCCCATGATTGGTTGAGATAAACGTTCCTGAAAGGTCTAAATCCCGACCATAGGCTTGATAATCAATATAGTTTTGAAGACTAGCTGGTACTTCGCCTAAAGCACCCGTTTCTTCAATGTAGTAGCGTGCCACGTCATACATATCATCACAATCGGAATGAATGATAATATCCTCTTGATGTTCGCTTAGTTCTTCAATGCTTGAAAAATGAGTGAGCAGAGCAGATAGCTCCGATTGTAATTCTTCGGGTAATTCCGATACCATTTCCCATAGTCGATTGAGTTCGCCAATGGAAGTGTATTCGTCAACCGTAAAGGGTAACTCGTAGTCATGAATGGCGTATTCCTCATATTCATCATTCAAGCCGATTTTCTCTTTGACTTCCTCAAAGTCAATGGGAAAGGTAAACCACGCACCGACCAATTCGCCCTCATTGTATTTGCCTAAATTCGCAATATAGACTTGCATATCGTCCATATATTCACGTCCTTTCTTTGTAGAGATTCAAAAATCCCTACCGCACTTCGTTTGGTGTACCATTCCTTTGCGGAACATAAGAAAACCACTTATATTCCACAAAAGAACGGTTTTATTTAAGCACCAATAATGCGATTGAATAGCTCTAGTAAAATGTCTTTTACTCCAGCAGCGTTGAAGACTAAGCCAACCGCAATAATCGCAATAATTAAAAAGCCAATCAGTTTGCTAAACTCACGCTTGAAGCCAAGATACAAGCCAATCACAACGATTGCTAAAAGCACCAGTGATTGAGCGTTTGATAGAAACCAGTTATAAAGGTTTTGTCCAAAATTCATAAAAATGTTCTCCTCTCTATATTCAATGAATTTGTATTTGAGTTATTTTTTTGTTGTTATCACGTCCTGTTCTTTTACTGACTGTTGCTTCAAAATCTGCTTGTGTCGGTCTGTCAGTTTCGCATGGTCGAGAATGTCTTTTACAACCTGCGTCTGGTTGATTTCATCAAGTTTAATCGCAACCTTTAAGGTCGGGGCAACTTGATGAGATAGCCAGTTCAGCGTCCTTTGGAAGGAGTAAGGCTCTGGTTTTGTGGTTAGTTTTAATCGTTCACGATTGTTCCCAATAAACCAAGCCCATTCTTCATTCAGTTTCCAATCAGAACGAGGTTTGGAATCGTCTTTATCTACAAAACGGATATACCGATTGATAATTTTAAAGGCGGTATGCTCTGGATTGTCATAGACGAGTAAATCACGGACTGCATAATAGGCACGCTCATTTTTCAATCGAATCTCAAAACGGTTTTTTACTTCTGCGTCTTCAATGGGAATATCATTTTTCTTGTACTGCTCGTAGTCCTTTTCATAGATACAGAAATAAACTTCACTTTGTAATGAACCGATATAGAGGGTGTTTCCCATACATTCCTTTTCCTCTTTGCGTACCAGTTCGCCACTGCGATAGCTTTTAAAACTGCGGAAGACGGAGATACATTCTTCCTGTTGGCACTTTTCAGTGAGTACAGGGATATTCAAAATCCCTGTCTTATCGTTAATGGCAAGGTCAAGGCGTTTCATCACACCGCCAGCCACCAAAACGTCCATAAAGAACTCATACCAGCTTCTTTGTTGTGCCAGAAGATAGCTTTCAAATTGTCTGCACCCACGACCTTTCAATTCCACCAGAACTCCTTTGTCCAGTTCATGGGAGCAAAGGACGAATATGTCGCCTAAAGCATAATGCTCTGAATAAGAATAGAAACCATAGTCCTCATGAAGAAAATAGGACAGTTTCAGTTGTAAGATGTTTTCGACCACCTGCTGTACGTCTGTTGTCGGAAAGCGAATCCTTACATAATCAAACAGCATTTCAAGGGGAGCGTCGGGATTGAAGCGTTCCAGAGCTTCCCAAAGGGACTGCTGTAAATCCTCTGATGGCTTGACTTTTCCTGTTTCAATATCGCTTAGATACTGCCTTGTAATACCAGTCGCAACAGCTAAACGGTTTTGAGATAGTCCATAAGCCAAGCGTTTTTCTTTTAAATGCTGTAACCAAGTTTGTTCATTCAGTAAAAATCCCTCCAATCAAAAAGGCGTATGTCAACTTTTAAAGCCCATTTGACATACGCTGAAATTTTGTAAATCCCTTGTAACCAAAGGATTTTCTAATGTTTTTTTGACTGTTTCCTGTCGATTTGTACCCCCCTGTTAGATACGGGGGGTTAAGTGCTGGCGTGGCTATTGCCACACCAGCCAGCAAGATCAGTCCACACCTGCGACTTCCGCTTCGCACGTCGCCTGCGTGGACTGTCTGCTGTTGGATAACTTTTTAATTTCCTCCAAGAAATCATATCCTTTTGGTACAAGGGGAGTATAAAACTCTGATATGACACTTGTTCCTACATCAACATAGCCACGACCTTTGATTCGCTTTAAGAAGAAATCCTTTTGTACGTCACTGCCAAACATCATGCCATAGCCCATTTCAGACATACGACCTAAAGCCACTCTGAAATTAAACTGATCACGGATTCCGTCGCCTAAATATTTTGCGTCTGGACGTTGACAAGCCAGTATTAGAAAGAAGCCAGCTTGACGACCTAACATGACAATCTGTTTCAGCTTATTCATAACTGCGGTGTTTTCTTTTGTTCCCAGCATTTCCATGAAAGCGACGTATTCATCAAAGATTAAGAAGTGTGCCGGGAGACCTAAGTAAGCATAATTTTTGCCAGTCTTATAGTTCTTCATCTGCTTCATTTCCTCACTACGTTTCATCATTTCTTCATAGAATGTTTCAATGCAAGAAAGCAAGTCTTCTTTTCTATAGTAGACATTTGCCATCACAGAACCTAAGTCCGCAAGGTCAGCATTTTTCGGGTCAAGAATATACAGTTTTGAATCTGTATGAAGCAAGGCTTCAATCAGTGTCAGTATAAAGTAAGTTTTACCGCCACCTGTACCACCAGCAATCAACATATGAGGGAGCTTATCATATTCCCACCATACGTTTTTCATTAAGCGAAGTTTACCATCTTTAGCTTCTACTTCATCAATAGAAATACGACTGGCTATGGTGTCATAGAGCAAAGTATATTCCACATAGGAATCCTTTAACTCTTTATCCGTCAGCTCACAGTACAAGCCACTCTCTAATTTCTTTTCCAAGTGTAAGAGTTGGTCTTGATATTTTCCCAGCGTGATTTCCACCCGTATCTGTATCAAGCCATTTTTAAGTCGATAATACATTTTAGGGAAGTAGGTTATCTTTTCCTTTGTACGACCAGCACTATCTTTAAAGAAACCCTCTGTTTTGACCTGTTCAGATTCATACCACTTGTTTTCAAGTATCATCTTTGCCAGTTTTTGACGGTGGTAAAGTTGTTTAACCGTATCATAGCGAACCCGTTTGAATACAAACGCTACCAGCAAGCAGATAAGAATTGCGACACTGAAACTGATAATTAAATAGGGAATGTCAATCTTATCTGCTTGTGATAGGTTAAAATCCTGCCAGTTGATCTGCTGGATTGTCTTCACATGAAACAGTCCGACAACCAGCAGGAAAACAGGCAGGAGTGACGCTATCGTAAAATGAAAGACTAAATCTTTACCAGATGGGCGAATCCTTTTACCACGCTGTTTCATGCGAAAAAGTCTCCTTTCTACCTAGCGACTATTTGTCTTGTGTCGGTTCTTTCTTTGCTTGTGGTTGAGCTTTGAATGAACTAGAATCCTTTGTCAGCACAATATCGTCTGCCTTGATATACCAGTCAACATCTGCTCCTTGATAGGTGGCAGTAGCAACGGTGTCCGCAATGGGATTGATAAGTTCCACCCGTGCGTTATAATCAAACTCTTTCAAAGGCACGCTGGCAGGAATACTTACTTGAATCATGCGTCCTTGTCCTTTGGATTTTAAGTCATAGGTACGTTCCTTGATTTCATCTGAAACCGACCCGTCTTCATTTTGGATTCTCACTTCACGACGTAGAGCAGAGAATTTCAATTCTCCAAAAGTCGTGTCTTTATCTAATACAATGCCATTTGCTAATCTCATCATTTTTCCTCTCTTTCTTTATTCTTTTATCATGTCGTCAGCATGTAAAAGGTAATTTGTAAAACCACGAGTGCCGATTTTGTAGCCCTCTGCGGTAATACGTGGATTGACTAACTTCACACGTTCCTCAAAGCCGAAATGTTTTTCGCCAGCTTCAGCAGGAAGCACCACCACAATATCATCTGCTCTTTGAACATCAGAATAGAGATTATAGCTTCTTGATAAGACAGTTAGCCGTCCGTTGATTCTTCGCTGAACGACTTTATCCTCGCCAGCAAATTCTAAATTGCCGAATGTTTTTTCCATGTTGGGAATCACAAATTTAAGTTCCATATTTTTACCTATCCTTTCTTTTTTATTGGCTGAATGAATGTTTGATGGTCTTAAAGAGTGGGGAACGACCTTTTGATTCTTGATTTTTTGTTTTCATAAGTTCACTTCCTTTCAAAATCGGGTAAAAAAATAGACACCTCATTTTTTGAAGTGTCTACCTATTAAATATTCAAATTTTATTGGAAGTATCTTTATATCTTCACTTTTCAAGGATAAATCGTCGTATCAAAGCTCATTCATAAGTAGTAAATTAGTAGTAAATTGAGTGGTTTTGACCTTGATAAAGTGTGATAAGTCCAGTTTTTATGCGGATAACTAGATTTTTATGCTATTTTTCTAATAAAGATATTATAAAAGTCATAAGGCGTGAATATAGGGGAGATATAGAAAAAACAAGGGATCATAAAGATATAAGAAAGCTCTTTGATATGATGGAAAAAGGAGAATATACATTAGACGATCAAACCTGGGACGATTTGGATATGGATAAGGTTTATGATAAATTGGATAGAAGCTATAGCAGCCTGGGAGAGGCAGTCCTATACTCTATGCTCAGAAATCCATTGACAGATGAGAAAGAGCTGAAGAACAGAGATAAACTGATTGAAGCCTTTAAAGATAATGAAGCTATAAGGGAAGCGCTGCAATACATATTTTTCAACCTGAGCAGAGACAGGCGTAATGCTTTTTTAAACATGATAGAGAGCGACCTTACAATAAACAGATTTAAATATTATTTGTATACTTTTCTTGGGAAAATACTGCCGATTATAATAATACTTCTTGCCATATTAATTGATAAAAAGCTTATGGCGGCGTTGGTTGCATTAAGCATGCTGAATATGTTTATAAACAATAATGAAAGAAACACTATTAAATCTTATGGAATATTTTACTTGAGAAGTATTATTAAAGCTGCTAAAAATATATCGGGTATAAGAAATAAAGATATCATCGACTATACAGATAAAATTGATTACATTCTAAATAATGTAAAGGAGCTTGACAGAGGTACAAGATTGATAGGCTTCACAAATATGTGGGGCGGGTTATTTGAAAGCCTTTCTGTAATATTTCTTATAGAAGAGAGCGCCTACTATGCTATATCAAGTGTATTAAAGGGAAAAAAGCAATATCTTATGGAGCTTTATTGTACAATGGGTGAACTAGAAGCCCTGATCTCAATTTCCAGTTATCAATTCAATTTGAAATATCAATGCGTAAAACCCAGATTTGTACAGAAAACAGTATTAAACATAGAAGAAGGCGTGCACCCCCTTATAGAGGATGCTGTCCCTAATTCCATCAATATAAATGGCAAGGGTATAGTGCTTACTGGAACAAATATGTCCGGCAAATCCACTTTTTTAAGAATGTTAGGAGTCAACATGCTTCTTGCCCAAACTTATTACTTCGCTTTAGCAAAAGAATATGAAGCATGCTTTTTTAATATAGTTACATCAATCAGCCCCAATGATGACTTGGTAAAAGGAAAAAGCTACTATATGGCTGAAGCAGAATCAATTTTAAGGATAATCAAAGCCTTGGGGAAAAAAATACCTGTGTTCTGCCCCATAGATGAAATATTTAGAGGAACAAACCCAATAGAGAGAATTTCATTATCAGCAGAGATATTGATATACTTGAGTCAGGGGAAGACTATCTCTATTGTAGCAACCCATGATAGGGAATTAGCTGATATTTTAAAGGATATTTACGAGTTTTATTATTTCAGTGAAATTGTTGATAGCAGCAAAGGCTTAAGCTTTGACTACAAGCTTAAAAAGGGGGTTTCTCAAACGAGAAATGCTATTAAGCTTTTGCAGCATATGAATTATCCAAAAGCCATAATAGATAACTCATATAGAAGGGCAGAGAAAATAGACGGGTTTATATGATTTTATGAGATATTCTTTAATGAACTTAGGGAGTATGGGATGCGGAAATGAGGGCCGCTTAAGAGATTGGTATGATAATGCCGTGTGCGAGATATGCGAGGAGATTGATAAAAAAATAAATACAGAGTGGAGTGATAAAGTTGAATGGAGGAAGTGAGATAAAAGTATTTGCAGGAAGTACGGGCAGAAGGTTTGCTGAGAGAGTATGCAATTATTTAGGTTCGGAGTTAGGAAAATCAAAGGTTATTACGTTTAGTGAGGGCAACACCTACGTAAAGGTTGAAGAAACTGTAAGAAATAAAGATGTGTATCTGGTCCAATCTATTGGACTTCGGCCCAATGAGGAATTTACTGAAATATTGTTTTGGATTGATGCGTTTAAAAGAGCAAGTGCACAATCTGTAACGGTTGTCATGCCGTATTTTTCATATGCTAAAGGGGATAAGAAAGATGAGCCCAGAGTATCAATACGAGGCAGAGTATGTGCAGAATGCATTGAATTAGCCGGAGCAGACAGAGTCATAACCATGGATTTGCATAGCCCTCAGATCCAGGGATTCTTTAAGAAGCCGGTGGATCATTTATTTGCTCGCCCCATATTATGTGAGTATATAAAATCTATGAAAATCGAAGACCTGGTAGTCATATCACCAGATTCAGGTTTTGCTAAAGACGCCAGGAAATATGCAAGATATTTAAAGCTGCCGGTTGCAATTGGAGATAAGGAGCGAGAAGGGCACGATGAAAATGCTAAAGTGATTGACATTATCGGCGATGTGGAAGGTAAGAATGCATTGATTGTAGATGACTTTACCATTTCAGGAGGAACGCTGATCAATTTAGCCGGCGAATTAAAAAATCGCGGAGTAAAGAAAATATTCGCATGCTTATCTCACGTGCTATTGAATGAAAAAGGAGTTGCAAATCTTGAAAATAGTGAAATAGAAAAGCTTATTTCAACCGATTCGGTATATAATCCGCATCTTTTAAGCAGTAGAAAAATTAGAATCATTTCAGTTGCGCCGTTATTTGCAGAAGCGATTAGAAGGATACATAGACAAGAGTCAGTCAGCCCGCTGTTTAATGAAGTACCCATTGGAGTGATTCAAACTGAAGATTAGCGAGAAGTCTGACGCATCACTTTATACGAAGGCATGAATCAAAGGATGATAAAGAAAGCATCATTGAGATAGGAGGTATGTTATGAAACATTTTTTAATGAGGCATATAATCAACTCGGTGCAGGTTAATTAATCTGATAGCAGATTGTGCCGAGGAGACTTAATTTGTTATCAGTTAACTGCACCACTTTTCATAAATTTTTATTTGATTGAAAAGGAGAGCAAGTTATATGGATAAATTAAACAAAATAACAATTGGGATAGATATGGCAGGATGCCCGAATAGATGTAAGCATTGCTGGCTGGGGGCAGCACCAAATGGGAAAATGGAGAAAGAGGATATGGTATTCATTGCAAATGCATTCAGGCCATATGCAAATAAATTGGAGATTGCAAGCTGGTATAGGGAACCGGATTTCAGGGATGATTACAAAGAATTATGGGATTTAGAATGCCAATTGTCAGATGAAAAAACACCGCATTTTGAATTGATGAGCTATTGGAGAATGGTAAGAGACAAAGATTATGCAGAATGGTTATATTCCATTGGTGTAAGGAAATGCCAGTTAACCTTATTCGGCTCTGAAAAAACCACAGATTATTATGTTGGCAGAAAAGGTGCATACAGCGAGATTGTTAAGTCTATAGATATTTTATTCAAACATGGAATTGCTCCCAGGATACAAGTATTTGTCAATAAAGATAATATTGAGGAACTGCCTTTTATCGAAGAGTTTATGGACAATTTAGAGCTGGAAAGTCGTTGTAAAGAAATTGGACAGGAATTTCAATTGTTTGTACATTCGGGTTCATGTGAAGGAGAAAACGAAAAGCTATATGAGATAATAGTAACAAAAGAAGACTTAAATAGAATTCCTGAAAAGTTAGCAGAGCTGACATTAAAGCATTTTGGCAAAGAAAATCTGCAAGAAGTTTTTGGAAAGCCGGAAAAGGATTTGATTAAAGAATTGCTCGGAAATAAGGAGACAACATCTATTGTTTCTACATTCCCGGTCTTCTATGTAGATGCAAATTTCAATGTTTATCCTAATGTTACACAGCCTTCACCATGGTGGTGTTTAGGCAATTTAAAAGCTGATGGTGCGGAACAAATAATGAATAACTACGTAAATAATAAATCGAAAGCCCAGCATTTAATCAATCACATATCGATTGGAGAAATGGTTAGTTTATGCGGAAACCCTGACAGCGAAAGATTATTTTCAAAGGAAGAATATATTTTATATATACAAAATCAATTTTGTAAAACTAATTGATAAGCATTTAAAGGTGCAGGAGGGCGCAATCATAGGGGTTGTGCCCTAAGCACAGCTTGGCGGTTCTGATACAGGCTCAGATATTATGCAATAGCAAATTACGGGAGGGAAGTGTACTATATGAATACAGAAAAGCTGGAGCTCATTATTAGAGATTTACCCAGAGATAGTACAGAAGGATGCATGAATTGTGAATTCATTGAGTACCGGGACGTTATAAGGAATTATTGCTCAGAGCATGAAAGATATGTTAAAGATTACGACTCTCCATGCAAAGCCTATGTAGAACAGGGCTCATATTAGTGCTGCATTTCAAGGAATAAGGTATAAGGATATATTAGGGGAAAACCTTGTTTGCATATATCTGCATGGCTCTTTGGCAATGGGATGCTATACTGCTGCTGGTGATATAAATAATATATGACTTTTTACATATATGACGAATAACGGTAATATTGTGTATTAAGGAAGGGGTGATTTTAATGATTCCTGCGCTACTTATTTCTATAACTCATTTAATAATTTTAGGCATTTCTATTTATGCACTCATATTGTTTATTATACTTGCTCATAGAGGGATTAAGGCATTAGATATTTATATAAATGAAAAAACAAATAGAAGCATTTAGTGTGGCAACATTTTCATTTTGTAACATAGCACTTTAAGGAGCTAAGTTCGTTTCAGCCCGCACTATCCATAACCTAATGCAGCATGACCGCTAATGCTGATAGGACAAGCTTTTGAGCAGAGCCGGTACACACCTCCTTGTCAAATGCAGCCGCTTTAAGGCTTAGAAGTGTCGATATAGCCAAGCTTTATCACTAATAGAAAAAAGATAATTTAAGCTAGGAAGGAGCGGCGGATTGCTTCCGGAAATGCAATAAAAGCGGCCACTGGTAATCTCTCTGTGTAAAAAAGTGCGCATCATTCATGCATTTTAGTGTATAAATATTAAATAATTCATTGATTTTCACCGCGTAATATTATATACTCACATCATAATCCACATTGGAGGTGTCTGAATGTACCGAAAAATTACGGAATATTTAGTAGGATGGAAAAACAGCCCATACCGAAAACCTTTGATTTTGCAAGGCGCACGGCAGGTCGGCAAAACCTATTCCATCCTTGAATTCGGTCGTGAGCAATATGAAAATGTAGCTTATCTCAACTTTGAGACGGATCCGCTGCTTGTCAAAACCTTTGACGAGAGCATTGACCCTGGCTATCTGATTCCTGTTCTGTCCCGCATATCAGGGCAGACGATTATTCGTGAAAAGACGCTGATTGTGCTGGATGAGATACAGCTTTGCGAACGTGCGCTGACCTCGCTCAAATATTTCTGCGAGAAAGCGCCTGAATACCACATCATTGCTGCCGGCAGTTTATTAGGTGTGGCAGTGAATCGAGAAAAATTCTCTTTTCCGGTCGGTAAGGTAGATATAAAAATACTCTATCCGATGGATATGGAGGAGTTTCTTTTGGCTTGCGGCGAAAATGAACTTGTAGCGCAAATCAAAGCATGTTTTGAAAATGATAGGCCTATGCCAGTTGTACTGCATGAAGCAGCGCTATCCTATTACCGTCAATACCTTGTGGTGGGTGGTATGCCGGACTGCGTGAGCAAATACTTTGAAACCAAGGATTTTATCTTAGTGCGCCATACGCAGAATATGGTGCTGGCAAGCTATCTCAATGATATGAGTAAATACAATTCGCAAAACGAGATCAAGAAAACGCGGATTGTTTATGATAATATCACTGTTCAGCTTTCCAAAAAGAATACAAGGTTTCAGTATAAGTTGATCAAGAAAGGAGCCCGTGCTGCCGAATTTGAGAATGCGATCGAATGGTTGGTGCTTTCAGGAATCGTAACCCGTATTTATCGCGTGGAGCATCCCAAAAAGCCATTGGAAAACTATAAGGATATCGACTCGTTTAAGACTTATGTGTCCGATATTGGTTTGCTTTGTGCAAAAAAGGATATTGTGGCCGAGGATGTGCTATATCTTTCAAGGGAGTTAGATGATTTCAAAGGCGGCATGGTAGAGAATTATGTTTGCTGTCAACTTACCGCGAATGAGTACAAAAACTATTACTGGACTTCAGAGCGTGGTGCGGAAGTGGACTTCATCATCCAGCGGGATGGCAAAATTATTCCCATTGAAGTAAAGTCAGCGGATAATACTAAGGCTAAAAGCCTGAATGTCTATATGGATGCGCATAAGCCGGAATATGCGATTAAGTTATCAACAAGGAACTTCGGATTTGAGAATGGCAGGAAGACTGTTCCATTGTATGCGGCGTTTTGTGTTTGAAAATTGTATCTATCAATAAAAGAATTAGAAAGATGATTGGAGGATTGCTATGAAATGGGATTTAGAAGGAATAAGGAATGAAAGTCAAAAGTTTGATGAGTCAGCCCTTTTCTATGATAAATATAGGCCAAGCTATCCTAAAGAGCTTATTGACAGTATTATATCTATTTCTGGAATAAGGGAAGATGCTAAGATACTGGAGATAGGTGCAGGCAGTGGCAAGGCTACTGAATTATTTGTAAACAGAGGTTACAACTTAACTTGCATTGAGCTTGGAGAAAAGCTAGCACAGAAAGGAATTGAAAAATTTAAGGATACAGGACAAGTTGAATATATTGTTGGAAGATTTGAAGAAGTAGATGGTTTAGATAAGGATTATGACTTAGCTATTTCAGCTCAAGCATTTCATTGGGTTCAAAAGCCACTGGGATATAAGAAAATAGCAGACGCTTTGAGATCTAACAGCTACTGTGCGTTATTTTGGAATAAGTATATTAATGATGAAAGTCCAATATCTAATGAGTTGGCCGAAATATGCAAAGAATACGGTGTATTATACATGCTTAAATATAAAGAACTTTTAGAAGCTAGCCAAAGAGAAAAAGCAGAAATAGAAGAAAGTAGTTATTTTAAAAACATAAGATTTCTAGAATATCCCTGGCAGCAAGAACAGACATTGGAGGATTTCATTAACTTTCTGAATACAGGTAATGGCTACATAGGTATGAAAGAAGAACGAAAGAATGAATTGAAAGAAAAACTGAGCAATATGTTTGCAAAAAATGAGGATAAAATCACAAGAAACTTTAATTGTATTTTATATATATTTCAAAATATTTAATTGGAGCGCCATTTTGGCGTGATTTATGAGTGGCTTAGGCTTATAACAAAGTAGTGATTCACTACAATAGAAAATGATGGACTAACAATTATTTATATAGGCGGAGGAATGATTTGTGGAATATAACGAAGAATTTTGGAATGCATTAGATAATCTTGTGCAGCAATCGAAGGTTGTTATTGATAGACCAAAGGGAACGGTGCATCCCAAATATCCGGATTTTCTTTATAGGGTGGACTATGGTTATTTAAAAGATACTACATCAATGGATGGCGGTGGAATCGACGTTTGGAGAGGAACTGATGAAGAACAGAAAATAGACGCTATAATGTGTATTGTAGATTTAACAAAAAAAGATTCGGAAATCAAAATCCTAATTGGATGTACAGAAGAAGAAAAAGAAAAGATTTATCATACTCATAATGATTCACCCAATATGAAGGGCATTTTGATTAGAAGATTATGAGCTATCCTAAGCTAAGACGTATATGCTGTCAGAGCATATTACATGCTGGAAGAAATAGAGAGAAGTATTTTATGAATGTACAAAGTAGGGTTTTGATTTTATTTGTTTCGCTGGTTATTATACTTTCTGGTTATTCATATCACACTAATGCGAACACAAACGTAAATATAAATCAATCGGAATCCGAGGCAGATATACTGTTTGAAACTGCAGAACTATATTACTATACTGTCCTTAGTCACTTTGGCAGAGAGCTTCGATATGATGGAAAAGGTAAGATATATTACTGGTTTAACTCTGATAACAATGCGGACTTCAATACTTACTTAGACTATAAAACCAGGCAGTCAGGGAGTATAACTGATGAGGATATTAAAATAAGGGTAAATAAAATCTTATAATGAAAATCAGGGCCGGCATTTTTCTAGGATATAAATCCTCATATGGGATATTTTCTAAGGAAGAAATGGGGGTACAATATGCTTTTGAATGAGAATGAATTGCTTAATGCCTGTGAATGGCTTGTACAAAATGGGGGGCCATCAATAAAGTACAGGACTCTTACTGAAATTCTGGGCTTAGATATCAATGACAGTATTGTACAAGAGACTTATAAGGAAATTCTTAATAGCAAAAGATTGAAATTTATCTCTTCGCGGCAAAAAGAAAATGGATGCTTTGGCGAAAAATCATTTCATCATGGCACTGATTCGGGAGAAACTTACCTAAGAGAATTATTCGAAATGGGGGTCAGCCCGAAGCATGAAGTTTTACATAAAGGCATTGAATATGCCAAGGTGCTGCATATAACAAAGCCGGAAAGCACAAGTTGGATTACAGCGGTGTATTTAGAATCGATTGGAAGGGCCGGAAAGTCTCAATTGGTTTTAGATTGGTATAGAGAGTATAGTGAAAGATTCAGCTTGATTTATAAAAATCACCGTGAAGATTGGCTGATTGTTAAAAACGGTAAGCCCGCTACATATTATTTAGAAATCCCCTTCATGTATGTTATAAGAACAATTTCTAACAGCTGGTGGTGGCTGAAAGAATATGACGATTCCAGCGTTGCGGCAATTCTTGATTTTCTATTAAATGATATGGCAGAAGTTAAAGATTTATATTGGATAGCTCCAAACAGACAGCTTTTTGCATATTCAAATTTTCTGCATGTGATTGCATCAAACTCGATTTCCCTGAGACAACCCTCGGTTATAGATTTTATCATGTCTTTAGAAGGCCTATGGCTATTGGCTCAATTCGGCATAATTGAGGAATATCCTAATTTAAAGAATGTATTCAGCTTTATATCAAGCAAGAAAAATGATGATGGCTTATGGGAGTTTCCAATAGATGGAGTGACTAAAACTAAATCAAGCTGGCATTCATATCATGGCTTTTCTTTAGAAGAAAATTGGAGAAAAAAAGAATCTCCGATTGCAGAGTTGACATTCAGGGTTTGCCTTATTTCAGAAAGGAATAGAAAGTCGAGAGGGATTAAAAGTCAAGTAAAGCACGTAAGATAAGACCCTATTTAAGGAGTGGTACAATTTATGGGCTATATAGCAAGTGTAAATAAAGTGCTTAGAAAGGTTCCTTTAACGGGATGGATAATCAGCCTGAAAAAGAAGCCAAGGATTCTATGCACTGCCGGAGTTATATTGGTTGATTCCAAAGGAAGGATACTGCTGCAACTCCGTGGCGATGATAACAATTGGTGTATTCCCGGCGGAGCGCTGGAAATAGGTGAAAGTGTGGAAACGGCTGCGATGAGAGAGGTATTTGAGGAAACTGGTATTATAGTTGATGATATGAAGTTATTTAACATATATTCCGGAAATGAACAATACCACATATATCCCGATGGGAATGAATTCTATTTTGTGAGTACTGTTTTTATATCTTCAAAATTTCATGGAGATATTTGTGTTGACGGAGTTGAGAGCAAAGAGTTAAAGTTTTTTAGCATACACGATCTGCCATATAATATTTCACCAACAAATAAGCCGATGCTAAAGGATTTAGTTGAGAAAGCTATAGAGTTTTAGGACAGATGCCGTTACAGCGATAACAGGAGGATTATTGTTTTGAATAAAAAATCCATATTAGAAAAATCATTTGGGGAAAGGCTGCCTAATATAGTTTACAAAGATAGAGCAGGAGCTTATGGTATCGCATTAAACAATGAAAATAAGGTTCCTGTGGTAAAAACCGCAATAGGTTATTTTTTACTTGGCGGTGGCATTGAAAATGAAGAAACCCACGAAGAATGTATTGTAAGGGAATGTCTGGAGGAAGCAGGCCTATGTGTAAAGGTCAAAGAGTTTATCTGCAAAGGTGATAAGTATCATTGGTCTGATGCTTTAAAATATTATATGCATGGAATAGGGTATTTTTATAATATGAAGATAACAGGTAAACTTGCCGTGCAAATAGAATCAGATCATGAACTAGTGTGGTTGACGGTTGATGAATGCTGCCAGAAACTATTCCTTGAGCATCAAGTATGGGCTGTGGAGCAGGCAGCAAGATTGAATGATAAAACGAAAAAATGAGGAGGGGTTTCTATGAAATTCATAGTGAGAGACGCGGCAGCTGCTGATTACATTGCAATCAGCAAGCTTAATTCAGAAGTACATAATTTACATGTAAAAAACAGGTCGGATGTTTATGTGGATACTGATACTCCTTTTCTAAAAGAATATTTTAATGATTTGTTAAACAGTGAGAGCATTAAAGTGCTTGTGGTTGAAAATACAGACAATAAGGAGCTGGCAGCGTATAGTATTGTAAAGATCATGAGCACTCCAAGTATACCGGTGCTTATTCCAAGAAAAATTGCTTTTATAGATGACTTCTGTGTTAAATCTGATTGTAAGAAAAAAGGCATCGGAAGGCTGCTATTTCAGCATATTATAGGCTATGTAAAAACAGAAGGGGTATCATCATTGCAGTTAGTTGTATGGGAATTCAATAAAGATGCAATCGGATTTTATGAAGCAATGGGAATGTCAACAAGGAACAGAAGGATGGAGATAGATTTATAGCTGGGTGATCATTTGTTATGAACGGACTTGAAGTTTATGCAGTAAAAGGAGGCTGAAGATTATGAATATCCTCATCAGGGAGTTGGAGAATGATTTGTTTTTAATCACTGCTAAAATGATTACAGAATTAATGAATTATCACAGGAAATTAAATAATGCTCCAAAAGAATATTGGCAAACGGACGAAGAATCCCAGGAAACCCTAAAGAGCTGGATTGAGCAAGGGAATGTATTTAATATATTTTTAGATGATGAGCCTGCAGGTTTTTTCTATGTAAGATTTGGCGGCCAGAATGTAGCTTGGTTAGAGGATTTGTACATATCGGAGCAATATAGAGGAAAAGGTATCGGCAAATATGCCATGAAGAGATTAGATGAGTTAATGGCTGAAAAGCAAGTGATTGCAATGTTTGTTGATGTCATACCGCGAAATACAAATGCCATAAAACTATATAGAGATTGTGGATTTGATCATCTGAACTTGATCCAGCTGCGGAAAAATTATGATAAGAGCCTGGACAAAAAAGATGATATAGAGATATTGGGATTTAAATTCAAAAAATATTAGAAAGCTCTTATTAAAAGAGTATTATATACTGAGCCAATAGCTGAAAAGCATAAATTTGATCCGCAGGGCTATAGGTTGATTTTTATTACGCAATAGTTTCATTATACATCATTGAACGAGACTTCATTCAGTAGGGGATTCAACCCCCACTGAATGTTTGTCGAGTCCATACAAGGTGAATTGCCCTGCAAGGGCAAGAGAAGGTGCCCTGGGGTACTGGACTTAGGGCGGGTTAGTTCAGTGTTAAACGAGTAGACAGAGTAGAGTCATCTAACTGCACAGATTATTGTTGGATAATGGAGGGGGCAGTAAAAATGAAAGAGAGAAAAAAGCTATATTGGAAATCAATAGTATCTATCAGCTTGCTTTTTATCTGTTTTAGCATCGGAGGATGTTCTTTAACAAAAGATATTCATCAGATTGGGAGAGATAAAGACAGCGAATTTGACAAAGGAAGCGGGATAAGTTTTTCAAATATTTCTGAAGAGAAGACCATGGATATTGCTAAGCTCTGCAAGGTATGGGGAGTTGTGAAATATTATCATCCTGAAGTTATAGCCGGAAATATCAATTGGGATTATGAACTTTTTCGCGTTATGCCTTATATTCTAGAAGAAGATTCAGATGTCAATTCAATCCTCTATGAGTGGATTCATTCTTTTGATAGCAGGTCCTCCTTTGGAGATATAGATCAGCGATATCAAATTTCCGAAGATTCTATTCAGCTCAGCCCATCTACAGATTGGTGCAAAGACGAGAAATATCTGGGGAAAAATTTGAGTCTTGAATTATCGAGCCTTTTAGATACTAATATTTCAGAACGAGAGAATGCCTATGTTAGCTTTAAGGATGATTCACCCTATCAATTTATGGAAAATGAGAACCCATATCCGGATATGAAATTTGATGATACTGGCTACAGGCTGCTTGGTTTATTTCGTTACTGGAATATTATAGAATATTATTATCCCTATAAAGATGTGATCGGAGAGGATTGGGACCAAGTCCTTCTGGAGTTTATACCTAAATTTATACATGGCTCGGATTATGAATCTTACCTGCTGACAACAGCAGAATTGACAACTCGAATACATGATTCTCATGCTAGTATAACAGATAAAAGAGGAAATTATATCTCCAGACGTTTCGGAATATATACAATTCCTGTAAACTTTATTAAAATTGACGACCAGATCGTTATAAGCAAAATAATTTATAAATGTGGACTTGAGCTTGGAGACATTGTACTAAAAGTTGGCGACAAAGATATAGATGAAATATTGGAAAATAGAAGAAAATATATAGCTCAGTCACGGGAGGATACCGGAAGTTTGCTTTTTCGTGATTTATTTCGAGTTCATGAAAAGAATATCGATGTTACGGTTATTCGAAGAGGAAAGACAATTGTTGTAAATGCAAAAGGCAGTCAAAAGTATATTGATGTCGATGTGGAGACTAAATCACAGGAGATGGAAGACGGCACGATTTATTATATAAATGCCGGACTATTGAAAAATGGCGAGATTGAAAAAATTATGGAGAAATGGTGGAATACCAAAGGCTTGATTCTGGATCTTAGAGACTATCCTTCTGTTGTAATTGCTTATAAATTGGCAGAATATCTAATACCGGCTGAAAAAGAGTATATCAGCATATCAATTCCTAATCGTTCAGTACCAGGTGAATTTTATTATATTGATCCTTTTGTTTCGGGTAAACCAAAAGGATCAAACGATGGGATTTCAGATAGCGGGGCCTATAAGGGCAAATTAGTGATCTTAATAGATGAACATACCATGAGCCAGGGAGAGACCACAGCCATGTCTCTCAGGAACACCCCAAACTCAATCGTTCTTGGGAGGCCTTCGGCAGGAGCCGACGGTGATAGGCGTCACTTTACTCTTCCCGGAAATATAGAAACTACCATGAGTGGACTTGGTGTATACTATCCGGATAAAAAGCCCGTCCAAAGAATAGGAGTACAGCCGGATATTTATATGGATCCTACTATCGAAGGAATTAGGGAAGGCAGAGACGAGTTTATTGAAAAAGCTGTTGAAATCATCAAAGAAGGAGAGGGCAAGGATGAAGGTCGGAAATAATGCCGGTCAGCCGGAATTTATTTTGTTTAGGAAGAAACGAAGCCTGCTGATAGCTATTTTAATACTCGTCATTCTTATAAGTATTTTGATGGTATATGAAGATAGCTTATTCGGCAAACAACAAAATAAAAACGAAATAACTGAGGCAATGGAAATAACACCATTATTTCATCCGGTCGACAATATAGAGCCGGAAGAAGGTCTGGATTTCAGCAATGCGGAAATTCTCAATAATGTGCTGAACCATGAAAACGTTTATAAAATAAAGGGAAGTTCAGCAGCTTTAGGAACAGCCTATTACTACTTTGTAAAGAAAACAGATGATTCTTATGAGCTGTTGTGCAGCACATATGCTATGAGCATAAACGAGGTGGATATCGATGGTGATGGGATGGCTGAAATTGCAGCAGATGTGTATAGTGTTTCTCCAAATGTATATATTTACGCCATTCAAAACGGTAACGTTGCTTATGCTGATTTACAGGAGTCGGCAAGGGCAGACTATGTTGAGTTCGATGCGCAGGCAGGAGTATTTCTATCACATATTAAAGTAAATGGAGAAGATCGTACATATCTTTTAAACTTGGTTATGAATAATTAAACAGCTGATTGATAAGGATACAATGGATATTGATGCAAAGAAGATTGATATAGAAATATTTAATAATATTTAGCCGGAGGATTATATAAATTGGCTAATATAGATAAGCGAAACAGGCTTGAAGAGGAAATTTTTTCGTATAGAGTATCGAAAGATAATAAGGTATTCATATTTTGGTATGAAAAACAAGTTATGATATTAAAGGGCAAAGAAAGTGAAAAGTTTCTGGCTAAAATAGCAAAAGCAGATAAGATAGAATCACAATTGATAATGGCAAAGATTACCGGAAATTTTAAACGTGGGAACGAAAAGACGAATAAGCCGAAATAATAGGCTTTAACAAGAAGGCTCACATGGTTGTGGGCTTATTTTATAATCCATAAAACGTTAGAGTCAGAGAAGGAGGGTATCAGGCAGTGATAGAATATGGGAGAAGCATACGGTGGTTTA
The DNA here is from genome assembly GCF_058315355.1 of Lutispora sp. QWL-02. Taxonomy (NCBI): domain Bacteria; kingdom Bacillati; phylum Bacillota; class Clostridia; order Lutisporales; family Lutisporaceae; genus Lutispora; species Lutispora sp. QWL-02. Next base: position 815,652 of record NZ_CM177762.1, read on the forward strand.
ATAATTATAGGGATGAAGTAGAGTTTTCAGAGTCAAATAAATTTGATTTCATGCAAATTTGGTTTAAGAAAGGTGACTTGATACTTGACAAAGTATTATCTCCAAAAGAGCCATATATCTTAAATTCAAGGTTCCCGGTAATAATTCATGCAGTTTATGACATTGACGATTATGATAAGTACAATAGTCAATTGATTCAGATATTAAAATCTTTGAATCATAGGGAAGTTATCATACATCCTGTATGTGAAAGTCTTCCGATAGATTCAGAAACCATATATTTGCTTGCAGATAATATTTATAAAACGAATCAACTGCTTAGAGAAAACAATATAAAGCTATACATTGAGAATAATAGTATAATTGACAAGATTAATTACACTCCAAATGATTTGAAAGTAGTATTTGATAGAAATCCCGATGTTGAATTGCTTCTTGATATTGCTCATATAGATGACTATAAGCATCTGCAAGAAATCCTTGAAGTTAAGTTTCCTAAGTGCTTGCATATAGCAGACAAGCGTTTTAGTGAGGCCCATGAGCACCTTCCTATAGGAGAAGGGGATCTGGATTTCGAGCTTATCTTTCAAAACTATTTAAAAGGATATGACGGGAAAATTATATTTGAAGTAGTTGATACCGATGAAAAAATAATAAGGTCTAAAAATATAATACAGTCAATCCTCAATCCATCCTTGGGGCTTGATATAAAAAGGTGAGAACTATGAAGTGCTTAGAATTGACTAGAAGCTTTTATTTTGAATGGGTGCTAAAATTGATTAAACAATATTTTCCTTCAATGGCAGAAGGCCATTCAGCTGCTTTAATCGGCTGGGGCTCGGAGGTTTTGGGAAATGATGACGAGATATCAAAATTTTATGGCTGGGGACCCAAACCTAAGATATTTCTGTCAAACGAGGATTATGCTGTCAGCGGCAAAAAGCTCTGGGGAATATTTCTTAGTGAACTGCCGCTAGTTTACCAGGGCTTTCCTACCAGGTTTAAAGTAGATCCAATGGATGGTCTGCCTAAGGCAACAAACGATAGCGAAGGTTTTCCTATGGTGGCAATTTCAACATTCCAGCGTCTGCATAAGTACTACATTGGTGATGTGCTTTTCCCATACTCGGACCTTGAATGGCTGCTTATACCGGAGCAAAAACTTTTAGAGCTGACATCAGGAGAGGTATTTTATGATGGGCTTGGAGTACTGAATGATTTCAGGAGAGATATTCATTATTATCCTGATAATGTCTGGAAATATAAGCTTGCCTATCAATGGACGACAATTAGCTGGGAACTGGATCTTATTGTTTTATGCAATAAAAGAGGAGATGCTATTTCTGCTAGATTGAGCCTTAATGAAACTGTAAAAAGGATTATCAGTTTAATTTTCTTATTGAATAGAGTTTATAAACCGAGCTACATAAAGTGGGTTCACAGGCAATTTTATAAATTGCCATGTCTTGCAAATGAAATAGGATCAGAGCTTGAGAGCATCTTCACAGTTAAGGATATTGGCATTGCATGCTCAAAGGTAAATAAGATAATAGAAACTTTAATTGAATATCAAATGGACATGGGCTTAATACAAAAGGTTGACTTTAAGAGATCCCCTAGCATGAGCCGGGGATGGTCCGCCTTTGATTTAGATGTTGTTATAGAGGAACTCAAACAGGGTATAAGGGGAGAGTTATCAAACCTTACATTCCCGATAGGTGCAGTAGATCAGTGGGTGACAGATGAAGATTTGCTGCTTTCACCTAATAGTATAAAAGCCTTAAGAGCAGTTTATTTTGAGAAAGAACCTGAAAGAGAACAATTGGGCGACAAAATGCTTTAATCATAGAAAAAAAGAATGAGGGGTGATATCAGTGGCCATTTTCAAATTCTATCAAATCTACCGGAGCATAAAGGAAGAATTGGGGGAGGATATGGCTGTACTTGGAGCATAAGGGCTTTGGGTTAATCACCATCCTTGAAAAATAATTTGACAGCATAGCATATGTTTAGTATCGTGAGTTAAGAAATCATTTTATATTGCAGAGGAAATATTTATGAATATAGATACAAAGTATAATGAAATCCTGGAAATCGTTGAAGACAAATTGACCTGTTCTGCTCATAACCTGGACCATGTTTTTAGAGTTTATAAGCTTTGCCTGCTGATTGCGAAATATGAGAAAGACGTTGATATGGAAATACTGATTCCCTCAGCATTATTGCATGATATTGCCCGGGTAGAGGAGAGCAAAGATAAATCAGGAAAAGTTGACCATGCTATTTTAGGCAGTGAAATTGCAGACGGCATATTAAGAAAGCTGGAATATGAAGAGGAGAAAATCCAAAAGATAAAGCACTGCATTATAGCTCATAGGTTTAGAACAGGAAATGAGCCCAACTCAATAGAGGCAAAAATACTTTTTGATTCAGATAAGCTTGATGCTATAGGTGCGACCGGTATTGCCCGTACATTTATTTTAGCAGGACAGTTTGGACAAAGGTTAATAGCAGATGAGCCGCTTAAAGACTATCTTGAATCAAATACCGTTGAAAACGGAAGGTTAAAAGATGTTTCAAAACATACGCCTTTCGTTGAATATGAAGTAAAATTTAAAAAGATTGTGGATAGATTGTATACAGACAAAGCGAGAGAAATCGGTAAGGAAAGACTTATGTTCATGGGGGAATACTTTAACAGATTGAAGCTGGAGATAGAAGGGGTCAAATGAAATTGCTGTTCTGTTCAGCTTTTTTCTTATTTCAAGTAATATGGTTTGTGCAGGAGGGTTTATATGGACGATAATATGAAAGCAGAGATGATAAAAAACTTTAAGTCGAGAAATATAGAGGTCTCTTTTTTTGAAACATTGGAAGAAGCCAAAGATAGAATGATTGAGCTGATACCTCCAGACAGCTCGGTAGGTGTTGGAAATTCTAAAACCCTAAAGGATATGAATATATCTAAGCTGTTAAAGGAAAGAGGGAATATTGTATTCGACAAAACGCTGGCTGAAAACAAGGCAGAGAGCGAACAGGTAAAGAAAAAGTCATTATTGGCCGATTGGTACATAACAGGGACCAATGCTGTTTCAAAAGAAGGGCATATAGTCAATATAGACCACAGTGGAAACAGGGCGGCTGCAATGATATATGGGCCCGATAATGTAATAATAGTTATCGGCAGGAACAAGATTTGCGGCACCTTAGATGATGCAGTAAAAAGAGCCAGAAACATATCGGCCCCGATGAATGCGAGAAGGGCCGGTTATAATCCTCCATGCTTGCAGTTGAATAGATGTATAGACTGCAAATCGGATGAGAGGGTATGCTTTAACTTAGTCATCATAGAAGGCCAATTTGTAAAAGATAGAATGAAGCTTTTTATCGTAGATGAGGAAGCTGGGTTTTGATGCTTTATAAGCATCATTGCAAATCATATGAACTTTGTTATCAAAAGCAAAATCGTTATATGCACAGGATAAAATAAATATCCAATATATTTGTTGAGCCTAATCCTTGCGTCAAATAATCCAAAGGTATAGATAGGTATTAAGGCGAATATGCTTCTCGATTGGAAGAAGAAGCCTTCCAATTTTGCGAGCCCGCCTCTATAATTCACGATCCTTTTCCAGACCTCATCAAAGCTGAATAGATAAGTCCATGTGATTTTCAGCTTTTTTGCCCAATCCAATGAATTCGGCGCAAGCAGCTTCACCCCTGTAAAGTATGAATAGAACAGTGATAAGAATACATAGCTTATGACCATTGAAGCTCTTCTGTTCTTATTTATATGGAATAAAAGCATCATCAGCAATCCGTATATTCCATATTCCAGGCGAAATTTCCTGTTGGATAAAACCTCCAGAAGCTCCGGCACTGCCAACGCTGCCAAGATGCCTAAAAATGCTGCTGCTCCAAAGAATAAATCTGTATAGCTATTATTGCTCTTAAAGGATTTGATCTTAGCTATGCCCATATCATACATATAAAGAATACCCAAGGCTGTAAGGAGTGTAAACATTATGTTCAGATTAAACGGCGCAAATTTCAAATCAGGTGAAAAAAACGAATAAGGGATCTGAGATATCAATCCAAAGACTAAAAGCCTTGATGCATATTTCTTCAAATTTGAAGTTTTTATATAGCCCACACTCAATTGATATGCAAAGATAGGAAAGGCTAATCTGCCTATAGTTCTAAATATTCTATAATCAGGGAAAAACATGTAGCCGATGTGATCTATCAACATGGTGATCATAGCCAGAAGCTTCAGCATATCATCCCTGTAAGGGGCTGTTGCTGCAGCTTTTTTTGTTTTTGAAAGCTCTGTATTAACTATAGCGCTATCCAATGCATATCGCTCCTATCATTGTGGTTAGATCGTATTATATGATAATTATAATATATAAGCATAAGTAAATAAACATTTTAAAAACTATTATTCAAAGCATGGGAAGGTAATGGAATAGATGGAAAAGAAGTTAGAAAACTCAGTGAGGGAAGCATGGTGGTAGTAATCACTGTGCTTGAAACTGCACAATTCATATGGTAGCATTTAGATATATAAGTATAACAATGGAACTTTTCTTAAATGCATTAGGTCTATAAGTGGTGAATAACAGATGCTTCAATTTTTACTTAAAAACTTATTCAATATATGAGGAGGAGCATCGATGTCAGAAATAAAACAATTAGTAAATTTTCTTTCAATGAGAAGGCTTAATTTATTGGCCAGTGTTCTATTTCTTGCTAGTATTATTATAAGGTCACGTTTGCTATGGTTAGTTTTCTTTGTTAGTTGGGAGCTTTTGCTGATTCGACTCTTCATTAGTCAGAGAAAAGAAAACGAATATTTGTTTTCATATACATTTTTAGCTGCTTTTATAGCAGTGTTATGTTTAAATATTTGGGTTGTAATAAGTTGGATATGAGTTATCTAGAGGAGGTTAATGCATGAAGTCCATATCAGCAAAAGATATCAACCTTGGTGTTGCTTTAGCTGTGTTATTTGGAATTACAATAGCTGGTGGATGTATCAAATGGCCTTTGTTTGTCTTTGCAGCAATCTTCCTATTTTCTTATATTGTTTTAGATAGAAAGAGGCTGCGATGTCCTAATTGTGGAGGCTTTGAAAATCTTGAAAGATTGATGTATGCTAAAAAACATGTATTTCATTGCCAGCATTGCGGAGAAAGAATTAATATTTCAGAATAAGACAGCAGCATATGAAGCTTTAATGGCTTTGTTAATTTACAATAGTTTTAAAATGCGAAGTATTTTTTATGGCTGCGAGGTGCAAGGTACGGGGCACGAGGATTAGGGTATTCCTTTTGAGTCAGACTCCAGAGCGCTACTATAACACTCGAACCCCGTACCAAGACCACATAGAAGTGACCCTAGGCTACGCACCACGTACCCGATAAAAATTGTTACGCAATTTTTATTTGATGCATAAGAAAGCAGGCGAATATATGAAGGCATTGACATTAATACAGCCTTGGGCAACATTGATAGCTATGAAAGAAAAGAAGATTGAGACTAGGTCGTGGAGAACCTTGTATCAAGGAGAACTGGCAATACATGCCGGAAAGAAAATTGATAAGAAAATATGTGAACGGGAACCCTATAAATCCGTTTTGGCGGCACATGGATATACATCTGATAATCTGCCTACCGGTTGTGTTGTCGCTGTATGTACATTGCTTGATTGTTGTAAAATTTTTTACGATGAAGCAGATGGAGTTAGCCGCCTTATGGACTTCGGGTGTACAAAGATTGAGGGAAATGAGCTTGCATTTGGTAATTATACAGCTGGGCGATATGGATGGAAGCTTCATGATGTAAAAATGCTTATAGAACCTATTCCGGCAAAAGGTGCATTGAACTTATGGGAGTGGTTGTAATATATCGCGTTCTTGAATTGAAAGAGGACAACTGCATATAGTACCCCATTTCCGCTTCGAGGGCGGATAAACGCGAGGTGCTGGCAGGGGAGATATTTGCATTGGAAACAATTTGCTATAAAGAATTGAACATGACAGGGATGGGTATACAGATGCGAAAACAGAGTTTATTATGAAATATACAAATATAGCAAGAACGTCCTATGGAGATAGATACTCGCCGGATATAAATAAAAAGGAGAAAGCCATGATTGCTGAAAAAATAAAGCAGATGAGTTCAAAAGACATATTTTTGAAGATTTTGTTGCCGATTATTCTATTAATAGTATTGATTTTTTATTTTAAGGCCTTTTTCACTATAGGAGCATATTATGAACGCACATTTCTCGTAAAAGAGGTTGCGGCTTCTGATAATCATTACATAGGCAAAAGTAAATATGGTGATATACACATCACAGTCAAAGGACTTGAAAATGAAGGCAGTAGTGCTGAGGTAATTTACAGGCTTCCGAATAATATTAATAAGCAATATATTGTAAATTTTAAAAACGCTGAAAATTGGGGTTTGGGTATTGAAAATATTAAAGATGAAGGTGGAAACATAATTTTTGAGGGCGAATATCAAAAAGGAAGCCAGTTTATGTTTGATAAAAATGGCGAACCGCTGATGGATTACGCTGATGTTCGAGTTTCGCTCGGCTTAGAGGCAGTTTATAGTGCTGACTATAAAGTATCATTAAAAAGCGTAGCGGACTTTGCATCCTTTGCTAACGATACAATACGTGGGGAATATGAATATTTAATATTAGCCATAATTTTATTTCTTATAATAGCAATAGACATTAAATACCCGCTGTTTTTCTTTGAGCTTAGACATTGCTTAGATGTCAGAGATCCTGAGCCATCAGATTTTTATATAGCAATGCAAAGGATATCCTGGGTAGCGTATCCTATAATTGGAATAGTGCTAATGGCGGCAGCGATTTACTAACCTCATTATTGGTAGCAGTTTGTGAGCGAATGATCTGTATTGGACGATGGTAATGCGCATGATTCATAGCTCTGCTCTCTATCTCTATATAAGTGGACATGCCTTTGCAAAATGGGGGATTATCATGAACTATAAAGAGAACATATCGGCAATGAGGCCTAAAATCAGGTCGAAATTCAGAATATATATTGGCAAGAAGTATTATACATATAGGAGATATTTTGATTGGTACTTTGGTTCCAAGAAATATGCGCGAACTAGGGATGAGAATCTTTTGCCTAAAATATATTTCAGTCACAAGACTCCAACGCTGAGGAAACTAAAAGATGTGGACATGTGGTACCAATATAACAAGATTATCAATTTGAATATAGCGGTCAAGTGCCTTAATAACATAATCATCAAGCCCGGGGAAACATTTTCTTATTGGAGGCTTATCGGCAAGCCAGATAAGAGCAAGGGCTATGTAGAGGGAATGGCGCTTTTTTACGGCGGCTATAAAGCAGAAATAGGCGGGGGCTTATGCCAGTTGTCGAATCTTATATACTGGATGACATTGCATACACCATTGACTGTGATAGAGCGGTATAGACACAGCTATGATGTTTTTCCCGATTCTAACAGAACTCAACCTTTCGGAAGCGGAGCCACATGTGTATATAATTATAGGGACCTGCAGATATATAATGGAACAAATGAGATTTATCAACTGCACTTGAAAGTAACCGGTGAAGAGTTGTCGGGGGAATGGAGAACTGAAATAGAGCCTTATTTTAAGTATAAGGTATATGAGAAGGAGCATTCCATAACCCATGAATACTGGGGAGGATACATGAGGCATAATATCATATGCAGGAAATGCTATGATGTTAATGGCAATCAGATAGATGATGAGTACATAACGGAAAACCATGCATTGATGATGTATCAGCCATTCTTGGAGAAAGGCATTGGTTGATCATTGGCTGAAATGAGCATATAAACATTATGAAATGGAGGAAGAAAAATGGATTGTCCATATTGCGGCAAAAGCCTTATCCCAGGGTTTATTTATGGGGGAAGCTATGGTGTGAACCATTCATTAAGATGGCTGCCGGAGACTAAAAAACCTACATTGGCAGAATTGGAGCTTGAGGGAGAGGTTCTTAATAAAAACCGGTTTTCCTCTCAGCCGGAAGTGAAATGTCATAAATGCACTTATTGCAGAAAGATTATCATAGATTTAGATGAGTAAATATAATACAAAACTATAGTCAATAGGGAATAGCTATATCGACTTCAAAGGTATCTTCCATATCCTTGATTTCTATAAAGCCATTCATATTCTCAACGGTTTTTTTTATGTTAGGCAATCCAAAGCCATGGTTGGCCTTATCTTCTTTTGCGCTGTAATTCTCGTCTATACTCGATTCGGGCATTATGATTTTCCTGTCCTTGCTGTTTGATACCTTTATTATTAAATGATCTTGCCTTATATGTATCGTGACAGCTATCCTTCTCATGCCCTCGTGTATATTGGTGCACGCTTCTACAGCATTATCCAGCAGATTCCCCAATACGATGGATATAACCCAAAATTCCAAATTCAATTTATGCGGTATTGAAATATCAATATCGCATTTTATGTGCTCCTTATAAGCCTTTTCCATTTTAGCATTCAATATTGAGGATATTATGGGATCGCCTGCGCTGATGATATTATTGAAACTGGATAAATACTGTGTGAGCTTTTCCATATAGGCTTTAGCCTCATCTGTTTTGCCCATGCGGAGAAGGCCGTATATGCAGCTGATATGATGGTTGAAATCATGCCTTTGAGCTTTTATCTGCCTCAGCATATCCTCGATGGCCGAGATATAAAAGCGCTGCCTCTCGAATTCCCTTTCCTTAAGCTTCCACTCGGTTTCTTTTTTCAATTGATCGGATATTTTTCTCAAAATGCTTAGTACAGTTACGCTGAAAGAAATCGAGGCCAGAGACATAAGAATTATATACCAGCTTTTATATCCTCTTGTGATATAAGTATATTTATAGAACCAAAATGCGATAAAGCCGATTAAAACATTAAAGCCCGTTATCAAAGCAAATTGGTATAGCCGTATATCTTCTATTTTATCAATATTTTTGAACCTGTCTTTATTGGAATAGATGATAAGAAGGCTCAAAGCCTTTGATAAAATTACCGCGGTCATCCTATGGATATTCGGATGATAAAACCAGTAGGCCGAAGCTTTCCCGATACATAATACAGCGGTCATAGCAGCCGTTTCACTGATGCCCATGATCAGCAGCCCGATGATGCTGCATATATATATTTTTACCAAACTCCATCCAAACAGAAGATGATAGATGACCCCAGTGGAAAAATACATCAAAGAAAAGCTTATCAGGTTTCCTATACCAAAGCAGCCGTTTAGAATCGTGTTTATCGTTGATTGCAAAATGATGGCAGCGGCGGCTCTTTTATATGGCAGCTTGCTCTTGCCAAGAATAATATATGTAAAATAAAGCAGAAGGGATACGTCTATAATGTTCACCATGAATTCTATATAGCCCCATATATCCATTATATAAACCCCCTTAAGAGAATAGCCGGCGGGATAGGGCTTCTCTTACGTCGGATTTATATTTGCGGCTCATGGATATTGAGGACTTTATTTCATTTAATATGAGATCATCCTTCCTGATCTCTTTTATTTTGCTTATATTCACTATATATCCCTGGTGGCATTGTACAAAGAAGTCCATATTCAATTTATCCATGAGCTCCTTGAAGGTGCCGTAATATTCATAAATCCCGCATTTGGTGTATATCCTGACCTTCCTCAGCGATTTTTCAAAATAAAATATATCATCATACCTGATGGCGGCACTTTTATCCCTGCTGGCTATAACCAAGGTTTGGCTCTTCTCATTATAGGCCCTTATCTGATCGAGCCGTATGATTATATCATCCATGAGCATTTTAAACTGGTTAAAGGTGACCGGCTTTATTATATAATCAAAAGATTTTACACTGAATGCATCAAAGGCGTATTCCTTAAACCCGGTTATGAATACTATTATCAAATCCTTAAATTTTTCCCTTAGAAGGAAACCTGTCTGTATGCCATTCAAACCTTTCATCTCAATATCTAATATAACCGTATCCGGCTTTACGGCATCAATTTTGCTCAAAAGCTCCTCACCGCTTGTTGCTTGTGTTATTGCAATTTCACCTTTGCTGAATATACTATGGATGAAGGAAGTAAGCGTTTCCAACTGAACCAGGTCATCATCACATAAAAATATATTGATTGGCATGCAAATCCCCCCCAGATCACACCGTTGAGCAAAGGAACAAATAATATCATTTACTACATTATACCATTTTTAGCAATTAATAAAATAGGCTTAATTCCTTATCTCTTCATCATCTTTATAGCCTTGAGAGTCCAATGATGACATTTCAACGACCTGTCATGCACAAGCTATTTAAAAAGGTGCCGAATTTTGGTATATTTCAATTACAGATCAAGTGCTCTTTTCCATGCTGTGGTATAAGCAGGCAAAATTTAAACGCTGAATGAAGTTTTGTTCAAGAAAGGGGGGAATAGAAACAGGTGATAAGGTGGCTTAGAAGCTCTAAATAAATACTTGGCAGATAGGAGGTGAGAATATGGAAAGTGATGTTATTAAAGCCGCCTCATCTCAAGGATTTTGGGCTGTGCTGGCAGTGGTGCTTATATTTTACATCTTAAAGGCACAAGAAAGAAGGGATTCTAAGCAACAGCAAAGGGAGGAAAGATATCAGGAATTGATTTCTGAGCTTACTCTAAAGCTAAACACTGTTGAATCTATAAAAAAAGAAGTAGAGGATATAAGGAAATACATCAACAAGATTTTAAAGACCTAAGCAAACGAGGCTCGTGTCAAATATGACATTTAAACGACTGCTTATGCATAAAGCATTCACATTGGGACAGCAATTTGATATAGTGCATGTAAGAATATAAATAGATTTGGGTGATGCTATGATTGATGATATTTCAGGCATTGTTGCTCAAAAAATATTGGATGCCGGTATAATCCAAAGCGAGGATCATGATATATACTATTATGGGCTTCAGCTGATGGTTTCTACAATAATCAAAGCCTTTGGATTGATATTTATAGCAGTGATGTTCAAAAAAGTAATAGAGGCAGTAATATTCCTAACAGCTTTCGGCTTTATGAGAATCAATGCCGGAGGGTTGCATCTCGACACCTATATGAAATGCTTTATAGCTACAGCCGCGTCTATGATGCTGATTATCTGGGCAGGAAGCAGTATTCCTTCATACCTAAGCTTCTATATAATATCCGTTGCATTAGCCATATCATTTCTACTCATCATACGATATGCTCCTGTGGATAATCCTAATAGAACTCTGAGCAAAAGAGAGCATGGAATTTACAGAAAGAGGAGCATCTATGCGATAACCATACAAATCATCATTATCGTCACAGCATATTTCATAAATATAAAGCTATATAGATACTGCAGCATAGCTTCTCTGTCAGTTTTATTTGAGTCGTTGACCCTTCTGCCTTTAGCATCATGCTATAGGCAAAAGTAAAAATAAAGTGGAGAGGAGGGATTACAATGAAGGGAAAACATAAATTACTGAGCTTGGCAGCTTGCCTGGCTTTATTTGCAGCACAGACTTCTGCAGGAACATGCTGCTACTGGGTATTGCATCAGCCCAAAATGCCCGACAAATTGAAAAGATAGCAGATTAATATGAAGGGATCAGTGAAGAGGTAGTGCAGATACAGGATTGCAGCATCGGAGGCGGTTCTTTTTATCGCATATGGCATGTGTAATAAAAAGAACCGCCTCCGATTTTACATATGGAATAATTGATTATATACAAAAGGCCAATATATATGGTAAAATTTAGGCATATATGATAGCATCGGTGAAGCAGCAGAGCGAAGAAATATGAGAAAAGAGGAATGAAGATAACTATGGTCAAGATTTTTGATATTTCCTATGATGAGGTTGAAATCATCAAAGACCTCTGGGAAAAGAATCGGCAGTACCACGAGAATACCTCCGAGTATTTCAAGGAATCATACCGTTCTATCAATTTTGAGCAGAGGATCAAAGCTTTCAGCGTGTTTAGCAAGGATACAATAAAAATAACCGTAGCCAGAAGCGGCGATGAATATGTAGGATATTGTATATCAACAGCAGTGGATGGAAAGGGAGAGCTTGAATCCATGCATGTCGATGCAGCCAAAAGAGGCAGCGGAATTGGGACGAAGCTTGCAGCCGGGCATGTAAATTGGATGAAGGAAAAGGGTTGTAAAGTGATAGGAGTCACAGTATCCCAGGAGAACGAATCGACGATAAACTTTTACAGGAAGCTGGGATTCTATCCGAATACCCTATATATGCAGCAGCGTGGTATAATAGAATAATAGATAACTAATGATTTGCGGAGGAATATATGTTTTTTATCGGAGTATTTGGCATACAAAATAAACAGGAAGAAATAAAATATTTGAATGATGTACCTTGCAGAAATTGTGATAAGGGATCGGGAGGAAAGCTGATAAAAACCTTTAACTTTTTTCATTTCTTTTTCATACCTATTTTTAAATGGAATGCAAAATATTATGTGATATGCAGCGGCTGCAGCTCATTGTATGAAATTCCGCAAGAGAAGGGAAAAGGGATTGAAAGAGGAGAGAATATTGATATCTCATATTGGGACTTGCGGCCTGTTGAAACAGGACATACCCATTCGGCCTCAAATATATGCGGACATTGCGGAAAAGCAGTAGAGGCCGATTATGAATACTGCCCCTACTGCGGAACGAAGATCAGGGGCTGACCTCTTGTTTTTGCAATATAAATTAAAAAAATAATTTAATCGCACAATAGACAAGCAATAGCGCCATAACAGCATTTACCACCCTGTCATTTTTCGCAAGAAATTTTTGAAACGCAGCGCCGAACAGTGCCCAGCTGCAATTAGCCAGAAAGCCTATAAAGGTCAGCAGTGCACAGAAGCTTATGAGAACCAGCGGGGATTTATAATATGGCACGATGAAGGTGGAAACTGTTGTTATAGCATAAAGAATAAGTTTTATATTTACAAACTGCAGCAATAATCCGGCCATGAAGGTGTTTGTACTTTTGGTGTTTTCGTCTATGCTATGGGGTTTGCTTTTATAGGTTTTCCACGCAAGCCACATTATATATGCAGCGCCAATCACGTTCATAGCCGATTTGACGGACGGGATCAGTCTGTAGAGAGCTATGCTGAAGATGCTGCTCAAGACAAAGATAATAAAAAAACCGCATATTATGCCGGTGATAAACCTTATGCTCTTCTTAAAGCCATATCGGCTTGCATTTGACATGGACATGATGGTATTAGGCCCCGGTGTGAAGGTTGTCACTAGGACATAGGATAAAAATGCTGCAATATCAGGCATAGACTGTTACCTCCTAAAAATATGGTGAACCTCTTAATTTACAACAAAGCCTTATCATATATATTTTTTCTTTTGTAAAGGACAAGATTGAATAAAAAGCGGAATGCCAGATCTATGCTCATAACCACCCAAATGCCTATTATGGGAAGCTTGAGCAAGTAGACTACTACCAAAGTGAAAGGCACTCTGATCCCCCAAAGCCCTGTTCCTGCCACCAGCATAGGGATATTTGTATATCCTGCGCCTCTCATGGCCCCCATGAGCACGTTGGAAGCATTTTGAGGTATCTGTACTATTCCCATGAGTATGAGATATATGGAACCAAGACGTATGACCTCAGGATTATCCGTCAGCAGAGACATCATGGCACCTGGGAAAAATACAAGCACTATAACACTTATAGCCGTGATGGAAATAGAGCCTTTAAATATCTGTTTAAGATACAGCTTTGCAAGCTTTTCATCGCCGGCTCCCAAAGCTTGTCCCATGAAGGCGGTGGCGGCGATGCTGAAGCCGGTAGCAGGCATATATGATATGGATTCTGCCTGCATTCCAAGCTGGTGGGCAGCAAAGGCTGTTTCACCGTAAGTAAGTATGGATCTGGTGAGAATAATGGCAGCAAGCTGCCAGAACATGGATTCTGCAGAGGAAGGAAGGCCGACTTTATATATATTCCGTATCTGTTTCATATCAATGCTGAAGAAGCTTGTGTCCAAGTAAGAATGCAGCACTCCGCTTTGGCTAAATAGCACATATAAGCCCAGAATCGCTGCGACGAACTGGGACAAAGCGGTTGCTATGGCAGCTCCTTTGACTCCCATAGGTTCGAAGCCAAGCCTACCGAATATCAGCACATAGCCGATTGATATATTTACGATGTTCATCATCATAGTTATAACCATTGGAGTTTTGGCATTCCCCATGCCCTGGAGCACTCCTCCGACAACAAGCATGACAGCCAAGAATGGCAAGCCGAATGAAACGGTCCTTATATATATGATAGCCTTTTCCAATAGCTCCGGGCTTGGGTCAAATATGCCAAGCAAAGCAGGAGAAAAAATATATACTACTGCTTGGAGTATCACCACTACAATGATTGTAGATATCAATGTCTGCTGCATGACATGCTTCATCTTGCCGTATTCTTTGGCTCCGAAATATTGTGCTACATATACGGATGCTCCCGTGGTTATGCCCTTGAAAAGGGCCCAGACCATCTGGGTGATACGCATGCTGATCCCTAGAGCACTGACAGCTATGACATCGATCCTGCCTATCATTCCCATCATAACCAAGCCTGCAGCCATCTGAAGAACGCCTTCAATGGCCACAGGCAGTATCATTGCAGAAACTTTCTTATTTATATACCTTAAATCATAATTATCAGTCATAATTTGGTCTCCATATAAACAGTATTTTGATTCTATTATATCATCTCATATCCAGTCTAAGCAATTTTCATTTATCTGCTAAGCTTTTGCAATGCAAAACCATGACTGCAATAATATATAGGAAAAACGAAGCAGTTATGATAATATTTAGGTATAAAAGTAAGACAATGGTAAATTATATATAAAGCATTTACTTGAGCTTAAATGTGATTTGTTTTACTTAAAACCAAACAAGAAAGAGAGGGGTATTTTGATGAGAAAATTAGCTTTAATTTTAGCTGCAGCTTTCTTTTTGTCATCATGCGGGCTTAACACAGCTTCAACAAAAGAGCATACAGAAGTTGAAAGTAATATTACTATATATCCTGCTGAAGCAGACTTCCGAAGAGGGAAGCTAAGCTCCTTACCGGCTTATAATCCGGACTCAACCGATGGCTGGCAGGTCGATTTAAGAGGGTATGACTTATCATCCCTAAATTTGGAGGACAGGTTATATGATTTACAGTATGCGGACTTTGATAGCAAAACTGTATGGCCTGAAACTCTTCCGAAAGAGTTTAACCCTGATAATATAATGGAGATCGGGAAGAGCCCGGGGTTAAATATTGATAAATTGCACAAAGAAGGCATAACAGGTAAGGGTATTGGAATAGCGATCATAGACCAAGCACTACTTGTTGACCACATAGAATACAAGGATAATCTAAAATTATATGAAGAGATACATTGGCCTAATAGCGAAGCACAGATGCATGGACCGGCAGTTGCTTCTATTGCCGTCGGAAAAACAATAGGAGTTGCTCCTGATGCTGATTTGTACTATATTGCAGAACAGCATGGAGAATTTAAAAATAATAGCTTCGAATGGGATTTTATATGGTTGGCTAAATCTATAGAAAGGATTTTGGAAGTCAATGAAACTCTACCCGAAGGTAGAAAGATCAGGGTTATTTCAATCTCTGTCGGCTGGGATGAAAGTCGGAAGGGATATAAAGAAGTTGCAGCAGCTGTGGAAGAAGCCAAAAAACAGGGAATATTCGTCGTGTCTTCATCGTTGTTTGAAACCTATGGATATTTCTTTCATGGACTGGGCAAAAATCCTATAAATGATCCCAATGAAGCTTCTTCTTATGAACCAGGTTCGTGGTGGGCAAAAAGCTTTTATAATTTAGGATTAGATAGGGTCAAAGAGATAAATAATGTAGATGATATGCTATTAGTGCCTATGGATTCAAGAACTACAGCAAGCCCAACGGGAAAAGACGACTATGTGTTCTACAGACAGGGGGGATGGAGCTGGTCTATCCCATATATTGCGGGAATATATGCTTTAGCGTGCCAGGTTAAACCGGATGTCAATCCCGATATATTCTGGACGGAAGCTTTAAGAACAGGAAAGACAATTACTATAGAAAAAAATAATGCTAAATATGAGTTTGGAAAGATCGTATCTCCTCAGGATTTAATATATATTTTAAGAAATAAGTAAAAGGTATAAAACAACAGATTAAATTAATAAAACAATTGCTTATTGTTTCAGAAGCATATTTTAACGATATTGACAATATGGTAATTATATGAAATAATACATAAAAGTGAGTATGCTTGAGCATAAAAGTGCGAGCAGCATAGGGACTATAAAAGTCCTACACGAATGGCTATAACCCTTCGGAGTCACTCTTTGGAGTGATTTTGAGGGGTTTTTTTAATTTTAAATTTGAGGGGGTAAATAATTATGTCGGACTTTATAATCAGGCCTGTGAGAATTGATGATGCAGCAGCCATCAATGAAATGAGGAGGATGGACGGAGTGAGGGAGAATACCCTTGGTATTATCAGCGAGCGGGTTACAAGGTCTGAGGATTTTATCAGGGGTTTGTCGGAGAATGATCATCTCCTCGTAGCCGAGTTTGAGGAAGACGGGGCGAGAAAAGTTGTGGGACTGATAGGCATGAATGTCAGCCGGAACCCAAGATTAAGGCATTCTGCAAGCATAGGCCTCATGGTGCATCCTGATTATCAGGGAAGAGGCATTGGGACAGCCTTATTTGAAAAAATAATCGATCTTGCGGATAACTGGCTTATGCTGACAAGGCTTGAGCTTGCTGTCTTTGTTGAAAATCAGAGGGCGGTTAAGCTTTATGAATCATTGGGCTTTCAGATAGAGGGAATTAAAAAGTATGCCAGCATAAAAAACGGCAAATATGTAGATGAGTATATGATGGCAAGGTACAATGTGATATAAAGGGAGTTTTACCTGCATAGCATCGAATTTGAAATCGAATAAGGATGCTGCAGCAAGTAAAATTCCCTTCAGTACTACACCAAGCCTAAAAGCCTGACAGTCTGCGCAAATATAAAGCATACCAAAATGCCTGCGATGGTTGGGACCAAGAAAGATGCAAAGGTCCACTTCCAACTTTGGGTTTCCTTCCTGATGGTTAGAAGGGTGGTTGCGCAAGGAAAATGCATTAGGCAAAACAACATTACGGATATGGCAGTCAACCAGTTCCAGCCGTGCGAGATAAGCAGATCCCTCAGTGCATCCAAGCTTTCCAGCTCCAGCATGGAGCCTGTTGACATATAGCTCATTATCACTATGGGCATGACTATCTCATTGGCGGGCAAGCCTAAAATGAAAGCCATAAGTATATAGCCGTCCAAGCCCAGCAGGTATGCAAAGGGCTGCAGAAAACTTGCACAATGGTCCAATATGCTTGCATTCCCAATATAGATGTTGGCGAAAATCCATATGACAAGGCCTGCAGGGGCGGCAACGGCAACGGCACGGCCTAAAACAAATATGGTCCTGTCAAATATGGATCTCACCAATATCCTCCCAAACTGAGGCTTCCTGTATGGCGGCAGCTCTAAAGTGAAGGAGGACGGGACTCCTTTTAAAATAGTCTTTGATAGTATTTTTGATGCGATTAAGGTTGCCAATACTCCCAGTACGATAACACCGGTAATTGTCAGTGTTGCGATGAAGCTTTGCAGATGGCTGCTTGCAGCTCCAGCAATAAATATGCTTGTTATCGCAATGAGCGTTGGGAATCGTCCGTTGCAGGGCACCAGAAAGTTTGTGATTATCGCGATCAACCTTTCTCTGGGCGAATCGATTATCCTGCAGCCGATAACTCCTGCCGCATTGCACCCAAAACCCATGCACATTGTCAATGCCTGCTTGCCGTGAGCGCAGGCTTTTTTGAAATAATTGTCGAGGTTAAAAGCCACTCTTGGCAAATAACCCAGATCTTCAAGCAGGGTAAACAAGGGGAAGAATATAGCCATAGGCGGCAGCATGACGGATACCACCCATGCCAAGGTCCTATACATTCCCAATACCAGTGCTCCATGGAGCCAATCAGGCAGGCCGTATAGAATGAAAATATCCGTAAGCCGGGCTTCGATCCAGAATAAGAATTTGGCAATAATATCCGAAGGTATATTAGCTCCTTCTATTGTGATCCAGAACACCACTCCCAGAAGTGCAATCATTATGGGAATGCCGAAAGCTTTCGAGGTAAGCACGTTGTCTATCCTTTTGTCCAATTCATTATAGTTTTCATTTTCAAATTTTACTGCCTTGCTGCATATATCCTCTGCGAGGGCTACTATGGAAGTCACTATTTCATCTCGTAAAGCGGCTGAATCAGCTACACTGTCTGATGAAGGCCATATGGATGCAGCAGGCTCGCTGCTGTAATTTATTTTTTCTGCCAGATCGAAACCTAGGTGCCTATTTATTGAGTTCAATATTGCGGCATCATTATCCAGAAGCTTCAGCGCCAGCCATCTGCTGTTCATCTTGTTTTGCATAAGGCTGCTTATCTGGAAATCCAAAGATTGTACAGATTTTTCGATCCCATTGCTGTATTTAACTTTAATGGGTTTTGTGACTGCTTGTTCCAGGGCTACCTTATAAACCGCATCCATCAACTCCTTCAGGCCTTTGCCGCTGCGGGCATTTGTCCCGACAACAGGCACACCCAAGAGCTGCGACAGCTGATCCAGATCTATACGGATCTTTTTTCTATTTGCTTCATCCATGAGATTTACACATACCACTACCTTATCCGTCATCTCCAATATCTGCAGCACAAGGTTAAGGTTTCTTTCAAGACATGTGGCATCCGTCACCACCACGGTAGCATGGGGATTGCCGAAGCATATGAAATCTCTGGCGACCTCTTCTTCTACAGAATTTGAAAGCAAAGAATAAGTTCCCGGCAAATCAACCAATATGAAGTTTTTGCCCTCATATTTATAGCTGCCCTGGGCTGTTGCTACAGTCTTCCCCGTCCAGTTTCCGGTATGCTGGTTCAATCCGGTAAGACTATTAAAAACTGTACTTTTACCTGTATTGGGATTCCCGGCCAATGCAATCACTATGTCATCGGGAGAGACCTTTTGTATATCGGAAGCTTCTCTTAATGCTGACAAACCTGTCGATTGATTTGTAAGGCCCATTCCAAAATACACCTCTAACTTTCTATATCACTTCTACCAATATTTTTGAGGCCTCTTCAGACCGAAGGGCTATGACTGCGCCCCTGATCTGATAAGCTACCGGATCTCCGGAAGGGCTTCTTCTCAAGGATTTAATTTCAGTATCCTGGATCAATCCCAGATCAAGCATTCTTCTTCTTGAGCTTCCGTCAGAGATAAGCTCCCTTACCAGAGCGAAGCTTCCGATAGGCACCATATGAAGCGGAATTATGTTATTATTCATCAATATGCCTCCAATAAAAATATATTTAAAAGTTAGCCGCGGGAAAATATTTTATCTATAGCTAATATATGAAGAGACTATTGAATGTGTTACACATATAAATGATATAGGAATTTTATGAAGATTTTTATTTCACCAGCGCATGAAAACAGAAAGTGTATAATGAAAGGAAGAAATTGCTGCAAGGCGATGCTGCCTTGGCCTTAAAAGGATACGATGTCATCACAAATATAAAGCTTTGCTTAAAAATAAAAGAAGAATCTATGAATGGCTGATGTTAAATTTATGCTATAAAATTGATGGGAATCTATGGGAGAAAGTTCTTTTTTTATGCATTTTAGAAACTTTTTTATTTTCTTATCAAGATTTCCCAATTAAATGAGACCTCATTAAGTATTAAGTATTAAATATTCATATAAAAATATTAAAAGTAAAAAAAGGAAGTAATTTTCCAAAATTATACGTATAAACAAAGGAACTACTAAATGAACAGAAGGTGAATAAGTGTCTATTATTGTGAAATTCACACTCAGGAATATCAAAGAGAAGAAGCTCAGGACATTTTTAATCCTGCTGTCTATCATATTGTCTTCAGCCTTATTTTTTGCATCAACGGCTATTTCTACGACAGTAGAGATGATGATCATGGAGCAAATGCGAAAATATATAGGCAATGCAGATATCATGATAGGCGCAGGTGAACAGTCAAAAACAGGTTATATCTCTCCCAATTTATTGGATGATTACCAAAAAGGGGTGAAATATACCGCCGGCATGATATGGGGTAGCGGAGAATATAAGTCAAAGGGTGAAACCATTCAATTAGAAATACAAGGTATCGACCTGGAAGACCTGGATGAGATGAACCCCATAATATTGGACCAGCAGCAGGAGCTGAGCCCTTTCAAAGGCAATAAGGCTATAATTGGAAAGAAAATGGCGGAAAAATATAATTTAAAACCCGGCGATTCCCTGGGGATCAATATGTACGGGTCTAAAAAGTGGTTTACAGTTTCCGCGATTTCACAGCCTGTGGGGCCTTTTGCAGAGGATGGACAAAGTACATATATCGTTGTGCCGAGGGAAACTATGGCCGGCCTTTATGGTCAAAAGGGGAAAGTACATTCATTGTATGTGGGACTTGAAGATCCTTCCAAGCAGGATATGATGGTGGAGGAGCTTTCAAAGGCTTATCCTATGTACAGGGTTGAGCCTACCATATCAAAGGCCATGATAAAGAGTGAGACTCAGCAAATATCTGCAATGTTTTTAGTCATTGTAGCATTTGTTTTGATTTTAAGCATGTTTATAATATATACTTCCTTCAAAGTCATTATGGCTGAACGCCTCCCTGTGATAGGTACATTCCGCAGCATTGGCGCGACAAAAAAAATGACAAATCGGGTTTTGATGATTGAAAGCATGATATATGGAATTTTAGGAGGCATACTGGGAGATGTCTTGGGAATAAGCATTCTAAAGCTTATGATAAATCAAATTACACCTTCCTGGATGACAGGCGTTGATATCAAAGCTTATTACACTTTAGGCCAATTGATCATGGGATTCAGCGTAGGTTTGATTTTAGCAGTGATCAGCTCATTTTTGCCCATCAGAAGGGTAGCCAAGATTCCCATAAGGGATATCGTGTTGAACTCCATAGAGAAAAAGGTTAAGAAGAAGCGATGGAAAGCCATATTGGGCATATTATTTTTAACCATAGCTATTGCAGGACCCATGATAGTGCCTGAGAGCATGGCGTTAGCAGTGGATGTTATATGCATGTTTTTGCTGGTGCCTGCTGTTGTATTGCTTGTGCCCTATATCACCAATGGTTTTCTGAAGGCATTTAAAGCCATCTATGAACGCATCTTTGGAAATGAAGGGATATTGGCTGCACAGAACCTGAGGGATAACAAAAACAGCTTAAACAATATCATTTTATTGGGAATGTCCATTTCGGTGCTGCTCATGATCACCATCTTGAGCCAAAGCATGGTTAATAATATGCTAGATTACTTCAAGGATCATAAATATGATATATCCTTCTGGTCCTGGCCCATGGACCGCTCCGTAGAGAGCAGGCTTCTTTCTGTGGATGGAGTTTCAGATACATACGGGAAATATGAAAAGTACGGCAAGCATGAAGTTGTAGGGAAAAATGCTGAAATAAGATGCATACTTGGTGTCAATAAGGCTAAGACCCTTGACTATATGGCTTTGGATATTGAAGGTGAGTCAGAAAAGCTTATTGAGGAATTAGATGAAGGAAGGAATATCATTGTTACAAATATATTTAAAGATGATCACGGGATTAAAAAAGGAGACTATTTAAAACTAAAAACAGAAAGGGGTACATTGGACTATAAAGTCATAGGATTTATTGAATCAAATCGTTTTGATGGTAAATATGCGCTTATTGGTGAACGTTATTTAAAATCTGATATGGGGGCTAAGCAATATAGCGATATATTAATAAAAACAAATAAAGATCCTGAAGAGGTAGTAAGAAGCATTCAGGAAAAGTTTAAAAATAGGTACCCCTGGGTCAGATCGATGAAACAGATGCTGGAAGAAAACATGGAAAGCAACAGCAAGATACTGGGAATATTTAAAGGTTTCGGGATAATGTCGCTGGTCATCTGCATATTCGGGGTTTTCAATAATTTGATAATAAGCTTTATAGATCGAAAGCGTTCACTGGCTATCATGCGTTCAGTAGGGATGAACAAAAAGCAAACTGTAAAGATGATTTTTATAGAGGCTTTTATAGGTGGCTTGATAGGCGGTCTGACAGGCATTATAATCGGCTTGCTTCTTTTGATGAATGTGGAAAAGGTCATAGAAGCATTGGGAGGCTCTATGAAGGATTTCATACAGATTCCATGGACTTCTTTGGCCGCAGCTATGGCCGGAGGAGTTATCATCACCATAGCGGCATCTGTGGGGCCTGCCTTGAGATCTTCGAAATTTAATATAATAGATGCCATCAAATATGAATAGGAAGTGAGAGCATGGAAAATATCATTCAGGCATTAGACTTATGCAAGACATACAAATTAGGCGAAGTGAGCATAGAGGTATTGAAGGATGTCAATCTTGCAATAAATCAAGGGGAGTTTGTTTCTCTTATGGGACCCTCAGGTTCGGGAAAAAGCACTCTTTTATATTTGCTTGGGGGTTTGGATAAACCTACCTCAGGGAGCATCACCGTTAAGGGACGGGAATTGTCGGTGATGAAGGACAAGGAAGAAAGCGAGATGAGGAGAAGGGAGATAGGCTTTGTATTCCAGTTTTATAATCTGGTCCCCAATCTGAATCTGGAGGAAAATATAATGCTTCCCATATTATTGGATGGGAAGAATCTGAAGAAGTATAAGAACAGGTTGGATGAGATTTTAGAGCTTGTAGGCCTTGCGGACAGGAGAAAGCATACCCCCAGGGAATTGTCCGGAGGGCAGCAGCAGAGGGTAGCCATCGCCAGAGCATTGGTAAATGAGCCGGATATCATCCTGGCAGACGAACCTACAGGGAACCTCGACAGCAAATCAGGAACGGAGATATTGGAACTATTTAAAAAAATAAATAAAGAAAAAAACAAGACCATAGTGCAGGTCACGCATTCACATGAAGCAGCCCAGTATGGCACACGATTGATAAACGTAAAAGACGGAAGGGTGTGGGAATAATGAGAAGAATATTGATAACTGTCTGCTTGGCAGCAATGATCCTATTTACAGCAGGATGTCAGAAAAAAGATACGGAGAATGCAATGGCACAGCCGGACCAAGGGCAGCCCCAGGCTCCAGTACAGCAGACTATCCAGGCTTTTGGAGTGGTCAAGACAAAACAAGTAAAAGGCATCATGGTAGATTTACCTGCTACCATTGAAAAAGTACATGTACAGGAGGGGCAAAGGGTTAAAAAAGGAGATGTGCTGATCACACTGAGCTTAAAAGAAATTGAAGAGCAGATCAAAGAGAAGGAAGATTCCTTGAAGATTGCCAAATTAGAACTGGAAAAGCTATTGGAAGATGTAGGCGATAAGAATAACGAGAATATAGATTATGAGCCGGAAATCATTCAGGCTAAAAATAATCTGGAAAAAGCTCAAATGGAGTATGATAAGCTGGAGAAGGATTTAAAGAATAAAGAAGCTATGCTGGAAAAAGGGGGAATATCTCAAAATGAGTTTGATGAATCTAAGGTAATATTGGAACAAAAACAAAAGGAAATTGAAAATGATAAGATAAGGCTGGAGGACTTAAAAAACAAGCAGCGAATATCCAATAATAAGAATGCATTGGATATAAAAATCAAAGAACAAAATATTGTATCACTGAAATCGCAGCTTCAAACCTTAAAGGATAAGATTGCTCAAAGCGGTATAAAAGGGAATGAAATCATATGCGATATCCCTAACGGAGTTATTGAAAAGATCAATAATGCATCCGGTGACCGTTTAAATGCCGAAAAGCAGATCATGAGCATTTTGGACTTGGATACCCTGATAGTGCAGGCAAATGTGGCCGAAGACTTCATCAAGGATATCAAGGTGGGAAGCAAAGCCGTCATCAATCCTTTGGCAAACCCTGATAAGGAATATGAAGGAACCATATCAAGGATATCGAATATGGCTGTGCAGGATAATGGAGAAACAGTAGTGCCGGTGGAAATAACCATCGCAGAGGTTGATGAGTCTTTATTGCCTAATTTTAATATAAATATCAAGATAATTGTAGAGTAATATTATTCAATAATATTTGACGAAATAAATACGAATATTAATCATTGATTTATAGATATTATAGCTAATTATACGAACATAATATAATAACGTTGACAAAACATATGTATATTTGTATAATATTAGTACAATCGGAATCAAATACATAAATGAATAATTGCGGATCACATTACTGGCGGAAATGGAATAGACCATAGGGAGTGTGATTCTTGATATGCCGACCGCCTGGGCACCAAAGTCCGGGAGGCCGGTTTTTATTATATTAAATCCCAGACTTTGGCTTAATAAGTCTAGGAGGGATTTGAATGAAAGAAAAGGAATGGAAAGAATTTGCCGGAGGGAATTGGACTCAGAAGGTGGACGTAAGAAATTTTATTCAAAGCAATTATACCCCATACACAGGTGATGAAAGCTTTTTAGAGGATGCGACTGAAAAAACCGAAAGGGTCTGGACGCTGTGTAAAGAACTATGCAAAAAAGAGCTGGAAAAGGG
Source organism: Lutispora sp. QWL-02 (assembly GCF_058315355.1). NCBI lineage: Bacteria > Bacillati > Bacillota > Clostridia > Lutisporales > Lutisporaceae > Lutispora > Lutispora sp. QWL-02. Next base: position 840,380 of record NZ_CM177762.1, read on the forward strand.
CATCCTCGATGTGGATACAAAGAGGGTTTCCGGAATAGACCGCTTTGAGCCCGGCTATATAGATAAGGAAAATGAAGTGATTGTAGGCCTCCAAACTGATGCGCCGCTGAAGAGGATGGTCAATCCTTTCGGCGGTATAAGAATGGCTGAGGAAGCGCTTAGGGCTTATGGATATGAGCCGGACCCCGAAATGGATATGATATTTGATGAGTATCGCAAAACCCACAATCAAGGGGTGTTTGACGCATATACGGAGGAAATGAGAACTGCAAGGTCGGTAGGGCTTTTGACAGGCTTGCCTGATGCATATGGCAGGGGAAGGATTATTGGGGATTATAGAAGGGTTCCTTTATATGGCATTGATTTTTTGATTGAGCAGAAGGAAAAGGATTTTCATGATTTAAAGGGTGCTATGAATGAGGAATTGATCCGCAAAAGAGAAGAAACTTCCGAACAAATACGTGCTCTGGATAAAATAAAGAAGATGGCAGCCTCCTATGGCTTTGATATATCAAAGCCTGCCAAAAATGCTGCGGAAGCAGTTCAATTTTTATATTTTGGGTACTTGGCAGGAATAAAGGAAAATAACGGGGCAGCTATGTCACTTGGAAGAGTGAGCTCTTTTATAGATATATATATTGAAAAGGATATCAGCCAGGGAATTCTTACAGAAAAAGAAGCCCAGGAAATAATTGATCAATTTGTTATAAAGCTTAGAATGGAAAGACATTTGAGAACTCCGGAATACAATGAACTTTTTGCAGGCGATCCCAACTGGGTTACGGAATCCATCGGCGGAATGGGCCTGGACGGCAGAACCCTTGTCACCAGGACTTCATTCAGATTCCTGCATACATTGACCAATCTTGGACCTGCTCCGGAGCCTAATATGACAGTCCTATGGTCAGAAAGCCTTCCGGAGGATTTTAAAAAGTATTGCGTCAGGATGTCCATGGAAAGCGGCGCTATCCAATATGAGAATGATGACCTGATGAGGGATACCTATGGAGATGATTATGGAATAGCTTGCTGTGTTTCTGCGATGAAGATAGGCAAACAGATGCAGTTTTTCGGCGCGAGATGCAACCTGGCAAAATCTCTCCTTTATGCAATAAACGGAGGAATTGATGAGAAAAAAGGAGTGCCGGTGGTTCCCGGTATTGACAGAATAGAAGATGACGTGCTCGATTATGAAAAGGTCAAGGCCAATTATGATAAAGTGCTGAAATATGTGGCTGAGCTTTATGTAAACACGGTGAATGTCATTCATTATATGCATGATAAATATGCCTATGAGGCAGGGCTTATGGCACTGCATGATACGGAAGTGGGGAGGCTGATGGCTTTTGGAGTGGCAGGCCTTTCCGTGGCTGCTGATTCTTTGAGCGCTATAAAATATGCTGATGTAAAGCCCATAAGGGAAAAGGGCATAGCTGTAGATTTCAAAATTGACGGAAGCTTCCCCAAGTATGGAAATGATGACGACAGGGCAGATAGCATTGCCATTGAAATACTGAAAAAGTTCATAGAAGAATTGAAAAAGCATGAGCTTTACAGGAACGCAGAACATACCTTGTCCGTACTGACTATAACCTCAAATGTGGTGTATGGAAAGAAAACCGGAGCTACTCCTGATGGGAGAAAGGCTAGGGAAGCTTTTGCCCCCGGTGCCAATCCCATGCATGGAAGGGATGAAAGCGGGGCATTGGCATCATTAAATTCGGTTGCTAAGATCCCCTATAAATCTGTATGTCAGGATGGAATCTCCAATACATTTTCAATCGTGCCGGAAGCATTGGGGAAGGACTATGAGCAGCGTATAAAGAATCTTGTTTCAATATTGGACGGATATTTCGCACAAAATGCTCATCACTTGAATGTAAACGTGATGAGAAGGGAAATGCTCACCGATGCTATGGAACATCCTGAGAAATATCCGGCTTTGACCATCAGAGTTTCGGGCTATGCGGTCAACTTCAACCGTCTGACCAGGGAACAGCAGCTTGAAGTTATAAAAAGGACATTCCACCGGTTCATGTGATTCAGGAGGAGATGCAAATGGGAAGAATACATTCCATAGAAACATTAGGGCTGGTAGATGGCCCCGGAATTCGTTTTGTAGCATTTTTTCAGGGCTGCAGCCTTAGATGTGCCTATTGTCATAACCCTGATACCTGGGATATAAATAAAGGAATGGAGATCACTGCCGAGGAATTGCTTAAAAAGGCGATCAGGTATAAAGCTTATTTTCAAAGATCAAGCGGCGGTGTTACATGCTCGGGAGGCGAGCCTCTCTTGCAGCCTGAGTTTTTGACCGAGTTCCTAAGGCTCTGCAAAGAAAACGGGATTCACACGGCTATAGATACTGCAGGATTTGGAAAAGGAAGCTATCACAGTATTTTTAAATATACAGACTTAGTTATTCTGGATATCAAGCATATAAATTCAGCAGGATATAGAGAACTGACAGGAAGGGATATGGGAGAGTTCGAAAACTTTGCCGGGTGCTTGAAAAAATCGGGTACAAAGCTTTGGCTAAGACATGTAGTTGTTCCAGGTATAACAGATAGTGAAGAGCATATCCGCAGCATGAAAAAAATCATGATGAGATTTGATAATGTAGAAAAGATAGAGTTGCTTCCATATCATACCCTTGGTGTCAATAAATATGAAGCCATGGGAATTCCTTATAAATTAAAAGGAGTTCCGCCTATGTGCAAGGACAGAACCAAAGAATTGGAAAACATAATGGGACGAGGGGACAGGCACCTTGTCCCATATTGCCCGGTATGCTAGCTTAAGTGCTGTAGCAAGGTGGTTGATATTGACATAAAAGTATCCTATAATATATATTACTTTACCAAACATTATGATAGGAGTATAGACATGAGTTTTACAGAGGCAATTTCTAGATTTATAGTAGGCGGAAGCCTTGTTTTAATAGTGAGCTTGCTTGGAAAATTGAAAAATCCTTATATTTCGGGACTGGTGGTTTTATTTCCGGTAGTAACGCTTGTAGGATATTATTTCCTGTCGCTTTCAGTTACCGGGCAGGCATTGCAAAGAGTAGTTTTGGTCAGTTTATTCGCCGTACCTACCACGATAGCTTTTTTGACAATGGTTTATTTTACTATCGCCAAAATGCCGGCCTGGAAATCCCTATCTCTTGGCTTGTTGGCTTGGCTCGCAGCAGCATTAGTATTGATATTATTGGATAAATGGTTTTTCCATATCATGTTCAATGGCAAATAAAGAGGGAGTCGATGTCTATGGGCGAACTCATCCTTACAAATGAGCAGGCCCGCCGTTTTATGCTGTTAAAGCATGGGCTGATGGGCGAATACAAGTTTATCGGCAAGCGGGGTGTGCTCGATTATGTCGATCAAGTCGGCTGCATCCAGTTTGACCCTATCGACGTATGCGGTAAAAATGCCGAGTTGGTTTTGCAATCCAGAGTCAAAGGCTTTACAAAGCAAATGCTTTATGAGCTTTTATACGAGGACAGAAAGCTGATCGACTACTTCGATAAGAACCTTGCAATTATGAGTTTGTCCGACTGGAAATATTTTTCCCGGTACCGTGAAGCATATAGGAGCAGCGGGCGCAGCCATGCTGAGGTCAACGCCGTATGCGAAGACATAAAGGCGATCATCGGGGAGAAGGGAGCGGTATCCTCTTCTGATTTAGATTTTAAAGATACTGTAAAATGGTATTGGAGTGATACAAAGCTATCCAGAGCAGCCCTTGAAAGCCTGTATTTCCGCGGGGAGCTTGTCGTTCATCATAAAATAGGGACAAGAAAATATTATGACCTTGCTGAAAATTGCATTCCTGTGGAAATTCTAAAGGAGCCGGACCCTTATCCGGATGAATTTGAGCATATGAAGTGGCGTGTGCTGCGGAGAATTGCTGCCATAGGTCTTTTGTGGAACAAGCCCTCCGATGCCTGGCTTAATATTTGGGAATTAAAAGCAAGCCTGCGAAGTGAAATTTTCAAACAGCTATCGGAAGAAAACAAAATTATAGAGATCAGCGTAGAGAACATAAAAGAAAAGCTTTACTGCCTTGCAGCCGACAGCGAGCTGCTGGAAAAAGTATTGCATAATCCTAAAATCAAGGAGCGCTGTGAGCTTTTAGCTCCCCTGGATAATATGCTGTGGGACAGGAAGCTGATAAAGCTGCTGTTCGACTTTGAGTACAAATGGGAGATTTACACGCCGGAACCTCAGAGAAAGTACGGCTATTATGTATTGCCGGTGCTCTATGGGGATAGGTTTGTTGGCAGGGTCGAGGTTGTAAATGACAGAAAAGCCAAATGCCTGATCGTTAAAAATATATGGTTTGAAGCCGGAGTTAGACAGACAAAAAAGCTGATAAAGCAGATCAGTATATGTCTTGAGAAATTTGCATCATTTAATGATTGCGAAGAAATAAGGAAGTCAGTCTAAGAAAGGAAATCCCCAATGTTTGAGATAAAAGGAAAATACAACAGCGCTATTGTATATACGGAAAATATAGAACCCGGTGCCGTGGGTCAGATCGAAGCCCTATGCAGCCAGGAGTTTGTAAAAGGCAGCGTTATCCGCATTATGCCCGATGTCCACAGCGGCGCCGGCTGCACGATAGGAACCACAATGACCATTGAGGACAAAGTCGTGCCAAATCTTGTGGGCGTTGACATCGGCTGCGGCATGGAGGTCATAAAGCTTGAAGACCGCCGCATAGAGCTGCAGAAACTTGATAAGCTTATTTATGAGAAAATTCCCAGCGGATTTAACATACGGGATAAGGAGCACAGATTCAATGATGAAATAGATTTAAGTCAATTGAAATGCAAAAATGAGGTAAACCTAGCCAGGGCAAGGCGCAGCATAGGCACACTGGGAGGCGGTAATCACTTTATTGAGGTTAACAAGGGTAGTGAAGGCAGCTTATATATCGTCATTCATTCCGGAAGCCGCCATTTAGGCCACCAGGTTGCGAGCCTTTACCAGGAAGAAGCCTTTAAATCCCTTAATAAGAACACTAAGGCTGATCTTGAAGGCTTGATTGCCGAATTAAAGGCCTCCGGGCGTGAAAAGGAGATACAGAAGGAGCTGAAAAGGAAAAAGGCAGAGATTCTCACCGATATACCCGAGACCTTGGCTTATGCTTCAGGAGAGCTTTTTAAGGATTACATCCATGATATGAAAATTGTACAGAGATTTGCGGATCTTAACCGCAAGGCTATGATACAGGAGATAGTAAAGGGTATGAAGCTTAAGGCTGCTTCACAGTTTACCACTGTCCATAATTATATCGATACGGTAAATATGATATTAAGGAAAGGCGCTGTCTCCGCTCAAAAGGGTGAGATCCTGTTAATCCCCATAAATATGCGTGACGGCAGTCTGATATGCATAGGCAAAGGGAATGCCGATTGGAATTTCTCGGCTCCTCACGGTGCCGGTCGCGTTATGAGCAGAACACAGGCCAGAAGCTCATTTACACTTAGCCAATTTAAAGAAACCATGGAAGGAATTTATACAACCTCCGTAAATAAAGAAACTTTGGATGAATGCCCTCTTGCGTATAAGCCTATGGATGATATAGCAAGAAATATATGCGATACTGTGGAAATTATAGATAACATAATACCCATATATAATTTTAAAGCGGCGGAATAGAATACTGTTGATAGGTCATAAATACAGCCCTGTAAGTAAATATTCATTAAATATTAATTTGTAGGGCTGTATTATATTGAATAAAGGGAACACCGGAAGATTAAGTTCTTGGAATTCAAGATTATACCTGCCCTATTAGACTTACTGCAGTTGTCATAAACCATATGGTAGGACCTGTTTTTCAAAACATACATTTTTCATTTCCCTTCTATTGGATACTTGAGGGCAAATTGGATAGTATTTAAAGCAGATCACACAATCCACTCTTTTTTTAGCTGCCATAATCCGGCCTGCACACTCCCTACACCGTCGGTATCACCTAACTTTATCTTTTCATGATGGCGAAATAGCCTTTTCCAGCTATCCTGCACCTGACGCTTCAAGTCGGGGTAAAAATTTGTGAGGATTACATCGCTTTCATTCCGGATTCCATAGTCGGCAAGCATTTGACGAAACCGTGCCTCATCAGCCTTGGTCTCGCCGATATATTGAAGGCAAAGTATCTTGTTCCAGTCGTACATATCGAAAAATATCGCTTCCTCTGCCGGAATACACAATCGCAAAATCCTGCTGTCTGTTGATTGTTCAATGCTATATAAATCTCTGAAAGCCCAGTAAGGGTATTCAGCTCCTTCTGGCTTTGGAAGATACTTTTCTGCTTCCATGGCAAACCAGCTGTATGCCGCTATAAAAATCGGAGCGCTTTCTTCATATTTTTTTACCACATATTTTTGCTTGGAAAAACAAATCCCATCCCGTTCAAGAATGCTCACCACAACCTCTGATTGGGAGGAATAAAGCATTATAGTATTATCTGTGTTACCCATTCCTTTTTTACCTCCCATATGTTACCATAATTTTTATTGCTGCCAAGAACGATAGAATCATCGAACAATCGGCTCCAACTGTCAATGATTTTCCTTTTTATCTGGGGGTAAAACTGTGACATATAGGCCTTGGCATCGCTTATCCCATATTGCTCCAGAAGCTGCCGGTGGTGCTTGGCATCTTGCTCATCTGCCGGAATATAGGAATAATTGAGGATTGCCCCCCACTTGTCGATATTCACTCTCGTGATCAAGGATGGATCCAATGTAAGCTCCAGTATTATGGTTCCCGCACTGGGGAGCATGGTCGCCTCCCTTGTGAAAGATACCCATATGGGGAATTCTGCATAATCCGGCTTTTGGGCGGTGACGGGAGTATTTTTTACCAGCCAATTATAAGCCTCTAACACCAAATATGCGTGTTCACCTAAATCCTTGAAAATATATTCTTTTTTAGCGATATACCTGCCGGTTTCGTCAAGTTCTTTGGCGGCATTTTCATTCTGCTTCGTCCATACTGTAATGCTGTTCATCAGCTTTAACCTCCTCTTCTTCAGCATAGAGGCCTGCAGCCCAACATGTCTATGCCATTAACTTATAATCTTAACATCAATTTCCTTTGCCCTGCAATGAGCAATAAGCAATTCTTGATACTGAGATGCAATCAAATCAAATTCATGATTGCCCGAAAAAGAATAAACTACGCTTGAAATTCGATGTATACCCGGAGAAATCATTGCTCTGCGGCTATCGCTGGTGGGATTCCCAAAAGCTCCTGCAGGTTTTTGCATGCTTTCTTTTCTATTATGCCTTTTATAGTTTTAGTATATAATGAAAATTGTATTAAGTAAAATGACACTTTTTGAACTTTAAATTGAAAATATCTCATGTATCGGAAGATGAATTGGGATTTTTGAACGAGACTTCATTCAGAGGGGGATTCAACCCCCACTGAATGTTAGTTCAGTGATAAAAGCATTTAAAAGTGTTAAAAATAATCGTGACATATGTCAATGTTTGTGCTAACTTTTATACAACTTAAAATGCAAAGGTTATGAAGAGAGAGAGTAGATATTGGCCGGAGTCACAGAGAGAAGATGAGAGGTGTGAATCTTCACAAAGGTTGTATTGAAGCAGTCTCGGAGCCATGAACCGAAAAGAGCGATTTTAGTAGGCTTCGTCGGAGTTCCGCCGTTAAAAGGGACACGGTATCAGGTTATGATAGTATAAATGGCCTCGTACCGGCAGAGTGCAGAGATGATCTCTGAATTTAGGTGGTAACACGGACCGTATAGCTCGCCCTAAGCTGAATGAAATATCAGCTTGGGGTTTTTTTATTGAATACGGGAGAGCTCAAGGGGTTTAAGATTCAGAAGGAAGAAAGCTCATCCTCAGGAGTAAGGAGGATCAAAGCAACCATCGGGGAAGTTATGACATAAGGGAAGAAATATAAAATTTTTGAACCAAATCAGAAGTTGTTACAATATACAGGTGAGGATTTAATCAATATATTACCCATTAAAGTTTGAAGGCGCCGTCAAACTGAGCTAAAGGAGGAAACAGCAGATTGGATGTAGAGGAATTGAGTCATTTGATTGAGAACTACGGCAAGGATGTCTATGGATTTTGCTGCAAACTGACAAGAGATAAGCACCAGGCGGATGATCTCTATCAGGAAGCTTTTTTAAAAGCTACGGAACTGTGCCATAGAATAGATGATACCCGGAATCCAAAGATATTCCTTATATCTATAGCAGCAAATACATGGAAGAATCAGCGGCGGAAATTTGGCTGGCGGCAGAGGATCGCAAAGATGGTGGCATTTCATGATGATCTTGATAATGCGCCTGATATGATCGATGGAGCCACACCGGAGCATGTTGCGCTGAACAATGAACTTCATGCAATGCTTGATATGGCTTCTGCATCATTGAATGACAAATTTAAAATACCGTTGTATATGTATTACACTGCCGGGCTGCCGGTTGAGGATATCGCTTCTGCGCTCAAGATACCGGCAGGTACTGTAAAGAGCAGGCTTTACAAGGCCAGAAAAATGATTAAAGAATATATGGAGGTCAATGGCTATGAAGGATTTTGAAAAGTTAGACCAATTGCTCAGACAGGCTATTTCTTCAAACGATGAACCGGATAACAGTTTGAATCAGTTGATCATCCGTCAGATGAGAGAGAAAAATCGGATGAAACGGGGGAATAGGAAGAAAACGCCTGCTGCGATAATATTTGCGATACTTGTCATAGTAACGTCTGTTTCGGCATTTGCCGCATGGCAGCTGCTCACACCAAAAGAGGTTGCGGAGAATTTAGGAGATAAAAGTCTTGCAATTGCATTTGAAGGGAAAGATGCTTTAGCTATAAATCAGACTCAAGTCAGCGGTGATTATAAAGTGAGCTTGCTTGGGATTGTATCCGGTAAAGAGCTCAGCGATTTTAAACACTCAGCGGAAGACATCTATCCGGATAGGACCTATGCGGTAGTTGCTATTGCTAAAGCAAATGGTGCGCCGATGCCGGGAATGGATGATCCGGAATATGACGAAGTATCGTTTCTCGTTTCACCTTTTATAAAGGGCCAGAATCCTAAAGATATTAATATCTTTACAATGAATGGCGGATACAGTGCCTTTATAAAAGACGGGATAATGTATCGAATTGTGGAATGCGACGGTATAGAAATTTTTGCAGACAGAGGTTTGTACATCGGGGTTATCTCCAATACATTTTATGATATCAATGCCTATAATTTTGATTCGGAAACAGGAGAGATCAGTCCCAATGCTGACTATAAAGGAGTTAATCTCTTGTTCGATTTGCCTATTGATCCATCAAAAGGAGACTACGAAAAGGCCGAAAAATATATTCAGACATTATTTGATGAGCAGTCATCGGGTCAGAAGGATATAGATGAGGGACCGGTAGATTTGGAAACTTTATTGATAGGAGCTGCGCTTATTCCGGAATCCGTGCAAGAAATTGCTCCGGACAAGGAAGGCATCATCGCTTATGGCTTCGATGGGCATGAGACCAGAACTCCTTTGGAGATCTTATTTGATGAAGGTCAGGTTGGCTTCTCCAACAATATCTATATGGGCGGCGATGAACATACAAAAAACATTATTGTTTTTTCAAAAGATGCTGATGGGGTTATTAAAGGTATGACATATAGGAAAGATAATGACGATGCAAAGAGATGATTACGGCAGCAGCAAGAAAGCATACAAGGACGCTTAAAGAAGCGTCCTTAACTTGTTGATACAGCACCGATAAGCAGAATGGTATGTATATCTGTACACGGCCGGGGGACGGAAACCACTGAAAAACACTGAAGGGGATGCGGAGAACACGGATCAGCACTGATGTCTATTTTAACTAATAACTTGAAACTCTTATATATTGACTATGGGGCTTTTATGCATGAAATCAACTTGGAAGCCCTTTTTTTATTGCCAAAACAGGAAAAACACTTTATGCTAAATATAACGAGGCCAATGTTAGTTCAGTGATCAATGAATGAATTCACAAAGAGGAGGAATCAAAGCATGGAAGAAAATAAGATTGATTCGGTAGATGAATATATCCTAAATAGCCCTCCTGAGCTTCATGAAAGACTTGAAAAGCTAAGAAAAGTTATAAAAGAGGCGGCGCCGGATGCGGGGGAAAAGATTAGCTGGGGAATGCCTACTTTTATACTGCATGGAAACCTGGTGCATTTTGCCATACATAAAAATCATATAGGATTTTATCCTGCTCCCAGCGGAATCGAGGCATTTAGGGATGAATTGTCGGAATATAAAAGCTCGAAAGGAGCAGTCCAGTTTCCTATAGCGAAGCCCCTGCCCTTTGAATTGATAAGCAGGATAGTTAAATTCAGGGCTGCTGAGAACAAAAAAGCGGCAGAGGAGAAATTGGAAAAGAGGAAATAAGTTGATATGCCGAATCGGCATCAGAGGAGGAAAGTATGCAGTCACATATCGGAGAAATGGCAGCTTTAGTTACGGCCATATGCTGGACAATCAATGCGATCGCTTTTGAGTCTGCAGGTAAAAAAGTAGGCTCTATGTCGGTAAATTATATAAGATTATTCATTGCCTTCTTTTTGCTTGGGATTTGCTCGTTTATTTCCCGAGGCATTGCCCTTCCTGTTGATGCGACGGCACACACATGGTTTTGGCTTTTGATATCGGGCTTGATAGGCTTTGTGCTGGGTGATCTGTTCCTCTTCCAAGCATACGTGGAAATAGGGTCAAGGATATCGCTGCTCATCATGTCCGCAGCACCTCCTATAACTGCATTAGCAGGATTTTTGATCATGGGGGAAAAGATTTCTATCCTTGGTCTTGCAGGGATGTTCATAACCATGGGAGGCATATGCCTTGTAATACTTAGCAGAAACCCTGCGGAGAAAAAAATCCGGTTCAATCGTCCGGTGAAAGGCATTGCATATGCCTGCATAGGGGCCTTAGGGCAAGCCTTCGGGCTTATTTTCAGCAAGCTTGGAATGGGCTCATACAATCCTTTTGCGGCGACACAGATCAGGCTGATCGCTGCCTTCATAGGCTTTACCGTTATCATAACAATGAAAAATAAATGGCCGGAGATAAGGGCTGCTTTTGAAGACAGGAAGGCAATAGGCCAGATAGCCATAGGAGCCGTATTCGGGCCCTTCATTGGGGTCACATTCTCTCTTTTGGCGGTTCAATATACTGCGACAGGCATTGTTTCATCCATAACATCGGTATCACCGGTGCTCATAATACCGATTTCAATCATGATATTTAAAGAAAAGATACTCCCGAAAGAGATAGCAGGAGCCTTTATTTCCATAGCCGGAGTGATCCTATTATTTTTATGATTTAACTCGTTGTGGTAGGTGATAAAAGGGACTAGGGGACAGGCACGTTGTCCCATATATTGTTGTTAGTGAGGTGATAGGTTTGCCGAGAGATGCAAGAAACAGGAGTGAAAGCGGAATATATCACATAATGCTTCGAGGGGTAAACAGACAACATATATTTGAGGATGATCGGGATATAGAAAGATTACTCGAAACCATCAAAAAATACAGAGAAGTAAGTAAGTTTGAAATATACGCGTATTGCATAATGAGCAATCACATTCATATGTTAATAAAAGAAATGGACGAGTCTATCTCAGATATAATCAAGAGAATAAGCAGCAGTTATGTATTTTGGTATAATAAGAAATATGAGAGATGCGGACACTTGTTCCAGGAGAGATATAAAAGTGAAGCTGTAGAAGATGAAGAATATTTTTTGACAGTATTGAGATATATTCATCAAAACCCATTGAAAGCAAGAATAGTAAAGAATATAGCACAGTACAAATGGAGTAGCTATAGGGAATATATAGGAGAAGCTAGCATTATTAGTCCGGATTTTGCACTAGATATTTTTTCTCCTGATAGAAACAGCTCAATAGAATTATTTTGCAACTTCAATAATCAAAAGAATAACGATATGTGTTTGGAAGATGATGAAAAAGTTAGAGTATCAGATGTAGAACTTAAGAAATTATTGTTAAAATTAGGCGTTATGGATCCAAAAGAATTAAAAAATCAAGATAAAAGCAAAAGGAATGAGATTATTAAGAAAGTGAAAGAAGTTAATGGTGTTACAGTAAGGCAGCTATCAAGGATTACCGGCTTATCGAAAAGTCAAATTAGCAGGATATAGGGGACGAGGTACCTGTCCCTATGTCCCATTCAATAGGGAGGTCAGGGTCATATGAAACAAAAGAACAGAGTAAGGACCGAGGTACATTATTACTCCCAGCGGCTAAAACAGAAATTAAACACACTTCATTCCGCTCCTATAGCTGTTGTGGAGGCACCATCGGGTTATGGCAAGACAACGGCGATACAGGACTTTCTCAAAGCCGAGCTTCCCCAAGGTACACCTGTCTATTGGTTTACCGCTGCAGACGAAGCACCTTCGGCGGGCTTTCGGCGCTTATGCCGCGAAATCGAAAAAATAGATGGCCGTGCGGGGGAACGTTTGCAAAAAATTGGGCTGCCTAACGCTGCTAACATCGGTGAAGCTTGTGATGCGCTGAGAACTATTGAGTGCAGGTCTAAAACTTATCTGGTAATAGATAACTTTCAATTGATGCAAAATGCTTTCCGGAAATCTTTGTTCAACGCACTCATTGAGCATGGAGGAGAGGCCTTACATATAATCATCATATCTCAAATGCTGAAGCGGGATATAGTTGCAGCCATTGCCAGTCGCGGTGTTTTACACTTCACAGCTTCTGATTTGCGCCTTGATGAGGGTGATATACTTAGTTATTACTCCCTTGCGGGAGTAAAAGTTACTCTTAAGCAGGCCCAAAGTATTGCACGCTGCACCGAAGGCTGGATTATTGCAGTTTATTTGCAGCTTTGCGCATATCGTCAAACAGGGTCAGTATCAGATACTTCAGGCACTTTAGCTCTGATGGAGCATCTTATATGGGATGAGCTGACAGAGGAACAGCAAATTTTTATGTTATTTTTGTCACCTTTTGAAATGGTCACTGTACAGCAGGCATGTGTATTGTTTGGCTGTAATAAGCTGCCCGGATATGCTTTGGATGCGCTTGAAATTCCATTTATACGTTTTGATTCTGCCTGGCAGCAATACGAACTACATAGCATACTATCGGAACTTCTGATTGAAAAAAGAAGGGAACGTGGAGCGGATTTTGAACATGAATGTCTGTTGCGTGCAGGGGATTATTGCAGGCATAACAAAAAAACGGACAAGGCCCTTGATTTTTATATGCAAATCGGTGACTATGAGCGGATGATGTCCCTCGATCTTTCCCACTTGACCCTGGAATATATCGGAGGCACACCTTTTTATGAAATAGCACTGAAAATTGCAAAGGAATGCCCTAAACATATTAAAAGGAGGTATCCTCTTTCCCTGCTTCAGGTCGCTTGGGCGCTTTTGACTGTGGGAAAACAAACAGAATTTGACATATTGATGAAAGAGCTACATTCAATAATAGAGGGAAGCTGCAGCGAAGAAACCTCCCTCTTGCGTGGGGAATGGTTACTAGTTACTTCATGGCGGCATCTGCCACGTCTGGACAAAATGACTGAACTTGTGGAGCAGGCCGCAATTGCTTTCAATGGGACTTGTTCCAGGGTGATTATGCCCTCTGCTCCTTGGTGTTTCGGAAATCACTGCCAGCTTGATGTTTTTCACAGCACAGCCGGTGAAGCAGATCTGGAGGCTGATGCGCTGGAAGAGTACATATCCCTGTATTCTCGCCTGACAGGAGGCCACGGAATCGGTGCAGATATATTGTACCGGACTGAGCTGGCTCATTTTCGGGGGAATCTGATAGAAGCGGAGATGCTGGCGTACAAGGCAAGCTTCCTGGCCGAAGGTAAACAGCAAAGCATTATTCAGCTTGGCACAGCACTGCACTTGGCAGAGATTGCTGTAGAAAAGTCTGACATGGCAGGCTGGCAGCAGGCCATGGACTCCATGGAACGGGCAGCTTCAATGCAGGCACAAAATAATTTCGTTCTTCATTCCGAAGTAGAAATGCTGCGAGCCATATTGCTAAACGAATTGAAGCACCAGTCCCGTATTCCCCATTGGTTAAAAAATGGTGAGACTTCAGGAAGATTGCTTCCTTCCATGGAGGGCATCGCCTTATTTATAAGATTGTGCTATTTTATGCACGAAGATGAATTTGCACGGCTAACAGGATTGACTGAAGCAGTCTTGGAGACACTCCCCAAGGAAGCTGTTTATGCGGATACGCTTTTTTCATTTCTTGCCGCCATAGGCCATATATCAATGGGCAATAGAGCTCGTGCTGCGGAGCTCTTGGAGCATGCAGCAGAAAAAGCCTTGGCCGACGGTTTGGTATTTTTGCTTGCCGTGTATAACTGGTTGCTCCAAGGCATGCCTGAGGAACTGATTAAGAAACAATACCCGAAATACCTCGCTTCATTTATTGAAATAAAGGAACGTTTTATGAAGGGCTTTTTAGCTCTGCATGACGATATGGCCTCAGAAGAGCTGATTGGCAATCTTACTCCTCGCGAACAGGAGGTGGCAAAGCTGGCTGCCAAAGGCTTGCGCAACAGCGAAATAGCCCAAAAGCTTATGGTTACGGAAAGCACCGTTAGGTTTCATTTGCGCACGGTATTCCAGAAGCTGGACATTGACCGCCGTGCCAAGCTGGCAGAAAAACTTATTTAACTAAAATGTAAAGACTGTCCATTCGGACGGGGCAAAGATAAAAAAACCATTCTACAATAGATGTAGAATGGTTTTTTTATGTCCACCAGGAAAGGAGATGCCTTATGAGCTACATCAAGTCTGTTGTTCCCATGAGGGATTACCGGCTCTTTATGGAGATGGAGAGCGGAAGCAGCGTCACTGTAAATCTCTCTGTCAAGCTTCATACCATGAAATACTCAGACCTTAAGGACGAAACATTGTTCAAAAACGTCAGGACTGACGGTGATTATGTTATATGGGGTGACGGGAGGATCCGCCTGACGGTAAACGAGATGTTGGAGGTTGTTTTAATGGGCTAGCAGGATGAATTTTCTGCATAGGTTTGATGTTCAGCAAGTCTGTCAATTTTATATGAAAGGGGGCATTAAGGTGCCAAAACGTATTTTTTGTTTTTTCTTAGCGGTGATTATTATGATTGGTATGCTTCCAAACCCATTGCTTCAAGTAAATGCAGCCGGACCGGGACCGGTAACATACAAGCGCCAAAAATTGGATTACCCTGTAATGACTTATAATATGTCACAAAACAGTGATTTTTTAAGCCATCCGGACAGTAAAATTTCATATTCCAATTATGGCTGGCTATTTAAAAATGGGAGCAGCAAGGGTCTTTGGGCAGGAACCTACACCAGATACACCGACACTCACACTTATTCCTTTGACAACGGGTTGAATGTAATAAAAGATATCAAGAACCGGGGGCAGCTTTGGGTGGGTTATACATTATCCATGTGCCCATCCAGGCACACCAAATTCGGAAGTCATTTATTCACCGAGAAGCTTTGCTATGAGTACACCGCCCTGTATGACAATTACTGGAATTTCTATTTCCGATATTCGGGTGGTGATAATGACCAAAATGTATTGAGAAACTATGGAAGCTCTACTAACTTTAATAAGGTGGATGCTTACGCATCCAAACTGGAAATTGCTTTCGGCCTCGGCGGCTCATGTACAGCCCATGGTGATGCCTATATTAAAGATGCGGCTGTCTATTTTGCCGATCGGCAGGCGCCTAAGATTAATCAAGTTTTAGTTACTGAGGATGAGGCGGGTAAAAAACCGAAACAGTATTTTAAAGCCAATGAGCCCGTTTACATACATCTTGTATATGACGAGCCAATCCGGTTTTCTGATAACTCTGCCAATCACGATAATGTAACCCTGGCCCTTAAAGTATTTAGAAAGGCAAGCGCCAGTGATTACGGTGTGGGGGATCAGTATGCGAAGCTCATAGCACTTGACAATGACCGTCTAACCTTTCAATATGTGGTTCCGGATATTATACAAAATACCGCTACAAATGCCAGCGAAGCCACTGATCACTACATCGGAGGGATCAGTGGCAGCTCTGCCCAGAACAGTCTATATGGCAGCAGCACAGCCTTTGATTTGAAATATTGTTATGGCTCTAGTGATTATACTTATCTGCTACCGCAATACCGAAATAATATGGATTTCGTAAAGACCGGCTGCCTGATCACCGATCTTGCCGGTAATCCGGCTCAAACATTTGCCGACAAGGCACTTAATTCCCATGCCTATTTGGATAATGTACCTCCAAAAATCTCCTATGTTGATGTAATAGGCAGCATGATCGATAAAAACTATACCGGTGAGCTTGATGCCCCGGATCTGGACCGAAGCACCGTATTTGCCGGTGTTGGAGATACACTAAACTTCACAGCCTGGTTTTCTGAATATATGAGGATTGATTCAAAGGATTACGATAATATTCAAGCTAACATAAACGTCCGGGATGCGGTTGGCAATCCTGTGAAGCTAAAGGCTGTAGGGAGCGGCAATGCTAAGCGGAATGTGGAGGATAAATTTGATTCAGCCTATATCACCTTCGCAACTATGACCGTTGAGGCGGGCATGACGCCAATCGAATATGACGGCGTGGAGGACAAACGCATTTCCATAGCCTCTATAGATCTTTTGGGCGGCTTGAGGCTTTTGGATCCATCAAATAATGCCTATGATCCGGTGGGGATTAATATTATAAAGGACTTAAATATCACAGCCGGCAAAACAGAATTTTTAGATACACTGGCGCCCATTGTATACACCTCGGCTAACTCATCGGGCATGAAATATTTCCCTGTATTTTACCCGGGCTCGGACAGTGCACAATTTTGTTTTCCTATCTCTGCATCAGACGATACGAGTGAAGGCACGGCATATGTCAGCAGAGTCAGCACCAAGGACAATAGCGGCTCCTTTGAGTGGATAAGCGCATCTCCCTTTACCTTCAAATACAAAGTAACGGGCAGCAATACCAGACCTGAAGGTCCTATTAATTCATGGTCAACGGGAACTGCCAATACGAAATACAGCTTTACGCAGATTACTCAGGGCAACTTTATTCACATAGCTTTGATGGATACGGAAAACTACAGCATCACAGATACTGCCATAAAAGTCTATGCTGTTGATTTTGCAGGGAATCAAGGATCTGCCTCCTTTGCTTTGGACTATATATATGATACCAAGGGGCCGGTCATCACTCCTGTCAGGTATGAAACAGGCGCCGGCAGTGAAGCTGACAGCGGTTATATAGATGCTGTCATCAAATTAGAGGATCCCAGCAAGGTTGACATTTCAAGCGTTAAGTACCGTTGGTATGACAATAGCACTAAAGCGTATAAAACGGACTGGATAAACTATAGCGGATCTGTCAGCCAGAGTGCAGTATCCATGGAGCTTGAATTTTCTCTAGCCGGGCTCCAAAAAGGAGTGAAGCACGACTATAATCTCTTGATTCAGGCAAACGACCACTCTACGGTAGTGGCAGGCGGCAATCAGACCATTATGGATCCCGGTTTCAATTACCTTATGGATCTTACCTTCCCGGCATATAACTTCTCCTATTCCACAGGATATGAGGCTGAGCCGAAATTGATAATCAAGGATCTGCAGGAAAGACCCGGGACAAACGAAGATTCCACTGTTATTGTGATGATAAAGGATCCTATGGGTGAGACGGGCAATGAATACTTTGTGCGTACTATCACCACCGAGAGCGAGAATAATAATTTCTTGAACCATACGGACAACGGTGACGTGCTGGATCATTTTAAATTTGACTCTGTGGATATGCATATGAAGAGGGAACTTTTTTCCAACGAACCCTTACTGTGGCGCTATCAGACGGTAACAACTGAAGCGTCAAAGCAATATATATTCAATGACGATGCACCATCCATGTATAATCTTATGACGGGTTTCAAAGAGGAAAAGCTCACCGCCCGACGGCTCCAAGCAATGATGGACGGCAAATACTACGGCGATATAGAGGCAACTGTTATCGCCGGATACGGTCAATTAGGTCTATCCTACCCCGGCAGGGAGGCTACTGTAGCCGAAGCCGTATATGCACTGAATGAAGCCTATCCTGGTAATACGAAAATAGAATCTTATTCCGCAGACGGTCCAAACTTCAAGGGCCTTGATTGCTACTGCGTTGCAGCATCTAGTGGATTCCTTGAATTTGCGGCTCTGGATCAGGATGGAAAAATCATAGATACCACTAAGATTGTGAAATATTATCAATTCCCTCCTTATATTTTCAGTAACTATATAAGCTATATTCCGGGGACGGCTAATGTGGACGTAAGAACCTATACCCTGAGGGCAGACTCCCCGGATTATGTTCTGGATGGCAATGGCAAACAGGATGATAATATTTCTGACTGGAGCTACACAAACCATCCCATTCATAGTATTACTCTAACACCGGACTCAAGTGATCTGGGGATAAATCCGTCCTGGACTGATCCTTCCGACGGAAATAAATTCCGGACTTCACTGGACAATGAGGGATTCACCATAAATATTGAAAATATTGTTATTCCGTCATGGGGAATGGATGATGGGGATTTTAACAGCGGCGACAGCTATATAGGGCTTTACCTTATATCCTCGCCGGATGCCGGTGCACCCGTTAGTTCTGCTGTCCCTATTTGGAAGACCCAACTATCTGCTCTTCCGACTCAGACCTTCCAGATTCCAGCGGATGCAGCCAAATATACGGGGCATTACCAGGTTAAGGCGCAGCTGTCATCCAAGGGTAACCGGATTGACTATTCAAATGCTGTTGATTGTTATCTTGATAAAACGAAACTTACGGAATTCGGGCCAAAGGCTGCTAAGCACAGCTTTGATTATACCACCGATTCGGGCATTGTGAAGGTTTCAGAGAATTATAATTATGGTTTTGGGACTCCTTATATATACATGGGAAGCCAAAACGGCAAGAAGGTCACCCTGTCCTTTGGTGCCGAGGGTGGCTCTATTAGCGCAGGAAATGTTGATTATCGACAAACCTTCATCAAGGTGTGGAATGCTTCGGCGGAGATTACTAAAGATACAGCGCCCGCAAACTCCAGATGGTATGATATTTCTTCTGGAGCATATACAAAGGAATATGAGATCAGCTTTTTTGACACTGCTGGCGAGTTGAAATCGGCTGTTTTAGGGGATGCTGCAAGGGAAGGACTGGGTTTGATCCGCAATCAGGAAAATCTGGTACGCTATCAGATTGCCGGTGCCAACGGCGAGGCCTCTGCAGTGCGCACACTGCTGGTTGAAGTATCAGAAGAGCTTCCCGTTATCGAGATGGAATTGGTACCGGATTACTCAGCCGTAAACCTTCAGTCGGCTACCGCCTTCATTAAAAAGCTTGAAAGCGCTACCATGACAGAAATGACAGCCAAAACGGCGGAGGCTATACCAAACGCTGTAGGCAGCGATGGATATTTGATTACCGATAACAAACCCCATGACTTTTATACCGTAAACACCTATGGGAATTTTGGGTTTTGTACAATCACAGCCCCATTTGCGGATAGTGAAAAGCCCGAGACATCTATATTCTGGTTCCAAGGGGATATGAATTATAAAAACAGTTTAGGCATTACTTACACTGACAATATGCCTGCAGACCCTTCCCAAACAAAGCTGTTTTTAAAGTTTGAACAGGCTTATATGGATCGGCTTAGGGCATTAAGCGGCTTTGAGGTAAATTCTGAAGGATATATGCAGGTCAATCTGCCCAAAATGGATAAAGCGGCGGCAGGCAGCACCTATGGCGATTGGATCTTTGCAGGTGAGGCGGCTCCCGGCGGTATTTACAAGGTGGGTGTGACTAAAAATACCGACAACGGTTCCGGTGTTAAATATAATATATGGCTGTATATGGACTATCTTTATGACGATACAAAACCTGTCAATTTTGACATGCCGGTGTCTTTCTATATGGAGGATCAGGCGGGAAACAGATCGGATTTGAAAACAGGATCTATTGCTGTTTTAAATGAAAAACCCAAAGTTATAAGAACAGACATGGATCCTCAGTTGAATAATTCCTATTCAGATATTGATCTGGTGTTCAATAAGCCGGTGAGGGTTACCTCGCCTAATTACCTGACCCATACAAACCATGATGGGAATAGCTATGCTGGACGTTACCAAAATCCTGAGAAGGGATTTGTCTTTAGGCGGGAAGCCTTCCCTATTTATGGAGTAGGAAGCTATGACGTCACCATGGCAGATATTTTCGGTAATGAATACAAAGAGACATATACACCTAGCATAGACTTCAAAGGATTTGGTCTGGATGTGGAGTACAGCACAACCGACTTAGTAAAAGGAAAGGTTTCTGTTACCATAAAGGCCCAGAGCGAAGGAACAGTATTTTTTGGTGTTGATCACCCCCAAAATTACGAGTACAGCAATATGGTATTCAGCGGTATAGAAACAGGAATGTTGCGTCCTTACAAAAAATCAGCGACAATCACAGTATCTGACAATGGATGTATTGTACTATGGCTAAAAAAAGTAGATGATGTGTATGCAAACCGGACTGTAGTCATCCCCGTGACCAATATCTTAAGCCATGCACCGGATGCGCAAGAAACCTGGTATTACTCAGAGTTTGCCAGCAATACACTGCCCCAAGGTGTAGCTGAGACCACGCACATGGTAACCGTATTCATAAACTCAGCTATTCCCAACCGTTCCATCCAGGGGGCAGAGGGAAGCTCTCTTAGCTATACCTTCCCATATGGCACAAAAGCAGGAGATGCCTACACCTTTACCTATACCGACGCCGTGGGCAATATAGGGACAAAGACCGTCTGCTGCCCCGTGTCCATAGTCCGTCCGCTGCTTCCACAGGAGGACAAGGAGGCGCCCAATTTCACAGTAAAGGTCTACGGAAGATATGGTGAGACATACAAGGAAGCAGAATCATGGTATAGTCCCATAACCTCGACACCCCGGGATGAGGAAGGCAAGCCTTTATTCCCAGTGACGGAGCCGGCTGTCAATGCTTATACTACATTTAGGGAACTACTGGAGAATGTATCCTGGACCAGGGGATATAAGCTGGTATTTGAGGTATTTGACAGCAGTCCGACAAAGCTGGTTTTATTAAATCCCGAAGACACTACCGCAGGCCTGACTTATGCAAATGCGGCCGGTTATATGAAGAACATACAGGGTGTCAGCATAAATGGAAATATCATTACTGTTACCGACAAGGATGCTGAATTCAAGATCGCCGTGGTAGATGACGGAAACGAACATGTCCTTATAGGTGACACCTATGAGTCAAAGCCCTATTCCAGCGTCAAGGAAATGAATTTCGGCGGCACTGACAACTGGTTCATCGATCTTATACCGCCTACTGCAGAAACCGCTTTGGAATTAAAGGATTTTTATACGATTATGGGCTTCTTCAGGCTGTCGGACACCCAAAGCACCCCTGCTGTTATTTCGCCGCTTTGGCAGATAATGGCCGATTCCGGATCTCCATATTATGCTAAGTATAAGGATTGGTATTACAAGGAATTTACTGAGGATGCCACAATTAATATAGATTATAGAGATACTGCATACAATATGGCACGTACTGCAATGCAAGTGTCGGGTATTGACAGCAGCAGCCCAAAGGCTGAAGTCCAATGGTGGACGCCATCAGCTTATTTTGTTGATGCACTGGGAAATGTGACCAAGTATACAAACCAGGCTCCGAACCACAAGACCAACGGCAATGTATGTACGGGTATCTCCTTTAATAAAAATATTACTTCAATGAAGCTGTGGTTGTGGAATGGGACGGATTATACAGACGATTCAGCGACTGTTGCCCCTTATGCCACATTGGATCAGCAGGCTGATTATGCCTTAATCAGTTTCCTAAAGGATGCTAAAGTAAAACTCACCTATGCAGCACAAAACAAAAAAACAGGTGAAATAGAGCTGACTTTAGCAAATGTAATAGATAAAGAGACTCCCGTTGTTACCATAGTGGAAACGAAGAACGATGCTGCTGACTCCACTAAAGCAATCTTTGTCTTTAGCATCAGCGAGGATGTGACCGATCTTGCCGGTAAGAAGTATAAACAAAGCGACGGGCAATTTGAAAAAGAGATAACCCGGCGGGGCACTTATGAATACATCTTCACTGATGATGCAGGCAATACTGCCAAGGTTACCGGCACGGTTTCCAATATTGATGGTACTCCTCCGGTAATTGTCTTTAACGATATGCCCGATGAAAATACTTTGGTAAAGGACTCCTATACCTTCAAGGCAGCTATGAATGAAGCCGGTACCATTACCATGCAGGATCAGATTGTTGCGATAGCAGCACCCACCGACTTTATAGACGGGAAGCCCGATCTTGAGAAGATCACCTGGCACTATTTTACCGTCACGCAAAACGGCAGCTATCTTGTTACGGGCACCGATTTGGCGGGGAATAAATCCAGGTATTATGTGAGCATAAACTGCATAGACAACATACCTCCCAATATCACCATGCAGCGTTCTACTCTGAAGGTGCGGCAGGGAACCAATGTTGGGGAATTGACAGAGCAGGCTTTGCTTTCCGGTGTAATAATAACGGATAATGTGAGCTCTGCCGCTGATGTTACCGTAAGAATAAACGATAGACCTTCTCAGAATGATTTGGACACTGTAGGAGTTTATGCTGTGACAATTACCGCTGCCGACAAGGCCGGAAACTCCCGTGAAGCTCAGAGATTTATAAGGGTTTACCCCAAAGATGAGCCTGAGGTTTTAGTCAACGGGCAGAAGACGGATAATGATGGTACTACTGTCATAATAGGAACCTATGACCTTAAAATATCAGTGGACATTCCGGACTTTGCAGGGGAACCATATACCATATATATGCGTAAGGGAGATAAGACTGCAGGTCAGATGAAGCGCAATGCGACGGTGGTCGAAGGAGGAACCTTTACAGTAAATGAGGATGGTTACTACACGCTTTATATTGTTCGGCAAAACAGAGAAATCTATCTCACTCGGCTCTATATTCAAAAATAAAGGAGGCGTCAGATTATGAAAAGAATGTTTAAAAAAACCATCAGCATGATCCTTGCAATAGCCATATCCGTTAGCATGATGCCTTTGGCGGAAGTTCATGCCGCTGCGGCCGAAGCTGAGATATATACATTGAAAAACAATTATATTGAAGCGGTAGTATCGACAAAAAACGGTGGATTTTTGATTCGCACCGTCGAAGGAAACAAGATGAACAAGGACGATAACAACAAAAATTTGCTCTATCACAACGGTCAGTATGATACGTCCTTTACTTCATTTAAGGTGGATTACGGCAGTAATGTGGTGAGGGAATATATATTTGGCGGAAAGTATGGCTTCTTGGGACTATCCAGCTCTGATGTCAAAGTGACTCAGGATACGACCGGAATCACGGCTGTGTGGAGTGTCAATGATCTCACCTTTACTCAAAGAATAGAGCTTTCGGCCTTAAATTCCAATGAGCACGGCATGACTTCCATAAGCTATACCGTTAAAAATAATGGCCAAAAACCAATCAACAGCGTCAAGGTCAGGGTCCTGTTGGACTCCTGCCTAGGCAATCGTGATTATGGTTATTACCAGATACCCGTCGATGGTGTCGGCACACTGGAAACGGTTACAAAGGAGAAGGTGTTTGACTATGGGCCTAACGCTTTTGTGCCGGCTGCCCTGTATGCCATAGACGATGCCATGACACCTGCCATAACGGCCTATACGGTCAACAGCACTTCGCCTTACCGTATTGCTTTTGGACATTGGAACAATCTGGCTTCATCGTTATTTGACTTTGCACCGGATACAGCTTTTGAGTTTACCAATGCCTTCAATGACAGATATCTCACTGCAGATAGTGCATATGCACTATACTATGATATGAAGGATATTGCAGTTAATGCTGAGAGGAATATAAACACCTATTATGGCGTATATTCCAATCATACCGTATACCAAGGTGACAAAGTCACCGTGAATGTGACAGCCCCAACTTCTCTCCAGCTTTCTAAGGACAAAAAGAGCTATGTGTCATCAGAACTGGCATTGGGAAGTGCCAATATAGGAGTGGAGGCCAAAATAAATAATTTTATCAAGGATGCTGCCACAGATTATTCTGAAATCTCTGTTGCCATATATACACCAAATGGCGTTGCTCCCTTGGACGCAGGTGGTAACGATCCTGGTGGCACCTATTCCTACATGAACCCCTATAGGATTACTCTAAACAATGTGGAACCGGGGCAGACCAGAGCCACTACCTTTCAATTGAAGGCTGATGTAGGTGCCGCTGCCACTTTTCGCAAAATTGAAATCCGAGCCTTTGACACATCTGTGCAGTCTGCTTTGACAGAGCAGAGCCTGCTGGGCTCATCCTCCTTTTATATTCTATGTCCCGGGGGAGACGGCAATCTTCCCAAGATAACCTTTACAGGCGGTGAACCCGACATTTTGTACTATGAGGGAACCCGGCACTTTTTTGTAACAGGCAATAATTTTTCCATGCTGGAAGACAAATCACTTTATACATTATACCTGGAAAGCCTCACAGACAAAAACCGTAAATATTTAGTAGAACCGGAAAATATCACTTTCCCTGAAAACCCCGAAGGAAATATTCTTGATGTAATATTGAAACAGAATGTGCCGGTAGGGGACTATCAGTTGGTTTTTTACTGGGAGGATGCTGCTGTTAAAAAAGGTATTGTGGAAGCAGAAAATAAAGTCATGACGGCTCCGGCCTTAAAGGTTACCATGAGCGACGACCCATTCTATAAAAACGACACCTACGGAGTTGTCATCGTATATCAAAAGCCGGGAACCTGGGGACATACCTCAGCCTATGAGATTAAAAGCTTTAGAAATGAGGCTGAGTTTCAAAAATTTAAGTCAGCTGCGTCAAACTATAAGGAAATATTGATTATTTTGCGCGGTGCCTTCGAGGTTGATACAAAGGATGAAAAGGGAAACCCTGTCAGCTGGACTGCAGCCGTGGGCAAATCTTCCCTTGTAAACGGCAGGGTCAACCAAAACACTATAGTGACTTTAAATAACTGTATTGATTTTGAAAACGGAACCCTGACGCTGCATTATGACGGAAATAACTTAAGCAGCGGCAGCATCTTAGTGGACTTTGACGGAGATTTGTATACATCTGATGCACGAACAAGCATTTGGAAGGGAAAAGCTGCCCTGACGGCCATCACCAACGGGAAGGATTTCTCTCTTGTGCCCTATGATGAGGATGGCGCTGTTTTGAAAACCTTTGCAGACGAAACCATTACCCTTGTCTGGCCATGTGCCCTGAGCATGGCCCAAACCTTATCGGGCATGGTATTTAACATGACCTACGGAAAGTTGGGTGCCATGTTCGACACCCAAACCTATGCGCCAAATATTATTGAATTGGGAAGGGTACTCTCATTCTCAGGCAATATGGATCTGAGCTTTCTGGTTCCTTCCGGCGCTGCGTCAAAAGGCTGTGACACCAAATGGAATCGTATAAAGGATGCCTTCAATATTAATAACGATTACTATGGACTTCGCACCCGCTATGAGCGCTTTGTGGAAGAGCCCTCTGAGAAAGAACAGGAGGACATGAAGGAAGGGGCGGGGCAGGCCAGCGTAATGGTAGATAACATCTTGTTTGGCTGCGGCGTGGGCTTTGTGGGCTTCAAATGCGAAGTCGGCGTCAAGCTGCCTTCTTATACGGAATCCATGCCGACTATGAACTGCAAGCTAAAGATCAATACCATAGGAGATTGGGATTTTGAAGTAGAGGGTTCTTGTAAATTTACTACCATAGAGGTTGAGTTAGAAATTGGTATAAAGAGCAAAAATAACATCCCGGTGCCGGATAAACTCATTTTTATCATTAACGGCTTCGAGCCGGGAATCAATGTGGATGGTTCGGGAGTCTTGTGGATCACGGGAGGTGGTGGTGGCTTCGACAATCTATATGATACCATCTTTGTAAGCAGCAAGCTTCCACCCTTAAAAATTCTGCTGTCCGTAAGCTTTGATATTGTGAAGATTCTTTCGGGCAGGGTCGATATGAGCTTAGGCCTTAGGGGGCTTTCGCTGTCAGCCAGCAACATCAAAATAAAATTTACAGATATCATGGCTTTGGAAAAGGCAGGCTTACAGTTTGATTGGTATCCTGATTGGTATTTCCAAGCCTCTATAAAGATGAGCTTGTTAGGGATTATAAATGGTGCCGGATATATTGTAGTTATCGATAATGCCTTATATGATAAGTTTTTTGAATTCTTTGTAAGGGCTGGGATCTCTGTTCCATCTTATATACCCATTGTAGGCGGCTTTGATGTAGGTGGCGTAGATCTTGGGATCAACAAGGAAAAACTGTGGGGTGTGGCCAGAATAATAGGAATCAAATTTGGTGTTGTATATTATTGGGACGGAGATTTTGACTGGGGCACAGGCGCCGGTTCTACTTCGCCAACCTTCCCTGAGCTTTTGGGTTACGAGAGTGTGCCTGTTTATCATGATGCTGAAAGCGGAGAGACACTTTATATGGCAATTGGCACCAATCTTAATGTTCTTGCTATGCCTGAGATTGGAGGAAATCTTGATTCAGCTCCCAAGCTTTTGGGCACCGGGGCAACTCTGAAATCGGCAGCCGATAAAAAGACTCATGAACTGAACCTGGGAGCATATGCCCCCAGCGGTGAAGTCTTCACAATTACCTATGATGCTTCAGACCTTGAAGATGCGAAGACCAAAGCAACTGCCATGACCATAAAAGACGGTGTAAACGATTACGGAATAGTGCTTGGTACTAATGCAAACATAACCTTTGACCCGGCGAAAGGGAAAGGAACCTTTGCTGTTTCCGCTACAGAGCCGTCGCAATACAACAAGAAATGGAGCATCAATACGGTTGTTCCTGCCGACATAGTACTTTTTGGTGTTTCACCTATGCCGGAGATTACTGACGTTTCACAGGCCATTTTAGGATCTTCCGCTACAGTCAATTGGGCGGGAACCCAATTGGATAAGCTGGATCGTTTGGATTTCTATCTGACCACCGATGACGGAACCGACGATGAGATAAAAGATATGGGTACATTAATCGGCAGCCTTGACAATAATGAGATTATAGGTGCAGCTGGAAATACTGCAACGTTTGCCTTGCCCGGAACTCTACAGACCGGAGACTATTATTTAAAAGCCATATTCACTAAGGAGGGTGCGGTCAACGGCAGCAAAACAAGCACCGGGTTTATTCATTATACTAATGCCATGCAGCCTGAAGCTCCTGCCGGAGTCATCGTGGGCAATGGCGGAGACAGCACCCTAAAGGTATCGGTAGGTAATAATACTAATATGGACTATGACGCTTATGTTCTCAATGTATACGAGAAAAAAGACGGAGACTGGGTTTTGAGCGATGTAAATGGGATGATTAATAAAAAGCAGGAGCAGGTAGATGAATACGGGAATGCTACCGGCGTAATGCTTCCTGTCACTGATATGTCCATTGGCGGAAGCTATAGCGGTTTTGACCAGAATGGAGCTCCTACTGCTTATGGACTCACCGGAGGAAAATGCTACAAAGTGGGCGTAACGGCTGTTAGGAGTATTACGGATGCGTCGGGCAATCACCTCTATTCTGTATCGAGTCAGGAGATCCTTTCGCCGGAAATAGTTCTGTCAGTGCCAACGCCTCCGGTTATTACAATACAAAATACTTCCCCTTTCATCTCGGTTGACCGCAGTGAATGGGGCAAGGGAGGCAGCCGGATCACACGCTGCTATGATACCTTAAATGCAGATGAAGTGATTTTCAAAGCCGGCTCCGATGTTTTAGTGACGGGAAACTGGGATATTGACGGAGATTATAATAACAATTATGATACCGCTTCAAGCGGACGCAGCGGCGCCTTTTCAGATACGGCCTCCATTGAAATAAGCCTGAAAAATGTGCCGGACGGTGACCATACGCTAACGGTGTGGGGCACGGATGCAGATGGGGACAGCTTTAGGGTGCAAAAAGTCTTTACCATCGACACGCAGCCACCCAAGCTTTTGATTACCTCGCCTTTAAACGGCGGATATTATACTGAGGCCGGCGCTCTCAATATTTCCGGCGTCACCGATCGTGATGCGCAATTCAGCATCATTATAGATGGCAAAGCGTCAAAGCCGGAGCATCGGGACAAAACTATTGCCGAGCTTGGCGGTACCATTGACTCTGACGGAGTTTTCAGCTTTGATTTAAATTTAGATCCAGGGAAATCCTCACACAGGATTTTGCTCCTTGCGAAAGACAAAGTGGGAAACTTCATGCAGCATGAGGTTACTGTGAAGAATAAAGGTCTTGCAAATATAGAAAGTGTTGACCTCTATATGTCTGATGGCGCATCATCGCCTGTTCGCTATTCCAATAAAAATCTACCCATAAGCCTCAGTGACCAAACTATCGCTCAGTTCTTCCTCGTTGCCAATACTAAGAATGGAAGGCAGATTATTATTGAGGATGCCTCGATGGTAGACTGGAATGCTATGGCTGTTAATGGGGAAGCATTTATTGATTCCAATGGAATCCTTACAGCCGGCACCGCCAGTATGGGCTATGTTACCGGAGGGCTTAAGGTAGCTGCACTGGGCTCCATGACTGCAGCTGCAACCTTTGGCGCGGAAAGCTATAACAGCACATTTTCTGTAGTGGTAGGCAGCACAGTAGGAGGAACTGTCATGGGAGGGGGCTATTATAAAACGGGTGATATGGTAACCATTAAGGCTATACCGCATCCGGATTATATATTCAAGGGCTGGATCGTAAAAGGTGCATCCCTTGCGGGTAACGGTGCCACCACCACCTTCATGATGCCCTTTAATAATGTCACTGTTACTGCAGAATTTGCTCATGTTTCTGATCCCGGCACAGATTCAGGCTCAGACTCAAGTTCTGATACATATGGAGGTTCGGCAAATAAAACGCCCCAGGCTGCAATTTCTGTGAAGAAGTATGCTGCGGCAGGAGAAGTAGTGACCATGGTATTGCCGGATCTTGCCAAAGGTGACAATCCGGATCTTTATATTCCATATTATATAGATTCCGACGGCAATGAGGTTCCAGTTCCTTTCTCAATATCAGAGAACGGCAAAATCATCTTTATCGCACCGGTAAATGCCATATATCTCATCAAGAAAAAGGATTGCAGCTTTAGTGATACTAAAGGGCACTGGGGTGAAAAGGCCATACTGTTTGCCGGGGCCAGAGGACTGTTTATGGGTGTTGGGAATGAAAAATTCAATCCCGAAGGGAAATTGAATCGTGCTATGCTGGTTACTGTCCTGTATCGGCTTGCAGGAGAGCCTGCCTCTTTGGGAACCAACTTCAGCGATGTAGCCAAGGGAACCTGGTACACCGATGCAGTTGCCTGGGCTTCACATAATGGGCTGGTGAAAGGCTATAACAGTAAAAAATTCGGACCTCTTGATGAAATAACACGGGAGCAGCTGGCTGTAATACTATATAGATACAAGTCCATGATCGGTAAAGATAACAGTGCTTACGGAAACATATCCTCCTTCAAGGATTCAGACAAGGTTTCTTCGTGGGCCGGGGAGGCTATGGAATGGGCAGCAGGTACCGGAATCATACAGGGCAGCGCCGGTTTATTAAACCCGGGGGGAAACGCCACAAGGGCCGAGGCATCCACGATGCTTATGCGCTTTATAAAGCTGGTTCTTTTGGGTAAAATCTAAGGCCCCGCACAATACGATAAATTTTTGGGAGGAAATAAGCATGAAAAGAAAAATACTTTTATTGTCTCTCATTATGCTTATAACTTTACTTTATAGTCCCGCTGCTGCGGCTGCTGAAGAAACACCCGTCCGAATAGCCATAATAGATACGGGCATCCGAAAGAACCATACCATGCTTAATGGAGAAAATATCGAACAGGGGGAAAATTATGCTTTTCCGGAAGATGATACTGACGATCTGGTGGGACATGGAACCAGGATTGCCGGGCTTATTTTGGGCAGTACCGACGGCACAATTAAAGGCACAGCTCCCGATACTGTCTTAGTCCCGCTGGTTTATTACAGCAGATACCCCTCCGCTGTGCCCAAGAATGGAGGCGTGGAAGCTATCTGTCATGCTATTTACGATGCAGTAGATAGTTATGATTGTCAGGTAATAAATATAAGTTCAGGTGTGACGGAGCCGGATGACAGGCTTTACGAAGCTATATGCTATGCAGAAAAAAAAGGTATTATCGTCATATCAGCAATGGGCAATGATAATCTCACCAACAAGGATTGCATCTATTATCCGGCAGCCTATGAGACCGTGGTTGGAGTTGGAGCTGCAAATGCTGATCTGACGGGGGCTGCAGACTTTTCTCAGCGCAATGCAGGTGTATTACTCTTGGCTCCGGGAGAAAACCTGATTGTGCCTTCCATAGGAAGCGGCGAGGATTTTGAGACTGTCAGCGGCACCTCATATGCTGCGGCACAGGTGGCGGGGCTTGCAGCACGGTTAAAAGCTCTTTATCCCTGTATGAAACCATCAGACTTCAGGCAGATTATCAGCCTTTCATGCCGGGATCTAGGGGCACCCGGTTATGATACCGTTACCGGCTGGGGACTTGTGGACATGGAGGTTACGGGTACATTAAAGCAGGAGCCGCTGCGGAATAAATAAGGTTAAAATGTGTAGCCTCTATAAGGGTTTCAACATCTTATAGAGGCTATAACCTATATTATCAGGGTATATTATTACAAAAGATAAGACGAGGGTGAATTATTATGAATAACAGTTTTGAAAGCTATGGTATAAGCGAAGAAATTGTAAAATCTCAGATAGGAAGCGGCAAAACTGCAGTCTGATGGTTTGTCTTGCAAGGGGCTTCATGGAGGTATTGATGTAGGGAGCATTACTCACATAATAAATTATGACATACCCTTGGGGAAGGAAAGTTATGTCCATAGAACTGGAAGAACAGGACGTGCCCAAAGCCTAAGAAGTATAAGAGCCATTACAAATATCCCGGGAGCCAAAGCTGAAGCCATAGGAATAATAGACATACTGGATCATATCTCTTATATTGACATATTGAATGGAAAATGCGACATTATATTGGAGGGGTTGAAAACCATGAATATGAAATTAAAGCCAGTCAGAGCACAAAAAGCAGTAAAAAGAATAAGGAGGAGAACTAATGGATTTTGATGTTTTGGTGGATAGAAGGAATACTGATTGTGTCAAATGGGATGGACTGAAAGACATTTATGGCCGGGATGATATCTTGCCTCTTTGGATTGCTGACATGGATTTCAAATCAAGCCCGAAGATAATTGAGGCAATAATAGATCGGGCAGAACATGGAGTCTTTGGATATCCCCTGGACTCGATGAAGATTTTCCAGCCCTTTATAGAATGGAATAGAAGAAGAAACAGCCTTCATATAGATGAGGAATGGATACTGACATGTCCGGGAATAGTGACGGCATTTTGCCTTGGAATACTTGCCTATACAAAAGAAGGAGAAAAGGTGATGATACAAACTCCCGTGTATCCTCCATTCCATTCCGGCGTAAAGAACAATGGCAGGGTGCTTATAGAAAATGAGCTTATGGAGAGGGATGGATACTACACCATAGATTTTGAAGACTTTGAAAAAAAGATAAAGCATGACAATGTCAAGCTTTTCATACTATGCAACCCTCATAACCCCATAGGCAGAGTCTGGAGCAAAGAAGAACTGGAAAAAATGGCAGACATCTGCTTGAAGCATGATGTGAAAATATTCTCCGATGAGATACATTCAGACTTAATATTTCCGGGAAATAAATTTACCTCTATATTATCATTGGATGAAAAATACAGAAGCATAACGGCAGCGGCCGTGGCACCAAGCAAAACCTTCAATATAGCCGGGCTTTCATCCTCCATAGTTCTGATACCCGGTGAGGATATGAGGAAGAGGTATGAAAAAATCAGTGAAGGCGTCGCAATAGGAGGGCTTAACATATTCGGGCTCACTGCCATGGAAGCAGCTTATAAATATGGAGAAGAGTGGCTGGAGGAAGCTTTAAAGTATATAGAGAAGAATTCCGATTATATGGAAGGCTTTATAGAAGAAAACATGCCTGAAGTCAAATACAGGAAGCCGGAAGCCACATATTTAGGCTGGCTGGACTTTAGAAAGATTTTCCCGAGTTCAAAAGACCTGGATGTTTTTTTAATAGACAAGGCCAAAGTAGCGCTGAACAGCGGTATAACCTTCGGCAAAAGCGGAGAAGGCTTTGTAAGAATAAATTTAGGCTGCCCAAGGTCTATACTCATTGAGGCATTAAACAGAATCAAAAATGCACTATAGGAAGACTCGTTGGGTAACCAGGGAAGAAGCAATGCAAAAATAGAATAAAAATGCGTTGAACGATAACAAGCTTTATATTAAGCTATTAAGTAGTTTAGATATTAAATGGTTTAACTATTAAATAATATGGATGGTGAATAAATGAAAATAAGTTATGATATGAAAGAGCTAGACAAGATTGCATATGAACTGCATAAAAAGCTTTTTGCTAAGATTACTGCAGGTATTGAAATCCCTATTACAAGCACCCAAATATATATGCTATATTACATAAGAACCAAGGGTGAGTGTATGGTAACTGATATAGCAAATTATCTTGGCGTTACCTTAGGTGCGGTTACAAGCTTGGTAGACAGGTTGCGTGACTTTGGTTTGGTAAACAGGTTCAGAAGTGAAGCAGATAGGCGATTAGTCATAATAAAGTTGAGCGAAGCAGGAGAGGAATTGTTAGGAAAAATAGATATAAGGCGAAAAGAAATTTTTGATTATTATTTAAAAGACATGGATGGAGAAGAAATAATATATCTTAATGGTATGATGGAGAAAATCATCATGAAAATTCTCAATTCATAAAAGAATTGAAGTTAATATAAAATGTACTGTAAAAAGTTTGTTTGGAGGATATGCAATATGAAAAAAAGAAGGTTTTGATTGCTCTAATCATTATCAGTATATGTTTTAGCACCGGATGCAGCTCACAAGAGGCAAATGTGAATTCTGATATTATTGAAGAACAGCCCATAACAGTAGAAGTTGCCAAGGCGGCAGAGGGACAGATTGAATCCATGGTAAGCTATAGCGGCAGGGTGAAGCCGGCTCAGGAAATAATGGTTACGCCGAAGCAGCCTGGCAAGGTTTCAAAGATAAATTTTGATTTAGGCCAAAGAGTAAAAGCAGCTATGGTTTCTGCAGAAATAAACTATAATGATGCAAAAATCAATTACGAGACTATCAAAACATTGTATGAAGCAGGAGCCGAATCTAAGTTTAATTATGATAGGGCTCAATCCCGGTTTAAGCTTGCAAAGCAGCAGTATGAGACCGCTAAGGCAAATTATAATTTGCCGGAGGGCTATTCTATCAAGTTTACAGGTGAAGACCAACAGATGGTTGAAGCCTTCTCAAGCCTTAAATTGGCATTGATATTGTCGGTGTTTTTAGTTTATATGGTTATGGCAATACAGTTTGAATCTTTAGTACATCCTTTGACCATTATGTTTTCTGTGCCTGTTGCATATTCCGGTTCTATAATAGGTCTTGCAATTACCAATAATCCTTTGAGTGTGCCGGCATATGTCGGAGTCATAATGTTGGCCGGAATAGTTGTAAATAATGCCATAGTTTTAGTGGACTATATCAACACCTTAAGAGAAAGAGGTTTGGATAAGGAAGCTGCAATCATTAAGGCGGGCCCCACCAGGCTGCGACCTATTCTAATGACTACATTGACCACTATACTCGCTATGATTCCATTGGCCTTGGGGCTTGGGGAAGGAGCGGAAGCAATGGCTCCCATGGCCATTGTGGTTATATTTGGATTGACCACATCGACTTTATTGACCTTGCTTATAGTACCGGTAATCTATTGCTTGCTTGATGATTTGTCAATCAGTATTAAACATGGAAGGAAAAAGTCTAAGAAGCAGCCGGGGGTAAACACCAATTGATGAATAAAATAGATTGACTTGGAGCTGGCGTTCAAAAATATTAAGCATATAGACCTCTGAGAGCAGACAAAATAATCTAGTTTCAGAGGTCTATTTAAATAATTAAAACATTACATTGGAGTATTGTACATGGATCTAATTACTTTGCTTTTTTCAAGGCGCTCTCCACACTCTTCAGCAAGCCTTTGCTGGTCTTTGTGGCTCCGCTTACAGCATCTACTTGGAGCCTTTGCTTTTTTATTATTTCTTTTGGAATTACCATAAAGGCTTCATCATACCAGCCTTTGCTCTCATGATGATCAATAATCTCTATTTCTATGATTTTACCATCCTCTACTATGATCTCTGTGATGATTTTTCCTGCAAAGCCTTTAGCCTCTCCTTGGTAAGCTCCGTCCTTTAAAGTACCCAAAATAATGTTGCCGTCGTAAGAGTTTCTGACCCATAGCTTTGGCATACCAATCCATAGGACAACAAAGAGTATTGACATTAGTGCAAAATAACTTATTTTGGATACTTTTTTATTAAATAGACTTAAGTAAGCCCTGCTTTCATTTCTAATTTTGCATTGCTCCACACAGTTCAGACATCTTATACATTCAGGAGAAATGCTGTCACTTTCTTTGAGGAATTTTAAACCTGCGGGACATTCTTCCAAACATTTATTACAACTATGGCAGGTTTTACTGTGTTTCAATGATGTTAAGGATAATGAGCTAAATAGTGATTGAGCCGCACCTAGGGGACATAGGTATCGGCAAAAAAACCGAGGGAGAAGCATAGAAGCCAAAAAGACAAATGCCAGTATTATGAATCCTATTTTCATTTCAGCCCAAGCAGAAAAAAGTCTCGGAAGGTTAAGCAATGCTCGCCAAGGAGATAATTCTGCAATCACTGCACCATACCCTAATATTGATATGAGCAAAAGTGATAAAAGTATGGGGTATTTTATAAAAAAAGGGTTATGGCCTTTTTTATTTATTTTCACATGCTTCGATATTTTTATTTTGCTGCTGAGCCAAGCCCCAAGGTCTTGTATAGCTCCTAGTGGGCAAAGCCATCCGCAAAAGAATCTGCCCCCTAGTACAGATATAGCGAGTATTGCTATAGTCAGGGCAATGCTCTTATTTATACCTTCAAATTCATAGCTGCTATCTGTTACATATTCTCTTAGGGCATTCCAACCGCCGTAAGGGTTTAAATCAGCTATGCTTAGAATCTTAAAGTCCAATATCTCATTAATATAAAGATTGTAAAGGATGATTATGATTATTAAAGCAAGGGCTAGGAATAATTGAACTCTTTGTCTCAATGATTTTGACTCACTCTTTTTCATAGTATAGCTTTCCTTAATTTTGGGTTTTGCTTATTTTTAGTACGTTTTCTATTAAAATGCTATCTACCAATATATCGGCACCATTATCCCTAGGTATTAAATAGGAATTTTCCAATTGATTTATATCAATGATAGATTCTTTATCATTGATATCATTTATTGACAGTTTTTTGACTCCTTCCAAATCCATTAAGGCTTCCTCTAATATTCTTTTGAGCTTGATAGCTTTTCCTTGGGGCAAGCTTTTTTCCCCAATAACCTTTGCCATTATCTCAGGGAAAACGGCTGCATCTATAGTTGTGGAAAAGGATGTCATTTCTTTTACGTTATAACCGAGCTTAAAGCCGGGGCTTATGTTCATTGGAGCGTTATCCCCAACGGTTTTTATATAATACCTATCTCTGACCATGCTGATGGTCTCATTCTTTATCAATCCGTCAGAGGCAACCATAGTGAAGAAACCATTTTGGTCTACCTCACCGAACTTTGTAAGAATTTTACCAACTAAATATGACTCATCTTGGCTGCCGTAGTATTCATAGTAGTAAGGCTCTATGTCCTTTACCAATGCTTTAAATATATATACATTTTTAATATTCTTTGGGGAAATATGAGTATATAGTTCAATTTTGTTTGCACATTTTACCCAATAGGGTCCCATTTCATCCGGTATGACAATTCTAACAGGCTTTTCCTCCCGGGGTATTTCCTCACCGTCTACTATGGTTGCTAATATAATATCTCTGTTTTCCATTATATCCTTGCTTATCATGGAATAGTAATTGTCCCTGCCTGTTATACCTAAGGCTTCATAGGCATTTATATCTATATTGTTTTTCTTGAGAATGTCTGCAAGCAATACCCCTGATGCTTTTATATCCTCTCTTACGCCATTGGTCTTTGCTAATATAGTCTCCGTTGAAACCTGTGAGAATTCTTTTAAGTCATCTACTGTAATTCTTATGGATTTATCTTCAGGCCAAGCTAACTCAAAGCTATTTTCATCTTTTTGCCACATTTCCTGAGATATGAAATTATCCACTGGATCCTTTGTTTTATTAGCAACTAAATAATTCCATGCCCCCAGGGCAGAGTTTACATTGTTTATAGCAACCTGACTGGTTAAACTGGCACCGGTAACTTGAACAATATCTGTAGGCTTTTGTGGGTCTAAGACTACTCGATTGAGGTATTCTAATAGTCCCAATCCTTTAAATCTATCAGTAAACCATGTTTCTTCTATGCCGCCTGCATATAGGGGAGTATCCCCCTGAATTAAAACCCGAACACCGGCTATTTTTTCTTCCTCATTGTCTATCACTACAAGCATTTTTATTATACCCTCATACCCTGTTGATGAGGTTATAAAGGCTGCAGGCTTATTATCGATACTATAGACTTTTTCAATAGCAGGGAAGCTTTCCTTAATTATTGGATTATCTAAAGCCCCATCTATGACTTTTATTTTGCCTGCTTTGGGCAGTATCTCCTTTATCATTGACGTTTCTTTCCTGGTATCATTCACATACCATAGGGCGCCGGAGACCCCAAGGGCAATTATGAGGAGCAGCACAATATAAATTCTATTTTTCTTCATATGTTCTTACCTCTAATTTACAATTATTTTAGTGATATTCATTACCCATTTAACCTTATTCATGTCGTCAGGTTCTTCTTGACCTATTACAAGGCGGAAGGGTGGACCTTTCTCAGCATCATAATCCTTACCATCTTCATGCCATGCGATTATAACAGGATATTTCTTGCTTGGATCCTGTTCATCAATATAGTCCTCCCTTAAAGCTTGGTCAATAGTCAGCTCTTGGGTATAACCGTCTGTTGCAACGAATTTTATATTTTTAGCGTTATCTTTTAATTCGGCTTTATCTAAAATAGCCTTTATTTTTATACCTTTAAAATGAAAATACTTTTTTGTTCCATAGCTATTGAGAGAAAAGAAGTCATCCTCAAAACAAGCGTCATTCATGGCTTTCATTTCATCCAGAGAAAGCAGAATAGATTTTTCTATGCCTGTACCTTCGATCTGAAAGCAGGCTTTATCATCCGATTTAGAAGATTCCTTTTTTTGCGGCTCTGCCGGAGTTTCTGCAGGTGCTGCTTTAAGGGCATCTTCTGAAGGCTGCTCCTGGGGGGCTGCTTCTTCGGCTTTCTTTTGTATTTCCACGGGCTGCTCCTTGGCTTTCGTTTCATCAGCGGCTTCTGCCAAATCCGCAGCCGGAGCGGAAGGGACTTTTGCCTGGCATGCAGTCAATAGGGATAAGGATAGCAAAAGGAACAATAAAATTGAAAATACGTTATTCCTGATTTTCATAGTTTACCTCCGCAGTAAAATCAGGAGCAAGCAGTGTGCCTGCCTGCTCCTGATACTTATTTTTTCATGAATATATTATCCGTCAAAGCATGGACTACGCCGCCATTGCTTCCTGCCCACAGAGTACCTTCTGTTACGGCTATGGAGAATATCGAGTCTAAGCTGCTGATGTCCTGCCAATCTCCGTTGGTTCTGTTAAATTTCTTGCTCACTGTTTTTGGCTTCTTGCAGAAGAATATTCCTTTGGAGCTGGTTCCGATCCACAAACTGCCTTTGTAATCCACAGCAATAGTTCGTATTTCCGCGTTATCCTTCAATTCCCCGGGGAGCAGCTCCTGTCCTGTATATTGGGCTTCAATCTCTCCCTTAGGGTTTACATAATTAATCCTGCCTCCTGCATTTTCCATGGTAGAGTAAGAACCGGACTTTACTATCCATGCTCCGCCCTGGGGGTCTATGGAAATGCTTCTCACCCATTGGTCGGCAAAATTAGTATTTTTGGTGTCTGTATATGCCTTTATAGCTCCTTCCTTGGTCATATATGCATATCCGCCGCTGTATATATTCTTTTCTGCATCTGCTGTATCAGGGTAGCATCCTATCCAGATGCCGCCTTTAGCATCCGCCGTCAGTGCGCAGATTGATTGGGCGGGCAGGCCGTTTTCCTTGGTCCAGCTCTTCCAGCTGTTATTTGCAGGGTCAAAGCAGACCAAGCCTGAAGCGGTGGCGAACCACACTTTGCCGCTTCTGTCTATTTCCACGCTCTGCACAAAATCCGATATGAGATTGCCCTTGGTGCTTTCCTTTGTATAATGGGCCACTTTTCCGTCTTTGAGATAAGCGGCCCCTTTTTGATTTTGAGGCTCCATGCCTCCGAGGGTAAACCATACGCCGCCTGCTTTATCTATGGCTATATCGTTTACATAGCTTCCCGGCAAGGTCAGGGCATTTATCTTTCCTGCTGCATCCAGATAAGCCGCTCCGCCTCCATAGGTGCCTATCCAAAGGCCGCCTTTATCATCGGGGACGACGGTCCTCACTCCTGCCACAGGTAATCCGCCCTTATCCCCGCCCAGATAGGAGGTAAATACTTTTTCAGCAGGCTTCGATGAAGGGGCATGATCGGTGTTTCCGTCTACTACTACCTTGACTACATTCTTCAGGCATGCTCCCTGATTCAAGTGAGTGATCATCCTTATGGGTCCGCCTTCATTGCCGCTTGTGTATCCGTCGCTGTTGGTATCTGTAACCAGCGGATTTCCGTCTGCAGCATAGGAAAGCATGATTATCTTTCTGTCCAGGCCGTCTGCGATTCCTTTTTCCAGGGCATCCTTTCCGAATACAGACAGGACATCCCGTGAGAATCCATCCGATGCGATAACTTTCACAGAGGTGATGTCTGTTCCGGGCTTGAGCTCTGCCTTTTGAGTGATGAGCTTCCACAGGTCAAGGCCTTCATGCTGATGCTCCCCGATATAGGTATAGGAATCTCTCAGTATTATGTCATCCATGGCTTCAAGCTCGCGGAGAGTATATTTATTCTGGTTTGCCAAAGCAGTCCCGGTAAGCTCCAGATAGCTTTTGTCCAGATACTGGCTGTAGGCAGGGCTCATGTCATGTTTCCAGCTGGTGGCTTCAGAAGCTTTGACGGATATCCTCACAACATTTTTTAGTATATTGGAGGAATTGATGTCTTCTGCGGACTTCTGGCCTACCATTAGGCAAAGAGGGCCTCCCGAATTGTTATAGTTGGGATCATAACCCTTAGAGTCCTTATCCGGTACAAGAGGCTTGCCGTTCTCGGGATTGCTGTGAGTTATTGGGCTTGAGCCATAGGCCAATATCATCTTCAAATCCGCTGCTTTGGTTGCACCGTTGAGATAATCAGTTTTCATGACCTCCGATAATGAGAAGGTCAGGCTCTTTCCGTCTGCAGCGGTAAAGACTGCTTCGCTGGCATTGGATTGGAGTCCTACATCCGCAGATCGTAAGAAGCTGTAGAGATCTATCCCTCTGTAGCGGATCTGCTGTTCCGAAGCAGTCTTCTTCACGTTATAATCGGCTGTGATTGCGAGGGTCTGCTTGTCTTCTATGTCCGAAACCTTGAAGGTCTTAGGTGAGCTGAGCTTAGTTCCCGGGCCTTCAATAGTTATGGTGCTGTTTTTCAGTTGGTTATAAGGGGATTCTATATGGGCATATTTATCGGGCTGAAGATTTATTGCAATTGAAGCAACCGCATTTATGGATTTTTCCTGGGGCATGATCATCATAAGAGGCCCGCCGTCGTTCTTCACATTGATCTTCTCGCCTGTTCCGTCCGTATAGGAGCTGACATAACCCTTAGAGTCTTTATCCGGTACCATGGGGGTGCCGTTTTTAGCAAAAGCCAGGATGGATTTTTTGCTGTTATAGAATATATCGTCCAGGGATACGGTCAAGGATTCTCCCTTAGAGCCTGTAAGGATCACTGTGCCTTTGATCCCGGGTATCTGAGCCTTCTCCTTCAGGAAATAGCTAAGATCTATACCCTCATACAAATCGATGTAAGCTTTATCGCCTTTTTTGACCTTGTAGAAATCCTTTACTTTAGCCTTAACCTTTTCAGTATTGGAGATATCGGCTCCGTAAATCATGCTTTCTATATCTGCTATTGTGTAGCTTAGATTCTTGAGAGTGCTTCCATCCATGCCTATCACTTTTACATCTATCTTTTGAGAAGCGAGAGATTTATAATTTTCGTCCGGATTCCCGCTGTGGGTGCTGTAGTTGACTTCATTGCCCACGATTATCTTATCCAGCAGCTTGGCCTGCTTTGAGCCGTTGGCATGGTGGTATTCTGTTTTGCCGGATATGATGCGCAAGGGGCCTCCATCATTGCCAAGGCCGCTCTTATAGCCGTCCAGAATATTTTTTATAACATATGGATATCCGTTGACCCCATAGGCTACTAAAACGGGATAACCGGTGGATCTTAAATCATCTTCATCCTTGGAAGCGTATTTTCCGTCGTTCAAATCGGCGGGGTTCTTTTCATAGTATCCGAATAGACCGGGATCTGCTATCTGAGCCAGAGTGAACTTGTCAAAATCCTTATAGCCGTCTGTAGCGGCAAATTGCACCACGGTCTTGGAGCCTTCGCCCTTGGCCATGGCTTCGGGGACTCCGGATTTCTTCAGAAGCTCCCACAGCTTAACCCCTTCATATTCATTGACATACCAGTAGGTTGAGTTGGAGAGGCTGTATTCGGCTCTATAGCCCATGCCGCTTATAGCGGGCTTGCTGTCTTCATACTTGACCATATCTTCTATTTGCTTTACTGTATAGTTTACTTCTCTTCCGATCTTATCTCCCGTAACGGTTATTATGTACTGAGAATTCTCTGCTTTGTCGTAAGGGGCTTTATCATGCTTATAGCCCGGGGAATCATTCTCTGCCACATAGATGTATGCAATGTTTCCGAACTTGGTATAGCTGGGGTTCGGATCAAAGCGGAAGGCTGATTTATCATAAACAAGCTTTATACAGCCATCCTCATTGCCCAAGGACGCATCGGCACCTGCTCCTGCATCATAGACAAATGGCCTCGGATTGGAGCCGTCCCGGTTTGAGGTTCCATAGGATATGATTATGGGCTTGCCCTGTGCTTCAGCCTGGGCAATTTGCTCTAAGGTAAATTCTGCTATGGTCTGTCTCACTCTGTTTTTTAAGAGCACCTTATAGGCGGAATCGGTGAGCTTTATACCGGTTGTGCCGGAGGTCATATTCTTCAATAGGTATTCAAGACGGATTCCTTCATATTTAAGTACAGTCTCTTTTCCGCTTCGAATATCCTTATAATCTCCGCGGAAGGCACCTGCATTTTGGTTCTCCATTTCTCTGATGGAGAGAGGTATGCTGGCCGCAAGGCCGGGACCTTCAAAGGTCAATGTTGCTCCTGTTATTGCATCTATATTGTAAGGTGCATCGCCGGCAACTCCGCCGTTTGTAATGTGCTTGTAAGGACTCTTGGAATAGTCTGTTCCGCCGGACGGAGTGACCTTGATCTCGTTGACCAGCTTTATTAAGGAGCCGTTTTGGCTGTATATCCTGAAATAACCGACTATAGCCGGGTTATCCTTTGCAGTGTCACAGACTGCTTTGGAGTCACCGGAGCCGGTGCCTGCTTCATAGGCCAGTATGTACTGCTTGGAGGAATCTTTTATATCTCCTACGGTAACAGGATCATTTGCATAGCCGTCGGCAGATATAAATTCTACTTTGTCCTTATCGTCATAGCCATTGAGAAGTTCGCTCAAAGGAACTCCCACACAGTAGTCAGCCACCGGGCCTGTTTTTTTAGTATAGGTCCAATTGCCTGCCATTTTAGGCATGAGGAGTATTTCAGCTCTTGTATAATCCTTATTACCTATTTTCAGAACTGCAGGCAGTTCTTCGCCAACAAGTATTTTTTGTATGGTTTTATTAAACAAGGGATTATTTTGTTCTTCCACATGCTGCTGGCCTACCATCAAGAGGGGTGCATCCTTATCAGTCAAAGCTTCTATAGAA
The DNA here is from genome assembly GCF_058315355.1 of Lutispora sp. QWL-02. NCBI lineage: Bacteria > Bacillati > Bacillota > Clostridia > Lutisporales > Lutisporaceae > Lutispora > Lutispora sp. QWL-02. Next base: position 882,746 of record NZ_CM177762.1, read on the forward strand.
CTGCTTTGGGGTATTATCTCAGGTTTACCCCTATCGCCGGCTCTTCCGAAGGCCAGTATGGTATCCACGGGGATTTTGCCGTCGGCTTGTCCGCTGCCCAGTTTGGGGAAATAATATCTTTCCATACCGTAGGATGGGGTGGTCAATACCTTGGAAGTGGTAGAATCTCCTTTGTGAGAAGGGTCGAAGGTGACCTTGTAACCATCCTTGGCTGCAAAAGCTATCTTGAATAGATCATATTTGTCTTTGGTGAAGCCTGATTTGCTCAGGAGATCATCGACTTTTACTCCCTTCCCAAGATATATGCTCTTGGTGGGAGTGGTGTTTATTGTGGAGTAAAGATTTGTAACATGCTGCATTGATATGAGTTCGCTTAGAGTATACGATTTTTCATCGGTGAATCCTATACCCTGGCCCGTAACCACAACAATAGGCTGCTCCGTTTTAGGAGTCCATGCTTCTGCGTATACAGAACTTCCTAATACATCCGGAGCTATAAGGCCAAGGGATGAAAATATAAGGGTAAAAGCTGTTAATAGTGCCAGTACCTTCAAGGATTTCTTAGTGTTTGAATAGCTCATAATGCTCTCCTCCTATTTAAAATTTTGACACAGTTTACTCGTAATGGAAATGAGTAATAAAAAAACTTCTTTTATAGCAAAAAGAAGTTTTAAAAAGCCGGTTTATTACTCCTTTTCGCACTGGAAGGCACTGCAGTTTCCTGCAATACCCTTTCGTTTTATGCATCTTGCGCGTATAATTCGTTTAGATGCATAAAATCGGAGTATTTCTGTTTATTGAGCTTATGGAAATTATATCTATATTATAACGTTAAACAGTTGTCAATGCAAGGCTAATCGCCTGTTTAGTATTCCGGCTCTTCCACTATATCAAAAGCGCGCTTTATATAATAGATGCCGGTTAAGCAAGAGATCATGTCCGATATGGGAAAGGACAGCCAGATTCCCGGTAAGCCCATGGATTTGGCCATTATAAACATAAGAGGAATGAACACTACAATTTGCCTGTAAATGGACAAGAGGAAGGAACCCCTGCCTTCCCCCATTGCCTGGTAAAAGTATATTGCAACATAGTATACGCCTACAACGGGGAAAATGGATATTATGGTTCTCAGGATTCTTATGGTATCTATAAGCAGTTCGGAATCAGCCATAAAGAAGCCTATAATATATTGAGGGAAGACCATCATCAACAGCCACACAATAGCTGATGACACGGTCGCATAATCGATTGATTTTTTTACCACATCTTTTACCTTATCATAATTATCAGCTCCGTAATTAAATGCCGCTATGGGCTGCATGGAAGAGCTTATGCCGATCACGGTAATAAACAGGAACATTGAGATCCTTGTGGTAACACCTATTATTATCAATGCCTTATCCCCTCCGTAGGACAGGAGAAGGTTGTTCAATAGCACAGCTACTACTGCGTCGGATATTTCTATCACAAAGGTGGAGAAGCCTATCAAGAGGATCTCTGAAGAAATACCATGATTAAGCCTGAGCTTCCAGCCTAAATTCAAATCCTTTTTCACATAGCTGAATTTGTGCCATGCATATAAGAAGGATATGAACTGAGATAAAACTGTTGAAATTGCTGCTCCTTTCACGCCTAAAGGATAATAGGCCACCAATACATAATCCAGTATTATATTTAAAACAGCTCCTAAGCCTGTGGCCTTAAGGGTTATTCTAGGGTTTCCCAGAGCAGTTATGATATAGCACATCACTATAGCTAAAGATTGAAATACGCCTCCGAATATCACAATGCCTATATAATCCTTGGAATAAGGCAATATGCTTTGGCTTGCACCCAGCCCTATTATTATGGGATCCAAAAAGAAATACAGGAGAGATGTAATTGCAGACATTATCAGTATGGTAAGGACCAGAGAATTTTTTATTACAGCTTTCAGATCATCATAATTTTTTTCTCCCAGATATCTTGATGCCGCGGTATAGGAACCCACGGCTATCAAAAGGCCCAAGGCGGAAATAAGGCGCTGAACAGGGAAGGCTATTGCCAATGCTCCTATGGCTGTGCTTCCCAGATACCGACCTACATATATGGTATCCACCATGTTATATAGCTCTATGACTAATAGAGCTATGATGGTAGGCACTGCAAATTTAATGAGAAGCTTATCTGTGTTTTCTGATTTGAATATATTTCTATTGATTTTCATGTCGATCACAACCTTTCGTAAACGGACAGACATCATCCTCAATAAAAAGTATATACATATTTGTAATTTTTTTCATTCACCAAGGTAACCGTTAAAAGGTATAAGTTTAAGCACCTGAAGTTTTTCGTAAGTCGTCGAATAAATAAAAAGCACCATGTTATAGGTGCTTTTGTACTTTTTGAAGCTGAATCAAGTTGGCTCCATAGCCTTCTAAGGCTGATATTATGTTAAAGACAGGGCTCTTGCCTGCGTTATAGAATTTTACAGAAGGTCCGGATGCAGTGTCAAGCAGCTTTAGTTCTTCACCAGTCAAAGCTTTTGGGGCCCCGATGGAAATCCAATTATCGTAGGTTGATCCGTTTTTTTCATTTATATTGTAAGATATGACCCTGAAATCATCGGGGAGGGAAGATAAGTTGATGGAATACTTTCGCTTCAGCATGGTTCTCATTCCGGATTTTTTGAGGGCTCTATCTTTGATCCCAGGGCTTTTCAGCTTATCGTCATATAGGTAGAGCAGTATCTGATAGTTTCCATCCCTTTGGGTTATTATATATCCGTCTCCTTTATCGATCATATTTTCTCCCAGTAGGGATAAAAAACTGTAGGCATAGTATGAAGGTTTTTTCATACCATATTTATTTATGAGACCCTTTCCGCCGAAGAAAACGGAATTATCAATTTCCTCATCACTCAATTCGTCAAACAGTGCCGGGCACGGCATATCCTCCTTTTGGTTTATATAAGCATCGATGATCAGCGGTATCATATAAGCAGTGTCATATAGAGGATCAAGGCTTAAGTCAGGCTTCCGCTCCATATCCTTGAAGTTGCATAGGGACCACTCCTTCATCGCATCTTCACCGAAAAACCCTTTGTAATAGTTCATGAAAGGCTCTATATCTGTATCCTCATCATCCAATATGATCTGAGGTATTATATCCAGCTTCATCAAGGAGCAAAATATCTCCCTCATTTCTTCCCAGTATGCTATCTGGTTAAAGGTATGGCTTTTTTTCAAAAAAACATTGCTTATTATCCCGTATTTGAAGTTTAAATCCTTCTTCGCTTGAGCTATATATGCCATTTTCCTTTGGGAATACAGCTCTCTGCAGCAGCCTAAATACACGGACTCAATTCCTGTTGTCCATGAATCCCCATGGGCATTGCCGATCAGGTCGATATCCAGCTTTATTATCCTGTTTTCAGAATGAAATCTGGGATAATCTTCAAGATAATTTGCAATATGCTCCAGAGCGGTATTAATAGGAAGAGTGTCATACTTTTTCATAGCCTCATATTCTTCGGCAGACAAGTCATGCTTTTTTCTATATTGCATCGGAGTGCATCTATAATGCTTCTTAAAATGCTTATTGAAATATCTTGTGTGTGAAAATCCTAATTCCTCTGATATTTCCGATATAGTCTTATTGCTATCCAGCAGAAGCTTTATGGCTTCTTCTACTCTGGTAAGATTAAGAAAATCATTGAAGCTGTGCCCTACATTATTTTTTATGCCGTAGGATAGATAATGAGAGCTGAGATATTCTCTTCTGGCAATGTCCTGGAGGCTTATCCTGTTATGATAGTTGGAATATATATACTTTATTATCCTGTCATATCTCTCAAACTGAACCTCATTATCCTTCAGGCTTTCTTCATCGTAGATGAGATAATGAAAATTATTGATGAGATGATACAGCAATTCCACCAAAGTATCTTCTATAAATTCTTCAAAATCCTCGCTTCGCTGAAACAGCTCGCACAGCAGTATAGCCAGGTGCTCCCGCAATTTTTCATATTTTTCGGATTTCTGCACATCCGTATCGGAGGTTTCAGTATAAAAAAACATATTCTCTATATCGTAATATTTATTTAAAAATCCGGTATCGATATTAAATATTAAAGCCTTGTTATTGCCGCTTCTGCCGGATATGCTGTGGGCTTCGTCGCTATTGATTATTTCTATCTGGCCTTCCTTTAGAATATGAGTTTCCGTTTCTATATTGACGCTGATTTTGCCTTCTACTACATAGATTATCTCCATGGCCTTATGCCAATGGATGGGATAATGCTTACAGCTATGATAATGTACATTGACAGGCAAATTAGGCGCAAACTCTATAAACTCCCTTCTCATCATATCGGCTCCTCGCTATTAAGTTTATTTTGTATATTTCCGCTCCTTCTTATCTTTGCCTCTGCTTTGCTCAGAAGCAAGTACCCGGCCATATCCTTGAGCTGCGAACCGGAGTATTTTTCATAGCTCTTCAAAAGCTTTCTCATTATGAGATGCTTTTCTTTTGTGAAGGAAGGAGCATTCGTGAGTATGAAAAAGCATAGGTCAGCCAAGTCCATGCGCCCGTCGCCGTGCTTCATTTCCTCAAAATCAAGCCCATATATCTTATTACTGCCGTATATAAAGTTCTTCAGATTCACGTCACCCTTCAGCATGCTGAAGGCTCCGGCGGATATTTGATGCAGCTTGCTCATCCATAAGGCCAAGTCATCAATCCAATCTCCCATATCAAGGCTTTCCGCCAAATCGTTCACCAGGATTCCTTCAATATGCTGTAAGAACAAGCTGCCTTCATCTTTATATATCACTTCGGGTACAGACAGACCGGACCGGCGGAGCATATTCAAGTTATTATACTCTACGGCCAATAAGCGGGTATTTTCCTTTTCATACTTCTTCATCACCGCTAAAACAGCAGAAGAGGAAGTATGTATTTTTACCTTATATACATGATTTCGCTTGCTGCTGAACTTTTCCACTATCTCTATATCCATTATACAGACTCCCAATCCATGGCGGTGCTTTCCACCAGATCCGTAAGCCTCTCTATATCAGTAACGGCATTGATGACGGAAAGGCTTTTAAAGCGGGATATTTTGTTGCTTATCACGCCGCTTAGTACAAATACGCTGGGATGTATGCGCTCCATTACATCTTCGATGGAGGAGGCGCATAAAATCTTGGGGACCCCAAAATCCGTTACTCCTTCCAGTATTACAAAATCCTGATCATAAAATTTTAATATCTCAGGCATAGGCAATCTTTTCTTAAACAAAATATCCGTTTCATAAAGGCCCCGAGCGGTAACCGGTCCGGCTCCTGCTTTTCTATGCCTGTCCGTATTGGAGCCTTCCATGTCTATGGCGAACTCTTCATAATGTATCTCTTTTACTGAACCTACAGTATAATTGCGTTTGATGAGCTCCTTTATTATGCGTTCTACTGTTGTGGTCTTGCCCGATTTTGAATATCCGTAAACCGATATGACTTTCATTTCGACGGCCTCCTTAGTAAATTGCTTTGCTGTTCTATTATGGCAGGCAGATAAAAATTATGATGGTCATTGTTAAAGTTGCCAGTATGACAGTATAATCTGTTCCCTTCATCTTCAATATGCAATAGTCGGTTCTGCATGGGTATACTCTGAAGGCTCTGCATTCCATGGAAAGGGAGATGTACCTGGCCCTGCTTAAGGCTTTAGCTACAGAGGGTGTCAATATGCAGGCATACAATGAAAGCTTCTGCCTCAGCGGTATCTTATGCAGATCCGCTCCTGCCAGCTGTACTGCAGCAATTGAGTCTGAAAACTCTTCTCTAAACAAAGGCAGAAATTTCATCGCCAGAAGAACCATAAAGGCAATTTCATAGGGCAGCTTCATTTTCGTAAGGCCGTATACTATCTCCAGAGGAGGTGCGGATGCAACTATCAGGGCAGAGAATATGACTATGGACATTCTCAACATTATGGATATGCCGCTCTCCAGACCCATGGCAGTCAGTATACTTATATTTCCTATACTAAATATGGTTTCTCCTCCTGAAGTAAATATGCTCTGCACCAAAGCCAATACCAGGAAAAAATACCAGAGTTTTTTTAGCCTTTTTACCGATGCGGATAAGGAAATTGAAAAAAGCCTGCATAAGATCAAGGTCATCAAAAACAGCCAGAAAAGCGGCCCTATCTTCCTTATCAATACCGCAGCTGAGGAAATGATAAACAGGATAATGATCCTGGTTCTGGGGTCCGGCTTTATCATAGGATGTCAACTCCTTTTGGGTTAAGCCTAAAGATCATATCCGCATGGCCCATCAATAACTCTGTGTCATGGCTTACTATCATATAGCCTTTGCCTTCTTCCTTCAATGCTTCGAGGCATTTATCCAGCTGCTTTCTGCGCAATATATCCAAGCCTGTAGTGGGCTCATCCAGTATGACGAATTCCACATTCCGTGACAGCACAGAGGCCAGAGCCAGCCTTTGTTTTTCCCCCCGGCTCAGCTCCAGAGGAGAGGAATCTCTATACCTGGCAAGATCAAACATTTCAAGATAATGCTTGAGCTTATAGTCCGCATCATCCTTGCAATCTGTATTCCCATATATGAAGCTGAAGCTCATCTGCTCCCAAACCGTAGGGCAAAACAGCTGCTTGTCAGGGTTCTGAAAGACATAGCCTACTTTTTTGCCTATATGGGATAAGGAAATATTATTTATATTCTTGCCTTCGAGATATATTTCGCCTTGCTGAGGCTTGAGAAGCCCGAGCATAAGCTTGATCAAAGTGGTTTTTCCGCAGCCGTTTGGCCCCATAAGTCCTACACGTTGATCTTTCTCTATTTCAAAGCTTATATCCTCAAAAAGCTTATTTACTCTGGTATAGGAAAAAGTCAGTGAGTTTGCTGTATAGAAGCTCACGGTTCTCACCTGCCTTGATTCTTTGTTCTATCCTGCCGTCTTTCATGAGCAGGATATTATCGGCCATCATAAGGTTTTCAAGGTCATGGTCAATGGCTATAATGGTCTTGCCTTTCCTTTGAAGCAGCTTGATCCTGTCAATGATGAGATCCCTGCTATCCCTATCCAGCTGTGATAGGGCTTCGTCAAGTATGATGATCTCAGGATCAAGGCTCAAAATGGAAGCCATGGCAGCAAGATGCTTCTCGCCGCCGGAAAGCAGAGATGGATTTTTGCTTCTTAGATGCTCTATGCCGAGAGTTTTTAAGACTCTTTCAATTGTCTCTTCTATTTCCTCATAGGAGAGACACAGGTTTTCCGCAGCGAAGGCTATTTCAGCCTCTACGGTAGGCAGAAATATCTGATTGTCCACATCCTGGAAGACAATGCCGATTTTTCTGGACAATGACGGCAGGCTGAGTTCTCTTATGCTTCTGCCTTCCAACAATATATCGCCTTCCATGATGCCCGGCAGGCTTTTGGGTATGGCTCCGCACAGGCAGAAAGCCAAAGTGGTTTTCCCGCAGCCGCTTAAGCCTGCAACCGCAGTGATGCTGCCCTTTTCAACCTCCATATTGATTGAATCTAGTATCATAGGACCGGCTTTTGCATATCTGAAGTATAGGCTTTGGACTTCTAATATGGTATTCATTCTAAGACTACCTCAACAACATATTTGCACCAGCGCTGGCTGAAGGAATCCGATACGGCTATAAGCTGGAAGGGTCCGCTTCCTCCGTTTTTCATATTTCCAAGAGGCTTGCCGTTTTTCTCGTAAGCCAGATAAACGCCGTTGTCAGCCAAAACTTCATCGGGCGATAATGCTATTACATAGCCGTCCGATCCTTTTACTATTATTTTCGAAGAAGACTTTATCGTCTCATCGCTTATGGAGATCTTGTTCAATACATCTTTAAGCAGCACTCCCTTGAATTTTCGGGAAGCGGGACCCGAGGCGGAAGTATCTTCTACAGCCTTGAATTCCTTTGAGCCCAGGCCGGTAATCTCATCAAAACTAAGCCTTGCCGAGCCCTCACCGGAGACAAAGCCGATCATTCCTTCTTCACCTGAAGCCTTATTAACAGACTTCATATTGATGTAGCCCAATGAGAGTGTTAAAACCGTCAAAATTGCAATTATCGCTATAAGCTTTTTATTTTTCATTTGCATCACCCTGTTTATTTATAGCCTTAATTATTCTAAATGCGATGAGCCCCCCCAGGCCTCCTGACAGCGATGCCGCACTAAGGGAAAGGAGCATGGGAATCATAGGAAGCCGGAAAAACATTACAGAGGACAAAAAAGTCCCTGAAACATTGGCCAGAAGGCCAAGGATAAAAAATCCTGCCGGGCTCATAAATTTATTCTTCAGGAGTTTAGCGGCCATATCGGCTAAAAGCCCCGGTACGGTATAGGTGATTATGCTTATGGCTCCGTGGGTTCCGTATACTCCGGTGATCATGACTAAAAGAGCCTGCACAAGGCCTATGAGAGTCCCCGTGCCTATTTTCTTTGTCATGCCCAGGCCAAAAACTATCCAAAGCATATAAAAGCCGCCGGCGGCAGCGCCTCCGGGTATATAAAGAGGACCTGTTATTATATGCACCAAAGGCACTATTATCGGTTTTATGCCTACTCCCAAAGCGGCGGTGAGTGAAATGACCGCAAGGTCGAACATGGAAAATCTTTTTAAAAATTTATTCATAGGCCACCTGATTGCAATTTAATCTGTATAATGGGTATAAATAAATCTGCTTCGCAGAAAATGCCGTGATTGCCGCCGCCTTCTTCATCATGCATGCCATGGTCTGAGGTTATTATGATATCTCCCCTATAATCCTTTATCATATCTTCTATATAAGAATCTAAGACCTTGAGCTGCTCCAAAGCCTCTTGGGAGCTTGGCCCGTACTCATGGCCAAAATCGTCGAAGGAGTGGAAATGAACCAGCAGAATATGGGGAGGATTTTGAATCTCCTTCATAGCGCTTTCATATATTTCATCATCGATGGTTCCATTGCCGTTTTCATCTATGTTTAAAACGGTCTCAACCTCTGCCGTAAGTATTTTTATATTTCCTTCTATGACCTTTGAGGTCTTGCCTTTTTCAGAAGCTCTGTCAAATATGTCAGGCACCATTAAAGGCTTTTTCTCCCTGCTGTGTATGCCCGTATATTTTGGTGTCTCTCCCGTCACCATGGATGCAAAGGCCACATCGGTGATAGGGGGATATACTGTGAGAGCCATGGTACCCTTGCCCAAGGACTTCATAAAGGGTATCCAGCCCTCATTTAAGGCTTTTTCGTATTGGTCGTAGCCTAAGCCGTCGATATATATGATCAGGACCTTGTTTCCCATGTCTATAGATTTTAGTGCCTTATCGGATATATTCGTTATGCTTTCAAGAGGAGGGCTTTGGATTATGCCTATGGGATTCTCCACTGTAAAATTATCAGTTTTGATAATAGCTCCTTTGAATAAGGATTTCTTTATATTTTCAATCCTATTGGCATAGAGTATGTCACCATCTGCTGTATATACAGCAAATCCAGAGAGATGGCCCTCTTCTGATTTTATTACCGGCAGCTCTGACGGTTCCAGTCTTTGAAAGATAACAATGCATGACAGAAGGACCGATAAGATTACAGCTATAATATAAGAGTTTTTTCTAGACATAAGCGTTCCCCTCGTTTATGCACTGACGGTTATCTGCCATACTTGTTAAATTTAGGCGGGATAGCTCAGACGCATTTATCGTTTTAAGATACATTCTATATATATTCATATTTTCCTTCATAAAGCGCAATTTTCTTTGTATGAAGGCAGTCAAGCTCTATCGGCTTTCAGCTGTGGCTTCGGCACGGACTAGAGCTTTGCCTGTCTGTTCATTGCAACTCCTACCCGCTGAAGGAAGGGTTTTATTGTTGACATTTCATATTTTTTCTGCTATAGTTTTACAAAATAAATACTAAAAGCTATGAAAAGAAGCAGTAAGCATTTTGGATTTATCAGAGAGAAGATGGTTGATGCGAATCTTTAATGAAAAAATGCCGAACCCCTCTTAGAGCTATGAACCGAACGATTATTCCAGTAAGCTTCATCGGGTTTCCTCCGTTATAAGGAAAGAGTATAAGGTGTTATAGCATTTTGTATTTTTGAGTGCAGAAGATTTCTTCTGAATTTAGGTGGTACCGCGATTAGTACAGCTCGCCCTAAGTTGATATTATCGACTTAGGGCTTTTTGCTTCAAATAAATATATTGGAGGTTTAAGAATGAAAGTTGCAAAGCTTGTAGGAGATAGGTTCAAAGAAAGACCGGCTGATTGCGAAATCGACAGCCACGCTTTAATGCTTAGAGGCGGGTATATGAGATACGTTGCTAACGGTATTTATTCTTTATATACTCCTCTTCGTCGCATCACAAGAAAAATCGAACAAATCATCCGTGAGGAAATGGATGCAATCGACGGACAAGAAGTTTTGTTTCCCGTTGTTTTACCGGCATCCCTGCGGGAGGAATCGGGGAGATACACAAGCGTCGGAAGTGAGCTGCTGTGTTTCAAGGATAGGAACAGCAACCCGCTTGTTCTTGGAATGGCACACGAGGAAGCCGCAGTGCAGCTTGTGCGTGAATATGGACAGAGCTATGCAAAGTATCCTTTTATGGTTTATCAAATCCAGACAAAATTCAGGGATGAAGCTCGTCCCCGCGGCGGCCTTATCCGGGCTCGGGAATTTATGATGAAGGATGCATATTCATTCCATACATCACAGGAAGATCTTGAGCAGTACTATTATAGATGCCTGCGCGCTTATGAAAGAATATTTGCCAGGGCAGGCATTCCGGAAGTAATGTCGGTTGCCTCGGATTCGGGCATGATGGGCGGCAATATTTCTCATGAGTTTATCCTGCAGACTGATGTGGGAGAAGATTCAATTGCTGTCTGCTCCCACTGCGATTACCGGGCCAATATGGAAGCGGCAGAAAGCGTTGTACGAAATGAAACAAGTGAAGCTTCCGAAAAGATAGCACTCGTACATACTCCCGATACTCATACCATTGAAGATTTGTCTGCTTTCTTGAATATGCCGAAAGAGAAGTCCTGCAAAGCTGTTGTATATCAGAAAAACTCAACAGATGAGTATGTTGTCTTATTTATTCGAGGGGATCTGGATGCAAATGAAACCAAGCTGAAAAATTATCTTGGTGAAGATATTCGTCCCGCTGATATCACAGAAGAGTGCGGGTTGAATGCCGGATTTATCGGACCCTATAATTTGAAAGGCGATTTTATAGTTCTTTTTGATAAATCACTTAAAGGCACGAATAATCTTTCCTGCGGCGGGAATATCCCTGACCATCACTACACAGGCTTGCAGCTTGAGCGTGATTGCGGCATGATTGAATATCACGATTTTGCCAAAATCAAGGATGGAGGCATCTGCCCAAAATGCGGCAAACACACCATAGCCATTTTGCAGGGAATAGAGGTAGGCAATATTCTTCAGCTTGGAGCGAAATACTCTCAAGCAATGAATATGCAGTACCTGGATAAGGAAGGCAGTTCTCAATATCCTGTCATAGGCTGCTATGGAATAGGTATCGGCCGCCTGGCGGCAGCTGTTTGCGAAGCGCGTCATGATGCGTATGGGCCGATCTGGCCTATGTCGATAGCACCGTGGCAGGTTCATATTTGCTGCATCCGCTCAGATAATCCGGAAGCAAAGAAATCGGCAGATGAGCTGTATGAAAAATTGCAAAGCTTAAATATTGAAGTGATCTATGACGACAGAAGCGTCAGCACAGGCGTCATGTTTTCGGACGCAGATTTGCTGGGTGTTCCCGTCAGAGTCATAGTCAGTCCCCGCAACATGAAGGAAAACTGTCTTGAGATAACAACAAGAGATAAAAAGATTTCTATGAAAGTATCACTCGATAAGGCTGTTGAAGCTATTACAAGCCTGGTAAGTGAGCTGATGAACGAGGCTTGTTCAGCAAAATGAAGGATTTCAGTTTAAAACCTGCTATTGACAAAACCTGCTTCTATGACGTATAATAATATATTATTGCCAATAATGGCTATGAAGAGGACAGTAGCAGGAGAATGAGCATTCAGAGAGATAATCGGCTGGTGGAAGATTATTTGCAAAGCTCTTGATGAATATCACCTTGGAGCCGGATTCCCGAACCGGAGTAAGGAATTCCGCAGTCATGCGTTAAATTGACCGAGTGACAGCTCTTTTTAGGGCTGTAATGAGGGTGGTATCGCGTGTCCAAACGTCCCTATGGTTTTACCATAGGGTTTTTTATTATACAAAGTATACGAGGAGATGAGCGAAAATGAAATTTAAACCTCTTTCGGAAAAGCCTGTAGCAGAGAGGGAAAATCAGATAGCCCGATTTTGGGATGAGATTGATATTCTCGACAAAGTAGTTGCTAACAGAAAAGGAGCAAAGCCCTATATATTCTATGAGGGACCTCCAACAGCCAACGGCAGGCCCGGCATACATCACGTCATCGCCAGGACCCTTAAAGATTCCGTGTGCCGCTATCAGAGCATGAAAGGCCACGAAGTAAAGAGAAAGGCCGGCTGGGATACTCACGGACTGCCCGTTGAAATTGAAGTTGAAAAGCAGCTGAAGCTTTCCAACAAGCAGGAAATAGAGGATTACGGCATAGCAGAATTCAATGAAAAATGCCGTGAATCCGTATTCACCTACGAAAGACAGTGGAGGGAAATGACCGAAAGGATGGGTTATTCCATAGACTTGGATAATCCCTATATAACCTTGAACAATGATTATATAGAGAGCGAATGGTGGATACTGGACAAATTTTTTAAAGAAGGCTTGATGTATGAAGGGCACAAGATACTGCCCTACTGCAGCCGCTGCGGTACAGGCCTGGCTTCCCATGAAGTAGCCCAGGGCTATAAGGAAGTAAAGACGAACACTGTAATAGTCAAGTTCAAAAGAAAAGATGCGGAGGAATACTTCCTGGTATGGACAACAACACCCTGGACCTTGCCCTCCAACGTAGCATTGACTGTAAACCCTAATGAGACCTATCTGAAGGTAAAACAGGAGGATACTGTATATTACGTTGAAAAAAATTTATCCGGGAAAGTCCTTGGGGATAATTTCGAAGTTTTAGAGGAGCTTTCAGGCAAGGACCTGGAGTATATGGAATACGAACAGCTGATGCCTTTTGTCAAGGCCGATAAGAAAGCCTTCTTCGTTACCGTTGCAGATTATGTAACTACCGAGGACGGCACCGGCATAGTTCACACTGCGCCTGCTTTTGGCGAAGATGACTATAACACCGGCAGGAGATACGATCTGCCTGTATTCCAGCCTGTTGATGAAACGGGTAAATTTACTGCCACACCATGGGAAGGCACATTCGTAATGGATGCTGATTTGGATATAATAAAATGGCTGGCCCACGAAGGAAAGCTTTTCAAGAAAGAAAAGATGGAGCATAATTACCCTCACTGCTGGCGTTGTCAGACTCCGCTTCTCTATTATGCAAAGCCCGGCTGGTATATAGAGATGACAAAGCTGAGGGATCAATTGGTAGAAAACAACAATAAGGTAGAATGGTATCCGGACTATGTGGGAGAAAAGCGCTTTGGCAACTGGCTGGAAAATGTCAATGACTGGGCTTTGTCAAGGAACAGATATTGGGGAACGCCTCTAAATATATGGAGATGCGAGTGCGGCCACACTGCTTCCGTAGGCTCCAGAAAAGAGCTTGCAGAGAGAGCTGTGGAAGAAATAGATGAGAGCATAGAGCTTCACAGGCCATATGTGGATAATGTCCACCTCAAATGCGATAAATGCGGCGGAACCATGACCAGGGTCACAGAGGTTATAGACTGCTGGTTTGACAGCGGTGCAATGCCTTTTGCCCAGCATCATTATCCTTTTGAGAACAAGGAAAATTTCCATGAATTATTCCCTGCGGATTTCATATGCGAGGGTATAGACCAGACAAGAGGATGGTTTTACTCCCTCATGGCAATATCAACCTTTATAATGGGAACCTCTCCATACAAGAGAGTTCTGGTCAATGATCTGATATTGGATAAGGAAGGCCGCAAGATGTCAAAATCCAAGGGCAACACTGTAGATCCCTTTGAAATGTTTGACAAATACGGTGCCGATGCTTTGAGATGGTATCTGCTGTATGTATCTCCGGCATGGACGCCCACCAGATTTGATGAAGACGGCCTCAAGGAAGTTTTGAGCAAATTCTTCGGTACTTTGAGAAATGTATATTCCTTCTTCACTTTGTATGCAAATACGGACAATATAGATCCGAGGGAATTCTTCATAGAATACAAGGAAAGACCGGAGCTGGACAGATGGATACTCTCAAAATACAATAATCTGCTGGCTCAGGTGGAATATGAGATGTCTATATACGACCTGACAAAGTCAGTGAGAAAGATTCAGGACTTCGTCAACGAAGACCTCTCCAACTGGTATATAAGACGTTCTAGGAGGAGATTCTGGGAAACAGAGCTTACAGACGACAAAAAAGCGGTTTACAATACTACCTATGAAATACTTGTCGGATTGACAAAGCTCATAGCTCCATTCTCACCATTCATGGCAGACGAGATGTATAAGGATCTGACAGGCGAATTATCGGTTCATTTAGCCGACTATCCTGTTGCCGACAGATATTTGCTGGAGCCTCACATAGAAGAAAGGATGGATCTGGTGAGAGACCTGGTAAGCCTGGGCAGGTCTGCTAGAGAGCAGGTAAGGATAAAGGTTAGGCAGCCTATTTCAGAGGTGCTGATAGACGGCAAATATGAAGAACTCATATTGGATCTGGTGCCTTTGATCCAGGAGGAGCTCAACGTAAAAGAGGTTGTATTTGCAAAGCATCTTGATGAATATATGCAATTCAACCTAAAGCCAAACTTCAAGATAGCAGGGCCTGTATTGGGCTCAAGGATAAAGCTGCTGGGCAAAGCATTGGCAGCAGTTGACGGCGCAGAAGCAGTTAAGAAGCTGGAAGCGGGAGAAACATTGAAGCTTGCGGTAGATGGGGAAATCCTGGATGTAGTAAAGGATTATGTATTGATCACCATATCCGCAAAAGAAGGCTTCACTGTAGCCATGGAGAATAATCTGTTTGTGATACTGGAGACTACTCTCACCCAGGAGCTCTTGGATGAGGGCTATGCAAGGGAATTTATCTCCAAGGTGCAGCAGATGAGAAAGAACAACGGCTATGAGATGATGGACAGGATAAAGATATTCTATGATGGTGATGATGAGATAGCCAAAGCTGTCAATATCTATATGGATTATATAATGAAAGAGACTTTGGCTGATGCTTTAGAACGCACCGGGGATGACAGCTTTGAGAAGCAGGACCTGAACGGTCATGACACAGGAATGAAACTGGAAAAACTATAGGAAAAGGCCATCAAGGACAGCAATAACCTGACCTTCGATGGCTTTTATTCATATCCGGATGGCAAAGCAAATGCATATGATAAGCTGCCATGCTGATTTTTATAAATATATATGACATATAGTGCACAATATGGTAGACTATTCTCTGGAAATAAACAGTTTAGTATTTTATAAGCTTTAGGGGGATATTTTTAATATGAAATTCTTAGTTGTTGATGATTCTAGTTTTACACAAATTATGACATCAAATCTACTGAAAAAATTTTTTCCGAATGGAGATATTATCACTGCAAGGGACGGATTTGAAGGACTTGAGAAATATAAAGAGGCTAAGCCCGATTATATATTTGTAGATTTACTGATGCCTAAGTTAAATGGGATAGAATTGATAAAGAAGATTAAAGAATGTGACAAAGATGCTAAAATCTTTGTTATTACTGCAGATGTACAAAAAAGCATAAAGGAAGAGACTGAGGCTCTTGATATCAAAGCATTCATCAGTAAGCCATTTAATGAGGACAAAGGCAAATATGTTTTTAATATTATAAAGGATGATTTAAATGAATGATAAGCCTTCAATAAAGAATAAATCGCTAAAGTATGATATGCTGGCGGAGATGTTCAACATAGGTGTTGGCAAATCTGCCAGTCTGCTTTCGGAGATAATTGGCAGGAAGATATTGCTAGATGTGTCTAAAATCGAAATCTTATGCAATAAAGATAAGAATGAAAAACTGGAAGCAATTCTTTCAAAGATTTCAGATGGAGCTTTGATGGTTTCATCAATTGAATTTGAAGAAAAAATTACCGGTAAAGCTAATCTTATTTTTCCAACTAATAAAATGAGAACATTCATAAACCTTTGTATGAATCAAGAGATAGATAATTGTGGAGGCGAAATTAATTTCACCGACATTGATTTTGATGTCATTAAAGAGATTGGGAATATTGTATTGAATTCTATAATGGGGGAAATAGGTAATTTTTTGGACGTAAGTTTAAATTATTCTTTGCCCCAGGTTGAAATTTTCGATAGGAAAAGTTTTAAATCGGGAATTGAAAACACTGGATGGTCATGCATAATAATGTTGTATATATCATTCACTATTGATGGTACTGAAGTACGAGGGGCAATTATCATAAATCTTACATTGAATTCGTTAAATGAATTATTAAGAATAATAGATAAAATGGAAGAGGATCTCTATGAATAATGCAATATTTGGTATTCTTGAAAATCTAAATGAAGGAGTTATTGTACTGAATGGCAAATTGGAGGTTTTGTTTTGGAATAACTATATGGAACATATTACCGGCTTTAAACGGGAGAATGTCATATCGGAAAACCTCTATAAAGTATTGCCCGGATTAGATAAAAATTATATCAAGAAATCTTTAGAAGATGCTATGGCTAGAGGCTATAAATCTTTTTTTTCTGCTGCTATACATAAAGGATTGATAAATGAAAAATTGGAATTAAACTTGAGAATAAGCAGATATGAACAGGATGAATCAAAGCTTTTGATTATTGAATGCATAGATGTTACAAATCAATTTACCCGAATTAATCAACTTAAAGAATATATGAATGAGCTTTGCACCTTGAACAAGAAGTTGAAACAGAAAGAAAAAATGATAAAAAAGCTAGCCTACTATGATGATCTTACGGGATTGGCCAATAGAACGCTTTTTTATAAAATTGCTGAAGAATTTATTGAATTTGCAAAGAGAAATAATACCATATTAGGATTGATGTTCATTGATGTTGATAATTTTAAGTGTATAAATGATAAGTTTGGGCATGAAGCTGGGGATAAAGTTCTAGCGGAAGTTGCCAATATACTGAAGAAAACTACAAGAAAGACAGATATTGTGGCAAGATATGGCGGGGATGAATTTTTAATATTACTTCCCGGTATTAACGAGTATCGCAATTATAAAAAAATTGCCTCCAAAATTGCATGCAAAAGCAATAAAGTTTTTGTTTTTGAAGGAAATAAAATAGAAATATCCCTAAGCATAGGAGTCAGCTTTTACCCACGAGATGGATGCAGTATTGATGAGCTTGTATCAAAAGCGGACAAGGCTATGTATTGTGTAAAAAATGCGGGCGGGGATGGCTGCAAGCATTATCTTGCATAGCGGAATAAGTAAATCAAATCGCTTTATATGCCGATATAATAATTAAATTCATCTGTTCCGGATTGTAAGGAGATAACCGGATAGATGTCTTATTTAAAAATAACGCAAGGAGGCGAAGATCATGAGAATACAAAATTCTTCTGTAGCCATGGCTGGAGAATCAAGACGCATAGAGGTTTACTCAAAGGAAGAGTCGCTCAGAGCATGGGTAGATAAAGACGGAAGGCTGCCCGGCAATGCAATGGATCAAAAAAGTATCATATTAGAAATCTCGGAAGAGGCTAAGGCAATGGAGGCAAAAGCCTCTAAAATCGGAGAAGCAGAAGAAATAGAATTGGAAATCAGCGACGGTGACAAACAAAAGCTTCTTCTGATCCAAAGGATGATAGAATATCTGACGGGTAAAAAGATCAAGTTCTATCTCCCTAAAAAATTGAAGCTGGACAATCCCAATAATGCTGTCAACGGAAGCGGCCAGAACAGCGTGCAAGCAAAGCAAGGCTGGGGTATTGTTTATGAATCCAGAGAATCCCATATAGAACAAGAGAGCATGAGCTTTGCGGCTAAGGGCACAATACACACCTCAGACGGCCGGACGATATCCCTGGAGCTGAGCTTGAACGTAAGCAGATCCTTTGCATACAGCAGCAATATAAGCTTCAGAGCAGGCGATGCAGTGATGGTAGACCCCCTGGTCATCAATTTTGGGACTTCTTCGGCAGGGCTCACCGAAGGAAAGTTTCAATTTGACTTGGATGCAGACGGCAAAACTGAGCCAATATCTTTCTTATCCCAGGGAAGCGGCTTTATTGCTTTAGACATCAACAATGACGGCATTATCAATGATGGCAGTGAGTTGTTTGGGACCAGGACAGGAGACGGCTTCAAAGAGCTTTCGGTTTTTGATGAAGATAATAACGGCTGGATAGATGAAAACGACCCTATATATGAAAAGCTTCGCATATGGATTAAGGACGACAAGGGCAATGATCAGCTGCTTGCACTGGGGCAAAAGGGCGTGAGGGCCATTTATCTGGGTAATGTGGCCGCGGATTTCAGCTTGAAAAATTCGGACAATAGCACGAACGGCCAGATAAAAAGAACAGGCATATATCTGAAAGAAAACGGATCTGCCGGGACAGTGCAGCATGTTGATATTGCAATATAATGCATATTTTCATGTCTCCTAAATTATGACGTCAATGCTAATATGTATGAAAATGTATGTATAAACACAGAATAAAGCAGCAAGAATATGTATAAATTACTAAAAATGCATGGTAATATTTACTTGTTGAATTATGAACTGTAAAGATGTGTAATAAAAACACCTGCTTATACCTGAAGCAAGTGAGGGGGCTACAGCGTGGCATTGCATAAGATAAAGCTTTGGACCAGACAGCATGAAAATGTATTAAAAAGCATTGAAGCTTTTGGCATATATAGGCCTAAAAAGGAGTTCTTGGAGCAGAAATTCGATTCCATCTGGGAATATTATTCAGATGTTTACAGATGGTATGTAGAAAAAGCCGAAAGGATAGTAGCGAGGCCGAAAGGGGCGGAGTTCCCAATATGGCTCTCTGTCACATCGGATATGATGCTTCAGCCTGTGGAAAATAACGTCATAATTGAACTTGAAGCACCTATGGACAAAGTGGTTCTCACCGACTCCGAAAAATGGGGCTATGTTATGAATTATTGGTATCTGCCCATTGACAATAGCGATGAAGAAAAATTCAACGATGAGCTGAAAAGGATGGGTATAGGAGATGAATCTGAATTATACAGGGGCCACAAAGGCAACTTCTATCCCCACCTTAGAAGCAAGATAATCAGAAGCTGGGAGAGGCTTTTTGAAGGAGTGGAGGAGATAACCCCCACTACCCAGGCTACCCTATGGGAAATAAGAAAAGAATGGGTTACTGACATAACCATATAAGTAGTATAAACTAAATCTCAACTCCAAAAAATATTTCATTGAAAATCTTTAGCATAGTATAATCATGATGGCAAAAGCACTCCCATACCTTAAAGGAACTTTCTACCGGTGTATGAGCACTCTTCATATAACATTTCAAATCAATAAAATATCCAATCATTATTCTTTATTATGTACTCCTACTAAAAAAATATATTTTCCTCTTATTATAACATGCCCATATGTTAATAATAAATATTGAAGCTATTGATTATTTCTATATAGAAATATTGCTTCACTAAAAGCAAACAAGTTTACATTACAAACCATATGGAATAGTGATGAGAGGAGTGTAGCAATGAAACTGGAAATAGGTAATTTCTATGTAAAGGACATCGTGTTTGGAGCTGAAACAGAATACAAGGATGGCATTTTGACTATCAACAAAAAAGAAGCCCTCGATGTTGTTTTTGAAGATGAACATATTACAGAAGCGGATCTCCTGGTTGTTAAGCCCGGAGATATGGTTCGTCTGGTTCCTGTTAAAGAAGCTATCGAGGCAAGATGCCGTGTAGGCGGAGGCCCGGTATTCCCAGGAGTGACCGGAGAGCTTATGCAAGCCGGAGAGGGGAAAATCCACGCTCTTAAGGATTCAAGCATACTTGTAGTAGGCAGACATTGGGGAGGCTTCCAGGACGGACTCATTGACATGGGCGGGGAAGGCGCAAAATATACGTATTATTCGAAATTAAAGAATTTAGTTTTGGTTGGAGATACTGACGAAGATTTCGAGAAGAATGAACAGCAAAAGAAAAACCATGCACTAAGATGGGCCGGTATGAGACTTGCTGAATATGTAGGAAAGAGCGTTGAAAAAATGGAGCCGGAGGAAGTCGAGGTTTATGAATTGGAGGCAGTTACAAAGAGATCGGCAGAGGTTAATGAGCTTCCAAGTGTAGTTCTTGTGCTTCAGCCTCAATCACAGATGGAAGAGCTGGGATATAATGACTTAGCCTATGGGTGGGACTGCAACAGAATGCTTCCGACCTTTATGCATCCCAATGAAGTACTGGATGGAGCTATGATCTCCGGATCCTTTATGCCCTGCTCTTCAAAATGGTCAACATATGATTTTCAGAACTTCCCAATGATAAAAAGATTATATCAGGAGCACGGTAAAACACTGAACTTCCTAGGTGTTATAATGTCAAACCTGAATGTTGCTCTCGAGCAGAAGCAAAGAGCGGCTCTTTATGTGGCACAGATCGCAAAATCTCTGGGTGCTTCTTCAGCTATTGTAGCTGAAGAAGGTTACGGAAATCCTGATGCCGATTTTATCGCATGTATAGTTGCGCTGGAAGATGCCGGAGTTAAGACTGTCGGATTGACAAATGAATGCACAGGAAGAGACGGTGCTTCACAGCCTTTGGTCGCTTTGGATGAAAAGGCAAACGCCATAGTATCTTGCGGCAATGTTTCTGAGATGATCGAGCTTCCCGCAATGGAAACAGTGATAGGAGAACTGGAATCCTTGGCAAGGGATGGGCTTTCCGGCGGCTGGAGCAACGATGCAATATTGGGTCCATCGGTTAGAGCGGACGGCTCGATAATAATGGAAAACAATGCAATGTTCTGCGGAGACATGGTAGTAGGCTGGTCAACAAAGACTATGAAAGAGTTTTAAGGAGGTGTATTTTAGATGAAAAAAGCTATTTTGTATATAAATCAGTTCTTTGGACAAATAGGCGGGGAAGAAATGGCTGATCATGCGCCGGAAATAAGGGAAGGCCAGATAGGCCCGGCAATGGAGCTTCAAAAACAGCTTGGTGACGAATATCATGTCACACATACGATCATCTGCGGTGATAACTTTATGGGTTCAAGGCAGGAAGAAGCGATAAATACAATATTAGGCTTTTTAGAAGGCAAGGAGCTTGATATATTCTTTGCAGGACCTGCATTCAGAGCAGGAAGATACGGCAGTGCCTGCGGAAATATATGCAAAGCCGTAAAAGAAAAGCTCAGCGTCCCTGTTATAACTTCTATGAATGAAGAAAACCCAGGTGTTGATATGTTCAGAAAAGAAATGTATATATTTGAGGGCGGAGCCAGTGCAGCAGCCATGAGAAAAGATGTATCCGTTATGGCTAATTTTGGAAAAAAACTGATGAATGGAGAAGAACTTCTTTCAGCTTCTGAGGAAGGCTACTTCGGCAGAGGCATCAGAAAGCAGGTATACCTGAATCCTCCCGTAAATGCTGCAGATAGAGTAATAGACATGCTTCTGAAAAAGGTAAAGGGTGAAAAATACGAAAGCGAGCTTCCCATACCTCCATCAGATTTGGTATCTATAGCACCGGCTATTTCTCCGGAGGAGCTGAGCAAGCTCGAGATCGCTTTAGTTACTTCAGGCGGTATTGTGCCTGTCGGAAATCCTGATAGAATCCAGTCCGCTTCGGCTACTAAATGGGGCAAATATGATGTATCGGAGCTTTATGACCTGGCAGAGGGAGAGTTTATGACGATCCATGCCGGTTATGACCCTGCAGCGGCTAATGCCGACCCTGATGTTGTCCTTCCTTTGGATGCTCTCCGCGCTTATGAAAAAGAAGGCAAGATAGGCGGAGTCTACAAGTACTTTTATGCTACTGTTGGTACTGGTACAACGCAGGCGGAAGCTGCCCGAATGGGGA
The DNA here is from genome assembly GCF_058315355.1 of Lutispora sp. QWL-02. Classification (NCBI taxonomy): domain Bacteria; kingdom Bacillati; phylum Bacillota; class Clostridia; order Lutisporales; family Lutisporaceae; genus Lutispora; species Lutispora sp. QWL-02. The sequence goes on from NZ_CM177762.1 coordinate 904,896, forward strand.
AGGAGATAGCAGCAGAGCTCTTAGCCGATGGTGTTAAGGCAGTTATACTAACATCCACCTGAGGTACTTGTACGCGTTGCGGCGCAACGATGACCAAAGAAATCGAAAAGGCGGGCATCACTATAGTACAGATGGCTAATCTTATACCTGTTGCCAAGACGGTCGGTGCCAACAGAATGGTTCCGACCATATCGATACCATATCCCCTGGGAGACCCAAGCACACCAAAGGAAGCCCAGTTCAAGCTTCGCTACCACAGAGTGGGTGTGGCTCTAGATGCGCTTACAACAGACATAAAAGAGCAAACTGTATTTAAAGTAAAAATATAGTGGATTGAGGGGATTGCCATATGAAGGAAATGGGAAAAAATAATACAGTATTTATTATTTCCTTGGTAGTGGTATTTGCCATTGTTGCATGGGGCCTATTGGCTCCATCCAGCTTTGGCAATGCTGCAAGCGGATTGTATAGCTATCTGGTAGATAATTTCAGCTGGCTATATCTTATTTCAATGTTTTTGTTTGTAGCATTTTGTGTCATACTTGGCTTTTCAAAATACGGCAATATAAAGCTGGGCCCTGATGATTCAGAACCGGAATTCAGCACGATTTCCTGGTTCGGTATGCTTTTTGGTTCCGGGATGGGAATAGGCCTTGTATTCTGGGGCATAGCCGAGCCATTAAATCATTTCCTCAACCCTCCGGGGCTTGAAGGTGCTACAGCCGAGGCGGCTAATTTTGCTATAAAGCAGTCTTTTTTCCATTGGGGCTTTCACCCATGGGCAAATTATGCGGTCATAGGCCTGGCACTGGCATATTTTCAATTCCGTAAAAATGCACCCGGTCTCATAAGCAGCATTTTCTTGCCTCTCATCGGAGAAAAGGGTGTGAGAGGGCCGATAGGAAAAGCTATAGATATACTGGCCATATTCGCTACTGTTGCAGGTGTGGCTACTTCCCTCGGTATAGGGACGCTTCAGATCAACAGCGGACTTAGTTATATGTTCGGGCTTCCTACTACGACAATGGTCCAATTATCAATAATCGCGGTAATAACCATCATATATATATGGACAGCGGTAAGCGGCATTGATAAAGGAATAAAGCTTTTATCCGACTGGAACTTGATCTTGGCATTTGCTATACTGGCGCTGTCTATAATTATAGGGCCCAAGTTGGCTATGATAAATTCTCTCACAAACGGTATAGGAATGTATCTTGATAAGTTTGTGTATGACAGCTTCCATATAGAAGCCTTCGGTGACAATAGCTGGATAGGAAGCTGGACAATATTCTACTGGGCCTGGTGGATAGCGTGGGCACCATTTGTCGGCACGTTCATCGCAAGAATATCAAAGGGCAGGACTATAAAAGAATTCGTTATTGGAGTTATATTGGCCCCATCTCTTGCGTCCTTTATATGGTTTGCAGTATTCGGATCATTAGGTATAAATCTTGGTGCCAAGGTAGGGGCGGAGGCTATAAAAGTAACAGAAACAGCGTTTTTCATAGTTATGAATAAGTATCCTTTGGGGTATATAATTTCTCTGATCGCTGTATTCTTGCTTGGGACCTTTTTCATTACCTCAGCGAATTCAGCAACTTTCGTCCTTGGAATGATGTCACAGGAAGGGGACTTAAATCCGACAAACCAGAAGAAAATTATCTGGGGCTTGGTGCAAGCATTGCTTGCGTTCGCATTGCTGCTGGGAGGAGGCCTGAAGGCTCTCCAGACAGCGTCCATCGCGGCAGCCTTTCCATTTGCTGTTGTAATGATACTGGCATGTGCAGCGCTTACGAAAGCTTTGAAAGAAGAGGAGTAGATACAAAGGGACGCTATGGATGGAAATTCAGGCGATCCCTTTTCTATTTAATTCTATATTAACTATTGATGTCTCCTATGTGCATATCAATGGTATCCCGATAATCTTTTTATATGCTTTGCACTTGGAATTGCCACATTTTACAGCAAGAAGATGTACAAATTGCCAGAGATGTATGGTAATATTTACTTGTTGGAATAAAGAACTGTGGCTGGTGCAAGAAGCAGCACGGAGGCAGCATGCTCAAAGCGTGCAGTTCAATCTATTATGGAGGGGGTTAAAGTATGCAATACAGAGAATTTAACAAACTGGGGGACAAGCTTTCGGTTCTTGGGTTTGGCGCCATGAGGCTGCCGCTGAATGGTGATGATCCCGGCAATATCAAGGAAAAAGAAAGCATAAGACTGATAAGGTATGCCATAGACAATGGAGTCAACTATATTGATACTGCCTATAATTATCATAAAGGCAAAAGCGAGATGATAGTGGGAAAGGCTCTGAAGGATGGCTATAGGGATAAGGTTAAGCTTGCCACCAAGATGCCGGTATGGCTGACAAATGCATATGAGGATTTTGATAAGTATCTTGACGAGCAGCTTCAGAAGCTGGATACAGACTATATTGATTTTTATTTATTGCATAACTTAAACAAGAAATACTGGACCAAGCTGAGAAGCATCAATGTCCTTGATTTTGTGGACAGGGCTCTGCAAGATGGCAGGATCAAGCATATAGGCTTCTCGTTTCATGATGATGTAAGCTTATTCAAAACAATAATTGATTCATACGATTGGGATTTCTGTCAGATGCAATACAACTATATGAACGAGAATTTCCAGGCAGGCACCGAGGGTTTAGAATATGCAGGCTCAAAGAATATTCCGGTGATGATAATGGAGCCTCTTTTAGGAGGAAAACTGGCTAAAAGGCCGCCAAAAGAAATAAAGGATATATGGGATAAGGCGGCAATAAAGAGAACGCCTGCCGAGTGGGGCTTGAGATGGGTTTTAAACCATAAGCAGGTAGCGGTGGTTCTAAGCGGAATGAACACCGCAAAGCAGGTGGAAGAGAACATCAAAACAGCTGAGACAGCACTTCCCGGTTCCCTAGAACAAGAGGAACTGGATATGATAAAGAAAGTATCGGAAAAGTACCGCTCAAGGATAAAGGTGGACTGTACCGGCTGCGGATACTGTATGCCATGCCCCAATAAAGTGTGGATCCCTTATAATTTTGAAATATATAATGATTTTTATATGTATGAAACCGATAGATATTCGACTGATATGTACAGGAGGCTAAAGACCGGAAATCAGGCAGCATCGGCCTGCGTTGAATGCGGCAAGTGTGAGACTGCATGTCCCCAGGGCCTGTCTATTATGGAAACTCTGAAGAAGGTAGACGTCATATTGGGCAAGTAACTGGATTCAGAATTTATTGGAGAAAGCCTATTTTTCAAATCAAAAGCTTTATGGAATAAATAAAAATTAGTATTGACTCTCCTCCCGGGGAAGGGTTTATCATACTATTGAGGCCTCAAAAAATGTGCACATGGGTGGGTTAATATGTTTAAAATCGGAGACTTTGCAAGAATAAACAGGGTGACAGTCAAGACATTAAGGTATTATGACAATCTTGGCCTGCTGCAGCCTGAAAAGATTGACCACAATACGGGATATCGATACTATTCGGCAGATCAGATGCCGAGGCTCAATAAGATTCTTTCGCTAAAGGATATCGGATTTTCTCTGGATGAGATTTCTGTAATCCTTAATAAGAATATGGATTCGGAGCAGATACAGATCCTTTTGGAATTAAAGCGCTCAGAAGTATTTAACAGATTGAAGGATGAGCAAGCAAGATTGACCCGTATAGAAACACTCATTAAAATGTGTAAACAGGAGGAGTATAGTATGAAATATGATATCGTGTTAAAGAAGATAGAACCTATTAGGGTAGCTTCCCTAAGGGGCACAATACCAAACTACAGCGAGCAGGAACATTTGTGGAATGAGTTGGCAGAACATATACAGAAACACGGGGCAAGGATAGTTCCTCCATGTATGGTTATTTATCATGATATAGGGTACAAGGAAGAAACTGTCGATGCAGAGGTGATTGAGCCTATAGAAGGCAGGCTTCCAGATACTCACCGCATTAAAGTAAAGGAACTGGAAGGTGTTGACGAAATGGCCTGTGTAGTCCATAAAGGTCCATACCAAACATTGAATATGCCATATAGTGCGATTACCAAGTGGATTGAAGAGAATGGATATGAAATAGTCGGACCCCAGAGAGAATTGTATCTAAAGGGGGAATGGATAACATCGGACCAAAATGAATACATCACTGAAATACAGTTTCCAGTGAGGAAAGCGTAAAGCAAGTGAACTCCGGCTTTCCTTTCAGTAAATGCATTGAATGCGTTTTTTATACATTGCAGCTTTCACAGCTAAGCAAGACTATAAAGGGAAAGTGGGGATAATATGAAAACAGTAATAATAGACGGCCAAGGCGGGAAAATGGGTAAAATGCTTGTGGAGCAATTGAAGAAAAGCTTGCCCTCCCTTGAGCTTATAGCTATAGGTACAAACAGCATAGCGACTGCTGCAATGATGAAGGCAGGAGCAGATCACGGAGCAACAGGCGAAAACCCCGCAGTAGTTGTCAGCTCCGATGCGGATATCATAATAGGCCCCATCGGCATCGTAATTGCCGATTCCATGCTGGGGGAGGTCACGCCGGCAATGGCAAAGGCAATAGGGCAGAGCAAGGCTGAAAAAATATTGATTCCTGTAAATAAATGCAACAACCATGTAGTGGGTTCACGGGAACTGCCTCTATCCGAATATATAAAGCTGGCAGTAGAGCTTGTTGAGAGCATTAGCAAAGAGATGTAAATACTAAATCGCAGTTTTGGGCTATATTCATTTCTGAAAAATATTTATTCTCAAGAGGTATCCATTCATCAATAAAGCGGCGCAGCATATGCTCTCCGCTGCGCTCAAGGATTCTGCGTTTTTGTGTTTCCGGGTCAACTCCTAAAAAAATCTTTAAAGCATAGGCGCCATGGAGGGTGGGATGCATACTGTAAACACCCTCCACAATGCTGAGCTTTTTAGGGCATACATCGATGTAGTCCGCTAGGCTCCCCAAGGAGCAGTCATATATTTGATATCGGAATTTACGATTTTTTCTAATCTTATCTAAAACCTCATATTTAAAACGGACATAATCAACATTTCCTCCGGTTTCCTTCATCCTTTCCTCCGTTCTTTGCTCGGGGCGCAGGAAAAAATCATCCATATGGAAGATGTTGCAATCATAAAGGCTGCCTAAGCGGGCGGCAAATGTGCTTTTGCCGCTGCCGCTATTGCCGTCGATGGCTACTATTACCTCTTTGCCTTCTTTCAGCAGCTCATCAATGGCGAAAATAGCCTCAGGATATATTTCCCCTTGTATCAAAGCTTACATCATCCTTTCCAGGTGCCTGTTTTTCTGGACAGCGGCATATATTAAGGGAATCAATATGAGCTGTATGATGATTCCGGGGAGAGCCGTTACAAAGGCGCCTGAGATAAATGCCGACCAGGCATATGATTTTCCCGACAGGCTGAGCAAAACTACGTTGGAAACTCCCAATACCGCCCTGCCGGAGAGCATTGCTATTATAAGGGCGACAAAGGTATTGGTCTTCTTTGATGCCAATCCTATGACAGCTCCGTAAGTTGCAAGCTCGAGGGCCATGGCTGTGGCTACGGGATAAAGGGGAGGCATTCCAGTCAGAATGCTTGACAATAACGGTACAACAGCTCCTGCGGCCAATCCGTATTTCCAGCCGCATATAAGCCCGCATAATAAGACGGGAATATGCATGGGCAGAAATATGGAGCCGGATAGGGATAGGGCATGAAATGCAACAGGGAGAGCAATTCCTACAGCTGTAAGGAGTCCTGCAAGAACGAGTCTTTGAGTCGATGATTTTTTCATTGTAATTCCCTCCAAAATAAAAATACCACAAAGCAAATGCTTCCCTTGAGAAAGCATATACCTTCGTGGTATAGTTTTACTGATTATGAGTTTAATTCTATAAGTACGCTAACTACAGTTAACAATTATCATTAGTATAGCATGAGGTATGCAAATGTCAAGAAGGCACGTCACTTTTACTTTAATTACAGGGTGTCGTCAGAGTCATGATAAATAACGGCTGATTATATCATGTAAGACAAATCAAAGCATTCTATGACAGGAAAACTGCCCCCAAAATTGGTATTGTATATTTGTGAGGAGATGATCGAATGGATTGGATACGAAGCCTTAATAGAGCAATAGGTTATATAGAAGATAATTTGCTTACGGATTTAAGCTGTGAAGACATAGCGGAGCATATCTATTCATCGAGCTTTCACTTTCAGAGGGTGTTTAGTTTGCTGACTCAAATGACAGTCGGAGAGTATATAAGAAACAGGCGCCTTTCTCTGGCCGGGCAGGAGCTGATAATGTCAAAGGCAAGGGTTATCGATATCGCTTTGAAGTACGGATATGATACGCCTGAAAGCTTCACAAAAGCATTCAGCAGATTCCATGGAATAACCCCGATTCAAGCAAAAAGGGAAGGCTCTAATCTAAAATCCTTTAATCGTCTTATCATTAAAATTGAATTGGAGGGTGGTAGTATTATGGACTATAAGATTGTTAAAAGAGAGGAATACACTGTTATTGCTAAAACAAGATATTTCACTTCAGAAAACAGCCAGCAAGAAATTCCTAAGTTCTGGTCTGAATATTTTGCAAATGGTTTGCATGAAACTGTATGCGCTATGCTTGGGATTTGTGAACAACAAAAGACGGGTACTAAAGAGTTTCGTTATGGTATAGGCTGCGAATGCGGTGATGATGACCAAGTGCCGGAAGGCTTTGAAAAGCTGATTATTCCGGCATATACATGGGCGGTTTTTAAATGTGTCGGACCAATGCCCCGTACCATTCAGAATACATGGAAAAGAATATACAGCGAATGGCTTCCCCAATCAGAATATGAGTTGATCCCGGATTATGATATCGAGTTATATAGCGATGGAGATAACCAGAGTGAAGATTATATCAGCGAGATCTGGATACCGGTAAAAAAGAGATAATAGAAGATTAAAATACAGCCTATATAATTATGCAGTGAGATAAAAATCCGGTTAGGGCAGTCCTCCATAGGACAGTATAAAACAAAATGCTATATGGGCAATGCCAAGCAAGATGTCTATAAACAAGGTATCGTTCAAGCCGAATGGTGCCTTATTTTTTATTGAGATACGAAGACAAAAAATCAAATTAGCATAGGAAAACAGTGCTATTGACATTTGCCCAAAACGGATGTAAACTCTAATTACCATTGGTAATTACCGATGGTAATTAGAGAGGTGTTTGCCATGAAAAAAAGTATAACAAAAGAACAAATTATTGAAACCGCACTGGATTTGCTCAAAGACAAAAGCGATATCAGGAGCGTAAATCTGCGGGAAATTGCGCGTGTTCTTGGATGCGCTCACACGAATTTATATAATTATTTTCCCTCCTTTAACGATTTGCTATGGGAAGCGCATATGGAAATAGAGAATCAGTTTATCAAGAAAATAGCCTTAGAGCTTGAAAGCGTACAGGATGATAAGCTCAAGTTTTATCAGTTCTATTTTTCTTTATCGGAGCTTTATTTAGATCACAAGGGCTGGTTCCGTCTTGCATGGCTTGATTATATTGATGATGCGCGGCCGGAGCAGGATAAAATTACTACAGAAAAAGCAGTAAAAACGATGGTTGAAATACTGGAAAGCATCTGGCTTGGTATTTATCCTAACGCTCCTGCCCGGGAACGCATACACAGCGTTCTGCATGATGTGCATTGCTATATAGTCGGTGAAGTGTCAAACTTCATAAACGGCAGAGGGTTAATACAAGATAGCGAAATGCTCAAAAGGCATATCGCAGAAACTGCCGTAATCTTTTTTACTCTGGCTTTAAAGGAGGAGTAACTTCCTATGCAATATTATGAACGGGAGCTAGCTAATGAACTGGAGTATTTTCAAAAAACGATTGCACTGGTAAAAACACAGCTGGAAAAAAAGCTTGAAACCAGTGAGCGCAGCAGGGGCAATCTTCTCTCGTCCAGAAAAGAAATGTGGGATGAAGCCGCGCATTCATCGGACGATTTTGACAATGTAGTAGAAATATCCCAATATTTAGAAGAACTGAATATGAAAACAGCATCTTATCTTGCCGGAACTAATGAAATACAAAAGCTGGAGAAGATGCAGGATTCCCCTTACTTTGCCCGGGTTGATTTTAGGGAAGCCGATACGCAAGAAAAAGAGAAAATATATATTGGCCGTTACTCTTTAATTGATGATGACACGCATAACATGTATGTATTTGACTGGCGCTCACCTATCGCCGGCATTTTCTATCGTTATGAGCTTGGTCAGGTGCAGTATCAAGCGCCTGGGGGCATTATACGCGGCAATGTTTCACTAAAACGTCAATACGAGATAAAGCGGGGAAAGTTTGAATACTTCTTTGATGCCAATGTACAAATTGTTGATGAATTTCTAAGGAAGATGTTGTCAAAAAACGCTTCGTCCAGGATGACCAGCATCGTAGAAACCATACAGAAAGATCAGGACATTATTATCCGTGATTCTAAAAATGAGCTTTTAATGGTTCAGGGGGTGGCAGGAAGCGGCAAAACATCGGTAGCTCTGCACCGTGTAGCATATTTGATGTATCAAGGGCTGTCATCAAAGCTATCATCAAATAACATTGCAATCCTTTCTCCAAACGCCCTGTTTGCAAAATATATCTCAAATGTCCTGCCGGAGCTTGGGGAGGATAATGTTGAAACCTTGACTTTTGAGGAAATTTGCAATCAGGTATTTGGAAAGGGTTTCCAAATGGCTCAAACAAGAAACCAGTTTTTTGAACAGCTTATTACCTGTACTATCGGCACACAAAAAGATTTTATGAAATCCAGCATGGAGTTCAAGGCTTCCAATACGTTTGTCACCATGTTGAAGAGACTTGTTACTTACTATGAACGCAAATTAATTCCCTTCGGTGATGTTGCCTATAACCATCAACAGCTTTTTGACAGGCATTTATTAAAAGCAAAACTGCTCAATGGGGATGCCCGGACACCAATTGCCTTAAGGCTAAAGCAAATAGAAACGATGATTCTGCAGGAAATCCGGAAAGAAAGCAAATTCCGCCTTGCAGAGCTGGAATGGTTTATAGATAAATATCCGGACCATATCTATGAATCCCAGGCGTTTGCAAGAATGCTTTCCATCAGAGAAAACAGAATCTTGCTTGCATGTATCCGCAAATTTACGGAAATTGATTACGAAGCTCTTTACCGCAAAATGTTCCATGATAAAAACCTGTTTTATGCTCTGGCAAAGGGATTAGAACTGCCGGAAAATATGGAAGAGATCAGACTGCAGACAGATGAATTGTTATCGCTCAAAAGTCCCCAATATGAGGATGCTTTGGCTATTGCATTTTTGAAGATAAAATTGGCCGGCTGTGATTCCTATAAAAATATAAAGCAGGTCGTCATAGATGAGGTGCAGGACTATTATCCGATTCATTTTGAAATCTTGAGTTTGTTATTTCCTAAAGCCAAATATACGGTTTTGGGCGATGTCAATCAGACCATTGAAAAACAAACTGCATTGACCTTCTATGAGGATGTAGAGCGAATTTTAGATAAAAAATCATCTGCATTGCTTACATTATCAAAGAGCTTCCGTTGTACCAATCAAATTATCGCTTTCAGCACAAAATTTATCACTGAACTAACCCGCCCTAAGACCCCCGCCTCTATAGGCGGCGGGTGTCAAGGGCGGTTAAGTCCAGTATGGACTCGGCTAACATTCAGTGGAGGGTTGAATCCCCCGCTGAATGAAGTCTCGTTCAATGATAAGCCAGTAAAACAGGAATGTTTCAGCCGGGATGGAGTTCTGCCCGAAATTATATACGGTGCCAATCGAGCGGATCTGGACGAGGGATTAAAAGAGTTTATAGAAAGCATGAAAGAGCAAGGTTATAAGTCTATCTGCATCTTATGTAAGAGCTTGAAAGAATCAGCCGCATTGTACAGCAGAATAAAGAATTCGACGGATGTGGTTTTAATGGATGACACCTTTATCACGGAGCTATCCGGCACGTTTATTATCCCCATTTATATGGCCAAGGGATTAGAGTTCGATGCTGTCCTTGTTTATGATGTTGACGATACCCATTATCGATCTGCCGATGATAAAAAATTGCTCTATATCGCATCCACAAGAGCATTGCATAGGCTGGCCCTGTTTTATATGGGCAAGCAAAGTCGATTTTTGATTGAGAGTGAATAGGAGGATGACCATGACGATTGAAAAAGTAGCATATATTCTTGCTGAAATCCTGGGAGAAGATGAAGAAGATATAACGGAACAGACAGAATTTACAGAGGAATACGGCATCGAACCTATTGATGTCGCAAAGCTGATCATAGCCGTTGAAAAGAAATTCGGTATCACAATACATGATGATGAGGCCGCAGGCTTTCAAAATGTGGGCGATGTGGTAAGGCATATAGATAAAGTTCGTGAAATCTATTAAGTAACAATATTAAAAAGGGAGTGCGCCAGTGTAACTTTACTATATATAACGTGAAGAAGATTTTACAGCAATAGCTGCTATGTAGAATATTTAATGCGTTATATATAGCAAAACAATCATTTGTTTGAGATTGATATAAGGATGATGTAAAATAGATTCAAGGATTATAACTGAAAACTTATATCATGCGGAGGAGATAAAATGATCATCGATAATAACCCGAAAGAAAAGGAAGCTATGAAGGCCTTTTATAAAGGCGACCGCTCCCTTGGGCATAAGATTCAAGATGAATTTGTAGAAGAATTAAGAGCAAGCTTAGGGAAAACAGATCATTGCTCATGTCAAAAAGCATGTAAATATCATGGAAAATGCATAGAATGTGTTGCCATACACAGGGCCCACAGAGAGCATCTCCCCAATTGCTTTAGAAGTATGGTCAATGAAAGGATTGAAAAACTTTCTGAGCTGACGGAACACACTGCTTTAGAGCAAATAGAAAAATAATGGATAAAATGAAGAAAAAAATCTTATTCCTGATAATGCTGATGATGCTGTGGTTTATTGGGCATATTGCAGTTATCGTTATAGATGGATTGAATGATGAACTGGGATACGCAGATGCAGCCGTCGTGCTGGGGAACAAGGTGGAACTAAATGGTGAGCCTTCAGTACGGTTAAAGAATAGGTTGGATAAAGCAGTAGAATTGTATGAGAAGAAATACTTTAAATATATTATTGTGAGTGGAGGTATAGGCAAGGAAGGTTATGACGAGGCTAAAGTGATGAAGGATTACCTGGTGGGCATGGGAATTCCCGGAGATAGCATCATTGTAGACAGCAAAGGCAATAATACGTTTATGACGGCGAAGAATTCTAAAGAGATCATGACAAAGAGTGATTTCAGTTCAGTAATGGTCATTTCTCAGTTTTATCATATAACGAGATGTAAGCTGGCTTTTAGAAGGGTCGGCTTTGAAAAGGTATATGCGGGCCATTCCAGCTTTTTCCAGATAAAAGATATTTATTCCTTGATAAGGGAATTCTTTGGATACTATAAATATTTATTTATGAAAATATGAAGCAATGAGCTTATAATAGCTTGATGACCAATGCTTATCTTAAAACAGTATTCTCACTTGCTGACACTGATATTAATGGGCAGTAAAGCTGGTAGCAAGAGAGATGACTAAAGTATTGAAAACAGTATAATGTAAAGAATATGTAATAATTTGACGACAGATACCTACTTGCTATCACTGGTATATAGTGATAAAATTGGTGATAGCAAGACAGGTAGGTGATATAATGGATTTTACAGAAAATATAAATATGGAGCTAAAAGAGACATTTACCGATGATATAAAAAAAGAGGCAATTGCATTTGCCAATACCCATGGAGGTATAATTTATATCGGTATCGCTGATGATGGAAATATTGTCGGCGTAAAAATGCCAAATGATGTGCTGCTGCAAGTCACCAATGCCTTTCGCGATTCCATCAAGCCTGATATTACGATGTTTACCGATTGTATGATAGAAGAAATTGAAGGTAAGCAAGTCATTAAAATCTCTGTACAGCGAGGTGTCAGCCGTCCTTATTATTTATCGGACAAAGGCTTAAGACCTTCGGGGGTATATGTCCGTCAGGGAAGCTCAAGTGTTCCTGCCTCAGAAGATGCAATCCGCCAAATGATAAAGGAAACAGACGGAGATACTTATGAAAAGGCTCGCTCGCTCGATCAGGAGCTGACATTTAAATATACTATAGATGAAATGGCAAAGCGAGGTATGGCGTTTGGAGAAGTGCAGCAAAAAACATTAGGAATTATTGGAGATGACGGGCTTTATACCAATTTGGGATTGCTGCTGTCTGATCAGTGTGTCCACTCAATAAAAGCCGCATATTTTCAAGGAACTGAAAAAAGTATCTTTATGGATCGCAAAGAATTCTGCGGCTCTCTTTTAGAGCAATTAGCATCAGCTTATCAATACATAGATTTACTAAATAAAACAAAAGCCATGTTTTTAGGGCTGAATCGGGTTGACAAGAGGGATTATCCGCCGGAAGCAATACGCGAGGCTTTGCTAAATGCTATAGTACATAGAGATTATTCTTTCAGCGGAAGCACTTTGATCAACATATATGAAGATCGTATGGAGCTTGTTTCATTGGGTGGTTTGGTTTCCGGATTATCTTTAGATGCGGTTATGCTGGGAGTATCTCAATCAAGAAATGAGAGGCTGGCTAATTTGTTTTATCGTTTGAGGTTGATTGAAGCATATGGCACAGGGATAGGAAAGATGATTTCCAGCTATCGGGATGCTGGCCTTATGCCTGCCATCAAAGCCGCTGACGGAGCTTTCCAGGTGGTGCTTCCAAACATTAACTATAATCATGAAGCATATGAAATGCATGAAACTGCTTCTGATAATAACAAATATGCAATTCCTAAAAAAAGCGAGCTGAAGCAGCAATATAAGAAAGTCATGGAATTTATTGAAAGCAATGGGAGCATAGCCCGAAAGGATGTTCAAGATCTCTTGAATGTGGGACAAACAAGAGCGTTAGCAATTTTAAATGAAATGGCGGATGCCGGATATATCAAAACAATAGGAAGCGGCAAAAAGACAAAATATCATCTTGAACAGAAGCGCTGATTCATATTATTTTACCGGGTTATACCGGTTTTTTTATAATGCATAGGAAAGTTTAAATTTCCTTAATCTACACTTTCCGTTAAAGGCCTTTCTTATTTCACTGTCAGCATTTGGACAGCTATTATGATATAATTATTAAAGTGGATAGATTTTTCATGAGGCTGCTAAGAATGAAATTGAAAAATATGAGGAAGGTAAATCATCAAGAGATAAGTCTTATTCTATGGAGAATATTTAAAAAGTATTTTTTAGATTTGATGTACAGTTTGGGGGAAAAATAATGGATAGGGTTTCACAACATGGCACTCAAATTTTCACAGAAATAAGAAAAGTAATGTTGGAAGCTAGAAAAAATGTAGCCCAAAAGGTAAACACTGAATTGCTTAATGCTTATTGGCAGATAGGAAGGATAATAGTTGAACACGAACAGGATTCGGAAGAACGTGCAGCTTATGGCAAAAGATTGTTAAGTAAACTATCTAAAGAATTAACAAAAGAATTTGGCAAAGGGTTTTCTGTTTCAAATTTACAATTTATGAGGCGATTTTATCAAGAGTATCCAATTCAGCAGACACTGTCTGTTAAATTGAGCTGGTCTCATTACTGCGAACTTTTAAGCATTTCAGGTTTACAAAAAAGATCGTTCTCTGAAAAGGAAGCTGTTAATTCTAAATGGTCTGTTCGTGAATTAAAAAGACAAATAAATACTTCACTTTTTGAACGTATTTTACTATCGGAAGGAAAAATAAATAAAGAAACAGTTTTAGCATTATCCCAAAAAGGTATCAAGGTTTCTAAGGCAGAAGATCTTATGAAGGATCCTTATGTATTTGAATTTCTTGGTATGCCTGAAAATAAACCAATGATGGAAAGTGATTTAGAGGAAGCTTTAGTTAAACATATAGAAAATTTCTATTAGAACTAGGCAGAGGCTTCGTGTTTGTGGGGACTCAACAGAGATTAACTGATGAGGTGGAAGCTGTTCTTGAAGAATGGCATGAAGAAGGTAATTAGGTTTTAAACCTTTGAAACTGGTATCTATTGAAGTCAGAAGAGAAAAATAGGAGGTTAATAGATGTTCAAAGAAGAAATTCAGTACAATCATAATGCAAAACCTAATAGCAGATAGATCCAGAGATTAAAAAAGGAATTTCCTCAATATTTTGATAAGGACGGAAATTTTCTAATAGATAGGTTTAAGGAAATGTTATCCCAAGAAGATGTAGACGTAGAAAGAGAAGGCTATGAACTGCGATTCTTGGGAAAGAGCTATGCCAAATATCTTACATCTACTGCAACAACAACAGTTATAACACCTGATTTAGAACATAATAATAAACCTGAGAATAAAGATAGCGAGAATATTTATATAGTTGGGGATAATCTAGATGCTATAAAGCATTTGCTAAAATCCTATAGTGGGGAAATAAAATGTATTTACATAGATCCTCCTATAATACAGGTTCAGATGGTTTTGTATATCCTGACAACTTCAAATTTACCAAGGAGTCACTGGCAGATGCCATAGGAATTGAAGAAGATGAAGCGGAAAGGATTCTTGGAATGGCGGGTAAAAGTACCCATTCTGCATGGCTGACTTTTATGTATCCCAGACTTATGCTGGCAAGGGATTTACTTTCTGATGACGGAGTAATTTTTATCAGTATTGATGATAATGAACAGGCAAATTTAAAGCTGATTTGTGATGACATCTTTGGTGAGGGGAATTTTGAAGGGCATATTCACTGGCGAAGACGGCATAATCAACCGAATGATAAGACAAAAATGATTGGATTGGTTGCTGAACATATTATTGTTTATGCTAAAGATAGTACCTTTTTAAAGAAAATCGGAGTTGGCAAAGTAGAGCTAACTGGAGACTTTAGTAATCCGGATAATGATCCAAAAGGGGATTGGGCTTCCAAACCATGGAAAGTAGGTTCAGATCAATCTGGAAGCAGATATATAATAATAACACCCACAGGTAAGATTCTTGATGAGGAGTGGATGGGGGATGAAGATAGTTATAATACGTTCTTAAAAGAAGGGCGTATTTATTTTCCAAATGATGGTGATGGAATGCCAAGGAAAAAATACTATAAAAAAGAACGTTTAGAAGAAGGACAATGTGCGACTAATTGGTGGGCACATGACATTTTTGGGCATAATCAAGGTGCAAATAATTGTATAACAGAATTATTCGGTTTTAAGAATGCTTTTAGCAACCCTAAACCAGTAGAGCTTTTAAAAGGGGTAGTAAACCTAAGTAGCATAACCGATGATTTTTATGTACTCGACTTTTTCTCCGGTTCCGCTACTGCTGCACATGCAGTAATGGAGCTTAATGCAAACGATGCGAATATTGAAAAAAACAGAGGCAAGCGAAAATATATTATGGTGCAGTTGCCCGAAACCATTGAAAAAGACAAACCCGCATATAAAGAAGGATATTACACCATCGACGAAATAGGACGTGCTCGTATAGACAAAGCTGCTTTGAAGATAAAAGAAGAAACAGGGGCAGACATTGACTATGGGTATAAATTATATCGATTAAGCCAACCATCGGATAAGACTCTCGATAAAATTGTAGCGTTCGATCCCCATGAGATATTAATCCTGGAAGATATGACTCAAAGCTTTGAATTTGGTGATGTACCTGGAAGATATACCATACTTACTACTTGGATGAATATGGATGGATACGGTCTGACTTCAAAAGCAGGTAAAATACGCTTGCATCAATACGAAGCATATGTTATTTATGATTCTTTATATATAATTGACCCAGGACTAGCTACAGATGATGTAATGGAAATGATAAAAAAAGTTGAAGATGGAAGCCTTAATATATCAAGGATTGTTCTATATCCTTATTCCATTATCTTTAATGTGCTGCATGAGCTTAAGAAGAATATAGCAAATCTGCGGAATAATAGAAATATCGTTGTAGTCGAGAGGTATTGATATGGATATTCAATTAAAGATATTGCCTCACCAGATAGAATGCCTAAAAGCTATCACCTCTGTTTTTGGGGATGTTCGTATTACAAGCAACAATCCTATTTACCAAAACCCTATTATTGATTTAGAGGATGAGAAGCTTCAAGAAAATATAGATAGGATATGGGATGGAGAAGATTTGGAATTAAAACCAATTCCAAAGTCCATGAGAAGAAGATTAGAACATAAAATATTAGGCATTGATGCAAAGCTTGAGACCGGTACAGGGAAGACCTATATCTACACTAGATTGATGTATGAGCTTCATAAACAGTATGGATTCAATAAATTTATCATACTGGTGCCATCCACACCCATAAAGGAAGGCACAAGGAATTTTATTGAGGCGGATTATTCCAAAAAGCATTTCGCCGACCTTTATCCCTTAGCCACTTTAAAACTGGAAGTTTTAAATGCCCAAAAATCAAGCAATTCTGGTAGAAAGATGTTTCCATCTTGCATATCTGAATTTGCAAGGGGCAGTAGACTGGAAAGAAATAGAATCAATGCACTTTTGATGTCCGATAGTATGTTGCTTTCTAAGAGAACCATGGAAAAGGATGATTATGATCAGACTATATTCGGTACTTTTACCCAACCCTATAAAGCTTTGGAAGAGACCAGGCCTATTGTAATCATAGATGAGCCTCATCGTTTTAAAAGGGAAAACAAGGCCTATAAATGCATTGAAGAACAATTAAAGCCTCAGTGTATTATTCGATTTGGAGCTACTTTTCCTGATATTCCAAATTCAGAAGAAAAGGATTATAATAATTTGGTCTATAATCTGGGAGCTTGCGAAGCTTTTAATGAAACTTTGGTTAAAGGAGTAGCTGTCCAGACTTTAGAGAATGCAGATACAGATGACTGCAAAATTAAACTAATGAACATGACCTATAAACCACGCTCCTGCGTTTTTAGAGATGAAACAACAAAGCAGAATTTTACCATGGAAGTTGGAGATTTTCTCAGTATCATTGATGATAAATTTGGAGGCATATCTATAGCTTCTATTTGGCAGACTGATGATCCAAATATATCAAGAGGTGTCACCCTATCCAATGGCCTGATTTTGCAAAAAGGCGACATAATATATTCTTCAGTCTATGGGGCAACCTATCAAGAACTAATGTTGAAGCAAGCTGTTGATAATCACTTTAAACAGGAAAAAGAAAATTTTTTGAGAGGAAACAAGATAAAAACTTTGTCATTATTTTTTATTGACAGTATCTATTCTTATCGGGGTGATGAGAATGATGGTGCATTGAGATTGAAGTTTGAAGAATTATTAATAGAGAAAATCCAAGAGGAAATTAAAAATATTGAAACAGAAGGCTCAGAAAATTTTAGATTAACGGAATACAAGGAATATCTTGAAGCATCTCTGGTTGATATAAAAAAGACTAATGGTGGTTATTTTGCGGAGGATAACTCTACTAAAGATGAGGATGTTCAGTATGAAGTAGATAAGATATTGAGAGATAAAGAGTCATTGCTTTCCTTCAAAAATGAATGGGGAAAATGGAATACTATGAGATTTATTTTCTCTAAATGGACCCTCAGAGAAGGCTGGGACAATCCTAATGTATTCCAAATTGCAAAGCTTCGCTCCAGTGGCAGTGAAATCAGCAAGCTTCAAGAAGTTGGGAGAGGTTTGCGATTACCGGTAGATGAACATGGTCATCGTATGGAAAGAGAGCAGTTTTACCTAACATATTTGGTAGATCATTCAGAAAAATCCTTTGCAGATAGCTTGGTTTCAGAAATCAACAAAGATGGGAAAGCTATAAATAGCTTGAAAGGCTTAATCAGTGAGGTTGCCAAGAGTAGAAATACGGAAGAGAGCAAGCTATTTGGAGAGCTTTTAATGGCAGGCCTTGTAGATATGGAAATGAACATTATTCCCCAAAAAAGAGATGAGTTGATAGAAAAATATCCTGAGTTTAATACAGGTGTTAAAGAAGACAAAATAATTGATATAAGCAAAGGCAAGAATGTCAAAGTTAAGATTCGTTCGGAACGATTTAGTGAGATTAAAGAACTATGGAATAAGATCAATCAAAAATATTATTTAAAACTAGATGAAATATCAGAAGAAGAACTGCAGCAAGCTATTCTAAAAATTCTTGAATCGGGGATTTATGACAAGCAAATAGTATATGTTACTGAGAGGAGAACGGCTAAACGTAATGTTGGAGTGACTCTTAAAGAAGAAATTGCAGGTTATCATGCCGTAGAAGATTTAATGCCATATAATGAATTCTTGACCAGGGCCGGCAAAAGTACGGGGATGTCCATAATAATCCTTCATAAAGCCATTACTCTGTATTCAAAATCCCATGAACTACAAAAAGATTTCTTTAATAGAGTTACTCTTCAAAATTTGATTGACAAATTTCAGGAATGGCTGGAAACTGCATTACTAAAACGATTCAGCTATAGAAATATGGGTATTGAGCCTAAAGAAACGGCGTTGACAGACATTAACGGAAGAGTTAAAGATTCAATTGTTCAGGGCAGTTTAGGCATTATGAAAGATGAAGGAGCTGTAGTACCCAAAAGATTTCTCTTTGATAGTTTTGTATATGATTCGCCAAAGGAACGCGAAAATATTAGCAGAAGTGATATAGATGAAGTCGTGGTATTTGGTAAGATACCAAGGCGAAGCATACAAGTTCCTCTCTATTATGGAGGGACAACGAGTCCGGATTTTATGTATCTGCTTAAGAAAAAAGATGGAGATTGTGTAATCAACTTTATTGTGGAGACGAAAGATATTCAGAAGAAAAGCGGACTCAGAGATGACGAAAATATGCGTATAGAATCAGCAAGGGCATTTTTTAAGGCAATGAAGGCAGACGGCCTTAATGTGACTTTTGAAAAGCAAATGAAAAATGATGATATAGTTAAGTTGATAAAAAAGCTGATATATTAAAAAGACTAAGGCGGTGATGAGATGAGCCTTCGTATAATATATGGCAGAGCGGGTTCCGGCAAGAGCCGTTTTTGCATAGAGGACATAAAAAGCAGCAAGAGAGAGAATCCGGATAAGATCCTCATCCTCATGGTGCCGGAGCAGTTTACCCTTCAGGGGGAGAAGAACCTGGTAAGGGCATTGGGAGCTTCGGGCATCGGAGAGGCCGAGGTGCTGAGCTTTAAGAGGCTTGCCCGCCGCATATTGGATGAAGTGGGCGGCGGGGCCAGGCAGCATGTCAACTCTGCCGGCAAGGCCATGATAATCCACAGCATACTGGAGAAAAGCAAGAGCAGCTTCAAGGCCTTCGGCAGGTCTGCAGGCCAGCGGGGCTTCGTGGATAGGATGGCTGGCATGCTCAGCGAGTTTAAGCGGTATAACATAACCCCTGATTTGCTTGACGAAACCAAGAATTTGATAGATGACAGATTTTTGAAAGACAAGCTGGAGGACTTGCTGCTCATATATAAAAGTTATGATGAAATAGTCCACAGCAGGTACATAGATACGGATGACGATCTGACAATTCTGGCCCGCCGCATGGAAAAGAGCGATAAGCTGGCGGGAGCTGAGATATGGATAGATGAATTTTCCGGCTTTACACCCCAGGAATATGAAATAATAAAAAAGCTTTTGTTGCTGTGCTCCAGGGTAAATATTTGCCTCTGCACGGACTGCCTTGCCGGTGATGAGAAGATTCAGGACGTGGATGTTTTTTCTCCCACTAAATATACAGGCAGCCGCCTTGCTGAGCTTGCAAAGGAAATGGGAATAGATGTGGAGAGGCCTGTCAGCATGCAGGGGGATATACCCTATAGGTTCACACGTAATAAAGCCATAGCCCATCTTGAGAGAAACTTTTTTTCTTATCCTTACCAGGTATACAGGGAAAAGACCGGCAGCTTAGGCATACTGTCTGCGGCTAATCCCTACAGCGAGGTTGAGGCTGCAGCACGGCAGATCATACATCTTTGCAGGGATAAAGGCTTAAGGTACAGGGATATGGCGGTGGTGACCAAGGATCTGGACAGCTATGAAAAGCTGGTCAGGATCATATTCGAGGAATATAAGATACCTTTTTTTATAGACAAAAAAAGAGCGGTCTCCGACCATCCTCTGGCAATGCTGGTGCTCTCGGCTCTGGCCATAATACAAAAGAATTTTGCATATGAAACTGTTTTCAGATATCTTAAAACAGGCCTTTCCGGCATAGGGACGGAAGAGGTGGACCTTTTGGAGAACTATGTACTGGCCAACGGCATAAGAGGAAGTCAGTGGTACAGCGAGGGCGAATGGAGCTACAGGCTCAATTATTCCTTTGGGGATGAGGACGCCGGGGAAAATGAGAAAGCTATAATAGAGAAAGTGAACCATATAAGGCACAAGGTGGCGGAGCCTTTGCTGGAGCTCAAAAAAGGATTGAAGGAAGCCAAGTTGGCTCCTGATGCTTGTCTATGCTTATATGAGTTTTTATGCCATATAGGCATTCCTGACAGGGTGGAAGAGCTGGCTGAAAAATACAGAGAGCAAAAACAGCTTGAAGCAGCAGAGGAATATAAGCAGATATGGGATGTGATAATCCAGGTCCTTGATCAGATAGTTGAGGTAAGCGGAGATGAAAACATGACTCTTGAACGCTTATCCGGATTTTTGAACATTGGCTTTTCCCAATATGATATGGGGCTTATCCCCCATTCCGGCGATCAGCTTTTGGTGGGCAGCATAGACAGGTGGAGAAGCCATGAGATAGAGGCTTTGTTTATACTTGGGGTGAATGACGGGGTATTCCCTTCGGCAGTCAGGGATGAGGGCATGCTGTCGGACAAGGACAGAGAGATGTTGAAGTCTTTGGGGCTGGAGCTGGCGTTGGATACCAAGACCAAGGCTTTTCAGGAGCAATACCTGCTGTATACCACTCTCACCAAGGCAGGCAGATACCTCAGGATAAGCTATCCTGCGGCGGACCATGAGGGGAAGGCTCTGAGACCGTCCTATGTCATCGGAAAATTGAAGAGGATTTTTCCCAACCTGGAGAGCATGAGCACCATATTGGGAGATGGAGAAGCTATGGACCTCATAGGGCCTCCCCTGCCTTCCTTTAATTATCTCATAGGTTTTTTGAGGAACCTCGCAAATAATGATAAAGATGCAGACCTCTGGAAGGATGTATATTTATGGTTTTTGCAGAGGAAAGAGTGGCAGGATAAGCTGAGGCATGTAGCTGCGGGACTTCGATATACCAATGATGAAAGACCCCTGGCAAAGGAGAAGGTAAATAAGCTCTACGGCAGTACATATAATTCCAGCGTGTCCCGCCTTGAGCGGTATGCCTCCTGCCCCTTCTCATATTATGTACAATACGGCCTCAGGGCCAAGGAAAGAAAGGTGCTGAAGCTGGAAGCACCCGATATAGGCAGTTTTTTGCACCTTATCATCAGCAGATTTTCCGAAGGCTTGAAAAGGAACAATCTGAGCTGGAAGCATGTGGACGAAGCCTGGTGTCAGGAAGAGATAAATGAAATCATTGAGGAAATATTAGAAAGCATTCCCGGGCTTCCTTTCAGAAGGTCAAAGCGCTACATATATCTTAAGGAAAGGCTGAAAAAGGTGGTGACCCGCTCCATATGGCTTATAGCAGAGCATGTCAAAAAGAGCGGCTTTGAACCGGTAGCCTATGAGATGGCCTTTGGGGAGGCAGACGGCCTCCCAGCCATCACACTGGAGCTTCCTACGGGAGAAAAGATAGCTTTAAAAGGCAGAATTGACAGGATAGACATATTGAAGACGCAAAAAGGCACCTATGTGAGGGTGATAGACTATAAATCCGGCGCCAAAGAATTTAAGCTGTCCGATGTATATAATGGCATTGAACTTCAGCTCATAACCTATCTCAGCGCCATTTGGGAAAAGGGCCTTAAGAGCGGGGATGGCACATATATGCCTGCCGGCATCCTTTACTTTAAACTGGATGATCCGGTATTGCGGATAGATGGCAGAAAGCCTCCTGAGAATATTGAGGATAAGCTGAAGAAAGCTATGAGGATGAAGGGCCTGGTACTGGCGGACAAGGAAATAATCACCGAAATGGATCGGGATATAAAAGGGGATTCCTTGATAATACCTGCGGGCATAACCAAGGACGGAAGCTTGAGCAGCCGGTCCTCTGCCGCAACGGTAGAGCAGTTTGAAAGGCTGAGGAATCATGTGAAGGAAACCCTTGTAAAGCTGTCGGCTGAGATGTTCACCGGCAATATATCCATATCTCCCTATAAAAGGAAGAAGTATATTTCCTGCACCTATTGCCCCTATTCCTCCGTATGCAAATTTGAAGGGGAAACCAACGGCTACCGGCTCATCGGTGATATGAAAGACGAGGAAGTGTGGTCACTTCTGGGCAAAAAGGAAGCAAAGAAGGAGGGTATGGAAATTGGCTGATTGGACCTGTGAGCAGAAATCTGCTATTGAAGTCAGCGGCTGTGACCTGCTGGTTGCGGCGGCAGCCGGAGCGGGCAAGACTGCTGTGCTTGTAGAGAGGATTATCAGAAAAATAATAAATGAAGACAGCCCTATGGACATCGACAATATGCTCATTGTGACCTTCACTAACGCTGCTGCCTCGGAAATGAGGGAGAGGATTGGAGAGGCCCTGGGCAAGGAGCTTGAGAGAAAGCCCGAATCTTTGATGCTTCAAAGACAGATGCTTCTCCTCAACAAAGCCAGCATCACCACCATACATTCTTTTTGCATGGATGTGGTTAAAAATAATTTTCACATGCTGGATCTGGACCCGGATTTTAGAATTGCGGATGAAACGGAAAGCGTACTTTTAAAGCTGGAAACCATTGAGGATCTTTTTGAAGAGAAATATGAAGCGGAGGACCAGGACTTTATCTATCTCCTTGACCGCTACGGGGGAAATAAGGACGATAAAAAGCTCCAGGACATGGTTTTGGATATATTCGAATTTGTGCAGAGCAGCCCATGGCCGGAAGAGTGGCTGAATAAGATGTGCAAAGCATATGATACCGCCGGGGAATGGGATTTTTCCCAGACTCTCTGGGCAAAGATCATAATGGAACATGCTAAACTTGAGATAGAGGGAGCATTAAACCAGCTGTTAAAGGCTGAGAGAATAGCTCATAGAAACTCAGGCTATGAGAAATGTGCGGCCCAGCTGGCAGATGATACAAATATGGTCAGGCAGCTTTTCAAGGCTGCCGGGGGTTCCTGGGATGATCTTTATAATGCCTATGGCGGCATAAATTTCTCCAGGCAGCAGGGTCCGGACAAGACTGCCGATAAAACGGATTATGATGAATTGAAGGACTTGAGGAAGGATGCTAAGGAAAGGATCACGGTACTCGGCGACGGGCTGTTCAACTGCAGCTCAGAGGATATAAAGGGAGATCTGGATGCCCTCCATCCCATCATAGCCACATTATGCAGCCTGGTTTCTTCCTTCGGGGAAATGTATCTGGAGAGGAAAAAAGAAAAGGCCATAATAGACTTTAATGATCTGGAGCATTTTTGCCTCAATATTCTGACCCGGAGGGATGAAGAGGGAATGGTTATTCCTTCTCCTGCCGCTCTGAGCATCAGGGATCGATTCAAGGAGATACTGGTAGACGAATATCAAGACAGCAATCTGGTGCAGGAAGCCATCCTTTCTGCCATATCCAAGAGGGATGAAGGCAATCCCAACATGTTCATGGTGGGAGATGTGAAGCAGAGCATCTATAGGTTCAGACAGGCAAAGCCGGAGCTGTTTCTGGATAAATACAAGAGGTACTCGGAGACGGGCGGCTCATCGCATGAGGGAGGCTCATCGCATGAGGGAGGCTCAAAGGAAAGAAAGATAAAGCTCTTTAAGAACTTCAGAAGCAGAAAAGAGGTTTTGGATGGGGTGAACTTCCTCTTTCGCCAGCTCATGTCCTTATATCTGGGAGAGATAAACTATGATGAAGGAGAATTCTTAAACCCTGGAGCCGTTTTTCCTGATGATGAGGCAGGAAAGGATGAATACGGCCATTCCATAGAGCTGCACATAATAGATATGAAAAAGGATGAGTCCAAGGCGGAGGATGAGCGGGAAGATCAAGTAAGCCGGGAAGGCGGCGCCGCTGAAGACATAGAAGATCTGGATTCCATACAGGTTGAGGCCAGGCTCATCGGAGAAAGGATACTGAGCCTGATGGGTCTGAGGAGCTCTCAGCCTTTCAGAGTTTATGACAAAGATTTGGGCGGCTATAGAAATCTGGAGTATAGGGATATTGTCATATTGCTGAGGACGGTAAAGGGTTGGTCGGAGGTTTTTATGGAGGAACTGGAGGGCATGGGCATACCAACCTTTGCAGATACGGGAACCGGCTTTTTCAAAAGGTCTGAAGTCCAGATAGTCATGTCCTTGCTTCAGATAATCGATAATCCGATGCAGGATATACCTTTGATAGCCGTATTGAAATCCGCTATAGCGGGCTTCTCCTCCGAAGAGCTTATGGATATAAGGCTGGAAGACAAAGAAGTCAGCTTTTATGAAGCATTAAAAAAGATTTCCGGCCGGGGCGATGATCTGGGGAACAAGGCAAAGAGCTTTTTGGAAAGGCTGGATGGCTGGAGAGGAAGATCTGTTCATCTGCCCACCGACGAGCTCCTATGGTATCTCATGCGGGATACGGGTTATTTCAGCTTTGTAGGAGCAATGCCCCAGGGGCATCAGAGGCAGGCCAATCTGAAGGTTTTGTTTGAAAGGGCCAAGCAGTATGAGGAAACAAGCTTCAAGGGACTGTTCAACTTTATAAATTTCATAAACAAGCTTAAGCTGAGCAGCGGAGATATGGGAAATGCCAAGATCCTGGGAGAAAAGGATGATGTGGTAAGAATAATGAGCATACATAAGAGCAAGGGCCTTGAATTTCCCGTGGTCATAATAGGGGGCGCGGGAAAGCAGTTCAATTTGCAGGATGCCAGAAAGACCATGCTGCTTCACGAAGAGCTGGGCTTTGGCATAGACCTGGTGGATCCTCGGGCCAGGATAGCATATTCCACTGTGCCCAAGCTGGCTATACAGCAGAGGATAAAGCTGGAGAGCCTTTCAGAGGAGATGAGGGTGCTCTATGTAGCCTTGACCAGGGCTAAGGAAAAGCTTATCATCACCGGATGTGATAAAAATCTGGAGAGATCAGTAGGCAGATGGGCAGCAGCCCTGGATTCACGGGAGGAAAAGCTAAAGGCGGATATGGTAGCAAGGGGAAGCAGGTATCTGGATTGGATAGGTTTGGCCCTGATACGCCATGAAGATTTCGGCAGCCTGCTTATGGAGTACGGAATAGACGGCAGCGAGGCGCTGAAGATTCATGGAGATGAATCCATGTGGGATATAAAAGCCTGGAAAAAGGAAAGCTTTGTGAGAGAAAAGGCTGAGGAAGAGGAAGCCGAAGATGTAATGGATGTGCTGGAGGAACTGGAAGCGGAGAAGGAAAGCAGAAAGCTGGATGAAGCTGTGGTAAAGAGGCTGGAATGGATATATCCCTATCAGGGCTCTGCCGGGCTTCCTGCCAAGCTGTCTGTCACTGAGCTGAAAAGGATCATTGCAGGAACGGATGAAGATGAAGGAGCAAAAAGCCTGTTCAAATCAGAGTATTTAAAGAAACCGAGATTTCTTGAGGGCAAGAAGGCTCTGGCTTCCGCGGAGCGCGGAAGTATGATGCACTACATAATGCAGCATCTGGATTTATCCGATACCGGCAGCATGGAGGCTATCGGCGCCCAGGTGCAAAGGCTTTATGAAGAGGAATACATAACTGAGGAATGGGCAAGAGCCGCAGATATAAAAAGGATATACAGTTTTTTTTCTTCGCCCCTGGGCCGGAGGATTAAGAACTCTAAAAAGGTTTATAGAGAGATGCCCTTCAATATTGAAGCGAGCCCCAATGAAGTATTCGTCGATGGAGATATGGATGACTCCGAAGAAAAGATACTGATACAGGGCATAATAGACCTGTATTTTGAGGAAGAGGACAGATTAGTGCTTCTGGATTATAAGACGGACTATGTGGACAAAAATAATATAGATGAAGTGATATCCCGCTATAAGACCCAGATAAGCTACTATGAGAAGGCTCTCCAAATTGCACTGAAGAGAGCTGTTGACGAAAAGTATATATATCTATTCCATACAGGCGAAGCAGTTAGAGTGTGAGCCATCGGGAAAGGGGCTGATTATTATTTTTAAAATATTTGATGAGCAGGATAAGGAGCTGGAAGTCATACTGGACAGCATAAAGGATGCCATCACCATAGTGGATAAAGACTGCATCACAAAATACTGGAACAAAGCTGCAGAGAAGATGTACGGCATAAGCCGCAAAGATATAGTGGGAAAGCATATCAGAGAGTTTTTCCCTTCTTCGTTGCTGCCTCGAATAATAAAGGAGGAAAAATCCTATGAGAACATATATAACAGCCCCAGAGAAAGCAGCTTCAACATCATAAGCGCCTCGCCCCTGTATTGCAAAGGGGAACTGGTGGGGGGCCTGAGCCTGGACCGGGACATTACCGATCATATAAGGACTGCGGAGCTTCTGAGCAAGGCCAGGTCCAATCTGGATGTCCTGCAGCAGGAGATCACCGCTATAAATAAAAATCACTCTTCCTTTTCCATGATTTTAGGCAACAGCAGTAAATTTCGAGAAGCGGTAAATCTGGCCAGAGATGTAGCACGCTCCAATATAAATGTGCTGATATGCGGTGAAAGCGGCACCGGCAAGGAGCTTTTTGCCAGAGCCATACATATGGAGAGCGGAAGGGAAGGCCTTTATGTGCCTATAAACTGCAGCGCCATGCCCAATGAGCTCATCGAAAGCGAATTATTCGGGTATGCGGCAGGAGCTTTTACGGGAGCCCTCAAGGAAGGAAGAACAGGCAAGATTGAGCTGGCTCATAAGGGAACTCTTTTCCTGGATGAAATAGGAGATATGCCCCTTCATATGCAGCCCAAGATACTCAGGGTATTGGAGGATGGGGAAGTGACCAAGGTAGGCAGCGAAAAAAGCATCAAAGTAAATATCAGGATAATCGCAGCCACCAATAGAAATCTGAACGAAATGGTAGAGAAGGGAACCTTCAGAAAGGACTTATACTATAGGTTGAATTCCGTGCTTATCAACCTTCCGCCGTTAAGGGAGAGAAAGGATGATATTCCTCTTCTGGCAAACAGGTTTGTTCAGAACTATTGCATGGAATACGGACTGAATATACTGAATATATCCCCCCAGGTAATGGACGCTTTCATACAGCATGATTGGGAGGGCAACGTGAGAGAGCTTGCCAATATCATAGAAAGAATGGTTGTAATTGCAAAAAACAATAAATTGAGCAGCCTGGATGCCAATACGCTGCCGGAAAATATAAATGTAAAAAAGAAGAGCTATAAAGATGCAGGGGACGAAAACCTCAACCCCTACGATTTAAATTATATACTTGCCAATGCAGAAAGGGATGCAGTGGTAAATGCCATGATAATGGCTGAAAATAACAAGTCCGCAGCTGCAAAAATATTGAACATACCGAGAAGCACTTTGTATTTTAAACTGCAGAAATACGGCTTATCTGATGGTTATATATAACGCATTAAATATTCTATATAGCTGTCAGGCTGACTGATAACGATTACTGTAAAATCATTTTCATGTTATATATAGGACCTAAACAATATTTTTTGGTTAGGATTGAGAGCGCTGCAAAGATGAGTGACGATGGATTGACACACATGTCTATAAATGGACATGTGTTTTTTGTTTTTTTATTGACAAATGAAGCACTGAATTATAGGGGCAGTATGAGACATATATGCAAAGAGTGGTTCATATAGGCGTTTTTTAACTGGCGATCATTGTTATATGATATGCAAAGATGAACAATTTAAATGTCGATATATTGACACCGGCACTCCTCTTTATATTGCAAAATATTCTGAAAATATTGCGTGACAAGGCATCCGGAAGTTGGCATAACATTTGCACTTGAATAAATAAGATATATTAACTTTCAAATAGGGGGTATTTTTATGAGGATAGGGGAACACCCGATTTTGTCTTTTAAAAGAGGAGAAAAAATAAAATTCTATTTTGACGGAAAGCAGTATGAGGGCTTTGAAGGAGATACTATAGCTTCTGCTCTTCACGCCGCCGGAGTAAAGATTTTGGGCCACAGCCACAATCATGGCAGGCCGAGAGGCTTTTACTGTGCCATAGGAAATTGCTCTTCCTGCCTGATGACGGTAGATGGAGAGCCCAATGTGAGAGTATGCATCGAGAGGCTGAGAAGCGGCATGGTGGTGGAGACTCAGAAAGGCAAGGGGGTATTGAGATGAAGACGACGGAAATCGCAATAATCGGCGGAGGACCTGCCGGCCTTTCTGCTGCAGTAAGCGCAGCAGCTTCAGGAGCCAGAGTGACTTTGATAGAGAGAGATGATCACCTGGGAGGGCAGCTCAAAAAGCAGACCCATATGTTCTTTGGTTCAAAAAAGCAATATGCCTCCACCAGGGGGATAGATATCGGGGATATTCTCCAAAATCAGTTGGCACAGTATAAAGATAGGGTTGAAGTATTGACGGATGCTACGGTCATCGGTTTTTATGAAGACGGAGTGCTTACAATAGAGCAAAATGAGAAATATATGAAGCTGAAACCTCAGAAGGTAATAGTTGCAACAGGGGCTTCAGAGAAGTTTCTTACCTTCCCCAACAATGATTTGCCCGGTATATACGGCGCAGGTGCAGTGCAGACTCTGATGAATGTTTATGGAGTAAAGCCGGGGAATAATGTGCTGATGGTAGGCGCAGGCAACATAGGGCTAATAGTAAGCTATCAGCTTATGCAGGCCGGAGTAAATGTAAGGGCGATAATAGACGCAGCTCCCAGAATCGGAGGATATCTGGTACATGCCTCCAAAATAAGGAGAATGGGCATACCCATACTTACTTCTCATACAGTTAAGTATGCTCATGGCAAAGATTCATTGGAAAAGGTGACTATATGCAAGCTGGATGATAAGTTTCAGCCAATACCCGGCACAGATCAGGATATAGAGGCTGATGTCATGTGCATATCCGTCGGGCTGTCCCCGTTGGCAGAGCTGCTTTGGCAGATAGGCTGCAAGATGGACTTCGTCCCTGAGCTTGGCGGCCATGTTCCTCTAAGAAATGAAAATATGGAAACGAGCCTTGAGGGTATATATATAGCAGGCGATGTTGCAGGCATAGAAGAGGCCAGCAGCGCTATGGTGGAAGGAAGGCTGGCAGGGCTTTGCGCTGCTTTTAGCCTGGGCTATAAAGCCGGGAACTATGAAGAACTCAGGAAGGATTGCCTGGAGCAATTGGACTCACTAAGATCCGGCCCTGTGGGAGAAAAAATATTGAAAGGCCTTGCAAAGGCTACTGCATAAGGAGGGATATAGATGTTAGAAAAGACAGGTATACCGACAAAGGAAGATATAGCCGGGGTAACTCCTTCTGCTGAAAGAAGAGGAAGGGGCCCCGTTGCTGTCATCGAGTGCTACCAGAGGATACCCTGCAATCCTTGCTATACATCCTGCAGGTTTGGAGCAATAAAGGAATTTGAAGATATAAATGACAGGCCGGAGCTGGATTTCGACAAATGTACAGGCTGCGGACAATGCATAGTAAACTGTCCCGGACTTTCTATATTTATAATAGATGAATCATATTCGGATGAGGAAGCACTGATAAAGATGCCCTATGAATTTTTACCTCTTCCTGAAGAAGGCAACTTTGTAACCGCGCTAAACAGAGAGGGTGCACCGGTTTGCAGAGCCAGAGTAGTAAAAGTTCAGAACGCAAAGCACCAGGATAGGACTCCGGTTGTAACCCTGGCAGTTCCCAAGGAATACTCTATGGAAGTAAGATTTTTCAACATAGAAGATTGTTACAGCGATAATACATATGTATGCCGCTGTGAAGAATTGACCATGGGAGAGCTGAGAGAACTTATAAGGATGGGTTATAGAACCGTGGATGAAATAAAGAGAATAAGCAGAGCCGGTATGGGCCCCTGCCAGGGAAGGACCTGCAGACAGCTCATCATGCAGGAGCTGGCTAAGGCCACTGGTCAGGAAATAAAGGATATGCCCATGACTACCTTCAGGCCCCCTGTAAAGACCATCAAGCTGGGAGCATTATTGGGAGGTGGCAAGGATGAATAAAACTGCAAATATGGTGATCATCGGAGGAGGCATATCGGGATGTTCAATCGCCTATAACCTGGCTAAAAAGGGCGTTAAGGACATAGTGGTGATAGAAAAGCAGTATCTTACCAGCGGCTCAACGGGAAGATGCGGTGCCGGCATCAGAATGCAGTGGGGAACGGAGAGGAACTGTCTGCTTTCTAAAATGGCTGTGGAATTTTTCGAAAATGCCAATGAAGAGCTGGGTGCCGACCATGACATCGAATTCAAGCAGGGAGGATATCTTATAGTCGCAGCTACTGAGAAGGAAGTGGAGCAGTTCAAAAAGAATGTGGTGCTTCAGAATAGTCTGGGCATACAGTCTGTATATCTTTCTCCAAAGGAAGCCAAGGAAATCATACCCCATATGGATGAGACCAAAATATTGGGCGCCACCTTCTGCCCCAGGGACGGGCACTTGAATCCCTTCCATACTACGGAAGCCTTTGCCCATGCGGCAAAAAGGCTGGGGGTAGAATTTATGACCTATACAACGGTAACGGGCATAACCACCGAAAATGGAAGAGTAACGGGAGTTCAGACGGACAAAGGATATATCTCCACGCCTATAGTGGTGAATGCAGCCGGCGGCTATTCCAAAATAATAGGGCAAATGGCAGGAGTAGAGGTTCCTGTATATGCCCAGCGCCATCAGATATTGGTGACAGAAGCGGTAGAACCGCTGCAAGGCCCCATGTATATGGGTTTTGCATTGAATATATATTGCCAGCAAAGTCCTCATGGCAGCTTTATAATGGGCAGAGGCGACGATAATGAGCCCACGGACTTGAGGATAACCTCAAGCTGGGAGTTCATGGAGGAAATGGCCAAAACCTGCTGCGAGCTGCTCCCGCTTTTGAGCAAGCTTAGAATAGTAAGGCAATGGGCTGGGCTTTACACTATGACCGCGGATGCCCACCCCATATACGGTGGTGTAAAAGAGCTGGAAGGCTTCTATCTGGCCTGCGGCTTCAGTGGTCATGGCTTTATGCTGGGGCCTGCTACAGGACTTTTGATGGCAGAGACTATTTTGGGAGAGCCCACCACAATACCCATTGACAATCTTGACAGGGATAGATTTGCAAGAGGCGAATTGATATTCGAGCCATCGGTGGTATAGATGTTTGAAAATTGCATGTATATGCTTTGCTGAACTGAACTTCAAATGGTGGACAGTTTAATTAGGCGGCTTCTAAGGCTGAATCCGGTACTGAACCGGATTCAGTTTTTTATCTTATAGAAAATATAATTTTATAAGCCGAAATTTACTTTTAAAATAGTCTAAAAAATATTTTTTAATATAAGCAGGAATTTTCAGAAAAATGTAGTATATTAAGATATAAGATGTATTACGTATTACGTATTATAAATAATACGTGGTTCTTACTGAAAAGAAAATCTATAAGGAGGTGCACATACACAATGAAAGTATTGGAAACATTTAGTTATCTAATGAAAACCAGCTAAAAATATATTTAGGTAAGAGCATGCACTAGGATAAAAATATAAGCATTGGAGGGGTAAAAAATGAATAAAAAAATTAAGATCTTTTTTTGTATTTTATTGATATTATCAATGTTAGTTTCTTTATCTGGATGCATACAGCCGACAGAACCGACATCAACCGCCCCAGCAACACCTGCACCTGCATCTCCTACATCGGAAGCAAAGCCTTCAGAATTGCCAAAGGATGCTGAAATAGTAATAAAATTTGCCTTTAATGATTCTATGATAGGAATACTGGAAAGCTCGTACTATTCATATATTCAGGTATTTAAGCAAATGGTTGAAAACAAATCAGGCGGAAGAATAGCAGTGCAGACATTTCCAAACAATCAATTAGGTGATTTGCCTTCAATGTTAGATCAAGCAGTTAAAGGAACTATACAAATGACAGCAGGTCAAAATACAGGATTATTTGCCACATATGCCCCTAATATACAGGCTTTGGATATCCCGTATGTATTTAGAGATACAGAGGTGGCATTAAAAGTTCTGAATGGTGAACTTGGAGCAAAATTAAGTCAAGAGCTGATTGAAAAAGCTGGAATAAGAATAATATCATATTTACCTACTTCATTTAGAAATTTTATTACCAACAAGAAGCAAATTAGGGTGGCAGCCGATGTAAAAGGCTTAAAAATAAGAACAATGGAAGTGCCTATACATATAAAGATGATGGAGTCGCTGGGGGCTAACCCCACCGTAATATCTTTTGCGGAATTATATACAGCCATGCAAACAGGGGTAGTTGATGGCCATGAACAAGCTCCTTATACAGTATTGATGAATAAGCTCGAAGAAGTAGCTGATTACTATACATTAGATGGTCATATTCTTAATTCTAATGCGGTTTCAATAAATGAAAAGTTTTTCCAATCATTATCTAAAGAGGATCAAAGAATAATATTGAGTTCAGCTAGAGCAGCGCAGCAAGCTATGTTAGGCGTAATAAAAGCAAAGGAAGTCCAAGACTTAGCCAAAATAGCAGCAGCAGGAGTAGAGATATATCAACCAACACCAGAAGAATTAGAGGGATTTAAAGAAGCAACTCAGAAGTCCGTTATTGACATGCTAAAGTTAGAAATGGATGAAGCAATTATATCTGAAATGTTAAAAGAAGTAAAAAAAGCAGAAAAAGAACTAGATTCTTTAAAATATTAGAACAGTATAAACCAAAAAGCTGTTTTCACTCTGGGAAACCTTAGGTTTTCCAGAGTGTACGAATTAATCTCAGGAGGTGCTTGTTATGAAAGTGCTGGACAAAATTAGTAAATTAGCAGCGTATATATCAGAAATATTGGCTGCTCTAATATTAGGCTCTATGGCATTAGTAGTATTTATACAAGTAGTACTTAGGTTCATATTTAATACTGGAATCTACTGGTCAGATCAATATGCTAGATTTTCAATAATATGGGCTGTTATGTTAATTGCAAATGTATTGATTAAAGAAGATGACTTAATAAAGGTCGATTTCCTTGACGCCTTATGGCCTAGAAGGTTTATAAAAATAAGAGATGCTATATATCAAGCCATTCTTTTATTTATTCTGTTGCTTTTAATGTTTAAAGGTTGGGAAAATGCAGTAGATGGTATTAAAAGTACAATACCTGGATTGAAGCTTCCATGGTTTTGGGCATATTTATCGATTCCTATAGGCGCCTCTCTAATGTTATATCAGTACACATATAGATTACTGCTTATTTTTAGTAAGGGGGAAGAGTGTAAATGATTTTAGCTATTGTAATACTTATTATGATGCTTTTATTAATTATTGGGGCGCCTGTAATCTTTGCCATAGGGACTGCTGGGTTCTCATATTTCTTCCTAAAACCTGACATGTTAGGCTCACTTTCTATATATGCACATAAATTTTTTACAGGGATGGATAGCTTTATTTTCTTAAGTATACCATTATTTATGCTTTCGGGTGAACTTATGGGCAGCAGCGGTATGATGTTACACTTGGTTAAATTTTCGCAAATGCTAGTAGGCAGATTAAGAGGTGGGTTAGCATATGTTAACGTATTGGGAAGTATGTTATTTGCCGGAATATCTGGTTCTTGCCTAGCTGATATATCAGCTCTTGGTCCTATTGAACTATCCATGATGCAAGAAGATGGTTATGAAACAGAATTTTCTGCTGCTTTAGTCGCTACTTCTGCCGTACAAGGTCCAATAATACCACCTAGTATTCCTATGGTTATTTTTTCAAGCTTAACAAACGCTTCTGTTGGAGCTTTGTTTTTAGGAGGGGCAGTACCGGGAATTTTGATAGGCTCAGCACAAATGTTAGTTATAGCATTTTTAGCGAAAAAAAGGCATTTTCCTAAACATGATGAAAAACTTACTTTTAAAGAAGTTATAAAGATTACAAAATCGGCTATCTATGCTTTGCTTATGCCAGTCATTATCCTAGGTGGAATTTTGAGCGGTATATTTACAGCGACGGAAGCTGCTGCGGTATCAGTTGTTTATGCTTTTATTATAGCTACTTTTGTATACAAGAATATGAACCTAAAGCTACTTAGACAGATTTTAATAAATACAATAAAAACGACTGCTTCGATTTACTTAATAATAGCATTTACATCAATAATTGGTTGGATTATGGCTATGGAAAGAGTACCTGATATGCTAACGGCTTTAGTTTGTAATAATAATTTTTCAGTTTATACATTATTATTTTTAGCTAATATATTCTTTCTTTTTAATGGGATGTGGATATCGGATACAGTACAATTATTACTTTTTGCACCACTATTTACGCCGTTATTTGTATCAATGGGAATCCATCCTGTACATTTTGGTGTGGTTATGGTTGTCAATGTCATGATTGGAATGCTTACTCCACCTTATGGTACAGCTTTATATCTCGCAGCTTCGATCAGCAAGTCTAAGTTGGGCGATATAGTTAGAGAATCCTTGCCTTTTACGTCTGTAAGCATATTAGTGCTGTTTATTATAACGTATTTTCCCGGCATAGTTCTTTTCTTGCCAAAGGTATTGGGACTTATATAGCTTTCTGAAAGGAGAAAAGAAATGGAGAAGAATGTATTACTTGTTAATCCTACTATACAACCTATAGGAGTAAATTTACTAAAAAAAGAATGCAAAGTATTTATGGCTCCTGATGGAGAGGAAAGGACTTTAATAGAACATATAAATAAAAACAACATAGATGCAATTATTACAAGAGTTGAAAAAGTTACTAGAAAAGTAATTGAAAGCTGTAAATCGTTAAAAGTAATAGGACAGAATGGAGTTGGACTGGATAATATAGATGTTGAGGCCGCCACGGAAAGCGGGGTTATGGTATTGAATGTACCTGACGCTAATTATATTTCTGTCGCAGAGCACACCATCATGTTCATCTTGGGTTTAAGCAGAAGTTTAATAATGGCAGATAAAAATGTAAAGAAAGGTAACTGGAAATTTAGAGAAACAAATATTCCAATGGAAGTTTCAGATAAAAATCTTCTGATATTAGGCTTAGGCAGAATTGGCAAAGATGTGGCCAAAAAAGCAAAAGCCTTGGATATGAATGTCATGGCATATGATTCCTATGTAAAAGAAGAAGACATGAATTTAATAGGAGTTAAAAAAGTAGATTTGCTTATCGATGGATTGAAAGATGCAGATTTTGTCAGCGTTCATACACCTCTGACGGAGGTGACGAGAGGGATGATATCTTATAAAGAATTTGAAGCCATGAAAACCACTGCTTATATTATAAATATGGGAAGAGGGCCTGTTATCGATGAGACGGCATTATACGATGCATTAAGCAATAATAAGATAGCGGGGGCGGGCTTAGATGTTTTTGAAAAAGAACCTCCAAATTCAACAAATCCATTATTTGAGTTTGAAAATCTAATATCAACTCCTCATTTTGGGGGAGATACGATAGAGGCTAAGAGGAGATGTGCATATATAATTGCTGATACGGTTATAAAAGCACTAAAGGGTAAAAAAACATATAATTGCTTTAACAAGAATGAATTGAAGTACAATAATTAAAACCGAATAATCAACTGGAATTGGCTTTAATAGGTGGTAATATGATAAAAATAAAGCAGATTTTTAAAAGTTCAAAGCTATTAAAAGTTCAAGAAACTATAAAGGAGCAGCTTAATTCTAAAGAAATATTCGATACGATAATTCCTGGACAAAGAATAGCAATTGGAGTTGGCAGCAGAGGAATAGATAACCTTGATATTATTGTAAAAGAGACGGTTCAATTTCTAAAGGGAAAGGGTGTGTATCCTTTTATTGTACCAGCTATGGGTAGTCATGGAAATTCCACCGCAGAAGGCCAAAAAGAAATATTGAATACATACAGGATAAATGAAATATCCATGGGAGTTCCTATTGTTTCGTCCATGGATACCGTTGAATTAGGCGTTACTGAGAGTGGCATAACTATATTTATTGATAAAGCGGCTTATGAAGCAGATATGATAGTTCCAATAAACAGGGTTAAGGCCCATACGGATTACAAAGGAGCAATAGAAAGCGGATTATGCAAGATGCTTGCAATTGGCTTGGGAAATCAGAAGGGATGCACGGCTTTGCATGAACATGGAACGATAAATTTTTCTCGTATTATTCCTGAAACCGGGAAATATATCATAGAAAACGCTAAAGTTGGATTCGGAGTAGCTATAGTTGAAGATTCCTATGACAAGACTGCAATAATAAAAGCAATTCCTGCCTCTAAAATTTATGAGGAAGAAATAGCATTATTAAAGATTTCAAAGGAAATGTTGCCTAAAATAATGATACCTCAAATTGATGTGTTAGTTGTTGAAGAATTTGGTAAAAACATAAGCGGAGCGGGGATGGATCCTAATATTACAGGAAGGACAAGCATTGGAAATGACGAAGGCTTCGAAGGCCCTGATATTAAAAGAATTGCGGTTCTGGATTTAACAGATGAAAGTCATGGAAATGCGTGTGGGATAAGTTGTGCCGATTATATAACAAGAAAACTTTTTAATAAAATAGATTTTGATGCCACTTATAAAAATAGTATAGCATGTTATAATCCCAAGTCTGCACAAATACCAATAATAGCTGAAAATGAGGAAGAAGCATTGGCAATGGCAGTAAAATCGTGTCAGCATGTAGATATGAACAGGGCAAAAATAGTAAGAATAAAGGATACATTATCATTAGATTATATCTATATTTCTGAAAGTCTAATTGACGCAATAAAGTATAATGAGAAGATTCAAATTATAGGATAAGTCAAATTTTAGAATCTATTAATTTTAAAATAGATTAATATTAATTAAGTATGACAAGGAGGAAAGAACAAATGAAATTTGAAGGTATTATGACTGCTTTAATTACACCATTACATGAGGATGACCGAGTTGATGAACAGCAGCTTAGAGAATTGGTAAGGTTGCAGATTAATAATCAAGTGAACAGCTTGCTGGTTTTGGGTGGAACCGGTGAGTATGCTGCTTTAAGTAATGATGAAAGAAAAAGAGCTATAGACATAGTAGTAAATGAAACTAACAAGAAGATCCCGGTTGCTGTAGGAATATTATCAACAGGCTTAGGCGATGCAATAGAGATTGGCCAATACGCAAAGGCTGCCGGGGCAGAAGCAATCCTAGTAGTAACGCCCTATTATGTAATACCTAATCAGCAAGGCATTATAGATTATTATAAAAAATTGGATAAAGCTGTTGATATGCCCATGTTGATATACAACATACCCTATAGAACTGGTGTCAATGCATTACCGGAAACTGTTGAAAAGTTGGTTGAAGAGATACCGAATATCATCGGCATTAAGGAATGTGAACCAAGTTTTAACCAATTTACCGATTTAATCCGACGTGTAGGAGATAAAATAACGGTACTTAGCGGTGATGAATTCTTAGCCGTAACTGAATTTATATACGGTGCAAAAGGTGCAATAATGGCAACTGCTAATCTAATTCCTGATGTCTGGGTTAAAATGTGGAATCTTGTCAATGAAGGGAAAATTGAAGAGGCCGTTAACATGAATATTGAATATTATCCATTATTCAAGGCTATATTTAAAGAGACTAATCCAGGACCATTGAAGGAAGCTTTAAAAATGGCCGGGCTTCCTGCAGGATATCTAAGCACTCCGCTAACGGCACCAAATGCCGATACATTAGAGGCATTAAAACAAGCGATGAGGGCCATGAGACTCCTTAAGTAAATAAAAGAAAAAAATAATTAAAATTATATAGATGTCTTTGATTTTCTATTAATTGTATATTACACTTATATCTAGTATACTATAATAATCTATTATATAGTATTAAGTGTTTTATATAGGGTGGTGTTAACATGGGTAACTATGAGGAATTGACAGGATCATACGAGGTTAAGGCAAGTAGAAAGAGTAACCTGGTACAAGAAGTCATGAAAAATATTTCAAGAATGATTGGAGAATTGAAGCTGAAGCCTGGGGATAGGATGCCTACTGAGGCAGAATTGTGCGATATAATGAATGTAAGTAGGGCAGTGGTAAGAGAGGCTATAGCAGGATTAACTGCTATAGGCATGGTAGAAACTAGACAGGGGCATGGCAATATTGTATTGGATTTTACTAATTCATTAGTAAAACCACATCCTTTATTTATAAATGCGGATTTGGAATCTATACTAGAAGTTATTGAAGTAAGAAGAATTTTTGAAGTAGAGGTAGCAAGAATCACGGCTACGAAGAGAAGCGAAGAGGACATGAAATTAATAGAAAAGAGTTATTTAGCTCTTATCACATGTGGCAATAATATAGAGGAAATGGCATTAGCAGATTTAAATTTTCATATGACTCTTGCTTATTGCACTAAAAATAGATTTTTGTATAGATTTTTGTCAAACATGACTGATATTTTGAAATCTACCATAATAGAATCATTTAGAGAAAACCCCGGTTCACTGGAAAAAGCTATGAGAGAGCATGAACAAGTTGTACAAGCAATTAGGAATAGAGATCCTCAAAAAGCTTTTGAGGCAATGACTACTCATTTATCGATAACTGAAGCAAGGCTTAGGGAAGAATTTGAAAAAAGGCAT
This sequence comes from Lutispora sp. QWL-02, assembly GCF_058315355.1. Taxonomy (NCBI): domain Bacteria; kingdom Bacillati; phylum Bacillota; class Clostridia; order Lutisporales; family Lutisporaceae; genus Lutispora; species Lutispora sp. QWL-02. Next base: position 943,820 of record NZ_CM177762.1, read on the forward strand.
CTGGCATCTGAATATAAATAGAACTAAATAAATCTGTTGCGGAAGTCTAAAATATAAAGCAAATAGCGTACCATTTTTAGTACGCTATTCTCACTTTCTTTGAAAGCAAAAGTAATAATTAAGGCATTTTAATGACTTAACAGTTCCTAAAAAGATATGTAAAAATGGCATGATTTTTGCATTCTTGTTCATAAGATACACTGCAGAGATTTATCATCATGGATAATGACTAAAGAATTTCAATGAATTTATAATTGTTCAACAAATGTATTTTTTTATATAATTAAATATAAGTCCAATATTTTTGGAGGTGTAATGATGAAGGTACTGAGAAAAAAACCTGAACTATGTATAGCATGTCATGCTTGCGAGAATACATGTTCAAAGCTTTACTTCAAAGAAGAAAATCCGGAAAAAGCTTGTCTTAGAATCAACCAAATCGATTTAAAGTCTGAAATTATCACTTGCACTCAATGCGGGGGATGTGTAGACATATGTCCGGTGGAGGCTATAAAAAGAGACAAAAACGGAATAGTAAGAATAGATAAGAAGAAATGCGTAGGCTGCTTTATGTGCGTAGGCTTCTGCCTTGAGCTTGCGATGTTTATGCATGACGATTATATAGAGCCCTATAAATGTGTATCCTGCGGCCAATGTGTCAAGGCTTGCCCCACGGGTGCCATTTATCTAAGCGAAGAATAACACAGGAGGTGAAAAGGGATGATCTTAAAGGAATACAGGTATGAATTAGGGAAAATCGAAAGAGGCTATAATAACAGATCCTTATATATAAACCTGGGAGATAACAGCATAAAGGAAAAAGAAGTGACCCAGTTCATGAAGGATAAATTTGTCGGAGGCAAGGGCTTCGGACTCTGGCACCTTTGGAATGCAGTGACCCCTGAAACCAAATGGAACGATTCGGAAAATGAAATAGTCATAGCCCATGGACCTGTAGCGGGTATAACTCAATACGCCGGTGCAGGGAAGTCTTTGGTAGTGACCCTGTCTCCATTAACCGGCATGCCCATGGACAGCAACGTGGGAGGCTACTTCGGACCATATCTTAAGTTTTCCGGCTTTGATGCTATTGAGCTTCAGGGAAAAGCAGACAAGGATGTAATAATATTTATAGATGGAAACAAGGGTATAGTTCAAATAATGGAAAGCGATGTTGAAGAGAAGGACAGCCACTTGCTTTCTGAGATACTTACGGACAAATTTGCTGATAACGAAGAAGATAAGAGGAATATTTCCGTAGTATCTACAGGAAGCGCTGCGGATCATACTTTGATAGGGCTCTTAAACTTCAGCTTTTATGATGTGAGGCGAAAAGGCACAAGGCTCAAGCAGGCAGGAAGAGGCGGCATAGGCACGGTGTTCAGGGATAAGAGAATAAAAGCAGTGGTGGTTAAGTTCCAGGGAACAAAGGGAAATCTCAACAATCCTGCCGACCAAAGCAAGCTGAACAGAACAGGGATAAAGTTCCACAAAGAAATGTGCTATCTGGACGAAAAGCAAAACAACATGAGAAAAATAGGAACGGCCAATATTATAGAAGTAATGGATAAATATGACCTGCTTCCGACTCACAACTATAAATTCGGAAGCCATAAAGATACCTATAAAATAGCTTCGGATAAATTCATTGCCAGGGTGACCCAGGGAATGCCCGATGGCTGCTGGTACGGATGCAGCATGTCCTGTGCCAAGGCGGCGGATGATTTTATACCTGAGACAGGACCCTATAAAGGACAAAAGGTTATAGTAGACGGACCCGAATACGAAAACGCCGCCGGTCTTGGCTCGAATATCGGCGTATTTGACAGAGACGGAGTATTGGAGCTCAACTTCTATTGCGATACCTACGGTATTGACACAATATCCTACGGGACCCTTACAGCCTTTGTGATGGAATGTTATGAAAACGGCATTTTAAACAAAGAGAGAACCGGGGGCTTGGAGCTTTACTTCGGAAATAAGGAAGCGGCATTGGAGCTGATGCATCAAATGTCCAGGGGCGAAGGCTTCGGCAAGATTGCAGGTTTGGGCATAAGAAGGATGAAGCAGATATTTGCAGAGGAATACGGCGCAGATCCAGCTTTTCTCCAGGATATAGGCATGGAGCAGAAAGGCCTGGAATACTCAGAATATCTGAGCAAGGAATCCCTGGCTCAGCAAGGCGGATATGGCCTCACCAATAAAGGCCCTCAGCATGACGAAGCCTGGCTCATATTTATGGATATGGTAAACAACCAGATACCAACCTTTGAAGATAAGGCAGAGGCTCTTCACTACTTTCCAATGTTTAGGACCTGGTTTGGACTTAACGGTCTTTGCAAGCTCCCTTGGAATGATATTGCACCCGCCGACAATAAATATACCGATGAGCCGGCAAAGATACCGGAGCATGTGCAAAACTATGTGGATATATTCAATGGAGTTACAGGAAAGAATATCGATAAGCATGAGCTTATAGTTCAATCCGAGAGAGTTTACAATTTCCAAAGGATATTCAACATCAGAATGGGCTATGGCAAGAGAATCCATGATAAGACCCCTTATCGATCCATGGGGCCTGTTACGGAAGAAGAATATCTGTCCCGGCAGGAGAGATATGATAAGCAGCTCAAAGAAATAGTGGGCTTTGAACCGGAAGGAAAGACCACTCAGGAAAAGATGGCGGCTCTCAGGAAATACAGAGAAGATCAGTATGAGAAGCTGACAGACGCAGTTTATCAGAGAAGAGGCTGGACAATGGACGGAGTACCCACTCCCGATAAGCTGAAGGCAATCGGTATGGATCTGCCGGAACTGCTGGAAGTAGTACAAAAACATTTATAAAAGGGTGATTTTATGATAAGGGTTAATGGAAAAGAGTTTTCCTGGGAAGAGGGCATGACGGTGAGAAGGCTTTTAGAGCTAAAGAAATATGCCTATCCCAGAATCATGATAAAGATTAACGGTCAATTCGTCCGGGATGAAAATTTTGATACAACAGTCATCCATGACGGCGATGATGTACAGTGCATCCATCTCATGGCAGGAGGATGAAGAAAATAATTGTTATCTCCTAGGAATTATTGCTTTATCATATGGGGAAAATGCTTTATAATATAGGCATAGCGGCATGGAGTAAGTATAATGCCGTACAAGAGTAGTTTCAAAGGAGTTATGGATTATGGACGATATCAAAAATATAATCAAGGATACATCTTTGACCTATCAGCAGAAGGTTTTGACTCTTGCCAAAGCTGCAGAGAACAGCATAAAAGTATTAAATATCGATGAAGAAACTGAGCGTTACAGGCAGGAAGGCGTCATATGCGACTTATTTGAAGGAAATGCTCCATACAGGCCGAGGTATATTGTGCCGGATTATGAGGCTTTCTTAAAAAAAGGAAGCAAATTCTTGGGCCTGGAGCCTCCGCAAAACATTTGGGAGGCTGTAAATAGCTTGCTGATCCTATACAAAAATGTGCCTTCCATCACCTCTTTCCCTGTTTATTTAGGGAATATCGATACCCTACTGGAGAGATTCATAAAGGATGAGGATGAAGCATATCAGGCCATCAAGCTCTTCCTGCTTCATATAGACAGGACTATTACCGACTCCTTTTGTCATGCCAATATAGGTCCGGAGGATACAAGAGCAGGAAGGCTCATATTGAAAGCATCCAGAGAACTGAATGCATCCATACCCAATATCACTTTAAAATACAGCGACAAGACTTCTGACGAATTCGCACTGGATGCTATAAGCACCACCCTCTCAACAGCTAAACCAAGCTTTGCAAATCACGGCATGTTTATAGGAGAGTTTGGTGAGGACTATGCCATAGCCAGCTGCTATAACGGTTTGCCCATAGGCGGAGGCAGCTATACTTTGGTGAGGATGAATATGGCCAAGCTTGCTCCAAAGGCCAAAGATGCAGAGGATTTCATAAATAATCTCCTGACCGATGCGGTAAGCAAAATGGCTTCGTATATGGATGAAAGGATAAGGTTCCTGGTGGAAGAGAGCGGTTACTTCCAGAGCAGCTTCCTCGTAAAGGAGGGGCTCATAGCGAATGACAGGTTTACTGCCATGTTTGGGATGGTAGGGCTTGCCGAAGCTGTGAACCAGCTTTTGGGTGCCAAGGAGAAAAAGGACAGGTACGGACATTCAAAGGAAGCCAATGATCTGGGAGTAAGGATAATATCCAGGCTGGAGGAAGAAGTGAACAAGCATCATAACCCATACTGCAGGTTCTCAGGCGGCAAATTCCTTCTCCATGCCCAGGTAGGAATCGATACAGATATGAGCATAAGCCCGGGATGCCGAATACCCATAGGGGAAGAACCGGAAACATTCGATCATATAATGCATTCGTCACTTTTTCATAAATTTTTCCCATCCGGCATAGGTGATATATTCAGATTTGACAGCACCGTAAAAAACAATACCAAATATGTGCTGGATATTTTAAAGGGTGCCATGAGGGTTGGTATGAGATATATTTCCTTCTATACCTCTGACAGCGACGTGGTAAGGATCACAGGCTATCTGGTAAAGAGGTCCGATATGGAGAAGCTGGAAAGAGGGGAGCAGGTATTAAACGGCGCTGCTGTATTAGGGCTTGGTGCGGTAAAAAATCAGCATGTGCTGGAAAGAAAAGAGAGAAAAAATGGTTAAAGGCCTTGTAAATAAAATTTTGCCCTTCAGCTCCGTCGACGGTCCCGGAAACAGGACCGCCATATTTTTGCAGGGATGCAATTTCAACTGCTTGTATTGCCACAACCCGGAAACAATAAATGTTTGCAGCAATTGCGGAGCATGCATCGATGATTGCCCGGCCAAGTGCCTTGCAATGAAAAACGGCGCAATTTATTGGGACGAAGCAGCCTGCAAGGAGTGCGACAGCTGTCTGCGGGCCTGCAATAATTGCAGCTCGCCAAAGGCAAAGATTATGAGCGTTAAAGAAGTGCTGGAGGCTATATCGGCTTTCAAGCCTTTTATATCAGGCATAACGATATCCGGGGGGGAATGTATGCTCCAGGCGGATTTTGTAATAGAGCTTTGTGAAGAGGTCAAAAAACTGGGGCTCACATCCTTCATAGACAGCAACGGATCTGTACCCTTTTATGAAAATGATAGGCTGATAAAAGCCATAGATATGGTGATGCTGGATGTAAAATCCTATGACAAGGAAGAGCACAAAATGCTCACGGGCCAGGAAAATGAGATTGTGTTTAAAAATATGGGGTATCTTGCATCAATAGACAAGCTTTATGAGATAAGGACCGTGGTAGTGCCTGACATTCTGGACAATGAAAGAAATGTGGATCTCATAAGCAAAATGCTGGCGGCCGTCAATCCTCATATAAGATATAAGCTTATAAAATATAGGCCTGTAGGAGTCCGCACCTACATGATAAAAAGCAGCGTTCCAACAGATGAGTTCATGGGAAAATTGAGCAGCATTGCAAAGCATAACGGCTGCAAAGAGGTAGTGACAGTATGATTTTTGGATTATTATTCCTTGAGCAAAGGATAGCAATATGCTATTCTTTTTATGTACAAGCTTATACAGCAATATAAAACAGGGGGGCATACTATGTTCAACAAAAAATATAAAAGACCTTGCGATGAAGCGATATGTATACTGGGATATGTGGAAAATAGAATGGAAGGAAAGCAGGAAGAGAAGCCCTGTGCTGAATATCATGTACACGGCAGAATGCTGGACTCCTTTGAAAAGCTGTTCAACAATGAAAAGCAAATGGGCCAAGCAGCTAAAGAGATATTATCCATTGCAGCCTCGCTGAGCAATTTCGATGTCAATATGTCCCATATATCATATGGCTTAATGGATTTTGCCAATGAGATGGCCTTGCTCAGTGAATCAAATCTGGCTATCGTGGAGCAAACCACAGCCAGCATGAGCGAGGTGAATGAGACAGTAAGTGATACTTCAAATACATTGGAAAATCTGGCTGAAGCATCCCAGACCCTGATGTCCAGAAACAATTCGTCGCTGTCACAGATATCTGAAATAAATTCTCTCAAGGATAATGTGATGGATGACGCAAATATTATGAATGAGCAGATACATCAGCTTGTTGAAATGGCCAATAATGTGAATTACATAGTAAACAGCGTAAAAGCCATAGCGGATCAGACCAATCTATTGGCCTTGAACGCTTCCATCGAAGCGGCAAGGGCCGGAGAGCACGGGAGAGGCTTCGCCGTGGTAGCCCAGGAGATAAGGAAGCTGGCTGATGATACCAAAAAAAGCTTAGAAGGCATGAATTCATTTGTTATGAATATACACCAGGCTGCCCAGGACGGGAAAAAGAGCATGGACAATACTTTAAAGTCTACTGTTGAAATGAGCAAGAAGCTTGATGAAGTAACGGAGACAATAGGCAAGAATGTTGATATGCTGAAAACGACCATTGACAATGTTATGGAGATCAATAAATCCATGGATGGGATAAAAGTTGCAACCAATGAGATAAATCAAGCTATGGAGGCTTCAAGCGCAGATGCGGAAAGGTTAAGCGGCATGACAAAGTCCATAGCAGATGATGCAGCCAGCAGTGCAGAATTTGCAAAGCAGATTTCACAGATAGACGATTCCCTGTCCGATGTTGTCAAGAACATGATAAATGCATTGCAAGGGAGTATAAATGCCATAAACAACGAAGAGCTTATCAAGAACATCAACCAGGCAAGGGATGCCCATAAAAACTGGATGAAGGTGCTGAGGCAGGTTATAGACGAGATGAAGGTCTATCCGCTGCAGGTCAACGGATCGAAATGCGCCTTCGGACATTTTTACCACTCAATAAAAGTCAACCATCCTGAAATAAAGAAGGATTGGGAATCCATTGACAGTGTTCATTCCGACCTGCATGCCTTCGGGCATAAGGTCATCGAAGCAGTGAAAGAAGGAGACATCACAAAGGCAAACCAATATTTTGCAGAGGCTGAAGAGCTTTCGAAGAATGTGCTGAATAAGCTTGAAAAGGTGCTGGGACTGATAGAAGGTCTTGATAAAAAGGGAGTACATATATTAAAGGAAAGCTAAGAAACCGGGATAGCTGATTTCGAGGATCAGTTATCCCGGTTTTTCAAGCTTTGGGAAAAGCAATGATAAGTTTGAACAAATCACCGTCAATATTGATATGCAGGCTGCCTCCCTGGAGCGCTACAAGGCTTTTGGTTATTGCAAGTCCCAAGCCTGAGCCTTCGGTGTTCCTCGATCTATCTCCCCTGGTAAAGCGCTCCGTTATCTCGGAAGCATCGAAATTCATCTCATAGGAAGATATGTTCTTGAAAATAAAGCTGATATCCTTTTCATTTTCTTCCGTATCGATATAAACACGGGTGTTAGGCATTGCATATTTGAGTATATTGCTTATCACATTGTCGAATATCCTATAGGTCCTCCTGCCGTCAAGCTCGCAGATCACTTTGTTTTCCGGCAGGCTTACTTTCATCTGCAGGCTGCTTTCACTTATCTTTTCCTCCAGCTCCCCTAGAGTTTGCCTCAAAAGGGCTACAACATCCAGCTTTTCCGGATGCATTTCAATGTTGCCGCTGCTTGCCCTGCTTGCCTCAAACAAATCATCTATCAAAACCTTCAATCTCTTGGATTTCTTATCCAGTATATCTATATATTCTTTTCTGCTCTCTTCATTTGTCTCTTCATTTTTCAGCAAATCCACATAGGTTATGATGGAGGTAAGAGGTGTTTTAAGATCGTGAGAAACATTGGAAATAAGCTCCGCCTTCATATTTTGGCTTTTCACCTCTTTCTCTACGGCTACCTTGAAGCCCTCTTTGATGTTATTCAGATTTCTGGCATAGGGGCTGAGTATCCCCATGTCCTCAGGGAGGACAGCATCAAAATTGCCTTTAGCCAGCCGGCTGCTGGCCTCGTTCAGGACCCTTGCCTTATCCACCATCTTTGCTATATAGCTGAATAATACTCCTGTATAGACCAAAGCTAAAATGATTCCAAAGGGAAAAGTGAGAGAAATAAGCCCTAAGGCTATCAGGTTGATTCCCAATAGTCCAAGCAGCTTTTTATGAGAATCATCAGTGGTATCAAACTCCAGAATTCCATTTGCAATTTTCTTAATGCTGTCTATAATATAGAAAAAGATTTTCCCCAATATGCTGTTTTTTATAAAGCCATTAACGAAGCCTTTATGATAGATGTGTTTTATATGGCATATGCTCAAGTAGATCAAATTATATAATACAAAAGTTACGGGTATTCCGATGAGGTAGAAATACCAATTTGCCTCATTAATTATTTCTACAAAGTTAAAGCCCGTGATATAATTTTGATTATATCCAATCACATTTATGCCTAAAAAGAATGGTATGAAGAATATAATCCAAGTTAATAGTTTAAACTCCAAATACATATTATTAAAAAGCTTTACAATACTTGCTTTGCTTTGAGAAGAATATGGTATAGAAAAAGCTATTATGATCAACAAAAGGATGCTTATACCTCCTATTGCAAGAATCAATACAATACAGGATTCTAATCTATCAAAGGAAGGAATACCGGCAAAACTTGGCAATATATAGTTTTTCAAGGGTTCATATATGAATACTGACATAACCGTTAAAATCAGCATCATCAAGAATATGCCTAATGTTGAGGACGTTAATAAGTTTCTTTTTATATCTTCATTTTTCAAATTTGTATCCAATACCCCACACCACCTTCAAATATTTTGGCTCCTTCGGGTTGATTTCGATTTTTTCCCGAATCCTTCGTATATGGACTGTCACCGTATCAGGGTTGTAAGCCGGTTCATTCCAGACCTTTTCATATATCTCTTCTATAGAAAATACCCGGTTTGGATTCCTCATAAGCAGATGAAGGATCTTATACTCGAGGGGAGTAATTTTCACGGCTTCACCATCTGCCAAGACTTCTTTGCTTGCATCGTTGAGCTCTATGCCTCCTATTTTTATCACATTATCCGAAACTGCCGGAGCGCTAGAATAACTGGTATATCGTCTGAGGCATGAATTGACCCTTGCCAGCAATTCCAGCGGATTAAAGGGCTTGGTGATGTAATCGTCGGCACCGATGTTGAGCCCCAGTATTTTGTCCATGTCTTCGGACTTTGCTGAGAGGAATATTACAGGCACGTTGCTGCTCTCTCTGATTTTCATCGTGGCTTGTATGCCGTCCATTACCGGCATCATGATATCCATAAGTATCAGATGTATTTCCTGCTTTTCGAATATTTCCAGTCCTTCTACGCCATTATAGGCCTTAAACACATTATAGTTCTGGTTTTTCAGGTAAACCTCTATAGCGGCCGCTATTTCTTTTTCATCTTCCACAATAAGAATATTGTACATATATGTATTCACCCCTGATTTCTCTGAGATATCTCTAATAGATATGATAACACAGACTTTCTAAGATTCTACTGCCATAATTCTTAAGAATTTATTAAATAAGTGTAAGACACGATATTAGATGGATATTTCCAGAAAAGCTTTACATAAAAAATAGCGGCTGTAAAGCCGCTTAGAATCTATCCCTTTCAAAATGGATGAGTCTGGTGCCCTGATGTGTCAGCATCCCTGTGTCTCCTTCAGCGTGCATGCTGTATATGCTGCTGCTCACAGAAAATTCCGTACGTCCTCCGCTTTCATCCTCAAAGGTCATATAATAACTTGTGTGAGCACTGGAGTTTCCGCTTCCTCCCCATACATGGGTCCTCTTGGACATAATCCTTGCCGGAATAGTAATTTCCTCCATGGAATTATTCCTGAAATGCTCTTTAACGGCACCCCCAACAGAGAATAGTATTGCACCGGTTATGATAATAAAAAACACTATCACAATTATGGGCATTGCATCGAACATAAAATTTTCAAGCGGTGAAAAAAACATAATGAGCTTCCTCCTGTAATAATGTATAAAATACTTATTCAATATTTCTATATGTAGCTGAAAAACCCTCTATAATTTATATTAAAAAATCGGATTCAAAAGAACCCGATTTCTAAAGCTTGCCTATTTTTATATATCTTCTAATAGCTGAACCTTATAATGCTCTCCTGCATTTCATTGGCCAGCTGAGCCAATGACTCACTGGCATGTGCTATCTCAGCTATGGATGCGGTCTGCTCTTCGACGGATGCAGACGCTTCCTCCGTACCTGCTGCATTTTCTTCGGATATTGCTGATAGGTTTTGGATTATACCGATGACTTCATCTTTTTTAACCTCCATCAATTGTTCCGACTGATTGACAGCAGTGATCAATAGCTCCATATCTTCAATTGAATTAGCAATTCCTTCAAATTTAGTATTGGTGAGGTCTACACTTTTGGCTTGAGATTGTACTATCATGCCGACTTCTTTCATGGTTTTGACGGCATTTCCTATTTTTTCAGATAGCTCCTCAATTATTGCGGTGATTTCTTCTGTAAACTTATTGGATTCTTCCGCCAGCTTTCTTATTTCCTGGGCTACAACTGAAAAACCCCTGCCGGCTTCTCCGGCTCTGGCTGCCTCAATGGCAGCATTGAGAGCCAGCAGATTAGTCTGCTCTGCTATGTTTTTGATCATCCCGCTGGCGCTTTTTATTTTTTCAGCACTATTATTGGTATTTGAAATTATCTGGTATATTTCTTTTGCAGCTTCATTGCTGGAGCTCGTTTTGATGACAAGGTCTTCTATGATCTCCAGGCCCTCATCCTTTAATCCCTTTATCTTATCTGCGGCAGCTTTCAAATTGCTTACATCCTGTTTGTTTCTTTCTATCAGACTGCCCAATTCTTCAATGCTGATGGCTCCGCTTTCCGTATCCTTTGCCTGGTCATTGGCACCTTTTGCTATATCCTCTATAGCTCTGGCAACCTCATCTGCAGCTGTAGAGGACTGCTGGCTGGTGGCAGTCAATTCTTCCGAAGATGAAGCAACATGCTGTGATACATCAGATATTTGCCTGATTAAATCTATAAGATTCCTCTGCATGGCAGCCAGAGAATTGCCGATAGCGCCTATTTCATCTTTTCTTCTCAAATATTTTAATGCTTTGCTTTTCTCGTCAAATTTCAGATCATAATTTGACAATCTTTCTATTATCTTTGAATATTCTGCAATGGGTTTTGATATAGAACTGCCAATGATGAAGGAAAAAGCTATGCCTAATACTATAAATATGATTGCACCGGTAAATATTGCCGTCTTTAAATTATTCAGTCTTCCAAGGACTTCGCTTTCATAGGTTCCTATAGCTAGAATCCAGCCGGTGCTTGGGATAGGCTCTACGCCCATATACCTTTTTTCCCCTAAAAACTCATAAGATGTAGTGCCTTTATTGCCAAGACCTAACTCTTTAAATGCTAATCCAACGGCTTTCATATCACCGCCGGTTTCTATATCAGACATTATATTCCTCTGCTCCATTACAAAATCCTTGTTCTTATGAGTGTATAGAGTGCCGTCTTTTCCTAGAATAAAAGCATATCCATTTACACCGAAGCCCATTTGATTCGTTATTTCATTTAATGATGAACTGTCCTTTCTCGCGATAAGAACGCCTGCAACACTATCATTCACTTTGATGGGTGCTGCCAGCATTATGACAGCTTGATTGGTGACTTTGCTTATAATCACGTCTGAAATATTTGCTTCTCCTTGAAAAGCTTCTTTGATATAGTTTCTGTCTCCGAGATCCGCCGTATCTCCGCTTGTCACATAATGGGCTATGCCGTCAGGAGTCACTATACCCATATCCAAATAGCCCAATCTTGAAACATCCTGTGCCAAAGATTCGCGCTGGATTTGCCAATCCATGGTTTGAGTTCTTGCACGATTAGCTAACTCTGTTAAAATGTTTAAATCTTTAGAAATAACTCCTTCAATAACCTTTACCCCATCTTCGGCAGACATGGACAGGGCATCTTTTGTATGCTCCGATATGACATCAGAGCTAAGCTTTATGGCAGTGTAACCTATACCTAATGATACTGCCAGCATCAGGCAGGCTGTCATCAGGGCAATTCGTCTCGATAGGCTTAATTTCACGCAATCTCCTCCATTTTTTTAGCTTTTCATTATACTTTATAGTTATAAATGGTAATTATTTTGGCAAAAAGTACAAGTATATCTATGAAATTATATATTATCCGGCATTACATGTCAATATAACAGTTTTATTGTCGAAAATTGTCTAACTCATATGGATGCTGACCTGAATTCTGCTGCTTCTATAGACATTATCAATGCAATACAAAACCGGAATAGAAATAAACAATCATGAATAAAATGCGGACATGATATCATATTAGTAAAGTAATATCATGGGGGTATAAAGAATGGCAGATTACAGAGAATTATGGGGAAGACTCGGAATGGACTTGGAAAAGCATGATGTGTTGTGCGAGGTCCTTCCACAGTTATATGGCGGAGTTTATCTAGGCCAGGAAAACAGACCCGAAGGTATGAACTACTATAATTTTGTAGTATCGGAAGTCCACGGACTGAGGATCAAAGAGCTGGACGATCATAAAAAGCAGGGCGGCAAGGTAGTAGGCACTTTTTGCGTGTTTGTTCCTGATGAACTCATCCTTGCAGCCGGTGCAGCCGGTGTCGGACTTTGTGCGGGCTCACAGTTCTGGATAGAAGATGGGGAGAAGGTCCTGCCGAGGAATATATGTCCGTTGGTAAAGGCTTTTACAGGAGCCAAGGTAGGCGGTACCTGCCCATATTTCCAATCCTGCGACATGATAGTTGGAGAAACGACCTGCGATGCAAAAAAGAAAGCCTGGGAAGTGCTTGATGATTATGTGGATACCTATGTAATGGACCTTCCCCAGATGAAGAGAGACAAAGACTACAAGAAGTGGTCGGAAGAAATATATGACCTCAAGGCAAAGTTAGAAAAGCTTACAGGCAATGAAATAACAGAGGCAAAGCTTGCCGAGGCCATTAAGCTTTGCAACAGAAAAAGACTGGCCCTGCTGAGGCTATACTCTGCCAGAAAGGCATTAAATGTGCCGATCAGCGGTAAAGACGCACTGCTCATATCTCAGATCGCTTTTTATGACAATCCTGAACGCTTTATAGAAATGACCAATAAGCTATGCGAAGAGCTGGAAGAAAGAATAAAAAATGAAGTATCCGTAAGCAAAAAAGATGACAAGAGAATATTGATAAGCGGAACTCCCATGGCTGTTCCAAACTGGAAAATACATCATATACTTGAGACCAGCGGAGCCATAGTTGTTGCTGAAGAGACCTGCACAGGTACAAGGTATTTTGAAAATCTTGTAGATGAGAGTGCCGCAACAATGGATGAAATGATCAATGCTTTGGCAGACAGATATCTCAAGATCAACTGCGCCTGCTTTACGCCGAACAAAGGAAGAGAAGATGATATCATCAGATTGGCAAAGGAATTCAAAGCAGATGGTGTAATATATAACAGCTTGCAGTTCTGCCATACCTACAATATTGAGTATGCTAACGTAGAGAAGGCCCTAAAAGCCGCCGGCATACCTGTGCTCTTTATTGAAAGCGATTACAGCAATGATGATGTGGGTCAGATTCAAACACGAGTGGAAGCCTTCCTCGAGATGATAGGGTAAATCGTGGAGCTGGATTATTATATACTGTTCAATACTCATACTGATGGCTTGCTGCTGGAAAAAAGGCTGAAGGAGAACAATATAAAATATACCATAACTCCTACTCCCAGGCAGCTCAGCAAATGCTGCGGCATAGCAATAAAATATGACCGTGAAGATGAGAAAGCCATAAAAGAAATAGTTGGCAGATACGGTATAAATATATTAGGATTTCACTCTCTCGAGAGAAAAAATACAGAGATTAGATTTATTTAGCTTTGAGTATTTCCAAGGAGAAAAACATGATAACTATAGGGATTGATATTGGGTCTGTATGCGCAAAAGCCGCTGCCTATGACGGGGAAAATATGTACATGCTGATGCGGCCTACAGGATGGAATCTGAGAGAAGCGGGAGAAGAACTGTACAGGAAGGTGCTGGACAAAAGCGGAGGGCAGGAAAGCGATGTAGCTGCAATAATCGGCACCGGTTACGGCAGGGTATCCATACCCTTTGCAACAAAGAGGGTGACCGAGATAACCTGCCATGCAAGAGGCGCCATATACCTGAACCCGCAGGCCAGGACAATAATAGATGTGGGCGGCCAGGACAGCAAGGCCATATCCATAGATGAGAAGGGCAATGTATTGGATTTCATAATGAATGACAAATGTGCCGCAGGTACGGGAAGGTTCCTTCAGGTGATGTCCCATATACTTGAGGCAGAAGTAGATGAGCTTGAGGAACTGGCGGCTCAATCGGCGCCGAGGGACATAAACAGCATGTGCGCCGTATTTGCGGAAAGCGAGGTTATAAGCCTTCTGGCGTCGGGGGCTACCAAAGCTTCCATAGCTTCCGGCATACTTCATTCCATATCCAATAAAATTGCACATATAGCCAATAGGATAAAAATAAGGGATTTAGTGCTTTTTACCGGCGGAGTTTCGAAGAATGACCAAATCAGGACTATACTTCAGAAAAAAATGAATTGCAGCATCTATTCCCATGGGGATTCCCAATATGCAGGAGCTATCGGAGCTGCATTGATCGGTTACAGGGCGTAAACGGCAATTGCCTTAAGAGGATAGTGCTTACGGTACTACCCTCTTATTTGTTATGATATAATCAAGCTGCAAGCAACAAAGCTTATGATGCTTTAATGTATGCAGAAGAAGATCACACAGGAGGATGGAAGATGATCATTGAATATCAAGGGAATGTGCCTGAAATTCACTCCAGCTGTTTCATAGCGGATAATGCCGCTGTTATTGGAAATGTAAAGCTTAAAAAGAATGCAAGCATATGGTATGGAACCGTGATACGCGGTGATGATAACTATATTTCAATAGGAGAAGACACAAACATACAGGATAACTGTACCATTCATATCAATCGCTATTGTCCTACGATAATCGGCGATGGCGTGACTGTAGGCCATGGCGCCATTATTCATGCCTGCACCATCGGAAATAATGTATTGATAGGCATGGGCTCCATAATATTGGATGGCGCTGAGATAGGGGACAATGCAATCATAGCTGCCGGCTCCGTCATACCTCCCGGCAAGAAGATACCTTCAAATGTAATGGTTATAGGCTCTCCGGGAAAAATAACAAGAGAACTTGCGGAGGAAGAGGTGTTATCGCTGAGAGCAACGGCGCAGCACTATGTAGAATTGTCAAATAAGCATAAAAAGGGATAAAAAGTCATTAGAGTGAATACTTACATGACAGAAACCGAAAAATTTCATCATATTCTCCTTTACCTCATTGCAGCATAATGATAAAATAAGCATGCGATAGACGATATTTAATAATAATTATTATTGCTAAATTATTGCAGCTATTTTAGGAGATTATATGAAAAAATACATCGCTGTAAAAATGAAGTTTTGGATTGGACATGCAGCGGCAGCTGCCTGGACTATTTTTTCAATAATTCTGTCATTGCCCTGGGTCTCAGATTTAGGCAAAATAGTTTCACTTCCTATTGCTGTAATCATAATTGCAGGGATAGGTTATCTGCCGGGCTATATTAATGCTTTTATGGTAGTCAGCTTGCTTTTGGACAGGCAGCCTCCCTTTAAGACCTCGGATCCTGATGAATCAATAACTATTATAATCGCCTGCCGCAATGAGGAGAAAAATATCGCTGATACCCTCAGGTATATCAAGGGACAGGATTATAGAGGTGAAATAAATACCATAGTCGTGGATAATAATTCAACTGACAGAACTGCTGAAAAGGCTATAGAAGCAGCGGAGGAATTGTCGCTGCCTGTACATGTTCTGCATGAGCCGAAGCCGGGCAAGAACAATGCATTGAATAATGCATTAAATAATGTAGCTACGGGTTATTTGGTAACCTTGGACGCAGATACTTTGCTTCATAAATCTGCCATAAGAAACTTAGTAGCAAGAATGAAATCTGCTCCAAAGAAAGTATGCGCTGTTGCAGGCGCTGTTCTGGCAAAAAACAGCCGGGAGAATCTTATAGCAAGGATACAAGAGTGGGATTACTTTCTTGGCATAGCCAGTATCAAAAGGCTGCAGGGGTTATATCAGGGAACTCTTGTAGCCCAAGGTGCTTTTTCTTTATACAAGACAAGGGTGATAAAGGAAGTTGGTGGCTGGCCTGATGCAATAGGAGAGGATATAGTCTTAACATGGAGCTTTCTAAAAAATAACTGTATGGTCTATTTTGAACCTCTTGCCGTGGCTTTTACAGAGGTACCTGACAGTCTGAAACATTTGTTAAGACAAAGAAGCCGTTGGGCTCGGGGAATGATAGAGGCCTTAAGTTTAGTGAAGCCATGGAAGCAGCCTATGGGGTATGTGCTATATATGACCGGCATAAATTTGATAATGCCATATCTCGATTTTATTTATACTTTTTGCTGGATACCCGGACTTATTTTAGCTTTTTTCGGAAAGTATTGGGTAGTAGGCCCCTATACTCTCTTTGTGCTTCCGCTTTGCTTGGTGCAAAATTACGTTTTATATAGCTATCAAAAAGGCGTATTTAGGTCTTTGAATTTAAGAATACGCAAAAATAAACTGGGATTTATTTTTTATGTCCTGTTTTACCAAATACTTATGAGCCCCATGTCAATGTTAGGTTATTTCCAGGAATTCTTCAAACTGGATCGGGTTTGGAAATAGAAAGTAGAATCCCCCTCCCTTATTCTTTGTTTCAAGCCATATTATATATTCTTTTCCTACTGGAGCATATATCCTTGGGCAGCTTGAAGTTTTGGGACCGCAATGGTATTATCTATTAAAAGCGATAAAGGAGAAGCGCACTATGATTTGCACTATTATTTCAAAACTGAATAATCATATCCACCATCATAGGAAGCGTGCTTGCAGCTAGGAAATAATCCGTAGGTGCAGGCACTGATTGTGCTTGTGCCTGCGATGGTGTTGATATCATAAAGAGCCGTGCAGGTATAAACTCTGCATAGCTCTTTATTTTTTTAACAGGCAAGAAAGTATAGCTTCCAAAACAGTGGAAATGTAAGGCTCAACTTTATGAACCGTAGGGTTTCCCAGTAAAAAATTGACTATGATAATCTTTAAGGAGGAATTTATAATGGAATTAAAGCTTCGCAATTTGAAGGGTACGAAAGACTATTTGCCGGAAGAGCAATATATCAGAAACAAGATTAGAAAAACATTGGAAGATACCTTTGAGAAATATGGATATCTGCCCCTAGAGACTCCTATTCTCAACTACTATGATGTAATGGCCTCCAAGTATGCAGGCGGTGCAGAGATTTTAAAAGAGGTATATAGGCTGAAGGATCAGGGAGACCGTGATATCGCTCTAAGATATGACCTGACCGTTCCCTTTGCAAAAGTAGTAGGCATGAATCCGAACCTGAGACTTCCCTTTAAAAGGTATGAAATAGGCAAGGTATTCAGAGACGGCCCGGTAAAAACAGGGAGAAACCGTGAATTCATCCAGTGCGACGTGGACATGGTGGGAGTAAAGTCGGTCATTGCAGAAGCCGAATTCATGGCCATGGCTGTGGAGGTATTTGAGAAGCTGGAGCTTGATGCCTATGTGTCATATAACAACCGCAAGCTTCTATCGGGGATCATCACCAGTGCCAATGTAAAGGAAGAAAGCATAAATGAAGTCATACTGTCTTTGGATAAGATAGAAAAGGTAGGCGAAGAGGGAGTGCGTCAGGAACTCATGGAAAAAGGCATAGAAGATGAGATCATCTCAAGCTTGCTTTCAACTTTGAAATACTCACAGGGTGACCCGCTGGAGTATTTCAGAAACAATAGCAGCAATCCCATGATTGCCGAGGGTGTAAAGGAATTGGGAGAATTGGGGGCTTATCTCGATGCTATGGGTATTGGATCCAAAGCAAGGCTCAATCCTTTTCTGGCGAGAGGTCTTGATATATATACAGGTACAGTTTATGAAATATTCCTTTGTGACGGCAGTATTACCTCCAGCATTGGAGGAGGGGGGAGATATGACCGCATCATCGGAGGCTTTTTGGATAACGGAATAGAATATCCTGCAGTAGGCATATCCTTCGGTCTTGATGTGATTTATACTGCATTGTCCATACAAAATAAAGATGGCTTCAGATCACCCGTAGAATTCTATATAATTCCCATGGGTACAGAGGTGGAGTCAATGAAGCTGGCCCAAGAGCTCAGGCGCAATGGATTCTATGTTGATATAGAAATGACCGGCAGAAAGCTGAAGAAGAGCCTTGACTATGCCAACAAAGAAAAAATTCCCTATGTCATCATAATGGGAGAAGAGGAGCTGAAGTCACAGACTGTGAAGCTGAAGGATATGATGAAGGCCGAGGAGAAGAATATTCCCCTTGGAGAGTTAATTCAGTATCTAGAAGCTAGAATAATTGGGGAAAACAGATCATAAGAGATCTAATAATGCATCTAATATTTTACTATTGGATAAACCAGAAAATGTATGCTATACTTTAAATGAGAAAAATACTACAAAGAGGAGTTGAAAAGATGACAAACGAAGAATTCCAAAAATTTGTAGTAGAAAAGCTTGGTAAAATTGAGTCCGAGGTAAAAGACGTAAAGGCTGAAGCGTTAGATCTAAAAACTGAAGTAGCAGGCATAAAAACTGAAGTAGCAGATCTCAAAAAAGAAGTAGCAGGAATAAAAAATCATACTGCTAGTCTGATGGAGTTTAGAACAGAAGTTAATGCAAAATTGGATGCCATGATAGAAGACAACAAATCAATTCATGAACTGCTTGGAGAACATGAGGTTTCTATTAGGACACTTAGGCGCAGGCCAGTATAACCGATACGTTGTGTCGGTTTTTCTTTTTAGTACTAAATATTATATATTATTTGCTGCTTAAATTGGGAACTCTATTTAAACTTTTTGTGTCTAATAATAATGACATATGGGAGCAGGATAAAGCATTTCAACATTGATAATAAAATAGGGGGTGTATCATTATGAACGGAGAAAACAAAAACAATCTGGTGTGGTCATTAATAGCAGTTATCCTGGCATTGGGGATAATCCTATCTTCAACAATCGTAACAAATGGTATCATAAAGATGAAGGCAGGAGATAAAACCATAACTGTTACCGGCTCGGCAAAGAAACAGATAAAATCGGATTTGGTCACATGGCGTGGAAGCTTTTCGGCTCAGTCGGCACAAACTGCTGATGCCTATGCCAAGCTGAAGCTGGATTTGGAAAAGGTAAAGAAGCATCTCGTAAGCAAGGGGATAGATGAGAAGGATATAATCATATCATCCATATCTACCAATCCTTATTACGTGGTATTGCCAAACGGCATGTACAGCAATGAAATCGCGAGCTACAGGCTGGAGCAGAGGGTGGAAATCACATCCAGCGATGTGGAGAAGATAACTGCAATATCCAGAGAGGCTACCGACCTGATCAATGAAGGAGTAGAATTCCAATCCTATCCGCCTGAATATTACTATACAAAGATTGCTGATTTGAAAGTCGATATGTTGGGGGAAGCCACAGCAGATGCAAAGAACAGGGCAATGCAAATCGCCGATGGCACCGGCAGCAAAATAGGCACATTGCGTTCGGCCAGGGTGGGAGTTTTTCAGATCACTCCTTTGTATTCTACCGAAGTTTCGGACTATGGTATCAATGATACTTCAACCATAGATAAAGAGATTACAGCAGTAGTAACATGCAATTTTGAGATAGAGTGATAAAGTCAGCCCGCAAAATACGATCACCTATTGATATAAGTATTTCCTATCACTCTGCAGACCAGCAGGGTGATTTTTTTGCTTAACTATTTCTCAGATGCTTTGTTTTGACCGATTAGCTTTATAATATGTTATTATATGGGTAGCATATTCCTGCAGCACATTGCTCTTAGCGCAGAGCTGACCATAACAATTCATAAGGAGGCTTAGTCATGGATCAAAGCAAGATAAAACAACTTATATTGGACAGGTTGGAGGAAGGCATAATAGTGCTGGATGCAGACCTTACCATCACTTTTTACAAAGCAGCTTCAACAGAGATAACGGGTTTTGATCCTGATGAGGCGGTGGGAGAAAATTTATTTAAAGTATTTCCCCATCTGGATAAGAACCATAGCACCTTCTATAAAGCTTTGACCACCGGAAAGCCTGTGATCGATCAGGTGCAAAACTATGTCAATTATAAAGGAAAAAGCGTTTCTATCTTGAGCACTACCATACCGGTATTTGATAATGGGGAGCTTGTAGGGGCCTTTGAAATATTTAAGGATCTCACAACTGTGAGGGAGCTGTCGGAAAAAGTTCTAATGCTCCAAAACGAGCTTTACACAAAACGTGATGGACATAAAGCACTCAACGGTACTCAATACACCATTTCCGACATCGTAGGAGAGAGTACAGTTTTACTGGAGTTGAAAAACAAAGCAAAAAAGGTGGCAAACAGCAATTCTTCGGTATTTGTATATGGGGAGACGGGTACAGGCAAGGAGCTCGTCGTTCAGGCCATGCACAATCTCAGCAGCAGGCGCAGCAAGCCTTTTATTGCACAGAACTGTGCAGCTTTGCCGGAAAACCTTCTTGAGAGCATATTATTCGGAACTGCTCAGGGAAGCTTTACGGGAGCAAAGGATAGACCGGGGCTTTTTGAACTGGCAGATGGAGGTACCCTTTTTTTGGACGAAATAAACTCTATGAATCTTGAGCTTCAATCAAAGCTTCTGCGAGTTATTCAGGATGGGGTCATAAGAAGGATCGGAGGCTCAGATACCAAAGAGGTGAATGTACGTATAATTGCCGCTTCCAACATGGAGCCTAATATGATGCTGGAGCATAATATAATCAGGCCGGATTTGTTTTACAGGCTCAATGTGATATACCTATATGTTCCTTCTCTCAGAGAACGGAAAGAGGATATACCCATACTTACAAATCATTTTATTAAGGTTTTTAATCAAAAAATGAATAAGAATATTAAAGGTGTGACCAGAGAAGTTCATGATAGGTTTCTCAATAGTGATTGGTCAGGCAACGTGAGAGAGCTGGAAAACATGATAGAGAGCGCCATGAACTTTACCGATGGAGATCATATAGATCTCACAGATTTGCAATATTACAGCATATTTGGTCAGACTCCGGTGTTTAAAGAAAAAGAAAAGCCGGAGATACCTAGAGGCGTGGGGCTGAAAAACGCTGTAGAAGAGTATGAGAAATCTGTAATCATATCCGCCATAGATGAAGCGGGCGGAAATTGCGCAAAAGCTGCCAGGATGCTTAAAATACCAAAACAGACTCTCCATGGCAAACTTAAGAGACTAGGTATTAAAAGCTGCGGTGAAGAAAGTGAATAGTACCAAAAACCGTACCAGAAATGTAAATAAAGGCACCTGTAGTACTAAAAAGCGTACTCTTGTGCCTTTTTTATATTTTTCTAAATATTAAAATAACTAAATCAGCCTATTCCCGCAAGATGCGAAGATTGGCACATTATTTGCAATAAAATATAGATGAGGTGATAGCGTGGAAGGCTGTGTATTTAACATAATGAAATATTCTATACATGACGGCCCGGGAATAAGGACAACTGTTTTCATGAAGGGCTGTCCCTTGACATGCTGGTGGTGCCATAATCCGGAGAGCCAGCAGGTTAAGCGGCAGATGGTAAGGTTTCCCGACAGATGTATTGGTTGCGGTAAATGTGCAGAGGTTTGTACTACCGGGGCCATAGCGATAGAAGATAAAAGGATGAAAGTCGATATTAAAAAATGCATCAGCTGCGGCAGCTGTGCAGAGGTTTGCTATGCCGGAGCCGTGGAGATGGCCGGCAAAGCTATGACAGCAGCAGAAGTGATAAAAGAAGTAGAGAAGGACAATATATTCTATGAGGAATCGGTCGGTGGAGTTACCTTTTCGGGCGGCGAGCCTTTTATGCAGCCTGAATTTCTTTTGGAAATGCTTAAAAGCTGCAAGAAAAAGGGCATACACACAGCGGTTGATACCTGCGGCTTTGTAAAAAAAGATATCCTCGGAGAGCATAGCGGATTCATAGATCTCTTTTTGTATGATCTGAAGATGATGGATGAGGCCAAGCATAAAAAATATACAGGGGTTTCAAATGAACTGATGCTTAATAATTTGAAAGAATTGACCAAGCTTGGAAAGAGGATTTTTATACGGATTCCTATTATTCCGGGAATCAATGATGACGATGCCAATTTGGAGGAGACAGGAAAGTTTCTGTCCGCATTAAACGGCATTGAGCAGATAAATCTTCTGCCATATCATAATATAGCAATGGAAAAGTATAAAAGGCTGGGCTCAGAATACAGCCTTGCTGATATAAAGACTCCGTCCGATGACAGAATGGATGAGATAGCTCAAAAGCTAAAAGCATTTGGATTTAAAGTAAAAATTGGGGGTTAGAGTTTATGAATGAAAGAGTCAGAGATTTAAGACAGAAAAGCCTTGACGCAGTACCCACTATGTCCATCGAAAGAGCTCAGATCGTTACAAATGCATACAAGAAATATCAAGGTAAGGTTTCTATCCCTGTTCTTCGCGCCATGGTTTTCAAAGAACTGTGCCAGGACAAGTCCATATGCATAAATGATAATGAGCTCATAGTCGGGGAGAGAGGTCCGGCGCCTAAGGCTACTCCTACTTATCCCGAGCTTTGCTGCCACACTATAGAAGACTTTGAAGTAATGGATAAAAGGGATAAGGTATTTTTTAAGGTTTCGGAAGAGTCTAAAAAGGTTCAGAGGGAAGAGATAATACCGTATTGGGAAGGCAAAGCCATGAGAGATCTTCTCCTGAACAATATGACCGAAGAGTGGAAGGAATGCTATAGTGCCGGAATTTTCACCGAGTTCATGGAGCAAAGATCTCCGGGACATACAGTAGCTGACGGAAAAATGTATCAAAAAGGGTTTTTGGATTTCAAAAAGGATATAAAAGAAGAAATTGCTAAGCTTGATTTTCTAAATGATCCTGAAGCCTTTTCGAAGCATGAAGAATTAAAAGCCATGACCATTTGCTGCGATGCAATAATAACCTTTGGCAAAAGACACGCAGATAAAGCTCTTGAGCTGGCAGCGGCAGAAAAGGATGAAAAAAGAAAAAAAGAACTGCTGCAGATCGCAGAAGTTTGTACAAATGTACCTGCCAATGCTCCGGGAAATTTCTGGGAAGCCCTTCAGATGTATTGGTTTGTTCACCTCAGCGTAATTACTGAGCTCAATACATGGGATGCTTTCTCCCCGGGCAGATTGGATCAACATCTCTATCCTTTTTACAAAAAAGGCATTGAGGAAGGCACTCTTACGGATGATAAGGCAAAAGAACTGCTTCAATTGTTCTGGATTAAGTTTAATAATCAGCCTGCTCCTCCAAAGGTTGGAGTTACATTGAAGGAAAGCGGAACCTACACCGATTTTGCAAATATAAACAACGGCGGTCTTACTATCGATGGATCAGACGGAGTAAATGATGTGACCTATATGGTTCTGGATGTCATACAGGAGATGAGGCTGCTGCAGCCAAGCTCCAACATTCAGCTCAGCAAGAAGAATCCGGATAAATTCTTGAAGAGGGCCTTGAAAATATTAGAAACCGGCTTTGGCCAGCCTTCGATCTTCAATGCGGATTCCGTAATAGAGGAAATGCTGAGAGCGGGAAAATCCATTGAGGACGCAAGATGCGGCGGCACCAGTGGCTGTGTCGAGACAGGGGCCTTCGGCAAAGAGGCTTACATCCTCACGGGATATTTCAACCTGGTAAAGGTAATGGAAATAACACTGCATAACGGCTTGGACCCAAGGACAGGCAAGAAGATCGGCATAGAGACAGGCGATCCGAGAAGCTTTGAATCCTATGATGAATTGTTTGAAGCCTTTAAAAAGCAGCTTCACCATTTCATAGAAATAAAGATCAGGGGCAACAATGTCATGGAAAAGCTCTACATCGACAATATGCCCTGCCCCTTCTTATCTATAATAACCGATGACTGCATAAAGAAGGCTAAAAATTATAATGCAGGCGGTGCCAGGTACAATACCAGATACCTGCAGGGTGTGGGCATAGGAACCATAACGGACAGCTTATCCTCTATAAAAAAGCATGTGTTTGATGACAAGAGGCTAACTATGGCTGAAATGCTGGATGTTTTAGACAAAAACTTTGAAGGCAGGGAAGAAATAC
Source organism: Lutispora sp. QWL-02 (assembly GCF_058315355.1). NCBI lineage: Bacteria > Bacillati > Bacillota > Clostridia > Lutisporales > Lutisporaceae > Lutispora > Lutispora sp. QWL-02. Next base: position 968,112 of record NZ_CM177762.1, read on the forward strand.
GACAGCTATTCCTCAACAGAACACCAAAGTATGGCAATGATGACGACTATGCTGATGATATAATGAAGGAGGTTTTCAATGCCTATTATGATGAAGTAAACGGGAGACCAACAGTTTGCGGCGGCACCTATAGGATAGATATGCTTCCTACGACCTGCCATGTTTACTTTGGAGAGGTTACAGGAGCAACACCAGACGGAAGAAAAGCGGGCATGCCTCAATCCGAGGGCATTTCCCCGGTTCAAGGTACAGATAGGCTAGGCCCAACCGGTGTTATCAAATCTGCCGGAAAGATGGATCATTTGAGAACCGGAGGTACTCTCCTCAATCAGAAATTCTCCCCGAGTGTAGTCGGCAGCGAGGAAAGCCTGGAGAAATGGGCTCAGCTCGTCAGGGCATATTTCAGGATGGACGGCCATCACATACAGTTCAACGTTATAGATGCTAAAACTTTGAGAGATGCACAGAAGAACCCGGAGAACTATAAGGACCTGATAGTCCGTGTTGCAGGCTACAGCGATTACTTCAATGATCTGGGAGAAGCCTTGCAGAATGAAATAATAGAAAGAACGGAGCATAAGGGATTTTAAAACTGATTAACTAAGTTAAAACCCCTAAATATAGCTGTTTATGTTTGGGGAGTAATTTTAATATAGATAAACAAATCTATGTTTATCTTATTTTGCAGTAAAGAATTAATTCGCTCTATAAGATTAATATAAAGTTAGTATTTTAACTTATTTACCTGATAGTCAAACTGCCAATACTACTATTTCTTTATTGCGGGGGATAAACGGCGCTAAGCTCCATCTACTTCAAAATACTATTAAATTATAAAAATTAAGTAATACGTAAATGCTGCAGGATAAATTTAATATATATAGAATATATTTTAAGAAAACTGTATTTTAGGGAGATGATGATTGTGCTTAGTAAAACAAAATTGAATCATTTGATAGGATTATTGAAAAACTATGGGGTAGACGGATGTCTGATGGGACCCGGTCATGATGTAGAATATCTAGCCGGAATCAAGCCTTTTGCAGATGAAAGATTCAGGGGTTTTTTTCTTTTGTCTGACGGAAGATGGTTCTTCATATGTCCTGAATTATATTATGAAGAAGTGAGGGAAGCTTTAGGAGAAGAGGCTCATATCTACAAATGGTCTGATGGCGGAGGAGTCATGGGTGCCTTTGAAAGGGCGGAATTAGATTATGTACTTAGTGAAAAAGTAATAGCAGTAAATGATGGAATAAGAGCTATTGATCTCATCGATATGAGAAGCTTAATAAAGGCTGAATATGTAAACAAAGCTATAATATTTGAAGAATTAAGGCTGAGAAAAGATGATGCAGAAGCTGGATATATGACCAAAGCCGGAGAAATAGCGGACAAAGCCTTTGAAGAAATTATAAAGTTTATCAAGCCTGGTGCATCAGAAAGAGAGATCGCTAATAAGATAAAAGAATTGTTGATAGAACTAGGCGGAGAAGAGCTTTCCTTCGATCCAATAGTTGCTTCGGGTCCAAACAGCTCCAAGCCCCACTATAACGGCGACAGGAGAATAATAGAGGAGCGAGATTTGGTTGTGCTGGATTTTGGCTGCAGATATAAGGGCTATTGCTCCGATACTTCCAGAACAGTATTTGTAGGGGAACCCACAGAGGAGCAAAAGAAGGTTTATGAGATATGTCTGAGGGCCACCACTGAAGCCAAGAAAGCCGTGAGGGAAGGAATAACAGCAGAAGAAGTGGATAAAGTCGCCAGAGATATAATCACTAAAGAAGGCTATGGTCAATACTTCATAAACAGAACAGGACATGGCATTGGATTAGCAGTTCATGAAGCCCCTTATATAAAAGGCGGGAATAAGCAGATATTAAAAACAGGCATGTGCTTCAGCATTGAACCAGGCATATATATTCCCGGTAAATTCGGTATGAGAATAGAAGACATAGTGATGGTGGATGGAGATAGTGCAAGAGTATTTAACAATTCAAACAGAAATATGATTATAGTATAGGGGTGCAGGAATGAAAGAGGAAATAGGCCAGAAAATAAATCAAATAAGAAATGAAAAAAACATGACCTTAAAGGATCTAAGCGAAAAGACGGATTTATCCGTAGGCTTTTTATCTCAAGTAGAAAGAGGGCTTACCTCTATTGCCATATTGTCTCTTAAAAACATAGCAGAAGCTTTGGAGGTAGATTTGTCAGTATTCTTCAGCCCCCCTAAAAAAGGCCGCCCCATAGTTCTTAAGAGCTATGAACAGGAATACTTTCAACATGATAAGGTTTCTTTTATATATTCCAAGTTATCAGGAGAAATACCTGACAGGAATTTGGAAATGATGATGGTAACTCTTTTGCCTTGTGACGAAGAAGGATCTCCGGCTAAGGCACCACATGAAGGAGAAGAATTTATATATGTGCTGGAAGGGATTTTAACTTTATACTATAAGGATGAAGAATATGTTTTATACCCCGGTGATAGTGCTCATTACGAAGCAACAGAACCTCATACTTGGAGAAACAGAACTAATAAGCTAGTGAAGCTATTATCTGTTAATACTCCGAGAATATTTAATGAATGATAATTCTTGGGAAAGAGAATAGAAAAAATTATTGAGATACTCCAATGCAAGAATCTGGATGGCATATTCCTTCAAAAAGACGCAAATATCATATATCTTAGCGGCTTTACCAATTCAGATTCATATTTGCTATTGAATTTCAGCAGCAGGGCTATAATAACTGATTCAAGATATACAGAACAAACAGAAAAGGTTTACTATAATTATAATAATATCTTTATAATCGTATAGGGAAGACTTTGCTTTATATCACAGAAAACAAAGGATATGTATTTTTACACCCGGTGTTTTACTAATATTTAAAAATATCTAGAGATTATGGTATTTGCAAAAAATATGAAGGATATTTTTAATATATATAGAATATAATTAATAATATTATAATAGAAAACCTTTTCTATATACATAATAATAACATTGAAAGGAGAATATCATGGTTAAATTTATAATCAAGCGATCCTTTTATGGTATTTTTACAATTTTTGTAATTATCACAATTACTTTTTTTCTGATTCATGCTATACCGGGAGATCCCATGGCGCAAGGTGAAAAGCATTTGCCAAAGGAAGCATATGCTAATTTCAGGGCCAAATATCATTTAGACCAACCTATGCATATACAGTATATATACTATTTAAAAGGACTGATCACCAAGGGAGATCTCGGCGAATCTCTCATCTATACCGGAAGAACCGTCAATGACACAATCATTAATTATGCGCCTACTTCCGCTGTTATCGGTGCTCAAGCCGCAGTGATAGAAATTGTATTTGGATTGCTTCTTGGAATTGTTGCTGCATTGAAAAGAGGTAAATGGGTTGATCAGTTTGTTATGTTTCTGGTTATTCTGGGTGTTTGTGTTCCAAGCTTCGTATTCGCATCACTTCTTCAATATTTTTGTGCTGTTAAGCACAACATTCTTCCCTTGTTTGGCTGGGGAGAATTCAAACATACTATTATGCCAAGTATTGCTTTAGCATTGGGAGGAATAGCTTCATATAGTAAATATATGAGAAATAGCACCTTAAGTGTAGTCAATGAGGACTATATAGTAACTGCGAGAGCAAAGGGCGTTTCAACATTTCGTTTAATTTTCAAACATATTCTTAGAAATGCAATGATTCCTATGGTAACTTTAATAGCTCCAAATATTTTATTTATTTTCACAGGAGCTTTTGTAGTGGAAAGGATGTTTGCTGTTCCCGGCATAGGTGCTTATTTCGTCAATTCTGTTAACTTGAATGACTACTCGATGATTATGGGGCTGACAATATTTGTTGCAGTACTATATATAATATCTCTTATATTTGTTGACATCATTTATGGATTAGTAGATCCAAGAATAAGAGTTGCTAAAGGCGGGAGGGAATAGAAGTGTCAGAGGCAGGAACTAATTTACAAAATAGATTTGATATTATAGGCTGCGATGATAGTAAAGCTGAAGCTATGCTAAGACCAAGCATTACTTTCTGGCAGGATTCATGGCGTCGTTTTAAAAAGAATAAGGTGGCTGTGATAGCAGCAATACTGCTCATAGCTATAGGAATATTTACTCTTGTTGTACCTATGATTAGTCCAAATGATTTTGCAAAAATTAATACAGTTGATAAGAATCTATCTCCCAGCGCCAAGTATTGGTTTGGTACGGATGAACTGGGAAGAGACTTGTTTGTTAGGGTTGCTATAGGCGGCAGGATATCTATTATCATCGGTATTTGCTGCACGATGGTTCAAGTTTTAGTAGGAACACTATATGGAGGAATATCAGGTTACTTCGGCGGCATTGTCGATGACATTATGATGCGCATTGTTGAAATTATTGGCAGTATACCATATCTTGTCGTAGTAATATTGATTTCGCTTATAATGGGCAAAAGCGTATTTGCCTTGGTTTTTGCGATGACTGTTATTGCTTGGGATAATACGGCACGCTTAGTCAGAGGACAAGTTATGCAGCTTAAGGAAATGGAATTTATTCATGCAGAGCGCGCTTTGGGTTCCGGTCCTTCTAGAATTATTATCAAGCATATGTTGCCCAATGTTCTTGGTATTATAATTGTTCGTGCAACATTGTCTGTACCAGGGTTTATATTTACTGAAGCTTTTTTAAGCTATATTGGCTTGGGGGTTGTTCCGCCTGACACCAGCTGGGGCGCATTAGCAGCTGCAGCGCAACAAAAACTTATGTTTTATCCTTATATGCTATTTTATCCTTGCCTCTTTATTAGCTTGACTATGCTAGCCTTTACCCTTATGGGTGACGGACTGACCGATGCGTTAGATCCTAAGCTGAGGCAGTAGTGATGGGAGGGCGAGAGAATGGAAAAAATATTAGAAGTAAATAACTTGAATGTATCTTTTCAAACTTATGCTGGAGAAGTGCAAGCTGTTAGAGGAGTAAGTTTTGGCCTTAATAAGGGTGAAACCCTGGCAATTGTTGGTGAATCAGGCTGCGGCAAAACTGTTACTTCAAAATCTATTCTACGACTTTTGCCGCCTCAAGCCAAAATAAAAAAAGGTTCTGAAATACGTTACAAAGGTAATAGTGTTTTAAAAATGAAGGAAAGGGAACTAAGAGCTATTAGAGGCTCTGAAATTTCTATGATATTTCAAGATCCCATGACTTCTTTAAATCCTACTGCAAAAATAGGCGAACAAATTGCAGAAAATCTCATTATTCACAAGGGTATGAAAAAAAAGGATGCCCTTGATGAAGCCCTAAACATGTTAAAAGTCGTTAATATACCTAATGCAGAAAGCAGAATAAAGCAGTATCCTCATGAATTTTCCGGAGGAATGAGGCAGCGTGCTATGATAGCAATTGCACTTGCTTGCAATCCAAGCATTCTTATTGCTGATGAGCCTACAACAGCTCTTGATGTGACCATACAAGCACAAATCATGGATTTAATTGCGAATTTGCAGGAAGAATTCAAAACGGCGGTTATATTAGTTACTCATGATTTGGGCGTTGTTGCAGATGTAGCTCATAGGGTTCAGGTAATGTATGCCGGAACTATTGTAGAAAGAGGTACTGTGGATGAAATATTTTACTCGCCGGAGCATCCATATACTTGGGCTTTACTAAGATCTATTCCCAGGATAGGTTTGCAAAGCAAAGAGAGATTATGCTCATTGAAAGGGACGCCTCCTGATCTTATACAGCCTCCAATAGGATGCCCCTTCTCAGCAAGATGCGAATATTGTATGAGGATTTGCTTGGAAGAAATGCCTGTGGTAACCAAGTTAAGCGATACGCAAGAGGTCGCTTGTTGGCTCAAACATCAGGATGCGCCAAAGGTTAGTGCACCATCAATATTTGAGACGGGTGGTGAAGCAAATGCCACAAGATAAGCCATTAGTACAAGTAAAAAGTCTAAAAAAATATTTCACAATTGGTCGCAATTCTATTTTAAAAGCAGTAGATGATGTGAGCTTTAACATCAATAGAGGAGAGACCCTGGGATTAGTCGGGGAGTCGGGCTGTGGGAAGACAACCTGCGGCCGCACTATAATAGGCCTTTATAATGCTACCGGCGGCGATATTTACTTTGAAGACAAACATATTAATAATCTGAAGGGTAAAGACAAAAAGGAATTGAGCAAAAAAGCCCAAATCATATTTCAGGATCCGTATGCATCCTTGAATCCTAGGATGACCGTAGGAGATATCGTTGCTTCGGGCATTGATATACATAAGATGTATGTTAAACAGGAAAGGATGGACAAAATATATGAGCTCTTGCGACTAGTCGGATTGAATAAGGAGCATGCCTCTAGGTTCCCCCATGAGTTTTCCGGCGGGCAAAGGCAAAGAATAGGAATAGCAAGGGCGCTGGCTATTGAGCCACAGTTTATCGTTTGTGATGAACCTATTTCAGCCCTAGATGTTTCCATACAAGCGCAAATTGTAAACTTACTGATTGATTTGCAAAGAGATTTAGGGTTGACCTATTTATTTATTGCTCATGATCTTTCCATGGTCAGACATATATCGGATAAGGTTGGTGTAATGTATCTGGGGCAAATGGTAGAGCTTACAACTAGCAGTAATCTATATGACAATCCTCAGCATCCCTATACACAAGCGTTACTTTCATCAATACCTATAGCGGATCCCAGGTTATCACGCAATAAGAAGAGGATTAAGCTTGAAGGGGAGATACCGAGCCCAATAAATCCGAAGCCTGGCTGCCGATTTATGCAGAGGTGTCGTTATGCGAAGCCTATATGCGGCGAAATAACGCCACAGCTTCAGGAAATCCAACCGGAACATTTTGTAGCATGTCATCTGTTCTAAATACAATAAATATTATTAAGTTTAAATTTTCAGCTGCATGCTGAATAAAAATAAAATTTAGGGGGTTGCAAAATGAAGAGTAAAAGGGTATTTGCATCGTTGCTGGCACTTGTACTTATTCTTTCGTTAATTCTTACCGGATGCGGTAAAAAGGAGCCGGCTCAACCGGCAGGTGGTGACACACCGGTTGCTGCTGAAAACACTAAAGTGGTAAATGGTATTACCATGGACAAAGAACAAGTCTTATATAGACGTGGCACAGAGGTTGAGACATTTGACTCCGCAAAAACAAGCTACAATAGTACATTCCGTTGCATGGCACCAATTTTCGAAGGCTTAGCCAGAGTTCAAGGAACACCTGATGGTGATAAAATTGAACCAGGCGTAGCTGAAAAATGGGAAAGCAATGCCGATGGTACAGAATGGACATTCCATTTAAGAAACAATGCACTTTGGAGCGATGGCGTTCCAGTAAAAGCTGAGGATTTTGAATACGCCATCAAAAGATGTCTTGATCCAAAAACTGCAAGTAAGTACGCCTGGTTCCTCAACATGTTTATTTTAAATGGCGAGGAATTCAATACTGGCAAGGCTACAATTGATCAGGTTGGGGTAAAAGCTACAGATGAAAAAACACTGGTCATTAAATTAAAGAATCCTATTCCCTATTTTGAACAAATGGCCTACTTTACTTGCCTTAAACCCCAGAGAAAAGACATTATTGAGAAATACGGCGATAAATATGGTACAGAAGCTGAACAGCTTGTTTTCAATGGACCTTTCATATTAAAAGAGTGGGTACATGATAGCAAGCTAGTATATGAGAAGAATCCAAATTATTGGGATAAGGATAATGTTTATCTTGATAAAATGGTGTGGAATATGCTTGATGAATCAAGTGCAAGAATGCAAGCACTACTAACAGGCGATTACGATGTCAGTGGAGTATCTGATGCAGATTGGAAAAAGAAATTTGACGAAACAGGTTACTTTGATGTACAGAAGCTTGAAGCTCAAGGAATTGATTTCCTTCAGATTAATTTAAAAGATAAATATTTAAAGAATACCAAGATAAGACAGGCATTGTCTGCATGTATCGATAGAGAAGCTTATATAAGCGATATAGTAAAATCAGAATCCATACCTGGCTACCATTATGTTCCTCCAGTAAACAAGATTGGTGACGAAAAATACCAAAACAAAGCTGGAAATCCACAATTTGCAAAGCAACTTATTAGTCAAGTATCAGATCCTCGAGCATTATTCATAGAAGGACTAAAAGAACTTGGATTGAATCCGGATCCAGCAAAAGCTGAAATTTCCATTACTATGAGAGGCAGCGATGAGAGGACCAAGCAAGAAGCAGAATGGTATCAGCAGGTTTTCAGAGAAAAAATAGGCTTCAATCTAAAAATAGAGATGATGGAATGGAACGTAGCCTATGACAAGGTTGATAAAGGGGAATTCCAATTGTTCAATAATGGATGGAATGCTGATTATAATGATCCCAGCACCTTCTTAGACTGCTATGCTGAAGGCGGCTACTATGCTGACGGCTTTAACGATGCAGAGTATAATGAGTTGATAAAAAAAGCTCGTCTTTCCACAAACAATGATGAAAGAACACAACTGTTCAAGCGTGCAGAAGAAATCTTAATAAAGGACAAGTGTGTTATAATACCACTATATTCCGCTATTGATTTGTATTACACACGTAACTTTATTAAAGGATTAGTACAGCCGAGCCTTGGTGATCCAGATTATAAAGGTGTTTATACATTAGGGAGAGGTACAAAATAGACTAGGTATAAGGGTCAAGGCAGATAGTATTATTTGCCTTGATTTTGTTATGTCAATACTTTTAAATAAGGTTTGTACAAAGCAATATAATATGTTATTATATAAACATGAAAAACTACTTTGATAGAAAACGTTTTCTTAAAAGTTTTTGGTATGATAGATAGGATAAAACATGTAAAATGCGTATTGAAGATAAACTGCCATATACAAGGAGGAATATATATGGATAGGGTTCTTGCAAAAGATTGGGAAAATATTGACTTATTGCATCGCAATCGTTTGTGCAGCCGAGCATATTTTATACCATACGAAGATATCGATTCTGCTCTTAGCTTTGAGAGAGGCGAATCAAGCCGCTTTAAGCTTCTTAACGGCACATGGAAGTTTGATTACTCATCTTCACCCATAGAGGCTTCATCTGACTTTTATGTAGATTATTATGATATAAGTGTATGGGCTGATATAAAAGTGCCTGGAAATTGGCAAATGCAAGGCTATGGTAAGCCGCATTATACGGATCTGATATACCCCTTTCCAATAGACCCTCCTTATGTTCCTTCTCAAAATCCTACAGGATCCTATAAAAGAGAATTCTATATTGGAAAGGATTGGGAAGGCCTGCAGATATTGTTGAGGTTTGAAGGAGTGGACAGTGCATTTTATGTATGGATAAATGGCAGAGAAGTTGGCTTTAGCAAAGGCAGCCGCCTTCCTGCAGAATTTGATATTACTCCTTATATACAATTTGGTATGAATAACATAGCTGTGAGGGTTTATCAATGGTCTGACGGAAGCTATCTGGAGGATCAGGATATGTGGTGGTTGAGCGGAATATTCAGAGATGTATGCCTTATAGCAAGGCCTGGTATACATATAAATGATATATTTGCAAAAGCAGAACTTGATAAAGCATATAAAGACGGCATTTTACAATTAGAGGTTATTTTAGAAAACAGCTCTCAAAATCATGCAGCAGATTATCAAATCGAGTGCAGTCTTCTTGAGGAGCATAAATTGTCTTCTATACAAAGCCATATTATCAATAATATTAATATATCGTCTAAAAGCAGAAGCTTATTAAATTCAAAACTGGAAGTAAAGTGTCCGCATAAGTGGTCGGCTGAAGCCCCTAACCTATACAATCTCCTTGTTACCTTAAAAAACAGTGAGGGAGATATTATTGAAATTGTTCCTATCAAGGTTGGATTTAGACAAGTCGAGCTAAAAGGCGGAAATTTTCTGGTAAACGGAGTGCCTATAATGCTAAAAGGGGTCAACAGGCATGAACATCATCCATGTTTAGGAAGGGCTGTTCCAATAGAATGGATGAAGGAAGACATACTTTTGATGAAAAGGCATAATATAAATGCTGTAAGAACCTCCCATTATCCTAATGATCCTAGGTTTTATGATTTATGTGATAGATACGGTCTATATGTTATGGATGAAGCAGATCTTGAATGCCACGGCTTTGAACTGGCCGGAGACGCAAATAGAATAAGCAATGATCCTGCATGGGAGAAAGTTTATTTAGACAGAATACAGAGGATGGTACATAGAGATAAAAATCATCCAAGCATAATATTTTGGTCTTTAGGCAATGAATCAGGTTTTGGATGTAACTTTGAAGCCATGTATAATTGGTGCCATAAATTTGACAGCAGCAGATTGGTTCATTATGAAGGAGATATTGAAGCAAAGGCGGCAGATGTTTTTAGCACTATGTACACATCTGTAGAAAAATTAATAGACTTGGGTGAAATAGAAAACATAAGCAAGCCACACATTCTTTGCGAATATGCTCATGCAATGGGCAATGGCCCGGGGGGTTTAAAGGAATACCAGGATGCATTTTATTCTCATAAAAGACTTCAAGGAGGCTTTGTATGGGAATGGATGGATCATGGAATACGGCAATACACGGAAGATGGCAAAGAATATTTTGCCTATGGAGGTGATTTTGGAGACGAGCCAAACAACTCTAATTTTTGCTGTGATGGATTGGTTCAGCCTACGCGCATTCCTACGCCCGGTCTTATAGAGTACAAAAAGATTATTGAGCCTGTTAAGGTAAAAGAAGTAGATTTAATGAAAGGCGAAATAATGATTGAAAATCTATATGATTTTATTTCACTAGATCATTTGGAGCTTTCATGGAATGTTATGGCAGATGAGATTATTCTTCAGAGTGGTACAATATCTGTAAAGGGCATAAAAGCAAAAGAAAAGAAGACAGTAAAAATACCGTTGACAATTCCTGAAAAAATTATGGAAAACACAGATTATTGGCTAAATATAAGCTTTTCTTTAGCCTATGACAATATGTGGGGCCATCGAGGCCATAAAGTCGCATGGGATCAGTTCAAGCTGCCTATAAAGGCAGTAGCAGTAAATCGCCCTGTGTCACAGAGGCGTGAGGTTATGCCTCCTATGAGATATAGTGAGTCAAGCAATATAATTTCTATAAAGGGGACCAATTTCAGCATTGTTTTAGATAAAATCAAAGGCAAAATGAATGAGTGGAATTATGAAGGAACTAGTATTATCAGTAAAGGGCCAACGCTAAACTTTTGGCGAGCCCCCATCGATAACGATATGTATATTGTAAACGATTGGAAAGGAAAGTATATCCACATGCTTCAGCATAGGTTGGATAGACTGGAACTAGAAGTTGCAAACCAAGATATGATTGAGGTTAAGGTGTGGACATATACTGCACCGCCCACATTGGACTGGGGAATAAATTGCCAGTGTATTTATAGCTTTTACGGAAATGGAGATATAATTCTCAGAATTAAAGGAGAACCCAGAGGAGATTATCCGGGAATCATTCCGAGGATAGGTCTGCAAATAGAGCTCTATAAAGATTTTCAGGAAGTAATATGGTATGGAAGGGGTCCGGGAGAATGTTATTCCGATAGTAAATCGGCAAATTTATTTGGAATTTATAGGGCTATGGTTGATGAACTTTATACACCATATATAAAGCCTCAAGAAAACGGGAATAGAACAGATGTTTATTGGGTTTCTATTTCAGACCTAAGAGGAACGGGATTTTTAGTAAAGGGTTCGGAAAAATTTAATTTCAGCGCACATCACTATAAAGTGGAAGATTTTGAGAAGGCTAAGCATACATGTGATCTCATAAAGAAGGATAATGTGATCTTAAATATTGATTATAAGCAAAACGGCCTCGGAAGTAATAGCTGTGGTCCTAGGCCGCTGCCGCAGCATACATTAGCACTATCCAAATTTGAATTTGAGCTTTTAATTACACCCTATTCGACTACTAATATTTCACCTTCCCGCTTAGGAAAGAAAATGCTATGCTATTTATAAATCAGAAAAGGGAGAAAGGAATAATATGTCAGCTACTATAAATGATGTTGCAAGGGAGGCGGGCGTTTCTATAACTACTGTCTCAAGAGCTCTGAATAACAATTATCCTGTCAGCAAGGAGGCAAGAGAAAAGATTGAAAAAGCGGTAGAGCGCTTAAACTATAAGCCTAATATTGTAGCAAGAAGTCTTGTTCTTAAGAAAACTTCCATGATAGGTGTAATCATACCGGGTATTACCAATATGTTCTTCCCTATTATAGTAGAAGAGATAGACAATATACTAAGGACTAAGGGATATAGCTTATCTTTGTGCAATACAAGGGGAGACTGCAAAACAGAAGTAGACTTGGTAGAAAATATTATTTTAAGGGGTATGGATGGAATAATAGCAATAGACCCTTCTTTTGAAAATATACAAAACGGCTATTATGAAAAAATAAATAAAATAATTCCCACCATAATCATAAACGCGAATTCAGAAGAATATAAATGCAACTTTGTTTCCTATGATGAAGAAGCAGGCACGGTTGAAGCATTTGATTACCTTTTCAAACTTGGTCATAGCCGTATTGCATTTATAAGAGGAGACAAAAGCTATTCCTACAACCTCAAAGAAAAAATGTACAAAAGAATTATTAAAGAAAAAGAATTGAAGTATCAGAAAATCATCAATGTAGGCATGGGCAATAGCATTGAAGTTGTAAATAAAACCGAAACATCTTTTAAAAAACTTTTAGACACGCAAGAGAGGCCTACATCTGTTTTTTGCTGTAATGATCTTATGGCTCTGGGAGTGATAAATGCATGCAATAAAGCAGGGCTTTGTGTACCGGAGGATATATCGGTAATAGGGTTTGACAATACTCTTTTGTCAGATGTTTCTCACCCTAAGATTACAACGGTGGATCTGAATATGAAAGAAATCGGCAGAATTGCAGCCTTAGAATTGGTTAGCATAATATCAAGGGGGATAAGCTGCAGAAAAAAAACAGTATTGGATACAAAGCTTATTATAAAGGAAAGCTGTTCAAGGCCTCTATAATTCATGCTCAGCATTAGAACAGGAGGAAAGTTATGGCTGAACTTAGGTGGAATCCCCTTTTAAATGATTGGACTATTGTAGCTTCAAACAGACAAAACAGACCTTATATGCCACAGAACTGGTGCCCTTTTTGTACGGATTCGGGCAAAGTTCCTCAGAACTATGAAGTGCATAAGTATGATAACGATTTTCCCGCACTGAGTCAGGAGCCTCCAATACCTGATAATGTTGGGAGCAGCTTTTACAAAGCAGAGGAAGCCTATGGTAAATGTGAAGTGATATTGTATTCTCCAAAGCATGACGTAAATTTATGGGAACTTACAAGAGAACATGTGAGAAAGCTTGTGGATCTTTGGTGCGAAAGATTTATTGAGATCTCAAAGGATGAGAGGATTAAGTACATCTACATATTTGAAAACCGTGGAGAGGAAGTAGGAGTAACGATGCCTCATCCTCACGGGCAAATATACGCCTATTCGCAAATGCCTTTAAAAATACAGACTGAATTAAATTCCTGCAGATGCCATTATGAGGAAACCGGTGAATGCTTGATATGCAGAATGAATATGGAAGAAAAACAGTTTAATGGAAGAATAATATTTGAGAATAAAGATTTTTTGTGCTATTTACCGTTCTTTACAGATTACCCCTATGGATTATTTATTGTATCTAAAGCTCATAAAGGCAAGATAACTGATTTTACAGAAGGTGAAAAAGACAGCCTTGCCAATATGCTTATAAAGACTGTGGGCACATTTGATATGCTATATGACAGGCCATTTCCCTACATGATGTGTATGCATCAGGAACCTGTAAATTCGCCGGGCTATGGCGATTCCGGAAAGTATTATCACTTTCACATCGAGTTTTATCCTCCCCTTTGGTCCGACCATAGAATCAAGTACTATGCTTCGTCAGAGATGGGAGCTTGGGCTGCATGCAATCCGAAATCTGTTGAAGAAACGGCTATGGAACTAAGAGAAGCATATAAAAAATTTAGCAAAATAAAAAAAGGATAAGTGGATAATGCATATAAAAAATTTAGCAGATAGATTTATTCAAAGTTACGGTAATGGGGGAGATATTAGATTCTTCTTTTCTCCAGGCAGGGTGAATTTAATAGGGGAGCATTTAGATTATAACGGAGGATATGTTTTTCCCTATGCTATTGATTTGGGGACCTATGCCTGTGTAAGAAAAAGAAATGATACAAAGATAAATATTATTTCCACAAATATTGATGAAAAGGCATGTATAGATTTAAGAAATTTAGAATTTAATAAAGAGGATGACTGGGCTAATTATCCGAAAGGAGTTATGTACATGCTTAAAAAGGAAGGGTATGCCTTGAATGGTATGGATATATTAATAAGCGGCAACCTGCCTAACGGTGCAGGACTCTCTTCTTCTGCCTCTTTAGAAATTCTTATGGCATTAATAATAAGTAATCTGTTTAATGAAGGAAAAATTGACAAGTTTACTTTAATAAAAGCAGCCCATAGAGCTGAAGGTGAATATGTAGGGGTTAACTGTGGAATAATGGATCAGTTTGCAGTATGCATGGGCAAAAAAAATAGTGCAATACTTCTCCATTGCGGCAGTTTAAAACATGAATATGCAAAGTTTCTTTTAGGGGATTATAGCCTTGTTATAATGAATACGAATAAGCAGAGAAATTTAAATAAATCAAAGTATAATGAGAGAAGAGAAGAATGCGGTGAAGCATTAAAAATAATTAAAAGGAATAAAAACATTGGCAGCTTATGCAATTTGACTATCGAAAATTATGAAGAGCTTGAAAGCTTAATTAAGGATGAAGGTATTAGAAAAAGAGCGAAGCATGTGGTATATGAAAATGATAGAGTCAAAAGAGCATATGAATATATAAGAAATGATAAAATTGAAGAATTTAGTAAGTTACTGATAGAATCCCATGAATCTTTAAAGAATCTTTATGAAGTTACCGGTAAAGAACTTGATACAATTGTAGAGGAGGCACTAGCGTTTGAAAGCTGTATAGGCGCTAAAATGACAGGGGCGGGATTTGGCGGCTGCGCCATAGCTATAGTTTTAAAAGACCGGGTTAATGATTTTATTGAAAAAATAGGGAGAAAATACAGAACGGAAATAGGGTATTATGCTAATTTTTATCTTACAGGCTCAGGAGAAGGGGCATTTGAGATATTTTGATCTATGGAGGCTGATTTAATGGCAGTGCTGGTAACGGGCGGCGCAGGATATATAGGAAGCCACATTGTTCTTAGCCTTTTGGAGAAAGGCGAAGATGTAGTCATAATAGATAATCTCAGCAGAGGTCACAAAAAAGCGGTAAAGGGCGGTATACTATATGTCGGAGATCTGGCTGACAAAACCTTTATACGGAAGGTTTTTGCAGAAAATGATATAGAGTCGGTAATGCATCTGGCAGCCTATTCTCAAGTAGAAGAAAGTTCGGAACAGCCAATAAAATATTATATAAATAATGTAAAAACTACTATTAATTTGTTGGAAGCTATGAAAGACTATGGAGTTAAAAGTTTGGTTTTTTCTTCTACGGCGGCAGTATACGGGCAAACTAACGAGGTGCCCATTAGGGAAACTGCAGTTACAAATCCCGTTAATCCCTATGGTGAATCCAAGCTTGTGGTAGAGCGCATGCTGAAATGGGCAAGCGTCAGCAATGATATAAATTATATATCCTTAAGATATTTTAATGCTGCAGGTGCCCATGACAGTGGCCAAATCGGGGAGGATCATGAAGTTGAATCCCATCTGATACCCATAATACTGATGGCGGCTATGGGGCAAAGAGAAAAAGTTGTCATATATGGGGAGGATTATGATACTGAAGATGGCACCTGCATAAGAGACTATGTTCATGTAATGGATTTGTCAAAAGCTCATATTCTTGCTCTTAATAGACTTAGAAATACAGGGAAAAGCGGCATATATAATCTTGGAAGCGGCAAAGGTTACTCTGTAAAGCAAATAGTAAAGACCGTAGAAAGGGTAACTGGGATAAATGTATCTGTCGAGTCAGGAGGACGAAGAGCAGGAGATGCTGCTGTGCTCATTGCTTCTTCAGAAAAAGCAAAAAAGGAATTGAATTGGCAGCCCGAGCACGAAAGTATTGAACGCATTATCAGGGATGCGTGGCGCTGGCATAGCAATAATGCTAAAGGCTATAATGATAAATATATTTATCTAATATAAATATTTACCATACTCAGTGTATTCAAATTTGATAGCTTCTATTTTAAAATTAAAGTATCCGGTTATAGAAAACGCTTTCTATAACTCGAAAACAATTTAGTTCATTAATAAACAAAACGAAATTTGCAAATGGGAGATAATAAATGGAATTTGATTTATCTAAAATACCTTTCAGCAGATACGGATCATATCTGACAATTTCATACATCAATAAAGCAGAGCATATAAAAGAGGGGCTATATATTCGCAGTGTAAGGGGCGGAGATAACGACATAAGCCACTTATTTTTTATTGAAGTCACTTATTCGGGCAAGACGGTTCCTTTTGAAGCAGTTGCGTCTCCTGTAAATATAAGGCTTAAAGCCTTGGAGGGCTATGTTGATATATGTATTTGTGAAAAGCATCTTATTCGTGCTGTGGGACATGGGGTAGGCTTACGTTTATCAATGGAGGAAAGATCTTATGACAATGCACTCCCTGTTGCAGAAGGAAATTGGGAGATTAATTGTTATTCAGAAGAAACCAAGTTCAGACTTGTGCCTCTTGCAGGAAGTCTTAAGGTAGATGCACCATGGGACAAATACAGAAGCAAGTATGTTATAGCAGACTTTCTGACCGATGAAAAAACAAACGGCTTTGAATGCGCTCTTGAAGAATATATGACAGTTTGGAAAAAGCGAAATTATGGCCGAATCTTTGAAGACTGTAAGAAAGATATAGAAAAGCATTATTGTAACTGGTTGGATAAAACCCTGACAGTGAAAAATGAATTTTTAGAAGGGCGGGAATTGGCATCATACATAACATGGTCTTGTGTTGTACCGCCTAAAGGACTGATCACACGGCATGCAATGTATATGTCTAAAAATTGGATGACTAATATCTGGAGCTGGGATAATTGCTTCAATGCCATGGCGCTGATAAAAAATCAGCCTGAATTAGCCTGGGATCAAATAATGCTGTTTGTAGACAACCAAGACGAAAGCGGAGTATTCCCTGATTTTATAAATGACAAGTTTATGGGATGGAGCTGCTGCAAGCCGCCAATTCAGGGATGGATATTTTTATGGATGATGAAAAGAACAAATGTCTTTACAATGGAAAGAATTCAAGAAATATATGAGCCCTTATGCCGTTGGACAAATTGGTGGTTTGAATACCGGGATGACGATATGGACGGAGTACCCCAATATAATCATGGCAATGACTGTGGATGGGACAACAGCACTGTATTTAATAAAGGCATACCTGTAGAAAGCCCCGATCTTTCAGCATACTTAATAATTCAAATGGATGTTCTTGCATATATGGCTGAAAAGCTGGGGAAATATGATGAGCATAAAATGTGGAAGCTTAAAAGCGATGAGCTTCTTGAGAAAATGATACAGCATTTTTGGTGTGACGATGACTTCTGTGCATTGCTATCAGGCAATCATGAAATTGTTAAATCACAAAGTCTCTTGCTATATATACCTATAATATTAGGTAAAAAGCTGCCTGAACATATTCTGGAAAGCTTGATAAAAGGATTAAAGGATGAATCAAAGTTTTTAACTGAACATGGCTTATCTACAGAAAGTGTTTCCAGTGAGCATTATATTCCGGATGGATATTGGAGAGGACCTATATGGGCACCTTCCACCATTCTAATAACCGATGGACTGCTAGAGGCAGGTGAAAAAGAATTTTCGAAAGAAATTGCTCAAAGGTTTTGCAAGATGGCTCAAAAAAGCGGTATGGCTGAAAATTTTAATGCACTAACCGGCGAAGGCCTCAGGGATGAAGCATTCACATGGACATCAAGTATATTCCTTATCTTGGGCAATGAATATTGCTGAAATAACAATTATTAAAGCTGAAGACTTTATTATAGTTGAACAAGATGCTCCCTTGGGTATGGTTGCTCACGAGTTTGGTCATAAACTTGAGCTTCCAGATTTATATGGAAGTGAAGAACCGATTCAAAACTGGACAATAATGTCAGGCGGCTCATATAACGGAAGGATTATAGGTTCAGCAACTAACGGCCTGGGGGCATATTGCAGGGAAGAGCTTCAGAAGAGCTGCTTCCTGGGCAAGTATGTGCAGGATATAGTTCCTATAATGGATGGTGGACGGATTATAGGCGTCATTTCTATATTCAGGGACATCACGGAAATAAAGCAGCTTACAGACAAGCTGGAATATGCAAATACCACTATAGAGCAGCTTTATGGCAGGCAAAAGCGGCACCGGCAAAGAGGTTCTTGCAAGATTTGTTCACAAAAACAGCCCCCGCAAGGATAAGCCATTTTTGGCGATAAATTGCGCTTCTATACCCTTTAATCTGCCGGGAAAAATGGGGAAAAAACCGGGATAAAGGTCAGCTCCGGAGAGGATGCCTTTAAAATACTGAACAACTATGATTATCCGGGTAATATAAGGAAACTGGAAAATATAATATCAACTGATATGACAAATAAATTAAAGAAATTATTCATAAAAAGGAGGATTTTGTCATATCGCGTTGAAGTATATGAGAATATAACTGCTTTGTTAACTATTAACAATAAACTTAGCAAATTTTTGTAAGGGGTGACATAATGAACATATCAAAATTCTTGAAAATAACAAGCGCGGTATTTATCATTTTGTCTGTATTGGTAGGAGGCAGTATTTATTTCTTTAATAACGGCATTGCAAATGAGAGGAATGCTGTAAGCAGGCAAACTGAAATGCTGAGATTGGCAGCTGATCTGATTACGGCTACGAATTATAAGACGGACAAGATACGAGCTTATGTGGAGTACGGATTAGAGTCAAGCTACACTAACTATATGACAGAAGTCAATGAAACCAAAACTCAGGAGAAGATTTTTGACAGGCTCACCGAACTGAATATTTCAGAAGAAAGCATGGATCATCTGCAAAACGCATTGTCCATATCTAAGAATCTGTTAAATATGGAAATGAAGACCTTAGACCTCTATAAAGAGGGGGATATAGAAACAGCTAAGTTTATGGTGAATAACTCCAGCTATCAGGAAAATATCAGGGCAATGATGAGCTATCTCGAATTATTCCAAAAAAAGATTAATGAAGAGGCTGAGGCCTATACTGCAGAAATAATGGTTCAAACCAATTTTCTTTTTAAGGTTATTATAATCACCTCGATTTTATTAGTAGCATTCATACTCTTTACTTTTATCATGATGAACAAAAAAATTTCAAGGCTTACCGGGATATCCGTTAAAATGACTGAGCTGTCAGGCAATGAAGGTGATCTGACATCTCAATTGGCCATAAAGAGCAATGATGAGGTAGGAAAGATCGGCACCGCCTATAATAAAATGATTGCCAATCTGAGAAGTCTTATCATAGAAGTAAACAATACTACCGGTGTTGTAGCGAGCGAAACTCTGAAATTTGAAGAAACCATTGCTGAGGCTTCCGGAAGAATGAAAGGAATAAACCAATCCGTGGAAGAAATCACGGGAGGAGCAGAGGAATTGAGTGCAACCACTCAAGAGGTCAATGCATTTACGGAGGAAATAAGTGCCGCTGCTGTTCAGCTTCAGAGCAAAGCAGAAGAAGCCAAAGGCTCTGCCAGAGAGATACGGGAGAGGGCTCTTGTTATTAAGGATAAATCAGGACAAGCCATTGAGAGAGGCAGCGCTATTTATGAAGAAAAGTATGCAAACATAAAAAAGGCTATAGAAGAAGGACGTGTAGTTGAAGAAGTGAGAGTCATGGCGGACTCCATAGGAAGCATTGCTTCTCAGACCAACCTTCTGGCGTTAAATGCAGCTATTGAAGCTGCAAGGGTAGGAGAGGCAGGAAAGGGCTTTGCCGTGGTGGCGGATGAGGTAAGAAAGCTGGCTGAGCAGTCCGGTGAAGCAGTAGCTAACATACATAATATGGTCGAAAAGGTTCACTATGCTTTTGAAAACCTATCTAAAGGTGCTCAGGAAGTGCTCGACTATATGTCGGATGAAATGAAGCCAAGCTATGAATTATTGATAAGCACCGGGGAGCAGTATAGGAAAGATGCTGAATTCGTTAACAGGATGTCCGAAGAAATTTCATCAGCAGTTAAGACGATGTCAAGCTCTATAGACCAAGTAAGTGCATCCATACAAAATGTATCCTCCATAGCCCAGCAGTCTGCGGCGGGCACGGAAGAAATCTCTGCTACTGTCGGCGAAAGTGTGGAGGCTATAGAAGAACTGGTAGAATCCGCTCGAAGCCAGGCAAAGATGGCGGAAGGCTTAAAAGAATTAGTGCATAGATTCAAGATATAAAGCAATAATGGGGTTTCAGTATTTTGTATCATGAGTATACACAATATTGAAACCCTTAATTCACGGAGATAGTTTACAATTGCAAATATAAACAAAGATTCTATACATTAGCTGTCGCTTATCTTCCCGGGATATATTATACTAAAATTAATAAAGATCAGGTCAGGTGATGGTATGAGAGAGTTGGAAAGGATTATTAAAGACAAGGAATTTATTTTCGAAAGCCTACATGATGGTATTTCCATCATAGACCACAGAGGCATTGTCGTTTATGTCAATAACTCCAATACAAGAATAACTAAGAAGGAGAAGAGCTACTTTCTGGGCAAGTATGTGCAGGATATAGTTCCTGATTCGGGCATGCTCGGGGTATTGGAAACAGGGCAAAGACTAATAGACATTACAACCCATGTATTTGACGCCAATGTCATCTCCAATATAGTTCCTATAATGGATGGTGGACGGATTATAGGCGTCATTTCTATATTCAGGGACATCACGGAAATAAAGCAGCTTACAGACAAGCTGGAATATGCAAATACCACTATAAAGCAGCTTTATGGCAAGCTTCATAAGATAAATGAAGATATGAGCGACTTTGTGGCAGGCAAAAGCCAGTCGATGAAGGAGGCGCTGAAATATGCGCTCAAGGCCGGTATGGTAGATTCAAACCTGCTCATAGAAGGCGAAAGCGGCACTGGCAAAGAGGTTCTTGCAAGATTTGTTCACAAAAACAGCCCCCGCAAGGATAAGCCATTTTTGGCGATAAATTGCGCTTCTATATCCTTTAATCTGCTGGAAAGCGAGTTATTTGGCTACGAAGAAGGAGCCTTTACCGGAGCAAAAAAAGGAGGGCATCCCGGATATTTTGAGATGGCATCGGGCGGTACTCTGCTATTGGATGAAATAGCAGATATGGATATCGCTCTTCAATCAAAAATACTTAGGGTGATTCAAAATAAAGAAATAATGAAGGTGGGAGGCAGCAGGCTCATACCTATAGACGTGCGCATAGTTGCAGCTACTCACAAGGACCTGAGGACACTGGTGGCTTCAGGCAAATTCAGAGGAGACCTGTTTTACAGATTGGAGGTCATCAGGATTTCCCTTCCTCCCCTGCGGGAAAGAAAGGAAGACATAATATATTACATCGACAATATGCTGGGCAAAATGAGGAAAAAAACCGGGAGAAAGATCAGCCTCGGAGAGGATGCCTTTAAAATACTGAACAACTATGATTATCCGGGGAATATAAGAGAACTGGAAAACATAATCGAGAGGGCTGTGGTGATGGATGAAGACGGAATAATCACCAAGAAGGATCTGCCTTTATATATAGCGGAGCATGATATAAAAAGCAGCAGCCAGCTAAATCTTCAATATAATGATCATTTCCCTACAATGGAGGAAATCGAAGCCGATGCCATAAAAAAAGCCATGGGAAAATATAAAAACAAGTCAAAGGTTGCCGATGTGCTAAATATATCGAGAGCCAGTCTGTACAGGAAGATGGAGAAATATAATATCAACTGATATGACAAATAAAATAAAGAAATTATGCATAAAAAGGAGGATTTTGTAAAACAATGTTGAACAATATGGATAATGCAGGCTGTTTGTTAAAGTTTAACAATGAATTTGGCTAATATTTATAAGGAGTGACGCAATGAAAATATCAAAGTTTCTAAAAATCATGGGTGCAGTATTTATCATACTATTGGTATTGGTTGGCAGCAATATTTATTTTTTTAACAAGGGCTTTAGGAATGAAAGAGAGGCTGTAAACAGACAAACAGAGATAATGAAATTATCCAATGAACTCACAAAAGCTTCGGACTACAGAATAATCGAGGTACGCTCATATGTGCAGTATGGCTTGGAAGAACATTATGACAATTATATGAGAGAAATTAATGAGACAAAAACTTACGAAAGAGTGCTTGCCAGGCTGGAGGAGCTGAATCTTTCTGAGGAGCCCTACAGGTTTATAAAAAGTGCCGATGCAGTATCCAGCGGTTTAGAAATAGTAGAAGACAATGCTATTGAGGCTTATAAAAAAGGCGACCATGAGAAAGCACGTTTGCTGGTATACAACTCGGGTTACGAAAGCAACAGAAAAATCGTAAATGATTTCCTTGTGCAATTTCAAGACGCTATAAATGAAGAAGCACGAGCAGATACATCGCAAATAATGGATCAAACCAATATTCAGCTTGCAATAATAATAATTACCCTGGCGACTTTATCCGTTTGTATTATATTTACTTTTGTTGTGCTATATAAAAAGATTGGCAAATTGGGCGAGATATCTGATAAGATGACAGAGCTTTCAAAAAATGAAGGCGATTTAACCTCCCACCTGAACATTAAGAGCAAGGATGAAGTAGGGCAAATCGCTGCAGCATTTAATAAGATGATCGGCAATTTAAGAAATTTGATTATAGAAGTAAATAACACCACAGATATTGTAGAGACTGAAAGCAATAAATTTGAAAAGATAATTATAGAAGTCTCAGAGAATATAAATGGCATAAACCAATCTGTAGAAGATATGACTGCCGGAGCAGAAGAATTAAGCGCAACTACACAGGAAGTCAATGCTTCTACAGAGGAAATTGCATCAGCTTCAGACCAGCTTAGGGTTAGGGCCGATGATGCAAATATTTCTGCAAAGGAAATACAGGAAAGAGCTATAGACATAAAAGCAAAATCTGCAAAAGCCATTGAAAGAAGCAATGTAATATATAAAGAAAAATATGACAACATAATAAAGGCTATAGACGAAGGCAAGGTTGTAGATGAAGTGAGGGTAATGGCCGAATCTATCGGAAGCATTGCCGCTCAAACCAATCTCCTCGCTTTAAATGCAGCTATTGAGGCAGCCAGAGTTGGAGAACAGGGCAAAGGCTTTGCAGTTGTAGCTGACGAAGTAAGAAAGCTGGCAGAGCAATCTTCGGAAACAGTATCAAGCATACATGAAATGGTTAAAAAGGTTCATGATGCGTTTAATAATTTGTCTATGGGAGCACAAGAAGTATTAGATTTTATGGTGAATGAAATGAAACCTAATTACCAACTGCTATCAGATACAGGGAAACAGTATGAGACAGATGCTCAATTTATTAAAAAAATGTCTGAAGAAATAGCATCGGCGTCGGACGTAATGTCAAGCTCCATAGAGCAAGTCAGCACATCTATACAGGGAGTATCAGCCATTGCTCAGCAGTCTGCAGCAGGTAATGAAGAAATTTCGGCTACGGTAGGCGAGAGCGTAAAAGCTATAGAGGAAGTAGTAGAGTCTGCTAGAAATCAAGTAAAAATTGCCAAGGGCTTAAAAGAACTGATACATAAATTCAAGATATAAAGTAATTAAGGGTTTCAGTATTTTGTATCATAAGTATACACAATACGGAAACCCTTAATTATATTGTATATTTATGATACAAAAGATGATTAGGGATGTGTACTTTTGGGACAAAATTAGAGCTATATTAATTGAATACTCCCGTGCTTCTGCAACGGTAAACCATTGAAAATAAAGGGAATGTATTAGCATAGATAAGATTAAGATCTGGCATAAGCCTTGCGAGTATATAGTATGAAATTAAGACTTTCCTATGAATTTTAAAAAATGAGGAGGTAAAAAAATGAGAAAACCGGAACCTTTCAAGATTAAGATGGTAGAACCTATAAACCTTATTACCAAGGAAGAAAGAATAAAGGCGCTGGAAAGCGCCGGCTACAATCCTTTCTCCCTGAAAGCTGAGGAGATTTTCATAGACATACTTACTGACAGCGGTACAGGCGCCATGAGTGACAGGCAATGGGCAGGCCTGATGATGGGAGACGAATCCTATGCAGGAAGCAGGAGCTTTTATAGACTGGAAGCAGCAGCGCAGGATATTTTCGGCTACAAATATATAATACCAACTCATCAAGGAAGAGGCGCAGAGCAGGTGCTATTCCCACAGATGATAAAAAAAGGGCAGGATGTTCTGGGCAACATGCACTTTGACACTACCATGGCTCACATAGAATTGGCAGGAGGCCATGCAGTAAACCTGATCCATGAGAGAGCCTTTGACACTACAACTCCCTATGCTTTTAAGGGTGATTTCGATTTAGAAAAGCTAGAAAATTATATAAAGACCAGAGGAGTAGATAACATAGCTTTTCTGATCATGACCATCACCTGCAACAGTGCAGGTGGTCAGCCCGTATCAATGGCTAATATGAGAGCCGTAAGCGAGATATGCTGCAAGTATGGGATAAGAGTATTTATTGATGCAGCAAGATTTGCCGAGAATGCTTATTTCATAAAGACCAGGGAAGAGGGCTATGGAAACAAGTCCATCAAGGAAATAGTAAAGGAGATGTTCTCCTATGCGGAAGGCTTCTCTATGAGCGCCAAAAAGGATGCCATAGTAAATATGGGCGGACTTGTAGGAATAAAGAATGACGAAGAGCTTTATATAAGCACAAGATCCATAACGGTTCCTTATGAAGGCTTCCCAACCTATGGCGGATTGTCCGGAAGAGATATAGAAGCCCTTGCTGTGGGCCTTTATGAAGGAATAGATGAAGCTTATCTGGAATATAGAATAGGCCAAATGGAGTATTTGGGGAAAAGGCTTATGGAAGGAGGCATACCCATTCAGACACCTCCGGGAGGCCATGCTATATTTGTAGATGCTAAGAAGATGCTTCCCCATATTCCTTACTATCAGTTCCCTGCTCAGGCACTGGCAAATGCTCTTTATATAGAGGGCGGAATAAGAGGAGTGGAGATAGGCTCATTCCTGCTAGGCCGTGATCCTGAGACGGGAGAGCAGAGAGAAGCGGATATGGAGCTTTTGAGATTGACGATTCCGAGAAGAGTATATACCGATAATCATATGGACTACATCGCTGATTGTCTCATCGCTTTGAAGGATAAGGCATCGGAGGTGAAGGGCCTTGAGATAGAATACGAGCCCAAGGTTCTCAGACACTTCACAGCAAGGCTTAGACCGGTAAAATAAAAAAGACTTAAACGCGTATTTATATGGAATAGGGTATTGGAAATTTTCCCAATGCCCTATTTATTTTTTTGAGTCTTTTTTAGCTAGTATATAGTTGCATAGCAGGAACTATAATGCATGAAATCCGTCTAATCTATAAAGAATACCAAATAAAGGATGGTGTTATAATATGTGCGGCAATGAGAAATTCATGAGAAATTCTTTGATAATGCTGATAATAATCTCTATGACGGTGACAATCATAGCCTTTGCGAAAGAAGAGGCATGCAGGGAATTGCCGGAGATGAAAGGCGTCGCAGTTGATGAGGTGCTGAAGGTACCCTTTGACGCTCCTCTGGCGGCAAACACTTTGATCAGGGCAAATATATGGGTAAAGGACTCCAATGGCACAAAGCTGCCAATAGACAGAGCCTTGGATGAGGATAGCAAGACTATAAAGATAAAGCCACTGACAGAGTATAAAAGAGGCGAAACCTATACTCTTTACATAAGCAAAAATGTAAGGTACAGCAGCGGAAAATCTATAGGTGAAGCTTTAAAAATGAATTTTGCAGTGATGAAAGCGGTGCCGGAAAAGCTGCCGGTGGTAGGAAGCGTGGAAAACCTTAAGAAGCTTTTGGAGGAGGCCGGAGTCGGGAATTATGATTATGCGGCGGAAAACGAAGGTATAATAAGGGGAGCCGTAAATGATACGGCTGTACAGGCGGTCGGTGCTGAGCCGCAGGCTGCGGGAGCAGCAGGAAAAGCTGTTTCTAATAAGACGGAGAAATCAAAATCCGAGTCTTCGGATTTTTCGGGTACGAATGTTCAGGTCCAGGGTGTGGATGAAGCCGATGTAGTGAAAACTGACGGGGAATATCTCTATCAGGTGAACAGTGATAGAATAGTCATCGCCAGGATATATCCTTCAAATGAAATGAAAATCATTAAAACCTTAAAAATGGGAGAAGAAAATTTATATCCCATGGAGCTCTATGTAGACAAAGAGCGCTTGATAGTAATAGGCGGCTCCACTAACAACATACCGATAGCCAGGCCTATGGAAAAAAAGAACGCTATATACCCTTCGCGATATTCCTACAATACGGTGAAGCTTATTGAATATAACATAAAAGATAAAAGCAGCATCGCTAAATCAAGAGAAATAGAATTGGAAGGCAGTTATCTTTCTTCAAGAAAAATGGAAGATAAGCTGTACATTGTATCCAACAAGCATTTTAACTATTATCGCATAATGAATTCGGGACAGGAAAATGACACACCTTCCTATAAAGATAGTGCAATAGGACAGGAGTTTGTAAATATTCCTTATGATAAAATCTCATACTTCCCGGACTGTGTGGCATCCAATTATCTCATAGTTGCGGGATTGGATCTGGGGAGGCCGAAGGAAGGGGCAAATGTATCCACCTATCTTGGCGGCGGAGAAAACATATATGCATCTACGGGAAATTTGTATGTGGCTTTGACAAAGCATGTTGCTGAGCCTAAAAATCCCGTGATATATGACTCAGCCAATCCGACGAAATTTGTGCCTGATTATGATGATAGAGAAACCTTGGTACACAGGTTTGCTTTAAATGAAGGCAAACTGGTCTATACAGGGAAAGGCAGCGTGCCGGGAAATATTCTCAACCAATTTTCCATGGATGAAGATAATGGTTATTTCAGAATAGCTACTACCAAAGGTGACATATGGAGAGATGACGAGGGCACCTCAAAGAACAATCTCTATGTATTGGACGGCGGCATGAAAACTGTGGGGAGCATTGAAGATATAGCTCCCGGTGAGAAAATATATTCCGTAAGATTTATGGGCGACAGAGCCTACATGGTAACCTTCAAAACTGTTGACCCCCTGTTTGTGATAGATTTGAAGGACCCCAAGGCTCCAAAGATATTAGGAGCGCTGAAAATTCCGGGGTACAGCGACTATCTCCATCCCTATGACGAGAATCACATAATAGGCTTCGGCAAGGACTCTGTAGAAGTGGTGCATAAAGATAGCAAAGGCAATGAAACCGGAAGGACGGCATATTATCTGGGAATGAAGATAGCCATATTTGATGTAACCGACGTTAATAATCCTAAAGAAATGTTTACAGAAAAAATAGGAGATAGGGGCACAAGCTCCGAGCTTTTGAATAATCATAAGGCACTGCTGTTCTCAAAGGAGAAAAACCTTATGGCATTTCCAGTGACAGTAATGGAAGTGGAAGATGGAGACAAGGGTATAGGGAAAAATAAAATGCCTGCATATGGCAGCTTCGCCTTCCAGGGAGCTTATATATATAATATAGATCTGGTGGACGGATTGAAGTTGAAAGGCAAAATAAGCCATATAAGCGATGAAGAATACTTGAAATCCGGAGGCGGCTGGTATGACAGCAGCAAGAATATAGATAGAATACTTTATATTAAAGATGATCTGTATACGGTATCAAAGGAAATGATAAAGGCCAATGATATAAACACTCTGAAGCAAAAAGGGGAGATTTTGATACCTTAGGGATAAATAAGAATAGAGTTAATAAACAAAATACAACACTTGCAAAGAGTGTTGTATTTTGTTTATTAAAATTACTTTAAGTAAACTGAAATTAATTACGAATAGTAGTTATTTTAGCTATATAATTGACTAAATGATTAAATAAATATATAATTAGCACAATATAGTAACGGGAGGTGTCGGCGTGGATGATATGGATCTTAAAATTCTAAAAGAATTAGAGAAGAATGGAAGGATGACTCATGAGGAACTAGGTAAGATACTTAACATTTCGAGACCGGCGATACATCAGAGAGTCAATAAGCTTGAGCAGAGCGGAATTATCAGGGGCTATAAGGCTTATATCGATTGGTGCAAAGCGGGCCAGGTGCTGAATGCTTTAATATTTATAAATGCCAAAACCTCTGATTTTGAGTCCCTGATGAAGAAAATTATGAATATAAGGGTGGATGGACTTACCATAGAAGAGTGCTACCGAATAACCGGACAATGGTGTCTCCTGATAAAGATTAGGGCCCACAACACAGAAAATATTACTGCCTTGCACGATGAAATATTAAAAATGGACGGAGTCACTGAAACCCTTACCATGTTAATACTATCAAAAATGGATCATATAGTAAAATCGAAGGGAGAATAGAGAAAGATGAACAATGGCGTTATTAAAGAAATTGGCTTTGAGAATGAAAAGGTGCGGGAATATGCTGTGGGAAGCAAGGAAAGAGCTGAGCTTAAGAAGACGTTGAAGGAAATGAGAGAGCAAATGCTTGATATTCCTATAGTTATTGGAGGAAAAGAGATAAGAACCGGTAATACGGGAAAATGCATAGTACCTCATGATAATAAAAAAGTTATAGGAATTTATCATAAAGCGGGAAAGAAAGAAGCTGAGATGGCCATTGATGCTGCGCTTTCGGCAAAAAAGAAATGGGAGAAATTATCCTGGGAGCATAGGGTGGGCATATTTCTCAGAGCTGCAGAGTTGGCAGCGGGCCCTTGGAGAGCCAGATTAAATGCTGCTACAATGCTTACTCAGAGCAAGACATATTTCCAAGCAGAAATAGATGCAGCTTGTGAGTCTGTAGATTTTCTAAAGAGCAATGCAAGCTCCTTGTATAAAATATACAGCGAGCAGCCTATATCAACCAGAGACAGCTGGAACAGGACACAATACAGACCCTTGGACGGCTTTGTATTTGCCGTTACGCCCTTTAATTTTACGGCAATAGGATGCAATTTAAGCGCAGCGCCGGCTATGGCGGGAAATACGGTTATATGGAAGCCTGCTTCCAATGTAGTTTATTCTTCTTATATAGTATACCAGCTGTTCAAAGAAGCCGGACTTCCCGATGGAGTGATCAATTTTCTTCCCGGAAGCGGCAGCGAAATAGGAAATGTGGTGCTCAAAGATCCAAATCTTGCAGGGATACATTTTACAGGCTCTACAGATACCTTCCAGGAAATGTGGAAAGCTGTGGGAGATAATATACAAAACTATAGAAGCTTTCCAAAGCTTGTAGGAGAAACAGGAGGCAAAAATTATGTATTAGCTCATGCCTCTGCTGATGTAGATACTCTTGTGGCTGCATTGATAAGGGGTGCCTATGAATTGCAGGGACAAAAATGCTCTGCTACTTCCAGATGCTATATACCAAAGAGCCTATGGCCTGAGGTAAAGGAAAAAATGATCAGAGAAATATCAACAATAAAAGTTGGTGATGTAGAGGATTTCAGCAATTTTATAGGAGCAGTAATAGATCAAGCTTCCTTTGATAAAATAAAGAGCTATATAGATTATGCTAAAAATTCTCACGATGCAGAGATATTAGCCGGCGGCAAGTGTGATGATTCAAAAGGCTATTTTATAGAGCCGACCTTCATACTAACCAACAATCCTGATTTTAGGACCTTAAAAGAGGAAATATTCGGACCTGTGCTGACTGCATATGTCTATGAGGATGAAAGATTCGACTATGCGGTAGATTTATGCGAGAGCACAACGAAATATGGCTTGACAGGTTCTATATTCGCCAAGGACAGATATGTTATAGCTGAGGTGGAGGATAAATTGATGCATACGGCAGGCAACTTCTATATAAATGATAAGACTGCCGGCGCATCGGTAGGTCTCCAGCCCTTTGGCGGTGCCAGAGCATCAGGCACCAATGATAAGGTAGGAAGCATATTCAATATGATGAGGTGGATAAGCCCCAGAGTCATAAAGGATAATTTTAATCAGGTTAATGATTACAGATATTCGGATAATATAGAATAATGCTTTAGTAAAATATATGGACATAAGCGAATAAGAAATGTTTAAGAAGTAAACATTTCTTATTCGTTTTTTTGTCTAAGCTTTTTTTGAGGAGCATTCAGGCTATGGAAGCAGAAGGGTTCGTGATTAATTATAAAATTGGCATTAAGCTTGCTGATGATAAAGACAATATTATTTCATTGAAACAAATATATAAGAAAGGGATGTGTTGGATGTTTACCCTAGTCTTAAAAAATGGAACTATAATTGATGGAACAAAGAAAAAAGCATATAAGGCAGATATAGGCATCATAGATTCCAGAATAGTAAAAATAGGGGAAATTGACCAGAAGGAGAATGTCATAGATATAGAGGGCAGGTATGTTACACCCGGCTTTATAGACACTCATTCACATGCAGATTGTTCAGCCTTCTTATATCCTGACTGTGAAAGCTATATAAGACAAGGAATTACGACTTTTATTGGAGGCCAGTGCGGTGATTCTAATGCTCCTATAAATAATTACTGGATGAGAAAATATTGGGAATATGATATGTGGAATTATATTGACCCTTTTATATACTCTCCTCAGACAGTTCAGCCGGTAGATAAAGTGCTGCCTGTGGTCAAGGATAAGACAGGACAGGCCGTAGAATGGAAGTCTTTTGGTGAATACATAAAGCTGGTTGAGAAAAAAGGCATGGCCTGCAACATGATCACTTTGGCAGGTCATAGCCAAATAAGAGCTGATGTCATGGGGCTTGATTATATGAGAAAGCCTACAAGAGAAGAAATGGCTAAAATGAAGGAGCATCTCACGGAGGCTATGGAAAGCGGGGCTTGGGGTATGTCGACAGGCAGAGACTATCCGCCTAGTGCATCCGCGGATAAAGAGGAGATCATTGAATTGGTCAATCATATAAAAGAGCTTGGCGGATATTACTTCACCCATTGGAGAAGAACCGGCTTGAGGATAGCTGGATCGGCAAGGCCAAATAAGCTTGAAGGCATTGTTGAAGCTCTTGAGATAGCCCTTGAAACAGGGGTTAAGACTGAGATATCACACCTGACCTCAGGCTTTGAAATATATCCGGAGAATCCAGAGATGGACAGGCATGCATCAGAAATTACATTGGAGGTTATAGACAGCTATGTAGAAAAAGGAGCTGACGTTGCCTTCGATGTAATACCCGGTGTCAGCGGCGGCATTTGTATAAATCCCTATCTTGCATCATATTTTACCCCTTGGATAAAACAATCAGGTTCATTGGACCAATTCATTACAAACTTGAAGGCAAAGGACTACAGAAATAAGCTGGTAAAACTTTTAAGGGATGGAGAATGGTATCCTCTAAGCGGCAAATCAGATCCATGGTGGCAGAACAAAATTTTTATTACGAAGAGCGAATCGGAGTGTTATATAGGGAAAAGCATCAACGATATAGCCATTGAAAAGAATATGGAGCCTGTCGAAGCCGTTATGCAATTGCTATTGGAGGAGCCATTCATCATGATAAGAAGAAATGGAAAATCTGAGGAAGAATTTAAGACTCTTCTGAAGCATGACAGAGCAAGTGTGTGCACTGACACATATGCCTTTGATCTGGTCGGGCTTTACGGGAATGATGCAGAGATAGCAGAACTATTGCCTCACCCACATACCTACTGTGCTTTTCCCAAATATATACTTCAATACGGTATGGATACTATTGAGGAGACCATATGGAAGATAACAGGCTTTCCCGCTGATTTTATGAATATAGAGGGGAGAGGTAAAGTATTAGAAAACAATTATGCTGATTTAGTTGTTTTAGATATGGATAGTTTAAAAACCAATGAAAATTATATAGAGCCAAGAGTATATCCGGAAGGAATAGAGTATGTAGTAGTTAATGGTCAGCTAGTCCTTGATAAGAAAGGCTGTACAGGAATCAGAGCAGGAAAAGTTTTAAAAAAGCAATAAAAAAGGGAGCCCATTGCTGCTTAACAGCTTAAAGTCATAAACAAATTAATGATGAGGTGAATGTTATGAAATTTCTACAAAAAGATGAAACGTTATGCATACAATGCCACATATGCGAGGAAACTTGTGCCCAAACCTTTTTTAAATCCGGTGACAGAGAAAAATCCTCAATAAAAATATATGATGAGCCGGGAGAAAAGGGCGAAGTAATAAATGTATGCAGTCAATGCGGGGAATGTATAGGAATATGCCCCGAACTGGCCATATACAGGGCGAAGAATGGTGTTGTAATGATTGACAAGGAAAAGTGCGTAGGCTGCCTTATGTGTGTCGGATTCTGTCCTACCCTCTCCATGAGAATACATAAGGAGTTTTTAGAGCCTTTCAAATGCATTGCTTGTGGTCAATGCGCCAAGCAATGTCCCACAAAGGCAATCGAATTGAAAAATATAGATTAGGAAAATATATTTATGAATTATGAACAGGAGGAAGGTTAGAGGATGAATGTAACAGGTGTAAAAGACAACGTTGAAAAAATTAAAGAGGCTCACAAGCTGTTAAAAAGATATGAATACACCCCTGGAGAGATACAAAGAGGCTACGCAAATAAAACCTTATATATCAATGTATCGGACAATATTATAGAGGCTAAAGAAGTTCCCGAAGAAATAAAAGAGAAATTTATTGGAGGCAAGGGCTTCGGGCTTTGGTATCTGTGGAATGCAGTAAAAAGCACTACCAAATGGGATGATCCGGAAAATGAAATAGTAATATCACCGGGTCCTATAGGCGGCATTACCCAATATCCGGGTGCGGGAAAGTCTCTGGTAGTCAGTCTCTCCCCCACAACAGGCTCAGTTATAGACAGCAATGTGGGAGGGCATTTTGGACCTCTTATGAAGTTTTCAGGCTGGGATGCTCTTGAGATTCAAGGCAAGGCTGAAAAGGATATTGTTATTCTTATAGATGGAAACAAGGGGGTCGTTGAAATTTACGAAGCTCCTTTGGAGTCGCTGAACAGTCATATACTTGCAGAAGAACTGACAGAAATATTTGCAGAATCTGAAGAGGATAAGAGGAACATATCTATAGTAAGCGCAGGGGAAGCAGCAGAGCATACCTTGCTGGGAGTATTGAATTTCAGCTTTTATGACAAAAGAAAAAAAGTCCAAAGACTTAAACAAGCAGGCAGAGGCGGAATAGGAACGGTATTCAGAAATAAAAAAATCAAGGCAGTTGTAGTGAGATACAAAGGGGTGAAGGGCGACAGCAACAATCCTGCAGATGTCGAAAAGATAAAAGAACTGGGCCTGAAGCTTCACAGGGAAATAAAGGAGCTTGACAAGGATCAGTGCAGGATGAGAGAAATAGGCACTGCCCACTTGGTAGAGATAATGGATGATTATGATCTTCTGCCTGTTCATAATTTTAAATACGGCTCCCATAAAGATTCCCGGAAAATAGATTCCAAGGTCTTGGTGAAAAAAGTGGTACAAGGCTCCCCGGACGGCTGCTGGCACGGATGTTCTATGGCTTGTGCCAAGGCAGCTCAAGATTATGAACTAAAGACAGGACCCTATAAAGGCCACAAGGTTGTAGTTGACGGACCGGAATATGAGACAGTAGGAGGAGTAGGAAGCAATTGCGGAATATTTGATCCGGATTATATTATGGAGTGTAATTTCTATTGTGACACTTATGGTATTGACACTATATCTTTTGGCACTACTATGGCATTTTTGATGGAGTGCTATGAAAACAACATAATAAACAAAGATATAACCGGAGGTATTGAATTAAATTTCGGCAATGGAGATGCTGCCATGGAAGTTCTTCATCAAATGGCAAAGGGTAAGGGCTTTGGTAAGATTGCAGGTCAAGGAATCAGGCGTATTAAGAAGCTTTTAACTGAGAGCTACGGAGCCGATCCGAAATTTTTAAACGATATAGGCATGGAAGTGAAGGGCTTGGAATATTCTCAATATGTGTCTAAAGAATCATTGGCACAGCAGGGAGGGTATGCATTAGCCAATAAAGGTCCTCAGCATGATGAAGCCTGGCTTATATTCATGGATATGGTCAACAATCAGATACCTACCTTTGAGGATAAGGCTGAAGCTCTTCACTATTTTCCTATATTCAGAACTTGGTTTGGCTTGAACGGCCTATGCAAGCTGCCTTGGAATGATGTGGAGCCTGCCGACAATCACATGACCGATGAGCCGGCAAAGGTTCCTGAGCATGTTGAAAATTATGTTCAACTTTTTAATAGCGTTACGGGAAAAAACATAGATAAAGAAGAGATGCTCCTGCAATCAGAACGTGTGTATAATTTCCAAAGGGTATTTAACCTTAAGATGGGATTTGGAACCAGAGAACACGATATACCTCCGTATCGTTCCATGGGACCTGTTACAGAGGAAGAATATCTATCCAGGGAAGAAAGGTATGACAAGCAGTTGGAAAATATTTTGGGGCTAAAACCTGAAGAGATGAGTACAGCGGAAAAAATAGAAGCATTGAGGAAATATAAATATGAACAGTATGAAAAGCTTGTTGATGCTGTATATAAGCGAAGGGGATGGACGGAAAAGGGAATTCCTTCTGTAGAATTAATGGAAAAGCTTGGGATGGATTTTCCTGAAGTTATCAGGCTTATCGAGAAGCATTAATTTGGAGTGGTATAAATGATAAGGGTCAACCATAGAAATATGGATTTTTATGAAGGCATGACTCTTAAGAGCCTCATAAAGGATTTGAAATACAGCTTTCCTACCTTGATGGTAAAGGTTAACGGTGAGCTGGTACCCAAGGAAAAATACGAAGAAACACGAATTAGAGATGGCGATGATATTAACATAATTCACCCTATAGCAGGGGGATAAAATAGCGTATTATGTCGAGCTATGTCGTTTACATATGCAACGCATGTTTACAAATTTGACATAAGCATCGACATAATACAACTGATTTATAGGAGTATAAAAATATAAAAAGAGTTGTCTCAATATTGTAAATAGCCACAAATTCTAAAAATTTAGAATGTTGGCATGTTAATTGCTTAATTACATATAAAAGCTTGTAAATATAAAAGGGGAGTGTAATGAAATGATAAATAATTGTTTGGTTATCGATGGCTGTGCTTTTGTTGAAGGTGATTTTAAAGGCTGCTCCTCAAAAGTAGCCGATTCAGGCTTGGATGCTTTCTTTCTTACCTTGCCTAAGTCAGGTGAAGGCTTTACCGAGACAATAAAAGCTATAGGCAATATTTATAATCTTACGGATATTGAGGAGAAAAAAATACAAGTTGCAAGAACTCTTAGGGATATTGAGGAGGGAGCTGAAGCAGGTAAAAGATCAATAATATTAGCCTTCCAAGATCCTCATCCTATTGAAAACTCTCTAGATAATCTTAGGGCATTATATGAATTAGGTGTAAGAGTGGTACAGCTTACATACAACAAAGCGAATTACATCGGTACCGGATGCACGGAAACTATAGATAGAGGCCTGACAGATTTTGGAGCAAGGCTTATTGAGGAAATGAACAAGCTAGGGATGATTGTGGACTTATCTCATTGCAGCAAATTGACAGCCTTAGCTGCCATAGAGGCAAGCAAGCAGCCGGTAGTTTTTTCGCATGCATGCATCAGAAGCATGACCGAATCTCCGAGAAACAGAACAGATGAAGAAATAATCCTGCTTGCGAAAAAGGGCGGAGTTATTGGTTTGTCTCCTTGGGGTCCTCTATGCTGGAAGAAGGAAAAGGGGAAGCAGCCTTCAATGGATGATTATTTAGATCATGTAGACTATGCCGTTAAGCTTGTGGGAATCGATCATGTAGGTTTCGGAGGAGATTGTACCATAGATGACGGAGAAGATGCTTCAGGCACCACTGAGCAGGCTACTCTTTATCCTGCCGTAGTAGGAGAATACAATGCGAAGGTAGGAGTTCACCCTTCAGTAAGACATGCAATCGGGTTTAAAGGAGCCGGTGAGGTTAAAAATGTGGTAGAAGCTATGAAGGTAAGGGGCTATAAAGAAAGCGATATAGAAAAATTCCTGGGAGGAAACTTTAGAAGGGTAATACAAAGCGTTTGGAAATAAAGCTTAGGAGGAATTTGAAATGGCGAAGTTTGCACATTTGTCAGTGACAAAGGATAGAGCAGACAAGGAAACCCAGATTTTACTGAAAAGATCTGATTTGCCCCTCTCCGCCGAAGTATTGGAGATGGAAGGAAAAATTAAGGAAGATCCCAAAAGCGTAGAGCTTTGGATGCAAAAAGGCTTAGCTTTGTCAAAACAAATGCTTTTCAGAGAGGCAATAGAAGCTTATTCCATGGCACTTAGCATTAATCCTTTTCATGCGCTGACACTAAGGCACAGAGGACACAGATTCATATCCGTCAGGATGTTTCATGAGGCTGCAGCTGATCTGGAGCTGTCTTCAAGGCTTGACCCAACCAACTGGGATACATGGTATCATTTGGGTCTCGCCTATTACCTGATACGAGACTTTGAGAGAGCTGAAGCCGCATATAAGAAATGCCTTGAAATGACTCATTCTGATGAATTGATAGTAGCTATAGTAGATTGGTATTGGATGACGCTTATGAGATTGGGAAAGCAAGAGGAAGCAGACGAACTTTTGTATCTGGTTACAGAGGATACGGATCCGGGAGAAAATCTATCCTACAAGCGTAGAGTTTTAATGTATAAAGGATTAATAAAGCCGGATGAGCTTATCGACTTTGAAGGAGCGGAATTCCCGGATTTAGAAATGGCCACTCAAGGCTACGGGCTTGCAAACTATTATTATCTTAAAGGCGAATTGGAAAAATCCAATAAGATTTTAGAAGAAATTCTTCAAAAGGATGCCTTTTGGTCTGCATTCGGCTATCAAGCAGCCGTAGTGGATTATGAAGCGCGGGGAGGAATTTAAATGAGTCTTTTGACTATAGGAGGCAAAGCAATACACCGGGGAACCAAAGAAATAGTTTCAGTGCCTGTTACAAAGGATCTAGGCGTTGAAATAAATATAAAAGCGCATATTTTAGCCGGGAGACATGAAGGGCCAACTTTTCTCCTTCTATCAATGCTTCATGGTGAAGAGTGGTTTTCGATGCTGATTCTTAGAGAGTTGGTCAGGATAATCGACTTAAATGAGCTAAGAGGAAACATTATTGCTATACCCGTTGCTAATACATCTGCATTTAACACAGGCACCAGATGCGTAATGGATAATTCTGATGAACCCGATGCCAATAGAGCCTTTGGAGGAGAATACCAATGGCTAACCAATCAGATAACCAGAGTTATTGATGAAGAGTTTATGAGCAAATCAGACTATATGATCGATTATCATGTTGGCACCTGGGGCTGTACTATGGCGGATATAGGCTATGGAGCAGACTACCCTGACCCCAAGCTCTCAGAGATAAGCAGAGAAATGGCTTTGGCCTATCAATTCCCTGTTATACATCAGATGAAGCTAAACAAAGGAACTCACAGTAAAAGAACATCTATGGGCAGGGCAGCACTCCACCATTCTATTCCTGCTATAGTTCCGGAAATCGGCGGCTTAGGATTTGGGGAAAACATTGAGAAGGCATGGCTTGAAGACAATATTCGCGGAATAATGGGGAATCTTAAGTATTTAGGCATGATAGATGGAGAACCGGATTACTGCGACAAATATTTATTTGTTGGTGACTATTGGAGAGTATCCCCTAAAAACGGAGGATATTTGGAGCCTGTTATAGGCTTGGACAGACAATTTACAAGAGTGGAAAAAGGGGAACTGCTGGCCAGAGTAATTGACCCTGAGACTTTTGAAGTACTAGAAGAGCTGAGATCTCCAGGTGAAGGAGCAATTTTCTATACATGTCGCTCCTATATGACGAGGCCCGGAGGTTGGGCATATGGGATAGCATGCTTAGAAGATGATAACAGCTATTGGGCATCTAAATAAAGCTCATCATAGTGTAAACTTGATAGCCAGAAAAGGAGGGGATGTCAAAATATACATAAGTATGGGTTCTACAATAGATTATAAAAATATAAGGGGGAAATCTTAATGAAGAAATTTTTAGCATTCATGCTGGTATTAACGATGACTTTATCTTTGGCAGCATGTGCCAAGCCGGCACCTGCTGCTGTGCCGGAAACTCCTCAAGAAGAAAAAGGATTTAAAGACACTATAGTATTTGCTCCCAATACAGATGCTGCTTCTTTAGATCCTCATGTACAAAATGATACAACCTCTGAGCAAGTAGTAAAGATGCTTTACAATACACTTTTGAAGTTTGGCCCTAATGGAGAAATAACAGGCGATTTGGCCGATTCTTGGGAAGTGTCCGAAGATCAGAAAACTTGGACTTTTAAACTAAAAGAAGGCGTAAAATTCCACAATGGAACAGAAATGACTGCAGAGTCTGTAAAAGGTACTTATGATAGAGCAATGGATCCTTCAAACGGCTTAGTAGTAGGCGAGATTGTTAAGATGTTTGAAAAGGTAGAAGTGGTTGACAAATATAAAGTAAGCATTACAACAAAAGAGCCTTACGGGGCTATGATGGCATTGATGTGCAATATGTCCTTGGCGATAATGGATCCTGCTTATATTGAGAAATATGGAATGGACCTTGGCTCCAATGCTGAATCCATCAATGGTACAGGCCCATACAAGGTAGTTTCATGGACAAGAGATGAGGAATTGGTTTTAGAAAGCCATGATGATTACTATGGAGATAAAGCTTTGACTAAGAAGGTAGTATACAGACCAATACCTGAAGCTGCAGCAAGGGTTATAGCTCTTGAAACAGGAGAGGTAGATGCTATTCAGGGTGTACCTGCAAATGAAGTACCGAGGCTCGAGAGCATTGATGGCTTAAGCGTATACAAAGCAAAATCCATAGGACAGAGATTATTCAGATTTGGCTGCAACGATTCAATCGTGGGCAATACAAAGGTAAGACAAGCTTTGGTTTATGCTGTGGACAGACAGGCTATAATAGACTCTTTGTTCCCGGGACTATCTTATCCCTCAACAGCTCCTTTGGCACCTGTAACTTGGGGTTATGCTAACTTGGGGGAGATAAAGCAAGATAAAGAAAAGGCAAAACAGCTATTGGCGGAAGCGGGCTATCCAAATGGATTCAAAACAAAGATTGTTACTACAGAAAGATATGCTAAGGGTGTAGAACTGGCTGAAATTATTGCTTCTCAGCTTAAAGAGGTAGGCGTAGAGGCCGAGATACAAGTAATGGAATGGAGTGCTTTTTTACAGACCATCGATGGAATAACCGCAAAAGAGTTTGATGCACCATTGTTCATAATGGGTGCAGGTCCCTCTATGATGGATGCTGACGGTGGGCTGAGAGGACTATACACAACAACATTAACCGGTAAAAATGATAGAAACTATGGCTTCTATTCCAACAAAGAAGTTGACGAGCTTATAGATGCAGGAATGAAAGAAACAGATCCGGAAAAGAGAAAAGAATTATACAAGAGAGCACAAGAGATACTTTATCTTGAAGATCCTGCTGGAATTTGGCTGTTCGATCAGCTTACAAACCTTGCACATTCAAGCAAATTAAAGGATGTAACAGTAAGTCCTATAAGCACGATAACTTTTGAAAAGGCAACGATAGAGAAATAAATAAGTAAATTTTAATATATTATGAAAGCAGTTTTAACTGCTTTCATAATATGGGAGGTTTTTAAATGCTGGGATATACATTTAAAAGAATACTGCAAATAATCCCTGTTCTCTTTGTAATATCATTGGTGGTGTTTTTGATGCTCCATATGATACCGGGAGATCCGGTTAAGAATATGCTGGGTATAAATGCACCTGAAGAGGTAGTGGAGGCCACAAGAATCAAGCTGGGTCTTGATCAGCCCCTATATAAGCAATATATTGGGTTTGTAAAAGGTGTTTTCAATGGCGATCTGGGTGTTTCTATACACACGAGAAAGCCTGTTTTGGAAGAGATATTGAATAAATATCCTTATACATTAAAGCTTGCTATAGGAGGTACAATCGTGGCAACAATACTGGGAGTAATTTTTGGTATCATTGCTGCGGTAAATCATAATAAGTTTATGGACAATTTTATTATGGTATTGTCCTTGCTTTCCGTTTCAACTCCTTCATTCTTCTTGGCTTTACTTCTTATGCTGGTTTTTTCCCTGTATTTGGGTTGGTTTCCCAGCATAGGCATGAGGTCTCCGGCTCACTATGTGCTGCCTATAATAACTTTAGGCACTCAATCTGTAGGTATCATGGCGAGGACCACAAGATCTGCCATGCTAGAAGTATTGAAGCAGGATTATATCAGGACCTCAAGATCACGAGGCGTACCGGAAAGAATAATAATTTATCTCCACGCTTTTAAAAATGCGTTGATTCCTGTAGTTACAGTAATCGGCTTGAGATTTGGAGGATTATTGGCCGGCTCTGCACTGGTTGAAACCGTATTTGCAATACCGGGTATCGGACGGCTGATGGTTGATGGAGTCTTAAAGAGGGATTACCCTGTTGTGCAAGGTACTATTTTGGTCATATCTGCAACCTTTGTAATAATGAATCTTATAACCGATTTATTGTATGCAGTAGTTGACCCTAGAGTTAAGTATGATTGATGGGGGGGAAGCTGATTGAATTCACAGGTATTTAAGCGATTTAAGAAGAGAAAATCATCAGTAATCGGCGGAATAATAATCTTGATTTTTGTAATAACTGCTTTGATTGGACCAAGCCTTTGCAAATATGATCCTACTGCCATCGATTTGCCCAATAAATATCAAAGTCCCAGTATAAAGCACTGGCTTGGAACGGACAATTTGGGAAGAGATACTCTTACCAGATTGGT
This sequence comes from Lutispora sp. QWL-02, assembly GCF_058315355.1. Classification (NCBI taxonomy): domain Bacteria; kingdom Bacillati; phylum Bacillota; class Clostridia; order Lutisporales; family Lutisporaceae; genus Lutispora; species Lutispora sp. QWL-02. The sequence continues at coordinate 1,009,307 of NZ_CM177762.1, forward strand.
ATATGGAGCCAGAGTATCATTGATGATGAGCGTAGTAAGCGTGTTTATAGGTTCGTTTATAGGCATTATTTTTGGTGTACTGGCAGGTTATTACGGAGGTTGGATCGATGCCCTTATATCAAGACTTATTGACTTGATCTTAGCCTTCCCCGGATTGCTTTTGGCCATTGCTGTTGTGGCAGTTTTAGGAAGCGGAATAATGAATACCATGGCAGCTATTGCATTTTATTCCATACCTTATGTAGCAAGACTTGTGAGAGGACTTGTAATATCTTTAAAGCATACAGAATTTATACAAGCCTGCAAAGTGATAGGGGCATCTGATTTTAGAATAATTGTTTTCCATATAATACCAAATACAATGGGGCAAATAATAATAGATGTTACTTTAAGCTTAGGCTCTGCAATACTTACGGCTTCCTCCCTGTCCTTTCTCGGTCTCGGAGTACAGCCGCCCAATCCAGAATGGGGAGCCATGCTGAGCCAAGCCAGAGAAGTATTGAGAAGTACGCCTCTAGCGGCCTTAGCTCCGGGAACTGCAATAACCATGGTAGTCTTGAGCTTCAGTTTGGTTGGAGATGGTTTGAGAGATGCGTTGGATCCTAAGTTAAAGAATAGCTAGTGGGTGAGAATATGAAAGAAAATATACTTAAAGTTAATAATCTGAAAACATATTTCTATACTGAAGAAGGAGTCTTGCCCGGGGTAGATGGGGTGGACATAGAAGTCAACAAGGGAGAGACCTTGGCAATAGTCGGTGAATCGGGCTGCGGCAAGAGTGTAACCTCCTTGTCTATACTAAGGCTCATACCAAACCCTCCAGGCAAGATAGTAGAAGGGGAAATATTATATAAGGGCAAAGACCTGTTAAAGCTCAGTGAAAGAGAAATGAGGGGCATAAGAGGCAACGATATATCTATGATTTTTCAGGAGCCTATGACTTCCTTAAATCCTGTTTTTACTGTAGGAAAGCAAATAATGGAATCACTTATGATTCATCAGAAAATGAATAAAAGCCAAGCCAGGGAAAGAGCCATAGAAATGCTGAAGCTGGTAGGGATACCCCTTCCTGAAAGGCGTGTGGACAACTATCCTCATCAGCTTAGCGGAGGTATGCGCCAAAGAGTTATGATAGCTATGGCTTTGGCTTGCAGTCCGAAGATACTCATAGCTGATGAGCCTACAACCGCATTGGACGTGACTATACAGGCACAAATTTTGAGATTGATGTGTGACTTGAAGGCAAAGACAGACACTTCTATAATTTTGATTACCCATGATTTGGGAGTTGTAGCGCAAATTGCGGAAAATGTTATGGTTATGTATGCGGGTAAAGCCGTTGAATATTCAGATGTAAAATCCTTATTTAAAAATCCTTTGCATCCATATACAAGAGGCTTGCTTAATTCAATACCAAAAATTAATAGCGAGCAAGAGAAGCTATACAATATTGAAGGCAATGTACCCAGTCCAAGAAACTATCCCAAAGGCTGCAGGTTCAGTCCCAGATGTGATGAAGCAGAAAGCGCGTGCTTTGACAAAGAGCCTGAGCTTATAAATGTAGGTGATAGCAGAAGGGTAAGATGCTGGAAGTATAAAGGAGATGAGTAGGATTGAATAATGTTATTTTAGAAGTAAAAGATTTGAAGATGCATTTTCCGATTAAAATAAAAACAAAGAGCTTCATTAGTGAAAAAAAATACGTGAAGGCTGTAGATGGAGTAAGCTTCAGCATACATGAAGGAGAAACCTTGGGTCTTGTAGGAGAGAGCGGCTGCGGGAAATCTACCACAGGTAAAATGATAGTCAAGCTCCTTGAACCAACTGAAGGCAGTATAAGGTTCAGAGGCAAAGATGTGTTCAAAACTCAAGGGGAAGAGTCAAAGCTTTTGCGTAAAGAAGTTCAGATTATTTTTCAAGACCCTTACTCATCTCTGGATCCGCGTTTTACAGTAGGCAGGACAATAAGTGAGCCGCTGGTGGTTCATAAAATAGGGGATGAGAAGACAAGAAAGGAAAGAGCTATAAAGCTGATGAACGACGTAGGATTGATGGGAGAATATTTTGATCGTTACCCTCATGAATTCAGCGGAGGTCAGAGGCAGAGAATAGGGGTAGCCAGAGCTTTGGCCTTAAATCCTTCCTTGATCGTTTGTGATGAACCTGTATCTGCCTTGGATGTATCAATCCAGGCTCAGATACTGAATTTAATGCAGGAGTTGCAAGCAAAATATCATTTGACTTACCTGTTCATTTCCCACAACTTAAGTGTGGTCAAGCATATTTGCGATAGGATTGCTGTTATGTACTTGGGTAAGATTGTAGAGATAGCAAATAAAAAGGACTTATTTGATAATCCAAAGCATCCATATACACAAGCTTTGCTAAGTGCCATACCCATTCCTGACCCTGAGATTATAGTAGAACAGGAAATGTTGGAAGGAGACGTACCCAGCCCGGTAGATCCCCCATCGGGCTGTCGTTTCCATACAAGATGCAAAAATGTAATGGATATATGCAAGAAGCAAGAACCCAAAGACTTAAATATGGGGGAAGATCATATTGTAGCATGTCATTTATACGATAATAAGGAGGATTGAAAATGAGACAATCTCTGATGTTAGGATTTCCGGTGGAGGAGTATGAAAGAAGACTTCAAAAGATTACAAGCCAAATGGAATCAAAGGGCATAGATGCAATAATACTTACAAGTGATGAAAACACTTTTTACTTTTCTGGTTTTAACAGCATAGTATGGGACAGCAAGGTTTCTACTCCCGGGGTAGTAATAATAACCAAGGATGGATCCATGGCTTTGGCTACTACAAAAGGAGGAGCTGAAACGGCAAGAGTTACATCCTGTGCGGAAGATATAAGGGCATACGGCAAGGATGAATATCCAACCTATGCAAAGGCTATAACCTCTTTGCTCAGGGACAAGGGAGTCATCAGGGGAAGAGTCGGTTTGGAATTAGGGGAAGGCCATAAGATGCACTTAAATTATAATGCATCACAGGATCTTTTTAATGAATTGAAGGATGCAGAAATAGTTGATGCAGCGGAGATCATATGGAACCTAAGATCTATAAAATCTCCTCTTGAGATTGAAAAGATCAGAGAATGCTGCAGCATAAATATAAGAGGAATACAAAAAGGTCTGGATAGCCTTTATGAAGGCATGACTGAGGATGAGCTGTATAGGACTATAGCTCAGGAATATTTTAGGCTTGGTGCTCAAAGGACTTTGCCTCTTGGAGTAAGAGCGGGAGTTGAGAGATATTCTCAAAGCAACTGCCCTCCATCAGACAGGCCTATAGGCAAGGGTGATATTATATTGATAGACGGAGGTCCGGTTTATAGAGGATATTATTCGGATATAATCAGAGAGGCTGTAATAGGCAAGCCCACAGACTATCAGCTTGAAATGTTTAATGTGGCAAGGGAGGCCTGCTATAAAGGAATAGAGGCTATAAAACCCGGTGTGCCTATTAAGGAAGTTGTCAAAGTTGTTGATGACTTTATGGATAATAGTAAATTTTCAGAAATAAACGTATATAAGAATTGGTGCGGTCATAGCATAGGAGTTGGAGTTCATGAATTCCCTATGCTGGACAGCAAGACCGATACAATACTTCAACCGGGCATGACCTTTGCCATAGAACCATATATATATGAATATGGAGTAGGAAGTCTTGGGATAGAAGAAAACATACTTGTTACGGAAACCGGATGTGAGATTCTGACTCCGTCAAACAGTGAGCTGATGATACTGTAGTAAAGGATAATGGTTATGATAGATACTTTTGAACAAATAATTGAATACGCTAAAAATATTGGACCCAAAACCATAGCAGTGGCGGCGGCTGAAGATGAAGATGTCTTGAAATCCGTTGAACATGCATGTGAAGAAGGCATTGCCGATGCAATCCTGATAGGGGATAAGGGAAAAATACAAGAAATAGTTGAGGAAAACAATCTTAATAAAGGATATGAAATTGTAGATGAAAAGGATAAAATAGAAGCATGCCGCAAGGCTGTGCAGCTTGTTAAAGCAGGCAAGGCTTCCCTGATCATGAAAGGCTTTGTAGATACTTCAGTAATATTAAAAGCCATACTTGATAAGGAAACAGGCTTAAATATTGATGGCTTGCTGAGCCATGTAGGTGTCCTAAAGACCGATAAATATGATAGGTTCTTTATTATAAGTGATTCGGCAATGAATATTTCACCCAGCTTGGAAGATAAAGTAAGCATAATAAATAATGCTGTAAAGGTTGCCCATGCCTTAGGCAATAAAAGCCCTAAGGTAGCGGTTTTATGCCCGGTGGAAAAAGTTAATCAGAAGATACTCTCTACTGTTCATGCAGCTGAATTGGTCAGGATGAACAATGAAGGCATAATAAAAGGCTGCATTGTAGGAGGCCCATTTGCTTTAGACAATGCGGTATCACAGGAAGCAGCAAAGCATAAAGGTATAGTTAATCCTGTAGCAGGGCAAGCGGACGTTTTGATAACGCCCAATTTGGAGGCAGGCAATATACTTAATAAAGCTATAGAATATTTTTCAAATGTAGAAAAGGCAGGAGTAATTATGGGGGCTAAATCCCCTATTGTTCTGACCTCTAGAGCCAGCTCTGTATCTGCAAAGCTAAATTCCATTGCACTTGCAGTGCTGATCTCCAGGGGCTCTGTAATGGATTAAATTTTAGGAGGATTAAGCAATGAACCAGATATACAGGATATTGGCAATAAACCCGGGATCAACTTCTACAAAGATAGCAGTATATGATAATGAAGATTCTATATTTACAAAAACCATATTCCATTCTTCCGAGATCATAGGTCAGTTCAGCAAAATCCATGATCAGTACAACTTCAGAAAAGAGATGGTGGTCAACACTCTTAAAGAGCAGGGAGTAGATTTAAACAGCTTGGATGGAGTTGTAGGCAGAGGAGGTAACATGAAGCCTGTAAAAGGCGGAACCTATGGCATCAATGAAAAAATGATTGAAGACTTAAAGGTTGGAGTTATGGGACAGCATGCCTCAAATCTCGGCGGCATAATAGCGTGGGAGATTGCTAATCTCCTCAATATACCGGCATATGTGGTTGACCCTGTAGTTGTTGATGAGCTTGAAGATTTAGCAAGGATATCCGGGATGCCGGAAATCCCCAGGAAGTCCAAGGATCATCCATTAAATCAAAAGGCGGTAGGCAGGAAAGCGGCCGCTGAGCTTGGAGGAAAATATGAAGAATATAACTTTCTTATAGCTCATCTTGGCGGAGGCATTTCCATAGGAGTTCACAAAAAAGGCAGAATAATTGATGTGAATAATGCGCTGGACGGAGATGGACCCTTTTCTCCTGAACGATCAGGAGGACTTCCGGTTGGTTCATTAGTAGACATGTGTTTTTCAGGGGAATACACAAAACAGGAAATAATGAAAAAAATAGTGGGCAATGGAGGATTGACGGCATATTTAGGAACTAATGACGGCAGAGAAATTCAAAAAAGGATAAAAGCCGGAGATGAATATGCAAAGCTTATTTATGAAGCGATGGCATATCAAATTTCGAAAGAAATAGGAGCGGGAGCTTCAGTCCTCAGGGGTGAGGTAGATGCCATATTGTTGACTGGAGGTGTGGCCTATGATGATGAGTTTACAGCTTGGATCAAAGAAAGAGTAGGCTTTATAGCACCGGTAATGGTTTATCCGGGAGAGTTTGAAATGGTTGCATTAGTCCAAGGAGTGCTTAGAGTAATGAATGGTGTGGAAAGTGTAAAAATATATTCATAGGAAATATTACAGGTAAGTCTTCGGCTTTGTATTTAGCAGGAAGACTTACTTTGCATTTTGTTTAAAATATGAACACAAATAAATTAGTTAAACAAAATAAGAGGAGTATTGTAATTATACCGAGAATATACGTATTGTATGAATATTTAAACATCTATGAGGGGGCTATATATTATGCAGAATCGTATACTTTTCATATCTACTTACAATGAGTTGGCAGAATTAGCCAGAAAGCTATCCAAAGAATTAAAAATAGATATGCATATTTATGAAGGCGGCATAATGAAGGATGGACATATATATGCAAAAGAAAATGAGAAAAACTTTGATGTGATTATAAGCCAGGGGGGTACTGCAGAAGCGGTAAAAAATATAGTAGATATTCCTGTGGTATCTGTTGAAATCAGGTTTATAGACTTTTTGGATGCCATATATAAGGCAAAGCAATATGGGGACAGAATAGGCTTGGTAACATATATGTCGGAAGATATAAAAGACCTTGAAAGGATAAAGACCATCCTTGATATAGATTTTAAGGTTTTTCCCTATAGAACCAAGGAAGAGTTAAAAAAGCAGGTAGATGACGCCACAGCTTTGGGAAAGCTGACTTTGGTAGGAATGGGCGATTGTATCATGGAAACCGCTAAGGTAAGAAACCTTAACGCAGTAGTTATCCAAACCGGAGAAAAACAAGTGAAGGAAGCTGTTATAGCTGCTAAAAACATTTGCAGCCTTGGCTTGAGAGAAAAAGAAAAGGCTGAAAGATTCAAAACAATATTGGATCATTCGGGAGACGGCATAATTGCTCTTGATAGAAATGGTGTAATTATAATATTCAATCCTGCAGCGGAAAAAATATTCGAGCTTAGTGCGGATCAGGTACTGGACAGATCTATAAACAATAATATGAATAGAAAGTATTTGGGACAGATATATGGAGATGGAAGTCATCAGCTAAATAAACTGGTAAGAGTAAATAACAAGCAGATAGTATTGAACCGCCTGCCTATAATAATCGGGAAAGAACGGCGGGGCATGGTCATGACCTTTCAGGAAATCTCCAAGCTTCAAAAGCTGGAACAAAAAGTCAGAACAGAGCTGTATAGAAAAGGATTGGTGTCAAAATATAGCTTTGACGATATCATAGGAGAAAGTCAAATTATAAAAAATACTATCAGCCAGGCAAAAAAGATAGGAAAAACTTCCACTACCATACTAATAGCTGGAGAAACAGGTACAGGCAAGGAACTCTTTGCTCAAAGCATTCATAGTATCAGCCCAAGGAAGGATGGCCCTTTTGTCGCAATAAACTGTGCGGCCTTGCCAGAAAACCTATTGGAAAGTGAGCTTTTCGGATATGAGGAAGGTGCGTTTACAGGAGCGAAAAAAGGAGGAAAAATAGGCTTGTTTGAGCTTGCCCACGGAGGAACTATTTTTCTCGACGAAGTTGGAGAAATGCCCTTAAGCCTTCAGGGAAGGCTCCTGAGAGTCTTACAGGAGAGGGAGGTGCTGCGAGTTGGAGGGGATTATATACTCAATGTAGATATAAGAGTAATAGCTGCCACTAACCTCAATCTATATGAAAGAGTGAAGGAAGGAAAATTCAGGGAGGATCTATACTTCAGATTGAATATATTAGACTTGAGGCTGCCGGCACTTAGAGAAAGGAAAGAAGATATACCCCTGCTCCTGAGGAACTTTATAAGAGAGATGAATGCAAAGCATGATACAAAAATTAAAGATATTGAAGAATCCGGAATGGAGCTTCTAAAAGAATACAATTGGCCGGGCAATATAAGGCAATTGGAGAATTTTACCGAAAAAATGTGTATTCTATCAAATGCTCCAATAATAAATGAGTCTTTGATAGAGCAGCTGCTGGGCAACGGCTTGTATCAAAAGAAGGCGCCGAAGGCAGAAAAAGAGAAGCAAGGTGATACTATTACCTTAGATATAGGCAACCTAAAGGATATTGAGCTCCAAATAATTAAAGAAGCCAGTAAAGTTTTTAAAGGAGACAAAATATTATTGGCAGAAAAGCTGGGTATGAGCAGAACGACCCTATGGAAGAGGCTCAAGGAAATCGAAGATATGGAACAATGACATTGCTGCTCAAGCTCTTGTTTCAAAATTCAACAAAGTTTATAAATTTGTTCATATTTGACATACAATTTATATCAATATGGCTCTCTCAGCCTATGAACGGTTGGGAGAGCCATATTGCTGAATTGGTATACTATTTGCTATACATATAATGTGATAGAGTTTATTCATACATAGAGAGTGAGGTCAAAAATATGAGCATGATAAGTATTAGGAAAGATTGGTGCAAAAGATGCGGAATCTGCATAGAATTTTGTCCTGTAAAAGTATTTGCTCAAGAAGCAGATGGCACTCCGGTACCACAAAATCAAGATAAATGCACGGTTTGCAGGCTCTGTGAATTGAGATGCCCGGATTTTGCAATCAAAGTGGAGGTGACGGAAGATGAGTCAAAATAAAAGCCTTAGATTCATGCAAGGGAATGAAGCTATTGCAGAAGGAGCTTTTGCAGCTGGAGCAAGATTTTATGCCGGCTATCCTATCACTCCTTCTTCGGAGGTAGCAGAAATAGCTTCAAGGAGGCTTCCGCAGTTAGGCGGTCTTTACGTCCAGATGGAGGATGAAATAGGCAGCATGGCTGCAATCATAGGAGCTTCTGCGGCCGGAAAGAAATCCTTTACCGCTACCAGCGGTCCCGGTTTCTCCCTTATGCAGGAGAATTTAGGAGTAGCTGTTATGGCTGAAGTGCCATGTGTGATTATTAATGTTCAACGTTCTGGCCCAAGCACAGGCCTTGCAACCAAGCCTGCTCAAGGAGACTTTATGCAGAGCCGGTGGGGAACTCATGGAGACCACGGTATAATCGTTATTTCTCCGTCAACTGTGGAGGATTGCTATTATCTGATGGTTAAAGCATTCAATCTGTCAGAGAAGTATCGTACTCCTGTAGTTTTTTTAGCTGATGAAATAATAGGGCATATGAGGGAAAAAGCTGTCATAAGGGAAATAAATCCCGAAGAGATAATAAACAGAAAGTTTCCAAAATGTGATCCTAAGGATTATAAGCCTTTTGAGAGGGAAGAGGATGGTATAGCACCTTTAGCCTCCTACGGCAGCGAATATATAGTGAGATTATCAGGCTCAACACATAATGATGCAGGCTTTCCTGACAGCAGGCCTGAAAATGCCGATAAGTTTATCAGGCACTATACAGACAAAATTGAAAAGAACAAAAAAGATATTACAATCATAAGAAAATATAACCTGGAAGATGCAGACTACGCTATAATCACCTTCGGATGTACTACGCGCTCCGCCCTAGAGGCTATGGATGTGATGCGCAAAGAAGGCAAAAAGGTTGGTGTATTGCAGTTGGTTACGCTATGGCCCTTTCCTGATGAGGAAATAGATGAGATATGTGCTAGGGTCAAAGGTATAGTAGTGCCTGAGCTTAATTTGGGTCAATTGATTAGAGAGGTAGATAGGGTAAACAGCTATCCCATTCCCGTAGTAGGGGTCAATAAGGTGAACAGTCTGTCTATCAGCCCTTATGAAATAATTGAAAAGGTAGGGGAGATGGAAAAATGTCAAAAATAAAATATGATGACTATTTAATTAAAGAAAAACTTCCTTTATTCTGGTGCTCAGGCTGCGGAAACGGAACAGTGCTGGGAGCAATTCTTAGAGCTTTTGCCACATTGGAATTAGATAAAAAAAATACGGTAGTGGTTACCGGGATCGGATGCTGGGGAAAGGCAGATGATTATATCAGCACCAACACCTTTCATGGAACCCACGGCAGAGCGCTATCCTTTGCTACCGGAATCAAGCTGGCTAATCCAAAGCTTAAAGTCATAGCCTTGATGGGTGATGGTGACGGCGCCACTATCGGGGGAAATCATCTTATACATACGGCGAGAAGAAATGTAGATATTACAGCAATCGTAGTCAATAATTTCAATTATGGAATGACAGGAGGACAGTATTCGGGTACTACTCCTGAAGACTCATATACAGCTACCTCCAGGTATGGGCATATAGAGCCGGGCTTTGATTTATGCAAGCTGGTAGAAGCCGCCGGTGCCCCTTATGTGGCAAGAGGATCTGCTTATAATGTTGTACAATTGGAGAAACTGATTAGAGATGGAATTGAAAAAAAAGGATTTTCCTTTATTGAGGCAATTTCACCCTGCCCTACTCATTTTGGCCGCCTCAATGGAATGAGGACTGCTCCTCAGATGCTGAAATGGATAAAGGAAAATTCAGTCGCAATAAGCGGTGCGGAGAAGTTAAGCCGGGAAGATAGAGAAAAGAAGTTTATAATGGGCAAATTTACAGATAAGGATATACCGGATTACAGCCAAAAATATCAAAGCATAATAGAAAGCTGTACAGCCGAAGCTGGAGGAGGCATAAATAATGAAATATAAATGGCAATTGATATTAAGCGGCGTCGGAGGCCAGGGACTTATCGCCTGCGGAGGGCTTATAGCTGAGGCTGCTATTTTATATGAAAGTAAATATGCCACACTGTCATCTTCTTATGGAGTGGAGACAAGAGGAACCTTTACTAAGTCAGATGTTATAATAAGCAATAAAGAAATATACTATCCGGAGGTAATGAAAGAAGATATAGTATTATCTTTGGCTCAGGTAGCCTATGATAGATATGTATCTAAAGTTGATTCTGATGCCTGCTTAGTGTATGATAATAGCCTGATCGCAGAGCCAAAGGAATCGAAGGCAAAACAATATGGCTTCCCCTTTACTGACCTTGCAAGAGAATTGGGAAATACTACTGTAGCAAATGTAATAGCCCTCGGAACCATAATAAAGCTTACGGGCATTTTGACAGAGGAATCCCTGCTAAATGCTATAGAAGACGCGTATAAGGAAAAGCCTAAAGTTATGGAATTGAATATCAAAGCCTTTAAAAAGGGCGTAGAGATTGCTCAATAGCAGCAGAGTTTCAATAATTGGAGGGTTAGAATTATGGAGATAAAATATGCAGATAGAGTTGACAGCATAAAGCCGTCAGCTATAAGAGAACTCCTAAAGCTCACACAGCAACCTGGAGTCATATCCTTTGCAGGCGGGCTGCCGGCTCCTGAATCCTTTCCTATAGAAGAAATGAAGCGGATAAGCGTCAAGGTATTGGAAGAGCAAGGGAGATCGGCTCTGCAATACAGTACCACAGAAGGATATCAGCCTTTGAGAGAATTCATTGCAAAAAGAATGAATAAATCCGGTATTGATATAAAGTCGGATCAAATATTGATCACAAACGGATCTCAACAGGGATTGGATTTCAGCGGCAAGCTGTTCATAAATGAAGGAGATGTAGTCATTTGTGAAAGCCCCAGCTATGTAGGAGCATTAAATGCTTTCAGAGCTTATATGCCTAAGTTTGTGGAAGTTCCAATGGATGATGAAGGCATGAAAATAGATGATTTGGAAAAGGCGCTGATTGAAAACCCGAAAACAAAATTCATATATGTAGTGCCTACTTTCCAAAACCCTACCGGAAGAACCATGAGCATAGAAAGAAGAAAACAGCTTATCCAGCTGGCTTGTGAATATAATGTTCCGATAATTGAGGATAATCCCTATGGAGAACTGAAATTTGGGGATGAAGAAATACCGCCTGTTAAGCATTTTGATACAGCAGGCATAGTGATATATTTAGGAACCTTTTCCAAGACATTTTGTCCTGGGCTAAGAATAGGTTGGGTAGCAGCTTCTCCGGACATTGTAAGGAAGTATGTTCTCGCAAAGCAGGGGGCAGATCTTCAAACAAATACCATGTCTCAAATAGAATTGGCTAAGTTTATCGAATTGTATGATTTTGATGAACATGTGGAAAGGGTCAGAAACATATACAGAAATAGAAGGGATGCTATGTTAAATGCCATGAAGGAAGAATTTCCTGCAAGCATAAAATATACTTACCCTGATGGCGGCATGTTTACCTGGGTTGAGCTTCCCAAAGGAATAGATGCGGCAGATATATTGAAAAAATCCTTGGAATGCAAGGTAGCCTTTGTGCCGGGGTCATCCTTTTATCCTAACGGAGGAAATGAGAACCATTTCAGATTGAATTACGGCACAATGAGCGAGGATTTAATAGCGGAAGGGATTAAGCGATTGGGGAAAGTCCTTAGAGCTTTATAGATAGGGTGATAATATAATGTTGACATTAACATATCAGCACATAATAGGGATAGTATTTACGCTGTTTCTGATTACTCTGGTAGGAGCTTACTCCGGCAGAATGGTAAAAAATTCGTCGGATTTCTCTGTGGGAGGCAAAAAAGCCGGTGCGGGAATCATTACCGGGACTATTATGGGCACATTGGTTGGAGGGGCGTCTACAATAGGTACTGCACAACTGGCCTTTCTATATGGATTCTCAGCCTGGTGGTTTACCTTAGGAGCAGGAATTGGATGCCTAATTCTTGCATTGTTTTTCTCAGGTCCTCTACACAGGAGCGATAAGGAAACTGTACCCCAGATACTGGCTGAAGAATTCGGAGGATTGGCAAGGCCTATCTCAAGCATATTCGTATCCTTGGGAACCTTCTTGAACATAATAGCACAAATACTTTCTGCGGTAGCTTTATTGACTTCGATGTTTAAAATCAGCCCCATTGCAGCTTCTGTTATATCAATAATGCTTATGTCCGCTTATGTAATCTTCGGCGGAGTATGGGGGACAGGATTGGTTGGAGTGGCCAAGCTTATTCTTCTATATATATCTGTTATCGCGGGAGGCATCATTGCTGTTACATATGGAGGGGGTATAGGCCATTTTGTTAATACTTTCCCCAGCTTTCCATATTTCAGCTTGTTCGGCCGAGGAGTATGGATAGATGGAGCAGCAGGCTTTTCATTAGTATTGGGAGTTTTGTCCACGCAAACCTATATACAGGCCGTATTATCCGGCAAAACCTTGAGGGATGCCAGAACCGGGTCGCTTATAAGCGCATTTATGATACCCCCCATAGGCATAGCAGGCATATTCATAGGTCTCTTTATGAAGATGAATCATCCTAATATGAATGCAGCCTCGGCTTTTCCCCGGTTCGTACTGGAATATATGAGCCCCTGGCTGGGTGGTATAGTGCTGGCAACACTGCTGGTTGCGGTGGTGGGTACGGGAGCAGGTCTTGCCCTTGGAATAAGCACTATATTTACAAAGGATATATATAAAAATTATATAAATAAAAACGCTGATGATGATAGACTCCTCAAGGTATCGAGATGGGTTATAGTGGTATGCCTTGTCCTGGCTCTGTTATTTACAACAGGGAATGCCAAGTCTCTGATTCTAAAATGGAGCTTCATGTCCATGGGCTTGAGAGGAGCCACAGTCTTCATGCCTCTATGTGCGGCTTTGTTCATGAAAGGCAAGGTGAAAAGCAGTTATGCTATTTGTTCGATGGTCATAAGCCCAATATCGGTAATGCTGGGCAAGATCTTCCTTCCCCAAAGCTTTGATCCATTGTTTCTTGGTGTGACTACAAGCATACTGATCACCATTTTGGGTATGTTTGACTCTGAAAATCATCAAATATTTGAAAACAAATCCTCTTTGTAATATAATATTAGGGTAAATTTACAAAGCAAGGGAGTTGTAATATGAGCTTATTTGAAACTTGGAGAGAAACCGCATATAAAGAAGAGGATCCGAAAATACAAAAGAAGTTTTGGGAAGAATACTTTGACATCGAAAAGGGTATATATGAGAAAATCCTGAACAAGCCTGATGAGGTGGTGAAGGGCTCGGCAAAAGAGCTGGCTGAAGGCTACGGCACAGATGTGCTTCATTTTATAGGCTTTTTGGACGGTATAAACACCAGCTTAAAGGAACCCAACAAGCTTGAAGAGCTTGAAGAAGACTCACAGGTTGAATTGGATATAGATGTAGAAAAGCTCTACTATAATATGCTGGCTGCCAAGGCAAAATGGCTGTACAGTCTGCCCCAGTGGGATAGCATATTAAGCGATGATAAAAGGAAAGAAATAACCAAGAAGCAGAGATTATCCGGCACTGTAATAAAAGAAGAAACTGTGGGAAGAAACGATCCATGTCCCTGCGGCAGCGGCAAGAAATATAAGAAGTGCTGCGGTGCAAATAAATAATTAGCGGCCTCCATAATAAGGAGGCTTTATTTTTTATCCTAAATAGGTATGGTAGCAGCAAAGACCCTGGCATATATAGCATGATATTGGGCACTTTAATTAATGAATACAATGGAAATTAAGGTAATTTAATAATACATCGAATTTAGCCGGCTTTGACTTTTTAAATGAATGATTACATAATTGAAATCATTCCCTATTATAAGTTGTAATTCATTAGATAGAAGCAGGTGGTTTTATGCAAAACAATATGGAAGGAATACTAAAGGATTTGGTTTACATCGACAACATTGCGTCGGATGTGAATGAAAAGAGACATGCAGAGCTTGCGAGTATTGAAGAAAAGTATGCGGCTGAAATTGAAGCTTTGGACAGGCAGCTGGATGAAGAAAAAGCAGCAATGAAAAAACAATTGGAGCAAGCAGTATTGAAGGCTGAGGAAGAGGCAAAGGCCATAGAGAACAGATCCCATTATTCCATAGAAGCCCTGGAGAGAAAATATGTTCAAATCAAGGAAGAAATACTTAACCAGGCAGTTAATAAATTATTTGACATGGAGATGGGTTAAACATGGATCGCATAAGAAGGCATGCAGCGGTTACTGCAAAGATCAAGGCTTTGGAAGGCCGGTTCCTTACCAACGAGGATTATATAAGCTTGCTTAGGATGAAAACTGTAACCGAATGTGCCCGGTATCTGAAGGAAAATACAAGCTACAGCAAGGTTCTGGCAGAAGCAGAAGTCCATACTATCCATAGAGGGGCTTTGGAGGGCTTGATCAAGCAAAGGATAATTGAAAATATGGATAGAATAATGCATTATTACAGTGGCAGCTACAGGGATTTTATCAGAACCTTCTATGCCAAATATGAGATAGAAGATCTGAAGGACCTGGCCAGAGAAGTATATAATAAGAAGGAAATCAAAAATTATGAGGATAATGTTTTCATCGGTAAATTCAGCAAGGTAGAGCCCCGCAAAGTTTTTGAAGCAAAATCAGCCAGGGATATAATACAGGCTTTGAGCCATACTGCATTTTCTAAATATCTATGTCCCTTGCTGGACGAAAACAAGGGGGAAAATCTTTTCAGATTTGAGATGGCTTTGGATATGGCCTATTACAGCATACTGTGTCAGGAATGGGATAGGCTGGCTACTGCAGACCAGGAGACCATCAAGTATGCCTTTGGTATATTTGGAGATATACTCAATATACAGTGGATATACAGAGGGAAAAAGTTCTACGGCATCAAGCCGGAGATACTTTTGAACTATACCATCAAGCTTTATTACAGACTGAGCTTTAAGCAGATAAAAGAGCTATGCTATGAAGAACGGCTCTCAGATTTTTTGGATAAGGCCAGAGAGACCGATTATGGATTTTTGTTCAAAGAAGATGAAACTACAGATATATTTATGGACAGGAGAATGTATAGATACTTGTATTTCAAGCTTAAAAGCCTGGGCAAAAATACAAGCATGAATATAATCAATGCGGTAGCGTATATACTGCTTCTTGAATTTGAGGTCAGGGATATAATTTCCATCATAGAAATAATCAGATATCAGGTGCCTGAGGATCAAGGCAAAAAGTATCTGATAAAAAAATTGAGTAAGGGGGCGATATAGCGTGGCAGTAGAGAAGATGAAAACAGTGGGCATAGTGGGCAGGATTGCAGATATGGATAAGATATGCAGGGCCATCGTATTAAACGGCAGCATGCACATGCTCAATGCCCTTACGGAGATAAACTCCAACTATTTCAAGCTCAGCGCCTCTGAAGAAAATTTAGAAGCAATAGAAGAATCGGCTCAGCTTGTGCCTTACACTGCCGGCAGAGATTTTGCAAAGGATGAAGAGATGATAAAATCCCTGTATGGCATTTTTGATTTTAAGCCTGTTATAAATGCGAGTTCAATTGGGATAGATCACGATTACGGCAAGCTGCTGCAGGAAATAGAAAAAGAATATCATTTTATCAAAGAATTATGGGATGAAGTAGAGGCTAAAAGGAAGCTGGTAGAAGAAAAGAAAAGCTATATAAGAAACTTAAACTATATGAAAGATTTGAATATGGATATAGGCAAGCTGATAAACCTTAGTTATTTGAGGTTCCGCCTTCTTATAGTATCAAGAGAAAATTACGGCAGGCTCAAGGGGAACTATGAAAACATAGCCTCTTTAATATTGAGGCTGGTGACTGTAGACGACAATGTAATAGTGGCTTCAGCCGCACCAAAATCCTTTGATGAGGAAATAGAGAGACTTTTCATATCCCTTAACTATCAGGAATTGAAGCTGCCCTCCGGATATTCGGGTACAGCTCAGGAAATAATCGAAAAGATACAATCTGAGATCAAGGCGATCTTTGACGAAATAAAACAATTGAAGGCTTCGGTGCAAAAGCGCAAAGGGAATATAGGCACCGTCATAAAGAATGCCTACGGTGCCATGGAGTTGGAGAAGAAGGTAGAAAAGGTTAAGAGGGAAAGCGCTATAGGCAAAAAGCTTTTTTTCCTCTTCGGCTATGTGCCTAAGAGCAAGGTAAAAGGCCTTCAAAAGGAGCTGTGGGATAATTTCGGCAGCAATATAATACTGGTGGTAGATGATGCAGCATCCCACGAAACAGCTAAGGCGCCGCCGACCAAATTTAAAAACAACTGGCTCATCAGGCCCTTTGAAGCTCTTATAAGAATGTACGGGCTTCCTTCCTATGATGAGGTGGACCCTACCGCATTCTTTGGGCTGACCTATATGCTGCTCTTCGGCGCTATGTTCGGAGATATGGGACAGGGCCTGATAATTTTGCTGGCAGGATTATACCTGAGGTATAAAAAGCGCAGGGTCAATTTAGGAGGCGTGCTGTCCAGATTAGGCGTCAGCTCTATCATATTCGGCGCACTTTACGGCAGTGTATTCGGTAAGGAAGATCTGATACCTGCATTGCTCATAAGGCCTATGGCCAATATAAATATGATACTTATCTGGGCTGTTGCATTAGGTGTGGTGCTCATGACCGTAAGCTTCATATACAGCTTTATAAATAATTGGAAAAGACATAATCTTGAGGAGGGCTTGCTGGGGCGCGAAGGACTGGTGGGATTCCTGTTTTTCTGGACACTGATCACTGCCGTGGCCAACAGCCAGCTTGGCTTTGTGGCTGTATCCCTTAAGATTTTCATCATTATTATGGCGGTGCTTTTGCTTCTGAATGTATTCAAGCAGCCTATCGCCAATATGCTCAAGGGTTCAAAGAAGCTTTATGATGAAAGCGTTGTTGATTACTATACGGAAGCAGGCTTCGGAGTAGTGGAGACCTTGCTCTCGTTTTTATCGAATACGATATCCTTCATAAGGGTTGGAGCCTTTGCCTTAAACCACGCAGGCTTATATTTGGCCTTTGAGACCATGGCTGAGATGGTCAATTCCGGCATTGGCGGCATCCTGATACTCATCCTGGGCAATGCAGTCATAATAGGCCTTGAAGGGCTAATAGTATTTATTCAGGGCTTAAGGCTTGAATATTACGAACTGTTTTCCAGATATTATTCGGGAGAAGGAGTAGAATATGCTCCTATAAAGTTAAGCTGATGAGTAGGGCGCTGGGGTAAGGATTACGGAAACCACGGATTTACACGGAGCCTTACACGGATTAACACTGAAGGGAACGGATTAGCAGTGAAAAAATGGAGAATAAAAAATAAGGAAGTTAGACCTCTGTCCGTCTACCCTGAGATCTGAGCTCTAAAACCTGAGCTCTAATAATAAGGAGGATGAATCATGTATACTATTGTTGCTATAGCTCTTTTCATCGTGCTGATGACTATCGGATGCGGTGTTATCCTTTTGAAATCAAAGGAAAATGCCGATGGAGGAAAGATTAAGAAAATACTCAAGTTCAGTTTGGGCTCTTATATATCTTTGATCGCTTTGTTTCTGTTCGTATTAGCCCCCAGGGTAGCATTTGCTGCCGCATCAGACGGCTCGGCGTCAGGCCTTGGTTTCATAGCTGCCGCTGTATCAACGGGCCTGGCCACCATCGGAGCCGGATATGCGGTAGGTGCCGTAGGCTCTTCAGCTCTGGGCGCAGTATCCGAAGATCCGGGGATACTGGGTAAAACTCTGATATTCGTGGGCTTGGCAGAAGGTATAGCTATATACGGACTCATAGTGTCCATCATGATACTCGGCAGGATATAGAAGGTGTTTTTATGAAAATGCATCTTATCAGTGATAATGCGGATACCTTGACGGGTTTCAGACTGGCCGGGATAAAAGGCACAGTAGCTCATGAAAGGGACGAAGCACTGGAGGAACTGAAGAAAGCCTGCGATGATCCTGACATAGGTATAATATTGGTTACAGAATCTTTGATGGAAAAGATGGGACCGGAGATTAAAGATATAAAGCTCGATCCCAAGATGCCCATAGTCACTGTGATACCGGATCGGCATGGCTTTAGGAGGGAAAAGGATTATATAACCCGAAGCATAAAAGAATCTATAGGATTAAAGATTTGAGGAGTCTGATATTATGGCAGTAACCGTAGAAGGAAAATTGGAACTGTTTAAAAAAATATTGTTTGAACATATAGAAGAGGACTGGTCCGAGAAAAGAAGTAAACTGATTGAAGCCATGGAAGAAAAGAAAGAAGAAAAGAAAAATGAATTTGAAGAGCGAAAAAGAGCCATTGTTGAAGACGGGGAAAGCAGAGCTGAGGCTAAGAGAAAATCCATCATAGCACAGGTTCAAAGCGAAGCGGATTACCAAATAATGAGGAAAAGAGAGGCTTTGCTAAGCGATTTGCTAAGCTCCTTAAGGGATTGGAGCAGGGAATTCATAAAAACAGATGGATATAAGACTTTTTTGAGCAATAACATAGAGAAGGCTTTCCACATGATGGACGGGAAAGAGCTATTATTCAGCTTCTCAAAAAGAGATATGGATGAGCTTGGCTCCTTTATCAAAGAAAATATAGAAAGATTGAGGAATAACAAAAGTATTGAGCTTATCGAAAGCAGCACGGATATAATCGGCGGATTTACATTGGAGGATAAGAAGAGCGGTGTTTTAGCGGATTTCAGCATCAAAACGCTAATAGACGAAGGCAAGGAATATATGGGCAGGATGCTCTATGAAAAACTGGATGAGGTGTTGAAAGCATGAGCAGCGTGGGGAGTATAACATTAGTCAACGGACCCGTGGTCAAGGCAGAGAACATGGAAAGCTTCAAGATGAGGGAAATGGTTCTGGCAGGAGAGAAAAAGCTTATAGGGGAGATCATATCCATAGATAGCGGAAATGCAACCATACAGGTTTATGAGGAGACTGCCGGATTGAAGGCGGGAGAAGCTGTATATTCCACAGGGAAGCCTCTTTCGGTAAAACTGGGGCCGGGTATAATCGGCAATATTTTTGACGGCATAGAAAGGCCCCTTTTGGACATATATGACAAAGGAACGAACTACATACCCGAAGGCTTGGGATTGGCCTCCATCAGCCTGGATAAGATATGGAAGGTTAAAATTACCGTGGCTGCCGGAGACAAGTTGAAGCCGGGAACTATATTCGGAGAGGTGCAGGAGAGCACTACAGTGACCCATAAGCTTATGGTGCCTCCGAATATGGAAGGGACAGCAGCCTTTGTCGAAAAAGACGGCGAATATGATTTAGAGCATGTACTTTTGATGTTGGATGACGGAGTCAATAAGCATGAGGTCAAAATGTATCAGGAATGGCCGGTAAGAGAGCCAAGACCGGTATTCAAAAGAAACCCCATAGAGAAACTGCTGGTGACGGGGCAAAGGGTTATCGATACATTTTTCCCTCTTGCCAAGGGCGGTACGGCAGCTATACCGGGCGGATTCGGCACAGGGAAGACCATAACTCAGCATCAGTTGGCAAAATGGAGCGATGCGGATATCATCGTATACATCGGCTGCGGTGAAAGAGGAAACGAGATGACAGAGGTTTTGGAGGATTTTCCCAAGCTCAGCGACCCCCGCAGCGGTGAGCCTTTGATGAATAGGACTGTACTCATAGCCAATACCTCCAACATGCCTGTGGCGGCTCGTGAAGCCTCCATATATACAGGCATAACCATTGCAGAATATTACAGGGACATGGGCTATAATATAGCCATCATGGCGGATTCTACCTCCAGATGGGCGGAGGCCTTGAGAGAAATATCCGGAAGGCTTGAGGAGATGCCTGCAGAGGAAGGCTATCCGGCATACCTTCCATCCAGGCTTGCCCAGTTTTATGAAAGGGCCGGAGATGTGAAAGCCTTATCCGGACAGGAGGGCTCCATAACCATAATAGGAGCAGTATCGCCTGCAGGGGGAGACTTTTCCGAGCCGGTGACTCAAAACACCAAGAGGGTAGTAGGAACCTTTCTGGCTTTGGATAAAGCATTGGCTTATTCAAGGCATTATCCTGCCATCAACTGGATCAATTCCTATACGGGCTATATTGCAGACCTACGGGATTGGTACAGGGATAATGTCTCTGACGAAATGCTGGAGCTTAGGGCCAAGATGCTGGGCTTGCTCAGGGAGGAGCATAAGCTGATGGAGATAGTAAAGCTGGTGGGGGAAGACATACTTCCCGATGATCAGAGGCTCATACTGGAAATCTCCAAGGTCATCAAGACAGGATATCTGCAGCAAAATGCCTATCACAAGGAAGATGCCAATGTATCCTTGAAAAAGCAATACGATATGCTTAAGGTCATAGACCGCCTCTATGAAAAAGCTCTGGCAGCAGTGAAAGCGGGCATTCCTATAAGCAAGGTCAAAGACGAAAAGCTTTTTTATGACATAGTATCCATGAAATACAATACTCCTGAAGGTGATGAGGAAGTATTCGGCAATTATATAAAGCAGATAGACTCCTATTTCAGTCTGCTGATTTCCCAGTATGACAAGGGAGGGAAAAAACATGAAAATGAAATATCTTAAGATAAGCAAAGTGGAAGGCCCTCTCATAATTTTAGAAGGGGTTAGGGATGCGGCATATGATGAAATGGTGGAAATAGAAGTAGAAGGACAAAGTCCTAAAAAGGGCAAAGTGGTTCAAATAAACAGAGATAAAGTAATAATCCAGGTATTCGAGGGCACTACAGGAGTATCCTTGAATAATACCAAAGTATCTTTTGCAGGAAAGCCCCTTGAGATATCCCTATCCAAAGAGGTATTGGGAAGAACATTCAATGGGATCGGAGAGCCCACAGACGGTGCTCCTCTGTACTTGGGGAAGAAGTATGATATACACGGGCGCCCGATGAATCCCGTTGCCAGATTTTATCCCAGAAACTTTATCCAAACCGGAATATCTACGATAGACGGACTGACAACTCTCATAAGAGGTCAGAAGCTGCCTATATTTTCGGGGGATGGTTTGCCTCATAACGAACTGGCGGCACAAATCGTAAGGCAGGCAAAGATAACCGAAAGCCAGGAGGATAATTTTGCAGTAGTATTTGCTGCCATGGGCATTAAGCATGGGGAAGCAGAATTTTTCAGAAAAAGCTTCCAGCAATCGGGAGTTCTTAAAAAAGTGGTCATGTATGCAAACCTGGCAGATGACCCTATAATAGAGAGGATTACCACGCCCAGATGCGCTTTGACCGCAGCAGAATACCTGGCCTTTGAAGAAAATATGCATGTTTTGGTCATAATGACCAATATCACAAGCTACTGCGAAGCCTTGAGGGAAATATCCGCATCAAGGGAAGAGGTTCCTTCCAGAAAGGGCTATCCGGGCTATCTTTATTCGGACCTGGCTACACTATATGAACGAGCTGGCATGATGAAGGGCAAAAAAGGCAGCATAACCCAGATACCCATTCTTACCATGCCCAATGATGATATAACCCATCCTGTACCGGATTTGACAGGCTACATCACGGAAGGCCAGATAATACTCTCAAGAGACTTGTACCAAAGGGATATCTATCCTCCTGTAAACGTGCTTCCCAGCCTTTCGAGGCTTATGAAGGACGGAATAGGCGAAGGCTACACCAGAGAGGACCATCCTGATGTGGCGAATCAGGTATTTTCAGCCTATTCCAGGGTGCAGGATATAAGGTCGCTGGCTCAGGTAATAGGAGAAGAAGAGCTTTCGGATACGGACAAAAAATACCTGGAATTCGGCAAACAGTTTGAAAGACGGTTTGTAAAGCAAGGCTATGACGAAAACAGAAATCTTGAAAGAACTCTGGATCTCATGTGGGAGCTTTTAAAAATACTTCCCAAATCTGAGCTCAACAGGGTAAAGCCTGAGTATATAGATAAATATATGGAGGCTCGCAATGGAAAGTAATATTGCTTTTACCAAGAGTAACCTGATGGCAGCCCAATACTCCCTTGAATTATCTTTAAAGGGGTTCGAGCTGCTGGATAAAAAGAGAAATGTTCTGGTTATGAACATGATGGGCTTCATAGACAGGGCTGAGGGAATTCAGCAAAAAATGGGCGAAATATTTAAGGAAGCCTACGAAGCATTGCAGGTTGCCAATATAACCATGGGTATAAGCAGCATAGGGGAAATCGCCCAATCCATACCTGAGACCGCAGGCTTTGATATTATAACCAGAAGCATAATGGGTGTTGAAATACCGGAAGTAAAATTTGAAAGAAAAAGCCTGAATCACTTCTACAGCTTTTATCACACCAACTCCGCCCTGGATGTGGCGTTAAAGAAGTTTCAGGAATTGAAATACCTCATATATGAGCTTTCTGAGGTGGAGGACTCCGTATATAAGCTGGCTATGGAAGTGAAGCGAACTACCAAAAGGGCCAATGCACTTCAGAACATCCAGATACCTAAATACAAGGAAATAGTAAAGGTGATATCCGAGGTGCTGGAAGAAAAGGAAAGAGAAGAATTTTTCCGGCTGAAGGTGGTAAAAAAGAAGAAGGATCAGACTTAATGAAGCTTTATGTAGTATAATATATAGATTGCGACATAAGAGAATAGGGAACGGAAACCACTGAAAGACACGGAATGGGTTCAATCATGCGAAGCATATTATATATAACGTGATAAAAGCCATTCCCAACTGTAATGGCTATAAAATGCGGCTTCGTTGCCATCATTTTATAAAAATCCCTTCAGTGTGAATCTGTGAAAGAATCCGTGTTCTCCGTAACCTTGGACTATGTAGCATAATTCTTATATTTCGTAAAGGGGTTGCTGCAAGATGAACTTTATGGAGAGCTTCAAATCAGCTCTATATAGCGTCAAGGCCAATAAGATGAGATCCTTTCTGACTATGCTCGGTATAATAATAGGCATATCCTCTGTAATCACGATAGTATCCTTGGGTGAAGGAGGGAAAAAGGCCATAACCGGGCAATTTGAGAAAATCGGTATGAATATGATAAACATAAAGATAAAGCCCAAAGATAATGATATTGAAAGCAGAGACTACTTTACCCTCAAAGACAAAAGTGCCATAGAGGAAAAGATACCTGAAGTAACCGATGTCATAGTGGGCATAGAAGGCTTTGGATACTTCAGAACAGATAAGATAAAAAAGGAAGCGGGTCTTGGGGCGGTAGATGAAAGCTATATAAAGCTGTCAAATCTGGAAATGCTGGAAGGCCGCTTTATTAACGAGAGGGATGTAGAGACCAATAGAAGCGTAATAGTCATCGACGATCTTACTGCCATAAAATTCTTCGGAAAGTTGGATGTCATCGGAGAAAAGCTGAGGATAACAAACATGGACAAGGATATAAGCCCAGTGATAATAGGAGTGTGCAAGAATCCTGCAGGCAACCTGGCTACCATGTTCGGCGACAACTATCCGGGTATAGGATACCTACCGGTCACTATTGCCGATAAGATATTCACAAACACTGATATAACAATGCTGGCGGCAATGGTGACAGATATGTCAAAATCCAAGGAAATATCTGCAAAAATCATAAGACTCCTGGAGCAGCTCCATCGCAATAAAGATAAATATATGGCAGAAGAGGGCTTCAAGGAGATTGACATGGTGAACAATGTAATGAATATATTTACTGGTGTAATAGGGGCTATAGCAGGAATATCTCTGCTGGTAGGAGGCATAGGGGTTATGAACATCATGCTTGTATCGGTAACGGAAAGGACCAGGGAGATAGGGATAAGGAAAGCCTTAGGCGCTAAAAATAAAGATATTATGCTTCAGTTTCTCACCGAGTCCCTCATATTATGTCTGATCGGAGGCACCCTGGGAATGAGCCTCGGCATCAGTGCCGGAATCATTGCGGGCAAGCTTATAAATGTATCCATAGGTGTTTCGCCGTCGGTGATACTTGCTGCCTTCGGATTCTCCTCGGCAGTGGGAATATTCTTCGGAATATACCCGGCGAAAAAAGCAGCAAAGCTTGATCCCATAGAAGCACTCAGATATGAATAAAAAAACTATATGTAACTTACATGAGCTTAGTTGTCATCCTGAAGGCTTTGCCTGAAGGATCTTGTTTAAGATGCTTCAGGCGCTTTGCGCCTTGAGAATGACAGGAAACGCCATTGTTTCTAGCCTATTACTTTGCCGTCTTTGAGATGGATTATCCTGTCGCCTAAGAGCTTTGCTTCCTTTTCATCGTGGGTTATCAATATTGTATCCATATGGAAGTTTTCTTTGAAGCTCACAAATTCCTCATAGACCGAAGCTTTTGTATCCCTATCCAAAGCTGAAAACGGCTCATCCAGGAGCAAAAGTGCGGGCCTGGTTGCTATGGCCCTGGCTAAGGCAGTTCTTTGCTTTTCCCCTCCTGAGATATTAGAGGGAAGCTTGTCTTTAATATGATGTATTCCGAATGAATCAAGAACTTTCTCAGCGTAAGAAAAATCTTTGATTTTTCTGCTTTTTAAGCCGTAGAGCACATTATCCATTACGCTCATATGAGGAAAGAGCGCATAGCTCTGAAATAGATAACCTATATTTCTATCCTTGACCGGAAGATTTATGCTCTTCTCTGATGAATATAAAATCCTGTCTCCTATAGATATGCTTCCCATATCGGGGCTTTTGAGTCCTGCGATGCAATCCAGCAAAGTGGTCTTTCCTGCTCCGGATTCGCCTTGAATGACTAAAATGCCTCCTTCAAAGCTTATATCTATATCAATAGTGAAATAATCCATTTTCTTATAAATTTTAATATCGACCATATCCATCACCCTATGCTATGAAAGTTTTTCTTCTTCAGCCAGCTATTCAGGGAGTAAATCAAAATAAAGCTGAAAGCTGTCATTATTCCGACCAATATATTGGCAGTGACCATATCTCCTGAGTCTGAGGCAAAATATATGGCCAGAGGTATGGTTTGGGTCTTGCCCGGTATATTGCCTGCTATCATAAGAGTGGCCCCAAACTCACCCAGAGAGCGAGCAAAAGTCAAGGCTACGCCGCTGACGATTCCAGGCCAGGCAAGAGGCAGGGTGACAGTCCAAAATATCCTGCTCTCGGAAGCCCCCAAAGTTCTCGCTGCTTTTTGAAAGACGGGATCAACATTGATAAGGGAGGCCTTGACGCTTTGATACATGAGAGGCAGAGATACTATACAGGCAGCCATGACAGCCCCTGTCCATGAAAAAACCAGAGAGATGCCCATAGAGTAGAGCCAGCTTCCTATTATGCCCCTGCGGCCAAACAAAATGAGAAGTATATATCCTGTGACAGAGGGAGGCAAGACCATAGGAAGAGTTATGAGGACTTCCGCCGCATTCTTGCCGGGGAAGTCCTTCTTCGTCATAACCTTTGCCAGATATACTCCTATAATCAGAGAGAATATTGTCGCTATTGATGCTATCTTGAGAGAAAGAAGCATAGGCTTTAGTATCATATCTTCACCTTATTATTTTAAAACTTCGAAGCCGTATTTGCTGAAGGTCTCAGCAGCTTTGTCGCTGGACAAGAAGTCTAAAAAATTCTTTGCAGCTTCTTTTTGCTTGCTTTCATTTATCAATGCTGCGGGATATACGATGGGCTTATGGGAATCAGCAGGGAATGCTCCAACGATAGCTCCCTTTTTTAATAATGCAGCATCAGAGGAATAAACGATGCCCGCATCGACTTCACCGGTTTCAACATATGTAAGCACCTGTCTTACATCTTTTGCAAGCACAAGCTTGGGTTCAATGTCTTTCCACATGTTTAGGCTCTCCAGGCTTTCTTTGGCATAGCTTCCTGCAGGCACGCTTTCCGGAGCGCCTATACTTATCTTGCCTGTCTCTGCTTTACCAATATCCTCGATTTTAAGTATTTTATCCTTTGCTTCTTCAGCGACGATGAGAACCAAACTATTGCCGAGAAGATCCTTCCGGCTTTCTTTTACTATGAGTCCCTTTTCCTCCAAAGCATCCACCTGTTTTTTACCGGCGGATATGAATACATCCGAAGGAGCGCCTTCCTCTATCTGCTTTTGAAGAGTTCCCGAAGCCGCAAAATTCAATATAAGCTTAATATTATTGCTTTTTTCATATTCAGGCTGCATTTCCATCAGTGCATCCTTAAGGCTTGCTGCGGCAGAAATATTAAGCTCTATCGGCTCGGAGGGCTTCACAGGCTCGGCAGGCTTGCTGCAAGCAGTAAAACTGAATAAAGAGATAATAGTCAAAATCCAAACAATAGTTTTTTTCATAAAATCAGCTCCCTTACTAACCGTAATACTAATTCGAGTATAACGAAGATGAAGAAAAAAGTAAAGCTCTAGATTTACTCGATGTTAAGTGAAGTATTTATTAAAAATATTATTCAAGGCTTCTTCGCATTCTTTATAAAATTTTGCATAGGTTTGGAGAAGGTTTTCGGCATCATCCGTCAGCAGGGAAAATCCCCCTCCGACGCCTCCTGTTTTGCTCTTGATCAATGAGAAGCCCAGACGGCCTTCAATATTCTTTATCAGGTTAAAGGCTTTGTTATAGGACATGTCCATCGATTTTGCAGCTTCCGACAAGGAGCCCTTTTCCTTTACCCTTACAAGGAGCTCGTAAGGACCTTGGCCAAAAACCTTTCCATCATTGTCCAGCCATATCTTGTATTTCAAATTATACATAAAAAATCTCCAAACCATAGGTATATTTTTCAATAGAATCTTTATTATTATAGCAAATATCATGATAAAAGGCCATCAATATGAAAATTCTATACATAGGATAAAAGTAGTGTTAAAATTCTGTTAATACATGTATAATAAAAAATACGCAGTATTTTTTATGGCTGCGAGGCACGGGGTAAGGGGTACGAGGGTTAGGGTATTCCTTTTGGGTCAGACCCCAGAGCTCTGCTATAACACTCGAACCTCGTACCAAGACCACATAGAAGTGCCCCTAGGCTACGCACCTCGTACCCGAAAAAAATTGCTTCGCAATTTCTTACATAAACGAGTGAAAGGTGGATTGGGATGACAGTATACAAAGGATATAAAAGCACTTTAAAATGGGCCGGAATAACGCTGCTTAGCTTCATAGGACTTATTTTAATAATATACTTTTTTACAAGCAGAGGATTTCTGCCCTGGTTCTTTATGGTAAGTCTACTTCTTATGTGCATACCGACCTATCAGGGCATGATTCTGAGTATATCAATAGATGATGAAAAAGTGGTTGTCAGAAGACCATTGAATCAGAAGACGATCAAGCTTGCACAAGCTGCTTTTTGCGCCGTTCACGATATAGGAGAGGGCAAGTCACTGCTCTTTATATTTATAAGGCAAAAGTGGGGAGGCGGGCATAGGATAAGAGGCATAAAGTCCAAAATGTCCTATGAGGAGGTAATGGAAGCATTATCAAAGGGAGGAAGGGTACAGGATTTAAAAGTAAATTTCAATAAAGCCGTAAAGGTGCCTGTATCCATGGTTGAGAACGGGGAAGAGCTTAAGGAAAGAATACTGAACAGCATAGATGCCCACCACTGCAAAGCAGTCTATGATTAAGCATATGAAACACACTGTATGAGTTCAGCAATAAACTCCATGTTTTTATTGCATATTCAGCAATTAAAGCATATAGTTATATTAGATATTTAGATAAATGTCTAATATAACCCTTTGAGGAGGCGTGGTCAATGTCTTTGCTCAATATGCCTTTTAAAGCCTTGTCTGATCCGACGAGACGCAAGATAATACAGATGCTTAAAGAAAGGGATATGACTGCAGGTGAGATAGCCGATCAGTTTGATATGACAAAACCCAGCATATCACATCATCTGAATATCTTAAAGCA
Organism: Lutispora sp. QWL-02; assembly: GCF_058315355.1. Classification (NCBI taxonomy): domain Bacteria; kingdom Bacillati; phylum Bacillota; class Clostridia; order Lutisporales; family Lutisporaceae; genus Lutispora; species Lutispora sp. QWL-02. The sequence continues at coordinate 1,037,510 of NZ_CM177762.1, forward strand.
AGCTCATCTTGTAATAGACGAAAGAAAAGGGCAAAATATATATTATTCCCTTAATACCACTGTTTTTCAGGAGGTCATTAATTGGTTTTTTAATATAGCCGATGCAAAGGGAGGTTTTAAAGATGAAGAATAAATTTAGTATCAAAAGAGAGCTTCCGCTTTTAATAATGATCATCATAACTTTTGCCATAAGCTTTTACTTTTATCCCCAATTGCCTGAAAGGATACCTACACACTGGAACTTCAGAGGGGAGATCGACGGTTATTCGAACAAACTCTCAGGCATTCTTATAATGCCTATTATTAACCTGGTCATGTATGTGATGTTTCTTTTTCTTCCTGCGCTGGACCCGAAAAAAGAGAATTATAAATTGTTTGAAAGCACCTATATATATTTCAGATATCTTTTTCATATCTTCTTTATTTGTATGCATATAATGATAATTGCAGCTGCATTAGGATACATGATTGACACAGGAAGGCTGGTAATGCTGGGTGTATCGCTATTGTTCATGCTTATGGGGAATGTTATGGGAAGGCTTAAGCACAACTACTTTGTAGGAGTAAAAACCCCATGGACACTGGCTAATGAAGAAGTATGGACGAAAACTCACAGACTGGCTGCAAAGCTGTGGACGGCCGGAGGACTTATCGGAGCTGTACTGGCAGCGTTGAATTTCAATCCGGGCTGGATATTTCTGATTATATTGATACTTCCTTCTTTGATACCGGTGGTTTATTCCTATATAATATTCAACAGGTTAAAAAACAGGCAGCCATGATGCTGCCTGTTTTTATCTTCTCCCATCCGACAATATAACTGCTGAAAGAGGCGGAGAGCCTCCCGGCGTGCCTATGGCATACATTGTGTATGCCCTGCCTCCTGATAAGGCAACACTGGATAACCCCAATATTACGTTTGATGTTCCTACGGCCCGCACTCTTAAGCTGTATATGCCGGGCTCCATTCTTATATACTTTTCTGTTCTGCCAAAGGTTAACCCGCTGAATAATGCCTCTCCCTTCTCTAAAGTCACATCCGCCGCAGGAGCATTGGGCGATATGTGAACGAAGCGCAAGAGGCTTTCATTGCCGGGTATAATTTCACCCGAATCAATGTAGGTCCTGTGCTGAATATTTGGAGATAAGCCTGCAAGCACAAAAGTACGATAATTACCCTTAACAGGGCTTATAGTAAATCGCAGCAGGGGCTCTCCCTTTTGCCCTATAGGATAGGCATCAATCTTATGATATGTCGAAGGAAGTGCTGCATAACCTGCCATGCTTGCGTATGATAGGTTTGACACTGCCTTTTTGTTGTCGATGTAAATGTCAACAGCGGGCGTGTTCGGAGACGCATGGAGGAATCTTATGAAAGAAAACCCCCCCTGCCTTTCTTCTATAGCTTCAGCTTCATTCAAGCTATTGCTTCTTATTGTAATGGGGCATTCCATATATGGACGCAGCGGGCAATAAGCCATATTGATACCTCCTTCTCAAAATATAAAAAATACGCAGTATTTTTTATGTCTCTGGTCTCTAGCCGCTAGTCTCTAGTATTAGCGGATTCCTTTGGGGTCATAGGTTACGGAGAACACGAATTTTCACGGAACCTTTCACAGATTCACACTGAAGGGTGGTAAAACAGCCAATAGATGGTGATCCCTGCAATAATATTGCCTATAAAAAATCTTTCTGTGTCATTTCGTGTAAGTTTAGTGTCTTTTAGTGGTTTCCATTCCTTGCTTCAACGCCCAGACCACAGAGAATAGCTCTATAGCGCATTATATATATATGATTTTTTACTGTCATTAATTCACAAATAAATTGAAACAAAATAGCATCAAAAGCAGTCGAATTATGTGATATAATGAATTAGCATAATATAATATGAGAGGTGCCCTATGGAATTGAAAAAAGTAATATCTCTTCTAATCGTTGTTTTATTATTGGTAGGCTCTATCACCGGCTGCTCTGAAGGAACAAAACCAGAAAATCTGCCAGCCGTATCAGAAAATGGTTCAGAAAACCCTAATCAAGCTCCCCAAGAAATCAAAGAACCGGAATTTATTGAAGAAGAAATTGCCGCAATGACCTTTGCAGAAAACACTCTATTTATCACAGGAAGAAAGATCAATGTCAGAGAGGACATTGTGAAAGATGCTAAAATCCTGGGCAGCCTTTCCAAAGGGAGTCAGGTGGTCTTTCTTGAAGAAAAGAAGGATGAAAAGGAAGAAACATGGTATAAAGTCACTTATGAAGATGAATCAGGGAAAGAAGTAACCGGCTGGATAAGCTCTAAAAATGCAGCCAGAGAATGGACAGGCCTTATAGGGGAGAAATTCCGGGATATGGACTATACTCCCCAAAAGAAGATAAAGGAATACGAGAATAATCCCAGGGTAAAGGTCCGCGGATTGTATGTGACCATATATTCTGCTTCAAACGCAAGGATCGATTCCCTGATTGAAATGGCTAAAAGAACAAATATAAATGCATTCGTCATAGATGTGAAGGATGATAAGGGATATATGCTCTTCCCTACAAAGGCAGCGGAAAAGTTCAGTCCCAAGGCTAATGAAAAGGCAACGGTAAAGGATATACAAGCCTTGATGAAAAAGCTGAAGGACAACAATATATATGCCATTGCCAGAATAGTATCCTTCAAGGACCCTACCTATACGACCCAAAACCCCGACAAAGCAATAATATATAAGGATACCGGAAAGCCTTTTATGAATAAGGACGGGCTTATATGGGCTTCTCCTCATGACAGGATTCTTTGGGAATATAACCTGGAAGTATCGAAGGAGGCTGCCGATGCAGGCTTCAACGAGATTCAATTTGACTATGTGAGGTTTCCGGCTTCTGACGGAGGAAAGCTGGACAAGCATCTTGATTACAGAAACGAAAGCGGAGAATCAAAGCCGGGCACAATACAGAATTACTTAAAATATGCCAGGGAGCAGCTGTCGCCCAAGAAAGTATATATATCTGCAGATGTCTATGGGCTTGTAGGCTCTGTAGAAGATGATATGTCTTTAGGACAATATTGGGAAGCGGTGAGCAATATTGTGGACTATATATGCCCGATGATGTATCCCAGCCATTATGCAAATAATACCTACGGCGTACCCGTACCGGATGCTGATCCATACAAAACAGTATATAATTCTGCTAAAGATTCTGCTATAAGGAATAAAAACATGACGACTCCTGCCATAATAAGACCATGGATACAAGACTTTACAGCTCCATGGGTAAAGGGTTATATTAAATATGGCGACAAGCAGGTCATAGAGCAGATTAAAGCTTTGGAGGAGAACGGAATAGATGAGTTTCTGCTGTGGAATGCAGGTAATAAGTACTCAGAAGGAGCAGTCGCTAAGTAGGGAACGGTCTTGACCGTTCCGTATACCTTATTATAGGAGGTGCTAAGATGAGCTTTTATGCGCGGGTTTTTTCAATGGCGGAGGATTATCCGTCGAGATTTGCCATATGTGATGAGCTTTTGGAAGCAGAATACGAATTTTCTACTTTTCCCGGGAAATTTGATGAGGATTTTGACGAAAAAGATTGGAAATACTTGATGCTGGAGTATGATCCCAACCATGAACCCATAAGATTGGAAAGAAACATAAAAGGGGTAGACCCGATATTTGAAGAGGAACGGCAGGAATTTCTCGATGTGCTTCAGGAGCTTCCTTACAGCAAGGAGCAGAAAAAAGCAGTTGATATCGTCAAGAATATGGTGCAAATATATGCTCTGGACGTAGATGAAGATATAACGGAAGAAGGCTGGGAATTCCTTGAAGTGCTTTTGGATTTTCTGGCTGATGCCACCGACGGCTATGTGCAGATAGATGAAGAAGGCATATATGGCAAAGAAGGCGAACTGTTGGTAGAAATGGAATAATGGGATGAAAAATCTCTCCCCTAAAAGGGGGAGAGATTTTTCATCTTTAGAATTTGCTAAATTGGTTGAATGCACGAAGAACAAGCATTATAGCCATTTCTCTGGTTGTATTGCCCTGTGGCAGGAAGTATGCTGAACCGTCTGACGTTGTACTACCCTTTATTATATCGTTTGCGTTCATAAACTTAACTGCTGATAATGCCCAAGGTGCTATCCTATTGGCATCCAGGAAATTTGCTTTGAATTCGCCGGTGGGCTGCAGGTTAGGCATTGCGGCTTGAAGCGTCCTGAGCAGCATAGCAGATATTTGCTCTCTTGTTATTTCTAAGTTTGGTGAGAATAAGGTCTTCTCCGGATTTGTTCCATTAACTATGCCAAGCTTGAATGCTTTTAGTACTTCAGGATTATCAGTGTCTGTAAAGTTGTCTGCTCCTGGTTCTGCTTTAAGTCCTGTCAATTTTTCATATAATAGAACAGCTAATTCACAGAACTCCTCACGAGTTATATTCTTAGGAAATTGAGAGAGAACCTTATCTGTAACCAGCTTTTCATCTACTGCCTGATTTACCTCTCCGGCAGCCCAAGTAGACAGGCCTTCTGTTCCTGCAGTTATTTCATCAACAGGCGCTCCGCTTACTGTAAATGGAACTGTGCCGAATAAAGCATAAGAATATAGCTCTTTATCTAAAGTTCCTGAGCAAATGACTCTTACCTCATAATTGCCGGGATTAGAGGGTGCTTTGAACTCATATACATTGCCTATTTTGAAATCATTAATATATGCAGATACATCTGTATTTTCAATCTTCTCATTTGCCAGTGTAATGCCGAAGAATGCATCTTGCTCAATTTCACCGGGGGTAAGTCCGTTAACCGTAATGCTCATCTTTTCTTCAGGCTGAACATTGGTCTTGGATAATACTATATCCCCGGGTTTTGCCTTGCTGGATACAACATCGAAAGATACTGTGCCAAACAATACCGATTCTTTATTATCCGTAACACCATCAGAGAATACTCTGATTTCATATTTGCCGAACTTGTAGGGAGCCTTAAACTGATATGTGTTGTCAGCAGGCAGATTCGATATATAGACTGCGAGATCAGTATTTTGAATTTTTTCGCTTGCCCCTACAATTCCTATCCATGCATCGTTTTCCAGCATTTCATCAGTAAGGCCGTTAATAGTAACCGACATAGGTTCGTTGAGCTTTACTTCAGTTTTAGGCAGCTTTATATCTCCAGCCTTAGCCTTAGGGGCGCCTACAGTGAACTCTACCTTTGCTATTAGATTCTCATCGCCGCCAATCAATGCTATTTCATAAGTGCCCAGAGAAGTAGGTGCATTGAATTCCCAGACATTGGATTCAGGAAGATTGCTCACATATTCTTCTAAATTAAAATTATCTAGTTTTTCACCTTTTTTACCAAGCCAAATGGCTGCGTCATACTCAATTTGTTCATCAGTCAATCCGGATACAGTGGCTTTACCTTTTTCGCCAGCTGTGAATTGGGTTTTGTCCAGCGTTATATTGCCGGCTGCAAAAACAGGTACACTCCAAAGCATTGTTATGAGTAAGCATAAAGACATAAACAGACAAAGAGTTCTTTTCTTCATAAATATTTCCCTCCCAATAATTTTAAAATTATCATTATAGGAAATGCATTTATCCGATAGTTGACCGCCGCTAATTTGTATAAGCGGCGCTAAGCTATCGGATAACATATTCTAAAGTTCAGGTGGCATTCTAAGTTCCGTACGAACCTCAGAATACTGTAAGCTTCTGAATACATCCCCAAAATAATTTATAGGTATAAATATTGTAGCATCAACACTTCAGTAATTCTTCCATAATATTGACAAAGGCTTTCAAAAAATTGCATAAAAAAATACCCCTGAATTGTTAGGGGTTAATTCTGTACTCTGTCGGAGATATGCCTGTTTTTTTCTTAAATGTCGAAGTAAAATGACTATGGCTGGAAAATCCACACATAAGACTTATTTCTGTTATCGAATATTTACAGCTCTGTAACATTTTTTTTGCTTTTTCAATTTTGAGATCAATAAGGTATTCATAAGGGGTCTTGCTTGTTTGTGCTTTAAAGCTTCTTATAAAGCTGTATTGGTCCATTTTTATAAGCTGAGCTAATTCGGTGCATGAAACACCGGAAGCATAATTCTCATTCATATAGTCTATTGCTTTTTTTATGTTTTCTTTGGTGCCCTTGGGTACATTATGAGGCCTGGGAGGAAGGTTATGTCTCAGTTGTCTGATAAGATTTCCTGCTATAAGCAAGCTGAGATTATTTGTCATGAATTCGTAGCCTGTCTGTTTAAAACGCAATTCTTCTAAAAAAAGGCGAATAAGCATGCTTATATCATGATTCAAAACATTTGAGTCATTGGAGAAAACAATGTTTCCGGAGCCGTACATTTCTTCGGAGATCTCTTGGATCAAGCTCTTACCTATGTGTATTCCACAAAGAGTAAAGCCTTTTATATTTATTGACACACCATGCTCCTGCATGGGATTGATGGCAAATAATGAATTGCTTCGTCTGTCATAAACCTTATCGTCTATGACAGCAGAAGGTAATTTTGCATAAGGTATGACAAACTCATAGCTGTCGTGATGATGAGTGCCATGAGCAATATTCGTGACTTTATTGGTTACGATTACAGCAATATTATTACAACAGAAGTTCTCAATCACTACTTTTGCATCCTCTATATTGTCAAAAGGAATAGCACCTGTTAAATCAATTACTCCATGCAGATCAACGGACATATGATCACTTCCTGTTTTTATTTGCTTATACAATATATTATAATGATATCAAATTTAAACACAAAATAAATTACACTAAAGTATAAAAAGCAAATTAATTTTCCTATAGGAAAACTTGTTCATTCCGGATTCTTAATATAATATATAAATAAAAATGTTTTGATACAGATGCTTTATCTTTTATTAATATTTAAGTAATATAGGAGATGAGATTATGGCAGCTAAAATTTCCAAATCAAAATCTGCCTATGATTTTGATATGGATCTGGAGAAAATGCTTTATCGTCCGCGCATGAATGCTTTGCTTGAGAAAGGATTATCATATCCTATGACGTTGATTTGGGCACCAGCCGGATATGGAAAGACCACTGCTGCCATGCAATTTGCCAAAAATTCGGATTGTGAAGTTATTTTTATGTCGTTAAGCGAATTGGACAGAAATCCGCAGCGCTTTTGGGCACATATGTCCGATCTATATAGGAAGATAAATCAGGATATAGGTGATGCTATGGCTCAAATCGGTTTTCCCTTTTCCTCGGCCCAATTTGAACAGCAATATGATATAGTCAGTCAAAATATGATCTCTCGAAATAAAAGGCTTTTGATCATTGATGATTATCATCTTTTGGGAAATCCGGAAATTGATAAACTTCTAGAAAAAATCGCACGCCTTAGAATAAAAAATTTACATATCTATATTTTATCAAGGGTGTGTCTCCAAAATTTCATGCTTGATTTGAGAATTAAAAGAATTGCTATGGAAATAACCAAGGAAGAGCTTCGTTTCGACATAAATGAGCTTATGGAATATTATAAAATGCTTGATATAAATATTGAAAAAGCCTCTGCACAAAACATAGAAAGCTTTACAGACGGCTGGGCAAGTGCAATATTCCTCTCAAGCCTTTATATAAAAAAAGACAACATAGCTGATATGAATCTCGATGCTGCGGCACTGGATATTAATAATCTTATCGAAACTACCATATTTAATAATTATAGTAAAAAAACTCAGGAGCTTTTGTTAAAGCTCTCAATATTAGAACGTTTTGATATAGACATTTGTAATTACATTGCAGGAACAAATCATACTCAAAAACTCCTATCGAATATCTTTGCCAACAATTCACTTATTAAGATAAGCGAAGATAGACAGCATTATGAAATGCACCGGCTTTTTCGTGATTTTTTATATGAACGCTTGCAAACGAGTAAAGAGTTTAATATAAATGATCTTAATAACCAAGCCGGCGAATATTATGCTTTTAAAGGCGATGTCGTAATTGCACTGTCACATTTTGATGCGGCAAGCAATTACGAAGGGATTGCGGAAATGCTGCTTAAAGATAAGTTTTCAGATACTTTCAGCTTGCAGCAGCTGGAAACAATTGTGTCATATCTGCAAAAGCTTCCTCAGGAATATTATATTAAATATCCGATGCTTTTGGTTATTTCTGCTTTTTTGATGACCAGGAGCAAGCATCCGGAAAAAGCAATTGAGCTCATTAAGAAAGTGAAGCATATATGCAATAATTCTCAAATACCTGAAGCTATGAAAAACAAACTACTAGGTGAAGCAGCAGTAGTAAAGTCCATGATGGCCTTTAATGATGTATTTGCTATGCTTCCTTATCACATGGAAGCCTGCAAATTTCTGCCCCAAGGCTCTGAGCTCTTGAGCAAAAACATTTCATTTACTTTTGGGAGTCCATCGATGCTGTACCTTTATTACAACAAAGCAGGCAATCTTGACAATATAGTAAAGGGCTTCACAGAGGAATTCTATTGGTGGGAAAAGATAACCCCTTGCGGCTATGGCGCCGATATCCTCATAAAAGCGGAGTCGGAATTCGAACGATGCGAATATGAAGAAGCGGAGCAGGATGCGTACCGTACCATATATAAAGCTGAGCAAAAGGAGCAAAACTCGATTATTATTGCAGCTAAACTGCTTCTCATCAAACTATGTATGGTGGAAGGCAACTATGGAAAAGCAGCTGTGATACTGCAAGATATCCGTAATATAGTCAATCTGAGGAAAGCCCTTGTTTACTCTACAACTCTGGACATGTGCATAGGCTTTTTCAACGTCATAACTGGAGATTTGGAGCGCATACCCAAATGGCTTTACAGCGGGGAACTTGATAAAAGCTCCGTATCTATGACGGCCTTTGGCTTCGAATACCTTATCTATACTGCTGTGCTGCTGTTTAAGGGGAATTATTTAAAAATAGAAAGCATAATACCTAAAATGTTTGAAACCTTTGCTCCTTTCACCTATCAATATGGAATAATGAGGACTTACATTTTGAAAGCCATTGTTAATTTTAATCTTTATGGAATAGAAACGACTATCGAAGCTTTAAATGCAGCCTATAACATAACCAATGCCGACAGGATAATCATACCTTATCTTGAGTATGGAGAGTTTTTGCTGCCTATATTCAAACAGCTTTCAAAAAATTATGATTCCTTTGAGCTTGCTTTACCAAAGGAGTGGGTTGATGCAGTAATAAAAAAACAGAAGGAATTTCAAAAGGCTCTGCAAAAATTTAAGGCAGGGTATAACGCTATGAATCCGGACAGGGCAGAGAAGCCTGTCAAGCTGACAAAGAGAGAAAGGGAGATACTATATCTCATAGCAAAGGGCTATACCGGAGAAGATATAGCTAAGAAACTTTTTGTCACTATCAATAATGTAAAGGTTATAACCTCTAAAATATATAGAAAGATTGGAGTCAGCTCAAGAGCCGGAGCAGTGAAATTTGCTATTGATAACAGGATGACCGATTAAGATAAAACAGCCATTATCAGGCTGTTTTTTATTGCGCAAGAAAGTGTAAATTGTCATCAAAACTAATAATTTTATACCTTTGTGTAATTTACTTATTATCATAAGTAAGTAATATGGTATATAGGAACAGAATGCAAATAGTATTTTTAAAGGAAGTGAGACTGGGAGTAATGCAACTTTTCATAATCCTTTGCAATAATCTAAAAGCTTTTTTCTTAAATTGCTCATATAATGAAATTTATAATAATTTTTATTTAAATATATGGAGAGGAGTGATGCAATGAACAAGCATAATAGAAGCATGGCATTGTTAATTTCACTAGTATTGATTTTTTCAATCGTACTGTCGCCTTTTTCTGATGTATATGCAAGCGTACCAACAATAAAACCGCCCGCAATAAACACACCGACGATTAAAACACCGACAATAAAAGCTCCTTTAAGAAGACTTGAAACCCCTGCCAGGGTGCAAGGGGTTCAATATGAGTTTAAGGATGAGGTAAAGAGAATTCCTGCTTCAATGGAATATGACTTTAAACCCTTGAGCCTGGACAAATTTGCATCCTTTGATTTGAAAGCACAAGTACCATCTGCAGGTACAGGGATTACTTTGCCTAATATAAGCTTACCTGGAGGAGCAGCTGCCCAACCTGCCTCTGCAGCAGAAGGTGAAAAAGAAATATCCTTAGACAAAATAAACGGTATCAGATATCCTGCAGGCTCAAAAATTTTGGACATTCCTCAAAGTGCTGCATCATCCTTTAAACCAAATGTCAATGACATATATATCGATGAAAAAATGGGCACGGCCTTCAGAGTTTTAGATACTGAGAATACAGATTCAGAGGGAAATCCTCAATATGTAGTAGAGACTCCGGAACTGACAGATGTGTTTAAGTCCTATACTATTCCGGAGCAAACTGTAGATCTGACAACAGGCAATATTGCCTATATAGCTCCCGAGTTTGAGCTGAGTCCCGACAGCGGAATGCCAAAGAACTACATTGCAGCAGCTGGGGTAAGTGATTACGTAAGCTTCAAGAAAGAAGGGAACAAGCATATTCTGACACTAAAACCGGGAGTAACAATATTTGAATATCCATCGAAGGAAGAGCAAAAAGAAGACAAAGAGGCTAAGGAAAAGGCAAAAAAAGAGAAATTTAAAGGTGACTGGTGGGAAAAGGATCAGTACGGGGATTTGAGAGGCGTGGAGAATGAAAGCTCCTTAAGTGTCAATGTAAAATTAAAGGGAGGCACAATAACCATTGAAGATCCTAAGTTTCACGCCTATTTTGACCTTAATCCCTTGACCACTCATGTGGAAGCAGATTTTTACTTTGATTCAAAGGCAACAGCAGATGTAACTCTTGAAGGAGATGTAACTTTCAATAAAACCATAGAAAAATGCGTATATGGCTATGATATAGATTTAGGGAAAGTACTGGGAGATGAGAAAGGAAACAAAGCTTTCGTAGGAATATTCCTGGTCATTGGCGTAGAAGGCAAGATACATGTAGAAGTAAGAACTATTACCACCGGCGATGCCAGAGCCGGCTTTGCGTATAAAGCATTTGGCTATGGCAGTATACCATATTTTGCAGGCCCTTATGCCACCTTTAGACCTGCCAGCTTTGATATGAGCTTCACAGTGGATGGTGAGATAAATACAACCCTGGCTTGCGTTCCGCAGGTAGGAGTAATAATCTGGGGAAAAGAGCTGGGAGCATTGCAAATATGGGTAGGCTTTAAATCCAAAGCAACCTTTAGTGCCTCGGGAGGCGGAGGCTCCGGCGGAGCTCAAGATTTCAAGGCCAGCGGCTCTATATCCTTGGATGCCTTTGGAGAACTGGTTGGATATTTGCTGGGTGACAGATACTCAATCTTTTATATAGATTATCCTCTCTATAAAGGTGAGTGGAGCGTTGGGGAGGAGACTTCCGGAAGCGGTGGAGATATGGTACGGGAGGTTGCCCCTCAAATGATTGTATTGGCAGATGCCTATACAAACACTATAGAGGGCAAAATACTTTTCGACATTAGCAGTGGACCAAGAACAGGATATGCAGGTGATAATGCGGATATAGAATCTGCAAAAAGACCCTATGCCAATGGACGATATGAGGTAGAAGTCTGGGAATATAGCAAATTAAAGTATACAATTCCCGGGCTGACAGATGCAGAGGGCAATTTTAAAATTCAAGATTCTGCAAGATATAGCATAGTACCCACTGATAAGGTAATTGTTAAGATTGAGAACAGCCCTATATTTGACGTAGATCAGAAAAAGTACAAAGTTGTTGGCAACAGCAGAGATATCAAAGCTACAGTTCCCTTCAGCAAATTAGACTTTAATGTAGATTCTTTTAACGATATAATTACAGGCAGAGTTTCCGGCAACTACACAGGACCTGTGCAGCTGACAATACAGGATACGAACTTTAAACCTACAATCCTCAATGTCAATGCAGTGAACGGTATATTCACTTATGCTTATCCTATAGATGAAAACATATATAACGTAAATGCATTAATTAATTTTGAAGGCTCAAAATTCCCTGATAATCAGGGTGTGATCAGAGAGAGGAACATAGACTCGTTAACCATCAATATATATAATGATTTTAAACCTGTGGAAGGATCTAACGCAGCGGCCGACACAAAAGAAAGAAAAACTACATTAGGAAGATCTATTGACAGCAATATATCTTTGCCAAGCAGCATAACCAATGCTCAGGGCAGACTGGACAGACTTGGTGAACTGCCTACCCAGGATTTGACAGGTCAAGATATAGAAGGCAACAAATTTATCAAACCCACAAAGGTATTCGGCAGCATAACTAATAAAGGAGATATGGGTTGGATACAAAACCAGGGAGATGAATATGTAAGACCAGGCACAAGCAACAGTGCTTTAAAGCATTATAGCGGCAATATAAAAATTACATCTATACAGGTTCAATCCGCTTTGGAAGCTATGCTGGAGGATATGAAAGGACCACATGATAACTGGCTGCCAAAACCGGAATCAGGTTGGGTGCCATGGACTGCTGCAACACAAGCACAACAGGCAATGAGGTTAAAACCTGTGAAAGATTCCAGCAGCCCTATGGGCTATAGAATAGAGCAGATACCTACATCAGCATCACAATTTGAATTTGATAAACCTGATGTTGTGGCTTATGTGATAGAAGTTGAACATGAAGGATTAAAATTGACCAAAACCTATAACCCTTATGCGTACCACTATAATAACAATCAGCAATCTATAGAGGACTTTATAGGGCCGCTGAAAGAAGCAATAACCCTAGTAACAGAAGAAAAAATCGATTCGATAGTGAATCCTGCAGACGTTATGAATGAGTGGCAAGGAGCATGGATGACACAGATGGGCAAGATGGAGCTCACACAAAAGGGAGCTTCGATAACAGGCAGCATAATTCAAGACAATGCAGTTTATACAGTAGAAGGTACAATCTCAAATGGGGTATTCAAAGGAAGCTACTTGGTTCCATCAGCAACCGGCGGTTTTGGTGACATAGTATCCTTTGAAATGGATATATCAGCGGATGGCAAGAGCATTAGCTTTAAAAGCATTGGTGCCGGGGCAAAACTAAAAAACCTTAATGGAACAAAAGCTATAAAGCAGTAATCCTTAAAAGATGAAACTTACCCCCTTTCGCCCTAATATATGGCGAAAGGGGGTAAAATATTGCTTTGCTCTCTCCTACAAGCTTAACCTATACTCTGTAGGAGACAGGCCTGTTTTTCTCTTAAAAGTCGATGTAAAATGACTGTGGCTGGAAAAACCGCATGCCATGCTTATCTCGGTGATAGTGTATTTGTTTGACTTCAGCATCTTTTTTGCTTTTTCAATTTTCAGATCCAGAAGATACTCGTAAGGAGTTTTGCTTGTCTGAGCTTTGAAATTTCTTATAAAACTATATTTGTCCATATTTATAAGACCGGACAATTCGTCATTGGAAATACCTACAGTATAATTCTCATTCATATAATCTATAACCTTTTTAATATTTTCCTTAAGACTAAAATTTACATTGTGAGGTTTAGAAGGCAGATTGTGTTTTATTTGTCTTATTAGATAAGCAGCAATCAGTGAACTTAGATTTTCTACAATGAATTCATAACCTATCTGTTTATACTTTAGTTCCTCTAAAAACAAGCGAGTTAGCATGCTCATATCATGGCTTACAACGAAGGACTCATTTGAGAAGGTAATATTAGAGGAATTATACAGTCCTCTGGCAATTTCGTTAATAAGACTATTTTCAATATGTATACCACAAAGACTGAACCCCTTATAATCTACGGCCATGCCATGCTCTTGCATTGGATTTATAGCAAAGAGCCTATTTTTTTTGCGATCCCATAGCCTATTGTCGATTATGGCTGAGGGCATATCAGCATAAGTAATTACAAACTCATAACCATCATGGAAATGGGTACCCCGAATAATATTTGCAGCTTTGGTAGTGAGGCAAACAGTTATCTTTTCGCTATAAAAGCTTTCCATAGACTTATGAGCATTATAAATATTATTAATAGGAATTAGGGCCGCTAGCTTTGCATCCTTTTCTAAGTCGACTGACATCATAATTCACATCCAGTATGATAAATTACTTGATTATATTATAACAGACCTTTTATCCTTAGAGATTATTTGTTTTTGTAACTTTCAAGCAAGAATATGCAATAAGCTGAAAGCTTTATTGTAAATTATTCCTTATGATAGTAATAAGAGTATCCATACTAGCAGTAATTCCTTATTTTTATAAGCCAAGAGGAGTGAAGAAATGTATAAACACAGTAAATTCATAGCATCTCTGATTTCATTAGTGATGATTTTTTCTATTGTGGTATCATCTTTTTCTGTTGTTCATGCAAGCGCGCCAATCAAAAGATCTCCTGCTACTGTTATACCAAATAAAAAAACACCACCTACTATTGAGGCTCCTAATCCAATCCGTTCACGCCCTCTAAAATTGACAAACACTGAGGCACCTGCACAGGCTAAAGGAGTCAGCTACAAGCTCAAAGAAGGGGTGGAAAGGCTGCCATCAGACATGGACTATAATTTGGAGCAAATAAAAATTGATGAGTTTGCATCCTTTGATACAAGTACACAGGACCAAACCAAAGACCTAGGAAAAGTTAATGGCATCAAATACAGACCAGGCTCAAAATTTTTGGTATTACCAAAGGAATTATCTTCAGCCTCAAAATTGCAGAAAAATAAAATATATATAAATGAAAATGAAGGATTAGCTTATAGAGTATTGGAGGAAGGGAAAACTGATTCCAATGGCAATAGCCAATATGTAGTAGATAATCCAAACCTGACAGAAATTTTTGAATCCTACAAAATACCTGCACAAGACATCAAACTAACTACAGGAAACATAGCTTATATGGCACCGGGTGTAGAATTAGACCCTGCAAGCGGCATGACCAAAGATTATTATGCAGCAGCAGGGGATAATGGCTACATCTCAGGCTATAAAAAAGAAGGAAATAAGCACATTTTAAACCTGACAGCAAACAAAATAATATTCCAATACCCTTCTAAAGAAGACAAGCAAAAGACAAAAGAGGAAAAGGAAAAAGCTGAGAAGGAGAAATTTGAAGGTGCTTGGTGGGATAAAGAAAAGGGCACTGATTTAAAGGGCTTTGAAGGCAAAGATGAATTGAGCGTAGAGGTAGCTATAAAAAAAGGGCAAATAGTAATAGAAGACCCCGTTTTTCATGCGGATTTCGACTTTCACTGGACCAGCTGGATGAAGGCTGATTTTTACTTTGAATCCAAGACTAAAGCAGACGTTACCTTTGTAGGGGATTTATCTATTGATAAAAGCATGGAAGCTTGTATATTCGGGTATGACATAAACTTAGGCTCAATAGGCGGGGAGGGAGACGGCAACAGAGCCTTTGTAGGAATATTTTTAGTCATGGGCGCTAATGGAAAAGTCCATGTGGAGGTGAGAACTACCACTACGGGCAGCGCAAGAGCCGGATACGAATATAAGGCATTGGGCTTTGGACTTCTTCCTTATAAAGTAGGACCTTATTGCAGATATAAACCTACCGGTTTTGATGCAGACTTTCAAATCGATGGAGAGCTTCATTTGGTAATGGCATGCGTTCCCCAAGTAGGTGTAATAATTTGGGGGCATAATATAGGTGCACTCCAAATCTGGGTAGGATATAAAGCTGATGCAAAGTTTGGCATCAGTGGAGGGGGTGGTTCTACTACGGATACTTCCTTAGCTAGCCATGCTTCTTTGGAGGCCAGCGGTTTTGCAAAGCTCTTGGGTATTTTATTTGACAAGGAATATGAAATCTTTAAGTTAGAATTTCCATTATATAGCGGAGAGTGGGTTGTCGGTGAAAAGGTAAACGCTGCAGGGGGAGATGGAATTGTGACTATTGCGGTGACTCCTAGTTTCCTTGTAAAAGCCGATGCCTATTACGATACTATAGAAGGGCAAATAGTCTTTGGCGAGGATAAACTGCCATTTGCCAATAGAGATTATCAAATAGAAATATGGAATTCAAGCCTGAAAGAATTAAAAACTACTATCCCCGGATATACAGATGCAGAGGGAAAATTCAATATAAATTCGAGAGGTTATTCATATAACCTTTTACCAACCGATAGAGTTGTTATTGATATAGAGCAATTTGATATATATATAGATGACTCTGCAGAGAAATACTTTAAAGTCGGTGATAAGGTATATGAGCTGACAGAAATCAAGAGCAAGGATGTTAAAGCAAGTGTTCCATTTACAAAAATAGACTTTAATGTAGATACAGTCAATGATCTTATTACAGGTACTGTTACGGGTAAATACGGTCAATTCAGCGGACCCATTGATATAAAAGTGGTAAATAAGAATTTTAGTGAAAAGAAATATAAGACAGCTGTAGTGGATGGGATATTCTCGCTGAAAGTGCCTATAGACCAAAATACTTGGAATGTATGGGCTGAGATAAACTGTGATGGTTTTATATTCCCCGATAATAAAGGTGTATGCAGAGAACCAAACTTGGGTGCATTGGAAATACATTTCTATAATGATTATACGCAGATAGAAAGCAATATAAATAGAGCGGAAATAGACGTAGAATTAAATATTCCAACACTAAATATTCCAGGGATGAGGCCTCCTAGCAAGCAGCAGGGTTCGATAATAGCAAATATAGATAAAGATGATGCAGGCAATAAGGTAATAAGACCGACAAAAGTATTTGGGACCATAACAAATAGTGGAGAAATGGGATCCGCACTTGTCCAGGGAGGCGATTATATAAGAGATTCTAGAATAAGCAACACTTCAGTAGAACCATATACAGGCAGCGTAAAGATAACATCCTTGCCTATAAAATCTGCTATGCTGGATATTATAAACAAAAAGGACCGTTCCAATTTGACTGATCCCATAGTGAATACCCCGGGATGGACAGCTGTAACTCAGGCAAAAAGGATAATAATGGAGGGTGAGGCAACATCCGCTGCCTTGTTCGAATTTGATAAGCCTGAGGTTTTGGCTTATGAAATAGAGATTGAGTATGAAGGACTGACCAAGACAGTGCGGTATAACCCATTTGTATTCCATTACGAACGAACGTTACAAAACATAGATGAATTTGCTCGTCAACCGTTGCAAAAAGACATAACCATAATAACAGAGGATAAAAAGGATGCAATAATAAACCCGGCAGATAGTTCGCTGAATAAATGGCAAGGCTCTTGGATTACAAATATCGGAGCAATGCAGCTGAAGCAGGAAGGCAACTTTATAAACGGGACTATCATTCAAAATGGCAAAGAATATGCTATAGAGGGCTCAATATCAAACGGGGTATTCAGAGGAAGCATACTGCTCCCTTCGGAATCCAGCATATTCGGTGATATAACATCCTTTGAAATGGATATGTCCAGTGATGGCAGGAGTATCAACTTCAAAAGCTTTGGCATGAATACGAAGCTAAAAGGCTTAAACGGAACAAAGGCTATAAAACAATAGAGATGAATAAGCAATAAAATTTACCCCCTTTTGCCACAAGCTACGGCTAAAGGGGGTAAAATATTGCTTCGCTTTGTCCTACAAACTTAACCTATATTCTGTAGGAGAAAGGCCTGTTTTTTTCTTAAAAGTTGATGTGAAATGACTGTGGCTGGAAAAACCGCATGCCATGCTTATTTCGGTGATAGTGGATTTGCTTGACCTTAGCATCTTCTTTGCTTTTTCAATTTTAAGTTCAATCAAATATTCATAGGGGGTTTTGTTTGTCTGGTTTTTAAAGATCCTTATAAAGCTGTATTTGTCCATTCTTATAAGCTGAGCCAACCCGGTGCATGAAACACCGGCAGCATAATTCTCATTCATATAGTCTATTGCTTTTTTGATGCTTTCTTTGAAATTGTTAGGCTTGTTATGAGGCTTAGCCGGAAGATTATGCTTTATATGCCTTACGAAATTACCAACGAGAAGCAGAGCAAGATTTTCTATCAAGAATTCATGTCCGACCTGTTTGTATTTCAGTTCTTCTAAAAATAGATTAACAAGAAGGATTATATCATGGTTTGCTATAAAAGAATCATTGGAAAAAACTATATTAGGCGAACCATATATATCATCGGCAACGCTTTGCATAGTGCATTTATCCACATGTATTCCACAAAGGCTGAAGCCTTCTATAGCAGTCAGCAATCCGTGCTCCTGCATAGGATTGATGGCAAACAGAGAGTTAGAAGGCTTATCATGCACTTTATTGTCTATAGTGACTGAAGGCATAGGAACACGGCAGACATCAAATTCGTAGCTATTATGGGCATGAGTTCCCTTGCTGATATTTGTAGTCTTATTGGTGTTGATTATAGCCATGTCGTTGCTGCAAAAATTTTCGACGATAATTTTTGAGTCCCTAATGTTTGTGAAAGGAATGGGACCTGCCAGGTTCATGACTTTTTCCATATCGACTGACATAAGCTTATTTCCCCCAATTAATGATATCTTGGCTAAGATGAAGCTTAACACGCGGCTAGGCTCTCTATATATTATATCAGGTATATTATGTTAGTAAGTATAAATTTTCTAATAATTCAGTATTACAAAAAGCACTGCTTCTATTATTTTTTGAAGGATTAACCATATTTGTGTCAAATAATACAATTAAATGTTTAAAATTTTATAAAACGCCCATATTCTGTCCGGACTATGAGGTATATTAAAAATAAGAGAAGCGGGAGGAATCTTATGAACGATGTTTCTCAAATCGAAAGACAGCTATACATACTATCACTGCTATCTGATAGTAAAAAAGGCTATACAGTAGATGAGCTTCATAAAAATCTTGATATGGTGGGGATTGATGTGAGCAAAAAAACCGTAGAAAGAGACATTGACTTTATATCTACCGGCAGCTTTTTCGTCATGGAAGAAAAAAGAGGCAAGAGTACGTATTATGTAGCAAACAAATTTGGCATAGAGAATATAACTTTCACCGCATCCGAACTCATATCTTTGCACTTTATCAAAGAACTGCTTAAATCCTATTCCATGCTTGATATCGGTAATACAGCCAGGCATCTTATAGACAGGATAATAAACAATCTGCCCCAACCGGATAAAGCCTATATAGAAACATTGAGTGAGTTGCTTAAAGTCAGAGAATCCTATATTGGGCTGGAAAAGCATCTCAATGAGGAAATCGTAAGCACTGTGAGAAAGGGCATTGAGTTTAACAAAAGACTTCTGGTGAAATATCATTCTTTCAACAGCAATGAGACCACAGAGAGACAATTTGATCCATACATAATTGAAATATATGAGGGCTGCTATCACCTTGTAGGGTATTGCCATCTAAGGAATTCAATCAGAGATCTGAGGATATCACGAATACAGGATGCCCGGCTTTTGGACGAGTCCTTCCAAAGACCAAAGAAATTCTATGAGAACTATAAAAGAGGCAGATTTGGAAAGCTTGTAGGAGAAGAGCAAATAAAATTAGTGCTGAAATTCAAAGGAGAATCTGCACGATATGTGAAGGAGTATGAAAGTTCAAAAGCTGATCTTTTGGTAGAAGAGCAAGACAGCAGCATTTTGTTTCAAAAAACCACTACTATGACGCCGGAAATCATCAAGTGGGTGTTGAGCTTCGGCAGTGACGTGATGGTGCTGGAACCGGATAAGCTAAGGGAAGAGGTTGTAGATGAGGTGAGAAGGATGATGGAGAGGTATGGGGAGTAGGGAGGGAAAGAAGGGAAAGGCAAGGTTGCCGGCAAAAATTTAAATATACTTGCCCACGATTTTCAATTTCAGCAAAAACAAAGTTATCAATAGAACTATATATTATAATCATAAGTCTTTATAAATTGTCGTCGCTCTCTAATAGCGTAAAAATACCTGGAGATCGACGACAATTTTTTTTGTATAGAAATTAACTATAGTTATGGTATATCAACCTGTTTACGATAATATATCTTTTGTTTAGAAAAATATATTGATTTGACAAAGAAATATGAAATGTAGTAGTATGAGGCTGTGAAATGGGTTACTAGAGTACCTATAAGGAATTGAAATCGCAGTCAAAGTGATTTCGGTATGCTCTGCCAATTGCATGTTACTAGAGTACCTATAAGGAATTGAAATTGGAAGATACTACTTCTTCCATTTCTTTTTTTGTCCGTTACTAGAGTACCTATAAGGAATTGAAATTCGCTGAGGATAAAGCATTAAAGGAGGTCAGAAAAGGTTACTAGAGTACCTATAAGGAATTGAAATATCAATTGAAGGACAAGATAGGCAATACAGAGGGTTCGTTACTAGAGTACCTATAAGGAATTGAAATTCTTTTCTACTACTTCTGTTTGTATAACAGGCTTTTCGTTACTAGAGTACCTATAAGGAATTGAAATCTGTGTTAAAGGCTCTCCATGTTCTCAAATCTGTTGGTTACTAGAGTACCTATAAGGAATTGAAATATGTTTAAATCTGCTGATGGTAGTCATCATATAAAAGCGTTACTAGAGTACCTATAAGGAATTGAAATTCACCCGAATACATAGAAGTGATGATGCTATTCATCATGTTACTAGAGTACCTATAAGGAATTGAAATATGAATGAATATGTGTTATATTTGGTAGTTTAGCTGGGGGTTACTAGAGTACCTATAAGGAATTGAAATATCTGCCTCCTACCACTGGATATTCCTTGTTTTGTAGTTACTAGAGTACCTATAAGGAATTGAAATCGTCAACAAGTTGTCTATGCTATGCCTGCTGTACTTTTCGGGGTTACTAGAGTACCTATAAGGAATTGAAATCGCTGCCATTGTGGAAATTATTCAGGCTAAAGAAAAAAGTTACTAGAGTACCTATAAGGAATTGAAATTGGGTGCTTTCCTTGTATGGCGATATGGTCTTAGGTTCGTTACTAGAGTACCTATAAGGAATTGAAATTTTCTTTCAGTATGATATTTTAGATATATTCCTCCGTTACTAGAGTACCTATAAGGAATTGAAATATGTCTGATCCTGTGTTGGTTATGCCTTCCCACAGTTCGCGTTACTAGAGTACCTATAAGGAATTGAAATGCGGATGATTGCGAAATGCTTCTTCATGAAGCAGACGTTACTAGAGTACCTATAAGGAATTGAAATTTTTGTGGCCTCAGACATTGCAAAAGCATTGGGCTGTTACTAGAGTACCTATAAGGAATTGAAATTCAAAAGAAATAGAAAATATCTATCCTGACTACAGCCGTTACTAGAGTACCTATAAGGAATTGAAATCCAAGATACGCAAACCACAAGCAGACCATCAACAGACCAGTTACTAGAGTACCTATAAGGAATTGAAATTTGGCAAAATCAAGAGGTGAGAAGATTGACTGACGCAGGTTACTAGAGTACCTATAAGGAATTGAAATTCTAGCACTACCCATAATGGCTCTCCTGATTGATGCTTGTTACTAGAGTACCTATAAGGAATTGAAATTTTTGACATGCCAGCAAATACGCTTCCGGCAGGCAATAGTTACTAGAGTACCTATAAGGAATTGAAATTGTTTCTAAGGGTAATGTCCTCAATTTTCTCCAACTCCGGTTACTAGAGTACCTATAAGGAATTGAAATTCATTTCTCTTTGCTCGTTCGGTGTCATTGTCTCTAGTTACTAGAGTACCTATAAGGAATTGAAATCAGGGCTTTCATGGGACGCCCGGCAAGGCAATTTAAGTTACTAGAGTACCTATAAGGAATTGAAATGCTTACAATTGCCGTTTGACTTTGCAATGCCAGTTATACGTTACTAGAGTACCTATAAGGAATTGAAATGTGGCTTGGCATGAGAAAATAGTAAAAGTTGAAGAGGTTACTAGAGTACCTATAAGGAATTGAAATAGGTTTTTGCTATCGGCAGTGCATTTGATGCCCCATTCAAGTTACTAGAGTACCTATAAGGAATTGAAATACTTCTAATCCACATATAATTCTCCTTTCAATTTTAAAGTTACTAGAGTACCTATAAGGAATTGAAATTAAAAACCACTATTCACGCCTACACCTCCAGTAACTCCGGTTACTAGAGTACCTATAAGGAATTGAAATACAAATCCTCATCATTTTTCTATAAGCGGAGCAGATGGGTTACTAGAGTACCTATAAGGAATTGAAATTATCAGAGGACCTATATCCTTCTTTGTGTATCTGAAGTAGTTACTAGAGTACCTATAAGGAATTGAAATCCGTCAATCCCTTAGCCATATCACCACCTCATTTATAGGTTACTAGAGTACCTATAAGGAATTGAAATGCTCAACCTAACATTCATCTTAAAACTCTATACATAGTTACTAGAGTACCTATAAGGAATTGAAATTATGATATCGTCAAGATGATAATTCAACCACCCTTGAGTTACTAGAGTACCTATAAGGAATTGAAATGTAAATGCCCTAAGTGTTCGGGTACAATGGTTTTAAAGTTACTAGAGTACCTATAAGGAATTGAAATCAAAATTGGCATTGGTATCTAATCACTTCTTTCACAACGTTACTAGAGTACCTATAAGGAATTGAAATTTTCTGATGATGCTACAACTATCTATACCATTTTCACAGTTACTAGAGTACCTATAAGGAATTGAAACAGGGTATTCTTGAAGTGGATGCAAGGTGAAGGATATATAGTTGCTAGAGTACCTATAAGGAATTGAAACCACAATATAGCAATCATGAATATATTCATGCTGTACACTGTTGCTAGAGTACCTATAAGGAATTGAAACAGCCATTCTTGACATGCTTTGATAATGTCGGTATCTAGTTGCTAGAGTACCTATAAGGAATTGAAACTTTGCATAAATCAAAACCTCCTTCGATAAACCCTTTTGGTTGCTAGAGTACCTATAAGGAATTGAAACAGGGCTTCAACATTCTTTGATCCACGTATATGCTCTAGTTGCTAGAGTACCTATAAGGAATTGAAACGAACGTGATAATAGGCGGTTAAGGACTGCGTTGGTGTTGCTAGAGTACCTATAAGGAATTGAAACTTAGAGGAGACCATGAAAAAACTTATTCTATTGATGAAGTTGCTAGAGTACCTATAAGGAATTGAAACTCTTTTACCTCAGAGCCCACATGAACATATGCTTTTCTTAGTTGCTAGAGTACCTATAAGGAATTGAAACATCTTTCAATACCGCCTAGAAACTTGTCCGGCTCAGTTGCTAGAGTACCTATAAGGAATTGAAACCAGCTCTAGTAAAAGAAGGATTGATTTACGAATCTAAAGGTTGCTAGAGTACCTATAAGGAATTGAAACAGTAATTGTGCAACCTTGCCTGCAAAGAAAATGTATAGTTGCTAGAGTACCTATAAGGAATTGAAACATGAATGGTGGCGATATTTTTAGTCTCCAGCAAATAGTTGCTAGAGTACCTATAAGGAATTGAAACACCAAGATAGTTGACAGGGTTGATGTTGTTGCCGTGTTGCTAGAGTACCTATAAGGAATTGAAACTGCGAATTGCAGAGGTATGGTTATGAGAAGAAAATGGAGTTGCTAGACTACCTATAAGGAATTGAAACATGTAATACTTCCCTCTCTCTTCATACATAATATCCACAGGTTGCTAGACTACCTATAAGGAATTGAAACACGCTCTATTTGCAGTATTAGAGCTATTATCGAACAATGTTGCTAGACTACCTATAAGGAATTGAAACATGTAATACTTCCCTCTCTCTTCATACATAATATCCACAGGTTGCTAGACTACCTATAAGGAATTGAAACCCAGTCCAAGGTCTTTGCTCGGCTATAAGTCTCAGGTTGCTAGACTACCTATAAGGAATTGAAACACGCTCTATTTGCAGTATTAGAGCTATTATCGAACAATGTTGCTAGACTACCTATAAGGAATTGAAACCGAGGGAGCGTCTTATTCCCAATACCGTCACCAGCATCAGTTGCTAGACTACCTATAAGGAATTGAAACAGGTTTATGGTACCGCTTTGAACATTCAGCAGCCAAATTGCTAAAGAATTAAGCATCCCTAAGACTACTATATATCAATGGATAAAAACATGTAAAGAAAATAAAGATGAAGTTGTAAATACAAATAAGGTTCCTAAAAAATGGAGCTCTAAAGATAAATTTCATGTTGTTTTAGAAACCTCTACTCTCACGGAAGAAGGATTGGCAGCCTATTGCCGAAGAAAAGGTCTATATGTAGAAGAAGTAAAAGAGTGGACAAGGCAATGCATAGATGCAAATATAAAAGATAGTAAAGATCCTGAAAAATTAGAAGAAGAACTTAAAGCAGAAAAACAGAAAATAAAAGTCTTAGAGAAAGAATTAAGAGTTAAAGAAAAGGCTTTGGCAGAAACTGCTGCTTTATTGGTATTAAGAAAAAAAGCACAAGCGATTTGGGGGGACCCCGAGGAAGAATGATCAGTTCCTCAGATCGCGCAATTGCAGTAGAACTGATCGATGAAGCAAGAAAAGCTGGAGCTAGATTAAAGCCGACATGTAAAATACTTCACATAAGCGAACGTACATACCAAAGATGGACTCAGGAAGGAAATGTTAAAGAAGATCAACGTCCTATAGCAGAAAGGCCTTTACCTAAAAATAAACTGACAAAGGAAGAACGGGAGGAATTATTAAAAACAATAAATAAGCCGGAATATGCTGATTTAGTGCCATCGCAGATAGTGCCCAAGCTTGCGGATGATGGGGTGTATTTAGCCTCAGAATCCACTATACACAGGATATTAAAACGAGAGGAGATGGATACAAAAAGAAGCAAAACTCAGGCACCTGTAAAAAGAGAAATACCAACACATATAGCTATAGCCCCTAATAAAGTGTGGACATGGGATATCACCTGGCTTAATGCATCTATCAAAGGAATGTACTACAAACTTTATTTAATAATAGATATGTTTAGCAGATTCATAGTAGCTTATGAAGTATGGGAAACGGAAAATGCAGAGTACTCAGAAGCCTTAGTAAGGAAAGCCTTGCTGTCACAAAATATAGCTGGGAGACCCTTGGTATTACATTCAGACAATGGAAGCCCCATGAAAGGAGCAACATTTCTTGCAACTTTAGAAAAGCTAGGTGTACAAAGCTCCTTCTCAAGGCCAAGAGTAAGCAATGACAACCCTTATTCAGAATCGCTATTTAAAACAATGAAGTATAGGCCACAGTATCCATCGAATGGCTTTGGAAGCTTAGAGGAAGCGAGAAAATGGGTAGCAAAGTTTGTGGACTGGTACAACTACAGCCATTTACACAGTGGTATAAATTTTATAACACCTTATCAAAGGCACTATGGATTAGGTGATAGAATAATGGAGAATAGAATAAAGGTATATGAAGCAGCAAGGGCAAGACACCCTGAGAGATGGGTTAAAAATATTAGAGATTGGTCTTTGCCTAAATATGTAGCATTAAACCCTGTAAAAGAGATTGAATATCAAGATTTTGAAATGAAAGAACATCAATGTGGAGAATCAGGAGCGTAGAGATTTGGCTTGCGAACCATTGATATGGAGAAGCCTATATGGTAGCCTCAATTTAAAGGGCAGGGCTTACTATATAGTACGCCCCTAAGCACTACAACCATATAGGTAGAGGCTCCATGTCAATGTCAAATCGGCTAATGACATTATAGCCACGGGCTTTAAAATACGTACTATAAAAATTAATGCGACAACTTACTTGACAAGCTCCGCTCATGCCTTCATCTGAACTTGGCGTGGTCGTTGCTAGAGTACCTATAAGGAATTGAAACTATCATATCATACACAAGCAAAGCTAATGTCAGCGCGTTGCTAGAGTACCTATAAGGAATTGAAACTCCTTTCCCTCAACTTCATACTAAACCCCCTAATCTAGTTGCTAGAGTACCTATAAGGAATTGAAACCTGTATATAAATCAGAACTTCACCGGCTGTCCATGTTATGCTGCCTTTATTATGATTAAAATATTTTTATAAAGAAAAGGTTAAGATACAATTGATTTGTGGTACTATATATGATACTATATCAATGAAGAAGGAGGTGACTAAAAGGTGGGAGTTGACAAAACAATAAGTAAGATGAAGAAACAGCCTAACGGAATAAAATTCAATGAGATTGCTAAAGTATTAAATGCTTGTGGATATGAATTAGTAAGATGCGCAGGTTCACATAGACAATTTAGGAATGAGCGAGGAGAAGTTATAACCATAAAAGAAGAGAATCCTCTGAAGGCTGTATATATAAAAGATGTACTTAGGAGAATAGGGAGATAAAAAATTCCCTTGATTCTTCACGATACAATTAACTCCCACCTTTCTGAAATGGATAAAAAGAATATTGACTATTACATGAGTTTACCATACAATCATTTGATACAGCCGGTTACAGATGAAAGCGGCAGTTATTATTATGGCAGGGTATTAGAATTAGATGGCTGTCAAAGCACAGGAGAAACCTTTGAAGAAGCTTATTCAAGCTTACGAGAGGCGATGAGAAGCTGGCTTGAAGTAAAAATTGAATATGGAGATCCTATTCCTGATCCTGCGGGAGATGAAGATTACAGCGGTAAATTTATTCTTAGAATTCCAAAGAGCTTGCATAAAAGATTAGCGATTGAAGCACAGCAAGAAGGAGTCTCATTAAATCAATATGCAATGTATAAATTGAGCAAATAGAGCCGAAAGGCTCTTTTTTCTTTCCAAAACGACATAGCAGAGCGGAAGTGTGGAGGATATCCGAGGTAAAAGCTTTGTAAACATCTATCTCTTTCCTATAAGCATTTCTGAAGGCTCATAAATTATTAAGTTCTTTTCAAAAATTTGAAGGATTATCCAGAAATATGTCAAATATTCTAAAATAAATCATGAAAATTTATTTTAAATACCCATACCCTGACCCAACTATAGGCTATTATAAAATAGAATAAAAAATATTTTATTCTATTTTAGTATCCTTCTCTGCGAGAATTAAAGATGTAATTCTATACAGCGATAGGGACAAAATCAGAGGAATAAGAAGCCTATAATAGGATCAGACAAGGACATGCAAAACAGTATGAAAAGCAGATGGGAGGCGATGATACTTGAAGCAGCAGATATATTTCAAACCAATAAATAGAGATTTTCTAGTATTGCCGATACAGTATAATCACATGATTCAAGGAATGATATACGATTCTTTAAAAGCTGAATTAGCCGATTTTTTGCACGGAAAGGGGTTTTCTAATGAGAAAAGATCCTTTAAGATGTTTACCTTTTCAAGACTTATGGGGAACTACACAATAGACAAAAATAAAGAAAAGATCATATTTAATGATGCTTTGAGCTTAGTGATATCATCTCCTTATGAAGAATTTTGCAGTTCTCTTGCAACGGGATTGCTGGTGAAAAAAAGTATACGATTAGGGGATACAGAGTTAGAAGTAGTCCAATCCATAATGGAGAAAGAAATCGTAAAGGATGAAGAAATAAGGATACAGACTTTATCTCCTATAGTGGCTTACAGCACCTTTTTAAGGCCTGATGGCAGAAAGTATACTTGTTATTTTGAGCCTGGTGAAAGCTATTATAATGAATTAATAGAAAATAATCTAAGGAAAAAATACGAAGCATTTTATAAAGAAGATGCGCCCGAAGGTGGCATTATGGTTAAGGCGTTGCATAAACCCAAGCTTTCTGTAATTAATTATAAACAAACAATCATTAAGGGATATTCGGGCAGATATGCTTTGACGGGACCCATGCCGCTTCTGCAAATGGCAGTGGACAGCGGGCTGGGAAGCAAAAATAGCCAGGGATTCGGTTGCATCGAGTTGATAAAGAATTAGAGAAGGCAGGACACCTTCTCTAATAACCCTAATAGGTAGTCTATGAACCTTGATAAACCAAAAACATATATTTCAAGTCCTTTGAGGCAGTATAGGTATGAATTATTCAAGGTATTTTTATTATATACAAAAAAATAAAAAAAGAAAAGTTCAGAATATATTGACTTATTGAATTTATTTGTCTATTATAGTTATAATAGATACGACGTTTATGTACATTATAAATCAAAATCATATTAAAGGTGGTGATAGTTGTGAGTCTACCGAGATTGACAACTCTATTAGCGGAGCAAATCAATGACGGGAGCAAAGGAGAATTTGACTCAATAATAAAAAACATCAAAAAAGTAAAAGAAAAAGAGGAACCATATGTAGTTTTTCTAGTATTTCATCTATGTATGGACAGCATTTATTTTGAGTTAGACAAAAAATTCAATGAAGAGGCTATCTATGATTACTACTATTTTGGGAATAATTCGGCAGCAGCATCCCAGTATTATCTGACCAGGGAAGCTAACTCGTTAAAGTATCTTTTGTCAAGCACATTCAGCGACTTAGGTAATACCCTCAAGAAGAACAATCTAGAGGATGGGGAGCTAGGACATATCATCAAAAATATGGAAGGCAGGGGAATGATAAAAATATCCGATAAAAAAGGAGGCGGAAGCGTAAATCTCAGCAAACTATCTATATTGACTAATGGCGAGATTGAGAGCATCAAGCTGGACGGAAAAGGAGATATAGAAATAGGGGATAAAAAGTATAGTGCGGATTCATTTATAAGGCTCTTTATTAAAGACGAAAATAAATCTAATAAGTTTGTGCTGATTGTGCCTAAGATTATATCAGAAAATGGAGAAGAAGTGATATTACCTAGGCATAAGGATTATTTAGAGTTAGTTAAGATAGAAAATAAGCTGGGAGAAATCGAAGGAGACAATCAAGGAGAAGAAAAGATCTGCTATATTTGTAAAAAAAGCAGTGTTGACGTAAGCAGCAGCTATTCAAAAAAATTTGATAGGACAGGTATAAATAAGATATTCACAACGACGACAATAAACACATCTCAATACTTAAGAAATTTCAATTATGATCACAACTATTCAATATGCAGCAAATGCTATCAAAAGTTAAAATCCGGAGAAAAAGTAGTTGCAGAGCAATTTAGAAGCAAAATAGCCGGAGAAGACGCCTTTATAATTCCTGAAGCAATGTTATCGAATTTTGATTACAAATACCTAAATTATTTAAAGAAATTTGTAGATTTATCATTTAGCAGCAAAGACACTGCTGCATGGGTTACAGAGATAGATTCGGAAGTGTTGGATAATGATATTAAACAGTATTGCGTTAACTTCATCATATATAGAACTGACGGAAATTCTGTAACCATTATGGAAACCATAGAAGATGTCCCTATGCTGAGGTTGGATTTAATAGCAAAATCGTTAGAAAGCAATAGTATTTTATTGGATTATAAAACATATAATGTATCTCTCGGCTATATCTACAGGTTAATCCCTGTAAGAGTAAACAATAAAGGTGAGCAGCTGGATATTGGAAGAGTTTTGTCCTTTTATAAAGCTGTCATGTCAGGTGAAAAAATCAGGCATAAGATATTGTTCGAATATGCATGTGAAGCTTTGGATAAAGGACTTAAGCAATTGGGCAAAGCGAGGATAGATAATTATTTTAATCTTGGTTTGGTCAATTATGCCAACGGATATGAAGATTTTTTCATAAAAAGGCTTATGATGTCTTATATCGTTTTGATAAAAACTTGTCAGGATTTAAATCTGATGGATAAAGAGACTTTAATTGGATTAGAAAAGGAGGATATTATGGATAACTTCAATACAAGCTCAGAAAAAGTTAATGCTTGGGTTGATAGGCTTGAATCATTTTTAGACAAGCAGGGCTTTGGTGAATCTCAAAGAGCCATGTTTTTTTTAGGAACTTTAATAAACCGTGTGGCTTTGGCTCAAGTGGAAAAGAAACATAAAACAAAGCCTATTTTGAAGAAAATACAAATGCAAGGCATGTCAGAAAAGGAAGTAATATGGCTCTATAATGATGTTTTAGAAAAATTAATTCAATATGAAAAAATGTCAATGTTTACGGAAGCTTTAATGAACAGATTTAACTATTATTATGGCTTATCACATAATTCTTGGAAATTAAGTGAACACGAAAATGTATTTTACATTATGGCTGGTTATTCATACTTAGTAGGTACAAAGCCTTTGGATATCACCAAAGGCGAAGAAGATGCACAAAAAGAGTTTTCCATGGATGAAGAAAAAACAGAATAATAAAGGGGAGGACGAATGATTATGATGTTAAATCAAAACAGTGACTTTTTGTATTTGTTTCAATCTACTTTATCAAATCCAAATGGAGATCCTGATCAGGAAAATAAACCGAGGATGGATTATGAAACCTCTACTATACTGGTAAGCGATGGCAGAAGAAAAAGGGATATAAGAGACTACCTAAAAAATAAAGGCTTCAAAATTTTTGTTGACACATTGGCAGATCAGAAGGTGCCTATGGATAAAATGTTTTACTTCATAAGAGATGCTTGGCTGGATGATAAGGGAAAGATGAATGTGTTATTTTCGGATAATCCTCAATTAAAGGAGCAATGGGAAAAGCTCTTTGGTAAAGATGAAAACTATAAGGATGCGTATCTCAAGAAAGAGGAACAGCTGAAAAAAAATAAAGATTTTACCAAATTCAATAATGAATTTTTAACAGAAATCATAAAAAGAGAACTGATCGATATACGCCTATTCGGAAGTGCTATGGCCGTCGGCGGAGTCAGCAAAACCTTTACGGGTCCTGTTCAAATCAACTGGGGATATTCCTTGCATCCGGTGGATTTTGTTAAATCTAGCACCATAACCTCCATAATGAATGAGGATAGCTCCACTTTTGGAAAGAAATATAAGCTTCATTATGCCTTGATAGCTCATTATGGTACCATCAATAAGTATAGTGCCAGACAAACGGGCATGTCCAAAGAAGACAGGGACCTATTCCGAAAGGCTATAGTGCAGTCTATAATGGCTAATCAGACGGACAGCAAGCAAGGGCAGGAACCATTATTATACTTAGAAATAGTATATAAACCGGATTTTGATGGGTATCTAGGGGATTTGAGAAGGTTTATAGATGCTAAGCCTCATAAAGAAGAAGCTATAAGAAGCATAAATGATATAACAGTAGATTTTGACAGGTTAAGGGAAACTGTGAAGGAAATGAACGGAAAGGGCTATATTGAAAAAATCGTGGGATGGAAACATCCTTTTGCCAAAGAAGAGCATTTAATAAATATGCCGGAATATGAAGAAATGGATTTATGGGCTCCAATTAAAATGGAGGGGTAAAAATGAAAATTATTTCATTGCATCTTAGGGGAAAGATGGCTCATTTCAGAAAATTTTACTCAAACTCATCTGCACTCTCCTACTTTATACCGCCAAGAACCACTATATGCGGCATAGCTGCAGGACTTCTGGGACTTGAAAGAGATAAGTATTATAATGAATTTTCCATCGATAAATTTAAAGTTGCCGTAGCTTGTCAAAAGCCTATAAAGAAAACAATGCAAAAGATGAATTATCTTATGATAAAATCTCCCAATGATCTGAATGGATCTCAGGAGAACCACAGCCAAACCCCCATGGAGCTGATAATTCCGCAAAATATTAGAGAAGGCTGCATTGACTATAAAATATGGATGACCCATAAAAATGAGAAACTTATGGCAGAACTGGAAGACATATTATACTGCAAAGGAGAAGCCTATTATAAAAGCGCAGGAGCTTGCATGGCATTGGGTACCGCCTTTAATTTGGGATGGATTGAAATTGAAGGCGTGCTTGAGGGCAAAGAAGTTGATTTAGAATCAGAGAAGCTGATTTCTTCATCTATTCCTGTAGAAAGAGTGAAAGAAATAAGAACGGAAAGTATGATTGGAAATAGACATAGGATAACAAAAGAAGAATTGCCCTTGGAATTTGATGAGGAAAGACGCATCACAGGAAGAGGACTTAAAGATATTTTGGTCAATATTGATGGTAAAGGCATTGCTGCTGTTATAGATTCTTTTGTATCTCTGGAGAATGGACAAAACATAGTGTGGATGGAATAATTAAAGGCATTGGAGCTATGATCTAAACGGTTCCAATGCCTTTAATTGAACGATACTTAAACACCCTTAGGCACCCGCCGCCTACAGAAGCAGGGGCCTTAGAGCGGGTTGGTTTAGTGATAAAGGAGTGAAGCAGATAGATGGAGTATTTAGCTCATCTGGATAAAGAGAAAGGCTATAAACAATTTTTAAAAGACCATTTAGAATCCGTAGGCAACCTTATAAGTATGCAAATACCACCTACGGTAGGTTTTGATAATATAGACAACAATATTATTAAGAAATTTAGCTATTATATGGGGTATATCCATGACATCGGCAAGTATAGCGATTATTTTCAAGAGTATTTAAAAAATGAAAAGAGCAGCCGCTTAAAAAATCATTCTCATATTTCTGCGTGTTTTTTGTATAACTTTTTGTGGAAAAAAGTACACTCATTTGAAATGGATGACAAAGATATGCGAATTATAGTCTTTCTCTATTATCTATGCTCTAGAAGGCACCATGATTCGTTAATAGTGGAAGCTGCACTATTTTCTAATAGCATGTTGGATGAAGTAAGGGCTTTGGAGAAGCACTTGACTGAAAAAGCAAAGGATATACTTAGGGATTTGCAGTTAGAAGAAGATATGAGCTTTGAGGAGTTTAGCAACTATTTCCGTGTTGATTTATTAGAAAAAAACAAAGCATATTTTGAATATATGCCAAGTAAATTTGGAAACGGAAAAATAAATGATATCAAGTGGTATTTTCTTCTCATTTACATATTCTCGCTTCTTATAGATATGGACAAGCTGGATTCTGCTTTAATAAAAATTGAAACGACCAAAAATATTACTCCCGATAGGGTCACAGATTATTTAAGGAAAAAGCATGGTAGTGATACTAAGTCCAATTTGGTTGAAAGAAGAGAAAGAGCAAGGAAAAGCATGGTACAAGCCATAGACAGTATGGTTGACGAAGATATTAAAAACGTGCATTTTTTCACTCTTACAGCTCCAACAGGCATTGGTAAAACTCTTTCTTCCCTGCAAAGTGTTCTCCATTTGCAAAAGAGGATAAAAGATACAGAGAATTATACACCGAAGATAATAGTCGCCATTCCCTTTATTAATATAATCGAACAAAATAAGATGGAATATGAGCATGTATTTGGTGAAGAGATAAAGATGGTTGTACACCATAGATTAGCCGATTTTTCATCGGTTGGGAGTTCGTTAGAAGAGATTCCGATAGATAAAGCGCTATTACGTACCGAAGCTTGGGAGGGCGATGTAATATTAACTACCTTTGTACAGCTTTTTCAATCAATTTTTACGGGGGAAAACAGACTCCTAAAGAAAATCAATAAACTTGCGGGAAGCATAGTCATACTGGATGAAGTCCAATCAATTCCCCAGGAGTATATGCCTTTGATCGGAGCAACACTGCGGATGATAGCAAAATATTATGGTACGAGATTTGTACTGATGACGGCTACACAGCCCAAGATACTTGAGTTTGGCAATCTCCTGCTCAATCGTGGCGATTATGAAACGGATGGGAGAAAAGAAATTCAGCTGCTTCCTGATCACAAATTTTACTTTGAGGGATTGCACAGGACAAAATTTGTACCAATTTTGGAAGAAAATTTGGATAATGATGGGTTTATTGAATTGCTCTTTGAAAAGTGGCCTTTTAATAAATCGTGTTTGATCGTTGTTAACACAATTAAAAGAAGCATAGAACTTTATAAAGATATAAAGAAAAAAATTGAAGAAGAAGAATTAAACATTCCGGTATACTACCTTTCAACCAACATATTACCCGTTATAAGAAGGCAAGTAATAAAAAAGGTAAGAGATTTACTGGATAATGATGAGCCTGTTGTTTTAGTTTCAACTCAGACCATTGAAGCTGGAGTGGATATGGACTTTGACATGGCCTTTAGGGATTTTGCTCCCTTGGACTCGCTGATACAAACAGCGGGGAGGGTTAACAGATCAGGGAAAAAAGGATGCCATTTGCCAGTCTATATAGTTGAATTAGGCAAGGACAATCAGTATGTATACGGTCTATCTCATAGAAAACATACGGAGCGGCTATTAAAAGATAAAGATGAAATATATGAATGTGATTATGGCAAGCTGGCGGAAGATTACTATGATTTGGCTTTAGAAGAAGGTGTAGATGATAAATCAAAAAATATATGGGAAGCCATGATAAAACTCAATTTTGATGATATTAAGGCGTTCAAGCTTATAGAAAATATTGAAGAGGTTTGTGATGTTTTCGTAGAAATAGATGAAGATGCCAGTGCTTTAGCAGACGCTTTTGAAAAGGTCTTCTCCTATGATGGAAAATCCGATTTTCATTATGATTTGTCCCATGCGTTAGGCGAAGATTATAAAGATAAGTATAGAGGAAAGCTTGGGGTATTTGAGGCAAGGGCGTTATTAAAATTAATAGAAGGCAGAATGAGCGATTACATTGTACAGATAAGAAGATCGAAGCTGCAAGGAAATAAACCGATAGAATTTAGCGCTAGGGGAGATGCTCAATGCTCATTATACTGGGTGCCTTTTCAAGAACTAGAATACTACTATGATGAAGATACTGGATTCATAGATAAAAGCGGTAAGGCTCATGTTTATTAAAAAAGCTATGGCGGTGATGGTATGGGTGAAATCAGCGTAAACGGTACTCTTGTTTGGTATTACTTTATTTGTGAAAGAGAAGTATGGCTTATGGCGCACAATGTTACACCTGATCAAGAGGATACAAATATAGATATAGGCAGGTTTGTGCATGAGAACTCCTATGGTAGAGAGAAAAAGGAAATTTCTGTGGGCAATATAAAGATAGATATAGTTGACAAAAAAGAAGGATATTTAATATTAGGAGAAATCAAAAAAAGTTCAAAGTATGACGAAAGCGCTAAAATGCAATTAGCCTATTATTTATTGGAATTAAAAAGGCTCGGTATAGAAAGCGTAGGAGTGCTTATGATTCCCAAGGAGAAAAAGAGGGAAGAAGTAAAATTGACTGATGACCTGATTGAAAGATTAGAAAGCATAGAAAAGCACATTCTTGCGATTTGCTACGAGCCTGTTCCAAGAGAACCTAAAAAAATCAATTTTTGCAAAAACTGTGCCTATAATGAATTTTGCTGGTCTTAGGAGGTGGAGAAATGAAAAAAACTATTTATATATTTAATGACGGAGAAATAAAGAGAAAGGATAACACTTTATGCTTTGAGAGCGAGACCGGTAAGAGATATATACCTATCGAGGATGTAAACGATATATTTGTTTTTGGGGAGGTGACAATTAACAAGAGTTTATTGGAATACATATCCCAAAAGGAAATATTGCTGCATTTCTTTAACTATTATGGGTATTATGTAGGGACTTATTATCCGAGAGAGCATTTGAACTCCGGTTATATGATATTAAAACAAGCGGAGAATTACATAGATGAGGCTAAAAGAATGGTTTTGGCATCAAGCTTTGTTGAGGGGAGCAGCAAAAACATTCTGAATGTCCTGAGATATTATAAAAACCGGGGAAAGGATTTGGAAGATTTAGAAGGAGCTATATTATCTCTGCAGGAGAAGATAGGCACGTGTAAAAACACGGAAGAACTGATGGGCATAGAAGGAAATATCAGGGATACTTATTATAAAGGATTTGATAAGATAATAGAAAATGACAAATTTACATTTGAGCAGAGGACGAGGCGCCCGCCCCAAAATTATCTGAATACCTTGATTAGCTTTGGAAATTCCATATTATATGTTTTGGTGTTATCTGAGATTTATAAGACACATCTGGACCCTAGAATTGGATATTTGCATACAACAAATTTCAGAAGATTTACTTTGAATCTCGATATTGCGGAGATATTTAAGCCGATTATAATTGATAGGATAATTTTCACTCTAATATCTAAAAAAATGATCAGTGAAAACGATTTTGAAAAAGATATGGGCGGCATACTTTTGAAAGAAAAGGGCAGAAAGCTATTTGTTCAGGAGTTTGATGATAAACTTGGGACTACTATACAACATAGAGAATTAGGCAGGCAAGTTTCTTACAGGAGATTGATACGTATGGAATTATATAAAATAGAAAAGCACTTGATGGGAGAAAAAGATTATAGCCCATATATTTCTAGGTGGTGATTTAATCGTATGTTTATTATACTTGTTTATGATATAGGTGAGAAAAGAGTTTCTAAAATATTGAAGACATGCAGAAAATATCTTTATTGGGTACAAAATTCTGTATTTGAAGGAGAAATTACCCCGGCAAATCTGGTGAAGTTAAAGACAGAATTGAGTAAAAAGATAAATGTCGAAGAAGATTCTGTTATCATATATAGCTTTAGGACAACAAAATATTCTGCTGTAGAGATAATGGGAGTCAAGAAAGGGGGACAGGACAATTTTTTGTAACGATAGAAGCATGAAAAAATAAATATGTAATAAACTGATGAAATAAATTGTCGTCGACCATAGATAATGCAAAAACTTATGGAGATCGACGACAATTTATTTTTTATACAGTAAGCATTTGATACCAAGTATTAGAGGCAATTATTAGAATAATTTGTAGCCTGAAATTAAAGCATTTATATATTTGACAGAAAGGCAGAGATTATAGTAATATCAAGGTGTATGATGGGTTGCTAGAGTACCTATAAGGAATTGAAACCGTGATTTCTTTGTGATGTGAATTAATTTTTAATCTGTTGCTAGAGTACCTATAAGGAATTGAAACTCAAATACTGTACCAAACCCTATATTGACCAATTTATGTTGCTAGAGTACCTATAAGGAATTGAAACCTGAAGAAGTGGCACTGAAGCAAGTTGAGATTGATGCGTTGCTAGAGTACCTATAAGGAATTGAAACAAGAATAAAGCAATTAGAAGGGCGCATATGTAAAGAATGTTGCTAGAGTACCTATAAGGAATTGAAACTCATGCATAACTGACGGATAAAGACTATTTACGTCAAAGTTGCTAGAGTACCTATAAGGAATTGAAACAGATATTTTGTTGCAGGTGTCCATTGAACAAGGCCAAAAGTTGCTAGAGTACCTATAAGGAATTGAAACTCCACCCCCCTTCTATTCCCACATTCAACATAAAAGAGGTTGCTAGAGTACCTATAAGGAATTGAAACCAGCACTAAACGCCCCGCCCGTCGTTGTCAAGGAAGTTGCTAGAGTACCTATAAGGAATTGAAACAAGCCTAATCCTGCTCCATAAGTATCCGGTAATACAACGTTGCTAGAGTACCTATAAGGAATTGAAACTGCATGCCTCTGAAAAGAAAGCAGGAGTAAAGACATTCGTTGCTAGAGTACCTATAAGGAATTGAAACGCATCTTCCAAGAGTCTCTCCATTTCATTTCTAGAAAAAGTTGCTAGAGTACCTATAAGGAATTGAAACTAAGTTCTTCAATTTTTATGTTTACATCGGTTTCAATGTTGCTAGAGTACCTATAAGGAATTGAAACAAGGTTCAAGATGTCTATAAAGAACACCCGCGTAATGTTGCTAGAGTACCTATAAGGAATTGAAACTGTTCTTGTATAGATGGACTTAAATAAATGTTCATTTGTTGCTAGAGTACCTATAAGGAATTGAAACCTTTTGTATAGAGACAAGCTACCGAAGTTTAATAAGTTGCTAGAGTACCTATAAGGAATTGAAACATAAGTTAAAAGTGAAAATGCCTGACTTCATGGGCGGGTTGCTAGAGTACCTATAAGGAATTGAAACTTGAGTTGTGGGCTTGTCCTATGCTTCGGGATAAAAGTTGCTAGAGTACCTATAAGGAATTGAAACTTAAAATAATTTACAATTTTACCGTTGCTAGTGTGAAAGTTGCTAGAGTACCTATAAGGAATTGAAACTACAGAAAATCCTCTTTGTATTGTCCTTCAAAGAAAAGTTGCTAGAGTACCTATAAGGAATTGAAACTTGTGTCGAACGAATAATAAAAAAAGTATTGCATATGTTGCTAGAGTACCTATAAGGAATTGAAACTACTGTGAAAAAAATACCGCAATACATTACCAACAAGGGTTGCTAGAGTACCTATAAGGAATTGAAACTGGAGTTTGCAAAGGGTTTGGAATGTTGTGGGTAAGTTGCTAGAGTACCTATAAGGAATTGAAACTCTTCGAGCCCTGTATACTGCATAAGCTCAACTTCAGTTGCTAGAGTACCTATAAGGAATTGAAACGGAGGTAGAAAAATGAACATGGAATTAATACTGAAGTTGCTAGAGTACCTATAAGGAATTGAAACAAGCGTGGCGAAATGGGTAGTGTACGATTAAACGAATTAGTTGCTAGAGTACCTATAAGGAATTGAAACGAGTTATATGGGATATTCAAATTCCAGTACAATGTGTAGTTGCTAGAGTACCTATAAGGAATTGAAACTCCATTGACAACAATCCAATACGGCTATACCATAAAACAGTTGCTAGAGTACCTATAAGGAATTGAAACTGCTCGCCGTTCTCGTCCTTTTGATATCCGGTATAAAGTTGCTAGAGTACCTATAAGGAATTGAAACTAAATTGCAGATGGGCGGCCTCAAGGCCGTTAATGCGCGTTGCTAGAGTACCTATAAGGAATTGAAACTATTTCAGACTCCGGACATTGCATCATGTGTGTGCTTGGTTGCTAGAGTACCTATAAGGAATTGAAACTTCAAATTCAAAACATACTGCAGGGATACAGCACTATAGTTGCTAGAGTACCTATAAGGAATTGAAACTAGTCTCCAGTATAACCGACTTATCTATATACATCGGAGTTGCTAGAGTACCTATAAGGAATTGAAACTCTCTATATCTGGAAATGTGCTGTCCAAAAGCCTTGCTGGTTGCTAGAGTACCTATAAGGAATTGAAACTGCTCTGATTCAACTGGTTCTTTTCAACTTCTAGACGTCGCTAGAGTACCTATAAGGAATTGAAACTTATCCACTCCTATCTGCTCCTTTCTCCCGTCAGCTTAGTTGCTAGAGTACCTATAAGGAATTGAAACTTGT
Organism: Lutispora sp. QWL-02; assembly: GCF_058315355.1. NCBI lineage: Bacteria > Bacillati > Bacillota > Clostridia > Lutisporales > Lutisporaceae > Lutispora > Lutispora sp. QWL-02. Next base: position 1,076,603 of record NZ_CM177762.1, read on the forward strand.
GAATGACTTCCAGAGCTCCGCAATATGCTTCCACAGTTGCTAGAGTACCTATAAGGAATTGAAACATACCAATTGCCCATTACCTTCTTCATATATCGTGCTGTTGCTAGAGTACCTATAAGGAATTGAAACTTAGCAAGGAAAAAGCAAAAGAATTAAGGGATGGATTGTTGCTAGAGTACCTATAAGGAATTGAAACTTCCTGTATTTGGTGTGCCTAGTGATGGAGGTGGAAGAGTTGCTAGAGTACCTATAAGGAATTGAAACTCAGTATTAAGAACCTTTGCTTGGAGCTGCATGCCGGGTTGCTAGAGTACCTATAAGGAATTGAAACCTTTTTGTCCTCCGGATCTGCTTAGATACGGCAGCGCTGTTGCTAGAGTACCTATAAGGAATTGAAACTGATTTTCTCCATAGTTTGGGTATACAGTTTTTTCGTTGCTAGAGTACCTATAAGGAATTGAAACTAGCCTGATCAAAAGATTCGATATCATCAGCCTTAAGTTGCTAGAGTACCTATAAGGAATTGAAACATAAAGCAGGGTACAGTTAAACGTAAGGAAGATAAAGAGTTGCTAGAGTACCTATAAGGAATTGAAACCTTGAATCTAAGAAAATGAACAAAGACTCCTTAAGATGTTGCTAGAGTACCTATAAGGAATTGAAACGAAATATAAAAAGTCTAAAGGAAAAAATAAAAGAGGAGTTGCTAGAGTACCTATAAGGAATTGAAACTCAAACCCAATGAACACCTTTTCCGTTCTAAAATCAAGGTTGCTAGAGTACCTATAAGGAATTGAAACTTCTACAGGGAAGCCTGTATCCTCTAGCATTATTCGTTGCTAGAGTACCTATAAGGAATTGAAACTGGGGTAACAGAAAAGAAGGGCATACCAGTCGTAAGCAGGTTGCTAGAGTACCTATAAGGAATTGAAACATAAAGAAGGTGAAATTATGTTAAAGGACATCCAAGTTGCTAGAGTACCTATAAGGAATTGAAACTCACCTTTACATCTACATCTACATTGCCTAAATTATGTTGCTAGAGTACCTATAAGGAATTGAAACTTTTCATTGCACGACTTATAATCGTTGTTATGCGACGTTGCTAGAGTACCTATAAGGAATTGAAACGGGCTGAAAGTCTTCCCAATGTCATGTTCATCAACTGTTGCTAGAGTACCTATAAGGAATTGAAACACTTTCTTTGTAGCCTTGTTAAACAGTTTTTTAGAAAGTTGCTAGAGTACCTATAAGGAATTGAAACTCATGCTATCTATAGGCATAGCATTTATGAAGTTTCAGTTGCTAGAGTACCTATAAGGAATTGAAACCACTTTCAAGCATAGCATAAGAATTGTAACTATCTCTGTTGCTAGAGTACCTATAAGGAATTGAAACAAAACATCTTCGCTGTCTCTGAGTTGACCATAGTTATCCGTTGCTAGAGTACCTATAAGGAATTGAAACCCTCACTAATCATCTGCATAGCTTCTTTTATCACAGAGGTTGCTAGAGTACCTATAAGGAATTGAAACGGGATAAAAGGCTTCCTAGGCCTTACGTTTTCGACAGTTGCTAGAGTACCTATAAGGAATTGAAACTCCTGTAAAAAGCATGCTGTGTCCTCATCAACAGTTGAGTTGCTAGAGTACCTATAAGGAATTGAAACCTCCATACACTACATCATAGCCATCAAGCTCAATGGTTGCTAGAGTACCTATAAGGAATTGAAACCTCCATACACTACATCATAGCCATCAAGCTCAATGGTTGCTAGAGTACCTATAAGGAATTGAAACCCATCTATAGCGATTCCTACACCATTTATAAAGTGGTTGCTAGAGTACCTATAAGGAATTGAAACTTTTTTTTCACTTTCAGATATGTCTGTGAAATCAAAGTTGCTAGAGTACCTATAAGGAATTGAAACTATTATTTCCGAGTCTGAGGCTTTGGATTTGATACTGTTGCTAGAGTACCTATAAGGAATTGAAACATGTAAGGAATATCTTTTCCTTCATAACTAGAAAATACGTTGCTAGAGTACCTATAAGGAATTGAAACTTCCTCCTTTTTTTCCCGTTTCGTCCCATCGCAGGGACTGTTGCTAGAGTACCTATAAGGAATTGAAACTTAGGGGAATGTTCATTATTATCTCTTGCCATTTTTGTTGCTAGAGTACCTATAAGGAATTGAAACAGTATAGCTTCATTCATTTCATTTATATTGTCGCTAGTTGCTAGAGTACCTATAAGGAATTGAAACTAATCCATAGGGCTGATGCCTGCTATTTCATTAATTGGTTGCTAGAGTACCTATAAGGAATTGAAACATAAAATCTTCATATCGATAAGTTGCAGATTGTCCATTAGTTGCTAGAGTACCTATAAGGAATTGAAACCACCTGAAGTAGAAGCTGAACTAATAGCAGACCAGATAGTTGCTAGAGTACCTATAAGGAATTGAAACTACGCTGCAAGTGCGAAGAGAAAACTTCTACTTCATCGTTGCTAGAGTACCTATAAGGAATTGAAACTAGAATGGCTCAGAAATGAAGGATATTGCTTGGACTGGTTGCTAGAGTACCTATAAGGAATTGAAACAAGCTATGAATATCAGGAGGTGAAATAGATGGCCAAGTTGCTAGAGTACCTATAAGGAATTGAAACAGGGGGCGTCAAGATGAAGCGGTGGTATGGATTTGCAGGTTGCTAGAGTACCTATAAGGAATTGAAACAAGATGGCGGCTATGGCAGATGGGATATATTGAAAAAAGTTGCTAGAGTACCTATAAGGAATTGAAACATGGAAAGCCATATATAATGGGCATTGACTTGGCAAGTTGCTAGAGTACCTATAAGGAATTGAAACATTGATTCCAGGTATTTTTTTGTATAGCCACTCTATAAGTTGCTAGAGTACCTATAAGGAATTGAAACTAATGTCGGCATATATGGCACAGAGGATCATTGACGGTTGCTAGAGTACCTATAAGGAATTGAAACTAAATGTTCATGATATAATGTATCAAAATGAATAGGTTGCTAGAGTACCTATAAGGAATTGAAACTGAGCAATATTGTAGCTGAGCTGGCTGAATCCGGCAGTTGCTAGAGTACCTATAAGGAATTGAAACCAGATACATTTTGGAGTAAGCAATAATAAATTTGGTGGTTGCTAGAGTACCTATAAGGAATTGAAACAAAAGAAAGTAGAAGACTCATATTTTGCCAATAATATAGTTGCTAGAGTACCTATAAGGAATTGAAACTCTGCCGTATGCGACGCTTGATCATCTGCAAGCTGCTGCGTTGCTAGAGTACCTATAAGGAATTGAAACTACCATATGCAGTCAAAGCAGCTGCAAATGCAATAAGAGTTGCTAGAGTACCTATAAGGAATTGAAACGTGTACAAGCCAACAGGAACTATTCTTTCCTTATCAGTTGCTAGAGTACCTATAAGGAATTGAAACATTTCATGCATAATTACTTCCCAAATAGAGCATACTAAGTTGCTAGAGTACCTATAAGGAATTGAAACTTAAAAAATGCTAACCTTCCACTACCTGGGCTAAGTTGCTAGAGTACCTATAAGGAATTGAAACACTTGTTCTAAAAGTATAGTCCAGCTGCTAGGCTTTGTTGCTAGAGTACCTATAAGGAATTGAAACCCATCACTGCAGCCTATAAGGTCAAAAGGTGTGCCGTGTTGCTAGAGTACCTATAAGGAATTGAAACATTAAATATGTTTTTATATCAAATTTTTTCTTTCTAAGTTGCTAGAGTACCTATAAGGAATTGAAACTCGGGCCTAGGCAACAATGCAGAGATCGAGACAAACGAGTTGCTAGAGTACCTATAAGGAATTGAAACTATGAACCCCACAAGATGGATACTAAAGTGGGCTAAAGGTTGCTAGAGTACCTATAAGGAATTGAAACAGTATCAAATCCAAAGCCTCCGGCTCAGAAATAATAGTTGCTAGAGTACCTATAAGGAATTGAAACATTCTTACAAATGTTCCGATTGCGAGCATGCAATTGTCGTTGCTAGAGTACCTATAAGGAATTGAAACGACGAAAGGTTGAAAGAAGCCCGCAAGGCGCTAAAAGGTTGCTAGAGTACCTATAAGGAATTGAAACTCTGCATTGACACCTTTACTCCTCTCCTTCTCTTCGTTGCTAGAGTACCTATAAGGAATTGAAACGAGCATTTGACGGACAGGCTGCACCAGCAGCACCGGGTTGCTAGAGTACCTATAAGGAATTGAAACTCGTGAAAATGGTGGAAGCCTTGGAGATGTTGGTTATTGTTGCTAGAGTACCTATAAGGAATTGAAACAATGATGATTGATAAAATTCTAGATTGGCTTTTTTCGTTGCTAGAGTACCTATAAGGAATTGAAACTGTGGTGACATGTCTCACCCCTAAGTTTGAATGACCTCAGTTGCTAGAGTACCTATAAGGAATTGAAACAACATTCATCAGCATAAACATTAACTCTGTACTCTTTAGGTTGCTAGAGTACCTATAAGGAATTGAAACAATATCTGCCATCCCCCTGAGAGCTCAGGAAATCTCATGTTGCTAGAGTACCTATAAGGAATTGAAACCACAAACAGATCTATAGCACAATGGGACTACAGTGGTTGCTAGAGTACCTATAAGGAATTGAAACGTTTCTTCATCATTTTCTAAAGGTATGCACTTATGTTTGTTGCTAGAGTACCTATAAGGAATTGAAACAGGCTGGAAAGTGGAATCTTGAAGCAGTTGAGGGCGAAGTTGCTAGAGTACCTATAAGGAATTGAAACCCCGGTTTCTGCCATTTTGCTTGCTGTGATATAGTCGTTGCTAGAGTACCTATAAGGAATTGAAACTGCGGTCAATGTAATACAATCTTTGGCCGCTGGGGACGGTTGCTAGAGTACCTATAAGGAATTGAAACAGGACTATCCCAAGCCTTTGGTTGTTGCATGGGATGAAGGTTGCTAGAGTACCTATAAGGAATTGAAACCGGTTCCCGAATCAGCCGCTTTATTAAACAACTTCACAAGTTGCTAGAGTACCTATAAGGAATTGAAACATGGACTACCATAGACTATATGTACATTCTGCTTATGTTGCTAGAGTACCTATAAGGAATTGAAACAAGCAAATTCTTTTGGTATGCCGTCAGTGATTTCAACCGTTGCTAGAGTACCTATAAGGAATTGAAACCCTGTGACTACAAGAAGGGCTAATGCACATTTCAAAAGTTGCTAGAGTACCTATAAGGAATTGAAACACAGGCTAAAACAAGAATTCCCCGGAGCGGATGAAAATAGTTGCTAGAGTACCTATAAGGAATTGAAACCCATAGTGCGTCCATGTCTAATACTATGTCACCATATGTTGCTAGAGTACCTATAAGGAATTGAAACATATATAATCGCAAGCTTTTTGTGCCATGCTTGCTGGGTTGCTAGAGTACCTATAAGGAATTGAAACAAATCTTGAACATGTATAAGTCCGATCTCAGAAGCTCGTTGCTAGAGTACCTATAAGGAATTGAAACAGTCATTTGATTTCTTTTCTTAAAGTAGTACTCCCGGTTGCTAGAGTACCTATAAGGAATTGAAACTTTCATCCGAACTGATGGTTATTCTTGCTGGGCCATAGTTGCTAGAGTACCTATAAGGAATTGAAACTTACCACCGCCAACGCAAAATAAAAAAGCTGCTATAGTTGCTAGAGTACCTATAAGGAATTGAAACAACCTATAGATACAGTCAAATCTTTGTTTGAGCTTCTTGTTGCTAGAGTACCTATAAGGAATTGAAACTTTTTAATACATCATCAAGTAAATTTTGAATTTTTGTTGCTAGAGTACCTATAAGGAATTGAAACAAGAAATTTTTTGATTTAAAAGAGTTATATCTTCAAAGTTGCTAGAGTACCTATAAGGAATTGAAACATTTATAAGGCTAAGAAAAAAGGAATAGATGTCGGGTTGCTAGAGTACCTATAAGGAATTGAAACGATGATTTATTCACGGCTAAAAGGATTTGTGGAGGGTTGCTAGAGTACCTATAAGGAATTGAAACTAGTCATAACCTTCTTTTTCTCTTTCCAATATGTAGTAGTTGCTAGAGTACCTATAAGGAATTGAAACTTTTCAGTCATAAACTGGTCTTGCGCAATGCGCATTTCGGTTGCTAGAGTACCTATAAGGAATTGAAACTCGCAAGAAGAAATGGAAGTAAATGCACAATACATATAGTTGCTAGAGTACCTATAAGGAATTGAAACTTGTTATTTTCATAATACGACCTCCTATTATTGTAAAGTTGCTAGAGTACCTATAAGGAATTGAAACACAGAAACCCATATCGAATTAAGAAAGTCTAATGACCTGTTGCTAGAGTACCTATAAGGAATTGAAACAGACAAATGAAAAATCAGTAAGGCTATGCAGTAAAGTTGCTAGAGTACCTATAAGGAATTGAAACTTTGAATATACCTCGATTTCAATACCTTCCTCAAAGTTGCTAGAGTACCTATAAGGAATTGAAACACAGGCTAAAACAAGAATTCCCCGGAGCGGATGAAAATAGTTGCTAGAGTACCTATAAGGAATTGAAACACATTAGCGATAACAAAGGAATTTGAAATAGGCACTGCGTTGCTAGAGTACCTATAAGGAATTGAAACTTGGAGAAGAGGGCAAGAAGCTGGGCCTTGAATGGGGTGGCGATTGGTTGCTAGAGTACCTATAAGGAATTGAAACTGAATAAAAAAAGAGCTGCCAAAGCAGCCAAAGAAAGTTGCTAGAGTACCTATAAGGAATTGAAACTTTTGTAAATTTGTGGTATAATAAACAGCTAAGCAGTGTTGCTAGAGTACCTATAAGGAATTGAAACTATCCCAAATGCCTATGAGTCTGAAAAAAAAAGTTCCATGTTGCTAGAGTACCTATAAGGAATTGAAACTTCTCACGACCCAAAGGTCCATTTTTCAGCCACCAATCGTTGCTAGAGTACCTATAAGGAATTGAAACAATTCTCTAGCATATAAGGCAACTCTGATATCTGACCAGTTGCTAGAGTACCTATAAGGAATTGAAACTAAAGAGACGGCAGTCGGTCTCGATTCCAGGCTTTTGGGTTGCTAGAGTACCTATAAGGAATTGAAACATGCAACTTAACCATAACAGGTTAAACGGTGACAAGTGTTGCTAGAGTACCTATAAGGAATTGAAACTCAATATCATCTATTTGAGACCTGGCAGCGAAAGAAGTTGCTAGAGTACCTATAAGGAATTGAAACATTCTTTCGGGCACTTTGCCGTACAATATATTGGTAGCTACTAAACTACCTACAAGGAACCCAAACAATCAATAGGGCTTCTTGGTTCGGGGCCAAGAGGCCTCGCTTTACTGAAGCATCTGCAAGAAACTGAAAGCCTTGGTGATACATTTTCATTACTTTTTCCGTATAATCATATATAATTTATAATAATAAACAAACAAAATTATCCCATTGAAAAGGAGGAAATCACATGACCAATCTAATAAAAAGCGACAGACTTATCTATAGCATGAGCAGTGAAAATAAGCCTGCTTTGGAAGTTGAGCCAGGCAGCACAGTTGTGTTTGAGACTTGTGATTGTTTTCAAAACCAGATCAGCAGCTCTGAGCAGTCTATAGAAAAGCTTGACTGGAAGAAGATCAATCCTGCTACGGGACCTTTATATGTAAAAGGTGCTGAGAAGGGCGATACATTAAGAATAGAAATACTAAAGATAGATATCAATGATTACGGTGTGATGGCAGCTATTCCAGGTGCTGGTATTTTTGGCGGCAATATTGGGGAATCAAGCATAAAGATATTGCCGATAATAGAAGGTAAAGCAATATTTAATGATAGCATATACATCCCGTGCAAGCCTATGATAGGAGTTATAGGCGTAGCTCCGGGCGAAGATGCTATACCTAACGGAGAGCCTGGATCTCATGGCGGCAATATGGATAATAGCAAAATTGCCGAAGGTGCTGTCTTATATCTTCCGGTTTTCCATGCAGGTGCACTGCTGGCCATGGGAGATCTTCATGCTGCTATGGGGGACGGTGAGGTTATGGTTACCGGCATAGAGATTGCAGGCAAGGTAAAGGTAAAAATAGATTTATTGAAAAATCATGAAATAAGGAATCCCATATTGGAATATGAGGATAAAGTGTACACTATAGCCTCTCATGAGGATTTGTTCCAGGCTGTAAAAACCTCAGCCGAAGACATGCTTTACAGGGTTATACGAAAACTTCATATGGATATTAATGAAGCGGGCATGCTTTTGAGCGCCATTGGGAATACGGAGATATGTCAAGTAGTAGATCCCAAAATGACAGCAAGGTTTTCAATGCCCAAGTGGGTTTTTAAATAAAGCTGGAGTTCATGATACAAATGAGATATATATGATTTTGAGGTGACGCATTGTTTACAGTAAAGGAAATGATTGAAAAATGTGGCTTAAACGATTTAAAAGTGTTAGCGGGAGGAAAGGGTCTCGATAACGAGGTAAGCTCTGTTACAGTTTTTGATGCACCCGATGCATTCCGCTGGTCAAAAGGCGGAGAGTTTATAATCACTACGGGTTACTGTCTTAAGGATACTCCGGAGCTTTTTGAAGAAGTCATTGAAAACATTAAGACCAGAGGAATGGCTGGGATAGGAATAAAAACAGAAAGGTTCTTGCATAACTTACCAAGTAATGTCATTAACAGAGCTAATGAGTTAAATGTTCCGATCATTGATATTCCCAGCCGCTATGCATTTATTGAAATCATCAATCCGGTTCTGGCTAAAATAATAAACGATCAAGCCGATAGATTAAAGAAATCAGAGATAATTCACAAATCCTTTACTCAATTGGTTATTGACGGCGGCAATATAAATGATATATTGGCAAACCTAAAGAGAATAATTGAGTTTGAATCCGCCTATGTGGACTTTTACTTCAACACCGTTGTTTATGATTCAGTGGATCCGAGCTTTATAAGTGACATAGAGAATATGAAGTTTTCTGACTTTCAAGAGTACAAGATTTATGAAATATCCTATGAGAACAGGATATACGGATATCTTGTCCTAAATACAAAAAAAGAGCTGGATCAGCTTGAAGAGATAGCCGTTGAACACACATGCACTGTGTTGAAGCTTTATATACAGCGCAAAATATCCAATAATCAGATAGAGATGAGATATAGAGACGAGTTTGTGAGGGACCTGATAACAAAAAACATAAGATCTATTGAAGAGGTAAAAAAGAGATCTAAAATCTTTGGATGGGAATTTAAAGGCAAAATTGTCGTAACGATGTTTGATATAGATAATTATAAATCCGAGTATTTTAAGATGAGCCATAAAAAAGACAATTTAGATCTTGAGATGACCAGGGAAAAGATATTCAAAACAATCACAGAAAGCGTTAAGCGGGATTTTTCTCAGTCGGCGTATACAACATTGAGCGACAGTATAACCTTTATCTTGAATGTGAATAACCCTGATAAAATAAAAAACAAGCTTTCAAAAACCTGCGGCGAGCTGCTGCTCAAGGTTAAAAACGAGACAGGATTTACATTGAGCATTGGAATAGGAGGCATTAAAGCCGATATCATGCAGGCAAAGGAAAGCTATACCGAAGCCTTCCGGGTCGTTCAAATAGACAGGCTTTCAAAAATGACAAACAGCTATAAATTTTATGATGAAGCAGGTCTGTATAGGCTGTATTATGATATATCATCCACTGGTTATGGAAAGGAATTTTGCAGGGAGAGCCTCGATAAGATCATTGAATATGATAAAATCAATAAAACATACCTCTTTGATACATTGAATCATCTGGTGGAAAACGAATGGAGCTTGAAGGAAACCGCCAAGAACATGTTTATACATTATAATACCATTAAATACAGGTATAGAAGGCTTTGCGAGGTATTAGGCGTGAACTTCGACAGCTTTGAGCAAAGGATGAAATACACGGTTTCCGTGAGGATATATAATATACTCTGTCAGTAATTGTCTGACAGGTATATTTTTTTTATTATCTTTTTATACTATAAAGACAAAGCTAATTCAAGCTAAGTATTGTAAGATCAATTAGGAGAGGTTGTGAAATTATAAACAAATTATGGAGGTGTATTTATGAATCAAGAAATTTTAAGAGTAGCTAACGAAATAGGGGTCTGGTTGGCAGCAGCTCCTGTAGTAATCCTTACGGCTATTCAAGCCATTATTTACACCAGGCTTGCAAGAAAAACTGCCAAGGAATTGAATATTCCTGATGAAAAGTGTGACAGAGCTTTTAAGACCGGTCTTTTAACTGCTATCGGGCCTGTAATTGCCATTTTCATAGTAATGGTAGGCATGATGTCTGTTATCGGCGGCCCTATAAGCTGGTTAAGATTATCTATAATCGGTTCGGCACCGACAGAGCTCACGGCTGCCAAAACAGGTGCGGATGCTCTTGGTGTCAGCTTTGGAGGACCAGATTACGACTTAAATGCTCTTGCTACAGGATGGTGGACTATGGCTGCTAATGGTGCTGGCTGGCTCGTCTTTGCCGGACTTTTTACCCATAAGCTGGAAGGCATAAGAAATAAAGTCGGCGGCGGGGATGTCAAGTGGCTTGCCGTATTAAGCTCTGCTGCAATGCTTGGGGTATTCGGCTATTTGAACTCGGGAGACATTAAAAAAGGTGGCGGCGGGCTTATAGCAGTCATAGCAGGGGCTATTTCCATGGTCGTAGTCATTAAGCTGACTGAGAAGCTTCCGAAGATTAAAGAATATGCTCTGGGTATTGCTATGCTCGTTGGCATGCTCGCAGCAGTAATATTTGGATAATAAACAGGGAGGTGGAATTTATGGATAATAAAAGATTTGAGGAGCTATGGTTCAAACCGGTTATAAGGGTTGGAATGGTAACATTATTGCTAGCGGCAGCTTTAAGCTTCTTTCCGGTGATTTTCCTTTATATGAAATATGGCGTGTTTCCTCCTTTTGAGGTGGCTATGAAATCCTGGGGTATGATTGCAGCACTGTTTGGTGCATTTTATGTGGTTGAGCCTATATCATATTACTCAGTGCTTGGTATGTCAGGTACTTATCTCTCATTCCTGTCGGGAAATATTTCAAACCTGAGGCTTCCATGCGCGGCAATGGCTCTTGAAGTAACAGATACCGAGCCGGCGACCAAAGAAGCTGAAGTGATATCCACTCTCGGAATTACAGGGTCAATTATAACAAACCTTATCGGCACTACCCTTGCGGCTTTCGTAGGGGCGGCTCTTATTAAGGTACTGCCTCCGGTTATTGCAAGCGCATTCACAAATTATACAGTCCCTGCAATCTTCGGAGCGGTTTTCGGACAATTTGCCATCAAATATCCAAAGCTGGCAGTAGTGGGAATAGGAATCCCCGTAATACTTCGATTTACGACGACACTTCCTGCTTGGGTACTCATAATTGCTTCTGTATTTGGAACAATTATAATAGCCAGATTATTTTACAATATGGAACATAAATCCGTAAAAAGCTAGCCTATGAAAGGAGGATTCAAATTGATTGATATTGTAAATGAAGCGAAAAAGCTTCAACCCGATATCGTGTGCTGGAGAAGATACCTTCATCAAATTCCGGAGGTAGGCCTTGAGCTCCCGAAGACAGCCGCTTATGTGGCAGAAAGATTAAAGGAAATAGGAATTGAATATAAAACAGGTGTAGGAGTATCCGGAATAGTGGGAATCATCAAAGGTGAGAAACCCGGAAAGGTTATAGGCCTTAGGGCAGATATGGATGCTCTTGCAATAAAGGAGGAGGCGGACGTACCCTTTATCGCAGCCAATGGCAATATGCATGCCTGCGGTCACGATACTCATACCGCAATGCTTTTGGGAGCGGCAAAGATACTGCATGAGAATAGGGATAAAATACACGGAACTATCAAGCTTATTTTTCAACCGGATGAAGAAGGCAGCCATGGCGCCAAAGCTATGATAAAGGATGGCGTATTGGAAAACCCCAAGCTGGACGCCGTACTGGGGCTTCATATAGGAAGTATCTTTAAGGAAACAGAACCCGGTCAGATAGCCATAAGCTACGGAAAGGCAATGGCGTCCTTTGATAAGTTCAGCTTAAAAATCAAAGGGCACGGATGCCATGGAGCGATGCCCAATATGGGTATTGACCCAGTTGTCATGGTCAGTCACGTGATTGTTGCCCTTCAGACAATAGTGAGCAGAGAGATGAAGCCCACACATCCTGCAGTTGTCACTATAGGCAAGGTCCACGGCGGAACAGCCTATAACATCATACCCGATGAGGTTGAGATAGAAGGAACCTTCAGGGCTATAGACAATGAAGAGAGAGAAATGATCGCAAAGAGGATAGAAGAAATAGCCCAGGGTGTTACAAAGGCTATGAGAGGATCTTACGAATACGACATCACCTGGGGTGCTCCGCCTGTAGTAAACGATGCGGAGTTTACCAAGGGCTTTTATGAAACAGCTAAAAAGGTCATTGGTGAAGAGAACATCCTGGAAATCACAGAGCCTACAATGGGTGGAGAGGATATGGCCTATTACCTGTCAGAGGTGCCGGGAACATTCTTTTTCCTGGGAGGAGCTAATCCTGAGAAGGGGCCGGTATATCCCCATCATAATTCAAAGTTCATAGTAGATGAAGATGTTTTCTGGAAAGGTACTGCCCTTTTAGCTCAAGGAGCTTTTGACTGGCTTGAAAATAATAAATAAAAGAGATGCTTTGCTGCGAATAAATTAAGATAGGGGAGATAAAGTGAAGGAAGCTATAAGAAAAAGATTGAAAGAACTAACTTCAATAATCGGCTTAAGCGGTTACGAATGGGATGTTGCCAGATATGTAAAAAAAGAATTGGAAGGATATGCAGATTCCATTGAGGTCATGAAAAACGGAATGCTGGTGGCTGCAAAAAAGGGCAAAAAGCCGGGGCCAAGGGTCCTGATCAGTGCCCATATGGATGAAGTTGGATATGCGGTAAAAACAATATCCCCTGACGGGTTTCTGTATTTCTCAAAGGTGGGCCTGGCTTCTGAGGCATGCCTTCCCGGCAGAAGAGTGCTGATAAAAGGAGATAAGGGAATAGTGCCCGGAATAATCGGGACACGTTCAGCCCATTTGCTGACCCCCGAGGAAATGGCGAGACCCCAAACGGTGAAACAATCATATGTGGATATATGTGTCAGCTCCAGAGAAGAAGCGGAAGCGTTGGGCATACGAACAGGCTCTCAGATCATTCCTGATTCGCCCTGCGTTGAAATGCTTGATACAGATTATTTATCAGGGCGTGCCATAGATGACCGAGTTGGCTGCGCTATTCTTATAGAATCCATGAAAAATCTTAAAGCCGAGGACATCCATGGAGAAGTATTCGCGGTATTTGGCATCCTGGAAGAGAGCACTGTCAGTGCTGTTTCTTCGGCTGTAAATTATTTGAATCCTGATTACGGCCTGTTTATAGATACCGTTCCTGCAGGTGATGTTCCTGATAGTGATTATTTGAAGGAACTTCCCGTAGGCCTGGGTAAGGGACCGGTGATCATCCTTTCTCAGGCCTATGCCGGAGTGATGGCCTATGCGGTCAGCCATCCAAAATTGGTTGAGGCACTCCGGGATTCTGCAGCTTCTACCGGAGTCAAATATCAGGAATTCGCCTTCATCAATGCAGCTTATGTCACTGATGGAGCGAGATGTATCTATGCGGGCAATGGTATGGCCATTGTGTCATTGGCTATCCCCAGGAGATATTCCCATTCGCCGGTTGAAGTATGCAATCTTAACGATGCGGCTGCTGCATTGAAGATTACAGAGGATTTCTTGAAGAGGAATATAGATCTCACCATGATATAGTCAAAGTTTTAGTTATTCTGTTCTCGAATGCTTTTCAGCAAATAATTCTTGCTGTGTTCAAAATGCCTTGTCATAAGTGATGAGGCATTTTCTATATCCTTTGATCTTATTGCTTCAAAAATTTCCTTGTGTCCGGTTAAGATCCATGCTCCTGCATTTAAAAAGGTTTGATATTTGGTGGTCAGTATGGTAAACTGGCTTCTGATATTTTTGGCAGCATCATAGAGCCGTGAATTATCCGCATACTTATATAATATGTCGTGGAAATTGTCCGAATGCAGCTTGAAGCGCTCCATATTTCCATTATTCAAGCAGATTTCTTGAGACTTTATACAATTTTCCATCTCCTGGAGCATTTCATTAAATCTATCGCTGTTGGTTGCAAATTTGAGAGCAGCAACATCCAAAACAGAACAGAAATCATAAATTTCCTTGATGTCCTTTTCATCTATATTGATCACTTTTGCACCTACATTGGTGACATGTTCAACCAAACCTTCCTGGCTTAATCTCTTAATAGCTTCCCTTATCGGGGTGGAACTGATATCGAATCTTTCCTGCAGGGCTTTTAATGTGAGCTTTTCACCGCACTTTATCCTCTGGCATATGATGTCATCTCTCAAAACGGCATAAATTTGATCTCCCAATGTAGCTTTAATAATATCTATCATGGCTATGCTCCCTGACTTTCCTATTATTTATTCGGCGGCATTTTATGCGCCTTGTTTTCACCGCATATTTTAACATAAAAAGATATACAAGGCAATGGCATTTAACATTTTGCAAAATGCAATATATATATTGCAAGATATACGATATTGTGTTAACATCATTGTGAAAATATTTAAACATTTTGGGAGGGTTATTATGCATAATTATGAATGGCCTTACCCCCTGGAGTATGACAAGGAAGAGATCGTATACGCAGATGTTCTGGTGCTTGGAGGAGGCATCGCCGGCTGTATGGCTGCCATTGCTGCTGCCAGGGCAGGCCAGAAGGTTGTGCTGGTAGAGAAAGGCGCGACCAGGAGAAGCGGAGCAGGCGGCTCCGGCTGCGACCATTGGGAGTCTGCGGCTGCCAATCCTTGTTCTAAGGTTACTCCTGAGGAGTTGGTGCAAGCTATGCTGGATGACAATGATGGCTTCAACAATGGAATATCTCACTATATAGAGTGCAGGGAGGGATATGACAGGCTTTTAGATATTGAAAAAATGGGAGGCAAAATAAGGGACACAGGCGATGAATTTGCGGGAGCGGAGTTTCGTGATGATGAAACAAAGCTCATGTTTGCATATGATTATGAAAATAAATTTACTTTGAGGATCTGGGGTTCCACATTTAAGCCTGCTATGTATAAGGAACTGCGAAGATTAGATGTACAGATTGTAGACAGGGTAATGGTTACATCCTTACTGACAGAAGGGGGCCTGCAGGAGACCAGATGCATAGGTGCAACAGGCATGCACACGAGGACAGGCAAATTTTATATTTTCAGTGCCAAATCCAGTATAATATGCATGTCCCGACCGGCCAGGGTATGGCTTTTTTCTGCTGAGCTTCCCGGCTTATGCGAATTCAGGCCCACACAATGCATCGGAGATGGACATGCCATGGGCTGGAGGGCCGGTGCTGAGTTTGCCATGATGGAAAAATCCGTACCGGCAGAATTTTCTGCTTCAGGAAGGAGCTATCCTCCATATGGTGCCGGCAACAATCATAATACCTGGTATGCTGCTTCAATAATAGATTCGAGAGGCAAAGAAATACCTTATGCAGACAGGGACGGAAATATACTGGAAAGTGTCGGCGACAGGTTCAAGCCTGCCAGAGATCAGAAGTTTTTCCTCAAGGGGGGAAGCGTAGATTATCCTAAGTATGGTATTGAGGGGCCGGAGACCCTTTCTTTTTCGAAGATGATAGAGAAAGGCTATAAGCTGCCTTTTTATGCCGATTTATCGGCTTTGCCCGGCGATGAGAGACGGGTGATCTGGGGCATGATGGTAGGAGAAGAAGGCAAGACCAAGGTTCCTATATACAAGAATTACACAGAAGCGGGCTTTGACCCTGAGGAGCATGTCCTTCAATGCTATGGTACCGGTTGGACCTCCGCAAGCTTTCTTCCCCAGGAGCGGCAGCTGTTTGGCTTGCCCGGCGGCTTTTTCAACGATTGGTCCCTAAGCACCAATCTGGAAGGCTTATACTCGGCGGGAGACGCTCTTTATGCTTCAAATTGCTATGGCCATGCTGCCACTACGGGCTACTACGCAGGCAGGCATGCCGCTAAATTTGCTGATGCCAATGAATCTGCAGCATGGAATATAAAGCAAATAGAAAGAGAAAAAGCCAGAGTATACGCACCCCTGAAGAATGACCCGTCTGTGAGCATAGGATGGAAAGAGCTGAATATGGGCATAGCCAAGACCATGCAAAACTACTGCGGAGAGGTCAAATATCAAGAGCTGCTGAAGGTAGGCTTGGCCAGATTGAAGGAATATGAGGAGAACGTGGTACCTCAGACCTTTGCCTATAATCCTCATGAATTGGTAAGACTTCTTGAGGTTTTTGACATACTTACAGTAGCTCAGATGATCATGGAAGCGTCATTAATCAGAAGAACCAGCTCAAAGCCCTTGTGCTTTGACAGGGGAGACAGCATAGAAGATGAAGGCATGAGCAAGAAGCTTATCATAATAAAGCAGCTTGATGGAAAAACGGAAAAAAGAGAAGTACCTGTTGACTATTTCGGCGATGTGAAGGAAAATTATGAAAAGCATAATCAAGATTATATAAGGGGGGATAAGGAATGAGAGAGATGCCTGCCGCAAACCCTATTATTTACAACCCGGATAAATGCATAGGCTGCAATAGATGCGTTGAAATATGCCAGGTAGATATCCTGATTCCCAATGCCGAGAAGGGAAAGCCTCCGATAGTTGCCTATCCGGGGGAATGCTGGTATTGCGGCTGCTGTGTCATGGAGTGTCCCAAAGATGGTGCCATAAAGCTGCGCCACCCGCTTATGAATCAAGTGCATTGGGTAAAGAAAAAGGCTTTGACTGGAAAGGAAAAAGCCGGATTGGAGAGGTGAATAAAATGTTGTTGAAGGATTTGACCCAGGCCTTCGGGGTCAGCGGCTATGAGAAGGAAGTAAGAGATATGATAAAGGATGCGGTGCAGGATTACGCAGATGAGGTTATGGTCGATGCACTGGGGAATTTGATCGTCTATAAAAAGGGATCAGCCAAGGATAAGAAAAAGATTATGGCAGCAGCTCATATGGACGAGATTGGGCTCCAGGTCACCAAGATCGAGCCCAGCGGCCTGATAAAGGTTAAGACTTTGGGATTCTTGTGGGCCGATACCACTTATATGAGCAGGGTAAGGTTCAGAAACGGCATAACCGGCATAGTGACCAGCACTACCAAGATGGAGGATGTCAAGGGAGATTTTACTAAGCTTTGTGTGGATATCGGAGCCAGGAGCAAAGAAGAAGCCATGGAGTATGTAAAAGTAGGTGATGTGGCCAATTATATCGGTGAATATGCGGAGCTGAAGGGCGGAAATATCACCGCTAAGGCTTTGGATAACAGGTCAGGCTGTTATGTGATGATGAAGGCCTTGATGGATATGGGCACTCCGGCAAATGATGTATATCTGGTCTTCACCGTCCAGGAGGAGCTGGGCTGCAGAGGGGCAAAGGTTGCCTCACAGAGAATTCAGCCTGATATAGGCATTGCGGTAGATATCACTCCAGCCCATGATTATCCATGTGATCTGGAGGGCAGCAATGCCTTGGGAGCCGGTGCGGGAATAAAAGTATCAGACCCATCGGTCATATGTGATGAATATCTCATAAGCGAGATGGTCAAATGCTGTGAAGAAAACAATATCAAATATCAGTATGACGTAATCGATAAAGGCGGCACTGACGCAAGCTCCATCAATCTTTCTAATTATGGAGTAAGGGCCAGCGGCATAACAATAGTGACAAGATATCCTCATGGGCCTAACAGCATGTCCAATATGGAGGATATAGAGGCCTCCGCAAAGTTGCTTAGTATGTATGTAAACAGAAATTTCTCCTTTGAATAAGGCCTTTTTGAGAGCAGCGGTAATACTAAAGGCTGGGCAGTATGCCTATTCAGCCTTTAGTATGCCAGTTAAAAATAAATTAGTATAGTAGTCATTTTTTATCTTAAGCTTCATATCTTGATCTTCAATATCATATTCCCTGAAATACATCAATATGTTAAACATTGATGTTACAAATAAGTAGAAGACAAAGTCAACATCAACAGAATCCTTTAATTTACCTGAGTTTTTAAGCTCTAGTAATTCATCCCTAAAAATGCTGTTCAATTCTTTGCTGTATTCCCCAAAATAGAATTTTCTCATAACTTCTACAGGAGCCTTATACCAAGTTTTATCAAATTCAATTTCCTTTTCAGAGCATATTTTTTCAAGCGGTATATAACCTTTTCTCAACAAAAATATACCCTCATACTCCTTTTCCTTATCATATATTTTTTTTCCGATAGAGGTTAACAAATATAGATACAATTCATCTTTGTCATCAAAATATTTATAAAAGCTGCCTAATGATATGCCTGCTTTTTTTGTGATAGCTCTGATGCTTACCTTCTCGTATTCTTCTTCAATAAATATATCATATGCTGCATCTATTATTCTTTGTTTCTTATCAGGCGGCAAGTTGAAAAATGTTTTTTTGGGCATGTTTACCTCCTAAGAATCACTTAATTGTTTTCATTGTACCAAAGATTAGGGAATTTAGTAAATATAAATAAACTGTAAAGTCAATAAATTTATATTTTTGCAGAATAGTAAGAATAAAATGATAAATTCATTGACACAGGATTTTAATAGTGCTAGTATAATAAATAAAAAAAGTGAACATGTTCACTACAGGCTTACAATTATTATATCATGTTTGCAGTGATATAGTGTTATTGCTTTCAAGTGCAGGTTGAAATTTAACTTTGGAGGGGATTGAGTGAAAAGGTACATCGGCAAAAGATTATTAACAGGTCTTCTTACTATAATCATTGTTTTTTCTATCAACTTCATCATTATCAGATTAGCACCGGGTGATCCTATAAAGACTCTAATGGGTAAAGAAACTGATGATCTGGTCTTGAAAGCTGCATTAGAGCATAAATATGGTCTGGATAAGCCTTTGCCTACCCAGTTTGTAATGTATTTAAAGACAGCTCTTACAGGAGATTTAGGAACTTCAATAATATACAACAGACCGGTCACGGATATGATAGGCGAAAAGTTAGGAGCAACTGTATTATTGGTGCTCACTGCAGCAATACTTTCTTTATTTATTGGAACATTGATGGGCATAATGGCGGCCCGGCAGGAGGGTTCATTTATAGATGCTGTTTTCTCAGGGATTTCATATATCTTGAATTCAATGCCTTCATTTTGGTTGGGACTTATGCTTATTATAGTTTTTTCATCCAGGTTAAACCTGCTTCCTACATACGGGATGACTAATGCCAGAGCGAACTATACCGGCATGAAATATATATTGGATGTAATTGTACATATGATCTTGCCTGTAGGGACACTCCTATTGATAGAAATACCGATTTATTTCAGAATTGCAAAATCATCTGTTTTGCAGGTCGCTAATGAAGATTTTATTGTTACTTTCAGAGCTACAGGAATGAATGAGAGGAAAATATTCAACAAGTATATATTTAGAAATGCAATACTGCCAACCATAACTATCTTCGGCATATCACTAGCCTACTTGATTACAGGAGTAGCACTTATAGAGATAGTATTTGCCTGGCCGGGGACGGGGCGTTTGGTTCTCACCGCCATCACTCAGAGAGATTATCCTACTTTAATGGGGATATATCTTGTTATGTCGGTATCGATTGCGGTGGTGATGATGATTGTAGATATTGTATATGCAGTGTTTGATCCAAGGATAAGGTATTAAGGAGGGTCTTCATGAAGCTAAATGTAAAAAGTACTTTTAAAAAAGCCAAAGAAGTTATTAGCAAAGATATGCAATTGAGGTGCGGTTTTTACGGAATTATTTTGCTTTTATTAGTCGTAATATTCGCACCGGGTTTAGCAAGCCATAATCCATATGATTTTGGTCCGGATATACTGAATAAAATAAGGCAGAATGGACACCTGTTGGGAACCAATAATATGGGACAAGATATTTACAGCATGATTATTTACGGCACACGTACCTCACTTAAGGTTGCTGTTATCTCAGCCCTTATATCTGCTGCGATTGGAACTCTAATAGGAGGCATTGCAGGGTATTTCGGAAAAAATGTAGATCAGTTTGTATCAGAAATAATTAATATCTTTATGATGCTGCCTACTTTCTTTCTCATTCTGCTTATAATTGCCCTGTTTGGGAACAGCATTGTAAATGTGATGATAGTAATAGGCTTGACCACCTGGCCAAGCAATGCCAAATTGATGAGGGCCCAAGCTTTATCCCTTAGAGAAAGAACCTTTGTAAAAGCAGGCTCTGCTATGGGAGAAAGCAGGCTGCAGATACTTTTTAAGTATATCATTCCCAACGGCATATTTCCTGTAATTGCGAATACAACAGTGGGTATGTCCAACGCCATACTGACAGAAGCCGGCCTCAGTTTTTTAGGCCTCGGTGACCCTAATGTCATAAGCTGGGGGCAGATGATTTATGCAGGTAAGGCGTATATCACCAGTGCATGGTGGATATCAACTTTTGCCGGTTTGGCCATTGTTATCACGGTCATAATATTTTATTTATTAGGCGATGGCTTAAATCATGTGCTTAACCCTAAGCATATCAGCAGAGGGGGAGTCTAGTAATGGAAAGAGTTTTGGAATTAGAAAATTTTAATGTTACTTATGTGAATAAGTATAAAAAAGTCTATGCAGTAAAAAATGCAAATCTTAAAATCAATAAAGGAGACTCCCTGGGAATAGTAGGAGAGTCAGGCTCTGGTAAATCCACAATGGCTATGGCATTATTGAGACTTCTCCCCGAGAAAAGTACAGAGATATCCGGAGTGGCTAATTTTATAGGTAAAGATATTACAAAGCTAAGTAAGCCAGAATTGCAAAAAATGAGATGGAGAGAATTGGCCGTTGTGTTTCAGAAATCTATGAACTCATTAAGCCCGGTTCACCGTATAGGAACTCAGATCGAGGATATTTATAGAGTTCATTACCCTGAAGCTTCAAGGGAAGAAATTTTTAAAAGGGTAGAATACCTTTTGCAGTTGGTAAATCTCTCAGAAAGGGTCTACAATCTTTATCCTCATGAACTGTCGGGAGGCATGCTGCAAAGAGTTTCTATTGCCGTAAGCCTTATACATAACCCTAAACTGCTGATTCTCGATGAAGCTACTACAGCTCTTGACGTTGTCACACAAGGGCAGATATTGGATGAAATACTAAAGATGGAAAAAGAATTGGATATGACAAGAATTATGATAACCCATGATATGTCTGTGGTATCAACCTCATGTAATAAGGTAGCTATTATGTATGCGGGAGAGTTTATGGAAATAGGGTACGTTAAGGATGTTTTAAAAAACCCAAAGCATCCATATACCAAAGGTTTGCTTTCGTCTTTTCCTTCTCTTAAAGGAGAAAAGTCAAAGCTGGAAGCTATAAATGGCTTTTTAACGGATTTGTCCAAGCTGTATGATGGGTGTATTTTTGCTCCCAGATGCCAATATGCTATGGATAAATGTTTTAAAGTCAAGCCTAAAAAATTGGAGACGGATGAAGGATTCTTGCTGAATTGTCACCTGTATGGAGGTGAAGAATAAATGGAAAGCAATAAAGACTATATAAAGATAGATAATGTTTCCATGTGGTACCCGGTTAAGAGTGGTGTTAAGCTGTTTGCAAAGGAAAAACAATGGGTTAAGGCAGTGGACAAAGTTTCTCTAGAGATGGGAAAAGGCGAAGTATTGGGTGTCATAGGAGAGAGCGGCTGCGGGAAATCCACCTTGGGAAGGATCCTTGCCAGGCTTGAGAATCCGACAGATGGAGATGTATATATTGACAATGTATCTACAGGAGAGTTGATGAAAAGAAACTCAAAAAAGTTTCGAAGATTAGTTCAGATAGTATTTCAAAATCCCTACGATTCTTTTACTCCCAGAGATACTATCGAAAATATATTGATGAGGCCTCTGAAGATACATTCTATTGGCGGCTCGGATGAGGAGAAGAAGCGAATTTGTATAGAAGCCTTAGAATCCGGCGGACTTCATCCCGGTGAAGACATTATAAAAAGGTACCCTCATGAATTGTCTGGAGGTCAGCTGCAGAGAATTTCCATATTACGGGCCATGCTTTTAAATCCTAAGTTTATCATTGCAGATGAGCCGGTTTCTATGCTCGATGTGTCTGTTAGAGCAGATATCATCAACATGCTTTTGAATCTGAGCAAGGAAAAGAATGCTGCAATTATATTTATCAGCCATGATATTTCATTGACAAGATACATATCAGACAAAATAGCAGTTATGTATTTGGGAAGGATAGTGGAATACGGAGAAAGCGATGAGGTTATAAGAAATCCGAAGCATCCATATACCCAAGCACTGATTTCAAATTGCGGGTCTATTGATCCTGATGAAATTATGGACAGAATCAGTATTGCCGGAGAGCCCCCTACTCCGATCAATCCTGGACCAGGCTGCTATTTTGCTCCCAGATGTTTTAAGGCGAATAAAGAGTGTCTTATCAAATATCCTGCTGCCTGTGACTTGGGGAATGGTCATTATGCAGCTTGCGATAGATTGAATAATGAATAGATGAGGAGGATTTTTATGAAGAAAAAAATGTCGTTGATAACCGTAGCAGTGTTAATACTGTCTATTATGGCAACCGGATGCTCAACTTCCCGGAACGCATCCGAACCTGCAGCTGCGCAGACACCTGCGGAGGAAAAGGTACTGATTGTAAGGGCTATTGGGGATCCAATGTCTTTTAACCCGGATACTCTGCCTGATGACAATAATTATCCGATTGTTCAAAATATCTTCAACAGGCTTGTTAAATTAGACGCATCAAAGCAAATCATACCTGATTTGGCCAGCAAGTGGGAAGTCAGTGAAGATGGCAAGAATATCACATTCTTTTTGAGAGAAGATGCCAAATGGCATGACGGCAATAAAGTTACAAGCAAAGACGTAAAATACACTTTTGATACAATTAAAGCCAATGAAACATATTATATGAGCACAAGACTTGGAATTGTTGATTCTATTGAAACTCCGGATGACTATACTGTAGTTTTCAAAATGAATAAAGCAGATGTTTCTTTCATTGCGGATTTAGGCTGGTATGGGACTTTCATTTTGCCTGAGCACCTTTATAATAACGGAGAAAAATGGGAAGACAATCCTGCTTCAAAAAACCCTGTAGGCTCAGGACCATTTAAGCTCTCTGAATTTAAACAGGGTGAAAGCATCACTCTTGTTCCGAATAAGGATTACCATGAAGGGTCGCCAAAGCTGGACAAGCTTATATTCTCAATAATTCCGGATGATGCAACTGCGGTGCAGGCTCTTATCAATGGAGATATCGATATGTTTGAAAATGTGCCTGCAGGAAATGTTGAGGAGCTAAAAGCAGCCGGGAATATAAGATTAGCTTTGAATGAATACCCGTCTCCCATGAGAATCATATTCAACTTAAAGGATAAAGCAGTACAAGATGTAAACTTAAGAAAAGCTATAGCTGTTGCCATAAATAAGGAAGAAATATCTCAAAAGATATATGCAGGAGTGCAAAAACCTGAATACAATATGTATCCTTCTTTGATAAAATGGGCATCAAACAGTGAGGAAACATCTCCGCACTTCAATATAGAGGAAGCCAAGAAGGTACTGGAAGATGCGGGCTACAAGAAGGATGCAAATGGATTCTATGTAGCAGGCTTGACTTTGGACGTATTTGAAGGTGGCGGTTATCCGGAAGCTGCGAAATTGATCGAAGCTACCTTGGCTCAAGCCGGAATAGATGTTGAAGTACAAGTTCATGAGTATAATGCCTGGTCTGAAAAAGTAGGAACCAAGAGGGATTTCATACTTGAAATGCAGGGTGGATTCATGGGGCCGGATCCTGCTGCCTTAGCAAAAAGATTTGGTACTGGACAAGCAAGCAATTATGCAGCATACAGCAGTGCAGAATTTGATTCATTATGTGAACAGGGAGCTGCTACAGGAGATCAAGGCAAGAGGGCTGAATATTACAAAAAAGCTCAAGCATTATTAGCAAAGGATTTGCCTTATGTTCCGATAGTTACTTTTGCAGGCTATGATGCCAATAGATCCGATTATATCAATCTGCCCATTGATGGAACAGGTAAATGGGGCTGGGCAGAATTCACATATACAGATTTAGCTGCAAAATAACTTAATATTCAATAAAATGACTAATTGCATATCTGTTTTAAGTGGATATGCAATTAGCTCTTATAGGAGGACATGACATGAAAGAAATATTTCAAAGGCTTATAGATGGTATTCCTGACTACAAGGAATTTCTGACTGTAGAAGAGATGGATAATAGCAGTAAAAAATTAGCGCAAGAATTTCCTGACTGCGTAGAATTATTTGAAATGGGAAGATCAAGAGAAAATCATCCGTTATACTGCTTAAAAATAGGGAATGGTTCCCAAAATGCTTTGATGTTTGGCTGCCCTCACCCAAATGAACCTATCGGGACGATGATGCTGGAATACTTCTCCAAAGAGCTGGCACAAAATAAGGAGCTGAGAGATAAGCTTGACTATACTTGGTATATAGTTAAAGCCTGGGATGCAGACGGCACTAAATTAAATGAAAAGTGGTTCAAAGGCCCATATACTCTTTATAATTATTCGAGAAATTTCTTCAGACCAGCAGGGCATCAGCAGGTAGACTGGACCTTCCCGATAGATTATAAAAATCTTCATTTCCATGATACGATTCCTGAGACAAAAGCTATGATGGGCCTTATAGAACGCATCAGGCCAAAATTTATATACTCATTGCATAATGCGGGTTTTGGAGGAGTCTACTGGTATATAACCGAAGAAACGAAGGAAATCTATGATGCTATGAGAGAAGCTGCTAAAAAGCAGGGAGTGCCCTTGAATTTGGGCGAACCCGAAGCGCCCTATTGTGTAGCATATTCTCCTGCAATTTATCAGAATCTGGGCATTGAACAAAACTATGATTATTTAGAAAAATACGGTGTGGAGCATCCGGAAGACAGCATAAAGGCCGGAACCTGCAGCTCTGATTATGCTCAGGATCTATGCGGATCATTTACACTTCTGACTGAATTGCCATATTTTTACGACAAAAGGATAAATGATTTATCTGAAGCCGGCATAACCCGAAGGGATGCAGTGCTAATAAGCCTGGATAACAGCGAAGAGGCAGATAAGTTCATAAAATCTACCCTCGATATTTCGATAAAGTATATGAAAAAGAACAATCCTTTCAGACTTGCTTTGGAAGCTTTTACAGACAATGCCGAAAGAAATGAAGCTGAACGAAAGATGGTAAAGGGAAATCCGGATTTTGCCAAAAAAGCTACAGTAGCTGAAGAATTCGATAATTTACTGGTAACTAAATTTTACAAAATGTTGTCTTACGGATTATTGGTCAGAGCCAATGAATCTGAGCTGGAAAATATGGCTGCTTCAAATGAAGACGACAAGGAAAAGAAAGAAGCCTTGACGAGAGCTTTTAAGCTTGCAGAAGACAGGTTAAAGGCACTGAGTGTGGAATTGGAAGAGAAAATACATTATGAAGTGGTGCCCATTAAGAAGCTGGTAGCCATTCAATTAGAATGCGGACTGCTTATGGCAGATTACTTGAAAAACAATTAAGGGGGGCTGATCATGATTCTGATAAAGAAGGGTATTTTGCATGATGGGAATGGCCGTATATTGGACGGTGCAGATATTCTCATAGAAAATACCCGGATAAAAGATATTGGATATGATCTGAAAGTCTCTGGCCTTACAGAAGTGGTAGATGCAAAGGATAAGGTCATATTGCCCGGCCTCATTGATTCTCTTAATATCTGGGGATGCATGGGGCCCGGATGGGATGATAATGATTTGAACGAGCACTCCAACCCGGTCACTCCGGCTATGGATGTGGTTTATTCCTTTGATCAGGACAGCATGATGTTCCAAAGAGTTTTTGAATACGGTGTAACAAGTGCAGGTATAACTCCATCAACGAAAAATGTTATAGGAGGCAATGCGGCGGTATTTAAGACTTATGGCGATCATCCATATAAAATGCTGGTGAAGGAAAAGGCAGCAATGATATCCTCTATAACAGCAGAAACAAAAAAATTATATGGCTCAAAAAACCTCACCCCTATGACCAAGATGGGAGCTTTCTCTCTTCTGACGGAAGCCCTGAGGAAAGCTTTAGAATACAAAGGGAAAAAAGAGAAGGACTATAATGGGGATTATGAAGCCTTATTGAAGGTCTTGGACAAAGAAATGCCTCTTTTCATAAACTGCAGCACAAAGGCCGATATGGATGCAGCAGAAATGGCTTTGAAGGATTTCGATATAGATGTAGTATTTATAGGCGCCTTCGGCATTCATAAGGATGTCACCAAGATACTCGGCAGGAGGGCAGGCATAGTTCTTGGAGATTTGACCTGTGCCATGTCGTATAAAAACTCTATAGTAGACTTTTTTGCAATAAAAAGATTGGTAGAAGAAGATATGGATATTGCCATCAGTTCTTGCGGAGATAATGCAGCGTCAGGCAAAGAATCTCTGTTATGGAATGCCATATTATATTACAAGAATGGCCTGGACAGTGAAGACGTACTCAAAATGATTACCTCAATACCTTCTAAAATATTGGGTGTTGATAATAGGATCGGTTCTGTTGAAATAGGCAAAGATGCTGATTTATCTATATGGTCTGCTAATCCTATTGAGACATATGCCGCGAGGGCTGAAGCAGTCTATATAAATGGTGAGAATATCCTAAATTCCAGGAGGGTTGCTTCATGCTGGTGATTAAAAATGCTAAAATATATACTTGTTCCGGAAAAGTTATTGAAAAAGGAGATATCCTTATTTCTTATGGAAAGATAAAAGAGGTTGGTGTAAATTTAAAATGCAGCTGCAATAATGTGATTGATGCGGAAGGCATGGTTGTAATACCGGGAATTATTGATGCCCACAGCCATATAGGTGGTTTTGGCACCGATATGAGCGATCAGGATTTGAATGAGATGACAAAAAATGCTACTCCGGAGGTCCAATCAATATATTCTATCGATACCGGTTCAAAAATGTTTGAGAGAGTCAGGAGAGCCGGAATAACAACCTCTGCAATTGCTCCGGGAAGCGGCAATGTGGTGGGCGGCTTAGTATGTGCAGTAAAATCCTATGGCAACAGTATTGAGGATATGTGCATAAAAAACCCTGTAGCTTTAAAAATGGCCTTAGGCGGTAATCCAAAGGGAGTCTATGGTAAGCGCAACCAAGTGCCTATGACCAGAATGGGAATCGCGCAAGTTATGAGAGAGACCCTTATTAAGGGAAAGGAATACATGGATAAAAGGGCAGGAGCTAAGGATGATGGATCATCCATGGTGCCTTATGATACAGGGTTGGAAAATGTCTGCAGAGTGCTTAGAAGGGAAATACCCATCAAGGTCCATTGCGAGCAGTTTGATATGCTTACAACTATTAGGATAGCAAAGGAATTTAATGTGGAGTTTACCCTTGATCATGCTTGGGGAGCCGGTGATTTTATTGATGATATAGTCGACTCGGGCTGCAGAGGAGTTATTTATGGACCTATTGGTGTACCTTTACTGCCGGGGGAGTGCGGCAAAATCGACATAGGAGTCCTGGTGGAATTGGACAAAAAAGGAGTAAACTGTGCGATAATGACTGACGGTCCCATATTAAACCCGGAGGTAATCATTATACAAGCCGGTGAAGTAATTCGTTTTGGCGGAGATATAGAGAGAGTGCTCAATATGCTGACAATCAATCCTGCCAAGATATTGGGCATTGAAGACAGAGTAGGTTCTATTGAGGAAGGTAAGGATGCAGACATAGTTATTTTTAAGGGGATGCCTGCGGTAGATACGAATGCAACTGTTGCCTATACAATTATTAATGGTGAAGTAGTATATAAAAAATAAAGATGAATATAGTTCAAGCTATGTAGAAGGAGAGAAATGGAAGTATTCTTAAAGATACACATCTAAATCGATTCATGCCTTCTATATAGTCTCACAGTTGCTACCATCTGAGGTGAAGCATTTGACATTGAAGGGTGTGAAAACTATAATTGAGTTAAGATTAGGGGGCAATTATGTAAACTGTATTTTATGATGCCTGTTTACAGATTACCTTAATTTTGAGCAGTGACACTATATTAAACATTTAGATACAGAGTTTCTTAACCTCCTATATCTTTCTATGGATTAGGAGGTCTTTATTTTCTTTATATTATGAGGTTTGGAGCTTGCACGTTATAAAATAATTTTAAAGGAGCGGATTATCAAATGAAACCGGATCAATGCGAAGAATATGAGTGCAGCAGCTATAATTATGGGGACAAGGTAAGATTGAAGACGGATTGGTATCAGAAGCATGGATTTCCTTATAAGAAAGGAAGCTGTTTCAAGGTTTATTATCAGTATTTCGATTGGATCGTAACAAACAGAGCCGATTTTCACATAGCTGATATAGAACTGGTAGAAACCAAAGCTAAGACAGCATAGAACCACATTTGCATACATGCCTGACATCCATATAACGCTCAGGTTCCTCCTCATGGCACAGTTTCTTCATCTCAAAATACCTATATACTTTTTTAAAAGACCTGTCCATAACCTCTGGTGGATTATGTCATTTCTTCAATAAAGCTCTCCTGTAAAGGTAAACGACTCAAGGATTGACAACCTAACTTCACGATATAGCCTGTTATGCAGCATGCCGAAAAGAAGATAAATATTGACATATCAATTTTCAGATGGTAATATAAAAATAATTTGTATAATCAATAATGGGCAAACCTGTCGAAAGTCAGGGACGCAAAGCTACGAGTCTAATGTGGGACACTACGATAGTCGGGCTGCAATAGGAGTACTGTCTTATTCAAACCGTGGTAAATTTGTACTATGGTTTTTTTGATTTGTAAGCGGGATTGGTGTATATCCCGTTTAAAGCAGCAAAAATTACATATAAAAGGAGAGCCAGTAAATGAACGTTGAATATATAAATCCATTCATCACAGCAAGTCGAAGCGTGATAAGGCAAACCACTGGATTTGAGCCTGCCATTGGAGAGCTATATGTTAAAGCCACACCATATACCGGCGACAAAGTTATGATTATAATAGGCCTGGCAGGTAAAATTCGCGGAAATGTAGTAGTATCTTTTGATTATGAAACAGCTTATAAGATCGTTTCTGCAATGATGGGCGGAATGCCTATACAGACCCTCGATGAAATGTCCAAAAGCGCCATTGCAGAGCTGTGCAATATGATATTAGGGAATACGGCAACAATTTTTTCGAAAAAAAATATTCATGTGGATATAACGCCTCCCACAGTCTTAACCGGAGATAACATGCAATTAAGTGCAGCTAAATCAACGGTTGTGTGCATACCCTTAATATTAGACGATAACGCTAAAATAGAACTGGATATATCATATGTAGAAAACTGATAGGTAAAACAGTCAATTTGATGTAATATCCACCCGTCCTACAGCATATCTAAAATTCAGGAGAACTTTTGTTGCTTCTTAATTTCTGGAAGGCTGGGTGGTTTCGTGAATAATAAAAGAATCTTGACTTTCATTCTTATTTTATCATTTACTTTTACCTCTGTTATTTTGCCATGCTGCGAAGGGCTTACAGAGCCCAATGCATCAGCTCAGCAAGACGAGACAACAGGAGACGCGGTGCAGAAAAATAGGCTGCCCTTCGAGGGGTTGATAAGTGATCCGGATTGGCAGGAGGACGGGCAGGACTCAGAGATAGAAGAGCAAAGGATGGCAGAGGCGGAAAAGCGCTTCTATGATGATATTGATGCCATGGTAAAGAAACAAGTGAATAGCTTTGCGAAAAACGGCGGAAAAGGTACCATAGGCATATATATAAAGGAATTAAAAACAGGCTATGAATATGATTACAACGGCAGCAAGCTATCCGACAAGTTTGAAGGCGAGGGCTTTTTCCAGACGGCGTCAACCTGCAAGCTGGCAGCGGCGGCAGTGGTATATTATTTAAATAATTTGGGAGAGTTGGATATCGATAAAGAGTATACGGATGAAATTACAGGAAGCAAGTATAACATGAAGCAGCTCACCTATAAGATGATAACTCATTCCGTTAACGGATATTTTAATACATTGCTGAGGCATTTCGGCAACGTTAAGCTCAATGAAGTTTTTTTAGAGCTGGGGCTGAAGAATACCTATGTATATAGTGAGATAGGCCCTGCTCCGGCTATGTCATATAATGAAAACATCAAAAGGTACGGCGCCAGCAAAGGACCCAGGACCACGCCAAGGGATCTGGGGCATATCTTGGATCTGCTTTATGAGGGCAAGACCTTCGGGGAGGCTAACAGCAAATATTTTGATGAATCCCTGAGAAACAATATTTACAGCAACAGGCTGCCCCAGGGCATCGGATATAAATCTCCGGTAGCCCATAAGACGGGAACCAATGACAGCGGCGTATATAATGATGCAGGCATAATATATTTGAAGGATAATCCATATATTATGGTTGTTATGAGCTTAGGCAGCCAAACATCGGTGCAGGCTGCATATAGGGCTCTGGCAAAAGAAATATACAATTATATGGCAAAGCGAACAGCTGTTGAGAATCATTCACAGGCTCCTTTAAATTGAAGGAGCCTTAAATTTTTATTGGAGTATTTATCAGTGTTTGGTACAATATATATTGCGAAAAAGATTATTTGGAGGATCATATGGCTTTGATAGATAAAAGAATGGACAGCAGAATCTTTGCTTTGGCATTGCCTGCAATCGCAGAGATGATGGCTCATACGCTTGTCTGGACAGCTGATACCGCAATGGTAGGAAGGCTTACGGCAGCGGATATTGCAGGTGTAAACTTAGGGGTACAGATCATGTTTACCCTGGGCAATGTCATGGGAGCTATAGGCATAGGCGCTACAGCACTTGTAGCCAGAAATATAGGGGCAAAGGATAATGAAAGGGCGGAATACATAGCAGGGCTTGCTATAAGCCTGGGAATAATAGTGGCGCTGATACTGGGTACTTTAGGCATTATTTTTGCCAGGTCAATATTCACTGCCATAGTCAAAGATCCTGAAGTGATCAGGATAGGCAGTGCTTATTCAAGGATCGTCTTTACAGGCACGTTTTTTGTAATACCTTTGATCATATCAAGCTCTATTTTACGGGCTGCGGGCAATACGGTGGTACCGATGATTTCTGCCATGATAGCCAATGCGATAAACATAGTAGGAGATTATGTATTGATATTCGGCAAGCTGGGCTTTCCAGCTTTGGGAGCTGATGGCGCAGCTATAGCCACTGCAGCTTCACAGGCCATAGGTTTTTTCATATGCTTTGCTTTTCTTGTAAAGGGCACCAATGGCATCAAGCTCAGGAGAAAAAATATGTTCAACTTCAAGAAGGAATCTCTTAATACATTGATAAATCTCAGCATGCCTGCAGGTATGGAGACCTTTATGAATGAGGGCAGCAGGCTTTTATCCTCATTCTGGATAGCCCAATTGGGCACCATAGCTTTTGCAGCTAATTCCCTGGCTGTGGCGGCTGAGTCTTTATCCTTTATGCCCGGCAACGGATTCGCCGTTGCAGCAGCGGCCTTGGTAGGCCAGAGTCTTGGAGCAGGCGATCGGGATACGGCTGAAAGAATAGCCAAAAGATCTGTAGCATATGCATCTTTGCTTATGGGAGCCGTGGGGCTTGCGTTTTTCTTTTTCCCTTACAGCATAATGAGGGTTTTCAGCACAGATCTGGCTTCGGTTGCGGAGGCTTCAAAGGCTATCAGGATAGGGGCTTTTGAGCAGGTGCCCATAGCTGTCGGAATGGTTATGTCGGGTGCTCTCAAAGGAGCCGGGGATACTAAAGGTCCCTTTAGGATATCTCTGGTAACGAATTTCCTGTTCAGACTTCCTTTGATCTTTGCAATCGTATTTTTGATAAACGGAAGTATCAGCTATGTTTGGGCTGCTACTGCCTTGCAATACGGAGTGGAGGCAATTCTTATGGTCATAAGATACAGCAAAGGGCATTGGAGAAGGATCGATATAAGATGATGAGAGGTGATAGCTTTGTTAGCCATTATAAACGGCAGGGTTATAGTTGGTGATTCTATCGAGGATAAAGCGATTTTGCTGGAAGGTGAAAGGATACTGGATGTATGCCCTAAGGTTCCGGATAAGGCTGAGGTTATAGATGCCAAAGGCCGATATGTATCCCCCGGTTTTATCGATATTCATATTCATGGCTGCAAAGGCTTCGATATAATGGAAGATACCTATGAAGCGGTTATGACCATGTCTCAATATCTATTGAAGACAGGCGTTGCCGGATTTTTAGGCGCCACAATGACAGAGAGCATACCGAAGATAAGGGAAGCCATAAAGGAAGCCAAAAGGGCTTCATATGCTGCCGCCGGAGCAGACCTGCTGGGGATACATATGGAAGGGCCTTTCATATCCGGCAAATATAAAGGTGCTCAGGGAGAGCGTTATATATTGGAGCCGTCCATAAAGGATTTTAAGGAAATCTGCGGTGATGATGAAGATTTTGTAAAGCTTGTGACCTTATCTCCTGAGCTGGCAGGAGCCGAGGAACTTATAAGATACCTGGACGGAAAAGGGATAATACCTTCGATGGGGCATACGGGGGCCAGCTATGAGGAAGCCAAGGCAGGAATAGAATGGGGAATAAAAAGCAGTACCCATACCTTCAACGGGATGAAGGGCTTTGATCACAGGGAGCCCGGAGCCTCGGGCGCAGTGCTGGATTCAGATATCGCTGCAGAATGCATAGCCGATGGAGTGCATGTTCACGGAGGAGCATTAAGGATACTGGCAAGGCAAAAGGGCCCGGACAAAATTATTCTGGTGACCGATTGCATGATGGCAGGAGGCATGGAGGACGGAGAATATGCCCTTGGAGGACAGAAGGTCTATGTGAAGGATGGCATAGCAAGGCTTGAGGAAGGCCAATTGGCAGGCAGCACCCTCAGCATGGACAGAGCTGTCAGAAATATTTTATCCATCCTGGATATAAGCGTTCCCAAGGCCGTGCTTATGGCAACCCGGAATCCTGCAATGCTTCTGGGGCTGAAAGACAGGGGCAGGATCGAAAAGGGATGCATGGCGGATCTGGTAATATTCGACGAGAATATAAATATAGATATGGTATTGAAATCAGGAAAAAGAGTAGATGTGTGATATATATCACACATCTTTTTATTTTTATGGTTGTAATAATATTTCAATAAACATATAATAAAAGTGAAATAATATTTTAATAAGGGGTGGCAGCTAATGACTCATAAACAGGGAGCATTGACTATGCTGCGGGATATGTCAAATGACTTGCCTTTATCAGAAAAGAAGGTAGCTGAATATATTCTGGAAAAGCCTCAAGAGGTCATCAATCTCACTGCGGCAGAGATAGGCAAATACAGCGGGACAAGCAGTGCGGCAGTGATTCGTTTATGCAAATCCCTGGGGCTTAAAGGGCTTCAGGACTTGAAGATGAGAATTCACGGAGATATGAAAAAGAACGACAGCATAGCCTATAGGGACATAAAGGCCGATGAGAGCCAGGAGTCCGTGGTTCAGAAGATCACAAACAACAATATCAAGTCTATAATGGAAACTTCAGAAATAATGAACTTTCAGGCATTGTCTGCGGCTGTTGATTCTATGCTTGCGGCTCAGACGGTCTGCTTCTTCGGCATAGGAGCATCCGGGGTAGTTGCTAAGGATGCCCAGCAAAAATTTATAAGAATAAACAAAAACAGCCAATGCTTTGAAGACCAGCATTTGACTGCTACAGTTATTGGAAATATGAAATGCAAGGATGTGATGATGGGCATATCTTATTCCGGCGAGACCTTGGAGGTTATCAAGCTCCTCAAATTCGCCAAGGACAATGGCATCACCACAATAAGCCTAACCAAGTACGGCAAAACTTCTCTATCGGAGATTGCCGATATCAATCTCTTCACTTCATCCTGCATAGAGGTGCCTTTCAGAAGTGCTGCTACTTCGTCACGAATGGCCCAGCTCCACGTCATGGATATTTTATTCATGTGTGTTGCCACGAGACAGTACGATGACACCATCAAATATCTGGATCAGACAAGAAAAGCAACGGACATATTCAGAGAAGGAAGGTAGCATCATGATAGATATTTTAAATAATATAATGGAAAAGGATAAGAAGCTTTGTATAGGCCTTATGTCGGGCACTTCTATGGATGGCATAGATGCTGCGCTGGTTGAAATAGAGGGCAATTATAAGGATACAAAAGTAAGGCTTCTGGAGTTTTTGATGCTGCCGTATTCGCAGGTCGAGAGAGAATTCATACTAAAGCTGTGCAGTCCTAGCACTTCAAAGATCGATGATATATGCGAGATGAATGTATATTTGGGCAATAAGATGGGCCAGGCTGCTGTGAAAGTTGCGCAGAAGGCCGGCATGAGCCTGAAGGAGATAGATTTCATAAGCTCCCACGGTCAGACGATTTATCATATGCCGGAGAAGAACAGCACATTTCAGATCGGAGAGCTTGCCGTTATTGCAGCGGTAACTGAAGCGGTTACCGTAGGAGATTTCCGTCCCAGCGACATGGCTTACGGAGGGCAGGGGGCTCCATTGGTGCCCTATGTGGACTACTTGCTTTTTTCCCATACGGACAAGAGCAGGGTTCTGCTCAACATCGGAGGCATGAGCAATATTACGGTTTTGAAGGCTGACGGCAATGAGGATGACGTATGGGCCTTTGACACCGGTCCCGGGAATGTTTTGATAGATGCCGTGATGAAGATAGGGACAAATGGCCGAATGAACTATGACCTGGGAGGTGTTATGGCATTATCGGGGAGGACATGCCTGGATTGGCTTTCTAAGATACTGGCAGAAGATTCATATCTTGATAAAAAACCGCCTAAAAGCACGGGAAGAGAATATTATACATTGGATTATGCCGGAAAGCTCTATACCTACGGTATAGGCATGGGTTTAAGCTTTAATGATATTCTGGCTACAATAACCTGCTATACTGCCCATGCTGTGGAATCTCAGCTTCGTAGATTCGTAGAGCCAAAATGCAAGGTGGATGAAGTCTTTGTCAGCGGCGGAGGTGTCCATAACAAGGCTTTGATGCAGGAGTTGAAAAGAATAATCAAGGCAGAAGTGAAATCGGCGGAGGAATTGGATTTCTCTGTTGATGCTAAGGAAGCGGTAGCTTTTGCTATATTGGGAAATGAGTTTTTGTCAGGACGCACCAATAATTTGCCTGGTGCTACAGGTGCGGCAAAAAAAGTAATCATGGGGAAATTAGCTTTACCAAGCAGATGATTAATAAACAGGGAGGAGTGCCTATATGGTTGATATAAGGCCCATAAGGCTTGAAGATGCCGAAAAGTACATGAACCTATTCAATATGCTGGATGAAGAAACTATTTTCAGGCTTTATGAACCGGGTGAAAGAGTTATCACATCGGAGCAGCAAAGGGAAAACATAAGGCAAATAATGAACAATAAGAAATCGCTTCTTTTAGTGGCAGAAGAAAAAGGGGAGCTTTTAGGCTACCTGATGGCTGCAGGCAGAGAAATCAAGCGTATCGCCCATATGGTGCATATAAGCATAGGCATATTGCAGAGCCATGCAGGCAAGGGCATAGGCACAAGGCTGTTTACGGAGCTTGAAAGTTGGGCCAAAGAAAATGGCATACATAGGTTAGAGCTCACTGTAATGGAGAATAATGAGGCCGGCAAGGCATTGTATAGAAAAATGGGCTTTGAGATCGAAGGTATAAAAAAGCATTCTCTTTACGTCGATGGAGAGTACATAGACGATATATACATGTCAAAGCTCATATAGGGGGGTAAACCATACATGTGGAATGCGATTGACAGCATTATTAAAAAGTATATGGTGGCAGGTTATTTTCCCGGTGCCGTATGCAAGGTATCCGTCAGGGGAGAAATGATTTATGAGAAGTCTTTTGGCTATGGCAGTCTTGAACCGGTTTTGGTCCCTGCAAACGAAAAGATGGTTTTTGATGCAGCCTCATTGACAAAGATCGTTACTTCTACGGTAGCTTTGATGTTGATCACAGATAATAAAATGAAGCTTGAAGACCCTGTACTAAATTATTTCGCTGAGGCTGCGGACTATCCTGCATT
The DNA here is from genome assembly GCF_058315355.1 of Lutispora sp. QWL-02. Taxonomy (NCBI): domain Bacteria; kingdom Bacillati; phylum Bacillota; class Clostridia; order Lutisporales; family Lutisporaceae; genus Lutispora; species Lutispora sp. QWL-02. The sequence continues at coordinate 1,112,993 of NZ_CM177762.1, forward strand.
GACGGAACGATTGAAGGATGTAACAGTCGAGAATCTTCTCACACACAGTTCAGGCTTGATAGATTGGTATCCTTTTTATAGCGAAAAGGGAGATTTTCTTCAGGTCCTCAATGAGATTACCGGGAGGACCGAAAAAGTAAAGGGTGTATTGTATAGCGATTTAAACTTCATGCTGTTGGGAGAGATGATCAAAAGGATTACCGGCATGGGACTGGATGAAGCATTGGAGCAGTATATAAGGATACCTTTAGGTATAGATAATATGAATTATTGTCCAAAGGATAAACTGAATATTGCTTGTACTGAGTTTGGCAACAGGATAGAAAAGAGCATGTGCAAGGATAGAAATATAAGCTTTGACGGATGGAGAACAGAGAATTTGCCTATTTGCGGTGAGGTCAATGATGGAAATGCATTCTATTATTTCGGAGGCATGTCAGGCCATGCAGGAATTTTTTCAGATGCAGACGGCTTCACAAATATATGCCAACTATACTTGACGGGTGGGGAGTGGAAATCTAAAAGACTTATTGAAGAGAGGCTTGTAAAAGAAGCCATGAAGGAGCAAAAGGATGGCAGAGGACTAGGCTGGCAAATTTCTGAAATTTTTCCTCAGGGGTGCGGGCATTCAGGCTTTACAGGGACATCCCTATGGCTGTGCCCGGAAATGGATATTGCTGCTGTGACTTTGACCAACAGGCTTCATACAAGGCAGCCCAGAAATTTGCAGCCGTTCAGGCAGGAGCTTCACGAAGCAATCTTAAATCAATTAAAATAATAAGGGGGAAATTGAGTTGAAGAGAAAATTATCAATTATTGCACTTCTATTGGCATTTGCTGTTTTATTTACAGCTTGCGGACAAAAGCAGCCCGCTCAATCGGCGGGAGAAAGCAATGGGCCTGCAAAGGAACAAATCCTGCAATATGCTACTGATGGAGAACCTGCAGGCTTAGACCCTCACAAGGTCCCGGCAGCTGCATCCATCAGGATATACGGCAAGATATATAATAGCCTTGTGGATATGGATGAGAATGGAGAATTCCAGCCTGAGCTGTCAGAGTCATGGAAGCAGCCCGATGATGTCACTTATATTTTCAAGCTGAAACAAGGCGTAAAGTTTCATAACGGAAGAGAAATGACCGCCGACGATGTAAAATACAGCTTCGAAAGAATACTGAATCCCGATACGGCAGCAGTAGGAAGATCATATTTCTCAAAGGTCCAAAGTGTAGAAGCAGTAGACAAATATACTGTAAAGTTCAGCTTATCAGACCCTTATGCACCCTTCATGGCTTACATGACAAGCGTATATGCTTCCATAGTGCCTAAAGAAGTGGTAGAAGAAAAAGGGAATTTGATGCAGACAGCTTGCGGCACCGGACCATTCATGCTTAAGGAATGGATACCTGACAATCATGTAACTCTGGTTAAAAATCCAAGCTATTTCATGGATGGTCAGCCGAAGCTCGACGGCATAGTATTCCACATAATGCCTGACGAGTCCTCTCGATTGGCAGCGCTTAGGACAGGCAAGGTTCATATTACAAAGCTCTCGCCTCAGAGCATACCCTTGGTAAAGGATAATAAGGATATAAATATTATAAGCTATCAATCAAATGAATACAGCTATTTAGGATTCAATATGACTATAGAGCCCTTTAATAATAAGAAGGTCAGACAAGCTATAAGCCTTGCAGTCAACCGCCCGGAAATAGCGCAGACCATATATGGAGGAAACGCTGTAGTATCAGGACCTGTGCCTCCGTCACTCAAGAAATGGTCCATAGACGCGGAAAGCACTGAAATGTATCAATATAATATTGAAAAAGCCAAGCAGCTTTTGGCTGAAGCAGGATATCCAAATGGCTTTGAAACAGTGATAACTGCAGGCTTATATGATGATATAAGGGATACGGCCCAATTGCTTCAGAAGCAGCTTGAAGCCATCGGCATAAAAGCCACTATACAAAACCTGGAATCAGGCCAATATGTAGATGCCTGGAAAAATAAGAATCATCAGATGATGGCCGGCAGAAACGGCTCCGGCTCCGACCCGGACAGGGCATTGGGATTCTTCTTCTCTACCAAAGGCTCCGCAAACGTTTGGGGATATTCCAATCCTGAGTTTGACGCGTTGACAGAAGAAGCAAAGATAACAGTGGATGAGACAAAGAGATTGGAGCTTTATAAAAAAGCTCAGGAGATACTTATTGATGACTCACCAAATTTGTTTATAATATCGCCGATGGATTATTATTTCACCAGAACCGAGTTAAAGGGATTTAACCCGGATACATTCAATACTGAAGACTTTGAAAATGTAGTCATCGCATTATTATCAAAATGAGTTATTACATTAGGATGTGAGAAATTGAAGGATTATATCATCAGAAGGATACTTATGCTCATTCCTGTCTTAATAGGTATAACCCTATGCATTTTTCTGATAATGCATATGCTGCCGGGAGATGCCATATCAAGCATGCTTGGTATAGAGGAAACCCCTGAGGCGAGGCAAAGGCTTGAGGAGCAATTTGGTTTAGATCTTCCCTGGTACAAGCAATATTGGAATTGGATATCGAGAGTTCTGCAGGGAGATTTCGGCAATTCACTGAGAACTGACAAGCCTATACTTCCCGAGATGCTGAGCAGATTCAAGCTAACCTTTGAGCTTACTCTTTTGGCAGCTGCTATATCTTGGATAATAGCAATACCTTTGGGTATTATCTCTGCTTTAAAGAGAAATACATGGGTAGACGGAGTTGTAAGGGTTATGTCCTTAATCGGAGTATCCGTACCGAATTTTGCATTGGCGACACTGCTTATATTAGTTTTGTCCCTAGGTTTTTCTTATTATCCTCCGGTAGGATATGAGAGCTTTATTGAGAATCCGGCTGTCAATTTGCAGATAATGATTTTGCCTGCCTTTGTGCTGGGGGCTATAATGTCGGGTTCTGTAATGAGAATGACCAGATCCTCCATACTTGAGGTTCTGAGGCAGGATTTTATCAAGGCTGTAAGGGCTAAAGGAGCAAGTGAAAAGATAGTGATATTTGTGCATGCACTGAAAAATGGAATGATACCAATAATCACCCTCATAGGTATGCAGATAGGCTCCCTGCTGGGCGGCACTGTTGTTACGGAACAGATTTTTTCTCTGCCGGGTTTGGGACAAATGGTCCTTACTGCTATCAACCAGAGAGATTACCCTGTTGTCCAAGCCTGTATAATGTTCATAGCCTTCATATATGTAATAGTTAATCTGATAGTAGATATACTTTATACCTATATAGATCCGAGAATATCCTATAAGTAGCATGGCAGGAGGTGAAAAGTTTGCATGTTTTATTGAAGAATTTGATGAAGGACCGCCTAGGCAGGATAGGACTGCTGGGTGTACTGGTTGTAGTTGTATTGAGCCTTTTGGCTCCTGTTATAGCTCCTTATGAGCCTACGGATATGTTTTCCAAAAACATTTTAAATCCTCCGGGAAGCAAATTTATTTTCGGTACTGATGAATTCGGGAGGGACATATTCAGCCGTGTGATATTCGGAGCGAGGGTATCCCTCATAGTAGGCATAATATCTGTAGGCATAGCAGCCACTTCCGGATATATACTGGGTCTTATTGCAGGATACTTTGAGGGCAATGTAGATAATGTCATAATGAGGCTTATGGATGTGCTCTTTGCATTCCCGTCGATACTTTTAGCACTGGCAATAGTGTCTGTGTTAGGTCCGAACCTTTCTAATACCATGATTGCCATAGGTATAGTGTCTACACCTGTATTTACAAGGACTGTCAGGGCATCTGTAATTTCTGTAAAATCTATGGAGTATATTACAAGTGCAAAAGCTATAGGATTGAAGCCCCTTGATATAATAATGAAGCATATTTCGCCTAATATTATGGCTCCATTTATGGTGCAAGTAACTCTGGCCCTATCAGGTGCCATATTGACAGAGGCATCAATGAGCTTCTTAGGCTTAGGCATACAACCGCCCAACCCTTCTTGGGGATCCATGCTCAATGCAAGCCGGAGCTATATGGAGCTGGCTCCTTGGACAGCTATATTCCCTGCTATATTTATCATTTGCACCATACTGTCATTTAATATACTTGGGGATAGTTTGAGGGATATTCTGGATCCAAAACTGAAATTATGATATGGGAGAATAGAAATGGTAGAAGATAGATTAAACATGATAACAGAAAGCATAAATGAGAACAGTATAGATATAGATAAAATCAGCATAGAAGGAGCCCTCCATCTGATGAATGAGGAGGACAAAAAAGTTGCTTTTGCTGTTGAAAAAGCACTGCCTCAAATAGCTAAGGCTATAGAATTGACGGTCTCAGCCATAAATAGGGGAGGAAGACTCATATATATCGGTTCCGGGACCAGCGGCAGACTCGGCGTATTGGATGCTTCTGAATGCCCTCCCACTTTTAATACGGATCCGGAAATGGTCAAGGGGATAATTGCCGGAGGAGACACCGCGTTGAGGAAAGCTTTGGAAGGGGTGGAGGATAACGAGGAAGAGGCAGTCTCATACCTTAAACAGGAAAGATTGAGTAATTCCGATGTACTTATAGGTATAAGCGCCAGCGGCAGCACTCCTTATGTGCTTGGGGCACTAAAATACAGCAGGATAATTGGCGCATCCACTGTGGGCATTGCCTGCAATCCGGAATCTCCAATGGCCGATTTATCTGATGTCATGATAGAAGTCATAGTGGGGCCTGAGATCATATCGGGATCTACGAGGCTTAAAGCAGGTACGGCCCAGAAAATGGTGTTGAATATGATAAGCACCATAACTATGGTGCAGCTGGGCAAGACCTACATGAATTTAATGGTGGATTTGCAGGCTTCAAATGTTAAATTACGAAACAGAGCCCTGAACATACTAAAAAAGGTTACCTCTGTCAAAGACGAAGGTGAGGCTCTTCGATTATTGGAACATACAGGATGGAGTGTTAAGGAGGCCATTGTTATGGAGAAAACAAAACTTCCTGCAAAAAAGGCCAAGCAATACTTGAAGAACTCTGGGGGAAGGGTTTCCAAAGCTATTGAAATGGCTGAGAATCAAATTTCTTCAGGCGGGGTGGTATGACCATGAGTGCCTTGCTTCAAATAAAGAACCTTGATATAGAATTGAGAACTCAAAAATCCGCTTATAAAGTGGTTGAAGACATAAACATAGAAATAGGAAGGAAGCAAACCTACGGTATCGTTGGAGAATCGGGCTGCGGCAAGAGCCTGACAGCCATGTCCATAATGGGGCTTTTATCAAATCCGCCCCTAAGGGTAGGAAGAGGAGAAATGATATTTGACGGGCGCTGTGATTTGCTTAAGCTTACCGGAGAGGAAATGAGAAAAATTAGGGGAAAGGAAATATCCATGATATTTCAAGAGCCTATGACTGCATTGGACCCCCTTTTTAATATAGAAAGCCAAATTGTAGAAGTATTGAGGTTTCACTCAAATTTGAGTGAAAATGAAATGAAGGAGACTGCCCTGGAAATGCTGAAAAAGGTTGGAATACCGAGGGCAGAGTCGATAATGAAGGAATATCCCCATCAGCTTTCAGGCGGCATGCTTCAGAGGATAATGATAGCCACGGCTCTCATATGCAACCCAAAGCTTCTCATAGCTGACGAGCCTACGACCGCATTGGATGTCACCATACAGGCACAAATTTTGGACCTCATGAACGAACTGAAAAACTCCTATGATACTTCCGTGATAATGATAACCCATGACTTAGGTGTTATAGCGGAGACCTGCGATCGGGTAGCAGTATTCTATGGCGGCCAGGTAGTGGAAGAGGCGGATGTAGTAACTTTATTTCATAATACCGCTCATCCTTATACTTTTGGACTTTTAAGAGCGGTGACTTCTTTAGGCGACAAGAATAAAGGCCTGTATTCCATACCCGGTGTCGTACCCTCTGCGGATAAAATGCCCAATGGCTGCAGGTTCTCGGAAAGATGCGGCAAGAGACAGGATATATGTATGGATACTGCTCCAAAGTTGATTGAGATAGAAGAAGGGCACAAATGCAGATGCTGGCTTCATGAAAGGGGGTACCGCAATGGCTAAAACATTGCTTGAGGTAGAAGGCCTGAAGAAATATTTTCCTGTGAAATCCGGCATCTTCAAAAGAACTGTAGGCTTTGTTCATGCTGTGGATGATGTGAGCTTATCTGTTTCTGAGCGGGAGACCTTTGCTTTGGTGGGAGAAAGCGGGTGCGGAAAATCCACAACAGGGAGAAGCATACTGAGAATTTTGGAGCCCACCGAAGGCAAGGTGATATTTGACGGAGAAGATATTCTTAGCTGCTCTACGGAGCAAATGAGAAAAAAGCGAAAGGATATGCAGTTGATATTCCAGAACCCTTATAGTTCGCTAAATCCTCGAATGACTGTAAGAATGCTGCTTTCCGAGCCCTTGGAGACCCATTTTAACTTATCTTCAAAAGAGGTTCAAGATAAAGTAGTCTGGATGCTGGAGGAAGTGGGACTTGCCAGAGAGCACCTGGACAGATACCCTCATCAGTTCAGCGGAGGACAGAGACAGAGAATAAGCATTGCCAGAGCCCTTATCACGGAGCCTCGTTTTGTGGTAGCTGATGAGCCTGTTTCGGCTTTAGATGTATCTATACAATCACAGATACTGAATCTTCTGATGAAGCTCCAGCGAGATATGAACCTGACATATGTATTCATATCCCATGATCTGAACGTCGTCCGGCATATAAGCAGCAATGTGGGGGTAATGTATCTGGGGCAGATTGTAGAAAAAGGGGAAACGGAGAATCTGTATGAAAGGCCTCTGCATCCTTACACCAAAGCTTTATTATCTGCAGTGCCTTCCAAGGATCCGCTGAATAAGAAAAAAAGGATAATCCTTCAGGGTGATGTGCCCAGTCCTGTTAATCCTCCTAAGGGCTGCCCCTTTCATCTAAGATGCGATAAGATTTTCGAGCCTTGCAGCAGCTCAAGACCGGAGCTTAAGGAAGTAGAGACCGGGCATCATGTAGCGTGCCATTTATACTAAAAAAGCATTTATCTTTAGTCAGCTTTATGTTATTCTAATATAGTAAAATAAGGGGATAAAATAGGAGATGCGTATATGAATATAATTTTTGCACGTGACTATGATGAATTAAGCCGCCTGGCGGCAGCCAAGGTCGCTGATACAATGAGATCAAAGCCCGGTGCGGTTTTGGGACTGCCTACCGGCAGCACTCCCTTGGGCATGTATAGAGAGCTTATATCGATGTACAAAGAAGGCAAGCTATCCTTTAAGGATGTCACTACCTTTAATCTTGATGAATATGAGGGCATTCCCAAGGAAGATGAGAACAGCTATTACAGGTTTATGAGGGATAATTTCTTCAGCCACATAGATATAGACAAAGGAAGGACCAATATTCCTGATGGAATGTCCTGCGACGTGGAGGAAGAATGCAGAGATTACGAAAGAAGGATTGAAAAAGCCGGCGGGATTGATTTGATGGTCCTGGGAATAGGCAATAACGGGCACATAGGCTTTAATGAGCCGGCATCATACTACGCCGGAATAACTCATAGGGTGAAGCTTCACCAAAACACCATAGAGGCAAACGCCAGGTTCTTCGGCTCTGTTGAAAAGGTGCCCAAATATGCTGTCACCATGGGAATCAAGAGCATTATGCACTGCAGAAGCATAATGATTCTGGCCAGCGGCAAAGCAAAGGCCGGTGCAATAAAAAAAGCCCTGGAAGGGTCTATAACTCCTGAGCTTCCTGCTTCTGTGCTGCAGCTTCACAGGGACTTGACAGTAATAGTGGATGAGGAAGCAGGTTCTTTACTGAAGTAATTGGGAGACGGAAACCAGGTCAAGTCACTGAAGCTTCACAAAAAATCACTGAAGGGTTGATAATATTAAACTTATGTGAAATTTATGAAATAAAAAATCTCTTTGTGTTTTTTCGTGAAAAATTCCGTGTCTTTCAGTGGTTACCGTTCCCTTTACATCTCGATGATTTCATAATTATTATCCAAAAGGTTTATAAAAAGCATTTTGTTTCTTAAAAGCTCTCCTCTTCCGATAAGGAGCTTTAAGGCTTCAGAAACCTCAATGGATGCCGTCAGAGCAGGCGTGAAGGACGGATTTCCAAGGGGGTTTTTTATTTCTGCATCGTTAAGCCCTGAGTATATTTTATCCAGGGTCCTGTCTCCGGGCATTATGGTAGCAACCTGCGCATACCAGCCCGATATGGCGCCATGAACCAAGGGCACTCCAAGATCCTCGCAGGATTGCTGCAATATCATTCTGCCGCTCACATTATCCAGAGCATCGATGACCACTTCGGCTTTTTTTAGCATGATCCCGGCATTATTTTCATCTATTATATTCATTACAGGCAGAAGCTCTACATCCGGATTGACCAGCTTCATCCTCTCCAAAGCCGCCAATGCCTTGGGCTTGCCCAGATTTTGCGTATGAGAAAGTATCTGCCTGTTAAGATTGCTGTCTTCAAAAACATCGCCGTCTATGGCTATTATCTTACCTACACCCAATCTTCCCAGCATTTCTATTATGTGGCCGCCCAAGCCTCCGCAGCCTGCTACGGCTACTGTTTTATGTCTCAATAAGTTATTTTCTTCTTCTGATATACACATCATATTTCTGTCATATCTACCCACTGGTGCACCTCCAATGCAGTTTTGAATACATTATACCATAATCCGGGATATATAAAAAATGGGCAAATAGGAGAACGGAAACCACTGAAAGACACCCTCCGTGAAAATTCGTGGTTTCCGTTACCTTTGTCATTTCCTATTTATTGTAACACTGTAGGTTCTAGCTTCCTCCTGGATGATATGGCTGTTCTCTACTCTGAATTTTATATTCTTGATGTTTTCTTCATATTGGGTGAAGATGTCCTGACCCTCTTCTATAGTGACTGCCTGAAAATGTATTGCATCTCCGGGTCCCATTTGCGCAAGCAGCGGCAAATCTGCCCAAATAACAGTGGCAATCTTTGTATAGCCCCCGGTGGTTTGCCTGTCTGCCATCATGATAATAGGAGAGCCGTGTCCCGGCACCTGGACTGATCCGAATGCTATTCCGTCGGATATTATATCGGGGCCCTTGACGTGAGTAAGGGTGGGCCCTTCCAGTCTGTAACCCATTCGGTCTGCTTCCGCAGTAATTTTATATTCGGAATTCAAGAAGATCTCTATCATTTCAGAAGAAAAATGATCATCCTGAGGACCCAATATAACTCTTGCAATATTATTTTTGTGGAATCTCGGTATATACCCGGGAGAAATATATTTTCCCGCTTCCGCCTTTGAGCTTGCTGAATCTATGGGAACTTCATCGCCTTCCATAAGCTTTCTTCCGTTATAGCCTCCAAGGGAACCTCTTACATAAGTAGATCTGCTCCCCAGTATTGCAGGGATGCCAATGCCTCCGCCAAAGGCTATATAGGATCTGAGGCCCTCTGAGGATCCGGAGAAGGTGAGGCTGTCACCTTTGCTTACCTCAATGCTTCTCCACATATGAACTTTATTGCCGTTCAGTCTTGGCTCCATATTGGCGCCGGTTATAGCTATATATCCGTCAAATTCCATCTGGATGCTGGGTCCCATGAAGGTGGTTTCCAAAACCGCCGTATTTTCATCATTTCCTACAAGAATATTGGCAATTCTGAAGGAAAAGTCATCCATTGCTCCCGCTACGGGTATTCCGTATCTTTGAAGGCCCGTTCTCCCGCTATCTTGAACAGTTGTAAAAAGTCCTGGTTTCAATATTTTTATCATACCCATAACATTACTCCTTATCAAGCAAAGCAATATTTACTTTGTATTTCTTTTCTTCAACCAGCTTCAATATAGATTTGTATTCCTTTTCATCTACAGGTACAAATCTTACATAGTCTCCTGCATTCAATAAAACAGGAGGGTCACCGAAAGGATCATAAAGCTTTACGGGAGTTCTGCCTATCAACTGCCAGCCTCCGGGGCTGTCGATAGGATAAATGCCGGTTTGCTTCCCAGCGATTCCTACAGAGCCCCCGGGAATTTTGGTTCTCGGAGTTTTTAGCCTGGGGGTTTCGATCTTTTCCGACATACCCCCAAGGTATGGAAATCCGGGCGTAAAACCGAGCATATAGATCAAATAGTCTCTGGAGCTGTGAATTTTAATAACTTCATCCATTGACAGATTGTTATGCTGAGCCACAAATTTTATATCAGCGCCATATTCTCCGCCGTATACGGTAGGAATTTCCACTACCTTTGCCGGCTCTGAATCGGTATCACCGAGGTTTTCCTCCCATTCTCTCAATTTGCTGCAAAGCTCGCTGTAGCGGATTTTCACCGGGTTATAGGAAAGAAGCAGAGATCTGTATGTGGGAACCATCTCAAGTATTCCTTCCAGACCTGACTTTTCTATAGCAAGGTACATATTTCTTATTTTCTTATTTATCTCCGGACTAATGCTGTCACCAAACTCTATGATGAGGGATTTGTCTCCGGAGGGCAAAAACCTTGCGCTTTCATACATAGTCTCACCACCATTTAGTCTATTTAAATAATGCTTTGATTCCTGTTAAGGACTGAAGTCCGAGGTAGAGCGTGATCAGAACCACGAGGACCCCAAGTATAAGCATCCATTTAGGATGTTTATAATCCCCAACGACTTTTTTGTTTACTGAAGCCACGAGTATTGTACCTAATGTTATAGGAAGGATAAGGCCATTCAAGGAACCGGCGATTACCAATAGTGTAACCGGCCTGCCTATGGTTATGAATATCAGGGTGGACACTGCGATAAAAGCTATTATCCATTTGTTGTAGTGCTCATCTATAATTTTAGAGAAGCTCTTTAAGAAAGATACTGAAGTATATGCTGCACCTACTATAGAGGTCAAAGCTGCTGCAGCAATAACTACACCGAAGAATTTATAGCCGATAACTCCTGCCGCAAGCTGAAAAGCTGATGCCGGAGGATTGGCAGGATCTAACTGCATGCCTTTGGAAACCACACCTAATATAGCTAAGAATAAGAGTACTCTCATTATAAGTGCAATGGAAATCCCCATTATTGAGGAGTTTGTGATTTCATCAAGGTTTTCTTTTCCGCTGATTCCGGCATCTAACAGTCTATGTCCGCCTGAGAAGGTAATATAGCCGCCGACGGTTCCGCCTACTAAGGTGATTATTGCCAGCATCGGCATTTGCGTAGGCACAAAGGTTCTTGCTATTGCTTCACCTACAGGAGGTTGAGTTGTTAAAGCAACATAGCCTACCAAAACTATCATAAGCGCTCCAAGAACTTTTGTGAAAAAGTCCATTGCTTTGCCTGCTTCTTTTGATAGGAATATGGCGATGGCTATTGCAGCAGAAATTGCCGCACCTATCTTCAGATCTAATCCTAAGACCACTTCCAAGCCCATGGCTGCTCCGCCGACGTTGCCTATGTTGAATGCCAGACCGCCTAAAGCTACCAAAAATGCTATGAAATAACCTAGCCCGGGGAGTACGGTATTTGCAATATCCTGGCCTCTCATGCCGGATATGCCTATCACCCTCCAAACGTTTATCTGTGCTATGAAGGATAATATGATCGATGCTAAGATTACAAAGCCAAAGTCAGCCTTCAGTTGTTGCGTGAAAACTGCTGTCTGGGTGAGAAAGCCGGGCCCTATGGCTGATGTAGCCATCAAAAATGCTGCACCCAATAGAACTGAGAAATTTTTATTCTTCATAATGACGACTCCTCTCTAAATTAGCAATATTCTTGGTTAAGACGTATATTATAACTTCGCTTGAGATTTAAAATGCGCTGCTTAGGGGCTTTAACCCAACACCTTCTGCTTCCAGACTTTTTCTTATCGTGTTTACAAAGTTTACAGCCTCCGGATTGTCTCCATGGACACATATGGAATCGGCTGCTATAGATATCTCTTTACCGTCGATGGCAGTGACCTTGCCTGTCAATACCATTTTTTTGACTCTCTCGATAGCCTCCTTTTTATCATGGATCACTGAACCGGGCAGCTTGCGGGATACCAAGGTTCCATCTGAGTTGTAGGCTCTGTCTGCAAATACCTCCTGGGCAACCCTTAAACCTTTTTCCAAGGCTCTCTTTGCGATATAACTTCCAGACAGTGCCAATAATATTACGTTCTTATCAAATTCTAAGATTCCATTTATTATTTCTTCAGCAAGATCCGGCTTTACGGAGGTTGTGTTGTAGAAGGCTCCATGAAGCTTAACATGCTGAAGCTTTGCGCCCGAGGCCTGGACAAAAGCGTGAAGAGCACCCAGCTGATATAGCATGTATACCCTTGCTTCCTTTGGCGTGATGTCCATATTTCGCCTGCCAAAACCCATAAGGTCCGGATAACCGGGATGTGCGCCAATTCCTAATCCATTTGCAGCGGCCATTCTTACTGTGTCATCCATGATCAGAGGGTCTCCTGCATGCCATCCGCAGGCAATGTTTACCGAGCTTACATGCTTAAGCACTTCTTGGTCAAGGCCAAGTTTATAGCTGCCAAAGCTTTCTCCTACATCACTGTTTAGATCAACGAATTTGGACATAAAATTCCTCCTTTAATGGTTCATAATATGAACCACCGATTTAATTATAACAATTTGATTCTACAAATAGTCTGAAAAATCCTTCATTGTTAAATGATTGTCTATGTTCAGATTATTTATATATTATATTCACTTCAGGCTAATATTATTTCAAAATAAAAAGACATGCATAAGAAATAGCATATCTTTCAAGGCTGCTGATACATCAGCTATAAGAAGAATGGTATGTATATCTGAGCAGGCCGGGGGACGGAAACCACTGAAAGGCACGAAAATTTGCACTGAAAAACACGAAATAGGTAACAAAAAAGCTATAGTCAAGCTTGTCATTCTGAAGGAGCAAAGGGACTGAAGAGCCTCAAATTAGATCCTTCGGGCATAGCCCTCAGGATGACAAGGTCGCTGGACTTTCATAGCAATAACCCCAGTGTAAGGCTTTTATACACTATACATGGCTATACATGGATGCTATTGCTTATGAAGATATAATTAAGTTACTTATCCTCTGTAACCTAATGCCCGGGATATTCCGCGAGTGGCTTTCAAGACTTCGGACACATAGAGGTCGATGGTATCATCATTAAGGCGGTTTTCCGGTCCCACTATGCTTAGCGATCCTGCTACATTTCCTGTATAATCCATGATGGGAGCGCCTATGGCATAAGTTTCTTCAGCCAGCTCGCTGTAGCTTATGGTATAGCCCAGCTTTCTTGTTTCCTTGATTGTTTTCCAGATCTCATCTTTATCTATAACTGTATTCTTTGTATATTTTATAAGCTCAACCTTGCTCAATATCTTGTCAATTTCTTCATCAGGAAGAAAAGAAAATATTGCCCTGGGGCAGGCTCCTGCGTAGAGAGGCGCTCTTCGTCCCACCCTTGTATAAGCCTTTACAGGCCTTGAGCATTCCAGTTTTTCTATATATATGGCTTCATCGCTGCTTTGGACCACAAGCTGGGAGCATTCGTTTATCGCACTTCTAAGCCTTTCCATATAGGGTCTGGCTATAGCCTTAAGCTCGATATTATTGCTGACGATATTGCCAAGCTCAAGAAATTTAAGCCCTAGCTTATATTGGCTTTCTTTACCCATCACGTCCACCTTCTGCAGGTATCCTCTGCTTTCCAGAGTAGACAGTGTTCTATATACGGTAGCCTTTGGTATGTCTGATATTCGGGATAATTCGCTTAAACCGATGGTATCCCTGTCATAATTAAAATAGCTCAGAAGATATAGTGCCTTATCCAGGCTGTTATTTTTTGAGTCCTTTTTTTCTTTTTCTTGCATGGCAATCTCCCCACTCAAATCTAAGCACTGTAGTTATTTAATAGGCATTTGGCCTTAAATACTTTTCTTATTATATCATATCATAAAAAAAAATAACGGTCATGCATAGGATTTTTATCTGCGCATGACCGTTGACCGGCTCTTACAATTGATTTTTTATATTGGAATATTTATTTTTAGCATTATTTACATCCTGATCTTGAGCATCCTTTGTTTGATACCAGCCTTTTTTCTTCATTGTATCAAATATAGTATATTGCAACTGATGAGTTTCCAGCAGGTTGCTTGTGAGCGTCTGCCTTAAGTTCTGACAGGAAGACTCTGTTATTCCCGTGTTGTAAGCAGATATTATTTGTTTTTCCATAGTGAGCAGATCATCCATTATATCTTGATCATTAAACTGTGCATTATTATTCATCTATAGTTCCTCCTATTTGTGAGAATTTAAATAATTGAGCAGCTGGTCGAAGTGGGCCTTGTGTTTTGCGGCCGCATCATTGCAAATATTTGTAAGCTCTCCATTAGTGCATTGCTGCGCAGCCTGCCGATATTTTTTTACAGCCAGAGCTTCATAATTTAATTGATCTTCTAATACTGTAAGGTTTTTTGCTTCTATCTGGGGATTGTTCATGTACATTTCCTCCATTCATTTCATTTCAATATTTTCACATATATTTTATATATATTATGAAAAAATTATTAGTGGAAACAAAATCTATATATGGACAAGCCTTCTCATAGATAGGTTTGAACATGCACGTAAATTTTTACCATGCATATATTAGAATAAGTATGATTTAGGAGGTAGATTTGTGAATAAAACGATGACTTGCCCTATGATGAATAATATGAATTGGGCAATGGCACCTCAGATGTATCAGGGTATGGAATACGGTATGGAGCCTGATATGGAAGATATTTATGCTGAAGATGATAGAGACGAAGAATACTTTAAGGATATGCACCCTGAAAGCTGCAAAAAGATCATGCCTTATATAAATAAAGAACTGGATAGGATGGAAACAGAAGAAAGTCCGTTGTATGAAGAATATCCGGATAGAGAACTGCTTGAGCGCATGGGGGACAGGATATATGACAAAGCAGTGGCAGATATGCCTGAGATGGAGGAACAGTGGGAAGGAAGGCAGTTCGGCCGCAGAAGATTCCTTAGGGACTTGGTAGGAGTTTTGCTTTTAGGAGAACTTCTTGGCAGAAGGAGAAGGCGCAGGAGAAGAAATTACGACTATTACAATAATGATTGGTACTACTAAAGCGGCCGGCCGGTTTGAAGGTCTACCTTCATCATATCATTTTTTATATGCTCAATGACAGCATTGCCATTGGTCCAGTTATTGATGTCCCCTATGAGAGCATCCTTTTGCTCAGGCGGTATGAGGAAGGTCATTTCAACCATGTCCGTATAAAGAATATCCTTTATTAAATATTCCTTTTTCATAGATTCGCGTTGGATTTTGCCCAGCTGGCTGTAATCAATATGGACTGAATAAAATGAAAAGGCTCTCACTTCGATAATTCCAGCTGCCGAGACTGCAAGCTTTGCACCTTCGGCGTAAGCCCTTATGAGGCCTCCGGCACCAAGGAGAATGCCGCCGAAATAGCGGGTAACGACGACAATTGTATTAGTGAGGCCTTCTTTTCGTAAAATTTCTAAAATAGGCATTCCGGCTGTGCCGGAAGGCTCACCGTCATCACTGGAACGTTGTATAGAGGCACTTTCTCCTAAAATGTACGCATAGCAGTTATGAGTAGCATCATAATGCTTTTTTTTAATAGAATTCAAAAATTCTATTGCTTGCTCCTCAGTGGTTGCCGGCATTGAATAGGATATAAACCGGGACTTCCTCTCAATAAAAGAAGCCTCTCCGTATTCCTTTAACGTTTTGTATGATTTTTCCATAGCACACCTGTAAAAAAGTATTTTCAGCACATATTATACAATAAAGCACACATATTTGCCAGTTTCAAAATATTACATAGTATTTATAGTCAATATCCTTGTTAATATCCTTCCATTGTGTTAATAATATTCTTATCAATTTACTTGGAGGATCATATGGATACAAGAATTTGGTGTGAGTTTGCTAAGCCTCTGGAGGTTTGCTCTGATCATATATTGGACATTTTTAAAAAACATGATGTAACGTTAAATTATAGGCTTGATTATGGAGAGGATAGCTCCGAGTTCTATAAAATGCTGGAGATATACAATAAAAGTGGAATTCCGGTGTCTATCTGGGCAACCTTATCCGACGATATGGGATATTGGGTAAACGAGCAAAATGCCCAAAATTTTTTTGATTATATAAAGGCTTTGCTGAGCAGGATTGAGAGCAAGGGCTTAAAGATCAAAGGATTGTGTATTGATATGGAATCTCCGCTGGAGGATATAAGGCGTATCGGATCGCCCAGAAACAAGCTTGAGCCCATAATAGCCTATGGGAGAATGCTTACTTCCAACCTCAACAAGAGTCGGTTTAAAAAATCAACGGATATTTTTACCGATGCGGCCTGCTATATAAGGGAAAAAGGTCTGGAAGGATATGCAACCTGCATACGCCATAGCTATTATGATCTCAGATTCGGCAGTGAGCTGATGCAGAATGCTCTGGAAATACCGGTCTTTAAGGTGCCCTGGGATAAATACAATCTTATGTATTATGCCACGATGATAAGAAATGAGATGAAAAAATATAAGAAGGTCAATGTGGATTATTTGATATATCATCAGGTTTCTTATTTGAAGAGAATTCTCAATGACAAGCTGGCCGTATCCGTCGGGGTCACAAATATAGGAAAGCTGGGAAACGAGCCCTATTACGAGTGCATGGATGATTTTGAGAAGGATATAGGCATTTTGAAGGAATGCGGTGTGGAGGACTTTTCACTGTTCAGCTTGGACGGCATCATGAATAATAAGGCCAGGCTGGAAGAGTTTTTAAGCAGGATGAAAAATGCAAAGCCTCTGAAGCCGGAGCCTTGCTCACGTGTTATACGAAACGAAGCCTTGGTAGGCTATATGATGAATCTGGGGAAGCTGTACTATCAACTATTCAGATGAATATGGAAATGGGGAGGCGGAGAACACGTTCTCCGTTCTCCTACCTGCGCTTTTTCTTGGTAGTAAATACAGATACTATCGTCCATATCAAGGACATGGAAACTACTATGGTCCATTCGATTCCTCGAAGCGCAACCGTATCAAATATGGTGTGGAAGAAGGGTACATAGATGACCATGAGCAAAAGCCCCAAGGAACACAAGACAGCAAGTATCAGCCATATATTGGTCAGAGGGTTGATTTTAAGTATTGATCTATGCTCCGACCTGCATTCAAATACGAAGGACAGCTGAGAGAGCACAAGGGAAGCGAAGGCGCAGGTCCTTGCTCTCTGTATATCGTTGTATGTCAGATAAAGCATAAGTGCATATACCGACAAAGTGCCTAAGCCGATGGCGATCCCTCTCATCAATATCTTTAAACCCAGACCTTCTGAAAAGATGCCTTCTTTTTTGCTTCGAGGCCTTCTCAGCATTATATCATTATCAGGCGGGTCTATCCCTAATGCCATGGCAGGAAGTCCGTCGGTGACTAAATTTACCCACAATATCTGGATTGGTATCAGCGGCACAGGCATATACAAAAGAGAAGCTAGAAACATGGTCAATACTTCCCCAATATTGCAGGATAGCAAGTAACGGATGAATTTTCTTATGTTGTCATAAATGATCCTGCCTTCTTCAACCGCGGCTACGATGGTGGAAAAATTATCATCCAAAAGCACCATTGAAGATGCTTCCTTGGTTACATCGGTTCCGGTTATGCCCATAGAGATGCCTATATCTGCCTCTTTTATTGCAGGTGCGTCATTAACCCCGTCCCCGGTCATGGCAACTGTATGGCCTGAGGCCTTCAACGCCTTCACTATTCTGAGCTTATGCTTCGGAGATACTCTGGCATATACTGCTATGCGGCCTGATGCCTTTTCAAGCTGTTTGTCGCTCAGTTTATCAAGCTCACTCCCGGCCAGTATCTGGCTTTCTGAAGTTAAGATTCCTAATTCTTTCCCGATTGCAGCCGCTGTCATTTTGTGATCCCCTGTTATCATGACGGGCCTGATGCCTGACATGATACAGGTTTCAACTGCTTTTGCAGCCTCCGGCCTTGGAGGATCTATCATGCCGGTCATACCAAGAAATACAAGATCCTTTTCCAATGAGTTTTTGTCTATTGAGCCATCAAGCTTTTTGTAGGCTGCACCCAGAACTCTCAAGGCTGATGATGCCATCCTCTCATTTGCAGATAATATGTTCTTCATATCCAGATAGGTCATGGGCTGCTCCCCTTTAGGCCCATAATATTTGGAGCATAAGCCTAAGATAATGTCTACTGCACCCTTTACGAACACATAGGATTCACCGTTCTTCCTTTTCGCTGCCACTGTCATTCTTTTTCTGTCAGAATCAAAGGGTATTTCATGAACACGCTTATATTCCTTATCCAGATTTGGTTTCTTTATGCCTGCTGTCCATGCCGCTTTGAGTATTGCCAGTTCCGTAGGGTCTCCCGAGCTCTCCGGCTCCGACATCAGCTTTTCTTCATAAAAAGCATCATTGCATACTGCGGAAGCTGTGAAAAAAAGCTTTACAGCATCTGAAGAAGGGAATCTATCCTTTTGGGGCTCTATAAACTTGTCTCCTATATACAGCTTTTTTACCGTCATTTTGTTCTGGGTCAGGGTACCGGTCTTGTCGGAGCATATTACAGTTGTGCTTCCCAGCGTCTCTACTGCAGGCAGCTTTCTTACCAGCGCATTTCTCTTATACATCCGTTGGACACCTATAGCCAGCGCCACAGTGACGATGGCAGGCAGTCCTTCAGGTATAGCTGCAACTGCAAGGCTTATGCCCGTGAGGAGCATATTATAGGGTTCTTCTCCTCTCATTATCCCGGTTATTGAAACTATAGCGCATATGATAAGGCATATGGCTACTATGTATTTGCCTAACTGAGCCAACCTTCTTTGCAGCGGCGTATATTCATCAGGTATTTCCTGCAGCATGTTGGCTATTTTACCCATTTCCGTATTCATACCCGTAGAATATGTGACGACCTTTGCCTTTCCTGACGTGGATATGGTTCCCATGAACACCCTGTCAGAGCCCCTGGGTTTTTTCTCTACGGGGACTGATTCTCCGGTAAGCAGGGACTCGTCTACCATAAGACCTGTGCATTCAAGGACTATTCCATCTGCAGGTATTCTATCGCCTGCCTCTATGAGCAGCAGATCCCCCGGAACCACATATTTGGCACTGATATGAGACAGCTTGCCTTCCCTTACGACTTTGGCCCCCGGTGCAGAAAGCTCCATCAATGCTTCTATGGAGCGCTCTGCCTTGAACTCCTGGATAAAGCCGAGTATGGAGTTCAATACTATTATTGCCAGTATGGTTATTGCATCTGCTCTCTCACCAAAAAACCAGGATATCAGGGCGGCTCCTATCAGCACTAATGTCATGAGATTTTTAAACTGTTCAGCGAAAATAGTTATAGGACCTTTTTTATTCTTTTTTATCAGCTCATTGAACCCGTGTTTTTTTAGTTTCTCCAGAGCCTCTTTTTCACTTAGCCCTTTAGTCAGCGGCCCTTTTCCCCAGTTGATATTTATGTTTTCCATATTAGTCCCCTCTTTTCCCTATGCTTTTCCTTTTAACACCGAATGAAGTCTCGTTCAATTATTATTCTTGAAAAGGGGATAATATGTTATCAGACAGGCACATTATGTACAAAGAAATTAACAGTATCCTCAGTTCGGATAAAAAATACATGGCAGGAAATGCTATAAGTAAAAGCTTTGGGAGGGATAAGATTGAATTTTAATAAAAAAAGATACGGAATACTTTCTTTTATTGTAACAGCAGGGCTTTTGGCGTTTTTAGCCGCCTTCTTTTTTGCTGATAAAGGGTATTTCGGGCAGTTATTTACTAATATAAAAAAGCCCAAGATTGAGGAAAACGCTGATCCGGGAAAAAATCCGGAATCAGATATATCCATGGGAAAATCAGAGAAAGATATCATTGATGAGACTATCGAAAAGATGTCGCAAAGCTTTGTTGCAAGCTGTTTTGCAAGAGATGAATATATTATTAACGACTTGCTTTCTAAAGATGCAGCCTATATCAAGTCTCCCGACGGTTCATCCTTTATAAGATATACAGGAGGCGGTCAGCTGATAGAGGGCTATATGGCTACTGACAGAAGCCTGGCGGATTACAGGCAGCGCTGGTGCTATACGGAGGGTGAGACAGCCATGGCCGGTGTGGAGATAACACTTGAAGGCAATAACAAGCCTGTTGTATGGTATCTCCACTATAAAAAGGAAAACGGTCAGTGGAAGCTTTTTATGCTGGAAAATGAGTAGGGACCTACAATACCTGCATTATGACGCACTTTAGGTAAAGGGATTCATTATAGGCCGATATTATGGGATGGTCCTTTGCCTGGACTCGTGACTCTATGATGCGCAGTGTTTTTTTCGCGTCTTTGGCAGCCTCGAGGAGCATTTTTTGAAATATTTCGGGATACATGTAGTGGGAGCATGAGCAGCTGATCAAGAAGCCGCCGGGATTTATTATTTTCATCGCTCTCAGGTTTATTTCCTTATAACCTCTATAAGCTCCCTTTAGCGCTGATTTTGACTTGCAAAAAGCAGGAGGGTCTAAAATGACCACATCAAATTTTTCTCCATTTTGCTGATATTCCTTCAATATATCGAATACATTGGCCAAAACTACATGGACCTTTCCCTGCAGACCGTTCAGAGCCGCATTAGCAGCTACATATCCTGCTGCATGGTCTGATATATCTACTGCGATGACCTCTCTGGCTCCATAATGAGCGGCATGGAGAGCGAAGCCTCCTGTATGGGTAAAGGTGTCCAGTACCCTTGCATTGCCTACAAGGGGCTTGAGAGCGGCCCGATTTTCCCTTTGGTCCAGAAAATAGCCGGTTTTCTGGCCGTTTTCAATATCTACAAGCATTTTGACTTCGTTTTCTACAATTTCAACCTTGGTGTCAAAAGGGCCCTTCAAAAATCCCTTCTTTTGCTCCATACCTTCCAATTCTCTGATCTGCACATCATTTCTTTCATATATGCCTTTAGGGTTCAGTATCTCGTCTAGGATTTCCACAATCATATCCTTGTATTTTTCTATGCCGAGGGATAGGGTCTGAATGCTCAAATAATCCTCAAATTTATCGACTATAAGTCCGGGAATGAAGTCGGCTTCGCCGAACACAACCCTGCAGCTTCTTGTGTCAACCATTTTTTTTCTGTATTCCCAGGCATCATTTATTCTTTTCCTTAAGAATTCCCTGTTTATATCCTCTTGCTTTCTGGTCAGTATCCTTACTCTTATCTTTGAATTATCATTTATGTAGCCTCTTCCGATGAATTTATCCTTCCAATCATATATATCGACAATATCGCCATTCTCATAGCTTCCATGGACCTTATCGATTTCATTGTCATATACCCATGGATGGCCTTCAACGATTCTTTTATCTTTTCCCTTTTGCAGCTGAAGCTTTATCATATTTTCTATCTTATCCTCCTTAAAATTCAGAACTCAGAGCTTGAGACTTAATATTAATAATATTACATTGCCCAAAAGTATTATACAATAGTATTAATATATGTAAGCTTGTAACTTTTTAGATAGTGTTGCGTCTTAATTAATGATGCATTCGGGACTTAAATTTTGGAGGTATGATGATGAAGAAGATTATTGCGGTTTTATTGGTGGGAATATTGATGCTCACAAGCATAATGCCTATATATGGAGATGACGGAAGCATTAAGGTCAGTACGGAAATAGGCTTCAATAAAGTTTACAGGACAGGCTTTACGACTCCTGTAACTATAACGCTGGAAAATAATAAAAAGGATATTGACGGGGAGATTCAAATCGAGATTCCCAGCTCGGCAGGCCCTATGGGCGTGGAGACGGTCAATATCTATTCTATAAATATAAATCACCCCAAAAATACTACAAAAAAATACACCATGAATATACCGATACCTGCATCCTTGCTTACTACAAAGCTGAGGATAGTAGAAGGGAAAAAGATTCTGCATGAGCACTATATGAGAATAGATATGGGAATAGCAGAAAATGTGATGCTTGCAGGTGTGCTAAGCGATAATCCCGCAAATTTGAGCTATATGAATGGTTTTACCTTTAAAGCTCTTCAAGGAAGCAACAGCATGAAAATGGCTGATCTGAGTGAGGAATCCTTTCCTGAGGATCTTGAAGTGCTGAACGGCTTTAACGCAATAATAATAAATGATTACGATTCTTCAAAGCTGGATGAGGAGCAGTATAAAACCTTAAAAAGGTGGGTAAACCAGGGCGGAATTTTAATCCTGGGAACGGGCCCCAATGGAGGAAAGACTCTATCGGTCTTCAAGGATGATTTTATGACCGGAGAAAAGGGAAGCTTGATCAAGGTATCTGCAAAGGGGATGGGCGCATTAGCAGGAGACGGATTTGCAGAAACCATTGAGGTGCTGGATATAAAGGCGAAGGGCGGAGAAGCTTTGATCTCCGAGAATGGAATAAACATAGTGCAGCAGATAGGCAAAGGCAAAGGGAGGATACTCTTATTATCCTTTGATATGGGCCTTGAACCCATATCTTCCTGGAAGCTCAACAGGTACTTTATGGAAGCCCTGGTTCAGAGAGCAGCTCCGCCAATTTACTCAGGAGAATACTTTGAAAAGTACATGGCCATGGAACGAGGCTACGAACACAGGATAGACAGAGCCCTGAGGAATATCCCTGAGATTCCGCTCCCCGGATATAAGACGATCATTATATTATTTGCAATATATATTTTACTCGCTGCTCCCGTGAGCTATATTATATTGAAAAAGAGGGACAAAAGAGAGCTGGTGTGGGCAGTGGTACCCGCATTATCTATAGTATTCACAGTTTTCATATACTTTGTAGGCTTCGGCACCAGGCTTACCGGACCTATATTCAATAAAATATCCGTCATATACGGTGACGGCACAGGAGAATTAACGTCAAGATCCTTCGGCGGAGTGTTTACACCGAACAAAATGGATCTGAAGGTGGAAGGCGCAGGAGGGACCAAGATAAGACCGCTGATGAGCCAGGGTTATTCCGGCAGGTCCTATACAAATTGGGAGGATAAAAGGGTTGAAACAAAGATCACCGTGGCCCCGAAAGCAAGCGTGGAATTCTATGACATAGGGGTATGGAGCACGAAGACTTTAGCCCTGGATAATGCTGAGGATATGGAGGGCAGCATAAAGAGCGAAATAAGCTATGCAGATTCAGGGTTTACCGGATCCATTGAAAATTCAGCTGGCTTCGATCTGGAAGACTGCTATATAATATCTTCCTACCAGTATATGCATATCGGCGACATAAAAAGCGGCGAGAAGAAGGAAGTAGGCGGAGCGGCAGAAAAATACTACGGCAACAGATATGATCTCATGGAGGCCTTATATAATACACGTAATGTGAGAAACAGCGGGCAGAAGCTGACGGATAGTGATATAGCTCAGCTCCGAAAAGATAATCAAAAAAGGGATATACTGGAATACTGCTTTTACGATGGAAATTCCGGGATAGAGGGCATAAAGCTGATAGGCTGGACAAAAGCTTCCATAGGCGGCCAGGTAAAGGTAAACGGGAAAGATATAAAAAGCTATGAGAAATCCGTGGCTATAATAGATTTGAAGATGGCTATGCAGCCCGGAGAAGAAGTAGAGCTGCCCTTTGGATATATAAAGCCTGCAATAGAAGGGGACATGGTAAAGGGTAATTATGATTCTTATAACAATATGTATTACGGCAACGGCACATTAGAGGTTTCTTTTAAAATAGATGAAAATATAGAACCAAAAGCAATAAGCATAAGCTATGACAAGCCGGGACCAAATGTAAAGCAGTATATATGGAATGAAGTGATAGAAGGTTGGGAGGCCGGAGATTTCAGCAGCTTTGACATTGAAGGAGCAAATATGGAAAAATATTTAGGCCAAGGGAAGGCCATCAGGCTAATGTTTCAGATAAACGGCGGTGAATTTCGACTTCCGCAGATCTCAGTGAAGGGAAGTGTGAAGTAATGTTGAAGATAAACGGACTTGTAAAGAAATACGGAAGGTTTACTGCTGTTGACGAACTGGATCTCAGCGTGCCTGAGGGTGAGATATTCGGATTTGTAGGGCCTAACGGTGCAGGAAAGACCACCACCATGAAGATAATATGCGGGCTTATGGCAGCAGACGGCGGAAGTGTTCTTGTGGAAGGCATAGATGTGGTAAGGAACGGCAGAAAAGCAAAAGAGGTAATAGGATATATGCCGGATTTTTTCGGTGTATATGACGATTTGAAGGTAACCGAGTATCTGGATTTTTATGCATCCATATACAGTATGAATGCCGGCGAGAGAAAGAATATTTGTAATGATCTGCTGGAACTGGTAGATCTTAATGATAAAAGAGATGCCTATGTGGACAGCTTATCCAGAGGCATGAAGCAGAGGCTCTGCCTTGCCAGAAGTCTGGTGCATAATCCCAGGCTTCTGATTCTGGATGAGCCGGCATCAGGTATGGACCCAAGGGCAAGGGTCGAGATGAAGGAGATCCTCCGCACTCTCAGGGAGCTGGGCAAGACCATAGTGATAAGCTCTCACATACTGCCTGAGCTTTCTGAGCTTTGCACCTCCATAGGCATAATCGATAGGGGCAAGATTGTCATAAGCGGTACGGTATCGGATATAATGCAGCAAATATACAGCAAGAAATATATAAAGATCAGGCTGAGCGGCAAAGCAGCGGAAGCGCAAAGGGTACTCCTCGAGTTTCCGCTGATCACAAGCACCAGAGAAGGCGGGGACTTCATAGAGGCCGGCTTCGAAGGAAATGATGAGGATATGAGCCTGATTCTTAAGGAACTTATAAAAAGAGATATCCCTGTCATAAGCTTTGCCCAGATGGATGGCAATCTTGAAGATGTGTTTATGAGAGTAACGAAGGGAGAGGAAGCGCGATGAAGATAAATCCAGTGCTGCAAAAGGAAATGAAGATACGCATGAGAGGCTGGCGGGCCGCCGGAATGATAGGCGTATACCTGATATTCCTGGCTTTGACTGCTTCCTTTGTCATGATAATAGCCAGGCAGGATTATTATAGATCTACACTAGACTCTGAATTAGCTATGGGAAGTTATATCGGGCTTGCCGTTATGCAGTTCGTCTTGATATCCTTTATTGCACCGGCGCTTACTACCGGAGCAATATCGGGTGAGAGGGAAAAGCAGACGCTGGATCTTTTGCTTTGCACCAGAATGACGCCTTTCTCTATAGTGATAGGCAAGCTTTTTGCATCCATAAGCCAGATAATATTATTGATAGTCGCATCCCTCCCCATATTTTCTATTGTATTCCTATTCGGGGGGATATCCTTCAAGGAGCTTTTGGAGCTCTTTGGATTCTTTATTATAATCGCTATAACCTTCGGCAGCATAGGAATCTTTTACTCCTGCTATTTCAAAAGAACCACTGCCGCTAATGTTCTGGCATACGGCACCATAGCCTTTCTGTACTTCGGCACTATATTTCTTACCCTAATGTATCTGAGTGCAGTACAAGATTTTGATTATAAGGGAGTCTTTCCTCTTTTATATTCAAATCCTATCATAGGCTTTACTTCTCTTTTGTGGAGCCAGTTCAGAGGAGGCAGCACGAATTTCATTCCGGGATTCAGCATAGGCAGCCAGGGCTCAGGCAACTATTTAAGTCCATGGTTGATCAACCTGATTTTCAATATCGTATTGTCTATATCGCTGCTGTTGTTATCGGCCAATAAGATAAATCCTCTGAAAAGCAAATTTAAACCGAAGGGCAGGATTAACGGAGCAGATAAGCAGACGGGCAAATAGGCTAATAGGGGCACGGAGAACACAGCCCAAAAGGAATACCCGAATGCCAGAGGCTAGCGGCTAGAAGCCAGAGGCTAAGAAAAGGATGTGATAGATTGTGGAGGCTTCCAACAGAGATATTTTAAGATATATAAGAAAAGCCAGGGACAGGATGCATATGGAATTTATGCTGAAATTTACGGCAAAAGCCTTGACCATAGCCTTGGGCTTATACCTGGCGCTGGTATTTTTAGCGCGCTTTGTGCCTGTTTATGACGCTTATGCCAAAGGAGCGGTTCTGACTGGTGCCTTGGCCGGCATAGGCTTTCTCGTATCGCTTTTTATGACGCCCAGGGATAGGGCAGCAGCAATGCTGCTGGATTCAAAAGGCCTATGTGAGAGGACTTTAACGGCATATGAGCTTATAAACGACAGTTCAAGCATTGCAAAGCTTCAGCGGGAGGATGCCCTGGAGCACCTGGAAAAAATGAATATCAATAAAGAGATCAAAATGAGGATTCCCAAAAAGCTTTCCTTGATTTCCATCCTTCTGGCATTGATGATTTTGGTGTCCGGATTTATACCTAATCCCATGGATGAGAGGGCTGCGGAGCTTCACCAGCTGAAAAGGGAGGCAGTAAAGCAGCAAAAAGAAATAGATAAGGTCCTGTCGAGGGTTGAGAATAACAATAAGCTCACTATGGAGCAAAGGAAGGAAGCTATGGAGGCTTTGTCCGAGCTTAAGAAGGAGCTTAAAAATGCGAAAAATGCCAGGGAAGCGGAAAAGGCGTTGCAAAGAACGGAAAACAAGATAGATATGTTGAAACAAAAATATACAGATAAGGATCTGGATAATATTATAGAAGCATTTTCTAAAAATGAGGCGATGAAGAGCCTGGCGGAAACCTTAAAAAAAGGTGACACATCAAAGCTTAAAAAAGAGCTGGGAAGGACAGTAGAAGGCTTGAAAAAACTTAACAGCCAGCAAATCGGGGAATTATCACAAAACCTTTCGGAGCTGGCCAAAAACCTTAGTGAGAATCCTGAGCTTGCTAAAGCTTTCTACGAGCTTTCACAAAAGATGGCGGCGGGAGAGCTGGGGGATATGCAAGATGAACTGAGCGGCCTGGAGGAGCAAATAGCTCAATTGATGGAGAATGATGAATTCAACAGAGCCATGGAAGAGGTAATGGAGGCTCTGAAAAATTCATCGGCTCAGGGAAATGCTGCAGGCAGCGGGAATAATCAGGGACAAGGTACGGGGCAGGGCCAAAGCCAGGGTCAGGGAAACGGAAATCCGGGAGCCGGTGCAGGCACCGGCACAGGAGGAGACAGCGAAGCCCAAAGCCGGCAAGGCCAAGGTCAGGGACTAGGCAATAAACAGCCTTCACCGGGAGACGTGCGGGAGTATGAGAAGATTTTTACTCCCAGCCTTGTGGGCGGCGAAGGGGATAAATCCCAGCTTAAAGGCAGCAAGGGCAATGAAGGGCAGACAAAGGAGTATATGGTTGACAACGGCATGGGAATAAGGGGAGAAATGAAGCCCTATGATCAGATAATAGGGGAGTATAAGGAAAAGGCCTTCCAGAGCATCGAAGGCAGGCAAATACCTCAAGGTATGCAGGACATTGTCAAGGATTACTTTTCTTCATTGGAGGATTAAAAAGCATTATATTTTAATAGGGAGAGTTGCAGATGAATATAGAAGAGAAGGATATTAAAGCGGCTTGGGAAGCTGTGACAAACATGGAAGAAGAAATAGGGAAAGCTATCATAGGCCAGAAGGAAGTGATAAGGCAGGTGATCATAGGACTGCTGTCGGGAGGCCACATACTTCTGGAAGGAGCTCCGGGGCTGGGGAAGACCCAATTGGTGAAGACCCTGGCTAGAGTTCTGGATCTCAGCTTTTCCAGGGTACAGTTTACTCCTGACCTGATGCCGGCCGATGTGATTGGAACAAATATCCTGGTCAAGGGCGAAGATGGGCATAGTTCTTTTGAGTTCCATAAAGGGCCCGTTTTCTCAAACCTGGTATTAGCCGATGAAATAAACAGGGCAACGCCCAAAACCCAGTCTGCCCTTTTGGAGGCCATGCAGGAAGGCACGGTAACCGCCTTTAAGAGCACCTATGAGCTTCCAAAGCCCTTTATGGTGATGGCCACACAAAACCCCATAGAGATGGAGGGCACATATCCCTTGCCGGAGGCACAGCTCGACAGGTTCCTTTTCAAGGTAGAGGTTAAATTTCCAAGCCTGTCGGAGCTCAGGGGAATAGTGGATATCACTACCTCCAATTCTGATATCCATATCAATAAAATGGCGGATGGGGGCAAGATAATCGAGATAAGGAAGGCAATAAGAGAAATTCCTATGGCTCAGCCTGTTTTGGATTATGCTTTGAGAGCGGTGATGTATACCCATCCGGACAATGAAGCTTCACCGGACAGGACTAAAAAATATATACGGTTCGGGGCCAGTCCCAGAGCCGCCCAGGCCATCATAAACTCCGCCAAAGTGAGGGCCTTGCTGGAAGGAAGATACAATGTATCCTTTGAGGATATAAAATACGTGGCCTGCCCGTCTCTCAGGCATAGAGTTTTTATGAATTATGAAGGTATAGCGGAAGGCCTGAGCATCGATGAGCTCATAGAAGAAATTCTAAAAAAAGCAGAGGAGCAGGCATGACCATGCAGTATGGAGCATTTGATTCCCAATTCTTGAAAAGGCTTGAAAGGTTATCGCTGAATATGGAAAAGCTTATGGCTTCGGGAAGCGGAGGATTGAGGAAGTCAAAAGCCAAGGGCAGCTCCGTAGAGTTTTCTGATTACAGGGAGTATGCCTATGGCGATGATCTGCGAAGAGTGGACTGGAACGCTTACGGAAGATCCGGCAGGCTTTTTGTAAAGCTTTTTATGGAAGAAAGAGAAGCCATGGTAAATATATTTTTAGACTGCAGCAGGTCCATGGATTTCGGCGAGCCCAAGAAATCGCTGGCGGAAGTTCAGCTTGCAGGAGCGATAGCCTTCCTGGCACTAAATAATATGGACAGGCTGTGTATAAATCTTATACAGCATGGAAGCTTGAGAAGTTCCGGAATATTCGGGGGAAGAGGTCAATTTGAAGGCTGCGCAGCCTTTTTGGATAACATTGAGTTTAAAGGCATGGCAGATATGGAGAAAGCCATAAAGCAGAAAAAGTTTGGAGGAAGGGGCCTGTCCTTGATCATATCCGACTTTTTTACTCAGGATAAGCCGGAGGATTTTCTTAAGTACCTGCTCTACCATAAGCAGGATATCGTCCTCTTGCATATTTTGTCAGCCGAGGAGCTGACCCCAAAGCTTCAGGGACAGATCAGGCTGAAGGACAGCGAGACCGATGAAATGCTGGATGTGGATTTGACTCCATCTGTAATGGATAATTATGAAAGAACCTTGAACAGCTTCATATCAGCTTTGAAGGAATCCTCAAAAAAATATGGAGGGGCCTATGTCAACATAAGCTCTGCCGACAGTTTGGAAAAAATATTGTTTGAAGATATGATCGCAGCGCAAATAGTCAAATAGGAGTGTTTCATTATGGGCTTTAATAATGCCTACGCCTTATGGTCGCTGCCTCTTTTAGGCCTTATAGTGCTCATGTATATGCTCAAGCAGCAGCATGAGGAAATGGAAATATCCAGCCTGTATCTTTGGGAAAAGGCAATGGGGTCATCGGAGGTAAAAAAACCCTGGCAAAGGTTGAAAAATAATATACTGATGCTCATGCAGCTTTTAGCCGCCTTTATGATGATTATGGCATTATCCGGCCCTTATCTCACCAAAGGCAAGATGCTGGGGGGCAACATAATAATTGCTATAGACAGAAGCGGCAGCATGAATGCCCTATACGGAGAAAAAAGCCGTCTCGATACCGCAAAAGCAATGGCGGAGAAGGCTGTCAGAGAAGCCGGCTCATCTTCGGTTTTTACTGTGGTTTCCGTGGACAAAGGGGCTAAGGTGGAGATAAGCGGAACCGGCGATAAAGAAGCAGCGGTAAAAGCCATACGCGGCATAGAGAAGACGGGCGTGCAGGGCAGTCTTAAGGATGACCTGTCCTTGATAAAAGCTATGTATAAGCAGTTCCCGTCGGCTCATGTTCTGATTTATACGGATGAAGCCGTACCGCTGGAAGATATGGCAGGCGAGATCATTGCATTGGGCGGCAAAGCTGAAAATGCAGGCATAACCCATATATCCTACAGTCGTGACGGTGAGAAGTATACTGTTTTGGTAAGGGTAGGGAACAACGGCGAGGCTGCTGCCGAAAGAGAATTGGCGCTGTATGAAGAGAACAGCCTTCTTGGGCTGACGGAGATAGTCCTGGAGTCCGGCGAATCCCGCAATATTATGTTTGAAGGTATAGATACGGGCTATAAGTATTTATGGGCAGAGCTCACTGAAGAGGATGCCTTGCTTGAGGATAACAGAGCTTATCTGGTGCTTCAGAGCGAAGAATCCAAAAAAGTGCTTCTATTTTCTGAAGGAAATATATTTATAGAGAAGGCGTTAAGCTCCATAGAAGGCTTGGAAGTCTACAAGACAGATGACATAAATGTATCTGATGATGATTATGATCTTTATATATTTGATGGCATGATGCCATCCTCGCTCCCTCAGAAGGGCTCGCTGTTTTTCATAAATCCCGGCGGGAATAACCCATATTTTAAAGCAGGGGAGACGACGGCGGGAGGCAGGGCCGAAATATTGAGCCATGGCTTGAATCAGCATGCCGATGGCTACAGCTTTTATATAGGAAAAATGAGGGATATAGAGAAGCCCTATTGGGCTGATGCCTTGATCAAAGCAGGGCAGAATACGGCTGCGGGAGCCGGTATTTTTGAAGGGAGAAGAATAGGCTATACAGCCTTTGATATACATGACAGCGATTTTGCGTTAAACACTGCTTTCCCTATATTCATGTACAATATGGCAGCCTATCTGACGGATATGGAGCAGCAGGGAAAGCCTTACTATTGCAGCGGTGAAACCATACCTCTGGATTCCGCCGGAGGAGCTGAAGAGGCGGCAATGGAAAACCCGCGAGGCTTAAAGGCAAGCCTGAACAAGGGCTTGCTCTCCTACGGCTATGATGACACAAGGGATACTGGAATTTATAAGCTGTCATATAATAAGGGCGAAGACAGCGGAGATAAAATATTTGCAGTGAATTTTCCCGGGGAAGAAGCGGCCAATGCCTTTAAAGAGTCCTGGGAAGGCGATAAGAAGCTCGGTGATGCAGGGGGTAATTTACTCTCAGGGCTGAACTTGCGCAGCCTTATCATAATTTTTGTGCTGCTTTTGCTGGCCGGAGAATGGATGGTGTATATTCGTGGTAATTGATTTTGCAAAACCCATATGGCTGATTCTGCTGGTTGCCGTATCAGGGCTGCTCATCGCCACATCCAAGGCCATAAGCGGCAGAGCGAGGTCTAAGAAGGCATTCATATTGACGGCCAGATTTATCACCTTCACATTTTTGGTACTTTCTTTGGCCGGCTTGGGGATCACATGGACTGTGGAAGATACTGCCACCATATTTTTGATGGATGGGTCGGACAGTATGTCCGAGCATATAAAAGAAAGCGAGAGCTTCGTCAGAAGTGCTTTGAAAGAAATGACGGATAAGGATGAAGCAGGAATAATTTCCTTCAGTGAAGAACCTATCATGGAAAACTTTCTTTCAAAGAATCCGACATTTGACTCCATGAGCAGCGATCGGAAAGGCAAGTACACCAATATAGAAAAGGCATTGAATGCCGCATTATCCGTGCTGCCGGACAAGAGCCGGAAGAGGATAGTATTGATAACCGACGGAGAGGAGAATGACGGCAGCAGCAGCAATATAGCAGGCGCTGTAAAGAACAAGGGCGTGGACCTCAAGGTCCTTAAGATGGACAGGGAAAAGGGCAGTGAGGTGTCCGCCGTAAGCCTTACGGTTCCCCAAACCTTGAACATGGGAGAAGAATTCAACATAGGAGTCAATATAAAAAGCAATGTGAATACCTCAGGTAGGCTTCTGCTCTTTGACGGCAGCAAAAAGGCGGCCGAGGAAAGAGTAGAAATAACAAAAGGAGACAATAGATTCGTATTCAAGGACAGGGCAGATGCAAGGGGCTTTAAAACCTACAGGGCTGTCATAGAAGCCGATTCGGATACGGAAATGAGGAATAATGAAGTTTCTTCCTTTATCAATGTGCTGGATGAGCCTATGATATTGCTCATCGAGGACAAGGAAGGGGAAGGAGATGAAATAGCAAAAATACTGGAGGGAGCAAAGGCGTCCTTCAAAAGGATAAATGCCCGCTCTGCTCCGGCGGACTTGCAATCCATGGCCCAATACAAGACCATCCTATTGGCCAATGTTTCTGCCGAGAACCTGAGCGATGGCTTTTTAAAAGCCCTGGAGTCCTATGTGCGGGATTTCGGAGGGGGCCTCATAGCTTCCGGAGGAGATGATTCCTTTGCTCTGGGAGGATATTACAAGACCTCTCTGGAAAAGGTGCTTCCCGTGAACATGGAGCTCAAAGGCAAAAAAGCCATACCCGACATGTCCATCATCATGGTCATAGATAAATCCGGCAGCATGTCGGAAGCCAGCGGAGGCATAACCAAGCTGGATCTGGCCAAGGAGGCAGCCGCCAGAGTGCTGGATTCATTGAGAGATAATGATAATATCGGCGTCCTCGCCTTTGACGGCGCCCAATACTGGGTGGTAAAACCCCAGAAGCCGGGAGACAGAGAAGCCTTGAGAAGCGATATCGGCACCATAAGACAAGGCGGAGGCACGAGCATCCTGCCCGCTTTGGAAGAAGCGGTAAAAACCATGAAAAGTCAGAGCAGCAAGATAAAGCACATAATTCTCTTGACGGATGGCCAGGCGGAAAAGACCGGGTATGACAAGCTCCTGGAGGATGCCCGGCAATCGGGCATAACCATCTCAACAGTGGCGGCAGGCCATGACGCAGATGTGCAGCTTCTGGAGCATATATCCAACAAAGCCGGCGGCAGGTCTTATGTGACCAATGAATATTCCAATATACCTACAATCTTTGCCAAGGAAACCTTTATGGCTGCGAAAGCATATCTGAATAACAGGGAATTTACGCCCCGAGTGGCAAACCTGCATCCGGTGCTGGATGAGGTAGTGAGGAAAGGGATACCGAGCCTTAAGGGCTATATCGCCTCAAGTCCCAAGGATGCAGCCAGCGTGCTTCTGGAAAGCGATGAAGGGGACCCTATACTTACTCTTTGGCAATACGGCTTGGGCAAGACCGCAGCATGGAATTCGGATATGAAAGGCGTCTGGAGCGGCAACTATGTGAATTGGGACAGCAATCCCGTTCTCTGGAACAACTTGATCAATTGGACTATAGAAAATTACAGCAGTGACGATGTTGAGGCGGAGACTCGGATACAGGACGGCTATGGGGAAATCAGGCTCAAGCAGAAGAGCAATAAAGAAACCATGGATACAAAGGCCGTAATAACCGCTCCCTCTGTGGAAAGCATAGAAATAAAGCTGGATGAAGAAGCCCCCGGACAATATATGGGGCGCTTCAGGATAGAAGATACAGGAGCCTATCTCATCAAAATCGTCCAGAGCAAGGGCGGAGAAATAAAAAGCACCATAAGCACCGGCCTCTCCGTACAATATTCACCCGAATACTCCATGGATGCAAATAGTGATAAGCTGGACCGGCTTGTTATGGAGTCGGGAGGACAATATATAGAGGATGCCGGAGAAGTGTTTAAAGGGCCCATAGCTCCTGTGCAAGGCAGATTGGATCTGACCTTGCCGATGCTGGTATTGGCGTTGATTGCATTTTTAACAGATATAGCCATAAGAAGATTGAAACTGCCCATGGATGAGATCGCGAGATTGGGCGGGTTGATTGCAAAGAAGATAAAGATAGATAAAAAAGAACAAAGAGCGGAAGATGTAAGGGAAAAGCCTGATGTCATTCCTGAAGAAAAAAAGGCTAAGGAAGCCAAGCCTGAGGAAAACAAAGCTGCAAGTAAAACCTTGGATACGGCTGCACTGTTGAAAAGAAAGAAAAGATGATCATATTAAGGGGTGATAAAACATATGGATGAGCAGGATATGATAAAAGCTGCAGCTTGCTTTGTTGAAAACTCGGAAGACAATTATATAACAAAGGAAGCCGCTATTTCTGAAAATGTAGTGGGAATGAAAATTTATGATGAGCCGGTCTTCTCCTTCGGCTCTGCAGACGACGAAGGCTTTAAATCGCTGAAAGAAGCGCCGGCAATAGGCAAGCACTTCTTGCTTCCCGGGGAATGGCTGCCACAGGCAAAAACAGTGATATCCTTTTTTCTGCCTTTTAGTGAGGCCGTGAGAAAAGGCAATAAAAGGGATATGTCATGGCCTTCGGAAGAATGGCTTCATGGGCGTATTGAAGGCCAAACTTTTTTGAATAATCTATGTATATATTTGAAATCTGAGCTGATAAGTGCAGGCTATAACAGCATCGTGCCATCCTTGGATGAAAGATTCTGGTCTAAGGGCAGCCTTAGCAGCAGCTCTCCCCATGATGAAATATCATTTTCAAGCAATTGGTCTGAAAGGCATGTGGCATTTGTATGCGGGCTCGGAACATTCGGGCTTTCCAAGAGCCTTATAACCAAGAAAGGTGCAGCCGGGAGGCTTGGCAGCATCGTAACGGAGCTGTATTTACCTCCCGCCAATAAAGAATATATTAATATTTATGAGAATTGCTCAATGTGCGGTGCTTGTGTGAAAAATTGCCCGGTCAATGCCATCTCGATAAAAAAAGGCAAGGATCATGTTGCATGCTCTGAGTTTTTGGATAAAACCGCCGAAAAATATAAGCCCAGATATGGATGCGGTAAATGCCAGATAAATGTCCCCTGTGAATGCAGAATTCCAAAGAAAAAACATTGATAAGCAATATAAGCGCAATAAAAGGCCTTGAATGATTTATTCAAGGCCTTTCAGTTTCTCCATTATCATAGGCCCAAGATTGGTTATGCTTCCGGCTCCCACCGTCATGATCATATCTCCAGGCCTTGCATTCTTGGCTACATAATCTGATATATCGGCAAATTCCTTCATGTATATTGTGTTGCAGCTTATCTTGCCGATCTCATTGGCCAGATCCTTAGAATGGATCTCTCCCGTATCCTTTTCCCTTGCAGCATATATATCAGTGATTATAACATGGTCAGCGTCATAAAAAGAGCCTGCAAATTCCTTGAGCAAAAGCTTGGTTCTTGTGTAGGTGTGGGGCTGGAATATGCACCAGAGCTTGTTGTGAGGGAATTTCTTTGCTGCATCCAGGGTTACCTTTATTGCTGTAGGATGATGGGCATAATCATCTATTACAGTAATGCCATTTACTGTTCCCAATATATCAAATCGCCTGTGAGTTCCTGAGAACTCCAGCAGACTGTCTCTTACTATCTCTTTCGATATGCCGAAAAAATCGGAAACCGCAAAGGCCGATAGTGAATTCAGCACATTATGAACACCCGGTATTCTTAATTTATAAATACCCATATCTTCGTTACCCTTTATGATTCTGAAGGAAGGATGACCATATTCATCAAATTCTATATCCTCAGCCATATAATCCGCTTTATTATCTATGCCGAAGGTCACAACCCTGCAATTTGCATGAGGCAGCACATCCATTGCATTGCTGTTGTCAGCGCAGACAGCCAGGCAGCCTTCCTTAGGGATAAGCCTCGCAAATTTTATAAAGGTATCCTTTATATGATGAAGATCCTTAAAATAGTCAAGATGATCTTCATCTATGTTTAAAATCACCCCATAGAAGGGATAGAACTTTAAAAAGTTCTCCATATATTCACAGGCTTCCGTGATGAAATATGGGCTCTTGCCGATTCTCACATTGCCTCCGATTGCGTCCAGCTCACCGCCTAACAGCACGGTAGGATCCAATTCCGCATTCTTAAAAATTATTGATACCATAGAGGTGCTGGTAGTTTTTCCATGGCAGCCTGCAATAGCCACTCCATAGGAATATTCCATCATTATTTTTCCCAGAAAGGCGGCCCTGTCCATAAGGGGAATACCCAGCTCCTTCGCCTTCATTATTTCGGGATTGTCATTCTTCACTGCAGAGGTATAGACTGCCAGATCTGCTCCTATGACATTCTCTGCATTATGAGGGATGCTTACGGATGCTCCGTCTCTTTTTAATTTTCCGATGATGGGACTGTCTTGAATATCCGATCCTTGAACCTTATAGCCCCTATCCAGCAGGATCTCTGCCAGGCCGCTCATGCTTATTCCGCCTATGCCGATGAAATGTACGGTCTTAATATTATCCGATAAAAACATGGTCTTACACTCCCTAAAATTAGTATGTCGGTACTCTATAAAACATCTATTTATTATATTACTATTATAGCCTTTATAATTTGCTTGTATATAAAAATATATCATAAAAATTATAGCATATTATGATTATCATATGTTGGGTTCAACAATTATTTGCGATTAAAGAAGGATTTCTGCAAAAAAAATAGAAGTGAATAAAAAATGCGATACTGGTAATAATATTCGTATTTTAGGGGAGGAAGCACATGGAAAAGTTCAAAAGGAATGAGAGAGTTGCAGGTCTTATAAAGATACTGAGCGATAACCCCAACAATTTATTTTCCTTGAATTACTTCAGTGAATTGTTCACTGCGGCAAAATCCACCATCAGTGAGGATATCGCAGCAGCAAAAAAAATTGTTGAGCAAATATCCTTAGGGCAGATAGAGACTATCTCGGGTGCAGCCGGTGGAGTTAAGTACAGGCCATACGTGGAGAATGGCGATGCAATAGGATTTTTGGATGAGTTGTGTGAAAAGCTAAGAGACCCGAAGCGCATCATTCCCGGAAACTATATATATATGTCTGATGTGATCTATGATCCGAGAGTCTCTGCAAAGGTCGGAGAGATATTCGCCACACATTTTATGAACAGCGGGGCCGAATATGTAGTAACAATTGAGACAAAGGGCATCACATTGGCTAATATGACTGCCAGGGCATTAAATATACCTTTAGTGATTCTGAGAAGAGAAAACCGGGTTACGGAGGGCTCTACCGTCAGCATAAACTATGTATCAGGCTCCACCAAGAGGATTCAAACCATGTTTGTATCTAAAAGAGCCATCCCTGAAGGGAAAAAGGTATTGATAATAGATGATTTCATGAAAGCCGGCGGAACTGCCAAAGGAATTGTGGATTTGATGAAAGAAATAAAAGCGGAAGTATACGGAATAGGAGTTTTGATGAAGACCATTGAACCAAAGGAGAAGATGGTTCAGGATTATATTTCTCTTCTGGAGGTGGGAGAGGTCGATGAGCACCAAGGATTAATAAATATCTATAAAGATATGCTATTTAGTTAAGAATTATACTTATTTTCAGAAAATTCCAAGCAAAAAGAAGGAAAAATCAAAAACATGGCGAATAAATTATCTATCAGCTGACAAAGCATTTGGACGGGAAGGTGGTGAGCAGTATGAACATAACTGACGTAAGAATAAGAAAGGTGAATGCTGAAGGCAAGATGAAAGCGGTCGTATCTGTTACCTTCGACAACGAATTTGTAGTTCATGATATTAAGGTTATAGAGGGTCAGGAAGGTCTTTTCATAGCTATGCCAAGCAGAAAAACGCCGGATGGAGAGTTTAAGGATATAGCGCATCCCATAAATTCTTCGACCAGAGAAAAAATACAATCTGCAATACTTGAGGAATATGAAAAAGTCAAGGATGCGGAATGATCAATCAGTGCTTGCCATTAAAGTCCTATTCCATTTACATGGGAGGGACTTTTTGCATTTGTAAACGCCTTTTGTATCATATTTTACTTCCGATGAATATATATATAATATTGGTATTAATATATTGGGAGGTAATATGATGTCAGATAAAAAATATTACGATCCGGAAGATTACATTCCGGATATGGATATGGACTATATGAAAATGCACCCAATGAATATGCACATGATGCAATGTCCCATGATGCAGTGCCCTATGATCAGCCAGGCAATGATGATGTGTCCCATGATGCATATGATGGAAGAGCCTATGCAAATGGAAGAACCCATGTATATGGAAGAACCAAAAATGAAGCATATGGGGCATCAGGTCGATTGGGATATGAAAGATTGGTATGAAGATGATGACAGCGATGACAGCAGCGACGATAATGAAGATTACTACGATAAAAAGAAGAAAAAGGGAAGCTGCGGATGGTGTCCGCACCCATATTACAAGAGGCCTTAGGACTCAGAACTCAGGTTTTTGGGTATTCCTTTTGGGTCCTGAAGTACGGAGAACACGGATTTACCACAGTAAAATAGCATCCGTGTATGGATTAAGTATGCTTATATAAAAATTGTCAATGACACTTATGAGTTGAGCCTTAGAAAAGTGTAGGATTTTCTTAGGCCCAGCGAATTAGTGTCATCAAT
This sequence comes from Lutispora sp. QWL-02, assembly GCF_058315355.1. NCBI lineage: Bacteria > Bacillati > Bacillota > Clostridia > Lutisporales > Lutisporaceae > Lutispora > Lutispora sp. QWL-02. The sequence continues at coordinate 1,151,385 of NZ_CM177762.1, forward strand.
TTTTATATACTATACTCAGCTATACATGGATGCTATTGGTATTACGGTATTTTTTTAGCAAGAAAAGGGAATGATTATATTACTGTTAATACTAAAAATATTATGCTAGAATATAGAGTGAAAATAATGAAAAAAATTGTATAATAGAGGGTGGTAATTTGAGTAGCACATCCTATATGCTGGCAGTCATACTGGCGGCAGGAGAGGGTAAAAGGATGTATTCGAAGAGGCCCAAGGTTTTGCATGAGCTTTGCGGCAAAGCTATGGTTGAGCATGTTGTCGGTTGCGCCAGGGAAGCAGGGGCATCTGAGACGGTAGTCGTAGTAGGCCATGGAGCTGCGGAAGTCCGGGATAAGCTGGCCGGGGTTAAATTTGTATATCAGGAGCAGCAATTGGGCACAGGCCATGCTGTGATGCAGGCAGAAAGCTTTATCACATCCGGGGATGTTTTGGTTCTATATGGAGATACTCCCCTTTTGACTTCGGAAACCATAAGCAAGATGTATAAGGCTCATAAGCAGGGAAACTGCCATGCTACGGTTTTAACTGCTGACTTCGAGGACCCTTATAATTACGGGAGGATCATACGGGACGCCGAGGGAAATGTTGCTGCCATTGTCGAGGAGAGGGATGCCGATTCTGAGCAAAAGAAGATAAGGGAGATCAATTCAGGTATATACTTGTTTGACGGCCCTTCTCTCAAAGAAGCTTTGAAAGGGCTCAAAAATGACAATGATCAGAAGGAGTACTATCTTACGGATGCAATAAAGATTTTAAATGAGAAAAACCTTAATGTAAGGGCTTTTAAAATTGAAAATTCGGAAGAGATAATGGGTGTTAACAATAGATTACAGTTATCCCAGGCAGTTTCTATTATGACAAAAAGAATTCTGGAAAAACATATGCTCAGCGGAGTAACGATCACTGATCCTGCCAATACTTATATTGAGGCGGGGGTAAAGATCGAAAGAGATGTGACCATATTGCCGGGATGCATATTAAAAGGGTCTGCATATGTAGAAGAAGATGCAATAATAGGTCCTTATACCACCATATCGGACAGCCATGTAGGCAAAGGAGCCCATATACAAAATTCCGTGGTGCTGGAGAGCCGCATAGGAGAAGGTACTACAGTAGGTCCTTTTGCTTATCTGAGGCCGGGAAATGTGATAGGCAGGCATGCCAAGATCGGCGACTTTGTTGAAATGAAAAATTCCAACTTCGGAGATCATTCAAAGGCATCTCATCTTACCTATGTTGGTGACGGAGATGTAGGCAGCGGAGTGAATTTAGGATGCGGAGTAGTCTTTGTAAATTATGATGGGAAGAAAAAACACAGAACTAAGGTTGAAGACAACAGCTTTGTAGGCTGCAATGTAAACTTGGTGGCGCCTGTAGTCGTGGGTAAAAACTCATATATAGCGGCAGGTACAACCGTGACCAGGAGCGTACCGGAAGAAAGCCTTGCCATTGGCAGAGCAAGACAGGAAAATATAGAAGGCTGGGTCAGAAGAAAAGGCCTCATAAAAGAGGAAGAATAAACTAGGAGGGTTTTAATAAAATGATAGCACATGGTGAGTGTATAAAAATTTTCCACTGTAATGCTAATAAGGAGCTTACAAAACAAATTGCAGATATAGTAGGCGTTCCTGTAGGTGATTCCCAGGTAGGGACCTTCAGCAACGGCGAAATATCTGTGAACATCAATGAATCTGTGAGAGGGGCAGATGTATTTGTTGTTCAATCAACCAGTGCTCCTGTTAATAATAATCTGATGGAGCTTTTGATCATGATCGATGCTTTGAAGAGAGCATCGGCAGGCAGGATCACAGCGGTAATCCCATTTTATGCTTATGCGAGGCAGGATAGAAAATCAAAGCCAAGAGAGCCTATCACCGCTAAGCTGGTAGCCGACCTGATAACTACTGCCGGGGCAGACAGGGTGCTTACTATGGATTTGCACGCTCCTCAGATACAGGGATTTTTCAACATTCCAGTGGATAATCTTTATGCTATGCCTATAATCGCCAATTACTTTTTGGATAAAAATTTGCAGGACGTCGTGGTCGTATCCCCTGATGTAGGCGGGGTTACAAGGGCCAGGGGCCTTGCTTCCAGACTCAATGCTCCTTTGGCAATAGTTGATAAGAGAAGACCCAGGGCAAATGTGGCCGAGGTAATGAATGTCATAGGAGATATAAACGGCAAAAATTGCATTATGATAGACGATATGGTGGATACCGGAGGCTCTATTTCCAACGCCGCCAAGGTTTTGACGGATATGGGCGCTAAAGAAGTCTATGTGGCTTGCACTCATCCGGTGCTGTCGGGACCTGCTTTTGAGAGAATAAATGATTCTGTCATCAAGGAATTGATCGTCACTGATACTATTCCCCTTCCTTCTGACAAATCCGGCGACAAGATAAAGGTTCTGTCGGTTGCACCTTTGTTTGCAGAAGCAATTCACAGAATTTACGAAGGACTTTCAGTAAGCAAGCTTTTTGATTAAAGATGGACAACTCATAGGCAATGGGCACAACATGATGTCTGTTGCCTTGAGCACTAGACTAACCCGCCCTAAATATACCGCTTCTATTAAGATGCTGGTATCAAAGGGCGGGTTAAGTCCAGTATGGACTCAACTAACATTCAGAGAGGATTTCCGACCCCCGCTGAATGAAGTTTCGTTCAATTTTTGGAGGGTAATATGTTTGTAATAGCAGGATTAGGCAATCCGGGGGCAAGATATGCGGATACAAGGCACAATATAGGCTTTATTGCTGTAGATTATTTGTCCCGCCAATTGAATATAAATATTAATAAGATAAGGCATAAGGCTTTGGTGGGCGAAGGTTATATAGGAACTGAAAAGGTCGTGCTTATAAAACCCCAGACCTATATGAATTTAAGCGGCGAAAGCATCATGGATGTGGTTGGCTTCTACAAGCTGCCAAGTGAGAATCTTATTGTCATCTATGATGACGTAGATCTCTCGCCGGGAGTTTTGCGTATAAGGCCCAAGGGAAGCTCCGGCTCGCATAATGGCATGAAATCAATTATATATTTATTGAATAGAGATGACTTTCCAAGGATAAGAATAGGTATAGGAAAACAGCCCGAGTATATGGATCTGGCTGATTATGTGACGGGAAAGTTCTCAAAGGAAGAGATACCTATTATGACAGAGGCAGTGGAAAAGGCGGCGGATGCAGCACAAGAAATAGTTTTGAAAGGCATTGCGGCAGCAATGAACAAATTCAATGGATAATGTTTTATCACCTTTACAATCGCTGGAAGAATATAAATATTTGATCCAATCCCTTCGTGAAAATGCTAAAACCGTTGAAGTTCACGGGATTTCTGATGCCCAAAAATCGATGATGGCTGCTTTGGTGAGCAAGGCCTTTGACAGATCGATTCTGGTCATAACGCATAATGATATTTTGGCCAGAAAGATTTATGAGGATATTTCTTTCTTTGATCAGGATGCGGCGGTGCTGCTGCCCACTGCGGAGATGATCTTTCATAAGATAGACGCCAGGAGCAATGAAATTGCCATAAACAGGCTCAAAGCCCTGAATAAGCTGGGCAAGGGAGAAAGAGTGGTATTGTGCGCGTCTGTGGAAGCCTTGCTGAACAAAATGCCAGAGCCGGATTATTTCTACTCTAAATTTGTGCGGGTAAAAGTGGGAGAGCAAATGCCTGTAGAGGATTTCACTGATTTTTTTGCAGCTTCCGGCTATGAAAGAGTGGATATGATAGAAGGCCGGGGACAGTTTTCCGTAAGAGGCGGAATTATCGATTTTTATGGTCCCACAGAAGACTATCCTGTGAGAATTGAACTTTTTGATGATGAAATTGACTCTATAAGATATTTTGATACAGGAACTCAGCGATCCGTAAAGAAGCTGGATTCTGTTCAATTATCGCCTATGAGGGAAATGTTATTGAAAGCCGGGGATTTTGCCAGAGCCTCAGAAATGATAGAGAAGGAATTGAACAAGAGACTGAAGCTTTATGAGGCTTCAGCCAAGAAGAAAGCGCTGGGAGAAAAGCTTAAGGATAAAATAACAGAAGATATAGAGAAAATCAGAAATAATATATACTTTCGGGGCATAGACAGGTACTCTGCATTCTTTTATGAAAAAGATTTATGCATCACCGATTATCTGTCGGATTTCATGGTTGTGGTGGATGAGCCTAACCGGGTGAGACAGAGGTTCGACAATATAAGGCTTGAATATGAAGAACATTTCAAGAGTCTCCTGGAAGAAGGAGAACTGCTGCCGGCACAGCTCAATGCATTGCTGACCTACGATGATATTCTGCTCAAAATAAATAATAAGCAGGTATTGTGCTTTAATGCCTTGCTGAAAAGCACAGCGGATTTTAAACCCCAGAGGACCATCAGCTTTCTTTGCCGATCCATGCAGCCCTTTCACGGGAAAATAAACCTGCTCATAGATGAAATAAAGCTGCTCAGGAGCAGGAAATACAAAATACTTATTCTATCGGGAAACAAAGACAGGGGAGAGAGGATAGTAGAGACCCTGAGAGATGATGGCATAGAGGCTTTGTATCAGGATAGCCTGGGCTTTGAGCTGCAGGAGGGACATATCGTCGTTATTCCGGGAAATCTCAGCGGAGGCTTTGAGTTTCCTTCCATAAAGTATGCAGTGATCACTGATATGGAGGTTTTCGGAGGAGGAAAGAGAAAAATCCTCAAGAAAAAGGGAAGCGCCGTAAAGTTCTTCAGCGACCTGAAGGTCGGTGATTATGTGGTTCATGAAAGCCATGGCATAGGACAATATATGGGCATAGAGAGGCTCAAAGTCAACAATGTGATAAGAGATTACCTGCATATAAGGTATTACGGCAATGATAAGCTTTATATACCGACAGACCAATTTGATCTCATACAGAAATATATCGGAGGAGATAAAGCTCCCAAGATAAATAGGCTCTCCGGAGCGGAATGGGCCAAAACGAAGGCAAGAGCCAAGAAAGCCATAGAGGGCATGGCTGACGAACTGCTGAAGCTCTATGCGGAGAGGCAGCAGATGAAAGGCTTTACCTTTTCCAGGGACGGGAAATGGCAAAAAGAATTTGAAGATGCTTTTCCTTATCAGGAGACCCCTGATCAGCTGAGCTGTATAGAGGAAATAAAAAGGGATATGGAAACCGATAAAGCCATGGATAGGCTTTTATGCGGGGATGTGGGCTATGGCAAGACGGAGGTGGCCCTAAGGGCAGCTTTCAAATGCATCATGGATGGGAAGCAGGTTGCTATCCTGGTGCCTACCACCATATTGGCACAGCAGCATTTTAATACATGCAATCAAAGGTTTGGCAGCTTTCCCATACGTGTGGATATGCTATCCAGATTCAGAGGCCTAAAAGAGCAGAAGCAGACCCTTGAGGCCCTGAGGATCGGGGCTGTGGATCTTGTCATAGGGACCCATAGGCTGCTGCAGGAAGATATAGTCTTCAAGGACCTGGGGCTTCTGATAGTGGATGAAGAGCAGAGATTCGGAGTCGTTCATAAGGAAAAGATCAAGCAGATGCGCCAGAATGTGGACGTATTAACTCTTACTGCCACACCGATACCCAGGACCCTTCACATGTCTTTGATCGGCATCAGAGATATAAGCGTTATAGAAGAGCCTCCGGAGGAGAGGTATCCGGTGCAAACCTATGTCATGGAATACAATGATGAAATAGTGAGGGATGCCATTCTAAGAGAGATAAACCGGGGAGGACAGATCTACTTTTTATACAACAGGGTGAGGACTATCGGCAGAATGGCTGAAAGGCTGAGAGCATTGGTTCCTGAAGCCAGGATAGCGGCAGCACACGGACAGATGGATGAAAGACTTCTTGAAAATACTATGCTGGACTTTTATAATGGAGAGTATGACCTGCTTTTATGTACTACCATAATCGAAACAGGTCTCGATATACCCAATGTAAATACCATCATCGTATATGATGCAGACAAGATGGGATTGTCCCAATTATATCAGTTGAGAGGAAGAGTGGGGAGATCCAACAGATTGGCATATGCATACCTTACCTATCAAAGGGATAAGGTGCTGACGGAAGTAGCAGAAAAGAGGCTTCAGGCTATAAAGGAGTTTACCGAATTCGGCTCCGGCTTCAAAATTGCCATGAGGGATCTGGAGATAAGGGGTGCAGGAAATCTTTTGGGAAGAGAACAGCATGGACATATGGAATCCATAGGCTATGACCTCTATACCAAGCTCCTCGAGGATACGGTGAGAGCACTTACCGGAAGGCCGCTTAGGGAGACGATTGAGACAACTGTTGAATTTGATATAGAGGCCTATATACCCTTATCCTATATAGAGGATGAGAATCAAAAGATTGAAATCTATCAGAAGATTGCTTCCATCAACGGGGTAGACTCCTTATATGATATTGAGGAGGAAATAGAAGATAGATTCGGAGATATACCGGATTCCGTGAGAAATCTGATGAGGATATCCTTTATAAAGTTCTTGGCTTCTAAGCTGGGAATAATCTTTGTATCACAGAAGCCGGAAGGCGTGCTGTTAAAGTTCAAGAGCGACAAATACATTAAAGCTGAGGCTGCCGTTAAGCTTATGAATGAGTACGGAAACAAGCTGTCTTTTATGGCTAGTGAGCAGCCCTATTTTACTTTAAAATTGGGAAAAGGCAATGTTGATAAGCACTTGAAATCTATTTCCGACTTTTTGGAGAATTTAGCTGCATATAATGAGAACAATACCGAACTTGAGAGGAGAGTAAATTGATATGAACCACAAAAAACTGTTGGGAGCCACGGCTGTAATTGTTGCATTTATGGTATTTGCAGCTTCAGGCTGCGGCATAGTAAAGGTAAAGCCCCAGGATGCGGACAAAATTATTGTGGCTGTGGTGGACGGAGAGAATATCACCAAGGCGGAATTTGATAAGATATTTGAAATATTCAAGACCCAGGTAGAGCTGAATCAGGACTCAAGCATATGGGATAAAGAGTATGAAGGGAAGAAATATATCGATCTGGCCAAGGAACAGGTGCTGGACCAGATGATAGGCGACCGGGTACAGCTTCGCAAGGCCAACGAATTGGGCATAGCCGTATCTGATGAAGAAGTTAATGCGGAAGTGGATAAATGGAAGAAGCTTTTCAACTCTGATGAGAAGTATATTGAGTTTTTAACCACATTGAAAATGGAAGAAGCTTATTTTAAGGATAATCTTAAAAAAGATCTGATGATAAACAAGATGAAGGAAAAGCTCACTCAGAGCGTAGAGATTACTGATACTGAGCTGGCAGACTATTACAACAGCCATATGAACCTGTTCTATAAGGTTAAGGCAAGCCACATACTGCTGGATACTGAAGAAGAAGCCAAGAAGATACTGGAAAGGGTCAAGGCCGGCGAGGATTTCAATGCATTGGCCAAGGAATTCTCAACAGATCCGAGTGCCAAGGAAAACAGCGGCAGTTTGGGCTATTTCAGACATGGAGAGATGGTAGAGCCCTTTGAGCAGGCGGCTTTTGCACTAAAACCGGGTGAAGTCAGCGACTTGGTAAAGAGCGATTATGGCTATCATATAATAAAGGTTGAAGATAAAACCATAGATAAATTTGAGGATGTCAAGGACGAATTGAAGAATACCCTGATAACCGATAAGAAAAACCAAAATTACAGCACTTCCTTAGAGGAAATGAAGAGCAAGGCCAAAATAGAAAAATTTCCGAAAAACCTGTAGGATATGGGCAAATTTGCAAATATGTGTATAAAAGCTTAACCTCCGTAAAATACTAAGGATTACAGACACAGTTGTCAAAAAAAATCGCAAAAGGAGGGGAAAGCGTGAAAGCAACTGGAATTGTAAGGCGTATAGATGATCTTGGAAGAGTCGTCATACCTAAGGAAATAAGAAGAACCCTTCGCATTAGGGAAGGCGACCCTCTTGAGATTTTCACAGACCGAGAGGGAGAAGTCATCCTGAAGAAGTACTCTCCAATAGGGGAACTGAGTGATTTTGCGAAAGAATATGCAGAATCGCTACATAGCTCATTGGACCATATTGCGTGTATAAGCGACCGTGATACAATAATAGCGGTAGCAGGAGCCTCCAAGAAAGAACTTTTTGAGAAAAAAATAAGCCAATCTGTGGATAAAATTATCGAAGACAAGATGGCAATAATGCTGGATGGTGCAAATAACAATAAAATGATAAATATAACAGCAGAAGAAGAGGGCCCGCCCAAATATACTTCAGGTGTTATAGTACCTATCGTAGCAGAAGGAGATCCAATTGGTTCGGTTATACTGCTCAGCAAGGAGTCAAATGTAAAGATGAGCGATTTGGAGAAAAAGATTGCTGAGACCGCAGCTAGTTTCTTAGGAAAACAAATGGAACAATAGATCAAGATGGCAGCAAAAGAGGCTGCCATCATTTTTTCTTTTGTTAGAGCAAAGGGTTCTAATAAGGTTATTTAATGTATATTTTAACTAATAGATGTGATAAAATGTATTTGTCCGGCAGCTCGCGGCTGACATATATAAGTGCTGCTGAGCTAATAATACTGTTAAATTGCAGACTTGGGGGTCAATCATGGAAAATAACAAACACTCTTTTGTAAAGGGCGCATTAATACTTACCATAGCAGGAATTATATCTAAAGTATTAGGAGCCATATATAGGATTCCGCTGGGGCAGATAATTACCTCAGAAGGTCTGGCTTATCATCAGACAGCCTATGATCTTTATATTCTCATGCTCACTTTTTCCTCTTACGCCATACCTACAGCCATATCCAAGCTGGTATCCGAAAGGCTGGAAGTGGGGAGAAATGATGAGGCCCATAAGATATTCAGAGTGGCTATGGCGCTTCTGGCCGTCATTGGGCTTGCTCTATCCGTCATATTGTTTTTCAGCGCAGAAGCTTTCTCACAAGCTTTTAAAAATCCAGGTTCCTATCTGGCGGTTCTTGCAGTTTCGCCGGCCATATTTACGGTTTCTATAAGCGGTGCCTTCAGAGGGTACTTTCAAGGCATGCAGAACATGGGACCCAGCGCCGTATCCCAAGTAACGGAGCAGATAAGCAGGGTGCTGGTAGGCTTCTTATTGGCCTATATGCTTCTCCCCAGGGGTTATATGGCATCGGCAGCCGGTGCTATCTTTGGAACTACTATTGGGGGACTGGTAAGCTTTTTTACTCTTTATATAATATATGCAAAAAAGAAAAGGGCAATAAAGGCAGATCTGGTACGCTTCAAAGGCAGAGGAACCGAATCTATCGGCAGCATAATCAACAGGATAATTAAATTTTCTTTGCCTATCATGATCGGCGGAAGCATCATGCCCATAATGAGCCTTCTCGATACTTTTATTGTAATGGATAGATTGCAGGCTGCCGGCTTTGATCAGATAGTGGCTACAAAGCTTTTTGGGCAGCTCAAGGGCATGGCAACCTCCTTCATAAACCTTCCCCAGGTATTTACCATATCATTGGCGGCAAGTCTTGTACCATCCATATCAGAGTCCATGGCTAGGAACGATATGGACTCGGTAAGGCGAAAATCCAGGCTGGCTTTAAAGATGAGCTTGATTTTAGGATTGCCTGCTGCAATGGGGCTTTTTATACTGGCAGGGCCTATAATGAGGATGTTTTATCCCAATGAAGGTGCGAGCCTTGGTATAGCACTGATGTATGTATCGCCTGCAGTAATTTTCCTTACTTTGGTGCAGACCATGACAGGCATACTGCAGGGAATGGGAAAGGAAAAAATACCTGTCACCAACATGGTGGCAGGGGCTTCGGTAAAGGCCGTAGTAAGCTATGTGCTCACTTCTATGCCTGCTTTGAATATAAACGGGGCCGCCATTGGCACGGTATTGGGATATGCTGTGGCAACAGTGTTGAATCTGAAGGCCTTGAGACAGTATCAAAAAAAAGGTTTGGGAATTATATCGATAACCGCAAAGCCCGCTGTTGCATCCATAGCGATGACCCTTGTCGCATATTTCAGCTATAAGCTGCTGCATGCCTCTATAGAGAGCAAGTATGTTCCAACCTTGGTCAGCATATCCCTGGCGGCATTGGCATATGTGATAGTGCTGGTAGTCATCAGGGGGATCACTGAAGAAGAGCTTGATACAGCCCCGGGAGGCAAAAAACTTGCCAGGATGCTGAAGAAAAAAGGGCTGCTATAAATATGAGTTAGGAATGAGGAGTGGGGAATACCCTAGCTTTTGTTATCTGAATTAGGAGGCGATTACTATAGGAAAAATAACAATAATAGGCCTTGGGCCTGGAGACTATGAGAGCCTCACCCTTAAGGCGGAGAATATAATAAAAAATGCAGAGATACTGATACTGAGAACGGAAAAGCATCCTTTGGTAGATAAGATATCCGGTATGGGAATAAAGTTTTCTACCTGCGATGATATTTATGATTCGGCGGATACTTTTGAGGAAGTGTATGAAACCATATGCAACAGGGTTATAAATATTGCATTAGAAGGCAATAATGTAGTATATGCAGTGCCGGGACATCCTTTGGCTGCAGAAAAAAGTGTAGAGATGATCCTTGCCGAAGCAAAGGGAAAGGCAGAGGTAGTCGTAGAAAGCGCCATGAGCTTTATAGATGCGGTGACTGCCGCATTGAAGATAGATATTTCCTCAGGCTTAAAGATTATTGATGCCTTGGGACTGGATAAACAGAAGCCGGATATAAATTGCGGCAATATTATCACTCAGGTTTACAGCAAATTAGTCTGCTCGGAAGTAAAATTGATACTAATGGACCATTATAAAGATGAGCAAAAAGTATGTATAATAAAAGCAGCAGGTGTCGAAGAGCAGCAAATAATGGAATGGATTGAACTCCATCAATTAGATTCCATAGAATGGGTGGATTATCTTACAAGCATCTACATACCCCCTGCGGAAGAAAATAAAAGGTTTAAAAGCATGGATGATTTGGTAAATCTCATGGAATACCTAAGGGGTGACGAAGGCTGCCCCTGGGACAGAAAACAAAACCATAACAGCCTGAAGCCTTACCTTTTGGAAGAATGCTATGAAGTTATCGATGCGATAGAAATCGGCGATATAGACCAATTGATTGAAGAGCTAGGGGACGTGCTTCTCCAAGTAGTGTTTCATTGTCAGATTGGGAAGGAGGCTGGTGAGTTCCACATCCATGATGTCATCACGTTTTTAGCAGACAAACTGATTTCAAGACATCCTCATGTATTTGGTCAGGTCGAGGCCAATGATGAAAGCGGTGCCTTAGAGAACTGGGAAGCAGCAAAAAGAAACGAAAAAGGCATGGATAACTATACTGATACTCTGAAAGCTATTCCAAAGGCAATGCCTTCTTTGACCAGAAGCTGGAAGGTCCAGGAAAAAGCTGCCCTGACAGGATTTGACTGGCCTGATGTGGATGGAGCAATGGCAAAGGTTGATGAAGAAATTTTGGAATTAAAAGAGGTATATAAAACTGCAAAAAAAGACAAAATAGAAGAAGAAATTGGTGATTTACTTTTTGCAGTGGTAAATGTGGCAAGATTTCTTAAAATGCAACCTGAGCTCGCTTTAACAAAGACCATAAATAAATTCATTCTCAGATTCAGCTATATCGAAGAAATTGCTATGGCTCAAGGTAAAAAAATGGAAGAAATGACGTTGGAAGAGATGGATTTGTTGTGGAATAAGGCAAAAACACATAATTTTACTAAAACTGATAAAAACTAATCATAAAAAAGAAGGATTTTTGCCAGAAATAGAGAATATGCTTATAGTACTCATGAACAAAATAATAGGAGGGTTATTTAATGAACAAAGCTGAACTTATCGCCAGCATGGCTGAAAAATGCGAATTGACAAAAAAGGATACTGAAAAGGCTCTAAAAGCATTCATGGATACTGTACAGGAATCACTTGCAAAAGGTGACAAAGTGCAGTTGGTGGGTTTTGGTACATTCGAAGTTAAGCAAAGAGCTGCCAGAGTAGGCAGAAACCCAAGAACAAAAGAAGAAATAAAGATACCGGCTTCAAAAGCTCCATTATTCAAACCAGGCAAGGATCTTAAAGATTCTGTCAACAAGTAAAAGCGCTTAATTACATACGCAGAGCAAAATCAGGTCTATGACCTGATTTTTTTGTAGAATGAGACTTGACTTTGCTTTACTGCAATAACTCATTGATGCATCTATTGTGTTGACTGATAAGACCCAAGAGGAATACATTCACCCTGAGCTCTGAGTTCTGAGTTCTATTCTAAGGAGGAAAATATATGAGATTGGATAAATTCCTTAAAGTATCAAGATTGATAAAGAGAAGGACTGTCGCCAAGGAAGCCTGCGAGGGGGATAAGATATATCTCAACGGAAAGATATCAAAGCCCGGAGCGGAGGTAAAGATAGGGGATATAATTGAGATTGTATTCGGGGACAGGAGGATAAGAGCAGAAGTCCTGAGCATAAACGAAAAGGCAGCCAAGGATGAAGCCAAGGAAATGTACAGGATTTTGGAAGGTTAAGACACATATTATGGTTGATCCCGCATATAAATGAATAAAGTTCTCTATTTTAGCAGGTGCAGGAGGTCTATATATGGAAGATATTAAAGGCATAAAAGCCAAACACCATAATATCACTCTTGAAAGCCGGGAAAAGCTTAATATAAGCGGAGTTACGGATGTAGGCAGCTTTGATGAAAGCAATGTGATTGTGAGCACACAAATGGGAGAGCTTGTGATAAAAGGCGAGGATTTGCGCATCAGCAGCCTGGATGTCAATGATGGAAATGTGTCGATCAAAGGCCTTGTACACTCGATAGCATATGAATCAAAGGGAGCATACAAGAACGAAAGAGGGTTTTTTAAGAGTCTCTTCAAATAAAAAGTACGCTGCAGTAATGGAGGTTTTCCTATGGAGACAGTACATTTTCAAGTTTACGTTTTTTCTATTACTGTATATGGCGGGATAATAATCGGACTAGCGTATGATATGTACAGGGTGATCAAGGGTGTCCACAGAACAAAAGGGATGATCACTTCCCTCTGGGATATATTGTTTTTGCTGATGACCCTTATGATAGCAGTATGGGCCATATTCTCCAGCAATTATGGTGATTTGAGGATTTATGTTTTTATAGGCTTCGTCGTCGGCTTCTTTTTATATGAAAAAATAATCAGCAAAATAGCAGCAGCGTTATTTTCCTATATACTTCAATCCATAAGAGCTGCAGTAAAAAGAGGGAGCCGTTTGATAATTTTGCCTTTAAGGTTTTTATGGTATTTTATTGTACGCCCTTTTTCCAAGATAAGGGAATATTTGAAAACAAAAATAATAAAAACTAAGAAAAAAGCATTATTGCCTAAAAAACTATTGAGAGATGCGAAGAAATATTATAAACTGATAATTAAAAGGGATAATCATAAAGAGGATGAACAACGGCTATAGAAATTTGGGAGGATAGGCATTATGAAGAGTAAAAGAAAAAAGAAAATAATATGGACTAATTTTTTTGCGTTTATATTTATTCTTTATGCTGCCTTCACCATTGCCAGCCAGCAAGTCACCATATACAGGCTGAAAAAATCACAGCAGGAGATATCCGGGAAAATTCAAACAGCCAAAAAAGAGAATCAAAAGCTGCAGGACATGCTTAAGGATACTTCAACCAAGGAGTATATCGAGAAAGCAGCCCGGGAGCAGCTTGGATTGGTTAAGCCCGATGAGAGAGTATATGTTGATCAGTCCTCGTCTGATGTCAATTTGCAAGAAGGGGGTAATTAGTTATAGTAATTTTTTTCTAATATCTTCTGGAAATTATTTTTAATTATCACCCATTGCAAATTAAAGGAGGAATTTTTTCAGTATGCCTATAGAGGAAGGTATGATAGTTGATGGAGTTGTAGCCAATATAACCAAATTTGGTGCTTTTGTTCAACTATCGGGGGGGAAAACCGGACTGGTCCACATTTCAGAGATTGCTGATACGTATATAAAAGATATAAACAGCTATCTAAAAGAAAAACAATCGGTCAGAGTGAAGGTATTGAACATAGACCGAGACGGAAAGATAAATCTGTCGATCAAGCAGGCCCAGACGATTAAAAAGTCCACAAAGCCTGTTGAAATAGACTGGCAGCAAGAATTTAAGAAGACCCAGAACGGAAGCTTTGAGGATAGGCTTTCGAAATTCATGAAGGAGAGCGAGGAAAGGCTTCAGGAATTTATGAAGAATAGAGAGTCAAAGAGAAGCGGCGGTTATAGCCGCAAGGGAGACATTGCCCAGAGATAAAATTATATAATCAATGATACTGTCAGTTATGCTGACAGTATTGTTTTTAAAAACTAACATAAAGGAGATTCGTATGAGTAAAATTGCCGCAATAGATTTGGGAACTAATTCTATAAGATTGATGTTATGTGAGGTTGTAGGAGGTAATTTCAAGCGAAAGACTAAAGAAGTTATTACGACCAGGATAGGCAAAGATATGGGACATTCAAGCTTGCTTACCGAAAAAGCGATGCAGAAAAACATTGAAGCGATCAAATATTTTATGAAAAAAGCGGAAGACTTTGGAGCGGAAAGGATTACAATAGCTGCTACCAGCGCTATAAGAGATGCAGGCAACAGAGAAGATTTCCTGGAAAAGGTGAAAAATGAAACCGGTTTGACCATAAAAGTTTTAGATGGAGAAGAGGAAGCAGCGATAGGCATGTTTGGAGCATCCTATGGCCTCGGGAAGAGTGAAAACCTTCTTGTTATAGATGTTGGAGGCGGAAGCACTGAATTGGTGTTGAGCGAAGGTGAGAATATCCTTTATTCTGCCAGTATTAATGCAGGAGCCGTCAGGATGACGGAAAAGTTTATCAAAACAAATCCGATCCATCAATCAGATATAAATGCCCTGGAAAAAAATCTGGATCTTTTGTTTAGGGACGCTTTATCTTTTTTGAAAAATAAGAAAATAGGCAGAATAGTGGCTATTGGCGGTACCGCGACAACTGCGGCTTCGATTTTCCATCAAATGAAAGTATATGATTGGGAGATAGTTCACAATACTATATTAGCCAGAGAATTTTTAAACAAAATTTTTGAAAACTTGAAGGCTATGTCGGTTAAAGAAAGGTATGTTGTAAAAGGCTTGCAGAAAGAAAGAGCCGATATCATACCTGCAGGTATTTTTATAACAAAATATATTATGGAAAAGCTGAATGCTGAGGAGATCATCATAAGCGAAAATGATAATCTTGAGGGCATGGTAATAAAATACAGCGGAGTCTTTTAGAGCCTCCAATTCAGGATTTTTTTATATTTCATAAAATTGTTGTTGACGATTGGGGATAAAACATATATAATTATATTTGTCGCTGTACGGTGATAGCCGAGCAGTTGGCCGGAGTGGCGGAACTGGCAGACGCACAGGACTTAAAATCCTGCGGTCCCAAAAGACCGTACCGGTTCGATTCCGGTCTCCGGCACCAGTATTCATCGCGGGGTAGAGCAGTCCGGTAGCTCGTCGGGCTCATAACCCGGAGGTCGTGGGTTCAAATCCCTCCCCCGCAACCAAAATTTAAAAGATGATTGTCATGATGCATTACAATCAGATAACGGCGGCGTAGCTCAGTTGGCTAGAGCATTCGGTTCATACCCGAACGGTCATTGGTTCAAATCCAATCGCCGCTACCATTTATTTTTGAAGCAAAAGATATGGCCCATTGGTCAAGCGGTCAAGACATCGCCCTCTCACGGCGGTAACGGGGGTTCGATTCCCCCATGGGTCACCATAAAGCCTATAATAATTTAGATACGCTGGTGTAGCTCAGCAGGTAGAGCAGCTGACTTGTAATCAGCAGGTCGGGGGTTCAATTCCGTCCACCAGCTCCATTTGAAACAAAGCTTGCAAAGCAAATAACTTTGCAAGCTTTTTATAATTTATAGGGAAGTATAGATTTCTTTTGCTCCATAATCTTGAAGTATGGTATAAAAAATGCCATAATATTGCTAATAAAGAAGTAAGGGAGATAAAGCTATGTTGCATATTGGAGAAAAAGCACCTGATTTTACATTGAATGACAAGGATGGCAATGCCGTAAGCCTTTCTGATTTTCGAGGCAAAAAGGTGGTCGTGTATTTTTATCCCAAGGATAATACTCCCGGATGCTCACGCCAGGCTCAAGCCTTTAAAGCTTTATATGACAGCTTTAAGAACAATGATATTGTGATCATAGGCATCAGCAAGGACAGTGAAAAATCCCACCAGAGCTTTGTGACCAAATATGAGCTGCCTTTTATCCTGTTATCGGATCCGGAGCTCAAGGCAATTCAGGCATATGGTGTATGGCAGGAGAAAAAAATTTATGGCAAAACAAGCATGGGCGTAGTGCGCTCAACTTATATAATCGATGAAGAAGGAAAGGTTATGAAGGTTTTTCCGAAAGCAAAGCCTGATACCAATGCGGCAGAAATTTTAGAATTTCTCGTAAAATAGAAGATTCAATAAAAAATATCGCAAGTTTTGCGATATTTTTTATTATGCATGGGAAATCCCCATTAAAAGGACTGTAAAGTCTTTTTTTAATAAAATGCATTTTATTCATAAAAAATCAAAAAATGTTCTACATATTAATTCGCTAAATAAACAGAATATCTAATGAAATCAATTTTAAAATGAGGTGAATTGAAAATGACAGTGCAAAGCGATTTAAAGAAAGCCATAGCATCAGCAGAGGCTGCAAAAGGCACTTATTCGATGGCGGCCGAGTCTACTGAAGATCAGACCGCAAAACAAAAATATGAGGAAATGAAGGTAGATATGGATAAGCATCTGATGTATCTGAACAACCGCCTGAACTATCTGAACAGCAGCAACAGCCTGAATCAGCAGCAGAGTCAACAGCCCCTCGAGTAATCCGGCGCATTAGTTTTAAAATGCGATGGGGAACGGCAAACACGAAAAGTCACTGAAACTTCACAAAAAATCCTTCCGTGTTTTTCCGTGAAAAATTCCGTGTCTTTCAGTGGTTTCCGTCTCCTCTTTTGTCGCATTATTTTAAGATTATGTCATTTCGTTGTTTAACTTGTCACAAATATTTTTTCCCGCCCAAACCTAACTTGACAAATATTTCAGCCAGCTTTTGGTAATATAAACTTTACAGGATTAAAGATAAAGACTTCATAGTATTTGCAGAATCATAAAATTGAAGCGGTTGGCACAAAAGCTTGATTTAATAAATAACAGGTGGTGGGTATATTGGTAGATCTGATTGCTCCCGGGAAGAAAGCGATGCCCAAGCTGAGGGCTATTGCACAGAGCAGTGGTTTTATGCTGATTGCCGGCGGGGCTTTTTTCGGATTTTTTATGGGGAGGATAGTTATACTGGATTTCTTAAATCCTTTCTCAATGGCTTTATTATGTGCGTCCATGATAAACGGTGTGAGTCCCTATGTCATATGCACCAGCATCCTTGCAGGTTCATTCAGCCTCAATAGTCCCGAACTTTTGCTAAAAAACATTATCCTGATCTTTGTACTGCTGTTTTTTTATTTGATCATAAAGAGGACAAGGCTTAATAAGAAAATGTTTTTCAGCATATTTGCTCCATTGGCCAATCTGACTGCAGGAATTTTTATTTTTTATATAAAAGATTATTATCTCTATGACATGCTCATGATAATCATAGAATCCGTCATGATGTGCGCATTGATAAATATTTATGACAAGTCTGTCTCCTTTTTCATCAACATAAAAAAAAGGACTAAAATATCTGCTGAGGAGATAATCTCTGCCTCATTGCTCATAACCTCGGCTTTTTTGGGAGCCTCAGTACATATCTGGCAGCTGTCGGTTAAAAACATCATATCCATATCAATAATCCTGCTGCTGTCCCATTTCGGCAATATAGGAACCGGAGCTGCATCAGGCACTGTTTTCGGAGTTTTGCAAGCCCTGTCCGGTGATATATATCCTTCTGCAATCGGAGTATACGGAATTTGCGGAGTTTTGGCGGCCGCCTTCAAACCTTATGGCCGGTTCATGTCGGTGCTGGGATTTATCCTTGGGAATGCCGTCATGACCTTCTATATAAACGGTTCGACGGAGGTTCTCATAAGGCTGGAAGAAATCTTGGCTGCTGCTTTGATATTCATGCTTATCCCTGATAAGAAGATAGAAAAATTATTTTCTCATAAATGGGGATATACTGCCGCTTCTTCAAGGAAAAAAGGAGAAGAGAGCAGAGTAAAGGACTATACTGTAGAGAGGCTGTCCGAGATATCCCAAGTATTCAGGGAGCTGTCTGTTTCCATGAGTGCCGGTCTCGGAGGAAAGGAATATTTCTCTCAATTGGATGCGGCGGAGATCTTGGAAAAGGTGGTAAGGGATGTATGCCACGGCTGCGGTATGTATAATACCTGCTGGAAAAAGGAATTCTACGGCACCTATCAAAAAATGTTCAATGCTTTATCCGAAATAGAAAGCGGCAATTATGATGAGAGAGATAAGGGTATAAAGATCATAAATAAATGCTTATTTCCTGAAAAAGTATGGAGCAGGCTTAAATACCATTACGATATATACAGGCATACCATTGCATGGAAAAAGAAGGTGGATAGCAGCCGGCATGCATTGAGCCGTCAAATGCAAGAGACCTCAAAGCTCATCAGCGGGCTGGCCAATAAATTCAATGCAAATCTGGAGTTTGATAAAGAGCTGGAGGAAGAGATTGCCGTTCATATGGATAAGCTGGGTATAGGCCTTGAAGATGTGACCGTAGTCGTCGACAAGTACAGCACTGAAATAGATATAAGGCACAAAAATTGCAAGGGCAAAAAGGAGTGCATGAACAAGCTTCTCCCTGAGATAAGAAATATTACAGGCAAGCATTTTGTCAAATATGATGCGGCCTGTGCCCTTTCGGGGAGGGACACATGCACCCTGAGATTAAGGGAAGCTCATAAGTATTGTATTGCCACAGGCATTGCCAGGATGCAAAAGAACTCTTCTTCCGTATCGGGAGATAATTATTCCATGATGGAGCTTAAGGATGGAAAGTTTTTTATGATACTGAGCGACGGAATGGGCAGCGGACCCAGAGCGGCCATGGAAAGCGGGATGGCCCTTAATCTGCTCGAGAGGTTTTTGATCGCAGGCTATGATCAGAATACAGCCTTGGAAGCTGTGAATTCGCTTCTGCTGATAAAATCCGATGATGAGAATTACGCCACCGTCGATATGACCATAATAAACCAATACAATGGAGAGGTGGAGTTTTTAAAGGCAGGAGCCGTATCAACCTTTATAAAGTACGAGGATCATGTGGATATAATCAAGAACAGCTCTCTGCCTGCCGGCATACTTGATAAGATAGATGTTGAGTTCAACAGGAGGAAGATCGGCGATGGGGATTTTGTAGTCATGATTACAGACGGGGTGCTGGAAGCCAACGCTAAGGATTTGGACAAGGAAAAATGGCTGGGAGATATGATATATAATATTGATACAAGAAATCCCAAAAAAATGGCGGATGCCATAATGGAGAATTGTCTCCAGAAATCCAAGGGCCAAAGAACCGATGATATGACCGTATTGGTAGCGAAGCTCTGGAAATCCGCATAGAATGTGAATATAAACCTCCTTTTTTGGCAATAAGTACAGAAAAAGGAGGTTTTATTATGGATGGAGATTGCGGAATCATAAGACAGATGATAATCATTACAGACGGAAGGTCAAACATAGGCATAAACCCGGTGGAAGCGGCAGCCAAAGCCAAAGCATCAGGGATCACGGTAAGCGCAATAGGCATAATCGATGGCGAAGGAAAAGACGAGAAGGATGTGATGGAGGTAGAGGCCATATCCAAAGCAGGGGGAGGTCTTAGCGATTATTGCTATCCCAGGAATCTGAGCATGACTCTTCAGGCTATGACTCAAAAAACCGTAAACCATACCCTGGAATGCATTGTGAGCAGGCAACTAAAAACTATCATAGGTCAGGATATGACGAATATAGAACCGAAATCCAGGATGAAGGTTGTGGAATTCATAGAAAACTACGGAGAGAGAGTTGATTTGCTTTATGCCATAGTGCTGGATACCAGCAAGAGCATGACCAATAAGTTGGAGCTGGCCAAAAGCTGTATTACTGATTTGATGGAGGCATTGAGCCACCGCAAAGGCGTGAGCAAGGTAGCCTTGATTTCGTATCCGGGAGATGACAGCCAATCAGTCGGTATAGCCTGTGAATTTACATCTGAAATATCGGTTCTGAAGGAAGGACTGAAGCTTTTAAAGGCCGGCGGAGGGACTCCTACAGGACCTGCCATTTTGTCCGCCCTGGAACTGATGCTGGAAGATGAAGCTCCTGCTCAAGCTCATTATGTATAATATCATAAACAAGAAGATAACCGGCCGCTGGTATAAAAGCAATTATAAAATCATCAGGCTCATAGGCAATGGAGGTGTCGGGGAAATATATCTTGCGGCGCATGAAAAAAGAGGATTGGTTGCTCTTAAAATCAGCAGATCCATGTTGAGCATCACCAGGGAATATGATAATATGAAGAAATGTGAAGGCAAGAAATATTTGCCCATGGTTTATGAGCTTGATGATTTTGAGATCCGCGGCGAAGCATATCACTTTTTTGCGATGGAATATATTGATGGATATGACCTGTCCAAAGTCATGAAGAGCGATTTGCCTCTGAAGCTGAAATTAGAAATTTTTATAATAATACTCCGAATTATTGAGGATATTAATGAGGAAGGGTTGATTTATTCAGATTTAAAGCATGAGAATATAATGGTGGACAGCCGAAATCTTTTCATACGTCTCGTGGATTTCGGAAGCTTAACGCCGGCGGGGGGTATTATAAAGGAATATACCCCCTTGTATGATAGATGCTCCTGGAATATGGGAGACAGGACTGCCGATGGGACTTATCAGGTATTCAGCGCAGCGGTCTTGCTTATGACACTCATTCTAGGGTACAAGCTTCAGCCGGACAAGAACAATATATCATCCATCAGCAAAGCTTTAGCTAAGAATAATACCCCTGAAACGCTTGCAGATTTGATTGAGAAGGCTTTTAAGGGTGAGATAAAAAATTGCAGGCTGTTTTATGAAAAGCTTATGAATGTGGATATTTCTGTGAAGAAAAAAGACCTTAAGCTTAATGCTTTGTTAGATTCCATTATAGCCATATTAGTTTTTTTGTTGGGAGTTGTGCTTGTAAATCTAAAAGCTCTGACTCCCATTTCTCTGTTCTAGAAAAGAGGATAATCTGTCCTGTTGTAGAATAAACTAAAAAATGATCAATAAAGCCATGAAAAAGGGAGTTGATATTGCATGAGAGATTTGCCTTTGACCGCAGAAGAAACAATAAAGAAATATAACATGCTGAGCCCCGGAGATTTCGTTGTTGTCGGATTATCAGGAGGGCCGGATTCTCTGTGCCTCCTTCATGTGCTTTTGGGACTTAAGGAATCCTGGGATTTAAAGATATATGCAGCACATCTCAATCATCAATTCAGAGGCAAGGATGCGGATGATGACGCTCAATATGTGAAGGACATATGCAAAGAATGGAATGTTGAGGTCTTTGTCCAGGTTTTTAATGTTTCTGCTTATGCAAAGGAAAAGGGATTATCCTCGGAAGAAGCGGGAAGGGAAATAAGATACAAGCTTTTCACCGATGTGGCAGAGCAAGTAAAAGCCGGCAAGATAGCCGTAGCCCACAATATGAACGATAATGCGGAAACGGTTCTTATGAATTTATTCAGAGGAAGCGGTATAGAAGGATTAAAAGGGATCGAAGCATTCAGGGGAGAGATCATAAGGCCTCTTATAAACGTGAGCAGAGATGAAATTGAGGCCTATTGCGAAGAAAAAGGCCTCAAGCCCAGAATAGACAAGACAAATCTGGAGCCTATATATGGAAGAAATAAGATCAGGCTGGAGCTTATACCCTATATAGAAAAGAATTTTAATGCAAGCATAATGAGCACATTGCACAGGCTTTCGGATATTGTTGCAATAGAAAATGATTTTTTGCATAAAGAGGCTAAAATTACATTTTTAGAGATTGCAATTACAGGTGAAAATAGTATAGAATATAATATCAACAAATTGAGAAATATTCATCCCGCCCTTATGCGCAGAGTCATAAGGTTAGGCATAGAAGAGCTCTTAGGAAGCCTAAAGGGCATAGAGTATAAAAATATCGAAGGAGTGGTGGACCTACTCGACAAAAGCACCGGAGCTGCTGTCATACTGCCCAATAATATCAAAGCTTACATATCCTATGATAAGCTGATATTGAAATTTGATAGAGACAATGAAAGCTATAAGTATTATTTGAAGCTTGAAAACGATGCGGACAATATTGCTGAATTTCTGGATTTTACGATAAGCTTGAGGAGTATAGATGCCTCCCAGATAACCGATCTTAAGAAAGATAATAAGCATAAGGCCTATATCGATAAGGACAAGATAAAGCAAGAACTGGTTTTGAGAAACCGTTTGGAGGGAGATGTTTTTTCTCCTATAGGCCTGAAAGGCACAAAAAAATTGAAGGAATACTTTATTGATGAAAAGATACCGAAGGAAGAGCGGGACAATATTTTTCTCATCGCCGACGGTAAGGAAGTCGTTTGGATATTAGGAAAGAGATTGAGCGATAAGTATAAGATCACAGGGAATACAAAAGAAGCAATTATGATTAATATGATGAGGGGGACCTATGATGAATAACGATATATTAAAGATACTTATAAGCCAGGACGAGATCAAAGAAAAAGTAAAGGAATTAGGGCAGCTTATTACAAAGGATTATAAGGATAAAGATCTTATGGTTATAGGAATACTCAAAGGGTGTGTAGTATTTTTATCCGATCTGATAAGAGAGATAAATTTACCTCTTACTATGGATTTTATGGTTGTTTCCAGCTATGGTTCATCTACAAAGTCCTCCGGTGTCGTAAGGATTGTAAAGGATCTGGAAAAGGATATAGCAGGCAAGGATATACTGATTATTGAGGATATTGTGGATACGGGACTTACATTGAGCTATCTGGTTGAATACCTCAAATCCAGGAATGCCAGCAGCGTAAAGATATGCACTCTTTTGGAAAAACCGGACAGGAGAAAGGCAGAGGTTGATCTGGAATATGTGGGCTTCCACATACCAGATGAGTTTGTCGTCGGATATGGCCTGGACTATGCAGAGCTTTACAGGAATTTACCCTTCGTTTGCGTTCTAAAACCGGAGGTATATTCTTAATTGTAAATTATGGTTCAATATGATAAAATTATTTTGTTGTCTTAAGAATATAGTTTAATCTGTTGTGGCAGCTTGCTGCAAATTAACCTGCAGCATCGGCAAACAGAATAGGCTGGCACGACATGTTGATTTAAAAGAATGATAAGAAAGCTTTTCGACTATGTTAACACGGTTTAAAGGAGGGTAATTTTTGAAAAAGTTTTTGAGGGGTATAAGCTTTTACGTGCTTATTTTTATAATAATCATTTTCTTTGCCCAGATATTCAGCAATACCGGTGAAGGAAAGACCAAGCTCACTTATACCCAGTTTATATCAGAGGTTGAGAATAAAAGGATAAGAGAAATATATGTGACAGTTGTGGGTGATACTTCAATCATCAATGGAAAGCTTAGCGATGGTAAAAAGTTTGAAACAGCAGTGCCCACTCTTCAATTCAATCAATTGGCACAGGATTATGCAGAGAGAGGGACACTTAATATAATATATGAAAAGCCTCAGCAGACTTCGGTATGGCTTTCTATTTTGCCGCCGGTCGTGCTGATTCTGCTGTTTATAGTCTTTTTCTTCATATTTACCCAGCAAACCCAAGGCGGGGGTAACAGGGTCATGTCCTTTGGCAAGAGCAGGGCGAAGCTCCTGACGGATGATAAGAAAAAAGTTTCTTTTGCTGATGTGGCAGGCGCAGATGAAGAGAAGGAAGAATTGGGCGAGATCGTTGATTTTCTCAAGCAGCCCCGGCGTTTTATAGAATTAGGCGCCAGGATTCCCAAGGGTATTTTGCTGGTCGGCCCTCCGGGCACAGGCAAAACTTATCTTGCCAAGGCAGTTGCAGGGGAAGCGGGAGTTCCTTTCTTCAGCATCAGCGGCTCAGATTTTGTCGAGATGTTTGTAGGCGTGGGAGCTTCAAGGGTGAGGGATTTATTTGAGCAGGCAAAGAAAAGCTCTCCCTGCATAATTTTCATAGACGAAATAGATGCCGTAGGGAGGCAAAGGGGCGCAGGCTTAGGCGGAGGCCATGATGAAAGAGAGCAAACATTAAATCAATTGCTTGTTGAGATGGATGGATTCAACATAAATGAGGGCATAATAATAATAGCTGCTACCAACAGGCCGGACATACTCGACCCCGCACTGCTCAGACCAGGGAGGTTCGACAGGCAGATCATGGTAGGCATACCAGATGTAAAAGCAAGAGAAGAAATATTGAAGATACATGCCAGAAATAAACCGCTGGCTGAAGGCATAAGCATGGAGACACTCGCAAAAAGCACTCCGGGCTTTACGCCTGCAGATCTGGAAAATCTTATGAATGAGGCTGCTCTTTTGACGGCCAGGAGAAACAAGAAGCAGATAGAGATGAAAGAGCTTGAAGAAGCGACTATAAGGGTGATAGCAGGACCGGAGAAAAAGAGCAGGGTGGTCAGCGAACAGGACAGAAAGCTTACCGCATACCACGAAGCAGGCCATGCAGTGGTGCAGAAGCTCACTCCCAATGCAGATCCGGTTCATCAGGTTTCCATTGTCCCCAGGGGCAGAGCCGGAGGTTATACCATTTCTCTTCCGCAGCAGGATAAATATTATATGTCCAAGATAGAATTAGAGGATCAGATTGTGACTCTTTTAGGAGGCAGAGTGGCTGAGAAGGTGGTACTCAATGATATAAGCACCGGAGCCAAGAATGATCTTGAGAGGGCCACTACCATAGCGCGAAAGATGGTAACCGAATACGGCATGAGCGAGAAGTTGGGACCGATGACCTTTGGCACCGATCATGACGAGGTATTTATAGGCAGAGACCTTGCCAGAAGCAGAAATTACAGCGAAGAGATCGCAGCCAGCATTGACAAGGAGATAAGATACATCATAGAAAGTGCTTATCAGAGGGCAGAAAGAATGCTCAGAGCCAATATTGATAAACTTCATGGTGTTGCTAACGCCTTGCTTGAGAGGGAAAAGTTGGACAAGGAAGAATTTGAAGAAATATTTGCGAATGCATAAGGAATGGTTTAAACCATTCCTTATTAATATAAGATGAAGAATGGAGGCACATATATGAAAACAGACATACAAATAGCTCAGGAAGCTAAGATGAAACCCATTATGGATATCGCTCAGGATGTAGGAATCGCTGAAGAAGAAGTTGAGCTTTACGGCAAGTACAAGGCAAAGGTAAATTTAAGCATCTGGGATAGGCTCAAGGATAAAGCCGACGGCAAGCTGGTTTTGGTCACGGCAATAAATCCTACACCGGCCGGCGAAGGGAAATCGACTACTACTGTCGGTTTAGGGCAAGCACTGGCAAGATTAGGAAAGAAGTCGGCCATAGCACTAAGAGAGCCTTCTTTAGGGCCTGTATTCGGTGTAAAGGGAGGAGCCGCAGGAGGAGGATATGCTCAGGTGGTGCCTATGGAGGATATCAATCTGCATTTCACCGGAGACATGCACGCCATAACCACTGCCAACAATCTTCTTTCCGCCGCCATAGATAATCATATAACCCAGGGGAATGCTCTTGGAATAGATATGAGACAAATAGTTTGGAAGAGAGTCATGGACATGAATGACAGGGCTCTGAGGGAAGTCGTAGTGGGATTAGGCGGGAAAGCCAACGGCTTTGTAAGGCAGGACGGATTTATGATAACTGTTGCTTCTGAGATAATGGCGATCCTTTGTCTATCGACCAGCATGATGGATCTTAAGAATAGGCTTTCAAGGATCATAATAGGATATAATCATGAAAATAAGCCTGTCACTGCAGGAGATTTAAAGGTCCACGGAGCAATGGCATTATTGCTCAAGGATGCGATAAAGCCAAACCTGGTGCAAACCCTGGAAAATACCCCTTCCTTCATACATGGAGGACCCTTTGCAAATATAGCTCACGGCTGCAACAGCATAATGGCAACAAAGCTGGGCTTGAAGCTTGTCGATTATCTGATCACTGAAGCAGGCTTCGGTGCGGATCTCGGAGCGGAAAAGTTCATGGACATAAAATGCAGATACGCAGGAATTGCACCCTCTGCCGTCGTAATAGTCGCTACAGTGAGAGCCTTAAAGATGCATGGCGGTGTTAAGAAGACAGATTTGGGCCAGGAAAACGTGCCCGCGCTGGAGAAGGGCTTTGAAAACCTCAAAAAGCATATTGAGAATATAAACAAATTCGGTGTGCCTGCCGTTGTGGCAATAAACAAGTTCATTACCGATACTGAGGCAGAGCTTGCCAAGCTGACGGATCTTTGCAGAATCCAGGGCGTAGAAGCTTCAATATGCGAAGTTTGGGAAAAAGGCGGAGAAGGCGGAGAGGATCTGGCATCAAAGGTCGTTGAAGCCTGTGAAAAGGAAAGCAGTTTTAAGCTGTTATATGATGCCGATGAAAGGATAAAGGACAAGATCGGCAAGATCGCAAGGGAGATCTATGGGGCTAAAGGTGTGCAATATACAGGGAAAGCAGAGAAGGAGATAAAGCTTCTTGAGGAGCTGGGCCTTGACAAATATCCCATATGCATGGCCAAGACTCAGTACTCTCTGTCAGATAATCCTGATCTTGCAGGAAGGCCTGAAGGCTTCGAGATAACGGTCAAAGAGGTGAGGGTATCGGCAGGTGCCGGTTTCATAGTCGCGTTAACAGGAGATATTATGGTTATGCCCGGGCTGCCTAAGATTCCTTCAGCAGAAAAGATAGACATAGATGAGAAGGGTGTAATTACCGGATTATTCTAATATAATCGTATCAACTTGCATATTGACGAAAGGAAGTGTTTATTTTTGGGCAGCTTTAAATGTTTTGAGACCACAATAGCTCAAGTGCATGACGCTATGCTGGCGGGCAAGCTGACCTGCCGCCAATTGGTAGAATACTATCTTAAGAGAATAGAAGCCTATGACCAAAAAGGCCCGGCGCTTAATTCCATCATCCTTGTAAATCCAAAGGCTCTTGAAGAAGCAGACGCTTTGGATGCTGCTTTTAAAGAGAAAGGGTTGACAGGTGCCTTGCATGGTATTCCCATTATTCTTAAAGATAATGTAGATACCTATGATATGGCTACTACGGCAGGTTCCCTGAGCCTTAAGGGATTTGTTCCCGAAGATGATGCCTATATCACCAGGAAGCTGAGAGAAGCGGGGGCAATCATATTGGCCAAGTCAAATTTGCATGAATTTGCAATATGGGGCGAAACGATCAGTTCAATATTGGGTCAGACTCTTAATCCATACGATCTTACAAGGACTCCCGGAGGTTCATCAGGAGGTACGGGCGCTTCCATGGCTGCAAATTTCGGGCTTGCCGGAATTGGCACTGATACAATAAACTCCATCAGATCGCCATCGTCGGCTAACAGCCTTGTAGGCATTCGACCGACAATAGGTTTAGTCAGCCGCGACGGTATAGTTCCCTACTCATTCACACAGGACACGGCAGGTCCTATATGCCGTACAGTTGCCGATGCTGTTGCAGTGCTTGACGTTATAGCAGGCTATGACAAGGCAGATGATGAAACCGCATGGTGCTGCGGGAAAATCCCTAAGACCTATAAAGCATTTTTGAATAAGGATGGCCTTAAAGGCAAGAGAATAGGCATACTGGAAAGCTTTTTCGGTAAAGATGAAGTGCATAAGGAAGTCAATAAGCCTGTTCGTGAAAGCATAGAAATACTAAAGGCAAACGGCGCAGAGCTGATATCCATAACTGAGGAAATAAATTCAGGCTGGCTGACTTCAAGCGTTAGCGTACATTTGGATGACCTCAAGGATCATCTTAATATTTACCTCAAAGCATTGCCGGATTATGCTCCGGTGCATTCTGTAGAGGAAGTTATGGCTTCGGGAAAATATCATCCGGGAATAAAAGAAAATATGGAAAAGGCTATGGCATTAAGCGTAGGGACGCCTGAATACAATCAAAAGCTTGTATTGCGCGCCCAGACCCAGACAAAGGTGATGAAGCTTATGGCAGACTACGAATTGGATGCTATCGTTTATCCCCATCAGCAGCAATTGGTTTGCAAGACTGGAGGAAGCCAGCAGCAGCGCAACGGAGTTCTTTGTTCAGTAACAGGCTTCCCATCCATTGCTGTTCCGGCAGGATTCTCAACACCGTCAGCTGATGCTCCTATCGGTGTTCCGGTTGGCATGGAGATCATCGGAAGGCCATGGAGCGAGCCTGTATTAATAGAGATTGCCTATGCTTTCGAGCAGGCATCTCGGCTGAGAAGAACGCCCGAAAGCACCCCTGAACTGTAAAAATAAATAATAGCAGGAGCTGTAAGATGTGTAGGCTCCTGCTCTATTTTTACCCTTGCATAATACATTAAATAATATTAAAAAGCTTTGGATTTTGGGTATAATACATAGTGTGTGTGAAAAAGCGAGAAAAATGAAATATATAAGGACTATTGTGAAAAATTAAACAAAATTTATAGTACCTTTTAATTTAGAAATGTGATAATATAATCTAAGAAGGAAAACTTGCAGAATTAAACAAAAATGAAAGATATCATTCAAAAATTTCAATAAGGTTTACAAAAAAAGTTGAAATATTGTTTGAAGTTTGTGTATTATTTACATAGTACCTATATATTAACTCTTTAAAAACAAATATTATTTATTAATATAAGGGAGGCTAAGCATGTTTAACAAAGAAAAGCTTGATGCTCAAAAAGCAGAAAGGCAAAATTGGGAAGACAAGAAGATTGCAAAAGTATTAGCAAAGAATCCTGAAAGAAAAGCTAAATTTATGACCACTTCAGGAATGGAAGTAAAAAGACTTTATGCTCCGGAGGATATAGCCGATCTAGATTATAATGAAGATTTGTCCTATCCCGGTGAGTATCCTTATACGAGAGGCGTACAGCCCACAATGTACAGAGGCAGATTCTGGACTATGAGGCAGTACGCAGGCTTTGCAACTGCAGAAGAATCAAATAAAAGGTACAAGTACTTGCTCCAGCAGGGCCAAACCGGCTTGAGCGTCGCTTTTGACCTTCCAACCCAGATCGGTTATGATTCGGACCATTCATTGTCAGAGGGTGAGGTAGGCAAGGTAGGCGTTGCTATCGATTCACTAAAGGATATGGAGATTCTGTTTGATGGGATACCGCTGGACAAGGTCAGCACTTCTATGACCATTAACGCTCCTGCTTCAGTGCTGCTTGCTATGTACATAGCCGTTGCAGAAAAGCAAGGCGTATCGGCAGAAAAGTTATCAGGAACTATCCAGAATGATATATTAAAGGAATATATAGCCAGAGGGACTTATATATTCCCGACTGAACCGTCCATGAGACTTATAACTAACATTTTTGAATACTGTGCAAAATATGTTCCCAAGTGGAACACTATATCAATAAGCGGCTATCATATCAGGGAAGCTGGTTCTACAGCTGTGCAGGAGGTTGCATTCACTTTGGCAGACGGTATAGCCTATGTAAATGCTGCCATAAAAGCCGGCCTTGACGTAGATGAATTTGCACCGAGATTATCTTTCTTCTTTAATTCCCACAACGATCTGCTGGAAGAGGTTGCAAAGTTCAGGGCAGCCAGAAGGTTATGGGCTAAAATCATGAAGGAAAGATTCAACGCTAAGGAACCCAAATCAATGATGCTGAGATTCCATACACAAACCGGCGGATCTACTCTTACTGCACAGCAGCCCGATAATAACGTTGTCAGAGTTGCTATACAGACTTTGGCTGCAGTTTTGGGCGGCACTCAATCCTTGCATACAAATTCAAGGGATGAAGCTTTGGCACTTCCTACAGAGAACTCGGTAAGAATAGCTCTCAGAACTCAGCAGATAGTAGCTTATGAGAGCGGAGTAGCTGACACTGTTGATCCTCTTGCAGGTTCATATTATGTAGAAAGCTTGACTTCCGAGATTGAAAAGAAAGCAGCAGAGTATATCTCCAAGATAGATGAAATGGGCGGAGCTGCAAAGGCTATCGAGAGAGGCTTTATACAGCAGGAGATACAGGAGAGCGCATATAAATATCAGAAGGAAATTGAAAAGGGCGAAAGAATAGTAGTCGGCATGAATAAATTCCAGATCGAAGAATCAGCGCCGAAGGGACTTTTGAGAGTCGATCCTCAGGTAGGAGAGCTCCAGAAGAAAAAGCTGCAGGATCTGAGAGCCGGCAGGGATAACGCTAAGGTTGATCAAAGCCTGAATGCTCTTAAAAAGGCTGCATCAGGCGATGAAAATCTGATGCCCTATATAATAGAAGCGGTTAAAGAATATGCTACATTAGGCGAAATATGCGGTATTTTAAGAGAAGTATTCGGCGAATACCAGCAGTCTGTTATTCTGTAAGGAGGTAAATGAGATGAATAGACCAATTAGAGTCTTAGTTGCAAAACCCGGCCTTGATGGTCATGATAGAGGGGCAAAGGTTGTAGCCCGTGCTATGAGAGATGCCGGTATGGAGGTAATATATACAGGACTCAGGCAGACCCCTGAGCAGATTGCAGAAGCTGCTATACAAGAAGACGTTGACTGTGTAGCATTGAGCATATTATCAGGAGCTCATAACCATCTTTTCCCGAAGGTAGTCCAGCTGGTAAATGAAAAAGGCGGAGATGATATTCTTATAGTAGGCGGCGGAGTAATACCTGAAGAAGACATACCCGGACTCAAAGAGTCAGGAATCGCGGAGATATTTACTCCGGGAACCCCGACAGCCGTTACTATAGATTTTATAACACAGAACATAAAGAGAGATTAAGGGTGATTTGGATGGATATAAGAGCAGGCTTGTCCAGCGGCACCAAAAGAGCCGCTGCACGCCTTATCACCATGATAGAAAGCGGCAGCCAAGAGGCAATCGAAATCATAAAGGAATTCTATCATATGACAGGCAGAGCCAGAATTATCGGCATAACCGGACCTCCGGGGGCAGGCAAGAGCACTGTGACAGACAAGCTTGCAAAGCTGGTAAGAAAGAAAGGCAAAAAAGCTGCGATTATTGCTGTCGATCCTACAAGCCCTTTTAGCGGGGGCGCCATCTTAGGGGATAGAATCAGGATGTCCGATCTCAATACGGATGAGGGTGTATTCATCAGAAGCATGGGTACCAGAGGGGCCTTAGGAGGTCTTTCCAAAGCCGTACAGGGGGCAATCAAGGTGATGGACATAGCCGGATATGATTACATCTTTGTTGAAACAGTAGGTGTCGGTCAATCGGAAATTGATATTGTGAAGGTTGCGGATACAGTGCTCATGGTGATGGTTCCAGGGCTGGGAGATGATATCCAGGCAATAAAAGCAGGTATAATGGAGATTGGAGACATATTTGCAGTCAACAAATCCGACAGGGAGGGTGCAGAAAGAGCTGCCACGGAAATCGAAATAATGCTTGATCTCAATGGCATGACAGAATACAGACCTCCCGTTAAAAATATTATAGCCAGAGATAATGTGGGTATAGAAGAATTATTTGAAGCTATTGAAAAGCATAATGAATATATGATATCTTCAGGGAATTTCTGCAAGCGCAGAGAAAAAGCGATTGAGACTGAGATATTTGAGATTTTTAAAGAAAATTTGCTTGGCAGGATAATGAAGCTTCAAAAAAGCACAGATTATTTATCAGACCTTATACTAAAAGTTTTAAATAAAGAGATGGATCCATATTCTGCTGCATCAGAACTATCAAATATATTAAACCAAGAGGAGGGGAGAATGAATGGTTAAAAAGGTTGATCATATAGGAATTGCAGTAAATAACCTGGAGGAATCAGTTAAATTCTATGAAAATATCCTGGGGCTTAAGCTCCAAGGCGTTGAAACAGTAGAGGAGCAAAAAGTAAAAGTTGCTTTTTTGCCCGTTGGAGATACGGAAATTGAGCTTTTGGAAGCTACAACTCCCGACAGCCCTATTGCAAAGTTTATTGAAAATAAAGGCCAGGGAGTGCAGCATATAGCTTTCAGAGTCGATGATTTGGAAAAAGCATTAGAAGAGATGAAAAAACTAGGTATAAGGCTTATTGACGAGAAACCCAGATATGGCGCCGGCGGTGCGAGGATTGCTTTCTTACATCCAAAGAGCACCAATGGTGTATTAGTGGAGTTATGTGAGAGAAAAGGATAGGGAGTGATAAAATGTCAACAGACAGAATTCAGCAACTTAGAAAGATGAGAGAGGCCATATTACAGGGTGGCGGAGAAAAGAAGATCAAGAAGCAGCATGAATCAGGCAAGATGACAGCCAGGGAAAGATTAGGCTTATTATTCGATGAAGGAAGCTTTGTTGAAATTGACGCTTTTGTAAAGCATCGCTGCACAGAATTCGGCATGCAGGAGGTAGATGCTCCCGGAGAAGGTGTCGTATCAGGATACGGCACAGTTGAGGGAAGACTGGTCTATGCCTATGCTCAAGACTTCACAGTTGTAGGCGGTTCCTTGGGAGAAATGCATGCGAAGAAAATATGCAAGGTCATGGATATGGCTCTGAAGATGGGAGCTCCGGTCGTAGGCATCAATGATTCCGGCGGAGCAAGAATACAAGAAGGTGTTGACGCGCTTTCAGGATACGGCAATATTTTTTATAGAAATACAATCGCATCAGGCGTTGTACCGCAGATATCAGTAATAATGGGACCCTGCGCAGGCGGAGCAGTTTATTCACCGGCTCTGACGGATTTCGTATTCATGGTTGACAAAACCAGCCAGATGTTTATAACAGGACCTCAGGTTATAAAGGCAGTTACAGGCGAAGAGGTTTCTGCAGAAGATCTCGGAGGTGCCATGACACATAATAAGGTGAGCGGTGTTGCTCATTTCATCAGTGCAGATGAGAAGCAATGCATAGAGGATATAAAGAGACTTTTAAGCTTCTTGCCTTCAAACAATATGGAAAATGCACCCGAATTTGCTTGTGATGACGATTTAAACAGGATAGAAGATAAACTTAACGATATCATACCTGACAATCCTAATAAGGCTTATGATATGAAAGAAGTAATGGCTGCTATCGTTGACAATGGAGATTTCATGGAAGTCCAGCCATATTATGCTATGAATATAATTACAGCTTTTGCAAGGCTTAACGGCAGATCTGTAGGTATCATTGCAAACCAGCCTAAAGTATTGGCCGGCTGTCTTGATATAAATGCATCCGATAAGGCAGGAAGATTTATCAGAACCTGCGATGCATTTAATATACCTGTGCTCAATCTCGTTGATGT
This sequence comes from Lutispora sp. QWL-02, assembly GCF_058315355.1. NCBI lineage: Bacteria > Bacillati > Bacillota > Clostridia > Lutisporales > Lutisporaceae > Lutispora > Lutispora sp. QWL-02. The sequence goes on from NZ_CM177762.1 coordinate 1,184,866, forward strand.
ACCCGGATTCCTGCCAGGCACCAATCAAGAATACGGCGGAATAATAAGGCATGGCGCTAAAATGCTTTATGCATACAGTGAAGCAACTGTGCCTAAGGTAACCCTTATAACAAGAAAAGCTTATGGCGGAGCCTATATAGCAATGTGCAACAAGGAATTAGGGGCAGATCAGGTATATGCTTGGCCTACAGCCGAGATCGCAGTGATGGGGCCTGAAGGAGCTGCCAATATAATTTTCAGAAAAGACATTGAAGGGGCAGAGAATCCTGCAGCGGCAAGACAAGAAAAGATACAGGAATACAAAGAAAAATTCGCAACTCCATATATAGCCGCAAGCAGAGGCTATGTGGATGATGTTATAGAACCTGCAACAACAAGACAGAGACTGATTTCCGCCTTTGAAATGCTGGAGAGCAAGAGGGAAAACAGACCTGCCAAAAAACACGGCAATCTGCCTGTATAGAAAAGGGGGATAATGATGAGCGAATTAGAACAGCTTTCATATGGGCTAATAGTTACATTAGTTGGTATGGGCATAGTATTCATAGTACTCATTGGCTTGGCCTACATGCTTAATGCATTAAAGCTATTGTCCAATAAAGGAACGGCAGAAAAAAAAACTGAAGTTGTTAAGCTAGAAAAAACTGAAGAATCTGCAGAAGTGATATCTGCACCTGCAGAAGATGAGGGAGAGCTCATTGCCGTTATCAGCGCAGCATTGGCAGCTGTTATGGGAAGCAGCAGCAACCTGGTAATAAAATCTATCAACAGAGTGGAAGATAATGCTCCTGTATGGGCTAGAGTCGGAAGACAGGAACAAATGTTTAATAGATTATAGGAGGAATAGAGAAATGAGAAAATTTTTAATAAATGTCAATGGAAACAGCTATGAAGTAGAAGTGGAAGAAGTTAGAGACGGAGCAGCTGCAGCAGCACCCGCCGCACCGAAAGCGGCACCGGCACCTAAGGCAGCACCGGCTCAGGCACCAAAAGCAGCTGCAGCAGCGCCTAAAGCAGCACCTGCAGCAGTACCCGCCGGAGCAGCAACAGTTGTATCTCCGATGCCAGGAACAATATTGTCCGTCAACGTAAAGGTTGGAGAATCAGTGAAAAAAGGACAAGTGCTATGCATACTTGAAGCCATGAAGATGGAAAATGAGATAATGGCAGCCGGGGATGGCAAAGTAGCTTCAATAGCAGTAAATGCAGGGGAGTCAGTAAATACAGGACAGGTTTTGATTGTGCTTGAATAGCACGCAAAGCTTTGAATGGGGGAATTTTGAATGTCATTGATAGAAGCTATACGGGATTTCTATTTTACCATGGGCTTTTCTGCCATAACCTGGCAAGAAGGCGTAATGCTTTTAGTATCTTTTGTTCTAATATATCTTGCTCTTAAAAAGGGCTTTGAACCTTTATTATTGCTGCCCATAGCCTTTGGTATGCTTCTTGCCAATTTGCCTTTGGCAGGATTAAATGCAGAACCGGTATATCAGCTTGTTACAGACCCTGTGACGGGAGAGCATGTTCATAAGATGGTGGATGCCGGCGGCTTGCTGTATTGGCTGTACAGAGGTGTTAAACTAGGGATATATCCTCCATTAATATTCTTGGGCGTTGGAGCTATGACAGATTTCGGACCTCTTATTGCTAATCCTAAGAGCATACTTTTGGGAGCCGCTGCACAGTTCGGTATATTCACTACCTTTATAGGTGCTTTATTGCTGAACTTTATACCTGGAATAACCTTTACTATCCCGGAAGCAGCTTCCATAGGTATAATAGGCGGAGCAGACGGACCTACAGCCATATATCTTACTGCCAAACTGGCACCTCATCTTTTGGGGCCAATAGCAGTAGCGGCATATTCCTACATGGCATTAGTGCCTTTGATTCAGCCTCCTATAATGAAGGCATTGACAACAAAGGCAGAAAGAGAAATCGTTATGGAACAGCTAAGACCTGTTTCTAAAGTAGAAAAAATAGTGTTCCCAATACTGGTTACTGTAGTAGTATCACTGGTGCTTCCGGCAGCAGCATCCTTGGTCGGCATGTTGATGCTTGGCAATCTGCTTAGGGAATCAGCTACAATGCAAAGCACTCTGCACAGATTGATGAAGACTGCAGAAGGCGAATTGATGAATATAGTGGTAATATTCCTTGGAGTTACAGTTGGTGCTACAGCCAATGGCGCTTTGTTCCTGTCTCCTAAAACCTTGGCAATAATTGCTCTCGGCCTTGCAGCCTTCTCCATGGGCACAGCTGCAGGGGTTATATTTGGTAAAGTAATGTGCAAATTGAGCGGCGGAAAGGTAAACCCGCTGATAGGTTCAGCTGGTGTATCAGCGGTGCCTATGGCAGCAAGGGTATCACAAAAGGTAGGCCAGGAAGCCAATCCTTCCAATTTCCTTTTGATGCATGCTATGGGACCTAACGTTGCAGGAGTTATCGGATCTGCGGTTGCAGCAGGCGTTCTCCTTTCAATGTGCGCTATGTAATGAATGAATTTAAAAATACAGGCAGAAATGCCTGTATTTTTGCTATAATGAGCCATCGGGGACGGTTCGAAACCACTGAAAAACGTTAAATAAAAATTGTAAGATATTCAATAATATTCTACAAGAATCAACATAAAACCCCCTCTGTATGATATAATGAATGTGAAGCAAACATTACAAACAAGGGGGTTTTATGATGCTTAAGAACAAGCCTAAGCAATTAAGTTTATATTCAATATTATACAATAGAATTCCTAAAAATCATATATTAAAATTAATAAATGATGCTGTGGATTTTGGTTTTATTAATAAACTACTAGAAAAGTCTTACTGCAAGTATTATGGAAGACCAGCTAAAGAACCCGAACTTATGACTAGGCTTTTAGTACTTCAGTATTTATATAATTTATCAGATGAACGGGTGATTGAAGAAGCCTCTTTGAATCTTGCATATATGTGGTTTCTTGGAATTAATCCTGAAGAAGAACTTCCTCATCCAAGTCTTTTAGCTAAATTTAGAACCATAAGACTTAAGGAAACTACCTTGGATGATATTATTCAAGAAGTAGTCAGGCAATGTATAGAAAAAGGCATCATTAAAGGAAGCAGTATCAGTATTGATGCAACACATACAGAGGCTAACACTGTAAAAAAGGTTCCTGAGAGAATCATGAAACATCTTGCTAAGAAAATATTTAAAAACATGGGAGAAGAAATTGGGACAGTACCAGATCAAATAGATACAAACATACCTAATTACAAGGAAATAGAAGATCATAATATAGCAAAGCAAACTATGAAGAACTATCTGGAAAAAACTATTGAAAATGTAGAATCAAGCGTTGATTTAACTGTTGCCCCTAAAACAGTAGAAATTATTGAGGAAGCTAAACAAATACTGAATTCTCCCAAATTCATAGAACAAAAGGGTATCAGATCATTAGTTGATAAAGATGCCAGAGTAGGGTGCAAATCTAAAACAGATAGCTTCTTCGGGTATAAAGTTGAATTTGCAATGATACCTGAAGAGAGAATAATAACGGCGGTAAATGTACAAGATGGGGCTTATGTAGATGGAACAGACTTCAAAGAGTTATATGAAAAAACAAAAAACTGTGGAGTTGAAATAAAGGAGGCATATGGGGACAAGGCATATTTTAGGAAGCCCATATTGGACTTTTTAAAAGAAGAAAAAGTAAAAGCATATATTCCGGTAAGCGAATCGGTATATAAACTAGACGATAGTAAATTTAGTTACAACAAGGATTCAGACCAATGGACATGTGAAATGGGCAATTGTACTGCCAATAAGAAAAAGAGCAAGAAAAAGGATAGAGAAAGTTACTACTATTACTTTAAAAAAGAGGATTGTAAAAACTGTCCTAAAAGGGAGGAATGTTTATACAAAGGTAAAGTAAGAAAAATACTTGAGATTACAGTAAATACAACAGCATTTTATGAATACAGCAAATTTACAAAGTTAGAAGGCTTTCTAGAAAAGTATAAAATGCGAGCAAGTCATGAATGGAAAAACGGAGAAATGAAAAGGTTCCATGGTATGGACCGTGCGAGAGGGTACGGTCTTAGAAGCATGGGAACCCAAGCAAAGCTAACGGCGCTGGTAGTAAATTTAAAGAGGATAGCAAGCATACTATCCTCTCGTTCTACTTGTTTTATTGCTATAATTGAAGAATTATGGTTACTTCCTAAAAAAGTTCAAATTGCTGGTTAAAACCTATCTAAAAACATTAATTTTTCAGTGGTTTCGGACGGTTCTTGGCGGCTCATATGGATTTATAAACTCAATATGAACTATGAGTGCTGTTAATCTTGTTATATAGTTGCAGAAACTTATATAATAGTATCATAATAGGCAAATAATGATATTGACTGTTGCCAACTATATTTGAGGAGTAAAACTATGAAAAATGAAATACTGGAAGAATTGAAGAAGAATAGAGGAAGCTATTTATCAGGAGAGGACTTGAGCAAAAAATTTGGTGTCAGCAGGACTGCCATATGGAAGTATATTAAAAAGCTTAAAGAAGAAGGCTATATAATAAAATCTTTGACCAATAAAGGTTATGCCTTATTGGAAAGCCCGGATATATTGTATCCTGTGGAAATAAAAGGGCTTCTGGATACAAAATTTATCGGCCGGGAGATCATATACCTGGATTCTGTAGATTCTACCAATAGCTATGCAAAAAGACTAGGAGAAAAGGACTTCATAGACGGCACCGTTATAATTGCGGAAGAGCAAATATCGGGGCGGGGCAGATTGGGAAGAGGTTGGGTCTCACCGAAGAGCAAGGGCATCTGGATGAGCATATTGTTAAAACCTGATATAAAGCCTGAGCAAGCCGCTCAAGTAACTCTAATAGCTGCTGTTGCCGTGATGAAGGGAATAAAAGAGATATGTGACACGGATATAATGATAAAATGGCCTAACGATTTGGTGCACAATGGCCGGAAGCTTTGCGGCATATTGACGGAATTGGGAGCAGAGATAGACAGGATCAATTATCTATGCGTAGGCATAGGCATAAATGTGAATTCTGATGAGAAGGATTTTGGCGATCTCAATACAGCCACTTCAATTAAGATTGCATCAGGCCTCCAGGCAGACAGGAAAAAAATCATCGCAGAGGTGCTGAAGTCATTCGAAAATTATTATTCTGCCTTTTTAAAAAATGGAAATATATCTTTCATGATAGATGAGTATAAAAGAGCCTCGGCTAATATTGGTAAGGAAGTCAGAGTGATCACAAAAGACGGCGAGTTCAAGGCGGTTGCAGAAGATATAAGCTGCGACGGGCACCTTCTGATAAAAAGGAATGACGGGCGGATTGAGGAGATAACTTCGGGAGAAGTATCTGTGCGTGGCATATATGAATATATTTAATGAAAAAATATTGCATTGATAATTTAATGATGATAAAATAATTTTGCCGGCATCGTAAAGAGCTGGACTAACAAAACTATTATATAATATCGTCCGGTATCCTTTTGGAACTGGAACGGAGGTGCGAAAATGTATAGTGAAAGAGCAAAAAGTATTATGCCAGTAAGAAAGCTTGTGGTCACAGGCATGCTGGCAGGAGTATCCATCCTGTTGGGGAGTACGCCGTTAGGCTTCATACCCATTGGTCCCGCTAAAGCTACCATAATGCATTTGCCTGTAATAATCGGCGCGATTATGGAAGGCCCCTTGGTAGCAGTAGGCATAGGTTTGATATTTGGCGTATTCAGCATGATACAGGCAATAATGGCGCCGACGGTCATATCCTTTGTATTCTTGAATCCGCTTGTGGCTGTGCTGCCACGAATGCTTATCGGACTTACGGCTTATTATACTTACAAGATGACTGAAAGTGCGGCTGCTTCAGCAACCGTAGGTACCTTGACCAATACTATGGGTGTGCTGGGTATGATCTATATGCTTTATGGAGCCCAGTTCGCAGCTGCATTGGGTCAGGATCAAGGCAAAGCAGCAGCTCTCATACTCGGTATTGCAACAACAAACGGTATACCCGAAGTCATCGTTGCTGTCATAGTCGTCACCGCAGTCACAGCAGCGCTGAAAAGAATAAGAAAAGCATAAAAGCCAGGCTAAATGCCTGGCTTCAATTTAACGGCAAGGAAGGTTATATACATGATACTTGTGATAGATGTCGGAAATACCAATATAGTTTTAGGCATATATGAAGACAAAAAGCTGCTGGAATTCTGGAGAATAGGCACTGAAATCCATAAAACCAGTGATGAATATGGGATGATGATAAACCAGCTTTTCAGCTTTTCCAACTATAAGCTGTCCTGTATAAGTCAAGTGGTCATATCCTCCGTAGTTCCTACTGCCATGTATACATTGGAGCACATGGCACGCAAATACTTTAAAAGCGAACCTTTGGTTGTCGGCCCTGGCGTAAAGACGGGCATAAATATCAAATACGATAATCCGAAAGAAGTAGGAGCGGATAGGATAGTGAATGCGGTTGCTGCATATGAGCTTTACGGAGGACCGCTGGTCATCGTAGATTTTGGTACTGCCACTACATATTGTGCGGTATCAAAAAACGGGGAATATCTGGGCGGTGCCATATCCCCGGGAATACAGATCTCTATGGATGCATTATTTCAAAAGACGGCAAAGCTTCCAAGGGTAGAGCTGGTGAAACCGGAAACGACGATATGCAAGAATACCGTCAGCAGCATGCAGTCAGGAATAATATTCGGATATGTAGGACAGGTGGATTACATTGTAGAAAGAATGAAAAAAGAGCTGGGGGATGAAAATACAAAAGTAGTCGCTACCGGAGGCTTAGCAAAGCTGATTGCCACAGAGTCGAAAACGATAAGCATAGTAAACGGCTTATTGACTCTGGAAGGTTTGAGAATAATATATGAAAGGAATAGAGAATGACTGGTGGTTCTATGAAAATAGGCGAAATTCAAATCGAAAATAATATATTTCTTGCACCTATGGCAGGGGTTACAGATATGGCCTTCAGACTCATTTGCAAGGGCTTCGGCTGCGGGCTGGTCTATACTGAAATGGTCAGCGCCAAGGGCATGTTTTATAAAAGCGACAACACTGCTGCTCTGACAGCAGTAGATCCTGGGGAAAGGCCTGCGGCAGTTCAGATATTCGGCAGCGATCCTGGAATAATGGCCTATGCGGCTGCTAAGGTGGAAGAGGATGGAGCAGAGCTGATAGATATAAATATGGGCTGCCCTACCCCTAAAATAGTGAATAACGGGGATGGATCCGCCCTTATGAAGAATCCAAAGCTGGCAGGAGAAATAATAAATGCGGTAGTAAAACAGGTCAGGATTCCCATAACCGTGAAAATGAGAAAAGGCTGGGATGGGAAAACTGTGAACGCTGTGCAGCTTGCACATATAGCCGAACAGGAAGGGGCCGCAGCCGTAGCTGTCCATGGAAGAACCCGGGAGCAATTTTATACCGGCAGGGCGGATTGGAATATTATAAGAGAAGTCAAAGCAGCCTTATCCATACCTGTAATAGGGAACGGAGACATATATACTCCTCAGGATGCTGAGAGAATGCTGGAGGAAACAGGCTGCGACGCCGTATTGATAGGCAGGGGTGCTCAGGGCAATCCCTGGATATTTAAAAGGACCAAAGAGTATCTGGAGACTGGAGTTTTGCCTGAAGAGCCATCGCCTAAGGATAGAGTGGAAATGCTCATCCACCATATGAACATGCTGGTGCAGCAAAAGGGAGAGCATATAGGAATCAAGGAAATGAGAAAGCATGCTTCCTGGTACTTAAAAGGCCTGCCCGGCTCCTGTACTATAAAAAGCCGGATATTCAAAATGACACAAAAGCAAGAAATAGAGAACTTACTGAACTCCTATTTAGATTCATCGGTCTAAGCAGGAGTTTTTATATATAATAGAATGCTGCTAATTTTTTAAATATAAAATTGTATAAATTTTACTATAGTATTAAAATATATATGTAATGATTACATACTAAACAATTATTACGGAGGAGAAAGAATATGAAACATGTCATCAGTGTGAGCATTGGTTCATCAAAAAGAGATCACAAGGTTGAATTGGATTTCAAAGGCGAGAAAATAGTGGTTGAAAGAGTAGGAACAGACGGAGATATGCAAAAGGCCATTGAGATAATCAGCAGCTTGGATGGTAAGGTTGATGCTTTTGGCATGGGCGGGATTGATCTGTATCTGAGAGCAGGGAATAAAAAATACATAATAAAAGATGCGATACAAATAAAGAATGCAGCCAAGATCACTCCTATGGTTGATGGCTCCGGATTGAAGTCAAGCCTAGAGAGAAACCTTCCCGGATACATCAATGATAATATAATGCCACTTAAGGGTAAGACCGCCTTTATATTAACTGCTGTTGACAGATACGGCATGGCAGAAGGCTTTGACGAAGTAGGGTGCAGCTTGATTTTAGGTGATGTCATGACGGCTCTGGGATTTAACATACCTATATATTCTCTGAAAAGGCTGGAACGTATTGCCAGTATAGTAGCACCTATAGCCTGTAAGCTGCCTTTTGAAATGTTATATCCGACAGGCAAGGCTCAAAACAAAGAAGAAAATTTTGCGGGGAAATATGATAAATATTTTGAAGCGTCGGATATCATCGCCGGAGATTTTCACTATATAAGGCGTTATCTTCCCTATGATGCAAAGGGCAAGCTCATTGTCACAAATACGGTTACAAAGGAAGATGTGACATGGCTTAAGGAGAGAAATGCAGGCATGCTTGTAACCTCTACTCCAAATCTCTCGGGGAGATCTTTCGGTACCAATGTAATTGAAGCATTGGTGGTAGCAATGCTCAATAAAAATCCTAATGATATCAAAGATCAGGACTATTTGAATGTACTGAAGGATATAGACTTTAAACCTCATGTGGTTTATCTAAATGATACAATGGCCTGCAAGGCTCAAGGCGAAGGCAAATAATTAGCATATATTCATCCTGCCGGTAATATTAATATTCAAAGGGAGACGGAAACCACTGAAAGACACTGAAGAGTTTTAAACCTTTATGAAAATCTGTGGTTGCAAAAAAGAACTCCAAAAGAATTGAAGTATCTGATTTAATCAAGAATACTGTTAAAATGGAGATGGGAGGATGAAAAGGGCTGCTATAATTGTATATGGAAATAACTCGGGGAGGATAAGGTTTTGGTTTTTGGGCAGACCATGTGAAATTGGTAAACTTAACATTGAGATCGGTGGAGAGTCCTATGAAATATTTATATTTGAAGTTCCGCACACAAAAGAAATTAAGCATAAAATCAAAGAAAAGAGGATAATCCACAAATTCTGCGGAGAGAATAATATACAGTTTATTTTTCATGTTGATGAAACGGATGAAAAGTTGAATAGCATTTGGCTCAGCATAAAAATTTTATGCGTTTTAAGAGAAGTCGGGATAATAAGGGGAGAGGATGTCCTTAGCCAAAGCTTTGGAATCATAAGCGATACCTTGAACCCGATATTAATGGAAGCTATATCGGAGGAAGCATCCAGCATTATAGCACTGAAGACCGGTTCCAATGATGCTTCTATGAAAGAGCTGCACAAAAAGATAATGGAAGAGAAAGGTCTTTCCATTGCTTTTGTAAATGATATAGAATTTTTGCTGAATCAATCAAAGATAATATTATGGGATGGGTTGATACCTGCCGAGAGATATAAAAATGCATTGATGTCAGCATGCATAGATATGAGAAGAGTTTTGATTTTGCCGAAGCATAGCGGTCCTCTGCAGCCGGATAGTGTGATGATAAGGTTTGAGGATGAAATTGCAAAGGCTATAATTAAATTTGCGCCAGACACGGATATATGGAAAACAGCCTCATACTTTCCTTTTGTATGCTTTCTGGATGAGCAGGGAAATCCCGTAGATAAAGAGCGGATCAGAAGACTTTTCCTAAGAAGCAATAAAGCCTTGACAATACAAAAGTGCTAATTTATAATTAACAAATAACATGATAAGCAAGCACTGGAAAGGTATTCCTGCAGTGCTTGCTATGTTAATAACATAGGGGTTAAGCAATCAATACCGGGATAAAAAAGTAATAAGGACATATATTATTCACATCAAAGCCATAATTATATATTTTTGAAGGGGAGACGTATAAATGTCAAACAACAATAAAGAAAACTTATTAACCTTATCAGGTTTAGCCAAACTTGAGGAGGAATTAGAGTATTTACGAGCGACAAAAAGAGCTGAGGTAGCTCAAAGAATCAAGCAAGCACTTGCCTTTGGAGATATATCAGAGAACTCGGAGTATGACGAAGCCAAAAATGAGCAGGCTTTTATTGAAGGTAGGATTGCTCAGCTTGAAAATATATTAAAAACAGCCAAGGTTATTGATGATGAAGATATAAATACTGATATTGTAAATGTCGGAGCTAAGGTTTTATTGAAAGATGAAGACTTTGAGGATGAAATGGAGTATACTATAGTAGGCTCCGCTGAAGCCGATCCCATCAATTTAAAGATTTCCAACGAATCGCCTGTAGGAAAAGCCCTTATTGGCAAAAAAGTGGGAGATGTGGTAGAAATCCAGGTACCTGACGGTATTCTTAAATATAGGATTTTGCATATCAAGAAGTAGGGGGAATAAAAATGGCAAATGAAGAATTAAATCTTAATGAAATACTTAAGGTTAGGAGAGAAAAACTGAAATCTCTCAAGGAATCCGGCAAAAATCCTTTTGATATTGTGAAATATGACGTAACACATCATTCTGATGTGATCAAAGATAATTTTGATACTATGGAAGGTCAGCTTGTATCTATTGCCGGAAGAATTATGTCCATGAGAGATATGGGCAAAGCATCCTTCTCCGATATTCAGGATAGGAACGGGAAAATTCAGGTTTACATAAAAACCGACGATGTTGGAGAAGAGAGCTACAAGCAATTTAAAACCTATGATATAGGAGATATCGTAGGAATAAAGGGTACAGTTTTCAAGACTAAAAGGGGAGAGATATCTATTCATGCACAGGAAGTCACTCTCCTTACAAAATCACTTCAGCCCCTTCCGGAGAAGTGGCATGGATTAAAGGATACAGATATAAGATACAGGCAAAGATATGTGGATCTCATCGTAAATCCGGAAGTACGGGATACCTTCATAAAGAGAACCAAGATACTGCAATGTGTAAGAAGATTCTTCGATGACAGGGGATTTTTAGAGGTTGACACTCCTGTATTGGCTACTATTGCCAGTGGGGCTGCAGCAAGACCCTTTAAAACTCACAGCAATGCCCTGGATATTGATCTATACCTGAGAATTGCTACCGAACTGTATTTGAAGAGGCTTATAGTAGGCGGCTTCGAAAGAGTATATGAGATGGGCAAAGACTTCAGAAATGAGGGCATAAGCGTCAGGCATAATCCGGAATTCACAATGATAGAGCTGTACCAGGCCTATGCGGATTATAACGATATGATGGAGCATTGCGAACAATGTATAGCTTACTGTGCCCAGGAGGTTCTGGGAACTACAAAGATAACATATCAGGGAACTGAAATCGATTTGACTCCTCCATGGAACAGGATAACTATGATAGATGCGGTTAAAAAATATTCCGGAGTTGACTTCAGGGAAGTCAAGGGCGATGAAGCCGCCAGAGAAATGGCAAAGAAACTTAACATAGAAGATGAATTGAAAAAGGATTTGAAATATTGCACCTGGGGCGATATCCTTAATGCCGCCTTTGAAGCTTATGTTGAGGAGCATTTGATACAGCCTACATTTGTAATAGACTATCCTGTGGAAATATCACCGCTTACAAAAGCAAAGAAAGACGACCCTACAATTACGGAGAGGTTTGAAGCCTTCATCTTTGGCAGAGAAATAGCCAATGCCTATTCGGAGCTCAATGATCCCATAGTGCAGAAGGAAAGATTCCTGCAGCAGCTTAAGGACAGAGAATATGGGGATGACGAAGCCTATGCCATGGACGAAGATTTTGTAAACTCTCTTGAGGTAGGTATGCCGCCCACAGGAGGCATGGGAATAGGAATAGACAGGATCATAATGTTCCTTACAGACTCTTATTCCATAAGGGATGTAATACTTTTCCCCACAATGAAGCCATTGGCAGATTAGATAAATAAAAAAAGCATGGAGAAAGGTCGGACTTCATAGGTAAGTTGCAGAAAACAAAGTAAATTCAAAGCTGTCGGTCAAGTCGGTTGAGAGTTTATTATCTATGGTATCCCTTATGAATCCATCTTAAAAAAGCAGTAGCGATATGACTATTATGCCGTATCGTTACTGCTTTTGTTGCGGGTCAAAGTAAGAAAGTACCCTTAGTACAGAATTATTTGTTTTTTCGTTTTTTCAACTTTAGTTCAAGTAATTCCAGAAAAATATGGCATACAGAAAATGCTATAAAGATGATAAGGAATATTTTCAAAATTTGTAACCATATTATACCGGGAAATCTGAGCCATCCCAAAAAGTACGATATGGCAGTTAGACCAGTACTCACGCAAAGTGCTCTTAATAAACTCCGCTTTATCATATTTCCAACCTAACTTTACTACAAGACATAATTAACAAAGTTTTTAAATCCACTTCCATCAAACCAGACACATTATCGAAATCGGTATGCTTGATATTATGGTTGTATCCCGTATCATGTGTCCACCCTAAATTACCTTTGAAGAAATACATTTTTCTGGTCCAACCAGCCCAATACTGTGTACCGGAATATCCACTCACAGTTACAATTCTTGTATGCATTAACGATACATTGGACCTGTCCGCAGTAAAAGCATTAGCTACACTATTTACTCCATTGACTATCACTGTAGATACCACACCTACAACAATAGAGCTAACCAAACCAATCCAACTCCACCCACCAGTCAGCGCCCACGCTATAACTGCTGTTATAGCAGTATCCTTTGCGAACCAGTGAGAATCTGGGGTGGTATTGCTTGTAGTCTGGGACTCAGTACAGCGGACATAGTAGATAGTACCATTATAGCTTTTGTTCGCACTCCCCTTAAGTTTAGATGTATAGTTTGAGCCAAATGCATCAGTTATTGCAGAACTTAATGTGCTGAATCCTCGAGTACTTCCAACAACATTTCTGTTCAAACGTGTTACGTCGTTAAAAGAAGCAATGTTTGCTATGATAACGCAATTTAAAGCATCGTAGCTATCAATTGAATACGTTGCTTCTACATTGTATCTGCTATAAATCTCGCTGACATCATATACCTCGCTTACAACAACGACCCCATCATTCGTACGCACATATGAAAACTGTATTTTTCCCTCTGGTGTAATTTGAGAACAGTATGACATTTCTGGAGTTACCGAGGTATATAGAATGCTATTATTCCATTTAGCTATTTGTTTTGCAGATTTCAAATCTTTATTGATATCTTGTGAAATAACTGTAAAATCTGGTACATTTGATTGTGCTGCAAAAGCCGGAGCAACACTTAATTGCATTGTTAGAGCCATAACTAACAAAAGAGAAACAAATCTTAATTTCTTTTTCATCATATTTTCCTTTCTTCATTTTGAGTATTGTTAAGTTAAATGAAATTTTGCTTTTCATACATCCACTTTAAGTATATACTTTTAAACTTATATCCCTAACGGAATCACCCCCTAAATAAAGAGTTATAGCACACTTAAATACTACAACTTCCCGAGGTAGCCTCAGCGCTTTCAGAACCAACAGTCACAACTATCCTTGTACGATATTCTGTGCCAATAGTACCTGAATAACTTTTTGATAAGGATGCACTACCCGTGCCGCTAATGCTCCAAGAAGTCACCCTAGTCCATTTTCCATAGCTATATTTTTCCAAGTACATCGTACCTGTAATCTTGACCGTGCTACTTTGTGCTTTGACATATGCCTCAGGATAAACTGTTCTGCCGCTGGCAGAAATTGCAGGGATAATATCGCTGATGTTTGTCCAACGCGGCATGACAACTATAATGGAAGAACCTGGTAGTAATTTACACGATTGTTCAGCAGCATACACAGGACATGTTAACGCTCCCATTACTATTATTAATGACATAATTTTTACTACCGTTTTTTTCACTTTCATAAAAAATCCTCCTCGTTGTTATTTAGGTCTCTTACCTATATAACGCACAAGGAGGAAAAAAGGGACAGCATATTTTAAAATTATTTTATTTTTTTATATTTTCAGCGACTTTAAACACTTCTTCTAAATCGAGTGCTGCAGTAATTTTACATGAAACACCATCCTGCTGCCAAATCAAATGTGTAATAGCATTCCTTTCCCAGTAAAACGCTATACCATTTTTAAAGGATACTTCACTTATCTGTCCATCTTCCGTGTCACTATAAAATCTTGTGTTGGTTGCGATTACGATCAAAATATCATTACCCTGCGGGTTGATATATTCATATGTAACCATCGAACGCATTTCAGTTTTTTGAAATAGTTCAAATCCTTCCGGAACATATACAATATTGAAATCCGCTAAACTAATATTATTTTGCTCTGTTGTAATTTCTGCACTCTGTGGTATGAAAATACTAAACTGCGGAAAGGTTTTCACTACCCAATTGAAGAATCGCTCTCTTAGCTCAGCATTCGCTACAAGTGCAGTTGAGAAACTAATGGCACAAATTAGTGCGAAAATTGCTACTCGTTTCATAATCAACATTACTACATTTGTAGTTTTTTGAGCAGCTTTGATTTCTTTCAATCTTCGTCTAAATGCATCGGAATACTTGGGAGCATTCGATATATCAAAATCATCTTGAGTTGTATATTCCAAAAGGGCTATCTCACAGGCTTGTCTCATTGAATTGTCATCAATCAAAGCCTCGGTCAGCCCCATAAGGTTGGATAACATTTTTCTAACATATCGTAATTTGCCAACAGAATTCTCCGTTTTCAACATTATGTCTGTATCAGATGATGTAAAGTTAAAGCAATATTTGAAGAAAAGGATATTCATATACTCCAACGGCAAGGCTTCTATTTTCTGTGCCAAGGCGAGAATTTCTTCCGCAGTAAGCGACTGAACCAAAGCACTGTCAAAATCAAGTTGACTTAACTTAGTAAGCTCAATTTGCAACGATTGTTTGCATACACCCCTCATGATGTTATCAAACGTGCTAGACATTTCTCTCACCTTCTTTATATAAAGCGCGCAATTTCTTTAAGATACGCTGACATCGTTTCTTAGCGGTTTCTTCATTGCGGACAGGATGTCAAGCAGGTTAACCGATGAACGATTTGAAATGCTGTCACAGGATTACGAGGACGAAAGGCTGCGCTGACCGCAAGGGTACAGCAGCTTGAACAGGAAATTGCCAGCCACATCGAAAAAGCCGTCAATGTGGAGCATTTCTTGAGGATTATTGAGAAATATACCGACATCAACAAACTGACCCCTAAAATTCTGCGAGAGTTTATTGAACACGTTGAAGGCCACGAACGTAGCGTTTACCACGGCAAGGATGCCATACAGCAGATTGATATTTATTATAATTTTATCGATTTGATGCCGTAATGACGGAAAAGGCACAGGATACTGGAATATCATGTGCCATGACCTAAGGAAGTACAAACTTTCCTATTACGCCCCGCCAAACGCCATGCTTTTTCATTTGGCTTTCATTATTTCTTTTTCAATATTCTCCATATACTCAATAGAAGAAGGCGATAACATTTTAAATAATTCTTCCCTGCATCGCTTTGTTACGTCTGTTCTTGCTTCTTTTCTATTTTGGGCAAAATCAATCCAGCTGATTTTTTTCCTTCCGTGATAGACATCATAATCACAGATCCTCGTATTATCTGAGGAAATTTCAAGGCCGAGCAATATTTTCTTTATGTGCTTTGGTTCATATAAGGTAAAAAATCTTATGGTGTACACACCTACGGACATCAGCAAAACCGCATAGTCCTTTGACCAGCTTTCTCCAAGCACAAGCCCCAGCTCCAGATTTTCAAGCACATGCATAAGTCTCCTATAATGAAGGTGATAAGCATTATATATGTCATATATCCTTATCTCTACCTCATACCAGTTCTTATTTTCCAAGCCTTCATTGAGATATCTTAATGCATTTACCTTAAAATTTCTGTATAGCCCTTTGGTTGGGCGCCCGATGACTATGCATTTTTCATACAGATCATCGAGCCCAAGATTGTTGATCAAAGGCTTATCCGTAAAGGTAATAACGCTGGAAGGCAAATCAAGATTAAAGAAGGTTTCCTTAAGATCCCTTATTTCTCCTTCATAGTCTTTCAATATGGAATATATTATTTTGCTGATATTGCCGAAGTATCTGAAAATCAATAATCTGGGGGCCAGCTTAAGGCTTTTTATCAAATGATCATTTTTTTCATTGACCATTCTGCATAAAATATGATCCAAATCCTGGGGCAGCATATATACAGGACTCTCTTCGCTTATTACGGAAGGTTTATTTATGTCATCTGTAATATATATAACTGTGTAGTCCTCATTTGTTTTCGCTGATACGGTATAGATATTGTCCTTAAATGCTTTCAAGCTTGTGATAAGGTAATCCTCCATGGCGGTTAAATCATAGGTTTCAATTATCAAGTATTTTGTACTTTTTCTTACTAATGAAATCATTTATTATTCCCCCTTCTGGTTACAGCCCGATTTTTCCTTTCATCAGCCTGGATTCATTAGTGCCGTAAGGGTATGGAAGATAAAATACCCTTTTGGTTTTTTCAGTGAGTATATTTATAGTGGAGATTCCGTTCAGATATATTCTGTTGTTGACCATATCATTCCCTATAGAAATATCATGTCCGAAAAAATTATAATCTGCCGGGTTTTGCACGATTTTATAGGGATAATGGCTTAAAGCAGCCTTTGCATTGAATATCTCTATATAGGAATGTTCTTCTATTATAGTGCTCTTTTTTGCATATTTGTGCAGCAATTCTATATTATCATGATTGCCTGCGCATATGTATAATTCCTTTGCATCCGAGCTTTCAAGCATATCCATTATTGATTTTAAGTGATATTCATACTTAGGGAGCCTTTCTTTGTACATCTCAAGCTTTATGTTATCGACCATATCACCGGTATGTATTATTATATCCGGCGAAAGCTCTTTCAATAGCTTCCCGAAGGCACTGAAAAAAATCACAGGAGTATCTGATATATGAAGCAGTTTTCTCTCCTTTATATTCTTTATGCTATCGGGCACATATACATAACCCATTAAGTTGTAATAAATTAATTTAAATTTTTCATACATTCCATCGACCTCTCAAAAATCCGGACGCTTTTGAATAATTTGTTCATTCATTGTATATAATAAATTTTACCTGAGTCAAAGCATAAATTAAAGTATATAAAGAATAAAACAAGCTTAAAATTTGCCTTTACATAATATAATTCCTATGATATTATTTATAATACACTTTTGAAAACAACCAAAGACAAACAGGAAATAATATATTGACAGCTCTAATAATTCATGATAATATATAATTCCTGCCTGAGCGCAGGACAAAATCACAGCAAGGAAGCGCATGCAATGCGTTACGCTGAAAAAAACTAAAAACCATATTGACATCTCGTTTGATGCGTGATAATATAGGAAAGGTCGGCACGATGAGCCGACGGTAAAATGGACTTTGAAAACTAAACAGTATTAGATATGAAGAATGTAATTCTTTTGAGTAGGATTGAACAACTATTTATGTATAAAAGCATTAGAAATAATGATTTTAAGATATTAATTAGAGAGTTTGATCCTGGCTCAGGACGAACGCTGGCGGCGTGCCTAACACATGCAAGTCGAACGGAAATGCGGAAGTAGTTTACTATTGACGTATTTTAGTGGCGGACGGGTGAGTAACACGTGGGCAACCTGCCTTAAAGAGGGGGATAACACCGAGAAATCGGTGCTAATACCGCATAACATTAGAAAGTCGCATGACTTTGTAATCAAAGGAGAAATCCGCTTTAAGATGGGCCCGCGCCTGATTAGCTAGTTGGTGGGGTAGAAGCCTACCAAGGCGACGATCAGTAGCCGATCTGAGAGGATGAACGGCCACACTGGAACTGAGACACGGTCCAGACTCCTACGGGAGGCAGCAGTGGGGAATATTGCACAATGGAGGAAACTCTGATGCAGCAACGCCGCGTGGAGGACGAAGGTTTTCGGATTGTAAACTCCTGTCTTTTGGGACGATAATGACGGTACCAAAAGAGGAAGCCACGGCTAACTACGTGCCAGCAGCCGCGGTAATACGTAGGTGGCGAGCGTTGTCCGGAATTACTGGGCGTAAAGGGCGCGTAGGCGGCCTGTTAAGTCAGATGTGAAACCCCCAGGCTCAACTTGGGGATTGCATATGAAACTGATGGGCTCGAGTGTCGGAGAGGAAAGCGGAATTCCTAGTGTAGCGGTGAAATGCGTAGATATTAGGAGGAACACCAGTGGCGAAGGCGGCTTTCTGGACGATAACTGACGCTGAGGCGCGAAAGCGTGGGGAGCAAACAGGATTAGATACCCTGGTAGTCCACGCTGTAAACTATGGATACTAGGTGTGGGAGGTATCGACCCCTTCCGTGCCGCAGTAAACGCAATAAGTATCCCGCCTGGGGAGTACGGCCGCAAGGTTGAAACTCAAAGGAATTGACGGGGGCCCGCACAAGCAGCGGAGCATGTGGTTTAATTCGAAGCAACGCGAAGAACCTTACCAGAACTTGACATCTCCTGCATAATCCGTAATGGGATGAAATCCTTCGGGACAGGAAGACAGGTGGTGCATGGTTGTCGTCAGCTCGTGTCGTGAGATGTTGGGTTAAGTCCCGCAACGAGCGCAACCCCTATACTTAGTTGCTAACATTTGGTTGAGCACTCTAAGTAGACTGCCGGAGACAATTCGGAGGAAGGTGGGGATGACGTCAAATCATCATGCCCCTTATGTTCTGGGCTACACACGTGCTACAATGGGTATAACAACGGGAAGCAAACCAGTGATGGCAAGCAAATCCCTAAAAAATACTCCCAGTTCAGATTGTTCTCTGCAACCCGAGAACATGAAGTCGGAGTTGCTAGTAATCGCGAATCAGCATGTCGCGGTGAATACGTTCCCGGGCCTTGTACACACCGCCCGTCACACCATGGGAGTTGGAAGCACCCGAAGCCGGTGACTTAACCGCAAGGAGAGAGCCGTCGAAGGTGAAGCCAATGACTGGGGTGAAGTCGTAACAAGGTAGCCGTATCGGAAGGTGCGGCTGGATCACCTCCTTTCTAAGGAGCACATGAGAAGTAACACTCTCATAATCCTATGGTCGATGGACTAGCCACTGGCTGCTAGCCACTAGCCGCTGGCAAACAAGGCAGACCCAAGAGGAATACCTAAATGCCAGAAGCAAGAGGCCAGAAGCTAGAAGCTGACCCAATATAACTACCCAAGAGAATACATTATATCTGATACTGATTAGTTTTGAAAGTCCATTGGACTTTCAGCCACTGGCCGCTAGCCACTAGCCGCTGGCAAAATGCCAGAAGCAAGAGGCAAGAAGCCAGAAGCTTGCGAGCGAAGCTCGCCATGCACCTTGAAAACTGCACAATACTGAGAAAAGAAGAGGTAACAGTATGTAGATACTGTACTACTACTAAAGCTGAGGAAAAACACTGATCAAGCTAATAAGAGCATATGGTGGATGCCTTGGCACCAGGAGCCGAAGAAGGACGTGACAAGCTGCGAAAAGCTGTGGTAAGCCGCAAATAGGCCATGACCCACAGATCTCCGAATGAGGAAACTCACCTAAGGTAATGCTTAGGTATCATACAGTCAATAAAATAGCTGTATGAAGGGACACCGGGGGAACTGAAACATCTAAGTACCCCGAGGAAAAGAAAGAAACATCGATTCCCTAAGTAGCGGCGAGCGAACGGGGAAGAGCCCAAACCAAAGAGGGAAACCACTTTGGGGTTAGGACCGGCATAAACCATAAGACCCTTAGCCGAATAGAGCTGGAAAGCTCAATCGCAGAAGGTAAAAATCCTGTAGGCGAAAAGGGAAATATGGAAGCCGGAATCCAGAGTACCACGAGGAACGAGAAACCTAGTGGGAAGACGGGAGGCCCACCTCCCAAGGCTAAATACTACCTGGTGACCGATAGCGCACAGTACCGTGAGGGAAAGGTGAAAAGAACCCCGGGAGGGGAGTGAAAAAGAACCTGAAACCGTATGCTTACAATCGGTGGGAGCACATTTAAGTGTGACCGCGTACTTTTTGTAGAACGGACCAGCGAGTTGCGATGGCTAGCGAGGTTAAGGACTTTTGGTCTGAAGCCGAAGCGAAAGCGAGCCTTAATAGGGCGTAAAGTTAGCTATTGCAGACCCGAAACCGGGTGACCTATCCATGGACAGGGTGAAGTTGAAGTAAAATTCAATGGAGGCCCGAACTCACCGTTGTTGAAAAAACGGGGGATGAGCTGTGGATAGCGGAGAAATTCCAATCGAACTCGGAGATAGCTGGTTCTCCCCGAAATAGCTTTAGGGCTAGCCTCAATGGAGAATCTCGGAGGTAGAGCACTGAATGGGCTAGGGGCTTTTAAGGTTACCGAACCCTATCAAACTCCGAATGCCGAAGATTTGCTCATTGGGAGTCAGACTACGAATGATAAGATCCGTGGTCAAAAGGGAAAGAGCCCAGACCATCAGCTAAGGTCCCCAAATCCAAACTAAGTGGAAAAGGATGTGTGACTACACAGACAACCAGGATGTTGGCTTAGAAGCAGCCACTCATTGAAAGAGTGCGTAATAGCTCACTGGTCAAGTGGTCATGCGCCGAAAATGTCCGGGGCTAAAGTTTGGTACCGAAGCTATGGCTTTTGAGAAGTGGGAAGTGAGAGGTGAGAAGTGGGAATGATAAAAGGCTTTAAGGATATGAGAATATATCAAAAATCCTATGAACTAAGCATAAAAGTTCACACATTAACACTTAAATACCCAGAGTATGAAAAGTATGAGATAGGAAGCCAGATAAGAAGATCAGCAATGTCAGTACCGTTAAACATAGCAGAAGGCTATGGAAAGAAAGAATCAATTGCAGACTTTAAGAGATTTCTAAGAATGGCATTAGGGTCATGCAATGAGATAGAGGTACTGATGGATATGAGCAAAGACTTAGGCTATATAGATGAAAGTACACATAAAGAAATAACCGAACAATATATAGCAGTGAGGAAGCAGATAATATCGACGATCGAAAAATGGAAGAATGGCTAAAAATCTCAAATCTCACACCTGACTTCCCACTTCTCAAAGGGGTAGGGGAGCATTCTATGTAGGCTGAAGCTATACCGAAAGGAGTAGTGGACTGCATAGAAGAGAGAATGCTGGTATAAGTAGCGAAAGTTAAGTGAGAATCTTAACCGTCGAAAATCTAAGGATTCCTGAGGAAGGTTCGTCCGCTCAGGGTAAGTCGGGACCTAAGGAGAGGCGTATAGCGTATCCGATGGACAATCGGTTGACATTCCGATACCACCTAGAATCGCATGAAGGAAGCAGTGACGCAGGAGGATAAGATGAGCACGGTGTTGGTAATCCGTGTCCAAGCACAAAGGCTGACATACAGGAAAGACCGTATGTCATAAGGCTGATGTGTAAAGGGGAGTGAAATCCAAGTAACGAAGCATCTGATTTCACACTGTCAAGAAAAGCTGCTAACGAGAAACTAGGTGCCCGTACCGCAAACCGACACAGGTAGATGAGGAGAGAATCCTAAGACGAGCGAGAGAAGCGTTGTTAAGGAACTCGGCAAAATAACCCCGTAACTTCGGGAGAAGGGGTACTCTAGAGATAGAGTCGCAGTGAAAAGGCCCAAGCGACTGTTTAGCAAAAACACAGGTCTCTGCTAAATCGAAAGATGAAGTATAGGGGCTGACGCCTGCCCGGTGCTGGAAGGTTAAGGGGAATGCTTAGCGCAAGCGAAGGTATGAACTTAAGCCCCAGTAAACGGCGGCCGTAACTATAACGGTCCTAAGGTAGCGAAATTCCTTGTCAGGTAAGTTCTGACCCGCACGAATGGCGTAACGACTTGGGCACTGTCTCGACAACGCGCTCGGCGAAATTGTAGTACTAGTGAAGATGCTAGTTACCCGCGATTGGACGGAAAGACCCCGTAGAGCTTTACTGTAGCTTGGCATTGGGTTTCGGTATTTCATGTACAGGATAGGTGGGAGACTGAGAAATTAAGACGCCAGTCTTAATGGAGTCACCGTTGGGATACCACTCTTGAGATACTGAAATTCTAACCAGTGGCCATATAACTGGTCATGGGACATAGCCAGGCGGGCAGTTTGACTGGGGCGGTCGCCTCCCAAAGAGTAACGGAGGCGTCCAAAGGTTCCCTCAGAATGGTTGGAAATCATTCGCAGAGTGCAAAGGCAAAAGGGAGCTTAACTGCAAGAGAGACAACTCGAGCAGATACGAAAGTAGGGCTTAGTGATCCGGTGGTACCGAGTGGAAGGGCCATCGCTCAACGGATAAAAGCTACCTCGGGGATAACAGGCTTATCTCCCCCAAGAGTCCACATCGACGGGGAGGTTTGGCACCTCGATGTCGGCTCGTCGCATCCTGGGGCTGGAGTAGGTCCCAAGGGTTGGGCTGTTCGCCCATTAAAGCGGCACGCGAGCTGGGTTCAGAACGTCGTGAGACAGTTCGGTCCCTATCCGTCGCGGGCGCAGGAAATTTGAGGAGATCTGTCCTTAGTACGAGAGGACCGGGATGGACGAACCTCTGGTGTATCAGTTGTCCTGCCAAGGGCATAGCTGAGTAGCTAAGTTCGGAACGGATAAGCGCTGAAGGCATCTAAGCGCGAAGCCGGCTTCAAGATGAGATTTCCCACAGAGTAATCTGGTAAGACCCCATGTAGACCACGTGGTAGATAGGTCGGAGGTGTAAGTACAGCAATGTATGCAGCTGACCGATACTAATAGGTCGAGGGCTTGATCTAAAAATATTCTTCAGACAAACAAAGCTCAGATATTGTGTAGTTTTGAAGGTGCACGCAGCCTTAAGCTGCGAGCCGCTAGCTACTAGCCACTGGCTGCTAGCTAGAAAAAAAGACCCCAAGGGAATGCCCTAATCTAGAGGCCAGAAGCCAGAGACTAGAGGCTGACCCAAAAGGAATACCCCATAGCAAATTATCCGGTGACAATAACAGAGAGGCCACACCTGTTCCCATGCCGAACACAGAAGTTAAGCTCTCTAGTGCCGATGGTACTTGGACCGCAGGGTCCCGGGAGAGTAGGTCGTCGCCGGGTCTTTTTTATTTTTTGGAGAAACAGGGATACGGGGAACACGGATTGGCACGGATAAAAGATTCTCCAATGGTGTTCGGAATGACATTATGTTAAAATAGCATTAGAATATGAGCAAATGTGGGTGATAAATATGAAAAATTTATTTGATTCCGGTTTAAGCTTTAGAAGCTATATGTTCAATGTGGATGAAGACAACAGGCAAAAATTCATGAGGTATTACATACCTATGGAAATAAAGGATGAGGTTAAAGACGAGATACTGTCTTTAGAGGATGAAATAAATATTCTTGGAGTCGTTGAGCCCTGGTGTCCGGATTGCCATATAAACCTTTCGGTTTTAGGTAAGATGATAAGCCTGAATGACAAAATAAATCTTCGCCTTGTCGGAAGAGACAGTGTGAAAAACGAACTGGATGATTACAAGGAAAATGATAAGCTTAAGGTTCCTACATTTATAATAATGGATAAGGATTTTAATGTTAAAGGAGCATTTATAGAAAAGATAGAAATGGTAAAAACCGCCGATATTGAAACCCTGGAAGGCTCAAAAATCAATATGAAATATAAAGCAGGAAAGCTTATTCCTGAGACTGCTGAAGGATTATTGAAAATTATTACTGGCGCTTAAACAGCGCTAATTTTTTTCTAAATTTTTCTAAATGATGATAAACAGAGTATGCTTATCAAAATAGGTAGAAACTAAGCTAAATTAATATAATTAGTACTAAAGACATTTTGTAGTGATAATTTGCTTATGATACAATATATAGTGCTTAATGCAATTATTTATACTATAGATTGTTAGGAGGTTGAAATTTCGATGATATCGGATAATGGGATCAAGGTATTGGAAAGACGATATTTGGCGAAAGATGAGAAAGGAAATGTAACAGAAACCCCTGAAGATTTGTTTAAAAGGGTTTCTTCATTTATAGCCGGTGCAGACAAAATTTTCGAGCCGGATAAGGATACTAAGGAATTAGAAAAAAAGTTTTATGATATTATATCTAATCTGGAGTTCTTACCTAATTCACCTACATTAATGAACGCAGGAAGAGAATTGGGCCAGCTTTCTGCTTGCTTTGTTCTTCCGGTGGAAGATTCTATGGAGGGCATATTTGATGCCATAAAGTATGCCGCTATAATACATAAAAGCGGCGGAGGCACAGGCTTCAGCTTCAGCCGTCTAAGAAGCATGGGCTCTGCCGTTAACTCAACAGGGGGAGTAGCTTCGGGTCCTATAAGTTTTATGAAGGTTTTCAACTCTGCTACTGAGGCCGTCAAGCAAGGAGGAGTACGAAGAGGCGCCAATATGGGCATATTGAGGGTTGATCACCCTGATATACTTGATTTTATACAATGCAAAAAGAATGATAAAGAGATCACTAACTTCAATATAAGCGTCGGTATAACTGAGAAGTTTATGGAAGCGGTGGAAAAAGGCGAAGAATATGAGCTGATTGAGCCCAATACGAAGGAAGTCAAGGGCAAGCTCAAGGCCGGCGAAGTGTTTGAGCTTATAATAGATATGGCCTGGAATAACGGTGAGCCGGGTATCATCTTCTTGGATAGGATGAACAGGGATAATGTAGTGCCTGAGCTGGGAGAAATAGAGAGCACCAATCCATGCGTTACAGGCGATACATGGGTCATTACAAATGATGGGCCCAAGCAGGTTAAAGATATATTGGGACAAAAAGTTAAATTGGCTTTAAACGGAAATTATTATGATTCCGATAGCAAAGGCTTCTTTAAAACAGGAAATAAGGATGTTATCAGGATATCTACTGATAGAGGCTATGGAATTACTGTGACAAAGGACCATCTGATCCGTACTGTCGATAAAATGAACCGGTTTAATATTGAAGAGGTATGGAAGCCGGCAGGTCAAATAAAGCCGGAGGATAAAATAATCCTATCAAACAATAGAGGGATAAAATGGATTGGCAAGGGAAGCCATGAAGAAGGATATATTTTAGGTGTTTTATTGGGAGATGGCACATTAAAAAAAGACGGAGGAATAATAAGTGTCTGGGGCAATGATGAAGAAGCGGAATCCCTATTAAAGGCAGTTGGTGAAGCAGCTTTTACATTACCTCATCGTTCAGATTTCAGGGGTTTTCAATCTGTTATTGAGGAAAGAGAAGAGCATCGGGTTAAAATGGCTGCAATAAGAGACTTGGCTGCAGAATATGGCATTATGCCGGGCGAAAAGAAGCTGAACCCCGAGGTCGAAAAGGCCGGCTATGATTTTTATTGCGGATTGTTAAAAGGCTTATTTGATGCTGATGGCACAGTTATGGGTGCGCAAAACAAAGGCGTATCAATAAGGCTGTGGCAGAACGACTTAGATGCTTTGCATATAGTACAAAGAATGCTTGCAAGATTAGGTATTGCTTCACAGATATACCCTGATAGGAAAGCATCTGAACAGAAGCTCATGCCGGATGGAAAAGGCGGAAGCAAAGAATACGGGATAAATGGCGGACATGAATTAGTATTATCAGGTGACAATTTATATATATTCCATGAAGTCATCGGATTTAACAATAGCAAAAAGCAAAAACGGCTAAAGGAAGCTTTAGGCAATTATAAGCGTGCCTTGAACAGAGAGCGCTTTGTGGCTTCGGTGAATGAAATCACTGAACTAGGCCCATGCGATGTATATGATGTTCAAGTACCCGGCATAAATGCTTTTGATGCCAATGGAATTTACGTACATAATTGCGGCGAACAGCCATTGCTGCCTTATGAATCATGCAACCTAGGTTCAATAAACCTTGTGGCATGCATTGGCAGAAATAAAAAAGGAAGCTATATCGATTATGAAAAGCTTGGAGATCTTGTGGATACCTCAGTGCATTTTCTTGACAATGTGATAGAAGTAAATAAATATCCTTTGATCAAAATTGACGAGATGACCAAGACTACAAGAAAGATCGGATTAGGGGTAATGGGATTTGCCGACATGCTTATAGAGCTTGGAATCCCTTACGATTCGGAGGAAGGCATAAAGACTGCCCAGAAAGTGATGAGCTTTATAAATGAAAGATCCAAGCAAGCCTCAATGGAATTGGCAGAAGTGCGCGGAACATTCCCCAGCTTTGATAAGAGCATATTTGCTGAAAGGGATATGAAGCTGAGAAATGCCACAACAACTACTATTGCCCCTACAGGTACGATATCAATAATCGCAGGAGTTTCCAGCGGCATTGAGCCGCTCTTTGCGGTATCCTTCATAAGAAATGTTATGGATAATGATGAATTGCCCGAAGTAAACCCGCTGTTTGAAAGGGTTGCAAAGGAAAGAGGCTTCTATAGCGTAGATTTGATGAGAAAGATTGCTAAGCTGGGTTCAGTAAGGCATATTGAAGAGATTCCGGAGGATGTGAGAAGAGTATTTGCAACAGCTCATGATATCGACCCGATTTGGCATATAAAGATGCAGGCTATGTTCCAGCAATATACAGATAATGCTGTATCAAAAACTGTGAATTTCAGGAACGAGGCCACAAAAGAGGAGGTAAGAAAGGCTTATATACTTGCATATAAACAGGGATGCAAGGGCGTTACAATATATAGAGACGGAAGCCGGGACTCTCAGGTGCTGAATATCGGATCGGTCAATAAAGAGGCCGGCAAATCAGCAGAAAATGTTATCGATGAACAAAAGAGCCTTAAGGCTAGAGTAAGGCCGGATGTGACCATAGGGATAACCGAAAAGATTAAGATAGGCTGCGGTAATTTGTATGTTACAGTTAACTCTGATGAAGGCGGTATTTGCGAGGTATTCGCAAATCTGGGAAGAGCCGGGGGATGCCCGTCTCAATCAGAAGCTACCAGCAGGCTTATATCTATCGCCTTAAGAGCAGGCGTTGACATCAAAGAAATAATAGAGCAGCTTAGAGGCATAAGATGTCACTCTACTCTGCGCCAGAAAGGCCTCAAGGTTTTATCCTGCCCGGATGCAATAGGCAGGACTCTGGAGAAAGTATTGAACATGCAGGTGGAAATAAAGGATATAGAGACTATAGATGAATTGACTTCAGCCGTGGAAGAAGAAAGCAGCTTGGGCTGCGGAGGCAATTGCTCCTTATGCTCTGTTCAATGCAGCCACAGTACTATAGCCGCAAGCGAAACCTCTGCCACTATTGAGGGAAATATTGATTGGTCCAACCTCAAACACTGCCCCGAATGCGGTTCCAAGATCCAGCATGAAGGCGGATGCATGATCTGCATGAACTGCGGCTTCTCAAAATGCGGCTAAAACGCGTTTGAATATATCTATTTGAGTATATTAACTACCCTTGGGCTTATGTAAAGCCCAAGGGTAGTTTTTTGGATTTTTAAGCGATTAATAAAGGAAAATAGGTTTTAAGAATTCAATCTTTGATTGATTATAACCGATAATATTTTTGGACATAAAAATATTCCGGAAGGAGTCATCAACTTTGAAGCTTAAAATTAAAACAATTTTTTCTGCCTTATTGCCTTTTATTTTAATTATTTCAGCATATATTTTTTTTACAAAGACTGACACGATGACAGAGCAGCAATTAGATATTATAAAGCTTTCTCCCTATATTACATTTCTTATAGGCTCTGCTATAGCTTTGAAATTTAACCGCAATCGGGAATTTTTCACATTAATAATCCTTACCCTGTGCTTTATTGCCATTAATTATATTCAGGCAAATATCGGAAAAACAGCGGCTAAAGATATTTACTCAATAATTTGTATATTGATTCCCATAAATATTCTGATATTCTCTTTCTTAAAAGAAAGAGGAGTATTAACTTTATGGGGGCTTATTCGTATTGGTTTTATTATTTCTCAATTATTGTTTTCTTATTGGGTGATCAATTCGGAGCGAAGAGATATCCTCGGCATGCTTAATAAAAGCATATTACCAGCCAAACTCAGTTCTATAACCTCAATATCTGAGCCGGCTCTTGCAGCTTTTTTCATAACTTTTATAATACTTGTGCTCAGGCATATTTTTTATAAATCCTCACAGGATATTTACTTTGCAGGGGTGCTATTTGCATTGTTTTTTGTGCTCTATGATTATGGCAACAAAATACTTCATCCAATATTTTTAACAACGTCAGGAATCATTCTCATAATTTCGATAATCCAATACTCTTATTCCATTGCTTTCTATGATGAACTCACAGGATTGCCATCGCGCAGAGCCCTTAAGCAAGATATGATGAAGCTGGGCGTTAATTACTCCATCGCTATGCTGGATATAGATTTTTTTAAAAAATTTAATGATGCTTACGGGCATGATACTGGAGACCAGGTTTTAAAGCTGGTCGCTTCCATTATAAAGGATGTCAGTGGGGGAGGAAAATCTTTCAGATACGGTGGAGAAGAGTTTACAATTCTTTTTCCGGGCAAGGCCATAAATGATGTATTGCCACATCTAGAAGAATTGAGAGAGAAGATTGCAAAGAGAGGGTTTGCAATACGTGGTAAGGATAGACCAAAAAAGAAGCCTAAAAATAGAACCAAAAGCTCAAATGCATCAAAGCTGATTCATATAACAGTAAGCATAGGAGCAGCACAAAAAAACGAAAATTGCAAAATTCCGGATGCTGTTTTAAAATCTGCAGATAAAGCATTATATCGCGCAAAGAAAAAAGGCAGGAATTGCGTTTGCAGATAGCCGGTATTTCATAAAGTTATATGCTAGAATATACTCAAATATAATTATATAACCAGTAAGGAGATATGTGTGTGAAGCTATATGTTAACGTAAAGCAAGCAGGGTCCCGTAAAAATTATATTTCTAAAGAAGAAATACATATAAGCAGCCGACCTTCCACCTTGCGCCAGCTAATAGCTGCAATCGTGAGCGAAAATATAAAGAGTTTCAACAGTAAGGTGAAGGGCGGCACACTTTTGAATTACCTGACAAAAGAACAAATCGGCGAGAAGCTTGCAGTAGGCAAGGTTTCTTTTGGCGAGGCATACATCAGGCTCTAGAGTCATACAACAAGCTTGGGGATAGAAGCTCATCAGTAAGAAACAGTGCTTTCGCTATAGTAAATAAATTAAATTTGAATAAAGAAGATTATGCCTTGATAGAAAATCTCTTGCAATACAAATCCGGAGAGCAGTCTTCAAAGGATTTGTCTGCTTGTGTTAAGCGCTTGATCGACAGCAATAATGAAAATAAGAGACTGGCGGCAATAGATATAGTCAGTATTGAACATATTGCATGTACACTCCCAGCATAGAGGCAGGATATTCCTTCCCTTTGTTGATGAAGATCCAAAAACTGCGGAGATAATCTCAAAGATTGTACTTTGGACAGAGGATGGGAGGCTGAAAGATCCAAGTATATTGAATCAGATTAATAAATAGAACAGAAAAGCAATAATGGCACTACATATTGACATCAATTCCAACGAGTTCAAAGAATATGAGAAAGAAGGGAAAAACTAAAATATGTAGAATATTTCTATATATAACGCATTAAATATTTTACAGCAGTAAGCTTACAAACTCTTAGTCCCGAAACTCTGCAATCGTTATCAGTCAGTGATAAAAGCTATGTAACGTATTTATTGTAACTTATATAATTAAAATATATGATAAATTTGAAAAGAGCAAACTTATCAAAAGATAAGGACGCAAAGCCACGGGTCTAAAGAGCTTTCCATGATAGCCGGGCTGCCGAAATTTATGCACAGAAATACACCTGCGCTTTTTCGGCGCGGGTTTTTTTATGTGATAAATATTTTGGAGCAGGGGCTTTGCGGAAAAAGATTACTATATTAGGAGGTCGCATATGAAATTAAAGAGGTTTTTATGTAAGGTTTTAGTTTTAGTTATAATATTGGTTAATTCAACATCTGTAACTGTGCTGTCTGATACCACCCGTGACAGCTTTGTTTTGGACTATGGAACAATTGAAAATATTAAAAGAACGATGCATATAAAAGAGGGCGTTTTTCCAAAGGAAATCAAAGAACAATTATCAAAGAACATCGTAGAGATTGAAGCCTGTGAGGGTCAAGTCAGCAGAGCAGTCAAGTCAGGCACGGGAATTCTGATTGGGGATAAAGGGGTCGCAGTTACAAATAGAAGCCTGCTGGAGGGATGGAGCGATTTCAGAGTCAGCAACTCTCTTACCAGAGTAGTGGCTAATATAAGCTCTGAAGCTGATATGGCAGTGCTTGTAAGCAAGGCGTACAGCAATAAAAAAGGCTTGCAGATAAGAGACTATAAAGGCTTGCAAGCCGGGGAGGCCCTTTATTCCATATCATGGCAGACTATGGATTATCCCATAGCAGACCCGGGAGAATATATTGGACTAAAAAAGGTTGGAGCGGTAGAGTATATATGCATGAAGGGCGCAGGATACTTCGGTACTGCAGGTGCGGTTTTGGTGGATAAGGAGGGCAAAGCGCTGGGCATATCTGCAAATGTATCGGAGGATGAATATACTTATTATATCCCATTTTCCAAGCATGAAAACTTAATGAAAGATAAGCATGTAAGCTTCCTTTCTGACCTCGGAGTTCAGGTGGAGGATACTTTTGATGATATGGAGCTGAAATTTGAAAGCTCAAGCATTTATGACGGCAATAAACTAAAGGTAGTATATAATGTCATCACTAATACAAAAAATTATGAAGCCTACAGGAAAAAGATAGGAGAAGAGGCTTTTCAAAATAAACTGGGTGATTATTTTGAAAAGCTCATCAAGAGTAAGGCTGATATATACGGCATAAAGGACTATGATTATTATCTCAATCTCAGATATTACATATTGGCTCAGGAAATAAGGAACGGGCAAAGCATATCAAAAGAATGGTCCAAATCACAAAACCTAGATACATATATGCAAAATATTATAAATAAGAATGGCGAGGCTGCTATGGCTGACAGCAGCATAGTGGTTGATAAATCCGGTAAGCTCAGCAAAATAGCAACAATAACCGAAGCTCTGACAAAGGCAGCTCCGGGCAGCAGGATAACAATTGAGCCGGGGATATATAATGAAAGCCTTCTTGTCAATAAGGATGGTATAGAACTGCATGGAAAACCAGGAGCAATAATAGAAGCCGAAGGCGAGAATACTTTGACAGTAAGCTCGGACAAAGTGAAGATAAGTGGAATAGAATTCAGAAATAAGAGCAAGGACAGAAGGGAGATCATTTATATAAGCAAGGGCAGCCCCATTATATCAGATTGCATAATAAACGGTCCCGCCGGTGCAGGGATAAGGATTGACGGAGACTCAAACCCCGAAATAGAAGGGAATATAATTAAAAATTGCATGGATGGAATTATAGCAGCTGATAATTCCGGTATCGTTGCTAGACATAATTTCATCACTCAAAGCAAAGAAAGTGCAATAAAAGTAAATAGCAGCGGGAAGGTAATTATTAAATATAATTATTTGAGCAAGAGCGGGCAATATGGAATCACAGCAGACAATGCAAAGCAGCTGACGATTATCAATAATAATATCGATAACAATCAGTTAGCTGGGATTAATGTTAAAAAGGGATATGAGCTTCAAGCTGTAAACAATAGAATATTTGATAACGGCAATGGCATTGAACTATATGAAGCCCCAAAGGCAACGATAAAGGGCAACATTCTGGAGTTTAACAAGATGAATGGTATACATGCAGGTCAAAGCACTGCTGCATATATATCTTCGAACTATATAAGCTGTAATAAAATGAGCGGTATATATGTAAACGACACTGCTCAAGTATATATTGAAGGAAATAGAGCAGCTAAGAACAATTCCCAGGGCATAGCGGTAGAAGGCAGTTCCTATGCGGAAATACTCAGCAGCACTATAGCTGAAAACGGAGCCTCAGGCATAACCTTTGATTTCAGCTCCAGGGGAAAGATTGAAAATAGCACTGTGTTTGCAAACAGACCAAAGGAAATAGTCCTGGGAAATAGCGCAAATATAATCATGAAAAACAACAAAGTGCTGTATCAAAGGTAGACAGGATAGGAGGGAGCAGCAATGATATGTAATAAAATGCATACGATAACTAAAAGCACAGCGCTGATCTTAGCTCTGATGCTGATTTTAAGCCTTTCCGTTATAGATTATGCTTATGCCGGCAGTACAGTAAGCAATGTGAAAATTGATGGGAATACACTGGAAGAATTGCTTAAGGAGGCAGATTCACTTTTAGCTAAGCATGATAAAGCAGCTGCCATGGAAAAGTATAAGCAAATTATTGATAGCTGCGATGCAGTACTGAAAACCAATCCTGCTGACACTTTGCTATGGCAAGCCAATTATTATAAAGGCAGGGTATTAAATGAGTTGGGCCAGAATGAGAAGGCGGTGGCATGCCTGAAGATCGCCGAGGATAAGAGCTATAGGATGATAGAAAAGAATAAAAATATCAGGGATAACAAATTGGCAGGGATATATTATTATCTTGGCAGAATCCAAATGGCTAAAGGGGATAAAGCAGGCGGTATTGAATATATAAAAAAAGCATTGGGTCGGGAATTCAACAAGGAGTATTCTGCCAGGCTTCAAAAAGACCCTCTCTTTTCATACTTAAAAAACACTGATGAGTATTATAGCTTAATAGACATGGCATTGATGATTGATAAGAGACTAGTAATGTCATCGGGCTTGAGGGTCAAGAACGGAATACCTCTGGCTCCCTATAAGGAGATAGCTGAATCCCTCGGTGCTTTTTTAGAGTGGGATGAAGCAGCAAAGACAATCACTATAAAAAAATTTGATAAAATAATTATCCTCCAAATAGGTAACAAAACAGCAAAGGTAAACGGCAGGGAGGTTAGTCTCAAGGTTGCTCCCATATTGGATGAGAAGAGATATATAGACCCTGTGCTCAAAGATTGGTCAATTTTTGTGCCTGTTGAGTTTGTAGCGAAGGAATTAGGTCAAATAGTAAGCCGTGAAGAGGTTAAGGTATTTAAGGATTATACAGCTCCTGCCGTAGTAGTGAGGGAAGACGAAAGCAGAGTAAAGTATACCGAAGAGCAGAAAAAATGGGCTGTAGCTCCCAGTGTTAATAACTATATGTATAATTACGGTGTTTATCATGTTATAGGCGGAAATTACAGATTTGTGGGCAATGTGTTATCCTCAAGAAGAGCCCTGAAGGAAGGATGGGGTATTGAAAGCAGAGAGGATTTATATAGGGCTATAGAATGGCTGGAGAACGAAGGACATACAAAGTCCTACAGAAAAATGGAGGCAGAGCTATCCGGTGAAAACCTTAAGCTTTTAGAGGATGCGATCAATAAGGGAGAGGAGCTGCCCTTCATATATAAGCTTTATATAAATAATCGGGAGAGATTGAAGGATAAGGGTTTAATCGCTTGGGATTATTGCCGCATAGTGCAGATCACAGGCTGGAGCTACACAGCTGGTTATATAACTATAGAAGAAGCCTATGAGCTTTGCATGGATGCATCCAGAGTCATACAAAAAACCTACTCATCCTGGGAGGAAATGGCCGAGCATTATATAAAAGGCTATGAATTCTGGTCTGGGGAGGATAGAAATGAGGAGTTCACAGAGGTATATTACCGCAATAGGGCCAACCAATCTATCTTAAAAGATAAAAACAGTCCTTTTAATACCTTGCCCTGGAATTTAAATCTTGATAGAGCCGATTAGAAATGGGTAAGTATTTATGGTGGATTAACAGAATAAATATATTCAAAAATCAAGATATAGTGAAAGAAACGGAGAATCATTATCCATTAACAAGGTATATCCTTTGTATGGGCTATTTCGAGACTTAATATTCTAGCATCAGGATAAGTATTATAGTATAATAGCTATGTAGTCAATTTTGGTTATAAATACTAATAACATATAGGAGGTTTGTTTTAATGAAAAAATTTGTTTGTACAATTTGCGGATATGTTCATGAGGGAGATAGTGCTCCGGATAAATGCCCTCAATGCGGTGCACCTAAAGAAAAATTTGTTGAGCAGTCTGCAGAAAAAATGCAGTGGGCTGATGAGCATAGAATAGGTGTTGCAAAGGATGTAGATCCTGAAGTTATAGAAGGTCTAAGAGCGAATTTCATGGGAGAATGCACAGAAGTGGGTATGTACTTAGCTATGAGCCGTCAGGCAGACAGAGAAGGCTTCCCTGAAGTTGCAGAAGCATACAAGAGAATTGCTTTTGAAGAAGCAGAACATGCAGCTAAATTTGCAGAGCTGTTGGGCGAAGTAGTTGTTGCTGATACAAAGAAAAATCTTCAGATGAGGGTAGAAGCTGAGTACGGTGCATGCAAAGGCAAGAAGGATCTTGCAACCAGAGCAAAACAGCTTAACTATGATGCAATACATGATACAGTACACGAAATGTGCAAGGATGAAGCAAGACACGGTCAAGCTTTCAAGGGATTATTAGATAGATACTTTGGAAAGTAAAAAATGGTTTAAAATAGAGTATTATAAAGACTTATAAAAAATATCGCAAATCGGAGCTGATAGATTTTCACTCCGATTTTTGCTTTAGCGGCCGTGCAGCATGCTACATATGAAGGATTTGTGAGGAAGGCTTGCAGGCCTTTCCTTTTTATGTAAGCTCTTGCGGCTTTTTTTTAATATCTCAAATTGACATTGAAGTCAATATTTTATATACTTAAATGTGGACATGTGAAAAATTAAATATTATTGTTAGGGGGTTTCACAATGGCAAGAAAAATGAAGACCATGGATGGTAATACGGCTGCTGCGTATGTGTCATATGCCTTTACTGATGTGGCTGCCATCTTCCCAATTACGCCGTCGTCACCTATGGCGGAATACGCAGATGAATGGGCAGCCTATGGACAGAAGAATATCTTTGGTCAAGAAGTAAAGGTGGTTGAACTGCAATCAGAAGGAGGCGCAGCCGGTGCCGTACATGGTTCCTTAGCAGCAGGAGCGTTGACTAGTACATTTACCGCTTCTCAGGGACTCCTTTTAATGATACCTAATATGTATAAAATTGCAGGAGAACTTCTTCCGGGAGTATTTCACGTAACAGCTCGTGCATTAGCCGGGCATGCCCTATCCATATTTGGGGATCATTCGGACGTCATGGCTACCAGACAGACAGGCTTTGCTCTATTGGCTTCAGGCTCAGTTCAGGAGGTTATGGATTTGGCCGGTATTGCTCACTTAGCAGCCATAAAGGGCAGAGTACCGTTTTTACATTTCTTTGACGGATTTAGAACCTCTCATGAAATACAGAAAATAGAGGTCATAGAATACGACGAATTTAAGAAATTAGTTGATTATGATGCAGTAAATGCTTTCAGAAATAATGCATTAAATCCTGAGCACCCGGTAACCAGAGGTACTGCTCAGAATCCGGATATATTCTTCCAGGCTAAAGAAGCATCAAACACATATTATGAAGGAATACCGGATATAGTTGCAGGCTACATGGATGAGATAAGCAAGCTAACAGGCAGAGATTACAAGCCTTTTGTTTATTATGGACATCCGGAAGCAGAAAACATAATCGTCGCTATGGGTTCTGTAACTGAAGCAATAGAAGAAACTATCGATTATCTCATGAGCAAGGGCGAAAAAGTCGGCGTTGTAAAGGTACATCTTTACAGACCATTCTCACCTAAATATTTCTTTGATGTACTTCCTAAGTCCGTTAAGAGAATCGCTGTTCTCGACAGGACCAAAGAGCCCGGTGCATTAGGAGAGCCTTTATATCAGGATGTCAGGACATTGTTCTTTGAAGCTGAAAATCCTCCCGTAATAGTAGGCGGAAGATACGGCTTAGGTTCCAAGGATACAACTCCTGCTCAGATACTGGCAGTTTATGAGAACTTAAAAGCAGATAAACCAAAGAACGGCTTTACTATAGGCATAGTGGATGATGTGACATATACATCATTGGAAACCAAGGGAAATGTCAATACAGCTCCATCCGGAACAATAAGATGCAAGTTCTGGGGATTAGGCTCTGATGGAACGGTAGGCGCAAATAAGAACGCTATAAAGATAATCGGAGATGAAACCGATCTGTACGCACAGGGTTATTTCTCTTATGACTCCAAAAAATCCGGCGGTGTTACCATTTCTCACTTAAGATTTGGTAAAAAACCTATAAAATCAACATATTTGATAGATGAAGCTGATTTTGTAGCATGTCATAATCAAGCTTATGTATATCAGTACGATCTGCTGAGCGGTTTGAAAAAGGGCGGCTCCTTTGTATTGAATTGCTCATGGAGCAAGGAAGAGCTGGATGAGAAGCTGCCGGGTTCCATGAAAAAATATATTGCCGAAAACGATATTAAATTCTATATCATAGATGCTACAGCAATCGGCGAAGAGATAGGCTTAGGAAGCAGGATCAATATGATAATGCAGTCTGCATTCTTCAAATTGGCTGATGTTATTCCTTTAGACGATGCTGTTAAATACCTGAAAGAGGCTATAGACCATAGCTATGGCAAAAAAGGCGAAAAAGTTCTCAAGATGAACTATGAAGCAGTTGATAAGGGAATAAATGCTCTTGTCAAGGTAGAAGTTCCTGCATCCTGGAAGAATGCCGCAGACGAAGCTGCCGCTGAAGCCGAAGCTCCCGAATTCATCAAAAAGGTACTCATACCTATGAACAGGCAAGAAGGAGACTCATTGCCGGTCAGCACCTTTGTAGGAAGAGAAGACGGGCACTTCCCGATGGGAACATCTGCTTACGAAAAGAGAGGAATTGCTGTTCATGTGCCTGAATGGCAGATAGACAAGTGCATACAGTGCAACCAGTGCTCTTATGTATGCCCTCATGCAGCAATAAGACCCGTTCTGGTGACAGAAGAAGAGATGAAGAATGCTCCGGAAAGCTTCAAGACAAAGAATGCTATGGGCAAAGAGCTTGCAGGCCTGCAGTATAAGATCCAGGTAAGCCCGTTGGATTGCACAGGCTGCGGCAATTGCGCAGATATATGCCCTGCCAAGGAAAAGGCTCTTGTTATGAAGCCGCTTGAAACTCAGACAGAAGCTCAGATTCCTAATTGGGAATTTGCTGTTAAGGTTCCTGTAAAGGATAAGCTGATGCCTTTGACTACTGTTAAGGGAAGCCAGTTTGCACAACCATTGCTTCAATTCTCAGGAGCATGTGCAGGCTGCGGCGAAACTCCATATGTGAAGCTCATTACTCAATTGTTTGGAGATAGAATGCTGGTAGCTAATGCTACAGGTTGTTCTTCAATTTGGGGAGCTTCCGCACCATCCACACCATATTGCACAAATGCAGAGGGCAAAGGTCCGGCATGGGCTAATTCATTGTTTGAAGATAATGCTGAATATGGATATGGTATGGCAGTAGCAACAAAACAGATAAGAAACAGACTAGCGGATCTTATGAAAGAAGCTATGACTCTAGATATACCTGAAAACTATAAGGAAGCTTTCAAGGCTTGGCTGGATGGCATGAATGATGCAGAAGAGAGCAAAAAGGCCGCGGCTATGATCATGCCGCTTCTCAATGCAGAAGGAATAAGCTGCAGCAGAGCTAAGGAAGTTATTGCAGAAATATCCGATAAGAAGGATTATCTCGTTAAGAAATCCATATGGATATTCGGAGGAGACGGCTGGGCTTATGACATCGGCTACGGCGGATTAGACCATGTATTGGCTTCAGGTGAGAATGTAAATGTTTTGGTATTGGATACTGAAGTATACTCAAATACTGGAGGACAATCATCTAAGTCTACACCAATAGGTGCAGTTGCTAAATTCGCAGCTTCCGGCAAGAGGGTTAAGAAGAAGGATTTAGGCATGATTGCTACTACTTACGGCTATGTATACGTAGCTCAGGTTGCAATGGGTGCAGACAAGAATCAGCTGCTCAAGGCATTGATAGAAGCAGAAAAATATGATGGACCATCACTAGTCATCGCTTATGCTCCATGCATAAATCATGGACTCAAGGAAGGTATGGGACGTACACAGGCTAATTCACAGCAGGCTGTTGAATCAGGATACTGGCATTTGTACAGATATAATCCAACCCTTAGAGAAGAAGGCAAGAATCCGTTCATATTGGATTCTAAAGAACCAAAAGCAAGCTTCAGAGAATTCTTGGACGGCCAGGTAAGATATACTTCTCTTACTGCTACATTCCCAGAAGTTGCAGAAGAGTTATTTGCAAAAGCTGAAGAGGTTGCTAAGGAAAAATTTGAAAACTACAAGAAAATGGCTGAAGCAAAATAAGTATAAGAAAGAGCGGAATCGATTTCCGCTCTCTTTATTTTAATAGAATTCTTTCATGAAAGGCTCTGCATCCTGCGGAGCCCATTTTCTTTTTACAAGAGGCACGGCATTTTCCAGTTGGGGCAAATATTCCCCAAAGCTGGGCTTGTCGACTCTATATATTATACCCAAGGGTATGGAGGCATCCCATTCCAATGCCTTTTTGAAGGCTTCCGCTGCTTTAAGCCTTATCCGCTATTGAAATTTTGACTGCTCTTGGGTCATAAAATCCGATAGACGTATCACACAATATATAGCCTTTATCCTTTAACCTGCCGTTATGGAGCTCGGCGGTTTTTTGATCCAGAGCGATTATCATATCCAGATGAGGCCAATGTGAATATATGGGTTGATCTCCAAAGCGTATCTGGGTAAAATTATGGTCTCCCTTCACTCTCGACATATAATCCTTGCTGGAATAAACATAATATCCCATAGCATTTAATGTTTTCTCAAATATATCGCTTACAGTTTCAATCCCCTGGCCTGCCTCTCCGCCTATCAGAATATTATACTCCACATGCATACCTCCTCCTATTGGAATTATATACATTTTCTAAGCTTATTATATAATATATTAGTTGCAGGTCAAAGGACAAATATACTTAGAATGTAAAGCTGAAGCTCTAAATAAACATCTCATGGATTCCCAATAGGATTATTACCAGAGCTGACACCAATGGAGCATATTTTCCCAAAATAGCTGATAGATAGCTTTTGCCTATATGGAAGCCCAATATTATAGCGATTATGCTAAGCAAGGTTGTGCTAAAAGTAGTATATAGAAGGTTCAATCCGGTAATGCTGGCGCCTATGCCAAGGCCTATGTTATTCATGCCTAAGGCCAAAGCCAGTATTATCGCTTCTTTTTTATCTATATCCCCCGAATTATTCTCATCTGCTTTTTCCGGATTTTTAAGGAAGGTATCCCTGCCATTTCCCTTAAAAAAATCCATCATCAAATATAAACCCATGATTATCAGGATCGAGGAGCCGAGGATGTTGCTGATGCTGTGTGAAATCAGCCTATTGATAAATAAGCCCAAGGTCATGGATAGAAAGGTCCCTAAGCCTGTTATGACTGCTATGATCAGGTTGCTTAATATACCTATCTTTATCTTTTTTACTCCATATACAATCCCTACCGTAAAGTTATCCATGTTTGCTGATAGGGCGAACAATAATGAAGGCAATATGCTCATCTTGCGACCTCCGTTATATGTCATGATATTCCAGTATATTAGCCTATCAGGGGAAGTGTTACAAAATTATAGAGATACAAAAAGGGCTATAACGCAAATCCGTGTTGCGTTATAGCCCTTTTCTCCATGAAAATTTGAACAATGGATAATAATTCTAATGCTCAAACGATGCAATACATGCCTCATTATAATACATGGATGCAGACTCCAACAAGGCCGGGACCTGTATGAACTCCTAGTGCAGGACCTATTTGGCCGAATATGATATCCTTTACATTGGGAAGGTTTGACAGGGTCTCCTTTATCTTAGCCGCTTCCTTCTCTGCATTTCCGTGCATGACAGCCAAGTTTACAATATGTCCTTCGGAGATTTCCTTTGCGATTTCCACCAGCTTCTCAAGTGATTTTTTTCTGCCTCTTACCTTGGCATGGCTATAATATTTGCCTTCTTCATTTATGGATATAATAGGCTTAATGTCCATTATGTCGCCTATGGTTGCAGCTACGGTGTTTATTCTGCCTCCTTTTTTCAGATACTCCAGTATGGGGAGGCAATAGAATATCTTGATCTTTTCTCTCAATGATATTATCTTTTCTTTGACTTCATCGATTTTCAAACCCTGAGAGATCATCTTAGCAGCTTCATAAACCATAAATCCAA
Source organism: Lutispora sp. QWL-02 (assembly GCF_058315355.1). Taxonomy (NCBI): domain Bacteria; kingdom Bacillati; phylum Bacillota; class Clostridia; order Lutisporales; family Lutisporaceae; genus Lutispora; species Lutispora sp. QWL-02. Next base: position 1,225,318 of record NZ_CM177762.1, read on the forward strand.
GGCCTATGGATAAGCTTTTTGAGTCAATAGCTATAATATTCAAATCCGGAAAATCCTTGCTTATCATTTTGATCATATCAAAGGTACCGCTCAAGCCGCTTGAAATATTTATGGACAAAACATTTTTTATTCCTTGATCTCTTATAGACTGAAGCAAATTTTTACAATCTAAAGGAGATGCCATAGAAGTTTTGGGTATTTCGTCAGGCATCCTGTCGTATATCTCCTGGGGTGTTATATCTACGCCGTCCCTATACTCTCTGTCCGGATATATTACTCTCAGCGGGAGGGTAAAGATCGAATGATTTCTTATTATTTCCTCGGGCAAATCACAGCTGCTATCGGTGATCAAGGCAATTTTTTCATTGATATTGTCCATGCATATTCCTCACTTCATATATGTATTTTGTTTATATATTATCCATAACCGTTTTTATCATCTTAGGGGCTTTTTTACATTTTTCTTCTGAAACAGCGCATACTGCAAATCTTAATCCTTTTTTAAGGGGTATCAAAAATAAATTATCCTCCATTAGCTTATCGCTTATGGCTTTTGCATTATCGCAGGGTATGCTCACAAAGAAGCCGTCTCTATAAGGAAGTATCTCCAATCCTGCATCCTCAGATGCCTTAACGAATGCTTCTGCTCTTTTTTGAAGCATGGTTTTGTATACGGCTTTTTCAGCTTCATAGACTTCAGATTTCTTAGGATCATTTGATATCCTGGTCATGACTTCCATTGCACCCCTGTTGCAGTTTGACCAATTGGCCCTGTTTGAATGGGCGCAGGAATAATAGAATTCCTCTGCTATATCCTCGCTTGAAGATATTCCTATAGCTGCCCCAAGCCTCATACCGTACATAGTATAGCCTTTAGACAAGCTATAGCCTATGACTACCAATATGTTTTCGGGAAGGTTGGAGAATTGCTTGAAGAACTTTCTTCTTTCATTTCCCTTTCCGGCAAAGTCTATGTATGCTGCATCAACAAGCAGTATTATCCTGTTTTCTTTGTCTTTCGCATTTTCCACCATTAGATCTATTACTTGCTTCCATTCATCATCAGATAAGCTGTAGCCTGTGGGGTTCTGAGCAGGGCTGTTGATTATTGCCACCAGCCTTTTTTGCTTGTTTAGGAGCTTTTCAAAGCTTTCTCTGAATGATTTTATGTTGAATTCGTTCTTGTCGTTAAATAAATTATAAAAGTCTACTTTTCTGCCATACTCCTCAGAAATAGTGACATAAGGCTTCCAATACCAGTCGGATACCAGCACTGAATCCCCTGGGTTTGTGTAATTGTATATGGTATGTCTGACCGAACCGGTCCCTCCCGGAGTAGCTACTGCCTTGATGTAGGCTTCCGGCCTGTATTCTTTGAAACATGCTTCTTGAACGGCCTCCAGATAATCAGGCTGTCCGGCCACCAGAGCATAAGCAGCTATGTTTTCATTAGGCATGGATTTCAATTCATCGTATACAGCTTTCATGCATATTAAATTTCCATCATCATCTGCCAGCGCCCCTAGTGTAGAGTCTATTACTTTATCTTTCCCATATTTTTTGATCGCTTGTTGTGCTTTAGCTGCCAGTCCGAAAATTGCATCATCCTCTTTAGGCCATACCGCATGTTTTGCCGCCATAGAATTAATCATAATATCACTCCAATATATTTAATAGTAAGCTTACGAAAACTCAAAGAGTTTGAGCTTTATATATTTCAATATTATTCTAACCTTTAACATAACACTAGTCAATGACGCTAGTTCTACATTTTTTCCTTTACATTTGTACCGGTTATAGATAAAATTAAAATACGGGTCAAATAAAATTTATTATTCTGTAAATTTTATATATGCTTATAGGGTAATATATGGTCAAGTATGTAATCTGATAAAATAACCTGATAAGGGGGAATTCATTATGAAAGAATACAAAACCGAAAACCTGAGAAATGTTTGTCTGTTAGGACACGCCAGCGCCGGCAAAACTTCTATCGGAGAGGCTATGCTTTATAACACAGGGGTATTAGACAGATTTGGCAAAGTTGACGATGGTACTACTACATTAGATTTTGATCCCGAAGAAGTTAAAAGGAAGATTTCCATAAGTGCAGCGGTAGCTCCATGCGACTGGAAAGACATAAGAATCAATGCTATTGACACTCCGGGATACTTTGATTTCGTAGGAGAGGCAGTTGCAAGCCTTAAAGTGTGCGACGGCGCATTGATAGCTGTCGACAGTGTATCCGGTGTAGAAGTAGGCGCAGAAAAAGCCTGGGATATGGTGACCGAAAAAGGTATACCTTCCTTGTTTTTTATCAATAAAATGGATAGAGAAAATGCAAACTTCTCAAAAGTTTTTGGACAACTGAGAGAAGTTTTTGGAAATAAATTGGTTCCTCTTGTGCTTCCCATTGGTGCAGAGTCCGGCTTCAAAGGTGTAATAGACCTTATAGATATGAAGGCCAGGACCATGGACGGGCATAAGGTTGTTGAAAGTGAGATACCTTCAGGTCATGAAGATGATATAGAAGAATTCAGAAGTATGATAATTGAGGCTGCAGCTCAGACTGACGAAGAACTCATGGAAAAGTATTTCGGAGGCGAGGAGCTCAGCAAGGATGAAATAGTAAAGGGTTTAAGGCTTGGAGTCTTGGGCGGAGACGTTGTTCCTGTCCTTTGCGGCTCTGCTGTTAAGAACATAGGCGTTGTGACCCTCATGAATACGATAGAAAGATTTTTCCCATCGCCGTCAGATGCCGGAGAATATCATGTAAAGGATTTAAAAGCTAACAAAGAAGAAAGCAGAAAGCTTGATATGAATCTTCCCTTCAGTGCACAGGTATTTAAGACAGTAGCAGACCCGTTTGTAGGCAAGATTTCAATGTTCAAGGTGATGTCAGGCAGCGTAAGCTCAGATACGGAAGTGTTCAACTCAAATAAAGAGAAGAAAGAGAGACTGAGCGGACTGTTCCTGTTGAGGGGTAAAAAGCAGCTTCCTATGACGAAGCTTGTGGCAGGAGATATCGGGGCTATTGCAAAGCTTCAGTTTACTACTACAGGGGATACATTATGCGATCCTAACAATCCCGTAATGTTCGATGCTTTGAAGTTCCCGGAACCCAACATTGCCATGGCAGTAGAGCCAAAGTCCAAAGGCGATGAAGATAAAATAGGAAGCGGACTCCAAAGGCTTATGGAAGAAGATCCGACACTAAAGGTGGAGAAAAATGCCGAAACAAGGCAGACACTTATATCAGGCATCGGAGAGCAGCATCTTGAGATAGTTACAAAGAAGCTGTTGAATAAATTCGGCGTTGATGTATTGATCAAGGACCCTAAAATACCATATAGGGAGACCATTAAGAAATCTGCAAAGGCGGAAGGTAAACACAAAAAGCAGTCCGGAGGACATGGACAGTATGGTCATGTATGGGTTGAGTTTGAACCTATTTTGGATGGCAACACGGAATTTGAGTTTGTTGATAAGATTGTAGGCGGCGTAGTGCCGAGGCAATATATACCCGCTGTAGAAAAGGGCCTCAGGGAATGCACTGAAGAAGGCGTATTGGCGGGCTATCCGGTAGTTAGTTTGAGATGCACATTATATGACGGATCCTTCCACCCTGTAGACTCGGCGGAAATGCCCTTTAAGATTGCCGCATCCCTGGCATACAAAAAAGGCCTGGCTGCTGCAGAACCGGTTTTATTAGAGCCTATTTACAGTGTAGAAGTAACCGTTCCCGATCAGTACATGGGGGATATTATAGGCGACTTGAATAAAAAGCGGGGAAGAGTTCTGGGCATGGAGCCTGCAGGAAAGCTTCAAAAAGTTACGGCAGAAGCACCGCTGTCTGAGATGTTCAAATATGCGACAGATTTGAGATCCATGACTCAGGCAAGAGGGAGCTTCAGCATGAAATTCGTGAGGTACGAAGAAGTTCCCGCTCAAATAGCTCAAAAGGTTATAGAAGCTGCTAATCTGGAAAAAGAAAAGGAACAATAAAGAATTTAAAAAAATTATGAATACAAAATACGGCAAATTATGGGTTTGCCGTATTTTTTTGGCGGCATATTTATCTGGTGCTTTCATAAACTAGTAATAAAGTAAATTGATAAATATCCATCATGTCATGGGAGGGCGTTGAATGATACAAAGAAGAATGTCGCTGGATCACCCGATGGGATTAAACGATGTAAGAAGAGTGGTAGAAAATATAAAAGATATTGGTGAGGGGGAAGAACTGGTAATACAAATGAGCAGCCAGGATTCTTTCAGAGCAGAAGGCATATTTTCGGTACTTGACACAGGAGACTACCGGTGGTCCGCTAAAGGAGGGCATGATGGAAAAGACTATTATATAGTCGCGAGAAAAAGATGATTCTGTAGGGGAGGCATTAGGATGAAAGACAGAAGAACCGATTTTGGAAATATAGAAGATGAGATTGCGGATGTAAGCCTCTATGGCGAGTTTGTATCGACTTTTCATAGCTGGGTTAGTTCTGAAAGGCAAAAAAGCAAGGTTAAGGAATTGGAGCATATAAGTGAAGAAAAATCAAAATAAGTTACGTGCCGGCCACGTAACTTATTTAAATGGGAAAATTTAAGCAAAAATATATTTGCGCCCATAATAGCGAATAATTATAATTAATTATAAGGTCAAAGAAAGTCAAAGTCAGAAAGAGTGATAATATGGCAAGAATAAGTGATATTATAGAAGAATTCATCAACCAATTGATTCGCGAAGCGGAAGGAACCGTTGAAATAGGAAGGAATGAACTGGCCGATTATTTCAACTGTGCTCCTTCCCAAATTAATTATGTTTTAACCACAAGATTTACTACAGAAAGAGGATATTATATAGAATCAAGAAGAGGAGGCGGAGGCTGCATTAAGATATCCAAAATCGATAAAGATAAACAGGAATATCTGAAGAATATTTTATCTAAAGAAATTGGGGATAATCTTAATAAGGAGCGGGCATTTGGGTTTGTTGATTTTATGCAAAGGGAAGGTTTTTTATCAGAAAGAGAGAGCAATATAATAAAAGCTGCCGTAGATGACAGCAATATGCCTATGATACCCAGGTCCGTAAGGAATGTAATAAGGGCGGCCATATTGAAGGCCATGCTGGTATCGGCATTGATATAGCTATTTTTTAGCATTGGAGGAGAGAATTATGATTTGTACTGAATGCGGCAAGAGGCCTGCTACAGTTCATATTACAAAGATTGAGAATGGAAAGAAATCAGATATGCATCTTTGCGAGCAGTGCGCTTTGACCAAAGGGGCTTTAAATATCAATACGGGATTTTCTATCAACGATTTATTGACAGGCCTGTTGAATACAGGTGCGGCGCTGCCCATCAAGATGGATTTTTTAGATGATCCTGTCTGCCCCGTATGCGGCATAAAATACAGCCGCTTCAGAGAAACGGGCAGATTTGGCTGCGGGAGCTGCTATAAGACCTTTGGTGACAGGCTGACTCCCCTGTTCAGAAGAATACACGGGAACATAAGCCATACGGGCAAGATTCCTCAAAGAGCCGGAGGAAGGTTGAAGGTTGCCAGAGAGATGGAAACATTAAAAGCGGAGCTCTCAAACGCAATAAAAAATGAAGAATATGAGAAGGCTGCGGAGATAAGAGATAAAATCCGGGCGCTGGATAAGGCCAATGGGAGGGAAGAATGATGAGCGGATGGATTACGCAGGAAGGACCACAAAATGAGATAGTGATAAGCAGCAGGGTAAGGCTTGCGAGAAATATAGCATATACTCCTTTCCCGGCATATCTGGACACGGAGGAAGCCAATAAGCTGATAGATAATGTATATAGGGCTGCTAAAAAAAAGGAAGACCATGAATATGCTCTTTATGCCATAGATAAAATGCCTCAGATGGAAAGGCAGATACTGCTGGAGAAGCACCTGATAAGCCCTGACTTAGTAAAGAGTTCTAAGGGCGCTGCTTTGATATCAGGGGATGAGATGATCAGTATAATGATAAATGAGGAAGACCACATCAGGATACAATCAATACTTCCGGGATTCCAGGTGAACAAGGCATGGAGTATTGCAAATGAAGTGGATGATGTATTGGAAGAGGCTCTTGATTATACCTATGATGAGAAGCTGGGCTATCTGACCTGCTGTCCTACCAATGTAGGCACGGGAATGCGGGCTTCCGCCATGATACATCTTCCTGCATTAAATATGATAGGCAACATAAGCAAGATACTTCAGGCGGTAACCCAGATAGGGCTGACTATAAGGGGCTTATATGGTGAAGGGACAGAGTTTTTGGGCAATCTTTTCCAGATATCCAACCAGATAACCTTAGGCCTGTCCGAGGAAGAAATAGTCGGGAATATCAATGCCGTAACCTCTCAAATCGTAGAAAAGGAAAGAGAGGCCAGAAACATTTTATTGAACAACAATAGAATCCAGCTGGAGGATAAGTTTTGGCGCTCATGGGGTATCCTTAAAAATGCCAGAGTCATGACTTCTCAGGAAGCGATGAAGCTTCTGTCCGATATAAGATTGGGCATGGATTTGAATTTCATTGAAAATCTCACCGTACCGCTACTAAACGAGATAATGATAGAGACGCAGCCTGCAAGCATACAGAAGTACGCGGGAGAAGAATTAACCCCCGAGGCCAGGGATATAATAAGGGCAGAAATAATAAGGGGAAAATTATAACTTTTATTGATAGAAAGAGGAGATTATATGGGTATTTTTGATAAATTTACGGAAAGAGCCCAAAGGGTAATGGTATATGCTCAGGAAGAAGCCATCAGGCTAAGACATGACTACATCGGCACGGAGCATATACTGCTGGGGCTCGTCAGAGAAGATGAGGGCATAGGAGCCCAATTGATAAAAAACAGAGGCGGCGATCTGGAGGAACTGCGAAAAAGGGTCATGGCCGTAATCGGTATGGGTCAAGAACCTGTAACCAAGGTGATAGGCTATACACCAAGAACCAAAAATATACTGGAAAGCAGCTTAAGCGAAGCGAGAGCCCTGGGACACAACTATGTAGGTACAGAGCATCTTTTATTGGCGCTGCTCAGAGAAGGTGAAGGAGTTGCAGCCCAGATACTGGACAGCATAGGCATAACCCTGGAGGACATAGAAGATGATATTATAAAACAACTATCAAGTGAGGATAAGCCGGCTGCAAAAGCAGGCGCTTCAGGAGCAAAGAGAACCAATACTCCAAACCTTCAGCAATACGGGAAGGATTTAACCGAAGCAGCCAGAGATGGCAAAATCGACCCCATAATCGGCAGGGATAAGGAGACTGAAAGGGTAATACAGATATTGAGCAGAAGAACCAAGAACAATCCAGTCTTAATCGGCGATCCGGGTGTCGGAAAAACTGCCATAGCTGAAGGCCTTGCACAAAAAATTGCAGAAGGAAACGTGCCTGAAATATTGAAGGATAAACGAGTAGTGACGCTGGACCTTTCTGCTATGGTAGCAGGCTCAAAATACAGAGGCGAATTCGAAGAAAGACTCAAAAATGTGATGAATGAAATAAAAGAAGATAAAAATGTCATATTGTTTATCGATGAAATGCACACCATCATAGGAGCCGGGGGGGCCGAAGGAGCTATCGATGCTTCCAATATATTAAAGCCCGCCCTGGCCAGGGGGGAGATACAGGCTATCGGTGCTACCACTTTGGATGAATACAGAAAGCATGTGGAAAAGGACCCTGCTTTAGAGAGAAGGTTCCAACCTGTAATGGTCGGAGAGCCTACCAAGGAAGAAACCGTTCAGATTTTGGAAGGCTTGAGGGATAAATATGAGGCCCACCACAAAGTCAAGATAACAGATGAATCGATAAAGGCAGCAGTCGATCTTTCCGACAGATATATAACCGACAGATTCCTTCCCGATAAGGCCATAGATCTTATAGACGAAGCTGCTTCAAGGATCAGGATAAAAACCTTTACGGCTCCGCCGGATGTAAAGAAGCTGGAGGAGGAGCTGTTGTCTCTGGATAAGGAAAAAGCCGAAGCGATCAATTCTCAGAACTTTGAGAAAGCAGCAGAGATAAGGGATAAAGAGCAGGACACTAAAAAGAATCTCGAGGCTATAAAAAAACAGTGGAATGACAAGGCAAATCAAAATGAGCCTGTTATAGGCGAAGAGGAAATCGCACACATTGTGTCCTTATGGACGGGTATACCTGTTACAAAGCTTGCAGAAGAAGAATCCAAGAGACTTTTAAACTTGGAGAATATCCTCCACGAAAGGGTCATAGGCCAGGAGGAAGCTGTTTCGGCAGTATCCAAGGCTATAAAAAGAGCGAGGGTAGGCTTAAAGGACCCGAAGAGGCCTGTAGGGTCCTTCATATTCCTCGGACCTACAGGCGTAGGCAAGACGGAATTATCCAGAGCTCTGGCCGATGTGCTGTTTGGTGACGAAAACGCCATGATCAGGATAGATATGTCTGAGTATATGGAGAAGCATACTGTGTCAAGGCTCATAGGTTCACCTCCGGGATATGTGGGCTACGAGGAAGGCGGGCAGCTTACCGAAAAGGTGAGGAGAAAGCCGTACTCGGTAGTTTTGCTGGATGAGATAGAAAAAGCTCATCCGGATGTATTCAATGTGCTCCTTCAGATACTGGAGGATGGAAGATTGACGGACGGAAAGGGCAGGACGGTGGATTTCAAGAATACGGTGATAATAATGACCTCCAATGTGGGCGCAAGCACTATCAGAAGGCAAAAGGTCATGGGCTTTACTTCGGCCGTGGGAGAAAAAGAAGAAGCCTATGAAAGAATGAAAGACAATGTGATGGAAGAACTGAAAAAAACCTTCAGGCCTGAATTCTTGAACAGAATAGATGATGTAATAGTATTCCATCAACTGGAAGAGGACCATCTGAAGAAAATTGTGGACTTGATGCTGAAATCCTTGGTCAAGAGAATTGGTGAACTCAATATAGAGATAGAAGTGACGGATGCAGCCAAAGCTCTACTGGTCAAAAAAGGTTATGACCCGATTTATGGAGCAAGGCCTCTCAGAAGAGCAATTCAAAAGATGATGGAGGATAAGCTGTCCGAAGAAATGCTGGCAGGCAATGTGAAAGCCGGGAGCAAGGTCCTTATAGACTCCGACGGCGAAAAGCTGATATTTAAGTAGGAAACGGAGAACACAGATTTACGCGGAATCTTGCACGGATTAGCACGGAATGGCTGGCAAATAGGAGGCGCATCCTGTGATTATGAACGAAGTGAAGAATATTTTCAAGAAAGAGGGCAGCCCTATGTGTCTGCCCTTTAGTTTGACATTTATAGGTGCAGAGCATAGAGATAACAGGATATCAGCTATGTCAAACTCTGTTATTTTTTTATTAGAGTTTATCAAGTTTGTATGATATATCCTTCTTTCTCTATAAACTTTTCTTTGGCAACAAGTCTCTGTTGTCCCCCACAGTTCATTTGTTAAATCCAATTTGCAAGTTAAACCTGTTCAGAATTTAACTAAATAAACATTTTTGCAAGGTTAAAAAACATATTTATTAACCTTGTATTTTCCATTGCCTTTTTTAAATGATAATACTTGCAATAATAATTAATTTCTATCTATGAAAGTGAGGTGAAGGGTATGGAAGATAGACCTGCTGGCAGAGACGTCTGCCATGCCTTCTGATGCCTGAATAACTATATCGGGAGGGTAGCATTAAAATTTTTTAGAGTGGGACTGCTAGAGCTGTAGTATTGACTACAGGCAAGAAGACCTATTTTGGTCAATTAAGTGGTAAAATGACTGGCGAGAGATCTATGACCAGCTTTGACAAGGGTATAAACCAATATACTTGGCTTATGATAAAGTTTATATTCATAATGGCTCCTCTTGTGTTTCTAATTAACGGTTTGACTAAAGGAAACTGGTTTGAATCATTCTTATTCGGCATTGCCGTTGCAGTAGGATTAACCCCTGAGATGCTTCCTATTCAGGTTTTAACTAATAATCTGCTGTATGATATATCACAAACTACCATTCCTACAGATTCGGTAGACGAAGAATGGATTGCAAGGCCAAGGAAATGGGCAGTTGATGAAATTAAGAGATTTATTTTGTATATTGGACCGATTAGTTCTATATTTGACTACGCAACTTATTTCCTGATGCTATATGTATTTAAAGCCTGGAACAATCCTGCATTATTCCAGACAGGATGGTTTGTTGAGTCTTTGTTTACACAGACATTGATTATCCATGTAATAAGGACAAACAGGATTCCGTTTATTCAAAGCAGAGCAAGCAGGCCGCTTATGGTAACCTCAATCTTAATAGTATGTTTTGGAGCTTTTTTAGCTAACTCAACTTTTGGTAGTGCTTTTGGGTTTGTAGAACTTCCCTCAATGTACTGGGTTTTTCTGATTCTAATCCTGTTTTTCTATGTTGCCTTAACTCAAGTAATCAAGATGTGGTACATCAAAAAGTATGGGGTACAATAGCAAAGCAGGAATAAATAACAATATCCAATTAATATATAGTAATAGTCATAAAACTATTGAAAAGCATCATAGTTATATGGTAAAATTAAATAAATCTCTTTGCACTGCATATAAATCTACAGTACAAACTGAGCAGGCGATGAACCTATAAAAAGGTCATGGGGCTGGGCCGTAGACAAACGGCAACAGATGGATTACTCAAACATCTGTGGGACAGTAATATGTTCCATGGATGTTTTTTTTATACACATTAAGGAACATTAGCTGTAAAAGTCTACACAAAGCTGACTTTATGAAGTGCCATAGAGCTATCTTAATAATGCCGGAAGGCATAAATGGAGGTAACCTTTATGACAGAACACAAATCAAACATGCAGGGCTTGACTAGTGTTGAAGCCCGTAAACGTCAGGAACAGTACGGGAAAAACGAACTGATTTCTGAGAAAAAGGAAAACTTTTTCCTCAAAGTATTTCACATCATTTGCGAACCCATGTTTTTACTGCTGATTGTGGCTGCAGTCATCTACTTTATACTTGGTGAACCTCGTGACGGTGCAATAATGCTAATTTTCGTTGTCGGTGTCATCAGCATTGATGTTATACAAGAATGGAAAACCGACAAAACGCTAAAAGCATTAAAAGACTTATCCGCACCTCATATTAAAGTTATTCGTGATGAAAAAGAAATTTTTATTGCTAGCGCTGATTTAGTTCCTGGCGATCTCATGCTGATTTCTGAGGGTGTAAAAATCCCTGCTGACGGTGAGATATTAAAGGCGAGTGATCTGTGCGTTGATGAGTCCTCACTGACGGGTGAAGCTGAAGGTGTTTGGAAAACCACCATTGATAATGCAGAACCTTCCACTGATTACTGGCGCAAAGATTATTGCTATGCCGGAACATTAGTAACACAAGGAAGTGCATATGTGTTGGTAGATAAAATCGGTACTTCTACTGAATACGGGAAGATTGGTGCAAATGTGGCTTCTGCACCTGAATCTCCTACACCTCTGCAAAAACAGACCGGAAGCCTGGTCAAGCTGTGCGCTGGTATCGCTGCTGTTTTATTTGCAGCTGTAGGATTTGTTACTTGGCTTAATATTCCTGACCATACGAATAGTGATCGGTTGATTGAGAGCATTCTCTCCGGTATTACACTTGCCATGGCAATGATACCAGAAGAATTTCCTGTAATATTGACTGTATTCCTTTCTATGGGAGCATGGAGGCTTGCCAAACAAAAGTCTCTAGTGCGCCGCTTGCCATCTGTTGAGACCTTGGGTGCCGTTTCGGTACTCTGTGTAGATAAAACGGGAACTATTACGATGAACCAAATGACGGTTCGTGATACCTGGGCAATTGATAGCGACAATATGAAACTATGCGAAACTATGGGGCTTGCATGCGAAACGGATGCATATGATCCTATGGAAAAAGCAATGCTTGTCCATTGTGATAAATTAGGTATTGCCGAAGAACATCTTTTTAGCGGTTCATTGATTACAGAATATGCTTTCACTAATGAATTGAAAATGATGGGGCATGTATGGAAGCATGATGATGAAATCATCATTGCAGCAAAAGGTTCTCCTGAAAGAATTCTGACTATCTGTAAAATGAACGATACCCAACGTAAAGAAGTTGAAGCAAAAGTTATTGAAATGTCAAAACAAGGTCTAAGAGTGATTGCAGTTGGAATGATGAAGCCCGTAAATGAAGATGATATTCCTGCTGGAATTACTGATTGTACGCTCACTCTTTGTGGCTTGATCGGGCTTGCTGATCCCCCAAGGGAATCTGTCAAAGAAGACATCAGGCAGTGTACAAAAGCTGGTGTACGTGTTGTTATGATCACAGGCGACAATGGTATTACCGCAAGCAGCATTGCAAAGCAGATTGGCATGCCAAATAGTGATAATATTATCACAGGTGATGAGCTTAACAGTATGACGGATGAAGAATTGCGGGAGCATGTCAAAAAAGTGAGTATTTTTTCCCGCGTGGTACCGGAACATAAAATGCGTATAGTTAAAGCATTCAAAGATAATGGGGAAATCGTTGCTATGACAGGCGACGGTGTAAATGATGCGCCGGCTTTGAAATATGCAGATATCGGTATTGCTATGGGCAAGAGAGGCTCGGAGGTATCACGTGAAGCTGCCGACTTGATTTTGATGGATGACAACTTTTCTACCATAGTTAAAACCATTCGGGACGGACGGCGCATTTATGACAATATAAGAAAAGCGGTAGGTTATGTGTTCACTATTCATATTCCAATTGCTTTTTCTTCTCTGTTGGCACCGTTAATGGGGATTAGCCCTGCAAACTTGTTTTTGCTTCCTCTCCATGTAGTATTGCTGGAATTGGTTATTGATCCTACTTGTTCAATAGTGTTAGAGCGTCAGCCCGCGGAAACTGATATCATGGATAGAAAACCTCGGAACCCGGAAGAAAAACTTTTGACGGCAAGAATTTTGTTTAAGAGTGTGCTGCAGGGCATTGTGATTTTTGCATCGTCCTTCGGAGCTTATTATTCAATACTCTCGCAAAACCCTGATAATGCTGTTCTTGCTCGTACTGCAGGCCTTGCAATTATTATTCTCGCCAATTTGTTCCTGGTACAGGTCAACAGCTCTGACAGAAACTTTGTGTTTCAGTCTATAAAGCATCTTGCAAAAGACAAGGTAATGTGGGCAGTCAATGTCGGAACAATAGCAGGAATTCTGGTGATACTGTATACTCCGATGTGTGGAATCTTAAAGCTTGCACCCCTTACCGACAGACAATTTTTCACAGTTTTTGGCATTGCGGCTGCATCTGTATTGTGGTATGAGTTTGTGAAACTTGGCAAAAAGCTGATATTTAAATAGGAAACGGAGAACACGGATTTACGCGGAATCTTGCACGGATTAACAGGTAGTGAAGAATATATTCAAGAGAAAGGGGAACAGCTATGTGTCTGCCCCTTTTCTTGAATATCATGAATAATTCGAGTTTTTTGCATTGTAATTAGAATCCCATTTCTTCAAGAAGCAATACGGCTGCTTCGATTATCTCGGGGCATACTTCCCCGCAGCGCAAACCGCCGGCGAATCCACAGGCAAGTTTCATAGAAAGCTGCTCATCCATTCCAAACTGTTTACAAAAGGCGCCCACAACGGCTTGCGAACAATTAAAGCCACTGCTGAACAGTTCAAGTGCTTTTTCTACTCTTTTACTCATAAATACAGCCCCTTATTTACAATATATAAATACTGTCAGGTAAATAGTTTAAAAGCTAAAAGTTTATTGATATGCAAAGCTGATTATCGTTTATCGACTACTATGACTTCAACTCCTAAATCCTCAATTTTAGATAATTCATCTTCGACTGCATCCCAATCGGTTATCAAAACGTCAAATTCAGCAGCATCAACATCTTTTAAGAATGAGTTATGTCCGATTTTTTGATTAGGAAATAGGGCAATGTTTTTTCTCGAATTTTCAGCAACTGCTCTTTGAAAAGCGGAAGTCTCGGCTGTACCGTTAGAGATGCCAAAGCTTGCAGAAAATCCGGCTCCTGTTAGAAAACTGATATCAAATCTCATATTTCTCACAAATTCTTGTGCAAAGGAATCTACAATCCTTCCATTTGATCTCATTTTGCCCCCGGCAACATAAACTTGCACATTATTATAGCTTCTCAGAATGGAAGCATTGTCAATAGAGTTTGTCACAATAGTATATTCTATATTAGTCGGAAGATATTTCACCATTAAGTATCCAACTCTTGCAGATGTGAGATATACGGCATCATTTGGTTTTATAAATTCAACGGCTCTTTTAGCAATTGCATCTAAGTTTGCATCGATGGTCTCCATCTGGGCTGCATTCCAGGTTCTGGGGTAATGCAGGCCGACTTGCATTATTGGTATTGCCCCGCCATGAGTTCTTTTGAGCAAGCTCTTTTCTTCAAGTATCCTTAAATCTCTTCTTGCTGAGTCCACTGAAACGCCAAACTTCTCTTGAATTTCGCCTATCGATATTCTCCCGTTTTCGCTGATGATTTTTAATATTTCTTGATGTCTTTCCTCAATAAACATATCAATCACTTCCTATATAATAATTTATTAACAGACATGGTTAATGCATATTCATGATTATTCACAATATATCATGATTGTTACTGAATATCAATACAAATAATTAAAAACAGTGAATAATCGTGGATAAAGTGGTATTAGAAAGCAATACGGCTTAAACTATAAGCTTGATTCTTAGTGAGGCATGATATATAATCCCCTCTTTGACAGTTGAACAAAATAGAAATCCTGCAAAGCCTTGATACAAGGAATCTTGCAGGATTTAATATTGATGTAAAAAGTGCGTACTTTTTTTACTTTTTCGTATCTTTAAAAATTTTTTTCATCATATTTGTAGTAACAATCTGGTAGTCTGTTCGAAAATTAAAAGCATCATGAATAGCATCGGTAAAATCTGTTCTAGTGTAGGTTGGAACATACCCTTCGCCTTTAACTTCCAAAAAGCCCATATCTCTTAGCCCACTAATAATCTCATGGCATGTGTATTTTTCTTCGAGCTTCTTTTCAAGTAACCTGTAAATAATCAAAGATATAAAGCAAGTGGTGAAATGAGCTTCAATCCTGTCATCGTTTCTTAAGTACACAGGTCTTGCTTTGAATTCACTTTTCATAATTCTAAAGCATTCTTCAATTTCCCATCTTCTGTGATTTACTTTGATGATTTTAGATACATCATCCTCAAGGTTTGTACAAACTCCATAAAAACCATCGAAGGCTTCTTCTTTCTCTATGAGTGAAGAATCAATGCTATAGATCTCTTTTGCTGCGACTTCTCCATCCGGGGTATAGCTTGTTTTATGTATAAACCTTTTATAATCGTTAGGGTTGCATTTCTTGATTTTTATTGGGTTTGTATCTATAACCTTTCGGGCACGTTCTATTTGAGAACTACGAATTTTACGATGATAATCCCTATATCTAATAGAATAAGTTACAATCAGTCTTTGTTCAAAGCCATTTTCTTTGATCCAACGTTCCTTGTAAAAGACTGCAGCTTTTATTTTTGCTTTATCTTCAGTAGTAGCTTTATTTATCATCTCATCAAGCTTAGAAATGGCATAGGTTTTTTCGCTACCCGGGAGTTTCCAGCCATCTGGGTCAAGAGCCCATTTTTTTAGGTGTTCTTTTAATTTTTTTATAGACTGTGTTGTAATAAAGGCACGATCATCCTTGCTGTTAAACTTTCGATTATCTTCAGAAGCCAGTCCTGCATCGGTGCAGATGATAAATTTAGAAAGCTCAAAGTCAGAAATAATTTTCTTTTCCAATGGCTTCAAAGTCAACTGTTCATTCATATTTCCTCTGTTGATGCTAAACGCTAGAGGAATACCATCTCCATCCATAAATAAACCCATCTGAATGATTGGATTAGGCTTATGATCTTTA
Source organism: Lutispora sp. QWL-02 (assembly GCF_058315355.1). NCBI lineage: Bacteria > Bacillati > Bacillota > Clostridia > Lutisporales > Lutisporaceae > Lutispora > Lutispora sp. QWL-02. The sequence goes on from NZ_CM177762.1 coordinate 1,241,273, forward strand.
GAAGGGCCATATTGCTTATCTCCATCCTCTTGTTCAATTTCGAAAAAGTAATTGGTGCAATCATAGTAAAGTATACCGGTATTTCTTTTTGAAACTTTCAGGCTGTTTTCGTATAAACAAGATTGAATAAAATCAGTCTCCTTGGCGAGTACTTCAAGAGCTCGGTATATTTGATGCAAGTCAAAATTCGGCTGTTCAATAAACCTTTTAGAAAGCGCATAAGTTGCGAGTTTTGAAGAAGGGAAGATAACTCTGCCGTAGATTAATCTGGAAAGAATTGAATCCAGGTCAAAACCAAATTTATATTTTTGGGAAATATACTTGCAAATCTTATTAAGCTTTAGTTCATGATATATTTTTTGCAGGAATAGATACCCGCCGTTGAAGGAACGTTGTTCGCCTTTCGAAATAATTTTAGACTGTTCGAAAGGAACAAGTATTTTTCGTGTTTGTTCCTTTTCTTCTTCATTTAACCTTTTTATATATTCTTTAGCCCACTCATATGGATCTGCACCATTAAGTTTTTCTCTGAGTTCAATTTCGGTTCCAAGTTTCTCTACAATCTTGGAGGAATTTGATTGAGTTTTGCTATTATAAACAGATTTAATCACATAAAGTGAAGCCGCATTTTTAGATTTGGTTACCTTAAGTCTCATTTAAAATATCGCCCCCTTATCTTATATTATAACACAGTGCTATAAAGTGCGATATAATAAAATGAGAAAATTGACAAAAAAATAAGCCTGTTTCAGGGCTTTTAAGCATTTTTTCTTTATTCAACTGTCAAAGATCCGAATTAAAAACAGTGAATAATCGTGGATAAAGTGGTATTAGAAAGCAATACGGCTTAAACTATAAGCTTGATTCTTAGTGAGGCATGATATATAATTTATATAGAACAAATGTTCTAATGGGATTAAAATCAAAAAATATTTGATGATTCGGGGTTACAGGAGGATTCAGTTATCCGAAATTTTCGTATAACTGTCGCTGATGGAAAAACATATGGTACAAACCATATATCTCGATTCTGCGGAGCTTATGGCACGCAGGCATATACCGAGCTCTGAGCTCAATACTCATAAAGATACCAGACAAATCCTATAGACAAAGATATGTAAAAATTCTACAATAAATATACAAGATATTCAAAATATGTCGGAGCTCATAGTAAAATGAGACAACAGGCCTAAAATCCAAAGGAGGGATTTTAATGGCGAAGTTGAAAACTAAATATGTATGCATGGAATGCGGATGCGAGTCACCCAAATGGATGGGAAAATGTCCCGAATGCAATCAGTGGAACACTTTGGTTGAAGAAGTGGATACCAAAACCGCACCTGCTTCTGCACCTTCATTGTCAAATTTATCTAAACCGGAAAGAATGCAGGACATTTCGATAGAAGAGGAAATGAGGCTTAGCACCGGTCTCGGTGAGCTGGACAGGGTACTGGGCGGCGGCATAGTGAAAGGATCGCTGATACTTGTGGGAGGAGATCCTGGTATAGGGAAATCTACTCTCTTGCTTCAGCTATCGGACAATATAGGGAAAAAGGGCTTGAAGGTGTTATATGTTTCGGGGGAAGAATCCGTAAAGCAGATAAAGATCAGGGCTCACAGGATGAGTACAGATTCGGCCAATATTTATCTTCAGTCGGAAAACAATATGGACTATATACAAAAAACAATAGAGGATATAAACCCTGATGTTCTGATAATAGACTCCATACAGACGGTTTATAACTCAAGCATATTGTCGGCTCCGGGCAGTGTCAGCCAGGTAAGGGATGCTACGGGCAACCTGATGAGGATTGCCAAAGGGCAGGGCATAGCAGTATTCATTGTAGGACATGTTACAAAAGCCGGATCAATAGCAGGCCCCAGAGTATTGGAGCATATGGTGGACACGGTTTTGTATTTTGAAGGAGACTCTCATATGTCCTATAGAATTCTAAGGGCGGTCAAAAACAGGTTTGGTTCCACCAATGAAATAGGTATATTCGAAATGGCTGACAGAGGATTGGCGGAGGTATTGAATCCTTCTCAGATGCTCTTATCCGGAAGGATGAAGGGAGTGTCCGGTTCTTCCGTTATAGCTTCTTTAGAGGGCACTCGGCCTATGCTGGTTGAGGTTCAGGCACTTCTCAGCTACACAAGTTTTGGAGTACCGAGGAGGACCGCCACAGGAGCAGATTACAACAGGGTGGTTCTGCTGATGGCTGTGCTTGAGAAAAGAGTGGGGCTTCAGCTCCAGAACTATGATTCCTATGTAAATGTGGTAGGAGGAATTAAACTCAATGAACCTTCTTCAGATTTAGGAATAATTGCAGCAATAGCTTCCAGCTATAGAGACAAGGAGATCGATGGCGGTACGGTTATAATAGGAGAAGTGGGCTTGGCAGGAGAAGTGAGGGCAGTTAACTTTATAGAAAAGAGGATCAATGAAGCAGCTAAATTAGGCTTTACTAAATGTGTTATACCATATAATAACTATAAGAATTTGAAAGATGACCCTAAAATAAAGGTTTATGGTGTAAAAAGTGTAGAGGAAGCCCTTAACATAATAATATAAACCCTGCAGATATTCTCAGCAGGGTTTATGTTAAAACATATTGTATATTCCTAAAGTGTTGATTTTTTCATACTCTTTCTCTAAAACATCATGGAGATTGATATCTAATGTATTGCATAACGATGTTATATAGAATATATTATTTCCTATTTCCTTCTCGATGATATCCTTGCAGCTTTCACAAAGCTCACCTTCTATATGAGTGCTCATGCAGCTTTTTAAATCCTTTATATCTGCATCATGAGGGATGTGCTGCTTTTGTGCGCTTACCTGGATACATCCGCAGCTTGTTACTGCTTTGACTACAGCCCTGTTCACTCTGGATTGGGATTCTTCAAGCTTTGTTATTATATCCAATATGCTTTTGTGCCTTATTAGTAGCTGGGATACGCTCTGCTGAAAATCGTCGCAAATAAAATCCTTCAATATGTATCACTCCTAAGCTCATGTATACATAAAATGTACTATAAGATAATTATAGAGTTATGCAATTTAGTTGTCAATGTAAAAAAAACATTGACAAGCCTTATTATATGTGATATTATTCAACCTTTGCCGACAAGAAACTACATATTATTAAAACTATTTGCCTTTGGAGGGATTATATGTTTCATGTTGGAGACAAAGTTGTGTATCCTATGCATGGCGCAGGCATAATAGAGTCTATTGAGGACAGGGAAGTGTTTTGCAAAAGGTCCAGGTATTATATAATAAAGATGATATTGGGGCAGATAAAGGTGATGGTTCCAATTGATAAGGCCGGAGCAATAGGGATTAGAAAAATAACCGATATGGAAGGCTATGATCAGGTGATGAGGATACTTTCAGGAAATTATAAAATAATGGACAAGAAGTGGAATAAAAGATACAGGGAAAATGAAGCGAAGCTGAAGGAAGGGAATATAAACGATATAGCTGAAATAGTAAACTATCTCAACTATATGAACAAAAAAGGGAAGCTATCCACCGGAGAAAAGAAGATGCTTGTTCAGTCCAGGCAAATGCTGGTAAGCGAGCTGGCACTGATCAAAAATGTTTGTTATGAAGAGATGGAAAGAGATGTGGACAAAATATTAAATATCTGTGAATTTTAAGAACCAGGGTTTTTAAAACCTTAGAAGTCTGTTATAATTATCATTAATTTCTTATGGTTTAAAATATTCCTGGTTTGGATATACTTTTAAGGAGGTGAGATTATTGATAAGAAAAATACTTGTTTGGATTTTGACTTTACTGGGAATTGCTCTCGGCGTCGAGACGACCTACTTGTTACTTAAATTTTTAGGAGTTACACATCTCTTCGGGTATGAAGTTACTGATTTTAAAAGATTACTTGCGATTGCAATATCGGGAATCATAGGTGGAATAATATTTTATTTAATATCGCCATGGATTATTAATCAGGGAAGCCAATCTACACATAAGGTAGAAAAGATGCTTCAGAAGATCCCGACCAATGAAATCATAATAGGTTCTATAGGCTTGATCATAGGGCTGGTCATTGCTAACCTGATCAGCGGCCCTTTAAAGCTTTTGCAGATATCCTGGCTGACCAGCATAGTGTCAGCGATTCTGTATGTCTTGCTGGGCTATCTGGGAATAAGCATCGCTACTAAAAAGAAAGAGGATTTGTTAAATTCGTTTTCTTTTTTAAAGAGAGTCAATATAAAGGATAAGGATAAAACAAGCAAACAGGAACATAAGGTACAGCCAAAGGTTTTGGATACCAGCGTCATAATAGACGGAAGAATAGCCGATATAGTAAAAACAGGATTTGTTGAAGGACCTTTGATCATACCTGCTTTTGTGTTGGAAGAACTCAGGCATATAGCGGATTCATCCGATGGCTTGAAAAGAAATAGAGGAAGACGGGGACTTGATATTTTAAACAAGATCCAAAATGACATGGAGATACCTGTCGAAATCATTGAAAAAGATTTTGAAGATGTAAGCGAAGTGGATACTAAGCTTCTAAAAGTAGCTCAATTATTGGGAGGCAAAGTTGTCACCAATGACTACAACCTTAATAAGGTTGCAGAATTTCAAAGAGTGCCTGTTTTGAATATTAACGAACTTGCCAATGCGGTAAAGCCAGTTGTTCTTCCCGGTGAGGAGATGACCGTACTGGTTATCAAGGATGGGAAGGAAACCGGCCAGGGTGTTGCATATCTGGATGATGGAACCATGATCGTAGTTGATGGAGGAAGAAAATTTATCGGTGATACTATCACTGTTGTAGTGACCAGTGTTCTCCAAACTGCGGCGGGCAGGATGATTTTCGCAAAGCCTAAATCTGCCGTTGATAAAGTTTCCTGAGCTATAGCCCGAGGAGGAGACTTATGAATACAGCCGTTATTTTGGCAGCCGGCAAAGGCACCAGAATGAATATGAGTATAAATAAACTATATTTAAACATCAAGGGCAAGCCTTTGCTTGCCCGCACCCTTGATGTTTTTTTTGCATGCAGTTCTATCCATGAAATAGTCTTGGTCATAAGGGAGGATGAAGACGAGCTTTGCAGGGAAAAGATCATATGCAATATGAAGAATAATAAACCCCTGAAGCTTGTTATAGGCGGAAAAGAAAGGCAGGACTCCGTATATAACGGTATTAAAAGTGCGGACCAGGGCTCTGAATTGATACTTATACATGATGGCGCCAGGCCTTTTGTAACACAGGCCATGATCGAAGAATCCATACGAGAAGCCAAGATTTATAAAGCCGTGGCAGTGGGGATGCCTGTGAAGGACACCATAAAGCGAGTCGGCGGAAATGGCTTTATATTAAACACGCCGGACAGATCCGGGCTATGGATTGCTCAAACTCCTCAAACCTTTGCACGGAATACCATAGTACAAGCCTACGAGCTCTCTTATAGGGATAAGGCAGTTGCCACCGACGATGCTATGCTGGTTGAGAGGATGGGACTGAGGGTCAGGATGATAAGAGGCAGCTATGATAATATAAAGATAACGACCCCAGAAGATATGGCGCTGGCTGAAGAAATATTGGAGTCCGGGAGGGTTGGAAATGTTTAGAGTCGGAAACGGATATGATGTTCATAAATTGGCGGAAGGCCGTAAGCTGATATTGGGCGGTGTGGAGATCCCTTTTGAAAAAGGTCTGCTGGGCCATTCGGATGCAGATGTTCTGGTCCACGCCATTATTGACGCATTGCTTGGGGCTTGCGGCGAAAGAGATATAGGGACGCTGTTCCCTGATACGGATTCGGCTTACAAGGATATTTCAAGCCTGATCCTGTTGGAAAGAGCAGCGGAGGAAGTAGAAAAGTCAGGATACAGGGTGTCAAATATAGACAGCATCATCGTAGCGCAAAAACCAAAGCTTTCTCCTTTCATTGATAACATGAAAAACAATATAGCTGCTGTTATGGATATAGAAGCAGGGAGAATCAACATAAAGGCCACCACCTCTGAAGGGCTCGGTTTCACAGGTACTGGTGAAGGTATGGCTGCCTATGCTGTCGCATGCTTATACTCGAATGAGGAAAGGTGATTATCTATGGCAAGATATAGAAGAAATATTTTTCTCGGAAATAGAGTGACAATACTGGCAATAATCCTTATTCTGGCAATGAGTTTTTTTCTGAAGCTTACAGTTCCGCTGGACAGCATCAAGACTCCTCCGGAAAAGATAAAGTACATAAGCCATGAGTACATATATGAAGAAACTATAAAAGCTTCTCCTTTTAAATTTGCAAGAGGGAAGCAGGGCAGCGAAGAGGGTTTCAGGGTGTTGATCATGCGGAAGGATAAAAGAACGGAAGTTCCTGTGGAGGTATATATTTATAATGGCGGGGGAGAATATTTGAAATACCGGGCTGACTAATAATATGAAATAATATTTATTATCTATTGACACAGTGTGGCTTTTTTCTCATAATATTATATAAGCTAATAAATGATGCTGTGATCGGGAATAGTAAATTTGCTAATACCAGCAGAGATAAGCCTTCATCGGCTGAAAGGGGCTTTTGGGGACAGCAGATTGAAGTGCGCCCGTTAGCACCTGCGGTGAAATGAGTAGCCATGGGCGGCAGAGCCGTTAAGGTTGTGAGCAAATAAAGAGTGGAACCGCGTCATATGTCGCCTCTTAGCGAGGCGGCTTTATTTATTTAACGCTGGAGTAACATTGCTATGAAAGCCCTGCTTAGTTGTCATCCTGAAGGCTTTGCCTGAAGGATCTTATTTAGATTCTTCAGTCGCTTCGCTCCTTCAGAATGACAGAAAATGCTTTCATTTATCGTGATTCGTATACCGCATGAGAATTCAGTGTTGACTAGAAATTCATTCAAATAGTGGAGGGATAAAAATGAAAATATTTAATACCATGAGCAGAAAGAAGGAAGACTTTGTTCCTATGGTGCCGGGTGAGGTGAAAATATACTCCTGCGGGCCAACCGTATATAATTATTTTCACATTGGGAATGCCAGACCTTTTATAATATTCGATATTTTGAGAAGATACTTGGAATATAGAGGATATAAGGTTACCTTTGTACAGAACTTTACCGATGTTGATGATAAGATAATCAAGAAAGCTAAAGAGGAGGGCATAACCGAGAAAGAAGTTGCGGACAAATATATACAAGAATATTTCAAGGATGCTCAGGGCTTAGGCATCAGAAAAGCCGATCATCACCCAAGAGTTACGGAATTGATACCCGATATAATAAATGTTGTAAAAAGGATAGAAGACAACGGCTTTGCCTATGAGGTCGACGGGGATGTATATTTTGATACGGCAAAATTCAATGAGTACGGCAAGCTGTCCAAGCAAAACCTGGAGGAGCTGGAGGCCGGAGCACGAGTTGATGTAGGAGAGGTAAAAAGAAATCCTATGGATTTCGCGTTATGGAAGAGCCAGAAGCCGGGGGAACCTGCCTGGGAAAGCCCATGGGGCTTGGGAAGACCTGGCTGGCATATAGAATGCTCTGCCATGGCCATGAAGTATCTGGGAGAGACCATAGACATTCATTCCGGGGGGCAGGATTTGATTTTTCCTCATCACGAGAATGAGGTAGCACAGAGCGAAGCAGCTACAGGCAAGCCATTTGCAAGATATTGGATGCACAATGGCTTCATAAATATAAACAATGAAAAGATGTCAAAGTCTTTAAATAACTTTTTCACTGTGAGAGATATAAGCGGGATGTATGATTTAGAGGTTGTAAGGCTCTTTATGATCTCCTCTCATTACAGAAGCCCTATAAATTTCAGCAAGGATTTGCTGGACAGCATTAAAAGCAGCTTGGAAAGGCTTTATATTGCAAAAAGCAATCTCATGCATTTGCTTGAAAACGCAGAAGACAATCCTGAAAGCCAGGAAGATAAGGACTTAAAGGCTAAGCTCCTGGCGCATAAAGAAAGCTTTATTGCGGCGATGGATGACGACTTAAATACTGCCGATGCAGTTTCCGCCATATTTGATTTGGTGAGAGACATCAATTCCAATATAAACGAAGGCTCATCAAAGGATCTGGTCAAGTTTGCATTTGATCTGTATATGGAATTGGCAGGGGTGCTGGGCATTCTCAATAAAAAAGAGGAAAGCCTTGATGATGAGATTGAAAAGCTCATTGAAGAAAGGCAGCAGGCCAGAAAGGATAGGAATTGGACTTTAGCGGATAAGATAAGAGACGATCTGAAGGATAAAGGCATAATACTTGAGGATACTCCCCAGGGAGTCAAATGGAGAAGGGCGTAGGTATATGGATAAAAAGGAAGGGCTTATAGAGCATGATGCGGTGAACAATGAATATGCCGGATATGTCAAGGTAATGGAAAGTGATGTTATGAGCCGGGTAAAGCTAACGGATATCCAAATGTATAACCCTGCGATCCTTGCATATATAGGTGATTCTGTATACGAGCTTTTTGTAAGAACTTTGCTGGTTTCCAAAGGCAGTGTGCAGGTTTCGAAGCTCCACAAAAAAGCCATTGCCTTTGTTAAGGCTAAGGCACAGGCAGAAATGGCAGATAAGCTGGAAGAATACCTCAATGAAGAAGAAAAAGACATAATAAGAAGAGGCAGAAACGCCAAGACTACTTCCATGCCTAAAAATGCAGAATTAGCGGACTACAAACATGCTACCGGCTTCGAGGCCCTCTTAGGCTATCTTTATCTCAATAGCCGCATGGATAGGCTTATGGAGCTCTTGCACCTCATCACTGAGATAAATCAGGAAAGTATATAGAAGTCAGGGGATTCCTTGCGGGTGTAGGAAAACGGGAACCACAGATTTACACGGAAAAAGTTTTATTTTTCATATTATATATAACGTGAAAAAGATTTTACAGTAAAAATGTTATCCTGACTGATATAAGAGTGCATCGTGAAGGAGCTTAGAGTTTGTTAGTTTTGACGCAACCCTATGCATGCTACAAAGTCTTAGCTTTGGAGCTCTGCAATCGTTATCAGTCAGCATAACAGCTATGTAGAATATTTAATGCGTTATATATAGATAAATGGGGGTATTATAAATGGGAACACTTATTAACGCTACTTGTCCTAAGTGCGGCAAAGAAATGGAAGGTGGCTATATTTATTCGCCACGGCAAATAATGTGGGCTGATGATGATAAAAAAAAGGTTTTTGCAATAGGTGATGAAACATTAGTTGGCATTAGTATGGGTTTTATTCATAAAAAAGTACGGGCCTATAGATGTGGAGACTGCAAAATAGTTACATTTGAATATGGTTCGTCAATATAATACATATGCATTCCCTTCCGTGTCTTTCCGTGGTTACCGTATTCCATAGCTCCAGAGTCCTGCCCAAAAACTCGTACATCGCACCTCGTGCCCCGAGCCAAAACCCCAGAGGAATACCTAAATATCATATAGACAAATAAAGACAATTCTCTTAAAATGATAGATAAGCTACGTTAGAGCTCAGATATAATTTATGTAAATGGAGGACATATGTATGATGAAGGTAGAACTGATACGATATACTCCTGAGCCGGAGAAACTGGTAGCAGCCGCAGCGAAGCTTTGCTATTCTCAGATAGGCATAGATGGAATATTGGACGGATTGGATACAGAAAAGACTGAGAAATTTCTGAACATGCTGATGGATTTAGGACATGAAAGCCCCATAGAGCATGTCTCTTTTACTTTTGGAGTAGAAGGAATCAGCCGGGTTCTTTCTCATCAACTGGTTCGTCACAGAATCGGCTGCTCTTACTCCCAGCAATCTCAAAGATATGTGAAGCTTGAGCAATTTGAATACATAGTACCTCCTCAGATAGATGCAATAGGCGAAGCCCGGGAAATATTCATCGACTCGATGAAAAAGGACCAGGAGGCCTATGATAAGCTGGTAGAAATATTATATGCAGAAAACTATAACAGATATATCAAAGAAGGCAGGAACGGGAAGCAAGCAGCGCAAATGGCTGAAAAGGCATCTATAGAGGATGCAAGATATGTATTCCCCAATGCCTGCGAAACAAAAATAGTATTTACTATGTCAGCGAGGGCCTTATTTAACTTTTTCAAGCTCAGGTGCTGTGAAAGAGCCCAGTGGGAAATAAGAGATATGGCGGCAGAAATGCTGAGGAAAGTGCGGGAAGTTGCTCCCATACTCTTCAAGCATGCCGGGCCTGGATGCATTAACGGACCATGTCCCGAAGGAGCCATGAGCTGCGGAAAATCTGCAGAGGTCAGAGAAAGATTCAGATAGCAAATTTAATCAATTGGCACAGCGGCTTAACTTGTCCGAGAATACTGCCCATCGATAATGAGGATAATAAAACTGTGAAAAAAATAATATAAAAGGATGATGTATATGCCATTTGGCGGAGAAAAAAGGAATAAAGCAGATAAATGGGGCAAAAAGGGAAGAGAGGATAATAAAACTCCCAAATTTCATAAGCCCGTACAAAAAAAGACCGAAGGAAACCCCAAACCCCAATATATTGAAGAAGCTGAAGATAGGGATGATTATTATATAAATTTGATAGAAGGAAGAAATCCTGTATTAGAAGCGTTAAAATCAGGGAGAGAAATAGATAAGCTGTTTGTCCAGAGCGGTCAATTGGAAGGATCAATAAGACAGATTATTGCTATAGCAAGGGATAAGAGAATACTGATAAAGGAAGTTGATAAGGCCAAGCTGGACAGGATGTCTGCTACCAAAAGTCATCAGGGAGTTATTGCCTCCGCTGCATTGTACAAATATTATGAAGTTGATGACATACTGGAAATTGCAAAAGCAAAAGCCGAAGATCCTTTTATAGTTATTTTAGATGAAATAACAGATCCCCAGAACCTGGGCTCAATACTTAGAAGCTGTGACGGGGCGGGTGTACATGGGGTAATAATTCCTAAGCGCAGGGCGGCAAGCCTTACCCCCATAATAGGCAAAATATCGGCAGGAGCCGTTGAATACGTGCCTGTGGCCAAGGTGACAAACCTGAATCAGACCATGGATTATCTGAAGGAAAAAGGTTTATGGATAGCAGGAGCTGATGCCAGCGGAGATCCATACTATGAAAAGGATATGACGGGGCCCTTGGCCTTGGTGGTGGGAAGCGAAGGGAAAGGTCTCGGCAAGCTTATAAAAGAAAATTGCGATTTCATCGTAGGAATACCTATGGCAGGGAAAATATCCTCCCTTAATGCGGCTGTCTCCTGTGCGGTTGTCATATTTGAGGCAAAAAAACAGAGAGCACTGAAAAATGCTGCCGGTAGTCTTCAGGACGGAAGTATTCATTAAAACTGATTCCACTGCATGAACTTTGTTTTAAACTGTTTTGCTGACTGATATAAGAGTCCAGCATGGACTCGACTAACATTCAGTGGAGTTGAAACCCCCTGAATGAAGTCTCGAAACTCTGCAATCGTTATCAGTCAACACAACAGATGCATCAATAAAACTGATTTAGGTGATGAAAATTGAAGGAATACCTGATGGTTGACGGCTACAACATAATAAATCACTGGGAAGAGCTCAAAGAAGAAAGCAAACACTCTCTGGACAGCGCAAGAGGCAAATTGCTGGATATATTATCAAACTATCAGGCCTTCAAAGGAATCAAGGTGACTGTCGTATTTGATGCTCACTATGTTAAGAACAGCATGGAAAAGCATGAGTTTTATAATGATGTTGAGGTCGTATACACAAAAGAATTTGAAAGTGCGGATAATTATATTGAGAGATTTGTAGCCGAAAACTCCAGCGAGGAGAATATAATAAGAGTCGCTACCTCTGACTCGCTGGAGCAAACCGTTGTTCTGGGATTGGGAGCTGCCAGGATATCGGCGAGGGAGCTTAAAGTCCAGATAAAAGAAGCATCCAATAAGATGGACAGAAATCATATCAACAGGCTGAAGCATGACAGGAACCTGCTGGAACACCATCTTGATCCTGCTGTTGCTGAAAAATTGGAGAGTATAAGAAGACAGCGGCATTGATTCCTTATTCTGCATGTATAGTTAACCTTGAAAAAACGCGATTATATATGTATAATATAGATGGTTGAAAGCTAAAAGCTTGGAGGAGATATAGTGGAAGCAAAAGCAAACAAAGATGAGGTACTTAGCTTTGATAACATGATGGACGAAGAACTGGTTTTGAGTGCCAGAGACGGGGATAAGGAAGCCTTGGAATTTATAATCAATAAGTACAAGAATTTTGTAAGGGCGAAGGCAAGATCATATTTTCTTATCGGTGCTGATAGAGAGGATATTGTTCAAGAAGGAATGATAGGCTTATACAAATCTATCAGAGACTTTAAAAATGATAAGCTGTCATCTTTTAGGGCATTTGCCGAGCTTTGCATAACAAGGCAGATCATAACTGCCATAAAAACAGCGACAAGGCAAAAGCATATTCCACTAAACTCGTATGTATCCTTGAACAAGCCTATTTATGATGAGGAGTCGGACAGAACCCTGTTAGACATTCTGACCGCTACCAAAATAACTGATCCGGAAGAACTGATCATAAGCAGGGAGGAATTATGCTCCATAGAGTCCAAAATCGGAGAAATACTCAGTGATTTGGAATTGGAGGTTCTCATGTCCTACCTTCAAGGCAAATCCTATCAAGAGATTGCAGTGGATTTGGACAGGCATGTAAAATCCATCGACAATGCTCTTCAAAGGGTAAAAAGGAAGTTGGAAAAGTTTCTCGAGTTTAAGGATGCTTAGTTATCAGACAGCTGACCGTCGCTAATTTGCATAAGCGGCGTTAAGCTTCTGGATAAAGTTCAGATAGAGTTATAAACTTCCTCTGAACTAAGAGTGCTGTTAATATTGACAAAACACCTATACCATATTATAATAACTAATTAGTTACTCTGGTTATAAATAAAAGAGGGGAAATTCCCGAGCGGCCAAAGGGGGCAGACTGTAAATCTGTTGTCTCAGACTTCGGTGGTTCGAATCCACCTTTCCCCACCATATACCGCGGGCATAGTTCAGTGGTAGAATTCCAGCTTCCCAAGCTGGCCGTGCGGGTTCGATTCCCGTTGCCCGCTCCAATAAATACGCCCATGTAGCTCAGCAGGTAGAGCACCGCCTTGGTAAGGCGGAGGTTCGCCGGTTCAAGCCCGGTCGTGGGCTCCATTCTTACGATACACCAGGCAGAGTTTATTAACCAGACTATAATTTTTTATTTAATTGATACATATAAAGGAGGAAAAGTAAAAAATGGCAAAGGCAAAATATGAAAGAACGAAACCCCATGTAAACATAGGAACCATAGGACACGTTGACCATGGAAAGACGACACTGACAGCAGCAATAACCACAGTATTATCAAAATTTGGTGGAGCGACAGCAACAAAATATGATGAAATAGACAAAGCACCGGAAGAAAAAGAAAGAGGAATAACAATAAACACCTCACACGTTGAATACCAGACAGCAACAAGACACTATGCCCACGTTGACTGCCCGGGTCACGCTGACTATGTAAAGAACATGATAACAGGAGCAGCTCAGATGGACGGAGCCATACTTGTAGTATCGGCAGCAGACGGACCGATGCCTCAAACAAGAGAGCACATACTCCTATCCAGACAGGTTGGAGTGCCATATATAGTAGTATTCTTGAACAAAGTAGACATGGTAGACGACGCAGAGCTTATTGAGCTTGTTGAAATGGAAGTAAGAGAACTGTTAAACGAATATGAATTCCCCGGAGACGACACACCGATAGTTGCAGGCTCAGCATTAAAAGCATTGGAATGCGGATGCGGAAATGAAGACTGTCAATGGTGCGGAGCAATCCATAAGCTGATGGCAGAAGTAGACAACTACATTCCTACACCTGAAAGAGCAACAGACAGACCATTCTTGATGCCTGTAGAAGACGTATTCTCCATAACAGGCAGAGGAACAGTTGCAACAGGAAGAGTAGAAAGAGGAACAGTAAAGGTACAAGACAACGTAGAAATAGTAGGACTGAACGACACTCCGAAGACAACAGTAGTAACAGGCGTAGAAATGTTCAGGAAGCTGCTTGACCAGGCACAAGCGGGAGACAACATAGGCGTACTTTTAAGAGGCGTACAAAGGACAGAAATAGAAAGAGGCCAGGTACTGGCAAAACCGGGCTCCATAAAGCCCCACACACACTTTACGGCACAAGTATACGTACTGACAAAAGAAGAAGGCGGGAGACACACTCCGTTCTTCAAGGGATACAGACCACAATTCTACTTCAGGACGACAGACGTAACAGGAGTAATAGAACTTCCGGAGGGAGTAGAAATGTGCATGCCCGGTGACCACATAACGATGACAATAAAGCTTATCACACCGATAGCTATAGAAGAAGGCTTGAGATTCGCTATAAGAGAAGGCGGAAGGACAGTAGGAGCCGGAGCAGTTGCTTCTATAATAGAATAAAAAAATGGTTGTTTATTAGACAGAAGACCAGGAAAACCTGGTCTTTTGTAAAGTATTAAACGAAAAAAGCTTGGCAATAATCATTATATGCGGCTGGCAATGAGCTGCATATAAATATAATGGGAAGTTAGGGACAAAATATTGACATAAGGATTAAATTGTGATAGATTTTTAAGGTAGCCCGAAATGTGCTATGTTTATGTTTTATTGTCAAGATATTAATGCGTTAATGTTGGGAGGTGCTGTAATGAGAGTTAAGATAACCCTTGCATGCAGTGAATGCAAGCAGAGAAATTATAACAACATGAAGAACAAGAAGAATGATCCTGACAGATTGGAAATGAATAAATACTGCAGATTCTGCAGAAAACATACTCCCCATAAAGAAACAAAATAGGCTGTAAAGGAAGTGAAAATATGACAGATACAGCTAAGAAGTTTAGCATGAAAAAGTATTTCAAAGAAACAAAGGCTGAGATGAAAAAGGTCAGCTGGCCGAGCAGAAAAGAAGTTTTACAGCATACGGAAGTAGTTTTGGTTTCTATACTTATCATAGGAGTAGCATTATGGGCTGTAGACATGGCTTTTGGGAAGATATTGGATATATTCCTAATGAAATAGTAAAAGGAGGAAAGACTATCGTGTTCATCACGGGGTCTGCTTACTGATGGAAGAAAGAGGCAAGTGGTATGTGGTTCACACTTATTCCGGCTATGAGAATAAGGTAAAGGCTAATATTGAAAAAATCGTTGAGAATAGAAATATGCAGGATGTGATCTTTGAGGTAAAGGTGCCCATCGAAGAGCAAATAGAGATAAAGAACGGAAAGAAGAAGGTCACCCAGAAAAAGATATTTCCTGGATACGTTATTGTCAAGATGATAATGACTGATGAATCATGGTATGTTGTTAGAAACACAAGGGGTGTGACAGGTTTTGTCGGACCTGGTTCTAAACCCGTGCCTCTCACCGATATGGAAGTAAAAACTTTAGGTGTTGAAAAGATTCCTGTTAAGCTTGATGCCAGGGTTGGTGACAGCGTTAAAGTTATTTCCGGGCCTTTTGAAAACTTTGTAGGAACCATATTAGAAATCAATAATGAAAAGCAAAAGGTAAAGGTCATGGTTTCAATGTTTGGAAGAGAAACTCCAGTGGAATTGGAATTCCTTCAAATTGAAACTTTGAAGTAGTTTATATATGTTCATATATAGAAGTTTCCGTGAGAGGAGGTGCAACAATGGCTAAAAAAGTTTCTGCATTAGTAAAGCTTCAGGTTCCCGCAGGCAAAGCTACGCCCGCTCCACCGATCGGTCCTGCTTTGGGTCAGCATGGTGTTAATATTATGGGTTTTTGCAAGGAATTCAATGAAAAGACTGCAAAGCAAGCAGGATTGATCATACCTGTTGTTATTACTGTATATCAGGACAGATCCTTCACTTTCATAACAAAAACTCCGCCTGCAGCAGTTCTAATAAAAAAGGCAGTCGGAATTGAAAGCGGTTCTGGAGTACCGAACAAGAACAAGGTAGCAAAGATATCCAAAGCTAAGGTCAGAGAGATTGCTGAGCTTAAAATGCCTGATCTCAATGCGGGCAGCATAGAAGCTGCAATGAGCATGGTAGCAGGTACAGCAAGAAGCATGGGAGTAGTCGTAGAAGACTAAAAATAAGTGGGAGGAAATAAAATTTCCGCTTACCACAAGGAGGAAAAGTAATGTTTAGAGGTAAGAAATACCAAGAAAGCATGAAGCTTATCGAACCAGGCAAGCTTTATGATCCAAAGGAAGCCATTGAATTGGTTCAAAAGACAGCTAAGGCAAAATTTGACGAATCCATAGAAGTTCACATTAAGCTGGGTGTTGACCCCAGACATGCGGATCAACAGGTTAGAGGCGTTGTTGTATTGCCTCATGGAACAGGTAAAACTCTTAGAGTTTTAGTATTTGCAAAGGGTGACAAGGCTAAAGAAGCAGAAGCAGCAGGAGCTGATTTTGTTGGTGCTGAGGAATTGGTTGCAAAGATACAAACTGAAAATTGGTTCGATTATGACGTAGTAGTCGCTACCCCGGACATGATGGGCGTAGTCGGCAGACTAGGTAAAATACTTGGACCAAAGGGTTTAATGCCTAACCCGAAATCCGGAACAGTAACCTTTGATATATCAAGAGCTATTGAAGATATCAAAGCCGGTAAAGTTGAATACAGAGTTGACAAGACCAGTATCGTTCACGTTGCTATAGGAAAAGCATCCTTTGGAACTGAAAAACTGGCTGACAATTTCAAAACTTTGATGGAAGCTGTAGTAAAAGCTAAACCTGCAGCAGCAAAGGGTACCTACCTGAAGAGCGTTACATTGACAAGCACTATGGGACCTGGCATCAAAGTTAATCCTCTCCGTGTCGTTGAATAACAGCACAGAGTTAAAATTGAACATATTACCGTAGACAGTAGGTGCTTTAGCTTAATTTCCTACCGAGGTTCGATCATAAATTTATTTATGACCTCTCTTAGTCTACGGAGAGGTCTTTTGTATTTTCAAATTCAAAAGGCCAATAATCCAACAGAGGAGGTGTAGATATGTCAAAAAATCTAGAAGCAAAACAGCAAGTTGTTAATGAAGTAAAAGAAAAGCTTCAGAAATCTAAATCAGTGCTGTTAGTCGATTATAAAGGCATAAACGTTGAAGATGTAACTGAACTGAGAAAGAGATTTAGGGAAGCAGGCGTAGACTATAAGGTTTACAAGAACACATTATTTAAAAGAGCTGCCCATGAAGCAGGGATAGAAGAATTGAATGAATTCTTGGAAGGCACTGTAGGATATGTATTCGGATATGATGATGTTGTAGCTCCTGCTAAAACAATAAATCAATTCCAAAAGGATAAGCCAAAGACACCGATAACAGTTAAAGCCGGTTACGTTGAGAACAGCTTCATGGACGCAAGCGCTGTAAAGGCTCTTGGAGATCTGCCGTCAAGGGAAGTTCTCATCGCTATGCTGCTTGGCGCATTGCAAGGCTCAGTCAGAAACCTTGCATACATGTTGAATTCTATAAAAGAAAAAAAAGAAGCGGAAGCTTAATATATTAGGAGGTAAATAAAATGGCAAGTGAAAAAACTTTAAAGTTCATAGAAGAAATAAAGAACATGACAGTATTAGAATTAGCAGAATTAGTTAAGGCTATAGAGGAGGAGTTTGGTGTAACAGCAGCAGCTCCTGTAGCAGTAGCAGCAGGCCCGGCTGCAGCGGCAGGCCCGGTAGCCGAAGAGCAGACTGAATTCAATGTAGTATTGGTAGCTGCCGGTGCAGAAAAGATCAAGGTTATTAAGGTAGTTAGAGAAATAACCGGTCTTGGCTTAAAAGAAGCAAAAGATCTTGTTGACGGAGCTCCAAAGCCAGTTAAAGAAGGCGTAAGCAAACAAGAAGCAGATGAAATAAAAGCAAAATTCGACGGAACAGGTGCTACAGTAGAAATAAAATAAATCAAGAGCCGCATAATGTGCGGCTCTTTTAACAACTATCCTTTTCCATTTTAGTATCATTTCAAAAATGACAACATTATACACAGACGATCTGACACAAATACTCATATTTCCCGGGAAATATCGACAAAATAAAAAAAGCACAGCAGAGTTGAAATATATTAGAGAAGGCAGCAAAATTCATAAAAAGTAATTGATTTGACTTATTGACAGACAATAGATGGTATGTTAATATTATATATTGCATTGGTGTAAGAAATTACTATATTTAGGCATGTGGCTGTATAAGATTGACTAAAAAAGGCAATATTAAAATAGCTATGCTAAAATTTTCAGTTAACCAAAAGCAGTTATGGTCGGAGAGCTTTTGGCTATTTTACTTTATTTATTATTAAGGGGTGAGTGACTTATGGTACATCCAATCTCTGTTGGGAAAAATCAGAGAATGAGCTACTCAAACATTGATGAAGTCATGGATATGCCGAATCTTATTGAAGTCCAGAAAAATTCCTATAACTGGTTTCTGGAAGAAGGTCTGAAAGAGGTATTTAACGATGTATCTCCAATTTCAGATTATACAGGAAACCTGGTATTGGAATTCGTTGACTATTCTTTGGATGGTAAGCCCAAGTATAGTGTTGAAGAGTGCAAGGAGAGAGATGTTACATACTCTGCGCCGCTGAAGGTGAAAATCAGACTTGCCAATAAATCTACCAACGAGGTAAAAGAACAAGAAGTCTTTATGGGAGATTTCCCTCTCATGACAGATCAGGGAACCTTTATAATCAATGGAGCTGAAAGAGTTATAGTAAGCCAGTTGGTTAGATCCCCCGGAGTTTATTATAATGAGCAGATAGATAAGTCTGGAAAGAGATTGCACTCAGCAACGGTTATTCCTAATAGAGGAGCATGGTTGGAATACGAAATGGACTCTAACGATGTATTATGGGTGAGAATAGACAGAACGAGGAAAATTCCGATTACTGTGCTTTTGAAAGCTCTCGGATATGGTACCGATCAACAGATTGAAAATGTGCTTGGAGAAGACGAAAGAATAAAGGTTACGCTGCAGAAGGACACTACCAAGAATACCGAGGAAGGCCTTATTGAAGTGTACAAAAGACTCAGACCCGGTGAGCCTCCAACAGTTGAAAGCGCCAAATCTCTATTAGAATCCTTGTTTTTTGATCCCAAGAGATATGATCTGGCAAAAGTAGGGAGATATAAATTTAATAAAAAACTTTCCTTAGCATCAAGATTGAGCGGTCAGAAACTTGAAAAAGACATTGTTGATCCGAAAACCGGAGAAATTTTAGCTGCAGCCGGGGATAAGATAAGCAGAGAAAAGGCTCAGCAAATTCAGAACGCCGGTATAAATGAAGCCTTTATATTATCTGAAGGAAGAGCGGTAAAGATTCTTGGAAACAATGTTGTAGATATAAATAAATATTTGCCTTTTGATGTTTCCGATTTAAATATCAGGGAACTGGTAAATTTAGGCATATTGAAAGAAATATTGAGCAAATACGAATCCGAGGCAGATATAAAGGAAGAAATTAAAAAAAGAATACACGACCTTATTCCTAAGCATATAGTCATTGATGATATTATGGCTTCCGTAAGCTATAATCTGAATCTCATATACAGTGTAGGAAATGTTGATGATATCGATCACCTGGGGAATAGAAGACTCAGATCCGTTGGAGAGCTTCTGCAGAATCAGTTCAGAATCGGCCTCTCCCGTATGGAAAGAGTCGTCAAGGAGAGAATGACCATACAGGATATAGATGTTGTAACTCCCCAGCAGCTTATAAATATAAGACCGGTAGCCGCTTCTATCAAAGAATTTTTTGGAAGCAGCCAATTGTCCCAATTCATGGATCAGACAAACCCGCTGGCAGAGCTGACTCACAAGAGAAGGCTTTCCGCTTTGGGCCCGGGAGGACTGTCCAGAGAAAGAGCCGGCTTTGAAGTCAGAGACGTTCATCACTCCCATTACAGCAGAATGTGCCCTATAGAAACTCCCGAAGGTCCTAACATCGGGCTTATAGGAAGCCTCAGTACCTATGCCAGAATCAATGAGTATGGTTTTATAGAAGCACCCTATAGGGTCGTTAAGACTGATGAAAACGGAGAAAAGATAGTAACTGATGAAATCGTATATGTAACTGCTGATGAAGAAGATGATTATATCGTAGCCCAGGCCAATGAAGCCCTGGATGCGGAAGGAAGATTTATAGACAAAAAGGTTACAGCCAGGATAAGGCATGAGATAGTGGTTGTGCCCATATCAGAGGTTGAGTATATGGACGTATCGCCCAAGCAGGTAGTTTCGGTAGCTACAGCTATGATACCCTTCCTTGAAAATGATGACGCCAACCGCGCCCTCATGGGCTCAAACATGCAAAGGCAGGCGGTTCCTCTCATTAAGCCTGAATCCCCTATAGTGGGTACAGGAATGGAATATAAAGCAGCCATTGATTCCGGTGTTGTGATACTGGCAAGGAATGGCGGCGTTGTGGAAAAGGTAAGCTCCAATGAAATAGTGATAAGAAACGATGATGGCGGCAGAGACAGGTATAAGCTTCTTAAGTTCTTGAGATCCAACCAGGGCACTTGCATAAACCAGAGACCTTTTGTTAAAAAAGGTGAAATAGTAAAGAAGGGTCAGGTAATCGGCGACGGTCCCTCGACGGATTATGGCGAAATCGGACTTGGAAGAAATGTGCTCATCGGTTTTATGACCTGGGAAGGCTATAACTATGAGGATGCTATATTGATAAGTGAAAAGCTGGTTAAAGAAGATGTGTTTACATCTATTCATATAGAAGAATACGAAGCCGAAGCGCGTGATACAAAGCTGGGGCCCGAGGAAATAACCCGGGATATACCTAATGTAGGTGAAGAAGCTTTAAAGGATCTGGATGAAAGAGGCATTATCAGGATAGGCGCTGAAGTGAGAACCGGAGATATATTGGTAGGCAAGGTGACCCCAAAGGGTGAAACCGAGCTTACGGCCGAGGAAAGACTGCTGAGGGCCATATTCGGCGAAAAAGCCAGAGAAGTAAGGGATACGTCGCTGAGAGTGCCCCATGGCGAAGCAGGCATAATAGTTGACGTAAAAGTGTTTACAAGAGAAAACGGCGATGAGCTGCCTCCCGGTGTGAATCAATTGGTAAGGGTTTATATAGCCCAAAAGAGAAAGATCTCCGTTGGAGATAAGATGGCCGGAAGACACGGGAATAAGGGAGTTATATCCAGAATCCTTCCTGAAGAGGATATGCCTTTCCTGCCAAATGGGACGCCTTTGGAGATCGTATTAAATCCTCTTGGAGTGCCATCGCGTATGAACATAGGACAGGTGCTGGAAGTCCATCTCGGTTTGGCTGCCAAGGCCCTGGGATGGAAGATAGCTACGCCTGTATTTGATGGTGCCAATGAGAATGATATAATGGATACCTTGGAAACTGCCAATAAATTCATTCAAGTTAAAAAACAGCTAAAAGCCATAAAGAACAAGATAAGCTATACGGAAGACGAGGAGCCAGGCGACTTTAATATAGATGAAAATGTAGAGATAATCAATGAATATTTGAGCGATCCTGTATTTGAGCTGGATAAAAAGCTCAGCCATTTTAAAGGAAAGATTAAAGATGCCGACTTAAATAATGCAAAAGATCTGGAGAATTTATTAGGGGGCCTAGAGGATAATCCTCTTGTAGATGTAGATCTTGACAGGACAGGAAAGATCACATTGAGGGACGGCAGAACGGGAGAGTACTTTGACAATGATGTTACGGTAGGCTACATGTATATACTCAAGCTCCTCCACCTGGTAGATGATAAGATTCACGCCAGATCCACAGGGCCATACTCCCTTGTAACTCAGCAGCCGTTAGGCGGAAAAGCCCAATTTGGAGGCCAGCGATTCGGGGAGATGGAGGTTTGGGCATTGGAGGCCTATGGTGCGGCTCATACGCTGCAAGAAATTCTTACTGTGAAGTCTGATGATGTGGTGGGCAGAGTGAAGACCTACGAATCCATCGTCAAGGGAGAAAATATACCTGAGCCGGGAGTTCCGGAATCCTTTAAGGTATTGATAAAGGAGCTTCAGAGCCTTGCACTGGATGTAAAAGTGCTTTCTGAAGAAAATGAGGAAATCGCAATAAAAGAATCTGTTGATGATGATTTAGAAGACCTCAGCAATGAAATGGAGACCCGCGAAGATGTCGACCTTTCAAATCTTCCTTACAAAGGTGGAGTTGAAGAGGAAAAAGACAATTTATATGATGACTATGATGAAGACGCAGAAGAAGAAGATTTCGAAATAGATTTGGATATAGATGATTTGATAAAGAATGAGACCCAAGAAGAAGAGGAAGATTATTAAAGGAAGGGAGAGAAGAGCCCTTGTTGGAATTAAACAACTTCGAATCATTAAAGATTGGTTTGGCATCCCCGGAGAAAGTAAGGGAATGGTCAAGAGGAGAGGTAAAAAAGCCTGAAACCATAAACTACAGAACTTTGAAGCCGGAAAAGGAAGGTTTATTCTGTGAAAGAATATTCGGGCCTACCAAGGACTGGGAATGCCACTGCGGCAAGTACAAAAGAATCAGATATAAGGGCATAATCTGCGACAGATGCGGTGTTGAAGTAACCAAAGCTAAGGTAAGGAGAGAAAGGATGGGCCATATCGAACTGGCTGCTCCTGTATCTCATATCTGGTATTTCAAGGGTATACCCAGCCGTATGGGATTGTTATTGGATATGTCGCCAAGAGCGCTGGAAAAGGTATTGTATTTTGCTTCTTATATTGTGATCGAACCGGGAGATACGGGTCTATCTGTAAAGCAGATACTAAACGAAAAAGAATTTAGAGAAGCTATTGAAAAATATGGCTCCAGATTCAGAGCAGGAATGGGTGCTGAAGCAATAAAAGAGCTTCTTGCTGTTTTAGACCTGGACCAACTGGCTAAAGAATTGAGACATGACCTAAAGGACAGCTCGGGACAAAAGAAGCTTAGAACTGTAAGAAGGCTTGAAGTGGTAGAAGCTTTCAGAAAGTCCGGCAATAAGCCTGAGTGGATGATTCTGGATGTTATTCCTGTAATCCCGCCGGATTTAAGGCCAATGGTGCAGCTTGACGGAGGCAGATTTGCTACTTCGGATTTGAATGATCTATATAGAAGGGTTATAAACAGGAATAATAGGTTGAAAAGACTTCTGGACCTTGGAGCACCGGATATAATTGTCAGGAATGAGAAAAGAATGCTTCAGGAGGCCGTTGATGCCTTAATCGACAACGGCAGACGCGGAAGACCTGTTACCGGCCCCGGCAATAGGCCGCTTAAATCATTGAGCGATATGCTCAAGGGAAAGCAGGGAAGATTCAGACAGAATCTTTTGGGCAAGCGTGTTGACTATTCCGGACGTTCCGTTATAGTTGTGGGACCTCATTTGAAGCTCTACCAGTGCGGCCTTCCCAAGGAGATGGCTCTTGAGCTTTTCAAACCCTTTGTGATGAAGAAGCTTGTAAAGGATGGCCTCGCTCATAATATTAAAAGCGCAAAGCGTATGGTTGAGAGGGTCAAGACAGAAGTATGGGATGTTCTCGAAGAGGTAATAAAAGAGCATCCGGTACTCCTGAATCGTGCACCAACACTTCATAGGCTGGGAATACAAGCCTTTGAACCTGTTCTGGTTGAAGGCAGGGCGCTTAAGCTCCATCCGCTGGTATGCACGGCATACAATGCGGACTTTGACGGAGACCAGATGGCGGTTCACGTTCCATTATCTGTGGAAGCACAAGCTGAAGCCAGATTTTTGATGCTTTCGGCAAACAATATTTTGGCGCCAAAGGATGGAAGGCCTGTAGTGAGCCCGACCCAGGATATGGTAATGGGAATTTACTATTTGACAATACATGTTCCCGGTGAAAAAGGAGAAGGGAAGATATTCTCCGATTTGGACGAGATGGTTATGGCATATCAATTGGGGGAAGTCGGACTTCATGCTATGGTTAAAGCAAAGCTTGCCAGAAATATCGATGGAAAGACCGAATACAAGCTTGTTGAGAATACGGTAGGCCGCTTCATATTCAATGATTCCATGCCTCAAGATGTGGGCTTTGTTGATAGAACGGTTGAAGGAAGTGAGTTTGTTCTCGAATATGATCCAAAGGATAAGGAAGGCAATCTCATACCGATAGATAAAAAAATGCTGGGCAAAATAGTAGATAAATGCTATAGGAGGCATGGTTCTGCTAAAACTGCCGTGGTGCTTGATGAAATCAAAGCATTTGGCTTCCATTATTCAACTAAGGGAGCGGTAACGATAGGAGTAAGCGATATAGACATACCCGAAACAAAGAGAAAGTTGCTTTCGGAAGCAGATTCAAAGGTTGACAATATTGAAAAGATGTATAGAAGGGGCCTCATATCAAACGAAGAAAGATATGAGCAAGTAATAGAAACCTGGAAAAATACTAAGGAAGAAGTTACTAAAGCCCTAATGGATAACCTGGACAGATTAAACCCCGTATACATGATGGCAAACTCGGGAGCCAGAGGAAGCGTCAACCAGATAAGCCAGCTGGCAGGCATGAGGGGACTTATGGCCGATACATCGGGAAGAATAATAGAGATCCCCATAAAAGCTAACTTCCGTGAGGGACTTAACGTTTTGGAGTTCTTTACCTCTACCCATGGAGCCAGAAAGGGCTTGGCGGATACGGCTTTAAGAACTGCGGATTCAGGATATCTGACCAGACGGCTTGTGGATGTAAGTCAGGATGTTATAGTAAGGGAAGATGACTGTGGCACAGAGGAAGGGCTCTGGGTCAGTGAAATAAAAGACGGCAGTGAGATAATTGAGAAATTGGAAGACAGACTTGCAGGAAGACTTGCAATGGCAGATATTGTTCACCCGGAGACAGGTGAAGCGCTGGTTAAGAAAGGTGTCATGATAACTGATGACATGGCTTCAAAAATTGTCAAGACAGGAATAAAGAAGGTTTATATTCGTTCGGTATTGACCTGTCATTCCAGATATGGCGTTTGCGCGAAATGCTACGGCATGAATCTTGCCACCGGAGATCCGGTAAATATCGGAGAAGCTGTAGGAATTATCGCCGCACAATCCATCGGCGAGCCGGGTACTCAGCTTACCATGAGAACCTTCCATACGGGCGGTGTTGCAGGAGACGACATAACTCAAGGTCTCCCCAGGGTTGAGGAGCTTTTTGAGGCAAGAAGACCTAAAGGTCTGGCAACCATATCGGAAATACCCGGCATAGTGAAGGTCAATGATTCAAACAAGAAGAAGAAAGAGGTAATAGTCATCGCGGATGACGGAGATACAAGGACCTATGCAATACCTTACGGTTCAAGGCTTAAAGTCTATGATGGAGACAGGATCGAAGCCGGAGATGAAATAACCGAAGGTTCCGTTAACCCCCATGATATTTTGAAGATAAAAGGAATAGCAGGGGTTCAATCCTACCTGCTTCAGGAGGTTCAGAGGGTTTACAGATTGCAGGGTGTTGATATAGCCGATAAGCATATAGAGGTAATAGTAAGGCAGATGCTCAGAAAAGTAAAGATTGATGATGCGGGAGATACTGATCTGCTGCCCGGAGGCTTGTTTGACATCTTTAAGTTTGAAGAAGAAAACGAAGATATAGCAAAGCAGGGCGGAGAAAAGGCAACAGGAAAGAGAACGCTGCTGGGTATCACCAAAGCATCTTTGGCTACAGACTCCTTCTTGTCTGCGGCATCCTTCCAGGAGACCACCAGGGTGCTCACGGAAGCGGCTATAAAGGGCAAGATAGATCCGCTGGTAGGGCTTAAGGAAAATGTTATAATAGGTAAGCTCATACCTGCAGGAACAGGCATGAAGAGATATAAGGATGCCAATATAGCTTTGCCTGAGGAAGCTCCCGAAGAAAATGCCGAAGAACAGCAAAATATTTAGTATTGACAAAAAAATAAGCATAATGCTAAAATAAAAAAGTATGCTAAAAAAAGCCGTATTCTTTTTAATGATGAGGAGGCGATATGATATGGAAAGGTTGAAGTCCTCGAAGAAAAGGATAATTGGGTTGAAACAAACCATAAAAGCTATAAAAAATGGCAGTGCACATACAGTTTATATTGCAAACGATGCAGAAGATAGCATAAAAAACAGCATATTAGAAGTATGCAGGGGGAAAGAAGTTGAAGTTGTGTATATTGACACGATGAAGAAACTTGGAGAGGCATGCGATATAGAGGTTAATGCTTCTTGCGCATCTCTATTGAATGACTAAAATACGCCCCTTCAATTGAAGGGGCATATTTTATATAAAAAGGCCTCCGATGGAAGCGTTTTAATGACAAAGGAGCCTTTATCACATCCATGACGGGAAAGTCTATATTGCAGAATTTAGCTTTCCTGTAGGCCAAAAAATATTTAAGGAGGTGTATTTGATGCCTACCATAAACCAGTTGGTTAGAAAGGGCAGACAGCAAGTAACTTACAAATCCACTGCACCGGCACTAGAGGAGTCCCCGCAGAAGAGAGGAGTATGCACTGTAGTTAAGACAACTACTCCAAAGAAGCCTAACTCTGCTTTAAGAAAGATTGCCAGAGTAAGACTTACGAACGGAATAGAAGTATCAGGTTACATTCCCGGTATAGGTCATAACCTGCAGGAGCACTCTGTCGTGCTTATAAGAGGAGGCAGGGTAAAGGATTTGCCTGGCGTAAGGTATCATATCGTCAGGGGAACATTGGATGCTGCCGGAGTTGCCAACAGAAAGCAAGGTAGATCCAAATACGGTGCCAAAAGACCCAAGAAATAATATTGTGCGGATATTATATCACGGCTATGCCGTGTAAATATATATTTTGCGCACAACGGCATCATGTTTTTATACATTGCCGAGTACCGATGAATAATTAAATGTTAAGGAGGGAAGCAAAGTGCCAAGAAAAGGATTTATTCCAAAGAGAGACGTTTTACCTGATCCACTGTACAATGACAAGGTAGTTTCTAAGCTCATAAATAATATTATGCTTGACGGAAAAAAAGGCGCGGCTGAAAAAATTATATATGAAGCTTTTGAAATAATAAGGAACAAGACAGGTAAAGATCCTTTAGAAGTATTTGAAACAGCTATGAACAATATAATGCCTGTTTTAGAAGTTAAAGCCCGAAGAATAGGTGGAGCCACTTACCAGGTACCTATTGAAGTCAGAGCTGACAGACGACAAGCATTGGGGATGAGATGGCTGGTTGACTACTCCAGAAAAAGAGGAGAAAGAACCATGAAAGAAAGATTGGCAGGAGAGATAATGGATGCTGCCAATAACGTAGGCTCCAGTGTTAAGAAGAGAGAAGACACTCATAAGATGGCTGAGGCAAATAAGGCTTTTGCACATTACAGGTGGTAGTTATATTTGATAGAGAATTGTGTAATGCTGAAATATTTGGGAAACATATAAGTGATTCTTGCTATAGGGAGGAGGATTTAAGTGCCTAGGCAATTTCCGTTAGAAAAAACCAGAAACATAGGAATAATGGCCCACATAGATGCAGGAAAGACCACGACCACTGAAAGAATTCTGTACTACACAGGCAGAACTCACAAGGTCGGGGAGACTCACGAAGGTTCTGCTACTATGGATTGGATGGAACAGGAGCAGGAAAGAGGGATAACGATCACTTCTGCTGCGACTACTGCTCAGTGGAAGGGCCACAGAATAAATATTATAGATACGCCGGGGCACGTGGACTTTACTGTTGAAGTAGAAAGGTCACTGCGTGTTCTCGATGGTTCAGTTGCGGTGTTCTGTGCAAAAGGCGGCGTTGAGCCCCAATCTGAAACAGTTTGGCGTCAAGCGGATAAATATAATGTACCCAGGCTTGCTTATATAAATAAAATGGATATCATGGGTGCCGATTTCTTCAGAGTTGTTGAAATGATGAAGGATAGGCTCAAGACCAATGCTGTACCCATACAGATCCCCATTGGAAAAGAAGATACCTTTGTGGGTATCATCGATCTTGTTACCATGAAAGCAGAGATATATAAGGATGACATGGGCAAGGAAATAGAAGAAACCGAGATACCGGAAGATCTCAAAGATATATGCAAGGAATACAGGGATAAGATGATCGAGGCAGCATCAGACAATGATGAAGAACTGATGATGAAATACCTTGAAGGCGAAGAGATAAGTGAGGAAGAAATTAAGGCAGCTATAAGAAAAGGCACATTGGCAGTCAAGATGACTCCCGTTCTTTGCGGGTCATCCTACAAGAACAAAGGGGTTCAATGGGTTTTGGATGCAGTTGTGGACTATATGCCCTCACCTTTGGATATTCCTGCCATCGAAGGTACTACTATTGAAGGCGATGAAAGGATTGTCAGACATCCTGACGATAAAGAACCTTTCTCAGCTCTGGCCTTTAAGATCATGGTTGATCCCTATGTAGGAAAGCTGGCTTTCTTCAGAGTATATTCAGGAAAGGTAGAATCAGGCTCTTACTTGTATAACTCAACTAAGGGAAAAAAGGAAAGACTGGGCAGAATAGTGCTGATGCACGCAAATCACAGGGAAGAAGTAAAAGAGGTTTATACCGGTGACATTGCAGCTGCAGTCGGCCTTAAGGATACTACTACAGGAGATACTCTTTGCCTGGATGACTCACCTGTCATATTAGAATCAATGCAGTTCCCTGAGCCTGTTATCAATGTGGCAATAGAGCCCAAGACTAAGGCAAGCCAGGATAAGATGGGGATAGCTTTGGCCAAGCTGGCTGAAGAAGATCCGACATTCAGAACCTATACAAATACTGAAACGGGTCAGACGATAATAGCCGGCATGGGAGAATTGCATCTTGAGATAATAGTTGACAGAATGCTGAGGGAATACAAGGTTGAAGCCAATATAGGAAAACCTCAGGTAGCATATAAAGAGACCATAAAGAAAAAGGTTAAGGCAGAAGGCAAATTCGTGAGACAGTCCGGCGGTAAGGGACAATACGGACATGTTTGGCTTGAACTGGAACCGAAAGAACCGGGCACTGGCTTTGAATTTGTCAATAAGATAGTAGGCGGAGTGATACCTAAGGAATACATTCCCGCAGTTCAGGCCGGAGTAGAGGATGCGCTGCAGAATGGAATCTTAGGCGGTTACAATGTTATAGACTTAAAGGTGACATTGTATGATGGTTCCTACCACGAAGTGGACTCATCAGAAATGGCCTTTAAGATAGCTGGTTCCATAGGCTTCAAGGAAGGTATGAAAAAAGCCGATCCCGCTTTGTTGGAACCTATAATGAAGGTTGAAGTTACGGTGCCTGAAGACTATATGGGCGATGTAATAGGAGATATTAACTCCAGAAGAGGAAGAATAGAAGGCATGGAAGCCAGGATGGGAGCACAGGTTATCAGAGCCTTCGTACCCTTGGCTGAAATGTTCGGCTATGCTACGGATTTAAGATCAAGGACTCAGGGAAGAGGAGTCTATTCAATGGAAATGAGCCACTTTGAAGAAGTGCCGAAAAATATTGCAGAAAAAGTATTGTCAAAATAAGTGATACTTAAATCGGATATAAAGGAGGAAAAGTAAAAAATGGCAAAGGCAAAATATGAAAGAACGAAACCCCATGTAAACATAGGAACCATAGGACACGTTGACCATGGAAAGACGACACTGACAGCAGCAATAACCACAGTATTATCAAAATTTGGTGGAGCGACAGCAACAAAATATGATGAAATAGACAAAGCACCGGAAGAAAAAGAAAGAGGAATAACAATAAACACCTCACACGTTGAATACCAGACAGCAACAAGACACTATGCCCACGTTGACTGCCCGGGTCACGCTGACTATGTAAAGAACATGATAACAGGAGCAGCTCAGATGGACGGAGCCATACTTGTAGTATCGGCAGCAGACGGACCGATGCCTCAAACAAGAGAGCACATACTCCTATCCAGACAGGTTGGAGTGCCATATATAGTAGTATTCTTGAACAAAGTAGACATGGTAGACGACGCAGAGCTTATTGAGCTTGTTGAAATGGAAGTAAGAGAACTGTTAAACGAATATGAATTCCCCGGAGACGACACACCGATAGTTGCAGGCTCAGCATTAAAAGCATTGGAATGCGGATGCGGAAATGAAGACTGTCAATGGTGCGGAGCAATCCATAAGCTGATGGCAGAAGTAGACAACTACATTCCTACACCTGAAAGAGCAACAGACAGACCATTCTTGATGCCTGTAGAAGACGTATTCTCCATAACAGGCAGAGGAACAGTTGCAACAGGAAGAGTAGAAAGAGGAACAGTAAAGGTACAAGACAACGTAGAAATAGTAGGACTGAACGACACTCCGAAGACAACAGTAGTAACAGGCGTAGAAATGTTCAGGAAGCTGCTTGACCAGGCACAAGCGGGAGACAACATAGGCGTACTTTTAAGAGGCGTACAAAGGACAGAAATAGAAAGAGGCCAGGTACTGGCAAAACCGGGCTCCATAAAGCCCCACACACACTTTACGGCACAAGTATACGTACTGACAAAAGAAGAAGGCGGGAGACACACTCCGTTCTTCAAGGGATACAGACCACAATTCTACTTCAGGACGACAGACGTAACAGGAGTAATAGAACTTCCGGAGGGAGTAGAAATGTGCATGCCCGGTGACCACATAACGATGACAATAAAGCTTATCACACCGATAGCTATAGAAGAAGGCTTGAGATTCGCTATAAGAGAAGGCGGAAGGACAGTAGGAGCCGGAGCAGTTGCTTCTATAATAGAATAAAAAAATGTATTGATAAAAAGGTCCTGGAGTCCGGCTTAAGCCGGACTCCCGAACCTTGTTAATGTTTTGCAAAAAAATATGCAAAAAGCTAATAATAATTATTGTCAAAGTGACCAAAATAGTTTAAACTATAATAGTTGTCAATACAAGCATGCGATGAAGCAAGAGGTTGCAAGACTACAACTTGGGAAATTCTTGCGGAGTAGTGTCTGAATCCAGAATTCGGGCGACTCTACTGCCGGTGTACTTTCGGGGTACACCAAATAAAAAAATAGAACACACCCGGATTAGTGTACGGCAGTAAGCGGTTGTACGTGAGTAAAATAGACGCGTGCGATGAAAAGGAGGGAAATAAAAATGGCAAAACAAAAAATCAGAATCAGATTAAAGGCATTTGATCACAATCTAATCGATCAATCAGCTCAGAAAATTGTTGAAACTGCAAAAAGAACAGGAGCGAAGGTGTCAGGCCCAGTGCCTCTGCCGACTCAAAAAGAAATCATAACTATACTCAGAGCAGTTCATAAGTACAAGGATGCAAGAGAGCAGTTTGAGATGAGAACTCATAAGAGGCTGATTGATATATTGAGCCCTACACCTAAAACTGTAGACGCTTTGATGAGGTTGGATTTACCTGCCGGCGTAGATATAGAAATCAAACTGTAATAAAGGTTGTCAATTATGATTTAGTATGACCGATACTATCGGTCCTCTGTAAATTATGGAGGTGGAAAGATGAAAAAAGCAATTTTAGGGAAAAAAATCGGGATGACGCAGATTTTCAGCAAAGAAGGAAAGGCTATCCCAGTAACAGTTATTCAAGCAGGACCTAACGTGGTTGTGCAAAAGAAAACAGTGGAGAACGATGGCTACTCATCCATCCAGGTGGGTTACCAGGATAAGGACGAGAAAAAGGTCAATAAGCCTATGAAAGGCCATTTCGCAAAAGCAAAGGTTGCTACAAAGAGATACTTAAGAGAACTCAGAGTTGAAAATGCGGAATCCTTTGAAATAGGACAGGAAATAAAGGCTGATGTATTTGCTGAAGGAGATA
The DNA here is from genome assembly GCF_058315355.1 of Lutispora sp. QWL-02. NCBI lineage: Bacteria > Bacillati > Bacillota > Clostridia > Lutisporales > Lutisporaceae > Lutispora > Lutispora sp. QWL-02. The sequence continues at coordinate 1,273,083 of NZ_CM177762.1, forward strand.
AGGTCGATGTAAGCGGCGTTTCCAAAGGTAAAGGAACAGCAGGAACTATAAAGAGATTTAATGCCCATAGGGGACCTATGAGACACGGCTCCAAATTCCACAGAGCGCCTGGTTCAATGGGTGCATCTTCAGACCCGTCAAGGACCTTTAAGGGAAAGAAGCTCCCTGGAAGAATGGGTAATGAGAATACGACAGTACAAAACCTTGAAGTTGTAAAAGTAGATGCTGAAAAGAACTATATACTTGTAAAAGGCGGAGTACCAGGAATAAGAGGTTCACTGGTCATGATAAAAGACACGGTGAAGGCATAAAACGGTGAGAAAGGAGGATGTGCTATGCCTAAGGTAGCTTTATATAATATAGGCGGACAACAGGTCGGCGATATAGAATTAAAAGACAGTATATTTGGTGTAAATGTTAATGTTGAAGCTATGCATCAGGTTGTAAAGATGCTTTTAGCAAATAGAAGACAAGGAACTCAGTCAGCTCTTACAAGAGCAGAAGTACGCGGCGGCGGAATCAAGCCCTGGAGGCAAAAAGGAACAGGAAGAGCAAGACACGGAAGCATCAGATCACCTCAATGGACTCATGGAGGTATCGTATTTGCTCCAAAGCCAAGATCCTACAGATATACATTGCCTAAGAAAATAAGAAGAATAGCAATGAAATCTGCCTTGAGCTCAAAGGTAAGTGATAATAATATAATAGTTTTGGATGAACTGAATTTTGATGCACCAAAGACAAAGCAGGTTGTAACCATGCTTCAAAATTTAAATGCTGATTCAAAAACTTTGATAGTATTATCTGAAAAGAATGAGAACGTAGAAAAATCCGCAAGAAACATTCCCAATGTAAAGACCTCCTTGGTCAATACATTAAATGTTTACGATATTTTAAACTATGATAAATTCATCATAACAAAATCAGCGGTTGAGAAGGTTGAGGAGGTGTACGTATAATGAATGCCTACGATATCATAAGAAGGCCCGTTATCACAGAAAAGAGCATGGGCGAAATGGCAGATAAAAAATACACCTTTATAGTGGATATCAATGCCAATAAAAATCAGATAAAAAAAGCCGTAGAAGAAGTTTTTAAAGTAAAAGTCGATAAGGTAAATACTATAAGAATGATGGGCAAAATGAAGAGAATGGGCAGATATGAAGGCAGAAGGCCCGGATACAAGAAAGCCATCGTTAAGCTTACCCAGGACAGCAAGGCAATTGAGTTCTTCGAAGGGCTATAATCTAGAACTCAGGTTTCGGAGCTCACAACTCAGGATATCAGGATAGGGCGCTGGAGCTGGTGAATAGTGAAAAGTGGAAGCGGTCGCCGATAATTACCGCTTAAAACAGGAGGAGAAATAATATGGCGATAAAGAAATATAAACCTACTTCTCCCGCCAGAAGATTTATGACGGTTTCAACCTTTGAAGAGATTTCAAAGACAGAGCCGGAAAAATCCTTGGTTGAAATAATCAAGAGCAAGGCAGGGAGAAATAATTACGGAAAGATAACAGTCAGACATCAGGGCGGAGGACATAAAAGAAAATATAGAATAATAGATTTCAAGAGAGATAAAGTGGACATTCCTGCAAAGGTTGCCGCTATAGAATATGATCCGAATAGAACAGCAAATATAGCCTTGTTAAACTATGTTGACGGTGAAAAGAGATATATAATAGCACCCCATGGTTTAAAGGTAGGGGACACTGTAATATCCTCGGAGAATGCAGATATTAAAGTTGGAAATGCATTATCCCTAAAGAACATCCCGGTTGGTACTTTTGTTCACAATATTGAGCTTAAGGCCGGCAAGGGTGGTCAGCTGGTTAGAGCAGCAGGAAACGCAGCCCAGCTTATGGCCAAGGAAGGCAACTATGCTCAGCTGAGACTTCCATCCGGTGAAGTAAGAATGATAAGGATTGAATGCAAGGCAACTATCGGCCAGGTAGGAAACCTTGAGCATGAAATCGTAAGCATAGGTAAGGCCGGAAGAAAGAGACACATGGGAGTAAGACCTACAGTAAGAGGTTCCGTAATGAACCCTGTAGACCATCCGCATGGCGGCGGCGAAGGCAAGTCACCGGTAGGAAGACCCGGACCGTTAACTCCTTGGGGCAAACCTGCACTTGGTTATAAGACAAGAAATAAAAAGAAACTGTCCAACAAATTTATTGTTAAGAGAAGAAATGAGAAATAATTCTTGTAGGACATGGGTTGCGAGTTGCGAGTTAGGTTTTTACATAACCCGCAGTCGCAACAAAATAGTTGGGAAGGAGGCAAATTAATGAGTAGATCAATTAAAAAGGGGCCTTTTGTAGAAGAAAAACTATTTAAGAGAATAGTTGAAATGAATAAATCCGGCAAGAAAGTTGTTCTGAAAACATGGTCAAGAAGCTCCACAATATTCCCGGAAATGGTAGGCCATACTATTGCTGTTCATGATGGAAGGAAGCATGTTCCGGTATATATTGTTGAAGACATGGTGGGACACAAGCTTGGGGAATTCGCGCCTACCAGAACCTTCAGAGGACATGGCAATCATACAGAAAAATCAACTTCACTTAAATAATAATCCTAATACGGAAGGAGGTACATCCCGTGGAAGCAAGAGCAGTTGCTAAATATATAAGAATTTCCTCAAGGAAAGTCAATATAGTAATTGATTTGATCAGAGGGAAAAAAGTGGGTGAAGCTTTTGCCATATTAAAGCATACTCCAAAAGCTGCATCTGTAATACTAGAAAAGCTGTTAAAGTCAGCAGTTGCAAACGCTGAGAACAATCACAACATGGATGTTGATAAGCTATATATTTCTGAGGCCTACGCAACTCAAGGACCTACACTGAAAAGATTTATGGCAAGTGCAAAAGGCCGTGGTGTTAGAATATTGAAGAGGACCAGTCATATAACACTTGTTGTATCAGAAAAAGAATAAAGAAGGAGGGATTCTTAGTGGGCCAAAAGGTAAATCCACACGGACTTAGAGTGGGCATAATAAAGGACTGGGATTCTAAATGGTATGCAAACGATAAGGATTTTTCAGACCTTTTAATAGAAGACAATAAAGTGAGAGAATTTTTAAAGAAAAAGCTATTTGCTTCAGGCGTATCAAAAATAGAGATCGAGAGAACCGCTAATAAGGTCAAGATCAATATAAGTACTGCAAAGCCGGGTATGGTAATAGGAAAGGGCGGAGCAGGCATTGAAGCTCTTAGGAAAGAAGTTGAAAAGCTTGTAAACAATAAAAGCGTTTCAATAAACATATCAGAAATAAAAGTACCTGAGCTTGATGCTCAATTGGTAGCAGAAAATATAGCTGCTCAATTAGAGAAGAGAATATCCTTCAGGAGAGCCATGAAGCAGTCAATGCAAAGAACAATGAGAAGCGGCGCTAAGGGAATAAAGGCTATGACATCAGGAAGACTTGGAGGAGCCGAAATTGCCAGAAGCGAATGGTACAGAGAAGGTACTATACCACTTCAGACATTGAGGGCTGACATTGATTATGGCTTTGCGGAAGCTCACACCACCTACGGAAGAATAGGTGTGAAGGTTTGGATATACAAAGGGGAGGTACTTCCAGAAGCTAAGAAAGTAGTTGAGGAAGGAGGAGTAGAATAATATGTTAATGCCAAAAAGAGTTAAACGTCGTAAGCAAATGAGAGGCAAAATGGCAGGTAAAGCTTTGAGAGGCAATACCATAACATATGGTGAATACGGATTGAAGGCTGTTGAGCCTGCTTGGATTACAAGCAATCAGATAGAAGCTGCCAGAATTGCCATGACAAGATATATAAAAAGAGGCGGTCAGGTTTGGATAAAGATATTCCCTGACAAGCCGGTTACAGAAAAACCTGCTGAAACTCGTATGGGTTCGGGAAAGGGTTCACCAGAATACTGGGTAGCGGTAGTAAAACCGGGAAGAGTATTATTTGAAATTGCGGGTGTATCTGAGGAGGTTGCACGAGAGGCTATGAGATTGGCTATGCATAAACTGCCCGTAAAGTGCAAATTCGTAACCCGTCAGGAAACTGAGGAAGTGGGTGAAGGTAATGAAGGCTAATAAGATCCGAGAAATGTCATCAAACGAACTAGAACAAAAGCTTTTAGAACTCAAAGGTGAACTTTTTAATTTACGGTTTCAAATGGCTACCGGTCAGTTGGAAAACCCTATGAAGGTCAAAGATGTTAAAAAGTCTATTGCACGTGTAAAGACTATTCTCAGGGAAAAGGAACTCAAAGATGTAGAGAACAAATAGTCGAGAGGAGGTTTAGTCTGTGGAAAGAGGTAACAGAAAGACAAGGACCGGAAAAGTAGTCAGCGATAAGATGGATAAAACAATAGTTGTTGCCATTGAGACGCTGGTACGACATCCGTTATATAAAAAATCTATAAAAAGAACAACAAAATTTAAAGCTCATGACGAAAACAATGAGTGCAAAATTGGCGATAGAGTTACAATAATGGAAACAAGGCCTTTAAGCAAAGAGAAAAGATGGAGACTTGTTGAGATAATTGAGAGAGCAAAGTAAATTCCGAAAGGAGGGTTTTGAATGATTCAACAGGAATCGCGCTTAAGAGTAGCAGACAATTCAGGCGCAAAGGAACTATTGTGCATCCGCGTAGTAGGCGGTTCATTGAGGAGATATGGAAACATTGGAGATATAATAATTGCTTCTGTTAAAGATGCAACGCCAGGTGGTGTTGTTAAAAAAGGCGAGGTTGTAAAAGCCGTAATAGTAAGAAGCAAGAAGGGTTTGAGAAGACCGGACGGCAGCTATATAAAGTTTGATGAAAATGCAGCCGTGATAATAAAAGATGACAAGCAACCAAAGGGGACACGTATATTCGGACCTGTTGCAAGGGAGCTTAGGGAAAAAGACTTTATGAAGATCATATCCTTAGCACCTGAAGTGCTCTAAAGGAGGTGGCATTATGGAAGCTAAAAAATTGCATGTAAAAAAGGGAGATACAGTAGTCGTAATCTCCGGTAAAGATAAAGGCAAAAAGGCAAAGGTGCTTGTTGGACTTCCAAAGGACGGCAAGGTTATAGTGGAAGGCGTAAACATGAGCACTAAGCACAAGAAACCATCTCAAAAAGTTCAGCAAGGCGGCATAATACACCAGGAATCACCTATATTTGCTTCCAAAGTTATGCTTTGGTGCGATAAGTGCAAAAAAGGTGTAAGAGCAGGCAAGAGAATATTGCAAGATGGAACAAAAGTAAGATACTGCAAGAGCTGCGGTGACATGTTAGATAAATAAAAGGCTCTGAAAGGAGGTAAAATAATTGGCTAGGCTTAAAGAAAAGTACTTGAATGAAGTAGCTCCTGCTATGATGCAGAAGTTTCAATATAAAAGCGTGATGCAGATCCCAAAGCTTGAAAAGGTTGTTTTGAATATGGGTTTGGGAAATACTAAGGACAATGCAAAGGGTCTTGATGCTGCTGTATCGGAATTAGCTCTGATAGCAGGTCAGAGACCGGTAGTAGTAAAGGCTAAGAAATCAGTTGCTGCTTTTAAAGTTAGAAAAGGCATGAATATCGGCGCTAAGGTAACTTTAAGAGGAGACAGAATGTTTGAATTTGTTGATAAACTATTCAACGTTTCATTACCCAGAGTAAGAGACTTCAGAGGTTTATCGACAAAATCCTTCGACGGCAGGGGAAATTACGCATTGGGCATAAAAGAACAACTTATTTTCCCGGAAATTGAATATGATAAAGTGGATCAAATCAGAGGAATGGACATAATTTTTGTTACAACTGCAAATACCGATGAAGAGGCAAGAGAACTGCTGAGACTCCTCGGAATGCCTTATGCAATTTAGTGGATAGGAGGGAAAAATGTGGCAAAAAAATCTATGGTATTAAAGCAACAAAGAACTCCGAAGTTCTCTACCAGGGCTTACAATAGATGCAAGATTTGCGGCAGACCCCACGGATACTTAAGAAAATTCGGAATTTGCCGTATATGTTTCAGGGAATTAGCATACAAAGGACAGATACCAGGAGTGAAAAAAGCCAGCTGGTAAGCGTTATCGTAAAGGAGGTAAGAAATATGGTTATATGCGACCCAATTGCTGATATGCTAACAAGAATAAGGAACGCAAACACTGTAAAACATCACACAGTCGATGTTCCTTTATCAAATATAAAAAAGGCTATGGCCGAAATTCTTTTAGAAGAAGGATATATAAAATCCTTTGAGATAATTGATGATGGCGCACAGGGTATGATCAGGATCACATTGAAATATACCCCCAACAAAGGCAAAGTTATCACCGGACTCAAGAGAATAAGCAAGCCCGGGCTAAGGGTTTATGCAAAGAGAGATGAAGTTCCCAAGGTATTAGGCGGCTTAGGCATAGCTATAATATCAACTTCAAAGGGAATCATGACTGATAAGAATGCCAGACTGGAAGGTTTGGGCGGAGAAGTACTTTGCTACGTATGGTAGCAGATCTTCATAACAGGAGGTGGAAAAATGTCTAGGATAGGTAAACTACCTGTATCAATTCCTCAGGGAGTTGAAGTTAAAATAGATGCAAAAAATGCATTGACTGTAAAAGGGCCCAAAGGACAGCTTCATAAGAAGCTTAATGAAGACATGATTATCGAAGTTGAGAGTGGAGTTCTTACAGTAAAAAGACCGACAGATCAGAAACAACACAGAGCTTTACATGGTTTAACGAGAGCTCTTATCCACAACATGGTGGAGGGAGTAAGCAAGGGCTATGAAAAGACTCTTGAAATAAACGGAGTTGGATATAGAGCAGCAAAGCAAGGAAATAAGCTGACTTTGACTATTGGATATTCACACCCCGTAGAATTTGTTGATCCGGAAGGCATCACAACAGAAGTGCCTGCTCCCAACAGAATAATCATAAAGGGCATCGATAAAGAATTAGTTGGGACACATGCGGCAAACATCAGGGCTGTCAGAGAGCCTGAGCCATATCTTGGAAAGGGTATCAAATACAGCTATGAGCATGTAAGACGTAAGGAAGGCAAAACCGGTAAGAAATAATGGAAAGAGGTGACTCAGATTGATCACAAAAGCCAGCAAAAATGACTTAAGAAAGAAAAGACATTTAAGAGTTAGAACAAAGGTTTTTGGAACTGCTGAAAGACCGAGACTCAATGTATTCAGGAGTCTTAACAATATATATGCACAGATAATTGACGATGATTTAGGCGTTACATTAGTCGCCGCTTCAAGCCTTGACAAAGATGTTAAGGAGAAGTTCGAAAATGGCGGCAATAAGGAAACTGCAAAGGCAGTAGGCGAGTTGATTGCTAAAAAAGCCATTGAAGCAGGGATTAAGCAGGTCGTATTTGACAGAGGCGGCTATATTTATCATGGTAGAGTTATGGAACTTGCCAGTGCAGCTAGAGAAGCAGGACTTGAATTTTAAAGATAAGGAGGGAATTTAATGCAGCCAATTGACGCCGGCAAGTTAGACCTTAAAGAAAAGGTTGTTGCCATAAACAGAGTTGCTAAGGTTGTTAAAGGCGGAAGAAACTTTCGATTCAGTGCCATTGTTGTAGTCGGAGACGGAAACGGCTATGTAGGCGTAGGAACTGGAAAATCGATAGAAATTCCGGATGCAATAAAAAAAGGCATAGAAGATGCTAAAAAGAATATGATAAAGGTGCCTATCGTAGGAACTACAATTCCTCATGAAGTAATAGGAAAATCAGGCTCAGGAAGAGTACTTTTAATGCCTGCTGCTGAAGGTACCGGAGTTATAGCAGGCGGACCAGTAAGGTCGGTTCTGGAATTGGCGGGTATCAGGGATATAAGAACAAAATCCTTGAGATCCAATAACCCTAGAAATATGGTCAACGCAACAATAGAAGGCCTCTCATCCCTCAAGACAGCAGAAGAAGTTGCTGAACTGCGCGGGAAAACAGTTGAAGAGATACTAGGTTAGGGGGGAAGTACCTTGGCTAAAATAAGAATAAAGCTGGTTAAGAGCATAATCGGCAGAAAAAAAGACCAGATAGACACAGTAAAAGCATTAGGCTTAAAAAAAGTGAACAGCATAGTTGAACAAGATGATACTCCTCAGATAAGAGGAATGATAAACAAGGTATCATTCTTGTTGGAAGTTGAGGAAATATAGTAAAGGAGGTGTAAACAGCCATGAAATTACATGAACTAAAACCTGCTGAAGGTTCTACGAGAGAAAGAAAAAGAAGAGGCAGAGGCACAGCCAGCGGTCAAGGAAAAACTAGCGGCAGAGGACAAAAAGGACAAGGCTCTCGTTCAGGCGGCGGTGTAAGGATAGGTTTTGAAGGCGGCCAGATGCCTTTGTATAGAAGACTTCCTAAAGTAGGATTTACCAATATATTCAGAAAAGAATATGCTATAGTTAATGTAAGCGATCTGGATGTTTTTGAGAGCGGAGCTGTAGTCACTCCTGAAGACTTAAAAGCAGTTGGATTGGTCAAAGCAGAAAAAAGCGGGATTAAAATATTAGGAAATGGCGACTTAAACAAACAGTTAACAGTTAAGGCTCATAAATTCAGTAAGACTGCAGAGGAGAAGATAACAGCATCAGGAGGAAAGGTAGAGGTGATTTAAGGTGTTCAATACTATTAGAAATGCATGGAAAATACCGGATCTCAGGAAAAGGATGATATTCACCCTTTTAATGCTTGTAATATTTAGATTAGGAAGCTTTATCCCTGTACCCGGGATGAATACGGAAGCTCTAGCCAGATTGATTGAATCAGGCGGATTGCTGGGCTTCTTTGATGTGATTTCTGGTGGAGCATTTAAGAATTTTGCAATATTTGCAATGAACATATCACCATATATTAACGCCTCTATTATAATGCAGTTGTTGACTATCGCTATACCAAGCCTCGAAGCTCTTGCAAAAGAGGGAGAAGAGGGAAGAAAGAAAATAGCACAATACACAAGATACGGAACTGTTGTATTAGCATTGATACAGGCAACGGCTTTAAGTATAGGATTAAAGGGATATCTCCTTAAAACAGATTTCATGTCTGTTACTTTAGTTGCTTTATCACTCACTGCTGGAACAGCTTTCTTGATGTGGTTGGGAGAACTCATAACAGAAAAGGGAGTAGGAAACGGTATATCCCTTATAATATTTGCAGGTATTGTATCCAGAATCCCTGTTGGTGCAAACCAGATATTTCAGCTATACAAGGCAAAAACGGCCTCAATATTTGAGATCATAGGCTTTGTAATACTGGCTGTAATCATTATCATGGGTGTTGTCATGATACAGGAAGGCCAGAGAAGAATACCCGTACAATATGCAAAAAGAGTAGTCGGAAGGAAAATGTATGGTGGGCAGAGCTCACATATTCCTCTTAAAGTAAATCAGGCAGGAGTTATACCTGTAATATTTGCAATGTCAATAATTGAATTCCCGAAGCAGATTGTAGGATTCTTCCCCGGAAGCGGAGCATATGCTTTCTTTAACAAATATTTCGCATGGGGTACATGGCTTCATGGAATACTATACGCATTGCTGATTATTGGTTTCACTTACTTCTATACTGCAGTAACATTCAATCCCGTAGAAGTATCCAATAATATAAAGAAATACGGTGGTTTTATACCCGGCATCAGACCTGGAAAACCAACTTCAGATTTTATACAAAGATCATTGTCCAGAATCACTTTGGTTGGTGCCGTTTTCTTAGCTTTAATAGCGATATTGCCCATATTCATAATGGCATTTACCAATATAAAAATATTCTTTGGAAGTACTTCCTTGCTTATAGTTGTGAGTGTCGCCATGGAAACTGTTAAACAAATTGAAGCTCAGATGATAATGAGAAATTATCAAGGCTTCTTGAAGTAATTTGCAGATTGGAGATGTATGTAAATGAGAATTGTATTATTGGGACCTCCTGGAGCCGGAAAAGGTACACAGGCTGTAAAATTGGTAGAAGAATACAATATACCCCATATATCTACAGGCGACATATTTAGAAAAAACTTAAAGGAAAAAACAGAATTAGGTTTAAAAGCAAAAGAATATATGGATAAGGGTCTTCTGGTTCCGGATGAATTGGTGGTTGACATTGTGAAAGACAGACTGGTGGAGGAGGACTGCGCTAAAGGGTTCCTTTTAGACGGTTTTCCGAGGACCGTTGACCAGGCGGATGCTTTGGAAACAGAATTAAGCAAGCTTGGCATAAAGCTGGACGGGGTCATCAATATTGAAGTTGAAGATGAAGTTCTCATAGGCAGGCTCACCGGAAGGCTGGTTTGCAGAAAGTGTGGAGCCACCTACCACTCAAAGTTTAGTAAGCCAAAAGTTGAAGATGTCTGTGATTTGTGTGGAGGAGAGCTTTACACCAGAGATGACGATAAAGAAGAAACTGTTAAGAATAGACTTTTAGTATACAAAAATCAGACACAACCTCTCATAGACTATTATACGAAAAAAGGCATGCTGAAAACCATAGACGGCGAAGCAGATACCGATACCGTATTTGCAGAAATATGCAAAGCTCTGGAGTAAGCCTATGTATATTAAGTCAGATAGAGAAATCGAAATCATGAGGTCGGCAGGAAGAATAGTTGCCGAAGTTCTTGAAAAGATGAAAGAGGTAATCCAACCTGGAATTACTACTAAAGAGATAGATCAGCTGGCAGAAGAGCATATTAGGAAAAGCGGAGGAATACCCGCCTTTCTGGGATACAATGGTTATCCTGCCAGTGTGTGCGCTTCAGTTAATGAAGAGGTAGTGCATGGAATACCTGGCCATAGGGTTTTACGTGACGGAGACATTATTGGAATAGATGTTGGAGCATTCTATAATGGCTACTGCGGAGATGCCGCCAGAACCTTTGAAGTCGGAAACTGCTCTGAAAAAGCCAAGAGACTCATAAAAGTTGCCGAAGAAAGCTTTTTTGCAGGAGTAGAATATGCCCAGGAGGGCAACAGGCTTCAGGATATATCCCACGCTATACAAGTACATGTTGAGTCCAACGGATTTTCAGTTGTAAGATCCCTTGTAGGCCACGGGATCGGCAAAAATATGCACGAGGATCCTCAAGTACCTAATTACGGTCTGCCTAAAAGAGGGCCTAGACTAGCAGCCGGATTGACATTGGCTATTGAACCTATGATAAATGAAGGAAAGTTTCATGTGAGAACTCTTTCTGACGGATGGACAGTAGTCACATCAGACGGAAGTCTTTCAGCACATTACGAGAACACAATAGTCATAACTGCCAATGGGCCTGAAATATTGACAAAGCTATAGTTGGGGTGATTGCAATGAAGAATATGCAGCCGGGCCAAATAGTCTATTCAACTGCAGGAAGAGATGAAGGAAGAAAATTCATCGTTCTCAGTATAATAGATGACAACTATGTCTATATTTCAGATGGGGACTTGAGAAAGGTGGATAAACCTAAGAAAAAGAAGTTTAAACACCTTAAGTCAACCGGTATTATAGCCGATTTAATAAAGGAAAAGCTACTTTCTAATATAAAAGTTGAAGACTGCGAAATTAAAAAATATTTAGCTCTTTTAAGTAAAAAGGAACAGGAGGTCTGATTACCTTATGTCAAAACAAGACGTAATTGAAGTTGAAGGCAAAGTTGTAGAAGCCTTGCCAAATGCGAATTTTGTAGTAGAACTGGAGAATAAGCATACAATTTTAGCTCATATATCAGGAAAATTAAGAATGAATTTTATCAGAATATTACCCGGAGATAAAGTAACAGTTGAACTATCGCCCTATGATCTCACCAGGGGAAGAATCACATGGCGCGGTAAATGATCGAGGAGGGTTTAAAATGAAGGTTAGACCATCGGTAAAACCTATATGCGAAAAGTGCAAAGTAATAAAAAGAAAAGGCAGAGTTATGATAATCTGCGAAAACCCCAAGCACAAGCAAAAACAAGGTTAAAATCCTCCTGAGGGAGCGGCTGCATCTTTTAGATGCCCTCAGCGGATTTTCATATATTAGATTTAACATACAGTTGGAGGTGTAGAGATTAATGGCAAGAATCGCCGGTGTTGACTTACCGAGGGAAAAGAGAGTAGAAATAGGCCTCACTTATATATATGGAATTGGTAGAAAAACATCAAACAAGATTTTAGCTGAAGCCGGTGTTAACCCCGAAACAAGGGTTAAAGACCTTACTGAAGCTGAAGTAGGAAGATTGAGAGAAGCAATAGATAAAAACCATAAGGTTGAAGGCGACTTAAAGAGAGAGGTTTCACTAGCCATAAAAAGACTTGTTGAAATCGGTTGCTTTAGAGGCGTTCGTCATAGAAAAGGTTTGCCTGTAAGAGGACAAAGAACTAAGACGAATGCAAGAACAAGAAAAGGCCCGAAGAGAACAGTCGGAGTAAAGAGAAAAAAGTAAAATGATTTCCTAAGAAAAGGAGGTATAATTTAATGGTTGCAAAGCCAAAGGCAAAAAGGACAAGAAAAAGAAGAGAACGTAAAAATGTTGAAAAAGGAGCAGCCCATATCCAATCAACATTCAACAATACAATAGTTACCCTCACTGATGCAACAGGCAACGCCCTTTCATGGTCCAGTGCGGGATCTTTAGGATTCAGAGGCTCGAAAAAGAGCACGCCATTTGCTGCTCAAATGGCTGCGGAGGTGGCTGCCAAAGGAGCTATGGAGCATGGATTGAAATCCATTGAAGTTTATGTTAAGGGACCTGGATCAGGCAGGGAAGCAGCTATCAGGTCATTGCAGGCTGCAGGACTTGAAGTAAGCATGATAAAGGATGTTACCCCCATACCACATAACGGCTGCAGACCGCCAAAACGTAGAAGAGTTTAATAAACAGGAGGTGTGACGATTGGCTAGATATACCGATGCAGTATGCAGATTATGCAGAAGAGAAGGCATGAAGCTTTATCTCAAAGGTGATAGATGCTACACTGACAAATGCTCTATAGCCAGGAGAAATTATGCTCCGGGTCAGCATGGTCAGAGCAGGAAAAAGATTTCCAACTACGGACTTCAATTAAGAGAGAAGCAAAAAGTAAGAAGAATATATGGAATTTTAGAAAACCAGTTCAGATTATACTTTGAAAAAGCTGAAAGAATAAAAGGAGTAACCGGTGAAAACCTTTTGAGGCTCCTCGAACAAAGGCTTGACAATGTAGTTTTCAGAATGGGCTTTGGAAATTCAAGGAATGAAGCAAGACAGCTTGTAAGACATGGACATTTCACTGTAAATGGCAAAAAGGTTGACATTCCGTCTTATCAAATAGAGTTGAATGATTTGATTGCAGTAAAAGCCAGCAGCAAAAATTCAGATAAATTCAAGGAGCTTGCAGAAGCAGCTGCAGCAAAGACAGCTCCTCAATGGTTATCCGTCAACGCAGAAATGATGGAAGCAAGGGTAATATCACTTCCGGTAAGGGAAGACATAGATATGCCTATAGAAGAGCACCTGATTGTTGAGTTATATTCTAAGTAATGGAATTAGAATCAGTTACCCTCGCAAAAATATAAGTATGGTTAATATAAGGAGGGTTTTAATAGGATGATAGAGATAGAAAAGCCGAAAATCGAGTGCGTAGAAATGTCGGAAGACTCAAAGTATGGCAAATTTGTGGTGGAACCTTTGGAAAGAGGGAATGGGACTACCCTTGGAAATTCCTTGAGGAGAATACTTCTTTCCTCTCTTCCCGGTGCCGCGGTTACACAGGTAAAGATTGATACTGTACTGCATGAATTTTCTACTATTCCCGGTGTTGCTGAAGATGTTGTTGAGATAATACTTAACATCAAAAATCTTGCATTGAAAATGCATGGAGACAGCAGCAAGGTAATAAAGATTGATGCTCAGGGGGAAGGCATAGTAACAGCTGCTGATATTACTGCCGATCCGGATATTGAGATAATAAATCCTGATCTATATATAGCTACACTGGGCGAAGGCTCAAGGCTATATATGGAAATGACCGTAGAAAAGGGCAGGGGTTATATTACGGCTGAGAGGAACAAACAAGCTAACCAGCCTATTGGAGTGATACCTATAGACTCCATTTTTACCCCGGTCAGGAAGGTAAACTACAGCGTAGAAAATACCCGTGTAGGCAACAGAACAGATTATGACAAGCTGACCCTTGAGATTTGGACAAACGGAGCAATCAGTCCGGATGAAGCAGCCAGCTTAGGAGCAAAGATACTAAGCGAGCATTTAAACCTCTTTATTACCCTTACCGATCATGTAGGGGATGTTGAAATACTTGTGGAAAAAGAAGAAGACAAGCGTGACAAGGTATTGGAAATGACCATCGAGGAATTGGATCTTTCCGTAAGATCTTTCAACTGCTTAAAGAGAGCCGGAATCAATACCGTAGAAGAGCTCACCCAAAGAACTGAAGAAGATATGATGAAGGTAAGGAATTTGGGCAAGAAATCTCTCGAAGAAGTTCAGCAAAAACTTGAGGCACTAAGTTTAAGCTTAAAACCAAGCGACGATTAAGCGATAAGGAGGTATAGTCATGGCAGGATACAGGAAGCTGGGACGTACTAGCGATCAAAGAAAAGCAATGCTCAGAAATCTTGTTACCGCATTGCTTGAGCATGATAAAATCATGACTACGGCTACAAGAGCGAAAGAAACTCAGAGCATAGCTGAAAAGATGATAACCCTTGGCAAAAAAGGCGATCTTCATGCTAGGCGTCAAGCATTATCATATATAACAAAAGAAGACGTAGTTAAGAAACTGTTTGATGAAATTGCACCAAAATATAAGGAAAAGAATGGCGGATACACCAGGATACTAAAGGTAGCTCCAAGACGTGGAGACGGTGTTGAAGTAGTACTGTTGGAATTAGTTTAATTACATTGGGGCTGGGGATTAAGTCTATGCTTAGTCCCATGTTTTTTATGGATGTATTCTGTTATTCTAACTGATAACGATTGCGAAAGCTCCGAGACTAAGAATTTGTAACTAAGCCTTTTCACATTGAGCGAGACTTTATTTAGTGGGGTTTCAACTCCACTGAATGTTAGTCGAGTTCATGTAAGGTTAATTGCCCGCAGGGCAAGAGAAGATGCCCTGGGGCACTGGACTTAGCTGCACTCTTATATCAGTTAGAATAACTAAGATTCATAAACTGCTAAAAAGGGCTATTACAGTAAAACTAAAAGTACTGTTTGATATTAAAGAGGGTATCTTAAATATGATAAAAACTGAGAATGTAACATTTAAATATTCAAATCATGAAGGCAGCGATTTTTTTGCTTTAAAGGGGATAAATATTGAGGTAAAGGAAGGCGAATTTATCGCCGTATTGGGCCATAACGGCTCCGGTAAATCTACCTTTGCCAAGCATTTGAATGCTTTGTTACTGCCCTTTGAGGGATCAGTATACATAAGCGGAATGGATACAAGAGATGAAAAAAATTTATGGAATATAAGACAAACTGCAGGCATGGTATTTCAGAATCCTGATAATCAAATCGTTGCAACAATAGTTGAAGAGGATGTGGCATTCGGGCCCGAAAACCTGGGGATAAATCCCAAGGATATAAGAAAAAGAGTGGACGAGGCTCTCCTTACTGTTGATATGTTTGAATACAGGAAGCACAGCCCTCACCTTTTATCAGGGGGGCAGAAGCAGAGGATTGCTATAGCGGGCATACTTGCGATGAAACCCCGATGCATAATACTTGACGAACCTACTGCAATGCTTGATCCATCAGGCCGCAAGGAAGTTATTGAAACCATAAAAAAACTGAACAAAGAAGAAAATATTACAATAGTATTGATAACTCACTATATGGATGAAGCCGTAAATGCTGATAGAATATATGTTATGGAAGAAGGCCAGGTAGTGATGCAAGGAACGCCCAAGGAGGTTTTTTCAAAGGTTGAAGAAATAAAAGCCATAGGCCTTGATGTTCCCCAAGTCACTGAGCTTGCTCATATGCTGATCGGGGAAGGGATCAATTTACCCTCTGATATTTTAACCGTTGAGGAAATGGTGGTGGAATTATGCCGATTAAAGTAGAAAACTTAGTGCATATATACATGAAAGACACGGTGTTTCAGCACATCGCTCTGGATAATGTATCTTTTACCATTGAAGACGGTGATTTTATCGGCCTCATAGGCCATACAGGCTCAGGAAAGTCTACATTGATTCAACATCTGAACGGTTTATTAAAACCTACCTCAGGCAAAATATATATTGATGATATTGATATCAATTCAAAGGAAGCATCTCTAAAGGTCATAAGGCAAAAAGTAGGTTTGGTGTTTCAATATCCGGAGCATCAGCTTTTTGAAGAAACCGTTTATAAGGATGTAGCTTTCGGACCAATTAATCTGAAATTAAGTGAAGACGAAGTTCAGGAGAGAGTGAAAGCTTCTCTCAGTTTGGTCGGCTTAAAATATGATGAGGTCAAGGACAAATCGCCCTTTGATCTTAGCGGCGGACAAAAGAGAAGGGTGGCAATAGCCGGAGTATTAGCTATGAGGCCTAAGGTGCTGATACTTGACGAACCCACTGCAGGCTTAGACCCAAGAGGCAGAGACGAAATACTGAACGAGATAAAATTGCTTCACCAAAAAGAAAAAATAACCATCATACTAGTATCTCACAGCATGGAAGACATCGCTAAGCTGGTTGATAAAATTCTGGTCATGAATAAAGGTAAAATTCAGTTCTTGGATACTCCCCAAAAGGTATTTAAGGAAGCGGAGACATTGGAGAGGATCGGTCTCGGAGTGCCCCAGGTATCAAATCTTATCAAGGAGCTCAGAAAAAAAGGCTTCCCGATAGAAGACTGCATCTCCGTAGAAGAAGCCAAGACTGCAATTATTAATGTGATTAGAGGTAAGAAAGATGCTTAAGGATATAACAATAGGACAATACATACCTGGAGACACTCCGGTCCACAACTTGGACCCGAGAGTAAAGATCATAATAACCTTTGCATTTATTGCCGCACTATTTTTTATAGATAAGTTTTTTGGATATCTGTTTGTTTTAGCGTTTATGGTGATGTCCGTAGCTCTTTCCAAGATACCTGTAAAGCTTCTCTTTAAAGGGCTCAAGCCTCTTATAGCAATAATACTTCTGACTGTCGCTTTAAATATTTTTATGACAGAAGGGGAAGTTATTTATAGCATATGGAAGCTCAAGATTACCAAAGAGGGCTTGATACAAGCCGGATTTATGGCTTTAAGGCTCATATTCCTCATAACAGGGGCTTCACTGCTTACTCTGACTACCTCCCCTATATCTTTGACGGACGGCATAGAAAAACTGCTCAATCCTTTAAAGATAATCGGGGTGCCTGCTCATGAACTGGCAATGATGATGACAATCGCCTTGAGATTTATTCCTACGCTTTTGGAGGAAACAGACAAGATAATGAAGGCTCAAATGGCCAGAGGTGCGGACTTTGAAACGGGCAACATTATCAGTCGCGCAAAAGCTATGGTTCCTCTGCTGGTGCCGCTTTTTATAAGCGCCTTCAGGAGAGCTGACGAACTGGCATTAGCTATGGAAGCCCGATGCTATAGAGGAGGAGAAAACAGGACCAGAATGAAACAGCTGATCCTTGAATTCCGGGATTTTGCGGCGATATGTATCACAATAGTTTTTTTTGCTGCAATACTCTGGAGCAGATATTTGGTAAGATG
Source organism: Lutispora sp. QWL-02 (assembly GCF_058315355.1). Taxonomy (NCBI): domain Bacteria; kingdom Bacillati; phylum Bacillota; class Clostridia; order Lutisporales; family Lutisporaceae; genus Lutispora; species Lutispora sp. QWL-02. The sequence goes on from NZ_CM177762.1 coordinate 1,290,730, forward strand.
AGAAATATTAGAATAATTGTTGAGTATGATGGAACAAACTATAAAGGATGGCAAATGCAAAAGAATGCTCCTTCCATTCAGGAAGAGATACAAAATGCCATTTTGAAAATAACCGGTGAAGATGTGAATCTCATTGGAGCAGGCCGGACTGATGCAGGCGTTCACGCCAGAGGGCAAACCGCTAATTTCATCACAAACAGCAGAATTCCTTCTGAAAAGTTTGCATGGGCCCTTAATTCAGTTCTGAAAGATGACATTGTAATAAAAGAATCCGCTGAAGCAGCAGAAAGCTTTCACTCAAGATATGATGCCAAATCCAAGATATACAGCTATGTTATACACAGAGGGCTCTTTCCCCCTGCCATAATGAGAAGCTATGTATACCATGTGAATTGCGGCAGGCATATGAACATGAAGGAAATGAAAAAGGCAGCGGCACATTTTGTAGGCACCCATGATTTTAAGTCATGCATGGCTGCAGGCAGCACTGTATTAAACACAGTCAGAACAATCTACAGCATAGAAGTGCAGGAAGACGGCGACTATATAAAAATTTCTTACCATGGCAATGGATTTCTATATAATATGGTAAGAATAATAACCGGAACCATGCTTTATGCAAGCATCGGGAAAATAAAAACAGAAGATATTCCGGATATCATTAGAAAAGGCAGCAGAGAGCTGGCCGGAATCACAGTGCCTGCTCATGGGCTTTGTTTGGAAAAAGTATATTACTAAGAGGAAAACGCAGGCCGCGATCCAGACCCCAGAACCCTACCCTGATGCTAGAAGCTAGCGGCAAAATTTAAGTTGACACACTTGGTACATTGTATTAGAATATTAGTGTTGCGAATTTTGATCCACTGCCCCGGATCTGGGTATCGACAACATTTAATTATAGACAGATATTACTGAAGCTTTGAAGGCTTTTAAGTTTCTAAGTGGGATTCGAAACTAACGCTTATTGAAGCTTGACGTTAATTTTTAAATATGTTCAATAAGTGCAGATATAACGTAATGTATTTGCAGTCGTAACTACGATACAGGGTTACGAGGATTGGGAAAAACTATTGCAAGGAGGTATAGGGATGAAGTCATTTATGGCAAAAGCCGAAGATGTTCAAAGAAAATGGTATGTTGTAGATGCAGAAGGCAAAGTCCTTGGAAGATTAGCCAGTGAAGTTGCAAAAATTTTAAGAGGCAAGCATAAGCCTATATATACACCCCATGTTGATACTGGAGATTTTGTAATCATAATAAATGCAGAAAAGGTTGTTCTTACAGGCAATAAATTAGACCAGAAGATGTACAGAAAGCATTCACTTTATCCGGGAGGCTTGAAAGAGACTCCTTATAGAAAAATAATGGCCAACACACCTGAAAGGGCCATTGAAGCAGCAGTAAAAGGAATGCTTCCTCATAATAGCTTGGGCAGAAAAATGTTCAGCAAATTAAAAGTATATAAGGGTTCGGAACATGAACATCAGGCTCAGAAGCCTGAAGTGCTCGAACTCAATATATAATGTAGGAAGGAGGAAGTAGTTGTGGCGAAAGTTCAATATTACGGAACAGGCAGAAGAAAACACGCTGTTGCCAGAGTAAGACTGGTACCTGGAGATGGGAAAATAACCATAAATGGTAGAGATATTGACAATTATTTCGGGATGGAAACCCTTAAGCTCATAACAAGACAGCCATTGGTTTTGACAAATACAGTAGGAAGATTTGATGTGCTCACAACTGTTGTCGGAGGAGGCTATACCGGTCAGGCCGGCGCAATAAGACACGGCATATCAAGAGCTTTGCTGGAAGCTGACAAGGAATTGAGACCTGTACTGAAGAAGGCCGGCTTCCTGACAAGAGACCCAAGAATGAAGGAAAGAAAGAAATACGGCTTAAAGAAGGCCAGAAGAGCACCACAATTCAGTAAGAGATAATTTTATGTCGACGTACACACAAGTATGTTTACAATTACAAAGTTTGCTTTTTGCAAGCACACAACCGTCAGGGGGAAACACTCCTTGGCGGTTTTTTTATGCAGCGATTTACGCATAGATATAAATGAAAATACATGTAATAATGTAGCAATTCTGCCGCAGAAAGCCAGTCACGATTTGTGGCTGGCTTTCTGCTTTTTATACTTACTAATTTTTTGCATTACTTTCCCAGCAGGTTATATAACACCTGTGCCATTTCGGCGCGGGTGGTTGTGCCCTGTGGTGTGAGCTTTTCGTTGCTGCCGCCGATGGTGCCGATTTTAACCAGCAGCGTCAGGGCTTCCTTTGCCCAGGCGTCAATCCGTTCCGCGTCGGTAAAGTCGGACAGTGTCTTTCCGGAATCGCCTCCAGGCTGGTCGTCAGCTTCGCTGACTGATCGCCCATGCGTCCCGGGCAGTTGCCCGATGACCTTGAGGGCATTATACAGCAGGGTGAACATTTCCTGTCGGGCAATCTCTTTATCCGGTGCATATTGGTTGTTGCCTATACCTGAAGATATGCCAAGCCGCTTCGCCGCCGCAAGGTGACCGGTGTAGTAGGTATTGCCCGCGTCGGAGAAGTTGTCGGTCAGGTTTGCATCCGGCGCGATACCGTAAGCTCTCATCATCAGAACGATAAACTCGCCGCGTGTCAACTTGGCATGCGGGCTGTAATTATCGTTTCCCGTACCTGATGTGATTTGCCTTGCTGCGATGAAGCTCACGGCCTTGTAATACCAAGCGCTGGAAGCCACATCGTTAAAGCTCATTTTGCTATATGCTACTGCGTAGTTGCTGAAGTGGGTGGTGTTGAATGTAACCATGCCCGTCACCGGATCGTAGCGCCCGTTGGGGGTGGTGATTACATTACCGCTGCCGTCGATGTACCATACGACGATACTTTCCGGATTAGCGAGTTCCGCCGCTGTCGGGGTATAGGGGATGGATACCGTTACCGGTGCGTCATGATTGCTCCAGTCGGTCTGCTTGCCGTCTATGGACAGTGTGAGTTGGATAAGCGGCTTATCGCCGATGGCGGTTTTTATGTCATCGGGCAGATGATCTTTATCTCCCTTGCTGATAGCGATTTCCGCTTTGTTTCCGATGATTCCCGAAACGCCGGCCAGCATATTCGACGGAATGGTGATACTGCCCTTGTCTGTGCTGAGGGTCAGTTTGCCCTTTTCACCGGTCTTGGACAACTCCGATGCCGGTATGCCGAAAGTGTAAGTGTCAACGCCGGGGATGGAGGGCACTGTAAGAATCGCCGTCCCCGAACTGTCAAAAATGTCTTTTGCCAGGATTCCAAGGTCTGTCGTGACGCTGCCTGTATTCATATTGACACTGACGGGCAAGGTGGTTTTTGATATGTTGGTACCTATAACGGTAGCTTTATATGATGGTGTGGCAGGAGTGCTGTTATTGCTGCCGCCTCCGCTGCCTCTGCTACCGTCTCCGCTGCTATCCCTGCCGCTATTGTATGTCCATTTAGCGTAGAGGGTTATGTTCCCTATTACTGTATCAGTACCAAAGTCCCAAGCGTTTACACAAGATGTTTGCTTATACCAGCCCAAGAAGGTGTGGTTTGGCCATGCTGGCGCAGACGGTTCGGCTATGGTGGAACCTGATGCTACACCTGTTATGCTTGCTACTGGGCTGCCGCCCTGAGAGTCAAATGTCACTGTGTATGTTGCTACTGCTTCGGTTTTCGGGAATACCGCTGTGACTAACTTTGAAGCAACCGCATTGCTTACCGATGCGGCTCCCGCTACTGTGAAGAAGTTGGTTCCCACCCCGCTCAAGGTATACCCTGCTTTCGGCGTCAGCGTTATAGTTGCCGTATAGACCGTGCCCCCTGCGAAGGCAGCGTGGTTGGGGCTCCAGGTCACGGTTCCCGTGTACTGAGCCGTTTCGGTTATCGCGGTTACAGGCGTAGCTCCCCTTAACGGAATGGTTACTCCCGGAATGGCGGAGATGCTTATTGCAATGTCAACAGAAGCTGGAGTCAGGGTAAAGTCCACAGTCGAGGTGTTTCCAGCGGTGACAATAACATTGTTTACTGTTTCGCTTTTATATCCCGCTTTGCTGGCGGTGATGGCATAGTTCGATCCCACCGGTACGTTGGGAATGGTATATGCTCCGCTAATGTCTGTTGTCGCTTGGTAAACCGTTCCGCTGACGGAGAGACTCACGGTGACGCCAGAGATGGGGTTATTCCCGATATCTTTGGCTACACCGGCGATAACCCCGTTAACCGGCGCAGCCAAGAGAAAATTTACGTTTGGGGTCGTGCTTCCTGCTGTGACTGTGACATTATTCACTGCCTCACTGTTATAGTCTGTTTTACTGGCGGTGACGGTATAACCCGATCCTATCGGCACATTGATTATGGTGTAGGTGCCGTCCGCAGCTGTTGTCGCCGTGTAGCCGGTACCACCTGCATTGACAGTGACGGTAGCTCCCTCAAGCGGGCCGCTGCCACCACCCGCGTCGTTATATAGAACCTTTCCGCTGATGCTGCCTGTAGTAACAGCCGCTACGACCGTTACATTTACGGTTTCTGGATTGGTCACGCCGTTCACGGCTACGGTCAGGGCATGGCTGCCTGTCATTGTCAGGGTGACAGGAACGTCTGACGTTCCTACGTTGAAGACAATGGGTGCATTATATACTTCACCGTAGACACTATCCGTGACTGTGACATTTATATCTCCGCTCAAAGCAGAGCCATCCGTCCCTTTGGCGTTGGTTATGCTCAGGTCGAAGGCTACACCTGCGGTTTTGTCGCCGGGCACTGCCAGCTGGACATCAAAGCCGGAGAGATCTCCTGCCGGGTCAACAACGCAGGTTACTGTCCAGACCTGCTTTATGCTGTCCTGAGCTGTTACGGTGTAGCTTGCAGGGCTGCTGAAGTTCTGTGCCGTTCCCGAGGCTGGGCTAATTGTGGCGTTGTCCGAAACCGTGATGGCCGGAGCCAGCGCAGTCACATCCGTGCCGCTGGGCATATGGAACTCCACGGTGTGGTTGGCGGTGTCAATCGTTGATGCTCCTGTCTGTCCCGTTACCGTAAAGCCGGTGATGTCGTTGGCGCCGCTCTGGGCGCCGTATCCCGCCGTCAGGGTCGTGCCGGTGGCAATGGTAACCGGCGTCCCCGGCGCGTAAAACGTGGTTCCGTCGTACCAGCCCAGGGTGCCCGTACCGGGGCCTGTGTAGTTAAAACCGTTTGCGGCCGTGATTTCCGGCAGGGTCAGCGAGCCGGTATAGACCACGGTGGCGGAGGTCAGCGGGCCGATATCGAACCCCGGGTTTGGGGACGGTGAATTTACACCGAGCGTGCCGCCTGTACCCAAATCAAAGGTAATGGTTTTCAACTCGGTTCCGGCAGGGGATTTGATTTCGAGGACGGGGCGGAAAAAATGGCTAGCAAATACATAATCGGTGCTGGAGTAAGTCCAATCGCGATTGAATCCCCTATAGGATATTGGCCGACGAATCGCACGCATGGATGAGTCTTTGGCGTTTGTATCCTGCCCCATATAGTTTTTATACCCAATCCAATTCGCCAAGTTCCAGCCTCTGAACTGATAAATCGCATCCTTATCCAGAAGCTGGTCCCACTCGTTATTGCCCGGCAGTCCCCGTTGCGCCCCCCATTTAAAAGGGTAACCATCATTTAAGCTGCTGCCCATAGACATGGAGCGGAGACTATAGGAGATGCCTCCGCTTTGGTAGTCTCTGCCAAAGATGAGCCCTTTTCCGTTTAAGGTATCCCAGGAGACATTGCTGGTCCCGTCGCAGGTCGATACGAACAGGCTGCGGTCGCTGGCTGCGGCATTGGCGGAAGCCGATGCGTCGCCGCTGGAGCTTGCGTCCAGGGAATAGGCGTTGATCGTCCCCGCATAGAGGAAGGGCACCCATTTAAGGGTGGTATCGGGCCAATAGCCGTAGGGAGGTATAGTGCCGCCATCAGTGTAGTTAACCTCACCCGGAATGTTTTCTCCCGACAGGTCAAAATAATAGATCCCGCCGGGTTTAAGGTTGTACTGCTCCGCCACGGGCTCGTATCCGGGCCTCAGTACTGTCCCCGCGGGCAGGTCGTATTCCTTTCCCATTTCATAGAGATTAGTGCCGTCGGACCAGCGGAGCTTCCCCCAGCCGGCGCTCAGATGGGTAAACCTGTCGTCCGCTGTGAAGTCCGGCAGGGTAATGCGTCCGGTATAGACCACCGTAGCGGAGGTCAGCGAACCCGGGTTCCGTTCGCCGGACTGACTGCCCAGGCAGCCGTCGCTGCCCATATCAAAGGTGATGGTTTTCAGATTGGTAGAGGAGTCGGATGTGATTTCAAGGGCGGGACGGAATGAGCAATTAGCCCACAATTGCCACATATCGGAGTCCTCCGCATTCCTGAGCCAAAAGCCGGCCGTGTAAAATCCACGCAGGGGACGATTCACGGTAAATTTAGGGTTTGGATCGTGGTAAACCGTATCCTGTCCCCAGGAAAAACCATTTACGCCCATGAAGTTCTTAATATAATGGGCGTTCTTGGCCAGAATCTGGTCCCATTCGTTGTTTGCCGGTGTCACCGGATCAAACCCGTTGTTAAAATTGCTGCCTGCGGACAAAGAGCGGAGAAGGTAGGAAACGCCGCCGCTTTGGTAGCTTCTGCCGAAGATAAGGCTCTGGCCGTTCAGGTCACCCCAGTTGACCTTGGTGGTCACCGTGTATTCCGACACAAACAGGCTGCGGTCGCTGGCAACAGCCTTGGCGGAAGCCAAAGGATCGTTGTTGGAGGCAGCGCCCAGGGAATAGGCGTTAATCGTTCCCACATAGGTGAAGGGCACCCATTCCAGACTGGTGTCGGGCAGTTGGTCGTTTACAGTGCCCGGCAGGCTCTCACCCGATAGGTCAAAATAGTAGGTGCCGCCGGGGGTAAGGTTGTACTGCTCGGTTACGCCGCCTTCGGCCTGTGCCGTCGCCGGCAGCAGCACAAAGGTCATTACCGCCGCCAGCAGCAGGCCGAAAATAAATTTTTGCGTCATTTTCATATTATTAAGACCTCCTTTACATATTAGACTATGATGAAAAAGCCATCCTTTGCTTTCATGTCATTCTCTTTCCTCTCCTGCTGATTTAGATTCACGCCGCCGCTCGTCGCACATACACACGCCGATGGGGTCGTAAGGTGTCTGTTCCCGGTAAAACCAGCCGCAGCCGCCGCAGTCGTCGGGGGCCGGCTTCCCCGGGATACTGGGCTTGCAATGGGGGCAGCTCTCCTGCTCCGCCGTGGCGAAAGGGCGGCCCTCGCCGGTATACTCCGGGCGTTCCTCAAAGTCGGGGTAGGCAGGGTAGCTCTCGCCAAGCTGATCGTCGTATTCGAGGTAAACGGGAAAGTTGCGGCCTCCCGCCCGATACACCTTATATGCTTTCTTTGGCTCAGGGCACATCCGTTCACGCTCCTTTCCGCATCGGGGATATAGAAACCCCTATGATAGCTTTTCATTACTATCATAGGGGTACATTCATGTTTCCGGTAGTGACTTTTCACCCTCAAAAAGTCACATTTTTTCAATCATATAATGTATTTTGCAAGCTCCTCCCGGCCGGATATATATAGCTTTTCGTAAACCTCCAGCATGATGTTTTTGAGCCTGCCCACGGAAATACAATGCTGCTCAGCAATTTTGGCGTAAGGAACGCGCTGCGCCACAAGCAAAGCTAAGTGATATTCCCGTAGGGTCAGCATAAGCGTGATATTATCCTTGGTAAATTGGTTATGAAAAGAGATCCAGTTTTTCCATGTGCGTTTCCATTGTGTGAGAACCGCATCACGGAAGGCGGGATACTCCCGTTCCAGACACTGCTCCATCAGACCTCCAAGCGCGGTAACGGCCTCCGCAAAGGGCGTGATAAAGCTGTGGGGCAAGGCGAGCTTCATAGCTTTCAGCAGCCAGTGCCGGGCCTCGTCGTCGCGTCCGAGACAATGGCAGGCCACGGCGCAGGTCATTCGCAGATAAATATCTGTCGTCGTGAAACCTTGGGGCTGTGCGGACAGGGTCAGAGCGGTCTGCGCCACGGACAACATGGCGTCATACTTATGTAAACAGTAGAAATACTTCGCGCGCAAATAAAGGGCGTTCGGTCTCGCTTGTGGAGCGAGGGCGCTGAAATCTCCTTCTTTCAGCCAGCCGGGGACCATGTTCGGAGCGATGATGCTCACGGCTGCGGTGGCGAGGGCTTGCTCCGCGATAGCGGCAGCTCCGCTTCCCTTGTGGACTTCCGCGCATTTTTCAAGATAAGCTTCGATCTCGGTGTAGGCGGGGTAATCCCCTAAGCTGATGGTCGCCGCAATCGTCACCGGGCAGGCGCGAAGCCGCGCCGCGTTGTCTCCCCGGGTTCTTTGAAAGCATGCCATTGTCGTTGAGAAATCTCCACGCAGGTAGGCGATTTCGCCCTCGTATTGAAGTCGCATCCTTTCTTCGTTTACGGTGTCTAGGACCGTGTCCGGGTTGTCGTGCGGCATGGTACCAGCGGTAGCCGCCAGAAGGTGGGCAAGATCCTCCGAAAGCGAGGGCTGGGGAGCCGGCTGCTCACGGCGTCTTTTATCGGCAGGCCGCTGGGCATGCTCCGGTATAAGCCACAGATTGCCTCTTTTTATAACTCCCTCAATTTTGTTTTCTGTACAATACAGGGTTACAATCCGAGTACCCAACCCCCATTTCTCTGCGGCCTCCTTCACGGTCAAATAAAGCATAAAGCTTACCCCCCTTATTCCACAATTATACAATCAATATACTGCTATTATCTGCATATTGCAAATAAAAGAAATATACAGGAACAATCGAAAATTGAAAATAATCAAAGCAAAAAGACAGGCCGCAGCGAAACCGATACACCTCGGCTTGTCTTTTAATCTGTCCTGCCGGGTTGCGCGGTACAGCTATAATGTTAATAGCGTGCATAAAGCCTGATAGGTCAAACTCTCCTGTTCAGCTTCGTGAGTTTTTGAAGCTGTCAGCTACATTTATTCCTAATTGTTCGCCTTCTATGGATTTGGTACACTGTTAGCGAACTAATATGTCTTTACAATCCGCATCATCTCATCGCCGGTTATCAGTTTTCTCTGATAATCGACCTTTGCTTTGGACGCCGCTCTTGACCATGAGCGGAACTCATTCCTCGTCATATCCTTGGGATTATCAGTCGGACGCCCCATTTTTTTATTCCCCAAACCAATCACCTCACTTAGTGGGGTCACTAATGCTATAACTTATAGACGTCGCTAAGTCAATGGCAATTTGAAAATTCTAATTTTTTAAACAGATAACGACTGCTCATAAAAGCGTATTCAGTCCTTATGAAGGCATACACATGATATGAAAAACAGAGGGAAATGTACCCATAACATATATGGAAATATATGCTTTCGGAGGGTAGTGTTGATATGATATAATTATAAGAGAATTATAATTATTCAGGCAGGGTTTGCATAAGCAGCGCAAAGCTGCCGGATAATATATTCTGACTCAGGTAGGGTTATAAACTCCATTCGAGTTAATAATAATTTTAACACAATGATGAATAAGCCTAAATAAAAGCTTATTTCATAAATTTTACACGAGTACAGATACTACTTCTGATTATTTAAATAAGGGGATGAATTTACATGGCAAAAGATTTTTATACTGCCGTGAAGGAAAGAAGAACCATATATGGAATAAGTAAAGAGTCGGCAATCTCTGATGAGAGGCTTAAAGAAGTAATAAAGGAGGCAGTCTTGCACAGCCCTTCAGCTTTTAACTCTCAAAGTGAAAGAGTTATTCTATTGCTGGGAGATAATCATAACAAGCTATGGGATATAACCATGGAAGCCCTGAGAAAAATTGTGCCTGAGAATAGATTTGCACCTACGGAAGAAAAGATAAATTCATTCCGCGCCGGATATGGTACAGTATTGTATTTCATAGATTCCAGTATAGTTCAATCACTGCAGCTGCAATTCCCCAGGTATAAAGATAACTTTCCTGTTTGGTCGCAGCAATCCTGCGGTATGCTTCAGTATATAATTTGGGCTTCATTGGAAGTTGAAGGCTTAGGAGCATCATTGCAGCATTATAACGAGCTTATTGAGGATGAGGTAAAGAAGCAATGGAATATTCCGAATAACTGGAAGCTCATCGCTCAGATGCCTTTCGGCAAGCCCACGGCACCTGCCGGTGATAAGGAGTTCATGCCGCTGGAAGATCGCGTTAAAGTATTCAAATAGATAAATTTAGTATTAGCGGGGTAATAAGATGAGGTCAACGGAATATAGAACCGTTAGCCTGCCGAGGCTCAACAATCTAAAGCCCAGTATAGAATCCACAGCTTTAAAGCTTATGGAGGAAGCGGGGGAGCTGGCGCAGCTAATAGGCAAATACAGAGGATTAAACGGTGAAGAATGTAGAATGGAAGAATCGGTTGTCATTGACAGGATTGCCGAGGAATTATTGGACGTAGCACAAGTAGCTGTTTCAATGATGTATGTTCTGGAGGAGAACTACAATATCGACCTGGATGAAAAGCTTAAACAGCATATAGAGAAGCTTATGGGAAAGGGGTATATAAAATAGCAGAGAATAATATATTTTGTTTACATCACTCATATTATTATATATAATGTTATGAATAGCTGACAGAGTAGGTACTGTGCGTTAAGTGTTAGACGGATGGGAAGTTGCCGCTAAACGAAAGGTATGACCTGCGGTACAGTATCGCGTCCGCTGTCACATAGAGAAGAATGAATCCTTCTTTAGTGTGACCTGTCGAGCTAAAGAAGGAGGTAATATTATGAATAAGGCAGAAAAAAGACTGAGCACATTGTCCATGGCAGTCGGAGGATTGCTCGCCGGCATGAGCATTATTCTCACCAGATTCTTTGCTGTTTATCTGGTAGGGGGCTCTGTCAGGCTAAGCTTTGGGGATATCCCCATTTTATTAGCAGGTATGCTTTTAGGCCCTGTCATAGGCGGGCTCACCGGAGCAATTGCAGATCTTGCAGGTATGCTCATATTTGGCGGAGGAGGTTTCCCCTACTTCCCGGGGTTTACCTTAAGTGCAATGCTTACGGGAGCGATTCCAGGCTTAATATTTTACAGGACCAAATCCAATTATAGCCTTTGGAAAATTGTTTTGACCATTATGATCACATCTTTATTGGTATCTTTGGGATTAGGCACCTTATGGCTTACGATACTTTTGAAAAAGGGATTTTTAGTGCTGCTGCCTGCCAGAATAATAGCAAGAGCGATTATGGCGCCGATAGAAGTTGCCGTGCTATATCTCATACTATCAAGAGTAAGGTTCATACAATAAATGCAATAGAGGGACAAAGGGACACTGAGGACGGTTCTTTTTGTCCCTTTGCATACCAAACAGTAAAAGGAGGATTCCTATGAAAAATATCCTTGCTATATATGGCAGTCATCGAAGAGGACAAAATAGCGATATTCTATTGGACGCCTTGCTTAAGGGCATGGAAGCGGAGGATACATCCGTAAAAAAGTTGTATGTTGCAGCGCTTAATATCAGACCTTGCCTGGCTTGTGACCACTGCTACAAGGACGCAAAATGCATAATCAAGGATGATATGCAATCCATATATGAGGATTTTGAAAGAGCGGATATGGTGATAACTGCTACTCCAATATATTTTAATACAGTATCATCCGGTTTGAAAACATTGATAGATCGGTGCCAATCGATTTGGTCCGGCAAATACATACTGGGCAAAAGCCCCATAAGCCGGAAGAAAAGGCTGGGACATGCAATATGTACTGCAGGCTCGACAATGGCAGATGAGGATTTTGACTGCACCATTAAAGTCCTCGATATGTTTTACAAATGCATTAATGCAGAGTTGGCAGGGAAAACCCTGGTGGCTCATACAGACAAGCTTCATGTAAAGAATAATAAGGAATTGCTGGATGCTATGGTGAATAAGGGCAGATATATATTGGAGGGATTTTAACGTATTATGCGGCAATACTCAGAGTTCAGAAGGTAGGAGGTTTGGAATGAGCAACTATTCAGACTTGAAATGGATTGAAAACACAGAAGCGAGAAACAGGCAAGGGAAAAAGGTGAAGGTAGATTTCATATCCAGAGATGTTGTATCCGGTGTAAGAGATTTTCACAAGAGCTTTCCTCAATATGCAGCAACACCCTTGCATGATTTATCAAACCTGTCGAAAGAATTGAATGTGTCAAATATTTGGATTAAGGATGAATCTTATAGATTCGGACTTAATGCCTTTAAGGTACTGGGAGGATCATACGCAATAGGCAGATATATATGTGACAAAACCAATATGGGTTTGGAGAATTTGACATATAGCAATTTAGTATCGGAAGATACAAAAACAAAGCTGGGAGATACCGTTTTTGTCACTGCAACCGATGGAAATCACGGAAGAGGAGTTGCTTGGGCATCAAGAGAGATGGGATATAGATCAGTAGTATTCATGCCTAAGGGCTCTGCGGAGATGAGGCTCGAAAACATTAGAAATGAAGGCGCGGAAGCTTGTATAACTGAGTACAACTATGATGATGCCGTGAGACTGGCAAATGAATATGCCCTCAAAAATAATGGAGTAATGGTACAAGATACAGCTTGGGAGGGCTATGAGGAAATTCCCCGGTGGATCATGCAAGGCTATGCAACAATAGCAGATGAGGTTGAGGAGCAGCTAAGGGCATTAGACTACGGAGAACCGACTCATGTATTCCTCCAGGCCGGAGTAGGATCTTTTGCCGCAGCAATGCTTGGATATTTCGTAGACAAATATGGAAACGACAGGCTCATATCTGCCATTGTAGAGCCTGATAAGGCGGATTGCTTATATAGATCTGCGGTTATAAATGACGGAAGGCCCCATGCTGTAACAGGCCATATGGATACCATTATGGCAGGCCTGGCATGCGGTGAGCCCAATACAATAGGCTGGAAGATATTAAGGGATTATGCGGATATGTTCATATCCTGTCCGGATTATGTTGCTGCAAGAGGGATGAGGATATTGGCAAATCCCATAAAAAGCGATCCCAGGATAATATCCGGGGAGTCCGGTGCTGTGGGAACAGGCTTGATAAGCCTGATAATGCAAAAAACCGAATATAAGGAACTCAAAGACAAGCTGAAGCTGGATAAAGCTTCAAGGATTCTGATCATCAGCACCGAGGGTGATACTGATATAGAGGGTTACAGAAAAGTAGTATGGGACGGATATTGCCCTGCACATTAGAATGGAAGCAATTGAGGCTTTCATAACTGGGGCGGTACTTCTATCCGAAGGGTATATAAAGTCTGCCATCTTTGTTATCTTTAATAAAAAAATTCACAAGGAAACCAAAAACTAGAAGGGGCTCAAGAAATCCATATTTTCATGTCAAAGTAGAGAATTTTCTTGACATATATTTAAGACAATTGTAGTATATATTTAAGACAATTAACTTATTTAAGGAGGTGGCTAACATGATGAAATTGCCGGAAGCAGAATTTGAGATTATGAAGACCGTTTGGGCAAGCGATCCTCCTGTCACCACAAGCCTTGTTATGCAGCAGATAGGAAAGGTGAAAAACTGGAAAATACAAACCGTCGTTTCACTTATGCAGAGATTGATTGATCGTGGTTTTTTGAGCAGCGAGAAGCAAGGGAAGGAGCGTCTTTACTATCCAATCATAAACCGTGATGACTACCTGCGTTTTGAAACTGAATATTTTATGCGGCAATACCATAAGAACTCATTTTTAAACCTAGTTAATGCGCTATACAGGTATGAAGATATTTCGGATGAAGAATTCGATGCTTTGTTTCAGTGGTTAAAGGATAGGAGGGGTTGACATGCAGAACTTTCTTATCATGTTCTTACTCCGTTCTTTTACTATGACGCTCCTTGCTCTTTTTAATATAGCTATCACGCCGCTTCTTTTGAAGCGCTATCATGCAAAATGGTGTTACTACGCTTGGATGATTATTATTGTAAGTCTTATTTTCCCGTTCAGGTTGCATACCAACAGTTCCTTAGTGGAAATACCACTGCCTGCGCAGGAGGTAGCAGACGCAGCAATGGAAGGTTTTCCAGCCTCTGTGGCATCCGCTCGGAATTGGATGGAATCGGTGACTCGCTCGCCTTCGAGCTTTTCTGTTTGGGAAATGCTCACGGTTGTATGGTTCTTGGGTACTATCGCCTTATTTGCCTGTTATGTCACACGGCACTGCCGCTTTATGTCAATGGTTCGGCGGTGGAGTGAGGAAATAACCGACTCACAGACACTTAAAGCGTTTTGTGATGTGGAAAAACAAGTAGGCATTCGCGAGAAAGTGGGTATTAGAAAATGTTCCTGCGTTTATACTCCCATGTTGATAGGCCTTATTCGACCGTCCATTGTCCTCCCGGATGTCATCTATACGCCTGAGGAACTAACCATCATACTTAAGCACGAGTTGATACATTTCAAACGCAGAGATTTGTGGTACAGGGTTCTGGTCATCGCTGCTAGGAGCATTCACTGGTTCAATCCATTTCTTCCTTTCGTCGCTAAGGAGATCGCCGCTCTGTGTGAACTTTCCTGCGACGAGGAGGTGGTAAAAGATGCTGATTTCAACCTGCGTAAGCAATATAGCAAGATTATTTTTTCTTCCTTAAAAAAGATACAACCCCAAACCGCATTTTCCACAGATTTCGGAGGTGGACAAAGAAATGTGCGAATGAGAATTACTTGGATTATGGATATAACCAAAAAGAAAACTGGATTCGCGATGGTTTGTGTGCTCTTAATCATTGTTCTCGGAGCGAGTTCGGTATTTTCTATATCTGAAACCCCTGTCAACTATATAGACAAAACATTTATGAAAAAGCGAATTATGAGCGGTGCGGCTCTCGGTGGTTTCAGCTCAGATAGATATATAATATACCCGGAGGGTGCAAATATGGGTAATATGCCTTCGGAGTCGGTGGAAAGCAGGGATGCCTATTCAGATACAGCTCCCGACGGTACAGCCTTTATTGAACTTCGCTACCGCTATCCATTTGAAATTATCCAGAAGGATGAAACAGGCAAAGAATATGCTACTCGGGTGTTTTTTGATTATGACTATGTTTTATCCGACAGCATCGAATATCAGGAACTAAATTATCTTATAGGATCATACCTTAAAACGTTTAAGACTATCTTCAATGATGCATCCTTTGAGGAACTTATTCATGAGGACGGTATCTACTCAATGTTAAAAAGATGCAAGGAATACGTAGATAACAATACGGATTCGCGTGTCCGCTTTAGGTTTTATCTCAGCGGTATCGGTGGCGATGCACCTATAGAGGGGATACAGCACGAAAGAATAAATGAACTTAACACATTCAATTAACCATAAAAAAAATTGATGGGATACATCATGTGGGTATTGATTCAATTATTGTTTAAATGCTGTGTTTATGCTATCTGTTATGACGACACAAAACGGGTGGCAGCAGTGATTTCAATCTGTACATTGATTACTGGAATACAAAAGAGCAGACATATGTGATTAACGGAATCGAGTTTAAGGTTCTCACTTCAAATCCCATTATGATAAGAGGCAAATTTCTTGCCGATAAAACTATTGAAATGCGCGATCTATATAATGACAATTATACCAGTGGCTGATACAGCCACTGGTCAGTTTAGAGATTATAATATGTTGCTTCTAGCTGCTATATGAGAAGCTTTCCATCCTTATATATCAATCCACCGTCGGCATAAATCTCTCCGCCGTCCTTCATATCGCATATCATATCCCAATGAAGGCTGGACGCATTCTTGCTCCCGCATTCCGGCATTCCTGCTCCTACTGCTATATGTATGGTACCGCCGATCTTCTCATCAAACAATATATTCTTGGTAAACTTTTCAATATCATAGTTGGTGCCTATGGCAAATTCGCCCACAAATTTAGCACCCTCATCTATATCCAGCATCTGGAGCAAGTAATCTTCACCTTTTGCTGCCTTTGCATCCACTACTTTTCCATCCTTAAAGGTCAAAGTTATATCCTGCACTTCCCTTCCGCCATATATGGC
This sequence comes from Lutispora sp. QWL-02, assembly GCF_058315355.1. Taxonomy (NCBI): domain Bacteria; kingdom Bacillati; phylum Bacillota; class Clostridia; order Lutisporales; family Lutisporaceae; genus Lutispora; species Lutispora sp. QWL-02. Next base: position 1,306,802 of record NZ_CM177762.1, read on the forward strand.
AGGATATGTATACCTTATATAACCGTTTACCGAATCCTCTACCGGGGAAGTAAATATTTCACCATCGGGGAAGTTTACCCTGCCATCGCAGTTTTCCCAGGTCCTGCCCTTTGTACTGAGCTTCAAATGGGTATCCTTTGCGATTATTTCAAAATCCGATTTTGTATTCAGTATTTTTACAAGCCTTTCCTGCTCTTCATGGACCTTTGTCCAGTGAGCAACAGGATCATCTGAATCTATATGACCGGCCTCATAAACAAAATCCTCATATTCGGATAATGACATTTCGGCATCCATGGCGCTTCCATTGGTCGGATACTGAGTACCGCACCATCTCAAGGCGCCGCTTCCCATCCTATCCATGTAGATTTTGTTGTATTCAGTCATAGCCTGAGATCTCAGCTTCATCCTGGCCGGATCTATGTTGGATAGTGATTTTGTATTATCCTCGCCCCATATGGTCAGATAAGCATCCACATTCTTAATAAGCTCAACGGAATAAGGCGCTATATAGGATAACTGCTCATCATTCCCATATTTAAGGAGTATCTCTCTGTCATCCTCCAGGCTGTTAAAAATCATAGGATGCGCACCGGCAAGAAGAGCTTCCTTATAGACTTCTCTTACCAGGGGAGCGCATATAATTTTGGACTGAATCATTACGGTTTCTCCCTTTTTCAACCTCAAGCTGTAATGCACCAATAATTTTGCTAATCTGCTGATTCTAATATCTCCCAAACTAACCCCTCCTCAGAATATATATAATAAATATTATAGCATAATGAAATTTATATGAATATGACATACTTATTATTTATACCTTATTATATAAGTGTTTTTTGGAGGTGGTATATTGAAGCTTATTATAGTAGATAGAAGGCTTCTGATAAAATTGGGAGCCGGAATTTTAGGACTGATGCTGCTCTTGCTTTGTTCTACCTTTATTTACACCGATGCAATGAATGCCTATAGGCTTCCTATGAAGAATAAAGTGATAATGATTGATCCCGGACATGGAGGCATAGATCCGGGAGCGATAGGAATAACAGGAGCAGTGGAAGATGATATAAACCTCCAAATAGCCTTGAAGCTCAGAAAGCTTATTGAACAGTCAGGCGGAGTCGGTTTGATGATCAGGGAGGATGACAGCGGTCTATATGGTGACGGCAAAACGAGGATAAGGGATAAAAAAAATGATGACCTCAGAGAGCGGCATAAAATGATAAATGAATCCGGAGCCGATATATTCATCAGCATACATTTGAATTCCTTCCCCCAATCCCAATATTACGGAGCACAATGCTTTTATATGGCGGGCAATGAAGAAGACAAGAAATTGGCCGAGCTTATCCAGAGTGAAATGATCGATGTCATTCAAAATGGAAATACGAGACAGGCTAAAGGGATAAATACACTGTATATATTGAAAAATAACAAGATGCCAGGGGTTCTGGTAGAATGCGGCTTTCTTTCAAATCACCAGGAAGAGAAGCTGCTGCAGGAAGATAAGTTTCAGGAGAAGATTGCCTGGGGAATTTTTATGGGCATCATGAAATATTTAGAAGGCAAAAGCTGATATTAACCCATCAGAAAATTATAGTTAAGCATGCAAAGCTAAGATAATATTTATTTTCTTAGCTTTGTTTTTTGCGATTTGAAGAATGCTTGTAAGCAGGCAGTTATTGTATTATCATAGACACATGTAAATAACTTGAGGAGGATAGAAGAAAATTTGCCTATACTAGACGTCAAGTTATAAGAGAAAGCTAAAAAATACGATATAGATGAAATATTCCAGCACTAATAAGACATATTCATTAAAATTCATGAGAAATCGGTCAAATTAGCGATAAAACACCCTTCCTATTGAAGTTGCTGTTATTGAAGTATTAATGTAGAATTATTTATGCGCCAATTTATGTTTTTTTAAAATGCATAGGGAAGTATAAATTTTCTTTAGCTATCAAAATTTGCTAACGGAAGACTTTGTTCTAAATAAATGCTATAATTATTATTATTGATTTCCCAAAATTATATTATCGGGTACTTTGGAGGGAACCTAATGCGTATTATAATAATCGGAGCAGGAAAGGTAGGCTACAATCTTGCTTTGAATCTTTCTAAGGAGGACCATGACGTTACTATAGTAGATAACGATCAAGAGGCCTTGCAGAAAGCAGAAGAAAATTTGGACGTGTTGTGCATCAAGGGAAATGGTGTGAGCACCAATATACTGATAGAAGCCGGTATCAAAGAAACGGATCTTTTGATTGCGGTAACAGACAGCGATGAGGTAAACATGGTTTGCTGCCTGACCGGCAAAAAACTGGGTGCATTCAGCACTATAGCAAGGATAAGAGACCCTGAATATGCCCGTGAATTGACCATGCTCAAGGAAGAAGTAGGGATAGACATGGTGATAAACCCCGAGCATGCTGCTGCAGAAGAGATAGCCAGAAGCCTCACCTTTCCTTCGGCAGCAAATGTGGAAAGCTTTGCAAAAGGCAGAGTGAAGATGATCGAAGTGAAGATTACAGAGGATATGCCTATTGCAGGCGTAAAGCTAAAGGATTTGTCAAACAAAAATTTGCATCCTATTCTGATAGGAGCAGTCGTCAGAAATGGCGAGGTCATTGTGCCAAATGGAGATTTTGAGATACAGGTGGATGACAATATATATATTCTAGGTAATCCTTCAGGTATTATGAACTTTTTCAAAGGCTGGAGCCAAAGCCATACTAAGATAAGGAATGTTATGATAGTTGGTGCCGGCAGAATAGCATATTACTTGACAAAAATGCTTCATGAAATGGGCATTAAGGTTAAGATCATTGAAATAGACAGGGAGAAATGCGATGAATTTGCGGATTTGCTTCCCAACACGCTTGTTATAAACGGCGACGGCACCGATGAGGAGGTACTCCTATCTGAAAACATCGGAGAAATGGATGTATTCATATCCTTGACGGGAATGGATGAGGAGAATCTGATTTCGGCTTTGATTGCCAAGCAGAATGGAGCAAAGTGGGTTGTTTCAAAAATAAGCAGAATAAATTATATGGGAGTGGTAACCAAGCTGGGTATAGATAGCGTCATATGTCCCAAAATCACAACCACCAATCAGATCTTAAAATATGTGAGAGGCAACTCCATAGAAACTCTATACAGAATAGTTGAAGGACAAGCCGAAATATTGGAATTTATACCAAAACAGGGCAGCAAGATGTTGAATATACCTCTTAAAAAACTGAAGCTTCCCAAGGACGTGATTGTTGCTACTATAGTGAGGAAAAATCAAATCGTCATACCCCACGGGGACGATGTAATATGCAAAGATGACAGGGTAATAATCATAATAAAAAATAGAAAAATAGAAGATCTGGATGAGCTTGTCGGGGGCTTCATAGGAGGGATTCAAAGTGAACTTCAAAATGGTATTAAAAAGCTTGGGGATATTATTAATATGTGAAGCTATCGCTATAACACCCTCTCTTGCAGTTTCAGGCATATATAATGACGGGGCAATGAAATCTTTTGCCTATACGCTTTTGATGCTCATAGCAGTCGGGCTTGTACTGATAAACCTGAAGCCTCAAAGCAAAAGCATATATGCAAGGGATGGCTTTGCCATCGTAGGTTTTGGCTGGGTATTGGTATCCTTTTTCGGTTCTTTGCCTTTTTATCTCAGCAGATCCATACCATCGCTGGTGGATAGCTTTTTTGAGGCGGTTTCAGGCTTCACTACCACTGGTGCAAGCATTCTCATGGAAGTTGAAAGCCTTCCAAAGAGCATTTTGTTCTGGAGAAGCTTTACCCATTGGGTAGGGGGAATGGGAGTACTGGTATTCACATTAGCCATACTTCCATCGGTAGGTGCAGGAACGCTTCAGATAATGAAGGCCGAAAGTCCCGGACCAAATCCGGGAAAGCTTGTTCCCAGAGTTGGCAAGACTGCTAAAATATTGTATGGAATATATCTTGTTATAACGGTGATTCAAATAATATTTTTAGTAATAGCCGGAATGCCGGTGTTTGACGCTTGCATTCACACCTTTGGCACTGTCGGCACCGGTGGCTTTTCCAGCAAAAATATCAGCGTAGGTGCTTACAACAACGTATTTGCAGAAGTTATAATAACCGTATTCATGCTTATGTGCGGAGCTAACTTTTCCCTGTATTATCAGGCCATAAAGGGCAACTTTAAGGCCTTGTTCAAGGATGGGGAATTCAGGTTCTATATAGCTGTAGTCTCTATATCAATAATACTCATAACTATAGATCTATATGGAAATATTTTTTCTGACCTGGGGGAATCCCTGAGACATTCTTCGTTCCAGGTAGCATCAATAATAACTACTACAGGCTACAGTTCCACAGACTTTGATAAATGGCCCATATTCTCCAAGTTGATCTTATTCTTTTTGATGTTCATAGGAGGATGTGCCGGCTCTACCGGCGGAGGAATAAAGAATATAAGGATACTATTGCTCATTAAAACCATGAAAACCGAGCTTATGCAAATAATCCACCCAAGGGCAGTATATCCTGTGAGGATTGGCGGTAGAGCTGTTGATGAGAGGACGCTGTCGGAAATTAAAAGCTTCTTTTTTGCTTATATTTTTATTTTTGTGGCGGCTTCGCTAATAGTGTCTCTTGATGATTTTGATATCGTTACTACCTTGTCCTCTGTGGCGGCGACATTGGGCAATATAGGCCCGGGCTTTGCTATTGTGGGACCTATGGGCAACTTCTCAGCTATGTCGGTGCTGAGCAAAATGACCCTTTCCTTTGCAATGCTGATAGGAAGGCTGGAGATCTATCCCATATTGCTCCTCGCTATGCCCGGCTTCTGGAAAAAGGTCAGCATATAAGCTTTATACTAAAAAATAAACCTCTGAATCTTTATGATTGAGAGGTTTATTTTTTAGTATAAATTTTTCGTATTTATGGAGACTATTACTATATTTGTCGAGATAAGCTTTGGGATGGTGAGTTTTATATGCGGAAGAAGCTTTGGGATATATTTATATATAAGGATAAGCCTAAAAAAGATAAATTTGAGCTGCTGGAAACCAAGGAAGATGACAGAGGTGCAGATAAGAATGATTACAATGATGATAAGGATTCATTCATCTATTCGACTCTTGAGAAAAATCTTGAAAGGCTTGAGAATGATTTCAAAATACCGATAAACAGCGATATAACAGTGAGAAAGCTCAAAATATGCGGGAGCATAGGCGCCTTCCTTATTTTCGTGGATGGTTTGGTCAATAGAAAGCTTCTGGATGAAGTAATCCTGAAGAACCTTATGACAGGGACTGGGGGCTTGGACCTTGAGGAAGCTGATTTGATTGACATGTTGATCAATAAAGTTGTTAATATTAATGATGTTGCTAAAGAAAATCGGTTTGAAAAGATTGAAAATGATATACTAAGCGGTTTTTGCGCTCTCTTTATAGAAGGCTTTGATTCGTGCGTCTTATTGCAAGTGAAAGGCTATGAAAAGCGAGGCATAGAAAAACCGGAAAATGAAATAGTGGTGAGAGGATCTCATGAAAGCTTCGTAGAGGATTTGCCTACAAATCTTTCTATTGTGAGAAGGTTATTTAAAAATAGAAATCTTATAGTAGAAACTATGATTGTGGGAGCGGAAAGCAACCTAAAATGCGCAGTCATATATCAGGATGGAGTTGTGAATCCGGAGCTTCCGAAAGAAGTAAAAAAGAGAATCAGTAAAGTAAAATCACAAGCTATATTGAGCAGCGGGATGCTGGAGCAGTATATCGAGGATAATAGATGGATGCTCTTTCCGCAGATAATCAGCACAGAAAGACCTGACAGGGCCATATCCTTCCTTCTGGAAGGGAAGGTCCTTGTAATGCTGGACGGTTCGCCTTTTGCCTGTGCAATGCCTATAACCTTCTTTACTCTTTATCATACTTCCGCAGATAATAACCTTCGCTGGTATTATGGAAGCTTTATAAGCATGATAAGGATGGCAGGGATACTGATAGCCGTGTTTCTGTCCAGCTTTTATATCGCTCTGATATTGTTCAGCCAGGAGATGATATCCTCCGAGCTTTTGGCATCGATAGCCTCTGCCAGGGAGGGTGTCCCCTTTCCCACGATTGTGGAGCTGGTTGTGATGGAATTGGCCTTTGAGCTTGTCAGAGAAGCTGCACTCAGGGTGCCGGGAGTTATCAACCAGACCCTGGGTATCGTAGGAGCTTTGATATTGGGGCAGGCTGCCGTACAGGCAGGCTTTTACGGTATTTCCATAGGAATGTTTATGTTTTTCGCGCTGATGTGCAGCATGAAGTCCTTCGGAGTCCCATTTTTAGCGCCTGTGACTCCAAAGCTTAGAAACAGCCCGGATATAATTCTTGCAAAACCTATAAAATATATGAAATACAGACCTGATGAACTAAATGCTCTAAAAAAGAAAAAGAAGAATTAATAATACTCGGTTGGACTTGAGGTGATTATAATGGAGGAAGGCAAAATAGGAAATATTGAGATGCTTTGCATCATTGTTAATGCAACGGCATGCAAAGCGTTTTTTACCAGCATTGCAGCAGTCGTGCAGAAGGTAGGTACTGTAGGATGGTATATGACGCTGATATCCATGGCAGTGAGTTTGATGGTTTTTAGCCTGATGCTTCAACTGGTCAAAGCCTATCCGGGGAAGAACATTATGGAAATATTTGATGAAGCATTGGGCAAAAAGATAGGAATGCTACTTAACCTTATATTTTGTTTAATTTTGCTTTTATCTATAAGCATAACACTGAGAGAATTTACTGACGCTACCAAGGTATATCTTCTTAATGAGACTCCCCCTGGCTTTATAGTAGGATTATTCATCATAGCCATAGTTTTTGTCAGCTTTCTTGGTCTTGAGAGCATTGGCCGGGTGGCAAAGCTTTTTTCCTATCCTCTGATTTTTGCTTTTATCACTGTAATATTATTGTCATTCAAGAGATTTCAAGCATATAGATTATATCCCTTATTAGGCTACGGAGCAAGTGCCACGTTGGAAAACGGGCTTATAAGAAGCTCGGCCTATGGTGAAATAATACTTTTGGGCATTTTTGCAAAAGCCCTAAATAGTACCAAAGACTTCGGAATTGTAGGCCGCCGGGGCATTCTGATATCCGGTGCGGTTATTTCAACCGTACTGTTTTCCACCATACTGTCCTTCCCTTACTTTATTGCAGGTGAGCTTATGGACCCTGTATATATAATGGCCTCTCTCATTGACTATGGAAGGTTCTTTCAGAGGATAGAAGTAGTCTTTATATTTACCTGGAACTTGAGTACATTAATAGGTTTGACCGCTGTATTCTATGGCGCTGTAGCCTGCTATACCCATGTTTTTGATATGAATGATAAAAAACCTATTATTGTTTCTTTTGCATTTATAGTTTATATACTCACACTTATTGTACCCACCGTATCCATAATGCTGGATTATGTAGTGCCTAATCTCAGACAGCTTGGCTGGGTAGGTTTTTACACACCTATTTTGATTGCATGGCTTATATGGTTCTTTTTCAAGAGGAGGAAGCAAGCCTATGCTAAGGAAAATTAGTCTCATATCTATTTTATTTTTCATAGCGGTTTTCTTATCCTCCTGCTTTGATGCCCACGAAGTTGGTGATTATGCTTATGTCACTACCATAGGCATAGACAAAGGCATAGTGGATAAATGGCGCTTCAGCTTTCAAATAAGCGATATGAGATCCGGCAGCAAGACGCAGGGCGGCGGCGAACAAGAAAAAACAGAATATGTTGCTTTAACAATAGATGCACCGACCTTCTTTAAGGCTACAAATGTACTGAATACATCATTGGCAAGAATGCTGAACTTCAGACATACCAAATATTTGATAATATCCAAGGAGGTTGCGGAACGGGGTGAGTTCGGAGATGTTATGGGCCCAATAATACGCTTCAGAGAAATACGAAGAAATGTGAATGTAATAGTATCACAGGGCACTGCGGAAAGCTTTATCGATAATCTCAAGCCCGTAGTGGGTTTGTCCATGCCTAAGATGCAGGAAGGCTTCATGGAAATCTCTAAGCAAACCGGGTTCTCTCCTCAAATTAAGCTCAGCGATTTTTACAGCTCTTTAAAGTCCACCTATAGACAGCCTATCGCAATCATGGCTGGAATCAATGATTTCAGCCATTTGCCCAGAAACGACGGAGGGGGAGACAATGAACAGATCTTCATAGGAGAAAGATATGCGGGTGAGCTGCCCCGAAAGGGAGGAAACCATATTGAGCTTTTTGGGACAGCTTTATTTGATGGAGACAAGATGGTCCACAAGCTGGATGGCTATGAGACAAGGGTTATGCTGATGCTGCGGGGAGAATTTGAAAGAGGAACTTTTTCCCACAATGACCCTCTCAGGCCTGATCTGGATGTGGCTGTTGATCTGAGCCAGCACAGCAAGCCCAAGGTGAAGGTAGTGTTTGATGAAGGCAAGCCTGTTATTTATGTAAATATAAGATTGGATGGGACTATACTCGCCATTCAAAGCAGAATTAACTATGAGAAAACGGATATGATCGGATATCTGGAAGGCTTGATTGAGACCACTATAAAGCATCAAGCAGACGCCCTTATAGATAAGGCTAAAGAATTAAATGTAGATTTTCTTAACTTCGGCCATCATGTAGTGAAATGCTTTTCAACCATACAAGAATGGGAAAAATATAATTGGCTTGAGAAGTTTAAAGATATTAAGGCAGTTGTAACGGTGGATGCAAAGATAAGAAGGACAGGAACAATGATAAAGAGCTCACCGGTTCTGCAAAAAGGGGGCAGAAAATGATTAAGAAGTATTTTTTGCTATTATTCCTGCTGCCCTCAATTTATGTGGGCAGCTATGCTTATATCTGCTTGAAAAAGGGTGAAAAAAAAGCAGCAGCAGGTGCCTTTATAGCTGCTGCTGCGCCTTTAATACTAGCTGTAATAATGTTTTTTAGCGAATAGCCCTTTAAAGCTCAATCAGCTCATATTCCATTGTGCCCATGCCCAATTCTTCACCGTAGGAAAGCTGCATCTCTCCCTTTGTATCAGGATGCATAGCCTTAAACTTATCTTCGCCGCTTTCCATGCCGCAGCCGCAGTCGCCGATTTCACTATGAGCGTTGCCTCGCTGTTTGTTGACCAGGTCATAGCTGGCCTGATCGATTGCCACCGGATCAAAGGAAGCTAAAATACCTATATCCGGCACTATGGGAGCATCGCTCCAAGGTACGCAGTCGCATAGCGGTGTTACATTCATAACAAAATTCATGAAAGCGATTTTATTCTTTTTTGTTGCCCATGCGCCATAGGCATATTCGGTCATTCTCTCAATAAATGCATCCATGGCAGTTCCCCACTGGGGCCTTATCACATTATAGATGCACATGGATACACATTCGCCGCAGCCTATGCATTTCTCATTCTGTATGTATGCTGCTCCGTCAGCCATCACTATAGCATCGGCAGGGCAGCTCTTAATACACATCCTGCATGCTTTGCAATCCTTGCCTACTTTGGGCTTGGCTGTTGAATGCTGCTGCTGCTTGCCTGCTGCCGGTGCACAACCCATAGCCATGTTTTTTATCGCCCCTCCGAAGCCTGCCGTCTCATGGCCTTTGAAATGGGACAGCACCATCATGGAGTCGGCATAATAAACAGCAGATGAGATCTTTACGGTGTCAAAATGCTTTTTGCCGATGTGTACATCTACGGAATCCTTGCTGTAAATTCCGTCTGATATGACCAGAGGTGCATTGACTACAGCATAAGCGAAACCGTTCTCTACCGCAGTCACAAGATGATCAATCCCGTTGGCCCTGCTGCCCTTGTACAAGGTATTGGAATCTGTTAGAAAAGGCTTGCCTCCGCTTTGCTTTATTTTGTCAACTACTTGCCTGGCATATATGGGATTGATGAAAGCATTGTTTCCTCTTTCTCCAAAGTGTATTTTGATGGCTGTAAGCTTTTCAGGAGCGACTATTTCGCTGAATCCTGCCTTATCAAAAAGCTTGGCCACCTTTTTTGATATGCTTTCAGAAGGCTTTCCGGCTCTCATATTAAAAAAATAAACCTTTGATTTCAAATATATCCCTCCGTATGTGTGTTTTATAAAAAATGCGAAGCATTTTTTATGTCTCTAGTCTCTAGCCAATGGCTACTAGTCTTAGGGTATTCCTTTAGGGTCATAGGTTATGGCAAAATCCGTGCTCCCCGCTTCCCCGTATTTTTCGTAACCTATACAACATTATACTATTTGTTACACCAATATTAAATATACAGGCTGCCTAATATTGAAGGCAGGCCCGCCAATTGGTATAATCTATATGTAAAAATGAGATGAGGTGTATATTGATGGATTTTTATAAAGAGGCGCTCGGATACAAAGAGTTATTGGTGAATATTAGGAGGGACCTTCATCGAGAGCCGGAATTGGGCTTTGAAGAATATAAAACCTCTGAAAAGATCAAGAAATTTCTTGACAGCATAGGGGTCGAATATGAAAGCATTGCTAAGACAGGAGTAAAAGCTATTATAAGAGGAAAGGGAGATAAAACTGTAGCATTGAGGGCAGATATGGATGCCTTGCCCATCCAGGACAAAAAAGAACGCTCATACAGCTCACAAATAGGAGGCAAAATGCATGCCTGTGGGCATGATGCCCATGTGACGGTGCTTTTGGGGGCCGCTATGATCTTGAAGAGCATGGAAAAGGAGCTCAAAGGCAATGTGGTGCTGATGTTTGAGCCTGCGGAGGAGACTGTTGGAGGGGCCAGATACATGATAGAAGAAGGGGTTCTGGAGAATCCTCATATTGATGCGGTGATAGGGCTCCATGTAGATGAAAGCCTGAAAAGCGGCACTATAGGTTTGAAACCGGGTGTAGTGCATGCTGCCTCGAATCCCTTTGCAGTAAAAATAAAGGGGAAGGGCGCCCATGGAGCCCATCCAGATATGGGAATAGACCCGATCACTATAAGCTGCAATGTGATAAATGCACTGCAGACATTGATAAGCCGTGAAACTTCTCCTACTGAAGCGGCAGCGCTGACAGTCGGGTCTATACATGGAGGCACTGCAGAGAATATTATACCTGATGAAGTGGAGATCAAAGGAACTATGAGAACCTTAAGCAAGGAGCATAGAGAAAGGCTGAAGGTCAGGTTCAAAGAGGTTGTGGAAGGCGTTTCATCCTCTATGAGAGGAACTGCTGAAATAAGCATGATAGATGGCTATCCATGCCTTTATAATGACGGCCCTATGCTTGAATTCGTGCGTAAAACAGCTTCAGAGCTGATAGGCGTCAGCAATATTGTCGATATTGTCAACCCAAGCCTCGGTGTGGAAAGCTTCGCCTACTTCTCTATGTCAAGGCCCTCTGTTTTCTACTTCCTCGGCTGCGGGAACAAGGATAAGGGAATAATCCATCCTGCTCACAACAGCCTGTTTGATATCGATGAGGATTGTTTGCCTGTAGGTGCTGCACTGCAAGCTGCATTGGCATACGGTTTTTTAAATAATAATAAGTAATCTCACGCTATATATTTACAGAAAAGAGGAAATACTATACAATGTAAATGCAAATAACTTGCAAATAGGAGGTATAGTATGAGAAAAACTATTTTATTTGTATCATTGATTTTAGCATTGACGTTCTCGGCAGCAGCTTGCAAAGATGCTTCCAACGCCGCAGAAAACAGCGGCACAGGGAAGTTAAAGATATTTACAAGCTTTTATCCTATGCATTTCATAGCCAAGGAAATAGCTCAGGACAAGGCGAAAATCATAAACATGATACCTGCCGGAGTGGAACCTCACGACTGGGAGCCCACCCTTAAGATCATGGCCCAGCTCCAGGAAAGCGATATCTTTATATATAACGGAGCGGGTATGGAGCGATGGGCTGAGCGGGTGATCAAAAATCTGGATTTGAACAGGACAAAGGTTGTTGAGGCAAGCAAAGACATAGAGCTTATAAGAGGGGAAGATGCAGGGACTAGTCTTGAACATCCTGCAGAAGAAGCCCACGGACATGACGAGAATGATAATGATCCTCATGTATGGGTAAGCCCTGTAAATCTGAAAAAGGAAGCGGCCAATGTATTGAATGCCTTAATAGAGAAGGACAGCAAAAACGAAGCTTTTTATAAAGAAAATTATGATAAGCTCTCACAAAGGCTTGATAAGCTGGATAGTGATATCAGAGAAGCCGCCAAAGGCTTTAAGGGCAATACTATTGTGACCTCCCATGAGGCCTTCGGATACTTTGCCAAAGAATATGATCTAATCCAGATCCCTATAAGGGGAATCTCACCTCAGCAGGAGCCGAGTACGGCAAAGCTGGCTGAAATAGTTAAGCTTTGCAGAGATAAAGATATCAAATATGTTTTTGTTGAGAAGTTTGTCAGCCCCAAATATTCTGAGACCATAGCCAAAGAGATCAAAGGCGAGGTGCTGACCTTAAATGCAGCACACGGCTTGACGGAGGAAGAAGAAAAGTCTGGCATAGATTATGTATCCATCATGTATGATAATCTGAAAAATCTTGAAAAGGCTTTAGGAGGAAATAAGTAAAGGAGTTTTTTGACCGTATTGTTTTCAAATGGCACAAAAGGTGCAGTGATGATGGTAGAAAAATGAAAATACAGGGGGTTTTATGATAAAAATAGGTGTGATTTCTGATACCCATATACCAAGAAGGGCCAAAGCACTGCCTGATTTTGTGTTTGAAGCCTTTCATGGTGTAGATCTCATCTTGCATGCAGGAGATTTGCTATCTGAAGATGTTGTCACAGACTTGGAAACCATAGCTCCTGTCTATGCAGTAGCAGGAAATAATGACAGCTTCGGCATATACGAGAAATACGGCGACAGGAGAATAGTAGAATCGGGAGGCAAGAGAATAGGACTCACTCACGGCTATGGCCATAATAAGACCTTTTTGAATGCTTATGCGGAATTTTTAAGCGATGATGTAGACTGCATAGTATTTGGGCATAGCCATGTGCCTTACAATGAAATTATGGAGGGCGTATTGCTCTTCAACCCGGGATCCCCCACAGACAGAAGATTTCAGCCAAAGTTCTCACTGGGCATTCTTTATGTTGATAGTTCGATAAAAGGTGAGATACTATATTTTGATTAGTCTCAAATAAATGAATATACCATGTAGCCCCCTAATATATATAATATAGAACTTTTAGGGGGTGAAGAGATTGAGAAGAAAACTTTATATTATATTGGTTGTTTTATTATGTATCACTTTGACAGGCTGCAGCAATCCGTTGGCCTCTCTGAGGGAATTTTTCAACAAAAAAACAGCAATAGATATAAAGCTGCCGGAAGACGAGATTAAAGAAACAGACGACTTGAGCGAGGTATCATCGGAACAGCCGGAAAATACAAGAGCCACCGTTCTATATTATAAAGATGCTGAAAATCTTTTGGTACCTGTCATGAGATACATACCAAAGGGCGATATGGGATTGGCAAAGGCTGCAATAAAGGGCATCATATATAGCCAGGAGTTGGCTGAGGATATAAAGCCTATAGGCCTGTCTCCCACGCTGCCCCAGGGCACTAAAATCAATGGTGCAGTAATAAAAGACGATGGCTTGGCCATATTGGATATGTCCAAGGAAATTTTAAGCTTTGGCAGTGCGGAAGGAGAAGAAATAGGGGTCAAGGCTCTGGTATATACCTTGACTGAGTTCTCCAATATTAAATCGGTGCAGATAAGGATTGACGGAAAGCAAATCGATGAAATGCCCTTCGGGACAAAAATAGGAGGAAATCTGAAGCGCTCGGAAATCAATTTGATAAAGCCAGAAAAATTAGGTGATAAATTATCGAAGGTTATGGTATACTATCAAAAGAAGGGCACCGGACGTTATTCATATTTTGCACCTTTGACAAAGCTGGTTTCGGGATATACGAATAGCGCTGAAGCCGCATTGAATGTACTCCTCGAAGGGCCGGACCCCAAAACTGGACTCAAGAACCCCTTCCCCGTAGGGACTAAACTTTTGGGAGTGGAAGTAAATGATGGGGTTGCTTATGTAAACTTTTCTGAGGAAATACTTAATGTTTCGACCTTAGCAGAAGAAAGAGCAATAGTAAAAGCTGTAACACTCACACTAAGGGAATTCCCGGCTATAAAGAAAGTTAGATTGTTTGTGAACGGCCAAACCGTAGAAAATACTGAAAGCATCGGTTCAAATGAATATTTGGACGTACCTGTGTTTGTGAACTTTTATGAATAGCAATTGATATCCACTTGGGTTAACTCAAGTGGGTTTTATTTGAAACTATAATAACCAAAAGATGTTTGAAAGGATGAAAGAAATGGAGAGAATAGATGGTAGAGCACTGAATCAGCTCAGACCTGTTAAGATTACGCGAAATTACCTGAAGCATGCTGAAGGCTCTGTACTCATTGAGATGGGAGATACAAAGGTGATATGCACCGCCAGTGTAGAAGAAAAGGTGCCGCCTTTCATGAAAGGTCAAGGCAGAGGTTGGGTGACCGGAGAATACGGCATGCTTCCCCGTTCTACCGAAGTCAGAAAGCCAAGAGATTCAACCAGGGGCAAGGTAGACGGAAGAACTATGGAAATACAAAGGCTTATAGGCAGAGCTTTGAGATCCGTGGTAAATTTGGAAGCACTAGGAGAGATTACCGTTTTTATAGACTGTGATGTTATACAAGCAGATGGAGGCACCAGGACGGCTTCTATAACAGGAGCTTTTGTGGCGTTGGCAGATGCTTTGCATAAGCTTAAAATCCAGGGGAAAATATCAAGGATACCTTTGGATAGCTTTGTAGCTGCAGTCAGTCTAGGAATAAAGGAAAGCAATATCCTGCTGGATTTAAATTATGCGGAGGATTCTACCTGTCAGGTAGATATGAATATAGTGATGACGGAGAAAGGCCATCTGGTTGAGATACAGGGCACAGGCGAAGAAAAGCCCTTTACAAAAGAAGAGATGGAACAAATGCTAAGATTGGGGGAACAAGGCATAAAAGAATTGATAAGGATACAGAAGGAAAGCCTTGGAGAACTGGCTGGTATAATAGGAGATGAATGTAATGGAAGTAGTAGCAGCAACAAATAATCAGCATAAATTGGAAGAAATAAGGGCTATACTGAAGGATGTGGGCTATGAGGTGCTTTCCTTGGACCAGGTAGGCATAAAGATAGATATAGAGGAAAATGGGAGCACCTTTAAGGAAAATGCTTTGATAAAGGCCAGGGCCATATGGAAGCTCACGGGCAGACCGAGCATTGCAGATGATTCCGGCCTTGAGGTATTTGCCCTAAGGGGCGAACCGGGAGTTTACTCTGCGAGGTACGCAGGTGTGGAAGGCGATAAAAAAGACGCAGCCAATAACAAGAAGCTTCTGGACAATATGAGAAGTGTCCCCAAAAATGGGAGACAAGCCAGGTTTGTAAGCTCTATAGCTCTTGTTTTGTCAGACGAAGAGGAAATAGTAACAGAAGGCTATATAAATGGAAGTATAGGCTTTGAGGGAAAAGGAGAAAATGGATTCGGATACGATCCGCTTTTCATAATCTCAGGATTGGACAAGACTATGGCTGAATTGACTTCAACGGAAAAGAATGAAATAAGCCATAGAGCAAATGCATTGGAAGGATTAAAGAACATTTTGATTCAAAAGAAGGCATAAATATCGCATAAATTGAACAACAACGCAGAAACTAAAAGATAGAGCAAAGAAAATCACATGATAGAGTAAATTTAAATATTGACTGTGGAAGAAATTTCTTTTATACTTAGATGAGTTTCCGCTATAACCAACCCTTTGGAAACAGTTAAAAATTGTTGTTGACAGAGCTTAAATCAGATGCTATAATCTATAAATGTCGGTAACAATTAAATAACATGCGGGTGTAGTTCAATGGTAGAACGTCAGCCTTCCAAGCTGATCGCGAGGGTTCGATTCCCTTCACCCGCTCCAAATTGCGCCTGTAGCTCAGTTGGATAGAGCAACGGACTTCTAATCCGTGTGCCAGGGGTTCGACTCCCTTCAGGCGCACCATTTATATTATGGTGGGTATAGCTCAGTTGGTTAGAGCGCCAGATTGTGGCTCTGGAGGCCGTCGGTTCAACTCCGACTATCCACCCCAAAATGACATCCTGGGGTGTAGCCAAGGGGTAAGGCACCAGACTTTGACTCTGGCATTCCGTTGGTTCGAATCCAGCCACCCCAGCCAAATTTATGACTGTTGGCTGTATAAATATAGCGACCAGAAAATGAACAAAGAAAACTGAACATGCGGGATTGGCGGAATTGGCAGACGCGCTAGACTTAGGATCTAGTGTCAACGACGTGGGGGTTCAAGTCCCTTATCCCGCACCAACTAAAATCAAAGAATGAGTAAAAGAAATTTTTTGTATAAGCGGATAAGTAGATAGGACTTGAACGGGAGGAACAAGAAAATGCGACCCTTGGAAGCATTTTCCCGACCCGGCGTGATAGCGAGCCAAAGCGAGCGGAGCAAGTCCCTTATCCCGCACCAAATACCTAGCTAGTAATGGAGTATGCGGGTGTAACTCAGTGGTAGAGTGTCACCTTGCCAAGGTGAAAGTCGCGAGTTCGAATCTCGTCACCCGCTCCATTTATTTTTATTTTTGTGAAAAGGCTTCTGTAGAAGCATAAAAATGCGCCCATAGCTCAGTTGGATAGAGTCGCTGACTTCGAATCAGTTGGCCGGGGGTTCGAGTCCCTCTGGGCGCACCATCTAGACTGAAAACACTGCATTCCTGCAGTGTTTATTTTTATATATTTTTAGTTTTCCCACACTATTCCCACATTGGGAAAGTAAAAAAAAATAAAAGGCTACTGAAAAATGTGGTTTAGCTCTTCTACTGCATCTATCTTTTTTTCTTTCATGACATGAGTGTATATGTTAGCTGTAATTGATATATCTGAGTGTCCAAGAAGCATTTGAACGGTTTTAAGTGGGACCCCTGCTTCAAACAGCTTAGTTGCAAATGTATGTCGAAGTGAATGAAATTTTTTATGAGGAACTCCGGCTCTTTTAAGCAATCTTTCCCATGCTCGTCTTAGGTTTCTTGCTTCTATAGTCTCTCCAGATTCGGTTGTAAACACAAAATCACTTTCAATATATGAATCCCCTGCTTTTAGCTTCTGAGCTTCCTGAGCAGCTTTATGGACCTCTAGGACAGGTATTAATGCGCTGGGTATTGGTACTGTCCTAATTGAATTTTTAGTTTTAGGATTTTGAATAAGCTTTTTAGATTCTTTGGTCCTGTCAGCAGCAATAATATTAACTCTTTTAATCCTTCTTTCCACTTTTAGCAACTTATCATGAAAATCAATATCAGGCCATTTAAGAGCTAATAATTCACCTTGCCTTAATCCAGTGCCAAGGTTAAGCATAACTATTGCGTTAAGATTATTATCCTGAGGAGCTTGCTTTATTTTTTCAATTTCCTCATCGGTTAAGACTTCTATTACTTCATCTTCATCATCTTTTTCTAGATCCGGGTCTTGAGGTATTACTATTCTTTTACCAGAGCATGGATTCTTTAGTATATAGCCCTCATCAATTGCATAATAGAAAAATGTTTTAAGGAGCTTATTTAAATTTCTAATTATGTTAGAACTTTTGCCTCCTTCAAATAGCTTATTATAATGCCTCTGAAGCTGTATGGATTTTAAATCATTGAGCTTTAAGCCATATATTTCGCTGCTTTCAACATAGTTTCTAAAAATACCTTCATAGCGCTCAAAAGTGGTTGCTTTAATATTGCTAGATACCCTTACAACTTCGAAAAGCCAAGAATGCATTAGTTGACCTAATGACATGTTTTGAAAATCTGCATTAAGACCATTCTTTATACCAAGAAGGTATTGGTCTCTTTTTTCTTCAGCTTCCTTTTTACTTTTCCCATAGAATTCTTTTCTAATTAACTTTCCTTCAGAGTCCCGGCCTATAGAAGCTGTGACTCTGAAATAATCATTGCCATTTTTCGTATAGTTTACTTTTCTGGCTATTTTCCTCCCTCCCTTCTTTGTACCTTGTCCTATAATTGCTTATAGATATATAAGGGCTCAAAATAGATTATGTAATCTCCAATTGTATGCGATAATCCATAGATACCTTTAAAATGCTCCAGTGCCATGTTCAGAAATTCCTCCGTTATGTCCAGAAATTCAGCCAATTCAAATCTATTTTTTACACCTGCATTAAAAGCTTCTATTAATTGTTCAACTCGAATTAATTTTTTCACAGCCATGCGCCTGGCTTTGTTTTCTTGTTTCCTATTCTCGATTTTTGATTGGTCTAGTATATCGCCTACCGTGGTATAGTGATGGCCTAGCTCCTCGGCGAGCATACATCTTTTTTCTGCTATTGTTTCAATATATTTATCTAATAGTATGACTTTTTCTCCATATTCATTGCAATAATAACCCTTTAAGTCATTCGGCAAACGGGCTGAATCATCTATAATTAATTCTTCACTCAATTCTACAAGCATTTTCTCATATGTATTCATAAAATCACCTGCTACCTTTTATGTTTTGCTAAAGCTATTCTGATCGCCAATTCAATAGCATCCTTTTCTTCATCAGAGAGGGGCCCTTCATGCCCTACTTTATGTGCAGCTCTCGTGAGTATATCTTCATTTTGTTTTTGTGTGATTTCATTTGAAGCCATTTCTTCAAGCTGCTCAACTTTTATGTCTAAAGCTTTACATACTTTAATTACATTATCAACGGAGGCATTTCCTATACCTCTTTCTAGCATTGAATGCAAAGTAGTATTTGGAATACCTGCTTTTTCTGCAAAAGCCCTCATACTTAATCCAGTTTCGCTTATTAATCTTTTCAGCACCTCAGACCTTTTCATACCAGAACCCCCATTTCATATATACGAAATTTCGTATCGATACCTATATTGTAATACAGAGTTTTACAATTGTAAATAAAAATATTCTCAATATCGTAAAGTTAATCAAAAAAAGTATTGACAACTTACGATATTGAGAATACAATAAAATCAACATATACGCAATTGAGAACATGGAGGTGATAACATGTATAGAAATTTAGAAGCTGAAATGGCTAGACACGGAGTTAAACGTAAGGATTTAGCCGAACTTTTGGGGGTGAGATATGCAACTATAATTGATAGATTAAATGGGAAATACAGGTTTTATTATGATGAAGCATACAAAATAAAAAAAGAATATTTTCCAGATTTAGAAATAGAATATCTGTTTTCTAATGAAGAATCAGCAACCCAAGAGGTTGTGTAGGGGATGGGCAATGAGGGAGGTGAAAACATGAATAATCTAAAGGGATATGATATGCCTATTGCTAAAGGTGTTGATTTAAAAACCATAATTAAAGAAGCCATAAAGGAAGCTATGCCGTACGAACCAAAGGCTACATTAACTATAGCTGAATGCGCAGAATTTAGCGGTATAGGCAGGGATAAACTTATGGAATTAGCCCACAACCAAAATTCAGGTTTCCCGTGTTTTAGGGTAGGTGTCAAGTTCCTAATTAATAGAAAAAGATTCCTGGAGTGGCTTGATAAGATTTCAGAAGAAAAAAAGCAGTTGTAGAGGTGACAAAATAAAAAATCTTAAAATCAAAGAGTAGTTGCCTTTAAAGGCATTAACATGGTGCATGAAAGATCAGTTGGGTACTTTAGAGAAGTAGCGGAGATGGTAGGTAAACAACATGCAAATTTACTTAGAGATGTAGAAGGCTATATCCAAATATTAGAAAACTCAAAATTGAGTTCTCAGAATTTCTTCATAGAAAGTTCTTATGTGGATGCCAAAGAAGAAGTCAGGCCAACGAAATTCGTCGTTCCCAAATCAATAATTCAGAGACTAGCCTAATAACAGAGTCTGGTTATTTTATGCTAGTAAAATCTCTTACTGACGATTTGGCTTGGAAGGTTCAAGGAGAATTGATATCCATAAAAATTATGTAAGGAGGTACTTATGAACGAACTTACAATTATTAATCAAGATGGAAAGCTGCTTATAGACAGCAGGGAAGTAGCTGAAATGATTGAGAAGCAGCACAAGAATTTATTAGCCGACATTAGAAATTATGAGGATTTTTTAACCGGCTCAGATATCAGCCCGTTAGATTTTTTCATAAAAAGCACTTATACGGATGCTAAGGGAGAAGCCAGACCAAATTACCAAGTTACTAAAAAGGGTTGCGAATTCATAGCTCACAAGCTAACGAAAGGGAGGTTATATGATGAACGAATTAATACCAATGGAATATCACGACCAAAGAATAATAACAACTAAGGTTTTAGCGGAACAATTTGGAACAGATGAAAAGAATATCAGTAAAAATTTTACTAGGAATGAGGGAAGATTCCAGGAGGGAAAGCATTACTACAAGCTTGAAGGCGAAGAACTAAAGGAGTTTAAAGGGTATCACCTAAATGACGAAAGCCTAAAATTTGTAAGCGTTTTGTACCTCTGGACAGAAAAAGGGGCGGCTAGGCATGCTAAAATACTCGAAACTGATGAAGCTTGGCAAGTATATGAAGCCTTAGAAGACACATATTTCAGAGTTAAAAACCAAGCAAAAAAAATTGAAGGCGGTGGCATGAAAGTAATTACATTACTGCATGCGGAGATAGGTGAGCTTATAAACCTAACCAGTACACATGGACAGAGGATAGAGAGCCTTGAGAACACTATGACAATAGACTACAGCCAACAATTAGTTTTACAACAAATAGCAAAATATGTAGCAGTAGAAGCCATGGGTGGTAAGAATAGCAATGCATATAAAGATAAGAGTGTAAGCAGCAAGGTATTTGCACAGGTTTGGAAAGATTATAAGGAGTATTTTGAAGTTAATTCATACAAAAACACTGCAAGAGTCGAGTTTGAAAGAGCTAAGGAATACTTGAAAGGGTGGAAGGCCCAGGGAGCAATCCTGAGGGAAATTGAGACGACAAATCAAAGAGAAGCAAATTAGAAAGAAAGAAGGGTGTATAGTGCAACATTTTTTAAAATTACCCATTGAAGAGCAAATTAATATTTTTATTCAGGATTTAAGCGGTCATGCTAAAGAATGTGAAATATCTAATACCCTGGCAATAGCTACAGCTTATAAAATGAGCGATGAAACATATTTTGCATATTTTGAGGAATTAACCTCAGATGAGATTGTTGGAAAGCTTGAAACCGACTTGAGAGGCGGCTATGAAGAAGAATTTATCGCATGGAATGTAATAATAAAAACTCTGGGTGCTGATAAAGTTTATGACATTATTAGCAATTACGAAAAATACTTTTCGCTTTATGCTCAGAGAATGAATGTAATTAGTGATCTCACAGATGCAATCAATAAGCTTTATGCAATGGCGATATAGAAATGCACTCTATTAAAAAAATAAAAAAGCATTTATCAAAATAGCCGTTTGATAAATGCAATACCCAAAGTGGGCATACCATTATTTTATATTATACCCACTTTGGGAAAATAATCAATAGTAATTTCAAGGGGGGTAATAATATGGAAAACTTATTAGGAAAATTCATTACAGACAATTTTAGCGAGCGAAACCCGTCTGAAAATGACAATTATAAACAGGCGGTAGAGGAACAACAGAAACTCTTTGCTAAAATTAAAGGAGCATTGCCAAAGGATAAAACAAGTCTAATATTTGATTACGATTCCAGCAGTAACTTAGTTTTAAGTATAAATGAAGAAGAAACATATAAATGCGGTATTTCTGACGGCATACAACTCTTTAAAGATTTTAAAAGACTTCAAGGATACAAGGTTTCAATTGATGCAATGCAACGTTTATATGAAATTGATGATGCATATAAAAAGGAAGTCCTAAATGTTACTGGAGAAGAAGCTAATAAGCCAATACTTGAATTAATAAACAAATATCGTCCAGGAAACATTTCTGAGTTTATGCTTTTCATTCTCCGCAAGGCTTATGAAGATGGTAAAAAAGATGGCTTTGAAGAAGCGCTTAGCTAGGGAGCGTGATATATAAATGAATAAGTGGGTTATATATGAAATGTTAAAAGGGAACAGGATCCCGGATAACGTAGCTGAAGTAATAGAGAAAACGGATACAAAGGAACTCAAGGAAGCCGTAATTGAGTATTTATTAGTAAAGAAGCGTGGCTTATATGACTGATGTCTTAAAGGCTAATTACAATAAATTGCTCAAAAGGTGGAATGATGGTACAGAATATTTAGAGAATAAAGCAACCCCGGAGCAGATTGATAAGTGGCTTCCTGAGTATGAACTGATCTTAAAGCAGCGCAATGCTTTGTGCATGGAAATATGGCAGCAAACAGGAATTAAGCCGACAATAGAGGAATTTGAGAACGGATTTACGGTGTAGATCCGGGGAAGGGGAATAATGTGAAGAAACATGATTTGCATGATTCTTATGAAAAGGCATTTTATAGAATTCTCAAAGCATCAAATGACGACCATATCCAAGATGAAGATCTGATGGCAAGTATCAGAAAATTAATATATTACGGAGTTAATGCAGTAAATTCAAGAGAAAAATCTAACATAATAATACAAGGTGAAGCGGAGTACAATTTTCAATTCGCCGAATCCATAAAGGCTTTTATGGGCAGCCTTACACCAAAAGAATTTATGACTATCTTTCCAATAGATAAGGTTTACGATGGCCGTAAATGCGGATTCAAGGATTATTTTAGCACGATGGAATACATAAATACCCTTGAACAAGATAAGCCAATCGGAGGAGAAATTGAAAATTTCTTATGGGAATACATGAATTCAACGATACACATTTTTCTGGTTAACCTATTTGGATGTGTTGACGACCTAAGAAGGCTGCAAGGACAGCCTGGGATGATGGAAGAATTTTGTGAAATGAATGGCATAGAGACATATACAAAGCATTTCTATGGGAGCGGTAAAGAATATCTTTTAAATAATAGAACAGGAAAAACGGTCAAGCTTGAAAAACCAAGGCCTAAGCACATTAAAGTCTTAAGGTGAATTAAAGAAGGGGGACTCTATTATGAGTATTTTAAGTATGGATGTAATATGCGAAATATTAAAGAATAACGAGGACAAGGCAAAGGAAATGAGCCCATTGATGTTCAAAATTGTAAAGACGAAAAATTTCAAGGATATAGAGCATATAGTGAGTGAAATAGAGCTGGATATTGCAAATGAAAACTTTGATCATATCAGCACGGATCATTTTGATACGTTAATCGACTTTTGCCGCAATCATGCTTCAGAAGCAAAATTTTATAAAGAGATAGAGGAAGTAAAGAAAATAGTCGATAAGCTCAGATGGCTAAAAAAGAGATACCTTTGGGTTAAACTGAACAGTAATGTCATTGCGGCTGCAAAAGAAGTAGAAGCGTACTTACCGGATGATAAAAAAAGGCTTGCATGGATAATTGATGATTTATATTTAGGATTTTTATGTGAGAGCAATGTTGATTTTGATGGGAACTTGTTTATGTTTGATTATTAAGCTTTGCAAGGGATAAGGTGGGATCATTTATCTCTTCTTTATTCCTTGCCCAAATACAATCTTCTCAAAATTTTGAGTTATTATTTACAAGGGTTATATCTCCCTGTAGAAAATACAGAACCGGGGGAGGTGACAAGGCACATGGCCTCACCACAAAAAGAAAACGGATATACAGCTATAGCGAATGAAATTTTAGAGAAGGTTATGGCAACGCCTTTTATAGCAACACATTTAAAAATAATCTTAGTTTGCTGGAGATATTCATATGGATTCAATAAAAAGGATGCCGCGTTATCAGAGTCATTCATTGCTAATGCAACCGGAATAAGCAAGAGATATATTTCAAGTGAGCTAAAAACATTATTTGATTGCAATGTATTAAAAATAATAAAAGAAGCAAGTTATACTTCTTCAAGGGTAATCGCTTTTAACAAAAATTATGATGAATGGGAGTATGGAACCATAGTTCCACAGGTGAACCAGAATTCGACAGTAGAATCAGAGCATAGTACAACAGTAGAACCACAGTTCAGCACAACAGATGAACTGCAGTTCCACCAAAAAAGACAATATAAAGACAATATTAAAGACATATATATACTCATTTTTAATTACTGGAATTCTAAAAAGATTATTGTTCACAGGAAGCTAACTGATAAGCTTAAGCAGAGAATTAAAACAACCTTGGAAGATTACACAAAAGAAGAGGTTTATAAGGCTATAGATAATTACTCAGATATCATTAACGATGACAAATACTATTTTAGCTATAAGTGGACATTAAAAGATTTCTTGCAAAGAGGCCTAGAGAAGTTTCTTGATGATAGCTGCCATAGTAACTATTTAAAGCAAGAATATAAAGAGAAGAAGCAATTGGAGGGTATAAAGCCCAATCCGGAGTATCTGAGGATGAAGGAGATGCTCAATAATGGAAACAGCTAAAGAATATAAGCAACTATTAGGGACTAGAGCAAGAGATTTAATTGCATATGGCCTGAATCTAGAAAAGTATAAGCCTGCAAAAAATGAAGCATGTTGCCCTTTTCACAGAGAGAAAACTCCTTCATTCAAATGGGACCCCAAAAGGCTGCAATGGAAATGCTTTGGATGCGGCGAAACAATGGATATATACCGGTATCTGCAAGAATTCAGACATATGAGTTTTCTGGAAGCGGCAAAGGAATTAGCAAGTCTTACGGGGGGTGAGGTTAAATTGACGGTACAGAGACAGCCGGTTGAATATAAAAAGCCAAATATCAAAACCGAAGAGTTGAGTCATGGAGCGATTCAGTACATGGAAAAACGGAAAATATCAGCTCAAACTTTGAAAGACTGGAGGGTTAAGCAAAGGATATGGAATGATAAAGAGTGTTATGTCTTTCAATATTTTGATGAGAATAATGAATTGCAGTTTGTATCGTACCGGGAAGCTAGGAAAGACGGTTTTAAGGGTGGTTGTGAAAAGGACACGAAGCCAATTTTATGGGGTACATGGCATATCAATATTACAAAGCCAGTTGTAATTACAGAAGGGCAGCCTGATGCTATGGCGGTATGGGAAGCGGGATATAAAAATG
The DNA here is from genome assembly GCF_058315355.1 of Lutispora sp. QWL-02. Taxonomy (NCBI): domain Bacteria; kingdom Bacillati; phylum Bacillota; class Clostridia; order Lutisporales; family Lutisporaceae; genus Lutispora; species Lutispora sp. QWL-02. The sequence goes on from NZ_CM177762.1 coordinate 1,331,951, forward strand.
TATGTTCAGTTCCTAGCGGTAGTAATAACATGACATGGATTGATAATTGCTGGGATTGGCTGCAAAAGCTTCAAGAGATTATTATATGGGCCGATAATGATGCCCCGGGCTTAAAGATGGCTAATGAATTGCAGGTTCGACTAGGTAAGTACAGGACAAAAATTATAACTCATAGAAGAAAAGATGCTAATGAAGTCTTGTATTTTGAAGGCAAAGAAGAAGTTTTAAGGCTTATAAATGATGCTATAAATCGTACTCCTGCCGGTATCCTTAATATGTCTCAGGTAGAGTATGTATGCGTAAAGGATAAAATTGATGAAGGGATTTCAACTGGTTTCCATAGACTTGACTATGTATTGGGAGACCTGCAGCCTGAGCAATTAACGGTATTATTTGGCCGCAATGGTGAAGGAAAGTCTACTGTTGTATCGCAAATTATTTGCAACTGCATTGATAATAAAGTTCCTATATTCCTATATTCCGGGGAAATGAGCACAAACAGGATCCTTAACTGGTTGTATAAACAGGCTATAGGGGATGAAAAAGAATATCTTGCATTCATAGAAACAAAATACAAAGTTAAAGCAGATATTAAGCCTGAAGCATTACAAGCATTAAGGCGATGGTCGTCAAATTTATTTTTTACATTTGATAAATCAGCAGCAAATGTACGCAAGAATATAAATGATTTGTTTGAGGTTATGGCTGTAGCCGTAAAGCGTTACGGTTGCAAACTCTTAATAATAGACAATCTCATGTCGGCATTAGAAGATATGGCTGATAGTATAAATGCTGATCAAAGCAACTTTGTGCAGCAGTGCAAGGATTTCGCAGAAAATTACCGAGTGCATATAATCCTTGTTGCTCATCCAAACAAGTTAAAAGGCAGGGGGCAACCATTAGAAAAAGAGGATATTAGCGGCAGTAACAATATTCCAAACAAGGCCGACGTGATAATAGCTGTGGAACGCCAATACAAAGAAGATAGAGATTGTGATGCGAAATTAAGGTTGTTAAAGGATAGAGAAGAGGGCAGATATACAGAGGTTAAGCTTATATTTCAAGACAGTACAAAAAGATTGCTGGAAATTGAGGGAGACAATACTAGGTTGATTAAGTATAAATGGAAACAGTTTCTATTACAAGAATCGCAAGATTGGCGTGAAGTAGAACCGCCAGAAGATTGCCCATTTTGATAAATTGTGATAAGGGGTGCTTAGATGATTAAGTTAATATGTCCTGAATGTTCGAGTGATGATGTGGACTATATAAACAAGGATATCGTTATAGACGATTGGTTTAAATGCAATGATTGTGATCACGAATTTACTTATCAAGACGCATGGTGGCAAAGCTTTTAAAGCAAGTTTAAGAGATTATTGGTATAAGAACAAGGAGGGTTATAGATGAAAATTAACTGGACGAAAGAATATGAGACCATTGAAAAGGACGATGCAGAAGTTTTTAGATACTGCATAGAATGTGTAAATGCCAATGCCTGTGCTAAAGAACTTAAGGCAGGAAAGGTATTATGTATAAGTCTATATACTGAGTTTATAGAAAATCCAGAGATTAAAGAACATCTTAAAAATGTATTAGGCGATATGGATGTAGACTCTCAGGAAGCAGAATTATATAAATGAGCAATACAAAGATGTAATGTAAGGGGATGAGTAAATTGGATTATATAAGAGAAGCAATAGAGTATTTAAAATCATACAATGATCTAGAGAAAGCAAGAGATAATTTATCAATTGAAATCCGGGAACTGAGGGCTAATACCGGAGAGAAATCCGTAAATCTTGATGGTATGCCTCATGGAAGTAATGGCTCAGGACTCAGCGATTATGTTGTCAATAATCTATATAAATTACAGATAGCCGAAAGAAATTATAAAGAGACAATACGATGTATGGCCAGGATAGATAGGATACTGGAGGAGCTGAACGAGGGAAAAAGAAATGAAATGCATGGACAGCTTTTGAGGATGTGGTTTATAGAAAACCGGTCAAAAGAATCAATCGCTGAAGCTTTAAATATTTCTGTAAGGCATATTTTTAGAATGAAGAATATAGCGATTAGAAGGCTTGCAATACAGCTATATGGTATAAGAGTTATAAAATAAATGTCATTTTCATGTCATTGTAGTAGCATATAGATATGGTATAATAGAGCCAAGGGCGGGGAGTGAAAATAATTCTCCGCCATAATCATTTTTTGATTGAAACCTTCTTCCCCGGCTGTTTTGTTTTAGGTTACCGCAGAAATGCAGGGGGTATAATGCTTCGTGTAGTAGGGGCGGGGGCTGAAGCGTTACAAGAAAAAAACACCCAGCAAGGGTGTTAATTTATATTGTTTATTAGTCTGTTTTTATATCGGCTATTCCAAGCTGTTCCTTAAGGGCAGCTTGAAGTACCTGTGAGAAATTAACATTTTTTTCTTCAGCTATTGTGTTTAACCATTGCGGGATAGTGAGGGTTTTTTTAACGGCTTTATTTCCGTATTTTTTTGAGTATTCATCAAGGTCAATACTTACAATACTCACGAAACCACTTTCGTATTCATCGGCGATAACGTTTTTAATGTCAGAGGCTTGAGGGATTTGTTGGTTATTTTCTACTGAATCCAACAGCCATCCAGATGCAGCATCGGTTGCCATATCCAAAGCCTCAGATAAGGTATCTCCTTCAGTAACGCAGCCGGGTAAGTCAGGGAAAATTACTGTATATCCACCTTCTTCGCAAGGGTAAAAGCAAGCAGGATAAATTAATTTCACTTTAAGGACCTCCTTATTTATTTTTATAGTATTTATTTATAATCCCCAAGCAGGGGCTTATTTTAACCCCGCTTGCTTGAGAATGGAATTTACTGTTTTGATTTTCAAGTCTTTGCCTGTGTGAAAAGGGATTGACACTTTTCCGGTTTTGGTTGGGTGTATGTAGTAGTAATGAGAACCTGTAGTATAAGAATATTGCCAACCATCTTTTTTAATAATTGCTTCTATTTCCCGGAATTTCATTGTTTCTTCATCTCCTTTCATTAGTTATATTATAACACGTATTACACGTATTGTAAAGAGATTATTTAAATTTTTTATAAAGATATTTAAAGCCAATAGTGCACCCGGCATCAGCAGGGCATGGACTAAATCTTTAATATGGTGGAAATATAATAGTCTGGTTTGGATTTACATGAAGATTGGAGTTAAGGCAAGATTAAAAGGTATTAAATTAAGGACTGGGGTGGCTTGAATGTAAGGGAATAAATACAAGTGAGGTGGAAGCCTGATGGGGATTATAGATAGAAAGACATATAAGAAGATAGAATATTATTTTTACAACTACTATGCAATCAGGAGAGAATTGCAGTATAGGAAAGAAGATATCATTGAAGAGGCAAGGCCGGCAGTAGGCGAATGGGGAGGCGGTATTAGTTATCATTCAGATCCGACAGCATCAAAAGCTATTAAGCTCTGCAAAGACAACATAATCGAGGATGAGAAGTGGGTTAGGGTAGTAGAGAGAACCGTTGCAAAATTCAATAATACAGGCAAGGGAAGGCTGCTTCAGAAGAAATATTTTGATGAGCTAGGGGAAATACAGATATGCAGGGAGTTGCATATAGAAAGGGCAACATATTTTAACTGGAGGACGGAGGTTATATTGTCGGCAGCGATTATAGCGGCTCAGGAAGGTTTATTAAAAGTCTAAGACTAATATAGGGCTTTTACATGGTATTATGATAGTAAGTATAGTTTCAAGCAGCCGGGATTGAGAATCTCCTCCTTCCCTGGCTGCTGTTATTTTGTCGAATAAAGTCAGATGATTAATGTAGGATTTCCTCTTTTCTTGGAGAAGTAGACAAGAGAGGGGAGGTATTAGCTATAGATATTAAATACAAAAAATACAGGTTATTGAAGCTATATAAAAAATACTTTAATTCGACTGCCAACATCAATATTGCAGATAAAGATTTTAAGAAAAAATTTATAGAAAATATTGCACAAGAGTATAAAAAACAAATTAAATTGGCAACTGAGAAAAGCCAAAATTATCTGACGAAAGAAAAAATATATTTAAAATGTAAACTTCCTACACTAAAAAACGCAGAACCTACTATTAGATGTTTAACAAATATTACAACTGCTATGTCATCATATATAATATTTTTTTTTGGAACATTGCTAAATGTAAATATTATGTTTTCTAATAGCGTATTTAACAAAATTGATATAGATGAAAATGCGACTAGAGCGTTAGGAAAATCAATTCCTGTGATTTGGAGCGATGCAATTTATAGCATAATTCGAGTGACATTGACTTGTGTGATACTTTTCATAATTATATCATGGGCTCTTGAAAAATTCATTAAACTAGAAGAAGGGCTTGATATTCAGTTCTATAGTTTATGTTATGAAATAATATGTTCTATTGAAGAAGGAGAATTATAAGCAAAAGCCAATAATATAAGATGATATGATTCTTTTTCATATAAGACTGTTTATATATTTGTAGAGCCAACCGGCTCTTTTTTCTTTCCAAAACAACATAAAAGGAGGTGGCATTGTGGCCAGATTAACAGCAAAGCAGAAAAGATTTATAGAAGAGTATTTAATAGACCTTAATGCCACTCAAGCGGCAATTAGGGCAGGATATAGTCCTGATACGGCTTATTCTATTGGAAGTGAAAACTTGAAGAAACCTGATATTCGCGCGCGTGTAGATAAAGCCATGGCAGAGAGGTCAAAACGTACTGGAATAAACGCGGATAGGATAATAATAGAGCTTGCAAGGATAGGGCTACTCAATCCTGATAAGGTCGTTAACTTTAATTCTGCAACAGTAAAAGATGAAGCAACGGAAGATGATCTGTCAGCTATTGCATCGGTGAAAGTAAAAACGATTCCTACAGAGGATGGAGACATTATAGAGAGGGAAGTCAAATTTTACGATAAAATAAAAGCTCTAGAATTATTAGGTAAACATAATGGAATGTTCAAGGATAAAGTGGAAGTAAGCGGAGAGCTTGATACTGGCCTTAATAAATTAAATTCTATATTAGAGCAGCTAAAGGAATGATAGTATGAGTGAAGGATTCTTGCTATCGGAGAAATACAAAGCCTTTCTTAAACACAATGCCCCGATAGAATTTCTTGAAGGGACCACTGCAGCTGGTAAAACAACAGTAGGAATATTCAAATTCATGCTTAAGGTTGCCCAATCTCCAAAGAAGATCCATATACTTTCTGGATTGGATTTAGGAACCATAGAGAAAAACATTATAAACAAAGACCTAGGAGTATTAGATATATTTGGTCCATTGGTCGAATACAATGCAAGCGGTAAAGGGAAGCATTCATTACCTCATATACTTTATCGTACAGTCTCAGGAGAGAAGATTATATATGTATTAGGCTATGATAATAAAACCAGGTGGAAAAAAGCTCTAGGAGGCCAATATGGATGCCTGTACATAGATGAGATCAACATAGCCGATATGGAGTATGTAAGAGAAGCTTCGATGCGATGTGATTATTTATTAGCAACATTGAATCCGGATGACCCAAATTTGCCGGTTTACAAAGAATATATTAACCATAGCCGGCCATTGCCGGAATATAAGGAAGATGCTCCCGCTGAAATAAATAATATGCTAAATGAAGAACCAAAGCCCGGATGGGTACATTGGTTCTTTTCTTTTATTCACAATGCAGGGCTAACAGAAGAGAAAAAACAGCAGATTATAATGAATGTACCTAAAGGCACCAAGCTATATAAGAATAAGATCCAAGGGCTTAGGGGTAGGGCTACAGGATTGATATTCCCGAACTTTACTAGAAAGACCAATGTCCGGTCCACTGAATGGCTTAAAAAGAGAATGGCCGACAAGAAGGATCCTTTGAAGTTTGTTCATTTTAGCTGTGGTGTAGATACAGCATACTCACAAGAAAGCCCTGATACTATTAGCTTTATATATCAAGGAATAACTGATAAAGGACAGCTTATTATCCTAGATGAAGAGGTATACAACAATGCTAGTCTAGAGATTCCATTAGCCCCTTCTGATATTCCTCCAAGGCTTACAGCTTTTCTAGAGAGGAATAGAAAGAAATGGGGATTTGCTAGGGATGTTTTCATCGACAATGCAGACCAGGCAACTATAACGGAACTAAAGAAATATAAAAGACAACATGGGTGCGTATATAATTTCTTAAATGCTTATAAGAAGATAGAAATAATAGATAGGATTCATCTGCAGCTTGGCTGGATTAATGTTAGTGAAATCAAGATAGAAGCTGATTATATTGTATTAGATCATTGCATTAACCATATAGCGGAATTAGAGGCTTATAGCTGGAAGGAAGATAAGTATGAGCCTGAGGATGCAAACGATCATACTATAAACGCTTCTCAATATGGCTGGATACCGTTTAGAACTAAGATAGGAGTAGGAGGTTAAATCATGGGATTAAAAGAGGTGATAAGGAATATGGTAATGAAGGCTTTAAATATAGTACCAGCAACAGATAATTCTATATCCATAAAGGAGCCATTAAGCCATGCCGGCACTGTATTAAGAAATAGAATATGGTACAGGGGAGATCCTTCAGAGTTGGATCAGTTTTTTAAACAGACTGCTCAGGATGATGTAGGTAAATCTAGGTTTTGGGCTGCAGTGCCCAGTGCTGATTCAAGCATAAGGAAATTCCATAGTGGCCTACCTGGAGAGATTGTAGACAAATTAGCTGATATAGTTATATCCGACCTGGATAATATTGAGTTAACAGAGCAGGACCTATGGACTGAAATATCGAGTGAAAACAAATTCAATGATGATCTATTGGGAGATGCCATTAAAGATGCACTCATAGAAGGAGATGGAGCTTTTAAGCTCAGTATAGATGAAGAAATATCCGAATATCCCATCATAGAGTTTTATAGTGGATCTGATGTAGACTACACCTATAAAAGAGGCAGACTCCAAGAGATTAAGTTTTATGCGTACTACACCCACGATAAAGAAACCTATAGGCTTGAAGAGATATATGGCAAGGGCTATATAGACTATAAGCTATATGATAAAAACAATAAAGAGGTACCTCTTTCAAAAGTCCCTGAAATTAGTCACCTGAGTAAAATAATATTCTCAGGTGATTTTATTATGGCCGTATCCATGAAATTCTTTAAGTCTGCTAAGTTCAATAACAGGGGCAATTCCATATTTGAAAGGAAATCAGATAACTTTGATGCCCTGGATGAAGTTATATCTCAATGGATAGATGCTATAAGGGCCGGAAGGGTTAAAAATTACATACCTGAGGACCTAGTACCTAAGAATCCGGATACAGGAGCAGTAATGAGGCCCAATCCTTTTGATAATCAGTTTATAAAGATTGGCTCATCATTAAAAGAGGAATCTAAGGACCAGATAGACCAGATACAAGCTGAAATAAACTATGAAGCATTTGTCCAATCCTATGCTAGTACTCTGGATATGTGCCTGCAGGGGATTATATCACCCAGCACCTTAGGAATTGACCTTAAGAAGACAGACAACGCAGAGGCGCAAAGGGAAAAGGAAAAGACTACTCTATACACCAGGGGAAAGATACTAGATGTATTAAATGAAGTTATACCGTTACTGATAGACATAACCCTCAAGGTGTATGACACTATGAAAAGCAGGACCCCGGGAGAGTACCAGAAAAATATCACCGTCACATTTGGGGAATATGCAAGCCCTGATTTTGACAGCACTGTAGAAGTTGTAGGAAAAGCTAAGTCTTATGGCATTATGAGCTTAGAGCAATGCATTGAAGAACTATACGGAGATACCTGGACGGATGAGGAGAAGGCTCTGGAGGTTCAGCGAATTAAACAGGGCGATAGTGTAGTAGATGAGCCTGCAGCCAACATAGATGGTGTGATAGAAGATGAAGAATAAAGGCAAAAGCCCGGATTACGATATCCGGAAGATTTATGAGCAGATGGAACTTGATTTAATTGCTTCAATGAAGAGAAATCTATCCAGGCATGAGAAGGAAGAGCATAAAGTAGGATTTAAGTTTGAACAATGGCAGAGCGCTAAGCTAAGGGATTTAGAAAGGTTCAGAAGGGAAAATAGAAAGATAATAGATGAGTATGATGATAGGGTTAAGAACTCTATTCAGCAACTCCTGTTAAACACTTATAAAAAGGCGCAAGACAATGTCAATCGCTTTATAATGAGAATTAAAATCTTTATAAAGAAACTTACAAGCAAGCCAATTAGCGAAGCTTTCATTAAACTCCCTGGAGATTTAGAGCCTATTATAAAAGACATTGGAAGCTCTGACTTGCAGCCTATTAAAGAAACTATGGAAAGGGCCTTAGAAAATATCAGGATTTGGGAAGAGGCTCCAAGGCCCATTGATGATGTTTTCTTCAGGGGAAATGATAAAAAGTTCAATGCATTAGTTGAAGCCGTTGAGAATGATTTTAAAAATGCTAATGCGGCAGTCTTAAGGCGCATGGATGATATATATAGGCAGACAATATTTAAATCTCAGGTCTATTATAATCAAGGCGCTGTTAGTTTAGATAAAGCTATAGATATGGCCACAGAGAACTTCTTGGACAAAGGAATAGATGCCATCACTTACAAAGATGGCAAGAAGGTAAATATAGCCTCGTATGCTGAGATGGCTCTTAGAACAGCTAATCACAGGGCATATCTCATGGGTGAAGGGAAGAAAAGGCAAGAGATAGGCATACCGTTTGTAGTAGTATCAGCTCATGCTACTTCATGTGAACTGTGTGTACCATGGCAGGGGCTTATTTTAATCGATGATATTTACAGTGGTGGAGAGAAAGAAGATGGACCATATCCACTACTTAGTGAAGCAATGGAAAAAGGATTTCTTCATCCGAACTGTAGGCATAATCTCAGCACATACTTTCCTGGTATAACTACACTGCCAAAGATTCCTGATTCAGATAAAGCGTTAGAGAATTATGAGTATGAGCAGCAACAAAGGCATATAGAAAGACAGATAAGAAAGTATAAAAGGCTGAAAGAAGGTTCAATAAGTCCATATAATCAAGCAAAGTATGATGAAAAATTAAAAGAGTGGCAAGGTAGACAAAGAGATCACATGAAGGAAAACCTTCAACTTAGAAGGAATTACAGTAGAGAAAAGTTAAGAGTCAAAACGCCATTGACACCTGAAGAACAGAAAGTTAATATTAAGGTAGAGCCTAGGCAGTTTGGTAAAAAAGTTGGAAAACATGCTGAAGATTATGGATTAGATGTTACTAAAGCAGAGGATAGGACGAAGATGAATGACATCATAAATAATATAACTCAAAACCATAATGAAGTAAGGAAAGGTACTTGGAGAGGATTAGGTGGCAAAGACTTAGCCACAGGTAAACAGTTAGATGGCGAGGCTTGGTTCTTAATCAAGGATAATGATGTTATAGTGGTAAATAATAAGAATGAGTTTGTAACCATACTAAAAGAGGGCATAAATAACGAAAGGGTTAAAAACGCAGTATCCAAGAAAGGTAGGTGATATTTATGAGTGGTGAAAAGTTTAATAAATACTTTGAATTGATCCAGCAAGAAGCAGCAAAGCAGGATAAAAGATTCTTCATGGACACAGGAGAAGGAAGAGAACACATAACGGATGAAATGGAAATGGAAGATATATCGGGTTGGCTAGTCCCAGTTGAGTTGAAAGAAGAGTTTGCTGATTACTGGATGCTAGAGGGAAATCCTCATAACAATCTACCTGATAAATGGGATATCCCTTTTTATAGGTTTGCTTTATGGTCAATAGATGATATGGGAAAAGTACAAGTTGAATTTAAGGATTTTGGATTTTGGGATGTAAATTAACGAAGCACTTGCTAAGTAAAAATAGTAGGTGCTTTTATATTGCCCTTTTTTAAGTGTTGTAGGGCATAAAGAACAACGGTACTCCTAACAGGGAGCGACCTGTATAAATATGCTATTGGAGGAATGAATAATGGATTGGTTAAAAAAATTAATAGAGAAACACACAAAAGATGGGGTACTAGATGTTGAAGCACTTAATAAAGAAATTGCTTCAGAGTTTCCTAAACATGCAGTACCTAAGGAGCAATACAATACTCTAGCTGAAACCAAGACGAAGTTAGAAAATGACATCAAGGAAAGAGATCAACAGCTCGAAGATTTAAAGAAGGTAGATGCTGCAGGTTTACAAGCTGAGATTGAAAGACTTCAAGGAGAGAATAAGACAGCAAAAGAAACATATGAAAAAGAACTTAAAGACCTTCAACTTACCAATGCCATTAAATTGGCCATAAATGGCAAGGTACACGATGAAGATATAGTATCTCAATTAATTGACAAAGAAAAAGTTATTATTGGCAATGATGGTAAGATTGTTGGATTGGATGAACAAATAAGCTCTTTAAAAGAGGGTAAGGCTTTCTTATTTAAGGAAGAGACTGCAGATCCAAACAATAACCACAAGCCAGGATTTAAAAAGATAGGTATTGAGCAGCCAAACAATCCTGCTGCAATTGATGATCAAATAGCGGTTGCCTTTGGCAATACAACAGAACAAAAATAATCATGGAAAGAGGGATATAAATGGCAATAAATTACGCGGAACGATTTGAAAGACAGATAGAACAGCAATTTGCAAGAGAATTGACTTCTGCCGATATGGCAGCAAACAGAAGATATAACTTCATAGATGCACAGACAATCAGAGTGGCAACCGTAACTTTATCAGGATACAAGGATCACGCGAGAAATGGCTCTAAGAATAGAGGAACAGTAGGTAATACCTATCAATCTTTCTCCTTAACTCATGACAGAGATATAGAATTCTTTGTAGACGAGATGGATGTTGATGAGACTAACCAGGTATTATCAGCTGCAAACATTACAGCAGTATTCAATCAGGAGCATGCTATACCGGAGCTGGATGCATACAGATATTCCAAGCTGTATACTGAATTCAAGGCTAATGCTGGAGTAGTAAATACCAGCGCTTTAACAGAAGCAAATATATTGTCTGTGTTCGACAAGATGATGCAGGATATGGATGAAGCAGCAGTGCCTCAATCGGGAAGAATGTTAAAGGTTACTCCCCCAGTTTATACTATGCTGAAGAATGCTGAAAAGATTCAAAGAACTATCGATGTATCCGGCGGGGCTACTGGCATTAATCGTAATGTAAGGTCCTTGGATGAAGTTACTATTGTAACAGTTCCGTCCGACAGAATGAAAACTGCTTATGACTTCTCAGAAGGTTTTGTTCCTGCAGTGGGCGCAAAGCAAATAAGCATGATGCTATATCATACAACTGCAATATTAGCCCCTGTTAAGGTAGCAGATATATACCTTTGGAACAAAGGGGAAACTCCTGATTCTGCTTTCGGATACCTCTATCAAAATAGATCATACTCAGATCTATTTGTTATAAAAGCCAAGAAAGATGCTATAGCCATTAATGCTGAGGCATAGGAGGGATATATATGTTATATGCAATGAAGGGCAACAGACAATACAAGATTGAAGAAGATGAAAAGCAGAAGTTCATCGATAGGGGCTATAGGATAGCTGAATTAAAGGATGGCAAGCTGGCTTTTCAGGAAGTAGAAACAGAAGAATCAAAAGAGATCGCTAAGCTTAAGGCAGAAAATAAAGCCCTAAAAGCTGAACTGAAAACCTTAAAAGAATCTAAAAAGGAAGAGGGCAAATAGTCCTCTTCCTTCTTTGAAAGGAAGTGAGGACTATGGCCTATGTAGACTATGAATACTATTCCAATGTATTTAAAGGCAGCCTGGATGAAGATACGGCTACTAAACTTCTAGAAGAAGCCTCAGACCAAGTGGACCGGTTAACCTATGGCCGGATAAGAAAAAAAGGCTTTGAAAATCTCACAGAATATCAACAGGGACTGATTAAAAAAGCAGTGTGCTATCAAACAGATTTTATAAATTCCTATGGCGAATATCTTAATATGCCTTTAAGCGGTTTTAGTGCCGGTGATATATCTTTATCCTTCAACAAAGACAATCAAGGAGCCGGTGGAATAGTAGCCGATAAGAAGACATTAGATTATCTGGCCCAGACCGGGCTTTCTTCAAGGAGGTTATGATATGAAGCTTCCATTTCCAGATTGGTGCTTAGTAACAGATATTAAGGTTTATGTTGAAGAGAACACAGAGGATGGAGTAGAAGAAAAGTTAATATTTGATGGTAAATGTAACTTTTCAGAGAAGTCCAGGACTACCCTAAATGAACAAAAACAAGTAGTGGAATTGACAGGTAAAGCTCTATTCAAAGGCGATATTTACCCTGGAAAACAGATAAAGGGATATATTGAGTTAGACGGTATCAAAAGAACTATTTATCGGGCCAGAAAACCAAGAAATCCCGATGGTTCAATATTTTCTACAGAATTGGATCTGATGTGATGAAGGTAAAAGTAAATATAGAGCTTAACCAGGCCAATATCAAAAAGATACAAGATGCTATGGTGAAAGCCTTACCTCTCACAATGGATGAAATGAAAGCAGAATTAGGAAGAATGGAAGTAGTACCGAGAGAAACAGGTAATTTAGAATCTGATAATTCATCCACAGGAGTTGAGAATGGAGTAGGCTATATTAGTTACAATACGCCATACGCGAGGAGATTATATTATCATCCTGAGTACAATTTTAGGCAGGATAAAAACCCTAATGCTCAAGGCAGATGGATGGATGATTTTATTTATGGAGAAAAGAAAAATTGGTTATCTAAGACCTTTGGGAAGCTCCTAAAAATGTATTCAGGCGGGGTGATTAAGTGACTATAAGCGATTTCAAGGATTGGCTAAAAACAAGAGTAAGCTGCCCTAACTGGTTTGCCGGAGGTCTAAGGTCCACAAATGAAAAGGCTATAGTAATTTACAATGGCAAGGCTTTTACCAATACTATGGCTATAGGTGGGCTACAGAATAGCTCTTACAAGGGTAAGGGCATAAGGATATTAGTACATTGGAATAAGAATGTAAATGAAAGTGAGTTAAAAGCTCAGGAAGTATATAACTCTATAAACGGATTAACCAATGTAAAAATAGCAAACAAAAGAGTTATCCAGTTTAAGATGAGAGATCCGGAGCCTATTTATTTAGGAGTAGACAGCTCTGGAATTTATGAGTATGTGATCGATTTAGAAATAATACATGAAAGGTAGGTAATAATATGCCGAACTTAGGAGTATATCCAGTATTTGATTTGGATTTTAAAATCGGAACTAAAGGAAGAGCAAGTACTGAACAAGAGATGGCGGTTATAAAAGACATGGAAACCTTCTCCCCATCCATTGATGGCAATGTGGAGGAATGGACCCCAATGGATACAGAAGGTTGGGTTAGAAGACTTATGACTGGAAAGGGATTTACTATAGCCTTAAACGGTAAAAGACATGTAGGCGATCCAGGCAATGATTATGTAGCAGCTCTAGCATGGAAGAGTGGCTTAGAATGTTCGTCCAAAGCTGCAATAGTATTCCCGGACGGTGATAAGCTTGAATTTGACTGTATAGTCAATGTAACTACTCCATTTGGTGGAGATTCAACTAATGTGTCCGGGCTAGAATTGGAACTGCAGTCTGACGGTAAACCAAATTATGTAGCAGCAGGAGGAGGGGCATAATATATGAGTAAAGTAATTGATATATCTGCTAAGCTTACAAATGAGAGACCTAAGTTAAAATTAGCAGAGGATAAAATATATGAGATTGATGACAGGAAGAATACTATATTGCTATTAAATCAAAAGATGCAAGGCTCTGATATGAACGATTTGAATGCAATAGATGAAATGATAGGCGTTGTATTGGGTGAAAAGGCGGCAAAGGAAATAAACGACATGAACCTGCCTATAGTTGCTTATCAGTCTATTATGATAGCTATTATGGCCGCTGTAACCGGAGAGGAGTATGAGGTCGCCGAGGCCCGATTTCGCAGAGAGGCAGGTCTATAAAGAAGATTGGTATGACATGTACGAGGATTGGGGGCTTATAGAAGCCTCCTTTACCTCTCAGTATGGCATTAGACTAAGGAATGAGACTGATATGTCCTGGAGCGAATTCTGCACCCTTTTAGCTGGCATAATGCCAGAAACACCATTGGGGCAAGTGGTGTCAATCAGGTCCGAGAGTGATAAGGATATTCTAAAGAATTTCACCAAAGAACAGCACAAAATTAGGAATGAGTGGAGAAGCAGGACATATCAGGCTGCAGTAATGAATAAGGATGAGGCTGCTAAACAAGTAAAGATGTTTCAGGAGGCTATGAAGAAGGCTTTTGGGAAATAAAGGATTGAATGCCTTGGACATGTTTGGTAATATGAAATTAATCAATATTACTATCAAGGGAGGAGTAATTGTGAAAAAAGAGTTAAAAGGCTTTGCAATTGGCTTAATAGTAACAATTCTGTTAATCAGTACAGTTCTTGCCGGAGGTGTTAAGCAAACAATAGAGGTAGTATTAAATTCTGTTAATCTAACCGTAAATGGTAAAAAAGTAGAGGCGGATAATATTCTTTATAAGGAAGCCACATACGTACCAATTAAAGCAATAGCGGAAGCATTAGGGAAGGATGTAGTATGGGATTCAAAAACTAACACTATAAACATAAATGATAAGGTTGCTGAAAAAAATGAAGGCATTCCTATAAAAGTCGAAGAACTTCCATATAAGATAACAATACTAGAACCAAATTCCATAGGGACTAGATATATGCAAGCGACATATACCAATAAATCAAAGTATCCAACAACAGGAATATCAATAACAGTTCTGTTAAAAGACAAAAACGAAAAAACATACTTAACAAATTATGATACCGTTATGCCGGGAGAAACCTCCCCAATATTTGAGACGTTTGCACCACCTTCTGGGAAATATGACGATATTGAAATATTAAAAATAGAGATTCGAGCATCGAAGGAAGATGGAAAGACAATATCTATAGAATATGATAATAAGTTAAAAAAATATGATTATATGGAATATTAGGCTGTAAGGCATCCAAATTGTCTTTTAGTAAAATAATAAAAATTATATAAGCTTAAGCACTTACTTTTTAGTAGGTGCTTTTTCTATGCTCAGAAATAGGAGGTGAGATTAGATGACAGATGAAGCAACAAGTATAGGCAAAATACAGCTCGATATTGAGATAACCAAGTCCAGCATTGCCAGAGAGATGGAAGGGCTTAGCAAAGCTTTTAATAGTGGCATTAAAGGCTCATTCGGAAATATCGGGGGCCAGATGACAGGCTTTATTAAAAGCACTATTGGTGGTATGCTTAATAGTTTTAAATCTTTTAGTCAAGTAGGCTCTGAATCCAATAAGAAGATAGCACAAAGTACAGATGATATAAGCATTAAAATGCAGCAGTTAGTCAATCAAATGGAGAGCGCTACTAATAGAGCTGAAATGCATAGACAAAAGCTATTAGAATTACAAGCTCAATACGATAGACTGAGTCGAATGGGTATGGGTGACAGCGATAAAGGTAGAAAGCTTTTGGACCAGATAACTCTTACCGAGGATAAGGTTAACCGTTATGGCGCTGTGTCTGATAGAACTAGATTTAAAATAGAGCAACTAGAGCAGTCCATGGCAAACTTAGGAGATGCGGCAAACAAATCAAATAGAGGGTTTAAAAATGCGGAAGAGGGCTCCAAGAAAGCCGGGAGAAGTTTTAAGCTATTTGGAAATCAAGCTAATAAATCATCATCTAAAGTCGGCGGATTTGCAGCAATGATAAGCAGATCCTTTAGGACTGTGCTGAGAAGGTTGTTTGTCTACAGCCTAATCCTTAAGAGCATCCGAGGAATGATGAATTATATGAATGCCGGTCTTAAAACAAATAAACAGTTTGCATCATCATTAAATGTCATTGGGACTAATCTTAGGGTGGCTTTTCAGCCTATATATGACTTCATTTTACCGGCTTTGAATGCCTTGATGAAAGGAATTGCAACAGTAACAACATATATAGCCATTGCAATATCGGCTTTATTTGGAAAAACATATAAACAATCTTATGATTCTGCTAAAGGCATAGAAACTGCAAAGAAAGCTATGGCCGGATATGGCGGTGCTGCTAAAAAAGCCGGCAAGGAAGCAAAAGGAGCTTTGGCTGGGTTCGATGAAATTAATCAACTAGACCTTAGCAAAGATGAAGATGGTAATGAAGGCTTTGAAATGACCATGCCCGATACTTCCACGGTTAACCTAACCGGATTTGAAAAGTTTAAAGGTATGTTGCAGCCTACAATAGATTCTTTGAAAACTCTAGGTTTGGCACTAGAACCGCTGAAGAGTTTTGTGGCACAGGGATTAAGAGACTTTTATAATGATTTCCTAAAACCAGTTGGCCAATGGACCTTTGGAGAAGGATTGCCAAGACTTATAGATGCTATGACAAAAGGAATTGCTAAAATAAATTGGCAGCCCATAAAAGATGGATTGAATAACCTTTGGGCCGCATTAACGCCTTTTGCTATAAATGTAGGTGAAGGCTTGCTTTGGTTCTGGGAAAATGCATTAGTGCCCCTTGGCACTTGGGTATACAACGAAATAGTACCGAGATTTCTAAGGATACTAGCAGGAGCAATTAAAATATTAAATGAGGTAATTGATGTATTAAAGCCTCTAGGTAAATGGTTATGGGATAAATTTTTAAAACCTTTAGCTGAATGGACTGGAGGCGCTATAGTAGATATTTTAGATGGAATAGCTTATGCGTTTGAGGCAATAGCAGATTATATTAGCGGTATACAGGAGGTGATTGCAAATTCTAATGGCTTTTTAGATGCACTTGTAAATGTGGGAGTTTATTTAGTCAAGGGCTTGTTTAATGGTATCATATCAGCTTTATCTGGCATAGGCCAGTGGCTATGGAATAACCTTGTAAGTCCAATAATAAATTGGGTTAAAAAGTTATTTGGTATAGCTAGCCCGTCAAAAGTATTTGCAGAGATAGGTATTTGGTTAATAGAAGGGCTTTTGCAAGGGATTAGCAGCACATGGAGAATAATAAAGGATTTTTTCACTATAGCATTAGATAATTTAAGAATCTTCTTTGAAGAAACGTGGAGTAATATAAAAATAAAGGCAGAGGAGATATGGAACGCCATAGCTGAATTCTTTGTATTGTTATGGGAAGGAATAACTACAACTTTAACCGAAGCTTGGAATGCTATTGTAGAGTTTTTATTAGGTTTGTGGAACGGATTAAGTGAAAGCGCAATAGTAATATGGACGGCTATTAAAGTTTTCTTTGAAGAGACATGGACAGCTATTAAAACGACTATAGAGGTAGTTTGGAACAATATTAAAGAATTCTTTGTTATTACATGGAATCATATCAAAGCCAAGACAGAAGAAGCATGGAATGCTATTAAAACATTTTTGATAGAGCAAATATGGAATCCAATTAAAACTAATGCCACTACCATATTTAATAACATAAAAGATATAATCTCAAATATTTTCAATACGATAAAGTCTATAACTTCTACTATCTGGAATGACATAACATCAGGTTTAAAGGAATCCTTTGATACTATATATAATAATTCAGTTACTATATTCAACAAAATGAAAGACTTTATTAAAGGGATAACTGATAGTATAGAAGGATTCTTTAAGGCTATGGTTAATGGTGTGATTAGGGCATTAAACTCTATGATCAATGGTCTAAACAAGCTGAATGTAGATATTCCTGATTGGGTTCCCGGGATAGGAGGAAAGTCATTAGGCTTTAATATTCCGAATATACCGTACCTGGCTAAAGGCGGTATTGTAGATCAGCCTACACTTGCAATGGTTGGTGAAAGAGGGAAGGAAGCAGTAGTTCCATTAGAGAATAATACAGAATGGATGGATAAGTTAGCAAGTGTATTAATTAGTGCTTTAATGGGAGCTATGCAATTAAGCAATAGTGGTCAGACATCAGGAGAAAGCGGAGATATCATACTGCAAATAGATGGAGTAACAATAGGAAGGATATTAGGGCCTATCATGAATAAGGAAAAAGGCAGAATAGGCGATCCGGTAATACAACCAATATAGGAGGTGTAGGTCATGTTAACAGTAGATGGTGTAGATTTGCCTACACCTACTTCATATACTCCTGATTTTGAGGAATTAAGCAAAGCTGAAAGAAATGCTAATGGTATGATGATTAAAGAAGTTATAGCATATAAATACAAGTTGAATGTTACCTGGAAGAAACTAACCCAAGAAGAGTTAACTATACTAATGAACGTTAAAAGGAAAAACTTTTTTTCATTAGAGTTCATTGATATGGATACCGGAAGGCCAGTAACAGGAACCTTTTATGCAGGCACTCCCACAGCAAATGCAATGGAATATAAAAATGGCAGGATTGAGCATTGGCTTGATGTAAAAATGAACTTCATAGAAAGGTAGGTGCGACAATGATAAAAGTAAGTCAACAGTATAAGCAGGCAGTATATGCGCCTACTAGAAGAACAAGCGCTAAAGTATCCTTTGAAATATTTGATAACCCGGCATATGAGGATAATACCAGTACTGTAACCAGTGAAGCTACCCTGAGCCGGAAGCAGCAATTAACAAATAAAATACGATCCATGACACATAAGTATGCTACCTTTGAGCGAGATTATTTCAAACTTGATGGTAGCTTTCATATTCCACCTAAGAGCAGTGAAGGCAATAGTGAGCTAGGCTGGTGGAGCGGTGATATATGTGATGAAAATGGAGTATTTAATCTCTACCAGGTACTGGAGTTTAACTTTACAGAAGAGCATAATTCAATGGGTTTGACTATCTCCTTTGACACTATGGCCAATGAATATGCCAGTGATTTTGATATTGAAGTATACAGATTGAATGGTGCCTTAATACACAAGGAAATAGTTGCAAACAATAGTGCTCCCCTTTATGTACTTGTAAAAGGACTAGACAATTACGGAAGGATAAAGATTATCATAAAAAAATGGGCTAAGCCATATCGCCGGGTAAGGATAACAGAAGTGGATTTTGGTGTAATCAAAGAATACAAGGGTGATAAGCTAATTAAGCTTAACATTATAGAAGAAATGAATATTATAAGCGATAAAATCCCCAGTAGTGAACTAAAATTTATCATAGATAACAGCAGCAAAGAATTCAATATCCTTAATCCGGAGGGTTTTTATCGCTTCCTGAAAGAACGCCAGGAGGTAAAGGCTGCCATAGGTGTAGCGATTGCAGAAAATGAATTTGAATATATCGGCATGGGTAAATTCTATCTAACTGATTGGCAAAGTGATGAGGGGGCCCTTACAACGACTTTGGTCGCCAGAGACATATTTGAGCTCTTGGACCAGAAAGAATATACAAGCATAACCAACACTAATCTTTATGACTTAGCAGAAGATATATTGGTTAAAGCAGGGGTTGAGAACTATTATATTGATGAAGAATTAAGAAGCATTAATACGACTGGATTCCCTAAAAAGCTAACGGCTAGAAAAGCCCTGCAGCATATAGGTATAGCCGGAAAAGCTGCCGTATACCAAGATAGGCAAGGCGTATTGCAAATAAAACAATTCAAAGTATTGGATGAAAGAGATACACAATATATTTATTTTGCCGGTCCTGATATGTTTACAGGGATGATATATCCTATGGTGGATGAAGGTTATGACATGAAAAATATAACCTTTGATAATGTCTACAAGGAGCCACAGATAAAGCTTGATAAGCTGCTATACTCTTTGACTATGGTGATAAATGGAGCGGTAAAAACAGAGACTGTTTTTTATAATCCAGGGATAAAAGAAGGCTCAGCGCTAAAATGCGATAACCCTTTGATTAATACAGTTGAGCATGCACAAGAGATTGCAGAATGGATTATATCAGAATACAACCTAAGAGCTCTATATAATATCAACTGGAGGCAGAATCCTTGTCTTGAATGTGGGGATATTGTATTAGTTGAAGATAGCTTCCAGGCTAAGAAACAATCTCGAATCACCAAGCAGGAATTTGAATATACCGGTTATTTATCTGGCAGGACCGAGACCAAAGGAGGGGTATAATATGGCGTGGATACCTCTTAAGATAGATTGGAAAAAAGACGATGATTATAACTTTCAGGATCTTAATAGAGTCGAAAATAATACAGAAGTAATTGCAGCAATGATAAGCATATTTGGTTCAGCACCGGTTATCTCAATAATTAAAAATCGAGATATGAAATACATTGAATTTGCTGATAGCTTAAACCGGATAGAAGGTAATATAAATCTGTTAGCACAAAGATATAAGCCTGCAGGGTGGATAGAGAATAAACTTAGTTGGAAAGCCAATGATCCTTTTAGTTATGGAGATGCAATAAGGTTAGAAAAGAATTTAGCCTTGTTGCATTTTTATTATCAGGGAAATGCTGATAACTTTAGGCATTGTGGCTCTTATATCTGTGGAGAGGAAGTGATATAGATGGCCTATCAAAAAACTATATGGAAGAATAGAGAAGTAGAAAAGCCCAGGACCTTTACGATGCAAAATAACCCGGATGGAACCATAACGCTCATCCCAGCAGAAGGGCAAATAGTTGAAGCTGGCACCCCTATAATTGCGGTAAACATGAATAATATGGAGGACGGGATTGAAGCAGCTCATAATTCAATTGATGTGCATAAGACAGAAGATGACGCATCTACAGCTAAAAAAGGGCATGTACAACTAACTGATAGCGTAACATCTACCTCAGTAACTACTGCAGCAACACCCAAAAATGTTAAGGCAGCATACGATTTGGCTGCTGCCGCCATACCGAAATCTCTTGCTACGGCAGCGAATGATTTTTTAGTTGCTTCTGGAGCTGGAGCATGGGTTAAAAAGACGTTGACAGAAGTAAAGACTCTGCTTGGTTTAAAATCAGCAGCTTATACAGAAAGCAGTGCATATGCAACAGCAGCGCAAGGCGCAAAAGCAGATAATGCAATACCAAATACCCGAAAGGTTAATAATAAAGCCTTATCAGCAGATATTAGCTTAACTGCGTCTGATGTAGGTGCCGCGGCAGCAAATCCATCATTAATAGGTGTGCCAAGTAGTAGAACCCTAGCATTATCTGATGCGGGCGCCGTTTTAAGTTGTAATAATTCGTCTGCTATAACTATTAGTATACCGCTTAATTCTTCTGTAGCTTTTCCAATAGGAACGGAAATAGCTATAATAAGACAAACTACAAGTGATGTATCAATATCTCCGGCAAGCGGTGTAACATTAAATAGTGATGGCGGTAAACGCAAAATAAAAGCGCAGTATAATTCTGCAGCAATAAAGAAGATATCTACGGATACGTGGATCTTAGTTGGCAATTTAGCAGTGTAGGGGGGCGTTTGCATATGAGCTTGTTAATCAATTTTGGCATAATGGCAAGCAATAAGGCATTAGATGATATATATATATTTTGTCATGACGGCAGAGCAGAAAAAATAAATGCAGATGGAATAAATATGTGGCGTAAAAAAGATTTGGGCGGGGGAAGCGCAATAGCAGCAAATCCAAAAGGCGGCGTATATGTTTCGCAATGGAAACAGCAATCTCCTATAATAAGATATGATGATGACGGTAACACGATATTTAGTGTAACCTCCAATGATTTAGTATATATTGGTGTGCTTGATGCAGATGAATATTTTCTAGGTTCAAATTTGCCGACATTTACAAGAGTCAGCCCCTCAGGGGATATAACTTATCCATCATTCAGCGATGCTTATGGTAATCTTTGTAGGTCGATAGATGCAGATAAAGATAGATATATTTATCTGGGCATCGATAAGAGTGTTAAAAAGAATAATCTCAATGGTACGTTGATTTGGTCAAGTGCTGTAACAAATTCACTTGGTGGTAATAGTGTACGTACTGATGGAAAAGGAAATGTATATGTGAGACATGGGGAATATTATAATAATATGGTAAAGAAATTAAGTTCGGCGGGTGCTCAATTATGGTCAAAAAGTTTTTTGGAAAACGGAAGTATTGGTGCCTTAGAAGTTGATAAAGACTTCGTATATGTGTACACAGGAGAAAAAATATTTAAAAAAATCAACGCAAGCGGTGCAGAAGTTATGAATATTGATTTATCAAGTTTAAATAATGTTACTTATATTACGGTTGATTCAAACGGATATATATATATTGCTCTATATGGTAAAGTACGAAAATATTCTTCCGATGGGACTTTTATTTGGGAATATGTATCGACTGCATTTGGTGGTTCTGGTTTTAATCCAGCTTCACTTGACGTTAGTTGCGGAAGAATCGGTGTATTCACTTCAGAATGGTAATTTTAAGGAGGTATAAAATATGTATTTAATAAAAGGAACTTCAATAAATGAGGAAAAATTAGCAGTTGAAATATATTATAACCTAGAAGCGCCTGAAAATGCTCACAAATCTGTAGAAAATGGTATATTAGTAGAATCTATATTGCCTTATCCCTCCCCGAAGCGTGGAAAGTCATACATCCACTATGTCAATCCACAGACAGCAGAACAATGGCACGAAGAGTTTGATAGGCCGCTTACACAAGAAGAAATTTTGGAGATTCAAAGCGAAAAAATAGATTTGTTACTACAAATGCAAATGGCCGCTCAAAATATAATTTAGGAGGCATAGATATGACAATAGTAGATATATTGATTGACTATATTGAAAAAGGTGTAATCAACTATAAAACAAATCTACCTTTTACTAAGGAAGATATTAAGGATGCCGGAATAAAGGCAGAGGTTGAATCAAGGTTAGCTTCGTCTTAGAGTAATATTGCGATTCATGGATGGAGGGTCGAGGTACCCTCCATAATAATCTGTATGCGTTTTGATATTATGGTAATAATTAGTATGAGGCTATAATATAATACACTAAATTTAACATGTATAGGTTAATATAGATAAAAATGTAGAAAAAAGGAGGTGGTTATGCTACAATGAAAAACGGGGTGTTGATTAATATGAAAAACTCTGATGCTCTTGTTACAATTGCTATGTTATCAGCATTGTTAAAAAAGGAAAATAAAGAATACTTGGATATAATAGCGCCTTTTGTACTTAAACTGCTACCTAAAAAACAAGATGAAAAAGTTAATAAGTTAAAAATACTAGAGGATTTAAATAAAGAGTATGGCTTTGAAGATATGCCTGCAAATGTACTGTCATCCATACTTTCTCGCCTTACAAAGAGCAAAATTGGAGTACTGTACAGATCCGATGGAGAATTTTATGTTAAAAAAGTATTTAACTCTACTAATTTTGATGATAATCGCCTCAAAATGAAAGAGCTTATTGAAAATGTGCTGAACAAGATGATTGAATACTTTAGATGCAATACCCAATTTAAGTCAATCTCTAGAGAAGAAGCACAGAATAGATTTATTTTGTTTTTGAATTATTATGGTTTTTCTGTTATTAAAGATGTTACAGATTTAAAATGCATTACAACAAATACAGATCAAAATAATTATCTTGTTGCAAGATTCATCTTGGAAGAGTATAAGAATGATACGATAGTTTTTCATAATTTATTGGAGATAATTAAAGGATTCTTGGTATATAAGTCCATATACTTTTTTAGCACTGAACAGAAAAAGGCAATTAAATCAAAACTTAAAGAAACGGTTGTGTATTTTGATACACGTTTATTGATCTATGCGCTAGGATATAATAGAGAGGAAGATAAGCTTGCTACTAGGGAGCTCATTCGACTTATTTATGAAAATGGTGGTGAAGTTAAAACTTTTACGCATAACAAAGATGAGGTTGCAGGAATTTTAACAAAATATGCTAAAGATAAAGATTCAAGGAATAGCTTAAGCCTTGATTATCTGAATGCAAATGGCTATGATGAAACCGATGTGATTAGATTACGTGATTCATTAGTAATTAATCTTGAAAAAAATAAGATCCAAGTAGTTGATACTCCAGAATATGGAACCGTTGAAGGACATAATGTAAAAGATAAAGGTTTTTTAGATTTACAAGAACTGAAAGATAAGTTGGATCTAAATTTCCGTAACATTGGTAAGTTTCCTAAGGATACTAGCATTGAGAATGATATAGAATCAATTTCAGCTATAAGTAGACTTAGAGGCAAAGCTTGCTCTTATAGCATCGAGGATTGCAAAGCGATATTTGCGACAACTAATATTGTAATACTTCGGACGTTATATGAGCTCTACAATGAACGATTTTTTAAAGGGGAAATTTGCTTTGCGATAACAGATGTTGATTTGACTTCAATACTATGGTTAAAAAGTTTTGATAAACAAACAAATTTACCGTGTCTTAAGCTACTTGAAAATGCTTATGCTGCATGTTGCCCTTCTCCAGAAGTAATGGCTTCTTTCATTGAAAAAGTTATTCAATTGGAGAGAGAAGGGAAAGTAACTAATGAAGAAGCACTTCTAATGAGAACACAACACTCGATTAAGGAAGATATTGTTGAGCTTACAGAAAACAACCCTGATAAAATTACCCCTGGTTTAGTTATGAAAGTAAAAGAACGATTTATTAGCGAAATAAATAAAGAAAATCAAGCTAAAATTGATGCACTAGCCAAGGAAAATCTTGAATACAAAAAAAGGAAAACTCAAGCCTATGAGAAAGCGGAAAATGATGCAAGACTTAAGAGTTCAAACTTAGGGAAAAATTTAACTTGCGCGATAAAACCCATGTTTGGAATAATTGGATTTATAGCTGTATTGGTATTAATATATAGCTATGCTATTACTAATTATAAGCTAATTGTTGTAAGTGTAATTCTTGCAATTTTTAGTGTTTTAGGAATCATTGACACTATTAAAAATAAATATGGCGTGGTATTAAAATATATAGCAGATATTGAAAGAAAATATTTCGATAAATTATATGGGCAAAAGGTTGAAGAATTAAAAAAATATTATCCATCATAAAAGCAGCCAAGACTAATTTGCATGAATGAGCTTACGAAAGTAGGCTCTTTTATATTTCTCAAATTTAAATATGGAGGTGCAATATGGATGAGATGATTTGTAAAGAAAGACATAAGAGTATAGACAAAAGGCTTGATACTCAAGACACTAGACTAAACGCGCATGCACAACAATTAGATCAATTGATTGTATCGGATGCGACAAATAAAACGGCAATAGGAAATCTGTGTAAGCAGATTGCAGACTTGGTAAATACGATACGGTGGTTAATCGGAATCCTTGTAGTGCCTATATTAGGCGGTATAATAGGATTCTTTTTTTATGCAGCTCAAAAGGGATTGCTCAAATAATAAATATAAAAATGTGGAGGTATGAAAAATGTTAGAAAGTTACATTATTATAGGTCTTACAATCGCCTT
This sequence comes from Lutispora sp. QWL-02, assembly GCF_058315355.1. Taxonomy (NCBI): domain Bacteria; kingdom Bacillati; phylum Bacillota; class Clostridia; order Lutisporales; family Lutisporaceae; genus Lutispora; species Lutispora sp. QWL-02. The sequence goes on from NZ_CM177762.1 coordinate 1,357,363, forward strand.
GGTAGAAATAATTAAAACGTTTACTTGGTTAAGCACGCCCCGGGGAAAATTGACGGTGCCGATTTTGGTGTTTTTAGTAGCCGGTGGACTAAATGTACTTAATGCTTTTATTTTCGGTGGAATGCTGCTTCTGACCGCCTTAAAAGATGGGCTCACGCTGGGAGCTGTGGCAGGCGGATTATATTCGATGGGGCAGACGTATTTGACAAAAAATAAGCATCCGGAGCTTGAACCTTTGATAGAACTGCAGACCAATTATAGAGATGGTTCTCCAGTCAAAATTGAGTAGGCGGTGATAGCGGTGGCAAAGACGAATATTGGCCTTGTTGAGTATGCAAAAAAAGCACTAGAACAAAAATGGGGCTATGTGTGGGGCACATTTGGCTATGTGCTTACAGAGGCACTATTCAAGGAAAAACTTGCTCAATATCCTGATCATGTAGGCCCGTTTAAGAATTTTATTGCTGCTAATTGGCTTGGCAAAAGGGTAACAGATTGCGTAGGGCTCATAAAATCATATCTTTGGTATAACGAATCATCAGGGAAAATACAGTACAGCCTTACTACTGATAAAAACGCAAATGATATGTACTACTTGGCGAAAGAAAAGGGATCCTTGAACACTATGCCGGAGATACCTGGTCTTTGCCTTTGGAAAAAGGGACATATAGGCATATACATCGGTGGTGGGCAAGTCATTGAAGCAAAGGGTACGAGATATGGCGTTGTACAGACGCCTTTGAAGGGTGTGGGGGCAAATGCTTGGACTCACTGGCTGAGATATCCAGGCATTCAATATATAGAAGCACCTAAGCCTGAGCCGGTAGTAAAAGAAGAGAAAGTAAGCCCCTGGGCAAAGGAAGCTGCAGCCTGGGTAAGAGAAAAAGGCATATCAGATGGCACCAGGCCCAAGGATACTGTTACCCGAGAAGAAGTTTGGACCATGTTGCATAGGTTAAATAAAATAAATATATGAAATTACATTGATTACAGTAGTACGACATGAGTAATGTAAGCATATAAATTATTCTATATTAACCAATGTGTTAATGTAGTAAAATATTAACTAATGGGACTTATTTTCTAAAGAAACTATAGCAAATTAATTGTCGAATAATGCTGAACGGTTATTGTAGGACTTTTGCCCCTTTTGACGAATTTTAAAAAGAAAAGGGGGAAGTTATATAATGGCTGAAATGGTATTATACAAAGATGTGCATATTATAGATTATGAGGAAAATAGGATTATTCATAAAAATGTAACTGATGACTTAAATGGATACATTATTAACTTAGTGAAGAGGATAGAGGACAGTAATAGGCTCCAATTCTTTAAGACTGAAGATGAAACAAAACAAGTAATTAGTAATATAAAATCTATAGTCAGTAATTTGGAAGAGGGTAATACGCAAAATATACCTAATAGGGTGATAAGCATAGCAAATAGGCTATTAGAGAAAGAAATTGAAGCTCAAAAAAAGGTAGAAAGGCTTGGCGTAAATGTAAAAAGAGGGAGCCTATTACAAACTATTTTTTACGATAATATAAAAGAAGAATACAATTACTTAATTACTAAAACTGAGCATAATAAATACATGGAAGAAACAGAGTTTAGTATACAAAGTGGATTTAAAATTGATAATGAAAGTTTATGGAAGTCATGCTTAGTTCAAATTAATAAGGAAGATAGTCATTTCAAAATTGGAGATATTAAAGTATATCTGGATAACAATGCTACATACTGGCATAAAGATTTTTTAGAAGTTGTGCCGTTAAGAAAAGATCAGCAAAATACAAAACAGTTGTTTTCATACGTTGAGAGAATATTAAAAAAAGATATTTACAAAGAAAGCAAGCAAGATTATTTTGTTTTGAGAAACAGTTTAATTAACTATATAAGGAGCAAGGATCTAATCGATTATCATAATTTGGTTGAAGATATATTCGAAGCATATAAATGTGAAGAACTATGTGATGAATCTAAAGATAAGCTGATTAAGGATTTAATAGAGTTGCCTAATAAAGATAAATTTGATATTCAATTTAAACCAGACCCTTCGGCTCTTAACGTGAGGATAATAAAACAAACCTATGAGCTAAGTGAGGATATAGAATTAGTTATCAAGGATTCAACTAATATTATTGATAATATTAGTTCAGAATCTGATATACTTGGAAATAAATATATTAAAATTAAAACAAATAATATTGATGCATACGAGACATTTCTTTCTAAACAGATTGAATGTAATATAATGTAGTGTAAATACCATATAAATACATTTAAGGGGGTGAATAAATGTCTTTATTTGAATTATTACTAAGTAAATTTAATTATGACGATATAAGAATACTCGAGAATATTAGTGAAGTAAATATTGAATTTAATGTAGATTCAGTAGATATAGCTTGGGATGAGATTACAAATATAATATCTCAATATCCTTCAAGAGATTGCCTGAGGTTAAATGTGAGTTTGAGTACAGACGACTATTCTTATATATTATATAAAGATGGAATTTTATCTAATTATCCATTGTTTAAAAGCAAAATTACTGAAATACAAAGTTTACAAGATGATGGCGATAAGATAGATATAAATATAAAGATAAATAAAGAAATAATTGATAACTGTGTTTCCATCTATTCAACAGATACATTTATTAATTGGATGACAAGCTTAGATATCAATAGAATCATAGGCCTATTTTCTGAATTATATAATGCTAGAAATACTCTAACATTCATTTCATACGATAAAGATATTGAATTATTCACCAATACATTTAAATTTACTAAGGAAAGCATAAAGGCTAATCAAGAAAAAGTCGATAGAGAATACATTTTGAAATCAAAATATGAGATAATTAATTTGCAAGGTAGTAGTATTAATGTTATTCCGGATGATTTTAACATTATATTTTACTCTTATGAAAATGAAGATTTGTTGATTTTGTTTAACAAAGTAAAAACACTACTTTCTTTGATTCATATAGCAGACTTATCAAAGCTTAATGATGATAATATAGAATTCCAGATAAATGGGTATAGAAGTTCTACTTTTAAATTAGTTTTCAATGAGTTCAAATTTACAGAAATAAATGAATACATATATAAAATTTATAAGTGGATTTATTTAGATGGAAATAAAATAGATAAAGCTGTTATTGCAAGAAATATGATTAGTTTACATTGTAGGTATCATAGTATTCTAGAAATTGGTAAAGAAACTTTTGATTCTATAAAAACTAACTACTCATTTTATCTGAAACAAAATACAGATGATTATTTAGATAAAAAGAAAGAAATATATTTGTCAATAATTAATAAATGTAATGAATTATCAGATGCTATATATAGATTCACAAGCGATCTAAAAACAAATTTCATTGCATATTTTACATATTTAGCTACATTGATAGTATCAAATAGTTTTATGAACGGTAGATTCAAAGATATTTTTACAGAGGAAATAACACTCTTAACTTCTATAATTATATTTGGTTCATTAGTTTATTTTTATGTCTCCATTGTTGAATTAAACAATAAGAATAAAAATATTGAAGATTATATTAAAGATATCAAGGTTGGTTATGGATATATGATTGATGAAATGGAAATAGATAATATTATTAATAATAGTGAAGTATATAAAAATTCTAAAGAAAATTTTTCTAAAAATAGGCTAAAAATTTCAGCTTTATGGATTACATTTGCAGTCTTATTATTTTTAGCTTTAGATTATTTAAGTGGCTCTAATAAATTATTATTCTTTTTTAACTTTTTCGAGTAAGTGTTTATAATGCAAAAATTGTTTACAAAACAAGCCTTGGACAAATGGACTAGAGAACAAGAGGAAAAATCAAGAAGTCTTCCAAATAATATATAGAAGAGGATGATCTTATTCCCACACTATTCCCACACAAGTTTTAGGTACATGCAATTTAGTATACCAACATGCTGGGCGTAAACATAGTAATTGCAACACTTATAGGAAATGGCAGAAAGATATATTTTTATAAAAATCGAATCAGTTGGCCGGGGGTTCGAGTCCCTCTGGGCGCACCATCTAAACCTAAATCACTTAAGAAAGTGATTTTTTTTATATAATTGAGTAAGTAATGGGGGACTCGAACGGGGGGATAGCGAAAATGCGACCTATGGAAGCATTTTCCCGCCCAGGCGTGATAGGGAGCAGAGCGACCGGAGCGAGTCCCTCTGGGCGCACCATATAGACTGAAAACACTGCATTCCTGCAGTGCTTATTTTTATATATATTTCTAATTTTCCTATGAAATAAAGGTGTAGTTATGCAACTACACCTAAAATGTTATTTATAATCCTTTATGCCAAGCTGATCCTTCAATGCAGCTTGAAGTGTTTGAGAGAAATTAACCTTTTTATATTCTGCTAATTTATTTAGCCAGTAAGGAATAGTTAAAGTTTTTTTAATAGCTTTGTTAGCCATTTCCTCTCTAATTAATGGCATATATGCTTCAATAGGTACTACAAAAGAACCTTCAGAAACTTTAACATTTTCAGGGCTAGAAGGTACTGGAATGTTTCTGCTAAGCTAAATTGGCTGCTAGTTGCTCAGTGACAATGTCCGGGAGCGGCGAGTTTTGCTCCCTTGTTTTGCCGCAGATAGTTCGTTAGAATACTAGTGAGGATAATTCCATCAACTGGTATTGAGGTGAAATAGAAAGCACCACATTGCGAACTCTCCCCAGCAAGGTAGTTGTCCGTAATGCGGTGCCCCATAAAACATGGTTATAGTAACACATTACGAAACATTTTTCAATGAGAAATTAAATATTTTTCATAAAGAGTAAAGAGCCATTGATCTGTCCTATATGCTCCGGTGAGCTAAAGGTCAGAGATACCAAGTATCGCAAGCTAATATGTACTACTGATGATATTGTTGTAAAGACATATCGATTACGACGATTGCATTGTAAAACCTGCGGCAAGCTTCATACCGAGTTGCCGGACTGCATGCAGCCGTACAAGCATTATGAAGCTGATGCTATTCAAGCTGAGATTGACAGATCTAAAGAAAATCCTAATGCCGATGAAAGTACACTGAAGCGATGGCGTGCTGAGTTTCAAAACCTTAAGGATCATATTGAGGGAACATTGCATGCCTTATGGTCCCGGCATTATGGCGTTAATTATCCTCTTTTCAAGCAGGATTCTTTACTCGATTTTATACGAAAACACGAACCCGGCTGGTTACGCTTTGTCAACAAGGCAATGATCAACAGGGAATTACCGATACACACCCAGTTTGCATTTTGTCCATGGCCATAAAGTATTATGCTCTTCATAGAAAGAAATGAAAGGAGCGGATACTTTATGAAAACACAAGATGCACAAGGTCAAGCGGCTGCCAGGATGATGATTATTATGCCGCTATTAGACGAAAATCTTGATCCCAAAAGTATTGTTGAGCTCAAGAAGAAGCTGGCGGCACAACACGAAATATCCTACCGAACCATCTCCAGATATTATGATGCATATTTAAAGGATGGTTTTGATGGACTTAAACCCAAGCAGATTGCCTCCAAGGAGCACAGCTTGCTTCCAGAGAATTTTCAAGAGATTGTCGATACTGCCATAGAGCTTAGGAGAGAATGCCCTAGCAGATCTGTCAATGATATCATCCGGATTATGGAACTTGAAAACATTGTGCCCCAAGGCAGTGTCAGCCGAAGCACACTTCAGCGGCACCTTCAAAAACGGGGCTTTGGTTCCCACCAGATGAAGATCTATACACAAAAAGGTGTATCAGCAAGACGGTTTCAAAAGTCACAGCGTTGCATGCTTTTCCAAGGAGATATCAAATATGGGCCATATCTATCCATTGGAAAGAATGGTGCAAAAAAGCAGGTGTATCTGTCCGCATTTATCGATGATGCCACCCGATTCATTGTGGCTGCAAAATTCTATGAGCATCAGCAGATTGCAATCATTGAAGATACTTTACGAACTGCCATTATGCAATATGGCAAGCCGGATGCCATCTATGTAGATAACGGCAAGCAATACCGATCAAGCTGGCTTGGGAAAGCTTGCACCCAGTTAGGGATAAAGCTTTTGTTTGCTAAGCCCTATCATCCTGAAGGAAAGGGTAAAATTGAGGCCTTTAACAGGAGAATCGATTCCTTTCTTTCAGAAGTAGCTTTAACGGATGTAAAAACACTGGATGAACTCAACAGATTATTAAAGCTCTGGATTGATGACCATTATCACAAAACACCCCATCATGGGCTTGGCGGCATAACTCCCGAGGTTGCGTTTAAGACAGATAAACGCTCTCTCAAGTTTATTGATATGCGGACTCTTACAGAAGCCTTCCTCCACAGCGAGGAACGTACTGTAGATAAAACCGGTTGCATCAGCTTTGAAGGTAAACGGTATGAAATCGGATTGCAGCTCATCGGCAGAAAAGTTGAAGCTCACTATGATCCGTCTTGGGCTAATGAAATCGAAATCCACCATCCGGATTTTGTCCCCTTCATGGCTAAGGAACAAGTGGTTGGGGAACACTGCGGTACCAGGTCAGGACTTCCTCAACGCATGACTCCGCTTAAGCCTGAGAGTTCGAGATTCCTTGACGGATTAAACAAAGCCAATATATCCGGCCGCACCCGCCAAGATGTTGCTGTTGTATTCAGAAAGAACCGTGAGGTGTCTGACCATGTATGAAGCATTTTTCGAGATGAAGCAGACACCCTTTATCAATAGTATTTCAGTGGATGGACTGTATCTGTCGCCTATGTTAGATGAAACCCTAAGCCGACTTGAGTTTGCAGCAGAAAAACGATTGTTTGCATTGGTCACAGCGGATGTTGGCTGCGGCAAATCCACCGCCATAAGGAAGTTTGCATCTATGTTGTCCAGCGATAAATACCAAGTACTCTATCTGTCTGATTCGAAATTGACACCCAGGTGGTTCTACAAAGGTTTGCTGGATCAACTGGGGGTAGAAGCAAAGTTTTACCGCGGCGATTCCAAACGCCAGCTGCACCAACAACTTGAAATCATACGAGGCGTTCAAGGGAAAAATGTCGTTACAATCGTTGATGAAGCTCATTTGCTGGACAAGGAGACTCTTGAGGAAATACGCTTCCTGATGAACTACAAAATGGACTCTCTAAATCCTATGGCGCTCATCCTTGTTGGCCAGAATGAATTATGGGATAAGCTGAAACTCCAGCGTTATGCCGCTATTCGTCAGCGCATTGATATCAAGTGCGAAATCCCTCAATACGACAGATCCCAGACAGAAGAATACATAGCCGCACATCTTAAATATGCGCAAGGTACATCGGAGATATTTACCGAAAAGGCCATTGATGAAATACATCGATATTCTGCCGGCTCAGCAAGAGCCATCAACAAGGTAGCAACCCATGCACTGATGTTTGCGGCACAGCGTGCCAAGAAGCTTATTGATGATTACATGGTTCGAACTGTTATTGCTGGAGAACTACCGTAGATCATGCCATGGCGGAAGCCATGGCATCCTTTCCGAGTTGCCGCAGCAAATTAAGAGAGCAATTTACGGCGAAAATGGGGAGCAGTTCGTGGGCAAAGGAAGAAATCAACTACACTGGAATATCCTCATTGCCATCTTCTAAATTGTATATATAAAGTTCCAAAGCATCTTTGGCCATATATATAGCCTCTTTAAGGGTATTGCCTTCGGTTATACAACCAGATAAGTCAGGAAATGTTATGCAGTATCCTCCATCGGGTGATGGTTCAAATATAGCTGGGAAGATATAAGCATCCATATAAATCTAAAACCTCCGTTTATTATTTTTATATAATTTATTATAATCCTTTCACAAGAGGACTTTTATTTAAGCCCTGCTTGTTTTAGGATTGCATTTAGTGTACCAAGTTTTAAGCCTTTATTATGATTTGGGATTTGAACTTTTGCTGTTTTGATTGGGTGTATCAAATGAATGTGTGAACCGCGTTGATTTTTAATTTCCCAACCATCACGCTGAAAATGCAGAGCTAGACTACCAGGCTGATGCAAGGGCGGTTTTCGTTGCTGCAGGATAGATTTTCCTGTATAATAGTAATTGGCTTATGTGATAGAAATGAATTGGAGCATGGATATACAATATGAGATGAAGGTGAAAGAGATGGCCATAGATAAGCAATATGCATCAGATGTCGAAGCCATATTGTCGCATAGATACGATAATGGGTCCGACCTGTGGACAACACCAGATAAGCGTCTGCTAAAAGGAGCACCGTTCTCAACTCTGGAGAGCGCGCTTTTCCTGTTGGAATTGGGGATGGAGCCCACGGACCCTTTGCTGAGAGAAGCCGCAGAACTGCTCTTCAGCACCTGGCAGGAGGATGGACGTTTCAAGTTGTACCCGAAAGGCTCTATTTACCCATGCCATACCGCTCACGCCGCCAATGTGCTTTGTCACATGGGGTATGCTGGCGATATCAGACTGCAGAAAACCTTCCGGCATTTTTTGGATATACAGTATATAGACGGCGGCTGGCGCTGCAATAAATTCAGCTTTGGCCGGGGGCCGGAAACGGAGTATTCAAATCCCTTCTCAACGCTTACCGCCTTGAATGCCTTCCGTTTTAGCGACTATCTCAATAAAGAACCGGCCCTTGACAAGGCCGTAGATTTTTTGCTGGAGCATTGGACGATCAGGAAGCCCATCGGCCCGTGCCACTATGGAATCGGCACATTGTTTATGCAGGTCGAATATCCTTTCCGCAACTACAATCTTTTTGTTTACGTCTATGTTTTATCCTTTTACGACCGGGCAAAGGAAGACAAACGTTTTCACGAGGCCTTGGAAATGCTGGAATCAAAAATGTCGGATGGGCAGATCGTGGTTGAGCGTGTTGTTCCAAAGCTGGCTGGGCTTTCTTTTTGTAAAAAAGGTAAACCAAGCCAATTGGGAACAAAACGCTATCATGAAATTTTAAAAAACCTTAGCAGTGTACGACCCACCATATAGAAGTAATAAGTTGTAGAGTCTTTGGTGCTACAGCTTTTTACTTTACCGCCACTTTATGGAGGCATACGGCTGTATACAAGGGTTGTCATGGCCATTGCCCGCAGAAAGCCGGCAGGCAAAGCATTTAAAATTCACTCAATCATTCATAAACTCGTGTTTGAGTGAATAACATGTCAATATAGCCATTAAATTGCTGGGGGTATTTTGATGGGATATTATGTTAGAGTAGAGTCAAACGTAAAAATTTATGTAGAGGATCTTAATCCGGAAGGCCATAAGACGATTGTATTTCTGCATGGTTGGCCCGGAAGCCATAAATTATTTGAATATCAGTTTAATGAGCTTCCTAAAAGCGGATATAGATGTATTGGAATTGATCAAAGAGGATTTGGCAAATCCGATAAGCCTTGGAGAGGCTATGATTACAACCGGTTGGCTGACGATGTCAGATGTGTGGTTGAGACGCTTCATCTACAAGATTTTACGCTGGCAGGCCACTCAACAGGCGGGGCAATTGCTATTAGATATATGGCCAGACATAATGGATACGGTGCATCTAAACTTGCTCTTTTTGCAGCAGCGGCTCCCAGTCTTATCAAACGCCCTGATTTCCCTTATGGCTTAGAGACGGAGGCTGTACTCAAAATCATTGAGGGAACATATAGCGATCGCCCTAAAATGCTGAGGGATTTTGGCGATATATTTTTCTTTCAGTATATAACTGAGCCCTTCTCTTCTTGGTTCCTGCAATTAGGGTTGGAAGCGGCAGGCTGGTCAACTGCTGCCATTGCAAATACCTGGTTGCGTGAAGAACTATTTCATGATTTAGGAACAATAAACGTACCAACATTGATTATACATGGCATACATGACAAAGTCGTTCCATTTCAATTAGGTGAAGTACAAAGGAGAGGTATCAAAAATTCAAAGCTTATACCGTTTCAATATAGCGGTCACGGATCGTTTTATGACCAGCGGGACCTGTTTAATGAGGAATTGATGAATTTTATTGAGGAATAAAATTTTTACAAGATAGAATTTTGTGATAAAAATGTTAGAAACCAATAAATTTGCCAGATAAGGCAATGAAGCTGTAAGAATGAAAGACAAGTAGACTGCATAGTTGCTTAATTTATTCTTTAGAAACAAAAGAGCAGGTGAAAAGAGGAGTGAAATGGGAAGGATGATTGTAATAATACTCTATTATTGGTAATATTGACGTATAAGCAAAAAGGAAAATCATGAATATGTAGATGAAAATATTTTACGATAGATGAAACACCTGCTGCAGGCTTTAAACGCTTTTGCCGCGAGATTGGGAAGATTGACATTCATGCCGGCGAACGCCTTTTGAAAATCGGACTGCCTAATGCTGTCACCATCGGCGAAGCAGTGGATGCTATGAGATCTATTCGATGCACTGAGGAGACATACCTTGTCATCGATAATTTTCAGTTTTTACATATTGCGGAGATAGCGAAAGATATTGCGTGCAACTGCCGGGCAGATGGTCCGAGGTATATGTTAATGGACTGGGCAACGCTGAGTTTGTGAAAATGCTCGTAGCGGCTTATGCTAAAAATGAAGTTGAATATTTGATAAGTATAGGTGTGGTAAACGGATATTTAGATAATACGTTAAAGCCTAAAAATCTCATAGCAAGGGAAGAAGCAGCAAAAATAATCTATGAATGTATTTTAATAAGTGATGCTTTTTGAGCAAAATAGCAGAAGGAAAATGGCGCCTGTCTTTTTCTGCTGAAATTAAAGGTAGTTATCCTAAATTGGGATAGCTACCTTTTTGATATTAGATGCAGTGATTGATGCATTATCTACTGAAGCATTGAAAAAATGGTTGCTGCATTAAGAAATGGTGAACTTGATGAAGGGAGTCCTATAAGCCAGAATATTCAACTCTGTGGAGAGGACTCTAATGTAACGGTTGTAGAGTTTCCATCGGTTGCAATTACTTCTGTAAACTTCTATATGAAGCGCGAAAGAAAGGTGAGAGATATTAATTTAAGAAAAGCAGTTCTCTATGCCATTGATCAGGACGAAGTAATTTCAGTAATGGAGAGTGATATGCTTTTTAAAGCTGATTAGCCGCTTGTAATGCTCAATGCCGGCTTCTATCCTAAACAGGACCTTTAAAAATCTGCAGAGTTTTTAAATGATTATCATGAATCAATAAGTAAGTGATTTATATCTATTTAGAGTAGAATCAAAACAAGAGCCATCGAAAGAAGGAAAGCTCTTGTTTTTTGTCAGCCTAAGCATAAAATTTACTTATTTTAAAACCTGGCTGATTATGATATAATAATAGAAATTCTATAGAATATTTTCTGTATAGAACGGGAGGGGAGCCTTTTATCAAGGATACATATGGATGACAATGGGAAACTTAATATAAAAACAGTAAGACGGCAGACTCTGAATCAAAAAGTTTATGAAGCACTAAAGCTATCTATATTGGATGGTGATTTACCCCCAGAAACTAAGCTGAATGAGGTACAGGTAGCGGAACAGTTAAATGTAAGTCCAACTCCGGTAAGGGAAGCTTTTAGGATGTTAGCATCAGAGGGATTAGTTGAAATAATCCCATGGAAAGGTGTTATTGTTAAAAATTTTTCCCAAGATGAGGTTTTAGAGGTATATCAGTGCAGGGAAGCATTAGAAGTCTTAGCAGTTCAATTAGCAGTAGATAAGATTAATGAAGAAGATTTGCTGGAACTTGATAAGTACATTGTTCAATCTAGGGAAGCTGACAGCGTTTCCCAATTAGTTGATATAAATACAAAAATACATAGTTTTATACTAAATAAATCTGGAAACAAGAAGCTGGATTTTTTGCTTGGATTGCTTAATGATGTTTTACTTCATGACAGGAATATATCAGCATTTGATGTTAATAGAAGAAAGGAAATCGAAGAAGAGCATATTGAATTATTGAATGCTTTAAGAGGCAGAGATATAGTAAGAGCTGAAGAAGCTATAAGAAACCATATAAAAAATGGATATAATTATATTGAAAAGAAGTTAAAGAATAATTAGTGAATATGAGCGGTACAAAACCAAAGTCTATCAACAAAAATTTAGACTTTGGTTTTATTTTTCAACAATATATTCTATAGAATATATAATATTGTGTTGAAAAATTCAGAACAATGTGATAACATGTACTCACTATATTCTATAGAATATATAAAATAGTAGTCTGCGATAGAGATAAGGAGGCAATTAATTGAAAAAGATACTAATGGCGAAAGTATCCAGTACTATTCTTGAGGCTTGTATTGGAGCAAAAGAGGGTGAAAAGATATTAATAGTTACTGAGCCAGAGAAATTATTAATATCTGAGAGCATTGCGACAATTGCTTATCAAATGAAAGCCGAGCCCATAATTTCAATCATAGTTCCTAGAGAAAATGATGGGCAAGAGCCGCCGCAACCAATAGCTGAAGCAATGAAGTCCAGTGATGCTTTTATTTGTGTGGTCGGAAAATCAATTACTCACACTCATGCAGTCAAGAACGCAATTGCTAATGGTTCAAGAGGAATTGTAATGACTCAATTTAGTGAGGATATGATGATTCACGGTGGCATGCAGGCAGATTTTAAGCAGCTAAAGCCAATTTGCATGTCTATGGCAAAGGCATTAGAAAATGGTAAAGAAATTAGGCTTACAACACCATATGGTACAGACTTAAGTTTCTCAGCTGAAGGTCGGAGGGGGAATGCATTGTACTGCATGGTAGAAAAGGGTGAATTCTCCACAGCCCCTACGGTTGAAGCAAATGTATCTCCAATTGAAGGTACGGCTAACGGGAAAATTGTAGCAGATGCAAGCGTTCCTTATATTGGGATAGGATTGTTGGATGAGCCAATATATCTGGATGTAAATAATGGACGGATAACTTCTATCTCCGGCGGGCGGCAAGCAAAGATTCTTAGGGAAGATTTAGAATTCAAGAATGATGAAAATGTTTATAACATAGCAGAATTAGGAGTAGGGTTAAATCCCAGCTGTAGGTTCATAGGACTCATGTTAGAGGATGAAGGGGTTTATGGTTCAGTTCATATAGGAATAGGAACCAATATTACATTAGGCGGAAATGTAAAGGCAGCGTGCCATTATGATTTAATAATGACTCAGCCAACCATTGTCGTAGACGGCAGAACAGTATTAAAAGATGGGGAAGTCGTTCTATAGCTGTAACATCATGATTATTCTCCTAATAATTTAATTAAGCTACAGAAAGGCATATATGGAAGGCTTAAAAAATTTATTGTAACAAGGAGGAAAGAAAATGTTATTAGAATTAAATATTTATCATACTTGTGCAATTGCAGTCTTGGTCCTTATGCTGGGTGGTGCAGTACGAAAAAAAGTTAACTTTCTGCAGACATATTGCATTCCTACTCCGGTAGTAGGCGGTTTAATATTTACTATATTAACTCTTATAGGTCATCAGACCGGAAGCTTCAATTTTAAATTTAATTTTGTACTCAGCGATTTTTTTATGCTAATTTTCTATTCAGGAATTGGATTTACAGCCAGTATAAAGCTCCTTAAGAAAGGTGGAGTTAAGGTTATCACATTTCTAATTGTATCATCTGTATTAGTATTATTGCAAAATGGCTTAGGAGCCATTATGGCTAAACTGATAGGTGTTGATCCATTGATAGGAATAGCAACTGGTTCCATACCTATGACTGGCGGACATGGTACGTCTGCAGCTTTTGCACCAGTTCTTGAGCAAGCCGGATTAGCAAATGCTACTACAATTACATTGGCTGCAGCAACATTCGGGTTAGTTGCCGGCAGTTTAGTAGGTGGCCCGGTCGGAAGATATTTAGTGGAGAAAAGCAGAAAAAGGGAAGCAGCAGCTAATCTGCAAGGATTTAATATATCAGAGACTGAAAATTTGGCAACTAAAGATTTTAATATAGAAGTTGAAAGTAAAAATGGCACCATCTCAGAAAAGAGAATGGCTTCAGCTGTATATCAACTTTTCCTGGCTATGGCATTGGGAAGTATAATATCCCAACTTTTAGCCAAAGTTGGATTAACATTTCCTGCATCAGTTGGAGGAATGCTAGCATCAGCAATTTTTACTAACATCGCTGACTATACTGATAGAATCGAAATTAAATATTCTGAAATAAAGGTTATGGGTGATATTGCACTGTCAATTTTTTTAGCTATGTCAATGATGAAATTGCAATTATGGCAGCTGGTAGATTTAGCTGTTCCAATGCTAATTCTTTTGTTCGTACAAACTGTTTTAATGATATTATTTGCAATTTATATTACATATAAAGTTATGGGCAATGACTATGAAGCTGCTGTTATGTCCAGTGGACACTGTGGATTTGGATTAGGTGCTGTACCTACTGCAATGGCAAATATGAAAACGTTGGAAGAAAAATATGGACCTGCAAAAGAAGCATTTTTTATTGTGCCATTAGTAGGCAGTCTATTTATCAATTTTGTGAATTCAATACTAATAACATTATTTATTAATATATTGTAAAATATAAGCTATTTGCTGCTATTATCGTCAGACTCTTTTTGATATAATAGCAGCATCAAAACAGGCGGCGATATACTATGATTCAGAATCAACAAGCAATGATATTAAGTCCATATATGGCTCTATATGATATGTCATTTAAATATTTTTTGGATATGGCGCCAGAAGAGCAGCGCGAATTTATGTATCATCAGATAAGAAAGTTCCGAAGTACAAAGCCCCTTTTTACTATGGATTTTTGGAATGACGGAGAGTATGTAAGCGGGCGTATAGAGGGTGGATGCTGCTTAATGCAAATGGAGACATTGAGCATTGTACATCTATATCATTACTCTGATTCCAGTATTTATAATTAAACACTACTAGAAGCATATAAATCCTCCCTATTTATGCAATATCATTTTAACTAGCAATCCACCTGACCCCTTGTCCGCTCTTGGACAATCCGGGCAGACTTAGCGATATGGTTGAAAAATCCGGTGCAGTGTTTCTGCGATTGCAATTTTAATGATACAAGCGATATAAAATTTCAAAGGCATAATATCATAAAAAAAACAAAAACTATTAAACAAATCTAAATCTTTCTAATGAGGAGGTATTTTATGCGCGAAGGACTGATCCCTACTGTTCTTGGTACAGCTGTTACGGCAGCTGGTATATCAATGCGGGCAAGAGACATGCAAAGATATGGCATGACAAAAAGGGATACTAAAGTAGCCATTGGAGCCGGCTTGATTGGTTTAGGACTGGCACATATAGCGCTTGGAGGCATAGACCTTTTTACTGATAGGAGATCTTAGATTGAAGTGCGGGGCTCAATAGGCTCCGCACGAAATAGAGGAGCTTGCGGAAGCAGGCTCTTTTGCTTTTCAAATTGCCATTAGCCCTATAGCAGAAATTTGGAGAAAGTTGAAATATTATACATCACCATACATAAATAATTGGGAATTGACAACAAGTAAATATAGAAATATAATAAATTTCAATGCTATAAGCACATACATGATATTAGGGAGCTGAATAGTTATGAGCAAAAATATTGGATTTATAGGCAGTGGAAATATGGCGGGAGCTATGATCGATGGCCTGCTGAGTTCCGGCATTACTGCTAGAAGTAATATAATGGCAAGCAATAGGACCAAAGATAAGCTTGATAAGCTAAAAGCAAAATACGACATACAAATAGCCATAGATAATAGGGAAGTTGCAGAATTTGCGGATATTTTGATACTGGCTATAAAGCCAAATAAATATGGTGCAGTAATAAAAGAAATTTCAGGATATATTAAGGATGAATCCATTATAGTGGCCATTGCTGCAGGAATAAGCATAGATACTATATCAAAGCTTTTTGGGAAAAAGCATAAGATCGTCAGGACTATGCCTAATATTCCTGCTGTAGTAGGAGAAGCAATAACTGGATTATGTTATAATGAACAGGTAAAGGAACAAGAACTCAAATGGGTTCTTGAGATATTTAACAGCTTTGGCATCGTTGAGACTTTAGATGAAGAATTAATGGATGTAGTTACTGCTGTATCAGCATCTTCGCCTGCTCTGGTATATATGTTTATTGAAGCCCTTGCAGATGGAGCCGTCCTCAAAGGCCTCCCAAGAGATAAAGCATATAAGATGGTCTCACAAGCGGTATTGGGAGCTGCAAAAATGGTGTTGGAAAGCGGTAATCATCCCGGACAACTGAAGGATAGAGTATGTTCTTCAGGAGGTACAGCTATAGAGGCCATTTATTCATTGGAAAAGAAAGGCTTCAGAGGCCATGTAATAGAATCTATAGAGCGTTGTACAGAAAAGGCCGCTAAATTAGGAAAAACATTGAATGGTTTGAATAATGGCAATGAAAAATAGCATAGGTTGAAGGAGGTAAGTATTTTGCTTATTAAATTGGATACCACAATTGACGAGTTGATAAAAAACAAAAAGATAAAAGCAAAATGGTCGGAAATTGAAAGCTATGGTATTACAGAAATGATCAATCTTCTTTGGCAGGACGAAATTGAATATGGCAGCATAGGTCAGGCTACCATGGTCAAGGATAAGGCGGCATATCAAAATCTATTCGAAGGAATACCTTACAAATCAGAACGCGGGTATGAAACTATCATAAGAGCATACATAGATACGGATGATAATATTGTTTTCCAAAGCAGCAAGGGTAATGTGTTCTTGTATGAAACAGATGAGATTGACGGGGAGGATTTGAAATATTATAATACCGGCGAATAGAAATCGGCTGAAGCATATGTAAAAAGAAGAAAGCAGTTTTAATAGGAGTTTATAGCTGTCTCAATTTGAGACAGCTATTTTTTGTACCTATTAGGCTTGTACATAAACTTGGCATTCATATGAAATTCTCATGGCGAATATTGTAAATATCATTCACTTTTCTGATGAAATTTGTTACAATCTAAGTATTACTTTCCTTAAAATGAAAATGTTTCTCACAAAACTATTATACAATAGTTGCATATAAATCCTCATTTCATACATAAAAGAAAAATCCTTATAGAAATATATATTATAAAAAGTAGGGGGTACTTCCATGAGGAGGAATTTGAGAACAAGAGCCATATTGATAAGCAGCATAGCAATTATGATTTTTTCCACTGCTATAGGTGCGTTCATTTACTACTTCGCTTCTAATACTATTGTTGAAAACATTTCTGAATCTCTGACCGAGATCGCGCTTCTCGGCTCTAAGGCTGTAGGAAGCAGCTTGAAGGGAAGCCTGGAAGTTATAGAAACCATAGCCGCCGAAGAACTAATAAAAGATCCGAATGCTTCTCCGGAAGATAAAATTAAATCATTGATAAATGAAGCAAAGAGAAAAGGCTTTGCCAGAATAAGCATCACTGATATATTAGGAAATGCAGTTACCACTGACGGTATTAAGCTATATGTAGGCGACAGAGAGTATTTCAAGCTTGCTATAAAGGGAATAAAAAACATATCAGACCCTGTAACCAGCAGAGTTGACGGAAAGCTGATCATTACCTTTGCTGTACCTATAGTAAATGGTGAAGAGATTATCGGGGTTTTGTACTCTACCCAGGATGTTGAAGTTCTATCTAAAATAACTGATGGAATAAAGCTGGGGCCACGCGGAAGATCATATATAATTGACAGCATGGGAACAACTATAGCTCATGAAAGACGGGATCAGGTAAGCAATAAAGTCAACATTATTTTGGATTGGGAAAAGCTAGGCTTTGATGAAAGCATACATGATTTTTTCATCGATATGCAGAAAAATGAAAAAGGAGCAGGACAATATATTTTTGATGGTCAAAAAACATATGCCGGGTATGCGAGAATACCCGATACCCATTGGTATTTTGGCATATCTGCACCTAAAGCACAGGTTTTTAAGAGCATAGATCAGATATACTTCTTTGTTGGATTTTTGCTATTGCTCATAATAATCATATTTTCAGCCGCTCAGTTTTATATACGAATCCTCAGAAAAAATCTGGAAACTGAGAAAAGCATAGCAGCTGCTGCTATTGACGCCGCTAATTTGATAATAATAGGCATGGGCAGAGAAGGCACAATATTTGAGTTCAACAGATATGCCGAAATAAAGCTGGGGTACAATAAAGAGGATATAGCGGGGGGGTTGAAGCTGGAGGATATTATAAATCCTGATGCTGCTCCTTCTTATGATAAATTGATGGAGCACATAAAAAACGGAAAAAGCTTAAACTCCCTGGAACTGTCCTTAAAGAATAAGACCGGAGATAACCTGTACCTTCTATGGAATTTGAACCTAATGCCTGGTTATGAAGATGAATACTTTGAAATTGTGGGTATGGATATCAGTGAAAGGATAAAAATTGAGAAAGATCTGATAGAAAGCCATGAGGAGTTGACTTCTCTTTATGAAGAGCTTTATGCTTCGGAGGAAACTCTAAGAGAACAGTATGAAGAATTATCAGAAAAAGAGAAGAGCATTCATAAGCTGGCATATTATGACCCATTGACAGGCTTATCCAACAGGATAAATCTGGAGGCCGGCTTTAACAGCAGTGTTCTGAACAAAGATATAAAAGCTGCACTGCTTTATATGGACCTGGATAATTTTAAATTTGTGAATGATACTTTTGGGCATTCTTTAGGGGATGAGCTGCTGGTCAGAGTAGGAGAGAACATCAAAGAAACGGTCAAAGAGGGTTATATAGCTGCTAGGCTTGGCGGAGACGAGTTTATGATTCTGATAACCGATTATGAAGATCTGCACGAAATTGAGCTTTTTGCAGACAGGCTGTTAAAAAACTTTGAGCCTAATTTTCATATAGGAAACACATCTATAAATATATCGACAAGCATAGGCATCGCTCTTTATCCTGACAATGGAAGCGATTTCAAGGAGCTTCTGAAATGTGCGGATATCGCCATGTATGCTGCTAAAGAAGCCGGCAGAAGGAATTATGTCTTCTTTGACAAGAACATGAATGATAGTATAGTCAGAAAGATGAAGATTCAAAACAGCATGAAAAAGGCCATGGAAAATAATGAATTTTCTCTGCACTATCAACCCCAGTATGAAATAGCATCTAACAGGATCAGGGCATTTGAGGCTCTGCTCAGGTGGAACAGCCCTGAGCATGGGTTTGTATCACCTGCAGACTTTATAGGCATTGCTGAGAGTTCGGGGCTGATAGTCCCTCTGGGTGAATGGGTGCTCAATGAAGCCTGCGACTTCATAAGGCATGTAATTGACATGGGACATGAAAATATCAGCATATCCGTGAATGTATCAGTGATACAGCTTATGCAGGAGGATTTTTTATCAATGGTAGACGGTGTCCTGAAGAATAAAGGCCTCAAGCCATCGTATCTGGAGTTGGAAATCACCGAAAGTGTATTGATTGAGAATATAGATCTGAATATGAAAAAAATAAAGGAGCTGAGGGAGCTGGGAGTCAAGATATCCCTGGATGACTTTGGTACGGGTTATTCCTCCCTGACGTATTTGCGGGAGCTGCCTATAGATGTTTTAAAGATAGATAAATCCTTTATAGACAACATTTTATCCACTGGCGAAAAAAGCGGATTAGCAGGATCCATTATTTCACTGGCCCATGATTTGGGACTTGAAGTAGTGGCAGAAGGAGTTGAAAATGAAGAACAATTAAAATACCTGGAGTGGTATAATTGTGATGTGGTGCAAGGGTATCTTTTCAGCAAACCCTTGCCGGGTGAAAAAGCAATTAAATTGATACCGTAATATGTCCTGTTTATCGAAAGGAGTCGTTTTCGTGTATAAGATATTTATTAATGGCAAAATTGCAACAATGGAAAAGAATATGCCTCTGGTGGAAGCAGTAGTCGTTTCAAAGGGTAAAATTGTATATGCAGGAAGCAATAAAGAAGCATTGAAACATCAAAAGCCAAACTCTATGGTTGTGGATTTGAAGGGCAAGCTGATGGTGCCTGGGTTAATAGACAGCCATATGCATCTTTTGAATCTGGGTTCAAGCATGCAAAATATTGACTTAAGCGGAATCGAATCCATAGCAGAATTAAAGGCTCAAATATATGATTTTATAAAAAATAATAATATTGAGCCGGGGAAATGGACTTTAGGATGTGGCTGGAATCAGGACCATTTTGATATCAAAGTATTTCCGGACAGATATGATCTGGATGAAGTATCCGAGGACCATCCCATAATGATTACCAGAGCCTGCGGACATGCTGTGGTGGTCAACAGCAAGGCCTTGGAATTGTGCGGTATAGACAGGAATACAAAGCAAGTCGAAGGCGGAGCAATAGATTTAGATGATGCAGGTGAGCCCAATGGAATCTTCAGAGAAAATGCAATTTCCATGGTATATGAGGCGATCCCCAAGGATGATGTAGAATCCATCAAGGAGATGATCATATCGGCTCAGGAAAAAGCTTTATCCTGCGGCATAACCTCAGTGCAAAGCGATGATTTGCAATCTGCTTCTGGCTTAGGCTTTGAAGAGGTAATTCAGGCATACAAGGAGCTTGCGGCAGAAGGCAGGATGAAAATCAGGCTGTATGAACAATGTTTGCTGCCAACCATGGAGGAATTAAAGAGCTTTTTTGATAAAGGATATTATCCGGGATGGGAAGACAGAACCTTCAAACTGGGGCCTTTAAAGCTTCTTACGGACGGCTCGCTGGGAGCCAGAACCGCATACATGACCCTGCCCTATGAAGACGCTCCCGACAGTTGCGGCATATGCATCTATAGTCAAGGAGAACTGGATGAACTTGTGGCCTATGCTCACGAAAGAAATATGAGCGCCGCAATACACTGCATAGGGGATAAGGCAATGTATATGGCCTTTGACAGCATCGATAGGGCAAAGAATGATATGCCGGATAAGCATGTAAGGCATTCGATAGTTCATTGCCAGATAACAGATGAAAAGCTTTTGGACAAGTTTAAGGAATCAGACGTAATCGCGCATGTGCAGCCTATT
The DNA here is from genome assembly GCF_058315355.1 of Lutispora sp. QWL-02. NCBI lineage: Bacteria > Bacillati > Bacillota > Clostridia > Lutisporales > Lutisporaceae > Lutispora > Lutispora sp. QWL-02. The sequence continues at coordinate 1,378,377 of NZ_CM177762.1, forward strand.
TTTCTGGATTATGACCTTCATATAGTGGAAGACAGAATAGGCGCTGAGCGGGCAAAGCGGACTTATAATTGGAAAAGCCTTATAGATAGAGGCGTGCACACAGCCTTCGGCTCCGATTGCCCTGTTGAGCCCTGCAATGTGATGCATGGCATCTATGCAGCCGTGACGAGAAAGGATCTCAGAGGTTATCCGGCAGGCGGCTGGCTGCCGGAACAGAAAATTTCGGTGGAAGAAGCACTATATGGCTTTACTATGGGGGCGGCTTATGCATCCTTTGAAGAAAATATCAAAGGTTCGGTAAAGGCAGGCAAGCTTGCGGATTTCACTGTCTTGTCCGAGGATATATTTGAGATAGAGCCTGATAAAATTAAGGATGTAGAAGTGGCAGCAACAATTATAAACGGAGAGATAATGTGGGGTTCTTTATAATATCATTTAGTAGAAACAGTTGAATCAAATTTTGAGGAGTCTTGGTGGTATGAATTTTAAAAAAATAATATCTATGAAAACTATAGTAATTCTAATTTTAATTTTGGCAATCATCCTCTCAGTGTCAAAAATAATCGATAATAAAAAAACAGCAGAACCGGTCAGCATAGTTGAGAAGCAAACAGTAGAAGATTCCACCGTTATTTTGGAAAGGGTTGAAAGACTGTGGGAATTATCCTCCAATAAATATTTTTACAGCAATGTAGTAGCTTTTAAAGATAATATGAAAATTAAGGATTTTCAAGTGCCCTTTACAGAAAAATCATTTTTGATAAAATACGATGGATATTTGAAAGCGGGTATAAATGCTCAGGATATACAGATATTATCCAATGAAGGGAAAGCTATTGAAGTGAAGCTCAAAAATTCGAAAATACTTGATCATGTCATAGATGAAAAAAGCATATATGTCTATGATGAAAAAAACTCGATGTTTAATAATTTGAGCATAAATGATATTTTTAATCAGCTTTCCACTGAAAAGGATAAGATAGAAACCCAGCTTGAGGAAAAAGGCTTTCTTAAGGATACAGACAATAATATAAAGCTCTTCCTCGAAGAATTCTTGAAGAATCTAGGATATGAAAGCGTACAAATTAGTTTTGAAAATCAATAAAAAAAATAGGTAAATTGATTCATTATAGGTTGACATATTATTTTATATTTTGTATAATGGAGAAGTCGATTGCGACAGCATTCAAATTCTAACGCGCCATTAGCTCAGTTGGTAGAGCAATTGACTCTTAATCAATGGGTCCTGGGTTCGAGTCCCCGATGGCGCACCATCAGAAAAATAAGGCTTGCAAGATTTAAATCTTTGCAAGTTTTTTTATTTTTTCTATATCACTAGACCCGAATCATGTGTCAGCGTTATATAACAAAGTTTGTGCTTATTCATTGCTAAAAATGAACGATGAAGCAATAGAAAGTTTGGAGCGAGCAATAAAATATCATATGCAGAATAAGATTTATGCTAGAGATCACATATTTGCACTTAACGGTCAAAGTAAGGGAACGGGGGAGAAGGGTTCAATTTTCTGGGCTTCCGCTTAGAAGTCAGAAGAGTATAGGAAAGCCTCAGCCTGGGCAGTTGAAAGGCTGCCCTTTTCTATTTCTATAAAATAGCATATAATAAAGAATATAAGCTGAAAAAAATTAAGACTTAAACGTTGCAGCTGTTAACGCCAGATAAATATGGGCGGATTAAGGATTTTACTTTTAGAAAATAAGGTGCTGCAAGGACTGCAGTGTTTTTTGTTTATGTACTGCAAATAAAACAAAAAAACGATAACGTTATGTAGGAGTAGTAAATAATATGAGAAAAATAAGTGTAATTATAGTAGATGATTCGGCGTTATTTCGCAAATTTTTGAATGATGCGGTAGAACGGACTAATTCTGCAGTGGTTCAGGCATCGGTGGCTGATGGTATGGCATGCCTGAATGAGCTGAAGCAAAATAAGGTCGATGTAGTGCTGTTGGATGTAAATATGCCTGGTATTAACGGGATAGATGTTTTACGGGAAATAAAGGAAAAGTATAAGGATACTCAGGTTATAATGATAAGCTCTGCCGGAAATGATAATACGGCCCTTACTGTGGATGCCCTGGAAATGGGGGCTCTGGATTTTATATCGAAACCAAGGGGCAGCAATCCCGAAGCGAATATCTTTCGTATATCAAGCTATTTAAAGGTTTTATTCAATCATATTGCCATCAATAAATTTTATAGTCCGGTTAAGAAGCCGGCAAATGCAGAAGTGGTGAAGCCGAAGACTGAAAGACAGGCACCCAAGTCCAAAATAGATCTGGTTCTTATAGCATCATCAACAGGCGGGCCGAAGGCTTTGTATGATGTTTGCGGTAAACTGCCTTCAAATCTGCAGCTTCCGGTGCTGATAGTACAGCATATGCCTGTGGAGTTTACAGCTATCTTTGCTAAATCCCTGAATAATATATGCAAGCTGGAGGTAGCAGAAGCCAAAGAAGGCGATATGCCTTCAGGAGGAAAAATATACATAGCAAAAGGCGGAAAGCATATGGTGCTCACCAAGTCGGCATCAAACGGCATGACTATAAAATTGATAGAAACGCCGACGGTAAACGGTGTGCGTCCGGCTGCGGATGTGCTGTTTAAATCGGTAGCAGAGAATTTCCCGGATTTAAATATACTGGTCGCTGTCTTGACCGGTATGGGCAAGGATGGTACGGATGGCCTGCGGGAGCTAAAGAAAAACGGAAGATGCTATGTTATAACCCAAAGTGAGAAAACCTGTGCAGTCTATGGAATGCCAAAAAGCGTATATGAAGCAGGTTTATCCGATGAAGTTCTGGATATAGAGGACATAGCAGGTGGTATAATCCGACGCTTAAGCAACCAATAGAGAGTATAAGTTGAACGAGACTTAATTCAGTGCTACAGCACCTCAATAGAATATCATATAATGAAAAAAGTACTGCAAGCTTTGCAGTACTTTTTTCATTTTACCCTCTTCATTATCAGATTATTATATTTTGTGATGGCTTGGTTGAGCTCCTGGCTTGCAGCAATTATCTCAGAATCCTGCAAATCGCCTTTCCCCTCTATTAAGTTTATTAGATTCTCTCTAAGCCTTTCTATATCGTTTAACAACGATTCCAACTCATTCATAATGAAATCCTCCTATTACTAAATATAGAATAACTATGCGCTATTATTGGAAAACTTATTCTAGAAAACTTAAGGAGGGAGTATTCATTATGAATGAGACTATATTGGAAAAAACTGAAGGAAGAGTCAGTTATCATGATTCTGTGGAGGAAATGCTGGTAAGGATCAGAGAAGATGGAATGACTAATGTATTTGACCGCTATGCACTACAGGAAAAAATCCGATGCAAGTTTTGCCTCGAGGGGCTGAGCTGTCAGCTTTGCTCTCAAGGGCCATGCAGAATAAGCGAAAAATCAGGGCAAACCAGAGGGGTATGCGGTATAGGGCCTGATGCCATGGCTATGAGAACTTTCCTTTTACATAATATTATGGGAGCAGGCACATATGGTCATCATGCCTATCAAGCCTTCAGGACTCTTAAGGCTACAGCAAAAGCTGAGACACCCTTTAAGATAACCGATGCAGAGAAGCTGAAATGGATGTGCAAAATGCTGAATATAGATACGGAGCAGGATATAAACAAAATGGCCATCAAGTTGGCGGACTTTCTGCTTGAGGAATTGCATAGTGATTACGATAGACCCAATACAATGGTCGAAGTATTTGCACCTAAAAAACGCAAAGAAGTGTGGAAAAGTTTGGGTATATATCCTGCAGGAGTTATATATGAGGAGCAGGATTGCGTAGCGAGCTGTCTTACCAATGTGGATGGAGACTATGTATCTTTGGCAAAAAAATCTCTTAGACTGGGCATATCAACCATATACAATGCCCAGATTGGCCTTGAAATGGTGCAGGACATATTATTCGGAACTCCAAAGCCCCATGAGGTTGAAGTTGATCTTGGAATAATGGACCCGAACTATGTGAATATAGTTTTTAATGGACACCAGCCTTGGCTCGGAGTGGCAACTTTGCAAAAAGCAAAAACAGATGAGGTTCAGGAAAGAGCAAAGAAGGCCGGAGCCAAGGGGCTCCGCATAGTAGGCTCCATAGAAACAGGACAGGAGCTGCTGCAGCGTTTTGACATGGATGATGTATTCGTAGGGCTGATGGGAAACTGGCTGTCCATTGAGCCCCTGCTTGCAACGGGTACCGTTGATGTGTTCGCAATGGAAGAGAATTGCTCTCCTCCGGCCATAGATCACTACGCAGAAAAGTATGGACTCACTATGGTCAGCGTCAATGACATCGTGAGAATACCCGGCTTGAAATATGCCTTTGACTATAACCCAAAAGAGGTTGATACTGTATCGGATTCACTGATAAATCTTGCTATAGAGAATTTCCAAAAGAGGCATGGGAAAATAGAGCCAAAGGTTCCTAAAATGAAGCAAAAGGCTATAGCCGGCTTCTCTACCGAAGCTGTGCTCAATACACTGGGCAACAGCCTTGATCCTTTGGTTCAGGTAATAAGCGAGGGCAAGATCAAAGGTGTTGCAGCCCTGGCAAATTGCTCTACCTTGAGAAATGGCCCCCAAGACTGGAATACTGTGAATCTTACAAAGGAACTCATAAGAAGGAATATTCTGGTGGTCAGTGCAGGCTGCGGCAACCATGGTTTAGAAGTAGCAGGACTATGCAATCTGGATGCCATCAAGCTGGCTGGAGAAGGCTTGGCAGAGGTATGCAGCATGCTGAAGATTCCACCCGTACTAAGCTTCGGCACCTGTACGGACACCGGAAGAATATCCATGCTGGTAACAGCCTTGGCAGATCATTTGGATGTTGATGTGCCCCAATTGCCCATAGCCGTTACTGCACCCGAATGGATGGAGCAGAAGGCTACTATAGACGGTGTGTTTGCCATAGCTTATGGAGCATATACTCATCTTTCTCCGGTACCTTTTATCACAGGTGCCCCAGGTCTTGTAAAGCTCCTGACAGAGGATGTGGAGGGGCTTACGGGAGGAAAGGTAGGTTTAGGAGACAACCCCAGAGAAGCGGCAGACGGTATAGAAGAGCATATCAACAAAAAGAGAAAGGCCCTTGGGTTGAAATAAGGCTTTACTGAAAATAGACCACTTGATTTGTGGTCTATTTTCAAATGGTGATATTGATTACAGAAATGGTTCTAATTGAGACTTATAATTAACCTAGCATAATTATCCAGGCGATATATCGAAATTCATATAATCATCTATATATAAAACACTAAATATTCTACATGGCTGTCATTCTGAGCGTGAGCGAAGAATCTAGATCCTTCGGTCGTCCCTCTCTCAGGATGACATATAATGTGTTTAATGCGTTATATATAGTTATGAAAATCATTTGGGAGGGTTTTAAATGAGTGAAATAATCAATAACAGAGAATACAGAAAAAAAGTGCTGAAGCAGTTGATACTTGAGCTCCATGAGGGAAAAAGCGCAGAGGAAGTAAAGTCGAGGTTTGCGGAGCTGATTAAAGGAGTATCCGCATCGGAGATATCGGAGATGGAAGCGGCTATAATCGCAGAGGGCATGCCGGTGGAAGAAGTTCAAAGGCTTTGTGATGTTCATTCCGCAGTATTTAAGGGCTCCATTGAAGAGATACACAAGGATGATGAGCGAGAATTTGAAAAAATACCCGGACATCCTCTTAATACTTTTAAACTGGAAAACAGAGAACTGGAAAAATTAATAGGAGGACAACTCAACGATGCATTGAATGTTTTTAAGGCTGATGACGGCAAGGACAATATAAACAAACTCATAGAGAGTCTGAACCTTCTTTGGGATATCGATAAGCACTACAGCAGAAAAGAAAATCTTATCTTTCCCTATCTGGAAAAGTACGGTATAACAGCACCCCCAAAGGTTATGTGGGGCGTAGATGATGAGATAAGGGCTGAAATAAAAGGCATAAAGGTGGAACTGGAAAGCTACAGGGGAAACAAGGAACAAGTGGTAAAAAGACTGGAAGCCCTGATGAAAAAGGTCTCTGAGATGATTTACAAGGAAGAAAACATACTGTTTCCCATGTGCAAGGACAGCTTCACAGAGGATGAATGGATATCAATAATGGAGGAGAGTCAGGAAATAGGCTATTGCCTCACTGAGCCGGAAGGGGTGTGGAAGCCTCAAAGAGTGGATATAGAGAAGAAGGATAAGAATGATGCGGCAGGAGAAGCAGCCGGCTATATAAAATTTGGTACGGGCATCCTAAAAATTGAGGAGCTTGAGCCTCTATTAAATACTTTGCCCTTCGATATAACCTTCATAGATAAAGATGATGTAGTAAAATACTTTTCACAAGGCAAGGAGCGGATATTCGCCAGAACAAAAGCTGTTATAGGAAGGACAGTCCAAAACTGCCATCCGCCGGCAAGCGTTCATACAGTGGAGAAGATATTGCATGATTTCAAATCAGGGATAAAAGACCACGAGGATTTCTGGATCAAGATGGGCAGCTTGTTTGTATACATCAGATATTTTGCAGTCAGGGACAGGGAAGGCAACTATATGGGCACTCTGGAAGTTACCCAGAACATCAAGCCAATTCAGGAGATACAAGGAGAAAAGAGGCTTCTGAGCTAGACAGATACTGCCGCTGCCATCGCCCCCCCGGTAGCAGCGGCTTCCCCATGGTAAATGTCAGCAAGAAAAATAATAATTGACAAAATAGTATATACTGATTAAAATTGCTTTTAATACTAATTTTCGTCCTAAACTTATTCTGAACTAAGAATCCTTTAAATATCATTTTGGAGGCAAATAAAATGGAAAGCATCATTGGAAAGGGAAATGTAATACAGCTTAACGGCTTTTATTATAGCTGCGGCTTGGGCTATTATTATAGCGCAGGCTATTTGTATTGCAAAAAAGAATATCATTCCCAATCTAATGAGTTTGATAATACACTGTATTATCTTTTATAACTATAAGTTGTAATGTAATATAACACATAAAAAAGGAGACTCATTGAATGGGTCTTCTTTTATTTTTATTTAAGGAGGAATGAAAATGATTGTCATTACAATTCCCGGGACACCGGAAGCGGAAATCGTTAAATTGATTAAACAGATTGAAAGCATGGGGCTGACAGTACATAGGTCTATGGGACATAGGTACTGTGTGCTGGGCATAGTGGGAGATACGAGTATCATCGATAAGGACAGCCTCGAAGCATCCAGTATTGTAAAAAGGGTAATGCATGTTCAGGAGCCCTTCAAAAGGGCAAACAGGCTGTTTCACCCAGAGAATAGCCAAATCAATGTCAGTGATGAAATCATAGGAGGAAAGAAGCTTGCCATTATGGCGGGACCATGCTCCGTTGAAAGCGAAGACCAGATATGCAGCATAGCAGAAGCCGTTAAAGAGTCGGGAGCCAGGTTCTTAAGAGGCGGAGCATACAAGCCCAGGACATCACCCTACAGCTTCCAGGGCATGAAGGAAGAAGGACTTGAGCTTTTGAAGACTGCCAGAGCTAAGACCGGGCTTCCCATAGTTACAGAAATAATGTCTCCACAATTGATTGAAAAATTCGTTGAAGATGTAGACATAATACAAGTAGGAGCAAGAAATATGCAAAACTATGACCTGCTGAGGGAGTTGGGCCGTATAAGAAAGCCCATACTGCTCAAGAGAGGCTTATCTGCTACCATTGAAGAGCTGCTTATGTCTGCAGAATACATTTTAGCAGGAGGCAATCAGGATGTGATACTCTGTGAAAGAGGTATCCGGACATTTGAAACCTATACAAGGAATACCCTTGATATTAGCAGCATTCCTGCTATAAAGCGATTAAGCCACCTTCCTGTTATTGTGGACCCGAGCCATGCCGCCGGAATGTGGTGGATGGTAGAACCATTGGCATTGGCAGCTGTTGCTGCGGGAGCAGACGGGCTGATAGTAGAAGTGCATAATGATCCGGAGAATGCAAAATGCGATGGTTATCAATCAATAAAGCCTGCCAGGTTTGACGAGCTGATAAACAAGATAAGGCCCGTAGCGAAGGTAGTAGGCAGGGACATTTAAGGGAGGGAATGATATGAATGAAGGCTCGTTCAACATAACAGTAGTCGGATTAGGAGTGGTAGGAGGTTCCTATGCAATGGCTCTCAGAGAATTGAATCCAAAGGGATTATTCGGGGTTGATGTAAATCCGGACACTTTGAGAAAGGCTGAAAATATGGGAATTATCGACAGAGGGTACACAAAAGCAGAGGAGCCTCTAAAAAAATCCGACTTGGTCATAATATGCATCTACCCCGGACAAATCAGGGATTTTATATATGAGAATATTAATTATTTCAAAAAAGGGACGGTGATTACAGATACTGCTGGTGTTAAAACTGAGCTTATAGATGAAATAAACAGCATTATCCCCGAAAGCGTGGATTTTATATTCGGGCACCCAATGGCGGGAAGAGAAAAAAAAGGCTTAGAATTTGCTTCAAGGGAAGTATTCAAGAATGCGAATTATATAATAACCCCTACAGAAAGAAACCATGCTGAAAATATTAATCTGATTGAAGAGCTTGCAATGAAAATTGGCTTTAGCAGGACGGTCAGGATAAGCCCTGAGAAGCATGATGAGGTAATATCCTATACAAGCCAGCTACCCCACGCCATAGCTGTGGCGCTGATAAACAGTGAATCCTTTGATAACAGTACGGGCTCTTTCATAGGCGACAGTTTTAGGGATTTTACGAGGATTGCCAGCATCAATGAAGAGCTATGGACGGAATTGTTTTTTAAGAATAATTCAAATCTGGTTAAGCAAATTGAATTGTTTGAGGAAAAGCTATCCATAATAAAAAATGCAATAGTAAAAAAGGATAAAAATATACTTGTGGAGAATTTCATAGAAGCTGGCAGAAGAAGAGGGGCGATTTGATGAACAGATGTCTTGATATAAATTTAGTTCATAAGAAATATCCGCTATATATCCAAAGGGGATTGTTCAATGAGCTTGGGACAGAGATAAAAAAGGTATACGGCGGCTCGAAAATAGCAGTAATCACTGATGAAAACCTGAACTATCTATATGGCAGCCGACTTTTATCAATACTTAAGGCTGCAGGCTTTGAGGCAAGCAGTATAGTGCTGCCCCCCGGAGAAAAAAGCAAGTCCTTCGATACCCTTTTAAACATATACGACTCATTGATAAACTCAGGAATCAACAGGAGCCATCTTATAGTCACATTTGGGGGAGGCGTGGTAGGAGACATAGGGGGATTTGCAGCCTCAACATACCTTCGTGGCGTATCTTATGTGCAGGTTCCCACATCGTTGTTGGCTCAGATAGACAGCAGCATAGGAGGCAAAGTGGCCGCAGATCTTAAGCAAGGCAAAAACCTTGTTGGAAGCTTCTATCATCCGGATGCAGTATTTATAGATCCGGAGCTCTTGAAAACTCTCGACGAAAGATTCCTGCACGACGGTATGGCGGAAGCAATTAAATACGGCTGCATAAGGGATAAAAAAATGTTTCATGCCTTGATGGATTATAATACATCAGAAGAATTGGATGAAAATATGGAATATATAATACATTCCTGCTGTGCTATAAAAAAAGAATTTGTAGAAAAGGACGAAAAAGATACGGGAACCAGGATGCTCCTGAATTTCGGGCATACAATAGGCCATGCTGTAGAAAAATACTTTAATTACGAGAAATATACCCACGGTGAGGCCGTAGCCATAGGCATGCATATGATGACGAGATTCAGCGAAAATTTGGGCATAACAAGTGCCGGGACTGCCGGGGCCATAAGGAATATACTATGCAAATATAAGCTTCCCCACAGCATAGAAATTGCTGATGCTTCAAAAATATTTGAGAACATCAAGCTTGACAAAAAAAATGCGGGAGATCATATAAATATTGTTGTACTTAAGGAAATAGGCGATGCTGAAATATTAAAAACCAGTACAGACTTCATAGAAGAGAAATTTCATTTAAAAGAGTGCATTATCAGTTAGCACAACTTCAAATTCTAAAGGCGGTGAACCCATGAAAAGCGTAAAAATAATGCCATCAAAGCTTCAAGGCACAATAAATGTACCTCCCTCAAAAAGCATGGCGCACAGGGCCGTGATCTGCGGAGGTCTTGCAGCAGGTAAAAGCTGTATATCTAATATTGACCTTTCTGATGATTTGATAGCTACAATAGAAGGCATGAAGGCTCTCGGATCAGAAATTGAGAAAAGCAGCAGGGGCTTTATCATAAACGGCACCAAATTTCTGGGTAATGCAAATGCTGATTTCACCAGTGTTATTGATTGCAATGAGTCAGGAACTACACTGAGGTTGCTGATACCTATTTCTCTTGTAAAAGAAAACAGTGTTGTATTTGCAGGCAGGGGAAATTTGGGCAAGAGGCCGTTGGACTTATATTATGAGATATTTGAAAAGCATGGTATAAGCTATGAATATGGGAAGGATGGGTTGAAACTCAAGGTAAAAGGAAGCATGAAGCCGGGAGAATATAAAATAAGGGGAGATGTAAGCTCCCAGTTTATAAGCGGCCTTTTGCTGACGCTTCCCTTGCTTGAAGGAGATTCCAAAATAGTGGTTACAACAAATATGGAGTCTAAGGGATATGTAGATTTAACCATGGATATGCAAAAAAAGTTTGGTATAGATATACAACAAAACAAATCCGGGGAGTTTTATATCAAGGGCAACCAGATATACAGGCCTGTGGATTACGCTGTAGAGGGTGACTTCTCCCAGGGAGCATTTTACCTTGTTGCCGGAGCTTTAGGAAACAATATAACCTGTAAGGGGCTAAATATAGATTCTCTCCAGGGAGACAAAGCCGTATTAGAAATAATCCAAGCTATGGGGGGCAGAGTCGAAACCCGGGGAGATAGTATACAGACGCATGGAGCTGATACTCACGGTATTGTAATTGATGGGTCACAATTTCCAGATATAATACCCATACTTGCGGTATTAGGAGCTTTAAGCCGCGGCACGACCAAAATAGTCAATGCAGAAAGACTCAGGATAAAAGAATGTGACAGATTGAAAGCCATATGTGAAGGGCTTGGCAATCTGGGAGCAGATATCAGGGAGCTGGAAGATGGTCTTATTATCAACGGAAGGGAATGCCTGGACGGAGGTGTGGCAGACAGCTGGAATGATCACAGGATCGCTATGTCCTTAGCCATTGCTTCCACAAGATGCAAAAATGCTGCAACAATCACAAACAGCCATGCAGTGAAAAAGTCTTATCCTGGTTTCTGGGATGATTTCAAAAGTTTGGGAGGCAATACAGATGAGTGGAATATGGGGTAAAAACATCAGACTTTCTATATTCGGAGAATCTCACGGCAAAGCAATAGGGATAAATATTGACGGACTGCCTCCGGGCTTTGAGATAGATATTGAGGGCATCAAGCAGGAAATGGCAAGAAGAGCGCCGGGTAAAAGCATTCTTTCCACCTCCAGAACGGAGGAAGATGAGTTTGAAATAATCAGCGGATTTTTTGATAACAGGACAACGGGGACACCTCTATGCGCCATTATAAAAAATACCGACAAGATATCGGCTCACTATTCGGAAATCCAAGCAAAAATGAGGCCCGGTCATGCTGATTATACAGGTTATGTGAAATATAAGGGCTTTAATGATTATAGAGGCGGCGGTCATTTCTCCGGCAGGATAACGGCTCCCCTCGTATTGGCAGGGGCTATAGCAAAGCAGATATTGGAGGAAAGAGGAGTAGTCATAGGGAGTCATATACAAAGCATAGGAAGCATAAAAGATGACGCTTTTGATCCCGTGAACATTGACGCACAAACTTTAAAAGCTATAAAAGACAAGGAGTTTCCGGTAATAAATGATAAAATAGGTGAAAAAATGAAGGAGGCTGTTCTATCAGCAACGGAACAGGCAGACTCATTGGGAGGGATTATTGAATGCGCTGCCGTCAATGTACCGGAAGGGCTTGGAGATCCATTCTTTGACTCTGTAGAAAGCAGTCTGTCCCATTTGCTGTTTTCAATACCCTCCGTCAAGGGCGTAGAATTTGGCGCAGGCTTTGACATCGCATATATGAAAGGGTCGGAAGCTAATGATCAGCTATATATTAAAGACGGCGTTGTAAAGACATATACTAATAATAATGGGGGTATCATAGGAGGAATAACTTATGGAATGCCTCTGATTTTCAGAGCGGCAATTAAGCCGACTCCATCTATAGGAAGAGAACAGAGGACAGTTGATATAAAGGAAAACAAGAATACGAGCATACAGATAACGGGGAGGCATGACCCCTGCATAGTACCCAGAGGGTTGCCTGTTATAGAAGCTGCTGCGGCTTTGGTGCTGTTGGACTATATGCTCTTTGAAAGCAGGGTGGAATAATGGGAGATATTGAAAGTCTAAGACATGATATAGATGAAATAGACAAACAGCTTACAGAGCTTTTTGAAAAAAGAATGAATATCGCAGCGGAGGTTGCCAAATATAAGGAGAAGCATAATCTGCCCATACTGGTCAAGGAACGGGAAAACGAGGTTATAGCTAAGAACCTTTCAAGGCTAAAAAATAAAAATATTGAGAAAGAGACGAAGGAGTTTTTTGAGTATCTGATGACCATAAGCAGAAAATACCAAGCTGCGAAAATATCACCTATGTCAAACCCCCCGGAATCATCGAGTGTTAAAGTGCCTATGAGCAATTTATATGGGCTTATAGGAGAAAGGCTGGGTCATAGCTTTTCCCCGGCTATACATTCAATAATAATGCAAAAGCTTGACATAAAAGGCTGCTATCATTTGTTTGAGATTGAAAAGGGCAGCCTCAGGCAGGCTTTTGACGGCCTTAAGCATTTGAACATAAAAGGTGTGAATGTTACCATACCCTATAAGATAGAAGTAATGGAATATCTGGACGAAGTATCACGGGAGGCAAAAGAAATAGGCGCGGTAAACACAATATGCTTCAAGGAAAACAAAGCATACGGGTTCAATACAGATTACTACGGCTTTGGAATGATGCTGGATAAAATGAATTTGAGCTTACAGCACAAAAAGGCCGTGGTATTAGGGGCAGGCGGTGCTGCCAATTCGGTGGTGCAGTATTTGAAGGACAACGGAATAAAAGAGATAGCTTTGGTAAGCAGGAATAAGGCTTCTGCAAAATGCAAATTCAAGGATTTGGATATATACAGCTATGAAGAAGCAGATTTGCTGCGATCCCATGATATGATAATAAACTGTACACCTTGCGGTATGCATCCCAATATAGATGTGTGCCCGGTACCCTCTGATATGATAGGAAAGTTTTCTTATGCCATAGACCTGATATATAACCCCATTGAAACTTTATTCTTAAAATATGCGAGAGAGAAGGGCTTGACGGCAGCAAACGGATTATACATGCTTGCAGGCCAGGCGGTGAAATCCCAGGAGCTGTGGAATGGTATAGAGATTCCCATATCTATGGTAGATGAAATATATGGGCAGAGTGTAGAGCTCAGGGATCAGAACTCAGAACTCAGGGGCTAGGGTATTCCTTACGGGTCATGGGGAAGGCGGTGATACGATGGGCGGAAATATAGTGTTGATTGGTATGCCGGGATGCGGCAAATCAACAATAGGCAAGAGGCTCGCAGAAAGGCTTGATATGGAATTTTGCGGTATAGATGAATATATAGAAAAAAAAGAGGCAAGAACCATTTCTGATATTTTTAATTACGGTGAGGAATATTTCAGAGAAATAGAAAAAAAGGCGGTGGTGGAAGTATCAAAGATACACCCCCGAGTCATAGCCACAGGGGGCGGCGTTGTGCTAAATTATTGCAATATCAGGGCTTTAAGGGAAAATGGCATAATAATTTTTATTGACAGGAACCTTGATGATATATTATCAGATGTGGATATATCCGGGAGACCTCTCCTTAAAAAGGGCAAAGGGCAGCTAAGGATCTTATATGAGGATAGAATCGAGCTTTACAAAAAATATTGCGATATACAGATCTTGAATGATAAAGGGATTGATCAGGTTGTAGATGAGATTATAGAAGCCATCAGGGACAAAGAACACGGAAGAGGAACGGAGAACACGGATTAACGCGGATTATCGCACGGATTTACACGGAGAAGTCATTATATTAAAGCAGAAATATTTGGACAGACTAACATAATACACTTTCCGTGCAAATCTGTGAATAATTCAGTTTTAATCCGTGTTCTCCATCTTACATTTCTCAATATTTTTCAGTTTCCTGTACAGGGTCCTGAGCCCTATGCCCAGCTCTTCCGCCGCCAGGGCCTTGCCTTTTACATCCCAGCCATGCTTGTCCAGGGACTGCTTGATCATCTCCAGCTCTACGTTTTCAACCTTTGATTTTATGGATTCCTTTGCTTCCTTATTGAGCTGAGAATATTTATGGGGTATATCCTCAATAGTGATTGTGCCTTCTGCCATATTGACGGCATATTCAACGATGTTTTCCAGCTCTCTTATATTGCCCGGCCAGGAATAATCCATAAAGAAATCCATGACCTCCTGAGAAAAGCCGGGTATCTTTTTATTCAATCTGTGATTATATTTTTTCAGAAATTCTTTGGCTAAGGAGCCTACATCCTCTTTCCTTTCTTTTAAGGGGGGAAGATTGATGGGTATTACATTGAGACGATAGTACAAATCTTCTCTGAATTTTTTTTCCTTGATCAAAGCTTCAAGGTCCTTGTTAGTAGCAGCAATAACTCTTATATCCACCGGTATGGATGATATTCCACCCACCCTTTCTATGGTATATTCCTGCAGCACCTTCAGAAGCTTGGCTTGCATGGGCATGGGTATCTCGCCTATTTCATCGAGAAAAATCGTGCCTTTCTGGGCCAACTCAAACCTTCCCGGCTTGCCTCCCTTTTTAGCTCCGGTAAAAGCCCCTTCTTCGTAGCCAAACACTTCGCTTTCGAAAAGGCTTTCGGGTATGCTTGTACAATTGACCATTACAAAAGGTTGATTTGCCCTGCTGCTCTCAAAGTGTATTGCTTTTGCCAAGAGCCCTTTGCCGGTTCCGGTCTCTCCTGTAATTAAAACAGTTGAAGAGCTGTTGGCTATCTTTCTTACTTTCTTCTTCAAATCCCTTATGGCAAAGCTGTCGCCTTTGATATCCTCCAGGCACCTATCCTTGTTTGCCTTGTGGTCGGACTTCTTGCTGTACTTGGTTTCTCTATCCTGGCTTATCCTTATAGCCGCACCTATAAAGGCGCCGTTATGGATTATAGGCATGCTGCTTACAAACATATATTGACTGGTTATTCTGGCTATTTCGTTTTGGATCTCTTCGCCCTTCATTATCCTGCTGTTCATATGCTCAGGAAATATCTGACGCACTGTCTGAGTATATAGGCTGCAGAAGGAGAACAGCTTTAGGGCGGAATCGTTTCCATAGGAGACGGAGCCTGCGCTGTCAATGATGATCATGCTGTCATCGCAGATGTTTAAAGCACATTGCAGCATCTCTTCCATAGCCAGAGTTTTTCGTGTTTTATCCTTGTTGTATATCATATTTGAAATCAAAACCGTGATCTCATTCAGAATTTTAGTATATAAATCAATATTATGGGCTATTTTATCGTGGCCGGTTTTTGTGAAGGAGGTTAATGCTATTACTCCTATTGGGAGTTCCTCTATCTTGATGCAGTTCAGGAGCTCTATTGTAGCAGGACAATGTTCCCTGAAGCGGCAGCCTATGCAGGATTTCATATAACCGGGCTTGTTTACCAATATGTTGCCATTCAAAATTACCTCCTCAATAGAGGGGGCATGGACTGAACTGCCCTTTCTTTTAAGGTATTGAGTAGTACTGGCTATTAGATTGCTTTCGGTGTCAAAAACCGCACAATCAAGATTTAGTGCATCGCTTATTATTTGTATAATAGTTTTCAACATATCCTTATGATTCTCTAGATAACTCATCCTATCACCTCTCCCTTTAATTATATATCCTATAGACGCTAATGACAATTGATATGACAAAAATGACACATAAATATATTGCCGCATTTAAATGCTTGTCCCCCGGCTTTTGCTGGAAGCCTTGAAAATCTGTGATCCGGACTATGATTATCATGGAGGAAAAATATTACTTCATAAAAAAGGTTTTGGCACAGAATGTGCAAATATATATGTATAAGAATAATTTTTCGAGGAGGGCTTAAGATGTTGCAAAAAAAGGATATCCTGAATTTGGAGGGAAAGGTGGCAGTTATAACCGGTTCTGCTTCAGGAATAGGCTTGGGAACTGCGGAGCTCCTTTCAGCATATGGAGCAAAGGTGGCAATGGTAGATATAAGTCCTAAAGGGGAAGAAGCGGCTGAAAGAATACGTAAAGAAGGAAGGACAGCAGAATTTTTTAAATGTGATGTTACTTCTTTGGAGGATGTCAGAAAAACCGTAGAAAATATAAAAAGCAAATTTGGCAGAATAGATATACTTTTTAACAATGCGGGAGTTACCGTAAGAAAAACCGTAGTGGATTTGGAAGAAAAGGAATGGGATTTTGTAATAGGTGTTGGGCTAAAAGGAACATATCTCATGTCAAAATTCGTTATCCCTGTTATGGCAGAGATTGGCGGAGGCAGTATAATAAATACCGGTTCAGGCTGGGGCCTCAAAGGCGGCGATAAAGCTGCGGCTTATTGCGCCATGAAAGGCGGTATAGTAAATCTCACCCGTGCTATGGCTATTGATCATGGACCTCAGAATATCAGAGTAAACAGCATAAACCCCGGAGATACAGATACAGCAATGCTGAGAGATGAAGGAAGACAATTGGGCTGTGAAGTAAATGCGTTCCTTAAGGACTCAGCTAAGGGAAGACCGCTAGAAAGGTTAGGAGTGCCTGAGGATATAGCAAATGCAGTATTATTCCTCGCAAGCGATCTATCCTCTTGGGTCACCGGAATAGCTTTGGTAGTCGATGGCGGTGGAATAGCATAATTATTTTTATATACTGGAGGAGAATAATATGGCAATAAAAGGTTTTAAGAATCACCCTTATATACCCAACTCTGTTCCTGAGGTACAGCAGGAAATGCTCAGAGAAATTGGATTAAACAGTTTGGAAGAACTTCACGAGGAAGTGCCTCAGGAATTGAAACTGACAAAAAACATGAACCTTCCTAAAGCCTTTAAATCTGAATATGAGCTCAGGAGGCATGTTGAGGGATTGCTAAAAAAGAATAAAAACTGCAAGGATAATATCAACTTCCTTGGAGCAGGCTGCTGGCAGCACTATGTGCCAGCCATATGTGATGAAATCAATTCAAGAGGTGAATTCCTCACCGCGTACGGAGGAGAGCCTTACAACGACTTTGGAAGATTCCAAAGCTTGTTTGAATATCAAAGCCTTGTGGCAGAATTGGTTGATATGGAAGTTGTAAACGTACCTACCATGGACTGGTCACAGGCTGCTTCCACAGCCCTAAGAATGGCATCCAGAATAACAGGTAGAAAAGAAGTGCTGGTTCCTAAGGCTATGTGCTGGGAAAAATATCTGGCAATGAAGAACTATTGCGATCCGGATATAGCTTTAGTCCCAGTAGAGTATGACAAAAATACAGGACTTATGAACTTAGAAGATTTAAAGAAAAAGCTAACCTCGAAGACTGCGGCAGTATACTTCGAGAATCCTTCCTATTTGGGCTTCATAGAGGTAAATGGGCAAGAAATATCAGATATGGCTCATGAAGCAGGTGCACTCAGCGTAGTAGGCTTGGATCCAAGCTCTCTCGGAGTATTGGAGCCGCCGGTGAAATACGGGGCCGATATAGTATGCGGAGACTTGCAGCCGCTAGGAATCCATATGAACTATGGAGGAGGTCAATCCGGCTTCATGGCTACTATGGATGAAGAAAAATTCGTTATGGAATTCCCGTCAAGACTTTTCGGTATTGCACCAACTGTTGTTGAAGGAGAATATGGCTTTGGCGATGTAGCCTATGATAGAACCTCCTTTGGTCATCATAGAGAGCACGGTAAGGAGTATGTAGGCACCCAATCAGCTCTGTGGGGGATAACGGCAGGGGTCTATCTTGCAACAATGGGGCCCAAGGGAATGGAAGAATTGGGGCAGAATATACTTCAGAAGTCACAATATGCAGTTAATAGGCTAAATGAAATAAAAGGTGTTGTCGGCTCCAGATTCAACTCTGTTAACTTTAAAGAATTTGTTGTGGATTTCAATGCTGCAGGAAAGACAGTAAAGGAAATAAATAAAGAGCTGCTTCAAAAGGGAATATTCGGAGGCAAGGACTTATCCTCAGAATTTCCTGAGCTAGGTCAATCTGCGCTTTACTGTGTTACTGAAATTCATACTAAAACAGATATAGACAAACTTATAACAGCCATAGAAGAAATCCTTCGTTCCTAGTGGATTTGGCAGAAAGGAAGGTTATTTATGAAAAGAATTAATAGAAATTTTAAAGTAAGAAATTTTCATCAGGCTAAATGGGATGAGCCAATAATATTTGAACTAAGCAAAAAAGGCGAAAGAGGCATATTGGTGCCGGAAGCAGAAGAAGAAATAGTAAAGACTGTTGGTGATGGAGTATCTGCATTGCCTGAAATAATGAAAAGAAAAGAAGCCCCGAAGCTCCCTGAAATTTCACAACCAAGAGTTCTGAGACACTATACCAGATTATCTCAAGAAACTCTAGGCGCTGATGTAAATATAGAAATCGGTCAGGGGACCTGTACGGTAAAATACAGTCCGAAGATAAATGAAGCTTTAGCTAGAATGCCTGAAATGACGGAGCTTCACCCTTTGCAGGATGAAGATACAGTCCAGGGAATATTGGAGATAATGTATAAAACAGATATTTATATGCGAGAAATATCGGGCATGGATAGGTTCAACTTCCAGCCCAGCGGCGGAAGTCAAGCTATTTTTGCCTTGGCATCAATAATTAGAGCCTATCATAGAGAAAAGGGTGAAGAAGTTCAGAGAGACGAGATAATCACAACCATATATTCACACCCATCAGATGCTGCTGCACCTGCTGTAAAAGGCTACAAGATTATATATATTCATCCCGATGAAGAAGGATATCCGGATTTTGAAGCCTTTAAGGAAGCTGTAAGTGAGCGCACTGCAGGCTTCATAGTAGCAAATCCTGAAGATACGGGCGTATATAATCCTAGAGTAAAGGAATTTACCGATCTTGTTCATAAAGCAGGAGGCCTTTGCGGATATGACCAGGCCAATGCCAACGGACTATTAGGAATTACCAGAGCAAAGGAAGCTGGCTTCGATATGTGTTTCTTCAATCTTCATAAGACCTTCTCTACCCCTCATGGCTGCGGCGGCCCTGCTGTAGGTGCTACCGGAGTGACTAAAGAACTGGAGAAATACCTGCCGGCACCCCTTATAGATTATGATGGAAAGAAGTATTTCTTAAATTATGAGATTATGAACAATCCTTACAGCATAGGCAAAGTAAGGCTCTTCAATGGCGTAGCTCCGGTTGTGCTGAAGGCTTATGCATGGATAATGTCCATGGGAGCTGAAGGCCTGTATGAAGTAGCAAAGATCGCAGTCTTAAACAATAACTATCTATTCAAGAAGCTTATGGAGGTAGAATGTGTAGATGCCCCCTATATCAGAGGCAAGCAAAGAATTGAGCAGGTCAGATATACTCTGGAGAAGCTTACTCAGGATACAGGCATCACAAGTGGAGATATACAAAGAAGAATGATGGATTTTGGCATGCATTATTGGACCAGCCATCATCCCTACTATATACCCGAGCCGGCTACCTTGGAGCCTACTGAGACACCCTCTAAGGAAGATTTGGATGAATACATCGATACCCTGAAGCATATTTTCAAAGAGGCCTATGAAAACCCTGAAATAATAAAGACGGCACCACATAGAAGCGTGTGCCATCAGGTAGATGAGTCAGGCATGGATGATCCGGCTAAGTGGGCCATAACCTGGAGAACCTATTTGAAAAAATATAAATAATTAAAACTCAGGATTCAGAACTCAGAGCTCAGGAGATTAGGGCTGGGCTCTGGGGTCTGAGGACGGAAACCACAGAAAAACACGGAATATTGAACGGATTAACACGGAGGGAAAAGATGAAAAAGCTAGGCTTGATAATCAATCCCATAGCAGGCATGGGGGGCAGCGTAGGGCTGAAGGGCACGGACGGAGTTTTGAATAAAGCCCTCGAGCTTGGAGCATTGCCCAGAGCTCCTCAAAGGGCTAAGAAGGCTCTGGAGGAGCTGCTGGGCATAAAGGATGAAATAGAGATTCTCACCTGCAGCGGCAGCATGGGCGAAGAAGAAGCCCTTGAGCTGGGCTTTAATGCAAGACTGGTATATGAGCAAAACTGCTCCGGTACCTCCAGTTCCGATACACTGGCAGCAGGCAAAGCCATGCTGTCGGAAGGTGTGGACTTGATACTTTTCGCCGGAGGCGACGGGACAGCGCGAGATATGTACAAGGCAATAGGAGATAAAGCTGTGGTAATTGGCATCCCTGCAGGTGTAAAGATCCACTCTCCCGTATATGCGCAAACCCCGTCAAAGGCGGGTGAACTGGCAAGGCTATACCTTTCAGGACGGATAACCAAAGTAGAGGAAGCGGAAGTCCTTGATATAGATGAGGATGCCTATAGGGCAGGAAAAGTGAACACAAGCCTTTATGGATATCTTAAAATTCCCTACGAGAAAAAGTATGTCCAAAACAGAAAGTCCGGAACCCCGATGAGCCAACAAGCATCACAAAGTGCTATAGCTTTCGATATAATAGATAATATGGAAGATGGAATATACTATATTATCGGGCCTGGCACTACTACAAGACCAATTATGGAAAATTTGAAGCTGCCCTTCACTCTTTTGGGAGTGGATGTATTGCTTAATAGAGAGCTCTTTGCCCTTGATGTGGCAGAAAAGCAGCTTATGGATATAACAAGCAAAAATAAATGCAAGCTGGTTATCACGCCCATAGGCGGCCAAGGCTACCTATTTGGAAGAGGAAACCAGCAGTTAAGCTACAAAGTATTAAAAGCCGTAGGAAAGGAAAACATTATTGTTGCGGCCACCAAAGAAAAGCTTAGTCAATTGAAGGGAAATCCTTTCCTGGTTGATACTGGTGATGAAGAAACCGATAAGATGCTCGGCGGATATATAGGAGTAATTACAGGCTATAGAGAAAAAACCATATATAAAGTAAAAGCTTAAAATCCCCCAGAAATATTTCCAGGGGATTTTATTTAATATGATTCTTGTATTTATGAATAATTAGAGACTCTTAATGATTAAGACAATGGGTACTTTCTTTTAATTAAAGTGTTTAATTAAAGGGGTTTAAAGGAAGTGTAATTCTCCCTTAAAGCCCCTTTAATATTTTTTGCTCCAAAAGAATACTTATATTTTCTCATCAAAAGGCTGGTATGGATTTTGCATATAAGTTATATAGAGACTTATTAACATAATAAAAAGGAGGTTAGAATTTATATACATATATAATTATGAGGTGAAATATGAAAGATATAAGAGCTAAGCTTAATTCGGTAAAAAAGGTAAGTATAGGATGTTTTCCAACTCCGGTTCATAGAATCACAAACTTTGAAAAAGAACTTAATTATAAAAAAATATATATAAAAAGGGATGATCTTACAGGTGTAGGACCTGGAGGAAATAAAATAAGATGCTTGGAATATATATTCCAAGAGGCATTGGATAAGAAGGCAGATACAATACTTGTGTCCGGTCCTGTACAGTCAAATTTATGTACTATTGCTGCATGCGCATGTAGAAAAATGAATTTTGACTGCATCAGTATTTTTAATGGAGATAAGCCCGAAGATATAAAAGGAAATATGCTTCTTGATGAATTGATATCTTCCGATGCCCATTATATAGGCAAAGTAACTGAAGAAGACAGAAGCAAATATGTAGATGAGTTAAACATGAAGCTAAAAAATGAAGGAAAAAATCCATACATAATAAAAAATGGAGCATCAACAGGTTACGGAGCTATGGGATACGTTAATGCCATAATAGAACTGCAGCAGCAATGTTGGGATTTAAATATAGGAATCAAAGAAATTTTTGCTCCCGGAGCAAATGGCGGAGTTGCTGCGGGACTAATATACGGAAATGCTCTTCTTGGAAGCCCGTTTAAAATCAATATTATAAGTGTTGAATATGAGAATAAAATATTGAATGAAAATATCATGGAAATAATTAAGGAAATAGAAGCAATAACGGACATACCGTTTAATTACAATCTAAAGAATGTATGTAATCTTGTAGATGATTATAGGGGAATGGGATGGGGCTTAAACACTGATGAAAGCAAGGAAATGGTTTTTGATTTTCCTAAAAAAGAAGGAGTTTTTATTGAGAATATATATACAAGCAAGGTTTTAGTAGGGATGTTTGACTTAATAAAAAAATCTAAAGTCAATGGAAGTGTATGCTTTATACATACGGGTGGCTTTGGCTCATTGTTTGGTCAGTTTTGACTTATGTATGCACGCCACTTACATATCTATGCTAATACGGTATTTAGGCATCTGTTACCTCTGGTTAGTGTCTTCAAACCAGACATGAAAGTATATCCAGTTTAATCCAATGGAACTTTTTAAAAAATTATTATGCTAGGTGGTGTTAAATTGAACAACATAAATAAAGAAGCTTTGTACGGAGCTTTTATTAAAAATATAGTAACAAATTATAAAAAGATGATTAGAAAGCCTGTTTATTCTATAGTACTTCTAATACTTGGACTGCCTACTGCTATGATAGTTTTAATGAAACATGTTTTTACTTCTAAAGACAATGCTTATTGTGATTTAAAAAACAAAATATATAAGGAGCTTATGGACTGCGGTGAAAAAGACAGGCTATATGATGAAGCTGCTTCTTCATACAGAAAGAAGCTTGAATTCCTAAATAAAAATATGAAGGAAGCTGCTTTTGAGAATGAGGTTAAAAAGATAACAGAAAAAAGATTTAATGAAATGGTTGAGTACGAATTGGATAAGCAGTCATCAGAGAATAATATATATCCATCAGGAATTCATGACACATTCTATAAGCTTCTGGATAACAAAGCTTTTTTTGCTATATCTTTTATAACTTCGATTTTTATGTATATGCTCATACTTATTTATGGGAATCCATATTTAAAGTATATAATCGAAAGACTTCTTATGATGATATTTGTTGTATTTGGTGTTGCATTCTTAGTATTTACCATATTATACATGTCTCCATCGGACCCTGTCATAAATATTTTGGGGCAAGAAGCAACTCAAGAGCAAATAATGGCCTTTAATAAAGCTTATGGCCTTGATAAATCCTATTTTGAGCAGCTGCTTAATTTCTTTAAAAGTCTTATAACCTTTGATTTAGGGAAATCCTATGTAGGCAATGAAAATATTTTTACAGCCATTATGAGAAAATTCCCTATAACTTTACAGCTAACATTTGCCTCATTAGCTGTAGCTATTATAATTGCAATACCCTCGGGGATTATTTCTGCTATTAACCAATACTCCTCTTTTGACTACATTTTTATGCTAATAGCTCTTATTGGACTTTCTATACCAAATTTTTGGCTGGGATTGATATTGATTTTGAACTTTTCAATTAAGCTAAATTGGCTTCCGGCAACATTTTCAGCCTCTAATTGGCTTTCATTTATAATGCCGGCTATTGTTCTTGGAACAGGACTGTCTGCTACTGTTGCCAGAATGACACGTTCCTCTATGCTTGAAGTGAAATTTCAGGACTATATTTTAACTTCAAGAGCCAAAGGGTTAAGCGAAAACAGGGTAATAATCAAGCATATATTAGGAAATGCTATGATTCCTATAATTACGGTTATTGGTATTCAGTTTGGAGGGATGATGGGAGGCGCGGCTGTTACGGAAAAGGTATTTAATATAAATGGAATAGGAAGCTATATTGTAGATAAGCAATTTATACCTGATATACCGGTAGTATTGGCTGGAGTTGTATATGTAGCAATAGTAATAAGCATAATTAATCTTATAGTAGATTTGCTTTATGCATTTTTAGACCCTCGCATTAAGTCTAAAATGAAAAATTATTAGGGAGGGTGGTTGTAAATGAGCAATACGGTCAAAAAAAATAAAAGCATTAATGAACATGAAAGAAACAAAGAATATGTTAAGAGAACTACTAGCAGGAAATTAAATAGATTTCAAGAGTATACAACTATTAATTTTGCTTGGGGAGCATCTCTGATACTATTTTTTATATTGCTTTTTAATGGCTACAATATAATCGATAAAACAGTAAACCAAGGCCTGCTTCTATTTTCATTCATATACTTAGCGGAAGGAATTATCCAATTTATAATTTCTGCTGCCTTGAAGAAAGAAATAATTGAAGGCAGCGAAATAAAAAAATCTACAAGAATTAAAGGTTACCTGATGATATTGTTTGTACTCAGTGGCAATATTTTTTCAGCTATAGCAGGCTTTACTCTTATTAAGAAGAAAAAAACCATTGAGTATACCATATCAATATATATGTTTTTGGTTTCTATTTGCATAATGCTTGTTTCCGCACTGAATTTATTTAAGGATAATGTAGCTGACACATTTATGATAGGAATGGGTATTTTGTTTGCAAACGCTTTATTTTATCTGTTTTGCATGATAATGGCAGGAAAATATTCAGATAGCAAAAATGTAGATAAGAGAATTATACCAATTGTGGTGATATTGATTCTTACTTCTATTACAGGAAATATATTTGCTTTGCTTTTGGCTTCAGTGCTTATAAGCAAGTATAGGCATAAAGATAAGGAAACTGCGGTGGAATGGATAGATATTGTTAATAGGCTGTTTAGAAATAATATGTCTGTAATAGGAGTTTTTGTAATTGTGTTTCTAATTTCATTATCATTATGCAGTTATCTTACCTTTGATTATTCTATAGCTGTAGAAAATAACTATAGCGCAATACTTCAAAAACCCAATATAAAATATCCTTTCGGAACAGATAACTTTGGCAGATGTGCTTTCTCAAGGATAGTTTTTGGAGCCCGAATTTCTCTTATTATAGGAATAGCGGTAACCGTACTGCCTATGTTCATGGGGGGAATGCTTGGAGCTGTGTCAGGATATTATGGAGGTAAATTAGATAATGCAATTATGAGGTTTATGGATGTATTATATGCTGTTCCGAGTATTTTGTTAGCAATCGCTATAATAGCTTCTTTCGGGACAAGCACTTTTAATCTGGTAATGGCGCTTAGTGTAGGCTCTATAGCTGTGTATGCAAGGACTGTAAGAGCAACTGTAATGAGAATATCCAGCTCAGAATATGTAGAAGCAGCTAGAGCTTGTGGCGCAAAGGACATATTAATAATAGTCAAACATATTATACCTAATTCGTTAGCTCCCATAATAGTGAGGGCTACTATGGGGATTGGTACGGCAGTATTGTCCACAAGCAGCTTGAGCTATTTGGGACTAGGTGTTGAGCCTCATATACCTGAGTGGGGAAATGTATTGAGGATAGGAAGTATGTATTTGGAAACGAATCCCTATTTGGCAATATTCCCTGGGTTAGCAATAATTACAATAGTGTTGGCCTTTAATTTCTTTGGTGATGGTCTTAGAGATGCGCTAGACCCAAAACTTAAATAAGGGGGACAGTTTATGGAGGAAAATTTATTAGAAATAAAAAATCTTCACGTTCATTATATAACTGACAATGAGATAGTAAAAGCTGTAAACGGTATTGACTTATATTTAAAAAAAGGTGAAAGCTTGGGTCTGGTAGGAGAAACAGGTGCTGGCAAAACTACTACAGCTCTTTCTATAATGCAACTGGTTCCCGATCCTCCCGGAGTAATAACGGATGGAGAAATCATATTTAAAAACAAAAATTTAATATACAACACAGATAAAGAGAATCAGGAAATGAGGGGCAATGGAATATCAATGATATTTCAGGATCCTATGACAGCCCTAAATCCTATTATGACAATAGGAGAGCAGCTTGAAGAAGTAGTGATAAAGCATAAAAAAGCAAGCAAGCATGAGGCAAAGAAGATTGCAGTAGGATTTCTTGAAACAGTAGGTGTAAGAAGTGACAGATATAATGATTATCCCCATCAGTTTTCGGGAGGAATGAAGCAAAGGGTTGTTATAGCTATGTCGCTTTTGTGCAATCCCGAAATATTGATAGCTGATGAGCCTACTACAGCTCTGGATGTTACTATTCAAGCTCAAGTGCTCAAGATAATAAAAGAGCTGATCAATAAATATAATATGTCCATGCTGTTAATAACCCATGATTTGGGAGTAGTTGCTGAAACCTGCGATAGAGTTGCAATTATGTATGCAGGAGAGATAGTGGAAACAGGAAGTGTATACGAAGTATATAAATACCCTAAACATCCCTATACTCGCGGGTTATTTGACTCTATACCTAAGCTGGATATAGATGAAGAAAAACTGGTGCCTATTGAAGGCTTGATACCCAATTCCGCAGATTTACCTTGTGGATGCCATTTTCATCCCAGGTGCAAATATAAACAAGACATATGCAAAACTATAGAACCGGAGATAAAAGGTGAAGATCATTTGTATAAATGTCATTTTTCACTTTTCTAGGAGGCATTATGAGTTATTTATTAGAAGTTAAAAATTTGAAAAAATATTTTACAGTGCCTAATGGTTTGCTTCATGCTGTAGACGATGTTTCTTTTTCCATCAAAAAAGGAGAAACCTTAGGCATAGTGGGCGAGTCAGGCTGCGGTAAGAGTACTCTTGGGAGAGTTATACTAAGACTCCATGAGCCAACATCCGGCAGGATACTTTATGAAGGAATGGATATAACAACCTTCAGCAAAAGTGAAATGATTCATATGAGAAGGAATATGCAGATAATTTTCCAAGATCCTTATGCATCCTTAAATCCGAGATTCACTGTGGCTCAGATAATCGAGGAACCCCTTAAGATTCATAAGCTGTATAAAACCTCTGGGGAGCGAAAAGAAAGAATAGAAGAGCTAATGGAAATGGTAGGTTTGTCAAAAAGAGTATACAATTCCTACCCCCACGAATTCGACGGAGGCAGGAGGCAGCGCATAGTTATAGCCAGGGCACTATCCATAAATCCTCAGTTTATTGTGTGTGATGAGCCTGTAAGCGCCTTAGATGTTTCTGTTCAAGCACAGATACTTAACTTGATGATGGAACTGCAAAAAAAGCTGGGCCTTACATATATCTTCATATCTCATGATTTATCTGTGGTTAAGCATATTTCAGATAATGTAGGGGTCATGTATTTGGGGCAGCTAATAGAGAAAGCTTCAAAGAAAAAAATTTTTAAAAAGCCTCTTCATCCATATACAAATGCGCTTTTATCATCTATACCTTCAATAAATGTTGATGTAAAAAAGGAAAGACAAATATTAAGAGGAGAGATTGCATCTCCCATTAATCCGAAGCAAGGGTGCAGGTTTGCTAAAAGATGCGAATTTGCAGCTGACATATGCTTTAACTCAAACCCTAAATATGTAGAGGCAGAAGAGGATCATTTTGTTGCTTGTCATAGATTTGAAGAAGCAGCAAATGATATTTAATCTGGGATAAATCTTTATTTACGGAGGTGGTACAACTAAATACAATAGATTTTATTCAAAAGGAATTCAATATATTAAAGGCGGAGGGAGAAAAATGAAATTAAGAAAAACAGTATCATTATTACTATGTGCATTGCTTGTACTTGCAATGCTGACGGGATGCAAGCAGCAAAATCAAGAGCAAGCTGAAGGAGCTGCTGCAGGAGAAGCACCGGAAGTAACAATACTTTCTATAGCTAAGAATGAAACCGCAGTAAATGTAGTCAGAGACCAGCTTACAAAAAGCGGATTTAGGGTAAAGCTAAATCTTCAGCCTGATTACAGCAGTTATGCCGCTCAGGCAGAAGCTAATAATTTTGACCTTTTGATTGGAGATTGGACAACTACTATAGGAAATGGAGACTATGCAGTTAGAGCTCTATTCAGAAGCGATGGTTCAAGCAACAGAACAGGAATAAACGATCCTGAAATAGATAGTTTAATTGACAAAGCCGCAACCTTAACCAGCGATAAGGCTATAGATGTGTATAGGGAGTTTGAGGAGAAATTAGTAAATGAAAATGCATATGTTATTCCCTTGTATAATACGATCAAATCATGGGCATACAACAAGGAAGTTATGAAGCCTGTGAGAATTAAAAAGGGCCGTGAAGCGGCATGGGAGCAATTTGACTTTGTAGATGAATCTAAAAGAGATACCGCAGTACTGGTAATAACCGACATATTTGACACTATTACATCTTTAGATCCTATAAAAGCTAATGATGGAGCAACGGTTATGAATAATGCCAATATGTTTGTAAGGTTGATGAATCTGGATGATGAAAATATACCTACAACTGTGGGTACATTATCATACAATTATGCAATAGCTGAGGGAAATTCAGAAGTTTATTTCATATTGAGAGACGACATTAATTTTACTAAAGTAGAAAACAAGCATGCAGTAGATTCCGGAGTTATGGTAGGAGGAGAGGATGTAGTATACTCTTTAAACAGAGCTATGAATAAGGATTCGGTTCCAGAACATAGAACATATAGCGTACATGCCTCCTTAAAGAGCGCTGAAATATTGACGGATACTTCGGAGCTTGATAATGTAAAATTAACGGGAAGCAGCAAATCTATAAGAGAAGAGCTTGAAAAGGGATTAAAAACACCTATTAGTAAAATTATAGAAAACAAAAAAGATGTTAACAATGCCAAGGGTAATTATCAGATAATAAAAGTGACCACCAAAACACCTTTCCCCCAGATACTTAATACTCTGGCTCATCCATCAGCGGGCATAGTATGCAAAGAGCAGATAGAAAAAATTAACACCTATGACATAGCTACTTATGACAGGACCAAGGATATAGCATACGGAGACCAAAGCGTTATAGTTGAAGGAGATACTTATAATAATCATCTGTACTGCAGCGGACCTTATATTCCCATTTATAAAAATGACTATGAAATATTCTTTGAAAAGAATCCTAACTATATGAGAGGCACTGAATCTGAACCTAAAGTCGCTAAAATTTCAAGTAAGATCATAAAGGATGTAGATAGTTCGATATCAGCGCTTAGAAGCGGAGAAGTACATTTTGTAAAAAGACTTGAGGTTCAGCACTATGATATAATAAAAAATGAAGCAAAGCTTCAGCTTATACAGATACCTTCAAACAGCGTTCATCACATGGATTGCAACATGAACCCCAGCAGTATATGCAGTGATGAAAACATAAGAAAAGCCATACTGTATTCTGTAAACCAAGACGAGTTTGTTGCTGTATTTAATAATCAGGTTAAAAAGGCATTTTCAACATTAACACCTGTAATGGATACTGGGTTGGAACATAAAGCAGATCTTGCAAAGGCAAAGGAATATTTGAACGCATACTTTGAAAGTAAGAAATAGTAACCTGGATTTAGCTTTAGATATTTTCTAACTATGAGTTCATATAGAGATAAACCTTAATTGCAATAGTGCAGATAGTAATTTTATAAATAGCTTCTGCACTGTTGCTATATAGATGGATATGCAGATATATATTTATCATGCAGAAAATGAAAGAATTGGTTGGAGGCTAAAAATGGACAAAAACTACGGATTGTTAAAAAGCTTAATCGAATGCGTATCCCCTTCAGGGAGTGAAGAAAGTATAAGGTCTTTAATAGAAAAAGAGGTAAAAGACTTTGCCGATGAGATTTATACGGATCCCTTAGGCAACCTTATAGTACACAAAAAAGGCAAAGGCAAAAAGGTAATGCTTGCGGCTCACATGGATGAAATAGGAATGATGGTGACCTCTATAGATGACAAAGGCTATATTAAAGTGTGCAGTCTTGGCGGCAATAATCCAATCAGTGTAGCAGATCACAGGGTTGTATTTGCCAATGGTATAGAAGGAGCACTGCGTTGGAACGCAATGGAAAACCATGGGGATCTAAGCTTTGAAAATTTATACATAGATATAGGTACGGAATCAAAAGAAGAAACAGAAAGCAAAATTAAAATAGGTGATATATGCGTATTAAAATCCAACTATTATGAAAGCGACAGTTGCATAATAGGGAGATCAATAGATGACAGGATAGGATGCTATCTTCTTATAGAGGTTATAAAGAAGAGCATAGATACAAAACATGATTTATACTATGTATTTACAGTACAAGAAGAAGTAGGCTGCATCGGAGGAAAAACTGCGGCTTTCAGCATTAAGCCGGATATAGGAATAGCGGTAGATGTAGTTCCTACTGGAGATGTTCCATCAATAAACGGAGCATATAAGGACTTGCCTGTTAAATTTGGCGGAGGGCTTTCTGTGAGAGTAAAAGACGGAAGCTTTATAGCAAATAAAGCATTAAACAAAGCTATTATTGAAGCTTCAAAAAAGGAAAACATTAGATATCAGATAGATGTTTTGGCAAGGGCAGGCACAGATGCTTCCGGTATGCAGCAATCTGGAGGCGGAGCAGTTAGTACAAGCTTAAACATGCCTATGAGATATATACATACCGCCAATGGAATGATATATAAGGAAGATATAAAAGAGGCACTAAAACTACTGTGTGTTATATTAAAAATGAACATATAGTTTCATATTTGGAGGTAAAAATGAACATAGATTATAAGCTGTTAGAAAAATTAGTTAACTGTATATCTCCATCGGGAAGTGAAGAAATAGTAAGGGAGCTAATAAAAGAAGAAACTAAAGCTTTTGCTGATGAAGCATATGTAGATACGTTAGGCAATCTCATAGTTCATAAAAAAGGTAAAGGTAAAAAGGTAATGCTTGCAGCACACATGGATGAGATAGGAATGATGGTAACCTCTATAGATGATAAGGGCTATATAAAAATATGCTCCTTGGGCTGGAATAATCCTATAAGCTTAGCGGGAGGAAGGGCTGCTTTTGCCAATGGAACTGAGGGAGTTATACATTGGAACAGAAGCCTTGAGAATCATGGCAATTTAACATTTGAGGATTTATTCATAGATATAGGAACTACATGCAAAGAAGATACAGAGAAAAAGATTGACATAGGAGATGTATGTATACTAAAGTCGGATTTTTATGAGAATGAAAAGTTTGTTATAGGACGCAACTTTGATGATAGGATAGGCTGCTATCTTCTAATAGAAATGCTCAAGCAGAACATTAAAACGGAGCTTGACGTTTACTATGCCTTTACAGTACAAGAAGAGGTAGGCTGCAGAGGAGGAAAGATTGCTGCATTCAATATAGCTCCAGATATTGGCATCGCTGTTGATGTTGTATCTACAGGTGACTATCCCATTGAAAAAGGATATAGCAAAGACCTGCCTGTTAAGCTGGGATCAGGACCTTCGGTAAGGATTAAAGACGGAAAGATAATTTCTGATAAAAACCTAAATGAGGCCATTATAAATATAGCCAAAAAAAATAATATAAAATATCAGGTTGATATACTGCTTAACGCGGGCACAGATGCGGCATCAATGCAGCAAACAGGATCGGGAGCGGCAAGCACATGTATAAACATACCTACCAGATATATACACTCCCCCAATGAAATGATCAGTAAGAGAGATATAGATGAAACATTGAAGCTTCTGTGCGCTTTTTTAGAGGAATACAATAATTGAGGCCAGCCATATAATAAGCAAACAAAAAATACAATCGCTGAGGAGGATCAGAATTGATAAAAATAAATAAAGACAGATTGGTAATGCAGTCGGTTCAAGGAAAAGTTCATAGTCCTATAGTAAAAAATCCCTATAGAATAAGTAGTGAAGGTCAGGGGAAAATTCTTCCGGCTACAGGTGGCATCAGCTATAATGTTAAGGTAGGAGATTCATGCATGAACTGGGTTGGAGATCATGTGGAGCCTGGAGTCAGCATAAAAAGTGAGAGCCCCGAGGAAAATAATGCTCTCATGATGCTGTCGTGCATAGGCAATGAAGCCAGAATTATTACCGGAGAAGGGAAGGGCGGAAAGGGCTATGTTACAGGTATGCATGGTGGTATTGATCATGTTCTGATACATTTCAAGGATGAGGATATGGAGAAAATGGCCATAAATGACGTGATATTAGTAAAGGCCTTTGGACAGGGTCTTCAAATTGAAGGCTTTGAAGATGTAATTTGTATGAACATAGATCCGGCTTTGTTTGAAAAAATAGGAATAGTAAAAAATGATAAGGGTGTTTTAGAGGTTCCTGTTGTCACAGAGATACCTGCGTACCTTATGGGTTCGGGCATAGGAAGCTCAACAGCCTTTATGGGCGACTATGATATAATGACCGGGGATAAGGAAGCAAATAAAAAGTTTGGAATCGACAAGCTGAGATTTGGGGACTTAGTCCTTTTGAGGGATTGTGACAACACCAATGGACGTCAGTACTTAAACGGAGCGGTGTCTATAGGAGTTGTGGTGCACAGTGACTGCATACAGTCCGGCCACGGTCCGGGCGTCACTGTAATCATGAGCTCAAAGACCTCAAAAATAAAAAGCTTAATCAATGAAAAAGCTAATATTGGTCATTACTTAGATTTTTTATAATTAAAAGTACTTTTTAGAAAGAAAAATATATAGAACAAGAAAACCACCGATAAATCGGATGGTTTTCTTGAATTATTTTAAATTAAGATTTTTATATTACAAATGATAAAAATCTTAAAACTTCATAATAATCATTTGATTTAAACTTTATTGTATTTGCTGATATTTGCTGTGCACCGGGATAAAAAGAATTTCTATAGGCATCAAAATGTTGTTTATAAGCTAATTCTACATCGAAGTATTCCGGTAGGATTATTGTATAACCTTTAAGATCTCTATTCAGTGCTGCTGCTGCCTTTTCTTCTATTTGTTCTTCTGCTAGAATAGGATTTATACTGATAGTTGAACTTCCTAATCCCTTTTTAGTTGCAACAGTTACGATGTTTTTACTTATTTCCTTAGCTTTTTTGCAAACTTCTTCATCTCCGCTGATAAAAACAGTTGGTACTCCCAAATATGCTGCTGCATAGGAGTGTATATGGAATTCACCAGCCAATTTTCCGTTAAATTTTAGATATGATATTTTGGATGAATTCATGGTGTGGGCTGTGGGGTTGCCGGGGGAGCCGGCTGCATCATGATAGCCAATAAATAATAGAGCATCAAAGGTATTATCAAGGCCTCCTACCATTGCCAAAGGACTTCCAGTCCAACCTCTGATCAATTTGGCGTATTTAGGAAGACAGTTTTGATCAATATTTCGCCCGCTTCCATGTGAATCTTTTACTATTACTTCTTTAGCTCCTGCATTTTTAGCTCCTCGGCATGCTGCTGCAACTTCTTTTCCCATTTGTTGAACAAGCTCAGGATATAAGGAGCCATTGGCTCTTGCATCTTCCCAAACAGTTAAACCTGTAACGCCTTCTATATCTGCACTTATGAATACTTTCATTGCGATACCTCCTAATTTTTATTTTGTATAAGCAGATTTTACAGTATTATACTATCATATTTACAGGCACCGCCTTTTTTCTATAATAAACATATTTACATGCTAATTTCATGCCAATATTAAAACTCTGATAAAAGCTGTTTGTATAAGAACCCCTTTTACCCTTTGAAGCAAGATAAGTATATTTGCATAGAAATTCTTAAGCATGTATAATAATTATAATCATATGATTTCATTCCAGCAACTCAAGTCATACTAAAAATAATAAAACATTAAAGTCAAAAGAGGTTTTAATATGAATAAGAGAATTGCCATTGCAGCATATGACCGGAAAAGCACATGTTATTACCGCGATCAACTAAAGGCTTTATTTAAAGACAATGTTGATATTGAGCTTTACTCTGTTGAAGATAAGAGCATTTCCAATATTAATGCGGACATTGTTTTGGTATCTACTCATTCAATATATGAAGCAGTAAAAAGACAAGTCAGCAATTGCAGTGATATTTTAATAGCAGATATCACTTTGAAAAAACATGCACTGGAAAAGATTATGAATATACCGGAAAATACAAAGGCATTATTGGTTAATACGAATGCTGAAATGGCGATAGACACTATCGCATTAATCTATCAGTATGGTGTTACTCATATAGATTTTGTACCTTATTACCCAGGAAAAGAAGATTTCCCGGATATAAATATAGCGGTTACACCTGGGGAAGCAAAACTTGTACCTAAGAATATCAGCAAAATAATTGATTTAGGGCATAGAGTATTATCTGTAAAAACTATAGTAGATATTGCAATAAAGCTAGGTTTGGATTATTTGCTGCAAACATATGCCTTCCAGAATTATTTTGAGGGCTTGGTTGAAAACAGTTATGGCATAGAAAGTCTTCTTGGGAAAACAAATGTGCTTGAGAAACAACTGGATCTGATGCTTCAAATACTGGATGAAGGAATAATTGGGTTAAATTCTAATGGAGCAATATGCTTTTTAAATGATGCGGCGGAGAAAATTATAGGAACTATGAAGGAAAATGCTATAGGGAAATATGCTGAAGAAATTATTAACGATTTATCATTTAAAGAAGTGTGGGAAACAAAAAAAACCATTAAAGGAAAAGTGATTAAGCATAAAGGAAATTATCTAGTTTTATCAATTTATCCTATTATCAATTTGGACAGCATTAAAAGCTTTATAGTTTTAATAAAGGAGTTTACAGATACCGAAAAGCAGCAGCACAATCTTAGAAAGCAGATACTTGCTAAAGGGCATATAGCAAAATATAATTTCTGCGATATTATTGGACAAAGTTCTGCTATAAATTATGCTAAAGAAACAGCAAAAAAAATGGCTCTTTCAGATTCCTCCATATTAATATACGGCGAAAGTGGAACGGGTAAAGAACTATTTGCTCAAGCAATACATAACAATTCTAAAAGGAAGGACTATCAATTTATAGCAGTAAATTGCGGAGCCATTCCAGAAAACTTACTTGAGAGTGAATTGTTTGGATATGAGGAAGGAGCATTTACCGGTGCCAAAAAGGGTGGCAAATTAGGCTATTTTGAGCTGGCTCACCAAGGGACTTTATTTCTGGATGAAATAAATGAGCTGGCTTTAAATCTCCAGTCTAAGCTTTTGAGAGTTCTGCAGGAGAAAGAGGTAGTTAGAATTGGGGGAGATAGTGTAATAAGTGTTGATGTAAGAATTATAGCAGCAACAAATAATGATTTGAAAGAACTTGTTAAGGAAAAAAAGTTTAGGAAGGATTTATATTATAGATTGAATGTTTTACCGTTAAATATACCTCCTTTGCGACACAGAAGGGAAGATATTCATTTGCTTATTCAGTATTTAAAAAAACAAATGAATGCGGATTTTGAATTGACAGATGAGGCTTTAGCCAGAATCCAACAATATGATTGGGAAGGAAATGTAAGAGAATTGGGAAATTTTGTGGAACGCTTAATGTATATAGGACAAGGAAGAATAGACTCAAATGATATAAGCTCATTCCTGCCTGAACATACAGTTGTTGCATTCATGACCGAGTCTGAAAAGCGTTTATTGGAAAGCTTTAGAAGGAGTATTTGGGGAAATGATTCAAAACATTTGTTTATAATGGAGGAATTAGAAAAAAGCTTTATAAACAAATGCCGCCTTGGCAGAAGAAGTATATCAAAAATCGCTGTGGAGAAAAATATCTATTTAACTGAACAGGAAATAAGAAATATAATTTCGGATTTAAAGCTATACAAAATGGTGGAGATATCTAGAGGCAGGGCAGGTACGGAAATAACAGATTTCGGGTTAAAGGCTCTTAATGCTATTAGAAATAATGAAGCAGATGATGATCATATTCAATAACACATCTTTTTATCATAAAGTTTTCCAAAAACTATCTATGAAGTTGGCATGGATTTTGCATTTATATAAATAAAATATAACATTAATGCTAATTTTAATAATTAATGGAGGTTCTTAAATGAGTAAAATAATAATTACTGGGAACACGTTGACATTAGAAGAAGTTATAAGAGTATGCAGAATGTATGAGCAGGTAGAATTATCAGATGTGGCAAAGGATAAAATATTAAAATCAAGAAAAGTTGTAGATTATTTTGTAGACAATGAAACAGTAGTATACGGTATAACTACAGGCTTCGGAAAGTTCAGCGATGTAACAATAACTAAGGAAGAATCAAAGCTTTTGCAAAGGAATCTGATAATTACACATGCAGTAGGAGCAGGAAAGCCATTTGAGACAGAAATAGTAAGAGGAATAATCCTATTAAGAATTAATAATCTAGCGAAAGGGTATTCAGGAGCAAAATTAGAAACTATACAAACGATGATATCCATGCTTAACAAAAAGGTTCACCCGGTAATACCTGAAAAGGGCTCATTAGGTGCTAGCGGAGATCTGGCTCCGTTAGCTCATATGGTTCTGCCTATGATAGGGCTGGGAGAGGCAGAATACAAGGGAGAAATATTACCCGGCGGGGAAGCCATGAAAAGGGCAGGGATACCTGTAATAGAGCTGACCTCAAAGGAAGGGCTTGCATTGATAAACGGCACCCAGGTAATGACATCGGTGGGAGCCCTTGCTCTATATGATGCCATAAACCTTGCAAAGGCTTCAGACATAGCAGCGGCGCTGAGCTTCGAAGCACACAATGGGGTAACTAATGCTCTTGATAATAGAGTGCATGACGTACGTCCCCATAAGGGACAATCAGACACTGCAAGGATATTGCTGCAACTGCTGGAAGGAAGCAAAAATACAACAAAACAAGGAGAAATAAGAGTACAGGATGCTTACTCGCTAAGATGCTCACCACAAGTTCATGGGGCAAGCAAGGATGCAATAAACTATGTAAAGGAAAAAGTAGAAATAGAAATGAATTCAGTAACAGACAATCCAATAATATTCCCCGAAACATTGGAAGGAATATCAGGGGGAAACTTTCACGGACAGCCAATGGCATTAAGCTTTGACTTTTTAGGAATAGCACTATCAGAGCTTGCAGATATATCCGAAAGACGTCTTGAAAGACTGGTAAATCCGGCTTTAAGCGGACTGCCTGCATTTTTGGTCAAACATGGGGGACTAAACTCAGGATTTATGATAGTACAATACTCAGCAGCATCCTTGGTATCGGAAAACAAAGTACTTGCACATCCTGCAAGTGTAGACAGCATACCGTCATCAGCAAACCAGGAAGACCATGTATCTATGGGGACCATAGCAGCAAGAAAAGCAAGAAGCATAATGGAAAATGCGAGAAGAGTAATAGCCATGGAAATAATGTGCGCATGTCAGGCAATAGACTTAAGAGGGAGCAAAGGTCTTGGTAAAGGAACATCACCTGTATATGACACCATAAGAAAATCAGTACCGATGCTGAAAGTAGACAGACCCTTATATGAGGACATAAACAAGTGTGAAAGCCTCATAATAAACGGTGAGATAATCAAAACAGCAGAGTATTCAGTTGGGGAGATGTCTTTTTAGCAATATCAGTGGGTATTACAGCATATGTGGAAATAATTATGAAATAGTGCTGCACGATATCCAAAACCCCAACTCATCCATAATTGCTATAAGAAATGGACATATCAGTGGGAGAAAAATCGGCGGACCAATGACAGATTTGGCATTAAAGCTTATGAATGAAAAGTATTATATGAAAAACGACTATGTTGTTAACAGCGGACGAACAAAGGACGGCAAGCTTTTAGCATCTTCAACCTTTTTTATTAAGGATGAGAACCAAGAGCTCATTGGCATGCTGTGCATCAATAATAATTTAACTGATATGATAAGCTACGATAATTATTTGACATAAAGCCATTATCAGTTCAAATGCAGCACCTGAGAGAATGTCGCCCGAAGAAAAGATGGAAATCGTGAAGCAGCTGGAAAGTCAGGGTGTATTTTTACTAAAGGGACCCGTACAAGAGGTTGCAAAGCATCTCAAGACATCAGAAACGACGATATACAGGTATTTAAACAAAACAATATAGTAAAATAACAGAATATATAAAATATTAATAAAAAGTGGGGTAAATAAAATTAAAAATGGGAATTGCAAAACTACAAAATATGGAGAATGCAAGCGGTGGGCGGACTCTTCAATGTTTTGGAAATTGCAAGGGAAAAAGGCTGCTCAGTATTTACGCCCAGCTCGATTGCTGGATTTGGTCCGATACACCAAAGACAAAAAACTCCTCAGGACACTTTGCAAAGGCCTACAACTATGTATGGTGTTACAAAAGTAGCGGGGGAGCTTTTATGCGATTACTATCATAAAAAATTTGATGTGGACACCAAAGGCGTACGCTTCCCGGGACTGATATTCTATGAGATACTGCCGGGTGGAGGAACCACTGACTATGCAGTACACATTTATTACGATGCATTGAAGAGCAAAAAGTATGTTTCATATATTGCAGAAGGTACTTTGATGGATATGATGTATATGCCTGATGCTCTAAATGCCATATCTGCTTTAATAGAAGCAGATGCTTCAAAGCTGAAGCATAGGAATGCATTCAATATTACAGCTATGAGCTTCGCACCAGAGCATATAGCTGCAGAGATAGAGAAGCATATACCCTGAGTTTGAAATAAGCTATGATGTTGATCCGGTAAGGCAAGCAATTGCGGATTCTTGACTGGACTTATTGGATGACACGCAGCAAGGCAGGAATGGGGCTGGGCTCCTAAATATGACTTAGCCTCAATGACAGCGGATATGCTGGCTAAGCTCAAAGAAAAGAATATAAAAGTAATCATATAATGTAATGCCCCATCTCAAACGTATAAAATGAGGTGGGGCATTATACGAGGGATGTTATAATGTTAAAGACAAATATGGATAAGCTGATTATGCAGTCGGTTCAGGGTAAGATGCACCATCCGGTATCAACATTTCCATATAGGATCAGTGCTGTGCGTAGGGGTGTGCAAACTTAAAAGGGGTGTGGAAATTTAGAAGCCGGGATTGCCCGGTTATTTTTATAGAATAGTACATAAACGAAGTCAGATATGCGTGGCAGTATAATTCGGGTGCATATGCCTTGACACCTGTCACCAGGTACCAGGGTGGAGGCAATGCATATACATACTTTGCGTTTAGCACGCTAAGCACCACGGTAACTTCCACAGCACTTCCTCCATTCTATCTTCATAACCAAACGGAAGCTTCAACTATTTATGCTGTTATGTGATACATGCTTCAGCAATAAAACTATGCAGGCGCTGATGCTAATGGCAGCAGTCAGGGCACAGGTACCCCATCCCCATTCCCAAAGCCCCCGAGTGCCAAACATAACGACGACAATGAACTGCGCTAGCGGCATTCCTATATCTCCAACCCCTCCTGCAAACCCTGTGACCAGAGGCAAATCACTGTTATTATATAACTCCGGTAGGATAGCATAAAAGGTACCAAGTCCCCATGATGAGGCGAAGCAAATCAGAAGCACACACAGATAAAAAATTGGGAACGACGACAAATCTAAAAAAATAAAAAGGCAGGAAGCTAAAGCAATCAACAGGGAACCTAGCATCAACACTGTCAAACGTGCTTTTGCTCTGTTCTGCGATCGCAGGGCAATCATATCCGAAATTTTGCCCGACACTAGACAGGAAATCAAGGTACCCATCAGTGCGGCAGATGAAATTTGGGCGGTTTCCCAATCGCCATACCCTATCCACATGCTAAAAAGCGGTATACCAACCGTTACTGCCTGCAATACATAGGTGGTGGAAAGAAAGGCTAGAATCAACAACCAAACCTGTGGAGACAGAAGCAACCGGAAGGAAGACCTTCGAGAGGCGCTTGAAGAGGAAGTGTGCCGAAAGTCATTTGTTTTTACAGTAATAAGCCAAACAGTGCCGATGGCAGCCTGAATCATAGCCAAAACATAATAAGAGGATTCCCAGCCAAATTTGGGACCTAAAAATCCCGCAATCATGCCGCCGGCTCCACCGCCGCAGTTAAATAGTCCGACAAAAACAGCCGATGCAAACCCTGACTGCGATGGTTGGACTACTTGCATCGAAATCATAATCAAAATTGGGAAAACAACAGCGCCCAATCCCTGCAGAATTTTAAGAAATATAAGTGCTGCTGGAGAAGAAACAGACGGCAAAAATAGCTGTGGAACGATGGCACAGACAAAGGCCAATGCAAAAATCAGATGCAACCTCACCCGTCTGTAAATCGATCCAGCACACATCATAGCTGCTACAATAGCGGCAGATTTTACAGTATCTGCGGTCAGGAGAAGAGCAACCGACAGACCGCTTTTCAAAGACAAATCCACCGCAGTGGCGGAAAATTGTGAAAAGGCAGACGATATACTGCAGCCGGCCAATGCACTGATTAAAACAATATACCATCCCGCAAAATGGAACGGTTTTTTTACACCTTGCGTCTCATTCAATTATCATCCCTACCTTGTCTTAACTTTATCTCATTAACAATGAAGCTACGGTACAAAATAGCAATATTCATGCCAACATATAAATACAAGTGTCAGCCGATTACTATATATAAATATTGCATATATATATTTGAATTTTAACTAATTTTTATATATACTGTTTTTAATAACAGGAGTGATTGTTACCAGGGCAAGGAGTATGAGCAATGAAAAGGCAAACGAACCTAAAATACAATAATTTTGATATGACACTGGAAGAGTGCCGCTTGGTGCTGGATAACATTGACGGACTCATTATTACAAATGAAACCGGAAAAATTAAATATATGTCTCCATCGATTCTAGATCGGATGGACAAACGGATGGGTCTAGACAAGAAAAGTCAAATTGCAGGTCAGCCGGTCTTGCAGCTTCACCCCACCTGTCATATTCCCGCATTTCTAGACAGCGGCCAACGGGAAACCAATACTTACTACTTTACAGCCGGAGTAGCTACTGTATCCCGTATCAAGCGGGTAAACGGTGAAAAACAAGGAATCGGCGCATTAGAATACGATTTCTTTGTCGATGATTACCAGATCCGCAACTTTTTGCTGGAAATCATAAAACTGGCCGACGGCGGACAAATTGACCTGACTGAAAGTATTGAGGAAATCAAAAAACGGTTGTCCAAGCCGGAAATCATCAAGTACAAGATGTCGGGCATTATTGGAAAATCACCTGCCATGAAAGCCATTAAGGAAAAAATCTTCGCAATATCCAATTACAATTCCACCGTACTGATTACAGGGGAGACAGGCAGCGGTAAGGAGTTGATTGCCCATGCGATCCATGATATCAGCCGGCGGGCGCTGATGGATATGGTGGAGGTCAACTGTGCCGCAATACCTGAAAGTTTGTTCGAATCAGAAATGTTTGGCTATACCGACGGCGCATTCACCGGTGCTAAAAAAGGAGGTAAGGCTGGAAAGTTTGAGATGGCTCACAAAAGCACTTTATTTCTGGATGAGGTAGACCAGCTTCCTTATCATATACAGCCCAAGCTGCTGCGGGTGTTGCAGGAAAAATCCATAGACAAAATTGGTTCCCGCATCGTGCCTGTAGATGTGCGGGTGATTGCGGCCACCAATAAAAACCTGAAGGAGCTGGTGAATCAGGGCAAGTTCAGAGAAGACCTATATTATCGGCTGAATGTGGTTAATTTTGACATTCCACCCTTGCGGGAACGGAAAGAGGACATTCCCGAGATGGTACAGCATTTTATCGCCCGATTCAACAAATCCCTGAACTTGAATGTGGAGGGGGTTTCCGATGAGGCAATGCAGCTTTTCTACCGATACCGCTGGCCAGGAAATGTACGGGAGTTAAGTAACATCATCGAACGTGCCATGACGGTATGTAAGTCCGATATTCTCTCCCAACGGGATTTCCGGGAGCTGGCCGATATATTACAACGAGATGCTTCCTATGAAGATTACGACGGCAGCACGCTGGAACAAATCTGTATGCGTGCGGAAAAGGAAGCAATAGAAAAAGCCCTGGCCTTCTGCAATGGTAACAAGACCAAAGTCGCCCAATTCCTGCAGATTTCAAGACCGGCGCTTTATTATAAGATAGAAAAATACGCAATTGATTCATGTCAGAATATTTAACAGTGTTAAATATTCTGACGTATGCTGCTATGTCAATGCATAGGTTAGCTTACACGAATACTACAATTAAGTTGTAAAAAAAACTGACACCTAGAGTATTACTACATATAAAAATAAAGGCATAAAAGCAAAAGATGATTACCCGATGCTCATATATTTTTTAATTAAATGCCAACTTGCCCTTCTACAGATGTTTATTCATAAGAAACATCTGTAGAAGGGCAAGTTGGCATAAAATTTGCTCTGTGATAGAAAGTGAATATCTGCGCAAAAGACCGCTGCTGTGCAACCAGTCGGAGGATATGCGCAGACAGGCCACATGTTTCATCATATCATTTCAGTTATAAGTGAGGAGGAATTAACATGGAAGAACAAACAACGCAAAAAAATGCATCGGGCGGGCATATGACATCGACCAAGGAACTCAAACGGGTACTGGATCGAAAGGACTTGCTATCCATTGCCATTGGGCAAACCATTGGCTCCGGTGTTTTTGCGCTGGTGGGTGTGGGAATTGGAATGACCGGGCGGTCGGTAAGTGTGGCAATGCTGATTGCGGCGGTATTCACTATCATGATGGATATTCCCATGATGCTTGTCAGCGGAACAGTTCGGTTGCGTGGTGGCTTCTATACACAACTGGCTTTTTTACAGCACAAAAAGGCAGCGGGCTTTTATGTCATTGTTCATATCATTTCATGGACAGCATTGGCCATGTATGCCATCAGCGTTTCTCAATATCTGCTTGACCTCATTGGAAGAAGTACCATTAACCCGGAATTGGTCAGTATTATAGGTAAGTTAATCGCCTTTGCCGTTCTGACTATTTTCTACGTAGCAAACCTGTTTGGCATACAGGGAGCGGCAAAACTCCAAAATGCAATGATGGTTTGCATGACACTGGGGCTGACCGCATTTATCGTATTTGGCCTTCCTCAGGTAAGTCCCAATTATTTTACTGAGGACTTTTTACCCAGTGGATTAACAGGTTTGTTTGCTGCCGGCGCACTGCTTACCTGGGCGGTAGGCGGAGCCAATGTAATTGTTCACCTGGGGGCAGAGGCAAAAAACCCCACCAAGGACATCCCGGTTATTATAATTCTTGCGACGGTAATTATAGCTGTTTTTTATTCTCTGATTGCAGTTGTGGCATCCGGAGTATTGCCGGTGGCGGAAGTGGCCGGTCAGCCCTTGTCCCTGGTAGCGGCCAAAATATTTCCCCGCCCCATTTACGTTTTCTTTATTGTTGGCGGAGCAATTTTTGCCTTGACAACCACCTTGAACGCATCCTTAGGCTGGGTCACAAAGCCCATTTTACAGGCGGCCGTGGATGGCTGGTTTCCGCCTTTTGTGGCCAAAATCGGCAAGCGGTATAAAGCACCGGTCACCATCCTTACCATACTGTATCTGGAATGCCTGCTGCCCATCTTTTTTGGCGTAAATGTGGATGCTATTGCAAACCTGGCCATTATCCTGACCAACGTTTGCTTTGCCATGATCTGCTTCTCTGTTGCCAATGTGAAAAAGGTTGTGCCGGATCTGTGGGAAAAATCCCGATTTCATGTATCAGATCGCTTGCTGAAGGGCCTTAGTATTATGGGTGGCACCGTCTGTCTGCTGCAAATTGGATTGCTGGTAATGGTAGGCGACATGAACTGGCATATGATTCTCAGCAACCTGGGAGCGCTGGTGTTTGCCTTGGCCTACACATTCTGGCGTGACCGGAATGGAAATGTCAATATGGAAATTAGTTACGAAGAGGCATAAAATTAAAACCGTATGAAAGGAAGATGTAACATGACTGCTATATTAAAGTATCCGGCTTTGTTCCAACCTATTACAATCGGAAATAGAATTGCAAAGAACAGAATTTGGTCTGCACCTCAGGGAATGAGCGATCTGACTCCGGATGGCTACTTTACCCCGCAGAACATTGCTTTTTACCAAACCAAGGCCAAGGGTGGCCTGGCAGTGATTAGCCTGGGTGAAGCGATTATTGATCGGGTTCGAGCCAAGGCTCATGGACGTATGCTGGCTCTTGATGATATCGAAGTGATTTCATCCCTGATTAATTGCAGCGATGCCATTCACCAGTACGATGGATTGGCATCTATCGAGTTGGTTCACGCCGGTTGTCGGGCTCGGCCGGAGTACTGCCAGAAAGGGCCGGTGGGCCCTAGCGCCCATATGGGAATTTACGGCGAAATGGTCGCCGAAATGGATGAAGACATGATTGAGGAAGCGGTAGAAAGCTTTGGCAAAGCGGCCTACAT
Organism: Lutispora sp. QWL-02; assembly: GCF_058315355.1. Taxonomy (NCBI): domain Bacteria; kingdom Bacillati; phylum Bacillota; class Clostridia; order Lutisporales; family Lutisporaceae; genus Lutispora; species Lutispora sp. QWL-02. The sequence goes on from NZ_CM177762.1 coordinate 1,422,870, forward strand.
GGCAAAATTCTGTGGTATTGATATCTGTTGCATCCACGCCTGCCATGGTTGGATTTTTTCCCAGTTCATGGCTCCTGCCACCAACCAAAGAAAGGATAAATACGGCGGCAGCGTAGAAAACCGCTCTCGTTTTGCACGCATGGTAATTGAACGGATACGTAAATACTGCGGTCTCAATTATCCCATTGAATGGCGTATGAGCGGTTCCGACCTGTATGAAGGCGGCGTTACTATAGAGGAATCGATTGAATACGCCAAAATTCTGGATGGCATGGTGGACATATTCCATGTGTCTGCCGGATCGTTTAATGTTCCGGATACTTCTACCCGCATGTTCCCATCCATGTACTTAAAAGACGGCGTTAACGTGACTTTTGCGGAGCAGATAAAGCGAAACGTCCACAAAACTGCTGTTGCTACTGTTGGCGCACTAGGTAATGATCCTGCTTATATGGAGGAGTTGGTAGCCAGCGGCAAGGTAGATATTATAAATATTGCCAGAGGTACTATCACGGATTTTGACCTTGTCAACAAAATCCGTCGGGGCGAAGAGGACGAAGTCATTAATTGCTTGCGGTGCAACATGTGCCTGAGCATGGATTTTGTACCTCATGTACCTTTTGCCATGCGGGTTCACCGCTGTACGGTGAATCCTGAGGCAGGTCGCGAGTACGAAGTGGGCTTTATGGCAAAAAAATCCGAGCATCCTCAAAAGGTTTTGGTGGCAGGTGGAGGTCCGGCCGGAATGCAGGCCGCTATTACTGCTGCCCAGCGGGGACATGAAGTCATTCTCTGTGAAAAAAGCGGGCGTTTAGGGGGGATGCTAGATTCCGCCGACGATATTTCTTTCAAAAAGTTGATGAAGCAGTACAAGAATGCGCTCACTACTCAAGTGGGAAAAGCTGGCATCAAGGTGCTGCTGAATACAACTGTCACTCCGGAGTTGGTGGAGCAGATTGCTCCTGACACATTGATTGCTGCTATTGGTGGCGAAGCACTGATTCCGGATATTCCCGGCATCAACGGTGACAGTGTGTACGTGGCTGCCCGGGATTTTGGCAAAGGTAAGGAAGTCGGCCAAAAAGTAGTGGTAGTGGGCGGCGGCTTGGTGGGATGCGAAGAGAGCATCCATTACCGCGAGCAGGGCAGGGACGTGACGATACTGGAAATGAGTGACACCCTGGCGCGTGATGCATGGTTCCTGCATCTGCGGGCTACTCTGATGGAAATGGAGAAATTGGGTGTTAAATCCTGCCTTAACACAAAGTGCACCAAGATTACCGATAAAGGCGTATTTGCAGTAGATGCTAATGGCAAAGAAGTATTCTTTGAAGCTGATACGGTGGTTATCGCAGCCGGGCTGCGGCCTCGAAGCGATGAAGCGGAAGCCCTGCGCTTTACCGCTCGTGAGTTTGTCCGAGTAGGTGATTGTAAGGAGTGTAAAAGAATTTATGAAGCAATACGCACCGGCTACGATGCTGCAGTGACGATATAAAGCATTCTACCATAAGTTTTTTACGTCCAATAAGCCCTATAGCAAAGAAATACTCCCCATTACTGATTTCAATCCAGTGACGAGGAGTATTTTTTTGCCTATTATTTCCGTATCTCCGTCCCGTTCTTAAAGGTAAACCACACATCGACTGGGCTGTATAAACTGTTATAAAGTCAACCAGGCTATGCTAGAGAAGCGGGTCAAAAGATGATGAATATTATTAATAGGGCAGTTATCAGTTCAAATGTACCCCCTGAAAGAATGTCACCGGAAGAAAAAATGGAAATTGTGAAGCAATTAGAAAGTCAGGGAGTATTTTTGCTAAAAGGCTCCGTACAAGAGGTTGCCAAGCATCTGAAGGCTTCAGAAGCGACCATATACAGATACTTGAGTAAAAGCATGTAGAAATATAGATAAAATAAGCTTAAAAATCTCAGATTTATCTCTGAGATTTTTTAATGCCCAAGCCTTCGAAAAACTACAAAATATGAAGAATGTAAGCGATACACGGACTAATTGAACAAAATATTCAAAAAATAGACTTTTATCAATATGATAGATTTAGTTCTTTTATATATAATAAAATTAAGACTCGAAGATAATAAAAATATATAAATTTTTAGCTTATAAATATTTGGAGGTGCGGGATGAGAAAAATTCTGGTTACAGGTGCATTGGGACAGATAGGCTCTGAGCTGACAATGTATCTGAGAAAAATTTATGGCTCTGAAAATGTAATCGCTTCAGACCTAAGGAGAATCGAAGGCTCTAAGGTTTTGGAGGGAGGACCCTTTGAAAGCGTGAATGTGCTTAACACTCAACAAATGGTTGATGCAATAACAAAACATGGTGTAAATTCTATCATACATTTAGCTGCAATGCTCTCAGCAACAGGAGAGGCTAATCCGGCCATGGCATGGAATGTAAACATGGGCGGACTTTTCAACGTTTTGGAAATAGCCAGAGAAAAAGGTTGCTCGGTATTTACACCCAGCTCCATAGCCGCTTTTGGCCCCGATACACCAAAGGTAAGGACTCCTCAAGACACCCTTCAAAGGCCAACTACCATGTATGGCGTTACAAAGGTAGCAGGAGAGCTTCTATGCGATTATTACTATAAGAAATTCGGCGTAGATACCAGAGGCGTGAGATTCCCGGGCTTGATATCCTATGAAACACTGCCGGGTGGAGGCACTACCGACTATGCAGTCCATATTTATTACGATGCATTGCAGAAAAAAAAGTATGCCTCATTTATCGCAGAGGGTACACTGATGGATATGATGTATATGCCCGATGCTTTGCACGCAATAGCTTCCCTTATGGAAGCTGATGCTTCAAAGCTGAAGCATAGAAATGCCTTTAACATAGCATCTATGAGCTTTGCCCCCGAACATATAGCTGAGGAGATCAAGAAGCATATACCCGAATTTGAAATGAGCTATGATGTGGACCCGACCAGGCAAGCTATTGCAGATTCCTGGCCTGATTCACTGGATGACAGCGCCGCCAGGGAAGAATGGAGCTGGAAGCCTGAATATGATTTGGACTCGATGACAGTAGATATGCTGGCTAAGCTTAGAGAAAAGCTGAACTTGAAATAGTATGCCGGATTGACTGCTCCACCTGAAAAGTATAGAATTAGGTGGAGCAAGTTTATTTAAGAGAGGGATGTAATATCAGACAAAGCCAATATAGCTGATTATTTGGGCTTATCACTGAACTAACCCGCTCTAAGACCCCCGCCTCTATAGGCGGTGGGTGCCAAGAGCGGCTAAGTCCAGTACCCCAGGGCACCTTCTCTTGCCCTTGCAGGGCAATTCACCTTGTATGGACTCGACTAACATTCAGTGGGGGTTGAATCCCCCTCTGAATGAAGTCTCGTTCAAAGAAAAACGCAACCTATATAAACAATTGCATATCTGCCCCCAGCCCATCCTCAAGATACTGTTGGGCAGTCATAACTTCTACCTCAGGTATCAGCTCATTCTTGTCGATGCCCATAATCTCCATTGAAAGCTTGCAACTGTAAAACTTTACCCCATTTTTGCGGGCGCCGCTTAAAAAATCTATAAGCTTCGGTGCTTCTCCATCCTCCATCATCTCCAGCATCATAGCCTTGCCGATACCGCTGAAATTCATCTTTGACAGGGGCAATTCTTCAGGCCCTTTTGGAGTCATTACGGAGAAAAGCTTTTCATAAAAGCTTTTGCCGTCTGAATTAGTCTTTTCATCGCTTCTCAATAGGCAAAGACCCCAAAAAGCAAAAAACATTGTTACATCTACATCCATATCTCTTGCGGTATTGGCCAATATCAATGCTGCTAAAGCCTTGTCATACTCTCCGCTGAACATAAGGATATTAAGTTTCTTAGGCAATATAATACCTCCCTATAGCTTTTTCATTAGTTTATTCTAACCTATGATTACAAAGGATATTCTTTAATATACCTATCTTTGTTGCTTACAATATTTTTTAACATCAGAGCCAGCACATCGATCTCATCAAAAGTGTTATACATGCCGAAGCTGACCCTTACAAAACCGGGGTAATTTTTTAAATTGCCCTTTTTTCTTTCTTCCATTTGCTTATGGCTCACATTCAGTAATCTCTGCACATAGGGATGAGCACAGAAGCATCCGCTTCTCACCCCGATGCCTGCCTCATCAGAGAGGATGCGGGCCGTTTGACTATGATGCAAGCCTTTTATATTAAAGGGTATGATAGATACTTTATCCAGGCTTTTCTCAGCAGTGCAGCAAAGGTCAATATCAGGAATGTTATAAAGGCTGTTGACTGCATATTCGGTCAGCCTTCTTTCATATTCATCTACATGCTCCATGCCGATGGAGCTCAATATATTTATAGACTCCATCAAGGCTGCAACTCCCATTACATTGGGAGTTCCCGCTTCTTCTTTGTCCGGCAGCTTTGCCCATTTGACATAATCATGAGTAACAAGATCTACGGTTCCTCCACCCTTATAGTCCGGAGGACATTTTTCAAATGTTTCCTTAGGCCCTATTAGAACTCCTATACCAAAAGGGGCATACATCTTATGAGCTGAGAAAACCAAATAATCGATATGCTCAGGAGAACAATGGGGCTTCATATCTATGGAGCTGTGGGGAACTAACTGAGCGCCGTCTACAAGGATTTTTGCCCCGTATTTATGAGCCATCCGGGCGATATGGTAAATGGGATTTTTAAAGCCTGTCACGTTAGATGCTCCGGTAACTGTTACCAGGCGGACATTCTTTCTATAGTATGACAACTTTCTCTCCAGGTCATCCATATTCAATCTTCCTGCTTTGTTTATATCTATATAATCCACACGAAATTTATTCCTCCATGGCAGGTCATTGGAATGGTGCTCCATGCTGGTTGATAATATGACTCCTCCGCCGTATATGTCCTTATACATATTAGACAATTTGTTTATGGCTTCGGTAGTGTTTTTGACATAGATAACACAATCCTTATCGGGGGAGCCTCCCACAAAGTCGAGAACCGAATTTCTTGAACTGTCATATATCTCGGAGGAAGCTTTTGATTTATAGCCTGTGCCTCTATGTATTGAGGAGTACCATTGTGAAAAATCAACTATTCTGTTCACCACAGAAATGAAGGGAGGGGTGGTAGCTGCATTATCAAAATTGATATAGGGAGTCATGACACCATTTTTTATCGGCACCTGAGTATTTACGCCGGCAACCAGCTTTCTGAACGGACTTCCTCGATTTTCAAACATCTAAATCACCCTCAAGCAATATATATACATAATCATTTTATTCAGATCCCGTGCTTTGGTTACAAATATTAAGAAATGTTAACCAGAAGATATGATTAATAGCTATTGCTATTAATAGGGAGAAATAATGAGAAAAATAGGTATAAATTTGAATATCGCGTAGATATTATTATATATTGAAGCTAAAAATAGCTCTAAGCTATTGAAATATATAAAAAGTATTGTATAATATAATTAAAGGTCAAAGAAAGTCAAAGTCAAACTAAAAACAAAATTTATATAAATCACGGAGGTGTTGTATATGTTTTTAGTTCCATATGGCAGAAGAAATAAAGGTCTGGCTAACAGGCCAAATGATGTTTTCAACATAGACAGCTTGTTTGACAACTTCTTCAATGATTCCTTTATGCCTGCATTTTTCACAGGGGATACCCAGATGAGAGTAGATGTGAAGGAGAATGAGAAGGAATACATTGTCGAGGCTGATTTGCCAGGGATCAAAAAGGAAGAGATCAATGTGGAGCTCAATAATGACAGGCTGACCATATCTGTGGAAAGAAATGAAGAAATCAATGAAGAAAAAGAGAATTACATCAGAAGAGAAAGAAGAAGCGGCAGCTTCTGCAGAAGCTTTTATGTTGAAAATGTATTGGAAGGCCAAATCTCTGCAAAATTCGAAAATGGAGTTTTGTCAATGGTACTCCCCAAGAAGGAGCCCGGCGTGAATAAGAAAAACAAAATAGAGATCAAGTAGCATTTAAAAATATACCGCAGTCAAAAGGACTGCGGTATATTTTTAACGCTAAAAGATAAAACATAAAAAATTTTTTTATGATAAAATAATAAGTAAAAGATGTAAAAATAAGTGGCAGGTGATTACAAATGAGCAGAAATTATTACAGCAACATTTGTACTCTTATTGATCGTTTATCTGAAGGAATCCTGATCCTTGATTCTGAAAGCAGAATAATTGCCAATAATAAATTCATGGAAATATTTAATATAAAGAAAGAAGAGGTTCCCAATGTTCTTCAGAAATTAGACGGATATTGCATTGATGAAATATTAAGCAGCAGTGGTAATCTTAAAAAGGACATATATATTAAAGATAGAAAAATAAAAATTGAAAAACTGGTAATGAAAGCATCTGAACAATATGATTACTCCATATTGATTTTTAAAGATGAAGAAAATATGGAAAGCTCCGGCTTTCAAATCAATGAACTTAAGCATAGCCTGGATGTCATGAAGGATATTCTGGATAATGCATATCAAGGTATGGTATTGGTCGATGAAGATGGCCGCATACTTAAATGGAATTATGAAAAACTGCTGGGAATAAAAGAATGCGATGCATTGGGGAAGCCTGTGGAGACGGTTATTGAAAACACAAGGCTTCATATCGTTGTAAAGACCGGGAAGAAAGAACTATGCGATGTCCAAAGAATACAAGGGCATAATATGATAGCCAGCAGGATTCCTGTGGTAAAGGACGGAAAGACCATCGGAGCCTTAGGTACTGTATTGTTCAGGGATATAGAAGAAGTCAAGACCTTGGCAAAAAAGCTGGAGGTGCTTGAGAATACTGTGGGAAAATATAAAGGGGAAATAAGCAAGATGTACCGGGCCCGGTATTCCTTTGACGATATAATAACACAAAATGAGAAGATGCTTAAACTAAAGGAGATCGCAAGAAAGGCCGCCGAGTTGAACTCTACTATAATGATCCGAGGGGAGAGCGGGACAGGCAAAGAATATTTTGCACATGCTATACACAATGCAAGCCGGCGAAAATACGAGCCCTTTATCAGAATAAATTGCGCCGCAATACCACATGAATTATTGGAATCAGAGCTTTTTGGCTATGAAGGCGGTGCCTTTACGGGGGCAAAAAAGGAAGGCAAGCTGGGCAAATTTGAGCTTGCCAATGGCGGCACCATCCTTTTGGATGAGATTTCTTCAATGCCATACAGTATGCAGTCAAAGCTGTTGAGGGTATTGGAAGAGCGAGAATTTGAAAGGATCGGAGGCAACACCAGAATAAAGGCCGATGTAAGAATAATAGCCTCCACCAATGAAAACCTGGAGGGAGCAGTAAGAGAAGGGCGATTTAGACAGGACCTATTTTATAGATTAAATGTAGTTGAAATAGACATTCCTCCTTTAAGAAATAGATTGGATGATATATACATATTGTCCGAATATATTTTAAATGAACTGATGCAAAAGATGGGTTTCCCTTATAAAATGATTACCGATAAAGCCAATCTGGTCTTAAGGCTATATAACTGGCCCGGAAATGTGCGTGAATTAAGAAATGTATTAGAGCGGGCCACAAATATTTCTTCCGGAAATGTTATCAAGCCAGAACACTTGCCTGACTATATAAATAACAAACTTAGCGAGAATGATTATAGCGAAAAGGCATGTCTATTAAAGGCTAAAGTAGCGGAAGCAGAGATAAATGCAATAATGGAAGCGTTGAGGCTGACAAATGGAAATAAAACTGATGCGGCTAAGTATCTGGGAATACATAGAACAGCCTTATATAAAAAGATGGATAATTACGGTATTAACATTAAAAGCATTCTTAAATCCGATAGATTTTGAATATTAGTGTAGCTGATTATATACAATAAGTATTTGTGTAGAAATTTTGCTACACCATCTTAACGTGATGCTTCTCTAGCATGTATGATAAAAATAAAGTTCAAATAAAAAAGTGTAGAGATATTTCTACACTTTTTTTGCTGCTCATTTATCTCCAGTTTTTATGACATAGGCAAACCATTGGGAACACAAGCGTTTGAGAATCATATTATAAGCTGATAATTGGTATGTTATTTGCATCATTTACTCTATGAAATTGTTGGTTTCAAATGAATGTCCTGATAAGAAATAACACTATAAAATAAAAGGAGGAAAATCGATGAGAGAGGTTGTTATCGTCAGTGCTGTAAGAACGCCTATAGGAACATTTGGCGGGAGCTTTAAGGATGTTTCCCCAATTTTTCTTGGAGTGGTTGCTGCAAAAGAGGCTATGTCCAGAGCAAATGTAAAGCCTGAAATGATTGATGAGGTAATATTCGGCAATGTGCTTCAGGCCGGTCTGGGCCAGAATGTGGCAAGACAGGTAGCTATTGAGGCAGGTATCCCCGTAGAAGTGCCATCCATGACTATAAATAAGGTCTGCGGCTCGGGTTTAAAGACAGTGAGCTTAGCTGCTCAAGCAATAATGCTGGGAGAAGCAGAGGTAGTACTTGCTGGCGGCACCGAAAATATGAGTATGGCGCCGTACCTCATGCCTAAAGCAAGATGGGGGCATAGAATGGGTGACGGCACGATTGTGGACTATATGGTTCATGACGGCTTGACGGATATTTTCAATAATTATCATATGGGAATTACTGCAGAGAATATTGCAGAGCAATGGAATATTACAAGAGAAGAGCAAGATAAATTTGCATTGGAGAGCCAGTTAAGGACAGAAAAAGCCATAAAGAGCGGAAGATTTAAGGATGAAATAGTGCCGGTAGCAATTCCCCAGCGAAAGGGCGATCCGGTAGTAGTAGATACAGATGAGCATCCACGCTTTGGCTCTACTATTGAAGGCTTATCAAAGCTTAAACCAGCATTCAAAAAGGATGGAACAGTCACTGCGGGTAATGCATCAGGAATAAACGACGGTGCTGCAGCAGTGGTGCTGATGTCAAAGGAAAAGGCAGATGAATTAGGTATAAAACCATTGGTAACTATAGTATCCTTTGCCTCGGCCGGCGTAGACCCCAAGCTCATGGGATATGGCCCCGTACCTGCATCAAAGAAAGCTTTGGCTAAAGCTAAAATGACTATTAAAGATATAGACCTGGTTGAAGCTAATGAAGCTTTTGCAGCTCAATCCCTGTCAGTTGTAAAGGATTTGGAATTAGACCCTGAGAAAACAAACGTGAATGGCGGAGCCATAGCTTTAGGCCATCCCATAGGATGCTCAGGAACCAGAATACTTGTTACATTGATCCATGAGATGATAAAGAGAGATAATAAAACCGGCCTTGCAACCTTATGCATTGGAGGCGGCCAAGGGACATCAATAATAGTTAAGAGATAAATAGCAATATGAGGAGGTATATATAATGAATAAGTTGATTTCTATAGATGATGCTGTAAATATGATCCATGATGGCATGACAATAATGGTCGGCGGTTTTTTAGGATGCAAAAATCCTTTTGGAATTGTTGATGCGATAGTTGAAAAAGGGGTTAAAGATATAACGCTGATTGCAAATGATACTGCTTTTCCCGATATTGGTATAGGAAAGCTTATTGTAAATAAACAGGTCAAAAAATTGATAGCATCCCACATCGGGACCAATAAAGAAACCGGAAATCAAATGAATGCAGGTGAACTGGAGGTTGAACTGGTACCCCAGGGGACTTTAGCAGAGCGGATCAGGGCAGCCGGCGCAGGCCTGGGCGGGATATTAACACCGACAGGGCTCGGGACAGTAGTGGCAGAGGGAAAGACAATAATTGAAGTGGATGGAAAAGAATATTTATTGGAAAAACCTCTTAAGGCTGATGTAGCGCTTATAGTTGGAGCAAAGGTAGATAAAAAAGGCAATATAAGATATAGAAAAGCTACAAGAAATTTTAATCCATTGATGGCTGCGGCCGCTGAACTGGTAATTGTTGAAGCAGATGAGATAGTTGAAGTCGGCGGGATCGATCCGGATGATGTTATGACTCCGGGATTATTTGTAGATTATGTAGTAGGGGGTAATAAGTGATGGATAAAAACATGGAAAAGGAATTTATTGCAAAAAGAGTAGCGAAAGAATTGAAGGACGGCGATGTAGTAAACCTTGGAATTGGGCTTCCCACCCTTGTTGCCAATTTTATTCCCGAAGGCATTGAAATAACACTTCAATCGGAAAACGGATTTGTCGGAATGGGGCCTGCACCTAAAGAAGGAGAGGAAGATCCGGATCTGGTAAATGCGGGAGCACAATATGCAACTATAAATCCCGGAGGAACATTTTTTGACAGTGCGGATTCCTTCCTCATAATAAGAGGCGGACATGTAGACGTTACGGTACTGGGAGCTCTTGAGGTAGACGAAAAGGGAAACCTTGCAAACTGGATGGTGCCCGGCAAGATGGTTCCGGGAATGGGCGGAGCCATGGATCTGGTCACGGGAGCAAAAAAAGTAATCGTTGCCATGAATCATACGGCAAAGGGAAGCCACAAGATACTCAAAAGGTGCAAATTGCCTCTGACAGCGGTGAAATGCGTTGATCTTATCATAACAGAGATGGGAGTAATGGAGGTTACAGACAAAGGGCTTGTTCTAAAAGAGATAAACCCTGAATTTACTGTTGAAGAAGTTCAGAATGCAACTGAGGCAACATTAATTATTTCTGAGGATTTAAAAAAGATGGAAATATAGACCTAGACGAGAAAATGCCCCGGCTATGTCGGGGCATTTTTTAATGCTTTCTTTGCCAACTCATCAGCCATTTCATTATACTTATCACCGGAATGGGCTGCAACCTTTTCAAAAGAGATATTGATAGCGCTTTTATATTTGTTCATATATTCAATATATTTTTTTGCACAATAGGAATTAGCCTTCCATTGGCCTGTAAACCATTTTGCTATTCCTTCATAATCATGTCTTATTATTATCTTATCAAAGCCTTTGCCATAGGCCCATTTTATTACGAACATGACGCCCATAAGCTCTCCCGCTACATTTCTGCTCCCCACTGCCTCCGGGTCATCATTGCTGCCGCTCTCACAAATGATATCTCCTTGAGGTGTTATTATGACGCAACCGAAGGAATATCTCTTTAAGCTGTCATCATAGCTGCCGTCTACATATGCAATTACCGAGCCTGATTCTGCAGCGAGCTTCATATGGATCTCTGAAATATCTATGCCTTTTGCAAAGGCATCAGCCTCCTCAAAGGTGGGAAATGACTTGTATTTTACACCCTTGACGCCTTCAATGCTGCTCTTGCATTCTTCCCAGGTCTCAAATACCCCTGTGATCTCTTGACTTCTCACTCCATAATACTTCTTCTTTGCCATAGACTACCTCCAATAATGATGTCAGTCAAATGCTACTATACGCTGCTGGGTTTGTCAATTAAAAACTGGTATAAATATATTTCAGCTATTTAGAGGCGATGTATTTTTATGTCGTAATTAGTAAAAAGTTGAGAAGTATTATTGGCTCTGGTATACTATTCTTGACCAATATCTACTAATATATGCAATAAATTTCTATAGGGCAAATGATGTGGGGTGCGATAATTGCTTAACTTTGTCATATGTGATGATATGGAGGCCAAAAGCATAAGGACTGTAATTGAACCCATGATAAAAGAGCTAAATTTAGGCAGGATTGTTCTTTCAGAAACAAAGCCCGATAGAGTATTGGATTATATCAAATATAATGATACCGCTTCAGTTTATTTCATAGATATAGAATTAGACACATCTGTAAATGGAATCGACATAGCCAGACTCATAAGGGACAGAGATACTTCCTCCTATATAGTATTTATCACAGCTCATCAGGAATTTGCTTTTTTGACATATAAATATAAGCTGCGCGTAATGGATTATTTAGTGAAGCCCCTGAAACCGGAAGATATAAGACAATGTCTGGAGTCAATCTGCGAGCTTGAGAAAAAGAGGAAGGCTATTGAGGATGACAATCATCAAAAGAATAATACCTTAAGCATAAAATCCGGCTGCAGGCAGTATAGGGTAAATGTAGAAGACATAATATATTTGGAGGTCATAAAGAACAAAATAATTATCCATACAGAAACAGGAAAGATAAGCTTTATTTGCACTTTGAAGGATGTACGGGACAAGCTGTCTCGTATGGGGAATGATATCATAATGGACTGCCATAAATCTTATATGATAAACATCAACAAAGTGCAGGGCATAGATAATATGGATATCATAATGTCTAATGGAGACCGCTGTCCTCTCTCCAGGAACCATAGAAAGGAGATTATCGATGCTTTTGGCAGTTAACTTCCTTATGTGTTTTATAATGGCTGTTTTGTCTTATATATCAATAGTACGTTTATCAGGTATAAGATTTAATAGAATTAAAGCAGTTTTTTATATCATCTGTACTGCTTTTCTAACAGCCATGATAAAGAGCTATGGATATAATGATAATGTAATCTTGCCATTAAAAATGATAGCGATGGTAGTTGTTATCGTATTGACCACTTATTTTATACTGATTAAGGACATACTGAAATCTGCTTATTATACAATCATAATATATACGGTTGCTTTGATAAACGATTCGCTTCTTGCTTTTATCCTTATTAAGATGCTAGATTATGAAATGAAAATGCTTCAAACAAATATTATATATGTATTGTTAACAAATCTTGTAATATCTTACTTATCTTATGCCCAAATAATATTCATAAAAGCTCTATTATATAAGAAAAAAATAGTCAATGAAACAAATAAAAATGCAGCCTATATAGCCTTTGCGTTGATGACCTTCATAGTAACTGCTTTTAATATATTGGTTTACAACCAATATATCGAGTTGATAGGTAAGAGATTGATGCTCATGAACATATTCATAACCTCAGCTTATTTCATACTTACTATGGCAGTATATGGAATTTATAGCAATTTAGTAGTGAATGAGCAGGAGAATAAACAGCTAAAGGTATATATAAATATGGCGGATGAGCTTATTGATGAATATAGAAGGGTCAGGCATAATACATATAATATTATTCAGGCTGCATCAGCCTTTATCGAGGAAAATGATATGGAAGGATTAAAGGAGCACTTCAGCAGTATCATCGAAAGGCAAAAGGGTATTGAGAAAAGCAACATAGCATCTTTATACAAGATAGCACACCCTGGGGTAAAGAGCCTTTTATCCTCCAAATTAGGCAGGATAGAAGCATTATCGTTGAATTTGAATCTAGAAATAACTACAGATTTGGAAGATGTTAAAGTAAATATATCGGATTTATGTGAGATACTGGGAGTATTCTTAGATAATGCCATAGAAGCATCAGGATTAACGAAGGAAAAATATATAGAGATTTGCATGTTTGAAGATGACCAATATTATATAACCATCATCAAGAATTCCTATGACGCCAATCAAAGCAAAAAAGGCAACGGAATAGGATTAAGGACAGTAAACAGCATATTAAGGAAGTATGGTTTGATGCTTAATAACACTATAATAGAGGAAAAATATTATATCCAGGAGCTGATAATTAAAAAATTCAACTGATACTTTTTCGACAAAATGCATCTTGTACTTAAAAAGCTACCTCTTGTCCTATGCCTATGGACTTTTTATTTTATTCTGTTATATTTAAATCAGGTGATGAGTATGATAATTGATGCTTTAGCTAAAAGAATAGAAGATTTTATTGTAGCTCACATGGAAGAAATTGACAGCATAAAAATAGAAACCATCAGATATGGGATAAAAGTTTTTTTGATAAACGCATATAAAATTCCTATAATATTTACTATTGGTTACATGCTGGGGATTCTCAAGTATGCTGTCATAGCCTATATATGCTTCGGCTCTTTGAGGACTTTTGCCGGAGGTATTCATGCAGAACGGGGAATAGCTTGTATAATATCATCTATGCTAGCAATATATAGCCCGGCTTATCTCTCTCCTTATCTGGATAGAAGCCACAATATTGTTTTGTTTATAATCACATTTATTATAATTGCATTATATTCTCCATCGGATACAAGGAAAAAACCGATCAAATCATATAAGCTCAAAGCAGATTTAAAAGCAGATTCAATTCTAATAGTTGTAATAATTTTTGCAGCATCCTGCCTTTTACCAAAAGATATATCCGGCGTTATGGTGGTAAGCATGTTTTTTGAGTCACTGTTGGTATTACCAATAACATATAAAATATTTGGAAAGGAGCGGAGCTCATATGCGTAAAATGTTAGCGTTGTTGCTTACAGTGCTTGCTATTATGGCAGCACAAACGAGTGTTGCATTAGCATGCGTTTGGGGATTATTGGAGGAGGTAGAGACGCCGGAAATTTTGATTAAATAAGGTTTAGACAAAGCAGATAAGGTACATCAAGCATGATCTTTTATTTTAATTTTTTTATTCAATTAAATTGTTGTGGGTGTGTTAACGATGGTATAGAGAAGTACACAATTATTGTAAATCAAAGATATACAAGGTTGTGTACTTCTTATCTGTTGCGACTGTAAATTTTTGTATCTTTCAGTTATACTTTAATTAAGTCATACAATGATTAAGGCACAAAGCCAATTTGCAAGTTTGGGGGAGGGTTTAAAGTGAAGCGTATAATCCTTTTCTTCATGGTCATAAGCATAATATTCACTACAGCCTGCGGGACAAATCCTGCTACCAGCACCAATAAGGAGCAGGAGCAATTCACCTATGAAGCCAAAGAAATATATTCAGCCAATGGAAGCAAAGGCATTTTATCCATTGCTATGGGAAGCAACGGAGAACTGGCGGTATACAACTACTATGAAAAAAAAGATATACATATTTGACAAGGAAGGCAGTAAAACCGGAGAAACCGAAGTGGGGGAAAACTGGGACGGGGTATTGGCCTTTGGCAAGGACAACAAGCTTTATGCGCTGCTGCAATACCGTGAAAAAAATGAAAATAATGAGAATATATTGCTAAAGAGACAGCTGCAGATATATGACACTCAAGGTGGTGCTATTGAAAACCAAAGCGGAATAGCAGAAATCAAGGGGGAGAGCAAATACCTTACGGGAGAAATTGCGGAAAGAATAGAAGCAGACAGCAAAGGAAATATATATTGCCTTAAAGTAAATGGAGAAGTGGAAGTATTGGATACAAAGCTCAAAAATATTACCATTCTTCAAGGGAAAAAGTTTCTGGATATAGGCATAGATGAAGAAGACAATATAATAGGATTATGTTATGAAAGCGGTTCGGAAGTCTACATAGAGAAAATATCGAGCAAAGATCATAGGCCCATATGGAAGAAGGAACATGACAGCAATGAAGCTGCTGAATTAATATATTACAACGCGGCAGACAAAGCCCTATATGGTTTGAATGGAAAAGGCATATTTAAATATGACGACAAAGGGAATATAAAAGGGTATATAGCAGACACCACTCAATTATCAGGACTGGAAAGCATAAATAGATTCATTATAGATGAAGAAGAAAAAATATATGCCTTTGGGAAGGCCAGCAGTCAGAGCAAGCTGCTGGCATATGCTAAGACCGAAAAGAAAGAACAAGAAGAAACGGAGAAGAAGGAAATATTGCTATACTCCTATTATCCAGGAGACGATCATATCCATCAAAACATAAAAAATGTGATAAGGAAATTTGAAGAGAAGCATCCGGATATAAAGATCAAATTTGAAATTCATGACAACCTGCAGCAAATCAACACAGAGATTCTGACGGGGAAGGGGCCTGATATACTATGCGGGATATACCCATCCATGGGATATATCACAAAAGGTGTATTTCTTGATTTAAACCAAATGATAAACGCAGACAACGAATTCAATAAAGAAGACTATAATGAAGCGGTTATAGAAGGCTCCAAATATAAGGATAGCTTATATATAATGCCTTTGATATATACAAAGCAATTTTATATAGGCAATAAGAAGCTATTGGAGGACAAAAAGATAACAATAGATATGGAATGGACCTGGAGAGACTTATATGAAATCATGGGAAAAGTTAAGCAAAGAGACATATATGCTGCTCCCACATACCCGGAAGAATTTATATTATCAAGACTGGTTAAGGATGGTATGGACTACTATATCGATTGGGAAAATAAGGAAGCCAGGTTTGACTCCAAGGAATTCATAGAAACCTTGAAGCTTCTTATGGCCATAAGAAGCGGAAACTTTGAACACCCTGAAGCTAAGCCATTCCCTAAAAACGGAAGGAACTTAGAGCTTATCCAGAACAACACGTTGTTCTATCCTGACTTTCGTTCAGGAAGCTATGAATTCACGTATGTTCTTAGTCCATATTCAGATATTCTACTTCTTCCAAGGCCTAAACCTGAATACGGTGGCAGCAAATCATTTTTAGCATATAATGCGGGAATAAACAGCAATTCAAAATATAAGGACGAGGCCTGGAAATATATAAAGTATCTTTTAAGCGAGGATATTCAATTCTACATAGGCGAAAATGATATTCCGGTGAATAAGAGAGCGAACGAAAGAGTGCTGGAAATCCAATTGGAGCCAATGAAGAAAAGCGGTTTTGATGCAGATGCCAACCTGCAGGCGTTTAAGGACATAAATGGTAGCTTGAATAAAAATGAGGCATTAAGAGTGCCTGATGAATTATTCAATACCATATGGGAGGAAATCAAAACATATCTCTCCGGTGGCAAGAGTGCCGAAGAAACGGCTAAGACCATACAGAACAAGGTGGAGTTGTATCTTAATGAGTAAGGAAAAGGAAGCCTTTTATTTGGCTTCCTTATTTTTTATCGATTAAATTTATGACTTCTTCTATAGAATTGAGCTCAAATATATTTTCTGCCAGCAAATCCAAAACAGAAAGAGCAGCATTTCGTATATCATCTTGTAAAGACGTAGGCAGTACGCCAAATTTTTTGCTGAGAAGTCTTATCAATAATTCAGCTCTGCCTTCAGCTCTACCTTCAGCTCTACCTTCAGCCTTGCCTTTTTCCATGCCCTTCATCTCAGCAAACTTAAGGCTTGATATGGCGTCAAGTCGGGCCTTTTCACGGGCTGCATATTTTTCTCTCAATTCTTCATCTGCACTTATTTTTTTCAGCATTTCCATAGCTATACTCAGCTCCTCCCCCCTCTCGTTTGTTAATTATATTATATCAATAATTCCAAAAGGTGTAAATGAAATCAGCAGTAGAACAAAACGCTGGATCATGATTTCCATGCTTCATATACATTTTATCC
Organism: Lutispora sp. QWL-02; assembly: GCF_058315355.1. Classification (NCBI taxonomy): domain Bacteria; kingdom Bacillati; phylum Bacillota; class Clostridia; order Lutisporales; family Lutisporaceae; genus Lutispora; species Lutispora sp. QWL-02. Next base: position 1,440,107 of record NZ_CM177762.1, read on the forward strand.
TTAAAAAGTTACCTTTTGTCTCTTGCAGCTGTAAACTTTTGCCTCTTTCAGTTATACTTTAATTAAGCCATATAATGATGCTTGAACAAAACCAATTTACAAGTTTAAGGAGAGAGTTAAAGTGAAGCGTATAATTCTTTTCTTCATGGTCATAAGCATAATATTCACCACAGCCTGCGGGACAAATCCTGCTACCAGCACCAATAAGGAGCAGGAGCAATTCACCTATGAAGCCAAAGAAATATATTCGGCCAATGGAAGCAAAGGAATATCATCCGTTGCCATGGGAAGCAACGGAGAACTGGCTGTATATAACTACTATGAAAAGAAGCTATACATATTTGACAAGGACGGCAGTAAAACCGGAGAAACTGAAGTGGGGGAAAACTGGGACGGGCTATTGTCTTTTGACAAGGACAACAAGCTTTATGTGCTTCTCCAATACCTTGAAAAGAACGTAAACAAAGAAAATATATTGCTTAAAAGACAGTTAAGGATATACGACCCTCAGAGCAACACACTTAAAGAGCAAAGCGGAATAGTAGAAATCAAGGGAGACAGCAAATATCTTATAGGAGAAACCATTGATAAGATTGTTATAGACAGCAAAGGAAATATATATTGCCTGAAGGTAAGTGAAGAAGTAGAAGTATTAGATACAAAGCTTAAGAATGTAGCCACTATTCAAGGCAGAAAATTTCTGGATGCGGACATAGACGAAGAAGATAACATAGTAGGGTTATGTTATGACGCCAGTTCGGAAGCTTATATAGAGAAAGTATCGGGCAGGGAGCATAAATCTATATGGAAGAAGAGCTATAGCCAAAGTGATATACCGGAATCCATATACTACAATATAAAAAATAAAACCTTATATGAATTAACTTCGCAAGGCATAGCAAGCTGCGATGGTGAAGAAAACGCAAAAACAAATATAGCTAAGAGAGAGCAGCTTGAAGGTCTGGATAGCATATTATGTTTCATTGTGGATGAAGAAGAAAATATATATGCCAGAGGGAAAAGCGGCAGCACTCAAAAAGTATTGAAGCTTATAAAAACAGAAAACAATGAAGAAAGCATTGAGGATAAAAAGGAAATAGTGGTTTATTCCTATTATCCTCTTGACAGCAATGCCAGCAAATATATCGCAAATATAATAAAAAAATTTGAAAAACAATGCTCCAATATTAGTGTCCGTTTTGTATCGCATGAACAGCTTTATGATGTTAACAATCTTAGCAATTTGCCCTATATAAAACTTTTGAACACTGAGCTTATGGCAGGTAAAGGACCTGATATATTATGCGGTTACTATCCTGTTAGAGAGTATATAGACAGCGGTATACTGGAAGAACTGGATGAAATGCTAGAGAACGACAGCAAATTTGACACAAAGGATTATTATGCGATTCCGATAGAAGGGTCGAAATATAAGAATAATCTTTACATTCTGCCGGTTTTTTATAGTGTAAATTTCTACATGGGAAATGAGAAGCTTCTGAAAGAACTGGAAGCAAACCCATCCATTCATTGGAGATGGGGCGACTTACATAAGATAAAAGAGAAGATAAAGAACGGAAATAAGAATTATTATGTTTTGCGTAAATATGATTATGATGAATACTTCTGGTTTGAAAATATAATTAGATGCGATATTGATTATTACATAGACTGGGATGACAAAAAGGCAAGTTTTGATACTAAAGAATTTATGGATGCTTTAAAGCTTTTAAAATCAATAAAAAATAAATTTATGTATCCTGAACATACCGGCAGCGATGAAAAGGGTCTTGACACCGCCAGAAAAAATATACTATTTTCCGCCATATCAACCGGAAGCTATCATTGGATAAACATCAGCAATCCCTATGACGAAGGCATGAGGCTTTTGCCCTGGCCCTGGGGAGAGTACACAGATACCAGAACCTTTGATGCTTATAATGTATCGATAAACAGCAGATCTCAAAATAAAGAAGAAGCATGGGAATTTGTGAAATACCTTCTTAGTGAAGATATTCAATTCTATTTAAGTGAAAACAATTTCGCTGTAAATAGGAAAGCCGATGAAAGAAGGATTGCTGCTTTTGCTGAAGAACTAGAAAAATATAATCTGCTGGGTGATGATAATATCGAGGCTATAAACGATATAAAAAATAGTCTGAATAAGAATGCGGCTTTAGGAATGCCTGATGAATTGTTCAATACCATCTGGGAGGAAGTCAAAGCATACCTTTGTGGCAGCGGGAGCGCAGAGGAAACGGCCAAGGTCATACAAAACAAGGTGGAACTATATTTAAACGAGTAGGAAGCGAAGCATCGCAAAACTATACTTATGCTTTAAAGGATTATAAAAGATTTGGGGGAAAGTGAAAATGAAGCGATTAACTCTCTTCTTCATGGTCATAAGCATAATATTCACTACAGCCTGCGGGGCAAATCCTGCTACCAGCACCGATAAAGAGCAGGAGCAATTCATATATGAAGCCAAAGAAATATATTCAGCCAATGGAGGCAAGGGCATTTCATCTGTTGCCATGGGAAGCAACGGAGAACTGGCTGTATATAACTACTATGAAAAAAAGATATACATATTTGACAAGGAAGGCACTAAAGCTGGAGAGATAGAAGCAGGAGAGAGCTGGGACGGGTTATTGGCCTTTGACAAGGATAATAAGCTTTATGCGCTGCTGCAATACCGTGGGAAAAATGATAAAAACGAGAATATATTACTAAAAAGAAAGCTGCAGGTATGCGACGCTCAAAGTGATGCTATTGAAAACCAAAGCGGAATAGTAGAAATCAAGGGGGATAGCAAATACCTTACGGGAGAGCTTGTGGAAAGAATAGAAGCGGACAGCAAAGGGAATATATATTGCTTGAAAGTGAGCGAAGAAGTAGAAGTATTGGATACAAAGCTTAAAAATGTCACCACTCTTCAAGGGAAAAAGTTTCTGGACATAGACATAGATGAAGAAGACAACATAATGGGATTATGCTATGACACCAGTCCGGAAGCTTATATAGAGAAAGTATCGGGTAAGGATAATAAATCCATATGGAAGAAGAATTATAACCAAAGCGACGTGCCGGAATCCATATATTACAACATAAAAAGTAAGAACCTGTTTATATTGAACTCTCAAGGCATTGCAAGCTGCGATGATAAAGGAAATATAAAAGCAAATATAGCTAAGAGAGAAAAGATAGAGGGGTTGGATAATATATTCCGATTCATTATAGATGAAGAAGAAAACATATATACCCTGGGGAAAAGCGGTAGCGCAATGAAGATTATTAAATATATCAAAACTCAAGTAGATGAGAGCGATGGTACTGCAACGGCTAAAAAAGAAATAAATGTTTACTTTTATTCACCTTATCCTCATCATGTTAGGCAAGAGGTTATGAGTATAATAAATAAGTTTCATAACGCATATCCCAATATACATGTGAATCTCATAGAGACAAACGATATTAACCAGCTAAATACGGAAATATTGGCAGGCAAGGCAGATATTTTATTTGGCTATTATTACGTTAAAGACTATATTTCAAAAAACCTTCTGGCAGATTTGGAGGAAGCAGCGAAAAATGATGCAGACTTTTATATAAATGACTATATTGACAACATCATTGAAGCCTCGAGGTATAAAGAGAAACTATATATAATTCCCGTATTATATGAAATACAACCCTTTGTTGGCAACAAAGCCTTATTGGGGAAAAATAATATAGAGTTAGACATTGATTGGACCTGGATAGATTTTTACAAAGCAATAAATAAAGCCAATGAAAAGGGAGAAAAATGCTATGGGTTACTTAAAATTATGGAAGATGAAGACTATTGGTTCCAAAACACAGTTAGAGATATTCTCGACTATACTATTGACTGGGACAAAAAGGAGGCCAAATTTGAATCTAAAGAGTTCTTGGATACTATTAAGCTGCTGAAAGAGATAAAGAGCTGTAACAGATATATACATCCTGAAGCGCAAAGTCTCGTGCGTGGGGGAAGAAATAAGGAACTTATTGAGAATGAGACCCTGTTCTATCCTGGGTGGCCGGTGACATACCACAATATACTTATATTCCGCTCATATCCTGAGGGTATTGTTGTTTTACCCGAACCCAGAAGCGAGTATAGCAATAGCATTCCTTTTTTAAGCTATAACGCAAGCATATTGGAAGGCTCAAGCGAGAAAGAAGAAGCTTGGCTGTTTATAAAATATCTTTTGAGTGAGGACATACAGTTTTATCTGAGTGAAAAAAGTATGGTCATTAATAAAGAAGCCGATAACAAAAGGCAGGAAGCTGTATATGAAGAGTTTAAAAACTATAATAAAGACAGCAAAAATATTATAGAGGCTACAAACAAAATTAAGAATAACCTCAATAAAAATGCGGCTTTGCAAGCCCCTGATAAATTGTTCAATACCATATGGGAGGAAATCAAAGCATACCTTTCCGGCAGCAAGAGCGCAGAAGAAACGGCTAAGACCATACAAAACAAGGTGGAATTGTATCTCAATGAGTAATAGTAAAGGAGGGTGAGAAATTGGATATCAAGGATTCCTTTATACATACTTTTGATACCAGGCAAGGGTATTATCTATATGATGTCAATACCAATTCCATTCTAAGCATAAATAGAAATCTATATGAATACATAAACAAAAGAAGAAATGGATCTTCTGAAATCAAGGAAGAGCTGGAAGAGAAGATCAAGGAAATGATCAGTCAAGGTTTTCTATCAGCAAAGAGAGTCAGAAAAATGGAGCATTCCTTTACACCATTGATTCCATATTTTATAAAAAATAGGCTTAGTTCTATAACATTGTAGGTGACCCAGCAATGCAATTTGAGATGTGAATACTGCGTTTATTCGGGTTCGTATAAGAATAGGATACATGATGATAAGAGTATGAGTTTTGATATTGCAAAGAGGGGCATTGATTTTCTGATAGAAAACTCATCTGAATCCAATATGATAAACATAGGCTTTTATGGAGGCGAGCCTTTGCTGAGACCGGATTTTATCATGCAATGCGTGGAATATGCAAAGGAGCAGGCAGAGGGACGAAATATATTTTTCAATATGACTACCAACGGAACCTTGCTTAATGGAAAGACTGCTGAATATATGGCTGAGAATGATATTCATATATTGGTAAGTTTAGATGGTCCCGAGGAGATACACGATAAAAATCGTAAGTTTGCTTCCAACGGGAAAGGGACATTTAAAGTTATAATGGAAAACATAGCCGAATTGAAGAAAAAGCATCCTGAATATGTAAAGAAAAACATAAGCTTCAATGCGGTATTGGATGGTACCACAGACTTTAACTGTACTAACCAGTTCTTTTGTGAATATGAGGACATCAAGGATTTTAGGATAAATACCGCCTTAGTAAGCAATCAATATTCAAATAAAGATATAAGGATGAAAGAAAGCTTTTATATTAACAGCAATTATGAAAGATTCAAATTCCTGCTCTATAAGCTGGGAAAGCTGAATAAAAACTATGCCTCCAAGTTATATGAAACTGAGTTTGCAAGATCTATAGAAAGCATAAATGAAAGAAAGAATTATAAAAGCGTATCCAATAAAGAACATCACGGAGGGCCTTGTGTTCCGGGGTTGAACCGCCTTTTCATGGATACAAGCGGCACATTCTATCCCTGCGAGAGAGTCAGCGAATTATCGGAGCATATGAAAATCGGCAATATATATGATGGCTTTGATTTGGATAAAATGGATAAAATCCTTAATATAGGAAGGCTTACAGAAGATATATGTAGGAATTGCTGGGCCTATAGATTTTGTGATTTATGTGCTGCTTTTGCAGATAATATAGAGGGACTATCTAGGGAGAAAAAGCTTTCCAATTGTGCCGGAGTTAGGCATAATACTGAAGAGCGGATGAAAAACTATTGCATGATGAGGGAAATGGGATATGCTTTCAGTGATGAAGCAGCATATGCTTTGGAAGAGGAGGTATTGTGATGGATAGGAAAAGAGCTTTGGTATATCCATATGACAGTGAATCTGCTTTTTTGATAAGATTCAATCATCTCAACAAAGCTTTTGACTCTATAGGAGCTGTTTCCCCCAGAGGATGGGGATTGGTAGGCAAGGATGCAGGAGCTGCTGACGGGGGAGACGAGCTTGGGTTTAAAGTAGTCAAAGATTTTGAGGAATATAATGATAAGGATTATGATGCTGTTGCTTTAGTAGATTCATTTAAGGAGCTTGATTTCGAAAAAATAGTTTACCCAAAGCTAGAGCTTCTGGCTTCCAAAGGTAAGGATATCATAAGCCTTAAGAGAATTGAATCTTCCCACTTAAAACTTTTGGAGGAGTTATGCAGTAACAATAATGTTTCATTTCGGCACTTTGTGGATGAGAAAAAGCCGGACATGCCCCAGTTTACTAATATTTTGGATATAGATGTGCCTGTCATATTTGTTTTAGGGCTTGGAGATAGAACTCAAAAATTCAATATTCAGCTTTCGCTATGGGAAGGGTTAAAAAGCCTAGGCTATAATGTAAGCCAAATCGGGAGTAAAAATTACGGTAATATTTTTGGCTTTCATTCTTTTCCGAATTCTATGCTTAACAATAACATAGCTGAACAAGATAAAGTAATTTTATTCAATAGGATGGTAAAAAGAATAGAAATTAACGAGAAGCCGGATGTGATAATCATCGGGATACCGGGAGGCATTATGGCAATAAACAAAGATATTGCACAGGGCTTCGGTATAATTCCCTATATGGTTTCCCAGGCTGTAAATGCAGATGCTTCGATATTGAGCATATATTATGAAGAATATAATGCAGATTTTTTCAAGGAAATAGAATTATTGACCAGGTATAGATTTAGAACTCCTATAGATTGTTTCAACCTATCCAATGTAAAGATAGATTATGCAGAGGTGGAACAGTCCAGGCAAATGAGCTATCTCATGGTTGATAGAGCTTTTATAGACAATAAAAAGAATAAATATGAGGGTGCTAATAAAGCTTTTTTTAACATTTTGAACGAAAATGATCAAAGAAATATAGCCAGATATATTGTTAATGTACTTTCCGGGGAAGAAGCAATTGAAGATGTACTATAAACTAGAGGAGGGATTCAAATGGGAGAAATACAGAAGCTGAAGAGAATTTTTAAAGATATTGTAAAATTGGATTTTGACAATATGAGTGAATCGCATTTAGACAAGCATCTTCTGAGTCAATGCTTTGACCTTAGGCCAAGGGACTTGGTATATTTGCTCTATGCAATTGAAAAAGAATTTGGGATAACGATTCCCCAGGAAGCTATTGCTGAAGGCAAGTTTTCAAGCTTTAATAATATCTATTCAATTATAACTTCTCAAGAGGGCCATAAGGTTATATGAAATGAGAGATATTCATGTTGCAATAATTGATGATGGAGTAAACGAAGGTTACTATGGTCCCTTATATTTAGAGCATAATATTATAATTACCGAAAATCTTGAAGCAGTGGACAGGCATGGGTATGACAGATGCAAGTACAGTCACGGAACAGTATGTGCAGGGATAATAAAGAAATATTGCAGCGATGCAAAATTAAGCAGCATTAAGGTTCTCAATGATAATATGCAGGGGAATATAGAGAGGCTGATATATGGAATAAAATGGTGCATAGATAAAGAAGTAGATATAATAAACTTGAGTATAGGAACAGTACACAGTAAAGACAAGAAGCCATTGAAAAAAATTGCAGATAAAGCTTCTGATAAAGGTCTGATCATTGTCGCTGCCAAGTCTAACGAGGATATAGCAACTTATCCCGCCTGTTTCCATAATGTATTAGGCATAAAGTCGGATAAAAGCGATATATTGAAAGAAGGGCAGTTTACTTATAATTTTCAATCTGCCGACGGTATTGAGATAACGGCTTGCGGCAGACATAGGCTGGTGAATTATCAGGGAGAGGAAAAAACAACATCAAATTGGAATAGCTATGCCGTTCCCATGATTTCAGCCATTATAGCAGACATAATAGGCCATAATGGCAATCTACCGCTAACAAAAATTAAAGAAATATTTTTGGAGAAGGCTGTGAAATAGACAGCCTCATATTTGTTTTTCTTATGCTTGTTTTGTACGATGATGAGGTATATGTTTATAATTAATAGCTGCAAATGGATAATTTTATAAATACTTTTCATAATCTTAATACTTTCTTAACATCTATTGATTCTATCTTAAAGAATTAGCTGTATAATTGATGATGGCAGGGATATACAAAAGTGGAAATGAGGTGGCGAAAGCATGAAAAAAACACTATCCAGGGCGATGCTTATTGCCCTGGTCATTGTATTGATTTGCTTATTATCCGGCTGCAAAGGGGGTAAAGAGGCGAGCAATGATAAAGATGCAGAAGATTCCTTTATGTACCAGGAAATAATAGTGAGCGATTTGCTTGGGATCAAAAACTTTGATTCGATAGACTTGAGCCATAAGGATGAAATAGGCGTCTATGATTATGATAAAGCGGAATTATCCATTCTGGGGAAAAATGAAGAAAAAGCAGAAAAAATAGAGTTGGGCAGAGGCGGCAGAAATTTATTTGCTTTTTCTGAAAACGATGACATATATATGTTGACTCAAGAGTATGAGAGAAATGGTGATAATGAAATAATCAAAATAAAAAGACAGCTTCATATATACTCACAAGAGAATAAAGAGGTAGCTTATGAAAGTGAAATAAAAGAAATAGGGAACAGTGAGAATATTAAAGATGAAATAATAAGGAAGATAAAAATAGACAGCACAGGGAATATGTACACTTTGAAATTAAACGGCTCTATAGAAATATTCGATGAAAAGCTGAATAACCTGCATAAGCTTGAAAAAGATACATACTGGGATATGGACCTGGATGAAAATGATAATTTGATCACATTGAGATATACCAAAACCTATGAAAAAATCCTTGAAGGCATGGATACGAAGAAATACTCTATCATATGGCAAAAAGAATATCCAAAAGAACAAGGGCCCTACATGATATATTATAACAAAGATACAAAAACCCTTTATGGTTTAAATCGCAGTATAATTTCAAAATATGATGTGGAAAAGGATAATATATCCAAGCTTCTGGATTACAGCAAGCTTTCTGCCGTTGAATATGTGGATGCCATAGCTGTAGATAAGGATGAAGTCATCTATATATGCGGGAGCTTTAAGGATGAGAGCAAGCTATTTCAATATATAAAAACAGATGAAAAACCCGATATAAAAGCAGACAAGATAGAATTGAATTTTGAAGCGGTGGATTACCTGGGCTTTCTTTCAAATGCGGCTAGAGAATTTGAGAAAGAACATTCCGATATAAAGATAAATCTGATAAATACAAGGGGTATTCCCTATGAAGAATACAGGGAAAGGCTGAATACAGAGCTGATGGCAGGGAAAGGCCCTGATATACTATGCGGCTTTGGCTATTATACCAAGGATTACATGAATAAGGGACTGTTTGTGAATATGGATGAAATGATAAAGAAGGATAAGAAATTCGATATCAATGACTATTATTTATCCCTTATCGATGGTTCAAGACATAATGGCGGACTCTATGCTCTCCCCCTCACCTATATGTTTGAATGCTTTGTTGTAAATGAAGGGCTCCTGAATGAAAAAGGGATAGAGATACCTGAGAATTGGACATGGAAGGATTTTTACGATATAGCTGAGAAGATAAGGGAAAGCTCCTCTGACAGAGAATGCTACATGCTTCCTAAGCTCGTAAATGGCTGGATGCCGCTGTATACGATGATAATTCAGGATATGGACTATTATATAGACCGGGAGAAAAAAATTGCAAGATTCGATACTCAGGAATTTATGGACATTTTGAAAATGTATAGATTCATGGAAAGCCAAGGTTTATTCCATCCGGATATAGATGAGGTTTCCTTTATAGAGTCGTCAAACAGAATAGATACAAGCAGCATTTTATTCTTTTTAAATAGCGGGACCGGCATTTATTATGAATCATCCGATTGGCTGGGAGAGGCTTTCAAAAATGGCTTTAAGATAATTCCCGCCCCAAAAGGCATACATACAGGTACGATGTTTTTTCAAGGACGAAACATATATATAAATAAAAGCACAAAATACCAGGATGAATGCTGGGAGTTCATAAAGTATCTGCTGTCTGAAGAGATGCAAAAGCAATTAGCGGAGCGAAATGATTATGTAATAAATAAAAAGGCGGATGATTTTGCCCTAGAAAGCTTCAGGAAATACCAATCGGAGCATCCCGGTGAATTCAAACATGCCATTACAGATGGTGAAATAGAGCAGATAAGGAATGTTATCAATAATGCGCTTAATAGAAGTCAATTCTATGATGAGTTGGGTTCCATCATAGAAAAAGAACTGGTATCTTTTATGGACAATAAGAAGAGTGCCGAAGAAACAGCCAAGGGCATACAAAACAAGGTGCAATTGTATCTTAATGAGTAGCATGGAAGATTGAGCACATACTCACATTTGTTGTGCCATATGGTAAAATTTGATATAATGGTTCTATATATAAAAGAACTAACTTCGTTGTCATCCTGAGGGCTATGCCCGAAGGATCCAATTTGAGATTCTTCAGTCGCAGGCTCCTTCAGAATGACCGGGGCTGCTTTCGTTTATCGTTGTGCGGATACCGCATGAGAATTCTGAGCGTAAGCGAAGAATCTAGATCCTTCGGTCGTTCCTCTCACGGATGAGATTTAATGTGTTTAATATACTGTATATAATCAAAATAATGCAATAAGGAAGATGATTATGTTTTCAAAATTTAAAAAAAAGGAAACCATAATGGCTCTGATTCTCATTGCACCAAGCGTTATAGGCTTATTGATATTTTATATAATACCCTTTATATGGATGATAATATATTCTTTCTTTGACAGTCCCATCAATGGGAAGTTTGTGGGCATCCAAAATTATATAGGTCTTCTCGGCAACAACGCTTATAAGCAAGCTGTTGCCAATACGGCCATATTCACGGGCATAAGCGTTCCTCTTATAATCATCCTCTCATTGCTGCTATCCATGCTTTTGAATAAGAAGATACGCTTTTCCCATGAATTCAGGACTGCCTTTATAGTGCCGCTGGTAGTGCCTGTAGCATCTGTCATAATCTTCTTCGAGCTCTTATTCGACTACAGGGGATTTTTAAACCGGATACTGGATTTTTTTAATATAGCGCCTATTGATTGGATGAATTCATCCTATGCCATGATAGCTGTCATAACAATATATATCTGGAAAAACGTAGGCTATAATATAATATTGTTTCTTGCAGGGCTTCAAGGCATACCCAAGGAATATTACGAAGCCGCAAGCATAGACGGAGCAGGACCGGCAGCAAAATTCTTTCACATCACACTTGTCTATCTTATGCCTACCACATTTTTTGTAATAATAATATCCATCATCAATTCCTTTAAGGTATTCAGAGAGGTATATCTTTTGGCAGGGGATTATCCGCATCAAAGCATATATATGCTTCAGCACTATATGAACAATGCCTTCAGAAAGCTGGATTATCATAAGCTGGTCACTTCGGCCATATTGATGACCTTGGTGATCTACATATTCGTTTTCATTCTGTTCAAGGTGCAAAAAAGAATTAATGATGCCATCGGAAATTAGGGGGTAGAAGGATGGGCAGGATAAATGCAAAGATCACCACTGCGATTCTCATAGCTTTGGCTTTATTGATGCTGTTTCCTCTGATGCTTACCGTGACCAATTCCTTTATGAGCAGCCGGGAGATAAACGATAATTACACCAGCTATGACGAGGAGGATAAAGGAAAATTCTTCTCCATCAAGCTGATACCAAACTCCGTAACCCTAAGGCAGTACTATGATGTTCTCATTGCCAAGCATAAATTCCTGAGGATGTTCTGGAACTCCGTATTTGTAGTATTACCCATTGTTGCAGGGCAGGTCATCATATCCTCCATGGCAGCCTTTGTTTTTGCCAAGCTGAATTTTAGGGGCAGGGATTTCTTGTTCTTCATATATATCATCATCATGATGATGCCCTTTCAGGTCACTCTGGTGCCCAATTATATAACCCTGGACAAATTAGGGCTTATTGATAAATACTCATCTATCATATTTCCCGGGGTCTTTGGAGCTTTTGGAGTGTTTTTGCTGAGGCAGTTCATGATGACCATTCCCAACGAATGCATAGAAGCAGCGAAGGTTGACGGCTGCTCTTTGATACAAATATTTTTCAAAATAATACTGCCCTTATCTAAAGGGGGTATAGCGTCTCTGGCCATATTATCCTTTATAGACAATTGGAATATGGTTGAGCAGCCCCTGATATTCCTGAAGGATGCCAATAAATATCCTTTGTCCATATATCTTTCGAGGATAAACAATGCGGAGCTTGGCATTGCATTTGCAGCCGGCATAATATACATGCTTCCCATGCTGCTCATGTTCTTGTATGGAGAAAACTATTTGGTGGAAGGCATTTCACATTCTGTTATAGATGAAGGGGTGGAAAAGGGTGAATATATCTGAAGTAAAAAAGCCGGTAGGGGATAGAAAAAAGAAAATATCAAATCTGGCCAAAATTTTTTTTGGTGTCATCATAGTCCTTACCTTTTTCTCCAAGAGCTTTTATAGCTGGACTCTGCCCAAGGTCAGGGCTGAGAGCATCGGCTCCGGCAGCTTGACCAAGGAAATAATGGGTGAGGGGATAATAGAGGCAAAGGACAGGGTAGAGCATTATGTATCCGTGAGAGGCCGGATAAAGGATATAAAGGTCAGCCCGGGGGATGAGGTAAAAAAAGGCCAGGTCATCATGATAATCGATAAAGGGGAATTGGAAAAGGAGCTGGAGAGAAGCGATATTGAGCTTTCAGAACTGAAGCTCCAATATGAGGGTATTATATCGGATAAAGAGATAAACAGTGTGAACTCCTATGAGAAGAAGCTCAAGGAATTGGAGGAGGATCTAGCCTTAAAGGAGCAGGATTATTTAGTATATAAAGCATTGTATGAGAAGGGTGCCGAGTCGAGAAGTGCATATGAAGCCAAGGAGAGGGAATACAACTCGGCAAAGTCTCAGCTCGACAGCCTGCAGAAGGATTTCGAGCTGCAGCAGCAAAACAGCTCCAGGGATGTAGAGTCTGCAAAGCTTGCAATAGCCAAGAAGGAGCTGGATATAAGGGATATACGGGAAGAGATTGACAACTGTACCATTGTTGCTCCTTCCGACGGCATAATAAAGGAAATAAATTTCAAAAAAGGCATGATGCCTGATGACTCTGTCCCTGCATGTATACTGGATAATATGACCGGCGGCTTTGAGATAGAGGTGGATTTGAACAGCCAATTGTGCGAGTACATAAATTTGGGAGACGAGGTCCAAATAAGGATCAAGAACAGGGGAAATATGTCCATAGACGGAGAGATAAAAGCCATAAGCGACAAGAAGGGAGATCACAACAGGAAAACTGTTGCGGTGGACCTGGGACAGGCAGACTTGCTGGGAGGGGAAGCGGGAGAGCTCTATCTGAAAAAGAAGATAGGTTCCTATGACATAATAGTGCCCAGATCAGCGATAGGAAAGGACAGCGACGGGGAATATGTATTTGTCCTGGATGAGAGAGAGGGGCCTCTTGGCAAGGAGTATAGCGTTTCAAGGTGCAAGGTGACGGTAGGCGATTCGGATAACAGCTATATAGGCATACTGTCGGGACTGCTGGGCAACGAAAAGGTTGTAGTCTACAGCAATAAGAGCCTGTATGACGGAAGCTCCGTAATACTGGATAAATAAAGTGAGGTGGGGGTGGATGAGAAAGGGACGTATTTTTGCAGCCATATTTATTTTTATTCTGACAATGCTCCTTACCAGATCAATATATTTCAAAACTCAGGAATTATACGGGAATGTAGGGTATGAGCGCTTCTCCGTCAGGCTTAAGGGGGATTCGCTGCTCGAAGATGCCTTTGATAAGGCTGATGCGGAGGAATTGGAGAGGATACTGGCTCCTGAGCTCATGACTTATTATGCCTTCAATAAGGGGCAGGCAGCATCGGAGCGGTCCAGAGCCGGAGCATTGATCTGCGGTATAAAGGGAGAATACAACGAATTTTATAATATGAGATTAAGGAAAGGCTCCTTTTTAAATGAAAAGGATCATGCGGATGAAAACTATGTGACGGTCATAGATGAGAAGCTGGCAGAAAAACTTTTTGGTTCGGCGGATGTAATAGGTCTGGATATATATATGTTTGATAAAAAATTTAAGATAATCGGAATTACAGGGGATGACTTATCTATAGCCGGGAGGCTTATACAAAAGGATCTGCCTTATGCATATGTACCTCTGAGCATAATGGAAGAGGCGAATCAAGGCTGCAAAATTCCAAATATTGAGCTTAAGGCCTGGGAGGATTCTTTGGATAAGGCTTTGATAGAGGATAAAATAGCTTTGATAGGCAGAAACCCTGATGATTTTTACATAGAGGACTGGAATGAGCTCGGAATAATGACCAAACAGAGGTTTGATATATTGTTTTTTGTCATGGGAATATATTGCATATGCTGCTTGCTTATTGCTGCCTATAAAATCTTTAGAAATTTTATAGAGCTTTCGAAAAGCTATTTGAGAGACAATTATTTTTCAAACATGATCAAAGATATGGGCATAAAGCTTTTAACTGCCCTCGGAAAGATAGCGGGAATTCTCACTGCCGTGATATTGATTTGGAAGGAAATCTCTTTTGATTTGTATATTTCCCCGGAAAGCTTCCCGGAGGACCCTATGAGCATGAAAGAAATTTTCGGGGCAGTGAGGAATGCCCTGTCGGAATTCATCAAGACGGATAATTCCTACATTCTCAATCCTAATCTGGTCATCAGCTTTTTGAGCAAACAGGGAAGCTTGATTTTTATGCTGTCTTTGCTTTGCGAGCTCTATATTTTGCTTTTTATAATGAGGAACATAAGCGGATATTTCCATAGCGATGCAGAAGCTGTAAGGTATTTGAGCTACGGCTTCGGGGCTTCGATTTTGCTGTCCTTTTTTATTATTCATATGATGGGACTTACCGCAGAATTGCCGGTAAAAACTATCATATTATTATGGGCAGGCTTTTTCGCTATAGCCGTGGTTGGCAGTGATAAATATACGAATCTGGGATTGTGAGGGTAAAAGATGAGTAAGATTGTGCTAAAAAATATTAATAAAATATATGAGAATGGTTTTCATGCCGTAAAGGATCTGAGTCTTTCCATTGACTCTCAGGAATTTGTGGTTTTGGTAGGCCCTTCGGGATGCGGTAAGACCACTACCCTGAGAATGATAGCAGGGCTTGAGGAAATAACAAAGGGAGAGCTCTATATGGATGACAAGCTGATGAACCATGTGGAGTCAAAGGATAGGGATATAGCCATGGTCTTTCAGAACCATGCCCTATATCCCCACATGTCCGTTTTTGACAATATGGCCTTCGGGTTGAAGATGAGGAAGGTAAATAAAAAGGTTATATATGATAAGGTAACCGAAACCGCCAAATCCCTTGGCATAGACAGCATGCTCACGAGGAAGCCCCATGAGCTCTCCGGAGGCCAGAAGCAGAGAGTGGCGTTGGGCAGGGCTATTGTGAGGAGCCCCAAAATATTTCTCATGGATGAGCCCTTATCAAATCTTGATGCAAAGCTGAGGGTCCAGATGAGGACAGAGATCGTGAAGCTCTATCATAGATTGAACACCACCTTTATATATGTGACTCATGATCAGACGGAAGCCATGACAATGGGGACCAAAATTGTGGTGATGAATGAAGGCTATATACAGCAGGTTGCCGATCCCCAGACCATCTATGATAAGCCCGCCAATGTCTTTGTAGCTTCTACCATAGGAAGCCCTCAGATGAATTTTATAGATGCTCGTGTGTCGGCAGAAGATGGATATGCTTATTTTAAATTCGGAGACTTTAAGGTAAAAGCATCTGCTGATACTTCAGAAGCATTGCTGAAATCCGGGTATAAGGATAAAGAGGTAATAATCGGTATAAGGCCTGAAAATATCAGGGTTGCAGAAGAAAAGAACAGGGAAGCCCTGTCATTGAGATTGGAGCTTATGGAAATACTGGGCTCTGAGAATCTTTTTTATCTGGAGCTTATGGGCGGCAGCCTGGTAGTCAAGGCAGATTCAAGGCATAAAGCCTATATAGGCAGCTATATGGATCTGTGCTTTGATGCTGAAAAAATCCACGTCTTTGACAAGGACACAAAGGATTCGGTCATCTGTTGAACGAGACTTCATTGTTATGAAAGTTCAGCTTCGTTGTCATCCTGAGGGCTATGCCCGAAGGATCTTATTTTAGATTCTTCAGTCGCTTTGCTCCTTTAAAATGACAGGAAATATTTTTGTTTATCGTTGTGCGGATTAATATTATAACCATAGGAAGGTGAATCTTCATGCTGCATATTGCTGTTTGCGATGATGAAGGAGCAATTTGTGTACAGATGAAAAACGCATTGGAACAAATTGGCCAAGCTATCCAGGAAAGAGTGGAAATCGAGGTATTCCATTCCGGGGAGGAATTGTGCAAATTTCTCTATGAAGGCGTATACTTTGATATCATCTTCCTGGATATTGAACTGATTGTGATGAATGGCGTAGAGGTAGGAAGAAAAATCCGTGAGGAAATGAACAACCAGGATACCCACATCGTCTACATATCAGGAAAAGACAGCTATGCAATGGAGCTTTTTGAGATAAGGCCGCTGAATTTCTTGATCAAACCTATTAAATACGAAAAAATAGAGGAAGTATTTAAGACTGCCTTAAAGCTTATCCAGAATAATGATCAAGTCTTTGAATATCAGAATGGGCGCTCTTATCATAGGATACCGGTAAAAGATATACTGTATTTTGAAAGCCATGGCAAGAAGATAGAAATCAATCTGACAAATGGAATACAAGAGTTCTATGGAAAGCTGTCAATGATTGAAACGCAGCTTAATAAATTAGACTTCATATCTATTCATAAATCCTATTTGATAAACTACGCTCACGTGATCGAGTCACAATATGACCAGGTTAGAATGTCAAATCATGCTGTCCTGCCTATAAGCCAGCCGAATAGAAAGCAGGTTCGTGACAGGCTTCTGCAAATGAGGCAGAGGGAGGAAAAGAATGATGCTTGATAGCTATGATATCATTTATTTGCTATCCAATGTTTTTGGCGCTTACACAATTTTTAAGTTCATGTGCATCTTTTTCGAACGGCATGAGACTAATAAGAAGGTAGAATTCATTACATATGTGTTGTACTACATAGTCATAGGGGCTATATACATAACCTTCGATAATCCTGCTGTCAATCTATGTGCAAATCTCATCTTTTTTTTCCTGCTGACCTTCAACTATTCTTCCACATGGAAATTAAGGCTGATTGCCACCGCTCTTACCTATGTAATACTTTTATCCCTTGAAGCTTTAGTGGTATTTGGATTAAGATTCCTTAATCTAAATCGGTTTACAGATAGTGCTGATATAGAATTGATCATCGCTTTGCTCAGCAGCAAAATGATTTCATATATCGTGATGCTTGCTCTTTCAAACTTTAAAATGATAAAAAATGAAGTTAAAATTTCTCCTATGCACTGGTTAGCAATAGCTATAATACCCATAGGAACATTATTTTCTACTATTATGTTCGGTGTTGCAAAAAGTGAATATGATTTATCATTAGTTTTGGTAGGAATTTTAATATTATTTATTATAAATATATTTGTGTTTTACTTATATGATGCTTTGATGGAGTCCTACCATGAAAAAATGGAAAAAGAATTGCTGTATCATCAGAACAATGCTTATATCAAACAATTGGAGATCATCAATCAATCCCAAGAGAATATTAAAATCCTCAGGCATGACCTAAGAAATCATATGTCGGTATTGCAGGTGCTGATAGAAAAAAATGATAGTATAGAAGCTTTGAAGTATATGAAAAGTATTTTTGATTTTATAAATTTTGGTAATGGATATATAAAATCCGGCAATACGGAAGTGGATAGCATATTGAACTATAAAATTCATGAAGCCGAAAAAATAGGTATAGAAGTTGATATAAACCTAAACATTCCTGAAAAACTGAATATTGATCCCTTTGATCTGAGCATTGTCTTAGGCAATTTGCTTGACAATGCTATAGAAGCAGCATCAAAGCTGGAAAAGGCAAAAGTGATCAAAGCTTCTTTAGAATTAGACAGAAACATATTATACATAAGCATTTCCAACCCATTTGATGGTAATCTTCTTTATAAAGCCGGTAAGCTTAAAACAACCAATAAGGAGAAGGAAAACCATGGATTTGGGCTGAGAAGCGTGAAAAAAGCCATCGGTAAATATAACGGAACAATAAATATTCATCATACGGACACAATGTTCTATGCGGATGTGCTTATGTATAACCATGTCAATACTTTTTTAAAAGAAATATTGTAAGTTTTACCAAAAACATATATGAGTTTTTCCAACTTACCCCATCAGGGGTATTTTTTATTGTAAGATGAAGCTAGCGATTTAATAAAATATAAGGAGAGGGGGTGATGGTCATGAAGAAGGTATTAATAAAGTTGGGTGGCGTGATTGCCAGTCTTGCATTGATGGTGACAACAATGAATGTGAATACAACATGTATATGGTTGATCCACCAACCTAAGCTGCCAAAAGGCGCAGAAAAGCTTCGTAAATTTAAATGACTGTAAATTTGCTTAATAAGATTACAGATAATCTAATCGCTGACGGAATTATAAGAGCCGAAGAAAGAGAATTAGCAGAATTGCAAAAATGGGTTTAGATTACGTACTATCCTACATTCGCATCTAGTAGGAGATGATCCTTTTACAGGCATTGGATTATTTCATAAAATGCTTAAAGCCGAGAAACAGTAATTTGAAAGTGAAAATGGAGGGATTATTAATGACTAATAAAAAAGTATTATCATGCTTTTTAATATTAACCATTGCTTTCACAATTGTCTCCACGCCTATATTCGCTGCAAAAAAGGAAGAAAATTATGAGAATTATTATGAAAGCTACATTAAAAATATAATAGCTATTGAAAAGGTTATAGAAAAACATTTAAAATATGATGAAGAAAAGTATCTCTATTTAGACTTGAATAATATAGATTTATTGGCGAAAGAGGCTAATATATCAAAAGGGCTTGCAAAGAAAATATATGAAAGCAAGGTAGAGTTATTACAAGATTTAAAGAGTAATGGATTAACGGTAAACAGTCAAGGAGTGATTGTTTACAACAAAAATATAAATGATGATATTATTATAATGGGACAAATAGGTGATAATGGAAGAGAAGGTAGTGTTCAAATAAATCAATTCGAATATGTGAGCTATTTCGGTAAATTGAAGACACAAAAAATGTTAGACAATCTTAATAAAGGTAGCAAAATATTTAGTGGAATATCTATAGCTTCATTTAGCTATACAGCAATCTCAGTTATAACTTCTGTAGTTGCCCTTTCATTAACTTTTTATAGTGATTGGATAAACGATGCTTTTGTTGAAAGTGATTATAAAGGAGTAGCATTTTATACTTATCATATACCTGCTGATCCTGATATAACTGAAATATATCCTTGGTATGATGGTGCATAAATTATTGTTATAGGGAGGGTTATATGGGAAACAGAAATTATATATTAGTAATCGCATTTATAGCTTCTGCAATTGCAGTTTTAAGAGATTTATATCTTCGCAAGATACATGAAAAATACAAAAGCAATTTAATCGCTTCATCATTATTAATGCTGATTATCATATCATTTTTACTAATTGTAAAGCCGCAAGATAAAAATTATATTATAATAATCAGTATAACAGTTTTAGGACATTGGATATATGCTTTATATAAATATGTAAAACTATCTCAAAAATAAGGCGTAATTGGAGGAATATCGGATGCGAGTAAGATAGGGCAACACTAAGGAACAATCCGGGCGATTATTGGATTTCTGTATAGAAACGGGTAGTCTTAGATTGCCCGTTTCGCCTGTTATGAGCGGGATTTAAGGCGGTAAACTCTGTAAATTTGATGATAGAAAGATATAGCATAGAAGTTATAACTATCCTGCTTTTCCTTGGACATAAGGAGCTTTTCTAAGATGGTATCCTCATTTACTAAGCCATATACAGCTTTCAAGTAAGTTGCAACTTTTTTATCCTTATAAAAAAGCAATTGGTAAATATAACGGAACAATAAATATTCATCATACGGACACAATGTTCTATGCGGATGTGCTTATGTATAACCCAGTCAATACTTTTTTGGACGAAGAATTGTAAGTTTTACCAAAAACATATATGAGTTTTACCAACTTACCCCATGAGGGGTATTTTTTATTATAAGATGAAGCTAAAGAAATAATAAAATTTATGGGAGGTAATGGTTATGAGAAAAACATTAGTAAAGTTTAGCGGTGTGATTGCCAGTCTTGCATTGATGGTCACAGCAATGAATGTAAATACAACATGTATCTGGCTGATTCATCAACCCAAGCTGCCAAAAGGTGCAGAAAAGCTTCGCAAATTTTAATTGCTATGAACTTGCTTGATAAGATTACAGACAAGCTTATTGTCAATGGAGCCATAAGAGCTGAAGAAAGAGAATTATATGAATACGGTTTACAACAAGGCTTGCTCATAATTGTCAATATGCTTACAACAATAGCAATTGGCTTTTTATTCAAGATGGTTTGGCAAAGCATTTTGTTCATGGTTGTATATATTCCGTTGCGGTCATTTGCAGGAGGCTATCATGCAAAGACACAATCAAGATGTTATTTTTTATCAATAGTGCTGACCGCATCAGTGCTTTTAGCAATAAAGCTTATTCCAGGGACGAATTTCAATGTCATAGGGCTTGCATTGACCGCAGGAATAATTATTTATGCCCTTGCACCGGTAGAGGATGCCAACAAGCCCTTAGATGAAACAGAAGCAGCAGTATATAAAAAGTGGACAAGAGTCATTTCTGCGGTAGAATTATGTACTATGCTCTTGATGATGGCGTTGGGAGTGAATGGGGTTTCGTTATGTATATCAGCATCAATGTCTGCACTGAGCATTATGCTGGTTATAGGGAAGGTAAAAAACAGTTAAGTGGTTTTAAAACTTGCAAAGTTAGGTATATTCTTGATATTTAAATAAGAATACACCATAGCTGAATTAGCTTCCAATCGCTAAATAAAAAATCTATTGAAAATTTAAGAGGTGAAATCTTTGCAATACAGGTGTAAAAATGTTTTTATGATAAGGACACCAACCTTACCAATAGAAAAGTTTTTAGAGCTATCAAAATGTAATAGTTTAAAAAAAGATATATTAGAATTCGTTAATGACAAAGATATACACAATTTTCTTAATGAGAGTTTTTTAGTTTCAAGCAAATCTCTGCATAAAGCTCTCAATATAGATGTAAAAAGCAAGAAAAAAGAAAAAGCATATAGGCTTAGTTTGTTAAAGTATATAACCAGAGCATCAACAAGGCCAACCCCTTATGGATTATTTGCAGGGGTAGCACTAGGAAAGTTTTCGGACCTAATGAAGAAAGATGAAATCATTATTGATGATAGCAAATGTATCAGGGATGCAAAAGTGGATACTTACTGGGTTTGCCATCTAATACACGAATTAGAAAAAAATCAGGAAGTTCTATCAAAATTACGACTGAAGTTTAACACAATTTGCTATAAATATGGGGACAGAATGAAAAATCCATATGTTTCTAATCATGGAGATATTAATGGTAATGAAATTTATGTAGAAGAAAATAGTATAAAGCACTCTTTTTTACTTGAGCTCATAAAAGAAAATTCGAAGTCATTTATATGTTATGGAGATTTGAAACTTAAGATATTAGAGAAATATGAAGGAATACCAGAAGAAGTAATAGATAAAACGCTTAGAATGTTAGTTGAAAACGAATATCTATTAACAGATTTAAGGGTTCCTGCTTATTGTGATGATGGCTTGAAACATGTTATTCAAATGCTGGAATCAAATGAGAGAATTAAAGATATAGTAAGTGATCTAAAGGAATTGAAGGGACTAATAAATATGTATACTGGAAGTAAAGAATTTGTAGCCGATGTAGAGATAATTGAAAATATATATGAGATTATGGAGAAATTACATAATTCTAAAGATTTTTTAGAGATAAATAGAGGGTTAGTTTTAGAAGAAAATAGTTTACCAAGAGATTTAAAAGTAAGGATTGAGAACTTTGTAAACGCAATGAGTGAAATTGCTGTAGATAGACAGGAATTTTCTAAGCTTGACAAATTTATAAATAGATTTTCTGAAGACTACGGATTTAATATTGAAGTTCCATTAAATAAAATAGTTGATGCTAATGGATTTAATGGGTTGTCCTTGATAGAGAGCAGTTCAAAACCAATGTCAAAAAAAGAGGCAAGCATTAGAAAGATTGTAGACAATAAAATTCTATCGGCATTGATGAATAATGAAGAGGAAGTAGTATTAAAAAAGTCTGATTTTATAAATATTATAAAAGAATATCCTCAAAGTAGGTATTCCAAATCTTTTGATATAAACTTCTTTATAACCAAGTTAGAGGATAATTATAACATAGTGGTTGGGCCCAATATGGGCTCATCAAAGGCTGGGAGTATGTTTCAAAGATTCACAAATCTTTTTAATCAAAGCCTTTTACAAGAATATAATGAAATTTATAAAGAGGAAATAAATCTTTCAGAGGAAGGATATCTTTTAGTTGAAGCAAGGGAATTGACTGTTACAGGGAGGTCTAATAATGTTACTAATAGATTTAAAAATCATAATTATTATCTTCCAATAGCGCTTACAGAAGAATACTCTTCAAATGAAATTACAATAGATGATTTGCTAATCGGATTATCTCAAGATGGAAAGCTATATATTAAATCAAAGAGCAAAAATAAAATATGTAAGATAGTTGCAGATAACATGCTAAATTCAGCTATAAATGGTAAAATGTTGAGTTTTTTAAGAGAAGTTTCAGTCGGATATGAAGATAAGTTTATTGATAGATTATACATGTTATATAGCAATAACTACGTTTATATTCCAAGAATAAGCTTTGAAGGAGTCATAATACATCCCCGAAAATGGATATTTACACAAGAAATGTTGGAGCTACATACCTTTGAAAAATTCAAGGAAGGTTTTGAAAATTATAGAAATCAGTATAGTATAGATAAATTGGTTTACCTATGTGACTACGATAATAGGCTAGTTCTAGATTTGGAAAGTGAGGAATCTATAGAGATAATATATTTTTCAGTTAAAAAAAGCAGAAAGTTAGAATTATGTGAATTAGAGAATAGACTGTTCAGTGGCAGTATTGTAAAGGACAAAAAAGGTAGAAGTTATGTTTCTGAGATGATATTCTCACTTATATTAGATAGTGATAAGAAAGAAAAAGTTGATATAAATAAAGGAAGCTATGTAAAAGATAACTTAGTTTTGCAAAATGAAAATCGAGTGTTTCCTCCTTTTAAAGAAGGCTGGGTATATATAAAGCTGTATGGTATTGGGAATAGGGAAGATGATGTGCTTAAAAACATATATGAAGTGTTAGATAGCTTAGAGAATCCTATGTTTTTCTATTTGAGGTATTTTGATAATGAAGGAAAGCATTTGAGGATTAGGTTTAAATTTAATGGTCAACAAGAAGCAGTAGAAAAAGTTTTAATCTTAAATGTTTGGTTGGAGAAACTTCGAGAAAAAGCCCTAATTACCAGATGGGTTTTTGACACATATAAGAGAGAAACAAACAGATATGGAGGGATAGATTTAATAGAGGAAACGGAAAATCTGTTTTATAGAGATAGTGCCTTTACTGTTGACATTTTAAGCTTAATAGATATGGAAAAAGAAAGCGAGTTGGAGAAATCTTATATTGCAGGATTGTGTATGATGCTAAAATTCTTAACAGAAGATGAAACAGATGCGTTCGAAGTGCTAGATGCGAAGAATTACCATAAAGCTTACAGAGGCGAGTTTAATAAGAATAGGAAAAAATATATGAATTTAGTAGAAAAAATTTTAGTAAATGGAATTGCACCTATTGATGCTGTGTTTATAAACATGGGAAATAGTATACTGTCTAGAGAAAAAGCACTAATAAGGTTCAAAGAGAAGCTATTAAAAGCTGTGAATAATAAGGCAAATACCAATTTTAGAGAGGACATAATTTTATCTTTAATGCATATGTATTGCAACAGATTAACCGGAAAAATAGAGTATGAAGAGAAATACATGGCACTAATCAGACATGCATTATACTCACTCATTGAGAGGAATAAGCATATAAACAAAATTTAATATATGGCGAATGTTCACAGTTTAATTTCAATAATATGACAAGATATTACTATTGCAAATTAGTTCTTGGGGCTTAGACTAACCCTTTTAATTCTAAACATTTTATAGGGAGGTATTGAGATGGGAAATTACGATGATTTTGACCTGGATCTCAAGCAAGTGAAAAATGGAAATGAACCCAGAGCGGTAACCCTTGGACCAGTGTGCACAGCCATTATAACATCTTGGGCCCAAGGATGTTCAGATAAATGTAAAACAATAGATTGTTCTAATGGCTGCCCAGTTCCTTCAGTAGACTATCCACATCACTCTTGTAATGGTCCATTAAATGATGGAACAATACAGATTATGTGTTAGTAGCAATATGTAAATATACGGATAATTAAGTAAAATGGAGCCCCAAGAATTAATTACAAGAAGGAAGGTAAGAGGTAAGTATTATGAAGGAATTAAGTAAAGGTAGTGCTAAAGCTAGATATATCAATGCGAGAAATAATTTAGAAAGTAGCCAAAATAATTGCCAAGACATCCTGACAGAAGGACAAGCCAACTCACATATCAGCAATCGCGAATTGATGATATTTTTCTTGTTTAATTTTGGATTTATATTTGTTCTTGGATGCTTGATGTTTTATTGTAGAAAAAAAGGATTGCAGATAGAGGGTTATGCGGTAATTCAGATGTATATACCAGCAACTGCTGCTATGCTTGCATTTTGGCTAAATAAAGAAAAGAGAGATAAAATAGCAAAAAGCTTCTATATTGTATATTTTGTTAATTTTCTTTTATCTCTGTTATCAGCTTTATATTTTTCATTTGTAGAGGCGAAAGATTTTAACGGAGAATTAGGTATTTTGATTATGATAACAAGTATAATATTATGTGCTATATGTTTGGTCAATAAAGGAAAAGACAATACAATCTATTCTGGACTTTTATATGGAACTAATTGGAAGAAAACTATCCTTTATGTATTGCTATTTGTATTACTATATTTTTTCAATACAATAATTACTGACATAATAAAGATAAAATCTGGTATTATTCTGAAAGCAGATTTACATGTATTTCAAGGCAATGCTTTAATAAGAGGTTTAGCTCTACCGTTCCTTTTCATCATATCATTTGTTCCTTTTTTAGGAGAAGAATATGGATGGAGATATTTTCTTCAGCCTGCTTTACAGGAAAGGCTAGGTGCAAGAAAAGGTGTTGTTACCTTGGGGCTGATTTGGGGAATATGGCATCTGCCATTACATTTCACCTTATACAGTCCGAAAACTCCGATTCTTTCAGTAATAAGTTCACTGCCTGCGTGCATTTGTAGCAGTGTGTTTTTGGGATTCGTATATATGAAAACAAAAAATATATGGTCCATTACTGCTATACATTATGTGAATAATAGTATCGCAGTACTATATATTGGTAAAATTTATAATTGGGTACTTAATATAAAAATAGTACTTATAGATATAATTGTCTGTACAGTCATATTTATGCCATTTATTTTATCTAAGGTTTATACAGATTATAATAAAAATATAATTGATGGCAAGAATTAAGATGCATGGAATAGAATAATAAATATTTTAAGTATGTCGATACAATATGAAGTAGGATGTTGGGGGGATTATATGCATGAGAAAAAGATAGTCGCAATTATTGGAAGTAAAAACAAAAATTCTATTACTAAATTTATAATGAATAGAATGTTGGAAAATATTGTTGCTAAAAATAAAGATTACTTTTATGATCTTTTTTGTATGAGTGATTTTAATATAGAATACTGTATAGGTTGCAATACATGTTTTAAACAAGGATTTTGTCCAATGGATCAAAAAGATGATTTCGGAATTATTAGAAGAGAGTTAAAAAAAGCAGATATATTATTTTTTGCAAGTCCAGTATACGGGCACAACATATCAGGTATAATGAAGACTTTTTTTGACAGAACAGCAGTTTCTTGTCATCTGTTAGATTTTGCGGGGAAACTAGGTTTTACATTAACAACAACGTGTTGTAATGGGCAAGAAAAAGTAAAATTATATCTAAAAGATTTCCAAAGTTCTATGGGAATAAAGAATTTAAATAACTTCGAGTATATTAAGATTGCCGATTCTATCGAGGAGTTTGTTGAAATAAATACTCTGAAATTTCTAAGCGACATGGAATTTAATTTTGGATATTCAAATAGATATTTAGAGCATGCATTTACTTCGATGAAGAATTTATATATACAGATAAAAGCGGATTCATTATACATAGATGAGATTAATACCTATGAATGGAAATATTGGAATCAAAAATGGGTTAAGGAATGTAAATCTTTTCAGGAGTTTGCAGTAAAATTTAAAAACAATGGAGATAAACTCATATTATAAGGAGGGTTGAGTGAAACATGATAAATAACAAATCATATATAAATTTGAATAGTGATATAAAAGGTAAAATGGAAAATTTTATTGATGATGTTTATCGTAATATTGAAAGAAAATATGATAAAGGAATTCTAAACCCAATTTATTATAGTGATATACTATTGCTGATCTCAGAAGGGTACTGCTTGTTGGAAAATAAACAAAAATGGGAAAAGATTGGGTATGATATCTGTAAGGCAATTAAACAAGATTTAGAAAGCTATGGAGTTGGAGAAAATGATACTGCAATGATTTCAGGCTTTGGATATACATGTTTTGCAGTATCGCAATACAGTAAAAGAACAGGAAATTTAACAAGATTTTTTGATAGCTTAAATAAGTATTTATTTGAATCTGTGATAAATAAAGCAAAATTGTTTAACAAACTCAATCCCGAAACTGTAATGATGCAATATGATATTATGGTAGGCCTTTCAGGAAGCTTTTATTATCTGTTAGATTTTCCCTGGACAGAGAATGAAAAGAAAGAGCTAGAAGAAGTGATCTTTTATTTGGTTAATCTTACAAAATATCATAACTATAAAAGTGATTCTGTAATCAATTTTCATGTAACTAGAGAGAATCAGTATAGAGAAGATGAAAAGGAGGGATTTACCAATGGAAATCTGAACTTTGGACTTTCTCATGGAATGTTGGGTCCTCTTATTGCTCTATCTAAGTCATTTAAACTTGGATGTGTGATTGATGGATTAGAAGAATCAATAGGGGAATTATTTATTTTATACGAAAAATTTAAGGCCTATAAAGATAAAATCCCATTTTGGCCTGGTCAACTTTCTCTTGAAGAATATTTAGTAGGAAAATGTAAAGAGGAACATTATCATTTGGCCTCAAGTTGGTGTTATGGGAATATAAGTATAGCAAGAGGGTTGCAGAAAGTTGCTGAAAACATGAGTTGGAATGATAAAGAAGATATATATAAGAAAGACTTAATAAATATAATAAATCAGCCAGTAGAAAAATATAATTTATACAGTCCATCAGTGTGTCATGGATACTCAAGCATATTATCTTTAAGAACATTTTCTTATATGAGAGATAGAGACTATGGATATATAAATAATATTGAAGATAATATTGAAAAAATTCTTAAAGTATTTGAAGATAATAATAAATATATAGATGAGCACAAGGAAGCATTAGAGGATGAAAATAATTTTGTCGAAGGGTATTTTGAGGATTTATCTTTTCTACAAGGCGCTTTGGGTATTGCATTAGCTATGCTAAGTATTTTGTCAGAAGATATACAGTACGGAAAACTATTATTAATAGACTAGAATAACGTGTGAAGAATTTGAAGAACTTCAGTAAAAGTAAGCTTATAGTCTAAATCTTAAAACCCATACGCCAAATGTGATAGCAAATTTCACTATATATTATATATTAAAGGAACTGTGTTAGGGAGGCAAGCAATAATTATGGAAGATGAAAAAATAATTGCCCGCATTTATGGAATCTTAAAAAAATGCATTTCTTTGATTTTCAGGTACAATAGATTTTTTATATTCATAACTATTATTATTGCGATACTGCAAGGAATTATTCCTGCATTATCGATGATAACCATGCAAACAATAATAAATACGCTCCAAGTTGGCAGTTCGAGCACTAAAACATTCATATTTTTCATAGGGTTGTATACTTTCCTTGATATGTTATCTGCCCTGTTGACAGCACTATATGGCTTTTATTATACAAAATTCAGTGCAAATTTTGATAAACATATCAAAACACTATTGCTTCATAAAGCTGCAGGCCTTTCATTGAGAGATTTTGAAAACAGCGAGACCTACAATATAATTAACAGGGCGCAAAACCAGGGCGGAGATAATATATTATCATTCTTCAATTCTTTTATATCTATTATAAGAACATTTATTGCAATTTTATCATCTGCTGCTATTCTGAGCAGATTCAATATCAAACTTATAGCAATCATACTGATCATTCCTCTATTTAAATATATATATTCTCTAAAAATTGGAAAGATTCAATACGATATCCAGGTTAAAAGAACAGATAAAGAAAGGAATATATGGTATATAAATTATTTGTTTATGACGGGAACTGCATTTAAAGAAATAAGATTATATGGATTAAAAGCATATCTTATAAAAAAATATAATGCTCTAAAGGAAACAATAATAGAACAAGATATTTCTATTGCACGAAGGTCAACCATTGTACAGACAACTTTGTCATTTGGAGATCAAATTGTTTCGGGATCAATATTCTATTATCTGGTTTATTGCGGTGTTAAGAAGCTAATATTAATCGGTGACGTGATTACTTATACGAAATGTATTTTTTCCATTAAAAGAGATTTAGAGACTATTTTGTCCTTATTCAGTTCAATTGCAAAAAACTCATTATTTATAGGATTACTATTTAAATTCATTGATTTAGCGGCTGATGAAGATAAGAATATTGAAGATGCTGTAAAAATCAATGGAATAAATAAAATTCAACTAGATAATGTTTCTTATAAATATAAAGGGTCTAAAGACTATGCTTTAAAGAATATATCATTAACCATTGACAAAAACCAGACCTTAGCTGTTGTTGGCAAAAATGGTTCTGGAAAATCAACATTAATAAAGATTATATTAGGATTTTATGATGATTATGAAGGAAATATTTTTATAAATGGAATTGACTTAAAAAAAATTGATAAGAAGGAATATCAAAAATATGTGGGTTGCATCTTTCAGGACTATATGAAATATGAAGCCTCGTTAAGAGAGAATGTATCTTTCGGAAGCATAACCGATATCCATAAGGACGATAAGATCATTGATATGCTCAACTTTATCCAACTAAACAAAAAAATTTATAACGAAGAAGGCTTAGAAACTATTATAGGAAGCTGGTTTGGAGATAAGCAGATTTCTATAGGTGAGTGGCAAAAAGTTGCGATTGCCAGGGGCCTTATCAGAGATGCTGAACTATATGTTTTGGACGAACCGGATTCTTCTTTGGATGCAGAAGCGGAATTTAAACTGTTGAATGAATATAAAAGAGTTTTTAAAGGGAGGCTTGGGATATTTGTTTCCCACAAAGTCAGTCAGGTCAATCAAATAACGGATAGAATTGTTGTATTGGATAAGGGATGTATAGCCGAGGAAGGAAATCATGAAAAACTGATGAAGGAACAGGGAGTATACTATAAGCTTTTCAGTATCCAAAAAGGATATAGCTTATATAATGCCAACAGTAGAAATATTATTGAGAGGGATAATTATGGTGAGTCTATTTCAGGATAGCAATTTTTTATATGATTGGGAAGCTGCTGAATTAAATAATATAATTGAACATTTCTTTTCCAAATTGGAAGATGATATAAAAAATAATAAACTTGCCGG
Source organism: Lutispora sp. QWL-02 (assembly GCF_058315355.1). Classification (NCBI taxonomy): domain Bacteria; kingdom Bacillati; phylum Bacillota; class Clostridia; order Lutisporales; family Lutisporaceae; genus Lutispora; species Lutispora sp. QWL-02. Next base: position 1,470,335 of record NZ_CM177762.1, read on the forward strand.
TGAAGGGCTCACGGGATATCTGATCATAATTGGAGAAATGCTTGAATTAATGCCTGAACAAAGCAAATGGCTGGAATACTCATATAAAATAATGGAAGAATTGAAGGAAAACATACAATATGGGAAGGTTAAGACTTTAGGGGCTTTCGGAGGGCTTGCTGATATTTTGTTTGCAGTAAAACTGTTTAACGCTAAAACAGGATATTATGAAAGATTTTTGAAAACAGCGGAAAATCTTATGCTTGACAGAGCAGAAAGTTATATTAAAGCATGTCAACGGAATATTAACAATATAAAGGATTACCACTATGATTTGGTGAGCGGGTTAACAGGTGTTGGCATGTACCTATTATGGGATGAAGACGTTAATGACAGAAAAAAAGCAGTGTTAAAATCCATTCTCAATTATTTTGTTTGTTTATGTCAAGATACTCAATATCAAGGTCATATTGTACCTGGATGGCATATCAAATATGAAAACCAGACAAGAGAAGAAGACCGCCAGAATTTTAGTCAAGGCAATCTAAACTTTGGATTGGCTCATGGTATTTTAGGCCCTCTGCTGGTTTTATCTGAGGCTTATAAAAAAGGAATGATAGTAGAGGGACAATTAGAAGCTATTAAAAAAATAATCATGATATATATGAAATTCAGGATATTAGATAAAGATGGAGTTTATAATTGGCCGTCTCAGCTCAAAATTGAAGATTTTATTGATAACAAATGTATTGATAGGGTCAGAGAACCACGAGCGAGTTGGTGTTATGGGAATATTGGGATTTCAAGAGCTTTATACTTGGTATCAAAGAATATAGGGGATAATGAGCTGCTGCAATTTTCCATAAATAATTTGTTGAGTATAGCAAAAATGGATAATAGAAAATATCTTCTGGAATCATCAATAATATGTCATGGCTACTCTGGAATATTGGTAGTTTTAAATTTATTATGCAAAGAAATTGGACATCCTATTTTAAAGAGCAAGATACATGAGTTGATAGCAGAAATAATAAAATCCTATGATGAAAATTATTCTTATGGGTTTGTGAACTGTGGCACTGTAGAGAAAGACGGGATCAAAGTCACAGGATATATAGAATTCTTTGATATATTGAATGGTGCGGCCGGTGTTGTGCTGGCCTTAATATCAGCTATAAAAAGAGATACAATTTGGGAAAGGCAGTTATATATTATTTGAGAGGGGACGATGAGCAATGAGTATAGATCTTTACATGAACGATAATTATTTGAATCTCAATAATGAGCTTGTTGAAAAAATCAATATTATTCTATCAAGATATTTTCATGATCTCAATGATTGCATTGAGAGAAAAGAGATAAATAGAAGCTTATATTCCGAGTATCTAATGGCAATAGGCGAAGGCTATAATTTTTTTAACAATAAAAATGATTGGCTGGAAAACTCTTATAAAATAATGGAATGCTTAAAAGAAGATATGGAGCAAAGCAGGACAATAATTGGGATGGGGTTGTTTGGGGGATTGTGCGGTATAGGATTTTCATTGACCTTGTTTAATAAAAAAACCGGATGTTACAGCAGATTTTTGAGCAGCATAAACAGAATGATTTATCATAACACAAGGATTTGTTGTGATTCTATCAGAGAAAACATTAACAGCATGAAAGCTTCATATTATGATGTTATAAGCGGATTATCAGGTATAGTCCTGTATTTATTGGAATGTGAATCAAGCGAGGAAAGGGATGAGGTTTTAAAAGTATTGCTGGAATGTATCGTTCAGATTTTTAATGGGAAACACGAATATAAAGGCGGACAAATACCCAATTGGCATATTGAATCTAAAAATTTAGTGCGTGAAGATGAAAAAACTACATTTCCCAATGGAAACTTTAATTTTGGAGTTGCTCATGGATTAATCGGAATGGGAATTGCATTATCTAAAGCCTATAGTAAAAACATAATTGTTGATGGACAAGCTGAAGCCATAAAAGGAATATTAGACATATATGCGAAATACGGCACTCCTAATGCAGAGGGGATATATCTATGGCCCGGGCAGTTAAAATATGAAGATTTTATTAGCGACAATGTGCATGTATATAAAAGCAACAGGCAGAGTTGGTGTTATGGGGCCATTGGTATAAGCGGAGCTTTATATACGATATCAAAGATGATAAATGATAATAACATATGCAGCTTTGCATTAGATAACATTCGGAGAATTGCAAGATTAGATGAAAGCAGCTACCGACTCAATTCGCCAATTTTATGTCATGGCTATGCAGGAGCTTTAGCTATATTTTTAAATATATATAAAGATGTCGATGATCCGACTATATATAATAGAATAGTTAAACTGACAGATGTATTGTTATCCATGTATATTCCAAATTCAGAGTTTGGATTCCGGGATATAATATACGAAGATATAGAAAACTCATTCAAAACAAAACATGTTGATAAAAACAGCTTTTTGGAAGGAACTACAGGTATTATTCTAGTACTTATATCTTTATTTAAAAAAGATACATATTTTCAAAAACATTTATTATTGGAATGACTGATCAAGCAATTGGAACTATGCAGTAAAATAAAAAGACCTTTTGCTTATGCCTATTAAGGTATCTGACCTTGGAAGGGGAGAGGTAAGGCTAATATAATACACCTATAATGAGAAGGAGAAAAGTGTATGAGTATAAATAGGCGGATATTTGCTTTGACTGTGATGCTTCTTTTACAGTTATTAATCAATGGATGCAGCATTGAAGACAGCAATAATCAGAAAGAAATGCAAACAGTGGGATCTGTGTTCTATAAGGAAGCAGAGCTTAGCAACGATATTGGTGGCAGCCCGGTTTCATGCATAGGGATGAATAACAAAAATGAAGTGGTCGCTTATTTAAAAGATGAAAACAAACTGGTTTCTATAGGTCAAAATCATGTGAGCAGTACGGATTTAGATATTAGGACGGATACATTTGAAAATGTGCAGCTTGAGTTTGATACCGCTGGGAATATATATGTTTTAGGTCAAGATATCATTGCCGACGACTATAAGAAAATAATCCAAATAAAACGGCAGCTTATTATATTTAAAGCACAAGGAGAGTATACAGAGCAGAACAATACAACAAAAGAGATTGGTGAAGGCTATATGCCGCTAAAGGATGAAATTATCGAAAAGATAAAGATAGACAGTAAAGGGAATCTATATGCTCTTAAACTAAGCGGATATATTGAAGTATTCAATAATGAATTGGAAAGCATTGATGTGCATGATAAAAACAGGTATGCAGATTTTGACATTGATGAGCATGATAATTTGATCGTACTATACAGAAAACAATGGAATAAGAATAGGATAGAAAAAATTGATTCAAACAGCGGGAAGACAATTTGGCAGGAGGAATATAACGGAGCAGCAGCGCCTAATTATATTTACTATAATAGGAATACAAAAAATTTATATGGTTTGAACAGTAAAAGCATAATCAACATATATAAAAACAGCAAGGTTTTTGATTATTCACAGATTTCGATTGTTGAAGGTGCTAGTTTATTTTTGGTGAATGAAAATGAAGATGTCTATATGCTGATACATAACGGAGGAACCTCAACACTAAAAAAATATGTCCGGCAGGAGATGAAAGCAGATACAGTCAATAAGCAGGAGCAGAAAGAGCTGATAGTTGAGATAACTTTTGATAGGAGCAATATAATATCGAATGCTGCCAGACAATTTGAGAAGGATAACTCAAGCATAAAGATAAAAGTAGTCGAAAATGACATCCCAATGTCCGATTATGTGAAAAAATTGAATACAGAATTATTAGCCGGTAAAGGGCCGGATATATTCTGCACATATCTTTATGATCTGAGTGATTGTGCAAAAAAAGGGCTGTTGGCTGACTATAATGAGCTCATCGGAAAGGATGATACCTTTGACGTAAACGATTATTTCAGTTCCATATTATATGGTATAAAATACGGAGAAGGTTTATATGCAATTCCGCTCACATATTCCTTTGAAGGCTTTCTTGTAAATGAAAAGCTTTTAAAGGATAAAGGATTGACTATAGATGAGAATTGGACATGGAAAGACTTCTATAAAATTGCTAAGACATTTACGAATAATGATTCAAACATTCAGTGCTATATGCTTCCTAAATTGACAAGTACTCTGGTACTTTTAGAATCTCAGATAATCCATGACTGGGATTATTACTTAAATAAGGGGAGCAAAACGGCACGATTCGATACAGATGAGTTTATTGATGCATTGCATACATATGAATCAATATACGACAAAGGGGTCATGCACCCGGATATAGACGAGATAACCATATGGCAATCTGCGAAAGGGGCCGGTAATGAGCATATTCTACTGATGCCTGTATCATATTGCAGTTACTTTGACATAAGGTTTTTTGGAAACATTTTTAATGGGAATTTAAAGATGATGCCTGAGCCGAAAGGTAATTATACGACATCAAGAATGTTCACTGGGAAAAATATATCGATAAATAACAATTCCAGAAATAAAGATGAAGCATGGCAATTTGTAAAATATTTATTGTCTGAAGATGTGCAGAAAAAATGGAGTGTTAACTCATTTGTAATAAACAAAAAAGCAAGTGAAGCAGGGATAAATGAAATTATTGAATATCAAAACCAGAGTAAAAAAGAAAACGAACATAGAATAACGGAAATGGATATAAAACAGCTAGATTACATTATCGAAAATGTATTAAACAAAAACAGAACCAGCGATGCCATTAACAGATACTTATGGAGTGAACTAAGGCCATTCTTTGACAAGCAAATAAGTGCAGAAAGGATGGCAGAAATCTTGCAAAATAAAGTGGAATTGTATTTGAACGAGTAATATTGGTAATAGAATATTGCTTCTTAAGGGCTATTGGATTTAATAGATGGATAAGAAAAACCGTAAGTTTTACCAAAAACATATATGAGTTTCACCAACTTACCACATAAGGGGTTTTTTGTTGTAAAATGAAACTAGAGATTCAATAATATGTTATTTATAAAGTCATCTCGGCAGAAATAACTTATGGGACTTTTTTATGGTCAGTGAAATTGTTAAATTTAGAATGATGGGTGAATTTGTATGAATAATAAGTTAGTAGGCTATATGGCAACTTTAATGGGATGCTTAACATTTTCGTTGGAAATATTCATTTTAACGCAAGTATATTTGATTAATTTAAATTTGCGTGTAACTCGAGGGTATTCGTGGGATCTCTGGGGCTGTATAGTAAAAACACCGCTTATATGGGGCTTTTTAATAACAATTATGGTCATTGTATATGGAATATCATTAATCATGAGCTCTCAAAATAAACAATCTTAATTACCAAGGGAAAATGCTTAAGGTTATGAGTGGCGTTAAAAGATGAATGGAGTAAAAAGAAATATTGGGGGGGGGTACACTATATTGAGAGCTGCAGGGAAGCTAATCAGTATTTTGATTGTAATTATACTGTTCATATATGCCGCATTTAGCTATCATTATATATCTCCTAAACCTGTAAGGGCTACCTTAGATGGGATTAAGCTTAGAATCGCAAGCAAAGAAGATGTAGAATCAGTTCTTATACCAATTAATGGAACTTATAAACCATCAAAGAATGGCGAGCTTAAAGAATAAGGATACATTTACGCATAACATTAAAGTGAAGATTCTATGCCGGACAAAACTTGATGGCTATATTTAAAGAACTTCTGCAATGCAGCATGATAAAACATCGAAAGACTTTTTTGAAAGAGGGTAAATAAGATGGATATGATCTGCAGAAACTTGACTAAAAAGTATGGCAGTGGAAGCGATGAAAAAGGATTTGCCCTACAAAAACTTGATCTAAATATAAAAGAAGGAGTTACAGCTTTGATCGGCCCTAACGGAGCAGGGAACGAGGCTAAGATGTCCCCCACCTCCGCAAGTGGAGGGTACCGATTATTTTGACAGGCGGTGCGTATTAATCGCCCGCCTCGTTGTGCCCCAGGGCACCTTCTCTTGCCCCTGTGGGGCAATTCACCTTGCAACGGTGTGTTGCAATTGCTATAGCAATTGCTTCGGATGTTTAAACCTAAACTTCGGCTTTCTGTGTCAGCTTTATAGGTTCATTATAATCCTTCATAACCTCTAAAAATCTTTTATGACTAAATTCATTTCTGACTTTTCTGAAATGCTCCATATCCATATATTCACTCATAACTCTGGCTTCAAATATGACTTTGGTTGCTAAATTTTCCATATACATTAAATTTCCGTATTTTATAACCTGAAATTTCAATACTTCATCTGCATTGTTTAAAATAACTAAATCTATATCTTCCCTATCAAATATCTCAACCAGCTTATCTAGTATATCTAATTTCCTAAATCCATCTATTTCATTATGAAAATACATAGCTATATCCAAATCACTATCTTCTCTGTTCTCTCCTTTGGCATAAGAGCCAAATATATAGATAAGCTTTATTCCATAGTGGGATATCAAATTATGCATATGTTCACTCATCGCTTTTTCTATTTCATTGATGTTTTTTTGCATATATAACGCATCCTTATATTTTATAGTTATCTTTCAGCCACTTATTTACATATTCTATATACTTAATAAAATCATCTAATTCATTCTTTAATATATGTATAATTATATCCTCATCAATCTTTGTATAATCATGTACAAGTATGTTTCTAAAACCTACCATTTTAGATAGCTTTTTTGAAAAATTTTCAGGTATGACATCTATCTGGGTTAAAGCAATCATTGTTTCTCTATAAGTAGATGGTTTATCATTGTCTGAAACAGAAATCAAAATGTTTCCAATATCAATAACACATTCAATGCATATTTGTATTCCTCTCTCAATTCCCCAATATTTAATCATGTCTTTTTTAAGGTTATCATTATTGATAGCAGATGAAGCTTGTTTTAGAAAGATTAAATTGTTTTCTAATTCTTTAAGTTTTTTGATTATAACATCATAAACATCCTTAGTCATGTTCAAGCCCCCATATGCTTATTTTATTATTTATAGCTTACCATAAATTGTTTCCAAATCATAATGTAATTATCTTAGGTTGAACCTAAATATTTTCAGAGAATGAAAAACCGTAAGTTTTACCAAAAACATATATGAGTTTTGCCATCTTACCTCATAAGAGGTTTTTTGTTGTAAAATGAGATTATGGATGTAATATTATATAAATGTTCGGTAGGCCAGCTTATGAATAGGGAATAAATATTATAACAGCATTGAGCTTGTCCATGAAGGGAGTCTGCTAATTGAGAAAGTATATCGTGATTTTTATTCTTATATGCATATCATTTCTATCAGTGAAGTTCATCGAATAAACAAGTTGATTTGTTTTACGGAGAAATTTATGTATTAGCTTCAAAAGAAACATTTAGTTCAGCACATGGCTTCGCAGGCATCTTTAAGAATAATCACATAGGCTTATTAGTTGGTGAGCCTACAGGTAATGGTACATTAAGCTACGGTAACACATTAAAGCATGAACTTCCTAACTCAAAGATAAAATTTAATGTTGCAACTAAATCTTTTAAAATTCCTAAGACGGAATTAGATTCGGATACTTTAGAACCCGATGTACATATAGTTTACACCAGGCAAGACATTATTTTGAACAATGATCCGGTTATTGACTGGATAAATAATTGCAGCTAAAAAATGATTCCTATACATTATCCTTGCTTCAGTTTAATGGACACATAGAATTCCTTAATAATAGAAATGGAGGATAGCATTATGTTAAAAAAAAGATTGGTTATCGCTGCGGCTTGCATTTTACTGGTATCAGCTGCTTTGATTCTCGGCTTTGGGAGAAAAATTGCATCCGGAGAACCAAAAGCAGTAAATGAATTTGAAAAACAAGATGATGAGGATATAGAGGCTACAATCGATCAATTAACACAAGCTGTGCTGGAAAATGATATTGAGTTAGTGAACAAAATAATAGAGAGCAAGTCAGTTGACATTAACGGTAAGGATTCAGAAGAGAAATATCCTATTGAGATGGTATTAGTGATGAATAACTGTGATATGGCGAAGATTTTGCTGGAAGCGGGAGCAGACCCTTATGTTATTACATCCGGCGGCAAATCTGTGTATGATATTGCAACGAAAGAGGGAAGCGAACACTTAAAGGATGTTTTTAAGGAATACGCTAAATAAAGAGTGAAAAGAACCCCTATGGCTGACACAACAGCATGGCTTTTGTAAGAATTTGTGAAAGAGGGCAGGAAGCTTTCCGGCTTGGAGATTGATAAAGGGGGATAATTGATGCGCAAAAAATTTTATTTGGTATTTTTAATAATCATGACATTGGTTTTAACCTCATGCAGATATGATGCAATTGCTGGTGTTAAGCTGTCTGAACTTCCATGGGGAGAGCTAAGGCCAATACATTTTTTTGAATATCCGACAATCATATCTATCCTATATCTGCCTATAGTAATATACATCACTTATAGAGAAATATTTCTTGCTCAATGGGCAGGTAAAAAAATAATGAAGATGAAGCTCAAAAACTTTAACTATCCCTTCTGGTTCTTGCAGATTGGGTGGATAGGATTTATATGGCTTGCAGTAATTCAAATCGATAGTGATGTGCGCTTTTTTACCGAATCGCTTTTGCCTCAAGAGGTGATGGAAGTGATGCTTCTATTGATGATTTTAAAAAAAGCGTTATTCTTTTTTGTCTTGTTACTTTTTGTTTTCTGGATGAGTTTGCGTCTTTTCCGGCAGCCGGAAATAAGAGAAAAAGGAATAATTCACGGATTGCTGTTGCTTTCCTGGGAAAACATATCATTGGCTGAATGGAGAGAACCCGGGACTTTAAAAATTCACTATCGTTTGGCCTCTAAGCCTTTATATTTGCTTTTGAGGAAAAAGAATAAAGAGCAAGAAGAAAAAGAAATTGAGTATTGCCTGGAGATAAAACCTGAACAGGAAGCAGATGTTAATAAATATTTATATAAATATATTCCAAATCAAATAATTGACAGATAGCATATCGACCATTAATTCCTAATAATTGAGACAAATATATAATAATCCGATAAAGGCTGTTCGGCATATAACCTTTTCAAGCCGAATATATGCTCAGGGGGTATAGTAATGGATAAAATAAAGATAAAAGATAAAAGATGTAAATCTTCTTTTGATGATTGTGCTTCCGCTGACATTTATTGTGAGTCCTTATAGCCACTCATTTATGGTAATAGTCATTTTAGTTTGGATTAACAATAACGATTTAAAACTCAGAGATTTTTTATATCTTAGGAAAGTAAGTGCTTCAATAGTATTACTTTCTGTTTTAATTGGTGCATTATTAGCGCTTATGAATTTCTTTGACCATTTCTATTTTCAATTTGCTATAGAAATAATAGGAAAAAGCACGCTGTCATTTTCATTATCAAATATTTGGTATCAGTTTTTATCATTAGTGTTAGTATTATTGTGCTGCAAGTCATGACCTTTCTTATAAAGAATAATGTTAATGATTGATGATGCTGTCAGCAATATATGAGGTGCATATTGGTTTTTTACAGAAATGATATCAGCATTAAGAATAAAAGTTAGAACAATAGTGATAGGTATAATAAAAGCCATAGAAATATAGTATTTCATATAAGGTCGTATGGACGGTGTGGGATTAATTTTTTTATCCACTGAAGACCACCTCTTAACAAATCTTTAAATTATTTCCTTAATTATATATTTACGTTTTATATAAGTCAATATCATATAGAAATGAAGAGCCTTGATTGATACAAATGATTGCTTTTAAAGTTTGAGAAGGCATATTCTATATGTTATAATTAATTGAAAAAATACATAATGGGGGCATAAAAGCCGTGTACACTAAAAATCGTGATATTTTATTAGAGCTACTGCAAGACATGGAAGATTTTGCTCGCATGAAAAATGAAAAATGTCCGCCTATATATCTGCTTGGAGTAGATATTCCGAAAAAGATTTTGAAGACATCAAAAAGTTAATGTTATCTGCTGACAAGAGTCTGGTTCTTGAACTAATAGATAACGTTTTTAAGAGGCAGGATATGAGTGAGATATTTTTAAAAAAATTCTCAGATAATGTAAAAAGGTTCAAAGGTGAATTTTATGTATAGGATTTTCTGTGAAAGCGTTAAAACCTTTTTTGCTATTAATAAAGAGGGAGAACAGAAAAATGAATATAGGTTAAAAATAGCTCAGCCGATAAAAGCATTAGCCGATAAAAGCTTATACTTTCACTGGAAGAGAAATGAGCCGATCAAGTATGATGAAGTAAATAATTTAGTTTATGAGATAGATAAAAATAAAGATAGGCTCCACAGCTTCAAAACCTTCTCCTGGGACTTGTGGGGACATGGTCATGAGTCAATGCCAAGCGAAGAATTTGATAAGGAAACCGTCCGAGAGCAATTAAAGCTAATAAACCTCCTGTTGAGCAGACAATACTGGTTGTAAGGACTGTGTCTTTTAAAAATCCGGCAGTCATTGAAGAGCAGCTTCAGCGGCTGCCGGAGTAAAATGGATGCAGCTATCTTATCCTACTGGGGGTGTGTATCTCTCCACATCTTGGGGCTGTATTTCGCATCCTCATAGTCATCATCCAATACATCATCATCGTATCTTGTGATATAAGGATCAAAATCCAGGGTGTAAAAATCTGCATTATATAATTTTTTTAAATGAGGATATTTGGCTCCGTCATGCTCCTTATTTAAAATTTCATCTTCAAAATTGTTATTTTTCAAGATAACACCTCTTTATCTATTTTTTTTAGCGGCTTTTTCATCTAAGCTTTCGACCTTTGGTTTAGCATCATTATTGAGCTTTGCAATCACAAAATCATTATAGCTGATGGGCTTCAAAGCTCCATCAGGGAGAACATTCGGTAAATCCTTGCGGCTCATGTCATCCCTTCTTTCCTAATAAATGCATAGATCCTATCATATATTTTTTGCAGGATTGCTTGTCCATATGCAGCATTTTTTTGGATATCTTGACAGTATCAAAAAATATACTAAAATAAGAATGCGGAGAACTTTTTTTTAGGAGGTATTTACATATGAACAAAGAAAGTGGAAGCATCTCAATTCATGCGGAGAATATTTTTCCAATCATAAAGAAATGGCTATACTCTGATAAGGATATATTTGTCAGAGAGCTGATAAGCAACGGCACCGATGCCATAAGCAAGCTTAAAAGGCTTTCATCCATAGGTGAAGCCCAGATTCCCGATGATGAGAAATATGAAGTAAAGGTATCCTTTAATAAGGATGAAAAAACCATAAAATTCATTGATAACGGCATTGGCATGACAGCGGAGGAGGTTAAAAAGTATATTAACCAGGTGGCTTTTTCCGGTGCAGAAGAGTTTATAGCCAAGTACAAGGATAAGATAGGAGAAGAGGCAGATATAATCGGTCATTTTGGCCTGGGCTTCTATTCCGCCTTCATGGTATCAAAAAAGGTTGAAATAGATACATTATCTTATCAGCCGGGGGCCGAGGCTGTGAAGTGGGCCAGCGAGGGCGGCACCGAATATGAACTGGCATCGTCGGACAGAACATCAAGAGGCACTGCCATAACCCTTTATATGGACGATGAGAGTGAAGAATTTTTGGATGAGTACAAGTTAAGAGGAATCATTGAGAAGCACTGTTCATTCCTGCCCGTCGAGATATACCTTGAGGATGAAAAGTTTAAAAAGGAAGGGGAAGAGAAGAAGCCTTTAAACGATACCAAGCCCCTATGGCTCAAAAATCCTAAGGATTGCACCGATGAAGAGTACAAGGAATTTTATAAAAAGGTGTTCAATGATTTTAATGACCCTCTGTTTTGGATACATCTGTCCGTTGATTATCCCTTTAACCTGAAGGGAATATTGTATTTTCCCAAGCTTCGTCATGAATACGAGATGAGTGAAGGCCAGATAAAGCTGTATAACAATCAGGTTTTTGTAGCTGATAATATAAAGGAGATAATACCCGAATTTCTTATGCTTCTCAAAGGTACCATTGATTGCGCAGATTTGCCGCTAAATGTATCCAGAAGCTTTTTGCAAAGAGACAGCAATGTGATAAAGCTTTCCAAGCATATCACCAAGAAGGTTGCTGATAAGCTCACAGAGCTTTTTGAAAAGGAAAGGGAAAAATATGAGGGCTTCTGGAAGGATATCAGTCCATTTATCAAATACGGCTCCATAAAGGATAAGAATTTCTATGACAAGATAAAGGATATACTGATATATAAATCTATAGATGGCAATTATCTCACCCTAAATGAATACTTTGAAAAAAGCGGCGGCAAAAAAGAAGACGAAAAGGCTGAGAACAAGGTATTTTACGCCAGTGATGAAAAGCAGCAGCATCAATATATAAAGATGTTCAAGGATCAAGGCCTGGAGGCTGTAGTTTTAGATATGGCCATTGACAATCATTTCATCAGCTATATTGAAATGTATGAGATGAATGTCAAATTCTTCAGGATAGACTCTGACTTAGCCGAAAGTCTGAAGGGTGATGATGAGGGAGAGAAAGAGGATAAGGCCAAGGAAGAAAAGCTTATAGAGGCTGTAAAGAAGGCTTTGAATATAGAAAAGCTGGAGATAAAGCTGGAGAGGCTGAAGACCGACGGGACCCAAGCAGTGCTCCTCATGCCCGAGCATGAGAGAAGGCTGCAGGAGATGAGCTCCATGTTTGGCGGCGAGGATATGAGCAAAATGTTCAAAGGGGAAGAAACATTGATTCTCAATAAATCCAACAGCCTCATCAAAGCTCTGGAGGCTTTGGAAGGAAGGGATGACAAGAGCGATGATTTCAAACTGATATGCAGCCATGTATATGATCTGGCTCTCATGGGCAGCAGAGGCCTGGATGCAGATAAGCTGGAAGGCTTCTTAAAAAGAAGTGGTATGATATTGGAGCGGCTGGCAAATAATTAGAGGCTAGCGGCTAGAGGCCAGAGGCATAAAAAATACTGCGTATTTTTATATATTTGGAGTTGATTTTTTGACTATTTCCAGGGAAATATTCGACATTTTCGAACATCATCTGCTGAATGATGAAAAACCATCCGAATATTTAAATGCTGAAATCGACAGAGAAGGTTTCAGCTATCCCTTTACCATGTTAAAGAAGCTGCAGGATATACCCCAGTCACCGGAGCATCATCCCGAGGGCAACGTGTGGAACCATACTTTGCTGGTAGTGGATGAGGCAGCCAAACGGAAGGATGAGAGTGAGGATAAAAGGGCTTTCATGTGGGCTGCCCTGCTTCATGATATAGGAAAGGCACCTGTCACCAGAATAAAAAAAGGAAGGATAGTTGCCTATGACCACGATAAGATCGGAGAGAAAATGGCTGCAGATTTTTTGGAGCATTTGACAGATGACAGAGGCTTGATAAGCACGGTTTCAAAGCTGGTGCGCTGGCACATGCAGATCCTTTTCGCAGTCAAGGATTTGCCCTTTGCCGATCTAAAAACTATGATGAAGCAGGTCTCCTACAAGGAGATAGCGCTTCTTGGCATCTGTGACAGGCTAGGCAGGGGAGAACTCACGGAAGAGCGCATACAAAAGGAAAAGGACACGGTAGAAATGTTTATCAAAAAATGTGAAGGAAGGCTACGAACATAGCCTTCCTTGCTTATTTTCCATCACTTTTCATTTGATCAACTATGTCGAAGATGTCTGAAACGAATACAAACTTGACCCCCTTTTCCGATATCTTAGGATACATCTTCTTTATTGCTTTCGCTGTGATTTCTCCTCCTTCGGGGCCCACATGGCCGATCCCTATGGCATATCCCTTTCTTAAGGCTATATTCGCCAGTGTCATAAGCTGGACCTCGACCTCTTTTTGATTTTTTGTGCTGTCCAGAAAAACATCTCTTATAAAATACGGTACATCTAACTCCTTAGCAACCTCTTCTATAACTGACTTTTCAGCGGTTTTGCTGTCTACAAAATAAATTCCTCTGCTTTTTGCAGTGAGCAGTATGGCTTCCATGGTCCTTCTATCCTGGCATACCTTGGAGCCCATGTGATTATTCATTCCGACAGCCCATTTCAACTGATCAAGAGCATCGTTAATATTCAGTTGTATTTCCTGATCCGTCATTGCACACTTGATCGCGCCGGGGCCTAACCAGCTGGGCTTGCCGCTTATAGGCTCCATGGGCATATGGAGCATTATCTCCAACCCTTTCTCTTTGGCTGTTTCAGCATCTTTTACGCTGGAGTCGAGAAAGGGCATTATGGCTGCAGTGATAGGTATGCCGAGATTCATCATGGTATTGGTGCCTTTACCGTTATTGCCGAAATCATCGATTATTATGGCTATATAACCTTTTGGTTTTTCTATGTCTGCGGATTTTACACGGATCATACTGCTGCCCAAAATGGTTGTTGCAGCGATAAGCAGTATCATAAGCCCTATGAATAGTTTCGATTTCTTTATCACATAAAATTTTGCACTCATTTTTCTACCTCCTGCTATTTATATATATTCTTTTCTGCATACTGAAAGAACCATTTTGGTTAATCCGCATAAAATGGTACTAAATGATTGTAAGGTGGGATAGCATGTACGAAGATTATAATGATGACTGGGACAGATTTGAAGAAGATTTCGATGATGAACTTGATGATTTTGTATGTCCATTTTGGAGGCAAGGCCCCGGTGCTCCTTTTAATCAAATAACTCCTCCTCCTTTTGGACCTTCTTTTCAAGGGCCTCCGTCAGGTGCTCCTTTCCTGATGCCGCAACCGAGTGCACCGGGAGGAGCTCCTTTCCAAGGACCGGCTTCAGGACCACCATCAGGTCCGCCTCCCGGATTCACACCTCAGAAGGCTCCCGGCGGAGTCGGCGTTAAGGCGGTAGACCCGGGCGCTATAAGGAGATGTACCTTCAGATTCGTATTTATATGGCCGGAGAGAGGCCGAGGATTCTGGGCGTTTCTGGTATTTGTAGGCCCGAGATCAATAGCGGGCTGGAGATGGAATGGACGCCGCTGGGTATATTTCGGTATGGATCTGAGAAGAATAGACAGCTTCGTGTGTTATTAAAAAGCGCGGTTTATACCGCGCTTAACTTTCCACAAATGCTATTTCGTGCTATAATTAGCTTGTTGTATCTTTTAGGAAAGGATTGATATATTGGAAAATAACAATAGCATTAAAAGCAGCGGTATGATTCTTTTGTCGATTTTTTTAGGGCATTTTCTTATAGATTTTTATTCAAATATCGTTCCTCCGGTTTTGTATCTTTTCAGCAGCAAGCTTTCTCTCACTCTGGCACAGCAAGGCATGGTATCCGCTCTGATCATAGCCAGCGCTTCAGTATTCCAGCCTATAGTGGGATATTTTACCGATAAGAGGACCAGGGCTTGGCTGTTATTGGCGTCGGTGCTCTGGATTGGATTGTTCATGAGTTTTACAAACATGATCAATAATTACTATATGCTTCTGGCTGCAGTAGCTTTAGGGGGATTTGGTTCATCTGTTTATCACCCTTTGGGCTCAGCCCTCACCATAAAGTTTTCCAACCGTTCTAAAGGGACAAGCCTTTCAACATTTTTGGTAATAGGCGGTTTGGCAATGCCTGCAGCACCTGCTGTTGTTTTGCCCTTGACCAGAAAATTCGGGTTGAATGTTTTTCCTTACTTGCTCATTCCTGGAATTTTAGCTTTAATATTCATGTTTTTTTCGGGGCTTCACAAGATTACGGTGGATCAGGAAGCTGTAAAAGAACAAGGTGAGAAATCAAAGCTGGGAATATATAAAATTAAGTGGCTTTCCCTGCTGGTTCTGATACCTACCATAAGGAACCTTGTCTTTAGATCTATGATCACTTTTGGCATACAGTATCTTACGCTTAAATCTGTAGGGCTCGATTTAGCAGGGCTGGCAATAACCTTATTCTTACTGGTAGATCCTATAGGAACATTTTTTGGAGGAGTGCTGGCTGATAGATACGGTTATAAAAATATACTGATGATATCGGGCATATCGGGCGGTATAGCCGCTGCCCTTACTTTTTGGTCAGAAGGCCCCGTCACATTGATTCCCTGGCTGATAATGAGTTTTGCATTCTGTCTTTCAAATACACCCACCGTATTTATAACTCAAAGCCTGATACCCAGGAACACAAATCTGGCTACAGGGCTCGTATTCGGATTGCCAATGGGATTGGGAGGACTGGGCGCAGCGGCATTCGGCAAGGTCGCCGATTCTATGGGACTGGTTGCAACTGCCAGATATTTGATAGTTCCTGTCATCATCATGATCTGCATAATATTCATGATACCCAAGGAGTGGAAGACAGCATAAAAAAGCAGCATAGGCTGCTTTTTAAAAATAAATATTATTTCTTGCTATGGTGTCCTTCATATCCTTTGCTTCTTTAAGATACTCATAAGCCTTCTCCGGTTGGCCGGTCTCATAATATATTTCGGAGGCGGATTCCAAAGCAAAGGCCAACAGCTTTGAATTCTCAAATCTCCGCATATTTTCTATTCCTGCCAGAATGGATTCCAAGGCCTTGACAGGCTCGCCCAGTTCTGAATATATGAGGCCCTCATATACCTTTGAGCTCCACATCATCAAATAATCGAATCTATGTTTTAAATATGCGGGATAATCAACAAGCTTGATGTTTTCCAGAGCCTCCTGGTATTCTCCCATATAATATAAGGACTTTGCCTTTTCTCTATAGTAAAAATGATCAACCTCATCCTTGGCATTTTTCATATCCTCCAGATATTTCAAGGCTTTTTTGTAGTCCCCTCTGCTGTTTTCAAAGGCTGCCTTAATGGCTGATATATAGTAGCTGATATTTTTGTTATCCGAAAATCTTGCAAACTGCTCCGCCTTTTCAATGTTTAATTGATAGCTTTCATTATCACCCTTGATAAAGTATAAGGCGGCGGTAAGCCTGTGTATTTCATCTGCCTTGTAATAAACACCTGTGGTTTTTGAAATATCTAATGCGCTTTTTAAGTATTCAAGGGATTTATCAAAATCCCCCTTTGCAGAGTGGAATACTGCCAGATCATTCGACAACTCTATTTCAAAATGGGTATCTCTATTGGGAGACTTATCATAGATGCCCTTTGCCTTTTCATATATCTCTATGCAATTCTCATAATCAAAGCTTCTCCATGATTTTAATGCAGTATCAATATAAGCTTTTGCTGCTTCCGTATAATTATTGCTTTCCAAATATATCTCATAGGCTTCTGTTAGAAATCTTTCCCCTTCATCCAGGCGGTCTACTCTCTGCATGCATTGTCCTTTGCGGTAGGCTATATCACCCAGCAGCTTGCTGTTCAAATTGCTCTTAGCCTCAAGAGCTTCGAGACGGCTTAAGGCCTCCCTGAATTTATCATCCTTTATAAGGCCATCGATATTTTTCAGCTCCGTTACTATTTCATCTGCATGGTCACTGCAATTCATACATATGCCGCTTATGCCGTCTTCTAAAAAATAGGCTGCGGACTTATTTAATTTTTTTGCAATAAACTGCAGATTTTTCATAGAAGGCATAGCCTGTCCGTTTTCTATCTGGCTGATCATGCTTTTTGTCATTTCAGGTTCAGCCAGCTGGGATTGCGTCATTTTTAGTTCTTTTCTCAAAGCTTTTATTTTACTTCCTAAGCTGGAGTCCATAATATCACTCGCTTTAAATGTTATAGTTTAATTATATTATATTATTTCCCTGGCTGCAATAAATAAAACCCTATAAAAAGCTAACAAAAGTTAAATATTATTAAACATATTTATTGACTTTTGAATATGATTAACATATTATATATTTAAAGTTAAATATTATTGGATTTTGGAGGGCTTGATAATGGAATCCTTGGATACTCAGACCAATATAGCCAAGCAGGTTATAGAGAAGAATGAAAAGAAGAACATCAATCTATTTCTATGGGGAAAATTTGTATCCTTGGTAGGCACCTATATGTACAGTTTTGCTATGTCGCTTTACATACTGAAGCAAACCGGTTCGGGAACCACTTTTGCATTGAATCTTCTTTTGAGTGCGCTGCCTCGAGTCATTCTGGGGCCGATTGCGGGTGTTCTGGCGGACAGGATGGATAGAAGGAAAATGGTTGTCGGCATGGATATGCTGAGCGGCATTACCGTATTGACCCTTCTGCCGTTGTCCTCACTATACGGCTTGAGAATCCCGTTCATTTATGCTAATACCTTATTATTATCCATAATCAATACATTCTTTGCCGTTACCATAAGCGCATCCTTGCCCAGCTTGGTGAGAAAAGAAAGCTTAATGAAAATAAACTCCTATAATCAGGCGGCAGAGTCTGTAAGCTCCATTGTTTCACCGGTGCTGGGGGGAGTGCTTTATCATATTCTCCCCATCAAGCTTTTTATTGCGCTGAACGGCATTTCCTTCATACTATCTGCTATCTCAGAAATGTTTATTGATTTTAATTTTTCCAAGGAAGAGGCTGAAGAAAAAAATACAGGCAAGCTGAACATAAAAGGTGTTATCGATGATATGAAAACAGGCTTTTCATTTCTGATAGAGCAGAAGCCATTATTTTCGCTTTTTAAGTTTGCCATCCTCATCAATTTTTTTGTCACTCCCTGCATGAGTGTTACATTGCCATTTATAATAAATAATACTCTTTCCTTGAGCGAAATCTATTTCGGGATTATTGAAGGCTCCTTTTCGGTGGGTGCATTGATCTCTTCCCTTATAATAGCCAGACTGCCTGAACGGGAGAAAAAACTTCCTGCCCTGCTGATGGGCCTGGGGTTTGCCGGTGCCTTACAGCTGCTAATGGCTTTGCCTGTACTGAGCCCCGGGAAATTGTTTTCGGACAATGTTTATGCGGCTTATTATATGTTCATGATGTTTGGACTCAGCATATCCTTAATGATTGTCAATATACCCATTATGGTACTTATTCAAAGGCTTACACCGGACCATATGATGGGAAGGATGATGTCCTTGACCCAAACCATAGCCTCTGCAGTAATGCCCTTAGGGCTGATAATAATGGGGATGATTGTTGATTTGATGCCGGTTTATGTATCTTTACTTGCTTCCGGATTCATATTGTTTTTAACAGTATTAATGATGAAAAGAAGCACAGCTATGAGCGAACTGTAACGTATACCAAATAATCGGATTGTGCTATAATTATAAAAATATCTGTTATAACTTTTTCGGAGGTGGAAAGCATGCTCTACATAAGAAATGAAAGCACAAACCCCTACTTTAATCTGGCTATGGAGGAATACCTGTTCAATCTAAATGACGGCCAAAGCTATGTGCTTTTATGGCAAAACGAACCTACCATAGTTGTAGGAAAGCATCAGAATACAGCGGAAGAAATTAATAGGGATTATGTTAAAGAAAAAGGTATCAATGTGGTGAGAAGGATCACTGGCGGAGGTGCTGTTTACCATGACTTGGGCAATCTGAATTTTACCTTCATAATCAAAGGCCTGGAAAAGAGCGAGTTTGATTTTAGAAAGTTCACAATGCCCATAATCAGGGCCCTGAAGAAGCTGGGGGTGGAGTCGGAGCTTTCGGGCAGGAACGATATCACCATAGACGGCAGGAAATTTTCCGGAAATGCGCAGGCTGTAAAGAATGGAAAGCTTTTGCACCATGGGACCTTGCTCTTTGATTCCCAAATGGAGGAGCTGGCAAAAGCACTAAAGGTATCTGAGGATAAATTCAGATCAAAGGGTGTAAAATCTGTAAGAGCCAGGGTCACAAACATAAAGGATTATTTGAAGGATGACATCTCTGTATCCGAGTTTAAGGAGCTTCTTTTGAAATATATGTTTGATGAGGATGCGGAATTAAGAGAAGGGGAGCTTTCAAAGGAAGCTATGAATGAAATAAACTCGCTTACGGAGAGAAAATATATGAGCTGGGATTGGAATTACGGGGAGTCGCCTGAGTTCAACATCAAGCAGGGAAATAGATTTGAAGGCGGAAAAATAGAAGTTCTGGCGAATATAAAGGACGGCATTATCCGGGGCATAAAGTTTTATGGAGATTTCTTCGGGAGCGGAAGCCTGGAGGAAGTTGAGTCCGCACTTATAGGCAAGCGCCATGAGAATGAGGAAATAAGATCAGCCCTTGCAAAACTTAATATAGAGGAGTATTTTAAAAATATAACCATAGATGATATCGTCAACTGTATTTTGTAATATTTGAAAACCTGTTCAGCATTTCATTGAAATCTTTGGCAGATAGCGATATCCTATGTATAGAAGAAATACTACAAAAAGATTGGGGGCATTAAGTGCATGACAAGGATAATAGTTGATAGTACTTGTGATCTGCCTGATGAGATGATGGAGAGATATAATATCGGACTCTTACCCCTTAAGATCGATATCAATGGGAATGAATTTCTGGACAAGGTTACTATAAAGATTGATGAAGTCTATGATGCCATGAGGAAGGGCATATGTCCCAAAACCTCTCAGCCGAGTCCTGCATATGCTTATAAGCTATTTCAAGAATGTATTTCCAAAGGCGAGGATTTCATTTTTTTATCATTTTCTTCAAAATTGTCAGGTACATATCAAACCATGTATAGGATTGTAGAGGACCTAAAAATGCGAAGTGCAGGTGTAAATATGGAAGTGATCGATACCAGATCCGGATCAACGGCAACAGGCTTGATTGCGATGCAGGCAGCCAAGCTTTTAGACGCAGGCATAAGCTTTGAGAGCGTAGTGGATTCTATCAAGAAGATGATTGCACATATAGAGCATATATTTACTATAACGGATTTGAATTGGCTGGTAAAAGGGGGAAGGATAAACAAAAGCGAAGGACTGATCGGCAATATATTGAACATCAAACCCATACTTGATGTCAACGATGGGATTATGGAAGTGATACAGAAGGTAAGAGGCAAGAAAAAGGCGCTGAATACGGTTCTGGATATCGTGGAAGAGAGAATCAGCAGCTTTCCAAATCAGGTTCTGGGCATCAGCCATGCGGACGATATTGATATGGCCCGGGAATTGCAGGCCATGATACAAGCCAGAATGGGAGATGTAAAAGTCATGATCAACAAAATAGGCAGCGTATTGGGATCGCATCTGGGAATAGGCGGTGTAGGAGTATTTTTCTTTAATGATAAAATTGAGTCATATATGGATTGATGCACTAACTATAAAGATGTATATTAATTAAAGGAATTCAGCATCTTAAATAATATTAAACTATATTATTTGAGGTGCTGTTATGTTTATTCCAAATAGAGTAATTTTTGAAAACGACTCATTCAGATATGCAAAAGCAATTGAGCTTTTTGATTATTTCCGCAGCAAGGGTATTGAGGTCGTAAAACTTAATTCAGACCGAGTACAAGGCATACCCGGAAAAGATCCCGGGGAAAAATATGCAGAAGGGAAAAGAACTCTGGTTATAGGCGTGAGGAAGACCCTAAAGTTCCAGACCTGCAAGCCTTCTGCCCACTATCAGCTCCCATTGGTAACGGGCTGTATGGGACAATGTGAATATTGCTATCTGAATACTCAGCTCGGCGATAAGCCCTATGTGAGAACCTATGTGAATGTAAATGAAATTCTGGGGCAAGCAGAAAAGTATATAAAGGAGAGAAAAGAGGAAATAACAATATTCGAAGGCGCTGCAACCTCCGATCCGCTGCCGGTGGAGCCCTACACAAAGGGGCTGTCCCAGTCCATTGATTTTTTTGCTCATCAGGACAATGGACGCTTTCGCTTTGTAACAAAATATATAAATGTGGAGGATTTCCTTGATGTTGAACATGGCGGACATACTTCTGTACGCTTTAGTCTTAATACGGATCATGTTATAAGAACCTACGAGCATCATACTCCCTCGGCGCAAAAAAGGATAGAAGCAGCAAGAAAAGTCATTGGGAAAGGGTATCAGACCGGTTTCATCATTGCTCCTGTTTTTCTGGATGGCGACTGGGAAAAAGAATACGGTGCCTTACTTTTGATGCTCAGAGAAAATATCCCAGATACGTATTTTCAAGACATAAGTTTTGAAATAATATCCCACAGATTCACAGCAAAAGCCAAAAATAGGATTCTTCAGGTTTTTCCTGAGACGGCTTTGCCTATGAGTGAAGATGAAAGAAGCTTCAAATATGGCCAGTTTGGTTATGGCAAATATATATATGACAAAGAGCGGATAAGTGCTATGAAGGATTTCTTTCAAAGCACCATAGAAAAATACTTTCCCGGAAGCAACATATTATACATCATTTAGCCCTTGCAAGCCTTGAGGTTTGCAGTATCGGGAGGGCAACCAATAAGCAAAACAGATGAATCTAAAATAAATTAAATAGATTTGTAGCAGGGAAAAGCCCCGTTTAATAGATTGTAGTAGAGAAATTCAATCTATTGAATCGGGGGTTTTTTTATGACGCCTTATAAGACGGAGCCGGTATTGATCGAAAAAATATGGGGTGGAAATAGATTAATAAAGTATAATAAAGATTTCTCCGGTAAAATTGGAGAGAGTATAGAATATAATGGAGAGAAAGATGGCATTCCACTGATCGTAAAGCTTATAGATGCAAGTGATGATTTGTCCATACAGGTTCACCCGGACAAAAGAGCAGCTACGGCTCTTGGCGACGGCTTTACGGGCAAGGATGAGCTGTGGGTTATACTGGATTGTGAGGAGGATTCCGAGATATTTTATGGTTTTAACGGATATTATGAAAAAAATGCAATAAAAGATGCTGCAATCAATGGTTCCATAGTCGATATGCTGAATAGGATAAAAGTAAAAAAAGGTGATTGCATCTTTATCCCATCGGGAACCGTACACGCTTTAGGCAAAGGAGTTTTGGCATATGAGCTTCAGGAAGCTTCCGATCTGACCTATAGATTATATGACTGGGATAGGACGGAAAATGGGGAAAAAAGAGAGCTTCATATTGAAAAAGCTTTGTATTCCATAAAAAAATGCATAACAGACGGAAGAATCTTAAATGTTTATGCTGATTCCTACATGGATTGCAGACTGGTTTGCCTCGGTGAATATGAGTATTTCGGAGCCATTTTTGCGGCTTTGAAGAATGAAGAATCAATTATGCAAAGATGCGATGAAACTAAAATAATCAGTGTAATCTTTGGAGAAGGATTTTTGTGCTATAAAAACATAAAAACGGTGATTGAAAAAGGCGACACAGTAGTTGTGCCGGAAGATCCCAGCGGATTTGTTTCCATAATAAGCAGCGGCGGCTTGAGATATATCGAAAGCAGGCATATTAGAAGACTTCGTCCGGAAGCTTAGCATAGCTTACTTAAATTTGACATGTAATATTATACTATGGTAGCATTAAAAATAATATCACCATAATTGATTTTAGGAGTAAGATGGTATCGGAAAGAGGTGTTGCGTATGTCTGGAGACATCAGATATGATGCTGAGGTAGTAAAAAATGAAAGATTTATAGATTGTAATAAATTGAATTGCAAGCGATTGGTTTATAATAAAAGGCTGTCAGGTAAATTCAGATTATACCTAAGCGACAAAGGAGCTTATAAAAAAGCTTTTGAGTTGATTGCAAAAAAAAGGTTTACCCACCATTGATAAAAATAGGCTGTGAAGCCTATTTTTTTTATTTTTTTGAGTAGACTATATTTATCTGATTTAACTTTACATTGAAGGGATTGATAAAAATGAATACAAGACTTGAAAAGTGGAAAATAACTATATTTTTTATATTAATATTCTCATCGGTTGCTTTGAAGGCTGCCTGGTGCGATACTGCTGAATTGGACGAAAAGCAGATCGCAAGCATCATTCAGAGCTTATACGATGAGAGATGCAAAGCGATGATCAGCGGTGATTGGAAGGATTTAAGAGAATATTATGATACATCGAAGAAATATGCGCTGTGGTCCTTCGAGCACGAAGCTAAAAGGATAAAGTATATCCAGGATTGGTCTGAGGCAAAGGGAATCAAGTTTACGGATATTAAATCAACTATATATTTAGGAAAAATAACAAAAAAAGACGGCATGTATTCTGTTTTTCTCACAGAGACTTATAAATTTGAGTATATATACGAGGACGACATAAACCAGACGGTAAATAGCTTTGGTACAGGTATAAAGCATACTGTAGGATTAGTCAATAAAGATGACAAATGGCTGGTGAGCAAGGATTGGTATACGGATTTTCTCCAGGAAGCCTTGCATCCCTATAGCGGGATGTACGTAGGGGCAAGCTGTGAGTTAACTTCTCCGGCTTCAAAGGTAAAATCCCAAAGCCCCAAATATGACAGAGAAAAAGCTATTCAGTATGCCGATAAATATTGCGGCATTGTCTGGGGAAGCGGCAATAATCTTAAATATAATCTTAAATATCAGGATTATAACGGCATTGGAGGGGATTGTACCAATTATGTATCACAATGCATAGGAGATAAGGAAGAAGGAGGAGGCATACCCTTTGACGGGACTTGGTTTGCTACCTATCCCAAATATGGAAAAGCGCAGGGCAGCGCGGCCTTCGTAAACGCCAACGCTTTCTGGAATTATATCCTGTACAGCGGGAAAAGCAGATTGATAAAGAAGGGCACCTATAAGGAATTGACCAAGCCTATTGAAGATCATTCCATAGGAATTGTGGAAAAAATCGAGGTTGGAGATTTGCTGTGCTACGAAAAAAATGGCAAGATAGATCATTTTTCAATAATAACCGCCAAGGATTCAAAAGGATATCCCATGATAAATTCCCACACCAGCGATCGATATCATGTCCCCTTTGACTTCGGCTGGAGTGAAAAGTTCACTAAATTTCATCTGATCCATATCGCTTACTAGTTATTTTAAACTGTTAATATTTTTATGAATTGCTGCAAACAATAAGTATGGATATTGATGGGGAGGTAATATGATTGTCAAGCAATAAAGATGATAAATTAAATCTGGAGCAGCAAAAGTATAAAGATTTTGCACAGCAAAGAGAACCTAAGAGGCCTCTTTTGCTGAACTGTCTGAAAGCATTTATTGTGGGAGGCAGTATATGTGCTTTTGGGCAGATTTTGCAATTCATGTATATCAAGCACTTTCATTTTACTGAAAAGAATGCAGGAGATCCTACTGCTGCGACCTTGATAATAATATCCATACTCCTTACAGGCTTTGGGGTCTATGATGATGTGGCCCAGTGGGCAGGAGCAGGATCCGCAGTGCCTATCACAGGCTTTGCCAACACCATATCCTCTGCAGCCATAGAGCATAGGAGTGAAGGCTATGTGCTGGGCGTAGGCGGCAATATGTTCAAGATAGCGGGCCCTGTCATTGTATACGGAGTGTTTTCGGCTTTCGTGGTCTCCATCATAAAAATGCTACTTAAATATCTGGGAGGCATGTAAATGTTTAAAGGTCATCAGAGCTTTATTTTTGAATCCAAACCTGTGATCCTGGCCTCTGCAGCAGCGGCAGGACCCTTTGAGGGCCAGGGGCCATTGGCCAAGGATATAGACTTAATACATGATGATATATGGCTTGGGCAGAACAGTTTTGAAAAAGCAGAGAAACTTCTGCTGGAGGAAGCGGCGGAAAAAGCTTTGGAGAAAGCAGGGATAAACAAGTACGATGTGGGCATGTTTATAAGCGGCGATTTGATGAATCAGATCATATCCAGCAGCTTTGCAGCCCGGACTATAGGTATTCCGTACTTAGGCATATTCGGAGCTTGTTCAAGCTCAATGGAAGGTCTGGCCATAGCTGCAAGCTATGTGGACGGACAGAAAGTCAAATATGTGCTCACCGGGGCTTCCAGCCATAATTCGACTGCGGAGAAGCAGTTCCGCTATCCTAACGAATATGGGGCGCAGAAGCCTCCCACATCCCAATGGACCGTTACCGGGGCAGGCGCATGCCTGCTGTCAACACATGGCAAGGGCCCCAAAATTACGGCGGCCACCATTGGAAGGATAGTTGATATGGGCATCTCCGATCCCTTTAATATGGGTGCCGCCATGGCTCCGGCAGCGGTGGATACCATAGAGGCCCATTTCAGGGATATGGGCATAGAGCCGGATTACTATGACATTATAGTCACCGGCGATTTAGGTGCTGTAGGGCATAAGATAGCACTGGATAAGCTTATTGAAAGCGGTGTCAGGCTTCCGGAAAAAAGCTTTGGAGATTGCGGTATGATGATATACGGCAAAGACCAGCAGGTATTTGCAGGCGGCAGCGGCTGTGCTTGCTCTGCAGTGGTGGTATACGGACATTTGCTCAACAGGATGAGAAACGGAGAAATAAGAAAAATGCTTGCGGTTGCTACAGGAGCTCTTCATTCTCCTTTATCTTATCAGCAAAAGGAAAGCATACCCTGTATTGCCCATGCGGTTGCCATAGAAATGTGAGGAGGTTTGAACTTGGAAAAAATTTTTTGGGCGTTTATTGTAGGCGGATTGATATGCGTTATAGGCCAGATAATGATGGATGCGTTTAAGCTGACTCCGGCCCATACCATGAGTACGCTTGTGGTTGCAGGAGCTATATTGGGCGGGCTGGGGCTGTACGAACCTCTTATCAAATTTGCCGGTGCGGGAGCTACGGTGCCTATATGCAGCTTTGGGAACTCCTTGCTGAAGGGCGCGCTTGTCGAACTGGAAAAAAACGGCCCTATAGGCGTACTCACGGGCATATTTGAGCTTACCAGCGCGGGAATATCCTCTGCAATAATATTTGGATTTTTAGCATCGCTGATATTCAAGCCAAAAGGTTGAAGGGGGAAGGAGAACACGGATTGGCACGGATTAAACCGCGCCGTGTTAATCTGTGTAAAAATCAGTGTAAATCTGTGTTCTCCGTTCCCTATTCCATTACTTTATACTCGTTATTGGTCTGTGTGAATACTGCTTTAAAGCCTTTGGTCATATAAATCTTTTTATCTGTGGTGATAAACAAGGCTTCCGCATTATCCAGGCTTTCTATGAGCTCCATGCCTTTTTCCAGGCCAAGTATGAATACGGAGGTGGAGAGTCCGTCGCCGTCGATGGATTTATCAGCAATGATTGAAACACCTGCCAGGCCGTTGTCTGCAGGATAGCCTGTTTTTGGTTCAAGTATATGATGATATCTCTTTCCGTCCTGTTCAAAATACCTTTCATATATTCCCGAAGTTACAACGGTTTTATCTGTCACATTCACTATGCCTATATAATCATTGCGGGGATGATATGGGTCCTGTATTCCTATTTTCCAAGGATTGCCGCTGACATTGCTCCCCAGGGTAAGGATGTTTCCGCCCAAATTGATGATGGCATGCTTCACACCGTGATCCCTGAGTATTGATGCAGCCTCATCCGCTGCATAACCCTTTGCTATGGCACCAAGATCGACCTTCATATCTTTTGCTTCAAGCTTTGCAGTAAGCTTATCCTTATTAAGAGCAAGCTTATTGTAATCTACAAGCTTAAGGCTGTCGGACAAAATTTGAGGTTCAGGCACCGCCGCATACTTTGTACCTATATTCCAAAGCTTGACTATGGGGCCTATAGTTACATCGAATTTTCCTCCGGAAATTTCAGAATAATATTTGCCCTTTTCCAACACATAAAAAGTATCTTCACTAAGTTCTACCTCGTGGGAGCCTGAAGCATCATTGAGCTTAGTTATCTGGCTGGGATTTTCGCTGTTTATTGTCATTTTGGCTTCGATTTCCCTGATTCGACCGAAAGCCGCATCAATAGTTTTCTCATCCTGATGGTCATACAGTGTTATTTCGATCAAAGTGCCCAAAAGGTAATTAGTTTTTGTTAAGGGAGCTTTGGATTGCTCCTTAGGACTGCAGCCGACCAATAGAGAAGCTGCCAAAGAGAATATTAATATTATTTTAACCAAGCTATGGTTTTTGAGTCTCATATGCAAACCTCCAAGTATGAGATAAAATAAATTTTCACAATAGAATTTTATCATAGTATGGGCTAATAGACAAATGAATATTATTTGTTTGCTTATGAATATATTTTGGATAGAAAAAAGTTCTGTTTTGAAAGAAATATACATTGAAATATGTCGGAAATAATTATATACTATAGTAGAGTAGGCAAGTGATATTGCGGTTCTGGTTGTTAGATAATTCTCAAACATGCAGAACCGGTAATAAGAGAACAGAGAAAGACTTAAACCTGAAAATGGTAAATTCCTGCATATAATTTGGACAGAAAATATTTTGGAATTATAATCTCATATATCCGCACCAGGACATTATACTAACTTTAGAATTATTGGGGTTTGGATTGTCTCATCTCTTATTGAATTAACCTTAGGAGGGGTAAAATGGAAGCAAAAACTAAAATTGTTATTCTTGGCGCCGGTTATGCCGGAGTTGAAGCAGCTAAGGTTTTAAACAAAAGATTTAAGAATGATAGCAGCGTAAAAATAACAATGATCGATCGAAACCCATATCACACTCTTCTTACTGAGCTTCATGAGATTGCAGGACATAGAACACAGAAAGAAAGTGTTATGGTAGACCTGTATCAGGTTTTTAAAGCTACAAAGGTCGAGCTGGTTACTGAAGAGGTAATAAAGGTTGACCATGAAAAACAGTCGGTGGTTTCCGAAAGGACAAGCTACGAATACGATTACCTGGTTTTGGGCGTGGGCAGTGAGCCTGCATTCTTCGGTGTTCCGGGAGTAAAAGAAAATGCTTTTACCATCTGGTCTTTGAAGGACGCGCTAAAAATCAGACAGCATATTGAAGAGGTATTCAGGAGAGCAAGGGAAGAAAAAGATCCTGAAAAGAGAAAGAAGCTTTTGACTATAATCGTTGCAGGCTCAGGATTTACAGGTGTAGAAGTCGTAGGGGAGCTCATGGAGTGGAAAAAGCTTCTCTGTGCGCAGCACGATATTCCCGAATCCGAAGTTTCCTTATATAATGTTGAAGCTATGCCCAACATACTTCCCATTTTAAAGCCGAATCTCCAGGCAAAAGCCAAGAGATTTATGGAGAAAAAGGGTGTTAAGGTTCTTACAGGTGCGGCAATCGTCAAAGCTGATGAAGACGGCATCGAGCTTAAAGACGGCACCAGGATGGAAACCGATACGCTGATTTGGACTTGCGGTGTTCAGGGCAATGCATTTTGCGTAGATACAGGCTTTACTGAAGGCAAGAGATGCAGAGTGCAAGTAAACGATTATCTGCAGACTGTCGACAAAGAAAATGTATATGCTGTAGGCGACAATGCTTACTACGAAATAAACGGGAAACCCATACCTCAGATAGTTGAGACTGCAATTCAGACAGGAGCATGTGCAGCTAAGAACATAATTGCAGACATTGAAAAGAAGGAAAAAGAAAAATTCCAGCTGAATACTCATGGCTTTATGGTTTCCGTAGGCAGCCATTATTGTGTCGCAGAGGTTATGGGAGTTCAGATGTCCGGTTTCTTCGCCATGATGATGAAGCATCTGGTAAATATGCACTACCTCTGGGGTGTAGGCGGGTTGAGACTTATCTGGAATTATTTGAGACATGAATTCTTCCATATGGAAGACCGCAGATCCTTCGTCGGCGGACACTTGGCACAAAGGACTCAATCCTTGTGGCTTATCCCGCTGAGATTATATGTAGGCATACTATGGCTTATTGAAGGCATTAATAAGGTCAATGAAGGATGGCTGCAGCCCGGAAATATTAAGATCATACAAGTGGCAGGGAATTCAGCGGCCTCCCAGGCAGCAGCGGGGCCGTCACCGATATTATCGGCTCCGCCGGCAATATATCAGTGGTTCATGGACACGGTGGTTGCGCCAAATGCAATGCTGTTCCAGACTTCCGTAGTGATCATGGAAATACTGATTGGTTTGGCTTTGATAGCAGGACTTTTCACTTTCCTTGCATCAATAGCATCCATAGGACTGACTGCAAACTTTGTGCTATCTGCTATGGCCGGCTATGACATACTTTGGTATGTATTTGCTGCCATAACATTGATGGGCGGAGCCGGAAGGACCTTCGGACTGGATCATTACGTAATACCCTGGATAAAGAAATGGTGGATCAATACAAAATTTGCAAGAGAACGCTATTGGTACTTTGACTGATATTGGTTTTATCCCGTTGCCTTGAACGAGACTTCATTTTGTGGGGGATGGGAACCCTCACAAAATGTTAGCCGAGTCCATACTGGACTTAACCGCCCTTTGAAACCTGCCGCTTATAGGGGCGGGGGCTTAGGGCGGTTTAGTTTAGTGTTGAATGGGTAACGGGGTTTTTCAGATAATATATGAATAATATACAGAAAATGTTGAAATTTTCCTTATATTAAAATAAAATTATATAAGGCTTTAAATAAAGAGAAACATAGGTCGGTGATGATTGTGAAGTTGAAAAAAGGGGATATACTGCTGCTTTTGATAGTATTGATAGCAGGTATATCATATTTTGGACTGAATCTGTTATATAAGGATACCGGGAACAAAACAGTAGTGATTTCGGTAAATGGCAAGGAATATGATAGGCTTGACATGAGAAACCTAAGCAGTGAAAAGCTGATTCACATTGAACTGGAAGAGGGAAGATATATAGATATAAAGGCGGACAGCAAAGGAGCCTATGTATCTGATGTAGTATGCCCGGATAAAATATGTCAGAAAACCGGTGTCATCAATAGGGTTGGTCAGAGCATCGTATGCTTGCCCAATAAAGTTCAGGTATTCATCGAAGGAAATGAAAAGGCCGATGTAGATGGTGTTTCTCAATAGGAAGTGTTATTTTGACCAGAACAAGAAAAATGGTTTTATTGAGCATTTTAATATCTCAGGCTTTGGTTCTTCATGTCATCGAGAGGGCTATACCTGTGCCTGTCCCTGTGCCGGGTGTTAAGCTTGGCCTTGCAAATATAATAAGCCTCATTACCATAATGCTTTTTGGGTTCAAGGAGGCTGTTATAGTAGTTGTATTGCGGACATTGCTGAGCTCTCTTTTCGGAGGAGGGCTTTCAAGCTTTCTCTACAGCTTGGCAGGCGGTATTCTGAGCAGCTCTGTGATGGCATATATGTATCTGAAGCATAAGAATATTTTCAGCATACCTACTATAAGCACCGTTGGAGCAGTATTTCATAATATAGGTCAAATTGGAGTTGCAAGTCTGGTTATATCAAATATTCATCTTTTTTATTATCTCCCGGTGCTGTTGATATCAGGAGTTATAACAGGAATTTTGATAGGCTTTACTGTTGAATTTACCGTGGAGCCTGTAAAGAGGATTCTGAAGATAGGGGGTGCATAGACCTTGGGGAACAAGGACTTTTTGGCGACGGAACTCAATAAGGTTGAGGAGCATCTTTTAAAAACGTTAAAGACAAGAAGCAAGATGGTGGAAGCATCCTTAAAGGACTTTGTAAAAAGCGGAGGCAAAAGGCTTAGGCCTTCTCTTACTATAATAGGCTCTACATTCGGCGATTATAAAAGCGAAACGGTCGTACCCCTTGCCACCTCCATAGAAATAATGCATATGGCCACCTTGATACATGATGACATAGTAGATGACGCAGAGACAAGGAGAGGCACTAAAACCATGCAATCCGCTCTGGGTAAAAACACCGCAGTATATTGCGGAGATTTTCTGTTTACCAGAGCTTTTATGCTGGTAGCGGATATGGCTGAGGTGGAAATGATGAAGGATCTGTCAAAAGTGATTGCCTTTATATGCGACAGCGAGATAGATCAAAATGAACAAAAATTCGATCAAACCGTGGATGTGAGAAAATATCTCAAGAGAATAGGCGGGAAGACTGCAGCTCTTTTCTCGCTAAGCATCGGTGTAGGGGCTCACAAGGCCGGCTGCGATAAAAAAATGACCTCAAAGCTATCGAAAATCGGAAGCAATATCGGCATGGCCTTTCAAATCGTAGATGATATTTTGGACTTTACGGGTGATGAAAAAACTGTGGGCAAGCCATTGCTCAGCGATGCAAAGCAGGGGATATTCACATTGCCGATAATATACTCCTTGCAAAGCTCATATAAGGGACCCACCGTCAAAGCCATCGAAGCCATAGAAGAAGATGGCGGCGAAAGCCTTCTGGAATGTGTAAAGGTAAGCGGCGGCCTTGATAGGACCAAAGGCCTTGCGATGAAGTATATAAGCAGAGCGCTGAAGCTTAAGGATACTTTGCCTGAGGGCTTTGGAAAGGATGCCATAACGGACATAATAGTAAAGCAGCTTGAAAGAAAGTTTTAGGACTTATGTATGGGCAGGTCTCGCACCTGCCCCTTTTAAATTTTTGAATCATTTATAAGGCCGTACACGTCTAAAAATGGTATAATACTCATTAGCAGGAATCAAAGGATAGTATAGAGGAGGTAAAAATGAAAAAAATTAAATTCGCAGCTTTTGCAGCAATACTATCGGCAATGCTGTATACGCCCATGTTTTGTGAGAATACTGCAGAGGTATGGAATCAGGAGACGGAGGTTTATGCCGAACGGGATTTAAATAATGATGGGGCGGCAGACCTGAAGATAGAAGTGGCAAAGGGAAAAGGAATCAATGTAAAGATTGGTGACAAAGCATATGAAGGATTATTCCAATGCTCCATTTCGGATTTTAATGGAGACGGGAAAAAGGAAGCTTTGCTCATAAATTTAGATAAAAATGCTGATGAGGTTCAATTCCTGCTGTTTGGTATGGAGAAGGAAAAAATGCGTTTATTTTCATCCTGGAAGAAGCCGCTGAAGGGTGAATCGCTGGATATATCCTACATATTGAATTCAGATATAAACAAGAACGGGATAATGGAAATGATACCTATTTTCAAGGAAAAGGAAAGCGGCTTCATAAACAGATGGTATATATTGGAGGTAAGCCAGAATAAAATTAAGGAAGTATTGGGTGAAGGCCTTCAAGGCTATAACATAGGCGAGCTTAGAATAACTGAGGACGGAAGAATAATGAAAAAGTCCGTTTCATATGATGCGGCCGGAGAAGCTGTAAGCTACACAAAGGCTTACTTTGCTATAGAAGACGGAAAATACTCATATAAAGCCTCAGAGGGGCCTTTTAAATACTATGGCATAAGCAAGGAAGAAACCGACACGCTGTTGAAAAAAATATCTGCAGAGGAAGGCATTCCCTATGAGATAATAAGCTCTATTGCATATATAGAAAGCCGGGGACAGCAGTTTGTTTGGGGCGAACCCGTCGTATCCTTTGACGGCGGAATCGGTATTATGCAGGTAACTCCTATAAACGGTTCTGTAGCCATACAATATACGGGAGAAACCTTCGGCCCGGAGGATATTGAAAGGATTAAAACCGACGCCGAATTTAATATCCGTGTCGGGGCTAAGATACTTTATGATAAATGGCTTTCCAGCTTCGGCGGAGCCTTGCCCAAAGTATCGGATATGAATCCGGATGTGCTGGAAAACTGGTATTTTGCTGTTATGGCTTACAACGGATACAGCAAGGTCAATATGCCCGGATCCTCCTGGAAGGGAGCTTATCAAGAAAGAGTGTTTAACAATATTGAAGGCTTCAACAAGGGATATTTTACTGCGGATAAAATTTCAGCCCATGGCTTTGACAGCGATGGCCTGCCCGCCAGAGGCAAGATATATGAATTAGGAGATAAGCTTTCTGTCAGACAAACCACCGGATACGAGTTGAGCGCAGGTGATGAGGCTGTTATAAAGGTGGAAGGCAGCAAATTGAGGAACTCCCCCAATCTTTCTTCCGACGGTGTGATAACCAGGCTGGCTGCGGGCGAAAGGCTCCGTATACTCGACGACGGAGGCCTTTCATCGGGATACAGATGGTATAAAGTGAAACTTTTGGACGGAGAAACAGAAGGTTATATTGCAGGAGTATTGTTAAAAAAGATTGATTTGTACAATAAATTCAATTAGGTATAGTTGTCTTAACTGATATAAGAATGCATCGTGAAGCGACTTAGAGTTTGTTAGTTTTGACGCACCCTATGCAAGTTTACAAAGTCTTAGTCTCGAAGCTCTGCAATCGTTATCAGTTAGCACAACAAAAATCATAGGGAAGAGGGGTTGACTAAATGACTTTCATTCAAGCCATATTGCTCGGGATCATACAAGGTATTACAGAGTTTTTGCCTATCAGCAGCTCCGGCCATCTGGTGCTTTTTCAAAAGATATTCGGAGTGGCTGAGCCATCCCTGACCTTCGGAATAGTGGTTCATCTGGGAACTCTTGCGGCAGTATTTGCAGTTTTTTGGAAGGATATAGTCTCAATACTGAGAAGACCCTTCCAAAGGCTTACACTGCTGCTGATTGCAGGGACTGTACCTACCGCTATTATTGGAGTGGCCTTCAAGGACTTTTTTGAGAAGGTGTTTGCCAGCGGCAGCACATTAGGCTTTGAATTTTTTATAACCGGATTGGTCTTGTATTTTGCGGATAGCTTGAGAAACGGTTATAAGGATGCGGAAGAAACCAGCTGCCTGGATGCGGCCTTTGTCGGTCTTATGCAGGGAGCTGCAATACTGCCGGCTGTATCGAGATCGGGCCTTACCATATCAGGAGCGTTATTCCGGCATATGGACAGGGATTTTGCAGCCAGATTTTCATTTCTGCTGTCGATACCTGCCATACTTGGAGCAGCGGTATTTGATATGAAGGACGTACTGGAAGCGGGTGTAGGAAATCTGGATTCTATGAGTCTGGGTGCAGGCTTCATATTTGCAGCTATATTCGGATACATATCCATCAGATATATGCTGAATATATTAAAGAAGGGCAAGATGAGATATTTTTCCTATTATGTATTTGCATTAGGCGCATTGATATTGATAGATCAGTATTTGACACATATATTCTTTTAAAATATTTTATGTAAAGCAGAATAAGGGTATGGCTTAAAGCTATACCCTTGTTATCTGAAGAACTACAGGGAGGTACACTAATGAAATTTAATTCTTCAGTTTATAGCTATCCGTCAAGAAGGAATGTTGTATATGCCAAAAAAGGAATGGTGGCTACAGGTCAGCCGATGGCTGCTCAAGCCGGGTTGGAGATTCTGAGAGCCGGAGGCAATGCCATTGATGCAGCAATTGCAACAGCGGCTTGTCTGACGGTAGTAGAGCCTACATCCAACGGTATAGGCGGAGATAATTTTGCTTTAGTTTGGACAAAAGGTAAATTATATGGACTTAACTCCAGCGGTAAAGCACCGAAATCTATATCCATCGAAAAGCTTAAGGAAAAAGGCATTACGGAAATACCGAAATACGGTTGGGTCCCGGTGACAGTACCGGGAGCACCGGCGGGGTGGGCTGCATTATCAGAACGGTTTGGAAAGCTGCCTCTTGCTGGAGTTTTGGCGCCGGCGATCAGATATGCATCGGAAGGATATGCCCTTACACCAAATGTATCAAAATTGTGGGATAAGGCTTATAAAAACTTTAAAGCCGGATTAAAAGGAGGAGAGTTTGCTGATTGGTTTGATACATTTGTACCAAATGGAAGGCCGCCAAAGCTTGGAGAGACCTGGGGGTCATCTGATCATGCCAAAACACTGGGGCTAATAGCCGAAACTAATGCAGAAGCATTTTATAAAGGAGAATTGGCGGACAAGATCGATGAATTCTCTCGGAAATATAATGGTTATTTAAGAAAAGAAGACTTGGAAGAATTTGAACCGGAATGGGTAGAGCCTATATGCATAAATTACAGAGGGTATAACGTTTGGGAAATACCTCCGAATGGACATGGAATTGTAGCTTTAATGGCATTAAATATATTAAAAGGCTATGAATTTAAGGATAGGGATAATGCTGACACGCTGCACAAGCAAATTGAAGCTATGAAGCTGGCTTTTGTAGACGGTCAGAAATATGTTGCGGATCCAAGAATGATGTCTGTGACAGCAGAACAACTTCTGTCCGAAAAATATGCAGACGGGAGAAGGGCTCTTATCGGAGAAGAAGCAATAATGCCAGTACCGGGAGAGCCGGCATCGGGAGGAACCGTATATT
Organism: Lutispora sp. QWL-02; assembly: GCF_058315355.1. Classification (NCBI taxonomy): domain Bacteria; kingdom Bacillati; phylum Bacillota; class Clostridia; order Lutisporales; family Lutisporaceae; genus Lutispora; species Lutispora sp. QWL-02. The sequence goes on from NZ_CM177762.1 coordinate 1,506,373, forward strand.
TAGCAACAGCCGATGAGGAAGGCAATATGGTTTCTATGATTCAAAGCAACTATATGGGCTTTGGCTCAGGTCTTGTGGTACCTGGCACAGGAATAGCTTTGCATAACAGAGGCCATAACTTCACATTAGATCCCGGTCATGATAATGCTTTGGCGCCGGGTAAAAAGCCGTATCATACAATAATTCCTGCGTTTCTGACAAAAGGTAATAAGGCCGTAGGACCATTTGGAGTAATGGGCGGGTTTATGCAGCCACAAGGTCATGTTCAAGTAATAATGAACACAATAGACTTTAATATGAATCCGCAGGATGCATTAGATGCTTATCGCTGGCAATGGGTAGGAGGAAAGAAAATAGAGATTGAGCCCGGATTTCCTAACCACTTGGCGTTACAATTAGCAGCTAAGGGGCATGATATTGTGCCGCAGCTGGATACGCACTTAATGGGACGAGGTCAGATCATCTGGAGAGATGAAAACGGAACTCTCTGCGGGGGAACTGAGCCGAGAACAGATGGAACAATAGCAGCTTGGTAAGATAAAAAATCTGGGGGTATAGAAGAACCCCCAGATTTTTATTATGCGCTTAAGTTCTTGGACTTTTTTTCTTTCATTGTATGTGCCGCAGTATAGATCAAGTATACAGCCAGCACGAACAGGACAACGGCAAGGATGCCAAGTATAATATTTCCTGCCGCAAAGAAGTTTTTAACGAGTATTACAAGGGCGGACAATGTGACTGCAAACATGAATATCATGGGTATCATAGTCATCTTGTAACTCTTTCCGGTGTTCGCAAACCAGACTGTCAGCGCCAGCAAAGATAACCCGGCCAGGAGTTGGTTTGCCGATCCGAAAATAGGCCAAATCTTGGAGTAGCCGTAAAGGAGAAGGAGACATGAAGCAACAACTGTGATGGCGGTAGCAACATACATATTTGAGCCGGCAGCCTTCTCTGCGGTTCCATCCGGCTTATCAAAGAATTCCTGGAAAACATATCTTCCGATTCTGGTTGCCGTATCAAGACTGGTCAAAGCAAAGGCTGAGAAGGCAAGGATCACAAATACTTTTCCTACTTCAATGGGAAGGCCGAAACTGTTCATAAAAGTGGCAATCCCTGAAGAGAATATGATTGCCGGTGTTCCGGATACGTCCTTAAATGCAGCGACAGAGATCAATGCCAATATGGCTACCAGACCTTCTATAAGCATGCCACCATAGCCTATGAGCTTTGAATCCTTTTCATTGTTTATCTGTTTTGATGTGGTTCCCGAGCCTACGAGGGAGTGGAAGCCTGATATAGCACCACAAGCGACCGTTACAAACAGCATGGGGAACAGATACTGGGCCTTGCTGCCTTCGCCGATTGTGAAACCGTTGGAAGCTGCTATGACTATTTCCGGTCTGACGATAAATACTCCTATTACTCCCCCTATCAGCATTGCATAAAGCAAGAAGGAGCATAAATAATCTCTTGGCTGGAGGAGCAGCCATACGGGCAATGTCGATGCGGCAAAGATGTAAATTATGAGGATTACATCCCAAGCCAATTTGGAAAGCTTGAGAACAGGGAAGCTATAGCCTAGGAAAATGCAGAAGAATAAAAGAGCTACGCCGATAACCGAAGAAACACTGAGCCTTGCACCCTTCCTGTAAACAAAATAACCAAAGCCCATTGCTAAAAAAATAAATAGAACTGATGCAGTACCAGCCCTCGCTCCGGTCAAATCCCCTTTGGCAGGGTCGAAAGCAAAGGTGCCTGCACATATGTCTGTAAATGCTGCTACTACAAGTACGAGTGTCAGCCATGCAAAGATGTTGAAAAGCATTTTTCCCTTTTGACCGAGGTTGACTCTTATTATTTCACCAATTGATTTCCCTTCGTGCCTTATTGATGCAAATAGAGAACCCCAGTCATGGACACCGCCTACGAATATGCTTCCGATCACTATCCAAAGATAAACCGGAAGCCACCCGAATACAGATGCAAGAATAGGTCCGGTTATAGGGCCTGCGCCTGCAATGGATGAAAAGTGATGTCCCAGAAGAACATTAGGATTGGCAGGACAGTAGTCAATATCGTCCCTCAAAGCATTGGCAGGTGTCTTTCTGGAGGGATCGATACCCCAGGACTTTGCCAGGAAGGCGCCATAACTGACATAAGCGATGAAGAACAAAGCCAAGCCTAATAAAAGAAGTACTAATGAGTTCATAAAATACCCCCCTAAGATTTTATTATAATAAACCCAGCTCCATTGGGAGTTGAGAATATTATCAGGTAAACTGATTCAAGCCTCAATCAAAAGCTATAGAACTTGATTACCTTCTTACCAGGTTTATTAGTAATAATTTGCTCTTTGCCGGGGTTAATAACCAAAAGTCTGATTTCACTCCAGCCGTGGAGGGAGAATAAATAAGATTTGCTGTATTTAAATCTCTCAATAGCTCGTATATTTTCATCCTTGATATCGCTTTGTGTTACTGCAATGCCTGTTATATATGTACACATATGATCTCTTTTGGGTTCAACATAATTTTCAACTGCTTTTTTCAGAAAGCCGGTGAAATCTGAAAGGGATATGGCATCTATGTTTTCTATATGCTTAACATAGCATATTTCATTGATTTCATATGAATCTATCACATCCTTCGCCCCAAGGAAGGTCCTTCCGTGCACATCTTTGAATTTAGCCATAATATCGATAGATTCATTCAGAACAATCACATCTCTACTGATATTATAATATATGCTATACCTTTCGCACAAATTTCCAATATACGATATCATATCCATTTAATACATCTCCAGACATTATTATGCTCTTACATAAATTTTCTCCATTTCTTTCGAAATTCCTCCTTTTATTGATATGATCATGATCAAATATATTCTCGGGGTATCCTGGGGCTGATCCACATCAATATATCCAAAGTCATAAAATCCTCCCATTGCTCCGGACATATTTCTACCTTGTCGCCGACTGCAGCATCAATCCCCGATACATCCACCATAGTCATATCCATGGTTATCCTTCCTATCACTTTTACGGGATAACCCTTTACCAAAATCAATATCCTTCCTGTTCCGGCGAACCCGTCTCCATACCCTATGGGAAGAGTAGCCACTTTTGTCCTCTCGCCGGCTTTATATTTTAAGCCGTAGCTTATACCTTCTCCTGCCTCTATTTCTTTGACATGGCATATCTCAGTATATAAAGACATTACCCTTTTTAATCGTATATTATTTTTTTTGGCCTCATGCTCAAGGCAATAGCCTAAAAGGATTCTGCCCGCCCTTACCATATCATAGTTCAATTCAGGCATATCCATTATGGCAGCACTATTTGACACATGCTTTATGGGGATTTCCAAGCCTCTTCCTTTTAAACCTTCCACCACATGATCAAATCTTTCCGCCTGCTTATATGTGAAGGCCCGGTCTTCATCTGCAACGGCGAAATGTGTAAATATGCCCTCTATGAATATATTGGGAAGCTTTGATATGCGGATTATTTCATCGATGGCTTCTTCGCCGGCCTTTATGCCGATCCTGTTCATCCCGGTGTCAAGCTTGATGTGGAATATCACAGTTTTCCCCAGACTCGCTGCTGCCCTGGAAAAAGCTTCTGCCGACTCGTAGGAATAGATTGTCTGAGCTATCTCATTTTCTATCACTTCTCCGGCCTGGTATGCCGGCGTATAGCCAAGTATCAGGATGGGGACTCCCTTATATGCTTTTCTGAGCTCGACAGCCTCCGATAACATAGCTACCCCAAACCGGTCAATGCCGTTTTTCAGCATTGCTTCCCCTGCCTTTACTGCTCCGTGTCCCTGGGCATTTCCTTTTACTATCCCCATTATCATGGTCTCGGGTCTTACCAGCTTCCTGATTTCTCTGCAGTTATATGCAAGATTGTCCAGATTTATTTCCATCCATGTTGGGCGAGAATGATCATTCATGTTTATTTCCTCCTGTATCAATAAATATATATTATCTTTGCAATCATCATGCCAACGTATATAGATGCATTAAGCAAAGGACTGGACGGGAATATTGCATAAATTATGAATTGTATGACAAATAGTTTGCCATATATGGCATGAATTTGTGAAATATTCAACAAGAACAGCCTGCAAAGCCTTAAAAATGCTGATGATTATGATGCAATAGATTTGGCATACTTTATGCAACATCTTAAACTAAATAAAGTTAAGAAAGGGGGATAATAATGGCTAAGTATGATGAATTTCAAGGGAAAAGGGTTGTAGTCACCGGTGGAGCAAGCGGCATAGGCTTTGCGACCGCCAAACGTTTTGCCAAAGAGGGAGCAAAAGTTGTCATATTCGATTGGAATGAAGACGCTTTAAAAAAGGTTTTGAAAGACAACCCGGACTTAACAGGAGGAGTGAGAGTCGATGTAAGCGATCCTGCAAGCGTAAAGGAAGGATTTTTAAAGGTGGATGAAATCATCGGCGGCATAGACGTGCTGATATCCAATGCGGGAATAAGCGTGAGAAATCTTGTGAAAGACACAGACTTTGAACAGTGGTCAAAGGTCATGGGCATCAATCTCGGCGGAATGTTTCTTTGCTCCAAGGAAGCGCTCAGCAGGATGGAAAAGCAAAAATCCGGCGTAGTTTTGTTTACCGCATCGACCAATGGCATGGAGGCTCATCCTTATTATGGAGATTATAATGCTTCAAAGGCAGGTGTCATACTCCTGGGAAGGACCCTGGCATTAGAATATGCGCCTTATATCAGAGTAAACTCCATATGCCCCGGATATGTTCTGACTCCTATGCAGAAGGCGGAATATACGGAAGAAATGCTTGAGAAAGTAAATCAGGGAATCCCTATGAAGAGGCATGCTACTCCTGAAGAGGTAGCGGCATTGTTTGTATTCCTGGCATCAGATGAAGCAAGCTATATTACCGGTCAACACATACCTATTGATGGCGGAGAAACTGCCTAAAAAGTAATTGCAATGATACCGAAATTATTATCAATAATGAGGAGGTTATAAAATGGCATTTTTTAAGATTACTCCTATTTTTCTACTGGCAGGTTTGATGATTTCAGGAATGGACCTGGTTATGGCGGCACCATTGGCCACAATTTATGCAGCAGTTGTAGCCGCTATAACAGAAAAGCATAAATATGATGAAATAATGGAAAATGGTTTTACTGCCGTAAAGGAAATGATTGTGGTATTTTTCATATTGATGTTTGCTTATGCGGTGGCAGAGACCTTTATGGCTACAGGAGTAGGAGCCTCTATAATTATTATATCGTTGAAGCTTGGAGTAACGGCTAAATCCGTGGCTGTTGTCGGATTTATGGTTACTGCTTTCTTATCAATTGCGACGGGTACTTCCTGGGGCACCTTTGCATCCTGTGCGCCTGTATTTCTATGGCTGAATCATATAGTGGGAGGCAATGTATTGCTTACAGTTGCTGCAATCGCCGGCGGCTCATGCTTCGGAGACAATATCGGACTGATATCCGATACAACTGTAGTAAGCTCCGGATTGCAAAAAGTTAATGTTACTGACAGAGTCAGACATCAGGGAGTATGGTCTGCTGCTTGTTTGGTGATTGCCGGAATTCTCTTTTATGTAGTAGGCCTAACCATGGGACTGCCTTCGGAAGTAGGCAGCGCAGCGGAAGCCATAAATCAAATAACACCGGATGTATTTGAAAGATTGGCAGAAGTAAGACCTGCAGCTGTAACATTATTGGAGCAGGTAAGATCAGGAGTGCCGTATTATATGGTCATTCCCATGATAATTGTAATTGCTGTTGCCTTCAAAGGCGTTCCTACAATGATATGTCTTGGTACAGGTATTGTATCAGCGCTGATATTTGGTCTATTCGCAGGCACTGTGGAGTCCATAAGCAGCTTCCTGGAATTGGTGCAGGCAGGCTTTGAAAGTGCAGGAAGCTGGTCGGTAGTAATGATGCTTTGGATAGGTGCTTTTGGAGGTATAATGAGAAGCATTAAAGCTTTTGAACCTATATCAAATTTCGTGCTGAAAATCTCCAGAAACGTAAAGCAACTGATGTTCTACAATGGAATCATGTGCTTGATAGGTAATGCTGCACTGGCTGACGAAATGGCACAGATTGTAACCATAGGGCCGATAATAAAAGAAATGACGGATGAAAATGTAGAAGCAAGTGAAGAGGACATGTATAAATTAAGGCTCAGAAACTCAACATTCTCGGATGCTATGGGTGTTTTCGGCTCTCAGCTGGTTCCATGGCACTGCTATATGGGATTCTATGTAGCAGTATGTATGGCTGTATATCCGCTTCATGCATTTACTCCTTTTGATATTATGAAATATAATTTTATGGCATTTGTAGCCGTATTCTCTATTTTACTATTGACCATAACCGGATGGGATAGGTTTATACCCTTGTTCAAGCTGCCATCAGAACCTCAGGTAAGGTTGAAGGGAAAATCAACCCCTGCAAAAACAAGGAATGTTCAAGGATAATATCTATAAAATCTCATAAATTACCCGTGCTGCATAAAATGGCAATAACATTTTATGCAGCATTTTATTGAGAAGAAATTACATCACATTAAGCTGCATGCTGCATAAACTGATAATAGTTATGCAGTTTTTGTGAGGTGATACTTTGAGAACATTGAGAATAGGTTCCCGCGGCACAGATGTGAAGGAAGTTCAATCCTTGCTCCAAAGATTGGGATACTATACCGGCGCAATAGATGGCATATTCGGCTATGGAACAGCAACTGCCGTAATGGCCTTCCAGAGAGCCTACGGTCTTACACCTGACGGGATAGTCGGCCCTATGACCTTCCGTGTGATGGAGCCTTTGCTTATGGGCTATTCCGTATATACCATAAGGCCCGGCGATACCTTATACCGCATCGCACTTAACTACGGAACCAGTGTTGACAGAATACTGGCCGCAAATCCGGGGCTGATACCGGAAAGCATCCAAATTGGAAGAAGAATTCTGGTGCCATGGCTTGATGTGGTGGACACCCGTATAGACTATACCTATGATATACTTGAAAGGGACATAACAGGACTAAAGCGGTTATATCCCTTTATAGAGACAGGCTCAGCAGGGCAAAGCGTTCTTGGCAAGGAGCTGTACTATATAAAGCTTGGCAACGGACCCAATAAAGTATTTTATAATGGGGCCCACCACGCTTTGGAATGGATCACAACTCCTCTGCTGATGAAGTTTGTTGAAAACTATGGCAAAGCTTATGCGGAAGGCCGTGCCATAAGAGGCTATGATATAAGGAGGCTGTTTGACAGGAGCACCATATACATCCTGCCAATGGTCAATCCCGATGGAGTAGATCTGGTGCTGAACGGATTGCAGAGAGATAACCCCTATTATAACCAATTGCTTCAATGGAACAATACAGGAAGGCCTTTTTCTCAGGTTTGGCAGGCAAATATAAGGGGAGTGGATCTGAATCACAACTATGATGCGGCCTGGCAGCAATCAAAGGACGCTGAGCCACTGTACGGGGTATATGGGCCAGGACCGACCAGGTATTCCGGCCCGGAACCGTTTTCGGAACCGGAAACGCGAGCGGTAAGAGACTTTACATTAGCGATTGACCCCAGACTTGTATTGGCATACCATAGCCAAGGTGAGGTAATCTATTGGAATTTCATGAATTTGGCTCCGCCGGAAGCATTGAGGATCGGCCGGGCATTATCCAGTGCCAGCGGCTATGCACTGGATCAAACCACAGGCATAGCATCTTATGCAGGCTATAAGGATTGGTTCATACAGGATTATAGAAGACCCGGATACACCATAGAGGTAGGTAGAGGTATAAACCCGCTGCCCATCTCCCAGTTCCCGACAATTTATCGCGACAATGAAGGCTTGCTGCTTTTAGCCTCAGTAATACAATAACCGTTGGATCATCCAGCGGTTTTTTGTATAATTATATATAATTTAAATCTCTGATCATATATAATAGATATATGATATCAACTGTTAATGCTATATATGCTGAGGTGAGAGATGCAAATGAGAGAAATAAGCGTTGAAATAATTATGAATGCTGTAGAAAGATTATGCATAGATTCCAACTATTATCTTCCGGATGATGTGAAGAAGGCACTGCAGGATGCAGTGGCAAAAGAGGAGTCTCCTTTAGGCAGAGAAGCACTCCAAGACATTTTAAAAAACCAGGAAATTGCACGCAGCAAACAGGTTCCCATATGCCAGGATACCGGGCTGGCGGTAATTTTCATAGAAATAGGCCAGGATGTGAGGCTTACAGGCGGGGATATAAACGAAGCCATAAACGAGGGGGTCAGGCGGGGATACAAAGCAGGATACCTGAGAAAATCCTGTGTCGATGAGCCCTTTTTATCAAGGAAAAACACGGGAGACAACACACCTGCAATAATCCATACCTCCATTGTAAAAGGGGATAGGGTAAGGATCATAATGGCTCCAAAGGGCGGAGGCAGTGAAAATATGAGCGCTCTGGCCATGTTAAAGCCCTCTGACGGAATCGGGTGCATAAAGCGTTTTGTCCTGGACACGGTGGATAAAGCAGGTCCCAACCCCTGCCCGCCGATAATAGTGGGAGTGGGCATAGGAGGAACTATGGAAAAGGCTGCTTTGATAGCCAAGAAAGCGCTTTTGCGCACGATAGGAGAACACAGCTCCCACCCTCAGACAGCAGAATTGGAAATGGAGCTGCTTGAGGAGATAAACGATCTGGGGATCGGCCCTCAAGGTTTTGGGGGAAGGATCACCGCTTTGGCTGTGCATATAGAAACCTTTCCTGCCCATATAGCCAGCTTGCCTGTGGCAGTGAATATCCAGTGCCATGCTGCAAGGCATAAAGAAGCAGTGATATAGCGATATGCGGGAGGTAACAAGGATGACCAAGTTTATTAATACCCCTTTGACTGATGATGAGGTTGATGGATTAAAGGCCGGCGACAGGGTTATGCTGACCGGCATCATATATACTGCCAGAGATGCGGCCCACAAAAGATTGATCGATATGATGGATAGAGGTGAAGAGCTTCCCCTGGACCTTAAAGGCCAGGTCATATACTACGTAGGCCCGTGCCCGGCCAGGCCTGATGAGGTCATAGGCTCTGCCGGACCTACCACAAGCGGAAGGATGGATGTCCATACCGATGCCCTGCTGGAAAGAGGCTTGAAGGGCATGATAGGGAAAGGCGAGAGGAACCGGGAGGTCATAGATTCGATTATCAGTAACAGGGCAGTATATTTTGCAGCCGTAGGCGGAGCCGGAGCGCTTTTGGCTGAGGCCGTAAAGGAGGCCGAAGTCATAGCCTTTCCCGAGTTGGGGCCGGAAGCCGTATATAGATTGAAGGTTGAAAACTTTCCCGTTACGGTAGCAATAGATGCTGAGGGAACAGATATATATAAATCGGGAAGAAAAAACTATGAAAGGCAAGGCAGGTAGATAATATGTGGATAAGAGAAGAAGCATTGAAGCTCCATAGAGATAATAAGGGCAAGCTGGAAGTAAAAAGCAAGGTTCCCATAAAGGATAGGTCATCTCTGAGCCTGGCGTATACTCCCGGAGTGGCCGAACCGTGCAAGGAAATAAATAATGATGCGGATAAGGTTTATGAATATACCTCAAAGGGCAATATGGTGGCGATAGTGTGCGACGGCACTGCTGTTTTGGGCTTGGGAGACATAGGCCCCTATGCGGCGCTCCCCGTAATGGAGGGAAAAGCAGCGCTGTTTAAAGAATTCGGCGGTGTGGATGCATTTCCCATATGCCTGAATACTACTGACGTTGATGAGATAGTCAACACCATACTGCTGATAGAACCATCCTTCGGGGGAATAAACCTTGAAGATATTTCAGCTCCGAGATGCTTTGAGATTGAACGAATATTAAAGGAGAAAATGTCGATCCCTGTTTTCCATGATGACCAGCATGGAACCGCCGTTGTCACATTAGCCGCCCTCATGAACGCTCTGAGGATAAGCAAAAAGCGGATGAAGGATCTGGTGGTCGTCATAAACGGCACGGGGGCTGCCGGCATTGCCATCGCTAAAATGATACTGAATGTGGGAGTCGCGGACTTGCTGCTCTGTGATAGAAGCGGTATAGTATATAAAGGAAGAAAAACCGGCATGAACTGGGCAAAAGAAGAGATTGCAGAAGTCACCAATAAGGAAAGGAAATCGGGAAGCCTTGCCGATGCCCTTGCCGGAGCTGATGTGTTTATCGGAGTATCAGCCGCAAACATTGTTACAGAAGAGATGGTAAGGTCCATGAATAAGGATGCGATAATATTTGCGATGGCAAATCCGGTACCGGAAATTGAGCCGGAGCTTGCTAAAAAAGCGGGTGCAACTGTAGTGGGGACCGGCAGATCGGATTATCCCAATCAGATAAATAATGTCCTGGCTTTTCCCGGAATATTCAAGGGTGCTTTTGATGTAAGGGCAGCCGGGATAAATGAAGAGATGAAGCTGGCTGCTGCATATGCCGTGGCAGGACTTGTCTCCGATGAAGAACTTAGCTTAGAATATGTAATACCAAAGCCCTTTGACGAGAGAGTGGTGCAGGCAGTTGCAAAGGCAGTGGCCCAGGCTGCCAGGGATACAGGAACTGCAAGAGCCAGCAAATAGAGTTATACAGTGGAGGGATAAGCATGAGAACAGAAGCTCTAAAGCCTATTGCGCTCAAGAATAAAGTGCTGGGAGGCGATAAGCCTCTTATTTGCATACCCTTGACATCCGTGGGTGAAACAGACCTTATGAGTGAAATCGATGAAGTGATAAGCTTATCTCCCGATATGATTGAATGGCGCGCAGATTATTTCGAAAAATATATGGATCATTCTAAGGTCTATAATATATTAAGGTGCCTCCGGGCTAAAGCGGGAGAAATCCCTGCAATATTCACTTGCAGAAGCCATAGCGAAGGCGGATTCAGAAGGATTGAAGACGAAATAAGAGCGGAACTTTATAAAAATGCAATATTATCGGGATGCATCGATGTCATTGATGTGGAGCTTTCTTTTGGGAAGGATAATATTGAACCAATAAAAGCCTTGGCGGTGAAGACCGGAGTAAAATTGATCCTGTCCTATCATAATTTTGCAGAGACCCCTTCCGAGGAATTTATGATAGACAAGATAAAAGAAGAAATAGATTCAGGCGGAGACATAGGTAAAATAGCAGTCATGGCTAAGGAGCAAGGAGATGTTTTGCAGCTTTTCAATGCAACCCATAAAGCAAGAAAAGAAATATCAAGCCCCGTTATTGCTATATCCATGGGGCCTGCTGGCACCCTTGCACGATTGGCAGGATGGATGTTCGGCTCCGATATGACTTTTGCTTCGGGAGTGAATGCATCAGCACCGGGACAAATGCCAATAGGAGAAATGAGGAAGTTTATTGATGCTTTGATGAAAAGATTATAACATCATTGATATTTATCCAAATTCCAAAGCTTCTTCGGCTTTTCCAGCTCTTTTTGAATCTCCTTTTGTATGTGTTTAAAAGCAAACCTTGATATGCAAACACATATGAACCCTGCAATAAGTATAATAGAAGCTTCATTTGTTCTATGGGCCAATGAGTGCTTCAGCATTTCCAATTCCTCAGCCGGAATATTGATCTCATGTCTTATGTGATTGTATAAATTCAATGCAATGTATCCGGTGATCGCAGACGTGATAAAACATATCTCAGCAGCAACTATTGGAATATAGACCATAAAGTTTTTGAAGCCGCTGTCACTCCCTTTGAAGCCCATCAAGTAATTTTTTATGATATATACAAAGCTGGCAATAATAAAAGTTAAGCTCAATACTATAATGAGGATGTGCTTGAGCATATTTAATACCTCCCTTATAATCCTCTATATTATTACGCCTCTATAATTATTCCTTCTCCTTATATTATCATTATATCCAATACTGGAATAATTTTACATAAAAAACAAGCTATTATTGAAATTTATATTTATATTTATAGATAAACAATACTCAAAATGCTATTCATAATTTGTATATTAAGGATTTAAAGCATAGAAAAATTCAATTTGCTTAAATTTGGCAGCTTCTATAGTATTAAATGTATATGGCAGTATGTTAAAACAGCATTTTTGCTCAATTTCATTTGTTGAAGTTACTGCAGTAAGGAGGAAGAATATTATGAGTAAAAGAAAGAGTATGTTTCTATTGGTTTTAATCGTATCTTTGGTGTTTACTACTGCATGCAACAGCAATGCAAAACAGGAAGCAGCCGCTTCAGGGACAAAAAAACCGGGTGAAGCTGAGACAACGGTTATAAATATGGCCTGGGGCTTTGATTTGCATGCGGGCATCATGTTGACAGCAGCTTCTAAGGGAGAGGGATTTAAAGATACCGGAATATGGTTAAAACCTATCGTTGAAAAGGAGCAATATGAGCTTTATAAAGATGGGAAAAAGCTTGCCGTAATAAATACCATATTAACCAAAGGAAGCTCTGAATCCGCGGTCATGCTGGGACAAAAGCAGCTGGACTGTGCAGTGAACTCTGTAACAGGTATGATGTCGGCAAAGGATCAGGGTACGGATGTCCAAGTCTTATGCCCCATTCACGTAGACGGAATAGGTTTGGTATTTCCTTCGGGAAGTGAGATAAAGGGCTGGAATCAAGTGGCTGAGTACATAAAAAAGTCTGGGAATCCCGTAAAAATCGGCTACCACTCTCCTACAAGCGCGCCGAGAGTCGTAATAGAAACATCCCTCAGACAAGCAAATCTAAAAGTCACGGAAGACCCCAATGATAACAGTGCCGATGTGCTGTTGGTCGACCTGAAAGGGTCGAAAAACCTGCTTTCCGCCTTCACCGGCAATCTGGTCGATGCATGGGTGGCTCCCTCACATTATCCGGAAGCTGCAGAAGCAGAAGGGATCGGCTCCATCGCTCTGAAGCTGAATGAATTTCCCCCCGAAGGACAATGGTATGACTTTCCCTGCTGTGTGCTGGCTGCCCGGGGAGAAGTGATATCCAAGCATCCTGAAGTTTTTGACGCTCTTGTTGATTTGTTCACTAACACTGCAAAATGGATGGGAGAAAACAAAGAAGAAACATCGGCTTTGCTTTCAGAAATAATCGGAGTATCTGAGGATGCGGTCAAATCCGCCTCTATAGTTTTTACAACTCAAGTTTCTGATAAATGGCTGGAGGGAGTCGACCTTTATTACGATTTGCTGAAGCAATTGGATAAACTTGACGGAGATTTAAAAGAAAGAGATTTTGTAGAAGTTAAAAAAGAGTTTTATAATTTCACCTTTTTAAATAATTAGCTGCATCAAAGGCAATATCTATACAATAACAGAAAAAGTTCTGAGCATATTTTGATTCAGAATTTTTTCTTATAAATGGAGAGATATAATTGAAAAAATTTATATTATCAACAGGGAAATCTCTTATAGGTCCGGCTATAGTTCTGCTGCTATGGACGTTTGGGGCAAAGGCTATAGATAACCGTTTAATCCTGCCGCAGCTTGGTTCGGTGCTCAAACATTTTCTCGCACCTACGGAAAACGTGATAGGTTTAGGCTCCCTTGCTGTAAACATCGTAATCAGTCTTATCCGGGTCATGCTGGGATATATAGCAGCTTTGCTGATTGCTCTTCCCTTGGGTATTATCATGGGATACAGCAAGACGGCATACCAATTGGCAAATCCCGTAATAGGACTATTCAGGCCCATTCCGCCCATTGCATGGGTACCTCTGGTATTGGCATGGTTCGGGATAACGAGCTTTGCGACTATTTTAGGGCTAAATCAAGGGACCTGGTATATATATCTGAGCAACTTCAAGCTGTCGATGATGTTTATTATTTTTCTCGGTACTTTCTTCCCGGTTATAACCAGTTGTATTCACGGCATATCACAGGTGCCTAATACATTGATAGAGTCTGCTCGTGTTTTAGGAGCTACAGAATCGAATATATTCTTTAAAATTTTGATACCTGCAGCGGGACCTACCATTATGAACGGGATGCGCATAGGCTTGGGCAGTGCATGGACTAGCCTTGTATCCGCAGAAATGATGCCGGGAAGCATATCGGGAGTAGGCTATCTCATAACCCATGCCTATGAGTTGGCCAAAATTGATTTAGTTATGGTCGGTATGATCAGCATCGGGCTGATAGGTTCTTTGCTTGATTTCAGCATCCGCCTCGCCGGGAAGAAGAGGTTCATCTGGCAAAGAGAAACAAAGATTGACCGATAGATAATATCAGTTGATTTTAAAATATGGATGATAGAGGGATTCAAGGAGAATATGATATGAATATTGCAAGCAATTGTTTAAGAATAGAAAATCTGAGCAAGAAATATGTTTCGGAAAAAGACAAAGTTGTACACGCACTGGGCAGCACGACAATTGATATAAAGGAAAATGATTTTGTATGTATCGTAGGGCCATCAGGCTGCGGAAAATCTACGCTTCTGCGGATAATTGCAGGCTTGGAAGCAGCGACTACCGGTAAAGTATTTTTTTATGGGAAGGAATTAAAGGAGCCTACCCGTGACATTGGTATGATATTCCAGCAGTATTCGTTATTGCCCTGGAGAACCGTGGAGGATAATATAGTATTGGGATTGGAATTCAGAAAGGAATCAAATGCAATAAAAAAAGAAGCGGCAGAGAAATTTTTAAACATCATAGGAATGGGAGAATTCCGCAATGCCTATCCTTTCGAATTATCCGGAGGCATGCAGCAAAGAGTTGCAATAGCCAGAGCCTTAGCCAATGATCCGAAGGTGCTGCTCATGGATGAACCCTTTGGTGCGCTGGATGCCCACACCCGTATACTTATGCAAAGAGAACTGCTCCGGATTTGGAGGGATAACCGCAAAACTATACTATTTGTAACCCATAGTGTTGATGAAGCTATTTACTTGGCGGATAAAATCATCGTTATGTCCAGCAGACCGGGGACAATAAAAAAAGTTATAGATGTAGATATGCCGAGACCAAGAGATCGCAGCAATGTTCTATATGGAGCCATGTCAAATGAAATATTAAATATGCTGGATGATGAGATCAATAAGGGTAGCAATTATAAAATAGAGATGCAAGATTTTTAAAATTATAAAAGATAAGGGTGATATTATGTATAATTGTGCAAAATGCGTTTTGCAGGGCTGTTCTAAAGGAGAGCTTGAAAAATCGCTGCCTGTTTGTCCTAATGACAGCAGCCAAATTCAAGAGCAAGCTGAAAAGCTATATCTAGAGGAAGAAAATCATAAAATTGCATATAATGCTGCCTTGGTAGAAGCTCACGGATATGGGAATATGACTAGGGTAGAAGAAATCATTCTCTTTGCAAAAAAATGCGGATATCATAAGATAGGCTTGGCTTTTTGCTTAGGCTTGGCAAGGGAAACCAGAGAATTTCAAAACATTTTAGAGCATCATGATTTTGAAGTGGTTTCTGTCCTTTGCAAAAATGGCGGCTTAAGAAAGGATTTCATTGGAATCAAGGATGAAGATAAAATACAAGGAGATTGCGACGAAATAATGTGCAATCCCATCGGACAAGCTCTTCTGCTCAATGACCAAAAGACAGACCTCAATGTTATATTAGGGTTGTGTGTAGGTCATGATACATTGGTGATGAAATATCTTGAAGCCCCTATAACCACTCTTGGAGTTAAAGACAGAGTAACAGGACACAATCCTTTGGCAGCAATTTATATGGCTCAGGGCTATTACAAGAAGAAGCTGTATGGAGATAAATAAGATGAAGCTGAGAAGAAATTCTCAGCTTTTATTGCTCTATGTGATTCCTCTGACTGAAATCGCTAATCTCACAGCACAAGCATATCGTGCCAAGTGCAGTGGGGAATATGTCAGTGGTATTATATCTACCATCAATGATGAATCTCCCGCATCAGATATGAATTTATATTTCTACTTCTGCTTTGGATACATTGGGGGAGATACTACGGAAAGACCTTTTATCGGTACGTTTTTGCTGTTTATTATTTTATGGGGCACGCTTTTTTGAATATATAATGAATCGCCGGGGCTCAGATTAAAGGTTTCACTGCCTAATATTATATCGGCTTCGCCTTCAAGGATTATTATTAGTTCTTCAGAGGTATGCGTTATAAAATCTTCTGTGTCAGCCTTGTGTGGTTTAACTTCAAAAAACATACCCAGCATAGAAGGATTAAATGTATTGGTGGGAAGCGGTGAAATCAGCTCGTATATAACAGGGCTTTTAGGAAAACTCATTATAAGTCTGTTGTTCATTTTTGTTAGAACATCAGCATTACAGTCATCTTCCATGAAAATATAAGTAGGAACCTCCAAAGCCTTTGCAACCTTCCTTAGAGAAGAAAGTGACGGTTCAATAAGATTTCTTTCCAGTTGAGAGATATATCCTACTGATAATCCGGTCAATTCTGCCAGTTCGCTTATTGTCATATTATTTGATTTTCTTATATTTCTTATATTTTCGCCTAACATGAAAAATCTCCTTTGAAAGTAAATCTTATTTTATAGATTACATTATATCATATAATTTTTCCATAGCATTGTACAGATTCTTTTGCATTTTTTAATAAATACTAAAAATATATTGTATTGACTAATAATTTTGTATATATTAAAATATTATTAAAAATAAAATTATTAGCATATATTTTAGTGTGCATAAAAACAAGGAGGAATTAGCGTGAAAATCATAGACCTGAAGTATGAAAAAATTAAAGTCAAACTGAAAAAACCATTTGTAGTAGCCTTAGGAGTTGTAGAATATTGTGAAACAGTAATAGTAAAAATTTCAACAGACGAAGGCTATTGCGGATATGGAGAAGGGGCACCGTTTTCACCGGTTACGGGAGAAAGTCTTGATACAGTTTTATTTACTCTGGAAACTTTCAAAGGTCTTTTGATTGGACAAGACCCCTTGGCTATTGAGAGAATACATTACATCATGGATAGGACAATAATAGGAAATACCGCTGCTAAAGCCGCCATAGACATCGCTCTTCATGATATCAAAGGTAAGGTTATGAATGCCCCTCTTTACAAAATACTTGGAGGCTTTGACAATAAGGTTCAGACAGATATGACCATTGGAATAGCATCACCGGAAGAAATGGCAGAAGAGGCAAAACAAAGGGTATCAGAAGGCTTTCGAATACTAAAGATAAAGGCAGGAATATCACCGGAAAATGACATAGAAGTTATAAGACTTATAAGAGAAGCTGTAGGATACAAGATAAGACTTAGAATGGATGCCAATCAAGGCTGGAATGTTAATGACGCTATACGAGTATCTCAGGCACTTGAGGAATACAAGGTAGATGCTATAGAACAGGCTTTGCCCTATTGGAATATAGAAGGTGCAGCTATTATAAGGAAAAGAACCTCTGTAAAGGTTATGCTTGACGAAGCTATACATGATCATGTTGATGCATTGAAAGCCGTTAAAACCCAATCCGCGGATCTGCTGAACATAAAACTGATGAAAAGCTGTGGGCTTTATAAAGCAGAAAAAATAAATGCTGTTGCAGAAGCCGCAGGCATCAATTGCATGGTAGGCTGCATGCTTGAAGCAAGAATTGCGATAACAGCGGCAGCAAGCTTGGTTGCAGCAAAAAGAAATATAACAGAAGCAGATTTGGATACTTTTATGTATTGTCAGGAATCAGAATTAATAAAAGGCGGATTTGAAAGGGACTGCGATATACTGACATTACTAGATAAACCCGGATTAGGGATAGAAGTAAATATGTGATAATATTAAAGGAGGAATCTATTATGACAACTTTATTTTCAAGTACACCCGCCTTGCTTGCAGTAATAACCTGTATGGTTGCAGCGGCATTTTATCTTCAGAAAGTTAAGCTCTTTAAAAGTCTTGGACCTGCATTGACAGTAATCATTCTAGGTATTATACTTTCTAACTTTAAAATAGTACCTGTCAGTACAGAGCTTTATGGAACTATTATGTATTATGCTATACCTGTTTCTGTTGCTATAATGATCCTCGGAGTTGATTTAAGAGGATTGATGAAAATATCAAAACAGCCGTTGATATCAATCGCTATAGCAGTATTCAGCGTAAGCTTTGTAGCTTTCTTGGCTGGACTTTTCTTTGCACCTAAAATTGATGAAGGCTGGAAGGTAGCAGGAATGTTTGTTGGCACCTATACAGGGGGCAGCAGTAATCTAAATGCCATTGCATCAGGACTTGAAGCCAGCAGTAAAACTATAGCGGCAGCTAATGCGGCTGATTATGTTATAGGAATGCCATCACTTATATTCTTGTTTGCAGCACCGGCAATTATAAAAAAATCAAAGGCTTTTCAAAAGTTTTGGCCTTATTCAGTGCCTGACAGTGAACTGGATACAGATGATCATGTAGAGCTTATGGGTTCTAAGGAATGGAGCATAAAGGACATAGCTTGGTTGTTTGCACTAGGCTTTGCAATAACTGCAGCCTCAACATTTTTAGCAGGCTTTGCACCTGCAGCCTACAAGAGTGCAGTAAGAATACTGCTTATAACCACAATAGCAGTTATAGTAGCTCAATTCAAACAAGTTCAAAAGCTTAAAGGAAACCTTGATTTAGGTTTGTATGTAGCATTAATATTCTTGTCGATTATAGGCTTTGCAGTAGATTTAAAGGAATTCTTCGGTTCTACTCTTATGATTAGTTTGTTCTGCTTTATTGTTGTTTGCGGAAGCTTGATTCTGCACCTTAGCTTAACAAGACTATTCAAGATAAAATATCAATATGTGCTTTTAGGAATTGTAGCAGCTATAGCAGATGGACCTACAGCAGCATTGGTAGCTGCTTCGGCGGAGTGGAAATCCTTAGTCAGCATATCAGTTGTACTTGGTGTAATAGGAGGCCTTGTGGGGAATTATGTTGGTATAACTGTTGCTTATGCAATTAAAGCAGTATTGGGGATGTAAGGAGTGATGGAGATTTGAGAAAGTTTGCATTATATCAATCCGGCATCAATTATGGTTTTATATATTTTAATGGTGATAATGTGCTTCATGAAAAGCTTAATGTATTCAGCAATGAATTAGAAGAGCGAAAGGAGCTTACAAAAGAGGATCATGCTTTCTACAATGACTTTACAAAAATAAATCTGATGCTGTTGAATGAAAGATTAGCAGCCTACGAGGAAATATTTACCAAAGCAGAGGGAGACAAAATAGAGACGCCATTTGGGGAAATATACTCAAAATATAATGATATTTGGGTTCAAAGAAACAAGAAATTTCCTTTGGATATCATAGTTGCAGATAATAAAATAGTTGGCTTTAATTGCCCTGCCAGAGAGATATGTACTTGCCTCGTTGAGGAGGGCTATGAATTAAGAACATCACTAAAGGTATGGAATGAAAAGAAAAAGGGAGAGAAGCTGCATCCTGTAAAATTTCTGGGAGAATTCATGGTAGAAATGAGAGATGGAGTTAAGCTCTCAACCAATGTTTTTTTACCAAAAGGAATAGATGAAAAGCTGCCTGTTATTCTTGTCAGAACACCTTATGGCAAGGAAATTTTTTCTCAAAATCATTATAAATATGTACAAAGAGGATATGCAGTTGTAATACAGGATGTAAGAGGCAGAAATGAATCGGAAGGCAAATGGCTGCCAATGTATTATGAAGCGGATGATGGAAATGATACGGCAAACTGGATTGCGAAGCAAGCCTGGTCAAACCAGAAAATTGGTATGATAGGAGGCTCCTATGGGGGCTATGTGCAATGGGCACTTGCATCCACAGGGAATCCACATCTTAAAGCTATGGTCAGCATAGTCACTGCAGGAGGACCATTTACCGACATGCCGAGAAAAGGAGGAGCCTTTACTTCAGGTATGCTGGCTTGGGCATTTTCTGTATCAAGGAAAAAGTTCATGCCGGAGCTTATGGCAAGGGATGATTGGGATGAGGTTCTAAATATAAGACCTTTACAGGATGTTGTACCAAAAGCTCTGGGATATCCTGTTGAGTTTATTGATCAATGGCTGAATAGAGACGATTATGATGAGTACTGGGAAAAGACAGATTGGTATTCAAAGAAGAACAACATTAAGGATATAGCTATCTTGGTTTTATCCGGTTGGTATGATGATAATGGAACTGGAACAACAGAAGCCTTGGATGTTATAAATAGCTTTGACAAGGAAAAAAGAAAAGCAATATTAGGTCCATGGATGCACAGCGGCAACTCAATAAGAGATTTGCATGGTGTAGCTTTTGGTGATAATGCTTTGCGCTATGATCTTGACTATTCTTATTTAGCGTGGTTTGATTGCCATCTGAAGGGAATAAAGAACGGAATAAATGAAGGCGCCCCAGTAGAATATTATACAGTAGGAAGCAATCAATGGAAAACTTCTTCGAACTGGCCTTTGCCTGATACTAAATATGTTGATATGTATCTTCAAAGCTTTGGCAATGCAAACAGCTCCTACGGTGATGGAAGACTGAACTTTAATGCTTCGAAAGATAATAAAAAGGATACTTATATTTATAATCCAGAAGATCCGGCAGTACAGCTTATAGATGTTTCTGAAAACGAAGTAGCAGTACCGGGCAACTATAAGGATGAGGAAAAGAGAAAAGATATTCTTTGCTATACTTCTGAAGAATTAGAAGCAGATTTGACAATAACAGGAGATATAATTGCCGAATTTTATGCTTCCAGTACTGCTCCTGATACTGACTGGGTTGTTAAAATCCTTGATGTTGATGAAGAGGGCAATTCGATTAAATTAGCAGACGGATTGCTAACAGCAAAATATAGAAACAGCTTTGCAAAGCCGGAGTTTATGAAAGCTGATGAAGTGTATAACTTTATAATAAGGACTTCTAAGATATCAAACACCTTTAAAAAAGGTCATAAAATCAGATTTACTATAACATCCAGTGCTAAGAACTTTATATTCCCTCATAGCAACACGAAAAAGTCCTTCAATAGCACAAAAATAGTAATAGCTAAAAATACCATCTATCATGGAGAAAAATATCCTTCTAAAATAATACTTCCTATTGAAGGATAATAAGGCTTATTGGTTATAAAATTAATAGTGAAGCGTCCGGAAAGTGATGAAAAATATCTCTGATAATTTGAATAGGATCTTACCATAAATTTATATTCATTGAAAAAATTATATTTTAGAGACTATGCAAAGTTTGGTGTAAATTAAACACAAGCTTTATATAGTCTCTTTTGTTTTTCTGCAATAGGTTCTACGGCTTTTTTCATGCACTCATTTCTTGTGAAGGACAACTGTCAAAGGACCGTGAATAAAAGGTCAAGCTATACACTAGACCGCCTCTCCATATAAATCATGCTTTTGTTGCAATTCATACCTAAAATAATGAAGTTCATACCGAAGCTATTGATTAATAAGATTTAAACTGTAAAATGAAGGTAGAAAGTAATTATTAAATAGCAGGGATGAATTGATGCTATATGGGAAGGCGTAATTTAGATTCTGAACTTATTATGATGTGAATAAGATGAATGCTTTCAATCTAAGTAGTATTTGGGGTGCTTTCCTATTACTTATATTTTTCTATATATATGATAAATTTTTGAAGAAAACTTCATTTAGAAAGCTTGGGAAACCAATTTCTTTACTGATTTTTATTTTGTTAATTATACTGCCAGGTTTTTTTAAAATAGGTAATGCCTATTTATATCGCTTTATGCAATCAATTTCGGTAATTTTTGCTTTGAATTTGATGGACAAAAAAACTTGGGGCGAAGTGAAATAAAAAGGAATGATAATTTATGAAAAATATTATCAAACGGCTTTGCTCAACCATATGGCCATTTGCTCTCTTATTTCTCATATTATACTTATCTATGATGAGTGCAACTATTTTAATTGGGTTTCCGGGTCCAAGCTATGCGATTAAAGTAGCAAAAAAGTATACCCCTATTGTTACTGTTGATAATACGGAATTCAAGGAAATAAGTACGAAAACATTTCCTTTCAACAAAAATGGCGAGTTTATGAATCCTATGTTCTATGTAATCAAAGGCAAAGATAAGAACAATAATGAAGTTATTGTGTATATCAGTCATAAAGATGCAAAGATATATTACATAGACTATGAATAAACATAGGTGTATAAGAGTCAAATGCTGAGGGAAGCTGAGAATATAGCGAATCAAATAAAAAGCCTTGCTATATAAAACCATTGATAAAGGAATAAACCCAGAGAAATAGGAAAAAAATTATATTTTTATAATTAACTATGTAAATTACCATTGAATTTGGTGTATAATTAATATGAAAAATATTGCACGGCGGGAGAGTGATGGCATGAATGAATTTAAAGAGCTTTTGCCTTATCTGAAGCTTTGGAGTACCTATCTGGATATAGGGATTGTAGCTTTCATAATATATAAGCTTATGCAGCTTATAAAGGAAACAAGAGCGGAACAGCTGATAAAAGGAATTATAATTTTACTCGTTATTACAAAATTGAGCGATGTCATGCAGCTGCATACCATGTACTGGTTGCTTAAAAATGCCATGACTGTAGGAGCTATAGCTATACTGATAATATTCCAGCCGGAGCTTAGGAGAGCACTGGAACACATAGGAAGAGGCAAATTCTTTGCAAAGAATGAGCTTCAGGAAAAGGAATTGGAGACCATGCTGGAAGAGATCATCGTAGCGGTCAGCGATCTTTCCAAAAATAGGACCGGGGCCATAATTGCCATGGAGCAGGACACAGGACTCAATGAATATATCGAGACAGGCGTGAGAATCGATGGGGTGATTTCTGCCGGGCTTTTGATAAATATATTTGAACCCAATACACCTCTTCATGATGGTGCGGTTATAATAAGGAAGAACAGGATAGCCGCCGCAGGATGTTTCCTGCCTCTCACAGAGAGCCAAAACCTCAGCAAGCAGCTGGGCACCAGGCACAGGGCTGCCCTGGGGCTCACCGAGATATCTGACAGTTTGGTAGTAATAGTATCCGAGGAAACCGGAGTCATATCCTTTGCCAGAGAAGGCAAGCTTTCCAGATATTTAGATACCAAATCCCTTAAAGAAATTTTGAAAAATAACTATATAAAAATTGAAACCAAGAAACAGCCCGTCTGGTCGAAATGGGGTGCAAAAAATGAATAACCTTTTAGACAAAAAAATCACAGCCAGAATACTGTCGGTGCTTTTGGCTACTATGCTGTGGCTTTATGTAATAACGGAGCAGAACCCGGTAGTTTACAAAGACATATCTCTGCCTGTAAAGCTTATGAATGTTGAAAGCCTAGCTGCCAATAACATTACCATCATAGATAACAACGGGTATAAAGTATCCTTGAAGCTGAAGGGAAACAAGAATACCCTGGACAGGATCAGCAATTCTACTATCAGTGCATCGGCAGACCTGCGTGACCAAAAAGTCAAAGGCGAATTCCAGATACCTATACAGATAAGCGGAGTCCCTGCCGGGGTGGATATTACGTCCATGTCCGCCGTCTCAATCAGGGTCAAGCTGGATAATGTAATTGCAGTTACAATGCCAGTAGAAATAAAGATTACGGGCAATCCGCTGCAGGGTATGGCCGCAATGACCCCTGTGGCGACCCCGCCGGAGGTCACCATCAAAGGCGCCGAATCATTGGTCAACCTTGTAAAAACTGCTCTGGTTGAGATGGATATAAGCAGCTCATCTGCCGAGATAAAGAAGAATATAGCAGTAAAGATACTTGATGCCGACGGGAAGGCAGTCGAAGATGTGGAGGTAAATCCAAGGTCGGTGGATATAGATATTCCCATAGAATATACAAAGATTGTGCTCCTGGACCCGGACATTGCGGTTAAGCCTGCAACCGGATATATAGTGACGGGTATTTCCATCAGCCCTAAAGAAATACACATCGCGGGCAAAAAAGAACTGTTGGATGCCCTTGACACAATCAAGACCCAGAGGATAGATCTCACAGATGTAAAGGCTTTTATAGATAAGGAAGTGTCATTGGTGCTGCCGCCGGGTGTGGAACTGGCAAACAAATCAGAGGTGGTAAGGCTCAATGTGAACATTGAGAAGATAGTAGAAACTCCTATTGAGGTCAATAATATTGCTGTCAGGAACCTGCCGGATGATCTTGTGGCTGAACTTCCTCAGGCCTCTATACAGGCATTTGTGAGGGGCCCCGAAAGCATAGTGAATGCCTGGGATGTAAACAATGCTTTCTATATCGATGCATCGGGCCTGGGAGAGGGCACTCATGAAATGCATGTGTTCTATGACAAACCATCCGAAGTGGAAATGATGGGATTGAACCCCAGCATGATAAGCGTAACGCTGAAGAAAAGGGAGTAGATAATATTAATGCTTCTTGAAATAAAGGATTTGAAGCTCCATATAGAGGAAAACGAAGAAGAGCTTATAAAAGCCGTCAGCAAGAGACTGAGGATAGATGCCCGGGGCATTGAAGGATACAGGATATTGAAGAAATCCATAGATGCGAGGAAAAAGGATATATATTTTGTATACAATGCCGCTGTTGAGCTTGCCGACAGCAAAAGCTGCAAAAGATTGATAAATCACAAGGACATACTGGAATATGAAGAATTCCGGTATTCCCTGCCTGATTTTGGCGAAGAAAAGCTGGAGGGGAGGCCGGTGATAATAGGCGCCGGTCCTTCAGGCCTCTTTGCGGCCCTCATCCTGGCAGAGAGCGGCTTTATGCCCCTGATCCTGGAAAGGGGAGCGGATGTGGACAGCCGTACAAAGGATATCCAAGCCCTCATGTCTCATGGAATATTTTGCGAGGGCTCAAATATTCAATTCGGAGAAGGCGGGGCCGGTACATTTTCTGACGGAAAGCTCACCACCAGGATCAAGGATGCCAGAATAAAGCTGGTGCTCGGAAAATTTGTAGATTTTGGAGCGCCAAAAGAAATACTTTATGAATACAAGCCTCATATAGGCACAGATATATTGAAAGCTGTCATAAAGAATATGAGAAAGCACATAGAGTCATTGGGAGGAGAATTCAGATTCAACCATCTTGTGGATGAAATACTGATAAAGGATGATGAGGCCTTAGGTGTCCATGGGGCCGGTGCGGGGAGCATCGCCTCCAATGCAATAATAGGAGCCATCGGCCACAGCGCCAGGGATACCTATGAAATGCTGTTCGGCAAAGGCCTTTCAATGGAATCCAAGCCTATCGCCATAGGAGTCAGGATTGAGCATTTGCAGGAAATGATAGACATAGCCCAATACGGCAGTCTTGCAGGCCATCCCAGACTGGGCGCTGCGGACTATATGCTGACCCACAGGAGCGAGCACACAGGCAGATCTGCATATACCTTCTGCATGTGCCCCGGCGGCTATGTGGTGCCTGCAGCTTCAGAAAAAGGAAGGCTTGTTACAAACGGAATGAGCTATCATAACAGAGCCGGGCATAATGCCAACAGTGCAATTGTTGTCAGCGTTCACCCGGAGGATTTCGGGGATTGCCATCCCCTGGCGGGAATAAGCTTTCAAAGACGCTGGGAGGGAAAAGCGTACAACCTGGGCGGAGGAGGATACATAGCACCTGTTCAGCTGGTAGGAGATTTTTTGCAGGACAGATCTTCAAAGGCTTTTGGTGCGGTTAAGCCTACCTACAGACCGGGAGTGGAAATGGCAGAATTGAAGAACTGCCTGCCGGATTTTGTGGCTGCGGCATTAAAGGATGCCATCACCGGATTTGATAAAAGGCTGAAGGGCTTTGCCAACCCGGAGGGCGTATTGACAGCCATAGAGACCAGAACATCTTCACCTGTGCGCCTTGTGAGGAAACCCGGCATGGAGAGTGAAAATCTGAAAAATTTCTATCCGGCAGGAGAAGGGGCCGGCTATGCCGGAGGCATAATGAGCTCGGCCGTGGATGGCATAAAGGCTGCGGAGGCAGTGATCAAACGCTTCAGGCCCCCGGGAAGGATGAGGTGATAAAATGCGGGATGCAGTGATTACCGTTGAAAATCTCAAAGAGGTCCAAAGCATGCTGGGTGCGGTCTTTAATGCCACTCAAGATGCCATATCCGTAGTGGACAAAGATGGCATAGGCATCATGATCAATCCTGCCTATACAAAGATTACCGGCCTGTCTGAAGGGGATGTGCTGGGCAAGCTGGCCACAGTGGATATTGCAGAAGGAGAAAGCGTTCACATGCAGGTCCTGGCAACGAAAAAGCCTGTAAAGGGAGCCTTGCTCAGAGTAGGCCCCAATAGGAAGGAAGTGCTGGTAAATGCGGCTCCGATAATCGTGGACGGAGAGCTTATCGGCAGCGTAGGAGTGCTTCATGATATTACGGAGATGAACAAGCTGTCCGAAGAACTGAGACAAGCCAAGCAGATAATAAGGAAGCTGGAGGCCAAGTATACCTTTGATGATATAGAAGGCAATGATGCCGAGCTGCAAAATGCCGTGGAGAAGGCCAAAAAAGCTGCAAACACGCCTGCGACTGTACTCTTAGTGGGTGAGAGCGGTACGGGCAAGGAAATATTCGCCCATGCGATTCACAACTCCAGCGAGAGAAAATACAGGCAATTTGTCCGCGTGAATTGTGCGGCCATACCCCAGAGCCTCCTGGAATCCGAACTTTTCGGCTATGAGGAGGGGGCCTTTACCGGAGCCAAAAAGGGCGGCAAGAAGGGACTCTTTGAAGAAGCCAACGGGGGCACGATTTTTCTTGATGAAATAGGCGAGATAAATGTGGAAACCCAGGCAAAGCTGCTGCGGGTCCTTCAGGAAAAGGAGATAATGAAGGTAGGCGGCATAAAGCCCATAGGTATTGATGTCAGGGTCATAGCCGCATCGAATATTGATATCGAAAATGCTGTAAAGCAGGGCAAGTTCAGAAAGGACTTGTATTACAGGATCAATATGTTCCCCATAAGGATACCTCCCCTGAAGGAGAGAAAGGGAGATATAGGATGTCTTGCAAGATTTTTTATAAAAAAATTCAATCAGGAATACGGCAGAAATATAGAGGGCATAAATGAGGATGCGCTGCAAAAACTCACGGAATATCAATGGCCTGGCAATGTGAGAGAGTTGGAAAATATCATCGGCAGAGCCATAATCAATATGAAGATGACGGAGAAAACCATACAAAAAAGGCATTTGCCTAAATTTGAGCTCGGCGACGAAAAAATAAATGTGCCTGCTGAGGTTGATTTTTCTGAAGGAGCTGCCATGACCTTGGAGCAATTGACTGAAAAAATCGAGAAGGAATATATCATCCATGTCCTGAGGCTTTGCGGCAACAACAAGACTCAGGCAGCTAAGCTGCTGCAGATTTCCCTTAGGAATCTCTACTATAAGCTGGAGAAATATATGATAGAGTGATATGCAAGAAATTGCACACAAAAATGCATTGCAAAGAATTGCATGCAATAATTTGCATGCTGGAAGATTGTGAAAAAACTGACACTGGAATGTCGGTTTTTTTCTATCTATGAAAAACTGGCATACATATTGCATGTATTATAAAGAGAGAATATTATCAAATCTATATGCAAGGGGTGTTCAAGCTTGAATAGGGAATACATTCTGGTCATTAATCCCGGCTCTACTTCTACTAAGGTTGGGCTGTTCAAAGACGGCCTTCCGGTAAAGCAGAAGAATCTTTCCCATCCAAACAAAGAGCTGGAGAAATTCGCAAAAGTTACGGATCAATATGATTACAGAAAAGACATAATACTGGACTGGCTGAAAGAAGAGGGGGCTGAACTCCAAAGCCTGGCTGCGGTTGTCGCCAGGGGAGGGCTTCTGAGATCCATACCCGGTGGTACATATATAGTCACAGATGCTATGATAGAGGATCTGAAGATAGGTGTTCAAGGCGAACACGCTTCCAACCTCGGCGGCATCATTGCAAAAAGCATAGGTGACTCACAGGGCATACCCTCTTATATTGTAGACCCTGTTGCAGTAGATGAGTTTGAAGCGGTGGCAAGGATATCAGGCATGCCCGAGCTGCCGAGAAAGTCTTTGGTGCATGCTTTGAATATCAAGGCTGTGGCAAGAAGGGCCGCCAAGGACATGGGAAAAGCTATAGATGAAATAAATATGATCATAGCTCATCTGGGAGGAGGCATATCCGTTGCACCCATGAAGAAGGGCAGGATAATAGATGTAAACAATGCAAGCGAGGGAGGCCCGTTGTCGCCGGACAGGACGGGGACCCTTCCTGTGGGGGATCTCATAAGGATGTGCTATTCGGGAAAGTATACGCTGGATGAATTGAAGAAAAAGATATCCGGAAAAGGCGGATTGATAGCTTATTTGGGCACTAATGACGGCAGAGAAGTTGAAAAAATGATTGCCAATGGCGACAAAACAGCGGATCTGATGCATGATGCCATGACATATCAAATAGCAAAAGAGATAGGAGCCATGGCAGCTGTGTTAAGCGGTGATGTCCAAGCCGTGGTGATAACAGGAGGTCTCGCCTATTCAAAACTTCTGTGCGAAAGAATAGAAAGAAGGGTCAAATTCATTGCACCCTTTATGGTATACCCCGGAGAGGATGAAATGCTGGCCCTGGCTGAAGGCGCAGCGAGGACGCTCTCGGGAGAAGAAAAACCAAAAATCTATGAAGAAGAGGTGAAATAAAACTTATGATAAAAGCCTTTGATGAAATCGTAAAATCCGCTAAGAAGAAGGGGCCCAAAACCCTTGCCGTTGCAGTAGCGCAAGATGCGGAGGTGCTCACTGCGGTGAATACGGCCAAGGATCTGGGCATTGCTGAAGCGATACTGGTAGGAGATAAGGAAGAGATCCTGAAGGCAGCAGGAAATTGCGGAGTTGAGCTTGCAAAGTTCGAAATAATAGATGAAAAGGATAAAACGGAAGCCTGCAGGAAGGCTGTAAGCCTGATAGCCGAAGGCAAGGCTCATATCGTGATGAAGGGACTGGTCGATACCGCTATAATACTCAAGGCTGTGCTGGCAGAAGAAGCAGGTCTGAGAACAGGCAATGTGCTGTCTCACGTAGCTGTATTTGAGGTAAACGGCTTTGACAGGCTTTTCATAGTAACCGATGCAGCCATGAACATAGCTCCAAACCTGGAGCAGAAAAAGCAGATAATAGAAAATGCGGTCAAGGTAGCCCATGCCATGGGCAATGAAGAGCCTAAGGTAGCTGTTCTGGCTGCAGTGGAGAAGGTTAATCCCAAGATGCAGGCAACCCTGGATGCGGATGCGCTGACAGAGATGAATAGAAAGGGAGAGATTCGAGGCTGCCAGATCGCAGGACCTTTTGCATTGGATAATGCAGTATCCATAGAGGCTGCAAAGCATAAGGGCATAGACCATCCCGTGGCAGGCCATGCGGACATACTGATGGTTCCCCAGATAGAAGCAGGGAATATGCTGTACAAATCCATGGTATTTTTCGCAAGGGCTCAGAATGCAGGCATAATTGTGGGAGCAAAGGTTCCTATAGTTCTGACCTCTAGAGCCGACAGCGATATAGCCAAGCTGAACTCCATAGCTATCGGCGTTTTGATGTCCTAGTCTTTCCGTGTTCTCCGTTCCCAAAAAAGAATTATAGGGAGGAATTTTGTATGCAGGAAATATACAGGCTTTTGATAATAAACCCAGGTTCAACCTCTACCAAAATAGCTATATATGATAATGAAAAGCCGGTTTTCGAAGAAACGCTGAGACATTCTAATGATGAACTGGCCCCCTATGCCGCAATCTATGACCAGTATGAATTCAGAAAAAATGTGATACTGGACACCCTGAATGCAAAAGGCATCAATATCACCAAGCTGAGTGCGGTTGTAGGCAGAGGCGGACTTCTAAAGCCCATGGAGGGCGGCACCTATGTTGTAAATGAAGCCATGCTCAAGGACTTGAAGGTGGGGGTCATGGGGCAGCACGCTTCCAATCTGGGAGGGATCATCGCCCATGAGATAGCATCTTCACTTCATATCCCGGCTTATATAGTAGATCCGGTAGTGGTGGATGAGCTGGAGGATGTGGCGAGGATATCCGGCATGCCCGAAATACCCAGAGTCAGCATAGTCCATGCCTTAAACCAGAAGGCAGTGGCCAGAAGAGCCGCTAAGGATCTGGGCAAGGCATATGACGAAGTCAATCTCATAGTGGCTCATATGGGGGGCGGGATTTCCGTAGGCGCCCATAAAAAAGGAAGAATAGCTGAAGTCAATAATGCTCTGGACGGAGAGGGACCCATGTCGCCGGAGAGGGCGGGGACCCTTCCTGTGGGAAGCCTTGTAAAGCTATGCTTCTCAGGCAAATATACATTGGATGAAATGAAAAAGAAGATTGTAGGCAAGGGCGGCTTGGTGGCTCATCTCGGCACCAATGACGGCCGGGAGGTAGTAAAGAGAATAGAAGCGGGAGACAAGCATGCAGAGCTTATATATTACGCCATGGCCTATCAGGTAGCCAAAGAAATAGGCAGCTGTGCCGCAGTTCTGGAAGGCAAGGTCGATGCGATATGCCTAACGGGAGGTCTTGCGTACGATAAGCTTCTTACCGGTTGGATAAAGGAAAAGGTGGAGTTCATATCGAAGGTATTGGTATATCCCGGAGAAGATGAGATGATAGCTTTGGCCCAGGGCGGCCTCCGAATTCTCCGGAAAGAAGAAGAAGCCAGGGAGTATAAAGCATAGGAGACGGAGAACACGGATTTCCACAGAAAAATCCTCCCGTGTTTTTCGTGAAAAATTCAGTGCCTTTCGGTGGTTTCCGTTCCCTGTCGCATTCTGCTAAAAATGGGTTAGTTCAGTGATAAGGATGATTATATGATAGAAGATAGAAGGATAAGAATAATAACAGGGCATTACGGTAGCGGCAAAACTGAATTTGCGGTCAATTATACATTGAACCTGGCAAAATCAGGCAAAAAGACAGCCATAGTGGATTTGGACATAGTGAATCCATATTTCAGATCCAGACAAATAGAGCCCTTGTTTGAAGAAAAAGGCATAAGGGTGATATCCTCCTCAATAAAAGGGCTGGCAGGAGACCTGCCTGCCCTGTCGCCGGAAATATATACGGTGATGGAGGATAAAAGCTACGAAGCAGTTATAGACATGGGAGGCGATAAAGCAGGAGCAACAGCACTAGGACGTTATCATGACCGTCTGGATAAAGACGAATGCGATATGTTCTTTGTGCTCAATGCCAACAGGCCATTGACTGCTGACAAGCAAAGCGCCATAAGATACTTGAGATCCATAGAGCAAGGCTCCAGGCAGAAGGTGACGGCACTGGTGAACAATACTCACCTCTGCGGAGACACTGAAATAGGCGATATAATGAAGGGCCAGGCGCTCTGCCTGCAAGTGTCGCAAGAGCTGGGCCTGCCGATAAAATATACTGTGGTCCATAAAAAGTTCATAGGTGATCTACCTGATGACATCTGTGGAGAAATATTTCCTATAGATATTTTTATGAAAAAACCCTGGGAAATGGAATAAAGGAGGTTTAAAAATGGCAGGAAAGGTTACGTTTGACGAAAACAGATGCAAGGGCTGCGAACTTTGCACAACAGTTTGTCCGGTAAAGATAGTGGTGATGGACAAAGACAAGATCAATATCAAAGGATACCATCCGGCAACAGTAAAAGAGATGGATAAATGCATAGCTTGCGGCTCATGCGCAAGAATGTGCCCTGATGTTGTTATCAAAGTTGAAAAACTGTAATTTGTGAGGAGGGATATTTATGGCAAGAGAACTATGGAAGGGAAACGAAGCAATAGCTGAAGCCGCTATCAAGGCCGGCTGCAGATTCTTCTTCGGCTATCCCATTACACCGCAAAACGAAATACCGGAGTACATGTCCTTGAGACTTCCCCAGGAAGGCGGATGCTTTTTGCAGGCCGAATCCGAGGTGGCAGCCATAAACATGGTATATGGAGCAGCAGGGGCAGGGGCCAGGGTCATGACATCCTCATCCAGCCCGGGAATAAGCTTGAAGCAGGAAGGCATCAGCTATATTGCAGGAGCAGAGCTTCCATGCGTAGTAGTGAACATAGTCAGAGGAGGCCCGGGCCTTGGCGGAATCCAGCCTGCCCAATCAGACTATTTCCAGGCTACCAAGGGCGGCGGACACGGCGACTATCATCTGGTGGTGCTGGCTCCGGACTCTATACAAGAGGCAGTAAACCTGGTCCAGGAAGCCTTTGACATAGCGGATGCATACAGAAACCCTGTAATGATACTGGGAGACGGAATGATAGGCCAGATGATGGAGCCTGTTGAATTCGTGGGGGTCCCCAAAAGACAGCTTCCGGAAAAGACATGGGCTACAACAGGCTTGAGAGGAAGAGAAAATCACAATATAATAAATTCTCTTTTCATAGATCCGGCAGTATGTGAAACCCATAACCAAAGACTTTTCAAGAAATATGCCGAGATAGAAAAGAATGAAATAAAAGTGGAAGAATACAATCTTGAAGGCGCAGAAATAGT
This sequence comes from Lutispora sp. QWL-02, assembly GCF_058315355.1. Lineage (NCBI taxonomy): Bacteria > Bacillati > Bacillota > Clostridia > Lutisporales > Lutisporaceae > Lutispora > Lutispora sp. QWL-02. Next base: position 1,538,864 of record NZ_CM177762.1, read on the forward strand.
ATTTGCAGCTTATGGCACAGTATCAAGGATAGTCAAGAATGCTATAAAGGCCCTTGAAAAGGAAGGCATAAAAGCAGGCCTTATAAGACCTATAACTCTATGGCCTTTCCCGAAGGCTAACTTCCTCAAAGCTGCCGACATGCCAAGCGTTAAAGCATTTATGAGCGTAGAGATGAGCATGGGCCAGATGGTAGAGGATGTTGAATTGTCGGTAAAGGGAAAGAAGCCGGTTTACTTCTATGGCAGGACCGGAGGCATGATTCCCACTCCGAAAGCAATAGTGGAAGAAGCCAAGAAGATATTAGGGGGTGCAAAATAATGGCAGTTGTATTTGAAAAAACCAAGGGTTTAACAGAAAAACCTACTCATTATTGTCCGGGCTGCACCCATGGAATAATCCACAGGCTTGTAGCAGAGTCTCTGGAAGAATTGGGCCTTTTGGACAAAGCGGTAGGCGTAGCTCCTGTAGGCTGCGCTGTATTCGCCTATGATTATTTCTCCTGCGATATGCAAGAAGCCGCTCACGGCAGAGCACCGGCTTGCGCAACAGGAATAAAGAGAGTACATCCTGACTCGGCAGTATTCACCTATCAAGGTGACGGCGATCTGGCTTCCATAGGTGCTGCGGAAATAGTACATGCAGCCATGAGAGGCGAAAAGGTCACTACAATATTTGTCAACAACGCCATATACGGCATGACAGGCGGCCAAATGGCGCCAACTACTCTGGTAGGCCAGAAGGCTACAACAGCTCCCTTGGGCAGGGATGAAAACCATTGCGGCATGCCTTTAAGGATCAGCGAGATGCTGGCAACCATACCCAAGGCTGTGTTTGTTGAGAGAGTGTCGGTACATGATGTGCCCAATATACTGAAAGCCAAAAAGGCCATAAAGAAGGCCTTTGAAATACAGATGAAGGGTCTGGGATTTACCATCGTAGAAGTGCTTTCCACATGCCCCACCAACTGGGGGAAGACGCCTGTCGAAGCACTGAAATGGCTTAAGGAAAATATGGTCCCTTATTATCCTGTACAAAACTTCAGAACTCCTGAGGAGGTGAAATAAATGACACATCAGATCATAATGGCAGGCTTTGGAGGACAAGGCGTTATGTCCATGGGCAAAATACTGGCAGAGGCAGGCTTGAAGGAAGGCAAGAATGTGTCATGGCTGCCGTCCTATGGACCTGAAATGCGCGGAGGTACGGCCAACTGCAGCGTAATAATCTCGGAAGAGCCAGTGGGGGCACCTACTGTTACGGAGGCCACAGCAGCCATAGTAATGAACAGGCCCTCTTTGGACAAATTTGAAAAGGATGTAATACCCGGAGGCAATCTGTTCATCAACAGCTCGCTGATAGACAAGAAAGCCACCAGAACCGATATCAACGTATACTATGTGCCTGCAAATGAAATAGCCAATGATATGGGCTCCGGCAAGATCGCCAACATGGTGATGCTGGGCGCTTATCTTAAGGTTGCTAATGCAGCCAAGGAAGACACGATAATGGAATATATTTCAGAGGTATTCTCGGGCAAAAAAGCCTCTGTAGTACCCCTGAACAAGGAAGCCTTGAAGAGAGGCGCAGACTGCATAAAGTAAAAATAACAATAAACCGTCCCGGGGCAAAACTCCCGTCATCCATCCTCCAGTCCCGGGATGGTTTTTTATTTTTTGTAAAAATTCAACGCATTTTCATAAATACTGTGAAATCTTATTCTTTTACTGACAGCCCAGAAAGACTCAAAATCAGTGAGATACTCTCCCTTATAAAGAGATAATATATTTTGTGCGGCTTCACTGATGTTTTGCCCCTTGAATTCCTCAGCATATTTTTCGAAAAGATCAATATCCAGAACAATTTCATCCCTGCAAATGCTGTAGCGATTATTTTGGTTTATGATAGGATTTATAACTCCAAAGCTTTCAAGGTCTTTTTTTAAGTGGCTGAGATTGACGCCGATGAGCTTTTTCACATCTTCAGATTCAGACTCCGACCATATGGCATTACCTATCTGGTCTTTTGTAACACCCTCATTGCCTGCATTAAGAAGAAAGGCTAAAAGCTCCCTTTCTTTCTTTGTTCGCATTTTTAAAGATAACTGCCGGTCTTCATATGAGAGAACGGAAAAACCACCTAAAGTTTGAACATATGCTTTCTTTGGTTTGCAGCCTGCAAATTCCATCATTTGTCTTGTAATATCAGGCTCTATATGATTATCATAGGCAAATTGAAGAACAGTGTCATAGGCCTTTCGCATTCTGAAATACTCATATATGCCGTTTTCATAACAAAGCTGCAAGAAACGTTTAGTCGAGCTAACGGACTTCTCATGGTCCTTTATTTCGATGACAGCCCTGGCCATTATCCCATAGGCCATGGTTGGAATCATCATCATATTGGCCCTCTCTCCGATTTCTATGGATAGCTTTGCACATTTAACAGCGCTGGTAAAATCGGATACAGTTCCAAAATAGCTAAAAAGCCTGGCTAAAGCGATGGTTTTAAAATAATCACCAACATGATTCAGGTTTGCATAAATTTCATTAATAATTTCTTCTTTTGGATCGCTTGTAAACATGAGGCTATATATATTGCGCTGCATTTTTGCCCATTGCAGTTGAAATTCGGTTTTGCGATAAAGGGGTGCATACTCATCTGCAAGGGTAAAGTATTTCATAGTGGACTCAAAGGTCTGACTGCCCCCATTTATTCTATCAATGGAAGTATTTTGGTAGTGTATTTCTGCTGCAAACAGGTAGCCTAACCACAATTCTTCATACCTTCCGGTGCTCCTAAGCCTTTGAAGCTCAGCTGTTATCATGGAGACAGCTTTATCTCGTTTCCCCATCATTTGATAAGCCTTGGCTATATAGATTTCAATACTGTGCATGTCCAAGTGCTGCAGTTCATCTTCAGTAAGCTCCAGAGATTTTTCATAATAGTAAACAGCCTCCCTCATCCTGCCTGCTAGGAAATGTATTACACTTAAGTATCTCTCGAACCAGGCCTTGACTTTAACATTTCCGGCTTTGGCACAAGTATCTATCATATGGTAAGAGAGGGCATAGGCTTCGTTTACTTGTGAGTTCCAGCATAAATTATAGATCTTTTCAATAACAACAGTATAGGATATTTCGGAAGCAGGGTTTTTAAGTCTTGCTATGAGATCATCCAACAGCTTGTTTGACTCTTCAAAGGAGATGAAGTTTCTAAGAACCCTGGCTTTATGTACCATTGCTTCAATATAAAGCTCTTCCTCATCTTCCTTTAATAATGGTATTGCCATATCCAGGAATGTTTCGGCAGCTGTGAAATTCCCAATACTGGATAAAAAGGCTCCCTTTGCAACCAAAAGCTTACGGTTCATGTCAGCACCCATATCTTCAAGTGCGCTGAACCATATTCGAAGTTCATTAAAACGGCCGTTTTTGATATAGTCTTTATAGCTGATTAAAATGATTTGTTCCATCATTTCTTTATTTTCTAACCGCATTGCATATTCTGCAGCTTTGGAATACTGCTTTTTGCCGTAGTAATAATCGGCGGCCTTGCTTTGCAATAAAAGAGCTTGGGAGGCTTCTGTGCATTCTGACAAATACTCTCTGAAAAGTGCGTGATAACGATAGTTTACGCTGTCTGTTTTAATTATAAATATATTCCTTAATACAAGGCTTTCTAAGAGCAGCTTAGAATTTTTTATGTTCAAAACCGAATCCAAAAGTTGTGGATCCAACTCCTCAAAACAGGCAGAAGCTTTAAGAAAATCCACTATTTCTTGAGACAAGCGACTGATGCATTCAAAAAAAAGGTAGGAATACAATGCCCTATTTCCCCGGGATGGGAGATCAGCAAGGCTTACACCGTTTTCCAAAAGTACTTTAAAGGAACCGATGGCTAAAGGCCAACCTTCTGTAATGCAATAAATATTCGCATCATCAAAACCTAAAACCTGAATAACTTCGTCTCTTGTGAAGGCAAGCTCTTTTTGAGTAAGCTCTAAAATATCGCCTCTTACTTGCATAAATATAAGCTCCTGCCATGGTGCTTCACGACTGCTAAGACAGGCTCGGATATTCTCAGGCTTGTACTTAATGATACAGGCGATAAGCTTTCTAATCTGCTTTTCTTCTATAGTATGGAGATCTTCCAAGATAATCATAAAGTCCTTAGCCAGTTTTTCAATGCTGTTGATAAATGCATTGGCGATGATCGTTATAAAGTTGCTTTTTTCCTCAAAGGGCAGGTATTCAGAAATAGAAAAGTCATAATCGGGAAAAGTATGCCGGAGTGCTTCGCTTAAAATATTCAGGAAGGTAAAAACATCGCTTTCGCCATCAAGTGTAACCCAAACGGTATGGTTCACAAAATTGGCAGCCTGCGAAAGCAGCGTTGTTTTGCCATAACCTGCTCCGGCATTTATATAAATAAATTTTTTTGAACTGGAAATAACAGCATCCACAAGCATTTTACGATAAATTTCTCCTGCAGATGCTTTGGGAGCTGCCAGTCTTACGCTTGATATATTGACCGTACCTCACACCCCCTAATAATAATGCTGATAGCAACATTATATCAAATCATAACTAATATTGAATAAAAATGTCAAGAATAATCCCAAAATGTATTTTTGTTAGTTATTTTGTTAGTTATTGATGTTTTATAATGTCGATAGTAAACTCGACAATACTGCTTGGGCTTTTGTTGGAGGTGAAGAGCAATTGGCCGGCGATAAAATTATTAAGAAACCCGAAGATAGCTGCGGAGTAGCGGAGAAGGCTTTCCCTTGCCTATGTAAATGTTGCGCTAAAAGCAGTTCTTTGACAGGTGATGCTTATAAGAAAAACTGTCTTCATTGCAGCATATGGACTTCTATGCCCGACGGGGCAAGCCTGGCAATAACCCATATATTTGAGTGTTCGCTTCATGGGTATGTCAAGCGAATAAAAAATTAAAATTGTAAATGTTTTAGGGGGTGTTTATGTGTTTAGAAGATTAATTGCAATTATTTTGGTGTTTTCTCTAATTTTTTCTTCCGCTCCATTCGTATACGCCAGTGAAATTACAAGCATTTCAAGCGATGCTTTTCGGGTTTCTGAAGAATATGCAGCACAATATCCTAATGGAGTAATAGAATTTTCAACAGTGGAATTTGATACAACGGAGGGTGCCGATGATTTTGATGTAATCGTTGTAAGGCGCGGCGGCACTTCCGGCAAGGTAGAGGTTGATTTTAAGGTTATTGAAATCACAGCCAAGTACGGTGATGACTTTTCTATTCTTATGCCTGCGTGGTATGGATACGAAACTCTAAAAAAAGAAATAAAATCACCCACCCTTTTAGAATCAGCATTGGAAGAAAACAAAAATGGTTTTATTACTTCGCCAAAATATCTTGCAGAGAACCCGGATTTTATTAAGACTTTAATCGATCAAGAATCAGTTGTAGAAGCAATATATAGAGAACAGCCAATAATAGCTATAACAAATGAGCCAAATAAAGAAGATTATTCGGTAACTGAAGCAGTTTATATGGAACCTGCAGCTCCTGCATACAAATCCTCGCTTCATGAGCTGCGTGACGAGGCTATGGGAAAAACAAGTACAGCTCCTCTGCCGGTTAATTCGCAAATGAATATTTTTGACATAGAAGATCCTGAGCAAATAAAAATCGGTGATGCATTAAATACTATTGTGCCCGGGGCAGCCGGCCATTTGGTTTTTGAAGACGGCGAAAACTATAAAGCTTTTAAGGTGAGAATTAAAGATGACAACATATTTGAAGGACCAAAGCAATTCATGATCGGACTTTTTGATCCAACCGGCGGTGCTGTTTTGGGAGATGTTTTCAATGCAACCTGCAACATTATTGATAATGATGAAGGCGCAGGACAAATCATTGGATTTGAACAGGAATGTTATTCCGCATACCCTTCCGAAAAGAAAGCGGAGGTCATTATTACCCGCCGAGGAGATATTAATGCATATGCAAAAATAGAAATATCCACATTATCGGGAAGCGCAAAGGCAGATGAGCATTATGTTCCCGTTATGACCGATACCATGTTTTTACCCGGTGAAACGAGTAAAAAGGTGCTGATACCGCTTTTAGCTGATAAAGTATCTGAAATGCTGAGCTTTGAAATAGTGGTTACTGAGGATGAAAAACCAACAAACGGTATAAGCCGGACAACCGTAAACATAATGCCCGAGGAAGAAAACAAAAGATTTACACTAATGTCTGCCAATAAAAGTTTTGATCCCCTTTCAATATATGATTGCAGAGAATATATATACTACCCGGGAACCGCATTTGGTTATGAGGGTTCCTACGGCTCCGATGCATTTCATACGTGGAATATAAGCAATTTTCCATTCTTTGCCCCCAGTGGGATGGAAATGCCTCTTAACGATGGTTGGGGGCGAGCCGGTTATATGTATAAATGGGTTGATTTACTAGGTATCAGCGGCATTACTGTGGATTGGCGGAATACCGGCGATGATGACAAAAAATCCAATAAATCATACATCTATATAGATGATAAAGAGTATTACAATCCTAAAGGTAAGTTTGACGAGACAGCTTATATAGGAGGTTCTGACAATCAATATCCAAGAAAAAATACAAAAATGCGTTTTGTAAATAAAACGGAATGGAGTCATTACGGATGTCTTGGAGTAAGAAGCATTAAATTGCATAAACAGCAGTTTCCTGTTGTAATAGATGAACCTTTGATGGTTACTTACGACAAAGAAGGAAAAGAAACAGAAAGCACTGACTTTACTTATAATGTATGGAACGGGAACAAGCTCGTAGATTCTATAAGATTTGAACCCGGTACGGTTGAACCCAGTGATTCAAAACCCTATAGAGATGAAACAATAAGCCTTACCCCCAAATTGAGCCGGGAAGGGTTAAAGCGAGGCCTTGAATACATAGGATATCAAGTCAAAATAGGCAATAAATTTAAAACAACTGTATTTTCGGATAAAATAACAATTACACCGGAATTCATTGCAGATAATATCTATGTCGCAGGCACTACAAAATGGTCAGAAAAATTGACAATACGTCCTGTTTTTAAAAGAATAAATGCCTGGTCTTTAAAAATCCTGGATTATGATGATAAAAAAGGCGAGCTCCGAATTGACGGAAGAAAACATAAAAATCAAATATATGATACATCGGGATGCTATTTCGGTGATGAACTCAAGGCAGAATTGATACCCGAAGCGGATTATTCGGCTAAAGGAATAAAGTATTCAAATGGAAATATAGACGAAAGACCCTATGCAAATATTGTATTGAATAAGAGAACGGAAATAGAGCCTGTTTTTAATCTGAACAGTAAGACCATAACCATTGAATGGCGGGCGCCTGATGAAGGGACAAGCGAGCCTAAGGAAACAAATAATTTGAAAGGTATGATTTTACACGATCATCCTGATAATATGCCGCTGAAAGAAAAAGGTGTTCTTTATAAAGATGTAATCACGGTGACAGCACCAAACCGTGATGATTATCAAACTGACGCTGAATATCAAAAAGCTCTGGATGAGTACCGCAGCAAGCTTGCACAGAACGAAGCAAAAATTGCAGAAAACTACTCTGCATATAGGCAGAATTTCAGTACCTTTACACTTGAAAAGTTATCCGTTGGGGATATAGTAACCCTCTATGCCAAACCTGATAAGGATTATACAGTAAGCTGGGTGATTAAAGATATTGACGAAGAAGAGGAAGAAGATGATGACGAAGGACCTATATCCACTGAAGATGAAACAATAAAATACTGCAAACACATCGGCAGCAGCTTCAGCTTTGAGGTAACAGATGAGCTGGATAAAGTGCATTATTATTTTACCGAGGTAAATAATCCCGGTACTCCTATATTTAGCGGCAGAGTAGTTCAATCTAAAAATACAATCAAAGTTAGTACAGCATTACCTATTAACCCGTATAATGATAAAACCTTCAATAGTTTGCCCGGAGTTTCGGTATCGGTTTCAGTGGCGGACAGCGGCAATACTTCTATAATAAAAGGCAACAAAAAATACGAAACAACAACTGTCACAGATAAAGATGGCATTTTCAAACTTTATGCACCTTATGGAACAGATAGTGCACCCTATTCAATTAAGCTGGCATATGATAACAAGATTTATACAAAATCCATTCGTACAGGAAGTAAAACAACGTACTTAGAAATCCCTTATATGGATAATTTCAAGGTTGAGGGTATGCAAATAACCGGTATAAGCAATGAACAATTAAAAATTGAAGACAGGACTGCAAAGATATCCCTTATTGCTTATGCCAGTGATAACCGCAGTATCACCAAAGTGCGCTTAAGAAGCTATGATGCTTTGGGAACTTTATGGCAGACCCTCGATGCCACTTCAACGGATGGCAGGGAGTGGACCTTGAGTACAAACCTCCGTGAAAGCTTCAAAAATAACGGAAGGTTAACCGTTGAATTGTACGATGACAAAAATATAAGACATGGTGAGATAGAATCCGGATACATCATAGAAGAACCGCCTGCCGCCGGGGATGTTATATTGCCGGATATACCCGGCATTGGTGATGGTACGGAAGTAAATCCTATAGGTCAGGTAAAACCTGAAACTGAATTGGGTAAAACTCGCAGCCTGCAGCCCCAACCGGTAAGTGACAATGCCAAAACCTATGCAGTTGCAGTAGGAGTGGGTAAAACTTTAAAGAATATAATAGACCAAAACGTAGATCATTTTGCCAAAAAAAATATTACCCAAAAGACAGAGTTGTTGGCTGATTATCTCAACGATGGCAGGTATTCCAGCAATCTTTTGAATGATAGCTGGAATAATTCCAAAGGTTCTTCAAAAACAGGCCCGGGCAAGGGTGGCGTTACCATCGACTTTGATATAGGATTCTACATCCAGTTGACGAAGGAAAAGAAAGGCGCTATCAACAATTTTTATTTTGACTATGCGATGATTTATGTGGGCTGTGAAGCTAAAGCACAGCAGGATATCACCGCGTCGATTTGCGGTGTCCCCGTATATCTTAGGATAAAAGGAAGTGCAAGTGTAAGAGGTTTATTTATGGCACAGGGCGGTGATGACACAAGAATTTTGACAACTATTTGCTGGTTCCCTTTAACAGACAATTACGATGGTATGGAATTTTACGGGCTCTTCCATATTAATGCTAAATTTGCTATCGGTGCAGGCCTTGGTGTCAGGGGATTATTATCTGGCGGAATAGAAGGAGAAATGATAATTGATATAGTATATCAGCCGTGGAACAACGGCGCCGGAACCCTTACCTTTGCCCTCAATGCGGATATTGATGTTTGGAAAATACCTATAAAGTTCAATATTACAAAGTACACATTGCAATTATTCAGAACTGCTGGTTATAAAGACAGCAACTGGCTGCCGGAAATAACCAAAAAGAACGCCATGATAGCAGCAAACAATATAGCCAAAAAGAAAGGAATATCAAGGATATCAGAGCTTGACAGGGCTTATAATATGTCGGACTGGAATAATATACCTGACAGTGCAAATGCAGGTCTGCGAGGTATTGAAGTCACAACGCTGCAAAGTGGTATATACAAACATCCCCAACCGAAGATAGTTTCATTAAATAACAATAAGAAAATATTATTCTTTATAAATGACGACCTGGAAAGACCGGATTATGACAGTACAGCCCTATATTATTCAATTTATGACGGCGAATGGAGTGAACCTGTTAAGCTCCAGGACGATGGAATGGCTGACTGCGACCCCTATGCAAAAGTTGTAGGAGATAAAATTCTTGTTACCTGGTCAGGCTCCAATAGAACTTTTGGCGATACACAGCCTTCCATAGCTGATTTATTGAGCAGTACCGATATCTATGCACAGTTCTTTGATTTGGATGGCAATAAGGCAGGAAATACAGAACGATTGACCTTTGATAACGGAACCTATGGGAACGCGACGCCAAAAGCGGCTTATGACAAGACAACCGGAAATATCATGCTCCTTTATAATAAGACAGATTATAAAACCAAAGATGTTGCATTTGATGGCAATGCATTAAAAATTGGAGATTTTTTGCATAATTCCTACAGCACAATTGCCTACAGAATGTATGTCAATGGTAAGTGGCAGACAAGCTATTACGAAGATGAAAAAACATATCTCGAATATGAGAAAAAGAACGGAGCCGGTTCGCTTTATGGACAGAGGTTTATGGACTTTGATTTAGCAGATGTTTATACTCCGAAAGTGACTGATTTTGCCGCTGCAAGCCAAGACGGCAAGGCACAAATAATTTATATCCTTGATATCGACCAAAACCCTGAAACAAGAGATGATTCAGAATTATTTATGATGGTTTATGATTTTGAAAACAGAACCTTGACATCACCTATAAGGATTACCGATGATTTAACGCCGGACTCAAACCTGCAGACAATAGAATATGAAGGTGATTCCTATTTGTTCTGGAATAACAATGGCTATATATCTTATATAGCTCTTTATCCGCTTATGAATTTTAACCTTTCGGAGGAAACAATGGGCGGTGTGGCATATTCCAAATTAAAAGATGAATATGAAAGCTTTTTAACAGTAATGGATGAGAAAAATACTGAGGCAGCAGAAAGCTTTACTGTAACAATAGGTGATGACGGCAACCTTTATGTTGCATGGAATGAACTAGGACAAACAATAACTAACAATGTGGCTGTTAAAGAAAGACAATTATATGCAGCCATGTATGATTCAAAATTCGAAACAGTTTACGAAGGTGTATACGGAGAACCAGTTTATAGGGGAAACTGGGGCACTAAGCAGCAGCTATCTGAAACTCCCGGAGAGTATAATAATGAGCAAACAGTCGCTGTGGATTCAAATGGTACGGTTACTGTTATAAACCGCAGATTTGAAATTGTGGATAATACAAGTACCCCTGATGAATGGGATAAAAAAGAATCAGATACATCCGCATTGGTTGCAAGACGGTTTGAACCTGTATCTACACTGGACATTTATCCATCTGATATAAAAATATATCCGGAATATCCCAAGGCCGGAGATAACGTAACCCTTACCGTCAGTGCTGTTAATGCAGGCTTTATGCCCTCAAAAGAAGTAACCTTTAAATTTGAAATTTATGATGATATAGTATTTGATTCGCACCTGTCATCAGGTGGTAAAGTTACTGCAAGTACAAGCTTCACAATGCCGGATAATTTCTCCGCAGATAATCCGGTAAAACTAAAAATTACAGCATGGGAGAAAGGTCTGAAGAGTAGTGCTGCTGAGGAACTATATGAAATCTCACCTCAGGAGAATATTATTATAGAAAATCAAGGCGGCTATCTTTACTCAAATGACGAAATAAGAATTACCGGAACACTCTTAAACTTAGGAAATAAAGATGATGAAAATATTATGCTTTCAATTGAAAAATTTAATGATAACGCAGTGGCAGCCATTGTAAAAACGCTTTCATTTGATACTGTGAAACCTTCAGATATATATAAAATTGATGAAATGGTAAAAGTAACTGACGCTGATTTTGGAGATGACGATAGTATTGAGTTTTATATTAAGGTCAAAAAAACTATTAATGATGAAGAAACGATAATTAGTTCAAAACCTGTAATAGTTTATAAAGATACAGGTATGGCGGTTTCAATCAGTGTTAATCAACCAATGTCCATGGAAAGGGGAACCTCCCAAAGCATGGCAGCTAGTATTCTCCCTATTTCTGCAGCAGAAAGCTATGACTTGCAGTATAAGAGCTTGAATCCTGAAATTGCAGAAATTAATTCAGATGGTATAATTACAGCCAAGAAAGCAGGAACTGCAAAAATTCTTGTTGAAGCAATAGGCAATATATATCTGATAGATAAAAACAACAAAATTTATAATCCGGCAGGAGGCATGTTAAAATTTAATGCCGATGGCTCAATAAAAAATCCTGCTGATGATATCGGCAGTGATAAGGCAGCAGCATCGAAAACTGTATTTGTTACTGTTGCAGATACTGAGCGTGAAAAATCCAAAGATGAGGAACCTAATAGTTCCACAACCAATGCTTCAACAAACACACCTAATGTGATAAAAACCATAATTGAGGGTAATCAGGCTGCGATTTATATTAAAGAGAATTTTACTCTTAGGCAAAGTGATATAATTGCAGCACTAAACAAACTCGATAAAGAAATGCAGCCAAAATCTCTTAAAATAGTAATTGAAGGCGATAAATTAAACATTGATAAGGATGCTCTTAAAGCTTTGATCGATAATGATATTAATATTCATATTTCACTAAACAAAGGTGAGATATACCTTCCTAAAGAAGTGCTGGAGCAAATTGCAGCCAGAGCTGACAGCAATATTGTTTTAAGTATCAACAAAACTGAAAGTGCTGATGGCAGGCCAATTGTAGATATTGAAATTAAATCAGGCAGCAATACTATAACCGGCTTTGGCGGCAATGGTATTACAATAAGAATACCATATACTCTCAAAGATGGTGAGGATAAAAACGCGATTGTTGTTTATCATGTTGATGAAAATGGAAAATACAATATGATCACAAACGGAGAATACAAAGATGGTTTTGTAACTTTTAAGACTAATCATCTATCGAGATATGCCATTGGCTATAACTACGTACAGTTTATGGATGTAAGCGGCTGGGCCAAGGATTATATTACCTATCTTGCCGCAAGAGGAGTTATTAATGGAATTGGTGATGGCAGATTTGTTCCCAATAATAACGTTACCAGAGCTGAATTTGTAAAAATGCTTGCTGTTTTGTCAGGAGATATTATACCAGAAGATGCTGAAACTCAATTCAGTGATTTTGACAAAACTGTATGGTATGCACCATATGTAGCATGGGCAGCAAAAAATGGATATGTACTTGGCACATCTAAAACTACATTTGCACCAAATGATAAAATTACAAGAGAACAGATAGCAGTGATTATTGAAAGATTCATAAAAGCTAAAAATTATAAGTTGGAGAGTCAAAATGAACCAAGGGTATTTGCAGATGAAGCCGATATCAGCACTTATGCAAAAGATGCAGCAGCAAAATTAAGCAGTGTAAGTATCATATCCGGTAAAGAAAACAATATCTTCGCACCCAAAGAAAATGCTGCCAGAGCTGAATGCGCAAAAATGCTAGCTGCTCTATTATCCATAATTTTAGAATAGTATTAAAAATTTATATTTTATACTTTCCTATGCATTTTGAATAATCAAAAGAAAGAGAGGTCGCAATAATGAATCCTAAAAAGTCTTATCATGTAAACATCTTTGTCATTATCGTTTTATTAGTCTATTTAACAGTTTTTATTGTCGGTTGCAGCGGCCATGGAAATGAAAGTTCTCTAACACAAATAAAAAAGTTTGAAGGTGGTACAGCATATAAAACCAGTGATGATTTTTATTGGGTACTCGCCTTAAACGGCACATGGCGAGAGATGGGACGTCAGTATGGAGGGCTTGTCAAGGATGAATTACGCCGTTTTTATGATGATATATCCGCAGATGTTGTAGCACGTGGAATGGATTATAATGCTCAGCTTGAAAATGCAAAAGGTTTAGCCTCAACTCTCAGCTCAAATCTTAATGAACTGTTAAAAGGAGTTGCCGAAACATCAGGACTTAGCGATGATGAGGTGCTGATTCTGAATGCCGGAATATTTAATCTCTCATATTTGGTTATGGGCGGAGAACTTACTAGTGCATGCAGCGGTTTAGCGGTTTGGGACAAGTACACACCGGACGGCACTCTTATATTCGGCAGGAATTGGGACATAGAAAGAGAGCCCATGGTCAAATATATGAAGTACCTGTCAGTAGCTGTTTTCAATCCTGATTCCGGAAACAGTTTTGCAAATGTACATCCGCTAGGCAATGTTTATCTTGAAACCGGCATGAATGACAAAGGAATATTTATTGAACTTAATAATGGGTCGCTTTCTGATCCTGAATACATAGAAGATCGTGAAAATAGTGTTTCTGTTTTAGTAACGGCTCTAAACCAATGCAATACTATTGATGAGGCATCAAAATATTTACTGGATGTCCCTGCTGATCTTGCATATGCTCTCCAGGTTGCCGATGTAAAAGAATGTGTATCCGTGGAGAGAGCAACCTTCGGAGCTCGTGTGAGAAAAAGCGGACAAAACGGCGTTTTGGCTGCATACAATAATTTCATTCCACCATATCCAGTAGAATGGGAAGATAAAATAGTTGATCCTCTTAAACCGGAAGTTGACCCGCGCTATAATAACCTAATTAATCTTGCCAACTCCAAAGATTTCTTTGGTAAACTGGACGTAAACGGCATGAAAAAACTCATGGATATTGAAGTGAAAGACGGAGGAGCTGTTCACGGTGGCACTGTATATCAAGTTATCGCTGTGCCAGAGAAATTCACTCTATGGATTCGTGGCATGGATTATTCCGGCTGGCAGCAAATTGATTTAAAAAATCTGTTTTAAACATCCGAGCCTCGTTATAAATAGATGAAACTCAAAAACGTTGGTGTTTCATATGTAACCCAAAGGGTATTTTTCATAGGGTTGGCAGCCTGTGGAAATGAAAAAATGCACCACATTGCGGATTAAATATTGACTATTCCTATATAATTAAATAGAATAGTAAATAATATATCAAAATATATAAAACATCTATGAATCGGAAAAGTAATTGACGTAAAGGACTTAAGCGAGCTCGGACAGAGTGGAAGCCGGGCAGTCAGACGTCAAAGAAAAGAGCCGAGGAGATTCAAGCGCAATCCGGCGTTATGGATTAAGGTGGGCATTTATGCCAATTAGAGTGGTACCGCGGATCCTCCGTCTCTTTATTGAGACGGAGGACTTTTAATTTTTATTGGTTTTACGGCCATAGACTGACCCCAAAGGAATACAACATAGAAAATAAGGAGGAAGCAATATGGATTTTAAATTAGAAATAGCAAAGAAAATCAGCAGCATGACAGAAATGGAAACAGAAAAAATATTGGAACTGATGGAGATACCGCCTCAGCCAAACATGGGAGACTATGCTTTTCCATGCTTTCAGCTGGCAAAGGTCATGAGGAAAGCACCCAATATGATAGCCAGGGAACTGGCCGAAAAGGTGGAAAAGGACGATACATTGGAGAAGGCCGAGGCTGCGGGAGGATATCTGAACTTTTTCATAAATAAGGAAGGGTTCATCAAGCATACGATAGCCCAGATACTAGAGCAGGGAGATAAATACGGCAGCTCCGATGAAGGAGAAGGCAAGACGGTGCTGGTGGAATTTTCATCCCCCAACATTGCAAAGCCTTTCCACATCGGACATCTGGTAAACACCATAACGGGAAACTCCATAGAAAAGATATTCAGGCACTTGGGATACAACACAGTGAAGCTGAATCACTTAGGGGACTACGGAACCCAATTTGGCAAGCTCATCTCCGCCTATAAACGATGGGGCGTAGATGAAGTGATAGAAAAGGACCCTATAACCGAGCTTGTGAAGATTTATGTAAAGTTCCATGAAGAAGCCGAAAAAGACCCTTCACTGGAGGATGAGGCAAGGGCATATTTCAAGCAGCTTGAGGACGGGGAACCGGAAGCCGTGGCGCTGTGGGAAAAGTTCAGGGAGCTGAGCCTCACGGAATTCAGAAAGCTGTATAAGGACTTCAATATAGAATTTGACTCCTATGCCGGGGAAAGCTTCTACAGCGACAAGATGCCCGAGGTCGTGCAGATACTCAAGGACAAGAATCTGCTCAAGGAAAGCAACGGAGCTCAGATCGTTGATTTGGAGCAATTCAATATGCCTCCTTGCATAATACTGAAATCCGACGGAGCTACCATATATGCTACAAGGGATCTGGCGGCGGCCATCTACAGGAAGAGGACCTATGATTTCTATAAATCCTTCTATGTGGTAGGAAACACCCAGGCGCTGCATTTCAAGCAGTTTTTCTCCGTGCTCCGGCTTGCGGGCTTTGAATGGGCAAAGGACTGCGTGCATGTGGGAACATCTCTGGTAAAGTTTGCAGACAGCAAGCTTGCCACAAGGAAGGGCAATATAATATACGCCAAGGAAGTGGTGGATGAAGCTGTGGAAAAGACCCTGGAGATAATAAACAGCAAGAATCCCAATCTGGAGGACAAGGAACAAGTAGCCAAAAAAGTAGGTATGGGGGCAATAATCTATACATTCCTGAAGAACAATATGGACAGGGATATAATATTCTCCTGGGAGGATATGCTCAGCTTCGAAGGCGAGTCAGGGCCCTATGTGCTCTACAGCTATGTCCGGGGGAAGAGCATACTGAAAAAAGCGGGAAATATCGGAGAAAATCCGGATTTATCGTACCTGAAAACCGAAGATGAATATAATATGGTGAAGCTGCTGGGCTTCTTTAAGGAAACCGTAGAACAAGCGGGAGACAGGTATGAGCCCTTTGTAATAACCAGGTATGTGACCGACCTTGCTAAGGCTTACAATAAATTCTACAACACCCACCCCATATTGACCGCCGACGAAAAGGTAAAGGAAGCCAGGCTGGCTTTGACCAAGGCAGTATGCAGCGTACTGACCACAGGCTTAGGCTTATTGGGGATACAAACACCTGAAAGCATGTAAAAGGGAATGAGGAGTTAGGAGTTAGGAATTAGGAATGAAGGTTATGAAAAATTGTTGATTGCGAACTTTACTATGTATAGCGTGAAAAAAGATTTTACAGCAATAATGTTATGCTGACTGAATAAGAGTGTATTACAAAGTCTTAGCTTCGGAACTCTGCAATCGTTATCAGTCAGCATAACAGCTATGTAGGATATTTTAATGCGTTATATATAATTTTGTGATATTATTGTAAAGTAAGCCTAAAAATAGAAGGGGGACAAAATATGAGCCGACTATTCGGAACTGATGGCGTAAGAGGAATAGCCAACAGTGAATTGGATTCCGGCCTGGCATATAAGCTTGGCAGAGCCGGGGCCTATGTATTGACCCAGGAAAACAAGCACAAGCCGAGGATAGCTGTGGGAAAGGATACGAGGATCTCCGGCGACATGCTGGAAGCAGCTTTGGTAGCAGGCATATGCTCCATGGGCGGAGAGGCTGTGGTATTGGATGTGATGCCTACCCCTGCCGTAGCTTACCTTACCAGGCAGATGGGTCTGGATGCAGGCATAGTGATATCCGCTTCTCACAATCCTTTTGAATACAATGGGATCAAGTTTTTTGACGGCAAGGGATATAAGCTGTCGGATGAATTGGAAGACAAGATACAAGAAATTATAGAGAAAAATATGAAAGCCTTGCCCAACCCCACGGGTGAATGCATAGGCAAAAGAACCGAAATAAATGATGCAGTCTATACATATGTAGATTTTCTCAAAGAGACCATAGAAGCAGATTTCAAAGGGCTGAAGATCGTACTGGACTGTGCTAATGGTGCATCATACATTACAGCACCCACTGCCTTTGCAGAGCTGGGAGCCGAGATATTGGTCATCAATAACGCTCCTGACGGAATAAACATAAACAAGAGCTGCGGCTCCACCCATCCCGAAAGCCTTCAAAGGATGGTTGTAGAATCCGGTGCCCATCTGGGTCTGGCTTTCGACGGAGATGCAGACAGACTCATCGCTGTAGACGATAAAGGCGAAATAGTCAACGGCGACCATGTCATGGCGATAATCGCGAAACACTTGAAGTCAAAGGGCAACCTCAAAAAGGATACGGTGGTAGCTACCATAATGAGCAATATGGGCCTGGAGATAGCCTGCAGGAATGAACAATGCAATATAATCAGGACAAAGGTAGGAGACAGGTATGTGCTGGAGGAAATGATGAAAAACGGCTATAACCTGGGCGGTGAGCAATCGGGACACATAATCTTCCTTGATCACAATACCACCGGTGACGGCCTTCTGACGGCCCTGCAGCTGGTATCCGTAGTAAAGGAGACTGGGAAGAAGCTATCCGAGCTGAAAAGCATCATGACCGAGCTGCCTCAGGTACTGGTAAATGCCAGGATAAAAAATGAGTATAAGACTAAATATATGGAAGATGCGGAAATAAAAGCAGCCATAGAAAACATCGAAGCCCAAATGAAGAATGCGGGCAGAGTGGTGATCAGGCCCTCGGGGACAGAACCCCTGGTAAGGGTCATGCTGGAGGGCGAGGATCAGAACGTCATACAGAAAATGGCCGAAGACTTGGCAGCATTGATAGAAAGGAAATTGTCATAGGGTGCCTCAAGGGGCGCCCTTTTCAATGAAATGCATCAATATTTCAATGCTATACAACAATAAGGCCTTGCGATAATATAATAAACAATGTAAAATATTTTTGCCGTAAAAATGCAAAAACTCACGTTTAAACTGTATGATGTATTATGAAGGGAGGTGATGGAAAAAGTAATATGGAAAGGAGGGGAAAAGTGAACGGCAGCTGTAAGCCTGAAGATATCAAATAAGCGCCTGGACTTGCATTGTGCAAGTTGACGAGGAACAGGGTTCATCGAAATACTCGGCGGGTGCCCTGCGGCATAGCTCAATGCCGATAGAGGTTTTACAAAACCGCAAGCGATTGCAGGTACAAAATAAACCGAAATGAGCTGAATAAATTGTAGAGTCGGGGAACATTCCATAAGGTTATTATCGGGAACATTCCTCAGAGATAAAGACTCTAGGGAAAGAAACATGTTCCCATAAATTATTTCCAACGGCGTGTAACCCCGTTCCTTAGTGAAAGGGGAAAAATTAATGTGTGGAATAGTTGGATATATCGGAGATAAAAATGCAGTTCCGGTATTGATGGATGGCTTGAAAAAGCTTGAATATAGAGGATATGACTCTGCCGGTGTGGCAGTATATGCAGAAGGAAAAGTTCAAATAAGGAAATACAAGGGCAGACTGAGCGTTCTGGAAGAACATTTGGATAAAGAAAAACTGAGCGGCAATCTGGCCATAGGGCATACCAGATGGGCTACCCACGGGGAGCCTTCGGATGCCAACTCTCACCCTCATACAAATGAAAAAGGAGATATTGCCGTAGTTCATAACGGGATAATAGAAAACTATCTGAAGATAAAAGATTTTCTTATAAGTAAGGGCTATGTGTTCAAATCAGAGGTGGACACGGAGGTGCTGGCTCACTTCATCGACTATTATTATGAAGGAGATCTGGCGGAAGCGGTAAGGAAGGTTATAAAGGAAATCAAGGGCTCCTATGCCTTTGCGGTGATAACAAACAGGGAACCGGACAAAATAGTATGCGTAAGAAAGGAAAACCCTCTGATAGTGGGAATAGGCGAAGATGAAAACTACATCGCATCGGACATCCCCGCCATACTCAAGCATACGAGGAAAACATACCTCATGGGAGAAAACGAACTGGCCGTCATAACCAAGGATGACATCAGATTCTATTCGGAAAATGGCGAACCGGTAAAAAAAGAAGTCTTCAATGTGGATTGGGACGTATCCGCAGCAGAAAAAGGCGGCTACAGGCATTTCATGCTGAAGGAGATCCACGAGCAGCCAAAAGCAATAAAGGATACGATGACCGGAAGGATGGCAAAGGACTCCGATACCATCAGACTGGATGACATAAAGCTGACTGCAGAGGAGCTGGAAAGATTCAGCAAGATTTTCATAGTAGCCTGCGGCACAGCCTACCATGCAGGATTGGCGGGCAAATACCTTATAGAGCATCTTGCCAAAATCCCCGTGGAAGTGGATATAGCCTCTGAATTCAGATATAGGAATCCTTTGGTGGACGGAAAGACTTTGGTGATAATAATAAGCCAATCCGGCGAAACCCTGGACACCTTTGCAGCCCTCAAGGAAGCGAAGAACAAGGGCGCAAGGATACTCAGCGTAGTAAACGTGGTGGGCAGCTCCATA
The DNA here is from genome assembly GCF_058315355.1 of Lutispora sp. QWL-02. Lineage (NCBI taxonomy): Bacteria > Bacillati > Bacillota > Clostridia > Lutisporales > Lutisporaceae > Lutispora > Lutispora sp. QWL-02. Next base: position 1,558,793 of record NZ_CM177762.1, read on the forward strand.
GCAAGAGAATCCCACGATGTGCTGTACACCTGGGCAGGCCCGGAGATAGCGGTAGCATCCACCAAGGCTTATACAACCCAGATAATTGCCCTGTATGAGATAGCCCTTCATATGGCTGATCTCAAGGGAACCTTGTCAAAAGAAGAGATCAAGACCATCAAGGATGAGATGCTGAACCTCCCCGCAAAGATAGAGAAGGCCCTGGAAAACAAGGAAGAAATGCAGAAGTTTGCTTCCAAGAACTCCGGTGAAAAGGACGTATTTTTCATCGGAAGAGGCCTGGACTATGCAGTGGCTCTGGAAGGCTCCCTAAAGCTCAAGGAGATATCCTATATACACTCGGACGCCTATGCGGCAGGAGAGCTGAAGCACGGCCCCATAGCCTTGATAGAAGAGGGCACCGTAGTAGTAGCTCTCATGACCCAGCATGAGCTGTATGAGAAGATGCTCAGCAATGTAAAGGAAGTCAAGGCAAGAGGAGCCTATGTATTCGCCATAGCCAAGGAAGGCAACAGGGAAGTAGAAACCATTGCCGACCAGACCCTATATATACCCCAAGTATCAGATATGCTCTCACCCACTGTAACTGTGATACCCCTCCAGCTATTAGCCTACTATATGGCAGTAGAAAAGGGCTGCGATGTGGATATGCCGAGGAATTTAGCTAAGAGCGTAACTGTGGAGTAGAAAAATAGTTAGAAACCCATGTGAGTTCTCAAAAAGTTTGAAAATGTTCTCAAAAAGTCTGAAAAACTTCTCAAAAAGTTTGGAAATGAATAGAATGGTTAATAAAAGCAGAGGCTATTTATAAATAGTCTCTGTTTTTATTAATGGGAGTAGAGGAAATGATGCGATTATTAAGATTTATACAACCATTCCAAGATGAGTGCATCTCAAGTTATATATATAGATTAGGGCAAGCAAATTTTTGCAATGGTACCTGGATATTGGATGAAATAGGATATAGCAACAAAGCCAAATTATACTTAATTGATTATATAAATTCAGAAGACTTGTTAGGTAGGTTATCAAAATTTTTAAATATAAGCGTCGAAGTTATATATTGGATGACAATTCATAGGTATTCATCTAGCTTATGGAATCCTAACGCATATAATGGTAGGAGGAAAGGAAAACCTATCGAATTACTAATTAGAGAAAGACCAGTATTTTGTCCCTACTGTTTAGATGAAAAACAATATTGTAGAATTTATTGGTATTTAAAGCCTATTAAAAGATGTGTTATTCATGATACTGATTTATCAGATAGATGCCCTTATTGTTCAAAACTACTAAATCCCTTTATAATAGCTTCATCAGTTTGTTCTTGTGGTAAATCATTAGCATTAAAAATAATAAGTGCAATAAAATATGATTCCAAAGTTGATAACCATAAATATTGTCATTATGCTTTTACTGATGAATCAAGTATCCTTCAGATGAAAAGTGGAATAGCCATCCGAGGATCTGATTTTACTAGTTTAATAACGTTTATAATAAAATTGGTAGATGAGTTGGCTAATTGTGATATAGAAGAGCGTGTAAAACATCTTGACTCGGAAAGCGCAAGAAAAGATGAAATTATTAACAAAATAATAGAATATTGGCCATATGAATTTTCAAGAATAATATTGGATTATTATTGTATGAGCCTGTATTTAAGCTGTGAAGATGGCATTTCCCGATTGAATAGTATGATTATGCGCTTATATTTTATTTACTCTAAAGCCGATGGATGCAATTTAGGACTTGCAAAGCAAGAAGTTGATAAGGAAATCATTGATTTTTTAATGTTTAAAACCGGACCATATATGCTAAGATGGTTAATTGAACTAATTTTCAAAAATAATATCTACTTCAAGTTGCGAAAGAAAAACAATGACATGATACAAAGCGTTTATTTTGGCAAAACAATTATAAGAAAAGGTTATCTATATGATTATGCAATGGATAGATACGATGTTTTGCTTAGTAACTTAATGCCAGTTGATGGCTGTGATGAAATTATTGAGGAATGTTTTACTGAATATAAACACTCTAGTTTCTATGAAGAATTGTATAAAGCTCGAAATTTAAGTATTATAGAACTTTATGAAACAATAGTTGATTCTAATCCATATGTAGAAATATATCTTGATACTTATTGTAGTTGATTTCTTCCTTTGCCCACGAACTGCTCCCCATTTTCGCCGTAAATTGCTCTCTTAATTTGCTGCGGCAACTCGGAAAGGATGCCATGGCTTCCGCCATGGCATGATCTACGGTAGTTCTCCAGCAATAACAGTTCGAACCATGTAATCATCAATAAGCTTCTTGGCACGCTGTGCCGCAAACATCAGTGCATGGGTTGCTACCTTGTTGATGGCTCTTGCTGAGCCGGCAGAATATCGATGTATTTCATCAATGGCCTTTTCGGTAAATATCTCCGATGTACCTTGCGCATATTTAAGATGTGCGGCTATGTATTCTTCTGTCTGGGATCTGTCGTATTGAGGGATTTCGCACTTGATATCAATGCGCTGACGAATAGCGGCATAACGCTGGAGTTTCAGCTTATCCCATAATTCATTCTGGCCAACAAGGATGAGCGCCATAGGATTTAGAGAGTCCATTTTGTAGTTCATCAGGAAGCGTATTTCCTCAAGAGTCTCCTTGTCCAGCAAATGAGCTTCATCAACGATTGTAACGACATTTTTCCCTTGAACGCCTCGTATGATTTCAAGTTGTTGGTGCAGCTGGCGTTTGGAATCGCCGCGGTAAAACTTTGCTTCTACCCCCAGTTGATCCAGCAAACCTTTGTAGAACCACCTGGGTGTCAATTTCGAATCAGACAGATAGAGTACTTGGTATTTATCGCTGGACAACATAGATGCAAACTTCCTTATGGCGGTGGATTTGCCGCAGCCAACATCCGCTGTGACCAATGCAAACAATCGTTTTTCTGCTGCAAACTCAAGTCGGCTTAGGGTTTCATCTAACATAGGCGACAGATACAGTCCATCCACTGAAATACTATTGATAAAGGGTGTCTGCTTCATCTCGAAAAATGCTTCATACATGGTCAGACACCTCACGGTTCTTTCTGAATACAACAGCAACATCTTGGCGGGTGCGGCCGGATATATTGGCTTTGTTTAATCCGTCAAGGAATCTCGAACTCTCAGGCTTAAGCGGAGTCATGCGTTGAGGAAGTCCTGACCTGGTACCGCAGTGTTCCCCAACCACTTGTTCCTTAGCCATGAAGGGGACAAAATCCGGATGGTGGATTTCGATTTCATTAGCCCAAGACGGATCATAGTGAGCTTCAACTTTTCTGCCGATGAGCTGCAATCCGATTTCATACCGTTTACCTTCAAAGCTGATGCAACCGGTTTTATCTACAGTACGTTCCTCGCTGTGGAGGAAGGCTTCTGTAAGAGTCCGCATATCAATAAACTTGAGAGAGCGTTTATCTGTCTTAAACGCAACCTCGGGAGTTATGCCGCCAAGCCCATGATGGGGTGTTTTGTGATAATGGTCATCAATCCAGAGCTTTAATAATCTGTTGAGTTCATCCAGTGTTTTTACATCCGTTAAAGCTACTTCTGAAAGAAAGGAATCGATTCTCCTGTTAAAGGCCTCAATTTTACCCTTTCCTTCAGGATGATAGGGCTTAGCAAACAAAAGCTTTATCCCTAACTGGGTGCAAGCTTTCCCAAGCCAGCTTGATCGGTATTGCTTGCCGTTATCTACATAGATGGCATCCGGCTTGCCATATTGCATAATGGCAGTTCGTAAAGTATCTTCAATGATTGCAATCTGCTGATGCTCATAGAATTTTGCAGCCACAATGAATCGGGTGGCATCATCGATAAATGCGGACAGATACACCTGCTTTTTTGCACCATTCTTTCCAATGGATAGATATGGCCCATATTTGATATCTCCTTGGAAAAGCATGCAACGCTGTGACTTTTGAAACCGTCTTGCTGATACACCTTTTTGTGTATAGATCTTCATCTGGTGGGAACCAAAGCCCCGTTTTTGAAGGTGCCGCTGAAGTGTGCTTCGGCTGACACTGCCTTGGGGCACAATGTTTTCAAGTTCCATAATCCGGATGATATCATTGACAGATCTGCTAGGGCATTCTCTCCTAAGCTCTATGGCAGTATCGACAATCTCTTGAAAATTCTCTGGAAGCAAGCTGTGCTCCTTGGAGGCAATCTGCTTGGGTTTAAGTCCATCAAAACCATCCTTTAAATATGCATCATAATATCTGGAGATGGTTCGGTAGGATATTTCGTGTTGTGCCGCCAGCTTCTTCTTGAGCTCAACAATACTTTTGGGATCAAGATTTTCGTCTAATAGCGGCATAATAATCATCATCCTGGCAGCCGCTTGACCTTGTGCATCTTGTGTTTTCATAAAGTATCCGCTCCTTTCATTTCTTTCTATGAAGAGCATAATACTTTATGGCCATGGACAAAATGCAAACTGGGTGTGTATCGGTAATTCCCTGTTGATCATTGCCTTGTTGACAAAGCGTAACCAGCCGGGTTCGTGTTTTCGTATAAAATCGAGTAAAGAATCCTGCTTGAAAAGAGGATAATTAACGCCATAATGCCGGGACCATAAGGCATGCAATGTTCCCTCAATATGATCCTTAAGGTTTTGAAACTCAGCACGCCATCGCTTCAGTGTACTTTCATCGGCATTAGGATTTTCTTTAGATCTGTCAATCTCAGCTTGAATAGCATCAGCTTCATAATGCTTGTACGGCTGCATGCAGTCCGGCAACTCGGTATGAAGCTTGCCGCAGGTTTTACAATGCAATCGTCGTAATCGATATGTCTTTACAACAATATCATCAGTAGTACATATTAGCTTGCGATACTTGGTATCTCTGACCTTTAGCTCACCGGAGCATATAGGACAGATCAATGGCTCTTTACTCTTTATGAAAAATATTTAATTTCTCATTGAAAAATGTTTCGTAATGTGTTACTATAACCATGTTTTATGGGGCACCGCATTACGGACAACTACCTTGCTGGGGAGAGTTCGCAATGTGGTGCTTTCTATTTCACCTCAATACCAGTTGATGGAATTATCCTCACTAGTATTCTAACGAACTATCTGCGGCAAAACAAGGGAGCAAAACTCGCCGCTCCCGGACATTGTCACTGAGCAACTAGCAGCCAATTTAGCTTAGCAGAAACAACTTATGATTTAGAATTAGATTTAGGTAAGTTAAAATATATTAATAGTGATGTAGTGTTTTTGTTATTAAAACTATATGTAGAACTAATCTTGAAAGATCCAGTTTATTAACTACAATTCACTTCCTGGTAAGAATGGGTTTATATCTGCCTCACTAGATAATATTTTATCGAAAGCTTTTGCTAACATAGGCATAGTTATTCTTTGTGATCTAGTATCAAGGGCATATTTTATACTTTCAACTATTAGATCATGTACATGCTTCATAAGTCCTTTTGTAGCTAAAAAAACCCTTTTACTTTCATCTGGATTAGCAAGTCCTGATAATCCAGGCAGAGGTAAATATAAATCATATAAATATAAAAACTTCCTAAATGTATCGTCATAATTGAAATTGCCGATATTCTCCACAATACGAACTCTATTTGATAATTGTTCATTTTCAATAAAAATCTTGTTAGAATCAGGCATACCTAAAAATATGATAGGGATATTAGTCTCATCAATTAATTCCTTAAACCAGTCAGAAGAGTCTCTAAGAAGCTTTTGACTGTTTCTATCTACTAGGTGTTGTACTTCATCTAAAAAGATTATTCTAACTTTACATGCTTTCAAAAGATTATATAACCTTTGGGTGTGTAATGTTATTCTCCCTGATTTTGCATAAAACGGGTCACCTAAATCATGCAGAAGTTTCGAGGATAATCCACCAATGTAAGCGGGACATGGTATGATTGAATATAGCACTGTTTTTTCAATCCCTTCAAGGGTGTCTATATCAGGATACTTTTTACTGTGGATTTTTACTATTTCGCTTTTCCCAGAACCTGAGGGGCCACTAATTCTCATACATAATGGTCTTTCATATAAATAGGCACTTTGGTGACATTCCTCAACTAAATTAAGAATTTGGTTTAGCCTTGGGTAATATATTCTTAACTCATCTGTATATTTGAGCTTAGCTTTATAAGATAAAGAACAAATCTTTTCCTTATCTGGTAGTTTAATATTTAGCTGCTTTTCATTCAATTTATTGCTAGCCATAGAATTATTCATTATTCATTACCTCATCAGTTCCAGAGCTTATTTCAAAACCCGTGAAATCATCAAAAGAAAAATCATTATCTGAAGTTAAGTCGCTTCCTATGGTGTTTTTACTTTGTTTTTTCCTTTCTTTTTTTCTATCGTTTGAATGTATACCAATTATTTTATTATTAGCATCAGCAGTTTCTTGGGGAGTGAATGTTTCTGGAATAATAGTTTCAGGCGCTTCAATATTTAACCCAATGTCAGAGATGTTACCTGAGTTTTGGTTTGTTATATTTAACTTTCCAGCTGCTGAAGTAGATTGGCAAGATTCCTGCTTATCTTTTTCTGCAAGTCTATTTGATATTTCTTGCTCCGAAGTTGTTTTATTAGCCCGGGCTATTTCTTTTTCTGTATATCCAATTCCATTTTCTATCATTTTCCTTATAAAATGCTTAGCTTTCGCCAATGCTTCAACGTCTACAGTACAAAATTCCTTTCTTGCGTAGGCTCTCATCTCTTTATGCTCCCATTCAGATAGGTTCATAGCATAACTTGGATTAGTGCAAGGCACTTTAACCCATCTTTTTGTTATTAAGTGGTCATAAACATATACTTCGCCTATATTTTGAGGATCATATTTCACAAGAAAATCTTCTTCCAAACCTTTGTTTTCCCGTGTGAATTGTAACAGCACTTTATTCAGCTCGTTGTTGTTGTAATGAAGTGACGATAGTTCTATACCTCGTCTTGTTATTCTCCTATGCGCAATCCGTCCTAATAATATTGCTGTCTCTGATATGTTATTAGGCCATGGAATAGGATATTCTTCAATAGCCTTCTTCCAAATGAGTGAGGGAATACCACCAGCACCCTTATTAACATCCTGAGAATATACATCAATTATCCACTTATGAATAAGAGCTATGAAGGTAGAAAAGTTCAACTTAGCTGATTTTGAAGGGTTCTCATCATCCCCAAGCCGTTTTGGATCTGAACGAGTGGTTCCAGGTATATTATGGAATAGGTCAGTGTTAGTAGTACCAAAAAATCTCTCAACTGAGCCTTTCCATTCAGGAACGCGTGGAGGGCAAAATTGAACCAAAAAACCTAGTTGATAGGATGCATCCTTCATCGGATTGTTCTTGAATTCTAATCCATTATCCACTACAATGTTTTGGGGTAAACCAAACCCAGTCCATTCATTTTTTATGAATGGATATATTTCTTTAACATAAGATTTATCACTCATAATATGTTTAATACATTGCATTACTTCAGGCCATCCAACACCATTGCTTATCCCAATACTAAAACCAAGTGCCTGTCTACTAAATTTATCGACTGCAAGGATTAGATATGGTCTACCTAATGGAGTTCCATTTTCATCAACAATGATTACATCTATAGGGGTTTGGTCTATCTCCACTCTTTCTAGTGGTCTACTAGCCTTAACACCATCCCCCACTTCTCCAAATCTATTATTAGCTGTCCTTTTTCCAATTCTTTTTGCAACAAGTTCATATTCAGGTATTTTTGAAATATATCTGGCAATTGATGAATATGGCGGAAACTTCAATAAATTCGAAGAGAACCTATTATAGTCCGAAATTTTATTAATAATAACATACCAAAGCTCCTTTATAGTAATCCGCTGGCTGCTTTTGTAAGCTTCATTAATTGAATCCATAATAAAACCCATCACAAGGGGATCGATTCTTGTTTTATTTTTTCCACCACAGGCATGATAGGATGGGAAAAGCGATCGAATATCTCTCTGCGAATCTAAGTAATCTTTCAACCATCTATATACACTCGTGTAACTTATTGTTTGGTAGTGTATGCAGCCATTTAGATTTTCCTTTGATTTTAGGGGGGTGTCAGCCCAGGAATTTACTTCCGCAACTCTGGAATGTATCGCTGAATTCCTTTGGCTCGCTGGAGTTTCTATAATCGGTCGTATGACTTCATATCTAAAAACAGCACATTCCTTATGTTTTGAATCGTTAAGATTTTCAATGAAGAATGATGTATTTATTGCAGGTGCAGGGCAATTTTCTAGGTTCTTCCCAACACATTCAAATTTCAATTGCCCTTCACTTAAATACTTAATTAGCTCCATAAAAGTGAATATTTTTATTTCATGAAATCTTTGATTCTCAGCTTCTATTTTTAGGCCAGGTAGGCTCTTTAAAATTGTAAAGATCTCATCATAAAGCTTAAATCGAACTCCTGGTTTTATATGCACCGGAAACATAATTATTCACCTCGATTTTGAGTATCAATTATACTAGATTTACTGATAGGTCTGTGTAAATCAGTTTCAATTTCTTTGTGGTAAAGCAGAGAAAAGATATATGAATAGTATTTGATATGATATTCTTCACTTTCATATATTTTTTCTAGTATATCAGATATTTGCTGTGGACCATTGAGCATTAATTCATTTCGAATTTTCATTTTATCTACGGCGGGAACATGTAATCTACTGTAATGGAAAAGAGTTGTTATATTTTCTAATATGTAGCCTGAACGTATTTCTTCATCTGTAACAATCTTAAATTCATTATAATTATTTGATTTACAGTAAAGTGCGGCAGCTTTATACCGCTTAACCGTTAATTCATCATTTAATAGTTTTTCTAGTTTACTCTTTGGTTTTATTTCAACGAGTTGTATTTTATTTTTTCGTTGGACTAAGAAGTCAGGGGTGTAGTGGTAGGTTCTATCAGAAATCTTAAAAGAAATTGTAATTGGCTGTTCTTGATAGCTAATAACATCACTATCAAACTCCATTAAGTAGATATAATCTCTTTCTATAAGCGATTCAAATGCTACTGGTCGTTCATTTTTCATACTGGGGAAGTAACCAGTATTCTTTTTTGAACCACTATTTGTTATTTTTCTAGCTGGTTTATACATATCGTTATCATCCTACGGAAGTTATTTTATTATAGGCTTAAAAGTTTATTTTAAAATTAAATAAACACAAAATAATGTAGTAAATTATCCTTATTAGGTTTAAATTGTCTCTAAAAATATTATTTACATTATTTTACGTTAAATTCATTGTATTTTTCTGCTGTAGATATTAAATGGCTAGTTTTTTCTAAGATTGATCTAAATACATATACTCACAATGATTATATTATTGTATAAGAAGTAAATATGTATTTACTTATCTCTCATTGGTAGACATTAACATTGAGTGTATATGCCTTGTAACCTCAGGGAATTTGCGAACAAGAACAGTTCTTCTTACTCCTAAAGCTTTATATAGTTCATCACTAGATAAAGCTTTATTGTTTAAGCTTGCAGCAGCTAATTCCTGCTCTGCTTTATAAATAATATTTTCTTTATATTTTTCATCCATTTTTTTTATTTGAGTTAATTTGTATGTTTTACATTTTTGTAAAAGGCCCCAATTACGTAGAGTCTCAGGGCATATATTTAGTTCTTTGCATACTCGTTCTATAGTTATAGGTATATTTTCTAGGAGTAGATTATTTATTGCGCTTTCAAACCTCTGAATTCTTTCTGTTTGAGAGGAGCACTTATCAGGTCTTCGTTTACTATGTTTCAAATATGATTTTCTAATTTCAGATGAAAGCCAATAAAATAAAAATTCATTATATTTCATGCCAAGAGTTATTTTAATCTGCTTTGAAGTAATTCCTTTATTTATACAATGCTTTATAAATGATATTACTTGTGGGTCATGAATAGAAGGAACTTGTATTGGAATATGACTATGATCAACTAAATCATTTGCTGCTAGAAAAATTATTGATCTTCTTAATCTATCTTGTGTAATATTAAGTTTTCTTGATAAATCAGTAAAAATATAGTCTTTTGTCAAATAATTTTTTACCTGGTTCCATGCTAAACTAATATAGTCTCTTCTTTCAACAAATTTATTATTTTCTGCATTTATACCATATTCAATTCCGCAATCATTGCAAAACATGTAATATTTCATTTTCTTACCGGATTTTAAATCTTTAATTGAAGTCGAAGTTTTCTCAAGTGAACCAGGTATATGATAATGGTTACACCAAGGAGCAATGCACGAGTAATTACCAACCATTCTATGTTTCGGGTTGAATATTGATTTGATATGACTTTCGGGAACTTTTACTGTGAAGAATTCTTTCAAAGAGATATTATATTTGCGTGTGAAATGCAGAATAGTATCCAAATGTATAAAAGTCTGTGATGCCTTTGTATTCCTTGCTATTTGCATAACTGAAGATAATGTTGACTGCTCCTCTTTACTCAACTTCTTCATAAAATTCCGAGATATATATAATAGACGCAATGCAAGGCTTTGTTCGTTTGAAAATGATTTTATAAGTTTTAATTTTAAGGTGGAAGCATTAAGAAGATACAACCAGTCGTCGATTATTCTTAAATCCTCAGAGTTAGGTGTAAAATTTTCAATATTAGATTTAGTGAAATCAAGACCGCAGCTAGGGCATATACCAATATTAGAGTTGCTAGGCAGAATAGGAATACTGCTTTTGCATCGATTACAGTTTGAATGGAGTTTAATATTGTGTGCAGGACAGAAAGTGATTTCTTTAACTTGCCAAATAAGATTATATGCAGGGAACTCTTCAAGGCACTTTGAGCAATATTTCCGTTGTTTTTCAATAATGTTACTCATAATTCTACTATGATTAGCAGAACTATTATTAATGCCTAGTTTTTGAAATACCGGCAAAAATGTCATATTTTCTAAGACTTTTTGATCAGTACGGAGTATTGATGCCAACTTATCCATTAAAATAAAGTTATTGGGGCAAATATCTATGGCAGCTGAGAAAGAGGATTGTGGGTAATGTGAATTATTTCGCTTTAGGAGTCGCCATAGGTCATGAGAGCCAACATAGTTTAAACTTGAAATTCTTTGCATATAGCTAGAAAGGCTTTCTCCGTCTATAGGATTAGAGCGAGCAAGCAACAGCATGATCTTTCCCTCCAGATACTTTTTTTATGAGTATAGCCATTATTGATGCTTTTAAACTTTTTATAATAAAATAGAAATACGTTAGAAAATATGGAGGGTATTTACTTAAATGTATAGAATCTATAATAAATAAAGTCATATTATGTCTATAATGGGAAGTTTAAAGTGCACAAGAAACGAAAGTAAGTTGACAAGTTGACAGAGTAGCACCAGCACCCTTCTGGAGCAATGGTATGACAAACAGGTCAAAGTGTTAAGTATTGATTTTAAAGAAGTTATTTCAAGCCGAGAGTCAACCCCATACATTCATTTTCTGACAAATTATAGATAGTACAGTTACGAGCAGTTTGCCTATTTACTCGGTGTAGAACCTGAGATACTGGACAACAAACTCTACTTGATGAAAGGTAAGGGCTATAGGAGCTTGGAGTCGTTATAGTATGTTTTTACGGAAGGTTGGAAGAGACTCAACTAGACGGACTTTGATGATTAAACGAATAAAATCAAGCAATCATTTATTACTAAAACTATGCGGTGAAAATTTATTTTCTATTGGCTTCACTTGAGTTTAGGTGTATCATAATATAAGTCGGAATATTTAGGCTGCTTGAAGATGGGAGGATGCGATATGTCTTTGGGTGGAGAAGAAAGCTTTGTAGAGTGGCTGACAAAGCAAATGAATTTGAATGGTACACTTTATTTACCTCACATCGCCCGCCAATACGAAAGCAACTTACAAGATGTCCATCCAAAGCTGGACGTGCCTATTACTCAAAATGATGAATATGAAGTGTTTTTAGTAGGACTATTGCTGAATTTGATTACCTTTGAGCGATATTTTGGCTGCTCCTAACTCTAAAGAGGTTAATCGAAATTCTGCCCACGGGGCATTTTCAGTGGGGCTTTCCGCATACAGACGGCATTTGGAGTACCACGAGAAATCAAAAGGTGAAGTTATCAAGAGAGGTGCAGAAGCTGTGTATTACAGAAATGGAAAATCTTCTATTTTCGCACAACAATTCATTCGCAATGAATTCAGGGATTGGCTGATGCAAAAGAATCCGTCATGGGGAAACAGTACTCTGAATATGCTTTGCTCAGATGCCTTGTATCTTTACAACAACGAAAGGGGCATAACGCTCAAGGATGCATTGACTGATGCTGACGGACTCGAAAAGGCATACGATGTGCTTGAACAACATTTCACGGCATTTCCTCGCCAAACAGGTACTGCAGCCACTGCCGCTAAGGGATATACGGATACATTAAGACTGTTTAAGGAATTTCTTTCTGAAGAATTTTCGGAATTATTGTATGAAAACGGAAACCCTGTTTTTACAGTGCCACAAGAGATTTTTGATGTTCTTTCTACCGAATACACAAATGGTTTCCGCTTCGATACGACCGCACTTCGTTTGTTATCAAACAAATCCGGAATAGAAGTGGATGATGCTCTCCAAGCCGTACTTAGACAAAAAATGTTTAGCCGTGGTGATGATATTTATTTTTTGCTTGATGTAATCGCCGACCAAGATACACTCAATGAGATTATTAACATTGCCGACCAGTTACTTGATGAATACGGTTGTTTTGAAATTTCCGAACTCTACGTGCTTTTTAAGGACAAGCTAAAGAATAAGGTTATCAGTAGTGCTGATGATTTCGAAAAATTCTACGAATTCATAAACACTCGCAATATTCGCTGTGTCGCTGCCCCTTACATCGGGAATAGAATTGCCCGCTTTAGCAACGGTAATGTATGGAATATATTTAATGAAATTGCGGCTAAGATTGTCGCCGTGACCCATGATGAATACGGTGGTACTGTGTGCGAGGATGATTTGCATTCGCGCTTTTGTGCCTTTTCTGTTGATTTGCTCGCTAAGATTTTAAAGAACACCACCGAGGAATTAGTCCGCACAGAAATCAATGGGATAATTGTTTATCAGACGTTTGACGCACTTGGTCTGACAGATGATTTTTCAGATACGCTTCATAGTACGCTCGAGCGTTTTGATGACTTAGGCATCGTACCTTCGGCGGAAGCCTTACATACAGCGCTTTCGCTCGCAATGGGTGTCAATTTTAACGCTGAATTCAATATTCCTGACAAATCAACTTATCAACGGCTTATTGCCGCTTACTATAAAGCCGAACCTCCCCGTAAATGGAAAGGTGGCATATTTTTGGAGGTATCGACCTAACATGTACTCTTATATTTGGGATAAAAAGACTAATGGATATTTGCTGACGTCGCAGACAGGCAAATATGTCGCTAATGAAATACGACCGGTGTTTGCTCCTGAACTATCCATTACTGGTTTGGAGAATTACTTTGACTATGACCACCGTGAAAATCGCCCACTACTGTGGGCGCAGAAAAATGTCTATTTGCTAAACGGTGAAAAGGTCGCACAACTAAATAATACTCAATACGGCAAGCCGTTGGATATACAAGTGTTTTTCGAAGGAAAACTCCCTCTCGAACCTGTGGATATTGATGCAATGGTAGCCGCTAATGCCGAAATAATGGATGTTGTAGTCGCAGATGCGAAACGGCGAACAAAGGAGTTATACGACGCAAGTATCAAACGCTGTGACATAGCGTATATTGCCTTTTCCGGCGGCAAGGATTCTATTGCTTTACTGGATATCTGTCACCGTGTGTTACCGTTGTCCGTGCCTGTCATCTTTAGTGACACGGATATGGAACTGCCTGACACCTATAAAATATGGGATGAGGTACAGAACCAGTACGCTGATCGTGAATTCTTGTGTGCCAAGGCAGAGACATCGGCACTTGAAAACTGGCGTATATTCGCACCGCCGTCGCGAACGATTCGGTGGTGCTGTTCTATTCATAAAAGCACTCCTGCGCTTATGTTACTGAAGCGCAAACTGCATAAGTCAGCGGTTAAAGTTATGGCATTTGTTGGTGTGCGTGGCGATGAGAGTTACAGCCGCTCGTTTTATGAGGATGCGACAGATGGTGCAAAAAACGCATCCCAACTCAACCGTATGCCCATATTGGACTGGGGCGCGCATGAGTTGTGGCTGTATATATTTGCAAACAACTTATTGATAAATTGCGCATATAAAAAAGGTCTGACTCGCGTTGGCTGCCTTATGTGTCCTGAATCATCCGAAAAGTATGAATGGTACGTGGAAAAAGCTTATCCGCGGTTATTAAAGCCCTATAGAGATATCATCATCACAACAAGCAACAAGAACTTTATAACAGCAGAAGAACAAATTGAATTTATCGGAAGTTCATATTGGCAAGCAAGAAAGAACGGGCTGGTTTTAAAAGAGAGCATTACCAACCCACTTGAGGAAACTGTGGGCTTACGAACGACATTTAAAAGCCCACACTTCTCAAAGGATATATTTTTTGAGTGGATAAAAACACTTGGGACAGTCTCGAAAGAAGCCGACACAGAACAGCGGTTGTTGAAACTGCCGGATACTCTTGATGATGGTATTCCGTTTAATTACATTGCACCATATACAGGTGGTGGCACTGTATCATTTGATTTCCGTTCAGCTGATGAGCAAGTTGCATTACTTCCGGTTTTGCGTCAGTTTTTTAAAAAAGTATCATCGTGTGTTGCTTGCCAAAGTTGTGAGGCTGAATGCCCATTTGGTGCTATGAGCCTCAAGGATAATAGGATTAAAATAAACTCAACCAAGTGTACGAGATGCCGAAAATGTTACAATTCGGACAGCAATTATTGTTGGAGGTATAAATCTATGTTCAAACCTGAATCAGAAAAAAACAACGTTATGCGCGGTATTGCCAATTATGAAAATTTTGGATTGCGTGAGAAGGGAAATAACCTTTGGATTTCAACACTTGTTGAATTAGGGGATAAGTTCTTTCCGTGGAATGAAAACCATCCATTAGGCAAGAACATGGTTAAATCTGCTGCACGTATTTGGTTTACGCAGGCAGGGCTGATAAATGCTAATGACAAAAAACCGACTCGTTTTGTTGAAGTATTCCGAAAATTCGGAGGGGACTCAGCACTTGGATGGGAGATTATTTGGTTAACTCTTAGCAACAACGCCGCATTGATAAGGTGGTTTATAACCTCAACTGAGATTGACAAAACCTATACCATCGAACAACTATCCGAACTGCTATCCAGTTGCAATCCCTCACTTGGGAAATCCGCTGTCGACGGCGGGCTAAACGCCTTGAAAGATATGATTACCAAGTCGCCACTAGGTGGTGATGGCGCTGTAACGTTGCCTGTGCTAAAAGGACGCACAGTACAAACCATAACTCGCCAGGCTAAAAATATCCATCCGTTTACAATCCTTTTTGGGCTGTATCTCATTGCTGCCAAATCCGAACGCAGTAGTTTTACAGTGCGTGAATTGCTTTCAGCAGATAAGGAATCTGCATTTGTTTCGCCGCTTGTTGCGTTCAGCATTTCGCCGGATACTTTTAAAAAGCAGTGTGAAGGTCTGCGTACTCGCTACCCTGATTATTTATCCACGACATTTACGCATGGTAACGATGGTCTTGAGGTGTATCCTCAAAAACATACCATTGATGATGTTATTGAACTTGTATTGGGGGAATAAAAGATGAGACACTATTCGGATTATTTCACAGTACCACAGGACTACCGTCCTAATATGACCCGTGAGGCGATAAACGAAACGCAGGATCGGTGGCTTGACTTTTATCCACATCCTGAGTTTGAGGATTTCATTTCGACGCTCATGGCTGTGTTGGAGAGCGGCGATAAGTCCGTATGGCTTACTGGGAACTATGGAACAGGCAAGAGCAATGCTGCTCTTGTAGCGCAAAAACTCTTTATGGATGAAGATCCGCGTGTAAGAAGTTGGTTTACCGCAAACAGTAAGGTACTGTCTGATAGTGCGTCACTTGAAGAGAAGCTTTTTGCCCGCAGAGCCGACAGAACTTTGGTTATTTACGACTACAATGCGTCTGGCGTGGGTCCAACGGAGGACTTTCTTGTGCGCTTGGAAAAGAGCATCGTTGCCGCTATGAAAAATGAGCGAGGCTTGACAGTCCCGGCAAAGTCAAACCTTGACAGTGTTATTGAGCGCTTAAAGCGTGAAGGTTCTAATTTTTTTACGACCCGCGATACAATTCAGAATAGGTTGGCATACCTGCATTCCGGCATTAAAACTGTCGAGCAGCTTGTTGACGAACTTAACAAGGAACATAAGAACACCGATGCCCCCACCCGACTACTTGAGGATGTTCAGCAAGTTTTCCACGAGGATAAAATTTATCTTGACATTGATGTTCCGACATTCCGGAAGTGGATTCAAACGATTCTGCAGTCCAACAATTTAAGGAGCATTGTTTATATCTTCGATGAGTTTCATCCGTTTATCGATGCCAACAAATCTCAGCTTAAGACGTTTGAGGATGTGACAGAAACGCCTGGGGTCAATAGGTTTTTTCTTGTTCCCGTTACCCATATGCAAATTAACGCATACTTGGCAGAGGGTTCTGAAAATGCATCGAAAGCGAACGACCGCTTTTACTTTAGAAAACTTCAAATGCCAAATGATACGGCATTCAGACTTGCAAAACACGCAATGAAAGAGAACCCAGAACTTGCCGATGAATGGAAAACCGAGAAGGATAATCTATGGACGAGTATTTCCGGTGTCGTTGATAAATTCCAGGACGATGTAAAACGTGAGTCGTTTTACAACATCCTGCCCATACATCCAATGGCCGCTTTTCTTTTGAAATTCCTATCGGAATTTGCAAAGTCTAACCAGCGCAGTCTTTTTGAATACCTGAAAGGTAGTGCAGATGGACATGAATTCCAAGACTTTATTGCTACTGGAGGACCAGAGGTCGATAACAAGCAGTTTTTGACCGTAGATTATCTTTGGAAATATTTCATAGAGCGTAAGGATTTGGGTGTAAACGACAAGATTACATCCATCGGATTAACCTACACGCAAATCCGTGACCGTGAGTTTTCCAACCAAACAGATGATGCCGTTGAATTGAGGGTACTAAAAACCGTACTTCTGTTCTGCTTGCTTGAACAGCTGGCGTCTGATGGTAATGAGCGGCTGAAACCGACCGTTGAAAATATCGAATTGTCTTTCAAAGGAGATGGAACAATTGCTGACCCGGCGGGTATCGTTCGAGATTTGGCAGAAAAGCATTGTTTCTCTGTGGTCAACGGAAATATTGAATTGTTTACCACATCAGTTGGCGGAGCGGAATTGCAAAAGAAAATCGCTGATTTTGACGGCGGTTTCCATGACTTCTTGTCGTCAAAGGTAACATCAATGCTTGAAACACATACAAAAAGTCACCGGGGGTCGCATTCAGGTAATCGTTTTGAGATTCGCACATCCGATGTAGTTCATACTACATTGAATAATATTAGTACAACAACACGCGACAAGTTCGGAAAAGACCAAAACAAAGATGACGGCTCGGTCTGCCTTTGGTTTGTGATTGCCAAAAACAGCGACGAGCAGTTGCGTATCCCGGATAAGATAAGCAGCCTTCTTACACAATTGCGTGACCACCGAATTTTGATGTTCACTTTCCCGGCCCTTTCGTTTTGCCATAACAATCAGAATCTATGGAATGAATATGTTCGCGGGCAGGCGCAACTTGTGCTTGAAAATACGGATGCCGCAAAGACACCAATCAGAAAATCGATTGAACGTATTGAAAAAGAATGGTTTGATGAAATCAAAAAGCAGAGTGCAACCATTAAAGTATACGCATATTCAGCGACTACAAGTCGCGTTGAGGTGAATGACACGACCTGGGGCACATTTAAAGACCTATTATCTAATTATGTCCGCAAATCGCTGTTTGATTGCGTTGATTACCTTACATCTCAAATCACAGCATTCGGAAATAGCGGTTTAAAAGGTTGGGCACTTGCCGGCATTTCATTTAATGCCGTATCAGGTCCACAAGGGCAGTTGGTAAAAGGCTTCAAGGGGCAAGGCATCTCTGATGAGGATGATTGGTTCACGCAAAATCCGAACCATCCGCTTGCCCACATTCACGCACTGTTTGAGAAGAAAATCACCAACACCATAGGAAAAGGGTCACCCCTGTCTATTCGTAAAGTTTATATTGAACTTCAACGGGCACCTTACGGAATGCGCAACAATATTCTCTCTGCATTTGTCTTGGGTTTTGTTCTCCGTGACATACTGAAAAAGAACTATCAGTGGACGGATTTTGTGCAAACAAAACCACTAACAAATGAAATCCTCGCAGAAATAATTGAATATGTTGTAAGCGAGAATCAGAAAGGCAAAGAAAAGCTGATCTGTCGACTCTCCCAAGAAGATAAAGCCTTTATCGAAAAGGCACCATTGGCGTTCGGCATTAATCCTTTTCCCGATGCAACTATCGAAAGTGTTTTAAACCAGATTCAAAACCGTATCGAGGCTGTTTCATGTCGTGTTCCATTATGGATTTTGCCGGAATATGTGAATTCGGTCAACGATGCACAAACTGAGACCATATCAACAATTCTTGGAAATGTCTGCACGGCTTTCACGACAAGTTCCAAGGGGAAAATCGAGGAGCGTTCAAATGCAGTTACGGATGTAGGAACAGAAATATTAAACAATCCAGATATTGTTAGTGTTATAGATGGATATATAAAATCTGAAAACTTTTTGAAGGCATTTGAAATATACATTGACAGAACAAACCCCAATTTAGCAAATCTTGCAGTTGAAATAGGAGATTATTCTCATAGCTATTGCTATGCTATTTTGGACAAATCTGCTGAAGCTGCTGGATGGATATGGAGGCCAGCTGATATTAGCAGCGAAATAGAGGAAATGCTCCACCAGTACGAGGTTATTAAACTGCTAAAACCTTTGTGCGGTTTTCCGAATTTTGTCGTTTATAAGAGCGCGGTTGATGCATTGCGAAATGCGGTAACACAAACTAATCATTTACCAAAAGTGATGATTGAAGCTGCATATCCGTCTTTGTCATCATTTCTTACAGCAGTTTTGTATAACGGCACAGCACAAGATATAAGAGTAGCGTTATCGCAGAACTTGGAGAATATAACCAAACTTTTCTTTGATCTTTTGAAGAAAGAATCGGTGGCATTATTGAAAATGCGCTTGAACGGATCAACAATATCCGACCCCGAACTGCTCAGTATTCTAAATAGCATACCAAGCGGTTTTAATTTGGATGAAACAACATTCCTAAACGGCATTCGCGCCCGAATAGAGGATTGCGCCAAACAGTCTGTATTTTCTAATTTGAAGATAGAATGGGAACGGATTGCATCAGGAGCAAAGACTCCCGACCAATGGGCGTTAGATAATAAAATTCCGGCTCGGTATATTTTGGGTGGATTAACTGAAACTTACGACATTCTGAAAGCTATATCACAACCTGAAATCTTTGCATCAGAAAGACTTTCTGAGTTACTAGATATCCTCAGAGAAGTAACCGCTCAAAATGTGGAAAATTGTCAAAAAGCCTTTCTTGCGGAAACTGTTCCGCAAAAATACGTAAAATTCAATATTAGCCTCTCCTCGCTTATTGATTTCTTGCGGGAAGAACATGGAACGCAACCGAATTACTGGCCGCGACGACCTGACATAACAAAATTCGTTCGCCGTCAGTATAAGGATACTTTTGCGCCTCAAATCGCAGAGAAGATCCGTGGAAAATCAGCTGAGGAATTAAAACAGAGAATTCTGCAACTTGCTCAGGAAAATGAGGAACTTGGTCTACTCTTTTGGGAGGGTTGATGATGGAGTACACAATTAACGAGTATGTACAGTTGAAATTCAGCAACCCTGTGGCTACTCGCGTTGAGGTTTATCCCAACAACCAAGTGGCGGCAAATTTGCTTAAGTTCCACAAAGATAACGGTGAGGCTGTTATTTCGATTAGCGATTGCCTTACTGACGGCATAACAACTCTGCCGATGCCTGATGATTTGCTGGAAATCCTTGACTCGAAAATAGTTGCAAAGAATAAGCGCTCTGTGGTTGTTGGAATTGACGCATACCTATCTCTCCTTTCTGAGGAAAATGTGGCTTCGTTCTTTGTCGCTTTACGTGGACGAGTAGATAATTGTGAATTGAATGCCGTTTATATGGTAAGCCGAGAAAAAGACTTGTGCTTTGGGGTTCCGCGATATGAGGAATCTTTGGATGTTATCAGAATAGGAGGGTTGTCTGATGATATTGAACCTCCAAAAGTTGTTGTCATTCCAAAAAAATGGGCGAATTCTGTTGCGCTACAGGATTTCAAAGCGTTAGTTAAGCAACTTGGGGATTTTCTTCCTACAGGTGAATATAAGCTTGGACTGGATAATATTAAAGCAGGACAGGCGGGCTTAACGAAAAACTTGTTATTTATGCTTGATATCAGACAAATCGCTGAATATTTCTATGACATCCCTGCAGAAATGACGCCTGATACACTTCAGTTGCTTTTGGAGAAAGCTATTGAAAATAGCAAGTCGCCGGAATCTTATCTTGAAAATGAATTTTGCAAGAAAAACATTGACATACGTTATGCACTATCACGCTTATTAGCGTTGCCAGATGATAAAACGTGGCCAGCATATATCTGGTTTCTCAAAAAGAAATTGCCGGTCAATACATATATGAGGATTGTTCTTGATACCAATCCAAGTCGCGATGATCTTTTGCGTAAGTATGTGGTCGATGCGGCATTGTCCCTAGTTGATAAGCTTGATATAAAGAATTACGCTGAAGAGCGCGCCTATGCTATTAAACAGTTAACAAGCGTTCCTGAATCTCTGATTGTCGAGTTCATAGAGCAAACACAGGATTTAAGCTCGGTTGCTGAATTCCTTAATTGCGGTACAAACGCTGAAATGCGGGAACTTGTCCGACGAGCCGCCACCCACGACTTGGTTACGGGATTACCTGATGTTTTTGAAAGGTTATGTCCAATATTGGGTGATTATTTGACCGAATGCGATTTCGGTAGCAAAGACTTAACCACTTACTTCAAAGAATATCGCAGATTCAAGGTTCGCAATGCTATCGACGAGGATTTCGTTAAAAAGGCGTTTGACATAGTATTGCCTACAGCATTTCCTAATCGTGATGCGGTTATATTGGAATTATCAACAGACAGTGATATGGCACTTCTTGTTGTTGATGGTATGGGAGCAGAATATTATCCTCTCTTACTCGCAATAGCAAAAAGATACAGTATGAATATCGACTCATGCTCTGTAGTTTCTGTGAAATTGCCAACTTCAACTGAATTTAACCCGGTAAAATGGGCTGTCGACAAAACGCTTGAAGAAGTTAAGGATATAGATAACATTGCCCATAACGGTGCGGCTAAGCATGAGCATTGCCCACCCGAAAGAAATTTAGCGGCTGCATTACGGGTTTTTCAATCTGAGATCCTACCGCGCATAACAGAAGGATTAACAAAGTTCTCACGAGTTGTCTTAACTTCCGATCACGGTTCGTCACGTCTGGCAGTTATCGCGCACAACAGTGGTTTTGGAAAGACACTCTCGTGTAATGGTATTCCACTTGATTGGCGATATACCGGTGCTCCACAAGGTGAAAGCCGACCCCCAGAATTGGAGTCAAGATATAGTGAAGTCGACAGCAGAACTTATTGGGTGGTTCGCGGATACAATCGCCTGCCTAAGCAAGGTGGAAAACTTAATGAACTGCATGGCGGCGCTTCGCTTGAAGAACGGCTTGTTCCGGTTATAGTTTTTTCCAGAGTCAAGTCAGTAAAAAAACCGGCTCAACTTGGCAAAAGAATAACAGAGCAACTCGTAGACAAAATGGGATTCGATATTTAAGGATGGTGAGAGAATATGTACGATGTCAATAAACTGCGGGAGTACTTCCCCTCCACTACGGTCTACAAAGACCCGTCCGTTATGGCAATGTTCAAGGCGGCAAAGATAGAAGCTTTTCTGCGCGACTGGATACTAAAGCGCAAGGCGGGATCTGACGGGCGCATCGAAAACGTAGATGCTCTTAGCGAATATGTTGCTTCAATCATCCCACCAAGGAATGAAAAAGAGCGATTGGAAGACGAAGCCCGCTCTAACGGGGAAACCAGGCCATTTTTGGCCAAGGTGAATATTTCCTTTAATTCGAGTGCCAACTATTACAGCTTTGAAATTCCAGGTTTAGGCTTTACTTTTGCCCATACCATTATCGAGGACTACGTTTGGGACAGAATCAAGGATGAGCTAATTGGAGAAGCCGGCGGATGGGGGCTGATTAAACTTGGTTATATGCCACCCGAAGGAAATAAGAGAAACGGTCGTTTCACTCTACTTGATTATAAAAACTTCTGCCCCTATGAAGTAAGTTTGGACGCATTCCGTGAGGCAAGAAGCCACTTCGAAATAGAGGAGTGGGTTAACATCCTTCTCGGTGCTATTGACTATGACGCGGATGGTTTTGCACGTAAGGGATGGATAGAGACTGATATTTGGAACGCCAAACACACGATGCTAACCCGCCTGTTGCCATTCATACAGCCACGTATTAATCTCATAGAACTGGCACCTCAGCAGACCGGAAAATCATATATTTTCGGGAAAGTCGGGAAATACGGCTGGCTTTTAAGCGGTGGTAGCGTGAGCCGTACTATGTTGTTCTTGGACCGACGTTCTGGTGTAAGAGCGAAAGGTCTCGTTACCTTTAATGATTTTGTGGCAATTGATGAGGTTAAATCCATCAGTTTTACTAACGATAAAGAAATGGGTGGTATTCTCAAGGGATACATGGAAGATGGTTATACCACGGTCGGTGGAACAAGGGTTGACGGAGAAGCCGGGATTATCTTTCTTGGTAATATTGCCGTAGAAGATATGGATTCTTCAAAGAATATGCTTCATGACCTGCCTGAAATCTTCAGCGACAGCGCACTACTACAGCGTATACACGGATTTATTCCGGGACAGTTCATACCACCGCTATCTCCCAGAATGTTCATTAACAGTTGGGCTTTGAATACTGAGTATTTTACCGAGATTATGCACTTGCTTCGCAGTCCGGCTGAAACTATGCGCTATCGTGGGCTTGTAGAGGAGCTTGTCGAGGTAACAGCAAAATCAGGGGATACTTCTGGAAGAGAACAAGATGCTATTATGCGGCTCTGCACCGCATATCTAAAACTGTTTTTCCCTCATGCAGATTCTTCATTGATAAAGGACTCCACTTTCAGACAGGAATTTGACAGGTATTGTCTGACACCCGCAAAACGGATGCAGGAAACTGTACTGAAACAAATGAAGATTATCAATCCCGGTATGTTTGGTGACAAAGGCTTTGCGACATACAAGGTAAGGCAGCCGCAAATCATTCGGGAAAATGAAATGTTTGGTGATTGACGGTATGAAGAAGCAGATAAAATGCCATATTTGCGAGGTTGAAATTGACAAGAATACCATTGGCCTTAATAAGAAATTCTACGGCAGACAGGTTGTAAAATTCTTTTGTCTAAACTGCCTGTCAGAACATCTTGATATTTCCGTGGAGGATTTGCTTACCAAAGTAGAGGAATTCAAAATCCAGGGATGTACTCTATTTGAGTAGGGGGCTATAACGGAAATGGCTAATGAAATTTCATGTATAATGTCAAAGCTTTTAGCTTATAATAATAAGTTATAAATAAAAGATAGGGATTTGCCTATCTTTTATTTTAGTTTACTCCTGTACTTTTGTGGAATATAATATATATTCAAGTAATAACGGGTTGTCAAGCTGACAGACAGGCACCAAATCTTCAAAAATGAGGGAATATATTTGAAATAAATAAAGATAGGCAAGCCATATACCGGCAAATAGAATATTTAAATTACTTACATTGGTTCAATTAATGTTATTCGTGAGGATTGTTTTGTGATTCTATCATATCATTTTCTCATTATCCATGTAATATCAAGAAAGTAAAGGAGAATTAAAATGAAAACAACCGTAGATTTAGAAAACATCAAATCGCAAAGTGGACAACCATTTGGTAGCGCATATGAATGTCTTTTTGAATTAGTCGAAGATTACTACATAAGTAAACTCGACGGCAAAAAACGTATAAGAAAGGAACTTAATAACTGGGATAAAGATGCACATCTTTATATTTTTAATTCACTTTACACAAAAAATTTTACAGGCTCAATTATGATTGCAAAACTTATTACGCATTTTTAATTCATATAACCTTAATATGTTTCAATAGTCTTCTCAGTTACTGGTTTGCTTTTATATATAATAAATTTATTATCAGATCTGTAATTATTCTAACATTTATCTGACATATGCTGTAATTTCATCTATTTTCAAAGGGGCTAGATATAAATAGAAGACTTAAACCGCTGCAAATGCTATATTCTAGTATTAATGAAGTTACTTTAGAATGCCCTAGCATAACTCGAAATCAAGTGAAGACTGTGTGGGGGCTAAAGTTACAAATAGTCTCCAAGACATATTTATATTACGAACGGTAATACTAAAAAATAGAGTAATAGCAAGGATTTAGTTGGAGTATGAGAGGTTACCATAAAAAATACTTCTGATTACGGAGGAGTAAGTTTTTGTGGAAACATGGATAATAATTGAATACGTATCCGTAGCTCAGTTGGGAGAGTACGTGACTATATATATATTAGTCATTCCATTTCAATATCATGGTTAAGTTCTTTAAAAAAAGAAATGTATAAAAGTAACTTGTGTAATAAGTTGAAATTATAGAAAAACTAATTTCAGCTTATTACACAGGAATTCCGCTTGAGTTAATATATTATTCAAACGATAATGTTACGCAATTGAAGTCGTAGTACTACACGAGAATATGCTCTTTGTATAATAATGAGATATAAATAATATTTTTAGGAGAATAAAAATGAGTGGAAATAAAAATATCAGGAGAGGATATTACTACTTTAAACCCTCACCAACCCTTGATGATAAAACTAATGAGGATTTGAAAGTAAAAGGAGAAGTCATAGTTAACGCCTTTAGTAAAGCAAAACTCAGATATCTTATTAAAGAAAAAGATAGAGACAAATTTGAGGGGAATATTTTTACACCCTTTAAAGTTGAAAGACATGACTGCAATTCGCTAACCCGGAAGGATATTATTGAGTATGCTCGGTATTTGGGCTGCGCTGAAGCCATCATTAAAAGTTTAGATATAACATCTGAAGAAAACCTAATAGACTTACTCTACGATATAGCAAAGAATTATATAAATATGATTGATAGTCATACACCTGAGCCTTCAAGAACAGAAGATATTAAAACAGGCACTAATGGAATATTAATCTGTGAACCAGAAAAAAGACTTGAGCAAATGGAAACGGTTACTACAAAAAGGCATCCAAGAGATGATGAAAAAAGCTTAAGTGCCATAAAAAATGCTCAGCACTTGTGTGAGTTTGATTGTGGCCACAAATTATTTTTATCTAGTGTAACTAAGAAAAACTATGTAGAAGCTCATCACCTAGTGCCACTAGAATTCTATTATGATTTTGACTATTCACTAGACATAATAGAAAATATTGTAAGTCTATGTGTTGTATGCCATAAAAAACTGCACCATGCGATTTTTGAAGAAAAGAAAGACTTAATCAATAAATTATATACTCTAAGAAAAGAATTGCTTGCATCAAAATGCATTAACATATCTATAGAAAAATTATACGAATACTATGGTAATGAATTAGATGATTAGCCAGCATCTTTTATTTTGGTACTTTCTTCTAAGGTATCTTCTGCAAGATAATTATGCCGTCCAACTCTGATCTTTCCCCAGTAAAATTGACACATAGTTAAGCGTGTTTTCTCTTACATTCTTACCATAGCTCCGGAATTTGTATATTCCAAAATATAGTTAATATAGTCGCATTTATCCCACAGCCCTATTGACAACAAGCCTCTACATGGAATGTTGTCTGGCATCAGCGGCCATCACCCTTGCTGAACAAGGAGAAGGGCTCTGTAAGGAGTTTGATGCCCGGCTACCCAGCCTAACACCCCATGCCTCATTATCAATAGGCTTTCGCGGCATAAACGCTTAGGCAGTGCGCCCAGCATTTTTAAGGTACTCATATTCATATTCGTTTGGTGATTTATACCCTAATGATGAATGGAGGCGATAGCTATTGTAGAAGGTTTCAATATATTCAATGATAGCCTTTTTAGCTTCTTCTCTGGTTCTAAACTTTTTACCGTGGATCAAGTCCTTCTTTAAAGTTGAGAAGAATGATTCTGCACAGGAATTATCGTAGCAATTTCCTTTTCAGCTCATGCTTTGCACCATCCTATTTTCTCTTAGACAGTGTTGATACTCATAGGATGCATAATCGACTAAATGAAATGGATTACTCTCTTTCCTTCGTCTAAGAACCGTACGTGAAAGTTTCCAACTCATACGGCTCAAGCATTTCTTCACCATTTCTGGCGGCAGACAATAACTTTAATAACAGTTTTCTATGTTCATAATATTCTTTGTGGATAAATGGATTCTTAGAAATCTGCAATTTGGGGTGTCGGACGATTTGAATTCTCCTTAGGTTAATAAGACTATACTCATCCGTCATGAACAACCATCTCTTTCCATTCTTTTCGTGCCAGTATTTGTTTAGTCTCCACCATGAATTCTTGTTCGGGTGTCTGTGTTTTGCCCAACGTTGCAGTAAAATGTAAAGTGTATTGTTAGTATATGAGAAGGCATGGCTAGCGATAACATGCTTATGATAGTTTGTCCATCCTCTGACTATTTGGTTTAGCCTCCGAATTAGTTCCGATTGTGTTTAGGCTTTCATTTCTTTTAGAATAATGGTTGAACAAACATTTTTTTATCAGTGTCTTGATTGAACTCTTTGAGGGTTGTACTATCAGTTTTCCTTTGTATTTTCGAAATGTCCATCCTAGGAAATCAAAGCTTTCATCTATATGTGTAATCATTGTCTTTTCCTCAGATAAAATTAATCCTCTCTCTTTTAGGAATTGACTGACAGTTTCCTTTAGTTCTTCCGCTATTTCTTTTGTATTTGCGGTGATGATAAAGTCATCAGCATATCTCACTAGATTGACTTTCGTCTTTGCTCTGTAATGGTTTTCGATTTTCCCTTTGGAATTCCTGTGGTATTTGTTTTCAATCAGCTTTTCTAGCCCATCTAGTGTCAGGTTTGCATATATGCTTGATATTGCTCCTCCCTGTGGTGAACCTGTTTCTGTAGAAAAAAGTTCTCCTTCATATATAACCCCTGATTTTTGAATTGCTTCATTACTCTTTTATCCATAGGAATGTTTTGTAGCAGCCAATCATGGTTGATATTGTTGAAGTAGCCTTTGATATCTCCTTCTAATATCCAGGTTGGGGAACACTTTCTTGCCAGTATATTAAATATCTGTTCGCAGGCATCTTTGGCGCTCCTTCCTTTTCGGAAGCCAAAAGATATGTGATCTCCTGTAACTTCGGCTATTGGTTCTAATGCTAGTGCATATAGTGTTTGCATAACCCTATCATACATGGTCGGTATTCCTAATTGTTTCTTGTTTTTACCTTTCTTCGCTATGTATACACGTCTTAAAGGTTTTGCTCTATAGTGTCTATCTGAAAGTGACAATACTGCTTTCATTTTTGAAGCTGATGTTGACCACAATTTCTTGTCTACTCCTGAGGTATTTTTACCTTTATTCGAAGTTACTTTCTTTACTGCATAAGCTTTGGCACTTAGTGAATGTGTTAATAAGTATTGAAGTCTCTTTGTTTTGTTCGTATCTCCCTTAACTGCTGCCTTAGCGATTCTGGTTTGCAGCCTATTAACATCCTTTTGTACTTGCATCCAGTCAATGGATTCCCATTGAGTAGCTAGTACATTGTTGTATTTTAGTCTCTCGGTTTTATCCGTCGTTGAATTACTAAAATTCATAGGTTTACAATCCTTTTCCGCCAAGAAATACCATAGGATAAGTCAGCACCCTTTCGGGTTAGGGCAAAATTTGAACCCCTATCTTCTTTCATTACAAAAGTAGCATTCGCTTTTTATCCTTTTCTTCTGCCCTCTATGCCGTTTCTTTTCCTTGCGGTCAGATACCTCTTTTATTGAGGGGTATATAGGGTTTACCAAGTCCGCACAATATATAACTGTGAAAGCCTTAGGAGCCATCTTTGAACCGGGAGCACTTCATCCATTCGCATTGGTTTAACAGTTCCCCTTTGCTTGACTCCTTACCTTTTGGTCGAAGCGTATCAGCCTATTTCGCTTACTCCAGCGTAACGATTCCTACGATGATTCGCTTTACGTTCCCCATAGCTTTCTTACCCTAGCAGTTGTCCCAGTTTTAGGCTACTCGGATTTCCACATTGTCTTGTGAGCTTTCTAACCCAAACGTTACCACCTAAGCTAGTCACAATAGAGTTACCCCGAATGGATGGGGTAGCCTTTCGGCAATATATTATGCGACTTCTTGTCGCACCTGAACCCCACGATCCGAATGAAATATCAGACCTTCAGAGGGTCTTCGTCTACCAATAGCTTGCTGCAAGGCAGCCTTAGAAAGCTGAGTTGTCATGTTTTTATCCATTGACAGCCAACTATCTTACGATTGAAAAGATCTAAAACGCCGGCTAGGTACAGCCAGCCTTCCTCAGTAGAAATGTAGGTTATATCGCCTGTCCATACCTTGTTAGGCGTATCCACTGAAAAGTCTTGATTTAAGAGGTTTAAAGCGACCGGGTAATTATGCTTCGAATTTGTTGTTGCCTTATATTTTCGGCGTGACCTGGCGTATATATTGTTTTCCCTCATAACTCTAGCTACGCGGTTTTTACCACAAGTGACATTTTCTTTCTGAAGCTGGGCAGTGATGCGAAGTATGCCATAAGTCTCACGGGACTTTTTATGGATTCTCTTTATATGTTTTAATAATACCTTATTATCTTTTATACGCTGACTTTCTGGCCTGTTAAGCCATGCGTAGTAACCGCTGCGGTTAACTCCCAGTACAATGCACATCTTCTCCACACGAAATTTGAAGCGGTGATCATAAATGAATTGATACTTTACTTCGTGGGTTTTGTGAAGATGGCTACAGCTTTTTTTAAGATGGCATTCTCCTCTTCAAGATTATAGAGCCTCTTCTTTAAATCTCGGAGTTCTTTGTCTTCTGGTTTTAGATTACCTTTTCCGGGAAAGGCATTTTGGCTGTCAGCTTTATACTCCTTCACCCAGCGGCGAATAACACCTTCGTGTACATCAATTGATTGAGCTACTTCTGTTACAGGTTTTCCTTGCTCAGTTACTAGCTTTATTATTTCCTGCTTGAATTCTGCAGTATATTTTTTCCTCGGTTTAGTCATGATAGACACCCCTTTTCTTAGCTTTTATTATACCAACTTAACTGTGTGTCTATCAAATTGGGTATAGGTCACTACTTAAGTATATATATTGTAATAAATTCGTATGCAAAATAAGAGTTTAGAGTTTATTGAATACCTTTTTAGAAAGCTGGACCATTATAATTGATAGCTTAACTATGTTTGTTATCTTTAGATAAAGGACTATTTGAAGATGTAGATTGCATCTTTAAGTAGTCTTTATTATTATTTCGGACATAGTTAGCTAAAAATGTCGAAATTTGCGTGCGAAACTTGTTGATTTTTTTATAATTGAGAGAGGAAAAGTTAGGTTAAAAAAGAAATATTAAAGTATGAAAATACGTATTTCTAAGTAAGTTGTTTTGTGTATTTCGGTGCATTTATGCTGAGTCTCATAATAATCTAACCATAAGCTAGGGAGATGATATAAATGGGTGATGCTAAGAGAGATATGGGATTAGTTGTTGCATGGAAACAAGGTAATAGAGTTGCTGGAGATAAGCTTTTTTCTGAGACATATGAAAGTATACTAAAATACGTTAATTATGCTTTATGCAGTTATGTAATACCTAATAAGCAGGATGTTATTGAAGAAATTGTAGAAGAAGCATTTACGAGAGCTATCAAAAAAATTAAAGAGTATGATGGCTCAGTAACCTTCTACACATGGATTCGAGGGTTTGCATGTAACTGTATAAAAGAAAAAATCCGAGAACTAACTAAAGCGAATAATAATGAGTCTATTGATGATTATTATGATAACGAGCTGGCATATTTTGAAAGTGAATTACCGGATTTCGCTAACCCGGAATACATATTAATTAAAAAAGAAGAGTATGAAACGATACAGAAAATAATTTTATCCTTGCCAGAACATTATAGAGAAATCCTTGATTTACGCATAATAAAGGGCATGAAAAACAAAGACATAGCAGCAATGCAAGGGAAGCATGAAGATAATATTGAATCATTATTTTACAGGGCTCTAAAAGCATTTAAAGAAGAATTCAAAAAAAATATTAATTTTTTTTAATATCTGCAACGGAAATAGGTATCAAAAATCAATATGGTATTGAAAGGAGAATTAATATGATGAAAAGTATAGAAAAGCTTTTATCAATATATATTGACGAGCTTAATTCAGATAAGAAACCAGATATAGATTCATACTTAAAACAGTGTCCTATCGACCAATTAACTGAATTTCAAGAACTTATTGCATCTGTAGGAGTTTATAAAGCTTGTATAGATTCAATCTATGTAAATACAACTAAGGCAGATTCTCTATTTAGTAAACTTGAAAACATGCTAGTAGAAATGCAAAAAAGTGAGATACCTGAGAGATACGCTGCAAACTTTAGAAAAAAGAGTTTATCTCAAGAGGATCAGAAAAAGCTTTCAGACAAATTTGACAAAATATGGGATGAAGAATTTGGAGATGATGTGTAGTATGAATCGGAGTACCTTAGAAGATAGGGTAAATCCTAAACTATATGCACAAGAGCTAATACATCAATTCAATATTACTGAGCCTCCTATAGATGTTAAAAAAATAATAGCTGATCTTAAAATAAGATATAGGGAAGAAGAGTTAGGACTTATTGACTGTGATGGTAGTTTGTTGCGTAATGGTAATAAAGCAATAATTATAGTAAACAGTTCGGTTGTTCATGTGAGTAGAAGGAACTTTACAGCGGCACATGAGCTGGGTCATTACTGCATTAAGGGACACGATTGTGAAGAGTACAATTGTAGTAAGTCAGATATGGAGAGTTTTAGCTTGGCAAATAAGAGAATTGAAACTGAGGCAAATTTGTTTGCTGCGGAATTACTAATGCCAGAGCAGATATTTAGAAAAGCAACTAATAATATGCCATATACATTTGAGATTATTGAGAGAATTGCTGAGATGTTTGATGTATCATTATCAGCAGCTGCAATAAGATATATAGAATTTACTCTTGAAAAATATGCAGTAATATTCTCAATAAACAATAAGATTGCTTGGACAAAAGCCTCAAAAAGCTTTAAGTATGAACTAAGGAGTAGAGAATTAAGCAGCCATTCGTATGCATATGATGCATTCAATCCAGGTATACCTTTGCCTGACAAGTATGAACAGATATATCCTTACGCATGGATTATTGATCCGGGTGTTCCGGATGATCTTAATGTGCAGGAACATTCAATATACTTTAAAAATATGAATGCAGTCTTAACATTGATCAAAATCGTACTTCCAGAGGAAGAAGAAGATTTATATGAAGAATAACAAAACACCTATGAAAATAGGTGTTTTGTATTTAAGGGGGAATGCTTTATGATAAATGATACCAGCTAGGAAAGGTAGTAACAATAACGCAACTAATATTAAAGTATGGAGGTAAAACAATGAATAATGAGAAAAATGAAAAACCCAATGGAAACAAGCATTATAAAGTGGAAGTAAACTATATGGGTAGCGACAAGAAATATAATCACAACTATTTACCTGAGGATACTGTACTTAAGATAAAGCTTGATGCAATATCCTTTTTTGAACTAAATGCTAATCCTAATACACAAAGGCTTCAATACATAGATTGTAGCCTTAACGATGCAGATATATTGGAGAATACTCCTATGGACACTGGGAGCGACAGGAATGAATTATACTTGTTAACCAAAGAAAATCAGGATACTGATGGAGGTCGCTAATATGCATATGGAGTTTTCAAAAAAATGCTTCCATAACCAAATAGCATTTTTAGAGGCTGACCCAAAGTATAATGTGATTAGACTAAGCGATCTTAAGGCACTTGTAAGTGTACAGGCAGGTTCATACTTGCCTGTATTTCTTATAAAAGCGGATAACTTTGATTTGGAGCCCCCATTAATTGAATTTGCTGACCCTGTAACTGGTGAGCGATTAGAAGATTCCAAGTGGCCTGACAACTCACCTATTGTAAGCGGGCATACAATGTATGGACCAAAGTTTATATGCCGAAGTGGTAATCTTGCTTATCATACTTATTTAGGACATCTTACAGACGTATTTGACAAATTTAGGAATACTTTTACTATAAAAGACTTCCTGGATGAAATGGTGAGAAAAATACAAAGTGGTAGTCTTAATATGGGTACAACAGGAGGTATCTATAATGTTAGGATATGATATTAAAAAAGTAATAATCACAAAAAATGTTATTACACAAACAACAAGCTTTTTACAGCAGCAAGGGTTAAAGTGTTATGAAGGAAAGGTATACTGGATAGGGCATAAAAATAAAGACATACTTATGATTGACAGAGCAGCAATACCGAAGCAAATACCTAGAAGAACTATATTGGGTGTAAGCATAACAGTTCCTGAATCAGCTAATCTTGAAGTGGCAAGAAGTTTGAAAAATGGTGATTATATAGCAATAAAAGTGCACTCACACCCAGGAAAGGCATATATGTCAGATACAGACAAAGCAAACCCTTCTTTGAAACATGGGGGTGCAATATCTATAGTAGTGCCAAACTATGCTAGATATGGTATCGATAATCTATCTAGTTGTTCAGTATCAGAGTATCAAAATGGCAGATGGCGTGAATTAACTGCAAAAGAAATTGAAGTACGTTTTGAGATTTCTTGAGGAGGAAATTATTATGAACGATGTTATCAAATTTCTTGAACAGATTGGAGTACCTGAAAGTCTTGCTGATAGTATTAATAGGGATACTACAGTTGTTGTGAAATCAAATATGGTAGATGCTAGACAATATACATGCCAAGTATCTTTAGAAGCATCAGTAAACATGTTAGCGAGATTGTTTCCATATATAAGGCTTGAAGTAGATGATATTCCTGCAACCTATCTAAAAACAAATTTACCTTTACGCAGTTATCTAGTAGAAACTATAAAAGAAAGCTACAAATGGGA
The DNA here is from genome assembly GCF_058315355.1 of Lutispora sp. QWL-02. NCBI lineage: Bacteria > Bacillati > Bacillota > Clostridia > Lutisporales > Lutisporaceae > Lutispora > Lutispora sp. QWL-02. The sequence goes on from NZ_CM177762.1 coordinate 1,592,262, forward strand.
GTATACTGAAGGAAGCCCGCAGAATGAAATATATCTTGTTTTCGGGAATGAAAAGGTCGATGGAAAAGCTATATATATTGATGCTGATGGTTGGCTGTCCTATATAGGAACATCTCCTTCAAATATTCAAGAAAAGTCAAATTCATATGCTCCAATAGGGGCTGTAGTTGCAGCTTGCCTGGGTGTTAGTGAAGTTTTCAAATATATTTATAAGGACTTCATAAAAAAGGAGTTTACTTTGGTAAAAGAATGTTTATGGTTTAATACATTGACTTATAACAATAACAGGGTAAATACTCCTGTTAACCACTTAATACTAGACAAAGTAACCCTATTCGGTTGTGGTTCAGTAGGTAGCGCGTTGCTATATACTTTAGGTTTTATGCCAGATATATCTGGTAATCTGGATTTGGTCGATAGAGATGTTAAAGTAGACCATGAAAACATGCAGCGATATGTGTACTTAACATTGTCTGATATTGAGAAATTTAGAAATGTTTCTAAAGCACAATGGGCAGAAGAAAAGACCAAAACACGAATAAATAACTTGCAGATTACATCATACTCTGGCAAATCTGGAGATGTTAGAACATACCTAAATAGAAAGGATTCAATGGCAGGCATAAAATTGGCAATATCAGCTCTAGATAATGAAGAAGCAAGGATAGATGTGGCTGATTGTCTTGCTAAAAGGACAATTAATGCTGGCACAGGTGACACTACTTTAACAATATCAAGGCATGGTTTCGGAGATGGACGGGCATGTATTGCTTGTGAATATATTTCAAGCCTTCCAAACGTAAATTGGTATCAGCAAGTAGCAGCATTTACCGGGTTACATGTAGAGAGAGTAGCTACTTTACTACAAAATAGGTCTCTACTACAAAAAACTGACCTTGACGTCCTCGCATCAAAAGGAATAATAACACATGAGAGTATCGAAGCGCTTATAGGGACAGATTTATCTTCTATAGTTAGGCGTAGATTCTATGGACAAGTAGAAGTTAATGGAAATGCGAACAAAAGTGATAACAAGCCGATTACTGTTCCATTCGTATCACTTATGGCGGGGGCATTATTAGCGGGCGAACTTATTAAAGAACAGTGTGGATTAGTGAATAGCTGGGAAGAGAATAAATATAGAGTAGATATGCTAAACGTACCTTTGAACCATACTTATAGATTCTGGGCGAGAAAAAACATGGATAATAAATGCGTTTGTAAAAACTCATTTAGAATAAAGAAATTTCAGGAGATTTGGGTGAACTAGGAATATATATCATATTTCTTTATAGTTCACTGTAATATAGAGAGTTGAGTAATTAATAGGTTCTATTACTTAGTATGGAAGAAATTTTCAAACTATTTGAGAATTTGGCGGTTTTTTTCATACATTTTGAGAATTAATTTCAAACTATTTGAGAATTACCCCCCTGGAATAATGGATTTTGAGAGGAGATATTTTCAAACTTTATGAGAACTGACAACCCAGTACAGATGTCAGTTCTCAAATAGTTTGAAAAAGTACTCATGAAGTTTGAGAATGAGAGACTGACTCTATAGTAGTTAGTCTCTCAAAACTTAATGGGGGTAAGGATATGATTAAGTTATTAAGAAAGAGTTTGCTTTATAAAGACGAAAGTTTGTTAAGTTTTATATATAGACTGGCTAAAGATAATAATTGTCTACCAAAATGGCTTCTGAAGGAATATAAGTTAGATAAAGCTTATATGGATAATTCTATTAACTTTATGTATAATGATAAAAGAATGGATTTATTAGCGAGAGCTTGTGGGATAGATATTGATATCAACTAGAGTTTTGCCATCTTCTATCCTTTCATTTTCAAACTTACCCCGAAAATTCTCGAATGAATAAGTGGCGCTATATTCATGTAATATTTGTTCTTTTATATCACCCCAAATAGCCTCAGCTTATCTATCTGTTAAGCTTTTACTAGTACTTTTCATGATTTTAAGCTTCTTGCAATAAATATTTATTTTTAAGGACTTGTAATCCTTGAAACTTTGCTACAAACCTATCAGGTGATCTAATATGTACCATAATATGTTTATCTCTTTCCTTACATTTGCATAAGAAAGATTCCTTTGTAGTCTTAATAAGTTACTGTTTTGCTGTATATAGTACCTGATTCTGTACCGCCTGCTCCATTTACTGAATAGTATGTTTCCACTCTGTACTTTCCTTTTGAAACTGTATATTTTTCTGATATCGATGCTGTCGATGAGGTTGAGGATTCAGACCAGCTTTCTATGTCTTTCCATGAACCGTTTTTATAGCATTGGAGAGTGGATTGCAGATAAATACTCGTACCTGACATCTACCCTATGAGGTTCAATTCTCTGATGAAAATTCAAATCTGATATAGGGCAGTTCGTTGTTCGGGTTCGGTATTCTGCAGCATTTTGCCGTAAAATACCGGGCAGTATCCTTTAGAGAAACCAGCACCTGTGTATCACTGTTAACCTTTCTTGCCTCTACAGAATTGACATAATAGTTATTTTTACTTGAATCTAAACTGATATTTTCTAAACCTGTATTAAGAAATTCTATAACTAATTGGTTATTATCGCTGTTATATGAAGTCCTGGTTTTAGGAGCAGAAGTTGCTCCGGCAAAAAACTCAGCTTCTTTTCCTTTAGCGGGTTTGAATAGAATTTCTAATCCCGTTAAAGTAGATCTAATATCGGATAAAATTTCTCCGTCCCTATCTCCAAACTCTGTCTTTTCACTTAAGCTGAAGTATTTTGAAATGTACTCGGCAGTAAAATCACCATCATAGTTCAAAACCTCATGTACTCTTTTGCAGATGATTTCAAAGGGGAAGTCCCTGAATGAATTAATATGGGTCCTACCATCTGCAATAAAAGTAATATGGTTTTCATTGCTAATTTCTTTAAGCTCTGCATAGTTGGGACCTGTCGGAAGTATATCCCTATCACCTGTGGTCAGATTATACAGTTCAAAGGTGCTGGCATCTATGCCCTCATTGCTTTCTACAATAATATAGTTATCCTTGTATTTGGTAATTGCTATAATGTTCTTACCCGCATATTTTTTCTTAATATCCTCAACAGACAGCTTCATTTCTGTATTTGATACATTTGCCGCTTTCTGCTGGCTAAGCGAACTTTTACCTGGAAGTACCGGTACATTTGTGCATCCTGCAAATAGTGTGATCGAGGCCAAGCTGATTAATAGGGCTGCTATAACTATTTTTTTGTACATATTGTTCCCTCCTTGTATAATGTAGTCATAAACATTGATAATAAATCAGTCAACCATTTACGAATATTTCAATAAATATATTATCTAATGTTCACAACTCATAATCTAATTCTTAATTTCCCATTTCTTAATTTGGTTTTTATCAATTTTGTTTATCGGAAGCTGTTAACCAGTTAATCCGCAATGGTATAATATCTCCTGAATAGAGAAGATAGATGTTTCCCTCCTGAGTCGTAAGTAATTACATATACTCGTTAAATAGCGTATCATTCCATCAGTGAGAGTTCTGCGTTTTAGCTGGTTGGGTTTCCTATTTAGGAATTACCCGTGTCACTAACAAGGTTGCAGCTTCATTGATAGAAGTGGAATCTCTACTCTATCTCAATTTTTAGAAAAGGAGATATTTGTTATGCCAAAATACTTAAATAGTCTTGTTGTAGGTATCGATGTTGCTTCTGAATTCTCTTTTGTCGCTGTTCTTTGCCCTGATGGTAGTCAATATAGAAAGCCTTTTAAAATAGTTCATACTGCTGAAGGCTTCAACTTCTTAATTGAGCAAATAAAAAAAGCGGAAGAAGAGTTTGCCATGAAGCCTGTATTCTTCATGGAGTCCACTGGCGTGTACCATCTAACTCTTTTCCACTTTCTCAAGGATAACGGGTTTCAAGTTCTCGTTATTAATCCTCTTGTTACTAATTCTAGCAAAAACAAGAGCATTAGGAAAGTGAAAAATGATAGATTTGATGCATTATCTATCGCCAGGCTAGGCAAATATGAAGATATCAAGGTTTCGTCTGATTCAGATATCAACATGTTTACTCTTAAATTATTAATACGTGACTACTACAAGCTTGTTGATGATCGCTCAAGTTTTAAAAAAAAGCTTAATAGTTCTTTGTGCATATCTTTTAGTGGATACCAGAATCTATTTTCTGATATCTGTGGGAATGTCTCAATCAACATATTGAAAAAGTATCCTTCTCCACAAGCAGTTCTTTCAGCTCCAAAGCAAGATATCATAGATATTTTACTTCATTCAAGAAAGGGTCTTGAATGGGCTGAAAAGAGATATTCTAAGCTTATAGATTGTGCTGAAAACGCTCAGCTTGTTAGTCTTTCATCATCAAGGTTATCAATATCCATTACTACTTGTATATCACTTTTTGAAGCCATTGATGCCGAAGCTGCAAAGCTTCTTATAGAGATACAATCTTTCATCAAAAGTGACGAAATGCCTGCTGCCCTATCTAAGAATATATACTTGTTAATGTCTATACCAGGCATCGGATATATTACAGCTATTACGATATTAGCTGAGATTGGCAGCATCGATAAATTCGTCTCTCCTAAGCAACTTGTAGCTTTCTTTGGAGTTGATCCTGCTGTTAATGAATCAGGTAATTTTAAAGGTGATAGCGTCAAAATGTCCAAACGTGGTACAAGGCTTGGTAGAAGAGCTCTTTACGCTGCCGCATTGGCCTCTATCAGAACTAAACGTAATGGAGAAGCCATGAATCAAATCCTGCTTAAATACTACCAAGAAAACCTCAAAGGAAAGAAAGCAAAGGTTGCTTTAGTTGCTATTATGCATAAGCTTATCAAATATCTATTTGCGATTTTAAGAGACCAGCAAGAGTATCAAGTGAGAGACCCTAAAATACACCAGGAAATGTTCTTGAAGAACGCCAACAAGCAAGTAGCTTAGCAGGCTCCTTCTGTATTTCTTTCTTATCATTGTTTGTGTTTTTTAATGATTTTTTTGTCATACCCAAAAATAGAATTAAAGTTTTCAAAAATAATTGTTGACTTTAATTAGCTGGTCTATAACACACAGAAGTAAGTAGATCTGTTTCTCAGCATATGGGATTAGACTGATCATAAGTCTTCATAGCTCCATATAATTATGTAATTTGTTGAAGGGTTATGTCAAAGTCTAAAAATAATTTCCAATCAGTGCCATTCCAAAAGCAAGAGTAAAGGGCTTTTAGATTCTTGTCTAAACGGTTGCTGGTATGCGCACTTATATATATTTCTGAGAAATCTGTTGCATTATTTCCATTTGTGTCATCTACTTTAGTTATAAACATTACGTGGCCTGGCATATAAACATAATCTCCGATAGCGGTTATGTCTGGTGCTGCGTACGACTTGCCATGTATTCCGTATTTGCTACTTTTTTCATTACTTATTATATAGGATTTAAAGGCACTTGCGCTTGTCCATTTAGCAGACGATTTCGATGTATTGCAATACCAATCATTAGTCATTGGATATGTGATTGTACTGGTATCAGTACCTCCAAAACCACTCCATAAACATTGTGAAACATAGCTCTGGCAGTCTTTTTTCCCATCTCAGTTTCATGATCAATAAGGTCGTTTAATATGTTCATTTTGTCAGCATCATGGTATTTTACACTTTCAAGCTGAGCTGCTATATAGCTTTCTATAGTTTGTTTTATTGAATCCTCTGTGTTAACATTTGTAACATCGTTACCTGCGAATGAAATACTATGAAGTACTGCCACTAATACAATAATTACGCAAATTACTTTTAGCCCTCTCTTTACCCATAAATTTTTTAACATAGCTTTTCCTCCCTTGGTATAAATTTTAGTTTTGTTATAATGACTATTGGCATTAATTTCATTGCCTTGAAATGATAAAAGTCATCGGAATCACCCCCTATAATTTACCTTTCTATATATTAAGACAAATTAACTAGTACTTTTGTGAAATGAAAAAATTTTTTCAAAATCTACCAGCACAGGGAATAATATTTTGCAGGAAACCCTTGAAACTCCAGTTCTTCCAGCTTTACTCCTTCCGTATTTATATGGGCGGAAACATCCCTGATGCGTATCTGCTCGTAGGATATATTGTCAGTTCCTTTATCATAAACAAGTAAAACAATACCATCCAAGTCCTCATCCACGAGCTTAAATCCTTCCGGGATGTAGGTTGGTACGGATTGGCGAAAAGCCGTATCATCTGCAGTATTTTCCGAGCCGTTAAAGAAAATATGAGTGAATTGCTCATATACTTCATGAACAAATTCAAAGATTTTTGACCGTACGGGCGGTACGGCCATAGCAGTAGCAGATAGCAATATCAAAACGGCGACAATCCCGGCCAACAGTCTTTTTCGCACATTAGCCTCGCTGATACCCAGCATACCGGCAATCTCTTTGTTGGAAAATCCCTGAACATATTTTAAAGTCAGTGTGCCCCGATACAAATCTGGCAGCTTTAGGTTTATCTGCCTTAGGGATTGCCCATACCTTGTTTAAACGGATTACGCCCTTGATGAGGTTTTCTACACACAGCTTTTGTATTCTGCGCTCAGTGATACCCCATTTTTGTGCAGCTTCCTTGACAGATATATAATCCATAACAACCCATCTATATCAATTTAAAAAGCAGAAATTAATTATGATATCATTATATAAGTTATAACGGATAATCACAATTCTAAGCAGCTGTAGCCACTCAAAATGAATTATCTGAAAATAAGTGCCAGGGAAAGCTCCGAAAAAGTAGAATGCGCGAATAAATAGACATCATAATTTATATATACTCACATGCACTTTCCTAAACCTTCCTAAAAATTCTTCAATACTATATAAAACATGATTAAAATTAGCTTATTACTTTTTATTACCAATGAGTAATTCTCGTAACTGTATTATCATAATATCAATGAGTCCAAAAGGCGCTGAATGTAAATTAACCGATGAACAACTATTCGAGGTAACAGAGGCATTAAAACAATCACCGAGAGATTATGGATTTAATAAGAGTAATTGGACAATGTCCCTTCTGAAAAAATGGATAAACCGTGAATTCCATGTTAACTATGCAGTTGCAAGCTTATACGATCTGGTACACAGGCTCGGATTTTCCATGCAACGACCTAAGAAGCAATCCAAAAGATATTCCTATTGGATTAAAAATAAAGGTTATTAGAGAAGCAAGGGGATTAAGCCAGATTGGAGCCATAATATCGTACAAGGCAAAACTTACGATACTGCTGAATCCAATGGCTTATTTTTATATGAAAAGATCCAGGATAAGCTTCGACTGCAAGCTTTTAAGCAGTCAGTTGTCAATGAAGATTTACCTTTAAACCGCTATGGAAAAGAATATTATGCTTATCATGGTCATAAATTGGTCATTTTACCGGAGAGGAAAGACCAGCTTCCTGACCCATATTATTTGGGATGGTATAATGAGAATGTTTACCTTGGATAGATAGTGATTTGCATTTTAAGTAAACATTGCTTGTGCTATGAAGCTACTTGTCTTATATTAGTTTTGGCGAGATCAAATGCCAAAAGTATGGCAAAGATATATTAAATATAGTAAAGAAATATAGGTAAGATGACTCAAATAAAAATAGAAACAGAAATATTTAAAAGAGCTATAGAAATACATGAAAGGTAATAATTATTCTACACCAACCCTGCAGGGCATTTGCAGGGTTGGTTCTATTTCGCTACCTTTAGATAAGGATGATCTCTGATAAATTCCTCCAAAAGCTCCTGAAATATTTTTAAAGCTTTAATACTGCTGGGCTTTGGATGCCTATGAACTACTTTATAATAGATGCGTTCATCGGGAGGCACCAGCAGCTCTGATATATTGACAGGCTGTCTGTTCTTAAAAGCATGAGCTATGTTTGTCGGGACTATTGCCCAAGTGTTGGGTATGTTTATAAACTGAAGTATAAGCCCGGCGGTATCTACAGTAATTTTTTTGGGCTCTGCAGGGTCCCACCAATAATCATGCCATACCTGAAAGTTTGGCCCCCAGTCTGAGAAAATTTCATTCTTTACATCCAAATCCTGGGGGTGAACTTTATCCTTATAATGTGAATTGGCAGAACTGCTTACTAAAACCATTCCTTCGCTGAATACCGGCTCGCCTAATAGGCTGTTGCTTCTGATCAAGCGTGAAGTCAGGCCTATATCAATATCATATGATTCCAACAAATCAAATACCTGAATGGATGAATGAGAGCTTATATCCATTGTAAGCGGCGTCCCATTGCTCATCATTTGATTTAACAGAGCTGATAATACATAAATATTTATGCTGTCTACAGCTCCGATATTCAATCTAAGAGGAGGCTCTTTGCTTATCCATGTGTGAGTATCCTTCTCTAAAGCCGTCCAGCGCTTAGCGATCATTATGAATTCTTCCCCCTTTGGGGTCAATTCCACTAATTTCTTGCCTGGCTGCCTTTTTAACAATGTGGTATTCAATTCTTTTTCCAGGGAGTTTAAACGAGCGCTTATTGTGGATTGTGATACAAATAATTTTTCCGATGCCTTTGACAAGCTCTGAGTTTCAACTATAGTAAGAAATGTTTTGATATTTAGTATATCCATAACCCACCTCCGGAAATATCTATGCAATAGATATTATATAGCAAAATGATTCATTTTTCAAATAATTCCTATTATGATATAGTGATAAATAAATAACAAACAATGTTTAATCATGCTATAAATGTACATTTAGCCTAAATTGATGGAGCATGTAATGAATAAACCCATATATTAGAAAAGTTAATATTTAATTATAAATAATGGGTTTTTATGTTTTGTAAAATGATTATCATAAAATGTTCAAGAAATTTATTGATAGGGAGTGGTATCAATTAAAAAGCCGATTCAAATGATGATTGGACCGACAGCTATACCTGACAGAGTTCTGAGAGCTATGAATCATATATCCATATCTCACCGATCCAAGGAATATTCTGCCGTCCATGAAAGAGTAACAACAAATTTAAAAAGAGTTTTAAATACAGAGAATGAAGTATTGATATTGACCTCATCCGGGACCGGAGCGATGGAAGCAGTCATTCTCAACTGTTTTTCTCCCGGAGATGAAATAGTGGTTCCGGTCATAGGCAAGTTCAGCGAGCAATATGCTCAGATGGCTGAAATTTATGGCCTGAAAGTAAAACGAGTGATGTTTGAATATGGCAGGACTGCCGATGTGGAAATAGTGATGAAAGAAGTAACAAGCTCGACCAAGGGCGTATTTGTAGTTCACAATGAAAGCTCTACAGGTATATATAATGATATAGAAGCCTTTGGAAAAGCTTTAAAGGATACAAATGCGCTGTTAGTAGCAGATTCTGTCAGCGGGCTGGGCGGACTTGAAATCAGAATGGGTGAATGGAATATAGATGTGGTGCTGACAAGCTCTCAAAAAGCATTGATGTCTCCGGCAGGCTTAGCATTTGTTGCACTTAGTGAAAAGGCCTGGAGCAAAGTAGAATGCTCAAGCTTTCCCAAGTACTATTTCGATTTTAAGATAGCCAGGAAATTCAATGAGATTCACCAAACTCTGACAACACCTGGAGTATATACGTTATTCGCAGTTGACGAAGCTTTAAAGATGATCTTTGAAGAGGGTCTGGAAAACATTTATATAAGGAATAAAAATAACACCGAACTGCTATTGGAAGGCATAAAGGAAACAGGCTTGAATTTACTTGCTAAGGATGAGAAATTTGCTTCACCCACTTTAACTGCAGTGCATGTGCCCGGAAAATCTAAATATTTTATCAGTGAATTAGCAAAAAGAGATGTCATTGTAGGAGGAGGAATGCCTCCGTTGACAGAGGATGTATTCAGGGTGGGCACCATGGGCTATGTATCAAAAAATGACGTAACGGTATTTTTACATGAGCTGAAAGATGTGGTTAAAAGCCTGAATCTATAAATAAAGGACAATATACGATGACATAAAAGAACAAAAAGGGAAGGGATGAAGGGAGGTAAAAATAGTGGAAAAAGAACAAAAAGGGTCCAAATATTCTTTACTGATCATTGTAAGTATTCTGATGTCTGCATTCCATATCTATACTGCTCTGTTCGGCGTACTTACAGCACTATGGCAAAGAAGCATACATCTTTGCTTCGGAATGTTGATTACATTCATGCTGCAATCGGAAAAAGCTACCGGCAAGGTAAAGAAATCCATAAATATGTTGCTGGCTGCAGTGAGCTTAGTTTCAGTAGCATTTTTTATCTGGGATTTTAATGGCATTGTTCAAAGATTTTCACAGCCGAATACCAGTGATATGGTCATCGGAGTTCTATTGATGCTATTAACCTTGGAGTTTGCAAGGAGAAATGTAGGAGGTATTCTTCCGGGAATTGCAGTAGTATTCTTATTATATGCCATGCTTGGTCCTTATTTGCCTGGAATGCTTTGGCATAGAGGATATGACCTGGAGCGTATAATCACACAAGTTTCATTGAGTACTGAAGGAATATTTGGAGTCTCCTTAGGAGTATCGGCAAACTATATATTTATATTTGTTTTGTTCGGCTCCATATTATCAGTAACTGATATAGGCAAGTTTTATATCGATTTGGCAATTAAGGGAGTTGGAAAAGGAACGGGAGGGCCGGCCAAAGCCGCAGTAGTTTCAAGCTCCTTGTTTGGAAGCATATCCGGTAGTGCCGTAGCTAATGTTGTCGGCACAGGAGTCATAACAATTCCATTAATGAAATCTACCGGCTACAAGCCGGAATTCGCAGGAGCCGTAGAAGCCGTAGCATCTACCGGAGGGCAGATAATGCCGCCGATGATGGGAGCCGCTGCTTTTATAATGGCGGAAATTTTAGGAATCCCATATTACAAAGTGGCGCTTGGAGCTTTGATCCCTGCCCTGATATATTATGGTTCGGTCTTTGCAATGGTTCATTTCAGGGCCAAGCGAAGCGGATTGACTGGTATAGATACAAGCTATTTGCCCAGCATCAAGGAAATGATTAAATCAAAGGGAATCCTGCTGGTACCAATACTGCTGTTGATCGTGCTGCTGGTTTTTGTACAAATGTCCGCCATGAAGGCTTCCATATATACTGTAATAGCCACACTATTAATAGCGGCTGTGTTTTCGGGCATGAGAATAAAAGAATTAATAGCTGCTTTTGAAGATGCTGCCAAAACATCAGTTGTTGTAATTTCTTCTACAGCTTGTGCAGGAATCATTGTTGCCATGATTAATTTAACAGGTATTGGTCTCAAATTCTCTAATTTGATGCTTTCCATGGCGGGACAGAATGTTTTGCTCATTCTCTTACTGTTGATGCTTGCCAGCTTACTGATGGGAATGGGCCTGCCTACTACACCATGCTATTTGATATTGGCCGTATTGGGAGCACCGGCATTGATCAGGCTCGGAGTCGAACCATTAGCGGCCCATATGTTTGTATTCTATTTTGGATGCATATCCATGATAACGCCGCCTGTGGCCCTGGCGGTCTATGCCGCCACAAGCATAGCGGAGTCGGATTACTGGAAGACGGCCTTCCATGCTTTAACTCTTGGGATATCTGCTTTCATAGTGCCTTTTATGTTCGTATACAACCCTTCATTATTATGGATCGGAAGCCCGCTTACTATAGCTGTTACAGGTATTACTGCAATGCTGGGAGCGATTTTATTGGGCTCAGGCTTATCAGGCTGGTTCCTTGCAGAAGCAAACGCAGTTGAAAGAATTTTGCTGATAGCTTCGGGATTCCTGTTAATCGATCCTGCTGCGTTGACAAACTATTTGGGATTAGCCGGACTGGCAGTGGTATTAATTATGCAGAGAAAGAAAAAGCCGCAGGAAACACTTAAGGCACAGTAAAGCAAATATAATAAAATATCCACACAAACAAAAGTGTATTATGAGGAGGAGTATTATGAAAATTCGTCGGAAGCTTTTAATGTCTTTGGTTTTAGTCTTAATAGCAGCAAGTTTAATGGGTTGTGCTCAAAAAGCAGAAGCCCCTGCAAATGGGGATTCAGGGAAATTGGAAATTAAACAGATTTCAATTGGAGGAGCCGGCACATCCGGAACATTTTATATAATGGCAGCAGGTTTTTCTGATGTCATCAATAAGAAATTAGGAATAAACTCTGTTGCAGAAGTGACAGGCGGCTCTGTAGAAAACCTTAAGCTGATTGGTGATAAGAAAATAGAAATGGGAGTAACTCAGGTTGATGTAGCTCAAAATGCATTGGCCGGGCAAAAACAATTTGATAAGCCTGTTGGTGTAACAGCTGTTCTGCCCATGTATCCCAATGTTGTTCAGATTGTTACATTAAAAGATTCGCCGATAAACAGCTTTCAAGATTTGAAAGGCAAAAAGGTTTCCGTAGGCTCGCCGGGAAGCGGAATATTGGCAACCAATGAAGTGATATTAAAGACTCTGGGATTATCTATGGAAGACATACTACCTCAATACCTGTCATTTGGCGAGACTACAGATGCATTCAGAGATGGTTCCATTGATGCGGCAATAGTTAATACAGCAGCACCTGCACCTTGGATAGTAGACCTGGAAACAACGCATCCGGTTAAATTTATACCATTGACTTCTGAAGAAATCGGGAAATTTACAGCCGAGCCATATTATGTAGAAGCTGTCATAGAAAAGGATGCCTATAAATCATTAGATGCAGATATACCCACATTTGCAGTTTGGATCACTTTGGTATGCCAGCCGGATCTTTCTGAAGATGCAGTTTATAATGTAGTCAAAGCAATATTTGAAAATGGAGAAAACTTAAAAGACGTTCACTCAGTTGCAAAATATATTACATTGGACAATGTTAAAAACATAGGCGGAGTTCCTTATCATCCGGGAGCAATTAAGTATTATAAAGAAAAGGGAATTGAAGTTCCTGCAAATTAATTTCTCATATAGCTAAGAATAATTTTAAAGGAGGAAGCCTAGTGACTAAGAAAAGAAGAGTAGGCTTAATAGGCGCCGGTACTATAGGAGGCTTTGTACTGGACAATGTTATGGCAGGCAAGGTTGGCAATGCCGAAATCGTAGTAGTATGCGGCCGTTCGGAGCATTCAAAGGGAAGAGATAAGGTTGCTGAATACGGACTTCCCTGGATAACAGATACGGAAGAGCTTTTCAACTATGACCTGGATGCGGTAGTAGAAGTGGCTTCCCAGGAGGCTTTGGAAGCCGTCGGCGAGAAAATATTGAGGGCAGGCATAGACCTGGTGCCCCTTAGCCTTGGAGCCTTCGTAGACGGAGATTTGCTGGAAAGATTGATAGCCGCTGCTACGGAAGGCGGAAGCATACTTCATGTAGCCTCAGGCGGAATCGGCTCTTTAGACGCCCTTCAAGCTGCAGTAATATTCGGTGTAGATAAGGTTACAATGACAACCCGCAAACCTCCGGAGGCTTGGAAGAATATACCCTATGTAGATGCAATGAACTTAGATTTAGACAATATGAAAGAGCCATACTTATTATATGAAGGGCCGGCAAGAGATTGTGTAAAGATATTCCCGCAGAATATAAACATCGCTGCTGCCTTAAGTATGGCAGGAATAGGATTTGAAAAGACGATCATCCGTATTTTTGCCGATTCCAATGTAGAATACAATACACATGAAATCTATGTTGAGGGCAAAGCAGGGAAATATAGGATAACCTTTGAAAATGTTCCTGTTGCTTCAAATCCCAAGACAACATATCAAGCTTGCTTAAGTATTTTGGCTGCATTACAGAAGCTAAGAAATCCATTCCATATGGGAACTTAGAGGAAACACAAATCTTCAGGATTAAGAAGCTATACAATATTAGCTTCTTAATTCTGGCTAAAAATAAAAAATAGAGGAGGATGTACAGTGTTTAAAGGAATCTACACACCGGTAGTAACACCCTTTGATGAAAATGAAGAAATAGATTATGGCAAAATGAAACTCAATTTGGATAAATGGGGCAAAACTGATTTGGACGGTATAGTAGTATTAGGCTCCAATGGTGAGTTTGTTTATTTGACAGAGGATGAAAAATTAAAATTAGTGAAGTTTACGATAGAGAATTTTACTAAGGAGAAAAAAATAATTGTAGGAAGCACCTGCGAATCTACCAGGGGAACTATAAGCTTAAGCAATAAGATGGCGGATTTGGGAGCAGATGCAGTGCTTATACTGCCTCCGAATTATTTCAAAGGCGGCATGAAGGAAGAGGTCTTATATAAGCATTATACAAATGTAGCCGATGAAGTAAAAGTTCCTGTCATGATATACAATATGCCGGGAAATACCGGCATTAATCTAAGCTCCGGCCTGGTAGCGAGATTGTCAAAGCATCCTAACATAGTGGGCATAAAGGATACTTCAGGCAATATAGTTCAATTATCGGAAATCGTAAGAGATACTGATGATGACTTTGCTGTTTTTGCAGGAAATGCAGGATATTTATTACCGGCATTGGCTGTAGGTGCCAGGGGAGCCACTTTGGCATTGGCCAATATCTTGCCTGATGAATGCTGCAAATTGGTTTCCTTGTTTAAAGAAGGAAAGATGGATGAAGCCAGGGAGCTTCAAAAGAGACTTCTTGAGCCCAATTTCACTGTAACAGGAAGATTTGGAGTACCGGCTTTAAAATATGCTCTTGACTTGCTTGGCTATGGAGGCGGATATCCAAGAAGACCGCTATTGCCGCTATCTGAAGATAACAAGAAGGTTGTAGAAGAAGTCTTAAAGACCTATGGCGCATTATAGGAAGATAGGATATGAGGAGAAAAGCGATGAGAATAGCTATTATTGGATTTGGAGGAGTAGGAAGGGCTTTCCTCCGATTGTTAAAAGATAAAAAGGATGAACTGAAGGAAATAAACCCTCAAGTAAACTATGTCATTGACTATATGGGAGGGATATATGATCCTGAGGGCATAGATATTGAAAAGCTCGCAGATTTTTCCGAAAAGAATAGAGATATAACCAAATATCCTATCGGAGGTTCTCCGGAAATAACATTTGATAGTATGCTTGCCAATAAGGATGTAGATGTTGTAATCGAAATGACCCCAACGAATAAAGAAACAGGAGAGCCAGGAATGACTCATATAATAAAATCTCTGGAAAATGGCTTTCATGTTGTAACCTCAAATAAGGGTCCAATCTTGCTTGGGTATAAAAAGCTGAAGGAAATCGCCAGAAAGAATAATGTTCAGCTTGGCATAGGATGCACCTCCGGCGGAGCACTTCCAACTATAAATGCCGGAATTATTGATATGGCGGGCTCAAATATCCTATCCATTGAAGGTGTATTAAACGGGACCACTAACTTTATCCTCAATGAGATGGAAAGCACAGGAGCAGAATACCAGGAAGCCTTGAAAAAGGCCCAACAGGCAGGCATTGCTGAAACAGACCCCACCCTGGATGTGGAAGGCTGGGATACTGCTACAAAGCTTCTGATCCTGACAAATGTGCTTATGAATGAGGAGAAGACCTTGGATGATATAGAAGTGGAAGGCATCACCTCCATAAAGGTCTCCGATATTCGAGAAGCGGCTGAAAAGGGACAAAAATATAAGCTGGTGGGAAAAACTATAAGAAAAGAAGATAAGCTGGAAATGTCAGTAAGGCTTGAAAAAATAAATCCTGATAATCCTTTGTATGGAGTGGATGGAAAGAATAAGGCAGTAAGATACACCTCTGATACCTTAGGCGACCTGACGATCATAGGTGGAGCATCCGGAGTAACACCCGCTGCAGCCTCTATACTCAGGGATTTGATAAACATATATATGGGATGCAAGTTTGTGTAGGATTAGGGGATTAGGCTTGGACTAATTCAAATAAAATAATGTTTGGTTTTACCCGTGGAGTGTACATAAGAGAAATCTTGTGTAGCTTCACGGGTTTTTTTATTCTCACGGAATGGAAGAATGATTTTATATGAATGATAAAATATATGAGAAAATGAAGGCGTTTTTTTGAGTGGATCAATAAAATATATGGCATTAGAGATGTAGAATAATTTGGCTTTCATGCATACTTAATTTATGATGGTGTGCACGAAAGTCAAATTTAAATTAACTCGTTGTGCTAGGTTTTAATTTACCAAAAATTTCGAATGAAAAACTTCAACATATTATGTTAACCTATCAAAAAACACCAATCCATTGATAGGGGGTCACATATATGCTGGAGCTTGATAGAACTTATTCTATCAAAAAAATTGGAGATTTAAAAGACTTTGTAACTGTCGCCTATGTCATAATTGACGATATTTACCAAAGTGTTACTCCAACACATATTAAAAAACGTTGTAATATCAATAATTCTAAGATGAGTGATAGTGAAATAATTACCTTAAGTATTGTTGCTGAGTTACTAACTATTGATTCTGAAAATGCCTGGTTTGGTTTCTGTCAGAAGAATATGCGAGACTTGTTTCCAAGGCTCTGCAGTAGATCTAGATTCAATCGAACCCGAAGAAACCTTCATGCAGTCATAGAAGAAATTCGAAAAGAGATTTCTTCACTTACAGAACATATTTACCAGCTATATAGAATTATCGACAGTATACCTATCCCAGTATGCAAGTTTGGAAGAGCGCATTTTCATAAGACATTTAAAGGATTTGGCGCTGCTTATGGTAAATGTGCCTCCAAAAAGGAAACATACTTGGGGTATAAGCTGCACATGCTTGCAACTATAGATGGTTTCATAACTGATGCCGTAATCACTCCAGCAAACATAGATGACAGAACAGTAGCTTGGGATTTAACGAGTAGCTATAGTCGAATTACTATGTTTGGTGACAAAGGCTATATGGGTGATGATTTTGCAGAAGCTTTAAAGGCTGAAAGAGACATTGACATCTTACCTTTAAAAAGGAGCAACAGTAAAATTCAATTCCCCAAAGTATTGAGGCAAACCATCTTTAGACTAAGGAGAAGGATTGAAACATCAGCATCCCAGCTTGCTTGCCAACTCAACATTGAAAGAGTGCTTGCAAAGTCATACTGGGGGTTACAGGCAAGGATTAAAACCAAGTTGTTGGCGTATAATCTTTGTTACTACATCAATAAGCTTATGGGTCGTGAGGTATATTCAAGAATCAAAGAGTTAGTATTTGGATAATTAATCCACATAGGTACTATCTATCAGGGATTTTATATCCTCATCCATTGGTATAATATTCCTTTAGTTGAAATCAAATTACCTAGCACAAGAGGTTAAATTAGTAAATAGCATTACAATGTGCGGATAATATCATGGATAGATTTATTAAATAGTACATTAATTGCATGGAAAGAAAAGAAAAAAGAAAGAGCTTTTTAATATATTATGGGGATACACCGGAGGGAAGCGGAGGACAGACATTATCAGCAATTTTGATATATTGTTAGGAATTAATAGAGGATTTATGGGAAAATTAGAGAATATCTATCGTGAAGCATGCATGATAAACACTACCTTTTATGATATAACGAAATTATTCGAATGATATGTGATGTAAATCAACTATCTTACGGGACTCTCCGTATGATAGCTCTTATCACATTACAGCAGCAGCCCAAGCTGCATTGAAACGTGGATGGAGGAATATACATTAGGTGATATCTGGGAAAAGAATATTATCGGAGTGAGGACTTCAAAATGATTAGAGTTAATCTTGACATACTTGGAGATTTACAGGAGGTATGATGCTCATGAAAACTAAAAGATGCTGGTTTATCTTAATTATACTCATGCTCTTATTGCTGGCTTCCGGTGTATATGCAGCTGATGCTTTATACCGATTCATGCACAATGATCATGATGCATTGATTATCGGTGAGATAGTAAGTATAGAGGAAGATAGTATAAAAGTTCGGGTAGAAAAAAATATCATAAGCGCCAAAGATCTTAACGTAAACCAATCCAAAAAGCAGTTGAAACTGACTGAAGCGGAAATAATATCGCCATTTAAGTATGGATTGTTCTATGATGATTATGATAGCAGTAAAGCCAGCCCTTCACTGGGAGATTATGTGCTTATATCTGTTATTAAGTCCGGAAAGGGTTTTAAGAATGCTTGGGGAGCTTATAAGGTGGATAGCCTTGACTATAAAAATTTATCGATAACCTTACCTGATAACCCAAGCATATGGAAGCAAATGGATGCAGCAGCAATCAAAGCCTTTGTGAACAGCGACGGACAAATCACCGAGTTTTCATTCGATGGAGATACCAAAACTGTACGATCAGGTGAAAGTATTATTTTTGACGGAAATGATGAGGATGCAGATGACATTATTCCGGATGACGGAGCAGATATATCCAAACCACCTGTAGATGAGAAAGAAATCAGCTCTTCAATAGGTATAATTGGCGGTGCTGATGGACCAACCTCAATATTTATTGCCGGAAATCTCCTGAAAACACTTGTAGTTCCAATAATTGCGTATTCGGTTATAATCTTTGGGATTGGCTTTTCAGTCGGATATATTGTTAAAGGGAGGAAACTATAAAAACCATAACATGTTTGGATGGGACTTTTTTAAATTACGATTTTTTGTATTATCAAGGCATGCTGAACCATGACGGGAATTGAAAGTTTTATCCTGCAGTATACTTTTTAGGGAACAATTAATAGGGTTATGCGTCTAGTAATATAAGGTGTATAATTAAAGAAGATATTCTTGTGAGTAAAAGCAAATTTATATCTTAAAATTTCTTAAATGGTAAATATAACAGATGAAAAATGGATGTCAGGGGGCAATGTTGGTGGTATTTTCCAGCTTGTTTTTTCTTTGCGTTTTTTTACCTATCTGTTTGGGTATTTATTATATTATAAAAAACAGAACCTACCGAAATTGTATATTAATTCTTACTTCATTATTGTTTTATGCATGGGGTGAGCCTATATGGGTCACTATCCTGATTTTTTTGACATTCCTGAATTGTTTCATAGGTCTGGCAGCAGAGAAAAACAGGGAAAACCGGAAGGGCAAGATATCGGTTGCCATATCAGTGACCACATCTCTCCTGATTTTGATCTTTTTCAAATACTCAGATTTCATTATAGATAATGTAAATGGTATTTTGGGTACAAGCCTTCGTATGATGAAAATTAGCCTTCCCATAGGGATATCCTTTTATACCTTTCAAATTATTTCATATGTAATTGATGTTTATAAAGGAGAGGTAGATGCACAAAAATCTCCTTTTAAACTGCTGCTTTACGTTTCATTGTTTCCTCAGCTTATTGCGGGACCCATTGTGCGGTATAAAGACATTGCGGAAGATATTGATAATCGGGTTGAGACGGCAGCAGAGTTTAATTATGGTGTAAGCCGTTTCATAGTGGGTCTTGGGAAGAAGGTAATCATAGCAAATACTGCCGGAAAGACTGCAGAAGTCTTCATGGCAACAGACTATACAAGACTTTCCGTATTGGGAGCTTGGTTCAGCATTTTGCTTTTTGCTATTCAAATTTATTTTGATTTTTCCGGCTATTCGGATATGGCAATAGGGCTGGGCAAAATGTTTGGATTTACATATAAGGAGAATTTCAACTATCCTTACATATCAAGATCAGTGACTGAATTTTGGAGAAGATGGCACATTTCACTGAGCAGCTTTTTCAGGGATTATCTTTACATACCTTTAGGCGGGAATAGAAGGCATAAGCTTAGAAATCTATTTATTGTTTGGCTGTTAACTGGATTATGGCACGGAGCCAGTTGGAATTTTATCATCTGGGGATTGTACTATTTTATTTTGCTATTTATCGAAAAATTATTTCTTAATAGGCTGCTTGAAAAAATACCCGCAATTTTTTCAGCAATATATCTTTGGGTCGCAGTGCTGGTGGGGTGGGTATTCTTTTATCATACCGATTTAAGCCAGGCTGTGCATTTTATTGGAATCATGTTCGGTGCGAAAAATGCACCTATTACCACACCGGAAGTAAGTATTTGTTTACGAAACAATGCTGTATTTCTTGTTATTGCCTTTATTGGATGCACACCTGCACTTAAGCTATTTTATCAAAGAATTAAATCATGTGCCCAAAATGTCAAAGGTGCTCTAATTTTAGAATCCTTTATAAAGCCGATTTTTAATGTATGTGTATTGATACTGTCTATTATTTTTTTGGTGGGACAGTCATACAACCCATTTTTATATTTTAGGTTTTAATGAATATATTTAGATTATTTGATGTTTTGAGAATGATTGATATAATTTTGTGGAGGAGAATATATGAAGAGGTTCAAAATTGACACAATACTGTTTATAATAATAATTTCAATTTTGGGCATATCAAATCTGCTTAATTTTGATAAGCCTTCGATTTCCAAGCTGGAAAACAGAGCTCTTAAGCGTAAGCCCCAGTTTTCATTGGCAGAACTGTTTAGAGGCAGCTATTTGAAGGATTTTGAGGAATATTACAGCGATACTTTTATCATAAGGGACAACTTGTTAAAGATTAACAGAGACCTGCGATATGCCGTAGAATTCTTAGGCTCGGATATTTCCCTGGTAACTGCCTACGAGGATATTCAGATGCCTGATAAAAAGAGTGCAGCAGAAAAAGCAGAAGTCTTGCATCCCGAAACTGCACAATCTATATCCGATGGTAAGAACACTCCTTCACAAACAGAATCATCAATTCCCGAACCAAAAGCTGAGGAAGAATTAAATAAGGATTTCGGGGACGGGAAGGATGTCGGCTATTGGCTGGTAGTGGACGGTAAGGCTGTTCAGTTGTTCAAGTTCAATAAAGAAAATTTTGAATACTATTCCCAGGTTCTTAATAAATTCAGTGAGAAGCTGGGAAGCGATGTGAAGATATATTCAATGATACCTCCGACTGCGGCGAATTTTATGATACTAAAAAGATACAAGGGGATTACTGATTCACAAAATGATGCGCTTGCTTTTTTGAAAAGCAAGCTTGATAAGAATATTTCTTTTGTAAATGTTTATGATCCGCTTAACGAGCATAAGGAAGAGTATATATACTTTAGGACTGATCATCACTGGACAGCTCTTGGAGCATATTATGCTTATGCTTCCTTTATGAAAGCTACGGGAGAAGAGCCTATAGCTTTGGAACAGTATGAATCAATAAATCTGGGTGACTATCTGGGAAGCTCATATACAAAGACATTGGACAAGAGTCTTGAAAAAAATCCGGATAATGTTGTAGCCTATAAGCCTTTCACTGATAATGAGTACTTTATGTATTACGGAACGGATGAGAAAAAAGCAGATATTATCGATATGAAATATGCCGATGATATAAAAAATAAATATTTAGCATTCATGAGTACCGGGGGAGCCACCTGGAGCGTAGTTAAAACTGATGTCAACAACGGGAAAAAGATAATGGTGGTGAAGGATTCATTTGGCAATGTCTTGATACCGTTCCTGCTTCCCCACTATGAGGAAATTTATGTTGTAGATGCCAGGTTTTATAGTAAAAGCGTAACGGGTAAAAATATAGTGCAGTTTATAGAGGACAAAGGAATAAATGAGTTATTGTTCGTTATTTATATGGAAGATGTGAATTGGCATAAGTTTATGCAAGGTGTAGAAAATCTTCTGGGCAGTTAGATTCATTAAATTCAATACAATAGGAATTGGGTTTCTTATGGAAAACGCAATGAAAGCAGCTGCTAATTTATATCAAAATTATAGTTACTAGATATACATATAAATTAACAGACTGGGAATTTTGATTCCTGGTCTGTTCTTGCTTTGTTTAAATCCAATTTTGACATTGCCGGCATTGCAAAAGCTTGCAAGATTATAGTACAATGATAGAAAACATATGCGCAGGAGGAATTAAGATATGACAACTCAGCAGCGGCGCGCGCTTTTTATTAAAACCTTGGAGGAAGTGCCCATTTTTATGGTGCAGGGATCGGTTGGAGAACGCATTAAGCGCAACTTCACCCATCGTAATCCTCCAAAGCCACTGGGGCTGTCCGGGCTTTATTATACCGAAGACGGACACCGTGGACTGGATGCCGCATTTAACGATTATACCGGAATTGCACAGAAATATGATGTGCCCATGATGCTGCATCCCTATTGCAAAATAATCGACCGTGAAATAATCAAAGGGGCCTATTATGAAGACCGAAATATCACGGCCGATAACTTTAATCATTGCCGTTCCATTGTAGACGGTTATCCTTCCATCCGCGAAAAAATATTTATTGGCACCACTCTAGGCTTCTCAGGCGATCCTTACCTGCCGGGAACAGGGCTTCCGGAAGAGGAAGCGTACGCATTTCACTCCCGAACCGCAAAAGTGTTGGATTTGTTGGAGCACGACCACGCCCGTACCGGACTTACTCCCACTCTGCCCGAAGCTGCCGGCGCCGCCCGCGCGTTGAGCGAGACAACCATACCCTATTTCGTCAGTTTTCTGGTCCGTAAAAACGGTAAGCTCTTGGACGGCACCTGGTTGCATGATGCAATCGCATACATCGACAGTAAGACCGAGAAGCGGCCGCCTCTATTTTATCAGGTCAACTGCGTTCATCCACGCAACATGATCGAATGTTTGGATCAAACCCCAAACCGCACCGAGCTCGTCCGAACTCGTTTTCGCGGGTTAGAAGCTAATGGCTCAGATCTGAGCCCGGAGGAACTGGATAATGCCGCAGCGGTTTATTCCAGCCCTGCCGAAGATTGGGCTGACGACATGATGCGGCTGTATCGGGATTACGGCCTAAAAGTTCTGGGCGGTTGTTGCGGCACGGATCACAGCCATATGGAGCAGCTGGCCATGCGGGTTCGTGCTGTTTATGACAAACTCGGAAAATAATTAAGCAGTGAGCTGTGGACTTCGGAATCACGATAAAAGCTGGAAAACTAAAATTAAACGCAAACGATAATTATGCATTAGAAGCCTAGTGCTGCCCGTTCAACCTATAGTTCTCGCACTATAGGATTGGGCGTCATTTAGCGGGGTACGTCACTGCCAAAGCTTTGAGGGCTTTCAGACAGAGGTTCGGTTCCCCACAGAACAACTTGTTACAGGGCAAAACAGCCATGCCGATTATGACTTCACTGCCGGCATGGCTGTTATTTAGCATTGAATTTAGTGCTTTTTGTTTACGCAGATCTTATAAATATCCTATATTGCATATTTATCAAGCATTTATCATTTAATCTTCAATTTTTACCCTGGAGTTCATATCCAGTGTGGTTAGAAACCCGGTGTCGTGGTTACCTGTTTTGGGGTTGACCATTTCATGGACATTAAACACCCATTTTCGATTCTCGCAGGTTGTTTTCAAATCATCAGACAGTACGTTTTCATCTATGGCAGCGTGTACTATGCTTCCCTGAACGAGGGATGTAGATTTCGTTTCTTTTTCTATGTCCCGTATCCAATCCAGCTTGCATTCTAAATGTGCAAAACACTCTTTGACACGGGGCGCCTTGACTTTGAGCGGCTTATCATGCTGCAGCCCTGATGCGATGATTTCGTCGGTATTACTATCAAAGGGGTTGATAGTGTTTCTGAATTTGTTCTTCAGGCTTATGTCAGGAAAATTAATTACAAATTCGCCGGTTTTCTCGATCAACTTTCTCGTTTCAGTATAGTTATGCACCATAAGTATGAATTTAGGCTCGTTTCCCGATCCAGCAATCATACCCCATGTACTCAACTGTGCATTTGCCAGTCCGTTATCTTTTAATGTGGTAATAATAAAAATCGGTGAAGGCAGGTCAATAGCAAAATAATACCAGGGGAAAACTTCAAACTGGCCTTCCCATGACTCCTTAATCCAACTGGGTATTTGTACCGGCAGTTCAATTTTCATCTGAAACCCTCCTTATCATCATATATTTATACTATATACATTAAAAGCTCAAGTTTATTGTAAAAATCGGACATTAAAGCTTCAGGTACTGTCCTGGGGTATAACCGCAGAACTCTTTAAAATCCTTTATAAAATGGGATTGATCAAAATATCCGTTGTCATAAGCTGCTATAAGAAAGTCAAGCTGCTTATATTCCGTGCATTGTCTGATTACATTTTGCAGCCTTGTTATCCGGCACAGAGTCTTGGGGGAAACCCCTACATGTTCATTAAATAGGCGGCGCAGATTTCGCTCACTGACAAAGAGTCCGGCTGCAAGTTCGCTTATCTTTATACTACCGGATGTTTCATTTATAGTATATAAAGCCTCCATAACGGTAGCCTGAATAGCATTTACTTTATCAAGCTGGTTGAGCAGGAATGCTTCGACTATACTAATCTGTTCTCCTATGGAGCGAGCATTGACCATTCTTTCTGCAAGCTCATGGAAAGTGGAATAAGAGATAGATTCAAGCTCAGGAGATTCATTGGAGAACTCCCACATAGGCATATTAAGGAAGCGGCGCAGCCCTCCGGGCTTGAAATCCGCTCCAAAAGTCATGATCTCTCCTTTGCTTATGCTATGCTGGTTATATACCACCATTGGTTTATCCATGACCCCCCAGACACTCTCATGGTGGCAGTTCTGCTTGTAATTGATGTCAAAGATAATGCTGGAGCCACCATCAGGTACCAAGGTTACGGGCTTTGGACTCAGCTTCTGTGCCTCGCTTTCCGTACCCGTAAAAACAGAAAGCCAGTAGCATTTCACATATGGTTCAAGCGCACGACATGGCCTGAATATCATAGGATATTTGAAATCCACTTTTCTCCACTGCTCATAATCATCAATTCTGAATCTATCGAGATACATCTTTTACACCATACTTCCATCGTTTCAAGTATTATTCTTGTTTTTAGTTTCATGGTAACAAGATTTTTTCGAATTTATATAAATACATATTACCATTAATGTCCATTGATGGTAAAGACTCTAATCTGTACAATGTTCTTGGTTCACATCTTCGTATGCCGCATTCTACTTTTTGGGAGCTTTCCCCGACACTTAATTACGGGAGTGGAACAAGGAGGTGCATATGACAACTAGGCGGGTTCCGGATGAATTCCTTGAAAATGAAGAAGCCAAAGCCCTGCTGCTATTGCCAAACACCAGGTTTAGGATGAAACCTCTTGAAAATAGTAAGATGAAACCCGTATTTCCCTACTTTAACAGGGAGATACGGGTTTACTTACCACAATAATAAATCACTTATTAATCTTTGGATTATCAGTTCTGCCTATTAGGTAATCAACGGATACTCCAAAATAGTCAGCTAGTGCAACAATCTTATCTATAGGAGTTGTTCTCCTACCTCTTTCAATATCTCCAATGGCACTGCTGTAAGAAAATCCAACGATTTTAGCAAGTTCAACTTGACTAAGATTGCGAGATATACGAAGCATTTTAACACGTTCAGAAAAGGTTTCTTTAGAAAACATATAAAAAACTCCTTGACTTTACGCAAAACGCGTTATATCATATTACATAAGGACGCGTTTTGCGTTAATTATTTTAAAAGGTGGTGTTTTCATAAACGATTGCACACAAAAATAAAAAACAACATAGCCGTTTCAAAAATTATGAAACAGCAAGGGAAACTCATCAGCAGTTATCGTCTTACAAGTTATCATAAAGTTTGCGCCAACAAACTTTATGATAACATCTTACCAAATTTTTCACTTCAATACAACTTAATTATCAAAGAATGAGAGAGTCATTAAAGAAGGGGGTCTGGAATATGAAAAAAATCAGTATGAAAAGACTTCTTAGTTTTTTACTGCTTTTAGCTTTTATCACAAGTGCTGCAGCAACAGGATGCAGCAGTAAATCCGCAAATTCAGCCAACTCAGCAGAGCCGGCTGATAAGGAGAGTAAAAAAGAAGATACGATAGTTATCAAGCTGGGACATCATCACAATGTGGACGGGGTTGTTGATCTTTATTGCAAAAAGTTTGCTGAGTTGGCGGGCACCAAGAGCAATGGACGCATTAGAGTGGACGTATATCCGGGAGCTCAGCTGGGTCAAGAAAATGAAGCAGCAGAAGGGATACTGATGGGTACGCAGCAGATGAGCGGCGTCAGTACAACCGCATATAACAACCTGATCAAGGGCTTTGGTCTTGATATGCTCCCGTTCATGTTCGACAGCTATGAGTCCATTATGAAGGTTTTTACAGAATCCCCGGTAGGAGAAGAGCTTGAAAGCCGTTTCTTGAAGCAGAACGGCAGAATACTGGGATGGATAGCCTTAGGAGGCAGGCATATGATTTTTACTGACAAAGATATCAAAACCGTTAGTAAGATGAAAGGAATGAAGATGCGCTCGCCGGAAAGCGACCTATTTGTCGGCATGTTCAATGCCTTAGGATGCCGTCCTACACCCATTACCTGGGGAGAGACCTATACCGCCTTGCAGACAAATGTTGTAGACGGTATGGAAAGTCCTACTACGAGCATGAAGGATATGAAGTTCTATGAAGTGGCAAAGTATTGCCTTTTGACGAATCATATGTGGGGCACATTCAATCTTGTCATCAATGAAGGATTCTTTCAAAGCCTGCCTCAAGACATTCAGCAGATTATTATAGATTCGGGAAAAGAAGCGAGCATATACGCCAATAAGGTATCCCAGGAGGAAGAAAAGAAGTCCATAGATTTCCTGAAAGAAAAGGGAATGGTATTTCATGAGCTGCCCGAGGAAGACGCGGCGATAATGAGAGCATCCATAGAGCCTGTGATAGATAAATGGGGAAAAGACCATGGGGCTGTGGAATTGATCAAAATGCTGCGGGAAGAGGTTAAAAAATAAAGCTTTTCAAAGGAGGTATGATTTTGGAAAAGTTTTTTAAACTATATGACTCCTGGATTGAAAAGGCAATTGCTGTTCTGATGGGCTTCTTGATAATCAGCCTTTTTGCCCAGGTATTATCACGATATTTATTCAATTTCCCAATCATGTGGACCGATGAGATAGGGAGATATACATTCATATGGATCGTTTATCTGGGGTCTGCTGCAGCATTTAAAAATAAAAGCCATTTGATTGTAGACGTATTCACTCAAAAGATGCCCCGTAAATTACAATTCCGCCTTAATCTTTTTTTCCATGCGGTGATAGTCCTATTTCTATTTCTAGTGTTTAAGTATGGTCTCCAATATACCATGAACAATAGGGGCAATCCGGCATACAGCACGAACGTCATCAGCCTGGGCATAGCCTATGCTTCCGTCCCGGTGGGAGCGTTATTGATGATTATAAATATTCTGCGTGCGATATCCGAAGATATGAAAACGGAAGGAAAGGAG
Organism: Lutispora sp. QWL-02; assembly: GCF_058315355.1. NCBI lineage: Bacteria > Bacillati > Bacillota > Clostridia > Lutisporales > Lutisporaceae > Lutispora > Lutispora sp. QWL-02. The sequence goes on from NZ_CM177762.1 coordinate 1,619,532, forward strand.
TGAAATTACAATGATAGGGTTAATGATAATATCTTTTATCCTTTTGCTTTTACTGGGTATGCCTGTAGCCTTTGCTATGGCTATATCAGGTACTTTGGCTCTGTTTGGACTCAGCAATGTATCCTGGGTGCTTGTGCCCCAGAGGATGTTTCTTGCATTGAACAGCTTTCCTTTCCTGGCCATACCTTTATTTATACTGGCAGGGGAGCTTATGAACACAGGCGGCATTACACGGCGCATCGTAAGATTTGCTGACTCACTGCTGCGCCAATTCCGCGGAGGATTAGCCTATGTAAATGTGCTGACAAATATAATAATGGCGGGCTTTTCCGGCTCTGCAACGGCTGATGCTGTTGCCATAGGCTCCATAATGATCCCAGCCATGGTGGATGACGGATATCCTCCCGGCTTTTCGGCAGGACTAACCGCATCCGCATCCTGTATAGGGCCCATCATACCGCCGAGCATAACCATGGTGATGTATGGCGCCATAACAGGCGTATCTATAGGCTCAATGTTTCTCGGAGGCTTCATACCCGGACTTTTGATAGGGCTTGGTTTGATGGCATTGGTGTGGTTCTACGCCAGAAGGTATGATTTCAAAAGAAGCGAAAGGGCGTCATTATCGGAAATATTATCGTCACTAAAAGATGCGATATGGGCTTTGATAGCTCCTGTTATAATCCTTTTCGGGATAATATCAGGGGTTATAACCGCAACGGAAGCGGGAGTGATTGCTGTTGTATATGCATTGCTTGTGGGGCTTTTCATATATAAAGAGATAAATATAAAGCAAATTCCCGGGATACTGGCCAAAGCAGGCATGAGCACCGCAGTACCGTCGATCATTATAAGCTGCTCTGCCATTTTCGGATGGATACTGGCACGTGAGAACTTTGCCGTTGCCGTCATCGATATATTCATGAGCATATCGACAAACCCTCATGTGGTGTACTTCATGATAATCCTGATGCTCTTCATAATCGGATTGTTTGTGGACGGCAGTGTAGCCATTATCGTATTCTCCCCCATACTATTCCCTATCGGGAATCAGATGGGCTTTGACCCCATCCATTTTGCATTGGTCATAATAATTACCATACTGATAGGTACCGTCACTCCGCCTGTAGGCCTGCAGTTGTATATCGCATCCTCTATCGCCAAGCTGCCTATCAGCAAGGTTACCATATGGCCCTTTGTGGCTGTAATGGCAGCAGTTTTGTTCCTGATCACCTATGTTCCGTCATTGGTCACGTACATTCCGCATCTTGTTTTCGGAAGTTAGGATTATTAAAATAAAAAATTATAAGGAGAGAGAAGAATGGATAAAAAAATTTTAAAACAGAGAGCAGAGCGTCTGAGACATCTTATGATCCAGGAGGGTATGGATGTGCTGGTAGCCATATCACCCGAGAACGTGCTGTATTCAACGGGAGCATACATTATAACCCAGAAAAGCCTGAGGGACAGGCTTGAAATAAGCATAATCCCCAGGGATGGAGATGCCGTATTCGTAGTGTGCGGCATTGAGGAAAGCCTGGCAAGGGATGAAAGCTGGATAGAGGATATCAGGCCCTATGTGGAATTCAAGGAATCTCCGATAAAATTTCTGGCAGATGTGCTGGCGGAAAAAGGCCTGGACAGAAAGAAGGTCGGCATTGAGCTTCATTATCTGAGCAGCACATTTAATAAGGAATTGATAGGATATCTGCCAAATACTAAATTTCACGAGTGCAGAGGTATATTTGACAAGGTTCGCATGATAAAGGAAACCCAGGAGATAGAGCTCCTTGCCCAGGCAGCAAAGGCCAGCAGGAAGGCTGTTGATGCTGCTTTCCTAACGGCTAAGCCTGGGGATACGGAAAGGCATCTTTCCACTGAGATTATGACTAATATTATGAAGCAAGGACTGGACTGGTCATTTATGGTGCTGGGAACAGGGCAAAGATCTGTTCTTACACATCCTACTCCCGCATATATACCCATGGAGCCGGGAGATATTATCAGAGTGGATTTTGGAGGCATACTCTCCGGGTATCAATCGGACCTGGCTAGGACGGCTGTCATAGGGAAACCTTCACCGGTACAGGCTGACACCTTTAAGAAGTTAGCCCATATTCAAAAAGAAGTAATAGAGGGCATGAAGATAGGTGTGAGGTTCTGTGATGTGTACAATAAATGTAAGGAGCTGTTTGAGAAAAACAGTCTTCCCTTTACAATGCCTCATATAGGCCATGGACTTGGGGTGGATTTGCACGAGCATCCAATCATAAATCCTCTAAATGAGGAAGAGCTTCAAGAGAATATGATCCTCAATGTGGAGCCTCTTGTCATCTTTGGCGGGTATGCATATCATATAGAGGATTTGATACAGATAACTCAAAATGGTCCTAAGATACTTACAGAGTCGGAAATGAGCGAAGAGATACCGGTAATTTCATAGGAGGATAGCGGTAACGGCGGGACAAAGGGGACATATGGTTCTTTTTGTCCCGCTTTCATATGATCTGCTGTGCCGGTGAGATGCAGACCAATTAAATAAACTATAAAGATATCGATAGGAGGTTTAAATATTTTAAAAATATGGAGGAATATGATTAAAATTGTAGAATATTCATGCCATGGTATTATCTTATTAGCAATCTATACTTTATATATTTGTTCAATCAAAATGAAGAAAACGGAGGTCCGTATCAACTATGAGCATGCTATCTACATATTTGCTGGCTTTATTCCTGATAATATTTTGCAGTGCCTTTTTTACTCGCTACGAAAATAAAATGAAAAAGCTTTCACGATTGCTGTTAGTGCCCACCCTATGCGGTGGGCTGCTTGTATATCTTATCGGCTACTGGCCGGACACAGGAATCAAATCACAAAACGCAATGCTCCTAGATGCTTTAATCTCTCTTTTAAGGGCTGTCTTCAGTACAGGACGTATGTTTGTCATTGAAAATGACTTCAATGATATTAATGAAATATTAAAGAACAATCAGCTGTACCTGCTGGCTTTCGGTACAGTGCATGTCACAGCGCTTTTAATAACAACTATAGCGGCTATATCTTGGTTTGGAGAAAAGATCCTGATAAGATTGAAGCTCTTATTCACATCCTTGCAAACAACTTATATCATCTGCGGTCTAAATGAAAATTCATGCAGCTTTGGGGAGGACTTATTGAAAACAGATGAAAAAAGACGGGTAGTATTCATAGAAAAGGATATGGGATCGGATCTTCCGGATAAGGCCAAGGATTTAGGAGCAATTGTCATAAATTCAGATCCACTTGAGCTTTCATGCTTAAAACATGCAGGAATCAATGGGAAGTTAAACAAAAGACCGGTTTATCTTTTCGCTTTTACCGAGGATGAAACTTTGAATATAAACATTGCATTAGAAGTGATGAGAGGGATAAAGGATTCTTCTGTTCAGGATAAGCTTCATATCTATGTAAGAACAAAAGCCTATGAGATTGACCGGGTGTTTGATGATGAGAATCAAAAAAACAGAACCAATTTTGATGTAAGAATATTCAATGAAACTGATATAGCAGCCAGGCAGCTGATGGAGAATCATCCCTTACATGAGGTTGTTGATATTGATTATAGCAGTTCAACTGCAAAGTCTGACCTTACTGTATTGCTGGCAGGCTTTGGCGATATTGGCAGGCAGGTTTTGCAAAAGGCCATCTGCTGCGGTCAGTTTGTCGGGAACAAGACAAGATTTATAATAGTGGACAATAATATTTCAAAAACTTTTGGAGCCTTCAAAAACAGGTATCCTGAGCTGATTTGCAATTACGATATATGCACGGTTGATGCAGACGTACGAGAGGAACGTTTTTTTGATTTGCTTAATGGAAAAGCGGGCGAATTGAATTACATAGCTGTTGCGTTGGGGCAGGACAGGCTGAACCTTGATACTGCATTGGGTATAAAGGCCATATATGATAGAAGTCCGAAGCAGCATAACAAACAACCGGTTATAGCGGTCAATGTATGGGATGAGAAGGAGCTTATGCGCTGCAATACTGCAGAAAATGGAATGGGATGGGGGGACATCCGGATATTTGGACAATCAAAGAAGATTTTTACAGAAGATATTATAATAAATGAATCCATGGACATCATGGCAAAAGCAGTAAACACCTACTATAACAATATAAATCCCCAGCAAGCTGCGGAATGGCGAAAGCTTAGCTCCTTCACAAAAGAATCAAACAGAGCTTCTGCCATGCATATAAGAACGAAGCTTCAACTCACAGGCTTGAATATGTGTAAAAGGGAGATGACTCCAGACTGTCATGAAGTAATTGAGACGCTGGAGAAGCTGAAGGAATATCTTGGGGAAAAACGTCTGAGAAACCTTGCAATGTGCGAGCATCTGCGCTGGAATGCCTTTCACTTCGCATCGGGCTGGAGGACATGGAAGCTTGTTGAAATAGATGGGGAGAGCAAGCCTAAGGATGCCATCCACAAGCGGCACGCTTGCCTGGTTGATTGGGATGCACTTAGGGATGTAGCCAATGCCTTTGGAAGAGACGATCCAGAGTATTACCAGTATCTCGATGTGGATCAGATATTGCATATACCTTATGTCATTAGGGAGGCAGGATATACAATATATATTGACAGAGGCAAAGCTATAACGACTAAAAATACATGAAGAGGTGATTTTGATGAAGGTTCCGGCTTATAATTACATCCACCCTGAAGATAATGCGGCCCTTGAGAATCTGAAGAATATTCCTATGTTTGCCACTGCCTATACATATGGAGATAGCAAGGTTTTCCTCACTATAACCTCAGGCTTGCTGCGGCGGAGATATATCCCTAGATTGGAAATTCCGTCCTGAATGCGGCTCAAAGATATAAAAAAGGAGGGGATCTTTTGCAGAAAATTCATTATGATGCCTTTATCAGCTATCGCCATATTGATCCTGATGCCCAGGTGGCTGCCATGCTTGCACGCAGTCTTGAAAACTATCGCATTCCGTTCTCGCTGCGAAAGCAGAGCGGAAAGAAGCGCATGGGCAAGGTGTTTCTCGATCATAATGAACTGCCAACATCCTCAGATCTAGGCTCCGGTATTGAGGCAGCGCTTCAGGCCTCCGATTATCTCATTGTCATATCGTCGCCGGAATACTTGCAATCTAAATGGTGCATGAAGGAGGTGGATAGTTTTATAGCCCAGGGCAAGCGGGAGAAAATACTGACCATTCTTGTAAAAGGCGATCCGAGCCATAGCTTTCCACCCGAACTAAGATTTGTCCCTAATCCGGATGGTACAGTAACAGAGGTAGAGCCGCTGGCAGCGGATGTGCGTGCAAAAAGCCCATGGGAACGGAATAAAAAGCTAAAGGTGGAAAAGCTCAGGCTGCTTGCTCCCATCCTGGGTGTAGGGTTTGACGACCTGCGCCGCCGTCACCGCGAGCGTTCCCTCAAAATGCTGATCCTCATAGCACTTTTTGCGGCTATAGGCGGCGTAGCTTTCGGAACTTATGCTTACAGCAATTCCGCGATTATTGCCCGGCAGGGCAAAGAGCTTCAAAAAACCAACGACGCGCTTTTGTCAGCTAATTTCGAGGTTCAGGAAAAAAACAAAGCTCTCGCGGATACAAACGATGCTCTGAAGAATGCAAACACTCAGCTTGCAGATACCAATACAGCTCTTGGAAAAGCAAACAGGGATCTTGTGGAAGCCAACGAAATACTCGAAATGAAGAAGCATCAGATTGCAGCCCAGCGCGACGAGGCACTTATTTCCCAGTCGCGCTTCCTCGCAGATGCAGCTCAAACCGCGTCAGATAACGGGAATCCGATGCTAGGCATGCTGCTCTCGCTGGAGGCGCTGCCGAAGAATCTGGATAACCCGGAGCGGCCTTACACCAAAGAAGCGGAGATCGGATTGAGAGGAGCTTTAGCCCAGCTGGATTCCAACACTTACACTATGTATTCATCGTCGGAGACAAAGACCAGAAAGGCTATAGAGTTTTACAGCTACACAAATCACATGCAGAGAAATTATATCGCTTTAAGCAGTGGGTATTCGGATGATATTGAGATCTATTCCATCGAAACAGGTGCGCTCAGCTCTGTACTTACTAAGGCAGACCGAAAGGAGTATTCTTTTTCCACCTCAGGAGACTATGCGGCATACATAAAGAAAATGGGCAACGGCACAGAGCGTCTTGTGGTGCGCGATATCAATCATGGATACGAAACCTATGCCGAAGTGAAATATCCGGATGCGCCCCAGATCTGCTCCTCCGGCATCGGCAACCTGTTCAGCGACATTCTGCGTGTAGCTGTAAAGAACGACAGGACACTGGAGATATACCGGTTCAGGGACGGTTTTAAAGATGGTGAGATAATGACTAAACTGTGCAGCATCACGACAAAGAAAGGTATAAGCGGCTACGCTTGGTGTCCCGATGGCGGCCGTATCATCCTATGGGCTTACGGGACGCTTTATGTCTATGGTGCCGACGACGGAGCGCTGCTTGCCGAAATAAACGGCACGGAGGGAGGCTTTTCAGCCAACGGGCGCATGATCTATGCCGTTGATAAAGGATATCTTAAACTCTATGATGGATCTACCTACCAGCTTGTACATAGCTTTTACGGCAAGGATGAAAAACTTATAGACCGCAGCCAGAGCTTGTATTTTCAGCAGATACTTCGCCGTTTTTCACCGGATGGTTCGCTTATAGTATATCCTGCCAAGGACGGAAGACTGCGGCTCTATTCCTGTGAAACGGGAGAGATCATACATACCCTGTCAGTTCCCTCCGTAAGTCTTACCTGGGCTGACTGGAACTTTAGCGGTGACAGGATACTGGCAGTGGGCAGGGGAAAAACCTATATTTTTTCCGTAAAGAGCGGTCAGCTTCTGCAGACCCTCGACCCGGAGGAAAGCGTTTCTATGGCCTTTTTTATAAATGAATCGGACTCCATATGCGCCATAGCACACAGAAAAATCAGCTTCTGGGGAGCTTCACCCGGTGAATCCGTCTATTTCGGAGACCAAAATTCTACGGAATTTACTTTTTCTAAAAACGGGAAGTATCTTTATCATCTGCGCAATTTTCCTGCGTATACAGCATTCGCCGTAGATACTGTGACCGGTGAAAAGCTCAAATACTTCGGTCAGGCAATATGGTTTAAAGAAACGCAGGATGGCAAAACTTTGGCTGTCTATCGGCCCGAGAACCACATAGACCTCTATGAAGTCGGAGAATGGGATAAGCCTTATAAAACACTCCACTACGACGGAGGACGGGACGACTATTACTATTTCTACAGCACGCCTATGGGAGGCATGTCCTTCTCGCCTGATGGGAAAAAGCTCGCCGTAGTAAATCACATCTGGGGCAAAATTATCCTCTTCGACGTGAAAACCGGCGGTGCGGAGATCCTGCTGGACGGAGGCAAGTTTTCAAAGTATTTCCATTCTCTGGGCATAGGGCTTGCCGATGTCCCGATATACTGGAGCCCTGACGGCACTAAGATAACGGCAGTATACAACAAACCATATATAGATGAATACCGGGGAGGTATGACCATAAATGTGAAAACCGGCAGGGCAGAAGAAATACCAAGTCACATTCATTACGAGCAGAGCCCGGATTACAGATATTTTTTCAAACTGAATCTTCAGGAAAGAAAACTGAGGGTCTATAGCGCTTTGTCGGAGGAGCTGCTGTATACGATTAAAGATTGCGACTGGGCGTGTTTTGGATATGGCGATTTGCTCCTCACAACTGACGAGGCCGCAAAGTTCACCACCGTCCGGCAAGTCTCAAAGGGTGAAGCCCTTTCCACTTTTGAAGAGTCTGCAAGCCCAAGGCATATGCTTCGCTCATGGTATAGGACTTCATATGACGGCAAATATATATCCATGATCAGCAGCGATATGAACGAGCGTTATGCGGTCATGCGGCTTACGGACACAGGTGAGATGATACAGAAAATACCTTATGCAAATAATATTATATGGTCCCCTAGGGACAGCCGCTTTGTGGTGGATATGAGCGGTACGGCCATGAACAGTAAGCTTTCCTATATAACACATATAGACGACCTCGAAACCATTATGAAAAAGGCGGTTGCAAAACTAGGCGGACGCAGGCTTTCAGATTCGGAACGGGAAAAATATTGGCTTCGATGAACTTCAGGTGTTTATAAATCACACTACAGCGAAATTGTAGTGTGATTTTTTGTTATTTTCCCGTTTTTGCATTGTCACTATATACAATCCTTCTTATGCTGTCCTCAGAAAGATTATAAAGCTTTACCAAATCTTTTATCTTGAATCCCTTTCTATATAAACTATAAATTTCGAAATTTCTATCCTTAATAAGCTCCCTTGTTCCGTTGACTTCTCCCCAGCGGGCTCTTTCATTTTTCTTCCTGGGGATATATATTATTTCTCCTTGTATATATTTTTGCACCTCTTCTAATAATTCAATGGGAAGAATATCCTTTCCATTTTTGTAGACCAATGATGAAAACCTCCTCTTTTAATGACATATCACTTTCTTTTATTAATAATGTTTTCATCCTTACACCTCCTCAAATTTAAGATATAAAAATCCCGTGGAAGAATAACCATACCACGGGATCATGAGCAATAAAAAACACGATAACCTATCGTGCATGCCTGTTAAAGTCAGCTAAGACTTTTATATTGATATTTCAGGTGACGGTTATTTTTTATGACTAGAAAAATGCAATGCAAAAAATCCGAATATCCGGATGATCATATCAAAGAATTTTTCTAATCCTTATTCAGTTATAGATGCAATACCTCGCTTAAAGCTATATCAATTTTCATATAAAAAACACTCCTTTCACCTGGAATTGACAATTATATTAATAATATTATATGCCCCGTTGAATTGGATGTCAATGTATGGAATCTGGCACATGGAAGCATAGAATAAAGGGAGGCAGTAGAGCCTCCCCAAGCTAAGTCCTTCGACTGATAGTTCCTCGCGCTAAGCGAGGCACCACCTATACTTTCCAATCACATTGACCATCTCCTTTCATCGGAATTGCCGGCTGATTATATTATGGCTTATGCTATGCTCATAATCAATATCAAGAATAATTATAATAATTTATTCATACTTTTTGTGAGCGATGTCATAGTAATGGCACCGGATAGTTATAAGTCTTCGCTGCAAGAAATGGTATATGAATCATTGGCAAAGCTGCAGATTTCATTTGAACGCGTGGATACGGATGAAGCATATTATTGATATACATACTCTTCTCCCCGTGTATCCAAAACGGTCAATGAGGATAGGTCGAGGCGGAGATACTTATTCCCGTCTTCCTCAAATTCCTCTAATACGCCTACGACTTCCACCCAATCATTGTTATTCGGATAATCGCCGGACCAGACCACCTCGAAGCCTGCGTTGGCGTCGAATCCGCAGCAGCCGGGACCATAACGGATGACGTAATAATAAGTCGTATTGTTTGCATCATTATAAAATGAATTGAAAATACCCTCGTACTTGATGGCTTTTCCCAGGTAGTCCTCGGCGTTTATATAAATATCATTGGTTTGAGCGATAAACATTTTTTCCTTTATCTCGATCACATCCGAATCCGCGGAGGCAGGCGGCGCATTATGCACAGGCGGAGCTTCATCCGGCTCATCGGGAGTCTCCGGAGTGCCGATTGACTGAGCTTCTTTGTCATTTGTTTCAGGAATGGCAGGACTTTGCCTGCCGCAGCCGGCAAGCAGTACAAGACAGACAAGCATCATGATAAAAGCCTTTTTCATGGTTTAGTCCCTCCTTGAATTATCCGGCTTAGAGGCTCCGGCGCCGGAGACCATATTAGTCTGGGCCTTAATAAAGCTCAAGGCCCAGAACAGCAGAAATACCGCGATATTGACCATAACCACACTGGCTCCCGTAGGTGTGGCGTAGACATATGAGCCGACAATCCCTATGAAAAAGCAGGTCACCGAAATAACGGCCGAACATATTGTCACGGTCTTGAAGCTTTTGCAAAGCCTCATGGATGTGAGCGGGGGAAATATGATCAGGCTGGAAATTAGCAGCGCGCCCATCATCCGCATGCCGAGCACAATGGTAATTGCGGTCAAAAAGGCAATCAGCATATTGTAGATACCGGTTTTTATGCCGGTGGCTTTAGCAAAATTCTCATCGAAGGTCACGGCGAAAATCTTGTTATAAAGCAGTGCAAACATTGTCAGCACCACGGCAGAAAGTGCTATGCTCAGCTTGACATCGGCATGCTTCATGCTTAAAATGCTGCCGAACAAATAGTTGCATACATCCGTATTCATGCCTGTTGTCACAGATATAAACACAACGCCGATGGCGAGCGAGCTTGTAGAAATCAGTGCTATGGCTGCGTCACCTTTGATCTTGCTGTTTTCGCTGATGCGGAGCAGCAGGAAAGCGGCAGCAACGCATACAGGTATGGAAAGGGTCAAGGGCGATACATTCATTGCTGTGGCAATGGCCAGCGTTCCGAATCCTACATGGGACAAGCCGTCACCGATCATCGAATAGCGTTTCAATACCAAGCTCACGCCGAGCAGCGCCGCACAGAGAGAAACCAGCAGACCTACAATGACTGCCCGAACAAGGAATGGATATGAAAACATTTCCGTCAATATGTTAATCACGCTGATCACCCCCCAAGAATTCGGCCCCGATTTTGGATTTGATGTAGTCCGCGGTTGCTCCGAAAAACACTTGCTTATTCTTCAGATGGAGAATAAGGCCGGCGTATTTTACAGCGCTGTGTATGTCATGAGAAACCATAATGATGGTGATGCCCATTCCACGGTTTATTTCAGAAATCTGCCGGTATAAATCCTGGGTCACTACGGGGTCAAGTCCGGCTGCCGGCTCATCCATGAGCAGCATCCTATGCGTGGCACAAAGCGCCCGGGCCAGCAGCACACGCTGCTGCTGGCCTCCGGACAGCTCTCTGTAACATTTATTGCGGAGCTTTTCAATACCAAGGCGGGCAAGGTTCTCTTCAACCGCCGCCTTATCTGCCTTTGAGTAAAAGGGTCGGATTCCTCGATTGCTCAGCCGTCCCGACAGGACGACCTCATATGCGCTCGCGGGGAAATCCTTCTGCACTCCTGTCTGCTGGGGCAGATAACCTATCTCATTTGCTTTAAGTCCGTCACCCATAAGAATGCTTCCGCTTTGCGGCATTTTAAGGCGCAGTAAGCCCTTGATGAGAGTGCTTTTACCGGAGCCGTTTTCTCCGACAATGCATAAATAATCTCCGTTGTCGATGGAAAAATTCAGGCCGCTGACCACAGTATGGCCATCGTAAGCAAAGGAAGCATCCCTGCAAGTGAGAAGTGCCATATTACTTAAGAGCCTCCTTTATCGCTTCCACATTGGCCGTCATCAAATCAAAATAGCTCACGCCCTTTTCAAAATCGCTCTTTGAAATGTTGTGGCAGGCATGAAGCAGCAGCTTTTTTGCATTTGTGGCTTCACAGATCGTATCCGCCATTTTTTCATTGGAGAGCTCAATATGGAATACCACCGGTATATTCTCGGCTTTCACCTTGTCGATGAGGAAGGCTACGGTTGCGGCGCTGGGCTCAGTTTCTGTGGAGCAGCCCGGGAAAGCTGCGAAATAGTCAAGACCATAGGCGTCCGCAAAATAGCGGAAGGGGAAACGGTCGCCAAAGACCAGCGTCTTTCTGGCTCCTGCATCTACTGCCGCTTTAAAAGCCGCATCCAGTCCATCCAGCTTTGCAAGATAGGAAGCCGTATTCTGCTTGTATGCAGAAGAGTTTGCGGCATCCGCTTCGCACAGCACATCCGATATGGCTTGAACTATGAGCTTTGCATTCTTAGGAGAAGTCCAGACGTGTTCGTCATATTCAGCTTCCTCTTCATGGTCATGCTCGTGCTCATGGTCCTCATCATGACCATGATCTTCTTCCATGCCTTCCACTATTTCTTCTTCAACCACATCTACCGCATCCATAAGGGATATGATCTTCATTTTGCTTGTATCCATGGATTCCAGAATCCCTTTGATCCACTCGTCGGAATCTCCTCCTACATAGATGAACACATCGCAATTTTGGATTTTAGCAATATCCTGCGGCGTAGGTTCAAAGGAATGGCTTTCCGAGCCGGGAGGAAGGAGCATGGCCAGCTCAACATGATCTCCTGCGATTTCTCTGACAAAATCATATTGGGGAAAAATGGTTGCAACAACGCTTATTTTGCTGCCGGAAACTGCTTGTTCTTTTTGCCCGCAGCCGGCTAAGACAGATGCGGAAAGCAAGAGCACGAGCAATATGGAAATGAAACGTTTCATAAGATATAACCTCCGTTTATCCTTATTTTGGGTACAAAAATACAAGGGAACATTAAATTCCTGTTAAAAAAGGACATGATATCCCCTTGCGGAGGTGTACATCAATTATCCATTCTGACTTTTAACGTGACGGGAGTAGTAAAGGCTATATGTAGAATGACAGACGGAAAGATATTTGACGCGGCAAATAAGCCTGCGAATGCCAATGCAAATGCAGCGCAGGCGATGGCAGTACCAAGCTGCTTGAGCAGGTTGGCCGATGTATGAATTTGAGCACAAACGGTACAGTCGTGGCCGACACAGTCATGATCGGCATGGGTGATGATAAAAGCAGTTGTCAGGAGGGAAAATATAACAAAACAGATGCAGAACAATGCGGCGAAAAAACGCTTGTTAGATTCTCTGTTCATAATTTCTCTCCTCTCATAAATTATTTATATGCGGCTATCGTCTTTATTAAGACAATTCACGCATTTCCCTTAAAAAATCGTCTTTAGTTTATCGCTTTCTTTTACAAAAGTCAATATAAGGGAAGTGCATTCTAATGAAAGCTCTGCGAAAAGGAGCTGACCTGGAAAAAATCAACGACATACACAATGCTGCAGCGGCTTATCAACGGCAGCCCGCTGGCATTCGGCGTATGACTTTTTTATTATCCATTATTGAGGGGGTATATTCTAATGAAAAAATTTGTTATTGAAAATGACTTTTGGAGCTTGTTTCCTAATGCAAGGATTGGTGTTGTCGTCTGCCATGGGATAGATAACGCTCTAAAAGATTTGGCAGAAACAGTACAGGCGGATTTAGGCGGAGCATGTACTATTTCAATTCTTAATATTAACAATAAAGAAGTATCTATAAAGTGATGGGCAGACCCCGATCTATGGCAGCTCATAGCTTTTAATGTGTTCAAATTTTATATTTTTCTATGAGCTTAGCTTGCAGGTTTGCCGAGCGATGAATTCAATTTGTGATATACTATGATTATAAAGACGGGGCAGACTATTTAAATATACTGACTCAGGTAGTATAAATATTGTTGTGTTCTCTCTTTTATTAATGCTTATATTAATCACAAGAAAATTATCAAGGGCAACAAAGATTAAGTAATGGAGGAAGGTTCTATGTGGGTGGTTCATATCGTCGTTGCGTCAATGTTTTCATTTGTTGCCTGTTTTTTAATTATGGTAACCAGTGACCTATTTAACAGTATGGCTCCTCTGTGGACAGGATTAGTACTGTTTTTCTGTGTCGCTGTTTTTGCGGTTATATATGCAAATACAGGTAACAGATTCAGAAAATGAGCATAATCTTAATATGCTTATAGAGATGCAATTGACGCGAAGGAGGTTACGGTCGGCTCCTTTATGCGAACAAAAAGCGGCTTCGGATATATATAAAATCTCCTATTCCAAAGCCGCAATAACGGTTTCTTTATTTTCCGTTTGAATTACTTTCTCTACCTCTAAATATTTCAAGTCAAGCTGTTCCACAAGAGAGTTATCATCCTTAATATGCAAGCGCTGCCTCCAAATTGAGGATGCCCCAGCCGCTGTCTGTGTCGAAGCCTTCGTCACCGATATCGGTGGCGGATTGGCAGAGAATTTCCCTTACCTCTTTTGGTGAAAGGTCGGGATTTTTGGCAAGTATATTTGCTGCTGCGGCAGTGACATAGGCAGCTGCAAAGGAGGTCCCGCGAGCGCCATAAGTCTTACCGTTTTTGGAAGCAAGCCAAATATCCTCACCGGAGGCGAGAATATCCGTCGTACCATTTCTTTGGGAAAAGTCTGAGAGCTTGCCGTCTTTATCGTGAGAGCCCACGGATAGCACCGTTTCATAAGCAGCGGGATAATAGAAGTCCTTATCTTTTCCATCGTTGCCCACAGCAGCGACCGCTAAAACACCATGCTTTTCAGCATAGTCAATGGCTTTTTTTACTTCTGCAGCATCCTTTTTTATACCAAGGCTTATATTGATAATCTTTGCGTCATATTTGTCCACGCAGTCAATAATAACCTGTGACAAGGTTTTGACAGTAATGCCTTTTTGCTCACCACTTTCGGTTTTGCTTCTGACAACGAGAGGTACCAAATAGACATTCTTAGCAAGCCCCTCTATTTTGGCAGGCGCAGAGCCTACAATCACACTTGCCGCCGCAGTGCCGTGATTTATCTTATCCTCGGTGTTGTCTGAGCTATCCACATAATTATAGCCTGCAAGAAGATGATCTTCGTCAATGGCCAGAGTAGAAATACCTGTATCCAAAATGGCGATGACGATACCGTCTGCCTGTGGAGAAGTATTTGTATTTGATTTTTCAGCAGTACAGCTACTCAAAATTGCGATTGCCAGCAATAGGGCGAATATAACCTTTTTCATACGATCCTCCCACATAAAGGTTAGGGCTTCCCTTTTGGGAAACCCTATTTTAATTTTTTATTATTTTACTTATTTTTGCGGTAAACCCTGTGGTATAGGATATCCGTCTGTACCGACAACCCAATTGCTTGAGCCGTATTGGGTGTTTGCATTTACCCATTTTCTAAGAGCACTCATAAGATTTTCTGTACCGAAACCGCAATCTCTGCTCAAAGTGGATCCTTGTGAGGCAAAGGAAGCAGTTTGTGTACCTTTCTCACCATCAGCAAGCGAACCTTTTTCAGTTCCTGTAGCATTGCGTATTGCTCCGTTACAAGTTGCAGAGCCGAGTCGGTAATAGCATTGTAATATCTTACCGTCGTCCTTTGTATTTCTGCCGACCACTGCTCCCACATATTTACCGTCACCCTTGACTGTGCCCGTGGTGTAGCAGTTTAGAACATGGGAATTTTTATTTTCATTTTGGCCAATCACACCGCCTACTGACGAAGTACCTACGACAGAGCCAAAGTTTGCACTATTCGTAATCCAACCCGTTGACTGATAACCTGCAATTCCGCCGGTTTTATCATTTCCAATGATTCTGCCGTAGTTTACGCAGCTGTCAAACTTTGTACTTCCAAAAACGCTGCCAATGTACCCTGCTATGCCTCCAATGTATGCTCCATTGCCAACAACTGTTGCACTGTTTACACAATTTTGAAGCAAACTTGTTTGACCTAATGTCACAGCAACGAAATATCCAGCAATACCGCCTACAAAATCATTTCCCTCAACATAGGATTCTTCAAGTCTTACATTTTTTATGGTTGCGTTCACTGCAAAGCCAAATAGTCCGCTGCTATCTCCTCCCTTGGCATAAAGTCCGCTGATGGTATGCTTGCCGCCATCAAATGTGCCTTGGAAAGAATTTTGCTGATTGTTGCCAATCGGTATCCATTTGTGTCCTGTCAAATCAATGTCATTTGCAAGTGTAATGGTAACACCTACATAGTTTGCGCCGCTGTTTACCTGCTGCGCAAGGTATGCAAGCTGGCCTGCGGTAGTGATGGTTGCTTTATTATCCGTCACAGTAAATGACTCTGTATTGTCACTCCAAGAGGAAGTAGGAGCTGCCAAGGTGGATATATCAACACCACGACTGGAGGCTGCATCCTCATAGTTAGGATCATCTGTGACTTTTACCGTGATGTAATAATCGGTAGCAGGCAAGAGTCCGCCAATATAGCTTTCTCCGGGGCTGCTGCTGCTGCTCTCACCCGGAAGGAGCAACCCTCCGACTGTCTTAACAGCGTTGAAGGTAAACTTTGCCTTGTTGCTTAAATCATCAATTGCATTTTCTGCAGGCTTCAAATCCAAGAAGATGTAGCCTTTTTTGTTTACTTCAAGGGGTACGCTGTCCAGCGTCCTGGTCGCTTTGTTAATTATGACAACGCCTAGGTATCTATGCTCAAATTTTGCATAGGTGCTGTCTTTCTCTCTTCTAACCACCACATCGTAGGTACCCGCATCAACAGGTGCGGTGATTACGGTATTTGGATCACCTTGCTTGCGGTATTCGAAGGTGAATCCGCCGATTCCTGCATACTCAGGGCTCGATTGGTAGACTGCAGATACTACAGTGCCCTTTTCATAGATTGTGGTTACGGGTGTAAAGCTGTAAACGGCTTCGCTGACTGTTTGTAAATCACTCCAATTTGCAAATAAGGTGTGATCACTTGCCGTTTCGACTGTTGTATAAGACTTAACCGCTGTATCTTCCTTATCTTCATCAAATAACCAGCCAGCAAAGTACTTGCTGCTATAGGTTGGTGCTTCAAGCTCACCATAAGGACTGCCGTAGGTAACATCTATGTTCTTTTTGCTGACATCTCCACTGAAAGTACCGCCTTTTGCGTCCAGTGTTACGGTGTAGGTATTAGCCGTCCATTTTGCATAGAGTGTAATGCTTTCAGAAGGCATTTTTGTTTCGGCAAAAGCTGTGGTAAGGTCCTTATCCGAGTACCAGCCGTCAAAGCTGTAGCCCTTTCTATTCGGTGAAGGAAGTGTGCCGATTAGGCTGCCCTCCATCTTTGTTATATCTAAAACCTCATTGCCGCCGTTTTCATCAAAGTATATTGTCACATCCGAGCCTGTCAGGTTTTCGCAAATAACATTGTAGATCGTGTTTGTAAATAGCTTGCCAAAAGCAGGCGAGATGTCCTTAATTGCCAAGCCTTGTGCGGATACGATTTCTTCTATTGCGGCAAGGTTCGGCTCTGTGCCCTTTTTCAGCTTCTGTATCACATCTGCATGGGCAATTCCGTCAAATTGGAAGGTTGCCAAAACAGAATCATCCACATAGCTTGCTGTCGGATTTACCTTGTTTGCGGTGAGGGCAAGGGCATATTTTCCCTCAATAGGTGCTGTCAGGTCATAGGTTGGAAGCTCACCATTTCCTATATCTCCCTGTGCTTTTTCAGCAGTCAATGCTGCAAACTTGGTAAAGACTGCGTTTTCAGGCATGTCAGACGGCTTGTTTGTGCCTGTTTTAGCAAGGTCTTTGAAGTTAAAGGCTTGACCGTATTTTGCGGTATAGGTTTTATTTATTTTTGTGCCGTCTGCCTGCTCTATGCCTTTGACTGTAACACTGTAATCTTTGTATGTTGCTTCAATATCATATACTGTATCATCATAGATTTTAAGATTCTTCATATCTTGTATTCCATAGTCTGAGATGCTTGCGTACTTCATATTGTTGCCGCTGCCATCATCATAATCTGCGTATTTGATCAGCTTTTTAATCGCCTCTGCAGTAGGTAAGTCAAACTCTTGATTTTTCCTAACGCGCTGACTCCAAATGGTTTGATAACCGTCCTTAGCATTACCCACTCTTACGCTGGCTGTGAAATATTCGTTTAGCTCAGCTGTGCTAAGATTCGTCCACACGAGAGGAATGGTAACTGTCATATCATATTTGCTAAAGGCAAGCTTGCCATATAGCCATGTAAGGGTAGCATCACACTCCATATACTGCACGCCCTGTGGTACATTGACTGATACTTTGCCGTTTTTGTCAATAGAGAAATTAGGATTAGAAAAAGTTATATTATATTTTTCGTAATCATACGGCTCGCTGCCTAAAATACCTGTATTCAAATCCACATAAGAGAGGGCACGAAGGCTGTCGGGCAGCTTCATGGTGATTCCATTGGTGCTGTTGCTGTCTTCATCCGCAATACGCACCTGCTCGCCCTCCTGCGGCTTGTAGGCAAAGGCATACTTATACCGCTTTTCACCTGCTTTCAGCAGGGGTACTTCTATATTGAAAAAGTCATGGCTGTATTCAAATAGGTTACCGATTGCATGTGCATCAAAGGTTAGAATAAAGTAAAGTCCAAATTCCAGGTATAGTGCACCTGCCATGCGCTCTTTGTAAATCCAATTGCCGGTATTTGCCGGTCGCATTTTTTCATATTCATAGATGAAGAATCCATATAGTTTGACATAAGGCCCAAGCTCGGCAGTAATGCCGATGGATGCAAATTCTGTTGACCCTATGCCCACTTCAATTGTTGCGGCAACGCCCATTTTGAGGCCCAGCTTGCCCATTACATAAAACTGGAAAGCGAAGCGTTCATCAATCAAATCCATGGTTTCGCTGCCTGCCTTAGGCTTAAACAGCCCAATCTTGAACCAGAAGGTATAGCGCTTGCCCACTTCATATTCAAGGCTTGTACCCATCGCAATGTTAATGTCGGTACGGACAACAAAGTTTACATTGGCTTTAATGGCAACGCCATAATAACATATTTCCCTTCCAAACATTTCCTTATCCACAAGCTTGACCCAGTCAGTTTCCTTTTGTAGCATTTCGCTGTACTTCTCCATCAAGTCCTGCATGGACTTTGCATAGGTTCCAGCCTCCAAGCTAGTTTCGGTGGTAAGGTTCATCATGTCCATAAGGTCTTTTGTTATGCTAGTTTTGCCTAAGGTTTTTCCAAGCTGTGCCCACTCTTCCTTGCTGACTCCATCTTGCGGCATAGCCTTCCAGAGTGCTTCTAAATCCTTGGCATAGCCTTTGATTTGCTCGGCTGTGCCCTTGGCTTGGTCAATTTTGTTCTGCACCTCTTCAATTTGATCTAATATATTGCCGACCTTGGTATCAGCAAGCAAGCCTTTGAGTCTTTCCCAAAAAGGTTCATCTTCCTTCTCTACGGTATAGATGCTTACATTGAAGGACACGGCTGTGAAGTTTTTGATGTCCACAGCAGCACTTACAGTGACGCCGATAGGTATAGGAATAAAACCTAGAACCTTCTTCCAAACAAGGTCGCCCTTGACATTGATGCCCAAAGCGACTTCTTCCACAAATACAGCGGAGAGGTCAATTACGATCTTTCCCCCGTCAACAGTTTCCACCTCAAAGGTAGCGTCTATTCCAATGGCAAGCTGCACACCGTTTTTGAAGTGCAGCTGATCTCCGTTAGTTATAAGCTCAACGGTCAGCTTAACATCGTCGGTAAGCTCAAAGGAACCACCTAAATTGAGCAGTGCAATTTCTTCCTCGGAGAGGAGCTTTCCATTTTCATCCTTGAAAAATACACTCTGCACGCTGTCAATATTACGAAAACCATTGGTTTTGGTTGCCATATCTGCAAGCATAAATGCTGCATCATTAGCAAAGTTGCTTGCCTGCACTTGGGCGAGAAGCTGTGATTCAATAGCGGCTTTTTCTTCAGCTGTGATTAAATCATCACCATCTACCTCAGGGCTGATATAAAGATCCATGGAATTTTCAATTGCTTGTGCCGTAGTCTTCTTATAGGTAATCGTGCCATTTAATTTGTCGTAGCCGGTAACTTCTCCGAAATAAACCGCATCTTCGCCTGTTACGCTATCTGAAGAAACATAGAGCGATATAAAGTCACCCACATTGACGCTTTCTTTTGCTTTATCAAGTGTTCCATCCGCACCCATAATAAGTGCATACGTGTCAATGTCTAAAGCATCGATATTGACCGTACCTGTCCCTTCTGTCGGGAGCTGGGAAACAATAATCGGAAAGTTGTCCGGCACCTTATAAAGGGCTTGCCTATCATCTTCGTCAAGGGCCCCGAAGGTGACGGTTGTGCCGGAAATACTCTCGACCTTGGCATAGACCTCAGGGTCGTCGTTATAGCTCTTATTGATATAATCTCTGTTCTCAGGGCTTGTTGTTATGTAGAAGCAGAGGATGTCGTTTATATGCAGGTTGCCTGCATTTGTATAGTCAAATTTACCGCCATTTTCAGGCACAAGGCTTGGGGTAAGTACTTCGTAAGTTTCACCTGCAATGGTATAGTCTATAGCGGCTGTATCTTTGATATAGACAATGTCATCATTCATTTGGAGATTATCAACCTTCTCCATTTTGATGGTAAAGGAAGCGGTACGGATACTGTCAGGCTTATCCTTAAAGTTGTAGCCGTCAGCTAAGTTCAGCTCATAGGATGAGCCTTTGTTGTAGCCTCCCTCGGCTGTGATCGTGTAAACATCGCCATTAGTCGTCCACTTCAGCGGAATTAGGTCGGAGCCGTCCTTTGGAATAAGAGTGAAGGCATCGTCGGGGGAAGCTGTTGCTGCATCTGTTTTTACCACCTCGAAGCTTAAATCAGTATCCTGGTCAAGTTGAGCAAAGGAGGTAAGTGTTAAAGTTTCACCAGGCATATCGGCGTATTTTGCATAAACCGTCATATTTTGTGTAACGGGATTGTCCTGATAAAAGGGGGTTGTTAAGGCTTTATCCGTGAACCAACCCACAAAGATTGCATTTTCCTTCGCTGTTTTGCCTGCTGCAGGAACAGCGCCCAATGCCTTGCCTTCGGCAGCAGAAAGCCTGTCAATGTAGCGCTCTCCATCTTGGAAAGTGACGGAGTAGATTTTGCTGCCGCTGCCGCCTCCGCTGTTTCCGCTATCTCCGCTCTCGCCTTTGTTGGAAGTCTTTCCGGTTCCGGGGTCAGGTTTTTTTTCTTTCTCTTTGCCGGGGGCAGGCTTTACTCCTGTATCAATAAACCATTGTTCTACGATTTGATCCGTGCGGAAGGCAAGCATGGCTGCCTCAGATCGTTTTGCAGTGCTTTTGGGATTGAAATTCCCATTATCGTCTCCGACAAGCAATCCGCAGGACCAAAGCTTCAAAACGGCATCCTTTGCCCAATCGTCAACAAGGTCTATATCTTTGGGTGTTGTGGTATTGATGGTATTGGGATAAGGAATTTTGTAAGCATTAAAAAAACGCACAATCAAGGCAGCCATTTGCTGACGAGTCACAAAACCATCAGGGTCAAATAAACCGCCTCCGATGCCGAATGTGATGCCCTTTTCTATTGCCCACTGAACATAGGGCGCGTAATAGCTGCCCGCTGCTACGTCGGTAAATTCAGGCGCTTTGCTATACGCATTTAAGTCAATTTCCGCCATGCGCCCCATCACAGTGACAAACATCCCGCGGGTCATCGTGCCGTTGGGTGAAAAGGTTGATTCGCTGGTCCCGCTAAAAAGATTGTTTTGATAAGCGTACATGACGCTGTCGTAATACCAATCCGTTTTGCTCACATCAGAAAACGGATTCACTGCTTCCTGAGCGGCTTGCGGCTGCTTTCCTAGATCTTCAGCAAGTACCTGCAGCGGAAGCATGGACATTACCATACAAAACACCAAGAGCATGCTGATGATTCTTTTAGTTCTTTGCTTCATAATATGGACTCCTCCCTTTTTGTGTAGATATTTTTTTATTCTTCGATAGTGCTATACTAGACTTTAAATCTTCTGTGGCATATCAGCCTTGGCCGCCTGTTCCTCCAGATATTTTTTTTGCTGGAAGCCTAACATCCCGGCAATCATGGAGACCGGAAACATTCGGATTTCACGGTTCAGCTTTGTCACGCTGTCGTTGTAAATCAGACGGCTGGTGCGCACCATATTTTCAAAGGTTTCCACTGCGTCCATGGTTTTAATATAGTTTTGGTTTGCCTTTAACTCAGGGTATTGCTCTGTCACCATGGCGATCCTTCCCAAGGCCTCGGAAATAACCCCTTCTTGGCGCAGCACATCATCCGGTGTGGATTTTGCTGTAATTACGCTTCTTCTTGATTTGATCGTTTCAATCAGCGTTTCGCTTTCATGCTTGGCATAACCCTTTGTCAAGTCCAAAAGGGCAGATAGCGCATCGAAGCGGCTGGAAAGCTGCACTCCGATCTGGCTCATGGCATTGCTGATGTTCTCATCCAGCACCACCAGTTTGCGTTGGGTGGAGATTGCCCATAGAACAATTACCGCAACAATTGCGATGATTGTGATAAAAAATGGCAGCATAATATAAAGTCCTCCTTGTTTATTTTTTAATGGGCAGACATACCCCGGTTTTGTCAGTCTGCCTAATCTTATAGCTTGTATTCAATCTATCAAAAGTTCTCTCAAAAATCCGTTTGCTGCATGAAACATAACTTTTTCGACATGAATCATGGTTTTTGGTCTTAGTTTGCCAATGGGTTCGACGCGGCGATGATGCTAGCAGCAGGTGAGGGTGTCGGAGCGACACCTAATGCGTCAAAGCTCAGTTCATAGCGGAGCAGCACTCCATTCACTTCCGACATCCAGTACACCTCCGTTTATTGCCACGGAGCAGTTTCCGGCAGCGAACGGATTTTGAGTGTTGGAAACACCTAAATTCCCGTCAAAGCCTGTTGTTTTAACCAGAATACCTTGGCTTGTGTATTTAGATATAAATACGGTTTGGGTACTCGTATCGTATTTCCCGCTTACATCGGCATTCGATGAATTTATCGCGCCGTTCCTTTTGCCTGTTACGGCGTAATAATAGCCCTCGGCATCCTGTGTCACTGCGCCTAGCAACGGTGCGGCTTTAAGAAGGGTTAACATATTACCCTTTGCATTTTCAACGTAGAAATAATCGTCATCGTCTCCATGGTCATAAGCAAACGTGAATTGTCCCTGTGAGCCAATGAATTGTGAAATAGGCGGAAGCTGCAGGCGCATCAGCTACGTCAATGGTAAACTTACCTATATTTTTCTCCTCATATCGCAGTTCAACAACCTTTGTACCTGCGGCGGTAAACGGACGGCCCTGATGCAGCTGTACGGTTCCGGATGTATAAAAAGCAACTTTGTTTGAAATATCTATTTCTTTACCGCCAATACGAGTCTTTACGAGAATACCGTGGGTATCAAAGCCCTCGCCTACCTTGTACTTCGTCATTACGGGATATGACACGACATACATCTCACCGTCTGTCGGTGCTTTGCCGCCATTTTTATACGTCTTATACCACTGCGGAATTAGTTCGTCCGGGGCACTGAGCACTGTAAACTTTGACCTTGGGGTGACTTTCGCTTTTTCGAATATAAATAGCTGGCTGTCTTCTGTATCCGTGCAGCGCACCACTCCTGTCGAAATATGAAAATCGTGGTTCGCATCGAGGGAAAATGCATATTCTATATATCCGCCAGCATTATTCGCATACACAATCCACTTGCAAGCTGTTTTGCTGGCTACGATTTTTGCATGATGCTTGGGTTTTTTGCCCGCCTCGTAGGCACTACATCTCCGGAGGAGACACGGAGAGTTCCGTTATCCCAAGAATAGATAATATACCAACCAGACTTGATTTTGCCATTGGTCATATTTTTGTCGCTTGGCACAAAAGGCCAATTTGCGGCTGCTGAAGCCGTCACTGTCGGCAGCAGCATCGTCAGCGCCATACAAAGCGCGAGCAATGTACAAAGCAATCGTTTCATTGTAAATCCTCCCTAGGTTATTTTTCCTATTTCGATTCAGAGACCTTATAGCTTTCGCCCCCAAAATAGACGTAGCCGTTTGCGTATCCATAAGCACTGTTAAGAAGGTAGAAGTTGTTCTTTTGAACATTGTCAACCACAATCTTGCCTGTGCGGTCAAAGACAGTCCAATAGCCCTCATACATTTCGGTGTCCAGGTATTTCACCTTTGGACCATAGGGTACTTGGTGAAGCGCCAGCGTGTACCCGCCGCCCATAGGCATAGCGGAGACATATTCATCAAGTTTTTTGATTAACTTACCGGAATAGTCGTATAACTCCGTGAGTGTCCACTCTTTTTCGCCGCCTTTTGTGGGGACACCTTTTGCGTTTACTCTCGTAGAGTAGCAGTTCACTATGATGCCATCTTTCCACTGGAGACCGAACGGGTTGGAATAATACCATCTATCAGGGTTGGACGGAACGATAACCTTGCCAGTCTTATCCATGATACCTCCCGGAGGATTTTTGACCCACCCGTCGGAGCTTAAGCCCTCTTTGCCGAGGTACTCAAAGAAGCACGTCAAGCCGTCTTTGTAAGAGAGAGCACTCCCGTCATAGTTGTTGTCGCCGCCGTACTTATACGGGATTACCAGTTTTCCTGTTGTGTTAATATAGCCAATCTTGCTATAAGAAAAGCCATATTGGTGGCCTTGGAACTTCAGCACCGTCGCCATGCCGTCCTGAAAAGAGTAGGCTTCATCGAATTGCAGCGGTATTACCTCTTTTCCTGTTTTGTCAATAAAGCCGTATTTGGGGTGAAATTTTAGTTTCTTGCCGCTTTTCATCACTACAACAGTATTGTTTCCTACTGACTCTGTAGAGTAGACACCATCTCCGTTCATAATTGCCTTGACTACATCATCCCCGTATATTGCGACCCGCATCAAACCATCGTAAGCAATATGTCCGCTTGCAGCAGAGTAATATTTGAACGGCGTGATGAGTTTGCCTGTGGTGTCTATATAGGCGGCCGCACCTTTGACCTTGTCGTAAACCCTGGCTATCCCTTGAGAAAACTTTTCTGCGTCATCAAACTGCGCCTTGATCACCACTTTGCCGCTCTGGTCCTTGTAGCCAACCAAACCGTTTTCTTTATAAGTTATCCATCTTTTACCGGTAGGATCTGCGGTCGTGGTTGCAGGGATAAACCTAAATTCTGCATGATTGGGGGCAGCTAACTTCTCATATGTCCATATAATAATGGAAGTTCCGTCAGCATTTTTCTTACCGGATGCATTCACTACCATTTTTATAGCTTCGGGGGGACGCAAGCTGAAAATATCCGACTTTTCTTTGTTAAAATTAGTGGCTTCCCAATGGATTAGCCAAATATAAGGGCTATTTACCGCTTTTACTCGCGCACCGTCTTTTCTGGTATCATCAAGCCCCAGATACCTGCCGTCTTTCATTTTCAAGGTATATTGGCTGCCGCCCTTGCTTTCCACATAAAAGGCTTCATTTTCAGAAAGCTTGCGCAGCTCCGCGGCCCCGTCGGCAGTCAAATTGAGGTAATTGTTCATGCAGCGGAGATAATACCAATCATCAATAATGGTATTACTTGTTGTCCACTCTGTGGCAAACACCGTTGCAGGCATCAGGGTCAATACCATGCACAGGGTGAGCAGTATGCTCATAAATCGCTTTTTCATAATGCTGTTCCTCCTTCCAAATTGGGTAGTGTCATTCTGTTTCACCAAGTTCTAAGGCTTGATAAAGCTGACTTTCGCGTGTTCAGGCGTGCTGCCTTTCTGATTCCAAATAATAACCTTTGTGCCGTTAGCTTTCTTTTGCCCGCTTGCGTTGACAATCTGCCCTTGGTTCTTGAAATCCCTGATTGTGCAGAAATCAGTATATTTCATGATTCTCCAGTAATGCGGCACTGAGCTTTTCGTCGATATCAGCTGCTCTCCTTGAGCAGACGCCGGCGCATATATATATTCACCGTCATAAGCGATTGAATACTGTCTGGTGCTGGCATTTATCAGCTTTACGTTAAACGGCTTGTCAGGCTTTTTGTCCGAAAGCTCAATCCAATAACAACCCGACGCCTTCACAGGGTAAAGGTATTTGCCAAGGATTTGAAGATAGTAATCGCCTTCCTCTAAAACCTGTCCCTCTAAGGCTTCAATAACTTTGACCGCAAACGTATATATGGATTTCATGCCGTTATATTCAGCTTCAATCACTTTAGTGCCGAGGGAAGTCCATTTACGGCCTTCAGTCAGTTCAATCCCGGAGGTAGTAAACTTGACCTTTGAATTATCCAAAACGCTGCGAATCCCCTTTTCATCTTGATAATGCACAACAATGCCTTTTGTATCAAAGCCGTCGCCTATGGCATAAACATCTTTGTCGGGGTTTGTCACAAGAAAGATACCGAGCTTTAACGGCAGCGGCTTAGGTATTACGCGCGGCTTGGTCGGCAGGGACCTGCCTTCTCTCGCCAATCTGGAGGCGTTAACATATCCGACCTTGCCGTCTCTCACCACAAGCGTAAGATCGTCCCCTACGCCCTTATTGGTTTGTTCATACTTGCCGTTAACCGTATAGCCGGAACGGGTTTCGGTCAATAGTTCTGCCCTCGGGAACACAATCCTTCCGTCCGGTCCATAATAGTCGTCGGATGGTACGGCACGAAACAACCCGCGAGGATGTCCACTAACACTGCCTGCGGAGCTGATACCAAAATAGGTGGGGGTTAATATTTTTCCGGTATCCACATCAAGCAGAGCATACAGTGAATCCCCGACTCCTATAGAGGCAGTACCCGCGACTAGTCCTTTGCCGATAAGGTACTGATTCATAGTTACTTGTTCTGCTAATTTGCACGAGGTTATTATTTTTCGCGTATTTAAGTTATACACGCCCCACTTGCCTGTGCTGTCTTGAATATTCAGATAACCGTCCAGTACTTTAGAATTATCTTTGTAATTGTTGATAATATCGTTGTAGATACACGGCAAAAGCTCTGCGCCCTTTGAGTCAACCGCACCCCATTTGCCGTTTTTCTTTACAAAAGCATATCCGCCGCTTGCTCTTACCCAATTATTGTCAAAGAAATGTTCGACTTCTTCCCCCGGTCTTTTCAAGGTTACCCCCGCACTTGTATCTTCGTATGCAAAGGGCAGCAGAATTTCTCCTTTCAGATTGACAAGTCCCCAAAGGCCCTCCTTTTTTATCCAAAGCGTACCGGCCGCGCTGACAGGAGAGAAGCCGGAGCCTTGCAGATTGCTGTGACTATACACCGTGCCTGTATTTGGGTTTACAACACCGCTTACGCTGATTTTATTGACTCTTCCGTTTGCGTCAGGATATTCATGCTCGCCTGTTACGAAGTATCCGTTCTGATAAGTAGACAACCAGTTCCCCGCGGAAACTTTTGTCCCGTCCGGTCTGAACCAACCTGCGACGGACCAAACTAATTTCAGCGAGGGGTCATAGGATACTGTTTCAAAAACATCAATACTATCCGAAGTGTATGCCCCTTTAAAGGGAACAATCTCTTTGTTGTTGAAATTAACGGCGCCTCTGCGAGACGCGCTTTCGGGAATAACGCCGTCAGCGCACCTATCGGTTATCACCAAAGAAAATTCAGGAATAACGATCATTCTCGGGTCGGCGAGGTACCAGCCAGTTGCGCTGTTTCCTCTGATGCCGGCGTGATATTGGGCGGGTATCACGATGCCCTTTGGTCCGACTACGCCGTACACATCGTATGAGGAAAAGCTTGCACCGCTTACTGATAGTTTTTTATTCGCCACCTGCTTATAAACCATATAGGGACCTGAATGATAACCGCCATAGGCGTAAGGTCCGCCGGGAAGGACTTCCTTTCCGTTCTTGTCTATAATCTGAGAATAAACAAAAGTACTTCGGCTGCTATCGCTCTTATTACCGGCTTCATGCGTTACCGTTTCTTCCTTTCCCGAAGTTACTAACGCGTATCCGTCTTCAAAGTCAAACCACGCTTTTAACCGCTTAACACTCCTGTCGGTTTTTACCCAAGATTCCGCAGGACTGCCGTGGGCAGTACTGTCCTGTCCGCTCACAGTATATTTCGGCGCGATAATTTCCTTTCCTGACGCCAAGCCCCAGTAGCCGAGGAGGTATTTGTCCCCCGACTTCACGATGACGCGGCTCACGCCATCCACAGGCAAGCCTACCGCTTCATATTTACAGGGGATTACTTCTTTTCCCGTGGTGTCAAGCAGTCCCATCTTTCCGCCCCGAGTCGCCTGAACATATCCGTCAAGAAAAATTCTTTCCGTCGGCTTGGGGTCGGGGTCCGTTGTTTCTACAAATTTTTGTTCAAACGCATCAAATGCGCTTCTGTAGGGAACCAGATAATCCGCTTCTATCTTTTCATAAACGGGCTGCGCCGCCCAAGTGCCGTCGCGCCTGACAAGTCCGTATTTGATGTTTATAAGGTCTCCGTCATCCGTCAAGTCTCCCACGGGCATCAAGCGCAGACCGTTCTCGTCAAAGAACGCGGACAGGGTTTTTTTATACTCGTCCGTTGTGCCAATCCATGTAACATCGTCTTCGTTGTAGGGTTTTTCTGCCGTCTGCGCTACCACAGTCATTGGTAGCAAGGTCAGCGCCATGCACAGTATGAGCAGTATGCTCATAAAGCGTTTTTTCATAATATTGCTCCTCCTTCACAACTTTTGTTTCATGCCTTAAATCTATCAAAGATTTCCTAAAAAAACTGTCCGCTGCATGAAACATGATTTTTTCGACATGAAACATGGTGTCGAATATTCGATTTTTATGGTAAACTTAGCTTGGAGAAATAGAATAAGAGAGAAATAGAGGGGTACTTATGCTGCAGATTGCCATCTGTGACGACAATATAGACGAGCTGTCCAATATGGTACAGCTTATAGACCTGTACCGAACATCAAAAAATCTAAACTGCGAATACGCCGTATTTTCAAATGGCTTTGAGCTGGTTTCAGTATTAGAAAAAGGAAAGCGGTTTGATACATACTGTCTGGATATCATTATGCCGGGCTTTACAGGCATTGATGCGGCAAAGGAAATCCGCACGTTTGACAAAACAGCGCCGATTTTATTCCTTACCTCATCGCCCGAGTTTGCTTTGGAAAGCTATTCGGTGAAAGCAATTAACTATGTGCTAAAGCCAATATCAAAGGAAAAACTGTTCTTCACTTTTGACGAAATGCTGGAGCAGATCAAAGCGAAAAAAGACGAGGATGCAATTATTGTAAAGAGTAATGAAGGAATACAGAAAATACTGATCTCCAATTTGGTTTTTGCCGAGGTCATAGGCAGAAATGTGTTGTATCACCTGCGCTCCGGCAAAGTAATTGAGTGTACGGAGCCTTTTTCCTCTATCTGTGATAAACTTCTGAAATATGGATGTTTTATCAAACCACATCGCTCTTATCTTGTGAATATGCAGTATGTGGATACCATCGAAAATCATCAGGTGACCTTGCAGACTCTTTCCTCTGTCCCTGTTGCACAGGGCAAGGCGAAGGAGATTAAAGAGCAGTATCTTGCCTATCAAATGGAGGAGGAATAAACAAGTGGATATCAAGCACATACACATTATTGGAGTTAAAGTATATGGAGATTCACCCTGATAATCCTTACTATCAGGACGGTACGAAAAAAGTGCTGAATGATCTTTGGAAAAATCACGGTAAGGTTTCTAAAGCCAAATATCAGGATATGTGCATGTCCGCAATGTTACTAAGCCTTGTTTGTTATGGGAGACTCCATGATTTCAGGACAAATGAAATTGTTGATTACATTTTAGAGCACTAAATGGACGACGGCGGCTGGAATTGTGCATGGGATTCGGTTCATAACCGTTCCACTGTTGGTTCCGTACATACGACCATTTCTGTATTGGAGGCATTTGCAGATTACGAAAAAAACGGGTATGATTACCGCCCGGATATCATTAGCTTTCATTATCCCTGCCGTTGGAAATATGACTGTTTTCGGGCATTAGAGTATTTTGTACATATTGGATACCCTTATGACAATCGAATGCAGAATGCAATCAATTTAGTGAAGACTGCCTTGAAAAGAGGCTATATAAACAGAGGAAAGAGTTATTCGGCAAAATTCATTTTACTCTTGAATCAGGCTCGAAAGGAAGATTTAATACATACAGAGGTTTGCTTATTCTAAAGCATTATGACAATGAATCTTATCAAGAAGCTATTCATGCTGATTTTATATTTTAATAAGTAGAGTGGAATCTTGGTTGTAGCAAAGAAAGATAATCCCGCAAGGGCATTTTCACGGCAACGCTGACAGAATTCTGAGGAATATTGTTATCATTTTTTGGCTTTTGCAGAGGATGCATTAGAGAGAAGTAATAATATCGAAATCTTTGGTGGCGATTCTGCAAAGAAATCTGCTGATCTATATGAAGCATATAAGTAGAATATTGTGATGGGGAACGGCAAACACGAAAAGGCACTGAATTTTTCACGGATTAACACGGAGAGATTTTTATAAAATGCCGTAAAAGCCTAGCCTTGCGGTCATTCTGGGAGTAAGTGAAGAATCTTTACCAGCACGAAAAGATCCTTCAGTCGTTCCCCCTTCAGGATGACATTAAAACAGGATTTTATAGCTATTGCAGCGGAAGATTCCATGTTAATCCGTGTTCCCTGTAACCTATGACCCCAAAGGAGTTCTCTAATACTAGAGGCTAGCGGCCAAAGACCAGAGGCATAAAAAATACTGCGTATTTTTTATACAATGTGCAGCATCAATAAGGTTATTTTATTAAATTGACAAAATAATTTTTAAAGATATATAATAAAATAAAAAATGAAACCGTTGAATAAGAGTAGTAAACATGGGAATCTGAATATACAGAGAGCTATTGATGGTGAGAATATAGCATTTCGCTCTATGTTGAATGGACTTATGAGGGCAGCTCGAAAGCTTTGCAAGTAGGTGCTGACGGAAATCCTAACCGTTATGATAGAAGCGTATGTTAGTACGTATAATTTGTTTTTGGGTGGCTTAACAGAGCTGTAAGCTTCTGTCCCTTTTGGGATAGGAGCTTTTTTATTTTTAAGGAGATGATTTTATGAAAGATGGTTGGTGGTATTTATTCTAAAATAATAATGTAAAGGAGATTTTTAAGATGAAACGAATTTTAACAGGTGACAGAACAACCGGCAAATTACATTTAGGACATTATGCAGGGAGCCTTCAGAACAGGGTCAAGCTGCAAAAGGAATATGATACTTTCATTATATTAGCTGACGTCCAGGCACTGACAACTCATTTTGAACGGCCGGAACTGATAAACCAAAGCATCTATGATGTTGCAATTGACAATCTATCCGTAGGATTAGACCCTGATAACATAACTATGCTTTTACAATCTAAAATAAGTGCCATTGCAGAACTGACGGTATTCTATTCAATGCTTGTTTCGGTGAATTCATTGAGACATAATCCAACTATAAAAACGGAAGCCAGTCAGTATGGCTATGATGATTTGAGCTATGGCTTTTTGGGCTATCCTGTAAGTCAAGCCGCAGATATGACTTTTTGTGATGCAGACCTAGTCCCTGTGGGAGGGGACCAGCTTCCGCACATAGAACAGGGAAGAAAAATTGTAAGGCGGTTTAATAGTCTATATGGCAAAGGCAAGATTATTATCAAAGAGCCGCAAGCTCTGATTAGTAATACCCCTCGGCTTATCGGCTTAGATGGAAATTCTAAAATGGGTAAAAGTCTTGGCAATGCAATCTATCTGTCGGATACTATTGAAGAGGTCAATGAAAAAGTAAAATCAGCAATTACTGATAAAAGCAGGATAAGCATAAAAGACAAAGGCAATCCGGATATATGTACAGTAAGCAAATATCATGAGGCAATTAATCATAGCGAATATGAAAACATTTGTGAAATGTGCAGAAATGCTAATATTGGCTGTATAGCGTGTAAAGATCTTTTATCAAAAAAGATAAATTTACTCCTTGCTCCATTTAGAGAAAAACGTGTTTATTATGAAGGGCATAAAAGCAAGGTACGTGATATTATAATTGAGGGCAGCAAAAAAGCAAATAGGATAGGCAATGAAACCATTGAAAATGTTAAAAAGGCTATGAATATCTATATGGAATAGATAAGGACATTTGTTGATATAAGAAACGGAAGAATATGTTAAATATTTGAAGTCTGTAACAGTATTCTGTATAATAAAATAGATGAGCAATAATTATATATTGCTGATCTTCATACTTTTTAATTGACACTTCAGTAGAAAAATGCTGGGTAAGGTGATTACATTATTGGGGAGGTGCGGGTTTGATGTTTAATAAAAAAACAATTGTAACTGAAATATTATTTTTGTTTTTGATAGCTGCAACATCACTCTTTTACATTGAGATCGGCCAATGGAAAGCATATGTACAATTGTTCGGCATAACCGAGATTATTATACTATTAGTTACACTGCTGATTTTTGCTGTAAGAATAATTAAAAAATGCCCTATAAGCCATACTCTACTTTTATTCTTATATGGCATACTTTGTGCTATGCAAATGTTTCCAATGATTGGTGCTTTGATACTTGGTATATATTATAAAGTTGCCTTAATTCACTTGATTACTATAATTATGGGAACATTTAACATAGTAGTATTAACACGTTTACATAGAAATTTAGTATAGTTATAATTTTGCATGCTCTTTATAATGCACATCTGTAGAATGATACGAAGTAAAGATTACTTATAACTTATGAAGAATTTATTAGAAGTGGGGTGAATCGTCATTTATATAATTATTCCTTTTATAGTAACAGTATTCATGGGGTTTATAGGGTTTTGGTTTGGAGAAGCTTCGAATTTCCCATATATTGGTCATTATTTTTCTGTTGCAACAATGGGGTGCTTTATCTTATCTGCTATAAAAAGATTAGACAAATATTAAATTTGCAGGAGAAAGCTTATAAATCTTAAACTTGTTAAGAATATAATAAAATTAAGACGCATCATATTAAAAATGCGAAGTATTTTTTATGGCTGCGAGGTGCGAGGTACGGGGCACGAGGATTAAGGTATTCCTTTTAGGTCAGACCCCAGAGTTCTGCTATAACACTTGAACCTCGTACCAAGACCACATAGAAGTAACCCCAGGCTACGCACCACGTACCCGATAAAAATTGTTACGCAATTTTTATTTATTGCGATGCAGCAATAAAAAAGGAGACGGTATAAATGAAAAATATCAAGAAATATAACTTAGTAAAACGAACTTTGCTATGCTGCGTTTTGTTATTTTACATATATCCGGCAGAGGTTTTGGCAAACTCATCATGGCATTGGGTAACAGTAAGTCCTATGAGAGTTTTACCCCTTGCAATAATACTAACACTTGCTATCGAGACCTGGGGAGTAAGCGTGTATGGAAAAGTAAAGGAAAAAGTAAAGGTCTTTATTATTGTTACTTTTGCAAATATTGTTTCGTTTATTGCGCCATATATTTATAGTACTTGTATTTTAAATAGATTTTATGGATCAGGCTGGGGTTATGCATGGGAAAGAGCGTTCAACAACGGTCCTAACTATATAATTAGACTTGCTTATTTAATACTAACATTGTGTATTGAAGTGCCTTTGGTATATTTTCTGCTTAAAAATCAAAGCAATGATAAGAAAAAACTATTGCTTATAACTATAGTTGTAAATGTAATTACTACAATAGCTGTTGCGGTTCTGGAAAGACTTCTTTGCCAGGGTCAATGGTAGAGCATTGTGATAATTCAAAAGGAGAACATTTATGGATAAAGCAAGTAAAATAAACATAGTACAAGAAAGACTCGCTGCTATTGGCGAATACAATTCCAAAGTTTTTAAAGACGATAAAAATGTATTTATTAAATCAACAAGTGCATTTTTTGAGATGATCACATTTGGCAAGAATGCCGTTATTAGAGCCGATATATATATTTACGATTGGTGTGTAAAACATTTTTCAGCAATACCGGCATGTGAGATTATGGATGGAGAAAATCTCTTTCTCATTGAAAAAAAGCTTCGCGAATTTGGTAAGAAGCTTGCCGGAGAGCATGTTAGATATCTGCATTTAGAAACAATGGACTGGCAGCGTATCTTGTGAAAACATTAGCTGATGAAATTGAAAAACGTGGCGCATTACCGTATTACACTACATGGAGCCCCAATATTGCATCAACAACAGTTGCTCTTAAAACCGGTTTTTTCCCTACTTGGGTTGGATATTATGCGGAGGATATATAAATGAGCAAGTGTGAAAAGGCGATAGTAACGGTTTTATGTATGAACGCAGCAAATCAGGTGATGATTGGATAGTTAGATTGTATTAAAAGGACTATCTGAGCTTTTGAAAAGATTATTTTGGAGGTGTTCTAAGTGAAAAGGATAATAGCAATGATCATGGCCTGCTCAGTTCTTATGCTATTCGGCTGCTCCGGGGAAACTGCTGCGAATACTGATTATACTACTACGATTGACGGTCAAGCTGCCGTGATATCATTTCTCGAAGGAAGCCTCTCGGAAGGGAAAATAAAAGCTGATAATGGCACATATACATTCGCTTATTCCATGGATGGAACCCTTTCTATCGTCTATCCCAATGGATATATATATTCTCAAAAGGATGTAGGCGGAGGAATTGCGGTTCCAGCGGATTATGATGCAAGCGCCGTAGAAAAATTGGGATATATAGACGGTTTTTCACTTGCGCGGGCCATTTCCTCAGCTTCTGACAGCGGTCGTAATGATACAGACGGCGCTCCTATTATCCTCTCTTTGTTTCTTCTCGCCGTTGGCATTTGGTTTATCAGCGCGCCAAGAAGTGCGTGGTGGATATCAAAAGGGTGGTATTTCAAGAATGCCGAACCCTCTGATTTGTCTTTGATTGTATATCGCGTGGGAGGATGTGTGCTGGTGTTTGGCGGGATAATATCTTTTTTTGCCTGAACTATTATGTATAATTGAGCGGTATTATCTGCGCCAAATGGGCTGGAATGCTTACTTAGATTTCCTTCAAACAGAATAAATATAAATAGGGCAATACCTGTTACCTTTAAAAATAGTAAGTTAACTATTGGAAGGCGGTATTGCCTTATTTTATTAGGATAGCCATATCGGAAATGGTAAGCATAAGTTTGCATATTAGCGGAAAATATATTAAGAGATTATATATTTAGCTAATAATCCCTTTACATAAAGGAGGATGACGCTTTGCATACTACTGCAGCCGTCGGTAAGAGCATACAGCGGAAGGAAGCATGGGATAAGGTGACGGGAATTGCCAAATACACAGATGATTGCATTGTGCCGGGTATTTTATATGCTAAATTAGTCACAAGTCCTTTTGCCCATGCCCAAATTAAATCAATTGATATTTCTGAAGCTGTAAAAGCTTCTGGAGTCCAAGCTGTAATTACAGGCAGCAGCTTTCCTATCCTTTGCGGAGTAGAGCTTGAAGATCGCCCCCCTCTTGCAACAGAAAAGATACGGTATTTCGGTGAGCCCGTTGCTCTAATAGTAGCCAACAGTGAGCGCGAAGCAATGCATGCAGTCAAGCTTGTAAAAGTGGAATACGAACCATTACAGGTGGTAAATTCTCCTAGAGATGCAATAAAAGCTGGTGCACCCATTATTCATGAAAACTTATATCAGTATAAGCGTGTGGCTATTGAGGCTTCTCCAGAACCAAATACAAACATTGCGCAACGTATAAAAATAAGAAAAGGCGATATGGCAAAAGGGTGGGCTGAAAGTGAAGTCATTATTGAGGCCGGTTATACTCTTCCAAAGTCAGACCATATAGCTATGGAAACCAGGAATGCCCGGGCAGAAATACATGCCGACGGTCAGGTTGTGATCAGTTCTTCAACTCAAGCCCCTTATTCCGTAAAGAAAATGATAAGCAAATATTTCGGAATAGAAGAAGGAAAAGTTACTGTAAAAACACCTCTTGTGGGCGGGGGGTTTGGAGGGAAAGCTCCTGTACAGCTTGAGATGCTTGCTTATATGGCTTCAAAATCCGTTGACGGCAGAATTGTTAAAGTAGCTAATACAAGGGAGGAAGATATCGTCACCTCTCCCTGCCGTTTAGGTCTAGAAGCAAAGATAAAGCTGGGTGCATCAAAGAATGGGCTGCTAAAGGCTGCTGAAATGATATATATTGTCGATACCGGTGCTTATACCGATATAGGACCTCGTTTAGCAAAAGCTATCGCTGTTGACTGTACAGGTCCTTATAATATTGAAAACGTATGGTGCGACTCACTTTGTGTATATACCAACCACCCTTACTCAACCTCTTTTAGGGGCTTCGGGCATGCCGCCTATACATTTTGTATAGAAAGGTCATTAGAAAAGCTGGCACATAAACTTGCAATGGATCCGCTGGAATTGAGAATCAAAAATGCTATTGCTCCGCAAATGACAACTCCAACTCAGGTTAAAACAACCTTAAGCAATATCGGGAACCTTACAGCATGCCTTCAAAAGTTAAAGGAATCAATAAATTGGAATGAAGGAGCAAGGATCGACTTAGGAAACAATAAAATTAGGGCAAAAGGTATCAGCTGCTTCTGGAAGACATCCGATTCTCCGACTGATGCCGTATCAGGGGTGTTTCTGACATTCAAC
This sequence comes from Lutispora sp. QWL-02, assembly GCF_058315355.1. Lineage (NCBI taxonomy): Bacteria > Bacillati > Bacillota > Clostridia > Lutisporales > Lutisporaceae > Lutispora > Lutispora sp. QWL-02. The sequence continues at coordinate 1,655,730 of NZ_CM177762.1, forward strand.
ACCGACGGCAGTATTAACATAAACAGCGGTGTAGTTGAATGCGGACCTGGGATGAAAACCACTTTAGCCCAGATACTTGCTGAAAAAATGAAAATGGATATAAGCAGGATCCATGTGAAACTGGAAGTAGATACACAGATCAGCCCTGAGCATTGGAAGACGGTTGCCAGTATGACAACATTTATGGCTGGAAGGGCAACGTTAAGGGCTGCAGAGGATCTGATCAGGCAGCTTAAAGGCTTAGCTGCCGTAGCCATGAGGTGTCCTCCGGAAGATTTGGCTGTCGCAGAGGAAAAAGTGTTTCTCAAACAAGACCCCGGCATATATATAGCATTTAAGGATTTAATTCACGGATATAAATATCCGAATGGCAATGCTATAGAAGGGCAGACTCTGGGCCGCGGCAGCTTTATTATGAGCCACATAACTCAGCTCGATAAGGAAACCGGCAGGGGGAAACCCGGACCGGCTTGGGCTGTAGGAGCTCAAGCCGTAGAAGTGGAGTTTGATACAAAGGAGTTTACATATAGACTGCTGAAAGCAGCAACAGTAATCGATGCAGGAAGAGTTCTGAATCCCAAAACTGCCCGCGGCCTTGTTACCGGCGGAATGTGCATGGGCCTCGGCCTTGGGAGCCGTGAAAGTTTTTCCTATGATGCGCAAGGGAAAGTACTAACTACCAGCCTGCGTACTTATAAAGTGATGCACATAGGTGAAGAACCTAAATATATAATTGATTTTATTGAAACTCCTCAAATAGATTCTCCCTATGGTGCAAGAGGAATAGCTGAACACGGAATTATCGGAATTCCAGCCGCTTTGGCAAATGCATTATCTTTAGCGGCACAGGTTGATCTGGAACAATTACCTCTCACACCGGAATATATCTGGAAGACAAAGACTGGAGGCATAGTATGATCCCATATAATTTTGATTACTACAGACCGGATACAATAGATGAAGCCGTTCAAATCTTTAAGCAGCTGGATCGTGAAAACAAAAACCCTCTTTACTATGGAGGCGGCTCAGAAATCATAAGTATGGCGAGAGTGCATAATATCCATACCAGAGCCGTTATTGACCTGAAAGCGATTCCGGAGAATAATGTTCTTGAATTCCAGGGTGACAAATTAGTGATTGGCTCTTCCGTTACACTTTCCAGAATATCGGAATCAAAGCTATATCCATTGCTGGGAAAGTCAAGCGGGAGAATAGCTGACCATACTATGCAGTGCAAGATAACTCTCGGGGGCAATATTGGCGGGACAATCATATATAGGGAGTCTGTATTGCCTTTGCTATTATCCGACAGTGATGTTGTTATAGCCGGAGGAAATAAGATAAAGCAAGTTTCTATTCACGAAGTTTTCAATGAACGTCTCCTGCTCTCGAGAGGTGAATTTATAGTCCAATTTATAATAGGAAAAGAGTATGCAACATTACCTTTTGTTCATGTAAAAAAGACAAAAAACGAGAAAATCGATTATCCGTTAATATCTATTGCAGCAATAAAGAAAGATAATAGCATCAGATTTGCATCAAGCGGCGTCTGCCCTTTCCCATTCAGATCCTCTCAGGTGGAAGAATGCCTTAATGCAAAAGATGACCCGCTGGAAGTAAGAGCAGCTAATGCAATAAAGTGTCTTCCTTCACCTATCTTGAATGATCTGTCGGGCACAAGCAGCTACAGGAAATTCGTGCTCATGAATACATTGATCAGTACATTGGAAACATTGGAGGGATGCCGCAATGCTTAAAATAGAAGGCAAGAGCATCATTGAACTTGATATAAACGGACAAAAAAAGGATGTTGCAGTTTTACCATCGGATATCCTTTTGTATGTTATCAGAGAACATTTTGGGTTAACCGGAGCAAAGCCAAGCTGTGAAAACGGTGACTGTGGTGCATGTACAGTGTTGGTTGACGGCTGGCCCGTCAAGTCGTGCCTTATGCTGGCTGTTGAAGCTATCGGCCATAAAATAACAACAGTTGAAGGGCTTAACAATGAGCCTATTCAGAAAGCCTTCATTGAAAATTGGGGATTTCAGTGCGGTTATTGTACATCCGGCTTTTTAATGGTTTGCCATTCCCTCGCAAAACTACACCCGGATGCGGATGAATATGTAATCGAAGAATGGTTACAGTCGAATATCTGCAGATGTACTGGTTATGAAGAAATTCGAAATGCAATAAAGTCTGTTTTATCATCAATGTCAAAATAATCAGCCAAAGCTTCCAAATTTACCCGGTTCAGACTGCTTAATATTTTTCTTTATGCGTAACGTTCTGATGTGTTCACTGAGAATCTCTTTTAAAGACATAACAAAAACTCCTTGGCTTTATGCAAAATGAATAATCTATTTTTAAAAGATGCCGCTTAGATAAACGTTCATTTGCAAAGTTGATTACTAACATAGCTGTTTTAAAGCATTTGAAACAGCTTAAAAAATTTAGATAAGAAATCGTGTCATATTGGGTTAAAAATAAAAGCCTTCTAAATGACTTTGTTTGTTATCTGCTATGATTTTTTATCATTTCCTCCATCCTGCCAATGATGATGCCTTTTTCCAAATCTGATAATTGGTTAAATAAGCAAAGAAGATTACGTTCTTCTACGGAAAGTTTTATATTACTATCAAAGAAATCACTTTTACTTTCATTAAGGCTTTCACCTAGCAACAACCAGTCTGTAGAAACGTTAAAATGTTTCGCTAATTCAATAATAATGTTTAAGCTTGGTTTGCGTTCGTCATTTTCATATCTGCTGAGGTTATCAAAATTAAGAAGTTCCATCAAATCTTTTTGAGTCAAGTTATTCTTTGTTCTCAAATAAGTGATTCTTTTTCCAAGAGAATCAAGCTGTACCACTGCTATACCCCCATAATACAAATTATATGTCAATTTGACAAAATGACCTTGACAATATGTCAATATGACATTAGAATATTAATATAACCACTTTTTATAATTTTATCATATATTTGATTTTGTGTACCACTGTTATACTCTCGTTTTTATTTCAGATTTAGAGGAGGGAAGACTAATGGGAATACGGGTTTTCGACAGTTGCCAACTCAATAAATACCTTATACACCGCTTAATAGCGGCTTTTTTTATGTCAAATAATGAAAAAAGCTTGTTGTATGTGTTGTATTTCGTTGTATGAAATGGTATAATAATTATATGAAGTTATATTATGATAAACGAGCAAAAGACCCTATCTACTATGCCCAGCAAGGATTTAGAAATGGTAAAAAAACTACAACTAAAAATGTGGAAAGGATTGGGAAACATTCAGAACTTCTTAAAATTACTGATGATCCACTATCTTATGCTAGGGAGCGAATTGCAAAGTTAAACGATGAAATGAAGAAAAATAACAAGGTCACAATGGAGGTGACAATTGATTTTAATGAGAAAATAAAATCAAGTGATGACCTAGTATCTTCAAGCAATGGGCCTAACATCGGATATTTTATTTTGCAAAAAATTTATCATGATATTGGTATAGGTTCATTTTTTAAAAAGGTGACCGATAATTCTAAAATAACTTATGATCCAAATATGATAAATCGCTTTTTGACATATGCGAGAATTCTTGAGCCTGACTCTAAACTTGGAACCTATGATCATCTACATAAATATTATGAGCTTCCTGAGTTTAATTATGTTCACATACTGCGTACCATGGATATTCTTGAAGAAAACTATGATGAATACATAAGCCATCTATTTAATTACAGTAACCGCATCGTACCTAGGGATACATCCGTATGTTACTTTGACTGTACCAATTACTATTTTGAGATTGAAAACGATGACGAGGACTATATAGATGAAGTTACCGGTGAGGTAATAAAAGGCCTCAGAAAATATGGGCCATCGAAAGATTATAAACCTAATCCATTGGTTGAAATGGGGTTATTCATGGATGCACATGGAATCCCAATTTCTATGTGTATAAATTCCGGTTCAGATAATGAGCAGACCTGTGCAATACCTCTTGAACAAAAAATGATACAGATGTTGGATGGTAAAAAATTTATCTATTGTGCTGACGCGGGACTTGGTTCTTTAAACATCCGAAAGTTTAATTCTATGGGAGGAAGATCATTTATCGTGACTCAATCTATTAAGAAGCTTTCAAATACGCTTAAAGAAGCTGTATTTAATGATTACGATTATCGTCTTCTATCTACAGATGCACCTGTTACAATCGAGAAGTTAAAGTCTTTTGATAAAAAAGATAAAGTGAATCTGCCGCTATATACGGATAAAGCTTACAAAATTATTGAAGCGAGCAAAGCCATTGATCTTGGGCTTTATGAAGAGCAGGTATTGAAGAACGGCAAAACAAAAAAAGTGAAATCAAAGGCTCTTATCACGCAAAAAATTATTATTACCTTTTCAAGAAAAGTGATGGAATACCAACGATATATTAGAAACAGGCAGATTGAGAGAGCCAAGAATCTGCTGAAAAACATAGATCCAGATTCCTATAGAAAAGGCCCCCATGATGTAACTCGTTTTATTAAAAGGGTATCGTCTTCAAAATCAGGTGGTAAAGTAACGGATTCATATATCCTTGATCAAAGTGTAATTGATGATGAAGAAAAATATGATGGCTATTATGCCGTAGCTACAAATTTAGAGGATGATGCTAAGTCAATTATTGAAATCAGTTTAAATAGATACAAGATTGAAGATTGCTTCAGGGTATTGAAAACAAATTTTTCAGCCCGTCCAGTCTATCATCAAAACAAGGAACGCATAATAGCACATTTTATGATATGTTACACGGCTCTTTTAATATATCGTCTTCTTGAGGCAAAGCTGGATGCTTATGGCACGCACTTTACAGCAGAGAATATAATTGAAACATTAAAAAATATGGAAGTGGCAAATGTACATGACATGTACTATCTTTCCACATACAATGGTTCGCAGGTATTAACTGCACTTAATGCAGTATTTGATTTAGGTTTAGATAAAAAATATTACCAGCCTAAGGAACTGAATAAAAAAATTAGAAAAATTTTAAATTAACAATTACATACAACATTTTTTTAATCTATTAAGAGGTGGAAACCTAGCATTTATGCGGCTTACCACCTCTTAGTTTCTTTTGAACTGTCGAAAAGCGGATTTTGTGTACCACTGTTATACTCTCGTTTTTATTTCAGATTTAGAGGAGGGAAGACTAATGGGAATACATGTAATAAAAAATTTGGAATAGAGGTAAAGAAAAAGCTTGTGGAATTGCAATTAACACAAAGAAGATTAGCTAAAAAAGTAGGTGTTAATGAGAATTATTTGACAGATATTTTAAACGGAAGGAGGTCAGGCAAGAAATATAAGAGCAAAATATTGCAAGCATTGGATATCATGAATCAAAGCAAATCAACATAAAATTTTTCACTTCAATACAACTGAATTATCTGAGGGCATATCACTGCATGGCATGAGACATTTTGTTTACTACCTTTTTAATCTGTATATTTGAAAGGGGGTTTTGTCAATGAAAAAGGAAGAATATTATGATACCAATTATGATTTTAAGGAAATTGAGATGGATGAGCGCTTTATTATTTGTGAAAAGGAAATGAAGCTGGTTTTTATTATTCAAATTTTATTCACAGTTTTATCAGTTGCGGCTGCATACCTGTTAGGCAGAGGAAATCCTGAGGATTATACATATATCATGGGCCTGCCCGCATGGTGGTTTGCTGTCATATCAATAAGCCTGATTTTCTTAGGGATAGTAATTTATATTACTAAGTTCATACTTGTTGATATGGACTTAGGAGATGAAGGAACAATAGAAGAAAAGGTAAAAACTAAAATTTAGAAATGGAGTGAATATAGTGGCAGTTGAAATCAGTTCAAGTGCTCGTATGTTTATAATCATCACTTTTATAATTTATTCCATGGTCTTGATTGGCATGGGTTTATATTCTAAGCGGTCAATGGATAAGACATCCCTCGACAAATATGTTGACGAGTTCTATACCGGAGGACGCGGCATGGGTGCATTGGTTGTTGCATTGATGGTTGCAGCGTCTTTATGCAGTGCGGGCACATTTCTTGGGGGCCCCGGGCTTGCGTATAGTGTCGGTTTGACATGGGTAATGGCTGGATTTTCTCAAAACTTTATGAATTTCACTGTTTTGGGGGAGATCGGCAAGAAAGTTGGAATAGTTTCGCGCAGAATAAATGCTCAATCATATCTTGACTTATTTTCTTCCCGTTATAACGGCAACAAGTTTATTGCTCTCTTTGGAGTTTTAGCGATCATACTTTTCTTAGGAAGTTATGTGGTTGCCCAATTTATAGGGGGAGCAAGATTGTTTGAATCTATGACAGGGCTGCCTTATATAGTCGGATTGATTCTATTTGCGGTAGTTGTGCTTATAACTGCAGCATTAGGCGGCGTAAAAGGTGTGGCAATTGCCATAGCATTTCAAGGGATAGTAATGACAGTAGCAGTTGTTACATTATTTATAGCAACTTTAGTGCATTTAGGCCCGTTGGAAATAGTTTATGAGAGATTGATCAATATTGACCCGAAGCTGGTAACTCCATGGAATTGGAGCCCTGCATATCAGTTTTCCTTATGGATTGTTTACGGACTTGTATATATCGGCCTTCCTCACGGAGCAATGGGAGCTTTAACCTATAAAGACACAAAAGCAATGCATAAGGCAATTATTATCGGAGTTTTTTTCGTTACATTATGGACCTTAATGTTAATTTGGACAGGCAGTTTAGGCCGCAGTATATTTACAGATATACCGGTTGCAGATCAAATAATTCCGAGTATTGCTATGACTGTTTTGCCTCCATGGCTGGCAGGGTTAACTCTGGCGGGTGTTGCCGGGGCTATCCAGTCGACAGTGGGCTCTATGGTTATAGTAATAAGTTCAACATTTATTAGAAATGCTTATCAAGCATTCATCAATCCAAAAGCAGATAATAAAAAATTAAAGAAGGTAACTGTTTTTGCTACAGTATTAATCTGCGTCGGTATATTTCTGGCAGCCATTAAACCGCCGGCCGCTTTGCAGTACTTTATAACATTTGCAATAGGAGGTCTTGGCTCATCATTTTTCTGGCCGTTATTGCTGGGTGTTTATTGGAGAAGGACAAATGAGTATGGTGCAGCGGCAGGGATGGCCGGAGGGATGATAACCTACATTCTTGGTGCCAGCAATATCCTGCCGATAACTATGGGCATGAATGCCATTTTTATGGCTTTAATAGTATCGGGTATTTTAACAGTTGTTATAAGCTTGATGACGCGTAAACCGCCTAAAGGAGTGGTCATGATTTGGTTTGGCAAAGCATATCCAAAGAGCATTGCCGATTAATTCATATTGGATTATGGATTTTATCAAATGCTGGTGTGTATATAACATACCGGCATTTGATAAAAATGATTGAGGAGTGATTTTGTGCTATATTTTGATTTGCTCGTAATGAATGGAAAGATTGTGGATGGAACCGGGAATCCGTGGTTTCGGGGAGATATAGGGATAAAGGACGGCAAAATTTCCTTTGTAGGGAAGCTGTCAGGAGAATATATTGCCGATGATACTATAGACGCAAAGGGGCAGGTCATCTCTCCCGGGTTTATTGACTGCCATACCCATTCTGATTTTGTACTTTTACGTGATCCGGAGATGTCAACTAAGTTAAAACAGGGAGTAACAACACAGATGATCGGCCCCTGCGGAATAAGTGCAGCACCAATAAGCAGTGATAAGGCTGCCTTGTTGGATAAGTATACAGGCTTTGCCAAGGCAGGTGTGGAGCCCAAGTATAACTGGGAGTCCTTGGGCGAATTTTTAGATGTGATCGATAGGTTGCCGCTTGGAACAAATATCGGGGCATATGTTGGTCATGGTACTGTCAAGATCAATGTAATGGGTTTTGATTCAAGAAAGCCCACCGGAGCAGAGCTCAAGGAGATGAGAAATCAGGTAAAACAGGCCATGATAGATGGCGCATTTGGGCTGACCACCGGGCTTATTTATCCTCCCGGATTGTATTCAGAACCCGAAGAGATTGAGGAGATTGCTAAAGCTTTAAAGGAATTTAACGGTGTTTACCTTTCTCATATGCGCAACGAGTCAAACAATCTGTTAAAATCTGTTCAGGAGACTATCAATGTAGGAGAAAATGCCGGCATTGCTGTTCAGGTGCACCATCATAAAGCCATGGGCATAAAGAACTGGGGCATTGTAAAAGATTCTGTAAAATTAATCGAAGAGGCTAGGCAGAGAGGAGTCGATGTTACCATTGACCAATATCCTTATACTGCATCCAGCACCACATTGAGAGCATGTCTTCCCATATGGGTGCATGAAGGCGGAATAGAGAAGATTATAGAAAGGCTTCAAGAACCATCTATAAGGACACGAATAATTGAAGAAATCAATACGGGCGATGACTGGGAAAATTTCTACCAGCATAGCAACGGAGCGGGAGGAGTGCTAATTTCATATACACCGGAGACCCCCGAATATGAAGGGAAAACGCTTCTGGAAGTCAGCAGGATGATGCATAAGGAGCCTCTGGATGTGCTTTGTGATATTATTGTTGCTAATAAAGGTTCGGATACTGCTTGCTATTATATGATATGTGAGGACGATATCAAGCATATAATGAAGAGTCCATTTACGATGATAGCTTCCGATTCTATTCCGGCAGCTCCCGGGGCGAAGTGTCATCCGCGCACTAATGGGACTTTCCCAAGGGTCCTTGGTAAGTATGTAAGAGAAGAAAAAACTTTGTCTTTAGAGGAAGCTGTAAATAAGATGACTTGCTTCCCCGCAGCCAGATTCAATATTTATAATAAGGGTATTATAAAAGTTGGTATGGATGCTGACATTGTTGTTTTTGATCCGGATACAGTAATTGATGGTGCACATTATGAAGATCCATTCAAAGATCCCGTTGGAATTGACTATGTTATCGTAAACGGCAAGATAGCCATAAACGACGGAGTTTATAGCGGCAATGCAGCAGGCAGAGTAATAAGGAGAGTATAAAAAGATACCGATAAGGCGGGGCAAGGGGGACAGGCAGTCCTTTTTGTCCCGCTTTTATATTATCTGTTTTGCCGTTTTGAGACAGGATAATTGAAAAATATGACATTTTAAGATGAATTTGTACAAGCTTTGGAGAATATAAGAGAAATACTCAAATGTATTTTTTTACTGATAAGCCAGCCGGATCATGGATGACGGCGGCTTCTTCAGCCAAAGGGTGCTGCGGCGGAGAGCAAAGCGTAAGATGCTTTATTTTCCGCCTGAAGCCATAAATCTATAAGGAAAGGAGGGATAATGTGATTTACCTAAACAAAGAAGATATCCTAAAGAGCCTTGCATCATATGCAGAGATAATGAAAGCTGTAGAGGATGCCTACAAAGCCTATGAAATCGGGAACTATAAAATGCCTTCCAGACTTCGTGAGGATATGGGGCAGAATGCGCTGCTGCTCATGCCCTGCATCAATGCCAAAGGCCTCGGTACAAAGGTCCTCACCGTATTTCCGGATAATAGAGCAGCGGACAAGCCTGCCATAGACGGGGTCATGATATTGAATGATATGGCAACGGGAGAGCCCATAGCCATCATGGACGCAAAAGCTTTGACAGCTTTGCGCACAGGTGCGGTGGGAGGAGTTGCCGTCAAATACCTTGCAAATGGCAAAACGAACACAGTAGGGATCATTGGAGCAGGCACCCAGGGCTTTTATCAGGCTGTTTTTGCCTGCAGCGCAAGGAAGGTAAAAGCCTTGCGCATATACGACAGTAGGGCAGAGATCCTGGATAGTTTTATAGAAAGAATTAGGACAGAGATACCTTATGCTGTGGACATAAAAGCCTGCGGAAGTGCAGAGGAGCTCTTGGCGGATTCTGAGACAGTCATCACTGCCACTAACTCCTGCAGGCCTGTAATCCCCGATGATGAAGAGATGCTGAAAGGAAAATGCTTTATAGGCATAGGGTCCTTCAAACCGAGTATGAGAGAATATCCGGAAAGCCTTTTTAGAATCTGCCGGCATGTATATATAGACACATACCATGCCTTGCATGAGTCCGGAGACCTGATCACGCCCATCAATGAAGGATGGATCAAAAAAGACAGGATATCTCATTTCGGAGAGCTGATAAATGCAAAGCAGGGCAAAAACATGGATACGGTATTGTTCAAAGCAGTGGGCATGGCCTTGTTTGACCTCTTTGCAGCCCAGAGGATATTTGAAGCTGCGAAAGAGAAAGGGATAGGGCAGAAAATCAAATAAATACCAGGCAGATATGGAGCAGGGCTATCAGCCCTGCTTCCTTGGCAATGCAAGAACTAAAGTTCCTCTAGAGGGGCGACCGGTTCATCAAGAACACGATGCTCAGGCTCGTAATAGAATACCTTGACAACATAGTCAACCTTTGACTCAACACCGAATAAAAATTGACCGCATTCATCGGTAAAGGTAAATGTAACAGGGATAAGCTCAAGGGGATTATTGGGTTTTTTGATAAACAGCTTGACCAGAGCACCCTTTACCGGAGTGTCATTCGGGAATTTTACAACACCATGGATAGCGGCCCTTTTTTCAGGCTCCAGAGTAATGCAGATGTCTTTTTCTTCGTTTCCAGTCAATTTAAAATTATATTCTTCCAGTTTCCAGCCCACAATTTCACCACCCTTCTTATGTATCGAAGGATAAAGCTACAACTGGCGGACTCTTAATACTTAAATATTTTTATAAAAGGTGAAAGAAAGGGCAGCTCTATATTGCGGGTTCCTTTAAATAATCTTTTTAAAATAATCACTCCTTGCTGCTGTTGTAAATAGGAAATTTACAAATGGGCCTACAATATAATATGAAATTAGAAAGTGTATGTGATTAAATTCTTAAACAAAAGGAGTGCATAAAGGCTTAGAGTTTTGAGGCATATCATGATTCCACTGCTTCAAAAAAATTATCCTTTGGAACAGCTTCAGGGTGGTTGTCATAATGTTCATCCTGATAGGCAGAGGGTTTTATTATAACAGGTACGATTTTGACATTGTCGTACCATACCTTGATGAGATATCTTTTATGGGGTATCAGGGAACCAAAAATAAATTGGCCGCATTCATCGGAAAATGTATATATTAATGGCTTTAGTGAGCATGGATTGCAGGGATCTGAGATTTCAAACAGCATGACAACTGCATCCTTTACCGGCTTGTCATCACAATCCTTTACAATACCGTGAACTACGCTTCTCGGCTCGCGTTGAAGCTTAGCGGTGAGTTCGAGCTGTTCATTTTCTCCGGGGCATATTTGATACTTAGAAATACGATAACCCATGATTAACCTCCTAATAAATTCTATTGCTCATAAATGATATAGGAAAGCCCGCTCATCTTTTATGATTTATAATCAAAGTCAAAACATATACAAGGCTTCATATCAGATGCGGCATCAATATAAAATATTCTTGGGGCAGATAATATATCACCATAAATATAAATAAATTGATATAAATAACAGGTAAAAATTATTGCTTATAAGCATATTGTTTATAGATAATAAAACATGGGGGGCAGTCCTATATGGTGAATCATGTTAATGATCTTATTGAATATGCCGGAATAGCAGATGTATTTCCGCATCACCCGACAGCCTTTAAACAGTTCAGTGTTCAGGAGACCGTGTGCCTTCCGATAGCCAAACCAAATATCGAGCAGATCATAAAGGTCATGGCAGAGCTTGCAATTACAAGTACAAGGGTAATCAGGACTCCTGGTGCTGCAGAGAACCCGGCAGTATCGCTGGAGGGCCAAAGATTAACAGGCTGGAAGCTGATCGTTGAGGGAGAGGTAAGGCAAAAGATAGAATATGTTGCAGATGAGCCGTCCCATCCTGTTTATGCTGCACATTTTAATATGCCTTTTTGCACCTTTATTGTTTTAGGGGGGGATTATGCGGCGGGAAGCCCTCTGATTGTGACAGGGTATATTGAGGACATATTTGCCAAGCAGATAAATAAGAGATGCATCTTCAAGAATATAACGATCCTTGTCACAGCGGAATAAAAAGGGGCTGCTGCTTTTACATCATACGACTTGAATCACTTAGCTATTCGGTATACTCCTGAAAATTGGATAAGGTTTCTTGATTCAATTTTATCCTGAATAGCCGAGATGGAACCTTACCCAATTTCCTTGGAGCCTTTTTTCCTATAAGGTTATTATTATCAAGGATTGCATAAGTCGCTATTTTCCTCGATAGTTCTTTCGTTTCCACTGCCGGCTTTGCTTGCGATCACTATAAGCCTGGTGTTTTCGTTATCCGGACTAAGCTCAAACTCATAAACGCCAAAGCGATCAGTTGTGGTGTGCGCAACTCTGATATACTCGATGCTGCCGTCCTGAGGAACAGGTTTTAGAAGATTTACAAGGGCGTTCTCTACAGCGTGGCCGTAACAATCCTTTACCTGCCCCCAAAGCTTTATGGGGTTTTCCCAATTATCTTTATTTGCTTCCAGTCCTGCTGCATTTTCGTTTAATCTTCTCCTGCGCATTTTTTTACGTCTGCGTTTTCTGACATTCAATTTTTTGAGTGAATTCAGACTTTCAGAGGTATTCAGTGATATGCCGATATATTGGATAAGGTCCTTTACAAGATTGGGCATACACTCCTCCTCCATAAACAAAATTACATTGAAGGGCATTGGGACAATTTAGAGAACAAAGATTAGCAGCCGCACGGTTCCTCCGGTTTTTCTTGACGATCGGCGCATGGATTGCATTTGCCGCCGCCTGTATAAATGACTCTTTCATTGCCTTTGGCGGCTTTGCTTACAATCACTCTGAATTTGTTGTTGTTTTCATCCGGACAGATATTAAACTGGTAGAAACCAAGGCAATCTGTCGTTGTGTGTGCAACTCCAACGTATTCAATCTTTCCGTATTTCCAAATGGGCTTTAAAAGCTTTACAAGTGCATCTTTGACAGGCTTTCCCTCACAGTCCTTTATTTGCCCCCATAATCTTATGCATCTTTCCCTGTCGACGACGATATCGGCTCTTACCTCACAATCATTGGGTCTGAGCTCGACATCGATAGCATTTCCCTTGACATTCTCACATGGTTCTTTCTGGCAATCCTGAACGGAATCATAATCAGGATCTTTCCGGGATTCATGAGTGTAAACAGTAGTTGACATAAAGTCCACCTTTCTTTAATAAAATTTAATAGGTTGTATAATTGTCCCTTTGCATTACTAATATATATAAAAGCTAAAAATGTGTTACTGAAATTGGGACATATTATAAAAATCATGAAATTGCTTCACATCCCAAGTGATGTGGAGCATCATGTAAAAGAGAATGCATAAATTATTGGCAATATAAAGCTTGAATGTGAATATATGGACGAGAATAAATCATATAATCTTAGTAGTCAAATAGGTTGTTTGAGTATTAGCAGTTGTTATAGGAGGGCACGCCGTGAAAAATCTTCTTGATGATTTGATTGAAATCATTGGAATAGATGACGTTATTCCCGAGCAGTCCGGAAGCTTTAAGCAGCTTCAAATCCAAGAAACCTTCAGCATTCCGGAGAACAAGCCGGAGGCGGAGCATATACTTAGCATAAGGGTAAATGCGGAGATAACCGGAACACAGATCATAGAGACCCCCATAGCCCAGTCCAATGAGGGGCAGGTACTCTTAGGGAAGAAAATAATTGTGCAGGGAAAGCTTATCCAAAAAATTGAATATGCAGCTGATGTGGAAGGCCAGCCTGTACATACGGCAGAGTTTGAAAAGCTTTTTTCGGATTATATCGTTTTGGATGATGATATAGATTGCAGCAGCCCTGTGATCGTCACTCCCTATATCGAAGACATATATGTAAAGCTCATCAGCAAAAGGAAAGTATTTAAAAATATTGTGCTTCTCATAAATGCAGCTTCATCTGCATTCAATTTGGGGTCGGGTAAACCGGATGAAAAGAGAAAGAAAAGCTTGGCGAACCGATATGAAATATCGAAGTACTATAAATGCAATGTAAAAGAGGAAAGGTGTTTCACCCAATTTGTTTTAAAGGAGAAAATAGAAATACCCAGGCCGAAACCCGATATTGAACAGATAGTCACTACGATCATTGACCCCGAGATCCTTTCGATGAAAGTGATCAATACGATAAAGGGCAGATCCCGGGAGGGGCAGAATCTTTCGGGAAAGAAGATAATTGTTGAATTGAAGATAAAGCAGAAGATACTGTATGCAGCAGACTTGATATGCCGGTCCATCCACGGAGTTGAGAAGGAACATTATCAAAGCGTTTATGTTGTGGTGCCGGAGCGGATCGAAGGGACGGATATCGAAGCTTTGCTCAGGAATAAACTCCTTCAGCCCAAGATAACCGTTGAAGATGTCTTTGCCAGGAAGGTGGATGAGCGCAAAATATTCAAGAGCATAGTGCTGTTCCTTGAGTTTGTATATATCCCAAGCTATGAGATCTGCTACTCATATCAACATAGCTCCTCTGGGAGCAACTTGTTTGTTGCCTATGAAAACGGCCGGCATGCTCATCAAATAACCTATGACGACGATCATAAGAATATAAAGCCGAAATGGTCGCCCTCAGGCCAGGAAATAGCCTGCCTGTCGGATTGCTTGGGAAAATTCATGCTATGCCTTATAGACCCCGAGACCTCATCAAAAAGAGTGTTCACCCAGGCCGGAATTTTTGAAGCAATAAGCAGTTATTGCTGGTCGCCTGACGGAGGGAGGATCATATTCTCAGCCGTTAAGGGCATCAGCAAGGAAATATATTCAATGGACGTCAGAGGCTCAGAATATGAGCAGATCACCTGGGGAAACGGACTGATAAAAAGCTTTAGACCCGAATGCTCGCCTGACGGGAAGAGAATGGCTTATATCAGATCGACAAGCAATATATTAAATATTTGGATTTCGGATGCAAAGGGTCTTGACAGCAGTCAGATAACGGCCTGCGGCTATATTAAGGACTTTGATTGGATGGATGATGATAAGCTCGTTTTCATATCGGGTAAGGGGAATAAGCAGGATGAAGCGTCTGTGATAGATATAAACAGCTTGGAGGCTGAAAGGATTTTTACAGGCTTGGATATATTCGCTAAAAAGCTTATCAGGATTTCTCCGGATAATCAATATGCAGCTCTTATCGGAGCGAAGAGCAATAAAAATGACGTCGATGATGTTTACTTGTACGAATTTAAGAACAAATGTGCAATCAATATTACAAAGAACTTCTGCACAACCAAAATCAGTGACCTGGCCTGGGGAATAGATTCAAATAAAATATATTATGTTTCGGATGAATTGGGGTATTGCAACATTTATTCGATATCATTAAGGGACTTTTGCAAGAAACAGCTGACCAATACCACCGCAGCAGATATTCAAATAAGCTACAGGCCGAGGATAAGGTGAGGGATTGTCTTATGGGGATAGTTAGAAATTTTATTGATATCATCGGAATAACACCCGAGAGTGAGCTGCCCGGTGTGAATCGCGGGGAGATAATAGAGTATTCGGATCATGAAACCATTTTTATACCTGAACAAAGGATAAAAATAGAATCCATATATCAGATAATGATAGATTTGGAATTGAAATCAGAAAGATTGATCAATGCCCCTCAGGGTAAAATATATGTTCTTGACGGGGTAAAGAAATTGAAGATAATTTATACCGATAAGGATGGGGAAGGTAAAGCCAAAATATTGAACCTGGAAAGGCCCTTCAATACATTTATGGATTTGCCGCAAGGCGCATGGATCGAGAATATAAAGCTTTTTATAGCCGATGCTTATTTTCAATTGCTGGATGAAAGAAATATATATAGCTATTGCCTTTATATGATCGATGCTCGATATAATGATGGCGGAAGAGGGAAAAAGGGTGCCTGCATAAGAAGCTTTTCTAAGGATGTTCCTAAAGATTCTGAGTTTTTCGAGTTCGAAATAAAAGGTGACGGAATCGATAAGGGAGATTATAAATACAGCATCGCTGATGAGGTATCCCTGGCAAAGGAATACGGCAAAAATACAAAGGCTGATATGATCACCGGCTGCGATATGAGCTTAGACTCTGAGTTTCTATGAAAGGGATGAGGGGATGAGAATATGCATTGACGGCATCGGCGTAACGAAATTGCATGGAACAGGCTTATACACCTATACATGTGAGCTGCTCCAAAATCTGTTTGAAATGTATCCTCAGCCGAGCTATGATCTGATATGGGACGAGTCTTCCCATATAGACGGATGGGAAAACACCGGGGAAATAAATTTCTTTAATCTAAGCAAGAGAGATGAGTTAAATGGTTTAAAAGCCATCAAGGATCATATCACAGGCAATAAAATAAATTTGTTTCACTCCCCAAACAATGGCTTGAGCATTCCGCCGGATGGAAAGGGAAAGAGTGCGTGCAAATATGTTATAACAGCCCATGATCTGATCGCATTTACTATTCCCGAAATGGTCGATGAGAAATATTTAAACAGGTTTTTGCAGACTTTCCCAAAGGCTGCAGAAGAAGCGGACAGAATAATTGCCGTTTCAGATTCCATAAAGAAACAGCTTGCCAATGTCCTGGCTCTGCCCAATGACAGGATAGATGTCATATATCCCGGCTGTTCAAGCCAGTTCAGCCTTATGAACAAAGAGCATTGCATGAAGTTTTTAAAGGATAATTATCATATTCAAGGTGACATAATATTATTTGCGGGCAGCGTACATATTAGAAAAAATCTTGAAACCTTGCTCAGGGTATTCAGAGAAATAAAAATGAGCTTTAAAGGTTTAAAGCTCGTGCTTGCCGGCAAAGTTGACGGCAAGAGGCAGGAATATTATCTGGAATTAAAGGGCCTGGCAAAGGACCTTGGGATAGAAAATGAGCTGATTTTTACGGGAACTGTAGAATATAAACACATGCCGTATTTTTATAATGCATCAAAATGCGTTGTGAACCTTTCAGACTATGAAGGATTCCCGATGACTGCAATCGAAGCCATAAGCTGCGGAGTGCCGGCCATATGCAGCAATACGGCATCCTTTATTGAGACGGTGGGCGATAAGGCTTTGCTGGTGAATGCAAAGCAGGAAAAAGAGGTTAAGTACGCGATTTTGGAAGCTTTGAACAGCGGTGACGATTCAGAAACTTTAATAAATAAGAGCAATAGGGTTAAAAAGGAATTCAATTGGAACAGAGCGATAAAGGATCATATCAGATTATATGAATCGCTGCTTTCTTAACTCCGGTGACAGGCATAAAGTTTTACATCATGTTAATACATATTTAACATGAGCATGATATCCTAAAATTAGCATGAAGGCGGAGATAGGAAAGAGGTGAGACTATGGGCAAAGCATTTCGTTATATCCAGAGAGGGGATATAGCTGTATTTTATATGATCAATGATAGAGCAAAATGCAGGGCTTTGGATCTGATAATGCCTGCTGTCACGCATCTGGGCGGTGCTGTGGTCAGCATAGGTCTTGCGGCAGCGGCGCTGATGCTTGGCAGGACCGGAGAATTGAATTATGGATGGAATTACGGGTGGAATATAAGCATATCGCTCGCATTTAGCCATCTGCTGATCCATTGCATCAAAAAGATTGTCAACAGGCCCCGGCCAAATATTTCTCTATCCAAGGTCAATACATTTGATATTTCATTATACGACTATTCTTTTCCATCCGGACATACCACTGCTGCTTTTTCCATTGCGGCATCCATTTCGCTCATTTTTCCCCAGCTTGGGATATATCCCTTTGTACTGGCCGGATTGGTAGGAATGTCAAGGATATACTTGGGGGTTCATTACCCTACTGATGTTTTGATAGGAGCGCTGATCGGAACAGCCTCCGCATTTTACACCAATTATTTCCTGCCTATTATCTACCTGTAATACGCAATAATTTAAATAATTTTAATACGGATTTAATATGCTCTTAACCTTATGCAGTTATGCTTAAAGTAGGTGTTCAGTAAAGTGAAATAAATTGGTTGCGGACACCAAAAAGTAACAGTAATTAACAGTAAAGCAATAACAAAAGGACTGATCATTGAAAATTAAAAAAGGTGCAGTTGATAGGAAGAGTTTACCATTGTAAAATGGCAGAGCTTAGCTAAACATAGGAGTAAAGGATTAAATTTCCTATGGATTAAGCGGCATTTTTCTGGTAATCTATACTCTCAAGGACTTCAGCTATGGCTTTTGCATGTTGGGTCATGCATACCAAGGCAGTCCTCACGAAGAAGTTTTTTGTACCCCGGAATAATGGGGACTTTAATCCGTTATTGAGGACCGTATCGCCGATCACAGATTCGATGCGTGCTCTTCTTGAGTATAGGTCTTTCCAGAGTTGCGAGCCTCTAGGGACTTGTGTAAACCAGCGGATGTCATCTTCAATGTGAGTATAGACTGTCTTGCCATAGTTGGAATCACAACAAGGTTTATCACACTTAAGCTTCTTAGCTAATTTCTTTGATGCTTTCAAAGGGCATCGCCACTTGTATCTACGCTTCTTTCTATCAATTCCCCAGTAATAGTAAACATGACCGGCAGAACAAACAGGTAACCCGTATTTATTCTCTTGTGTAGGAGTTTGCGAGTTTCTTGGGTTGATCGCGATAATCGGCTTACCACCCAGCAAAGAGATCCACCAGTAAATGTAGTATGCATCATAGCCTGAATCCAGGATGACATGGTTAAAATCCACTTTCATATCGTGATAAAGGTACATTAAAAGATGTGAAGCTACTTTGGAATCATGGACATCGGCTCCTGCAACAAAAAAAGTAAGCGGTAAACATTTGGATTGATTATCAACTATAGGGGTTGCTGCAAAATGTAGTCCATAGCCTATTAAATATCGGTCAAGGTTATGGTCATATCCTTTGGTGGCTTCTGGGTCTTTACACATAGAACATTTAAAAGGCTTAATGCTATTGCTGGAGCACCTACAGTACTTTTCCGGAACATACTTCTGCTTACAGAAAGTCTTGACCTTGCAACCATCAAAAATCACTTTATCATGGGGATCAATAATACCAAGCGCAATGGATTTATTGACGAATACAAGTTCAAATATCTTCTTAAGCAACGTACCCTGAGTCATGATATCATTTATGTCAAAATCCTCTCCAAACAGGTTAGACATAAACCAAGAGAAATAGGCTTTTGAGGGCGTTTTCTCAGGGGTAAATCCGGATAGGTAAGCATACCGGGGTGTATCTTTTAGTTCTTTGACCCATTTGTTAATGGATGTAAAACCTGCAAGATACATCACTAATAGTGACCTTAAAGCATCTTGAGGAAGATAATTTGCGATACGTCCCCATGGATTGCTGGAGTAAAAACGTTTACAAAGGTCATAGACACAAGAAAGATCAATATGTGAAAGAATTTTTGCAATACTATCAGTTTGTTTAACGTTCTGATAGAGATTTAATCTATAAGCTAAATGGCTTTGATTTGGTGGTAACAAATGACCTCATCCCCCTTCCTAAACCCCTATTTTAGCAGGTTTGGAGCATGTGAGGTGAAGTTACTTGTTTCCAGTTACTATAAATCAAGTAAAATCAATGGGTTCAGCTTTGCTGAACACCGACATGCTTAAAAACAAGGAGGTGCTAAATTGAAGGACTTAAACATATGCATCGATATCGACGGCACAATAACTGAAGCATACTATTGGCTCGACATGTGCAATAGATATTTCGATAAAAACATCAGCGAAAAGGATGTGACCGAATACTATGTCCACAAAGTGCTGGGCGTTTCTAAAGAGGACTATGCTGAATTCTATGAAAGGTATAAGTTTAAGCTGCATTGGGAGCAAAAGATAAGACAGGATGCCAAATCATTCATCAAAAGGCTGAGCTTGCTCCATAATATTTACTTTGTCACAGCAAGGGATAAATGCCTTACTATGCTCACACACGAATATTTAAGAAAAAACGGGATTCCCTATGACGGTTTATTCGTTCTGGGCAGCCACTATAAAGTAGATACAGCAAGGGAGTTGGACTGCGACGTATTTGTTGAAGATAACTACGAAAATGCAATCCAATTATCTTCCTCAGGCTTCAAAGTCCTGCTGATAGATGCCAACTACAACAGGGGGCCTTTGAATGACAATACCACAAGGGTAAAAGAATGGAATGAGATTTATAGGATTATTGACGGGCTGTTATTACAAAGCGAAGCAATGTAATAACAGTTTGTTTTTAAAAAATATAGAAGCTTAACAAGAAAAAATCGTGCTTTACCAAAGCATAAGAAATATATTATGAATTTTCAGATCAGAAAGTGGAGGCTGTAGGATGTTAAAGAATTATGTGCTGGATACCAATGTACTCGTCCATGATCCGTTGAGTATATATAGTTTCTCGGATAACAATATAATCATTCCCCTATTGGTCATCGAAGAACTGGATAACCTGAAGAAGCGGGATGGAATATTAGGCTTCCATGCCAGGAACGCCGCAAGAGAAATCAACAAGCTGCGCCAGAGCGGAAACCTTCTGGAAGGAGTAAAGCTTCCCGGAGGCGGAACTCTCAGGATTGAGATGGATCATATGAATGCCGATTCAATGCCGGACGGCCTTGATCTTTCCAAAAATGACAACAAGCTGCTGACCATTACGTGGAACCTTCAGCAGAAGGATAAGGATATACCTACCATCATGGTCACGAAAGACGTATATATGTCCATCAAGGGCGACAGCCTGGGCATCAGGGTTGAAGATTATGAGAACGACAAGGTGACAGTTGATGAAATTTATAAGGGATATCTGGAGGTAAAGCTCTCCAGTTCAGATATAGAAAAGATTTATGGCAATGGCCTGAAGCCCCCGAGAAAAATCAAAGAACCCCTATATCCCAATCAATTTTTGCAGATCAAGAGCGTTGATAATACAAGCCATGAAGGCCTTGCAATTTTTGACGGCAAGAAGATCGTACCGCTGAAATATGCCAACAGCAGCGCATGGGGCCTTACTCCGCTGAATATGGAGCAGAAGATGGCTTTTGAGCTCCTCATGGACAATAACATCCATTTTGTATCCCTGGCGGGGGGTGCAGGCTCGGGCAAAACTATCCTTTCCACGGCAGTGGCTCTCCAGAAAGTTATAGAGGAAGGCGTTTTCAGAAAGATAATATTTGTCAAGCCTGTAGTAGCTGCAGGCAATGATATAGGCTTTCTGCCGGGCACCGAGCAGGAAAAGCTCAAGCCATGGATGGGCTCCTTCTATGACGCGGTAGACAATCTTTTCGGCACCAGGGCAAAGAAGAAAGAAAAATCATCAAAGGGAGATAACAGCGTTAAATCCGGTTTTTCTGTGGAAGGCTTTATAGACCAATACAGGGAGCAGGGCGTAATAGATATGAAAACCTTTAACTACATGAGAGGAAGGACCCTCTGCGATTCCCTTGTAATTGTGGATGAAGCTCAGGAGATCACACCCCACTTGGCAAAGCTGATGCTGACACGGGCGGGCTTCGGCTCCAAGTTCGTTTTTCTTGGTGATCCGACAGATAGCCAGATCGATAATGTATTGGTTGACGAGCGTTCAAACGGGCTGGTTTATACCATAGAAAAGATGAAGCAGTTTGAAATCAGCGGACATGTAACCTTGAGCAAGGTCGAAAGAAGCCCGTTGGCCAAGATTGCGGAAAGGTATATGTAAGAGTATATAAGGATTCAAACGCCGTTGACACAGAACGCGGATGCGCCTATCTGTTGTCATCGGCATTTGACCAATGCCCCGGAGCTTTCAAGAAAATTTTTTATTTCATCCGGATCAAGATAAGGATTCCCGATAAGGCAATGCTTTAAATCCCGCGGTTTGCACCTATGGAAATCTGAACCTCCCGTATAGAAAGAGAATCGCTTCATCGCTATATCAATAAAAAAATCTGTATATTGAGGACTATTGCGGCAGTATTTTGCTTCTATGCCATCAAAGGGCATGCTCAGTATGCTGAGAAGGTTTTTCTCAGATATTCGAACAGGGTGAGCTAATACTACAGCTGCATCAAAGGCCTTCAGAAGGTAAATACCCTCAGAACAGGAAAGGTATTTATTGGAGTGGGGATGTTTGCCGTACACCCCTGACGCTTTTCTAAGCTTGCTGAGACTGTGCTTTTTTACCTGCTTCAAAATATCCTTAAAAGCAGCGCTGTTGAATTTATCATTTTTAAAATACCCTAAGATATGAATGCTCTCATCGTTAAACCTTGTGGATAATTCGACAGCGGGAATCACCGATACGCCGTATTTTTCGCCGGCTTCAAAGGCCTCATCCAGCCCATCTATTGAATTATGATCAGAAATGGCGATGGTGTCTATGCCCCTGCTTTTAGCTATCATTATCACTTGCTCCGGATCAAATCCTCCGTCAGATGCAGTTGAATGAATGTGAAGATCAGCTTTCATAAACATAGTACACTATCCTTTATCCCTTAAATAATCAATAAAATCAATACTTCAGTATTTTTTCCTATATTTCTTCCTTGAGTAATTCATCCATTTGATATGCAGGTCCGGCCTGTTGACCTTTAAAAAATCAAAAAAAATGTCTTTATATCCAAGATGATCAAGGCCGCTGATGAGCAAGCTGGGAACTGCCGATTTTTTCTTCATCGCCTTGGCAGTATCGATAAGCTTAAGCTCTCCGGAAGGCGTTACGAATATATGAAATATTGCAGCGTCCTGCCTCAGATAACCGACCTTCGCCATGGTCTCATATAGCTCTATCAGCTTGCGTGAGATCTGAGGCGTTAGCCTTTTTCCCCTTTTCAAATATTCATCTAGTTCGATGCCTTTGATGTACTCTCTTATGATGTAGTTCGCACCGGATTCATAAAGCCTGGGGAAATGTGCATCGGATTGGGCCATCAGCAGGGTTTCTAATTCATCCTTGCACTCTTTTTTACTCTTAAAAATTTTTATGCACCTGTAGGAGTCTATCCTGTATACCTTGCCCTGGGTGCCTTTGCCGATAGGCTCCAAATTTTTCACATCTATATCCGGACTAAGCTTTATATCGATCACCTATTTCAAATATCGTTACAATGTAAGTATATGCAAGAGAGCATATTTTGGGAACTGCATGGCAGAGGAACCCTTGACCGCCGCTTCAAAGAAAATTTTGTTGTTAAACTGTTGACAGTGAAATATTTTACTGTTAAAATGTTAGGTAGAACTAACAATGAGAATAATTATCATTATCAGTAAACTTTAAAAGGAGTGTTCATTATGCCTTTAACAATGCTTCCTGTAGGCAAAAAAGCTGTAGTCAACACATGCAGGGCAAAAGGTAAAACCAAAAAGTTTCTTGAGGGATTGGGAATTATACCGGGAACGCCTATTTCGGTGCTTTCAGAGATAAAGGGGAATCTGATCATTTGTATAAAAGGAACGAGAATAGCTATTGATAGGGGCATTGCACAACAACTGACGGTTGAATTTCAAAGTTAAAGCATAAATGGAAGGAGGAAAAGCATATGGAAAGGAAGCTTAAGGATCTGAAGCCCGGTGAAAGGGCTGTCATTGTCAAAGTGAAGGGGGGAGGAGCAACAAGCCGAAGGCTGATGGATATGGGCGTCACCAAAGGCGCGGAAGTTATGATTCGCAAAGTAGCTCCTCTCGGAGATCCCATCGAGGTCAATATCAGGGGATATGAATTGTCTTTCAGGAAAGAAGAAGCTGAAAATATTATTGTGGAATGATTATGGCTGCGGAGAAGCAGCATTTTTTTAAAACATCAATTGAGAATGATTTTCAATTAAAAGGGGGTTATAAAATGTCATATACATTTGCATTGGTG
Source organism: Lutispora sp. QWL-02 (assembly GCF_058315355.1). Taxonomy (NCBI): domain Bacteria; kingdom Bacillati; phylum Bacillota; class Clostridia; order Lutisporales; family Lutisporaceae; genus Lutispora; species Lutispora sp. QWL-02. Next base: position 1,679,620 of record NZ_CM177762.1, read on the forward strand.
GGAAACCCTAATTGCGGCAAGACTACCATGTTCAATGAGATCACAGGAAGCACCCAGCATGTCGGAAACTGGCCGGGGGTCACTGTAGAGAAGAAGGAAGGCAAGGCTAAGAAGCTCAAAGAAAATGTAAGGATTGTTGATTTGCCGGGAATCTATTCCCTGTCTCCATACACAATGGAAGAAATAATAGCCAGGGATTATATAATCGATGAAAAGCCGGATCTGGTCATAAATATTATCGAAGCAACAAATATAGAAAGGAATCTCTATCTGACCACTCAGCTCATGGAATTGGGAGTGCCTGTCGTTGCAGCCCTAAACATGATGGATGCAGTAGAGGCCAGAGGGGACAAGATAGACATTGGAAAGCTGGAAAAGCATCTGGGCATACCCGTCGTTCCCACTTCGGCCAGCAAAGGGCAGGGTGTCAAGGAACTGATGGAAAAAGCGCTGAGCGTGGTTCAGACAGCGGCATCCGGAGGGGGGCAATCCTCACAAAAAATATATGAAGACGATATAGAAAAATGCGTTTCTGATATCGGGGCTATTGCAGCAAAAGAACTGGACAGCAAATATAATGTTCGCTGGGTTGCTTTGAAGCTTCTGGAGGACGATGAAAGGCTGAAGGAGAAGCTGAATATTCCTGCATCTTTGCTGACGATAGTTGCAAATTGCCGTGAAAAGCTTGAAAAGCAATATAACAATGACATGGAGACCATAATTGCGGATAACAGGTATAATTTTATTTCCGGCATTGTGGGCAAGACGGTAAAAAAGAAATCCGGCAGCGGCCTCACTCTATCCGATAAAATTGACAAAGTAGTCACCAACCGCATACTGGCCATACCGATATTCTTTGTGATAATGTGGTTCGTCTATCATATTTCCATTTCTACTCTGGGGGACTATACCATCGGAAAAGTGGAGTGGCTCATGGGAGATGTCATAGGCGGCACAGTGGAAGGCTGGCTTGAAGCTTCAGGTGCTGCCGAGTGGCTGCGCGGGCTAATCATAGACGGCGTCATAGGCGGAGTCGGCGGGGTATTGACCTTTGTCCCTCAGCTGATGATTTTATTCTTCTTCATCTCCCTGCTGGAAGACAGCGGATATATGGCAAGAGTTGCCTTCATCATGGACAGGATTTTCAGGAGATTCGGCCTTTCAGGCAAATCCTTTATTCCCATGCTGATCGGAACCGGATGCTCTGTTCCGGGGATCATGGCTACCAGAACCATAGAAAATGAAAAGGACAGAAAGATGACCATCATGCTGACCCCTTTCATACCTTGCGGAGCAAAATGGCCGGTGTTTGCCATGTTTATCGCAGCCTTCTTTTCCGATAAGGCCTGGATAGCCCCTTCGCTATATATAATTGGGATAGGAGTAGCAATATTATCAGGTATTATATTAAAAAATACGATCCTAAAGGGAGAGGCGGCGCCCTTTGTAATGGAGCTGCCCGAATATAGGATTCCAAGGCTCAAAAGTGTTCTCATCCACATGTGGAACAGGGCCAAAGCCTTTATGATAAAAGCGGGTACAATAATATTTGTTGCCTCCGGAATCATCTGGATGCTGCAATCCTTTGATTTTTCATTTGCAATGGTGGAAGCAGAAAACAGCATGCTGGCTTCCATAGGAAAAACTATCGCCCCGATATTTTCTCCTCTCGGATTCGGAGAATGGAAGGCCGCTGTTGCCACAGTGACAGGGCTGCTTGCTAAAGAGGTAGTGGTAGCTACTTTGGGCATACTTCATGGGATAGGCGAGGTTGCAGAAGATGACCCGACTCTCCTTGCAGGAATTGCCCAGAGCTTTACGGCATTGAGCGCATTTTCATTCATGATATTTACTCTTGTTGCAGCGCCTTGCTTTGCAGCCATCGGTGCTATGAAAAGGGAATTCAACTCATGGAAATGGACCTTTATAACCCTCGGATATCAAACAGGGCTTGCATGGATATTGGGAACATTGGTGTTTCAAATCGGCAGGGCGGTTGGACTCGGATAAGTCAACCGCTTTGGCAGAAATTATATAAAGGAATGACTCAATAATAATATTTAAAAGGTGGCGTATATAATGATCAATTATATTTTAGGCGGGATCATATTTGGCTTGATGATTTTAGCATCGATCAACACCATTAAAAGGATTAAGAAAGAATCCTGTGCATGCGGCGGAAGCTGCTCGGGATGCCATTCAAAATGTGGATGCGGACATGATGACAATCCATAGATTAGAAGAATTTAAAGAAGAATAGTCAAAAGAGGGATGGTGCTTATATAGAAATATTGTCATAAAAGCGTCACAAATAAAAAATACATAAGCGGCCATTCCTCCAGGGTGGCAGATATGGCCTATTATTTAGCCAAAGCCATGGGGCTTAAAGGTGTGGCTCTGGAGGACGTGCATATGGCGGCCCATTTGCATGATATAGGCAAGCTGAGCATTCCTGAGAATATACTAAATAAGAAGGAAAAGCTTCTTCCTTGTGAATGGGATCAGATACCGCTTGGCTCGCGGATCATTGCAGTTGCCGATTCCATAGATGCCATGACTTCCCGCCGCCCCTACAGGTCTGCAATGACCTGGGAACAATGCAGGGAAGAAGTCCGCACTAACAAAGGACTGCAATTTGATCCTATAGCGGCGGAAAGATCAGATGAGATCTGGAATAAGCTTAGAGAGCAAAGTGGAAATCTGTAGCTTATATGGTTATAATGAATATATATTATAACAGTAAGTTAACTTGTTGTGGTAGCTGATAAAAGAGTATTTTGTGAAGAGGCTTAGAGTTTGTTAGCGAAGTATAGGAAAAGCTGCGTCAACTGTTTGAGCCTATATGCTGTTAAATCGGAAAACCTCATAACTTGCTTGAATTTTAACACTAATGACAAACGCTGCATGCGAGTTTTGACGCAGCCCGATACAAGCTTACAAAGTCTTAGCCTTGAAGCTTTATACTTGTTATCAACTAGCACAACAGGCTAAGTTAAGGAAGGTAAGGGCATGAGAGTATCTGTTTCACCATCGCTGGAGAACTATCTGAAAGTGATCCTGCAGCTGCAGGAGGATGGGAATGCTGCCAGGATTACCGATTTGGCAGAGAGATTGAGCGTTGCAAAATCCAGTGCTAATCAGGCGGTTAAGCTGCTTAAGGATCAAGGACTTGTAAAGCATGAAAAGTATGGACAATTGGAGCTTACGGAAAGAGGCTCTGCCCTTGCCCGGGAAATATCAAAGAGGCATGAAGTGCTGATGAGTTTTTTGGTGGATGTGCTCAAAGTAGACCTTGCAACTGCAGAAAATGATGCTTGCCTTATGGAGCATGCCATCAGCCCTGCCACTATGGAGAAGCTTTCATCATATGTAGAGCAGCAGCTGGGATACCCTCTGGAAGAAGAGCAGCCAAGCGGAGAAAAGGCAAAATCGGGCATGAAAATATTAAAAAAGCTTGATGCCGTATTGCCGGGAACAAGGGCCAGGGTGGTTAAGCTTACTTCAAAGGGTGCATTGGGGCATAGGTTGATGGAAATGGGCATAATGCCGGGTACGGAAATACTGGTTGAGGCATATGCTCCCATGGGTGATCCCATTGAAATAAAAGTCCGCGGATATAGTCTCGCTATAAGGAAAGCCGAAGCAAGCAATGTTCTTGTCGAGTTAATATTATAGAATTGTGACTATGCCTGATGTACCCTGTTTATCACAGCCGTTTTACAAACATGGCATAAAGTGGTATAATGCTGCTGAATAATACCTGATGGGATAATAGGAGGGTAAGCTTTGGGAAATATAAAGACAAATGCTATGCGTATACTTGATAAAGCAGGAATTCCATATAGCACATATGAATATGACCATAGCGACGGCCTGGTTGACGGCATTACGGTTGCGGACAAAATAGGCCAGCCTGTTCAAAAGGTCTATAAAACCCTTGTGACAAAGGGGACCAGCAGAGAGTACTATGTTTTTGTCATTCCCGTTGCTGATGAACTTGATCTGAAAGCGGCGGCAAGGGCGGTAGATGAAAAAGCTGTCGAGATGATCAAGGTCGCGGATATTAACAAGATTACAGGCTATATCCGGGGAGGTTGCTCGCCGATAGGTATGAAGAAAGAATATAAGACGGTATTGGACAGCTCCTGCGATGCCATGGATACCTTTATCGTGAGCGCAGGGAAGATAGGGCATCAAATTGAACTAGCCCCTAAGGATCTAATAAAGCTGATCAACTGCAAGACGGATAGTGTCATTGTACCAAGAAATATATAAAGAATGAGAAGAAAAAATATTTTTCAAATAATTGAATTTAAATTATTAAATGCAACTTGTATTCTAAAAAAGGATAGCTTTCTATGAGAAATAAACGTTCATAGAAAGCTATCCTTAATTAGAAAGATTTATTATTCAAGCAATTTAATTTTGCCGTCATCTGTTAATGTGATATCCGGAACAATTGCTTTATCGGTCTCAGTATCTCCAATTATAGGTACTTCTTCGCCATCAAGTAGAAATTTTACTCCGTCAATGCCCAGCGATTTATTCAAACATAAGGTATCAGTGATGGTAAAGATTATATGCTCTATACCGGTAGAGCCCAGGCTATAAGAATTAAATTCATGGCTCATATTAACGTATGCAATTTTTTCTTTGACTTCTAAAGAAAGCAATTTAGTTCCTTCGGGATATATATGAGGATATTTAAGCAGTTCGTTTACCACAATACTAGGGGTACAGTCTTTTATGGGCTTTTCATCTATAGACCACTCAAGAAGGGGACCCTTTGGTATTATAAATTTGATATTGGTAATATTTTGATTTTGACTAGCTGTGCTATTACTATTTGTGCACCCGCTTATTACAAAACACAAAACCAATAAAATTGGGATTATTCTTTTTAACATTAATCCACTTCCTTTTAATGTTTATAAAACGATTATAGCACAATAATGAAAGGATAATGTTAGAAATCATATGCTAAGATTTTGTTATATCCTATGTAAAAAATAAGTCGGTTTGTCACACCGACTTATTTTTATAGATTCTATAAACTTGATTAAATTTTGCTGAGTATGGCTTCTGCAATGGCAGTCCCTACTGCTTCGCCGCCAACACTTGAGAATTTTCTGCAATCAGCAGGGTTACTTACAAACATAGGCTCTATGATGATTGAGCTCATGTTCATTGAGCTGCTTGTTTCAGCTAAATCGCTTCTTAACACTGCCCCAGTGTTTCTGATTCCCAGAGTGTCCGCAGCTGCCTTGCTCACTGCAGTAGCGAGTGTTCTCGACAAAGAGTCATTTCTGTGGCAGCATGAACTATATGATGCAGAAGAATCATCAGCACTGTTAGCATGGCAGCTAACAAACAATTCAGCCTCCCAGTTTTTTGCTTCTCGTATACCAGCTATCAAAGCTTCGTTAGCAGTTGCGTAAGCATCGTCAGGGTGGTTAAGCGTTGAATATGTCATTACGTCATGGCCTGCGTAGTAGAGTTCTTGGGCTACCCATGGGGCATAGCTTTCAATCACATCTCTTTCACTTAATAAAGTACCGGGAGCGCCAGTAAAGCTTCCGTTTCTAAGAATATCGTGACCAAATCTTACAAATATTTTCATGTTTTTTCTCCTTTATAATTTATTAGGTTTTTGTTCTGCAGAATCATTTACCTTACATTTTTATAAGAAGAAAAAACAGAGTTAAAAGTCAACCACAGAAAAATGTTTTTTTAAGATTTATTACTCAATTCGTTTAATCTCGTTATCACCTGTTAATATAACGTTAGGAACAATTACTTTATCTGTTTCAGCCTCTCCAATTATAGGTACTTCTTCGCCATCAAGTAGAAATTTTACTCCGTCAATGCCCAGCGATTTGTTTAAACATAAGGTATCAGTGATGGTAAAGATTATATGCTCTATACCGGTAGAGCCCAGGCTATAAGAATTAAATTCATGGCTCATATTAACGTATGCAATTTTTTCTTTGACTTCTAAAGAAAGCAATTTAGTTCCTTCGGGATATATATGAGGATATTTAAGCAGTTCGTTTACCACAATACTAGGGGTACAGTCTTTTATGGGCTTTTCATCTATAGACCACTCATCAAGGGGCCCCTTTGGTATTATAAATTTGATATTGGTAATATTTTGATTTTGACTAGCTGTGCTATTACTATTTGTGCACCCGCTTATTACAAAACACAAAACCAATAAAATTGGGATTATTCTTTTTAACATTAATTCACTTCCTTTTAATGTTTATAAAACGATTATAGCACAATAATACATGGTTAGAAATGCTGCCCAAAAATGTGTATTATTATGATAAAATCTGAATATGGTTTTAAAAGACCTATGAGTTTAATTAATATTGTAATTATTCGGAATGCTATTACATCTAAAAAACCAAGCTACAACAGGCATTAACCTCTATTGCTTGGTTCTTTAGATTAATACTATGCATGTTTGAAAATATCATACTCTTTATCAAACTTGAATCGCTTAATCCCTTCTAATAATTTTATATTAAGCTCCTGAAAGCAATCTTCATCAAAATGACCGTTGATATAGCTATTCTTATACAATTGCCATCTAAATATATCCGTTATCTCTTTAAGAGCTTCCTTATCTCCTTTTAATGATTTAGTATGTATTTCCTTTAATGGAAAAGAACGCATTTCGTCGAATGATTAATCTTGAAAAGCTCGTTGACACAGAGTTTTGGATATAATATAATCTAATTGCTATTATTTCGAAAGGAAGGTATAAAAGGAGATATGATTAACTAGTCTATTCTTTGCTTAGAGATGATCACAATTTGTAACTTTGTTATTAAGCTGGATAGGATAGTTATGCCCTTTAATAAATACTTGCTTTTCAATAGCGTTAAAAGTGAAATGACGTAAGAATACTGCCTTTTTGTTTGCCTGTTTTTTGAAGCAGGGCTCTAGTGCGGTATTATGAAAGTTTGTACAAGAGTATGGTGTATCCTCTCCGGCAATCATGGAGGGGATTTTTTATGTTGATAGCTCAGATGAATGGAGTCAAGAAGTATTATAACGATAGATTGATACTGAAGGTTGACGATTTTAAGATATATAAAAATGACAGGATCGGTATAGTAGGCTTAAATGGCTCAGGGAAGACTACATTCCTTAACATTCTGACCAATAGGGTCATGCCCGATGAAGGAGTATCGGCGATTTATGGAACCTACGCTTATATAACCCAGCTTGGGGATGAAGAAAAAACCGGCATAGATGATTATGCAGCCAGCAGATTTGGTGTAAGCGGTTTGAACAATGAAGGTTTAAGCGGAGGTGAAATAGCCAGGCTCAAGATAGCCAAGGCTTTAGGTAAGGAGAATTCTTTGATCATTGGAGACGAGCCCACAAGCAATCTTGACAACCAAGGGATAGAGCTTCTGCAAAAGGAGCTGATGCAATTTAGCGGAGCAATACTGATTGTATCCCACGATAGAGAGTTTTTAGATACGGTTTGCAATACGATACTGGAGATCGAAAGTGGAGAAGTACGGTTTTATAAAGGCAATTACTCTAAATACAAGGAATTGAAAGAAAAAGAAAGAGAACGGGCTGCATTTGAGTATGATCAGTATGTTTCAGAAAAGAACAGGCTGCACGAAGCTGCAGAGCAAAAGACGAACGAATCAAAAACAATGCGGAAAGCTCCTAAAAGGATGGGAAATTCAGAGGCTCGGCTTCATAAGATGGGCAATCAGGCTGCAAAAGCAACCCTTGACAGGCAGATTAATGCCATTAAGACCAGGCTTGAAAAGCTTGAAGTGAAGCAAAAACCAAAGGAACAGCAGGAAATCAATATAGACATACAAAAGACCAGACAGCTTTATTCCAAGGTTATATTGAGCTCTGACGGGCTTGATAAAAGCTTCGGGGATAAGGTAGTTTTCAAAGAGGCCCAATTCAAGGTGTTCAACAATAGCAAAACTGCTGTAATAGGTCCAAATGGGAGCGGCAAGACCACACTTATCAAGATGATCATAAATGGCGATCCGGCAATAAACAGAGCTATAGGTGCCAAAATCGGCTACTTCAGCCAGGATATGAGCATTTTAGATAGCAGCAGGACATTGCTGGAGAATGTTATGGAAAGCAGCATATATGATGAAACCTTTGCAAGGATTCTGCTTGCCAGGCTCCTGTTTAAGCAGGAAGAAGTCATGAAAAAGGTTTCTTTGCTGAGCGGAGGCGAAAGGGTAAAAGCGGCCCTGGCAAAAATAATTCTGAGCGATTTTAATGTACTGGTTTTAGATGAACCCACCAATTATCTGGACATATATTCGATGGAAGCAATAGAGGAAGCGGTACTGAGCTATAACGGAACTGTGGTATTTGTTTCTCACGATAGAAGATTTGTAAGCAATATCGCCGATCATATAATAGCCATTGAGAATCAGAAAACCATATGCTTTGACGGGACATACAGCGATTACATCCGGAAAAAAGAAGAATCGATGCAGCAAAATGATAAATCAGCCGACAAGATGGTGCTTCAGCACCGCATGGCAGAAATACTGGGGAAATTGAGCATGCCGTCTAAGAATGACGATATTGAGGCTCTTGACAGGGAGTACAAGGAAATCATTAAAAAGCTAAGGTAATTGCAGTAGCAGAGAAATCGTTAAAACGATTCTGTATATTAGTGTAATGTTTATAATGTGCCAATTAAAGAAGGAAAAGACATATATCAGAAATGTATACCTGCTTTTCCTTCTTTCAAATCCAAATTCATTACTTTTGCTTTGTATGTCGAGCTTTGTCTATCGAAAGATAATTGTTAACGTATAACCCCGCATAACAGCAATACAATGGCAAGTGCTAAGCTGACAAATGGAATGATCAACAGCTGCTTAAACAGCTTGTCCCTTGTTTCTTCATCAGTCACACCCGTAAGAGTTAATGCTCCTCCTGATGAGAAAGGCGATATGCCTACAAATGATCCTGATATTGTTATAATTGAAAATAGAGTTGTTGGAGCAAGCCCTGTCGCATTTGCAACTCCTTCAACAATCGGATACAATGTCGGCATAACAACACCTAGTGTGCTGGCAAAGAAGCTCATAGTTCCCGCTACCAATGAAAGTATGATAGGCGCTGAAGCGGTTGACGTTCTGGTGCTAAACCAATGTGCCAATAAATCGATGGAACCTGCTTCAACTGCAACAGAAATCAACATGCTGATGCCGCTGATAAGTATTATTGTATTCCAAGGAACTTGTTTTAGTGCTTCTTTTTCCGAACCTACTTTAAAGAATATAGCTAAAAGTGCTGCAAATATTGAAACAAAAGAAATATCCAATTTTGCCTTCAATAAGGCCAAAATTGTTGAATGGGGAATAAAGCTGGCTAGCGTTGAAGGTATTATAACAAATCCTATTGCACCGAACATTAGAATTAATGTAATTTTTTGTTTTGAGGTAAAAGGCTCCGGTTTTTTTATTTCTGTACTTGCTACTTTATATCCTTTAAAGAAAATGTATGCGACGATAAATAAGATTGTTTCGGCTAGAAATGTATTCCAGAAGACTCTGGAAGTATATTGTTCTGCCAGAGCAGCATAACCGGCAGCTTCGATATACCCTCGCGTAATAGCACCGCCGACGCCATAATTAGAGAAACAGCCAGCCACGACACCACTTACAACAATAATAGCGGCAAGTATTTTGTTCATTTTTATCTCGTCAGATATTGCCATTATGATTGGCGCCAAGAATACATAGACTGCATAGGGGCCTGGTCCGACTGCCGTCATTATAAATGCTAAAAAGTAACATACAACCGGGATTAAAAAAGTTGCTTTTCGGGTTGCATAAACTGTTTTTGTGGCAACTTTCTCAAGAGTCCCATTGGACACTGCAAATCCGTAAAAAAATGTAATAGTCATAATCGTAAAAAATAAATTTATTGGCCACAAGTTAATAATACTCTTTACCTTCATATCTAACACAAAAGCACCTACTAAATAAGCAAAGAACATTCCAAACAAACCGATATTTATTTTAAAGTAAAAGCCCAATCCAATTGCTACTGCAATTAATAATACAATGAAAATGCTTATATTCATGCATTTCCCTCCTTAAGTTATTCACATTTTTCAACGTGCTTATGCAACCTAATAATATAGATTTATACTCCAAAATTTGTTTAGCACTATCATTTGCTGCGGCTATAATCTTATAATATAAGGCTGAATACTTGAATACAATGTTATAGTTTCATTTCTTATTTAAAATGCTTTTCAAACTTTGGTTTATGGATCAATCTCTTACGAATAGGTCTTCGTACTTACTATATTCACCTAGGCCAATTAATTCATTAAATTCATTAAATGTGATCATCTTATCAGCAAATGCTTTGGTTGACCCATCCCTTTTTAATGCATGCATAAGATCGAATACGGCCTTTGCAATAACATAAGTGCTTGCAACAGGATGAATGACCAAATTAAATCCTAACTCTTCCAGCTCTTTATCTGTTAGCTGAGGTGTCCTGCCGCCTTCGACAATATTTACGATAGTTGGAGCTTTAATTACCTGGTTTATCCACTTCATTTCTTCTATGGTTTCTATTGATTCAACAAATATAGCGTCTGCGCCAGCCTTTTCATATGCTAAAGCTCTTTTAATCGCTTCATCAATTCCGAGAGAGGTTCTTGCATCTGTTCTGGCAATTATGACGAAGTCGGGATCTTTCCTGGCTGTAATAGCTGCTTCTATTTTTCCAATCATTTCTTCCATGCTTACAACTTTTCTACCTGCCATATGTCCACATCGCTTTGGAGCTATTTGATCCTCCAGCTGGATTCCAGCAACACCTGCATCCTCAAAATCCTCTATAGTTCTCATAAGGGTAACTGCATTTCCGAATCCGGTATCTCCATCTGCAACAATCGGAATATTTGTTGCTGTTGCAAGCTTTCTTGCCCTATCCAGCATCTCGGACATGCATAGCAAGCCGATATCAGGCTTACCCAATGTACTTGCCGCTGTCCCATAGCCGGTCATATAAGCCATGTCAAAGCCGACCTTTTCGATGATTTTTGCTGTCATGACATCATGAGCTCCTGGTGCTGCAACAATTTCTTTTGCATACAGCAGTTCTTTCAATCTAGTAGTTTTTTTCATATAGATGCCTCCTTCAAATAAAGAAAAATTACACTTTATTATATAAGCAAGAGCTATACCAACCTAAATAGGCAGGTATTTTGCCGAAAATCTATCTATGCAAGGGTGTATATATTGCAAAACTGAAATGGATTAAATCTAATCTTCTTTAATAGCCGATTAGCAATAATCACATAACATTGCAAAAGTGAAACGCAATTTCAATTCTGCAATGATTATATTGATTTATTATAAATGGTATGCTAAATTAAGGGTAAATTCTGAATTTTTATATCTAAAAAATTTATTTGACTAAATGATCGGAGATGATGACATGCTGAATGCTTTATTAAATGCGCTTCCTTGCTTGGCACGAATATCTAACGGATATGCAATTCTTTCTGATAAAAAGGGTATAGTCATCAGTGTTGTTGATAGCAGAGGAGTAGAACTTGAACAATATCGCCAAATGAAATTAGATGCAATATTGAAAGCTTTAAATAAAAAGCAAATAAATGATTTTAAGTCAAAATTCAACATACATCCTTTTATATTGTCTTTTCCGATTGATGCATACACGATAACTTGCAACAATATCGAGACTATAAATTTTGCATACTCACTGGAACAATCTATTGAAGAGATACTCCCTCAAATAGCCTCAATAATTGGAGGGGATGCTGCTATTTGCGACAGCGATGGAAATGTAATAATTTCCGTCAACTCAAAGGGCGAGCTAAATGATAAATTGATTGGTAAAGTGAGTGCCTCTTCCAAAAGTGCAATGTTGCTGCAAAAACCTATTATAGGTAAGTCTAATCGTGTTTTAGGCGCTACAGCAGTAAGAATTCCTATTGGGAAATATTTTTTATTCGGGTTTAATAATGAGGATTCCATACGCAAAAATACCAGATTGATTAAAGAAGTAAAAAAGAGAAGCAATACAAAGTATACATTTCAAGATATAGTTGGAAATAGCGAGCCAATTATGCAAGCGAAGAATATAGCGTCAATTGCGGCTAAGACTGATTCAAATGTATTGATATATGGTGAATCTGGAACAGGCAAGGAAGTGTTTGCCCAGTCAATTCATAGTGCTAGCAGCAGAGCAAACAAACCTTTCATTGCAATCAACTGTGCCGCTATTCCACTAAGCCTAGCGGAGAGCATTTTTTTTGGATATGCTGAAGGTACATTTACAGGAGCAAAGAAAGGTGGCGATCTAGGCATTTTTGAACAGGCAAACGGAGGTACTGTTTTCCTTGACGAAATAGGGGAGATGGATTTGAATCTGCAATCTAAATTGCTTAGAATTTTGCAGGAAAAGGAAGTGATGCGTATTGGGAGCAAGTCAACCATTAAGCTTAATGTTAGGATAATATCTGCAACCAATAAGGATTTGCTGGAATTAATAGCGGGCAGCAAGTTTCGCCAAGACCTTTATTATAGGCTTAATATACTGGACATTCAGCTTCCTGCTTTGCGTTTTATAAAAGAAGATATTCCTTTTCTTGTAAATCATTTTATTGCTAATATGAACAAAGATTTCGGAAAATTTGTTGAATACATTGAAGATGAAGCACTAAGCATTTTAATGGAATATTCGTGGCCTGGGAATGTTAGAGAGCTTGCAAATTGTATCGAAAAAATATTTAATGTTATTGGCAACGACAGGGTGATCAAACCTGCATATCTTCCTGCAAATATTAAAAAAAGCTATTCTAAAGCGAAGTTAAGCAGTAGTGATTCATATATGTCATTAAATACTCTGCTGGCAGAGTATGAGAGAGAAATAATAATAACTGCCTTACAACACAATGATGGTTCAAAAGTGAAAACGGCCGACTATTTAAAAATAAGCACTACATCGCTATGGAGAAAAATGAAGATGTTGAATATAGAGTGACTTTGTCGATTCGCATTTATAAAAGCTAAAAGAGGTGGATTGTGGCGGAGGCAAAGCTTCTCTGCAAAAGCTGCTTTAAGCTCAGCAGCCATTTATAATTGAAACCTTCCATTATAACACCAGACTTTTACCGGATGCTATAGTAGGTAAAAGATGGAGGTGGTCTGATGAATGAATACCTATAAAACAGCCGAAATTGCTCGCTGTGTCGGAATCCATCCTAATACCGTGCGGCTTTATGAGGAACTCGGACTGATACCGAAGACTGAACGCGAACCTAACGGTTACCGTATTTTTACGGATTTCCATATGGAGCAAATCAAGCTTGCGAGAACTGCTCTACAGGTTGAGGTTTTGCAAAACGGTCTGCGGAAAAAGATAATTGACATTATTAAGGCTTCTGCTGGCGGGGATTTTGATAAAGCGATTCTCCTCACGAAGAGCTATTTGTACCAAATTAAAAAAGAACATAAAAATGCCGAAGAAGCTATAGCAATTGCTGAGCGGCTATTGTCAGGCAGTCAGGCAGAAACGAGCAGCGCCTGCTTCACCAGAAAAGAAACTGCAAGCCATCTGCAAATATCGATGGATGCTTTGAGAAACTGGGAAATGAACGGACTGCTGATGGTTAAACGGAAGCAGAATGGTTATCGTGTCTATACGGATGAAGATATCCGCAGGCTGAAAATCATACGGTCTCTGAGATGTGCTAATTACTCCCTGGCAGCCATTTTGCGAATGCTCTGCGCATTGTCCAACGACCCTGAGGCTAATATACGGGATGCAATTGATACACCAAGGGAAAATGATGACATCGTTTCCGTATGTGATAAGCTGCTGACATCCCTGAAATATGCCGAAATGAATGCTCGGGATATGTTGATTCACCTTAGAAAAATGAAAGAGCAATTTAAAACAAACCCTACACTTTAACACCAGAATTAACTCTGGTGTTATTCTTTTGATAAATATATAAGTTGCAATAAATACGTTACATAGCTTTTATCACTTAATATAAGCTTACTGCTGTAAAATATTTAATGCGTTATATATAGAAAAGAAGAGGAGGACTTTATAGCGTGGAAACAATAATTAAGGTAAATCAATTGTGTAAGTCCTATGGCACTATCAAGGCAGTTGAGAACATCAATATTACTGTCTGCCGTGGTGAAGTATTCGGTTTGCTTGGAGCAAACGGTGCAGGGAAAAGCACTGCCATCGAGTGTATTTTAGGCACGAAAAAGCAGGATAGCGGAACCGTTTCTATTCTGGGATTTAATCCCCAAAGAGACCGCAAAAAGCTGTTTGAGAAGGTGGGTGTACAGTTTCAGGAGGCAAATTATCAGGACAAAATCACTGTAGCTGAGCTATGCCGGGTTACCCAATCCCTGTATCAGACCCCTTCGGATTATGAGGATTTGCTAAAACAATTTGCGCTTTGGGACAAAGCAAAAAGCCAGGTGAGCGAGCTTTCGGGAGGGCAAAAGCAGAGTCTTTTCATTGTCCTCGCACTCATCCCAAATCCCGAGGCAGTGTTCCTGGATGAGCTGACCACAGGGCTGGATGCCAGAGCAAGGCGGGATGTCTGGAAATACCTATCTGATTTAAAGGCAAAAGGCCTGACTATTTTGCTGACATCGCATTTTATGGATGAGGTAGAAGCTCTGTGTGATAAAATCATGATTCTGAAAAGCGGAAAAAGCATTTTTTACGGAACTGTGCGGGAAGCCATCGAGGCCAGCCCTTATAAAAAATTTGAGGACACATATCTTTGGTATACAGATGAGGAGGGAAAAGAGAATGAAAGCATTTAGTACTCTATTTAAAACGGAATTAAAATTATCCCTGCGCGGTATGGATATGTTCATCTTTGCAATATGCATGCCGGTCATTGTCATGGTTATCCTTGGCATCATTTACGGAGACAAGCTTGCCTTTGAAGGGGCTGGATACACTTTTCTGCAGCAATCCTTGGGAGCCGTGGCTACGATTGCCATATGCGCCGGCGGGGTCATGGGACTTCCTTTGGTGGTATCCGATTATCGGCATAAGAAAATATTAAAGCGGTTCAAGGTTACGCCAATTAATCCCGCTCTCATTTTAGCAGTGCATGTTGCTATATACGCCCTTTATTCCGTTCTTTCACTTCTTCTTGTTTATGGAACGGCAGCTGTTTTTTTCGGTTATCAATTGAGGGGCTCATGGCTTCAATTTTTAGGCGCATACTTTCTGGTCATGCTTTCCATGTTCAGCATAGGGCTGCTGGTAGGAGGGGTAGCACCGGATATTAGAACAGCAAGCGTTCTGGCAAGTATCTTGTATTTCCCAATGCTCATTTTCTCCGGTGCCACTTTGCCTTATGAGGTTATGCCCTCAGCGCTTCAAAAAGCAGCAAATCTGCTGCCTTTGACACAGGGCATTAAACTTCTTAAAGCAGTATCCCTTGGCTTACCTGTCAATGGTGTTTTACTTCCGGTTGTCCTGATGATTGTATTGGCGGTAATCTGTATCAGCATAGCAATTAGTTTCTTCAGATGGGAATAACCTATCAGAATAGTTCTTGCTATAGCCTTTGATAAAAAAAATATATCATAATCCTATATAAGTGTAACGTTTGTACAACTGCCTAATAGACTGGTATCAGGAAGGACATACCTTCATAATATGATAATTTTATAATAGGAGGTTAACAAGAATGTTATCAAACGCGGACTTTGTCCGTCAATCACTGGGCTTGCACCTTTTTTTCCTGAGGATTATGAAGGAGCATTCATTTTTCGTTGAAGTAGGATTCACACCGAGGGATGCAAGCTTTACACAACGGGCAGATGCCCTGAGAATGGAATTCGATGGGCTTTTAGCAGAGGCGATTGTATTATCAAATGGGGTTGTTGACCCTGAAGTACTGCAATCCGGAGAAGTGATCACACAATATACACTAAGCGCCGAAAGGGCTACCACATTTTATACGGGAGTAAATATACCAACCGAACTAACGCGGGAAGAAGCCGGGCTAAGGGGCGGAGTATGTGTGGAGGTCAGTCCCATACTCGAGCAAAAGGTATGTGATCTGAATCAAAGGGCAATAGTATTAACCACGTCCTTAATAGAGTTTAAAACCCTGGTTCTATCAAATGTCTTGTCCTGCAAAATGTTTACCTTCAATTATCCACTTTTGATCGATCACATTATGCGGGAATCAAAGCTTTATGTGCTGATGCTCCAAAGGCTTCAAAGTAGAGAAGAAATTGATATACAAAGAGAAGCATATGAACAAGAAGCTTTTTGGAACAGGATCATGGCAGAGCATTCAAAATTCATCCGCGGCCTGCTTGATCCGACAGAGAACGAATTGTTCAACACAGCTAATAATTTCGGAAACGAGTTCGATGTGCTGACAAACGAAGCAAAACAAGCCATAGACATAACCGTGCCTATATCCAAGGTTACAAGCGATAGCTTGAGAGCTACCTTAGCTATTCGTGATTTTAAGGCTCAAGGCACACAGGGATTGCTGGAGTGCAGAATCAGGTCAATTATTGTGCCGCTGCTGGGAGATCATGTACTGAGAGAGGCAAACCATTATCTGCGTTTGCTGAAAATATTCAGCAGATGTTAGCTGCCTGGCGCTGAATGGCGAGAAGTCAGGCGTAAAGCTTTGTATATACTCATACCTGGAAGAGAGGCAAAATAAAACCCGTGAAGCATACAGGAAAGATCCTGCAATATTTCACGGATTTTTTATGCCAGAATACTTATCATTCATCCTTCTGAATTTCTAAAAGCATTAAACCTGGTGGCCACATCCGGGTTTTTTTTGATGAAATCCACATATTCCTCGAAGCATTTGATGGTTTCATCGCTCAACGTATGTTCAACCTTTTCGGTTTCTGCCAGTATTGCCCTTTCAGCAACGCCCAATACCTTTAAAAGGTCTTCGATGGTGTTGTGACGCCTGATTAAAGCCTCGCCTGCTTTTTTTCCTTCCTCCTCAAGGATTATTACGCCATACTTTTCATATTTTAAGAGGCCCAGTTCACCCAGCCTTTGCACCATTTTTGTTGCAGACGGAGGCTGTACGTTGAGGGCGTACGACAACTCATGGATTCTTGTGAATCCGGTATCCATGGACAGCCTGTATATCATTTCAAGGTAATCCTCCATGGATGCTGTAAGGGCATTGTCTTCTTTTTTCATATATTCGCTGAAAGTACGAAAATTATTATTATACATATATATCACCCGCTTTATTGTTTCATAGAGCCTTGATACAGTATATGCAGGAGCAAGGGGAAAATAACTTTTGTGTGCTCGCCGCTAATTTAGATAGATTACGGCAGAATTTTGTGTATCCCTTTTATTTACAATTTTCCGATATAAGAAGTATAATAGAATTATAGAAATCATACAGGGAGTGGTGATATGTATTACATAACAACCAGTGAAGCGGCAGAAAAATGGGGCATTTCCGGGCGGTCGATCAACTATCATTTGGCCGCTGGGCATATCCCCAATGCGGTCAAAAAGGGGAAACTGTGGCTGATACCAGCGGACGCCCAGCGGCCTGCAGATAACCGACGCCACGAAGGGACGATTCAAAAATCGCTGTCTTCCGATTTGCACAATATATTGGTTTTCACCACTATCCCAATGCCCCATGATAACCCAGATGCGATTTTGGATACCGTGAGCGGAGAAAGGCTTCGCCTTCAATACGAGAGTGAGCTTGCCTATCTGCGTGGCGACTTTAAGCGGACGATGTGCTGTTTTGATAGGACCGAAGGGGACGAAGCGGCCAGGCTCCGGGCCTCTTTGATGGCAGTCGCGGCGGCCATCAGTCTGGGGGATTACCGCGCCTATACAGAAATTGACAGTTATCTCAAGAGATGCATCGAAGCCAATCAAGGCAGCGATATGTCCGCCATCGGGGAGCTGGCGCTTGCAAGCGTCGCTGTGAGCATAACGGCCCCGAATATGGTTCCCGACTGGCTGAAGGAGGGAGATTTCAGCGCTATACCTATACTGGCAAAGCCGCATACCCTCTATTTACGATCCAAATATTTCCTTTGCGTAGGCAGATATGAAGCCATGCTGGCTGTGGCGCAAACCGCTCTGACTTTGAGCGCGCCGGAGCAAGGG
The DNA here is from genome assembly GCF_058315355.1 of Lutispora sp. QWL-02. Classification (NCBI taxonomy): domain Bacteria; kingdom Bacillati; phylum Bacillota; class Clostridia; order Lutisporales; family Lutisporaceae; genus Lutispora; species Lutispora sp. QWL-02. Next base: position 1,697,812 of record NZ_CM177762.1, read on the forward strand.
ATTACCTTCACCGGTATTTATCTGAGGGTGATATGCGCCATTGCCTGTCATCATCTCGAGCGGGAGGATGCGGCCGTACGCTGGCTGCTTGAGGCTATGCGTATCTGTCTGCCTCACGGATTTATCACGCCTTTTGCGGAGGCCGCCGCCCTGCTGGGCGGGCTGGTAGAGCGTTGCCTGGAGCGGGAGTTCCCTGATTATTATGACGCCGTAATCGGGCAATGGAAGCGCACCTTTAAGAACTGGGTCGCCTTTCATAACGAGTTCACGAAGGACCACATCACATTCATCCTGTCCTTGCGGGAATGCCATATCGCTATCCTTGTGGCGCACCGCGTTCCTTACGCCAAAATCGCCAAGCAGTACAATATTTCGGTGGGGCGGCTCAAGAACATCATGCTGGAGATTTATGAAAAGCTCTGTATATCCGGTCGTAACGAACTTGCGAAATACATCATGTGAGCCGAAAAAACGTGACTTTTTGAGGGTAAAAAGTCACTACCAAAAGCATGGATTTTCCTCTATGATAAAATGGAAAAATTATCATGGGGAATTTTTATGTCCCGGCGAGAGGAGGAAAAAATGAAACGTATTTTCATCATGATTCTGTGCGCAGCGTTGGCGCTCACTATGTTGTAAATTTTAATCAGTATAAAGGAGAGATGAAGAATGGAAGCATTTATTGGAACGATTATAGCATGGCCCATAGATTTTGCACCGGAAGGCTGGCTTTTTTGCAAAGGGCAGACTTTGAATATTGCTCAATATCAGGCTCTTTATTCCCTTATAGGAAACAGATACGGCGGTGACGGCAGAACCACATTTATGCTCCCCAATCTTTCGGGGAGAGTCATTGTGGGAGCCGGGGAGAGCGCCGGAACCTCTAACTATATGCTGGCACAAACCGGAGGTGCGGAAACAGTTGCACTTACCGTAAATCAGATACCTTCCCATACTCATTCCATTCCGGCCAGCACAGACCAAGCAGGGACGAACATACCCGGCGGGAATGCCGTTTTAGCAAAAGCAGAAGATGATATGGGGACAGCCTACAATATCTATAAGACCGGAGGGGCCAATACCGCCATGTCACCAACAGGTTCAACCGGGCAGAATGCGCCGCATTCAAATGTCCAGCCATATCTATCACTGAACTATATTATCTGCATCAATGGGATTTATCCGCCTCGCCCATAGACACAAACACTTCTTACTGCTGTGCAGGAATATGACAGGAGGGATTAAAGGAATGAAACGAGCATTCAAGAAAACCGTGTCCCTTGTTATGGCGATTGCACTATCGTTTGGGCTGCTCTCTTCCACCGTGTTTGCGGTGGAAGGGAAAGCCGAAATTACAGCGCTAATGCTGCCGACGCCCGGGATTCTGGCGGCAGGCACACCGGATACAAGCTGGTACACCGCGAATCCAAGCGCCTCCTCGTTTGAAATCGGCACCGCCGACCAGCTTGCGGGGCTGGCGCTGCTTTTAACAGATACGGCCCCGTCTGTGTCAGACGGCTTTACAGGCAAAACCATCAAGCTGACCCATGACATCGATCTGTCTGCCTATCAAAGCGGAAGCGGCTGGACGCCTATCGGAACACATTGGGCTTTTAAGGGAACCTTTGACGGCAACGGAAAAACCATTACGGGTCTAATAATTTCAGGAGTACAGGATGTAAACATCCATGGCTTATTTGGCAATGTTAACGGAGGCACGATCAAAAACCTCAGGCTGGATGATATTAATGTCTTTGCAAGGGGGCAATATGCAGGCGGAATTGCCGGAAGTGTAGGAGAAAACGGCACGATTGAAAACTGTTCCGTCAGCGGTACAATTTCTGCGCCGGGCTACAACAACGTTGGAGGAATCGCAGGTAGAAATTCACCGGGAATCATCCGAAATTGTATCAGCACGGCAATTGCTTCCGGCAAAGGATATGTCGGCGGGATTGCAGGAGTATCAAACGGCATAATCCAAAACTGTTATGTCACAGGCAATGTTACCGCTGAGACAACTACAAACTGCCGTGCGGGCGGCATTGCGGGAGGCACGGGAGCAAGCTCCCAGATAACAGGCTGCGCGGCGTTAAACGGCTCGGTTATCGGTTTGTCCGGTGAAACCGGCAGAGTGTTTGGCTATAAAATCGGGGCGGCACAAATCGTCAACAATTATGCCTCCGGCAATATGCTGGTGAACGGTTCCACAGTTGCGGGAGGCTCGGCAGATGATATGAACGGGGCGCCCAAAGCCTCCGAAGATTGGCTTGCGGCCGCAACATGGGGAAGCTCCGGCCTGAATTGGGACACCGGTGTATGGGATATTACGGTAGGAAGCCTGCCCTCACTGAAAGTTTTCGGCGCGGCACCGCCCACATCGATCATTAACATCACCCAGCACCCAGCCCCTATTACCAATGTCATCGTGGGCAGCATCTCAGGATCACTTTCGGTAACGGCCAGCGTAACACCATCCGGTCCATTAAACTACCAGTGGTATCAAAACACGGCGGAATCCAATTCCGGCGGCACAACCATTGGAGGAGCGACCAGTGCAATCTTTATCATCCCCACCGGCTTGACAGAGGGAACCTATTACTATTTCTGCGAGGTCAGCGCCGGGGCCGCCTCCGTCCGCTCCAATGTGGCGAGGATCAACGTATCCGCCGTAACAGATACAGGGAACCCCATACCGGGGGCTGCGGGCGCGGTTCAAATCGAGTCCATTTTCTTTCCTACGCCAAGAATCGCTCTAAGCTGGACGAAGGCAACTGATAATGTATCAATCCCTTCCAATCTGAGATATTATATTTACCGCTCCACTTCCAACAACATTTTGACGGCGGAGGGCTGCGAGGCATATGGAGTGCTGCAGAATACCGGCGGAACGACAGATATCGGCAGCTATAACGCTGCGTGGCCGGGAGCCGATACCGCTTATTATTTCAATGTGGTGGTCCAGGATGAGGCGGGCAATAAGGCTGCGTACCAGCCTGTTGTCAGAAACGGCATTACCTTTGCCGTTCAACCGGATGAGGTTACAGTGACACAAGGACATATCAGCGGTGCCTTGTCGGTTGCGGTAACAGCTTCTCCAGCAGAAACCATCGACTATCAGTGGTATTTCAAGAATTCGGCTGCTTATGGAAGCCCGGATACGTTAAGCGGGCAGACCAGCTCCAGCCTTACCATTCCGGCAGACCTTACGGCAGGCGGAAGTTATTATTACTTTTGCAAAGCCAGCGTCAAGGGCGGCAGCATTTGGGCTTATTCCAACATATTCAAAGTAACGGTCAGTGCTTCGCCTGTGGCTCCAAGCATTACCGGTCCGGAAACCATGACCCTGACAGAAGGCTATGCCGCCACCTCTACCGGCACATATACTATTACAGGCACAGAACCGATTACAGTAACCAAAATTTCCGGCGACGAAAAGATCACATGGAACAACGGTACGAAAAGATTGGATGTCGCCGCCGGTCTCACGCAGGGAAGCTATCCGGTTACACTGAAAGCGGAAAACAGCTTCAGTCAGATAGGTACGCTCACCTTTACCCTCACGGTGAATCCCGACCCGGACATCGCTATAGTAGAGTTGGCAAAAACGGCTGCGGAAATTGCCGCATACCCTGCGGTCAACCAGGCAATTTGCGGCACTGAGGAAGCCGTAAGAGATTATGTCAAGAGCATAGCCGAAACAGCGGTAAACAATGCCAGCGTTGCGGCCGCCATCAACAAAGTCAGCTATAACGCACCGACAGCGGGGGACGCCGATAATACATCCGGAACAAACGGCAGCTATGAATTCACCGTCACCGTGTCAAAGGGAGCACAGAGCCGGATTACCGGGCAGAAATCCATTTTAATTATCGCAGCACCTTTTTCAGGCATTCCGAACGCCGATGCGGTAGCGGCTGCAAAAGCGGCTATTGCTGACGGCACTGTTAATGTGGCTTACGGCGCAACCCAGGATGATAAAACAGCGGCAGTGCAAAGCTATGTGAACGCTCTGCTGACCGGCGATGCCGCAGGGGTACAGGCGGTAGTCACTTACAACAGCGGCACAGGTAAGTATGATGTTGCACTTTCCAAAGGCAGCGCAGCCGATAATAAGAGTCTTACCATGACGGTGACTGAAGCACCTGACCCGGATATTGCCATTGTGGATACGGCAAAGTCAGCGGCGGAGGGTGCAAGCTACAGCAACATGACCCAAGAATCGGCAAACAGCGAATCCATCATTATAACGGCGCTGAGATCCACCGCAGAGACAGCTATAGGAAACGGCAGCGTTACGATTGCTATCAACAAGCTCAGTTATACGGTTCCGGTTGCCGGAACCTCCGCAAACCCCAACGGGACAGACGGGAGCTATGTATTTACCATCAGGGTATCCAAGGGCTTACAGAGCCAGACCACTGTGCAGAAAACCATAACCATCACGGCTACAGCCTTTTCGGGTATTACGGATGTGCAGGCGGTAGCGGCTGCAAAAGCGGCTATTGCTGATGGCACTGTTAATGTGGCTTACGGCGCAACCCAAGATGATAAAACAGCGGCGGTGCAAAGCTATGTGAACGCCCTACTGACCGGTGACGCATCAGGTGTAACGGCGGTTGTCAGTCACACCAGCGGCCGCCAGTATAACGTTGAGCTTAGTAAAGGCAGCGCAAACGACAGCAAGATCCTTACCATGACGATAATCGAAGGGGCGGCTCCTGTGATTGATGCAACGATCAGCCCCACAGGCGTGAGCTATGATCTTAGCAATCCCGGCGACATAAGCACCACCATCACCTGGAACAGCGCCAGTACGGTCACGGATGTGGTATATGGCACAACGCCTTTGGCAACGCCTGCCCACTATTACGTTATCGTAAGCGAGCTGATTATCAAGAACAGCTATCTTGGAGCACAGGGCTTCACTGAAGGAGATAGGCTGGAATTTACCATATCCTTTGACAAAGGGGCTCCTTCCACGCTTACCGTCGACATTGCAGATAGTTACATCCCCAGCAGCAACGCCAATCTGAGCGGACTGACAGTGGGCGGCAGCACAGTAAGCGGTTTTGATCCTGATGTTGCCTCATATTATGTGGAGCTGCCCTACGGCACCAATCCCGGCAGCACGGCGGCGGCAGTGGGTGCAACTGCAGATGATGCAAAAGCTGCTGTAAGCATTGCACAAGCGGCATCTCTGCCCGGCAGTGCAACCGTGGAGGTAATTGCCGAGGATAAGATAAACACAAAGACTTATACTATCAACTTCACGCTGGAACAAGCACCGGCAACCTATACCGTTACCTTCAACTTAAACGGCGGTACGCGCACAGGCGGCGGCGAGCTGATACAGTCCGTCATACACGGCGGCTCAGCCAAAGCACCTACAGTAAGCCGCAGCGGTTACACCTTCACCGGCTGGGACAAAGCCTTTAACAATGTGACCTCCGATTTGACGATTAGAGCTAATTGGAGGAAAGACAGCAACGGAGATGATACTGGAGGCAATAAAGACGACTCCGATGGTGGCGGCAACGATACACCTTCTACGCCTCCGGTATCAAACATCACTATATACAAAAAGCCCGATCAGCCAACCATGGCATCTATGAACTTGACCGCTGCGGCGGATAAGAACGGCGCTGCAATTGTTACCATAACCGAAGCCCAGGTCAAGGAGCTGATTGATGCGGGAAAAAAAGACGCGAAGAGCAAGGGCAAAGCAGCGGATGGCATCGGTGTCTCACTTAATATAGCGTTTAACGCAGATGGGAAAAGCGTCAGCGTGAAGCTGGATGAAAAAGCCCTGGTCCTGCTGGAAAAGGAAGGCGTGAAACGCTTTGACGTGAATACCCCGCTTGTCAGCTTCTCCTTTGACAAAATCGCCATTCAGGAAACCAAGGCTCAGGCATCGGGTACCGTCACCATTGCGGCCGATCCTGTTACCAAGCTGTCCAATGCGGCAAAGGCACTGATCGGCAACCGGCCTGTATACGACCTGACCGTAAGCTATCAGAAAAACGGCAAGACAGAATATGTTTCCGATTTCAAAACAGGCACGGTCACACTGGGCATCCTATATAAACCGGCAAGAAATGAACAGACCGGCAACCTTTACGGCGTGTACGTCGGAAAAGACGGCAAGCCGCAGATGCTGGCCAACTCCGGCTACGATAATGGCAGGGTGATTTTTGGCAGGAACAGCCTTTCCATTTACGGCATAGGCTACAAAGCCCCTGCTCCGGACTTTACCGACACGGCGAAGCACTGGGCGAAGGACGACATTGATTTTGTCACCAGCTACGAACTTCTCTCCGGCACAAGCGCAACTGCTTTTGCTCCCGATGCCGTCATCACCCGTGGAGATTTCCTCATGGCGCTGGGCAAGCTTTCAGGTGCAGACGTGAGCGGCTATAATACCGGCAGTTTTGCCGATGTCAAGAGCAGCGACCCCGTTATGCACTATATCGAGTGGGCGATGAAGAATGGCATAGTGCAGGGTATCGGCAGCGGCAAGTTTGGCCCGGCACTTTCTATCAGCCGTCAGGACATAGCGGTTATGATGCAGAACTACGCCAAAGCCGCCGGCTATAAGCTGCCTGTTTCCGCTGCGGCAGTCACATTTTCGGATAGCGTGAAGATTGCCGCTTATGCAAAGGATGCTGTAAAAGCCATCCAGCAGGCAGGCATCATGCAGGGCAAGGGCAGCAACGCCTTTGACCCGACCGGCAGCGCAACCCGTGGGGAAGCATCGGCCATATTGCGCCGCTTTGTGGAACTTCCCAATGTTTATTCTTACAAGATGACATCTTCCCGCAATCATAGCAGTCACTGAAGCTATATCATATCCGGGGGTATCCATGATTATGACCTAAAATACATAAATTGGAGACCCCTTGCTTTATTTGGGCAAGGATCAAAAGCAATAAATAAGCTGTTTTTAAAATAGCAATAATAGGGGATAATAGATGGTAAGCTTTATGATATTATCTATCAGGCAATGACTATATATTTTAGGTGGTGCAGGGATGAATAAATACTTTGTGGATTTGCATGTACATATAGGCCGTTCGTCCGGAGGGAAAGAAATAAAGAAAGCGACGGCAAATAACCTTACCTTTGAGAACATCGCTTATGAATCCTACAGGAAAGGCATAGATGTTATAGGTGTCGTTGACTGTATATCCCCATATATACTGGAGGATATCAACAGCCTCGTTTCAAGAGGAGAATTGGTGGAAAAGAGCAAGGGAGGCATGGAGTACAGAGGAAGGCAGAACCTTATACTGGGAGCGGAGATCGAAACCCACGAGAAGCATGGCTGCAGTTCCCACTCGTTATGCTTTTTCCCCACATTGAAGCACATCACGGACTTTTCGGATGAAATGAGCAAGCATATCAAGAATATCAGGTCTTTCAGCCTGATGAGCCGGTTGACGGGTCAGGAGCTATTCGATATCGTCGATGAGTTCGGGGGCGTATACATACCGGCCCATGCCTTTACTCCGCACAAAAGCTTCTACGGCAACTGCTGCAAGTCATTGCATGAAATATTTGACGACAGATCCTTTGGAAGGATACCGGCGGTAGAATTGGGCTTGAGTGCAGATTCGATGATGGCAAGCCAGCTCAGCGAATTGGATGGCAAGACCTTTATCAGCAACTCTGATGCTCACTCATTGCCCAAGATGGGAAGAGAGTACAATATATTTGAGATGGAGGATGCGAGCTATACAGAAGTTTTAAAGTCTATCTGGAATAAAGACGGAAGAAGGATCGTTGCTAATTACGGGCTGAATCCCAAACTGGGCAAATATCATCGCAGCTATTGCGAGATATGCGATAGGGTCATTGAGGGAGAGCCTCCGGTATTAAAGTGCCCTGTATCGGATAAGCACAGAGTGGTGGTAGGGGTCCGAGATAGGCTGGAGGTCATCAAAGACAGGGATGAGCCCGATATGACCGGAAGGCCGACCTACAATTACCAGATACCTCTTGAGTTTCTACCCAAGGTAGGGCCCAAAACCATAGAAAAGCTGATAGATCATTTCGGCAGCGAGATGAAGGTCGTTCATGAGGCGAGCTTCGAGGAGCTCGCAAAGGTCGTCAAGGAAGATATGGCCAGGAATATAGTTTTAGCCAGAGAGGGAAAACTGGACATCGGTGTAGGCGGCGGCGGAGTATACGGCAGGATAGAGGCGTAGCTTCAACGTACGGCAGCGATACAACTTCATATCGTTGATTATCATGGAGGATGTATATGAGAGAAGAGTATATCAATTTTAACGAGAAGAGGATGTATATTTTTAGCGAGCTTGTCAGGCGATATTGGAATGGAGGATTAAAAAGCGCAGAGGATTTAGATGACCTGGTCAGGGATATTATGGATAAATATGGTTTTGGTGATGCGGAAATACCCTTTATTAAGGACCATATAAGGTTGGCAATGGGATTGGACCCTAAGGGAAACGTGGCATTCGACCATGAGCTGACCATAATAAAAAATGCCGGAGAGATCAGCCATCCCATTGTTGCGAAGCTTGACGGGCCTTGTGAGCATTGCGAAGAACCAAATTGCGAATGCAGCGATATATGCAGGTACGAAACCTCAATATATAGAAGAAAAGGCCCCGTCATTGTGAATGACAAGTGTCTGAATTGCGGCCATTGCGTTTCCTCCTGTGATTTTGGAGCAATAGCCGACAAGATAGAGTTCATGCCGATCATCGATTTGCTGAAGGATAGCAAAGTGCCTGTCTATGCTGCTGCAGCACCTGCTATAGCCGGACAGTTCGGGGATGATGTCAGTATGGGTCAGCTCAGGACCGCCTTTAAGCTGCTGGGCTTTAAGGATATGATTGAGGTTGCGCTGTTTGCCGATATTTTAACCATAAAAGAAGCCTTTGAGTTTGATAATCTGGTAAAAAGCGAAGAAGATTTCTTTTTGACAAGCTGCTGCTGTCCGGTGTGGTTCAATATGATAAAGAAAAATTATCCCGGCATTCTCGAGCATATGTCTCCCTCTGTATCGCCCATGATCGCCTCGGGTAGGATACTAAAAAAGCTCTATGAGGATGCCAGGGTGGTTTTTATTGCTCCCTGCATAGCGAAAAAGGCAGAGGCAATAGAGCAGGATCTCAAAGGGGCCATAGATTATGTATTGAATTTCAGAGAGCTAAAGGAGATATTCAATGCTCTTAATATCAACCTGAGCGAGCTTGAGCCGGATTATAAGGATCAGGCCTCCTTTGGGGGAAGGATATATGCGAGGACAGGAGGGGTAAGCTTTTCAGTCAAAACGGTTGTTAACAGGCTGGAGCCAAGGAGGGTCATCATGCTTAGAGCTAAAAAGGCAGACGGTGTCAAAAACTGCAAGGAGATATTGGACGATCTCTATCAGGGGGAAAAAGTGGATGCCAACTTTATTGAGGGGATGGGATGCCCAGGAGGATGTGTAGGAGGGCCGAGGACAAACATTGATGTACATAAGGCTGCGATGATGGTCAATGAATTTGGTGAGGATTCCTTGATAATGACACCCTTTGATAATTTAAATGTCATGAAAATATTAAAGCATTTAGGTATCAATTCCATTGAGGAAATAATTAATAATGAAGAAATAAAAAAAATATTATCCAGATGATAATTTGCACGTGATAATAGTGTATAATATTAACAGTATTTCTGTTTGGGGCGGATGATGAGAAGCAAAGGGTGATAAGATGTATAATGCATTGTATAAAGAATTGTTGGATAAAGTAAATAGCGGAAGCAAATGTGCTGTATTAACATTTCTGAGCATGCTTGACGGAAAAAATGGTTCTATCGAAGAAAAAATACTCCTAACCGATGAGGATATAGAAAGAAAATCATATCCTCTGAGCGATGATTTATATGAAAAACTCAAGCTTTCTTTAGATATGGGAAAGCTTGAGATAATAAATACGGAAGGGGATAAAGGTGTCTTGATCGAGCCCTTCATACCCAAGCCGCGTTTGATAATATACGGGGGAGGGCATGTAGCCAAGCCTGTATCGGAGCTTGCAGCCAGAGTAGGCTTTTCTGTTACTGTTATAGATGATAGGCCTTCCTTTGCCAATATTGGCCGTTTTCCCGAAGCAGAGAGTGTTATCTGTGAAAGCTTTGAAAGATCCTTCGAATTGATAAAATTCAGAAAAACCGATTTTGCGGTAATAGTGACTAGAGGCCACAGGCATGACGGCATAGTGCTGCGTGAGGTATTAAAGCATGATCTCAGCTATATAGGAATGATAGGCTCAAGACGCAGGGTCCGTGCTATGATGGAGGAACTGCTGAACGAAGGCTTTGATAAGGACAAGCTTAATTTGGTAAACTCCCCCATAGGTATTGACATAGGTGCCGTTACCCCTGATGAAATAGCTGTTTCCATAGTGGCGCAGCTTATCAGCTTTAAGAACAAAAGCGCTCTGAATAAATTTGGCAAAGACTTCGTATTTCCTGAATTCGATGTGGAAGTGGCAGAAAAAATATCCGAAGAATCGCCGGTGCCCAGGGCCCTCATAACCATATTATCCTCCAAAGGCTCTACGCCCAGGAAGGCCGGTGCCAAAATGGTTCTTTACCAGGATGGAAGAATCATCGGCAGCATAGGGGGAGGCTGCAGCGAGGCAGGTGTTATATCCAGCGCAAGGAGCATTATGCCTGACAAGGGCTTTATGATCGAGCATGTGGATATGACGGGCGAGGTTGCCGAATCTGAAGGCATGGTATGCGGCGGAGTGATGGATGTCCTCATAGAAATTTTTTAGGTTTTTTTGAACGAGACTTCATTCAGAGGGGGATTCAACCCCCACTGAATATTAGTTCGGTGATAAATAAAGATGAAGCATGAGCTGTTCCTGAACAAGAAATAACTCATGCTTCATTATTCTACAGATTTTTTATGAAATTGCCAAGCTCCTTTAGCTTGCATTCCGACGATTCAAGCTCATGCATTTCCAGAACAGCTAAAAACTGCCTGATCCGCTCTGAATGGCTTATGGCATTTCGTACAGCGTAGCGATACACTTTCCATAATATCATTCACCTCTCAATAAATTTTGCATTACTTACTTTCCTGAGAAAAATCAATAATATATAGTATATTTAAACAATTATCATATATTAAGTTTGCGGTGTCAACAGGACTGCAAATTATGAATAATACGCTATATGATGAAATATGCTGTATTTGGAGGAAGCTTTTATGGACGGAAAAATAAAGAGAATTGCATTTTTGGGGCTGTTTATGGCCTTGCTGGTTATTGCCACTTCGGTGTTTCGTTTTCCTGTGCCTACATTTAATCTTTATTTCAACCTGGGTGAAGCGGTTATATACCTGGTGGCTCTTTTATACGGCGGACCTGCAGGCGCTGTTATAGGCGGCGTGGGCTCTGCATTATCGGATGTTCTGGGCGGCTATCCGGTGTGGGCGCCGATTACTTTTGCGATCAAGGGTGCAGAAGGATTTGTTGTGGGTATGCTGTCAAAAAGATATAAACCATATTTTGCGGTATCGGCGGGAGCTGTGCTCATGATGGCAGGATATGCTGCGGCTGCAGGATTGCTGTATGGTTCAGGGGCTGTACCATTGGAATTGGCCGGTGACTTTGTACAGACATCTATGGGAGGCATAATCGCAATAATGCTTTATAAAAGATTGAAGAAAATACTTGTTTAAAATGATAAGATTCTTATCACAGTAAAGGCTTCTGAAAAAGAGAAGCCTTTATTTTTGACTCAAATATATAAATATGTTGACAAAGGGTAGATACGGCTTGAGAGCTATGGTAGATCTGGCGCTGAAATCTGTTACGGATCATGTTCCTTTGAAGAGCATAGCTGAAAGCCAAAATATATCCGAAGGATACCTGGAGCACGTGTTTTCGGCTCTCAAGAAGGCCGGATTGGTAAAAAGCATCAAGGGCCCCCAGGGAGGCTATATACTTGTTGATAGACCTTCGCAGATAACCGTAGGAGCTATACTCAGAGTGCTTGAGGGGGATTTGTCAATAGTTGATGATAGGAATAATCCGGACGGGGATAATGTGATTGAGAGCTGTATCAAGTTTCATGTGTGGAAAAAAATAGACGAAAGCATAAACTCGATAGTAGACGGGGTAACATTGGAAGATCTCGTTTCCGAATACAAGAGAATGGAAAATATAGGAGCAGAAATGTACTATATATAATTTTTTAATCAAATACCTATTAAACATATAGGAAATATAATAATATTAAAATATAAGATGGAGGTAATGAATATGTCAAAGATAGCAAAAAGTCTTACGGATCTGATCGGAAATACGCCCCTTTTAGAACTGGTAAACTACGGCAAAGCAAATGGCCTTAACGCGACCTTGCTGGCTAAGCTCGAATATTTCAATCCGGGCGGCAGCGTAAAAGATAGAATAGGCTATGCGATGATCAAGGATGCGGAAGAAAGAGGCATCATAAACTCTGATACCGTAATAATCGAGCCAACCAGCGGAAATACAGGGGTAGGCTTAGCCTTAACAGCGGCAGCCAGGGGCTACAGGCTTATACTTACCATGCCTGAGACTTTCAGCATAGAGAGAAGGAAACTTCTTGCAGCATTGGGAGCTGAGCTTGTGCTTACACCGGGCCCGGATGGAATGCCCGGAGCCATCAAGAAAGCCGAAGCATTGGTCAGCGAGATAAAAAATTCTTTTATGCCCCAGCAGTTCAATAACCCGGCCAACCCTGAATATCACAGAAAGACTACGGCAGAGGAAATTTGGAAAGATACCGACGGAAAGTTGGATATATTCGTGGCCGGCGTAGGAACCGGAGGCACCATCACGGGAGTAGGGGAAGTGTTGAAGCAGAGGAATCCCGGGATAAAGATAATCGCAGTTGAGCCTGATGATTCACCGGTACTGTCCGGCGGACAGAAGGGCCCTCACAAAATACAGGGCATCGGTGCCGGTTTTGTGCCTGAAGTGCTTAATCTAAGAATAATTGATGAGATTTTCAGAGTAGAGAATGAAAGCGCCTTTGAAGCTTCACGAAAGCTTGCCAAGAGTGAAGGCTTGCTTGCAGGCATTTCTTCAGGAGCTGCTCTTTATGCGGCCTCGGAAGTGTCAAAAAGGCCGGAAAACAAAGGCAAGACCATTGTAGTCCTCCTGCCGGATACCGGTGAGAGATACTTGTCAACAGAGCTGTTTGTCTGATCGCATTAGGCTTGGCCCATTATTGAACATTCCATGCAAAAGCTTCACCGGTGAGGTGAAGCTTTTGCATTTAACGGTATAATTTTTATTCTATATATTGACACTATTTAAGGAATAATATATTATATAAATATAGGATAGGGGGCTACCCTATAGTGAAGTGCGAACCGATGAAAGGAGAATACTATGAAGACCGAATCTTTAAATATAATCGGAATGACATGCGCAGCGTGTGCCAAAGCTTCGGAAAGAGCAGTTAAGAGGCTTGAAGGCGTAGTTGAAGCAAATGTGAATTTTGCAACTGAAAAAATGGTTGTCCAATATGATGAAAGCAAGCTTGATGCAGATAAAATAAAAGAAGCGGTAAAAAGAGCAGGATATGAGGCTGTAGAAGAAGCGGAAACAAAGATCATAGCCGTACCTATATCCGGGATGACATGCGCAGCATGTGCAAAAGCAATAGAAAGGGCAGTGTCCAAGCTTGAAGGCATAGAAAGCGTTTCGGTTAATTTTGCGTCAGAAAAAGCAAATATAAAATATAATCCGAAAGCGACGAGGCTTTCAGAAATAAAGCAGGCTATTTCAAAAGCCGGATATAAAGCATTGGAGATTGAAAGCAGCAATAAGGTTGACGAAGACAAGGCAAGAAAAGAAAAAGAAATAAAAGTATTATGGACTAAATTCATTGTATCGGCAATATTCACCGCTCCATTATTATTTTATGCAATGGCGCATATGATACCGGGTTTAAATAAGTCATTGCCGTCTTTTTTAGATCCGATGCATGACCCGCTGACATTCGCACTGGTTCAGATAATTTTGGTGACTCCGGTGATCATTGCGGGATATAGATTTTATACCGTAGGCTTCAGGGCCATAATAAGAAGAAGCCCAAACATGGATTCATTGATCGCAATGGGCACATCGGCGGCTGTGATCTACAGCCTGTATTCCACTTACAGGATTTACATGGGTGATCATGACAGCGTAATGAATTTATATTTTGAATCGGCAGGCGTTATTATAACATTGATTTTGCTGGGCAAATCCCTTGAAGCCGTGTCAAAGGGCAAGACCTCCGAAGCCATTAAGAAGCTGATGGGGCTGGCGCCAAAGACGGCCATAGTGTTACAGGATGGCAGGGAGATAGAGCTTCCCATAGAAGAGGTGGAAGTCGGAGACGTGATCTTGGTTAAGCCGGGGGCAAAGATACCTGTGGACGGTGAAGTGGTGGAAGGCTATACTTCCATAGATGAGTCGATGCTTACGGGCGAAAGCATTCCGGTGGAAAAGCATGTAGGGGATAAGGTAATAGGCGCAAGCATCAACAAGAACGGTTCGATCAAATTCAAAGCCACAAAGGTAGGCGGTGATACTGCTCTCGCCCAGATAATAAAGCTTGTTGAAGATGCGCAAGGCTCTAAGGCTCCTATAGCCAAAATGGCCGATATAGTTTCAGGCTACTTCGTGCCCATAGTATTTGCCATCGCCATTATAGCGTCTGTAGCCTGGTACTTGAGCGGAGAATCGACGGTCTTTTCATTGACCATATTCATATCCGTATTGGTCATTGCATGTCCTTGTGCTTTGGGGCTTGCGACACCCACAGCTATTATGGTAGGCACAGGCAAAGGCGCAGAGTACGGTATACTGATAAAAGGAGGGGAAGCTTTAGAAGCTGCCCACAAGATCAATATTATAGTATTTGATAAGACGGGTACCATAACTGAAGGCAATCCTGAGGTGACGGACGTAATTGCGTCCGGCGAGATTGGAAGAAATAAGCTGCTGCAAATAGCTGCATCAGCGGAAAAAGGCTCTGAGCATCCTCTGGGCGAAGCCATAGTAAAAGGAGCAGAGAAAGAGAAACTTGAAATGCTAAGGGTTGATAAGTTTGCTGCAATACCCGGTCATGGGATAGAGGTTCAGATCGAAGGCTCAGATATACTTCTTGGAAACAGGAAGCTCATGGCCGACAGGAACATAGGGCTGAAGCACCTGGAAGGCGAGTCGGACAGACTTGCATCCGAGGGAAAAACACCCATGTATATTGCCGTGGATAATAAGCTTGCCGGCATAATTGCCGTAGCCGATGTAGTCAAAGCCAGCAGCGCTAGGGCGATAGATAGGCTCCATGACATGGGAATAGAAGTTGTTATGATAACCGGCGACAACAGAAGGACCGCCGAGGCAATAGCGAGGCAGGTCGGGATTGACAGGGTCCTTGCCGAAGTGCTGCCCCAGGATAAGGCTGACGAGGTCAAAAAGCTGCAGGCGGAAAATAAGAAGGTTGCCATGGTGGGAGACGGCATAAACGATGCTCCCGCCCTTGCTCAGGCAGATATCGGGATAGCCATCGGATCAGGCACCGATGTAGCAATGGAATCTGCAGACATAGTATTGATGAGAAGCGATCTTATGGATGTGCCCGCTGCCATACAGTTAAGCAAGAGCACCATAAGAAACATAAAGCAAAACTTGTTTTGGGCTTTCGGTTATAATACAGCCGGAATACCCCTTGCAGCCGGGCTCCTGCACCTGTTCGGCGGGCCGCTGCTAAACCCGGTATTTGCGGCAGCAGCCATGTCCCTAAGCTCGGTTTCAGTTTTGACCAATGCCCTTAGATTAAGAGGATTCAAACCGCATTAAATAAAAATTGCGTAACAATTTTTATCGGGTACGTGGTGCGTAGCCTGGGGTTACTTCTATGTGGTCTTGGTACGAGGTTCAAGTGTTATAGCAGAACTCTGGGGTCTGACCCAAAAGGAATACCTTAATCCTCGTGCCCCGTACCTCGCACCTCGCAGCCATAAAAAATACTTCGCATTTTTAATATAAAATGAATGGAGGAAAATAAAATGAAAAAACAGATCAATATCGAAGGTATGAGCTGCGGCCATTGCGCAAAGCATGTGGAAGAGGCTCTGAAAGAAATCGGAGCAGCAAATGTGACGGTAAGCCTGGAAGGGAAATATGCTATCGCAGAATCAAGCAGCGAGATTGAGGATTCCAAGCTCAAGGAAGTGGTCGAAGAAGCGGGATATGATGTGACCGGCATCAAGAGCCTGTAGAGTACCCCATCAAATTCCGGAGGTTATAGCATATGAATGATGATTGCAAAACAGCCGACTGCGGAAGCTGCAAGGATGAGGCATGCTGCCACAGAACCACAAGCAGGCCTGAAAAGATGAAATCATCCCTGATATCAAGGTTGAACAGGATAGAAGGCCAGGTAAGAGGCATAAAGGGCATGATAGAAAAGGATGCATACTGTGATGATGTCCTGAACCAGATAGCTTCAGCTCAGGCTGCAATGAATTCGGTCAGCAAGCTCTTGCTGGAAAGCCATATGAAAAGCTGCCTGATAAATAGAATTCAGGCAGGAGAGATGGAAGTGGTCGATGAGCTTCTAAAGACCATCGAAAAGATGATGAGATAAAGTTCAACTTAATAAAACGGGTCTGGTATGATTATAAGCACCGGGCCTGTTTTTCTGTACAGGACTCAATTTATAATTTTTTTTGAGCAAAGAAAAATTACTGAGGTTTTAAGAAGGGATTTTTTTATTTATGTCTAATATATATTATAGCTAAACTTGTATAGACATGTATACAAGAGGGGGGTGAAAGCTTGCTGAATAAGAACGATCCCTTACCTTTATATGTCCAACTGCAGCGCATATTAAAGGAGGATATACTGAAGGGCAAATACGGGGAAGGCGATATGATACCTTCCGAGAACCAGTTGTCTTCAAGATTCGGGATAACGAGGGCAACCGTACGCAAGGGCATATCCACTCTGGTAAATGAGGGATACCTGCATCAAGTGCATGGCAAAGGTACTTTTGTATGCTTTAAGCAAATGAAGTACAATGTTTGGAATTTCGGAGGGTTTACCGATTATCTCAAGAGCAGGAACGAGACTCCGGTATCGAAGCTTATAAGCATCCGCAAGACAACAGCGGATGACAGGGAGTATTTGGAGATCAAAAGAGCCAGAGGCGTAAAGAAGGATGGTGATAAACCCTTATATCTCACTATAGATGCTTCCATGATTCCATTGGACTTATTTCCGGCAATCGAGAATTACGATTTTGCCGTAGAATCATTATACAATATAATGCGCACAAAATATGGCATATATCCTAAAAGGGCTGAACTCAAGATGACTTGCATACAAAGCGATAAATTATCAAGGGAGATATTTTCCTTTGATAGAACTATGCCTTTGCTGACAGCCCAGGGGAAGGTGTATGATATGAACAATGTGGAGGTTGAAAGGGTAAAAGTGATATATGGTCCCAAGATGGATTTCAATATTGTGGCCAATATGGATACATATATACCCTAGGCAAATAAAAAAATAAGGATAAAGGTATCCGAGAATCTTTTAAATGAATGGAGGAATAAAGAATGAGAAAGAGGAGAATCATCAAAAGCTTCATAGCAGCGATCATCATATTGAGCATGGCAATGGCTCTTGCTGCCTGCGGAAGCAAGACTGAAGGAGGCAATGAGGGAGATAAGGCTGCTGAGGGCGGCAAGCCTACTCTCGTGGTGGTCAACTGGAAGGACTACGGCTCTGATGACAGCAAAGTCATCGAATACTTTGAACAAAAATATGATTGCAAGGTTGTCCATGAGTATATGGCTTCCGAAGAAGAATTGCTGACCAAGCTGAGAACAGGCGGCGTAGGCAAGATAGATGTGATTTTGCCCAATGCATCAATATTGCCGGTGGCAATAAAGGAAGGACTTCTTGAAGAGGTTGACGGCAGCAGTATGGAAAACTATAAATACATATTTGATAAGTTTACGACTCTTCCGGAAAACAAGCAGGACGGGAAGACCTATGCAGTGCCCTGGGTTTGGGGCTCTACAGCCATTGCTTATAACAGCGAGCTGGTGAAGGAAAAGGTTGATTCCGTCAATGTGCTGTGGGATGAAAAATACAAAGGCATGATAGCCTTCAGAGATGACTTCAATGACGCAGTGATGACGGCGGCTATCGCTTTGGGACAGGACCCCAGCAATCCTTCGGACCTGGAAGCAATAAAGAAAAAGCTTATCGAGCAGAAGCCGCTGAACAGGACATATTGGAAAACCGGGGATGAATGGTCCAAGCTTTTTGCAAACAAGCAGATAGCCGTAGGAATGATGTGGAGCGGCCAGGCCGCAGCCATGAAGCAGGAGGGAGAGCCTATTGAATACGTAGTTCCCAATGAAGGCGCTATCGGATGGGTGGACTATTGGGGAGTGGTAAAAAATGCTCCCAATAAAGATTTGGCATTTAAATTTATTGATTATATGATAAGCAAGGAATTCCAAGAGGATTGGGTCAAAAAGGGCGGCCCGGCTCCTGTAAACTCAGAAGCCGTGAAGGCTCTTGATGAAAAAACCATACAAGAGATGAACCTGAGCGAAGAAAGCTTGAACAAGCTGTTCTTCATATCATATCATGGCGAAGATGTGAAAAGGGAATGGAACGAGCTGTGGCAGGAGGTCAAAGCTCAGTAATGATTTTGGAGGCTGCTTTTAAGCAGCCTCATTGCTGCTTAAACGGATAATATTTCAAGGAGGTAAGTCGGTGAAAAAGAAAGTGCTCCTGATGAGCCCGGCAATGTTTATATTATTTGCCTTTGCTATAGTCCCACTATTTATAATGCTTTATTACAGCTTTTTGAGCGATGGGGAAACGGCCCGATTGACCCTGCAAAACTATGCCAAGTTTTTCAGCAAGGGCTTTTATCTGAAGCTTACCTGGAAAACCATCAAGATGAGCCTTATCGTAACCTTCATATGCATGATACTGGCTTATCCGATGGCCTATATAATGGCCAAGGCCATAAATAAAGGCAAGAATCTGCTGCTGCTGCTCATCATAATACCCTTCTGGACCAGTCAGCTGGTGCGTGCATACTCATGGCTCGTATTTTTGCGGGATGGGGGAGTATTGGCACAGTTCCTGAACAGCATGGGACTGATACGCAGTACGGATTTGGGCATACTCTTTACAAGCAAAGCTGCAATCATAGGCTTGGTGCATATATTTTTCCCATATATGGTCATAACCATCTATATGGCTTTGGAGAAGCTGGACAATTCAATAATAGATGCATCAAGAAGCTTGGGAGCCGGACCTGTAGAAACCTTCAGGCGCATAATACTGCCTCTGAGCAGGCCGGGCATAATAACAGGCTCCATATTGGTCTTCGTCCCCTGCCTCGGCAGCTTCGTGGAGCCGAGGATATTGGGCGGTGTCAACGGATCGGTCATAGGCACCGTTATAGAGGATCAATTTTTTGAGATATACGGCTGGAACTTTGGCGCGGCCATAGCTTTCATATTGCTGTCCATGGTATTACTGTCCATGGGAGGCATGTCAATACTTTTGAATAAGGAGAAGTAATATGGGCAAGAAGATATTTAATTGGTTTTATACTGCAGCAGTGTTTGTGTTTTTGTATGCTCCCATAGCAGTCCTGATGGCCATGTCCTTCAATGAGTCCCAATACAATGCTTTGCCCTTCAAATTCAGCATGAGATGGTTTGAGGCTTTGGCGCAGAATGAAAAGCTTATTGATGCTACCATGAACAGCCTGTACCTGGCAGCCATCACAGGGGTTGTATGCATCATATTGGCAACGGCGTTGATGCTTGGAAATCAGGAGGCCAGCGCTAAGATCAAGACTCTTGTAAACTCTGCGGTGGTCCTGCCTCTTACCATACCGTGGCTGATAATGGGTCTGTCCTTGCTGCTGCTTCTCAAATCCCTGGGACTGGATAGAAATTTTTTAATGCTCCTCATAGGCCATGTCATCATTTCCTTACCCTATGCGGTGCTTGTGATAAGCGCCAGGATGCAGGATATGGACAAATCTGTCCAGGAGGCGTCCTATAGTCTTGGAGCAAATGAATGGACAACTTTTATAAGGGTGATTTTCCCTATGATATCCCCTGCCATGTTGGCAGGAGGTTTTATGGCTTTTATGGTTTCCTTTGATAACTTTGTATTGTCGTATTTTCTAATACCTACCGGCACTACTACCTTGCCGATAGAGATATATTCATCTATTAAATTCGGCTTCACTCCGGAGATAAATGCAATATCGACTATAATTCTTGTTTTATCATTGCTGGTTATAAGCATAATTGCGGCTATAATGGGTTCTTCCCTAAAGAACTTTTTCCGATAGATTTAGGAGGGATGAAATGGCTTTTCTCAGTATAAAAAATTTAACAAAAAAATATGATGGAAACACTGTTCTGGACAGCATAAGCCTTGATATAGAAAAAGGAAGCTTTCTGTCGCTTTTGGGTCCTTCCGGCTGTGGCAAGACAACCACCTTAAGGCTGTTGGCAGGCTTTGAAAAATGTGACGGGGGAATCATAGAGGTAAACGGCAAGATGATCAACGATATACCCGTTTATAGCAGAAATTTCGGCATGGTATTTCAAAGCTATGCTCTCTTTCCCCACATGACAGTGGAGCAAAATATTGCCTATGGTCTTGAGCAAAGGAAAATGAGCAAGAAGGATATAAAGGAAGAAGTAGCCAAGGCCATTGAGATGGTCAGGCTTGCCGGCTATGAAAAAAGAAGGCCCAAGCAGCTGTCCGGAGGCCAGCAGCAGAGGGTGGCATTGGCAAGGGCTCTGGTAATAAAGCCTGATCTCCTTTTATTGGATGAGAGCCTCAGCGCGCTGGACAAAAAGCTCAGAGTCGAAATGCAGGTGGAGCTCCGCCAAATACAAAAAAAGATTGGGATAACGACCATATTTGTTACTCATGATCAGGAGGAAGCGCTAACATTATCCGATAGAATCGCCGTCATGAAAGCGGGAAAAATCATTCAGATAGGGACACCGGAAGAAATATATGAAACGCCAAAGGATACTTTCGTAGCAAGCTTTCTGGGCCAGGCGAACTTCTTTAAGGGCAGCATAGCAGAAAAACAAGACAATAGCTATGCATTAAGGCTGAAAAACGATGGAGTTATGAGTTTTGTGTGTGAGAAAAATATTGAGCCGGGCCAATTGGCTGCCATAACAGTAAGACCGGAAAAGGTAGAAGTGAGCAGGCAGGCTAAGGAGCTGAGCCTTAAGGGGACTGTACTATTTGTTACCTATGTAGGTGATACCTCCATATACAGGGTCAAGTCCATGGGCCAAGAGGTAATTGTGCAGCGCCAAAATACAGGCAACGCTGAAAAATACGATATAGGAGATGAAGTATATTTAAGCTGGAAGCCTGAAAACAGCCTGGTTCTAGAATGGGATGGTGAGGAATAGTTGGATAGAGGCAATGTTTTGATATTTGGGGGCATAATTGTAGACAGTTATATGATGGTAAGGGAATATCCCGTAAGAGGACAGGACGTCCTTATAAATGACAGCTTTGAAAGGGTGGGAGGCTGTGCCGTAAATGTGGCTAAAACCTTGAAAAATCTCAGGATGAAGCCCTATATCGTGTCTGCAGTGGGCGGAGATATCAGGGGCGATATGATAAAAAGCTATATTGAGGATAACAGGTTCGATGCAAGCTGTATAAAGCGGCTTGAAGGCGAGAGCTCCGGGTACTGTGTCACGATCCTGGAGGATGCCGGGGAAAGGACCTTTCTGACCTATAAGGGCTGCGAATCATACTTTTCTTCGGAAATGATATCTGATGAATTGATCAGAAAAACATCCTATGTGTATGTAACAGGATATTACTTGTTGGATGAAAGATATTCGGGCGATATCATAGAGACTGTTGGGAAGTTGAAAGATAGAGGAAGCAAGATTTTATTTGATCCGGGTCCCTTAGTGCGGCTAATAAAAAAGGATACTCTTCTTTGGATTTTGTGCAAAGCCGATATAATAACTCCCAATGAGACTGAAGCAGAAATAATAAAAAGCATGCTTGCATTGGATATGGATCTCGAAAATTGGTTTATAGACATGGGAATAGAGCTGTTGGTGCTCAAACAGGGAAGCAAAGGGGTCAAGGTGTGGAGCAAAGATATGAGCTTTGCCATGCCTTCCTTTAAAGTAGATGCCATAGATACTGCAGGCGCAGGTGACAGCTTTGCAGCAGGCCTCATATATGGGTTATCCCAGGGCCTGTCTCTCTATGAAGCCGTGAATTTTGCCTGCGGCTGCGGCGCAATCACCACAACCTTTAAGGGACCCCACGGGGAATTTGGAATAGAAGACATTAAAAATCTAACAGATATGGGAAGGGATAAAGCTTATGATAGATAGAGCATATGGAAGCTTGATAGGGGCAGCCATTGGAGACGCTATGGGAATGCCGGCTTCATTTATGTCGCCGGACCAGATAAAAAAAATATACGGGAAAATTACGGATTTTATGAAGCCTGCGGCAGAGCAGATTGCTCACGGCTCTTTGCAGCAAGGCGAGATAACAGATGACACGGAGGAATCTTTGATAATATCCTCTGTCTTGATAGAGGCTAAAAGATTTGACGCAGATCTCTTTGTTGAGAAGATGAGAAGATGGGCCATAGATAAAAAAATGCTGGATTCTACTGTTATAGGGCCCAGCACCCGCAGATTTTTGGAAGCGATAATAAAGGGCAAGGATTATTTGGAGGTAGGGAAAAAAGGCGATACCAACGGCGGAGCCATGAGAGCAATGCCTATAGGGATCTTCAATCATGGCAGAATAGAGGATGCTGTTGCGGATGCCATACAATCTGCATTGCCTTCCCACGGCAGCAAGCCGGGGGTAGCATCCGCCTGTGCTGTGGCAGCGGCTGTAGCCCTGGGCGTAGAGGGAGGCTATACTTCAAAGCAGATCATGGAGGCCGCGATCTATGCTGCCCAAAGAGGGGAAGAAGCAGGCTTTGATATACCTGCTCCTTCCGTAGCTGCCAGGATACAGCTGGCTATAGATATAGTCGACAGCAACAGGCCAAAGAGCCTCGAGCATATCTGCTATGAGCTGTACCGGTACATAGGCTCCGATATGAAAAGCTATGAATCCATACCTCTTTCGCTGGGAATATTTTATGCTGCGGAAGGCGATGGGGAAAAAGGCATCATAGCAGCGGTGAACGTAGGCAACGACGCAGATACCAATGCATCTATAACCGGCGGGATCTGCGGAGCCTTCAGCGGAGCCGGCAGCCTGAACAGCAAGTGGATAGAAGAGATCAAGCATAGAAATAAAATCGACTTTATGGGTATAGCCCGGGCTTTGCTGGACTAGGAATACTATTTTAAAAACATGGATTACGGTCCATGTTTTTGTATATACTTGTCTTTTATTTGCTATAATTGAAATGAGTATCTTTTGAAAATAACAGGAGAAAACATGATGAGAAATATTTTAGCCCCGGCATCTTTAAAGACTGTTGACGAGACAAGCTATTTGACTGCACAGAATGTAGAAAGATATAGAGGCATAATGCGTATTTTATATATTCAGCATCAACGTATGAAGTATTGGATGAAGAAAGAAGATATATTTGCACTGATGAAGGCCCATGAGATATTTGATGACTATACTATAGATGATTGTGAAAATGATCTAAGATCTTTAACAGAAAAGAAAAATTTAATAGCTGTTCAGGATACTTCCAAGGCTATGACCTTAGCAGAGTTTAAAAATAAAAGATTTAAATACAAGCTTTCAGATATTTCCATAGAGCTGGAAAGGCTTTTATATCGTTTGGAAAACTCCACCGGCATAAAGGGTTCCTTGGAGCCCAAGCTTTTTGAAAAGGTTTTAGGCCACATAAAAAAGATAAAAACTTTAAAATCTAAATCTTTAGGGGACTTAGGACAGTGGTGGAGAGATTTAAACAGCGATTTTGAAAGTGTAAACAAGGAGTACACGGACTTTATTTCGGCTCTATATGGAACAAACATGGAAAGCCTCATGTCTACGGAAGGGTTTTTGATATATAAGGATAAACTCATGAATTATTTGAATCAATTCATAAGTCAGGTTTTTTCCTATAAGCCCGCCATTGAACAGCAGCTGTTGAATGTTGACAAGGTCTATATGGATGAAATATTGGGAAGAGTTGCAGATTTTGAAGGAGAAGACCCAAAAAATTTATTGGGAAACGATAGAAAAACCATTGAAGAGGACATATGGATAAAATGGCAAAACATTTATCACTGGTTTGTAAACGGAGAAGAAGAATGCGAGGCTGACGCCCTGATCCATGCTACTACGGAAATAATACGAAAAATTACCTCTTATGCTTTGAGGATCATAGAGAGCAAGAATATAGTCTATAATAGAAAAGAAGAATACAAGCACCTTGCTTCTTTATTCAACAATCTGGATATGGATGGCTGCGCCAAGCTTTCTTCAGTGGTTTTCGGGGTATTCAATTCAAAACATATAAAAGGTAATTTTATTAAGACCAGTGAAAACCCCAATATTAGCATTCT
Organism: Lutispora sp. QWL-02; assembly: GCF_058315355.1. NCBI lineage: Bacteria > Bacillati > Bacillota > Clostridia > Lutisporales > Lutisporaceae > Lutispora > Lutispora sp. QWL-02. The sequence continues at coordinate 1,722,434 of NZ_CM177762.1, forward strand.
GGATGATGAGCAATTTATTATAAAGATGAGGCCGAGAGTAAAAAGCTACAGGGAAAGGACAAAAGCCAATCCTATAAAAGATAATACTGCACAAAAGATGAAGGAGTATGAGGAATACAAGAGAATTCAACAAGAAGAGGAACAAATGTTAAGAGAATTGGCGAAGGACGGAAGGATATGCTTTAACAGACTGCCGATGGTCAATGAACGCGTGAGAAGAAGGCTCCTCATGTGGCTTCAGAGAGGTCTGACAGGCAAAAATGCCAAGACGGATACGGGTTTGGATTTCTATGTCGCGTTGCCCGATAAAGACAAGAGATGCCTGCTCACAAGCTATGATGGAGATATGGATATGCCTGCCTATGAGATAGTTTTCAAGGAGAATGAAGCATTATGATACCCTTTATTAATTTGATGGAAAATTTCTGGATATTGAAGGACAAGGATCGGGAGCTGTATTATGAGCTTAAGAATCTGGAACGGGACACAAGGGATTTTATAAGGGAGAAGCTGGGTTTTAACCTTGTAACAAATCAAAAGCTTGTGAAGCTGGAGAAAGTGCCTGAGAACCCGGCAGCCTGGATGGGGATAAAGAGCTTTACCGACCCTATGGACTATGTTTTACTATGCTTGCTTTTAAGCTTTTTAGAGGATAAGACCAATGATGAGCAGTTTCTTCTTTCACATATAACGGAACATATTCAGATAAATTATCCTAGCGGTGAGCTGGACTGGACTGTTTATCATAATAGAAAATCCTTGATAAGGGTTCTTAATTTTGCCCTAAATATGAGCTTTATTAAAATAGATGACGGCGATTTGGACATGTTTTCTGAAGATTATAATGCGGAAGTATTGTATGAAAACACAGGTATATCCCGATACTTTATAAGGAGCTTCAGCCGTCAGATAACCAACTTCAGCACTTATGATGAGATATTAAACAGTGAGTGGCTTTTCGGCGATGAGGATAAAGGCATAATAAGAAGGATGAGGGTTTATAGAAGTTTGTTTCTGGATGTGGCGGTTTACGGCAATGATATCAGCATGTTCGAATACATCAAGAGGCAAAGGCATATACTCCAAAGCGATATAGAAAAGTACCTGGAGGGTAACCTTCATATATATAAAAACGCTGCTTTTGTCGCTGTCGATGATTACAGATACAGGAATGCTTTTCCGGAGGACAAGAATCTTTCCGATATTTGCCTTTTAATATGCGGCACCATAGCAGAGAAAGTGCAAAAAGGCGAGTTGGATTTAAAAGCAGATGATACCCTATTGATAGATGGAAGTTGTTTTGACGGGATTTTGCAAATTTGCATAGAAAAATATAGGGAGCTATGGAGTAAGGAATACAGATTGAAAAGCTTCAATCTCCTAAGACAGGATGTTTTAGAATACATGTCATTGAATAAATTGATAGAATCAAGAGAAGATGGATTATTGATATTCCCTTTGGCCTTGAAATTCAAAGGGGAATACCCTCAGGATGTAATTGTGGAGGATAAAGAGGATGAATAGTAATAATAGTTGGCATCTGAATAGAGCCGGGCTTTTAGATTATTGGTATTATGACGAAGAATATTTCGATTTTTCCCATGGCAGGATGCTCATCAGAGGACAAAATGGTTCCGGCAAATCTGTAACCATGCAAAGCTTTATACCCTTGCTCTTAGACGGCAAGAAAAGTCCAGAAAGACTTGACCCTTTTAACTCAAGAGCCAGAAAGCTGGAAGATTATCTTCTTGGCGAATACGAAATAAACGGCAAGGAAGCCGGTTTGGGATATCTCTTTTTGGAATTCAAGAAAAAAGATGAGGATATATATGCCTCTATAGGCATGGGCATCAAGGCCAAAAGAGGCGTAGGCGTAACCGACAGCTGGTACTTCATACTAAATGACAATAGAAGAATCGGCATAGATGTTTTTCTTTATGATGAAGCAGAAGGTGAGAAGATTGCCCTGTCCAGAAAAAGACTGGAAAATGTGCTGGGCAGCGGGGGCAAGGTTTTAACAGGTCAAAAGGAATATGCTGTAGAGGTTAACAAACTGCTCTTCGGCTACGACAGCATAGAGGATTTTGAGGAAATGGTAGATCTGATTGTAAATATCAGGACACCAAAGCTATCAAGGGATATGAAGCCCTCTACTGTATATGACATAATGCAGAATTCATTGCCGGGCTTATCTGAGGATGACCTCAGGCAGCTGTCGGATACCATAGAAAACCTGGATTCATTGCAAACAAAGCTCAATGTGATAAAAGAGAGCTATCAAGGTGCTTCCAGGCTCAAGAATGACTATGACAGATATAATAAGTTCATGCTCTATGAAAAAATGAAGAAATATCTTGATATAAAAGGAGCTCTGGAAGACAAGAAAAAAGAGGTCAAAAAGCTTGAAAAGAAGCTGGAAGAGGGAGAAAAGGTCTATGAAAAGCTTCAAAATGAAGCAGAAGCTTTGGACAGTGAAGAAGAGACCTTGAAGATTAAACAAGAGCAGCTTCGGGAAAAAGAAGAATATAAGCTTGCTAAAGACTTGGTAAACATTAGAATGGAAAAGGCCGAATCAGAACAGAAAAAAGCTAAGCTGGAACAAAAAAAGGATGCCAAAGATAGGGCTCTCATGGATTTGACAAATGAAAGCCGCAGCTTAAAGGATGAAATATATATAATAGAAAAGAAAATTGATGATATTATTGAGGAAGCTTCAGAATTATGTAAGGATTTGAAGCTCTATCATCATGTTGAGATGATGGAGAAAGTCATGGGGATGGAGGTTATAAGTCTGTCTCACATGATGAAGGAGGCTAAAGAATTAAAGCATTCCATAGAAAAAATTAAAAATCTTCTTGCAAAGCTGGAGGAATTGGAAGAAAAGCGAGATGCAAAAGAGAAAGACAAGGACCACCAGCTCAAGGAAAAAGCTTTTTATGATAGACAACTGGAGCAGACTCAATTACAGATAGAGGAACATAAAACCTTGGCCAAGGAAATGATAAAGGACTATCTTAATAAAAATAATTATTTTAAGCTGGAAGGAGATAAAATCATATCCCTCTTTCAAAGAATAAATGCTATAAAGGGCAAGAATGAACGCAATTCTTTATATGATGTTTTAAATATAGGTTATAATGAAATCTGGTCTCAATATACCGGAGAAGAACAAAAGGTTGAATATGAGATAGAACAGATCAATAATTCCATAGATGAGTATAAGGAAGAAATTGAAAGGATAAAAAAGCAAAGCGAAAAGCCTTATCCCACAGAAGATTCTCGTATTCTTGCCAGAGAAAGGCTTGCTGCATTGGGAGTGCCTCATATTCCTTTTTATATGGCTGTGGATTTTGTCCACGGTGCAGACGATTATATGAAAGCCATAATAGAGCAGGGACTTATGGATATGGGCATATTGGACAGTCTGATAGTTCCTAAGAAATATTATGAAGTGACCAAGTATCTCACGGAAGATGTAAAAGATAGTGTTATTGTGCCTAAGCCCCAGCTCATGTCCCAGACTCTGGATGCATATTTGCAGCCCGCCAGATATGATACAGAAGGCATATCTCCTCAGGATGTGGCAGATGCCATAGCCAGCATAATGCTTAATCCCGACGAGATGACCCCATATTTGTGCGAAGATGGAAACTATGGCATGGGCATAGTAAGGGGGAGGACTTCTGTAAATTATATACCCAGATATATCGGCATAGAGTCCAGAAGGAGATACAAAGAACAGCTTATAAAGGAAACCGAAGAAAAAATCGGAAAACTGAAAGCCGTAAAAGAATCTCTTTTACATGATAAGCAAGTGATCACAGAGAAAATGAAAGCACTGAAATCCGAATATGATAATTTTCCGTACTTTGAGGATTTGGATGCAGCCTATGAATTTTTGGAAGAATATGAAGATAAAGAGAAGGATATAATCAGGGAGATAAACAATCTGGAGCAGGATATAAATGAGATAAGGAAAAATATGTTGAAAATTCGAGAGGATATTTCCGGATTAACTACAGGTATAGAGCTTAACCTCAGGTTAGAAATATATTTGGAAGCCCTGGATAATATCAGCAGCTATATAGATGCTTTAAATGATATGGAAAAGAATTTGCATCAAAGAAGCGGAAAAGTTGAACTTCTGCGGCATAAGGAAAACTACAGAGAAACTATGGAATATGAAATACAAGAGATTTTCTACGAGATTAGGGAAGAAATCAATAGGATCAAAAATAAAGAAGAACGAATCAAGCAGATAGAGGCATTGCTCACGGATAAAGATATAGCCAGCATAGACAAGGAAATAGCGGAGTGTGTAGAAAGACTGGAAAGAATCCCGAGGGAGAGGAAAGATAAGAACGACGCTAAAGAAAAGCAGTATGGTGATAATGTAAGGGACAGAAAAGAACTGTGGGACAAAAAACAGGATATAGAAAGCCTTATAGCTCAATCAAATGACTCCTCCACAGCATTGGAGGAAGAGCTGGAATTCGGGTTTTTGGCAGATCTTCAGGAGGCGGATTTAGACCGTCTTTCGGAGGAAAAGGTCAAAGAATATGATGAGATTTTTAAAGGAGATTTGGATAGAAAGGAAGAAATAAGCAGCAAGCTGCACACCCAACTAAATGCCAACCAGGCAGCATTGGTGGATTATTTTCCTAACCTGGAGCTTAGACCATACTCTACAGTTGGATCCAGGCTGGTTTTATCCTTCAGGGCAGATGGAAGCATTAAGACTTTGTATCAATTGATGGAGATACTAAAGCTAAGGATGGATGAATATGAATTTTTGATATTGGATGAAGAAAGAAGACTTTTTGAAGATATACTGGCCAACAGCATCAGCAGCAAAATTATCGCCAGGATCAGAAAAGCACGAAAATGGATAGACAACATGAACAAAATAATGAAGGATATGGATACCTCCAGCGGACTTACCTTCCAAATAAGCTGGGAACCCAAAACCGCCGAAGACGAAGATGAGCTCAATACCACAGAGCTTGTGAAGCTTTTATCCGTAGATCCGGCGGTTATAAAAGACAACGAAAGGCGGAAGATCACCCTTCATTTCAAAGCCAGAATAGACAGAGCGAGAAAGTATAGAGACGATGGCAGCAACTATTCGGCTTTGCATGTAATTATGAGGGAAATTCTGGATTACAGACAATGGTATCAATTCAGGCTCTTCTATCAAAAGACCGGGGAGAGCAGGAGGGAGCTATCCAACCATGCCTACGACATATTCAGCGGCGGAGAGAAGGCCATGTCCATGTATGTGCCTCTTTTTGCGGCTATTTATGCCAAGTATGATAATGCAAGACCTGATGCTCCGAAGATAATAGCTATGGATGAAGCCTTTGCAGGAGTGGATGAAAACAACATAGAGAATATGTTTAGATTAATTGAGAGTCTTGACTTTAATTTTATTATTAATTCTCAAGCTCTATGGGGTGACTATTCAACTATCCCTGCCCTTTCAATATATGAATTGGTAAGGAGCAGGAACAGCGGGACTGTGCTTAAGGTAAAATATAAATGGAACGGCAAGCAGAGGATAATGGAAGGTATAAGCTAAGATTGCAATGCCAGTGGGGGGAAGGAGGTTTTTCACATCTTGGATATATATTCAGAATGCATGGAATACTTCAGCCAAAGAGGCTTCAGGAGGGTGTTGGAAGAGGTATATAAAAAGTATTGCTCCTTAAGCCGATTGGGGGGAAATGTTTATATAGATAATCCTTCAATTGACGAGGAGGAAGTGTTATCAAGATTTTTTCGTAAGGATTTTTCCGGGCAGGGCAGGATAAAAATTGAAATAAAGGATTTTGAGAAAAAGCTTAAGGAAACCAAGTTTGAAGATTTTGAGATCATGGATATTGTTGAAGCAGTATTAAATAAAAAAGCTCTGACTCAAAAAGAAGCAGAGCATCGTGAAAAAGAGGAAAGAAAAAAGCTGTTTCAGGGCCTGGTTGATTCTTTCAACAGCATCATAGTGACAGATTTAATTGAGGATATTATAGAAAAGCCACAAGAGTATAAAATGATATATGCTAAAATGAAGGATAAGAAAAAACTGAAAAAAGAACTCCTTAGTGTATGCAAAGCCATAATAAACATGCCTCAAGAAGACAAATTAAGACTCCCTGTGTTCGCAGCAAATATTACTACAGATCCTCACTATTTTGATTTAAGCAATGATGCGGGCAGATTGTTGATAAAGGCTCTTTCCTTTATTAAAAAATGCCCATATCCATCAAATTCAGAGGAAAGAGCGGAGCTTTTATTTGACAGCGGCATACTCATCGACGAGCTTTCAAATCATGCCATAGTAAATGGACTATTAGCATTTCAAGACGGGTTGGAGGATAAAGTATGGAGTGCCGCCCTGGCACAAGAACAGCCTATGGTAATGACTTTGTATAATCTTAACAGGATTGGCAGCATCGTCAGCCCAAGAAACTATGTCATAGCAGTGGAGAATCCATCCGTCTTTTCTGCAATTATAGAGTATGATTCCAAAATACCATGCATATGCGTCAACGGCCAACCCAAGCTGGCGGTGCTTATTGTGCTAAGGCTGTTGGATCAGTCTGGTTGCCCTATATTCTATTCGGGGGATTTGGATCCGGAGGGACTGCTCATTGCAGATAAGCTGTGGAGAAAGTTTGATAATATCAAGCTTTGCTGCATGGATATTGTACATTATGAGAAATCTCTTTCAAATGTAAAGCTTAATGAGAAAAGGCTAAAGGCGCTGGACAATATAGAACACCCTGATCTAAAAGCTTTGGCTGAAGAGATTAAGGGAAAAGGCTTTGCAGGGTATCAGGAAAAGATTATTGATGAGATATTGGATTTTATATTATTAAAATGTAAGGGAGCTTGATTAGATTGAGCAAAATGGAATACCAGAAAAAAGCTTAGAATTAATTAGAAAGGCTCTATCTAAATGGGGAGAAATAGAAAAGGTATTGATCTTTGAAAGCCGTGCCATGGGAAATTATAAAAGGGGCTCTGATGTTGATCTGTGTATTTTTGGTTCTAAGGTTACAGAAGAAGTAGTAAATAAATTAAGCATTGAACTGGATGAGATGCTTCCGCTGCCTTATTATTTTGATGTGATTCACTATGGATCTATTGTTAATGAAGAACTAAAGGATCACATTGATACTTATGGTATAGTATTTTATGGAAATTGATATTATTGGTAATAAGTAATATACTAAGCTTATATAACATGGAGGTTTTATAGTGAATAAAGAATTATGGGATAAATGTGTGCAGTTTCATGGTCATGAATGCCCAGGATTAGCTATCGGATTTAAGGCCGCCGAAGCCGCAATAGCCAAATTAGGAATAGGATTTTCACCGGATGAGGAAATAGTTTGCGTTACTGAGAATGATGCCTGCGGTGTAGATGCAATACAAGTAATAACAGGCTGCACCTGCGGCAAGGGGAATCTTATATTCAGAGACAGAGGGAAAAGCGCATACAGCTTTTTTGAAAGAAGCACAGGAAAAAGTATAAGATTGGTTTTAAAGCCCTTTGTTCGAAACATGGACAGAAAGGAAAAGCAAGAATACTTGCTGAACTCTTCTGCAGAGGATTTATTTGAATATAAAAAGCCTCATTACTCTTTGCCTCAGAAGGCAAAGATATTTCAGACAATCATTTGCGAAAATTGCGGAGAAGGAGCATCAGACCATAAAATAAGATTTATGGATGGAAAAAAGGTTTGCCTGGATTGCTTTGAGGAATACAGCAGAGGATTTTGATGGAAACAGGGGTGAAATAAGCGCATGATATATACCATTGCCTTCCTGACGGTAATAGCAGCAGGCTTGGCTCTAATAGCCAAGCAATTTTTTATAGCTTCTTTATGCAGGAATGAAGCTTTATTATCATGCGTTTTTTTACTCGTCGCAAATATACAGGTTTTATATCAGTGTTTTTTGATAAAAATAGGACTGGACTCTTTCATTGAAAGGGCTTGCCGTTTTTTCAACTCTTCAAACCATTTCATGCTTTCTTTGGATATAATCTTTTTCTTCAGCAGCCTTATGCTTATCTATTATAATACCTTAAAATTAGATGATTCCTTTTCTGTAAAATAATCAAGCATATATTGAGTTCGTACGGTTTTATAGCCTATATGATTAATTTTGTTATTTACAGGAGGGATTTTTTAATGTTCAAAAAACTAGGCTACTTTAATGATTTTGTCAAGGATTGGTATAACCCTGTTGAATATGATCTAAAGCCTTATTATAAGATTTTGAACGAGATCAATGATATAAAAATAAATGCTTTAAGCGACAATGAATTGAAGAGTATATCAAGGAAGCTGAAGCAGCAGGCTGAAAGAGGAGAATCGGAAGATAAACTTCTGGCAGAAGCCTTTGCCCTTGTACGGGAAGCTTCATACCGTATACTAGGGCTATATCCTTTTGACGTCCAAATCGTTGCAGGCATTGCTCTTCATAAAGGCAAGATCGTAGAAATGCAGACCGGAGAAGGCAAAACCCTGGCGGCTGTAGCACCTGCCTATTTGAATGCCTTATGCAGCAAGGGAGTTCATATATTGACCTTTAATGATTATCTGGCATCCAGGGATGCACAATGGATGGGACCTGTTTATGAATTTCTGGGATTAAAGGCAGCCTGTTTTGATAGGTACGGCAAGCATAGAGGAATCAGAAAGCCTTGCAAATGATCTTAACAAGGCTGGAGTGATATGCCGGATACTAAATGCAAAGAATGACTCGATGGAAGCAAAAATAATAGCAAAAGCAGGGGAGCTTGGAGCGGTAACTGTCTCTACCAATATGGCGGGACGGGGTGTAGACATAAAGCTTGGCGGGGTTAATGAAGAACGAAGAGATGAAGTCGCTGTATTAGGCGGGTTATATGTGATTGGAACAAATCGCCACGAAAGCAGAAGAATTGATGATCAGCTCCGAGGCAGGGCAGGACGTCAGGGTGACCCGGGAGAAAGCAGATTCTTTATCAGCCTTGAGGATGATCTGATAAAAAAGTATGGAATCATAAAGGCAACAGATATAAATGATTATACTGTTAAGCTGAAAGACTCTGCTGAACATGCCTCAGTAAAGCATGCCATAGAAAAAGGGCAAAGAATAGTGGAGGGCTATAATTCGGATATGAGAAGGCAGCTGTGGAAATACTCTTATATAATTGAACAGCAGCGCCGCATTATACATAACAGGCGGCAGGATATATTGTATGATGGGGTTCGCCTGGAGCTGCTGTCTGTTAAAGCTGCTGATAGATACTTTTCACTTGTGGAGGATATAGGGGAAGCAGCTTTGCATAGAGCAGAAAAGCAGATAACTCTATATTGCATAAACAAATGCTGGGCTGATTATCTTGACTATATATCCTATGTGCAAGAAGGGATACATTTAGTTTCTTTAGGAAATAGAAATCCTTTGGATGAATTTCAGAGAATTGCTGTTGAGACCTATGAAAATATGTTGATGGAGATAGATTCAGAGATAGTGGATATTTTCAACAGAGCTAAAGCGGATGAAAATGGAGTTGTACTGGATGATGAAATCCTAAAAGGGCCATCATCTACCTGGACATATTTGATGAATGATAGTCCGGATCAGTTCAGCCGCCTTCCGTTCTTGGTCAAAGCTGCTTCTACCTACGTCAAAGGCACTCTTTTTTCGGTGCGGTCAATTTTTTAAAAATTTTTCTGATTTTATCATTTGCATGAATTGACAAAAGCACTTAAGGGATATATTATTTAATTAAGTAAATGCTTAATCAAAAGGAGAAACAATGGATTTTATTCTACAGTTATTTAAAGCCCTTGGGGATGAAACCAGGCTAAAAATACTTATAATTCTTTCAAGAAAGAGGATATGTGCCAAAGGAGTAGCAAGGCATTTGAATCTTTCCGAAGCAGCCGTTTCTCAACATTTGAAGATTCTTAGGGATGCAGGGTTGATAGAAGGCAGAAAATCAGGATATTTTGTTCATTATGATGTTCAGAAGCAGGTTTTATCACAAATTATAGAATTTATAAACCAATTGAGGGATGATAATTCATTCATAGCTTTTAATCATGACTTGAATATTCCCGATGACTGTGAAGTATTATGCTCATCAAGAAAAGCAAGATGCTGTAAAAACCATAAACGTTGAAAGGAGAATAAATATGAAGGTATGTATTCCTGTGGAAGAAAATAAAGGCTTGGAAAGTGTCGCCTATAATCATTTCGGCTCAGCCCCTTTCTTCCTTGTATATGATTTGAATGATCAGAAAATGAAGGTGATCGACAATGGAGACTTGCATCATGAGCATGGGATGTGCCAGCCGCTAAAGGCCCTTGGAGGAGAAAAGATAGATGCCATCCTGGTAGCAGGTATCGGAGCAGGGGCATTGACAAAGCTGAACAATCAGGGGGTAAAAGTCTATAAGGTAAAGGAAGGAACAGTATCGGAAAATATTGATCTTTTCAAGAAAAACCAATTGCCTGAATTTGCAGTCAGCAGCTGCTGCAGCCATCACGGAGGATGCGGGCATTAATAAAGCCAATGAAGCCCATAGCGTATATGTTTTGTATATGCTATGGGCTTCATTAAACTTTGATAAATTTATATATTGTATAATGTTATGTAAGGAGGGGGAGCATGAGTAAGAAAATAGAGTTAAGCAAAGAGAAAAGGGACCACATGATATCCTTGATCAAGAACTACTTTCTGAAAGAGAGGGGTGAGGATTTAGGCGATTTGGCTTCGACTCTGATATTAGATTTCTTTACAGATAAATTAGCCCCGGAATTTTATAATCAGGGTGTCTATGATTCATATAAATATTTTACGGAAAGAATTGAAGACTTACTGGAAATTCAAAAGTACTAGCAATCTATAATTTTTTTTATTACAAGCACAGCATAAAGGAGGTATTCTATGAGAAATGTAAAAGTAGGCATATGCCAGATGCAGGTTGAATTAGACAAGAATATAAACCTTCAAAAGGCAGAAAATATGATAAGAGAAGCAGCAGGATGTGGCAGCAATATTGTGATTTTGCCTGAAATGTTCAACTGCCCTTATGACACTAAGTATTTTCCTGTATTTGCAGAAGCTTATCCGGGAGATACTTCAGATATGCTGTCCCATCTGGCAAAAGAACTGGGAGTATGCATAATTGGAGGCTCAATACCGGAGAAGGATGGAGATGCCATATATAATACTTCATATTCATTTGACAAGGAAGGGAAGCTTATAGGAAAGCATCGGAAGATGCATCTGTTTGATATTGATGTTGAAGGCGGAGTAAGATTCAAGGAATCAGATGTTTTAGGGTACGGGCAGGAAGCAACCGTATTTGATACCGAGTATTGCAAAGTAGGCGTGGCCATATGCTATGATATGCGGTTCCCGGAGCTGATAAGGCTTATGTGCAAAGCAGGAGCCGAAATAATAGTAATACCTGCCGCCTTTAACATGACCACAGGCCCTGCTCATTGGGAGATAACAGTCAGGACCAGAGCACTTGATAACCAGGTATATTTTATTGCAGCATCTTCCTCGAGAAACTTAGATTTTACTTACCATGCTTACGGACATTCATGTATTGCAAATCCATGGGGAGCTATAATAAAGGAAGCAGATGAAAAAGAATACATCCTCTATGGTGAGCTGGATTTGGATATGGTTCAAAAGGTTAGAAAAGAGCTGCCCTTGTTAAAACATCTCAGGAATGACATATATGAGGTATGTAAAAAATAGAGAAATGAAAGGAGATTGTTGCTTATGCCAAAGCTTTTTTCAAGCGTAAAGATTAAGGATCTAGAGTCGAGAAACAGAATTGTCATGCCCCCAATGTGCATGTATAGCTCAGATAGCGAGGGCAAGGCAAATTCATGGCATTTTATCCATTATTCCACCAGGTCCATAGGGGGCGTAGGATTAGTAATCATTGAAGCAACAGCGGTTGAGCCAAGAGGGAGATTATCAGACAGGGACCTTGGACTTTGGAATGATTCCCAGATTGAAGGCTTGAGCAAAATAGTGGAGGAAGTAAAAAAGCATGGAGCTAAAATTGGTATACAGATAAATCACGCAGGGAGAAAATGCGGAGCTGATGAGGATGTGATCATAGCACCAAGCTCCATAGCCTTTGATGAAAGCTACAAGACGCCTGTTGAGATGACCAAAGAAGATATAAGGGAGACTGTGGATTTGTTCAAGGAAGCTGCATCCAGGGCTTATAAAGCATGGTTTGATTTGATAGAAATTCATGGAGCCCATGGGTATTTGATAAACCAATTCCTGTCACCTTTATCGAATCGCAGAACCGACGAATATGGAGGAAGCCTTGAGAACAGGGCAAGATTCCTTAAGGAAATCATACAGGCAGTAAGAACGGTATGGCCGTCATCAAAGCCTCTGGCTGTGAGGGTGTCTGCGGAGGATTATGCTGAAGGAGGAAATCACGACACTGATCTGGCGGGAATAATTAACATGGTTAAGTCGGAAGGCGTTGATATTGTTCATGTAAGCTCCGGAGCAGTGGTGCCTGTGAAGATGAAGGTTTATCCGGGATATCAGATAAAATTCGCAGAAACCATAAAGAGAATAACCGGATTATGTGTTATAGCGGGCGGATTGATAACTGAAGCTGCAATGGCAGAGGAGATAGTGCAAAATGAAAGGGCGGATATGGTCTTCATGGGTCGGGAGCTGCTGAGAAATCCATATTTTCCGCTCAACTCAGCCAAGGAGCTGAGAGAGGAAATTCCGTGGCCATATCAATATGAGAGAGGACTTTAGAAGTAATGGAGTTGTTTAAGTCGCTATAGCAACAAAAAGAAGTTAATTTTAATGAAAAACCAAGAGAATAATTTAGCCCATATAAATTGGATTTGCAAATATCGTATATTTTTTATAAAATCCATTTGCGGTTAATATTGTACCGGCAAATTACAAATAGGAATACTGCAAAGGCTAAAAGAACAGGAATACATAACAATGATGGCATGGTATTTGTTTGAGCGATTGCACCGTTTAGAATATCTGTACCATAGGTGAGCGGCAAGCAGTATGAAAGAAGCCTGAAAAATGCAGGCAACTCATGAATTGGAATAAATAAACCGCAAAGAAAAAGCATTGGAAAACGGAAAAAGTTTGAAAAGGTCTGTGCCTCGAATACCTCTTTTGCAGAAACTGCAATTAGCAAGCCGAGCAGCGTTGAAGTTATGGAGATTAAACATACAGCCAGAAGAACGACGCCCCAGTTTACTCCGGTGAGATCAGCAAAAAAAGCTGCGACCGCGGCGGGAATAAAAGCATTTAAAATTCCGAAAAGCACAGCCCCTGTAATTTTCGCCAGCACCATCGTATTCAGACTGATGGGAGCCAACAAAAGGCGTTCGAAAGAGCGTCCTTTGCGTTCAAAGGTGATGGTCACGGCAAGCATGGATGTGGTTCCGAACAGTATGCTCATGGACATTAAGCCAGGCAAAAACTCTATGATATTCAAGCTGCCTGAGCGGATAAATTGCATAAGGGTCCACGATAAAGGGAAAATAATGCCCCAGCTTATATTAGGCGGTTTCAGATAGTAATTTTGAATGTCCTTTTTTAAGATGCTCCAAAATGCAATCCAGCTTTTCATTTGCCAGCAACTCCTTTTTCCTTCTCCTTTTCCAACTTCTCTGCCTCAATCCCAGTGACTTTTACAAATACATCTTCCAGCGTAGGGCTCAATTGCCTTGCTTCGTAAATTGAAACTCCCTTTTCATCAAAATATTGTATCACGGGGAGCAAGGGTATCCTATTTTGCGATGCCAACACGAGCGAATTATTTTGACTTGCCTTGATGTTGCAACCTTCAAAACGAGCTTGCAAATCAACTGCATATTTCATGATGCTTTCTTCTGCCGAAAGCCGTATCATATAACCGTGGGATATGCTTTCCATCAATTCGGGTATGCTGCCTATAGCTATTATCTTGCCTGATACTATAAATGCGATGCGGTCACAAATACGCTCCGCGTCTTCTATATAGTGCGTGGTGATAAAAACCGTAGTACCTTGATTCTTCAATTCAACGATCAACTCACGTATTTGTCGTGCGCTTTCAATATCAATGCCAGTTGTCGGCTCATCAAGAAATAAGATTTGAGGCGAATGAATGATGCCTGCTGCAATGACCAGCTTGCGTCGCATACCTTTTGAGTATGCTTTAAAAGGGCGCTTGCCCGCTTCGGTTAAACGAAACTCATCTAAAAGTTGTTTTGCTTTAGACTCCCGCTCTTCTTTTCTCATACCATATAGGGAAGCACAAAAACAAAGATTTTCAAAGCCGTCCAGTTCATCATACAGATTGCTTTCATCCGGCACAATTCCCATGATGGATTGTGCTTTTTTCACCTGCTTTCTTACATCGATTCCTTTTATAATTATGGTGCCCTCAGTCGGCTTCGCCAGACCGATCATCATATTGATGGTTGACGTTTTGCCCGCACCGTTCGGGCCTAAAAATCCGAATATCTCGCCTTGGCCTATAGAAAAATCCACTCCATTTACTGCTGCAAAATCTCCATAAGTCTTTTTAAGGTTTGTGACATTTACAATGTCCATGATGCATGTCCTCCTTATCATCAGGAATAGAGCCATGGCAAAGATTTTCGGTGCCATCAATGCATTCACCTTTGACATGGCATTTTTCTTGTTCAGATGAAAGGCACCTGCCTTTTTCCGGAGTGCAGGTTTCGCGCTCTATAGACGCCAACGCTATAATCTCTTCGGCCAACTCACGCAATACCGAGCGTTTCACATCATAGTGCATAAAATAGCCGTGCTTTTCGCCAGAAATCAATCCTGCTTCCCGTAATATTTTCAAGTGCTGTGATATAGTGGCTTCCGATAACTCAAGGTTCCTTGCCAATGCCCGTACGCAACAATTATGTTCCAAGAGCAGCGTCAGAATCTTCATTCGCGTTTCATCGGCAATGGCTTTTAATACTGATGTCCTATCCATTTAGGATACCTCCGGAATCTAATTTGGTGTTTACCTAATTGGATTATATCGCAGGCATTTGATTAGGTAAATAACTAAATAAAATATGATTGACAGCCTAAAAGAAATAAGGTTTATATAGAATTCATAAAATAATATCATGGGGTATTGATTTGAGATATAAACCGTGCTATGATATACCTGTAGGGGGTATACGTATAATGACAAAAATGTATATATTCCTATGACTATTACTATTAATGAAGCAAGGTGCCCGCAAAATCATCCCTGTCCTTCTGTGAAGGTATGTCCTGCGGGTGCATTGATAGATTTTGAGGAGGTGATTTCATGAGCGTTACAGTATACTCAACTCCCACATGTCCATGGTGCCATAAAGTTAAGGATTATTTAGAATTCAAAGAGGTAAGATTCAAAGACATCAATGTGGCAGCCGACAGATCGGGTGCTATGGAAATGATCAGAAAATCAGGACAAAGCGGAGTGCCTGTAATAGATATTGATGGAAACATAGTAATAGGCTTCGATCAAGCCAAAATAGACATGCTTTTAAAAAGATCATAAATTACACAAGTAAGCTTCCAACCCTAAATAAATGGTATGGCTAAAAGCCATACCATTTATTTATCGGCTAATCTATTTTTCAAAAGTTCCATATACTTTGATTTCTTTGGCGGATATCATTATTTGGCCTTTTGCTATTACCGTATCAATAGTCAAATTACCCTCATCCAGCAAAACTAAATCGGCATCATAGCCTGCTTGTATTTTTCCCTTGCCTTTCAGCTTTAAAATTGAAGCCGGATTAGATGTAATGGTTTTCAAAGCCTTGTCAAGCGGCACGTTTTCCAACATTACGGCGTCTCTTACTTCGCTGTATAAGGAGGTTACCTTGCCGACTCCAAGTCCTATATATTCTTTTTTCTCATTAAACATGGGAAGGCTTCCCTGACCATCTGAGGATAAAGTGATTCTTTCTTCGGGGACACCGGATTCAAAGCATTTCTTCAAGCCCTCGCTTGCTTTGATTTCTCCGCCTTCCCAAAATAAAGGATCCGAGCTGGTTGTAAAATCAACATTGCCCCCTGATTTAGCGTATTTAATCGCTTCTTCAAACAGGCGGCAATTTCTATTCATATGGGTTGGAAGGAATTGGGAATAAGGTATTTCTGTACTCTCAACAATATCTTTCAGAATACTTATCATTCCTTTTCCATCACCCACATGAATGTTTATTATTCCTGCTTTTCCAGCTAATATTCCTGAAACCCTGGCATCTGCTGCAAGCTTTTTAATCTCATCTACAGTCGGTTGAGAGGAGCGATGGTCGGAAATGGCAATTTCGCCGGCGCCAATGACCTTATCTATTGCCATAATGTCCTTTGCGATATCACCTGTGATAGTAACTACAGGCACCCGATAGGAACCGGAATATATAAAAGCAGTTATGCCTTCCTCCTCCAGACTTCTCGCCTTTGCCAGAAGGGAGAGCATATTCCTCGTTATGCCGTCTGTACCTAAGCATCCGATGACCGTTGTCACTCCACCTGTGGTTATATCCGTCAGTTTTATTTCGGGAGTCCTGGTTTTGAAGCCGCCTTCTCCCCCTCCACCCAATATATGGACATGAGAATCAATAAATCCAGGCACCAGTATTTTTCCTTCTCCGTCAATGACCTTTATATTTACAGTATTGTTTTCTGGTATAGTTAAGTCATTTCCTATAGAACTAATTTTATCTCCAACTAAAGCAACGTCATTTATTCCAATATAATTTGGAGTATATACCTTAGCATTTTTAATTATTTTAATCAAAATCTTCACCTCTAAAGCAAAATTAATTAGTAAGTTTTAGAAACCTATCAATACACCTAATATAACAAATATGCTGCCTGTGAGAAAGAGGATTCCCTGGAATTTGATCTGAAATTTGGCCCATTTGATCCAGTCAAGTTTTGCAACACCTAATACTCCCATCAAGCAAGCAGAAGTTGGGACAATAAGATTGGTCAAGCCATCGCCCAATTGGAATGCAAGGACTGCTACCTGCTTGCTGAGGCCTATCAATTGGGCTAAAGGAGCCATCAAAGGCATGGTTATGGCAGCCTGGCCGGAGCCCGAAACTACGAAGAAGTTAAAGATAGATTGAAATACATACATGAACCACGCTGATAAAACTATGGGCAGTCCCCTTAAAGCTCTGGCCATACCGCTAAGTATTGTATTTAGAACCGTATTGCTTCCTGGATTGGTATCTCCTAATATCAATACTATGCCTTGTGCAAGGGCAACTACTATAGCTGCACCAACCAAATCCTTTGCACCTTCTCTGAAAGATACTGCTATATCATTGACCGTCATATTATTAAGATTGAATATCACTGCGGTGATACCCGAAGCTAAGCCTAGAGTAAAGAATATGGTAGCAATTTCAGGCAAGTAATATTCATGTACTTTTACACCCCAGATTATCCAAACCATGGAGAGTACCAGATAGATCAGTATCAATACATGGCCAAGCTGGAATTCTACATTTGATGAGCCGTTTGCTTTGAAATCCTCTCTGAAATAAATGTCGGATTCGTAGGAAACGGATATCGCAGGATCTTTTTTGATTTTTTTTGCATAAAACCATATAAAAACAATGCATAGAATATTAAAGACAATATACATTACAATTCTGAATCCTGCGCCTGATTGTATAGGAAGTCCGGATATGCTCTGAGCTATGGAAACGCTGAAGGGATTCATCCAAGAAGTCGCAAAGCCTATCTGAGTTGCACCATAGGTTATCATTATACCTACAATGGCATCATATCCCATGGCGATAACAATAGGTACAATGATTATGGTAAAGGGAATTGCTTCTTCGCCCATGCCGAATACTGCCCCTCCAAGTGCAAAGAGTGCAAAAAGCACGGGAATAAGCAAGGCTTCGGTTCCTTTAGTCTTACTTATCATATTCAATATTCCTGCTTCCACAGCACCTGTCTTAAGCACTATGCCGAAGGCACCGCCAACCACCAATATAAATGCTATTATGCCTACGGAAGTTCCCCATTTGTCACCTTTTACAAGGCCCTCAAAAGCAAAATTCAAGAAGCCCATATCTCCAAAGGGAGCAAAAAGCTTGATTCCTTTTTTCTCACCAGTACCGATATATTTGCCATATTCCTGCAGCACCTTGAAGCTCAATTCACCATTTTCATTTTTTAGCTCAAAGGATTTAGCTCTGTTTTTTCTTATGGAGCCTAAGGGTTCTTCTTTGCCTGCTTCCAATATGAGAGTATTATCACCTGATGCATCTAATGTATAGCTTTTACCATTAATATTGAAATCGGTTTTTTCTCCCTCCGATATAGCCGCAATCTTTTTTCCGCTTGCATCATAAGCATTATAGAATATTTCAAATCTTCCTAAGGGAACTATATAAGTCAGTATTGCAGCTAAAACTACTACCCAAAAAATGATGACGTAAGTATCCGGCATATTCCATGCCTTTTGAAGTTTTGCGTCTGTTTCCGGCTTTGTTGACATAATCCTTCCTCCTTTTCTTTTTCATCTATCACTATATCATGAGCAAATATCATGCCATGGTTTTTACTATGATTATTAATGTATTTGGTTTATAATGGTTTAATTAAATGGCGGCCATTATAAGCCAAATGCCAATAAAAATAATAGATTTGAAAGGATTTATAGTTTTTATATAGAAATATACGGTATAAATTTGATGATAAGGTGATGAAGATATGAAGAAGAGCATTACTCTCGTAACCGGTTCAGAGCATACAAGGGCTACCCTTCTAAGTCAGCTGAGGGAGTATTTGACTGATGATATACTAATATCCAGCTATGCAGAGGATGGAGGTATAAATCATGTTATAAGTGATGATTTGATCATTTTATCAAGTGAATCTGTTGAACAAGATTTACTAGCTCTGGATTTACTGGATACAAGCTGTGAGAGAGTAGTGGCCAAACGTACTATAAACTATGATTATATCGATGAGATAGTGCTTCTTCCACCCAATACGGACGTTCTTATGGTAAATGATTCCGAAGAGCCCACATACTCTACTATTAAAATGTTGAAGAAGATTGGAATAAACTATTTAAACTATATACCTTATTATCCTGGGATAAAGGGGAAAATTAAAAAAGCTGATATAGCCATCACGCCTGGAGAGATTGACAAAGTGCCATCCTTTGTCAAAAAAATAATTGATATTAAAGCTAGAATTATGGATTTTCAAACCATAGCTGAGATATTGAATAAATTGGACTTATTAGATGAAAAGGCAGGTATATTTTCTGAAAAATATCTGAGAAAGATAATAAACATAGCAAAAAGATTGGCAATATCCACAAATGATATTTCACAGCTCAACAAACATCTGAACTTGGTGCTTGATGGATTAAACGACGGATTGTTGGTTTATGATTCACATGGGGTAATAAGTGTTTTAAATGAAAATCTAAAGAGGATATTGAACATAAGCAATGTCAATATAAAAGCCAAAAGCTTGAAAAAAATTATCCATAACAACGGCCTTGTAGAATTTTTAACTATGGAAGCTGCTTTTGGGGAAAGGGTTTTTAATATAGACGGGATAGAAGTATTGGTAAGCAAATTTTCTCTCAATCAGGATAACTTAATAATAGCTGTTTTTAAAAATGTTAAAGAGACTATGGAAGCAAATGATAGATTAAGGAGAGAACTAGTCAACAAAGGATTTTATGCCAAGTACACTTTTGAAGATATTGTAGGGAACAGTGAAAGCATAATAAAAGCCAAGAAGATATCATGCAAGTTGGCTGATAGTGATATAACCATATTGCTTGAAGGCGAAAGCGGTACCGGGAAAGAGCTCTTTGCAAGCTCTATACATAATGAATCTAAGAGAAAAAAAGGACCCTTTTTAGCAGTCAATTTCAGTGCCCTTCCTGATGAGCTAATAGAAAGTGAATTATTCGGTTATGAAGAAGGAGCCTTTACAGGGGCTAAAAAGGGAGGAAAAGCAGGAATATTTGAGCTGGCAGACGGGGGAACCATATTTTTAGATGAAATCGGCGATATTTCTCTTAAGGTGCAGGCAAGGCTGCTGAGAGTTTTGCAGGAAAAGGAAGTTATGAGGATAAGCGGTTCTGAGATAAGGTCTGTTGATGTCCGAATAATAGCAGCAACAAATAAGGACCTGGCTCAAATGGTAAGGGAGAAAAGATTCAGAGAGGATTTATATTTTAGATTGAAGATGGGATATATACACATACCACCTCTAAGAGAAAGAAAAAGGGACATATATGAGCTCATTAACCATTTTATTAAAGAAGCAACCTCTGAAGATATAATAATAGCGCGTGATGTACTTGACGAATTGCTGAAATATAATTGGTTTGGTAATGTACGGGAATTGAAAAATATTATTGTATATATGCTGGCGGTTAAAGACGGCAGTATGCTGACACTAAAGGATATTCCGGACAGAGGTTTTTTCTATGGAACGCATAATTTTTATCATGAAGTTGAGCAGAAGAAGCCAAATATTTATATAAGTGAAGAGGAACTGTTTATTCTAAAGAAAATTGAAGAGCTAAACAGAGAGGGTAGAATTGCGGGAAGGGAAATATTAAGTCATGAAACGGAAAGTACAAGATATGAGATGACAAAATATCAAATGCGCGGCAGACTCGATAAGCTTGAACAAAATGGATTGATAGTTAAAAAAAGAGGCAGGCACGGAACTGTATTGACTGATAAGGGAAGAAAGATCATTTGCGAAGAAAATATATACGCTCTGCAACGCTAGTCAGCTTTTATAAGGGCAGGGGGATTCGGACTGTTGACATGAATAAATGTCAGCAGTCTTTATTTGCGTTGACTTCAAAAAAGTTTTTATAGCTATTTATAGTTATAAAAATTAAGAAAAATGCAAAAGAGCAGACACAAAATATAATTGCTTTGTAATTATTACAAAAACAGCGCTTTTATATTATTAAATATACAAAAATCAGCTATTATTATTTATTATTATTTATGATAATATTATTCTAATAGATGCATAATCCTATATATAACAATGATTGGGAAGTGAAGCTGCAAAAATGGATGATGTATTAAAATACAGTAAGGTTTTAAATTATTTTAAAGAAATTTCAAAGATCCCTAGGGAGTCGGGCAACGAAGCAGGTATTTCAAATTATCTTGTAAATATGGCAAAAACAGAAGGCTGGCAAGTATTTCAGGATGAAAGTTATAATGTCTTGATTAAGAAGCCTGCTTCAGAAGGTTATGAAAATGCACCCGTAGTTTTGTTACAAGGGCATATGGATATGGTTTGTGAAAAAAGTCCGGGGGTAGTGCATGATTTTCAAAAAGATCCCATAAAGCTTAATATAGTAGATGACTTTATATATGCAGACGGCACTACACTTGGCGCAGATAACGGTATAGGCATGGCTATGTGTTTAGCTGTTCTAAAAGATGATGAATTAGAACATCCTCCGCTTGAGGTGCTTTTTACAACGGGAGAAGAAAAAGGCATGAAAGGTGTACAAGCGCTAGACGGAAATAAATTCAAAAGCAGTATCCTCATAAATTTGGACAGTGAAGGTGAAGGAGTATTTACTGCGGGGTGTGCAGGGGCACTAAGGATAGCGTTGCATTTACCTTTAAGGAAGGAAAAAATCTATGATAAACAGAGTTATAGAATAATTGTTTGCGGGCTTAAAGGAGGACATTCAGGAGATGATATCGACAAGGGACGAGGCAATGCAAATAAGATTCTTGGAAGATTGTTGCTTGATATAAAAGACTATATTTCTCTATGTTCCATAAAAGGTGGAACTAAAGAAAATGTTATACCATCGGAAGCTGAAGCAGTTATAGCCTCTAAAAATGAGGATATTTTAAAGGAAAAGATAGACAAGTGGAATGAGATTCTGAAGAAAGAATTTTTGTTTTCAGATCCGGATGCAGTAATAAAGCTGGAGAAGTGTTGCAACATAAATGAAGCTTTTAATGAAGATACGAAGTGTAAAATAATAAAGGCAATTAATATGCTGCCTAATGGAGTTAACACTAAAAACCATAAAATCAATCTTGTAATTTCATCAAGCAATATGGCAGTGATAGATACAGAAACGGATAGAGCAGTTATTAGATTCTCTATACGAAGCTCTATAAAGTCAAATATTTATGATGATCTGGCAGAAAGAATAAGAATGATAGCTGATATTTTAGGCTTTGAGTATGAGGAAGGATCATCATATCCAGGATGGGAGTATTCTCAAAATTCATATATCAGAGAGCTTTGTATGAAAGCTTATGAGGAAGTCACAGGGGAAAAAGCTTATGCAGAAGCAATCCACGCCGGTCTTGAATGCGGATATTTAATGGAAAAGATAAGTAATTTGGATGCAGTTTCTTTTGGACCTCAGCTTTATGATATACACACTCCTAATGAACATGTCGTTATTTCTTCTATAGAAAAAACTTATAATCTTCTTTGTGAAGTGCTCAAGAAAATAAGATAACAAAGCAAGTTAAGACCGGTTTCCGGTTTTAATTAAATATAAAGAATAAAAGGAGGAGGAAAAATGAAAAACAAAAAACTAATCAGCTTATTATTGGTTATTACTATGATAGCTTCATTGATGACTGGTTGTTCAGGAAAAGCGCAAAACCAGGGTGTAGGCGAAGGAAAAGAAACAAAGAATCTACTATTTCAAGCTAATGGAAATACACCCTATATTAACTTAGACCCAAGTGTAGAAAACTCAAACGGTGTAATGGTATTGCACAATACCTATGAGACATTAACCTACTACAATTATGAAACAGGTAAAATTGAACCTATGCTTGCAGAAAGCTGGTCTACAAGTGAAGATGGAAAATCATGGGCCTTTAAGATTAAGCAAGGAGTAAAATTTCATGATGGTGCAGATTTAAATGCGGAAGCAGTAAAAAAATCTATAGATAGAACTATAAAATTAGGTCTTGGCGCATCATTTATTTGGGATAGTGTTGATAATATAGAGTTTATCGGTAATGACGAAGTCAAGTTCAATTTGAAGTATCCTGCTCCTATAGACTTGATAGCGTCTGCAGCTTATGCCGCATTTATTATATCACCTAATGCTGTAGAGAAAGATAGCGACTGGTTTAACCAAGGGAATTGTGCAGGGACAGGCCCTTATAAAATTAAGAAAGCTGTTGCAGGAGAAGAAATTGTGCTGGAAAAATTTGATGATTATTGGAAAGAGTGGAAAGACAACCAGTTTGCCAATGTTGTCATTAAAAAGGTTCCGGAAAGCAGTGCAAGAAGACAACTGCTGGAAAAAGGAGAAGCACAAATTTCAGTTAACTTTTCCACAACTGATATAGAAGCAATGAAAAAATCTGATAAAGTTCAGATTGTTCAAAGGCCTTTATATGATACGGTAGTTGGCTGTCTAAATACGGAAAAATACCCGTTGGATAATGTTGATTTTAGAAGGGCATTAAGCTATGCATTCCCTTATGAAGAAACAGTCAGCAAGGTACTCGAAGGGCAAGGTGTACAATCATATGGACTTATTCCCTCAGGGTTGTGGGGACATAGTGAAGATTTGATGCAATATAAATGTGACTTGGATAAAGCTAAGGAATATCTAGATAAATCAGGAGTTAAAACAGATGGTTTAACTCTGGAAATGACTATAAGCTCTGGCTATGATGAATACAGAAACTTTGCACAACTTTATCAGATAAACCTTAAAAAGCTTGGAATCAACCTTGAAATAAGAGAGATGGCATGGGATACGCAGTGGGAAAAAGGGAAAAATCTTAATCCCAAGGATAGACAAGATATATTCTTATTCATTTGGTGGCCGGATTATCCAAGCCCAATAAGCTGGTTTGAAGGTTTGGTACGTTCCGAGGATAAAATATTCTTTAACCTGTCATACATCAAAAATCCTAACCTTGATGCAAAAATTCAGGAAGCTTCAATGCTTACAGTTACTGATAGGGATAAAGCAGAGAAGATAATGGTTGAGATGCAAAAAGAGGTTGTTGATCAAGCATATTTCATTCATATGTATGATAAATCAGCCTCATATGCAATCAGCAAGGATCTCAAAGGATTTAGCACAAATCCTGCATATCCTACTGTAGTTCGCTACTTTGATTTGTATAAATAAATGGCATTTACTTTTAAGGGGAAATTACGATGAAAAAATATATTTTTAAAAGAATATTCACCGGCCTTATTGTGCTTTTGGGAGTAATTACAATTACTTTCATAACTGCAAGAGTAATTCCCTCTGATCCAGCTGCGAAGTGGGTTGGCCCTAAGGCCACCCCCGAGCAGATTGCTTTGGCGGAAAAGGAGCTTGGATTAGATAAACCAATGCCGGTGCAGTATGCAAATTATATAAAAGATTTGCTAAAAGGGAATCTTGGAAGATCTTTAAGAACTAAGCAGCCTATTACTCAAGAACTGGGTGAATATATACCGGCGACAATGGAGATTGTCTTGTTCGGGTTTTTACTCGCGGTGGTCATCGGTATTCCTTTGGGAATATATTCTGCTAAGAAAAAGGATAGAATGCTTGATCATGTAAGCAGATTTTTTTCAATAGGCGCTGTATCGCTGCCTGCATTCTGGGTGGCTTTGTTTTTTCAGCTCGTTTTTTATAAGAACCTAGAATTGCTTCCTTTGGGAGGAAGATTGAGTGTAGAAACAACAATATTTTATACTGTTCCTGATATTACCGGAATGCTTTTATTTGACAGCCTTATTACCGGCAATTTTATGATATTTAAAGATGCTCTTGTTCATATAATATTGCCGGGGATCACTATAGCTTTATATCCTATAGGCCTTGTTGCCAGAATGACCAGATCTGCGTTGCTTGAAGTATTAAATGAAGACTATATAACCTCAATAAGATCCTACGGAGTTTCAGAAACTAAAGTATTATGGAAATATGCGCTTAAAAATACTTTAGGACCTACGGCAACTGTTCTTACATTGTCACTGGGATATACTCTGGTGAATACATTTTTAGTTGAGACTATTTTTAGCTGGCCAGGACTTGGAAATTATGTTGCCACATCCGTAACCACTCTGGATTATCCTGCAATAATAGGAGTAACAATATTCTCTGCTACATGTTACGTAATACTTAACCTTATAGCAGATTTAATCATAGCATTAGATCCGAGAGTAAGGTTATAAAGAGGTGAGCATATGAATTACAGTGTAATGAAAGAGATAATCAAACCGAAAATTAAAGAATTCAGAGAATCCATATACCTATTAAGGAGAAATACTCTTACATCCATAGCATTATATGTAATCTTAGCTATTGTTCTGATTGCTATATTCTCACCCTATATAATACCCTATCCGGAACATATATCAAATGAAGCTAATATTGCAAATAAATTTATGCCGCCATCCGGAGAGCATTTTTTTGGAACAGATGAACTTGGAAGAGATATATTCAGCCGAGTCCTTTATGGAACTAGAGTGTCTATAACTACAGGCATTCTTGCTGTAGGCCTTGCAGTCATAATTGGAGTACCCCTTGGTGCAATAGCAGGATTTGTCGGAGGAGCAATTGATGAATTGATAATGAGGATTACCGATATATTTCTAAGCTTTCCTCCTCTTCTTTTGGCGATAGTGCTTGTATCATTGCTGGGGCCAAGCTTGAACAATGCTATTTTGGCAATAGCGGTATCCTGGTGGCCATGGTATACAAGACTTGTAAGAGGACAAGCTATTTCGCTTAAGGAGAGAAAATTTATTCAAGCAGCAGAGACTATCGGGACACCTGAATATAAGATTATACTCAAGCATATTATACCCAACACAATATCTCCTGTAATAGTACAAGCTTCTATGGATATGGGGGGCGTTATTCTTACTATTGCTTCCTTGAGTTTTTTAGGGCTTGGTGCACAGCCGCCGACGCCGGAATGGGGATTGATGATCAGCATAAGCCGAAAATATTTTCCAGATGTATGGTGGTATAGCATATTCCCCGGTTTAGCCATATTTGTTACGGTATTGGCTTTTAACTTGCTTGGCGATGGGGTGCGTGAGATACTGGATCCTAAGACAAGGAAGAAATAGAAAGGAGGGACTGAAATGGCTTTTTTTGAAATTAAAAATCTTAAAGTAAACCATAATGCATTTGATGGAAAAAAACGTGTGCTTGATATTGATGATATAAGCATAGAAAAAGGCACTACCTATGGAATTGTAGGAGAAAGCGGTCAAGGGAAAACGGTTCTTGCTCTGACTATATTAAAGCTTTTGCAGTGTCCTCCCGGTGAAATAGAAAGCGGGGAAATAATTTTAGACGGTGTAGATCTATTAAAAAAGAGCGTCAGTTACCTGCAAAATGAAGTCAGAGGCAAAAAGATAGCTATGATTTTCCAGGATCCCATGTCAACACTAAATCCGGTATTTACAGTTGGCGAGCAGATGGTGGAAGTCATAAGGAAAAGTAAAAAAATGGATGCAAAAGCCGCTATAAAAGAAGCTATAAAGACCCTTGAAACAGTAAAATTAGCAGATCCTGAGAATGTACTGACTAAATATCCTCATGAATTGAGCGGAGGGCAGAGACAGCGTGTAATTATTGCCTTGGCATTGTCATGCGGTGCAGAGCTTTTAATAGCGGACGAGCCTACGCGAAATCTTGATGTGACTATTCAGGCAAGCATACTTAAGCTTCTTAAAGAATTGCAGAAAAAATACAATATGACAGTTCTCTTTATTGCAAACAATTTGAGCCTTGTATCTGCTTTTTGTGACAGAGTTGGAATATTGTGCGGCGGGAAAATAATTGAGCAGGGAGACACGGGAGGTTTAATAAATAATCCAGAACAAGAGTATACAAAGCTGCTGGTAGAAGCTGCGGATGTTAAAAAAGATGTAAAGAAAGAAGAAAACAAGGAAGAGATAATATTAAAAGTTGAAAACTTAAAGAAATATTTCGATATAAATGATCCCTTAAAAAAGCAAAGGGGTCTCACGTTGAAAGCAGTAGACGGTGTGAGCTTTGATATAAAAAAGGGGGAAGTCTTAGGTATAGTCGGCGAGTCAGGCTGCGGTAAATCAACGTTAGTAAACACCATATTAAGACTTTTTGATCCTACAGAAGGCGATGTATATTTTGAAGGTAAAAATATATATAAAGAGAGCAAGGAAAATGTAAGAAAGATAAGAAAAGACATCCAAATAGTATTTCAAGACCCTTATTGGTCGCTGAATCCAAGATTGCTTGTTAAAGAAATAATTTCTGAGCCGATTGATGTCCATGAAAAATTGAACAGCATAGAAAAACTGAAAAGAGTCGGTGAGTTGCTTAAAATGGTTGGATTGGATGAAAACTCCGCATTTAAATATCCTCATGAGTTCAGCGGAGGTGAAAGACAAAGGATAGCAATAGCAAGGTCTTTGGCATCCAGACCTAAGCTTGTTGTTTTGGATGAGCCCACTTCTTCCATAGATGTTTTTTCTCAGGCACAGATATTGGAGTTGCTTCAGCAATTGAAAAATAAATTTGAGCTTACTAATATACTCATTTCACATGACCTTGGGGTTGTAAATAGAATGGCAAGCAGAATAATGGTAATGTATCTTGGTAAAGTTGTTGAATTCGGCCCTGCAGAAAAAGTATTTAAAGAACCTAAGCATCCTTATACAAGAGCATTATTTAATTCAATCCCAGATATAAAAAAGGTTGGCATTGAACATTTGACAACATTGGAGGGGAATATCCCGAGTCCTATTAATCCGCCTACGGGGTGCAGATTCCATACAAGATGCTTATGCCGCCTGGAAGAATGTAAAAATATTGAGCCTGGTATTACCTATTTGACAGATAACCATTATGTTTCATGCTTGCTTTATTCAAATCTAGGGGTACAGCATAACTAATAAGGGGGTTTTAAGTTGAAGGAAGTTGGCATCATAATGATGGGTTCGGGAGATGCTGAAAAAATAAGCGATGTCATAAGAATTTTTGGAGATGGGATTAAAGTACATGTAAGTGGAATTGTTGATGGGTATACCTACGAATATATAAGGGAAAATTTATGGCCTAAAGAAGATGAATCTCTTATTGTGTCTAAAATGCAAGGTAATAAGAATATTATGATTTCAGCAGATAAGGCTATGGATCTTGTAAATCTGAAGATAGAGAAGTTAGAAAACTCCGGAGTAAGAAATTTCCTTATCTTCTGCACGGGGCATTTTGAAAGAGTTAAAACAAAAGGGTTTATTGTTATACCTGAAAATATTATTTACGGCATACTTAGTGGTCTTGGCATAACTAAGGTGGGAATAATAGTTCCTGAAGAAGAGCAAATATGTGATTCTATGAGTCAATATGGCGATTTTAATCCGGTAATTAAAGCTGCCTCTCCCTATAAAGATATAGAGAATTTAAGAGCAGTTGCACAGAAATTCAAAGAAGAAGATGTGGAGTTAATTCTAACAGATTGTATGGGTTTTACTGAAAAAATGGGAAGAATTGTTAAGAAAGCGTCGGGTAAAAATGTTATTGTACCCAGGGTATTTATACCCAATATGATAAAAAGTTTAATTCGATGACATAAGGAGGACAAAAATGAGGAAATTAGATAGACAAGATTTGGTTGATATATTAATAGGCTGCGCTATACTAGGTACAGGCGGCGGTGGAAGCCTAATTGAAGGAATAAAAAAAATAGATGCTGCATTGAAGCAAAATAAGGAATTTGTACTAGTTGATTTTAACGAACTAGAAGACGAAGACCTTGTTGCAACACCGTATTCTTGTGGAGCAATTTCACCTTTAACTGATGAAGAAAGAAAGAAATACGAAGGGTTGCCTCTTCTTGATGAAGTACCGCAGGTTGTTGCTTTAAGAGAAATGGAAAAATATTTGGGAAGAGAAATAAAAGCAGTAATTTCTACTGAACTTGGCGGAGGGAATACGGCTACCGCATTATACTGCGGGGCTATGGCAGATAAATATATAATTGATGCTGATCCGGCAGGAAGATCGGTGCCTGAATTGCAGCATTCCACATATTTTTTAAATGAAATAAGCATATATCCCATTTCCGTAGTAAATAAATTTGGAGAATCTGCGATTATTACAAAAGTAATAAACGATTATAGGGCTGAAGCCTTGGTAAGAGCTATGGCTGTAGTAAGCCAAAATAATATTGCCGTTGTAGACCATGTGGAAACAGTAAAAGTACTTAGGAATACGGTTATAAAAGGTGCAATATCCCATGCTTTAGAAATAGGAAAGGCTTTTAGAACTGCAAAGGAAAACGGAAAAGACATAGCATCAAAAGTTGCAGATGCAGGCAATGGTACTGTAGTATTTAGAGGTATAGTAAAATCTAATGCTTGGGACACTGTGAAAGGATTTACTGTTGGGGAGCTTATGGTAGAGGGCAAGGAGGATTATTCCGGGGATACCTTTAAGGTATGGTATAAAAATGAAAACATTATTACATGGAGAAATGGCGAATATTTTGCTACAGTTCCTGATTTAGTATGCATATTTGATGATGACAATAAAGAACCCTTATTGAATCCTTATGGGGAAAAAGGGAAAAATGTTTCAGTAATAGTACTTCCGGCTCCAAAAGAATGGACTACAGAAAGAGGTCTTGAAGTTTTTGGACCT
The DNA here is from genome assembly GCF_058315355.1 of Lutispora sp. QWL-02. Lineage (NCBI taxonomy): Bacteria > Bacillati > Bacillota > Clostridia > Lutisporales > Lutisporaceae > Lutispora > Lutispora sp. QWL-02. The sequence goes on from NZ_CM177762.1 coordinate 1,752,145, forward strand.
AAGAGCTTCGGATATGACATTGATTGGAAGCCTTTTGTGTAAAAAATATAAGAGGTGACAAATTTGAAGATAAAATTGATAACTGCCGTGACTGGAATCTCGGATGAAAAGAAAGAGCTGCAAAAGGCATATTTGAAAAGACATATAAGCGGTACAACCCAAATAGACTATTCTAATGTAGAATATGGATTTCCATCAATTGAATCTGAAACCCACGGGATTTTTAATGCGACAGAAATAATAAAAAAAGCTGTCAAAGCTGAACAAGAAGGATATGATGGAATATTTGTAAACTGCTTCGATGATCCTGGAGTGCTTGCTATTCGTGAATTGGTTAAAATACCTGTTTATGGGGGATACTTGCCATCTGTTTTAACAGCTGCATCTTTAGGGGAGAGAATCGGCATAATAACAACGGATAGAAATGGGATTTTAAGCGAAGAAAGAAAGGCTGCTCATGCAGGACTAAAGGATAAAATAGTTGCAATTGAACCTGTGGAGCTTGGGGTGCTTGAGCTTGGAAATAGGGATATTCTTATAAAAAAGCTGATTGATATTTGTTTGAGATATGAAAAGGAATATAGAATTCAAGCTGCAAGCTTTGGATGCACTGGTATGTATTATATAGCGGATGAACTAAGAGAAAAGCTTAAAGCACAAGGCTGTAATATGGCTGTAATCGAACCTTTGGCAACGGGTGTAAAATTTTTGGAAACAATAATTCAGCTTGGCTTTACAAATTCGCTGAACTATAACTTAAATATTAGCGGCATTAAGTGGATTATATAATATAGAGAGCCTGTTGCTTTATTCGGCATACAGGCTTTAATTTTACTTGCCCATAGGAGAGGAGGAGAAAATATGAACGATAATATTTTTGATATTATAAGCAAAAGGGCAACATGCAGGAGTTTTATAGAAAAAGAAATACCGGAAGAAATAATGGACAAGCTTTTGGATGCCGCATGCAAAAGCCCTTCAAGCGGAGGTTTTCAAACATATTCAATAATTAAAGTTACGGAAAAAGAAAAAAAGAAACAATTAGTTCAACTTTCCAGAAACCAAAGGGTTATAGAGAAAGCACCTGTAAATCTGGTGTTTTGTATAGATTTCAGAAGGGTTAAGCGGATAATTGAAGTAGAACCTTCGCCTTGCATCGAAACAGATACCTTTATGAATTTTTGGATGGGGATTATTGATGCGGCGATCAGTGCCCAAACTTTATGCCTGGCTGCAGAAGCTTATGGATTAAAAACGGTATATATAGGCAATATAATAAATACAGTGGATGAAGTAGCTAAGCTTTTGAATATTCCTCAATATGTTTGTCCTGTGATAATGGTTACCATAGGATACCCTACAAGCATTCCAAAAACTTCTCTGAAATATGATAAAAGCATACTTGTGCATGAAGAGGAATATAAGGATATCGATATAGACGTGTTGATGGAAGCATATAAGAAAAAGGACGGAAATCAAAAGATAAAGGCTGCTGAGAAGCTTGTAGAAAAAATATATAACACTGCAAAGGCATATCATGGCGAAGAGTATGCTGAAAAATGCAAGCAATATATACTTGAAAAAGGGATTGTTTCTACTTATCAGTACTGGTTTGGATGCTATTATCTTGAGGAAGAAGGATTCCTGAGCATGCAAGGATATAAAGAATTTATGAAAGGACAAGGGTTTAAATGGCTTTAAACCCTCTTTTTTTGTCTAATATTTTTTTGATTTTAAACGCAATAGAAATTTGTTCAATAAAGCTTAGGTGATTATTTTCTAAATCAAGTATTTTTTTTGCTGCTGATATTCTATATCTTACTGTATTTTCGTGCTGTGCAATTTCAAGACCGGTGTTTTTGTAATTGCCATCATTATTAATATAAGCTTCAACTGTTTTTATCAAGTCTAATTTATGAACTTTATCATACTCTTCCAGAGGTTTAAGTATCTCTTCCATATACTCTTTTAGAAAGAGTTTTTCTTTAATAGGGTACAATATTTTATATATATTTAATGTATTATAATATATAATGCTTTTATCAGTTGTTTCACATAAATAGCATGCACATATACATTGATTTATACAATGATTAAAATCCATAATATCACTGAAAGAGTTGCTTATACCTATATTATAACTATTACTATGCTTGTTTATCAGGCTAGAAATCTGAGAAATAAGGACAGAATACTTTTTTGAATCATCGTAACTGAAGAATGCAAGCAACCCGTTTCTATATTTATATGAGTCAATATTATAGATGTTTTCCAATTCATTTCGTATAAGCCTATCTTTTTTTAAAAATCCATCGTTAATTTTTATAAAAGCAGCGGAATAATGTTTTTTAAAATCAATATTAAAATATTCAATAACTTTTACCATTTCTTCAGGGGTTATATAAGGATCTAATATATTGTTTATCTTCATTTCAGCTATGGTATCATATTGATCGAATAGAATCATTCCAATTGCTGCATTAATTATTTCTGCATAGGGTGTGCTATTGTCAATCAAGATTATTGGGTAATTATGAGTATTCGCCATTGTAATGACTTCTTGCGGAAATTCTTTGAAATATTCATCGATTATGAATATACCTGCACTTCTATTCTCAATGTAAAACTTGAAGAAATTAATCAGCTGCTCCTTATTGTCTTTAACAATATATAGGCTATTGATATATAAATCGCCGCTTCTTATTATTTTACTGTTTACATCTAAGTCCAAAGGGCAGTCATTAAATGCTACACGCTTTATTTCGTTATCCAGTCCATTTTTGCCTGCGACAATTTTTGCACCCTTAAGCAAATCTATACATAATAAATCAGATATTCTTATTGCCATATTAATACCTCTTAATGTGAATTTTTATTAATTATATAATACTGGTTTAAAGCATGCAATAAATATTAAGAAACTACATTGTTTGGTATATATTTTTGTTTTAATCATATTGACAAGAAAGAATATAAAGCCTATACTGTATATATACTATATATACAGTATAGGCTTTATTGGAGGTGTGGATAATTAATATTATAATATCAAATTCGTCAGATAAACCTATTTATGATCAGATTGCCGAGCAAATAAAAAGTTTTATTATAAATGGAGAATTAGCGGAAGCTGAGCTGTTACCATCTATAAGAAATTTGGCCAAGGAACTTCAGATAAGTGTTATTACTACAAAAAGAGCCTATGAAGAATTAGAAAGAGAAGGTTATATTGTTAGTGTCCCTGGCAAAGGTTCTTTTGTAGGGGCGCAAAATAAAGAACTTCTAAGAGAGGCAAGAATACGGATTGTGGAAGAAAAGCTGGCAGAGGCTGTATCGGCTGCCAGGACAATAGATATATCATATGGAGAGCTCCAGGAAATGCTAAAATTGTTGTATGAGGAGGATTGAACTATGGCACCTATTCTGGAAATAAGAGGACTTAGAAAGGATTTTAAGGATTTCAGCCTCAAGGGTATAGATATCATCATGGAAAAAGGATATATCATGGGATTTATCGGGCCAAACGGGGCCGGTAAAACGACTACTATAAAACTCATGATGAACCTGCTCAAAAAGGATGCCGGTGAAATTAAAATTTTCGGCATGGATCATCTAAAGCATGAGAAAGAAATAAAAAATAGGATCGGATTTGTATTCGATGAAAACCATTTTTATGAGGAATTGACGATTTCAGAGATGAAATGGGTAGTGGCCCCTTTTTATGAAACCTGGGACGAAAAGGCCTTTCAAAAATACATCAAAGATTTTGAACTTCCGCCAAAAAAGAAAATAAAGGATCTGTCCAAAGGCATGAAAATGAAGTTTTCCCTGGCGATAGCCCTATCCCATAAAGCAGATTTGCTGGTCATGGATGAACCTACCTCCGGGTTGGACCCTTTGGTGAGAAGCGAGCTTTTGGACATACTTGCTGAAACAATACAAGATGAGAATAAGGCGGTATTTTTCTCTACTCACATCACTTCTGATCTTGATAAGATTGCAGACTATGTCACGCTTATCGATAAGGGAGAAATCATATTGAGCACGGAGAAGGATGACCTATTGAATAATTACGGGCTGGTAAAAGGAAGCAAGGAATTGTTGAATAATAACAGCAGAAAGGACTTTATAAGCATCAGGGAGAATCAGTTTGGCTTTGAAGCCCTGGTAAGCGATAAAAAGAATGTGAAGAAAATCTATGGTGACAGGCTTATTATTGAAAAGCCTAACCTTGAAGATATTATGCTTTATTATACCAGGAGGTGTCAGAATGTATAATCTTATAGTAAAAGATATGTTGATACAAAAGAAGCAGATGATATTCAGCCTTGCCTATATGGCATTTGTATTAGTTGCCTTTCAGGGAATGGGGTCTTCCATGTTCTCGGCAGGATTAATGGCTTTTACCTATATGCTTGCTATGACTTCCTGCGCTTATGAAGATAAAAATAAATCGGATGTTATGCTAAACAGCCTGCCGGTCAAAAGAAGCCGCATTGTAGCCGCCAAGTACCTGTCGGTTATTGTTTATCTTGCTATGGGCACGATTATATATATGGTGTCGACTAGTATTATAATTATGGCACAAATTCCTCTCAAGGTTTATCCTTTATCATTGGAAATCTTTATAGGCGGTTTGATCAGCGTCAGTTTGATGACGGGAATATGGTTTCCCATATTTTTTAAATACGGGTATATGAAGCTTAGGGTGGTCAACTTTGTAGTATTTTTCTTGTTCTTCTTCGGTATTTCATTTATATCGGATTACTTGCGGAAGAATCAAGATGCTGCATGGCTTCAAAGCATGGTAAACTTTTTCAGTTCCAGGAGCGATGCCGCTATAGCCGCGATTTTCATAGCTTCAATATCGATATTTTTGCTCATATCCTTTATGCTGTCGGTCTGGTTCTATAAGAATAGGGAATTTTAAAATCTTCGATAATGATATATAATATATTTAAAGAAAACTATTAGAGGTGATCATATCATATGTTGGATTTGCTTAAAACAAGGAGAAGTATAAGAAAATACCAGAAGAGAAAGGTCGAAAAAGAAAAGCTTGAGGCCATATTGAAGGGCGCGCTGATGTCACCTTCGTCCAACGGCAGGAAATCATGGGAATTTATTGCCGTAGAGGATGGGGAAAAGCTTGAGAAACTGTCAAAATGCAGGGATAGAGGTTCTCAGCTTTTGGCGGAAGCTCCTCTGGCAATCGTTGCAGCCATTGACGGAGAGCCATATGACGTATGGATTGAGGATGCTTCCATAGCAGCCGTTATCATGCAGCTCACTGCTCATTCATTGGGACTTGGAACTTGCTGGGTACAGGTGAGAGGAAGACAATACGATGAGGACACAACTTCTGAGTCCTACATAAAGGATATATTGGGTATGCCCGAAAGCGCCAAGGTGGAATGCATGATTGCGATCGGATATCCGGATGAAGAGAAAGCACCCCATGATGAAAATGCTTTGCTGTATAACAAAGTGCATAAAGAAAAATTCTAATAATCATAGGAATAGCATCCATGTATAGCCACGTATAGTATATACATGGATGCTATTGCTTATCCCAGCAAACCCAGTATTTCCTGCTTCAATAAAAGCGATTGGGGAGATAAAAGCCTTTTTAATTTATCTTCCTTGCAGAAATCCACAGATATTTCTTTTTTTATTGTAGAAGGCTTTTGTGACAATACATATATTTTGTCCGAAAGGAATATAGCCTCATCTATGTCATGGGTTATCAGGAGTATGGTATTATTCAGCTTATTTTTCATTTCCAGCAGCCATTTTTGCATATTTCCTTTTGTAATGGAGTCCAAAGATGCAAATGGCTCATCTAAAAGCATGATATCTTCAGAGGCCATGAAGGTTCTCAAAAAGCTTGCCCTTTGTCTCATGCCCCCTGAGAGCTGAGAAGGATAGTTATTCTCATATCCTTCCAAGCCTACAACCGGGAGGTATTTTTTTACCTTAGCCTCCCATGTGCTTTTGCCGACCCCTTTTAATATCAGAGGCAGAGCTACATTGTCCATTATAGTCTTCCAGGGCAGCAGCAGATCCTTTTGCTGCATATATCCTATGGTTCCCCTGATGGTTATTTTACCCTCATCCTCACGGACAAGCCCTGTGATGATATTGAATATGGTGGTTTTGCCGCAGCCGCTGGGCCCTAACAGAGATACGAGCTCACCTGTATTTACTTTTATGGAAATGTCTCTGAGAACCTCTATCTCGCCAAAGCTTTTTTTTATGCTTTTAGCCGAGATAAGCGAAAGATCCTCATTATTCGGGTAGGAATTCATTGGTATATGCATCTTCAACGTTTAGCTCCTTTTCTATCAACCCGTTTTGGAACAAGAATTCTGCATAATTCCTCCAGATCTCTTCCTTCATCACACCCCATTTCGGAGCGCCCTTGGTATATTCACCAGCTAAAAATTTTTGACTTTCAATCACTAATTCTTCTTCCAATTCCGGAGCATATTTCAATAATATCTTGCCGCTTTCTTCAGGCTTCTCTATAGCATATCTATAGCCCTTCTCCGTGGCTTTTAAAAACCTTCTCACCTTATCCGGGTTTTCCTTTATGGTTTTGGTATTTGTGATCAAAATAGGAGTATAGTAATTCAATGCCGGGTCTAAATCCTTGACGGGGATATAGTTGAGCTCAACCCCTCTTACTTTCGCTTCCATACCCGTCCAGGCTTCAAATATCCATACAAAATCTATTTCCTTTTGGGTAGCGGCAAAAAAATCATCATTGCCCAGAGTTATATTTTTTACCTTCGAATAATCCGCATTGTTTTTCATCATCACCGCTTTTAAGACCGCTTCCTCGGAAGGGGAGCCCCAGCCTCCATAGGCCTTTCCCTCAAAGTCTTTGACAGTCTCTATATTTTTGCTTTTAGGTGAAGCAAAGCCGGAGGTATTATTCTGGATGATGGCCGCAATGGCTTTGACCGGCAGGGGATCCTTGCTTGTCAGGGCATAGGTCACATCCTCCTGATATGTTACGGCAAAGTCGCCTTGCCCTACGGCTACTAAAGTCGTAGAGGTGCCTTCCGTAGGCTGGATTATTTCTACCTTCAGGCCTTCTTCCTCATAATATCCGTTTTCTAATGCCGCATAAAGGCCGGTGTGATTTGTATTAGGAGTCCAGTCCAGGATCACCTTTATAGGCTCCGGCTTTTCCTTTGTATTCTCAGCGGTGTTTTGTGTTGAACAGCCTGAAACCAAAGATATGCTGAATATTAAAATCACTATCAATGCTAAAATTCGTATTTTTTTCATTTCTTTATATTCCTCCTATCATGTTTTTACGTTTTATTCTATTTCCAATGAATAAGCTTCCTGCCTATGAAGCCGATGATGTAAATTGTGATGATGCTCAAAAGCACTATCACTAAAATAGAGGCAAATACTTTGTCTAAGGCATATGCATTCTTTGCCCTTACCATATAGACCCCGATGCCCTTGTCACCGCCCAGCCATTCTCCCACGACTGCAGACATTATCATATAGGTGGCCGCAATTTTTAAGCCGGAAAACAGGTTTATCAATGCATAAGGCAGCTTGAGGTGGAAAAAGGTCTGGAGCTTTGTGGCTTTCATAGCTTCAAACAATCTGAGGAAGTCCCTGTCTATTTTCTCTAAGCCGTCTACCAGGCTTATCACTATGGGAAACAGGCAGACCATGATCACTACAACAATTTTCGGTAATGTCCCGAAGCCGAACCATATTATGAAAAGCGGTGCAATGGCTATTGTCGGTATGGTCTGGGATATCACCAATATAGGGTATAAGGCCTTTTTTATTACTTCAAAGCTGTCCATGATAATAGCCAGTATAAAGGATAATGCTATGGAAAACCCAAATCCCACGAAGGATTCGTATAGGGTGATCTTTGTATGGGAAAGTATGAGGCTGCGATCCCTTACCAAAGCAGCCATAATATCTGCAGGAGAAGGCAGTATATAATTCGGCACATCATAAAAGTCCACTATTATTTGCCATAGCAGAGTCATTATTATCATGCTTGCTACTGGATACAACCTGTTATCTATATTTGTGGATTTTTTCATCCATGGTTACTCCTTCTGCTTTATAGTCAATCTTTATTTGAGATAAAACCCTGCTGCATCCTTCCTTTACACAAATCTCTTGAGCTTTTTTCACGATTTCCAATAGATGATCCAAATCCCCTTCCATGGTGGTTTCCATAGGCTCCACCTCGTATTTAATCCCTGTGGAAGCTATATACGCTATGACTTTGTCCACCACCGGATATATCCTTTCTTCCGGAACGCAGGGAATTATTTGAAGACTAAGATTGATATTTTTCACAAGAACACCTACTTTCAATTTTTAACAGGCTATTAAAATTATCAGAAATAGCCGTTTTTGCCTCTTCTATTGGCAGTTTTTTTATCTTTGATATTTCTTCTAAAACAGCTATTACATAGTTGGGATAACCATAATCTCCATTGACCCATTGAAGAGCCGTGGGACCGTCAGTTTCTGTCAGAATCCTATTCATAGGCAGGTACTCAACAATTCTCCTTGCAGTCTCAGAATAGCCTATGTCTACACTTATAGTAAAATAGCAGCCATAGTCCAGAAGCTCTTTGAGCACATGAAAAGGTCCGCTATACCAATGTATTAGGGGAGTCCTCAAGCTATACTTTTTTATCAGGCTCAATATTTCTTCTTCCGCTCCTTTGGTATGCAAATTGGTAATTTTATCATAGGTTTTTGCCTTCTGAAAAAAATATTTAAGGACTTTTACCTGATGAGGATATTTTTCTTTTTCCGGTACCCAGTGGAAATCTAAGCCGATCTCGCCTATCATGGAAGTTTCTTCGATATATCTTTCATAGAGATCCAGATCCCTATGATTTTCATGGGCTGTCCAGGGATGAATCCCGAAGCAGGGCACTATCAAGGGGGTCTGGAGGGCAATTTCTTTGGCATAAAGATAGCTTTTTTCATCCTGAGAGCAGGCAAGGGTTAATATCTCATCTTTCTTTATTATGTTCAAAGCCTGCTCTATTTTTTCTCCATAGAAGTCTATATGGTTGTGAGCATCGACATACATGATTACCTCCAAATAAAAAAGCACTGTATTGCAACAGTGCTTAAGGCGTCCATCCATATATTTTAATGGCTTTCCTCCGTCGGTTTTACCCGCATCAGGTTCAAAGGGTTAAAGTATAGAACTTCTCTCAGCCGTATGGCACCCCCAGCACTATGTATTAAATTTCAACTATGATTATAGCACTGATAAAAGGTATTGACAAGTATCATATGAATATATACCATGGCAAAAGAATGAAGCATGAATACATGAAGTAGTCAAAATTTGCAATGGAGAAAATATAAAGATATTTCTTCATGACAAATGCTAAGCCCCTGCAGGCAGGGGCTTATTGTTATACGGGATGAGTCATATCTTGTTTGTTGACAAGGGTTTCGTCGATCCTGTATTTCTCAGCTTTTCTTAGGCTGAAGAATTTTAATGCAACTTGAGGGAATAGAGCATATGTTAGGACATCTTCTTCCTGCTCATAAAATTCTTTGATTTCTTCTTTATAATTCTCCAATTGAGGAGGCAGCAAGTCAGCCGGCCTCACCGTGATTACTTCCTCATCGCCTATGATTTTATTTTTGATTTCTTCGGAGATCGGAACTACAGGCTTGCCATACTGGCCTTTTACATAAGCCTTTATCTCTGACGGTATCATCTTATATCTTTCTCCAAGAACCACATTAAATACAGCTTGGGTTCCTACCATTTGGCTGGTAGGTGTTACTAGCGGAGGATATCCCAAATCTTCTCTTACACGAGGCAATTCAACCAATACATCTTCAAATTTATTGCTTGCGTTTTGAGATGCGAGCTGGGACAGCAAATTGCTCATCATGCCACCTGGTATCTGATAAGACAGCACTCTTGTATCTACATTGAATACATTAGGATTTAAGATCCCATCAGCTATATATTTTTCTTTGATCGTCTTAAAATATTCTGCTATTTCACTCAGCTTTCCAAGGTCTAATCCTGTATCAAATTCTGTGTTTTTCAATGCCGCCACTATAGGCTCGGTAGCAGGCTGAGAGGTTCCTAAACCAAAGGGTGAGATAGCAGTATCAATTATATCTGCGCCCGCCTCTATAGCCTTCATATATGCCATAGAAGCCATACCGCTTGTATAATGGCTATGCAGCTGGATAGGAATATCTATATGCCGTTTGAGCTCCTTGACCAAATCATAGGAAACATATGGAGTCAGTATGCCTGACATATCTTTAATGCACAGTGAATCCGCTCCCATATCCTGAATTTTTCTTGCAAGTGAAATATACAAATCAATGTTATGCACCGGACTTATTGTATAAACCACAGTACCTTGCGCATGTCCACCATATTTTTTGGTTGTCTCAATAGCCTTTTCAATATTCCGCAAATCATTCAATGCGTCAAATACTCTTATGATATCTATTCCGTTTCCTAGAGATCGCTTTATAAACTCAACTAAAACATCATCAGGATAGTTTTTGTATCCTAAAATGTTTTGGCCTCTTAAAAGCATTTGAAGTTTGGTATTGCTTAATTTAGCTTTTATTTTCCTCAATCTTTCCCAGGGGTCTTCATTCAAAAACCTCAGACAAGCATCAAAAGTTGCGCCTCCCCACATCTCCAGAGAATGGTAACCTACATTATCCATTACTTCTAAAATAGGCAGCATTTCATCAGTTCTCATTCTTGTAGCAATCAGCGATTGATGTCCATCCCTTAATACAGTTTCAGTAATTTTTATTTTTGCCATTAATAATATTTCCCCCTATACGTATATACTTATCAATATTATTAGTTAAATGGTAAAACTTTTCAAGTTAATTATTAAACATGTTATAACGCTGCAAAAGGTATTGAAAGGCATCATATAAATATATATGAATTATCCCTTCCTTATTTTGCTTAAAACCGGCTTTGCAGCCTCGCTAATGAGATAATTAAAAGTGATTTCCGGTACCAACTCTTTTACCGCCTCCAAATTACCCTGTGCCAATAACTGTCGAACTCGGGATGCACTGATTGCAGCACCTGATTTCTCTATTCTAGCCAGTTCCACTAACTCTATTCCTGCAGGAATAAGGCGTTTTTTCATTGTTTCATTATATATTTCGGTGACAGGGGAATAAGGTTCCGTACCTACATAACGTCTTGTAATACCAAGCGCCGGTGCAATATGCTTTAAGAATATTTCCACATCAACAGCACAATGGGCATGGGCGAGTTCCGTATCCTTTGTAAAATAAGACGGAAAGGTTAAAGAGGAAACCACATATCTTCCGCCAGGTATTACGGTAACATTTGGCAAATAAGATGTTCCTTCACGGATGAGTTTGTAACGCACATCGAAGGGGAATACAGAAAGGTTTTCCTGTACAACCATAACATATACCTTAGAGTTCTCTGAAGCTGCAGTTTCAATTAAATAGCGGTGGCCGAGGGTAAAGGGATTGCAATTCATAACTATTGCTGAAGCACTTCCGTTGATATCTCCTGCTTGAGCTTTGAGGATATTGCAGTATTCAGCAATTCCCGGTTTGCCCCATTCCATTAAGGCGGCATAGGGCTTTGCAATTGCAACTGTATTAAAGCCCATAGGTAAAAACATGCCTACTTTATCGGGGTTAGTAAAAAGGTGAAGATTTGTTATTCCTTTATTAAAAGCATAATTCACCAGATGTGTGATAACAATAGCTGATAAGTCATTTCTCTGGTAATATGGAGATATTGCCACCATCTGTATCATATCTTCATAAAGAGAACCGGTTGCTACAAGTTCGTCATCATAAAATATACCCATAGTATAATCAACGCTGTAATTTATGGACAGACCACAGCTTTTAATCAATGTTTCTACTTGGTTTATATTTGGCAAAGAACGTTCCTCAAGCAATTTACTCCCTCCAAAAAAATATTATCTATGCGATAAATGTAACAATAAAGTAGATAATCTGAGGAAATAATGACACAACAACTATCATGCGTATAATCTGCAGAACCATAAGGTCTGTGCTTTGCACCCCCAAATCTGAGGATATCAGTGCCATATCTGATGCGCCGGCCGGTGTTGCTACAAGCATAGCTTCTTTCAGTGACATTCCGAAATGCTTGCTTAGTATTTTACCCAGAATACAGCAAGCAGCAAAGTAACCCAAAACTACAAGAATTGCAGGGAGGATCAGATATCTCATTTCCAGTACGTCTTTAAAGCCTATGCTGCAACCAATATAAGATCCTGACAGGGCTTGTGCAAGCCTTTTTGCCCAAAAAGGCATATAGGCTTTATTGAAAAGTAATTTTAGACATATTACTCCAATCATAGAAAAGAGCAATATCCCTGCGGGAATTTTCAGCAACTTCCCAATAATTCCTCCTGCTGCAGCTACTGTTATAGTTTGTATAAATACAATTGCAGTCGGATTATTAGATTTTGCGGGCCTCAAAGGGGAAACATGCTTGTCCTGCTCATCAGTATTATTTTTTAAGCCGTTACGATGACCGATTATTGTTATTAAGGTAGGAAATAGTCCTATTCCTGCTACCATGCGGGTAAACTGCAGCAGGGCAACCTTTGGAGCATCTGCGCCCATATCTGCGCTTATGATTGGGATATCGCTCATACCTCCGGGTATGCAGCTCATCAAAGAGGTTAACAGGTCCAAAGGGCTGACCAAATAAATCAAAAATCCCAGAGTGATATTTAATGTAAGCATTCCGAGAAGGAGGACGAATGAAGGCTTTACAAGATTCCTTAATCGTTCTATGTCACTTTTTTCTATAGAGCAACCGATGAATGCGCCTGCCAAAATTTGAGCTGCATACTTGGCATAGGACGGCATGTATGAAATGCCAAAAGAAATATTTAAAGCTGCCACGCCAAGTATTGCTCCTACCATCATGCCTCCAGGAACCTTTAGCTTCATGAAAACATAGCCAAAGGCAAGTCCAACTAGCAGGGTCAGAAATAAATTTGACATTTATTATATACACCTCTTTATGACTTAAAAGTCGGTGTTCAGCAAAGCTGAACCCATTGATTTTACTTGATTTATAGTAACTGGAAACAAGTAACTTCACCTCACATGCTCCAAACCTGCTAAAATAGGGGTTTAGGAAGGGGGATGAGGTCATTTGTTACCACCAAATCAAAGCCATTTAGCTTATAGATTAAATCTCTATCAGAACGTTAAACAAACTGATAGTATTGCAAAAATTCTTTCACATATTGATCTTTCTTGTGTCTATGACCTTTGTAAACGTTTTTACTCCAGCAATCCATGGGGACGTATCGCAAATTATCTTCCTCAAGATGCTTTAAGGTCACTATTAGTGATGTATCTTGCAGGTTTTACATCCATTAACAAATGGGTCAAAGAACTAAAAGATACACCCCGGTATGCTTACCTATCCGGATTTACCCCTGAGAAAACGCCCTCAAAAGCCTATTTCTCTTGGTTTATGTCTAACCTGTTTGGAGAGGATTTTGACATAAATGATATCATGACTCAGGGTACGTTGCTTAAGAAGATATTTGAACTTGTATTCGTCAATAAATCCATTGCGCTTGGTATTATTGATCCCCATGATAAAGTGATTTTTGATGGTTGCAAGGTCAAGACTTTCTGTAAGCAGAAGTATGTTCCGGAAAAGTACTGTAGGTGCTCCAGCAATAGCATTAAGCCTTTTAAATGTTCTATGTGTAAAGACCCAGAAGCCACCAAAGGATATGACCATAACCTTGACCGATATTTAATAGGCTATGGACTACATTTTGCAGCAACCCCTATAGTTGATAATCAATCCAAATGTTTACCGCTTACTTTTTTTGTTGCAGGAGCCGATGTCCATGATTCCAAAGTAGCTTCACATCTTTTAATGTACCTTTATCACGATATGAAAGTGGATTTTAACCATGTCATCCTGGATTCAGGCTATGATGCATACTACATTTACTGGTGGATCTCTTTGCTGGGTGGTAAGCCGATTATCGCGATCAACCCAAGAAACTCGCAAACTCCTACACAAGAGAATAAATACGGGTTACCTGTTTGTTCTGCCGGTCATGTTTACTATTACTGGGGAATTGATAGAAAGAAGCGTAGATACAAGTGGCGATGCCCTTTGAAAGCATCAAAGAAATTAGCTAAGAAGCTTAAGTGTGATAAACCTTGTTGTGATTCCAACTATGGCAAGACAGTCTATACTCACATTGAAGATGACATCCGCTGGTTTACACAAGTCCCTAGAGGCTCGCAACTCTGGAAAGACCTATACTCAAGAAGAGCACGCATCGAATCTGTAATCGGCGATACGGTCCTCAATAACGGATTAAAGTCCCCTTTATTCCGGGGTACAAAAAACTTCTTCGTGAGGACTGCCTTGGTATGCATGACCCAACATGCAAAAGCCATAGCTGAAGTCCTTGAGAGTATAGATTACCAGAAAAATGCCGCTTAATCCATAGGAAATTTAATCCTTTACTCCTATGTTTAGCTAAGCTCTGCCATTTTACAATGGTAAACTCTTCCTATCAACTGCACCTTTTTTAATTTTCAATGATCAGTCCTTTTGTTATTGCTTTACTGTTAATTACTGTTACTTTTTGGTGTCCGCAACCAATTTATTTCACTTTACTGAACACCTACACTTAAAACGATAGCCGTTAAACTATGTTGCTGATATAAACCTCTGGTGTTGACTTAAACCGTAATAAATCTTAAACTAATAGTAGAAGATTGAAAAAATCTGAAATCATGCAATAATATTACACTATTTTGATAAATGTTTCAATTACATATCAGAGCATAAATAAGTGTGAGGGAGATTTGCTATGACAATAAGAGAACTGGTTTATATAAAAACAGTAGCAGAAATGGGGAATATATCTAAAGCAGCAGAAAAGCTTTTTATTGCCCAACCCTCTTTAAGCCGATGTATTCAGAAAATAGAAAGAGATTTGGGTGTTGAGTTGTTTAAGCGGACTCAAGAAGGTTTAAAGCTTACTACAGCAGGCGAATACTACATGGAAAGTGCTAATAGCATTCTTCGAATTTGTAAGGATTTGGACACTAAATTTTCCTATCTCAATGACATGAAGGTTGGAAAACTGACTATAGGGACAACTACTTATTTGGGCTCTTTTGCACTTCCAAAAATTTTGTCAGCTTTTTCTGCCTTATATCCTGATATTGAGATTTCAATTGTGGAAGGCGTATCTTTGGATATTGAGAATGAAATAATTAAAGGCTCAGTAGACTTGGCGATACTTCATACTCCATTGGTTACAAATGCTATTGACTATAAGGTAATTACAAAAGAGCGCTTTCTCCTTGCAGTGCCTCCGGATGACCCAATTAATAAGAAAAGCTATGTAAAAGATCAAAGCGGTTATCGATATATGGATATAGGTCTTACAAGCAATAAAAAATATATTCTTACACATCCTGAGCAGCGTACAAGGCAGGTAGCAAATGCCGTACTTTCAAAGGCAAACATTAAACCCAAAATCAAATACATAACAAAAAGCATACACACTGCTACACGCCTTGTAAGTGAAAATTTAGGATTTACTCTTGTTCCTCATAGCTATTGCTCCGTTTTCAGTCAGGATTATTTACCAAAATACTATTTCATTGAAGATGAATTCGATCCATATTGGGAGTTAGTAGTATGCTATTCAAAAGATATTCCGCTTTCTAAGGCAGCTGTTGAGCTTATCAGAATATGTAATGAAATAATACCCGGTTTATACAAATAACATATACATATACATAGAAAAAACCATGTTGCAAAAACATGGTTTTTTCTTTTGAATAGCATATAGAAAAAAGCTATATGGGATATAGAAATATAGGCATTGGTATATATTGTTTGACGATTATATAATTAAAGCAGTGAAAAGTAAGAAAATTTGTAATATTGGAGGGAGTTAAACATGAGCGAATTGAGAAAGCTGGCAAAGTTTATTAATCATCTGGACCTGGATAATATACCCAAAACGGTACCGGGGGCTGCTAAGCTTTGTATACTCGACTCTATAGGAGCTGCTCTGGGAGCAGCTAATAATGAACTCATAAAAAATATTGCAAACACTTATTATTATATTGGGGGAGAAAGTCAGGCTGTGACCTGCTGGGGGCAAAACAGAAAGGCAGGTCTGCTTACCGGAATTTTCCTTAATGCAATGATGGGTCATTTACTGGAATTGGATGATGTACATACAAATTCAAAAACACATATAGGAACTGTAGTAGTGCCTGCTGCTTGGACCCTTGCTGAATACTTGGGATGCAGTGGGAAAGAGCTTCTGGAAGCAGTCATCTGCGGTTATGAAACCATGTCAAGAATAGGCATGGGATTTGGTGTTTCCAGTCATCGCAACAAAGGATGGCATGTTACTGCTACAGCAGGAACCTTTGGAGCTGCAGCAGCTGCTGCAAAGCTTCTTAAGCTGGATGAGGAAAAAACCATTTCTGCTTTAGGAATGGCAGGGACACAATCCTTTGGTTTATGGGCATTTTTGGCTGATGGTGCAAATTGCAAAATCCTGCATCCTGCAAGAGCCGCAGTGAGCGGTACAGAAGCTGCATTGCTGGCAAAGTCAGGTCTGACAGGACCTGAGCATATACTGGATGCAAAAGATGGAGGATTGTTTCCCGCGACTTCTGAAGAATACGATTTAAGCATGGTTTCTAAAGATTTGGGTAAAAAGTATGAACTCATGTATATGGATAATAAGCCTTATCCATGCTGTAGAAGCACCCATTGTGCTATTGATGCCGCCTTAGCAATAAAAAAAGAGTACGAGGTTGACAAGGACAATATTGAAAGCATAGAAGTTGCTACATATTTAGTGGGTTATAAGCAGTGCGGTGTTAGCGAAGGCAGTATAAATCCTAAGGAGCCCATTGATGCAAAATTTTCATCTCCATTTACTGTTGCCTGTGCTTTTATATTTGGAGAGGTGACACTAAATGAGTTTAAGCAGGATAACATTGGTAAACCTGAGGTAAAGGATTTACTGAGCAGAGTAAAAGTAGTGCCTGAGGATAAATATACCGGCCAATACCCTGGACACTGGGGTTGTGGGCTAAGAGTCAAATGCAAAGATGGAAGAGTATTGATAAAAGAGGTAATTGATGCATCAGGAAGTGTAAATAATCCCCTTACCAATGAGCAAGTAAAATCTAAGGCAATAGCCCTGATTCGGGATTTATACCCCGAAGACGCATGCCGCATTACAGATGAAATTTTAGCAATTGACAAAGCTGAAAAAATACCTTCCCTATAAGAGGTGTAAGATGTTTAAAGAAGTACAATGCATTCAATTCAGAGGTGGCACAAGCAAAGGATTGTTCTTTCTGGAATCAGATCTTCCGGAAGACAAGAGCTTATGGCCGCATATGCTTTTGTCTCTCATGGGAAGTCCGGACAATCAGCAGGTAGATGGCTTAGGTGGTACCATTGCAACAGCAAGCAAGGCAGCTATTGTTTCTAAGTCAGATATGGACAGCCATGATGTGGACTATTTATTCGCTCAGGTCTCTGTGGATAAACCTATTGTTTCCTTTAAAGGCAACTGCGGAAACATTTGCTCAGCAGTTGGACCCTATGCCATTGAATCCGGATTGGTAAAGGCGACAGATCCCTTAACACTCGTAAGGATACATAATGTAAACACCGATAAAATAATTCATGCCTATGTCCCTACTAAGGACAACAAAGTACTATACGAAGGAGATTTTGAAATTGCAGGCGTTCCCGGTTATTCTGCCTGCATAAAGATGGCTTTTAAAAATCCTTCAGGTTCTGTAACCGGTCGGCTTTTACCCACTGGTAATGCAGTTGATATTATTGATATTCCTGACTATGGTTCAATAGAAGTCTCTTATGTGGATTCTTCAAACCCTTTTGCTTTTATAAGAGCTGCAGATATTGGAATGAGGGGCGATGAACTGCCGAATGAAATAGATAGGAATCCAAAACTGATGTCTTTGCTTGAAAAAATAAGAGGAGTTGCAGCAGTTAATTTAGGCTTCATTGCTGATTATAAGGATTCCAGTGAAAAATCTCCTACTGTTCCAAAGCTGGCGATGGCTTCAGCTCCAAAATCCTATGTGACGGCGAATGGGAAAAAGATTGATACTGAAAGCTATGATATCCTGTGCAGGATGATGTCTATGCAGAAAGCTCATAAAAATTATGCATTAACAGGTGCCATGTGTACTGCATCTGCTGCAATAATTGAGGGAACCATTGTCAATCAACTTGTAAGGAAGAGTTTTGATGCCGAGAAGCTTTTAATAGGGCATCCGGGCGGCATTATGCCGGCAGGTGTAGAATATGAAATCGGCCAGGACGGAAACGTAAATATAAACTGGTCTAT
Organism: Lutispora sp. QWL-02; assembly: GCF_058315355.1. Classification (NCBI taxonomy): domain Bacteria; kingdom Bacillati; phylum Bacillota; class Clostridia; order Lutisporales; family Lutisporaceae; genus Lutispora; species Lutispora sp. QWL-02. The sequence goes on from NZ_CM177762.1 coordinate 1,770,609, forward strand.
AGGATATAGGACAGCACGCATGCTTATGCGAGGAGCAGCTTTTTATAGAACCGTTTAGCTGTAGTAGTATCCTGAAAGGGGGAGGACGGGTGAAAATTCCATGTGTCTATATGAGAGGCGGCACAAGCAAAGGTGTCATATTTCAGAGAAAAGATTTGCCTGTGAATAAAGAACTATGGGACAATATTTTTTTAAAAGTTATGGGGGGACCTGATCCAAAACAGATTGACGGATTGGGCGGTACTGTTTCCTCAAACAATAAAATTCTCGTTGTTTCTCCCAGCGAGAAGGCTGATGTGGATGTAGAATATCTTGTTGCTCAGGTAGTAGTAGGCAAGCCCATAGTTGATTATTCTGCAAACTGCGGCAACATGACTTCTGCGGTGGGACCTTTTGCAATATCCAAGGGACTGGTACAGGCCCAGGATCCTGTTACCAGGGTGCGAATGTTGAATCTTAATACTAACACGGTAATCGAAGAGTTTGTTCCTGCGAGGAACGGGATTGTAGAAGAAAATGGAGACTGTGTTATAGCAGGCATCGATGGTACAGGAGCAGAGCTTAAAGTTAACTTTCTAAACCCTGCAGGAGCCAAAACAGGCAAGCTGTTTCCCACAGGAAATGTGACGGATGAGATTCATGTAGAAGGCTTGGGATATATATCAGTATCAATAATAGACATATCTAATGTTTTCGTCTTTGTTGACAGCACTGATATAGGCATAAAGGGTGATGAACTGCCTGCGAAGCTCAATAGTAATAAAAATTTTTTGGATACTGTAGAGTGCATCAGAGGTAAGGCTGCTGAAAAGATTGGTCTCGTGGATAAATGGCAGGATGCTGCAGCAAGCACACCGGGCTCGCCAAAGCTTGTCATAATAGGACCTCCTATGGATTATACGGATATCGGAGGTAAAACTGTAAAAAAAGAAGATATGGACATATGCATCCGGGTGGTGTCTGTCGGAGCGGTACACAAAGCTTCTCCGTTGACAGGTGCAATTGCCATTGGCGGGGCTGTATTTATAAAGGATTCTATAATGAAGAACTATCTTCAAGGTAAAGATTTAGTGGGTATTGTAAGAATAGGACACCCAAGCGGGGTTATGAATGTATTTGTGGATTATGAGATTCTCAACGATGAAATTCATTTCAATGGTATTGCTGCTCAAAGGACAGCTAGGAAGATAATGGAAGGATATGTTTATATAACAGATTAACTAAAGTATTAATCATGGTTTACCGTGTATTAGATAAAAACCCTAAAAATGTAATATTAAAATTTGAAAGGAAGATGCGTTAATGATTAAGTTATATGATACCGGTGTGTATCTCGTACATGGAAAAGAAATTATAATTGATGACAAAAATGCTGCAGCAGCAATTAAAAGCAAAACCGGTAAGGATGTAACTAAAGAGCAGGCAAGAAAAGGAACAATAACCTATTCTATAATTGAAAGCCATAACAGTTCCCGTGATGAAGACAATTTAAAAATTAAGTTTGATGTGCTTACTGCTCATGATATCACTTATGTCGGCATTATTCAGACAGCAAGAGCAAGCGGCATGGAAGAATTTCCTGTTCCGCTTGTTATGACCAATTGTCATAATAGTCTATGTGCAGTAGGCGGAACAATTAACGAGGACGATCATGTGTTTGCTCTTTCAGCTGCCCAAAAATATGGAGGCATCTACGTTCCTGCCAATTTAGCTGTTATCCACTCATATAACAGAGAAATGATGAGCAAATGCGGCAGGATGATACTTGGTTCTGATAGCCACACAAGATATGGGGCTTTGGGGACAATAGCGGTAGGCGAAGGCGGCGGCGAACTGGCAAAGCAGTTGGTAGGCAGAACCTATGACCTTAGCAGACCTGGTGTAATAGGTATATATTTAACGGGAAAGCCGCAAAAGGGCGTTGGGCCTCAGGATGTTGCGCTTACCATTATAGGAAATGTGTATAAAAATGGCTATGTAAAGAACAAGGTGATGGAATTTATAGGCGATGGAATTGCCAATTTGGATGTTGACTACAGAAATGGAATTGATGTAATGACTACAGAGACTACATGTTGGTCATCTATCTGGTGTACAGATGATAAGGTCAAAGAATATTATGAAATCCATGGAAGGGTAGGGGATTATGCAAAGCTTGAACCCGAGGACATAGCATACTATGATGGCCTTGTTTATATAGACCTGTCATCTATAAAGCCGACAATTGCGATGCCGTTCCATCCCAGCAATATATATACTATAGAAGAGCTTAAAGCAAATGCCCTTGATATTATGTATCAAGTCCAGACTGAAGGAATCAAACAATTTGATAATCCTGATATAAAGCTTGATCTTATGAGCAAAGTTATTGATGGTGAAATATATGTAGAACAGGGTATAGTAGCAGGTTGTTCAGGAGGCACCTATGACAATATAGTTGATGCAGCAGATATAATGAATAACAAATCTATAGGCAATGGCAATTTCAAAATGAGTGTTTATCCGGGAAGTCAGCCTATTTATATGGAGCTTGTTAAGAATGGTTGTGTCGAAAAGCTCATGGGTGCAGGAGTAATTGTGAGATCAGCATTCTGCGGCCCTTGCTTTGGTGCCGGTGACACGCCTGCCAATCAGGAATTCTCTATTCGTCATGCTACCAGGAATTTTCCCAATCGTGAAGGCTCTAAACCAACGGAAGGTCAGATATCCTATGTTGCGCTTATGGACGCCCGTTCTATTGCAGCTACTGCAATAAATGGCGGAAAGCTTACGGCTGCGGCTGAAATAGAGACAGATTATACAAAGCCGAAATACTATTTCAATAAAAGCATTTATGACAAACGTGTTTACAATGGAGTGGGAAAAGCGAATCCAAATGAAGAACTTAAGTTTGGTCCAAATATTAAAGATTGGCCAGCAATACCTAGCTTGACACAAGATTTGCTTCTTAAAGTTGTTTCATATATTACTGATCCTGTTACAACTACCGATGAGCTCATACCTTCAGGTGAAACCTCCTCCTTCCGGTCCAATCCACTGAGGCTTGCAGAGTTTACCCTCGGCAGAAAGGATCCGGCTTATGTGGGAAAGGCTAAAGAAATACAAAAATACGAACTGGCAAGAAAAATGGGCAAGGATCCAAGTGAGATATCAGATGAGATAAAAAGAGTTTACGATAAAATACGAAAAATAAAGGGTTTTGAGAATATTGTTCCTAAAAATGTAGGAATAGGCAGCACAATATTCGCCAATAAGCCCGGTGATGGCTCAGCCAGAGAACAGGCTGCTTCCTGCCAGAGAGTCTTGGGTGCATGGGCAAATATAGCTAAGGAATACGCTACAAAACGTTATCGATCCAACCTAATAAATTGGGGCATGGTTCCGTTAATCATCAATGGAGAACCGGTATTCACAAAGGATCAATATGTATTTATACCTGATTTGAGAGATTCAATCCTTAAAGGGAAGAAGGAAATCAAAGCTTATGCAATAGGTGATGATAGAATTATTGAGTTTAATGTTTCTGTGGGAGATATGACTGATGATGAAAAGAAAATAATTGCAGCAGGTTGTCTCATTAATTACTATAAAACAAAAAATTAGTCTGTTTCGATGGCAAGCAGCTTTGAGGGGAAAAGCTGCTTGCCAAGAAAGGATAAGAGTATGAAAAAAAACATTGCGAGAAAAATTATTGAAAGTCATTATATTTCCGGCAGCATGATTGGGGGTGAAGAGGTCGCCATAAGGATTGACCAGACTCTTACCCATGATGTTACAGGTACACAAGCCTATCTCGCCTTTGAAACCTTAGGAATTCCAAAGGTAAAAACGGAAAAATCCGTAAGTTATATTGATCATAATCTCTTATATATAGATAATAAAAATCCTGATGATCATTTGTATTTGCAGTCCATTGCAAAAAAATATGGGATATACCTTTCGAGAGCAGGCAATGGTATATGCCATACTGTCCATTTTGAAAGGTTTGGCATACCAGGAAAGACTCTTCTTGGATCAGACAGCCATACTCCTACAGGCGGGGCGATAGGTATGTTGTCTATAGGTGCGGGAGGCTTAGATGTTGCTATGGCTATGGCAGGAGAGCCCATATATATAAAGATGCCATATGTAGTAAACGTAAATTTAACAGGCAGATTAAAGGGAGGGGTATCTCCAAAAGATGTAATTTTGGAGATGCTGAGGAGACTTACTGTAAAAGGTGGTCTAGGTAAAGCATTTGAATATACCGGTGAAGGGTTGAAGCATCTTAGTGTTTTTGACAGATCCACCATTGCCAATATGGGTGCAGAATTAGGCGCTACTACATCAGTATTTCCCAGTGATGAGGAAGTTCATAAGTTTTTTATAAAACAAAAAAGAGAAGAGGATTGGATGGAGCTGTATCCGGATGAAAATGCTCTATATGATGAAACAATAGAGATTGATTTAAGTTCATTGGAACCATTAGCAGCTCAGCCTGACATGCCGGACAAGGTAGTAAAGGCTTCGGAGCTAAATAATATTAAGGTAAACCAAGTTTTTATCGGAAGCTGCACCAATGCTTCATATAAAGACTTTGCTAAAGCTGCAAAAATAATGGAAAACAAAGTTGTGCATGATGATGTAAGTTTTTGTATTGCTCCGGGGAGCCGTCAAGTGTTCGGCATGTTATTGAGGGATGGAATTATTTCCAAGCTGGTTGCTTCGGGAGCAAGAGTGCTGGAGTGCGGTTGTGGGCCATGTGTAGGCATTGGACAAGCACCAAATACAGGAGGAATCTCTCTTAGAACCTCCAATAGGAACTTCAAGGGTAGAGGCGGCACTTTGGATGCATATATTTACCTTGCAAGTCCAGAAGTTGCAGCTGCTACAGCCTTGAAAGGATATATAACAGATCCAAGAACAATCATTGAGTCAAGCCTTCTTGAAGGTATTGAAGATCCAAAAGAGTACATTATCGAAGATAATATGATTATTAAGCCACAAGAGGTTGTTGATAATATTGAAATAATCAGAGGACCTAATATCAAGCCGATGCCTATCAATGAACCAATGGATGAGATGCTTGCAGCAAAAGTAGTGGCAAAGAGAGGAGATAATATAACTACTGATGACATAATTCCCGCTAATGCACAATTTTCCGCATTACGTTCCAATATACCTGCAATCAGTGAGATAACCTTTGGGCGTATGGATCCTGGCTTTCATTTACGTGCAAAGGAATATGGAAAAAGTATTATTATAGGCGGCGAAAATTATGGACAAGGATCAAGCAGAGAGCATGCAGCTATTGCACCAATGTACTTGGGAGTTAAAGCTGTCATAGTTAAGTCCATGGCAAGGATTCACAAAAGCAATCTGGTAAACCACGGTGTGTTGCCGCTGCTTTTTGTAAACAGCAATGATTATGACAATATTGATGAAGGTGATGAGCTGCTTATAGAGGATGTAAAGAATCAGATTGCAGGCAAAGATATCAGTGTTATAAACAAAACTAAAGGCATTTCTTTCAGAACCATAGCAGATCTTACAGACAGAGAAGCAGAACTCGTTATAGCAGGAGGGCAGCTAAGATTAGTTCTGAATAAAAACAAATATGCATAAGAGCTATAGTTTTTAAGCATTGGTCATTTTTTAATTAGTTATTTATACTTATTATAATGAATAAATTTTCAGTCTATTTATATAAAAACATAGCAAGCTGATTGAAAGGTCGTGGCTACATGGAAATAAAAAAGGCTGCTTCGGCTGGTACATTAGAATCAAGTGACATTTTGGTGTCATTAGAAAAGGGCGAAAATGGCATAGAAATCCACCTTAGCAGTACTGTTGACAAACTGTTTGGACAACAGATAAGAGAAATTATTTCAAAAACCCTAACAGATTTGGGGGTACAGAATATAAAGGTAATTGCAATGGATAGAGGTGCATTGGATTGCACCATTAAAGCAAGAGTCTTAGCTGCCTATTACAGGGCAACCGAGTCTACAGACTATAAGTGGGGTGAGTAATATGGCATATCAGAAGACAAGGCTCAGAAGAACCATGATGTTTGTTCCGGGGAATAACCCGGGCATGATGACAGATGCACATCTTTACGGTGCAGATTCTTTGATGTTTGATCTGGAGGACTCTGTAAAACTAACAGAAAAAGATTCTGCCAGATTCCTGGTTTATAATGCTCTTACTACAATAGATTATGGCCAAGTCGAGAAAGTAGTTCGTGTTAACCCGTTAAATACTGAATTCGGCAAAGCTGATATTGAGGCTATGGTAAAAGCAGGAGTTAATATAATCAGGCTGCCAAAATCTGAAACACCGCAGGATGTTATTGAAGTAGATAACTATATAACCGAATGTGAAAAGAAATATGGCATAGAGGTAGGAAGCACGGGCATGATGGCTGCTATTGAGAGCGCATTGGGCATAATAAATGCATATGCTATTGCAACGGCAAGCAAACGCCTTATTGGAATTGCTCTTGGTGCTGAAGATTATGTAGCAGATTTAAAAACATCAAGAACTATTTCCGGAGTAGAGCTCTTTGCTGCAAGATCCCAGCTTCTCATAGCATCGAGAGCTGCAGGAATTGCAGCTATTGACACAGTATTTTCAGATGTAAATAATGAGGAGGATTTTCGTAAAGAAGTTCAATTAATCAAGGATTTAGGTTTTGATGGAAAATCCGTACTCAACCCAAGACAAATTGGACCTGTTATTGAGATATTTACTCCGACGCAAAAAGAAATAGAGTATGCAGAAAGAGTAATTGCAGCTCTTAAGGAAGCAGAATCAAAAGGCCTCGGAGTAGTAAGCTTAAATGGCAAAATGATTGACAAGCCTGTAGTAATAAGGGCTGAACGTACACTGGAGCTTGCAGAAGCAGCTGGCATTTACAGAAGAGCGTGAGGGGGGAATACTTAATGGAAAATATATTAGGCGTTGAGTTTCCTCAGTACATAAGAGGAATAGGCGATTTGAAAGCCTTTGCCAAAGGGCTGAAGACTTCAGCAGAAAAGGATTGTAAGGTAGTAGAATCCCTGGAAAAGGCAATAGCGTTATCAGGACTTAAAGATGGCATGACCATATCCTTCCATCACCATTTTCGTAATGGCGATTATATAGTGAACATGGTTTTGGATACTCTGGCAAAAATGGGCTTCAAGGATTTAGTAGTAGCAGCCAGTTCCCTTACAGATTGCCATGCTCCGATGATAGAACATATAAAAAATGGTCTTGTAAAGCGCATTGAGACTAGTGGACTTAGAGGAGAGCTGGCAAATGAAATATCTTCCGGGCTCATGGATACTCCCGTTATTTTTAGGTCTCATGGCGGCAGGGCTTATGCTATAGCCTCCGGAGAACTGAAAATTGATGTTGCGTTTCTTGGGGCTTCAACCTGTGATCGTGCAGGTAATGCCAACGGCTTCAACAGAGACGGAGACAGCTCCTATGACTGCGGCTCCCTTGGCTACGCAATGGTGGACGCTCAGTATGCTGATAAAACTATAATACTCACAAATAATATAGTTCCTTATCCTAATACTCCGTGTCCTATACCGGAGATTGATGTAGATTGCATAGTTAAAGTAGATGAAATAGGCGATCCAAAAGGCATTGTAAGTGGAGCAACCAGGTTTTCTACAAATCCTAGGGAATTAAGGATCGCGCAGATTGTGGCAGATGTTATGGAAAACTCCGGTTATTTTGAAGATGGTTTTTCCTTTCAAACAGGTACTGGAGGTGCATCATTAACAGTAACACGGTTTCTTCGGGATAAGATGATAAAAAAGAATATCAAAGCAGACTTCGCATTAGGAGGCATTACCGGAGCAATAGTAAAGCTTCATGAGGAAGGCCTTGTGAAAAAGCTGTTGGATGTTCAGGATTTTGACCTGGAAGCAGCAAGAAGCGTTAAAGAAAATCCTTTTCATTGTGTTGTCAGCGGCCATCACTATGCCGGTTCCGGCTCAGAGGGTTCTGCTGTTAATCACTTGGACATGGTAGTGTTGAGTGCGTTAGAAATAGACAAGAATTTTAATGTGAACGTTTTAACGGGTTCAGATGGTGTTATAAGAGGTGCCATTGGCGGCCATCCGGATACTGCCTCGGGAGCAAAGATGACTATTGTTACAGCTCCTCTTATGAGAGGAAGAATACCTACCATACTGGATAGAGTGAATACCATTGTAACTCCAGGCAGCACAGTTGATGTGCTTGTTACGGAATATGGCATAGCTGTTAATCCAATCCGTCAGGATTTAATAGAAAAACTTTTGGGAGCAGGCATAAAGCTCAATACCATTGAAGAACTGCAAAATATTGCAGAGAAGATAGTAGGAAAGCCAAAATCAATTAAATATGGTGATAAGATTGTAGGCCTTGTTTATTATCGCGACAGCACTGTTATAGACGTGATAAAGCAAATCTGAAAATGAAGTCTCGTTTAAAAGATGGTCTATTAAAAGGAGTGATGCCTATTGTCCGAAATCAGCGTTCCTTATGGAAGAACTACTCAAGATGCAGTCATCAATGAAAATGTAGAACTGGAAGTTATAGATGCAGATGTCCCAAAAGTGGAGACATCGGCGGAGCAATTGCTTAAAGAGGCAATGGATAATCCTATTGGAACCGACAGGGTAGAAAATTTGGTGGGAAAAGATGAGCATGTACTCATAATAGTAAACGATCATACAAGACCCGGTCCCAATCAAATTATTGTAAAGGAATTGATGGCAAGGCTTAAAAGCGCAGGAGTTTCTGATGATAACATCAAGTTTATTATCGCTTCCGGCAGCCATAGGGCAAGCACGGATCAAGAAGTTGCCAATATTATTGGCGATGAGTACAAAAAAAAGCATCAAGTTATTATACATGATTGCACAGACAAGAATAGCATTGTTTATTTAGGCGTAACCAAATCCGGCTTTCCTCTTTACGTAAATAAAGCTGTTGTAGAGAACACCTTTGTCATAACCACCGGATTGATAGCACCCCATCATGCTGCCGGATATAGTGGCGGCAGAAAGAGTATTATACCGGGAGTAGCAGGCCTTGAAACATTAAAAGTTCATCATTCATTGCCAATAAGGCCTTTTGAACCGGCTATGGGCTTCATATACGGAAATCCTTTTCATGAGGCTGCATTAGAAGGTGCGAAAAAAGTCAATGTAAGATTTATGGTGAATGCGGTTCAAGATCCACATAAGCAAAATATTGCATTCGTTGCAGGTGAAATTGAGAAAGCTCATGCAAAGGGCGTAGAAATCTGCAAGAGTGTCAGCGAAGTTGAAATACATGGTTTGGCTGACATAGTAATCACAAGTCCTGGAGGATATCCAAGAGATTCAAATTTATATCAGGCTCAAAAAGCTCTTTCGGTTGCGGAACCCCTCGGGAAACCAGGTTGTACTTATATCTTAGTTGCAAATGCCGAGGATGGCATTGGAGAAGGTGTTTTTCGCCAATGGCTGGTTGAAGCAAAAACAGCGGAAGAAGTAGTGGAAAGGTTTAAAAGGGAAGGCTACAATGTGGGAAGCAACAAGGCATTTATGTATGCTAGGGCTATGACAAAAGGAAGGGTTATAATAGTTACCGAAAATGTAGAGGAAAGAGAATTAAATGAGATGATGCTGGAATGGGCACCTAATTTGCAAAGGGCATTAGAAAAAGCTTGCAGCGGCAAAAAAATGCAAAAAATTATTGTGTTGCCACGTGCGGTAAATATAATACCGCGTGTAGTATAAAAAATAAGGGGGATATGAATATGAAAAAGAAAATAATGGTGGCTTTATGTGTAATCTTATCATTAATAATGTTTGCTGGATGCTCTTCAAAACCGGCGCCGCAACCAACTGGAGCCGCTGAACCTGCTGCAGAAAAAGAGTGGAAGTTCGAAAGAAAGATAGAAATGGTTTGTCCTTTCGGACCGGGCAGTGGCACCGATACAACTTTAAGAGCTTTTCTTCCAATGATGGAAAAGGAGCTTGGTGTATCTATTGTTATTAACAACGTTGAAGGTGCGTCCGGAGTTAAAGGTGCTGAGTATTTGGCAAAGCAGCCGGCTGATGGCTATACCTTCGGTATGTTTACACCTTCCCATGTAATCTCTGCTGTTAATGGCACGAGCAACTTTGATATTTTGAATGATACAATACCTGTAGTCAGATTAGTGCAGGATGCTAATATTGTTCTGGCAGGTAAAAAAGTACCATACAATAATTTAAAAGAACTCGTAGAGTATGCAAAAGCAAATCCCGGTAAAGCTAAAATCGGTCTTATGTCAATAGCAGGTATTGATGCTGTCTCCGTAAAGCAACTGTTTGATGCCGCAGACATAGATGTTCCGCTAGTGCCATACTCAAGCGGTGCAGAAGTAAATGCAGCCGTAATCGGTGGACATTGCGACATGGTTCTGACCAGTCCCTTTGATGCTAATGCTTATCTGGAATCCGGAGATATGAAGGCTATAGTTATACTAAGTGAAAAGAGAGCTTCTACACTTCCTGACGTCGAGTGTACAGGTGAGCTTGGCTATAATGCATATATCGGACCATGGAGAGGCATAGTTGCTATGAAAGGTACACCTGAGGGTGCTATAAAGGCTTTTGAAGCAGCAGCAGTAAAGGTTTGCGCTTCTAAAGAATGGGATGATTGGAAGAACTCTGTATCTTTGAATGACCGTGAAGGTTTTGCAAATAGGGAACAATTTACAAAAATTTGGTTAGAGTATTATGAGACTATGAAAAAATTATTGAAATAGTATTGGTTTAGTTATTTATCAAAGACCACTGCCATTGCTCCGGAAGGGATATCTTCCATTCCGGAGCAATGGTAATCTAAAAGCGAGGAGGATTAATGTGGCTCTACAATTACTATTCAATGGCGCTTTGATGTTATTCTTTGTTTACTGCTATTTTTATGTCGGATCTATCGCTCCCGAACCTGAGCCAGGAACAATAGATGGTGCTCAGTGGCCGCAAATGCTTATTATTTTATTGGTATTTTTCCTAGCTGTTAATATGTATAAAATCTATAAAAAAACTCCCAAGGAAGAAAGAAATTTTAACCCTATATCGGGAGTCAATTTTGCAAATATATGCAAAAACAAGCTATTTATTGGCATTGTAATATTATTTATATATGCATTTGCACTAGAATATCTTGGCTTTATATTATCATCATTCTTGTTGTGCTTGACCTATTCAAGACTGCTTGGCGAAAAAAGGGTTTCACAGCTTTTCCTGTACTCTTTTTTAAGTGTAGCAATTTTATACTTCCTCTTCTCAAAAGGTCTGAATATTATGCTGCCCAGAGGCGTAGGTTTGCTTCGCGATTTTGCGCTGATGCTTGAATCAATTTAAGAGGGGGGGTAAAATAAAATGGAATTATTGATATCTGGTTTTCAATTAGTTTTGAATCCTGTTACTTTTTTATATATTGTGGGAGGAACAGTTCTAGGCGTAATTTTTGGAGCTATGCCGGGTGTTAGTGCTTCAATGGCTGTTGTTCTTGGAATGACCTTTACCTACACAATGTCTCCGCTGGTTTCTATAGCATTTTTGGTTGCTGTATATTGTGCTGCTATTACTGGTGGTGGTATTACAGCTATCCTATTTAAGATTCCCGGAACACCTTCCAGTGCACCTACAACCTTCGACGGTTATCCTATGGCTATGAGAGGCGAATCCGGCAAGGCCTTGGGTATTTCACTGGTGTCTTCAGCTATAGGTGGTATATTTGCTGCCCTGGCTATGTTTTTGCTGACTCCGCAGCTAGTTAAGGTTGCTTTGAAATTTGGACCCTCTGAACTGTTTGCAATTTCTTTTCTGGGTCTTTCTGTTTTAACCTGCCTTGATAGCGGCAACGTTATACAGACCATAATATCCGGTCTTATAGGTTTATGGCTTGCAACAATTGGAATGGATCCTATAATGGGATTTGCCAGGTTTACTTGGGGGAACTCCACACTTTTATCAGGCATTGAAATGATCCCTGTTATGATTGGTATGTTTGCTATAACAGAGGTACTGAGACAAACTGTCAAACGCACTAAGATGGAGAACCTTGACAAAACTACCGCTAAGGTTAAAACTAAGCTAACTTCTATAAAAGAACTTTGGGTAATGAAATGGACTATTTTCCGTTCTGCGGTTTTGGGAACAATTATTGGTATTCTCCCGGGAGCAGGCGCTACTATAGCATCATTTCTGGCCTATACAACAGAAGTTAAAATGTCCAAGAATCCTGAAAAGTATGGTAAAGGTGAACCGGCAGGTATAGCAGCTCCTGAAACAGCTAACAATGCAGCTACGGGGGGTTCTATGGTCCCTTTGCTTGCTCTTGGTATACCCGGAGGCAATGCAGCGGCTATTATGATGTCTGCATTGGTACTTAAGGGGGTGCAGATGGGTCCGATGCTCCTTAAGCGTCAGCCTGAATTTCTTTCCAGCGTATTTGCCTCAATGATAGTTACAAACATTATAATGGTAATTGTTGCAATGGGCATTGCAACAATCTTCAGTAAAATACTTGCCATACCTTACAGCGTACTTGGCACTGTCATCATTCTTCTTGCCGCAATAGGAAGCTTTGCCCTTTCAAATAGCACAGGTGATGTCATGTTAATGGTTATTGCCGGCGTATTAGGTTATATTTTTAATAAATTTGGCTTTAATGCCGCTGCTCTGATACTGGGACTTGTGCTTGGGGAGATGTGTGAAGCCAATTTGAGAAGAGCTGTTATGTTGGAAAACGGAAGTATAGTGGCTGTATTTACTAAACCAATAACTGCTATTCTTATAATTGCTTGTATAGCTATGCTCGTTTATCCTATGGTTAAGCCCTATATACAAAAAAAGAAAGAAAAAGTGGCAGCATAAGAATAATTTGATTTAAGTTAGTAAAGGCTTCACTTGTGACATAACTGGATAGGTGACAATGGAGTCTTTACTTAATTTGCTTTTCGAAAGGTGTTCAAATGCTTGCGTAGGACTAGTTTGATCATTCTAAGGAGGTGATTGCCATAGAATCAATACTTTTTGTCGCTGTATCCCAGACCATGGCAGACACTGCTGCAAAAGCCGCTGCACAAATGAAGGTTGAATTGCCGATAGTAGTGAGTAAAATGAGTGAGGCTCAAAATCTGGTTTCAAAATATCCCGATATCGATGTTTTTATTAGTCGCGGCGCTGCTGCGGAAGCTTTCAGCAAATTGTACGGGAAGACTGTGGTTGAAATTACTTCAACAATTAATGACTTTCTAGAGCCAATTGAGAGAATTTATAATAAAGGAATTAAAAAAATAGGTATAGTTGCCCATGAAGGTTTAATCAGTGAGGAACATTTTTGCTTTTCTGATTTTGAAGTTTTTATGTGTCCTTGGCGTGAAAAAGTCAAACCGGAACAAATAATTGACAATCTTATAGAATTGGGAATTAAAGGAATTGTGGGAAGCTTGAAGCCGAGTGAAATCGCTAGAAACCGAGGGTTATCTGCAGAACTTTTGGACTCGGGTGAAAATTCCATTAAGCGAGCTATCAATGAAGCTGTCAAAATTGCGCGAGCAAAGGAAAACGAGTGTTTGCGTGCTGCTGAGAATGCCGCTCAGACTCAGAAATATGCTGCAGATATTTATGCTGCAATAAAACAGGCTGTTACAGAAATAGAAGAATTGAGAGCTTCATCACAAGAGCTTGCGGCAATAAGCAAGGAGTCAGCTGATATTGCCAAGACCGCTTTTTTAGACGTCAGCAAGACAACACAAATATTAGAGCTAATCAATCATATCGCACAACAGACTAATCTATTGGGTTTAAATGCTGCTATTGAATCAGCTCGGGCTGGAGAACACGGCAGAGGATTTTCAGTGGTTGCCAGCGAGGTTCGTAAATTAGCTATAGAAAGTAAGAATTCAACAGAAAAAATAAAAGAATTTATTAATAAATTTCAAGTTTCAATAGAATCCGTAAGAAAGAATGTTGAACAAAGCGCCATAATTACTCAAGAACAGGCAAATGCTACTCAAGGCATAGCAGAAATGCTTGAAAATATTCAAATGATTGGTCAGAAGCTTTCAGAAGAAGGGAAAAAATCGATTCGTTAAAATAGATTTCCTATAGTTGCAAATAGTAAGGGGAGTAGCTATGAAGAACATAATGCTGGCAATTGAGCAAATAGGATACTGCTGTATATCTGCCCTCCTTTCAGAGATTCATACTACGCCAAAACCGGGATTAGTTGATTGTCTGAATAATGGTGCACACAAAGATATGGATATTTCTACTTTTAAAGATAGTATTAATGCAATTGCTCCTTATTTTTATCACTTTGCAGAAATAGGGAGAAATCTTGACTGCATTGATGCAGTTACTTTAGATAAAATACGCCCTCTGGGATTAGAATGTGAGAAAGCCATGTTCAATGCCACAAAAGGAGTCAATACCCATAAAGGTGCAATCTTCTCACTAGGTATAATCGCTGTTGCAGCGGGTTACTGCTGTAATGAGCTGCAGGATCTTTCTGCAGATACAGTTTGCCATGCAGTTAGTACAATTGCCAAGGCAGCAGAAAAGGATTTTTTGAGACCTTATGCTAGTCTTCCTATGACAAAAGGAAGGGAAATTTATACGGCTTACGGGATACGGGGGATTCGAGGGGAAGCAGCTTCAGGCTTTTATTCTGTGAGAAAATATGCGCTGCCAGTTATGAAAGAGTTATTTTTTCATGGCGAATATAGTGATAATGATATATATTTACAAGTCCTGCTGCATCTGATGACTCAAGTTGTGGATACTAATGTGATTGCCAGATGCGGCATTGATGCAATTGAATATGTAAAAAGCTCTGCAGATAATATTCTTGCTTTGGGAGGTGCCCTATCACCGGATGGTATTAGGGCACTATTTAAGCTTGATGAAGATTTTATTAAACGCAACATAAGCCCTGGTGGATGTGCAGACCTCCTCTCAGTAACAATTGCACTATATAGAATAGAGAATCTTCTATATCATCCTTATTCCCTTTAACAGCTTTCAACCATTTGGATTGGCTGCAGTAATATGGATGGCATCTTTCAAATTAATGATAACCAAGTGGTGGAAACCGCGCACCATTTTTTCATTACTATTTGTGCCGTCAGCGGCAGCGGCGGAATGGAGGTCTATATGGATAAAGAGTTGCTGAAAGTTCTTGCGGCTAGAGAGCAACGATGGGAAATGCGCAGAAGCATTGTTGAAAAACAGCAAAACTGCCTGATTACTATTACCTTGTGCGTACCGCTTCTTTATAGAACTGATGAAGAGTTTAGGATACTTTTTCTTAAGCTATGCAATAACTTTTATAAAACTTTAGTTTTCAAGGGTCATCAAGTTTGTTTTGAGAACTGCATACAAGGAGATGATGGCCCTGCTGTTTTTATATCTACTGAAATTGAAGCCAAAGAAATTAAAAAAATATGTGTAGAAGCTGAAGAATCTATTATCGGAGGACGCATATTGGACATTGATGTTATGGACAGAGACGGATCGCCTGTTGGGCGTGGTGATATTGGTCTGCCGCCGAGAAAATGCTTTATTTGCGAGAACCCTGCAGCTATTTGCGTATCAAGAAGACTTCATTCGGCAAATGAAATCTCCAAGTGTGTTATGCAATTAAAGAAGCTGATAGAAAGCAATAATGAACAGTTTAATAAGAGCCCACTTCCACTTATCAAGGATGTCTATGAAGAGAAAGATGGTATTTCAGATGACAATCAGGTTAAAATGTGAGCCCGATTTTCACGTAAACTATAAGAGAATACCATGCAAATGGATTCGATAAGAAGTGTCTGTCTGATGTGACAGAAATGAAATATGGAATTGATAGTAAGGCTTATCTTAGTGCAATCCTAGATCTTGGACATAAAAGTATCATATCTTTTGTATTTGAAAACTTAAACAATGATGAATTGGTATTTAAAAAGAAGTTGGACGATGCAGGCGTGACACAGAACATGTCAATATATCTCAGAAAGGTCTTTATTTTGCAATATTTTTATATTATTAATAATTTAAAAGGCATAGTATTGTATTATTGACAATACTATGCACCATACAGTATAATTTAATCACAAGGAAGTGATTAAAAATGTCTGAAGTGGATGAAATTGTATCTAGTCTGGCTATGGAATTAAGAAGAGGTATTCTGGTTTTGAGTGTTTTGAGTCAGTTGGAAGAAGAGCAATACGGATATTCTTTGGTTCAGCGCTTGACGGAAAGAGGACTGGCGATTGATCAGAGCACATTATACCCGCTCCTGAGAAGACTGGAAAAACAGGAGCTGTTGGATAGCAGCTGGTCTTTAGATGAGGCAAGGCCACGAAGATACTATGTGTTGAATGCAAAAGGCAAAAGAGTATTGAATCGTCTTATGACAGAGTGGATTCACCTGAATGATATCATTACAAAGCTTCTCAAAACTAAGAATGGAGATGGGAATAATGAAAAATTGGATTGATCGTTACCTATATGCGGTGGGCCAAAAGCTGCCAAAAGCCCACAGAGAAGATATAACTAAAGAGCTGAGATCTCTGATATTGGATGCTCTGGATGAAAAAACCGCAAGTGGCAGATTGGCTAAGGGCGAAGCTTATAAAGAGACAGAAGAGGACGTACTATCGATTTTAGAGTCATTCGGCTCTCCGGCAGAGGTTGCGGCAAAGTACAAAGCTAACAGCGGGTATCTGATCGGTCCTGAATTATATGATCTATACCGCTTGCTTCTCACCATTGTACTGGGGGCCGTAGCTTTGGGAATTTGTATTGCAGCTTTGGTCTCCGTATTGAGCACACAAGGCTCCTTCATAGAGTTGATGTATAATCTGCCGATGCAGATAATATCAGCCTGTATCAGCGCTGTAGGGTCTGTTACCATTGTATTTGCCATTATACAGTATTTTGCAAAGGAAGAAGATATAAAGGATCTGAATCCTAATAGTAAATGGAGCCCTAAGGATCTGGAGCCTGTGCCTGTATCTTATGAGATGATAAAAGTATCCGAGGTATACGCTGCTATATGCTTTACGATATTGGGCATAATTATTTTCAACAGATTTCCTCATATAATCGCCATATATTATAAAATAGGAGCAGAGAGTGTCTCTATCCCATTATTCTCCATTGATATCTTAAGGATCTATATGCCGTATTTGAATATATTCTGGATAGGAAATGTGCTGTTGAACGGTTATAAACTCAGGGCAGGGAAATGGACTAATGCTTTAAGATTTGTCCAGATAGGAGTTGACATAGGCTCTTTGGCTATATTTCTTGTGATGGCAGGCAATCCCGGAATATTGAATCCTGCCGTAAAAGAAAGCATCATGAATACGGATTTTGTTCCTTTCCAAAGGCTGGGGGATATAGGTACAGTAAGCTTTAAAATCTTCATAGCGATAATCGTCCTTACCACAGCTTTTGAAGTATGCAAGCACATATATTATTCTATAAAAAAATAGGAAGGGTTTTAGAACTCAGGATGCATGTATTCCTCTGAGGTATGAGGGAGAACGTGGAACACGGATTGGCACGGACTTTTACACGGATTAACACTGAGGGGGTTCGTAGGGATAGGGCTTGCCCTGGCCGAGTTATAGTAGGGAACGCATTGCATGTAAAGAGCAAGAAGAGCTACTATGACACGGCGGAGACAGCTCCAAAGATTTGGGCTCATCAGAATTCACTTTGCAAGGCGAATCCGGCAAATATCAAATATATATCAATGGAAATGTTCAGGATGATGAAGCTAAATCGGTAGAATACAACATTCAACTGGTATACACTAAATGATCATCCTTAAATTATATATAACGTGAAAATCGTTTAATACAAAAAGGAAACTGGGAATCAAAAGGATGCAGCTTCCTTTTTTGTAATTCATCACATAATTATAGATATTTATTTGATTTTTATGATAATATTATATGTATTAATCGGGATTTAGGGAGTGCTGATGATGGTTTATTTTAAGGATATTCAATTAGCGAGAGATAGAATAAAAAAATATATATATGAAACACCTCTGGATCATTCAATGTATTTGAGCAATGGGGAAACTGATGTTTTTCTCAAGCTGGAATGTCAGCAAAGGCTGAAGGGCTTCAAGATAAGAGGCGCTTTGAGCAAGCTTGCCAGCCTGACGGATGATGAAAAGTCAAAAGGGGTAATGGCTGTATCTTCAGGCAATCACGGTGCCGGAGTAAGCTATTCTGCCAAGCTTTTAGGAGGTATAAAAGCTAAAATATTTGTCCCCGAAACTATACCCGGGTCAAAGCTGGAAAAGATAAAATATTATGGAGCTGAAGTTGTCACAGTGGGAAGAAATTACGATGAAGCCCATGCTGCAGCCCAGGAGGCGCTGGATAAGGAGAAGCGCATATTTATAGATCCCTGTTCCGACATAGAAGTGATAGCGGGTCAAGGAAGCATTGCTATGGAGATACTCGAGGCTAATCCGGATATTGATGCAATATTAGCTCCTATCGGCGGCGGAGGGCTTATAACCGGTGTATCTGTGGCAGCCAAGCATCTCAAGCCTTCAATAAAAATTATTGGCGTCCAGACTGAGGCCTGCCCTGCTATGGCCAAAGCTATGAAGGATAGAATATTCTATTCCGACTTTCCGTCGGAGCCTTCCATATGCGATGCTCTGATAGGGGGAGTAGGAGAAATACCATACAATATGTCAAGGCAATGCATTGACGATATAGTTCTGGTTGAGGAAGAAAGCATCAAAGAGGCTGTGCTTTTTCTTATGGATAAGGAAAAGGTGATCGCGGAGCCTGCAGGCGCAGTGGGGGTTGCCGCAGTCATGGCTGAACCGGAATTATTCAAGAATAAAAATATAGCGATAATCATAAGCGGCGGCAATTTGGACTTCTCATTGATAAAAGCTATACAAAGGTGAAGAACTATAAATTATATCGATTGGTAAAATCCTGGCAATCATAATAAAATCACTATGGATAGTTGTCATAATATATCAACGGGGAGGTATTTACAATGAAGAGATTTTGGAGTATTTTATTATGTATGCTGCTGGTTTTTACAATGGCTTTAACAGGTTGTACAAGCCAGGCGCCCGCAGCGCCTGCAGATAGCGATTCTGCTGCCGGAGATAAGCCGGATGAAATGAAAAATGAATTCAAAGCACAAATAACATTTAACGGCTCGTCCACGCTGGCACCGGTAATATCGGCTATTGCCACTGATTTTATCGAAGGATATACTACCTGGAACAAGGTAGATCCAAGCTTTCCGGAACAAAATATAGCTATTTATGTTTCTGCCGGCGGTTCAGGAGCAGGAGTTAAAGCAGTGCTGGAAGACACCAGTGATTTTGGTATGCTGGCCAGGGAAATCAAGACCGAAGAGAAAGAGAAAATCGGAGATGCAAAAGATTTTACACTTGGAATAGATGCTCTTACCATATCCATAAACCCGGAGAATCCATTGGTAAAGCTGAGAGACAGCTTGACCACGGAAGAAGTGAAAAAGATCTTTGCCGGGGAGTATAAATTCTGGGATGAGCTCGACAGCAAGCTTCCTCATAAGGAGATTGTTGTGGTTATAAGAGACTTAAGCGGCGGAGCACATGAAGTCTTCCAGAAGAGCGTGATGGGCGAAACTCAGATAAGGCCTGATGCCATTCAGTCTCCTTCTATGGGAGCGCTGGTGACCAAGGTAATTGAGAATAAGGATGCTATTGGTTATGCCTCCTTTGGCATGGTCAATCAAAATGAAGGCAAGCTGATACCCTTAAAAGTGGATGGAGTAGAGCCCACAGAGGAAAACATAGTAAATGGCTCCTACAAGATATCCAGGCCCCTTATAGTGGTAAAAAGAGGAGAATTGACCCCAGAGCAAAAGGCCTTCATGGATGTTGTGACATCGGAAAAGGGAGCGAAAATTATAGAACAGATGGGCTTTGTGCCTGTAAAATAGAGCTTGATCGTTGAGACTGTTGCAAAATGATAATTTAGTCATTCTGAGCACACAGAAGAATCTTTAAGACATTGCAATAAAAAAGATTCTTCTGTCGCTTTGCTCCTTCGGAATGACAGGTTGAATCCGTTATGCAACAGCCTCTTTTTTGAGGTGATAGAATGTGGGAGGTCCTTGACAGGGTATTTGAAAAAAGTATTAAACTGCTGGCTGTTCTTTCATTATTGCTTTTATCCTTTATAATACTTTTTATATTTAAAGAAAGCTTGATATTTTTCAGAGCGGTGCCTATATTGAAATTTATAACGAGGAACACATGGAATCCTCTGGCGGCTCCGGAAAATCTATCGATACTCAATATCATACTCGGTACTTTGTATGTATCCATAGTTGCCATAATCATTGCTTTGCCTATAGGGGTAGGAAGCTCACTTTTGCTGTCAGGCTATGTCAAGGAAAAGCCTAGGCTGATATTGAGGGGATTGATAGATGTGATGGCGGGAGTGCCTTCGGTAATATATGGGTTTATCGGGTTGCTTGTATTGGTTAAATTTTTTGAGAGGGTATTTGACTTTTCCTCGGGTGAATCCGTCCTTGCAGGAGGGATATTGCTTTCGATCATGGTTTTGCCGTATATAATATCCACCTGTGATGAAACCATGGGAAAGATGTATGGGAAGTATTCGATGGTAGCCAAGGCATTAGGCATATCCAAGGGCTACATTATCAGGACCATAGTGCTGTCTCAGAGCATAAAGGGAATAACAGCAGCTGCAGTTTTAGCTTTGGGAAGAGCCATGGGGGAAACCATGGCAGTGATGATGGTTATCGGAAATGCACCGATAATGCCTAAGCTTTTAGGAAAATGTCAGACCATACCCTCGCTCATCGCCCTTGAAATGGGCATGGCAGAGGTAGGCAGCCTGCATTATCACGCCCTCTTTGCGGCAGGCTTTGTGCTGATGGCTATATTGCTCATAATAAATATAGCTCTATTTTATATTAAAAGGAGCATGAGTCAATTATGAAGAAGATAAGCTCAATATTTTTTAATGCATGGATATTGTTCAGCGGCCTTTTGGCTCTTTTGAGTGCATCCTTCATATTCATCTATATTTTAAAAAACGGGTTCAAGGCGATGACCTGGGAGTTTATTTTATCCAATCCGGCGGGCATACCCCTGGGATCTGAGGGCGGCATATTGCCTGCAATCATAGGAAGCCTGCTGCTCATGCTTATCTCATGCGTTTTTGCGTCTATACTGGCAATTTCAACTGCTGTATACATAGTGTTTTATTGCAAATCCAAAAGGATGGAGAGTCTTGCACATGTGGTGATACAATGCATGGCAGGAGTTCCGTCCATCATACTTGGCCTTTTTGGTTATACGTTTATGGTGGCTAATCTGAAGATGGGAAGAAGCCTTATATCTGCGGGCCTGACCTTGGGCATAATGATATTTCCTTTCATACAGGTCAGAGTTGAGAAGACTTTCAGAGAATTCAGCAGCTCGATGCTGCTTTCTTCATATGCTCTGGGGACAACTAAGCTTTATACATTATTAAGATTGGTACTGCCCCAAAGCATAAGGGATATAGTATCTGCAGTCACCCTGGCAGGAGGCTTTGCGATGGGTGCTGCCGCACCTATCATACTGACAGGCGCTGTAATATTTGCACCTATTCCCAAGTCCTTGTCTTCACCTGTTATGGCATTGCCCTTTCATCTGTATATTTTAACAGGGGAGGGCATATCCATAGAAAAATCCTATGGGACAGCATTGGTGCTCATATTACTGTTGTTCATCATAAACCTGGTTTCAATATCCTTAACCTTTTGGAGAAAGGAAGCGACGAAATGAATGTACTGGAGTTAAAATCCTTTTATGCCTATTACGGAGAGAAAAAGATAATAAATGATATGGATATGAAGATCGAAAAGAATAAAATAACTGCAATAATAGGCCCATCGGGATGCGGCAAATCCACATTTCTCTTATCATTGAACAGAATGCTGGAGGAAAGCGGAGGAAGAGCCGCAGGCAACATTTTATTTAATGGCAAGGATATTTATTCCATGCCCAAAGAAGAAATAAGAAAGAGGATAGGCATAGTTTTTCAAAAACCGGCGCCATTCCCCTTTTCTATATATAAAAATTTAACCTATGCTCCGGTTTACTATGGGATAAGGGACAAAAGCAGGTTGAGAGAAATAGCCATTGATAAGCTTAAAATATCGGGCCTTTATGACGAAGTAAAAGATGAGCTTGGCATGTCTGCATTGAAGCTCTCCGGAGGCCAGCAGCAGAGGCTTTGCATTGCAAGAGCGCTGACAGTAGAGCCGGAGGTATTGCTTCTGGACGAGCCTTGCTCCGCTCTGGATGTGAAAAACACTGCTAATATCGAAAAAATGTTGAGAAATTTAGCCGGAGATTATACTATAGTAATAGTCACCCATAACCTTTATCAGGCAAAGAGGATATCGGATTACACCGCATTCATGCTGGACGGAGAGCTGATAGAATATGATGAAACAGCCAGGATGTTTTCCTCACCTCAGAACAGAAGGACTAGGGAATATATTGAAGGCATATATGGGTAAAATTGGAGGGACTATTGAATGCTTATTTATGATATACCAGGTTTAGGAGTAATTGAGATAGAAAACATAGTGTTTGATTATAACGGCACGATAGCGACGGACGGAAAGCTTATAGACGGGGTGGGGGAGCTTCTGGCGGAGCTTAAATCCCATGCCGATATTTACATATTGACTGCCGATACCTATGGAACCGTTGAAGCCGAATGTGCCCAATCCGGCGTATCTGTCAGGACCTTTCCTAAAGGAAAGGCAGCCGATTTTAAAAAAGAAATAGTCGAAAGCATAGGAGCTGATAAGACGATCTGCATAGGCAACGGTTTTAATGATATAGAAATGTTTAAATCAGCCAGGTTGTCCATAGCTGTTGTTGAGGGCGAAGGCTGCAGCGGCAGGCTGCTGGCCCATGCGGACGTGGTGGTGCGATCGATCATGGATGCGATCAATATTTTGCTCAAAGACAGCAGGTTAAAGGCTACTCTCAGGGAGTAGCAGAACCTCGGACTATATTTGCATGACAGTTGGGAAAATTGAGAATATATACACTTCTATTTGACTTTCAAGTATGTTATTATTATTTCAACGCATAAAGACAATTCTTGCATTAAACTCTATAAATATGCATAGGTGAATTTTATGAATAAATTAAAGCACACATTACTTATAGCAGCTTGTGTGGCCTTAGCATCCCAATTTCATTTTAATTATTTTGTTCAAGGATTCATAATAACACTTTCAGTAATTTTGCTTCCGATATTTTTATATAACTATGCAGAGCTGAACCCGATAATAGTTGGCTTTGTCACCGGCATAGTATCCCCTCTTTTCAGAGGGATTATTGAATACACTGAGATCAGAGACCTGCCCATCACCTGGATAATGGTAGGTCCGGATGTGTTCTTCTATTTTGCTTATGGTGTAATATATTATTTTTTATATTTCAATGCGGCCGAGAAGAATATTACAAGGTTTACCGTCGCGGCATTTTTCTGTGATTTCCTGTCCAATATGGTGGAGATGGGCGTAAGAACAAGCATTGTCGGCATGAATATGGAAATAATCAGGAACTTGATAGTGATTGCGGCAGTAAGGGCCTTCATAGCAATGGGAGTGATCATATCCATAAAGCATTACAGAGGCTTTTTGGCAAAGCAGGAGCATGAAGAGAGATACAGGAGATTGATGCTTCTCACTTCAAGCTTCAAGAGCGAAATATATTTTATGAATAAAAATATAAGCGAAATAGAAGACGTAATGAAAAAGTCCTATTTTGCCTACAAGGTCATATCCGAAAATGATTACCCCTATGAGCTAAAGCATCTGGCATTGGATATTGCCAAGGATGTCCATGAAATAAAAAAAGGCTATATAAGGGTAATAAACGGCCTGGAGCAGATGGCCAGAGATAAAACTGACGGCACTTGTATGAGCATCAAGGATATCATTAGCATTTTGGAAACCGATACCAAGGAGTATATAAGGCTGAATAAGCTGAACATTGAATTATTATTTGACATCAAAGCTGATTTTAATGTAGCGGAGCATTTTTATTTCATGTCCGTGCTAAGAAATCTGATCAATAACTCCATAGAAGCCATGGAGAAAAGAAGGAAGGGAGTGCTCAAGATTAATATCTTTGAGGATGGGGATGACTATGTAATTTCCGTAGCTGACAATGGAGAGGGCATAAAGAAAGACAATATAGATTACATATTTAATCCCGGCTTTTCAACCAAATTTGATGAAAATACAGGAGATATTGAAAGGGGTCTTGGACTTGCTTTAGTAAGAGATTTGACCAGAGATGTTTTTCAGGGAAGTATTTCGGTAAAGTCTGAATTGAACAAGGGGACAAGCTTTAATATAACTGTTCCCAGCAGAATTTTTGGGAGGAAAGAGCTTTGAGATACTATATTGTAGATGATGATATAAATGTTGTAAAAATTTTGAGCAATATCATTGAAGACAATAATTTGGGCGAGGTAATAGGATGCGATTATGATGGAGATACAGCCTACAATGAAATTTTAGCCAATAATCCCGATATTGTACTGGTGGACCTTCTCATGCCGAAGCTTGACGGCAATACTTTGGTAAAAGAGATAAAGGCGATGAGGCCAAAAATTAACTTTATAATGGTTTCCCAGGTTTCTGACCATGAGCTGATAACAGAATCCTATGAATCGGGAATAGAGTTCTTTATAAGCAAGCCTTTGAATAAGATTGAAGTGGAAAAGGTCACTAAAAAGGTAGCGGAAAAAATAAGGATGGAAGATATGCTGAACAACATAAAAAAGGTGTTTAACAGTACAATAAGCAAGGAAGTAACCAATCAAGGCGAGGATAAGATCAAAGAAATAAAATATATCTTGAGTATGCTCGGAATGCTGGGCGAGAAGGGTACCAACGATATTATAAATGTGTGCGCCTATATAATCAATGCAAAGAAAACCTATGATGAGTGTGCCATAGATGAATTATGCAAATACCTGCCGGACAACTCCAAAACCGTAAAGCAAAGAATGAGAAGAGCGATGAAGGAAGGCCTGACAAACCTTGCAAATGCAGGATTGGAAGATTATTTTGCCGACAATTTTCAAAGATACTCAAATATGCTGTTTGATTTTGAAAATGTAAAAGCTGAGATGGACTTTATCAGAGGGAAGAGAAACAGCGGCGGAAAGGTAAATATGAGCAAGTTTTTTGAAGGGTTGCTATTGCTTTGCGATAAAAATTAAAAAACATTTTGAACAATCATGAGTATTTTTGAATATTTTTGAATATTCAATCTTATATTAAGTAAAAGCTTAAAAGCTTTGCTTAATATAAGGAGGGGTAAGGATGTATAAAAGGACTCTTGCATTATTATTAGTGAGCTTAATGATTCTGACAATGGCTTTCACAGGTTGTTCAAAGCCGCAGACAGAGACTGCTGCTCCGGCAGAAGAGATCATAAAAGTCGGCTGGATGGGTTCATTGACAGGGGACCAGGCAGTATGGGGACAGTGTGAGCTTGACACGGTAAAGATGCTCTTTGAAGAAATAAACGCCAAAGGCGGCCTTTTGGGCAAAAAGCTTGAAGTAATAGGCTATGATACCAAGGGAGACCCGCAGGAAGCGGTAAACGTAGCTAAGAGGCTTACCGGGCAGGATAAAGTCGTTGCAATATTAGGGCCAAATGCAAGCGGCAATGCTATTCCTATAGCTCCGGTATTGGAGCAGGCCAAGGTGCCGGATATAGCCACTGTTGCTACAAATCCCAAGGTTACTGTGCTGGATGGCAAGGTTAAACCTTACAACTTCAGAGTATGCTTTATAGATCCCTATCAAGGTGCAGTTGCAGCAGGCTATGCCTACGATGTATTGGGCTTTAAGAAAGCTGCTATACTCTATGACGTAGCTGATGATTATTCACAAGGCTTAACTCAATTCTTTGAAGAATTCTTCGTTTCCAAGGGCGGCACCGTAGTTGCCAAGGAAGCTTTCAAATTCGGTGATGTCGATTTCAGACCACAGCTCAGCAAAATAAAAGAAGCAAATCCGGAGGTTTTATTCCTGCCTATATTCTTTAAAGAAGCAGCATTAATCGCGAATCAAGCAAGGGAATTAGGAATAACCATACCGCTGATGGGCGGAGACGGACTGCCTTCCGAGCAGCTGTTCACAATGGCTAAGGATGCAGTTCAGGGCACCTTTATCGTAAATCACGTAGACTATGATGATCCGGAAGTTCAGGATCTCAAGAGCAGATACAAAACAAAATATAACAAAGAATTAG
Organism: Lutispora sp. QWL-02; assembly: GCF_058315355.1. NCBI lineage: Bacteria > Bacillati > Bacillota > Clostridia > Lutisporales > Lutisporaceae > Lutispora > Lutispora sp. QWL-02. Next base: position 1,796,964 of record NZ_CM177762.1, read on the forward strand.
AATTAAACGGCTACTTGGTTCATGATGCAGTACTTGTATTGGCAGACGCAATAGAGAGGGCCGGATCAGCAGATTCTGTTAAGATAACCGAGGCTCTGGAAACCACAAAGGTTAAAGGTGTTACAGGGCAGATCAATATAAGCAAGGAGACTCATAATCCTGAGGGCAAGGATGCTGCTATCGTTAAAATCGAAGGAGACAAATACGTATTCCAGCAGAAATACTCTGCTAAATAATCTATCAACAGTATGAATAGGCTGGGGCTGTTGCATAACGCGTTCAACATTGGAATTTTGCAACAGCCTCTATTTTAACAGTTAGGGGTGAAGGGATGTCACAGTTTTTTTTACAGCAGCTTATCAACGGCCTGTCCATAGGCAGTGTTTATGCGCTTATGGCCGTAGGATATTCACTGGTTTACAGCATAATGAATTTCAGTAATTTTGCCCATGGCGGTGTAATAATGCTGGGGGCATATTTTGGATATTATTATCTTACCAAGCTGGGCTTACCCTTTTTTGCGGCTTTTATTGCAGCTGCATTGACCACTTGTGTCCTTGCAGTAGTGATTGAAAGAGGAGCCTATAAGCCTTTGAGGGAAAGAAGAGCTCCATTTTTGTACTTTATAATATCTGCCATGGGCGCTTCAATATTTCTCGAAAATATCGTAATAGCAACAATAGGGCCTACATTCAAAAGCTATCCCGAGATTTTATCCAGGACTCCTATTCAATTGGGCAGTGTGACACTGGGCAGACTGGATTTGGCTATGTTTATCATCTCTGCTATTTGCTTGGCGCTATTGGTATTTTTTATTGATTTTACAAAGATGGGAAAAGCTATACAAGCTACCTCCTATAGTGTAAAGGCCAGTGCGTTGATGGGAATCAATACTGACCTTGTAATAATAGTTGTATTTGCCCTTGGCGGATTTTTTGCAGGCATTGCAGGCGTGCTGTTCGGAATGAAATATACCGTTTATCCCCAAATAGGGGTAATAACCAATAAATCATTTATAGCTGCAGTATTCGGAGGCCTGGGAAGCCTTCCGGGAGCGGTTATCGGTTCCATATTGCTGGGCATAATAGAGACCATGACCTCCGGGTACTTCTCCTCCAATTATAGAGATCTCATTGCTTTTGTCTTGCTCATCGCTATATTGGTATTCAGACCCAGAGGCTTGATGGGCAAAGTAACGGAAGATAAGGCTTAGGAGGGAGGCAATACTATGGATTTATATTATATTCAGGGCATATTGCTGCTGGCAGGCGTCAATCTTATGTCAGTCCTCGGCCTGTCTTTGCTCACCGGCTTTACAGGATTATTTTCCTTCGGCCATGCAGGCTTTATGGCCATAGGGGGCTATGCCGCGGCCATGATGACCGTAAAGTACGGCTGGCACTTTATACCCGCATTGCTTGTGGGAGCTTTGGCAGCAGCCTTGGTCAGTGCGATAATCGGCATGCTTACATTGAATCTTAAAGGAGATTATTTCTGTATTGCTACGTTAGGCTTTGGCGAGGCGATAAGGCTTGTTCTGGACAACGTCCAGTATTTTGGAGGAGCAAGGGGCTGGCCCGGAATACCTAATTATACGAACCTGACAAATGTTGTAATAATAAATGTGGTAGCTGTTATAATTCTGGCTAATTTAATAAGATCAAGGCATGGAAGGAATATGATAGCTGTCAGGGAGGAAGAGCTTGCATCTCAAATAGTAGGAATAAATGTATTTAAGTATAAGCTCATATCCTTGATGATAAGCGCAGCCTATGCGGGGATAGCGGGAGGCCTTATGGCCCACTATATGACCTTTCTCCAGCCTAAAATGTTCAGCCTTGTTAAATCTACAGAGTTGACAATAATCGTTATATTCGGAGGCTTGGGAAGCATATCCGGAAGCGTGCTGGGGGCTTTGGTGCTCACGTCTCTGCCGGAGATATTGAGAAGCTTCTCCAATTGGCGTTTGGTAATATACGGATTGTCAGTTATCATAATAATGATATCGAGGCCAGAAGGTCTTATGGGCGGATATGAATTTACCCCATCAAGCATGAAGCGGCTTTTTACAAGATTGAAGAATAAGAAGGAAGACCTTCCAAGTCAGATGGAAGGAGGAAAGTCACTATGAATATTCTTGAGCTGCAGAATCTGACAAAGACCTTTGGAGGACTTACTGCTGTAGGCAATGTTGATTTTGAAGTCCCGAAAGGTAAAATAAGCGGGCTCATCGGCCCTAACGGTGCAGGCAAGACCACCATATTCAATCTTATAACAGGTGTCTACAAGGTTTCAGAAGGTAAGATAATGTTTAAGGATAGGGACATCACCGACAAGGAGCCCTATTTCATCGCAGGTCAGGGGATCACAAGAACCTTTCAAAATATAAGGCTTTTTAAGAAGCTCACCGTATATGAAAATGTTTTGATAGCCTGTCATAGCAACGGCAGCTATAATATTTTGGAATCCGTGCTACGCCTCCCCAAGTGCAGAAAAGAAGAAAGGGAGCTGAAGCAGAAAGCAGATAATCTATTGGAAATAATGGGGCTTCAGGACAGGAAGGATCTGATTGCTAACAACTTGCCCTATGGACTGCAGCGAAGGCTGGAAATTGCCAGAGCTCTGGCATTGAACCCTGAGCTTTTGCTCCTTGATGAACCGGCGGCAGGTATGAATCCGGATGAAACGGCTCAGCTTATGAGCCTGATTTCCGAGATGCGCCCCAAGTTTGATTTGAGCGTTTTAATAATCGATCATCATATGGATCTGGTGATGGGAATATGTGAAAAGATCATGGTTCTCAATTTCGGATGCAAGCTGGCAGAAGGAACCCCTCAGGATATTCAGAATAATCCTAAGGTAGTTGAAGCATATTTGGGAGTGGAGGGGTAGAGAATGTTAAAGGTTCAAGATTTAAATGTATTTTATGGCGGCATTCACGCACTAAAGGGTGTCAGCTTGGATATAAATAAGGGCGAGATAGTGACTATAATCGGTTCAAACGGGGCAGGCAAATCAACGCTGCTCAATGCAATATCCGGCTTTTTGAAATATAAGCAGGGAGTTATAGAATATAAAGGCGAAAAGCTGCCGGTAAATCCTAATAAGGTAGTGAAGCTGGGAATATGCCAGGTGCCTGAGGGGAGACTGGTTTTTGCAAACCTCACTGTCGAGGATAATATTATGCTTGGAGCATACTTGAGGAAGGATAAGAACAAGATAAAAGAAGATCTTGAGAAGGTATATGAGCTCTTTCCGAGATTGAAGGAAAGAGAGAAGCAGATAGCCGGAACCTTGAGCGGGGGAGAGCAGCAGATGCTTGCTATGGGCAGAGGCCTTATGAGCGATCCTGAAATAATGCTTCTGGATGAGCCGTCCCTTGGATTGGCACCGCTATTGGTACAGACGGTATTCGATATAATAATAGACATAAGGAAAATGGATAAAACCATATTATTAGTTGAGCAAAATGCCTATAAGGCTTTGTCTATAGCTGACAGGGCATATATACTGGAGCAGGGCAGGATCAAGATGGAAGGCTCTGCAAAGTATATTGCTGACAACCCGGCAGTACGGGAGGCCTATCTGGGAGCCAAAGTACAATAGGAATAAAAAATGGTGAGGGGTAATATTTTAACCCCCGCCATTTTTTTTTGCGCCTTTTTTAGGCACTTGCGGCAAATTTTTTGTTTGCATATTTTCCCTGGCGAACCATTTGAACCAATGTTTTGTCAATAATAAAATATCCATATCATTCATCACAAGATAATGAGCCAAAAAGCAAATAATATATTTGTCAGATTCAATGACAATCATATGAAGAAAGGAGATATGAAATGGATAAAAATCCAAGCGGCAACAAATTGATCATCGGATTGCTGACTGCAGCTTTGTTGTTTCCTATGGGAGCTTCGGCCTTTGGAGGACATGCCAACGAGGCTTCGGAAAAGCATGGAAATATAAAATATGGTATATCTGCCGATTATAAAGCCGGTCCTCAGTTCAAAATCGCATATAAAGGAAATGGAGAAGGCATAAAAGCAGCTTTAGACAGTTTAGTGGAAGAAAGGACCATAACCCGTGAAAAAGCAGATAAAATAATGCAATATATTGAGCAAAGAAAAGCTCGGATAAAATCTAAGAGAATGGGCCTGCTGGAGGAACTGAAAAAAGAAGGAATCATAACAGATGCCGAAGCCGATAAAATAAGGGAAAAGCGGAGCCAGATTCATGAGGAAAAGATATCAAAGGACTTAGACGGCTTAGTCGAGAAGGGAATAATTAAATCAAGGGATGTTGAAAAAATAAAGGACTATTTGAAGATTGAAAGAGAAGGGCGCAGAAAAATGTTTGAGCAGCTTAAGGGTATGACTGAAGAGCAGAAAAAGGAATTCTTCCAGAATTATAAAAAGTCACGCAAAGATGTGGTTCAAAAAATGGTTGATGATAAGATAATAACTAAAGAGCAAGCTGAGGAAATAAGGAAGATAATGCCTCAGCATAATAAATACAACAAAAATAAGCAGTAGATCAGCCGGGGATTCTCCCCGGTTTTTAAAAATTAATTTATATAGCTTGGAATATCTTTTATAAGCAATTATAATTAATTATAATGACTGCTATAAGTCATTTTGCGGGGGGATATATTTGTCAAAGAAGAGAATAACTAAAAAAATATCAAATATTGATGAAAAGATATTATCAATCGTTGTATTTTCGCTGTTCTTTTCATGGTTGCTGGCTTTTCCTTTTGAAGGCCAGGTTTTGTATGCTCTTACCGAGAGATTCGGTATAGAAGCTCAATCAATGGTTTTTGGGGCAATAGCCGCACATTTCTGTGGTTTGATTTCCTGCGGATTTTTCATTAAGACCATGAAGACGGTAAAGCGCGTTATGATTTTTTCTATTATTATTTGCATCGCAGGCAGTATTCCATTTTTTTTTACACCGTCAATAATCTGGCATATTTCTATTATTTCATGTTCTTTTATGACAGGAGTCTGTATTGCAGCCTGGGGTTTTTACTTTAAAATTTACACACCCTCTAATAATAGGATTAAAACTGCTGCAGATTTACTTATTTACTCTAATATATTGATGGTTATTATAAATGCGACGGCAATAAATATAAGTCCATATGCAGGATTGGCGTTATCGATTATTATGCTCATTGGATCGCTTTTCTTTATGGTCAGAATGCCGGGGGATGTCAAGACAAGTGATGAAAACTACATAGATGGGATAACAATATCTGTCAGTCCAGCAAAGCCTTTTTGTTTTTTATGCTTTTTTATTGTAATAATCACAATAAACTCCGGCTTGATGTATCAGGTCGTTAACCCTGCATTTGCACATCATAAGCTGCTTGTAAGCTGGTATTGGGCTGTACCTTATATTATTGCTCTTTATATTATAAAGAACCTTCGGGAAAAAACTAATAGGAATTATATACTTTATGTAGCAATAGCTATGATAGGTTTTTCCTTTATAGCATTTATACTATTGGATCGATCTGTTTTGAGTTATCTGATCATAAATACTCTAATGCTGGGGGCCTGCGGCATATATGACCTTTTTTGGTGGAGCATATTGGGTGAAATGTTAGATTACCATGATAATCCTGCTAAAATTCTTGGGATAGGACTTTCTGCAAATGTACTGGGCATATTTATAGGCGGTATGCTGGGAAATAGTATTGCTTCTTCAGATACTATATATTATAACTCATCAATGCTGGCATTGTCTGTAGTTCTCATTACTCTCATAATGCTTCCGCTGCTTCACAAGCATCTTTCAATGCTGCTGAAGAATCATGTTTTCTTAATGACACTGTATGAAATGGCGCCCTCCAAACAAAAAGATACTATTGAGAGCTTTTCGATGATTGGTAATTTGACTGAAAGGGAAAGTGAGATTACGGCTTTGCTTCTAAAAGGCCGGACCTATAAGATGATAGCCAATGAAGTTTACCTCAGTGAAAATACTGTTAAAACCCATATAAAAAATATATATTCAAAATTCAATGTTCAAAGTAAAGTGGAGCTTATTAACTTATTGATGGAAAAGGAGAATTAGAGCATATAGTAGCCCCTCACCCGAAATGGGTGAGGGGTTTTTTTCTTAAATCACCTATTTTGGGTGACGATTTTTGCAAATGTATAAACTATATTTAAGACTGACAGCATACTTGGCTATTAGCTTAAATCTAGGCACAATTATTCAATATATAAGATTAAGAAGGGAGATAAAGCATGAAAAGATTATTATCATTATTTATTGCATTAACAATCATTCTAAGCGCGGTGAATGGATTTGCAATAAATGTATCTGCAGATGAAAGCGGTTATGCTTGGGTATTAGTAGATACTTATCAATTTCCAATACCTGAAGATTTTAAACCGGGAGATCCATGGAGCTATTTTGCAAGCTTAGAGGGGAATACTGCTGAGCTTCAAACTACAATACCCTATGGGCTAGGAGCTTACGCTTCAAAAGATGAAAGCAATCCCGGCAATCTTCATGTAAAATATACCTGGAGCAATCCCCCCACCATTATCCAAGCTAATGAAACCATATCAATCGCTTTTGAACAAGAGGTTTTTAGCAATAGGACAGGAAACTTCGGCGTAGCTATAAGCCCGTTTTTATCTTTGGATGTAGCGGACCTAATAGGTTTAGGTTATGGAACTGCAAGTGGAGTTGAAGCTAAGGTTATTTATGAAGATGGTACTGAAACAAGGTGGTTTGGTATAGGATATGGCCAAGACGACCGATCTCAAACTTCATGTAGTGCTAATATGAGTTTGAAGTTCAAAGATAAAGGTTCCGCAGGTGATAGATGGGCGCTTTATATTGGTGCCTATGCAGGACCTCCGGGTAAAGTAGGCGTAAGATACACTTACGAATGGAAGCAAATTAGCAATCCTACTACTATAACGGTAACAGCATCAACTGCAGGAAGCTCAGACTTGGGGAAATATTCATGGGAAGGTGAATGGGATTCCAACTGGGGTAAAATGATACTAACTCAAAATGGCCCAATCGTTACAGGGACTTATACTCATGATAAAGGTAGAATAAACGGTACTATTTCAGGAAATGTTCTTACCGGTACTTGGTCAGAGTCTCCTTCCTACGCACCGCCAAACGATTCAGGAGAAATTGAGTTTACTATGTCTGCGGATGGAAAGGGTTTTTCAGGAAAATGGCGTTATGGCTCTGAAGGAAGCTGGGGAAATTGGGAAGGCGGCAAACGTATAACTGAGGTTAAACTGGCACCAACAAATAAAGCGGCAACACCAACCTCTCCGACACCAACCGGAAGTAACAGTGCTGAAGCCTTTGAATCCGGCTCTCGTATCATGTGGCAGCCGTCAAGTGGTCTTGGCTACAGACTTTACAGGTCAACTTCTCAAAGCAGCTTGGGTATATCTGTTACTGACTTTTATATAACAAGTACCTCATATGCAGATGTAAATGTTGAGCCAAATACAACTTATTACTATACAGTAAAGCCGGTGCTTGCAGAAGCAAATCCATTTCAAGGGATAGAAGAAAAATTAGGTAATGCTATTGCTGCTTTTGTTATAAAAACTGGTAATCAACTTTATAAGCCCGGAAGCTTTAAGCATTTCATCATGCTTAAGCTGGAAAGCCCCAATATGAGTGTTGACGGCATAAATCAAGAAGTGGATCCGGGCAGAGGAACAACACCTCTGGTAATAGCGGGCAGGACCATGGTACCAATAAGAGCTGTTGTTGAAGCTATGGGCGGAACGGTAGAATGGGATGGAAGCACTCAGAAGATAACCCTCAAGGCAAGAGGAAATACCGTTGTTATGTGGATGGGCAAAACAGACATAACTGTAAACGGAGCAAACAAGAAAATGGATGTCGCACCTGCCTCCAAAAATAACAGAACCTTTGTACCTGTTAGATTTGCAGCAGAAAACCTAAACTGCAAGGTGGATTGGATCAACAGCACGAAGGAAGCTGTTATTGTATACGAGGAATAATATAATCACATAGGTCGCAAAGCTCCTCACTTTAAATAAGTGGGGGGCTTTCCATTCAGTCATCGCAGTCATTGCAAGCTATTGCATACGAGAAAGGGGAGGGGAATTTTGGAAGTAATACAGCAAAGGCTAAGAGTTCTTATTACTTCGGTCATCATGGTGTTATTATTTACTTTAATACTTTTTATTAAAGGTTTTTTTATTTTCATGATTGATATGAGAGTTGTTTTTGCTATATTACTTTTTGCATCTATAATACTTGTGAGTCTACTAATACTGGAATATGAAAGATTCAATGCTGCAAAACTGATAATTGAGAATATAATCATGAATATTCAGGTTGCAAAAATAGATGGAAATTCAACTGATGCTTTAGAGTTTATTATATCTTGCTTTGGCATATTGCTTGGATCAAAAGTGATTAAATTCAATATTGACGGAATCAGATTGGAGGGAGTTGAAATAACACATGATACTATTTGTATTGTCTATAGAAAAGACAATAAAAGCAAAAGCATACAGCTTTTGCATGGCACTATAGGCAAACAGGAAATAAAAGGGATTGCAGAGAGATTTCAATATGAAACGGGTATAATTCCCAATGTCATAGATTGACTATATGCAGCTAAAGCAACAAGCTTGCTTTTTGAGCTACTCCAGACAGTTTGCAAGGCCATTGAAAGATATTGCAAAGTAAATAATGGTGAGACTGTTGAAAGCGGAAGCCATTGGATAAAAGGTGCAGCATCATAAGCTTTATTGCAGTCAGTTTTCGAACATCGCTATATGATATTCAAGATCATTCAATAATATGATGTAATAATTATACTATCAATAGCTAGAAGAATTTGCTATAATAATGTTAGAATTTTGATAAATATGTAGAAAAGACTAAAAGTGATCAATAAATTTATTAAATTGAATGAGAATATTATATATGCAGGTGACAAAATGCTTAAGTCTATAAGGTGGCAGATGCTTACTTACTTGTTGGTCGGTTCTATAGTATTTTTTTCTATTCTAATATTATCGGCTAATGCGGAGCTAAAAGAGCTGCCTGAAATAATAAAGGCTCAATATAATGAAATAGCAAATTCCAGAGCCGGGGAAGTTGAGAAGGAATTAGCCGGATTTGTAGATCAAGTAGAGGTGGTCTCTAAAACCTCTTTGATAAAATCAATGGATCTGGAAAAAATAAAAATGTATCTTCCTGAGTTTGTATTAGACAGCAAAGTAAGGAATATGACAATAGCCAAACCGGATGGTCAAGGCTGGAATACCAGAGGTGTTGATGTCCAAATATCACAGCAGGAGCAATATGAAAAAATATTCATAGAAAAAAAGGAGTACCATATTTCTCAACCCTTTATCAGTCCCTTTGCAGAACCGGATACACCAATAATCATTATTTCTCATTCTGTTAGAAGTGGAGAGGAAATTACAGGGCTTGTCAATATTGTTATTGAAGTAAATTTCTTAAATACAATAATCGGGCAAATGAGTTTAGGTGATACTGGATACGGCTTAATATTGAACAGCGAGGGTTTGGTAGTAGCGAGCAATAATGCCCGAGAATACATATCTGATGATAAGGAAGCCATTCAATCCGTTTTGGGCAGAGAATCAGGCACAGTTGAGTACAATAATGCCGATGGCTCCAAGAGGCTGGCATTCTTTAAGAAAATAAAAGGCTCGCCGGATTGGACTTTTATTATCTCAATATCTAAGGATGAGGTTTATAGGGCAGTTGCTAAGGTAAGGAATACTATCCTGGCATTATTTTTTATATGCTTTGCATTGATCCTATTGTTTTACTATATATATTCCGGCAGGGTTACCAGACCGATTATGAAACTGAAAAAGGTTTTCGAGCAAGCCGCCGATGGGGATTTGCATGTGAAAGCAGATGAAGGACTGCCCAATGAAATCGGAGATGCCGGAAAAAGCTTTAATTTGATGCTTAATAGAATAAAAGACCTTACATACAAAGATGAAGTGACAGGCTTATATAACTATATAGGTTTTTTGTCAGAGTTGCCTTGCAAGGTTGATCTATTGAGAGATAAGCTTGGAGCAATAGCTGTTGGAATTGTATCGATAGATGATTTTAAGAAGATAAACGGCATCATTGGTTATGAGGGTGGAAATGAAGCCCTTTCCACCATATCCCGGAGACTGAAAGCATTTATAAACCAGGATGAGTCCCTGGGGAGATTTTTTGGGGACGAGTTTATATTCCTTATATGGGAAAAGGATGCTGAAACCATAGAAAAACGCATCGAAAGCTTATGGAAGAATTGCTGCAGGATAATCAGGCTCAAAGGATATGAATTTATCATAAAGGTCAGTATCGGCGTAAGCCTGATTCCCGATAAGGAGCGCGAGTATTCGGAAGTGATACATCAGGCAACTTTGGCCAAGCTCATGGCTAAAAAGGCCGGAGGAAATAAATACAATCTTTATAGCTCAAGCATTGACGACGTAGTGAGAGAAGAACAGTATATCGAAAACGAGCTGTATCATTCAATTGAAAAGAATGAGCTGTATATGCTGTACCAGCCTATTATCGATGTCAGGACCGGAGAAGCAACAGGAGCTGAGGCGTTGCTCAGGTGGAGACATAAGGAATTTGGCGGCATGTCCATACCTAATCTTATCGATATAGCGGAAAAAAGCGGATTCATCGTTGATTTGGGGAATTGGGTCTTAAAGGAAGCTTGCAGACAAAATAAGGAATGGCAGTCAAAAGGAAAGAAGCCTATAACCGTATCAGTCAATGTGTCGGCTTTTCAATTTGACCAGCCTAACTTTGTCAATATGGTAAGGGGAGTCCTCAATGAAATCGGTTTAGAGCCCGGCTATCTGCAGTTGGAGATCACTGAAACCGCTGCTATGGACGGTGTGTCTGAAAAGCTGCAGAAGATGAAAATCCTAAAAGATATGGGAGTTGGCATCGCTATCGATGATTTCGGCACAGGATATTCATCTATGGCTTATTTGACGGAGTTCCCCATAGACACCTTAAAGATTGACCGTTCTTTCGTCAAAAATTTATCTGAAGATGAAACTGCAAAGGCCATAGCCAACACAATAATAAGCATGGCAAAAACTATGAACATGAAATCCACTGCAGAAGGCGTGGAAACGGAAGAGCAGTTAAACTTCCTTAAAGATAGGGGCTGTGATCAGATTCAGGGATATTTGATAAGCAAGCCTACCGAACCATTATTATTTGAAAAAGAATTTTTCAAATAATAATTAATTTATATTATTTCTTGGATTCATCAAGTTTTCTAATTACAGCTACCATCCACACAAGTGGAATCAATGCTGCCATTGGTAGAATAATGTATGGATTCTTCAGGGTATCCAAATAGCTTGCTTGTACCACATTAGCCGGGATAAGAGATAGCATTAGGTTTATTATAGCCCCAGGAATTATCAAAGGCTTATAGTCTTTCAGGTTAAGCCATTGGGCTAAGCCGATTAAAGGCTGATAAAAGAAAACCAGGAGCTCCAGGTAGATTGATGAAACCCAGAGAAGCATGAATAGGGCCTCAAAGCCTGATATGAAATCAGAGATATGAATATAGCGAACCATATAAAAAACAGGAGAGGTTAATTCTGCTGCCATGGCTGGACCTGTAAATGCTATAACTGTTATAAATAATAATACCAAAACCAATCCTGCTATAGGTACACCTATCAATACGCATTTTTTGCCCTTCTTCATCTGGCTCATACAAGGATACCATAATGCCATAAATAGAATAGTCTCAGCCGCAAATGGGAATTGCACGAGGAGACTTTTTGATACCGGAGAAAAACCATTTTCCAAAAAAGGCTTTAGACTGCCGTAATCAACGTTGGGCGAAATACCAATCATCAAGAGCAATATGGAAAAAAGCACAATTACCACAAATAATTCAGCAGTCCGCGCATATACCTCAAAGCCTTTATAGGCTACATATATGACAAGTATATACATTAAGCTGCCTATAAGAAGCTGGGGTGTGGTAGGAAGGAAAAATCTCATTAAATCCATGAAATCTCTTATTATTATGGGATTCATAACCATCCAGCATAAGACATATGCCAAGCCTATAAGCTTGCCGATAAACTTTCCTAATACAACAGGCAGGTATTGTATGAAGGTCTTATCGGGAAAGCGAAGTCCCAAATTAACCAGCACTAATCCTAATAATGTTGACATAGTATAGGCTATCAGCACAGAAAGCCATCCATCTCTTCCTGCATCTTTTACAGCTGGATTAACATAAACTAAAAAGATATTTCCTATACCTCCAGCTATAACAAGCATAAATGCCTGGTTGACTGATATCTTTTCCTTATCCTGAAACAAATGTCTCCACTCCTCTATCAGGGCTTTATAGTATCTATAATCATACCGGTACTTTTTGTCTTTACATTTACATCTGTTATTACTTTCAGATCAGCAAGAGCATCCTCCCATTTTACCTTAAACTTTTTCCATTCCTTAGGATATTTCCTGTGTATTTTTTCGCCAAACCCGAATATGTCGGTTTTATACTCTTTTAATGCCTTATTAAGGCAGGCTTCTATCTGGCTTTTAATTTCTTCCTCTAACATTTTCTCCAGCTTCTTAAGGGTATCCTGAGAGTCTAAATCTAAACTGCCGTCTTGAACATATATCTTAGTCGTTGCATTTACTTTAATCAATATAGCAGGCTTCCCATTTATAAGTTCAGGTATAATTTTTGTTCTTGAGCCTTCAATCTCATGGGTCATTTTAACATTTGCCTTCCCTATATCTCCGATCTCAAACAATCTGCGGCCCCGTTCGTTATTGATCCAGGTGTATCCTTTGGTTTCAAGGTTGTCTAGCATCCCTGCCATTTTATCTTTTTTAAAAACTGCAATGCCGGAAAGCCTAGCCTCGGTTTCATTATTGCCTGAATCTACTAATTCGATCATTGCCGTTGCAGGTGAGGTTGGTTTTGTGGAAAGCTTATTCACAAATGTATGTATATTTTCTACTGAAGAGGAACATATGAAGTTTCGGGTTTTTACCAGTTCTTCAATAAAATCTGCCGGGATTCTTTCTACTTCACTGTTCCATTTTATTATTTCTGAGGCCTTTCCCTTGCATATTAAAACCCATGCTCCCTGAAAACTATCGGGATGACGCATAAAGAAATCCATTGCGGGGGTAAGACCTTCCTTTGCCATATCCTCTCCTATAATAATAATCCTGTTTTGCATCAGATAGGTTCTTCTTTCAGCCTGCTTGGCATATTCCCTTATCGCATCGGCAAAAGAATCTGTGGTCTTTGATACCACTCTGACGGAAGGCTTCATCTCAGGACTGGTTTTCATGGGTGTGCTTATTCGAGAAGGTATTATAGTTTGCAGAGTGAATGTAATTTTTCCATCCATATCAGACTTATCGATCCCAAAGGCTGTTATTATAGCCCTATCCTTTATTTCAACAAGATCCCAGCATCCTGATAGGAATACAGATGTTAAAATAAGAATAAATGTAAGCTTTATTTTCATGAAATATCATCCTCAGTTTATTTTTTTGGGCTGGGCATCCTTATATCTTCAGCCCGTTGCAATTCTTTTCTGCCTATATATCTGGGACGAGTCTTCATAAGCCACCAAAATAAGCGTACGATATAGTCCTTCATGCCCGATAGATTAAAGGGCATGGCAGGAGACATATAAGGCATTCCGAAAGAACGGATGGAGGTCAAATGTATGATCATAAAAAAATAACACCAGATAACGCCATATAAGCCGAAAGCCGATGCAAATATTAATATCGGTATTCTCAGCACTGTAGCTGCATCCATAAGGGGCGGAGTGAGAAGGCTTACTATTCCTGTCAATGACACTACGATTATCATAAGTGGTGAGACCAAGCCTGCATTTACGGCTACCTGCCCGATTATAAGGGCTCCAACAATGCTTAAAGCCTCGCCTATAGGTCTTGGCATACGTACTCCGGCCTCTCTTAATATCTCCCATATGATAATCATACCTGCTGCTTCTACTATTACAGGCAGAGGCAGGCCTTCGCGGGTTACTTGTATGGTAAGCAGCAGCTTTTGGGGAATTATATTTGGATGAAACCCATGCAACGCCACATATAGGGCAGGTAAAAAGAGATTTATATGAAAAGCCATAAATCTTATAAGCCTTAATTGCGATGACACTATAGCTCCTGCATAATAATCCTCTGACCCTTGAAAGCTTTCTATAAAAAGGTAAGGGACAGTGAGTGCCATCGGACTGCCGTCAACTAATATACCTACTCTGCCCTCTAATATTTTAGCTGAAAATTTATCCGGAGTTTCTGTATTGCCTACCGTAGGAAATGGGGATAGAGGGGCATCTTCGATGAATTCTTCAATATATCCGGATTCAAGGATGGCATCAATATCAATGGAGTCTAATCTTTTTTTTACTTCTTCCACAACCTTATCCTTTGCTAAACTTTTAATATATAATAAGCATATATTGGTTCTTGTCTGCCTTCCGATTTTGAAGGTCTCTACTTTTAGATCCGGACTCTTTATTATATTTCTTACAAGAGCTATATTGGTGCTAAGCACCTCAATAAAGCCTTCATGGGGACCTCTTATTTTATTTTCGGTCATGGGCGTATCTATATTTCTATGTTTCCGGGATTTTGCATTGATGCTTAAGGCGCTGCTTTCACCATCAAGAAAAAGTATTGTGCTTCCGTCTAAAATATTATCTGTGACCTTCTCAATTGTGTATATTATTGCCAGGCTTGAAGCATTAAGTATATAACTCTTTATATACTCTATATCGATCTCTTCTGAAGATGTTTTTTCTATAAGGTCTTCCATTAATGGAGCTAGTACATTTTCGTTTATTATTCTTTTATCATATAAGCCTTCTATGTTGACTATAAAAGCTTTTTTCTTGTTTGCTCCAATACTGAATCTTCTGATATTTAAATCCGAGCTGCCTTCAAAAGTACTTTGAATTATTTTCAAATTGTCTTCAATACTTTCTGGCAGTGAATTAGCATTTTTTGAGACTTCCGTTTCATAATCAGAGTTTTTCTTGCTTTCACTGATCAATTTTTTTAGTTTAATTTTTCTTGCTATCTTTTTTACCATAATCAAGCCCCGGCAATAACTTTATTTGGTAATGATTATTCCCTCAGGAGTTAATACTATACATTTTAATGCGATACAATACAGGTATTTTGTGATATAATAGCCAAGTATGAAAAATAAATAAAGGGGATTAGATATGATCAGCGTAGTAAACGTTAGCTTGAGATATGGAGAAAGAAAGCTTTTTGATGATGTAAATATTAAATTTACTCCGGGCAATTGCTATGGAGTTATTGGAGCAAATGGAGCCGGCAAATCCACATTCCTCAAGATTTTGTCCGGCGAAATAGAGGCGAATACAGGAGAAGTGATAATCGATGCACAGAGCCGCATGTCCGTTTTGAAGCAGGATCACTTTCAATATGATCAATATAAGGTTATTGAGGCTGTGATAATGGGAAATGCCAGGCTCTATGAGATAGGCAAGGAGAAGGATGGACTGTATGCAAAAGCAGACTTCACCGATGAAGACGGCATAAGGGCTGCAGAGCTTGAGGCTGAATTCGCCGAGTTGAACGGTTGGGAAGCGGAGTCGGATGCTTCCATACTCCTCCAAGGCCTGGGCTTGGGGACTGAGCTTCATGAGAAATACATGCATGAGCTGACCGGAGCAGAAAAAATCAAAGTTCTGCTGGCCCAGGCTTTATTTGGAAAGCCCGGGATATTGATTCTGGATGAGCCTACCAATAACCTGGATATTAAGGCAATAAATTGGCTTGAAGAGTTCTTGATAGAATTTGAAGGCACTGTTATCGTGGTATCCCATGATAGGCATTTTCTGAACAAGGTATGTACCCATATGTGTGATGTTGACTTCGGCAAAATCAAGCTGTATGTCGGAAACTATGATTTCTGGTATGAATCCAGCCAGTTGGCATTACAGATGGCTAAGGATCAGAACAAGAAAAAAGAAGAGAAAATAAAGGAGCTTCAGGCTTTTATCGAAAGGTTCAGCGCCAACGCTTCTAAGTCGAAGCAGGCTACATCGAGGAAAAAGCTTTTGGATAAAATTTCATTGGAAGATATACAGCCTTCTTCCCGGAGATACCCCTTTGTTGGCTTTAGAATGGATAGAGAGGTTGGAAATGATATACTGAAAGTTGATGGTCTTACAAAGTCTGTAGAAGGAGATATCTTATTGAACAATGTAAGCTTTATGGTGAACAAGGATGATAAGATTGCCTTTGTAGGGGATGAAAAAGCTATTACCGCTTTATTTAAAATCCTTGCAGGCGAGATGGACGCAGATTCAGGAGAATTTAAATGGGGGCTGACCATAACCAGATCATATTTTCCTAAAGAAAATTCCGAGTTCTTCGATGGATGTGATCTGAGCCTGGTGGATTGGATGAGGCAG
The DNA here is from genome assembly GCF_058315355.1 of Lutispora sp. QWL-02. Lineage (NCBI taxonomy): Bacteria > Bacillati > Bacillota > Clostridia > Lutisporales > Lutisporaceae > Lutispora > Lutispora sp. QWL-02. The sequence goes on from NZ_CM177762.1 coordinate 1,813,472, forward strand.
TTTTCGGTAGATCAGACGGAAACATATGTAAGAGGCTTTTTGGGGAGAATGCTTTTTTCCGGAGAGGAAGCATTAAAGCAGGCAAAGGTACTGTCCGGCGGGGAGAAGGTTCGCTGCATGCTTTCTAAGATGATGCTGAGCGGCGCTAATGTGCTTATTTTAGATCAGCCTACCAATCATCTGGATCTGGAGACCATTACAGCTCTCAATAACGGGCTGGCTGACTATAAGAGCAATATTTTATTTGCATCCCATGACCATCAGCTCATGCAGACGATAGCCAATAGGGTGATAGAGATAACCCCCGAAGGCTTCATCGACAGAAGGATGACCTATGACGAATATTTGGAATTTAAGGGGCTTCAGTAAAACTGCAGATATATATAATTATGCAAAAGTGTTGCAATATTATTCCGGCGGTAGTATAATGTAAACAATATTTTTAAACTTGAAAGGGGAGTCAACCATGTTGACTTTGGCTTTTAACAATTTAAATACAAAACTTCATCACCATCATAGCAAGAGGGTTTGTAACTTGAGTCTATAATAGCTCATAGGTGCAATCCCTGGTTCTGTTTGAATTTAGGGATTGTACCTATGATGGTTAAGAGATAAAAAAAGAATCCATATAGGTAATACCTATATGGATTCTTTTTTTATCCGGATAAGGACTTCTTATCAATAAAAACAGCAAAGGTCAGGTGGAATAAATGCAATATTTGAGGATTGAGGATGAGATAGGCTATTCGAAGAAAAGATGTGAAATCAGGAGAAGGATCGAGGATATGTTCTTAAATGAAGGATTCATTCAGATCGAGCCTTCAGCCTTTGAGGATTTCAGCAAATACACATTATTAAACAAAAGGATAAAAAGGGAATCCATGGTAAAGGTGATAAGCGGAGGCTCTGATGTCTTGATACTTCGCCCTGATATAACCACCAATATCATAAAAAGCTTGATTCCAAGATGGCAGGATGGTTTAAAGCTCAGGCTGTTTTATAGCTCGACGGTTTTCCGGAGCAATGAAGCCTCAAATATCAGGGAGATAAGGCAAATGGGGGCGGAATATCTGGGTGAGGCTTCTCTGGATGCAGATAAGGAGGTAATATTATCGGCCTTGAAAGTTTTACAAAGCTTTAACGGCAGATTCATCCTGGAAATGTCAAGCAGTAAATACATAGATGGACTTTTAAAGGAAATCCATGCTGACGAAGACCGGGAGAAGCAGCTAAAGGAGTTGATTTATCGCAAGAACAGGTATGAGCTGATAAATCATATGGAGGATATGAAGCTGTCAAAAGAAATATATGATGCTTTAGCTGACATAATGAATATTCAAGGGAGCATCGAAGATGTAAAAGCTGCAGCGAGGAAGCATTGCCTGAATGAGGAGATGGAAGAAGCCTTAAATGAGCTTGAGGAATTGAATGACTTTATAGAAAAAGAGGGGGGTAAAAGCTATGTGCATTATGATCTATCCATGGTGACAGAACTGGATTACTATGATGGGCTGATATTCAAGGGATATCTGCCAAATTCTTATAGGGCTATCATAAGCGGAGGAAGATATGATTCCTTTACAGAGATTTTCGGGAAAAGGGTGCCTGCAATAGGCTTTTCTATAGACATAGATGAATTGACGGAAATAAAATTCGAGGAGGCTCAATAAATTGGACTTTATAAATATTGCACTTGCTAAGGGCAGGCTTGGGGACGAAGCTTATAAGCTGTTAAAGGCGGCTGGCCTGGGAGGCTCCATAGATCCTGATTCGAGAAAGCTGATTTTTAAGGATGAAGAGAAAAAGATAAGCTTTGTATATGTTAAGCCCTCGGATGTAGTGACCTATGTGCAAAATGGGGTTGCAGACCTGGGGGTAGCAGGCAAGGATGTCATCCTGGAAAGCGATAATGATGTTTACGAGATTCTGGATCTGGGCTTTGGGAAATGCAGATTTGCAGTAGCCGGGGTGAAGGGGGAGAGAGTCTATAAGAAGGATGAGATTCTTCGAGTGGCTACCAAATATCCTAAGATTTCAAAAAAGTACTTCGACGAAAGAGGGCAGAAGATCAGGCTGATAAAGCTGAATGGCTCTGTGGAACTGGCACCTTTGGTAGGGCTCTCCGATGTGATAGTGGACCTGGTTGAAACGGGAAAGACACTGAAGGCCAACGGCCTTGAAGTTATTGAGGACATGTTTGAGGTCAGTGCCAAGCTTATCTGCAATAGAGTCAGCTACAGGTTTAAATTTGACAGGATAAATGATCTGATTAAATGTTTGGAAGAAATGGAGGTTCAGTATTGTGAGGATAATTGATATTTCAAAGGACAGGGATTTCCTGGCCAAGCTGCTGGATAGAAGCAAGCTGGAGATTGATGAGGTAAACAGGTCTGTGGATGATATTCTAGCCAATGTAAGGCGGGATAAGGACAGAGCATTGAGAGAATATACCCGGGAATTTGACGGAGTTGTACTGGAGGATTTTCTGGTAACCCGGCAAGAGATAGAAGAGGCTATAGATTGCACAAGCGAGGCTTTGCTGGAGGACCTCACAAAAGCCAGAGAAAACATTGAAAAATATCATAGAAAACAGATAAAGAACTCTTATTCTGTTTATGAAGGGGAAGATATAATACTTGGCCAGCTGGTGAGGTCCATAGAAAGGGTAGGCATTTATATTCCCGGCGGGAGCGCGGCTTATCCTTCGACAGTTTTGATGAATGCTGTACCTGCCAAGATTGCAGGCGTAAATGAAATAATAATGATAACACCGCCGGATAGAAATGGAAAAGTAAAGCCTTCGATACTTGCAGCTGCTTCCATAGCAGGAGCGGATAAAATATTCAAGGTCGGAGGTGCTCAGGGTATAGCTGCCTTGGCCTTCGGAACGGAAAGCATACCCAAGGTGGACAAAATAACAGGCCCTGGCAATATTTATGTGGCGATGGCGAAAAAGAGGGTCATGGGTTTGGTGGGCATAGATATGATAGCCGGCCCCAGTGAAATTCTCATAATTGCAGATCAATGGGCAAATCCCAGATATATAGCTGCCGACTTGATCTCCCAGGCAGAGCATGATGAAATGGCAGCAGCCATATTGGTAACGGATTGGGAGCCATTGGCGGCTAAGGTCATGGAGGAATTGGAAATACAACTTCAGGGCCTTGAGAGGAGAGAAATAATCGAAAAATCCCTGGAAAACTACGGAGCAATCATAATAACAAGCTGTTTGGGAGAGTCCGTTGAGGTAGCAAATGAAATAGCACCGGAACACCTGGAGGTGCTTACCACGAATCCCTTTGACGTATACAGGGGAGTCAAAAACGCCGGAGCCATATTCTTGGGAGAATATTCTCCTGAGCCGGTAGGGGACTACTTTGCAGGGCCGAACCACACATTGCCTACCAGCTCCACCTCCCGATTTTCTTCGCCTTTGTGCGTAGATGATTTTATGAAGAAAACCTCATTGATCTATTACAGCAAGGATGCCCTGGAAAGATCCAAGGATTCAATCATGAGGATAGCTGAAGAAGAAGGACTGACAGGTCATGCAAATTCCATAAGAGTGAGATTTGACAGTGAAGTTTTGTTCAAGGAGGCAGCGGTAAAATGCATAAGGTAAAAGAGAGTGTAAAAGGGCTTAAGGCATATAATGCGAATCAAGTGCCTTTTAGAATAAAGCTTGATGCCAATGAGGGCAAAAATATTTTATTTAAGGATATATCAAAAGGCTTGAGCTTCGGAGAAGATTTCAACATCAATTTTTATCCTGACAATGATGCAGTGCTGCTGAGAAAAGAGATGGGAGGATATATTGGCATCAGCCCTTCAAATATCATTGCCGGCAACGGCTCCAGCGAGATGATAGAGCTGGTGATAAAAACCTTTGTAGATAAGGATGAGGTGATGATAAGCTTCGTGCCCAGCTTCAGCATGTATTCCGTGTTCGGCAGTATATATTCGGCTAAATTCATTGGGGTGGAAAGCAATGAGGATTTTTCTGTTGATATGGATCTTTTGATAAAAAGGGCCAGGGAAATGAATCCAAAGCTCATTTTGATATGCAACCCCAACAATCCTACGGGTTTTTTGATAGCTAAGAAGGATATAGAGAAGCTTTTATCAGAGATTGATTCCATAGTGGTCGTGGATGAAGCATATATGGAGTTTGCAGAGGGCTCTATGGCACAGGAGGTCACAAAATACAAAAACCTGATAGTATTGCGGACCTTGTCAAAGGCATTGGGCCTTGCAGCTATAAGGCTTGGGTATATGATTTCCAATGAAGGGATCATCAATACGATCAACAATGTAAGATCCCCTTATAACCTGAATGCTGTTACCCAGTATATAGGTGCAATGGCGCTCAGAAAAAAAGATGAGATCACCGGTTATGTGGAAGAAGTGAAAAAAGAGAGAGATTTTCTGTTCAGCGAATTAGGAGAACTGCCCTTTGAAGTATATAAGTCACACGCTAATTTTATATTTTTCAGCTCTGGTATCGATGATTTGGATAAAAGGCTGAAGGAGGACGGGATATTGATCCGAAGCTTTTCCGGAAATTTGAAGGGATACTACAGGGTTACCGTAGGCAGCAGGGCTGAAAACATAGAGCTCATAAAATCGCTTAAGGAGATAGTAAAAAATGAGAAGAGCTAAGGTTGAGAGGAATACCCTTGAAACAAAGGTGAAGGTGGAGATAAATCTGGACGGAAAGGGCGAAAGTCGGATAGGGACAGGCATGGGCTTTCTTGATCATATGCTGAATTTGGTTGCCTTCCATGGCTCCCTGGATTTGAAGATAGAATGCGATGGAGATCTGAATGTGGATGCACACCACTCTACAGAGGATGTGGGCATAGCTCTGGGTCAAGCTTTTAATAGTGCTTTAGGAGATAAAAGAGGCATAAAAAGATATAGTAGTCTTTATATACCTATGGATGAAGCATTATGCAGAGCAGCATTGGATATAAGCAACCGGCCTTATTTGGTTTTTGATGCAGATTTTAAAAGTGAAAGACTTGGAGATATGAGCACCCAGGATTTTAAGGAGTTTTTCAGAGCCTTTGTCAATGAAGCCAGGGTGACCTTGCACCTCAATGTGTTGTATGGTGAAAATGACCACCACAAGATTGAAGCGATGTTTAAGGCATTTGCAAGAGCATTGAAGGAAGCGGTACAGGTGCAATCAGATACTATATCATCATCAAAGGGGGTTCTGTGATTGAACATAATAATAGATTATGGCTTGGGAAATTTGGCTTCAGTATCCAGGGCCTTTGATAAAGCAGGCATAGATTGCAAAGTTTCCAATGAAAAGGAAGATATAATAAATGCAAGTTCACTAATCCTTCCTGGAGTAGGAGCCTTCAGGGATGCTATCAGGTCTCTTGAAGAGCTGGAACTCATACCTGTGATAAAGGATCAGGCGGATCAAGGCAAAAAAATTATGGGGATATGCTTAGGCATGCAGCTTTTATATGAAAAAAGCTATGAATATGGAGAGTATGAAGGGCTGGGACTCATAGAGGGCAGCGTGGAGAAGCTGGAGGAAGGCCTGAAAGTGCCTCATATGGGCTGGAACGATCTGAAGTTCAATAACCAGGACCCAATTCTAAAGTATATAAATGAAAAGGATTATGTATACTTTGTGCATTCTTATTATATAAAATCTTCCGGCAGCGAGCTGGTGGCATATGCGGATTATGGGGTGAAGGTTCCTGCGATAGTGAGGAAGGACAATATATTTGGGATGCAATTCCATCCTGAGAAGAGCGCTCAGGTCGGTTTAAATCTGTTAAAAGCGTATGGGGAGATGATAAGATGATAATATTTCCTGCGGTTGATATGAAGGATAATAGATGTGTGAGGCTCTGCCAGGGAGATTTTCAGAGGATAAAGATATATTCTGATCAACCTTTAGAGCTGGCATTGGAATGGGAAAGAAGAGGAGCTGAGTTCTTGCACCTGGTGGATCTGGACGGAGCAAAGGGTGAAGGCTTTGTCAATAAAAAATCCATAGAGGAGATAGCAAAGAATTTGAATATCCCGGTGCAGGTCGGCGGAGGAATAAGGAGTGAAGCCAGAGTTGAGGAACTGCTGAATCTGGGAGTAAACAGAGTGATAGTAGGAACCATGGCAATTGAAGATAGAGAGCTCTTGAAAAAACTGGTGTCAGAGTATAAAGAAAAAATAGTAGTATCTATAGATGCAAAGGATGGGAAGGCAGCCGCAAGAGGGTGGACGGTAGTAAGCTCAGTTGATTCATTAGATTTATGCAAGGAGCTTGAAGAAATAGGAGTAAAAACTATAGTATACACCGATATAGCCAAGGATGGAATGCTGGAAGGCCCTAATTTTGATGTTTATAAAGCTTTGACAGAGGAAACCCGCCTGGATATCATAGCCTCCGGGGGCATAAGCTCTATTGAAGATGTTAGAAAGCTTAAATCAATGGACATATACGGTGGAATAATAGGAAAGGCATTTTATGATAATTTGCTGGATTTTGGGGAGGTAATGGAATGCTTGCAAAAAGAATAATACCCTGTCTGGATGTAAGAAACGGAAGGGTAGTAAAGGGACAAAAGTTTCAAAACATAGTGGATGTGGACAGCCCTGAAATATTGGGCAAGTATTACAGCAACTGCGGAGCGGATGAATTGGTATTCTACGATATAACCGCTTCCAATGAGGAAAGAAAGACTTCCTTGGAATTTGTCGAAAAGGTGGCAGCCAATATAAACATACCTTTCTGCGTAGGCGGAGGAGTATCATCTGTTGATGATTTTACGGATATTTTAAGAAAAGGAGCAGATAAGGTATCTGTCAATTCTGCAGCAGTAAGAAACCCTGAACTGATAAGGGAGGCATCCTTGAAATATGGAGCTCAATGCGTAGTTCTATCCATCGATGCCAAGAAGGATGATGCAGGCTCCTGGAGCGTATATGTAAAAGGCGGAAGGCAAAAAACTGATTTGGATGCGGTTGAGTGGGCTTTAATGGGTGTTAAGCTGGGTGCGGGGGAAATAGTTGTCAACAGCATAGATGAAGATGGAATGAAAAAAGGTTATGATATTGAACTGCTAAAAAGGATAACAGAATCCGTCAATGTGCCTGTAATAGCATCAGGAGGAGCGGGAGAATTGGAGCACTTTTATGCCGCCATAGAATATGGCGGCGCAGACGCAGTACTGGCAGCTTCGGTATTTCACTATGGACAAATTAAGATAGAAGAACTGAAGAAGTATCTTAAAGATAGAAATGTAGAAGTAAGGATATAAAAGCCACTAGCTTCTGGCCGCTGGCTTCTGGCATTAGGGCTGGGCTCTGGGGTCATAGGGCAACGGAGCCTGCTGCAGCTGAGGAATAAGCATATGTGTGTAGGGAATAGTCTTGACTATTCCCTACTATGCGAAGTGTGATGAAAAATTTTAAGGGGGATGGAAATGGACATAGATAAAATAATTGAAGAAATAAAATTTGACGATAGAGGGCTTGTACCTGCAATAACGCAGGACGCAGAAACTCAAAAAGTATTGATGCTCGCATACATGAATAAGGAATCCATAAGGAAGACCCTTGAGGAAAGAGAAACCTGGTATTTCAGCAGAAGCAGACAGAAGCTCTGGAAAAAGGGTGAAACCTCCGGGAATATACAGAAAGTAAAAGGCTTTTATTATGATTGCGATAAAGACAGCATATTGCTTGTTGTGGAGCAAAGGGGTGCTGCATGCCACACAGGAGAGTTCTCCTGCTTTTTTAACGAAGCTCTGAAGCCGGAAAATGGGAAAACTGATATTTTAAAAGAATTGTATGGCCTTTTGGAGGATAGAAAGAAAAATCCTATAGAAGGCTCTTATACGAATTACTTATTTGAAAAGGGCCTGGACAAAATACTGAAAAAAGTCGGGGAGGAAACCAGCGAAGTCATAATTGCTGCAAAAAACAAGAGCAAGGAAGAACTGGTTTATGAATTAAGCGATCTTGTATATCATGTTTTAGTATTAATGGTCAATGAGAATGTGGGCATAGAGGATATTAAGGAAGAACTGATCAGCAGAAGGGAGAAATGACCATGCTCAAATTCAATCCCTTTGATATAACTCACGTATAGCCAGGGAAAGCACAACCAAGCCATGCTTCAAATCTTCGTGGGAAGCATAGGAATATGATATTCTTATGTGCTGATTTGACATATGCTGATAAACATTTCCCGGATTTATCAGTATACCCTTTTTCAAGCAATTGTTAAAAAGCTTTTGAAGAGAAAGGGGCTTTTTAAGGCACAGCCAGATATAAAAGCCTCCTTCTGGCTTTTTCCACTCTGCTATGTCTGAAAAGTATTGGTTCAAAATATCTAATGCAATATTTCTCCGAATTTTAAGCTCTTTTCTTATCCGGACCAGATGATCGAAATATAATCCGGAGGACAGCCATTCTGCTGCAGCCCTTTGAGATAATGAACTGGAGCCGTAGTCGGTCTGCATCTTGATGTCTGCCAGACGCTCGATCACAGCCTCCTGACCGACTACCCAGCCGATACGGAGCCCGGGGCATAAGCTCTTGGACATGCTGCCAAGAAAAAGCACCAAATCTTTGTTGTCCATTGACTTTAGAGGTATTGGCGCTTTTTTATCAATATACAGCTCTCTGTAAGCATCGTCTTCGATGATGGGAAGCCTTTCGTCCTCGCATATGCCTAACAGCTTTTTTCTTCTTTCATCCTTCATGCATACCCCCGCAGGGTTTTGAAAGGAAGGAATGGCGTACAAAATGGCAGCATTGGTTTGCCTTCTGTACCTGATTATCTTATTTATCTGTATACCCTCTTCATCCATTGGGATGCCATAAAGCTTCATTCCCGCAGATTGGAATACATTGATGGAATATATATAGGATGGGTTTTCCGTAAGTATGGTAGAACCCTTGTATAAAATCCCAACGGATATCAAATGCAAAGCCTGAAGAGCCCCTGATACGATGAGTATTTGAGAGGGTGATGCATTTATTCCAAGAGTGCTCAGATATGCGCTTACTTCCCTTCTCAGCTCATAGGAACCCTTAGGCTCTTCATAGCCAAGGGATTTGACGGATTTTGAAAAGCTGTCCGTTACAAAATCCATCATCTTTTTAGGGAATAGCTCCGGAGACAACTCTCCTGTACCTAATCGTATTATTTCAGGTTCGAATTCATATCTGTTTATTTGTTGTACGGTGCTGAAATTAGGCTGGTGGGTTCCGGATCTCACGTAGGACAGCCAATCCGGAGGGGGAGTTTTAGAAAGCAGGGACCAGGTGTTATTTTTAACAATGGTGCCCCCTTTGGTTTTGCCTTCAAGCAAGCCTTCGGCTATCAGCTCATCTATTGCGGTCACTATAGTGCTCCTATTGACGTCAAACCTCCGGGCAAATTCTCTTTGAGTGGGAATCTGGGTGCCTATTGCCCAATCGCCGCTGGAAATTTTATATCTTATATAATCTTTGATCTGCTGATATAAAGGAATACCGGAGCTTTTATCAGGCATCCAATTCTCACTGATGGACATGGCCTCCACTCCTATTTATCTTTATGATTGGTTGTATATAGTAGATTTTAACACTTAATGAAGCCTCGTTCAACTTCTCATCTGTCTAAGCTTTGCCTCTACAATGGAACTTGTGGCAAGTATAACAAATATAGTGTCAAAAGTGTATTTAAAAAATACTTCTTTATTTAGCAGCACCTCAACCCAACCATGATATCCTACCAATATGGCGGACTTAGCAATGAAAAGTATATGTATGAAGCTTCTTAGCCCATTGCATCTTTCGAAATCCTTTGCTAAAACAGCCGTACCAAAAGAACACACAGATATCAGTATAAAAAAGTATAATATAAAAAGCACATAATCGATCATTACGTACCCCTCCTTTTGTGAAACTTATCCTATGGTGGGTTATAGCTGATACTATCGTTTCTTTTCAAATAGGAGATAAGAAGCGCTAAGCTCTAGAATAGCATCTTCTAAAGCTCAGATAGATCTATAAACCTCAATTGGACAATAGATGCTGTTAATTCAGCATTCATATATATTTTAATATGTATAATGATATAGGTCTCCAACCAATAACTATTATACTACACCAACCAAATAGAAGCTATACTTGAATAGAATTATTTAATATCAAGGATTTAGAAATATATAGAAGATTGTTAATTGAACTACAACCAACCAAAAACTATTTGTGCCATATTATTTTACGTATTTATACGATGGCTAACCACCATTAAAAACTCCATCTGAACTAAGAACGCTGTTAATATAGGATGCAGCTATGTTATAATTAATAATAGAGCTAGTGCGCCAGCTATTGCCGTCGCTGCTCCTTTCTTGTCAAGCGGGAGATGGACGATGTCAGGCTCGCTCAATAACTAAAATTGCAGAGGTAATTTTACATGTCCAGCATTTTATATAAATTTAAACATAATGGAAACTTCAGCAAGCAAGTAAAATTATATATGTTGAACACCTTCATCAGCTATCTTGTGATGTCAGCTTTCGCAAATGTGCTGCAAGGCATATACTTTAAGAGATTAGGCTTTGAAGAAGGCTTTATAGGAAATGTAATAGCGCTTAAAACCGTATTGATCGGATTAAGTGCTGTGCCTGTGGGAATGCTGTCGGATATTATAGGCAGGAAGCGGGCGGTAATGCTGGGAGTAATAATAAGCAGTTTAGGATACTTGGGGCAATGTATTTTTACATCCCAGCTGCTTATTTATTTTTTTGCCTGCCTGAACGGTATAGGATCAGCAGTTATGTATGTTAATGACGCGCCGTTTCTGGCTGAGAATTGTGAGGAAGAAAAAAGGATCAATCTGTTTAGCATTAATTTTATAATAAATCAGCTTGCTTCTATTTTCGGCTCCTATAGTGGGGGAAGGATACCGGAATTGTTTGGAGGCGAAAGCATAAGCATCCTAAGAGGCACTCAAGTATTTTTTTCCTTGATGGTATTGCTCGCATTAGTTCCTCTATACAAGATCAAGAATGAGAAGACAAGCGAGAGTATCCGCAGAGAAGGCAGTTTTTTCTCTCTCTTAAAAAGAAAAAATGTAGTGTTGATAATAACTTATAATATGCTTATAGGTTTCGGTGCAGGGCTTGTGATACCTTTTTTCAACCTGTTCCTTCATTACAAGCTGAATGTTGGAACTAGAGTAGTCGGCACAATAATGGCTTATTCTCAGGTCGCTACAATAATCGGTGCCTTTTTGGTGCCTTATGTTTCTAAAAAGCTGGGGAGGGTATTTACTGTTCAGCTTTGTCAGATATTGTCTATTCCATTTCTGTTGATCATATCCATAGCAGGGAACGTATGGCTTACAACCTTTGTATTCTTCATGAGAAGCGCTCTTATGAATATGGCTCAGCCTGCCTTGCAGAGTCTTACCATGGAGATTGTAGGGGATGAAGAAAGGTCGGCCTTGAGCAGCCTTATGAATTTGTCAAATCATATAACAAGAGGTATCAGTGCATCCGTTGCAGGTTTTTTAATGGCCAACGTCAGCTATGAACTCCCTTATTATATAACTGCTGTATTGTATATAACTGCGATCTTGCTGTTCGCCAGGATTTTTGACAGCGGAAAAAGAAAAATCGGATCGCCCATGATCAAATAGTAAGAAATTTAATAAAATGATTTTGATAATTAAATAACGATGAAAGAAGGATTTTTATGCCGGTGCAAAGAATGAATAATATACTAAAATTCTAACCGGCTGTTTTAGTTCAATGCAGATTTGAATTGCGGTAATGCTTGTATGTTTTGCAAGGCTGGCAATTTGAACGGGCTTATACAAAAGTTTAATGAATGTAGCAGAAAAAGGAGTTGTGGATATGCATAAAATTGCAGTAATATATTCTACTTATCCTGAATTGGAAAAGATTGCGCATGAATATGAGGTAAAGAAGGGTTATCATGTAGAGGTTCAAAATTGTGTTTTGAATAAAGCGGTTGAAGTAGCCAGAGAATATGAAGCCAAGGGCTTTGATGTTATCATAAGCCGTGGGGCTACCGGGAGATTGATAAGTAAAGCTGTGGATATCCCTGTAGTAGATATAGAGATAACAAATTTTGATATAATAAAGACTCTTTATAAAGCCAAGGCGCAAGGCACAAAAATGGCTTTTTATTTATATGACAACGATTTAAGATATAATGATTTTGATTTCATAAGAAAAGTCCTTAATATCAACAAAGAGGATTTAAGCATTTATTATTTTGAGGATGTATCCGAACTAAAAGAAAAAGTGGCAAAAGCTTATTATGACGGTATCGGCACGGTTATCGGCATAGGAGCATATACAATTGAAATAGCTAAGGGCTATGGGATGAAAACTGCTATGGTTCGGTCCCAGAGTGAAGCTATCTATAATGCGTTTACCCAAGCCGAAAAAATGATTGAGGCTGTTCATGATCTCCGAAAGGTGAACAAATCCTTCGATGCATTTATACAAGAAAGCTTTTTGGGTTTAATATTCTTGGATAGCAGCAGGAAGATCACATATCTTTGCGAAAGCATATCCCGGTATTTAAAAATAAATCCAAGCCTGCTTATAGATAGAAGTATAGATGATGCGTTTAAAGATATACCATTATTTCAACCGCTGCTTGATAATAAAAACAGTTATAAGGCAAATTGTATGGGCAGCGATCTGTTTGTAAAGAAAACTACCTTGCAGGGCAATGGAGAAATAATAGGTTATGCAATCAAAATTCAATATGCCAGCTATAGCAGTGATGTTTTGAGCATGAAAGAGCTGGAAGCAGGCAATGCTAAAAATACTACAAATAAAGCAGGGTTAAAGGCCAGATATACCTTTGATGATTATATAGGAAAATCTGAAGCGGTCGAGGCCCTGATAAAAAAAGCAAAGAGCTATAGTAAGACAGATGCGAATATCTTGATAATAGGTGAAAGCGGTACGGGGAAAGAGGTTCTTGCTAATGGCGTCCATAATGAAAGCCCCAGAAAAGGCGGACCATTTGTGGCAATAAATTGTGCTGCTCTTCCTCAAAGTCTTCTTGAAAGTGAACTGTTCGGCTACGAAGAGGGCGCTTTTACCGGCGCTAAAAAGGGCGGCAAAATAGGAATTTTTGAACTTGCTCAGAGAGGCACGGTATTTTTGGATGAGATTTCTGAAATAACTTTAGCGGCTCAGGCCCAACTTCTCAGAGTAATTCAGGAAAGAGTGCTCATGAGGGTGGGAGGTAATAAGCCCATACCTGTGGATGTGAGAATAATAGCTGCGACGAATGCAAACCTGGCTGAAAGGATTAGGATGGGGCAATTTAGAGAGGACCTTTATCATAGACTTAATGTATTGAATCTCCATATACCTCCTTTAAGGCAAAGAAGAGACGATATACCTCATTTGATCAACTATTTTATAGGAATGCATATGAGGAATAAGTCCATAGACATTCCCAGTATATTCATGAAAAAGCTGCAAAATTACGAATGGTACGGAAATGTCAGGGAATTAGAAAACTTTGTTGAAAAATTCGTGATATTATCTCAGGATACCGAAGATTCTTTCAAGCTCCTGGAGGAATTGTATTTTGACCTCATAAGCTCTGAAATGCATGCATCGACTTTCTGCGATGATAAGATAAGCATAAATATAGGGACTATGAGAGATATGGAATTGGAAATAATAGAGGCTTTGTCTCAGAAATATCCCGAGGATAAGGCATCTCTGGCAAGAAAGCTGGGCATAAGCAGGACAAGCCTTTGGACTAAGCTTAAGGAAATAGAAAAAATTAAATAGCTTTAAACCATAAGAAGCCATGGAATAGGAAATGGCATCCTTTCCATGGCTTTTCTATTACATTAAAATGTCGAAAAATGATGAAAAAAGAAAAAATTTATAAGATTATGCAAGTTTTTATGTTTTGGCATAAGATATGCATTATATATGTGTGAAGTGCTTCGAGGCCAGTAAGATTGAAGTTGGCATTCGTTAGGAAGGGGTCTTTATCAGTCCTTACCCATAACAGTCGACAAGTACTATTATAAAAAGGTATCGTTCAAAATTTGAAAAGCACCGTTCAAAAATCGGACACAGACGAAATTTAAAATGAAGGAGGAAATACAGTGCAAGTTTCGACACCAATTTCAAATGCTTTGGTAAAAGAGCTAAAAGTATATGACACTCTCGAAATTACAGGGGTGATATATACAGGCAGGGATGCGGTCTTGCCTAAGATAGTAAAGCTAATCGAAAACAACAGGCTGAATGAAATAGGTATAGATTTAAATGGTTCTGCTGTTTTCCATACGGCGGTCAGCGTAGCCGGGATAGGGCCGACTTCAAGCAATAAGCTGGAAATTGAAGGCTCCATACCGACGCTATCAAAAGCAGGCGTAAAGATTCATATAGGAAAGGGCAGCCTGGGAAAAAATACTGTAGAAGCCTTAAAGGAATATAATTCTGTTTTTGCCGTTACGCCACCGGTCACGGCATTGCTTACCTCGACAATAGTTGATAAAAGGATAGCAGCTTTTCACCAAGAAGGAATGGAAGCATTACACATGCTCCAGGTAGTAAAATTTCCTGTAATTATTGCTGTGGCACATGGTAAATCAATATTCGATAAATAAGGGGTGAGAAAAATGCTTAAATATGATGACGTTGTAAATAAAACGGCAGAAGCATTGGTTAAAGCAAGTACTGCCTTTAGGCCGGACCAAATTGAAGCTTATGAAAGGGCAGCAGCTAATGAAGATAATCCCCACGCTAAATGGGTTCTGGAAAGCATATTAGAGAATGCAAGAATAGCACAGGTTGGTATGTTGCCGCTGTGTGATGACACAGGCATACCCCATGTATTTTTGGAAATTGGTGATGAGTGCGAGGTGCCTGCGGGTTTCTTTGCTGCTGTGGAAGAAGGCATAGCAAAGGGCCTCAAGGATCTTCCAGGCAGACCTATGGCTGTGCTGGGAGATGATAAGCAGCGAATAAGCCAGTCGGCAGGGTTATCCGATGATCCATGGGATCTTAGTATGGCGCCTGTTCAAATGAGGCGCACATCGGGGAGCAAGATAGCATTGACTGTACTGATGCTTGGCGGGGGTCCTGAAATAAGGGGAAAGACATTGCGGGTATTCCACAAGCATTCTGTAAACACGGTTTTGGACGAGATGATAGCATGGGCCAAAGATGGAGCACAGAAGCTGGGATGTTTGCCATGTGTCCTAGGCTTCGGAATAGGGCGTACCAATGTTGAGGCTGCTTCTCTAGCATTGGAAGCTATGAAGAACGGCAATTTCTTGGTTCAGTCGGATATGGAAAGAAGAGTTACTGAGGCTGTTAACAAAGAAGGCTATGGGGCTTTAGGACTGGGTGGCAAGAATACGGTTTTAGCCACATTCATAAAGGTCGGCCCTCAAAGGGCAAGCGGAGTCAGGGTAGTATCTCTCAGGGTAGGCTGCTGCTTTGATCCTAGAAAGGCCACGGTGGTATTTGAATGATAATTCGCTAAATAATCTCATGCAATCAGTTTATATAAATTTGATTGCATTGTAATAACCTGTTGTGCTAACTGATATAAGAGTGCATTGTGAAGGAGCTTAGAGTTTGTTAGCGCAGTATAGGATCAGTTGCGTCAACTGTTTGAGCCTATATGCATTAAATCAGAAAACCACATAACTTACTTGATCCTTAATAGTAATAACAAACGTTGCATGCGAGTTTTGACGCAACCCTATACAAGCTTACAAAGTCTTAGCTTCGGAGCATTCGCAATCGTTATCAGTTAGCACAACACCAATTATAAGGAGGCAAGAATCAATGATAGTATTCAAAAACGGTACCGTCGTAACGGGTGATGGAAAGACATTACTGGATAAGGGTCATGTAATAGTGGAAGGAACAAAGATTGTAGAAGTGACAGAGAAGCTTGATCCTTCTGCCGAGCAAAACGCAGATGAAGTGATCGATTGTACAGGCAAAGCGATACTTCCCGGTATTATTAATCACCATCAGCATGGGGTAACCTTCGGTCCTATATTTGCAAGCGGCGCTGAAAACTATGGGAGAGAGAGAATCCTTGAATTGCTGGACAGAAACCTGCTTCAAGGGCATACAACAGTATTGAATGTTGATGGGTTCGTAACCATGGATGAGGTTGAAGAAACACAAAAACATCATCCCATAAGGATAAAAACCGCTACTACACACGCTCCTATTAATCTGCAGGCCGGAATGCTATGCGACGGAAAAGGTTTGACTGAAAAACACAAAAGAATGACAGCCGAAAAAATGCTTGAAGATGGAGCGGTATGTATCGGAGAGGTCGGCGGAGGGCATACCCTTGGCGGCGGAGGCCAGGATTATCTTTATATACCAAGAGCAGTAAAGAATGAAACAGGAAAGGATATTGATTATCTCCAGGCAAGAGCTATGAAGCTTTCGGTTTTAGGGAGATATATAGAGAAATCCTATTACGAAAGGGACAGAGTAGCAAAAGCATTGAAAGAGCATAATTTGGACAGCTTCCTCACTCCTGAGCAAACAAGGGACATAGTATATAAGACCACATTAGCATCAGTACAAGTAGCCTTAAACGGATATATGGAAGCAGCTAAGCTGGCAAAGGATCTGGATGTCCCGCTGATGTGCCATAATGCACCTACATCCATGAAAATAGTTCATGAAGTGGCAAAGGCCGGGGTTAAAAAATTTATAGCCTGCCATTCCAACTATTTGTTTACAAAAGATGAGGCTGTTGAAAATACGAAGAAGCTGAAACAATATCCGTGCGTGATTATTGATGCTGCAGTACATGATCCTTTCGGTGCTAAGAGATTGGTAGCAACACCGGATAACTTATTTGCTTTCTATGAAGAGGATCTTATAGATATTATCTCTACAGACTTCGCCGCAGGAAGCTTTGATTCAATGCTTGAAGCAATGCAGCATGCCGTTGAGAGAAAGCTTGTAAGCCTTCCAAAGGCTATAGCTCAGGGTACAAAAAATGTTACAGAAGCACTGCCATTGCTTGCACCGAATTTAGGTTTATTGCAAAAGGGCTACACAGCAGATATATTGGTTACCGCTTATCCTCAGGTATCAAAGGTTGAGAGGATATATATCGACGGCAGGCTGGTCGCTAAAAATGGGAAACGGTTATTAAATTCTAATTCGTAATTTATAAAAAATGCGTTGTAGGGTGAGGCGGAAAACACTGAAGTTTATTTATTGATAATCTGTAGCTTTTAATTACTGACTTTTAGTGTTCCTCGTTCCCCTTTGCAATAGCCTCATATAGCACAACATTTATATATAGCATAACAGATCAATAAATAATTTATAGGAGGAAGACAGCGATGATAGTAAAAAAAGTATTATGCACAGAAGGTTTGACAGGGTTCTACATGGATGACAAAGAGGCAATAAAAGAGGGGGCTAAGCCGGACGGTTTTATATATAGAGGTGAGCCCAAAACTCCCGGCTTCAAAACAGTAAGACAGTCGGGACAAGCCGTATCGGTAATGTTTGTGCTGGAAAACGGCGACATAGCATATGGAGATTGTGCGGTGGCTCAATACGCTGCAAGCGGCGGAAGAGAAGTTCCAAACACAGCCCAAGCCTTGATCAAAATTATAAACAAAGAAGTGATTCCTTATTTTGAGGGCAAGAACATAAAAGAGTTCAAAAAGACAGCTGAAGAATTCGACAGAAAGCTATTTGACGGAGTAAGGCTGCCTGCCCCTATAAGATATGGCGTGACGCAGGCCATATTGGAGACTGTGGCTAAAGAACAGCATATTACAATGACCGAGGTTATTGCAAATGAATATGGAATTGAGCTGGAGCTGAAGCCTGTTAGGATCAATGCCCAGTCAGGAGATGAAAGATACACGAATGTTGACAAGATGATACTCAAGGAAGTAGGCATGATGCCTCATGGACTCATAAACAATGTAGAAGACAAGCTGGGCAAAGACGGCAAGAAGTTCCTCGATTGGGTCAAGTGGGTAAAAAACAGAATACAGGATATCGGTGACCCGAACTACAAACCGGTAATGAGATATGATGTATACGGCTGCATGGGGAAAGCTTTCAACAATGATCTGGACAAAGTTGTGGAATATCTTATAGAAGTAGAAAAAGCATGTCAGCCTTATGAGGTATTTGTTGAAATGCCTATAGACTTAAAATCCAATGAAGAACAATTAAAGGGAATGAAATATCTCCGCAGAAAACTTGACGAAGCGGGTTCAAAATTGAAGCTTATAATCGATGAATATGCCAACACCTATGAAGAGATAGTACAATGGGTCGATGCAAAAGGTGCTGATATGGTTCAGGTAAAGACAATAGATTTAGGCGGAATCAACAATATAGTAGAGGCAGTTTTGTACTGCAAGAAGAATGGAGTTCTGGCATATCAAGGCGGTACCTGCAACGAAACAGACAAATCAGCCCTTGTATGCGTGAACCTGGCAGTAGCTACTCAGCCTTTTGCAATGGCAGGCAAGCCGGGAATGGGCGTTGATGAAGGCGTCATGATAGTAAATAATGAGCAGCAGAGATTGCTTGCAATACTTAAAGCAAAGAAAGAAGGCTTAATTTAATAAGAGGAGATTGAAATATGATACAGGTTAATGTAGAAAAGTGTATGGGTTGCAAAGCATGCGAAAAGAACTGTCCTATGGATGCGATCAAGGTTATTGACAAAAAGGCAAAGGTCAGCAAAGAATGCGTAAACTGTAAAACCTGCATTAAGGTATGCAAATTTGATGCTCTCTCAGAAGCAAAGGCACAAGAAGAAATACTGGTCTGTACCAACTGCGGTGTAAAATGTGAAATTCCTAACGGTTTATTTGGAGCCTGCAAAAGGTTCGTTAATGATAATGGGAGCTTACTAAGGTGCAGGCCATTGCAAATACCTGAAAAAACACCTGTAGACAAAGAAAAAATAGCTATCAGCAAACCTTTGATCACTGCTGTAGGGGCCGGAGCAAGCTATCCGGATTATCATCCGGCCCCTTACATAGTGCAGGAAAACATAGATGATTATGATGTTGTTACCGTAGTTACTGAAGCTCCGGTATCCTATAGCTCTATGATGGTCAAGATCGATACAAACTTCTATATAGGCGATGAAGGCGCTTTGGTGAGAAGAGACGGCAAGGTAATGGGAATAGTGACTACAGAACAATATGGCTCTCATATCCTTATCATAGGCGGAGTCAACAGGGTTAAAGGGCCTGATGGAATGTTGGTCGTAAAAACCATGACTCAGCTGGGCAATAAGGAAAAAGTCATCTTAAAGATAGATAATGGAGCAATCTTAGAGTTAGAAGTAGGTAAGGCGCCTATAATAAACGGCGTTAAAGACGAAAAGATGAGAGTTGGCTGCGGCGGCGCATGCTGCGGTTTGTTCGCAAAACATTTGGGGAAATTGATTGATGAGGCGATAATACTGGATCACCACATTACAGGCTTGTTTACCAAACATCCGGCAGGAGCTGAGCAGCTTCCATACAGCGGCGTAACTCCTGTAGGCAGGCTGGCAACGCCGGGAAGGTATTTCTTTGAGCATGGAGACGGATGGGGCGGCACAAATATCAAAGAACCTATAGAAGCAATAAAATCCATAGACATGAATTATGCAAAACCCGGGATGAAAATACTTGTAGCAGAAACTACTTGGAGAAAGGTCGCGCTGTTCAGCGTTAATGAAGAAGGGAAGCCGGTTCAGATTCCTTTGACAGAAGAACTTGAAGAGTTCAGAAAGCTGGCGGCTGACAATTGTGAAGACAGCAGGGTATCCGCTATGTATTATGCCGGAGTAGGCGGCAGCGCCAGAGCAGGAGTGACCGTGGACCCGATCAAGCTGACTCAAGCCGTGCATAGAGGCGATGCAGTATTGACCATTGCAGGAGCTCCTGCATATGTGATGCCGGGGGGAGGAATAACCTTCCTGGCGGATGTAGAAAAAATGGTTGAGAAGCCTTTCAACTATACAGCATCACCTGCGGTAGTCGCTCCAATCGAATATACCATAGTAAAAGAAAAATATGGCGATATTGGAGGACACATAAAAGCTGTAAGAAAAATGGAGGAAGTCATCAAAGAAGATCGCTACCAAATAATTAGACTAGAGAAATCTAAGTAAAAGAAGGCAGGTGTATAAATGTTATGCTAAAGTACTTAGCTAATATAACGAAAGAAGGTCAAAAGAGAAAACTTACCGGAAAAGATAAGAGAATAATCAGTGCCGTAGCTATAATAATGTCGCTTTATCAGCTTTGGCAAAGCACTTTTTCCAGTATACAGCCTTTGCTTCATTACAGTATACATTTAACTTTTATCCTAGTATTAGGCTATATGCTTTATACACCATATGAGGGCTGTGACATAACCAAGATACCTAAGCATGATTATTTGCTGGCTATAATGGCAGCATTATCAGGTATATATTATGCTACTCAGATACCGAGATATCTGCTGAGATGGCCTCAAGTGGACCCGCTTCTTGCGTTGGATATTGTTGCAGGCATTATTATTGTTCTATTTGTGATTGAACTGACAAAAAGGACAATGGGTTCTGTACTGCCATCTATTGGGATAATATTCCTCTTGTATGCACTGTTTGGTCATCTGATACCCGGTTATATAGGGCACAGGAGAATAGTTCCTATAGATGTGCTGGATCAGTTGGTATTTACCACCAATGGAGTATTTACTTCACCTATAGTTGTGGCATCCACTTATGTATTCCTTTTTGTCTTGTTTGGTTCTTTCTTCGCAAACTCAGGTGCGGGGGATTTCTTCTATAAATTCTCTATGTCAGTAGCAGGACGGTATACAGGTGGTGCAGGTAAGGTTGCTGTGGTTGCCAGCGCACTATTTGGCATGATCAATGGCAGCCCCACAGCCAACGTTGTTACTACAGGCTCTTTTACGATACCTATGATGAAGAAGGTAGGGTATGATTCTAAGTTTGCAGGAGCTGTAAATGCAGTAGCAGCGACAGGTGGAGGAATAATGCCCCCCATTATGGGCACAGCAGCCTTTCTGATGGTAGAGATGGCGGGCATTCCCTATATCGATATAGCGGTTGCTGCGGCTCTCCCTGGAATACTATTTTACCTGGCACTTGGCTTCATGGTACATTTCAGAGCCAAAAAATTAGGTTTGACCGCAGTGGATCCCAAAGATCTGCCGCCCGTCGGCAAAACACTGAAGGAGGGCTTTCCCTTTATTCTCCCTTTGGTAGTTCTAGTCGCTATGCTTATAAAGGGCTATACACCTTCACTCGCAGCTGTTGCCGGCATTGTATCCGTAATTGCAGCAAGCTTTTTCAGAAAAGAAACAAGGATGTCGATGGAGAAAATATTGAAATCCTTAGAAGATGGAGCTCTTCAATCCGTCATAGTATCCTTATCCTGTGCCATAGCAGGCATAGTGATCAATGGCCTGATGATAACCGGATTGGGTGGAAAGATAGCAAGTCTTGTATTAAGCGTAGGCGGAGGCAATATATTTGGCGCCCTTTTAATAACCGCAGTTTTATGCACCATATTAGGGATGGGCATGCCTGTAGCTGCAGCATATGCACTTACGGTGTCACTAGCCGTACCCTCCCTATATGAGCTTGGAATACCTCCAATGCCTGCACATATGTTTGTAGTTTATTTCTCTACATTATCCGCTATTACACCGCCTGTTGCCGTTGCGGCTTATGCAGCAGCGGGCATTGCCGAAGCCAATGCTTCGAAAGTAGGCTGGTATGCTTGCTGGATGGGCATAGTATCCTTTATCGTACCTTTCATTTTCATCTATCAACCGGTTCTACTGATCAATGTAAAGACATTCAGCCTTCACACTTTATTTGTAATGTTTGGCTGTATGCTGGGCGTTATTGCCATGGCTGCAGGCATGGAAGGCTGGCTCAGGGACAGGGCCGGAAAAATTACCCGTATAGCATTGTTTATATCGGGATTAATGATGCTATATCCGGAAACTATGACTACTGTTGCCGGACTGGTTGTATTCGCTGCAATATATGCTTACCAAAGAATCAAAATAAAAAATAGTAGTTTAGCAGCCTAAACTATTATTATAAAAAAATTTATGAAAGGGGTATCTTATGAAACGAAAATTTACAAGACTAACAAGTGTTATCCTTTCCATTATAATGGTGATGAGCTTGGTAACAGCATGCTCAGGGGGAGAGAAGGCTCCCGGAGAAAAATCCGGTGAGGCTGCCGAATTCAAGGTACCAGATAAAATCGATGTCACGATTGTAGGGGGCTCCATTGGAGGCGCCTGGGCTGCAATAGGAGAAGGCGTGGGAGAAGTTATACGCAGAAGCTATTCCGGCTCCAATACAGCATATGAAGTCGGACAAGAAGCCGCCAATATCGCCCTGGTTTCTGCCGGAAAGATTCAACTAGGCATAGCTCATACAGGCCTTATAAAGATGGCTTCCGAAGGCAAAGCACCTTTTAACAAAAACATGGACAACCTGCGAGCTCTAACTGTTTTGTACGGTGAGGCTGCACAGCACTTCCTTATCAAAGCAGATACGGGGATCAAGAACTTTGATGATCTAAGAGATAAAAAATATCCCTTGAAGCTTAATCTTAATACAGCAGATTCCTTTATGGAGATAGTAGGAAAAGAAGCATTAAAGGCCAGTGGTATCACCTACGAGGACATAAAGGCCTGGGGCGGATCAGTTGATTTCATGTCAATGGGTAATTCCATCGATTTGATGAGAGACGGGAAGTTACAGGCATATAGCAATGTCATTCAAGTTCCGTCAAGCCATATAGTAGATGCTTCCACAAATTTAAAGCTGGATCTTCTTCCATTGTCGGATGAAGCTATAGAGAAGGTAAATGCAGAGCTTGGAACTTATAAAACTATAATACCCAAAGATAAATATTCTTTCCTTGAGAATGATGTTCCTACTGTAGCAGCAACAGTTGTCCTGTTTGCAAGCACTGATCTTAGTGATGGAGAAGCTTATGCGATAGTTAAGTCGTTAGATGAAAACCTGAGCTATTTCAAAGGCATACATGCTTCCCTGTCTGATCTGGATTTAAAAAAGATGACAGAGGTTTCACCGGTGCCGTTACATCCCGGTGCTGAAAAATACTATAAGGAAAAAGGCGTGCTCTAGAATATCAAAACGAGACCTAATTCAACTCGTTGTGCTAGTTGATAACGATTGCAGAGCTTCTTCACAATGCACTCTTATATCAGCTGGCACAACAGGTTAGGTCAGGGTTAACAATCCAATCGGAAGGGAATCGGATTTGATTTGGATGAAAGATTTAAAATAATAAAAGAAGGCAAGGTATTGGTAGACCACGGACCCATAACCATGGTTATCGAGGCGGGGCTCAGGGAAGAACCTTATACCTATGCAGCTGTTGCTGGCGCCAATAAAGCCTTGGAACTGTTGGAACAATTAGCAAAGGAATTATATGTAGCTAAAAAGTATATAACAGGAATTGGATATGATGAAAAAAACAAATGCTCCTTGGCGCTCAAAAAAATGATAGAGTCAGTGGAACGATTGGATGAATCTGACTTTACTCCAATGGCTTCTGTAGCAGGCACATTTTCAGATTTGGTCAAAGAAAAAGTGTTCAAAGCTGGTGCTGACTATGTAGTTGTAAATAACGGAGGAGATATATCATATCAAATGCCTCATAATCGTGAATATATGAGGATCGGTATAATAAGCGACTTATCAGGCAATAAGCCAACACACGTGATCAGGATAAAAGGCAGTAGTGGAATCCACGGCGTTGCTACAAGCGGTTTTGGGGGAAGGAGCCTGACTAAAGGTATTGCGTCAGCCGTGACAGTGTTGGCGGCTGCAGGAAGCCTGGCAGATGCAGCTGCGACTTCCATAGCCAATGCAATATATTGCGAGGACGCTTCTATTGAGAGATGTATGGCGGAAGAGTTGGATTATGATACGGATATCAGAGGCGCAGTCGTAACAAAGAATATTGGAGATATCAAGCAGGAGAATATCGAAATCGCCGTTAGAAATGGTTTAAAGAGAGCAAAGGCCTTATTTGAAAAAAAAGTGATACTGGGTGCAGTGATTTTTCTCAAGGGTCATATGGCTGTTTATCCTGAAAATTCAGCAGATTTCACTATCAGTGCAATATACTAAACAAAAATATTATTACGGAGGTATATGCATGAAAAATGATTGTTCTTATATTGGATGCAAGCAAGATTTTATTGATGCTAAGGAAAAAGTAACCGGAAAAGCAAAATACTTGGATGATATGAATTTTCCCGGTATGCTTTATGCAAAGATACTTCGTTCACCACATCCTCATGCCAGGATTTTAAGCATAGATGTTTCAAAGGCGGAGGGACTGTCTGGAGTTAAAGCAGTAATAACTGCCAAGGATTGCCCCACTAATAAATTTGGCATGGAGATAGACGATGTAACAATGCTGGCTATAGACAAGGTAAGGTATGTTGGAGATGAAATCGCAGCTGTGGCAGCTGATTCGGAGGAAGCTGCAGAAGAAGCCATAAAGCTTATAGATGTAAAATACGAGCTGCTAGATGTCGTTGATGATGTAGAAAAAGCCATGCTTCCTGAGTCTGCATTGGTTCATGAAAATATAAAAAGCAATATAGTTAAAGAATATCATATTTCAAGAGGCAATGTAGATGAGGATTTTTCCAAATGCGATTATGTATTCGAAAGCGAATTTAGTACTCATAGAGTGTCCGGCTGCTATATGGAACCCTTTGGAGCCGTTGTAAAGTGGGAAGAAAACGGAAGATTGACCATATGGACAGGCCTTCAATCAGTTTTTCAAGGAAGAAATGAAATAGCCAAGGCTTTAGGGATTGAACCCAGCAAAGTAACTGTTAAGTCACCTTATATTGGGGGAGCCTTTGGAGCAAAAATATGGATAAGAAATTTCCATCCCATAGTTGCGGTATTAGCAAAAAAAGCTGATGCACCGGTGAAATACGTTTTGACAAGAGAAGAAGAAATGCTGACCACCAGGCCAAGAGTTGCCCCAAAGATAAAGATAAAGCTGGGCATGATGAAAGACGGAACATTGGTATGCAAAGAATCAAAAATAATTGCCGATAACGGTGCTTATAGCTGGGCTGCACCTAAGGTATTGCTTAACATGTCAATTAGGACAGACTGCTTATATAGATTTAAATCTACCAAGACAGACTCCTATTTAGTATATACTAATCTTATTCCTACCAGCGGCTTCAGAGGCTACGGCAACAGCCAGATGCATTTTGCATTGGAGTCCTTTATAGACACTTGTGCAAGACGCATAGGCCTTGAACCTGTGGATGTAAAAATCAAAAATGCAATAAGACAAGGCGATTGCACATTGCATGGATGGAAGGTAAGAAGCTGCGGATTGGCAGAATGCTTGGAGAAAGCCAGAGAATATATAGAAGAGGACAGGCTGCCGAAAGAGGGGCAAAATGGGCGTATCAGACGTGGCATTGGAGTAGCTTGCATGAACCATGTATCAGGTAACAGAGGAGGAGATAAATTTGATGGATCTTCTGCTATGATACGTATACATGAAGATGGGAAAGTATTTGTATTCTCCGGAGAATCAGACATGGGTCAAGGTGCAAAAACCGTATTTGCTCAAATCGCTGCTGAAGTTCTTGGAGTTTCAATTTCAGATATTACTGTAATGCCTCTTGATACGGATGTAAGCCCCTTTGGTCTTGGTACTTATTCCAGCAGAGTTACAACTGTAGGAGGAAAAGCAGTTTATTTAGCTGCTGAAAAAGTAAAGAAACAAATAATGGAGTTTGCTTCAAAAATATTAGGCAAATCTGAAGATAAGCTTTATATAAAAAATGGAAACATAGTATTTACAGAAGATGAGAGCGTCAATATAACTCTTAAAAAGCTTTGCCAGGAAGGCATAAGAACCAGAGAAGCTATACCATTTACTGTTTACGAGACTTATGATCCTCCAACTGAGGGTGCTGATGCAAATTTCTACGGTGATTATTCCAGTGCCTACACTTACGGTGCTCACGGGGTGGAGGTAGAAGTTGATACTCTAACAGGTCAGGTAAAAGTTCTAAGGGTTATAGCAGCTCATGACGTAGGAAAAGTAATAAATAAAAACGGTGTTGAAGGCCAAATAAACGGCGGAGTTGCACAGGGAATCGGCTGGACATTATACGAGAACATGGTATTTCAAGACGGTAAACCCCTTAGCAACAGTTTGAAGAATTATATATTGATGACAATAAAAGATATGCCGGAGATAAAAAGTGTTATAGTTGAAACCAATGATCCGATAGGCCCTTTCGGTGCCAAGGGAATAGGTGAACCTACTCTCATACCTACTGCTCCTGCAATAGCTAATGCTATTGAAGATGCCATAGGAGTGAGAATAAAGGATTTGCCGATCACTTCAGAAAAAGTGTTCTGGGCAATTAAAGAAAAGGAAGAGGGGGATAGGCAATGAAGGTTGAAAAATATTTAATACCAAAAACCATAGAGGAAGCCATTGGTTATCTCCGTCAATATTCAGGTGAGGCTAAGATAATTGCCGGAGGAACAGACTTAATGCTTTGGCTCAGAGAAGGAAAAATTCAGGCCGAGGCACTCATAGATATTGCAGACATTGATGCATTGAGACATATTGCATTGACTGAAGATGAGCTGATAATTGGTGCAGCTGTAACTCATGCAGAGATTGCATCTAACGAAGATGTTAAAAAGCATTTTCCATCCTTGTCAGATGGCTGCAGATATGTAGGATCACCTCAGATAAGAAACATAGGTACTGTGGGCGGAAACATAGTAAGTGCTCAGCCTGCTGCTGATTCAGTCATACCACTCATAGCGTTAGGAGCTATATGTAAAATACTGACAGAAGACGGGCTGAAAAAAGCTCCTCTGGAAGAACTATATGCAGGCGTTGGTAAGAGCAAAATTGACAGCACAAGAGAGATTCTTACCCAAATAATAGTACCAAGGCCTAAACTCAGATATGCAACCTCACTGTGCAGGTTTGCTCCAAGAGAAGCTTTGGCTCTGCCTATGGCAAATGCAGCTATAAAACTGGAGGTACAAAATGGCAAGATAAAGGATGCAAGAATAGCCATTGCTCCTGTTGCTACAACCCCCTTCAGACCTAAAAAGGCTGAAGAATACCTTGCTGGCAAGGGTATCCAAGCATTAGAAATCATAAAAGAAGCTGCAAAGATTGCTGCTGATGAAGCAAATCCCAGAGACAGCTTGCTGAGAGGATCAAGCAAATACAGAAAAGCATTAGTAGAAGATCTTGTAAATAATGCCCTTGATAATGCAGCAAAAAACATATTGAAGAATATGGAGGTGCTATAGTATGCAGGCACTGACCTTTAATATAAATGGCAAGGATGTTGCGCTGTCAATAAATGCTTGGGATACCTTGGCTAACGTGCTAAGGAGAAACCTGGCTCTCACAGGTACGAAAAAAGGCTGCGAAGAGGGAGAGTGCGGAGCTTGCACGGTCCTTTTGGAAGGCAAGCCTGTAAACTCATGCATTGTTGCTGCGGCCAAAGTTCAGGGCAAGAAAGTGGTTACCATAGAAGGTTTATCACAAAAGGGTGAATTGCACCCTATACAGGAAGCATTTATTGAAGCGGGTGCTGTACAATGCGGTTTTTGCACTCCCGGAGTCATCCTTTCGGCAAAAGCTCTGCTGGATTTGGATGAGATGCCCGGTGAAGAAACTATAAAGGATGAGCTGTCCGGACACCTATGCAGATGTACAGGCTATGTCCAATTCATAGATGCAGTAAGGATTGCGGCAGAGAAACTGCATAAAAAGTAATATGATTCAAAATGTTGTTCTAACTGATAACGATTGCAAATGCCCCAGAGCATCCTCTCTTGCTCCTGTGGAGCAATTCACCTTATGCTTCGAGACTAAGACTTTGCAACCAAATCCCTTCGCAATGCACTCTTATATCAGTTAGGGCAACAGGAACAGATACGATGAAGTTTGGAGGTAAGCATATGCAAAAGGTTGGACTATTTACGCCGATAAAGATAAATACATTGGAACTGCCAAACAGGATCATAATGTCACCAATGTTTTCCAATTCAGCAACTAAGGATGGATTTGTTACAAATAATACTATTAAGCATTATGTAGACAGAGCCAGATCAGGTGTAGGACTTATTATGACAGAGCACACAAGTGTAAGCTCGATATATATTCACCCCGGAAACAGGCTTCAGATCAGCAGAGATGAGCATGTCAAAGGGTTAAAAAGACTTGTTGACGCCGTTCATCAAGAGGATTGCAAAATAGGACTTCAGATAGCTCATTCCATATATGGAGCAGGTTTAAAACCATCTGATTTGACCAACGAGCAATGCTATGAAATAATTAAAGACTTTGTTAATGGGGCGAGGAGGGCAAAGGAGGCGGGCTTCGATGCCATAGAGCTTCATTACGCACATACCTATACTATGGCAGATTTTATTTCAAGAAGGACTAATACCAGGACTGATGAATTCGGCGGAGATATCTATGGCAGAATGTTTATTCATATTGAAATATTAAAGAGAATAAGAGAATTGGTTGGTAAAGATTATCCTTTATTTGTAAGGATCAGCGCAGAGGAATTTATTGTAGGCGGGAATACTCTTGTTCAAACCAGGATATTTGCAAAGGAATTGGAAAAGTACGGTATAGACTGCATGGATGTATCAGCGGGTGTAAGATTTGATGACGGAGGACTCAAGGGGTATAGCGATCAAAGAGGCAAGCCTACAATAGAATATCCGGACGGACCTAATGTATATCTGGCTGAAGATATAAAGAAACACATATCTATACCTGTAATAACTGTGGGCAAACTGGGAAATCCGGTAGCAGCAAAGAGTGTAATCGAAGAAGGCAGAGCAGACATGGTGGCTTTGGCAAGGCCTTTGATTGCAGATTCCATGTGGGTCCGCAAGGTGAAGGAAAACAGGTATGACCTTATAAAAGAATGCCTGTACTGCACAGAATGTTTATACGAAAGACATGATCCCGAAGCGTATATACACTGCATGAGATATACATGTCAAAATGCGTGCCCTGCCAATGTAGAAGTGCCGGTTTATATAGATTTAGCATCTCAGAGAAGATATAAAGAAGCATATCAGGTTATACAATCAGAAAATCCTCTGCCTCTGGTATGCGGAAGAGTTTGCCATCACCCATGCGAATCCTTGTGCAACAGGGTTAAGATTGATGAGCCTATGTCGATAAGAGGGATTAAAAGATATGTTACCGATGCTGTGCTTGACGAGTATAGCAAGCTGCCGTTGCCTGAAATGGAAAAGCCGAATGGGAAAAAAGTTGCTGTGATAGGCTCCGGGCCTTCCGGTTTGTCCTGCGCCTTTTTCCTTCAAAAAAAAGGCTACAGCGTTACAGTATTTGAGGCTTTGCCTGTAATAGGAGGTATGCTTTCCGTGGGGCTGCCCGCTTACAGATTGCCAAGAAATCTCTTGGATAAAGAGTTTGATGTGTTCAGGGAAATGGGAGTAAAGTTTGTCACAAATAAACGCCTTGGGGTAGATATGTCTATAGAAGACTTAAAGGGTATGGGCTACGAGGCCGTATATATAGGCGTGGGAACTCATGGGGACAGAAAGCTCAATATACCCGGTGAAAATGCGGAAGGTGTGTTATCCGGTGTAGAATTTTTAAGAAAGCTGAATTTAGGGCAAACCATAAGCTTTAAGGATAAAAAAGTTGCAGTTATAGGCGGAGGAAATGTAGCTATTGATGTAGCAAGAAGTGCATTGCGCCTGGAAGCGGAAAAAGTTATGCTGTTCTGCCTTGAGAAAAGAGAGGAAATGCCTGCACATAGATGGGAAATAGAGGATGCAGAGAAAGAAGGCGTGGAAATCAACGTTTCCTGGGGGCCTAAAGAAATTTCAGCAAAAAACAATAGGGCCGCAGCAATAAGCTTCAAAAAGTGCCTGGATGTTTTTGACGGCGAAGGCAGATTTAATCCAAGCTTTGATGAATACAGTACAAATACGGTTGAAGCAGATTATATAATAGTTTCTATTGGACAAGCCATGGAAAGAACTTTTAATGAAAAAGAAAATCAAAAAGTTGAACTGAGAGGCAATTACATCAAGGCTAGCTTCGGAGGCTGCACAAATATACCCTATGTATTTGCAGGAGGAGACTGCGTAACGGGTCCGGATTCTGTTGTCAGGGCCACAAGCGAAGGAAAATATGCGGCGGCCTCCATAGATAAATACTTAGGCGGCGATGGGCAGGTAATATCGGTAAAGAAACATAAAAGAGAATTGTCAAGGCCTGTAGATGAAAACAAAGCAATAAGGCAGCCGATGGAGAACATGGCATGCAAGGGTATAAAAGACTTCTCTGAAATAGAAAAAGGATATGAAGAAGAATCAATGTTAAAAGAGACAAATAGATGCTTAAGATGCGATGTATTAAAATGCAGCAGGCTGTAAGGCGCATGCAGAATACCAGGAGGGATAGCAATGAAAGAACTTAAGATCTTATCGCCATGTGGAATTTTGGGCTATGGATATCCTAAAGAATCCTTTTATAACGGGTTAAGCAAGAAGCCTGACTTAATAGCCGTTGATGCAGGCTCGACAGATGCGGGACCCCATAAATTAGGCGCGGGAGTAGGCATAGTAAGTAAAAAAGCCGCCAAAAAAGACTTGGAATTGATGATACAGGCAGGATATGACTTAAATGTCCCTGTAATAGTAGGCTCTGCAGGAGGTTCGGGAGCCAAACCTCATGTCGACTGGACCTTGGCTGTTATAAAAGAGATACTTGAAGAAAAAAAGCTTAAGATGAAAACTGCCATAGTATGGGCAGATATTGATAAGAACTATATTAAAAATAAAATGGCTGAAAACAAAGTTCATCCTATGAACTATGTACCAGAGCTCACAGTAGAGGATCTGGATAAGACAAACAGCGTAGTAGCTCAGATGGGTCATGAACCAATTGTAAAAGCTCTGGAGGAAGGCGCTCAAATAGTCATAGCCGGCAGGGCCTATGATCCTTCGGTATTTGCGGCATATCCGATAATGAAGGGCTTTGATGCAGGTCTGGCATATCATTTGGGTAAGATACTTGAATGCGGTGCCCTATGTGCCGAACCCGGCACTACCAAGGATTGCATGATGGGTTATCTAAGAGAAGATCATTTTCTTGTAGAACCCCTGAACCCAAAAAGAAAATGTTACATCAGCTCTGTAGCCGCGCACACACTATATGAAAAGGATCATCCGTACTACCTTCATGGACCAGGATTTGCATTGGATCTATCTGGCTGTAAATTTGAGCAGCATGCGGATGGGGTGGTAAAGGTATCGGGAAGCAAATTTGTAAAACAGCCTTATGCTGTTAAGCTGGAAGGTTCTGCAAAGGTAGCCTATAGAACTTTGGTAATAGGCGGAACGAGAGACCCGATAGCTATACAGAACATAGATGATATTCAAAACGATATCAGGGAGCAGGTAGCAGCCTATTTTGATGATATTCCAAGATCAGAATATAAGATTTTATTCCACTTGTATGGCAGAAATGGGGTAATGGGATCGTTAGAGCCTGTACAAACCCCGGCTCACGAGTTAGGCATAGTCATGGAAGTCATTGCATCAAGCCAGGAACTGGCAAACACCATTTGCTCCAGCGCGAGATCCACATTGATGCACTTCCCCTATAAGGGAAGAAAGGCTACGGCAGGTAATATAGCTCTGTTGTATTCACCTTCAGATATAGAATTCGGTCCGGTATATAAGTTTACTGTATATCATCTCATGGATATCGATGATCCCTGCGAACTATTCCCGACAGAATTTGTAGGGTTTTAGAAAAGGAGGCTTTAGCATGGCAGAAAATAAAACGTTGTATGAGCTGGCGAAGGTGCTGAGAAGCAAGAATTCCGGCCCATTCGAACTGACAATGGATGTAATATTTGACAATAAAGATTATTACAATAAGGTTAAGGATTCAGGGATCATAACAAAAGAATTGGTCTGCAAGCTTTATAATATTGAAGAAAAGGATATTTCCACTTTGGTATTTTTCGACCCTGCAATGGCATTTAAGGTTACTATCAAGAGACCCATTGATTCAGGCAGTATAGGAGAAACCGATGTATATGGTGCCCAGCAGCACGCGCCATTGATGGGAGTATTGATACCAATGTAATATGTAACCCCCTAATAAATAATGGTTGGCTGATTATTGCTTCTCAATATCAGCCAACCATTATTTTAATTCTATAGGTATTTAAATCCAAAAGAAAAGAGGACTTACTTTAATGATATATATAAATCATACTAAATCTGTTACAGGCCATTAATTGTGACCTAAAAATATCGGAGAATTATTATATTATGCAAACATAAATTGTGATTAGATTGGGGGGTTCAATGGCAAAATACAATAATACTCTTGAGATAGATAATCAAAATCCTGAGATGCAGGAACTAAAAGTAGCTATTAAAGATAATCGTGATAAAAGCATGCATGTTAAAAGTTATGCACCCCTTAGGACTTAACTTTACCAAACCCACATACACCCTTGCAAAGGCTGACCCCCAAAAGCAAGAAGAATTCAAAAAATAGCTGCTCCTTAGAATTTAAATTACTTAGTGCGATTTATATAGAAAAGGAAATATAGAGAAAGAAAAGATTTATGATGCAAAATATAACAATATATTTAAAATATAAAGAGGAGTTTTTCAAAACATAGCGAATATAAATAAAAGTAGATTGTCGACAAAACGATAGCTTAGATAATGTAACATTAAAAAATTTACAATTGAGTAGCAAATAATTTAGAAGGAGTTGTAATATGTTTTTTAGCGCAGATTCGTATCAAAAGAAAAATTTAAGTAGTGTAGTAATTGACTATATTAAGGAAATGATATTAGTCGGAGTATATAAGGAAAGTGACCATGTTCTTGAATCTGAAGTTGCAAATAAGCTGGGTATCAGCAGGGCGCCGGTAAGAGAAGGCATGAGGCAATTGGAAAAGGAAGGCATTCTCACTACTATTCCGCGAAAAGGGACCTATGTTACAAGGTATACCCTTGATGATATAAAAGAAGTTTTTGATATAAGGCTTCTTTTAGAGAATAACATTTTAGATATAATAATTAACGAAAATAAAATGACTGAAGAAGATTTTGATAAACTTAATAATATAGTTAATGAAATGGTCAAGGTTGTAAGAAGTTCAGAAGATCCTATAAAGAAAGCCATGAAAATAAATATGAATGACATTGAATTTCATAGATTTATATGGCAAAAATCCGGTAGCAAAAGAAGAGTAGAAATATTAGAAGGCATTTTTTTTCAACTTAGAATGGCTATGCTTTATGATACAAACAAAACAGGAAACCTGCTTGTTACAGCTACAGATCATTATGAAATAATAAAGCATTTGAGAAATAATGACTTAGAAAAAAGCAAAAAGGCGCTAAAAGAACACATAATTTCATATAAAGAAGGTGATTTTTGAAGGACATATAATTAATGCACGATACATTGTCGACAATAGACAGTATACAAAATATAAAGTGAAGGAGATGTTGGCAAATGGGAAAAACCTTATATTTCGAAATTCAAGAGTATAAGGAAAGGTTGAGAAAAACTAAGCAGAGCATGAATGAGAAAGGCATAGAGGTTCTTATTGTAACTGATCCTGCAAACATGAATTACTTGACTGGTTTTGACGGTTGGTCCTTTTATGTACATCAATGTATTATTGCTTTAGTAGATCAAGATGAGCCAATTTGGGTTGGAAGAGGACAAGATGCTAATGCTGCTAGATTGACAACATGGTTGAGCGAAGAAAATATTAAGCCCTATACTGACGATTATGTGCAATCATTAATCAAGCATCCTATGGATTTTGTTTCAGACGTCCTCAAGGAAAGAGGATATGACA
The DNA here is from genome assembly GCF_058315355.1 of Lutispora sp. QWL-02. Taxonomy (NCBI): domain Bacteria; kingdom Bacillati; phylum Bacillota; class Clostridia; order Lutisporales; family Lutisporaceae; genus Lutispora; species Lutispora sp. QWL-02. The sequence goes on from NZ_CM177762.1 coordinate 1,847,476, forward strand.
AAAAGATTATTGCTACTGAGATGGATGCTTACTATTATACAGCAAAGTGTCAAGAGAGGCTTGTATTAGGTTTACCTAATGCAGTATTTAAAGATGGTACAAATATTGTTAACTGGGTTAAGATTATTAAGTCTGATACAGAAGTTGAGTACATAAGAAAGGCAGCCAGGATAGCAGAAAAAGCTATGGAAACAGCTTATAATTCCGTTGACGAAGGAGTTAGGCAATGTGATGCTGCAGCTAATGTTTATCATGCCCAAATAAGCGGAACAGAAGAGTATGGCGGTGATTATACAGCTATAGTGCCTTTAATGCCAAGCGGTATAAGAACTTCAACTCCTCATCTTAGCTGGACAGATGAGCCATACAAAAACGGGGATACTGTAATTTTAGAATTAGCAGGATGCTACAGAAGATATCATTGTCCTCTATCTAGAACTATGATAATAGGGGAGGCACCTCAAAAGGTTAGGGATTTAGCTGCTGTAGTTGCAGAAGGCTTAACCAATGCTTTAAATAATGTAAAACCCGGCATGACTTGCGAAGAAGTTGAGAGGGTATGGGCTAATAGCATAGCTAAGAGCGGATTCATTAAGGATTCCAGAATAGGGTATTCAATGGGTCTTAACTACCCACCAGACTGGGGTGAGCATACGGCAAGCTTAAGACCTGGAGACAAAACTGTACTTCAGCCTAACATGACCTTCCACATGATACCTGGGATATGGCTGGATGAATGTGGTGTTGATATCAGTGAATCTTTCAGGGTAACTAAAAATGGTTGCGAAACTTTCACAAATTATCCAAGAAGATTACTGGAGAAATAGTCTTTAGAAATTTACTTCTGCTTTGCGGCATGCAAAGCAGAAGTAATAGGAGGAGAAATATGGATAAGTTTTTTAACAAATATATATCCAAGATTGAAGAATGGATCTTGAGCTACTCTGTCATAGTGATGGCCATTATATTGATAGGAAGTGTAATAAGCAGGTCGGTTTTTAACAGAAGCTGGACTTTTTCAGAAGAAGTCGGACAAATATTGACTATAATTGTTACCTTTTTAGGTGTTGGTTACTGTACTAAAAAAGCAAGGCATATAAGCATGTCTGCAATATTTGACTTGTTGAGCATAAAATATAAAAAAGTTTTTATGTTAATTATTTCTAGTCTTTCTTCTGTTTCCATGTTTTATATAGCTTATTTAGGGCTCAAATATACACAAAAGGTTCAAACATTAGGCAGGGTAACTCCAGCATTAAGGATACCAACATATATCATAATTGCAATCGTTCCCATAGGATTCTTCTTAGGCGCTATAGAATATGCAAGGACATTTTTCAAAAATATAAAGAATAAAGAACTGTATTTATCTAGTGAGGTAATATTTGGGGCAGATAGTGAAAGCTTATGTGAAACTAACAGGCAAAAATGTGAGGAGGTGCTCTAATGGTAGCACTGTTGATGAGCATAATGATTTTTTTCTTGCTTTTGAATTTTCCCATGTTTATAACTATGATTATTGCACCTCTAGCTGTGCTAATACGTTATTTCCCTAATATAAATCCACTATTAGCCATACAGCAAATAGTGGCCGGAATTCAAGCCTATGTCCTTTTAGCTGTACCCATGTTTATTTTTGCTGCGGATATAATGTGTGCAGGGCAAACTTCAAAGAGATTGCTGGATTTTGTTGAAACTTTCGTAGGGCATATACATGGTGGCATGGCTATTACTACAGCTGCTACATGTACATTGTTTGGTGCAATTTCAGGATCAACTCAAGCCACCGTAGTTGCTATTGGAAAACCAATGAGAAACAGACTTCTGGACTCTGGCTATAGGGATGAAGATACTATCGCATTAATAATAAGCTCAGCTATAATTGCTTTGCTTATACCTCCTAGCATATCCATGATAATGTACTGCGTTGTAACAGGTGCATCCGTTGGCGACTTATTTATCGCAGGTGTTATTCCAGGATTACTAATGTTACTCTTTTTTGCGGTGTATAACTATTTTGATGCCAAGAGAAAAGGCATACCTAGAACCAAAAAATTAACCTGGGGTGAAAGAGTTAAAGCTGTAAAAGACGCTATAGCTCCTCTTGGATTTCCTGTAATAATTTTCGCAGGCATTTATTCAGGATTTTTTAGCCCTACAGAGGCAGCTGCCATAGCTGTTCTCTATGCAGCAATACTAGAGCTTTTATTGTTTAAAACTATAAAACTAAAGGATTTAGCCAATATAGCTTTATCAACTGCTATTGTAACTTCGGCGGTATTTATTTTAGTAGCAGCAGGACAGTTATTTTCCTGGGCCATATCCTACGCTAAGATTCCCCAGCTTCTTACCACAGCACTATTAGGTGTGAATCCATCGGTCATAAAGATATTAGCAATGGTAACGATCTTCTTCTTTGTTGGCTGTATGTTTGTAGATTCAATAGTTGTAATCATCATACTAACACCCATATTTTATCCTTTGGCTGTTAAGGCTGGTATCCATCCAATTCACTTAGGTATAATAGTTACCTTGCAGGCTGCAATAGGATCTATATCTCCACCTTTCGGCTGCAATATATTTACGGCTTGTGCCGTATTCGACAGGCCATTTCTTAAAGTTATTAAAAAGTTGCCTGCATATCTGATTATGTTGGTAATGATATCCGTATTGATCATTGTATTTCCTCAGCTTTCCCTAGCATTAATATAATAAAGCATATATATTAGTCAAAAAGGAGGCGATAATATTTGTTTGATTTAAAAGAAGAAATTAAAGCCTTAGAAAGCGAATTAATAAAACTTAGAAGAGATTTTCATATGTATCCTGAACTCGGCTACCAGGAGTTTCGAACTTCAAAGATTATAAAGGAATATCTGAGAAAACTAGGGCTAGAGGTGTCAACAGTTGCAAAAACAGGGGTTGTTGGATTATTGAAAGGTAAAACTGCAGGGAAAACTGTTATGCTGAGAGCCGATATTGATGCTCTGCCTCAAGAAGAAAAAACAAACCTGCCTTTCAAATCTCGAAATCCAGGTATTATGCATGCATGCGGACATGACGGTCATACGGCTATGCTGCTGGTTGCAGCTAAGATATTAGCAATACATAGAGAAGACATTAAGGGCAATATCAAGTTTGTTTTTCAACCAAATGAGGAGGAAGCAGGGGCTCTTAATATGATAGAAGAAGGGATCCTTGACAATCCAAAAGTTGATGCAGCTTTTGGAATACATTTATGGACACCCATTGAAAGTGGAAGTGTTGGATTAGTAGGAGGTCCAGTTATGGCTGCTAATGAAGAGTTTGAACTGACCGTTATAGGTAGAGCAGGACATACCTCTGCTCCCCATACTGCAGTTGACCCTGTATTAGTTGCTTCTAATATTATACAGTCTCTTCAATCAATTCAGACCAGGGAGATTGACCCCTTATTGCCTATTACAATAATGATTGGCAAAATAAATGGAGGCAGAGGTCGTAATATTATTTCTGAAAAAGTAGAAATTGGAGGCACTATAAGGTTTTTGTTTGAGAATGAAGAAGAAGATAAAATAATTCTGTTATATAAAATAGAGCGTTTGATAAAAGGAATATGTTATGGGATGGGTGCTGATTATGAACTAAAATATATTCCAAGCAATCCTGCCTTAAAAAATGATTATTCTATGATTCACTATATTGAAAAAGCTGCTCACGAAACTTTTGGAGAGAAATGCAGAATTGTAAGCTATAGATGTATGGCAGGCGAAGACTTTGCTGAGTTCAGCCAAAGAGTACCAAGCGCATTTTATTTCATCGGTATAGGCAACGAAGAGAAGAAGACAAATTATCCACATCATCATCCAATGTTTGACATCGACGAAGACACATTAAAATATGGCGTTGAGATGCATATCAGATCTGTGTTGAACTACTTGGATTAGACAATTGAAATATTAAATTTAAAAATAAGGGGGATAAACATGAAAAAAACAATCTCTATATTAATTTCTTTAATGCTAGTTATATCACTATTAACAGGCTGTGGCACAAAGCCAGCAGAATCATCAGCACAGGGTGAGATACCAGATAAGGCGGCTAACACAGAAGGGGCTCCTGTTGTATGGAGATTTGCTCATGAAGAAATTGATGGAAGTGTGCAAGATGTATATGTTAAAAAGTTTAAAGAAATTATTGAGAAGAAATCCAATAGCAAGGTGCAAATTGAAATATATCCCGTTGGGCAGATTGGGGATGCTACACAACAATGCGAGCTTTTACAGACCGGAGGCATTGAGTTTGCTACAGTTTCTCCTGGAAATACAGGGACCATCGTGCCGGAGAATCAGCTTTTTTCTTTGCATTTCTTATTCACCGATGATATGGACAAAAACGCAGAAATATTTAAGACTAGCAAAGCTTTAAACGAATTGCTATCAGCTAAATATTTAGAAAAGAATATAAAGGTATTAGCTTACTGGACGGAGGGCCCGATGCAATGGACAACAAGCAAGCCTGCAAATCATCCTGATAAGTGGAAGGGCATGAAGATGAGAACTATGCCATCACCTATGATAGTCGCTGCATATAAGGCCTATGGAGCAAATCCAACACCGATGCCTTACATGGAGGTATACAGCGGACTTCAGCTTAATATGATTGATGGCCAAGAAAATCCGTTGTTTGCAATAGAAGAAATGAAGTTCTATGAGGTTCAAAAGTATCTAACACTGGCGAACTCTAACTTATATGTTACAACCACCTCGGTAAATCCGGATTTCTTTAATTCTTTGAGCCAAGAGTATCAAGATATGATATTGGAAACAATTGATGAGATAAGAGATTTCTCCTTTGAAGTTCAAGCAAATTTAAATGGGAAAGCCCTTGAAAAGATTAAACAAAATAGCAATATCCCAATAATTGAATTGACTAAGGAAGAAAAAGATGCATTTAGAGAAGCTAGTAAATCTGCTTATAATGAGTATGTGAAAATGGTTGGAGGAGACGCACAAAAGATATTAGATACATTAATAGAAGAGGTTAAGATTATAGAGAATAAATAGATTTTAAAGGAGGAACTGTAATGAATATGTTCCCAGATGCAAAAGTTCTACATGTAAATTTGTCTAGCGGGACAATCAAAAAGGATATTTTACCCGGTGAGATATATAGATTATACCCGGGTGGGTCTGCATTAGGTCTTTATTTGCTGCTTAAGGATATAAAAGTAGGTGTAGAGCCATTGTCACCTGAGAATATATTGGTGTTCTCGGTATCCGCATTGACCGGGCTGCCCATAAGCGGTATCAGCCGATTAACAGTAACAGGTAAAAGTCCCCTTACAGGTGCTATAGGAGATAGCCAGGCGGGTGGATTTTTCCCTGTTCATCTCAAAGCTAATGGTTGGGATGCAGTGGTTTTCCATGGCAAGTCAGAGAAGCCTGTTTATCTATATATTGAAGGAGATAATGCAGAGTTAAGGGATGCTCATAATATTTGGGGCAAGGTCACAGGTGAAGCCGAAGAAATAATTAGGGAAGAATTAGGTGAGAAAAATGTGGAGATTGCTCAAATAGGCCCTGGAGGAGAGAACCTTGTAAGATATGCATGTATAATAAATATGTGCAATAGGGCAAATGGCAGGAATGGTCTTGGTGCTGTAATGGGTTCTAAGTTATTAAAGGCAGTTGTGGTAAGAAAAGGAAGAGCCATGGAAGCCTATGATAGTGAGAACTTCCGAAAACTGGCGGGCAGCGTAAAGCGAAAACTAGAGGAAAATGATGCATTGGCCGGTCTTGGAAAATTCGGAACAGATGGAGATTTGGAAGGATTTCATGAACAGGGTTTTCTTCCGACAAAGAACTGGATGACCGGTCACTTTCCGGGGGGAGCTAAAAATATAACAGGCGTGACCATGTATGAAACCATATTAAAAGAAAGGGATACTTGCTACGCTTGTGCTGTAAGATGCAAAAGGGTTGTAGAGGTACCGGGAGTCGTGGATCCACTCTATGGAGGTCCAGAATACGAAACTTGTGCTGCTCTGGGTTCCTACTGTGGTGTTACAAGCTTGGAAACAGTGTCTTTAGCAAATCAATTATGCAATATGTATGGCTTGGACACAATTTCTTGCGGGGCTACTATCGCTTTCGCTATGGAATGCTACGAAAAGGGCTTGATAGATAAGGCAACTGCAGATGGATTAGATTTAAGCTTTGGTAACAACGAGGTAGTGCCAAAGCTTATAAAAAAGATTGCTTATAGAGAAGCGTTCGGCAATATTTTAGCAGAAGGCAGCGCTAGAGCAGCAAAATATATTGGAAGAGATGCAGATATTTATAGCATGTCCGCAAAAGGACAGGAACTGCCGGCTCATATGCCTCAGTATAAGCCCTCTGTTGGATTGATATATGCTGTGAATCCTTTTGGCGCGGATCACCAATCCAGTGAGCACGATGTATTCCTGGTCATGCCACCGGATAGCAAAGAGAGAGCAAGATTAGCTCAAATAGGTATTTGGAAGGGTTATGATAATCCTTATGAATTAGATACTGAAAAGGTTAGATTTGCTTTTGAGAGTCAAAAATATTTCTCTGTATTGGATACTTTGTGCCTATGCCAATTCGTATGGGGGCCATCTTGGGAATTATATGGTCCTGATGATATGGTTGATTTATGTAAATACGGTATTGGTTGGCATACATCATTATATGAGCTAATGCTAATTGGAGAAAGAAGAATTAATATGATGAGATATTTTAATAGCAGAGAAGGCTTTACAAAAGATGATGATAAGCTTCCTGAAAGGCTGTTTCAACCATTTACTGATGGTCCATCAGAAGGGATTTGCTTAAATAGGAATGCCTTTGAAAAATCAAAGGAAGTATATTATGAACTTGCAGGATGGTGCAAAGAAACAGGTAACCCAAAAGAATCCACATTGAAAAGGCTTTCTTTGGAGTGGTTATTGTTGAAGTAGTAACTTTAGTAAATAATGTGGAGGGATGATATGGACATAATTGCAAATGGTAGGACCCTATCTATTCCTTCTGAATGCACAGTGACTATGCTTTTACAGCTCTTAGGATACTCCAATCATGTCGCAGTATTCATTAATGGCAACCAACTGTTAATGTCTGAGTATGAAAGTTATAAACTGAAGAATCAAGATTCTGTAAAAATCATTAGACCATTAAGCGGAGGATAAGAAGTATAGTCATAACAAGGAGGGTTTAAATGTTTAAGAAAACCAATGATATTGATAATCTGCTTAAGAAGCACTTAAGCTATAGAGAAGGTTGCCTTAATCTAATAGCTTCAGAGAATTACTCCAGTGATAAAGTAAGAAGTTATCTGAGTTGTGATTTTAGCAATCGTTATGGATGTTATTCCACTTTAAAGCCGGAGGAAAGAGAATATACAGGAAATAAATATATTCATGAATTTGAAATGGCTACTCAAGAGCTTGTGAAAGATATTTTCAAGGCAAAATGTGTTGACTTAAGACCTATAAGCGGTCATATGGCCGGAATGGCTGTAGTTTTGGCTTTATTAAAACCGGGAGAATTGGTTATTGAAGTAAGCTTGAAGGATTGGGGACATGGTCTGGTAGGTCCCATGTGCCAGATAAGGCAATTTAAAGAGACCATCAAGGTTCAATACATGCCTTTTAGCAACCAATGTGTAGATGTTGAAAAACTGAAGGAGCAAGTAGTGAAAACTAAACCTAAGCTCATAATATTCGGAGGTTCAGGTACACTGTTTCCCGAGCCTATCAAAGAATTAAAAGATACAGCAGAAAAAATAGGTGCAATTATTGCTTATGATGCATCTCATGTAACAGGCCTTATAGCTGCAGGAGTATTTCCTAATCCTTTGGAGGAGGGTGCTGATATAATGTTCGGCAGTACCCACAAATCATTTCCCGGACCCCAGGGTGGATTTATAGTATCAAATGATGAAAGACTGATTGAAAAGGTTGGCAACACATTATCTCCATCCCTGGTCACAAGCCACCATTTGAACAGGCTGCCTGCATTGGCTGCTTCCATATTGGAGATGAAGGAATATGGAGGAGAATATGGAAAACAGATAATCAAAAATTCAGTGGCTTTAGCTGAAGCATTGTATGATTGCGGCTTTAACGTTGCAGGCAAGGAGAAGGGATTTACTAGAACTCATTTGATGCTTGTAGATATCGGAAATCTGGTAGATGAAGCACCTGCAAAATATCTTGAAAAGGCGAAGATATTATGTTCTGATGATTTCTCCGGTAATAGCCCGGAAATAAGGATAGGGACTCCAGAAGTCACCAGAAGGGGTATGAAAGAAAACGATATGAAAATTATCGCACAATTTTTCAAAAGAGTTTTGATTGATAAAGAAGCACCTGAAGCGATAGCAAGAGAAGTAGAAGAATTCAGCAGAAAGTATATAAAATGTGAATATTGCTTCTAACTCGGCAGAATAAAAAAAGCTCACTTTACTTGGAACTTTCATGTAAAGTGAGCTTTTTTATATGAAATTTTAGTTAAACTCCCTGTGCAGCGAACTTTGGCATATTCTCAAGCTTGCAAAGCTCATTATCTAAAAGGTTCAAGAACAACCCAACATCCGTAACGATTCCTAAAGCTTGACCGCTTCCTCTGTCGCTGAGCTTTGTTACTACTGCAGAGTTAATGTCCACGCATATCATCTTAATTTTCGCAGGAAGCATATTGCCGCTGGCTATGCCATGCAGCATTGTGCCGAGTATCAGAACGATATCGGCTTTCTTCAGCTGATCATTGTAAGCGTTCTGAGCTTCTATCATATCAGTGATCGTATCCGGGAGGGGACCGTCATCTCTTAGGCTTCCGGCAAGCACAAAAGGCACATTATGCTTCACGCATTCATACATGATGCCGGAACGGAGCACTCCTGCTTCTGCGGTTTTCTTTATAGAGCCATATCTCATTACTTGGTTTATAGCCCGCATATGATTTCTATAGCCGTTATGAGTTACCTTTCCTGATTTAGCGCATATGCCCAGGGAAGTGCCAAAAAGGGTCTTTTCTATATCATGGACGGCAACTGCATTGCCTGCAAGAACACTGGAGATATATCCTCTGCGGATGAGCTGAGACAGATAATAATCGCCGCCTGTATGGACCACAACCGGTCCTGCTACAACTGTCAAGCGTTTGTCTTCATTAAAAAGCTCAGCGGCCAGCTCCTTTATTAGCAGCTCATTCCTCCTCTCAGAAGAAACGCAGTTATTCATGAAGCTAAAGGAACCGTCTGAACCGGCCTCTTCGTTATCCATGACAAGTTTTACACCTGTATCGCCGCATACGATCATATCTCCTTTTTTGATTTCTCTCAATTTTTTGCATGAAGCAATTCCGTTGCCCACAACTATAAGTGCATCCATCCTCTGATTATGAACTGTGAGCCACTTGTTTCCATAAAAAATTTTAGTGGTGTAATTAGTGGTTGAATAAAAATCGTCGGGAACATTTTTATCCTTTTCAGAAACCTTTAAAATTACTGATTTTTGAGTGTTAACATCCATCATAGTATTTCCTCCTCTTAATTCAAAAAAATAAAACCTTCGTCCCGGACAAGGGACGAAGGCAATTCGCGGTACCACCCATGTTGAATAAATAAGCTTAATACATCTATTTTACACTGAACTAACCCGCGTTTCAACTTGATAAAAAAACCTTCATCCCAAACAAGGGACGAAGGTAATTCGCGGTGCCACCCAAGTTAAATAGATAAGCTAAAAAATTATCTATTCCTCTCAAAGCCCATAACGCAGGCGAAGCGGACAAACTTTTCATTTGCAGCTTGGAGGGCGGGTTCAATAGAAATAATCTTGGAAAACCTTTCAGTCGGTGAGTCTTCCTTCCTTTTAGAATCCTTCTATTTACTGATCCTCTTCATAGCCATTGATATTTATGTTTAAGTATACAAAAGAAAGTATAAATTGTCAAATAGTTTTCAAATCGAATTTATATGAATTTTATCTCATATAATTTACAGAAGGATATAAGGGGGGTCTGTAGATGTGGAATTGTCCGTTTTGTAGAGTATGTTTATGGTGCTATTACTATAATTTAAGACACGGGCTGATGAAGGTCTATCGTAAGGAATTCACCTTAGATGAATTGGCTATGTATGATGGAAGCGGAGGCAGGCCGGCATATGTGGCTGTAAATAGTATTGTTTATGATGTGAGCAATAACGCTTTCTGGGGCGGGGGCACCCATTTCGGGCTTTATGCAGGCAAGGACTTGACAAGTCAATTCCTAAGCTGCCATGGCAGCCTAGAAATATTAAATGTATTGCCCAAGGTCGGTATAATAAAGGCTTAGGTTTGGGGGTGTGTAAATGAAAAATCCTACTCCATGCCCTGTCATTGATGCTAAAAATGTGACCGCAGCAAGAATAATCGATTTGGCCATAGAAAAGAGCCGGCAAATGGCAGAGGGCAGAATGAATCTGATGTGGCTGGAGGCTACAGGATGTTCGGGAAATATCATATCACTTCTGAATGCAGATAACCCGGGTGTGGGATATTTGCTAAAGAGCATGGTAAATATGACTTATTCCAACAGCTTGATGCAGGCTGAGGGTGAAATGGCTTATAAAAAATTTGCAGATACTCTGAACACTGAGTTTATATTGGTTGTTGAAGGGGCTGCAGCAGCAAAGGACAACGGAAATTACAGCATTATAGCCCGCCATGACGGCAAATTTATCACTGCATTGGAAGCGATCAAAGCAGCCGGGGGGAAAGCTAAATACGTATTAGCTGTAGGAACCTGCGCTTCTCATGGCGGTCCATCTGCTGCAGCGCCGAATCCATCAGGGAGCCTGAGCATAGACAAGGTTTTAAACAGAGAAGTTATAAAAGTTCCCGGCTGTCCTGGTCATCCTGATTGGGTTATCGGTACTATTGCTCACCTGCTATACTTTGGCAGGCCGGAGCTCGATGACCAAAACAGGCCCGTAATGTTCTATGGTATCACTATTCATGACCGCTGCACTAGGAGGTCATATTTTGACCGGGGAATATTTGCAAAAAAACTGGGAGATAAAGAATGCATGTTTAAAATTGGCTGCAGAGGGCCGGTTACTAAGACGGACTGTCCCGTAAGGCAGTGGAACAGCTATGTGAACTGGCCTATAAAGGATAATACTCCCTGCATAGGATGTGCTCAGGAAAGATTTCCTGATGGAATGGAGCCCTTTGTAAGGTATTAAACGAGTGGAGGTGTATCATGACAGAAACAGTGATCATCAATCCGGTTACAAGAATAAGCGGTTTTATGGAGATACAGGTGCAGATAGAAAACCATATAGTTTCAGATGCTAAATGCAGCGGCCTTCTATTTAGAGGCTTTGAGAAGATGTTAAAGGGGAGGCACCCATTAGATGCAGTATATTTTACGGAAAGGATTTGCGGTATTTGCTCCACCGCACATTCAATGGCTTCATCCTTAGCATTAGAAGAAGCGCTGGGAGTAACTCCTGAGCTCAATGACAAATATATAAGAGACTTTATGCATGGATGTGAATTTATACAAAATCATATCAGGCATTTTTACCAGTACACCTTACCCGACTATGTGAGAGGGGCAAATATATCTGCTTTAGAATATGAATCTCATGAAGATTTCCGACTGCCTCAGAGGTTGGATAATCTATTGACAAAGCATTACTTTGAATCCCTTGAATATAGCCGGATGGCCCATGAGATGCTGGCTACTTTAGGCGGAAAGGCTCCCCATAATCACGGCATATTTGTGGGCGGGGTAACAGTAAATATGGAAGCAGATAAATATATAAAAGTAAAATCCATACTGGATAAAATAATAAACTTTGTTGAGATTGTCATGATTTTTGATGTAAATATCATAGGAGAATATTACCCAGAATATTATTATATGGGAAAAGGCTATAAGAATCTTTTAAGCTATGGGGTTTTTGATTACCCGGACAAAGAAATCAGATATATAGGTCCAAGAGCATTTTATGGAGGAATATATGAAGAGGCTGATCTGAGTAAGATTACAGAAAGCATATATAGCTCTTGGTATGAGGCGCCAGCAAATGAAAGACAGCCTCCGGGGCCGCCCCTTGAGGAAGATTTTCATAAGGCTGATGCTTATACTTGGGTGAAATGCCCGCGATATGAAGGTTTTCCAATGGAAGTAGGCCCCTTGGCAAGAATGTTCATGAGCGGAGATTACAAAAGGGGCATATCCGCAATGGACAGGACCATAGCAAGAGTATTGGAAATAAAGAAAATAGGTTATATTATGAAGGCCTTATTAGATAGGATGGAGTTAAAAGAGTCCTCCCAAAGGGTATACGATATGCCTCAAAGTGCAAGAGGCGCAGGACTTATAGATACAACACGGGGTGCACTGGGCCATTGGGTTGCTATTGAGGATAAAAAGATTTCTAATTATGATATCATAACTCCCACAGCCTGGAACTTATCACCCCATGATTCAAAGGGCCTTTTGGGGCCGGTTGAAAAGGCGTTGGCGGGTACAAGAGTCGAAGATATAAAAAAACCTGTTGAGCTAGGAAGAATTGCCAGAACCTTTGATCCCTGCGTATCCTGTGCTACCCATATTATAAGTGATGAAACAGAGCCCTTCAAAATTAAGATTGTATAAGGCCTATGCATAAGAAGGTAATTGCAATAGGAAACAGGATCATGGGGGATGATGCTATAGGCTTATCAGTGGCCGAACAACTGGAAGATTTTTTAGTAGAAGCCGGCTTTGAAGTTGTATTGGGTGAGACTGATTTTGAATATTGCTTAAGAACAATAAAAAAAGGAGATTTTATAATAATTCTGGATGCCGCCTACAGTGGAGCAGAGCCGGGGACTGTGAGGTATATGTCTATCGAAGAAGCCATGATGAGATGCAGAAGATGCAATTCCCAACATGAATCCAACCTGTTGCTTTGGCTGAATGTATACGGTCTTGAGGTAAAAGGAGCAGTATTGGCTATAGAAATATATAAGATTGAGCCGAACTGGGGATTAAGCCATGCCATGCAAGAGATTCTGCCAACAGTTTGTGAGAGGGTGAAAGATAAGATTATATCTATTTTGGGGGAGGGGTATCATGCATGATACATTTTTAATCAAGGGCATATATGAGGAATTAAGAAAAATATGCGATAAGTACGATATCGTAAGGCTTGATAGGGTAGTCATGGAAGTCAGCAGAAACAGCCATATTGACGAGGAGGAGTTTATTGAATTTCTAAAGGAGCAGAAGGATTCAATAATGGGAGAATGGACAACAGCGGATATAAGAAAAGAGGATATTGAGGAGAATACGGCAATAATATATGTTCTGGAAGGAAAAAGAAATGATGCTGTCATTGAAAACTAGCGATGGAAAAGAAATAAAATGCAGAAATATGCTTGTCAAAGCTGCTGAGCTTCTGGTAGAAGGAAATATAATTGCAGTAAAAGGGATAGGCGGATATCATCTTGCCTGCAATGCGAGGAATGAGGGGGCAGTTCAGAAGCTCAGGGACAGAAAAAGAAGAAAAGACAAGCCCTTTGCATTGATGGCTAAGGATATGGAAACGGTCAAAAAGGAGTGCCTGGTAAGCTGCGAAGAGGAATGCCTGCTTCAAAGCTGCAGGATGCCTATTGTCTTGCTCCGCATGAAGGCTTCCTGCAGCTTGCCCGGAAACATAGCACCAGGCATGAACAGGCTGGGGATGATGCTGCCCTATACTGATATCCATGCTTCGCTGTTTTGTGAAGACCTGGATTTATTGATAATGACCAGCGGCAATATTAGCAATTCGCCTATACAATACAAGGATGCCGGCGCGATGGAAGTTCTGGCAGGTATAGCCGATTGCTTTTTATATCATGATAATGAAATCGATATGCCTCTGGAGGATTCGGTTTTCAAAGTCTTTGAAGGAAGGGAATCCGTAATAAGGGGAGGAAGAGGCTTTGCTCCTTTTAAAGTCCATATGGGTAGCGGGGTATATGAGATACTTGCATTAGGTTCGGAACAAAAAGGCGCTTTCAGTGTTTTGAAAGACGGTTATGGCTGTTTGAGCAGATGCTTTGGAGACTTAGGGAATAAGGAGGTCTTTGAAATATACCAGCATGCCTTGGACAAATTTTTGGAGGATATTGATTCTCAACCGGCAATAATTGCATATGATATGCATCCCTATTATACCACAACCCAATATGCATCAAAGCTTGAAGGGATAAAGGCGGCCGTCCAGCATCATCATGCCCATATGGCAAGCTGTATGGCAGAGCATGACCTTCACCGGAAGGCAATAGGGATAATATATGACGGCACCGGCTGGGGAACAGACGGTGCAATATGGGGAGGAGAATTTTTCATCGGCAGCAGAGAAGCCTTCCACAGGGTGGGGCATTTTAAGTATGTAAGCCTTCAAGGCGGCGATCAATCCGTCAAGGAGCCATGGAGAAGTGCATTAAGCTATCTGCATGCTCTGGGTTATGAAGATAACAGGTATATTTCACAATGGGACAAAGACAAGTCATTTGTTGTAGAACAGGCCCTCAAAACCGGTTATAATTGCTATTCTTCTTCAAGCCTTGGAAGGCTGTTTGACTGTGTATCTTCTTTGCTTGGCATATGTCATATGATTACCTATGATGCCCAAGCAGCAATATTGCTGGAGAGTATATTGAATCCTTATGAGAAAGCAAGCTACAAATATAGAATATATAAGAATGATGACGGACAGCTTGAAATAGATTATAAAGAAATAATTGAAGGCGTACTGAGGGATATGGATACTAATATACCGATTGAGATAATATCCTCAAGGTTCCATAATACAATATGCGATATAACGCTGGATATGGCCATTAGGATAAGGGAAATATCAAATGTTGATACTGTGGTATTGAGCGGCGGCTGCTTTGAAAATACGTATCTGCTGAAGGGTGTTTTGGAGAGGTTGAGAGGAGAAGACTTTGAAGTATATTATAATCAGCATATTCCAATAAATGACAACGGAATATCCATAGGTCAATTGGTCGTCGCAGCTGCAAGAATTGTTGAATAATGAATGAAGTCTCGTTCAAGATAATTCTGGGATACAGAGAAGGTGAAATAATATGAAAACGCCAAAGGATTTGAGAATAAATATGTGCTTTATGGGGTGATAAGATGTGTATAGCTATCCCCGGAGAAATTATCTCTGTTGAAGGAGCTTATGCAGCGGTAGATATCATGGGTTTAGAAAACTGCATATATATTGGTCTCCTGGATAATCCAAGAAAAGGAGATTTGATTCTTATTCATGCCGGATGTGCTATTAAAAAGATTGATGAAAGGTATTTCTACTATTTGGAGGATACTTTCAAGCATATGCTCGAAGGAGACTATTGAAAATATGGACAGAAGTTATATTTCCAAGCTGATTAAGGGTATATGGGCATGTATGGCGAACATTGAAGAAATGAAAATAATGGAGGTTTGCGGAACTCATACCCAATCTATTGCAAAATACGGCATTCCCTCGGTGCTGCCTCCCGGGATAAAGCTTTTATCCGGCCCGGGCTGCCCTGTTTGTGTAGCTCCGGCAAGCTTTATTGATGATGCGGTCAGGCTAATGATGATGGACAATGTCATTATAGCAACCTTCGGTGATATGGTAAGAGTAAAAGGGACAGAAACAAGTCTGGATAATAGCCGGACAAAAGATAAAAAACCGGTAGTTGTTTATTCTCCTCTGGAGGTCTTAGAAATAGCTGAAAACAACAGGGATAAAACAGTTGTTTTCCTTGCAGTTGGCTTTGAAACCACAGCGCCTGCTATTGCAGCTATGATAAGGCATGCTGAAGAAAAAGCAATACATAATATTAATGTATTGACCTCCATAAGGCTGATGCCGCCGATTCTGGAAAGAGTGCTGGAAAAGCATGATGGAGAGCTCGGCGGAATGATATGCCCCGGTCATGTAGCCGCCGTAATGGGGCAGGAATATTTCCGCTTCCTGCCTGATAAGCATGATATCTGCTCCGTCATATCAGGCTTTGATGCAGCCGATATATTGGGGGCAATATATTTAATAGTACAAAGCAAATGCGGGGACAAAAAGCCAGAACTAAAGAATATATATAAGCGCTGTGTCAGCTTTAATGGCAATGAAAAGGCAAAATTATTGATGGACGACGTATTCACCGCTTCTAAAGGTCTATGGAGAGGAATAGGATTAGTAAGTGATTCGGCATTGGTATTAAAGGAAAGATATATGAAGTATGATGCTGCATATAATTTTAATCTCAGCCCGTGGGGCCATGAGGACGCGATGGAATGCAGCTGCGGTGATATACTCATGGGAAAAAAGACCCCCGGGGAATGCCGTTTGTTTGATGCCGCATGCAGCCCGACAAACCCTTACGGCCCTTGTATGGTATCGGCAGAAGGCTCTTGTTCCGTATATTACAGATATAGAAGGTGATGTATTTGAACGAAGATAAAATTACTTTGGCCCACGGCAGCGGAGGCATTAGCACAAGGAATTTAATAAAAGAGATATTTTATAGGCATTTCAATAATCAGAAGCTCATCGATGGACTGGATTCTGCAGTGTTTGAAGCACAATCAGGCAGATTAGCTTTTACAACTGATTCTTTTGTAGTAAAGCCTATATTTTTTTCCGGAGGGGATATAGGCAAGCTTGCTGTATGCGGCACCGTGAATGACTTGGCGGTAGCAGGGGCAAAGCCTTTATATCTGAGCTGCGGATTGATAATAGAAGAAGGCTTTCCAATAGAAGCTCTGGATCGGATTGCTGAATCTATGGCCCGCACCGCTGATGCATCGGGAGTCAAAATTATTACGGGTGATACGAAGGTTGTTGAAAAAGGCTGTGCCGATGGAATTTTCATCAACACCTCAGGTGTTGGAATATTGGATAAAAGCTATGTGACCAAAAAAATTATGCCCGGCGATGATATCATCGTAACAGGCACGATAGCAGAGCATGGCACAGCCATATCCAGGGACCGCTATGGCTTAAAGGCAGATGGAAGCTTTATAAGTGATTGCGCGCCAATAAACCATATCATTGAAGCTCTCAATGGGTATATGGAGAGCATAAAGCTGATGAAAGATCCTACAAGAGGCGGAATTGCCACTGCTCTAAATGAAATTGCAGAACATGCGGGAAAAAGCATACATATATATGAGGAGAATATCCCCATAAGGAAAGAAGTACAGGCCTTAAATGAACTATTAGGAATAGACCCATTATATTTAGCCTGCGAAGGAAGAGCCGTAATTGTAGCTGATAAGGCGGAATCAACTGAAATACTCGCTCGGATCAGAGCCCTTGATGATGGCAAAGAGGCTCAGATAATTGGTTGCTTTGAAGATGCTGAAAACACAAATGTTTATATAGAAAATTTTTTTGGAGGCAAAAGGATACTGGCATCCTTGGAAGGAAATATGCTGCCAAGGATATGCTGAAAGCTGCAACGGAAGAGAATCTCTGCAATGTTTTCATGCAGGGATTCTCTTCCGTTATCTTAATTTTTGATCGCATAAGAATCTATAAATATTTATACTATTTCAATAAAATATTAAGCATTGATGGGTCTCACTGTAAATGCTTTAGGCTGATGGCTCCTAATTTGGCGTTTCTTTACTAAAGTGGGAGTTTTTTATGTAAATGCGGTTGGAGGCAATTTATTTAATGAATAAATTAACATATAAAAGATATTTCAGGTTTAACCAATGGCGTTGATTGGCGCCACTGTCGCAGTTGCAGTTGCCGCTGAAGAGGCTATGAAAAACAAATAAAGGCATTCGCTTTACCTCAAGCGGATGCCTTTGCTGCATGAGCGATTTATTTTAATACATCTTTAATGCTTTTTATGCTGCTTTGATAGAGTATATAATAAGAAACCTTATCTATAAATTTGCTGTAACCTTTTAATGTGTGATACTCAAAATTATTTCTCAGCTTATAGCCGCTGATAAAATAGGAAGCCATATCGGAAGCATCCATATCTGTTTTGATATCATCACGGATAGCTAAATAGGCTTTGGGTATAAGCGGCACATTCTCCAGCTTTAAGAAGCTGCTCTGCAGATCCTTTATGAACTCCTGCTGCCTGTAAACCCTGCCTATATCACCTTTGCCATCGCTTCTATACCTTAAGTATTCAAGAGTCTGTATCCCATTGAGCTTGATGCTGCCTTTTTTTAATGTAAAGCATTTATTAAGCTCCCGGTCCCTTATCTTTATTGTCTGGGGAATTGTCACAGTGAACCCGCCCAGGGCATCCACACCTTTTTGTATAGCTTTGAAATTAAATACGAGATAATTGTCAATCTTTGTGTCAAGAAGATCTTCTATAGTAGATTTACATAAACCAATGCCGCCGAAAGCATAGGATGCATTGATCTTGTGGGTGCCTTTCCCCTTTAGCTTTATCAGCGTATCTCTGGGTATGGAAATAAAATTGACTTTGTCATTTCTTATATTCACCAAAATAATTGTATCGGCTCTGGCCGGTTCATTCTT
Source organism: Lutispora sp. QWL-02 (assembly GCF_058315355.1). Lineage (NCBI taxonomy): Bacteria > Bacillati > Bacillota > Clostridia > Lutisporales > Lutisporaceae > Lutispora > Lutispora sp. QWL-02. Next base: position 1,866,019 of record NZ_CM177762.1, read on the forward strand.
TCTGGCATCTATTCCTAATATCAATATATTTTTATTGATTTGACTTGGGGTCGGTTTAAACGGAAAGTCAATTTCACCTTGAGCAGATTTATTTTCCTTGATGATTTCTTTATCTTCCTTACTTTCTTTGGCTTCTTTTATTTCCTTGACTTTTTTAGATTCCGGTGCTTTAGGCTCAATAGCATTTGCATTGATTTTGCCGGTGCTGTTGCAGCTGCAGGCAATAAGCATGATAAATAAGGCTATGATAACAGCCCGTATCAGTTTTTTTATATGAATAGTCATTTTTATATTTGCCACCTTTCAGAGATTGACTGTCGAATAAAATGCTTAAATATATTATTTGCAGAAAAGATATTTCTTTTCATAAACGGCAATGCCAAAAAATTCATGTGTTTTTGCAAAGAAAATGTTGATGTTTTTGCGTCTAAGATATTAAATCTGTTGTTTTTACATTAAAGGAGGATTTTTCGTGATAAATAGAAAGCTGTTGATAGCAGCAGTATTAGCTATGATCGTATCGATCAATGCAGGCTGCACTAATGTTGATAAACCAGCGGCACCGGGAGGCACAAATATCACTGAACCGGATAAAGGCCAAAAAGGTTCTGGCTTTGACGAAGCCAAGCAAGAGAGCATCATGAAGGAATATGAAACCATTATTGCTAAAGAAAACAATATTTTCGAATATATTTCCTTCGCAGAGAAGAATATCGGAGGTCTATCGCCGAAAAATGCTTCTAAGCTCATAATCAAGCTGGAAGAGATACAAAAGGAGTACCTGCCTAAGTTAGAAGATAAGTACTATGCTGCCGGTAATATTCAAAGCACTCTTGGAGAACTGTACAAGCCTGAATATGATTTGTCAAGCATTGATACGGCAGATGTTAAGGACGAAGAGGTAAAAAAGGTCCTCGAAGAGACCATAAAACTAGGCTATAAGATAGAAACGGCGGAAGGCATGTTTTTTCCGATCATCGATTACAACTTCTATGAAAAATATTCTTCCTATGCAGCTGCTGATATCAAGGACTATATAACCCTTATGACAGCAGAGTCCGACAAGGTGCCTGCAAAGGATGCAGCATTGGTAATAAGCTGGGATGAATTGTTTGACAGAGCCTTCAAACAAGAGAAGTTTTTGTCACAGCATAAGGATTCGGCAAAGTACGAAGAAGTGAGAGACTTATATAAAAAATATGTGACCTTTGCAGTATACGGCTTAAATAACACTCCGCTTTTTGCCTATGAAAATAAAAAGATGGATGCTGATGCTAAGGCTGCATATGAGAAGGCCATTGCACAAGACAGCAAGCTGGCTCAGGCACTGAAAGGGTATTATGAGGCCGTAGAAAAAGATGGTTTTAAGCTGACTGATAAGGTAAAGAAATATCAAGACGATTTGATCAAGAACCAAAAGTTTTTGCCGTAATAAACTTTTACAACATTGAATAATATTGAGTATAATGCTAAAATTAATAGCAAATAACTAGAATTTTGAGGTGTGAAATGAGGAACGTGTTTTAACTATTATTAATCGAATACTTCTTAACCCGATGCCACAGGCATCGTTGAGAGATGATGGTTAAAACACTTATCATATATTGAAGCTACTGTTGTTTGTATAATCGCATTATTGCATTTTGCAAGTTTAATGCTGCAGCCGGCACTAAGTGTTTTACTGCAGTTTTTGTTTTTCCATCCTCTCTCTACAAACATGAAGGGCAAGCTGGATGGAGACCTGGATGAGGAGGAAAAAAATAAGTTAAATAACAAGTATATTGAGACAGCGAGGCAGCTAAATAAATATAAGAATATGATCAAGTTAAGGAATTAACAATCCTTGAATAATTAGGCAAATATGGTACAATATTTACAAGAAAAGGACTATTTCTGGGCAGCCAGGCTTTAAGCCTGCTGCTTTTTACTATGCGATATTCATACATATTTCCCGGGAAAACTCATATTATGTCAAATTATGCCGCTGTTGAAATCATTCAATTGAGGAGATGAATCCATGATAATTGGTATCCCCAGCTTTGTAGAAAATATATTGCAAAGATTATCTGACAACGGATATGAGGCTTATCTTGTAGGCGGATGCATCAGAGATATATTGATGGGAAGATCTCCGAAGGATTGGGACATTACTACTTCAGCCATGCCTGACGAAGTTTTTAAAGCGTTTTATGATAAAAGCGTTGTTGCTACCGGTGAGAGATACGGTACTGTGACGGTGATATACCCAGAGGGGAAGGCTGAAGTTACGACCTTTAGAAGCGAAGGGGCCTATAGTGACGGCAGGCATCCGGATTGGGTCCGCTTTGAGAGGACCATAGAAGAAGATTTGAGCAGAAGAGACTTTACTATCAATGCCATAGCCTGGAACAGGGGCAAAGGTCTGATAGACCCATTCGGAGGGATCAAGGACATCGGTCAGGGACTGATACGCACTGTGGGCAATCCCGAAGACAGATTCCGGGAAGATGGCTTAAGAATGATCAGGGCTGTAAGATTTGCGGCAAATCTTGACTTCGGCATTGATAAGCTTACGCTTACAGCGGTAGAGCAGCTTGCAGGGATGATCCCCATGATAAGCGCCGAAAGGGTAAGACAAGAGCTTTTCAAAATTCTTATAGGACCCAATCCGTCTTATGGAATAAAGACTATGCTGGAAACAGGGATGATTAAATTTGTGCTGCCTGAAATACTGGCCACTGTAGGATTTGAACAAAACAACCCTCACCATGATAAAGATGTATTTGAGCATACCCTGTGTGTTCTGGAGCAAACCCCTGATATTCTCCACATCCGCCTTGCAGCGCTTTTTCATGACGCAGGAAAGCCATACTCCTATACATTGGATGATAAAGGGATAGGACATTTCTACGGGCACAATGAAAAAGGGGCAGAAATTGCTGTCAAGGCGCTTAAACGTTTGAGGTGCTCCAACAAAATAATAAAGCAGGTTGCATTATTGGTGGACTACCACATGAGACATTATGGAAGCAACGAAAGAAGCAAGCTGAAGAGATTGATAAGTGAGGTAGGAAAAGAAAATATATTTGATTTATTAAGCCTTCAAAAAGCCGATGCGATGTGTAAAAAAAAGCAGAAGCTTATAGCTGCAGCAGCAGAGATGGAAAGCACGGTGAGGGACATAATTGCTAAAAATGAACCTGTAAATATTGAGGATCTGGCAATCAACGGGGATGATCTAAAGCATATAGGGTTTAAGCCGGGGGTGCAGATGGGCCAAATCCTAAATGGGCTTTTGGATTGTGTCATTGAAGAACCCGGATTAAACAAGAAGGAATCCTTGATCCATATTGCTCAAACAAAATGTACAGGTCAAATTACTGATTGATGTAGAATTTTACATATGTTATATTTCAAATATATATTTAACACTTATGTATTAAAAATACTGTCAATATTAAAAAAGGGGGATTTATCATGTTCAGAGAAATGAGAAGAGCTAATAAGGCTATTACTCGTGAAGCAGCTGCAGAATTATTACATAAATGTGAGTACGGCACTTTATCAACTATAGGCAGTGACGGCTATCCGTATGGAGTGCCTTTGAACTATGCATGCAGGGATGATGCTCTTTACTTCCACTGCGCGACGGAAGGCCACAAGCTTGACAATATAGAGAAAAACAACAAGGTTTCCTTTTGCGTAGTCGGTAATGCTAAGGTGATACCGGAAAAGTTCAGCACAAGGTACGAGAGCGTCATAGTATTCGGCAGGGCTAATATAGTAACGGACGACAATGAAAAGAGGGCTGCTCTTTTTGCGCTGATCGAGAAATATGCACCTGATTATACGGAAAGCGGCAAAAAGTACATATCAAATGATTTTAACAAGACAAAAGTAGTAAGGATAGACATTGAACATATTACGGGGAAAAAAGCAAAAGAATAAGCAGTCATCGCTGCTTATTCTTTTTGCTTACTTTATCTTTTCAACAAAATTCTTTCCGAATTCTTTGCATCTGTTTAGTGCTTCTTCATCAGGGTTCCACAATTCCTTGATAGGTTCGCTTACCACTGTAAAGCCCGCTCTGGCCAGTTCATCACTGATGATTTTAGCGGATTCTCCGCTCCAGCCATAGGCGCCAAAGCCTGCACCCTTTTTATTCTTAAACGACAAGCCCCGCATCATCTCCAATAATCCCATGACGGCATAGGATAGTCCCTTGTTTATGGTAGGAGAGCCCACCAATACGGCTTTGGATTTGAATACCTCTGTCAATATGTCGTTTTTGTCGGTATGATCTGCATTATATATTTTAACGGTGACATCCTTATCCGCTTCTTTTATGCCCTCCAATATATATTCAGCCATTCTTCTGGTTCCGTGCCACATGCTGTCATATATGATGGTGATTTGATTCTCCTGATAATTATTTGCCCATTCAAGATATTTTTTTACTATCTGCGCCGGATCTTTTCTCCATATTATGCCATGACTTGGACATATCATATCCAAAGGAAGATTTAAGCTCAAAACTTCTTCAACTTTCTTTGCCACAAAAGTGCTGAAGGGCGTCAAGATATTTGCATAATATTTCATGGCTTCCTGGAATAATTCTGCCTGGTCCACCAAATCATTAAACATTGGTTCAGCGGCTAAATGCTGTCCGAAGCCATCATTGCTGAATAGAATATTCTCGCCGGACATGTAGGTAAACATGGTATCAGGCCAGTGAAGCATCCTTGCTTCTATGAAGGTCAATTTGCTCTCTCCTATGTCCAGCACATCGCCTGTTTTTACGGTTACAAAATTCCAGTCTTGATGATAATGTCCCTTTAAAGATTTCACTCCATTTGCAGTGCAGTAAATCGGTGTGTTTGGAATCAGCTTCATCAGCTCCGGCAAAGCACCGCTGTGATCGATCTCTCCGTGATTGGCAACTATGTAGTCTATTTCATTCAAATCAATTTCTTTTTTCAACTCATCGATAAATTCTTTAGCAAAGGGCTGCCATACGGTGTCGATCAGCACTGTTTTTTTATCACGCACCAAATAGGCATTGTAGGATGACCCCCTATGAGTTGAGTATTCTCCTCCGTGAAAAGTCCTTAATCCCCAGTCGGTTTTACCGACCCATGTTACTTTTTCTGTAATTTTAAATCCCATGTTACTCCTCCTTATATAATTAAAAATTTTATCAACGCTAAAGTCATCCAAGTATTTTAGCTTTATCCGATGGCTAAAGGCCACTGATTTGATAATAACATATACAATAACTATTATCAATTGTCATAATATATATTAAATTATGCATGTGAAAAATTATCAATTACCCCAAAATACTACAACATCTCACATATTTATGCAAAATATGTGAAAAATGTTTGAAAAATTCTGAATAATGGATAAAATAGAATTAACACTGATATATAGTTTTGCCACTAAGCTATTGCCATTAACCATGACCTGTAAAATTATTTATGAGAGCGAGGTAATAAAATGCAGGCAAAAAAAAGTATAGTTGGGAAGATACTATTTAGCAGTTTACTTATGGTGCTATTGATTTTTACAGCTATTTGCTATTTCAATCTTAATACCAACCAGAAAACCTTGGAAGGCTATGTTGCTGAAAATATTATATCTGATTCAAAGCTCATAGCCGAATCAATAGACAAATTTTTTTACAAGAACGGCATTATATTAGAGCAAGCTGTAAAAAACGGAATTTTTAAGGAGTATATGAAGATAGCCGACAACAGGGAGACTCTCAGTGCCTTTGAAGGCTACGACGCAGTTGTTAAGGAGCTCAATGCGATAAAAGAACTGGATTCCAACATTCTTTCCATATATGTGGGGCCCAAAAAGGCTGATACCATATTAGCTCAGGACGGATGGGTAGGTCTGGATGATTTTTCTTTAAAGGAGAGGGTATGGTATAAAAGGGTCGTTGAAAAAAATGGATTGATATATAGCGGAGCTTATGTAGATGCGATCACCGGCAAAATGGTGATCACCATAGCGGCACCGGTTTATGATGGGGGAGAAATGCTGGGTGCCGTCGGTGCGGATCTTGCAATAGACAGCTTGCCGGCGATCATCGGACAGTATGAGATAGAAAATGACGGATATACCTTCTTGCTGGACAACCAAGGCATGGTTCTATATCATCCGGATCAGGAAAAAGTACTGAACGAAGTATTGCCTGAGCTTGAGGGCGATATAGGTGCCATAGGATCGAGGATGATTGCCGGGGAGAGCGGGTATGGAACCTATGATCTGGATTCATCTAAAAAAATAATTGCTTATGCGCCGATCAAATCAAATGGCTGGTCTATAGGAGTTACTGTTGAAAAAAACAAGGTCATGTCAGAGGTTTATAAATCGACCAAGCAAAATATTGTCGTAAGCTTAATAGGCTTGATCATAATAGGCTTGGTCTTATTCATGATAACAAAAGCAACCTTGAAGCCTATTCCTCCGCTGCTCAGCAACATTCGTGGGATTTCTCAGGGAAATCTAACCGTTAGGGCAGATATAAAGACAAATGATGAGATAGGAGAGATTGCTTCGGCTATAAATCAAATGGCAGAGGCTCAGCAAAGGATAATAAGCAGTGTTATAGATACCTCAGAAAACATTACTGATGCGGTGAACAATACGGAGAGCAATATCAGAAAATGGAATGCGAGTGTTGAAGAAGTATCGGCAACTACCGAAGAAATATCTGCCGGCATGGAGGAAACGGCAGCGGCAATGGAGGAGATGAATGCGAACTCTCACGAAATAGAGCAGGTCCTGGATAGGATATGGGAAAAGGCAAGCGCCGGTGTATCCTCTGCAAAGGATATAAACAGCCGTGCCCTAGGCTTGAAGGAGGATGCATTGCAGTCCAGGGAGAGTGCATATAAAGTATTTTCTAAGACAAATGATAAGCTAAGGAGCGCTATTGAGGAATCAAAGACAATAAACGAGATAAGGATTTTGTCGGACTCTATATTATCGATTACTTCTCAAACCAATTTATTGGCCTTAAATGCAGCAATAGAGGCTGCCAGGGCAGGAGAGGCAGGCAGAGGCTTTGCTGTTGTAGCTGATGAGATACGAAAGCTTGCCGAAGACTCAAAGAATGCTGTTACAAAGATTCAAGAAGTAACTCAGGGCGTATTGGAGTCTGTAGATAAACTGGTTGGAAGCTCCAATGAGCTTCTGGATTTTGTAGATAAAAAGGCAATAAAGGACTATGGAATCTTGGTCAACACTTGCGAGCAATACAGCAAGGATGCTATATATTTCGAAGAACTGGTAGGAGATTTCACATCCTCCTTCTCTATGCTGAAGTCAACAGTACAAGGAATGGTAAAAGCTATAGACGAGGTAAGCCTGGCAACTAATGAAGGAGCGGAAGGGACAACAAATATAGCTGAGAAATCAAGTGAAGTGATGGAAAGATCAGCTGATGTTATACAGCAGATGCGATATACCAAAGAACATGCCGATAAGCTTGTGGAGATGGTTTCGAAATTTAAGGTATAACGTATGAAATTAAATCATATGCCGGCAATTTTGTTTGATGATACTTCAAGGCCGGTTTATTTAAGCGATATGAGGAATAATAAGATAGAAAAGAATTTAGGAGGTGTATGGATGTCAATAAATAAAGATATGACCATAGGAGAAATAGTAAGAAAATATCCGGAAGCCATTGAGATTCTTATGAGCTTCGGAATGGGCTGTGTAGGCTGACCGTCGGCACAAGCGGAAACTCTGGAAGAGGCAGCCATGGTTCACGGTTTTAATGTAGAGTCATTACTGGAGAAATTAAATGAAGCAGTGAAGCAATGATTAAATGGGTAAAGAGCAAAGTTGCTCTTTACCCCTATTTATTGTCATATATAAGTTTAGCTTCAGAGCCTTCCAGCAAAAATATTCTCTCAATATCATCGCTGACCATTGACGAAATCTCTTCGGAGGCTCTGAATTTAACACATACACCGCAGCTGGAGCTGAGCTTTCTTGGAACCGGCATGGTTTCTGAAGGTATGCCCTTCCCTGATAAAAATCTGCTGTATTTTATTGCGCCGAAATGTGTAAAAAAAGTCACGATATACTCCATGGTGGTCCTACTTGGTCAGGATGAGGATATAATCGCTGCCCTTTTGTGCAACCTCCACTTTATATCCGGAGTTTCCAGCAAAGCGGCTTATATTTTCTTTTGCTGTCGTATTGTCAACCAGCACTTCCAGACCTTCGGGACTTTTTGAAAGTGCTTTTTTTGTCATTAGAACAGGTTCTGGACAAGATCTTCCTCTTGCATCTATTGTACTATGCTTCAATTTGCACATCCTCCTTCATTTTTAAGTCAGCAGACTTCTCAATATTGAAATACGCAATAGCGAATACCACAATAAAACCAAGAACTACCGCTATTTGTCCATTTGGTGTAGGGCCATTGGCAGATGAGGCCAGCTTGAAATTATGAGCAAAGGCGGCACCAAAGGTAAGCCCCATTATAGTTATCACTGAATCTATATTACCTTCGGAGGCCAGTATCAGCTGTCTTAACGGGCATCCTCCCAGCAAGACTGAGCCAAAGCCGGCTAAAGCCATGCCAAGGAAATTCCATAATCCATCCGTATGGGCTATAGGTTGAGCTGCAAAGCCAAGCTTGAATTGTCCCAGGATTATGCTGCCAATTAATGCTGCAGCTAATATGGCGATGAAGCCGGAAATAAGATGCCAGTCCTTAAATAATATCAGGTCTCTTATGCCGCCTACCGTGCATAATCTGGTTTTCTGAGCCAATGCTCCTACTATAAGTCCGGCAGCCAAAGCTGCTATGATAGGTGCATGAGCCGCTCCCGGTCCTTTTTCGCTGAAGATGAGAAGGGACGGAACAGCAAGCAATATAACGAATAATGCGGCTATAACACCGGGGAAAAGTAATCCCTCAAAGGTTGGGAGACTATATGTTCTTTTCAAGCTAAAGCCCTTGTTAAGAAAAACTATGCCAAGGAATATCCCGGCTGTGAAGCCTGCCAGTCCTACTATAGCATTTAGATCGCCGCCTGCAAGTCTCAGTATCATTCTTAAGGGACAGCCTAAGAACATTAAAGCACCGACCATCACTATGAAGCCCAATATAAATCTGGAGAAGGGTGCAGATCCGCCGCGCACACTGAACTCTTTGCCGGCAATGGCCATTAAAAAAGCGCCGATGACAAGGCCTATTATCTCAGGACGTACATATTGCACCACTTCTGCTCTGTGAAGTCCTAAGGCGCCTGCAATGTCCCTGATAAAGCAAGCTATGCAAAAACCCATGTTGCCGGGGTTGCCCAACTTGACTAATAACACAGCTATAATACCGACTACGGCCCCGGTAAAAATAATTCCTTTATTTTCTTTCAATTTTCATACCTCCTATAAAGTATTGCAAATTAAGTATATTACAAATCGTTAAATAATTGTCATTCAATATATCTATAATCCGATATGGGACTATAGAAACTATCAATGCATGATTTTGTAGATAATAGGATGGATTTGTAGTAATATAAAATATAGGAGGGATCTGCATGGAACGAGTATATCTGGATAATGGAGCTACGTCATACCCGAAGGCGCCCGGTGTGGCTCATGCAATGATAAATTACATAGAAAATATAGGCAGCAATATAAACAGAGGCGGCTATAAAAGCGCCTACTCAGCGGCTGAGGTAGTTTTGGAAGCAAGAGAAAGATTATGCAGCCTTTTTAATTATTCAAACAGTAAAAATGTAATATTTACTCAGAATATAACTCAAAGCTTAAACTTCATCATTAAAGGCCTTTTAAGGCCCGGGGACCATTGTATTGTTACTTCTATGGAGCACAATGCGGTCATGAGGCCTGTGATGCAGCTGCATAAAAAGGGTGTAGAATATACAAAGGTTAAATGTGATATTCAGGGAAAATTGAACTCCAATGATATACTGGAATGCATAAAGGATAATACAAAGGCAGTGATAATGACTCATGCTTCAAATGTGTGCGGTACAATCATATCCATATCTGAGGTGGGAGAGCTGTGCAGGCAAAACAACGTCAAATTTATTGTGGATTCTGCACAAACCGCAGGAGCAGTCGAAATAGATGTGGAGAAAATGAATATTGATGCCCTGGCTTTTACTGGACATAAAGGGCTTTTGGGGCCTCAGGGTATAGGCGGCTTTATCATCACCGATGAAATGGCGGACTTAATGGACCCCTTGATATCGGGAGGAACCGGAAGCATGTCGGACTCTGAAGAGATTCCGCCCTTCATGCCGGATAAATTTGAATGCGGTACTATAAATATACCTGGTATTTTTGGGTTGAACGAGGCTTTGAAATACCTTGAAAAAGAAGGTACAGAAAATATCAGAAATACAGAGATGGGGCTCACAGGTTTATTTATTAAAGGCATTAAAGCTTTAGAAGGGGTAAGGCTTGCAGGATTAGACGGAATTGAAGGCAGAACCGCTGTCGTATCAATAGATTGCCAAGGAAAGGATAATGCAGAGGTATCCTATTTGCTGGATAAGGACTTTGGCATAATGACTCGATGCGGGCTTCATTGCGCACCTTCGGCCCATAAGACTCTGGATACCTTCCCCCAGGGAACCGTCCGTTTTTCTTTCAGCCACTTCAATAGGGAGAAAGAAATAATTTATGCTCTGGATGCATTAAATAAAATATTGAAAAGCATATAATCCGTAATAATAAGCTGTATGGGAAGTTCCCATACAGCTTATTAATTTTCGGCTTTAATTATTTGAAGGGCTGTTCCAATTTTAAGTTATAATATAAATTGACGGCAAGCTTGATGCTTAATAATTTTAGCATGATGGGATAGAATATTAACTATAGATGATTAATTAACCGAGGAGGAATAAACTTGATAAAAATAGGGACAAAAGCGCCTGATTTTACTTTGGACAGCACAAAAGGGAAAGTTTCAATGAAAGATTATGTAGGAAAGTGGGTTGTATTATTTTTCTATCCCCTTGACTTTACCCCTATCTGAGGAAGCGAGGTGCCGGAGTTTAACCGTAGGTTAAAGGATTTTGAAAAATTCAATACTCAAGTTATAGGAGCGAATCCTGACAGCGTATATAGCCATAAAGCCTGGCTGGAATCCATAGGCGAAGTAGATTACCCGATTTTATCGGATTACACAAAAAGCTTGTCAAGGAGCTATGATGTCCTGGATGAGGAAACAGGCATAGCCTATAGAGGCACATTCATAATAGACCCTGATGGAGTAATAAGGTATGCCTCAGTCCATGACTTGTCCATAGGAAGAAACGTCAATGAAATACTAAGGGTTCTTGCGGCGCATCAAACTCAGAAACCATGCCCTGTAAACTGGGAGGCTGGGAAGCCCACCCTCTAAATTTTTGATACCGTCGATCAATTAGAGCAATCGATTAATATTTTGATGTATTTGAAGAGGTTTAATATGAAATATAAAGATATAAAAAAAGCTTTGTTTATAAAAAGACCAAATAGATTTATCGCCCATGTCTTGCTTGACGGGAAAGAGGAAATAGTACATGTAAGAAACACGGGAAGATGCAAGGAAATTTTAGCGGAAGGCACAAAGGTGATATTGGAAGCATCAAATAATCCCAACCGCAAGACTGCTTACTCCCTGATTGCAGCCTACAAGGGAGATATGCTCATAAATATTGATTCTCAAATACCGAATGCAGTCGTATTTGAAGGTGTAAAACAAGACAAGATTCCATTGATTTCTGGTGTAAAATACTTGAAGAGAGAAGTGACTTATGGCAATTCAAGGTTCGACATGTACTTTGAAAAAGAGGAAAGCAAGGGCTTTATTGAGGTCAAGGGTGTGACCCTTGAAGATGGTGGATTGGCGATGTTTCCGGATGCTCCTACTGAACGTGGGAGGAAACATTTGGCGGAGATGAGCCATGCTGTTTCCCAGGGCTATGAGGGATATGTGATTTTTTTAATCCAGATGAAAGGTGTGGAAGCTTTTTCTCCGAACTTTGTCATGGACCCTGAGTTCTCAGAGGAGCTCAAGCGCTGCTCAGATAAAGGCGTAAAGGTCTTGGCCTATGATTCCGTTGTTAAGGAAAACGAGATAACGATATCCCAGGAGATTAGGATAATTGGAATATAATCTCAGCATAACATCGATTGCAGAATTAGATAATAATATGGAGAATATTAATGGAGGTAGATATAAAAATGCAAGGTAGAGTAGGTCATACAGATAGTCATCTTCCCGGAGTAAAATGTGTAGTCAATACATGCCACTATCATGCTTCGGATGATCATTGCACAGCTTCAAGCATTGAAATTCAGCCAAGAAATGCTAAGAATACTGAAGAAACAGATTGCGCAACCTTTGCTCCTAAATAAATAGCTGGAAACCAATAAGCTGCCCGCCGGGCAGCTTATTTCATGGCAAATATATCATTATTTAGTGGAATTCCATTTCAACTTCGTTGTCGCATCCTGGGCAAGCTCCCATTATTTTGCCGTTCACATCGAAAAATTCCATATCATCTCCGCAGCGGAAGCATTTCAAATTCAGCTTTTTATTATCAAGATACTTTCCAAGGAATTTTACGTTGGAGCCTCTTGCGACCATTTTGGAGTATGCTTTGCTCTCGTTTTTATTCTTTATTAATTCATTTTTTGTGGTTATAAAATTAATATTTTCAAGCTGGAGAGTTTTGCGGGCATTTTCCAGAGAGCGGATTTCATCTGTTATTTCCATGATCCTGTCTTGATTTGCTGCAATTTTATCGTTTAATTCCTCGATAACATCAACTTCCTCATCATAATTGAAATACAGCCTGTATGCTTGCATATGATTTTCCTGATGGTTGAACTCAGCTTCACAGAATCTGCAATGGTCTATAAAAGGTATATCGTCTTCATCTACATATGTGTTGCCCAATTCATTACAGTATGGACATTGTATTATATATATTGCAGATATATAGTCTCTTTTTCCCAATTCATTAAACAGTCTTTCATGTTCAGTGACTGTAAGGTCAAGCTCCTTAATGACATCCGGGTATAACACATCGTTTTCGGAATATTGTTCCAGTATCTTAATGAATTTCTCGGATTTCTTTTCAGGGATAATATTTTGCCTCTTTAAGAACTCAATTAAATTCATATAACACCCTCCAATACAATATTTTTAGGTCAATATTGCTGTATAAAGTATAACATGAATGAAAATTCAAAACAATATTCACCAATTATTAAAAAAATATTGACACCAAATTTAAATTAGATTATACTGTATAAAAATGCATAACATTATAAAGATTATGATGGGAAGAGTAAATTGGGAAGGTAGTCATAGCGAGTCGGCGATGGTGAGAGGCCGATACGATAACCCATTTGAAGAACATCCCGGAATTTCTAACCGAAATCTTAGGATAGTAGACTTAGACGCAGCCAGGACGTTATACTTGGGCGATATCGAATACCGGTTATTCCGTATCGGCAGAGTGAACCATATGTTAATCAGGGTGGTACCGCGGAAGCAATGCCTTTCGTCCCTTTATTTCAGGGATGAAGGGTTTTTTTATTTAATTTTTCAATATTGGAGGGCAAAAAATGGGAAAGGTTACTTTTATAAAACCTAAGGGTTATAGCTCTATGCATGATGTCTTGGAGACACAAATAGCTATCAAGAGGATCAAGGATTATTTTGAAAAAAGCCTGTCGGAGCAGCTGAATCTTACAAGGGTCTCTGCACCTTTATTTGTTACTACAGATACAGGGCTGAATGACTACTTAAACGGTGTGGAAAGGCCTGTATCTTTTGATGTCAAATCCATAGAGGGGAAGAGGGTCGAAATAGTGCAATCTCTGGCCAAGTGGAAGAGAATGGCGCTTTACAAATACGGCTTTAAGCCTTATGAGGGCCTATACACAGATATGAATGCCATTAGAAGGGACGAGGATCTTGATAATATTCATTCCATCTATGTGGACCAATGGGATTGGGAAAAGATAATAATGAAGGAAGACAGAAACATTGATTTTCTCAAAGACTGTGTAAGAAAGATTTACAAGGCCTTTAAGAATACGGAGAGATGTATGCAAGGCATTTACAAAGACTATGAAGAAATACTTCCGGATGAAATAACTTTTATAACTTCTCAGGAGCTTGAGGATATGTACCCGGATAAAAGTCCCAAGGAGAGAGAGAATGCCATTGCAAAAGAAAAAGGTGCGGTATTTATTACAGGTATCGGCGGTAAGTTGAAATCCGGTAAAAGACATGACGGAAGATCTCCCGATTATGATGATTGGATGCTGAACGGAGACATACTTTTCTGGTATCCTGTTTTGGATATGGCATTGGAGTTATCTTCCATGGGAATCAGGGTGGACAAGGATGCTTTGCTCAGACAGCTTAAATTGTCCGATTGTGAAGATCGGCTTAAGCTTGAGTATCACCAAATGCTGCTGGAGGATAAGCTTCCTTTGACCATTGGCGGAGGCATAGGACAGTCAAGGATATGCATGTTTTTTCTCAGAAAGGCGCATATAGGTGAGATACAGGCTTCCATATGGCCTCAGGAAATGATAAGCATCTGCGAAGCTCATAAGATAGCACTGCTGTAGGGGGCGCGTCCGCGCCCGCCCCTACATCTTTTCAGGCTCATCATAGTTGACGCCGAAGGTCTCAACGGCGACTTTTTTGATCCTTTGATCATTTATAGGCTTATCTCTGAAATCTGCTGGAGAGTCGACGACCTCATCTGCAGCCTCAATTCCTTCTGTTACTTTGCCGAAGGCAGCATAAGCGCCATCCAGATGCGGTGCCGCTTCTACCATGATGAAGAACTGGGAACCTGCTGAGTCGGGATGCATGGAACGGGCCATGGAGATGACGCCCCTGTCATGCTTTAAATCATTTTTGAATCCGTTGGATGAAAACTCTCCTTTTATGGAATAGCCGGGGCCGCCCGTGCCTGATCCTTGAGGACATCCGCCCTGAATCATAAAGCCGGGGATGACCCTATGAAATATGAGCCCATCATAGAAGCCCCTGTTCACAAGTGATATGAAGCTCTTTACAGTATTCGGAGCTACATCCGGATACAGCTCGATTTTTATAGTTTTTCCGTTTTCCATTTCGATTGTTACAATTGGATTAGTGTTCATGCAAAATCTTCCTTTCATATGTACATCAAAACTATTCTATAATAAATGAAGGACTATGTAAAATATATTATGCGGCAATGAGCAGGAAAATATATTATAATATTATAGGGTTATCTATTATTAAATATTATAGGTGTTATATATGATAAATATTATGAAACCTTTGGACCTATCAAGCAGGGAAGCAAGTAATGGTTGGTATATTATGTGGGAGGGCGCTTTTGCGGCAATAGTATTTACATTGATTGCTTTCATATTTCATATATCATGGCAGATGGCATGGCCTTTATTCTTTATTTATGAAGTAGATTTTCTTCATGCCAATGAGGCTTGGCTAAGCTTGATAAATGTCTCCAGTGCGCTTGCCAACGTGGTGATCTACAGCCATGAGTTTTTCCGGATTTTTCAGACTTGCAGGAGCTATGCTTTTTTATATAAGGTATAAAAAGTATAAATCAGATAGAAAAACAAAACAATTAATTCAGGAGAGTTGTGAATGCTAATGGAATGGGATAACAAAAGATATTATAGCTTAAATTATTTTCTAAGGCAGAAATTTGGCGAAAAGATATTTAAAATATCCTTAGACGGCGGTTTTACATGTCCCAACAGGGACGGAAGGGTATCCAAAAACGGGTGCATATTTTGCAGTCCCAGAGGTTCCGGGGACTTTACCATGAAAAATAAAGACCTGTCACTTCAATTTGAAGAAGCCAAGGCTATGATGCGAAAAAAATGGAAGAGCGGAAAATACATCGGATATTTTCAAGCTTACACAAATACCTATGCGCCTGTTGAAGTTTTGAGAGAAAAGTATAATACCATACTGGAGAAGGAGAATGTAATAGGTCTGGCCATTGCAACAAGGCCTGACTGTTTGCCGCCCGACATCCTTGAACTGCTGGAGGAATTGAACAGCCGCACATACCTGTGGGTAGAATTGGGCTTGCAGACCATTCATGAAGATACAGCCGGGCTGATCAACCGGGGATATGCCCTGGAGACCTATATAAGCGCGGTTGAAGAATTGAAAAAGAGAAATATTGATGTCGTCACTCACTGCATATTGGGGCTACCCGGCGAAACCAAAACCGATATTCTTAAGACTATCGATTATGTTGCAAAAACAAATACTCAGGGAATCAAGCTTCACCTTCTACATCTTATGAAAGATACACCTATGGTTAGACTTTATGAAGAGGGAAGGCTTAAGTTTATGGACAAGGAGAGATATGTGGATTTGGTGGTAGATTGCATCGAGAAACTTCCACCGGATATGGTCATACATAGGCTAACAGGAGATGGGCCGCGGGCTACTCTCATAGAACCCAGATGGAGTCTTAATAAATGGGAAGTTTTGAATGCAATAGATGAAAAGCTAGTTGAAAGGGATAGCTGGCAGGGAAAGAAGTCCGGATTATAGTTGAACCTCTTTCCCTGATTTAAAATCAACATACTTCTTCTGGGCATCTTTGAAGGCAACGAGAACAGCCCTCTGGGATGAACCCAGATATCTTTTTTCTACTTCAGATCTTATTTGCTCATAATCATGCCTGATGCTTTTTCCGATGAATATTGTTTTTATGAACTCATTTGTAAGAGGAAGTATGGAATTGCATTCTACATCAATTATTTCTTCGGTCTGGCTGTTGACGACGAAGCCCATAAAGAATGCTCCATATACATGAGTTATGGGGTTGTTTTGTTGAGATTTGGAATTTCCTACTATATAAGTAGTATCAGTAGTATATTTCAAATTTAATCCCTCCATATATAAACTATCATAAAAATACTATTAATGTAAGAGGAGTTTTTCAAAATATATAGAATATATATTTTAAGGTCGGGATAGCCTCAATGGCATTATTGACATTGACTTTTCTGATCGCATTTATGTCGCAGCATTTATTACCGTAAATGAAGTTCGGCAGAAAGAGTTATCATAGCTTTTTCTGCCGAAATTTTTGTTTATAAATAAAGTCGAGGAGGGGTTTTATGCTTAAAGATGATATATTAAAATGCTTTGACAGGATGGAGGCCAAGGTCTCTATAGTGCTGAAGGATTTGCTTAAAGAAGAAGTGATGCTTGAATTGGACGCAGCAAGGGTGGTTCCTTCCGCCAGCACCATAAAAATTCTTATAATGATCGAAGCACTGAAGCAGGTCATGGAGGGCAGGATTTCCCTTGATGAGATGGTCTTCGTCAAGCCTTATGAGAGGGTTGATTTCAGCATAATATCGGAGCTGGGTGCAGCCTGCTACAGTATACGGGACCTTATAACCCTTATGATCATCATAAGTGATAACACTGCTACCAATGTGCTTATAGATATTTTAGGCTATGATAATATCAATGATCAAGCAGAGAAGATGCAGCTTAAAGGCACGGTTTTGCAAAGAAAGATGATGGATTTTGAAGCTGCAAGGCAGGGCAGGCAGAACCTGACCACTGCCCGGGATATGGCTTATATGATGGAGGCCCTTTATAAAGAAAGTATACTTGACAGAAATATGTGCGATTTGGCATTGAATATTTTAAAGAGGCAAAAGCATAAGGATCTGCTTACAAGATATATTGCTGAGGATATTGTAGTAGCACATAAATCAGGGGACTTGGAAAACCTTAATCATGATATAGGTATTTTTTATCTGACGGATACTGTTTACCTTCTGGGAGTATTTGTTACCGAAGCAGAAAGCAATGTATCGGCAAAGCATATCATAGGCAAGGTTTCTGAAGCAGCTTATAAATATTTTTGCTCTAAAATTTAGGAGGTGGCCCAATGAAAATCCTTTCCGTTGAGACGGAGCTTATTTCCATGAAATTAAAAAAGCCATTCAAGACGGCACTAAGACAGGTATCTGTTGCAGATGCTTTAATAGTAAAGCTTACCGCAGATACAGGAGACATAGGCTATGGCAGTGCTTCTCCCACAGCCGTGATCACAGGCGATACCAATGAATCAATAGCAGGTGCCATTAAAAACTATATAGCGCCTGCCGTAGTAGGAATGGATATCGAAGAACTGGAAGCCATAATAAGAAAGGTTGAATCCTCGGCAGTTCATAATACGAGCGCTAAGGCTGCAGTGGATATAGCGCTTTATGACCTTTTCGGCAAAAGATTCAATATACCCTTGTACAGGTTATTCGGAGGTGCGAGGAAAGAGATCGAGTCAGATATAACCATAAGCGTTAACTCACCTGAGGAGATGGCTGCGGATGCGATAAACTATGTCAAAAATGGATATAAGACATTGAAGACTAAGGTAGGGGTAGATGGCAAGCTGGATATCAGGAGGGTTAAGGCCATCAGAGACGCTGTGGGGCCTGATGTACAGTTAAGGCTTGATGCCAACCAGGGATGGACACCGAAGGAAGCTATAAAAACCATAAGGGCTATGGAGGATCAAGGCTTTGATATTGAGCTGGTGGAGCAGCCTGTAAAGGCTATTGATATAGAAGGACTGAAATATATTACCAGCAATGTTGAAACCCCCATTATGGCAGATGAGGCTTTGTTTTCTCCCCATGATTGCTTTATTTTGCTCAAAGAGAGGGCTGCGGACATACTGAATATAAAGCTTATGAAATGCGGCGGCCTTCATAATGCGCAGAAGATAAACGCTATGGCGGAAAGCTGCGGGGTAGAGTGCATGATAGGCTGCATGATCGAAAGCAAGGTGGGCATAGCTGCAGCAGCTCATTTTGCAGGGGGCAAATTAAATATTACCAGAGCTGATTTGGATGCTGTTGATTTGATAGAAAAGGAGCCTATTTCAGGCGGAGTAGAGCTCTCCAAAAACAAATTAATACTCAGTGATGGAGCGGGACTTGGCATAAAAAACATTGATTTTGACGGAGGTGCCTTTGATGAATAATAAGCTTGCCATCACCAGAAAGAATGTCATACCTTTGAAATTGAAGCCTTCCTTTGACAGCGAGGTTGCGGATGAGAGCTTATACGGCATGGTGCTGGAGCTGGTAGAGGCCATTGATGACGGATGGTACAGAGTTAAAGCGCATTACGATTATGAGGGCTATGTCCACGAAAGCAATATTTTAATCGATAGCTATAGGGCAATTGAGTGGCAGGAAAATGCAGACTGCTGTATATCCGGTAGGATAGTCGATGTATTGGCCGAGCCCAAATATGCCAGCTATCAGCTGGAAACACTGACAATGGGAGCATTTATTCATATGACTGGCAGAGAAGAAGAACGATGGTGTGAAGTTGAGCTTATAGATAAAAGAAGAGGCTGGATTCGCAAGGAAGTATTCAGAAAGATCCCATGCTTTGACTTGAAGCGGGATGAGGAGACGGTGAGAAAGAGCATCATAGACACGGCTTTTGCCTACATGGGAACCCAATACAGATGGGGAGGCAAGAGTCCTATGGGTATAGATTGTTCAGGCTTTGTATCTATGGCATATATGCTGAATGGTATAATAATATACAGGGATGCCAATTTAAAAGAAGAATACATGAAATCCATTTCATTAGAACATATAAAACCGGCAGATCTGATGTTTTTCCCGGGTCATGTGGCCATGTTTATCGGTGAAGGAAATTATATCCACTCTACCGGCCGGGAAGGCAGGGTATTGATAAACAGCATCAATCCCGGAAGTGATGATTATAGGGAAGATCTGCACAAGATGATAAATGGAGTGGGAACTGTATTTGGGAGATAAGGCATAAACTATTTATTATTTATATGAAAGGGTGGTATATGTGAAAAAAATTTATGTATCTGTTGACATGGAAGGTATCGGAGGCATTGTCAGTCCAAATCAGGTAGGAGTGGAAAATAATGATTTGTATAGGGAAGGCCGTCAGCTTATGGCTGAAGAGGCCAATGCAGTCATAAAGGGCATAAACGAAGGCGGCGGCATTGCAGTTATTGGGGATTCTCACGGCGATATGCTCAATATACCCATCGGAATGCTGAAGGGGGATTTCTTACTCGCCTGCGGTTCCGACAAGACTCTTTCAATGATGGATAGCATTGATGATACTTTCGACGGAGTAATTTTTATAGGATATCATGGAAGATTCGGGACTCCATTCGCTATAATGGATCACACATATAGCCCGTCTATATTATACAGCTTCAAGATAAACGGAAAGGAAGTAGGCGAAGCGGAAATAAATGCTGAGGTAGCAGGCTATTTCAATGTGCCTGTATTGATGCTTTCAGGTGACGACACCACTGTAGCACAGGCAAAACAGTTCTTCCCGACCATTGAAACCGTGGAGACCAAGAAAGCCCTTGGAAGATTCTCTGCATTATGCAGGCCTGTGGAGACTGTAAGAAGTGAGCTTCGGGAAGCTTCCAGAAGAGCGGTGGAGGATATAGAAAAATATGGATATCTATACAAATCCAAGCCTCCTATTAAAATAGAACTGGTATGGAATACACCTGCCATGGCTCACAAGGCTACCTATGTGCCCGGCGTAATCAGAGTAAGCGAGCGCGTCACCACCTATGAGTGCGATGATTATATTCAAGCTTTTAAAGTCTTCTCTGTCCTGAGGACATTGGCGTATTCTGTAGCCGATTCGAACTATCTGTAGGTTATATAGAATTTTTATTAAAGTGAGAAGGTATATTTAAAATCACATAGAATATATAAATAACACATAATATTCTGAATATTATGCAATGCATTTTGATAGTTGAATAAAAAATTATTATCTATGCACTGCTGCTTTGGATACAATTCCAAGTGTTCAAAATCCAGTAGAAAATAGTCTTTATTTTCTACTGGATTTTTATTAAACATTTTTTCTATCTGTTATATATTCACGTAATATATAAGCCAATAAAATTAAGAGGGGGAAATATGATGAAAAGAAAAACTTTGTTGCTTGTTGTTTACATGTTGCTTATTATCAGCTTAGTTTTTACAGCATGTAGTCCTAAAGTCTCTCCTACGGATAATGCGCAGCCAGAAGGCCAAGGACCAGCAGATGAGAAAATGGTTCTTAATCTATCTTTGGATGCTGAGCCACCGCAAATGGACCCTCAAAAAGGCAGTGATTTGACATCGATTTTTGTTTTAGGACATACTTTAGAAGGCTTGACCAGAGTGTATGATGGAAAAATACAACCGGGTATGGCGGAAAGTTGGGAGGTTTCCTCAGACGGTATAACCTATACTTTCCATTTAAGGGATGCAAAGTGGAGCGATGGCACTGTCGTGAAAGCCCAAGACTTTGAATATTCAATAATAAGGCTGCTTGATCCTAATACTGCTGGAGCTTACTCTGAAATAATGGGCTTCTTAATTAAAAACGGAGAAAAATTCTATAAAAATGAAGTTGAAAAAGCTGAAGTAGGAGTGAAGGCTATAGATGAAAAAACTCTTGAAATACAATTGGAGGCTCCTACAGGATATTTTTTGAGAATTCTCGGATTTTTACCTTATTGGCCATCACGCAAAGACATAGTTGAAAAATACGGAGAGGAGTTTTCTTCAGGAGCAGACAAAATGGTTTATAATGGTCCTTTTGTTGTTCAAGAATGGAAGCATGAGGAGAAAATTGTTCTTGCTAAAAATGAAAATTACTGGGATAAAGATAAAGTTAAAGCAGATTTAATAGATCTTGTAATCATACCTGATCCCAAAACGGCTATTAGCTTATATGACACCGGAGAGTTGCTTTCCGCATCAATACCAAGTGATATGAGTGAGATTTATATACAAAAAGGTGAAGCAAAGTTTATGCCTAATGGAGGCGCTTATTATCTATCCTTTAACTTTAATAACAAGGATAAAAATATGTTCGGGATTCTTAATAATAAAAATTTCAGGAAAGCGATATCATACGCTATAAATAGAGAGGATTTTGCAAAATCAGTAGCCAAAAATGGAGCACTGCCGGCGACCAGATATGTTCCTCCGATAATTGCAGGTGTTAGTGATAAGTATACAGCCGAATCGCCTTATGATCCACTTCCCCTTAAGGCTGATGAGGCAAAGGCAAAAGAGTATTTAGGGCTGGCTTTGAAAGAACTGAACACGACAGTAGAAAAATTGCCTACATTTAAGCTTCTAACAAGAGATGATGCAATAAGAAGAACTCACATGGAAGCAGTACAGGATATGCTTTCAAAGACTTTAGGCGTAAGAACTGAGATAGTTCAGGTACCCAAAAAACAATATTTCCAATTGCTTGATGATGGCGATTTTGATATCGCCTATGGCAACTGGTTCCCTGATTATGATGATGCTATGACCTATATCGATGTATACTTAACCGGAAATGGGGTAAATAGAGGCAGATTCAGCAATACAGCTTTTGATGATATGGTTAAGGCGGCTAAGTCTACGCCGGATCTAAAGCTGCGGGGTGAAAAATTATTTGAAGCCGAAAAAATACTTTTAGATGAGCTGCCTATTGTTCCTATATTTTGGGGCTGCAATGCATATGTACAATCAGATAAACTAGTTAATTATGTAAGGTCTTTGGTGGGAGCAGATCCTGACTTGATCTACACATATATAAAATAATTTTCCATTGCAAGGAAGTCCTTTTGGACTTCCTTTTTGAGTATATGCTACTATATACTCAAATTTGCTCTTGTGCTATTATTAATATTGATAAAGGATTTGGAGATTATTGGGAAGCAGGGTGATGATTTTGAAAGAACCTGATATAGATGGTGCCATGGTAAGAAAAAATAAAATTCCTATTTTGATTTATACCCCTGAATGGATACAACTGTTTTCTAATTTTAAATCAAGAAGCATGCAGAAATCGATAACAAAGCTGGAAGAGCTTCTCGCAAAGGAAAAAAATCTGGAGCAAGAGCTTAAGGAACTGGAAAAAAGAAAAAAGATTTCGATGAATAAAATACTACATATTTCAAACGAACTCAATGAAAATAATAATGAAGCCTTTTTAGGACCACTGAAAGAATCCCAAAAAGAGATCCTGCATATAAACCAAAGGATACCTTTGATATTGGAAGAGCTTGAGGCATTGCCTTCCACAATAGACAAAGAAAATGCCATACTATTGAAAGAAACTGTGAAAAGAACCTATGAGCTTATCAATGAAAGCAAACAGGAGGCCGATGATATGCAGCAGGAAATAAGCAGGATCAGAGAAGCCCTGATGGAGCTCATTCAGAAAAAAGTGGACGTGGACGAGCGGGTTAACAGGCTTTATTCATATTTGCACGGCATTGTTGGCGTAGATGAAATGGATAAACTGGATGAAAGCTTGCTGAAGGATTGAAGGATAAGCTTATCCGATTTATTTGCTGATCCATGTAAAATATTTCAAACTGTATTAAGCGTTCTAACACATCGCTAATATTTTTTACTGTATATATTCGACAAAAAACAAGAGAATCCTTTTTGTATTCAAGGATTCTTTCATTATATTTTGCTTTGTCTTCAGTCTGAGCCACGAGTAATCATATGATACTCGTGGCTTTATATGTCCTGGAATTGGCTAAAATATACTTTTGATTATGGACTATTTAGACTATATTATATTAAATTGATATTCGGTATATGCTATTAATGGCACTTAAGTCTAAGCAAGCCGGAATCATCAATGTATATGATTCCTTTCTTAATCAAATTGTCCAGCCTAGTATCAAATTCTTTAATGTCCATATCTTCTGATAAAAACTCTTCTACATTGGCTTTTAATTCACTCTTGGAAATACCATCACGGTCAATCTTTATAAGTATTAAACGATCAAAATCATCCGCTAAATATGTCCACAGCGGTTCTAAACTCCCCTTTTCATTGACATGCAGCATACTAAACAAATAACATAGAATAGGCTTTTCGTTATAGTTAATGCTATTGGAATACAATATTTCTTTATGTCCGTCATTGTCAAAATCAAATAATTCATATAGTTTTGCATCTTCAAACTCAGCTTTACCCAAATCTCCACGGGGATGCGCAGGTTTTAAATATTCGTCTACATTGAAGAAATCACTTTTTATGTGATAGGAGTCACCAGCAAGCGAGATATTTGCCTTTTCTTCGTTCAACATACAAATAACAACAGGCATACCATCTTCTAATCGGAATATGTAACATTTCGATGGAAAATAGTGCTGGTTTCCCGGTAAAAAGTATGTCAGAAATATATATGGTTTTTTATCTTGACCGTAAAAAAGCCCGGCTTCCGGCTTTATGTTAGGTTGATCTCCGGTAAACCAATACCAAAAGTATGATAGATCATCTTCGATCGTATATATGGTGTTGTTATCCAGCTTTATGTCTATCTTGCCGACCTGGTTGTGGGCAGGTATACCTTTAGGACGGCTAGCAGCAATAGTAATATTGTCAAATGAATATTCCACGGTTAAAGGCAGGGTGACATGGCGCAGTTCACGTTCAACATATTCTTTATATTCACTTGAATTTGAATATATTAGTTTGTCATTTAGTAGTTTTAATCGAAATTTTTCAAATTCATTTTCATTAGAAAAGTACTTTCGATATGCTTCGATGTTTATAGTATCTTCATCAGTTATTTGTTTGCTGGCAGACAATGCTTTTACAGTTTGAGAAGATAATTGAATAGCGGCAATGCTTTTTAAGTCCGTATGCTTTTGAGTGGGTACAAATTGAGATGAATATCCCATAACAGGCATAAGTAAAACTAAACCACAAACAGCAGGAAGCAGCTTCCGCCCACATACATTCAGAAATCCCACAATATTCAACTCCTATTTTATCTAATATACTGCTCTCTAAACATTATTGTAATGTTGTAAAATATGTAAGTCAATAACAAAATATTTAAAAATTGTATAATAAGGCACGGAGAAAGATTCATTTCGGATCTTTGACAGTTGAATAAAGAAAAAATGCTTAAAAGCCCTGAAACAGGCTTATTTTTTTGTCAATTTTCTCATTTTATTATATCGCACTTTATAGCACTGTGTTATAATATAAGATAAGGGGGCGATATTTTAAATGAGACT
This sequence comes from Lutispora sp. QWL-02, assembly GCF_058315355.1. Taxonomy (NCBI): domain Bacteria; kingdom Bacillati; phylum Bacillota; class Clostridia; order Lutisporales; family Lutisporaceae; genus Lutispora; species Lutispora sp. QWL-02. The sequence goes on from NZ_CM177762.1 coordinate 1,891,153, forward strand.
TAAGGTAACCAAATCTAAAAATGCGGCTTCACTTTATGTGATTAAATCTGTTTATAATAGCAAAACTCAATCAAATTCCTCCAAGATTGTAGAGAAACTTGGAACCGAAATTGAACTCAGAGAAAAACTTAATGGTGCAGATCCATATGAGTGGGCTAAAGAATATATAAAAAGGTTAAATGAAGAAGAAAAGGAACAAACACGAAAAATACTTGTTCCTTTCGAACAGTCTAAAATTATTTCGAAAGGCGAACAACGTTCCTTCAACGGCGGGTATCTATTCCTGCAAAAAATATATCATGAACTAAAGCTTAATAAGATTTGCAAGTATATTTCCCAAAAATATAAATTTGGTTTTGACCTGGATTCAATTCTTTCCAGATTAATCTACGGCAGAGTTATCTTCCCTTCTTCAAAACTCGCAACTTATGCGCTTTCTAAAAGGTTTATTGAACAGCCGAATTTTGACTTGCATCAAATATACCGAGCTCTTGAAGTACTCGCCAAGGAGACTGATTTTATTCAATCTTGTTTATACGAAAACAGCCTGAAAGTTTCAAAAAGAAATACCGGTATACTTTACTATGATTGCACCAATTACTTTTTCGAAATTGAACAAGAGGATGGAGATAAGCAATATGGCCCTTCTAAAGATCATAAGCCTAATCCAATCATTCAGATGGGTTTATTTATGGATGGAGATGGTATTCCTCTAGCGTTTAGCATCAACAGAGGAAATATGAATGAACAGTTGACTTTGAAGCCATTGGAAAAGAAAATTATTTCTGACTTTGAGCTTTCTAAATTTATCATCTGCACCGATGCAGGACTGGCTTCTGAAGATAATCGAAAGTTTAACAGCAAGGATGATCGTGCCTTTATTACAACACAGTCTATAAAAAAATTAAAAGAACACCTAAAAAAATGGGCTCTTGACCCAGATGGCTGGAAACTCCCGGGTAGCGAAAAAACCTATGCCATTTCTAAGCTTGATGAGATGATAAATAAAGCTACTACTGAAGATAAAGCAAAAATAAAAGCTGCAGTCTTTTACAAGGAACGTTGGATCAAAGAAAATGGCTTTGAACAAAGACTGATTGTAACTTATTCTATTAGATATAGGGATTATCATCGTAAAATTCGTAGTTCTCAAATAGAACGTGCCCGAAAGGTTATAGATACAAACCCAATAAAAATCAAGAAATGCAACCCTAACGATTATAAAAGGTTTATACATAAAACAAGCTATACCCCGGATGGAGAAGTCGCAGCAAAAGAGATCTATAGCATTGATTCTTCACTCATAGAGAAAGAAGAAGCCTTCGATGGTTTTTATGGAGTTTGTACAAACCTTGAGGATGATGTATCTAAAATCATCAAAGTAAATCACAGAAGATGGGAAATTGAAGAATGCTTTAGAATTATGAAAAGTGAATTCAAAGCAAGACCTGTGTACTTAAGAAACGATGACAGGATTGAAGCTCATTTCACCACTTGCTTTATATCTTTGATTATTTACAGGTTACTTGAAAAGAAGCTCGAAGAAAAATACACATGCCATGAGATTATTAGTGGGCTAAGAGATATGGGCTTTTTGGAAGTTAAAGGCGAAGGGTATGTTCCAACCTACACTAGAACAGATTTTACCGATGCTATTCATGATGCTTTTAATTTTCGAACAGACTACCAGATTGTTACTACAAATATGATGAAAAAAATTTTTAAAGATACGAAAAAGTAAAAAAAGTACGCACTTTTTACATCAATATTAAATCCTGCAAGATTCCTTGTATCAAGGCTTTGCAGGATTTCTATTTTGTTCAACTGTCAAAGAGGGGATTGTAATGTTGTAAAATATGTAAGTCAATAACAAAATATTTAAAAATTGTATAATAAGGCACGGAGAAAGATTCATTTTAATAATAGAAATGGATACAGGGTAATATGTTGTTGCCCTGTATTATGGCGTTATACTGGCTTATAAACTATTCTTTATGTTTACAAAATGCGATTCTTCCGCCTCTTTATTTGTACATTATTGAACTTTTTATTGTAAGACTTAATGCCACTATCTTGTTTAACAAATTGAATGCAATGACAAAGCTGGGCAGAGGTTGCGTTTACAATGTCAACTGAGCCACATGATATTGATACACAAGATTAATCTAAAAATATTGACAAAGATGAAATTTTGCGATAAAATCACATACAATATTACAAAAGTGAAGAATGGGAATAGTAGAAGAATATGAAGCTTATAGAGAGCCATAAAACGGTGGAAAATGGCAGCGTTCAATCTTCAAACTCACCCAGGAGCTGCTGCCTGAAAATAGTAGGGTAAGACGGCGCCCGCCGTTATAGGGCTTCAAGTGGATTAGTTCAGTGTTGAATGATGATCAATTAGAGTGGTACCGCGGTTTGCCCCGTCTCTTTGCAGGAGACGGGGTTTATTTTTTTATCAATATGGATGGAGTGATAAGCATGTATAACGTAGAAGTCGATAGGAAATGGCAAAAAAAATGGGAGGAAACCAAGCTGTATAAGTTCAATCCTGATAGAGTGGATAAGAAGCTTTATTGTCTTGAGATGTTTTCCTACCCATCCGGTGCAAACCTTCATGTAGGACATTGGTATAATTTCGGACCTACAGACTCCTGGGCAAGATTCAAGAGGCTCCAGGGCTATGAGATATTTCAACCTATGGGTTTTGACGCCTTTGGCCTGCCGGCAGAAAACTATGCAATAAAAACAGGGATACACCCCCATGATTCTACCATGAAAAACATTCAAACAATGGAGAAACAGCTCAAAGAAATTGGAGCGATGTTTGACTGGGATTATGAAGTGGTTACCTGTTTGCCCGAATACTATAAATGGACCCAATGGATATTCCTGCAGCTTTACCATGCAGGTCTTGCTTATAGAAAAGAAGCGCCTGTAAACTGGTGCCCCAGCTGCCAGACAGTTTTAGCCAATGAGCAGGTAATAGACAGCCATTGCGAGAGATGTGATTCGGAAGTCACCAAGAAGAATCTTACTCAATGGTTCTTTAAAATAACAGCCTATGCAGAAGAGCTTTTGCAAAAATTGGAGGACCTTGATTGGCCGGATAAAACGAAAAAGATACAAAAGAATTGGATAGGCAAATCAGAGGGCGCTGAAATAGAGTTTAAAGTTGAAAATTCCGATATAGCTTTCAAAGTTTTTACCACCAGAGCGGATACATTATGCGGAGTAACCTATGTGGTGCTGGCCCCTGAAAGCCCAATAGTGGATAAAATTGTGTCCGGAGATTGCCGCAATTCAGTAGAAGAATATAGAGAATGGGCGAAGAAACAGAGCGAGGTAGACAGATTATCCACTACAAGAGAGAAAACTGGTGTATTTACAGGAGCCTGCAGCATTCATCCCATAACCGGCGAAAGATTGCCCATATGGATTGCCGATTATGTACTGGCAACCTATGGTACCGGATGTGTAATGGCAGTGCCGGCACATGATGAAAGAGATTATGAGTTTGCACAAAAGTTTGATCTTCATATCAAGAGAGTTATTGAAAGCGCTGACGGCAGCGATGCTCCATTGCCTTATGTAGACTATGGAGTATTGGTCAACAGCGGTGAATTTGACGGGATGACATCTGCAGATGCCAGAATGAAGATCGTAGATAAACTGGCCAGAGAGAACAAAGGCGAAATAAAGATAAACTACAGATTGAGAGATTGGCTGGTATCCAGACAAAGATATTGGGGCTCTCCTATCCCTGTAGTTTACTGTGAGCATTGCGGGACAGTGCCGGTACCTGAAAAGGATCTGCCTGTGCTGCTTCCATATGATGTAGAATTTACTCCCGATGGAGAATCACCGCTCAAAAAGTGTGAGGAGTTTATAAACACCACCTGCCCCAAATGCGGAGGGCCGGCTAAGAGAGATGCGGATACATTAGACACCTTTGTATGCTCTTCCTGGTATTACTTGAGATATCCGGACAATAAGAATGCAGATGAGGCATGGAATAAGGAATGGATAGACAAGATGCTGCCTGTGGATAAATACGTGGGCGGTGCAGAGCACGCAGCAATGCATCTTTTGTATGCCCGATTCTTTACTAAGGCATTGAGGGATTTAGGATATTTGAAATTTGACGAGCCCTTTACATCTTTAAGACACCAGGGAGTAATACTGGGACCTGACGGTAATAAAATGAGTAAATCCAAGGGTAATGTCATTTCCCCCGATAGCTTTATCAGCGAGTACGGATCTGATGTATTCAGATTATATCTCATGTTCGGTTTTGCCTATGAAGAAGGAGGCCCCTGGAGCGATGGAGGAATCAAGGCAGTTGCAAGGTTCTTGAACAGGATCGAGAGAATAGCTGAGAGAGTGCTCGAACTGAGAGGCAATGAGAGCAAGACCGATATGGCGGCTTTCGAGAAGGATTTGAACTATGAGAGGCATAGAGCGATAAAGGAAGTAGAGGCCGATACTGAGGAGTTCCATTTCAATACGGCCATAGCAAGGATGATGGAGCTTTTAAACGCCTTATACAAGTACGACCAGGAGGGAGAAAATAAAAATATTGATTTCTTTGAGGCAGTTTTGGCTGACTTATTGGTAATACTAGCGCCTTTTGCCCCGCATTTTACAGAGGAGATTTGGGAGCAGCTTGGTTATGAATACTCGATCTTCAACCAGGCATGGCCTAAATGGGATCCAAAGGCTCTCATAAAGGATGAGATTGAGATAGCGGTCCAGATAAATGGCAAAGTAAAATCTAGGGTGATGGTACCTTCCAGCGGCGATCAAAAAGAGATTGAGGCGATAGCAATGGCTGATGAGGATGTCAAGGAGGCTATTTTAGGCAGACAGATAGTCAAGGTGATAGTTGTAAAAGGAAGATTGATCAATATAGTGGTTAAATAAAATTTTATGGCCGGTGCAGATTTTGCACCGGCTGTTTTCAATGTATTATTAAAGAAATGCATATTAGCGGTGGTTAGATGACGGATAAATTTTGATTATATGAGGATATCATATTATTATTCAATATCATTAATCCTGTCTATTATTCTTAACATGCGTAAAGTGCTGACTAATTCATAAAGAATATATTGACGTTCATTTGGTCTTAAATTTAAGCTTTTTTTGTTTAAAAATGCTTCTTCTATGTATTTGTTGTTAAAATGATCTTTAGGAAAGATATATGTACCATTCTCTGCTTTAAACTGCTCAAAGTGGTTTAATGATTCAATAAACCACTTTGATTTATGCGCTGCTTTAAAATTTGACATTATTTCCAAGTAGTCAAGCAGAACGTTCGTACTCAGATGTTGCGGGCGATCATAATTTTCATAAAGGGGTAAGGTTGGGCTCCAACCACAAGCCTGATATATCCGCCTGTCTTTGACCCATAATAAGCCATAGCCTTCAGGTATCTTTTGGATGATGGGATCAAGTATATAATTTATTACATCATTAATTTTTTCTTGTACTTCTGTATTTTTATAAACACTTGGGAAATAGGCTAGTGCCTTAATATCATATATTGTGGGTAATGGTTTTTCAGATGATTGATCGAAGGGGTTTAAATCATCTTTGAGTACTCCGCGGTCAATCCAGTGCTGCGGCACTTTCGGCAAGCTGCTCTTATCTTGGTATATTTCATAGATACGCTCTTTTGCTGCTATATGTATTTTATTTAGCCTTTGCATCATTGAATTAACTGCTTCCGGATAATCATAACCAGCTACAAAAAAATATTGATGCAGCATTAATCTGTAATAATAGCAATAGTCATAATTCTCACTAAGCATATATAAAAAAATTTCTTTGATTAATTGCATTTTTTCGTCAAATACAGGTATTCCAGCTCTAAAACCTAAATCAATGAGCCTTGGGAAAAATTTTTCAATACATGAGTCTTTGTAATAATGGATTAAGTGTTCAAGTGTTTTTTTATCTCTTGATTGTGTATTGAAGCCATCAATATAATCCAAGGTCGATTTAACGTTGGGAATATCTAATAAACATGAGACAGCATTAATGTCAATGACTTTATTAGTATTTTGTGAAAACTGAATATTTAATTGTATTGCAGGACCACCATTTAGTAATAACCATTCCTTTAGTTCAGCAGTATTCATCTATACCTCCCTGATCATATCTAAACTTTGTGTGAAATGTAACAAAAGGTCAATAAAAACAGTTTTGTATATATAATGTTCAGCATTATGGGGTTCACTTTCTGTTTACTATTGCGAATCATTATTATACTTATATACTAAACAGTATCATAAGCATTTGGCTTTTTCTACATATAAAGTAAATAAATATACTAAAGAATTTTATGATTTATAGAAAAGTATAATTCTGTCTCAGTATAGGCTCCCCGTAATGTTTTTTAGGAGGATAATTTTAACTATATGTAGAATATTATTTCTAACGACTTAAGGCATCGGAGGAATTAAAATGATCATATATGGAATAGGAACAGATATAATTGAAATAGATAGGATAAAGAAAGCTATGGAGAGATATCCGGGGTTCGCTGACAGGCTTTTTACTGCTGATGAGCTGGCATATTTGGAAGGCAAGGCTTTAAGCCCCCAACATGTTGCAGGAGGCTTTTCAGCTAAAGAAGCGGTGTTGAAATCCATAGGGACCGGTCTTCGCAATTTCAAATGGAAGGAGATCGAGATAATCAGGGATGTCAAAGGAAAGCCCTTTGTAAGATTGAACGGAAAAGTGAAAGACTATGCTGATGGCAACTATATAGGCGATATTCACATAACTATATCTCACAGCAGGAATTATGCTACCGCAACAGCTGTGGCTGAGATTTCTATTGAAAAGAGGTGGATGGATATTGAGAGCATGCTTGTCGGAGCAAATGAGATGCGCGGACGAAGTATCAATTAAAGAATTCAGCATATCCGGCATTGTTTTAATGGAGAATGCTGCTTTAGGGATTGTAAAAGAAATAGAAAAAGAGATGGAAGGAGGGCGCCTGCCTAAAGAGGGGGAGGCTTCTTTGATCTGCGGAACCGGAAATAACGGCGGCGACGGCTTTGCCGCAGCCAGGCATCTCGCATCCAAGGGATGGAGAACAGTGGTATTTATATGCGGTGACGAGAAAAAAATAACCGGGGATGCTTTGATAAACTTAAACATAATAAAGAAGCTTGGTATTCCTATTCTCAGCATGGAGGATTCAAATATAGAAGCCCTGGATATCATGTTCGGCAGAAGCCATATGATTATCGATGCCATGCTGGGAACCGGCTTTAAAGGAAGGCTTAAGGGCAATTATGAGACAATAGTAGATAAAATAAACAAGCAGCGCAAATACGTGCTTTCCATAGATAGCCCCACCGGCCTGAATTGTGATACCGGCTTTGCAGAAGGCAGCTGCATCAAAGCCAATAAAACGGTTGCTTTAGGGCTGCCTAAAATAGGGCTTGTTATAAATGATGGCCCCTATTATTGCGGGGAGCTTGCGGTATGCGGATTGTCAATTCCTGAGCAGGCTTATGATAGAGTAGGGATCAGCAGATACTTGACGGACAGAGATTATGTCAGCGGCTGCATCAAGCCCAGAAAGGCTCATGGACATAAGGGGACCTACGGGAGAATATTGATAGCGGCAGGTTCTAAAGGAATGGAAGGGGCAGGGCTTTTAGCCGCCAAGGCAGCCTTGCGGAGCGGAGCAGGAATTGTAGAGCTGGCAGTACCTTTGTGCTCATTTGATGCGGTTCGGGGTGTGATACCCGTGGTGATAACCCGGGGGCTGACGGATGATGGAGAGGGATGCCTGGCTTCAAAAAGCAGCGGAGAAATCATATCGGCACTCCGCAACGCCTCAGTTTTTCTCATGGGACCCGGCCTGAGAACATCTTCTCAGGTCAAAGAGGCTGTTTTTGATGCGGTGATAAGCTGCAATAAACCTGCTATATTTGATGCGGATGCATTAAATGTGATATCTGAAGAACCGGCTATTTTGCTGCAAAGGCGGTCAGCGACCATAATAACTCCTCATCCGGCAGAAATGGCAAGGCTTATGGGTATCAGCACAGGCGAGGTTCAAGGAAACAGACTGGAGGCGGCGGAGAGCTTTGCGCAAAAGTATAGGGTGATCGTGGTACTAAAGGGGTATCGAACGATCATTGCATCTCCCTGGGGAGAGACCAGGATCAACCCCACCGGCAATCCGGGCATGGGCACAGCAGGCTCCGGAGATGTGCTCGGAGGCATAATAGCAAGCTTTTTGGCCCAGGGAATGAGCCCGATGGAAGCGGCTTCATGCGGTGCATATATACATGGTGCCGCCGGTGACAGGGCAGCGGAGAAATACGGACAGTGGGGAATGGTTGCCTCTGACATAATCAAATATATACCGCATACAATTATGGATATAGGGGGAAAGTAGAGGAGGTCTCTAATGCGGCAGAAGGTTTTATCCATAATTGTTATAGTGTCTTTGCTGCTTGGAGGATGCATGTTTTCCGCACCCAGCGCTGAAAAAATATTAAAAAAAATGGAAGATGCACCCGGCTACAGCAGCGAAGCAAGGATGGCTGTTAAAAATAACAGAAGCGTATTTTACTACAATCTTAAGCAGTATTATAAAAAACCGGATAAATTCCGAATAGAGTTTTATGATGACAATCTGGTGATGAAGCAAATAATGATCTACAATAACGGGCAATGCGGCATTTTTCATGTGGGTATTGATAAGCCTTTCAAATCCGATACCTTTGCAGGTACTAAGGAACACAACTCTTTTCTATCTGCTTTTCTTGAAAATTATAAAAATGCTCCGGATGCAAAATGGACTGTGGAAGAGAAGGATGGCAGAGATTATTATGTTTTTCAATGCAGCATTGCAGGCAATAATCCCTATTTTAAAAAGGCCTTGCTGCATGTAAATCCGAAGAACGCTCAACCATTGCTCTTAAACGTATTTGCTGAAGATGATTCAAAGACATTAGAGGTAGAGTATAAAACATTCTTATATGGCACTGAAGCGGACGATTCACTATTCGACATAGAAGAACAAAAATTTTCTTAATATTTTGATAAAGATATACATACAAGTGCTATAATATTATTGAAAATGCAAAGGAGGGTTTATGGATGTACAATATTGATCTTATAAGGCCTGCCTGGGCGGAAATAAATTTAGACAACTTAGCCGATAACATGAGGGAGATCAGAAGGCTGGCGAAGGATAGTGCTCAAGTGACAGCCGTCATAAAGGCTGATGGGTATGGGCACGGAGCAAAATATATTGCTCAAACCTTGTTGGAAAACGGGGCGGACAGATTTGCCGTATCAGGGCTGGATGAAGCTCTGGAATTAAGAAAATCCGGTATAAAGGAACCAATTTTGATTTTAGGCTATACTCAGCCTGAGAGGGCTAAGGCTATTGTTGGCAATGATATTGAGCAAGCGGTGTATTCTTATGAATTGGCCAGGAGCCTTTCAATGGAGGCACAGAGGCAAAACAAGACAGCAAAGGTTCATATAAAGCTTGACACAGGCATGGGAAGAATAGGTTTTAAGGCTGATGAGACTGCAGCAGCCCAAATAAAAGAGATATATAATCTTCCTAATCTGATAATAGAAGGCATGTTCACTCACTTTGCTATTGCGGATGAAAAGGATAAAAGCTATACTAATGAGCAGTTTGACAAATTTATTCGGGTTGCTGACCAACTGGAAAAGGAAGGAATATTTATCAGGCTGAAGCACTGCGGAAACAGTGCGGCTATAATAGATCTCCCACAAATGCATCTGGATATGGTCAGGGCGGGGATAATACTTTACGGCCTTGCGCCATCAAAGGATGTGGAATTGGACGGAATAAACCTGAAGCAGGTTATGTCTTTAAAGGCTAGAATCACCCATGTAAAGGAAATCGATGCCGGAGAGAGCGTCAGCTACGGAAGAAAATTTATAGCTTCCCAAAAAACCAAAATTGCATCATTGCCATTGGGCTATGCGGACGGTTATACCCGAATGCTGACAGGAAAGGCTCAAGCCTTGGTGAATGGCATCAGGGTGCCGGTAATAGGCAGGATATGCATGGATCAATGCATGATAGACGTTACAGGTATTGAGGATGTAAAAGTAGGGGATGAAGTCGTATTATTTGGCAAACAAAAAAATTCCTTTATTTCCATAGATGAAATAGCAGAAAAGCTTGGGACTATTAATTATGAAATTGTTTGCATGATTGGCAAGAGGATTCCGAGAGTATATGTAAAAGATGGGAAAATAGTAAACATAGTAAATCATATTTCCCCCTATGGAGATTAAAACCTTAAAAGACAGCATGTTGGTAAATATTATATATAGCTTAAATGTAAAAGTTGGTATATAATAGTCTACATATGGTTAGCATAAATTCAGAACACTGTTGTCTTGAGGACGAATATTTTTATTATTATTTTCATACATATTGGATAAGACGATAGATAAACCTGGAGGTGCTAGTGTGGCTGAATGTAAAAGAATAGTCGTCAGTTTGCCTGATAGCCTTTTAAAGGAAGTTGACAACATAATTTGTACTGAACAATGTAATAGAAGCGAGTTCGTGAGAAAAGCAATGAAATTTTATTTGAGCGAAATGAAAAGGATGAATTTTATAGAAAGCATGAAAAAAGGTTATCTGGAGATGACTGAGATAAATATTACACTAGCAGAGGTTGGGCTTACTGCTGATTATGAGACTATATGCAGGTATGAATCAAGGCTTGCGGAGTGTGAATAATGTGATTGTAAAAAGAGGCGACATTTTTTATGCAGATTTAAGCCCCGTTGTTGGTTCTGAGCAGGGAGGAGTCAGACCTGTACTTGTTATTCAGAATGATATAGGCAACAAATATAGTCCTACTATAATTGTTGCTGCTATTACTTCACAGATTAACAAGGCAAAGCTGCCTACTCATATTGAAATCAGCGCGGAAGAATATGGCCTTACTAAAGATTCTGTTATTCTTTTAGAACAGATAAGAACAATAGATAAGAAAAGATTAAAGGAGAGGATTGGGCATCTATCAGATGAGCTTATGAAGAGAGTGGATGAATGCATCCAAATAAGCTTTGGATTGGCTGATTATACAATATAAGGGCGAAAGCCCTTTTCTTATTTTTTGTTTTATTGTTTTTCAAATATTACAAATCTGAAAAATATACAGGATTTTCTATTATAATGTCGAATAGTAAGTTAGCGGCGGTTAGCTATCGTATAAAACGGGAAATAGGAGGAAAATTAATGAAGATCAGCTTTTGTATATCTAAAACAAAAATAGTAATAATAGCAGCGGTAATTATTCTGACTTCTTTTGTAATACTGGGTTCGGCAGATGGAGCTATTCCCGGTTCAGAGAGTGATCCCATTGTGACATTGAGCTTTGTGGAGAAGAAAATCGATCAGATCAAATATTATATAGATTCTACGACGGAAGGCCTTAAAAATGAAGTGATGAAATATTCCGGAAGCATGGAAGAATATAAGGCACTGATAGATAAAAAAGATGCAGAAATACAGGATTTAAAGCAAAAGGTGGAGAGCGCCCTGACTTTTAAAGTGGTACAAATGAAAAAAGGTCAGATATTGCTTGCAGGAGAAGGCTCAGAAATAATAATCAGATCGGGGAAAACTACTGCAGTATATGGGAAAAACGGAGGACTTTCCGATATAACAGCAGCAAAGGATCTGCAAAGCGGAGAAGCCATAGTTTTAAACCATATGCTCATATCATCGAGAGAAGACGGCAGAGGTGTCAAGGCAGAAGGGGATGCGTTCTTGATCATCAAGGGCGGTTATATATTGAAATAACAATTCATGCGTGAGGGCAATCCAATGAAGCCATTCGCACACAATTTCGACCTGCACTTTTCGCCTGATACAGAGCATTATCTGCTATTTCAATATATTCTTTTATCGAAGCATTTATATAATCGAGAATTACTGTATAACCAATACTTATTGTGACTTTAAACTGTTTTTCTCCATATGTATAAGGAATGTTTGAACCTTCCACATTTATTCGAAGTTGTTCGGCAATATGATAAATCAGGTTTATATCAACGTTTTCCACTATACAAATAAATTCTTCTCCGCCATAGCGTCCCACAAACCCCTTTACCTGGTTCATAGCCTCTAATAATATATTGGCTATTTTTCCCAAGCACATGTCGCCATATGCGTGTCCCATACCATCATTTACCCATTTGAAATGATCAATGTCTATCATTATAAGTGCATGATACTTTCCAAAGTCGGGATTAGTAAGTGACTCCAGCTTTCTGTTTATGTTCCTTCGATTAGGCATGTTTGTCAGAGTATCGTAATTTGCCTGCTTTATTAGAATCGAATTTTGCTTTTTCAATAAATCAACAATTTTTTTACTCTCGATGGATTGGTTCTCGATTATTTCATTCAGCATGGCATTGGGAGGCATTTTGTACACTAATTCACTTTCTAATTTTAGAATTTCCAATCTATGAATCAAATTCATAGATTCGATTTTGCTTACTAAATAGTGATAGTTAGTAAAATGATTGAGGGCCTCTTTGTACTCTCCAATTGAGACATAATAATCATGATATAGCTTTTCTATTTCAGCAAGCTTTTTGTCAGCAGAGCAGGATACAGCTATTTTATACGCCTGATCAAGTAATGGTAAGGGATCGCTGCTTTTTGACTGTAATTCAAGATCAAACAATTGAATCAAAACATCTATAAGATAGTATTTGTTATCAATACTTGCAAATCTTTCTTTGGCTTGATAAAAATAATCTCTTGCTGCGTCCAAATTGCCTTTCTTCATATGTATGATACCAATTTTATTAAGCAATTCCCCTGAATAAATGATATCATTATTTGCATCAATAAGTGAAAAAGATTTTGTAAAATAATCTAAGGCTTTATCAAGATCATTCTTTAGGAGATGAATATTTCCGATATTCGTTAGGACTGCAGCTTGATAAACATCTATTTGATTTAGCATCGCCAATGCCTCTGCTTTCTCATAATAAGGCATTGCATTATTATAATCCGCTGCTTCCATATGAACTTCGCCTATATTAGAAAGTATTGAAAGATACAGTTTAGGACAGTCTTTGCTTTCTACCAAATCTTTAGCAGCCATAAAGTATCTTAAAGCCTTTTGAAATAAGCCGGAATAAAAGCAGAAAATGCCAAAATAATTATTTGCTCTGGCTTGTCCTTCTATATCGCCCATTTCTTCAAAACACATTAATGCATGTTCTGCAGTTTTGAATCCATTTACAGAGTCTGACAAGTTCCTGTAGATAAAGCACATGTCTAATAAAACCTCACCGAGAAGTTTTTTATCAGAATTTGCAATAGCCATATTATATACTTGAATAAAAACATCAAGAGCACAATAATAATCAGTGTTCATTTTTTCTTTTCCTATCTTATAGAGCTCTCTTACTGAAGTGTTCATTTTATATCCTCCCAAAACTTGGTCAGCAGCATTGCCATACTATATTGAGCACTTTATTCTAACAAAAGCATTTACTCTATTCCGCCCAGATCAAAGATAGGTATATATTGCTCATCGGCACTGTCTTGAGCTTGCATAAATCCATTCTCAAGACCAATTGATACAGCATAGTCTATAAGGCTTTCATAATGCTTGTAGTTCAATTTTTTATTTATTTCCGTATAGTCCTTAGCATTATACATAGGAGTATACTGACACATAATATTTAAATAAACTGCAGGGGGCAGATTTTCTATAACCCAATCAACAATTTTCTTTGAATCAAACAAGAGCCCGGGAAGCATCATGTGGCGTATCATCAACCCTTTGGTTAAAATGCCGTTATCGTTAACGACAGGGTTTCCGACCTGCCTGTACATCTCAAGGATTGCACTTGCGGCATGCTCAAAATACCCGGGGGCTTTGGAATATTTAATGCTGTATTTATCATCATAGTATTTCAAATCAGGCAGGTATATATCTATAAGGCCTTCCAGGCATGACAAGGCCTCCGTATTTTCATATCCGTTTGAATTATAGATCACAGGTATGGCCAAACCGTTATTTTTCGCAATATTTACAGCCTCCTTTATATGATATATATAAGGAGTAGGACTGACAAGATTTATATTATGCGCGTTATTTTTTTGAAGCCGAAGCATTATATCAGCCAGGCTTGCTACTGATATTTCCTTTCCGAAGCCCTCTTGGCTTATATCATGATTTTGGCAAAAAACGCATTTCATATTGCAATTGCTTAAGAAGATTGCGCCCGACCCATTGATGCCTGAAACACACGGCTCCTCCCATTTATGCAGGCATGCTTTTGCAGCCCTTATTTTATTTTTTACTCCGCAATAACCCGGATGATCATTTCTATTGATCATGCACATTCTTGGACATATAGTGCATTTTTCCAATCCTTTCATTTTACCACCATTTTTTCGGCACACTATTGTGTGTCCCATACTTTACATTAAGAGAAGCAGTGTCCCTTTCCTAAATAATTTTATCAGATACTACATGGTCTATAAAGATTTATTTTTATTTCTAAAGCTTTCCATATATGTTATAATATTTAAAAACAAGCTTCGCATTTTACTCATATATGGGGGTGGTAGTATGCTTAAGGAGCAGGGTATGACAGTCAGAGAAGCAATGGGCTTGGAACCCTTAAAGACATCAAAGGTAATTGCCGGATCTGAAGGATTGGACAGGATCATTGTAAGGCTAAACATCATGGCCGATCATGAAGGCATAGACTGGGTCTCTGAGGGTGAACTGCTAATAACAACTTCTTTGGCATTAAAGGCAAAGCCTGACTTGAGCAATGATCTGATAGGAAACCTTCATAATAAAAATTTGGCTGCGTTGGCTTTGAAAGCCGGGGGTTTGGATATGCCTATAAGCCAGGAGCTTATTGATGCTGCTGATAAGTACAATTTCCCTTTAATAGAATTAGACCCCAATGTGCCCTTTGCATATATAACTGATAATTTATCTTCTCATATATTCAATAAACAGACCGCTTTGATCATACGGATGGAAAATATTCATAACAATTTGATGAATGTGGTTTTATCCGGCGGCGGCCTTCAGGATATAGCGGCAATGCTTTATGAAACCATAGGAAACCCCATTGTCATCTGGGATAATATATTTGGCGGTTGTGTCGGAGACGATGGCTCTCCCGATAGTTCATTATTAAACAGCAATTTATTCTCTATTGTGCATAATGAGGACAGGACTAAGAACTTGTCCCAGAACGGTATAAAAAAGTTGACAAGCTATGCTGATAATATCAATGGGAGGATTGTAAAACGCATTCTATTCCCCGTCATGGTTTCTGAAAACATATATGGATATGTTTTTCTGTGGGAGATGTTAAAGCCCATAGGAACTATAGACTACAGAACCCTTGAGACCGCATCTGCGGTTATCGCATTGGAGATAATAAAGAGGATGTCCGTTTACCAGGTAGAAAGCAGATACAAGATGGAGTTTTTAGAAAATCTGCTTTCCAGAGATACAACGATGCAAAACCTTGCCTTTGAGAGGGGTTCCTTTTTTGACTGGAGTGAAAAGGACGGACATACTGTGATGATAGTCAGCATTGAGAGCAGGGAGAAAATTCCGGCGCATAAACAGATGACTCCCAGTGAGATCTTCGCTCAATATAAGAATAGTATTATTCAAGATATTGATGAAATCTTAAAAAAGGAAAATGAGAAAGCGATCATAGGCGAAAAGAGCGACAGCATAATAATTTTACTTAGATCCGCTGAAGCAAGAGATGTAGAAGAAATGGGCAAAAAGGCGCGGCGTATAGGTGATAAGATAATCAAAGCGGTTGACCATAAGTATCAAAAGACCAAGGTAAACATAGGCATAGGAAGGCATTGCACCAATGTGAGATTGCTGTGGAAAAGCTATCAGGAGGCAAGAAAAGCTATGCTGCTGGGAAACAACTGCGGAAGAAATGCTATGCACTTTGATGATATAGGGGTTTATAAAATACTTAGCCAGGATAATATTAAAAATGAATTGGTCGCTTTTTATGAAAATACAATCCTACCTTTATATGAGTATGATAAAACGAGGAATACGGAATTCATAGCTACCCTCAAAGCATATTTCGAGCATAACGGGAATATAAGGAAAATGGCAGAAGCTTTGTATACTCATTATAATACGGTGCTCTATAGGCTGGAAAGGATCAAGGAGATTTCCAATATAGATTTGAAGTCTCCCGAGAGCAGATTAAATGCAGAGGTAGGGCTCAAAATAATGAAAATAATCGAAGAAAATGGCAGCCGGTTCCAGTGACCGGCTGCCATCAGTTTGTCTATTCTTCAATCAAAGCGACGGCTCTGATGGGAGACCCGGAGCCATCTCTTATTTTGAGAGGCAGACCGAAAAAAAGAAATCTTTTGTTAATGAGCAAGTGCAAATTGCATAAGTTCTCCGTATTTGTCATATTGTACTTTCCGCAAATATAGTGCCCTGAAAAATCCAAGTCATCCGGGTGGTCAATAGCAGGCGCATCCACCCCTATATTTACTACTCCTTTTTTTGCGAGCCATTCTGCGGCATCTTTGTTCAACCCGGTATAAGAGGTTTGCCATTTGTCGGTATTGAAGTTTCTGTCATAATGTCCGGTGTAAAGAAGGACGATATCACCTTTTTCAATCTGCTGGTTTGACTTCCTCATCGCATCCTCCAAATCCTTTGGGGTTATGAAGCGTTCAGCTTTTACATGGCTTAAGTCCAAGCATATAGCGCTGCCCCAAAAATATTCAAGAGACATTTTATCAATGGTCGGTCCTGAAGGCTCATATTCCCAGATTGCATCCGTATGGGTTCCGCAATGCTCACTGATCAATAAATTTCTCGCAGAAAAACCCAGGGTCTTACTTTTTGTTTTTGCTCTATTTTCATCGTGGGTCATATTTGTCATTATAAATGTGTTTTGGTGCATAGGAAATATTGACATACCTTGATATATTTCTTGTGACAAATCTAAAAGCTTCCATGCCATATAATTCTCCCCTTCACATAGAAATACCGATTTCAGGTTCAATTAGACAAAAGAAGAATAAATCCTTTGAAATTTTGAAAATATTTTAAAGTTGTTTGTTTTATATAATTCCAGTGTAATTAACGCTGCTTGTTTTAAAGTATTTTTGTTGCTTTTTAACAAAAAAAGTTATTTTTTAAAGCTTGTACATTTTGGGACCCACTCAAGCATATATATGGATAAATGCATATCACTGCATGTGAAATATTAACAACTAAAAGGATGGGTTGGGAAAAAAATCATATATTTCTTTATAAAATTACTCCAAAGGTATTGAGCATCAAAAAATTGAACTAATATTTGGAATATTTAAAATAATTTGCTGTTCAAATATCAATTTTGTTAGGAGGTATAAAATGGCCCAATATATCCAGGCAGTTCCCAATTTCAGCGAAGGAAGGCGCAAGGAAACAATAGAGAAAATTTTAAACGAAGTTAGAAATGTGAAAGGCGTAAAGCTTGTGGATTACCATCCCGACCCGGACTTTAACAGGACTGTCGTAACTTTAATCGGAGAGCCGAAGCCGCTTAAGGAAGCATTGCTCAATATGGCAGGAAAGTCTATTGAACTCATCAATATGGAGGACCAAAAGGGCTCTCATCCCAGAATTGGCGCACAGGATACCATTCCCATCTTTCCTCTGAAAAATATTACCCTAGAAGAATGTGTAGAACTGGCGGAAGAGATAGGAAGGGAAGTATATGAAAGGTTTAAGGTGCCTGTTTATTTTACGGGAGAGAATGCGAGAAAAATTGAGAGAAAAAATTTGGACTTCATCAGAAAGGGCCAGTATGAAGGTCTTAAAGAAGTTGCACATACAGATGAAAGAAAGCCTGATATCGGGCCTGCCGCATTGCACCCCACTGCCGGAGCGACTATTGTAAGCGCGGGGACAAATCCCTTGGTGGCTTTTAATGTGATTTTAGATACTTCAAATTTAGAAATCGCTAGGAAGATAGCCCGAATTGTAAGAGGACCGAGCGGCGGATTTACTACTGTCAGATCGGTAGGTTTAAAGTTTGAGGAACGAGACAAGGTTTGTGTATCTATGAATATGTTTGATTATGTCAATACACCTCTGTATCGCACCTATGAGGTTGTGAAGCTTGAAGCGTCAAGGTATGGCATCAATGTGATCGGCAGTGAGCTGGTGGGAGTAGTGCCCGTTGAATCTCTGATAAATTCCTTGGAATTTTACATAGGACTGGAGAATTTTAATAGGAATCAGATATTGGAAAATCATCTTCTGGATTTGATTTAGAAAAAAATGCGACAAAAGAGAGACCGGAGAACACGGATTGGCACGGAATCTTCCACAAAAATAAAGGAGGTAAGAAAATGTCTATTGATTTATTGATCAAGAACGCAATGATACCAAAGGGTGACACAACAGTGAAGGTCGATATCCTGGTGGATAAGGGAATTATAGTAGGATTCATGGAACAGGCACAAATCCAGGCGAAGGAAATAATAGATGCCTGTGAGAAGCTGGTGATCCCCGGATGTATAGATTCTCATACACATATCAACGATCCGGGATTCACCCACAGGGAGAATTTTTTGACGGGAACTTCCGCCGCTGCCAGCGGAGGCGTTACCACCATAATAGACATGCCATGCTGCAGCGTGCCTTCGGTGAGAAGCGTAGATAATCTGGAGTATAAGCTGAGCCAGATTGCAGATAAAGCCATAGTTGATTATGGCATGTGGGGAGGAGTCACCGGAGAGGACGTAAGAAATAATTGGCTTCATAATGTCAAGGAGCAGGCTGATTATGGAGTTTGCGCTTTTAAGGTATATATGACGCCTTCTGTGCCTACTTATCCCAGAGTTACTGACCCTGAAATGCTGGAAGCCTTTAAATCTGTTGCAGCTACAGGCTTGCCCATAGGTATACATGCAGAAAACTATGCGATGTGCGATTTCTATGTCCAAAAGCTAAAAAATGAAGGCAGGCTGGATGGGCCTGCATGGGCCGAAGCAAGGCTTGAGCTGGCAGAAAAGGTTGCCATTGAGCTGGGGATAAGCCTTGCAGAGTTCACGGGAGCAAGGCTGCATATAGTTCATATGAGCACGGGCATTGGTGCGGTTTTGGTTAAAAATGCAAAGATGAGAGGCTTGGATGTCACTTCCGAGACCTGTCCTCATTATTTGACCATCAACTATCAGGATGCCATGTCAAAATATGAAAGCTTTGCCAAGATAGCCCCACCTTTGAGGACTGTAAAGGATAATGAAATGCTCTGGGAGGGTGTGACAGACGGAAGTGTTGATTTCATAGCCACAGACCATGCTCCTTATGAGATCTCTACTGAGAAATGTGCAGAGGGCATGAACATATGGAACAGCTTCCCGGGAATACCGGGAGTTGAAACAATGGTTCCCGTGATAGTGAGTGAGGGCTATAACAAAGGGAAAATAAGCCTGAGCAGAATGGTTGAAATACTATGCAAGAATCCGGCAATACACTATGGCCTATACCCTAAAAAGGGATCCATGGAGATAGGCTCCGATGCGGATTTCACCATAATCGACCTGGACAAAGAATGGACTATTGAGCAAGAAAAGATGTATACAATGGCAAAATATACTCCCCTTCATGGGATGACGCTCAAAGGGAAGCCTGTTAAAACCATAGTAAGGGGAAGCCTGGTATATGAAGACGGCAAAGGCATAATCGCAAAACCCGGCTATGGACGATTCGTGAAAAGACAGACCATAAGCAAACTGCCGAGGCAGATTAAATTTTGATTTTATTGCAGTAGCTTGTTGTCTGACTGATATAAGAGTGCGTTGCGAAGGGACTTAGAGTTTGTTAGCGATGTATAGGAAAAGCTGCGTCAACTGTTTGAGCCTATATGCTGTTAGTTAGAAAATCTCATAACTTACTTGAGTCTTAACAGTAATGATAGACGCTGCATGCGAGTTTTGACGCAGCCCTATACAAGCTTACAAAGTCTTAGCTCCGGAGCTCTGCAATCGTTATCAGTCAGGACAACAGGATAACAAACTGCTGAAATGAGTTGTTTAAATAAATATAAATAGAGGAGGGCTTTTATGGGAAAGCATTGCATTCTTGTCATCGATATGTTGAATGACTTTATTGGGGAAAATGCAGCCTTAAGATGTCCCGATGGAGAAAAGATTGTCCCCGCATTGCGCAAGTTGATGGATTATGGAAGAACAAGGCCGGAAGATATCCATATCGTCCATATCCAGGAGGCTCATAGGAAGCATGATGCGGATTTTAGAGTAAGGCCTGTCCATGCCGTCGCCGGAACCTGGGGCTCCCGGATAATCGATGAGCTTAAGCCGGTTGGAGATGAATATGTAATTCCCAAGAGAAGGCACAGCGGTTTTATGTATACGGATTTGGATCTATATCTCAGGGAAGAGAATATAGATACGGTTGTAGTAACAGGGGTATGGACCAATGTTTGCGTAAGAAGTACTGCTTCGGATGCTTCCTATAGGGCGTACAAGGTGATTGCCATATCGGACTGCTGCGCATCAAAGGACGAAGAAATGCACAGAGCCGGGCTTAGAGACATGACCATCTTTGCCAAGGTGATGACTGTCGATGAATATATCAAGGCATGGGAAGAAGGGGAAGATCCATGGAAGGACGCGGGGCAGCCCGATAATAAAGAAAAGGGCCGCTGCTGCTCCTGATATGTTTGGAGGAATTTAAATGAGGCTTATTATAGGCATCAGCGGAGGCAGCGGTGCAATCTATGCGCTGGGGCTCTTGCAGACCTTAAAGCTCCTTGGAATAGAGATACATCTGGTGATGACGAAGATGGGAGAAGATGTGGTCAAATATGAATGCGGACTGGATAAGAATGATTTAATGGAGTTTGCCAAAGAGATTTACTCCTATGATGATCTATATGCTCCCATTGCCAGCGGTACATTTAAAACTGGAGGCATGGTGATCATACCATGCTCGATGAAGACATTGGCTTCCGTAGCTAATGGATATTCCGACAATTTGCTCAGCCGCAGTGCCGATGTGGTTTTGAAGGAGAGGCGGAAGCTGGTGGTGGTGCCGCGGGAAACTCCGCTGAGCACCATCCATCTGAAAAATATGCTTGAATTATCCAGGGCAGGTGCAGTCATCATGCCGGCTGCACCTGGATTTTACACTCACCCTCAAAGCATTTCAGATATGGTAGCCATAATGACGGGAAAGATTCTGGATGCCTTTGATATAGATCATGATCTCAGCGAGAGATGGGGGGAGAATGGGAAGGTTGGTGAGAGATAGCGTGATTAGGCAGTCGATGAGGGATTACCTGAAAATATTAGAAGAAAAAAAACAGCTCATGATATGCGAGAAGGAAGTAGACCCAAAATTTGAATTAGGTGCAGTGATAAAGAAGCTGAACGGCATCAAACCCGTATTGTTTAAAAAAATCAAGGGCTGCGATATAACCGCAGTGGCGGGTATCTGCGGCGAAAGATCCAGGTATGCAGAATTGCTGAATACAAGCAATGAAGGGATTGTTTTTTCTCTGATGGAGGCTGTTGCAAATCCGATGCCCTATGAGGTTGTCAGCAGCGGGCCTGTAAAAGAAAACATAATCAGAAGGAACATAGACATTAAAAGACTGTTTCCGGTCCCTACCTTTCATGAAAAGGATTCCAATCCTTTTATTACAGCAGGCATAGTTGTAGTAAAGGATAGAAAAACCGGCAAAAGCCATACCTCAGTGAGAAGGCTGCAAGTTTTGGGAGGAAACCGGATGAGCGTGCTCATAGAGTCTCCTATGCTTCTGGACCAATACTTTGATATGGAAAAAGAAGATGAGCCTATGGAAATTGCGGTCATACTCGGCTATGATCCGATATTTATGGTTTCATCTCAGGTCAACTCTCAGATATATGGACTGGACAAATATGAGGTCGACAGCGCCTTGAGAGGAGAGCCGCTGAAGCTTGTAAAGTGTGAAACAGCAGATTTGCTGGTGCCCGCATATGCGGAGATCGTGATCGAAGGGTTTATGCCGCCCAAGATCCGTGAAAAGGAAGGGCCCTTTGGTGAAATGGCAGGGTACTACGGCGGCGGGACACCCCAGCCTATTATGGAAATAACGGCTGTATGCCACCGCAGCAACCCTATATTTCAAATAAATTTTCCTTCGAGCTCAGAGCATGTTCTGCCAAATGGGCTGATGAGAGAAATGCATCTTTATCAACAGGTAAAGAACATCATACCCACAGTTAAAGCTGTCCATTTGCCGACGATCGGAGGATGCAGGTTTCATGCGATAGTCTCGATACGCAAGACCTCTGAGGGAGATGGCAAAAGCGCTATCATTGCTGCCCTGGCAAGCAATAAGGATGTAAAGCATGTGGTTGTAGTCGATGAGGATGTGGATATTTTTGATCCTGCTGATGTAGAGTGGGCTATTGCGACCAGGGTTCAGGCAGACAAAGATGTGATCATTATTCCGGGAGCAAGAGGCTCGGGATTGGAACCGACCCATGAGCTTAGAGGCATCACAGCCAAAATGGGCATTGATGCCACAGCGCCTTTCGGAGGGCTGGAAGGCAAATTTGAGAGAACAAGCATACCCGGCTGGGAAAGAATAAATATTTCGGATTACTTCCGGTAATATTTCTGGAGGGATATAAATGGGGAGAGAAGCCCTTGGCATGATAGAAACAAGGGGAATGACAGCAGCCATACAAGCTTCGGATTCCATGGTAAAGACCGCTGATGTAAACATATCAAAGTTTTATGTTGTAGGCTCAGGCTTTGTCATTGCCATGGTAGAAGGCGATGTGGCTGCGGTAAAATCAGCAGTGGAGGCAGGGAAGAACTCCATCGGCAATATAGGTGAATTGATAGCCTTCAATGTATTGCCAAGGCCTCATGAGGATGTAATAAAATTCATTTCTCTGATAGATATGATATAGGAGGGATGCGTTATGCCGAATCCTTTGATGAGAGTCATGCTGAATAACACTTTGAACAGACCGTCAATCAATGAACAGGTGCAAGACAAGAATACTGGTGCCGCAAATCTCAGAGAAGAGCAGGAAAAGCTGCTGAAGGAGATATTAGCGAAGCATGATCATATTGCCGGCAAAGGGATAAAGCTTATTACTTTAGAAGAGCTGCAGAAAGATTATCAAAGAGATGGGCCTGCTGAAGAGAAAAATCAAATGAATAAAGCGTGTAAGAATTTAGTGAGTCTGGCTTCTGTAGGCAAGCTGCGCAGGGAGGGTTGATGATGGCCGTAGGTGCTTTTGGCCTTATAGAAGTGGTAGGGATGACAACTGCTTTAGCCGCCCTTGATGCGGCCTGCAAAAATGCGGATGTAAGACTTGTCGGCTGTGAAAAGGTCATCGGGGTAGATAAAGCGATAAGCATCACTATTGAAATAGCAGGTCAGGTAGCCGCAGTTCAGTCATCTGTGGAGGCAGGTGAGATTGCGGCAGGAAAAGTGGGAAAGGTCGTTGCCGTTCATGTAATACCGAGGCCCCATGAGGAATTGGAACGAATCTTTATGGAATTCGAAGAGAAATACAATCAGATATTATTGGATAATAAAATTGAGGAGGAAAAGTAAATGAGCGGAGAAGCATTGGGATTGATAGAAACAAAGGGCTTGGTAGGGGCAATAGAAGCCGCTGATGCAATGGTAAAGGCGGCCAATGTAACCATAGTAGGCTACGAGAGGATAGGCTTCGGTTTGGTCACCGTTATGGTGCGGGGGGATGTGGGCGCAGTAAAGGCTGCAACGGATGTAGGCGCCGAGGCCGCCAGAGCGGTGGGAGAACTTTTCTCAGTACACGTAATACCCAGGCCTCATGCAGAGGTTGAAAGGGTAATGCTGAAAGAAAATAAGTAGATACATGATTGTTGTGATTGGAGGTCTACTCCGTGGCAGACAAACGAAAATTTACTTATGAGGTTCTTCAAAATCTTATGCACGCCAAGAAAGCGTCGATATTGGTCGAAGCTGAGAGCAGCAAAAGGGTTATCACTGAAAGCGATATAAACGGGTTGAAAGACGGTCAGGAGCTTATCCTTTCAAAGGGAGATATCATAACTCCACTGGCAAAGGATAGGCTGAAGCAAAGAAAAATAACCCTGATCGTGAAGTAATAAGGATGCAAATGCATGTCAAATAGAAGTTTTGGAGGAATATAGAATGCTTATAGGAAGGGTAATAGGCACGGTTATCGCTACCAGAAAGGACGAAGGCCTTGTAGGCTCCAAGCTCTTGATAACCCAGCCCATGGATTTTGTGGGGCAGGATAGGGATAACCCTCTTATTGCAGTAGATACTGTTGGCGCCGGAGTGGGTGAAGTAGTCATTTATGTTACAGGCAGCGTAGCACCTTATGCTGTAAAAAAATCAGGAATTCCTGTAGATGCAGCAATAGTTGGAATAGTTGATAAGATAGACCTTAACGAATAAGGGGTTGAGCATGTGAAAACCGATCATATAAAAATGGCAGTAGATCATAGAAAGCTTATCGATCATCTATTGGGTGAGGACGGATTTGCTGATATCGTGCTTTACGGAGGCAATATAGTAAATGTGGCCACACGAGAGATCTATCCCGGAGATGTAGCAATAAAAGGTAAATACATAATGATGGTTGGAGATGCATCCAAGCTTATCGGGAGCAGGACAAAGGTTATTGATGTGCGGGGGAAATATATATCTCCGGGCTTTATAGATTCACATATGCATTTTGAAAGCAGCATGCTTACAATTACTGAGTTTTCAAAGCTGTCAATTCCGTCGGGTACTACCACGATTGTTGCGGATCCTCATGAAATAGGCAATGCATTAGGCCCTATAGGCATAAAAGCTATGGCTGAGGAAGCTGATGCGATGCCAAACAGGATAAAGCTTGTGGTTCCGGCTATGGCTCCGGATAGTCCCACTCTTGAAACAGCGGGGGCTGATATCAATTCAAAGGATATGGAAGATCTGCTCTGCTATAAAAATATAGCAGGAATCGGAGAGCTTCAAGGATTCAGCAATGTTAAAAATGTATATAAGCATACGCCGGAGGCCATAGATGATTTGGTCGCATCAACTGCCTATGCGGCATCATTGGGTAAAATCGTTGACGGAAATGCACCGGAGCTTTTTGGTGAAGAGCTCGCCGCTCATATAATCAGCTGCGGAGGGCGATGCTCATGCCATGAGACTACCACTAAAGAAGAATGCATTGAAAAATTGAGATACGGCATATATGTTTTTATGAGAGAGGGCTCAACTCAGAGGAATATGGCTGAATGCATTAAGGCGTTGACTGAGGAAGGCTTGGATTCACGAAGGCTTATCTTAGCCACTGATGATATGCTGTCCGATGATTTGGCGGGGCAAGGTCATATGAATGAAATAATAAGGAGGACCATAGCCCAAGGGGTGAGACCCGAAGAATCGATACAGATGGCCACGATCAATCCCGCCGCCTATTTTGGCTTCAATGATATTGGGGTATTGGCGCCGGGGAAGCTT
The DNA here is from genome assembly GCF_058315355.1 of Lutispora sp. QWL-02. Lineage (NCBI taxonomy): Bacteria > Bacillati > Bacillota > Clostridia > Lutisporales > Lutisporaceae > Lutispora > Lutispora sp. QWL-02. Next base: position 1,916,740 of record NZ_CM177762.1, read on the forward strand.
GCAGATATCGCCGTAATCGAAGATTTGACTCAGATGAAGATAGCGGCAGTATTTATAAACGGGAAGCTCATCTCCAACGGCGGAGAATTGCTGATAAAGCTGCCGCTATATAGATATCCTGATAGTGTTAAGAACTCGGTTAAGTGCAGTACTGTTTCCAAAGAAAAATTGGAGATATATAAAGACGGCAATAAGGCTGAGGCCAGATGCATAGTTCTCATACCCGATCAAAATCTTACTGATGCAAAGCTCGTAGATTTGAGGGTATCTGATGAAAAAGTCCAATGCGATATAAACAATGATATTCTATACATTGCCTGTGTAGAGAGATATGGTAAAACAGGCGGCATCGGTAAAGCTTTTGTAACCGGCTTTGGCCTCAAGGAGGGTGCTTTTGCTGAGAGCATTGCCCATGATGCACATAATATCATAGCAATAGGCACGAACACAAAGGATATGGCACTGGCGATCAACAGAGTCATAGAAATAAAGGGCGGTATAGCCATAGCAAAAAGCGGGACAGTATTAAATGAATTGTCTCTGCCTGTCGGGGGCTTGATCACCGATGAACTGACCGCCTATGAGCTCAGCAGCAAGATGCGGGAGCTCAACAGTGTGATAAAGGATAGGCTTGGATGCAAGGTTCATGCGCCTTTTATGCACCTGTCATTTTTAGCTTTGACTACAAGCCCTAAGTGGAAGATCACCGACAAAGGTCTAATAGATGTCAACAGCTTTGAAATATTGCCGCCTGTAATTTAGTTATCCGATGCAGGACAAAGGCAAAAGCGAAAGGAGGTATAATTATAACTTTTTTCAAAACAGATCAATAAAAGGAGGGAATAACGTGGATTTGCAGACAAGAGCAAACAAAAATCCTAACTCAGGTATGTTGGAAAAGCTGTTTAAATTAAACGAGCATAAGACTACTGTTAGAACTGAAATCATAGCAGGGTTAACCACATTTATGACTATGGCTTATATCATCATTGTAAATCCTTTGACATTAAAAGAAGCAGGTATGGATTTTGGCGCTGTATTGACCGCCACCTGCCTTGCATCCGGACTCACAACGATCCTGATGGCCTTTTTGGCAAATTATCCCTTCGCCCTGGCGCCGGGTATGGGGCTTAACGCTTTCTTTGCGTATGGAGTGGTAATTGGCATGGGCTATAGCTGGCAATTAGCTTTAACTGCGGTATTTGTGGAAGGAATAATATTCATAATAATGTCTTTCTTTAAGGTGAGAGAAGCAATTATTGATTCGATACCTATGAACTTGAAATATGCGGTCAGTGCAGGCATTGGGCTTTTCATTGCTTTCATAGGTTTTGCAAATGCGGGGATCGTTAAAGCAGGAGGGGCGATAGTAGAGCTTGGAGACATGAAAAGCCCGTCTGCCATACTTGCCGTACTGGGTTTAATAATAACCGGAGTATTGTTGCATAAAAGAGTGAAGGGAGCCTTATTCATAGGTATATTGATATCAACGGCTATAGGAATAATTATGGGTGTGTCCAAGCTGCCGGAAAGCATTATTCAAGCTCCTTTGTCCATGGCTCCTACATTCCTTGCAGTATTAAAAACAGATTGGTCAACTATATTCAGCATTGATTTTTTGATCATCATGTTTACTTTTCTGTTTGTAGATGTCTTCGATACTGTGGGAACAGTCATAGGAGTTGCTTCCAAGGCAGATATGCTGGACAAGGATGGTAAGCTTCCTAAGGCCAGCAATGTACTTCTTACGGATGCCATTGGAACCGTTATGGGTTCGCTGTTTGGGACCAGTACGGTAACTACCTATGTGGAAAGCGCATCGGGGGTTGCTGAGGGGGGAAGGACAGGGCTGACAGCTTTAACCACAGGAGTTTTATTCTTGCTGGCTCTGTTGTTCTCCCCCATATTCTTGATAATACCCGGGGCAGCTACCGCTCCCGCGTTGATTTTGGTAGGACTGTTTATGATGGAGCCGATTTTGAAGATCAATCTGAAGGACTATACTGAAGCAATACCTGCGTTTTTAACGATCATCATGATGCCTATATCCTATAGCATTGCTGAAGGCATTGTTTTTGGAATGCTGTCATATACTTTACTTAAAACATTAACGGGAAAAGCAAAAGAAGTATCAATAGTGATGTATGTATTATCACTGATTTTTGTTTTTAAGTTTATAGTATAGTCAGGCCGGGAGGCTGTTGCAAAATTCCAACTTTTACATTAATATGAAAGTCCGGCGGCCTTGTCATCCTGAGGGCTATGCTCGAAGGATCTAATTTAAGATTCTTTAGTCGCTTTACTCTTTCAGACTGATAGGTTGAACGCGTTATGCAACAGCCTCTTATTGAAACAATGAAAGGGGAGACGAAAGTTATGGACACCTTGCTGATCAAAGATGGCATTATTGTAACTATGAACCCGAAGAGAGACATTCTTGAGGGCGATATATTAATAGCGGACGGCAGAATACAGTTTATAGGGCATGATTCAGATATTAAAGCAGATAGAGAGATAAATACCCATGGCAAAGTCATAATTCCGGGCCTTATACAATCTCATGTGCATCTTACGCAGGCACTTTTCAGGGGACAGGGTGATGATCTGGAGCTAATGGATTGGCTGAAAAAGAGGATATGGCCATTAGAAGGTGCCCATGACAGTGAATCCAACTATTATTCCGCAAAGCTTGGCATATCAGAACTCATCAAAGGGGCAACGACAACCATAGTAGATATGGAATCCGTACATCACACGGACAGCGCAATAGATGCCATATATGAATCCGGCATCAGGGCGATAACAGGAAAATGCATGATGGATTATGGTGCAGATGTGCCTTCAACCATGATGGAAAGAACAGAGGATTCTGTTAAGGAAAGCCTCTATCTGTTAAATAAATGGCATATGAAGGATAATGGCAGAATCAGATATGCCTTTGCCCCAAGATTTGTAGTCTCTTGCACCGAGGAACTGCTGATGCGCGTCAGGGATTTAGCCGGGGAAAACAATGCCATGATACATACTCATGCCTCTGAAAATCTGGGGGAAATCGGATTCGTCATAAAGGACAGGGGGATGAGGAATATTTCATATCTAAAGAAGATAGGGCTTACAGGGCCAAATCTCATTATTGCCCATTGCATATGGCTGGATGATGATGAGATGAAAACCCTTGCGGAAACGGGGACCAAGGTTGCCCACTGCCCAAATTCCAATTTGAAATTGGCATCCGGCATTGCGAAAATACCGGAAATGATGAAAATGGGCATCAATGTGTCTATTGGAGCTGACGGAGCACCCTGCAACAATAATATGGACATGTTTAATGAAATGAGAACAGCAGCTTTGATTCAAAAGGTAAGGCTGTTAGACCCTACCGTCATGCCTGCAGAGGCCGTTTTTGAGCTTGCTACCTTGGGCGGAGCCAAAGCAATAGGTTTGGAAGATGAGATTGGCAGCCTGGAAATTGGAAAGAAAGCCGATTTAGCAATATTAGATTTAGATAATATTCATACCGCACCATCTGTGGAAGTCAACTTGATATCACAGATAGTCTATTCTGCCAAGGCTTCAGACGTAATTACAACTATAGTGGATGGAAAGATACTGATGGAAGATAGGATGCTTAAGACCTTAAATGAAGAGGAAATAAAGAATAATTGCAATAAGCTTATCAGCAGACAGATAAGCAAAAGCAGAATAATCAGAGACAGTCTTTAAGGATGATGGGGGAATATATATGGATATCAAGCTATATAAACCCGGCACATTGAATGAAGCCATAGCATTGGCATCTTATGAGGGAAGCAAAATCATTGCAGGCGGTACGGATTTAATCATACAACTTAGAAATCAAGAGGAAAAACCGGAACTTTTGGTCGATATAAGCGGCCTGCCCGAGCTCAAGGAAATAGAGATTGAGAAAAATAAGATAAGCATAGGCTCTGCCGTAACCTTCACAGATATAATTGAAAATCGGTATATAAAAGAACGATTGCCTTTTCTTGTAAATATGGCTATGAAGATGGGGGCCGTTCAAATACAAAATCGGGCAACCATAGGGGGAAACATTTGCAATGCTGCACCGGCAGCAGATAGCATACCTTTATTTATGGCCCTGGATGCTGAATGCATAATCATCAGCCAAAGGGGCGCAAGGCAAGCGCCTCTAAGAGGCTTTATAAACGATAAAGGCAAAGCTGAGCTGAATGAGGGAGAAATATTGAAGTCAATAGATTTTAACATTTTAAGAGAAAATGAGGGCTGTGGATTTTCTAAGCTGGGCAGGAGAAATGCCTTAACCATATCCAGCATATCCTGCGCAGTAAAAGTATTATTAGCCGGCAATAGGATTGAAGACATATGCATATATACAGGCAGCCTGGGAATAAAAGCAACAAAAGAGGAAAAGACAGAGAAATTTCTTAAGGATGCCGTATTTGATGAGCAAAGCATAGAAGGAGCAGCAGAAGTTCTGTCTCGGGAAGTGGCGGAAAGGCTTAAATCAAGAGCTTCTATGCCTTATAAAAGAGTTGCAGTAAAGGCTGTTTTCAGGGAAGCCTGCTTCATGGCCGCCGGGGAATTGATTTTACTGTAAAAACGTTAATCTAACCTTAGTTGCCCTAACTGATAAAAGAGTGCGTTGTGAAGAGACTTAGAGTTTGTTAGTTTTGACGCAACCCTATGCAAGCTTACAAAGTCTTAGTCTTGAAGCTTTGGCAATCGTTATCAGTTAAGGCAGTAAGTATTTGGAAACTTCTAAAAATGGGTTGTTGCAGTAGGGGGTATGGGTTTATGAGGGGAAAAATAAGCTTTACACTAAACGGCCAAGATATATTCATGGAGGCTGATCTGAGCACGAGATTGATAGATTTTTTGAGAAATGAGCTAAAGCTGGTCGGCACTAAGGAAGGATGCAGCCAGGGAGAATGCGGCGCCTGTACAGTCATAATCGACGGCAGAACGGCAAACTCTTGCCTTATCCTTCTTGGTCAGGTCCAGGGAGCTGCTGTAACTACTATAGAAGGCTTAGGAGATGAGCAGAATTTACACCCCATACAGGAGGCCTTCATTGAAGAGGGAGCAGTGCAATGCGGCTATTGCATACCGGGTATGGTACTGTCGGCAAAGGCTTTATTGGATAAAAATAATAAACCGGGCAAAGAAGATATCAGACGGGCTATATCAGGAAACCTGTGCAGATGCACCGGATATAAGAAGATTGAGAAAGCGATAATAAGAGCCTCGGAGAAGATGAAGGAGGCGGGATATGATGATGGAAACCCTTAAGACTGTAGGAAGAAGCGAGATAAGGATAGATGCAAGAGAAAAGGTTATGGGCAGAGCGCTGTATCCCGGTGATGTCTATATGGATAACATGGCCTATGGATATACATTAAGATCTTCCATTCCCTGTGGAGAGATCAAGGTGGATAAAAGCGAAGCCCAAAAGCATCCGGAGGTGCTATATGTTTTTACTGCTGAGGATGTATCGGGCAATAACCATCATGGCGTTATTATCAAAGACCATGAAGTATTCTGTTCAAAAAGAGTGAGAAGGATCGGCGAGCCCATAGCTTTTATAGTGGCTGAAAGCTATGAAGCAGCCAAAGAAGCTGCAAAATCGGTAAATATAGAATATAAAGAGCTGCCTGCCGTATTTGACCCGGTGGAAGCCATGAAGGATGATGCGCCAAGAGTCCATGACGATAAAGAAAATCTGATATTTCATTTTAAATTAAGAAATGGAGATATAGAACGAGGCTTCAAAAATTCTGATATAATAATAGAAAATAATTATGAATCTTCAATGGCAGAGCATGGTTTCCTGCAGCCGGAGGCAGGCGTAGCATATATCGATGAAAATGACAGCCTCAGCCTTATCGTTGCAACTCAATATCCCCATTATGACAGGGATGAGATTGCTCAGGTGCTGAACCTTCCTCAGGAAAAAATAAGGGTGATGACATCAGCAGTGGGAGGAGCCTTCGGAGGCAGGGAGGATATTACGATGCAGATTCATTTGGCTCTTGCTGCATACAGGCTTAAAAGGCCTGTAAAAACAATATACTCAAGAGAGGAATCTTTTATTGCTCATTCCAAGAGACATCCCTTTTACATGCATTATAGAACAGGAGCAAAAAAGGACGGAACCTTAATGGCAATGGAGGCCGAAATAATCGGAGATTCGGGCGCCCATGCATCCTGGTCTATAAATGTATTGAGAAAGGCCGGAGTCCATGCAACCGGCCCCTACATGGTACCCAATGTGAAGATTGATTGCTATGCAGTATATACGAATAATCCATTCACAGGAGCCATGAGGGGATTTGGCGCTGCTCAGGTAGCTATGGCTTATGAACAGCAGATAGACGAAATAGCAAGAAGAATAAACATAAGCCCTGTGGATTTGAGACTAAGAAACTGCTTCAAGCTAGGAAGCAGAACAGCTACCGGCCAAATATTGGAGGAGTCGGTACCATTGGAGACGATGATAAAAAAAGCGGCAGAGAAAATAGGCTACAACGTATCTTCGGGGGTGAGAACATGAAAAAAAGAGGCAAGGGCATAGGCGCAACATTTTATGGAACCGGCTATGGCAATGGGTTTCCTGATGTTTCTATCTGCGAAGCAGAAGTGGATGAGCAAGGGAGGATACTGGTATACACCGGAGCTACAGAAGTAGGCCAGGGTGCCAAAACCGTATTGGCTCAAATTGCAGCGGAGGCGATGGGAGTCGGATTGGAAAGCATAGTCCTCATCAGCGAAGATACTTGCTGCACCCCGGACGCCGGAACAGCAGCGGCAAGCCGGCAGACTTATAATACAGGCAATGGTGTACGGCTGGCATGTATGAGGCTGAAGAAAATGGTCAAGGGGATTGAAGAGCGATATATAAGCTTAAAGGGAATGCCGGTTAAAAAACTGAATCTAAAAGATATATATGAGGCTGCCAACGCAGAGGGGATAGCTATGAAAGCCAGAGATTCCTTTACCGCCCGTACATATGCCATGAATGAAGAAAATGGCCTGGGCGATCCTTACTGGCCTTATACATTTTCCTGCTATGGGGCTGAGGTGGAGGTCGATACCGAAACCGGGAGGGTGGAAGTGCTCAAGGCTTATTGTGTGCAAGATGTGGGTAAAGCCATCAATCCTCTGCTGATCGAAGGGCAAATAGAAGGAGGTTTTGCCATGGGTATGGGCTGGGCACTTTATGAGGATTTGAACCTAAGCTGCGGCATCATTAAAAACAATAATTTTTCAAAATATATCATCCCCACCTCTATGGATATGCCAGATATCAGCAGTATTATTGTGGAAGAGGTCGAATCAACCGGACCCTACGGCGCCAAAGGCATCGGCGAGCCTGTCATGCTTGCTGCAATGCCTGCAATACTAAATGCCGTATATGATGCGGCGGGCATAAGGATCACAAAGCTTCCTGCAAGTCCGGAATATATCGTAAAGAAAATTCAAGAATCAGTACAAAATTTTAAGAAAAATTGAAGGGAGGCAGGCTTTGATGAGAGAGATAATAACTGCGCTGATAGATGTAGCAGCCGGAAGAGCCAAGGCTCAGATCGTATTTAAAAATATCAATATAGTAAATGTGTTTACAGGAGAAATAATAAAGGCTGATGTAGCAGTACATGATGGATATATTGCAGGCATAGGTGAGTATGAAGGGGCGGAGGAATATGACATGGAGGGCAAATTTCTATGCCCGGGCTTTATAGATTCACATATGCATATAGAATCCACTATGGTCACCCCGGGAGAATTTGCAAGGGCAGTTACCGTAAGGGGCACCACAGGAATAATAGCCGACCCTCATGAAATTGCAAATGTCAAGGGAATAGCAGGAATAAAATATATGCTGGAGGGCACCGAAAACCTGCCCATCGATGTGTATATAATGCTGCCGTCATGTGTGCCTGCCACACCCTTTGAAAATTCAGGCAGCATACTTAAAGCCGAGGACCTGCTGGAGCTTATAAATCATCCCAGAGTATTGGGCTTAGGGGAGCTTATGGATTTTGAAAATGTTATAAACTGCGAAAAAACGATTATAAATAAAATAGTTCTATGTCAGAATTCCGGCAAGTTTGTTGACGGCCACGGACCCGGCTTAAGCGGCAGGGCAATAAATGCCTATGCAGCTTCTGGCGTAAGAACAGAGCATGAATGCACGACCCCGGAAGAAGCAGTAGAGAGGTTAAGGCTGGGAATGCATATAATGCTTAGGGAAGGTTCAGCGGCAAAAAATTTGGTAGACTTGCTTCCCGCTCTGAATAACAGCAGTATAAGCAGGTGCATGTTCTGCACTGATGACCGCCATCCGGAAGATATTTTGAAGCAGGGACATATCGACAACAATGTGAGATTGGCAATAAAAAATGGTGTTGATCCTGTTACAGCTGTTCAAATGGCTACCATCAATGTTGCCCGTTGCTATAATTTGCATAGAGTAGGAGGCATAGCTCCGGGATATAAAGCAGATCTGCTGATTCTAAATGACTTAAAAAGCATAGATATATACCAAGTCTATAAAAACGGTAAGCTGATAGCTGAAAATAATGAGGCTCTATTCGATATATTTTCTATAAACGACTCAAAGATGCGCAATTCAGTAAATATTAAAGAGTTGGAGGAAGATAGCTTCCAGATCAAGAATGATCACGGACAATTGAGAATAATCGGCTTGGTTCCGAACTCTTTAGTAACAAAAACATTGATCAGTAAGGTAGTAAAAACTGATGGCAAATATTATTCCAAAGACGGAGAAGAACTGCTCAAGATTGCCGTTATTGAAAGACACAATGCTACCGGCAACATAGGCTTGGGGCTTGTTTTGGGATTAGGGCTTAAGGATGGTGCCATAGCTTCTTCTGTCGCTCATGACTCTCATAATATAGTAGTGATCGGCGACAACGACAGGGATATGAAAAGAGCCGTAGAAAAGCTTGAAGAGATTGGCGGCGGTGTCGCCATTGCTTCCGGAGGAGAAATAATCAAATATCTGAGCTTGCCCATAGCAGGCCTGATGAGCGACAGCCCTATAGAGAAAGTGCAGAGCATTTTAGCAGATCTTATCGAGACGGCTTATAAAATGGGAGTCAATAAGGATTATGATCCATCCATGACATTGTCTTTTTTGGCATTGCCTGTAATACCTGAGATAAAGCTGACGGATTTAGGCCTTTTTGATGTAAACAACTTTAAATTTGTAAGCATAAACGTATAAAGCGTAATCATTTCTTAAAATATTTTTCAATGACAAATTCAAGGCATTCCTCAGTCATAGGATAAAAAAGAAAATCATATTCATCAGGAGGTGTTTTCATACCTTCTTTTGCCCATTGAGTGATGCATCCGATAGTAGCGTTGGTAAAATAACTTGCAATCATATGCATATCGCCGGATGCCATCTTACGTGCTCCGATGATCGATGATATTTTCATCATTATTATATCATAGGCAATCTTGAACAGATGCTCTCTTAGATTGTTCTGCACATCTGATGTAAGAGCGGCAATATAAAAATCCTTATTTTGATAAAGATGTTCAACCAGATCATCTATAACCGTATTGTCCTTATTCAAATCAGTCAGGCTTGCGAATTCACTGTCAAAAATCCAACAGATCAGCGCTTGCTTATCATGAAAGTGATAGTAAAATGTTTTTCGATTAATGCCGCATGCTTCTACAATATCTCGAACGCTTATCTTATCGAGAGGAGTACGTATCATGAGCTCCTTCAGTGTTTGCGCTATTAATAATTTGGTAAGTTCAGGCTTTGCCATTTATCATCACTCCATATATGGACAATTCGTTAAATTTGTCTAAAAACCCAACATTATTGATTTATTGTGTAAAATTTGGACACTTAGACAGGACTATTGGTTAATTATAATCTTACAACATGCTAAGCTAGTTGTAAAGCTGTGAGAAATTGTTGCGGCTGAGTATGCTTCAACATGTCATTATAACTGCCTAATTGTAATATATTATTTTAGACAGGATATTGCTTGAACTTTATATAACTGGGATGTATCAGAATGGATAATGGGTTAAGTAAATAAATATGGAGGTCGTAAACAATGAAAACTCTAAAGGAAAAGGTTGAATCTTACGGTTTGAACAAAGTGCTTGCCTATATGGATTCCGATTATGAAAACAACATTCCGAAGGTGCTTGATTGGCTGGAGCGTTTCGACAAGGCAGGCTTATACTCAGGCGCTTACAGGGCTGTCAGAGAGATCATAGCAGATCCCGACAATAATTGGAATGTATATCTTAAAAGCATTTATACGGATTTGGATGAAGAGACAAGATGCATGTTTATGAAAAACTTCTTGGTTAACGCCGCCATTCTCGGAAGGAAGAAGCAACTTGACATAGCCCAAAAAGAAGATTGCAATGTCCCGTGGGCAATACTCATGGATCCCACTTCAGCCTGCAATCTGAGGTGCACCGGCTGCTGGGCGGCAGAATATGGCGATAAGCTGAATATGAGTCTTGAGACGCTGAATAGAATTATTGAGCAAGGTAAGGACCTTGGCATATATATGTATATCTACTCAGGGGGCGAGCCTCTGGTTCGCAAAAAGGATATAATCACATTGTGTGAAAAGCATAATGAATGTGTCTTTCTTGCATTTACAAACGGCACCCTCATAGATGAGGATTTTGCAGACGAAATGAAGAGGGTGCATAACTTTGTTCCCGCCATCAGCATCGAAGGTTTTGAAGAAGCTACCGACAGCCGTCGCGGGAAAGGAACCTACAATCAAGTTATAAAAGCCATGGAAACACTGAAAGAGCGCAAGCTCCCCTTCGGCATCTCCTCCTGCTATACATCAAAGAATGTAAATGAGGTGGGAAGCGACGAGTATATCGATGCGATGATAAAAAACGGTGCAAAATTCTGCTGGTATTTCACCTATATGCCCATCGGCAATGGTGCTCCCATTGACCTTATGGCTACAGATGAACAAAGAGAGTACATGTATCATCAGGTGCGCCGCTTCAGAAATGAAAAACCAATATTTTTATTGGATTTCTGGAACGACGGAGAATATGTTGAAGGCTGCATTGCCGGAGGCCGTAATTATCTGCACATAAATGCAAACGGTGATGTGGAACCCTGCGCATTTATACATTATTCCAATGTGAATATAAAGGAAGTTTCTCTGATGGAGGCTCTCAAATCCCCACTGTTCGTGGAGTACCGAAAAGGCCAGCCCTTCAACAAGAACCATCTTCGCCCATGTCCGTTGTTGGACAATCAAGGGGCTTTGGCAGGCATGGTCAAACGTTCCGGTGCTCATTCGACCGATATGGCAAGCCCTGAGGATGTTGATCTTTTGACCGCTAAATGCAAGGATGCTGCTGATAGATGGGAAGTAACCTCGGAAAAAGTATGGATTAATTCTCCTGCAGGTAAAAAAGCATAAATTCATACGATTGAAATATATAAGTATTATAATGAGTCTTTTTGTATAATCGATACTATAAATTTTGAGGTGAAGATGGTGGGCAAAATCGTATTGAGTGCAGACAGCACCTGTGATCTTGATGATATGCTGAAGGAGCGTTATCAGGTAAATATACATCCTTTGCATGTCATATTAGGCAATGATCAATATAAGGATGGTATGGACATAACTGCAGACGATATCTATAATGCTTATAGCCGCTATCATATAATACCCAAAACTGCAGCAATCAATGTTCGGGAATTTGTAGACTATTTCAAAAAATGGACCGATGAAGGATACTCGGTTATTCATTTCAACCTTGGCTCTGGGCTTTCTTCATCATATCAAAACTGCTGCATAGCTGCTCAAGAGCTTGGCAATGTTTATCCCATTGATTCCTGCAACCTTTCGACCGGCACAGGATTGCTCGTCATAGAGGCGGCTGAGCGCATAGCCCAAGGGATGGAAGCTCCCAAGATAGTGCAGGAGATAAATGACATAAAAGCTGAAGTTCACGCCAGCTTTATAATCGATACCCTTGAATTTTTGCATGCAGGCGGAAGATGCTCGGCATTAGCGGCTTTGGGGGCAAATATATTGAATATAAAGCCCTGCATTGAAGTGGATAATACAGACGGAAAGATGAGCGTAGGGAAAAAGTATCGCGGTACGCTGGATAAAGTGCTTAAGCAATACACTATAGATAGACTTGAACAATATCCAAATATAAAACTCGATAGAATTTTTATCACCCATTCCGGCATATCTGAAGAAAGAATTGAGCTTGTAAAGGAAACTATACAGAATATTGCGGGATTTCGGGAAATATTGGTCACACGAGCAGGATGTACGATTTCGTCTCACTGTGGGCCAAACACGCTGGGCGTGTTATTTATGACAAAATGATAAATTTAATTTCATGGTTTCTGCCCCTTTGCGGGCTTTTTTTTATGTCTATACATCTTCATATATGCTATAATATTAAAGATAAACTATTGAGTCAGGTTAGAGGTGAGATTTATTGAACCCGGATTACACGATAAAGGACTATGAGGACAACAGTTGGCCAGGGGTATCTGGATTATTCAAAGAGGTTTTTGGAAAGGGTATAGACCTTAAGCATTTCAAATGGAAGAATGAAGAGAATCCCCAGGGCAAGTCTATAATAAAGCTGGCTGTCAAAGATGATAAAATCCTGGGGCTCTCTTGCATCTGGAGGTTCAGAGTGAGCTTTTTGGGGGAAAGCATTCAGGCAGGCCAGTCGGTTGACGCAATGGTAGATAAAGATCATAGAAAGATGGGCATATTTGAGAATATGGCTATGGCAGCTGTTGATGATATGAGAAAGGAAGATATGCAGCTCAGATTTAATTTCCCCAATGAGGCTGCATATATGGCATCATTGAATAAAATCAATATAAAGAAGGTTTGTGAGATTCCCCAGTATATAAAAATACTAAAAGGAAGAAAGGCTTTGGGCATGTTTTCCGGCAACAAGATCGTCAATGCTGTTGGAGGAGCTCTTTTTGACCTTTATGGCAAAGCTGGAAATATAATTTTTAGAAAGGCAAAGAATTATGATATCAGGGAAGTTAAATCATTTGACCAGGTTTTTGATACCTTATGGAATAAAGTAAAGAACGATTATCCTATTTCTATCGAGCGAAGCTCACAATACCTTAACTGGAGGTATATTGCCGGGCCTCAAGAGTATAAGGCTTTTGCGGCTTATAAAAATGATGAACTGATAGGTTATATAGTTGCAGCATTGGAGGATAAACCGGATAAAGCCGGTGAAACGCAGCTTCTGGGCCATATTGCAGATTTGATCTGTATTAAGGATCATACGGATGCGGCAGCAGATCTGATCAGTGAAGCCGAAAAATACTTAAAGAACAGCGGAGCCTGCGCTATTTCCTGCTGGATGATAAAAGAGTGGTTTTATGGGGAAATATTGAAAAAGCTGGCGTTCCTGCAGCTTCGTTCGCCTTCGGTGCTGACGGCTCTGCCTGTCGGAGATACGGCAGCGGCTATGAAGGATTTCATCTATGACTATAAAAACTGGTATGTTACTATAGGAGATTCGGATTATATATAAATTTTTGCGGGGGGTGGATATCTAAGATATGAAAGATATATTAAAGAAGCTGCTTGCAAAGCCTGTAAAAATTATTAACAATATGGTGTTAGGCTTGTATTTGCATTTTGTAAAGTCAAGAGCCAAGGGGATCAAAGAGATAGACATTGCAGGGAAAAAACTTCTCATACTTGCACCGCATCAGGATGATGAAATTTTAGGCTGCGGCTGCTTGATAAAAAAAGCTTTAGAGAGTAAAGGCACTGTAAAATGTATATATATGACAGACGGCTCCCAGAGCGTAAGCTATGAATTGACTCCTGATGCTATGAAGGAAATGAGAAAATTGGAGGCAATGAGGCTGGCTGAGAATATGGGCATGGAAGAGCCGATATTTATTGGATGTCCCGATGGGTCCTTGAAGCCTGATGATGAAAAGGCGATAAAGGATGTTGCAAAAACCATAGATGATTATAAGCCTGACGCAGTTTTCGTTCCATACTTTTTAGACGGACATAGCGATCATACCGCAGTAAGCGGTATATATCTTGCTTCGATGAAAATGCTGAAAACCCATAAGGAATACGATACCTATTGCTATGAAATCAACTCTCCGATAAGCGTCTATGGAGTTTCTCATTATTTTGACTGCGACGGATACCTGAAGGCAAAATCAGATGCCATGAGTTTCTACAGCTCTCAGACTATGAGCTTTGAATCCATATTTGCCATGAACAGGCTTAACGGTATTTTAGCCTCATCAAAAGAAGGGGCTGAGCTGTTCAAGAGAATCGAATTAAGAACCTATGAAATTGCTTATAATAGATATAATAAGGACAACAGGATTTCATCCTCCTTCAGGCAGATGTACAGCATATATTTTATGATACCGGCATATTTTAAAGGCTTAAAGATAAAGAAGGAGATTGCTTTGTTTCAAAATGCGGGGGCTGACCCGGTTAGGAGGGTAGAGGATAGTGAAAAAGGTGCTGCACTTAATTAGCGGCGGGGATGTAGGCGGTGCAAAGACTCATGTTTTAACTCTGGTCAAAGAACTGCAGAAGAACCTGACCGTAAAGATAGTATGCTTCATGGAAGGGCCTTTTGCCCAGGAAGCGAGAGATATGGGCATAGATATAATTGTACTTCCTCAGCAGCGCAGGTATGATTTGAAGGTCATAGATACCTTGGTAAAGCTGATAAAGGATGAAGGCTTTACTTTGATTCATTCCCACGGCGCTAGGGCTAATTTTATCACCAGATTCATCAAAAACAAGCTTCCAATCCCTTGTGTTACAACAATACATAGTGATTTTATGCTGGATTTCAAGGGAAATTTGTACAAGCATATAATTTATACCAACTTAAACGTATTTGCGCTCAAAAAATTTGATTATTTTATTGCTGTATCTGAAAGCTTCAAGCAAATGCTGATAGGAAGAGGCTTTCCAGCGGATAAGATTTTCACTGTGTATAACGGGATGGATTTTGATGAAGATATAAGTTACAAAAGCCGGGAAAAGTTTTTGGAAGAAAGAGGCTTAATAAGCTTAAAGGATAAAAAGCTTATTGGTATTTTGGCCAGGCTTCATCCCGTCAAAGGGCATGAAATATTTATTAAAGCCGCAGCCGATATACTAGCCGCCAATAAGAACATCCATTTTTTGATTACAGGCGAATCCACAGAGATGCCTGCCTTGGATGATCTTATCAAGCAGCTTGGCATAGAAGACAATGTTCATTTTATAGGCTTTGGAGATGCTCCCTATGATATTTTGAATGCTATTGATATCAATGTTCTGACTTCTTATAGCGAGAGCTTTCCCTATGCGCTTTTGGAAGGCGCCAGGCTGGAGAAGCCGACGATATCATCAGCGGTGGGAGGCATTCCCATGCTTATAGAAGACGGAGAGAACGGGTACTTGTTTAAGGCCGGCGACAGCAATGAGCTGAGCAGGAAGCTAAGTCTTATGATTGAAGATGAGGCAAGGAGCAAGGCTATGGGAAAAGCTCTGTACAAGAAGGCTGACAAGAACTATTCTCTGAAGAATTTAGCTTTAAATCATATAAATATATACGATATTATGCTTGAAAACAAGAAAGAGAGGAATACGGATGAAAATAATAGATAAAAGGGGAAGACTTTTCGGATTGATAAATATCATCGATCTGTTTATTAGTATTGTATTGATAGCTCTTATAGGATTTGGCGCTTATAAGGTATTTAAAGTAAATCCTACCGTTGCGGTGAACACTGAAAAAGTGACTATGGTGTATATGATCCAGGAGGTCAGGGATGTGACCTATAATGCTATTGAAGAAGGCGAAATTGCTAAGGACTATGACAAGAATACTGTCTATGGTAAAATTGTAAAGAAAGAAGCTCTGCCTGCAACGAAGATGGTCAATACTGCCGATGGCAGGATGGTTGAGGCAGAAATACCAAATAGATTTGATGTCAAGATATATATAGAAGGTGACGCCGTAGTAAGCAAAACCGGAGTATATATGGGAAATCAAGAGGTAAGGGTAGGTTATCCCGTAGCCGTAAAGGGAAGAAAGTTTGGAGTAAGAGGCTTTGTGTACGATTTGATTATTAATGAGTAAGGGGATTATGGCATGTATGATAACAGTAAAATAATATCTTTTGCTATGAACCTTGGTGATGGGTTTGAGAAAGCCTATAGATATAGCTATTTTTGCAAATTTACTAAAAGCATCAGGCACTCCTTTAAAAATATATGGAGTGACAGTGTTTTTGGGCAGATGGTGAGCGGAATTTTCAATATCGAGACACAAAGGAATTCGCTATCCTATAAGCTTTTCACACAGTCGTTTTTGGCTGTGGCTGATTTTTTCAACAGCAAATTCAGTCTGGAGCAGGGGATTGCAGAGAGCAAATATATTAACCTGATCAAAAGAATGAAGCCATCAGGTGCAAGGGCTCAAGCTAAAGAAAGCATAGCAGGAATTGTATCCGGCAGCATTTTTATGAGATGCCTGTATGAATTCTGGGAAGGTATGGACTAGGAGGTGTTTGTGTGGAAACTGCTTTAAAGCTGTTGGGAGGTATTGGAATCTCCGGTTTAACTCTCAATAGTCCGCTTTGGGGCTTATATGCTTTAATTATAGCATTGCCTTTTTTACCTAACGAAGCCACGCTGATATTTGCAGCAGTGGTGGTATTTTCGTTTTTCATCAAAACTGCGGTGAACAAAGAGAAAGATTTTGTTAAGGACCCGGTTGCAATGCCTTTGATGGCTTTTGCACTGGTTCAGATAATCACCACGCTCATATCCGTTGAACCCGTGCTGAGCGCTCAAAATCTTGTGGTAAGCCTTGTGAGTCTGGCATTGTATTTTGTGATTGTCAACACATTAAAAACCAAAAAAGATTTTGATAAGGCTATGAAGATTTTTATTATTACTGCATTTATATTGTCCATCTATGGAATAATGCAGTATTTTACCCTTGGAACTACCAGCAAGGCCTGGGTCGATGTGAATCTGAACCCTGATTTAGAGACCAGGGTAGTGGGAACCTTCGGCAATCCAAATGTCTTTGCCGAATATCTGGAGCATATATTGCCTGTTGCGATAACATTGGTATTTGTATACAGGAAATGGCTTAATAAAATAATCATGGGATTGATAGCCGGTGTTATGTTCGTATGCCTCGTATTAACCTTTTCCAGAGGCGGTTACCTTGGATTTGTTTCTGCCGCCATGCTGTTTGTATTATTGAAGATGGCCAAATTTATACCTCTTTTTATTGCAGGAGGCATAGCTGCTATACCGCTTTTGCCCAATGTAGTCCTGCAGAGGATAAATACCATAGGCAATGTTCAGGATACTTCAAATGCCTATAGGACATATATATGGGAAGGCACCATCAATATGATAAAAGACTTCTGGATCACAGGCGTGGGTTATGGCTATTGGGCTTTCAAGAATACTTTTCTGGAATACGGCATAAAGGGCAGCAGGGCATGGCATAGCCATAATATGTACCTTGAGATCATGGCTGAAATGGGTATATTCGGCATGTTGACTTTCATCTGGGTGGTTCTTTCAATCTTTATATCAACAATAAAGTTTGCGAAAAAGACCAAGGATAGATATTTCAGCTACGTTTCTGTAGGGCTTTTAGGCGGCTTTTTATCAATAATGGTTCATGGTATTGCAGAGCATATCTTATATATGCCCAAATCTGTAATACTTTTTTGGATGTTTGCAGCCTTCATATCTGCTGCAAGAAATTTAGGTGCCAATTTGCAGGAAATGCAATAGATAGGAGAGCGTTGTATGAAGAAAGTAGTGATTTCAGGATACTATGGATTTGGCAATAGCGGTGACGAAGCAATTTTAAAGTCTATAGTTCGGGATTTTCGAGAAATCGACCCTGATATTCAGATAACGGCCTTATCCAACAATCCCGCCAAAACAAGTGCCGAATATGGGATAAATGCGGTAAACCGGCTAAATATTAAAAGCATAGCTCAGGCCATAGGCGGGTGCGATTTGCTGCTGAGCGGCGGGGGCAGCCTGCTGCAGGATGTGACAAGCACCAGATCCCTATTGTATTATTTATCCATTATACGTATCGGCTTATTGTATAATAAAAAAATCATGCTCTATGCCAATGGAATAGGTCCTATAAGTTCCGGGACTAATATGAAAAGAGTAAAAAAGGTAATTGATAATGTAGACCTGATAACACTAAGGGAAGAGGACTCGCTGAAGCTGCTGGACAGCATGGGTGTGCAGAAACCGAAGGTAATGGTCACCGCAGATCCGGTGCTCACTGCTATGCCTGCGGGTAAGGAGACTATAGACGCAATCTTTAAAAAAGAAGGATTGCCCCTTGATTCTAATTATATAGGAATAAACATCAGAAAGTGGAAGTTGTCCAGGGATCTTGAGGTACAGCTGGCGGCTTCTCTGGAATATATATATAAAAAGTACAATTTGCTGCCTGTTTTTATACCCATGTATCAATCAGATACAGAGGTAATGATAAAGACAGCGGAAAAAATGAATGTGCCCTACAGGGTTTTATCAAAAACCTATGCGCCTGAGGAACTCATCGGTATAATGGGGCATATGGAGCTGGTAATAGCTATGAGGCTTCATACCCTTATATATTCTTCCATCACTGCGACTCCTATGGTAGGCCTCATATATGATCCCAAGATAAAGGGTTATCTGGACTATATAGGCCAGAGCGATGCCGGCAATGTAGAAAGCATAAGCAGTGATATGATAACCATGAGGGTTGATGAAATAATGCAAGGTTATTGGGATAAGAAAAAGAGACTGGAAAATACTATGAAAGTCATGAAGAAAAAAGCTAAAGAAAATGCAGCTTTGGCCTATGAACTGATGAAGGCAGAGAAGGTGGGGGTATGAGGGATTCTGTTGAAATAGTGGGAATCAATATAGACAATGTAACCTTTGAAGAGGCAGAAGATAGGCTTTTGGATTTTTTGCAGCAGGATGAAACGAAGATGATCTTTACACCAAACAGCGAATTACTTGTTGATGCGGTGAAGGATACAGGATTTGCTCAGGTCTTAAATAACGGAGACCTGGTAATACCCGACGGTATAGGGGTGGTTATAGCCTCTAAATTTTACGGCTCTCCATTAAAGGAGAGGGTAACAGGCTGCGATCTCATGGGAAGCCTGATAGGAATAGCTTACTCTGAAAAGAAAAGCATATATTTCCTTGGAGGAAAAGAGGGAGTGGCAGAGGAGGCATCACAAAAACTTAATGATAAATATCCGGGTATAAAAATAGCAGGCTTTCATCATGGGTATTTTGATGAGAAAGAGGAAGCGAAGATAATTGATGAGATTATAGAGAAGAAGCCTGATATAATATTTGTGGCATTAAGTGCCCCCAGGCAGGAGAAATGGATATACAATAATAGGCATAAACTTGGTGTTAAGATAGCAATGGGTGTAGGGGGCAGCCTGGATGTTTATGCAGGAAGAGTCAAGAGGGCTCCCGAGTTTTATCAAAAGACCGGTCTGGAGTGGTTATATAGGCTGATGAAAGAACCTAAAAGGTTCTTTCGAATGCTGAAGCTGCCCAAATTTATAGCCCTGGCTTTTTACGATGCAAAGACAAGGTGAATTGCCCCAAAGGGGCAAGAGAAGGTGCCCTGGGGTACAAGGTGAATTGCCCCAAAGGGGCAAGAGAAGGTGCCCTGGGGTACAAGGTGAATTGCCCCGTAACCCTGAGTTTCTAATATTAAGGAGGTAACTATGGAAAACAGAGTTTTAGGAAAATTAAAAGCAACTGCAAATGTTATTCGCAAAGATATAATTACGATGCTTGCTGAGTCAAAATCAGGCCATCCGGGAGGATCTTTATCGGCGGTTGAGATTTTGACCTATCTTTATTTTAAGGAAATGAATGTAAACCCAAGCAGCCCTAAGGATGAAAACAGGGATAGATTTGTGCTTTCAAAGGGTCACGGAGCTCCGGTGTTATACAGCACCTTAGCCGAAAAGGGATATTTTCCGAAAGAGGAACTGATGAAGCTGAGAAAAACGAATTCAATGCTTCAAGGCCATCCGGACATGAAAGGGACACCGGGGGTGGATATGTCCACAGGCTCATTGGGCCAGGGCTTATCTGTTTCAAACGGCATGGCTCTTTCTGCAAAGCTGGATAACAAGTCTTACAGAGTATATGCGCTCTTAGGAGACGGAGAGCTCCAGGAAGGCCAGGTATGGGAGGCTGCTTTGACTGCAGCGCATTACAAGCTGGATAATTTGACCATATTTATAGATCATAACGGCTTGCAGATAGATGGAACCAATGAAGAAGTAAAGAATGTAAATCCTATAGAAGATAAGTGGAAAGCTTTTGGCTGGCACACTATTTCCATAGACGGCCACGATTTGCAGCAAATAGAAAAGGCTGTAGAAGAAGCTAAGAGCACTAAGGGCAAGCCTACCGTGATAATTGCAAGCACAGTAAAGGGCAAGGGAGTTTCCTTTATGGAAAATGAAGTAGGCTGGCACGGTGTAGCTCCAAATGCTGAGCAGAAAGAGCAGGCCTTAAAGGAATTGGAGGTTTTGAAATAATGGGTAACATTGCAACTAGAGAAGCCTATGGAGCGGCTTTAGCAGAACTGGGCGAAAAATATAAGAATGTGGTGGTTTTGGATGCCGATCTCTCAAAATCCACCAAAACCCATGACTTTAAGAAAAAGTATCCTGACAGATTTTTTAATATGGGCATATCCGAGCAGGATCTTATAGGGACTGCGGCTGGCTTTGCTACCTGCGGCAAAATCCCTTTTGCCAGCACCTTTGCCATGTTTGCAACAGGCAGAGCTTTTGAGCAGATAAGAAACTCCATAGCATATCCCAGGCTAAATGTGAAGATCGCTGCTACTCATGCAGGGATTACATTGGGAGAGGACGGAGCATCCCATCAGGCCATAGAGGATGTGGCGATAATGAGGGCAGTGCCCAATATGACCATAGTCAATCCTGCTGATGCCCTGTCTACAAGAAAGGCCATAGAAGCAGCAATACAATATAACGGACCTATGTATATAAGGCTTGGCAGGCTTGGAGTGCCTGAAGTATATAAAGAGGATATAGATTTTACAATAGGAAAAGGTATATTGATAGAAGAAGGCAAGGATGTGACCATAATCGCTTCGGGTTTTATGGTTCATCTGGCCATAGAAGCGTCTGCAATGCTGAAAGAAGAAGGCATAAGTGCAGAAGTCATAGACATGCATACCATAAAGCCCATAGATAAGAACCTTATAATCGGATCAGCCAGAAAAACAGGAGCAATTGTTACCGCTGAAGAGCATAATATTATAGGAGGACTTGGCGGAGCAGTAGCCGAGGTGCTATGTGAAGAATATCCTGTACCTGTGGTACGAGTGGGTATAAAAGATGTATTCGGCCAATCGGGGAAACCTATGGAATTAGTAGAATTATACGGTATCAGCGCCAAGGATATTGCAGCAGCGGCAAGGCAGGCAATATCCAAGAAATAGATTTTGTTATGAAACTAGGCTTCGTTCAGTGTTGAAATTGGAAAGAGCAGCAAAATTACTTTTCAGATAGGGGGGGTCTTCATGAGTAGATATAGAGAATTAGAAGTCGATGAGCTCACTAACAGATGCAGATGCGAAGAATTGGGCTTTCAAACCACAGAAGAACTGGAGCCTTTGGATGGCATAATCGGCCAGGAAAGGGCAGTTTCCTCAATGGAGTTCGGTCTTACCATAAAAAGGGAGGGCTATAATATTTTTGTAGCAGGCCTGACGGGTACAGGCAGGAGCAGCTATACAAGGTCTATAGCAAAAAAAATGGCAGAAACAGAAAAGACTCCTGAGGACTGGTGCTATGTATATAATTTTAGAAATCCGGATCGCCCCATCGCTATTAATCTGCCTTCCGGTACAGGAAATACCTTTGTAAAAGACATGAAGAAGCTTGTAAAGATGTTGAGGATGAAGATACCCAAGGCCTTTGAGGGCGAAGAATATGAGAAGCAAAAAAGTGAGATACTGCAGGCTTTTCAAGACGAAAGCTCAGATATAATGGAGGATTTTAATAAATATGCCCAGGACCAGGGCTTCATGCTTAAAAGAAGTGAACAAGGGCTCCTTACCATTCCCGTAGCTGATGGCAAGCCTATGGAAGAAGGAGATTTTATAAATCTGGATGTCTCTAAAAGAAAAGAAATAGAAGAAAAATCCTATATTGTGCAAAAAAAGCTTATGGAGTATTTAAAGCAAGTGAGAGATATGGAGAAGTCCGCCAGGGACAAGGTAGAGCAGCTGGAGGGAAAGATTGCCCTTATAACCGTTGAACAGCCTGTTCGAGAGCTTGTTGAAAAATACTCTGAATTTAAGAATGTAGTAAGCTATCTCAAAGCTGTACAAAAGGATATGATTCAAAATATTGAAGACTTCAGAAAAACTGATAAGAAGAAAGAAGAAGAGATAGATATTCTGGAGAAGATCAATGCCAAGGATTTCACATTGAAATATAAGGTAAATCTGATAATTGATAACAGGGAGACTAAGGGAGCGCCTGTGGTCTTTGAACCTCATCCCAAATATTACAATCTTCTGGGACGGATTGATTATGAAAGCAACATGGGAGTTGTTACTACCGACTTTACAAAAATAAAGCCGGGTTCAATCCATGCAGCCAATGGAGGGTACTTGATAATCAACATGTCTGATATCGCCAAGAGCCCTGAGAGTTGGGACGGCCTTAAAAGAGCATTAAAAAACAAAAGCATAGCTATAGAGAATATTTTTACAAATACGGGTCTTGTTTCAGGAGGCCTGAAGCCGGAGCCCATCCCTCTCAATTTGAAAGTTATATTGCTCGGGAACAGCTATCTTTATCAGATGCTGTTCAGCTATGACGAAGATTTCAGAAAGCTGTTTAAAATAAAAGCAGACTTTGACATGGAAATGGTTTCAAGCCCTGAAAATATTGATAAGTATTCAAGATTTATCAGCTCTCACTGCCGGGAAAAAAATCTTATGCATTTCGATTGCACAGCAGTAGCCTATATAATAGACTACAGCAGAAGGCTTGCAGATCACAAGCATAAGCTTTCCACAAGATTTAATGATATCGTGGAGATATTATATGAAGCAGACGCTTGGGCAAGGATAGCTGCATCTGATATCGTCAGGGATGCACATGTGAAGAAGGCCATAGAGCAGAAAAGATACCGCTCAAGCAGAGTGGAAGAAAAGCTGCAGGAGCTTATTGATACAGGAGTGATACTTATTTCCACTGCAGATACCATGGTAGGCCAGGTCAACGGGCTATCGGTGATGGATATGGGGGATTATGCCTTCGGCAAGCCCAGCAGGGTCACCGCCACCACCTTTGCAGGGGATAAGGGTATTACCAATATTGAGAGAGAAGTGGAGATGAGCGGCAGCATACATGATAAAGGCGTACTGATCCTTTCCGGTTATCTGGGAGAAAAGTTCGCCCAGGAGTTCCCGCTTACATTGTCCGCTCATATATGCTTTGAGCAGCTGTATGACGGAGTGGAGGGCGACAGCGCCTCTTCAACGGAATTATACGCATTGCTGTCCAGCCTATCTGATGTGCCTATAAAGCAATATATAGCCGTCACAGGCTCCGTAAACCAAAAAGGCAAGATTCAGCCTATCGGCGGGGTTAACGAGAAAATAGAGGGCTTTTTCCAAAGCTGCAAGCATAAAGGCTTAAAAGGCAATGAAGGGGTCATTATACCTCATCAGAATGTGGATAATCTTATGCTGAATGATGAAGTGATCGAAGCCATAGAAAAAGGCTTGTTCCATATTTATCCCATAGCCGACGTAGAGGAAGGCATCGAGATTCTGACGGATATACCTGCAGGCAAAGCGGATGAAGACGGAAATTATCCTGAGGGCACTCTCTACCATCTGGTGCAGAAGAAAATAGAGAAATATGCACGACTGGTTGAGGAATTTGACGGGGAATAAGGGTTGTAGAACTCAGGATTCAGAACTCAGAGCTCAGGAGGGGGACGGAAACCAGGTCAAGACACGGAAGGGGATGCGGAGAACACGGATTAACACTGATTTTTCCAGGGATTAGCACGGTTATCTATTTTAACTAATAACTTAAAACTTTTATATATTACGCTACAGTAAAATAGCATCCATGTATAGACTATACGTGACTATACATGGATGCTATTGCGTATGGAGCTACTCATGACATCGGATAATTTCCTTCTCAGTGATTATGTAATCCATAGGCACATCATGGGGATCGGGTGCTATATGATCAACAAGCTGGAAGGAATAGCAAACAGCGATCTTTACTATGTTTTTCTTCAAGGAAGAGAAGAATTTATCATAATATCCTCCGCCGTAGCCGATCCTGTTGCCTGCCTTGTCAAAAACCGCTCCGGGCACAATAGCGAGATCCAGTACCTTTCTATCAGCAATCCTGATCGAATCCTTTGCAGGCTCCAATATGCCCATCCTGTTAGGGCGCAGCTTATTCCAGCCGTCAAAGCTGCATAATACTACTTCCCTTATTTCCATATTGCATAGAGGAATATAGACCTTCTTTCCCTTTTGAAGGCAATCATCGATAATAGGCTTAGTAAGGACTTCTTTGTTAAAGCTCAGGAACGAAAATATATGCTTTGCCTCAGCATACATAGGAGTGCTAATAAGCTTATTTTTTATTTCCTCGCTTCTTGAAGCAACCTCTTCAATACTCATTGAATTCCTTAAGGACAATATTTCTTTTCTTGTTACGTTTTTCAAATATATCATCTCCTATATATAGAACTTAGGATTCAGGTTATGGTATTCCGTTCCCCTTACTCCAGAGTCCTACTCAATCCACGCGCCACGTACCTCGTGCCACGCGCCAGAAAAATGCTTTGCATTTTACTACTATTATACAATATTTCATCCATACAATCAGACTTTTCCGCATTGAAGGCGTATCATATAATGACACGAATAGTTGATGGAGGTTTTATCGATGAAAAAAAATCATAATATATTTATTGGCGGGCTGTTCATTATAATCGGTACGCTGTTTTTGATCTCCAATCTTGGCTATATAAGCTTTTCTTGGAGCTATGTATGGCCGCTTGCTCTTTTAGTACCCGGTATTTATCTGCATATGTCATTTTTTACAGGTATGGATAAAAACCCTGGCATATTAGTACCCGGAGGGATACTGACCACTTATGGATTGCTTTTTTATGCAAATGTGGTATTTGGATGGAATATTATGGCCGAACTCTGGCCTGTATTTCTCATAGGTATATCGATAGGCTTGCTGGAGCTGTATCTATTCGGCAGCAGGGACAAAGCCTTGCTCATTCCTATCACAATCTTAGGCGGGCTTGGGTTGATTTTCTTGACCAACACCATATATATTCTCAACAGAAAATATTTAGCGCCTGCTTTCCTCATAGTTCTTGGAATACTCATATTGCTCAAAAGCGACAGGAGACAAAACACTCAGAGCAGACCAAAACCTGATGGCAGTGAAATTATAATAAAAGAAGAAAAGCAAGAGTAGGGAACAACATAAACAAAAAGAAGAAAAGCGCAGGATTTTGAAGTCCTGCGCTTTTCTTCTTCCAACGGTCGGCGTTCAGCATTTTGTCCCGTTCTATGCTGATTTCCTGCTCCAGCTTGCCAGACAGGCTTTCCGACGCCATATGCCTAAAGGCTTTGCGGAACAGCTTATCCACATCTGTAATTTTTTTGTGTATGCTATTGAAACCATACGGATATTCGTATATGATATATTTTGTATTTTTATATTTACATGTAGGTGAAACGGTTGAGCAGTTTGCAGGAATATATCTCGGTGCGAGAAGCCTATTGATCCCCGAAAAGAACATACTATAAGGAAGTGACCGCCATGCTGCGTATTGCTATCTGCGATGACCAGCCGAGAGAACTGGAAATCATAAACGAATACATAACAGAATACCTTGACACTAATACATTGGAAGCAGAGATGAAAGAATTTTCTCACCCGGATAAATTGCTGACCGCCATTGATGCAAAGAGCTTTCACATTTACATACTGGACATTGTCATGCCCATGGTGAGCGGCTTGGAATTAGGCAAAGAAATACGCCGCCTTGACCGTGAGGCGCAGATTATCTACGCCACCACCGAGCCGCAGTTTGCCTTGCAGGCATACGCCGCAAGCCCCATCAATTATCTCATTAAACCCATCGAAAAGCAGCGGCTGTTTGATACGCTGACTCTCGCCATCTCCAAAGCAGATCTTGCGGAAGAGCAGACATTTGCCGTCAAAACCGCTGACAGTCTGCGGATAATTAAGCTGTCGGACATCGTCTGCTGTGAATACCGCAGCCACGCTGTCATTTTCAGCTTGACAAACGGCGAGGAAGTGCTCAGCCGTACTATTCGGGAGAATTTTTCGGAATATAGCTTGTCAATTTTGAAGGACAGGCATTTTCTTCAATGTCACACCTCGTTTGTGGTCAATCTGCGTCGGGTGGAGCGCTTTGCCAAGGACAGCTTCACGCTGTGCGGCGGCAAGATTGTCCCTATTGCAGCAAAGCAATACCCTGCGGTGCGGGATACATATATGGACTACCTGATGGCAAAGGGGGTACAGAGATGAGTGGGCTTTTTCCTGACTTATTGCGGGCGGTAATCTCCACCACCGCCAATGTCCTGCTGATGATGACGCTTTTGCAGCCGAAATATTCTAAAAAGATAACGCTGCTGACCATGCTCGGCATTCTTGCCGCCGATTTGGGCACGGCGATTTACTGCTATCTCAGCGGAAATTTGACCTTGCTTTCAAAGCTTGATATTGTTCTGTTTGCGGTGCTTTGCTTTGCGGTGCGGCCTCTGTTCAAAGACACCTTCATGCAGTGGCTGTTTTCCTACCTCACCGTCCAGAACATCAGCGACGCTGTGATTATCATCAGCTTCATCGGCTCAAGGCATTTGCCTTATCCCCCCTATGCCAACTCGCTGCTGCGCCTAATCCTGTTCGGCACTTTTCTGCTTATTTTATCGCGCCATGTGCGTCCGCTGTATCGGCAGGCGGTGGAGCATTGGACGGCGTACTTCGCCGTGGCGCTGGGCATTTACATCACGTTCAACCACTATGTACTGTCTTCGGACGATATTGTCGTTACCCTGACGGAGCAGGCGGTACCGCTGCTTCTGGTAATTTTTATCGGACTTGCCGCCTACGGCTCCATTTTTCTCTCTCTCAAAAATCTTCAGCGGGAGTTTCGGGTCAAGGAAGAAAACCGGAAAATGCAGGTGGAGCGAGAATACCTGCAACTGGCCGCCGGAAATATGTCCCGGCAATTGGAGCTTATGGCGGAGATGTCGGCGCAAAACAGCCGCGCCGCCCATGACCGCCGCCACTTCAACAATGTGCTTCTGGAGCTTTTGGAGCAGGGAAAAACCGGCGAGGCTTACGCTTTGCTGCAAAGTCAAAATCAAGCTGCGCACAAAATCAGCAAGGTCTACTGCGAAAACCCCGCCGTCAATGCCGCCGTCTGCCACTATGCGGGCCTTGCGGAGCAGGCAGGTATACGGTTGGAGATCGCGCTGGATATTCCGGGCAATGTGACTGTTGATGCGCTGGAGCTTTCCATGGTGGTTTCAAACCTGATGGAAAACGCAATTCAGGCCTGCGAAAGGCTGCCGAAAGAACAGGTCCCCTATCTCCGCTTCACCTGCCGAAGCGTGGGGCGGCTGCTGCTGGAAATGGGAAACCCTTGCGCGGAGGGCACCTCACTCGACGAAAGCGGCTATCCTGTCGCCTGCAAAGAAGGCCACGGAGTCGGCAGCAAAAGCGTCATCGCTTTTGCGAAAAAGTATGACGGCGAGCTGATGTATAGAATCGAAAACGGCGTTTTTCGGGTACGCCTTCTGGTGTGAGAAAACATAGAGTTCAATTTGTCAAGAGCGAATTTTAAGTGAATAGATGGTTTTTTAAGTGTAAAAATGAGCTTTTTAAGTGTAAAGGCTCATTTTTTCTTTTTTTTGGGTTATTCTTAGGACGAAAATTTACAAAATATTATTGAAATATTGGAGGAAATGAACATGAAAAGAAAAATGCTCTCTTTATTGCTGGCGTCCTGCATGGTGATTTCTTTGGTGCTGCTCACCACAGGCTTCTCGCTGAATACCGGAGCGTCAGTTTCAGACGCAGCGAAGGGCACCGCAGCTTTGTGGGATGCCGGCAACACAAGAGACAAGATCGTCGTCATAAGCGATATTCACCTCGGCATCGATGACCGCTATACAGAAACACTGAAAAACCGTCCGCTGCTTATAGAGTTCTTGCGGCGCCTGCAAAGCACAACAGATGTGCGAGAGCTGGTCATCAACGGTGATTTTTTGGACGAGTGGTTTTTGCCGGTCTATTATCCCGGCTACACGGATGCAAGACAGTTTTACAAGGACGTGATAGCCAACAATCAGGACGTTATTGACGAGTTGAACAATGTGGCCGACAGTGGGATAAAGCTGGTCTACGTAATCGGAAACCATGACATGACCCTGGAGGCCGACGTTTTGCAGGAAGCGATCCCTAAAATCGTTCAGGCCAGGGATGCCGAAGGACTCGGCACTTATTACACAGGCGACCGAAACGAGATCGCAATCGAACATGGTCACCGTTACGATGTGTTTTCCGCTCCGGACACGGTCACCAACGCGGAGCTGTGCGGCAATGAGGACACCATCCTGCCGGCAGGCTATTTTTACGCCCGCTATGCAGCAACGTGGGTGCTGGAAGGCCGGCCGAAAGTTGAAAAGGATTTGCCGGTCGTTACGATCGTACCGGATAAAACCGATACGGACCAGTACGGCGCTTATATTTATTACTCGCTTCTCAAAAACATCTCCGCTCGGATGACACCCAACGAGAGCCTTGACGAGAAAATATTCGATATGCATATAGCCGGATTTGACGATGCGTATACCTATCTGGATTTCTATCCGGCGCAGCAGGCGGACGGGACGATTTCCGCGCCGGTGCTGTTTAAGAATATTCAGCGCACATGGGACGAGCGTCAGAGGCTTAACAACGTCAAGGTTCCCAACAGCTTTTTACAGGCGGTCTCCGGAACCTTGGACTGGGAGTATTTTTTCAGGCAAGCAAAGGCGCAGTATCTGGATAATGCGAAGGAAAAAGTGGATGTGGTTGTGTTCGGTCATACCCATGTGCCTACATACCGAGTTACGGGCGACGGGAAATACTACCTGAACGAAGGAACCTGGATCGACCATAACACTGACTATCCGGATGCCACCAGAACATTTGCGGTCATCACCACCGGCAATAAGGATACGGCTGCGCTCTACAGGTTTATGGAGGATGGCTCTGTTACGGATATTGGCGCCAGCATCAGCAAGGCAGATGTGACATTTGATTACAAAGCGGTTGAAAACTACGGCGATGACGACACGCAAGCGCGTTATGTTGAAGTGAGCGGGTTAGCAGATGATAATATACAGGCTAAACTTAATGAGGAATTAAAAACTTTCTGCCTCTGGCCGACTTTTGCTGCTGAAAGCAATACCACATACGACATTATGCCTGTTTTTGAAGTTGTAGCCGGGGACTTGCTGAGCATAAGGACATATAATACCGCCTATACCGCGGGAGCGGCTCACCCTGTCAATTCGATACGGACACAGCTTTTCAGCTTGACTGCGGGCAATAAGGGTGCAGGGAATCTGTGGGATTTCATAAAGGACAAGAATGCGTTTAAACAATTGGCACTTGACGGCAGATTCGGTCTGACAGTTGTGGGAGTTGACGGTGAAATTACCGAAGAATTCAGGATGGCGGCGTATAAAAAACTTGCAGAGAGCATTGGCACTCCTGAATTGGCAACGCAATTTTACTTTGGCGACGGAGGCAGATTGAATGTATGGTGCGACGGTGAAAATCACGCGACAGGGGACTATTGGCTGTTTGATATACCTGTCGTAGATTTAGAAGGTCTTGCAACCGACCGATTGCTCCCCATTATTGAAACTCTGAAGAATCTTAGCAATTAAAATTTGGGTATGCAAATTTGAAAATAAACGGCAAGCCGAAGTATTCGAAAAAATATCACTGTATTCTCGCCTGAAGGAGTGTGATGGAATGGAAAAGCGCAGGCGTGAGGATGCACCGCTGAAAGCCCCCAATACTGAGGGTAATGTGTGGCCAAAGCAGGTTTGCCCTGCCTTTGAACCGAGAGCCGATACTCACGAAGGGCTGCGGCAGTGCTGGTACTGCCGGTATGCCGACTTTCATCTGGACAAGCCCCGCGCGCTGGATGTGGGCGTATGCTACTGGCCGAAAAAGATATCAAAATAGGAGGGTGGAAACTTATATCGGTTTCCACCCTCGCTTTTCCGTATTTAGTTTGCTTTGTCTTTATAAAAGCCGAAATATGTCGAATTGTTGTAAGCTTATAGCGGTTACATTTTAGGAGGATTTTCCATAAGAACATAGAATTATGTAAAAAGTAATAATCTCGAAATAAGCCTAGAAGGCTATAGCAATTTATAGAGATTTATAAAGGATTTTACACTTCTTTGTAGAAGACATAGAAGATAGATGAAGAGTTGCTGTTTATTGATAGAAATGGTAAATGTGCTCAAACTCTTTCTGAGAGTATATTTTAGAATACAGTCAACAGGAGGACCTGTACATGAGAATGCGTAGAACTATCGTTTTGACTCTTGCTCTAATTTTTGTTTTTTCCGTTATACCTGTTTATGGGAAAAATCCCAGTGATATAAAAGAGCTTCAAAAGAAATTGGATAAAACGGAGAGAAAGATAAAGCTTAATAAGCAGGAACAAGTCAAAAAGGAGAAAGAAAGCAAAAGTGTATCAAACCAGATACAGGAATTGGATAGAAAGCTCGATGAAGCCCAGGAAAACCTGGAGCTTGTGGAGAGCCAGCTTTCTGAATTGGAAGGGCAGATAGCCATAACTCAAAGAGGCTTGGACAGAGCAACTGAAGAAGCGGCTAATCAAAAAGATCTATTGAATAAAAGGGTCAGAGTGATGTATCAAAATGGCAGCATAGGGTATATGGCGGTTTTGCTGAATTCTGCCAGCTTCAGCGATTTTGTATCCAGGATGGATTTGCTTAGAAAAATAATAAACCATGATGTAAATCTGTTAAAGGAAAGAAAAACCTATAGAGATGCTATTGATGAAAAGAAACAGCAGCTTGAGAACGAACAGCAGCAAAAAGAATTATTGAAGAATCATATCGGTCAAAAGAAGGAAGAAGTAGAATCAGTCAAGAAGGACAAAGAGCAGTTATTAAAGGAAGTATCTAAAGACCTAAAGGAGCTTGAAAAGCAAGAGGACAAGCTGTTGGAGGAATCGGCTCAATTTACCAGGATGATACTGGCAGCCCAGTCCTCAGATAAATATGTAGAAGGAGATATGGCCTGGCCTTCTCCGGGATGCACTCAAATCAGTGATTATTATGGTTATAGGAACCACCCGATATTGAAAAAGAAGAAGTTCCATGCGGGACTGGATATAAAAGTTTCGTCAGGAAGCAAGATTGTAGCTGCCAATGCAGGAAAAGTAATCCTGGCGAGAAGCTATGGCGGCTATGGTAAGACAGTGATCATAGACCATGGAGGCAAGATCTCTACACTATATGCACATAACTCCAAGCTTCTGGTAAAGGAAGGAGATAAGGTTGCAAGAGGCCAAGAGATAGCCAAGTCCGGCAACACGGGAGTGTCAACAGGGCCTCACCTTCACTTTGAGGTGAGGATAAACGGAGCTCACACCGATCCATTGCCATATCTAAGGAAGAAGAAATAAGCCTGGCTATAAGCCGGGTTTATTTTTTATGGTAATTTATAAATATTTATAAAGGATTTTACGCTTTTTTGTAGAAGTTATAGAAAGATGCGCGAAAGGTTGTGATTTATTGATAGAACTGATCAATGTAAGCAAAACTTTTTCAGATGGTCACAGAGCTTTGAGCAATATTAATATTAAGATAGATAACGGTGAATTTGTTTTTTTGGTAGGTCCCAGCGGTGCTGGAAAATCAACTCTGATCAAATTGCTGCTGAAGGAGACAGAAGCAGATCAAGGCAAAATTATAATAAACGACAAAGATGTGACGCGGTTGAAAAGAAAAGAAGTACCATTCTTGAGGAGAAGCATAGGAGTTGTATTTCAAGACTTCAGGCTGCTTCAAGAGAAGACCGTATACGAGAATGTAGCTTTTGCCATGGAGATCGTTGAAGCACCTGCTAAGGATATAAGGAGGCAGGTTCCGATAGTATTGAGCCTTGTGGGCCTCAGCAAAAAATCTAATCTATACCCGAGCCAGCTTTCCGGAGGGGAGCAGCAGAGGGTTTCACTTGCCAGAGCAATGGTAAACGGACCGTCTATACTCATTGCTGATGAACCTACAGGAAATCTTGATCCGGATACATCATGGGAGATTATGAAAAGCATTAATGAAATAAATCGCAGAGGTACTACCATTCTTATGGCTACCCACGCCAAAGAAATAGTAGATGCTATGAAGAAAAGGGTTATAGCTATTGAAGAAGGTACCATAGCCCGCGACGATATGAAAGGCGGGTATGGCATATGAAGGCAAGAACCGTAAGATATTTTTTCAAGCAATCAACGAGAAGTATTTGGCGGAATAAGGTGATGAGCCTTGCTTCCATAAGCTCTGTTATGGCGGCTTTGCTTGTTATCGGGATATTTTTGGTATTGGTGCTGAATGTAGATTACCTGGCTATAAAGCTTGAATCTCAGGTAGAAATAAAGGTACATCTTGTTGATGGGCTGAGCCAAAACATTATAAATGATATAAACAAGGAGATAAAGGAGCTTACAGGAGTAAAGGACTCTGTTTTTCTTTCTAAGGATGAAGCTTTAAAGAAATTCAGCGAAGAACTGGGAGAAAACTCTGACCTTCTTGAAGGGCTGGAGGGAGATAACCCCTTGTCGGATTCCTTTATTGTTACCTTGGAAGACCCAAGGCTCGCTCCGAAGGTTACCTTGGCAATAAGTGCCATGTCCAATATCGAGAAGGTAGTTTATGGGAAAGAAGAGCTTGAAAAGCTGCTGGGGATCACTTATTTTCTTCGCATAGGAAGTTTGGTGATCGTGGGAATATTGTTTTTGATATCTGTGTTCATCATATCTAATACGATAAAGCTCACGGTTTTTGCCAGACGAAGAGAAATAGGAATAATGAAGTACATAGGAGCCACGGATTGGTTTGTAAGAGGTCCATTTTTCTTTGAGGGCATTCTGTTAGGGCTGATTGGAAGCATAGTATCTATTGCTTTGTTAAGCACGGGATATTATTTTGCAGCGAACTATATTAAGCAGCAGATGTTTGGCCTTCTGGTCATATCTCTGATGCCTTTTTCCGAGATTATATCCAGCCTTATTACGGCGCTTTTAATCTTTGGAGTTATCATAGGCTCCCTTGGAAGCATGATATCCATTAGAAAATTTCTTAGGGTTTGATAGGAGGACCTGCACATGAACATGCGTAAGATTATCGCTTTGATTCTTGCTTTAATTTTTGTTCTTTCTGCTATACCCGTTTATGGCCAGAACCCTACTGATTTAAAAAACCTCAAAAAGCAGCAGGAGGAAAATAATAAAAAATTAGAACTCGCAAAGGTTCAGAAAGCTCAGAAAGAAAAGGAAAGCAAGAATTTATCCAAACAGATAAGCGAGCTTGATAAAAAACTGGAAGATGCAGAAACCAATCTGGAGTTTGTGGAGGGACAGCTATCTGATTTGGAAGGCAAGATAGCCATAACTCAGAGGGAATTGGATAGAGCGACAGAGACTGCTGATAGTCAAAAAAATTTGCTGAATAAAAGAGTCAGAGTTATGTATCAAAGCGGGAGTACCGGATATCTGGCGGTTTTGCTGAACTCTGCCAGCTTCAGCGACTTTATATCCAGGATGGATTTGCTGAGAAAAATAATAAACTATGATGTAAATCTGCTAAAGGAAATGAAGACTTATAGAAACACAGTTGATGAAAAGAAGCAGCAGCTGGAAAACGAACAGCAGAAAAAGGAAGCACTGAAGAGTGATATCAGCAAAAAGAAGGAAGAAGTTGAATCCGTCAAGAAGGATAAGGAACAGGTATTAAAGGAAGTATACAAGGACTTGAAAGAGCTTGAAAGATTAGAGGACAAGCTTTTGGAAGAATCCGCCAAGATAGCAAAGATGATAGTGGCAGCTCAATCCTCAGGGGAATATATAGGCGGAGAGATGGCCTGGCCTGCTCCCGGGTATACCAAGATCACATCACCATATGGATATAGAAACCATCCTATATTAAAGAAGAAGAAGCTTCACACAGGGGTCGACATAGCGGTTCCTTTAGGCAAGGATATTGTTGCCGCCAATAGTGGTAAGGTAATTTTCTCAGGGCCATACGGAGGCTACGGCAATGCAATAATTATTGACCATGGAGGAAAAACCTCTACTCTATATGCACATAACTCCAAGCTTCTGGTAAAAGAAGGAGACACTGTTGCAAGGGGCGAGACCATAGCTAAGGCAGGGAGCACCGGTTTGTCCACCGGACCTCATCTTCATTTCGAGGTCAGGATAAATGGGGCTCACACCGACCCGATGCCGTACATAACCAAAAAGAAAAAATAGAACTCAAGCTGTGCATAGTCACAGCTTTTCTTGTTATATGTTTGCATAAATTTGGGGAATAATATAAAATGGTATTGCAAATAATTTGCAAAGACATATCTTTTAGAGAGAAACGGATTGATGAAAATGGATAATATTGTACTTAAAGGAGAAGGTATTAATTTTTCTTATGACGGCTGCAAGGTGCTGCGAGACTGCAGCTTTATGGTCAAGGACGGAGATTTCGCTGCGGTAGTAGGCTCAAACGGAGCAGGTAAGAGCACGCTGCTCAAAATATGCCTGGGCCTTCTGAAGCCTGACAGCGGCAGCATTTGTCTGTTCGGAAAGCCGCTGGATAAGTTTGAGGATTGGAGTAAAATTGGCTATGTACCTCAGAGGATACTTACTCTCAATCTTGGCTTTCCAGCTTCGGTAGAAGAGGTAGTGAGCGCGCCGTTATATGCAAACAAGCTGAGGCTGAGCAAAGGAGAACAGGATGCTCTGATAGTAAGATCCCTCGAACAGGTGGGGATGGCAGGCTATAAAAGAAGGCTCATAGGAAGATTATCTGCAGGTCAGCAGCAGCGAATTTTTATTGCAAAGGCCCTGGTAAGTTCACCGAAGCTGCTCTTTCTTGATGAGCCTACGACAGGGATAGACAATGAGACTGAAGAAGATTTCTATAATTTGCTCAACAAATTAAATAAAGAGGATGGCATAACAATAGTCATGGTAACACATGATTATACAGATATTAAATCTATGGTGAACAGGGTCGTACAATTAAGCGAAGGAATTATAACGGATAATATTCGCAAATCCGAGGGTGGGGATAAAAATGATGGAAATATTTCAATATGAGTTTATGCAGAGAGCGTTTATTGCAGGGATCATGGTTGCTGTTACATGCCCGTTGATAGGGATTTTTATTGTGCTGAAAAGATTATCGATGATAGGAGATACGCTTTCCCATGCTTCTTTAGCAGGCATAGCTGCAGGAATGCTTTGGGGCTTTTATCCTTTCTGGGGGGCTTTGGCTTTCTCTGTTGGTGGGGCTATTGCTATTGAGAAGCTTAGAAAAACTTTTTCTAAATATGAAGAAATATCAAACTCTATAATATTATCTGCAGGCATTGGCCTCGCAGTTGTCATGATAGGCTTAGCCAAAGGCTTCAATACGGATTTGATGGGCTATTTGTTTGGCAGCATTGCTGCGGTAAATTCTCAGGATATATACATAATGGGTGCATTGAGCTTGATAATAATTCTATCAGTGATAGCCTTGCACAAAAAGCTGTTTTATATAGCTTTCGATGAGGAGGGCGCACAGATTTCAGGCATTCCTGTCGGGCTTCTCAACCTGTACCTGACCGTTTTGACAGCTTTGACCGTAGTGGTTTCTATGAGGATAGTAGGGATATTCATGGTATCCTCTATGCTGGTCATTCCTGTTGCGGCTGCTATTCAGGTTGGTACCGGATTTATCAAGACCATGGGTTTATCGGTAGCTTTTGCTCTCATATCAGTGATATCAGGCCTCATACTATCCTATTATTTAGACATAGCTCCGGGCGGCACCATAGTTCTTTTATCTGTGCTTATATTGCTGATAGTTCTTTTTGTGAAGAGTGTAATAAAAAAGGAAAAATAATGATTTGGTGGTGACCGGCATGAATAATGAACTTAGCCCTGAGAAAATATTGAAGAATAAAGGCTGTAAGCTGACACAGCAGCGTAAGGCCATCATAGAAGTGCTTAGCAGCGGAGGCCATCATACTGCTAATGAGATATATGCTCTTGTGAGCGATAAATATCGAGGAATAAACTTCTCTACAATATATAGGAATCTTGAGCTTTTAGTGGGGTTGGGAATAGTAGAGAGGCTCAATATAAGCGACAACTGCAGTCATTTCGAGCTAATAAACGGTAAGCATCATCATCATGTCATATGCAATAAATGCGGAGAAGTAAGAGAGATAGACATCTGCCCTTTCGCCGCTGCGGAGGACAGGGAAAAGCTGAAAGAGCTTGATTTCGAGGCTACAGAGCATAAGTTTGAAATATACGGCATATGCAGCAATTGCAGGCACAAGGAATAAACACAAAATATGAAAATTTACCCCACACAAATAGTATTAATGATATAATTACATAATAGAATATTAATGGCACTTAAAAATAATGTTAACACTTAACTAACCCGCCCTAAATCCCCCGCTTGTACAGGTGGCGGGTGTCAAAGGGCGGTTAAGTCCAGTATGGACTCGGCTAACACTCAGTTGGGCCCCATCCCCACTGAATGAAGCCTCGTTCAATGACCCAAAAATGATGCGAGGTGAATTTATGGTAAAAAAGAGACAGCTCATACTTTCTGTAATGGCAGCTATCTTAATAACTGCAATATTGACATTTACTTTTACCAACTTTATATCTTTGAGGCTTGGAGATAAAGTGATTATCTCAAGCAGCGATTACGAAATAGTAAAAGAGAGCAGAAAATTACTGACACTGAAAAAATATATTGATAAATACTACCTGGAGCCTGCGGACTCGGGAAAGCTGATGGACGGAGCTATAAAGGGGATGTTTCAAGCGCTGGGGGACCCATATTCTGTCTACATGAATGAAAAGGAATTCAAAGATTTCGATGAATCAACATCCGGCTCATACGGTGGTATAGGAGTGATTGTAACCGAGAAGGACGGCTATGTAACAGTGGTTGCTCCGATTGAGGATACGCCCGGTGAGAAAGCAGGTCTTAAAACAGGGGATAAGATAATAAAGGTTGACGGCGCAGAGGTGACCGGAATAGGGCTAGATAAAGCTACAACTCTTATGAAAGGCAAAAAAGGGACTAAGGTGGTCCTGACAGTTTCCAGGGAAAATAAAACTGAACCTCTGGTGATTGAAATAAAAAGAGAGGATATAGTATTAAAAACAGTTAAAGCTGAAATCTTGAAGGATGGGATTGCTTACATACGTATAAGCATGTTTGATCAAGATACAGGCAAGGAATTTAAGAGGGCATTAGCTGACATCAAGACACATGATGCTAAAGGCTTGATTATTGATTTGAGGCAGAATCCTGGCGGATTTGTAACTCAGTGTGTAGAGGTAGCTGATGAGCTGCTGGATAAGGGCACGATATTCTATACAGAGGACAAAAATAAAAACCAGATAGTAACAAGCTCTAAGGATGGCAAAATAGACATTCCTTTCGTCATACTTGTTGACGAGGGCAGCGCCAGCGCTTCTGAGATTGTATCCGGTGCTGTCAAAGACAGGAAGGCAGGGCTGCTGATAGGGACAAAAACCTTTGGAAAGGGCCTGGTTCAGTCAGTGGAAAAGCTGGGAGACGGAAGCGGATTTAAGCTTACTATACAGAAGTATTATACTCCAAATGGCATAGACATAAATAAAGTTGGTATAGAACCTGATATTGAAGTTAAAGCTTTAGAGATCAAAGAAGGTCAGAGACCGGAAGATATAAAGGATGTTCAGCTTGATAGGGCTATTGAGGAGATACAAAAGCTTATAAAATAGTTGAGGTGTTAAATGCTTACTTTTATTAAAGTATCGGAGATGGTGCTTGTATCTATAGGTTCATTACTGCTAAATCCTTTGTTTTTGCTCATAGTCGGCATTGCCTATTTTATGTATGGAAAAGGCTCGGATATTGAGGAGCGAATGCTGGGATACAAGATCTCTCTCTGGGAGAAAACTAAGAATTCGGTTTTGGCAGGCTTGCTGGGCGGAGTGCTCGGAAGCAGCATATCGGTTTTTTTAGGGATTACGATCGAGCAGTTCAATAAGGCCGGTTCGGGCAGCTTTAGCTCAGGTATATTATATATCTGGATCATAGCTTTGCTGCTTTCACTGATAAATGTAAGATATCTATGCTTTTCTTATGCCGGCGGCATTGTAGCTCTTATGAACTTAATTTTTGGATTCCCCAATATCAATCCTATAGGCATCATAGCTTTGGTAGGAATTCTCCACCTCATTGAGAGCTTGCTGATATGGATCGACGGATATTCCAATGCTGTGCCTGCATTTCTGAAGCGCAAGGATGGCAGTGTGGTGGGAGGCTATATAATGAACAGGATATGGCCTCTCCCCATGATGATATTATTTGCTGCTTTGATGACAGGCGGAGCAGGTGAATCCATACCTATGCCGGATTGGTGGCCAATTATCAGGCAGCCGGGCTTTGACGGGGATATGGGAAATTTAATGTATATACTGCAGCCAATACCTGTGATGCTGGGCTATGGAGATATGGCTATCACCAATAGCCCTGCCAAGCGGTGCAAATATTCAGCCTTGAGGCTGGCTGCGTATAGTGTGATTCTAATCCTGTTGACTGCCATAGCCTCCAAGCTTCATTTGTTTGCTTATGCGGCTGCCGTGTTTGCTCCTTTGGGCCATGAGCTTTTAATAATATATGGACAAAAGGAAGAAGAGGAAGGCAAAGCTTTATTTGAAGCCGCTGAAAGAGGTCTAAAGGTATTGTTTTGCAGGAAGGGCTTTCCCGGTATAAAGATGAGCCTTGAGCCGGGAGATACTATTATATCAATAAATAATATGAGGATCGACAGTGAAGGGGAGCTGTCCGATTTTTTTAGGAGCTATCCCACATATATCTGGCTTGATATAGTGAAATCCAACGGTGAAAAGAAAACCTTGGAATATAAGGATTACGAAAAAGGAATTTCCAGCCTTGGTGTGTTGATCGTACCAAGAAGTCCTGAGCTTTATTTGGAGATAAATAATACCTCCAAGCTGGCACAGCGGATTAAAGGTCTGTGGAAAGGTAAAAAATAAAAGGCTCACTATTGTGAAGCCTTCTTTATTTTTTCTTCTTCAAATTTGTATTATTTTTCAGTGTATAATCCAAAAGCTCTTGAAAAGCTGAGCCTTCTTTATGGCTTATGCTTTCAAAGTATCTATAAATTTCATAAAATTTATCATTATTGTTTTTAGGCCCTTTGAAATCATAATTAAAACCTTTGTCCATTATAATACCCCTCAATCAAAATATATTTAAATCAATAATATTATATCATCATTTATTTATAATATTACAACAAAATTTAAATTTATGCAACAATAATTTTTATTTATGCATAAATAGGTGTATATATACACATATTTCAATAGTTGACAGAACAGTACCAAAGATATATAATTTTTACGAACACATGTTCTAAGATGACGGAGGGCTTTCCATGGATAGTTTTAAAATAGTATCTGAATTTAAGCCGATGGGAGATCAACCTAAAGCAATTTCCCAATTGGTTGACGGTATAGGCAAAGGGGAGAAATTTTTCACTCTTAAAGGTGTTACCGGCTCCGGAAAAACCTTTACGATGGCAAATGTTATTGAGCGGGTTCAAAAGCCTACTCTGGTATTAGCGCATAATAAAACTCTCGCCGCCCAGCTATGCAGCGAGTTCAAGGAGTTTTTTCCTCACAATTGTGTAGAGTATTTTGTCAGCTATTATGACTATTATCAGCCTGAGGCCTATGTACCCCACACTGATACATATATAGAGAAGGATTCACAGATAAATGAAGAAATAGATAAGCTGAGACACTCGGCTACAGCAGCACTTTTTGAAAGAAAGGATGTAATAATCGTAGCGTCCGTATCTTGCATATATGGTCTCGGTGATCCGGAGGACTATAGAGACCTGATATTGTCCCTGAGAAAAGGGATGATCAAGGATAGGGACGAAGTGATAAGAAAACTGGTGGATATACAATATGACAGGAATGACATCAATTTTATAAGAGGGACCTTCAGGGTGAGGGGCGATGTGGTGGAAATATTTCCCGCTGCTTCCTCCGATAAAGCCATAAGAGTAGATTTCTTCGGCGATGAAATAGACAAGATACTGGAATTTGACTCTTTAACAGGCAATGTTATAGGGGAAAGGCAGCATGTCTTCATATATCCGGCATCTCACTATGCCACAACCTATGAAAAGCTCCAAAGAGCTATAGGAACCATAGAGGAAGAGTTAAAGACAAGGGTAAAGGCGCTGAAGGAGGAGGACAAACTCCTTGAAGCCCAAAGACTGCTGCAAAGAACAAATTTTGACATTGAAATGATGCAGGAATTAGGTTATTGTTCTGGTATCGAGAATTATTCAAGGCATATAAGCGGGAGGGCTCAAGGCAGTGCTCCTTACACATTGCTCGATTTCTTTCCCAAGGATTATTTGATGATAATAGATGAATCTCATGTTACTATTCCGCAGGTAAGAGGCATGTATTTTGGTGATAAGTCCAGAAAGGATACTCTGGTGGAATACGGTTTCAGACTTCCCTCTGCTTATGATAACAGGCCTCTTAATTTTCAAGAGTTTGAAAGCAAGTTGAATCAGGTTATTTTTGTCAGCGCTACACCTGCAGCCTATGAAATGGAAAAGAGTAGCCGGATAGTGGAGCAGCTGATAAGGCCGACGGGCCTTGTTGACCCGGAGATAGTGATAAAGCCTGTTAAGGGTCAGATCGATGATCTGATAGGGGAGATAAACCTGCGGGTTGAGAAAAAACAGAGAGTTTTGGTCACAACTCTTACAAAGAAGATGGCGGAGGACCTGACCTCATATTTTAAGGAATTGGATATAAAGGTGAGATATTTGCATTCCGATGTGGACACCATGGAAAGAATGGAGATAATCAGAAATCTGAGATTAGGTGAGTTTGATGTTCTGGTCGGAATAAATCTTCTGAGGGAAGGCCTGGATTTGCCGGAGGTATCCTTGGTAGCCATATTGGATGCCGATAAGGAAGGCTTCTTAAGATCTGAAACCTCATTGATACAGACAGTAGGAAGAGCAGCCAGAAATATTGACGGGAAGGTTATAATGTATGCGGATTCCATGACTGACTCCATGAGAAAGGCTATAAATGAAACTAATAGAAGAAGAAAAATACAAAGCGAATATAATGCTGCTCATGGAATAACTCCCAAGACTGTATACAAGGCGGTCAGGGAACTCATCGAAGCTACAAAAACCGGTGAAGAGATAGAAAAGTACAACATCAAGCCATCCAAGGAAAAGGTGAATAAGGAAGAACTAAAGACAATTATAGAGGCTTTGGAGCTGGAAATGAAAGAGCACGCAAAGAACCTTCAGTTTGAAAAAGCAGCTGAGCTCAGGGACAGGATAAAAGAACTAAAGGACAATATGTAGAGGTGAAAGAATGTCAAAAGATAAAATTATTATTAAAGGCGCCAGAGAGCATAATCTGAAAAACATAGATATTGAAATACCAAGAGATAAATTTGTTGTAATAACGGGGCTATCAGGCTCGGGAAAATCATCCCTTGCCTTTGATACCATATATGCGGAAGGCCAGAGGAGATATGTGGAATCATTATCTGCATATGCACGGCAGTTTTTAGGGCAGATGGAGAAGCCGGATTTAGATTACATAGAGGGTTTATCCCCTGCCATTTCCATAGATCAGAAGACCACCAGCAAGAATCCGAGATCAACAGTAGGAACCGTCACTGAGATATATGATTATCTCAGGCTTCTCTATGCACGAATAGGAATACCTCACTGTCCCCAGTGCGGCAAAGAGATATCTCAGCAGACCATCGACCAGATGGTGGACTACCTGACAGCCTTGGGCAGCGGGACAAAGCTGCAGATCCTTGCTCCCATAGTGAGAGGGAAAAAAGGCGAGCATCAGAAGCTCATCGGAGAAATGAAAAAATCTGGCTTTGTCAGGATCAGAATAGATGGAGAGGTCATGGACATCAATGATGAAATCAAGCTGGAAAAGAATAAGAAGCATTCCATAGAAGTAGTGGTAGATAGAATAGTAGTCAAGGAAGGAATTGAGAGAAGGCTTGCAGATTCACTGGAAACCGTGCTCAAGCTTTCGGGAGGCCTTGCCTTGGTGGATATAATGGGCGTTGAAGAAAAGCTTTTCAGCCAGAACTATGCATGTCCTGACTGTGGTATTGCCATGGAAGAATTATCACCAAGGATGTTTTCCTTCAACAGCCCCTTTGGGAAATGCCCCAGCTGTGACGGACTAGGCGAGCTTCGCAAGATAGATCCAGATTTGGTAATTCCTGATAGAAAGAAGAGCATAGCAGAGGGAGGCATTGAGCCATGGAGAAACATAAACGGTGACTCCTGGTATTACAATATAGTCGAAGGGGCTGCAAAGCACTATGGCTTCAGCATGGATACGCCTATTGAGGAGCTTGGCGATGAAGTCATCGATTTGCTCCTGTACGGAAACAACGGGGAAAAATTTAAGGTTAAGTATGAGAGAGAGTATGGAAGAGGAGAGGCCATGCTATCCCTGGAAGGTGTAGTTAACAATCTTGAGAGGAGATACAGGGAAACAAAGTCAGATTTTATGAGATCCGATATTGAGAGCTATATGTCATCAATCCCCTGCCCATTGTGCAAGGGAACCAGGCTTAAAAAAGAAAGCCTGTCGGTATATGTGGGTGGTATCTCCATTGCTGAACTGTGCAGCATGCCGGTCCACCAGATACTTGGCTTTATGAGCAAACTGAAGCTTACTCCTAAAGAGGAGCTTATTTCAAAGCAAGTGCTAAAGGAAATAAA
Source organism: Lutispora sp. QWL-02 (assembly GCF_058315355.1). Taxonomy (NCBI): domain Bacteria; kingdom Bacillati; phylum Bacillota; class Clostridia; order Lutisporales; family Lutisporaceae; genus Lutispora; species Lutispora sp. QWL-02. Next base: position 1,960,094 of record NZ_CM177762.1, read on the forward strand.
TGCACGGTTAGGCTTCCTTATAAACGTAGGGCTTGATTATCTTACCCTGTCCAGAACGGCAGGAACTCTGTCCGGAGGTGAATCCCAGAGGATCAGGCTGGCTACCCAAATCGGCTCAAGCCTTGTGGGGGTTTTATATATATTGGATGAACCAAGCATAGGCCTTCATCAGAAGGATAACGGGAAGCTTTTAAAAACCTTGAGAAACCTTACGGATTTGGGCAATACCCTTTTAGTGGTGGAGCATGATGAAGACACAATGTATGCAGCGGATTATATAATAGATATCGGTCCCGGAGCGGGGGCTCACGGCGGAGAAGTTGTTGCGGCAGGGAGCTTGAAAGATATCATGGCCTGTGAGAGATCTATAACGGGCCAGTATATGAGCGGTGCCAAATATATTTCTGTACCGCAGGACAGGAAAAAGCCCAACGGCAACTGGATTACGATAAAGGGAGCAAGAGAGAACAATCTGAAGAATCTGAATGTACGCATCCCAATGGGCGTATTTACTTGCGTCACAGGAGTATCCGGCTCAGGCAAGAGCACTCTGATAAATGAGATACTCTATAAATCCCTGGCTCAAAAGATATACGGCTCAAGGCAGAAACCGGGGGAGTATACTGAGATACTAGGCTTTGAAAACGTTGATAAGGTTATTGATATAGATCAATCACCCATAGGCAGGACGCCAAGATCCAACCCGGCAACCTATACCGGAGTATTTGACTTTATAAGAGATGTTTTTGCATCCACGCCGGAAGCAAAGATGAGAGGATATAAAAACGGCCGTTTCAGCTTCAATGTAAAGGGCGGACGCTGCGAAGCCTGCAAGGGAGACGGCATAATAAAGATTGAGATGCAGTTCCTGCCCGATGTATATGTGCCCTGCGAGATATGCAAGGGCAAGAGATACAACAGGGAAACCCTGGAAGTGAGATATAAGGGTAAAACCATATCCGAGATACTGGATATGACCGTCGAAGAGGCCTTGGGCTTCTTTGAAAATATACCAAGAATACAAAGGAAGATCCAAACCTTGTATGATGTGGGCCTTGGATATATAAAGCTTGGACAGCCTTCAACCCAGCTGTCGGGAGGAGAGGCTCAGAGGATCAAGCTTGCCTATGAGTTGTCAAAAAGAAGCACGGGCAAAACAGTGTATATATTGGATGAGCCCACTACAGGACTCCATACGGCAGATATCCATAAGCTCTTAAAGATATTGCACCGCCTTGTAGAGGGCGGCAATACGGTTATCGTTATTGAACATAATCTGGATGTGATAAAGAGAGCGGATTATATCATCGACCTGGGACCCGACGGAGGGGATAGAGGCGGCACCATAGTAGGCACCGGAACTCCCGAAGAATTAGCAAAGAATCCTGCTTCTTATACAGGTGAATATTTGAAAAAGATATTGGATAAAGCAATAATAGAGGGCTGTCGCACTGAGTAATTAGTGTGTCAGCACCTTTAGAATGCTTTTGTATAATCGGTGAGGAATTGGAAAAAGATTTGCAAGAGATACCAATCCGAAAATGAAAGGATTAAAAATATATAGACCTATGCAAGGGAGTGTTGTTATATGAAATTTGCTGTTCTGGGAATGGGCAGGACCGGGCATACAATAACATCATATTTGATGAATAAAGGATATCAAGTTTCAGTATGGGATAGAAATGCTGAAAAAATAAAAATTATTTGCCAAAACGGCATACAAATCGAAGGCGCACTGGAGGGTCATTTTCAACCGATTGGTTGTGTGTGTATTGAGGATGCCCTAAAAGAAGCAGACTATATCATGATTATGACCACTGCAAATGGTCATAATGAAATAGCAAAAAGAATGAAAGGGAAGCTGCATCATGGGCAGAGAATCATTATATTTAATTGCAATTGGGGAGCCTATGAAGTCTATCATATTCTTAAAGACGAAATAAAAGAAAAGAATATTATCGTTGGTGAAACCGGCGGCATGTTGCTGATGTCTGCTCTCAAGGGAACAGGAGCATGTCTTCTGAAGTCCATCAAGAGCAAACTGTCTTTGGCCACCATTCCTGCAAAATGCTGCAGCCTTGTGCTAAAAGAACTTTCAGAAGCATTCCCACAATTATATGGTGTAGAGAATGTGCTGGAAACATCTATGAATGCGACCAATCCGGTTCTGCATGCACCGATCAATTTGTTCAATTTAAGCCGAATTGAAAATGGTGAGGATTACCTCATGTATGGTGATGCTGCCACACATTACAGTGTGAAGTATGCAGAAGAAGTCGATAAGGAACGCTTGACTGTTTTGCGTGCTATGGGGATTTCCGGTACGAGCTGTCTGGATATGCTTAATGATGCGTGGGGCAGTAAATATGAAAATCTTTATGATCTTTTAAAAAATACAAAAAGCTATAAAACAGCAAAAGGACCGGATTCTTTCTCGCATAGACATATTACTGAAGATATTCCTTTCGGTATTAAACCGATTCAGCAATTAGGCCGTATTTATGAGGTAAAAATACCCTACATAGATAATCTGGTAAAGTGCTATGAATTATGCTTAGGCACAAGCTTTGAAGAACAAGGACCTGATTTGTCTGCAATAAATCTGAGCGGATTGTAAAAGAAGAATTATCAATATTACGACCGAATAAGGGGTTATCAATATATGCGCCAATAATTATCCTGGGCTAGTTGATAATCCTTATTTGATTTTCGCGGCTCTGAGAATTGACACCATTTACCCTTTTATTTCAATATCTAAAAAACTATATCGGATTTGGTGATACATATCTTATTTAACAATTCTTTGCCGCTTCGAGAAACTGCATATCCTTGTGAGATAATTAGAATATAAAGTTAATAGTATTTTACTGACTGCCTTTATTTCATATCCAAATATGGGCATACAACAATTTCTATTACACCTTCGTATTCATATTCTAATCCCAGCAAAGAAGAATCGTGAAAAAAATTATTACTGCTAATAGTATTGAGCCAAATAGAGTATTGGCCTTAGTATCATCTTTATTAACAATTTTTTTCATGATTATCACCATGTTATAAAAAAAGATCATTGAAGATATTATTACTATAATAGAGCTTTTTCTTCGGAAGCCAAGTTTTCTCACCACCTTTAATATGAATTATTATATCTTTATTTAATTATATAGCAGCTCTGCACAGAAATAATATAAAAACCATGTTAAATATGACATTTCCTATACCACTTATGCATAATGAGTTCAAAATGGGAAAATAGTGTGATATATTGCAGGTAAGATACATATGGGAGGTGGTTGCTTTGAGAGTAAAGCATAATCTTTTGAGCATGATAGCATGTTTGGCTCTATTTATGGCAAAGACTTCCGTGGGAACATGCTGCTATTGGGTGCTTTATCAACCTAAGATGCCGGACAAGCTAAGACAGTAGAATTGAGTGAATGAGTTAGAAAGAAAACGAATAATAAGGGAGGGAGATGATTAAATGAAAGGCTATAGAAAAATGTTGTTCTTTACTTTAGTTGTTTTTGTTACATTATTTACATTAACGAACTTAACTTTTGCAGATTTATTTTGCAGGATGGACATTAATCATGTATCACCTAATTATCCAGTATATTGCCCTAATAACGCAAGTGGAGATGGTCGCCATCAAGGCTTTTCTTCACTTACTAAAGCTAAGATAAATGGAACAACATATAATGCTCACGAATGGGATTGTGTATGTGGTTCAGTAATTATTACAGTATGGGATTTGGGTAATTATTACTTTTATCCAGATGATGCTACTTGGACACATACACCGGGTTTTCCATATATTCCTGGATCATACCAGTATTGGGATGTAAAAAAATTACGCAGCGGCAACCCAATAGATTGGAAATTTCCATATTAATAATAGGATAATTTATTATGGACTTTAGTCTATTGAGCACGGAATCATGTGAAACAATAAACCATCTGTAAAGAAGTGGATGGTTACAACTCACTCTCTGATCTTTATAGCTGAATACTCGATAGGCTTATTATCATAATTAGTAAATAGGTCTGTTACTCTTTTGAAATCATCTTTTTTAGGACCATCCATTACCACATAATACTCCCTCAATTGGAATAACTTCCATTGTTCATCCTCTTCTTTAAAAATGTACATCCTATAGAGTCGACTTGTACTATCGTCTACGGGCGCATTAATAAAGACAATTTTACTTGTTTTTTTTGAATCCGTGCACACCTTAGACACATTATAAATTATAGGGGTTTTTACTGACGGCGCATAAATTCCTCCAATACTATTTATTTTATCTATTTTTTCTATGTATGATTCATAGAAATAAGAGTGGAGTATTTTTTTAGCATTTGCCTTGTATTCATCTAGTTCTAACTCTCTAAGCTGTAATGATATTAAATTTTTTTCATTATCAACGGCTGCTTCAATGACATTATCGTCTTGTGATATTGCTATTGGCTTTGAAGTACAAGCTGTTGCTATATAAGTCAAAAAAACTACTAGCAATAATAATTTTTTTCTGCTATTGTTGTTGCCTTTATGCATAAAAAGTCTTCCTTTCTATAATAAATTTATAAAGCCACATATAGTATACATTAAACAAAATTAGAAAAGAAGATTAAACACCATACTAAATATGACATTTCCTCTACCACTTAAGCATAATTAGTTCATAATAGTGCTTTAATCTGATATATTGCATATGTATAGTAAGCAGTATCCCCTTTATTCGAGAGCGCCTATCTAATTTCTATCTGTTCATAGCTATTTTGCTTATTTTGATATATATTCCAGCAGATAATCCCAACAGACCTTAGCTATTCCTGCTGAAGCATTTACTTTATTGTCTATTTAAAAGGAACAAATAAAGTTCTTATACGAGTGGAATCATTATGAGAAAAGTGCTTTTTCAAAAGCTTTTCTAATATAAGGCTTGTATTTCCTGCTTACAGGTATTATTAAATCAGATTCATAAAAGGCTATTTGATCTGGTTTTAGTTCTTTAATTTTGCTTATATTTACTATATATCCCTGATGGCATTGGATAAAAGTCTTCATATTTAATTTTTCGATAAGGGCTGTCAGTGTGCCGTAAAATTCATATGGCGCGACAATTGTATGTACTATTATTTTCCTGAAGCTTTTTTCAAAGCATATTATATCATCATATCTTATAACAATATTTGAATTTTTATTGTTAATAACTAATATTTCATGTTTTTCTTTGTAGGTTTTGATTTCGCTAACGCGAACTAATATATCTCTCATCAAGGTTTCAAAGCGGCTGAATGTAACAGGTTTGATCAGATAATCAAAAGATCTTACCCTAAAGGCATCTAAAGCATAATCCGAGTATCCGGTGATATATACTATGACCGCATCATCAATTTGCACAGAATCATCATCACATAGAAAGATGTTTAAATGCACATTTGCTCATCCTTTCCTTCCTATATTATACCATTTAAACATATTAAAAGGAAATATAATGAAAGTATGATGCTAAACATGACATTTTAGAAACTGTGTGATGAATCTAAAAGAATCTTTAGAATTAAATTTAGCCATGATATTGGATGAATCATACTATGAGCATGAAAGCAAAATATTTGTTGAGGATTTAATAAGTTATTTGCCAAGCCTGCAAAGAAGAGTTATAAAAGAAAAGTTTTTGTACGGGTATTCTTATAAGGAAATTGGGGACAGGCTAAACATTTCGCGACAAGCTGTAAACGGTATAAAGAATAGGGCTTTAAGCAATTTGAGAAAGCTAATTTAAGAACAGGAGGTTGAGAGATATGGAAAATGAAATTATGAAAATTGCAGCATCCCAAGGAATATGGGCAGCTTTAAGCATTGTTCTTATTTTATATATTTTAAAGGCGCAGGAAAAACGTGATTTGAAGCAGGAGGAAAGAGAGGAAAAGTATCAGACGATAATATCAAATCTTTCAGAAAAATTCAGCATAATGGAAGAAGTAAAAAATGATGTAAAAGAGATTAAAGATTTTGTATTTAAAAAAGATAAATTATAAAAATTTTATAATAAAAGTGACATTTACATTTTAGAGTTAAAAGCGTCTTTGATGAGTGTATAACAATTAACCGGTTATTGCTTATATAAAATAACTCAATTATAAATTAAAATGAAAAGGAGAGAATTTATTATGGGATGGACATTAATAGATAGTAGTTATAAAGACTACACCGCTGCACAGATTGTAATTAAGATTAATAAGGAGAGACAAACTAATTTTTCTACTCTAGCTGCCGCTTTTGCTAGTGTTGCTATAGGGTTTTTAACCCACGATTTTTTCAATCAGCATGTACTAGACATTAAAAAGAGTGTAAAAAGTATTTTAGCCGCAATTGGAATCATAATAAGTATAGACTCAGCAGCTAATGCGCTTTTAAATAATTATGATTCTGCGCAATTAGAACCAATACTTGAGACAATTAACAATCAAGGTGGAAAAGTAAGAATATACACAGAAGTTTATGAATATTCAACTGGAAGTGGTAATAGTCAAACTTGGAAGACAGAAACAATTTATGAATACATAGGATAAGACCTATGTAAAGGAGCTGTTGCAAATAACCTAATAGATTAATTTGCAGCAGTTCTTTTTATAATTATAGGAGAGCCTTAATTTTCTGCAAATCTAAATTATTTAAGAGTATCAGGCTGAATATAACGTAGATAGATTTAATAATAATTATAGTATGTAATAAGCATAATTATTATATTAATTAGAACTATTATGAAAAAGATTATCATTAAAGCAGTTAAAATTATATTAAAATATTTTGATTTAATTTTTAAAAATATATTAGAAATATTTTTTACAATACTGAAAAAAATTCCTATAGATAAAAATACATATGTCCTTTTAAGCATTATTTGCAAGAATTCATTTACATACAATGGTCGACGCCATACTATAAATCCAAGTATTATAAATAAGATAATTTGGCATATATAATTTATGTCTGATAGTAAAGATGATAAATCCAGGTTTTTTTTGAATTCATTATTTTACCCCCCGTTATAAAATAAGTACGCTCTCGAAAACTCTGAGAGCCTGAGTGATATATATTTCAAGGTTCAAAATTTCTGTTTCACCCCTACTTTTTCGACATAATTATCTTCAATTTTACCAGGGGCTTTAATTGAATCCCATTCATTAGTAAAAGTATTACCGGTAAATAGATAAAAATAGCCAAAAGCCATTTAGCTAAATTTAAGAAAACCACCTCCAATTAATACTTTTTAAAATGCATAGGAAATTTTAAAAATGTATGCTCCTCTTAATTATACCATAAATTACATATAGAAATAAACTTAAGTGTCATGCTAAATATGCTATTTCCTATGCCGTTTAAGCACATTCAGCCCTATTTGCAGCAAGGCCTTTTCCGAGGGGGCGGTAATAAGATGCTTAATCAATTAACATGGAGTTTAATAGGACTTAATATGGAATTAACAATGCTTAGCTATAATCATATATAGATGACAGGCATTAAGTATGAGCAAAGGACTGATGAGATGCTTAAGGGAGCGAAAAGATTTTCTGATATATCTATCAGGTTTAAGATATTGATAGTCGTTATAATTTCAATTCTTATTCCGGTAGTGCTTTCCACATATACATCCCGGCACATCGTATTACAGAAAATAAGTGATGAATGGGAATCCAGGCTATCAAATGGCTTGGACTCGGCAAGGTACTATTTTGAAGATTATCAGCAAAAGGCCAAAGATAATGCCTCCATACTTTCAAGCTTCTCAGAGCTGCGCAAATATACGATGGAAGGCAATAACCTTAGCGCTTCTCAATTTTTAGTTCAGTTAACAAGCGAGCTTGGATTGGATTTCGTTATGATAGCGGATGAGAATAAGAAACTGATATCGAGAACAGATCAGCCGCTGAAATCCGGTGACGATCTTTCTGATGACTTCATGGTTAAAAGCGGTCTTGCCGGCTTTAAGGCAGTTTTAATACAACCAACGCAAAACGCCATATGCATACAGTCGGCGGCCCCCATGAAATCAGATATTGTTGCTACCGGAGTGAAGACCATAGGCACGGTAATAACACAATACAACCTTGACAAAAGATTCTTGGAGCATATAAAAAGGTTAAACGAATTGGAAGCTACATTATATCTAAAGGATAATATCGTATCTACATTTTTAGATGATAAAGCAGATGACTATAATGAGGTGAAAAACTCTCTTCAAATAGATAAGAACATAGAAGAATACCTGCTCAATGATCAAAAAGTCCGGTTTGAGAGCAGGCAAATAAGAAATAAAGATTATTATTTAGCTTATGGGACGCTATTGAATACAAAAGGGGAGGTTGCCGGATTATTGTCGGTAGCCGTTCCTCAGGACAACATAGTAAAAGCAAAATCCGATATGAATCTATATTTTGGGATTATAATATCTTTAGGATTGATAATAGGATTGGCTGCGGCAATATTTATATCAGGAAAAATTGTAAAGCCCGTAAAAGTACTCGTCAATGATACAAGGCTTGTTGCCAATGGAGATTTGAATTATATGTCTTCTATTAAAAGTAATGATGAAATAGGACAGCTTTCTAAAGAATTCAACAACATGGCTGTTTCTTTAAAAAGTTTAGTAAAGCAGATTATAAATACGGTAAATACGACTGCATCATCGTCTGCAATGCTGAGCCAGTATATAGATGAAGTAAGGAGTATATCCGAAAGCATTGAAATAACTTCAGAGGATATAAAGTCAGGCTCTAAGGAACAGTCAAGCTACCTGGAAGAGGCTAAGGGCGAACTGGATGATGTTTTACACTCTGCTGTAGAAATATCGGATCAAACGGTGGAAATACTTGATTATATGAGTAAAGCCAGGAAAATAGTTGAACAAGAAGCCGCAACATTAAGAGCGCTTAATGAGAATATGAACTTTACAAAGGATACCATCTTGAATATGGAAGCAAGGGTCGGCAGCTTTGGGACGAATTTAGAGCAAATCAAAGGTGCTACTGATCTAATAACTTCAATAGCAGCCAAAACTAAGCTTCTTGCTCTTAATGCGGCCATTGAAGCTGCAAGAGCAGGAGATGCAGGCAGAGGCTTCGGCGTTGTTGCTGCAGAGATAAGACAGCTTTCCGATGAGTCCCAAAATTCAGTAAAAAGCATTGAAGCAGTAGTCCAAGACTTGTTCTTAGAAATGAAAGCAACTGCAGAAGTGGCGGAGGAAAGCGTTGAACAATTTGAATCGAGCAATGATATAGTGATCAAAACTGAAAATTCTTTTATTAAAATCGTAGAAAGTATAAACAGAATTAATGATATGATCGGAGAAATTTCAAGAAAATCAGAGTTGCAAGCTCTTAATACAGATAGAATATCAGCATACATGAATGACATAAATGCCATATCAAAGAAAAGCTATGATCAATCTCAAACATTGTATGAAGGCTCTGTAAGCCAAACCAAAGGTTTAGTCAATGTTTCGGAAGAATTGGATGATCTATTGAAAAGCATAGAAGATTCACACGTTGCCGTTAAAAAATTTAAAATATAGCTAATAAGAAAGCTGCTCAATGTTGGTTTTCTCTTCTTCCTTCCCCCTCCTATATGAGCAGCTATTTTTTATTTCTGTCAATATATAAAAAAGTTGCTTTCCCATTTTATTTTGCATTTCTTTTTCAGGATGCTGAGCTGCCTTGACACCTCTACAGGAGATTTAAATTTATGCTTTTTATTATCAACTACAGCGATGGAAAGAGAAATAATGGGAAATTTTTCTACTGTACCATGCCTGTTTGTTGACATGATGTATCCATTATTTTTATCAGCTTCAGTGTAATAATTCTTTACTCTGTTATCGAATACCTGCATTATATCGCTGCAGGTTTTTTCAATATCATCTAAAGCGACTATAGCAACGAAGTCGTCTCCCCCAATATGTCCTATAAAGCTTTCACAAGAATTTGAACTTAAGCATTCCTTAATGATATTAGCAGTGAGCCCAATGATCCTATCCCCATTTTCAAAACCATATGTGTCATTATATGCTTTAAAATTATCCAAATCAAAATATATGATATATTTATCTTCATCCAAATCCAGAGTTTTTTTGATATTCTGTTCGATTAAGAGGTTCCCCGGCAAACCCGTTAAAGGGTTTAATTGCTTGGCAGTGTTAAGCTCCAATTGGGTTATATGCTCCAACAAGCTTTTTACAGTAGTAATTCCATAATATTTATTATTTTTTGTTATGATAATGTAATCATATAAGTTTTCCTCTCTTCTGTTTATAGCTATATTTGAAACTTGAGCAAGAGCCGTGTTGTAATCTACAATAAGAGGGCTATTATTCATGAGAAGCTTGATGGGGCGATTCATAAAAATAGCTACTCCATATTGAGTTCCCAGCTTTGAATAGAAGTCATTTCTCATTAAAAGCCCCGTGGGGACCCCATTTTCGACAATCGGCAGCCCTTGTATATCCGTATTAGCTTTGAATATGTCATTGACCGCGCTTCCTGTTGCGCATGGATTTATGGGGCTGTCGAATCTGGCTATTTCACCTATAGGTATGTTGTGCATATTATTGACATATTGATTTTGATTTTGTGCCTGCTTTTCTGTTATCATGCTCTTTACGCTGGGGCTTATTTGCAGAAATTCAGGAGAAGGTTTTTGAAGCAGATACCCCTGGCCATAATGTATGCCGAACCTGATCAAGGTGTTTAACTCATCCGGGGTTTCGATGCCTTCTGCTATAATTTTCATATTTGACGAATTTGCAAATTCCAGCAATGCCTTTACCAGGGCTTGATTCAATGCTTTTTTATCAATATTTCTGATGAGGTCCATATCAAGCTTGATGTAATGAGGATGTGTTTCGGCAAGCATCTTGAGGCCCGAATACCCTGAACCTGTATCATCTATGGCAATCCTGAAGCCTTGATTTATATAGTTGTCTATTGATTTTTTAAATGTTTTATAATCTTCTATGCATGTGCGTTCTGTTATTTCAAATATTATATTTGCAGCATTTATACCGGATTTTTCTATAAATTCCTTTGTAAATCCGCTTTTAAACTTTTCATCATTAATTATTTTGGGGTCGACATTGATGAAAAGCATTTTTGAAGGGACAATATTCTTTGCTTTTTCAAGTGCCTTCAGCCTGCAAAGATATTCAAGCTCCCAGATCATATTATGTTCTTCGGCAGCCTTAAACATCATGTCAGGTCTTTCCAAAGGGCTTCCTGCAGGCCCCCGGCTTAGGGCTTCATAACCTAATATGTCGCCGTTTAATAGTGATACTATTGGCTGAAATACGGTTCTTATGTTTTCTGTTCTTATTATATCTTCCAGGATTTGTTTCATTTCGCATCCCCCTATCTGTTAGAAAATATAGTATATAGTGTTCTGGGCAAATATTTTTGCAGTAATGGAAAATGCCTCTTCATTGATGAAAAGGCATTTTCAGCGTTGTAAGCCTTATATATAAAAGCACTAGAGGGAAATCTAATGCTCTATTTTTTTAATAGATCTAATGCTGATTGAGGCACATAAAATCTTCCGTTAATATAAACAGCTACTTCTCCATTTAAGTCAACGGTTTTATTATCTAATTTGGCTGTGCTTTGATTTGCTTTTATAGTCAGGGTTTTGCCATTCTCATTAAGAGTCAATACATTATTGGAGATTGAAGCGCCCTTTCTTTCTGTTACATCTACAAATAATTTTTTAGTTGCTTCTTCTAAACTTAATCCGAGTGAGAAAGCCACAAATTTGGAAACATCAGTATTTTCATTGACTCCCATCAGAGGCGCTTTGCTGACTTTTTCCGGAGTGTATAGGTATACAGGCACATCTTCGCCGGTATGTCCACCTGTAGTATAACCGATATAAGCTTTTTGATTCATTATTTTGATGAGATTGCTGCTTGTGGGCTCAGTCTTGAAGATCGTGATCAAACGGTTTACCTTTGCGTTATTGTAGGTGTCTCTGTCTTTTGAAGTAATATCGGCTGGTGTATAACCGGCAGGGTTAATGCCATAAGCTTTCAGGACTTCATCAACATTCGATTTATCTTCTTTGAGCAAAGCCATGGCACCTTCTGCAGTTTTTGTTGCTCCTTTTAAAGGAGTCAAAATGCTGAATGGTGCGGAGTCATATCCTAATAAATCATAACTTCCTATAGAAATGCCGCTGTTTCCATGGTCTGTTACTGCAACAACTATTGTATTGCCATCCTTTTTAGCAAAATCAACTGCTGTTTTAAAAGCCTCATCAAAAGCCAAAGTATCGGTAACAATACCTATAGTATCATTGGCATGGGCTGCCCAGTCTATTTTGCTGCCCTCGACCATGAGGAAGAATCCGTCTTTATCTTTGTTGAGCACATCGATGGCTTTGGCTGTCATTTCTGCAAGGGAAGGTTCTTCACTTGCTTTTCTGTCTATATCATAAGAAAGATTGTCTGTTGAGTTAAAAGCGTTGGAAAAGTTGCCCCAGAGCTTTGCAGCCTTTGATTTTTCCATTTCAGCTTTGTTGTTTACTATTTCATAACCCTTAGCTTTTGCTGTTTCAATAATATTCAACTCTTCCGGTTTTACTTTAGAAGCTCCTGTACCTAATAATAAGTCGATATCCTGGTTTAACATCTGCTGCGCAATTACAGCATAATTACTGCGTTTTTCTTCATGGGCGCTGAATGCTGCCGGTGTAGCATGCATGAACTCCGAGGTTGCAATAATGCCAACTGATTTATCCTTCATCTGAGCTGCTTCAAGAATAGTAGCTTTGGGAATTTTGTTTTCATCAATGCCCAAGGAGCCGGGAATTGATTTGTAGCCTGTTGAATAGGCTGTTCCGGCAGGAGCTGAATCAGTGATAGGTCCATTAAACCATGTAGTAGTTACGAGTCCTGTAACATATTGATCCATGAAAAGCTTATTAGATCCTTTTTCATTTCCATTCACTATGTACCTTGCAATGGTTGTAGCTGATATGCTCATACCATCAGGAATAAGTAAGATTACATTCTTCACTGTGTTTGACTTTGAGTTAGCAACTGCAGCATTTGCATTAGTCAAGCCTAATGAAAACATCATTGTTATTAAAGTTAAGATAGTAATGAGCCTCTTTATTGATTTGTTCATTTAAATCTCCTCCTAATAATGTGATCTATCAAAGCCAGATTTCTGAAAATCACTCTTGCTTTGATTTCCTATATAAATTTTAAACCGACAATGTGAAGGTGATATTAACATAATGTAAAATTCGGGTAAAATTTATTCTATATAAGAACTCTCGTGCTATAAACATCCATTGGAATATCATTTGTATAGGCTGAGATAGAAGGTTACCTTCATAGAGATATAGAATAAATAAAGATAGAAAAATTTGCTAATTTTGGATGCTGCGATCAAAGTGTTCAGACTTTTTCTTGATTTACCCGTCTTAATTCGTAAAGGAATAATTATGAAGTGCGAGGAGGCTGTAATGTGATGCTTTTTCTGGCTGCCATAGAGGACGAGCAGGATAGAAGCAAGGTCGAAGCTTTATATGCAAGATACAGCAAGGATATGTTTAAAGTAGCATACAGAGTATTGAAGGATTATCAATCGGCTCAAGATGCGGTACAAGCTGCTTTTATAAATATAATCAATAATTTAGAAAAAATAAGTGAAATAGACTGTAACAGAACAAGGGCTTTCGTTGTTATTATTGTTAGAAACGTTTCTATTAATCTATATAGAAAGAGGAAAAAAATCTGTAATATGGAATTGGAGGCTTTGGATGAGATCTTGCCGGATGACGGAAAGGCTGTTGAGGAGATAGTAATCGATTCAGAGATGCTCAGTTTGATAGCTTCAAAGATTAAAGAACTGTACCCCCCGTATTCTGACATCATATCACTCAAATATTTTTATCAGTACACTAACGACAAAATAGCCGCTTTGCTCAATATAACTGAGGAAAATGTGAGGACTAGGCTCCATAGAGCAAGAAAAAGTTTTTTTAAGCTATTATCACAGGATGGGGAGTTGTGTGAAGATGAGCGACTTTTTAGAGCAAAAAGCAAAAGCTAAAGCGAGAATGCTTGAAGCTATTCTTGAATATGCCGGAGCCTGCCATGTGGGAAATATAGCAGAGGAAATACAGCAGGACAAGGCTGAGGAAGAGCCTGTCTTTCCTTCTGAGCTGGATGAAAAAATCAAAAGCATAATAAATCAATACAATAGAAAAGAAAGCATGAAAAAGTTCAGGGGAATCTCAACCAAGCTATTGCAGAGCGCGGCAGTAGTATTTTTTATATTATTTATAGGCTCTTCAATCCTATTATTCAGTGTTGAAGCTTTTAGAGTAAAAGCTATAAACCTCATTATGCAAACAAAAAAGGAGTATACGGAAATTAGAACAAAAAGCCCCGGGGAGGACGCCGCGCTAAAAGAAATATATCTTCCGGATTATATACCGGAGGGCTTTGAAATTCAAAGACTGAAGTATTCTCTGCCTCAAAGATTATTCATTACTCAAATGATAAAGGTCAGGTAATTGCATTTGCCCAATATAATAATGAAAATGCCAGTTTAAGAATATATACGGAAGAAGCAAAAGTAGAAAAAATCGTTATAAATGGCTCCGAAGGTTTGCTGGTAGAAAAAGAACAGCTTATAACAATCCTTTGGCATAACGATAATTTTTCATTTTACCTAAAATCAAAAACAGATAAAGATTTGCTCATAAAAATTGCAGAAAGCATAAATTACAAAAAATAAAATTTTTTAGAAAAGATATGAGTATGCTCATCAATACCTATAAGTATAAAGATTGATTAATCCCGGCAAAGAAGAATCGTAAAATAAATTAGCACTCTCAAGTATATATCATTCTTTATACCAGTCGATTTCTTTCTTCAGTAAAATTAGGAAATCTTCTGCAAATTTCTTTCTCGCATTGTATACTATTCTCCCAAATTGGGTCTTGCATTCTATCGTATTGTAATAATGGGTCTCTAATATATCAATTATTTCTTCAATAGTTTGCCCTCTTGTACCAGCACTATTAAATGCTCGTGCTAAACCATAAGAACCAACAGCTTCAATAAAATTAGAGTCGTGTACTATTTTTTCTTCAATCCTCTGTGGAGATTTGCAGTGACGTTTTAAACATTCAAAGTAAATAGTTATTTTTTCACCGGAGAGACCTAATCCAAGCAAAAAATCAATTGTGTTTCTTTTAAATTCAGAATCGGTTGCTAACTTTCTGTTTAATCCATGGAAACATTGTAAAAATGCCAATAGACAAAAGTCAATATTTTCATCAACACCATAATCTATTATTTTCTTTGATGTGCTGATTATTCTTTCTATATGTTCAAAATTATGAGCCGCATCCTTTGAAGTATAATGCTCTTTTACATAATTTTTAAATGACTCTAAGTAATTATCCTTAGGCATTTGCATATCCCCCTTTTTTCCATGATCTTGGATAATAACACCAAGATATATTCATTTTCTTATTTATACAGTAAATCTCATGAGCAAAGAAGCCTAATCATCATGTCTGATATATTCTGATTTTAACTAAAGCCATTGCATTGAAAGCCTATGCGGAGGTGAGACTGGTACTGTGCATGGATGGCAATATTTTATTCTCTAATCGTTACAGTGGAATACTCAATAGGCTTACCGTCATAATTGGTGAATAAATCTATTATTCTTTTATAGTTATCTTTTGCGGCACCATCCATTACTACATAATGCTCTCTTAGCTGAAACAATTTCCATTCATCTTTTTCTTTTTTGAAAATATACCTTTTATAAAACCTGCTTGTGCTGTCATCTACGGGAGAATCTATAAGCACTGTTTTGCTTTCCTTTTTTGCATCTGTATATACCTTAGACACTTTGTATATTATAGGAGTTTTTATTGATAGTGCATGAATAGCTCCTACACTATGTCTCTTATCCATGCCCTCAATATATGATTGCCGGAAATAGGAGTGAAGCAATTTTTCAGCGCTTGCTTTATATTTTTCGAAATCCAATTCTTTGAGCTGTAAGGATACCAAATCCTTTTCATTGCTGATAACCGCTTCAATTATCTTATTATCTTGTTTTGTTGAGTTGGAAGTACAAGCTGATACCACATAAACTAAAATGAGTATTAAAAAATGAATAATAATGAGATTCTTTTTAGCAGCTTCCTTGTTCATAAAAATCACCTCCTTTTTACGAATATGTCGGTGTTCAGCAAAGCTGAACCCATTGATTTTACTTGATTTATAGTAACTGGAAACAAGTAACTTCACCTCACATGCTCCAAACCTGCTAAAATAGGGGTTTAGGAAGGGGGATGAGGTCATTTGTTACCACCAAATCAAAGCCATTTAGCTTATAGATTAAATCTCTATCAGAACGTTAAACAAACTGATAGTATTGCAAAAATTCTTTCACATATTGATCTTTCTTGTGTCTATGACCTTTGTAAACGTTTTTACTCCAGCAATCCATGGGGACGTATCGCAAATTATCTTCCTCAAGATGCTTTAAGGTCACTATTAGTGATGTATCTTGCAGGTTTTACATCCATTAACAAATGGGTCAAAGAACTAAAAGATACACCCCGGTATGCTTACCTATCCGGATTTACCCCTGAGAAAACGCCCTCAAAAGCCTATTTCTCTTGGTTTATGTCTAACCTGTTTGGAGAGGATTTTGACATAAATGATATCATGACTCAGGGTACGTTGCTTAAGAAGATATTTGAACTTGTATTCGTCAATAAATCCATTGCGCTTGGTATTATTGATCCCCATGATAAAGTGATTTTTGATGGTTGCAAGGTCAAGACTTTCTGTAAGCAGAAGTATGTTCCGGAAAAGTACTGTAGGTGCTCCAGCAATAGCATTAAGCCTTTTAAATGTTCTATGTGTAAAGACCCAGAAGCCACCAAAGGATATGACCATAACCTTGACCGATATTTAATAGGCTATGGACTACATTTTGCAGCAACCCCTATAGTTGATAATCAATCCAAATGTTTACCGCTTACTTTTTTTGTTGCAGGAGCCGATGTCCATGATTCCAAAGTAGCTTCACATCTTTTAATGTACCTTTATCACGATATGAAAGTGGATTTTAACCATGTCATCCTGGATTCAGGCTATGATGCATACTACATTTACTGGTGGATCTCTTTGCTGGGTGGTAAGCCGATTATCGCGATCAACCCAAGAAACTCGCAAACTCCTACACAAGAGAATAAATACGGGTTACCTGTTTGTTCTGCCGGTCATGTTTACTATTACTGGGGAATTGATAGAAAGAAGCGTAGATACAAGTGGCGATGCCCTTTGAAAGCATCAAAGAAATTAGCTAAGAAGCTTAAGTGTGATAAACCTTGTTGTGATTCCAACTATGGCAAGACAGTCTATACTCACATTGAAGATGACATCCGCTGGTTTACACAAGTCCCTAGAGGCTCGCAACTCTGGAAAGACCTATACTCAAGAAGAGCACGCATCGAATCTGTAATCGGCGATACGGTCCTCAATAACGGATTAAAGTCCCCTTTATTCCGGGGTACAAAAAACTTCTTCGTGAGGACTGCCTTGGTATGCATGACCCAACATGCAAAAGCCATAGCTGAAGTCCTTGAGAGTATAGATTACCAGAAAAATGCCGCTTAATCCATAGGAAATTTAATCCTTTACTCCTATGTTTAGCTAAGCTCTGCCATTTTACAATGGTAAACTCTTCCTATCAACTGCACCTTTTTTAATTTTCAATGATCAGTCCTTTTGTTATTGCTTTACTGTTAATTACTGTTACTTTTTGGTGTCCGCAACCAATTTATTTCACTTTACTGAACACCTACACGAATATGTTTCTAATTCATCTCCCATATAAATAAACAAATTGGGAGGGTGATTTGTTACAGTAATTCAATGCTCTTTTACTTATGCTTTCTTACCAGGAAACCTATATTTCCATTGATTAAGGCTATACTATCATAAGAAAACTGCGATTGTCTATGCTGTTCGTATACCAATTTTCCAGGTAGCATGCTGTTTATCTTGTTTTGAACGCCCTCTGAAAATTTATTTACTATAGAAGAATTCTTTTTCATCCTTTTTCCCAATTATTTAATCCCATCGCTGCGTTAATATTATATTATTTTTAATAGGTATAAAATAAATAATAACAGATAAATTGACCCTATAGATTTTCTGCAGGGTCAATTTATCTGTTATTTTCCGGAGTTGTTACGGTTATTCTATTATAATTATAGGTTTTCCATATACTTTATTACTTCGGCTTTTGATTTTAACTCTTCAAAATAGGAAGTAAAATATTCATTTTTCTTATTGGAAAGCAGCTCATCTTTAATCTGAGTCTTAGTCTCATCAAAGCTTAATACTTTTCTATCCTCTACTTTAATGATATGAAATCCATAGTCGGATTGCACTAAACCGCTTATTTGACCAGGCTCTAAGGAAAATGCAGCCTTCTCAAACTCAGGAACCATGTCACCGGCGCTGAAGTAGCCTAAGTCGCCGCTGTTTTCTTTTGCACTGGGGTCGATTGAAAATTCTGCAGCCAGCTTGTTGAAATCCTCACCGGATTTGGCTCTTTCCAGAATTTTTGTTGCCTCTTCCTTGCTCTCCACCAAAATATGGCTTGCCTTAACGCTTATAAAGCTGTTCTTCATAGAGTCATAGGCTGCTCTAAGTTCATTCTCAGGCACATCCATCGATTCTGTAACTTCATTGATAAAATTACTGATAACCATTCTCTTGCGGATGCTGTTTATTACATAATCTTCTGTGATGCCCTGGGCAGCGAGGTAATCCTTATATTCTTTATCTGATTCAAACATCTGCCTGATATATTCGACTTCCTCATCAACTTTATCCTGAGAAGCAATAACACCTAAATCAGCAGCTTTCTTCAATAGGATCGTTTCATCGATCAAAGAGTTTAAGAGCTCCTCTTTTGCAAAATCTATATATTTTTTGCCGCTAACTTCTTTTTCCCATATTTCCGGTCCATAATTTTGCTCTTGCTGGACCTTAAATATATTAAACATATCATCGTAATAAGACTTTTTGATTTCCTGGCCTGCAGCCTTTGCTACAATAATACTATCTGCTGCCTGGGCAGTATTAACAGAACTGCAGCCGGTAAGCAGAACAGATATGGCCAGCATTGAAATAATTAACACCATGGATAGGCTTCTTTTCTTATTCAATAAATCATCTCTTTTCTTTTAAAGTAATAGTGTATTGCCAGATGTCGCATAATTAATATTATAAGCTATTTCAACTGCTATGTAAACAGTACAAGCTTGACGCAAATCGAGGTACAAGGCTTTCAATAGAATATTTCGAATACAAAGTATTTTAAAATGTATTTGATATGATATTTATGATAGAATAATAATATAACATATTGGTTGTAATAGCATAGTATTTTTCAGTAAAAGATAGGAGAGATCGCATGAACAATTTTTTGAAGAAAATGGTAGACCAAGGTTTTATGACAGAGGGTCAAGGAAATTATATAGAAGAGTCGATAATGAGAAAAGACTGCTTGATAATTTCCGGACACAGAGGCTGGGGTATCCTCCCACTTATGGCTGCTGCCGGTGCAGTTGCTAAGGGCAGCTTTAAAATCAAACAGGTGAAAGGCTTTGAAGATCTTAAGGAAGAGACAGATTATTTTCTTATAGCCGATCTTGCGGATATAGACTATGCAAAGCTCATTGCAGATGCTATCACAGCACCCAATTCTTCATTTATAGGCCTTAAAGACCCGGACCATCCCTATTCCATACTTAAAATGCTAGGAGATGTTTATAAAGCGAATGGGCCTACGGCAAAGATTTTTCAAGTCCTTGAATGTGCCAAAATAAATGATGAAAAAAAGCTTTCTAAGATAACTCAAATAACTATGAATGAAAATGGGAAATTGGCAAAGGTGGATTTCAAAGAATAAATCCACCTTTGCCCAATCGGGTTCTATAGAATTCTCATCCTGTAAGAGTTCATAGCAGTGATTCCAAGCTTATCCAAAAGCTTGGAATTAGTATAGGCACCTATAAGTGCCCCTATTCCGGGCACCATCTGCAAAAGCTTCGCAATGTCTATATAGTCCCGGTATTCTTGCTGAAACCCTCTCCAATCAAAAAGCTCTAAACTGCTGGGCAGAGTTCTGGAAAGCTCCTCCCAGTTTTCCATTTCATAAAAAATTCTATTTGCTGCAGTTTGGCTTGAAAAAGCAAGCTGAAATATTTTCAAGATATATAATCTTTCCTTGTAATCTCTGACATCAAAGCCATAGATGGATGCGACATCATATAAAAATTTGATTTTTATGCTAAGAAGCAGTGGAAAGTCTGCAAAGCCCATCAGCACTCCCCCGGCACCTGTACCTGCGCCTTCAATCATAGCGGTTTTTTTATAAAAGCTTATCTTTTCCTTGACCAGTTTTTCTCTTCCTTCAAAGGGCATAAGCATATCAGGCTTTCTGGTTGTATATTCAGACCCTGATAGCACGACCCTGACCATATTTTTTATAGCAGAAGTAAGGATTTCATGATATTTATCAGGCAGCATGCTGTTGATCTTATTTTGAACGCCCTTCGAAGCTTTATTGATTATAGAAGGCCTTTTCCTCATTCTTTTTTTCCATTCATTTAATTCTATAGACGCGGTTATATAATAGGTATCTATCCCAAACACCTGCCTTATAACAGAAAGTATAATAATACAATATCTTTTAATATTCATAAGCCTGTGGTTAGCCTGGCTTCTCTTATATTGTTGTATTATAATGATATTATAATACAAAAGTATAAATATCGGAGGATAAAAATGAGTATAGAAAGTGTAAAAAAACAATTTAAAGATGAGGGGCTTCCCCTGGAAGTAATAGAGATGGATACGAGCACGGCTACGGTGGAGCTCGCTGCGGCGGCACTTGGAGTTGAACCGGCAAGAATAGCGAAGACTATGGCATTCAGGCTCAAAGATAGGGATATATTGCTGCTGGCGAAAGGTGATGTAAAAGTAGATAACAGAAAATTTAAAGACAATTTCACTGAAAAGCCAAGATTCATCAGCTTGGATGATTTGGAAGAGGCTACGGGGCATCCGGCAGGCGGAGTATGTCCCTTCGGATTGATCAAGCCACTGGATATCTATCTGGATGAGTCCCTTAAAGTTTTCGATTATGTATTTCCTGCCGGGGGAGGAGCAAACACTGCCGTGAAGATCAGTGTGGATTACCTGGCAGAAGTGACAAAAGGCGTATGGGTAGATGTTTGCAAATAATAAACGCCCTGCAGGCTAAGCCTGCAGGGCGAATAAATGTCCTAAAATGCAGTCCAACCGCTGTCTGCGGTTATGCACTGACCATTGACAAAGCTGGAATCATCGGAAGCCAAGAATAATGCTATAGTTGCAATCTCCATGCTTTTTCCGTTTCTCGGATTTCCGCCTATGTTTGCCATAATGACACCAATGCCTTCTTGATTTGCATTTTTCATGAAATCTCCTGTGGCAATTTCTGTTTCTACACCGCCGGGGCATATAGCATTGCATCGGATGTTCTTCTTAGCATACATGTATCCGGTATTTTTAGTCAAACCGACCACCGCATGCTTGGATGCGGTATAAGCAGCTCCGGCCCTTGCTCCGTATAAGCCGCCTATGGATGCAACGTTGATGATATTTCCGCTGCCCTGCTTCAAGAATATTTCTACTGCTTTTCTGCTGCTGTAGAAAGGTGCAAATACATTTAAATTAAAGACTTTTTCCAGCATTTCATCTTTTACATCGCCCACAGGGCTGAAATCATCCATTATACCTGCATTGTTTACCAGAATGTCTAGTCTGCTGGAGTCGCTATATGCAAAGTCGATAATCTTTTCGGCGTCTTCTTTTTTCGTCAAATCTGCGCCATATGGAATTATTTTTCCTGCAAAATCTTTTGAACTGGCGGCCAATTCTTCCAGCCTTTCTACCCTTCTTGCCACAGCATAAACAGTAGCGCCTTCTTTTGCAAACAGATAGGCGATATCCCGGCCCATTCCGGCGCTTGCTCCTGTAACAACAGCGATTTTACCAGCTAATTTCATAGTACATCCTCCTAACATCGTATAAATTTTAACCAATAATGCTTATGAGTTATATTATACATGATTTCTTAAGTTTTGGAAATAGCCGTCTATCCGTTGTGCTTGGCACCGCTCAGCCCATCCAAGAGATTGCATCTGTAAATTCATCTGATTTCGTTTCTAATTGATTACAGTCACATGTTAGTATATAATATAATAAACAAAAAGATTGGTGGTGGGGATTTTTATGGCACGCCTTGCTGCAAAGACTCAACAACAAACATATGAAATAATAAACGTATATATTAATGAAGTTAAACTTGTTTTGGGAGAAAGACTGAAAAAGGTTATGCTTTTCGGCTCCTATGCGAGGGGCGACTTCGATGAAGAATCTGATATTGACATCATGCTGATGATAGATGATGATGAAAGCAATTTGAATAAATATGATGATATATTAACGCCTATTGAGGTTAATATAAATTTAAATAATGACGTATTTATTGTGCCTGTTCTGATGAGTGAGAAGAAATTTGAAAAGTATGAAAATGTCGTACCCTTCTATAGAAATGTTGTTAACGAAGGTGTGATACTATATGAACAATGATTTTGCAGAATTATCAAAATATAGATTAGCCAGAGCTAAAGAAGACCTGGATAATTCAAAAGCAAATTTGAGAGATAACTATTTAAAAGGCACCATCAACAGATCGTATTATGCAATATTTCATGCAATAAGAGCTGTATTGGCTTTAGACGGCTTCGACGCTAAAAAGCACTCTGGGGTAATTACGTATTTTAATCAGTATTATGTAAAGACAGGAATATTTGATATAGAGGCTTCTACTATTGTTCAAAAGGCTTTTAAAATCCGCAATAAAAGTGATTATGATGATTTTTATGTTGTAAGCAGGGATGAAACGGAAGAACAGGTATACAATGCTGAGCATTTTGTCAGTATGATCGAGCAGTATTTAAAGGGGAAAAATGAATAAGTATGTTTTTCGTATTTAAAGAGCCAACAGCTGGCTCTTTTTTAATACGTGCGTCCAGCGAAGCTGGACCACACTTGCCGGTGCAAGTCCGGTACGGGTAGTTGCCAAGAAGCCCGTTAGCTAATCCCGGTGCGTCACAGTAATGTGGGGTGCTGAGCGGGAGGATAAAGTACCTGTCTAGAAAACAGGGCGAGCGAAAATACAGGTCGTAACATAAAGTGAATTCTGCCGCATCGTCAAAAAGGACTCTGGTATACAGAGGGAAAAAGGGAAGTCGAGCCTTGGTATTATGGGCGAAGACCATGGAAGATGGGAAGAACTTGGACAGCACCATCGAAGAATCCCTCGGTGTAGAGGAAGCGACATGTATTGAAAGTGTGGTTCGGAACTGGAGAGACCCTACTTTGCACAGCGAAAGCTGTAGAGAAGCTGCATATAAGCCGAAAGGTGAAGTTGCAAGCTTGCAAAGAGGGAGTCGGAGGCGTTCATAGTACTAGAGATTTTGCAGCCAAGTTAAACAGCAAGAGGAGATTCCATGCTCTCTATGACAAAGTGTATCGGGAAGATATATTGATGGAAGCATGGAAAAGAGTCAAAGCCAATGGTGGAGCAGGAGGTATTGATAAAATATCAATTGCTGATGTAGAAAAGTATGGAGTTGAAAAGTTCGTACAGGAAATACAACAGGAGTTGATAGAAGGGAAATACCAACCTAAACCAGTAAGAAGAACCTACATACCAAAAGGAGACGGCAAACAAAGACCGCTAGGATTACCGACCATAAAAGACAAAATAGTACAAATGGCAGTAAAGCTAATAGTAGAACCGCTGTTTGAAGCTGATTTTCTGGATTGCTCTTATGGCTTTAGACCGAAGCCAAGCGCGCACCAAGCCTTGGATAGAATCCGAAAGGATACCGCTAATAAAGGCTGGTGGGTGGTTGATGCAGATATCAAGGGGTACTTTGATAACATCAACCATGACAAGCTAATGCTTATGGTCAAGCAGAGGGTATCGGACAGAAGAGTCCTAAAGTTGGTATGGAAATGGTTAAAGGCAGGAGTAATGGAAAATGGAGAATTGAATGAAAGCGAGATAGGAAGTCCACAAGGCGGAGTGATATCACCGCTTTTATCTAATATCTACTTGCATTACCTGGACAGTAAATGGGAACTGCACTACAAACACCTTGGGAAACTCATAAGGTATTGTGACGACTTTGTAGTAATCTGTAGGACAAAGAAAGAAGCAGAACACGCACTAAAGGCAGTGAAAACTATCATGGATAAGTTGGAATTGGAACTACATTCTGAAAAGACAAGGTTAGTGAGTCTATGGGATGGGAAAGAGGGATTTGATTTCCTAGGATTTCACCACAGGAGATTAAAGACGGAGACAGCAAGAGGTCAGATATTTAGCGAAACGCATCAATTTCCATCAAAGAAAGCCATGAGGAAGATGAGGGAAAACAGCTGAACAAGATAGGTTGGTATATCATAAAGAAGTTTACTATATGGTATAACCAAAAGACTCAAAAGAGAAGACGCCTTTCACAGATTTCTAAAGTCCGAAAGCTTATTTATGAGAGAGGACTGCAAAAGCTTGCAGCATAGCGAATGCTGAAGGAAGAAGAATATCGGAAAGCCGTGTGCGAGAAAACCGCATGCACGGTTTGATGAAGGGGGAAGTGAAAAATTTCACTTCCCTACTCTACCATACTCCCAGAAATGTTGAAGCAACGGTATAATTGGTGTCTATCCGTTGTGCTTGGCGCCGCTCAGCTTGCTCTCCGGCACGTGGTTCTGGAGCAGAAGCCCTCTTATCTTCTTGATTTCATCCTCTGGAGCAGTGATGGTTATGGGGCCAAGGTCGTAGGTCTGATAAAGGGTTATCTTTTTTTTCATATATCTGAAGCCTTCAATTCTTTCAAAGGGGTAAAAGCCCGAGGAACTGGGATAGTTTGCGCTGATGGGGAGTTCGAGGCGCAGATCATATCCGGTTACTGCCACTCCTTTATCCGTTACCACAATCTTCATTGATTTATTAAACAAATTAAACAATATTTCTGTTATAATAATGAATATAAAAAGCAAGGCTATGCTCCAGAGGGTGTATTTATTGAGCCTTTCTCCTCTGAAAAAAGGATAGATTACAGGTATTGAGGGGAAGACATATATTATCAGCCTGTCGACCAGCCTGAAAGGAGCTATATAATACTCCCCTACAATATTATAATGACCAAGCTTTTTCATCTGTCTTTGGGTATATTTAAAGCGAAAAATGGCTTGGGAAAAAACCAGCAGCATAGTGCTAATCATTATATTCAAATAACCCGCGATTACAGGCATGAGCCCTGTTTCATTCTGGGCGGCAGGAGTAATTCCCAGTATCATATTGAAAACAACCGAACCTATAAGAAAAACAAACAAAGAAAGTATAAAAGCTACAAGCTTCATAGAATTAGACAAGTATAACACCTCCATATCAGATAAAATGATTATATATAAAATTTAAAAATAAATCAAACAAAGCTTTAGTATAAGAAAAGGGGCAAGCTCATGATAAACCTGGAAGAAAAACTAAAAAACCTCCCTGATAAGCCGGGCGTATATATAATGAAAAATGAGGATAATCATATTATTTACGTTGGAAAGGCAATTAATCTAAAAAATAGAGTAAGGCAATATTTTCAAGCGTCAAGAAACCAGCCTCCCAAGGTTTATGCTATGGTGGAAAATATCCGGGATTTTGAATATATAATCACCGCCAGCGAATTGGAGGCATTGATACTGGAGTGCAATCTGATCAAGAAGCATAGGCCCAGATATAACGTGATGCTCAAAGATGACAAGCAATATCCCTACATAAAGGTCACCCTCAATGAAAGCTACCCCAGAGTCCTTAAGGTCAGAGAGGTAAAAAAAGACGGAGCAAAGTATTTTGGACCTTATACAGATGGAAGGGCGGTAAACCAGACCATTGAGTTGGTTTCCAAAATATTTCCCATAAGGAGCTGCAGTAAAAATATTGAAAGGATTGCAGGCAAAGAAAGGCCCTGCCTTAACTTTCATATAAAAAGATGCATAGCGCCCTGCACAGGGAAAGTGAGCAAAGAAGAATATAACAGGATAGTTAAATCAGTATGCCTTTTTCTTGAAGGAAAGCAGCAGGATTTGCTTGAGGATCTCCAGGGAAAAATGGCGGGATATGCGGAGAGCCTGGATTTTGAAAAGGCTGCGGAGCTGCGGGATCAGATCGACTCGCTTAAGAAAATCAGTGAAAAACAGATAATAATATCCTCTAGATTGGAGGATCAGGATATAATTGCTTATGCTGAGCAGGTCGAAACTGTTTGCATCCAGGCTTTCTTCGTAAGAAAAGGAAAGCTGATCGGAAGGGAAACCTTCTTCTTATCTGACCTTGGAAACAGCGACGGAAGTGAAATAATAAGCAGCTTTTTGAAGCAGTTTTACAACAAGGTCTTATATATACCCAAAACCGTACTCGTGCCTGATGAGTTTGAGGAAAAGGCAGTGATTGAGGAATGGCTGGGAGAAAAACGGGGCTCAAAGGTCAGCATAATTGCCCCCCAGAGAGGAGATAGGAGGAAACTGGTGCAGATGGCCCGCAGCAATGCGGAGGAAAATCTGAGGCTGGAGATGGAGAAATCCGAGAAAGCAAAGAAAATATCAGAAGCCTGCAAAGAACTGGCAGGTTATCTGGATATCGGTGAGGATATCTATCGGATTGAAGCCTTTGATATTTCGAATATTCAAGGAGTGGACAATGTGGCCTCCATGATAGTATTTGAAGGCGGCAAGCCTGCCAAGAAGAATTATAGAAGATTTAAGATAAAGGGCTTTGAAGGTCAGGATGATTATGGGAGCATGAGGGAGATACTAGGTCGGAGATTCACTCATGGCATTGAAGAAAGGAATAAGCTTGATGAAGAAAAGGTAGACTATTCCCATGGAAAGTTTTCTGAGTTTCCTGATCTTATTATGATTGACGGCGGTTTAGGACATGTGAATGCTGCCACAGAAGTATTGAAGGAGCTGAATATTTCAATACCTTTGTGCGGCATGGTAAAGGATGACAGACATAAGACCAGGGGACTGATATATCATGAAAATGAGATAGCAATACCTGCGAGAAGCGAAGCTTTCAAGCTGATAGCTGTTATGCAGGATGAAGCCCATAGATTTGCCATAGAATACCATAGGAGCCTGAGACAGAAAAAAGTTGCAAAGTCAGTTTTAGATGAGATTGAAGGGATAGGTCCCGGACGGAAAAGAGCATTGTTCAAACATTTCAAGGGAATTGAGGATATCAAGAAAGCGTCTATTGAAGAATTGGGGGCTGTGAAAGGCATGAATAGAAAAGCAGCAGAAAATATATATAATTTTTTCAATAAATAAGACTTTTCCAACAGACTGCCGTATATAGTTACAGAAGCACCTAAAAGCGCTAATTGGAGGTAAATGATATGAACAAAAAATTGTATAAATCGAGACATAATAAGACTCTGGCCGGGGTATGCGGCGGCTTGGCCGATTATTTTGATATTGATGTAACCATAGTAAGGCTGATATGGGTTGCCTTCTTCTTCTTGAGTGCGGGCCTTCCAATCCTTCTTGCATATATCATAGCGGCATTTATAATACCCGAAGAGCCGGTGGACAACTACGATCAAAACAATCCCTATGCGAATGTAAACTATAAGGTAGAAAAGGATGAACAGGACAGGTAGCAATACCTGTCATTTTGTTTTTTTGTGCTATTTCTTCTTCTGCCGGAATATAAATTAAGGAGAGAATATGTATGCTGTGCGAGCAATCCAGGCTCTCGAAACCGGAAGCACGAAGCCAAAGGGAGTGTTTTAATGAAGATGAAAAGAGCTGTCACTCTTTTTTTATGCATTATAATGACCATATATATTTTTACAGGACCGGCTATATTTAAGCGATATGCCGTAGACTACAGAAAAAGCTATGAGCCTAAGACTAACGAACCGGAGTGGAAAGGAATCATAAGATTCTGGGATTATCCCAATCTGGACACGACCACCGGCAGCAGATTCGGATGGATAGAAAAAAGGATCAGGGAATTTGAAAAAAAGAATCCGGGAGTTTACGTAGAATTCAGGCCTCTGGATATACAAAACGGCAGAACTACTTTGATGGCGGCTGCAAAGATAGGGGCACATCCTGATATTGCCCCTGTGGGCAGCGATTGGTTTTTTATTTCTTCCGGACTTTTGGACGCTTTGGACGAGTATATAACCGATGCAAACAAAAATGATTTTGATAAAGAGGCATTGGAATCCGTAAGCTATAGAGGCAATGTCTATGGCATACCATGGGCTGCCAGAGGCTATACTTTGCTGCTGAATAAGCGCATATTTGAGCAAAGAGGAGCAGAGCTTCCGAAGGATGGCCAGTGGACTTATGAGGAGTTTATTGATAGCCTGAAAAAGCTTACCCATAAGGGAAACAGAAAAGGAACAGGCAGCACTTATGGTCTCAACGGCTATATTGACCCGGGATGCTATAACCTTACAGGCATTTTGATGAGTGACGGGGCCCAGTTCATTGATAGCAGCGGAAATTACATATTCAACAGTCCCATAGCCCTGAAAGGCTTGCAAAAGCTATATGAGCTCAAGCATAAGCATGCGGTGACCCACCCGCAATTCGGAGAGATGGGCAAAGGCCAGGCCTTCAGCACTTTTTTGTCAGGACAATGTGCTGTTTTGCTCGCTGATGCATGGATGGCCCAATACATCAAGAACATAGGCGGCCAATATGGAATCGACCTTGCCGTAGCCGCTTATCCCAGGGGAGAAGCAGAAATGCCTGTATATATGAATGATATATACTATTCTTATGGTTTGTTTAAACAGGAAGACCCGTTGAAAAGGAAAGCCTGTGCAGAGCTTATCAATTATATCACCGATGCAAGCTTCACTCAGGACTTAACGAAATTCGGATACTTTTCTCCAAGAAAATCAGGCAGCATGATATATGGTGGAGATGATGCCATGTATGCCATCAACAGGGAACTGAGCTATGCTGAAAACCTGCCAAGGCATAAGAATTGGCAGGAAATAGATGCAGTTATACAATATAATATCAAAGAGATGCTTAACTCCGGAAAATCTCCTGAAAAGGCATTGGAAGATATGAAAACTCAGGTAAATAAATATTTTTCATATCAGAATGATTAATACATAAAATATTGTCAAATAATTATATAGATACCCGGCAGCATAATGTTGTATAATTAAGTAACAATTGTTCACTGCAATAAAGCATAGGTGAACTGGTTATCAGTTAGAACAACAGGAAATAGGTAATCGGAGGAGATAATATGTCGGAAGAGAAAAGCAGAGAAAAGGAAAAGCAGCCTGTTATTGAATATAATAATAAGAAGTACATAAGGATACCGGTTAAGACTCATGTAATAATGAAAGAAGACAATATTGCTGATGTGGTAAAGAAATATACCCAGGAGATTTTAAAGGAAGAGGATATAGTGTTTATCAGTGAAAAAGCCGTGGCCATAACTCAAGGCAGGGCTTTTCCATTGGATGAAATCAAGCCAAGACCTTTAGCCAGATTTTTATCCAGGTACGTCACCAAGACAAAAGCCGGCATAGGACTGGGGATACCTGAGACTATGGAGATGGCTTTGAGAGAATGCGGAGTTGTTAAGATACTTTTTGCCGCTGTTGTAGGTTTTTTAGGGAAGCTCATAGGACGAAGAGGAGATTTTTACAGGATAGCCGGATACAAGGCATCTTCTATTGACGGACCTACGCCAAACACATTGCCGCCATATAACAGATATGTAGTTTTGGGGCCGGAGAACCCTGATAAGGTTGCAAGGCAGATAAGCGAAAGCGTAAAGGCTGAAGTTGCGATAGTCGATATAAATGATCTGGGAGGAAATATATTGGGAACTTCCAAGGAGATAATGGATAGGAAAGGGCTTTTAGGCATATTGAAGGACAATCCTCTGGGCCAGTGCTCGGAACAAACCCCAATAGGGATTATAAGAAAACTGGAAGTTGATTAATGGTATATATCAGAGGAGGATTAGTTTTGCAGCTTAATGATTTATTTTCTAGCGTAAAGTATGACGAGCCAATGAAGGATTACACCTCTTTCAAGGTGGGGGGAAATGCGGATATCTTTTTTGAGCCTGAAAATATAAGGGAACTCATTGAGTTCATCAAATATGTGAAAGAAAATAGCATACCATATATCTTGATGGGCAATGGAACCAATATGGTCGTGTCTGATGAAGGAATACGGGGAGCGGTTATAAAGCTCGGCGATAAAATGTCCGCTGTTGAAATAATGGAGGACAGACTCATTGCCCAGTGCGGAGCCAAACTGCCTGAGGCGGCAAAGATAGCCGCCTGCCACTCCTTATCCGGCATGGAGTTTGCCAGCGGCATACCCGGTTCTATCGGAGGGGCCATATCTATGAATGCAGGGGCCTATGGTGTAGAAATGAAAGAGATAGTGGAAAAAGCAGAGGTACTGGATTCAAATCTTGAATATAGGGTTCTTCAGAATAAAGAAATGGAATTTGGATACAGGAAGAGCGCGGTTGAGAAATACGGCTATACAGTATTGGGATGCACCTTAAAACTGAAAAAAGCTAATAAAGCGGATATTAAAATGCTTATGGACGAATATACGGATAGAAGGCAGAGCAAGCAGCCATTGAACCTGCCAAGCGCAGGAAGCGTTTTTAAGAGACCTGAAGGCTATTACGCCGGCAAGCTTATCGAAGATGCCGGATTGAGAGGCTATACCATCGGGGGAGCTCAAATTTCCGAGAAGCATTGCGGCTTTATCGTAAACACAGGTGATGCTGCCGCAAAGGATATATACAATCTGATCAAGCACATACAAAGAACCGTATATGAGAGATTCGGGGTTAAGCTTGAAACGGAAATCAAACTGATAGGCAGGTTTGAATAAGCATAGGCCACAGGGCAGGCAGTCCTCTGTGGCTTTCTCATTTCATGCTGCATTCAAAATTGCCTTTTGATAATACTAAGAGTAGTATATAATTAAATTAAACATGAAGAGGTGTCGCATGTGATAAAGCTCTTTGCAGATTATCATACTCATACTATTTACAGCCATGGCACGGGAACAATAATGGATAATGTTACAGCGGCAAGAGAAAAAGGCTTGAAAGAAATAGCCATTACCGATCACGGCTTTAGGCATTTCAGTTTTGGCGTAAAGAGAGAGAATATAAAAAAGATGAGAGCCGAAATAGATGAGATCAATGAAAAATATAAGGATTTTAAAGTTCTCCTCGGCATGGAATGCAATATAATCAGCAGAGACGGGCACATAGATCTGGATGATGAAGCGATGAGATATATGGATATCGTGCTGTTGGGATATCACATGATGGTGGTATTAAAGGGAATCCCTAGCTTTGTTAACCTTTATGGGAAAAATTATATTTCAAGGATTAACAAAGCTATGGCAGAGGAAATGAGGCAGTCCAATACGGATATAATGATAAATGCCATAAAGAAGTACAAGGTAAATATTATTACACATCCTGGCGCCAGAATATCTATGGATACAGGACGTTTGGCTGAGGCGGCGGCAAAAGTGGGCACTGCACTGGAGATAAATTCAAAGAGCAATATAATGACTGTGGATTATCTGAGGGTTGCGGCAGGCCATGGCGTCAAATTTGTGATCAACAGCGATGCTCATACACCCCAGGATGTAGGCAATTTCAGAAATGCCGCAGAGTTGGCAGAATCGGCAGGATTGACCGGTGCTCAGATCATCAATGCGTATGATTCTTAATCGCTGTTCAACACTGAATGAACTCTCGTTCAAGGAGGAGATATATTGAAATTTGTTATAATAACCGGTTTATCAGGAGCAGGGAAAAGTCAAGCCGTTAAGTTCCTTGAGGATCTAGGTTTTTTTTGCGTAGATAACTTGCCTCCTGCACTTATATCAAAGTTCGCTGATATATGCAGCCAGAGCAGGGGCAGTATAGAAAAGATCGCTATAGTTACGGATATCAGAGGAGGAAAATTCTTTGATCAGCTTCAGTCAAGCTTAGATGAACTTGAGAAAGGAGGCTTTTACTATGATATCCTATTTTTAGAGGCTTCCGACGAGACTTTGATAAAGAGGTTTAAGACCAGCCGAAGAATGCACCCTCTGGCAGGTGACGGAAGGATAATAAGGGGCATAAAAGCTGAAAGAAAAAAGCTGGAGGAAATAAAGGCGAAAGCTACTTATATAATCGATACTACGAATATGAGCACTTCACAGCTGAAACAGGAGATAGTCCATCTTTTTGTGGAAGGAGGAAAGAATGAGAAGCTTATTGTAAATATTATTTCCTTCGGATTCAAATATGGAATTCCTTTGGATGGTGACCTGGTCTTTGACGTAAGGTTTTTGCCGAATCCATATTACATTGAATCCATGAGAAGGCATAGCGGACATGATGAAGATGTGCGTGAGTATGTGATGAAATGGCCTGAGGCCTCAATATTTATGGAGAAGCTCCTGGATATGGTGGAGTTTTTGATACCATATTATATAAAAGAAGGTAAAAGCCAGCTGGTGATAGCCATCGGCTGTACCGGCGGCAGGCATCGCTCCGTCACCATTTCCAATCTGCTCAGCCAAAAGCTGAGGGAGAAGGATCATAGGGTGATAGTGGAGCATAGAGATATAGATGAAGAAGGAAACTGTTAGTGATGGGGGAAGATGATTTTGGAAAGGAAGGCTTCTGGAGGTTTGATTAAGGATAATGGTTGGGCTATCGGAGGCCCTAAAATAGTGGCTATAGGTGGAGGAACAGGTCTCTCCACACTGCTGCGGGGCCTTAAGGCTTACACTTCAAATATAACTGCCATAGTGACTGTGGCTGATGACGGGGGAGGATCGGGAATACTCAGGAATGATCTGGGCATACTCCCTCCCGGAGATATAAGGAATTGCATTCTGGCTTTGGCCAATACGGAGCCCATTATGGAGAGCTTGATGCAGTATAGGTTTAAAGAAGGCAGCCTGCGCGGCCAAAGCTTCGGCAACCTCTTTATTGCGGCTTTGAATGATATATGCGGAAGCTTTGATAATGCCATAAGAGAGATAAGCAATGTTCTTGCTGTCACAGGCAGAGTTGTGCCTGTGACTTTGGAAGACATCACTCTTTTCGCTGAATTAGATGATGGAACTATTATAAAAGGAGAGTCCCAGATACCTATAAGACAGATCAGCAGCAATAAGAAAATAAAAAGAGTGTATCTGGAGCCCGCAGAATGCGAGGCCATGCCTGAAGCTTTGAAGGCTATAAAGGAAGCTGATGCGGTGATCATAGGCCCGGGCAGCCTCTATACAAGCATCATACCGAATTTCATGGTTAAGGGTGTAGCTAAAGCCGCCCATGAAGCGGCTGCGATGAAGATATACATATGCAACATGATGACGCAGCAGGGGGAGACCTTGGGATATGATTTGTCGGATCACATAAATGCTATAAATGAACATGCAGGACATGATATAATTGAATATGCAATAGTAAACTCGGGCAGGATACCTGAAGATTCAGCCTTAAGGTATATGGACGAGTATGCCAAGCCGGTGGAAATAGATTGGGACAATATAGCGGCAAAAGGGATCAAGGTCGTGGGAGACGACTTTGTAAGGATCGACAAAGGATATGTACGACATGACTATAATGCACTGTCAAGATGCATATTCAAGCTGATAAACCAAGAACAAAAGGACAGTATTTTTTAAAGTAAAGGGAGAGAGATGACTTTGAGCGAAAGTATTAAGAATGAGATAATATCATGGATAAAGCTTATTGCAACTGCTTTTTTGATTGCATTTATTCTAAAAACCTTTGTTTTTCAAATTGCATATGTTAAAGGCCCTTCTATGGAGCCCACCTTGTATCAGGGCCAGATACTTATAGTATCTAAGCTGAGCTATAGGATGAGAGCTCCTAAAAGAGAAGATATAGTGGTCATAAATGACAATCTTGAGCACAAGGATCTGATAAAAAGAGTTATTGGTCTTCCCAAGGAAGAAATAGATATAAAAGATAGCTCTGTATATATAAACGGAAAATTGCTGGAAGAGAGCTATATACAAGTGCCTACTTATGAAAATGACTTCAGTAAAGCGATAGCACCGGATAACAAATATTTTGTTTTAGGCGACAACAGGGTAGAAAGCAGGGACAGCAGGTCTGATTCTCTTGGTTTTGTAGATAGAAAAAATATAATAGGGAAAGCAGTATTTAGACTATGGCCTCTGAATAAAGTAGGCACAATCAAGTAAAGGTGGTGCTTCCATGTCCTTTTCATCAAAGGTGAAAAATGAAATTGCTAAGATCAATGATAAAGAATCCTGTTGTCAGATAGCGGAACTGTCTGCCTTGATAAAAATGAACGGTACCATACAGATCCTGGGCCAAAACAGGATAGGTATAAAGCTGACAACAGAGAATGCAGCTATAGCAAGAAGAATTTTTTCCTTGATAAAAAATAATTTTGATATTCAGACTAGAGTGTCCATGACAAAAAATAAGCAACTGAAGAAGAATTACAGCTATACTCTTTTAGTAGATTCGGATGCGGCATCTGAGAATATTTTAAAAAAGCTCTCCATAATGAATGAAACTGCAGGAGGCTATAAAATAAATTATAAAATACCGGCAGCCATCATAAAGAATGATTGCTGCAAAAAAGCTTATTTGAGAGGTGTTTTTTTAGGAGGGGGTTCTATAAGCGATCCTGAAAAGACCTATCATCTTGAATTGGTGACGAGCAATGAGATCTATGCAGAGGATATTAAAAATCTCATAAATTGCTATGGATTGAACGCAAAGATAGTCGTCAGAAAAAGCAATTTTGTGGTCTATCTTAAAGAGGGAGAAAATATCGTTGATTTTCTCAATATAATAGGCGCTCATAGTGCATTATTAGATTTAGAAAATGTTAGAATATATAAAGAAATGAGAAATAATGTTAACAGAATAGTCAATTGCGAAACTGCAAATCTGAGCAAAACGGTAAATGCAGCCATGCGGCAGATAAACAACATAAAGTATATAAAAGAAAGCATGGGACTCAATAAGCTGCCCAAGAACCTCAGAGATATTGCAGAAGCGAGGCTGCTCTATCAGGATGCGAGCCTTAAAGAATTAGGGGAGACCATAGATCCCCCCGTGGGCAAATCCGGGGTCAATCATAGGCTGAGAAAGCTTGATGAGCTGGCTGAAAAATTGAGGGAAAGAAAGTTCCGATAAAAAACATATTTTTCAGGAGGGTATCTATTGAAGGGTATAAAAATAGGATATTCAGAAGGTTATATTCAGAAAGAAGCTTTGAATTCATATGCTGAAAAGATCGATTCAATCCATAGAATTCTCCATAGCCAGGCCGAATACGGCAAAATGCCTTTGGGTTGGCTGGACTTGCCCATAAAATACGATGCAAAAGAGCTGGAGAAGATAAAAAGTACAGCCCGCAGGATTAAAGACAGCTCACAGATATTTGTATCTATAGGCATCGGAGGCTCATACCTGGGAAGCAGAGCAGCGGTAGAATTATTATCCGCTGGTTCAACTCAAATACTGTTTGCCGGAAATAATATGAGCGGCGCCTATCTGCAGTCTGTTATAGATGCTATTGGGGATAAAGATTTCAGCCTTTGCGTCATATCCAAATCCGGAACGACCCTGGAAACAGCTTTGGCTTTCAGAGTTCTCAAAGAGCTGCTGGAGAAAAGGCATGGCAAAGAAGAGGTCAGGAAAAGAATAATAACTGTGACTGATAAGAATGAAGGCGCATTGCGAGGGATGACTGAGAAGGAAGGCTATGAAAGCTATGAGATTCCTGAAAATATCGGCGGCCGGTATTCGGCTTTGACTCCTGCAGCTTTGATCACCATGGCAGCTGCAGGGATAGACATTGATGAAATACTAAAAGGGGCGGAAGAAGCCTATAGGATATATGATAATCCGTGCCTGGAGGAAAATTATTGCTACCAATATTCTGCACTGAGAAACATATTGTATGGAATGGGAAAAGGCATAGAGGTGCTCATAAACTATGAACCTTCTATGGCGTATTTTGGGAAGTGGTGGCAGCAGCTTTTCGGAGAAAGCGAAGGCAAGGCCGGAAAAGGCATATTTCCGGCGACCTTGCAGTTTACCACGGACTTGCATTCCATGGGACAGTATCTCCAGGAAGGGAGAAAAGATTTATTTGAAACTATAATCAGCGTAGAGAATCCGCCTGCGGATGTGCGCATACCATATTGTGCCGATGATTTGGACGGTCTGAATTATTTAAGCGGCAAGACGCTGAACTATATAAACAAAGCAGCCTGTGAAGGTGCTATGAAGGCTCATGAAGAAGGCGGACTGCCGGTGATATCTCTGCAGATACCTTCTCTGGATGAGCATAGCTTTGGACACCTGGTATATTTCATGCAAAAAGCCTGCGCAGTAAGCGGTTATTTATTGGATATAAATCCCTTTGATCAGCCGGGCGTTGAAATGTACAAGAAAAATATATATAAATTATTAGATAGTTAACACTGAACTAGCCCGCCCTAAGACTCCGCCGCTATAAGCGGTGAGTCTAAGGGCGGCTAAGTCCAGCATGGACTCGACTAACATTCAGTGGAGTTGAAACCCCACTGAATGAAGTCTCGTTCAACAAGACGTGAAAGGAACGGATATTATGAGAGATTTTGTTCACCTTCATGTTCATACTCAATACAGTCTTTTAGACGGTGCCGGCAGATTGGACAAGATAATGGAGATGGCCAAGGAATTAGGAATGAAGTCCGTCGCCATAACCGATCATGGGGTCATGTACGGCGTAGTGGATTTTTATAAGCAAGCCAAGAAGTACGGCATAAAGCCTATAACAGGCTGTGAGGTATATGTGGCAACCAGAGGGATGGAAGACAGAGATCCGAAGCAGGACAGCGACCAGTACCATCTGGTGCTCCTGGCAAAGGATGAGACAGGTTATAAAAACCTTACAAATATTGTATCTCTCGGATTTGTCAAAGGCTTTTATTATAAACCTAGAGTAGATATGAAGGTTTTAAGACAGTATTCCGAAGGAATAATTGCTATGAGTGCCTGCCTTGCAGGCTCAGTGCAGCAATTCATATTAAAGGGAAATTATCAAAGGGCTAAAGAAGAAGCCCTGGCTTATTTGGATATCTTTGGTGAGGGCAATTTCTATCTGGAGCTGCAGGATCATGGGATAAGAGAGCAAGCCTTGGTAAACCAGGAGCTGGTGAGAATGTCCCAAGAGACGGGCATACCCTTAGTGGCTACCAATGATGTCCACT
This sequence comes from Lutispora sp. QWL-02, assembly GCF_058315355.1. Taxonomy (NCBI): domain Bacteria; kingdom Bacillati; phylum Bacillota; class Clostridia; order Lutisporales; family Lutisporaceae; genus Lutispora; species Lutispora sp. QWL-02. The sequence goes on from NZ_CM177762.1 coordinate 1,997,626, forward strand.
ATATAAAGCGGGAGGATGCCAAAGCTCATGATGTGCTTCTATGTGTGCAGACAGGCAAAACTGTAGATGATGAAAACAGGATGAAGTTTCAAACCGATGAATTCTATATAAAGTCGCCGGAAGAAATGTATGAGCTGTTCAAATATGCACCGGAAGCCATAGATAACACAGTAGATATTGCAAACAGATGCAACCTGGATTTTACCTTCGGCCAGGTGCATTTGCCTAAATTTGACGTTCCCCAAGGTTATACCTCGGATTCCTATCTCAGGCATATATGTGAAACAGGGATGAGCAAGAGATATGAAGCTATCACTGACGAGATTAAGGATAGGATGAACTATGAGCTGGGCGTAATAGAAAAGATGGGCTATGGGGATTACTTCCTCATCGTATGGGATTATGTCAGGTTTGCAAAGGAAAAAGGTATAATGGTGGGTCCCGGAAGGGGCTCAGGAGCCGGAAGCATAGTAGCTTATGCAATCGGTATTACGGATATTGATCCCATTAAGTATAATCTGATATTTGAGAGATTTCTCAATCCCGAGAGAATAAGCATGCCGGATTTTGACGTGGATTTCTGCTATGAAAGAAGGCAGGAAGTCATAGATTATGTAGTAGAAAAATACGGCAAGGAGAGAGTTGCACAGATCATAACCTTCGGTACAATGGCAGCCCGCGCTGCCATAAGGGATGTGGGAAGGGCATTGAATATGCCCTATGCTCAGGTGGACAGCGTGGCTAAAAAGATTCCTATGGAATTGGGCATGACTATAGATAAGGCTCTGAATGTCAATGTGGAACTGAGAAATCTTTATGAGGAAGATGAGAATATAAAGCAGCTTATAGATATGTCCAGAGCTTTGGAAGGAATGCCTAGACACGCCTCTACCCATGCTGCGGGAGTGGTCATAGCGAAAGAGGCCGTTACAAATTATGTGCCTCTTCAGATGAATGAAGATGTGCTTACCACCCAGTTCCCTATGACTACCCTTGAGGAATTGGGACTCTTGAAGATGGACTTCTTGGGTCTCCGCACTCTGACGGTCATAAGGGATACCCTGGAGATAATAGGAAAGCAAGGCCTGGATGTGCCTGATCTTTCAAAAATTGATTATAATGAGAGCAAAGTATACGAGATGATATGTGAAGGGGAAACCTACGGTGTATTTCAGCTTGAAAGCGGCGGAATGACTCAGTTTATGAAGGAGTTGAAGCCGTATTGCCTGGAAGATATCATAGCAGGTGTTTCTCTATATCGTCCGGGGCCTATGGATCAGATCCCCAGATATATAAAGAACAAGCATAATCCGGAGCTGGTCAGGTACCTGCATCCCAAGCTGGAATCGATATTAAGCGTCACCTATGGCTGTACTATATATCAGGAGCAGGTAATGCAAGTGTTTAGAGAGCTTGGCGGGTATTCTATGGGAAGATCCGATCTGGTCCGAAGAGCCATGTCAAAGAAAAAAGCAGATGTAATGGCAAAGGAAAAAGAAAATTTCATAAACGGAATCACTGATGAGAACGGCAGCATCATAGTTCCGGGCTGTGTCAGAAACGGCATAGATAAGGGTACCGCCGAAAAAATATTTGATGAGATGGCGGAATTCGCAAAGTACGGCTTTAATAAGTCCCATGCTGCCGCATATGCAGTTGTGTCATATCAAACCGCATGGCTGAAATATCACTATCCTGTGCAATTTACCGCAGCCCTCATAACCAGCGTCATGGGAAACAGCAGCAAGGTGGCGGAATACATTCTAAACAGCAGGAAGCTGGGGATAGAAGTCCTTCCGCCGGATGTGAATGAGAGCGATGTCAACTTTGCAGTTAAAGATAACAAAATAAGATTCGGCCTGGCAGCAGTAAAAAATGTGGGCATAAACGCTATCAATTCAATAATAGAAAACAGAACCGAAAAAGGTATTTTCGAAAGCCTTCATGATTTTGTCAATAAGGTGGATCTGGGCGTAGTCAATAAGCGTACCGTTGAAAGTCTCATCAAATGCGGTGCTTTTGACAGCCTGGGCGTATATAGAAGTAAGCTCATGGCAGTATATGAAAGGCTCATGGACTGTGTCCATGATCAGAGAAAGAATAATATAAAGGGTCAGCTATCATTGTTTGATGACAGTATTTGTGATATATCCATAAATCATGATATTTACCCTGCCCTGGATGAGTATCCTAAAAATATTATGCTGGCCATGGAAAAAGAAATGCTGGGTCTTTATATCAGCGGTCATCCGCTTTTGGAGTATAAAGAAGAACTGGACTACAAAACGAGCATCAATACAGCGGAATTGATAAAAGAACCTTCAGAAAATATAGATGTTGACGAGGATATTTTTGAACTGGACGAAAAAAGAGTCATAATGGGAGGCATATTAGAATCAATAAAGACGAAAACTACAAAGAATAACAGCATGATGGCCTTTGCGCAGCTTGAAGACTTATATGGATCTATAGAGATGATTATCTTTCCAAAAACCTATGAGAATTATAAGGAACTGCTCAAGCCTGATAATATAATTCTGGTAGAGGGCAGAATAAGTATAAAAGAAGAGGAGAGTGCAAAAATAATCTGTGAGAAGATCTCCCTTTTAAATAAAGACGATAAAAGCTTGCCTAATAAGAACAAAATGTTTGAAAAGCTGTATATTAAAATTGATTCGGAAAAAAATCCGGGACTGCTGAACTCAGTAAAAAAGATTCTTGAGAAAAATAGAGGTGATCAACCTGTCTATGTGGTTGATGAAGCCAGAAAGGCCAAGCAAAGCTCAAGAGTTATGCAGGCGCCGCGAAGCATATGGGTCACAATCAACGATACCCTGATTGAAGAACTAAAAAAAACTTGTGGAGATCAATGTGTTGCCTTGAAATAATTTAAGTATTACATTAAACTTAGGATTAGGGAATAGTCCGTGAACTAAAGGAGGCATCATGTATGTGGACAGTAATATATATTGCTAAAAACAAGAAATCGGCCGAAAAGACAGAACAGCTTCTGACGCAGGAAGGCATGCTTACGAAAATCCAGCCTGTTAGCAAAGGGGCTGCTCAGGAAGATGGTTATTTTGAGGTTTTGGTGCCGGAAGGCGAAGCTGAGGAAGCACAAAACATAATATATGAATCAGGGTATTAAGGCAGACCGCTGGGGTCAGGGAGGCGGAAACCAGGTCAAGTCACTGAACTTCACAAAAAATCACTGAAGGTTTGATAATGGTCGTTACTGTTCATAAATAAAAAAGCGTATGCCGTCATTCTGAGTGAAATCGATAATCTTAACTGGAATGACAGCTTTGTAGAATGTTTAGCGCTTTATATGTAGAAACCAATGAACAATAAAAAGAGGAATCCGGATAATTAACAAAAACCTCTAAAAAATTGAAATGGTAAATAAAAAATCTTTCTGTGTTTTTTGTGAAAAATTCCGTGTCTTTCAGTGGTTTCGGTCTCTTCTTTTTTTGAAAATAAAGAATAAAGGGGGAAACTTGATGAAGAACATTGCCGTATTGACAAGCGGAGGAGATTCTCCGGGCATGAACGCAGCTATAAGGGCCGTTGTGAGGACATCCATATATAATGGGGCAAAGATATATGGTATAAAAAGAGGATTTAACGGGCTTATACACGGAGATGTCATAGAGATGAACCTTTCTTCTGTGGCAGATATCATCCACAGGGGAGGAACTATACTAAGAACTGCCAGATGTGAAGAATTCCAGACTGCAGAAGGACTGAAAAAAGCAGTAAATATTGCGGATGTGTTTGATTTCGACGGCATAATTGTAATTGGCGGCGACGGGTCCTTCAGAGGCGCCAAAGAGCTGTCAAAGAAGGGCATAGCCTGCATAGGAGTGCCGGGGACTATAGACAACGACCTGGCTTATACTGATTTCACAATAGGCTTTGATACGGCAGTGAACACAGTGCTTGATGCTATAAATAAAATAAGGGATACCACAACATCCCATGAACGGATAAGCATAATAGAGGTAATGGGCCGAAACTCCGGAGATATTGCCCTGTATTCAGGCTTGGCGGGAGGTGCTGAAAGCATCATAGTGCCGGAGGTGGAATACACCTGTGATGATGTCTGCAAAAGGCTGCTGCAAGGTAAAAACAGGGGAAAGCTGCACAGCATCATACTGCTGGCTGAGGGAGTGGGAAAGGCAACAAAGCTAGCCGAAGAAATACATAATAAGATCGGCATGGAAGTAAGAGTAACAATACTGGGTTATCTTCAGAGGGGCGGCAGCCCTTCAGCCTTTGACAGAATTCTTGCAAGCAGGCTTGGTGCAAGAGCCGTGGAAGCATTATTGCAGGGCGAATCCGGCCAGGCAGTCGGCATCGGAGATAATAAAATCATAAGCGAAGACTTTGGAAAAGCGCTGGAAATGAAAAAAACCTTTAATACGGATATGTATGAGTTGGCAAAGATACTATCAATATAGCGGGGTGAGATGATGAGAAAAACTAAAATTGTGTGTACCATAGGTCCGACCAGTGAGAGTGCCGAAATGTTGGAAAAGCTTATGAAAGCAGGCATGAACGTGGCCCGGCTGAACTTCTCCCATGGGACCCATGAAGAGCACAAGCTGAGGATAGACAGTATAAAAAAAGTGAGACAGCAGCTTAACAAGCCGGTGGCCATAATGCTGGATACAAAAGGTCCGGAAGTGAGATTGGGCAAGTTCAAAACGGGTTCCGAGGAATTGGTCGTCGGGCAAAGCTTTACTCTTACAACCAGAGATATCGAGGGAGATAACGACATTGTAAGCATAAGCTATAAATCTTTGCCGGACGAAGTAAGCAAAGGTACAAGAATACTTATTGCAGATGGCCTGATCGAGCTTACTGTCACGGATAAGAATGAAACTGATGTATTCTGCCGGGTAGTGAACGGCGGTACTGTAAGCGACAGAAAGAATGTGAACATTCCGGGGGCCACATCAAAGCTTCCTGCAGTTACAGACAAGGATATAGATGACATAAGCTTCGGCATAGACAATGATATAGATTTCATAGCAGCCTCATTTATAAGAAAAGCTTCTGATGTCTATGAAATAAGAAGGATTCTTGAACAAAGGCATGCAGATCATATCCAGATAATCTCTAAAATAGAGAATCAGCAAGGCGTGGATAATTGTGAAGAAATCCTGCGGGTTTCGGATGGCCTGATGGTCGCCAGGGGAGATCTGGGCGTAGAAATACCTACTCAGGACATACCCCTTGTGCAGAAGCGGATGATAGCAATGGCTAATGCTCTGGGCAAGCCGGTGATCACAGCGACTCAGATGATGGAATCGATGATCCGCAATCCAAGGCCTACCAGAGCTGAGGTTACAGATATTGCAAATGCGATATTTGACGGTACTGATGCTGTCATGCTCTCAGGGGAGACAGCAGCAGGGAAGTATCCCTTTGAGACTGTAACCACTATGGCAGCCGTAGCGGAGAGAACAGAGACTGCTTTGGACTACAGAAAGAAACTGGTGAAAAGTGACGGAAATAATGATATAACAGTTACCAATGCCATAAGCTATGCAAGCTGCGCAGCTGCTATGGATCTGGGGGCTTCCGCCATAATCACTCCTACCCAATCCGGCTCCACAGCCAGGATGGTTTCCAAGTACAGGCCCAAAGCACCTATAATAGCGGCAACTCCGGATGAAAGAGTGGCCAGAAAATTGAGCTTGAGCTTTGGCGTTGCTCCTGTAACGGTAATTCCCACAGACAGCACCGATGAGATGATACAGCATTCTGTAGATAAGGCATTGGAAGCAGAATTGATTGCCAATGGCGATCTTGTTGTTATTACTGCAGGGATACCTGTGGGTGTAGCGGGAACCACCAATTTGATAAAGGTTCATGTAGTAGGCGAGATCATTGCTAAGGGAATGGGCATAGTCAATAAAGCCGCAACAGGCAGAGTTTGCATCATTAAAAATGGGGAAAAGGAAATCGATAAAGTAAATGATGGCGATATCTTAGTAGCTGAGGCTACAGATATTGATATGATACCTTTCATGATGAAAGCCGCTGCTTTTATTGTGGAAGAAGGGGGCCTCACTTCACACGCTGCCATAGTAGGTCTGGAGCTTGGAAAGCCTGTAGTGGTCGGAGTCGAAAAAGCTGCTGATATTTTGACAGACGGACAGGTCGTCACGGTTGACGGCAGCAGGGGTTTAATATACAGAGGCAGGGCAAGGGTGCTGTGATTGTCTTTGATGGGCCTCATCAAGAAAGACAGGTGAATATATGATACATGAAACAACCCTTAGAGCCAGATATGGCGAGACAGATCAAATGGGTATAATCTACCATCCTAATTATTATGTCTATTTTGAAATAGGAAGGACTGAATTTCTAAGAGAAATGGGAGGCATGTCATATAAGGACATGGAGGATGCGGGAATCATGCTTCCAATAGTTGAAACCCACTGCAGATATAGGATACCGGCTAGATATGACGACTGTCTGGTTGTAAAGACCGGTATAAAGGATATGACGGTAGCCAGAATATCTTTCAGTTATCAGCTTGTAAGGGCTGAGGACGGGGAGATCCTGGCAGAGGGCGAGACGGTGTCTGCCTTCACAAACAAGGAAGGCAGACCTGTAAACCTGAAAAAATTTAATCCTGAGATTTATGACAAGCTGTTTTCTTTTAAAACCAAGGCGGTGTAGCAGGGAACGCATTGTATGCGTTCCGTATATGCGTTCCGCACGTGAGTATAAGCAGATAATGGAGGGATCAGTGAACAATGCAATATAATTTGCTGGGCAAAACAGGAATGAATGTCTCAAGAATCGGTTTTGGAGGCATACCCATTCAACATGTAGGTGAAGATGAAGTAAAGAAGATCGTCTCTAAATGTATAGAAGCCGGCATCAACTTTTTTGATACTGCGAGAGGCTATACAGTGAGTGAAGAGCTTTTGGGAAAGGCCTTTCAGGGAAAAAGAGACAAAGTATACATAGCAACCAAAACCATGGCAAGAGATAGGGACGGTATGATGTCCGAAGTGGAAATATCACTGAAAAATCTTCAAATAGATTATATAGATTTGTACCAATTTCATAATGTGGGCTCCTTGGATGAATACGACAAGATCATGGGTAAGGGCGGGGCCTATGAGGCTTTAGAAAAGTTTCAGGAAGAAGGCGTTGTGAGACACATAGGGATCACAAGCCATAAGCTTCCCATTATGGAGAAGGCCCTGGAGACAGAATGTTTTGCCACCATTCAATTCCCTTTCAGTGTTGTAGAAAGGCAGGCAGAGGAAATATTCAAAATAGCCCATGAAAAAAATATAGGTACTATTGCAATGAAGCCAATGGCCGGAGGTGCCTTAAGAGACGGACGGAAAGCTTTGAAATTCATATTGGAAAGCCCATATTTGAGCATTGCGATACCGGGCATGGATTCCTTGGATCAGGTATCAGAAAATGCAGAAGCTGCGGATGGAATAGCATTGACTGAAGACGAGCGCAGCGAGATAGTTAAAGTTGCAAAAGAACTGGGAAATACCTTCTGCAGGAGATGTGGCTATTGTATGCCCTGTCCTCAGGGAGTAGATATCCCCATAATGTTTCTCATGGAAGGATATTACAGCAGATATGATCTCAAGGATTGGGCGGTAACAAGATACAATAATTTCAAAGTAAAGGCAGATGCTTGTAAAAAATGCGGCATATGTGAGACCCGATGTCCCTATGAGCTTCCCATAAGAGATATGCTGGAAAAAGTAACCGAAGTGTTTAAATAGAAAAATTCTGTCAATAATCAAAAAGTAACTGATTCTAATTTTTAGCACCGATACGGTGCCTTTTTTTTGCCCAATGATTCAACACTTGAATAAACTCATCTCTATGTTGAGAAAAATAAGAAAGGCTTCAATTGTTAACAGCATACATAGAAGAACATATAGAGGTGAGACTATTGGATACTAAGGATATTTCTCAGATACTTATCTCCGATGAATATGAAAGAGAGCAAAAAATTCATGATCTCATTAAAGATAGGCGGTCTTTGAATATAAACATTGAATTGAGCAAAAGGCTTACAGCAAGCCAGAAGGCCGCAGACAAGATGGCTGAATTTACGGGGAGCTGGAAATTCATCGCAATATTTACAGCCATTGTATTAGCCTGGGGAATAGCAAATACCAGATTGATTCTGACAGAACCATTTGACCCCTATCCCTATGTTTTCCTTAATCTCATACTGGCTTGCATTTCCTCAATACAGGCTCCTATCATAATGATGAGTCAAAACAGGGAGGCTCAAAAAGACAGGCTGAGAGCAGAAAACGAATACCTGATCAACACGAAATCCGAAATAATACTTGAAGATTTGCATATGAAAATAGATAATATAATAAATCGACAACATATATTGGAAGATGAAATGGAAAATATGATAGGTCTTATAGAAACTTTAAGAAAAGAAATTGTATTGAGGAGAGAACCGAATGGAGCAAAAAACAACCGTAAAGAAGAATCGGATTTATATAATTAATATAACGGGACAAACTCACGAAGGCTTAGGAGTGGGTAAAATCGAAGGCTATACAGTATTCGTAGAAGGAGCTATTTCCGGGGAAATAGTAAGGACGAAGATTGTAAAGGTGCTGAAAAACTATTCCTATGGAAAGCTGCTGGAAGTGCTTGAGCCATCATCATATAGAACTGAGCCTCCCTGCCCTATAGTGAGAAGATGCGGTGGCTGCCAGATACAGCATATGAATTATGAGGGGCAGCTGGATTACAAGACAAGGCTCGTGAAAGATGCTGTTGAGCGCATCGGGGGGTTAAAGGGTATAACTGTCCATCCTGCCATCGGCATGGAGGCCCCCTGGTATTATAGAAACAAAGCTCAATTCCCTGTGGGAGTAAAGGACGGCAAAATACATATAGGCTTTTATGCCGGCAGAAGCCACGAAATAATAGATACAGATGCATGTATGATTCAAGATAAAATAAATGATGAAGTGATTGAGGTCATAAGAGACTTCATAGATGAGCATAAAATCAGCATATATGATGAAAACACCGGCAATGGCTTGATCAGGCATATAATGACGAGGAAAGGCTTTAAAACCGGAGAAGTCATGGTGTGCATAGTCATAAACGGTGACAATATGCCCTATGGTATTGAATTGGTGGAATCGTTAAAGCAGAGCATTAAAAACTTGAAAACGGTGATCTTGAATATAAACAAGAAAAATACAAATGTGATATTGGGAGACAAGAATAAGGTCATATACGGAGAAGGCTATATATATGATTTTATAGGAGAATTCAAGTTTAAAATATCTCCTCTCTCCTTTTTCCAGGTAAACCCTGTACAAACAGAAGTTTTATACAATAAGGTCCTTGAATATGCGGGTCTAAAAGGAGAAGAAACAGTCATAGATGCTTATTGCGGCATAGGAACCATATCCTTATTCCTCAGCGAGAAAGCTAAAAAGGTATATGGAGTGGAAATCATCGGACAGGCTATAGAGGATGCCAGAGCAAATGCTAAGCTCAATGGGGTTGGCAATGCGGAATTTATACTGGGAGAATCAGAGACGGTTATTGCCAAGCTATATAAAGAAGGCGTCAAAGCAGATGTGGTCGTAGTGGACCCGCCCCGGAAAGGCTGCGATGAAAAGCTGCTGGAGGTCATAGTAAAGATGGCACCTGAACGGGTAGTGTATGTAAGCTGCAATCCATCAACCATGGCAAGAGATTTGAAATATTTGTCGGAGCGGGGATATGCGGTAAGAGAAATACAGCCTGTGGACCAGTTTCCACAGACTGTACACGTTGAGTGTGTGGTATTGATGTCAAGGGTTGAGAAATAGAAGAATTGCAAATGCCTGTAAATAAAGGGTTTCCAGACATTGAGCTTTTCTCTCGGCTACTTTGCCAGAGGTGATAATGTCAGGAAACCCTTATTTTTATTGTTTGCGGTAACATATCCACTGCCCTGAAAGTGATAGGGTTGAGTTGACAGGTTAGATAACGCTTATTTTTGTAGGGGTTGAGGAGACAGGATAGATATCAGGAATCGAAGAAATTCATTGCGTTTTTGCAGAAAAAATGTTATAATAAGCAATTAGCTAAATGCATAAAGCATAAAGCATAAAGCATAAAGATTATAGAATGGGGGTTAATCGGTGAAATATAAATCATTCAGTTCATTTTTAGTAAGTAAACGAGATGCTATAAATCTTACTAACAGTAAGCTTGCTTCTTTAGCTAATATTTCGGCTGTTTATCTTGGTGAAATTATAAAAAAGAAAAAGAATCCTCCAGATAAGAAAACTCAATATGCGTTGGCAGAAGCACTGCAGTTAAGTGAAGAAGAAAAGGTTGAGTTTTTTGACTTAGCTGCTAGTGAGCGGAGGGAAATTCCAGTCGACATATATGATTACTTACTGGAAAGGGAAGATTTATTAGAAGAAATTCGGGCAAAGAAAATGGACGAGGGAAAGGAAGAACATCATGAAAAAGGTAAAACCAATAAAGAAATCAATTGAAGCTAAAGGACATACTCCTCAATATAGAATGCATAAATACTTTGCCAGAAGACCTTATAATGTTTTTAATAATTTAATTAGACATTATTCAAATAAGAATGATATTATATTGGATTGCTTTTGTGGTGGTGGAGTAACAGTTTTTGAAGGGGCGTCTTTAGAGAGAAAAGTAATAGGTGTAGATATAAATCCATTAGCAACTTTTATCACAAGGATGCAGATGTTCAATGGGGATATTGATCTATTAAAGAAAGTTTACGAAGACTTCTGTAGCCAGATTCGGGAGAAATATGAAAGATGGTATTTTGTTGACTTTGGTGATGATAGTGGCATTTGTGAATGGACTGAATGGGTGTATATTGTTCTTTGCCCTCATTGTGGTCAAGAAATAGTTCTAACAGAAGATAATAAAATAAAGAATGGCATTTATCAGTGTTCGAATAAATCTTGCGAGGGTCACAGTGGAGTTAGAAGGATTGAAGGTATACCAAATGGTAGTCTTCCGATACGTGTGCGCTATAGATCGAATGCAACCAATGAAATCAAAACAAGGGCAATAGATTCAAAAACGCAAATTTGCAATTATAACGAGTTATTAGATACAGTAAATAAGCTAAAATATAGTCCTAATTTTGAGATACCCATGGATTGGGATAGACAACATGAAGATAAGCTAAAAGAACGAGGTGTTACTGAATATAAGGATCTTTTTACAGATAGAAACTATGCTATAAACTGTTCTATTTTTAACGATATTATTTCTAAAAAATCAGAATTACCAAAGGATATATTTGAGATGCTATATTTTCTATTTAGCTCAGCATTGAGGTATACAAATAATATGACAAGGGTTACAGATAATTGGGAAAACGGTAACCCTACTTCAATGGACAAACACGCATATTGGCTTCCGAATCAATATGTAGAAACCAACGTTGTAGATATCATTTTCAAAAGAGCAAAAAGTATACTTGCTGGAGTTAAATATTCAAAGCAGAATTTACCTGAAGGGTGTAAAGAGGCGCATTCTTTCGATGAATTACGAAAAAAAGGTGGCTATCTAGTATTAAACAGAAGTTCAAGTGATCTTCCAATACCCGATAAATCTATCGATGTAGTAATAACAGACCCGCCTTATGGGAGTAACGTACAATATGCTGAATTATCAGCTGTTTGGAATGCATGGTACGAATCCTTTAGTGGATTAAATGCTTATATTTTTAAGGATGAAGAAGCAGTTGTCAATAGAAAGGTAAAAGTATCAGGGGCCAAGACTGAAACGGATTATGAGGAGTTACTATATAAAATCTACGCAGAGTGTAATAGAGTTTTGAAAGACGGCGGTTATATGGTCTTTACATTCAACAATAAGAATATTAAGGTTTGGATTGCAATGATGAAGGCTGTTGCAAGGGCTGGCTTTTATCTTCCGGATGATGGAGTAATCTTCCAAGATTTTATTAAATCTTATAAAAATACTGCGCATTTAAGATACGCAGGAAATATCCATGGTGATTTCATATATTCGTTTGTTAAAGGAAAGAACCCTGCAATTTCAGTTCTTAATGGGTATACGTTGCAGCAGGTAATTGAGAAAAATATTGATATGCAGATTGAACAGCTATATAAGAAACGCAAAAGGTATTCTACCACTGAGCTGTATCAAAAAATATTCTCCAAGCTTGTCTGCGTGCTTATGGCATATATTGTAGAACATATTGACAACGAGGAGGAAATGCTTAAAGTTGAAACATATTCCGATGACTATGTAGATAATTTGTTAAAGAAAAAGCTAAATTACATTAATGAAAAATGGGTCAAAAAGGAGCAGTAATGCTATGAAAGAACTTCTTAATGAAAGGCAGATATATGAAAGTAAAGAATTACAGCAGTTTATTTTACAATTAGAGTGTCGATATGAAATTAAAGACTTATCATATAAATATAGTAATTCTGTAAATTTTTCCGAGAACGCTGACGTACCATTTCATCAATGGTTTCGCTATCGAGAAGGGTTTTCAGGTAATTTAATAAAGGAGTTAATTAGAGATTCTGGTGCTGCTAAAGGTGAAGTAATAATTGATCCATTCAGTGGATCTGGAACAACTCCTGTGGTTGCTGTTCTTAATGGATACTATGGATTTGGCATAGACGTAAATCCATTATCAGCGTTTATAGCTAATGTTAAAATGCAGCAATACACGCAAAATGAGTTGCAATTATGTAAAAGTTTAGTGAGGGATTTACCAGAATTTAAAACATCTAGGACAAATAAATATGATGACATAAAAAAGTATTTCACTCAAAGAAATTTTGAGACGCTTTGCAGTTTGAAAGATTATATAGACAACATAGGTGACACGAGAGTGCAATTGATTTTGAAAACTGCTTTCCTTTGTATTATTGAGAGTTCTTCTAACCGTCGGAGAGATGGTAATGGTTTAAAAACAGTTAACACAAAGGTCTCAGATGTAAGAGATGTTTTTATTAATAAAGCAATTGAAATTCTGAACGATTTAGAATCTACATCAAGTAATTTAAAAGGCAAAGGAGAATGTATTGCTGATAGTGCTAAAAACTTATATCAAATATTTAAACAGAATTACGAATCAAAGAATTTAAAGGCCGGGACAATTATTTTTTCACCACCATACCCGAATTCATTTGATTATTTCGAATCATATAAATTAGAACTTGTTTTTGGCGATTTTGCTACTAATATTCAAGGGATTAACGATTTTAGAAAGCAAGCGGTAAGGTCATTTGTTGGTGTAAAAGAGCAAAAAGAGTCAGATAAATATATAAATATTATCGCAGAAGAAATTGAAAAGGCGATTCCTATAAAAGAAGCAGAGACTGGAAAAAGGGACTCGCGAACCAGAAAGGTTCCTAATATGATTAAGGGGTATTTTTCTGACATGCAGGAAATAATTAGGCAGTGCGGTCTTTGCCTTGAAAAAGGCAAAAAAACATATATAGTTATTGATCAATCTGCTTATGTTGGTGTTATAGTTCCAACGGATTTGTTGTTAGCTTATTTATCTGAGCAAGTTGGATTTCGAGTGGAAAGTATCATAGAATGCAGAAAGTGCCGAACATCGGCTCAACAATTGCAGCGTTTTCCTTATTTAAAAAATGTATTAAGGGAGAGCATAGTAGAATTGGTGAAAGAATAACAAACTGCCGCAGGTGAGAAAATCATCTGCGGCAGTTTGTTTAAAGCCAACTTTTGAAAGTAATAAAGTTCGTTATAAGCTTATCCATAGGGCATGTTTCTATCTCGTTTGTTTTTTCCAGAAGCTCTTTAATTTTATCCGCTCCATTAGGGGCAAGCGTTATTTCTGGAGTTCCTGAGATAGTTACTCCGGGCCATATTGCAAGGTGCTTCTTAAGGTAATTAAACTGGTTGTAAAGGGTTGTTCTAGATGACCAAATGTCAATGAGCTTAAGTGTTGTATCGAACTTTTCGTTAAGAGCAGCCAAAACTATTTCTTTGTTAGCTTCACTTAAACTTTCAATACGAGGATAAGTATCTCTAAGGTATGATATCCTTTCACAGGCTTCACTAACCCCGCGCACTCCAATATTTTTAGCTATAAATAATGCATAGGCAAATTCAAATTTCGATATTTTACCTACTTGTGCTAATACCCTTAAAGCATAACGGTACGGAAAATGTGGAAACCTAGTGATTGCCGCTAATTTGTTAAACTTTAATAATTGTTCTTCAAATATCGGTGCAGCTTCTTCAAAAGAAGAACATGCAAATAACTTACGGCCAATATCAGTTACATAGAATTTACGTTCTTTTTCGATTATAGCACCGATCTTCACAGCATGTGAAACATTGTTATGATCAATCGCTATAGCAGTACGTGGAAGCCCTACATCAAAAGATTCATATTTTTGCAAAGTAGCTATTACACATGATTTCCAATATGATTCAAGATTATAGTCTCCGATAGTAGTAAAATCTCCTCTTTCTACTCCTGATGTACGAGACTTAGGTTCAAAAATAAATTCCCGGGATATATTTGCTGGGTCTCTATTTACTTCAGCAACTCGTAAGAGAATTTTCCCAGCTATATCGTCAATTCCTAGTTGCTCTGTTGCCTCTATGATTATTGGGGAGTCGCCATCGTCTTCACCCCTAGGCCTCTCGCCTGTTGCTAGTTTTAGATTTAGTTTGTCAATATAGTCTGCAAGAATTCGATCTTGGTCTCTTAATGCTTGTACAACAGTATGCAGTGTGCTGAAATTCTCGGGATCAATATCTTCAAAACTAGAAACCTCATCAGCGATAATAACCGGAATTATTATATACGAAATTTTGTCAGGGTTATCTTTTACTTTTCTTAATGAACGCCCCACAGCTTGAATAATATCGATAACTGAGTTTTTGGGGTCAGCAAAGTATACAGCATCAATTATCGGTACATCAACACCTTCTGTGAGACATCTAGCATTAGAAATTACACCAAATGGAGATGTTATAAAATCGTCAAAAATTGCTTTTCTAGCTCCAGCAGACATGCTTCCATTTATATGGTCACAATATACATCTGAAACGACTATATCTCCAGAAATACCAGATACTACTTCGTTTAAGTTAGTCCCATTTGCAGATGAAATAAAGCGTTTTGCAGATTCAATATCGCGATGATAGGAAATAGCTTTACTAATTCCAATATCATTCATGGTTTTTGCGAGAAGAACTTGTTTGAATAGATTCTGCGAATCCACTTCCCTATCGCCAATGTTTAGAACAAGATTATTATCAATTATACTTTTTAGTTCTCCTTCTTTCATGCAACAAAGAACTATTTTGTAATCGCTGATTATTCCTTGTTCAATAGCAGATCTGAAAGGAAGTGAGGTAAATGTCGGGCCATACTGTTCATAGTTATCCATAGAAAAGACTTCATAATTATATTCACGTGCTCTCCCTACTATACGAGGATTAACAAATCTTTCTGTAGCTGTCATGAATAACCGTTTTTCGGAAGGGATAAAAGCATCATTCATACCCATAATGAACATTTGAGTATCTTTATTACCGGCAGTCCTATGAGCCTCATCGAAGAAGGCAATATCAAAAGTAAATCTATCAATTTTTTCTAATGCTCCAACTATGGCATCTAACGATTGGTATGTTGAGAATATAACCTTGTCTTTCGGTGATTCGAATTTTATAAAATTAAGGATTTTCTCTGGATCGGTAGTAACCGGAACACCGATATATGAAGCATCTGCCTGGAAATCATCATTTTCTAGATGTTTTGCATTCTCGGCTACTGTCGCATCACTACATACACAAAGGTAGGTGAATGGAGCTTTTGCCTGTGGCATCCAAGCTTCAAGAGTTTGTTTTATGAGAGCAAGGTTCGGAGCAACAAATAGTACATTTTTTGCCAATAAACCTTCTTTTATCCATAATGCAGTAAGGGTCTTACCAGTGCCACAAGCGGCAAGCATTTTCCCTCTTTCTTCTGTTGCGAATCCCTCAAGAACATCGGATATCATTTTAACTTGGTGAGGCATAGGTGTATACCTTTGAATACGTGTTTCGCTTACACCAGTTGTCGCATAAGAGTACAACCATTCGAAGAAATCTGGTTCTAGGCTACTTAATTCATTTCTTAATACAAAAAATTGATCTTTCTTTTTGTAAGCTTGTTGGGGAAGCTCATAGCAGTTTGCAAAAATGCATCGCTCATCGGCATGCTCAGACTCAGCCCAAAATGAAGTTAGTTCATCATAAGAAGGGGATAATTGGCCGCTTCTGAATTTCGCCTGGTAGGCTACAGTTTTTCCATCTTCTTTAACTATTAAGCCGTCTACACCACTATCTCGTTTCTCTAGTTTTACTTTTTTTCTCAATTCAATTGGAATTGAGTTTTCCATATATAGCTCTGAGATAAGATACAAATCCTTAAAATATGTGAAATAGGCAAAGACAAACTGTTCAAAAGCAGTACCTTTCTCTTTAGGAATTTCAATTGATTCAATTGCAGCCTCTAACTCCACCCACGAAGTATACTTTTTAGAAAATATACTATTAAAAATCATAAAAACCCTCCTCCTACGAGATAGAGACAAGGAGCTACCTTGTCCTATCAGAAATTTTATTATTGAGCTGTTTAAGTAAGTATAATATCTATATCGTCATATGTAGTATCAAAATATGGCAAACAAATAGCATTTATTTCATCAAGAATAACATCCTTATCAATCAAATTATTACTTTCTGATTCAAATGCAATAATCAATTTACCGCAATCATCATAACCACATGACCCAAATAAAGCCCTATGGACATCAAGTTTATTTTTGTCTAATAGTTTTTCTATGATATAATCCCAAAAATTAATTTTTCTATAGTTGAGTATTTGATTCTTGTGTACGCTATTCAAACTATTTTGTACTTCAGCCCAACTCTCCAGTAAGCGGCTTTGGAAAAAAGATGATACCCCTCCACAAGAACCGCAGAATCTATCATTTCCAGATAGTTTACTGTTACAGTTTGTACAAAGATTGTATAATGGAGCCGAACAGACATTACATATTTTTGAAGATAAGGGTAAGTCAATTTCTCCACATCTCAAGCAATAGTAGACACGTCCAGTGCTTTTTAACGGAATAGTTGTTGGGTATAAAAATACCTTATCTATGTTTACGTTATTGGTCGTTTTAAATCCACACATTATGCAGTATCGATCTGCAGGTTTTAATGGTGCTCCACAATTGCCACAAAATGCAGGTGATGTGAGAAGTAAGTATTTTTTATTTCTAATGAAGTCATCAAACTGGCATTCAAGTGCAGCTTTTTCACGCTCCATGAGATGATAATCGCGTCTAATATCACATATTACATATTCTGAAGCTTCTTCAGATAAATTACAAAGTGATTTTATACTTTCTTTGTCAAAGCAATTGCATGCGCGGAGAATTGCTGTAGGGGCAAGTAATTCTGCAGCAAACATTTCAGCTTCACGCTCTAGAACCCAATATTCGTGAGAATTACTAATGTTTAGCGAGGACGGAAGATCGAACTCCTCAAAGTGTTTCAAGAATATATGTCCTAATTCATGTGCTTTGGAAAAACGAACATTACCCGGAACCCTATTACGATCTTTTACAATAGATATATATATTGATTTTCCTTGAATAATTCTCTTTTGTGTAATAGCTTGAATATCTTTGTTGTTCTTAAATTCATGGGGTAAATCGCTCATAGCAATTTGTTCAGCTTCAGATTCAGAAAATAAAATGATATTGTTAGCTTTAAAAATCAAATCAATATCAGTCGGAAGTGAATTTATATTGTTTGACAATAAAATTTTACGTGCTGTGCGTTTTACGTAATCATATCTGGGCTTATTTGGAATGCGTTTAGCTGCCAACACGTTCACCTCCTTTTGTTATTTGTTGTCATCAGATATTCCGCTTTGCTTTAAAACGATATTAATGAATTCGGCCATTTTATCCATTGTTTCTTTTGGAGCATCTTTTGCTCTAAATAGTGTTTTTACTAATTCTTCAGACTTAGATAAGCCTTCAAGCAATTCATCTCCACTACTCTTAGTAGAATTTACTAGATCTTCCGCAGACTCTGTTTCTGATAATACCCGTAGAGCGGGGATACCAAAAACTCTAGTAATGGAAGCAAAATCATTATAATCACAAAGGTTATCGCCAGACTCCATGGATTCAATTATTTGAGGTGATAGATTGGATAAATTTGCTAATTCTGAAATACTGAGTCCTTTGGATTTTCTTAAAGATCTTATTTTTTCTGCAATGGTTTTAGGATTAGATTCATTAAATAGTTCTTCAAGATAAGAATCCATATCAGTGGCAGCACTAATATATCCTCCTGCTTTTAAAGCTTCCTCCACGGGAATATTTAATGCTTTACATATTGCCTTAATATTCTTGATTGATGGGTTAGCTCTATCACCATTTTCAATTCTATGAATTTCTGTATGACTAATTCCTGATTTTTCAGCCAGTGCCCACTTTTTAATACCAGCTGCTTCACGAGCTGCCTTAAGGTATTTTCCAATTGCTGTTTCAGCCACAATACTCACCTCCTAGAAGAAGAATATCACAAACCGAACCAAAACGCAATACTTATTTTTGTGAACTAATAAGTTCATTGACAAAAGGTTCAATGATTGATAATCTAAAATAAAAGAAAACCATTTTATAGAAGTAGTTTTTTTATTTAACCTAAACCGAACCTAAAAGTTCAAGAGGAGGTAAAAATGAAAATTAACACTAACTATATAAGAGAATTAGCAAGGAAAGAGGGACTTACTGGAGCTGAATTAGGAAGAAGAATGAATGTTTCAGTTTCTGAGGCAAATCGTGTTTTAAATGGAGAACGTAAAGGCGGTAGAAAAGTAATATCTGGTATAACAAAAGCTTTTCCCGAGGCTGATAAAAGGCAGCTTTTTATTTTACCTGAAACCGAACTAAAAAGTTCGTATCCTCATGCTTTTGATTGTATTGTTCCTAATATACCGCACATTAAAAGAATGATGCAGTCACTAGGTTGGTCTGGAAGTGATTTAGCAAGGCACATGGGTGTTTCTGTAACAGAAGCTAACAGACTGCTTAGAGGTGCACGAAAAGGAGGCAAAAAGGCAATTGGTGGTTTTTTGAAAGCTTTTCCCAATGAAAAATGGGAGCATTTGTTTGTTTTAAGTAATTCCAAACAGTAGATAAGGAGGGAGGCTCAACTTTATGCAGAGTATAAAAAATAGTTCTGGCAAGCTTGTTTGCCGCATTGATTCAAGTCAGAAAATTGTTGAAATAGTACATAAAGGTATACGTACTGTCATTCGCTTCCTAGATGATGGAACCTATGAAGTCAAAAATAATGAAGTCATAAAGATAGCTTAAGTTAACCCGAAATAATCCGCAGAGCCGCTAGACGGACAGGATGAACACTTTGAAAGTGTTTCCTGCCCGTCTTTTTTTCTGCTCTGCGGATAAAAGAAAACCGGCTCCTGCGGATTTTTCAAAGCCAAATTTTGAAAACCAAAGGAGTCAAATTATGAAAAGAGCGTACAAAACAAGTAAAAAAAAGAGAACTAACTACATTTATTACACCGCTGAAGGAACAAAGATTGTAATAACCCCAGGCGAAGATGGAGTCACCGAAGCTGATATCGAGCTTTTACATACTATGGATGATGACGAAGTGGACGAGCAGCGCCGCTATGATTACAGAGTTACAACTCATTTAGATGCCTATCATGATGGTGAAAATGAATTGGCAAATGACCGCAATAAGTATCTTGCGGATGATACTGCGAATCCCGAACATCTTATGCTCCAAGCGGAAGATGAAACTGAGTATCAAGATATGCTGGACAAGTTAACTAAGGCAATGGAATGTCTTTTACCACAACAAAAAGAACTCTTCAAAAAAGTGTACCTTGAGAAACGATCCAACACTGATATTGCAGCAGAAGAAGGTGTTACAGAAGCGGCTATTCGCGGTCGCCTTAAAAAGCTTCAAGAAAGACTTAGAAAAATTCTATCCTAATTGGGTTCGCAAGGACCCATTATAAAAATTCTTTTCTCTAAAGGGGGTTCGAAAGAACTCTCTTTTTCGCTTATCGGTGAGGGGCAGATAAATCGCCCCCGGAAAGGAGATGGAATATGAGCCTTAAACACAAAGTTACTATCAATGTGGCAAGGCCCGGTGGCGTAAGAAGTCCAGTAATTCAAAGCAGTCGGAAGACAATCCGAACGAGAATGCTTGATTTCCTATTCGGAAAGAAAGTCAGTCTGCTAGTAATTACTCCCGGCGACTCAGTTGAGACGGTAGAAATTAAGGAAATCAAGGAAGGAGGTGTGGGACATGAGCAGGGTCAAGCTTCTACTCGATGTGGTGTCAGATCTTAGATCGCTAGCGGATAGCGTTCAGGCTGTAGCTGATGCAATAGCAAGTAATGGGCCTGATGAGATTACAAAGCCAGAGCAACCAAAGCCTGAAAAACAATCTGAAGAAAAGCAGATCACCTTAGAAGAAGTAAGGGCGGTACTTGCGGAAAAAAGCCATGACGGATTTACAACTGAAGTAAGAGCACTTCTAGAAAAGTATGGTGCATCAAAACTCAGCCAGATTGATCCAAGCAAGTATGCTGCACTTCTTGCCGATGCGGAGGGATTGAAATGAGTAAACATGCAATTCTCTCTGCATCTGGAGCCCATCGCTGGATGAACTGTACACCATCAGCGAGGTTGGAGCTGGAGTTTGACGACAACAGCGGTGAAGCTGCGGCTGAAGGCACTGCTGCCCATGCGTTAAGTGAACACAAACTCCGCAAGGCGCTTAAGATGAGATCAAAAAAGCCGGTTTCTCCATATGACTCAGATGAGATGGACAATTACACCGATGATTACGTGGAGTATGTACTTGAAGTAATTGAGCAAGCCAAGCAGGCCTGTAGTGATCCCTTGATCTTGATAGAACAGCGGCTTGATTTTTCAAAGTATGTGCCTGATGGCTTTGGGACCGGGGATTGTGTAATTATCGCTGACGGAACTCTTCACATTATTGATTTTAAGTATGGTCAGGGTGTCTTAGTCAGCGCAGAGGACAATCCTCAAATGAAACTATATGCCCTTGGTGCACTGGATCTCTTTGATGGTATTTATGACATCGAGATGGTTTCAATGACAATCTATCAGCCCCGTCGTGAAAATGTCAGCACGTCCACAGTCTCAAAAGAAAGCTTGTATCAGTGGGCTGAAGAAGTTTTGAAGCCTAAAGCTGAACTGGCCTTCGCTGGTGACGGAAACTACTGCCCTGGAGAATGGTGTCAATTTTGTCGAGCAGCAGTGAAATGTAGAGCAAGAGCAGAAGCAAAAATGAAACTGGCTACATTTGAGTTTGCGCTACCGCCACTTTTATCAGATGAAGAAATTGCCGGGATTCTATCTTCTATCGGTGATCTCACCAGCTGGGCAAATGAGATTATAGCCTATGCGACAGATGCAGCAGTTAATCATGGAAAGAAGTGGCCCGGCTTTAAAGTAGTCGAAGGCCGTTCCAACCGTAAATACAAAGATGAAGAAGCGGTCGCAGAAGCAGCAAAGAATGCAGGTTATCGTGACATATACAAGCAAAGTCTCATCACCATTACTGAAATGGAAAAATTGATGGGCAAGACAAAATTTAATGAAGTCCTTGGAGGACTAGTTATAAAGCCACCAGGTAAACCAACGCTAGTACCAGTTTCAGACAAGCGTCCTGAAATGAACACATCATCAGCAAAAAATGATTTTATGGAGGTATAAAACTATGTCAAAAATAGCAAAAAGAATGAACCCAACGAAAGTAATCACAGGAGTGGTACGACTCTCTTATGCCAATGTCTGGGAACCTAAATCCATCAATGGCGGTGCTGAAAAATACAGTGTGAGCCTGATTATCCCTAAGAGCGATACTAAAACCTTAAGTGCTATCAACGAAGCGGTTAATGCTGCTATTGAGGAAGGCAAAGGTAAATTTGGTGGCAAGATTCCCAATAAAGCAGTTCTCAAGCTCCCTCTGCGTGATGGCGACATTGATCGTCCGGATGATGAGGCTTATGCCAACAGCTATTTTATCAATGCCAACAGCAATACTGCTCCACAAATTGTAGACAGAAACGTCAATCCAATCCTTGATCGTTCAGAAGTGTACTCCGGTGTCTATGCAAGAGTGAGTATCAACTTCTATGCCTTTAACTCCAATGGAAATAAGGGTATAGCGTGTGGCCTTGGAAACATTCAAAAAATCCGCGATGGTGAGCCTTTAGGCGGTAGAACCAATGCAGCTGATGACTTTGCCACTGACGTGGATGACGACTTTTTATCATGAGAACCCTCAGCATAGATATAGAAACATATAGTAGCGTAGACCTCGCCAAAAGCGGGGTCTATCGTTACGCTGAAGCACCGGATTTTGAAATCCTACTTTTTGGCTACAGTGTGGATGCTGGTCCTGTACAGGTAGTTGACTTGGCGTGTGGTGAGGCCATCCCACAAGAAATACAGAATGCAATTTTAGATAGTAAGGTTATAAAGTGGGCATTTAATGCTCAATTTGAACGAATCTGCTTGTCTCGTCATTTTGGTGTCTGGCTTGAGCCTGCTACATGGCGTTGTACGATGGTATGGTCTGCCTACCTAGGACTTCCTCTATCTCTGGAAGGGGCAGCAATCGTAACAGGAGCAGATAAGAAAAAGCTGACTGAGGGTAAGGAGCTCATCCGATATTTCTCTGTTCCATGCAAAGCGACTCAGTCTAATGGAGGCCGAACTCGCAATCTACCGGAGCATGCTTTAGAAAAGTGGGAGAGTTTCAAAGCATATAACCTTCGAGATGTTGAAGCTGAACTTTCCATACAGGCAAAGCTTCAGAAGTTCCCTATGCCAGAAGAGGAGTGGCAGAACTATATTCTAGACCAGCAGATTAA
The DNA here is from genome assembly GCF_058315355.1 of Lutispora sp. QWL-02. Classification (NCBI taxonomy): domain Bacteria; kingdom Bacillati; phylum Bacillota; class Clostridia; order Lutisporales; family Lutisporaceae; genus Lutispora; species Lutispora sp. QWL-02. Next base: position 2,020,640 of record NZ_CM177762.1, read on the forward strand.
TGATCGAGGTATTCAATTGGATTTAGACTTGGTAAGGCAGGCTATCCAGTGTGATGAACAAACCCGAGAAGAGTTCACAAGCCGACTAAAAGAGCTTACTAAACTTGAAAATCCAAACTCAGTGACCCAGATGAAAACCTGGCTATCGGAAAGTGGTCTGGAAACGGATAGTCTTGATAAGGCGTCAGTTAAGGCACTATTAAAGGAAGCTCCAGATCACCTGAGTGAAGTGCTGGAACTGAGGCGACTACTAGCAAAGTCCAGTGTAAAGAAATACACCGCTATGGAAAATGCAGTATGTGCTGATGGAAGAGCACGTGGTCTATTGCAGTTTTATGGTGCCAATCGAACCGGCAGATTTGCAGGGAGGCTTATACAAGTTCAAAATCTTCCGCAGAACCATTTGCCGGATCTGGAGCAGGCGAGAAGGTTAGTTAGAGGTGGTCATTTTGAGGCCTTGGAATTATTGTACGATTCTGTTCCAGGGGTTTTGTCCGAGTTAATCCGTACCGCCTTTGTTCCAAAGAAAGGATATAAGTTTATTGTTGCTGATTTTAGTGCAATTGAAGCTAGAGTGATTGCCTGGCTCGCAGGCGAGACATGGAGAAATGAGGTATTCGCTACCCATGGCAAGATTTACGAAGCATCCGCTTCCCAGATGTTTAGGGTCCCCTTGGAAGAAGTCACAAAAGGTAGTCCACTCAGACAAAAAGGAAAAATTGCGGAGTTGGCCTTGGGGTATGGTGGATCAGTTGGTGCGTTAAAAGCAATGGGAGCACTTGATATGGGTCTTACCGAAGAAGAATTAAAACCTTTGGTCTATGCATGGCGAAATGCGAATCCAAACATTGTTAGGCTTTGGTGGGATGTCGATAGAGCAGTTAAAAAAGCTGTAAAAGAAAGATGCGGAACAGAAACTCAGCGTATCCGATTTGAATATCGTAGTGGAATGCTGTTGATATGGCTGCCATCCGGGAGACAGCTTACCTATGTCAAACCAAGGATGGGGATTAACAGATTCGGCAGTGAAGCAGTGACGTATGAAGGCGTTGGTGCCACAAAGAAGTGGGAGCGTATTGAAAGCTATGGTCCGAAGTTTGTTGAGAACATCGTGCAGGCCATTTCAAGAGATCTTCTTTGCCATTCCATGCGAAATCTGGATGAAGCAGGACTAAATATTGTCATGCATGTCCATGATGAGGCAGTTTTAGAGGTTCCTTTAGAAATATGCGTACAAGACGTCTGTGTTCTTATGGGTCAGGTACCGCCTTGGGCGCATGGGCTTCTACTTCGTGCTGATGGATTTGAATGTGATTTTTATAAAAAAGATTAATTTGAGGGGGTTCGAAGCCTCCTCTTTTTTTGCTTATAGCTGAGGGCATGTTTTATCGCTCTACAACTATATGCTGGAGGTTCGATATGAACAAATTAACGATTTTCAACTACGAGGGCAACAATGTCAGAACAATTTTAAAGGATGGTAATCCTTGGTGGGTACTTAAGGATGTCTGTTCTGTGCTAGAAATTGGAAACAGTCGTGATGTTACATCTCGATTGGACAGTGATGAAAAGGGAGTCGATATTATCGACACCCCTGGAGGAAAACAGGAAGTATCTATTATCAATGAAAGTGGCCTTTATAGCGTGATATTGGTTTCTCGAAAGCCAGAAGCTAAAAAGTTCAAGCGCTGGGTAACTCATGAAGTTCTTCCTTCCATCAGAAGGCATGGACTTTATGCTACAGATGAGTTGCTTGCTAATCCGGACTTTTTGATTCAAGCACTGCAGGAGCTTAAAGCCGAAAGAGCCAAAAATGCCGAGCTAACAACTACCATTAGCATTCAAGAACAGCAGATTGCAGAAATGAAACCCAAAGCCAGTTATTACGATGTGGTACTTAACTGCAAGGATGCGGTGTCTATCACAACCATCGCCAAGGATTATGGAAAGTCTGGTCGTTGGTTCAATGAATATTTACATGATCTTGGCGTTCAGTTCCGTCAAGGGAAAATCTGGCTTCTATATCAAAAGTATGCCCAACATGGATATACGACAACCAAAACCCATACGTACCCTGGAAATGATGGGACGATGCATTCAAAGGTTCATACTTACTGGACTCAGAAAGGACGCTTGTTCATTTATGAGCTTCTTAAGGATCATGGCATTTTACCATTGATTGAACAAGAGTCCGAATTCGAGGAGATGTAGCTTATGGATAGATATAACGCCGAAGGCTATCCAGATCCAACTGCAGCAGAAGCCATGGAAAATATTATACGTGAAGAAAAGGCAAAAAGCTATAAACCTTGCGTTTTTATTTGTTCTCCTTTTGCTGGAGACATAGAAAAAAATCTGAATAAAGCTAGAGAATACCTGAAGTTTGCAGTGGAGCAAGGAACTATTCCTTTTGCTCCTCACCTGCTATACCCGCAAGTGCTAGATGATAGCGATCCTGAACAAAGAAAACTAGGACTATTCTTTGGAATGGTTTGGCTTAGAAAGTGCGAGGAGTTGTGGGTATTTGGTCGCTACATTTCAAAAGGAATGCAAGCAGAAATAGATAAAGCATCGAAGCATCGTATTCCTATTCGGTATTTTACCGAAAACTGCGAGGAGGTGCAGAAGATATGAAGATAGCGGTTGGTAACAGCCGGATGGATAAAAAGTGGAAGAACAAAGACATCACATGGGAAGACTTCATCGCCCGAGTGGGGTCTACCATACGAACAACAGAAACAGTGTCTGAATTTCGCAAAATGAGTCGCGCTCAGCAGGACTCAATAAAAGATGTGGGTGGGTTTGTGGGAGGAGCTCTCCGTGAAGGAAAGCGCAGAAATGGTTATGTCCTCTCCCGCTCCCTTCTTACATTGGATATGGATTATGCCAAACCAGGGATTTGGGAGCAGATTGAATCACTTCATGATTTTCAATGCTGTATCTATTCCACACATAAACATACACCGGAAGCTCCAAGACTGAGACTAATCATACCACTAAGAAGAGAAGTGACAGAAGATGAATACCCAGCCCTTGGCCGGATGGTTGCAAAGGAGATTGGGATTAATTTATTCGATGATACCACTTATGAACCTTCAAGATTAATGTATTGGCCATCTACACCGTCTGATGGAGAATTTGTCTTTAAAGAAAAGGATGGAGAGCTTTTAGATCCTGATGTTTATCTTTCCAAATATGCAGATTGGCGGGATACATCCATGTGGCCTGTATCCACAAGACAATCAGAGGTTGTACAAAGGAAAATCACAAAGCAAGCAGATCCTTTAAGTAAAGAGGGTGTTGTCGGGGCATTTTGTAGAGCTTATACCATTGAAGAAGCTATCAATACATTTTTGGCGGATGTATATGAGCCAAGTGCTATGAATGGCAGGTTTGATTATATTCCAGCAGATTCTTCAGCGGGCTTGGTAATCTACGACGGTAAATTTGCTTATAGCCATCATGCCACCGATCCGGCTTGCGGAATGCTGCTAAACGCTTTTGATTTGGTACGAGTGCATAAGTTTCGCGACTTAGATGAAAAGGCTGCAGAAAATACAGCGCCAAGTAAACTGCCTTCGTTTAAAGCCATGACAGATCTGGCTTTGGAAGATGAACGGGTAAAAGAGCAGTTTGCTGAAGAAAGAAAGGCTCAGGCAGAAAAAGAGTTTGTTGATGAAGATTGGGAAAAGCAGCTGGAGCTTGACAAGACAGGATCAGTTAAAAATACCCTTAGAAACTTGATTTTAATACTCGAAAATGATCCAAACCTGAAAAGCATTGTGTTTAATCAGCTATCAGATAGTCTCGAAATAAAAGGTGATGTTCCTTGGCCGCATCCATCAAAGTTCTGGAGAGATGCAGACGATGCTCAGTTGATTAGTTACATCGACACCCATTACGGAACCTTTTCTGCAAGAAACTATGATGTGGCGGTAGCAAAGGTAGCTGACGACCGATCTTATCATCCTATTCGTGAGTTTATTGATGCACTCCCTGAATGGGATAAGGTACCGCGAGTAGATACCCTGCTCATCGATTATCTAGGTGCATCAGATAACTCTTATGTTCGGGCTGTAACAAGAAAAACTTTATGTGCAGCTATCTCTCGTGTGCTAACTCCTGGTATCAAATTCGATTCCATGTTGGTTCTTAATGGCCCGCAGGGAGTTGGAAAAAGCACTCTCATAGCCAAGTTGGGTGGAGACTGGTTTTCAGATAGCTTGAACTTATCGGATACCAAGGATAAGACCGCCGCAGAAAAACTTCAAGGTTACTGGATTTTAGAAATTGGAGAACTAGCCGGACTTAAAAAAGCTGAAGTCGAAACACTTCGAAGTTTCTTGTCTCGCCAAAATGACATTTATCGTGCCAGCTTTGGCAGGAGAGCTACTCCGCACTTAAGACAATGTATCTTTTTCGGAACCACCAATGCTGAGAAAGGCTATTTGCGGGACACCACAGGAAACCGTCGCTTCTGGCCAGTAAAGACTCCGGGAAATGGCACAAAAAAATCTTGGCAGCTAAAGCAGGATGAAATTCTGCAGATATGGGCTGAGGCTCTTACCTATGTAAAGGCTGGAGAGAAATTGTACCTTGATGCTAGCCTTGAAAAGCTTGCAAAAGAAGAACAGCGAGAAGCTATGGAGTCCGATGAGCGAGAAGGTTTGGTTAGAGAGTACCTTGATATGCTTTTACCTGAGGATTGGGACACCATGGATCTATATGAACGTCGAGCCTATATCAACGGGACTGAGTTTGGTGAAAGCCAAAGGGTTGGTGTTTGGAAACGAAAATCGGTTTCTAATATGGAAATCTGGTGTGAGTGCTTTGGCAAAGATCGAGCCAATCTCCGAAGAATGGATGGCAATGAGATATCTGCAATTATGGCAAGTATCGGAGGCTGGACTGGACTCGTGAAAAAAGAACGTATCCCGCTTTATGGACCACAATGGGTTTATGTTCCCAAAACATAATTTAGTTTGGAACACATGGAACAATTTTTTCTCGGGAACAGATTTCACCTGTTCCGGTGAAACAAAAACGGTCTTTTGGTACACCTCATCGGAACAGGCGGCAGCCCCTTGTAAAGTTGGCTACTTTATAACTTATGTTCCATTGTTCCAAAAATAATTATTAAAAATAATCCTAAAGACAAAAAGAAGAAATTACCTGCAGACGCGTATATACGCGCGTATAGAGACTTTTTGGATTTAGGGAACATGGAGGCTATATGAGAGAAAAATGGATTGAACAACAACTGGTAAAAGCAGTAAAAGATATAGGCGGCATTGCACTGAAGATTGCATCACCAGGTTTTGATGGAATGCCAGACAGATTGATTCTTTTGCCGGATAAAAAAATAGCTTTTGTGGAGGTAAAAGCTCCAGGTAAAACCTTAAGGCCTCTACAGGAAAAGCGAAAAAGACAGTTAGAATCACTTGGATTTTTGGTATTCTGCCTGGATCACATAGAACAGATTGGAGGGATACTTCATGAAATACAAGCCTCATGAATATCAGGTTTATGCCACTGAGTATATCCTCACCCATCCCATAGCAGCAGTGCTTTTAGATATGGGATTAGGTAAGAGTGTCATTACCTTAACTGCCATCTTTGATTTAACACTGGATAGTTTTCTTGTTCGTAAGGTTCTGGTCATTGCACCTCTTCGAGTAGCCAGAGATACATGGCCTGCAGAGCTTGAAAAGTGGGATCACCTAAAAGGTCTTAAATACACCGTAGCAGTTGGCTCTGAGGTACAGAGGAAAACAGCCCTTATGAAAAGAGCTCAGGTATACATCATCAATCGAGAAAATGTCGAATGGCTAATTTCTAGAAGTGCCATACCCTTTGATTTTGACATGGTAGTAATCGATGAGCTGTCATCCTTCAAATCCCATCAAGCGAAACGGTTTAAAAGCCTACTTAAAGTCAGGCCAAAGATTAAAAGGATCGTAGGGCTTACCGGAACGCCATCATCCAATGGACTGATGGATTTATGGGCTGAGTATCGCCTGCTGGATATGGGACAGCGATTGGGCAGGTTTATTGGCAGATATCGAGAGGACTTTTTCGTACCAGATAAACGCAATCAGCAAGTGATCTTCTCCTACAAACCAAAACCGGGAGCAGAAGAAGCTATTTATAGGCTCATATCTGACATCACTATTAGCATGAAAGGGACAGACTACCTGAAGTTGCCGGAGTTGGTTATAAACGAAGTGCCAGTGAAGCTTTCTGAAAAAGAAATGAAAACTATCGACACTATGAAGCGGGATTTAATTACAACGGTGAAAGGTGAGGATATTACTGCTGCTAATGCAGCAGCTCTTTCAGGAAAGCTCCTGCAGATGGCAAACGGAGCAGTCTATGATGATCAAGGTGTAGTTATTCATATACATGACCGTAAGCTGGATGCACTGGAAGACTTAATCGAAGCCGCTAATGGCAAACCAGTTCTAATTGCTTATTGGTTTAAGCATGATTTATCTCGAATACAAAAGCGCTTTGAAGTTGAGGTATTATCCACTAGCGATTCTATTAAAAGGTGGAATGATGGAGAAATCCCCATTGCAGTCATCCATCCAGCATCAGCAGGCCATGGACTGAACTTGCAAGCTGGAGGTTCAACTCTTGTATGGTTTGGCCTGACTTGGAGCTTGGAGCTTTACCAGCAAACCAATGCCCGTCTTTGGCGTCAAGGACAAAATGAAACGGTAGTGATCCATCACCTGATTGCCAAAGGCACCATTGATGAGCGTGTAATGAAAGCTTTAAAAGATAAAGACAATACCCAATCCGCACTGATAGATGCGGTAAAAGCAACACTAAAGGAGGTCTGATACGATGAACATTGTCTGGCAGTATTTAGATAAAAGAGCAGCGGCAATTAATGCCTTAAAAGATTACAGCAGCATGAAGTACATCATAGAACATACTGATGAGGACATTGCTACTCTCAACGAAGAAATGAGTTCCACTGCTTCTCCAGTTCTAAATGGCATGCCATCGACCCATGATCCAAAAGCAGGAGAGAAAAGGCTCATTGCCTGCATCAATGAAATTGATGTATTGAAAGAACGCTATCGTCAAGCACTGGAATACATGGACTGGTTTCAACCGGCGTGGGATGCCTTAACGGAGGATGAACAGTATGTGTTAAAGGAGTTCTATTTGGATGATGAACAAAAGCAGATAGATGCAGTGTATAACATTTGTGACCGCTTTAACATTGAACGTTCCTCTGCATACAACAAGAAGAATCGGGCGCTTCAGCATCTAGCGCTACTGCTCTATGGAAAGTAATGAGTAATATCGTGGACGATTTTATTAGAAATCGGTTATACAATGGTATTGTGAAAAACTGTAGAGAGCCTTCGTGGAAAAACCGCGGGGGCTTTTTCTATACCCAAATGGAGGTGCGAAATGCCAAGGAAACCTAAACGACCATGCTCTTCTCCTGGTTGTCCTGAGCTGACAGATGAACGCTTTTGTCCGGAGCATGCCAAAAAGGAAGCTTCACGATATGAAAAATATCAGCGCGATCCAGAGACGAGGAAGCGTTATGGTCGTGCGTGGAAAAGAATACGTGACGGTTACATCACAGCCCATCCTCTGTGTGAAGAGTGCAAAAGGCAGGGAAAGCTGACACCGGCTGCTGAAGTGCATCACATCCTTCCTTTGTCGCGAGGGGGAACACACGATGAAAGTAACTTGATGGCTCTTTGTACTCCTTGTCACTCTGCCATCACAGCAAGAGATGGAGACCGTTGGCCATCCCGGTAGGGGGAGTCGAATCTCTACAGCCTTTTAAGTGGACAACGGGCGTGGGGTAACGCGTGAAAATTCGCGGTTTCAAACAGGGTAATAGACCCATCAACGAAAAGAGGTGAGTGAATGGCCAAAGATGGAACAAATCGTGGCGGTGCCCGTATAGGTTCTGGTCAAAAAAAGAAACCACTTGCTGATAAAATTGCACAGGGAAATCCAGGTAAGAGAAAGCTAGAAATCATTGACTTCCAAAATACCGCTGATTTAAAGGGGCAGGAAATGCCAAAGCCAAGGGCCATGCTCTCAGCGGTGCAAAAGGACGGGAAAACCCTAGTAGCCAGCGAGATTTATGAAATTACTTGGAAATGGCTTGAGGAGCGAGGCTGTGCCCATTTGGTGCTCCCACAGCTTCTAGAACGATATGCCATGAGTGCGGCCAGATGGATACAGTGTGAGGAGGCGGTAACTGAGTTTGGCTTTCTTGCCAAGCATCCAACTACCGGCAATGCTATTCAAAGTCCTTATGTAGCTATGAGTCAGAACTTTATGAGTCAGACAAACAGATTGTGGATGGAGATTTATCAAATCGTTAAAGAGAATTGTGCTACAGAGTATTCTGGTTTAAACCCACAGGACGATGTGATGGAGCGACTGCTATCTGCCCGCAGAGGAAAATAAAGATGAGGAGATATGTAATGAGTAAAAGATATTTAACAGCTGAAAGTGTATGTGCTGGACATCCTGATAAACTATGCGACATCATAGCAGATAGCATTTTAGAAGCATGTTTACGTAAAGATAAAGCATCACGTGTTGCTTGTGAGGTAATGGCAACCAAAGGGAAAATTATCGTGGCGGGCGAAATCTCCTGCAGCGAGAAAATAGACATCCGATACATTGTTAGGAATGTCCTTAAAGAGATTGGATACAACCCTCTTAAATTCTTGATTTATGTATTTGTACACAAACAAAGTGTAGATATTGCAACTGGCGTGGATACTGCACTGGAAGTAAGAAATGGAATAAATGAACAGTATGGTTCGATAGGTGCTGGAGACCAAGGAACTGTGTACGGCTATGCTACAAAGGAAACAGGAGAAATGCTTCCCCTACCCCTTGTACTATCTCACAGGATTGTAAAGAGACTGGATGATTGCCGAAAAGGGAAACTGATAAAAGGTATCCACCCAGATGGTAAAGCGCAGGTGACGGTGGAATATGAAGGGGACACTCCAGTGCGAATAAAGACTATTGTGATATCGGTACAGCATGATAAGAATAAAACACAGGAAGAACTAAAGACAGATATCCTTAACAATGTCCTATGGCAGTGCTTTGAGGACTTCCCATTTGATGATGAAACAGAAATTCTCATTAACCCCTCTGGTAGATTTGTCGAAGGTGGTCCCGCTGCCGATACAGGCTTAACTGGTAGAAAAATTATGGTTGATACCTATGGAGGACTTGCATCCCATGGAGGTGGCGCACTTAGTGGTAAAGACCCCACCAAAGTTGACCGAAGCGGTGCCTATATGGCTCGGTACATTGCAAAGCATATCGTCTGGTGTGGTTATGCAAAGAGATGTGAAGTTAGTATATCCTATGCCATTGGTAAGGCAAATCCTGTAGCCTTTTCTGTAAATACTCTTGGCACAGGTATTGTTTCTGACGAAATATTAACTCTTGCTGCACAGGAGATTTTCAATTTAAGACCTGCGGCAATCATAGAGAAGTTGCGTCTAAGGAATGTGATTTACTCTGATACAGCTGTTTATGGTCACTTTAATAGTTGTCTATTCCCGTGGGAGGATGTAAATAAGTACAGTGAATTTAGAAAGGCGGTGGAAAAGTATGTTGATAGAGAAGATAAAAACTAAACAACTCATCCCCGCTGAATATAACCCAAGGAAGGATTTAAAACCGGGTGATCCGGAATATGAGAAACTTAAACGTTCCCTTGAGGAGTTTGGATATGTAGAACCCGTAATATGGAATAAGACCACAGGCAGAGTCATCGGAGGTCATCAGCGTTTGAAAATCCTGCTGAGTATGGGCATGGAGGAGATAGAATGCGTAGTTGTTGAAATGGATGAGCAAAAGGAGAAGGCGCTGAACATTGCACTAAATAAAATAAGTGGTGATTGGGATAAAGACAAATTAGCAATTCTCATCACGGACTTAAATGCTTCAGACTTTGATGTGTCTTTGACAGGTTTTGACCCAGGAGAGTTGGACGATCTTTTCAAGGATTCCCTTAAGGATAATATAAAAGAAGATGATTTCGATGTAGACAGCGAGCTGAAAAAGCCCGCTGTTTCGCATTTAGGGGATATTTGGCTACTTGGACAGCATCGATTAGTCTGCGGAGACAGTACAAAGAAAGACACCTTTGATGTCTTGATGGATGGGAAAACTGCTAATTTGGTAGTTACGGACCCTCCATATAATGTTAACTATGAAGGCACTGCTGGAAAAATCAAAAATGACAATATGGCTAACGAAGCGTTCTACGATTTCCTGCTTGCAGCATTTCAGAACACCGAAGTAGCGATGGCAAAGGACGCTTCTATTTATGTATTCCATGCGGATACCGAAGGACTCAATTTTAGAAGAGCATTCTCCGATGCAGGATTTTATCTTTCTGGTACTTGTATTTGGAAAAAGCAGTCCCTTGTTCTCGGTCGCTCCCCTTATCAATGGCAGCATGAACCTATTCTCTTTGGGTGGAAAAAGAAAGGCAAGCATAACTGGTATTCCGATAGAAAGCAGACCACCATCTGGGAATTTGAGAAACCGAAGAAAAACAGTGATCATCCTACGATGAAGCCAGTTGCACTTGTGGCCTACCCTATTTTGAATTCAAGCCTTTCTAATTGTATCGTGCTTGATCCTTTTGGTGGTTCAGGAAGCACACTGATTGCCTGTGAGCAGACAGATAGAATCTGTTACACCATTGAACTGGATGAAAAGTACTGTGATGTTATTGTGAAAAGGTATATTGAGCAAGTTGGAAACTCAGACGGTGTGTTTCTTTTAAGAGATGGTTCGAAAATAAGATATTGTGACCTGCCAGACGTTGCTACCGCCGATTAATGGAACAGTATTTTCTACAGAAAGATGCTCTAAATGACTTGATATTAACAGCCTTTAGAGTGATATATGTATGTACCGAAAATAGAAAGGCGGTATAAAAAATGCAGATAAACTATAATGTCACAGGAGCAAAAAGAAAAGAGCTAGTCAACGCAATCAGCCAAAAACTGAATGCTCCTGCAAGATATCTTGGAGCACCTACATTTGCATATGAAGTGGCAGACTACAACATTGACAAAAACGGGGTAGTCAGAGGACCAGATAATTATGAACTGGTTAATGATCTATTAGGCCTTCATGACTTTAAGGCGGTTACAGCAGAATATGACACACCACTTCCAGAAGCAGAGCCTGTTCTTGAAAATATTCAAGTTCCCAATGAAGCGGCTCTTGAGGGTAGGGTAAATCCAAATAGTGATTACGAAGAACCTCCCGTATACAACGAATCAAATGAAACCGAAGAAGCTATTAGTTTGATTATTCAAATGCCGAGGGAGGGTTTTAGCGAAACTGCACTTGGTAACCTAAAAGGATTGGTAGAAAGCAAAGAAACCCTTATAAAGAAAGCACTTGATACTGACTCTATTCCCATTATCATAAATGAGGAATTTATAACCTTCCCTTGGTTCCAGAGTGAGTGCTCCGCAGAGGAGGTTAAGGCTTATACCCACTTTGTAACAGCACTTTGTGAAATGGCAAAGAAGCAGACCCGCGTCAACTCGACCGAGAAATCAGTGGAGAATGAAAAGTACGCTTTCCGTTGTTTCCTTCTAAGACTTGGCTTTATCGGGCCAGAATACAAAACAGAACGAAAAATTCTCCTCTCCAAACTGTCGGGTAGCTCTGCCTTCAAAAGCGTAAGTGCCAAGCATGAGGAGGTGAGTGAATAATGAATATCATTCACCCAGAAATGCTAAAGCAACTTAGAAGTTATTACACTCCAGGAACTCGTGTAATGCTACTTAAGATGAATGACCCTTATACCAAGCTTCAGCCTGGAGATAAAGGTACGGTTACTAGTGTTGATGATATGGGAACCATCCACGTCAGTTGGGATTCAGGCAGCTCCCTTGGAGTGGTCTTTGGAGAGGATTTATGCAAGAAAATTGAAGAGTAAACAAACACATTTTAAGCCCAATATGGCAGTAAATATGTAGATTTATATTGCAGAATTGTCTTGCTATATAAGCCTTTTAGAGTGATATATGTACATGCCGAAAGGACAAACACACTTTAAAAGGAGCGAGACACGATGTTAAGTGCAAAATTCGGGATTGAGATTGAATTTACCGGGATTACAAGGGAAAGGGCGGCTAGAGTCGCTGCAGAGTTTTTGCAAGGCATTTACAGTGAAGGCGGGACATACTACGACACCAAGAAGGTAAAAACTCCAGATGGTCGAGTGTGGAAGTTTTTGTACGATGGGAGCATCAATTGCCAAAGAAAAGAAGGTAGAAGAAAAGTAGCTGCAGGTAGAGATTATAGCGTTGAGCTGGTTAGCCCAATCCTAACCTACCGGGTGGACATTGAAATTTTGCAGGAGCTAGTAAGAAAGCTTCGCAAAGCTGGAGCCTTTACAAATACATCATGCGGAATTCACATTCATCTAGACGGTGCTGAACATACCCCACGAAGCATTCGAAACTTTGTAAATATCATTGCAAGCAAAAATGACTTATTTTATAAAGCACTTCAGATTGCACCGCAGAGAATGAATTACTGCAAAAAGATGGACAGCATTTTGGTTGAGAAGATGAACCATAAAAAGCCTAAAACGATGAGACAAATTGAGGACATTTGGTACGAAGGTTACAGCGAGAGTAGAAGCACTCATTACCACAACAGCCGCTACCATTTCCTCAACCTTCACAGCTTTTTTACCGGAAACCATACAGTTGAACTTAGAGGATTTAATAGCGAACTTCATGCAGGAAAGATAAGAAGCTACATTGTTCTAGCACTTGCCATCAACCACCAAGCCTTAACGCAAAAGTGTGCATCAGCAAAGAAACCGCAGGTGGAAAACGAGAAATTTGCCATGAGAACCTACCTAAACCGGATTGGTTTCATTGGAGATGAATTTGCAAACTGCAGAGAGCATTTGACAGCAGCACTTTCGGGTTCAGCTGCATGGCGGTTTCGGGCGGCCTGAGCTGCCCCTAACCCACAAAGCTAAGAAGGAGGATTACAATGAAGAATAAATTATATCTTGCCTATGGCTCCAACCTTAACCTAAAACAAATGGCCAACAGATGCCCCACAGCGAAGGTGGTAGGAGCAAGCCAAATCAATGACCACCGTCTATTATTTAGAGGGGTACACGCGGGCGCTGTGGCGACAATCGAGCCTTTTGAGGGTGGCAACGTACCAGTTTTAGTGTGGGAGATTACACCGATCGATGAAGCGGCACTTGACCGTTACGAGGGATGGCCGTTCCTTTATCGAAAGGAAACAATAAAAGTGAAGTTGGGAAGCAAAACCGTCAAGGCGATGGTCTACATCATGAATGATGGTAGACCGCTTGGACAGCCGAGTTGTTATTATTACAGTACAATTTTAGAAGGCTATAAGAGTGCGGGCTTCGATGTGGAAATCCTGCGCAAAGCGACAACCGATTCAGTAGAATCGGAGGAGGTAGCCAATGAATGAGATAATTAAGCAACAAATCCTTTCCATTCGAGATTTAGGTGAATCAAATATGTTTGATATCCCAATTGTGACTAGCATTGCTTTAAGAGAAGGCTATATTGAGCTAGTAGAATACCTAAAAAGGAATAAAGAGGCATATAGGCATTTTATTCTGACAGGGAAAGACAAAAAGATAACCTAATCAACTTTATAGAAAATTAAGGGACTCTTAATGGGTTCCTTTTTTCGTACCCATAAGGAGGTGGCGGCCATACGTAAACTAAAAAAATATAAGCCGACCATCTTTAAGGCGGATGGTTCGGTATATGATAAGGACGCTGCAGACATTGCGGTGTCTTTTATTAATTGCTTAAAGCATACCAAGGGAGAATGGTATGGGCAGCCATTTGAACTGATAGACTGGCAGGAACAGATTATCCGCGATGTGTTTGGGATTATAAAGCCTAATGGTTACCGTCAATTTAATACGGCATATATTGAAATCGCTAAAAAGCAAGGGAAATCTGAGCTTGCAGCAGCGGTTGCGTTACTGCTTACCTGTGGTGATTTTGAGCATGGCGGTGAAGTATACGGATGTGCATCTGACAGACAGCAAGCTTCCATTGTTTTTGATGTAGCAGTGGATATGGTAGAACAATGTCCAGCTCTGAAAGCGAGGATTAAACCGGTACTATCGCAAAAACGACTTGTTTATAAACCCCTTGGTAGCTTTTATCAGGTTTTGTCTGCAGAAGCTTATACTAAGCATGGCCTAAATGTTCATGGCGTAGTTTTCGATGAACTTCATGCTCAGCCTAACCGCCAACTATTCGATGTCATGACTCATGGTTCCGGTGATGCCAGAAAACAACCACTGTATTTCTTAATCACAACTGCTGGGAATGATACCCATTCCATTTGCTACGAGGTGCATCAAAAGGCCAAAGATATCCTGGAAGGGCGAAAGGTTGACCCTACATTCTATCCTGTCATTTACGGTGCTGACGAAGATGATGACTGGACAGATCCAAAGGTATGGGCGAAAGCCAACCCCTCTCTGGGTATTACAGTGGACATTGAAAAGATACAGATTGCTTGTGAAAGCGCAAAGCAAAACCCAGCCGAAGAGAACCTATTCAGGCAGCTTCGTTTGAATCAATGGGTAAAACAGTCAGTGCGCTGGATGCCTATGGAGAAGTGGGATAAATGTTCATTTGCTGTAAATCCAGAAAACCTTGTAGGAAGAGAATGCTTCGGTGGTTTGGACTTATCATCTACTACAGATATTACAGCGTTCGTACTTATCTTCCCGCCTGAGTATGAAGGAGATAAATACATCGTTCTTCCCTACTTCTGGATACCGGAAGATAATCTGGACCAAAGGGTAAAGCGTGATCATGTTCCTTATGATGTTTGGGAGAAGCAGGGGTTCTTACACACCACTGAAGGAAACGTGGTGCATTATGGATACATCGAAAACTTTATCGAAGAGCTGGGCTTAAAGTACAACATTCGAGAAATTGCCTTTGACCGGTGGGGAGCTGTGCAGATGACACAAAACTTAGAGAACCTTGGGTTTACAGTAGTTCCTTTCGGTCAAGGTTTTAAAGATATGAGTCCGCCAACGAAGGAGCTTATGAAGCTTACCTTGGAAGAGAAACTGGCGCATGGTGGTCATCCGGTGCTCCGATGGATGATGGATAACATCTTTATCCGAACAGATCCTGCCGGTAATATTAAACCAGATAAAGAAAAGTCAACTGAGAGAATAGATGGAGCTGTCGCTACCATTATGGCTCTTGACCGAGCGATCCGCAAAGGTGGAACAGGTAACTCTGTTTATGATGGAAGAGGTTTATTGATTCTTTAATCTGCAAATTTATTATTATAACGTTTTTACTTGTAAAACAAAACAATCTCCGATATTATAGATTTATGAACAGAAGTCTGAACACAAGTCCGTAAAAGGAGGTTGAAAATGAGTTACAGGGTACAATTTACGATAAGTGATACTGAAAAAGAACAATTAATTGCTGAGGCAGCATCTGAAGGTTATCCCAATATCGCTGAGTTATGTAAAGTTAGAGCATTGCGGGGAAAAAGTACTTACGCAGATCTTTATAAAAGAATGGTAAAGAAAATAGATTCTTTACCTTCTGGACAGAAGTTCTTTCTAAGAGATTTAATAGATACTCCTCCAACACTACTTGGAAGATGGTTATATGACAATGTTGCAAATGGAACCATTAAAGGTGTTAAGCATCTCGGAAACAATGGATCAGATGCAGAAGAATATCTAAAGTTATAATAATGATTTTAGGAAAGGCATCTCAAACGCGAGGTGCTTTTTTCATGCCCAATTTTAAGGAGAGTGATGTATATGGGCCTCTTTTCAAAGCTATTTAAGGCGCGTGATAAACCGAAGGATCGAACCACAGGAAGCAATTATAGCTTCTTTTTTGGTGGAACAACCAGCGGTAAGCCTGTAAACGAACATACAGCAATGCAAATGACAGCGGTCTATTCATGCGTAAGAATACTTGCAGAGGCTGTGGCAGGGTTACCCCTCCACCTATATAAATACAATGCAAGCGGCGGTAAGGAAAAGGCTCTTTCTCATCCGCTGTATTTTGTATTACATGATGAACCTAACCCAGAGATGAGTTCCTTCGTTTTTCGGGAGACGTTGATGACTCATCTTTTATTATGGGGCAATGCCTATGCACAGATTATTCGAAATGGAAAAGGTGAAGTCATAGCACTGTATCCGTTAATGCCAAATCGAATGTCGGTGGACCGCGATTCCAGTGGTGCTCTTTATTATACCTATACCAGATATTCCGATGAAGCACCTACGATGAATGGAATGACGGTCACACTAAGGCCAAGCGATGTGCTTCATATTCCTGGCTTAGGATTTGATGGACTAGTAGGGTATTCTCCGATTGCAATGGCCAAGAATGCCATTGGTATGGCCATAGCCTGTGAGGAATATGGAGCTAAGTTTTTTGCAAATGGAGCAGCTCCGGGAGGTGTACTTGAGCATCCTGGAACGATTAAAGACCCACAAAAAGTGCGAGATAGCTGGAATGCGGCCTATCAAGGAAGCAGCAACTCCCATCGTGTGGCAGTGCTTGAGGAAGGGATGAAGTATCAGCCTATTGGTATCTCACCAGAACAAGCTCAGTTTTTAGAGACAAGAAAGTTTCAGATTAATGAAATCGCTCGGATTTTCCGCGTACCTCCACATATGGTTGGGGACTTGGAAAAATCGAGCTTTTCTAATATTGAGCAACAGTCACTGGAGTTTGTGAAATACACTTTGGACCCTTGGGTGATACGTTGGGAACAGGCCATCAGCCGAGCACTTTTAAGACCAGATGAAAAGAAGCTCTATTTTGCCAAGTTTAATGTGGATGGACTGCTTCGAGGTGATTATGTCTCTCGGATGAACGGTTATGCAACCGCGAGACAAAATGGTTGGATGAGTGCCAATGATATCCGAGAGCTAGAAAACCTTGACCGAATCCCACCTGAGCTTGGCGGGGACTTATATCTGATCAATGGCAATATGACCAAGCTTGCGGATGCGGGCATATTCGCAAATAGAGAAGGATTGGAGGGAAAAAATGAATGAAGAAATTTTGGAATTGGGTGCGTGATGAAGATATACAGACACGGACCCTCTATCTAAACGGTGCAATTGCTGAGGAGAGTTGGTTTGATGATGATATTACCCCTGCTGCTTTTAAAGCAGAGCTAATGAGTGGCGAGGGTGACATAGTAGTTTGGATTAATTCACCTGGTGGTGATTGTATCGCGGCATCACAGATTTACAACATGCTGATGGATTATAAAGGCAATGTCACCATAAAGATTGATGGCATTGCAGCATCAGCCGCCTCAGTCATTGCCATGGCAGGTACGGAAGTTTTAATGTCTCCAACATCACTGATGATGATCCATAATCCTTTCACCATAGCCATTGGCGATAGCGAGGAGATGCAAAAGGCAATGCAGATGCTGGATGAAGTTAAGGAAAGTATCATCAACGCTTATGAACTTAAAACCGATTTGTCTAGAACAAGGTTATCTCAACTGATGGATGCTGAAACTTGGCTAAATGCCAATAAGGCAGTCGAGCTTGGCTTTGCAGATGACATTATGTTCAAACCAGGAGAGAGTGCACTACAAGATAGCTTTGTCTTCAGCAGAAGAGCAGTGACTAATTCACTAATGAATAAGCTTCAAAAACCAGTTGTAAAACAGTCAGCCGAGTCGCTTTATGAGCGGCTTAATTTATTGAAATATTAGGAGGAAATGAAAATGAGTAAAATTCTTGAACTGCGTGAAAAGCGCGCAAAAGCATGGGAAGCAGCAAAGGCATTTCTTGATTCAAAGCGTGGTAGTGATGGACTTGTGTCCGCAGAGGATGCCGCAACCTACGACAAAATGGAAGCAGACATTATTAATCTGGGTAAGGAAATTGCAAGACTGGAGCGCCAAGAAGCTCTTGAAGCAGAGCTTAATAAGCCTGTAAACACACCTCTTACCGAAAAACCAGCTATTCCGGGGATGGATACAAAGACCGGAAGAGCCAGTGATGAGTACAGAAAGGCATTCTGGAACGTAATGCGTAGCAAAACTCCTCGTCATGATGTGCTAAATGCTTTGTCTGTAGGCACTGATTCAGAGGGAGGATATCTTGTTCCTGATGAATTTGAGCGTACTTTAGTTCAAACCCTTGAGGAAGAGAATGTATTCCGTAAACTGGCAAAAATTATTCAGACTTCAAGCGGTGACCGCAAAATCCCTGTTGTTGTGACTAAGGGTACAGCGGCTTGGCTTGATGAAGGTGAGGAGTTTGATGAGAGCGATTCTGTATTTGGCCAGACATCTATCGGTGCCTATAAGCTGGGTACAATGATTAAAGTTTCTGATGAACTTCTCAATGACAGTGTATTTGATCTGGAGAATTATATCTCCACTGAATTTGCCCGTAGAATCGGTGCTAAGGAAGAAGAAGCTTTTTTAGTTGGAGATGCAGATGGGAAACCTACAGGAATTTTCAACGCTACTGGTGGTGCACAGCTTGGAGTGACAGCCGGGTCTGCAACTGCCATTACGGCAGATGAGATTATCGATCTTGTTTATTCCCTAAAGGCTCCTTACAGAAAGAACGCAGTATTCCTGATGAATGATGCAACAGTAAAAGCAATCCGTAAACTGAAAGACGGTCAAGGTCAATATCTGTGGCAGCCTTCTTTAACAGCAGGTACTCCAGATACGTTGCTGAATCGTCCGGTTTACACTTCTGCTTATGCTCCTATTATTGAAGCCGGAGCAAAGACGATTGCCTTCGGTGATTTCGGATACTATTGGATTGCTGACAGACAGGGGCGTTCTTTCAAACGTTTAAACGAGCTTTTTGCAACTACTGGGCAGGTTGGTTTCCTTGCGAGCCAGCGTGTAGATGGAAAGCTCATTTTACCTGAAGCCATCAAAGTTCTTCAGCAGAAAGCTTAATGGGAGGTGCAAATTATGAGCTATAACGCAAAGAACTACACCGAACAAGGTGGAGAAAAAACCGTTATTGGTGGAGAACTTGTCATTGAAGAGGGAGCCAAAGTAACTGGGCTCCCTGTTCTTGAAAATCAACCGGCAAGCACTGCGGATACTGTAGAAGCTCTAGTGACGGACTTTAATGCCTTGCTCAGTAAGCTGAAAACTGCAGGAATCATGAATGGAGATACACCTTAGAAAGGATAGTGATGGTGATGACACTTTTAGAAAAAGTTAAAGCAAATCTAATTCTTGAGCACGATCGCGATGATGAACTTCTTCAGATGTACATCACCACCGCTATCGCATATGCCGAGAGTTATCAGCATGTACCGGAAGGTCATTATAATGAGAACACAATGCCGCCAACTACCGAGCAGGCCGTCATTATGTTGTCATCTCACTTCTATGAAAGTAGGGATGGTAGCACTGGCGGCTTTTTTGCTGATAACGTGCAGGCAGGCCAGCAGGTTTGGAACACTGTAAATTTACTGCTCAGGCTTGACCGGGATTGGAAGGTGTAGAGTATGAGTTTTGGAAAAATGAATACCTTTATCGATCTCATTTTTGTTGAAAGAACGAAAGACAGTGAAGGCTTTGGTAAATCTAAGGACACCATCCTCGCTTCCGTTCGTGCTTATAAGGAAGATCGTCATGGAAATGAAAAGTGGGCTAACCGAGCGGCATTTTCTGAAGCAACTGCTCTGTTTTGTTTTCGTAAGATACCTGATGTTGAGGTATCTACCAATATGGTGATTGTGTGTAATGATGGCCGCTATGAGATTACAAATGTTGAAGATGTAAAAGGTCGAGGCATGTATATTGAAGCCTTGGCAAAAAAGGTGGTGGGGTCAAGTGGCTAAGTTACAAGTAAAAATGCCTGAGGATTTTCTTTTAAAGCTTTCAAAGCTTGGCGATAAGACGGATGAAATCATCCCAAAGGTACTTGAGTCAGGCGGGGAAATCGTTTTGGAAAAGGTTAGATCTAATTTGCAAGCTATAGTTGGTAGTGGAACAAAAGAAAAAAGTCGGTCTACAGGAGAACTGATTAGTTCGTTGGGTCTTTCTCCCGCTAAAGTGGACTGGAATGGCAATTTCAACGTGAAGATAGGTTTTAAGGAGCCACGAAGAAGCGGCGAAAGTAACGCTAAGATTGCCAATATCATCGAATATGGAAAATCGGGTCAGCCACCAAAACCATTTTTAAAGCCTGCAAGAAGGGCTTCAAGAAAAGCATGTATTGACGCTATGAAGAAGAGGTTTGAGCAGGAGGTCGAAAACTTATGAGTATATTAAATGAGCTTAATCTCATAGCAGATTTGTGCGGTATCCCAGTAGAAACAGGAAGATTTTCTGGTGTTCCTCCTGATACTTATCTTGTGATTACACCTCTTATTGATTTGTTTGAGGTTCATGCGGATAACACACCGGGATATGAAGTACAGGAAGCCAGACTTTCCTTATTTGTGAAAGGCAGTTATACAGCTATAAAAAATGCCATTGTCCGCACTCTTCTAGGTGCGGATTTTACGATAACGGATCGTCGATACATCGGACATGAGGATGATACCGATTATCACCATTATGCCATAGATGTGGCTAAACCATATGAATTTCAATTGGAAAAGGAGGAATAAAACATGGCTACAATCGGTCTGGATAGACTTTATTATGCAAAAATCACCGAAGATGACAACGGTGATGAAACCTATGATACACCGATGCCGCTAGCAAAAGCAATCAGTGCAGAACTTTCCGTTGAGCTTGCTGAGGCCACTCTTTATGCCGATGATGGTGCCGCTGAAATTGTCAAAGAATTTAAAAGTGGTACCCTTACTCTCGGTATTGATGATATAGGGGTAACAGCTGCAGGAGATTTAACAGGAGCTACCATTGATGACAACCATGTACTCATTTCAACCAGTGAGGATGGAGGGGCTCCTGTTGCAATTGGCTTTAGAGCACAAAAGGCAAACGGTAAATACCGATACTTTTGGCTGTATCGTGTGAAGTTTGGAATTCCTGCAACAAACTTGGCGACCAAAGGTGATAGTATTACTTTCTCAACTCCGACCATTGAAGGAACAGTACTTCGTAGAAATAAGCTGGATGGTCAGGGTAAGCATCCATGGAAAGCAGAAGTAAACGAGGGTGATGAGGGCGTAACCCAGGCAATTATTAATGGTTGGTATAGCGAAGTGTATGAGCCTACATTTGCTGCTTCTGGCGGAAGTGGAGAATAAGGGGGATTGGAATGGATAACGAAAGAAGTGCAAAGATCAATATTGGCGGGCAGGAGTATGAGCTTATCCTTACCACTAAAGCCACAAAAGAAATTGCTGGGAGATATGGCGGTCTTGAAAATTTGGGTGAGAAATTACTGAAGTCTGAGAACTTCGAAATGGCACTGGATGAAATAGTCTGGCTGATAACTTTAATGGCCAATCAGAGCCTACTCATTCACAACCTTCGAAATCCAGATAACAAAAAGCCGCTGCTTACTCAAGAAGAAGTTGAACTTCTCACCTCTCCTTTGGAACTAGCTACTTATAAGAACGCTTTGACAGAAGCAATGTTTAAGGGAACCAAGAGAAATGTAGAATCTGAAGATGACTCAAAAAACGTTTAAACCGGGTAAACGAGAATGAACTCTTTACCCGGCTTTTATATTACGGGACTGTTCATTTAAATCGTACCGAAGAGGAAACATGGCTTACACCTATTGGCTTGCTTATGGATTTATGGGAGTGCCATAAGCAGTTTCTTGGAATGTCCAAACCAAAACGGAAGATTTACATCGATGACATTATTCCTTATGGTATTTGATCTTTCAAAGAAAGGAGGCGATAATCTTGGCAGATAATTTTGGTTTAAAAATCGGAGTGGAAGGCGAAAAGGAATTCAAAAATGCACTTCGTGACATTAACCAAGCATTTAAAGTATTAGGTAGTGAGATGGCTCTAGTCAGCTCCCAGTTTGATAAAAACGATAAATCCATCCAAGCCTTAACTGCGCGAAATGAAGTATTAGAAAAATCCATTGATGCACAAAAAGAAAAAATAGAGACACTACGAGCTGCCCTAGATAACGCCTCTACTTCTTTTGGAGAAAACGATCGTAGAACTCAAAACTGGCAGATTCAACTAAATAAAGCTTTGGCTGAACTTAATGGCATGGAGCGGGAACTTGAAAATAACCATAAAGCGCTACGTGACCATGCTGACGCCACAGATGACAGTGCTGATAACATGGAAGATGCCGCTGATGCAGCCAATGAACTTGCAGATAATGTTGATGATGTTGGCGATGAAATGGATGATGCTAGCAAGAAAACCTCTGTTTTTGGAGATGTACTTAAAGCAAATTTGTTATCAGAAGCCATAATTGGTGGGGTAAAAGCTTTAGGCTCAGCCATTGCGGGAATTGGAAAAGCCTTTATAGGCGCTATGAAAGATGGCGTTGAATACAACGCTCAAATGGAAAACTACACAGCTTCCTTTACCACCATGCTTGGAGATGAGGCTAAAGCTCAAAAGCTGGTTAATGATCTGAAAAAAGAAGCAGCAGCTACACCATTTGGAATGCAGGATCTTGCCCAATCAGCTCAAACCCTTATGAGCTTTGGTATGTCTGCAGAAGAAGCTCAAAAACGCATGAAGCAGCTGGGTGATATATCTCAGGGAGATGCCGAGAAGTTCAAAAGCCTGACACTGGCATTTGCACAAATGTCCTCTACTGGTAAGTTAACCGGACAGGACTTGATGCAAATGATTAATGCAGGATTTAACCCACTAGAGGAAATCTCGCGTAAGACAGGAAAATCCATTGGTGAACTTAAGGATGAAATGTCCAAAGGGGCAATATCTGCAGATATGGTCGCAGAAGCGTTTGCCTCAGCTACATCGGAAGGTGGGCGTTTCTATGGGTCAATGGAAGCTCAGTCAAAAACCTTTTCTGGGCAGATGGCAACTCTCGAAGATGGTGTTGCTTCATTGAAGGGCCAACTTGCTGAAGGCTTAACAACTATGCTTTCCGGTACCGTTCTTCCCATGGTTAATGGTTGGGTCGATGAATTGTCTGGAGCATTTGAAAAAGACGGTGTTCAAGGCTTAATTGATGCTTTTGGAGGAATCTTAGAGGAAGCAGTTCAGTTTATATCTGAGCAGTTGCCAATTGTAGTAGATATTGCTTCGCAGATTATTATTTCTCTGGTTCAAGGGCTTACCACTGCATTACCGCAAATAACAGAAGCTGCAGTCATGCTACTGATGACATTAGTCAATGGAATCATTGAAACACTTCCAGCGCTAATTACAGCAGGTATTCAAATGATTGGAACCATAATAAGTGGAATTGCAGAAGCTCTGCCACAGTTAATTCCTGCTGCAGTTTCAGCGGTGGTACAAATCGTACAGGGGCTTTTGGATAACCTTCCTATGGTTTTAGAAGCAGCTCTGCAACTTGTACTTGGATTAACTCAAGGTATTTTAGATGCCCTTCCAGTGCTGATCGCGGCTTTGCCAGCCATTATTACTGGCATAGTAGATTTTGTTATAGGCGCAATACCTCAAATAATCGAGGCTGGTATTCAACTTCTGACATCTTTAATTGGTGCTTTGCCAGAAATCATTACCGCCATTGTAGAAGCAATTCCTCAGATTGTTGACGGGTTAATCACAGCGATTTTGGGCTCAATCCCACTGCTCATTGATGCTGGGGTTCAACTGCTAGTGGCACTGATTCAAAATCTACCACTAATTATTACAACAGTTATTACTGCTATACCAAAGATTGTATCCTCCCTTGTGAATGCTATTATTGGCAGCATACCACAGATCATTCAAGCAGGAATCATGCTGTTGGTTTCGCTGATTAAGAACCTTCCAGCAATTATAGTAGAGGTTGTTAAAGCAGTGCCACAAATTATTACAGCACTGGTTAAAGGTTTTACAGGATCTATTTGGCAAATTGCCCAGGTTGGGACCAATTTAATCAAAGGTTTGTGGCAGGGTATTTCAGATGCCGGAGCCTGGCTTTGGGATAAAATCTCAGGCTTTTTTGGTGGTGTTGTAGATAAAATAAAAAATTTCTTTGGAATTCGATCGCCATCTACATTGTTTGCTGGAATTGGCGAAAACATGGGAGAGGGTATTGGTGTCGGTTTTGAAAAAGCCATGAATAGTGTTAGCCAGGATATGAAAAACGCTATCCCTACTGATTTTGACATTAACCCTAATCTGAATATGAATGGAGCCGGTATTAGTAGCGGATATGGAACATTTGGAGGGTCATTAATTACGATACAACAGATGATTGTTCGAAGTGAAGACGATATTAGAAAGATTTCACAGGAGTTATACAATTTGATGCAGACAGGATCTCGAGCTCAGGGAAGATTTATAACTGCGTAAAGGAGGGCGATGTATGGGCTTTATTTATAACGGTATTAACTCAAAGAATATGAAAATAAAAGCAAGGCTCACAAGTTGGCAAGCATCGCCCGCTTTAAGAAACACGTATGAGGTTGTTCCGGGAAAGGCAGGGGTTGCTGATTTTGGTTGTGATATCTCAGAGCGGATCATTACGATTAGCTGCAGCATATATCCTCAAAAGAGCTTTGAGGATTTAGTAGGCGTGTTAGATGATCTTGCAGAGTGGCTCAACCCTATGAACGGTCTTAAACAGCTTGTATTAGAGGATATTCCGAATCGATACTTTTATGCTCGCCTCACTGAACAAGTGGACTGCGAGAGATTACTTAGAACTGCAGGTGCCTTTGAGTTGAAGTTTATCTGTCCTGATCCTCACGCCTATGCGTTGACAGATGAACAATTCACGATTTCAAGTGTTGGAACTCATGAGATCCAAAGAATAACCGGGAATGCAGATTCAGAACCGATATATCAACTTAAGGGCACAATAAGTGGATCTACATCCACATATATTTCCATTACCACGAATGGAGAGGAGCTTCGAGTGGTTGGAGCTTTGACGGCAGATGAAGCGCTTGTAATTGATAGCGGATTAGTGACAGCAAAAATAACCGATGCCAACGGAAATACACTTCGAAATGGGCTTCCAGTCCTGGATGAGCTAAACTTCCCTATACTTCACAAAGGTGAAAATGAAATAACAGTATCAGCGGTGGGAGCAACATTTTCGGAGCTGAAGATTCTGGCCAAAAGCAGATGGAGGTGATCTGGTGGCAATTAAATCAATCTTAACATCACAGACAGATTTTACGGGTGAGTTTCCTGTAAGCGAGAAGACAGTTGCTCTATGGCGATTTAATGAAGCTTCACCAGATAGCAACAACATGCTTACAGATGATTCCGGCCATAACAGAAACTTCTTTGTATCCGGATGGTCAGGTACATCCGCCAACTTGTTATCCGGTAGATTAGGAAGATTTTTCAGGCAGAATATCATTAATCCAACAAGTGAAAAGACTCATTTAGTGACTACCAATGACGGTAGCTTTTTTAGTGATTTAGGTGAAAAGATTGTTGTTGGCGGATGGATAAATCCAACTACTTATTCTGTAGGGCAGACGTATATCCCGATTTTTAATACTAGACAAGGACCTGGTCAGCCAATTTTTTATGTTTCTTTATTTCAGGGAAGGTTGCGATTAATGCTGTATAATGCCTCAGGCTCCTTGATATATGATCAGACCGAAACGCCTACTATTACCCTAAAGAATAACGGGTGGTACTTTATCGCTTCTATTATCGAGGTAAACAACAAAAGGGTGCAGAACTTACTTTGTGACCGAAGTGATGGCGCTGTTTGGCAATCTCCAGTTCGAACATTCACTGGAGAATTAAATCAATCTTGTATTGCGGATATTGTGATGGGGATGCATGCAAATACCTATTATTACGCTGGAGGATTTGATGACTGGTTTTATGAAAAAGATTCTTTACTTACCATGGAGGATCTTATTTCCTATTTCAAATCTTCAATTTTGGCAAACGGTGGTGACAGTGCTGCTGATGTAGATGCCCTTGCGGACCCTGGCTCTGTCATGTTGAAAGCAACAAGCGGAGTCTATGCACAAAGTGGTCAGCTTTTTACGATAGCAGCTGCCTGTAGTCTTGCAGGAACGGGCAGGGTATCAGTTACAAGTGAATACACCGCAGGTATAACAGCCATAAGCCTAGTGGAAACTTCTACATCAGACGATCTGTCTAGCTGGACTGAATGGCAGGCCGTTGGAGCAAGCGGGGAACTGCAGTCGCCTAACAGAGAATATATCCGTTATCGAATTACACTATCCACTCAAGATACTAGCAAAACTCCTAAGCTTCTCGAAATACAGCTTCATGATATACCAAAACCACCTTATGAGAGACTTGGATTTGCCAGACCAGTTGTGTTGGATACTAACGGTGCTTGGGAAGCAGTGCTAGAGAATGCCTTTGATATCATAGTGACAAGTGAGGTGAATGGCGCCGATATTTTGGAGTTTAAACTGCCATTTCATGATTCCAAGCGAGAGGCTTTAGACAATGAAAAGCAGGTACAGATTGTCAATGATGTTTATCGTATTCGAACCATAACAGATGAGAAAAGTTCAGATGGTAGAGTTGTAACTCAGGTGTATGCGGAAGCTGCCTTTTATGATCTTTCCTTTAGCGCTGAGAAAGAGCCCATGGAGTTTGTCGCAGAGACACCGGAAGTTCCAATGCGCTATGCCTTACTTGGTACTGGCTGGTCATTAGGAAATGTCACTGTCAGTACAAAACGATCATGGCAATCAACAGAGAAGAATGCTTTATCTATCCTTCGAGCCATACAGAATATTCATGGCGGTGACTTGATTTTCGATAGTGCCAATCGGCTGGTACACCTTTTGACATTTAGCGGTACGGATAGTGGGGCCTTATTTTGCTATAGAAAAAACATGAAAAGCATACAGCGCGTGGTGGATACAAGAAGTCTAATTACCAGGCTTTATGCTTATGGTAAAGATGGCATGACGTTTGCCTCCATCAATGGTAATAAGGAGTATGTCGAGGATTATAGCTATTCATCAGAAGTTAGAGTAGGAACGCTGGATGCTTCCTCGTTTAGTAATCCCTATCAGTTGCTTGAGTTTGCCAATATGCGCCTGGCTCAGTATGCAAAGCCACGAGTCTCGTATGTTCTTTCAGCTATGGATTTATCGGTGTTGACAGGCTATGAGCATGAAGCATGGAAGCTTGGTGATATAGTAACCGTAGATGATAAAGATTTGAATTTATCTGTCAAAACTCGTGTGGTTCGCAGACAATACAATCTACAAGAGCCGTGGAAAACAGTACTGGAGCTATCAACAACTTTAAGAGAACTAGGAGATTCCTCTGCTGGATGGGATAAAGCAGCCGATATTTTATCTTCCACTGATGTTCTTGACCGTCAGGAATTAAAAGACTTGGTGCCTTTTAATCATCTACGAAATTCACGAGCTGATGATGGTCTAACCTATTGGTTAAATTCAGGTTTTACAGTTGACCCTAATAATGGTGTATCAGGAACAGCTTCTTTTAAAGCTGAGGGCGTTTTAGGGATGACGAAAAGTCTATCCCAGACCGTTTATCCTGCCAGTAGGAAGAGTTACACTTTCTCAGCGCAGATTGCATCGGAAAATCTTCAGAAAGGGCCAAACGGGCAAGTTGGGATTGAAGTTGTCATTGAATATGAGGATGGGTCGACAGAAACCAGGTTTATTGATCTCTTTTAGGAAGGAGGCAGTGCTATGGCTTATTTTTCACAGACAGCACATGCTATTACACCGAGAGGTATTGGAAAGATAAAGTCGCTTACCATCCGTCTTTTCATTACTGATTGTTCTGGTGAGGTGTTCTTTACAGATATGCTTTTGCAAGGTGGCTCCATTGCTACGGGCTGGATTGGTCATGTGTCAGAAATTAAGTGGACGTTGGATGGGTAGGTGGTGCAGATGTCAGTTACATTTACCAGGTTTGCTGAGACGATTCATTGTAAAGAGGATAAACGAGTAGTAAGCGTAACAGTGAAACTACTTCTTGAAGATTGCACAGGTACTGTTTATTTCACTGATATTCAGGCTCAGGAAGGTGATCGTCTAACTGGTTATACAATTAATACAGAAACGATGCTTCAAAAATACCGAGAGGGCGGTGTTATTGTTCCTGCTCGTTTTTATAACGGAGTGGTTCGTAGCGGAGAGACGGTTATCCTCTTCAATCTGGGTTCAACTTCCGCTGGTCTTGACTGTCATATCTATCCTATACAGAATATGGAAGCAGGCAGTATCCAATTGTCTCAAGGGGCAGGGGCGCATAGGGTAAAATTTAAAGAGGCTGCTAGCCCAGACGATACCTTTTCACTACTAGCATCAACCAGACAGTGTTTAAAGAATGGAAACCCAACTGATAAGGAAGGATTTTTTCAATATACAGCATCGGGTGATAGCAAACATGTGGTGAAGCTAGAGGACAGAAAATCAGCTCGGCTATTGTTCGAATTTCAAGAAATGCAGGAAGGAAGTGAGCGCCCTTGATTGATTACCTAAAAGGTAAGCGGTGCATGGTTTGGAGCTTCATGGGAAATGCCCGCATGTATCAGGCACTACGAGACTATGGTGATCGAATTGATACGGTGGGTATTTTCACTTTTGAAGTGGATATCACCGGGACCATAACAGAAACAGGAACAAGCATATCCAGTATGCTTACTTACATTAACCGCTGGCCTCATATCAAATGGCTGCTTACAATCATGAATCATGGTACGGCTTCTATTTTTACAGCCCTTAGAAATAATACCAATGGTGCAAAGGATAAATTTCTTACTGAGATTATTCGCATCATGAATAAGTATCCTTGGTGTGCTGGAGTGGATATAGACTTGGAACGTGGAGGTGGCTATGAAAACAAGGATGCTGCTAATGCTCTATTTCGAGACATATATAACACTGTCAAAGCCTATGATTCTTCGAAACTCGTAAATATTTGTCTACCAGGCATGACTGGAGTACAAGGATCGGTTGGTGGCGAAAACTGGTGTGTTTATGAAGACTTGAATCCCTATTGTGATACAGTAGCGATTATGAGTTATGGCATGGCATGGGCAGGCTCTGCACCGGGCCCGGTATCTCCCAGGGATTGGTTGGAAGGCATTTATGATTATGCAGTCCGGGTTATGACTCCTGAAAAAATATTTTTAGGACTGCCTGCATATGGTTGGAACTGGAGAATCCACGATACACCAGAAAATCTGGGCATCACTTATCGTGGGATTTCAAACACATATTATGCCGCACAGCTTTGGATGACAGGGGGATATAACTTTACAGATGATGGACCACCACAGCCCATGATTCCTATCATAGCGTATTGGGATGATTATGATAAGGTGCCTTGGGCCTTGCCACATGTGTATGACTACATGGAAGGCTGGGATGCAGTTTCAAGAACCTATCCTTTACTGGTTGAAACTTATAACCGACGCAGGTATTTGACTGCCTATAGCAAGCAGCAAAAAACTGAATTTGGCACGATATATGTAGATCGTAGTGGCGGAACTCCTGATAGCTATACTGGTAATGTATCGGTTTCTTCTCAAATGATAACACTTGGTGAAGAAGGTGAAGCCGAATACGAATTTGAAATTGCATCTGCTGGTATTTATGATGTAGCCATTCGCATCTCATTTCCCTTCTGGGATAAGAATAGTATTCATGTTTCACTTGACGGGACAAGTAAGGTATTTAGCGAGAATAGGCTGTGGTGGCCATACTGGCGAACAACTTGTTGGCTTTCTTTGGTTTCTGGTGTATTTCTTTCAGCTGGTACCCATACTGTCAGCGTTAGTGCCTCAGTACCAGGTGTGCAGTTCTATGGATTTCGAGTATGTTCGAGTTTTTCTGAAGAACTTTCTGCTGGAGAGGCAGAGTTTATGCTATCTCCTCGCAAATTTAAAGATGTGAACGGTTTAATGGCTGAACCCGATAAAGGTTTTAAATTGACCACTGAGGTGCTACGCAGAAAGCCTGATTCAGCACTAATTTGGTATGAAGACTTCAGAGATGACAATCCACTTCCCTCCAGCTACTGGACAGCACTAAGCGGCGAGTGGCAGATATGGCAAAATCAAAATGATCTCGCCAATCGTCCCTATTCGCAGCTTGACGGGTATGGCCAATTGGCGTGGAAGTATAGCGGGTTTTCAGATGTTCATTTGCGGGCAAGGTTGGCTTTTACTCCAGAGGGAAGTGGTCGTGCAGGCATTTTTTGTGGTAATGTCTTTTGCTGTTTAAACTTTAATACACAGCGTATTGAACTATATAATGGTTCTTCTCTAATCGGCAGTTATGCCACTGAAATCGTTAAAACGGCATCAGCAGATCTTCGCTCAAATCCAAGAATGTACACCATTGAAATGAGGATACGAGGAAACTCTGTGAGGGTTTATTCCGGAGCAAGCAATGTTTTGCGCTTTACAGCGACGCTTAGTGGTTTTTCAGGAGGGTATGCCGGGGTTCGGTCTGATGGACGTATTCTATGCGAATTACTTAGACTGGGAGATGCCTGGACTTATGAACCTTATGAAAGGTTTGATGTAACCTTCCCGGATGGAACCACAACTGAGTATGGGCGGCTGGCAAGAACCGGTGTAACATGGGATAGTGAGTTTCAGGTTTTCACAGTTAACAATGATGTGGAGGAAGCTTCTACACGAAACCAGGACATCTCTATGGATTATGATTTCTTCCATTCAGGCCTTTTGCCATTGGTCTGTGGAAATGATTATTCAGTAAAAATCGTGTCCAAGGACATCAATGTCTGGATTTCACGTTTGTTTCTTGGAGATGCTGACGGTTTTTCTATTCTTTATTATCAGGATGTAGACAGCCTTGTTTATTGGGCAAACGAGGCAGCGTATCGATGGAAGCTTAGAGGAATTGCCATATGGTCTTTAGGACAGGAGGATATGAGACTTTGGGAGGCACTGCCTAAACAAATATAATTAACGATTCAGGAGTGTTTGCGAAAAATTGCAGGCACTCTTTTTATATATTCACCAATCATGAAGGAGGTAAAAATCATGAAGGAAATATGGAATTGGGTACAAGCTGCACTTACAGCATTTGGTGGATTCTTGGGCTGGTTTTTAGGAGGTTTTGATGGTTTTTTATATGCATTAGTGGCATTGATGGTAGCTGATTATATCACTGGTGTCATGTGTGCCATTGTTGATAAGAAGCTATCTAGTGAGATCGGATTTAGGGGCATCTTTAAGAAGGTGCTTATTTTTGTTTTGGTCGGAATTGGACATATGATTGATACGAACCTTATCGGAGAGGGTAGCGTGCTCCGGACAGCCATTATCTTTTTCTATTGCTCCAATGAAGGAATATCTATGCTAGAAAATGCTGGTCGACTAGGACTGCCAATACCAGAACAGTTAAAAGACATTCTTGTACAGTTGCATAACAAAGGAGGAAATGAGTAATGAATCTGAGGAAACTTATTCTAACTGAAAATGCGTGTTATAAGGCAGGCAGAAAGATTACACCGAAGGGCATTATGGTTCATAGCACTGGTGCAAATAATCCGTATCTTCGTAGATACGTTGGACCGGACGATGGCCTGTTGGGTGTAAACGAGTACAACAATCACTGGAATCAGGATAAACCAGGTGGGAGGCAAGTATGTGTTCATGCATTCATTGGAAAGCTTAAGGATGGTTCAATTGCCACTTATCAAACCCTGCCATGGAACCATCGTGGATGGCATGCAGGTGGAAAGGCAAACGATACTCATATTGGTTTTGAAATCTGCGAGGACGGTTTGACCGATGCCGCGTATTTTAATGCGGTTTATAAGGAAGCGGTAGAACTGTGTGTGTATCTCTGCAAGCTCTATAACTTGACCGAAAAAGATGTTATTGGTCACTGTGAAGGATATCAAAAAGGCATAGCAAGTAATCATGGCGATCCGAAAAACTGGTTTCCAAAGCATGGAAAAGGCATGGATACCTTCAGAGCGGATGTGAAAAAGCTATTAAGTGAAGGAGAGAAGCCTGCAGAACAGGAGAAAAAGAAATATTATCGTGTGCAAATCGGTGCCTATTCTGTAAAAGCCAATGCGGAAGCGCAACTTGCCAAAGCTAAGAAAGCTGGTTTTACCGATGCCTTTATTAAGTACGATTAACGAACAGCTAATTTTTATGACCCGAGGAGTATAACAGCTCTTTGGGTCATTTTTTTTGCCTTTTAGGGGTTCGAATCATCAAGGATTTTTGCATATAGGTGCAGGGTTTTCCCTGTAGAAATGGAGGTTGCCTATATGCAGATAACTAAAATTACAGATAAACAAGATTTACTATTAAATCCAAAAAAGAAATATTTAAGTGCTGAGGTGCTTCAAAGAGAATTTGATTATTATAGAGCAGAAAAATTGCTTAGAAAGATGCTCGAAAAAGGCTTAATAACGGAAGTGGAATTCAACAAAATAGACGCACTAAATCGCCAAACTTTCTCTCCATTTTTGAAGGAGATAATGCCCTCAAATCGTTGATATATAAGGGTTTCAGAGGTAATATGTGACCTACCAAGAAGGAGGTGAGAGGATGAAAAAGATAACGAAAATAGAAGGAAATACGGCCAACTCTTTTATTAAGCCAAAAACACGAGTAGTTGCCTACTGTCGAGTTTCTACAGGCAGTGATGAACAACTTGTCAGCTTGCAAGCACAAAAGGCCCATTATGAGAGCTATATAAAGGCTAATCCAGAATGGGAATACGCAGGCTTATATTATGACGAGGGTATCAGCGGCACGAAAAAGGAAAACCGCTCTGACCTACTTAGAATGTTATCAGACTGTGAAACTGGGAGAATTGACTTAATTATTACAAAGTCAATTAGCCGATTTGCCAGAAATACTACAGATTGCTTGGAGATGGTTCGAAAACTGATCGACCTTGGGGTTCATATCTATTTTGAGAAGGAAAACATCAATACGAGTTCAATGGAGAGCGAATTGATGCTCTCCATTTTAAGTGGGCTTGCAGAAAGTGAGTCAATTTCCATTTCCGAAAATACGAAGTGGGCCATTCAAAGACGATTCCAAAACGGAACCTTTAAAATTTCCTACCCACCATATGGGTATCAAAACATTGACGGTCAGATGATAATAAACCCCAAGCAAGCTGAAATTGTGAAGTATATTTTTGCAGAGGTATTATCGGGCAAAGGCACACAGAAAGTTGCAAATGATCTTAATCAAAAGGGTATCCCTTCAAAAAGAGGTGGTCGTTGGACAGCTACTACGATTAGAGGGATTCTGACCAATGAAAAATATACTGGCGATGTTATTTTGCAAAAGACTTATACTGATAGCCATTTTAACAGGCACACCAATTATGGTGAAAAAAATATGTATCTAGTAGAAAACCACCATGAGGCAATTATCAGCCCTGAAGATTTTGAAGCTGTAGATGCCATTCTCAATCAGAGAGCCAAGGAAAAAGGAATCGAAAAACGCAACAGTAAATATCTAAACCGATATTCCTTTTCTAGCAAAATTATCTGCTCGGAATGTGGCAGTACCTTTAAAAGACGGATTCATTCATCTGGTACAAGAAAATACATTGCTTGGTGCTGCAGTAAGCATATCAGCAATATAACGGAATGTTCCATGCAGTTCATTCGAGATGAAGATATAAAGACTGCATTTGTTACGATGATGAATAAACTCATATTCGGTCAGAAGTTTATATTAAGACCACTTTTTCATGGGTTACGTAACCAAAACAATGCAGCGAGTTTTCGTAGAATTGAAGAGTTGGAAACTAAAATTGAAAACAACATGGAGCAGAGCCAAGTACTGACAGGTTTAATGGCCAAAGGGTATCTGGAACCTGCTCTGTTTAATAAAGAAAAGAATGCACTGGAGGCAGAAAGAGAAAGGCTTCTTGCCGAAAAGGATCAACTTACTCGTTCCGTCAATGGCAATTTTGCTAAAGTAGATGAAGTTGACCGTCTGCTTAAGTTTGCCACTAAGTCCAAAATGCTCACAGCTTATGAGGATGAGTTGTTTGAAGATTACGTAGAGAGGATTATTGTCTTTTCACGGGAGGAAGTAGGTTTTGAATTAAAATGTGGAATCACATTGAAGGAAAGGTTGGTGAATTAGATGGGTCACACACCCTATGGATATAGAATTGAAGATGGAAAAGCTGTTGTGGATGAAAAGACTTCTGAGCAGGTAAAAGAATTATTTTCCGGATACTTGGCAGGCCTTTCTTTGAAGGAAGCTGCTAAAAAAGCTGGGATAGATTGTTATCATGCCACAGCAGGTAAGATGTTGCAGAACAAGCACTACCTAGGCGATGAATTTTACCCTCCCATTATTGATGAGGAGACATTTGAAAAAGCCAGAGAAGAAAAACGAAAACGAGCAGAAAAGCTCGGGAGGATAAGGGAACCTAAAGATGAACCGAAAACGGATTACCCTGTAAAGTTCAAAGCAAAACCTCTGGTGCAAAAATATGAAGACCCATACAAGCAGGCGGAATATGCCTACAGTTTGATAGAAAGTGAGGTGTAACAAGTGGCAGTGAGTAGAAATGTCACAGTGATTCCGGCAATTAAACGAGTCGGAAATAATAAAACTAGTGAGAGCAAACCCAAAATACGAGTGGCTGCTTACTGTCGTGTTTCAACGGATAGTGAGGAGCAGGCTTCAAGTTATGAAATTCAGATTGAACATTATACAAACTATATTAAGAAAAACAAGGAATGGGAATTGGCAGGGATTTTTGCGGATGATGGTATCACAGGTACAAATACCAAAAAGCGTGAAGAGTTCAACCGCATGATTGAGGAATGTATGGCAGGAAAAATAGACATGATCATTACAAAATCCATCAGCCGATTTGCCAGAAACACGTTAGACTGCCTTAAATACATCCGTCAGTTAAAAGATAAAAACATCGCTGTATTCTTTGAAAAAGAAAATATCAACACCATGGATTCCAAGGGTGAAATTATGCTGACTATTATGGCTTCCCTTGCCCAACAGGAAAGCCAATCCTTAAGTCAGAACGTTAAGCTGGGCATTCAGTATCGATATCAACAAGGTGAAGTCCAGGTCAACCATAAGCGTTTCCTTGGATACACCAAGGATGAAAACAAGCAACTAGTCATCGACCCCGAGGGTGCAGAGGTTGTTAAACGGATTTATAGAGAGTACCTTGAAGGAGCTAGTCTTTTACAAATATCAAGAGGACTAGAAGCAGACGGTATTCTTACAGCGGCAGGCAAAGCCAAATGGAGACCAGAAACACTAAAAAAGATATTGCAGAATGAAAAGTACATCGGTGATGCCCTTCTACAAAAGACATATACGGTTGATTTCCTTTCTAAAAAGCGGGTCAAGAATAACGGCATCGTTCCCCAGTATTATGTAGAAAACAGCCATGAGCCGATTATTCCAAGGGAGCTTTTTATGCAAGTTCAAGAAGAGATGGTTCGAAGAGCAAATCTTCGTGGCCGCAAAGGCGGTAAAAAGCGAGTCTATAGCAGCAAGTATGCTTTATCGAGTATTGTTTACTGCGGACACTGCGGCGATATTTACCGACGGGTACATTGGAATAACAGAGGCTACAAGTCTATTGTTTGGAGATGTGTTAGCCGATTGGAGGAAAAAGGGTCTGAATGCACTGCTCCTACCATAAACGAGGAAACATTGCAGACAGCAGTGGTCAAGGCTATTAACGAGCTTTTGGCTAACAAAGAACCCTTCCTCTCAACCTTGCAGAAAAACATAGCTACTGTATTTAATGAAGAAAATGATAATGCCACCGATGATATTGATGGCAAATTGGAAGAATTACAACAACAGCTTCTTATACAAGCAAAGTCCAAGAATGACTATGAAGATGTGGCTGATGAAATTTACCGCCTTCGAGAATTGAAGCAAAATGCACTTGCAGAGAATGCAGAGCGTGAAGGAAAAAGGCAACGAATCGCTGAAATGACTGATTTCTTAAATGAACAATCCTGCGAGTTGGAGGAATATGATGAGCAATTAGTAAGGCGGCTTATTGAAAAAGTTACGGTATTTGATGATAAGCTCACTGTTGAATTTAAATCAGGTGTTGAAATAGATATTGAGATATAGGATATCAGAAATGGCGACCAATTGAGAGGTGTTACTTCCTTGATTGGTGGCTTTTCTTATTTACGGATTGACTTTGACTGTGAATATACGTATAATAATATCAACAATGTTGTTGATATTATTATTAATAAGGAGTGGACAACATGATTGATGTAAATGAGCTATTGGAAGAAGCTATTAGAGAAACTGAAAATCTAAATGATGGCGAAGTTTTTCTTGTTAAAGATTTATTCAAGGGATATGTGTGGAATAGGATACCCAGAAAGGATCGACTTCTGCTTGGAACGTTATTTTTAAACCATGTTAGCAAAATGAATGGTAATTTAAAGGCTATTGAAAAGACTTCATCTAATCAGCAGAGGTATAAAAAGACAATTGATAAGTTTTAACTATCTTTTGTGAAATTAAAAAAATTATAAATATGTTGAGTAGAAGCAAAAGATTTGGCTTGGAATTTTTACAGCAGTGAATCGATAAAAGGAGCATGCTTGATGGTAGATAATATTATTAAATCAGTAGCAGAGAAATTATCCTCTCTGTCTTATATAGAAGGTATTGTTTTAGGTGGTTCACGTGCAAGGGGCACCCATACAGAGGATTCGGATATAGATATCGGCATCTATTACAATTCAGAATCATTTGACATAAATACTATTAATCAATTCGCTACAAAGCTGGATGATGAGCATAGAAATAACCTTGTTGTACCTCCCGGAGCATGGGGTGATTGGATTAATGGCGGCGGATGGTTAGTCATAAACGGGTATCATGTGGATTTAATTTTACGTGATATTAAACGTGTGGAACAAATAATGAAAGATACAGAGCACGGAATTGTTACTGCCAATTATCAGACTGGGCATCCCCATGGTTATATTAGTGCAATGTATCGAGGAGAATTAGCGATTAGCAAAATACTATATGCTAAGAATGAAAGCTTATGCGAATTAAAAAAACAGGCAGAAACTTATCCCAATGCTTTGCAGAAAAGTTTAGTTAACTTTTTTATGTTTGAAGCAGGGTTCTCTTTAATGTTTGTAAAAGCAAATTCGGGAACAGACGATAAATATTATATTGCGGGTCATGTTTTTCGTATAGTTTCATGTTTAAATCAAGTGTTATTTGCATGTAATAATGCTTATTGTATCAACGAAAAGAAAGCTATAAAACTGCTTGAAACTTTTGAACATAAACCTGAAAAATATACCGAGAAGGTAAATCATATTTTTGAAGTACTCGGTATCTCACTTTTTGAATGCTACGACATGACCGAGAAGCTTTATAATGAAGTGAATGAAATTGTATCGGAGATAAATAACTTTTTAAACGAGGAGAGTTCAGATGAAAGAAAACAAATATGATGATAATATATTTTTTCAAAAATACAGTCAAATGAGTCGCTCGCAGAAAGGACTGGCTGGTGCGGGAGAATGGGAGACTTTGAAAAAGATGCTACCTGATTTTAAGGGTAAGCGTGTGCTTGATTTAGGATGCGGCTATGGATGGCACTGTATATATGCGATGGAAAACGGTGCTTCCTCTGTAGTAGGTGTTGATATTTCTCATAAAATGCTCGAAGTAGCAAAAGGAAAAACCCATTTTCCACAGATTGAATATGAATGCTGTGCCATAGAAGATGTGGATTTCCCAGAGGAGAGCTTTGATGTAATACTAAGTTCGCTTGCGTTTCATTATGTAGCAGACTATGAGAATTTAATAAAAAAGATATATAGGATGCTGAAGGCTGGTGGCAATTTAGTTTTTACAGTTGAACATCCTGTTTTTACTGCTCATGGAACACAAGACTGGTATTATAACGAAAAAGGAGAAATACTGCATTTCCCGGTGGACAATTATTATTATGAGGGCAAACGGACAGCTATGTTTTTGGAAGAAAAGGTTACAAAATATCATAGAACACTGACCACATATCTAAATACACTGCTTTCAAATAGTTTTATAATAAATCAGATTGTGGAGCCACAGCCGCCAGAGAACATGATGGATATTCCGGGGATGGCGGATGAAATGCGACGCCCAATGATGCTGATTGTATCGGCAAAAAAGAAGATGTAATAATATAGAAAAAATAAACGAGGAGTATGTAAATGAGATCAGAAAAAGAAATGATGGATTTAGTACTTTCTTTAGCAGAACAGGATGAACGTATTCGAATTGTGACCCTTGAGGGGTCACGCGCAAATATTAATATACCTAAAGATGAATTTCAGGATTATGATATTACATATTTTGTAAGTGATATAGAACCGTTTATATCTAATGATGACTGGCTTAATCAATTTGGGAATATAATAATGATGCAAAAGCCGGAGGATATGGAATTATTCCCACCTGAAGAAAAGGGATTTTCCTATCTTATGCTATTTGATGATTACAATAAAATTGATCTTACCTTATTGCCCTTGGAAGAGTTAGATAATTACCTAAAGGGCGATAAATTAATAAAGGTTCTAATTGATAAAGATTGTAGAATTAAAAGGGACATAGTTCCGACTGATATAGATTATCATGTAAGAAAGCCAAGCGCAAGGGAGTATGATGATTGCTGCAATGAATTTTGGAATGTAACACCTTATGTTATTAAAGGATTGTGCCGCAAAGAGATACTGTTTGCAATCGATCATCTGAACCAGATTCTACGGTTTGAACTACTTAGGATGATGTCGTGGAAGGTTGGGATAAAGACAGAATTTTCATTAAGTGTTGGGAAAAATTATAAGTATATTAACAAATACATTGATGAAGATCTATGGAATAGATTATTATCTACATATCGCATGGATTCCTATGAAAATATTTGGAAGTCATTATTTATATGCCACCAATTGTTCAGGGAAGTGTCCAAAGAGGTAGCAGAACTACTGGGGTTTGATTATCCAGAGTATGGTAAGAACATAACAAGATATACCGAGGACATGTATAAAAAATATGTTGAAAATGACTATTTTTAAAGATTAGCAAAGATTATTAACCATAAGCAAGGGGTGTAAATGTATGGAAAGTACTGATGTTATAAATGAAATTAGAGGTATATTACCTCGTAACTCAATTGGAAAATATGATTTACTAACTATTTTTACACATAAAACCGTTTTTGATAAAATTGTAAAAGTACTATCATTGGATTTTCAAAATAAAGTAGATTATGTGGCTGCCCCAGAAGCAATTGGATGGATACTAGGCACTGCCATAGCCAAAGAACTTGGAGTGGGGTTTATTGGAGTAAGAAAAGGTGATAAGCTGCCATACGCAAAAGAAGAGATTATTTCGACACATTTTACCGACTATTCAGGTCAAGATAAAAGCTTTGAAATATCTAAGAGTTCTATTGTGAGGAACAAAAGAGTTTTGATTGTAGATGATTGGATAGAGACAGGTTCTCAAATGAAGGCTTTAATAGCTTTGTTAGAGAAATTGGATTGCAGCATTATTGGGTTGGCTACTATTGAGATTGATATAAATGAGGTTACTCAAAAATGGATAGACAGCAGTTTTGTAGCTTATATTGGCTCAAACATATAATAAACCGAAAGAAAATCTTGAATCAAAATTTTGGATGGCGTTAATTTACAATACAACGAAAGATGTTTACTCTTTTTTTATAAATTTTAAGAGGCGTTAAAAAACAGTTTTCAGACGAAAGGAGATCGAAGTTGAGTATAGATTTAAGTAACAAAAAAATTCCGAAAGAAGCAATTCAAGCATTAAAAACTATAGCGGAACTACTTGATAATATGTTAATTGGGGTGTATTTGTATGGTTCGGCAGTAATGGGTGGTTTACGTATGAATAGCGATGTAGATATTTTGGTAATAACAAATCAAAGTTTATCTGAAAAAACTCGAAGGAATCTTACAAATAGGTTAATGCTTATATCTGGGAAAATAGGAAACATAAAAGATATGAGGCCTCTTGAAGTTACGGTCATAAATCAAAAGGATATTGTCCCTTGGCATTTCCCCCCCAAATATGAATTTATGTATGGCGAGTGGCTAAGAGAGCAGTTTGAAAAGGGAGAAATTCCTGAGTCGACTTATGATCCGGATTTAGCAATACTTTTAGCACAACTAAGAAAAAATAGTATTAACCTTTTGGGACCAAAGGCAACAGAAGTAATTGAGCCTGTGCCAATGACAGATATTCGAAAAGCAATTAAAGAATCGTTGCCCGGGTTGATAGCTAGCATTAACGGTGACGAACGCAATGTGATTTTAACTTTAGCCAGAATGTGGCTGACAGCATCTACTGGTGAAATTCGCTCAAAAGATCTGGCAGCTGAATGGGCGATACCTCAATTACCCGATGAGCATGCTACTTTACTCAACAAAGCGAGAGAGGCTTATTTAGGAGAGTGTGTTGACAAGTGGGAAGGAATGGAATCTGAGGTGGCTGAACTCGTTAATCATATGAAAAAGTCTATAGAGTCTTCCCTTAATATCCAATTACCTTTTCGAATAGTTTAAATATAACAAAGACTAGTTGTTAATGTGCATTATTGATTGCTTCGATATGTTCCCCCATATATCAGTTTCTTAAAAAATAATCAAAATACCGTTGATACGTTCCCGCGAACGAAAGGGTTAAAAATCAGCTTAAGACATCAATGCCATCAACTCGAGCCACGTTGAGTGTGTAATAATGATGACGTATTGTGGTTTGAAGGGCAAATAAGGCGGGCCAACCACTATATGTAGTGGTTTTGGAGCAAAAAACGGGCAAAAATTGAGGCGAAAAACTGCGATTTTTGACCCTGTTTTTTGGGGCGTTTCATAGATGACATTCGGTATTTCAGAGTCCATGCTTGAATTTCCCATAGCTGGACAATAAAATGTTAAATATAGAACATATAAACAAACAGGAATTTAGAGGTATATGTTTATGGCTATCATAAAAGTTTCGGGAACAAAAAAAGAATATATCGACCTGCTGTTCCTGGCAGATGAACAGGAAAATATGATAGATAAATACCTCGAACGTGGCGAAATGTATATTTGGGATGACAATGAGGTAAAAGCTGAATGCGTGGTTACTAAAGAGACAGACGGCATTTATGAGCTTAAAAATATTGCAGTTAAGCCTGATTGTCAGCGAAAAGGCTATGGGAAAAGCTTGATAGAATTTCTGTTCTCCTATTACACTGATTGTAAAGCTATGCTTGTCGGAATTGGTGACAGTCTTTCCGCTCTTGATTTTTATCAGAAGTGCGGTTTTAGAGAGTCATGAATGATAAACTTTTTACTGACAACTATGACCATCCGATATTTGAATTTATACCGCTGAACAAGTATCATAAGATGTTTGTTGAGAAATGGTATTTAATTCTGTATCAGATCTAGGATCAGACGGTGTATGTTGACTATATCGTAGATTGCAGACAGGTTTATGGATGGCTGGTGAAGTAAAATTATTTATACTAACATGTAGATAAACAGAAATTTGAAAGGGGATAGTGTATGAAATCCAATTTAAAAAGACGAATCATCATTATAACTGTCGTTGCATTTGTTTTATTGTGGTTTTCCGACTTTCTGCCAAAACAGGTTGTCAAAATCGTTACAGGAAGTTATATATCAAAGCAAGAAGATGGCAACGATTATAAGCTCAAAGATGTAGAATATTCACCAGCCCATGACTGCTATTTTGCGTATTATTATAAGAAAGAAAATCCAAGTGGCGAAACACGAAACATTGGTGTCTACTATCGTTGGTTGCCATTTAATGTTTATTTTGATTCCGCATATCTAGGTTGACAAACAGGAATTTATCAAGTAGCCTTTGAGCAAAGATTATTTATATATTGCAAAGTCACTAAACTGAAACTTGAAAGAGCGAGGTAATCATGAAAAAGAAAGAGATAGCAACACAAGACGATTTGTTAAAAGTCTTAGATTTATTAGATAATACGAGAATCCGTTACTGGTTGGACGGTGGTTGGGGCGTTGATGTACTGGCTGGTAAACAAACAAGAGAACACCGTGATATAGATATAGATTTCGATTCTCAATATACAGATGAACTACTACGTGTTTTGAAAGAAAATGGATATGAAGTAGTTGTAGATTGGAGCCCTGTTCGAGTAGAACTGTATCATTCACAGTTAAGTTATGTAGATATCCATCCATTCGTTCTTAATAATGATGGCACAGCAAAACAAGCCGATTTGGAAGGCGGCTGGTATGAGTTTGAAGCTGACATTTTTGGAAGTGCTGTTTTTAACGGGAGGAGTGTACCATGCATATCAGCTAAGGGGCAAAAGTTGTTTCATACTGGTTATGAACTGCGTGAAGTTGATAAACATGATATGGACATCATAGAAAAATTATCCCATTGCAAAGAGTAGAAAAATTATCAAATTCCAGGTTGTTGAGATTATGACATAACTAAAAGCTGCTAAATTCCAATTTATTTTTATTTAATTAAATATATAGATTCCTGAAAATTTGCGGGAGTATTTTCTAACGAAGATACCCCCGCTTTTTTTATGCCCTTTTTTAGGGACTCATACTAAAACGAATGGAGGAAATCAAAATGGCAAACGAAACAATGCGTATCTTTTTCCCTCTGAAGATTTTCAGCTACCCTCAGTATGACTGCTCGGAGGATGAGCGGGAGGATATCTCGTCCAGGGATGCGGTGGCATATGAGGATCAAATCCTCGCTGCCATAGCAAAGGAGAACCGGCACTTTGAAAATGACCGAGGTCTTGCCGAGTACATTCACGACGAAGCTCTTAAAGAAAAGGTGCATAGTCTCTACCCGATAGTGGAGGTTGTTGATGGCGAGCTGTGGGGAGTCATGACTGCAGGACTGAAGGAGACTCTCACCGGAGAAGAAACCGCTGCGCTTATGGACTATGTGTGTGGTCAGAACTCTGATGGTTATGGGGAAGGATTCGAGCAGCGTCCCATCAAAACGCCGGATGGAGAAATCTATGTCAGCTTTTGGGACAGCGAAAATTACTCCATGAAGCTGGAGCATGAGATGAAAAACAGCTCGCCTGATGCTGGATACGGCGGTCCGGTGATGGGATGAAGAAAAAGTAAATGGACAAATAGCGCTCCTCGGTTTCTGTTGAAGCTGACGGGTGCTTTTTTGTCACAGCTTATGCTGTGAGCTATATAAGTAAATATAAGAACGAGAAGGCGCTATCTTTACAAAAAAGGCAGCGCCTTTTTTGTTTTTCCGAGAAAGGAGCTGAACCATGAAGCATGATGTAACGCCAGAAGAAAAAGCAGGTGCCGGAGAAACTGGTCCTCCTGCAAAGTATTCACTGACTCTGCCTGAAGATACCGCCCGCTGCGTTGGCTGCCCTTATCCTGGCGTCGGCTTTATCTGCTGGAGTCCTGACGGCTCCTGCATGAGAACCGACGTTGATAAATTCAGCTGCCGGAGCAAAGGGAGGTGATGTATTGAACAGCATTATCAGTTGGGTAGGCGGCAAAAAGGCTCTGCGGGATATGATTTATCAGCGAATGCCGAAGGAATTCGGACGGTACGTTGAGGTATTCGGCGGCGGAGGCTGGGTGCTGTTCGGACGGCCTCCGGATACCGCCATGGAGGTCTATAACGATTTCAATTCCGACCTTGCAAATCTGTTCCGCTGCGTCCGCGACCGTCCCTTTGCTCTGCTTAAGGAGCTGAATTTCTTTCCGCTGAACGGGCGTGATGAATTCAATGTCTTAAAAAAATATCTGGAGAAGGAGGAATTCACAAACGAATACCTGCGGGAGGAACTGGACATCGCACAGAGGGTTCTCAGTGAGCCGCAGTTTAATGAAATCAAAATGATCCTTCTCGAAAACGCTCAGATGAACGAAGTCAAACGCGCCGCTGCATTCTACCGTCTCATCCGCTTAAGCTATGGAAGCGGCTGCACTAGCTATGGCTGCCAGCCCTTCGATATCAGGAAAACCTTTCACCTTCTCTGGCAGGGTAGCCGAAGGCTTAAGGATACGGTCATTGAGAACAAGGACTTTGAAGCTTTGATCAAGCAGTACGACCGTGAAAATGCCTTCATCTACT
Organism: Lutispora sp. QWL-02; assembly: GCF_058315355.1. NCBI lineage: Bacteria > Bacillati > Bacillota > Clostridia > Lutisporales > Lutisporaceae > Lutispora > Lutispora sp. QWL-02. Next base: position 2,064,893 of record NZ_CM177762.1, read on the forward strand.
GTGACCCGCCATATTATCAGACAGAGGGACACTACGAGGTTGTATTCAGAAAAGAGGATCACTACCGCTTGCGGGATACCTTGGCGTCCTGCCAGGGCAAATGGCTAGTCAGCTACAACGACTGCGAATTCATCCGTGAGCTGTACAAGGACTTTAATATTGAAGCGGTCAGTCGTATTAATAACCTTGCCCAGCGATATGACAACGGCTGCGAATATGCTGAAGTCCTGATCTCCAACTACGACACCGGCGAAAGGCTGAGGGACATGCCGACTCAGCTTGGGCTTTTTGACCTCGCCGGGGTATACGGCATGGAATAACACTAACCAAATTTATCAGGAGGTTCAACTTTATGAAACTATTTAAAATGGTTGCGGTGGTGGACAAGCATGGCCGCATAACCCTGCAGACAGCAATGCTTGATGCCGCAGGTCTCAAGCCCGGCGATGAGATCTGTGTCACCCTTGCAGTGAATCATGAGGAAGCTGAAAATTCCTGTCCGCAGCTTGTCGTCACTCACCACGTCACAGAAGCTGCTGAGCAGACGTGTGACTGTGAGGGAGATGATGTGGAAGTTACCCTGACTCTTCCCGATTTGCTTCTGGAAGCTGCGGAGATTCCGGAAGAAAGCGTTCTGGAAATTACATGCGTGCCCGGCGCTATTGTCATAAAGGCGTCGGATATTCTGGACAACCTTCCGGAGGAGCTCCGTGAGTTTTTTGATGATACTGGCATCAGCCCCGACACGGTTCGGGAGGTTATGAGAAAGGAGGGTTACTTCGTATGAGAGCAAAGCCCATTTACAAAATCCTTGACGAAAAAGGTCGCGTCCTGATTCCAAAGGCGCTCCGCACCGCTGCTGAAATGGAGCATGGCGACATTGTGAGACTTGGTGTCCAGAAGGGCGTTGTCACCGCTAAAAAGGTTGACCTCATTGAAATCGGCGACCAGTCGCCGGAGGCAGTAGAGGCGTTCGTCCGTGCCGCCATCCGTGATATGCCGGAGGATACGCTTATATCCATAGCGGCAAGGCTGTTGGATATCATCGAAAAAAGAAAGGAGCCGATCTGAGTTGACTGAGAAAGAATTATTTACACAGGAGGACTGCATACAAACCGGATACGGTATGCCAATAGGCGGCAAGGTCATTGTCCTCAGTCCCTCAACGCTTTCGGAGGAATTCCACAGCGCCAAGCATCAGCTGTACTTCTGTACTGGAGGCTTCGGCAGCAATCCAAATCCCAGCGGCAGGTCAGTCTTCGCCGTTTCCCTTGCGGACGGAGAGCAGGTTCGGTGGAACCGGAGTGACATACTCGGTATCGCCAAGCCGGAAATCCTTACCGACCATGCCCGTCTCCAGCTATCACAAATCCGTCCGGCTGGAGCCTTGGATCTGAAAAGTCATGAGCCGCAGTACAGTGGCTATTGTTTTTTGCCGGACGGCAGATATACCTCCGGCGTGTGGCTGTGCAGCATCAAGGAGGTGCAGGACTATATTGAAATGCAGAAGGACTACCAGCACAGGGTTATGATCTGTGACAGGGATGACTTCTGTGTATTTGAAATGCTTGACGGAAAGGTTGTCCACCCATTGCCGGAAGCCTTGCAGAAGGAACAGCAGGAGCAGAGTGGTATGGAGCTGAAGCTATGAAACAAATAAGGACTTGAGGCCGGAATCACAGATTGCTGATTCCGGCTTTTTCATTGTCAAAATCAAAAAGAAAGGATTGAGAAAACCCATGAAAAAGAAAGGAAAACTCATCGGCATAATTGCCATCGTTCTCCTTTTCCTGGTGTGTAGCGGAATCTATACGGCGTACCGCCTGCATCCGGAAAACTTCGTCCGTCAGGACGAAATCATCACACGCGGCGAGTACGCAGCCATGATGGCGAAGGATATGCAGTTGGATATCACAAATGCGGAAAAAGACCCGCCCAGCTTCTCCGACATCGACGGTCACTGGTCGGAGAAATACATCGAGGCGTTGATCGACACCGGTATCATCGACCCTGTCGATTACTCTGACGGCTTCCGTCCGGACGATCCCATCACTCGTGCAGAGATTGTCAAGATGCTCGTGAGAGCGGAGGGCAAGGACGAGGAAGCAAAAAACACTCAGGGGCACAGCGGTTATGATGACCAGGCAGACATCAAGGATGAGGACAAGGGATATGTCATCATTGGCCGCGAGGATGGAATCATCGGAGATACGGAGGATAATAAAATCCATCCTAATGATCCGGTTACCAAGGGCGACGCCGAGGATCTGATCGAGAAGGTCACTCCGAATCCGACAGAACCGACGCCAACCGCTCCATCACAGACTCCGGACACAACAACGCCGAGTCCGACACCTGGAGTTACCGAGCAGCCGACGCCTACCCCGACAAATCCGGATACGGACAAGCCCACTCCGATTCCCTCTCCAACTCCCACGCCGAGTAATTCGGGCGGCGGTTCTGGAGGCGGCTCATATTATCCGCCTGCGCAGGTGCGCTTTGAGCTTCCCGAAACTGCTCATACAGACAGCGAAATACAGGTGATGCCGGTGTGGAAGTACATGAAAAGCTATACCTGGACGATTACCAAAACTGCTGTTGATGGTTCACTGCAGCCTGTGGAGCTGGAGGACGCCGTCAACGGCAGTCTTGGCTTAGAGGGCGGTACCATCCATTTCAAGGAGGATGGACAGTACACGCTGACCGCAATAGCCAAGAACGCCAGAGGAAAAGAAACCGTGCTGTCCAAGCAGGTCACGGTGTATCCGGTTATCGACCTGATCTTTGACCTGCCGGAAAGCACCCATACGGACAAATCGGTCACGCTTGCTTTCCCTCTGGAAAAGCTCTACGGCCATGATATCGTCTGGACGGCGACTAAAGACGGAGAAGCCGCCCAGCTTGCTGACATTCTGGGTGGCGAGCTTGGAAACGAAGGCGGCACCTTCGTGTTCAGGAACAAGGGTGAATATACACTCACAGCGTACATCGCGGATGCTGCCGGCCGTGTCTTCACCCACACAGAGGCAACTAAGGTCTACCCTGTGGCCGAAATATCCTTCGATCTCCCGTCAGCTTCTCACACGGATACCGCCTTCGACGTCTCGACTGTGCTGACGGAAGCGGACGGACTGACAGTCAACTGGAGCCTCATCAAAAACAGCGAGGCGGTCACCCTCGCCGATGCAGTCGATTGCGTACTGACCAACGATGGCGGAAATATCCGCTTCAAGGACAAGGGCGTGTATATGCTCACCGGAACGCTCACGGATGAAACCGGCAGAACCGTTGAGGCAACCGATACCGTCACAGTCTATCCTGTGGGCTCTATCGGCTTTTATGTACCGGAAATCACACATACCGACAAAACAGTCCATGTGGAAACTCGCTTTGAGAACCTCGGCGATGCCACGATTCAGTGGTCGCTGACCAGGGACGGAGAAGCTGTTGACCTTGCGGACGCGCTACAGGGTGAGTTGACCAACGACGGCGGCTACATTCGCTTCATAAATAAAGGCGAGTATGTTCTGAAAGCCTCTTTTACCGATCCGGCAGGCAGAAACTACAGCTACATTGCGCCGGTCAAGGTTTACCCTGTTCTCAGCAGCACATATACCTTGCCAGAAACCGCCCACACCGACACCATCGTCAACGTGGTTCCGGAAACCTCGGAGCTTGGCAGCCTGAAAGTGGAATGGCTGTTGGAGAACGGCTTCGGATTCCAGGATTTTGGGACTTATGTCAGCGGGACGCTGGATAACAATGGAGGCTCCATCCGCTTCAAACACGCAGGGACCTATGAACTGATCGCCCGAATCACCGATGAAACCGGACGGGTGTACCTGTTCGAGAAAGGCGGTAGGATCGAAGTCCTGCCTGTACTGAACATTTCCTTTGAACTTCCCGAATCGACCCACACTGACCGTACCATCGACCTGAGAACCCGCGGCAACAACAATGTGCTGCCGGTGGAGTGGGCGCTTACTAAGGACGGTGAGCCGGTTGAGCTTTCCGATGTTCTGGATGGAACGCTGAACGCCTACGGTGGCAAAATACGCTTTACACAGGTCGGGGATTACGCCCTTACTGCCTCCATGACGGACGCGCTGGGCAGAGTGTTCTCCTACAGTGCGTCCACCTCGGTCTATCCGATCCCGTCAATTTCACTCAGCGCCCCGCAGGTCTGGTACGCTGGGGAAGCCGGAACAGTCAGCGTCAGCGGCACGGATCTGGAGAACCTCACCGCAGACTGGACGGTCATAAAGGATGACGGCGGCGCTGAGCCGTATTCAAATTACGCATCCGGCGCGCTCACAAAAGCAGGCGGCACAATTACATTCCGCGCAAAGGGACAGTATATGCTGACCCTTACGATGACTGACCCCACCGGCCGCACCTTCATCCGAAGCCAGCGCTTTACCGTCTATCCGATTCCGTCAATGACACTAAGTATCCCGCAGACCTGGCATGCTGGGGAAGCTGGAACAGTTGGCGTCAGTGGAACTGAATTGGGAAATCTAACGGCAAGCTGGACAGTTAAGCAGAATGCTGGCGATACGAAACCCTATTATGCTTACGCTTCCGGCGATCTGACCCAGGTTGGGGGCACGATTACCTTCCCAACAAAAGGACAGTATGAATTGATTCTCACGATGACGGATGTAAACGGTCGTACCTTCACCAAAAGCCGTAGCTTTACCGTCTATCCCATTCCGTCAATTACGCTCAGCAGCATACAGCCATGGTACGTTTGGGAAGCCGGAACGATCAGCGTCAGCGGCACGGATTTGGAGAATCTCACCGCAGCATGGACGATTCGTCAAGGCGGCGACGCAAAACCATATTCAACCTATGCCACCGGAGAGCTTGATAAAGAGGGCGGTACGATAACCTTCCCGTTAAAGGGGCAATACGAGTTGACCCTCATTCTGACGGACGCAACTGGCCGCGCCTTTACCAGGAGCCAGAGCTTCACGGTTTATCCCATCCCGCAGATGACCCTCGGACTCACGGCGCTCAGCTACAGCGGCGATTCCATTGCTGTCACCGCCTCTGGCTCAGAGCTTAACGGAACGAGCATCAATTGGCTTATCTCTGTGGATGGCGGTCAGGCCAAGCCCTATACCCAATACGCCACAGGCTCTGTCGGAAAGGGCGGCGGAAGCCTTACCATCAGCACGGACAAAACTATCGCGGTGAAGCTGATTGCCGAAGTAACGGATGTAAACGGCAGAAAATTCACCTACACATCCAATACGGCGACTGTGAAGCCAATAGCCAGCTTTCCGTTCACCGTACCGTCCTCAGTCCACATCGGCGGCAATATAAACGTATCCCTGCCGACAACGTCCGGGCTGGAGGGCAGAAACCTCTCGTGGTCGCTGACCAAGGATGGTACTCCGGCATCCTATTCCGGAATCCTCTCAAACAACGGCGGGACCATTACCATTAACGCGCCCGGCAGCTATGTCCTGACCGCCAGCACAATCGACAGCACGGGCAGAATCTTCACCTATTCGCAGAGTATTACTATAACCAATTCTGCGCCGAACAAGCCGACAGGCAGTGCCTCTGTCACCAGAATAGCGCTGAACGGCAAGCTGAAGGTTAACATTTCAGCCTACGCCACCGACCCGGACGGCGACTCCGTGACGCTGGAATACTCCGGTAACACGGCGGACAGCTACTATCCCGTTGGAACTCACACCGTCTACGTCAGAGCAAAGGACGCATGGGGGCTGTATTCCGACTGGACAGCTATCACCTTCACGGTGACAAACTCCGCACCCACAACTCCTGTGATTAACCGTAATCCTGACGGAAACAGCATCGCTCCCGGCGTACCGATTACCATAACAGCCTCAAGCTCCGATGCTGACGGCGACGCTATCACCTATGTATGGGAAGGCCGTCCGGCTCAGACCAGCAGCGATTATCCGCTTGGCAAGAATGTGGTGCGTGTGAAGGCTGTGGATTCCACCGGAGCCGAATCGCCCTGGGCGGCAATCGTGTTCTTTATCGCCGACCCCAACAGAGGCGGCGGCATGACGCTGACCGGACCTGAATCGGTTATTCTGGAACAGGGTATCGCAGGCGCCACCATCACCAACTACACCTTTACAGTGCCTCCCGTTTCAGGTCACAGCGGCAACGACTTCGGGCGTGTGCGCGGATATAACGTGCTGACCGGGCAGTGGGATCAGCTGGACTACGGAACGACCACCAACGGCATCACCTTTAGCCGCAGCCTGCCGCCCGGCATTTACAGCCAACTGGAGTTCTACTACTACACCAACCACGACTGCATGTACAACAAGAGCAACATCACTTATTCCGTCACCTTCTATTTTGAGTAACACGGCAATTTCAACCGGGAAAGGAGGCTTTCATGAACGGTATTCAGATCAAAAACAACCGTATTTTATACTACGGCAACACAGCCGGATATATCGACAAGGACAAGGCCATGGTAGATCCCATGTTTGAAAACGACGAACTCAAGTCCTATCTTTCAAACACCAGGGGATTTGATATTGAGTGGACGCCCGGCACCTATGAACGACTGGCGGAGGGAAAACTCTGTCCGGAAGGAAACGCACAGCCCCTGAAGAAATGCCGTGTCTGGCAGCTTAAGCCCGATGTCGACCCCATGATGAAATTCATCGGATACGACGAGCTGCTGGAGCATTTCGGGGAGCCGGACTCGAATAATTACCGGATGGTCTACGACGGCGAGGTAGCCACCAACAATCTGGAGGCGCTGTATGCCAAATTAAACATTACCCATCCGCCCGGCTACGAGGGGCATAGCCTGTCGATGTCGGACGTTGTCGAGCTATATGACGCTTCCGGCAGCAGCTTTCACTATGTAGACCGCTTCGGCTTTAAGGAGATATCCTTCCAACCGCCGGAGCAGGAACTCTACCAGGGCCCGACAATGAACATGTAACCCATCACCCGCAGCCGGAAGGCTGTTTTTTTAATCCCCAAAATCTATAAAGGAGGAAGCACAAATGCCTAAAGCACAGAAAGTGGCCAACAATGCGCAGGAAGCTGCGCAGACCGCCGTCGAGCAGCCCATTCCCATGAAGGTGGACGTCAAAATCGGCTCCATCCGTCCGGAGGGCAGCGTCCGCGCCTATGCGTCCGTCAACCTCAACGACTGCTTCGCTATCCGGAATGTGAAGGTCATGGACAGCACCAAGGGACTATTCGTCGCCATGCCGAGCTATAAGGCGGGAAGTGGCGAGTATAAGGACATCTGCTTTCCTGTAACCAAGGAATTCAGGGAACAGCTGAACAACGCAGTCATCGACGCATACAAGCAGGCTCTCACGCAGAGCCAGCAGCAGAAGGCGGCGGATTCGCCCCCCTTTGAGCAGCAGGAACAAGGCTCCGGCATACAGATGGCGGGACTTTAAGCCCCGCCTTTATTTTTCAGCACCACAAACAACCATAAACTAAAAAAATTTGGAGGTAAATCACAATGAAAAAGCTCGTAAAAAGACTCATCTGCAAAGTAAACGACATGGTCACTAGGATGACCTTCAAAGCCACGGAAATGTTCATCAAGTCTCGTACCATCCTCTGCTCCCAGCGCGGGGAAGGTTTCGTGGACACAGCCATCAAAATTCTGATGGCTGTTGTAATTGGCGCCCTCGTACTCGGCGGTCTCTATGCCCTGTTCGGCGAAACTGTCCTGCCGACGCTCAAACAGCGTATCCAGGATATGTTCAACTATGGGGGCTAATCTGGACGCTTTGTCCCATCTGACGCCGCTTCTGCAGGGCGGCTTTTTTGCTGCCCTGCTCCTGGCGGCCTCGGTCTCCGATATCCGAAGGAAAATCATACCCGACAGCATCTGCCTTGGAATCGCCTTGACCGGTCTGCTCACCTTTGAACCGGTGAAGCTGGCTGGCATTCTTGCCGCCGCGCTCTTTTTAATTACCGCTCTGTTTTTTGGCGGTCTGGACGGGGGAGATATCAAGCTCATGGCGGCGGCAGGGCTGGTGCTTGGCTTCAAAAGCATGGCGGCTACAGTCATAGGCTTAACTGCACTGCTGGTATTCCATGCAGGCAACACTATAATCCAAAAGCTGCGCGGGAGGACTGCTCAAAAGGCATATCCTCTCGCGCCTTTTCTTTCCCTCGGCTGCCTCGCAGCCTACTTCATATTTTAAGGAGGAACACCCTATGAGCTTTCTAAAAAACCGCACAGTGCTGGGAGTTATCTGCATTGTGCTTTCTTTACTCATCTGTTTTGCTCTCACGCCACTGTTCAATCAGAGCGTATCGCAGAAAACGACTGTCATTCGTGTGGTGAAGGATATAAAAACAGGCGACGCTATCACTAAAGATATGATCCAGACCGTGGAGGTCGGTGGTTACAATCTGCCGGAGGACGTGATCAAGCAGCAGGACAGCGCACTTGGCAAACATGCCGTGGCGGATTTATCCCCCGGCGACTATATCCTCACAGCTAAGCTGTCGGACACTCCGGCGTCGGAGAACGCCTACCTGTACAATCTGAACGGTGACAAGCAGGCCATATCCGTCAGCATCAAAAACTTTGCCGGAGGCTTGTCCGGCAAGCTGATTTCCGGCGATATTGTGTCGGTCATCGCGCCCGACTATAAAAAGCAGGGCTTGACCGTAATACCTCCGGAGCTGACGTATGTGGAGGTCATTGGCGTGACGGCCAGCACGGGCTACGACACCGACACCGACGAGCAGAGCGAGGATGGGGACGAAAAGCAGCTCCCCGCCACCGTCACTCTGCTGGTCTCGCCGGAGCAGGCCAAAATCCTCGCGATGCTGGAAGCGGACGGCAAGCTCCATCTGTCCCTTGTTTACAGAGGCTCCAAGGAGAGCGCCGCTAAATTCATCGAACTGCAGGACAAGGTGATTGATGCCCTGTACCCGAAGCCAGCGACACAGGCGTCTTCACAGACCGGGCAACCGCCCGTTCAGGGAACGCCTACCTCTTCGCCAGCTCAGGCTATGCCTGAAAATCCCGTACAGGAAACCGGAGGTGAATAAGATGCTCAATTTCATGAAAGGGAGCATCTTCTCCCGCAAGCAGGCTGAGCCTGTGCCGGAGGAACCGGCTCAGGACGTGCAGGTACTGACGGTTTGGGGCAGTCCCGGCAGCGGTAAGACCACGGTGAGTGTTCGCCTCGCAAAGTATCTTGCGGACCAAAAAAAGAATGTGGTCTTAGTGCTGTGCGACATGACCACGCCCATGCTGCCCTGTATATGTCCGCCCGGCGATCTGGAATGTGAGCGCTCCCTCGGCAGTATCCTCGCCGCCACTCATGTGACGGATCTGCTCATCAAGCAAAACTGCGTTACCCATAAGAAGCTGGACTACCTAACCATTATCGGCATGCTCAAGGGTGAGAATGTGTTCACCTACCCGCCATATTCCCAGGAGCTTGCGGCAGAGCTGATCGACCATCTGCGGGACATTGCGCCGTATATCATCATCGACTGCGGCAGCGCCATCGCCCACGATATCCTGTCGGCGGTTTCGCTGCTGGAGGCTGATTCTGTTCTCCGGCTGATAAACTGCGACCTGAAATCCGTCAGCTACCTGTCCAGCCAGCTCACGCTCCTGAAAGATCAAAAATGGGACGCCGACAAGCAGTATAAGGTGGCTTCAAATATAAAGACCAATCAGGCCGGAGAGCATATAGAATCGGTCTTGGGCAATGTCGCCTTCAAGCTTCCCCATTCGGACGAGCTGGAAAATCTGGCTCTTGCAGGGAATCTGCTGGGAGAGCTGACGCTCAAAGACAGCCGCAGCTTCCGTAAGGAAATCGCCCGGCTCGCAAAGGAGGTGTTCGGCGTATGAGTAGAAAGAATCGCAGAAAATCTATGAATATCCCTCCGCTGACAACCGACAGGCCGCACAGCGCCACCATGACAGGCAATCAAGGCCTGTTTTTTTCATCCGAGGGAGCCGCCAGGGATTTCAACTCTGTGTTACATGAGGTACAGGAGTACATCTCCAGCAAATACGCCGCGCTGATCACTGACGGCGGTACGGAGGAATTTAAGGTGCAGATAAAGCGGTACATCACCAAATATGTTCAGGATTACCGCATTGCAGTTAGCGGCATGACGCAGGAGCAGCTGGTGGACGCCCTGTATACCGAGATGGCTGAGTTTTCGTTCCTGACAAAATACATTTTCGGCGCTGGGATTGAGGAAATTGACATCAACGCCTGGAACGACATCGAGGTGCAGTACAGCAACGGAAGCACCAAAAAGCTGGACGAACACTTTGATAGCCCCGAACACGCCATCAACGTGGTACGCCGTATGCTCCATGTGTCTGGCATGGTGCTGGACAACGCCAGCCCCGCAATTTTGGGACATCTCACCAAAAACATCCGTATCGCCGTACTGAAAACTCCGCTTGTGGACGAGGACGTGGGGGTAGCGGCCTCCATCCGTATCGTGAATCCTCAATCCATGAAAAGAGAGGACTTTATCCGTGGCGGTACCGCTACCGGATCGATGCTGGACTTTCTGTCGGAGTGCCTCAGATACGGCATTTCTGTCTGTGTGGCAGGCGCCACCAGCTCTGGCAAGACCACGTTGGCAGGATGGCTTCTGACCACCATTCCGGACAGCAAGAGAATATTTACCATTGAAAACGGCTCCCGTGAGCTGGCACTGGTACGCCAGAAGGATGGCAAAGTGTGCAACAGCGTCATTCATACGCTGACCCGCATGAGTGAAAACGACAAGCAGAACATAGATCAGGACATCATGCTGGACATGGCTCTCCGCTTTAACCCTGAGATCATCTGCGTGGGCGAGATGCGCGGACCGGAGGCCTATGCCGCACAGGAGTCGGCCAGAACCGGACACACAGTGCTGACCACCATCCACTCCAACAGCTGCGAAGCCACCTGGCGCCGTATGGTCACCCTCTGTAAAAGAAAATATGACATGGCGGACAACACGCTCATGGATTTGGTGACAGAGGCGTTCCCCATCGTGGTCTTTTCCAAGCAGTTGGAGAACAAACAGAGAAGGCTGATGGAGATCATGGAGTGCGAAATCCTGCCGGACGGTTCCCGAAACTTCCGAAGCCTGTTTCAGTTCCAAATCACAGAGAACCGAGTGGAGGACGGCAAATTCATTATAAACGGCTACCACAGCGCACTGCAGGGAATCTCCCCAAGCCTTCAAAAGCGGTTTTTGGAAAACGGAATGCCGCAGGATACCCTGAAGCAAATCCTTACGGCAGGAGGTGCTGAATGATGATAACAATCCTGTTAATTGCCTGTGCCGGTTTTATCACCGGCACTTTTCTTTTGCTCGGACTATCTCCGCTGGAGTTTACCAACGGGCTGTTCGGGTTTCTGACCCGTAAAAACAAGAGCATCAAGGCGGAGATCAACGAAACCGCCCGGCGCAAAAAGCTATCCTTCCTCCGCAGAGAAATCACCGAGGTGCAGGAGATACTCGCCATCACCGGACGAAGCTCCCTCTTTTCCATAATCTGTGCGACGTCGCTGGTGTTCCTCGCAATAGGCGCCAGCATTGCCATCCTTATCGGCAACGTATTCCTCGTGCCAGTGATGGCGGTAGGGATGATGTTCAGCCCTTTTTGGTACATCAGGCTGACAGCCACGCATTACAAAAAGAACATCGCTGCAGAGTTGGAAACGGCTCTGTCCATCATAACCACGGCATACCTGCGAAGCGAGGATATTCTGACTGCGGTGGAGGAAAGCATCCAATACCTCAATCCTCCTGTGCGGAGCGTATTCGCCGGATTTCAGACACAGGTGAAGCTCATCGATCCCGATCTGGACAAGGCGCTCCACAGCATGAAGCCCAAAATCGACAACGAGGTATTCCATGAGTGGTGCGACGCCATCGCCGCCTGTCAGCATGACCGCAGCCTCAAGACAACGCTGACTCCGATTGTCAGCAAGCTCTCAGACATGCGCATTGTGAACGCCGAGCTGGAATACCTGGTGTTTGAACCCCGAAAGGAATTCATCATCATGGCTCTGATGGTGGTCGGCAATGTGCCAATCATGTATTTTCTCAACAAGGACTGGTACCACACCCTGATGCACACGGCGGTGGGGCAAATCATCCTCGCGGTATGCGCTGCGGCGATATTTATCTCTACGGCCTTTGTTATCAGGCTGACCAAACCCATCGAGTACAGGAGGTGACGAAAAGAATGACACAACTGTTTTTTACTGGAATACTCCTTGCCGCAGGCCTGTATTTCATTCTGGCGAGTCTCCTGAAGCTGCCGACCATGGACACGGCTAAAGCCATGCTGAACGCGGGAAGGAAGAACAAAAAGGCGGCTAAAACGCTGGAGGCATGGCTCATGTCGGGAGCGGTTAAGCTCTCAAAACATATCCGGATGGACGAGTACAAACGCAGCCGTATGGCAAACGTCCTGAAAGCGGCTGGCATCAGCATGACGCCAGAGGTTTATTCGGCTTATGCCATCACAAAAGCCGGTGCCATCCTGCTGGGCGTGATCCCATGCCTGCTCGTTCTCCCGTTGCTCTCGCCGGTGCTGGTCATTATCGCCGTCCTGACATATTTCAAGGAAACCCGTAAGGCCGACGAGCAGCTCAAGGAAAAGCGTGAGCAGATCGAGGGCGAGCTGCCGAGGTTTGTTTCTACCATTGAGCAGACCTTAAAGGCCAGCCGCGACGTGCTGGCGATGATAGAGAACTATAAGAAAAACGCCGGTCACGCCTTTGCCGGTGAAATGGATGTGCTGACCGCAGATATGCGCTCATCCTCTTATGAGGCGGCGCTGACCCGGTTCGAGGCAAGGCTCAATTCGCCTATGCTCTCCGACGTGGTCAGAGGACTCATCGGCGTACTACGCGGCGATGACAGTGCCGTGTACTTTCAGATGCTGGCTCATGATTTCAAGGCTCTGGAGCTTCAGCGGCTCAAAGGCCAGGCGCAGAAGATCCCCCCAAAGATCAGGGTGTTCTCGTTTATCATGCTGATGTGCTTTCTCTTGACATATCTTGTCATCATCGCCATGGAGATACTCAACTCCCTTGGCACAATGTTTTAGAAGGAGGTGCGACATGAAGCAAAAAGAAATCAAAGCAGAGCTTACGGAAAAGCTTGAGGCAAACTATATCACCTTCATGCGGCAGTGGCTGAAGCTGGAGCCGATTCAGCTCATTGAAAAGGCGGAGGAAATCGCCGCCACCAAGCTGGTATTTGAGGAAATGAAGGACGGCGGGTACAGTACGGATTATCTGGAATACCTGCTGCGCTTTAAAAACCCACTGGAGGTGGTGCGGGATAAATGGATTGAGGAAAACGGCTCTGAAATGGTGCATTATGATGACATGAACCACGCTCTCTGGTCAATTGTCGATAAGCAGGACGCCGAGCAGGACTACGAGCTTGACGAGGCATTCCTGCAGCCCGGACAGGGGGTGCGGATGTGCTGAAGCTGTTAAGGAGCAAACGCGGCGAGGGGTATATCGACGTGGCGGTGCTGGTGTTGTGCGTGATGCTGGTCATCGCCTTGGCAGTAAGCGTCCTGCCGGTGTTCGTTACAAAAAACAAGCTGGATACCTACGCTGCGGAGCTCTGCCGGGAGGCGGAGATCGCCGGGCGCGTCGGCAGTGAAACCACCCTGCGGGCACAGGTTCTCACCGAAAAAACCGGGCTTGCACCGAATGTCTCGTGGTCGAAAACCGGAAGGCTCCAGCTTAACGAGGAATTCACTGTGACCGTAACAATACAGACTGACATCGGCATCTTCGGAGGATTCGGGAGCTTCCCTATTACCCTAAAGGCGCAGGCCAGCGGAAAAAGCGAGGTGTATTGGAAATGACAGCTGGAAAAATATGTGGTATACTTAGAAGCAAAAGAGGGACGTCCTTTCCTCTCGTTGTAGCCGTTACGCTGGCGCTTGTAATTGTCTTCTGCGGCATTTCCGAATATATACGGCTGATGATTGTCGCCCAGGGTGTTCGGGATGCCGTTCAATCCGCTGTTATATCGACAATCAATGACAATTACGATGATGTGTATCATGGAGTGCGGGAGGGCTATAGCGGGGCTTATCAGCCCGGCGCTTCTGACTTTGAGGAAAGCCTGAACTATGGAAAAATGTACGGCAGGCTGGACCAACTGCTGGGACTCAGGAAGGAAAACGGCTATCATGTAAAGTATGCCGGGGATGACGTGGAGTTACGGCTGTCGGGTCTCTCAGTTGACCTTGACAACATGCCTCTGGCACCTTCAAATCCTGACAATTCGACAGGTTTACTGGCCGACGCGGTCATCAGATTGGAGGTTCCGGTATCCTTTGGCGGGGAAACCCTGCCACCCATGGTGATTAATCTCAGGGTGCAGGCCAAATATATGCCGATATTTTAGCTGTTTTCGGATTGGTCATAGACTTCCGGAAGCTTTTGTAGTATGGTGTGTCATTGAAAAGACAGATCAACACTTAACACAAAGGAGGTATCCTAAATGAAACTGACAGACAAAGCAAAAAAGCGCCTTGCCCTTGCCGGACTTGGCGTGATCTGCATAGTCCTTGTGATAGCAATAGCCTCACAGTTTAAGCCGGAGGCTCCCAAGGAGGTATCCATCCAACCTTCAAGCACGGTGTCTGATGAGGTAAACCCCACTGAGGTAATCCCTTCGCCGTCGGAGGAGGTAAACGTCCCGCCCATCAATCCGGCTGAGACTTCCGCCCAGCCTGCGGGCATCGGAGATTCAACCGGCACCGAGCAGAGCATACAGGCGGAGGTTACCAAGCCCACCGAACCGCCGCAGGAGGTAAAGACCGAACCGTCTAAAACACCGGACGGTGAGAAAGTAGACACGGTTACCCCTGTGGAGCATGATAATGTAACAAAGCCGGAGAATCCTCCATCGACTGAAACACCTAAGTCCGGTGATAAGAAAGATGGCAAAATATATGTCCCCGGCTTCGGATGGATTGGAGATAACGACGGCGGAGTACAGCAAAATGATGTTGGCTCCGATGGTGATATTAATAAACAAGTCGGAAACATGGACTAAAGAACAATTAACACATAAGGCAGAAAGCACCGAAGCTTCGGTGCTTTTTGCTTTTCATGGAGGTATTGTATGAAACGACGTCTCAGCATTTTTCTTGTGTTGGTTCTGCTGCTCTCCATGCTTTTGCCTGTTACAGCCTATGCCGAAGGTGAAGGCAACATAGACAACGGTGGCGGCGGAATGGGCAGCGGAAGCAACGAAAATTACTGGAATGGCGGTGATGAAGGAGTAAGGATTACGGTGGTTCGAGCCAGCGACAGATTACCTGTAACCACACCCGTAGACTTCTCAAATAGAACACCTTCTGTTACCGTTCATTTCGGAAAAGTATCAAAATTATCATATACGGCAGGCAGAGCTTTGTCGCCTTTTACGACAACGTATGTCTGCGAAAAGCCGGATATTGCTATTCCGATAATAATTAGCACCGGAAGCGGACAGGTAAGCATCGAACAAATAAAGCAATACTTCTGTTCTGAGTATATGGTCATGACCATTGCTCAGGTTACCGGAATGGACTACGATGTTTTAACCAACGGTGAATATAAGCTCATGTTGGAACCCATTGCTTACATGACCTTTCAAGGAATAAAAATGGCGATGACAGCAACCGAAGCAGCGCTCTATGACCAGCAGTTAAACGGCGGTTTGCGGAGCAAGATGGTGTCCCTCAGTCATAAGAACCTACCGTTGGCGATGTTCCTTGAAATACCTGATCTCGGCTACCCGGCATGGGATGGCTCTACGACCACGGCCGCTTCAGATGCGGACATTATCTCATCCCTCGGCCTTGGCATTGTACGCTTCAACGAAGCGGAGCCGGAGCCTCCGGAGGTAACATCAGCCGATTATGAGTACAGGGTAAATACCGAGGTTATTACATCGGTGACTGTTCGGGGAGGCCAGGCTGATCCTGATCATCCTGTAACGGTAAGGTTCACAATCGGCGGCCAGACCTATACGGTAAGCAATGTGTATTATCCGGAGGGCGACAGTCAGCTGGTGTGGGTTCGCTGGAGGACTCCAGCAGTTCAGCAGACGATGACAATCCATGTGTCGGTGTCGGGCGGAGGCTTGGCAAGTCAGGGAACCATCGTAGCAAGGATCGTGGATCTCTCTGGAAACGATCCGCCCAATCCGGTGGCTGACGACCGGAACGACACCTTTTCCGCAGCCGCTATACCCAACAAAGCACAGAAAACCTCTGCCTCATGGGGTGTATGGCGACCGTGGTGGCATGCCTATTGGGTATGGCACGGAACTGATGAGGACGGCTATTGGTGCGATCACGGATGGTGGGAGTTCGACTGGCTCTCATACTCCGCCTGCCTTTCAGCCTCCATGAATGTCGTGCCGGACGCTAAAGCCCCAACCGCATCCGGAAAAAACATGAAAAGCGGGTACGGAATCAATCAGACGGTAACCGCCAATGTCAGCACCAATCAATCCTCGGCGGTAACCGACGCGCAGACAGCCGTCACATATTTCCCCGAATTCCGGTACGAAACATACTGGCGGCAGCTGGAGCGCACACAGGCCGGATACGGCTCCAAATTCGAGTTTAAGTCCAACAAATACTCGACCTATAAGCGTCGGACACACTTCTCTCCCATATGGTTCCCAGATGGAAGCTATACGCCTTACACCTGTCTCATTGACTGCTGGACTCCGGCCGGTATGCTTTCTATGAATCTCACCGACTCGGTGACAATCGGGGGAAGCCTTTGGGATGACTGGCACATTGCACCGGTAAAACCGTAATCAACAGAAAAAGAAACACGACCGCAGGGCAAGGGCTTTGCGGTCTTTTTCTATGCAAAAAATTAGAAAAGAAAGGTGGTAATCCTAATGAAACTCAAACGAATCCTGCCTGTTCTCCTCGTGGTTTTGCTGCTGGGCTTTGCGTTCTGCACGACTGCATATGCCGCGCCCACAGGCGATGTGGCCGGAGCAATCGAAAACACCTGGAACGATGCCTCCGGTCAGATCAAGACCGTGGTTAACAAGGTGGTATTCCCCGCAATCGACCTGATTCTGGCGGTGTTTTTCTTCGCCAAGCTCGGCACAGCCTACTTTGACTACCGAAAACACGGACAGTTTGAATGGGCGGCGCCCGCCATCCTGTTCGCCTGCCTCGTGTTTACCTTGACCGCGCCGCTATACATCTGGCAGATACTCGGGATGTAGGAGGTAAGAAAAGATGAACTACTTTGAACAGGAGCTTCGTAAGCTGTTCGGAAATGACGCTGCTATCTCTGATAAAAGGTTTGTCGGCAGGGCTTTCTTCGGAAAGCTCACCGACAGCCTTCGTGTGAGAATCGAATTTGTCACGACGGGTACGGCGGACCATTACGAAGCGCTCAAGGCAACCGTCATCAACCGAAACGACGGACCGGTGGACTCTGTAACGCTGCGATTTTCCGACCTGCTTGGAAAGAAAGCGGTCAGCAACCCGAATTTCAAAAATGGCATCACCCCATATATATGGAAGTATGGGGAGGAAATCAATTGGTATGTCTACAAGCCGAATAAAGCTGACTATAATCAGATATCCGAGTCCATCAACAATTACCTTGACGTATTTAGAGAGCCGTTGCAGGAGATGGAGCAGTCCGGCCACAGCGAAAATGGCCTGACAATGCGGGGCATATAAGCACATATTTCGGGAGCTTGTGTAAAAAACAGGCTCCCATATTTTTTTATCCGGAAAGGAGGTGATCGCCCGTGTTTATATGGGATTTTGTCGCCGAAACCGTGCTGGGGCAGATTGTCGATTGGTTCTACGGTCAGGTAATCGGCTTCCTTGGCAATTTCTTCACCGAGATGAACAACATGGGGGCAGATCTGTTTGATATGACCTGGGTGCAGTCCATCGTCCTGTTTTTTGTTTATCTGGCTTGGGCGCTCTATGGAACCGGGCTGGTGGTATCGGCTTTTGAGTGCGGCATCGAGTACCAGAACGGCAGGGGCAGTATCAAGGACGCTGCCATGAATGCCATTAAAGGCTTTATGGCTGTCAGTCTGTTCTCCATCGTGCCGGTGGAGCTATATAAGCTGTCCATCTCCCTGCAGAGCAGTCTCACGGTTGGAATCACAGGGTTCGGCGATGGAATAGACACCATCGCAAGCAATATCATCAGTGAACTGAGTGCGGTCGGAAGCCTTGAAAGCGCGGGAAGCGTTTTCGGCTTCGGATCTGTCACCAGCCCGATCATGATGCTTTTTATCGTCATCCTTATGGGCTACGCCGTGATCAAGGTGTTCTTCGCCAACCTGAAAAGGGGTGGCATCCTGCTCATTCAGATCGCAGTCGGCAGCCTGTATATGTTCTCTGTCCCGCGCGGGTATCTTGACGGCTTTGTCAGCTGGAGCAAGCAGATTATCGGTCTTTGCCTGACAGCCTTCCTGCAGTCCACAATCCTCATCGCAGGGCTTATGGTGGTTAAGGATCACGCCCTGCTTGGGCTTGGACTGATGCTGGCGGCCGGAGAGGTGCCGAGAATCGCCGGGGCATTTGGGCTGGACACCAGCACCAAAGGCAATCTGATGAGCGCGGTCTATACGGCGCAGACCGCCGTCAACATGACGAGAACTGTGGTGAAGGCGGTGGCTGCGAAATGAAGCTGGTGTATATCTGTTCTCCTTACGCGGGGGACATTGAAACCAACATCCGGTTTGCCAAGGATGCCTGCCGGTATGCCGCAGAGCATGGCTGTGCGCCTATCGCCGTCCACCTGCTATACCCGCAAATACTGGATGACAGCATACCCGCCCAGCGGGAAACAGGCATCCGAATGGGGCTGCGGGTGCTTGCTTCCTGCGATGAGCTTTGGATATGCGGATCGCGTATCAGTCATGGCATGGGCTGTGAAATCGCGGAAGCCGAGCGGTTTGGCATACCTGTCAGAAACATATCAACAGAACAGATACAAGGAGGATGTTGCATGAAAAACAACGATCCTGAAGAAAGAACAGTCATGCCGGAGGAAACGCCTTCCCATGGTATGAAGCTTCATCTGTGACCTTATCGCTGTCCCTCGGAAGCCTGTTTGACGGGATCGGCGGATTTCCGCTGGCAGGCGTCCGGCAGGGTTTCACCCCTGTGTGGGCCAGCGAAATCGAGACATTTCCCATTGAAGTCACGAAAATACGGTTTCCGGAAATGCTCCATGTCGGTGACATTACAAAACTGAAAGGAGCCGAGCTTGCCCCCGTGGACGTGGTCTGCGGGGGTTCTCCATGTCAGGATTTATCGGTCGCGGGAAAACGCGCCGGACTTCAGGGCGAGCGCTCCGGCCTGTTCATGGAGCAGATTCGTGTCATAAAGGAGCTGAGAGAGCATGACGCAAGAAGAAAACAGACAGCTGACCCTGTTCGACTTAGACCCAGATATATGGTCTGGGAGAATGTCCCCGGAGCTTTCTCCTCCGCAGACGGAGAGGACTTCCGTGCGGTGCTGGAGGAAGTCTGCAGAATTGCTGACAGTTCCGTTTCTATACCTCGACCTCCGGGAGGGGTATGGAAGTCTGCTGGGGCCATATTGGGAGATCAATTCTCACTTGCTTGGAGGGTATACGACGCTCAATACTGGTCCGTCCCACAAAGGCGCAAAAGAATCTATCTTGTCGCAGATTTTGGAGGCCACACCGCACCACAAATATTATTTAAGCAAGACAGCCTGCTTGGGGATTCTGCGCCGAGCGAAGAAGCGGGGCAAGGAGCTGCCGGCTGTTCTGAAGCAGGCGCTGGAGCTCCAGGCGGGAGTTCGGCCGACAGAATAACCGATAGAGGCCCCGTTGCTTTCGCTTGTAATCAGCGTGATGAGGTGCGGGATCTGCATGATGTCTCCGGAGCAATCCAGGCGCAGCCGGGCATGAAGCAGCAAACCTTCATCGCCGCGGCTTTTTCAGCCGGGCAGGGTTCAAAGGCCGGAGGTATCGGTTATCAGGAGGAATGCGCCCCGACTCTGAAAGCGTCTGAGAGCGGCTCCAACATGGTGCCGTCCATCGTGTGCCTGAATGATCAGGGTGGCAACCGCATGGACGTGATGGAAAATATAACGGCGACACTGCGTGCTCAGATGGATGGTCACCCTCCGCTCGTGCTGGGCAGCCAGCAGGGCGGTGCGGAAATTTGTGATGATTTATGTCCAACCATTACGTCGGCGGCGGGAACCAGCGGAAATGATCAGCCCGTTTTGTTTGAAAATCATGCCATAGACTCGCGTTATACAGGCCCCCATGCAGTGGCTCCCACCATGTCTGCACAGTACGGTACAGGCGGCAACAACGTGCCGCTTATCTCACAAAATGCTGTTCCTTCCGAGGATGAATGTGGCGATATGCCGCATTCAGAAACCTATTGCATCGCCGGAAACATCATCGACCGTCAGGATCACAACGGCGGCAACGGCATGGGCTTCCAGCCGGATATCAGCTATACGCTCAATACCGCAGACCGGCATTGCGTCTTCTCCCAGCAACGGAGCGACGAATATGTCTCCAACGATGTGGTCAGCACGCAGAGCGCAAGGCAATATAAAGACTCGACCGACCTCGTGTGTGAGATGGACGTCGCCGGGCTTGACTGCAGAAACGGTATTGAAAACGGCGATTTAAGCGGAACACTCCAGTCCAAAACGGACGGCGGATATTCGCTGAACAACGTGCATCCCGTCCGCATCGGAAAGCTCATCAGGCGGCTCACGCCTCTGGAATGCGAAAGGCTCCAGGGCTTCCCTGATTACTGGACGGACATCCCTGGCGCCTCAGACAGTGCAAGGTATAAAGCTCTCGGCAACAGCGTTGCGATTCCCTGTGTGGAGAATGTCCTCCGGGGGATTGCATATTTTTTTCAAAAATTTTACGAAGAACAGGAGGAATCCGAATGTACATCTACCCCGACAACCTGAAATCCAAGGCGGTGCTGTGGCTGTGGCAGCTCAGAGATATCGGCGTCATCGGCGTCGGTCTTTTGCTTTCTGTGTTTGCACTGGCTCAGCTTAAGCTCCTGCCGCCTGTCGTCGTCACGGCTCTCTATGCCTTCCTGACCATCCGTTTCGATGACACCAGCATTTTGGACTTTATAAAATACGCCTGCGCTTTCTTTATCACGAAGCAGCAGACCTACGAATGGGGGTACGGAAAGCAATGAACAGAAAAGAAAAAAAGACGGTAAAGCAAAAGCAGTACACCCGCCAGCTCATCAACACCAAGAACATCACCGATTACAGTCTGTTGACCGGCCGCGGCGATGAGCTGGTGTATTTTATCGTCAAGCCCACCAACATCTCCGTCCTGTCCGAGGACAGCGTATCAGCGCGAATCTATGCCCTGATGACCGTGCTTAAAGGGATGGCGGAGTTGGAATTCCTGTGCCTGAACAGCCGTGAAAACTTCGAGGACAACAAGCAGTTCCTGAAAAAGCGAATGGAACAGGAGAACAATCCCGCCGTCCGCAGGCTGCTGGAACATGACCTCCACCACCTTGACCGGATACAGGTACAGATGGCAACAGCCAGAGAATTCCTCGTAGTCATCCGGCTGAAAGGCGAAAAGGAATCCGAGGTGTTCCCATATTTAAACCGTATCGAAAAGACTCTGCGGGAGCAGGGCTTCTCCTCCAAGCGGGCGGAACGGGAGGACGTCAAGCGCATGTTGGCGATTTACTTTGAGCAAAACGTCACGACGGAGCGCTTTGAGGACTTCGACGGAGAGCGCTGGATTGTTCTGAATGAATGAAATATATGGAAAGGAAGTGAACCCCATGGCACACCAAGGCAAGACACGGGCGCCGCAGACAGATAACGTCCGCATTCAGGAATTCCTCGATATGATCGCCCCGTCTGTGATTAAATTTTTCACGGACTATTTTATTTGCGGCAATACCTACCGCTCCGTATGGGCGCTGCGAGAGTACCCGACCGCCACCGAGGAACAGGCCATCCTGCGCCACCTCGGAGAAAAGGACGGCGTAACCCTGCACATCTACACCAGGCATGTGAGTCCTGTTGAAGAACGGAAAATCATTTCAAACGCCGCCAATAAGAACCGGATGCAGAGAAGCAGCACCCAGGATTTACAGCAGACGGTTACGGCGGAAAGCAATCTGCAGGACGTGGCGACCATCGTCGCAAAGATGCATCGGAGCAAGGAACCGCTCCTTCACGCGGCTGTTTACATCGAGCTGTCCGCTCACGATCCTGACCAGCTGAAGCTCCTGCAGACCGAGGTGCTGACCGAGCTGGTGCGGAGCAAGCTCAATGTGGACAGGCTCCTCCTCCGTCAGCATCAGGGTTTTCTTTCTGTCATGCCCTCCGGCTGGAACGTGTTCGGCGATCAATTTGAACGGGTGCTGCCCGCAAGCTCGGTCGCCAACCTTTATCCCTTCAACTACAGCGGCAAGACAGACCCCAACGGCTTCTGCCTAGGCAGGGACAAATTCGGCAGCAATATCCTCGTGGACTTCAACCGCCGAGCCGACGATAAAACCAACGCCAACATCCTCATCCTTGGTAACTCCGGTCAGGGCAAGAGCTATTTGCTTAAGCTCATTCTCTGCAATCTCAGGGAATCCGGTATGCGAATTATCTGCCTTGACCCCGAAATGGAGTTCGAGGATCTCACCAATAACCTGGGTGGCTGCTTCATCGACCTGATGACCGGAGAGTACATCATCAATGTTCTGGAGCCAAAGACCTGGGACGAGGCCGGTGACCCAAGTGATACTGAAGTGCCCCATGCGTTCCGGCAGACGTCCAAGCTCAGTCAGCACATTAGCTTTCTAAAGGATTTTTTCAGAACCTACAAAGATTTTGATGACTGTCAGATCGACACCATCGAGATCATGCTGGGCAAGCTCTACGACAAATGGGGCATCACCGACCACAGTAACTTCGACCGCCTGAAGCCTGACGATTACCCCATCCTGTCCGACCTGTACGGGCTGATTGAGGAAGAATACAAGACCTTTGACGAAAGCCGCCGCCAGCTTTATACGGCGGACACCCTGCGGGAAATCTGCCTTGGGCTCCATTCTCTGTGCAAAAGTGCGGAGTCAAAATTCTTTAACGGGTACACCAATATAAAAAATAGCGAGTTCGTGACCTTCGGCGTCAAGGGGCTTCTGCAGGCCAGCAAAAATCTGAGAAACGCCCTGCTGTTCAATGTGCTGTCCTACATGAGCAACGAGCTTCTAACCACCGGCAATACCGCCGCCAGCATCGACGAGTTCTATCTGTTCCTCTCCAACCTGACCGCCGTGGAATATGTCCGGAATTTTATGAAACGTGTCAGGAAGAAAGACAGCGCCGTGATCCTCTCCTCGCAGAATCTAGAGGACTTCAATCTGGAGGGTATCAGGGAGTATACCAAACCGCTGTTCTCCATTCCGGCTCACGCCTTTCTGTTCAACGCTGGCAACATCGACAAACATTTCTATATGGATTCCCTGCAGCTGGAGGAATCGGAATACAACCTTATCCGGTATCCCCAGCGGGGCGTATGCCTGTATAAGTGCGGAAACGAGCGGTATAACCTTGTGGTTCAGGCTCCTGAACATAAGGCGGCGCTCTTCGGAAAGGCAGGCGGACGATGACGAAAGGGGTGAGAAAGCATGGAGATGAAGGAACAGCGCTTCGGAGTAGAAATTGAAATGACAGGCATAACAAGGCAAAAAGCGTCTGAAATAGCGGCTTCTCACTTCGGTACAGCTTCCCATTATGACGGCAGTTTTTACAAAACATATTCGGCGCTGGATGGACAAAACCGCAAGTGGAGCTTTACCTACGACAGCAGCATCACTGCCCAGCAGAAGGTCGGAAGAACAATAGTAGAAGCCTCTGATGAGTATAAAACCGAGATGGTCACTCCCATCTGCCGCTACGAAGATATTGAAACCATACAGGAGCTTGTGAGAAAGCTCCGCGGCGCCGGGGCGATTGTAAATAACAAGTGCGGTATCCATGTCCATATAGATGCCTCTCCTTTTAATGCCAACACCCTGCGAAACATCACCAACATCATGGCATCCAAAGAGGATCTGATTTACAAGGCAATGCAGGTGGAGGTGGCGAGAGAGCGGCAGTATTGTAAAAAGGTTGAGCAGAGCTTTCTCGAAGAACTGAACCGCAAAAAGCCCCGGACGCTGGATGCGGTCAGCCGCATCTGGTACAACGGTAACGATGGGCGCCATGAGCATTATCATGACAGCCGCTATCACTGCCTGAACCTTCACAGTGTGTTCCAGAAGGGTACTGTTGAGTTCCGGCTCTTTAATTCCACCACTCACGCAGGAAAAATTAAGGCGTACATCCAGCTCTGCCTCGCCATCTCAGCCCAGGCTCTGAATCAGCGGTGCGCCAGCCGCCAGAAAACACATAGCACCAACGAGAAATATACTTTCCGCACCTGGCTCCTGCGGCTGGGACTTATCGGCGATGAATTCAAGACCGCCCGGCTTCATCTGCTGGAGCATCTGGACGGCTGCATCGCATGGAAGGACCCGGCGCAGGCGCTCCAGCAAAAGGAACGATTAAGGCAGAAAAAAGAAAAAGAGCTGGCGGAAGCGGCTCAAGCGGCGGAACAGCAGGAGCAGACAACCGAAAACGAACAGGAACAGGCCGGGGTGGCAGACGAAAGCCCCGGCCTTTCCATGTCAATGTAGCAAGGAGGAATGAAGAAATATGAAACCCGAAACCCTGTATATCGCCTACGGCAGCAACCTGAATCTGCCGCAGATGGCATTCCGCTGCCCGACCGCCAAGGTGGTCGGCGCCAGTGAAATCAAGGATTATGAGCTGCTGTTCAGGGGCGGACTGAAAAGCTCAGTCGCAACCGTGGAACCGCTTAAAGGCTCCAGCGTCCCTGTTCTCCTGTGGAAGCTGAAGGAGCGCGACCTGCAGGCTCTCGACCGCTATGAGGGATTTCCATCCTTTTACCGCAAGGAAATACTGCCCATAGAGATGAAGGGCAAGACGATTGCCGCCATGGTCTACATCATGAACGACGGGCATCCCTTCGGTTCACCCTCGGATTATTACCTCGACACCATCATGGAGGGGTATAAGTCGGCAGGCTTTGACACGGAATTTCTGGAGCAGGCCGTGGAGAAGTCCATCCGTCTGGCGAAAGAGCAGCAGGAACGGGAGCCGGATCAGGGCACGCTGTTCGACATGAAATGGTGGTGATCAGTAATGGCAGATCCCGCAACCATTGCCATGGCGGTCAAAGCCGCCGTTGCCCTCGCTACCGACAAGCGGACGTGGAAAACAATCGGCGTGGTCATAGCTTCCATCCTGACGCCCATCATCCTGATTGTCGTAATGATCGCCAGCATCCTCTCGGCAGGCTCTGACCACAACAAAGCCGCCATCGACCTATCCTTCAACGACGGCAATATTCCCGCGGCCATGCCTGCCGAATACGCCTCGCACATCAGTGAAATGAACGGATGCTTCACTGTTCTGGACAAAGCCATATCCGACGCTGAAGCCCGGATGGAGGGCGGTGCTTTGGACAATATCCGCATCAAGTCTCTTTTTTATTCTCTGAATTTCGGCGCTGAAAATCTGTCCTTATCCGCAGCCGAAGCCCGCAGCTTTGTCGATTGCTTCGTTACCGCCGAGGATAGCTCTGCTGTTCCCGCCAGCCTGGAAACCGCATATCAAAGGTTGTTACGGCTGGGATTCGCGGTGACCTCCGAGGTCAAAGCCAACGCTCAGAAAATTTATGAAAGGATTGCATTCGGCGGCGCGGGGCTGTTCACCGGCGAGATTGAACGCGGCGGTATAGGGCGTACCGTACTGGATATCTCCGCATTCACAGACCCGGCGACCAAGAACAATCTGGATCTGGCCGCCTATGCGGAACAAGCCTTTGAAGCCGGCTGGGGTTATGTCTGGGGTACATACGGCGACATCCTCACGGATTCGCTGTTCAGCTACAAGCTGGAGCAATACCCTGACGGCGTCGGCAACTACGAGGAATTCATCCGAAGCAACTGGCTCGGCGGCAGGACAACTGACTGTGTCGGACTGATAAAAGGTTACGGCTGGCTTGATCCTGAAACCTTGGAAATCGAATATGGAACCAATGGCATGCCGGATATCGGTGCGGATAGTATGTATAAAAACGCAGCGATTTCCGGTCCAATGGATACCATGCCCAACGTCCCCGGTCTTGCTGTTTGGAAGTCCGGACATATCGGAATTTACGTCGGAAACGGCAAGGTTGTCGAAGCCATGGGAACCAAGTACGGCGTCGTGAAAACCAATCTCGCCGACCGTTCATGGTCGGCGTGGCTCGAAATTCCCTATATCAACTATAACACAGGAGAGTGAATATCATGTTAAATCTGCAAGCAATCTTTGAACGGAAGGCGACAGATTATCCCGTATGGGGCTGTGTAATTGACAAAATCGTCGAGCTTCCCGAAACCGAGTATAAGTATTTTAAGTCGGCTCCCCTTCGTGATATGTCCTTCATTGCCGAAAATGCTGAGGTCATGCACAAGGACGAAAATGGTACGGCTCACTGCCTGCTGGTGTTGGGCGAGGGCTGTTCGGACGGCGTCCTGATCGAAGCAGAAGGATACAACTACGCCAGATACTCCAGCTTCATGCCGGGGGCGCGTGAATTTGTGACCGCCCGCCTGAACCAGTTGGCCGACCAAATCATCCGTGAGAGTACGCAAAGCACCTCAAACGGGACGTGGTCGATTTACTTCGACGAGATACAGGAGCGGCATCATGTTCCCGTTTCAGAGAGCAACGGCATCGGCTCTATGCTTAAAAATATCCTTGAAGTAAGGCCGGAGATGGCGGAGCTTGAACCCATGGAGGACGGCTTCGACATGGTGTTTTATCTGGATTACTGCCCGAACCTTGATGAAAAAGAAAAGCTCTCACCCGATATGCAAATGAATTTATAAGGAGGAAAACGAAAATGAGTACAACCGAATTAAAGGTCCCTTTCCCCTCGGAGCGGCTGGACGCCCTCCGTTTTTTCATGGAGAAGAAGGATCGAACCATCGAACAGGAGCTGAAAGATTACCTCAACAAGACCTATGAACGGCTGGTTCCTCTCAATGTCCGTGAATATGTTGAGAGCCGTTTGGAGCCGGAAACGGCTCAGGAACAGGCGGCAGAGCCGCAGCAGACTTCCGCTTCAGGAGATAATCAGACTCCCGTTCCGAGAGAACGGCAGCCCCGTCAATCCCGCCGTCAGCGTGAGCAGGCGGCGACCGAAGCGCCTTCCGCTCCGGAGGCTCAGTCAGAGGCTGAAGCCATTGCCGAGGAAAAAGCTCAGGGCATGACCATGCGCATGTAAACCACAGAAAAGAAAGAAGGTGATGATTATGATAAAGCTTGGTGTGGACAACGGAAACTACAACACCAAATCCTCGGAAGGGATGCTCTATGCCTCCGGGTATGCCGCTAGTGACAAAGAATTCATTGTGCCGGAGATGCAGCTCTTTTTCGAGGGAAAGTATTACGCCATCGGTGAGCGTCGTCTGCGTTTTCAGCAGGACAAGACCAGGGAGCCGGATACGTTTATTCTGACGCTCCCGGCAATTGCGGACGCCATGAAAAAAGCAGGGACAACCAATGCAGAAATCGCTCTTGGCGTGGGGCTGCCCATTGACAGCTATGGCACACAGAAGGAAGCCTTCAGGCGATATTTCCTGCGTGACAATATCTCGTTCCGGTTCGAGGGAGCATTCTACCGCTGCTGTATTGCGGAATGCAAGGTGTTCGCACAGGGGCATGCGGCGCTGTGCAGGTATTATCCGCAGCTTAAGGATTACCGAAGCATCACGCTGGTGGACATCGGCGGTTATACGTTGGATATTCTCACACTTCATGATTTCCGGCTTGACAGATCAAGCTGTGCCAGTCTCCGCATGGGTACCATCACCCTGTACAGCCGGATTCAGGATACGCTCCAGCGCAGTGAAATTCTCCTGTCGGATGGGCTCATCACGGATGCTATCCGTGGGGAGATACAGCATACCGAAAGCAAGTTGATTGGGGCTGTTGTGGAGCAGACCGTGACCGCCTATTGCAAGGAACTGTTCAATGCGCTCCGTGAACGCGGATTGGATCTGCGGTTGCCTATGGTGTTCGCGGGGGGCGGTGCAGAGCTGCTGGAACCCAGGCTGCATGAAAACACACTCAATACGGTGGCGGTGCTGAACCGGTTCGCCAACGCGGACGGCTACAAGCTCCTGATAGGGTGAGACTATGTCCGAGCGAAAACGATATTATTTATCCTTCGATATGGACAACCCAAGGCATAAGGAGGCCGAGGCGCTCTTTGCACAACAGGCCAGCAGGCAGCGCACCGAGTACGTGGTCAACAGCATACTGACGGCACATCAGTCTGAAATTCTGGAGCAGATTGTACGGCAAGCAATCAGGGACGAACTAAGAAATGCCGCGCCACAGCTTCAAGCCACACTGCTGGGGGAAACGAACACCGATGTTCAGCTATCCGATCTTCCTGGCAGTCTGATCCATGCACTAGAGGAATTGTAACCATGTTGGCTCACTTTCCTGCTGCCCTTATACCAGATGACTGAAAAGTACACCATCATGGCTCACTATTTCCTCAAACAACAGCCTGTGAAGCAGGAGCAGCCAAAAAATTTAAAGGAAACCCAGAGCATGACAATGAGTATTTAGGAGGCGAACATGGAGAAAACGATAAAGGTGATAATGGTGGAACCGATGAAAGAACCCTATCCTGCTGATGTTGAAAACACTTTGGAAGGATTGCAGAAGGCGGTTGGAGGATATATTGAAACGGTATATCTGGAGGATTATGTTGTGCTGGTCTGCAATGAAGAGGGAAAGCTGCTCGGGCTTCCCGGCAACCGTTCTCTTGGAAACGACATCATTGCTGGTACATTTTTTGTAGCTGGCAGCAATGATGATGGGGATTTTGTGTCGCTGACTGAGGATAAAATCCGGCAGTACAGTGATCGATTTCAAAAGCCGGAAGCCTTCACCCAGGAACAGGTTGAGGATGCCTCCGCTATATTTTCATTAGATTTTGGCGTATGAAAGGAGTAAAGCTTCATGAAAAAAACTAATGTACAGATCAGCTTTGAAGCTGAAAAGCTTCGTGCTATCCACCAGTACATGAAAGATGAAACAGAACTGCAGGCCGAACTAGACACTTTGCTGCAAACACTGTATGAAAAGCACGTTCCCGCTCCTGTCCGGGAGTACATCGAAAGCCGGGATAAAAGCGTGACGGACGCCCCTATGCGCAGCACCCGCCCAACAGCCTCTTCAGGACAGAGTAGTCCAGATGCGGACAGTGAGAAATAACAACCTGCAAACGCGCGTGTTGCCGCCTGTGTGCCCCTGTGTCGCGTTTTGACAGCAGGGGTGGCATCGTAACACTTGTGGGCAGGACAACGCCTTTTGTTGAGGCTTTGTTACGGAGCTTGAGAGGACAAAAACCATCCTCTGGACAGAGCCTCATAAAAGTCGCTTTGAGGGGTGAACCGGGGGGTTGAATTCCATGCGGGTTAAAGGCAGGTGGTCGCTATGCGACCTCCTGCCCCCTCACACCGCCCCGCAACGCGGGTCGGGGACGTTCCCTAAGGTACACCTGATATAGGTTTTGGTCACCTTTCAGGTGGTCGGTAACTCTTATAAACCGATCTAAATGCAGAAAAATTAAGGCTTTTCCGGGGTACACCCGATAGGTGGTTCCGGAGCATTTTCAGAAAAGGAGGACTCCATATGACGGAAGAAACCAAAGACCGCATTCCGGTCTGGCTTTACCCCAGCACGATTGAATGTATGGATGCGCTTTTAGAAATGGACAACTGCAAAAGCAGGAGCGAATTCATTGAAAAGGCTGTCCGTCTTTACAGCGGGTACATTGCGGGTGAGAAAGGCGCAATGTTTTTGCCGACCGCTATCACCTCGGCGATGTCCGGTATCGTCAGTACGACAGAAAACCGCATCGCCCGCGTGATGTTCAAGCTGGCTGTAGAGATGTCCATGATGATGAATATCCTGGCATCCACCGCAGACGTGGATGAAAATACCCTGCGGCGCTTGCGCGGGAAATGCGTTTCGGACGTGAAAAAATCCATCGGCGCTGTGAACTTTGAGGATGTGGCTAAATTCCAAAAGGGTGAATAGCCATGCCAAGGATTATTTTCAAATGCCGATATATAAAAAACTCTGCGGTGCATCTGGAAAACGTGGTAGAGTACATTGCTACGAGGGAAGGAGTGGAAAAAATCTCGCCGGACATACGGATGCTGCCTGCAACACAAAAACAGGAGCAGTTCATTACGGATATCCTCTCGCAGTTCCCCGGCTCGGTTGACTTGTTTGAATATGAGGATTACATGAAACAGCCGGCTGTGGAAACTGCATCAGAATTCATTAGTGCGGTGCTGGACCAGAATCTGGATCAGTTGTCCCATCAAGAAGTCTACGTCAATTACATCGCCACCCGTCCCCGCGCGGAGAAGCTGGGAACTCACGGACTCTTCACTGACGCAGATACTCCGCTGGTACTGTCAAGAGTGATGTCGGAGATTGCTGAACATACAGGTAATGTGTGGACCCCTATCATTTCTCTGAGGCGGGAGGACGCCGTGCGGCTGGGATATGATAACGCCGCCGCGTGGATGGCTCTCATCCGCAAGCAGCGGAATATGTTTGCCGAGCAGATGAAGATTGCTCCGGAGAACCTGCGTTGGTACGCTGCCTTTCATAACGAGGGGCATCATCCTCACTGTCATATGCTGGTGTATTCTATCAATCCTCGTGAGGGATATGTTACAAAGTCAGCTATTGATAAAATGCGAAGCAGTATGGCAAGGGAGATTTTTCAGCAGGATTTGATTCAGATATATTCCGAGCAGACCACTCAGAGGAATGAGCTTGCTGAGAAAAGCCGTGAAGTCTTAAAAGAAATCATCGGCAGGATGAGCGGAAGCATATGCGAAAGTGAAACCATAGAGGCTCTGCTCTCACATCTGGCGGAGAGGCTGAAGCATATCTCTGGCAAAAAGCAATACGGCTATCTCAAAGCGCCTCTGAAAACCGTCGTGGATAAAATTGTCGATGAGTTGGCGAAGGACTCTCGTGTCGCCGAAGTCTACGTAAAATGGCAAGAGCTTCGCAATGAAGTCCTGCGCACATACGTGGATAAGATCCCCGATTCCGTTCTGCTTTCACAACAAAAGGAATTCAAGCACATTAAAAACATGGTGATTACAGAGGCGATGAACATCGGCGGTCACCGTTTCACCTTCGAGGGTGACGAGTCGGCGGTCGAGCTTCAAGCCTCAGTGGAATCCGATTCTCCTTTGCCGGTAGATGAATACCAAGCGGCTATTGATGAGGCTCCGGAGGACGATGAAGCTGATGTCGGAAATCCCCATATCAAATGGAGTGACCGCTACAAAGAGGCTCGTACTTTCCTCTATGGCGGCGACGATACGGAGCCTGACTTCATGCAGGCTCTCCGTTTGTTTATGGAGGAAGCCGAAGCCGGAAATGCTCTTGCCATGCATGACCTCGGCAGGATGTATGCTGACGGACTTGGCGTCAACATGGATGCGGATATCGCATTTATGTGGTATGAAAAAGCTCTTTCGACATTTATGGATATCGAAGCGAACAGGAACAGCCGGTATGTGGAATACCGCATCGGGAAAATGCATGCGGCTGGACTCGGAACAGAACAGGATTATGCAGAAGCGGCAGGCTGGTTTGAAATGGCGGCTTCCCGAAATCACAAGTATGCCCAATATTCTCTTGCCGGTTTGTACTACCGAGGGCAGGGTGTGAGGCAGGACTACGAAATAGCGTTCCAGCTTTACGGTAAAGCTGCCGTCCAGCGTGTTCCCTATGCCTATTACGAGCTGGCGAAGATGTACCGTGATGGTATCGGCACCGAGAAGAATGCCGATGAAGCGGAGTTGAACTTTGAGAAAGCCTTTTATGGCTTCAAGCGTCTGGAGGAGCAAAGCCATGACGATAAGCTCCAATACCGCCTCGGTCAGATGCTTTATACCGGAACAGGCACGGAAAAGGATATACCGGCAGCCATCGAATACCTTGAAAAGGCTGCACGGCTTGGCAACGTCCAGGCTCAGTATATGCTGGGCAGGATTTATTCCGACACGGACAGCGGCCATGTGAATTTGGAGAAGGCTGTGGAATGGCTGACAAAGGCTGCGGATAGCGGCAACAGCATGGCACAGTATGCCCTTGGCAAGCTCTATCGTGACGGTACTCATGTGGCGAAGGATATCGGAAAAGCAGTGGAGCTGTTCACGAAAGCGGCTGAACAGAACAATTCATTCGCTATGTATCAGCTTGGAAAGCTCTATCTGCTCGGAGAGGATGTTCCTAAGGATGTGGAGTCGGCTGTTAAATGGCTGACCAAATCCGCTGAGTTGGGTAACCAGTACGCGCAGTATGCTCTTGGGAAGCTATATCTCATAGGCAGAGATGTCCCCCGTGACCGTGATGCCGCAGTGCACTGGCTCACCCTCTCGGCTGAACAGGGCAACATTTATGCTCGGTTTTTCCTTGAGCATCTGGACTCCTTCCGTGATCCTTCCCTCTTTCTGGCGGCAACAAGGCTTCTGCATCATTTAAGCCGGATATTCCGTGACGAACAGAAAAGGCTCTCCGGCGGTCCCGGCATGCAGACAGACAGTAAGCTCCGCAGAAAAATACGTGAGAAGAAGATCGCCCAGGGGCATGCGCCGGACGATCACGAGCTCAGACAAACAACATATTAAAAGGAGGGCTCCCATGCAGAAGCTACAATTAAAACATCTGCAGAAAAAAGAACCATTCTCTGAAAAAATAAAACCGGCGTCACTCAAACCATCCGCTCATCGGCGGGTGGCTTTTTTTCGCCGGTGCAGTAAGCGCAAACGCTGACAAAGGAGGATTTGCAGTATGGCATATATTCATTTTACAGACGAACAAAAGCAACGAGCAAACTCTGTCGACCTGGTGGATTTCCTCCAGCGACAGGGTGAGCAGCTCATTCGCTCCGGACGGGAGTGGCGCTGGAAGCGCTTCGACAGCGTAACTGTACGAGGCAATGAGTGGTTCCGCCACAGCCGTAAGGAGGGCGGTCACGCCATAGATTTTGTTCAGCAGTTTTTTGACCTGAGCTTTCCCGAAGCGGTGACACTCCTCTTAGGCGGCGAGTACGGCCTAGAGTGGAACCAGACCTCCAAAAGCGCTCCTGCTCTCCGAAAGGACTTCACGTTGCCTGAGGCCAATCCGGATATGCGCCGTGTGTTTGCTTACCTTATCAAGCAACGTTTTATTGATAGAGATGTGTTGTCTCATTTCGCTCATGAAAAGCTGGTTTATGAGGATAAGGAATATCACAACGCAGTATTTGTGGGGCTGGATGAAAAGGGCGTCGCTCGTCACGCTCATAAGCTCGGTACCTATACGCAGAGAGAACCCTATAAGGGTAACGTGGAGGGCAGCGATCTGAAATACAGCTTTCACTGGATTGGAGAGAGCGACATTCTCCATGTGTTCGAGGCGCCGGTAGATATGCTGTCCTTCATCACGCTGAACAAGAACGGCTGGCAGCTGCACAGCTATGTGACACTGGACGGTGTCTCGGAACACGCCATGCTTCGTCAGCTGGAGCTGAATCCTCATCAGAAAAGTGTCGTGCTGTGCCTGGACCATGACGAAGCGGGCATCGAAGCCACCGGTCGTCTGAAAGAGATTCTGTCTGGAAAAGGCTATGCAGATATTCCTGTAATGCAGTCTCAGTACAAAGATTGGAACGAGGATCTGAAAGCCAAAAATGGCGTCAGTCCAATTCCGGCGCAGGAGCATCCTAAGCTGGCGCTGTTGCCAGAGGTTGTCGCCGAGCTGCACGATTTGTGCAAAGTCCTTTCAGCACAAAAAGACCTTGACTCCTTCCTATCGGAGTGTTCCGAGGCGGTGGTGCCGTTTCTTGTCTCCAGTAAGACGGCGGCAGAGAACACGGATGCTGTTCGGGAATGCCTGCAGTGTATGGCGGCGGGTTCTTTGGTTGTCATGCAAAGAAAGCTCCATCAGATGGAACGGCCTGTGACAATGGAGCAGCTCATCCAAAAGCTGCGGGAAAGCTACCATCCCCATGAGGATAGAGGCTGGCTCAGAACTAAGACAGAACATATAAGCCAAGATGTTTCGGACATCGGCCGCCAGCTCCAGGCATCGGGCATCCGTACATTGGAGGATAAGGAAAAGCTCCTGTCCTCCTATCAGCGCCTTGCGCTGGACTGTGTCAAAGCGCTGCTCTTTGTCGAGCTGGAAATGCCGAAGATGCTTCCGGCACAGGAGCAGGTGTCAAATTTTATTATGGCTATGTAAAGGGGGAATCTAATTGCATGCATCACAAATCATCATCCTGATTGCCGCGGGGCTGATCATGTTCGGCGTTATCGGGCTGTTATCACTCATATCGCACTGCTACACTTTAAACGGCATTAAGAGCAAAACCGTAGGCGACGGTCAGCACGGTACGGCCCGTTGGGCGACAAAGCAGGAGATAAAAAAGACATATACCGAAGTGCCGTATGAGCCGGAGAAATGGCGCAAGGGAGAAAGCCTGCCGAAAGCGCAGGGACTCATAGTCGGCTGGAGGAAAGCGTCGCTGTTTGACGATGCCTCGCCTCACGGATACGCGCTGGTGGATGATAACGATATCCACTGCCTGATGATCGGAGCGGCTGGCGTCGGTAAGACCGCCAACTTTCTCTATCCCAATCTTGAATACGCCTGCGCCTGCGGTATGAGCTTCGTGACTACCGACACCAAGGGCGACCTCTACAGAAACTACGCCGGTATCGCAAAAGAGCATTACGGCTATGATGTGGCCGTCATAGACCTGAGAAACCCCACCCGCTCGGACGGAAACAATCTGCTCCATTTGGTCAACCGCTATATGGACGCTTACCTGAAAAATCCGGAGAACCTTGCGTACAAGGCCAGAGCGGAGAAGTACGCCAAGATCACCGCCAAGACCATCATATCCTCCGGAGGCTTTGATTCTGCTATGGCTGGACAAAACGCTTTCTTCTATGACGCGGCGGAAGGTCTGCTGACCTCCGTGATCCTGCTCATCGCGGAATACTGCGAGCCGAAGCAGCGGCACATCGTGTCGGTGTTTAAGCTCATTCAGGATCTGCTGGCTCCCAGCGGAGTCAAGGGCAGGACATTGTTCCAGCTGCTCCTTGCACATCTGCCCGATACGCATAAAACAAAGTGGTTTGCTGGAGCGGCACTCAACTCTGCGGAGCAGGCTATGCAAAGTGTTCTCTCCACAGCTCTCTCCAGACTCAACGCTTTTCTGGATTCCGAGCTGGAGCAGATACTGTGCTTTGATACAGCCATTGACGCGGAGAAATTCTGTACAAAGAAAAGCGCCATCTTTCTCGTTATGCCGGAGGAAGATAACACAAAGTATTTTATCATTAGCCTGATCGTCCAGCAGCTCTACCGTGAGATTCTATCGGTAGCCGACGAGCATGGCGGAAAGCTCCCCAACCGCGTGATGATGTTTCTCGATGAGATTGGCACCATTCCGAAAATTGAGTCGGCGGAGATCATGTTCTCCGCCTCCCGCTCCCGCCGCGTGTCCATTGTAGCCATTATACAGAGCTTCGCGCAGCTGGAGAAAAACTATGGCAGAGAAGGTTCGGCCATCATCATCGATAACTGCCAGGACACGGTGTTCGGCGGCTTTGCTCCCAATAGTGAATCGGCGCAAATTTTATCGAAAGCCATGGGTAGCAAGACCGTTATGAGCGGCTCGGTCAGCCGGGGGAAAAACGATCCGTCGCAGAGCCTGCAGATGATTGAGCGCCCGCTGATGACGCCGGATGAGTTAAAGTCAATGCCCAAGGGTCATTTTATAGTCACAAAGACCGGAGTTTACCCCATGCGTACTCGCTTGAAGCTGTTTACGGAATGGGGGATCACCTTCGGCAAGCCTTATGATATTGCCGAGCAATCTGCCAGAGAGGTTAAATATGCTGACAGGCGAAAGGTAGAGGAAGAAATAATACGCCGCCATTCCGCATGTGTGGATGTGCCGGAAGAAGATATAGAAGCGGCTGCGTCGGGCGGGCTTCTGCATTCGCAGGTTATGGAGCCGGATATGCCGTCCAGGGCAAAAGCACCTGTTCGGATTGAGTAGGAGGTGAAGCTGTGGGTTACTTTACATCCGTTTATACCTCAGAGCTGCCGCACCGGGCAAGAGCTGTCTATATGTACCTGCATGACCGTGCCGACAAGGATGGCAAATGCTACCCGTCGATTGGTACCATTGCCAGAGAGCTGAAGCTGTCGCGCAGCACAGTCAAACGTGCAATAACAGATCTTGAACAAAGCGGCCGTCTCCATAAGGAGCAGCGCTGGAGAGAGAACGGCGGCAAGAGCAGCAATCTGTACTACATCAAGCAGACGAATTCCTGAAACAGCTAAAAAGGACCTTCCCCGCCAAGGGGAAGGTCTACCATGCTTATGGACTATGGAAGGGTTCAGGATGAACCATGAAGGTGAACATCTCACTTTAAAACAGAGCTTTAACAACAGAGAAAAAATATTTTGTATTATAATAAAGAACCATCTTCTGTGATGGCTCTTACTTATTTAGTATCTAGTAATGCCTTGATCGTAGCCTCAGCTACTTGTAAATCACGTTCATCGCAAAGATTAATCATGTGGATGAGGTGTTCTTTTTTGGTGTTTGTGTGTTGGATTTCTGGGAAAAAGATTTTATCTGTAGATATCTTCAAGGCTCGGATAATCTTAATCAGCACCTTCATGCTTGGCTGCTTGTTTTCATTCTCAATGGCCATTATGTACCTTGTTGTGATTCCGACCTGCTCGGCGAGTTCTTCCTGTGTCAGTCCGGCAGCCTGTCGGGCGACCTTTATTTTCTGGCCAAATGTTTTCAGTAATTCATCCACTGTCAGTTCACCTCCAATCAAATATTACAGTGGAGGAATAAAAATGAGAACGTACTGACAGTGTTAGATAACACGAAATATTACAATCCAAATAAAACAAATGAATAATAACTTGGAGACTAAAATAGCTAAGGATGGATTTGCTATTAATATTTACTTGAGAGTAATATTCTTATCGCTAATGGTCAGCATAGATAAGGGTTTATAAGTATTTATACAAATATTATTGTTAAAATTGCCTGGAACATTTTCTCGAGAAAATAAACTTGAACGGAAACCACAAAGCCGAGAGCAACGAGTAGCAAAGAGAGACCGTCAATACACTCTGAGTGGAGCAAAAAAGTTCATCTCCGAAAGAGATAAACTCCGCAAGAATGATGAAAAGATAGAAGTCTCTTCGTGTTACAATATTACATCGGAAAGGAGGAAGCAAAATGCAAGGTCAGACAACGCACATCGCTTCACATGCCCCAAAAGCCTTGATTTTGCGGGACGAGGGTATGGCAATCAGTATTATGGGCTTTTCAGCCGACACAGGCGATAAAGCAGATACAGACTATCGTGACGAATATAACCGACTTGGTTTTGCAGAAAGAGAATTGCTTGTAGCATGCGCGGTTATCCAGACGAAGCGATTTGTGCATCCTTCGAAACACAAGGAGGATGCACAAAATGATAAAGTCAAAGAATAGTTGGCAAAAGTGGACAATCCTTTTTCTAATCAGTCAATGCACTACATTGTTTGGCTCAACACTCGTCCAGATGGCAATCGTCTGGTATGTTACTCTGGAAACCTCGAGCGGCGCTTGGGTGGCCGCATTTTCTGTCTGCTCATATATGCCGCAGTTTTTGATTTCATTTGTTGGCGGTGTATGGGCTGACAGATACAACCGAAAAAAACTGATTATTCTCTCAGATGCAATGATAGCGGCGATTACACTCGTGATGTTTTGCACTATGCCGTTTATTTCCTCTGGGCCGTTGATGCTTAGCGCATTGCTTATTATGTCGGTTATTCGTTCACTCGGAGCAGGCATCCAGACGCCTTCGGTCAATGCGGTTATTCCGCAGATTGTTCCCGAAGAACATTTGATGCGTTACAACGGAATAAATGCAACGATGCAATCTATTGTGCAGTTTGCGGCCCCTGCCGCTGCAGGAGCTATTTTAACCATTGGGACGCTCCATTCAACACTTCTTGTCGATATACTGACTGCTGTGTTTGGCATAGGTATTTTATCCTGTGTGTTGATACCGAAGCAAGAAGCTCCTAAAGAGAAGCTATCTATTTTTGCAGATATGAAAATCGGAATTGGCTATGCCTTTTCAGATAAGTTATTAGCTAAACTTCTGATCATTTACGGCTTGTTTGTACTTTTATGCGTACCTGCTGGCTTTATGGCAGGACTATTGGTGAGCCGTGTTTATGGCGATACTTATTGGTATCTGACGGCCGTAGAACTTGTAGGCTTTGCAGGAATGGCTGTCGGCGGAATGTTAATGGGAACTTGGGGAGGTTTTAAGAGCCGTATAAAAACCCTTATGGTTGGTCTTTGCGGTTTTGGAGCAATGGCAATCGGTATGGGGATAGCCCGCAATTTTATCCTCTACCTTGTGATGATGGTATTATACGGCGTTGCTCTTACATTGATACAGACATCAACAACCACATTGATTCAAGAAAAGGCAGAAAGCTCAATGCAAGGGCGTGTCTTTGGATTGATGGGGTCGATGTATTCGGGATTTCTCCCTATCGGAATGATAATTTTCGGACCGATGGCAGATGCAATCCCGTTACAATGGATTATGGTCGGATCTGGTATAGCTCTTATCCTAATCGCAGCATTTATACGAGCGGATAAGACTGCAGACGGTAGGTACGACCGCTTTATCAATAATGTTTGATGATACAGACAAAATGGTCTATGGGTGTGTGAATAGGTAGTGGAATCACATAAATGAAAAAAAACAGGTTTATTCGGTTATGCGACTTGATTATAAAATAATATTTTAGGAGATTGACTTTATGAAAATTTTGAATGAAATCCGAAGACCAATAAATTTGCCACTATCAAAAAAACTTTTATATACGGCATCAATATTTGTCATGGGGGTTATATTAGGCGTAATTTCCAAGGCGCTTGATGAAACCGCCAGTAATTTATTACCGTATTTTCTTGAAGTGTTGGATTTAAGAAATTTTTTTTCCCGTATGGGAGTTTGGATTTTTCTTGCGGTGCTAATATCTGTGTATAGCAAATCACCTGTTAGGTCTGCCATAAATGTTTTTTTGTTTTTCGTAGGCATGGTAGGTAGTTATTATCTTTATACTATTAGGATAGCTGGTTTTTTTCCTAAATCATATATGATGATTTGGGTTATCATGACTGTTGTTTCGCCATTTTTGGCTTTCATATGTTGGTATGCAAAAGGAAAAGGAACAATTGCTATTTCCATTTCATCTTTAATATTTATGCTTGTTTCAAGACTGGCTTTCGGGTTTGGAGTTTGGTATTTTTACATTAAATATAAACTGGAATTGTTACTCTGGATAGCGATGATTTTTATTTTATACCAGTCTCCAAAGCAAATAATTAAGGTGGTTACCATAGGATTCATCCTTAGTTTTCTTATCGCTGA
Source organism: Lutispora sp. QWL-02 (assembly GCF_058315355.1). Lineage (NCBI taxonomy): Bacteria > Bacillati > Bacillota > Clostridia > Lutisporales > Lutisporaceae > Lutispora > Lutispora sp. QWL-02. The sequence continues at coordinate 2,104,580 of NZ_CM177762.1, forward strand.
AACTAATTTATTCTGGAGAATGTTGTAGGTTCCTATCTACACATTCTATTAAATTAAGGAGGCAAAATAAATATTATACAAGAGAATTAGAAATATTGTGCACACATAGATTATTTATATATTATGTGCTAAAACTGATACGAATGAGGGTGGTAAGTTGTACAGAGATAGAAATTGGACGGTTTTGTTATAGGCAAGGGGTATTATTCCAGAAATGCATTAGTGGAGTACTGGCGCAAACTGTTGGAAAGGAGAGATATTAATTGATTCTTAATGAATTAAAGCTATATCAAAGAAGTGGTCACTTTATTTGGACAGATGAATATATTTCAAATAATATGCTAGATGCTCACCTTGACTTTGGTAATGATGCTGCAAGTAGAAATATTAAAACAATAGGAAAGACTATTGATTGGATAATAAAAAAGATTCCTAAAGGAGGAAAAGTTTTAGATCTTGGCTGTGGTCCCGGTCTGTATACTTCATTGTTAGCAAAAATGGGATATTTAGTTACCGGAATAGATATATCACAACGATCATTATCCTACGCCAGAAAGAAAGCAATAGAAGATAATCTTCAGATAGATTATCATTGTGCAGATTATATTAAAGATGATATTGGCATAGGATACGATGCTGTTTTATGTATCTATTGTGATTTTGGTGCACTAACATCTTTAGAACAGTCTATTTTTCTCAAAAAAATCAATTGTGCGCTATCGGATGAAGGTATTTTTATATTCGATGTCTTCAAAACTGGCTTATGTGAAAATATGCATGAAACTAGAAATTGGCATTATTCAGATGAAGGTGGATTCTGGTGTGATAAACCTCATTTTATATTAGAAGAAGTCAAGCATTTTATAGATCAAAAGGCTTGGGGGTCACGGACAATAATAATTCAAGAGGGGGAAAGCCCTAGGGAGTATATTACCTGGGATCATTACTATACAGAAGATAGTATTAAAGAGGTATTAAATAATAATGGGTTTATTTTACTATCAATTAATAATAAATTAGTAGCTGAAAACGAGTTTACAAGTAATGATGTCATGTTCATAGAAGCTAAAAAGAAGAAAGTGCTTAAGGAGTACTCCGCCTAAACACTGCCCTCACGCTGCAACTATATAGTTGATTAGGAGCTGTCTATTATAGAGTGTGCCGTCCATGGTGCTCTGGCTTCGCGGGCAGGAAACGTCATATAACACGAGGATTCCCCGCGAGGGTGCGGTTAGGAAAACTGTTGGGGTATTCCAGCCCTGGCGGGACAAACACGTCGGGAGTCCCGGGTGCGCAAGACGATGGCTGGGTCCTTTATTTGGTAGGGGGGCAAAGTATGCAGTATAGTTCAATGGTAATATACTTCATGAGTGGAACAGGAAATTCTTATCGAGCGGCTACATGGATGGAGGAAATAGCCAACAAAAAAGGCATAACCTCAAAGCTACATCAGATATCAAAATACTATAAAGAATCAGAGTTGGGAGATAAAGCCAAAAACTTGGTCGGGGTAGTTTTCCCAACACATGGCTTTACAGCGCCTTGGCAGGTAATTCGGTATGTTTTACACTTGCCACATGGAAATGGAAAACATGCTTTTGTAGTGGCGACTAGAGCTGGGAGCATAATTGCATCGATTCCTTTTCCAGGACTCGAAGGTACAGCAGGTTATCTTATTGCACTCATACTACTTTTAAAGGGTTACATTGTTCGTGGAATCATGGGCCTTGACATGCCATCAAACTGGATGTCTTTACACTGGGGTATAAATCTTGAAAACTCCAGATTTATTATTGGTAGAGCAAAGGTTAAGACAGATTCTTTTATGAAAAGGATTTTTGAAGGGAAAAAAACCTACAGGGGAATTATATTTTTGATTTTAGGTCTTATACTAAGTCCTGTTTCTCTAGGTTATTTAGTCATAGGTCGATTTTTCCTATCGAAATTGTTCTTCGCTTCAGGAAATTGTACGGGTTGTGGTTTTTGCGCTAGGAGTTGTCCAGTTCAGGCAATAAGAATGGTAGGGAGTAAGAAATTACGTCCTTATTGGACATTTGCATGTGAAAGCTGTATGAGATGTATGGGCTATTGTCCTAATAAGGCAGTTGAAGCAAGCCATTCATTTGCAATAGGTTTATATTTTGTGGCAACTCTGCCAGTTCCTTTCAATGTATTAAATGGATTAAGTAAAATAATACCAATTGAAAATTATTTTTTCTTCTTTCTGATACTGCTTAGTTATATTTACATGTTGATTTCATTTTTTGCAGCATACTTCATTCTTTCCTGGCTTATTAAAATTCCTTTAGTTAATAAATTTTTTACATACACAACTTTTACACACTTTTATCGTAGGTATCATGAGCCTGACACAACACTAATAAATATTGTGGAGGATAAAAAAAGCCTGTCAGAAAACGAATTGTGAGAGCATGCGGATGGAATCTGCAGTCTAGACGCTCGTAGAAAAATGTAATATCGGTTAACATGTTAGAATTTATAAAGATTTTTTGAGGGATGTGTTTATGAAGCATTTAAATGGATAGCTCTTATTATAATTGACACAGTTATAGCGGTCTTTTATGCCTTGAAAGAATTATATTCTCAACAGGCTTTCCGTTGATATTCAGGAACAGTAACAATATTCTTAATTTCATAAATGCCGGATTGCTCTTGTGTAACAATGCAAATCGCTTATAGTACATCCCCCCTATCTTTTATATTATAGCTAAGACACGTTTCATTTCCAAGTCAATTTTTATGTATGATATGATTTATTTCAATCAATATTATGATGTGTGTACTCGGGTTTTTGACAGTCACTTTTATGCTATGAATGGCCCTGTAACTTTTTCGGGCTTAACCCCAAATATCTTGGCGAGAAGCTGCTGCCTTTTGTGAAAAAAGGTGGCTAGCCCGATACCTAAAGGGACGGGCTTGAGTTTTAGGCCTTTGGCTGATTTTTCAGGACTCTTAATATAGGGACCAGAGTAGAAAAACTGGTTTTCTGTCTTATGGACCAATTAAATGGGTCAATTCACCGGCATATATTAGAGATAATCTGTGCATTGCCCTTGTGCAAGCAATATAAAGAAGGCTTCGGTCGTATTCGCTGAAGTAAGTACGGTCATTAGCCGCAGGAATGATGACCTCATCAAATTCAAGGCCTTTTGACATTTGGACTGAGGTAATTGTTATGCCGTTCTTGAAGTTCAAGCTTTCCGGTGAAATTAAGTGAACCTCGTAGTTTTTAGACAGCGAATCATAAAGGGCTTTAGCTTCGCCGTTCGTTTTCAGGATTATTCCAAGGGTCACATTCTCGCTATTCTGAAATGAGTCCATATTCTCCATTATCTGCGCCAGCTCTTCCTGCTCATTACTGCAACATATGAGGCTGGGATCATCTCCATGACGCTCGACCGCTTCAAGGGCTGCAATATTTTTAATCCGTTTGGCGAATGTAATAATCTCATAGGTTGAGCGGTAGCTCTTGTTAAGCTCAATAAATTCCGAGCCTTCATATAGCACACGCAGGTCTCCCAGCGTGTGCAAATGATTTGGATTAATAAACTGTCCAAAGTCACCGAGAATTGTTTTATGACATTGAAATAGGATATTTATCACCGCATATTGAACCGGTGTGTAGTCCTGCATTTCGTCGATAACCAGATGGCGAATAGCCCGGCTCTCCTGCAAGCCCTCAAAAGCGGCGTAAAAATAGATAAATGGGTATATATCAGACCATTCGAGGATTTCTTTTGCGGGCATCACAAATTTATCGGTTATATTCATCTGCTTATAAAAGTCTTTATAGAGCGCTAGAGTATTCTTAACCTTCAACATCGTGGTCAGGCTTTTTAAGATAGCCCTGGGCTTTGGCAAAGGTTCCTCCATGAAGTTGTCGGTTTCAAAACGGTTATGAATATCCTCCGCGATTATTTGAAGCCGCCGTTTAACCGGATATTTATGATAAGCGGCAAAACGGCTTTGTATCCATTCGCTTTCGGCAGAGAATCTGCCGAAAGTGTAATCTGATGGATTAAAGACAGCTTCAGGCATCCGGGATAAATACTCGTCCATAAGCTTTACAAAATCCAGCGTGGATTTGAACCGTACTCGTTCTGTCCATTTGGGGTCGCTTGCTTCAAAAGGATCCTTGTCCTGCTCAAAACGGATGACGCCATCAAGCTGTATCCTGGCAATATCTTCAAAGCTCATCTCATAAATAGGTTCCTCGCCGAGTTCCGGCAGTACGTTGGAAATATAATCTCCAAACACCTTGTTTGGGGACAGAATTGCTACGTTTTTTGCCGATAACCTGTCTTTGAAGCGGTATAGTAAGTAAGCAATCCGATGCAGTGCGATGGATGTCTTTCCTGAACCAGCAACTCCCTGAATAACAAGGGTTCCCGCCTTTTCGTTTCGGATGATCAAGTTTTGCTCCTTTTGAATGGTAGCGATGATGGATTTCATCTTTTCGTCAGAAGTATGGCTCAATTCGCGCTGCAAAATATCATCCCGGATATTAACCGAGCTCTCCAGCGCGTATTCCATATTGCCATTCTTGATTTTAAATTGCCGCTTACGTGTCAGCTTGCCGCTGATTCTTCCAATAGGGGCATCGTATCCCGCCGGGCCAACTTCGCAATCATAAAACATGCTTGCGACCGGGGAGCGCCAATCCGAAATCAAAAGCTCGTTATCATGGCTGAAAGCAAACCTGCCAATGTAAAAGGCGGCAGGTGTCTCCTGGGATGCTTCTTGAAAGTCAATCCGGGCAAAGTAAGGTGAATCAAGGAGCTTCAAAAGTTTATCTCGAATCTTTACCGCAAAGGCTCCGCGGTTGTCAATTTGCTTTAATGCAAGCTCACTTTGGAACATCTCGTGTGGATCGATTTCACCTCGATACTGCACCATGTAATGCTTAGAAGCCATATATTCTTTGTCAATTTGCTCGACTGAAGCATTCGCCTGCTTTATGGCATCATCCAATTTGAACCTGGTATCCTCAAGATGCGCGATTTCATCGGGAAAAGCTGAAGTATCATTTGGTGGTTGCTTTTTACTTTCATTTATACGGACAGACGTACGCAATGCGCCCTTGTCTAGCTGCTGTGCATTAGTCATTTGAATCCTCCCTGGGTAAAATCATTTTTTGCGTCGGATATCCGAATTCTGTTAAAAGCTCCGCCTCGGCGAAGCCCAGCTCCTTAAGAGCCTTTCGATATCCTGTATCTGCTTTGTCGCCCTCTCGGAATGTGGTTATGCTGATTTCCTTATTCTCCAGCAGCTCGGTGAGCGCCACATTCAAGAGATCTTGAGAAATACCCTGGTTCCTGTAAAGCGGATGTACCGCTAAAAAATCGATGCTGCCTGTTTCGTAGTTGATCATCATACCTCCAATAGAAATGCTATTATCGGTCATAAGAATTGCGCCTTTGTTTGCGATATAGCGTTTTAGAGTCGTTAAATGCTCATCCTCTTCCAGATAGGGGAACCCGTCAATAACAAGGAGCACTAAATCCATCCATAACGGAATATCCTCTTCTTTGGCAAAGCGGATTTTCCTCACAGAGCTTTTTCGCGTGCTCTCAAGCGATTCGTGTTGGTCCTTGAAGTTGTATTCAAGATGCAATGGATAAAACACCTCATTTCTTCGATATTGGTTAGGAGACTGCTTATACATAACCTTGAATACATTACTGAAAGCTTGCTGACTGTCGTAGCCGGCTAAAATTGCTATATCAATAATGGGTTTGTCTGAAAAAACCAGCAGTTTCGCAGCTTCAGTCAGCTGCCTGCGCTGCGTATAGTCATGTATAGAAAGCCCTACCGTATCGGTGAAAATGCGGTGGAGGTGGTATTTCGAATAGTGTACTGCCTCGGCAACAATATCCAGGTTGATCTTTTCGCTTGTCAAATGTGCTTCAATATATTGGATAGCGGCTATCACTATTTCAAGATTTTTCATAGTGTCTCCTTTCCGTTATAATCGTTTTCTGATTATAACAATACGAAATTGCTAACCTTTAATTAAAATTGCGCATGTTAGTATATACATTTATTACTCAATAATATAGAAATTGCAAGTGATTTCTAATAAGTAAATAACATATAGGTGAGGCGATTATGTAACACCTGGCAAGCAGGTATATAAGGAGCCAATCATAGGTTTAAGTGAACTTCATCCATCAAAATTAATTGCCATGAACCGCTAAATAATTTCCTTATATTACACATGCACGATAAAATGACCGAGCTAATTATATCAAAATTAAGGATGCTATTTTTAATTTTAATTGCGATTTAATTGAAACATGCGGTAACCCGCTTGATGACGATTTCACAGTATACTTTGCTGCCGGGGACTGCAGGCTGCACAGTAATAACCGTTTACCTGCTTTACGGCGCTTGAGCAAGAAAATAAAACAAAAGCAATATTTATTAAATCTATACAATCATATATTGTTATAATTTTGCAAGGAAGATCCATAAGAGAGTAAGGGCAAACTTGCCGAAAGACAAGGACGCAAAGCCAAGGGTCTAAAATGCGAGCGCATTACGATAGCCTGGCTGCCGTAAAGGATTACTTGCTAAGCCTGCCCTTTTGCGGCAGGTTTTTTCATATGACAGGTCAACATCAGGCGACACCCGCCAAATAAAAAAAACGTGAGTTTGGCGGGTCTGTCTACATGCCTAAATGACCAGAAACGAAACCCTCCGACTTGCGGGATTGGAGGGCGTTTTTATGCTTTCGCAGTATGTCGTAAGAAACGAACGGCCGCTGCCGATCAGCGGCCTGGCGTGATGAAGCGGACATCATTGAATGCGTTGTTTTAATCGGTAAACGGTTAAAAAAAGCCTGTACTGTTTATTAGGGCAGTACGGTCATCAACACGAACCATCAGAGCATATCAAAAATGAAATAAATACTAAGAGTGTACAAATAGACAGTTGTGTCTGTAAGTACGCTCTTTTTTTGTTGCACAGAATTGCCCTAAGATGCCGCTCTCCTCCGTTTGTTCTTCATTTCCGGATTTTCAAATTCACGAAATGGAGGACAAGCTCATGGAGCAGAAAAAATATACATTGGTAGTCAACAAAAAACGCATCCCTGTGACCAAAGAAGTCTATAAGGCTTATTACCAGCACAGGGAGCATGAGATTTATGAGGGTGAACTTTACTCAAACAATACCATCTCTCTGGAGGAAGCTGAGGAAAAAGGTATTTCACTGGAATACATAATAGCCTCAAGACAGAATTCTGTGGAGGATGAAATTACTCAGCGGGATATGCTTGAAAGGCTCCGGCAATGCCTGCTTCTGCTAAACGAAGCTGAACGCCAGCTGATTATAGCGCTGTTTTACCTCGAAAAAAGCGAGCATCAATTGGCTGCGGAGACTGGCATTCCGCGCATGACTATACACAATCGTAAAAAACGAATACTGAGTCAGCTCAAAAAAATTTTAGAAAAATAAAAAGTTTTTTGGTCCAGCCCCTCACTTTTTTCCTTAAAGAAGTGAGGGGATTTTTTTATTCCCCTGTTGCTCTTTGAAAATTTCATATCCGACAGCATAAATACATGAGCTGTCCAGCCGTGTGAAAAGCGGCAGCGACATTGACGGGCGCGCGGAGACTGCCTGCGGATTGTAAGACATCCGTCGAACCGATGGCATCGAAGGTGACGAGCGGGAACGCCCGGTCATAAAACAGTCTTTGGTGGACTGTTTCGCAATGAAATGGGCAGTGATAATGCTACTTCCGTCCAGCCACAGACTCAAGCAATGGGGGCGGCTCGCAGAGATCCTGGGAGAGGTAAGATTCCTATGAGGCTTATTGACCACAAGCCGTTTATGCTGTCGCCCTGAGAGCCGTAAGGCTCTTTTCGCTTCGGGAAGTAGTGTCGAATAGAAGCGTCAATTCGCAATGAAGAACAAGCAGATCATTTTTTGATCTTGGAAACTATGCGGCAGGGCGGGCTTTTTCCGTCCTGTCGTATCCTTCTGAGATTAAAACAAAAATATCAAGGAGGAAATAGATATGCAAAAGGAAGTATTACCAGAACTGCTAAAAAAGGATCTCGTCGTCGGATATGTGTACGGGCTTGATGGTGAGAGGCAGGAATACTACTTTGAGAAGTCTCCGTCCAACATCGCCAGCTTTATCATGCTGAAAAAGGAGCATGCGGACAAAATTGTCCTGACGGATACGATGGATAGGCTGATATTGAATACCTTTGGCGAATTTATCAACCGCTGCCATGATCAGAAGCTTCTTCGGGAAATCACAAAAGAGCTGGTACCCATGCAGATGGGCGATAAGAAGCCTGATGATATAGCGATTGTCAGCATGGAGGAAGCCCAAGCCTTCTGGAATCATCAGGAGCAGAAGAAAGCCTGGGTTTACTGCCGTATTGATGCACCGGAGGATGCCCACGGAGCCTTAAAAGGACAGAAAAAGGAGCTTATGGATTATGCCGAGCAAATGGGCTTTGAAGTTGTTGGGTGCTCCGAGGATCTCGGCAGCGGTATGGAGTTTGACCGCGCCGGTCTCGCCGAGGTTACGAAGGCCGCCGGAGAAGGCAAAATGGATGTTTTACTGGTTAAGAAGCTTGACCGTTTAGGACGGGATACCGCCAAGACTCTGGAATTCATCCGAGGCTTGGAACAGCTGGGCGTCGGGCTTTATTCACCGCTGGAGGGCGAAATTCAGCTGGAGCAAAGCCCTTACCTTTCCATGCAGTAAGGGAGGGTGCGCGATGTCAAAGGATCAGTCAGCCAATGAGGTGAAATACAAGGTGGCGTTAAAGCTGTTGGATATAATGCTCCGTAACGGCCTTATCTCCCCCACTGAGTACAAGAAAATAGACGAATTGAACAGAGAAACCTTCACGCCCGAACTTTCTAAGGTATATGCGTAAAAACACCTGGATATATGATTTTTTCTGTGGTATTGTGTGTTGCTAACAGGAGGCCAAATACACGAGAAAGGAGAAATACCATGGCAAAGAAAATAGTAAGAATCGATCCTGTTAAGCAACAGATTGCAAAACAGCTGCAGCCCCAGAAGCGGGTTTGCGCCTACTGTCGGGTAAGCACCGACTCCCGTGAACAGCAGAATTCTTTTTCTGTACAACTGGCATATTATAAAAGCCTGATTGAAAATCACGAGGAGTGGCAGTTCGCAGGTATTTATGCCGACGAAGCCCGAAGCGGGACGAAGCTCCAAAAAAGAGATGACTTCCTGCGGATGATGAAGGACTGCGAAGATGGCAAAATCGATATGATCATCACGAAATCCGTGACCCGCTTCGCAAGAAACACAGTAGACAGCATTCAGGCAATCCGGAGATTAAAGGAGCTTGGCGTCGCTGTTTTTTTCGAGAAGGAAAGCATCAACAGCCTGTCGGAGAAAAGCGAACAGATGCTGACCATCTTAAGCTCTCTGGCACAGGGAGAAGCGGAAAGCGTCTCCACCAACAACAAATGGGCGGCAGTAAAGCGCTTTCAGGATGGAACCTTCATCCTCGGCACTCCCGCATACGGCTATACCAAGGATGAAACCGGAGAACTGGTCATACAGGAGGAAGAAGCCGAAGTGGTTCGCCGCATCTTCCGTGAATACCTGAACGGCAAAGGTACATATGCCATCGCCAAGGATTTATCAGAGGAAGGACTCCCCACGATACGCTCGGCTGAGAAATGGAATGACGGTGTGATAAAGGAAATGCTCCTAAATCCCATTTATACTGGCAGGCTGCTTCATCAGAAAACCATAACCACAGAAGTGCTGCCCTTTAAGAGGCAGAGAAACAAAGGCCAGCTTCCCCAATATCTGATTGAGGACAACCATGAAGCCATTATCTCATACGAACAGGCGGAGGCAGTAAAAGAAATCTTTGAATACCGCAGAAAACAGATGGGGGTGGACGATTTGGAGAAATACCAAAGCCGGTATGCCTTCAGTAGTAAAATCCTCTGCGGTGAATGCGGCAGTCTGTTCCGGAGGCAGAAAATTTACATCGGCAAGCCATATGAGAAAATCCAATGGTGCTGCCGTCAGCACATTTTCGACAGCACCAAATGCAACCAAAAGGCAGTCCGAGAGGATGACGTTCAATGGACTTTCACTTTGATGTGGAACAAGCTCGTAAGTAATTATACCGAAATCCTCACTCCCCTTCTGGAGCTGCTCAAAAAGCTTCGGATAGACGAACAGCAGGAACAGGAAATCGGGGAATGCAGTAACCGGATTATGGAGCTGACAGAGCAGGGTCATATACTCAGCAGACTGGTATCGAAGGGGTATATCGACCATGCAGTTTTTATAGAGCGGCAAAACACCCTGGCTATAGAGCTTGCCGCCGCAAAAAAGAAACGAAGCCAGTTGCTGGACAATAACGGCTTCGACCGAGAGATAGCCGGAACAGAACAGCTAATGGAGCTAATCAGAAACAATCCTCACGTTATTGAAGAATACCGTGAGGATTTATTTTTACAGGCGATAGACAAAGTCATCGTACAGAAAAACGGACAAATCACATTCCGGCTCATAAACCTGCTGGAGCTATCCGAACCCTGCAGGAAGGAGGAAATAAAAGATGATGCAAAGGCATATGCCCATCGGATATAAGCTGGTGGATGGCAAAATACAGCTTGACGAGGCAAAAGCGGATATTGTGAAAAGGATATTTTCAGACTACCAGTCCGGCACCTCCACCTTTGTCCTCGCAAAGCAACTAACCCAAATGGGCTTCCCGAATGCCAACAACAAAGCCTCCTGGAATCATGGCTCCATCGGTAAGATACTGGAGAATGTCAAATACCTTGGAGATGAATTCTACCCAGGGATGATTGACGCAGAGGTATTCGAGCAGGTGCAGAAACGCCGTCAGGAGCGCTGTGAACAGTTGGGGCGAAGCCTTCAGCCCAACAGCGCTAAACATCAGCACCCATTCACCGGCAGGCTCCGGTGCGGAGAATGCGGTGAGGTATACCGCAAATACATCGAGCATTGCGGCAAGGCGTCGGAGAAGTCCTTCTGGAAATGCAAACGGTATATTTACAAGAACCGAGTATGCTGTAAATGTGCCTTCCTGACAGACGAGCAAATCGAAAAAGCCGTCCTTGAAGCAGCCAACCGAATTCTGGCGCGACTGCAAATCCTCGACCGGAGGCCCCCGAAAGAGCCAATCCCCAATAACCACGAGTTTCAAAAGTTGGATCAGAGAATTAAAGAGCTGGAAGCAGAAGGACGGTATTCGTCCAAAGAACTTCCGACTCTTATTTTTAACAGGGCAAAAGCCCTATATAAAACGGCGAGGATCGATGACGCCGACCATAACGCGGAGAAAATGAAACAGGCATTCACAAACCGGGAGCCTCTCACGGAATTTGATGAGGAACTGTTTCTGGCGGTGGTCAGGCAAATCACGGTCCATACCGACCATAGGCTGGCGTTTGAATTTATAAACGGCCTGACCATGGAAGCCGGATACTAAACCAAGGAAGGAGAAAGCACAATGCAGACAGCGACAGCTAAAAAGAAAAGCATATCCATGATACCCTCCAAGCCGGAGTATGACAGGAGTATAAAGCCTCAGTTTAAAGCCCTGCGAGTGGCGGCATACTGCCGAGTCAGCACCACGCTGGAGCAGCAGGAAACCAGCTACGAAGCCCAGGTTTCCTACTACACCGAAAAAATCAAAAGCAATCCCAACTGGAAGCTTGCCGGAATCTATGCGGATGACGGCAAAAGCGCTACCAACACCAAAAAAAGGGATGACTTCAACGCCATGATTGAGGACTGCATGGCCGGAAAAATCGACATGGTCATTACCAAGTCGGTCAGCCGATTCGCCAGAAACACGGTGGACAGCCTCCAGAATATCCGAAAGCTTAAGGAAAAGAATGTCGCCGTCTTCTTCGAGAAGGAGGGCGTGAATACGCTGGAGGGTACCGGCGAGCTTTTAATAACCATCCTGAGCAGTCAGGCGCAGGAAGAAAGCCGGAACCTCAGCGAAAACACCCGGTGGGGTCTTGTCAGACGGTTTGAGAACGGTATCGTCTCGGTCAACCACAATAAGTTTTTAGGCTATACCAAGGATAAGAACGGTGAGCTGATTATCGTGCCGGAGGAAGCGGAGCTGGTCAGACGGATTTTCCGGCTTTACCTCGAAGGGAGCAGTGTTATACAGATTGCCAAGCTATTAGAGGCGGAAGGCATTACCACTGTTACCGGCGGGACTAAGTGGTGGGACAGTACCATCAACAAGATGCTAAGCAATGAAAAATACATGGGCGACGTTCTTCAGCAGAAAACTTATACCATCGACTTCCTTACCAAAAAGCGAGTTAAGAACGATGGTATCGTCCCCCAGTATTACATAGAGGATGACCACGAAGCCATTATCCCCAAGGAGCTTTTTTATCAGGTACAGGAAGAAAAAGCGAGGAGGGCAAGCCTGAGTAAGACGGCGGCAGCCCGCAGGGCAAAGCAGGAACAGGAAAAGAAAAAAAGCAAGTACAGCTCCAAATTTGCTTTATCAGACATTATGGTATGCAAGGAATGCGGTCAACCCTACCGCAGACAGGTATGGTCGAAATACGGACAGAAAAGCGCGGTGTGGCGGTGCGAGAACCGTCTGAAGAACGGGACAAAGAACTGCAAGCACTCCCCTACGTTTAAAGAAAATGTCCTACATGAAGCCATAATGACCGCCATCAACAGCGTCGTGGAAAATCGTGGCGAGTTTGTCGGTGCCTTCAGAGAGAATGTCATTAGGGTCATCGGCAGCTACTCCACCAGGAACATCTCCACCGAATATGACGGGCAGATAGAAAAGCTGCAGGGTGAGATGCTGGCTTTGATAGAGGAAAACGCCAAGCAAGGTGTTGTCACGGAGGATTTCGACGAGCGGTACAAAGGGATCTCCGAGCAGATAAACGATCTGAAACAAAAAAAGCTGGAGCGGGTGCGGGAGCAGAAAATGGCTGAAAATTTTCAGCAGAGGCTCGACGCTATGGACGCCTGCATCAAGAAAACCACCTGTGAGGTCAGGGATTTTGACAACGACCTGGTCAGGAGGCTCCTGCAGAGCATCAAGGCCGTCAAGGATGATCTGATAGAGATCCAATTCAATTCCGGAATCGTGATGAATCAGCGAGTTTCATACTTTGATTAACACATGGCAGGGACAGCTTGAAAGTTGTTCCTGCCTTAAGATAGCAACTGTTAAGACTAAAATCCTCAGAGGGCTGAGGATTTTAGTCTTGGCAGTTTTTATTTATCACTTACTAACGATTAATGAGATGGAGAACAAGAGTTCTATTAAGCTATATGTGTATTTTTCTATGCTTTCGCTGAATTGAATATTGTAATCGCGGAATTATTACGATATAATTTATGGAAAGATAAGCCTGACAGCGAGGTGATTGTTTTGTCTGTGAGCTACAAAAAACTATGGAAGCTCTTAATTGATCGCGAAATGAAAAAGAAAGACCTCTGTTATAAAGCTGGCATAAGTCATGCGTCAATGGCCAAACTTGGGAAGAACGAAAATGTGACAACGGATGTACTTGTTCGGATTTGTTCTGCTTTGAGTTGTGACATTAGTGATATTATGGAGATCATAAACGATTCAAATACGTCTGATAAATAATAACTGCAAAAGAAAGGGGGCTGTATACAGTGCCAAATTCAATACGCAACAAAGCTGAACAGCACCAATCGAGCATTCTGGCACGTCCTTTACTTAAATGGGCGGGCGGCAAAACACAAATGCTCAATGATATTTTACCTAAAATACCGACTTCGTATGGTCGATATATAGAGCCGTTTTTTGGCGGAGGAGCGCTATTCTTTGCACTTAATCCTTCCAATAGTATTATCGCAGATAGCAATCCTGAATTAATCAATATGTACAGGCAAGTGGCAGAGCATGTTGAAGATGTTATTACATACCTTCAAACTTACAGTAATACAGAAGAAATGTTTTATGCCGTCAGATCACTTGAATGGCATGAACTTTCACCATCAGAAGCCGCAGCTAGGACAATTTTTCTTAATAAAACATGCTTTAATGGTTTATACAGAGTAAATAAAAAGGGGCAGTTTAATGCGCCTTTCGGACGATATAAGAACCCAAAAATTTGTGATGCTGAAGCTTTATATGCGGCATCTGCTGTTCTGCAAAGAGCTACAATTGTGTGCGCGGATTATCTTCAGATTTTAAAAGATTATGCACAGCCGGGCGACTTTGTGTTTCTTGACCCGCCGTATCTTCCTGTATCAGAGTACTCGGATTTCAAACGATACACAAAGGAGCAATTCTATGAGGAAGATCACGTAGAACTTGCAAATGAGGTACAGCGGCTTCATGAGTTGGGCTGCTATGTAATTCTTACAAATTCCAACCACCCATTAGTGCATGAGCTTTATAGTACCTTTAATATTGATGTTGTGCAAACCAAGCGCTATATCTCATGCAATGGCAACAGTCGTAAAGGTGAAGATGTTATCATTACAATTCCTCCGAAAAGGAGTATTGCTTTATCAATTGTGCCTGCACCTTTACCTGCACAGGTTGATAAATATCCGTCTACTCGCTATATGGGTTCTAAGAGTAAATTACTATTACAGATATGGGATATTGCCTCCCAATTCAAATTTGATAGCGTTGTTGACCTATTTGCGGGATCTGGTATTGTGGGATATATGTTTAAAGCTCAAGGCAAAACAGTTATTAGCAATGATTACATGGCTATGTCTGCAACCTATGCAAAAGCCATGATTGAGAACAATTCGGTTATCCTTCCACGGAATGAAGCGCAAAAACTTCTGATAGAATCACAAGCGTCTGATCATTTCGTTTACACTACTTTTGCCGGATTATATTTTTCTGATCATGATAACGAAGTTATTGACACGTTACGTGCAAATATAGCAGCTATCCGAGACCCCTATAAACGCGCAATAGGTATGTCTGCATTAATCCGCGCGTGTATTAAGAAGCGCGCTCGAGGCATTTTTACTTACACTGGGGAACGCTATGACGATGGAAGAAAAGATCTTAAAAAATCGTTTGAAGAGCAGTTCATGGATGCGGTAACTGCTGTAAATAGTTCTGTTTTTAATAATGGGAAAGCTAACAAAGCAAAAAACAGTGATGCCATGCAGTTACGAATTGAAATGCCGGATATGGTATACATTGATCCTCCATATTATTCCCCATATTCCGATAATGAGTATGTACGCCGTTACCATTTTGTTGAGGGCCTCGCTCGCAATTGGGAAGGCGTTGAGATACAGCAGCATACGCAAACAAAAAAGTTTAAGTCTTATCCTACACCCTTCTCCACGAGAAAAGGTGCCGCAGATGCTTTTGATCTACTTTTCAAAAAGTATGCAAGTAGTATAATCATTGTTTCCTATTCGTCAAACAGTTTGCCAACACTTGATGAGATGGTTTCCATTCTCTCAAAGCACAAGGGACACGTTGAAGTTATTCCAGTGGACTACCGGTACTCTTTCGGTAATCAGGGTAACAAAGTAGGAAACAACAAAAACCAAGTCCAAGAATACCTTTTTGTAGGATATTAAGGAGGCGTAGATATGACACTTTGGTATATAGGTAACACATCCGTCAGAAGTGCATTCCGCCTACGTGACGGTTTAGTTGCGCTTTCTACGTCTTACCTACAAGGCAACATGCGTGGTCAAGAAGGTGACCGCGCTTTTCGTCAATTGCTGGGACAGCATGGCATTGTTTCGCTTGGAACAGACGAAACAAACAGCGTAGGACGGAAATGGCGATCAGCTCTTGGCAAGTTGGGATTTCTGTACCCGGAGATTCCGAGTTCTGCTACAATTCGTCAGGAAGACGTTGGTGCCATGGATACCATCACTCCCAATGGATGGCGACTTATCCGCTCGGAAACCGTGCCTGCCATGCAAGAGTGCTTTTTGCGTGCTCTAGCTGCTCAATATATAGAAATCCCAAATACGGATGGGCAATCTACATGGTTTTCACCGCTCCGGCACACATTGGCAGTTCTTCTCGAAGTGGAACGGCAAACTGGTGTGGCTACTGTTAGCTTTATAGAGATGGCTCTTCATGTTCAGACTACCAGCAGCGCAGATAACATTGTGGCTGTAGCTGAACGCATAATCGCGTTAAGAGATGAACGCAACGCCGCTGAATCGAAACGACGTTTCGATTCAGCCAAATACGAAGAGGCAGGTATTGCTTTTGGTCTAAAAGCATCAACCTTCCGTGATTATGCTGACGCGAATTTCAGATACTTGAAAGCTACGGGTCTTGTCCAAAATAGAGGACGCGGTATTGCTTTAGTACCAGAAAAACGTCTGTTTTCAGAGTTGATGGCAAGAGATGCTTCTGCTCCGGCAACTGAACTTGATAGGTATACTACGCTGTGCAATGGCGCGGCGCTTCCTACAGACACACAGGATGCGGCGTTGGACGTTCTACACGATCTTCTTGCACAGTTATCACAGATGGGTATTCCGTTTGTACTTGGTGATCGACCAGTTAATACGCCGGCTGACATCGCCATCATCCGGCACGAAGTTGAAGATATTATTTTTAAGAAAAAAGAAGAAATTTACGCAAGCGAGCAAGCGGGTCAATGGGAAGAAATTGCTACATACATTGATCTCATTGCTTCGCGTAGAGATCGTCGCCGTATTGATGAGGAAACCGAGATCATTATTCCTCGAAGCGAGACTCCAGCATATCTAGAGTGGACTTTATGGCGCGCATTCTTGGCTATTGACAGTTTGGAGAATAAGCCATATGAAGCAAGGCGTTTTAGGATTGATCAGGACTTTTTACCAGTGGGTACCGCACCTGGCAACGGCCCAGACTTAATTATGGAATTTCGTGATTTCGTTATTGTTATCGAAGTTACTTTGACCGAGAGCTCTAGACAGGAGGCTGCCGAAGGAGAACCCGTCCGTCGTCATGTGGCTGATCTTGTGAACCAGTATGCCGAAGCTAATGGGAAGCCCGTGTATGGCTTGTTTATTGCCAACAATATAGATTCCAACACCGCAGAAACATTCAGAATTGGCGTGTGGTATTCACGAAGCGATGAGAGAATGCAACTGCATATTATCCCCATAACTATTTCTCAATTCAATATGTTTTTTAAGGCGTTGTTTACTACAAACAACGTCGCGCCAGAAGCAGTTATTAATTTAATGAATGATTGTGAGCAATACCGATCAGACTGTGAGGCTCCGGAATGGAAAGTTATGATCAGTCAGACTGTTGAGCGGACAGTTAATGAAATGGTTGCACAATAATGATATTTTAAACATCATTGGAGGTCGATGAATGAATCGAGAATTAGAAGGAATATGGGAACATATGCGAGATCTTGGATTAGCTGCTTTGGCACATGCAAATCGGCATGCTGCGTACTATGATCCTGAAAATTCACGATGGTCAGAATTATCAATTTTACAAGCCGCACACGCAGCAGAAATAATTATCAAAGCAAGAATAGCACAGGAACACCCACTACTTATTTTCGAGGAATTTCCAAAGCTACCTAAAGATGAAGGTATTCCACTCACAATACAGTGTTTATTCGAAAAAGGAAAAACCGCTCAGTGGAGTGACTTGCCTACAAGGCTTTGGGCTACAACAGGAATTAAAATTCCGAACCAAAGAAGTTTTGAAGATTTTGGTAGACTAAGAAATGGAATACAACATTTTTCACCAATACCACGTAATATAGATGCTTCAAATACTACACTTAAGTTTGTTTTTGAAGTAATAGATCCCTTTATAAATAATTGTTGGGGTTTGTTTGCTATTGACTATGACGAAGATTATGATTCTTATGAGAATTTTCCAAATACATTAATCAGAATGGAAATACCATTTTTAGTTTCACCAGAATCAGTAAAGTATTATGAGTTTTGGAAGGATGATTTAGCAAATACAGATATAAAATATAAGAATGATTTACTTACTTACATAAATAGGCACTATAAACAAATACCAACACCATGAGCGGTTTGTTTCGCTGATGGACAAATATATGCCGAAGTGGAGAGAAGTCAAGGTTACGCTGAACGAGCAGACGCTTCGATTACATGGAATAGGACAGTTCGAGGGGGATAAAGTATGCATGGGATTACACCAAAGGGAAAACAGGAAGAGGTCATGGCTCTGCCCGCCAAAGGCCACATCGTTGTGCTTGGTACTGCCGGTAGCGGCAAGACTACCATTGCTTTGCTTCGCGCTCATCACCTCGCCAACATACCCGAAAGCGGCAGGGTGTTACTCGTTACATTCAACGGCGCGTTAGTCGAATATATGCGTGGTATAAGTAAATCTCGGTCAGCAAAACTTGTTGTCGAGAACTATCACAAGTTTGCCAGGGGCTATTTGAACAGCAGAGGGAAGATGCCTCGCTGGAACGGAATTCTGAGCCCGGACGAAAAGGCTTATTACATAGAGCAAGCCGTAGATGTATTAAAAAGGGAGCACCCTGCCGAATCCACGTTAAGGCGCTCTAAGGGGTTCTTTATTGACGAGATAACCTTCATCGAGAAATTCGGGTTTACCGATCTTGCCACATACAATGAAGCAGAACGTATCGGTCGTGCAGCCGCTAATATTAAGCGAGAAAACCGCAAATGGATTTTTGCAGTATATAAAAAATACATAGAACTGCGCGAGGCAGCTAGTCGGAAATATGACTGGGACGATTTGGCTTTTTATGTCTACAGCGAACTGCAAGATGACGAAAACGAACGCAGATATACCCACATCATCGTGGACGAGGGGCAGGATTTCTCCCCAATGATGATTAAGTCGTTGGTAGACGCTGTGGCCGACGGCGGGTCGTTTACCTTCTTCGGGGATGTAGCGCAGCAGATTTACGGCAGCCGTCTATCTTGGCGTGACTCTGGAATTAACGCTGATAAGATCTGGCGGTTCGATGTGAATTACCGCAACCCCGCCACCATTACGGCTTTTGCTAAAGACATAACCGAAAGTGAATACTGGCGGCAAGACGGCGATATGGTCGAAGCTACTGCCCAGATTGCCGAAGGACCTAAGCCCATACTCGTGAAATTCTCAAACAAGCCGCGAGAGATGGCTTGGGTAGCTGAGCGAGCTATATCCACAGGAAAAACCTCGTCTACGGTGATTGTTTGCAGGACCAGGGCTGACATTGATTCTTTTTTGCGAGTGTTGAAGAACAAAGGATGCGACGCAACGGAAATCGATAAGGACACTCCCGGATATGCCCATATAAAGACGGTTTATCTCACGACCTTCCACGCCGCAAAAGGACTGGAGTTCGAAAACGTGTTTGTCCCGTTTTTGACGGACGATAAACTCCCAGACCCCGACACAGTTGCGAATGCCGTATCTGAAGAGGATGCATATGTCGATGAGATAAAGCTGCTTTACGTTGCGACAACCCGCTCGAAATACGGGCTATACATGACATATAGCGGCACGTTGTCTCCGCTGTTTCCTGAGGATTCAGATAGCTATGATTTTCACGATGAGGAGGAAGTGGAATGAGCGCATACGAAATTTTGACGGCTCGTGGTGTGACACGCTTATGCCACTTTACGAAGTTCCAGAGCCTGACGCACATTATTCCTTCGGCGGATGGCATTCTGGCGAGCAGCTCGATACGCCAAGATACGAAAAACGTCACCGACACGGCTCGGTACGACGGCGAATTGGATTATGTGTGCTGCTCTGTTCAGTACCCAAACTCGTGGTTCTTGAAAAAGGCTATGCAGAACAACCCCGATAAGATCTTCAAAGATTGGGTTGTTCTGTATGTCGATTTGAGCATACTAAAATATAAAAACGCGAAATTCTGCCCTTGCAATGCGAGCAAATCATATGGAACCCATATAGATGACAGGATGGAAAATATCGATTCAATCTTTGCAACTTCTGTCTCTACATTTGCATACCCGAGGTCTCCACAAATGCTCGCTTCCTGCCCGACAGACGGGCAAGCGGAAATCTTGATTAGGGACAGTATTCCACGAGAGTACATTATCGGCATGGCCGTTGGGAATGAGGAGGTTGCGAAGCGGATTTATGGGATGCTGAAAATGTACGGCATGGAACAAATACCGCTTTATGTTGCTCCAGATGTAGTGACGCCGAATTGGAGCAGTATGATTAAGAATGGTCGTCGACCAATCGAGACCCAGTGCGGCTGGTCAGAGGAGGTGTAAGTTATGTCTACGGCGATACCAACCCATATAGAAAAATGCAAAGGAGCAATGCTGGCCACCGCCATTGGTGATGCTTTAGGTTGGCCTAACGAGCCACGCTCAAAAAACAAAATAAAGAACTCCAAAGTCAACGACTATTTTGTTGAGTGGACTCGTCGCAATAACAAGCCATGCTATCATGACGAGAAGATTCTCCCTGGTGAATACAGCGACGACACCCAGATAACCTTATCTGTAGCAAGAAGCATTATCACGGGCAACTGGGAGAAATTTTTCGCTGAAAAAGAACTCCCTTTCTGGCTTAATTACGAGCGCGGTGGCGGCGGGGCCTTATTAAAGGCGGCAAAATCCTGCAAAGAAGGTTCGCTGCTGTGGCAGTCCAGCTATACAAAGGACTACTTTAACGCGGGCGGCAACGGTGCTGTCATGCGTATTTTACCTCACGTCATAGCATCGTCACAAACGTCTGATATCAAGGGTGTGTTGCTTGATGTTATAAAAAACGCCATTATCACCCATGGTCATCCGCGGGCAATTTTGGGCACCACCTGCTACGCATATGCGCTGGACTATCTTCTAAGGAAAGATGCTGTATTAGAATACGGCGAACTTGTGACCGCAGTGATAGAAGGAAAGGAAATTTGGGGGGCATACCTTAGTTATGATGCCTTTGGAAACTGGCTTAATGTTGCAAGCCAGCATCGCGACTATGAGTACGCAACGGAATGGGAGAATACTCGCTCCCGTATGGTGAAGCAACTCGTGTTCATCAAGGATTCACTCAAGAAGGGCCTAATGCTGGACGATACAAAAGTATTGACTCAGTTAGAATGCTTCTCGACTGCAAACGGCGCTGGTGATGTAGCTATCTTGGCCGCAATTTATCTGGCTTCAAGGTATGCAACCAATCCTACGCTCGGTATAAAGGTTCCCGCCTTTTCGTTCGGAACAGATACAGATACCATTGCCTCCATTACTGGCGGTTTATTGGGTATGCTTTGTGGCATGAATTGGATTCCGATCGAGTGGAAAGTGGTCCAGGACTACGATTGCCTTATCCGGCTTACTGATCTCTTACTCGCTAATAACAGTAAATATGCTGAAAAAGCCGATGTGACAGAGGCAAAGACTCATGAATCCGATTGGATAAATACCGCAATCGGTCGTATGCGTAAAATCGGCACGGCAACTGTTCCGAACGGTAAATACGCTATTGTAACCATTACAAAATGGAAATCCGCGCTGGGACAGACCTTATACACGAAAGATATGCAAAAGCTCGATAATCAGCCTAAACGCAAAGATAGTCGGTTGCCGTTGCCTCAGCAGCCTTCATTGTATGATATGGATGCACAGCCTCGCTCTGAATCTAAACCGCCGGTTCAGGTTCAGACAACTCTGCCTGTGCAAGAGATTACCTCCCATAATGTTGTTCCGCAAAAAAAGCAGCGACAGCTTGTCTTAGACGAAAATGGCGTAAATGCATTGCTCGATAATTCCAAGTTCAAGAAGAACATTACTATTGGTAAGGTACTGAAAATAGTTCAAACCTTGATTGAGGGTAACGATGCGAGTGAGGCTATTGCGAAACAATTTGAGGTCGAACAGGTGATGGTTGATCTCATTAAAACCTACGTGAAAAGATAAACCGAAGTAAGGATGCAGTTCAACAAGAGGGATAACTATGATAGAGAAAGGATGGTTGAACTGCTTTTTTCAAAAAAGAAGAAAACAGACTCCCCTGTTGTTTTAATGCACTACGAAGGCCTGCGGGGATTCAGTCAGTCTTAATGAGAACTCGCAGAAATTACACAGCCTATGTTAGAAATGATAATTCCGACACTCGGAGAGAAAATAAGAGAGGGTTGATATGAGCGAAAAACTACAATTTTCCTTTGAAAGCGTGCTAAACGCGGCGGCAAAAGCGCCGCTTGTTAGAATCGACAGAGCAGAATTCCTCCGCAAACAGCTTTCAGGGCGTGTTTCCCCTGAAATGGTTGATACGGCTGTTGAAAGGGGACCAATAGCAGCTGGCGTATCGCAGGACATAATCGAAAACTCGCTAAAGGTAGCATAGACTTTGAAACTACGAAAGTCACCGCAATTTCAGCAGCAGCGGGTCTTCCCGGAGGAGCGGCTATAGCCGCTACGATACCCGCTGATTTGGCACAGTTTTACGCTCATGTCCTACGGATTGCCCAAAAACTGGCATACCTCTACGGTTGGGACGAGCTGTTTAGCGAAAACGGTATGGATGACGGTACGGAGCAAACGTTGACATTATTCATCGGTGTGATGTCGGGCGTTCAAATGGCTAATGCAGCACTGAATAAGATAGCGGCGAACGCCGCGCCAAAAATAGGAGCAAAAATAGCGGCAAAGCCACTAACCAAAGGCGCGATTTACCCAATAGTCAAAAAAGTGGCGGGGTATCTCGGTGTCAAAATGACAAAGGATGTGTTTGGAAAAGGAGTTTCTAAAATCATTCCCGGCATCGGTGCTGCAACGTCTGGTCTGCTTACATTGGCTACTTTCAAGCCTATGGCGAAAAAGCTCAGAAAGTATTTGTCAGAAGTTGCTCCTATCGTTGTAGCCGGAGAAGATGTTTCCGAGCCGATTATCATTGAGCCAGATTGAAGAAACGAGCCGAAAGGCTTGTTTTTTGCTATATATTCTGCTTTCTGAGTCTATATACACAGAATTTTCTACAAATTTACCCTTGAATATGGTATAATATAGAAAATTCTACTGAAAGTGCGATATTGATTTTAATTATTATTCAAAGAGATTTAAACGGCACTCGGGGGTATCGGTATGATTCTATCGGATAATGAAACCAAAATTGACATGCTGAATAATCGCGCCATCGCGAAGACAGTTGCTGAACTCATTAAAGAGTGTGACGACCGTCCTATCTCTATTGGGGTTCACGGGGATTGGGGTGCCGGGAAATCGAGCATCTTAGCGATGGTTGAGGATGAGCTTTCAGCGCAAAAAGGTGGAATCGAGTGCATACGCTTCAACGGTTGGAAACATCAAGGTTTCGAAGACGCTAAAATCGCCTTGATGAGCGCGATTGTTTCCGAATTAACGGAAAAGCGAAAACCATCCGCAGAGGCAAAGATCATATTGAAAAAACTCTGGAAGAACATCAATTGGCTCAGCGTGGCAAAAGCTGCAGGTAGCGTAGCTTTTTCTGCTGCTACTGGTATTCCTCCCATTGGATTATTAAGCAACTTGATGGATAATCTGAAAGGTTCAGTAACCGATAAAGAAAAAGTGACGACCGCCATTGAAAGTGTGGGCCAATATCTCACAGACGCCAAAGTGTTTGAAGATAATTCTCTGGCAAAGGAATTCTCAGAATTTCAAAAGTCTTTTGAAGAACTTTTGCAAGAATCAAAGGTTAAAAAACTTGTCGTGCTCATAGATGATTTAGACAGATGTCTGCCCAAGGTCACAATCGAGACGTTGGAGGCTGTTCGCCTATTTATGTTCTCTAAGTCCACAGCCTTCGTTATAGCCGCAGATGAAGCTATGATTGAGTACGCAGTACGCAATCACTTCCCTGATCTGCCCGATGACGGTGACATCCGGACAGGGTTTGAATACTCTAAGCGTTATTTAGAAAAATTAATTCAAGTGCCGTTTCGCATTCCCGCGTTAGGCGAAATTGAATCTGGAATGTACATAACTCTACTGCTGATAGGGTCATGTTTAAAAGAGGATGGCGTTGAGTTTAATAAGCTATTGACGGTCGCGATTGATAAAATGAAGAAGCCGTGGGAGAATTTAGGCTTCACAATTGAACAGCTTAAAGAAGCTCTCGGCGAAACATATTCTTCTATATCGAATGAAATAACCGTATCGAACCAGATAGCGGATATATTGGCGAAGAACACCCAAGGTAATCCGCGAAAAATCAAGCGTTTTATCAACATGTTGCTGTTGCGGGATAGAATTGCTGAAGCAAGAGGTTTTGGAGATTCCATTCAAATCCCCATTTTGGCTAAAATGATGCTCGCAGAATATTTCTTCGTAGACGAATATAAAAAAATAGCCGCTTTAACAGATGATAACGGAAAATGTGATTTGCTTCACACCTTTGAAATACTGCTCCTGGAACCTACTAAAGAAGCAGAAACATCGGCTGAGGATACGGACAAACCAAAGTCAGAAAAAACGAAAACCCTGGCTGTGGTCCCTAAGCCTGAAAAAAACAAAGACTTAGAACCATGGGAAAATAATGCGGATTTTACCGCGTGGGCATCCAGTGAACCCCTATTGGGCGAAATTGATTTACGTCCATACTTTTTCGCCAGTAAAGAAAAAGAAGACTTTTTCTTTGATCAAGTTAAGTCTGATCAGCTACGGATTCTCATCAGTAAGCTCATGGGTGGCTCAATGAATATAGCTAGTGCCAATGACGAGATTAAAGCATTGTCTCACGCAGATGCCAGGAAAGTCTTTGAGGTTCTATCATCAAAGATACTTAAGAATGGCGATATTACTATGATGCCGAAAGGTATTGAAGGCATTAAGGCGCTTGTTTCACAGCATAGCGATTTAGAGCCATCCTTAATTGCGTTAATTGAAACGTTTGATTGTAAGAGAGTCGGAGTTTGGATTTGCAGCGGATGGGATAAATGCGTAACCACTGAAAATCCGAAATCACGTTTAGGTAAATATTATGAAAGCCTTTCAAAAGAGGGTAATGGCTTGGTGAAAGCGGCTTTGAATAATACGCGGAAGTGAGGGGTGAAAAATGGGAACATCAACAAGTAACCGTGGGCAAAACGGTAATACGCCGCTGGTACCTTCCTGGTTGGGTGATAATGATGGTGATCAACAGCCATTACAACCAGGGCCAGGACAACCTCAACCAGAGCAGCCCCAACCGGCACAACCTCAACCGGCCGACCCAAAACGCTTTTCAGCTCCTCGCAGTAATTTTACACGATATGTAAATAGTGGTGGCAGTGGAGGCGGAAGTTTACATCGAGCTACGTCTAATTACGTGCGGCACTCATTGGGGGGATCTCAAAACGCGACTACTCGGTTGGGTTCTGCACGAAACAGTACTGCCCGCTTAGTTTCCGTGTTCAGCAGTTTCGTTAATCGCGGCGTAGCGGAAACGAGCAGAGATTATAAGCTTGGGGATATTATCGGAAAAAGCGCGTCTGATGTTTTGCTCCGTATAATGGACTTTGTTTGTCCGGACGGCGGGAGCACTGATGAAGGAATTGCCAGAAACTCTTATATCGAAGCGCTTTCCACATTGCCTGATTGGGAGGACAAGACGATTGAATCTCTCACCCCTCCCGAGTTTCTCGCTTTTACGGAAATCTATATGGCTAATGTTATCGAGGAAAGGCTTGTAAATGACATCGGGAACAAATTATTCGCCTTGCCCGATGATGTCGCTCAAGTTGAGAGCCTTCAGGGGCAACTCAAGGACTATATAAAGGGAGCGGTTTCGGATTCGGTTTCCAAGCTGAATGTAGATATCCGTTCCATAGATACATCGCAAACGAAAGCCATAGTTGATTCAATCTATCGCACAGCTTATGATATTTTATCAGGACTGGAGGAATAGCGCATGAATAAGTATCTTCTTGTCGGTGATTATGTTCACAAAGAAGTCGCATCGGCGAACAGAGCGGATTACATAGCGGTTACCGTACCTTTCAGGAGTGATGATGGCACGCTTCAATATGGGATAAGTCATGCCATGAAAAAGCTTAAGGAGAATGGTATATATCCAACCGAAGATGGAATCGATATTCTCAGCCTCGCGGGCTTAGTCTATCTTGCCGATACACGGATTTCCCGAAGCCTCCACTCACAAGACAGCTGGACAAGAGAAATCGCTATTGAAATACCTGTTTATAACCTTGAAAAATGGACGCCTCTTGGAGGATTGTTTACAAGGATGTTAAATTTCCTGACGGGAGACAGATGGACAATATCGTTCAGAAAAAGAGACGAGGAACTTTCGGAGAAACCTAAAGATGAAACTCCCCCGCCGGAATTTGACGCGGTTACCCTTTTTTCAGGCGGAATGGATAGTTTGATCGGGACGATCAATCACTTGGAAAACCATCATAAAACTGCTCTTATAAGCCATGCGGGTGACGCGCATACAAAAAATGCCCAAAGCAAGTTGCTAGCTCATTTCCAAGGTAAATATACCGAGCTTGCTCCGCTATATCTCGACTTATGGATGGTTTTTGAGAAAAACCTGATTCCAGGCGGAGGGAATGAAAACACAACGAGAAGCCGGTCGTTTCTATTCATAGCGCTTGGTATCTTTGCCATGAGTGGGATGAAGGGAGTATCGACCCTGGAAGTTCCCGAAAATGGCTTGATAGCATTAAATGTACCGTTGGATGAACTGCGCATCGGCTCGCACAGCACACGGACAACACATCCCTTTTACTTGGATTCGTGGAATCAGGTGCTACGAGGCTTAGGAATCGAGTTTTCCATTCAAAATCCATATTGGAATAGAACAAAGGGAGAAATGGCTGACGAGTGTTTGAACAAGGAATTTCTATTGCAAGTGATTCAAGATTCAATTTCCTGTTCTTCCCCGCAGAAAGCTCGTTGGAGCGGTGCTGCTCCTCAGCATTGCGGGTATTGTGTTCCATGTATCATCCGTAGAGCGGCAATGAACAAGGCATTTAGGGAAGAAGGAGACAGCACCCCTTACTTAATAGACAACGTTTCAGAAATAGCTGCCAACCATGAAAAAGGCAAAGGAGTACAACTCCGTTCTTTTCAAATTTCTATTAATAAAATCAAGGAACAGCCGCAACGGGCTAAAATTCTAATACACAAAAGCGGTCCTCTTTCTGGAGATAGCGCTTATCTGCAGGAATTATCGGATGTATACCTGAGAGGGCTGTTGGAGGTTGATGATTTCATAATTAAAAGTACCGAAAGCGAGAGGCAGACATAATAAAGCTTGTATTGTGTGGTGACTGGTTATGGATATTTATGATATGCATTGCCATGTAGATTTGATGCAATCCATGGTTGAATTCAGCAAATCAGCATTGGAAGAACGAATCAATCTATTGGCAATGACAACAACGCCAAAGGCGTATGAGATTGAAAAGCAAAAGCTCAGTGGTTTCTCCAATGTCCAAGTTGCTTTGGGATTACATCCGCAGCTTGTCTTTGAAAGAATCAATGAACTCGCTTTAATTGAAAAATATATAAGCACAACCAGATTTGTTGGTGAGATTGGCCTGGATTTCAACAAGCAGTTTTATCACTCCAAAGAAAGTCAGATTGATGTTTTCTCACAAATTATCGGGTGGTGTCAAAGATCACCAATGAAAATTATATCAATCCATTCCGTCCGGTCAGATAAAAACGTACTGGATATTTTGGAAAGATACGATTGTACAAAACATAATAATTGTATCTTGCATTGGTATTCAGGAACATTAAAACAACTCGATAGAGCCATAGAACTTGGCTGCTTTTTCTCGGTTAATGAGTATATGCTTAATTCTCCAAATGGGCGGTTGATAGTACAGAAAGTTCCTGGCGACCGATTATTATTAGAATCTGATGCTCCATTCATTTCAGATATAAAGACGGTTGATCAGCTCAAACGAAAGTTAACTTATTGCCTTAATGAGTTAGCTACAATAAAGGGAAATGAAGTATCGACATGCATTGCTGAAACAAGCCGTCGATTATTTGAAATATGTTGATGACACTTATAGTGAAGGTGGTTTTGTGGATTTTAAATATATAACTGCAGATGAAAGAGAAGAATTATATAATGAGATATGGTCTGAGCCTGTAATTACTGTTGCGAAAAGGTATGGAATGTCCGATAACGGGCTACGTAAGCATTGCAAAAGGCTCGGAATTCCGCTGCCACCTAGTGGTTATTGGGCGAGAGTTAAAGCAGGGCAAAAAGTGCCAAAAACAGCTTTGCCGAAAGTAACAGGTGAACTTAAGAAGCATGTCCGTAATTATGCTATAAAGTATAGGACCGACATTGAACGATTAACTGATGCAGAGTTAATGGCTGATGAAGAATTATGTTTGCTAAAAGATGAGACAAAGAAGTTTATAAAGGAAATATGTTCTCAAGTTCAGGTGAAAGGCCAGCTTAGAAGTCCTCATCGTTTAATTACAGAGC
The DNA here is from genome assembly GCF_058315355.1 of Lutispora sp. QWL-02. Lineage (NCBI taxonomy): Bacteria > Bacillati > Bacillota > Clostridia > Lutisporales > Lutisporaceae > Lutispora > Lutispora sp. QWL-02. Next base: position 2,132,992 of record NZ_CM177762.1, read on the forward strand.
ATAAGGAAGAAGTTATTTATAGAAAAAAGAGAGACAAGGCGCTAAAACAGGCTAATTTCAGTTCAAGCTATTATGCTAACGTGAAAAGCAAATACAGAGATAATAATCCCATCCTCCCGATAAATGTTTCTGAATCTAGCATAAACAAAGCGTATAGAATTCTGGATGCAATTATGAGTACGCTTGAAGAGATGGAGGGATATACTCGCGTTAGTATAGAAGAGGGCAAGGACAGAGCCTATTTTGTTATTATGCGTTCAGCGTTTTATTTTGAGCTAAAAGAAGAGTTAAGAAAAAAACGCGGCTCTCAAAATAGCTCTGAAGCCCAGACATATTTGGTGTTATCCATGTCTGCGAAGAGTTGGTTTACTGATAGTGGCCATTGCAATATGGATTATAAAGATAATGATAACGAACCCTTGGAAACCCAGGTAGGGAAAATTATTTATGATATGTTTGTTGTTGCAAATAAGCATTTAGCTTTAGACGAATTGAAGGAACGAGAAGAAAAAAGAGAATGGGAAGAACACAAAAGACAGCGGCGCCTTGAGCAGATGAGAAAGGGCGAATTAGAAGAGATAAAGCTTCTAGAGCAAGCCGCTTCGGACTGGGACAAAGCCGAAAAAATAAGAAGATTTGCTTACTGTATGGAAAGACAAATAAACGACGTTTCCGACGAAGGAAAAAAGGAGATGCTCTCTAAATGGCTGAAATGGGCTCGTGATAAGGCTGATTGGCTTGATCCTCTTACAGAAAAGGATGACGAGCTTTTAGGTAAAAGTAAACATATATTTGAGCTAATAGAAGATGAGAGCGATTAGAATAGTTAGGCGGTGAGTTGTATGGCAATTTCATTCAGGCATAGTGCGGGATTCGGTAAAAGAATGGAGTATTACATAATAGGTTTAATGCTGAAAGAAGGCATTGATTGTTATGTTCCTTTAGTAGATGATGATGGAATTGATGTCGTTATTCGAAAACAGGACGGAAGTTTTATAGAAGTTCAGATCAAAGCAAGATCTAAGGATGTTACGGATGGCGATGCGGCATTATTTGCCGCAATGACTCATGAGTATAGACCTAATTATTTCTTTATATTTTATTCGGAACGCTTAGAGAAAATGTGGATCATGTCGTCGGAAGAGTTTTTAAAAGAATGTGTAACAAATAAGACCGGCAAAAATGCCGGGAAACGTAGTATATGGTTTAATGGAAAGAAAAAAGATCCTATAACGGGTGAACCAAAAGAATACGCAAAATCGCAGTTCGAAAAGTATCGAGCAAAAAACTTCTCTAGGTTTTATAGCTTAGCGTAAATGTTAAAGTATTATCTGCATTTGTTGATACTGTTGATATATAGGAGGATACAATTGAGATGGCCGAAAGAAATTTTGAAGAAGTTGCTCAATATGTTGAATGGCAGAGTCAAAATAAATGTAAAGTTTTAAGTGCCAAACCGGAACATACTTTTAATGATCTGGGTACAGAAGTGCGAGTTTGGAATGTTAAAACTGATTCGGATGGCGCCTGGTGGGTTGTGGAAGGGGACTCTGTTCCCATGAATTTGTACCCACAAGAAGCTTACTATTTTTCGGCAGATGAAGTTTACTCCTTTCACATGGGCTTAATGGAAAGAATGAATGCTTCGATTGATTATAAACCAGAGGAATTTGTTGAAGCTATTACCTTAAATAATGACATAGCTCCTCAATTATTCAGGAAGTTAAAAAGTGTAGCCACATTGATTGATTCTGCCGCTGAAATTGAAGATTTTCAGTCAATAGGAGTTCAATGCAGAGAGATTCTAATAGAATTGGGAAATTCTATTTATTCTGCAGATATGGCTGGTGATGGTGAACAACCACAAGCATCTAATTTCAAAAGGAAAGCAGAATTGTTTGTCCAGTTTTATTTAGCTGGTTCTGAAAATAGTGACTATAGAAGCATCATTAAGAAACTTACAGAAGCGACATGGGATTATGCTTGTAAAATTACACATTCTATCAGTGCGACCTTTTATGAGATATCGACGTGTGTTACTCTCTGTACATCTTTAGTAGGTGTTTATGAGAATATTCGGCAAAAGGTTTTTGATCCAATATCTCAATATAAATGTAGGTCATGTAAAAGTAAAAAGCTGAAGATAGTCAACGACGAAACAACCGAAGATGGAATAGTTAAAAAGTTGTTCTTACAATGTGAAGAATGTGAAGAAATTACGGAGATTGTTTTCGAGGAAAATGATACGAGTAAATCTAAGTATATAAAAGGAATCGAGCAAGAGTAAAAAACGGTGATACTTCCCTGCTCTGCCGGTAGCGTTTAAGAATGCTTATGCTGACAAGAAATTGTACCGAATAAAGCCTTCAAGAGATGAACACACTTTTGAGGGTTTTATTGCTTACAATTCACCTAAATTGTAACGTAAAAGCAGATGCTAAATCGACGGGGAAAAGGGCCTATCCAGGCGTCTGTTTCTGAAATATACCTCCCCGCCAAGGGGGTACCAGAGGGGTGCGACATCTTTTTTACGCACTCAAGGCATGTTGAGTGCGTGGTATTGATGTCAAGGGTAAAAGAGTAGGTGTTTGGAAAGCCCAGTAATACTGGGCTTATTGAGGTTTGAGAGAAAATATTCGATGTACTAAAATCGTGAAAATATTGCTTCGTGGGAACAAGTCCAGAGCCATGATATTTTAGCTGACAGAGCGATTTAGATGTCAGTGCTTGACCAGTGGTCGATTTAGATAACATAGGTTTGCGAGTGGTCGATTTAGATGTTTTTTGATTTTGGCAGGGTTGTGTGGTCAGGTTGGATGTTTGCATACAATTTGATCATTACCTGGTAATTATAATAACCCATCCGTTGTTTCTTATTATTACTAGTGAAGGGAGCAAGGTTAATATATGCCAGATATGGATATGCTAGTCTTGATCGAACTCAATAAATTAGAAAATCTCTCAACGAATTATGTTCATGAAATGAACTATATTAGCAAACGTATCAGAAATGATATTTGGATACCAGGAGTGAATTCACAAAAGTTAGCATATTTTTTAAACAAGATAACCAGCGTGTTTGCAGCAATGAACGATATTATAGGAACTGACGCTTTTTTTACTCTTGATACAGTTATTGAATACATTAAAATTTTGGGGAAATATAGTATTTTCTATAATAGTGCATTGGATGCACAGTATTTTCAAGAATTAATTAGTGACATTCAGTTAGAAAGTGCAGCATATTTGATCGAGCAACAGTGGGAGGATGTTTATAAAAAGGATGATGGCTACAAAGGATTTTTAGAAATTTTCGATGATATATTTAAAAAATGCATTAATTTACATAAAGATAGATTTTTTTATAAGTTAAAAGACAGTGATGTTTTATGTAGAGTTGTAGAAGGCGTTGGACATAAAGCAGATCGCTTTATTCCTTGGCCAAGTAAAACAAATAACAGATGGAATCCTCCGGGAAAGCAGTATCTATATTTATCATTTAGTGACAAAGAAGCAAAATACACAGATCAGCTATCATTAAATGAATATATCTGCTTAGAAGAATATAGGGCGAATATTGGATGTAACTATTCTTTTTGCCGTTTTGAGCCAGTAAAAGAAGGCAATATTTTAGATTTATCATATAACGATGTATCCTTATCCAAAATTAAAAGCATCGTAGATGATTATTATAATGATAGTGTCAAGAAGATGATTGATGAGCTATTGTCGAACCCCAATGCATATGAGAAATATAAAAATAAAAAGAAATTGAAAAAAGATATTTTGGCCCTTATGGATAAAAACCCAGTAGATAAAAATATTATTGAAGAGTCATATGCAAAGCAATACTTAAAGATGGTATGTAGCTGTATATATAAAAAAGTAGACGAAAAGGATGAGGACAAGAAAGAAAAAGCATATAAGTCATTTCATATTTTATCAAAGTACCTGGAAAACAACGGGGTAACGGGAATTATTTATCCTTGTACGAGAACACAAAAAATTATTGGGAAGAATTTAGTTTTGTTCAATGTAAGCGATGCAAGACCTATAGAATCGTCAATAAGAGAGTTCACTTACATTTAAAAACCAAGGCACCCTACGTTGTAATTTCGTAGAGTGCCTCGTTTGTTTTTATGCTCATTCATTCACATCCACCGTTACTCCAGACTTAAATTCCACAGTGAATTTATCCACGTAGACGGTGATTTTTTCAATCATCCGCCGGACAAGGGATTCATCATATTCAGTAATGGTGGTGGGCTGTTCTCGCAGGAAAGCGTCCATATCGGCGATGCGCTTCTTGACTTCGTCACGGTTGATATTTTCCACCTGTACTTTTTGCTTTTCATCTCGCAGGCGGTAGATTTCATTGCCGACCTTCTCATAATCAGCCTTGGAACTTGCCAGCTTCACAAGCTCTAACTGAAGCTCCGCCAGCCGCTTGTCGATGTCAGCCAGGGTTGTGTCGTTTTCATGGCTTAGGACGGTTTCGATGTTGTCCTTAAGAATGGAAAGAAAGGCGTCTTTGTCACAGAGTGTCTGATTGATAGCGCTTACCAGTGCCTGCTCAATGGTGCTCTCCAACACTGTGCGGGCATCGCAGAATTGGCCGGTGTTTTCCAGCCTGCTGATGCAGCGCCATACAACCGACCTTTTTCCCCGGTTGTTCCAATGAATCCTGCGGAAAAATTCGCCGCAGCATCCACAGATAATCATATTTGAAAAGCTGTGCGTACTGCTAAAGGTCCTATTTTTCCCATTTGGGCTAGTGTGGACGATGCGGCGACGGATGAGCTCCTCCTGTACCTGCATGAAAATTTCACGCGGGATGATGGCTTCATGGCTGTTTTCAACATAATACTGAGGAACAAGGCCATGGTTCTTCACTCTTGTTTTAGTGAGGAAGTCAGTGGTATATGTTTTTTGCAAAAGAGCATCACCGATATATTTTTCATTTCGCAAAATCTGGTTAATGTTGCTTGTGTGCCATCTTTTATTGCCCGCGCCGTTCAGAATGCCGTCAGCCTCGAGGCCACGAGCAATTTTCAACATACTGGCACCCTCGAGATATTCCCGGTAAATACGTTTTACAACCTCGGCTTCTTCCGGAACAATGATCAGTTTCTTGTTTTCGTTTTTGGTATAACCGAGAAATCGTGCACAGTTTATCTGGATTTCACCTTGCTGATAACGGTACTGTAGACCCAGTTTTACATTCTGGCTTAAGGATTGGCTTTCCTGTTGAGCGAGGGACGCCATGATGGTGAGCATGATTTCACCCTTGGAATCCATGCTATCAATGTTTTCTTTCTCGAAATATACCGGGATGTTTTTGTCTTTAAGCTTTCTGATGTAATTCAAGCAATCCACTGTATTCCGAGCAAATCGGCTTATCGACTTAGTGATTACCTTGTCGATTTTGCCCGCCATACAGTCATCAATCATACGGTTAAATCCCTCACGTTTTTTTGTGTTGGTGCCAGAGATACCGTCATCTGCATAAATGCCAGCTAATTCCCAGTCTGGGTGGCTGTTTATGTATGCAGTATAGTGAGTAATCTGCGCGTCATAACTGGTTTCCTGTTCGTCGCTGTCGGTGGAAACGCGGCAGTAAGCAGCTACACGGAGCTTCGGGTTTTCTTCATCCCTTTTTACTAAACCAGCTTTTTTCCTTGCCGGAAGTAGTGTAACTGTCATTTTTTCTTCCATTTTTACAGTTCCTCGCTTTCTATCAGGCTGTATGCATATTCCGCCTGCTGGAACGGATCGTCAAACCGTTCTGTTCCTTCGCTGATACGGAATTTAGATGGATAGACAACCTCTTTTTGTGTATCTGATTTGCGAATTCGTCCAAGTTTTTCTGCCCGTCTGATACGTTCCGCTTGGGCAGCCACATATATGTCTGGATCGATTATTTCAGGATAATATTCATCACCGAGGTAGTGCTTATTCTGAAGCATCCTGCTGATTCCAGCATGGAAGGATATAATTCTGGCTTTCTTTGCTGCCGTTGCCAATGAATCACCGGTTAGATAAGATTGAAATAATGTTTTTATCTGCTTTGCAGCTTGTTCATCAACAACGGCTCTTCCATTTATAATCCGGTAGCCATATGGAGTGTGGCTCATTTATCTCACCAACCTTTCTTTCAGCGTAATGCCGCATTTTAATTCGAACCCGATTTCTGTCCGTGAATATACAAGAATCCGCTCAACAAAGCGGGTAAACAGTTCACCGTCAAAGCCATTGAGCATTTCCGACTTTGTTGCATATTGCAGGAGCTCGCTGACCTCATGTAGGTTTATATTATCGCTGTTTATGAAGCGGGATATGGATTCTTTCTGGCGCTGTATACGTTCCGCTTCCTGCAGAAGTTCATTATTCCCCTTATTGTAAACAGCAGGCTCAAGATAGCCTTTGGTCATAAGACCAACCAGTACCTTTCGCTGATCCGCGTTTTCTTCGAGCTTTTTATCAAGGTCGTACAGCTTTGCTATAATGTCCTCGGAGTTGATACCGCGAAGGCTCATCAGCAAAGGCCTTAAAACAATTTGATGGCCAAAGATGAGCTTATTCATCATAGTTACAAACACATATTCAAAATCAGACTCTGGAATGTACTTCATTGAACATTTCTTGGCGTCCTCAATATGATTGGTACAGCACCAGGCGATATTATGCCTGCCGGTAGAGTGGATACGGCGCTTGAATTTGCCGCCACATTGACTGCAGATGATTTTACCTGAAAACGGATATCGGTTCTGATACTTATCCTGATATTTTTCCACGCCTTTTTCTTTGCCGCGCTGTTCAATGATAGCTTGCGCGGCATCAAAATCTTCATGGTTGATAATCGCGTCATGATGGTTCTTAATCAGATACTGGTCTTTTTCGCCGTAATTGTAGTGGCGGTTGAAGTGCGTATCGGTGTAGGTCTTTTGAAAAATAGCGTCGCCTGTGTATTTTTCATTACCGACTATTCCGCGAATAGTGGTCGCTGTCCAACGGCCGCCTTTCTTGGAGGGCACGTTGCGGTGGTTCAGCTCATTCGCAATTTTCCCGGTGCCATTGCCGGATAAAATTTCAGAGAAGATAAAACGCACTATTTCCGCCTGTGGCTTGTTTATGACCAGCTTTCCTTCAGTAGTATCGTAGCCATAAGGCGGATAGGAAATCTTGAACGTCCCGTTTTGGAACCTGCGCTTTATCGACCATTTGTTATTTTCAGCAATAGAGAACGACTCGTTTTCGGCCAGTCCACTCAGGATTGACAGCATGAGTTCGCTTTCCATTGAGCCTGTGTTGATGTTTTCTTTCTCAAAGTAAATGAAAACACCAAGGTCAAGCAGCTTTCTGACCAGTTCCAAGCAGTCTGTCGTGTTCCGGGCAAACCTGCTGATAGACTTCGTTACGATGAGGTCGATTTTTCTGTTTTCACAGTCAGCAATCATTCGGAGTAGATCAGGGCGCTTTTCCTTTTTGGTGCCGGTGATGCCCTCGTCATAATAAAGTCCGGCAAACTCCCATTCGGGATTTGCATTGATGTAGGATTGATAGTGCTTTATTTGAGTGTCCAAACTCTCGAGCTGTTCATCGCTGTCTGTAGACACACGGCAGTAAGCAGCAACACGCAGTTTAGGAGACTCTGTAAAATCTGATGTATTTTCAGCGATTTTCGTTACCTTTTTCAATTTCTCACCTCCTTGTCAGTGTGACATATTAACTCTGAAGTTCAGTAATATCAACGATTTCCAGGCATAATCTGTGCCAGCACCGGTGAGAAAGATTTGCGGTTTAGTGCGGTTATCTTGTTGAATTCCGACAAGGAAATAAGTCCACTTTGAAGCATGGAATTGAGTATCCGCTGTGCTCGCACATAATCAACCTCGCGTTGCAATTGCTCCTGTGGAACAGATTTCTTTTCATAATTGATTTCTGGTATTGCACCAGTAACATTAGCCATGTATTTCTCCTCCAGTCTAAAAATCTCTGTCTTCACTACCCACTGGAGGTGAGAGAGCCGTTTTGACGAAAAATGAGCAAAAAAATAATGCCTACCAGAGAGATAATTTCCAGTAGGCATGACTACGTATATGTTTATTCGCTGTATTTGATGAAGGCATCAGTGAAACCAGCCGCTTTGACCTTGTTTAGCATTGCTTCAGCATTCGCCTTCACAGAAAATGCGCCAAGTTGCACACGGTAGTATTTCTTCGGTGTGGTCGCCTCGACGGGTGCGGCTGAAGCAAGCCCCGCTTTTACATCGGCACGGAAGGTGTCCATCGATTTGCCGTGCTTCGGGAACCAGTGTATCACATCACCGTGATTGCTGGCGATACCGAGTTTATAACCCTCACTATGGCAAATGACATCCTTTTCCGTCAGCCCATACTGCTTGCAAAGATGCACGCAAAGTTCGACTGCTTCTGTATATACTTTATTGAAATAGGTTGCATCAGTCAAGCCATCCTCACAAATCTCAAATGAAATATGCGTGTCGTTGCCGGAGCCCTTGGAACCACTGCCGCAGTGCCAGCCGCGCATATTCCACGGTAGTGTCTGGTACGTGGCGATGGAACCATCCGCCAGCTTACCAATAAAGGCATGGACGCAGACCTGCCGGCCATCCGGTGTGTTCTGGTTCCAGTGGTTGCTGTACTGGTTTTTACCAAGCAGTCCGTCATCCGGGCTGACGTAACGTTTCAAATTAGGGTTGTTGGCTCCGGTGGAATGAACCATAATTCCTTTAGGGTTAATTGATCTACCTGTTTTGTAGCAGGCGTTATTCGTCAGAATGAGTTTATGCAGGTTCATGAAAAGCACCTCACAGTTCAATTTAGTTATCAGCCGCAAGTGCGGCTGGATACAGATGATAAGTAAACTTCAAGTCGCAATAGGCAGAGGCTGATGTGCCATTGCTTCCGATGCGGATATACAGTCCGTAACCGGCGGGCACCCGACTTTGCCGCATGGCGATCTGAACGTGCTGGGCCTCTGCGGAGCTGTCCGAACCAATAGGCGTGCTCCTTGAGATTCGAGTAAATGTCTGCTCGTCGTTTGAAATATAGAAATCCAGTTCTTTTTCGCTTGTATCCGATTGACGGCAGATAGTGACCAGGTGGCAATCATATGGCACTGGGATAAGAGGGTCGTCTTGACCGCCGATTACCACACTACCTATGGGCAGAATTGTATGCAGAGGACCTCTGACGCTGTTTGCACCACCCGATCCGGTGATATTCCCCGACAAGACGTACCGAAGGTGTGGCATTCGAGTGAAAGCGTTGATGGTTGACGCAGCGGTGGAGGTCAGTGTCAGAGCTGTGTTGGTGTCCTCAGACTTTTCCAACAAGAATAGACTTTCTCCGGGGGCAATGGATATATCCCCCACAGAAAACCGCTGTTTAGTCCAGTAACCCGTACAGGTAGGATGCGGATTTGTTCCGCTACCGTAGGCAATGTTCACCGCATCCTGTACACCCCTTATGGCTTCAGCCAGCTTTTTCACAGTGCTGCTGAGATTGTTCTGAACCAGTACCTGCACGGTATTTGCCGCAGGGATGCTCAAAACTGTAACAAACGTATAGGTCACGCTGTCTAAAATCATGTTGTTGCCCGCCGAGATACCGGCAAAGGTAATGGACGCTCTCCGGCTCGCCATGTCCGGTGCTGAGGCTGTTTCAACCGGGTGCAGATGGTTGAGGATAATTCCAGTTCGGGTATACAGCTTGTCGCGCATGCTCAACATTTCGTTGTGCGTAGTATTAAGAAGTGTATGGCTGTCATTTAGCAGCCCGTGTGAGGTATTGAGCAACGTATAATTGTCGTTCAGTAATCCGTGCGTAGTGCCAAGCAAGGTGTAGTTATCATTTAACAGGTTGTAGGTGAGATTGAGCAGCGCATAAGCGTCGTTCACATCGATTGCCGCAAGGGCAGAAAGCACCTGATTCAGCCATTCTTGTGCGGGAGGCTCCGGCGGTTCGGCAATACCGTCCGAAAGAGCCTCCTCCACGATGGTGAGCACTCGCGCGCTTTTCCCGACCACATCTTCATGGGTAACCCTGATTTCCAGCTGTCCCACACCGACGATTTCGGTTTCAGCCGTGCCGGGTGACCAGGTCAGCACGCCGTCTGAGTAGCTTGTGACCACGGGATAGGCAATACCGTCCGGCCGTTTATATATGGCAGTCAACGTCTCGCTGGGATATTCGTTGCCAAGCAAACCGGAGACATCAAACTCCAGCTTGCGGAAATGGTTCTCTCCACGCCGACCGATGAACACCGTTGCAGACTTTTTCAAATCAATCATGCTCCATCACCCGGCTTTGTTGAATCGCCACTGCGCCCGTGAAGCTGTTCCAGAGCTGCCTTGAGCTTGTCGGGGATAGGTAATCCCAGGTGCGCCGCGTTTTCTAGCATGGACACGCCCTCATTGGAGCAGTAGAAAAAGATAACGGCGGTGCGAAGAACCTCGCCGTTTCCGATGAGATAGATGTCCATGATATGCCCGACACCCACCATTGCGAAAATCAGCACCTTCTTGCAGATACCCTTAAAGCCGACCTCGCTGGACAGCTTTTTGTCAGCGATGGCGCACATGACACCGGTAATGTAGTCCACGACTACGAATACGAGCAGCGCGTAGAGGAAGCCATCAAAGCCACCGAAAAACCAGCCCAAAAAGCCGCCTATTGCTGCCACTAATACTTGAATCCAGTTCCAAACTTCTTTCATTTACAAAACCTCCGTATGTGAATTTTGGTATATAAAAAGCGCTCCCGCCGTAGCGAGAACGCTGAAACATATATCCGGCTACAGGGACAGGAGCAGTTCCTGCAGCTGGATCATGACCGCAGCTTTAGGCCGGCCGGTCCCAATGGACAGCCATGTTACAGGCGGGACATCAAAGACTGATGAGGAATCAAAGCTGTTAACCGCTGTAATGACAGGCTCTATGGCTTTTCGTAGCTCTGAAATATGGAACGGCCAGTTTTTAATGGTGGTCTTTCCGGCAACAATTTCTTCGATCCAAGCTACGGAGGCCAGATTGTAATAACTCCGTACAGTGTTTACTGCTATTCGGAGCGTTTTGATATGCGCAGCCTTCACATGGGTTTCGTTCGCAGTGATTGCCTCAAATGGTGTCGGCAGTACTGAAAAAGTCCGCACAACCGCAGGACTTGCTGACTCGATAACACTATCAAGGCAGCGGATAGTAATCGTGTGGTTTCCAGCTTCTAAAGTTTCTGCTTGATATATTGTTTTAGCACCGTTGCCGAGATAGCCGCTCATGGAAAACCTCTCGGGATTGTCTACGCTGTTAACCCAGGCACCCGCATCGATTTTAACTTCTACAATCTGTGACTGTCCGTCCGGCTCGATGCCTGTTGTAATCATAAAGCGTGGAGTGGAATTATAGATGGAACTTCCGGATATCGGACAGACGATAACGGGAGCAGTTGGAGGACTGTTTTTCTTCACTGTTCCGCTGACTACATAAGAAGAAACAGCGTCTAAGGTATCGGTTACGCTGATTCGGTAGCGGGTATATGTTCCGATTATCTGAGAGGCATTCGCTGAATACGTCCCCGAGGTGGCACTTGAAACGACGGTAGTCAGTGCTTCGTATGCTGACCAGTTCGTTCCGTCCGTGGAGGTGGCCCGCTGAATGACATACTGTTTAATGGCACTGGTTCCCGGCGCTGCTCCGCTCCACGCAAGGGTTACGGTGTTTCCTTCATAGATCGCGGGCGCGGCGGTAAAGGATACCGGAGGCGTTGGAAGTGTATTTTTGCGAACAGTATTGCTGGACACTGTCCAATCAGAGTAGTAACTTTCACCGGCAGCACCTTGTGTTCTCACTCTGAACTGACGGTAATTACCCCTCGTGACAGGAGGACTGACGCTGACACTATTGCTTGTGGAGGTAGTGTTCACAGTCATCAGGGCTGTCCAATTACCCCAGCTGCTGTTGTCGGACGAGTCCCTATAATGTATTTCATAAGACGTGATAGCATTGCCTGCGCCGTCAGATGCACCGCTCCACGAGAGGGTAATGTTTCCTTCAGCCAGTGCCGCACTCACCGAGCAGACGGTTGGCGCTCCGCAGGCTGTGACGTCGCAGAAGATACTATTGCTGATTATTTCCACTGAATAAACGTCAAACGTGTCTATCGTCCAAATGCCGAATTGAGTATACGTTCCTGGCGTGCTCGATACAGCTGGATTATAGCTGCCTCCGCTGGCCGACAATGTCAACGTGGCCAGCACACTCCACGCGCTCCAGGTGCTGTTGTCTGTTGAGGTGCGTCTGGCGATCTGGTAGCCCTTCACCGCACTGGTTCCTCCTGATGCACCGCTCCAGGTCAGCGTAATTGTCTCGTTACTGTATACTGCGGGAGAAGCGACGGCTGAAGTCGCCGATTTTGGAGCAGTATTTCTGCGGACGGAGTTCGTGGATACTTTCCATCCGGAGTAATAGCTTGCTCCTGCCGTTCCGCGTGTTCGCACTTGAAATCTACGGTAATTGCCTCTTGTGGAAGGAGGAGATGTAGCCACACTGCCGCTTGTCGCGGTGGTGTCCACAGTGGCCAGCGCTGTCCATGCTCCCCATGTGGAATTATCTATTGAATCGCTGTACTGAATCTCATAACTGGAAATTGCATTGCTTATGCCGCCCGACGCTCCACTCCATGAAAGTGTAACCCCGCCTTCCGAAAGTACAGGGCTTACCGAACAGGAAGTCGGTGCGGTGCAAGCTGTGGTAAGGAGCGCTGAACTTAACACCGTATAGCTTGAGTTGTCGATTACACCGGAAGAAAGCGACATTCTTCCGTCCGACACCACCTTGAAGCGCACACCCTGTGTGGCGTTTCCCGTTGTGGAAGCACAGGTGACTGTAACATACCTAAGCCTCGGAGTGGTCCCGTCCCAATCGTCTCCGTCCGCCGCCTTGATGCGCACTTGTGCAGATGAGCCGTTTACGGTCATGGTACAAAGCAAAGCATAACCGCTGTGGATGTATGAGCCCGAGGAACCCAGCGCAGCGGAGATGGTGAAGTTATAGGTCATCTGGCTGTTGTTCGGCCGGCTTTTAGAATAGGTTATCGTATAATGTACGGTTGGGCCTGAACCCGCCTGAAATGATACGCCATTAATATCCGCCATTGTCCTTCGCCTCCTTATTCATAGACTGCCGTTACAAGTGAATTGACCAATCCGCAAAGGCTGGTATTTAGTCTGGTATCGGTAATGTTATTCCCGGCGATCAACGTGGCGGCAGCTGGTATCAGTACATCTGCGATACCAAGTTCATAAACATCACTGGTTCTTGTCAGTGCCGGAGCCGATGGCGTAGCAGCGGGTGTACCAACGACGATGGCAAGCTGCATATTCCGGCTGACCTTGCTTAAACGAACCACAATCCGGTCAATTCGGGGATTGCTACCGTTTGCCGTGGTGAGAGGTATATTCAAGGTGTCTGTATTCTCATACCGATACCCATTAATCCACGCGCTGCCAGCCGCCACACTCACCGCCAATCCGCTTCCCGGAGACACTTGAAGATTTGTAGGCACCGCATAAAATACACCGTTCGAGACAAGGCTTCCGAAATACGATGCGAAATCCGCTGCGTCATAAACTCTGTCTCCATCCGATGAGTTGAAAAATCCGCTTTTCTCCATATTGATTTCCTCCCGTTAAGCCCGCGCGTAAGAGCAGGATATTAGATAATAGCCCGTAGGTAGAGTGGACGCGGCAGCATTCGCCACCACGCCGCTTGCATTGATTGTAATCGGCATATTGGTACCGTTGCCACCCACCGCAGTCGCCACTGAGCGCACCGTCGAATAGGGGTAAAAGTTCGCGTTCGTGATTGTGAGAATCGTGCCACCGGAAGCAACACCTGAAGAACCCACATTGATCTGCATTCCGATTGAAACAACCCCCTTATTTACAAATGACATGTTATAGCCCATAGTCACATCGCTGCCAAGCGAGTAAGTGAGTGATGTATCCACTTCCTGAGCCATTTTTGCAGTAGTGACAGCACCATTAGCAATCCTCGTCCCTGATACCGGTGCGTTATATACATTGTTAATACTGGCCGCAAATGTACTACCCCGAACTACAGCAACGATGTCTGTAAGCGCACCGAGTGGAAAGCTCAGCCAGTTCGCCGTACCAGACGGATTGTTGTATACGAAAAGAGATATTACATAGAAAGTCATGGTGTTGCGGGATATAAAGAATCCCATTGCTCTCTGGTAACCGGTCCCCGTGCTGTCACCGTTGTGTTTTACCAGAAAGACATGCCCGTCATCACTCGGCTGGTCGCTGAATTTATTGCCGCTCCATGAAGTGAAATAAAAGGCTTCTCCTGCTGCCATGTTGTGAAGAGCATACTGGCCGGCCGATATAGTACCCGCACCCACGTTGATTTCAAGCGCGGGCAGCTTTCCGAATAAATTGTTCATGGTAGCTGTAAAGGTTTCTCCTTGAATATCCGGGTCCACCTCCGACAGATCTCCCAGCGTTTCCGCTACCTGAGCTATACCGGTCGGGGCCGATAACGCCGTTTTGACCGCACTCATGTCGGAACGGATCTTCTGTGCGATTGTAAGCTCAGCCTTTCCGAATACAACGCTGATGTTCAAACCGTCTGCGTCATAGTTTTCTTCAACTTCGGTGATGCGCGTCGTCATCGATACGCCCCATGCCTTGGAGATTACTTTGACGGTCTGTCCAAGGTCGAAATCAGTCTTGTAGGTTAAGTTGCCGTGGGGGTTCACAGAGGTATCGAACGAATAACGAATTCCCTGTTCGCTCAGCTTGCTCTGTCCCCGGAAAATCAGTGCATCATTATAACCTGTACCGAAGTCAGCCTCCTGCAGGTCTTTAGCGTCCACAAAAATTTCGCGCCGGGTCTCGCCGGAGCCGTTTGTAATGGCGGCAAATGTTCGGCTTTCTCCCTCGCCTTCGCCGCCGATTAGAGCAGTGTTGGCATAATCTGTCGCGCCCTCTGTATAGCTCTGTTCCGTCAGGTTCTCATATTCCTTGGAGAACACTGCTTGAGAATTAACGCCCTTATACAGTGTCACGGTAAAGATACGTGTAGCCGGAGTAAATACGGTTTTAATTCCGATATCCGAGGCACCGCATAGCTCCGTCACTGTATCCATCAGGTTCCGGTACGATATCTGGGTGCTGACGGACACGCCCAGATTCGGGGACGAGAAGACGATGCCATCGATTTTCCTTGCCGCATCAGAGGGGCTGAGGAGGTTATGATTTATTAGCTGCTCAACGCAGTCGGAGAGATCTCCGGATAGTACTTCGGTTTGCCATAAAATACGGCGGGAGAGTAATGATGTAGCAAAGCGGCCGCTTGCGGTAATGATTTCTTTTTCCGCCTGAGCCATTTCAAGATGCTCAATGATACCGGCTTCCTCATCATCGTTCTTCCAGATGAAGTTACCTTCTTGCAGAAGCGCAGTGTTTTCTGGTGTCGCGATGGCCTTCAGTTCAAAGGAGCCGCACTGTGAGTAACGTCTCGTCCAGCGCAGGTATTCAAAGGATTCCACGATCCCTGTAAGCTCGCGGTTTGAATTGTAGATATACAGTTCCATACTCACACCCCCAAAAACTGCGGACGGTAATATATGCTGACCTCCAGTAACTCCATATTGACTGAAGCGTCGTAACGCAGAGTATTAACCCCGGCGGCGAGCTGAAAGAACGCAGAACCGGTATCTAAAAGTGAGAAAGCGTTTGTTACTGTTGTGCCGTTGACGCTAACGACACGCTTGCCTGCGAAATGGGTATATACACGCAGCTCGTCTCCTGCACTCATCGTCGTAAGGAGACGGATGTACTCCCCAGTGTCCATGTTCAGCAGTTCAGGATTCGTCACCGTTCCCAAAGCTTGAAAAATAATCTCACAACCGCAAGAAACGTCGCCAATATTGTCTACCGTGATAATCTGACTGGGCTGGCGCATTCCAAATTCCATGCCGCTTTCGGGTAGCTCCAATTCAAATTCGAACATCGGTATCCAGGATGCCAGTTCTTCACGCACTTCATCCTGCGTCTCAAAGAAAGGCGACGGGCAGAGCAGGCTGACGAAAAAGCTGGGTATCCGCTGCCGCGTGGAAATCGTAAAGCCTGCTTCTTCTACGACACATGCAATTTGCCGCTCTCGGTACAGAAGCGTTCCACTAACCTTAGGGCTGAAGATTTGAAGAAAGCGGTGCCTTAGCGTATAGGCTTCATCAGGCGTGTCCGCTATAACTGTGCCTTCCAGCGTAATATTGCGCATATCCAACGTAGAGGAGATGTAAAAAGCACCGTCCTGGTCCGGCGCTTTGAAAGTGTTGACGGTCTGGCGTATATCGCCTATGCCGTCTATCTTTGTAAGGAAATATGGGCGGCCTTGTTTTAGCGTAATGCTTTTGCCGCTTGCATTGATATAAGTTAGTTCCATAGCCGTCCCTCCTTTAATATTCCAGTGCCAGCTTGCGCGAGAGATTCTTGAATTCCCGCGCCAGCTCCTTTTCGGACAGCGCCTTGGGCGTTACCACGGAAATACTCTGGTTGATTGTGGTGCCGGCTGCGCTTAGACCTCTGGCGTCCCGGGTAAGGGAACCGGACAAGTTCAATCCGGCATCCACATCGAAGTCAGTGGGAATAGCGTTCTTCATATCCTCACCGACGCGCCCCATAGCCCGCTCAAAACCCACACCGATGCCGAGGCCCATATTCTCACCGAGCCCGGCAAATAGAGTGGATGGAGAATTGATGCCGAAGAATTTCTTGATCTTGCTCATCACATCCCCAAAGAAGCCAGATATCTTCTCCCACAGCCATGCGGCCGCATCGTTGATTCCTTTCCACAATCCCTTGATTAGTTCAAGTCCTGCCTTGGCCAACTCGGGTATGCTCTGCACAATTGCCTTAACGATAGCCACGATGATCTGAGGGATAGCCTTGACGACTTCTTCGATAATCGTCGGCAGGTTGGTTACCAAAGCAACCAACAGCTGGACTCCTGCAAGAATGATCTTGTCAATGTTACCGATAATGGCGCTCACAAGTGAAGTGATGATTTTAGGTATAGCCGCTACAATCGTAGTAATGATTTTGGGGAGGTTATGTATCAGTGCCACCAGCAGCTTTATGCCTGCATCAACAATCAAAGGAATCGCCTCAAACACAGCGACAAGAATACTATCGATTATCTCAGGGATTGCCTTCACGATTGCATCGATGATCTCCGGTAAAGCATCCACAAGAGATGTTAAAAGCTCGATGCCCGCTTGCACAATCTGTGGTAGAGCATCCAACACTGCTCCAACGATTCCGTCGATAATTTGTGGGACGGCTTCCAATATCTGCGTGATGATAGTGGGGAGAGCCTGAATAAGAGAAACGAAAAGAGTAACACCCGCCTGCACGATTTGGGGAATGTTCTCAGTGATCACAGTGACCAGTGCCTGAACGATCTCAGGAATGACCGCGACGATCTGAGGAATAGCGTCGGTGACAAATTGGATCAGCGCGTCTATGACGGCTGGCAGAGCCTCGATCAGCACCGGGATCGCATCGACGATGCCCTTCGCCAGACCGAGCACCAGCTGAAGTGCCGCGTCAAGGAGCAGAGGCAGGCTTTCGATGAGGGCCGTCACGATCTGGGTTACGGCAGACACGGCGGCCGGGATAAGTTCGGGTAGCGCTTGCGCGATGCCGTTGACCAACGTAGCGATCATTTGCACCGCCGCTTCCACGATGGCGGGAAGATTGGCGATGATGCCGTTCACTAATGCCAGAACAAGCTGGAGAGCGCCCTCCGTGATACCGGGTAAAGCAGAAATCAGCCCTTGAAGCAGGGTCATGACAATCTGCGACGCTGCGTCTACCAACATGGGGAGATTGTCCACGATAGCCCCGCCGATGCTGGATACGATGCTCATTGCCAGCTCGATAATCTGCGGGAGCTGCTCCATGATCATGTTTACCAGACCACCCACTGTATTGCCGATTACCTCGCTGATCTTCGTCCAGTCACCATTGGCCTCATTCAGACCCCGGGTGAAATCACCCAGCAGGCTCACGCCGTCGTCAGCGAGAATCTGCAGTTGTGGCAGGAGCACCATGCCGAGGGCGTTCTTGGCTGCTTCGCCGCCGGACTTGAGCCGCTGCATGGAATCGTCGAACTTGGCGAGGGCCTCCAGCGATTCCTGGCTCATAACGGCACCCATCGACTTGGCTTCTTCAGTCAGCTGCTGGATTCCCTCCGACCCCTGTGCGATCAAAGGATTCAATTCCCGAGCCGATTTGCCGAAAAGCTGCATGGCAAGGGCATCCCGTTCAGTCTCGTTGGACACGTTTCCCAATGCATCAATGGCTTCCCAATATACTGTCTCCGAATCGCGGAGGTTGCCGCTGGCGTCGGTGACGGAGATGCCCAGCGCTTTGTATGCTTTAGAAGCTGCACCGGTACCATCTCTGGCGGAGGTCATGGAACGGACATTCCGGGCCATGCTGCCCGTCAGGGTTTCCATCGAGGTGTCTACCAGTTCGGCTGCGTACTGATACGCCTGGAGTGATTCGGTGCTCATGCCGGTGACGGTAGACATGGTGATAATATCGTCTGCATACTGCGATGCGCCAACGGTCATATCCGTCAGGGCCTTGGCCGCTCCAACTGCAGCCGTACCTACTGCTGCAAACGCAGCTCCCATCGCAACTCCGATGCCTTTGAGTACCGAGCCAAGTTTTTCAAGTTTATCGGAGGATTTCTCCACATCGGTGGTTGACTCTTCGACAATGTTTCCGAATTCATCGACTTTCTGTCCAGCATCGTTATAACCGCGATTAACATCCCGGAGAGACTTCTCGTTATTCGCGAGTTCGCCCTCCATACCGTTGAGTTCAGCCTGCGCCTTGTTCAGCTGAATCTGCCAGTTCTGCGTGCGCTTGTCGTTTTCTCCGAAGGAGGACGCGGCATTATCCAACGCAGCTTTCAGCGTGGATATTTTTTCTTTCTGGGCGTCGATTTCCTTGTTTAGAACCTCATTCCGGGAGGTGAGCGCTTGCACAGACTTGTCGTTTTTATCAAACTGACTGGTGACCAGCTGCATTTCCGAACCAAGAACCTTAAAGCTCTGGTTGATATCCGAGAGCGCTTTTTTGAACTCACGCTCGCCTTCGACACCGATTTTTAAACCGAAATTATCTGCCATACATACTCACCTCCCTAAATGCCCGGCGGAATGATATCGTCAATTGTCCGGGTTTTCTTTGGCTTCTCAATGCCTATAAACTGTTTATGGCATGCCCATAGGTCCAGAAACAGACCGATGGGCATGAGCCAGAAGTCCTCCGCGCCCATACCCATCTGCACTGTTCCGTAATAAAAAAGCCGGGTAAAGACCTCTGCGTCTGTTACCCGACTTCCGCGTTTTTTGAGAGATTTTCCTCTTCGCTTTCCACGTTGCGCTTGGTGCCCCGGAACATGGCTTCCGTGATGGCGTTTTTGTATGCTGCCAGATCGAGGGGCGAGGTAAGAAGCTCAACCTCATCTTCCGTTAGAAGTTCCTGAATGCCGTCCTTGTTTTTAAGATTGTGAATCAGGATTGACTGGTTGGCAAGAAGGGTTAAAAGCCATACAATCTCATCCAGCGCCATCTCAAAATTTTCTGACTTCATCAGCTTTTCACCGAGATTTTCAAGTCCGCCGTATCGGCCTGCTATCGCCTTGGTCGCGCGGGTGGTCAGTACCAGTTCATACTCCTTGCCGCCAATATTGATAGCAGCGCTTCTTTCGGCCGAATCTGTAAAAATGACATTATCCATTCTGCGTCCTCCTTATGGTGCCGGTGTGTAGACCGGTTCGTAAACTTCGGTAAACCAGCCGGTGATTGTGGCGGAAGATACTCCGGCGTCGCCTTCGGTGACCTCGGCTTTCCATGGGTGTTTGCCAAAGGTGTCCAGCTTGTTCCGGCGCATGACCGTTCCTTCGATAGTAGGCGTGGAGAAAGTGATGGAATCCGCCTTGGTTTGCAGATTTGTCGCGGGCAGGCCGAATTTCACACGGTAAAGCCAGAAATAGCGGTATGTTCCGTTAGCCTTCTGCGCACGGAATCCTACCGCAACAGGTGTCCCCACATTTTCGCTTGCTGAGATAAGCACGCCGTTGTCGTCTGTGGACGCGCCGGTCAGATCTGCCGCTGCCGTAGGGCCAATGTCGTCAACGCCGAGTGTGAGCGTACCGCTGTTGAAGTCTTTCACTACCTCAGCTGCACCGTCGTCGGCGTACAGTATAGCTTCCACCAGTTCCACCGAAAGTTCGGCGGTGATGGCTTTGGCGAGCACGAGAGGTGTGGAGTAGGTTTCTTCACCGTTGGAATCCTCGGTGATTTTTGAATAGTACAGTTTGTCAAGACCGATTGTCGCCATATCTTAATCCTCCTTCAATTCACAATGTTTTGCCACATCAATGGCGTAATGGTGGTAGCCGGTATCGTCCTCATGGCCAATATACCGGCGGTCGGTAATCGTAAATTCAGCTGCCAGAAGCAGCGATGTTATCTGCTTTTTCCTTTGTAGATAGTTGCTTTTGGAAAACAGTGAAATCCGCACCTCGGATATATCAAATAACGGGGTGTTATCCCCAAACAGTGCAAATTCGTCTGTCATTGGTGTTAACACGAGGTATTCATCGGGAGGAACGCCGGAGAAAACTCCCGTCTCCACAGGCAGGACAGGAGAAAGCAACGTATTCAATTCTGTTAAAATGCTTATAATCCGTCGACCTCCTCCTGAAGCTTTGCCTTCATGGTTTCAATACAGGCGTTTTTGCTCTGCGACCTTGCTGGTTTCAAAAAAGGCTTAGGCGGCTGACCGTATTTGCCGTATTCGAGGATGTTGGCAATTTTAGCGTTGGAGCCGCCGTCACTCCTCGGTTCAGAAAACCCGACCTTCACATCCCAGTTACCGTCCCGATTCTGCATGGCTGGAGAAAGTCCGAGGGAACGTTCCAGTTCGCCTGTAGAACGGCTTTTTTCCTTTGTGCTGCTGCCGACTACGGCGGATAGGTTTTCTTTCACTTTGTCGAGAACGACATTTCCGCCCGCCTCCAGCACCTTGGGGATAATCGTATCTGTTTTCTCGGCAAGCTGCGAAACCTTAAGCATATAATCCACGGGCATCTTAATTTGAGCTTTTGCCATTACCTCACCGTTCCTTCCTGTTTTTCCGCGAGCACCTCAATGTACATTCCGCGCCTGCGAACATCCTCGACGCTGACAATGCGGTAACGCTCGTCGCCACAAATGATAAACAACGAGGTAGTGATTGCTACATCGGGTATCTTCCGGAAGCGGAAAAGGGCCGTCGCTTCGCTAAATGCCGCCATATTTGCCCACCGCTCGTTGCCGTGGCGATCTTCTTTATATGCGCGGATCGAAGCAACAATATGGTCGCCCTTGGCAACAAATCCGTCCGCATCCTTAACCGGGGCACTGGAGATGATATCAATGGATGTATTCATTTTTCCGTAGCTCATTGTCACACCTTCCAATCCCGGTCAAGTCGAAGAAGCAGATTGACCGTATCCCACACCTGCTGGCCGGCCTGCACGCTATCCGCAAAAAAGCCGGCTGTACTGCCGTCCCGGCTTTCGAAAAAGAAGGACGACAGCATAATGACGGCTTGCTCTGTGGTAGGCGGCATGGGAGTTTCCTCGTAATATCCCTTGGAAAAATGCTGGTAGCTTTCGGCATAGGAGACAGCGGCGGCAATATAACTGAGCAGCAGGCTGTCGTCCTCGTCGTGTGACAAAATGAGGTGTGCTTTGACTTTGGGGAGAAGGTTATTTGCCGTCATGCCATCCGCCTCCCTTCGGTCATTCTTCGTCGGGGACCATCAGACCCGCCGCTTTCAGCTTGGCGAGAAGAGCATTGAAGTCAGCGACCAGACCAGTGGCATCAGTGGCAGTGCTGTCCGCCTGATTTGCAGCCGCAGGTATCTCGGGTACGACTGGATATGTTGGAACATAGAGGATTCCGTCTTCACCAATTTTGACGGGTACAGTGTCGGTTTCCTCCTTTGCAGCTGCTTTCACACCACCGAGAGCGGTTGCTGAAGCGGGCGCAGCAGTGGAGGTAAGCCCCGTTACCGAGGCTCCCTCCTTAATTTCAAGCGTTCCGCCGATTACGGTTTTCTCGCCGCCCTGTTCGGTGTAGTTTTTCGTGTTATAACTCATACCGCACCTCCTTTAAGCCTTCTGCTGGAGTACCTTGATAGCCTCCGGCAGAATGAGTTTGCCGTCAACACGCTGCGTGGCAACAAAGCCTACCTGACCGGTTGCAGCGTAGAGCTCATTGAGTCTCTTAAACACACGTCCCTGGCGGTCGGCTACCCAGTAATAACTGAAATCGCCGAACACGATGCTCTTTGCGCCTGCGGCAATTGCGGGTACATATGCCGAGGTATACAGCGGACGGTTCAAAATGGTATCAGGAGTACCGGCCTGCAGAGAGGGCTGCCAGAGATACTGACCGTTGCCGTCCTTCAGCTTGCGGATCGCCTTTACAGTGGCATCGTTCATGACGAACACCGCTTTGTTTCTATAAGGTGCTTTCAGCGAATAGAACAGGTCAAGCACCTCTTCAATGGTGATAGCGGTAGCTCCCGCCGTGGTTACGCCGATCTGCGCACCACCGGTAGCAGCAAGGATGCCGGTCGGTTTACCGGAGCCGTCTCCCGTGAAGAAGGCTTCCTCTTCCTTACTGCCGATACGCCTTGCGAACTCCCGAGAAATATAGGATTCAAGCGGAAATACACTGTCGTTCAGCAGCTCCTCGGAAACCTTGATCATCGTTCCCAGCTTGTAAGCACCGATGGAAACCTGACCGAAGCTGTCGTCACTGTCGAGGATAGCGCCCTCCTCATCAATCCAGGAGGCTGTACCCTTTGAAGCCACGACCGGAATTTTTCGATCCCCGGAGGAAGTTGTAACGACCTTAGCCAGTCTGCGGAAGAGGTTCTCCTCATCAAGAGCCTCTACAAGCGTACGTTCGAACTCGTCCGGGACAAGGTATCCGCCTTCAGAATCGGTGCCGATCTGCAGAGCATTTTTCACGATAGGGTCAAGACCCTCACCGGCGCGGGTACGCATGGCGTTCCAGAATGCTTTCCTGTACTCATCAGATGCTCTGCCTGTTTTTACTTCCATTCCGAGAACGGTCGGTTTGCCCGTGAGGGGTGTGTTGAGCGGCTTTGAAAGCTCACGGTCTAAAGCCTCCTGCTTTTCCAGACGGTCGATCTCCTTTCCGAGAGCAACCACGTCGGCTTCCATTTTCTCGTAGGTTGCGGTGTCTTCGGCGGAAACCAGGCCGTCAGTACCGCGCTTGGTATCGAGAAAAGCCTTAGCGGCTTCCCATGCCTTGGCGCGCTTTTCGCGCAGTTCAAGAATTTTGTTCATTGATATTACCTCCATAAAATTTAGTGGGAAATTAAAGAGAGCCGCTTCTCAAGCCAATCTGCAGGAGTGGCTTTGGCGACATCAACGGGTGTTCCTTTGTTCTGTTTGGGTATCTTGGGTTTGACCTTGTTAAGCAGCGAGTTTGTTACTGCTCGACGACTGAAAGCATAGGTGATGTCGTCCGGCTGAATCCGCTTTTTCTCATCTTCCAGAATGCCGTCGGCAAAGCCTAATTCAATTGCTTTGTTGGCATTTAGCCAGGTTTCAGCATCCATAAGGTGAGAGAGCTTCGCCCGGGACTGTCCGGTTTTGATTTCATAGGCATTGATGATGCTTTCTTTGACTTCGTCCAGCATGGCGATGGCTTTCTGCATTTCTTCGCTGTCGCCGATTGCGATGGTAAGCGGGTTATGCACCATCATGAGGGCTGTTGGGGCCATCAGCACCTCAGTTCCCGCCATTGCGATAACGCTTGCTGCCGACGCTGCAATACCATCGATTTTTACAGTGACTTTGCCCTTGTAATCCATGAGCATGGTATAGATCTGACTCGCAGCGATACAGTCCCCACCGGGAGAGTTGATCCAAATAACAATGTCACCCTCTCCAGCATTAAGATCTGCTTTAAATGCTTTCGGGGTGACATCGTCGTCGAACCATGACTCTTCGGCAATTGTGCCGTCCAGATAGAGTGTTCTGACACCGGAATCTTCATCCCGTGCCCAGTTCCAGAATTTCTTCATTTGGTTGTTTCCTCCATTCCTTTTGAATTTGCGAACGCACCCGCGTCCTGTAATTTGGTCATCGCACCGTTGATGAGGTAAAGATCGCCGCCAAGTTCAGCAGGGATGCGGTCGAGGTTTTCAAGTTCACGGATATCGTTCGCGCTCATCCATCCGTTTTGTCTTGCAGTTGCATAACCGCTCATGCGGCTTGCGTAGTCGCCGCGCAGAAGTCCGTCAACGTTGAACTTGATAAATACTGTAGGTTTTTCGCTGTCGGAAAGCAGGGCGCGGCACATGGACTGCTCCCAGCGCACCACCCACGGGTCGAGCGTGTATTTCACAAACTCAAGGCTCTGCTGCTCGATGTTGCTGAAGGACGACTTTTCAAGATCGGCGAGCATATGCGGAGGCACTCTGAAAATACGTGCAATCTCATTGATCTGAAACTTCCGTGTTTCCAGAAACTGCGCCTGTTCAGGTGAAATCCCAATGGGCTGATACTTCATGCCTTCCTCAAGCACGGCCACCCTGTGTGAATTTGCTGAACCTTGGTAGGCGGCATTCCAGGATTCCTTGACCTTCTGCGGGTCCTTAATCGTGCCGGGATGTTCAAGCACACCGCCCGGTGCGGCACCGTTTGCGAAAAACTTCGCTCCGTATTCCTCTGTGGCGATAGCCAAACCCACTGCGTTCTTTGCCATAGCAATTGGTGAGTAACCGACAAGCCCATCAAAGCCCAAGCCCGGAATATGCAGGACATCGGTAGGGGCGAGGTAGACTTGATTGTCTTTTCCGAGTGAGGGTCCGTCCTCCAAGCTGCGCTGATATAAATAGAAAAGCTGGCCGTTTGCATCACGGTCGACTGTCATCTTGTTCGGCATCAGCGGATAGAGGGAAATGACCTCACCCTTGGCGTTGCGTATAATCTGCGCATAGGCATTGCCCCATAATAAAAGATGACTCATCAGAGTTTCTCGGAACGCAAATGAAGTCATCTCCGGGTTCGGCTCGTCGTGGAGCAGTTTATATAACGGGTGTTTCAGATATTTCTCTTTACCACCGCTGTCGTTGTACTTATATACATGTAGCGGCAGACCCGCCAGCGTTTCGGACAATATCCTCACGCAGGAATAGACCGCCGTCATCTGCATGGCAGTATGTTCGTTGACCGGCTTTCCCGAGCTCGTACTGCCGAAAAAGAAGTTGTATCGATTGCCGCCAATGGTGTCTTTAGGCTTATCTCGGGCTTTGAATATTCCCTGAAAGATGCTCATAGGCATTAACCTCCAATCAAAAAACGAGCAGTCCGCGTGTGTCATACACGCTTTCGCTCGTAACATTGCCGCACCGTATTGCCCGGTCCAGTGCCATTATGGTGGCGACTGCACCATCGATCTTCTCTGTGGATTTTTCTTTGTCCGCTTTGATGTTGCCTGCCGGATCGGTGCGGATATATATGTTATCCATCATCCAGCGAAGAACAGGATGGCCGCTGTGGGCAAGTTTCTGTTCAAGAGTTAGTTTCATTAGTTCTTTTGTGGGAGGGCTCATATCCTTGAAGCCCTGACCGAACGGAGCAACTGTGAAACCCATGCTCTCAAGGTTCTGTACCATCTGCACAGCGCCCCAGCGGTCAAAGGCTATTTCACGAATGTTGTATTTCTCGCCAAGTTGCTCAATGAACTTTTCAATGTATCCATAATGGACAACATTACCTTCTGTGGTTTGCAAATGGCCTTGTTTTTTCCACACATCATAATTCACATGGTCTCTGCGCACACGCAAATCGATGTTGTCTTCCGGTATCCAGAAGAACGGAAGTACGGCATACTTGTCATCCTCGTCCATTGGCGGGAAAACCAGCACAAAAGCAGTGATATCGGTGGAAGAGGAAAGATCAAGACCGCCATAGCAGACGCGGCCTCGTAAGGCTTCCGGGTCAACCGTAAAAGCGCAGGCATCCCATTTATCCATAGGCATCCAGCGTACAGCCTGTTTGACCCACTGGTTCAAACGAAGCTGGCGAAAGCTATTCTCCTCGGCGGGATTCTGTCTTGCAGATTCAAAAGCAGCTTTGACCTTATCCATACTCACCGTAATGCCGAGGGATGGATTTGCTTTTTTCCATACCTTAGGGTCTGACCAATCATCCTCTGGTGCTGCACCGTAGATGACCGGGTAGAAGGTTGGGTCAGTCTTGCGGCCATCGATGATATCCAGCGCCTTCTGATGCACCTCCCAGCAGATGCTGTTCTGGTTGTCTCCGGCGGTGGTGATTAAAAAATACAGCGGCTGCATTCTCGCATCACCGCTGCCCTTGGTCATGACATCGAATAGCTTTCGGTTCGGCTGTGTATGCAGCTCGTCAAAAACGACGCCGTGGGTGTTAAAACCATGCTTGTTGCCAACATCGGCGGACAGCACCTGGTAGATGCTCCCGGTCGGTTGATAGATAAGCCGTTTCGTTGCATCAAGTATTTTGACGCGTTTGGAGAGTGCCGGACACATTCGTACCATATCTGCCGCCACATTGAACACGATGGACGCCTGATTTCGGTCTGCAGCGCAGCCGTAGACCTCGGCGCGTTCCTCTCCGTCGCCACAAGTGAGCAGGAGTGCCACAGCAGCAGCAAGCTCTGATTTACCCATCTTCTTCGGAATTTCCACATATGCGGTGTTGAATTGTCGGTAGCCATTGGGCTTGAGTGTTCCAAAGATGTCACGAATAATCTGTTCCTGCCAGTCGATAAGCTCAAAAGGTTTACCGGCCCACGTACCTTTGGTATGTGAGAGAGCTTCGATAAAAGCAACAGCATAATCGGCGGCGGCTTTGTCGTAAATCGAATCTGTAGATTTAAATCGTGTCGGTTTGTATTTCTTAAGCTTCTGTATGCTGACCACCTCCTTCCGAGCATAAAAATAGACCTGCCAAATGCAACGTTTGCAAGTGCAAGCCTTCAAGAATTATCTGTACGAGATACAGCCCCATGCAGGGCTGAACCTCGGCTATTTTGTTGGAGCGAGTTTAGTGGTTTTCGCTGTGAAGGAGGAGCTCAAGGGCAAGCTGCGTATCCGGGTCGGCGGGTTCAACATCCCAGCCTCTGTCGTAGTTGCAAACAACCTCGCCGTTACGTTTGAGCGTCAGTTTGCTGATTCTGCCGCCTTCAATGCCGAACTCTGAACCCTCGTCGTATTGCTTCATCCAGTAGTGAAAAACACTGTCGTGTATCTTCAGGCTTCCTTCTTTCCACATGGCTACGTCCTCCTAAAATTTCTTGATACTGGCGTTGCCGTCGGCGTCAAAGCTCACGTTGTAGCGGATTTCGTAGCCGTCAGCGTTTTTGGTAATCACTCGGATGCCGCCCTCAAAGGCGGTGTACATTCTGTCGATTTTCTCGCCCTGCGGCAGTTGGCTTTCAATTTGCTTAATTTGTTTTTCGGTCATGGTGGTGTGCTCCTTTCGTTTTTGTATGTGTATATTCGCTCTAAAAGCACACAATAGCAAGACAATTCAGATAAATATACCGGCATAAAAGTACCAAATATTTGAGCCGAAAAACGTGACTATTATGCTTCGCCAGTTTGGATGAACTGGGCATATTCCTTGCGGTTTTCTTCGAGATACACTACCAGCTCGTAGAAACCCATGTCGTTTGCGATGCGCTGAACTGTGCTGACATCGAACATATTCGTCAGCCCTGTGTCGCGGATAGCCAGAATCTGCTTACATACTTTATCTGTCATCGTCACACCTCCGGCAAATGTCCTCGCCATAAACTACTTGAAGCGTACTGCCGTTGTCCCACGCAACACCCAGGCTGCCGATGTCATCGACATACCGAACAGTGCCTTTTGTGCCGATTGGCGGCGCTTGAGGATCGTCCATGCGTAGGAGTTCCACACGGCAGCCAACCGGGTACTGTTTGCGGATACGCTCAACAGATTCTCTTGATGGAAAATTATTGCTCATCGTCGTTTCCTCCTAAAATGGTCATAATTTCGGCGCGTACAGCTGGGTTGGATTTTACTCTCTCAAGGTCTTCCTGCGAGAAGCCTTTCTTTTGACCGCTCTTGAAAGCAGCGCTGCCAGTAAGGTTGCGGAGCAGGAGCTTTCGTTCGGCTTTGTACTCGTCGCCGATGAATCCAAGCCGCAGGAGAAAGCAGCGAAAAGTATATTTGTCGTTATCGATATCCTTTTCCTTTGCGGAGACACGTTTTTGCAACCTTGCCATCTCGCAGAGGGCAGTCACAAAATGTGTGTATGCCTTGACTGCATCAGGGTCGGTGCCATCCTCAAACCACGGAAATCTAACCTTGTCATCTGCTGTTTCAAGTTCAAGAATTTTCACACCGAGCGCCTTTTTGATAAGGCTGCCTTTACTTTTGATCAGCCGCTTGAGGTTTTCCAGAGCGGTGTCGGTGAAGGAGGAGCGCGGCATTTCAATAACCAGTCCGATGTCCTCATATAGTTTGGGGACATCGCTTGCCTGCATACCGTTTTCGCCTTGGACGTCTTCGCGCCGGGTATGTCCAAGTCCCAGTTCTTCACGACCATCCATCCTTAGGTCTTCAAAGGCACTCACCTCATCTATCTGTCTTTGCATGGTTTCGGTAATGGTTGAGTTTAGATTGACATACCGTCCGGGGTTGTGGTCGATATCCGAAAACTCATCCATCGCACCCATGCCGCCAAGTCCGCTCTCGTAGGTGTCGGGTTCATCGTAGAGGCGGCTTTCGCCGTCTGCAACAAAGCCCTGTTGGTGGAGTGCGTCTTCAAGTTCGAGGTTATCGGGACCCGTAAGCACTCCTGCCTTATCGATGTGATATTTTCCGACCTCGTAGGCAAAGGTAGGCGCACCGAGGTAGTTAGTCGGAGCATCGAGCGCTGTACTGATTGCTCCAATCAGTGATTTGCGTTTGCTGCCTGTTACATTGTAGTTGAGTTTCATTTTTCAAACCGCCTTTCTTTGAGCCGAATTCATCCGGCTTCGGTACATACATTAATCACTCTGAATCGCTTATATAGCAACGGTTTTATGCGATTTCTGTATAGAATACTGTACCGATTATTTGGTGGTTTCTTGTGTAGATAAAACAAATAGTATCCTTGTCGTCGAAAAATGATCTGAGCAGATGTTTACTCATCAACAGCTATATCCGCATATTTCATCGTGACACCATTACGAACAACGGAAACGGCATCAGCGCTACCAACCTGTTCAATATACCGTTTTACAATGACGTCGCAGTATTTTTCATCAAGTTCTATAGTGAAGCAAATTCTGTCGGACTGCTCACAGGCGATGAGGGTAGACCCGCTGCCGCCGAAGGGGTCGAGCACGATGCAGTTTGTTAGGCTACTGTTCAAAATAGGATAGGCCACAAGTGCAACCGGCTTCATGGTAGGGTGATCGGCGTTTTTCTTTGGTTTATCGAACTCCCAGATAGTGGTCTGCTTGCGGTCGGCGTACCAGTTGTGCTTGCCTTTTTTCTTCCAGCCGAACAGCACAGGCTCGTGCTGCCACTGATAAGGAGAGCGTCCCAGTACCAAAGACGGCTTTTTCCAGATACAGCACCCGGAAAGTTGAAAGCCTGCATCCGCGAATGCCTTGCGGAAATTCAAACCTTCGGTGTCAGCGTGGAATACATAAATAGAAGCGTCCTGTGCCATTACTGCCTCGGTGTTCGTAAATGCCGCCAGCAGAAAGTCATAGAATGCTTCGTCACCCATATTATCGTTTTTGATCTTGCCGGCCGTACCTTCGTAGTTGACGTTGTACGGTGGGTCAGTTACCACGAGGTTCGCGAGCTTTCCGTCCATCAGATTGGTGAAGGTGTCAGCCTTGGTTGAATCGCCGCAGGCCAGCCGATGCCGACCTAGCGTCCATACATCACCGAGCTTTGTAATGGCTGGCTTTTTCAGTACTGCATCAACATCAAAGTCATCGTCTTTAATGCCGTCCTTAAGTGAATCCTTGAAAAGGTCATCGATTTCAACAGGATCAAAACCCGTGAGCGATACATCAAAATCTGTACCCTGCAAATCTGCAATAAGCAAAGCCAGCTTGTCTTTATCCCAGTCCCCGCTGATTTTATTGAGTGCAATATTTAGCGCTTTTTCCTTTTCAGTATCCATCTCGACCACCACACACTCGACTTCGGTAATACCCATGTCGAGTAGTACCTTCAGCCTCTGGTGTCCACCAACGACATGTGACGTGGTCTTGTTCCATATAACGGGTTCAACATACCCAAATTCCTCAAGCGAACGTTTCAACTTTTCATATTCCATATCGCCGGGCTTTAGGTCTTTACGTGGATTATAGTCAGCGGGGATGAGCCGCGCAGTTTGTATTTTTTCAATTATCATGGCTTTTTGCCACCTTTCCGAGCGTTAAGTAAACGTTCCATCACATCGTCCTGCGGATTCGCACCGCTGTACTCGCCGGTGCAGTTTTCCTTGACGATCTGAAAAATCTCCATCCATAGGCGGTTTGTCTGATTCATATAGTTCTGGCCCATCGCCACATACGGACTTTGAATCGCATTGCCTGTTGTAGGGTGCTTTGCTAAAAAGCCGTATTCAGTAACTGCTTCCTCGCATTGAATCCATCGAGCCACGCTCATGGCGTAGCGTTCAAGAAGCTGCGGAGAAACAAGCACCGCACAACCTCGCTCGTTTAGCCACGTCCATGTGGATTTATATATCTCGCTTGCGACGAGTGTTTTGCCGTCCTTCTGTACTGCTTCAAGCATTTTATTTGGCTCAGGCATTTCAAGTCCTTTGAGATCTGCTGTATCCTGAAATTCCATCACGGTCAGTTTTCTGCCGCTTGGATTGCCTTCGGCTATTTTGTCGGCTAATGGCTTCTTTTTTGCGCCCGCGCCGATACGAGCACCGCCACGATTAGTACCGTCTTTTGCCAAAAATATCACCTCACTTAGCGGGGTTGGGGCTATTCCCCCGTTTGAAACTGTGTTTTTCAACACGAAGCCCCACGCCGCTGTCCGTTTAAAAAAGTTTTAGAGATTTGACCGCCCCCACCGGTCACCGCTCTCGACAGTCATTCGAGAGTGACAGGATTTACAAAGGGCCATGAGATTGCTCTTCTCATTGCTGCCGCCTTTGGAGAGTGGAAGGATGTGGTGGACTTCCTCTGCGGGTGTCAGCTTACCTTGCTTTTGGCATTCCTCGCAGAGAGGGTGCGCCTTGATGTAGCGGTCACGGATTCGTTTCCAGCTTCTGCCGTAGCGCTTATTGGACTTGGGGTCACGCTCGTACTGGTTGTACTGTTTATCCATGACCTTCTGATGCTCGGCACAGTATTGCTCACGTGCAGCGAGCCGACCGCAGCCGGGGTAGGCACAAGGACGTTTTGGTTTATATGGCATTGGTTCACCTCCTTGGGTATAAGAAAAGCCCTGCGGGATTGCTCCCACAAGGCTTACAACATTTTACTTCCGCATTATAATACTATCATAAGGAACAGGTATCATGTGGTATCATCAGGTATCACGATGGAGAATTGCATCACAAGTATCTAATGCGCCAGTGTGTAATTTGTATAGATGGTGGATGCTGTAGTTCATATCGACAGCAATCTGCTCCCAACTCATGTAGCAAAGGTAGCGTTTTTCCAGAAGGGTTTGAAATTCCGTGTTGTCAACGGATTTCACCAGTGCAACAATGTCTCGCTTAAGGTCAACAAGGCGGTCTATGTCACGGTTGATTTCCGCCTGTAAGTCAACAATCTTTGCAACAGCGTCTGCCATCGTGGAAGTAGCACGGTTCGGATTACGCGGCATACCTGTGAGAGTTGATGTCGCTTTTGTAGCCAGCTCGTTCAGCGATTGCACCTGCTCCAGTTTAGAGTTTATGCGCTGATCAAGGCGATAGGCTTGTGAGAGATATTCTCTTGCCCTCATATTACGCCACCTCTTTACGGAGCCTGTTCATAAGCATTTCAGGGTCAATACTTGTCAGAAGTCCAAACCAGCCCGAACGGAAGAACCGCTCAATTTCATCTTTGCTGATGAACGCATCCTTATCATGTGGACTGTATCGAAGAGTGCCAAGAGCCTCCCGATAATCCTCAACGGCCCTCAAGATGATAGCGTTTGCCAAGTTTTCATAGGGTGTATTCATAATCTGTACCTCCGAATTTTTATTTCCCTCGGATTGGCACGGATTGTCTCAGGGACGAAGTCCCTTATTGTCATCAGATTTTCAAATCGGCCTTTACGGCATCAATCAGGGCTGTTTGTGTGCGATCCTTGGCGGAAAGTGCCTTCAATATCCGGCTGTCTATGGTGCCCTTCGTGATGATATGCTGCACTACAACAGTATCTGCAGTTTGACCCTGCCTCCACAGACGGGCGTTGGTCTGTTGGTAAAGCTCAAGAGACCAGGTCAGCCCGAACCAGATGATGGTAGAGCCTCCGCTCTGCAGGTTAAGACCATGTCCGGCAGAGGCGGGGTGTACTAGTGCTACAAGCAGCTCGCCAGCGTTCCATCTGCGGATGCTCTCCGGTGTGTCAAGTTTGGAAAAAGGAATGTGGAGTTTTTGCAATCGCTCGGAGATTCTTTTGAGATCGTGCTTGAACCAGTAAGCTACAAGCACTGGCTTGCCGTTCGCTGCCTCAATTAAATCCTCCAGCGCGTCCAGCTTGCGGTCGTGAATATGGACTATTCCGCCAACATCGTCATAGACAGCGCCGTTGGCCATCTGCGAGAGCTTATTTGACAGGGCGGCAGCATTGGCAACGGTGATATCGCCATCCGGGAGCTGCAGTACGAGATCGTCCTTCAAATTGTTGTAGTGTTCCTGTTCTTCCTCGGAAAGCTGCACCTCATATTCGCTGCTGACGAGTTCCGGCATCTGCAGGTGGTCGGTGGATTTCATGCTGATGGTAATATCCGCAATCTTGGTGTAGATGGCCTTCTCAGCACCGGGCAGCGGTTTGTAGGAGTATATAATCTGGCCGTTCCGCTTATCCGGCATGAAGTAGTTGGTGCGGTATTGTCCGATGAAGCGGCCAAGACGCTGGCCCATGTCCAGAAGCCTGTATTCAGCCCACAAATCCATGAGGCCGTTCGCAGACGGGGTACCGGTTAGCCCTAAAATGCGGCGGATATGAGGGCGAACTTTCATCAGTGCTCGGAAGCGTTTTGCCTGATAGCTTTTGAAGGAAGACAGCTCGTCGACAACCACAGTATCGAAGTCAAAGGGTACACCGCTGTCCTCTATGAGCCACTGGACATTCTCCCGGTTGATAATGCAGATGTCCGTCTGCTTTAGGAGCGCAGCTTTGCGTTCAGCTTCGGTTCCAACCGCTATGGAATAAGTCAACAGCGACAAGTGGTCCCATTTCTGAATTTCGGACGGCCATGTATCGCGTGCCACACGCAGCGGCGCGATAACCAGAACGCGATGGGCCACGAAGCTGTCAAACAACAGGTTTAGGATAGCAGTAAGTGTAATGCTTGTCTTGCCAAGGCCCATATCCAGTAGGACTGCCGAAATGGGGTGCGTCTCGATGTAATTGATGGCATAGATCTGGTAGTTATGTGGCTCGTATTTCATCAAGAATCCCTCCAATCTGATCGGCGTTGTCCAACACGTAAACCTTAAAGCCCAGTTTTCGCAGAATCCGGTGTCTGGCTTCTTGCAAAGGGCGCGATACCTTGCCGGGAGCCTTGACTTCCACGAAAGCCATGCGGCCACCCGGTAAAAGAACAATGCGGTCCGGCATGCCGCTCATGCCAGGTGATATGAACTTCAGAGCCAGACCGCCCGCCTGCTTTACCATCAGGACGAATTTTTGCTCGATTTCTTTTTCTCTCATAATCGTTTTCTCCTTACAAGTGACCTCGGCGTATGTCATTTACTGAACTTTTTCTTATTGAGTTTTTTATACTCCTAAGAAAATTTTTGTAATAGACCTTCGTCGAGGTCACCTGATTATCTCTTTTACTGTAGAAAGTTCTCAAAATCTCCGTTATCGGTTTTGAGCCGAAGCCCGGTAAAAAGTCGTCTGCCATCACGGACAATTCGCACAAATCCGGCCTTTTCAAGTGCAAAGTAAAAATCTGCGGTGCTGCGGACATATTCGTTTGTGTCAATGCTGTAATTTCGATACGCCTGATACAATGCACCGGAGCTTTCACGGAAACTGGGATCAAGCTCACATTTGTCGTCGAGAAAATGGCCAAACCAATCGTTCTGCGCCCGATATTCATCAATTGCTTTCTGCACGCATGCCGGAACGGGAATATTGTAATCCAGCTCGATAACCTTCTGTGCGCCTTCAATGATCCACGACAGAATGCTCTCTCCGGCGTTGTTGTAGAGGTACTCGCCGTAGTTCTTGATATCGTCGGAGCCTTCAATCTTTGCATTGAACGGAATCACGATTAGCCTGCGCCAGATACCGTCGTCGGAAGCGCTGACCTTCGGCAGGTGATTGGTGTAGAGGACCAGCGTATGGCAGGGCGTGAAGCTGAACGGGTCCTTGTACTTTTTCTCTGCGAAAACATCATCGGTGGAGCACAGCTGCTTGACAGTGGAATCGTTGAGCCGAGCACCTTCCTGCATCTCAGCTGCGATTAACAGTCGCTTGCCCTTGACCTCGGCCAGTTCTGGCTTGATGTTGCGGCGACAGCCAACCGTCAAAGTGTCAGCGGAGATGTTGCCGCTGTATAGGCCCAGCACACGGGAGACTGCATTCCAGAAGGTAGACTTGCCGTTGCGCCCGCAGCCATAGGCGATGATCAGCGCCTCAACATAGACCTTGCCTATAGCGGCAAGGCCGCAAATCATCTGAACATAATTGATGAGCTCCTGATCTTTGCAGAATATGAGGTCAAGGCTGTCATGCCAAAGCTGCTCACCTTTATTGCTTGGAGAAACTGAGGTTATTTTGGTGATATAGTCAGCTGGCGAGTGTTCCCGTGCACCTGCTACACCTTTACGGAGATCGTAGGTAGATTCCGGTGTGCAGAGAAGAAAACAGTCTGCGTCAAGATCACGCGGGGAGATCTCCAACATCGGGCGTGATTCTTTCAGCGTCGCTGAGATGTTCTTGGAGTCGCGGCGGCGAATTGCGAAGGACTGGTATGCTTTAGCCGCGAGAAATTCAGCATAGGCTTCGGACTGCGTGTCATTGAACAAAGATTCAGCTTTCGCCTTTGATGTCGTATCGAGAATGCTCTGTGCGCCACAGTCGGTCAGCTTCTTGGCAGCGGTCAGCAGGTCTTTCGTCGCTTCTTCGAGTTGGCGGCGGGTAAGCTCATGGGCGACCGCCTGCGCACCGGGCTCGGTTTCTTTCCAGTAATGCTCTGTGTAACGGATAAAATGTGTCGCCGGGGAATAGCGCAGCTCGCCGGAGAAGTGTTTCGCCAACACCTCGGCCTGCCCAACGTCGGAGAAATCTTCAGGTTTATACGATGTATCGTCGTTATAGACCTCCGGTGGAACATAACCGTCCTGCTGTTGTACTCTGGCGTAAAATCGCTGGGCACTGTGCCAGATGGTTGAAAGCTCAGAGTCTTCCAAAGGCGGCGTGCATTTAGTAGCTTCATCAAGGAAGCATTGGTATGCCTCCGCGCTGTCGCCATATTTCTTGATGACCCGACCGGCAAAGCGTGACATGGTGGCATTGCGGCTGCCTTCTGGGATTACCAGACTGGCCCCATAGCCACCAGCTATATCCGCGTCAAAGTCGTCGTTCTCCAGAAACTCGGTCAGATTCATGCTGCCAGGAAAGAGCTCAACCTCGACATTAGTGGTGCCGAAGAAGAAACGTGCCGAATCCAGCGCCTTGTTATCGAAGTACGGAAAGATGGAGTTGACCAGCTTCTTCATGTCGCTGTAAGCGACCGCATCGGTCATGTGTGTGATTGGGAAAAGAATATGGAACTTCGGCCGAGCGGGCTTTCCATTTTTTTCGCGCATGTTATAACGACTGTAATGAACTGCAAAGCAGGCATCTGGGAAAGCGGCAGCGACGTCAGCTGGTAGGACCCAATCGGCAGGGTCCTCTGAATGGTCGTTGTCACAGTCGACTGGTAGGCAATCCGCACCGAGAAAGTTGTCGCCGCTTCGGTAGTTGTTTTTGTACTCCGCACAGACGTAATCGTGGCAAACTGCCGCCCGCAAGCTGTCCACATCCGTGACCTCAGTTTTATTGGGATACGAGCAGTTGCTTGGGTTACCGATGATATCGGCACTATACAGAGTGAACATCAGTCGTGTACCTCCTTTGCACCATCCTCCAGAACCTTGGTGATGAATTTGAGCGCAGTGATGATCGTTTCGAGCTCACAGTCGCCGCCTAGGGTAACTTCGAAACCTTCATCACCATAACGGCCAAGTGGGCAGACCTGAATATCTGTGCCGCCTTCATTTTCAATGCGGAAATAGGTACGGCTGCCATGTCCTGTATCGCCGCCCTGATACCCGTTCGTGCCGGCTTCGACTTCAAGAACATTGGCGCTTATGATTTCACGCTTATAAGTAGGAACTTCTATGCCGCCGATGCGGCGTATACCTTCAGTGATTGCAAACATCTTGTACCTCCTCAAAATCTTCTGTGAAGCAACGCAGGCGGTAGTTTTTCCACCTGGCTCTTTTTATTTCTGCCTGCATGCCGGGAGAGATTACGCTGCCGAACACCCACACTTCGGAGCATTTGCTCATAAGGGCATTTCCAAAGAATAATCCCAGTTCACGCTCCTTCGGGTCGGTGTCGTCCATGAACTGCGGGAAAAGCAGATGTGGTGCGACCGGGATGAACCCCTTGTCCACAGCGAAACGGCAATAATCCCGCGCTGCTTTTACATTCTTTTCGATGTCTCCCGCATAGGGAGAACAGATATAAACAATTGGCCGGAATGCGCGGAGTGCGCGTTCCTCTTTCTCGATTAGCAACAAGGCTTCGTAGGCGGTTGGGTCAGGATAACCTTCGCTATTGCGTATATCGATACTCATCGTGAGCCTCCTTTCTCGACGGGCTGTCATCGCCCGTATTTACTAACCACTGGAGGTGACAGCCCGCTTTTGACGAAAATAATCAGTCTTTTTTATAGAAATTTGTTTCGTACCCATCAGCACGGAGCAGAAGTCCCTTCGCCCACGGCGGTGTTCTGCCCATCTGTTCGCAGACTGCCTGAAGAGACACACTCGGGTCGGCTTCAATGACGATTTCGTCGTGTATGTGCATGACAATAGAGCAGTTCCGCAGTGTCTGCATGGCATAGCTAAGAATGTCGCGCGATGTGGCCTGCACAATGTTTTCCACGAATTTTGGACCGTAGGAATCGAGGCGTTCCCATTTCTTTGTGCTGCCGACGCCTTCATAGGTGATACACTGTCCGCCGAACTTGTTCTCGCCGATGCGCGGCTTCACATATGAAAGCCTCCGGCCGGAAGGCAGCGTGATAAAGAGCATCCCGCTCTGACAGGAGAACACAATGCCATGCGAGATGTTGGTGTGCTTGTTCCGGACAGCCTCAAGCGCAGCCCGGTCAACATCCCACCAAAACTTCACGATATTCGGGTTAGCCTGCCTCCACGCATCAACCAGCAGAGGAAGCTCGTCCTCGGTTAGTCCCATTTCCAGAGCGCCCATCGCTTTCAGTGCACCGACAGAACCGCCATAACCGAGCGCTAATTCTGCGATTTTGCCTTTTTGACGCAGGTGGCCGTTGACGCCATGTTTCTCAACCGGAACCTTGAACATCTGGCTGGCGCTGGCGCAATAAATGTCGCCGCCCTTGGCAAAGATATCTTGACGCCACTGTTCGCCGGCCAGCCATGCGATAACACGGGTTTCGATTGCCGAAAAATCAGAAACGATGAGCTTCGTGCCGGTACGTGGAATGAATGCAGTACGGATAAGCTGAGAGAGCGTGTCCGAGACATCTTCATACAGAAGCTCCAGCGCATCGAAATCTCCGCAGCGTACAAGAGCATGGGCTTGCTCCAAATCGGGAAGATGATTTTGAGGCAGGTTTTGCATTTGAATGAGTCTGCCAGCCCAGCGTCCGGTTCGGTTAGCACCATAAAACTGGAACATACCGCGAGCACGACCATCGGCACAGACGGCGGCTTCCATCGCCTGGTACTTCCGTACCGACGATTTGGCAAGCTGCTGTCGAAGGGAGAGCGCATTGCCGAGCGGCTCCGGTGCGGTTTTCAAAAACTCTGCAACAGCTTTCTTGCCGAGCGTATCCGTTTCCAACCCGTTATCAGCGAGCCATTGCTTCATCTGCTGCACAGAGTTCGGGTTATCCAAATCTGTAAGTTCTTTCATTGCCGTGGTAAGCTGCAGTCGGGACCGGCTGTCCATGTCAATGGCTTGCTTGACCAGCGTCATATCCAGAGCGACGCCACGGTCGTTTATTTCCTGATCAAGGTGGTATTCATCCCATACTCGATCCGGTACCGGGAATTTGGAGAGCTTTTCTTGAACGGACATTTCCGTTTCCACATCGCGGGCGTTATACCGCTTGAGGTTGGTCCATTTATCCGGTGAATGATACGGACGATTACGGGTGCGGCCGTCATTGGATTTTGTCGGAGTGCAAGGCTGGCAGAAATATTTGATGAGGTCTTTGCCCTCGGTGAGTTTCTGCTTCTCAAGTCCAAGTACTGCACCTACGCCTTCCAGCGACAGCGGCAGTCCCATCGTTGCAGCCCATACCATTGAGCAGCGCCACTGAGATGGGTCGAGATATTCACCAGTCGGAAGCCCAAGGAAGCGGGAGAGGCAGATACGTTCGAAACTGGCATTGAATGCCCATTTCATTACGGCCTCGTCAGTTAGCGCAGTTGTGATTTCATACGGGAGTTTCTCCCCGCAGGCAAGGTCAATGACCTGAACAGGACCACAATCTGCGCTAAAGCCGAACAGAAGAATCTCGAAGTCAGGAGCTTCTACATATTTATAAACACCGCATTTGGAGAGCGGTGCGCTGCTGTAGGTTTCAATATCTATAGAGAGTGTTTTCATAGGATTGTCCTTTCATGGAAACAAGGGCGGCAGAGAGCGAGTCCCTGCCGCCGCGTGTTTACTCCGTTTTGATGGAAGTATCCTCGGCTTTCTGGCGTTTGCGGCGCTTTTCTTTGAACTCTCCTACGGCGAAGATGATAATCCCCACAAGGTTTCCGATTAAGTAACCAACAGTGGCTCCGAAACACACGGAAAGCATCATGCTTTGAATTTCAGACATGTCAGCCACCTCCATCAGGACAGGAAATCGGCGTCGTTGTCGGACGCGAAGTCATTCTCTGCGCTTGTCTTGCCGCCAAGAGGCTCGCCGGCGCGGATGAGCTGCAGGTTATTCAGACCGCAGGCAATACCCTTGTTGCCGTTGCTGTTGAAGGCATAGAAATTGATGCTGGCGCGGCCGTACACTCCGGAGTACACCTCGGAGCGGGTGATAACGGGGTTGCGATCAGCATCTACAATACCGGGTGCTGTCGTGGAGTTGGCATTGATGAAGTAAGCGTTTGCATAAGCCGGATCATCAGGGCGCTCGACGTCGCCGTCACGAAGCGGGTTTTTGATTGCAGCCAGAGGCGGCACGGTCTTGCCGTTGCCCTTGAGCTTGGACTCGCCTTCGCGATAGGCAGCTTCAATGGCAGCCTTTAGCTTGGCGACGGTCTTAGTGTCGGACTTCGGGATAATGAGGCTGACACTGTATTTCGGAGTGCCGCCGTTGATGGATTTAGGCTCCCAGACGTTTGCATAGGACCAGCGGGTATCGGGACCGGTGATAACTTTCATGGGGTTGTTGACCTTGTTCGTATTGTTAGACATATGATTGTCCTCCTTAATTTTCATTAAAATCGGCTGCTGCCGTTGACATTACCGGACGTTTATCGCTCTCCGGCACAAGAGTGGGTTTACCTTGCGGCTTTTCAATGTAAGGACTTAAGAGTTCATCAAAGCGGGATTTTCCGAGCAGTTTCTGCATGGCTGTAACACCGAGCACCTTGCGCTCATACGGATCGAAGCCTGCGTGCTTGACGACATCGGCGACAACCGTGTCGTTAACGTATTTCCTGTTGGAACGGCCCTCGACCAGCTTCCAGCCGGCCCATTCCTTGCCGCTGATTGCCTGCTGCAGGGCGTATTCCTTGATGTCCGAGGCCCACGAGACAAGCTCATCCACCTTCGAGAGGATTTCCTCAATATCCTCATCTGTGAGGAGTGGCGGAAGCTTGAATTCATACTGCGCCAGAGCAAGATTCGCTTCAGCGCGGGCACGGCAGTCATTCTTTGCCTTGCAGAAGCCGCACCATTCGCCGCAGAGAAAGTTGCCGTCACCAGCAAAAGCAAGCTCGGCGGTGGGCTTTAGGACTTCGTCAGCCCAGCGGTACAGGTTATCCTTGGATATTTCATAGGTGCTGACGTTGTCTCTGCGTGGTTGGTAGATGGTCATGCTGACCGTTTCGATGTCGTAGATCTTGTCAAAGAGTTCAAGCGCACCGAGGGCGTAGCACATGAGCTGCGGATTTTCCTCTGCTCGGACGAGCACGCCAAGCCCATGCTTGTAATCACAGATTTTTAGGGTGACATCCGCGATAATTAACGCATCCGCCGTTCCGAATCCGCCCTCCACCCAGCGTGAAAAGTCGACGCGCTGTTCGATGAGCACCACCGGATCGGTACAGACCTGCTTAGCGGCTTCGACCTGTTCAAGTACATAAGCGGCATAACCAGTGGCGCAGTCGTTCATTTCCTCATTGAACCATGTCAGGTTTTCGGTCGGATCATCGGCTGGGAGCCCCAGCGCCTTGCGGAGTTTGTACTCGCAAAGAGCGTGGGCATCGGTCCCTTCAGCGGCGTAATCGCTACCCTTGTCCTCGTAGCTTTCACAAAGCCGTGCGGAAGGCGGGCAATGGAGCCAGCGGTCAGCGCTGGATGCGGAGAGAATTGCATGTCCTTTAGGTGGCATCGTTCAGTACCTCCACATCGACAAGCAGCGCCTTGTAGTTGGCAGGGTCAAGCTGCGAGAGCTTATCTGCGCCGTACTTCTGAAGCAGTGAGCGTATCTCGGCAGTGTGGCCCTTGCGGGACTTTTCCGCGAGCACAGCTCTTACTTCTTCCAGTGTCAGTAACGGCTCTGATGCGGGAGCTTCTTCGGCCGGCTCATTAGCGCTGAACGCCTCGGCCAGCCAGTTTGCCACGTCGTTAATAGCGGCAGCAGCGTTGCGCAGTTCTTCGATAGACGCAGCCATTTCGCTCATTTTGCTCATCTGCTTTTCCTCCTTCCATGTGTTGACTCTGATCGGCAAGTATCGTCAGTTTTCTTGCCAGGCGTTTGGACACGACACTAATTGCGGTCAGAACTTCAATAAGCTCCCCGTCTACAGCGCGGGTTCGGGTATCGGTTCCGTACATCTCGTTCACCTCCTTGGAAGGAGCGGTTGTCGTTTTTGCTCTTTCCACTATCCACTGGAGGTGAGGAGACCGTTTTGACGAAGGTAAAGAAAATATTTTGAAAAAAATATCTCCGGCCGTTTTATGGGACGGCCGGAGATGTAGGTTTAGAATAGGTCTGGGTATTCGCGCTGCAGGAGTTCTTTGGCCTTCTTTAGGCGGGAAAGAAATGTAGTGCGTGGGATACCAATTTTGTCAGCGATCTCCGCATCGGACATTCCGGCCATACGCAGGTCGCCAATAGGACGGGCTTCCGGCATGATCTCAGCGAGACGCTGAAAGAGCATGTCCAATACGATCTGGTCGGTAACGACATCTTCGATGCTGGCGGTTGGATCGGCGAGCTTGTCTAACATGGAGAACTCCTCGCCTTCGCTGTTTTGGTATGTAAGGTCAAGGGAAAGGCTATCTCCCGGTGCGTGGAATGGACAGATGAGGCAGTCTCCGTCACACAGCCAATGCTTATTTTTGGGACACATGCACTGATGATGCTCCTGAGCATGTTTTCTGGTAGCCCAGATGTCGCGGTAGTAAGCGTAATATTGCGTCTTGGTGACTTCGACCCACTGCTTTTCACGGGGCAGGTAGATCTTGTAGATACGTGTTTGACTCTGATTTGCTTGGTTTGTCATTAAGAATTCCTCCGTTTTTCGATTTCTTGAAACGGAGGAAATGCGCTGCTCAGCTGAAAAAGGCAATAAGAGCCCGACCGCAGTCCATCACAGATTTCTCCGTTTCGGATTGCAGCTTTCCTTCCAGTGGTCAGCTGTTATATACAGTTGCATCCTTTCGTGCTGGACCCGCTGTAGCGAACAGCGGCATCGAAAGTGATTCTTTGTGGATTTACGTAAGATTTTGTTAAAATGAATTGATTTATGGGAGATTATGTGTTATACTATATTAGTATTTTTGTACCCATGGGATCTACGGCTTTCACAATAAACAAAATGCACTTACGTCAAACCACAATATAAGGATACTTGATTCTGGAGAAGAAGTATTTCCTCTGAGTTTGACCCGCGCTTGACACGATTTTTCATGAAAGGGGTTCCTGATATGACACTTTGTTTTGGTTCATACGGACAAGCGGTAAAAAAAGCGAAGAAGTCCCCAAAAACAAACATTGTTGTTGCGGGACTTCTTCTGTCACTGGTTACTGATAATGTTGATGTCAAAAATCAAAACGA
The DNA here is from genome assembly GCF_058315355.1 of Lutispora sp. QWL-02. Lineage (NCBI taxonomy): Bacteria > Bacillati > Bacillota > Clostridia > Lutisporales > Lutisporaceae > Lutispora > Lutispora sp. QWL-02. The sequence goes on from NZ_CM177762.1 coordinate 2,175,843, forward strand.
TGAACCATTTGACTTGTCAGATAAAACTGCCAGCCTTTATCTGAATTGCAAAGATCATGTATTGCAGGCTATTATATATGCATCTGGAATGCCAGTAGTAACCAAAGCATCGGAAAAATATTTTTCCGATAAAGTAATTCCTGAGTTGGAACCCCTTCTTATTGATAATTTAATCCTGGACATATGCAATATCTACGAAGATGATAACGATGTTCCGCCAACACTAAAATATGAGTTCACAGCTATTGCCGATAGAAAACATTTGGCAGCCTTTCTGTCAAAAACATTTTTATATGCGATAAAAAAAGAAAACAAGGTTTCTCCGTTAATAGCCGCCGCGAGCAGTGATAGCCTTATGAAACAGGCTATATCAGAACTTGATAATGTGGAAACCATCATAAAAAAATATCCTCGTCCTCAAGAAATACCGGTACCGGAATTTCCTGATGATGAGGAAATGGAATACATACGAGCCCTTCTTGCTGTATATGCAGAAGAATTGAAAACAGAGGAAACACTCGAATTGACTGATTTGGATGACGCCCCCGCTTTCAAGAAAGATTTATCTCGCCGCCGCAAGGATTACTATGCTGCTGAAACAATTCGTGAAGGAACAAGGGATACCTTTGGTGATACGGAAGAATCAAATTTTTCGACATTGAAGGAAGATATTCTCGATAGCGTATACGACGAGTACATAAAAGCTCATCCATCATCGATGGATCGGTTGAACAGCGTAATGAGCCAAGCGGCTCTTTCTTCTGCAAATAGGTGCATTCTGCTGAGCAAGCTGGCATGGGTCAGCGCGCGTGAGAAAAAGGGTGTTTGCCACTTTCTTGTAAAAGATGGTGAGTTGAAGTGGGTGGTCAAGGATGGGTGAAATATTTAATTCGATATTTGAATTATCTCTTCGAGCTCTTTTGGTTTTGAAAAACGCTCAGCGTGCATTAACTGAAGAGGAAGTAGCCACTGCAGATTTTATTGCTGTGTACGGCACGGAATTTGGTATCGCTGATGTAAACTTGCATGGAGCCAATTCTTATAAATATTGCGAATTGGCAACGAGACGTAAGAAAATGGATGATGCGCTAAAAGACCTTACACTTCGTGGAGTTATAGACCTTGTATTATCTGAAAAAACAGGTATGGTCTACATAATCAATAGTGCCGGCTATGCCCTTTGTGAAAGACTTGAAAGCACATACGCAAAGGAGTATTTACTGTATTCACAGCGCGCTTTACATTATATTTCTTCTCACGGAATAAAGGTGATTCGGTCAGAAATACTACACAAATCTCAGCCAAATATAGGGAGGGATGAAAATGCTTGATTTCTATGTAAAGAAAATTACGATATCCGGCAAAGGGAAAAAGCCCTCCTCTATTGAGCTAACACCGGGTCTAAATATCATTTGTGGACCCTCTGACACTGGAAAAAGTTATGTTATCGAAATATTAGATTATCTGTTTGGCAGTGACCATATCCCGATTGATGTGAAGCATGGCTATGATACTTTTGAAATGTATGTGCACACGTCTCGTGGTAAGGTCATTGTCCGTAGAAAGGTCGAGAATGGAGACAAAACGACCACTGCTGAAGTGATTAGCTCCGATAACAGAATTGACTCCGGCAATTATAAAATCAAAAAAGGGACTCCCAACTTAAACGAAGATGTGTGGCTAAAAATCATGGGTGTAACCGAGCACCATGATATTATCAGTACGCAAAAATATAAGACACAACGACTTACAATCCGTTCCATTCTACACATGATGTTGGTAAAGGAAGAGAACGTGATTCAGCGTCCATCTGTGTTGATACCGACCTACCAGTCAACAGCGTATCTTTCAAGCCTGTATTTCATGATAACAGGCGAAGATTTCAAGGGCGTTACACCGCACATTGATAAGACAATCCGTGAGGAACGAAAAAAGGCAGTTATTGATTATATCAACGTGCGCCTTAACGTAATTGGTGAAAAGAAGAAAAAACTTGAAGAATTGCCCGCTCTGGACACTCATGTAATAGAGTTGAAGATTCATGAAATTATCGATGAGATTTCTCAAACTGAAACCCAGATTATAGATGCTGTAGCAAAAAGTAAACGTCTATTGGAAGAAATATATTCAGTGAATGACCAAATCACTGAATGCGAACATTTGCTAGAACGACAAAACGCGCTGAAGTCGCAGTATGTATCTGACATCCGGCGATTGGGGTTTGTCATTGATGGGGAAGCGCATGCATGTGAGATATCGCATCTCCATAAATGCCCGCTCTGTCATAACGACTTGCCGAAAAAGGAGGAAGAGAGCTATGTCGCAGCATCCACCGTTGAACTGACGAATTTGAGAATGCAGCTAAATGATATCGCCGAAGCAGAGCTCGCTTTCACATCGGACCGTGATGAGCTGTATGACCATTTGAATGCTTTGCTTAGTAAGCGAGAAGACGTTGAATCGCTGATAAAAACCGAGTTGCAACCCAAAATGAGCACCTTGCAACAGGCACTACGCACTTTTAAATATGCGGTCGAACTTGCTAAAGAAGCTGCAATGCTTAAGGAAGATGAGACAAGCCTCAAAAGCGAACTTTTCCAAAAGGAAAATGAAGACGAAGATACTGAAACACTCTTTGATATCAAAACCCGCTTTGGTCCTGATATTATGAATATCATTGATGACTACCTGAGTGAAACCCTGAAGGCATGCAATTTTGATAGTTTCGGTCAAGTTCGTATTGATATAAAGTCGGTGTTTGATATTGTAATTGATGGCAAAACAAAGTATTCATATGGCAAAGGATATAGAGCTTTTCTCAATACGATCGTAGCATTTACTTTTATGCGGTACTTGAGCGAGTATGGCATGTATTCACCAGGGCTTTTAGCAATTGACTCCCCCATTCTGTCGCTAAAGGAACCGGGAGAAGAAAAAGCGTCGGATACAATGAAAGCGTCACTGTTCCATTATTTTGTTGAACATCAGAAGTGCTGTCAGATAATCATTTTGGAGAACAACATTCCTGATATCGACTATGGGGAAACCAATATCGTGCAGTTTACGAAAGACCCCGATACAGGAAGAATCGGACTCCTGTATGAGCCGTAATGCGCCGCGAATGTTTGAAAATGAATACGGAGGTAAAGAAATGTCCGAAAATAAGCAAGCCGAAAACTGGGTATCAATGAAAGAAATAACGTCATACCTTGATGTTAGCAGAGAGACTGTATTGCAATGGATTAGCAACCGAAGTATGCCCGCAAGTAAAGTCGGACGCCTATGGAAGTTTAAAAAATCCGAGGTCGACGAGTGGATTCGCTCCGGCGGTGCCGCAGAAAGCAAATAATACTTGCGTTTATAAAGGAGTGTGACAAATTATGCCTGACTTAAAATATGAAATCAAGCAGAAAATAGCTTGCCTATCTGAAGAAAAAGGTGGATGGATAAAGGAGATTAATCTTGTTTCTTGGAATGGCAACGAAGCTAAATATGATATTCGCGCATGGTCTCCCGATCATACAAAGATGGGTAAAGGTGTCACACTTTCTAAGGACGAAATTAGAACATTGACATCCGTGCTAATCGAGTTGTTTAACGATGGGAACTAAAATAGCATGGAGCCGCCACGAAGCAGCAATCCTACTGGACGGCTACATTGAAGTTCTAAAAGGCGAACTTCCAAGGTTGCGCATTATAAAAAGAGTATCAGCTGATTTGCGAAAGATGGCTATTAACAACGGGATGGAAATTGACGATATTTTTCGGAATGAGAATGGTATCTCTTTTCAGATGCAAAGCATGGAATCCGCGTATTGTGGTAGAACAGTGATGAAAGCAGCAACATTGCTCTTTACTGAGATTGTAACTTTATATAAAGAGAACCGTGGAGAATACGAAAAGCTATTGAAGGAGGCAAGGACTATGATTGATGGCAAACTCAATTATAAAGAAAACTTTTTGTCATGGCTTGCCGGAGTTATGCCAACTGCTTCAATAAAGGCGGTGCTTGCTTCATATGACACGATTGAACAATTCTGCCTAAAGCTCAAAATATTGAAAACTCCGTTGTTTGAAACGACAGATTTAGATATATTAAAGGCCGTCCAAAAGACGGTATCTCAAAATAAAATTTTTCGCATCGTCAACAAAAAGCAAATAAAGCATATTGATACAGCTATGTTCTGTCTGCTCAAATATGTTAGAGAAGGTAACCATGAAAAGGTCAATGCAAAAATCGCACCCGCACAGGATGTATTGGCTTCAAAGCAACCTGAAACACAAATAGTTTCGGAGAAACCACAGAAAGTGCCCGAAAATGTGCCAGAGCTATACGTTCGAACAGAGCAGGACAGGCGACTTATTGCTAAGTACCCGCTTGTTTACAAGCGTATATTCTTTTCCTTGCGTGATATGTTTGAACGCGGTGAAGGCGGAACAACAATTGCAGCGTTGTCTGAGCGGATAAATCACATAGCGCGGTGCGCTGATATTGAAGATATTCTTGATAATGTTAGCTGGTCAACGTGCGAAGATAGACGATATAAATTTTCTGAAGAAATTTCTCGTCATGACGAGCCCGTTGAGGTTTCGGCGGATTTATTGGAACTTGAAGTTGTGCAACCCAAGGCGGAATTTAATGTTGTTGACTTCAATAATATTGGCGATTACTCATATACGAAACCAATTAGCATTTCCTACTTTGATGACAGAATAACAGACGTGACTTCTTGGACGGATGTATATGTAAAGCTGGTATCAAACTTATATGATGACTATTCGAGCTCTATCCCTGTAGGCAAATCTTTCACAGGATCTGGACGAGTCGATTTTGGAAATAAAGAGATTGCAAGAACCATGACTGCGCCTAAACCTATATTTATGCAGATGTACTTGGAAACTAACTTAAGTGCGACAAATATCGTAGGAAAAATAAAAGCTCTGCTTGATATTTGCAGAGTGGACTACGAGAATGTCATTATTGAATATCAAAGGAAGTCAGATACAGTAGCTATGTCCCGTGTCACTACTGCTCAAGATAGCCCTATGTATTCAGGCATGATGATCGACAGTAATAGTTTTACTGCGTTTCTAAGTAATCATGAAGGAATGGCAGACAGTACTTGCCGTAGCTATGTTTCTGCTATTGGCACTGCTGAACACTATGCCAAAGAGCACCATTTTGAGCACCATCGGCTTTTCACTTCCGATTGGCGTGAAGCAAAAGCCACGGTTGATGCTCTGTTTAGTGACCCCGTTTTTGTCGAATACAATGACCAGCAGCACAATCGTTTTCGTGCCGCAATGAAGAAGCTGCTTCTTTTTTTACGAGCAGACCCTTCAGTTATTACAGCAGCTGGTAACAATGCAACTGGTCTTTCTGTGCCGCAACCGGTTGCGGACGAAAAATATATTGATGTTCTCACTCAGAATTTCCGTAAAGGTTTCCGTTTGGGCTCGCCCATAGAGCTCCGCAAATTTAAGCGTTGCTATGAACAAATGAACGGGAAAGCACTCGATGATGATGATGCTACAGTTGAGAGCAAAATTACTATTTGCGGTATTCAGTTTGAAGACAAGGTTTTTGTACCACAAACCATGCTCGGAGATGAAACGCGTGAGTGTCTATTTGCATACATTCAGAAGAGCTTTGACGAAGGGAAAACCGCCCTATATTATCAGGCTCTCTTTAATGAATTCTCCGAAGATTTTTTGGATTATTTCATTTACAATGCGGATATGCTCAAGGCATATCTCTCGTTTATGCTGGGTGAAAAGTACTTTTTCGGCAGGAGCTATCTTTCTATAAACGCTAATACAACGGTAGATCCCATAGATGAAATTCGCACTTGCCTAAAAGAATATGCCGTGCCGATGACCTATGATTCAATGTTTGAAAATCTCCCACATATACCACAACAGAAAATCAAGCAGATTCTTGCGGCAAACGGTGAATTTATCAGCAACGGTCGCGGAGAATATTTTCATGTTTCTGCAGTCCATTTCTCTGATGAGGAAATGGACAACATCGAAGAAATTATTGCTTCGGCTATTGAAGAGAAGAAATTTCTGAGTGGTAACGAGCTCGTAGAAGCCATCAAGTCGAAGTATCCTTACATATACGAGAAAAATTCAGCTTTCTCTGTGGTCGGTCTACGCGATGCGATAAAATACTATCTCTGCCACAAGTTCTCTTTTTCAGGCAACATTATCAGCAGGCTTGGTAGCGATCTTACCATGTCCGATGTTTTTGCGGATTATTGTCGTAGCAGGGATACGTTTACTCTTGACGAACTAAATGTGCTTGCGAGTGAACTTGGCACAGTTATCTACTTTGATCCTGTTTATGAGAATTCGCTACGAATCAGTCATGACCGTTTTGTGGCGAAGAAACGGGCACACTTCCTTGTGCAAGAAACCGATGCTGTGCTTGACCGTTTTTGCAGGGGAGATTATATCTCTATTGAAAAAATCAACGGCTATAGTCTTTTCCCCAATGCGGGATTTCCTTGGAACGAGTATCTGCTGGAACACTATGTTGCAGCATATAGTGAAAAATACACGCTTTTGCATACTGGCTTTAACGCCAACAAATGCGTCGGTGCTATCGTGAAAAAAAGCGCTGGATTCGAGAGCTTCGACGACTGCATTGTCACAGTTCTCGCAGACAGCAACATTACATTGAAGAAGCAGCACGCCTTGCAATATTTATGCGATGAAGGCTACATAGCCCGCCGCATTTATACCAATATCGAGGAGCTTCTCATCAGAGCGACCGCGCAAAGAAACAGAAAGGAAGCGAATTGATATGTACTCTTACACATGGGATATTGAGACAGGAGGGTTGCTGTTGAATAGCTCACCACTGGCATTCAGCAAGGAGCCACGTCCTGTTTACTATGAAGAACTCGACATCTTAGGCTTTGACCAAATATGGAATTACGAAAAGAACGATGCCTACCCTTATATGTGGGCTGAATCGAATAATTACTTTTATCGTGGGAGACTCGTAGCCAAAACGAAGGGTGGTTCACTCTACACCGCACCGGAAATTATCCTTGTTGAAGACCCAGAGCCGGATGGTCAGCCACTGCGTTTCGTGGACATTGCCGCAATGGTAGACAAAAACCGTAATCTGCTTGAGATCCTTGCACAGGATGCTATCAAGAGAATTTTCAATACATATGTGGAATACAAAGACAAGGTAGATGTTTTCTACGTTGCCTTTAGTGGCGGTAAAGACAGCATCGTTACACTAGACTTAGTGCAACGCACACTGCCACATAATGCATTTAAGGTGTTGTTTGGCGATACAGGTATGGAGTTTCCTGACACATATGAAGTTATGGATGTTATTGAGAGTTTTTGTGAACAGCAAGGTATTACTTTTCTTCGAGCAAAATCAAATTTATCAACAGACTTGACATGGAGCAGCTTTGGTCCACCGGCAGTTACAAATCGTTGGTGTTGCAGTGTTCATAAAACATCTCCTCAAATTATGCTCTTACAGGAACAAACAAATAAGCAAGGCTTCACAGGTATGGCTTTTACAGGAATTCGCGGGGATGAAAGTACTGCCCGAAGTGAATATACTGATGTGAGCTTGGGCGAAAAAATACGTGGGCAATATAGTTGTCACCCGATACACGAGTGGAATTCTGCCGAAGTTTTCTTATATATTTATCAGGAAAAGCTCGCACTAAACAGAACATATTGTAAGGGAAATTCTCGTGCTGGATGCCTTTTATGCCCCATGTCATCAGGGAAGCATGAGTTTATGAAGCAACAATGCTATACCAATGAAGTAAACTGGTTCGTCGATAAAATAAAAAACACTAGTGGAAAATCTAGCTTTACTGACTCAGAATTGCTGGATTTTATTGAACAGGGAAAATGGAAAAGTAGAAAAACTGGAAGAGAGCTTAATTTTGGAAACGACCATCATATTGTTGAAACTGATAAAGGGAAAACAATTATTTCGGTATTTGTAGCAAATCCGCGTTGGAAAGAATGGGCAAAAACAATTGGCGAACTAGTTGAAATAAGCGATACACAATACACTATAGATTATTGCAAAAAAGCATACGAAGTGACACTAACTCAAAGCTTAAACGGGACAACCTTTACTTTCCCCAACTGTGGGACAACAAAAGATGATATTAAGTTTATATCACTGTTTCGGAGCGTTATTATAAAGAGTGTGTATTGTATAGATTGTGGTGTCTGTGCAGCAAATTGTTCTGTTGGATGCATTGATATGCGACATGGATTTTCAATCTCCAACAAATGCATTCATTGCTATCAGTGTCATGATATTCATGAGCATTGTTTACGGTATAATTCGATTAGAAATAAAACAGGAGGCGGAGAAAGAAAAATGAAAGGTTTAGACAGATATTTTAGCTTTGGTATCAGAAAAGGTTGGCTTGAGTCATATTTTAGAGACCATGGTGCCGCTGAGTTTTGGCTTACCGATGGGCATGGTGCTGTGCCAAACAAGAAAAAAGATGCTTTTCTGAATTTTTTAAAAGATGCTGGACTTGTAACTTATAACAAGAACAACGGCGGAGACAAGTATACTAAGAACGAACCGAGTTCCTTCGCTATAGTTATGTTTAAATATGGCTGTGATTCTGAGACAATGTGGGCTATGCTTCTGTGTAATTTGGCATACACCCCCGAGTTCAATTGGTTCATTAAGAATGTTCCTTTTCACGAGGAGGTCACAACAGAACAGCTGAAATATATGCTGGAAGATATAATGGAAAATGATACCAAGGGGCTTGGGAAAAGAAACATAACCGACGCTTTCAAATCGCTCCTAATTAAAACGCCATTTGGTGCAGAAATTGGACTGGGGCGCTGTGATTATGATGAAAAAACCAATGCACTTGGCAATGAAACGATAACACTTAGGTCATTAAATCGTGGTAGATGGCAAAACCCTGACCCGCTTGTTATTCTCTACTCACTCTACAAATTTGCTGAAGCTTGTGGTGATTATTATCAGTTCACATTAAACCGCTTGCTTGCTCACGATATTGACAGCGATGGCGTAAGTCCTACGCAAATCTTCGGACTTGAACGCGACCAAATGGAAAAACTGCTCAACGGACTCTCCGTAAACTATCCTGACTTCATTACGACCAGCTTCACGCTTGATTTGGATAATATCACGTTAAATGCTGACAAAACATCGCAGGATGTTCTGTCGTTAATGTAAGGAGGATATGAGATATGCCGATGCTTGAGAAATATCGTCATTATTTTGACATTGATCCGGATTACTTTCCGGCTGTAAATGAAGCTGTTATTTCAAAGAATCCTGAAATGTGGAAGAAATTTTTTCCTCATGATACCTTCGTTAAGCTTGTTCGCAATACGGTAAGTATGCTCGATCGTAAACAAAAGCTCTCCCTTTGGGTTGAGGGTGCTTATGGCACCGGAAAATCCCATGCAGTGTTGACTCTCAAGAAATTGCTCGACGCAAGTGAAGAGGATACCCGCGCGTACTTTGAACGGTACGTCATGGATAAAGACCTTTGCTCTAATTTCCAGCGCGTAAAAAACAGCGGTAAGATTTTGACGGTTCATCGTTATGGCTCGGCAACTATTCGCAGTGACCACAACCTTGTTTTTGCTATTCAAGAAAGCATTGAGAAAGCTATGATTGATAGCGGAATAGAAAACAAGGGCGGCAATGCACTTAAAAGCGCCACTATCAAATGGCTGACCGATACAGATAACAAGAACTACTTTAACAGTCTGATGACCGGCAAGTACTCCGACCTTTTTGGCGGAGATGATGTCGATGCTGTTCTTGAAAAGCTTTCTACCTTCACGGGTGATGCGCTTGCCAAGTTGATGGATAAAATATTTAAGGTTTCGGACGAGCGTCAAATCAAAGCGCTTTCTCTGAGTACAACAGCGCTTTGTGACTGGATTCGTGAAATCATCCATGCGAACAATCTGAAGGCTATTGTTTTCATTTGGGATGAGTTCACAGAGTATTTTTATAATAATGCGCGTAATCTGACAGGCTTCCAAGAATTGTGCGAAATCAGTGAAACAGAACCTTTCTATTTTATTATCGTCACGCATGTAAGCTCCGGTTTGTTCCACGAACGCGATCAGGATTTCATAAAGCTAAACGGGCGTTTCGTTAACCCGCACTGCTTAATTAGTCTGCCAGAAAACATCGCTTTTAAGCTGATGGGTGCAGCAATGGAAAAAAACAAAGATCCCGAAGTTGTAAGAGATTGGAATATTACGACAGGCGATTTGGCGGGTCGTACTACCGAATCACGCAAACTCGTTAAGAATGCTGCACGTATTAGCGACTCAGAGATGCTGGATATTCTCCCGATTCATCCTTACACGGCACTGCTGCTCAAGTATATCTCCTCTGCATTTGACTCTAATCAGCGCAGCATGTTTGACTTTATTAAAAACGACCGTGGTGATGAAATAAAGGGCTTCCAGTGGTTTATCGACAACTTCGGTCCTGATGATGAAAATCCGCTCCTAACAATAGATATGTTATGGGAATTCTTCTATGAAAAGGGCAAAGAATATCTTGCGCACGATATCCGCGCTATTCTTGATTATTTCACTCGTGCCGGAAATCAGCACTTGCAACCAGATGAAACCAGAGTGCTAAAAACAGTATTGCTCCTGCAGGCTATTTCTCAGAATGCCGGCGACTCTGTCGAGCTCTTCATTCCGAATGAACGCAACATAAATAACGCCTTTGAAGGTTCTGACCTTGATGGAAGCAGAGCTGGCCGTTGCGCCGAAAAATTGGTGCGCGATAAAGTGTTATTCAAAAAGCAGCTCGGCGGTGGCAAATTTCAATATTGCGCCTATGTGAATGAAGTCAGTGGTGCCGACCTTAAGCCGTTCTTAGACCAGATTGATAAAAAAACAACGACACAGCTTGTCACCGAGGAGCTTGTCGACAGGACAAGAATCACTGACGCAATTACTCTCGGTGGGGCGCTAAAACTCCGTTATGAACTTCGATATGTATCGTCAACCGACCTTGATTCAACTGTTCGCCTACTCCGCAATCAGGAAGCGAATTTTACAAATAAAATAGTTGCTGTTGTATGCTTTGCAAAAGACGACGCGGAAAGTGTTGTCATTGGTAAGAAGATTAGCGATGTAGTCAACAGCAGTGACAATCATATTGTCTTCATCGATGCCTCTCGGACCCCATTCGGTGCTGATGGGTATACCCAGTATCGTAACGATATGGCACAGTCCATGTATCAACAGGGCAAAGACAATACCCTTGCTACACAATATGCCAACAATGCAAAGGAAGCGCTAAAAAGATGGAAAAACCGTATTTCCAACGGCGAGTTTATGGTCTTCTCTGAAAGCAAGCCAAATGGAGAAAGAGTTACCACGATTGAGGCACTTTATTTGGCGTTGGAAGAGATTAATAAACAGAGGTTCCCAAGTTGCCTTGAAGGAACATATAGTGTTATAGCCAATATGTTTACACCAAGTAGCCTGAAGCAGGGTGTTGAGTGTGGTGCAACTCAGAAAACGTCCGGTACATTCCTTTCTGGAAGCCCATCGACGAAACTTGAAAACGCCCTTGATGGAGCATGGAAAGTTGATGAGTATTGGATAGCATCTCCACATCTGCTCATATCAAAGATTAAACTGCTTGTTGATAAAATTATCACTGATGCTTTTGAAACCGGCGGTGGTCGCGTTTCTATTAAACGGATATATGATACATTGAGTCTACCACCTTATGGCTTTATGCCTTGCAATCTTTCGGCATTTATCCTCGGATTCGTGTTAAAAGAATATGCTACTGGTTCGTATAGCTGGAGTGACGGGCTTACCAACGACCTGCTTGACATTAATAAGCTCAAAGAAATGGTCGACGAAGTGATTCGGTTGCAAATCACGCCTAACCCTCGATACAGGGACAAGTATATCGTCGCAATGACCGATGATGAAAAGGCCTTTAATGAAGCAACGTCTATTGCCTTCAATATTCCACTCAATCTCTGCACTTCTGTGGAACAGACCCGTGAACGTATTCGTAACAGAATGAAGGAATTCGCTTTCCCGATTTGGACGTTGAAATACATTCTGTCAAACGAAAGTCTTAAGACAGATACTGATGTTCTTGAAACGATTATCGATAGTTTCTGTGGTATTGCGAACAGCAATAATATGGGCGCAACCAAAACAGACAGCGATATTGCCATGTGTATCGGTCACGCTTGTATTGACCATCCGAATGCTGCAGAAGATTTGAAGAGCATCCTTACTAAAGAAAAATGCGCTCAAGGTATGACAGAATACCTGAAGACATTTGAAAATGGCGAGCTTATTTCACTCGCATCAACCATCGGTGATGGCGGGCAGTATATCAACGTTCTGCGCCGTAAATTCGATGCGGATGCCGCTAACTGGGTATGGAATGTTGACACCGTACAACAGAAAATCCGCGAGGTAATTCTTGAATATAAAATTATTGATGAAAGCAATAAGACACTTTCTAAAAACATCACTTTTGAAGCGACCATAAAAGAATGGTGTACCAAGTGTGGATACATTCGGGTTTCTTTTGCTGCCGCAAAAAATTATCTTGACGAAATATCGCCTTTCATGGAACTCCTATGTGCAATAAAAAAATCGGGACAACTTCTAGATTCCCAGAAGCAAAAATTCTATGATTTACTTGTGTTAAATGGTGAAGCTTTCCGCAATCTGTATAATAATCAAGCCGACCTGTTCAAGCGCGTTTGCACTTACTACTTGAGCGACCTATCGGACGATGAAATCCGTGAACTCTATGCTACTATGCCCGCTGGTGCCTTCACGCAAGAGAAAAATGATTATTTTGTTTCTGTCGAAGATAAGGTTAAAGCATATAAGGCAACGCTCGGAAGTGCTAAGCTGAAGAAATTATGGCAGGATAAAACTGGCTCCAGCTCTCCGAGAGAATGGTCGAAGAAGCATAAAATGCCGATACTCTGCTTAATCCGTGATGAAGAAGTACAAAAGGCACGAGCTGCATTTGGTACCATAAACAAGAGCCATCCTGATGCGCAGTCTATTGATAAGGCTATAGAGTATCTTGAAACGGCAGATTTTTTTGAATCGCTGAACAATGATAATGCACTGGATGTTGCATTTCGCGATGCAATTATTAAGGATTATGCTGTTCTGCTTACAAATATTGAAGAAGTCAAGGATTATCTTGACCGAACCTTAACATCAGATCCATATGATTGGTTTGGTTTACCTGAAGTCGACAAGCGTCTAAAACAAATGGCTGAGGCAAAATACTCTCAAAGTGGTTGTACCCGCGCGCTTGAGAAAATTGACAAGATGGGTATTGAGGATGCACGAGAGTATCTAAAGAGCCTTATCAAAGACAATATGATTGTCGGTATGGAGATTATCAAAGGAAAGTAAAGGAGGCGAGCACATGAACACCGAGGCGTGTATAAAGAAAATAGAAAAGTACCTTTCAAAAAGCGATGTTGGCGTGCTTGTGGTTGATGTGCAAAACTCTGCCGATTTATCGGATATTGTTTCTCACTTCAAAGTCAGTGGCAATACTTTTATTGCTACAGCCGACTATTGCAAAACCGATGAGCTTCCACGTATGGATACATTACTTGATGTTATTGCGAAAAAGGAGGAACCTGTTTTTCTGACGGGGTTGACTTCCTTTTTGAAGCTCAAGGGTGAAACAGAACTTAAAAGTGAATTATCAAATCTCCTTGCTATGACTATTGCTGGTCACGTTGTTGTTCTGTCGTTTCAATGCAGGGTGTATTTGAATTTCTCCGACCCGCGTCTCTCTGGGCGTATCTGTATAGTAGACGGCGTCGAAGATGACCATACAAAACTCATCTTCACATCAAGCGAGTTGCCGCTTCCGAAGGGTATTACTATTGTTTCAGGAATTCATGCTTTTGCGGATGTAGTAGAAACGAAGAAAGTTGCTACAATTTATATCAACACAGAGAAGGAACGAAAAAACTTCCCAGATTCTCTCTATCTAATATCAGATCTAAAAAAAGCTTATGATGCTCTCGCATTCAAAGATACCGCAACGCAGACGCTGACTGAAGCTCTGGGTACTGATATAGATTGGAAATACGCTCTTGAGAAATTAAAGAAAAGTGGCACTTGGGAGGCTCTCATAACAGCTGAGTTTGGCAATACTAAAACTCTTGACCTTGTAATACCCAATTACTTAAACTTTGATTCCGAGAAAAAGTGGTTGTACTTTATTGCATTGAAATTATATGGAGCGAAGAATAATTGGTGCCTTAATACTGCTGCATCCAGAGCCGCAAGCGTAGTCGATTTGGTTCGTCATGCATATCGAGATATCTTGGAAGTCGAGCCAACAAGCAGCACTTTCATGGATTGCTACAATACAAGAAAAGCGTTACTAAATGCATTTGGCAATCCGATTGATGATGTTGTCGATTTCTGTAAAATTGTTATTAGTAAGGAAAAGACTGCGATTTATTACTTAACTGATAACACTCAACAGGAAAAGGAAACGATATTCTTCTTGCTTGATAGGTATGGTCTTGAATTTAGTAAGGAAGAACTGACCGCAATTTTGAAAATCGTATATCCTAAACTGCATGCATATCTATTGCCATTTAGATTTAAAAATTCTTTGCTTGATGATTACTTCCAGGCATACAAGTATGAAAAAATCATCAACAAGGTACTTCCTGAATTCGAGGCCATTGTCATGGAGCAAGCAGAAAAGCGAGAATATAATAGCATTCTTGAACCTCGCGCTTCACGAGTCGAGGCTATTGACAAACATGGGGCGCAGTTATATTTCATCGATGCTCTTGGTGTAGAATACCTCGGTTTTATCATGTCTTTATGCCACGATAGAGGAATGATGGCTCGTGTGGATGTGTGTCGCTGTGAATTGCCGTCGATTACAAGCCGTAACAAGGAATTCATTGATGCATTTGCAAATTCAACGCATCCGATTATTTCAATAAAAGATATCGATGAAATCAAACACCATGGCAAAGATGACTATGATTATCAGCCGGTGAAACCTCCAATTTATATTTCACAGGAACTATCAATTATCGAGGATGTAATCGACAAGATAAAAGTTAAATTAGCGAATGGTACAATTGATAAAGCTATAATAATATCAGACCACGGGGCTAGCCGACTTGCAGTTATCCACGAAACGGAAAACCAGTGGGAAATGGGCAGTAATGGTATCCATTCCGGCAGATGCTGCCCTAAATCTGAAATTGACGTTCAGCCTGACTTTGCAACAGATGCTGATGATTTCTGGGCACTTGCGAATTATGACCGTTTCAAAGGGGGGCGCAAGGCGAATTTTGAAGTACATGGCGGCGCGACTCTCGAAGAAGTAACCGTACCGATAATAGAAATTACTTATACGCCTGGGACAATTGAAATTAAGCTGATGCCGTCTGATGCCCCAGCCAGCTTTGTTGGAGTACCTGAAATTCTTGTTAGCTATCGTAAAAAAGCGGCTGTAAAACTGTTCTCTACAAGAACACTGCAGGATGTAAGCGTGTGTGTTAACGGTAAGTACTACGACGCAACGCCAATAGACGGTAATTTCTTCTTAGTGGAAATGCCAGATATCAAACGTGCAAGGCAATACTCTGTAGATGTATATGCGTGTGGAAATTTGGTTGCATCAAATCTTCCTATCGTTGTTAGAAACGAAGGTTCCAGTGTAAAAGACCTACTGTAAGGGGGGAATCATAATGGATAAATTAAGAGATTGTTTCGATGAAATGGTGGTATACAAAGACCTGAAGCAGAATAGCACTTTTAAGGCTTTGAAGCTACCCTCCTTTTTGCGGGATTGGGTTCTCAAAAAATTTGAAGATGAAGATGGACATTTTGATGTTGATGAATTGTCCAGCTTTGTTGAAGCCTATATGCCCAAGAAGGAAGAATGGCTGAAGATAAAAAATCGAATCATCGTTGAAAATGAACGTGTTAAGATACTTACAAAGATTTCGATTGATATTGACATTAAGACCGAGGAGATTACTTTCAGTCTTCCGGACTTTGGATTGTCGAACAAGGAAACTGTTATAGAGCCCCACATTTGGGATACATTTAAAAAAGAATTGGTTAAAGGTCATGAAACATGGGGAATCGTGGAACTTGGGTACAGACAGCCAGATGATTCTGCAAAACCAAAAATCCCGGGAAAGATAATGTTAACAGGCTTCACCGACTTCTGTCCGTATTCGATTGACATGGATTTCTATAAAGATGTTCGTTCAGAATTTACTACTGACGAATGGATCGATATTCTTCTCGGTGCAATGGATTATAACGCCGAAGGGTATGCCAACGAAGAACAGAAGCTAGCCATGCTTACTCGTCTTCTTCCTTTCGTAGAAAAAAATTTAAATTTGATTGAGTTAGCGCCTAAGGGTACAGGGAAATCCTATGTGTATGGGAATATTAGCAAATACGGGCTTCTTACAGACGGTGGTAAAGTGTCAAGAGCAAAAATGTTTTATGATACCGCCAGAAAAACTCTTGGCTATATTACTGGACATGATTATGTCGCGATTGATGAGGTAAAGCTGGTTCAATTTAGCGATGTGAATGAAATGCGCTCTATTCTCCAGGGATATATGGAAAAAGGCAGATGCGATGTCAACGGCTTCGAGGTGGCATCCGATGCAGGCATTGTCTTCCTCGGAAACATTGAAACTGATAACATGGATGAGTATAGGAATATGCTTACCGAGTTGCCTTCACTTTTTCAAGAAAGCGCAATGGTAGACAGAATTCACGGATTTATAAAAGGTTGGGACATTCCACCTATGCAGCCCGGCTTAAAAGTGTCCGGCTGGGCGCTTAATACAGAGTATTTCTGTACAATACTGCACGCTCTTCGCGATGATATAACATATCGTGCCATTGTAGAACAGCTTGTTGAAGTATCTGATAATGGTTATGAAAGGCATATTGAAGCTGTGAAGCGCATTGCAACCGCATATCTGAAATTGCTATTTCCGAATGTCAGAAGTGTTAAGGATATTAATGCGAAAAAATTTCAACAATACTGCTTACGTCCTGCTGTAAGGATGCGTGGTATTATTCAAAAACAGCTTGCTATTCTTGACAAGGAGTATGCAAAGGAAGAAAAGCAGATGCCGACATTTTCTCTAAGGGAGGTAAGTGATGAGGATTAATTGTGTCATTTGTGGTAAAGAGGATCTCGATAAGGACGCAATTGGGATAAATAAAAAACTCTTGGGTATAGATATAACCAATTTTTATTGTATGGAGTGTTTGGCTGAATATCTTGGCTGTACGGTGCAGGAACTTCTTGATAAAATCCAGGATTTCAAAGATGAAGGTTGTACGCTTTTCAAGTGAGGTGGTCATAGATGATTTATGCCGATAACGCGGCAACAACACAACTAAATAAAGCTGCCTTTGAAGCGATGATGCCGTGGCTGATCGATGAATACGGTAACGCATCACAGCCCTATTCTTTTTCAAGGAAACCTAAAAAAGCCCTCGCAGAAGCAAGGGATATTATAGCTGAATGTATTAATGCGCAGCCAGAGGAGATTATCTTTACTTCCGGTGGCACTGAAAGCGACAACTGGGCAATCAAAGGATCAGCTTTCGCTGACTCCAATAAGCGAGCTACGATAACATCTGCATTTGAGCATCATGCCGTGCTACATTCATGCGCCGCAATTGAGAAACTCGGATACCCCGTTGCCTATCTTATGCCGACAGTGACAGGCATCATTACGCCTGATTCGCTGAGCAATATGATTTGTGATTCCACGCGACTCGTGTCGATAATGTTTGCAAATAATGAAATTGGTACAATTCAGCCGATTAAAGAACTCTGTGATGTAGCTCACGCTCATGGCGCATTATTTCACACGGATGCTGTACAAGCCGTCGGTCATATTAAAATTGATGTCCGGGAACTCGGTGTCGATATGCTATCGGCATCTGCGCATAAGTTTAACGGTCCTAAAGGAATTGGTTTCCTTTACATACGCAAAGGGACAGAAATTACTTCATATGTAGATGGCGGTGCACAGGAAAAATCGCGTCGAGCTGGCACAGAGAATATCGCATCCATAGTAGGAATGGCAGTTGCACTGAAGGAAAACTGTGATTGTTTGGATGATCATTCGACAAGCATCTGTACGCTGGAACATCAGCTGCTTAGTATGCTCTCCGATGCGCATATCTCGTATATACGCAATGGTGGAGACAAAACGCTTCCCGGATTGATTAGTTTGTCCTTTGCTGGTGCTGACGGCGAAGCAATTCTTCATCGCATGGACTTGGCTGGTATTTGCATATCCACAGGGTCTGCATGTAATAGTGAGAGCACAGAAATATCACATGTGCTTAAGGCTATCGGCTTGGATGAGAAACATGCAAAGGGTACAATTCGTATATCTCTTGGAAAGAATAACACTGCTGATGATGTTAATACCATCGCAGCTACATTGATGAAAATATTGAAGTAATATGATTGTGACCTAGTGACAGACTATTGACACTGACCCATCTAATCTTTGCATCCCTCTATGTGGTGCGAAGGTGTTGGAGTTGGCGAGATTTGAACATGCATTGACTTATTCCCGCGAACGGGCAAAAGCTGTTGAACTGTTCCCGCGAACAGATAGTACCCATCAAATCCAGTATCGACCTATTTCCGCGAACGGACAAAATGAAAAATACAGACCAGACATCGAGGTGAGCCTATCGTTCCATACGGAAGCCGTAATCCTGTTAGAACCTGAGACGTTGATAAACTATAAAAAAGAAAACTAGCCGTATATATCGATACTATGGCAAGTTTATGATTTACAAAAGGGTATAAGAAAATGCAAATTATGAAGGCATTAAGGCGAATCCGCCACAATTAGAATTCAAGTTTGTTTATATTAAACATTTGGAGATGAATATATGACTTACGAAGAGTATGAAAAATTATGCAAACAACAACACGAAAAGAACTAAGAATACCTTAATGTGTTTGAATAGAGATTTAATTCAATCAGGTTTAGCTCAAAAGACAATAAGAAAACATCTTATTAATGTGGATTTAGAATAGATATTTATTTAGGTTATTTTTTCATTCGCAAGTGTATGTGGTCGACGTCAGGCACTATAAAAACAACAGCAGCGAGTATAAAGAAGTTTTTATAGAAGCATGAATGAGCATGGTTACATTTTTAAAGACGATTATACGAATTTATGTGATATCATTAAAGAAAATATAAAAATCTGGCAGGACGACTGTGAGGCATATAATAATTACTATTAAATCTCATTTGAATATCCCGATATGATATAGTAATAAAATACTTCAGAGGACAGGAGAGGGAATATATGATAGGAGAAAAGGCAAAGAAAATTTTTGAACAATATAACCGCGCGTCAGATATCGTCCGTTGCCCAAACGGAAGGGCAGTTACCCGCAAGCTGCTTGATTCTTATGCAAGGGCTGCGGTAAACCTATATGGCATTATAAGCCGTGAAGACTTTGTTGATATCTTCAACAAACAAAACATCGACCAGACGACCGGCGAAGAGATTTATATTCTCCTTCTGCCGCTTGTGTTAAAAGATGGCTGGTACTGTTTTTATAAAGAATACATTGTTCATTATTTATTTTTTGACAACTTTGACCACGCAGATTATTTGCTGAAGCACCAAGCGGACAAGCCACGCTACATACCCAAAAAAGACGAATTTCTCAAATACATAATTGAAGATTATGCGGATAACGACCACTGGTGTAATGTACGTCGTTTTATGTTTGACGTTTTTGGCTACAGTAAAAATACCTCGAAAGGCTATGAGAAAGTTAGGAGTTATATAACTTACGGTGACGGGATAAGTGAATTGGGGTCCATTCTGGACAGCCATAATCTCATATTTGACGGTGAAAAACAGCTGCAGGAGTTTATAAATCTTATTATGATTGCAAAGAACAACACACGCATTTGGGAAAACAACGGGTACACACCGTCCGAGCTTCACGAGATTATTAGGAAACGTAATGAAAATATTGTTAAATTTCCAACATTGCAAAGACCGCAAGTTGGGCGTAATGACCCATGCCCGTGCGGAAGCGGAAAGAAATACAAGAAATGTTGTGCCATGGTTGACGATACAAAATCGGCACAGTTAAACTCTGAGGAATGCAGACTTTTCTATGAGACGTGGTATGGCTTAATGGGCTTTGTCAATGAACAAATGGGTGTAATTAAAGCCAAAATCAAGTCGGAATATCCTAACGTCGTCAACGATATGATGGTGCACAAAGTCAGAGAAGTACTGTGGAAAAAGCCGGAACTGATAGACGAATATATCAATGAAACAGAACTTCCGCAAGAGAAAATCGACATTCTGAAGCTGTGGAGAACAAAACATAAAAAAGGGATGTTCTTTATTTTGGAGTATCGTCCCGAATACGCCGTTATGCTCGCTTCGGATGAACAAGGCGAAGACAGACTTTATGGGATAAAAGGGATAAGTAATTCGGTAGCAAACACGTTGCGACGGGGCTTGCCCGCTCAAATTGAAACGGTTTTGCTTCCATTCAAAGGCAAGATTATCTACGACAGCTTTATAAGTTCCATGTCTATAGGATTTGGGGAAGGTGCAAAGGCGGCTTTCCGTGAGATGTATGATAATGCGATAGAACACGGGATTATTACAAGTTTGGAATGAAATTTGGAGTGAAAGTGATGTCATGAATAAAAGTGAACATCTGTAATATTAAAATAGAGAAAGGGGAAGTTTCATGACGGATAAAACTAGCCCGGAGAAGGCAGCTAAAGAATTGACCATACTGCTTATGTATTTGACAAGATTCAATGAACAAAGTCGTTTCGAGTCAGATTTGGATATGGCATGGAAGGGATATGATTTTGACATTATTAATGAACTTGATAAAGAAGGCTATATACGGCAGGGAAGCCACCGCTCCAAGTCGGTGGCAATTACAGATGAGGGTATGAAATTGTCAAGGGAATTATTGACTAAATATAATATATCTGATTGGAAGTAAAAATCTCCAAATGTGTATATAGGCTCGGATTTTAGAAATCCACCCTTCAGCCAAGGGATTACCAGGCTTTGTCAGCATCTTTTTTGTCTACTCAAGGCATACCCTTTGAGAAAAACACTGAAATCAAGCTGCCAATGTGAAGTGACGGGTGTTTATGAAGGTTTAGGAAGGCTTAGAAAAGGTTGAAGGGTGAAGAAATAGTAGTCTGTCACGAAGACAAATTAGAATTAGTTCATTGGTTTAGGGATAGTAGATTAAAAAATATTATTAGCATGATGTACTTTACATTTAAATACACCTACTGCAAAGAATGTCTTTCAACTCTTTGATATAATCCTTACACAAGGTGAGGCTATGGATTGGCAGAAGCGCATGAACCGAGCTATGGAATATATTGAAAACAATCTTTCTAGCAAGATAGACTATTACGTAGCAGAGCAATTTATGAACTGCTCTGAATCAGTTTCACTTCCGGGCGGCGACAGAAGCAGGCATTTCCATAGTGCCGCCGCTTACTATGAACCTCCAGGCAGGCGTAAAAGTAGTAGAAACATTGGACGGGGATTTCGACCTGACATTAGGCTTAAGAGGCATCAGCCTTGTGGGTATCCTCAGTATAAGGAAAATACCCAAGCTTACAATAAAAGCAGCTGCAAAAGCCGAAGGCAAAACAACATTTAAAGACAGCGATAAAATATCACAATATGCAAAAGAAGCAATTGAGAACTTCAGTCTCAGCAAAATTATAAACGGATACGATGACGGAAGCTTCAAGCCCCAAAACAGTATAAAAAGAGAAGAAGCTGCTAAGATACTCTTCGAATGGATAAATAAAGCTTTGATACAATAGTAAGAGGACTGCTCAAACAGGCAAAGCTCATCTAAAAATACAGAGCCGCAATAAAAATGAATTCGCCCTCACAGCTATTTCAGTATATAAGAGTTATGGGAGTTACTGTGCCAGTGAAATCTCCGAAAAACGAAAGTTCCTAAATAAATATGCAATGCAAAAAAATAATTATTCAGTAGAAGGGGTTTAGGTAAGCTTAAACCCCTTCTACTGTAGAGGTTTGAGATAGAATAAATACAGATGTAGCAGCTTTATCTTAAGACTGATATCGAGCTTCAGACAAATAACAAGTATCGTGAAGCTTTTGCATAAAGGAAGGCGATTGGAAGTTCCGTTAAGGTATGATGCGATTTTGAGAGATATGAAAAGGAATGATACGCAAGCATTCGAAGAAGCCAGCAACAATAGATTCAAGGTAGAAAGAAGATTTGCGACGATGGTAAGGACCCATGCGCTTAGAAGGTGCAGATACTTAAGGCTCAAAGGTGCAAAAGTTCATATAATGCTGGCAAACATGGCATGCAATATAGTAAGTATGGTAAACTTGATTTACCCTCCTAGCGATGCTATACCGCAAATATAGAAAGAGCCCCAGTTACGGAGCTTAATAAATCAAGATAAATACAGTATATAAACACTACTGTACATTTATTGTGATATATTGCTAATATTAAGATTAGCAGTTGTATAATCATACAGTGCTAGGAAATTGACAAAATTATTTTATTTATGATAAAATTATTTGTACTTAGTTAATTAAAGGAGGACATTCTATCTATGTATTCTGTTCGTTTAAGATAAGCTGGCAATGAAAAAGCGGTAATTTCATCCACAACGGTGGGCTTTTTTGTTGTGCTTATTTTACGAATTGAGACATAGATACGGGTAAAGTGTAACCATTTGAGGTTATATGTTTTTTGCCAATGTCTTTTTACGTTAAAATGCAGACTAAAAGCTCGCACTGTGGATTTTAGTCTGCATTTTTTATTGCCTATAAACAGAAATAAACCAAAAACAAAAAGGCAAGGAGAAAACAGATATGATAAATAGAACTTCAAAATGGAAACGAGATTTTTTTACGATATGGACAGGACAGGCAATTTCGCTTATCACTAGTGCCATCCTGCAAATGGCGATAATTTTTTATCTTACAGAAAAAACAGGATCAGCGATGGTGCTATCAATTGCTTCGTTAGTTGGGTTTCTGCCATATGCAGTCTTTGGGCCTATGATAGGAGTATTAGTTGACCGCTATGACAGAAAAAAGATAATGATTGGCGCTGATTTAATTATTGCCGCAGGTGGTGCAGCACTGGCTATGATCGCCCTATATATGGAACTGCCAGTTTGGATGGTTATGGCAGTATTGTTTATCCGGAGCATTGGGACAGCTTTCCATTCCCCGGCACTAAGTGCGGTTATGCCTCTTTTAGTACCAGAAGAACAGCTAACCAAATGTGCAGGCTACAGCCAATCCCTGCAGTCCATAAGCTATATTCTTAGTCCAGTTGCTGCGGCGTTTTTATATTCTGTTTGGGAACTAAATGCGATTATAGCCGTTGATGTCCTAGGTGCCGTGATTGCATGTATCACTTTAGCGTTTGTACGTATTCCCAAGCTGAGTATCGACGAACAAAGCTTGAATCGGAATTTTATAAAAGAGATGAAAGAAGGATTAATTGCTTTGAAAGAAAACAGAGGATTATTTGCATTGCTGCTTATAGGCACGCTATATATGTTTGTTTATATGCCAATCAATGCGCTTTATCCTTTAATCACCATGGAATATTTTGATGGAACACCGATACATGTCTCTATTACCGAAATTGCCTATGCCTCTGGTATGCTGATAGGTGGTTTGCTACTGGGACAGTTCGGCAGCTTTAAAAAGCGAATTGCATTAATAACGGCATCTATTTTTATGATGGGAGTCAGTTTGACTATTTCAGGGTTACTTCCCTCAAGCGGATTTGTGATATTTGTAGTCTGCTGTGTAATTATGGGCCTTTCAGTTCCGTTTTACAGCGGTGTTCAAACAGCTCTTTTTCAGGAGAAAATTAAGCCTGAATATTTGGGGCGTGTGTTTTCTCTGACGGGAAGCATTATATCACTTGCCATGCCTATTGGATTAATCCTTTCAGGAGCATTTGCTGATAGAATCGGCGTAAATTATTGGTTTCTAATATCAGGTATTTTAATTATCGGCATTGCTACAATTTGTCCGCTGGTGAACGATATTAGGAAATTAGATTAAATCGCGAAGATAGTATCTCAATTTCTCCTAAGGCTGAAATAGGTTACTTTGCCCAAAATGGTTATAAGTACAACCGTAATAAGGAGGTCATGGAATTTATGGAGGAGGATTGTGATTACAATGTGTCAGAAATCCGTTCAGTACTTGCCTCCATGGGTTTTGTGCAAAATGATATTGGAAAAAGGTTATCTGTTTTAAGCGGCGGTGAAATTATTAAATTGCTGCTGGCAAAAATGCTTATGGATAGGTATAATATCTTGTTAATGGACGAACCGAGCAATTTCCTTGACCTGCCAAGTTTAGAGGCTTTGGAAATGCTGATGAAAGGGTATGCTGGAACTATAGTGTTTATCACCCATGACAAACGGCTGCTTGATAATGTGGCTGATGTGATTTATGAAATCAAAGATAAGAGATTGAACTTAATCCGATAAAATATGTAAGAGATGAAAAAGGAGGAAGCATTCTATGGCTGGACCAGATAAGAAAAAACTTTATCCGAATGAAAATATAAAGACGGTTTGCTATATAAGCAATCTACCTAAAAGACCCAATATTGAGATTGGAGATTATACTTATTATAGCGATAATAAAAAATCTCCAGAGAAATTTTATGATAACATAGAGCACCACTACGAATTCCTGGGGGATAAGCTCATTATAGGCAAGTTCTGTGCAATTGCAGAGGGTGTTAAGTTTATTATGAATGGGGCAAACCACAGAATGGATGGAATTACAACCTATCCGTTTAACATCTTTGGCTGTGGTTGGGAAAAGGTTACCCCCACAATAGAACAGCTGCCTTTCAAGGGGGACACAGTGATCGGCAATGATGTTTGGATAGGCCAAAATGTTACTATCATGCCGGGTGTTAAAGTTGGTGATGGTGCTATTATTGCTGCTAACTCAACTGT
The DNA here is from genome assembly GCF_058315355.1 of Lutispora sp. QWL-02. Taxonomy (NCBI): domain Bacteria; kingdom Bacillati; phylum Bacillota; class Clostridia; order Lutisporales; family Lutisporaceae; genus Lutispora; species Lutispora sp. QWL-02. Next base: position 2,200,961 of record NZ_CM177762.1, read on the forward strand.
AACAAAAAATATTGAGCCTTATGCAATATATGGTGGTAATCCAGCTAAATTTATTAAGAAAAGATTCAGTGATGAAAAAGTTGAGTTCTTACTAAAGCTTCAATGGTGGAACTGGGACGAAGAGAAGATATTCGATAATCTTGAAAAGTTAACATCCGAAGGCAGTATAAATCAGTTAATGAAATAATACATGGCTCAATTGTGAAATAGGGTATCCGGCATATGAATCAAAACTGGCTGACCCTAGAAAGGATACAATTCGTATTATTCTCTAGCAAAACATGAAATACAGAAGCATAAAAGGAGGTATTAGCTATGCTGATAGATAAAATCGTTGAATCAATATCGACAGTGCAGGGTGTAAAGGCTATTGCTCTTGGTGGTTCTCAAAGCAGGGGCGAAGCGGATATACAGTCCGATTATGACATTGGGGTTTATTATGATGCAGATACATTGGATATAACTGCCCTTGAACAACGTTTGAAAGAATTGGACGATGGTCATAAAGATGACCTATTAAACCCCCTGGGTCAATGGGGGCCGTGGATTAATGGAGGTGCCTGGATTACCTTCAATGATATGCCCGTTGATATACTTCTCCGCGACATAAAAAGAGTTGAAGCAGTATTGCAGGACTGCATTGAAGGAAACATAACAATCGATTACCAGTGTGGACATCCATTCGGTTTTGTAAACACCATTTACGCTGCCGAAACTCATTACTGTAAGCCACTTTGGCAAGATAAATCTGAGCCTCTTAACAGGCTGAAAGCTCTGCTTTACTCAAAAGGTGAATATTCGCCTCAAATGAGGGAAGCTGTGGTAAAGAAATTCTTGTGGGAGGCATGGTTTTCTCTTACTTGCGGACGCAAGGCAGCATTTAAGGGCGATATTAACTACGCTATGGGTTCAGTGTTTAGGGCGGTTTGCTCTTGGGTTGAAGTATTGTATGCCTTAAATAACCGCTACTTAATGAATGAAAAAGGAGCACTAAAATGGGTAGATGCTTTTGAAATGAAACCGATCGATATGGAAGTAAGAGTTAGGACTGTTTACAAGTTTTTTGCAGATGGGGATGCAGAAAAAGCTTATCAAGTTTTGGATGAGTTGCATGGTGAGGTTGAGGGTCTGACTAATGAAATACAACCAATTCTACTGGAATAAGATAAGTCATCCAACTATGATATAATTATTTTCAAAGGAAGTGATGCAAATGATAATCAGTCAAAAGATTGCAGATACCCATACAAATAAAAGATAAAAATATTAATTTGTATGGGAGAAATTAAAAATGAAACAGAATAAATATGATGACAAAATGTTCTTTGAGAAATACAGCAAAATGGATCGCTCAACAAAAGGGCTTGCAGGTGCGGGCGAATGGAAAACACTCCAAAAGTTACTTCCTGATTTTAAGGATAAGCGCGTACTGGATTTAGGCTGCGGATTCGGCTGGCATTGTCAATATGCCATCGAGCATGGTGCCAAGGCCGTCACAGGAGTTGATATTTCCGAAAAAATGCTGACGGTTGCAAAAGAGAAAACAGATTCGAAAATTCGCTATATCCAGATGCCTATTGAAGATATCGCTTTTGGTGAAAACTCATTTGACGCAGTAATTAGTTCGCTTGCTTTTCACTATATTGAATCCTTTGAACAAATTGTAGAGAGGGTTTCTGGCTGCCTTATACCTGATGGAGATTTTGTTTTCTCTGTTGAGCACCCGGTTTTTACTGCATACGGAAACCAGGATTGGTATTATGATGAAAACGGAAATATACTTCACTTTCCGGTTGATAATTATTTTTTTGAAGGCAAAAGAACCGCAAACTTTCTTGGAGAAAAAGTGATCAAATATCATAAAACGCTTACAACCTATTTGAATGATTTGATACAGGGAGGCTTTGAATTAACCGGGATTGTAGAACCTCAGCCATCAGAATATTTACTTCATACAGTTAGAGGGATGGAAGATGAGCTTCGCAGACCCATGATGCTGATAATCTCAGCTAAGAAAAAATAGTTTATAGCATGAGGCTTGTATACAGTCTATATAAGCCTCATGCTATGGTTTTCGTTTAAGGCCACATTCCGTTTATTATTTATATTATTCAAAAACTGCAGACCGGAGGAAGGTATGCTAATGCATGTTAGTAGAAAATTGCGAATTGAATGGAGGATATTATGATAGGAAAGTATAAAATAATAACTTTGTGCGGGAGTACAAGGTTTAAAGATGAGTTCTTGAAAGTGCAAAAACAATTAACTCTAGAAGGGAATATAATTATTTCAGTAGGATTTTTTGAACATGCTGATGGTGAGTTTGAAAATGTTATCACTCCTGAAATTAAAGTAATGCTTGACGATATACATAAAAGAAAAATCGATATGTCTGATGAAATTTATGTGATTAATAAAAATGGTTATATAGGCGAAAGTACAAAAGGTGAAATAGAATACGCTATAAAGACTGGGAAAAGGGTTGATTATTTAGAGTACCATAATGCTTAGTCTGTTTCGCAATATTTATATAAAGCGAACAAGGCAAGCACAGTTTAGGATATGCTTGCTTTTTTGCTCATACAGTTTAAACTGGATAAGGAATTCTCATGCAAAATTTGTGGCAGCGTTTTAGAAATATGATGCACCACACATATCCTTATCTATTGAGGAATGTTGAAATTACTCACCCCAATCAAGTATGGGGAGTGGATATAACTTATCTACCCATGAAAAATGGATGGATGTACATGTTTGCAGTAATAGACTGGTATTCCCGCTGCATAGTCGCCTGGGAATTATCCAATACCTTAGATACAGCCTTTATTACAAGATGCCTTATGAAAGCATTCTCTAAAGCTAAGCCTCAGATAATAAACAGCCATTAGGGCTGTCAGTTTACCAGCAATAAATATATCGAGTTGCTCAAATCTAACAATATCAATATAAGCATGGATGGCAGAACATGAAGAGATGTGCATGGTATGCTCTCTGGGGCAAAGCCAAAGTCATTCATCGCTTGCTCCTTTGGCAACAAACCATGCACATAGAGGCTTCGTGTCAAGTCAAACGGCCGCTACAATAGTTATACTTCTTTAACTTTACCTGTAAAATTACACTATAAAACGAGGCATATTACATAACTTAAATTCTGAAAAAATATGTCTTGACAACAGGGTGCATTAAAACCTTAATAATATGAGTCGACTATACTGTGCACAGATTGTCGGATGGGTAAGCGCATCCTTTGATAATATCGATGATGAAAGGAGGTTGTTTGATGGATTCGTTAAGTAGTATGAATAAAGCCTTGTCATATATTGAAGAGCACCTAACGGAGGATATTGATTATAGTGAAGTATCAAAAATAGCTTACTGCTCAGAGTATCATTTTAAAAGGATGTTTTCTTTTTTATCAGGAATTGGTTTGTCAGAATATATTCGAAGAAGGAGACTAACGCTGGCTGCCCTTGATTTGAAAGATACAAATTTGAGAATAATAGATGTTGCTGTCAAATATGGTTATGATTCAGCTGATTCATTCTCCCGTGCTTTTCATTCTATGCATGGTATTCTTCCTTCTGAAGCAAGAAGTGAGAATACACAGTTAAAAGCCTATCCTAGAATGACCTTTCAATTATCAATTAAAGGAGGATGCGAAATGAATTATCGTATTGTTGAGAAAGGACCTTTTAAGTTAGTAGGATTTAAGAAGAGAGTCCCAATTATTTTTGAAGGTGTCAATCCAGAGATTGCAAAAATGACTGAACTTTTAACCCCTGAGGTTATTAATGAATTAAAAGCACTTTCAAATGTAGAACCAACAGGGATTATTAGTGCATCTACTAACTTCTCGGAAGGAAGAATGGAAGAAAAGGGTAAGCTGGATCATTATATCGGTATAGCAACTTCAAGTGATGAAACAGCAGAATTCGATGTATTGAGAATAGAAGCCAGTACCTGGGCAGTTTTCGAATCCATTGGATCATTCCCGGAAACACTTCAAAATGTATGGGGAAGGATATACTCAGAGTGGTTTCCATCTTCAGGATATGAAGCAGTTGAAGGTCCTGAAATTTTATGGAACGAGAGTCCAGACACTGGAAATCCAAAGTATCGAAGCGAAATCTGGATTCCAGTAAAGAAAAAAGAATATTAGTTACATCAATGTTTATGATTGAGGGCGCTCCTAGTTAGAGTGCCCTTTTCGTAAACAATGCGAGCGAGGGTGGATATGTTTCCGGGAACGGACATACTCAAATGACATTTATTCTGTCCTCTCGAGCCATGTGGAGTGCGTGCGTAATTCTTGGATTGGCTTACATGGCTTATATGAGAGAGGCGAGCATTACCCTACTGCTGGTGATTCATGTAACATTTCCCTTGTTGCAAGGCATCATAATCTTTCTAAAACTACTGTGTACGGTTGGATAAAAGCTGGGGTCAGTTCAGCAGACCCTCATTATTTTCACTTTTTCAAGCCGTACAGCAGTATTTTAAAGTGGTCCATAACTTGCTCCTTCAAATCGAAATCGGGATAACGAATACACCATTCAAAGGTAATACCTCTGATAGATAGAATCAAGTGTTTTGCCAGAGAATCAACAGGTAAGTCTTCTCTTATCTCTCCCTGACGAACTCCTCTTTCCAATACTTCGGTAAACATTTTATAGAGCTCCCTGTTATAGCTCATAGCAGATTCTGTGTTGATAGTTTTTGTTAAGTGGGCTTTATAGAGTATCCTCATATTTTCAAATCCAATATTTATAACTATAAAATCGGAGATTTTTTCTGTCAAAAGAATAAGAATATCAAGGGCGGACTTACTGTCGGAATGAGTTATCAAAAAGGATTTATAATCTATATCTGCTATGTTTGTGTAATCATTGACCAAAGCAGCTGCCAGAGCGTCCTTGGATTCAAAGTGCACATAAAAAGCACCTTTGGATACTGCTGCAGCTTCTACGATTGAATCCACGCTTACATTTTCAAATCCATGTTTTATAACTAATTGCCGGGCGGCTTCATAAATTTTCTTTTTTGTTTCGATCGCCTGTAGTTTTCTTTTGCTCATGCTTTCTTTTTTCATCTTTTTTCTCCTTGTAAAATTGACTTTTATATGCAAACACAATATAATGACTATAGTATGTGACTAAAGTCATTAAAGCTATCAAAAATAATTATACCATATATTTTATATTTTTTGTAGCCATGTTTCTATAGCCGAAATAAGATTGTGCCTTTTATTGTGAGGCATTAAAGGGGGAAATCATTATGAAATTATGTAAGAAAGTCATTAGTATTGCTCTTGCTTTTATTCTGGTTTTTACTGGCTTGCCTCTTCAGTTTATGAATTTTGACGCAATTCCATATGCCTGTGCTGCTGAAAGTACACCAACTGTTGACTTAAGCTATGACAATTTTGCCAATACAGAGAATCTGCAATTGAATGGCGATTCCCTGATTGAAGACAATGCCATAAAGTTTGAAAGCGGTGGGGGCACTGGAGAAAGCGTCTTTACCAAAGACAAGGTCACCTTAGGCACGGACCTTTCCTTTAGTACAGCTTTTTCTTTCAGAAATATCTCACCATTCACGCCCGCAGCCGGAACAAAAGGCGGATTTACCTTTACCCTGCAGTCGGTTGGCAATACTGCAGCCACAAATGATTTCCACGATGAAAGTATTGAGCCCAGTCTTAGTATTGCTTTTACTTCGGATTATATGGAGACAGGCAGTACAGCCAGCTTAATTCAGCAGTTCGGGAATTTGCGTCTTGCTTCTCTGACTGGCTTTAAGTTAGCTGGGGGGCCCATAACCCGTTGCGAGATATCTGCTGTGCCATACATTGATGGAGATTTCAACAGCGCCACATCCCGATGGCCGATAGATACATATTATGCGGTTGATGAAACGTCCCAATATTATAATGTATGGATCGGGTACGACGGTGTAGAAAAGTCTCTTTATAGTTTGTACTTAGGTCCCTCGGGCGAGTATACATATTTTAGCAATAGTTTGGATCTTTCTGATAAAACGGTTACAAATGAAGTATATGCAGGTTTTATGGGATCATTGGGAAATGCCGGTAATACAAGTGAAATCGGCAGTTGGTACTTCAAAAACGATTTGAGCATTATCGATGAAGCCATAGTAGATGCCGATGCAGCTTGGCTGACCGACGAGATGGAAATACTTGAAGATAACCCTGTTGATAATTTCTTTCTCCCTCTTATTGGCCAATACGGAAGCATCATCAGCTGGGCATCCAGCAATACCGATGTGGTGGAGGCAGATGGAACGGTAAAACCACCATCTCTGGAGCAGGGGAACCAGACTGTGACACTGGCAGCAACGATAACAAAAGGATCTGCAGAGCGCAAAACAAGATCTTTTACAATTACAGTTAAAGTGCCTGATATTGATATAGTAACTGCAGATTGCGACTGGCTTACTAATTCCAGGATACTGAATGAGAATGATGCTATGGATAATATTGTTTCCGATTTATTTCTTCCCACCTCCGGTTGTTGCGGAAGCACCATAAGTTGGTCTTCCACCAATACTGTCGTGGTGGATTGGGATGGAACTGTGTCCAGACCTGCCTATAACGATGGCGACAAGGAGGTTACCCTTACGGCTTATATCACTATGAATACGGTGACATTGGAAAAGACTTTCAATATCACTGTAAAAGCATTGGGAATGACCGATGAAGACATCATGCAAGCCGACTATTCATGGCTGACCAGTACACAGCTGCTGAACGGAAATGCTGATTTAAATTATGTGACGGCGGATATAAACCTTCCCACATCCGGTCAGTATGGAAGCACCATCAGTTGGACATCCGGCAATGACGCGCTTGTGGATACGGAAGGAAAGGTAACAAGGCCGGCATATACAAATGGGGATGAGACTGTAACCCTGACAGCAACAGTAAGCAAGGGGGCATTCACCAAAACAAAAGAATTCACAGTCACAGTAAAAGCACTTGAGCAAACCGATGCTGAAATTCTCGAGGCAGATAAAGAATGGCTGACAGAACTTCAAATTCTAAATGGCAACACTTCTTTAATCCATGTTGTCGGGAATCTGAACCTGCCTGGCGAAGGCCCCAATGGAAGCACCATCAGCTGGGAATCCGACAATATAGCTATTGTAGACGGCACCGGCAAGGTAACAAGGCCAACATTTACGCATGGAGACGAGATCGTAACCCTGACAGCGACAATCAGAAAGGGCTCGTTCACAACAACAAAGGCATTCACAGTAACAGTAATAAAACTTGAACAAACCAATGCGGAAAAGTTAGCTGCTGATGATTTATGGTTGACTGAAACACTTATACTGAAAGAAAACAGTGCCTTGGACAATGTAACAGGAGATTTATACCTTCCCAGCCTTGGAACCAGCGGGAGCAGCATTAGCTGGTCATCTTCCAATCCCGCAGTTGTGAACACCGATGGTACTGTAGCAAGGCAGCCCCATTCTTATGGCGATCAAACTGTGACCCTGACAGCAATCATCAGTAACGGTTCATCCATCACCAGAACCTTTACAGTCACAGTAAAAGCACTTGAGCAAACCGATGCTGAGATTCTCGAGGCAGATAAAGAATGGCTGACCGAACTTCAAATTCTAAATGGCAACACTTCTTTAATCCATGTTGTGGGGAATCTGAACCTGCCTGGCGAAGGCCCCAATGGAAGCAATATCAGTTGGGAATCCGGCAATATAGCTATTGTAGACGGCACCGGCAAGGTAACAAGGCCAACATTTACGCATGGAGACGAGATTGTAACCCTGACAGCGACGATCAGCAAGGGCTCGTTCACCACAACAAAGGCTTTCACAGTAATCGTAAAAGCCCTTGAACAAACGGATTTGGAAGCGGTGAATGCCGCTGTTCCGTGGCTGACAGACTTTATGACGGGCGTAAACGGTTCTTTGGATAATGTTATCCAAAATATAACCCTTCTGGCCAGTGGTCCAGACGGGGTCACTATCAGTTGGGCATCAAACAATACCGCTGTTGTGGATAGCACCGGCAAGGTAACAAGGCCGACTTTTACCGCCGGAGATAAGGAGGTTACCCTCACAGCTACAATCAGCAAGGGTACGTCGGCCACAGCTAGGAAGGACTTCACGGTTATTGTTAAAAAACTTCCTCAAAATGCCCAGGAAAAAGTGGAAGCAGATGCCGCATGGCTGACCGATGCACAAATCCTGAACGGGAACAGTGCTTTGGATAATATTACAACCGATTTAGCGCTTCCGATCCTCGGTGAAAATGGTAGTAACATCACCTGGTACTCCGTATATCCCAATGTGGTATCTGCCGAAGGGAAAGTGACAAGGCCGTCATTCACCGCCGGCAGCAAGACAGTGACCATCACAGCAACCATTACCATGGGGTCCGGTACCTTCGCAAGGAAAACTTTTGTACTTACTGTGAAGCCCCTTGATATAACCGATGGAGAAGTCGTATTTTTAGACGAACAATGGCTATACAGGTATAATATATTGGCTCTGAATCCTTCTGCGAATTCTGTGACACGAAATCTGTCCCAGCCTGTTTCAGGTCCAAACAATTCCTCCATCACCTGGGAGTCTGATATGCCCTCTGTTATTTCCAATGATGGCACCGTCACACGACCTGAAAACGGGGCGGGACATAAATCTGTAAAAGTTACCGCCACTTTGACTAAGGGTGAGTCTCAAACTAAAAGAACCTTCACCTGCGTTGTCTTGGAAAAACCCGATACCACTCCTCCTGCGGTAGTGGGTACAACACCGGAGAATAACAGCACGGAAGTTCCATGGGATATCAATACGATCACCGTAACTTTCAGCGAGAACATTGTCCGGGGGTCGGCTGCCGATGATAGTCCGCAAACCTTTGGCATAGATCTTAAGGCATCCGGCACTGTACGATTTGATGCCGCAATTGAAGGAAATAAGCTGTTGATAACACCCTATGGCGACTTAAGCCCGGGAGAAAACAGGCTTATCATACCTGCAGGCGCTGTTACCGACGCGGCGAGAAATCCGGCAGAGGCATATGAATTGAAGTTTACCGTAGAACCGAAGCCAGTCAGAAAAATAGCCGTTGTTTCCGCAACACCGCAGGATCTTGAAAAAGAAGTGGATATCAATATCAAAGAAATTCAAATCCGTTTCGATTCAAGGGATCTGGTGCTGGGTGAAGAATATTACATGATGATGCTGAGGGACAAAAGGCATGGATTCATGAGGTCCAACGTGGGTTCACTGACAGGAGATATAGCGACTCTGAAGGTATTCGGACCTCTTGACCCCGGAACGGTATATGAAATTGTCATACCGGCAGGTGTTGTCCGGGATAGGTTTGATAATATAAACGAAGAAAAGGTTATTCAGTTCAGAACAAAATATGCTGCAGGAAATCCGCTGGTCATCAGTACAAGTCCTACCAATGGACAGACTGGTGTGAACGTAAACACAGCTGAAATGGAAGTGCTTTTTTCACAGGAAGTAAAACCCTTCTATCATCAGTTTACGCTTAACGATGATAAGGGAAATCAATATGTCTTAACAGGGTATACCACACCCGATAAAAATAAACTGAGGTTAGTGCCGAACGCTATCAAACAGTTCCGGCCCAATACGGTGTATACCTTATCCGGTCAGTATGGTACCATGGAAAATCCATCCCAGATGGAGTTCAATTGCCAATTTACAACCAGTACAAATGAGCTGGTATTGGAAAGCACAACTCCTGTTGCATGGAAGAGAGAAGTTCCTCTTGATGCTGTTGTGGAAGTCATGTTTAGTGCCCCTTGTGAAAAAGGCTCTTCTTTTGCAGATATCACCATAAAAGATTCTGAAGGGGTTTCTGTGGAGTTCACCGGGCAGGAAGCAGGGAAAAAAGTAATTTTAACACCTGCTTCCATGCTTTCACCATCAAAGAGCTATACGGTAACAATCCCCGAGGAAGCCTTTAAAGGTGAGAGGGATACCACCAATGACCCATATCAGTTTACATTTTCTACTGTAAATAAGCTTGATTTAAACCTGCGCAACATACATATACCCGATATGGGGTTTGTAAACAAGCATGCCATGTTTGATGCGTCCGAAGCTGAGAACATTGCCAGAAGAACAGGTTGCAAGATTGTATCCTATGAATGGAGCGTTGATGGTGAAGCTGCAGGTACTAAGAGTTATATCTACCATTTATTCCGCTCTGCAGGATCCCATGAGGTGGAATTAACCATTAAGGATAATAAGGGCATTTCCTATGTATTCAAAAAGAACATTGAAATTCAGAATTTGACAGACATAAGGATGACCATAAAAGACAGCGAATTATTTCCCCGCAGCGTAATTGCAGAGGAAATCGGCAGTCAGCCCGGCCTTGTTTATGAGCTGAAACTGCTACAGGAGGGTCAGTTTATATACGGTGAAAGGATTTTGGTAGAGCTGTTCAAGGATGGAGTCCGACAACGAGCATTAAATGTAATCAGCGCTCAATACGGAGAGGATGTCTATAAATTTACATTTAAACCTCAATACGGGGAACATGGTATCTATGAGCTGGAGTTTACCTATAAAGGCATAGGGTATGATCAGGTTATCCGCATACCGGTAAATGTAATATCCGGTAAACCTGCCATAGCCGAGGAGTTCAAATTCAGATTGTATGACGTGGATACGGCAGGCTATTATGAGGCACCGGAATCGCTTAATGTGTTTTTAAATGGTAAAAAGATGCATGCGGTTAAAAAATGGTACCCGGATAAAAATTATTATGCCTATACCATAGTAAATGAGTCTATTTATGCCAATACATATTATGAATTTCAGGTGGAGGCCTGGATAAGCGGGAACATTCATAAAAATGTTTATGTGGGAAAGGATACTTCCGATCCCTTCGTAATATATGGAAGATCCATTAAACCAGAAGGTATAAAAAACGTAAGTGTCGATTATTCTGAAAACACTGTTAAGGATCCTTATTTTAGAGATCTATATTTTGAAGGTGTGTCGGCCAAACTGGTATTAAACGTGGAGGGGGATTGGAAGAACGCTGAAGAGGGATATTATGAAATCAAAACCTGGAAGGATGACAAATTTATCCTGAAAGTAAACTGCAATAACAGAGATGGGATTCAGAAAATCACGCTTGATCCCGGTCTCCAGCTTAAAGCCGGAGATACGTTAATTATTCGTATGGTGACAAAATATGGAGTTGCGTCCATCTGGTATTATTGCCCTTATATTCATGTTATTACTCAGCCGAGCTTTTTGGGAAAAGAACTACCAATTTCGATTCAGAGCGGAGAATATGCAGTAAACTGGCCTACAGTGTTTGATGGCGCTTTGGGAGGAACCATTGGTATTCTTGATGGCATCCCTGTCGTAGGCGGGGGAAACTTCGGTATTGGCAGCGGTATGCCTAAATTTGAGGGATATCTTACAGGGAACGTTATTTATCCCTTTATCGATCTTGAATTTGGAATAAGCGGGGGCTATGGAGAAAAGAGCAAGACAAAAGCAGACACAAAATACAAAAAACTGAAGAAAGTCACTGTGGTGGGCTATGAATTTGAAATATCGGTTGAGGGCGAATTAAACTTTATTTATAATTCAGAAACTAAAGAGTGGGGCATGTATAACTTTTATATTTTACTTGCCGGAGATGGTACAAAGGAGTGGTCCAAGGGATATGAATTCATGGGCATTGGATTTTCGGCAGGAGTAGGCATTGGATCTGAAGTGTATGGGGGCTTGAAGATTGATAACAGTAAAAATAAAACCCAATACAGTGGAATCATAGGGATTGCACCTCATGCTTATCTCAGGGTATCGGGAGACTTTGTACTGGCCAGAGTGGACGGATATTTGAACGCACGTCTTCCAGCTGAAATACATTTCCCAACGGGCTATATCGGGGCGGATATCAGAGCTTATGCTGAAATCTACGCAAGAGCGTTATTGTGGGGGGATTACATATACAAAAAAGATCTATATAAGGTGCATTGGGACAATGGAAAGGAAAAGGTTATTTTAGGATCCCTGCAGGAGCGGATGGAGGATTTTGCAGGCAAAGACAATACGTCTCTACAGTTGATATCAAGAGACTACAGCAACAGGCAGTCCAGCTGGCTGGCTGGGGATAGAGAAATTGTACCGGAAGAGAAGATAGGTGTCCTGGCTTCCCTAAGAAGCATAGGGATGGCTGGAACTTGGAAGGCTGCAGCAGTGGCTAATCCGGCTGTCAGTGTAATGATGGAAAATATATATCCTCACACCGAGCTTCAGCTGATTAGAAACCAGGATGAGTTATGGCTGGTGTGGTCTGATGACAATCCCGCAAGGGATGCGGTAAACCGGACACAGCTTCGCTATTCTGTCTTGAAGGATGGTGCGTGGGGTGAACCTGTGTGGGTAGGTGATGACCGAACAGCTGATTTTACCCCTGCAGTGGCAGCTGCCGGAAACGGAGTCCTTATGGCATGGCATAATATCGGAAAAGCAGTAGCCGAAGAGGAAGGTCTTGCAGGAATGCTTGAAAATTCTGAAATCAGCGTTACTGAAAGCGTTTATACAGCAGATGGCATAAGTCCCAATATCATTACTCTGACAAATGATGATTTCATAGACCACTCACCAAAACTTGCAGCAGACGGTGACAAAGCGTTGCTGGTATGGACCAAATCGAAATCAATGGGCTTTAGTATTGGTGATGAAGAAGTTTCGGAATCAGAGAAAGGTAACCAATTATACTTTTCTTCATGGAACAATAGTACATGGAGTGCACCCAAACCCGTTGGAGATGCATCTTCTACAGTTCTTGATTCCAGCTTGTCCATGGTTGGGGAGAAAGGCTTGCTCCTTTATACCCTGGATATGGATAACAATCTTTTCACGTTTGAAGACAGGGAGGTCTTTGCAAGGCTTTATGAAGGAGAAGCCTGGAGTGAAGCAATTCGGCTTACCAGTAATACTTTCGATGATTCTGCTCCAAAGGCAGTTTATGCAGATGGACAATGGTTCATTACATGGCTGCAGGAGGGGAACGTTCTGTACAAGGTAGGTTTGAACGGGGAGACAAAAGCAGAGGAACGACTGAAAAACATTCAAGGTGATTATCAGCTTGCCGCTAAATCAGGTACAAGACCGCTGATTTCGCTGGTGTACATGCAGCCTGGCGAAGATAAAGCAGTGGGCATTTCAACATCCTTCTACGATTTGGACAATGGGCGATGGGGTGATGGAGTTTCACTAGAAGCCGGGAACAAGTATGCTGATGCCATCAGCGCGTTGTTTACAGAGGATGGAAAGTTGAATGTAGCTTTTTCACAGGCAGATATCATTACCGAAGCAGTGCCGGTAATGATTGACGGTGCTGAGCAGTTGGTTGAACAACCTAATGTCAGCAACAAAGTGGACATGAAGCTGCTGACTTATACACCGGTGCATGATGTAGCACTTTCGGAGAAAGATGGCATCTTCCTGTCGACAGAATTCCCGTTGTCCGGTACGGTGACAACGGTATATGCGACCCTTCGGAATGAAGGGGATTTTGCGGAGAATGCAAGGATCTGCATCTATGATGGAGATCCTGATGACGGAGGAGAACTCATCGGTGAGGCACCTTGGAGGCTTATACCTGCACGCTCATACGAAGAGGTGGAGATAGCGTGGCTGGTTGGCCCGGAAGAAAAAGATGCATATGATTTATATGCAGTGGTTCAGCCCGGCGAAGGTGTACAGGAGATAAATACCGATAATAATACCCTCAATTTAGAATTTTCAACTGCGGATCTTTCCATTACGGGTCTGATCTGTGAAAACATGGCGCAGGATGATTATTTGGTGACGGCAACCATCGCAAACAGTGGAGGCAAGATACTGGAGGGAGCCACGGTGGTGATGGAAAATGTTAACGATGACCAGATATTGAAGACTTCACCACTTAAACTCATGGAACCGGGGCAGCAGACCGTTTTGACAACTATGGTATCTTCAGCGGGGCTGGCAAGGGATGGAAAGGGACAAATCAACCTGCGTATTCGTGTCAACCCGCCGGAAGGGGTAAAGGAGGATTTCACCGAGAACAATACCCGCAGCTTTTCTTTGGAACCGGCAGCGATTACTGTAGACAAGGTAAACCCAGGCCCGGGTGACAAGCATGTTGCTCCGTCCAGTGCCTTGAGCATCGCATTTAACATGAATATTGCACAAGATGCAGGATATGACCGCATAAGGCTGATGGATGAAGACCTAAATGAAATTGCAGTAAATAAAGTGATTCAGGGAAATACCTTAACCATAACACCACAGCATGTTCTGGACAATGGGACCGAATATACCCTGATCATACCCGCCGATGCTCTGGGTGATGCCTATGGACATTCCATGAAGAGCGACTTCAGTCTTAGTTTTAGGACGGTTCTAACTAATCCGGAGATCATCTCTGCATATCCTGGAGAGTTCATGGAAAATACGGCATTGGACACCGATATCCGATTGAAGTTCAACCAGAAGATGCTCAAGGGGAACAATTTTTCAGACATTTCCCTGTCTGGACCTGAAGACAGGATGATTCCTGTTAACGCAGCCATAGAAGGGGAGTTCCTGACTTTGGATTATAACGGAAGCCTTAGTGAAAACACCACTTACTCTCTCGAAGTACCCAGAGGAGCAGTGCAAAATGACAACGGAGAAGTACTGTATGAGGATTATGTGCTGGTATTCACCACAGGCGACGCAAGTGAAGGAGATGATGGGCCTGGTGGTGGAGGAAATGATAAGCCTAGCGGTGAAGGAGAAGAGGACGAAGATAGCATCAGAAAGGAAGAAGATAGCGGGGATGGAGATAATAATAGCAGGATCAGTATATTCATTGGCAGAAGTCAACGGATTATTAACATTCGCATTGGCCCTGACGGGGCAAGAATAAACTTGGCAGGCCACGCTGCAGATATCTTTTCCGGCGACGAAAGCGTTGTAATTAACATTCCTGTAATTCCAAATGTGAGTGCCTATACTCTTGAAATACCTGCAGATTCATTGAACGGTAGGTACGGTAAGGCTTCGCTGACACTAAATACCGGTATAGGGAGTATTACTATTCCATCAGGAATGCTGTCAGGGATGTCATACCAGGGAGGAAGAACTGCAAATATCACAATCGCTGTCGGTGACAAATCTAAGCTCCCTGATGATACTAAGGCCGCTATAGGCAAACATCCGCTGATTCAGCTTATACTAACCATGGATGGACAACAGACCGGCTGGAACAATCCGGCCGCACCGGTAACGGTATCCATTCCTTATACACCGACAGCAGAAGAGCTTGCTCACTCTGAAAGCATCATCATTTGGTATATCGACGGCGCTGGCAAGGTGGTTTCCGTGCCTAACGGTCATTATGACCCTGCTACAGGGACTGTAACCTTCACAACCGCTCATTTCAGCTATTATGCAGTGGGCTATAACAAGGTGAGCTTCAATGATGTGATGGCGGGTGCCTGGTATGACAAAGCGGTGAGTTTTATCGCAGCGAGAAACATCACCACAGGCACGGGAGGCGGCAATTTCAGTCCGGAAGCAAAGCTGACCAGAGGTCAGTTCATCGTCATGATGATGAGAGCATACGATATATCCTCCGATGCAGATTCTAAAGACAATTTTTCAGACGCAGGTAACACCTGGTATACTGGCTATCTGGCGGCTGCAAAACACTTAAGCATATCCAACGGTGTTGGAGACAATAATTTTGCACCGGACAGGGAGATCACTCGTCAGGAAATGTTAGCCCTTCTGTACAATGCATTGAGAGCTATTGGAAGGCTGCCGGAAGGAACAGCCGGCAAACCGCTATCATCCTTCAGTGATGCAGAGAACATTGCATCCTGGGCTAAGGAGGCTACAGCATTGCTGGTTGAAACCGGAATCATCAAAGGAAACGGAGGCAAACTCTTCCCGATAGATACAACTACCAGGGCAGAAATGGCACAGATGCTGTATAACTTACTATCTGAATATAAATAGCTGCTTTCTATAATTCATCACTGAAGCCAGCATGGGCAGGGATTGCCATGCTGGCTTTCGGAGTTATTGCATAATCTTATTCTACAGGGACACGTTACCTGGAGAAAGCATGTCTTTCACAATAACCCTGAGGGCCTTTGGATTAAGAAGTATTTTAATTGTGTTACAATCATTTCTTATTCAAATCAGCTAAACTATATCCAAGAGTTCGGAAATGTCACGGATGGTGTATTTCGCATAGGTACATATAACGCTTTTGTTATGTTGATAGAAACAGGAATCAATTTCTGCATTAACGGCTCCCTGTATATCAGAAGTAGGACTATCGCCTACCATGATTATCGATGTATTATGGACTCCACATATATTTTTTCTATATCCCTACCATCAACATTGATATCATAAAGTTTAAAAAACTCGCTGAAACGCGTATTAAAAACAGTTTCTTTGGGAATCTTTCCTTGTTCGAGGCTATTTCATTTGCTATAGTTGCCACGACTTGAATAATATCTCGACGGTTTATGTGAGATTTTCTAATAATAAGGAACAATGAACAATAGTACTCTGCCCGAATGCGGAGACTGTAAAAAAGCGTGAAAAGATGCGGGGAAAGGCCGGTTATACTAGCTTTACGATAGAGGCTTTATATGCGGATTTTATGAAGGAGACTCCGAAAATCGGCTTTTGGCTGGATACCTCGGAACAGTCCCCCGAACAATCAGTCGAGGACATTTTGTTACACTTTGCGGAATAATAGAGCTGAAGAGAATTATATACCTAATAAAACAGAAAGTATATTGATACAGATCATACATGCTAATCTATTGTTTATTTATATTGTTCTTGTATATCTCGCGCCATACTGTAAATGGTTTTGCGTATTTCTAAAGGCTCAATAACCTCCGCATCTACACCCAAGCCCATAAAAAAGCGACTGACATAATCTAAGTCCCTTTGGTCAATTGTTTGTTCAATAAATCCACCTTTACCATCAGTATTAACACAAACACTCGTTTGAAAATACGGATTATCCTTACAAGAAATCATTCCTTTATCGGACAGCTTCACATATAAGTGAACTGGTTCCGTTATTTTATATGAATATAATATGTCTTCCAAGGTTGTGTCGGGGAAAGGATATTCCTTTTTTGAATCGGTGATTTCTAAAATTCTATCGACCCTAAATAAGCGTACTCCTTTATTTTGATAGTCGTAAGCGGGCATGTACCATATTCCGTTGTTTGTATATACGCCGATGGGGGCTACCGTTCTGGTAGTGAGTTGTTGCTTTGATTGATATTTGATTTCAATTATTGATTTGTCGGCTGCTTTTTTAATGGCGTTTTTTAGTAAAGGTGTTTCTATATCTCGCTTATGGTTCCAAAATAACAATGTGGTTTCTAAATTGTCCACATGCTTTTTTACATCTTCGGGCAATCGCGCTAATAGCTTTCTGGATGCAGATTCAATATCCACTTCAAAAGGTAAGGACTTGAAGTATTTCAAAGATTGAAATGAAAAAAAGATTGCGAGTGCTTCGTCTTCGTTAAAAATGATGGGAGGTAACACCCGGCTGGATAAAATCCGATACCCGCCATTTCTCCCCGGCTCTGTGTATAGCGGCACACCCATTTCTCCTAATTCCAGCAAATATCTATGTGCTGTTCTAACGGAAATACCAAACTCTTGGGCAACGTCGTTTGCCGTAAAGCTTCGTTTTGTATTCACATAAAGCAGCAAATCAAACAGCTTTGTAGTTTTACTCATTTTTCTTACCCTCTTTGCAAAACCATGACAAGTATTGTCATGGTTTTATTATACAATAAGAATGAGAACATATCAAGATTGGAGGTAAGTATTATCATTACTAATGAAATAATTATAAGCGGAGCAAAAGAAAAAAATTTAAAAAATGTGAGCGTATCCATACCCAAGAGCAAGATAACTTCCGTTGTCGGTGTTTCCGGCTCTGGAAAATCCGCATTGGTGTTCGATACTATTGCAGCGGAATCACAAAGGCAATTAAATGAAACCTACTCCAGTTTTATCAGGAATCGCCTGCCTCACTATGGAAAGCCCAATGTGGAGTCTATACAAAACCTGTCTGTTTCCATTATCATCAATCAAAAAAGACTTGGTGACAACAATCGTTCTACTGTTGGCACGGTTACAGATATTTATAGCTTGCTGAGGCTTTTGTTTTCAAGAATCGGCACTCCATTTGTTGGATACTCTGATGTATTTTCGTTCAATAATCCGCAGGGGATGTGCAAAGAATGTCAAGGGCTTGGAGTTGTGCAGGATTTTGATATTGACAAATTATTGGATAAAGAGAAATCCCTTAATGAGGGGGCTATCCGTTTTCCTACTTTTTATCCCGGCGGCGTCCGATGGAAACGCTATATACACACAGGACTTTTTGACAATGATAAAAAGCTGAAAGACTATACGCCTGATGAACTTGACACCTTGCTTTATAAATCCGGGTTCAAACCTAAAAATCCGACAAGCGAATGGCCTCCTACCTCAAAATACGAGGGTGTGATACCGCGTATTAAAAGAACGTACTTGTCAAAAAGCTGCCGTGACGCAAAGCTATATCAAGCAGATATTAACCGGGTTGTGATGGAAAAAGTTTGCCCGGTCTGTTCCGGCAGCCGGCTGAATCCTAAAGTATCCAGTTGCAAAATTAACGGGAAAAATATTACGGATTGCGCCAATATGTCAATTACGGAACTAATTGCTTTTATTGAGGCTATAAAAGTCAATCAAGTTGATACTGTGACACAGGCTATTTTACAGCAGCTTGCCTTTGCAGAAAGTGTTGGTCTTGGATATTTAACGCTGAATCGTGCCACTTCAACTTTGTCGGGGGGCGAATCACAGCGTATCAAAATGATACGACAACTTGGAAGCAGCCTGAATGGACTTATTTATATTTTTGATGAACCGAGCGTGGGTCTGCATCCGGCTGATATTTATAAAATTAACCAACTATTTTTCAAGCTAAGGGATAAGGGCAACACTATTCTGATTGTAGAACACGACCCAGACGTTATTCAAATTGCGGACAACATAATTGAAATAGGGCCTTATTCGGGAAAAAACGGTGGGCGAGTTATGTTTCAAGGGGATATGAACGCTTTTTACGCGACCCCCACCCTGACCTCAAGATACATGCTGCAAAAGCATAGTATTAAGAGCAATTACAAAAAACCGAGCGGCTGGCTTGAAATCAGCAATGCTTCTATGTTCAACATTCACAATGTAAATGTACAGATACCAAAAGGTATATTAACAATGGTGACCGGTGTTGCTGGTTCTGGGAAAAGCACTTTGTTTGATAGAATACTTCCGCAGCACTATCCCGAATGTGTCGTTATCAATCAAAAACCGATTACAACTAACCGTCGTTCCAACATTGCTACTTTCACCGGCATCTTTGATGATATAAGAAATTTGTTTGCGCGTAAGAATAGTGTGAGCGATGCATGTTTCAGCTTCAATTCAAAGGGAGCCTGTCCGAATTGTAAGGGGCTTGGTTTAGTCGAGCTTGACTTGGCCTTTATGGAAAGTGTGACAGATGTATGCGAGGTTTGTGGTGGGAAACGCTTTATTAAACAAGTGCTGAAATATTTGTGGCACGGAAAAAGCATTAGCGATGTGCTTGATATGGATGTTGATGAAGCGGTAAGATTTTTCATGGAACCGCAAATAACCGACAGCTTAAGCCAACTGAAAAAAGTTGGTTTAGGATACTTGAGTTTAGGGCAATCTCTTACCACATTATCTGGTGGAGAACTGCAACGGTTAAAATTAGCCACTGAATTAGGACAGCCGGGAAAAATATATGTGTTTGACGAACCAACAACAGGGCTGCATTTTTCTGATATAGAAACACTGTTAGCAGTGTTTGAAGAATTATTAAATCATGGCTGTACACTAATTGTAATTGAACACAATTTAGAGATGATTTGTCATGCGGACTGGGTAATTGATTTAGGCCCCGGAGCCGGAGAACAGGGCGGCAAAATTATGTTTGAGGGAACACCGCAAGAGCTGCTTAATTGTAAACAATCCGTTACAAGTGTTCATCTAAAACAGTATTTAGGCGGCCAGAGGTAAATATTTGGAAAACAAACGAACAATTATGAGCCGTATTGTGGCGATTGGCCGATAGTTATGTAATTAAAAAGTAGTAGCCAAACGGCGGTTTTGAAGAACGAAAACCAAAGCCGCTTTTCTCCATTCATCAACCTGTTACCCGGGAAGCAATTTGCAAACATGATGAATGGAGCGGCTATATTGTACGCAATCAGGCAACAAGTACACCTTGCGGTTAGCTATTCCGCTATCGTTTCCCAAATCAACTTGACTCCGCTTAAAAAGAGTCAATCTGTGCGGCTGAGTGAATTGATTTCTGCAAAAGAAAAAGAGCGGGACGAACTGGAAAACAGCTTAGACATTGAAAATCCGTTTTTGGCTACCTTCCGAAAATATGACAACATCGACAAACTGACAGAGAAAATTTCCGATATGAGCCGGTAATCATCCATGGAGATTTGGGATCATCCAATATTATTTTTGATGCAGAGAAAAAAAGAGTCAGCGGGATCATTGACTTTGGACAGACATCCGTTGATGACCCTGCTATCGACATCGCCTCACTGATTTGTCCCATGGGCTATGGCGAAGACTTTATAGAGCTTATATTAATAAATAGAATTTTATTTATTGTTAAGGTATTATATAGTCAATATATAAAAGAAACTTCAACGCACATATTAATAAAATTGGAGGGCTTTATGAGGACTGAGCAGGAAATGATGGATTTGATACTTGATATAGCACGGCAGGACAGCCGTATCAGGATCATGACAATAGAAGGATCACGTACCAACATTAATATTCCTAATGACGAATTCCAGGACTACGATGTCACATACTTTGTAACAGATATGGAAGCTTTTATTTCAAACGATGAATGGCTTAAAAGCTTCGGGAATATTATAATGATGCAAAAACCGGAGGATATGGAGTTGTTTCTGGCTGAAGAGAAAGGCTTCATTATGCCTACCCGGAATATGATGAAAATATAACAAAATATACCCTGGACATGTATAAAAAATATGCAAACTAATATAAGGAAGGAAAATATAAATGGCTATACTGGGAATATCACCGGAATTGAAAAAACTGATTAAAGAATACCGATGTGTAAAAGATACGGAAGGAATGTCTCCTGCCAAAGTATATAAATTGGTCGGAGAAAATGAAAGCTTATATTTAAAAATGACGGACAGCCGGTATAAAGGAACCACATATGATGTGGAACGGGAAAAGGACATGATGCTATGGCTGGAAGGAAAGCTGCCTGTCCCAAAGGTTCTGTACTTTGAACAGCATGATGGCTGGAACAATCTGCTCATGAGCGAGGCCGATGGTTTCATATGCTCAGAGGAGTATGAAGCTGAACAAAACCCTGAAAAGATTATCGAACTGTATGCTGAGTGTATCAGGCTCTTTAAATCCATCGACATATCTGATTGTCCATTTAATAATAATATAGACAGGCGCTTGGCCGAGCTGGATTATTTGCTGAACAACAATTTGGCTGATGTGGATTGGGAAAACTGGGAAGAAGACACACCATTTAAAGATCCGCGCGAGCTGCATAATTTTTTGAAGATGGAAAAGCCCAAAGAGGAATTAGTCTTTTCCCACGGCGATCTGGGAGACAGCAACATATTAGTGAAAAATGGCAAGATAAGCGGCTTTATTGATCTTGGGAGAAGCGGTAAGGCGGACAGGTGGTATGATATTGCTTTCTGCATCAGGTCTATTAGAGAGGATATTGGAGAGGAAAAGTATGTTAAGCTATTTTTTGACTTACTGGGGATTGAGCCTGATTGGGAGAAGATAAAATATTATATTTTACTGGATGAATTGTTTTAGTTCTCAGGATTTAGGCAGAGAATTGATCTCTGCGGATGCACTTGAGCATAAAAAGATTAGATGTCAAAAAGCTCATGGTTAAAGGCTTTTAGACATCTAATCAAAGGTAATCCTGAATACAAATATTACTTTGCAACGGATATACCGAACAACTCTGCAATTTCATTATAAGGAAAGCAATATTTCTTGCCACATGAGGAACATGCAGCTTCAAGCGTTTGTTTGTTTTTTATAATTTCATCTATTTCAGCCGGTGAAAGCGAAAAGATAATGCCATAATACTGCTCTTTTACACAATCACATTTATACTGAACAGGTTTTTGAGACATATAATCAAAGTCTGAGTTCAGAAGTTTATCCCACATATCTACATCGATCCTAATATACGGATTATGAAAAAGACTTATATTTTTTGTAATTACGCTATTAAAATCCGAAATAATAGATTTGGTTTCTCCAGGTAAAAGCTGAAGCATTACTCCTCTTGCCAATACCGCATTTCTGTTATTGTCAAAATTCAGAAACAACCGCATATATGTCGGCAGCTGTTCACTTTTTCTGAAATAATTCTCCAAATTCTTAGCAACAGAGGCATAGGACATTTCCACAATTCCTGTATATCCACTGAAACGTCCGTTATCTCGATTTACAGTGATAAAACCGCGGTTGCCAAACACTGCTTTAGTTTGCGCAGGGGTGAACCCTTCCTTGATTAAGCCGCGTATATTGCCGCTGGCATCAATTAAGCCTGTCATTTGCCGGTTAGAACAGTCACCTGTAAACTTAATAAACAATTTTTCATTATCCACAAGCGAACCGGAGAGGATACTCATTGCAGTAATAAATTCCAGATATACCGGCTCAAGTGTTTGGTTAAGTTGTAAATTACCCTGAGCCTGTCTTATGAGGTCGGTTGTTTCACTGTAAAAAATGCGGGCTCGTTTATTATATCCAAGTGCATTTATAACATAATTATTCATAGCAATCACTCCTTGACATAAATTACTGTTTCTTATAAAGTTTAAAATATAACGTAGCGTTATGTTCAAGTATTTTTTAGAGGGAATTTATGAAAATAACAAAATTTGCTGAGTTAATGGGAGTAAGCATCCGTACCTTGCACTATTACGATGAAATCGGTCTGCTTTCCCCATCCAGATGTGATATAAACAATCGAAGAGAATATAGCGGCAACGACTTTTTGCAGATGCACCTGATCCTGTTTTTAAAGGATATGGGCTTGTCTCTTATGCAGATTAAGGCCATTATGGATGATCCTGCATATGATCGGGCAACAGCAATTAAAATGCAAATTGAACATCTAAAAAAAGAGAAAGAAAAGATCGATAAAAAGCTCATATTACTTCAAACGGCAGTATTTGAAACAGCGGATATTTTAGAAAGACCATATGAAGCTATGTGGAGCAGCCTAGAGCAAGATGTCAAAGAATATCCGGCGCTATTTAGTGAAAAAGAAATGAATTACGGTGCAGAGATTCTCAACAGTATGCCCGGTGACATGAAACGGGATATATCAGATGCAATGGAAAAGCATATGCAGAAGCTTGCTGAGTTGGTGGGACAGGAACCGTCATCCATCAAGGTTCAAAAGGCTGTAAAGGAATACCATAACTATCTTAACAAAACTCATGGTGGCATTTATACTCTCGATCGCTTTGCGAAGCTTGGCAATTATTATATAAATAGCGAAGCTTTCCGAAACCATCTTGAAGAGATAAAAGAAGGCTTTTCTGAGTTTATTAAAGAGGCTATCTCAAATTATGTAAAAAGTTCTCTTGATAAAGGAAATGAATAATTTCGGACATTATTAAGATAAAATGGCTTTTCATAGGTACAGGCTTACTGATTTTTGTACTTGGTATATTTATGCTCTGTAATAAAGTGCTGATTGAGGCAGGGAAGCCAGCCTCTAAACCTGAGTTGTAGCTTTAGAGGATTCAGATATGGATAAGTAAAAAAGAGAGCCGCTATAAAAAATGGCAACACCATGGAGGAATATACACGCTCAAAAACAGAATTTATTCAAAAGGTGATCGATGCAGCGAGAAAAGAATAAGTGGCGGCATGTACAGCACTACGCAGATGCCAAAACATCAATAGTCCAGGAAATCATGGAACGAGCGAATGGTATTAAGTAGCATTATGACCGCATTAAATATTTTTAAAGCACCAATAAGAGGTAGAAAGGAGTGTTAAATATAGTTTTAGATGAAAGGAGATCTCAGTTGAGTATATATTTGAGTAACAAAAAAATACCGAAAGAAGCAATTCAAGCATTAAAAATTATAGAGGAACTGCTTGATAGTATATTAGTTGGGGTATATTTATATGGTTCTGCTGTAATGGAAGGTTTACGCATTAATAGCGATGTAGATATTTTGGTGGTAACAAATCATAGTTTATCTGAAAGAACTCGAAGAGAACTTACAGATAGGCTAATGACTATATCTGGGAAAATAGGAAACACAAATGCTATGAGACCACTTGAAGTTACAGTTATAAATCAAGTAAGAAAAAATGGCATTAATCTTTCTGGACCAAAAGCAACAGAAGTACTTGAGCCTGTACCAATGACAGACATACGAAGAGCGATTAAAGAATCTTTACCCGGGTTGATAGCGGATATTAAAGGTGATGAACGCAATGTAATTTTAACTTTAGCCAGAATGGGCAATACCTCAATTACCCAATGAGCATGCAGCTTTACTCAACCTAGCTAAAAAAGCTTGGACTAAATTTTGCCGTGATCATGTGATAGCAGTTTATTTGCAAATAACTTACCATGTGTTATAATTTTGAATGCAGACAATGCATTAAGGAGGCGGCGACTTGGCACAGCAATATACCAGAAAAATGATTCGTGAGGCATTCATAAAGATGCTGAATGAGCTTCCGCTTAACAAAATCACAGTTACGGCTATTGTTAAAGAATGTGAGATCAACAGAAATACTTTTTATTATTACTATACAGATATTTATGCAATTCTGTCAGAGATCTTCCAAACAGAACTTCAGACAGTCATTGATGAATATAATGATACACTCTCTTGGGAAGAAAGCTTTATTGTGGCTGCTAAGTTTGCTTTAGAAAACAAAAAAGCTATTTATCATGTATATAATTCCATGCAAAGAGAAGAATTAGAGGACTATATATACAATGTATCAGGAAATGTCATGATTCGGTATGTTGAAAAAGTAAGCGGCGATATCCCAGCCTCTTCAGGGGATAAAAAACTGATTGCCTCCTTTTATCAGTGTGCCCTCACTGAAATGGTATTACGCTGGATTGCTTCCGGAATGAAGGAAGACCCTGATACTATCGTCAGACGAATCGGGCAGCTCTTCGATGGATACATTGCCCTATCCCTTAAGCGAAGTGCTGGTTTAATCTCAATGCCTTAATATTAGACAAATTAACTGCGGTGTTCGAATTTCGAACACCGCAGTTTGTTTATCTAATGTGAAAGACATAAAGAAGCTATATTATAAGTATAAGCAAATCATACAGACAGCAACTATTCACAAAGTTAAAGAAAGAAATCCAAATATGATTATAGTCTTTAGAAGACTATTAAAAATTTAGAAAGAAGGAGATAAAATGAAACTAAAAACACATGATGATAGGCTTACACTTACAAATGGAAATTATCATTCTTTAGTAAATGCAAGAAAGCCTGAAGGAATTGATGATAAAAAGGCTTATTTAATTGGTACAGGAATTGGTGCTTTGGCTGCGGGCTGTTTTTTGATTCGTGACGCTCACATGGATGGAAGTAATATTACTTTTTTAGAGCAATTAGATATTCCTGGAGGATGTTTGGACGGCCAAGTTCGCCAAAACATTGGTTATGTGGCACGTGGCGGACGTGAACAGGGACATCATTTTGAGGTTTTATGGGATTTGTTTAGTTCCTTGCCATCTACAGAAGATCCCAATATGACCGTGTTAGACTATTTCTATTATACAAATCATGACGACCCAAATTTTAGCAATTGCCGTATTACTAATAACCAAGGCGAACGCTATGATAATGGAAAATTCAATTTAGGTCAAGACTTGGCAAAAGAAATAGCTGCTTTTACAATGATGACAGATGAAGAACTTCAAAACAAATCCATTGAAGATATTTTTTCTGAAGAGCTTTTAAACACTGATTTCTGGACAATATGGAGAACAATGTTTGCTTTTGAGAACTGGCATAGTGCTTTAGAGATGAAATTATATATGAATCGTTTCATCCATCATGTTGACGGCTTAACAGATCTTTCAGCACTACAATTTTCACGCCATGATCAGTACACTTCATTTGTAAAGCCTATGGTTAAATATTTGGAAGACCATGGTGCTAAATTTGAATATGGAGTCACTGTTGATAACGTTGAGTTCTCAATTTCAAATGATAAAAAAGTTGCAAATAGAATAGTTGCAAGGGATAAAAGAGGAAATGATATTTCTATTGACTTAACAGAAAATGACTTAGTACTTATTACCAATGGTTCCATGACTGAAGGTAGTGGATATGGTGATGACAATACTCCAGCTCCATTTAACAAGGAACCAAAAGGATGTTGGACTTTGTGGAGAAATATAGCAGCTCAATGTGATGAATTTGGAAATCCAGATAAGTTCTGCACAAGTACAGAAAAATCTAATTGGGAATCTTGTACAGTAACTTGTCATGATGAACGTGTTCCTGAATATATTGAAAAGATTACAAAACGTTCCCCATATACTGGACGCACTGTAACAGGCGGTATAGTCACAGCAGTTGACTCTTCCTGGTTGATGAGCTGGACTATAAACCGTCAAGAACAATACTATGGTCAACCTGAAAAAGACGTTGTTGTTTGGGTATATGGATTGTTCACTGATGTTCCTGGAGATTATATTAAAAAACCTTTAAGGGATTGCACCGGTAAGGAAATTACAAAAGAATGGTTATATCATATAGGGGTTCCTACAGATAAAATAGAAGAATTGGCAGAAAGCTGTACTGCAGTTCCTGTTATGATGCCATTTATTACATCAATGTTTATGCCTCGTGAATTTGGAGATCGTCCTTATGTTGTACCAAAGAATGCAGTAAACTTTGCTTTCCTTGGACAATTTACTGAAACATTGGATGATCCGGGACGTGATACTGTATTTACTATCGAATACTCAGGACGTACAGCAATGGAAGCAGTATATGTATTGACTGGAGTTGAAAAAGGAGTTCCCGAGGTATTTGCTTCGAGATATGATATCCGCTATTTGTTAAATGCAGGTTTGAACTTATTGGATGGTGAAAAACCAAAAATGGATTTGCCGCCATTAGTTAAACGTAAAATTCAAAAGCAAATAGCTGGAACAGAAATTGAAAAGTTATTGAAAGAATATGGAATTATTTAATTACATTTAGAATTAGATAATTTGATTAAAATCCCGAATTTCAAAAAAATCGGGATTTTAATTTATATGCAATTATTATAATAAACATCATAAAATGGAGGAAACTTCTATGAAAGAGCAAAAAAATATTAAGCAAGATTATATTCCTACTATAGAAGAAATGCAAAGCTGGTATGAAGATGATTTGCGCAGGGAAGCCTTAAAATCATTAGAATACGAGAATAATAAAAAAATAGAAGAACAAGGATCGTTTTTTAAAACTTTTCGAAAATTTGAAGAAGGAGATGACAAAAATGCTCCTGATTCTAAAAAAAATAATATTTATTACGATAAGTATAAAGCTTATGTAGAAGAAGAAACAGTAAATGTGGGAAAAAAGATACTAGAAATTGAAAATTTAATAGAATATGAAAGGTTTTTTCTTCGATTCGAGAGGAGAGTTAATAGCGAGAGTAATAATTACGGCCCATACGGGAGTAATTCAGCTACAAGATATCGCATTGATCGCATAGAAAAACTGGAAAGAGAATTAGAGAAAATCCTAGAAAACTCTCCGGAAGCCTGGGAATTTTATTATAAACGTCAATTGATAAGAGATATACAGACTCAACACCAACAGCGTTTAGTAACTGTCCCTTATGTAGTTAAAGCAAAACAAAAAGTAATAGACTCACTGAATTTAGGTGTTCCTGTATATATTGTAGGACATTTAGGAAGCGGTAAAACCCAATTAGCAACTGAAGCAGCTATGGATTTTACTATCCAAAATAAAATGCAAAAAGAATTAGAAGACAAAATGGAGGAATGGTTTTCTGCCAATCCAAATGTGAAAGAAAAAGATGCCATTCAAAAATTTAAAGAATTTAATGAAGAAAGAAAGCTCTACTATAAAAATATATTAACCAATGGAAGTAAAGAGGAAATAGAAGCTTTACAGCCGCTATTTATATCTGGTTCACATAATTTAACCTACGAAGATATGTTTGTGGAGAAAACCTTGTCCCTTACACACAGTTTCTCACAGGGATCCTATGCGGATTATCTGAATATGATTATAGGAGATTTTTATAAGTGGATGGATGAGCACAAAGCAAGATTGGAGCAGATGACAGATGAAGAGCAGCTGCAGCTTAAGATTCAGATATGGAAGAGTTTTTCTGATTTATTGGTAGCAAGTAATAGTAGCTTTGGTACTGTAATCAAAAAAATAGAAAGAGAAATTTTGATTGCAGTAAAGGAAGGCCGCCCTGTAATCGTAGACGAATTAAATACAATTGCCATGCAAAACTTAATTGCTTTGAATGATATATTGCAGCGTCATGCAGGAAGTACGGCTTACATTACAGGAGTTGGCCCTATTTTGATTAAACCTGGATTTGGATTTATCGGCACAGGAAATCTATCAACCCAAATGGTCAATTATGATGGAACAAATGAGCTGAATCCAGCCTTTAAATCACGATTTGTAACGATTGAATACAATTATGTGCCTCAAAAGATAACTGGTTCGTTGGAAGATCAAGAGTTCCTGTGGGAGAATGAACTTTTTAGAATAATAATAGCACAATTGGCTGACAAAAATGGGAATATTCATATTCCTGATTCCAAAAGAACATTAGAAGAATTGTTTCGCTTTTCTCAGTTGTGCAGGGTTACTCAGAATGTTTTTATGGGCAAGTGGAAGGAAAATGAAGTTGAAAAAGATTCCGGGCTGGATGAACCGGAGCTTAGAGAATCTGTATTATCAATCCGAAATATTTTGCACGTATTAGGTGATTGGAATCAAGGCGAAGAAAAAGACTTGAGCAAGGCTTTGTGGGATGGTTTTATTAGTTCAATAACTTATCCTGACGACCAAAACTATATTCTCTCACAAGCGGTGCGTTTTGGCTTTTTCCCTGCAGTAGAAGGATGGAAGATTGAGACAAAAGGCATAGGAGAATCAACGACAACATATGACGAAATTCGTACCCGCCCATATCACTATGTTCGCCCAGCAATAGAAACTTTAAGCTATTTAGACGTAGTTCATCTGGTATTTGGGAAAGGAACCCTGAGGAGAACTTTGCCAAAAGGACTAAAGGAACGCTTTAAAACTGATATTGATGATTCACTGCGGATTGATGCGAAAAAATATCAAAAACTAGATCAGCAATTATCTCATTTAGAGCATTCCAAAGATCTGCTTGAATACTTAGAAGATAATGAAGGAGAAAAGTGAAAATGAATTTGTCAGTAGACAGAAAGGATTTCAAGAATCAGGTTAAAGATTTAAGAAAAAAGCTGGATGGATGCCTAACGAACGGGATTTTGGATGATAGCTTCCAAGAACAATTGGACAAACTTTCACAAATAGAACAAGATTTATTAACTGAATTAATTCCCTATTACCGGGTTTATGCAAATAATATAAAAAAGACATCAATGCAGATAAAACCCATAAAACAATTGGGAGCCTTTAGTTTTGATAGTTTCTTACAAACTGCATTGAGGATTAATGAAAATCTTTTTATTACAAGCGGTATAGATGGAAAAGTTCAATTTTTTTATATTGCAGATGATTCTGATAATAATCAAATTGAAGGAGAGTGGAGCTCCCCTATTAAAGAAATAAAAGAGAGGGTTTCCTTTATATATAAATTGAATGATAAAGAAATTTTGCTTTTTGGAGTCAGAGGGGGATGCTATCTGCTTTCAAGCGATAATTTTAGCCAAATGCCTGATGTTAATGGACAGGTTAAAGTTAAAAGGATTCAAACAGAACATGATTTTAATGGATTTGGAAGGTGTTTAGCAATTAATGATAATTTATTTGCAGTGGAAAATGGAGACGAAAAGTTAAACTTACTTAAAATAATAAAAGAAAAAGATGAATATCGTCTTGTTTTTCATAAAGATATATGTTGCACTATTCCAAATTGGACTGCATTGGAAAAAATAAGTGACGATTATTTTGCAGCTGGGACAAAAATGGGGGAATTATATTTTATCAAATATGAGAACAAGCAGCTTACTATTACAGAAAAAATTAATTTTCTAAATGATGAAATAAGGCAAATTAGATGCCTGGAGGATGAAAATGGCAGCAAGAGTTCCCTTATGGCGATAGGAAATAAAGGGCATCTTAAGATATTTTCTCTATATGAAGATGCAAAAACCGTAAAAATAGAATTGGGCAATTTAAAAGGCAATTTGTTTGATGTTCAATCTAAAAAAGGTACAGCTGTAGTTTTAAGTGAAGATGGAATCATATACTTACTTGAAGAGAATTTCGGAAATTGGTATCTAAATGATGAGGCGGCAATCAAGGATGTCTTTTTTACAAATGTCATAAAACTAGATATTTCAAAATATTTGCTTATGGATGTAGAAGGTAAATTAAATCTGTTGGACATTGATCGAATTGATACACCAAAAGACTTGTGGGCTATGCCGCTGTATCATTAGGAGGAAATGAGTATGTTTGACTTCGATGAACAAACTTTAATTGAAGAATCTAAAAATCATTGCGAAGAATTTTTGCAAAGAGAACAGCGCTCATTGGCCACATTTACGAGAGATCCTAGTTTGATTTATATTCCTGACCCAAAATTAGAAAGATTTCTATTAGATCCATCCAAAGGAGTTTTATACTTGCCGCTTCAAAGCTTTTTGGGTGAAAAATTAGATGACAATCAAATCATGTGGCATATCTACTACGAGTTAGCCCTATACCCTGATTGGAAAAAGCAAACTAAAAAATATCTGAATAGAAAAAAAGATTGGCAGAAAGAAATTGATCGCATGACAAGCTATATTCTAGATAGGATAAAAAAAGAAGGAATGGAAAAAGATCAAGCATATCAACCCAAAATTATTTCGAATTATGTAAGAAAAGAAATTCTTGATTTGTTATATCTATTGGATAAGCAGATATCATTTCTGAGAGTTTTGCAGATGTGTCCTATATACAGGGATGAAGAAGATTTCCGGAAAATTGTTTCATATATGAGACAAACAGGCAGGACCATTGAGTCGATTTCTCAAATGCCTAGGCATAGAGCTTTTGCAAACAGTTTCCTAATTATTGAATTATACAAAAGAGAGCCTAAGATCGAAGGATGTGTAGAAAATCCATTTGACAGAAAAATTTTCAATCAACCTTTTTTTGACTTTATTCATTATCAATTAGTTAGACAGATAAATAACGGTCAAGGAATTATAGAAAGAGATCCATTTATTCGTTCTTTTACCTTTCCAATTTTTGAGCAATTGTGGAAAGAAGAAATCGATGAAATGGTGTTTTATAAATCAGAAGGACAGAATAAAGATCAAGGCAAAGGAAGTGAAAATCCTTTTGAACAATCTAAAGCGGATGACATAGTGGATTCACTGGAATCTACGCAGGAAGAAGAGAAAGAGATACTAGAAGAAATGTTAGATCAACAAGACCAAATAAGCTCAAACGTAAAAAATACAATACAAGGTAAGGTAGATTTAGAGCCTTATGGGGTTAGCCAGGCCGATCAACAGTTATTTCAATTTTATTCAAATAAAATGAAATCGGAAAGAGAACAAATGCGTAAATTTTGGAAAAAGCTGATAGGGGATGCAAAAAAGGAAGTAAGCGTAAAAAAGGATGGTCAAACAAAGGGAAAACTAGATGTCGATAGCTTAGTTAAATACTATCCAGATTTTATAGAAGCGGAAAAAAAGGGGAATTACAAAAATATCCCTATTTTTAATAGATACTTACTAGAGCCTCAGACAGATATAATGCCTGAAAGAATAGAGATTTCTTTTGTGATAGACAACTCAGGGTCAATGAATGCGTCAAAAATTGAGGCGGCAAGAAAAGCTCTGGCAGTGACATTGCTGTCAATTGATGATTTTAATCGATATTTGAAAAGCAATGCAGAACAATTGAATCAAAAAGTAGAAGTTTTAAGCGAAACCTGGTTTTTTGGCAGTAAGTATTATAATGTTAAAGAATTTAACACTAAAAATGCAAAGAAAAAAGAAAAAAGCGACATAATTAGCTCAATCGTAAAGCTGGATGCAACAGATGGAGCAACCGATGATGGAAGCTGTCTTAGGGAAATATCCGATAGAATTGCGCCCATGCAGGAAAGGGAACTCAAAAATGGAAAGCAAATAAAGATAGTCTTCGAAATTACAGACGGTGCATCAAGTTTTCCAGGAGCAGCAAAAGAAGCTGTACAGGGATTGTTGTCCAAAAATGTGGAAGTCTATGCGTTCCAAATAGGAAAAAATAGCGAAACAAATGAAAAGATTTTTAATTTCGTATGGAATGAAGGATACAAACAACCACACGGGGTAATGATTGGTGAACAAGTAGAAAAACTGCCGAAAGAACTGCTAAAAGCAGTAGAAAAAAATATGCAGTCTATTTTTAATAAATAGCTCAGGCTGTTTACATACATAAAATGTCAGCAGTCTGGAGGATAAAATCCTTGCAATCATCCGGAAAGATAAACTGCCTAGTGAGAGGGGACGTGGTCTTGCCGTTTATCTTGTTGAGAGTTTACGTTAAGCCAATATACGGTCAGCCGAAGGCTTTCAAAAATTCTTTCTACGTTAAAAAAATTAATAGAGATGTAGTTTAGTAGCAAGCAGCCCACACTTTTATTATAAAAAGTGTGGGCTGCTATTGTTGATATATAAATTTTATTGCGATAAAGTAGAGTTTACAAAAGAGGACATAAAAAGCGAGGAATAAATTTACTTTACATAGTATGATTTTGTAGGTGTTCAGTAAAGTGAAATAAATTGGTTACGGACACCAAAAAGTAACAGTAATTAACAGTAAAGCAATAACAAAAGGACTGATCATTGAAAATTAAAAAAGGTGCAGTTGATAGGAAGAGTTTACCATTGTAAAATGGCAGAGCTTAGCTAAACATAGGAGTAAAGGATTAAATTTCCTATGGATTAAGCGGCATTTTTCTGGTAATCTATACTCTCAAGGACTTCAGCTATGGCTTTTGCATGTTGGGTCATGCATACCAAGGCAGTCCTCACGAAGAAGTTTTTTGTACCCCGGAATAATGGGGACTTTAATCCGTTATTGAGGACCGTATCGCCGATCACAGATTCGATGCGTGCTCTTCTTGAGTATAGGTCTTTCCAGAGTTGCGAGCCTCTAGGGACTTGTGTAAACCAGCGGATGTCATCTTCAATGTGAGTATAGACTGTCTTGCCATAGTTGGAATCACAACAAGGTTTATCACACTTAAGCTTCTTAGCTAATTTCTTTGATGCTTTCAAAGGGCATCGCCACTTGTATCTACGCTTCTTTCTATCAATTCCCCAGTAATAGTAAACATGACCGGCAGAACAAACAGGTAACCCGTATTTATTCTCTTGTGTAGGAGTTTGCGAGTTTCTTGGGTTGATCGCGATAATCGGCTTACCACCCAGCAAAGAGATCCACCAGTAAATGTAGTATGCATCATAGCCTGAATCCAGGATGACATGGTTAAAATCCACTTTCATATCGTGATAAAGGTACATTAAAAGATGTGAAGCTACTTTGGAATCATGGACATCGGCTCCTGCAACAAAAAAAGTAAGCGGTAAACATTTGGATTGATTATCAACTATAGGGGTTGCTGCAAAATGTAGTCCATAGCCTATTAAATATCGGTCAAGGTTATGGTCATATCCTTTGGTGGCTTCTGGGTCTTTACACATAGAACATTTAAAAGGCTTAATGCTATTGCTGGAGCACCTACAGTACTTTTCCGGAACATACTTCTGCTTACAGAAAGTCTTGACCTTGCAACCATCAAAAATCACTTTATCATGGGGATCAATAATACCAAGCGCAATGGATTTATTGACGAATACAAGTTCAAATATCTTCTTAAGCAACGTACCCTGAGTCATGATATCATTTATGTCAAAATCCTCTCCAAACAGGTTAGACATAAACCAAGAGAAATAGGCTTTTGAGGGCGTTTTCTCAGGGGTAAATCCGGATAGGTAAGCATACCGGGGTGTATCTTTTAGTTCTTTGACCCATTTGTTAATGGATGTAAAACCTGCAAGATACATCACTAATAGTGACCTTAAAGCATCTTGAGGAAGATAATTTGCGATACGTCCCCATGGATTGCTGGAGTAAAAACGTTTACAAAGGTCATAGACACAAGAAAGATCAATATGTGAAAGAATTTTTGCAATACTATCAGTTTGTTTAACGTTCTGATAGAGATTTAATCTATAAGCTAAATGGCTTTGATTTGGTGGTAACAAATGACCTCATCCCCCTTCCTAAACCCCTATTTTAGCAGGTTTGGAGCATGTGAGGTGAAGTTACTTGTTTCCAGTTACTATAAATCAAGTAAAATCAATGGGTTCAGCTTTGCTGAACACCGACTATGATTTTTACAAGGAGGTGGAGAAATGGAGTGGCTAAAAAAGTTAAGCAACGCTATTGATTATATCGAAAAGAACTTGGATAACGAGATCTCATGTGAGGAAGCAGCAAAAATAGCGTGTTGCTCGCCTTATTATTTCGGACGTATGTTTACCTATGTAGCCGGTATTCCGTTGTCTGAATATATCCGCCGCCGGAGAATGACACAGGCTGCCTTTGAATTGCAATCCACAGATACAAAGGTACTGGATGTTGCACTTAAATACGGATACAATTCCCCGACATCTTTTAACCGGGCGTTTCAGAGCGTTCATGGAATTTCTCCCTCTGCTGCCAAATCTCAAGGGTGTGTGCTTCATGCATATCCCTCCATTAAATTTTCCGTTAAAGTTACAGGAGGTGATGCTATGCCATATCGTATGGAAGAAAAAGAGTCTATGAGGATTGTAGGTATACGCATTCCATTAACAGAGGACATGGAGGAAAACCAAAAACTGGTTCCGCCTTTTTGGAACAGAGCATTACAGGATAACCGATTCACAGAAGTCTGCGAACTGTCTAATAAAAATCCGGATGCAGTGCTGGGTGTTACTGTTTATCAAAATCCGGATGAGATTTATTATTATATTGCAGCTGCGACGGATCAGCCCGTTCCTGCAGGAATGTCTGAATATGAAATCCCGGCAGCAACATGGGTGATATTTGAAAGTGACGGACATTTCAAAGAATCCATTCAAAATATCTTCAGACGTTTTCTTACAGAATGGCTTCCGTTTTCAGGGTATGCTTACGCAGAACTGCCGGACGTAGAAGTGTATCCCATCAGTAAAG
Organism: Lutispora sp. QWL-02; assembly: GCF_058315355.1. NCBI lineage: Bacteria > Bacillati > Bacillota > Clostridia > Lutisporales > Lutisporaceae > Lutispora > Lutispora sp. QWL-02. The sequence goes on from NZ_CM177762.1 coordinate 2,236,585, forward strand.
AAAAACCACAAGAGGGGCATTCCGAAGTATGGATTGCTATAAAAAAGGAAAAGGGGAATTAAAAAATGGAATACCAAATTGAAATCAGAGATATTGAACCGATTCGAGTTGCTTTTCTGAGATACAAGGGAATTGCAGCAGAGGCCAACAAGGTTTTTCCCAGTGTTTTTCAGTCTATTAAAGGAAAGACAAGCGGCGCGCCATTTTTTTGCTATTATGTGATGAATCCTGAAACAAAAATGGGTGAAATGGACCTGTGCGTACCAACTGAGGAAACACCCGTCAAAAATGGAATTGAAATAAAAGAATTTCCTCCTATTAAAGCAATCAGCGTTACACATACTGGTTCTTATGAGACCCTGCATAATGCTTATACAGCAATTGACCGATATGCGGCTCAACATAATCTCCAGCTTAGGCTGCCATTTAGAGAGGTTTTCATCAAAGGACCCGGAATGTTCCTGAAAGGGAACCCCGCCCAATATGTTACGGAAGTTCTATTCCCTATTAAGGAGGAATAATATGCTCGCTATTCGAACCGAAAAGTTAATAAAAAAGTATAAGAACGGCGTACAGGCATTAAATGGCTTGAACGTAACAGTCAAGAAAGGAGAAATTTTCTCACTTTTAGGACAAAATGGTGCGGGAAAATCAACGCTTATTAATATACTGACCACTTATCTGGCTCCTACCTCCGGTCTTGTTACCATGTTTGGAAAAGACATTTACAGGGAAGCGCCCGAAATTCGCACACAAATATCCTGCGTGGCACAGCGGACTTCCATTGATACGCATTTGTCCCTTACGGAAAATATGATGTTTCAAAGCAAGCTCTACAAGGTGCCGAAAGCCGAAGCAAGAAAGCGGATGGAAACCTTGATTGCCTGCTTTGGATTAGAGCGATATTTAAAACACCCTGTCTCCTCTTATTCCGGGGGAATAAAAAGACGGCTTGATATTGCACTGAATATGATGTCAAATCCAAAAGTATTATTCTTGGACGAGCCAACCGTCGGTATGGACATTCAATCCCGCACGGCAATGTGGGACATGATGAAAAAAATCAGAAATGATTTTGGAACCACGATTTTTTTGACAACCCATTATTTAGAGGAAGCTGACCGATTAAGTGATACCATATGCATTATGAAGAATGGGAAAGATATACTTCAAGGTACTCCTCATGCTCTCAGAGAATACTTGCGACAAGACATGCTGAAAATAAGCTTTGCATCAAAAGAACAAGCTCAAAACTGTTTTGAGTCATTAAAAAGTGTTGTAGATCTGAAAGAATCTGACTTGCGCCGTGATAAAATTATTGCCGGTTTAAAAAACGGGCATAACGATTTAGAAAAAGCGAATTGGTGGCTGCTGGAGCATGCTATTCCTTTCTTGGGGATAGAAATTATGCAGCCTACTTTGGAAGACGTTTTTATCAGGCTAACCGGTGAAGATGGTAAGGGGGCATGCTGATGGATGTTTTTACTCTACTTCAGCGCAATATTAAGTGGCGCTTTCACAACGCTTTTACTATTGTAATGACAATTCTGCAGCCTATACTTTGGCTGGTTTTATATAGCGCTGTTGCCGGACAGTCCATGCAGGGTATTGGAATTGAAAACTATACGGCCTTTATTCTTCCTGGGCTTGTTGTACTTGTAAGTTTTGGAGCTTGCAGCAGCAGCGGTATCATGAATTATCTGATGAAAACCGATGGGAGTTTTTACAGGGTGTTGATTGCCCCGGTTCAAAGAAGCTCAATTGTACTGGGTCAAGTATTAGAAGCAGTATTATGTACTTTTATTGAAGCTGCTATTATGTGCATTGTCAGTCTGTTATTTTCTGTAAAAATTGCTTCTGGGTTTATAGGAGCGCTCCTAATTGCTTTGTTGATATTTATGACAGCATTTTTTATAGCAGGACTTACTTATGCGATTAGCCTTTGCCTTCCTAATGAGGTCATTTACGAAACCGTGATGAACGCAATTGTCTTGCCAATCTTCTTTCTAAGCACGGCATTATTTCCGGCAGACAGATTATCAGGGGGCTTGGCAATCGCAGTTAATCTAAACCCGTTTACTCAAGTAATTAATGTGTTAAGAGATTTGATTTTACATGGAAATATTGCTGTCCGCGATGTTACATTTGTATTTCTTTTACTTGCGGTTATGTGCAGTATTAGTTTTTCATGGGCATTGCACAGACTAAAAAAGGAAACAAGCTTATAACCATAGACCTTTTACTCAGTTTAGGGTTGGATGGTAATCAACAATAGATAATATTAGCGTTGTGACTATTTATTCAGGACTTGTAAGAACTGAGTAAGTAATAAAGTCGGTAGAATTTTTTGACTTGTCTAATTCTGAATCAACAGAATTTATTGAATCGAAAATTGACGCTTTTGTATCCGCAAGTCACGTTGAGAGTATAATTCTGATGACGTATTGGGGTTAAAAGGAAGAGGAGTCAACCACAAGATATTGTGGTTTTGAAACAAAAATTGGGCTTAAAAGCATTATCGCATGATAATGCTTTTTCTATTGACACATATTACAGTTAGTGATATAGTTATTACAGTAACCGTAATAACTATACAGGAGGGGAAATGATGAGAGACAACGCAAAAGGCGGTGCTTTAACAGAAGTAACTTTTTTTATATTGCTGTCTTTATATACTCCAAGTCATGGATATGGAATTATGAAATTTGTAGAAGATAAAACACAAGGCCGTTTAATTTTGGGAGCAGGTTCGCTCTACGGTGCGATAAACACCTTGCAGGAACGGAATTGGATAATGCCTGTTGACGATGGAAGCGGCAGAAAAAAAGAATATGTTATTACAGAGATTGGTAAGGAAATAGCAGAAGCAGAGATGAAAAGACTAAAAAGCTTAATCAATATAGCGGAAGAAATTATTGGGGGGCAAGAACAATGAAAAAATGTTATCGTTTTTTTGGCGGATTTTTGGATACTCAGGAAAACTGGTTAAATCAAATGGCACAAAAAGGGTATCGACTAATAAAAACAGGGAAAATGACTTATGATTTTGAAGAGTGCCAGCCTGCTGAATATCAATATGCTATTGAGTTTGTTGCTCAACAGAGTTTTAAAAAAGAAAGAGAATATAGGGCTTTTTTAGAGGAACTCGGTTATAAAGTGTTCTATAAAAATGCCAATCTCAATTTTTCAGCAATCAAATTGAGATGGAGACCATATGGCAGCGGTATGGGGCAGATTTCCACTAAACCCGGGAACTATAATAAAGAATTATTTATTGTTGAAAAAAGGAATACCGGCAAACCTTTCGAGCTGCATACCACAAATTCCGATAAATTCAATTATTACAAGTCCTTAAGAAACGCGTGGCTGGTAACTGTCGTTATGCTTTTAACCTTCGTTGCTTGGCAATTTATTGATAAAGGGTTTATTTCCAAGGGGGTAATTGCATTTGGCATTTTGGGAATATTATGTTCCATACCGACGATAAGATATCAGAAGAGGATCTCGGCCTATTCAGTTCGTGCAAACATTGAAGAATAGCTGCTGTCATCCTTATGCTCACGGTACTGATGGCGGCTGACGGTATGAGCAGAAACCGGATATTGTTTATATCAGGCCTAAGGTCAGCCGTTATTATACTTGGTGTACTCATAATCAATATGATGATATACTCAAGGCCATCGAGGCATGGACGGCAATATCATTTGATGAAAATCGGGAATATGCTTACATACTGCCATTCATAGGTCTAATCATTGAGACAAAAGGTGGTTTGCTGAGATAAATACAGTTATTTTCATCAATCAGAATCATTCATCTTTCTAAAGGTACTGGAAATCCAAATTACAAAATAAAGTAATAGGACTTGTTCATATACTTAACATCATATTTCTTGCATAGCTTTCTTAAATGGCCCTTTATCTTATCCTTGTTTTCCACAGGCTCTCTTAAAAGGTTATTAAAAATTTCCTTTTCCTTTTCTGTTGCTCTATTCTTTACATATCCGTATACATGATGGGCAGTGTTTACAAAACTTCCCTCTTGAAAGGGCATGCTCAGGCATTCATCCATGTAAATGTAAACCTCAGATATTGGGATATTTGAATTTATGAGATTGCTACATTGTTTACAAAAGGAATAGTTTTTCTCCATTATAGAGTATTTGTACTTTGCCCACTGATCTGTTCTTTTTGAGACGGGCAGAATCTCATCTAAGGAGTATATGCATTTTATTGCCGATATTTCCTTATCTTTGACCTCTAGCATTACATCCGCTTCAATACCTTTGATGCTTTCCATGTAATTCAAAAAATTTTCTGTTACTACGGACTTTGAGTGGGCTCCCCCTTTTTTCACCGTATCCTGATCCGAATAATGAAACTTGACCCTTCCGTCATCTTCTTTCCAAGTATCTTTAACACATGAGATGATATTCTTCCATTTAAGGCTGCAGGGATTGAGTTTATGATGGAGGTTGTCAAAGACAGCAGGAATTTTAAGAAGGTTACAAATCTCAAGAATATCCTCAATGGTGTAGCTCTTATCATCATTCTCTATTACAAGCCTCTTCTGGGCGGAAGGAGAAAGCCTTTGAAAGTTTTCAACAAACCTCTTGATAGCGAAATTCTTGTCTTCGTATACACCACCAACATGGAGTACTAGCTTGTTTGTGTAGTCAACATTAAGTGCATCTAAAAATCTGCAGTGATACTCCAGATCTGCAAGACTCTTTTGAAGTACCTCTTTCTTCGGGGAGTTAAGGACAGTATATTGACCGGGATGCATGGATATCCTGATCTTGTTCTCCCTGATAAAGACACCGATTTTTGAAAGCTCTTCTCTAAAAATCTCCCACCAAGCTATTTTATTTATTGAATGGCTACCAAAGGGGATTATGTCGGAGCTTATTCGAAAAAGGTATATATTACTATCAACGTTCCATCTGAGTATGTTCATTAAATCATTTAAATTGTCCATAACACACTCCTTAAAAACTTCCTCCTTAAAATTCTTAAGAAGAAAGCTTCTAGAGGTTCTATAAGGTATGGAAATGGGAGTACAGGCATAACCGATCCGACCATTGGTGATCAATTAAATTCCTCCCTTCTCTATTGCCCTGCTTACATCTTCAAGGCTTAAACCATAAAAATCTGCTCCGCTCTCTCCACAAGGGTCCTTGCAGTTTAAAAAGGCTAAACCGCCTACTATTATCCTTGGAACTTTATTATCAAAGTAGTTTCTAAGTGCTGCTATGGTATTCTTTGCAGCTTCTATATGATAGGGCATGGTAACAGAAAAGGCTATTATATTCGGTTTAATAATTTCAATAGCTTTAATAATACTCAAAACAGGTACATTAGAGCCAATATAGGTTACCTCCCGGCCCTCTAGCTCAAGAAGGTCGGCTATCATCTTAAGGCCAATGTTATGCATTTCGGGACCTGGAGTGAGGGCTAGCACTGAGTGGGACTCGTTCTTGTTTTTTCTCTCCCTAACCTTCAGTTCCCTCATAATATCCATTACTACCTCAGAAATATAATGCTCCTTCCAAACATCTATATTGCCCCTTTCCCAAAGTACGCCAACTTCCTTAAGTGCTCTGCCGAGAATCCCAAAATAAATATCTCTTATATTAACTTTACTTTCACGAAGATTATATATAAGTCTCTCTGCCTCCTTACGGTCTCCCTCAATGAGAAGGCGCAAGAATATTCTGCAGGCTTCATCAAGGGATTTAAAAGCCATAATCTTTGTATTAATTTCCTTTTTAGAGAGGCTATCTATATCTCTTCCTAAAAGGTAATCCAAAGTAACCTCAAAGAGGCTTGCAATCTTAGCTAGTTTTTCTGTGTCTGGCACCCTGATGCCTTTCTCATAGTTGGACACAGTGGCTTGACCCACACCAAGGAGGTCCGCAAATTCTCTTTGAGTGTATCCATTTAATTTTCTCAGGGATTTTATTTGCATCGAAAGTTCTATGTTCATTTTACACCTCTTTTCAAGATATAATATATCACAGAACATAATAATAATAAATATAAATCTTGAGATATTACTATGCGTGATATATAATTGACTTAGGATAGGTAATAATATCTAAATACTCATTTGAGGAGGAAATATATGAATATTGTCAAAGACGCATGGATTAATCTTATATTTTTGGTAGCTGCCCTGGCAATTAATTTATTAGGTGCTATAGGGTTAATCAATGGCTTTACACAAAAACAAATATCGGATATGTATGTTACTTTAATAACACCAAGTCCAACTACTTTCAGTATATGGAGTGTTATCTACTCATTATTGATTATTTCAGTTATTGTAATGATAGTTAAAAGAAATGATCCGTATTATCAGAGCGCTATAGATCAAATTACATTACTATTTAGAATCTCTTGTATTTTAAATATAGCTTGGATTATTGCTTTCTCTTATATGCTGCTTGAACTATCCGTACTTTTTATTCTAGGATTTGTAATAATATTATCCTTAATATGCCAGAAACTTCTTAAAATACAGAAAGGAAAACACTGGATTCTTCCTTTAAGCTTTGGGCTTTATACAGGTTGGTTATTTATAGCAACAGTTGTTAATATAGCAGCTACACTTATCAAGTTAGAATGGAGCAGATTCGGTATTTCTGATGATGTTTGGGCTATCATCATTCTTATAGTAGCAGTCTTATTAATCATTGCAACGCTTTTAAAGAACCTTAATGCTGCTTTTCCCCTTCCGGTTGCATGGGCTTACTTTGGAATTTATCAATTCTTAAGTTCACCAGAAGGCTTTAACGGGGAATTTCCTATTGTGCAAATGGTATCCCTTGGTGGAATGGCAATCCTCCTAGGTGTTGCTGCTATCCAATTATATAGGAATCAATTTTTAATTCTTCCTTCACGTGATTAAAAATTACTAGATTAACTTCAACCCTCGATATGCGTTCATGGGAACGTATCGGGGGTATAATTTTTGTATAAAAAATGGAGTATCGCTGCAAAATTAGCCAAATTCACAATAGAAAATAAAGAAAAATATATATTCCCATATCCGGAAGGATCCAACGGTCAGTCCATGGGAATACGATGACTGCTGCTTAGAATAAACCCAAGCTTTACAGCTGTTACATTAAAAGACCGAACTGCGAGACAGTTAGAAATAAAATCTTCAAAAAATGCTTGACTCCAACCTAAGGTAAGAGTTTATACTTGATAACGAGGTGAAGTCAAGTGCCCTATACAGTACATGAAGTAGCTGAACTTTCCGGTGTGACAATTAAGACATTGTACCACTATCAGAAAATCGGATTATTAATGCCGGAAAGTATAGCCGAAAATGGTTATCGCTATTATGGCGATAAGGAACTAAAACGATTGCAGCAGATTTTATTTTATCGCGAGTTGGATTTATCTTTGGAAAATATTAAAAACACATTGGACAATGAACCGGACCGGCTGAATTGTCTTAGCGAACAGTATTCACTGTTAAAAGCAAGAGAGCAAAGGCTTGTCGGCATTTTGCGTACCCTGGAGGAAACGATCCAACATGAAGAGAAAGGAGTACCTATGAGTGAGGAAAAAATGTTTAACGGATTAAATAAAAAGGAATGGGAGGAAGCAATTGCTGGTCAGAATGAGCATTTGCGGGGAAAATACGGCTATGAGATTGATACAAGCGAAATCAATGCAGATGCAATGAACCAAAAAGCCCATGAAGCAGCTGAATTCATGTCGTTTATGGCAGCCTCGCTGAAGAACGGTGTCAGTGTAAATGACAAGAATGTATCAGATGCAATTGAAAAGCATATCAAGTTCATGCAGCAGGATATGAGCATCGATGCAAATGGTTTTGCAGCTCAAACGAGGTTTTTAATGACAGATGATTTCCATAGGCAAATGATCGAAGGACAACAGACAGGTTTAAGCTACTATATCTGCTTTGCAGCTGAAGCATATGCTGCTGGATAATGAAGTTCAAAAAACAAATGAAAGCGAAGGCATTGAAACCAAAAGCTCCGATGCCTTTGCTTTTTATATAGCTCAATACGATTTTGTATTTCTGCAGCAGGCCATCAGTGTAGTTTAGTCCTGCTTTTTCAATAATTTTATAAAGCTGTCCATTTCTGCAGCATCAAAATCCAAAATAGTATTATATAGATACATGCCACTGGGTCTTGTAATAGCGGGGGCAGCAGAGGAAATAAACGGAATAGCCTCGAGGTTTGTATTTTAAACTAAACTTGAAAAATAAGCCACTAAATGTCATAATGTTAAAGCAGAATATTTATTTAATGGACATTCATGGATGGCTTAATAAGATCATGTTCCATAAGTTGTGTCTGAATTATTCGGAACGTGGTAGCTAAAATATGAGGAATCATTTATATGAATCGTAAAACTTTCATAGCAATAGCTCGGTTCAGCGAGGGGTTTGCGATTGCCCATACCTTCCAAAATAGTTGTAAACGGTGTGAAAATGGCTTGGAATGGCAGCGGGTAATTCCGGGAGTTTTGCCAAAAGACAGGTATAAAGGTTTAGTGGTTATTTAGAATCACTTTACAGCAATCATTTAATTAGGGGATGATACGTTATGAAAATTTCAAAGAAAGATGCTTTGATATGGTTTGATTTTTTTTCACAATTGCCTGAGAAAGCGAAGATTAGTACAAAACATGAAGAAATCATTTGCTCTACCTTTGCACAAATTGAGGCAGCGATAGATCATAGAAATGATGCGTTAATGTTGGGAATTAGAGGTTTGAAAACTTTAGAGAATAGAACTTTTTTTGTAGGAAATGAAAATAAATTTCCAAAAGGATGCCGTTCTTGCCTGTTGGGCACTGGCTTGGGTGCAATTAGGAAAACGAACAAATGCAACCTAGAGTGCAAGTTCTGTTATAATTATGGAGAACTAGATGATATTTCTCCCGTTGGCGAAGGTATGTGGGAAATCGGAGGCACTAAATTTTATGAGAAGGATATTGATTTGCTTCTTTCTATCCAACAGAAGCCCACTGGCATTTCCTACGTTTATTTAGAGCCATTCATAGAAATTGAAAAATACTATTCGATTATAAAGAAATTTAGTGATGCTCAAATTTATCAACATCTATATACAAATGGCACTTTAGCTGCGGAAGAGACATTGAAAGCATTAGGTGAAGCCGGTCTTGATGAGATACGTTTCAACCTGGGTGCTACTAATTGTTCAGATAAAGTTATTGAAAATATTGGAATAGCCAAAAAATATATTGAAAATGTAGGTATTGAAACTCCCATGACTCTTGAGTTTTTCGAAGCATTTTTTAAGAAAAAGCAAGCGATTTTAGAGACAAAACTCGATTTTATCAATTGTGCAGAATTGCATTTAAATGAGAATAACATATACAATTATTACGGAGAAAACATGTATATTTCCAGGCAAGGCTATATATCCCCGATTTGGAGCAGGGAATTAACTCTGAAATTCATGAAAATAGCCGATGAAGAGAGCTGGGATTTAGCAGTTCATGATTGCTCAAACTATACGAAGTTTGCTCGAGGCTTAAATTTGAGCAGCAAAGAAGGTATGTGGTTCGGAGCCAGTGATTATGCCTGTGAGTTTTCCAGGATTCCATACGAAGTATTTATACCAATACTTAATGATGACAATTTCAAATTTTTAAGTGAAGAAGAACTGCCTGATGACTATAAGCCAGTATTGATGAAGCAAAACAAATAATACCCGATGGGGTACAGCATAATCTGGCGTTTAATTATCCGTTTCCTATCGTAATAACGAAAGCTGAAGGCGCAAAATTATATGATATTGACGGGAATTGGTATTATGACTTGCTGCAGGCGGAGTAGGAGGCCACAAAGATTGTATGGCGCATATGGGAGCCGCATATATGGCGGAAGGAATTGTAACATTGGCCGGCTCAAGATTATATACAAGTGCTGCATATGCTGAAGATATGATAGATGATGTATTAGTAAGGTTTCAACGTGTTTTGTCAAAATGCGAACCTGTTGATATTTCTTGATTTGTACATGCGCGTGAGCGCATAGATTGGAGTTAATATGGCATATTCAATAGAAGAGGCAAAAGAGCTTGTAATCCGAGCAGGAAAAATACTGGTGGAAAAGGGCCTTATAGCAAGGACATGGGGAAATATCAGCGCTAGGATTTCAGATGAACAATTTGTAGTAACTCCAAGCGGCTTGGCCTATGAGACACTCAACCCAGAGCAGATAGTGGCGGTTGATATCGCGGATTGCTCCTATGAGGGGAACATAAAACCCTCCAGTGAAAAGGGGATACATGCGGAAGCCTACCGGATGCGGCCGGAGGTTAATTTTATAATCCATACGCACCAGGTAATGGCTTCTGTCCTAAGCATTGAAGGAAAAGACATTGAAGTGCATGATGACGAATATAAAAGAATATTGGGAGACACAGTTCCCTGTGCAGCCTATGGAATGCCGTCAACCGGGAAGCTTCGTAAGAAGGTGGCGGAAGCGGTATGCAATTATCCCGGGAGTAAAGCTGTACTGATGAAGTATCACGGAACAATGTGTATGGGAAAAGACCTTGAGAACTCCTTTGAAATTGCGCTGGCTCTTGAAAATATGGCAGAAGAAAGGTACCGAAAGGCATGCGGAGAAAATAAAAAGCCGCCGGTCTCCATTCCGGATTACGGAAGGAGTAAACGGGAAGGGAATATATTTATTCTGGAATGCGGCGGGCATACTGCCGAATACAAGATAGACGGGCTGCCTGAAGGTGCCCCAAAAGCGGCGGTGCTTCATGCTGAAATTTATAAATGCGGCAATGCTATTCATATCATCCATTCCACAGAGGATGAGGTAGTGGAAGCCAGCAGCACCGGACGGATTTTAAAGCCATTGTTAGATGACCTTGCCCAGATTGCAGGCGTAAATATCAAGACGGTAAAAAACGGCTTTATAAATATAAAAGCTGTGGCAAAGGAATTAAAGAATAAAAACGCTGTTTTGCTGGAGAATGAAGGTGCCCTGTGTACGGGAATAACCGAAAGCGATGCGGAAGCGGTGGCTATGGTGCTGAGGAAGGGGTGCGCGGCAGATTTATATGCTGCCGCACTGCATAGGACAGACCGGCTAAGCACAGCGGATGCTTGCATTCAACGAATTATATATGTAAAGAAATATTCGAAGATGAAAAAATAATGAGGTAAAATATATGCTGAAAAAGCTGACAGAAGAAAAACTGGCGGAAATTCTTGAAACAGGAATAGCGGAATTTGCGGAAAAAGGGCCGGAAGGGTTAAATTATGTTAAGCGTCATTATTGCGATATTAAGAAAATCTTAAGATTTTAATAAGTAAAAAGCTATAAAATGGATTTTTGCTTCGTGATATAATAATCATGGGGATATATACTTAAAAGAAAGAAGATGACGCTTTTGGCTGGAAATATTTTAATAGTTGATGATGAGCAAGCAATTGCCGATTTGGTTGAAGTCTATTTGAAAAATGAGAATTATAAGGTCTTTAAATTTTATAACGGGAAGGATGCTCTTAACTGCATTGAAAATGAAAGATTGGATTTGGCTATTTTGGATGTCATGCTACCTGATGTAGACGGTTTTTCAATCTGTCAGCAAATCCGGGAAAAGCATAATTTTCCGGTTATCATGCTGACAGCCAAAGAAGAAGAAATCGATAAAATTACCGGGCTGACATTAGGTGCGGACGATTATATCACTAAACCGTTCCGCCCTTTGGAACTTATTGCCCGTGTAAAGGCGCAGCTCCGAAGATTTACCAAATATAATTCTGGGGAGCCAAACCGAGAAGAACACTTGATTGCCTTTTCCGGTTTGGTATTGGACATGGATACCCATGAATGTACGCTGAATGAAAAAAAGCTATCTCTTACTCCTACAGAGTTCTCAATTCTCTGGGTCCTTTGTTCCAATCGCGGACGTGTGGTCAGTTCGGAAGAATTGTTCCATGAGGTATGGGGAGACAAGTATTTCACCAATAGCAATAATACGGTAATGGTCCATATCCGACATTTGAGAGAAAAAATGCACGACAGCGCAGAACATCCTAAATATATCAAAACGGTATGGGGGGTTGGCTATAAAATTGAAAAGTAGGAGAGATAAAAGAAGGAATGATTATACAAAATTAAAAAGAAAAGTATTCTTTCGAATGTTTCTTATTATTTTTGCCACGGCTGCAACTGTTATCCTCCTGCGTTTTGTAATTCAAAAAAACTTTAGTGTTGGGGATAGTATTGTACAATTTTTAAAGGATACGTTACATTTGCGCGAAAACGTTGCTTTATCAATTTACCGGTTAATATTTTACAACAATATAGAAGTTATTACATTAATTGTAATTCTTGTATTTTTGGTTATTATATTTAAATTTTCAACTTCCTGGTTTACTAAATACTTCGATGAGGTCAGTGCCGGAATGGATAAACTTGCCGAGGAATCCGTTGATGAAATTACATTATCGCCGGAATTGGATTTTATGGAAAATAAGCTAAATCAGATAAAAAACAACTTGGAAAAACAAAAGAAAGCCGCGCTTGAGGCCGAGCAACGCAAAAATGATTTAGTCGTTTATTTGGCTCATGATATAAAGACACCTCTGACCTCCGTTATAGGATACTTAAGTCTTCTCGATGAAGCCTCTGATATGCCTCCTGAACAGAAGGCAAAATATGTCGGTATTACCTTGGAAAAAGCTTATCGCTTAGAGCAGCTTATCAATGAGTTTTTTGAAATCACAAGATTTAATCTTCAAACTATTGTTTTGAATAAAGAAAAAATAAATTTACTTTTCATGCTCCAGCAGCTGGCAGATGAATTCTATCCAATGCTGACTCCACAAGGGAAGCAGGTGTCAGTCAATGTGCCTGACGGCCTCACTCTGTGCGGGGATGCGGACAAACTGGCCCGTGTGTTCAATAACATTCTGAAAAACGCAATAGCCTATAGCTATGAAAACAGCGTCATTGACATTTCTGCTGAACAGCAGGACAAAACTATGGTTATAACTTTTACGAATCAGGGAAATCCAATCCCGCAGAAAAAGCTTGAAACTATTTTTGAAAAATTTTACCGCTTAGATTCTGCACGTTCCACAAATACCGGTGGAGCAGGGCTGGGTTTGGCAATCGCACGAGAAATTATCACGGCTCACGGTGGAACAATATCTGTGGAAAGCAACCCAGAAAACACTACATTTACAGTAAATCTTCCATTATAAAAAAGGCTTATATCGAAGTTTATTAGATCAATGAAGCTTTTTTCAAGAAAAAGTTGAAATCTCCTATTCGGTATAAGAAAATCTTAAGAAGTTCATAAGATGGAATTCCAACATAGCTCCTTGTTCTGTGATTGAATAATATCATCACAGAATAAGGAGCTGTTTTATTATGGTGCGAAAAGTAAAAAAGAAAAAGCTAGGAGTATGCATATTTGTAGCACTTTTGTTGATAGTTGTCATTGCTGCTTTTGTTTATAAATCTATCATTACTCCAGAAAACCATCAAATATTTGAGAAAAAATATGCCGATAAAATAACACTGGTTCCTCCGTCAAAGATAGAACCCCATCCCTCTTTTTCTATATCTTCCGACAGACTGAACAGTCCTAATGCAATTTTGATCCGTTTGAAAGATCATGCCATCCTAATGCAGAAAAATAGCGAAAAAAAAATCTATCCTGCTTCTTTGAGTAAAATGATGACAGCCATTGTTGCGATAGAAAATTTACCTGATCTGAAGGAAGAAATCAAACTTACCAATTCTATGTTCCAGGGGCTGTACGAAGCAGATGCATCAATGGCAGGTTTTCAGCCGGGTGAGAAGGTGAGGGGCATTGACCTTATATACGGGGTGCTGCTTCCAAGCGGTGCAGAGTCTTGCATTGCGCTGGCGGATAAGATCGCAGGCTCAGAACAAGACTTTGTAAAGATGATGAATAAAAAGGCGGCCGATCTCGGCATGGATAATACCCATTTTGAAAATGCGATCGGACTTCACGATGAAAACCATTACACAACAGTCAAAGATATGGCTATTCTTCTAAGTTATGCTTTGCAAAATGATACTTTCCGGGAGGTTTTTACGTCGTCACGTCATTCCACACGGCCTACGAATAGGCATCCTTATGGGATAACCTTTTACAGTACCATGTTTAAAGGACTCAGTGATCAAAACATTGTTGGCGGAGAAATTTTAGGAGGAAAAACCGGATATACTGATGAGGCTGGCCTGTGTCTCGCAAGTCTCGCCAAAGTGGGTAATCAAGAATATGTTTTGGTTACAGCCGGTGCAGAAGGAGATAACCATTCGGAACAGTTTAATATTACCGATGCAATAGCTGTATACAACAGCATAAGAAAATAGGGAGGCAAATAATGGCCATTTTACAGTTCAAAGATTTGACAAAGACGTATGGCAAAGACAATATAACCGTTACGGCTATATTAAATAAAACTCAATTTACAGATATAACCTTTTCTTTTATAATAAGAAAAAGGGTGGTAATGGAATATGATTAATAAAGATGATGCAGATGAAAAGAAAGGAATATTATGTGCAAATTATTATTAGTTGAAGCATCAAAGAGATATGAGAAGCAGAATCAGTCCGGCGGTGAGGAACCCCGATTTCTTCCTTTAGTATTATGCTATCTTAGCAGCTTTTACACCTTTGTATGGTCTGGTTACAAATGTATCTGTGCCGTATATATGAATGGCTCCCGGACGAATTTTAATGTGTCTAAAGATATATTTCAGGATTATGATATTATATATGCAGTGCCGGAAAAGGAAGATGATAATGATTTATTTAAATACTTTTACATTTCCAAATGGAGATATGGAATTCAACTTTTTTATTGGTATAAAAAGAACATGCTATGACTCGTTTTATCCGTTTAGGATATTATCAAGGCATGGTTTTGAAAGAATTGATTTTGAGTCGGTTACTATCTTATATGGCGGAAACGGCTCGGGAAAATCGACGGCTTTAAATGTGATAGCAGAAAAAACAGGAATACATCGTGATTCTATATATAACAAATCTAATTTTTATCCCGACTATGTCAATATGTGTGATATGGAGATTGAAGCCGGCATCCCTGAAAGCAGCAGGATTATCACCAGTGATGATGTATTTGATTATATGCTGAACATCCGCAATCTCAATGAGGGAATTAACCAAAAACGGGAAAAACTTTTTGATGAATATTTGGATGCGAAATATTCTAATTTTATGATGAAATCTATAGCGGATTACGAGCAGCTTAAAAAAGTAAATTCAGCCAGAAGTAAAACCCAGTCCCGCTTTGTGAGACATGAATTGATGGATAATGTACGAGAATATTCGAATGGAGAAAGTGCTTTCCTATATTTTACCGAAAAAATCGCCGAAAAAGGACTTTATATATTGGATGAGCCGGAAAACAGTCTTTCTCCAAAACGCCAGATGGAATTGATGAAATTTATTGAGGATTCTGCAAGGTTCTTGGGCTGTCAGTTTATTATATCGACACATTCGCCATTTTTGCTTGCCATGCACGGAGCAAAGATATATGATCTGGATGAAAATCCTGTCGATGTGAAACGGTGGACAGAATTGGAAAATGTGCGCACATATTATGAATTCTTCAAAAAATATGAGAACGAGTTTTGATGTTGCAATAGTTCATTAACGGGCCAACACTTTTTTCCAAATTTCGATCCACTCTTAGTAAAAAAATGATAAAATTAGGACAAGGGAGTGGAAGAAAAATGGAAAAAGAAAAAGTTAGGAATGTCCATGGGATAACAACAGGGGTTGTGACAGAAAACTGGGATGCGGACGGAAAACATCCGGGCATGGTCAAGGTACAGGTTTTCCTGGAGGAAGAAAATAAGACCATGACCGATTGGATGCAGGTGGCCCAGCCCTACGCAGGCAATGGCCATGGTACTTATTGGCTGCCGGAAGCAGGTGACGAAGTGCTTCTGGCCTTTAATGCGGGTGAGGCAAGCCGGTATTATGTCATCGGCTCACTCTGGAGAAAGGAAGATAAAATTCCTCTCCAGACAGCCAATAAAACAAATGCGGTGAAAAGGATCAAGACCAAGGGCGGGCATGAAATCATTTTTGAGGAAGAAAAAGATAAGGAGCGTCTGGAGATACATACCCCGAAAAATTTGAAAATCACTCTGGAAGATGAGAAGCAAATGATCGTGATCCAGGATAAAGATGGGAAGAATATGCTGCAGATCGACGGAAAAAACGGAAAAATTGTGGTAGCAGCAGAAAGAAGCATATCCTTCAACGCAGGCAGAGATAGAGCTTCTCTGGAACTGGACGGCAGTGGTGGGAAAGCCGCATTAAAAGCAGATATCATCTCACTGAAAGCCCGACAAAGGTTGCAGATAAATGGAGAGAGCGAGACCGAACTGACAGCTAATGCCTCTTTAAGAATTCAATCTTGCGGCATCTTGGATCTGAAAGGCTCAATGATCAAAATCAATTGAGAACGAATTTTTATCAATCCAGGCGCAGAAAGCCAGCAGGCATTGGATAAAACAAATTAGCTTGATCTGCTGAAAACGCAGAAAAAAGGGGGAAAATACGTTGGGAATGTGTGTGTGCAATGGTGCCATACTGTCGTGCTCTTTCGGTTCGGCGCCATCTTCTCTTATGGTGATGCCCCAAAGCAGGGTGATCACTTCCGGAGGGCCTGTTGCCAATATCATGGACAATAAGCCGATGGTTAATGTTCTGCCTTTCGGCATGTGCCAGTCCCTGGCAAATCCGGCGGTAGCAGCTGCTACGGCGGCAGCATTAGGCGTATTGACGCCGATGCCTTGCATCCCTGTCGCAGTTGCACCGTGGACGCCCGGTTCGCCCACGGTGCTCATTGATGGTATGCCAGCCCTGAATAATACCTCTAAATTGATGTGTGTGTGGGGTGGTGTGATTCAGATCATTGATGCGGGGCAAGTGACGATTCAGGTTCCGTAAAGAAACTGAAAGAATTTGTTATTTTCAAAATTGCACAGAAGACGAGAGAACAACAATAATAAGGAAAGAGAGAAATGTTTGGCTCATGTATGCTATTGCCCTTTTACAGGGCATGGTATTCTTATGGCAAACTAAATATAGGGAAAATGAATATAACATTAACACAAACATATAATTATCTTGATATAACTTTCTGATTCAATAGTAGGTATAAGTCGGTATGAAGAATAATAATATAAAAAAGCTTTTTATGAATAGATTTACAGGGAATATCCTCATTCCAATACTTTCCATTATACTGATCTATTTAATTATTTCATTATACTTTATCAATCATTTCTTTTTCAACACAGTTATAAACGGGATAGACCTCTCACTTAAAGCGCATAATGAGACGGGCCATGTGGTAAGAAATTATATTAAAGGCTATAAGCTGCAGTTGATAGAAAGAAATGGCGGAACACAAGAGATAACAGGGCAGGCTATACAGATGCAATACAATAAAGGAAACAGCATCCCTGAGATATTGCGCAAGAAAAATCCGCTTACATGGATAAGTTCATTGTTTAAAGAACAAAAATATTATGTAAATGATCTGTTTGTTTATGATGTGAATGATTTGGATAATGAAATAAATAATCTAAATTGCTTGAAAAAGGATATAATTGAGCCCCAAAATGTGGATTTTAAGTACTCAAGTGGTTCCTATGAATTGATTGAAGAAGTTCAGGGAAATAAAATATTGAAGGATAAACTGTATGAAGCTATAAAGCTAAGCATATTAAAGGGCGATTTGAAACTGGATATAGATGAAAAGCGTTGCTACAATAATCCTAAGTATACCTTAAACTCTGATAAGACACCTGAAACATTAAGGCTGTTAAACAAGTATGTATCCGCAAATATAAATTATAAATTTGGCAGTGAGAGTGAGATAGTGGATGGAGATAAAATAAATAAATGGCTTATTATAGATGAAAATTTGGATGTGCTAATAGACAAAACAGGAGTGATGGGATATATAAAGGAATTGAGCAGAAAATATGATACGGTTGGGATGAAAAGGAGTTTTAAAACATCCACAGGTAAAGTAATAGAGGTGGAAGGCGGACTTTATGGGTGGAAGATTGATCTCGCTGCTGAAACAAAAGCATTATTGAAAAATATAGACCTCGGTGAGACTCTTGAAAAAGAGCCTATATATGCTCAAAAGGCATTATTCAGGGGCGCAGATGAAATAGGAGATACTTATGTGGAGGTCAATATAACGAGACAGTATTTATGGTTTTATAAAAATGGAAAGCTGATCACCCAGGGCCCTGTAGTAACAGGAAATCCTAATAGGGGGCATTCCACTGTGACGGGGACTTATATGCTTAACTATAAGCAAAAGGATGCGACCTTAAGGGGAACAAATTATGCATCTGAAGTAACCTATTGGATGCCTTTCTTCGGGAATATGGGAATACATGATGCCAGCTGGAGACATTCTTTTGGAGGAGAAATATATAAAAGAAATGGGACTCATGGATGCATAAATGCTCCGTTATATTTGGCAAAAACAATTTTCGATAACATAGAAGAAGGAATACCTATTATTAGTTATAAAGAATAAAGCACAGGTGGTCAGCCTGTGTTTTTAATTATATAGAACATTTAACGAAATTTTTCGTCTGATAAATGGAGACAAAGATACCTTCAATATTTTATTTGCAAAGGAGAATAACAATGAAAAAGTTGAAAGATATGCTGCCGTTTTTATTGGTTACTTTATTTAGTTTTTATCTCCTGCCATTATTCATTAAAGATACAGGATCAGCCATTCTAATCCTTTTAATAATTATCCCTGTGATAGGTTTTGTTTGCTCTATGATATATGGTTTAAAAAAGCCATTCAGTTTGTTTTATTCTGTAATTGTAGCAATCTTATTTATTCCGTCTATATTCATTTTCTATAATTCAAGCGCTTGGATTTACACTGTAGTATATGGAGCAATTGCTTTGATTGGAAGCGGCATAGGAGCATATATTTCTAAGAATAGAAAATGAGCATAATCGGCCCGCTGCTTATATTATAGATATTGACTTTTTGAGCTGGTGAAAATCTTCGTGAAGAAAGTATGGAAGTAGTCTTTGAGCTGTGAACCGAAAGGATATAATCTTAGTAGGCTTCAACGGAAATTTCCGCCGTTAAAAGGAAAGCAGTATCGGATAATTTATTTATCCCGTATTGTCAGAGTGCAGATAGTCATATCTGAATTTAGGTGGTACCGCGGACGCATACGTTCCGCCCTAAACAAATATAAAAAGCTTCGGGCGGATTTTTGTTTTGTGTTCGTAAAATTTAAGGAGGTATTGCCATGCAGAAAAACTATGACTTTAAACAAGCAGAAAAAGAGATGCAAAACTTTTGATACGCCGCCGCCTACCGTCAGCGTTACTTTGGTGTTCCTTTCCCTGTATGGTATTGCAAAAACTGTGGTGAGGTTATAGTTGCAAGTGAAAAGATGCTGCCTGTAAACCCTCTTGAAGCAAAGCCTGATAAGCCTTGTTATTGCGGAGGTGACGAGTTTGTGCCTGAGAGCTCTGTTTTTGACACATGGGCTACTTCGTCAGTCACCCCTCAAATAAATGCAAAATGGGACGAGAAGGATGATATTTCGAGGTATAACGTTGTGCATAGGCTCCGGGAATTGGAATAATAATTTCACCTATTTTAAGTTGTTGTGTGACGGCTAATAATGTATAATGGGTTATGTAAAAAAACAATCATAAGAGCAGAAAATTTACGGTTTCACAGTAAATTTGATATAGGTGACATATGGATAAAATAAATATAAAAAATTTATTAAATAATATTGTTTACTTAACCCTTGGCTGTTTTATTACCGCCTTTGCCGTGAATTATATTCTCAAGCCAAACGGTCTTATTACAAGCGGAATAACAGGATTGGCAATTATTTTAGAAAAATATATGAATATTAATTATTCTTATATTTATTATTTTATGACATTTATTATACTTATCGTTACATTTTTACTTATGGGGAAGAAAGAAATTTTGAAAATTGTTTTTCTTTCTGTTTTATACCCGACGGTTTTATTGGTCATGCAGGATATTAAATTTAAATTTATAGAAAACGACCTTCTTCTTGCTTCAATTTATTTCTCGATTTTTTACGGAATTGGAGTAGGAATGATACTCCGCAAAGGATTTTCCTTCGGAGGAACAGATACCATCGCAAGAATTTTAAATAAAAAAGTTTTCCCGGCAATAAATATAAGCTATATTATGATGGTTTTAGATGGAATTGTGATACTCATATCAGCTTTTGCCTTTGGAAGAAATATAGCATTGTATTCTGTTATCAGTCAATTGGTAGTTACAAAGGTTTGTGATTATATAATGTTTGGATTCGGTACCAAGTTGTACAAGCTGGAAATAATCAGCAGCAAGTATGAAGAGATCAGTAGATTCATCATGTTCCAATTAGGAAGAGGAGTAACGGTTTCTAAAATAAAAGGCGGCTATACAAATGATGAAAAAATTCAAATAGAATCCGTTTGCTCACCAAATCAATCCATCATGATACAGAAGTTTATTAAGGGAATTGATCAGTCTGCATTTGTAAAGGTATTGCCGATCCTGTCAGTTTGGGGGAGAGGCAGCCGTTTTATTGACATTAATTCGGAAGACTAAGTCAGAAACGGGTATCCAAATATGCCATGAAGCCAACAGAGGTTCGTATCAAAGAAAGAAGTGAGTAACATGGATGAAGAAGCAAATAAAATCGGAACAAGCACATTATTCAAACGCCTGTTCAAAACATCAAATTTAGAGCAATTCATGAAAAAGAACACAGGTCAAATGCAGTTACAGTCTTTCAGTGAATACATAACTAAACTGTGCAAAAATCAAGGTCAAGTGCCGGAGCGTATTATCAAACGGGCGAATATTGAACGCTCCTTTGGGCATCAGCTTTTCAAAGGGACAAGAAAGCCGTCAAGGGATACAGTTCTCCAATTGGCCTTTGGGTTTGATGCCGATGTAGACACGGCTCAGGAGCTTTTAAAACATGCCGGAATGAGCGCTCTATATCCGCGCATTAAACGGGATGCGGCGGTCATCTACTGCTTGCATAATCACTTTACCATTGTAGAAACACAAAGTGTTCTCAACGAATTGGAATTACCTTTGATTGGAGGAAGCAGCAGAGTAAAATGAATGATATAAGTGCAGCTGTCACCGATATTTTAAATACCTTTGATGAACCGGAATATCCTGCAGGATTTCTGGAGAAATACGTTCAGATGGAGTGCCTGGCATGCAGCCACGGTACGGAGACATTTTTGGTTAAGCAAAAAAACGGTGAACGGTTTTATGTTGCAAAATTCTATGACAAAAATCTCTATTCTTTTGTGCATGAAAGCAATATATTGAAATCTCTCCATCACATCAGCCTTCCTGCCTTTGTAGATGAATTCCAAAATGACAAGGCAGTATGCATTGTACGCGAATATATGGAAGGTGAGACTCTCGATCGATTTGCAACGGAAAACAATCTGACAAAGAAGGACATTATAGGAATTTGCGTACAGCTTTGCGATATCCTCGCCTATATCCACGGACGGGAAAATCCTGTCATCCACAGGGACATCAAGCCTCAGAATATTATCGTTAAGGATGATGGACAGGTTATTCTCATTGATTTTGATATTGCCAGAATCTATAGAAGCGGAGCGGATACTGATACCCAGTTCTTCGGCACCAGGGAGTATGCTCCTCCGGAGCAATACGGCTTTTCGCAAACTGATTGCCGCACCGATATTTATTCCATAGGAGTGGTGTTGGGCTGGCTGCTCACCGGAGAGACCAACGCTGAAGAGGTCATCCGTAAACTGGGTCATGACCGGCTTGCAAGTATATATAAAAAATGCACGACTTTTTCACCGGAGAACAGATTTTCTTCGGCAGCAAAACTAAAATCTGCTTTACTCCACGTGGATGGCAGGAGCAAAAAGGCTGCCCTGAGATGGATGGCAACGATACTGTCCTGCATGGCATTTCTTTGTGCAGGCTTTTCCATCGGGCGCTATACTGATTTCTTGTCTTCCGCCTTAGAGCCTTCTGTGAGTGTTGCTTTTGAAGAGCCTGTGATTGAAAAGGCTGTTCGGCTTCAACTGGACAAAGGGGAAGATGAAATCATCACTGAGGGCGATCTGCTTTCGGTCACAGGGTTGTATATTTTCGGAGATGCTTTGATTGCAAAAACCGGAGAGGAGCTGCACAGCGCAGCTGATCGTCTTATCAAAAGCAACAAAATGAAGGAAGGTCCTATCCGATCTCTTGCTGACCTTGCAAAAATGTCCAATCTAAAACAAATTTCCATTTCCATGCAGGGGATTACGGATATTTCTCCATTACTGTTTTGGCGAATCTAGAGGTTTTGGATATAAAGAATAATCCCATTACAGATATTTCGCCCTTGGGTGAACTAAAGTTTTTGAAGCGTGCTTGCTTGTTTGATACTCGTATTACTGATTTGTCACCGTTAGAAAACTGCTCCATGCTCTATGAGATTGACGCAGGTAAGCTGCCGATTCGATCTCCGGCAGCGCTTGATGGATTCAGCGGACTGCAAAGGCTCAATCTTTATGAGACAACGTTAGACACCCTTGCCGGGATTGAAAAACTGACGCAACTTAGATTTATTGAGGTTGAAAACGTCATCGATGGCGACCTTACGCCGCTGCTTTCGCTGGCATATCTCGAAAATGTCATATTGGGCGAGGATATGCGGCATGCGGCTGAAGCAATTGAAGGCAAGGCGAAATTCACAATATCATACAGATGAAGTCCACTCGAAAAATGTACAAAAGGTGGGCTGACAGCTCACCTTTTGTACTTTCCCATTTTGTAAAATGAGGGTGATGTATTGAAAATCTATCAATCATTCAAGAAAAGGAGGACGAAATATGAAGAAAAAAACCAAAGGTATCATTGCCATTATTCTGATGCTGGCCTTAAGCCTTGCAACGCTCATGCCGGCATATGGGGCAAATTCTGATGGGGCAAATGTGAAAGCCGCAGCTCTTAAACAGCTTGGGCTATTTAAAGGTGTATCTGAAACCGACTTTGATCTTGACAGGGCGCCTAGCCGCACGGAAGCGCTGATCATGCTGATCCGTATGCTTGGGAAGGAATCGGAAGCCTTAAGCGGCAGTTGGCGGCACCCTTTTACGGATGTGGATTCATGGGCCGATAAATATATCGGCTATGGCTACGAAAAGGGGCTAACCAAGGGCGTTTCGGCTACAAAGTTTGGCACCGGCAATGCAGATTCGGATATGTATCTGACCTTCATGCTCCGCGCGCTGAATTACAGCGATGCTTCAGGGGATTTTGCCTGGAATGCACCGGATACCCTGGCTATGGCGGTCGGCATCCTTCCTGACGGAGTGGATACGGTGAATTTCTTGCGTGGGGATGCCGTGCTCGTGTCATGGGCCGCATTGGAAGCGGATTTGAAGGGCGGCGTCCAGACTCTCGCCCAGAAATTATTGTCGGAAGGCGTGTTCACAGGCGATGGTCATGTAAGTGCAATCAAGCTGGTAAACGAACAAAAGCCCGAACCCGTTTCCGTTCCTTCTTATGAGGCGCTTAAGACGGCTCTGGCGGATAAAAATGTGAAGTCC
The DNA here is from genome assembly GCF_058315355.1 of Lutispora sp. QWL-02. Lineage (NCBI taxonomy): Bacteria > Bacillati > Bacillota > Clostridia > Lutisporales > Lutisporaceae > Lutispora > Lutispora sp. QWL-02. The sequence goes on from NZ_CM177762.1 coordinate 2,260,288, forward strand.
ATATCTATTGACTCCCTGGGGAAACCCCTGGTTGTTACGGGTGAACTCGCCATACCAAAGGGAGTCACCGTAACGGTAAACCGCGGGAACGATTTCTATATCGAGGGTACCTTGATAAACAACGGAACGATCAAGGTCCTGGGTGCCGATTCCTACACTGCGGATTTTATCAATTACTCCGTGATGGCTCTTCAAAAGGGTGGAAAGGTGATCAACAACGGCAGGCTGAGTTTGTGCGCATCTGTCATCGGGGATGAGGAAGACCGCGGGCCGGTAGGCGGTCAGCTCCGTGTTTTTGACGGTTCCTTTGAGAACAAAGGGTCCCTTTACCTTGAAGCCGGACTTGTCAACACGCACGGCGGTATGGCCGCTGTAATAGACGGTACATTTACAAATGATGCTGTAGTCATCGTGGACGGATTCTTTCTTCGCATTGAAAACGGAGCTTTTATCAATAATACAGGTGCGGTTGTGATCAACAATAGTAACATTTTTACGGAAGAGAGCGGAACATTTACAAATAACGGCACTCTTTCGGAAGCCGGAAGCAATAATTGATTTGACCGCAGCGATTAAATAAAACAGATTCCGTCACTTATATAAGCAAATGTATAAATGAAAAATTAACCAGCATTCAAATATATTTATGCTGGAATTGGATAAGGATAAAGAAAAAATATGGACGGTTCTTTGAAACTGAGAAATAATAGCAGTTTTAAAGAACCGTCTTGGTAATTAAATCTTTTTCCAGCGCTTTAAATTAGGGAAATACTCAAGCATGGCAGCTCTTGCTGCATTTTCATCGGGATATACCCCGGCTTCAAGTGTGAAGGGAATACAATTTTCAATCATTTCTTCCATGTTTTCTTCTTTGGTAAAATTTCCGCTCTGATAGCAGTAGCAGCAGTAATCCTTATTCTTTGTTCCGTCGGCGTTTGTGCCGAAATGACTTTCTTCAGTCATAGGCATTGCGCAGCTTTGACAGAAATTTTGCATGTTCATTAGCACCTCTCCTCGTATTTTATCTTGATATTTGCAGTATACACCCGATAATTTGACAACAGCATGTCATATTATCTATAAAAGTCCAAAGTTTTTTCAAGCTGTTCTTTTATAATTTTTTTGATGCGGGCTGGCTCAATGACCTCTGCATACATTCCGAAAGATAATATATAGCCATATACCCACTCATCTTCGGGGTAGGATACGCAAATCGTAAAGCTCCCGTCCTCATTCAACGATATCTGTGCATCATCAAATTCGTCATATACTCGGTATGCTTGTGAGGAGTGGATTTTCATCATAATATCTACGATATTTTTGTCAGGTCCTATATCAAATGCAACCGAAGCTTCATTTTCCAATTGCCTGTTAAAATGCTCATCCAGGATTTGAATATTTTTAATGCGGCTAAGTTTGAAAAGGCGCATGGATCGTTTGGCTCTGCAAAATGCCTTCAAATACCAGGCTTTTCCTTTAAACAATAGCTGCAAAGGCTCAACAGTGCGGAGGGCTTTTTCTCTATAGGTATTATAGTACTCAAAAGAAATCACTTTTTTGTTTATTACAGCATTTTTAATCGAGGCCAGCATCTCCTGCTTTAAATTTCCCCAACCTGAAAAATCAATCTCAATCCAGTCATTTGATTTGCTGTCGAAAATATTGCTCAGCTTTGAAAGGACACGGTCGGCTTCAGGGTAATTTACTGCGCTTAAGCTTTGCAAAGCAGCAATTATTTCATTTTGTTCGCCTTTTGAAAAAACGGATTTATTCAAAACAAAGTTATCAAGAATGCTTATACCTCCGTTTTTGCCTTTGCTTGTATAAACAGGTATTCCGGCCTGGCATAAAGCGTCTATGTCGCGATAAATCGTTCTCTGGGATACCTCAAACCGTTCTGCAAGTTTGCTTGCCGTAATGGTTTTTCTATTCAGCAATATATAAACTATCTGCAGCATCCGATCAATCTGCATAAAAATCAAGCCTTTCTAAAATATTTCTCTTTTATTGTATAATTGTATTCCTTATTATTCAAGCTAAAGCCTGTCCTTTCAAAACGGGCAAAAAAGCTTATCTTCTCATTATGCGGTTGATAGATTCTTCGCTTAAGTTTTTGATCACTTCCACTGCCAGATCTACTGTAGCGTCAATATCTTCCTCGGCGCAGAAATTATAATGAGTATGAACATATCTGGATGGAGAAATTAAAGCAATAGCTTCCCATATTCAGTGATCTCGCATCCGCCGCGAGTACGATTTATTATAATTATCTTCTTTTCTGAGAGTTCTTGGAGGATACTGCGCATCTGGCCTTCAGTTATTTCTATATCAATATTTTTCATCAATTTACATAGCTTCGAACGGCCAATTTTCGGATTAGCATCAATAAATCTGATAACTTCTTTGTTTATGACACTGATATCATCCAATACAAAATTTGAATTATCAATAATATAGCGAGGCAGATCACTAATATTGAGCTTGCCTTTTTCTCCGATGCATGTAAGATATCGGCATAAGTTCGATACTTCTCTTGTATTGCCGGGCCAGCTATATGAAATTAGAAAATCATAAAGACTGTCTGAGCAGATTGACTTAAATGCAAATTTTGAGCTTTTCAATAAATTTTTTAAATAATATTCAAAAAGCATTGGTATATCATCACGCCTGTTGCGAAGTGGAACAGTATAAAGTGACATAATGTTGATGCTATAGAACAATTCATTCATTAATTTTTTTTCAGCAACTAATTTATATAAATCCTGAGTAGTAGAAGCGATAATCCTGATATCTATGGGTATGTCTGTGGTACCTCCTAAGCGACGTATCTTTCCTTCTTTGATTGCGCTTAACAATATAGGCTGATGATCATAGGAGATATGGTCAATTCCATCAATAAATAGCGTACCGTTGTTCGCCAGCTCAAGAAGGCCTGGCTTTCCTCCCTCTCTTGCTCCGGGGAAAGCTCCTTCTTCATAGCCAAACAGCTCCACTTCAAAATAGTTAGATATAAGGGTTTTGATTGGGATGCTAATAAAAGGATTGTTCTTTCTCGGTGAATTGTTATGGATGGCCCGAGCAAGGATCTCTTTTCCTGTACCATTTTCGCCATGTATAACAATATGATAATCCGTAAGTGAGATTTTTTTGGCGTTCTCCACCATTTTCAGTGTTGCTGCATCCTTTGTGATGTAATCCTCGAAGCTATAAAGAGAGTCAGCTGCTATCTTTTCATTTGCTTTATAAGCTATAGCTTGCTGTTCAATAGATTCTGCCTTTACATCATTAAGCATCATGAGATAAAGATGCCGGTGAGAGTCTGAAGGTATTTCCACGGTCTTTATCTGAATTGTTTGTCCGTTAGTGTTTTGTATATACATTGCTGTATTATAGATGGATAGAAAAGTGGTAGGGAGTGAATGGCTCTTCAGCAAAGCTTCCAAATTTGTATCGTTCAGATATTGCTTTGTCAGGCAAAATAGTTTAATAAAATGGTTATTGAACATTTTTATAATATTTGAATCGTCATATACACAAATACCTATATTCAGACAATTTATGATATCCGAGGTCAGCTTTTGGGTGCTCAATGAGATGGACAACTGATAATTGGATAGTTTCATTATCTGAACCATATGGATAATATAGTTTTTGGTTATTTCGTTAGACAAAGAAATAGGAAGATCAAAATGCAAAGCAATTTCCTGTATAGTAGATATATCTACTATACGATTGCCAATGTCTATAACAGTCGGAATACCTTGTGGGACAAGATGCGGTTCGCCGGCGGTAATTGCATATTTGATGGATTTATCCTGTATCGTACAGCCTGGATAAAAAGGTACATATGTATATTGGGTAAACCCCATTTCTTTTAACTGGTCAATAACAAACAATGTCGAGAATTCTGCATCATTGACAAGATATGCTTTTGATCCGGGCGGTATGATCAGAATTTTGCTTAGGTATGCGTGATTCAATATTCGTGTACATATGATTGTTTTAATATTTGATGGAAGCATAGGCTGAACCAGTTGAAGCGAAGACTGTGAAGCAAAAATCAAAAGATCGTATTTATCCCAGTCAACGGAGTCCAGTTGGCTGAAAAGGGTTGCATCTACTTGAAGGTATGGCTGGAAGATCGGCTCCAGATATTTATAGATACCGTTTTGAGTAGACAAACTTTTTGTAATAATAAGAATTCCTTTTCTCATCCAGAAATTCTCCTCCCTTGTTGTAATAGGTTAATTATAGGCTAAATTGATTTGATAAACAACCTAATCTGGATAAAAGTAAAAAATAAGTCGAGTTGCATATAAAAAATAAGTCGAATTATTGAAATATATAGACAATGGTGGTAAATTGTGAATAATTGTCGACGATGTTATAATAAATATTTAATACATTGCCGGCCTTATTGAAGAATTATAGAAAGCAAAAATTTAAGAGAATCTGCTTTATATTAAAATCAAAAAGGATAGGAGAAAGAAATGGATAAAAAAAGGACATTAGAAATGATAGCTGATATTTCGAATGCTAAGGGGGTATCTGGTTTTGAGGATGAGGCAGTGAACGTGATTCGTGCTTATTCACAAGATTGTGGTGAGCAAAAGGAAGACAGTCTGCGCAATTTCTATATTTATAGAAAAGGCAATAATGGAAAGCAGCCCATCGTTCAACTGGATGCGCACAGCGATGAAGTTGGATTTATGGTTCAATCTATTCGGCCTAATGGAACAATGCATATTATTCAAATTGGAGGATGGATAACAAGCAATATACCCGCACATTTGGTATGGATAAGAAACGCGGAAGGAAAGTACATACGCGGGATTGTAACCAGTAAGCCACCGCATTTTATGAGTGAAACGGAAAGAAAGGCACCATTGGAAATGAATAATATCACTGTTGATGTTGGTGCTACTTCACGCCGTGAAGCTATCGAGAAATTTAAAATACGTGTGGGAGAACCCATTGTTCCTGATGCGGCATTCGAATATGATGAAAAAAAAGATATTATGATCGGAAAAAGCTTTGACTGTCGGCTTGGTTGTGCGGCAATTATAAGCACATTGCAAGAGCTGGAGAGCTGCAATTTAAATGTGGATGTAGTAGGAGCTATTTCTACACAGGAAGAGGTCGGCGTGCGCGGAGCGACGGTTACGGCAAGAACTGTAAAACCTGATATAGCGATTGTGTTTGAGGGATGCCCGGCAGATGATACATGCGTTGAAGAATACGCAGTACAGACTGCTATTAAGAAGGGACCGATGCTTCGTCATATCGATGCAAAAATGATAACAAATCCAAGGTTTCAAAGATACGCTCTTGACATGGCAGAAAAATTACAAATACCCGTACAAGATGCGGTGCGCTTGTCCGGATCCACCAACGGGGCCGCCATACATCTATCTGAACATGGCATACCGACAATAGTTATTGGTATACCTGTTCGCTATGCACATACACATTATGGAATATCTTCCTATGAAGATTATACTAATGGAGTGCGGCTGGCTTGTGAGATATTAAAATGCCTTAATAAGGAAACAATTGCAAATTTTTAGCAAGATAAGGTACCCTAGGGTACAACGCCTTCTAAAGTTTATCTGGATTTATTAAGTCCGGCTGAACTGGAATACTGTTAATAAGAGAAGAGGGAGCAATTATGCATAAATATGTGTTAAAGAGATTTGCTATGTTAATACCGGTATTGATTGGGGTAACCTTTATCGTATTTTTCATCATGGCGTTAACACCGGGAGATCCGGTAACCATTATCTTAGGTGATAATGCTACCGCAGAAAATGTAGCAAAGCTGACAGAGGAATTAGGATTGAATGATCCGCTCATTATAAGGTATGTACGCTATATGGGAGGTCTGCTGAAAGGAGATTTAGGCAAATCCTACAGCAATCAGCTAAGCGTATTGGATCAAATTGCAGATAGATTCCCAAACACTTTGATATTGGCAGCAGCAGCGATCTTTGTTTCATTGCTTATAGGAATACCTGTGGGGATAATCTCAGCGAAGAAGCAGTACACCTGGATTGACAATACTTCCATGATAACCGCGCTAATGGGGGTTTCTATGCCGGTATTCTGGCTTGGATTGCTTTTGGTCATAGTATTTTCTCTCAAATTGAGATGGCTGCCCTCTCAGGGAATGGGACAAGGCTTCATCGGGGTATTGAAGAGCCTGATACTGCCTGCTTTTTCACTAGGCGCAGGGTCTGCCGCCATGGTGACCCGTATGACAAGATCCTCAATGCTTGAGGTGATCAGGCAGGATTACATAGATACAGCAAGATCAAAGGGTGTAAAAGAATCCACTATTACGATAAAACATATGCTGAAAAATGCATTGATACCGATTATCACCGTAGTCGGTCTTCAGTTCGGACACCTGCTTGGCGGTGCTGTATTGACCGAAACCGTATTTTCCTGGCCGGGTCTGGGGCGTTTCATGGTAGAGGCAATCAAGAAGAAAGACACGCCTTCCGTTCTCGGAGCCGTAATATTCTTATCAGTAGCTTTTTCCATTGTTAACTTATTGATCGATATTCTATATGCATATGTAGATCCGAGAATTAAATCACAGTACAAGGTACAATCGGCTGCAGGAAGAAGAGGTGAATGAAGTGGAAAAAGATCAAAGAAAAGAGAAGACTTTATTTCAGGAATCGTGGAGAAGGTTTAAGCAAAATAAATTGGCCATGGTTGGGATGTGGTTTCTTATATTGCTGACAGCAATTTCAGTGGCAACAACTGTTATAGATTTTGCAACAAACAAAAGAATTTATGATACATATGTGATCAGCCAGAATTTAAAGTTAAGGCTGAAGGGGCCTTCTGCAGAACATATCCTTGGCCTTGATGAGTTTGGCAGAGATATTTTACTTAGAATGTTATGGGGGACTCGTTACTCTTTATTCTTAGGAGCAATAGGAATTGCAGCATCAACTGTCATAGGAGGGACGTTGGGTGCAATTTCAGGTTTTTATGGAGGCAAGGTAGATAATATTATTATGAGATTTATGGATATACTTCTGGCTATTCCGTCAATATTGCTTGCTATTGCAATCGTAGCAGCATTAGGGCCCGGCCTGGTAAATATATTGATAGCCATTGCAATATCATATATTCCAACTTTTGCCCGTGTTGTCCGGGCAAAGGTTATGTCTATAAAAGATCAGGAGTTTATCGAAGCAGCACGAGCTGTGGGCGCAGGTGACGCAAGGATAATATTCAAATATATTATTCCGAATTCTTTAGCGCCGATTATTGTACAAGCAACTTTGGGTGTAGCCGGTGCGATTTTGTCCATAGCAGGGCTTTCGTTCCTTGGACTGGGAATTCAACCCCCTATGCCGGAATGGGGAGCCATGCTGTCAAATGCAAGGACTTATATCAGAGATGCATGGCACATTACTGTAATACCAGGTTTAGGAATTATGTTGACCATCCTATCGCTAAATGTTGTAGGGGACGGACTCCGTGATGCCTTAGACCCGAGACTGAAGAACTAGGGATTGGAGGGGGAAAAATGGCAGAACTTTTAGAAATACGTGATTTATTTATAAGATATGAGACCGTCGATGGAGTTGTAGAAGCTGTAAACGGTATTTCGCTGAAGCTGGATAAGGGCTCCACTCTGGGACTGGTAGGAGAAACCGGAGCAGGGAAGACAACTCTGGCAAAAGGTATCATGAGGCTTATACCAAACCCTCCGGGCAAAATTGGAGGAGGAGAAATAATATTCGACGGGCAGGATCTTTTGAAGCTTTCTGATGCTGAGATGAGAATGGTTAGGGGTAAAAAAATATCGATGATATTTCAGGATCCCATGACATCTTTAAATCCTGTGATGACAGTTGAAGAACAAATTGCAGAAGTCATCAGCATACATGAAAAGGTAAAAAGCAAGGAAGCCAGTCAAAAGGCAAAGGAAATGCTAGAGCTGGTCGGGATTCCTGCCGAACGCTCAGAGGAATATCCCCATCAGTTTTCCGGAGGGATGAAGCAAAGAGTGATCATCGCCATTGCGCTGGCGTGCAATCCGAGCTTATTGATTGCAGATGAACCTACCACAGCATTGGATGTGACCATTCAAGCCCAGGTGCTTGAGATGATGAAAAAGCTGAAGAATAAGCTTAATACTTCGATGATATTGATCACCCATGACTTAGGTGTGGTGACACAGACCTGCGATTATGTTGCGATCATGTATGCAGGTGAGATTGTGGAATACGGAACCTTAAGAGAAGTGTTCAAGAACCCTCAGCACCCGTATACAAAAGGCTTGTTTGGCTCCATACCCAGTTTGGCCGATGATGTGGATAGGCTGAAGCCGATCAAAGGATTGATGCCTGATCCCACATGCTTGCCGGAAGGATGCAAATTTAACCCGAGATGCGAATATGCAGGAGAAAAATGCCGATGTGAAGCCCCCCAAATGGCAGAAATAGGTGGGAGCCACGTCGTAAAATGTTTTGAAGCGCAGGGGCTATTATAGACGGAGGTAAAACATATGGAAGAGAATGCACAGAAGGCGGAGATTTTACAGGTTAAAAATTTGAAGAAATACTTTAAAACCCCAAAAGGCCTGCTCCATGCAGTTGATGACGTATCTTTTAATATATTGGAAGGTGAGACCCTGGGCGTAGTGGGAGAATCAGGCTGCGGCAAGTCTACAATGGGGCGTGCGATATTGAGATTGCATGAGCCTACCTTCGGTGAAGTAATTTTCAAGGGGGAAAATATATTAAAGTATGATAAAAAAAGAATGAAAAAGCTGCGGGAGGAAATGCAGATCATATTTCAAGATCCATTTGCTTCATTAAATCCCCGTATGACAGTCAGCGAAACTATCGTAGATCCATTGATCATTCAAGGGAAATATAAAAAGAATGACAGGGAAGGGCTCAAGAAAAAAGTAAGGGAGATAATGGACCTGGTCGGTCTTTCACAAAAGCTTATAAACACATATCCTCACGAGCTTGATGGAGGAAGAAGACAGAGGATTGGAATAGGGAGAGCCCTGGCATTGAATCCTAAGTTCATAGTTTGTGATGAGCCGGTTTCTGCATTGGATGTTTCCATACAGGCACAGGTTCTAAATCTGATGCAGGATTTACAGGAAGACCTCGGATTGACATATATGTTCATAACGCATGATTTATCCGTTGTCAGACATATTTCGGACAATATAGCTGTTATGTATTTAGGACAAATAGTGGAGAAAGCGCCTGCAAAGATGCTTTTCAAAAATCCATTGCATCCATATACTAATGCATTGTTATCAGCCATACCCGTTCCTGACCCTGATTATATAATGGAAAGAATCCTGCTCCAGGGAGAGCTTACATCACCCATCAATCCGGAACCCGGATGCAGATTTGCAAAAAGATGCATTTATGCCGCACCGGAATGTCTCAATCAGGAATATTCATTAAAGGAAGTAGAACCGGGACATTTCGCAGCATGCAGCAGATTGGATGATATAAAGAAATGAGTTAATTAGTTATGTACATGCATAACCGATTATAGAAAAAAAGAGGAGGAATTGAAATGAAAAACACAAAAAGAGTCTTTGCACTTATTCTTGCAATCTCGCTTTTACTGGCTGGATGCGGAAGCCCGGCTAACGAGCCGACACCAGCTGCTGAAGGTCAAGACGGCGGATTGAAAGACACAGTAATCTTTGCTCAGGGAGCCGATGTAACATCCTTGGATCCTCATATCGGTAAGGAAACACCGGCAGTAACCGTACATGGACAGATTTTTAACCCGCTTGTTACAACAGATAAAGATATGAATGTTGTGCCTTGCTTGGCAGAAAGCTGGGAAATGCTATCTGATACTTCTTACAAGTTCAATATCAGAAAAGACGTTAAATTCCATGATGGAAGCGAATTAACGGCAGAGGATGTAAAATTCTCTTTAGACAGGGCAATGGCATCTTCTTATGTATCATATATCGTTAACTTCATCGATAATGTTGAAGTTGCAGATAAGTATACTGTTATTGTTAATACTAAAGAGCCTTATGCTCCGACACTGATGAATCTGACTCACCCATCAGCAGCAATTGTTTCAAAGGCAATTACAGAAAAGAATCCGGAATCAATAAAGACAAATCCTATCGGAACAGGACCCTACAAATTTGTCGAATGGAAACCGGGCGAATATGTAAAATTGGAAGCTAACCAGGATTACTTTGACGGCGCTCCGAAAACTAAATATGTTATAATGAAAGTTATACCGGAAGCAGCACAAAGAACCATCGCACTTGAAACAGGCGAGGTTGACATAGCATATGATCTTTCGGCAAACGATTTATCAAAGGTTGCTGAAAACCCGGATTTGAAATTGCTCGAGGGAACATCCTTAAGCGCATGGTTCTTGCAGTTCAATATGAAGAATAAGCCCTTTGACAACAAATTGGTAAGACAAGCAGTCAGATATGCCATAGATTCACAGACAATAGTTGATACTATTTTATACGGAGCAGGTGAAGTGGCGGGCTCGATCATCCCTCCGATAGCATTCGGATACCAGGATGTTGCCAAGTATGAATACAATAAAGAAAAAGCAAAGGAATTATTGGCACAGGCAGGCTATCCCAATGGCTTCGATGCAAAGCTTTATGTAAATGATAATCAGCAGAGAATTGAGATATGCCAGGTAATACAAAGCCAATTAAAAGAAATAGGCATCAATGTAGAAGTAGTAGTGCTTGAATTTGCTACATTCATTGAAAACACCAACAAAGCTAAACATGACATGGGCTTCTTCGGCTGGACAACCTCAACAGCAGATGCCGACTATACTTATTATCCCATTTATCATTCATCACAGCATGGTGCACCTGGCAATAGATCCTTTATCGCAAATCCGGATGTTGACAAATATATCGAAAATGCCAGAATAACTGCAGACAGTGCTGCAAGGCTTGAAAATTATAAAGCTCTTGAAGGCATAATAGCGGAAGAGTCACCGGTTGCTCCATTATTCTACAACAAAGTAAATGTTGGTACATCCAACAAGGTTCAAGGCTTTGAGGTTCAGCCGGCAGGATATCACAGCTACTTTAACGTAACTGCTGCAAAATAATATTAATAATACCGGAATTCACCTGGCACCAGGTGAGTTCCGGTGTGAAATTAATATATTAAAATAAATATAGAAGGAAGTATATGACATGAGATTAGAGCACATTTCTTGGAAAAAGGCAGAAGAGTATTTTAAAACTCATGATACAGTTATAATTGCAATAGGAAGTATCGAAAATCATGGGACACATATCGCCCTAGGAACGGACACATTAGTTCCCGATAAGATCCTAGAGCTTATGGAAGACAAAACAGATGTTGCCATAGCACCTACTGTACCCTATGGAAATGCAGATTCTTTGGCCGATTTTCCCGGTACAATATCTATAGGTTATGACGGGTTATATACAATAATGACCAAGATTACTGATTCTCTATATAATTTCGGAGTAAGGAAATTTGTATTTTTAAATGGACACGGCGGGAATATAGGAGCACTGGATGCAGTGGCTCTTAATTTAAACAGAAAAGGCGCATTAGCCGCAACCTTCAACTGGTGGCTTATTGCATGGGACTTAAATCCGGCATGGAAGGGCGGCCATGGAGGAGCTGAGGAAACAGCGGCAGTGATGGCAGTTAATCCGGATTTTGTTGATATGAATGCCATTGAGCCAATGGTGCTCAATGATGTGTCTGAGAACCTGAAGGCAACAGGCTTTAAAACAGTAGAATTCAAGGGCATCAATGTAAATGTAACAAGAACGGTCCGCAACCTGACAGCAAACGGCTGGGTAGGGCCCGACCATCCCTCCAATGCTACTATAGAGTGGGGCAAAGAGATGTTGGAAGCTACGGCAAATTATTTCGCTGAATTTGTTAATGAGTTCAGTAAAGTAAAGCTTGAAAAGTAGTGAAGGCTGTCAGTATGAAAGCAAAAGCTGTATATGATATATTGGAAGAATATTTTAAACCGGATCACTGCACGGATGTGGTGAAAAACGGGATACAATATGATAATGCCGAAGAGATTGAGAAGGTATATACAGCAACCTTTGCAGCAGGGTCTGTCATCAATGAAATTTTAAAAAGAAGAGAAGAAGATATCCTGTTGTTTACTCATCATCCATTACCCCAGAGAAAAGCGCCTGATTATAAGTCCGGTGAAATCTCACGGTCCTTGCTTATGAAAATGAAAGAAAATAAGGTATCGCTCTTTTCATACCATATTCCTTTAGACCGGAACGGAGAATATTCCCCAGGGAATAATCTTGCAAAAGCCATGGGGATGATACCTTATGAAGAATTTTACTTTCAAGATAATGTTTTTATGGGTGTATTATGTAATTCAAGCTTTACCACAGCTTATGAAGTAAAGAAAAGGCTGGAGAAACTGATTGGGCATAGAGCAAAATTGTACTCTTACGGAGAGGCTTTTTTAGATGGCGGAAGGATTGCCGTAATGGCAGGAGGAGCTTCAAATTCCGATATATATGAATATTTGGCAGGAAAAGGTGTAAATACCTTTGTCACAGGGGTTACCAACCCGCAAAAAGCTGAGTGGGTCAGTAAAATCCATGAGAGGGCAAAGCAATATGGAATTAACCTCATAGGCGGAACCCATTGCTCTACGGAAAAATTCGCCTGCATTGCAATGACGGATTTTTTTAAGAAAATGGGCTTGAAAGCAGAATTTATCGATGAAGAGAGCGACCTGTATGATCTTTAATAATAATATATGCAGAAAAGTATAAACTAAGCCTTTGGAAGCGATATTCCAAAGGCTTAGTTTATAGAAAAATGCCGTTTCTGGAAATGAGGGAACGGCATTTTTCAAAATTTCATATAGTTAAGGTTGTCCAATGCATGTCATGCTTTTCTTTCATATCTGCAAAGCCCCTTTTTATGAGTTTTTCCCTTGTTCAGTGAGGTTAATATTCTTGACAAATCAGTCTACAAAATGTAAACTAAAGATATGAAAGTCTAAAATATGTAGACCGAAAGGAGCTTTTATGATGAGGGAATATAAGCTTACGGATATGGAATCAAAATTTGCGGATATCATTTGGACTAATGAGCCTATTCCGTCGGGAGACCTGGTAAAGCTGTGCGATGAGGAGCTATCCTGGAAAAAGTCCACCACCTACACCATGCTGAAAAGGCTTGAGAACAAAGGAATATTTAAAAACAAAAGCGGTATGGTATCAGCTTTGGTAAAAAAGGATGAGTTCTATGCAGAACAAAGCAAGCAGTTTGTCGAGGAAACCTTTGATGGTTCGCTGCCTAAGTTTTTAGCCGCATTTACGAGAAGCAAGAGGTTGAGTGACAAAGAAATTGATGAACTGCAAAGACTGATCGATGAACATAAGGAGGGATAGCTGTGGATAAATTGTTCTTGCAAATCCTGAATATGAATATTACGGCGGGATATGTTATTCTATTTGTCATTGCAGCTCGCCTGCTATTGAAAAAAGCGCCTAAGATTTTTTCATATGCGCTTTGGTCTGTGGTTTTATTCAGACTCATATGTCCCTTTTCCTTTGAAAGCATGTTCAGCCTTATGCCTATAAACACACAAACTGTGCCCCATAATATTATGTACTCCCAGGCACCGCAAATTCATAGCGGTATTGCAGCAATAGATCAAGCAGCGAATAACTCTTTGCCTGCACCTGCAGTTGGTGTCAGTGCGAACCCTTTGCAGGTATGGATTGCTCTGGGCGAAGCGGTATGGCTGTTTGGTATTGCAGCATTGCTTATATACAGTGCTTACACGGCTGTAAGGCTTCGAAACAAATTGAAGCCTGCAAAACGGATTTATGATAATATATATGAGATGGACGGCGTTAAAACCCCATTTGTTTTTGGCGTGCTAAAGCCTAAAATCTATCTTCCTCCGATCCTTTCAGAAAATGACAGGGCATATATCATTAAGCATGAGCAGGTTCATATTAAGAGGCTGGACTATATTATTAAGCCTTTTGCATTTTTAGTATTGTGCATTCACTGGTTTAACCCTCTTGTTTGGATTGCTTTTTTTCTAATGGAAGAGGATATGGAGCTATCCTGCGATGAAAGTGTTATTAAGCAAATGGGCAGTGAGATTAAAAAAAGCTACTCAGCTTCTCTTTTGTCACTATCTACAGGCAGGCGTACGGCGAGGGGTTGCCCCCTTGCTTTTGGTGAAAATAATACTAAAGGACGCATTAAGAATATATTAAACTATAAGAAGCCTGCGTTTTGGGTTATTATAGTGGCAATTATTGCAGTGGCAGCTATTTGTATAGGGCTTATGACTGATCCGCAAGAAAGATTACTGACAGTGGAAGATTATGCTAAGGGTTTTATCGAGCAAGAAATTGAAGCCTATGAAAGTTCGGAATGGAATGATGTAAAGATTATCGACAGCAAAATAACAAGGCTTGAAAAGATCGCATCCTTTGACAATCTGATTTCATCACCCGTAGAAGTTTGGCGCCTTGAATACCGCATGAAGCCTGATGACATAACCAAAGCCGTGCTGCCGGGCGGTATGAACGAGGTAGACGGATGGCTCACTGAAGACAGCAGTATGGGCAAGCCCATGTTGATTTTTTCTTATGAAGGCTCAAAGGTTAAGTATTTAGGCTGTACCTGGAGCGGAGAAAATGATTTTACTACGCTATCGGGACAGGAAGCGGCGCTTCGTATATTTTTTGAGGGTATTGGATTATTGCCTAATGAAACCTACAGCGGAAATCATATAATTGTTAAATTCCCGCTATCGACAGGTGAAATCTGCCGGCTGTTTTTATCCCAGCCTGTTGTTCAAGGAGATTCAGGGATCTGGTGCGTAGAGCGATGGATGGATGAAAACGGTACTGTGTACCATGCTGCACCAAAGACTGATGCATTGACAGCAGATTATTATAAGGATTTACAAAAGCAGTGCGATGATGGTCATAAATCATGGCTTTTAGATCCATTACAGGTTGCTATTGAATATATAAATGATGATCTGGGTCAGCATACTTACCTTGATGAACTTGTTCCTCAGTATTCTGTGAAGGTTGAAGATTTTATGAAAACACCCGAAAGCCATTAAATTTATATGAGCATATTTACGGATAAAACAAGATGTATGTTTTGGGTAGGAGGATACGTATAGATGAAAACATATTATAACCCCAGTTTATGGGGAAATGAGAAAGGGAAAGGACTTTGCGGAGTACCGCAGAAAGTAAACTGGAAGTTTGAGCATGCGGGAGCCAGACACTTCATCCCTATCATATACCGCTTTTCAAAAGGTATTGTTTTTGATATCATAACCCTTTTGGATGAAGCAAAGCTCCGTGGGTTTTTTGAAAAATATGAAGCCATTGAGGAAACGCTGACTCCATTGCAGCAGCGCTGTGCAGAGCAGGAGCACCCCTATCAGTCTATATCGGCCAAAGAAATATGCATAAACGGAAAACGAGCAGAAAGCGGTCATTCTTCCAGCCGTGCCGTCAGCATACCGTGGGGCAGTCAGGATGAAGAACTGAGCCTTGTGCGAGAGGCATACTCCTCGCTCCTAAAGGATAGGACCTGCTTTGCTTGTGAACGCTTTTGCGTGCCATACCCTGAAGCAGGATCCAAAGTGCAAAAATTGCTGCGCTTTTTCCGGCTCTCCAGAATAAAAAGCATAAAGCTGTCTACATGGCCTGTCCAATGGTTTTTACCGTTGGATATAAATTTTGAAATACCGGACAAAGAAAGCACAAGAGAGGTTTGCTTTGTACATCCCGAAACAGGGGTCACACATACATTGTACTTCCAGGATTCGGAGCTTGTTGAAATGCCAATGGACAAAGACGGGAGCCGCAGCCTTTACACCGTGCAGGCCACATATGAAATAGATCCCGCTTTGCCTCAGGGGGATTCACTGCAGTTTGGCAGCAGCATACAATATGCAGAGCCTCCGGAAGAGGGCAGATTCAGCCCTCATGGGGCCTCATCCATTGGTATTATTGGCGGCTCATGCGGCCCTACAGCCATTTTTCTTGCGGGAAATGACAGGGAAAAAACAATTCCTCGGGGTCTGCACGGATTACCGCTGCATAGCTGTTTTTCTGTTCCAAGCTTTTATAAGGAAGATAACTTGCACTTTATCCTTGAGGGCATCAATATAAAAAAACATGACGAAAAAGAGTATAGCTTTCCCCAGCAAGTTATGGGATAATGCAAGCCATAGAATATTCGCTGATGGACTTGGAAGAATAATATTTTAAAGCTTTATGGAGGAAAATAGGCTTGACTGTTGAATAACAACATTGAAGTAAGATATGATGATCGGGTGTGCAGGCTTGCAAAATCGGAGAGCAGCAAAGCTGTACGACATGTACAAGATATGTGTAAGCTTGAAGAAGGAGGCAATTATGTTTTTTAATCTTGATAAATGAGTGGGGCATATTACTGAGAATGCTATAAAGCAGATCTCGGAAGCCTTCGGTCGAAGGCTGCAAGATACAGGTATAACGCGTGTTCAATGGATTGCACTTTACTATGTAAAAGCTAAAGGAAGAATTTCCTAAAGGGATTTATCCAATCTCATGAATGTTAAGGATTCAAGTGCAGGCAGATTGATCGATCGCCTGGAACGGGATGGTTTGATTGAAAGAGAGCGCAATGATTTTGATAGAAGGGTCATTTATATTAAGCTCACTGATAAAGGAGATCAGCTTATTTCTGATTTAATGCCTATAGGCTTGCACTTCAATGATGATTTGCTGAAAGGGATTGACGAGCAAGAACTTATTATTTATGAAAAGATCCTAAATAAAATGCTTTCAAATGTGATCGAGTAAATAGGAAAGCGCATAAACACTTGCTTCTAATGGCATACTAGATGCTATTAGAAGCAAGTGTTTTTATTTTGTCAAAAAAGTTTGATATTTAACAAACTGTTTGCTATACTTAATATAAATGATTGCTATGCTTAACGTTGCATATGCAAACAAAATAAGGAGGAAGTAAGATGGCGTATAATGTAAGAGAAATGCTTAATTCATTTGTGGGAGGATTGGAGAATCTTTCAGCAACAAATCCTGAAAATGTAGGTGCCTTTATGGGATTGTTAGGAGCCTCATATGAGCCCAAAACACTGGATTTAAAAACAAAGGAATTGATGAGTGTAGCAATCGGATGTTACAACAGATGTGAATACTGCATTGTATACCACTCCTATAAAGCTTTTGAAGCAGGTGCATCAAAGGAAGAAATCTTAGAGGCAGCTATGGTAGCAGTAGCCTTCGGCGGAGGACCGTCTATGGCATATTCGGTAACATTGCTTAAGGATTGCATAGCTGAATTCGAAGGCGATTTCAAATAGAAAGGGCTTTGCCCTTTTTTGCTTTGATTGAATTTTGGAGGAATCGAAATGAAATATGATTTGATTATAGAAAAGCTTTCCGGTCATGACATGTCCGGGAAAGTAGGCAAAATAAACAAAAAAACCGGCGATATTTTAAACCCAGACGATATAATATTTACCATCGAGTCCGGCAAGGGAACCATCAAATATATATCAAAATATAAGGGTACTCTGGAACAATTATTGATTGCTGAGGGGGATACTATAAAGAAAGGGCAGGTTATTGGCAGTGTAGAGGGAGAATTGATTCAGCAAGAACTGAAAAAGACATCTTACTCCTTTGGGCTTGCCAAGCCTTTAAGCAAAAGCTATGAGGTGGATGTAGCAATTGTTGGAGGAGGTCCCGGGGGTTACGTCGCCGCCATAAGGGCAGCCCAGGGCGGCAAAAGAGTTCTGATAATTGAGCAAGACAGGTTGGGAGGAACGTGCCTCAACTATGGGTGTATCCCCACAAAAGCCCTTGTCAGCAGCATAGATGCTTTAGAGAAGATCAGAAATGCTCAAAGCTTTGGCATAGAAGTCGAAGGGGTAAAAGCTTCTCTTGAAAGAATAATGCAAAGGAAAAATGAAGTGGTCGATACATTGGTATCCGGAATTGAGCATTTGATGGAGGTTCACCAAATAGAGTATATAAATGGCAAGGCAGAAGTCCAAGATATAGAAACCCTAACCGTTAAAAATAAATCTATTGATGCCACTATAAAATTCGAAAAGCTGATAATAGCCGCGGGTTCTAAACCGGCCATTCTTCCGATAGAAGGAGCCGACGGCGAAGATATTCTTACCAGTCAGGATCTATTGGAATTAACGGAAGTGCCTTCCTCAATCACAATCATTGGCGGCGGCGTTATTGGGATGGAATTTGCCTTCATTTATAATGCTTTAGGTGCAAAAGTAAATGTAGTTGAGTATTTCCCGCA
Source organism: Lutispora sp. QWL-02 (assembly GCF_058315355.1). Taxonomy (NCBI): domain Bacteria; kingdom Bacillati; phylum Bacillota; class Clostridia; order Lutisporales; family Lutisporaceae; genus Lutispora; species Lutispora sp. QWL-02. The sequence goes on from NZ_CM177762.1 coordinate 2,278,650, forward strand.
AATTTTAAACACTATGGATGAGGATGCAGCAGATATAATAAGAGAATCTGCCGCCCAGAGAGGAATTAATCTCTATGAAGGCGCCAAAGCATTGTCGATAAAAACTGCATTAGACGGAACGAAAATTGTTGAGATAGATGAAAATAATCAAACAAAGTATTTAATAAGCGAAAAAGTGGCTATGGCGGTTGGAAGGAAAGCAAATCTGGAATCTCTTGATCTGGAGATGCTCAAGGTTGAACTGAATGAAAAGCGTAATGGCATTTCGGTGGATGCCCATATGCGAACGAGCAATCCAAATGTATACGCCATAGGAGATATAACAAATAAAATTCAATTGGCTCATGTTGCTTCACATCAAGGTATTATAGCTGCTGACCATATCAATGGAATGCAAGATGAGATGTGTTATGACTTAGTACCCAGTGCAATATTTACGATGCCTGAGATCGGCCATGTCGGATTGACAGAAAAGGACGCCGTCTCACAAAAGCTTGATTATATAATTGGAAAGTTTCCGTTGATGGCAAACGGTAAAGCGCAGGCCATGGGAGAGACGGAAGGGTTCGTGAAGCTTATTGCCGGCAAAGAAACAAGAAAAATAATTGGAGGGACTATAGTGGGGGTGCATGCCACCGATATGCTCAGCACAATCAGCAATATCATCGCTTCAGGCTTAACTATAGATAAAGCGGCCCATGTGATTTATGCACATCCTACAACAGCCGAATCTATTCATGAAGCATTATTAAGCATAGATGGCAGGGGAATTCACTTTGCATAAGAAATTTAAAATATATATTTCAGAATCCTTTGATCCTAAGTTCAATCTTTCCGTCGAAGAGTGGTTGATGGCATGTAATGAGCTTAACGATATTGTGTTTTTCCTTTGGCAGAATGCAAACACTATTGTCATAGGAAGAAACCAGAATCCTTATAAAGAATGCGATGTTAAAAAGCTCAAAGAGGATGATGTCCACCTGGTAAGAAGATTATCAGGTGGTGGAGCCGTATATCATGATCATGGGAACCTGAACTTTACCTTTATTGCTTCTGATGAAAGCTATGATGTTGAGAGCAATATGGAAATTATCTTGAACGGGGTTTCACGCTTTGGAGTCCATGGCTGTTTTAACGGCAGAAATGATTTGCTGGTGCAGGGAAGAAAGTTCTCCGGAAATGCTTTTATCAGCGATAACGGAATGAATTGCCATCACGGCACTCTGCTCGTTGATGCTGATCTGTATAAGCTATCCAAATACCTGACCGTATCACCTTTAAAGCTTAAGTCAAAGGGCATTGATTCGGTGGCATCCAGAGTAATAAATCTGAAAGAATTTTCTTCGCAAATAACTGTCGACAGCTTGAAGGATGCCCTTATAATAAGCTTTAATGAGTTTTACAAAGCCGAAGCTCAAATAATTCTTTTAAATGAGAAAGCCATCGATGTCACAGCCTATATGGGAAAGTATGGTTCATGGAAATGGAACCATACAGAGAGCCCTGATTTTGCAATTACCGCAGAGGATAAATTCAATTGGGGTATCTTTGAGATCAATCTGGAAGTTTCTGACGGGGTGATAAAGGATTGCAAGGTATTCACGGATGCCATTGTACCCGAAGCCTTTAAAAGCCTGGAGAAACTATTTCAAAATAAAGAATTTAAGAGACGTAACATGCTGGAGGCAATAGAGAACTGTATCATAAATGAACAGATCAAGAACGATCTCTGTTGTCTGGTGAAGGATAAAATTTTAACAAACTAGCAATAAAATTCTATATATAATAATCTTAAGCAGATAGCGGTTTAAGTAGGAATATAAGAATCGATCTATCTGCTCTTATTTTTATAAAAACGGAATAGAGAATATTTAAATTTCAAATTCCCTTGCTTTATGATAGAATATATCAAAGCTTGAAGGAAGGTGGGTAAATACTATGAAAGCCGCAGCTGCTTTTTTTGATATAGATGGAACGTTGTATAGGGAAGGCTTGATTTCCGAGATTTTTAAGAAGCTCGTAAAAGCGGAAATCATCGATAACGGGAAGTGGTATAATGAGGTAAGGCCTGAGTATCAGCGGTATGATAAAAGACAGGGCAACTACGATAATTATCTGTTAAAGATGGCTGAGATATATACCCAGGCTATAAAGGGGCTTCACAGATCTCAGGTTGAGTTTATTGCCAGGTTGGTAATAAACCAGAAGGGCGATAGGGTATATACATATACGAGAGACAGGATAAAGTGGCATAGAGAGAACGGGCATAAGCTGATAACTATATCGGGAAGTCCTATTGAATTGGTTAAAGAGATGGCTCTGAAGCATGGTTTTGATGATTTCAAGGGAGCGACCTATGAGATTGACGAAAATGGAATATATTCCGGGACTATTATCCCCATGTGGGATAGCGAAAGCAAGAAGCAAGCGATGAAGGAATTAGTTGAAAAATATGATATTGATCTTTCAAAAAGCTACAGCTATGGGGATACAACAGGTGACTATGCAATGTTCGAAGCCGTTGGTCATCCGGTATGTGTTAACCCGACGAGGGAGCTGGTAACCAAGGTATTGGAAAATCCCGCACTAAAAAGTAGGATCAGTATCGTAGTTGAAAGAAAGGATATGATTTATTATCTTGACCCGGAGTGTATAGATCTGGGAAAAAGCTAATAATCCGTACTTGTATTATGCAAGTCTGCCGGTTTAATCAAAAGTTCCTCAACACTGTGATAAAACCGTCTAGTATTCGATGACTTATTTTGAAGCTTTTAATATTCGTGCTGCAGCAGATCCCCCGAGGCACACCCCGATGCACAGGCCTAAGGAGTAGCTTAAGCATGGGGCATTCTTTTTCAAAGGATTGCTGCAGAGTATCTTATAGAATTCTTTTATGCCGTCTAAAGCACTATCTACAGTATTCTTGCTTGAATATGGCCCGAAATACAAATTGCCGTCATCTTTAACGCGAGTATAGGCAGCTTCTATAGCAGGATATCCTGAGTCCGCCCTTACAACTATATATGCATAATCATCAAGCCTTGGCTTTGTCAATACGGTAACATATTGCTCTTGCCCCATTAAATTTTTTCTTCCCACCAGCCAAACGCTACTCTTACATGAGCTTGTTCTTTTTCAGGGGATAGAAAGAATAATACAAAGGAGCTGTTGGGCGGAATGATATACATGCCTTGAAAGTCATGCTTTGTAAGCGTCAGGTTGGGTTCGATCCTTCTCACAAATGCGTAAGTTCCGCCTGTAGGTTTTTTTGATACAAAACTAGCATTTTGAATTTCTACATTAGGTATTGGCGGCGGAGTAATGGATTGGTTTCCAGAAGCAAAATATGGTGATGCTTTACCTTTTCCGGGAAGTGTGCTGCTTAGCCATCCCTCAGCCGTTATTGGTTGATTGGAAAAATTGGAGATAGTATAAGCATTCAAAAACATATTTACATTTGATTTAGCTGGGTTTATTAAGCCTCCCCAAGCATGATGGCCATCTCCGAAGGTTATAATATCAGTCTGCCCTAGAAAATATTTGCCGATATATGAATGATATACAGTCTCTGATAAAACAATGACATCTCTGACCGATTTTTCTTTTTTTACTAATATCAAGCTCATAACCTACCTCCTAGTGAATATCTGTAGACCGAACTCATCAGATTTTTTCCTCCCACCAGGTCAAAACAATTGTCCCTGTGATATTTTCAGATCTTGGCGACTTAAGAAGTATTGAAAATGAGCCGCCGGGACCGATAATTATAGAACCCTTATGGGAATCGCTTACAAGAGTAGAATTGGAAGTGACTATCCTTCCAAAAATGTTCACTCCTTTTGTCAGAGGCTCAGATAGATAATCAGCATATTTCATTACTGTCTTTGGTTTAGGAGGAGGTGAGATGGATTGATTTGATGGAGTAACTGTGGAAGAGACTATAGCTTTGCTTGGTGTCCTGACATTTAACCAGATTTCTGCGGTAAAATCCTGAGTTGAAAAGTTTGTAATGGTAAAGATATCAAAATAAAGATTTACTCCTGAATTATCGGGATTTATTATTCCCCCCCAAGCATTATATCTATTTCCAAAATTAAGTATACCGGTTTGCCCAATGAAATACCTTCCCAGTATAGAATTCATTGTTGGGCTTGTTATGTCAACAACTTCAACAGGCCGCTTTTTCATTTTTTCAAACATACTGCTTCCTCCTAACTACACCATCTCATATATATAATATGAAATAGTGTAGTCAGTTGTTCTAGCGGGGCTTCATACATCAGATAAAAGTCCTTCTCTTTACCCAGCTTATCGGTTATATCTTTGCTCATATGATTCCCTTTGTACTATAATATTCCTTGCTTCCAATATAATTTATATATAACGCATTAAATATTTTACATCAGTAAGCTTACAAACTCATAGAGCGGGTTAGTTCAGTGATAAAAGCTATGTAACGTATTTATTGCAACTTATATAGTATGATAGCGTGAAATTATTGTATCAAAATGAGCATGTCAGTAGTTATGGGAGGTTTTTTTTGAAGGAATTTCTATGGCTCTGTCGAAAATAGCTTATGAGAGTCAATTCAAAAATGGCTTTAGGCTATTATGAGCTGCCTTACAGCATCGGATTCTAAATATATTAGCCTCTTAGACATGATGAAATCACTTTTTCCCAATAGTGAAAGAATAGGATTTTTATTTGTACTAAATGATATATATAATATAGAGATGTTAACTGGCTATTGTAAAATTATAAAAAATGAGAAGTGATGAAAAAATGAAATTTATTAAAAATTTTTTATTCCATAGAGCTGCTTTTGTATTCTTTGCAATATCAATGCAAGTATTTGTTTTGATAGGAACAGTAATAGGGTTCAAGGACTATTTTGCTTTTTTCTATGGAGCGAGTTTATTTATCAGCATGATTGCGGTACTATGGATCATAAACAATAACGATAATCCAGCATACAAAATAGCATGGATAATTCCTATAATGCTATTTCCCATATTTGGCGGATTATTTTACATATTTCTTGGCCGCAACAAATTAAGCAAAAGGACAAGGCGTAGAATGAAGTTTATTGAAGATAAGACAAGAGGGGTATTATCTCCTAAGCAACATATCTTGGATGAAATATTATTGCAAAATGAGAATGCTGCCAATCAATCAAGATATATTCAGAACTATGCCTACTATCCTCCCTATAGCAATACCATAACCGAATACCTTCCGACTGGTGAATTAAAATATGAGAGATTAAAGGAAGAAATCAAGAAAGCAAAGCATTATATATTTTTAGAGTATTTTATCATTGAAGAAGGCGTGATGTGGAATAGTATACTGGAAATATTAGCAGAAAAAGCATCCAAAGGCGTAGACGTCCGGGTGATATATGATGATGCAGGCTGTTTGTTCAAGCTACCTTATAGATATGATAAAAAGCTGGAAGAATTGGGCATAAAATGCTGTATTTTCAATCCATTAATCCCTATCTTGTCTCCAAGATTAAATAATAGGGATCACCGAAAAATTGCAGTAATTGATGGCTATGTAGGATTTACAGGAGGCATTAATCTGGCGGACGAGTATATAAATGTAAATGAAAAGCATGGACATTGGAAGGATGCTGCCATTATGCTCAAAGGTGAAGCAGTTTGGAGTCTGACTGTAATGTTCCTATCTATGTGGGATTATCTTAGAGGAGTGGATGAAGATTTCAATGAGCATAGAAAGAATATTCCCATAGGGGATCAAATTGAAAGAAATGGATATGTACAGCCTTTCGCAGATAGCCCATTGGATGATGAACCTGTTGGGGAAATTATTTATCTGAATTTGATTAACAAAGCTAAAAAATATGTTTATATAATGACTCCTTATTTGATCATCGATAATGAAATGGTAACAGCTCTATCTACGGCTGCAAAAGGAGGAGTGGATGTTCGAATAATCACTCCCCATTGTCCTGATAAGTGGTATGTTCATGAGGTCACCAGATCATACTATAAAAATCTTATTGAGAGCGGTGTAAAAATTTATGAATATACTCCTGGATTTGTTCATGCTAAAACTTATGTAGTGGATGATGAATATGGCGTAGTAGGAACTATAAATATGGACTATAGAAGCCTTTTCTTGCATTTTGAGTGTGGAGTTTGGCTTTATAAGAACAGTTGCATTCATGATATGAAAAATGATTTTTTAAATACATTGAAAGTGTGTGAGGAAATAACAACAAGTGGCTTTGAAAACATTAATTGGCATAAAGCTCTTATCAGCTCATTGCTGCGCGTTTTTGCCCCATTAATGTAGAGTATAATTTTATCGATATACTAAAAATTAATGTAAACAGGCATCCATACAATTTGGGTGCCTGTTTGCATTAGCTGCTGAGGCTGTCTCCAGTTGGAGGCATAGCAATATTCCTTGTTGTAATAGCCGTTACAATATGCTAATATATTTGTAACCGATATTACTTAGGGGGGACTGTTATGGGAAAGAGAAAGTGGCTGGTTGTAAATTATAATCTTCCTACGGATCCGTCAAGATACAGAGTAGCAACATGGAGAGCCCTAAAAAAAATAGGAGCCCTTAATATACAGCAATCAATGTGGGTTCTTGGGTACAATGAGGAGAATTATCTTGCTCTGCAGAAAATATCCCAAGATATTGAATCGAACAATGGTGAAGCCCTTTTAATGGAAAGTGTTTTTTTTGATGACAAGCATGAAGAGAGAGTGATTTCGCTTTTTAATAATGTCAGAGATGAGGAATATAAGGAATTTATAGAAAAGTGCGATGAATATCTTAAAGAACTGGAAAAGGAAATTTCGATAGAAAAGTTCACCTTTGCCGAGCTTGAAGAAGAAGAGGAAGAACTTCAAAAACTCATTTCATGGTATGTAAAGATTCAGGCAAGAGACAACTTCGGCGCTCTTACTGGAAGCATTGCAAAAGAGAGACTGGGACAGATACAAAAAGCCTTCGAAGAATATAGCGAGCTTGTTTATAAACATAACAACAAATAGTGATATTATATTAGGAGCATATTTATGATAGAAAATATAAAGTCACGGGCAAAAGAACTTAAGAAGCAAATCATAACCGTATATCTTGCATATATGCATAAAGATGTTAAATGGTATAAAAAAGCGTTTTTACTATTAATACTTGTATATGCAGCTAGCCCGATAGATTTAATACCTGACTTTATTCCCGTTTTAGGTTTGCTCGATGACATTGTATTAATACCATTAGGAGTTATCATTGCTATAAAGATCATTCCCCAAAGTGTATGGGAAGAATGCAAGGCTAATTCGGAAAATGGATTTAGTATTGAGAGTAAATACAAAAAAATTGGCGCAGCAATGATTGCCCTAATATGGATTGCTGCATTGGTATTATTAATAAATGGCTTTAAATAATTTGTTAAAAGGGAAAAGGAGGTTATCAAATATCTTTTTATCAAGGAGCTTAGCCCACTTATCTCACATTTAATAAAGGAGTGGGAGTATTAGCGTTGGTTAGCTGTGGGATAGAAAAGATAGGCGGTTCATTATGACAAGATTGAAGATTGAGCCAATGAAAGAGCCCGATAAGATCATCAATTATTGGAAAAAAGAAAAATTTACTGTAGCATGCATTGTAATATTCGGCCTTACCTTTAACAGTGCCACTGTTTTAGGTCCTATTTACCAAGGCAAGCTGATAGATTCCATCGCCGGCGCTGAAAGCTTGGACTCAGTCATAAGGCTGGCTGGGTCTTTTGTCTTTTTAATCGGAATGATACAACTATTGCGTTATTTTAAGCGCTTTTATATAAGGCGCTTTGCCAATAATACCAGTGCCGTTATGAGGTTTATGATATACAATAATATAATGCATAAAAGCCTTGAGGAACTGGGGAATGAAAATATAGGGAATTTGATTACAAGAGCCGTTTCGGATGTTGATGTGTGTGTTGAAGGAATGCGCAAGTTTACTACAGAGTTATTTGACACCGGAGTGCTTATGGCATCCTATCTCGTATCAATGCTGGCGTACGATGCAAAAATAACGGTCCTTTCCACGCTATATATTCCCGTCGCCATGGCCCTTGCCGAAAAGCTGAAAAACGTTATTTATAAATATTCAGCTTCCTTTCGCTCAAAAAGCAGCTACATAGCCGGTATCGTGTACGACGCTATTGAGAATGCCATGCTCTATCGCGCCAATGGCATAGAGGCTCAAAACGGACAAAAATATGATGACGATTTAGAGGATCTGCAAAGAAAGGCAATCAAAGCCAATATTTTAGAAAATTCCATGCAGCCCATATATAATGTTATTGCCATGCTGGGAGTTATAACTGTAATCTATCTTGGCGGTACAAAGGTTATTGAGGGCAGCTGGACTGTAGGCATATTTTCTACATACATCGTAATGTTTGCCGCGATGGCCAATAAAGCAAGCAAAGCAGCCAAACTGTTCAATTCTGTGCAAAAGTCACAGGTATCATGGAAGCGTATCAAGCCTTATCTTGCAGAATATCAAATAAAAGATAAGGCATCAGATATTGATGAAAGCAGCACTGAGCTATCGGTAAAAAACCTCAGCTTTTGTTATCCTGCAGGCAGGGAGGCCATAATTAAAAATATAAGCTTCGAAGCCAATCATGGAGAAATCATCGGCGTGACAGGCCCTATTGCCTCCGGCAAATCTACACTCGGATTCTCTTTGCTGGGACTGTACCCCTATATAGGCAGCATAAGGATAGATGGCAAGGAGCTGAAAGATTATTCCGAATACGAGCGCAGCATGATGATTTCATATCTTGGTCATAAGCCCCAGCTGCTATCCGATACCATATACAACAATATCACTCTCGGGAATGAGAAGGACATAACCTCTGTTATGAAAGATGTCTGTTTCGATATTGATTTGCAATCCATGCCGGATGGTGTAGATACATTAGTGGGCAGCAGCGGGATAAGGTTAAGCGGGGGCCAGCAGGCGAGGATCGCACTTGCGAGGACGCTTTTGAACAAAAGCAAAATCATAATTTTAGATGATCCGTTTTCTGCAATTGATATGAAGACAGAAGAGAGGATCATTGAAAATCTTAAGGCTAATTATAAAAACAGTATAATAATACTTATCTCTCATCGCTTAACAATTTTCAGCAGGATCAATAAGATTATATTTCTGCACAGCGACAAAACAGCAAGCTATGGAACCCATGATGATCTGATGAAAAGCTCCGGGCTCTATGCAGAGATATTTAATTTACAATGCATGGCAGGTGATAACAATGACTAAAAATAGCTTGGTAAAAAGATCTGTCATCAATGTGATCAAGCAAAACATTTTATTAAACGGGCTTTTAATTTTTGCTGTTTGCGGCGTTGTTATTTCAAGCCTGATTCCCCCTCAGATATTGAAGCATATCATCGATAACAATCTTGTACCTGAAAAGGGCAGCGGGTTGTTTGCATTGGCAATCGCTTATATGGCGGTGCTGCTGCTTATAGGCTTGTTTGATTTTATCAAGGGGGCAATCCTTACGATCATAGGTCAAAAGATTATCAAAGAGATCAGGCTTGAAATGATGCATAAGCTGGAAAAAATAAATGCACTCTTCTTTTCTTATAATGAATCCGGTGCAGTGGTATCACGATTTACTAATGATGTTGAAGCTGTGAGTTCATTGTTTACCGGCGGCATTGTGGGGATGATGATCGATTGCTTTAAGATCATAGGCATTATTGCTTCCATCTGGATGTTCAGCGGAAAGCTTGGAATTGTCACCTTGCTGCTGCTGCCTTTTATTTATGGGATTACCAGGCTTTTTCAAAAGCGAATGCTGAAAGCACAAATGGAAAACCGGGTTCTGGTGGGCAAGGTGAACAATCATATTTCAGAAAGCTTAAAAAATATTGAGATGATCAAATCCTGCAGCAAGGAAAGCTATATGGAAGATAACTATGCTGAGTATCTGCTGGAAAATTTCAAAACGGTGGGAAAAGTAAATTTTTATGATTCTGTATTCTCTCCTATCATACAGCTCACCCGTGCTGTTGTAATCGGTTTTATGGTAATACTGTCCTCCGGACAACTCAACTATTTAGGAATATCATTGGGAATGGTGGCTGCATCCATTGACTTAATCTCAAATTTGTTTTCGCCTATCGAAAACCTGGGTATGGAGCTTCAGAGCATTCAACATGCAGTATCCGGCATCCGCAGAGTTAATGACTTCTACAATGAGCCTGAGGATGAATGCAAGGATGATCAAATAAAAGCGGATGATATCATCCAAAACCGTGAGAAAATAAAGATATCATTTAATGATGTAGCCTTTAATTATGAGAAAGATACTGATGTTTTGCAGAACATCAACCTGAAGATAAAACCCCAGGAGAAGGTTGCATTTGCCGGAAGGACAGGAGTAGGAAAATCTACATTATTCAAATTGATCATAGGCCTGTTGAAGCCGGCTAAGGGAAGCATCACCATAAACGGATATGATGTATACAGCATACCGAACTCTGAAAAACGCAAAATATTCGGATATGTAGACCAAAGCTTTCATATGATAAAAGGCACTGTTGCCGAACAGATAAGCCTCCAGGATGAGAGCATAACAAAAGAGCAAATCTGCAATGCGCTGAACTTTGTGGGCCTTGCAGATTATGTAGAATCTTTGGAAAATGGTATTGAAACGGAGATTACCGGCGATTCTCTTTTTTCACAGGGCCAGAAGCAGCTTTTATCTATAGCGAGAGCTATTGTGACCAGCCCTCCCATTTTATTGCTTGATGAAATCACCGCAAACCTTGACTCGATAACAGAAGAAAAGATTGTGTCAGTCCTGCAAAAGGCAGGCCACGCCCATACCATATTATCCATATCCCATCGCTTGTCTTCCGTGGCTTTCAGCGATACAGTCGTTATTTTGGAAAACGGGAGGATAAGAAGTGCAGGCTCGCCTGAAACACTATTGCAAAATGATGATTGGTATAGGAAACATATCTCTTTGGAGAGATTGACCTGGGGATAGCAAATAATATAGCGTTTATCTGTTTTTATACCACGAATACTTGACAGGCATAGCAATATTTGATACGGTATTACTATACCGTCCAGACGGTTGAGAGGAGTTGTTAGCTCATGGATATCTCTGTTAAGGAAAGAATTTTATGTGAAGCAAATAAAGTTATTGCGAATAAAGGATTGAATTGTTTCACATTGGAAGAGGTAGCCAGAAAAGCCGGTGTAAGCAAGGGTGGCCTTTTATATCACTATCCGAGCAAAGATAAGCTGATAAAGGCTCTGATTGAATATCATATGGAGCAATTTGAATGTCAGATCACTTCTGCAAATTGGCTAACATCTTTTATCAAAGAGCAATTCAATCAAAATACGGCAGATACAAATACCATGGCAGGTTTTCTTGCGGCGATAGCTATGGATCATGAACTTTTGGAGCCGGTAAGAGAAAAACGGAAAGAGTGGTTTCAAAATATCAGCAATATGGAAGACCCTATAATGGCCATGATTATCTGCTTTGCATGCTATGGAATTGCATTCTCCAATCTTTTTGGCCTTGAGGCGCTTTCTGATGATGATATGAAAAGAATAGAGGACAGGCTGATCAATCTGTCGGAAAAATGTTAGCAAGCACGGGATCGGAACTATAATGATGCTGAGGAGGGGGATATATGTTGCCCAAAAAAGAAGGCTTGCCTAAGTTTATTGTAGTAGCTCTTATTATTACTCTGGCAATCAATTGGATGATGTCTTTGATTTCCCAATCAGCCTTTCAAGAGATCGAATACAGCAGATTTCTTAAAATGCTGGATAATAATGAGATAAAATCAGTTCAAATCACTGGAGATAGAATCATAATAATCCCTAAGACTGATAAGGATGTTTCCATGGCCGATAAGAAAATGTTTTATACGGGCAGATTGGACTATCCGGAGATTTATGATAAGTTATATAGTTCAGGTGTAGATTTTAAAACACCGGTTGATAATAAGCAGTCCCCGATCGTAAATTTCATACTTTCATGGATTTTACCGTTTGGAATATTTTACTTGTTCAGTTCCATGCTCATGGGGTCGCTCAGCAAGAAGATGGGCGGCGGGACCATGTCCTTTGGAAAAAGCAATGCCAAGGTATATGTTGAAAAAAGCACCGGGGTTACCTTTAATGATGTAGCCGGCCAGGAAGAAGCCAAGGAATCTTTAAAGGAAATAGTTGATTTCCTCCATAGCCCGGGGAAATATACAAAGATAGGAGCAAAGCTGCCAAAGGGAGCCCTTCTGGTAGGGCCTCCGGGTACAGGCAAAACCCTTCTGGCCAAGGCTGTAGCAGGTGAGGCTAAGGTACCGTTCTTCACACTGTCAGGCTCGGACTTCGTAGAGATGTTTGTAGGGGTAGGTGCTGCAAGAGTAAGGGATTTGTTTAAACAAACTGAGAAACAAGCACCATGTATAGTTTTTATTGATGAAATAGATGCAATAGGCAAGAGCAGGGAAGGCAATATCGGAGGCAATGATGAAAGAGAACAGACCTTAAATCAGCTCCTTGCTGAAATGGACGGCTTTGATTCTTCAAAGGGAGTCGTTATACTAGCAGCTACCAACAGGCCTGAGGTTCTTGATAAGGCCTTGCTGAGACCGGGGCGTTTCGACAGAAGAGTCATTGTTGATAAGCCGGACCTGAGGGGAAGGGAAGAGATACTTAAGGTTCATTCGAAAAATATAGTGATGGATGAAGGGGTGAACCTCAAGGAAATTGCCTTGGCTACAGCAGGCGCTGTAGGAGCGGACCTAGCCAATATGGTCAATGAAGCGGCCCTTAGAGCGGTGAGGATGGGAAGAGATAAAGTGAGACAGGATGATTTGTTTGAAGCGGTAGAGACTGTTATTGCAGGCAAGGAGAAAAAGGACAGGGTTATGGGACAAAATGAAAAAAATCTTGTTGCTTTTCACGAGGTAGGGCATGCATTGGCATCAGCCCTCCAAAAGAAAACCCAGCCTGTACACAAGATCACCATCATACCAAGGACTATGGGAGCTTTGGGATATACGATGCAAATGCCTGAGGAAGAAAAGTTCTTGATGACCAAAGATGAAATAACTGAACAAATTGTTGTATTATTAGCAGGGAGAGCTGCCGAAGAGCTTGTGTTTAATGAGATAACTACCGGAGCATCAAATGATATTGAAAGAGCCACACAGCTTGCAAGGCAGATGGTAACCATGTACGGCATGTCTGATAAATTTGGGATGATGGGCCTCGAATCCATTCAAAACAGATATCTTGACGGCCGACCGGTTCAAAACTGTTCAAGCGAAACCTCCGCTGAGGTCGACCGGGAAGTCCAAGAAATTTTGAAGAACTGCTATGAAAAAGCAAAGGATTTGCTGAAGGAAAATATGGAGGCATTGGGCAAAATATCATCATATCTCATTCAAAAGGAAACTATAATGGGTGATGAGTTTATGGATATTTTAAACTCTGTTTCAAAGGAATAGGAATTTGTGGAAGTATCTGTGCTCTGGCACAGATACTTTTCTCTAATTCATGCTAAACTGCTATTGAAGTCTAAACGGCCTTTTGCTATTATTTAAGTGATATAGTTATTTGAAAGGTTTTCCATAGCTTAAACCATTGTGGGAAAGCTGCCAGTTGCGATTACATATAGAAATGTTTACTATTGCAATGATGGTAGAAAACCCGCAATTGCTTAAATATTGTTGAAAGGAGGATCGTTATGAAAAAAATAGTTAAGTTTTTTAACAGACAATCGCTATCAATACTAGCTTTATTCGCACTATTTGTTGGGACAACCTCTGTTTCCGTAGCGACTGCTTGGTTATCGCAGCAAGCAAAGTGTCCGGAAGAACTATTAAAATAAGGGGGTTACCCCCTTATTTTAATCATTTGCGGAGGGAATTTTCATGAAGGAGCTTATTATAAACGAAATATTTTTTGCAATATTGGAAGGTATATTTATTTTTTTAATATTTTCAACAGTACTTATTGGTGAAAGGAAAAAGTATATACATGAAAACAAGCATAAAGTATGGCTTTTTATTGCAATCTATACGATTTTTTCATTTTGGATTACTTTAAGCTTTCCAAATGGTTATCATACTTTGATATTAAGTATTTTCTCTGGTGTAGTACTGAGTGCGATAACAAAGAACAGTCTTATATTGTCAATTGTGGGCTTTGCGATACCTATAATAGTTATAATTGTAACGGAAGCTTTGATAGCTGTTTTACTGAATTTATTTTTTCAAATAAGCGTAAACGATATTATATCTAATCCTACGATAAAAATGAGATTTTCTGTGATTGCAAAGATAGTTCAAATGACCATCGGCGTATTATTATTCAGAAGCGACTTAAAACCGGTAATAAAAGTCTCTGAAAATAAGGAAAGCACAAATTTGCTGAACTATTCTGTTCTTGGTATTTTTCTGATGAGTATTTTTTTTGCAAGCTTAAACTATATCATATATAACCCTAAAGATTTACTCAAGTATGAAATATTGCTGTTCTTTATATTTTTAGCTTATATTTTGTTTGGTATTTTTGATTACCATGACAGAACAAAGCTTTTGGCTATAAAGAATAAGTATACTTTACAGATTGAGTACATAAACAATCTGGATGCTATAATCAATATTTTAAGAAGGGAAAAGCATGACTACCTAAATCACCTGAATGCTATAAATGCCCTATGCATACTGAATAAGCCCGACTCGGCTGAGCGCATAAAAAGCTATGTGGGCAAGCTTGCCGATGATCTAAAGGAATCATATAAAGTCTTCGACACAGGAAATGTTTATATAGATGGGTTATTGGTTGTAAAGAGCAACTTTGCTCATAGGAATGATATAAGCTTAGATGTGGAAATTGAGGCGCCATTAAGCCATTTAGATATTAAAGACAATGATATAATAAGCATTATAAGCAATATACTGGACAATGCTTTTGATTCCATAACCTCCATCGAAGACCATGACAACAGAGTTGTGTCATTGTGTACATATATAGAAGGCAATGAATACTTTATTTCTATCGCAAATACCGGGCCTAAAATATCGGAAGACATACTTCCGAAAATATTTGAAAATGGATTTTCGACTAAAGCTCAAAAATCCGAGCATGGATTGGGTCTATATATTGTAAATAATCTGGTGAAAAAATATGACGGACATATTGAAGCATATAGCAGCGATATAGAGACACAATTTTTGATCAAATTTCCCCTAAAGGATGAGAAGCATGAATAAGATTGCAGAATATATGACAAAGCATATTAAGAATAACGTACCGGGCCTCACTGATTTACAGCTAATAAAGATAAAGTTTGGGCTTGAATGCCTTTTTAGCGAAGCCTCAAAAATTATAATTTACCTGTTCATTTTTTCTTTCTTCTCGTACACTCTGGAATTTATTACTGTATTAATGTTTTTTATCGTGACAAGGTCTTTTGCCGGGGGCTATCATGAGGAAACATACTGGAGATGCTTTACTACAACATTGGCTATTTTTACCGCAGCCTTATACATCGGTATAAGCTTCCAAATGGCAATGCCAGTAAAAATAATCCTTTTGCTTGTAAGCATAATTCTAGCGTTTATCTATGCTCCCGTAGATCATCCCAATAAGCCGATTATCAGTACAGACAGAAGAAAAAGATTAAAGTATCTTTCTGTCATTATGATTATAATTTTAGGCTTAATAAGCTTTATATTGCCTGATCGATATTCCAATATTGCAATAATGAGCATTTTAGCGGAGGCTTTATCTCTCATTCCCGGATATCTGAAGAAGTCGGATAAAAATCTCTTTTGTAGAGAAGCTAAATAATAGATAAACAATAATCCGAGGAAGGAGATAACCGACATGTACAACAGTATTATAGAAAGAAGAAACGTAAATGATGGCCGGCACAGCGTGGTGCTTGAGATTCCGGCAGATGAGTATAATAAAATTTATGATCGGTATAGTGATGAGATTGCATCAGAAATTTTACAAAATCATCTGGAGAACAGAGGCGATGACGGGAGGCCGTCGGATGTTCATATCCAGCATCAAAACAACAGTACGGTTGTGAGGATCAGTGCAAATATAGATTACTTGGGAAACGACCATACAGAATTCAGAGGGCATTGGGAAGCATGAGATGAAAGCATTTCAATACGCATATTAGACTTGGAGGGATACTATGAATAAGAGAGACCTCAGCTTTGCTTTATTGGTAGTAACGGTCTGGGGAGCCAACTTTACGGTCATCAAGCTGGGGCTTGGCGGCGTACCGCCTATGCTGCTTGCCGCTATGAGATATACCTTTACGGCTTTGCCTGCAATAGCTTTTGTAAAGCGTCCCGCTGTGGAGTGGCGCTACTGCATTGCATATGGATTGACCGTAGGGGTCGGCCAGTTTGCCTGTTTGTTTTATGCAATGGATATAGGCATGCCGGCAGGGATTTCTTCGATCATACTTCAATCTCAAGCCTTCTTCACTCCCTTGTTTGCAGCGATAGCGCTAAAAGAGCCATTAAAGGCCAACCAGATATCCGGGCTTGCTGTTGCAGCGCTTGGGCTCATCTTAATAGGAAGCAGTGCAGGTACGGACGGATTGACCTCGATACCTCTCGGAGCACTTTTTTTGACTGTATCAGCGGCTGTTTTTTGGGGACTTTCAAATATAATAGTCAGGTATGCAGTGAATAGGGCGGCATTAAAGGAAGAAAAATTAGATATGCTAAGCTTTGTGGTCTGGTCAAGCCTCGTGCCGCCGCTCCCTTTTATTGGGCTCGCCTTGATGATGGATACGCCGCAGGCATTGATGCAAGCAATAAGAAGCTTAAATGCCACATCTCTATTTGCTGTTTTTTATCTGGTCTGCTTTGCTACATTGTTTGGCTATGGCACATGGAGCGTGCTGCTTGCAAAATATCCGGCAGGCAAGGTGGCCCCGCTTTCTCTTATGGTCCCCATCACAGGTCTGGTCACCGCCCGCATCATTCTTGGTGAACAACTTACTGAGATGCAGTGGTTGGGCGGCTTAGTAATAATCCTTGGATTAGTGATAACAAACATTGGGTGGCCATCGATAAAATATTTTCTTAGGAATAAAGATATATCCTAGAAACCCTTATTGACAATTATTGACACCGCTTATATAATAAAATTGTTGAAGTATTTATGCAAATAAGAAATTTTACATAGGAAAGGGGTAGTGTTTTATGTCTGAAATATATATAGAGGTGATTTTTAGTTAATAAAATATCGGCATAGGTATACAATGTGCCTCATTCAAGGCTTTGTTTGCGTTGCCTATGCAGCTTCTTACGAGCAACCTGAATCGTGTATCTAATGAATATTAACACGCACTGGTAGCGTGTTTTTTTATTGCTTTTGTGCAAATCCCGCAGGTGGTCGTTATCTGCGGGATTTTTCTATGCTTTTTTGCTTGACTGCGGTATAAGCAAAAATTGAACGAGACTTTATTCAAGGCGAATTACCCCAGAGGGGCAAGAGAAGGTGCCCTAGGGCATAGTGTTAAAAAGTGATTAAGAAAGGATGAAAAAATGAGCATAAATGAATATGGGTGGAATGAATACTTTGAAAATCAATGGAATAAAAAATTCAAAGAGGGATTGTTTCCGGGAAGGATAATTGCAGATTATGGTCAGATCCTGCGAGTAGCTTGTGATCATGGTGAGATTTGCGTCAACAGGCCGGTGCAAAAATTTGGTGATGACTTCCACATGGCGGCCGGAGACTGGGTTGCATTGGAGTCAATAGACAGTGCTTCAACATGTATCAGATATGTATTGCAAAGGAAGACAAAATTTTCAAGGACTGCTGCAGGAATAGAGGTTAAAGAACAAATTGTAGCAGCAAACGTAGATACTGTTTTCCTTATTCAATCCTTGAACAGAGATTTCAATATGAGGAGGCTTGAAAGGTATCTTATCGCTGCATGGGAAAGCGGTGCAGAACCTGTAATTGTATTGACTAAAACTGATTGCTGCGACGATATTCCTGTCAAGATGGCAACAGTGTATGCTACTGCACCAGGCATAGAGGTCCACGCGGTTAGCAGCATTACGGGAGAAGGCATAAATGAGATAAAAAAATATTTTCAACCTGGGAAAACCATTGCTTTGCTCGGCTCCTCCGGTGTCGGCAAATCAACTTTGGTAAATGTTTTGGCTGGAGAGGAATTGCTGAAGACTCACGAAATCCGTGAAAACGACAGCAGAGGTAGGCATACTACAACTCATAGAGAGCTGGTGCTTTTACCTGGAGGAGGATTGATTTTGGATACGCCCGGAATGCGCACGCTATCCCTGTGGGAAGCAGAAACCGGCATAGAGGCCATGTTTGGCGATGTCGAGCAATTGGTGCAATCATGCCGTTTCCATGATTGCAGTCATGGAAATGAACCGGGCTGTGCCGTTAGGGAAGCCTTGGAGACAGGTGCCCTGGATGCTGTGAGATGGGAGAGCTGGCTCAAGCTGCAAAAAGAATTGGCACATCTCGAAGCTAGAAAAGAAGGGAAGCTCAGATTGCAGCAAAAACAATGGGGTAAGCAGATTGCCAAGTTTCAAAAGCAATACTATAAAGGGAGGAAATAGACAATGAATATAAAAATAAGAAGTGAAAGAGTATCGGATTATAATAGTACGGCAAACGTCAATTACGAGGCGTTTCGTTGAAAAAGGTGAAATACAGCCGGGCATCATTGCTTTTCCACCAATGTTTGATGTGGACGATGGCAGGGTTGAATAAAATTTACAACCCTGCAAACCTTCTTGCCTTTTTAGACTCCATATTTGGAGAAAACTGTTCAATTCTTTCTAAGATTTCATCCGCTGCATCCTTGGGATTTATGCGCTGTGCTTTTGAAATAAGCTCCTCGCCTGCCCACTTTTCAACCGTTGAATAAGCTGTGGCAGGCCAGCCGTATAAATCTCCTTTTGCACTGATTTTCTGCTTGGTTCCATTTATTGTGATAAACATTCCCATTTGCAGTTCGCACATAGCAGCTTCAAATTTTGAATTAGATTCCCTTGTAAAGCCTGCCATCGCTTTTATCTCAAAGATGGCCAGGTTTTCATGTTTTTCAAACAAAGCATAGATTTTCTTTGCATAATTGCTTATAAGACCCTCTGAGTACATGTCTTCGAAGCTCCGTCCCCTTCTTCGTGCAGCAAGAAACACAGGGTACCATTGGAGAGATATAAATCCCGGTTTCTTGTCAAACAGCTTTGCGTATCCAGCCTTATTATCTGCTTCTATCTTTATCCTCCATTGCCATGGATCTGATGCCAGTCCTGTATGCCATTGCTCCGTCAGAGTTAAATCCGAAAGATTGATAAAATCAATGCAATTTTTGGATAGGGGCATGAACCCGACATCCTCCACTATATCGAGAAACTTGCCGTATTCAGTTATTTTTGCATTTGTATAATCATCAGCCATTGCTCTTCACCACACAATCAATCAAGGAAGAATTCCTCGAAATTGTTCTCAAGCCAAACTTGTATGTATTTTGCTTCAAATTTTAAAACACAGTAATTAGGATCTGTTACCCCAAGAGGAAAATGTTCAATAAACCAGTCAACCCAAAGTTGTTTTTTTATATCCATATCTTCGACAATTGTAATCTCACCGATCAGAGTAATATTGCTGCCTTCTGAATAATAGCATACACTTGCCTTGCTATTCTTTCTGAAATTCTTTGTTTTGTTTGATTTTGTCCCCGTCGAAAACCATACAGTTTTTATTCCCTCTGTTTTTATGCTGGACATTGCAGCAGTTCTGGGATAGCCGTTCTCATCAATAGAAGACAATGCAGCCGTTTCTGAATTCTTTATAAAGTCCTCGGCTTTTTTCAACAATTCATTTGTCATTATAAAACCCCGCTTTCTTTTTTCATAATGCATGGGAGAGCATAGGTTGCATTAATACCTGCTTTCCGTTAAATAAAGGATACCATAGTGAATATGTCAACAGCATGTCATGTTCATTTATACATATCTAAAATATTTTTGGCATGAGCTTTTAGCTCTTCAATTATATGTTCAGGCGCCAAAACTTGAGCTTTGTCGCCAAAGCCCAGTATAAACTGCATTGCATAATCATGATTGGTATACTGCAAATCAAATTTGATGCGGTTATCCTCCGTTATTTTATAAGACCCGACTCCATAGCTTTCAACTATTTGATATTCAAGGGATCGGTTTATGAGCATAATGACGGTTTGCGTATCTCTAAAATAATTATCA
Source organism: Lutispora sp. QWL-02 (assembly GCF_058315355.1). Classification (NCBI taxonomy): domain Bacteria; kingdom Bacillati; phylum Bacillota; class Clostridia; order Lutisporales; family Lutisporaceae; genus Lutispora; species Lutispora sp. QWL-02. Next base: position 2,298,962 of record NZ_CM177762.1, read on the forward strand.
AGCTGTGCTCTTTCATCTGGTATATCACGCATATCAAAGGTCGCATCGGTTATTTTCAGATCATCCATCCTGTTGAGCTTGAAAAGCCGGAAATCTTTTTTTAATTTACAGTAGCCAAAGACATACCATGAAGACCATTTAAAGGTTATGAAATATGGTTCCATGTATCTTTGAGATACTCCCTTGTTGGAATAATAGTCGAAACTTACTTCCTTTTTGCTGTTCATTGCTTCCTTTAATTGGTTTATCTTTTGGGAAAGGCTTGTCTTATAAAAGGAGGATAGATCAATAAATATATTATTGCTGACAGACATGATATCCTCTTGCTTCGGACTAAGCTTTTCCATAAGCAATTTTATTTTGATATCCTGTGATATGCTTTCAATGCCTTTTAAGCCGGTAATTATATTGTCAAGCTCATCTATGGTCAATACGCTCTTATCAAATTTATACCCCTCTGCAATGCTGATTCCTCCGGCTCCTCCTTGATAGGTTACGATCGGTATTCCCGCCATGCAAATATCTTCAATATCTCTGTGTATAGTGCGTATGGATACCTCAAATTTTTCAGCCAAATCCTTAGCCTTTACTTTGTCATTGTTTAAAAGCATGGTTATTATTCCGAGCAAACGGTCAATTTTCATAATTCTTCACCTCATATACCAGACTCAAAATGGGAATGCACCCATAGCAGCTTGCATATCTTGCTTCCGGGGTTTTCCCAGAAGTGTAAATCCGATGACTTAAAGTACATAGAGTCTCCTTTTGTGAGCTGATATACATCTTTATTGTTTAGTGTTACGCGCAATTTGCCGGATAGCACATAGATGAACTCTTCGCCGTGATGCTTGTGGGCTTCGGCGGAATTACTGCCGGGTTCGATTGTAAAGAGCATAGAATCAAGAGCGTGGCTTTTTTGGGATATAAGGGATTCTATGGTGACTCCCGGCAAGCCGATTTCTGTCATTTCTCCCGAACCGCTTTTCACTATATGCTTTTCGTCATCACCTTTTTCAAAAAAATCTAAAATGCTCCCTCCATAAAAATTAGCCAGCTTGTTCAGCAAATCAAAGGAAGCATTGGCCTGGTTGTTTTCCAGCTTGCTAAGATATGAGGGCGATATATTTACTTGACGGCTTACTTCTTCAAGTGTTATATTCATGCTCTCTCTATAAGACCTCCATTTTTTGCCTAAAAACTTTTTTGAATATTCAGTTGATGCATCTGCTGATTGCATCTTGGGCATCAATAATTTTTTTATTGCCTTGCCTCCCATTTTTTCTTCAATGGACAATGCTCTGATTTTTTTCATAACCTCAATATCATCAAGGCTATAAACCCGGTAATTATTATCCTTCCTTTTTGCGATAAAAAGGCCGTTTTTTTCCCAATTCAATATTGTAGCCGGTGAAACACCAAGTATTTTTGCTACTTCATTCCTATTGAAAACCAATTCATCATCTTCCGTTTTGTTGTTCATTAAAGACCCTTCCTTTTCTATATAAATGACCTGTTGCCGAGTTATTGAAAGAGAATTCATTCAGTGATATACATATTTTAACATAGTACAGTGATAAATGCACTATCCTAACCATATATATATTATTGACAATGTTGAGAAATACATGCTATTATTATTCTAATAACATATATAAGTATAATTATAATGTTAGGAAATAAAATTAACTTGTTATCAGCTATATATAACGCATTAAATATTTTACAAAACTGTCATTCTGAACGAAACAAAGTGGAGTGAAGAATCTGGCTAAGATTCTTCGCATACGCTCAGAATGACGGCATATGTCTTTTTAAAACTACAAATGCATTTATTGCGTTATATATAGCAAACAGATTAAATTATAAATGCATAGTGATTATAATAATAGTGGAGGAGACTTGAATGAAAGAAAAATTTGAATTGAGTGAGGCGTTTGCCGCAAAATTGGATGAGCAAGACCCTATAGCAGCATTTCGGCAAAGATTTTATCTGAAAGAAGATGAAATCTATATGGATGGGAATTCCCTCGGCCTTATGTCAAAGGATGCGGAGAAAAGCTTGCTCAGGGTTGTAGAAGAGTGGAAAAATCTAGGGATAAACGGTTGGTCAAATGCAGAGGTGCCCTGGTTTTATTTTTCTAAAGAATTAGCTAAGCTTATGGCTCCTCTGGTAGGGGCAGAGGCGGATGAAATTACAATTCATTCATCTACTACTGTAAATATCCATGCTGTGATATCGACTTTTTTCAGGCCTGATAGCAAGAAAAACAAAATATTGGTTGATTCCTTAAATTTTCCTACTGACAGGTATGCAGTTGAAAGCCAGATTTCACTAAGGGGATTGGACCCCAAAGAGCATCTTGTGGTTGTGAAAAGTGAAGATGGGAGAACCTTTGATGAAAATGACATAGTTGCAAAGATGAGTGATGACGTAGCTTTAGTTTTTCTGCCTGCAGTTCTATATAGAAGCGGGCAGTTGCTGGACATGGAATACTTAACTGCCGAAGCGCATAAAAGGGGTATAATAATAGGATTTGATTGCTGTCATTCTGCGGGTGCAGTGCCTCATCATCTTTCTGAATGGGGAGTAGATTTTGCAGTTTGGTGTAATTATAAATATCTGAATGCAGGGCCCGGAGGACCGGCAGCCATTTATATAAACAAGAGGCATTTTGACAAGGAGCCCGGGATGGCAGGCTGGCATGGATATGTGCATGATAAAATGTTTGATTTGTTGGATGAATTTGAATCGGCTGATAATGCAGGGGGATGGCAGATGGGTACTCCCCATATTCTGAGCATGGCACCATTGGAGGGTTCATTGAAGATGTATAATGAAGCAGGGATAGAGAATCTGCGGGAGAAATCCTTAAGGCTTACTGATTACATGATGTATCTGATAGATAATGAATTATCCCGATATGGCTTCACTATAGGAAATCCAAGGGAAGATAAGAGAAGGGGGGGTCATATCGCGCTGGAGCATGAGGATGCAGTGAGGATAAACGCTGCTTTGAAGGATATGGGTGTGATTCCGGATTATAGGCGCCCCAATGTTATACGATTGGCCCCTGTACCGCTTTATGTTTCTTATCATGATGCATGGGTCGTAATACATAAGATAAAAGATATCATGGACAATAAAGTCTATGAAAAATATGAAAACAAGCGGGGTCTTATAGCATAGTCTATAAGACTCATTTTTTCATTTCATTCCTTTTAATGGCAGCTAGTATCAAATAAATCACAAAATTTATGCTGTAAGTATAATCATCTTCAGAGAAAGAAAAGATTGGAAGATCGGCCTATTTCATCGACGTATTTGATGAATTAGTGTATTTCATCGAATTCAATCTCATGCTGAAGTATTTCATTGATGCGCTTTTCGATTCTGTCCAAGTCAAAGTCGGCCTCCTTCTTTATGCTTTTTCTAAGCATAGGACCAATTTGCAGTATATCATCCCGTATGTCATATAGAAGCTCTAGAGCCGCAGAGGCCTCCAATTCATTTCTCGGTATTTCTACCATGCTTGCCAGAATTGAATTCTCGGTGCGAGAAGCTATTATTGGAGACTTAACCTCCTCAACATGTACAACTGTCCTTCTGCCCGGACCACGGTCGTCTTCAATTGGTTCAAGGCTGATTATTTTATCAGAACGAGCAAATTTGCCATATCCAAGAGGAACCATAACTCCTTCCTTGATCTCCATTTTTACACCACCCTATTTAATATAATCTATACCAATAATATTGTTGCTTATATTTATTGATTTTATTTATTAAAAGAAAAAACATCATACAAAAATCTGGCAAAGAGAGGAGATTCATGGTCTGAACGGTGAATTCCTGCATTTCATTAAAATTAAGTGACAAATTTTTGAATAAAATTTGTTGACAAAGCGAGCAAGACTTAGCAAGAAAATGGAATCTCAATCTTTGGAAAAATTCTTTTTTATGAATTACCTTTGTAATAGGAAGTGATATTCCAATAAAAATTATAGGGGGAAGTATTGTGAGTAGAAAAAGATTATTTTCAATCTTGTCTGTGCTGCTGGTATTGTCAATGTTCTTTGCGGCCTGCTCTCCGCAGCAGCCCGCAGCAACAGAACAGACAGGGCAGACAGCAGCAGAGCCGGCACAGGATGAGCAGGTATTGAGGCTAAGCCTGTTCCAGGAGCCAAACACATTAGATTGGCAGAGAGTTACAGCAAATATTGAACTCTATACCCTAAGCTGGGTTATGGATGGCCTTACAAGGTATAAGTATGGGAAGATAATGCCTGCTTTAGCCGAGAAGTGGGATGTCAGCGAAGATGGAAAGGTTTATACCTTCCACTTAAGAGATGCGAAATGGACAGATGGACAGCCCGTAAAAGCAGAGGATTTCAAATATGGCTGGTTAAGAGCCTTAGATCCGGCAGACCCCATGGATTATGCATACTTTTTATACGATATTGTCGGTGCGCAAGAATTCAACAGCAATAAGGGAAAAGCAGAGGATGTAGCAATAAAGGTTATTGATGACAAAACCTTGGAAGTAACACTAAAAACACCTGTGACATATTTTGATTATCTGGTTTCCTTTGCTACCTATTACCCTACGAGAAAGGATATAGTCGAAAAGTATGGCACGAAGTTTAATGCTGAAGCAGAGAATTTTGTTACCTGCGGACCCTTTAAGGTAGAGACATGGAAGCATGAATCTGAAATGACATTTGTAAAAAATATGGATTATTGGAATGCATCAGAAATCAAGCTTGAGAAAATCATTGGACCATACATCTCAGATGATCAAACAGAATTTAATATGTATGAAGCAGAAGAGTTGGATATGACTATTGCTTTGAATGGAGATCAGAAGGCTGCCTTGACAAAGGGCGGGGTAGAGCAGTTTAACAATGGCTCTACATGGTTTTTCAACTTTAATTTGAGCCATCCTGTTCTTAAGAATCTAAACATCAGAAAAGCTCTGACTTTAGGAATCGATAGAAAAAGCTTTATCGAAAATGTTGCTAAAAGGCCTTGGAAACCGGCATTTGCGCTGGTTCAGCCTGATATCATACCCGATGCTGATGAAAACAAAACCTTTAGAGAGGTTGGCGGCGAATATTTTAAGGATAATGATATAGAAACTGCAAAGAAGTGTTTAGAGCAGGGCATGAAGGAATTAGGCCTGACAAAGCTGCCTAAGTTAAAATTCATGTGTAATGATACTGCTACCAACCAGTTATATGCCCAAGCTTTTCAGGAGATGTGGAAGAAAAATTTAGATTTTGAAGTAGAGCTTGAACCTGTTCCATCCTCTGTAAGGATAGACAGGCAGTCTAAACATGATTTTGAAATCTCCTTAGGCGGCTGGGGCCCTGATTACCCTGATCCGATGACTGATCTTGATCTATATACCTCCTGGTCAGGCAATAACGACCCGGGATATTACAATACGGAATATGATGAATTGATAAAGAAAGCTCAGAATGAGCCGGACAGAGCTGAGAAGTTTAAGCTGATGCACCAGGCAGAGGATATACTTATAAGGGACCTGCCAATAGGTCCTATATGGTATGGTTACACTGACTATGGCATAAGAGAATATGTTAAGGGCGTTTATAAAAAAGGAGTCGGAGTAGAGGTTGACGTCGTTTATGCATATATAGAGGGCAAAAACAAATAGCTGATTCTTATATTGATTAAGAAGGTATATGTGCTATGCATATACCTTCTTAGATAAGGAAGGTGTCAAGGGTGGTAAAATATATTGCAAAAAAGCTGTTATATGCTTTTATTACGATTTGGATAGTGGTGAGCGCTACATTCTTCATGATGCAGGCCATACCCGGGGATCCCTTTATGAATGAAAAAAGGGTCATACCGGAAATAAAAGAAAACCTCAGAAAATATTACGGTTTAGATAAACCCTTGCATGAACAATATTTCATATATATGAAAAATCTTATGACGGGCAAGCTGGGCATGTCCTTCCAATATAAAAACAGAACGGTGAATGAAATAATCACAAATGGATTTCCTATTTCGGCAAGTCTTGGAATGAGGGCGCTTATAGTGGGGCTTATTGCAGGGATCTTCCTTGGGGTGATAGCGGCTTTGAATCATAATAAGGGGTGGGACAGATTCTCAATATTTGTAGCTATAATCGGAGTATCCATACCTGGCTTTGTAATAGCGGCATTACTTCAATGGGTTTTCGGAGTTAAACTAAGGTGGCTTCCTGTTGCTCAATGGAAAACTTTTGGACATACAATCATGCCTACATTTTCACTATCTCTGGGTTTAGTTGCAAATCTTGCAAGATTTATGCGCTCCAGTATGCTGGACGTAATAGGTCAAGACTATATAAAAACCGCAAAAGCAAAGGGATTGTCGCCTTTTGAGATAGTATGGAGGCATCAGTTAAGAAATGCTATCTTGCCTGTTATAACCATTTTGGGTCCATGGATAGCGGTGATAATAACAGGCACCTTTGTTATTGAAACAGTATTCGCCATTCCAGGTTTAGGCAAGTTTTATGTACAGAGTATTAACATGCAGGATTATACTCTGATAACGGGTATTACTGCATTCTTTGGAAGTATATTGGTATTGATGAACATGCTTGTAGATATTGCATATGGATTGATAGATCCAAGGATAAGAATAAGCAAGCGCAGTTCTTAGCGGGAGGTGTTCTATATGGAAATCATCAAGGAAGATTTTGTAGTTGTAGGAAAGAATATTGAGCAGAGCCAGGTTTTAGTGCGCCCAAGCATGACTTATTTCCAGGATGCTTGGAGAAGACTTAAATATAACAAAGCCGCACTTTTGGCATTGATTTTTCTTGTGCTGCTCACGGCCATGGCTGTCCTTGGCCCTATGATGTACTCTTACTCATATTCGGATCAGGATCTCAGTATGGTAGATAAGGCACCTGGCATAGGGGGACATATTTTCGGCACTGATAGCTTAGGCAGGGATTTATTTGTAAGGATTTGGGTAGGAGCCAGGATTTCGTTGTTTATAGGTATAGCAGGGGCAGTCATAGAATTCTTTATAGGCATCATATATGGTGGTATAGCCGGCTATTTAGGCGGATATGCCGATGAAATTATGATGAGAATAGTGGATGTTCTTTATACCATACCGAATCTGGTTATAGTAATTCTCCTTATTATGGTTATGGGTCCCGGTCTTCATACAATAATTATTGCCATAGCCCTCACAAACTGGCTTGGAATGGCAAGATTGGTCAGAGGTCAGACTCTTCAGCTTCGTGAGCAGGAGTTCGTCCTTGCAGCCAGAACTCTCGGTGCTGATGGTAAAAGAATTATTATGAAGCATCTTATACCTAATACTATAGGACCTATAATAGTAAGACTGACCTTTGCCGTTCCTGGAGCTATATTTACAGAAGCCTTTTTAAGTTTTATAGGACTTGGAGTGCCTGCACCCTTGGCTAGTTGGGGTTCATTGGCATCGGCTGGTCAAAGAACATTGACTACATGTCCATGGCAGATATTCTTTCCGGCTTTATTCATAAGCTTGGCGATGCTGTCATTCAACATTATCGGCGACGGCCTGAGAGATGCGTTAGATCCAAGGCTTAGGAAATAAAGGGAGGAGATGTAAAAATGAGCAAGCTATTGGAAGTAAGAGATTTAGAGGTTTCCTTCGATACCTATGCGGGAGAGGTAAAGGCCGTAAGGGGAGTAAGCTTTGATCTCAGTAAAGGAGAGGCTATAGCCATAGTAGGAGAATCAGGCTGCGGAAAAAGCGTTACTGCCCAGAGCATTATGAGACTGATACCCTCACCTCCGGGGAGGGTAAAAAACGGCACCATCATTTTTAATGATATAGATATATTGAGCCTTAACGAAAGGCAAATGCAGGCGGTGAGAGGTTCGGAAATGGGCATGATATTTCAAGACCCCATGACTTCTTTAAACCCTACCATGACCGTTGGAAGGCAAATACAAGAAGTGCTGATGAAGCATAGCAAAATTACAAAGAAGGAAGCTGTATTGAAATCTGCAGAGATGCTTCAATTAGTCGGAATACCTAATCCGATTATGAGACTTAAGCAATACCCACATGAGTATAGTGGAGGCATGAGGCAGAGGGCTATGATTGCAATGGCTTTGGCCTGCGGTCCCAAGCTTCTTATTGCTGATGAGCCTACAACTGCATTGGATGTGACCATACAGGCACAAATCCTTGACCTGATGAGGGAACTGCAGAGAAAATTGGACACAGCAATTATTCTTATAACTCACGATTTGGGAGTGGTTGCAGATTTAGCCGAAAGGGTTATCGTCATGTATGCGGGAAAAATAATCGAATATGGCAGCGTCGAAGATATTTACTATAATCCTAAGCATCCCTACACATGGGGTTTATTGAAATCGGTACCAAGACTCGATAGTCACAACAAGGAGCAGCTGATATCAATTGACGGAACTCCGCCGGATTTGTTTTCGCCGCCGAACGGATGCTCTTTTGCGGCAAGATGTGATTATGCAATGAAAGTATGTCATCACTGTGAACCGGGCTACTTTGATATTAATAATGGTCATAAAGCCGCTTGTTGGCTTATGCATGAATATGCTTCCGGCATAGAGAGCAGTATTCTAAAGGGGGTAATTTAAAATGTGGGATAATGCTAAACCCCTTATTAATGTTAAAAATCTGAAGAAGTATTTTAATGTTGGCAAAGGCCAGGTACTAAAAGCGGTTGATAATGTAACCTTTGACATCGGTCAGGGTGAAACCGTAGGATTAGTAGGTGAGAGCGGATGCGGTAAAACTACGGTAGGACGGACTTTAATAAAGCTATATAAACCCACTGAAGGAGAAGTTTTTTATAAAGATAGGAATATAAATGACTTGGATAAAGCCGAAGGGAAAAAATATGCGAAGAAAGCTCAAATGATATTTCAAGATCCTTATGCATCGTTGAATCCGCGTATGACTGTAGGAGACATAATAGGAGAAGGAATAGATATACATGACATATATAAGGGTAAAGACAGGCAAAGCAGAATATATGAGCTGCTGGAAAAGGTAGGTTTGAACATAGAACATGCTAACAGATTCCCTCATGAATTCAGCGGAGGACAAAGGCAGAGGATAGGAATAGCCCGTGCATTAGCCATAGAACCGGAATTCATAGTTTGTGATGAGCCAATATCAGCGCTTGATGTATCAATACAGGCTCAGATAGTCAATTTATTGATGAGGCTTCAAAGAGATATGAATCTGACTTATATGTTTATAGCACATGATCTAAGCATGATAAAACATATAAGCGATAGAATTGCGGTAATGTATTTGGGAACCATTGTTGAGCTGACAAGCAGCCACGAGTTGTATTCCAATCCAATACATCCCTATACAAAAGCGCTGCTTTCTGCTATCCCCATACCAGATCCTAAAATTGAAAAAGGCAGAAACAGAATACTATTGGAAGGCGATGTACCAAGCCCTATAAATCCATTACCCGGCTGCAAATTTAGAAAAAGATGCAAATATGCTATGGATGTTTGTGAAATAAAAATGCCTGAACTAAAAGAAGTTTCTAGATCCCATTATTCGGCATGTCATTTAATTAGCCGGTAGATTTCTACCGGCTTAAGTTTTGATTTTATTAAAATAACCTGTTGTACTGACTGATAAAAGAGTGCATTGTGAAGGGACTTAGAGCTTGTTTTTGACGCAACCCTATGCAAGGTTACAAACGCTTAGCTCCGTAGCTCTGCAATCGTTATCAGTTAGCACAACAGACTCATCAGACAAATTCCTTTATATTATGATTATGGTGTTTTTTTCTATAGTTGTTAGGTGTAAAACCACACATTTCCTTAAATACTTCGCAAAAATACTTGGAGCTGGAAAATCCTACTGCGGCTGCAATATCAGCTATGTTTAATACGGTTCCTGTAAGCATTATTCGTGCTTCTTGAATACGGGTGTGCAGTAGAAGCTCTTTAAAGGTATAGCCTGTTTTTTCTTTTATAAGGTGGCATATATGAGTCTCGCTGAGATGGACCTCATCCGAAAGCATTGAGAGGCTTATGTCTTTTTTATAATTATTCTTAACAAAGTCTATTATAGTGCTGATCCTTTCATCATCCCGCTTTATGGCATCGATATAGGTATATGGAATGTTGTTCGGCGATATTCCCATAGCAGAAGCCGCTTCAAGATATTTTTTGTAGTACAGTTTCGCTTTTTTGCAGTTAAATGAGGAATAAAGCTTATATAGCTCGTAATATCCCATGCTTTTATATATAAGATTACCTGAGGACTGAGCATATCTTATGCAGCGTATAAGGTATTTTCTGGCTTTAATGCTGTCGCCTGATGAAAGAAACACGAAATAAGCAAAGAAAAACATAGAGCATAGCATGTATTTATGAAATCGGGATTTTGTTTTGTAGTTTAAATTTAAATCCATAATAAATCTCCCGGCTTTAAAACCAAGCATACTTCTGCATGCCATTATTCTGATATTTATAAAATCTTTCATGTAAGGCTCATTTATTTCATCATCGTAATTGATAAGCGCCTTTTCATATAATTTCATCGAATTTTTATAGTCCTTGCACCTGAATAGATGATCTCCTGCGATGATGTATAAGCGTAAATAAGAAATATGATATAAAGGTATGGTCACCCAATAGGATCTGTTCAAGAGCTTATTAACGAGCATTTCATAGGATATATTCGTGTTTTCTCTATAGCCTATTGCTTCAGATATAGGCATAAACAGCAAGTTTAGCAAGGTTTCGGTAAAATCATTTTTGAACTGGAATTTTACATCCTTTAATGCCTTATAGTAATAGCTTGCTCTGTTGAATTCGCACTTAAAAGTATAAAGCTGGATCAGATTGATATGCAAATGAGGTAAAAAAGTTCCCTCGTTTACTGATGCTTCATAAGCTTTCAGATAGCTCATTTCTGCATTTTCCCAATCTCCGATTGACATATAAGCACATCCAATAGTATTTTGGTATTCGCAGAAGATATCATTATCCATATAAGCCAGTCCTTTTTTTAAAATGCTTACAGCGGCCCTCCCCTTGTTAGCATAAAAATAATAATTGCCGAGGATGAAGCATCTCATAGCTTTAGTTTTATTTATATCATCGCTTTCCAGCTTTTTCAGCTTTTTTGTAAGCTTGTGGTTTAGCTGCCTTGCAAGAATAAGGGCATCGCACTTCTTACCATTTCTCAACAAAAGTATGATATAGCAGGACATAGCATCATAATAATTTAAGGAATCATCATCATTTAAGTATTGCATTAAGCCATATATTTGAGTTATATTATTATTCATCAATTGCACATTGCAGCGTAAAAATAATTTGATAATGAAATTGATATTATCTGACGCAAATCCGAATTTATTAAATAATGAGGCAATATGATAGCTGTCCGTAATCTCTATAGAATCTGACGGTGTTAATGCTATATGCTGTGTGAAGTCATCAAACTTAAATCGGGCTATAAGTTCTGTGTCCCAGGCATTCTTTAATGTACATATGATAGTAAATCTATTGTATGGAATGAAATATGAATATTCCTTAAGCAAATCCAAAGATTTGGATCCGTAAAAATCGACTTCGTCTATTAGCAAGACTAAGGGATGTTCTTCTGCAATGAGCTCAAGCACATCAAGAATTATAGTGTTTGCTGCCTTATTAATGCTTGTTGCTGCTGATCCGAGATTAAAGCTTTGCATATTAGAAATTTTTTTATAAACATCCGGATATCTTGCATTGCATTCATTGAGGAGATGTTTCAGCACAGAACTGTATGAGCTAAAATCTTCACCTTTGATAAAGCATGAAAATATTTCAGTTTTCAATTTTAAAACATCCTGAGTAAAATTGATTATTGTATTTTTTTCATGACTATTTTCGCCGGAAATGAGCATAAGCTTCCCGCTGCCCCTCAAGGTAGAAGTTATAACATTGTTGATAGCTTTTATTTCGCTTTCCATACCTTTAAGCCAAGCTTTACTAAATGTCATAGGAATCCCCTCCTATAACTGTTTGCATTCTTTTTATATTATAATTGAAAATTAAGAATTATTTGAAAAATATCGATGAAAAATTTGGCAAGTTTTTGTGAAAAGTTTTTGAAATTTCAGAATACGCTATAGCAAAAAAGTGGTATTCAGATTCATAGCTGAAAAATCATGCGATTGTTAACATAGATACATAAATAATTCCCCAAATTTTACTTAGGCGCTCTTCGGAGTGCTTCTTTTTTAAAATGAATCCAAATATATTGAAAAATAAAGGCAATTGTAATATTATAACATAGTGTGAGGGTTTAAAATATGTTCCGCATAAACTGTTAAGTGACATAGATGCCCTATTAATTCCAGACGGTGCTCCAACTCATCTAGCTAAAGCGGGAATAATTGAAGATGTAAAGTATATTGCTAGTAATGGTTAGGACGCATGATGTTTCAATCAATTTCTTTAAATGATTTAGGGATCAGAAATAGTTCAGCTGTCAGACTTCACTATAATAATTGTAATGTGCATTTATTTTATTATGTAAAGCAAATTTTTTGAGTTCTGTGAGGAGTGAGGAAAATGAATAATGGATATGAAATAACAATTCCGAGGGAAGATGAAGCCGAGCATATAGGCAATATGTTGCTGCAATTTAATCTCGAATCAATATCGCTTACTCAGGAAAAACCGTTTATCAGCATTAACAGATGTATAAAAGATGAGAACGGAGAGATTATTGGCGGGATTTTGGCATGCTCTGCATTGTGGCAAGTTCTATCTATTGATACATTATGGGTAAAAGAAGAATTTCGCAATCAAGGAATTGCGAAACAATTGTTGAGTGCTGTGGAAGATAAGGCGAGAAGTATGGGGTGCCATATTGCATATTTAAGTACCTACGATTTTCAAGCTAAAGATTTTTATCTTAAAAATGGATATGAAATTTTCGGTATATTGGAGGATTGTCCTAAAGACCATAGGCTTTATCATTTGTCCAAAAAATTATGAGCTATAGTTAAGGCATACTCTTCTTATTATGTGAAACATGTTCGGCAATTCTGCATTACGAGATTTTTGCGGAGTGTGCTAGGTAACCGGTGCGTCTACTGTAACTAGGAAAATCTGGCTACATGAAGGCTGATTATTGCAAGAGAGGAGATGGAAAAGAGTATGATAAATTTAAGTTATGAAACTAAATCCAAAGAGAATTTATTAATATTTTTTTTAATTTCGATAGGTGCGCAAATAATAGCTTATCAAGTTCATGAGTTTGGACATTATTTAGTTGGTATGATTCTAGGTATAGAGCAACGATTTGTGTTAACAGGAGTAATGCATGAAGAATTAACCAATTTGCATCAAGCGCTACACAGTTCGGGTGGACTAGTTGCAACCCTTGTACTTGCTGTAATATCTTTAGTTTTGTTAATAAGTTCAAAAAAATCAAATTCTTATTTACTGTCATTTGTATATGCAAATACACTTTTGAGAATACAGCCAATGGTTGATAGTTTAGTCAGCAAGAATATGCAATATCAGGATGAGTATAAAGTTGCAGAAAGCATAGGAATATCCGGGCAGCTATTATGTATTATTTCTTTAGTAATATTTTCAGCTATATTTGCAACAGCAATATATTACTCAGGTAAAAAAAAGATATTAAAGATTATTGTATTTATTTTTGCAAGTGGAGTTGCAGCGATTATAATCAATAGTTTAGGAAGCATGTTATTTTATTAATCTAACAAATCTGGAATTTTGTAAGTTTCTTTGCTCTTGAACCTGGGTCCAAAACCCCTTATCAATATCCTTGATATTATCCACTATGCTATCCGCAAGTAGTATTAACTGGGAATCCATGTTATTTATGACTTTTAATGCATTTTTGCATTGCTCGCTTAAATCTTCAATGTTATCGATATTCTCCAGGCTAATACTGTTAACTGCACCGATGAAAGATCAAATTTAAATTATTACTATCAATAGCTGTCATTAAAATCTTATCATACCCCTTTTGGATAATCAATACAAATATGGTATTTAAATACCTGGCTATTTTTCATAAATCACTAGGTAATATCAGAAGAGGCTATAAAGATCACATTATTGTGCTGAAAGTCGAAGGAGGCAAGTAAACTGTTGCGTTGGAAAAACGGGTGAATCGAAAAGTTCTAGTCCGGTTTGGAGGAGGGGGAAAAATGAAACATCAATTAATCCTTGTAGATGGTCATTCAACAGTTGGAAAATCAACGACATCTAAGAGTGTATATAAACAAATTGCATATCAGGATAAAATATATTGGCTTCATGAAGAATGCGAAAAACATCCGATAAGGCATGAAGAGTTTGAAGCAGATGATATACATTCATTAGATGGTATGGAATTAAATAGGCAGGTAATGTTGCAGAAATGGGGAAAATTTAAAGAGGAGATTGAGCAAGGTAAGCAAGTTTGCATTACAGAAGGATGTTTTTTACACTCTTTAGACAGGTATCTTTTAAATAGTGCATGGAATGAAGAACAGATAATAAACTATTTCCAACAGATCCTTGAAATAATAAGACCTTTAAATCCACTAATAGTTTTTCTATACAGACCAGATATAAGACAGAGTTTTGAAAAAGCGTTCAAGGCACGTGGTGATTGGTGGAGAGAGCTTATTTTAAGTGTTCCAGGACCTTACGGCTTTTTTAAAACACATGAATATATAGGAGATGATAGCATCTATGCTAGCTTGGCTTATGAACAGGAGCAAATGGCAAAAATATTTGATACTTTGTCCTGTGACAAGCTAAAGATAGATACAACAAATGAGTGTTGGGATAATTATATACGTGAAATAACAGAAACTGCCGGGTACAAATACTATGAGGAAGAAAACAAATTGTCAGAAATAGAAAAGTATTGCGGAACTTATCAGCTCGAAGGAGGAGAAGACACGTGGGATATTAGCTTTGATGGTGAAACAAAGCTAATATATACATCATTGTTTTGGCCATACATGCCAATGAAATATATTGGCAATGAACAATTCGAACTAATATCATTTCCTGTTATGCTTCAATTTGATATTATGGCAGAGAAAATGCAATTCACAGTTAGCGGAAATTATGACTGGCAGTATAACGATAAAAAATTTATTAAAATCTAATAGATATAGCAGTTTATTTAACTGTCCTTACCGGTAGCAAGCATGAGTTGCCTCAGCACTTAGCACAGTATTTGGACAAGGTTACACGGGGTACAAGAAAAAATAGAAATAATGGTGAGTTTGGTGAATTAGAAATTGATTATTTACGAGGAAAACTGATATAATGATTACCAAGCTAAGGCTTATTGCTTAAAAATTTCCTTTTACTGCACATATATAATTTCATAATATGATAGTATGATGCTATTACAATAAAAGGGGGATTCTATGATGAAGTTTCAAGATTATAAATACATAAGGCCTGATCTGATAAAAATTAGTGAACAATTTGAAAGTCTGCTGCACAGATTTAATGCTGCAGATTCTTTTGAAGAGCAAAATGAAATAATGAGAGAGATCAATAAGATACGTTCAGGCGTTGAAACCATGGAGAATTTAGTTTATATCAGACATTCCATTGATACCGAAGATGAATATTATGCAGGAGAAAAGGATTTTTTAGACGAAAACATGCCTGAGTACCAAAATATTGCATCTAAATATTATAAAGCCTTGGTAGGCTCAAGATTCAAAGAAGAGCTGGCGAAGGTCTGGGGCAGACAGATTTTCACATTGGCTGAATTGGAGCTGAAGACTTTTTCTGAAGAGATAATGGAGGATTTAGTAAGAGAAAATAAATTGGTAACTGAATATGATAAGCTTATTGCATCAGCCAGTATAAGCTTTGAAGGTGAAGAGAGAAATTTAAGCCAAATGGGACCTTTTATGGAGTCTAAAGACAGGGCTATGAGAAAGAAAGCTTACGAGGCCTATATTGCCTTCTTTGAAGAAAATGAATCCAAATTTGATGAGATATACGATGAGCTTGTTAAGGTAAGAAATGAGATGGCTAAAAAGCTAGGCTATAAGAACTTTGTAGATATGGGCTATGCCCGCATGTCGAGGTCTGATTACGATGCAGAGATGGTAGCAAATTACAGGAGACAAGTCTATGAAGATTTAGTGCCGGTTGTATCTGAATTGAAGGATAGACAGAGAAAAAGGCTCGGCCTTGATGAGCTTAAATATTATGATGAACCTTTGGAGTATACAACAGGTAATGCTGTTCCGAAGGGAGCTCCTGAATGGATACTGGATATGGGTAAAAGAATGTATAAAGAATTATCAAAGGAAACTGACGAGTTCTTTAAATATATGACGGATAGAGAACTGCTGGATCTGGTCAGCAAAAAAGGAAAGATGAGCGGAGGCTACTGCACTTATATTCCCGATTACAAATCTCCCTTTATTTTCTCTAATTTTAATGGAACAAGCGGAGATATAGATGTGCTTACCCACGAGGCAGGTCATGCTTTTCAATCCTACTTAAGCAGAGATTATGAGATTCCGGAATATAATTTTCCTACTTCAGAAGCCTGTGAGATTCATTCTATGAGTATGGAGTTTATTACATGGCCCTGGATGAAGTTGTTTTTTGAGAATGAAGAAGACAAATACAAATTCAGCCACCTGAGCGGAGCCGTAAATTTTATCCCATACGGGGTGACGGTAGACGAATTTCAACATTTTGTATATGAAAATCCGGAAGCTTCTCCTGGGGAAAGGAAAGCAAAGTGGAGGGAAATAGAAAAGAAGTATATGCCATTCAGAGATTATGCGGATAATGACTTCCTAAACCGGGGGGGCTACTGGTTCAGGCAAGGCCATATATTCCAAGTACCTTTCTATTATATTGATTATACCTTAGCCCAAGTTTGTGCTTTCCAATTCTGGATCAAGTCCAGAAAAGACAGGGAGAGTGCGTGGGCAGATTATATAAAGCTTTGCAAAGAAGGGGGAAGCAAACCTTTCTTAGAATTAGTGGAGACTGCAAATCTAAAAAATCCCTTTGCAGACGGAATTATTAAACAGGTTGTAGGACCAATAAAAGAGTGGCTTGATACAATAGATGACAGCAAGCTTTAGTTCGAAACAAGGGCAAAGCGTATGAAAAAGGCCTTGCGGATGCTGAAAGAGAATAGAAGCTTGAATAAGGGTGAGCGCATGTTTAAATCAGTAAATGTTAAATGGTTTTTGATTCTGAGCCTGGCAATAGCTTTGACAATTCCGCATACAAGGATTATTGCGGGTGGGACGGATCCTTTCTCGAAATTGCAAGAGGAGCTGGCCGGGATATCCGAAAATGAAAAGAAAATACTCCAAAGCTTATTTACGCTGGCTCAAGAGATGGAGATAATAGAAGCAGAGGAAAAGGAGATTGACCAGCAAATAGAAGAAATTGACAGGGAAGCCCAAGAGCTTGAATTGGCAATCGCTGATGCCGAGTATTCCTTTGGAAAAAAGCAGGAAGGCTTAAAACAGGTTTTGAGGAGCTACCAGAGGATGGGCCCTATATCTTACCTTGAAATAATTCTTAATTCAGACAGCTTGTCTTCCTTTATATTGAGGATTAATACTTTGCGGGATCTGACCCGGGATACGGGGGTATTGCTGGAGCAGCTGGAGTCAAGCAAAGAGCAGTTGAATGGCGCTAAAGCTGAGCTCATGGAAAAGCTGGCCTTATTGGAGCTTAAGCATAAAGAATTAACGGCAGCGATTGCTAAAAAAGCAGAATTAAAAATTGATATGGAGGAATATTTGACATCCCTGACAGTGAAAAAAGGGTACTATCAAAAGCAGATTGCTGATATGCAGCATGTATGGAAGGAACTTAAGCTGCTTTTTTCGGAAGCTGAAAAAGAGTTTTCCGGCATCATCGAAGAAGGCAATTTTCCTCCCGACGCTTTGACGTTTGATTTTTCCATATTTGGGATCAAGGCGTCCTTAAATGAAAAAAGCTTTAATGATATAGTTTCCAGCCAGGTTGATATTGCTGAGATGATATTTGATTTTAAACCTGGTAAGATTGTGATTGAACTTCCTGAAAAGAACTTGAAATTATCAGGAGTATTCATCATTGCAGAAGGGCATATTTTAGAATTTGAAGCAGAAGAAGGGGTTTTTTATGACATGCCGCTGGCAGCAGGAACCATAGAGGAATTATTTAGAGAAAAAAAACTGTCGTTGGATCTGGAGCCCTTGCTCGGCAGCTATACTCTGCAATCTGTAGAGATCATGGAAGATTACATAAATTTGACCGTTAAACCCAATTTATATTGATTAAAAATGCAGGAGGCGATGGACTTGATTGAGGCAAAGAACGTGAGCTTAAAGTACAGTGACGGTACAATAGCGTTAAACGATATAAACTTACAGGTTGAACCGGGTGATCTGATCTATATTACAGGTCCCAGCGGCTCAGGCAAAACCAGCCTCTTAAAGCTTTTTATGGGAGTGGAGTATCCTACATCCGGTTCTTTAGCGGTTCTAAAACAGCCTATAATCAGAGGACAAGCTTCAAAAATAAGGAAGCTGAGAAGATCTATCGGTCCTGTTTTTCAAGAGTTCAGGCTTATAAAAGGCAGAACAGCCGTTGAAAATGTGATGCTAGGCATACGTTTTTTGAATATTCCACAAAAACAAATGAAGGAGGATGCGATTAATGCCTTGGTGAAGGTGGGACTTAAACACAAGATTTCCGCACTGGCAGAAAATCTATCCTGGGGGGAGTGCCAAAGAGTGGCTATTGCTCGGGCAATAGCCAGGCGGCCCTTATTGATACTTGCCGATGAACCTACCGGAAACCTTGATAAAGATAACGCCTTAAATATATTGGAGTTATTGACTTCTTTTAAAGATAAGAATACGGCGGTGATCATTACTACCCATGCAACTCATTTGATTGAGAGCTTTAGAGAAGGAAAGCTGATCTGCGTAAGCAATGGAAGCATCCGTCAGGAAAGGCTGGGTTAATGAATAATGAACAATATAATATACAATATAGGGTATTTTTTCAAAGAAGCCAAAACAATAATAAAAATTAATATGATGACTAATATATTTTCTATTTTAAGCATAGGGCTTATTTTCTTTATACTCATCATGGTGCTCTCAAGCTGGTGGATAAGCGGCTATGTAGTCGACACAATACAGAGCGAAGCAGAAATAAACGTATTTTTTGGTGATAGCGTTGAAGATGATGGTATTTTGCAGATGGTGGAAAGCATTAAGAAAATTAATGGCGTCATGGGTGCCCGGCTTATTGATGAAGATGAAGCCTATAACAGGATGTCCGCAATCCTGGGGGAAGAAGCAAAAGTTCTGAAATACCTGGATGATAACCCCTTCAGCCCATTCATAGAGGTAAAGATCCAGCTTGGGGAAATGGAAAAGGTTCTCGAAGGCCTGAAGTCTGTACCCGATATAGAACAAATAAGGGATAACAGGGATGTTTTGGAGCGTTTGAGGGGTATTATAAGAGTGTTTGAAGCGCTGGGGTGGCTGATCATGGCTACTGTAAGCATAACAACGGTGATAACGATATCACATATTATAAAGAGCGGGATATATAATAACAGGGAGCAAATAAATACTCTAAGGCTTTTGGGTGCCTCTGAATCATTTATTGCATTCCCATTTTTGATTGAAGGCTTGATATTGACTATGGCAGGAGCCATGGCTGCGTTTGCTCTTGCAGTGCTCGCTTTAAAAGCTTTCTATAGTCAAATGGCCGGCCCGCTCCCATTTATTCCGCTGCCTCCCCGTGAAGCTTTGGAAAGCAGCTTATTTATTCTGGGTATAGTGATAAGTTTGGTTTTGGGAATAGTTGGCGGTATCTTTGGCTTGCTGTCGGCAAAGGTCGAATAGACCACAAGAAGCTTGGTTAAATAATCAAGAATGCCCTCCATATCGGAGGGCATTCTCTTTTATTGTTTATTTTTATCCCATTTCAATATCAGATTTCTTGCAGCTTTAGCTTCGTCTATTCTTCTTACCGGTGTGTCATGGGGAGCGGTTTTTAAGATATCCGGACTTTCCTTAGCTTCCTCTGCTATTTTTATCATTGCATCGATGAACCCATCAAGAGTCTCAACGCTTTCGGTTTCAGTAGGTTCGATCATTATAGCTTCACTTACGATGAGCGGAAAGTAAATTGTAGGAGGATGGTAGCCATAGTCAAGCAAGCGTTTAGCCACATCCAGAGTAGAAATATGGTTTTCATCATTGAGAAGTCCGCCTAAAACGAATTCGTGCTTGCATACTTGATCTATGGGCAGATAGTAATGTTTCTTCAGCTTGCTCATAATATAGTTTGCATTAAGCACTGCCTTTTGACTTACTTCCTTTAATCCATCGGCACCCATTGACAGTATATATGCATAGGCTTTTACAGCAACCCCAAAATGCCCATAAAAGCTTTTAACCTTGCCTATGGAGTTGGGTTTATCATAGTCCAGCACATATTTGCCATCCTTTTTTTCAACAATTGGCACCGGAAGGAATTTAACCAGATCCTTTCTTACTCCGACAGGTCCGCTTCCAGGTCCGCCTCCGCCATGAGGAGTGGAGAAAGTTTTATGCAGGTTGAGATGAATTACATCAAAGCCCATGTCACCTGGTCTCGTCATCCCAACAATAGCATTGGCATTTGCACCATCGTAGTAAAGAAGACCTCCTGCTTCATGCACAAGATCTGCTATCTCTTTTATGTTATGCTCAAATAGTCCCAAGGTGCTGGGATTTGTCAGCATTAATCCTGCTATTTCATCACTTAATACGGCTTTCAGTTTTTCAAGATTTACAGCTCCGTTTTTATCAGATTCTATCTCCACTATTTCAAAACCTGCGACAGCTGCACTAGCAGGATTTGTTCCGTGAGCCGAATCCGGAACTATGATTTTATTTCTTTTTCTGTCTCCTCTATTATCATGATAGGCCTTGATTATCATCAAGCCGGTCAGTTCACCATGAGCTCCCGCAGCAGGCTGAAGGGTTACTTTTTCCATTCCCGTTATCTCCGAAAGCAAGTTATCAAGCTCATACATGAGCTCAAGAGCTCCTTGCACTGTCTCTACGGGCTGAAGGGGATGAATATTGCTGAATCCTCCCAAAGCCGCCATATCTTCATTTATTTTAGGATTATATTTCATGGTGCAGGAGCCCAGCGGATAGAAGCCGGTGTCCACTCCATAATTTTTATTGGAGAGATTGGTGAAATGCCTTATAACATCGACTTCGCTCACTTCCGGCAGCTCAGCTTCTTTATCCCTTAAAAATGAATCAGGGATCAAGCTATTCAATTCTGCTTCATCTACATCGCAGGGAGGAAGGCTATAGGCTTTCCTGTCTTCTTTGGAAATTTCAAAAATCAGCTTATTGTAATCCTTCATCATATCACCTCCATCGCTTGAGCAAGCTTGTCGATTTGCTCTTTAGTCCTTTTTTCAGTGACACACAGCAGCAAGCTGTTCTTAAATTCATGATAGTCTTTTTCCAGCTCATAGCCTCCGAGAATATTATGCTTTAATAGCTCCTTATTAATTTTATTGCTTTCTGTAGCGCTTGTAACCGCAAATTCCTTAAAGAAGGGCTTGTCAAATAATGGCTTGAATCTGCCGCTCTTTGTAAGCTGTTTCATTGCATAATGAGCTTTTTTTGTGCTTTGTTCAGCCACTTCTCTAATACCTTTTTTACCCATTGTAGTCATGTAGATGGCAGCAGTAAGAGCATTAAGGCCCTGGTTTGAGCATATGTTGGAGGTTGCCTTATACCTGCGTATATGCTGTTCTCTGGCTTGCAATGTAAGAACAAAGGCTCTTTTTCCGTCCACATCATCAGATTGTCCGACAATCCTTCCGGGCATTTTTCGCATCAGCTTGGTATTGGTAGCCATGAATCCAAGGTATGGCCCTCCATAGCTCATGCTGTTACCTAAGGACTGACCCTCTCCTACAACGATATCGACGCCGGATTCGGCAGGGCTTTTCAGTATCCCCAGAGAAATGGGATCTACATAATCTATCAATACAGATTTATTTCCATGGACTATTTTTTCAACCTCAGACAGATCTTCTATTATACCGAAAAAATTGGGGTTTTGCACAATAACACCAGCGGTATTGCTTCCCACCAATGATTTCAGTTTTTCTGCATCAGTAACACCGTCTGCCATATCAGCTTCGATCACTTCAACATCGCGGAACCTCATATAGCTTTTCAATACTTTCCTGACTTCAGGATGAACTGTTTTTGAAACGATTATGGAGTCACGCTTTGCGCTTTCTACAGCCATCATAGCAGCCTCTACGCAGGCGGTCGCTCCGTCATACATAGATGCATTGGTCACATCCATGCCGGTGAGCTTGCAGATCATAGTCTGATATTCGAATATCACCTGCAAGGTACCCTGGCTTATTTCGGGCTGATAAGGTGTATATGCAGTATAAAACTCTGATCTCATCGCCAAATGCCTTACAATGGAAGGTATATAATGATCATAAGCCCCCGCTCCAAGGAAGCAGACCAGATCCTCAGTGCTTTTATTTGCATGGCTCAGATCTTTCATATGAGCAGAAAGCTCCAGCTCGGATAGAGGACCGGGAATATTGAGCTTTCTGTCGAGACGCAAACTTTTCGGTATATCTACAAACAGATCTTCAATGGATTCTGCACCGATGCTTCCGAGCATCAGCTTTTCATCAGCTTCTGTATTTGGTATATACCTATGCATATTAATCCTCCTTACTGCAGAATTCCTCATATTCCTGCGCATTCATAAGATTATCAAGCTCGGATTTATCGGACATTTCTATAAGCACTACCCAGCTTGCATATGGATCTTCATTGATAAGCTGAGGTGAATCCGATAATTCTTCA
The DNA here is from genome assembly GCF_058315355.1 of Lutispora sp. QWL-02. Lineage (NCBI taxonomy): Bacteria > Bacillati > Bacillota > Clostridia > Lutisporales > Lutisporaceae > Lutispora > Lutispora sp. QWL-02. The sequence goes on from NZ_CM177762.1 coordinate 2,321,887, forward strand.
TTAACCTCAAGGACTTTGCCTGAAACCGGAAGATATGAGTCGGAAGCCGCTTTAACAGATTCTATGACCCCGAATACCTCTCCGGCATTAAGTTCATTGTCAACCTCCGGTAATTCAACATATACTATTTCTCCCAAAGAATGCTGAGCATAATCTGTGATTCCTATATAGGCTTTTTCTCCCTCGACTCTTACCCATTCATGGTCATTTGAATAAAACAAATCCTTTTTTACTTCCATTGTTACTCCTCCTAAACTTTTTTTAATTATTCATTGTTCAGACTGCAAAACTTTGTTTTAGCCTGTTGTACTGACTGATAAAAGAGTTAATTGTGAAGGAGCTTAGAGTTTGTTAGTTTTGACGCAACCCTATGCAAGCTTACAAACTCTTAGTCCCGAAGCATAAGGTGAATTGCTCCACAGGAGCAAGAGAGCATGCCCTGGGACATTTGCAATCGTTATCAGTCAGTGCAACATATGCATTAATGAGTTATTGCAGTAAAATCTTAATTACTTTTTGTAATGCTTGGTATAAAACTTTCTGCCGACTACCTTAGCTTTCGCAGTTTTTTTCCTTATTTGTATTTCTAACGGAGTATCAAGCTCCGAGTATTTGATATCAACCATTGCAAGGCCTATATTTTTCTTTAGCGTAGGAGAATTATAGCCTGTTGTTACAAAACCAATAATTTTTCCGTCAGCTAAAACATCATATCCATGCCTTGGAATGCCCGGCTCGATCATTTCAAAGCCTACTATTTTTCGTTTTAAACCTTCTGCCTTTTGCTTTTCAAGGGCTTCTTTTCCGATAAATCCGGGTTTGTTAAGTTTTACAAACATTCCAAAACCAGCTTCCAGGGGTGTGATTTCCGCGGAAAGCTCATTGCCGTAAAGTGGCAAGTTTGCTTCAAATCTCAGAGTATCACGGGATCCAAGGCCGGCAGGCTTTGCACCTTTAGCCTTTCCGGTCTCAAGTATTTTATCCCATAAATATTCGGCATCCTCATGCTTCATGTAGATTTCAAAGCCATCCTCACCTGTATAACCGGTGCGGGATACAAGACAATTTCTGCCTGCAATCTTCACATTTTCTTTGAAATAGAAAAATGCAATTTCAGACAGATTTGTATCTGTCAGCTCCTGCAGTATTTCTTCTGCTTTAGGCCCCTGAAAGGCCACCTCAGATATATCAGGCGATATATCTGCAAACTGCATATCATAGGCTCCTATATTATTCTTCATCCATTCAACATCTTTATCAACATTGCCCGCATTGATTACAAGCATATAATGATTATTTGTATACTTGTAGACTAAAAGGTCATCGACGATGCCGCCGTCGGGATAGCACATGAGAGAGTAAATTATCTGGTTTTCATTCATATTAGATATATCATTGGTGATCAGGTTTTGAATATAGTCTGTAGCCTGCTTTCCTTTTATCTCAACTTCTCCCATATGAGATACATCGAATAAACCCGCGCTATTCCTAACAGCTTCATGTTCTGCGGTTATACCCTCATATTGTACCGGCAGTGCCCAACCTGAATAATCTACGATTTTTCCGCCATATTTTCCATGGGAATTATAAAGCGCCGTCTTTTTAGGATCACTCATAAGACTATTCCTCCTTTTAATTTTAATATATTTATCCGATAGCCTTTGCCGCTGATGCTTATATCTATAAGCCGAATGGCATTAGGCTTCGGAATAATATCTCCTAAAGTTCATACGCAGTTATCAAATGATATACAGTTGTATTGTGTCCAAAATATAAATGGATATAATAGCATAATAATAAAAGATGCCATTATATCCACTCTGTTCTTTTACCTGAGAGCTTCTACACTCACAGTGTATTTCCCCTACGGCGCCGTTTTACGGACTCTTCAGAGGTCCGTCCCATGACGATCCCTTTTGCCTGAGAGTGTTTGTAAAAAGATGGCTTCCTTTTTATAATTGCTCCTTCGGCTATCTATTATGATATCTCTCGCCATTTTCATCCGGTTGAATATTCATTTATTGCTATAATTATATAAATATATTCCAAGTATTTCAACCCCTGATATATATTTAACCCAAATATTTTAAAATTATGTTGACATTAACGTTACGTAAAGGTGTATATTGATTTTGAAAGGAGGCAAACACATGGAATATACAGTGCAAGGTTTGGCAAAGTTGGCAGGTGTCAGCACAAGGGCTCTTAGGTATTATGATGAAATCGGTATTCTTAAGCCGGCAAGAATCAATTCATCGGGATATCGTATATATGGCCAGGCGGAAATTGACAGACTGCAGCAAATAATGCTTTATAGAGAGCTGGATATAAGCTTGGACAAGATAAAAGATTTGATATCTTCACCTGCTTTTGACGGGGTCGCTGCACTTAGAGAACATCGTGAAAGACTCCTTGAAAAACGAAGCCAATTGGATGCGTTGATAGCGAATGTGGAAAAAACCATAGCCTTTGCGGAAGGGAGGATAAAAATGTTTGATAAAGAAAAATTCGAAGGCTTTAAGCGAAAAATGATCGATGATAATGAAAAGAAATATGGAAATGAGATAAGAGAAAAGTATGGTGATGATGTAGTTGATAGGTCCAATAAAAAAGTTATGGGCATGACCCGAGAAGACTATGATAAGGTAACAAAGCTTGGAGAGCAGGTTAAGGAAAAACTTTCTGAGGCCTTTAAAACCGGTGATCCCGCAGGTGAATCCGCTCAAAAAGCAGCTGAGCTTCACAAGCAATGGCTCACATATTATTGGAATGAATACAGTAAGGAAGCCCATGCGGGTGTTGCCCAAATGTATGTTGATGATGAAAGGTTCAGGGCTTACTATGATGAAAAGCAGCCGGGTACGGCAGAATTTTTTAGACATGCGATATTGATCTATACTGGCCTGGAAAGGAAGTAGCTGTTAGCTTGAAAAAGCGGTTGGGGCATCCAACCGCTTTCGCTTATTTCTTGATCTCCTGCTTTCCGGTGACCTTGCTCTTATCATCCATTGTAAAGGTACCCTTGGCTTCATCTGCAGTAAAATATACATTTCCGTCAACAGTAGCATCTACAAGCTTAAAATTCTTAGATGAAACATAAAGGTCTCCTTTAAAGGTTCCATGCTGGATGCTGGCCTCGGGGCTGTTGATGGTGAGCCTTGGTGCTGTTAAAGTATATCGGGCAGTGATGTTTCTGTTAGCATCCTGGGCATAAAGGGCGATTTTCCTTTGTATGATATCCTTGCCCTCAGCGTCTTTCTTGCCATTTTTAAATTCGCCGTCCAATACCAGCTCCTTATCAATGGTCAGGTCTTTTGTGATAGCTATGATCCATGTGCCGCTGCTGCCTATTGCCTTTTCAAATGCCGCCGCATTATCAACTATAGAAGCAGTTGTGACCTTATCCGGTGTAGCATCTGAAGGCGTTGGAGCCGGAGAAGGCGCAGGCGCAGGCTTTGCACATCCTGCAAACAGTGCAGCAGCAAGGATAAATATCGATATTAATTTCTTTGCTTTCATTAATTGCCCTCCTTGAAAGTAATAAATTTTACTTTGAATTTATTATATCCATATGAAAAAAATCAATGTAAAGTGCCTGACAGCATGTTTGTTGTCTTATGATCAGAGATTTAATATAATAAATAGTATAAGCACACAGTGGTTTGCAGGAGGAAAAATGGAATTAAAGCAAGTTGACGATATGAATGTAAAAGCTTTTTTCAAGTTTTATGAAAATCAATATTTGAATAATCCTTTTAAGCGAAATTCTATGTCAGGGCTGCTAAAGGGTTTGTTGAGCGGCAAGAGTGAATTATGCAAGTCCGCTTACCTGGAGCCGTTGATGGTGATGGATGGCGGCAGAATCATAATGATAAGCATATTGGCATATGCTTATAGGATGCCTGAGTTTCTGCAGATAGGCTTCTTTGAAGCCGAAAAATTCGATATGGAGGCTTTTGATTTAATAATAGATCGAGCCGAAGCCTTGGCTAAAGAAAAGGGTGCTGATAAAATATCGGGCTCTTTAAACATTCATGTAAATTACGGTTTGGGATTTTTAGCCAGCCATTATGAGGAGCGGCAAAGCTTTGGTATGCCACATAACCCGCCTTTTTATCATGACTTTTTTGAAAAAAGCGGCTTCAAAGCGATAGAAATGATAAGTTACAAAAAGGATATGCATTCACTTGAGCGTTTGCTCAATTCTGGACTTCAGAGGCGGATCAGAGAAAGGTATGTGGTTCGCCCAGTTGATTTCAGGGATTTGAAAGCCGAAGCATATATATATACTCAAATAAATAATGACGCTTTTAAAGAGCATCTCTTTTATTATCCGCGAAAAGCTGAAGAAGATTTAGAGCTGTTTAAGGATTTCAGATTTTTGTTAAAACCTGAAAATCTTTTGTTTGTTGAAAAAAATGGAACGCCTGTGGGATTCATGCTCTGGTATCCCGATTTTCATCAATTGATGAAGCCTTCAGAGACATTAGGCTTATCAACTGTGATTAAAAATAAATTTTTTTCTGATAAAATAGATACCTTTAAAATTGTTGAAATGGGAGTGATACCCAATGAAAAAGGGCGGGGAGCGATTTTAGCATTGTTTGACCATTGTTTTCAATGCGTTAAAGGTCGGTATGCTAATTTTGAATCCGGTTGGATCCTCGAAAATAATACTCTTTCAAAGAGCTTTGGCATTAAATGGGCAGATAGCAGGCACAAATGCTATAAAGCCTATATAAAGGATGTGCATTAATTGGCTGTCTATAGCAATTTATCGGATATCAAATCAAATTTACCTTTTGAACATGAGTTGTCAGTATTGCTGGAGCTCCTGGAAAAAGTAAATCCATGCGGTCAAATATATAGCTTTAATGAAGACAGCTTTATCCTCTCATATTCTTTAAAGCTAAACCTGCTGAATTTCAAATATGCTTTCCCGCTGAGAGCCGATGTCAGAATCATTGGATTGCCTATCTCACTCTGCTGCAAAGGCTATTGGGGAGAGGTTTCTTCTGTGGAAAGAGCCATAGAAGAGATGAAGGGGCTGAAGGTAGTGCTGAATGCCGATCCCGGGTTTAAAAGGCTCGTTGCAGGAAGAACCTTATCAACCTTTGTTTTTAATAATAGATTTTCTTCTTTTGAAGATTATCTAAAAGCACTGCGCAGTTCATATAGGAGACGGATTAAGAAGGCGCTTAAAAAAGGAGAAGGCCTTATAGTGAAATCTTTAGACAGAAAAGGATTCGGCAAGGAGCATTATGATTTGTATTTGAGCATAATGGATAGGACCCAAAACCCCTTAGAGATACTGCCTATGCAATTCTTTACCGATTATGAAGCAGATTTTTTCGAATTTATCGATTCAGGCTCCGGCAAGCTTTTGGGATTCATCCAGCTAAAAGAGCTGGGAGGAGAGCTTTGCTTTTTATTTGGCGGTTTTCGCAAGGAGTACAACGAGCCTTATGACCTTTATTACAATATGCTGCTTAAGATCATTCAAGCAGCCATAGAGAGGGGATATAGGACCATCAACTTCGGTCAAACAGCAGAAGAAAGCAAATTGAAGATAGGATGCACAGAAGTGGATAAATATTTATATTTGCATCATAGCAACCCTATTATCAATAAGCTTTTGCAGCGTTTAGTGCCTATATTTTCATACAAGCCCTATAAAATCCGGCACCATGTGTTTAACATGGACTTGAAGGAAGCCTCGTTCAAGCCGGAGATAGAGCGCGTAAAGGGGGAACTCTTATGATTGTTTTTTTGAAAAAAGTGAGAGTCAAAACCCTGTTTTCATTATTCGACCCTGTAAAGGTTGAACCCTTGGAGCTTTGCTATCTGGAGGCTGTATTAGACTCTATGGGCATTGAGTGCCATATAGCCGATGATTTATTCGGACTCAAGGAGCCAAAAGAAATCAAGCCGGATGTTATAGTCCTTACCGGTTATAACGTAGCTGAAGAGGAAATCATACTGGAAGCCGGCGCTTGCAAGGCAAAATATCCAGGAACGATTGTTATTGTAGGTGGAGTTCATGCCCAGCTTAATGCATCTGCTTTTCATCATAAAAACATAGATTATGTCATTCATTCCCAATGCTTATCGGTTTTTAAGCAGGTTATCAGGCATATTTCGGATTCAAAGAACAAGCTGATCGAGGCAGGGGTAGATTATTTCATAGATCAAGCCGGTTCGGCAGACGGCATATGGAAGGTTGGAGGAAAGCATTATATAAAAGCAGCAGACTCAATCAAAGCCGATCGCCGCTTGTTTCGAATGATCAGTCCCAAGACATCATATCTGGAGAAAAAACAGGTGGCATTGATTAAAGGAAGCATAGGCTGTCCCTATGGCTGTGAGTATTGCTACTGCAGGTGTGTAAATGGCGGAATATATATAAAGAGCGATTATGATAAAATGGTTGAAGAAATGGCTGATATTGAAGCAGAGTATTTTTGGATTGTAGATGATGTTCTTTTTGCAATGCGTGAAGATGCTTTAGCTTTTATAGAGGCCGTAAGCAAAATTGATTTAAAGGTTAAGATAATCGGATATTTAAGAGCAGACTTTATTATAAAGGAAGCAGATCTGCTGCCTAGATTGAAAAAAGCAGGGCTGGCAGAAGTGATCGTTGGCTTTGAATCTATCAATAACGAGGAATTGGAGGACTATCACAAGTCAACAGACGCGCTGCGTTATCCTGAGGCTATATCGCTGCTGAAAGAAAACTCCATAGATCTAACGGCATTATTTATGGTGCATCCGGATTATTCCCTTAGAGATTTTATTGACCTTAGAGATTTTATCAGGAAGCATGATATTGACGTTTATACCATATCTGTATTTACTCCGATAAAGGGTACAAGCAGCTATGAAAAAGTGAAGAAAGACCTGATAACTCAGGATTTAAAAAAATATGACTTTCTTCATCTGGTATTAAAGCCCAGGCTTCTGGTCCCACTATTTTATATTTTGTTTTATTGGACACATTTGAGGCTGCTAAAGTCAAAACGCATATGGAAATATATAAGTCGACACAACAGTTAAATTAGAGTTATTGCAGTTAGTTAAGTGATAAAACAGGAGGATGGTTATGACTTCCAAAATATGGGATTTTTGGGCAAGCAGATATGATAAATTATGGGTTCAAAAGTATTCATTAAAACCTACAAGAAATTATATACTGAAGCTCATAGAAAAAGGCTATAGAGGCAATAAGCATTTAAAGGTTCTGGATCTGGGCTGCGGGCCCGGTGAATTGATTGAAGAGATAGGAAAGAGATATGGAGGCTATGATATTACAGGGATAGATTATTCTGAGGCAATGCTTGAAATTTCAATGAAGAGGAACCCCAACGCCGATCATATCTGCATGGATGCGGCAGAATTGGACAAGTATGATGATGAATCTGACATCATAATCTGCACCCACTCCTTTCCCTATTATAAGGATAAAGCCAAGGTTATAGCTGATCTATCAAATATTTTAAAAGACGATGGAAGAATATTTATGGCCTTTGCCAGCGGCAACAGCTTTTATGATAGGCTTTGCTTATTCTTTGTAAAATTTACAACCGGCATGGCTTGTTATCCTTCGGATTTTCAATTCAGGGAGCTGGTTAAGCCACGGTTGGAAATAGAGGAACTGGGGGTAATCAAAGAGAAATTTTTCATGCCCAGAATTGCAGTTTATACATTGAAGAAGGTGAAAAAGTGAAGGTACTGCTCGTAAGACCAAGGCCCCACAAAGAAACCATTGGGCTTCAGCATGTTATGATATGCGAACCCCTTGAATTGGAATACTTGGTCTCCAATATACCTGATTTTATCAAAAAAAGCATAGATATAAAAATAGTAGATATGATTTTGGAGAAAATCCCATATGAGTCTGTCCTGTTAAATGAGAAGCCGGACTTTATATTATTTACGGGCTATATCACCCATGTAGGGATTATAAAAAAGCTGGCGGAGCAAGCCAAAGGATTATTGCCGGAAATAAGCACAGGGGTCGGAGGCGTTCATGCGGAGGTAGTGCCTGAGGATTTCAAATGCCGGTATATAGATTTCGTGTTTGACAGAAATGGCATTGACGGATTTAATGAAGCATTGAAAGCCTTGCTGGAAGGCAAGAGCAAATCGGATATCAGAAAGATGCTCAAGGACTCAGGACCAAAAAAATACAGCTTTTCATATAAGCATCCTGCCCGTGAGGCTGTCTCACAGTATAGGAAGCATTATTATTATATGTTTCACAAGCCATGTGCATTGATCAAGACCTCCTTTGGCTGTCCATATAACTGCCAGTTTTGTTTTTGCAGAGAAATTACAGATGGAAAGTACTTTGCAAGGGCTGTTGAAGATGTTATAAACGAACTGGAAGCCATAAAAGAAGAAGAAATATATATAGTGGATGATGATTTCTTGTATGATGCGGACCGGGTCGTGGCTTTCATAGCCGCTATCAGAGAAAGAAATATTAAAAAGAGGTTTCTTGTATACGGGCGAGCAGACTTTATTGTTGAGAATGAAGGCCTTCTGAAGGAATTCAAAGATTGCGGCCTGCAGGCAGTAATAGTCGGCATTGAGTCCATAAGAAGCAAGGACTTGGATGATTATCGTAAAGGAACCACAAAGCAGATCAACGAGAAATGCATAGAAATACTGAAGAGCATGGATATTGAGCTTTATGCCACATTGATAATTCCGCTGGATTTCAGCAAAAAAGATTTTAAAGAACTGACTGCCTGGTTAAAAGCTCTTGAAGTAAGGTTTGTGAACCTTCAGCCATTAACGCCCTTGCCCGGGACAGATATTTTTGATATGTACCTGCCGGAATTGCTGATCCGCCGCGAAGATTATCATCTCTGGGATATGGCTCATATAGCCCTTAAGCCGAAGCATATGGGCATATCAGAATTTTATTTGCAGCTGTTGACTTCATATTATAAGGTTATTATGAGACCAAAGCATATGGCTGCGCTGATAAAAAAGTATGGTATCAGAGCTAATATTAAAATGCTCATAGGCAGCAGCTTTGTAAGCTGGCAGTATTTGCAGAAAATTTGGAGAGGAAAATAAATGAGGAAATTATTATTGATTCAACCCAGTCCTTATGATAAATTTAAACGCCCAATAAAAAAGAAACGATTGTATTTTGTCGGTTTAGCTATGCCTTTATTGGCTGCCATGGCTCCGGAGGATTGGACTGTAGAGATTGTATTGGAATTGCTGGAGGAAGTACCGATGGATACCGATGCGGACTTGATCGGCATAAGCACCATGGGTCATGGGGTCATACGCTCTATTGATCTGGCCAGGGCTTTTCGTGAAAGAGGGAAAACAGTGATATTAGGCGGCTATATGGCCAGCATCATGGCGGAAGAAGCGTTGAAATACTGTGATGCTGTTGTGGTTGGCGATGCGGAGCTGGTATGGAAAGAGCTGTTAGAGGATTTTAAAAAGGGAAGGATTAAAAAAATATACCGAAATGAGTTAAAAAACGGAAGCTTTTCAACACCTCTGCCAAGGTTTGATTTGATCATGGACAAGCCAATAGGGGATTTTCTTCCCGTACAGGCGGGAAGGGGCTGTCCCAACAACTGCAGTTTTTGTTCCGTGGCCTGCTTATATAAAGGGCACTATATCAAAAAATCTTTGGAAGAGGTGATCAGAGATATACAGCAAGTAGCAGATTTAGGATTTAAAAAATTCCTGCTTCTAGATGATAATATCTTCTCTGATAGAGAATATTTACTGGAGCTGATGAAACATATAAAAAGCATGAATATGTCCTGGATGAGCCAGTGCGACATCAGAATAGGAGAAGATGACGAATTGCTGAGAATCTTAGCTGACAGCGGCTGTACCACCTTGAGCTTTGGTCTTGAAAGCATTTCTAAAGAGAGCTTAAAGGCTATGAATAAAGGCTGGGCAAATCCGTCTGATTATCCCAGGTTGATCAGGAATATACGGTCCCATGGCATTGATGTATCGACGGAAATGGTCGTTGGCGGAGAAGGAGACACCATTGCTTCAATAAAGGACACAAAGGAATTCATTGAGAGAAACAAAATAGGGGTACCCAGGTTTTATATATTGACCCCCATACCCGGCACAAGATTTTTTAAAGAAATAGAAAAGCAAAAACGTCTGGTCAAGGAGGATATTTACAGCTTTGACGGTACGGAGGCCGTTTATATGCCTGCCAATATGTCGCCTGAGGAGCTTACTGAAGCTTATTGGCAGCTTTATGAATCTTTATTTACCATTCCCTCAATAGTTAAGAGGAATATTTTCCGAAGAGAATTTATCAAAAATCCGGGTAAGTATTTGTTTAACTGCATAGTAAATCTATATTACCGGCATCAAATAAAACAAAGGATTACGCCAAATATCTTTTAGCTATGAGGAGGCAATGAAATGAAAATATTATTGGTAAGGCCCCCGAGGATCAAACAGGCTATAACCCTGAGCGATTTCATGTTTTCAGAGCCCTTGGGCTTAGAGATGATCTATGGGGTTTTAAAGGAGAGCCATAATGTAGAGATTTTTGATATGATGATTGAAACTATAAGTCTGAAGGATAAAATAGAATTATGCAGTCCGGAAGCCGTGGGCATCACCAGTTTATGCATTGATGTAAATAAAGTTCTCGACCTTTGCATTGAAGTAAAAAACGTGGATGATCAGATGCACACCATTGTGGGAGGAACACAAGCATATTTAAATTCTGAAGCTTTTTTTCATGACGCCGTAGATCATATCTTTGAATATACAAATGAAGAAAACCTTATAGAGCTCTATGAAAGGTTAGCTCTAGGGTCAATGAGATCCAAAATCGATGGAGTCAGATCCAAAAAATTTAGTTATGCATCAACAGGAAAGAAAGGCAGAAATGCTTACCTGACGCCTGATAGGTCTTCTACTGAAAAGTATCGTCGTGAATACTCCTACTTTGGCTATCGTCCCGCAGCGATAATGGAGTTTGGTGTGGGCTGTGGGAAAGTTTGTGATTTCTGCTTGAGATGGAGGATTGAAGGCTATGAGGAAGTCTTAATTGATCCGGAACTGACCAAAAGGGATATGGTACAAATTAAAGAGCCTACTATAATGATGATGGATAACGATTTTTTTGCGAGCGAAGAAAAAATCAAGGCATTTCTTAGCTTGATAAGAGGAATGGGTATAAAGAAGAACTTTATAGTATATGGTTCGGTCAAAGGCATAATTTTATATAAAAATGCAATTAAAGAGTTTGTAGAATGCGGCTTGAAGGCTGTCTTAGTGGGCTATGAAACATTTAAAGATGCGGAGCTGGCGGACTACCGGAAAAAATCCACAATAGAGGATAACTATAAGGCGGCCGGAATCCTTGGGGAACTAGGCGTGGATGTTTGGGCATCCTTTATGGCTCATCCGGATTGGGATGCGAATGATTTCAGTGCATTGAGAAGATATATAAAAAGCCTTAAACCCCAGATAACCAGTATCAGTCCCTTGACTCCGTTCCCTAATCTGCCGATGTATAAAAAATATGAAGACAGGTTGCTCTATAATGCAAAGGATTATGAAAAGTGGAGCTTTGGACAAGTGATGATCCGCCCTTCCGGAATGAGCCTGCGAAGATATTATTGGGAACTGCTGGTGACAAATCTATATGTAAATATTTTTGTAAACAAAAAAACAGAAATGATTGACCGATATGGATTGATGAATATAATAAGGATTTTTACAGGCTCTTTAAAGGCTTTTAATAAATATATTTCCTTGATGATCAAAAATTGATAATGATTGAGAGGTGTGGTATTAAAGATGGAGTATGAAATTGAAATTATAAAAAAAGAGCAGCTTCAAACAAGTCTTTGGTCAGGCGGTACAACAACACAGCTTGCAATTTACCCCAAGGATGCTGTTTACAGCCAGCGCAATTTTATTTGGCGCCTGAGCTCGGCACAGGTTGAAGCAGAAGAGTCTGTTTTTACCTCATTGCCGGGTATAAGCAGGATCATTATGATCATTGAAGGAGAATTGTTTCTGGAGCATGAAGGTCACTATAAGAAGGTTCTGAAAAGATTTGATCAGGACTCCTTCAGCGGAAGCTGGACGACTAAAAGCTATGGAAAAGTGGTAGATTTCAATCTGATGATGAGGGAAGGCTGTGAGGGAGATCTGGAAGCCATACATCTGGATGGAGAGGCAACTAAAGCCGTTGACTTCCAAAATAAAAAGGGGTTTTTCCGATGTGTGCAGGCTATGTACTGTGTCAATGGTGAGGTAAGCATCAAAGCTGCCGGGGAAGACAAAAATATTATACATAAAGGAGATATTATATTAATAAAAGCAAAGGATTGCGAGTGCGGTTCTTCGGATTTCGAGATATTTAATATAAAAAGTGACAGAGCTGACTTAATCCTGGCTCGAATATATTGCTGAAGCCTTTTTGATATTTAATCTCATTTTGACTAATAGATGGTTTTGTAGTAAATTTATGATATGATCAGTTAAAATAATAAAGGAGTCAAGAAGATGAGTAATTCCTATATTGCAATTGTAGGCGGCGCAAATATGGATATACAGGGCTTTCCCTATGAAAGATTCATTCCCCGAGACTCAAACCCGGGGAAGATAAAAGTATCCCTCGGAGGAGTGGGTAGAAATATTGGGGAAAATCTGGTGAAGCTTGGAATCGAAACAAGGCTGTTGAGCGTTATCGGAGACGATCCTTACGGCTATGCCATACTTAAAGAAGCTAAATCGATCGGGCTTGATATGAGAGATACATTGGTGCTTAAAGGAGAGTCAACCTCTACATATCTGTCTATACTCGACGAGTCAGGCGATATGGCTGCGGCAATATCCTATATGGATATTTGTGAAAGCATGAGCGTTGATTTTATAAAAGAAAAAAGGAATGTGATCGAGGATTCAAAGCTCTGCGTTATTGACACCAATATACCCGGAGAAGTGATCGAATATATCGTTACGACATACAAAGGAACTGACTTTTTTCTTGATACTGTTTCAACTGCAAAGGCAAAAAAGGTTAAAGAATTGATTGGATATTTCCACACCATCAAGCCTAATAAACTTGAGGCTCAGATGCTCACGGGAATTGAAATAAAAGATGATGATGATCTGAAGAGAGCCTCGGAATATTTTCTGGCAAAAGGAGTCAAAAGGGTCTTTATAAGCCTGGGTGATAGCGGAATATTCTACAATGACGGAAGCAGTATTGCTCACATACAAGTGCCCAAAATTAGAGTAGTCAATGCTACAGGAGCTGGGGATGCCTTTATGGCAGCTCTCGCTTATGGGCATTATTATAATCTGAGCATCAAGGAAAGCGCCAATATGGCTGTAGCCGCATCAATACTCGCTCTTTCACACGAGGATACCATTAATCCTGATATATCGGTGCAAAATATAAAATCAAAGATGAAGGAGATAAATTTATGCTGGGAAAATATTTAGATATAAAACCGGAAGTTGCAGATGCAATAAAAAACGAAAAGGCTGTTATTGCCTTGGAATCAACCATCATATCTCATGGAATGCCATATCCGCAAAATGTGGAGACTGCACTCAATGTGGAAAAAATCGTGAAAGAAAATGGAGCAGTACCTGCTACCATTGCAATTCTTCAGGGAAAGCTGAAGGTCGGCTTGACGGAGGAGGAAATAGAATATCTGGGAAAGGCAAAGAATGTTGTGAAAACCTCCAGAAGGGATATGCCCTTTATAGTTTCTGAAAAGCTTGATGGAGCTACCACAGTAGCATCTACTATGATTATCGCAGCACTGGCAGGTATCAAGGTCTTTGCAACAGGCGGGATAGGCGGAGTACATAGGGGAGCCCAGGAAACCTTTGATATTTCAGCGGATCTTCAGGAGCTTGCCCGCACCAATGTGGCCGTGGTATGTGCGGGAGCAAAATCAATACTTGATATAGGCTTGACACTTGAGTATTTAGAGACTCAGGGAGTGCCTGTAATAGGCTTTGGTACGGGTGAGATGCCGGCTTTTTATACGAGGAGAAGCGGTTATAAGGTTGACTATAGAGTAGACTCAGTAAAGAAGCTTGCTGATATTCTTAAGGCAAAATGGGATCTGGGCCTTAACGGTGGGATAGTCATAGCCAATCCTATACCGAAAAAATATGAGATGGACTATGATATGATTACAAAGGCTATCGGAAATGCTGTTGCAGAAGCGGAGCAAAAAGGTATAAAAGGAAAGGAATCCACTCCATTCCTACTTGCAAAGGTAAAAGAGATCACAGGCGGAGAGAGCCTGGAATCCAATATTGCTCTCATATATAATAATGCGATGGTTGGGTCTCAGCTTGCAGTTGAACTTGCAAAGCTTGAAAGGCAATGCGGTCTATAAACATGATGCAAAGAATAAGAATTTTATGATACAATACAATTGTATATCTTAGAAAAGGAGTTGAAAAGCAGGGTTATTTAATATAGTAATCCCTGCGTATTATAATGAAAATTGGATTGATAGGACTGCCGTCTGTCGGCAAAACTACTTTGTTTAATCTGTTGACGGGATCAGATCAGGAAGTAGCAGGCTTCTCAACGGGCAAGGTCGATGCAAACCTCGGCATAGCGAAGATACCGGATGAAAGGATTGACTTCCTCAGTCAAATGTATGAACCCAAGAAAACGACATATGCAACCATTGAGGTTATCGATGTCCCTGGCCTGGTGAGCGGCTCTTCCACAGGCAAAGGAGTAGGCAATCAATTTTTGGATAACATAAGAAAAACCGATGCTTTGATACATATAATCAGGGCTTTTAAATCTGACGATGTTATTCATGTCGAAGGCAGCATCGATCCCATGAGGGACATAGAAACCATAAATATGGAGCTGCTTTTTGCCGATTTGGGAGTGATAGATAATAGAATAGAAAGAATACAAACCTCTAAAAAGGTCACAAAAGAAAATCTGGCTGAACTGGAAGTGCTTAAAAAGTGTAAGGAAGGTCTTGAAAATGGGCTTTTGATACACAATCTGAATCTAAGCGATGAGGAGAAGGATCATCTTAAAACCTTTGGCTTCTTATCTGAAAAGCCTATGATTTTAGTTGTCAATGTGGATGAAGACCAGCTCAGGGCTGACGATTATCCTTCTAAGGAAGCTCTTATGGAGCACTCTAAAAATGTTGATACGCCTCTTATTCAATTATGTATAAAGTCGGAGCTGGAGATAGCCAAATTGGATCCTGAAGACAGGGAGATGTTTTTGGAGGATCTGGGAATAACTGAATCCGGGGTTGATAAGCTTTCCAGGACCGCCTATGAGTATCTTGGGTTGATTTCCTTCCTTACTGCGGGAAACGATGAAGTGAGGGCATGGACGATAAATAAGGGCACTTCAGCGCGAAAGGCAGCCGGCAAGATTCATTCCGATATAGAAAAGGGCTTTATAAGGGCAGAGGTGTGCAAGTTCAGCAATTTGAAGGAACTTGGTTCCATGCAGAAGGTTAAGGAAAAGGGCCTGGCTACCCTGGAAGGCAAGGAATATATCGTGGAAGACGGAGATATCATCAATTTCAGGTTTAATGTATAGCAAGAGAGAGGAATATGGAATTGTTTATAGATGATTTTAATCTGGGCAGTTTACCCTCGGCTGATGATAGAGAGCCCTATTTTTGGTTTTTGTTTCATAAGGATAAAATATTATTAAAAAAGACTGACGAGGCTTATAAGATTCCGGATTCCATGGATGTTTTCGCCGAAGATTTAGCTGGAAAAAGCTTTTATATAGGCAGTATAGATAATAATCCCTGCTATGCATCAAGGCTGCCTGAAGAAAAGACTATTCCTAGGGGCATGGAAGCCTTTAATCTCAGGCAAGCATATTCTGAAATAGGAGATGTTTTCTTTCAGATAGCAGGTCGTGCTGTTCAAATAGTAAATTGGGATGAAAAGCATAGGTTTTGCGGAAAATGCGGGGAAAAGACTGTGGATAAAATTGATGAGCATGCCAAGATATGCCCACGCTGCGGGCTCTTTTTTTATCCGAGGCTATCCCCTGCTATCATTGTAGCCATAGTAAAAGATAATAAAATCCTTTTGGCTAAGAATAAAAATTCAATTACCGGTTTTTACAGCGTATTGGCAGGCTTTGTTGAGGCAGGAGAATCCCTGGAGGAATGTGTAAGAAGAGAGGTTAGGGAAGAGGTCGGCATTGAAATTAAGAATATTGAGTACTTTGGCAGTCAGCCATGGCCATTCCCCAATTCTTTGATGATTGGCTTTACGGCAGAATATGATAAAGGCAAAATTGTGCTGCAGGAAAATGAGATACAGCACGCTGATTGGTTTGAGGTAGGTGATATGCCTCAAATCCCCGGAAGCATAAGTATTTCGCGAAAATTGATAGATTGGTTCATCGGGAACAACAAATGATATATGAGCAAAATAGGAGAGTCGCATATGACCATAAACAGTTTTTTGAAGCTGGTCGAGATACAAACCAAGGCAGCGAGCATCATCCCTTTTTTAATAGGAACTTTTTATGCAATATATAGATATGATAGCTTTATATTAAGAAATTTTCTATTGATGTTTGTTTCATTATTATGTATAGATATGGCCACTACTGCAATCAATAATTATCAGGACTATAAAAAAGCAAATGTGAAATATGGCTATGGGTACGAAAGCCATAATGCTATTGTCAGATATAATTTGAGCGAAAGAAGCGTAAGGGCAACGATTTTTATATTATTGGCCATAGCTGCAGCATTTGGATTTTTGCTGTATTTAAACACCAATATCATTGTGCTTCTCATTGGCGGAATGTCTTTTATAATAGGTATAGCTTATTCCTATGGTCCGGTGCCTATATCCCGCACTCCCTTCGGAGAGATATTTTCGGGCGGGGTTATGGGTTTCTTTATACCTGTATTGGCCATATATATTCATGTGCTTGACCGGGGCATTATAACATTAGGAATCAGCGGAGGCATCTTGAATCTCAGGGTTAACATTGCGGAATTGTTTTATATAATCCTGCTGTCATTGCCCTCAGTTATAGGAATCGGTGACATAATGCTGGCCAATAACATATGCGATATAGAAGATGATATTCAAAACGGCAGATATACTTTGCCCGTATATATAGGAAAAGAAAAGGCATTGAAGGTTTTCATAGCATCGTATCATTTTGCATATTTGATACTTTTGATTTTAATTGTATTGAAGGCAATTCCATATTTTTGTATTTTGCTTCTTGCAACTTATTTCCTGGTCAGCGAGCATATTAAGCTTTTTTATGAACATCAGAGCAAAAAAGATACCTTTGTGCTGGCAGTCAAGAACTTTATTATCATTAACGGGGCTTTGGCCATCGCATTAGGACTTGGAGCGGTCATAAGCGTTTTGATTTGACATAGAATGGTATATTATTTATAATTATTATTGATAGCCATACTTTACAAAGAAATAATTATTTGAGAGGTGGGTATAACATGAAAGAAAAAGTAACTTTTTACCGCTGCAGTGTATGCGGGAATATTGTAGAGCTTATAAAAAACGGCGGAGGGGAGCTCGTATGCTGCGGCAAACCGATGACAAAGCTGGTTGCAAACACTACTGATGCTTCTCAGGAAAAGCATGTACCGGCTGCCTCCAGGAAGGATGGCAAAATAGTAGTAGAGGTTGGGTCTGTACCGCATCCTATGATACCTGAGCACTTCATTGAATGGATTGCTGTTGTATCTGATAACGGAATTGAAAGGATTCATTTAAATCCGGGGCAGGAACCCAAAGCTGTATTCTGTGATAAAGACAGCGTAGATGTTTACGAATACTGCAATCTTCACGGCCTATGGAAATCAAATCTATAACCTGAAGTATAGAGTAAAAAACAGAGTTGGGGTTAACAACTCTGTTTTTATGTTAAAGCTTGAACAATATATTTTATATCTTTATTGATATATTCAAAGGATTTTTTTATAAAAGGTAGAATAAGAATGATGTTATAATACTAAGTTATAAATTGATGTGGAGTGAAGAAATGAATACAGGAATATTTAAAGATCAACGTTATAAATCAATAGTTTTTCTTATACTGGCTTCAATACTTTGGAGCACCGGCGGAATCCTTATCAAGCTTGTAGACTGGAATCCTATAGCAATAGCGGGGGCCAGGAGCTTCATTTCTTCTATTGTGGTTTGGCTATATCTTAGAAAGCCTATGTTTACATGGTCAAAAGCTCAATTAGGAGGAGCCGTAGCCTATGCATCCACTGTAATTCTATTTGTAACCGCAAACAAGCTTACAACAGCAGCTAATGCAATACTGCTGCAGTTTACAGCTCCAATTTTTGTTGCAATATTAGGTGTCTGGATTCTTAACGAAAAAATAAAATGGTACGATTATTTGTCTATTGCCGCAGTGGCTGCAGGCATGCTGCTTTTCTTTATAGATAATGTGGGCTCAGGAAGCATGCTGGGTAATTTGCTTGCTGTCATAAGCGGTTTTTTTCTTGCTTGCGTGACAATTGCTCTAAGGCTTCAAAAGGATGGATCTCCTGTTGAAACCACTTTTATAGGAAATGTGCTCACCTTCATTGTTGCAATTCCCTTTATGATAGGGAAGATACCTGATATGCAAAGCATATTAGGCATCATATTATTGGGTATATTTCAGCTTGGCTTTGCCTATATTTTATATGCATTGGCTATGAAGCATCTGTCGGCATTGGAGGCAATATTGATAACCGTCCTTGAACCTTTATTGAATCCTATTTGGGTATTTTTATTTGCAGGCGAAAAACCAAGTCCATATGCAATTTTAGGAGGAGCGATCGTCATAATATCTGTTACTTTGAGGAGCATCGCTGTAACTAAGGAATCAGCGAAGAAAGACGAAGAACATAAATCGGAGGTCGGTTAGGTGCATTTTGATTCAGCAGGTAAATTGGAGTTGGTAAAGCTTAATGGGAGTTTCTACAGGGAAAATGCTGTTGATCTATCAAAGCAGCTTCTTGGCAAATATTTAGTGCATATAGTCAAGAATGAGAAGCTTATAGGAAGGATTGCAGAGGTTGAAGCATATATGGGCTATGACGATAAGGCGGCTCACAGCTATAAGGGCAGAAGAACGGCCAGGACAGAAGTCATGTATGGTGAAGAGGGGCATGCTTATGTGTATTTCATATACGGCATGCATTATTGCTTAAATGTTGTAGCTGCAGAAAAAGAAATTGCCCAGGCTGTACTTATCAGGGCCGCAGAGCCTGTAAAAGGCTTGGAACATATGGCAAATTACAGGTATGGGAAAGCTGTTGAAGAGCTGAAGAAGAGCCAAGTTAAGAATTTGACCAATGGGCCGGGAAAGCTCTGCAAAGCTTTTAATATAACCAAGGAATTAAATGGAGAAGATTTGACGGGTGATAGACTTTTTATATGTGAAAATCAGGCGCAGGAGGATAGTTTTGAGATTGTAAAAGCAAAGAGGATAGGCATTGATTATGCCGAAGAGGCAAGAGATTTTCCTTGGAGGTTTTACATTAAAGATAATCCATATGTAAGCATTATATAAAAATTGATTTTGGGGGTTATGCAATGAAAAAGCCTAGGGTAGCCATAATATTCACAGGTGGAACTATATCAATGACGGTGGACCCTCGGATAGGTGCCGCTATACCATCTTTGTCAAATGATGAGATCATGTCTTTGGTGACGAATATCGATAAATTTGCTGAAATCGAATCCATAGATTTCGGCAAGCTGCCGGGACCTCATATAGGCCCATTAAAAATGATGGAGTTACGCAGCCTGGTTTTGAAAACCATCAGCAGAGATGATATTTGCGGAGTAATAATTACCCATGGGACGGATACATTGGAAGAAACTGCTTATCTTCTGGATCTATCCATAAACTGTGAGAAGCCCATAGTCGTTGCCGGCGCTATGAGAAACAGTTCTGAATTGGGCTATGACGGACCCAGCAATCTGGCAGCCGCCGTATGTACAGCGATTTCACCGTACTCAAAAAATAAGGGTGTACTGGTGGTAATGAACAATACAGTAAATGCAGCCGGAGAAGTTACCAAGACGAACACATTGAGCTTGGATACTTTCAAGTCTTTGGAATTCGGGGCTCTGGGGGTTGTAGATAACGACAGGGTAATATTCCATAGAGATGTAATAAACAGACAGTACATACCTACAGATGGAATTGAGACCGATGTGGATCTGATAAAATGTGCTGCGGGTATGGATTCAAAATTTATAAAATACTCAGTGGATACAGGTGCCAAAGGCATTGTGCTTGAGGCCCTGGGGAGAGGAAATGTGCCTCCTAAAATGATTGAGGGCATAAAATATGCCATAGATAATGGAGTTTTTGTAGTAATGGTATCGAGATGTCCTACCGGAAGAGTATTGGATACCTATGGTTATGAAGGAGGCGGTAAGCAACTGAGAAATATGGGAATAATCCTAGGCGGAAATCTTCCGGGCCAGAAAGCCAGAATAAAGCTTATGCTGGCTCTTTCCTTGACTCGTGATATGGAGAAATTGCGACGTATCATGGAGCAAGGCGAATATTACGAGAATGAAATATAGGCTACATCACTCTTTTTGCACCGAAATATCTTTGTGCATAATAGCTGTTGCTTAAATTGCTAATAGTTACGCCTTTTGAACTGCTGGCATGGATAAAGTCGCCGTTGCCTATATATATCCCCACATGGGATGCACCCGGAGCATAAGTTGTAAAGAATACAAGATCTCCTGCTCTGAGATTAGCTTTGGTTATATAGGTTCCGGTGGGATATAAAGATTCTGTAGTCCTTGGAAGCCAGATTCCATATTTACCATAGACATAGT
The DNA here is from genome assembly GCF_058315355.1 of Lutispora sp. QWL-02. Classification (NCBI taxonomy): domain Bacteria; kingdom Bacillati; phylum Bacillota; class Clostridia; order Lutisporales; family Lutisporaceae; genus Lutispora; species Lutispora sp. QWL-02. Next base: position 2,342,746 of record NZ_CM177762.1, read on the forward strand.
GGACAAAACCGGAACAGTCAAAACCGCTTGGAGAAGTTCCGCCCCATACATAGGGCACTCCCATATAAGATTTTGCTGCCGCCACGATATTGCTCCCGCTTGTTCTCTCAACCGTTCCTCTGGAGCTTAAGGCAGCTGACGAGCTGTTGTTCAATGCCCTGTAAGTATTTTTGCCTACTATTCCGTCAGCATATAAACCATTTGCTTTCTGAAATCTGATGACTGAATTTTTTGTTATACTTCCAAAATAGCCTGTAACATTATTATTGAAATATCCTAAACCTTTGAGCTTGGTCTGAAGCGTGCTCACATCAGAGCCCCTCATGCCCATTTTCAGTGTAGTATAGCCATAATCAGCTTGTACAATATTAGCGGACAAAAAAATGACTAATACCATTGCGAAGACTGTGAAGCACAGCTTCGAATATCTTCCTTGCATCAATATTCTCCTCTCATCAGCCTGCGAAGTTAGTTGACGGATTAGGTTGAGAGCTTCCCTTAAACGGCCTTTAAGAGCCCGTTTATTCACCCCAGAGTTAGTTCCTCCGCTCCACAAAAGGTGGACTAGGCTTTTTTGTAATTATATAAGACAGAAGCATATAATTAAACCTGTAATATATTGAAGAAGATATATAATATTCATAATATGACTTATTGAGCATTATATAGTAAATTTCAACAAGCTATAGTTATCCTGATCATATAAAGCCGCTGTTTCCGTCCATGCATTTATTTTCAACTGTGCCAAGCGGTTATAAAAATGATTGAAGAGGCGGTGCTCTAATTTGTTATGCGCTTTTAGAAGGGAAAAATTGCATATAATACATATTGTGCAGGATAAAGCTTCGTAGTATAATAGCTATTGAAATCTTTCACTTGCTATGAAAGATTTTTACTATTTTTGAATGGAGGATAATATCTTGAACAATGATAAGATAGACTTGCACATTCATACTTCAGCTTCAGACGGGACGTGGACCGCTGATGAAGCCGTTGCTGAAATAATTAAGAATAATATAAGCATGTTTGCTATTACGGATCATAATTCAGTAGAAAATGTAGAGACAGCGGCTGAGCTTGCGGCAAAGGCAGGCTTAGCCTTTATACCGGGTGTAGAAATTGATACTTCCTTTAATAAAGCTAATCTTCATATACTTGGGTATGGCATAGATATACTTGACGACGGCTTGCTAAAGCTGATATCCCGGAATAGAGATTTTATGGAAGAAAAAGATGAGGAAAGCATAAAATTCCTCTATGAGAAAGGCCTTGACGTGAGCCTGTCGGATTACGGCCGTTATCAGAATAATCCGAAGCGGGGCGGATGGAAAGCTTTAAACTATTTGATAGACAAGAAGATCTGCAGTAATACAAAAGATTTCTTCCCCCTTTTCGACGGCTGGGGAAATCCATTTGAAAAAATGAAGTTTCCTGATCCCAAAGAAGTTATTTCTGTGATAAAAAACGCAGGCGGTATAGCTGTGTTGGCTCATCCGGGCGCACCCTTTTATCGCTTTAATTTTAAAGACATATTGCATGGCATGCTGGATGAGGGCATAATGGGCATAGAATGCTACCATCCTGAGAATAACCCCGATATAACAAAGCATTGCAGTAAATTTTGCCAGGCTAACAATCTCTTTATAACCGGAGGCTCTGACTGTCACGGCACCTTTTTTGCTGCAAGGAAAATCGGCATACCAAGTATTGCGCGCGGCAGCATAAGGCTTGGTATATAAATTAGAGTTATTGCAATAGAATGAAACATAAATCACTGAACTAACAAAACTAATAAGACCCAAAAGGAATACATTCACCCTGAGTTCTTAGTTCTGAACTCTATGTAGGTGTTCAGTAAAGTGAAATAAATTGGTTACGGACACCAAAAAGTAACAGTAATTAACAGTAAAGCAATAACAAAAGGACTGATCATTGAAAATTAAAAAAGGTGCAGTTGATAGGAAGAGTTTACCATTGTAAAATGGCAGAGCTTAGCTAAACATAGGAGTAAAGGATTAAATTTCCTATGGATTAAGCGGCATTTTTCTGGTAATCTATACTCTCAAGGACTTCAGCTATGGCTTTTGCATGTTGGGTCATGCATACCAAGGCAGTCCTCACGAAGAAGTTTTTTGTACCCCGGAATAATGGGGACTTTAATCCGTTATTGAGGACCGTATCGCCGATCACAGATTCGATGCGTGCTCTTCTTGAGTATAGGTCTTTCCAGAGTTGCGAGCCTCTAGGGACTTGTGTAAACCAGCGGATGTCATCTTCAATGTGAGTATAGACTGTCTTGCCATAGTTGGAATCACAACAAGGTTTATCACACTTAAGCTTCTTAGCTAATTTCTTTGATGCTTTCAAAGGGCATCGCCACTTGTATCTACGCTTCTTTCTATCAATTCCCCAGTAATAGTAAACATGACCGGCAGAACAAACAGGTAACCCGTATTTATTCTCTTGTGTAGGAGTTTGCGAGTTTCTTGGGTTGATCGCGATAATCGGCTTACCACCCAGCAAAGAGATCCACCAGTAAATGTAGTATGCATCATAGCCTGAATCCAGGATGACATGGTTAAAATCCACTTTCATATCGTGATAAAGGTACATTAAAAGATGTGAAGCTACTTTGGAATCATGGACATCGGCTCCTGCAACAAAAAAAGTAAGCGGTAAACATTTGGATTGATTATCAACTATAGGGGTTGCTGCAAAATGTAGTCCATAGCCTATTAAATATCGGTCAAGGTTATGGTCATATCCTTTGGTGGCTTCTGGGTCTTTACACATAGAACATTTAAAAGGCTTAATGCTATTGCTGGAGCACCTACAGTACTTTTCCGGAACATACTTCTGCTTACAGAAAGTCTTGACCTTGCAACCATCAAAAATCACTTTATCATGGGGATCAATAATACCAAGCGCAATGGATTTATTGACGAATACAAGTTCAAATATCTTCTTAAGCAACGTACCCTGAGTCATGATATCATTTATGTCAAAATCCTCTCCAAACAGGTTAGACATAAACCAAGAGAAATAGGCTTTTGAGGGCGTTTTCTCAGGGGTAAATCCGGATAGGTAAGCATACCGGGGTGTATCTTTTAGTTCTTTGACCCATTTGTTAATGGATGTAAAACCTGCAAGATACATCACTAATAGTGACCTTAAAGCATCTTGAGGAAGATAATTTGCGATACGTCCCCATGGATTGCTGGAGTAAAAACGTTTACAAAGGTCATAGACACAAGAAAGATCAATATGTGAAAGAATTTTTGCAATACTATCAGTTTGTTTAACGTTCTGATAGAGATTTAATCTATAAGCTAAATGGCTTTGATTTGGTGGTAACAAATGACCTCATCCCCCTTCCTAAACCCCTATTTTAGCAGGTTTGGAGCATGTGAGGTGAAGTTACTTGTTTCCAGTTACTATAAATCAAGTAAAATCAATGGGTTCAGCTTTGCTGAACACCGACAACTCTATTCTAAGGAGGTGACTTAATGTCTGCTGAAAATCATCCTGCTTATGGCGAGGAGAAGGCCAGGCTAGAATATACTTTAAAGCATGTGGATAAAAGCCTGAATGCCTTTATAGCTCGCAAAAGCAATATAGATGAACAAGTGGCAAAGGGCAAGAAGCATTTCAACTCTGACAGCAGTCAGCAGTATATAGATCTCATGATCAATACAATGCTCCAGGATAGAGCAGAGTTAAAATTGGTAAATCTGACACAGGCAAAAAGGAAACCCTATTTTGCCTGTATTGATTTTAAAGAGGAGGAAAACGATTCGGGAGAAAAATATTATATCGGCAAAATGGCTTTGATAGATGAGGATACAATGGAGCTAATAATTACGGATTGGCGTGCTCCCATTGCAAATCTGTATTATGAATCAAGGCTTGGCGATTCAGAATACTCATGTCCTGATGGCATCATAAAAGGAGAACTCCTTCTAAAAAGGCAGTATGTGATAGACTGGAGCAGCCTGAAAGAAATATATGATATTGATATAACTACCAATGACGAAATATTGCAGGCTTCTCTAGGCGCTAATGCAGATAATAGGCTGAAGGACATTGTCAGTACGATTCAGGCCGAGCAAAACAAGATAATCAGAGCCGATATGTGGACTCCTTTAATAGTGCAGGGGGCTGCAGGAAGCGGGAAGACCACCATTGCACTCCACAGAATAGCATATCTTATTTATACCTACGAAAAGCAATTTAAGCCCGAGAATTTTATGATCATTGCACCTAACCGGCTTTTCCTGAATTATATATCGGAGGTTCTGCCGGAACTGGGGGTAGAGAAAGCCCGCCAGACTACCTTTGAAGATTTTGCTCTTCAAATTATCGGCTTGAAATTAAAGATAGCGGATGGATATGAAAAAATTAATATATTTGTCAATGAGAACAAGGATAAGAGCCAATCGGCAAGAAACAAGCTGATGAAGATGGAATCGCAGCTCAAATGCTCTATGCTTTTTAAGGAAATCATTGATGATTACATTCAAACTGTGGAAAAGGCTTTCATTCCCCAGGAGGATTTCAAGCTGAATTCTATAACTATATTTAAGTATGATGAGTTAAATAACCTTTTCTTGAATGAATACAGCAAATTACCCATTGTGAAAAGGATAGACGAACTTAAAAAGCATATGGCAAACAGGATGAAAGCCCGGAAAGAAGCTATAATAGAAAGCTTGGAGGAGGCTTGTGTCAGAGAAATAAACAGAATAAAAGATATGATGGAGGAATCGGCGGACAGGCAAAGTATTATTATCGATATAATTGATAATAAGAATGATCTGGTAAATAAAATTGAAACCCATTCAAAAAAAGCTGTTTCGGATTATATAAAGAAAATATCTAAATTGAACCCCTTCGAGTACTATAAGGATTTCTTGCAGAATTACATGGCAAGACCTGAGCTATCCATTGAAAATATTTCATCAGAGCTGATCGATTTTATGATCAGACATTCTATGCAGGCCTTCAGGGCAGGACATATTGAAATTGAAGATCTGGCTCCTATAATTTACATGAAGTACAAAATACATGGCATAGATGAGAAAATACCCGTAAGGCATATCGTAATAGATGAAGCCCAGGACTTCAGCCCATTTCAAATATTAGTCATCCGGAAAATAATAAAGGATTCCTCCTTTACCATATTGGGAGACTTGGCTCAGGGCATACACTCCTATAGAGGCACCGGAGATTGGGGAGATATAAAGGATAAGGTCTTTGAGGGCAGGTATTGTGAACTGCTTGTGCTCGAACAAAGTTACAGAACCACTGTAGAGATTATGAATGCGGCAAATGCCGTGCTGAGCAATATCAAGCATAGGAATTTTCCTGTGGGGAAACCGGTAATAAGGCATGGAGCTCCTGTACGTGTGATGCAGAAGGGTAATCTAAGGGAGATATGCGCTCAGATTGAAAGAGACCTGGATGCACTGGAGCCCGAATCCTACAAATCTGTGGCAGTAATATGTAAGACTATAGATGAGAGCGAGGAAGCATATTCTTATTTAAAGGCCTCTAAATATAAGCCAAAGCTTATAACAGGAAAAGAAAAAGAATATAACAGCGAAATCGTGATACTGCCTTCTTACCTCTCTAAGGGTCTGGAATTTGATGTGGTCTTCATAGCTAACGGAAGCAGGGATAACTATGGAATGGAAGAGATGGATATAAAGCTGCTGTATGTGTCTATGACAAGATCGCTTCATAGGCTCTTCATATATTATTTTGAAGAGATATCGCCTCTATTGCGGCTGTTATAAAAATCATACGAGGATTATAATATATTAAAGCAGAGATATTGCTGTTGAGGTGCAGCAGGCAAGTCGAATCAGCTTGAAATAGCAGCTTTAGTCATTGCGTCCTATATAATGATAAAAATGTTTGGAGGTATGCATATGAAAGAAATTGTACTCGCAGGCGGGTGCTTCTGGGGAATGGAAGAATATATGTCAAGAATCAGAGGCGTTATAGAGACAAAGGTTGGCTATGCTAACGGAAATACCGAAGATCCTTCATATTCGGAAGTAAAAACCGGAGAGACCGGACACGCTGAAGCATGTTATATAAGATATGATGAAGTGCAGATCTCTTTGGAAGAGCTGCTGAAAAGATTCTGGAGAGTCATAGATCCCACAATATTGAACCGCCAGGGCCCTGACGAAGGAACTCAATATAGAACAGGGATTTACTACATTAATGCTGAAGATATTCCGATAATCAAGAAAAGTCTTGAAGAGGAGCAGAAAAAATATCCTGAGCCGATAGTTACAGAAGTGGAACCTCTCAAATGTTTTTATGATGCGGAGGAATACCATCAAAAATATTTGAAGAAAAATCCGGGCGGCTATTGTCACATAAAATTATAGGGTGAGCCATGGCTCACCCTATAATTTTATTACCAATTTTTTGCCAATATTTCAAAGTGTGCTTTTGGATGAGAGCATACAGGGCAAACTTCCGGGGCTTTTTCTCCTACATGGATATGACCGCAGTTCCTGCATTTCCAATAGACCTTGCCGTCTTTCACAAATACAGTATTTTCTTCTACATTCTTTAATAGCGCCAGATATCTTTCCTCATGCTCTTTCTCAACATCAGCGACCATTTCAAAAAGGTTCGCAATGCTTGTGAAGCCTTCTGCTCTTGCTTCTTCAGCAAATCCTTTGTACATAGATGTCCACTCGTAATTTTCGCCTTCTGCAGCGTGCTTAAGGTTTTCTGATGTATTTCCTATACCATTGAGAAGTTTAAACCAGATTTTAGCATGTTCTTTTTCATTATCTGATGTTTCCTGAAAAATGGCAGCTATCTGTTCATAGCCTTCCTTTTTTGCAGCGGAAGCGAAGTAGCTATACTTATTTCTTGCCATGGACTCACCGGCATAGGCTTCCCATAAATTCTTTTCTGTTTTTGTTCCTTTTATATCCATTTTACCACCTCTTTTATAATACTTGTACTTTAATCAACTACTCTTTAATTATAAGATAACTGGAGTGAAATGGCAATGGATACTGATGATTAGTAGAAAAACATTAAAAATCGGCTGAACTTTTGAGCTATTGCTTATGAATTATCCTAATATTTTTTTCAAGTCCTCTTCAGGTGTAGTGATGGGTGTAATATTAAACTTCTCAACAAGCACATTCAGTACATTCTGGGAGAAGAATGCAGGTATAGAAGGGCCTATATAAATATTTTTTATACCTAATGCCAGTAGGGTGAGCAATATGCAAACGGCTTTTTGCTCATACCATGAGAGCACTAAGGTTAAAGGCAATTCATTCACACTGCATTTAAATGCTTGAGACAAAGCGACAGCAACCTTTATGGCAGAGTATGCATCATTGCATTGACCCATGTCCATTATCCTTGGTAGCCCCCCTATTTCGCCGATGTTCAGGTCATTGAAACGGAATTTTCCGCAAGCCAATGTCAATATAACCGTATCCTTAGGGCTTTTCTCGACAAATTCCGTATAATAATTTCTTCCGGGCTTTGCCCCGTCGCATCCTCCGACCAAGAAGAAATGCCTTATGGCTCCTGATTTTACTGCGTCTATGACTTTGTCTGCAACACCAAGCACTGTGCCATGACCAAAGCCTGTCATCAATTCGGTGCCGCCGTTTATGCCGGTGAGAACCTTATCCTCTTTCCACCCTCCAAGTTCCATTGCTTTTTCGATAACTGGGGTAAAGTCTTTTTTGCCGTTTGCTTCATCTATATGAACAAGTCCCGGGTAAGATACAACTTCGGTTGTAAAGACTCTGTCCATATAGGAAGGCTTAGGAGGCATCAAACAATTAGTTGTGAATAAGAAAGCGCCGGGAACATTATCGAATTCCTTTTGCTGATTCTGCCAGGCTGTTCCGAAATTACCTTTTAAATGAGGGTGTTTTTTCAGCTCAGGATATCCGTGCGCAGGAAGCATCTCACCGTGAGTATATATGTTTATTCCTTTGCCTTCTGTTTGTTCAAGCAATTGCTTAAGATCCAGCAAATCATGACCCGAAACAACTATGAAGGGACCTTTTTCAATTATTGTAGTCACTTTGGCCGGAACAGGAGTTCCGTAGGCTGAGGTATTAGCTTCATCCAGCAGCTCCATGCATTTAAGATTGATCATTCCAAATTCCATGAGCAAGCTCAGCCATTCTTCAATGCTATGATCCTCGCCGAAGGCATACATGCCTTTAAAGAACCAATTGTTTACCTCTTCATTTTGCTTGCCCAATACATAAGCATGATAAGCATATGCCGCCATACCCTTTAGACCCAGAAGCAAAGTTGATCGGAGCGACATTATATCGGAGTCTGCGGACCAGAGGTTCTCTATTGGGAAGTCCTGGGCATTTCCGGCACTTTCCTTTTCTTTTCTTACCTCATCGATCAGCTTTTCGATAGTAACGGTATTGAAGCTTACATTTGTGATTGTGGTAAACAGGCCCTTAAGCATCAACCCAACAGCATTTTTTGAAGGAGCCTTGCCATGATAAGCTCTGGCAAGACCTGCTAATGCGCATATCAAGTCATCCTGCTTGTTTGAAACCTCAGGCTGCTTGCCGCATACACCTATTTTTGTGCAGCCCTTGCCCCCTGCAGTTTGCTCACACTGAAAACAGAACATGTTACTCATTAAATATTACCCCCTAATTTTATTATAGTTTTTTGGACATGGTGCTTTTACTACAAAGAACTCCAAAGTTTCTTTATGATCGTTAAATACATTCATTTTTACATTGTATGGAATATTTATTATGCTTCCCTTCAAATAAGTATGTGTATCCTGCTCATCAAGCCGGAGTGAAATAGTACCCCTTATAACTATCATGTACACATTTGAATTTGAATAATGTTCCGGAAGTCCCTCGCCGGTATTCAGAACCATATGGTTGATGTTGACATTTTCGTCATCTACTATTCTTTCGATGGTTTTTTCATCTGTGATAGCAAAGCTTTGTTTGCTTTCCAGCATCATATCACCTCCTTATTCTTCGATTATTGTACCGTCTGTACCAATGACTACTATTCTCCAGGGTATCATTTTTCCGCTTTTCTGCAGTGCTTCCTTTACGGCGTGTGATAAACCGCCGCAGCAGGGAACTTCCATTCTAAGAACGGTTACACTTTTAATTTCATTATGCTTCAATATTTCTGCCAACTTTTCTGCATAATTTGAATTATCCAATTTTGGGCATCCTATTAGCGTGATTTTATTTTTCATAAAATCGCTGTGTATATTAGCATAAGCATAAGCAGTGCAATCTGCAGCGATGAGCAGATGAGAATCATTAAAATACGGTGCATTTATAGGAACAAGCTTTATTTGGCACGGCCACTGTCTTAATTGAGACTCCATATGCAGTTCGCTTGAATTATGATCACAGCATCCGGCTGAATGCTCCTTATGTGCAGCCTTCTTGATAGCTCTTGCATGAGAGCCAGGGCAACCGCAGGCTAACGTCTCAGTAATAGGGTTCTTCTTTGCTTCAATGTTAACTTTTACTGCCTCTTCATCAAAAGCATCGGCTTCTCTTTCTTCAATATTAATTGCACCCGTAGGACATTCGGGCAAACAAGCGCCGAGCCCGTCGCAATAGGATTCTGAAATCAATTTTGCTTTACCGTCTATAAGCTGTAAAGCTCCTTCATGACAAGCGTTTATGCATAAACCGCATCCATTGCATTTTTCTTCATCGATTTTTATTATCTTTCTGATCATAATAGTTATCTCCTTCATTTACATATTCATATGCATTAAGTATAATAGTATCAAATGATAAATTCGGTAACTAAAGATACGAAAGTGAGGCATTGCGAAATGTATGATAAATGGTTGAACGCCCTTGCAGCCTGCTCATTATTCCGCGGAATAGAGCTTGAAGAATTAAGTTCCATGCTTATGTGTCTCAAACCTAAGGTTGAAAAGTATAATAAAAATGAATTTATAAAAATTGCCGGAGATGAATATGAAGGATTAGGCATCATATTATCCGGCAGTGCAGCTATTACAAAGGAGAATTCTATCGGAGACAGAGTGATAATAACGGTAGTAAAATCTGGAGATATGTTTGGGGAAATGGCTGCTTTTTCGGATCAGAAGAAATGGCCGGCTACAGTGATAGCCCAGGAAGCAAGTCAAGTGATGTTTATGTCATCAGATATAATTTTAGGTGAATGCCCAAAGCTCTGCAGGGGTCATAGGTTTTTGATCATGAATATGTTAAAAATTGTATCAGACAAGGCTTTGCTTCTTAATAAAAAATTAGACTATCTGAGCATAAAAAGCATTAGGGGGAGAATCAGCAGTTTATTGATCGATCATTATAATAAAATAGGAACTTTGTCTTTTATGATGTCCTTAAATAGAAATGAAATGGCGGATTTTCTTAATGTGTCCAGGCCGGCCTTATCAAGAGAGCTTTGCAAGCTCAGAGATGAAGGTGTACTGGATTTTTATAAATCATCGGTAGTTATAAAAGATATTGAGGCTCTTAAATTGATGGCAGAATAATAATGCTCATTTAACTGGTTGTGCCAGCATCATTTAGGTTGCTTTGCGGCATCAGCAATTGGAATCAAATGGCATACTGGATCAATTTATTTATAAAAGGGGGATGTGCATGAGGATTTATACAAAAACCGGCGACAAAGGTCAGACCAGCCTTTATGACAGCACCAGGGTTGATAAGGACAGCATCAGGGTAGAGTGCTACGGTACCATCGATGAACTGAATTGTTCCTTGGGATTTGCTAAAAACTTTATAGACGATGAAGAAGTAGTAAATGAAGTTAACAGGATTCAGAGATTACTTTTTAATGTAGCCGGAGAGCTGGCCACAAAAGACGCAAGTAAATTTCCTCATAGGGTGACAGAGGAAGCAGTGCTTGATTTGGAGAGGCTTATAGATGACTTTATGAGCAGGACCAACAATACCCCTCAATTCATAATTCCGGGCAGCAGCAAGGCCAGCGGGGCGCTGCATATGGCCAGAGCCCTATGCAGGCGGGCGGAAAGAAGAATAATAACTCTTAATAGAGAAGAACCCTTAGGTGAGATCCTTATGAAATATGTAAACAGGCTATCGGATGCGATCTATGCTATGGCAAGGTTTCTGGAAAGCGAGATCGTGCTCGTGGATTTTAGCAGAGAATGAAAATAACCCGATAGACTTATCGGGTTATTTTCAGATGCTCCGAACATAGGGTTTATCTAAATACATTTTTCTGTCGGCTTCAAGTATTAGATCATCATTGGATTTTGAATTGTTTTCTTTTGTGCCGAATCCCAGAGCTATATCCGGCTTAATCATGTCATTCTCATATGTCAGACATAGTTTTTTTATTCTGTTGCAAATATTTCGGGCCTCTTTACTTGAACATTTAGGCAGTACTACTGCAAATTCATCTCCGCCAATCCTTGATATCACATCAGATTTTCTGCAGGATGCCCTGAGTATCTCCGCCATCATCTGAATAAGCCTGTCACCGGCTTTATGCCCAAATAGATCATTGGTGCTCTTAAGTCCATTCATATCCCCAATTATAAGGCTATATGGATATTCTTCGGTTTTATCCATTTTTTCCAGAGTTTCATCGAAATAAGCCCTATTATATAGATCTGTAAGCTTGTCATGATAGCTTAAATGAAAGATTTTATTTTCTGCTTCTTTTCGTAAGGTCACATCTTGAAAAACTGCCTGAATTTCAGCATCAGAATCACTGTCATTTATTATCAGGAGCCGACCCTCCAAAATCACTTCAGCTTTGTTCTTGGTGAGAATTGTTAATTCTATGCTGTCGTTTTGAATTTCACGTACAAAATTTATGAGATCATTTGTAAGAATCCTTTTATTTTCTTTTGATAGCAGCAACAGATCGAGTATATTCATTTTTAATAGCTCATATTTTGAGTAGCCTGTAATACCGGCGCAGGCATTGTTGATCGAAGTAAATCTGCCGTTGTTGTCAAAGGTGCAAATAAGAGCACAAGCATTTTCAAAAAGTTTTCTGTATCTTTCCTCACTCAATTTAAGTTTCTCTGCAGTTTCTACCTGCTCTGTTATATCTCGGATTATGCCTTTTTCAGCAATGGGATTTCCATCCGAATCCCTCTCCCAAAGGGTCCACTCTTCCACCCATCTGATTGCGCCGTCCTTGCAGACAACTCTATATGTATGCTTAAATTCTTTGGCAGCAGAAGCTCTTTTTTCATATACTGCAATTTTTGTTGATTCTACATCGGCCTTATGGACAAAATCCCAATAATCAATTTTGCCGGAGTAAAAGTCCTCCGTTTTATAGCCATAATTTGAAATATTATCGGTCAGATATTTTACAGGAATACCGGGGCCTATAGACCATTCAAAGACTACTATGGAACTTTTCTCAATTATATCGTAAGCCTGTCTAAGCTTCTCATTATATACGGAAATGTCGTTAAAGCAAGGTTCATTCTTAGGCATAATAGCTTGTCCCCCTAAACTAAAATGCTATTTACTATAATTATATCTAATAATTGGATGAAATCAAATAACAATATTGTCAATTGGTTATAGTTAACAAAAATTCGCGGGACAAATTATGACACCTCTACATATCGTGTAAATACGGCAAGAATGTTATTGAATTATGTAGAATTTTAGGGTTATTATATATAATAGTTAAGTGTGGAAATATTCACCATAAATATGAGCGCAATGTAAGGAGGAAGAGTTTTGAAAATACGAAGCATTAGTACCAGAATTATTCTATGGTTTGGACTGACACTAACGATTATGATGATTGGCCTTGGAACCCTATTAAATTTTAAGGTGATGGATGTCATAAAGTCGTCTACTATAGAATCAAGCAGGCAGATTGTAAATGCCAAAGCTAATGAAGTAGGTAATGAGATGAGGGGCTTTCTGGAACAGATGAAAATGGTTTCCCAATCAGATATTGTCAAATCTATGGATTTTGAAAGAATAAAGCCGTTCTTAAAATCTATGGTGCTGGAAGGCCGGCACAGAAGCATGACTGTAGCCAATTCTGATGGAATAGGATGGTCTACATTAAATGTGGATCTGAATATTTCAGAGCAAGAGCAATATAAGAAGCTTATTCTGGAAGGGCAAGAATATTTGGTATCTCAACCCTTTATGACTGATGTGCATCCTATGCCCATATCTGTAATATCCTACGCAGTCAAAAATGATAGTAAAAATGTAGGCTTAGTAAATATTGTTGTAGGCGTAGATTTTTTAAGTGAAATTTCATCAAAAATCAATTTGGGCGGTTCCGGTTTTGGATGGATCATAGATGGGAATGGTCTGATAATAGCTCATGAGAACCAGGAATATGTTATGAAGACAAACATAAAAGATATGAGGGAACTGGGATACGTAGGGCTGGATGAAAAATATGAAAGCATATTGAATAATCAAAATGGCAACGAGTTGTATACCGATCCCAATGGAGCGGATTTTTATTTGATTTATGAAGACATTCCAAGCACACCTGGGTGGAAATTCTTGGTTTCCGTTCCTTCTTCAGATCTTATGAAACAGGCAGCTAATGTTAAAAATATTATGATAGCCTTTGTAGGGCTAATAATATTGGCAGTATTTTTAATTGCTATTATATTATCAAGATTTGTTACAAAAGAATTAATACAAGCTGCAAAAACAGTGAAGTCATATGCAAATGGCGACTTTACTGCAAATATACCTGAGAAGACGATGAGCCTGAAGGATGAAATAGGTGAGTTAGGCAGAGGAATCAATGAAATGAAAAACTCAATGAAAAGCATGATATCCAATGTTTTACTCGCTTCTGAAGAGCTTGGGGCAGTGGCGGAGCAAAGCACATCCATCACTCAGGAAATGACCAGCACTGCTCAAAATCAATCCAGCTCGATGACGGAGCTGACAAAAACAGTGGACGAAATGGCGCGCTCCATTGGGCAAGTTGCCGAAAGCACGAACAAGTTGGCAGAAATAGTCAGCAAGGTTTCTTTAAGCGGTGCTACAGCAAGGGATAAAGCTGATGAAGCGGTACAAAACTCCCAAAGCGGTAAAGAAGATATGAACACTATTCAAAGTGAAATGAGCATAATAAATGAGTCTATCAACGAGCTGTCGGAATCGGTTCTTCAAGCAGGAAAGTCTGCTACTGAGATAAGGGATATAGTAAAATTGATAGAAAATATTTCTCAGCAGACTAATCTGCTTGCTCTAAATGCTGCTATAGAGGCCGCCAGAGCTGGGGATGTAGGAAGAGGCTTTGCCGTTGTTGCTGACGAAATCAGGAAACTGGCTGAAGATTCTTCAAAAGCTACTAAGAATATTGCAGAGCTTATCGATAAGGTTGATGATGTAATTCAAAATGCAGTGGAGCAAACTAAGAGCAATACTGTAAAGATAGAAGAAAGTGCCGGACATATAAATTCTGCAGGCGGCACATTTGAAAAAATATATGCTTCGGTTCAGGAAACCAATACTATAATACAAAGCATAATAAAAGATATAAACAATATAAATGAGTTTGCTCAAGAGGTAGCATCGGCTACAGAAGAACAGTCTGCTTCAAGCGAAGAAATATTGGCAACAGCAGAAAATGTGAATGAGATGTCTGAGAAGGTTGCTTCTGGAAGCAATGAAGTGGCGAGCAGTGCTGAAAATCTTGCCAACCGGGCTATAGAATTGCAAAAGGCAGTATCCAAATTTAAAATATAAATAAAATCAAAGTTACCTGATATTAATGTGTATAACGAGAAGAATGAGCCTGTTTATGGCGCATAAAAACTGGTATGGAAAGAAGCTGCTTTAGATTAGCAGCTTCTTTTTGAACCGTCAGCATAAACTACGTATCCTCTTTGGAATATGCCCTTATAGTAATCTATTTGGAAACCGGGCACTAAATCTGAAATATCTTTTTCCACTGAGAACTTGATATCATCTGACGAAAATACTTCGTCTCCTTCTTGAGGCTCTCCCGGAGCCAATCCAAATACAGGGCCTGCTCAGCCATAGCCTTTGACTATGATTCTATAATTTTTTGAGCCGCCTTCCATAAGCTGATGCCTAGCATTTTCCGAAATGGATATATTCATAACTTTCACCTCATATAATTATTACCTATAACCCCTAGGGGGTATAATATTATTATAAATGCTTGCTTTTGAAAATGCAATAGATATATCAATTTTAGTATGAGAATTTATAAATTTTTTAATAATATTTTTTAAAAATAAGGCAGAATGATAAACTTCATAATAATGGTATTAGTGATGTGATATAATGGATATTATTGAAGATAGGCTTTAATTTAATTTGCTGAATTGGGGGTATGAGTATGGGAAAAATAAAAAAGTTTATAAAATATTATAGTCCGTATAAAAGAATATTTTTTATGGATATGTTATGTGCTTTTGCGGCAGCAGGTGTAGATCTTTTGTTTCCGGTAGTAGTAAGATTCTTATTGAATGAGGCCATCGCAAAGGGAGGCGGAGCCTCTGCAAGTCTTATAATAAAGATCGGGCTTTTGATGTTGGTTCTTTATTTTGTACAATATGCCTGCAATTATTTTGTAACGGCTTGGGGTCATATTATGGGAGCAAGAATGGAGTATGATATGAGGAATGACATATTTAATCATCTCCAAAAACTATCCTTCTCATTTTATGATAACAACAAGACCGGTCAACTCATGTCAAGGATTGTAAATGATTTATTTGATATTTCAGAGCTCGCTCATCATGGACCTGAAGAAATATTTATTTCTTTAGTTAAAATAATAGGTTCTTTCCTGATTTTACTCAGCGTTGATTGGAGGCTGACATTAATAGTATTTGCCTTTATACCTCCTATGGCTTATTTTGCTTTTATATATAATAAAAAGATGAGATCGGTTTTCATGAGAAACAGGCAGAAGATTGCTGATGTAAACTCTCAGCTTGAAGACAGCATTTCTGGGGTCCGTGTGGTCAAATCCTTTTCAAATGAAAATATTGAAATATTCAAATTTAATAAGGGGAACCTGGAATTTCTTCATACAAAAGAAGAAAGTTATGGTTATATGGGCAAGTTTTTTAGCGGCGTAACCTTGTTTCAAGGGATAATATATGTTATTACAATCATAACAGGCGCCCTTCTCATGCGGACAGGCAGTGTAAAGCCCACTGATCTGGTTGCCTTTCTGCTATATATAAACACTTTGCTAAATCCCATAAGAGCACTGATAAACTTTACTGAGCAATTCCAGAAAGGCATGACAGGATTTGAAAGATTTTTGGACATATTAGACACTGAACCTGATATATTGGATAGTGAAGATAGCATAGAAATAAATGAAGTGAAAGGCAAAATTACATTTGATGATGTATCATTCAGGTATAGCACAGGCAAGTATGTTTTGGAGAATATCAACCTGAATGTAGAGCCTGGAGAGACTGTAGCTTTAGTAGGGCCTTCAGGAGGCGGCAAATCCACCATCTGCAGCCTCATACCAAGATTTTATGAAGCAACGGAAGGCCGAATATTACTGGATGATATAGATGTCAAAAATATTAAATTGAAATCCTTAAGGAAAAATATTGGGATCGTACAGCAGGATGTTTATTTATTCGCAGGTACGGTAATGGAAAATATCAGATACGGCAAGCCGGAGGCTACAGAATCAGAAGTTATTGAAGCTGCAAAGCAAGCCAATGCCCATGATTTTATAATGGAGCTGGAAAATGGTTACGATACTTATGTAGGAGAAAGAGGAGTCAAGCTGTCGGGAGGGCAGAAGCAGAGGATAAGCATTGCCAGGGTATTTTTAAAAAATCCTCCTGTATTGATTTTGGATGAAGCTACTTCTGCACTGGATAATCAAAGCGAGAAAATAGTTCAGGATTCTCTGGAAAAACTTTCGGCAAACAGAACAACCTTTGTAATAGCTCATCGCCTTTCTACTATAAGAAATGCAAAAACCATTCTGGTGCTTACGGATAATGGCATTGTTGAAAAAGGCAGCCATAGCCAATTGATAAAGAATAATGGTGAATATGCTAATTTATATTATGCACAATTTATGGATGATGATGAGATGTCTATATAAAAATCAGCCCTGAAATTTTAAATCTCAGGGCTAATTTTATCCCTATTAAATATACTGTTGCCAATATAATCCCAGATATTTGTTTCAAGCCATCCATCACAGTTATTCGTGATTTCAACCACTAGGAAGCAATCATAGCTATCCAGAACTTCTTTGATGGACTCATATATTGTGCTTATATCCTGACTGGACTTGATTATCCATAGATTATTGAAGCACTGTACCCAACTATCCTGATCGGTGCAGTCTTTTATTACTTTATATAAGCTGTATGTTTTTTTACTGTTCCTGCTTATATCATAACTAATCAAGTATGCTTTCAATCAATCATCCCCTTAAGCAGGTTTTATCACCTATAAAACCTTACAAACTTTATGGAGTAAATATCGCATAAGAGTAAGTCATCTGTTTCAGTCTCAATGATAATTATATAACTGATTCCGACATCTACTAAAGTTCCCTCTCTATCAACCAGCATGTTAGTGCCTATTAAGAACTCCACTTTGACCTTGGAACCTATTTGGGTTTTTAAATATCCTTGTGTATATTGGGTGTCCATAATCACAGGAGGGATTGCTGACTGCAGCATTTCCTGCATTGGCATTTGAGCTACTGAAGGCATTTGTGCTACTGAAGGCATCTGTTGAATCTGCGGCGCCTGGCTCATGCCTTGAGAGATTGCAGGCGTTTGGTATTGCATCATTTGATTTCCAGAGGTTCCATATGGATATCCGGCTCCTCCCATTTGCTGAAGAGGCATAACAGGTATATTGTTAACTCTATAATCCATACAGCTCATTTTTGCACTCCTTTCAAATCAGGTAAGGTAGTATAATTGGGTAGGGTTGTAGAAGCAATGCTGTTCAATTCTGGTAGAAAAGCTGCCGGTTCCGTTGTATGGAAATATTTGGGGGCATATAGGCTGAAAAGGGTTGAAGTACCAAAGGCTCCAAGCTGCTCCTAAGATTTTGTTCCCTGCCAATGCCCAATCAGCGATATCGTAATGTATTTGTTCCGGGGGATTTGCCCATATAGTTTGTGGATTAGGCATGCCGCCAAGAACAGAGGTCATGCAATCGAATTGGCCGGGTTGATTGAGAATCCTTCTCAAATCACCTTCGCCGGTTCTGAGATACTCGCCGTTGGGCACATTGACTCTGTTCATGACGACCGTAGCTACCGCTTTCATCCCATTTTCGCCTTCACCGCCGGCTTCGCATTTAATCAGTCTTGCAAATAGCTCTCTAATGTCGTAGGCCATAAAATACACCTCTAGCACAATGTTAATAACATTATATGTATCAAAATCCATACTGACACAATAAAAATATTTATAAAAAATAAATAAGCAAACAATGTTAAAAAATAAACAATTATTAAAATATTCTAATAATACTGCAATCTATGTTGTAAATCATAAAAATTATTGGTAGAATTGTAATGTAAAGTTATAAATGGAGGCATTTAATATCGCTCAAAAAACTTTTGCAAATTCTATAAAGTATAGCAGCACATTGTTTATTGAGGGGATATTTTATGTATAATAAAAAATGAGGAGGTATTCCATGGACAAGTTAATGGAAATCAACGGCATTATCAATGGCTTTGTATGGGGCCCATACATGTTGGTACTATTGGTAGGAACTGGTGTTTGGCTCACTTTTCGCACTAATTTTATGTCTATTGGCAAACTGGGTTATATTCTTAAAAGCACGTTGATGAAAATGTTCTCTAAGGAACAAAGGGGCGAAGGCGAAGTAACAGCCTTCCAGGCTGTTGCAACTGCGTTGGCAGCAACTGTTGGAACAGGAAACGTTGCCGGAGTTGCTACTGCTATAGCTACCGGAGGGCCGGGAGCTGTATTCTGGATGTGGCTTTCTGCTATATTCGGCATGACTACTAAATATGGAGAAGTTGTACTTGCTGTTAACTACAGAGAAAAGACTCCTGACGGACGTTACGTCGGAGGTCCCATGTATTATATCACAAACGGGTTAAAGTGGAAGTGGCTGGCATATATATTCGCTGCTTTTGGAGCTCTTGCAGCATTTGGTATAGGCAATATGGTTCAGTCCAACTCCGTCGCAGCATCCCTCGAAGTAACCTTTGGGGTACCCAAACTGGCTTCTGGCATTGTAATAGCAGTTTTAGCAGCAATAGTAATAATCGGCGGCATAAAGAGAATAGGGCAGGTTACTGAACTATTGGTGCCCTTCATGGCGGCGTTTTATATTGTTGGCGGTGTAATAATAATATTAGTGAATATCTCTCACGTTGGAGAAGCTTTTGGATTGATTTTTGGCAATGCATTTACACCTGCTGCTGCAGTTGGAGGCTTTGCAGGTTCAACTGTGAAGCTTGCTATGACAAAAGGTATTGCACGTGGAGTATTCTCCAACGAAGCTGGTCTTGGAAGCGCTCCTATAGCCCATGCTGCGGCAACTACGGATCATCCCGTACGCCAGGGGCTCTGGGGAGTATTTGAAGTATTTATGGACACAATAGTAATATGCACTATTACTGCATTATCTATCATGCTGTCAGGAGTATGGGACAGCGGAGAAACAGGTGCAGCATTGACTACAATGGCATTTAACGAAGGCCTTCCTGGAATAGGCGGATATATAGTATCCATAGGAATACTGCTGTTTGCATTCTCAACTATACTGGGCTGGGCATATTATGGAGAACGTTGCGCAGAATATCTGTTCGGACCTAAGGTCAATAAAATTTACAG
This sequence comes from Lutispora sp. QWL-02, assembly GCF_058315355.1. NCBI lineage: Bacteria > Bacillati > Bacillota > Clostridia > Lutisporales > Lutisporaceae > Lutispora > Lutispora sp. QWL-02. The sequence goes on from NZ_CM177762.1 coordinate 2,362,598, forward strand.
AATGATTTGGATACCATTTATAGTTATAGGTTCTATCGGCGGCTTGAATATGCTTTGGGATTTAGCTGATACTTTAAACGGTTTGATGGCTATCCCTAACTTAATAGGTGTCCTGGGATTGAGCGGAGTCATAGTCAAGCTCACTAAGGAATTCTTTTCAAAGCAATATATAGAGGAAAAGAAAAATATAAAAGCATAAAATAAAGAATATAATAAAGCGAGGATGCAGTTCCTCGCTTTATTATATTTTAAAAAAGAAAGATTTAATTTTTATGCCTCTTGATATAATCTTCAATAAGCGAATCATAGGCCTTCATAATCGATAATATAGTTTCGTTTTTAGAAGACTCATAGTTAAACTCATCCACATTCGAAATCGGAAGCACCTTTGGTGAAGTTCCGGTTATGAAAAGACCATCACATTTTTCTAAAAAAGATTTATGTATAGATGCTTCAATGATCTCTATGCCCAAGCTTCTGGCCAGTTCAATTACACGGGTTCTGGTGACCCCAAGAAGCACCTCTTGTTTAGGTGAAGTATAAAGTGAATTGTTTTTTACAAAAAACACATTGGATTTGCTGCCCTCAGTTATTTCACCTGCTTCATTTACCAAAAGCGCTTCATAAGCACTGCTCTCTGATAGGGCCTTATTAACTCTTTCTCTTAATCCGGAGTTTTGGACTTTTGCATTCGGGTTTTCCCTAAGAGCATTGAACAATATGGCTTTGATTCCCTTCTCATAAAGCTCAGGCTGGGGATAATTGCTCTGAATAAAGAATATAGAGTAATCAATGTAGCTTTTGTCACCTTTGTAAACAAGAATTTTTAAATTTTTAGCAGGTTTATTATTAACCTCTATAAGCTTTTTAATATTTGAAGCAATACTGCCGGATAATGGTCTTATATCCATACTGATCATTTCTGAGGACTTCACCAATCTATCCATATGCTCCTCTAAAAACAGAGGAACTCCATCAATGACTCTTATTACTTCATATACTATGTTTGCTGCGAAATCATTGCAGGGCTTATATGATTCTCGATCTATCATGCTTCCATTACATATCAGGTATTTTTCAATGATTTCATTTTTCAAGCTATCATCTCCTATATTATTTTCATCATAGGTATTATACCACAATTTAAGCTATTTTTTCGAATTGCATTATTTCGCTGCATTCTTTATGGGGTTAGGCTTATGAAGCACTTGTCTTTTATTTATTGCTTTTAAACTTGCTAAATTTTGCATATAATCTAATATATACTATAACAGGAGGGATGTTTATGCCCGATTTATTTGAGGTGCTTTTGCGGCTGGGAATAGCAGCAATTCTGGCAGGACTTGTGGGGCTGGAAAGGGAGACCTCAAACCGTCCTGCCGGCTTGCGAACTCATATACTTGTGAGTGTGGCTTCCTCACTTGTCATCATAGGAAATCTATATGCCTTTGACTTGTTTAAAAATCAAACCAGCATGGATCCGATGAGGTTGGGAGCGCAAGTGATAAGCGGCATAGGTTTTTTAGGAGCGGGTACGATCATTAAGGAAGGCCCTACTATAAGAGGCTTGACTACAGCTGCCAGTCTTTGGTCTGTCGCGTGTATAGGTTTGGTTTGCGGAATAGGCTTTTATATGGGAGCGATCTTTGCCACGGGATTTGTACTGCTGTCTCTGATTGTGTTAAATAAGCTGGAAATTATGATAAATAAGAAGAATGCGTATCTCAATTTAAGCGTAAAGTCTATAGACAGACCAGGTCAAATCGGCAGGATTGGTATTGAGCTTGGAAGACTTAATGTTGCGATAAAAAATATATCAATAGAGAATATTGATGATTTTAATGTGATAATAAAGCTTACATTAAAAAGCCTGAAGGACATCAAAGCTGAGAATATAATTGAAGCAATAGGCGATATTGAGGGCATAAGCCTTATTGAACTGAATTAAAACTTCTTCCACTGTATAAAAGAATGGTGTATAATATCTACAACTGCACATTGAATTGCGCAGTATAATAACTATATGAGGTACAAAAGAAGATGAGAATAGATTCAAAGAATGGTATTTACAAGAGATTTGCGGTTATGGGAGGAACTTTTGATCCGATACATTATGGACATTTAGTTACTGCAGAGGCAGTTAGAGATAAGTTCAAACTGGACAAGGTTCTTTTTATGCCTACAAAGAACCCCCCTCACAAGATGCACAGGCCTGCCTCTGATGTAAATCACAGATATCTTATGACAGTGCTGGCGACAATTACAAATCCTTACTTTGAAGTATCAAGGCTGGAAATAGAGAGAAGCGGTATGACTTATACTGTGGATACCATAAGAGCGCTTCGCAGTATTCATGGTGATGATGCTGAGATATATTTTATTACGGGTGCGGATGCAATATTGGAAATACTCACCTGGCATAATGTTGAGGAGCTTTTGGGGATCTGCAGATTTGTAGCAGCTACAAGGCCCGGTTTTTATAGAAAAGATATGGAACAAAAACTTATGGAAATTAAGTCTAAGTATGATAAGGAAATATTCAGCATTGAAGTTCCTTCTTTGGCTATTTCGTCTACGGATATCAGAGACAGGATATTAAATAATAAAACCATAAGATATCTTCTTCCTGAAGCTGTTGAGCATTATATCAGAAAAAGCCGGCTATATTCGAAATAATGGAGAATGAAATAATATGTTAGATTTATCCGATATATATCTATATCTGGAAGAGCGTTTATCCCATAAGAGATATACTCATTCAAAAAATGTAGCAGATTTAGCTGAAGCTCTTGCCGGACATTACGGCTGTGATCAGCGCAAAGCCAGACTGGCCGGATTGATACATGATTGCAGCAAGGAAGAAAAATATGATGATTTGGTTTATTATGCGAGAAAATCCGGATTCCCTGTAGATCAGGAAAGCTACAGGATACCTGAGGTATTGCATGGGCCTGCTTCGGTTTATGTAAGCAAAACAGTATTTGGTATAACAGATGAAGAAATTTTGTCTGCTGTAAGATATCATGTGACAGGCAGAGAAAGCATGACACTAATGGAAAAGATTATTTTTATTGCTGATTACATTGAACCCTCAAGAAAGTTTAAAGGGATAGAAGAAATAAGGGCTTTGGCTTATAATGATTTGGATGGCGCCGTGCTATATGCTCTTGATTTAACAATCTTGTATGTTATAGAGAAAAAAGGATTGCTTCATCATGATACGGTTAGTGCAAGGAACTTTCTGATAGGTAGTGCCACACAAATATGAATGGAGTGTTATCATGAAGAAATATATAATAATTTTTATCGCATCATTTTTAGTTTTTGCTATTGTTATTGGAGGGGCAACATATTATTATCTAGGAAGATTTAAAGCCAGCAATTCGGATTTTGCTCAGATAGTGGAAGAAAATCCGGACCTTCAACCTCCCAGCGCCAAGGATGATCCTATCATAAACTTTCTTATAATGGGAATAGATGATGCAAGATCGGATTTTATGATGGTGCTGAGATTTAATAAGGAAAACAACAAAGCTGCTGTTATATCTGTCCCAAGAGATACAAGGGTCAATATAGGCAATTATGGTTATAATAAGATTAATTCGGCTGTGGCAAGAAAAGAAGGAGCGCCTTTGGCTATGGATACTGTAGGAGATCTTTTAGATATTCCTATACATTATTATATAGAGATGGACTTCAAAGGCGCCGAAAAAATAATAGATATTATGGGCGGTGTCAGGATAAAGGTCCCTGAAAACATGAAATATGATGACCCCACCCAAAATCTTCATATAGATATAAAGGCCGGAGAGCAGGTTTTAAATGGCAGGAACTCAGTTCATTTTGTCAGATACCGTGCCACTTATTCTAATGGAGATCTGGGAAGGATACCAAATCAGCAGGAATTTGCAAAAGCATTGATCAAGCATATGACCAGCCCTAAAATATTGCCCAAGGCTTTTTCCATACTGGATACGGCCAGCAAGTATATCAAAACCAATATGGAGCAAACTGAAATGGCATCCTATGCGCTAAGATTAAAGGATATTGATCCGGAAAACATAAAGATGTATACTTTACCGGGAGATGGAACTTATATAAACAAGGTTTCTTATTTTGTCTACGATGAGGAGAAGCTCAAAGAGATGACTGAAGAGATAAATGATGAAATAGGGCTTCAAAAGAGTGCGGAAGAAAAAGTTAAAGATGAAGAAAATGATGATATTGCGGGTTAGATACAGCATCAGCCAAGAAAATCAGCCAGAAGAACGAGTTAATTTAAAATGCAGGAGGGATATTATTGGAGAATAGTTCTAGAGCTAAAGTCGATGAGGTTATCCAGATATTGCAGGATAAAAAGGCAAAGGATATAAAAGTTCTTGATATACATGAATTATCTGCTTTAAGCGATTATTTTGTTATAGCTACCGGCACTTCTACTACCCATGTTCAAGCTCTTTGCGATAATGTTGAAGAAAAGATGGGGGAAGCCGGTTATACAATGCATCATAAAGAAGGCTTCAGAAGCGGCAGGTGGATTCTATTGGATTATTATGATGTGGTTATTCATATTTTCTATGAAGAGGAAAGAAAGTTCTACAATCTAGAGAGGCTTTGGGTAGATGCAAAAACAATAGAAGTAGAGGAATAGCTTATTGTATAAAACCTTACTTCCTTTATGGATGTGGGTTTTTGTTTGTGATACAATAGACAATATACATGTAATATGAGGAGGGTAGTCCTTGAAAAATAATATACATCCTATATTAAAAGCATTGGTACCTATTGTTGAAGGTTTAGCACAAACCTTCGGTAAAAACTGTGAAGTTGTGCTTCATGATATAAGCAACCCTCAAAATTCTATAGTTGCCATAGCAAACGGTCACGTTTCCGGCAGGACTGTAGGCGGGCCTATGAGCGAATATGGTTTGGCAACCTTGAAAAAGGCTCAGTTTGACAAGCATAAGATAAATTATATGAAAAAGACTTCTGATGGCAGGGTTTTAAAGTCTTCTCTCATGTATATAAAGGATGAGAAAGGAGAAGTCATAGGTTTCTTATGCACTAATTTTGATATATCTGAAATTACTGTTGTAAAGAATATTTTGAGTGATATGATTGATATTGATACCCCTGGCACTCCCGGTGAAAGTCAGGAAGAGAGCTTTGGAAGCACTATAAATGAGGTCCTCAGCAATATCGTCAATAAGACATTGGAGTCCTTTGGCAAGCCGGTAGCATTTATGTCAAAGGAGGACAAGGTAAATATAGTAGAAACCTTGGAGGATAAAGGCGTTTTCCTCATAAAAGGTGCAGTAGATTATGTTGCAAAAGTGCTTTGTGTTTCCAGGTACACAATTTATAATTACTTGGATGAAATAAGAGTAAATGAATAAATTTTAAGGAGGTTTTACTATGGTGAAAGAAGTTATTAGCACAACCAATGCTCCAGGTGCTATAGGACCTTATTCACAAGGTATAAAATTTGGGAATCTTATGTTTGTATCAGGGCAAACGCCTCTAAATCCGGCAACGATGAAAATTGCCGAAGGAGATGTTCAATGCCAGGCAAAACAGTGCCTTGAGAATATAAAAGGAATTCTTGAGTCTGCAGGAACCAATCTCGATAATGTGCTCAAGACCACTGTTTTTATTAAAGATATGAACAGCTTCAGTAAGATTAATGAAATATATGCCCAGTACTTCACAAAGAATCAACCGGCCAGATCCTGCGTAGAAGTTGCAAGACTGCCTATGGATGTTTTGGTTGAAATCGAAGTCATAGCTTACATACCGTAGGAAACAATAAAGAGGCCTGCTTACCAAAGGCGGCCTCTTCTTCTATTCATAAAGAGTACAGGAGCTTCCCTTTTTCTTCTTTTTTTTCTAAGATAACGGCTATATACTACAAAAGTTCTCCACAAAATGTATAATATAAAAAACCACAAAAGCCATTTCAAAAATCTTTTTGCTGATTTTTCAGGCGCTAAAAGTTCTTCCGCAGATAACAGATCTATCTTTTTAACTTCTTTACCATCCAATGAATAGCTGATAAAGCCAAGAACTTGATTCTTCTCTATAGGCTTTTTAATCTTATCAATTACATTTATGCTGCTTTCTATTTTGGGTATTTCCTCATTTGATACAAGAAGATCATAATCCTCCGCAGCCAGCAGATTCACTTTTTCATCAGAGCCCGGCAGCATTATGGTAGTCACAACCTGGTTTTTCGTTAATAAATTCTTGTTTGAATAGCTGCTGAATCCATATTCAAAGAGCTCTTTTGTAGCGGAATAAACGTTTGAAGAATCGCTTATGCCATTTTCAGCCATTACGACAGATATGAGCTCTGTGCCTTCTTTTAAGGCCCCGGCTACCAAATTGTTTTTGGCTTTTACGGTGTAACCTGTTTTAATACCTATTGCATACTCATAGCTATACTTTTTATTGCTTTTCCATATCAACTTATTTGTATTGGTTATGTAATCTCTCACCGGCTGCTTATTTGTTTCCGGTATAGTATATTTAACGGTGTTCACCACTTCCCTGAACTTGGGAAGCATCATTCCATGCTTTGCGATCAAAGCCAGATCTCTGGCTGTAGTAACATGGTTATCATCATGAAGACCATTGGGATTGACAAAATTAGTGTTTTGGGCACCCAGCTCCTTTGCTCGTTCATTCATCAGCTTTGCAAATTCTTCTGCCGAGCCTGATATGTGCTCTGCAATTGCAACCGCAGCATCATTTGCTGATTCGAGCATCATCGCATATAAAAGCTGTTCTAAAGTAAGCTTCTCTTCAGGTATAAGATAGATCTGACTGCTTCCTCTTTCAACCAAAGAAGGATTGGTACCAATAGTGACCATATCATCCAGATTTCCATGTTCTATGCATAGTATTGCAGTCATTATCTTTGTTGTGCTGGCAGGGAATCTCTTTATATCCGCATCCTTTTCATATAAGATTCTGCCTGATTTTGCATCCATAAGAATAGCTGAAGGGGAACTAACATTAGGCTCGGCCCATATGCTGCTAATACTGCAAATAAAAACTATAAACGTTGTTAATAATATGAACTTTTTTTTCATCATTGCCTCCATCTCAAGTATTCAATATTTAGTATATCAAAAAAAGTTGCAGAAAAACATTATTTATATAAAGATTGTAAAAAAAACAGGAATTACTAAAATGTTGTAGAAAATATCTATATTAAAGTTGTACAAGGGGTGCAGGAAATTATGAATTCCAGAAAAGAAAAGCTGTTGTTTTCTATAATAATAATTCTATGTTTTGCTCTCTCAGGTACTATCTATATAAATTCACAAAAACCTTCTGAGATATTTCTTCAGGATGGAGAAAATGAAAAAATAGGAGAAAATGAAAAAGAAAATAATATTCTCCAAGAAGCTTCAGAGATAGGTATTCATATTGCAGGACAGGTTAAGCAGCCGGGCTTTATATGGGTTAAGGATGGAACCAGATTGGGAGAAGCCCTTTCCTATGTGGGAGGCGCACTTGCTGGAGCAGATCTGGATGCAGTGAATTTGTCAAAAAAACTCATGGATGAAGAAAAGGTTTACATACCTAAAATTGGGGAAACAATACAAGGGGCAGTTTCTGAATCAAGCAGCGGCCAAGCCGGCAGCTTGAATGCCGGAAAAATAAATATAAACACTGCAGAGGCATCTGAGCTTGATTCCCTGCCCGGAATAGGGGAAGCCTATGCAAAAAGAATTATTGAATACAGAAAAGCTAATGGTCCCTTTAAAAGCATCGAGGACATAAAGAATGTGACGGGGATTGGAGAGAAAAGATATGAAGCAATCAAGGATTTGATTATGGTAAAATAGATTGAGACATGTGGGGAACGGGGAACACGGATTATCACGGAACCTTCTACGGATTTGCACGGAGGGTATCATTATGTTGATTTATCAAGATATTACAGATGCTTAATTATTTGAGAGCAACAAGATAAATCCGTGTTCTCCGTAATCCCGTGCCCAATAGGAATACCCTATAGAATAAGGATGGTGAAATAATGGACATAGAATATAAAAGACTTACTCAAATGACTGAAAGCTCTGGCTGAGCGGCTAAAATAGGTCCTGAGACCTTGGCGCAAGTTTTGTGCCACCTGCCTAAGTTTTATGATGATAACCTGATTGTGGGTATGGATACTTCAGACGATGCTGCTGTTTATAAAATAAATGATGATTCTGCGATCATATTGACTATGGATTTTTTTACACCCATTGTAGATGATCCCTACAAGTATGGCCAGGTTGCAGCAGCAAATTCATTGAGCGATGTCTATGCAATGGGCGGAAAGCCATTAACGGCTATGAACATCGTATGCTTTCCAAACTGCCTGCCGGTGAATGTCCTGGGGCAGATATTGAAAGGCGGAGCCGATAAAGTGCTGGAAGCTGGTGCAGTGATAGTCGGCGGACATACCGTAGAGGATAATGAGCCCAAATACGGGTTGTCTGTTATGGGAATGGTTCATCCGGACAAGGTAGTGACAAACTCCGGGGCGAAACCCGGAGACATATTGATATTGACAAAGCCTCTGGGTATAGGGGTGCTGAATACCGCAATAAAAGCGGATATGCTGGATGAGGATATTATGAATATCGCTGTAGACACCATGTCCTATTTAAACAAGGATGCCTGTGAGGCAATGCAAGCTGTCGGGGTCAACGGCTGTACAGACATCACCGGGTTTGGTTTGCTGGGCCATGCATTGGAAATGGCTGAGGGCAGCAAAGCAACGATTGAAATATGGTCCGACTATATACCGATTATCAAAGAAAGCATTGAGCTGGCAAGGATGGGAATAATACCCGGAGGTGCTTATAGAAATCAAGCACATATAGGCAGCAAGGTAAATTTCAAAAATGACATCAACCAAGAAATAAAAGATATACTTTATGATCCGCAGACTTCAGGCGGCCTGCTGATCTCCGTCAATGAAGATAAATCAGAAGAACTTTTGAAATTACTGAAAGAGAAAAACAAAACCGACTTCAATATAATAGGAAGAGTTAAAGAAATCTGTGCAAATCCCTTGGAAGTAGTTTAACTCGTTGTTCTAGCTGATAAAAGAGTATTTCACTGAACTAACCCGCCCTAAGAACCCGCCTCTATAGGAGGCTAGTACTAAGGGCGGCTAAGTCCAGCATGGACTCGACTAATAGTCAGTGGAGTTGAAACCCCACTGAATGAAGTCTCGTTCAATGTGAAGAGGCTTAGAGCATGTTAGCCTTGACGCAGCCCTATACAAGCTTACAAAGTCTTAGCCTCGAAGCTTTATACTTGCTATAAACTAGAACAACAGATTAATTTAAATGGAGGATGACTATGCTTGATAAAAAAAATTTGCTCAGCAGTATACCTTCTGTTGATGAACTTTTAAATAATGAAGAAATTAATAAGCTTTTGGATGTATGCCCAAGGGCTGTATTGGTTGATTCCATAAGAGATTGCTTAAAAAAATATAGAGACTATATTTTAAAAAGCCAGGATATTAATGAAGCAGAGCTGAAGCTCAATGATATTATAGCTGCCATAGGCGAGCATGTAAAAAAGAAGATGGATAATCACTTAAAGCGTGTTGTAAATGGTACCGGAGTAGTTCTTCACACCAATCTGGGAAGAGCATGCATCAGTTCTTCGGTAATTGAAAGCTTGCTAGAGATATCATCAAGGTATTCAAATCTGGAAATGGATATTGACATGGGTATAAGAGGCTCAAGATATGCTCATGTAGAGGATATATTATGCCGTATTACAAAAGCCGAAGCAGCAATGGTTGTAAATAATAACGCCGCCGCAGTCATGCTGGTGCTCAGTACAATGGCTAAATCCGGAGAAGTAGTCGTATCGAGAGGTCAGCTTGTAGAGATAGGAGGTTCCTTTAGAATTCCGGATGTTATGGCTCAAAGCGGGGCAAAGCTTATAGAAGTGGGCACTACCAATAAGACACATCTTTGGGATTATGAAATGGCAATAAATGAAAACACAAGAGCCCTGATGAAGGTTCATACCAGCAATTATAGAATATGCGGATTTACCGAGGAGGTGAGCTCGGAAGCTTTGGTAGAATTGGCCCGGGAAAAGAATATTCCGGCTATCGAAGATTTGGGAAGCGGGGTTCTTGTTGACTTGACAAAATATGGTCTTCCATATGAACCCACTGTTCAGGAGGCAGTAGCTTCCGGAATGGATGCAGTTACCTTTAGCGGTGATAAAATGCTTGGAGGACCGCAGGCCGGTATAATTGTAGGCAAAAGGCAGCACATAGAGAGCATGAAAAAGAATCCCCTTACAAGGGCATTGAGGATCGACAAATTAACCCTTGCTGCATTGGAAGGAACTTTAAAGCTTTATCTGGACGAAGAAAAAGCAATAAAAAATATTCCGGTTTTAAAAATGCTTACTGAAAGTAAAAAAGACATTGAAGAAAGAACATTATTATTATATAAAAGGCTTATAAGCTCTGTAGGAGAAAGCTGTTCTGTATCAATTGAAGAAGAGTTTTCTGAAGTGGGAGGCGGCTCTATGCCGATGCATAAAATGCCAACGGCTGCTATATGCTTGGTCTCTCATAAAATTACTGCAAATGAGCTGGAAAAAAGGCTTAGGAGCAACGAAATACCTGTTATAACGCGCATATTTAAGGATAGGGTGCTCATAGATATGAGAACTATTTGGGAAGATGAATTTGCAATAATAGAAGGAGCTTTAAAAAAGGCTCTGTCATAATTCATTAAAAGTGAGGTATATGCTTTGAAACATATAATTATAGGAACTGCAGGACATATAGACCATGGAAAAACAACTCTTATCAGAGCGCTGACGGGAAAAGATACAGATAGATTAAAGGAAGAGAAGGATAGAGGGATTTCTATCGAGCTGGGCTTTACCTACTTTGATCTGCCGAGCGGAAGGAGAGCAGGCATAATTGATGTGCCCGGACATGAGAGATTCATCAAAAACATGCTGGCAGGCATTGGGGGCATTGATCTGGTCATGCTTGTTATAGCTGCAGATGAGGGCGTTATGCCGCAGACAAAGGAGCATCTCAATATACTTTCGCTGTTGAAAATTAAAAACGGCATTATAGTTCTGACTAAAAAGGATATGGTGGATGAGGAATGGCTTGAGATAGTTATTGAACAGGTAAGGGAAGATGTAGCAGGTACATTTTTGGAGAATGCTGCAGTTATACCGGTTTCTTCGGTTACGGGAGAAGGCCTGGATCAGCTTGCAGCTCAAATCGACTTATTAACAGAGAACATAAAAGCCAAGGATATAGATAAGCCTTTCAGGCTTCCTGTAGATAGGGTTTTTAGCATTGCAGGCTTTGGAACAATTATTACAGGTACGTTGATTTCAGGAACTATAAAAGAAGGGGATAAGGTGATGATATATCCTCGAAAAATTGAAGCCAGGGTCCGTACTATACAAGTACATGATATAAGCGTAAACAAAGCCGAAGCAGGGCAAAGGGTGGCTATGAACTTAGCCGGCATTAAGCTCGGGGAAGTCGTCAGAGGAGACGTCATTTCAGCTATAAATACAATGGAACCCACCTTTATGTTTGATGCAAGGCTGGAGCTTCTAAAAGACGCTGAAAGAAGCATAAGCAATAGGGATAGGTTGAGGATATATCACGGCTCTGCAGAAGTATTGGGAAGAGTCGTGCTCCTGGATAGAGAAGAACTGGAGCCGGGAGAAAATGCATTTGTGCAAATAAGGCTTGAAGAGCAGATTGCCTGCTTGAAGGATGACAGATTTGTCATAAGATTTTACTCTCCTATGATAACTATCGGAGGAGGCATAATACTGGAACCGAATCCACCTAAGAGGAAAAGATTTAGAGAGGATGTGATTGAAGAACTTACAATTAAAGAGAAGGGGGATATTGAGGACTTAATAAACCAGCAGGTATTAAGGATGAGCGAATATTATCCTGATATGGCTTCAATAGCGAAGGCGGCCGGCAATATAACTCCGGAACATTGCGATAAGATATTGGAAAAACTGAGCTCAGAAAATGTTATTAAAGCCTTTAAAACAAATGAAGGTACTTTTTACGTTCATATTCAGTTCCTGGAAGACCTGGAAGGAAAGGCAAGGATATTGCTTGATGATTTTCACAAGAAGCATCCTTTGAGGAACGGCATGTCCAAAGAGGAGCTTAAGACAAAGATAATGCCAAATTCTAAACAGAAGATTTCTGATGAGATTTTTGATCATCTATGCTCAGAAAATATCATAAGGATAAATGGGCAAATTGTATCGCTTTGGGACTTCAAAATAAAATTTACAGATGATCAGGAAAAGATAAAAAAGCTTATTATAGATTTATTTGAAAAAAATAAATACAATCCTCCCAGATATGCGGAGCTGGCTGAGATGCTGAAGCTGCAGGAAAAATCTTTGTCGCCGGTATTTAATGCGCTGGTCGGAAGCGGTGATCTGGTAAAGGTGGATCAGGATACTGCCTTTTCAAAAGCTGCAATAGAAGCTGCAACAAGCCTGGCAGTGAATTATATCAAAGAAAATAAATCAATACAGCTTGGAGAATTCAGAGATCTGCTGGGAACCAGCAGGAAATATGCAATGGCAATATTGGATTATTTTGATCAAATTAAAATTACAAAGAGAGTAGAAGATAAGAGAATATTATATAACAGCAAAATATGAAAGAAGGGGTCATTATGGGAGAGCAATATAAGCATTTTTCCCATGAAAAGTGCGAATTCTATCCATGTCACAAAATTGAACAAGGCAAGAAGATGAACTGCTTGTTCTGCTATTGTCCATTATATGCATTGAAAGAAGACTGCGGAGGCAATTTCAAATATGCTGAAGGAGGTATCAAGGATTGCAGCAGCTGCTTTATACCTCACAGCGAAAAGGGATATGATCATATAATGCAAAGGATATCAGGACTTATGGAAATCGCAAAAAAAAGATAAAAAATACGGCTCTTGCCGTTTTTTCTTTTGGCGGGAGTATGTGGGAATCGAACCCACCCAGGAAGCTACCAACCCCCCACGCTGGTTTTGAAGACCAGAGGGCACACCAGCACCCATCTACCCCCATGATTAAAATCCTTTTTACATAATAACACAGGATGCATTGAAAAAACAATGGATAAATTAATTATTAGCAAAATAAATAAATATAATTCATAAAATTTCTTATTTTAAGATAAAATTGGTAAGAACAAATATTACTAGCGGCAAAGACAATAAAAATAATAAAGTGGTAACAAATACGGCTACAGATGTAAAGGCAGCTTCTGCATCAAACTGCTTGGCAAGTATTGCATTGGTTGAAGCTGAAGGCATAGCAGCCATCAAAACGCATATGGATATTACAGTATGGTTAACCCCCAGTGCGTTTAGTGCAATAGCGACGGTAAATGGTATAAGCAGCAGCTTAAAGACTGCTATAGTTATTACACGCCAATCAAAAAAGCTTTTTATTGAATCTAAATCTGCTATAAAAGAGCCGATTAAAATCATAGAGATGGGGGTCGTCATTTTCCCTGTCAAGTCTAAAGCATTTTGTATAATAAACGGCAATTTTATATGGAGAAGAAATATAGTTATTGTAAGCACTGCCGATATAGTTCCGATATTGAAAAGCCTTTTTATATCAATTCTGCCTTTTTTGCTGATCACCAATATGGCATAGGTCCACTGGAATATATTAAACAGAAGATTTGCCACAGTAGCATACAGTAATCCTGCGGGACCAAAAAAAGCATTTGCTATGGGAAAACCCATAAAGCCCACGTTGGCAAAGGTCAGCAGGTTAATATAAGCTCCTGAAAGAGGAAATTTGAATTTCAGAAGCTTTGCGGTTATGTTTGCAAATACTATAACAGCAAAATATTGTATAAGTGTGACATAAAATACCTGCATCATGTTGGGCAGAGTATTAGAATCATAGCTTATATTAGCTGAAGATAACATTAAGGCCGGCAAAGCTATGTATAATAAAATATTGGACATAGACTTTTCCGAAGCTTTATCTATTAACTTTACTTTTTTGGCAATCAACCCAATGAACATTATAATAAAAAGAGTTGATATCTGATTAACTGCAACTTGAAGATTCATATTTCACCCCGATAATATAAATAATGTGAATAACAATAAATAATATAACATAGATTTTGATAAAGAGTCAATCAAAAACAGTCGCTGGCCTTTGGCTTCTGGTCGGTCTTAGGGTATTCCTTACAGGTCTTTTTTAGGGTTCGGCACTGAGGGATAAATAGCATAAATATTGGGGTGGGTGTATGGAGGAAAGAGCGGAGCTATATGCAAATAATAATGACCAGCTATTGAGAGATATTAGGCTATTAATAGATATCTTGACCCCCCTTGTAAGTTCGTATAGACTTCTGGTAGGGGGCGCAGATGAGTTTAATAGGATAACTCTGGCACATAAAAGCGATTTGGAGGATGCAATTAAAAGAGCTGATGATATGGGGGATATAATAGATGTCATTGATGAGAAATTAAAGGCTCTTATCAAAAATCTAATTAAAGGTATGGATTGCTATGATGAAAATATAATAAATATTCAATCGAGTGTGATAAAAAAAGAGGACAACGATATTAATTAACTCGTTGTGCAAGCTTTTATCAGCTTGCACAACAGATTGACTTGATCAATTCTTCGATGCTGAATTTATCCAATGAAAGCCGTACCTTATTTTCTACTGCTTTTTTCACTTTTGACGGCAGGGCAGCATCACCGAATACTATAGCTCCTATGATCATGTTATCCTTCACAAAAAACTTCATATATTTGCGATCATCTTTATTAAACTCTTCCAGTATGGTGCAGCCTTCAGCAAAAATATTTCCTATGGTAAACAAAGCAATCCCATGAATTTTTAATTGCGTAAAAGGCTTCATATCTTCATACTTCAATTGCTTTCCTGCCGCATTACACCCTGCAACTTTACCCTGGGACATGGCTATAGGCCATATGCAATAGTTGTTTCCAACGAATTCTGCTGCGTCACCCGCTGCATATATGTTTTCTACATTTGTTTCCATAAGCTCATTGACGGTTATAGCCCTGCCAATATCCAAGCCTGCATCCTTAAAGGGGCCGATGCTTGCTCTTACCCCCGTAGACAGAATCACAAAATCAGTTTCTATAATTTTTCCATCCGTCAATTTTACGCCTTCTACAACAGTTCCACCTATAAACTCTTCTGTTTGAGAATTTAGATAAATATTCATGCCTTTATTGCTAAGCGCTTCAAAAAGCAAGGAAGATGCGACAGTGTCAGTTTGCCTGGGCAGCAGCCTGTCATTGTGTTCTATGATGTTGACCTTGCATCCGAGCTGACTTATAGACCAGGCCATTTCCAGGCCAAGCAATCCTCCGCCGATTACAGTGCAGGTTTTTGATTTTAGGGATAGCCGTCTGGCATTATCTGCATCTTCTATGGAGCGTATTGAAATTACATTGGCCAATTCGACACCTTTGATAGGTGGAGAAAAAGGCCGGGCTCCTGAAGCTATTATAAGTGCATCATAAAGGAAGCTTCCTTTATCAGTGATGATTTCTTTAGCATCTGCGTTAAGTTTTATAACTTCAATATTTTTAATCAAATTGATATTGTTTTTGCTGTACCATTCATCATTATAAGGCATCATTTCCTTTAAGCTTGTTTCTCCGGATATATAATGGGGTATTCTTGTGCGTATGTAAGTATTATAATTTTCTCGTTCAAATATGGTTATATCACAATCAATATCAGCCTCTCTTGCGGATTTTGCAGCACTGAGGCCCGCAATGCCTCCTCCGATTATCAGCAGTTTTTTATTCATACCTCACTTCTCCATTCGTATATTTCCATAATATTGTCTATTGAAAATGATTCGACATAATTATTACTATTCCTCTTATTAATTAATAATTATTATCTTATAATTTAAAATATTATTGAAGCTATATATAATAATGCAAAATTTTTCTATATGCTTCTTCCATCAAATTGTTCAAATTCTGGAGCATGCTTCCTCCGCCTTGTGCAGCTTTTGAATTTCCGCCGCCTTTTCCATTTATAATTGGCAGCACTTCTTTCAATATTGAATTCATGTTTATATCGATATCATCTGAACGGGTGAAAATAACTTGGGCTGAATCATTTAAAACACCAAACAAGGCCACGGTTTGGCTGTGATTAGTAATTTCTGATGAAAGCAGTTTAATTTCATCAGTTTTTCTATCCTCAAATATTTTAACAAGTATTTTTTTACCATCTATAGCTTTGCATTTACTGAAAAGCTCTTCAGCTTCATATTTTAACAGTGTTTTTTTAGTGTTTGTATATTCTTTGCTTAAATTTTTATGATCATTAATCAGCTTTTCCACAGCTTTATCTAACTCGTGATATCTTACTGAAAATTTAGCACCGAGGGTAAGCATAAGCATATTTTTATCTCTGTAATCCTCTAATGCTCTATTTCCGCATAGAAACTCAAACCTATAGGATTCTTTAAGCTTTTCGAAATCTATGATTTTTATTATACCTACTTCGCCGGTGCTCATAACATGAGTGCCCCCACATGGGGAGTAGTCTATATTGCCTATTTTAACTATCCGTATGTTGTCTTTAACGCTTGGATGCTTTCTTAATGGAAGTTTTTGAAGCTCTTTCTCATCAACGATCATTGTTGTTATGGGCAGATTTCTATATATAATTTCATTGGCCATATCTTCAACGAGATTGCAGCGGTTTTGGTCAAAGTCTTTAATATCTATCTCAATGCTCATAGCGTTTGTGCTCAAATGAAAGCTATCGGTCTTGCCATTGAACAATTCCAGGAAGCAATGGGACAATATGTGCTGACCGGTATGCTGCTGCATAAAATCATATCTTCTTTTCCAGTTGATTTTACATTTTACTTTTTGTTGACTTAAATCTTTATTAGTTATGTGCAGTATCTGATTTTGTTTTTCAATTACCTCAGCAATCTCACATTCACCTATATAGCCTATGTCACACGGTTGCCCTCCGCCTTCGGGATAGAAGCATGTCTGATCCAGCAATAATGCGCAGCGGCCGTCATATTCGATACAGTTTATTACATTGGCTTCAAAGTCTCTCAAATAAGCATTCTCAAAATATAATTTTTTGCTCATTTTCACCCTCCTGTCTTCATTATTTTTTAGTTTATCCAATTATTCTTTAAATGTAAACATGCTTGATCAACTATAATTATCGTGTGGATCTATAAACTTCATATGACATGATGTGCTTTATCAAATTCATATAATATATTAATAAAAGTTTAGGGGGTGATGAGATGTTTAATGAAGCTATAATCATACCTGTAATAATGGCAGTGATTGAAATCCTGAAAGGTGTGGGATTACCAAAAAGGTTTGGTGCCTTAGCTGCTTTGATCCTTGGAATAGTGATTGGGATTTTCTTTTTAGATCAACCTCAAATCAAACTGAAAATATTTCAAGGAATAATTTATGGCCTTTCTGCCTCTGGATTATATTCGGGTGCAAAAAATGCAATAGAGGAGGTAAGAATGAGACGGAAATAGAAGAAATTTATGCAACGATTATTTTACCACATATTGGTTAAATAATAAATACAAAAAAAGCAATAATATATAATGCGTAAACAATACAAAAGAGACATTTTTTGGAGGTGAGTTCTAATGGATGATGAAAATACACGCAATGATGAAGCCAGAAGAAGTACAGGCGGAGGAGCCATAGGATTCATTATTAGATTTGTTGTAGCCGCGGTAGTCCTGCTCGTTACTTCCTGGTTGGTTCCAGGCTTCTCTATCAGAGGATTCTGGACGGCTCTGATTGCTGCATTGATAATCTCTGCCGTAGACTACCTTATAGGTAGAATCTTTAATTTCGATGCGGCTCCATTCGGAAGAGGAGTGTCAGGTTTTATAGTGTCTGCAGCCATAATATACTTTACACAATTTTTTGTTGCTAATATGGCGGTATCCATATGGGGGGCTTTAATAGGTGCTCTCATAATCGGGTTGATCGATATGCTGCTGCCCACGAGATTCATGTAAAACTGCCTTTGGCAGTTTTATTTTTTTATGTTATAATTTCCATATTGATACTATTACCCAAATCAATTCGTTGCATAGATCTGCATAATGTTAGAGCACCGCAGCAGATTAAATCAGGAGTAATAAATCTATGGATAATATACTTTTTTGTATTGCCTTATCTTTACTTGTGGGCATATCACTATCTTATATGATAAAGCCTGCAATGCTTGTCGTTTTAATCAGCCTTTTTCTTGCTTTGCTTTTGCTTTTTTTATATAGAAAAAGCAAAGCAAAGCTCGTTGTTTTCTGTGCTCTGATTCTATTTATCGGCATGGGTGAGTACGCCTGGTTTGCTTCATTAGAAAGCAAGCTGGACAGGTTTGGAGATAAAACCATAGAAATAGAGGCTCTTATTTTAGATAACGGAATTGAAAAAAGCAGCGGAATTATTTATAACGCAGAAACAAAGACCGTATCAGATGATAAAAAAATATATAATTATAAAGAAAGAATACTGTTTAAGAATTATGGCAAGACCATTTATAAAGCAGGAGATGTAGTAAGAGCAAGAGGACAAGCAGTGGGCTTTATAAACAGGAGAAACTTTGGTGATCAGGATTATGGCTTATACAACAGGAGCAGAGGGATATACAATCAATTTGCATCAAGAGATAACAAGCTTATAAAAAGCTCAGCAAACAATTATAAAGTCATTTTTTTATATGGACTTAGGAATAGGATTGCGCACATAATAAATTCGTCTATGCCCAGGGAAGAAGCGGCTTTTCTTAATGCCGTAATCTTGGGTGATAAACAATGGATCGATGAAAGGGACATGATCAATCTTCAAAAGACAGGCCTGTCTCATTTACTTTCCGTTTCGGGACTGCATGTATCCTTTATTGCTCTTATGCTTAATAAATTGTTTGATGTATTAAGATTAGACAAAAAAATCAAAGGGCTTTTAAGCGGGTTCCTGCTCATATATTATGTCATGCTTATAGGTGCGCCGCCGCCGGCAGTCAGGGCTTTAATAATGATGCTGGTTATCATCGCAGGTAAAAATATGAATAGGGAATATGATTTGTTGTCTTCCGTATCATTTGCCGCAATCATAATGCTTATTTTCAATCCGATGCTTATTCATAATTTGGGGTTTATAATTTCATACGGCTGTATTTACTCAATAGTTTTTTTATATGATCCTATATATAAAAAGATAAAGAGTATTCCCGTACCGCCATCAATCATCAAATCCGTTTCTTTGTCTGTGGCTGTCCAGATCGGGATAAGCCCTATATTGATCCATAGCTTCCAGTACTTTTCCATGGTTAATGTTTTTATAAATATAATAGCTGTACCATTGACTTTTGCAATATTGGCAATAGGTTTTGCCGGTGTAGCAATAGGCATATTTTTTCCTACACTTTCTATCTATGTATTAGCTTCGGATTATTATTTGATATCATTTTTATTGAAAATAGTACATATGAGCGCAGATATGATTTTTGCCGGATTTTCTGTTTCTGCTTTACCTATATATATTTATGTTATATACTACCTATCGATTATATTTATCATCAATAGGGATAATGGGATAGGCTATCATTTATGGAAATGGAAATTTCATATTTATATGACAGCAATTTTTCTCATCACTCTTCTTTCCATAAAATATATTACAAATAAAGATATGAGAGTAGTATTATTAGATGTGGGACAGGGAGATGCAATATTGATAACAACTCCTAAAGGTAAAAACATTCTGGTAGATGGGGGCGGCTCCGGAGCTAAGGGCTGTTATTACTACGACATAGGCTCTAAAATAACGGTGCCCGCCTTGCGAAAGCTCGGGGTATGGGGGCTGGATACGATTATATTGTCCCATTGCCATGAAGATCATCTGGAAGGGCTCATCAAAGTTGCTTCTGAGTTTAAAGTGAAAAATGTGCTGCTGCCCAAAGTGGACTTTGAAAATGAAAGCCTTCGCAGCCTTATAGATGTTTCGAAAATAAAAGGCTCAAGGCTATTTTATGTCAACGAAAATGATAAACTGATATTAGAGAATGATGTATTTATAAATATTTTATCACCACAACGAAATATTATAATGGGAACTTCCTCTGATGAAAACAACAACTCAATCGTTTTCAGATTGGTCTATAAAAATTTTACCATGCTGTTTACAGGTGATATTCAAGAGGAAGCTGAGGTGGCATTGGCGGGTAAGCATATAAATTCTGTAGTGCTAAAAGTCCCTCATCATGGCAGTTCCACTTCTTCTTCAAAAGGATTTATTGAAGAAGTCTCTCCCAAGATTTCTCTGATATCGGTGGGACAAAACACTTACGGTCATCCTTCCTATGAAGCCATGGAGAATATTGAGGAAGTTGGATCAAAGATATACAGAACGGATAATAACGGTGCAATCAAAATAATATCCGACGGATTAAAGCTAAAAATAGATAGTGTAAGATAATAATATATATAAGGCAGGAGGAATAAAATGTACAGGTCTTTTATCAATAGTCTCAGATCGGGAGATGTAAGCAATATTTACTTGCTGCACGGCAGTGAGACATACCTTTTAGATAAAGCCGTTGAAGAGATGACAGCTTATTTAATAAAAGATTTTCCGGAAATAAACCTTACTATTTTTGAAGAGGATAGCTTTGACTTATCTGAGCTTATAAATGCTTGCAGCACTATGCCCTTCGGCGGCGATAAAAGGCTTATAATAGTTAAGGACTTTGCAGGGCTTGTTTCAAAATCAAAAAAAACTTCTGAAGAAGGGACTGAAGGATCAAAGGAGCCAGATAAAGCAGGCGGCTTTGGTTTTATATCCGAATTGCCGGATACAGCATGTCTTGTATTTGTAAACTATGCTGAGGCAGACAGAAGAAAAAAGCTATACAAGGATATAAATAAAATTGGGAAGATCTATGAATTCGGCAAAATCAGCAAAAGCGATTTAGTACAATGGATCAAGGGGCATTTTACAAGAGCCGGAAAAGAAATTAAACCTATGGACTTGGAGTATTTTGCTGCTAATACAGGTTATTTGGATAAGAACAGCGATATGAACCTTTATCATGTTCAAAATGAAATAAACAAGACCCTGGCTTATATTGGTCAAGATAAAGCTGTTACTCAAGATCATTTAGAGAAACTATTTCCCAAGAGCTTGGAGAATGATATTTTCAAGCTGATCGATGCTTGCTGGGAGAAAAATATCTCAAAAAGCTTGAAAATATATAATGATATGCTTTTGTGCGGAGAATCATCCTTCAGTATTCTTGCTATGATATCAAAAGGTATAAAAAATCTGATCAGGATAAAGGAGCTAAGGAGCCGCGGATTGGATGGAAAAAGCATATCCGAAAAGGCCAAAATACATGAGTATACCGTTAAGCTGTATATGAAGCACACTGATAAGATGAATTACCCCAGCCTGGAGAATGCTCTTGAAAGATGCCTGATATGTGAAAAAGATATAAAAACGGGAAGATCAGGTGAGCGCCTTTCCTTTGAGCTGCTATTTGCTTCCTTGTTTGACGAATAAGTATGTAAAAACCCTGGCAAAATGCCAGGGTTTATATATTACATTGCAGCTTTCAACTTGTTTGAAAGTCTGGATTTTTTTCTTGCAGCAGTATTTTTGTGAAGTGAACCTTTAGCGGCAGCCTTATCGATCATGCTGACAGCCTTTCTATAAAGGTTCTGAGCTTCCTCAAGATTTCCGCCCTTTACAGAATCTTCGAATTTTTTTATTGAAGTTTTCAAGGAGGAAATAATCATCTTATTCCTGCGAGTTTTGAACTCTGCAACTTTTATTCTTTTAATTGCGGATTTAATATTAGCCAATACATTCACCTCCTTCAAAAATCAATTAACAAATGGTATTTTATCACACGGCATGGCAAAATGCAAGGGAATACTAAAAAGTATTGTGTCATTATATTATGCATATAATACAGATAATTAATATGTTGTTCCGGATTGGCGGAGATTTGCATTGATTTTAACATCAGTCAACAGAATCTATCGGCACAGCAAGTTAATTATATAAAAACAAAGGATTTGCATGGAGGGAAAGAAATGATAAATATAAGGACGGACTTAGCTTTAGAGGCCAAGGAAATACAAGAGGGAAAGGGTAATAAGGATATTCCGGGAGTTATTGTAGATAATGCCGGCACCGAGGATATAAAAATAACAAGGGTTAAGATTGAAGAGGAAGCAGGCTCAGAGATGATGGGAAAGCCCGTTGGAAATTACATAACCTTGGAAGTTCCCAGGCTGAAGGAAAAGGATATTGATTTAATGGAAGATGTGAGCAGAGCATTGGCTAAAGAGCTGATAAGCCTTGTTAAGCTTAATGACAATTCAGTAATTTTAGTGGTGGGCTTAGGAAATTGGAATATTACTCCCGATGCCTTAGGACCTAAGGTGATAGAAAAAATAATGGTCACCAGGCACATGACGGAATTTTTACCGGAACAAATAGATGAGGGCGTGAGATCGGTTTGCGCTTTATCTCCCGGTGTATTGGGCATTACCGGTATAGAAACAAGCGAAATAATACTCGGCGTGGTCAACAGAGTTAAACCTGATCTTGTCATTGCAATCGATGCCTTGGCTTCAAGGAAGCTGGAAAGGGTCAATACTACCATTCAAATTGCAGATACAGGTATAAATCCGGGTTCAGGAGTAGGCAATAACAGAAAAGAACTGAGCGAGAAGAGCTTGGGAATACCGGTTATTGCCATAGGTGTGCCTACTGTAGTGGATGCGGCTACTATGGCAAATGACACAATAGACTTGGTCATCGATAATCTTATAAAAGAAGCCAGAAAGGAAAAAAACTTTTATGAGATGCTGAAAAATATAAACAGGGAAGAGAAGATGACATTAATAAATGAGGTTTTGTCACCCCGTATGGGAGATTTAATGGTAACACCCAAAGAAATAGATGATTTTATAGAAGATATTTCTGATGTAATAGCAGACGGACTGAATATTTCATTGCATCCGGGCATACACATGGATGATGTACACAGATTTTTAAATTGATCTATGTTTTTATCATAAAAGTATTTAGCCGGCATATAAGTTAGAATATAATACATTTCTCTATTTAGCTTCATACAAAGTAAAGTGGGGTGTAGACATTTGAGTTTACAAAGGAGATCTAGGAATAAAGGTTTTTTGGGGCTTGGTTTGCTTTTATGCTGTATCCTCTTGATCTTTTTGACTGTGAATAAAAGCATCGGAGAGCCTGTGGAGGCCTTTAGCAGTCAAGATGTATATAAGGATATAGATAAAAACAATAGCGGCAGTTTGCTTATTTTTATTCTAAATAACTCCATACCAGCTTTAAAAGCAGCTTATGAAGGGTACATGGGAGAAAAGGCGGCAGGGATGGATAGCTTTATTTCGGACACTGTGGCATCAATACCCGCCAAGCTCTTAGAAGACCCCTTTACCTTTTTAAAACTGACCTATTCAGGATTCGGGAATATAGAGGAAGGCTTGATTGCAGCTCAATCCATGGAAGAAAAGATGCCTGATATAAAAAGCTTTTCTGATGCTCCTGAAGGAGATATTTTTTTCAGCGAAGAAGATGAATATAAGGCTAAGGAAATGCAAGCGGGCGAGGATGCGAAGGCAACCGCCGGTGAAAATGAGGAATACGATGCTGATATACAATCCCCGGAAAAAGTTGAGTTATCGGATAAGTCTCCCCAAATATTGATATATCACAGCCATGCGACAGAGAGCTATATGCCCAATACGGCATCTAATTACCATACCTTGACTGAAAAATATAATGTGGTTTCTACGGGAAGTACACTAGCCAGAGTGCTTCAGGATAAATATAAGTATAAGGTCATTCATGACAAGACTTATCACGATAAAGATTCTTATGCATATTCCTATGGAAATTCTTTGATGACCATTAAAAAGCAGACAAGTAAATATAATTCGATAAAATTTGTATGGGATATACATAGGGATGCCTTTACAGTCAAAGACGACAAGCATAGGACAGCCAGAAAAAATGACTATACTGCCGTTATAAATGGCAAAAAAGCTGCAAGGATAATGCTGGTTATAGGCAAAAAAAATCCAAACTACAAGGAGTTAGAGAAGTTTTCAGCATATATAAAGAAAAAAATGGATAAACTATACCCTGGGTTGTATTTAAAAACCGAAAGAGCTAACAGCAAATACAATCAATATTTCAGCAACTATTCAATGTTGATTGAGATAGGTTGCATGCTCAACACTGCAGAAGAGGCGAATTATTCTGCTGAGCTTATGGGTAATGTAATGGGAGAGGTACTTATGGAACTGCAGGAGTGAAAACTGTGAGCAGGACGGAGGAAAGATTAATAAAGAGAAAGCTTAGAAGAAAGAGAATGAGAAATGCAATAACTCTATTCATGTGCTTTGCTTTTTTTGTTATTATGATATATGTAACCGATATAAAAACTTCTGCCATTATGGTAAAAAAAGACGGAAAGCATGCAGTGTTTTTTCAGCTTGAAAATAAAACGGATGTCAGAATAGATATTGCCGGTGAAACATATATGTTCAATATCCAACACATCACAAAAGCTGTTGATGATGCGCTGCACTGGTCAAAAGATGCTTATAATAAAATAGTGAAAGGTTTAGGCTCTTGAACCTGAATGACTTCAAGGGCCTATATGTTTTATGGGATTACATATTATATACTTTTATGGTAAAATGATTTATGCTATAATTTAAAAGATTTTAAATTATATTTGTTTAGTTGTATAAGGAGGAGTCCATATGATAAAGGACAGGCAAAAACACATAAGAAATTTTTGCATTATTGCCCATATAGATCATGGCAAATCAACCCTTGCAGATAGATTGATTGAGAAAACCGGAGTAATAGCGGTAAGGGACATGGAATCTCAGGTTTTAGATAATATGGATCTAGAAAGAGAGAGAGGCATTACTATTAAGCTTACATCTGTCAAGCTCAATTATAAGGCAAAGAATGGAGAAGAATATATATTCAATCTCATAGATACTCCGGGACATGTTGATTTTACTTATGAGGTATCGAGAAGCCTGGCAGCATGCGAAGGAGCAATAGTAATCGTAGATGCTACCCAGGGAATAGAAGCTCAGACTCTGGCTAATGTATATCTGGCTTTAGACAATAATCTTGAACTGTACCCGGTGATCAATAAGATCGATCTGCCAAGTGCAGACCCTGAATTTGTTAAGAAAGAGATAGAAGATGTAATAGGCCTGGATGCGGAAAACGCGGCTCTTATATCTGCTAAGGAAGGTATAGGGATAGAGGAAGTTTTGGAAGGAATAATAAAGTATATACCTCATCCAAGCGGAGACGAGGATGAACCTTTAAAGGCTTTGATATTTGACTCGTTATATGACAGCTACAAAGGTGTGATTGCCTATATAAGAGTTTTTGACGGTAAAGTAAGCCCGGGAATGAATATAAAAATGATGTCCAACGGGGCTGTATATGAGGTTGTAGAAGTGGGAACATTAAAGCCCGCAATGGCGCCTTGCAGCGAATTGCTGGCAGGTGAAGTAGGATATATAACAGGAAGCATTAAAAATGTAAGAGACGTACATGTCGGCGATACAATAACAAATGCACAAAACCCATGTCTTTCACCTTTGCCCGGCTATCGAAAAGTAACTCCAATGGTTTACTGCGGTATTTACCCTGCTGATGGAGCAGATTATAATGATTTAAGAGATGCATTGGAAAAGCTGCAGCTCAATGACGCAGCCTTACTGTTTGAGCCTGAAGTTTCCGTAGCTTTGGGATTTGGTTTCAGATGCGGCTTCTTGGGACTTCTTCATATGGAGATCATTCAAGAAAGGCTGGAAAGAGAATATAATCTGGATCTGGTCACAACCGCTCCCAGCGTAATTTACCATATAATGAAAACCAATGGAGAAATGGCGGAAGTATCGAATCCTACAAATATGCCATCTCCCTCAGAGATAGAATATATGGAAGAACCTATAGTGGAGGCTTCTATTATGGCTCCTACCGAATATGTGGGAACAATAATGGAATTGTGTCAAAACCGAAGGGGCATATTCAAGGATATGAAGTATATGGAAGAGACCAGAGCGATAATAAACTATGAACTGCCTCTGAATGAAATCATATATGACTTCTTTGACGCACTGAAGTCAAGGACAAAAGGATACGCGTCCTTTGACTATTTGCTTAAGGGGTATGCAGAATCCGATCTTGTTAAGCTTGATATATTGCTGAATGGGGAGACTGTTGATGCTCTATCCTTTATAGTCCACAAGGAAAAAGCCTATAACCGGGGAAGGGCCATGGCTGAAAAGCTTAAGGATGTAATTCCCAGGCAGATGTTTGAAATACCTATACAAGCTGCCATAGGCCAAAAGATAATAGCGAGAGAAACGGTTAAGGCGTTGAGAAAGGATGTTCTGGCGAAATGTTACGGCGGAGATATTTCCAGAAAGAAAAAGCTCTTGGAAAAGCAAAAAGAAGGAAAGAAAAGAATGAGACAGGTTGGAAGCGTGGAATTACCACAGGAAGCCTTTATGTCGGTTCTGAAGCTTAATGATTAGGTGAATCATATGAAAAAAAGCATTGGACTATATGTTCATATACCGTTTTGCCAGAAGAAATGCATCTATTGCGATTTTAACTCATATGATGACAAGGCTATATATGAAGATGCGTATATTGATGCATTGATTAGAGAATTAAAGTATTATTCAGATCAGCAAAGCTATAATTTTAAAACCATTTTTATTGGTGGGGGAACCCCCACCATTATTAATCCCGAGAATATAGCAAAAATAATGAAAACCATAGAAAAAAACATTGAAAGGGAAGCAGAAATTACGATCGAATGCAATCCCGGTACTGTTGATAAAGCTAAAGTAGATATTTACAAAGCTATAGGGATAAACCGGATAAGCATAGGCTTACAGGCTTGGCAGGATGAACTGCTAAATACCATAGGGCGTATTCATAAACGTGAGGATTTTTTGAGAAGCTTCAGCTTATTTAGAAGCTCGGGCTTTAATAATATAAATGTTGACCTGATGTTTTCACTTCCGGGTCAAAGCTTGAATATGTGGCTTGAAACATTGGACAATGTTTGCCGCTTGGGAGCTGAACATATATCATGCTATAGTCTGATAGTTGAGGAGAATACTCCTATTCATTCTTTAATTAAATCAGGCGTATTGAATATCCCTGATGAAGATCTGGATAGGGATATGTATAAAGCTGCAAAAGCTGTATTGAGGAATTATGGCTTAAAACAGTATGAGATTTCTAACTTTGCCAAAGAAGGATTTTGCTGCGGGCATAATTTGATTTATTGGAGAAACGAAGAGTATGCGGGTGTGGGCGCCGGAAGCCATTCTAAAATTGACGGCAAGAGATTTTGGAACTTCAGCGGCTTGGATGAGTATATAAAAAATATTGAGGCAGGGAAAGCTGCTGTTGAAGGCAATGAAGATATAAGCATTAAGGAAGATATGTGGGAAACAATAATACTGGGGTTGAGATTAAACTCAGGCATAGGCATATCTGATTTTAATGCTAAATATGGGATCCATTTCATTGAGGAATATGGCAATGCCTTATCTAAGTTGATTAAAGACAGCCTTATAGTAGTACAAGATGATAGGGTAAGATTGACGGCTAAGGGCCAGGATTTATCAAATAAGGTATTTGTTGAATTCATGCAGTGAAAACAAATTTTTCAAAATGCTATTGACAAAAAAATGTTACAGTGATATTTTAAAAACAGAATTAGCACTCAGTAGTGAAGAGTGCTAACAAGGATGGTGAGGTTTATGTCACTCGGAAGCCGGAAGCAGCTTATTCTACGGGCTATAATTGAAGATTACATCAATACTGCGGAGCCGGTAGGTTCAAGGACAGTATCCAAAAAATATCTCACAGATATAAGTCCGGCAACTATAAGAAATGAGATGGCTGATTTGGAAGATATGGGCTATATTGAGCAGCCTCATACTTCAGCCGGCAGAATACCGTCAGACAAAGGATACAGATTATACGTAGATAAATTGATGAGCCAGAAGACCATTAATCAACAGGATTATGAATTTATCAAGAATGAGTTCCTGGATACTATAGGCGAGATTGACAGGCTTATTAAGCATGCATCAAAATTATTGTCGGGCATGACTAAATATGCTTCCATTGCTATGGCGCCTCAGTTCAGAAAAACCTGCTTAAAACATTTACAGCTCATCAAGGTGGATAGCAATAATATACTGGCTGTAATTGTAACCGATGCAGGGATAATAAAAAACAGCGTGCTCAGAACTGAAACCGATATTGAAATTGATGCTCTTGATAAAATATCCAGGATATTAAATGAGAAGCTATTAGGCTTATCGATTGAAGAACTGGTGAGGATTGATTTTACTGATCCGGATAATGGAATAAGCGGTTATGAACAGATATTTGCGAAGGTTTTGCCGGAATTATTGCAAGCCCTCAAGTATTCGGAAAGAGCAGAGATATATTATGATGGAGCGGCTAATCTGCTTGAACTGCCTGAATGTAACGATATACAAAAAGCCAAGGACTTTTTAAATATTCTTGACGAAAATGAGCTGCTGTTTGATATATTGAACGATGTATCTAAGGATACTACTGTTATTATAGGCAAGGAAAATAAGGTTCACCAGCTGAAGGACTGCAGCTTGATCACTGCAACATACAGTTATAACGGCAGGATAATAGGATCGATAGGAGTATTGGGTCCTACAAGAATGAAATATTCCAAGGTTATTTCAATAGTGGATTGCTTGACACAAAACCTCAATGATATTTTGACACAGATAATTAAAACATAGGTAAAATATTTTAAATAATATGATTGATGGGTGGGCTGAAAGATGAAAAAAAAGCAGGACAATGATTTGAAGAATAAGGATAATCTCGACATGCAAAATGAGGAAGTGAATTGTGAACGGCAAAATGAAGATTTGTCGGATGAAAATGAAAGGCTGAAAGAAGAGATTAAGGCTAGGGAAGATAAGATTAAGGAATGCGAAGCTGCTATAGAGGAGTGCAAGGATAAAAATTTGAGGCTCCAGGCGGATTTTGACAATTACAGGAAAAGGGTATCAAAGGAAAGAGAAGAAATGTTCTTTAATGCCTTAGAAGACATTATGTGCCAGCTTCTCCCTATAATAGACAACTTTGAAAGAGCTATAGATTCTTTTAAAGCAGGAGATCTGGACAGCAAGTATGTTGAAGGCTTGGACATGATTTATAAGGATTTTCTGATGACCCTGAACAAGAACGGTCTGGAGGAAATCGAGGCTTTAAACTGTGAGTTCGACCCTAACAGACATCATGCTGTAATGCAGGTGGAGGCCGATGAGGAAGATGAAAATCAGGTAAAGGAAATTTTTCAAAAAGGCTATATGCTCAAAACAAAAGTTATCAGGCCGTCAATGGTTAAAGTAGCGATTAAGAATTAAATATAATGTAAAATTTTTTTAGGAGGATGAATATAAATGGGAAAGGTCATTGGTATCGATTTAGGTACTACCAACTCTTGTGTAGCTGTTATGGAAGGCGGTGAGCCTGTAGTAATACCAAATGCAGAAGGCAACAGAACAACTCCTTCTATAGTTGGTTTCTCAAAAAACGGTGAAAGGCTTGTTGGTCAGGTCGCCAAAAGGCAGGCGATAACAAATCCTGATAGGACGGTTATGTCTATCAAAAGAGAAATGGGAAGCAATCACAAGGTTAATATAGATGGAAAAGATTATACCCCGCCTGAAATATCGGCAATAATACTTTCGAAGCTTAAGCAGGATGCCGAAGCTTACTTAGGAGAAACTGTTAACCAAGCTGTTATCACAGTTCCGGCATATTTTAGCGACAGCCAAAGGCAAGCAACTAAGGATGCGGGCAAGATTGCAGGCCTGGAGGTATTGAGAATAATCAACGAGCCTACTGCTGCTGCACTGGCCTATGGTTTGGAAAAGGAAGAAAGCCAGAAAATATTGGTATTTGACTTAGGCGGCGGAACCTTTGATGTATCCCTGCTGGAACTGGGCGATGGAGTCTTTGAGGTTTTGGCAACCAGCGGGAATAACAAGCTTGGCGGGGATGACTTTGACGCAAGAGTCATGAATTATATGGCAGATGAGTTTAAAAAAGAATATGGGATAGATCTCAGAAATGATAAAATGGCAATGCAAAGATTGAAAGAAGCTGCAGAAAAAGCTAAAATTGAGCTTTCCAGCGTAGTTCAGACAAATATAAACCTGCCGTTTATAACCGCAGATGCAACCGGTCCGAAGCATTTGGATGTCAACTTGACAAGAGCAAAGTTTGATGAACTGACACATGATCTTGTTGAAGCTACTATGGAACCGGCAAGAAAAGCTTTGTCAGACGCAGGCTTGTCAGTTGATAAGATCAATAAAGTGATATTGGTCGGAGGTTCCACAAGAATACCCGCTGTTCAAGACGCGGTTAAGAGGCTGACCGGCAAGGAACCCTATAAAGGTATAAATCCGGATGAGTGTGTTGCGCTGGGTGCTGCAATACAGGCCGCTGTATTGACAGGAGAGGTTAAGGATGTATTGCTGCTGGATGTAACTCCGCTGTCTTTGGGTATTGAAACTCTTGGCGGAGTATTCACCAAGCTGATTGAAAGAAATACGACAATACCGACTAAAAAGAGTCAAATATTCTCGACAGCTGCCGATGGACAGACAAGCGTAGAAATCCATGTTCTTCAGGGTGAAAGAGAGATGGCTTCCTACAACAAAACCTTAGGAAGATTCCAACTGACAGGCATAGCTCCTGCACCAAGAGGAATACCTCAAATTGAAGTTACTTTTGACATAGATGCAAATGGCATAGTTCATGTATCGGCCAAGGATCTGGGAACCGGCAATGAGCAAAAGGTTACGATAACTGCAAGCTCCAACCTCTCAAATGATGAAATAGACAGAGCCGTAAAAGAAGCTGAAAAGCATGCAGCCGAGGATAAGCAGAGAAAAGAAGAGGTTGAAATAAGAAATCAGGCAGACAGCTTGATATATCAGACAGAAAAATCGCTTAAAGATTTGGGCGATAAATTAAGCCAGGAAGATAAATCAAAGATTGAAGCTGACTTGAATAATCTGAAGGAAGCTTTGAAGGGTACAGATAATGGCCGCATTAAGGAAGCCACCGAACAACTTACTAAGGTTTTCTATGACATTTCATCCAAGATATATCAGGCTGCCGGAGGTCAAGGAAGCCCGAATCCGGAGGATTTTGGGGCACAAAACGATGACGGTACTATAAATGCAGACTATAAAGTTGATGAGGATAAATAGTATTTACCCCTCTGCAAGGTGGTGTTAGCATGGCAACAAAAAGAGATTATTATGAGGTCTTGGAAGTAGATAAGAGCGCTTCTGAAGATGATATAAAAAAAGCATACAGGAAATTGGCCAAGAAATATCATCCTGATGTCAATCAAGGCAACAAGGATGCAGAGAATAAGTTTAAAGAGATTAACGAGGCTTATGAAGTATTAAGCGATAAAGATAAACGCGCTAAGTATGATCAATTCGGGCATTCTGCTTTTGATCCTAACAGCTTTGGAGGCGGAGGCTTCGAAGGCTTTGGAAACTTCTCCGGCTTTGGCGGCTTTGGAGATATATTTGATACGATATTCGGAGACGGCGGCTTTGGATTTTCTACTTCAGGGAGGAGTAGAAAATCCGGGCCTCAAAGGGGCAGTGATCTGAAATATGAGCTGGAGATAGAATTTGAAGCTGCTGCTTTTGGGGCCAAGAAGGAGATAAATATCGCCAGAAATGAGACCTGTACGGTATGCAGTGGCACCGGGGCTAAAGATGGAAGCGGTGCAGAAACCTGCAAGACCTGTGGAGGCACAGGAGAGGTACGCCATATTCAAAATTCGCCCTTTGGGCGTATTGTAAATGTTCGCCCCTGTGAACAATGCCACGGAGAAGGCAAAATAATAAAGAATCCATGTACCACTTGCCTTGGAAGAGGAATAGTGAGGAAAACGAGGAAAATCACCTTGGATGTACCTGCAGGTGTTGATAATGGTTCTATCCTTACCTTAAGAGGTGAAGGGGAACCAGGGCTAAAAGGCGGCCCAAACGGGGACTTATATATATACCTAAAGGTAAGGCCTCATAAAATATTTAAAAGGGAAGGTTCAGACCTGTTCTGCGAAGTGCCTGTAACCTTTGCTCAGGCAGCTTTGGGCGGTAAGATCAATGTGCCCACATTAGAGGGAAATACTGATTATAGCCTGGAAGAAGGAACTCAAACAGGAACTACCTTTAAGCTCAGAGGCCAAGGCGTGCAAAATTTGAAGCGCAACACTAAAGGCGATTTATATTTTACTGTGAAGGTTCAAATACCCAAAAAACTGAATGAGAAACAAAGGGACCTTCTCAGACAGTTTGCAGATGCAAGCGGTGAGAATACCGGCGATCTTGGCAAATCTTTTTTCGGCAAAGTTAAGGATGCCTTTGGAAAATAAGCAGCACGCGGTGCTGCTTATTTTCATAAATTTGGATTGGACTCTGATCTGAATATATTGTAAAAGAATATATAATTATATATAATATGATAAGTATTTTGAATTATTCTATTATTGAGGAGAGCAAATATGAATTACATAGAGATAAGTGTTTTTACCACTACAGAGTCCAGCGAAGCAGTGTCTTACCTCCTGGAGGATGAAGGCGCTGCAGGAGTTGCTATAGAAGATCCCAATGATTTTATATCCCTGAATCATAATAAGACGGATTGGGATTATGTAGAACCTGAATTGATCCAGGCCATGGGAACAGATGTTAAAGTAAAGGGTTATTTTCCCGAAACCGTATATTCGGCAGCTTTGCTTGAAAATATTCAATCGAGAGTCGACTCCTTATCTGATTTTGGCCTTAATAAAGGCAAAGGGGAATTGGCAACCAGGATTGTTAAAGAAGAAGATTGGTCCACAGCCTGGAAGCAGTATTTTAAACCCTTTAAGGCAGGAGAAAGGGTTGTGGTAAAGCCTACCTGGGAGAGTTATGACGGGCAGGACGATGATATAGTGGTTGAAATCGATCCTGGCATGGCTTTTGGTACAGGAAATCATGAAACCACATTGATGTGCATAAAGCTGTTGGAACGCTATATCAAAAAAGGCTATAAGGTATACGATGTTGGCTGCGGATCAGGCATATTGGGAATAACTGCGGCAAAATTGGGAGCTCATAGCGTTTTATGTGTAGATTTGGATGGCGTAGCTTGTAAAGTAGCTGCGGAGAACGTATCTGTCAATAAAGAAGATGATAAAATCAAGGTCAAGAATTGTAACCTCCTGGATGCAGCATCAGCGAAGGCGGATCTGATTGTTGCCAATATAATAGCTGATATCATTATGGATTTTACTCCTCAAGCATTGTTGTTCCTGAAGCCCGGGAGAGTATTCATATCATCCGGCATAATCTTAGACAGGCAGGATGAAGTGATTAAAGAATTGAAAAAGCATGGATTTGATATTTTGGAAATAGAGCAGATGGGTGAATGGTGCGCAATAGCTGCGAAGAGGGATTAATATGCATCGATTTTTTATTAGTAAGGATAATATTAAAAAGGGAAACATAATTATTACCGGTGACGATGTCAGCCATATATCGAGGGTATTAAGGGTTAAGCCTGGTGATGATATAGTGGTATGTGATGGTCAAGGCATGGATTATAAGGTTGTAATTGAAAACATCGATAAATATGCGGTTAGGACAAGAATACTGGAGAGCAGAGCATCTGATGGAGAGCCTGGGATAAATGCGGTGCTTTTTCAGGGTATTCCCAAAAGCACTAAAATGGACGTTATCATTCAGAAGTGTACGGAAATCGGCGTGAGAAGGATTGTACCCGTTGAAACTGCCCGAACCGTAGTTAGACTGTCAAGTGAAAAGGATGGAATAAAAAAGGTTGAGAGATGGCAAAGAATTGCCGAGGAAGCAGCCAAGCAAAGCGGCAGAGGCATTATACCTAAAATTGACATGCCTAGAAGCTTCTATGAGTCTTTGGCAGAAGCTGCGGAGCTTGACATATCTCTAATACCTTACGAATTGGAGAAAAATAATAATCTAAAAATGAGTATTCATGGTAAAAAAGCAGAAAGTATTGGAATCTTTATCGGACCGGAGGGCGGATATGAAGATTTTGAGATAAAGTCAGCATTAGACAAAGGCGTTGTCCCTGTTACGCTTGGACCTAGAATATTAAGAACCGAAACCGCAGGCTCTGCTGTTTTAAGCTGTATAATGTATGAATTTGATGAGATGCAATATTAGAACTCAGGATTTAGAGCTCAGAACTCAGAAATGTTAGGGTATTATTCCTTTTGGGTCAGAGGATTGCGTGAACCAGGTACTGCTTTGCTGACTGATATAAGAGCGGATTGTGAAGGAACTTAGAGTTTGTTAGTAAAGTAATTATTGACGTAAAATCAAGACTGGAGGAAAAACATTGAATAAAGTAGCTTTTTATACTTTGGGTTGCAAGGTCAATCAATATGAAACCGAAGCCATGATAGAAGCATTTGAAAATGCGGGCTATGAGATAGTAGAATATGATGGCTATTCAGATATTTATATAATAAATACATGCACTGTAACCAATATGGGAGATAGGAAATCCAGGCAGATAATAAGGAGAGCTTTGGAATATAATCCAAAGGCTTTTATTGCAGTGGTCGGATGTTATTCTCAAATCGCCTCTGATGAAATTTTAGGCATAGATGGGGTAAGGCTAGTTCTGGGAACAAATGAACGTTCCAAAATAGTACAGCTGGTGGAAGATGCTCAAAACGTTGAAGACAAGATCAGTGTTGTGGGAGATATAATGGAGATAGAAGAATTTGAAGATATGAATATTAAGCACTATAAAAGCCGCTCCAGAGCTTTCATAAAGATTCAGGAAGGCTGTGAACAATACTGCACATACTGCATAATACCCTATGCCAGAGGTCATATCAGAAGCAGGAAACCGGATAGCATAATAGAAGAGGTTAAGATTCTGGCTGACAGCGGATATAAAGAAGTAGTATTAACAGGCATTCATGTGGGGTCTTATGGAAGAGATCTGGGCGATATCGGGCTGATAGATATAATACAAATGGTCCATGATGTGGATGGCATTGAAAGGCTTAGAATGAGCTCTGTTGAGCCTAAAACCTTTGATGATGATTTTTTGAGAAGACTTCCTCATCTGAACAAGCTTTGCAGGCATTTTCATTTGTCATTGCAAAGCGGCTGTGATGAGACATTGAAGAGGATGAACAGGAAGTACACCACACAGGAGTACATGGAAGTTGTAAAAAAATTGAGAAGCATATATCCTGAAGTAGGCATAACAACAGATATAATCGTAGGATTTCCGGGAGAGACACAAGAGGAGTTTGAAAAAACTGTCCAATTTGTTAAAGAAGTTTCCTTCAGCAGCATGCACATTTTTAAATTTTCACCCCGAAAAGGAACCCCGGCTGCAAAGTTTAAAGGGCAGGTCAGCGCGCAGGTTAAGGAAGAGAGAAGCAAGATTATATTCAATATTGCAAAAGAAAATCAAATGAAGTTTATGAATAGCTTTATAGGTAAATCTTTAAATGTACTTTTTGAGCAAAAAATCGATGAAAACAGCAATTATTATGAAGGATTGACAGATAATTATATAAGAGTAATGGCTGAGACTGCATATGATATTAAGGGTAAGATAATTAGCACAAAAATTAAAGGCATAAATAAAGACATGATGTTGGGAATTTTGGAAAAGATTTAGTATCTAGAAGGATTTTTAAATGTTTTGTTGAATAATTCTCTAAGCCTATTTAGGGAGGTGATATATTTTTATGGAAAACTGTATCTTTTGTAAAATAATAAAGGGTGAAATACCATGCAGCAAGGTATATGAGGATGATAAGGTGCTGGCATTTAACGATATTAACCCGGAAGCTCCGGTTCACGTGCTCATTGTCCCCAAAACTCATGTCCGATCTATTATGGATCTAAATGAAGATGGATATCTGCTGATAAGTCATGTTTTCAAGGTCGCTTCTAAGCTTGCAAAAGATCTGAACATTGATGAAAAAGGTTTCAGAGTAGTAAACAACATCGGAGAGAATGGAGGACAAACAGTTCCCCACATACATTTTCACCTTTTAGGCGGCAGGCTTTTGCAATGGCCTCCCGGTTAAATTAGTCAAACCTTTTATTGACACCTGATTAGCATGTACTGTATAATAAAATATGTGTTTAATTTATCCCACTTTTTATGCAGTTAAATTTAACCTAGTGATTGTTACCAGCGGAGGGAGGGTGAGTTAGATGTCTGAAATTAAAGTTGGTGAAAATGAATCTTTGGAAAGCGCATTGAGACGTTTCAAGAAAAAATGTGCTAGAGCTGGAGTGCTGGCTGAAGTTAGAAAAAGAGAACATTATGAGAAGCCTAGTGTAAAAAGAAAAAAGAAATCTGAAGCAGCTAGAAAGAGAAAATTTAAATAAAGTTTTATATAAAAAGGATGGTTTAAATGTCTCTAAAGCAAGTTTTACTGGATGATATGAAGGCTGCAATGAAAGATAAAGACACCTTAAGAAAAAATGCCATCACTATGGTGAGGGCAGGAATACTTCAGATTGAAAAGGATAAAAAGACAGAACTGGATGATGAAGCTATTCTTGAAGTTATTGCAAAGGCTGTAAAGCAAAGAAAGGATTCCATACCGGAATTCGAAAAAGGCAATAGACCTGACCTGGTGGAGGATTTAAAAAGGGAAATTGATATTTTGATGGCCTACCTTCCTCAGCAGCTTAGTGAAGATGAGTTAGACAGCATTGTTTCACAAACAATATTTGAAGTTGGAGCTCAAAGTGCCAAGGATATTGGAAAGGTGATGAAGGCTCTTTTACCTAAGACCAAAGGCAGGGCAGATGGAAGATTGGTAAATGAATTAGTTAAAAAGCATTTAGATTAATTCTGATTAATAAACCTGAAATCTATAGATTTCAGGTTTTATAATAATGCATAAAAAAGTTTGGATTTCCTTAATAAGCACTGGAACTTAAGAACTTTGCAAGAAAAGCCTTGTTGATTTATTAAATATTTCAATGAGGCTTTTCTTTTAGCTCAAAATGTAAAATCTATTAATCACTGAATTAAGATTCAGTGGGTGTGCGATCCCCTTCTGAATGAAGTCTCGTTCAACTATAGACAAGATGGGGAGATAATTGTTACAATATAATTGTTAAATAATTAACTACAGTAACTGACAGGAAGTGAAGAAATGATAGAGATTAGTGTTTGTATAGGAAGTTCATGTCATATTAAGGGTTCATACAAGGTGATAAAGAGCCTGCAAGAGCTTATAGCCAGATATTCTATGGATGAACAAGTGGACTTAAAGGCATCCTTCTGTCTCGGACATTGCGCTGATGGTGTTGTAATCAAGGTAGGAGATAGATATATCAATAGCGTTAATCCTCAAAATGTGGAAAGTTTTTTTAGGACATTTATTCTGGAGAGTGAATAATATGAATGCAATAAAACTGTCAAAAACTGATTGTAAAAACTGTTATAAATGTGTCAGACACTGCCCTGTTAAAGCGATAAGGATTAAGGATCAACAGGCTCAAATCATAGAGGATATGTGCATTGTATGCGGCACTTGTTTAAAAATATGCCCTCAGAATGCAAAGTATATCAGAAGTGATATCGGAAAAGTCAAAGAGTTTATTTCTCAGGGTTTTACAGTTATTGCAAGCCTTGCTCCATCATTTATTTCCCTGACCGATAGCCCGGAAAGATTGATAGGAGCGATTAAAAAACTCGGATTTTCTGCTGTTGAAGAAACTGCAGCAGGCGCCAGGCTGGTTTCACAAAAGTATAAAGAGATTGTGGAAGCCAAGCCCGGAGAGAATGTTATTTCCACAGCTTGCCCGACTATTAATTATTTGATTCAAACATACTATCCTCATGTGGTCGGCAATATGGCTGAGGTAGTATCACCTATGATAGCTCATGGCAAGATGATAAAGAAGAGAAGGGGAATGGATGCCAAGGTTATATTTATAGGTCCTTGTGTGGCTAAGAAGCATGAGAGTGAAGAGCCGCAATGTGAAGGATTTGTCGATGCTGTATTGACCTATGATGAGCTTTATCAGTGGTTTGAAGAGGAAAATATAGATATATCCCAATGCCGGGAAGCGGAGCTTGATAATGAAGAACCAGGAAGCAGCAGATTTTATCCCATGCCCGGTGGCGTGCTCATGAGCATGGGATTAGATCGGGAAATTCAAAAAACTATGAGTATAGATGGAATAGATGAATGCATGGATATATTGGAATATCTTTCTTCAGGCAAAGGGATTAAAGGTGCTTTTTTAGAAATGAATGCTTGCAGGGGTGGCTGTCTCAATGGTTCAGGATGCAATAAATTAAAGAAAGGGATTCTTGAGGAAAGAAGGAAACTCATCGAATTTGCGGTTAAAAGCCGGGCTGCGAATAAAAACAAGGGTGATAAAATAAAGCTGGACAAGGTATTTTCAGGGAAATCGCCTGATGCTAAAATGCCCACTGAAGATG
Source organism: Lutispora sp. QWL-02 (assembly GCF_058315355.1). NCBI lineage: Bacteria > Bacillati > Bacillota > Clostridia > Lutisporales > Lutisporaceae > Lutispora > Lutispora sp. QWL-02. The sequence continues at coordinate 2,401,367 of NZ_CM177762.1, forward strand.
AGATAAGAGGAATATTGAAGAAAATAGGGAAACCCGGCAAGGAGAAAGAATTTAACTGCGGTGCATGCGGATATAATTCATGCAGAGAGAAAGCCATAGCGGTATATCAGGGAAAAGCAGAGTTGTATATGTGCCTTCCTTATATGAAGGAAAGAGCAGAATCTATTTCGAACATAATAATAAGCAACACCCCTAATGTAATAATGGCAATAAACGAAGATTTTGAGATACAGGAATTTAATAAATCTGCCGAAAAGATGTTCGGCCTTAGCCGAGCTGATATAATAGGAAAAAAAGCCTATGATTATTTTGATGTATATGAATTCATATGCTTAATGGAATCGGGCGAGAGCTTGATCACTAAGAAAATCAGCTTTGATAATTACGGAATAAGAACCCAAGCCACAATAGTACGTTTGAACGAGCATGGGCTTATTTTAGGCATTTTTAAAGATATAACGGAGGAAGAAAAGCAAAAAGAAAAAGATTTCAAGGTCAAGAACGAATCTATTAAGCTGGCTCAAGATGTAATAGATAAACAAATGTATGTAGCACAGCAAATAGCTAGCCTTTTGGGCGAAACCACGGCGGAGACAAAGGTTTCGTTAAGCAAGCTAAAGGATATTATGTTGAAGAGTGAGGAAAGTTAAATGGCATTTTTTGTTGACGTGTCTGTACGCAGCTTAAACAAGCACAATGAAGAGCTTTGCGGTGATAAGGTTGAAGTAATAAGGACAAGGGAGTCCGTAATAATTATACTGTCGGACGGTTTAGGGAGTGGTGTGAAAGCCAACATTCTGGCAACGCTTACATCTAAAATAATTGGTACTATGCTTAAAGAAGGGGCTTCCATTGATGAGGCCGTTGATACTATTACACAGACTCTTCCCATATGCAGTGTAAGGCAAGTGGCATATTCTACATTTACCATATTACAAATATTTAATGATGGACATGCTTATATAGTAGAATTCGACAATCCTTCCATAGCATTTTTCAGAGGCGGGGAAGCTGTTAGCCTGCCTTGGGAAGAAAGAATCATTCATGGAAAAAGGATCAGAGAGTCAGAATTGCAAATATTTAAAGAGGATATTTTTGTCATGTTCAGCGATGGCGTAGTTCATGCGGGAGTAGGCAAAATACTGAATATGGGATGGCAATATGACAATGTGCTGGAGTATATACAAAAAAACGTTAGGAAAAATCCTTCCGTAAATATGCTGGCAGGACAGATAATAAGCGCTTGCAGCAGCTTCTATCAAGGTGAGCCGGGAGATGATACCACCATTGTAGCTGCAGAGATCAGACAGCCAAGCCATTTATCAATAATGGCAGGTCCTCCTTCTGATCCCTCTATGGATGCTGCTGCAGTCAAGTCCTTTATGGATTGCCCCGGAGCCAAGGTTGTTTGCGGCGGAACTACTGCAAATATTGTCAGCAGATGCATAAAAAAGCCCATAAAAACTGTTTTGGAATATGAAAGCCCTGATATACCTCCTATAGCATATATCTCAGGAATTGATCTCGTTACAGAAGGTATTATTACTTTAAACAAAGTATTGAAAAATCTTAAAGATATCAATAAAGGTGCTATGGAGCAATACAATTTTATATATAGATATAATGACGGTGCATCTAAGCTTACAAGAATGCTGCTTGATAGATATACTCATATAAACATTTATATTGGAAGGGCGGTTAATCCGGCGCATAAAAAACAAGAATTTTCAGATGCTTTAGGTATAAAGACGGAAATTCTGGAGTTGCTGGCAGAAAAATTAGATTTATTCGGAAAAGAAGTAGTAAAAATATATTATTAATAGAAATGGTTATAAGACTGGTGTATAATAATATTAATATATTATAAACTTTATAATTGAGTTTATAATCGACTCGATGAATCTAAAGGGGGTAAATGTTTTGTTTGGCGATTGGAATGCGCTGACGGTTTTTCTATATGTGCTTGGATTGGTGCTGCTTGCTATTGAAGGTTTGATGCCCGGTTTTGGAGTGGCAGGAGTATCGGGGATAATATGTGTTATTATCAGTGTGGCAATGATCACTTCAAGCATATATGAGGCTTTATTGCTTATCATTGCCACAATAGCGATACTTGTATTAGTAATTGTAATGATGTATAAACTAGGTTATGGAAGTAAGTATATGAAATTTCTTATATTAGATACAGAGCAAAAACAAGAAGAAGGCTATACAAGCTCCGAAAAGGATGTTTCTTTTATAGGAAAAACAGGTGTTGCGGAAACGCCTCTCAGACCTTCCGGCGTAGTGACAATTGACGGCAAGAGAACAAATGCTCAATCTCAAGGCGAATTCATAGATAAAGGGGCAAAAGTCATTGTTTCGGAGGTTGACAGCATGAAAATTATAGTAAAAAAATCTGAGGAGGAGATTTAATATGGATTTGATAATACCTATTCTGATCATATTTGTTATCATTTTAGGAATAACCATATTCCTGAGCTTTGTACCTATCGGGCTATGGATTTCATCATTAGCTGCAGGCGTAAATGTAGGCATATTTAATCTGGTAGGAATGAGGCTCAGAAGGGTCATTCCCAGCAGGATAGTCAATCCGCTGATCAAGGCCAGAAAAGCCGGTATTGGGGTTTCTGTCAATCAATTGGAAGCCCATTATCTGGCAGGAGGAAATGTCGATAGAGTGGTAAATGCTCTTATCGCGGCACAAAGAGCTCAGATAGACCTGAGCTTTGAGAGAGCAGCGGCTATAGATCTGGCAGGCAGAGATGTGCTTCAAGCCGTTCAGATGAGCGTAAACCCCAAGGTTATTGAAACTCCAGTAGTAGCAGCAGTTGCCAAGGACGGAATTGAAGTCAAGGCAAAAGCCAGAGTTACAGTGAGAGCCAATATCGATAGACTGGTAGGCGGAGCCGGAGAAGAGACGATAATCGCCAGGGTAGGAGAGGGAATAGTGACGACAGTAGGCAGCTCTGAAAGCCACAAGGCCGTCCTGGAAAATCCTGATTTAATTTCAAGAACTGTTTTAAACAAAGGTTTGGACTCCGGTACAGCCTTTGAGATTTTATCAATAGATATTGCGGATGTAGATGTAGGGAGGAACATAGGTGCCCAGCTTCAAACAGACCAGGCTGAAGCAGATAAGAGGATAGCCCAGGCTAAAGCAGAAGAAAGGCGTGCCATGGCAGTTGCAAAGGAGCAGGAGATGAAGGCAGGGGTTCAGGAGATGAGGGCAAAAGTTGTTGAAGCCGAAGCCGAGGTGCCCAAAGCTATGGCGGAAGCTCTAAGACAAGGGAAAATGGGCGTGATGGACTATCTGAATATGCAAAACATTCAAGCTGATACTCAGATGAGGGATTCAATATCGAAATCCGGCAAGAGCAGTGATGCATCAATTAAAGATAAAAAGTAAATTCCTGTACGGAGTTTAGGATAAAGGCAGGGAATGCATATTGAAAAGTATATGGATATTTATATTGATTTCTATTATTGCCAATATCATAGGCACTATAGGCAAAGCCAATCAAGAGAAGAAGCCAATGCCATCATCAGCGAAAAAAACTAAGAACGCGGACCATAAGGATCGAAATATGGCTCCGGAAGCAAATCACCAATATAGCAGCGGTTTTGAATATGATGATAGGACAGTACTGCAGGGCGCAAGCTGGGATGATAACAGAAGCAATTCTTACAGGGCTGCAGAGGAGAATCCTATTGAAAATGAATCTTTAGGCGGGCTTGAAGAACCCTATGATATAGGATTATCGGAGCTTCAGCATGCCATAATAATGTCAGAGGTTCTTGATAAACCGTTAGCGCTGAGAAGAAGATAAGACGATCTGATTTAAAAACACATGAGCGAAAACCTCATGTGTTTTTTGTTCTAAAGAGTGGGCTTTGTCATAAATTTATTATGAGGTGTATGTTATGAATTCAAAGTCATATAAGATAAAGGAAAAGATATCAGATGCTTTGGAACTGCCTAAAGATATTACTTTAGACATACCTAAGATTTCAATATTGGGCACCGATAGTGTATTAATTGAAAATCATAAGGGGGTCATAAGCTATTGCGATAATCAGATAAGAGTAAATACAGGATGTGGGGTATTGACAGTTTCGGGACAGAGGCTGACTATCAAATCAATAATACAAGAGGAGATTATAATAACAGGAAATATAAGCAATGTAAGCTATTGATGGGGTGATGCTTTGTTTATTCTTAGATTATGGAATTATTTTTGCGGATATGCTATCATAATAATAAAAGGCGTTAAGATTGAACGATTTATTAACTTAGCTGTAGTAAACGGCATATATATTTGGGATATAGAAAAAATAGACTATACGACTATAAAAGCCAAAATAAATCTTAAAGATTTCTCAAAGCTTCGTATTATAGTAAGAAAAACTGACAGCAATATTAAAATAATAGAAAAATGCGGTGTACCTTTCAAAATGAAAACAGTAAAAAAAAGGAAATGGTTTTTCTTTGGATTGGGTGCATTGTTTGTTTTTTTATATATTTTAAGCTCTTATATATGGATGATTGAGATTCATGGATTAAAAAGCTTAGATGAGCAAGCTGTTATGGACAATTTGAACATTGCAGGCTTAAGGATCGGAATAAGCAAGAGAAGGATAGACAAGCGAGAAATCGAAAATAGCATGTTGATAAAAATGCAGGACCTGACCTGGATCGGCTTGGAGATAAAGGGGACAAAAGCCTTTGTAACTATTGTAGAAAAGGGACCGGAGCAGCAGCCTATAAGCAGGGAGGATCCATGCGATATCGTTGCCGTTAAAAATGGTGTTATAGAAAAAATACTTATCCTGAATGGTGACGGTATGGTGAAAGACGGAGATACCGTACAAAAAGGCCAGGTTCTGGTGTCCGGTACAATAATAAGAGGTGATCTGCCAAATCGCTATGTCCATTCCATGGCTGAAATTCATGCGAGGACGTGGTATGAAGAGGCAGAGGAAATCCCCTTTGAACAAATCGAATATAAGAAAACAGGGAAAGCCTTTAATACCTACGCGATAGAAATAATAAAGAAAAAGTATGAGAGGAATAAGAAAATACCTTTTGAAGAATATAATAAAAGTCACAGAGAAATGCATTTATTAAATTTTGGGAGCTATGTTTTTCCTATAAAGCTGATCATTACCAGGTATGAAGAGCTTAAGCCTTTAGATATAAGATTGAATGAAGATGTGGCAAAGGCCAGATGTGAGGAACGATTGAATGCAAGAATAAAGATGCAAATTCCTGAAGACGCGGTTATTCTTGGGAGTAAAATAGAGTATTTTGTTAATGAAAAATCGGTAATGGGCAAAATATATGTTGAAGCTCTCGAAAACATAGGCACTAAAGCAAAAATAAATTAGATTTACTTAAAGTAGGAGGAGTATAGTTTGACAAGTGGCACATCAGAGGGAAAGGTTATATTAATGGATATGGATAAAACAAAGCTATTGTTCGGAGATTTTGATCAGAACTTATCATTGATTCAAAATGAATTCGGTGTAGACGTGATATTAAGAGATGACGAGCTCAGAATCATTGGAGATAACGATAATGCATCCATGGCTCATAAAGTTATAAATATGCTGATAAAGAAGCTTGACGAGGAAGGTGGCATAAGCAGCCATACTGTTGATTATGCAATCAGGTTGGTCCGTGACGGTGAAGATAAAAAGACAGCAGAGCTCAGCGGGATAATCATTACGACAGCCAGAGGAAAAGTGATAAGATGCAAGACCCTTGGACAGAAAAAGTATATTGATGCAATAAAAAATAATGAAGTGGTATTTGCTATAGGACCGGCAGGTACCGGAAAAACATATTTGGCAATGGCAATGGCAATCAAAGCCTTTAAAAATAAAGAAGTAAACAGGATTATCCTTACTAGACCTGCAGTTGAAGCCGGGGAAAAGCTGGGCTTTCTTCCCGGAGACTTGCAAGACAAAGTAGATCCTTATCTTAGACCTTTATATGATGCATTGTACGATATAATGGGGGTAGAAAATTTCCAAAAAAACATGGAAAAGGGCTTGATTGAGGTGGCGCCTTTAGCCTACATGAGAGGCAGAACTTTGGATGATTCATACATCATCTTGGATGAAGCTCAAAACACTACCCCGGAGCAAATGAAGATGTTCCTGACCCGATTGGGTTTTGGTTCAAAGGCTATTATTACAGGCGATGTCACTCAAATAGATTTGCCCAAAGGCAGGTTTTCGGGATTAAAGGAAGTTGAAGATATATTAAAGGACATAAATGGAATAGATTTTATTCATTTGGGAGAGAAAGATGTTGTAAGACATAAGCTTGTACAGCATATCATAAAAGCTTATGAAAAATATGAAGAAGAGAATGCGGAAAATAATGAATCCTTTATCGAATAAGCGTGGAGGTGAATTATGGATAAACAAAAGAAGCTTAAGCCAGTGAATGCTTGGACCAATAATAACCTCACGAAAGCTTCAGTGCTGGTTTCCATGTTTTTGATCATATATATAGTCTTAATAATTACCGCAGCTCCAAAACAGTATATCTTGAATATTGGGGATATTGCGGATATTGATATTGATGCACCGGCTAACATGGTTGATAAGGCAGCGACAGAAATCAAGCGTAAAGAAGCTGAAAATATGGTTCAGCCTATTTATAGAGTAGATTTGACAGTGCAAATAGAGCTTGAAAAGCAAATCAACCTGTTCTTCAATCAGCTGGAGGAGCAAAGAATCCTGGAAGAGTTGAGTATAGAGCAAAAACTTGAAAGCTTAGGAAATAATCCTGCCATAGTTTTGGACAAGGAAGACTATGTATCATTGCTTAATTGCTCTCAGCAAGATTTATTACAGGTTAAGGAGAATGTCAAATACCTTATCAATCAGATATTGAATGAAAGGCTCAGCGAAATGCAGATTGAAACCAAAAAAGAGGAAATAGCCGATTTTTTTTCAAAGCTGCCTAAAAGAAGCAAACTGAACGACGTAGGCTCAAAAATCGCTATGACAATAATAAAGCCAAATCTCTTTTATGATGAAACAGAAACAAATTTGAGAAAAAGTGAAGCTCGGGCCGATATTGATGAAATCCTGATAAAAAAAGGCACAAGGATCATAAGCAAGGGTCAAGAAGTCAACAGTCAGCAAATACAGCTGCTGAAGGCCTATGGGCTTCTAAAGGATGAAAGCGGCAATGGTTTAAGGATTATTTTATCGTACGGAGCTTTAATAATGGTTTCCATGATAATATTTTGTTTATATATATGGCGTTTTTGCCCTAATATTTGGACAAGCAATTCGGCATTGCTTTTGACAAGCATCATCATCGTTATTATTCTATTAATAGCAGTTGGAACAAGACATATTTCATTTTATATAATGCCTATACCTGCCTGTGCGTTTATTATAACAATCCTCGCAGATACCAGAATAGCTATTATAGTAAACGTACTGATGACTATAATAGTAGGATTTGTCACAGATTTTAATAACGCTTTGATGATATCTGTATTGCTTGGAGGGATTTTGGGTTCTATCATAGTTTCAAAAACTCATCATAGAAGCATGGTTATTTATGCCGGATTAGCAGTAGCATTTATAAATGCTTTGTCTATCTTTAGTTTTGGGCTCATCAATAATATTGAGACCAAATCCTTTATCTATGATGTCAGCTATGGTATTGTAGGCGGGATTTTTACTTCAGTGCTTACAATCGGCTTACTACCTTTTTTTGAATCTGTATTCGACATTATAACACCAATGAAGCTTCTTGAGCTATCCAATCCCAATCAGCCGCTGCTGAGACGGCTTTTGATAGAAGCCCCCGGAACCTATTATCATTCCATATTGGTAGGCAATCTTTCTGAAGCTGCTGCAGAAGAGGTAGGAGCAAATGCTTTGCTTTGCAGAGTCGGCTCATATTATCATGATATAGGAAAGCTCAAAAGACCTTATTTCTTTAAAGAGAATCAATTAACGCAAGAAAATCTTCATGATAAAATTTCTCCCAGCTTAAGCGCATCGATCATTATTTCTCATGTAAAAGATGGAATAGAAACTGGCAAAAAATATAAGTTGCCGTCCAAAGTCATCGATATAATAGGTCAGCATCATGGAAATACTCTAGTAGCCTATTTTTATCATAAAGCTATAGCTTCCCAGAGTGAAGATTCGGTGGAGGAAGATAAATTCCGCTATCCTTCATTGAAACCCCAGAGCAAGGAGGCTGCCATAGTTATGTTGGCAGATTCCGCCGAAGCTTATATCAGGTCCTTGAGCGAACCTACAAAGGATGGGGTAGAAAAAGGAGTAAGGAAAATACTTTTTGAAAAAATAAATGACAATCAACTCAGCGAATGCAGCTTGACCCTGAGGGATATAGAAAGCATTGTCGAGGCTTTTGTAAAGGTTTTGGCGGGCATCTTTCATGAAAGGATAGAATACCCTGAGAATCTTAAAGAAGATTAAATATCAGTGAGAATGGGAGTGGATATATTGACAGTATTAATTGATAGCCGCCAGAGCATATTGGAAGTTGCTGAGGACATGGAGAATTTTATAAACGGGATCGTAAAAGGCGTATTGAATTATGAGGAATGGGATCAAAACTTTGAAATCAGCATATCTTTTGTAGACAATCAAGAAATACAGGCTCTTAATAAGAAATTTAGAAATATTGATAAACCCACAGATGTTTTATCGTTTCCCATGCTGGAGTTTGAAGATGAGTCTAAGGATGGCCCGGAAGAACATTTCGAAGGAGAACAGCCGTTAGGGGACATAGTTATATCTGTAGAAAAAGCTATTGAGCAGGCAGGGGAATATGGGCATAGCAAGGAACGAGAGATCGCATTCCTTTTGGTCCATGGAATGCTGCACCTTTTGGGGTATGATCATGAAGACGGGAAAGATGAAATATTAATGTTCAAGAAGCAAGATGATATTTTGAATATATTGAAAATCAGCAGATAGGAATGAAAAATAAAAAATAAGTATTACTGAATTAGTATAATGCTATAGGTCATATACTTTCCCGTCATTGCGAGAAACTTTAGTGACGAAGCGATCCAGGGTAAAAAAAGCATATGCCGTCATTCTGAGTGCAACGAAGAATATTAGTTAGATTCTTTACTCAACTTAGTTTCGTTCAGAATGAAAGTTGTAGGCTTTTCACAGTAAAATAATGAAAGAAGGGTTAGAATGAAGTCATCCTTGAGGGCTCTCTTAGTAATTGTTGCAATAATTGGAATATTAGCGTCTGCCTGTAAACCTAAAGCAGAACCGGTAAAGCCGGATGAGGACACGGAAACAAGCACAACGGGTGAAAATGGACCTATAGGAGAATCGGCTCAGGAAAATAAATTTACCTGTTCCCTTACCGGCATGGCAGTGACGGATGAAGCAGAAATAAAATACAGGCCTATTGCTGTAATGCTAGATAATGAGATAAGCGCCAGGCCTCAATCCGGTTTGAGTGAAGCCGACATAATTTATGAAATGCCTGTAGAAGGCAATATCACCAGGTATATGGCCATATACCATCATATTTCTTCGGAGAAGATCGGACCTGTGAGGAGTGCAAGACCATATTTTATTGACAAAGCTTTAGAGTTTGGTTCTATTTATGTTCACTGCGGAGGCAGCCCTCAGGCATTAAGCGATATTAAAACATTAAAGGTAGATGCATATAATGATCTGACCGGTACTCCGGTTTTCTGGCGGTCGACTGACAGAAAAATGCCCCATAATCTATATACCAATACAAGGATGATGAGGGAGGTATCCCTGAATAAAAAGCTTGAAAATAAAACCGCCCCTCAATACTTCAATTTTAACGATGATTTTGTAATACCTGATGGTGGAGATGGACAAAAAATTGTTATAAATTATGATAAAAGATATAAGGTCTCATATATATATAATAAAGAGGAAAAAGTATATTATCGGCAGATAAACGGCGATAATATGAAGGATAAGGAATCTAAACAAGACATTAAAGCAACTAATATTATAGTCGAAAGAGCAGGGGTAAAAGTGTTAGATAAGGTTGGAAGGCTGGAAATAAAAAATATTGGCAAGAACAGGGGCTATCTTTTAACGGGCGGAAAGCTTATTGAAATAGAATGGGACAAATCCAGCCGAAGCGGCAAAACTATATATAAAAATGTAAAAGGGGAAGAGATCCTTATAAATAAAGGCATAACCTGGATTCAAGTAGTTCCAGAGTATGTCAAAATAGAATTCGGAGAGTGATCAAATGAGTTATGACTTTTTGATTGAGAAGGCCAAAGAAGCGAGGGAGAAGGCCTATGTGAAATATTCCAACTTTAAAGTCGGAGCCGCACTTCTCGGTAAATCCGGCAAGATATATACCGGATGTAATATTGAAAATGCATCTTATGGTGCTACGATATGCGCTGAGAGGACAGCCTTTACAAAAGCAATTTCAGAAGGCGAGAAAGAATTTGAGGCCATTGCAATTGTCAGCAGCAGCGATGATATTACTTATCCCTGCGGTATATGCAGGCAATTTATGTCTGAGTTTGGGTTGGATTTGAAGCTTATTTTTACAGATGGACATAAAATCGTGATATATAAATTGAGCGATCTTTTGCCTTACGCATTTACCGAATTTGAGGCAATCAAGGAAGTTTAGAAGAGATATCGGCAATTTATCATCCAGAGCAATGATTAAAAATAAAATGATGGAAGGAGGAGATGATATGGATAGCGGTTTTAGATCAGGCTTTGTGTCTATAATAGGAAGACCTAATGTGGGAAAGTCTACGCTTATAAATACATTTATGGGTGAGCGGTTAAATATTATATCCGATAAGCCCCAAACTACCAGAAATACTATAAGGTGTATATTGACGCAACAGGATCATCAGATAGTTTTTTTAGATACACCGGGAATACATAAACCCAAGCATAAGCTGGGTGAATATATGGTAAGTGCTGCTGTGCAATCCTTAAAGGGTGTTGATGTAACTGTGGTTCTGATCGATTGCTCTGCCCAGATTGGAAGCGGAGATATATTCATATTTGATACTGTTAAGAATGTTAAGACGAGAAAAATATTGGCATTAAATAAGATTGATAAAATATCAAAGAGAGAATTGGAAGGCGTTCTGGCAAAGATTACACTATATGAAAATATATTTGACAGCATAGTACCCATATCCGCTAAAATGGGGAATAATACAGATGACTTGATAAAAGAAATAGTGAAATTCTTGCCTGAAGGACCTATGTATTTCCCTCAAGACATGATAACGGATGTTCCTGAAAGGTTTATCGTCGCCGAATATATAAGAGAAAAAATACTTCTGTTGGCCAGAGAAGAAATTCCTCATGGAACTGCAGTTGAAGTGACTTCCATGAAAGAGAGAAAAGACAAAGATATAATTGATATAGATGCCACCATATATTGTGAGAAGGAGTCACACAAGAGGATAATAATAGGGAAACAAGGGTCGATGCTTAAAGCGGTAGGAAGCAAATCAAGAGTTGATATAGAAAATTTATTGAACTGTAAAGTGAACCTGCAGCTCTGGGTAAAGGTTAAAAGGGATTGGAGGGACAGCTTATCGGCTCTAAAGGCCTTAGGTTATAATTAGAGGTGTAATATGGCAATCATTAAGACACAAGGTCTTGTTTTGAAATATACAGACATTAATGAGGCGGACAGGATACTGACTATATTGACAAGAAGCAAAGGTAAGATCAAAGCTATTTCAAAAGGCTGCAGAAGACCAAAAAGCAGCCTTTTGCCAAGCAGCGAGCTTTTTGCCTTCAGTGAACTGATATTGTACAAGGGGACTAATTTCTATCATGTAAGCACAGGAGAGCTTAGAGAATCCTTTTATAATATCAGAAATGATTTGTTAAAGCTTTCCTATGCCGTTTATTTTGCTGAGCTGGCGGACACAGTGACGGATGAAGATATACAAAGTGAAAGATTATTTCTGCTTTTATCAAGAACCTTATATTATCTATCTAATGATGAAATACCTATAGGCATATTATCATGTGCCTATCAGATGCAACTAATGGATTTAAGCGGCTTCAGGCCGTTGATTTCAAAATGTGCAAATTGCGGTAATGAAGAAAGCTTGTGGAAGTTCAGTATCGACTTGGGAGGAGCTTTGTGCAGCCGCTGTTTTACAGCCGACAAAAATGCAGTTAAACTGAGTCCAGGAGCTTTGGAAACATTTGGTCTTTTATTGTCCACACCTATTTCGAGATTAAATACGATAAAAATTGATAATACTATTTTTATAGAGATTGATAAAATTATCAATGTTTTTGTCCAAAAACATTTGGACAAAAGATTTAAATCCATGGATTTTATCAATAACATAAAAAGTCTCGAAAGAGAATAATTATAACTGGTCAATGAAAGGAGAGGGTAAAATGGATATCACGCTGGATAAGATAGACATAATAAGGGACAGGACCGGCGTTTCATATAAGGAAGCCCGGGAGGCACTGACACAGGCCAACGGCAATGTGGTTGATGCCTTAATAAGCATTGAAGAATCAAGCGGCAGAAACTGGACAGAATCAGTATCTGTAAAAGGCAGTGAAGTTATAGATAAACTGAAAGCTGTGGTAAAGTCAGGCAATGTAAATCGAATAAGAGTAAAAAAGGATGATAGTGTAATTTTGGATATACCGGTGACCGCCGGGGCCATAAGTGCTGTAGTTATGCCTCAGATAACTGCCCTGGGAACCGCTGCCGCATTGCTGACCAAATGCACCATTGAAGTTGAAAGGCAAAATAAAGACACAGTAAATGTAAATAATGTTATCAATGATGCTATAGTCAATGCAGCAGATAAAGTCAAAGATTTTGCCGAAGACGTAAAAAATACCAAGCAAAATATGACCAATAGCAATACTGCTGAGGATTGCTGCCCTAAAATTGATACGGACTTGCCCTAATGCTATTGACAAAATAACTTGGTTTTGCTAGATTATATTACAAGAATTATTTTATTGGCTGTGATGGAGAGTAGTAGCTATAACTTGAATTTTAGAGAGCTGGTGGCCGGTGAAAATCAGCATTCGTTTGTGGTAAAGGCACTCCTGAGCTTAATTAACAAGAGGGCGGCATCAGCCGGCCAATAAGGGTGGAACCGCGGAAGATAACCTTTCGTCCCTTACAGGGATGGAAGGTTTTATTTTTTTTACTAAATAAGATTGTAAGGAGGAAAATTTATGACATTTCAAGAGATAATTCTCACGCTGCAAAATTATTGGGCAAAGCATAATTGTATCATTGCACAACCATATGATGTTGAAAAAGGAGCGGGAACCATGAGCCCCTATACTTTTCTTAAAGCATTGGGTCCTGAACCCTGGAGAGTTGCCTATGTAGAACCTTCCAGAAGGCCCGCCGATGCCAGGTATGGTGAAAACCCGAATAGAGTTTATCAGCACCATCAATATCAAGTTATACTAAAGCCTTCTCCTGATAATGTACAGGATTTATATCTGGGAAGCCTTATGGCATTGGGGATAGACCCTAAAAAGCATGATATAAGATTTGTTGAAGATAACTGGGAGGCACCGACTTTAGGAGCATGGGGTTTAGGCTGGGAGGTATGGCTGGACGGTATGGAGATCACGCAGTTTACATATTTCCAGCAAATCGGAGGATTTGACTGTGAACTGGAATCTGCGGAACTGACTTATGGACTGGAGAGAATCGCCATGTATATCCAGGAAATCGATAATGTTTTTGACATTGAATGGGTTAATGGGATAACCTATGGAGATATATTTAAGAAAGCAGAGGTAGAGCATTCGATATACAGTTTTGAGGTGGCTGATACTGATTTGTTGTTCAAGTTCTTTGACTCATACGAAGCTGAGGCTAAGAGGGTTATTGGCGAAGGGCTTATACTTCCGGCTTATGATTATGTGCTTAAATGCTCTCATACCTTTAATGTCTTGGATGCAAGAGGAGCCATAAGCGTGACCGAAAGAACAGGATTCATATCCAGAGTGAGGAATCTGGCGAGGCTGGTTGCACAAGGATATCTGAAACAGCGGGAGGAGATGGACTATCCTCTCAAAAGCAAGGCAGCGGCCTGCGAAAAAGAATGAGAAGGAGGAGAAAAAGTTGAGCAGAGATTTGGTATTTGAAATAGGCACTGAAGAAATCCCGGCAAAGTTTATGAATAAAACCTTAGATCAATTAAAAGAAGTTTCCGAAAAGTCTTTTACGGAAAATAGAATCAATTTTAAGTCCCTTGAGACCTATGGTACTCCAAGAAGACTTGTATTATATGTAAAAGCTTTGGATGAAAAGCAAGAAGATTTAGAAACAGAATTAAAGGGACCTTCAAAAAAAGCGGCTTATGATGCTGAGAGCAATCCCACCAAAGCCCTGTTAGGTTTTGCAAAGGGAAACGGATTAAGTCTGGAAAATGTATATATCAAAGAATTATCCGGTACAGAATACGTATACGGCAGAAAGCATGTCTCGGGCATAGCTGCGAAAGAAGTATTGAAAGAGCTGCTTTCGGAAATTCTAACCTCCATCAGCTTTCCAAAATCCATGAAATGGGGAAACAAGAGCTTTAGATTTGCCAGACCGGTGCGCTGGCTAATGCCAATTTATGGTGATGAGTTGATAGAGTTTGATAAAGACGGCATACCCTGCAGTAAATTTACAAGAGGGCATAGAGTTCTGTCGAAAGATAAGGTTGAGATCGATAGGGCAGAAAACTATTTCGATATACTTAAAAGAGAATATGTGATAGTAGATCAAAACGAGAGAAGAGAAATCATACAAAAGCAATGCGAGAAAATCGCAAAAGAAAAGAACGGAGTGCTTATAAAGGATGAGGAGCTTTTAGAAGAAATAGTTTACTTGGTGGAATATCCGACTGCTTTATTGGGAAGCTTTGAACCGGACTTCCTAAAGCTGCCTAAAGAAGCTATAATAACTCCTATGAAGGAGCATCAAAGATATTTTCCGATAGAAAATGAAAAAGGAGAGCTATTGAACAATTTTATTGCGGTCAGAAATGGCGATGACAGCTTTATCGATGTTGTAAGACAGGGCAATGAAAAGGTGCTGAGAGCGAGGCTGTCAGATGCAAGATTTTTCTATGAAGAAGATAAGAAGGTATCTTTAGATGATTGTGTAGAAAAGCTAAAGCATGTGGTTTTCCAGGAAACACTTGGAACTATTTATGATAAGACAAGAAATATAATGAATAACTCAGCCTATCTGGCAAATTGCCTTAATCTAGACCGGGATAGCATGAATAAACTAGATAGGGCAGCTTATCTGTCAAAGGCCGATTTGGTCACAGGCATGGTCAAGGAATTTGACGAGCTGCAGGGGATAATGGGAAGAGAATATGCCCTTGTCCAGGGAGAGGATTCTGAAGTCGCAAATGCAATAGAAGAGCATTATATGCCGAGAAATGCAGGCGACGCCATGCCGGCATCGATCATTGGTTCAATATTGAGCATAGCCGACAGAATCGATACGATAAGCGGCTGTTTTTCAATTGGCATACAGCCCACAGGCTCGCAGGACCCATATGCTTTAAGACGGCAGGCTATAAGCATCATAAATATAATTCTGGATAAAGAGCTTCATATAAACCTTAAGAGTCTTATTGAAAATGCAATCAAACCCTTCTATGATAAAGGGATAATGAAAGACGAAGTATCTAAGGTTATAGACGATATCAACGAGTTTTTCAGGCAGAGGCTGAAAAATGTTTTGCTGGACAGAAAATATGATTATGATGTCATTGAAGCGGTTTTAAAGACGGGATTGATCGATATACAGGATGCTCTGCTAAGGATCAAAGAGCTGTCCGATTGGAAGAGCCAGCAAGATTTCCTGAGCATAGCGGGATCTTTTAACAGGGTTAGCAATCTGGCTGCAAAAGCCGACAGTTTAGAAATCAATGTGGAGTTGCTGGCTGAAAAGGCTGAAAAAGAGCTATATGAATCCTATACTGAGGTCAGCAAGCTGTTTGGAGATGCTGTGGAAAAGAGAGATTACTACAATGCATTGAAGTCATTGATGCTTTTGAAAGCCCCCATAGATAATTTTTTTGACAATACTATGGTAATGGTTGATGACGAATACATCAGAAGAAACAGGCTCGCGTTGCTTAAAAACATAGAAAGCATGATGATGAGGTTTGCCGATTTATCCATCATCGTAGTCAGCAGGTAGTTTTTTGTACAAAAGGTATGCATTTATGATTATAAATGCGTACCTTTAATATTTATTCTATACAATATTGAAATCAATATTGCAAAACAAGTTTTTTTTATGATAATATACTTATATGTGCTATATAAATATGAAATAGTATAGCACAATTAGCAAAGAAATTTAATTTCTATATTTCTATGAAAGAGGGTGAACCCTATAGAATTAACTAATAGGCAAAAACAAATAATTGAGTTAGTGAAGAAACATGAACCTATCACCAGCGAGCATATAGCGGAGCAGCTTAACATGACTAGGGCAGCCCTAAGGCCGGATCTTACCGTTCTTACTATGTCAGGCTTTTTGGAGGCAAGACCTAAAGTCGGATATTTGTATTCCGGCCAGTCTGTAAATAATATGATCTCTGATTTTATCAAAAATCTAAAGGTGGAGAATATAAAATCAAGCCCTGTCATAGTATCGGAAGATACAACGGTTTATGATGCAATAGTCACGCTTTTCCTGGAAGATGTCGGTACGATATATATTCATAGCGGAGGTCTGCTGACCGGTGTTGCATCAAGAAAGGATTTTTTGAAGATTGCTTTGGGAAAAACGGATATACATAAGGTGCCTGTAGGGATAATAATGACCAGAATGCCTAATATAGCATATGTAAAGGATGACGATAGTGCCTATGACGCTGCTGCAAAGATAATTCTTCATGAAGTGGACAGTGTCCCGGTTGTAGAACAGGTGTGTGCTGAAAATGGGAAGACAGGCTATAAGATTACCGGAAAAGTATCAAAAACCAATATTACAAGACTTTTTTTCGATTTGTGCAACGATAAGTTAGGAGGATTATGATGTTAGACGAAAAATCAATAATTTATATTGTGTCAGACTCCATCGGAGAAACAGCCGAGCAGGTAGCAAGAGCTGCAGCGGCACAATATGGAGGTATCGTAAGTGAGATAAGGAGAATACCTTATGTCAGCGAAAAGCAGACAATAAAAGAAATAATAAATGAAGCCAAGGCTCACAACAGCATTATAGTATATACCATGGTCATACCCGAACTAAAAGAATATCTGGAGAATGAAGCAAAAGATCAAGGTATCATCTATGTCGATATTATGGGGCCGGTTATTGATGCCATTTCTCATATAACTAAAGCTAAACCGATATACACGCCTGGTATTATAAGGCAATTGGATGAAGAATATTTTAAAAAAGTAGAGGCCATTGAATTCGCCGTTAAATACGATGACGGAAAAGACCCGAGGGGCATAAAAAAAGCAGATGTAATAATTTTGGGAGTTTCCAGAACCTCTAAAACGCCCTTGAGCATGTATCTTGCAAACAAGAACTTAAAGGTTGCAAACATTCCTCTAGTGCCTGAAGTTGAGCCCCCAAAGGAAATATTTGATATCTCGTCGAAGAAAATATTCGGTCTCACATCAAGCCCTAACAAATTAAATGCTATAAGGCAGGAGCGGCTTAAAGCTCTGGGCTTGAGCTTTGAAGCAAACTACGCAAACATGGATCGCATTCTTCAGGAATTGGATTATTCAGAGAAGATAATGAAAAGGATTGGTTGTCCGGTTATTGATGTAACCCATAAAGCTATAGAAGAAACAGCTAGTATTATACTAAGGATTATGAAGGGAGAAAACTGATGAATAAACTTGTATACAGCTTTAATGAGGGTAAAGCCGCAATGAAGGATTTGCTGGGGGGAAAGGGAGCGAACCTGGCAGAGATGTCCAATATAGGCCTGCCCGTGCCTCCAGGCTTCACCATAAGCACAAAAGCATGCAATATGTATTATGAAAAAGGCCAAGAGATTTGGTCAGAACTATTGAATGAAATTTTTGAAAAATTATCCGAACTGGAGAACAAGACAAATAAAAAATTCGGGGATAAAAACAACCCATTATTGGTATCGGTGAGATCCGGGGCCAAATTTTCAATGCCCGGTATGATGGATACCATATTGAATTTAGGTCTGAATAATGATACCGTTGAAGCCATACACAAAATCACGGGAAATGAGAGATTTGCTTACGATAGCTATAGAAGATTCATTCAAATGTTTGGCGATGTAGTAATGTCTATAGAAAAATACAAGTTTGACAGTGTATTGGAATCTGTAAAAGAAGCCAAGAAAGCAAAATATGATACTGATTTAGATGCTGAAGCCTTAAAGGAAGTAGTGTTAAAGTATAAGTCATTATATAAGAATGAAATTAGAAGCGAGTTTCCGGAGGAGCCCAAAGAGCAATTAGTTCTTGCCGTTGAAGCAGTATTTAGATCCTGGAATAATGAAAGAGCAAAAATATATAGAAAAATTAACGGCATACCTGATGATTTGGGTACTGCAGTAAATGTGCAATCCATGGTATTTGGCAATATGGGAGATGACTCCGGTACGGGAGTTGCATTTACAAGGAACCCTGCAACAGGAGAGAAAAAGCTTTTTGGCGAATTCTTGATAAATGCCCAGGGAGAAGATGTTGTTGCCGGTATCAGAACTCCTCAAAGCATAGAAAAGCTTAAAGAAGTCATGCCCGAAATATACGATCAATTTGTACAGGCTGCTGATCTTTTGGAGAATCATTATAAGGATATGCAGGATATAGAGTTTACAATTGAAAAGGGCAAGCTCTATATGCTCCAGACCAGGAACGGCAAGAGGACTGCATTTTCTGCGGTCAGAGCAGCGGTAGAGATGGTTGAAGAGGGAAAGATAAGCAAAGAAGAGGCTATTATGAGAATAGAGCCGTCTCAGCTTGATCAATTGCTGCATCCCACCTTTGAAGAAAATGCTTTAAAAGCGGCAAAGTCCATAGCCAAAGGACTCCCTGCTTCCCCCGGAGCCGCCAGCGGAAAGATATATTTTACTGCTGAAGCCGCAGTAGAAGCATCTAAAAAAGGCGAGAAGGTGATCCTTGTAAGACAGGAAACATCGCCGGAGGATATAGAAGGGATGATAGAGGCTCAGGGCATACTTACCGCCAGAGGAGGCATGACCTCACATGCTGCGGTTGTCGCAAGAGGAATGGGCAAATGCTGTGTAGCAGGCTGTGAGGCTATAAAGGTTTATGAAGAAAATAAGAAATTCATCATTGACGGCAAAGCTTACGTAGAGGGAGAATATATATCCATAGACGGAGGCACCGGAAATGTTTATGAGGGTATAATAAAGACTCATGAACCTGAAATGAGCGGGCATTTTGGCAAATTGATGGAATGGGCTGATGAAGTTCGAAAGCTTAAGGTCAGGACTAATGCGGATACACCCAAAGATGCAGCTCAAGCCGTTAAATTCGGCGCAGAGGGCATAGGATTATGCCGAACTGAGCATATGTTTTTTGATGAAGCCAGAATTCCTGCCGTAAGGGAGATGATCATTGCGGATAATATTGAGCAGAGGAAAGCTGCATTAGAAAAGATACTGCCAATGCAGAGGGAAGATTTTATTGGTATTTTCGAGGCTATGGGAGACAGACCTGTGACCATCAGATTGCTGGACCCCCCGCTCCATGAATTCTTGCCTCATGATGATGGAGATATAATCGATCTGGCAAATGAGATGAAGGTTGAACATGAAAAGTTAAAAGCCAGAGTTGAAGAATTGAAAGAATTCAATCCGATGCTGGGGCATAGAGGCTGCAGATTGGCAATAACCTATCCTGAAATCGCAGAGATGCAGACCCGGGCAATAATTGAAGCGGCTATTCAAGTTAAAAAGGAAAAAGGGATAGATGTAAAACCTGAGATAATGGTACCTCTGGTAGGTGATGTAAAAGAGTTAGCTTTTCTTAAAGAAGTTGCAACAAAGCTTGCCGATGAGCTTATAAATGATTCCGGAATCGATTTGAAATATATGTATGGGACTATGATAGAAGTGCCCAGGGCAACTTTGGTAGCAGATGAAATAGCCAAGGATGCAGAATTTTTCTCATTCGGGACAAATGATCTGACTCAGATGACATATGGCTTTTCAAGAGATGATGCCGGTAAGTTTATAAAAGACTATATGGATAAGAAAATCTTTGATAAAGATCCATTCCAGGCCATAGATAGAAAAGGTGTAGGAAAGCTCATGAAAATGGCTGTTGAACTGGGACGAAAGGAAAGGCCAAATATCAAATTAGGAATATGCGGTGAGCATGGCGGGGAGCCCACATCTGTCGAATTCTGCCATGATATCGGACTTGACTATGTTTCCTGTTCACCATATAGAGTACCGATTGCCAGATTATCAGCAGCTCAAGCGGCGATAAAGGGGTAGTTTTTTCAGGGGCTGTCTGACGGATGGATTTAACCAAAAATAGACAGGGTATTGCGCATTCAATTGCGTGGTATCCTGTTTTTATATTTTGCGCTTGGCAAAACAGTGATGAAATAAAGCCATGCATCGGCTGCTGGGTCAAGACTCCAGGGCTTTGTGTCATCACAAATGATTGCGCGAACCACATATCGAACATATTTATGCGTTTTGAAAAGCTACATAAGACTGGTCAAAATATGACTGAACCCTCTCATATCATGCTGAAAGATAAGTTTGCACGAAATCGTATCTTAGCTTTGCAATACCTTTATGATGAACAGACAGGAGATTTTTAGAGACATACCTTACGAATATACGAAAGTTAAGTGTACGGCTATCCTTTTCAAGGCTTTAAAATGGGAGATTACAGCCAGAAGCAGCATGGGTAGGAACCGGATAAAATCTTATATCCCAGAACTTTGAGTCCTATATAAATAAAGTAAGGGTATTGTCCTGTCTTATCTATACTTCGGAATATAATTTTACCAAGGAAGTTTTAGTTTTAAAGCGGACTGATTATAGTTTCTACTTTAAACTAAATGTAATATAATGTATTTATAGTGTATTAGCAGCTTAGGAGGAGTTATAAGATGAGTAAAAGGACAATGTTCATTGCAGTTGCTGCGCTTTTTATAGGGAGTGCATTACTGTTTTGGGGAAGCTCACAAAATAAACAGGATTCAAATTTATCGGATAGTAACAAGTCCGGCAATAGTTCATCGGAGGATACTGCTCAAGGGGAGGTAAATAAAGTATTAAAAGCAGATCAGCTTAAGCTTCCAGACAGCACCTATGAATCGATCAATAGGCTTTTTAAAGATTATGATAATGTGCAGTATGGGTGGTCCAACAGCAAACAATATGTTGCCTTTAACCTTACTGACCAGGTAGAGAATGAAAACACCCCGGTGCTTTATATATGGAAGGCAGGAAACAGCGAACCTGCCGTAGTTAAAGGCGCAAAATGGTTTGGTTTTGGAGACTTTTACTGGTCGCCTGATGATAGCTATCTTTTATTTGATACCGGGACTGATGTTGCCAGAGGAGCAGATATATGCTGGATAAAGGGTCTGGAGGAGATAGAAAGAATCGGATATATTCATAAACCTGTATGGGCGCCTGACTCTAAATGGATAGCAATGGCTATATCAAAATCCATACAGACAGTTGTAGATACTTCTCTTGAGGGCAGTTCGGATTTGATAATATATAACATTGAGACAAAAGAGAGAAGGATGATAGAAGAAGGGACGAAGAATTATTTTCTGACTCCTGAAGCATGGAATAAGGATGGAACACTTGTCTATGGTAGAAATTTTTTCACGGGCTGTGCTAAGACAGATAAGGTAGAAGTAAAGCCGAACACAAGCAACAGCAATACTATAACCTTGAAGGATCAGGAAGAAGTAGAACAACTGATTGCTGCATTTTTTAAGGAGATGGAATCGCGAAATTACGAAGCGGCAGCCAATTACCTTACAGATCAGGGAAGGTTAAACCATGAAAACACAATACCGAAGGGTTCTCCATTATGGCCATGGGTTGAATCATTAAAGCTGATTTCTGTTGAAAGCTACCTTCCTTCCAACATCCAGGTTGTAGAAGGAACGGAGAAAGTACCTACTGTGTTTTTCCATGTAAACCTGGATATCAAGTATAATAAAGGATATGGTACATATCTTAGAGATGGTGAAAAAAAAGTAGCTGTAAATGTGGTGAGGGAAAACGGTAAGTGGAAGATTTGCTATGTCAAGAATACGGCACCCCTCATAAGGATGGGTACCATCACTTAATTTTAAGGGGCAAGCCCTATCGCTACAGTCTATATGAAGCTTATAATTTGTATGAGGAACGCATAAAATGCATTCCTTACTCACAACACGCAACTCATAACTAAACAACAGACACAAAGAAAAGTCCTCTCAGTGTTAATCCGTGGAAGATTCCTTATTCTGCTGATTTTTCTGATTATTCCTTATTTAGCGGCAATGAGTTGGATTTTAAGTCTGCCGGCAGTGCTTTATTTAGGGACATGCATTTCCGTCATATCCGTAGCTGGATTGTGGTGCATATATGCAACTTTTTTAAGATTTCATAATAGAAAACTACAGGCAACAGGGATTTCTTTTTTGATAATAATTCCTTTGGCATGGGGAATTAAGCATATTGTTGCATATTTCCAGGAATCCGTAACGGATTGGGCTAGTGATATGATGAATATACTCATCACTTTATCATTAGCAATCGTTTGTTTTGGGATAGATTATTTTATAACGCATCGTAAGAAGTGATTTGCTTAATTATTTGTATAGTGAGGGAGATAATGTTAAACGAATTAAATCATGTAATTGAATATATTGAAGAGCATTTAACCGATGATCTGTCTCTTGAAATAATTTCTGAATATGCCGGGGTTTCTGACTATAACTTTAAAAAGATATTTTTTATCTTTCAGGGTTGACCCTTAGTGAATATATCAAAAACAGAAAATTGTCGGAAGCAAGTATGGATTTATTGCATGGAGAAAAAGTAACGGATGTTGCTTTGAAATATGGTTATCAGCCAATGGACGGTTTTACTCGAGCATTTAAAAGGTGGAGTGGGCTTTTACCCTCAGATGCAATAAAAAAAGGCATAAGCAAATCGTTCTTGGATTCCTGTACGGAAGAAATAAAAACAAAAAATACGAAAATTTGAAAATAAGAAACGTAGGAATCTGGGACAAAAATAATATAAATTTAGAAAGAAAAAAATTTCATGGCGTCAATCATTTGGTCCTATTGACGTCATTCTTATGCCGTCATATTTAAAAGATAGTACGAAGTAGGATAATAAAATATGCCTTATCACAAAGGTTTCACGGAAGATACTTAAGAAGAGATTAACATAGAAAAGCTTAGATATATATTATAAAAATTAATTATTTGTTAACAATCTTTTGCTTTCATTAATAACGAAACTGGTCTATAATAAATGAAATTGGTTTTTAATAAGGCTTAAATCTATATACAGTTTGGCTGGAATAAAAGCATACGGGGGAGGATTATATGTGTTCAATTCTTTATTCAAAAAAATTTTGAGCATTTTTACAGGAATCGTTCTGATAAGTTCTTTTCTTTTTACGGGTATTGCCATATATGAGGTCAGAGAAACGGTGATGCAGCAGATGGAAAATGACGGCAGAGCCATGGCTGCTTTTATACGTGAAGAGCTTTTGGAACGTAAGCTTACGGACCTTAATCGGATATCTGAGCAATTTTTTGGATTAAAGCAAGCGAGCAATGGCAATCTGCTTTATATTTCCCTTTCAGATAGCCGGTATAATGTTGTTGCTTCCTCTGATTATGGGAGTGCCGGTGGAACAGATGCAATTACCGGAGCAACTGCTTCAGGGGATACTTCTCCTGAAGCAACCTCTTCAGCTACTGGAACAAAGCCTGCGAAAGGCGGAATTGATGCTCTGACCTCCGCCACTAACGCTATTGTTTCAAGGACTGATAAGGGAGTGCCGGTGCTGAATGTATCCATTCCTTTTGAAGCTGATTTTATGGGAGCCGGCAGTGTTAATGTAGGTATTTCCCTAAAGCCCCTGAATCAACGGATCAATAATACTATTATAAATATAGTAGTTTTTTCTCTGGGGATTCTGTTTGTGGCAATTCTGCTGGGAGCATTATTCGCGCGATCCCTTACCAAGCCAATTGTCAGCGTAGTAGATAAGCTTGACAGTTTTTCTAAAGGAGACTTCACTGTGGAGTTCCGCAGCACAACCAGGGATGAGATTAAAAGGCTTACGAATGCTATGAACCATTCGGTAAACACCTTGAGGAATACGATTCTGTCTATGAAAACAATAGGGGACAAGCTATATAATGTATCAAGCTCCATAAATGAGGCCAGTGAAGAAATTGCAGCCAGCGGCATAACTGTTACACAAAATATTGAGACCGTTTCAGAAAGCATTATTGAGCAGAATGGTGATATTCATTATATTACTCAGGCTTTAGACAATTTTGGAGAACGTTTTGACGATATGCTTAGGGAAACCACCGAAGTATTGGCAGGCAGCAGGATGATCAAGGAGACCGTGGAAGAAGAATACCGCAGCATGCAGCAGCTGGTGGATATGGTGGAGCAAATGCGGCTGTCCTTTGAAGGAGCTATAGGAGAGATACTTCTTCTTAATGAAGATGTAGGGAAGATTAACGAAATAACGGATATAATCAACAGTGTGGCCAATCAAACCAACATGCTTGCACTTAATGCTTCCATCGAATCGGCAAGAGCCGGAGAAGCGGGCCGTGGTTTTGCTGTTGTCGCAGAAGAAATAAAAAAATTGGCGGGGCAGGTCATGAATTATTCAAATACCATCAACGGCCTTATCGGCAATGTTACGTCCAATACTTTGAAGGTGGTGGACAATACACGCACAATATCAGAACAGATAATAATAGAAAAGAAGGCAATCGATGAAACCGTGGATGCCTATGAAAATATCAGAACTACTGTAGATAAAAGCATTGACCGGGTGGGAGGGGTTTCTGCATCTGTTCAGCTTTTGTCCGAGGAGAAGGAAAGAATTATAAAGAAGGTGAGCGATTTAGCGGTCATCTCAACTCAGGTGGCGGCTTCCGCACAGGAAATAGCATCCAGCGTGCAAAGCCAGACGGCAAGCATGGAGGAGATTCTGGCTATGTCCAATGAGCTTGATAGCGCGGCTCTTCAGCTTAAAAGGGAGTTTAACAGCTTTAAAGTATAAAAGCTGTTAAATATAAAATATCGCCGATTTATTGGCGATATTTTATTTATGAAGCATTTCAGCGGAGTTTAAATCAGAATCTCAATGATGTTAAAAATTTAACAAAAGCTGGATAAACTGTTTATTTACACGTTTATTGCATGTTGATACTATTTTATTCGATGATCTGCACACTAATCTATTATATGGCATCATTATTGCTTGAATAAATCTATGAATAAGAATAATCGGGAGGGTTTGTGTAATGAGAGAAGTTGTGATTGCATCAGCTGCCAGAACTGCGATAGGTAATTTCAATGGCAGCTTATCCGGTGTTTCTGCTGTTGACTTAGGTGTTGTTGTTGTGAAGGAAGCGTTGAATAGAGCCGGCATAAAGCCTGAGATGGTAGATCAGACGATCCTTGGATGCATTCTTCAGGCCGGATTGGGCCAGGGCGTAGCAAGACAGGTATCTGTCAAGTCGGGAATCCCAGTAGAAAAGCCGGCAATGACGATCAATATGATTTGTGGTTCGGGGCTGAGGTCTGTCCAGCTTGCGGTACAGGCGATTGTATCAGGAGAATCGGAGATAGTGGTTGCCGGCGGAACTGAGAATATGAGTGCTGCACCGTATTTACTCAAGAATGCCAGAACAGGTTATAGGATGGGCAATGGCGAAATAATAGATTCTATGGTATATGATGCGTTGACAGATATATTCAATAACTATCATATGGGAATGACTGCTGAAAACCTGGCAGAAAAATATGGTATAACCAGAGAGCAACAGGATCAATTTTCAGCTACAAGTCAGAATCGAGCCGAAGCAGCAATAAAAGAAGGTAAGTTCAAAGATGAGATTGTTCCGGTCATCATACCGTCAAAAAAGGGTGATGTGGTTGTTGATACTGATGAGTTCCCAAGGGCTGGAGTGACCGCTGGGTCTCTTGCCAAACTAAGGCCGGCATTTAAAAAAGACGGTACAGTTACAGCAGGCAATGCTTCAGGCATAAATGACGGAGCTGCTGCGATTGTTGTCATGTCTAAGGAAAAGGCTGACGAGCTAGGAATCAAACCTTTAGCAAAAGTTGTAAGCTATGCTTCAGCAGGTGTAGACCCCAGCATAATGGGTATAGGTCCGGTACCCGCAACCTTGCTTGCGTTGAAGAAAGCTAATTTGAAATTAGAGGATATAGATCTTATTGAAGCAAATGAAGCTTTTGCAGCTCAGTCTTTGGCAGTGGCAAAAGAATTGAATCTCGATATGGAAAAAACCAATGTCAATGGCGGTGCAGTCGCTTTAGGTCATCCTGTAGGAGCAAGCGGTGCCAGAATTTTAACAACTCTTCTTTACGAGATGAAAAGGAGAAATTCTAAATACGGCCTTGCTACTCTCTGCATTGGCGGCGGAATGGGAACTGCATTAATAGTAGAAATGTAAGATATGAAATAATATGAAAGCCATCGAGAATAATAACTTCGATGGCTTATATTATTTATCTTTAAATCATATCATTAAAGGAAAATATAATTTTTTGTAGTATATAAATAGTATGCTTAATCTGATCTAAGAATATTGTTGATTTTTAGGAGTTGTTTCTATGAATATCAGGCAAAGAACCGAAGAAATAGAAAAACTGATTCTTTCACCCTATGCGGTGGCATGTATAGACAGCAGGGGAAGAGATAAGTCGGAGGATAAGTGCGACATCAGGACAGATTTTCAGAGAGACAGAGACAGGATAATTCACTCTAAAGCCTTCAGAAGGCTTAAACACAAAACTCAGGTATTCATATCACCGGAAAAAGATCACTATAGGACAAGGCTGACTCACACCCTTGAGGTCTCGCAAATAGCCAGAACCATAGCAAGAGCTTTAAGGCTCAATGAAGATTTAACAGAGGCCATTGCTTTAGGGCATGATTTAGGCCATACTCCTTTCGGACATGCAGGCGAAGCCGTATTGGACAGCATTCATCCATCGGGTTTCAAGCATAACGAACAAAGCCTCAGAGTTGTAGAAATATTAGAAGATAAAAGAGGTTTAAATCTGACGTGGGAAGTCAGAGATGGGATACTGAACCATACTGGAGATAATTTGCCCAGTACATTGGAAGGCATGGCAGTTAAATTTTCGGATAGGATAGCATATATAAATCATGATATAGACGATGCTTTAAGAGCAGATATTTTAAGCACCGCGGACATACCTGAGCAATGTCTGGAGGTTTTAGGCAGCGATCATAAGAGCAGGATAAATACAATGATCACGGATATAATTGTTGAGAGCCTGGATAAGCCTTATGTCAGGATGAGTGAAGGCGTTGATGAGGCTACAAAGCAATTGAGGGATTTCATGTATGATCATGTATATATTGGATCTAAAGCTAAGGTCGAAGAAGTAAAGGTTCAGTATATTATAAGACAGCTTTATGAATTTTTTATTGCGAATCCTGAAGAAATTTCTCAGGACTTGCGCACGAAGCTGCCGGGCGAGGACATTCATAGGTTGACCTGTGATTATATTGCCGGCATGACGGATAGATATGCATTAAACAAATATAAAGCGATTTTCTTGCCTACTGCATGGCAGATTTAAATGATCATTTTAATAAAAATTGAAGGATATTTGGCTTTTATATCGAATAAGTATAAATTCAGTGTCCTAAATAGGTGGAGTATGAAAATATTAGTCGATGCCGATGCATGTCCCGTTAAGGATATTATATTGGAAATATCTCAAAAATACAATATTGAAGCTATATTCGTATGCAGCTTAAGCCATTATTCTAACTACTATGAAAAGCATGGATTAAATCCGGTATATGTAGATAATGTATCTCAGTCTGCAGATCTGGCAATAATCAATAGAGCAAGAGAAGGGGATATAGTAGTAACCGGGGATTATGGACTTGCTGCAATAATATTGTCAAAGGGAGCATTTGCCGTTTCTTTTGACGGCAAACTGTTTGACGACAACAATATTGATGAATTATTAGCGAAAAGACATGAAACATTAAAATCTTTACGTAGCGGGGGGCGTGTTAAGGGCCCGGCTAAACGAAGCGCAAAGGACGATGAAGAGTTTTTATGCTCTTTGGAAAGATTAATAAAGATCATATGATTTAAAAAAGGTGGTATAAGCTATGTTTTTCTCAGAAGAAATGGTTTCTGAGATAATTGAGAAAAATGACATTGTTGATATAATATCGCAATACATGAATCTAAAAAAAAGGGGGAGAAACTATATCGGTTTATGTCCTTTTCATTCTGAAAAAACCCCCTCTTTTAGCGTTTCTCAAGATAAGCAGCTTTTTTACTGCTTTGGATGCGGAGAAGGTGGAAATGTAAGCACTTTCATTCAAAAGATCGAAAGGATGACCTACCCGGAATCCTTAAAATTTTTGGCTGAAAAGGCAGGAATTAAAATAGGTGATGAGACAAATAAAGAGGATTTAGAAAAGGCTAAGAGAAAACAGCTTCTTTTCAGGATAAATAAGGAAGCTGCCAGATTTTTTTATAATAATTTGGGCGGCGATAGTAGAGCTATGAAATACTTGTCCAATCGAGGCTTGAGCATGGGTACTATAAAAAAATTTGGTCTTGGTTTTTCACCGGATAACTGGGACAGTTTGAAGAACTTTTTGTCCTCAAAGAGTCTAAAACTTGAAGCAGCATATTCTGCGGGACTTCTGGTTAAAAAGAATAACAACGAAGGCTATTATGACAGGTTTAGAAACCGGGTTATGTTTCCAATCATAGATTTAAAGGGAAATGTTATTGCTTTTGGAGGAAGGGTGCTGGACGACAGCAAACCAAAGTATTTAAATTCCCCTGATACTCCCATATATAATAAGGGGTACAATATTTATGGTTTAAATCTTGTCAAAGGCATAAGAGATTTAAGGAACATCATTGTTGTAGAAGGATACATGGATGCAATATCACTGCACCAATATGGCATCAATAATGCAGTTGCATCCCTGGGGACCGCATTTACTGAGCATCAGGCAAGATTGCTCAAAAGGTTTGCAAATGAAATAATTATTGCTTATGATTCAGATGCCGCAGGTCAAAATGCAACTTTGAGAGGCTTATCCATATTGGAAAAGGAAGGCTGCACCGTAAAAGTTTTGCGGCTTCCCAAGGGAAAAGATCCGGATGAATATATTAGGAAAGAAGGCTTGGAATCCTTTAAAAAACTGGTTGACAACAGCATGTCATTGATCGATTACAAAATATTTAACTTGAAAGATGGCTTAAATATGGAAAATATTGAAAACAGGATAAGGTTTATAAAGCAGCTGGCGAATGTTATGCAGACTATTGACAGTCCTGCTGAAACCGATGCATATATTAAAAAGTACTCAAAAGAAATGCAGATAAGTGAAGAGGCTGTTTATGATGAATTAAATACATTAAAAAAGAAGCATACTAATGGAAATAACAGGCATAATATAGTAGACAGGACTGTGGTTGTAAATAATGCAGAATTAAAAAGATCTATTAATGGAGAAATTATAGCAGAAAAAAAACTGATCAACATATGCATTCAGAACGAAAATAAGGCAAATTATATATTTAGCCGTATTACCGCTGATTATTTTAATTTGCCTATTCACAGAAGAATTATTGAGATAATAAATTTAAAAATAAAAGAAGGAAAATTGATATCAGCTGGAGAAATAATAATCCATTTGGAAAATGAAGAAGACAGAAAAAAAGCCGCTGAGGTTTTTAATATTGAGATAACAAACCATGATTTGGAACTTATGGATTCATATATAGATAAGCTGTTGCAAGCTCATATCCGCAAGAGGATTGGGGAATTGACCAAGTTGATGAATGAATATTATGAGAATGGGGACAGGGATAAATCGAATGAGATATTCAAGGAAATCATGGAATTGCAAAAGAAGAAGAAATAGTTTCCTGGAAGGGAGGGGATAACTTTGAAGAATGATGAATCTAAAATGAATTATATAAAGGAATTGGTTGAAAAGGGCAATAAGAATGGAATGCTCACTTATAAAGAAATAATGGATACATTAGAAGAAGTGGAAATGGAGCCTGAACAAATCGATAAGATTTATGAGTATTTGGAAGCAAAGGGTATAGATGTTGTAGGCAATATCGATGCTGAAATTGACATACCTCCCATAGATGACGAAGCCGAACCGGTTGAACTGGATCTTACAGTACCTGAGGGTATTAGCATAGATGACCCTGTGAGAATGTATCTCAAAGAAATTGGAAAGGTTCCTCTTCTTAGCCCGGATGAGGAGATCGAGTTGGCGAAGAGAATGAAGGAAGGAGATGCTGAGGCCAAGAAAAAATTGACCGAAGCAAACCTGAGGCTTGTAGTTAGTATTGCAAAAAGGTATGTGGGCAGAGGAATGTTGTTTTTAGATCTGATACAAGAAGGTAATCTTGGTCTTATTAAAGCAGTAGAGAAGTTTGATTATGTAAAGGGCTTTAAATTCAGCACATATGCCACATGGTGGATTAGACAGGCTATAACAAGAGCTATAGCAGATCAGGCAAGAACCATCAGGATACCTGTTCATATGGTAGAAACAATAAATAAGCTTATCAGAGTTTCGAGACAGCTTCTTCAAGAACTCGGGAGAGATCCTCTGCCAGAGGAAATCGCTCAGGAAATGGGGCTGTCTGAAGACAAAGTAAGAGAAATAATGAAAATTGCACAGGAGCCTGTTTCACTGGAAACTCCCATTGGCGAAGAAGAAGACAGCCATCTGGGTGATTTTATTCCAGATGATGATGTTCCTGCTCCGGCTGAAGCAGCGGCTTTTACGCTTCTTAAAGAGCAGCTGATGGAAGTGTTGGATACGCTGACCCCCAGAGAAGAAAAGGTTCTTAGACTTAGATTTGGGCTTGATGATGGCAGAGCAAGGACCCTGGAGGAAGTGGGAAAAGAATTCAATGTAACAAGAGAAAGAATACGTCAAATAGAAGCAAAAGCTTTGAGAAAATTAAGACATCCCAGCAGAAGCAAGAAACTAAAAGATTATTTAGAATAGAAATTTCTACAATATACTATTGACAATTTCATATAAAGTTAGTAGAATATTATTTGTCAGTTTACTTTCCTCAATAGCTCAGTCGGTAGAGCATGCGGCTGTTAACCGCAGGGTCGTTGGTTCGAGTCCAACTTGAGGAGCCATACTGGGGCCTTTAGCTCAGTTGGTTAGAGCAACCGGCTCATAACCGGTTGGTCCGGGGTTCGAGTCCCTGAAGGCCCACCATATTAAAACCTGGATGATTTCCCGGTTTTTTTTATTTCAATTTTTAAATCAAAATCACTTATGAATATTGGATAAGTATAGTATAATAATCATATAGGCGATTAAATGCAAAGGATGATATGTATTGGACTTAACTCCACGATTAGCTGCTATAGGAGAAAGCATTGACGAATGTGATGTCGTTGCCGATATCGGATCTGATCATGCTTATTTGCCCATTTACTTGATAAATAATAATAAAGCTAAAAAAGCTATAGCCACGGATATCAATAAAGGCCCTGCGGAAATATCCATGAAAAGAGTTAAAAAATATGGGATGGAGCAATATATTGAAATCAGAACAGGAGACGGCTTGTCTGCATTGAAGGATAAGGAAGCTGATATAATTGTGATTGCAGGCATGGGAGGAATATTGATACAGAATATACTCAGCGAGGGTATAGATATTGCAAGAAGTGCCGCAGAGCTTATTCTTCAGCCGATGAGGGATAGCAGGCTTCTGATAAAATGGCTAATACAGAACTCCTTTGAAATATTTGATGGTGAGATCGTTAAAGAAAACGATAAATTCTATGAGATTATTTGGACGAGATATAAGCAAAATTGCTATGATGAAAAAAGTATAGATATGATAAATGAGATTTTTTACTATAAAAATTCTCCTGCCGTGCTTGAGTACATAGATAAAAAGATTAGTGAGTATAGCGGAATCATAAAGCATTTGGAGAACTATACCCCTAAAAACAAAGAAAGAATAGGGGAATGCAATAAGGAATTGATGCACTATAAGGAGGCGAAAACATGGCTCAGCTTAAATGTGGAACAGTAGCAAGCCTTATGGATACCATTGCACCGAAGAAACTTGCTGAGGACTGGGATAATGTGGGCCTCATCGTCGGTGACGGCAGCAGCAGTGTAAATAAGATTATGATTTCCCTGGATTTACCTGTCTGGGTTGTTGAAGAAGCCATTGAAAATAATGTAGATATGATCGTCACACATCACCCCCTCATATTTAGCCCTTTGAAGAAGATAAATACAGATTCTGCAATCGGCGAGAAGATTATAAAATTAATAAAGAATAATATATCTGTTTATTCCTCTCATACTAATTTTGACATATCTGAAGGCGGATTGAATGATATATTTGCAAAGCAATTAGGATTTGAAAAGACAGAAGTGATGAAGCCGATTTCTGAAGAAAAATTATATAAAATTGTTGTCTTTGTTCCTGAAGGCTTCGAGGATAAGGTTATGGAGCAGATGTCCGTGGCCGGAGCGGGCCATATAGGAAAGTATAGCAGCTGCAGCTTTAGGGTGAAGGGGATAGGCACTTTTAAGCCCGGAGAGGAAGCGGATCCCTTTATCGGTGAAATAGGGAAGCTGGAGAGAGTTGGGGAATACAGAGTTGAAACCGTTGTTCCTGAGGCGATTATTAATAATGTTGTAAAATCTATGCTTAAAGCCCACCCCTATGAGGAAGTGGCTTATGATGTCTTTGAAATGAAAAATAAAGGCAAGACCTATGGCTTAGGAAGAATCGGTCAATTAGAAAATAGCGTGACATTAGCCTCATATGCTGCCTTTGTAAAAAGGACTTTGGATATAGAAAGCATAAGATATTCTGGTTCACCAGACACAAAGATAAAAAAAGTAGCGCTGTTAAATGGATCAGGCAATAGTTTCATGCGCTCAGCTAAATTTTCAGGGGCAGATGTCCTTATAACGGGAGATATGCAATACCATCAATTGGTTGAGGCTCTGGAGGAAGGAATATGCGTAATCGATGCAGGCCATTTTGGTACGGAAAAGATAATGATAAAAACAGTTTCCGATTATTTAAAATCTGCTCTTGCAAGCAATGGGTATACTGTAAATATTATAGAAGCCAAATCAAATGTTGATATAATCATGAATCTCTAGGAATAGTAGTTTTGCTATTCCTTTTTTATAATGCTTTTGCGAAATAAAAGCATTATAAAAAAGGCTTTCCATAATATAAACGATGCTTTTGCGAAATAAAAGCATTATAAAAAGCTTTCATCATTTAAATAATCTTAAAGAAAGTACAAATTAATTATGAAGGGATGATGACTTGTGGGCCTAGAATTTCTATATGAACTACAGCATCAGGAAAATAATCATAAAAAGCTGCTTTCAAGAATATCTGAAATAAGCGATGACGGTCAAATAAACAGGTTAAAAAAAGAGTATGCCAAGCTCAAGGAAGAATATATAAAGCTATGTGAGAAAAAAAATGAAATAGAAAAGCAGATAGCTCAGAAAAAATCTCATTATAAAAGCCTGGAATTAAGCAAAACTAATTATGAAAAGCTCATATATACCCCGGAAATAAACAGCGTAAAAAAGCTTGAGACATTAGAAAAGCAAATAGATGATGTTGAGAAAAATCTGGAATTGGAAACGCTCAACCTGGAGAATTTAGAAAAAAACTTAAAAGAAGCGGAACTTGATATATTAAGCATCAAGAAAAAGATAGTATTCATTAAAAAGAAATATGAAACAATGAGAACAAACAAAGAGGAAGAGTTAGATTTTTTAATAAGTGAAAAGAATAATATTGAAGGACTTATTGAAGATATAAAGCTGAATATAAATCAAGATATATATAAAGAATATATCAAAATGAAAGAAAAGCTAATAAATCCCATTTCGGAAATAGATAATAGAAAATGCAGCGGCTGCGGCGTAGAAGTTCCGGCTATGGACTATGAGTCTGTAAAAACAGGAAATGCTTTAAAATGTCAAAACTGCGGCAGAATTTTAATATATAAGAAAAATAAATAGAAGATGGATAAAAAATTACCTTTGACACCGGCGCGTTTACATTATATAATTAACTTCTGCAAAGGAAAAAACGAGTAAACTGGATGGTCGCGTGCACACTGTAGAGTGCATGAGGAAAGTCCGGGCTCCACAGGGCAGGGTGCCGGGTAATACCCGGTGAAGGCGACTTCAAGGAAAGTGCAACAGAGATATACCGCCTCGAAAGAGGTAAGGGTGGAAAGGTGAGGTAAGAGCTCACCAGCGATTAGGCGACTAATCGGCTATGTAAACCCCATCTGGAGCAAGATCAAATAGGGAAGTTGATGAGGCGGCCCGCCTCGCTTCCGGGTAAGATCGCTAGAGTCTGCTGGCAACAGCAGATCGAGATAGATGACCGTCTACGACAGAACCCGGCTTATAGGTTTACTCGCAAAATTTAATGCCACAGATTTAAAATCTGCGGCATTTGTCATTTAATTATATTTTATTTTTCAACCTTAAGAAAGTTTACTATGGTTGCTGCGGTCTCTCCTTTAGTGAGTTTATCTTCCGGCGCAAAGCTTCCGTCTTTACCCGACATGATATTGAGGCCGGATACTATTGCAGCAAATCCTTTATTATCTTGGGAAATCTTATCTTTATCCTTGTAATTTAGGTCGAAAATATCGGATTTTTTAGCAAGATAACCTAAGTTCATTGCATTTACTATCATTTTTGCAGCTTCAATCCTGCTTACTTCAGCATCCAAGTTTTTTTCTTTTTCAGCGATTATTTTTTTAGCTATGGCTTGCTTATAATACTCATCGTAATCTTCTGCGGATGAACCTGTCGCATAAGGCATCACTTGATAATAGGGCTGTAAGGAATTGATCAGGATTTTGATAAAATCCTTTTGTTTGATCCTTTCATCCGGTGTAAATTCCTTGCTGTCAGCTTCTATGATATTTGCCTCAAGCAATGCTAAAATATCTTTTTCGGCCCAATGTCCTTTTATATCTGTAAATATCATCTCTTGTTTGTCTTTTATAGCCTCGCCGTTATAATCCAACAGCGCTCCGGTTTTTGGGTCAAGCATGCCGGAAAAATCATCGAAGGCATAGACCAGCTTTATGACCCTGTTATTTGGATATTTGAGAGTATAATCGTAATGGATAATATATTTTAACTTGAATTCTACATTCTTATAAAGTGCTTCATATGCAGCATCTATGGATAGCATATCATCTGCTTTTGGAAACTCTAAGTCCATCCAATTGCTATAAAAGCTTGTAATTTCGCCTGTATAAGCATTGACGGTTACATTTAGGTTATTTCCCGGGCAAGATATGCCGTTGACCTTTCTTATGAAATTAAAGTTATAGTTTACAGGCTTTCCGATATTGCTGTTTCGAAAAATGTCAGATCTATATTCAGTCTGAGCAAATTTTTCCGGAGCTATCATGCTTAGGAATTTCTCTGCTGCTTCTTTAGACTTATCTAAGCTATATTTGGGATTTCCATCTTTAGATGCATTATCTGTAGTGCTGTCATACTTAGATATGCTTCTGACTTCTTTTGTTACTGCGTCAATGGAAATACTGATGTAAGCATACTCATTTTTCTCCGGATTGTTATAATTCCAGGAGAAGCTCCAGCTGGCATTAGTTCCGTTATAATCTGTGTAGAGGGAAGCAGCTTCTAATTTATATTTATCCTCTACTTTTACATATTTTTTTGCTATTTCTAAGGCTTGATCCTTTGTTATGAATTTTTTAGTGTTTTCAACCTCTTTTATCTCTTCGGGAGTCAAAACGGCAGCTTCTTTTGCCATCATTTCATTATTGGATGCGCCCATGTCAGATAGCGGGTCATAATATCCGTAGTTGATCACCTCGCCGGTTATGGCATCTATCGGCCTGCTTCCATTCTTAAAGGTATATACCAATTTGGCATTATTCTTTTTTGCTTTCTGATCATATTTGATCATATAAGCTAATTCTATACCGATCTTCTCATTGAAATTTTTTTTAGCTTTTTCTATGCTGATAGCCTTTGATGCATCAGGCAGAGCTTCTTTATTCCAGCTAAAATTATAGTTGCTTATTTCAAGAGTGTTCTTATCCACGCTCACATTGACTCCGTTGCCTTCAAAATCCAAGTTGTTGACTTTTCTTCTGAAATAGAAGTTATAGGCATTGATATCATAAATATATCTGGATTCATTGTAGCTGTCCTCTACAAGGGCCATCTCCTTGTATTTTTCGGGCTGAAGCTTTTTGACAAGCTCTTCAGCTGTTTTAAGTGCTTCTTCTTTTTTGTATTTTGCCAGCTTTGACGGATTTGCATACTCGTTCTTCCATTGATTCATGTATAAAACATCACCGGTTTCAGCATCCACATTTATGTTTATACCATGGCTGTTTTTTCTTGAGCTCCAGTTGAGCTGCCAATGCTTTGTCTCTTCCATGTTTTCATAATAGCTTTGATTGAAATCACAATCCTCTGTATTTATATTAAAACTATTTTTTGCGATTTCAATTGCTTTTTCCAGGCTAATCTTTGTCTGGCTTTGAGATGCCTCAGCCAAAACAGGCAGCATATTAGTAAATAATAGTGTCAGAGCCAGTACTAGTGATAAAATCTTTTTCATATTTATCCCCTTCCAAATTATTTCTTTGTCTAATTAGACTAATTTTGGAGTTAAAAGTTTCAAGATTTATATATTAGCATTGCAGATATATTATGCCACTTAAATATGCACCGGAGAATAGGTGAAATTGCTGCATAATAAACCAATTGATGGAAATAATTATTGTGAGAGCTTTTGGGAGGTGTAGAGTTGGCCAAAAAAGAAAAAAGCAATTTACGGGTTGCATCGGATGAAATGAGCTCCTCCGAAATACACAGTATTATTTTGCGCGGTGTGCTATATACCTTAAAAAGCATATTTACCAGCTACTATGTGTCTGAGAATATTGAAGCTCTTATGAGCTATATAAATGAAAAGAAGATAATAGATCCAAAAGAATATAAGAGGCTCTTGGCAGAAGCTAAGGATTTTTATCCTGTGATATTATGCGCTTTGTTCATAGCCCCTATAAAGAATACAACAAAAAACTATAAATTGAAAAGCTTGGCCAAGGATAAAAAGGATGAGCTCTTCAAAGAATTACATAAAATTTTTATGGACTTTTTTACAGATTGGCTGTGCAATGTGGAATTAGATCCTCTATTGTATTACAGAATAGGGCTTTCCTACAATAAGAGGTTTAATATTGGCCTGTATATTAAAAAGCAAAACTCATACTATCTTACCGAGATTGAAAATCAGATCCTCAATGGACAGATTCTGGATATACTATGCATTTATATGATTGAAGAGGTGGCAATACAATTAGGCATAGCAGGCTTGGATTATATTGATTACTATAAGAACGTAAATTGCAGCATAAATAATGATAGCCTTCAAGATAGCATAATAATTTAGAATGGGGAATAATACCATTAAAAAATAGTTTACATAATGCTATAATATATTGTATATATAACTTGAAGGAGGCAAAAAATGTATACCAAAAAAGGCTTATGTAATTCTATGCTTATAATCTTGCTTATACTTTCCATCGCTGCTATACCGGTATTGTCAAATGCAGCTGCAGAAGTCGGTACATACACTGAAATAAGCTCGGAAAAACTAAGCAATGAACTGTTTCAACCCCAAGTGCCCGAGATTTCATACAAGGATGTTAAAGGGCACTGGGCAGGAAACTATATGTCAGAATTAAGCTATATGGAGATATTAAAGGGCTTTGTTGATAATACAATGAAACCCAATAAGACAATAACAAGATCAGAATTTATAACTATGATCGCAAGGGTCATGGATCTGCATGAAGACTCCGCGAAATACTCTAACTATGCGGATGTTCCTGCAACCCACTGGTCTTACAATTACATTAACAATGCAAAAGCTTACGGATTGTTGGACGGCTTTACCGGAACAAAACTATATCCGGATAAGGTAATAACCAGAGAAGAAATGGCTGTAATAATATCCGGAACACTTCCAAGCGGTTATAAAGCGGACAAGCCTATGAGCTTCAGTGATGTAAAAGACGATCATGTTAACAAAACCAGCATTGATAAAATATCATCAGCCGGAATAATAAATGGTTTGCCTGACGGAACTTTCTCACCTAAAGGCAGTGCTACCAGAGCAGAAGCTGCCGCAATGATATACAGGCTTATTCATTTAAAATCCCAGACGGAAGAAAGCGGGCTTTATGATTTTGTGCAAAAATATGAGACAAGCTTGATATCAGCAGCAAACGAAGCCGATGTTGAATTGACGGGGGCTTTTGAATATTCAATCGGCAAAGAAAAAGCATTGAATCAAAAGCGCACAGAGGTGATCTTGAATTTAAAGAAGACCAATACAAATGTAAGAAGAAGTATAAGCGAAATGAAAGTTTACGTTTTGCAAAGCTCCTTATACAAATATACCCTTGAAATAGATTATGTGCTTTCTGTAGAAAGCGGAGCCTTTAAGAAAAGTGAATACAATATGAGAAAGAATCTCAGCGTGACAAAGCGAGACGGGCACTTGGTAGTTTTTGATTCGTCCCTTGATTGCAATCTTATAAGCAAGCAGAAAGACGAAAAAGTGAATTTGACCTGGCAGTATGTATATAGCAAAACACCGGATATGACTGGTGAGAAAAAGATAGCCGGTTTAAATATTCTGTCTCCTACCTGGTTTGTGCTTCAGAATGAATCAGGGGATATCATGGACAAGGGAGATATAAATTACACAAAATGGGCCCATGAAAATGGTTATAAGGTTTGGCCCCTTTTCGGAAATGATTTTGATCCGGATTTGACAGGAAAGATACTGGGAGATGCGGATAAAAGATCAAGGCTTGCGGACTCTATTGTTGAATATAGCATCAAGTATAATGCCGACGGCATAAATATGGATTTTGAAAATATGCGTACATCAGACAGAGATAATTATACTTTATTTATTAAAGAATTATCAGCCAAAGCAAAGGCAAAAGGGTTGATTACTTCTGTCGATGTCACTACCATCAACCAATATTCCAGCTGGTCTACATGCTATGATAGAAAAGGTTTGGCCAAGCATGCAGATTATATGATACTTATGGCCTATGACCAGCATTGGGAAGGAAGTCCTGTAAGCGGCTCTGTAGCCCAGCTGAGCTGGGTTGAAAGCAGCTTGAAGAAAGTTATTGAAGAGGTTCCTCAAAATAAGCTCATATTGGCAGTGCCATTCTATACAAGGCTTTGGAAGGAAGCATATGTGGATGGAAAGACGGTGGTGACTTCCCAGGCTGTATCCATGGAGACTGGAGAAAAAGTAATAAAAGATAATCAGGCATCTAAAATATGGGATGAAAAGAGCGGGCAATACTATGCAGAGTTCAAAAAAGATGGTGCTTTGTATAAGATATGGCTGGAAGATGAGAATTCAATAAGGCTCAAAGCGCAGCTTGCCAATGAATATAACTTGGCCGGGGTTGCCTCCTGGAGAAAAGGCTTTGAGAAGCCGGTGGTTTGGGAGGTAATATATTCTGTTCTTAAGGCGGCATCATTATCCGATAGCTAATCGCCGCTTATTGATATAAGCGGTGCCAGGCTCGCGGAAAAGTATTCTGAAGTTCAAGGGGAGGCATATATTCCTTTTGGACTTTAGAATACTGTTAATGATGCTGCTTTAAAAATTTTGATTAATATATGGTAAATAGGCAAATAATTAATGTGGGGATATTTATCAGCGGAAGGTGAAACATTTGAGGGATAAAACAATTGTTGAAAATGAGATTACGGCGCCTAAGAAAAGGCGGCCAATGCTTTTCATATTTACAGTCCTGGTATTTTTTGTGATCTATAAGTTTTCATTACTGAATTATTTCGGTTTTGTCAGTTACTCGGATGCAAAAAATATAATCAGAGACTTTGAAAAAAATTATTTATATAATGAAGTATTTTTTAATAAAGAATACATTGAACTAAAAAATAATATTTTGAAGCCGCCTTTTACATCCAAACAAAAAATTGATACGCTTATTAAGCTTTCAAGGCAGCTATCCGGGGATAATTATACTAATTTCAGCTACGCCGATCTGATGAGAGGGAAGATTAAGTACTCATTATATAAAAAAAATGAGATACAAAGCAAAAAAATTGATGAAAAGACTGGCTATGTAAAGCTTTCAAGCTTTGGGGAGAATGCAGAAAAGAAGTTTTTCAAGGCTGTGGAAAAAATGGAGGGAATAGAATACCTGATATTGGATTTGAGGGATAATCATTTGGGTTATTATACTGAAGCCATAGAGATTGCTGATGACTTACTTTCGGGCGGCTTGGAAATAGCTGCTATAGAATCTTCAAATTCAAGGCACTATTACAGCTCTGATGATTTTTCCTATGGCTTTAAGAAAATATTTTTGCTGTTGGATGAAGGAAGCGCATGCAATACAGAGATGTTTGCGCTGGCCTTAAAAGAAAATATGGGCGATAAAGTAGAGCTTATCGGCAAGAAAACCAAAGGTATGGATATAGGGCAGGTTTATAAAACCTACTATAATAAAATCAACTTCAGCATTTCGGCATATAGATGGAATGTTAAGGGAAAGGCCTCCGAAAGCCTGGCAAGCTATTTAAGCAAATATAATAATATTGCATTAAGCAGCTTGGAAGATTATATAAAAGCAGCAGCAAGCATGAAATAGTTCTTCATCTGCTGCTTCTCTTTCTTTTCCGCTTGCTTCGAATATTCACATTATCCTCTATGTTCATACTATCTGCAGCATATTATACTATAATAGTATATATATCAAAAAGTTAAATAAGAATATGCTTAATAAAGCATGATATGAAGGTGAGAAAATGATTATTGCTTCAGGCAGGATCTATTTATATGCCGGCTGGGTGCATTCGCTTAAAGAAAAAAGAATGGTGGTAAAAAGCATCATAGATAAAGTGCGGCATAGATTTAACGTATCTATTGCAGAAATAGAAAATCTGGACATGCACCAGTCGATTGTTATAGGAATAGCTTGCGTAAGCAATAGCAGCAAGCATTCCAACAGCTGTATTCAGAATGTAATCGATTTTATAGAACAAAATACAGACGCAGTTTTGGAGAGCTTTGAAATAGAGATACTATGATTCATTGCCCATATCTGCGGAATAACTTCAAAAGCTGCCAATGTCAAACGTCTACTCCTAATATATTCAGATAATGGCTTATCGGCAATATATGAAAACATTCTTTGAAAATTATAAATAGAACATTGAGCAATCTTTGAAATAGTATCATAGGATATTTCACCTGCAAGATTTTCCTCTATGTAGTTTATCGCCTCATTAAGCTGTTTAACCCAATCCATTTTTTCCCCTCCTGGTTCAATCATATCTTTTTTAGAATTAGTCCACTCGACATTTGATGCCGGATTTTGCAGTCTGATTTCTTCATTTACTGTATCATTACTAAATTATTATACAATATTTAACTCTACTGATATAGAATATCATGGATATATAAGAAAATAATAAACTGGGAAGCATTTTAAATACAAGGAAGTGGCTTTTAGTGGCCAATAATAGAAAACCCAATAGATTACGCCTTATTTATTGCAGAACGCTTATAATCCCATGAATTGGTATCCTTGGAGCGAAGATGCATTTGTTAAAGCAAAGACAGAGACAAGGCATTGGATTTTCCGAAAAGCATTATTGAGGCTTTATCAAGGCCGGAAGCAGAAGAACTTGGTGCATAATAACAAAAGATGAGGGTGAGGAAGGTAAGTTTTATTTATGGGATAAAAAATAAGTAATATATATTAGGCGAACAAGATGACGATTTATTTTGTGAAATGTATGCAAGGGAAATATCTGCAGTAAATAGATTAATAATATAGATGAATTTTGCAAGCTGATATTGAGTAAGCTATATGCGTAAATATTTTTGGCATTCAGAATACGAATACTTATTGAAATGCCATAAAATTAAGAAAACAATAAAAGTAAAATATTGCAGTAAAATCCGATAGACTATTAAACCAATATTATATATAATGTTGCAGGCAAGCGTTGATAGCCAAACGCAAAATTTGACAAGGAGGATAACTAATGAAAAAATTTGGATTGTTGCCTAGATTAATAATTGCAATAGCAATCGGTATATTAATAGGCAGTATTGCGCCTAAATGGGTGATACAAGTGCTGGCAACCTTCAATGGAATTTTCGGCAATTTTCTTGGCTTTGCGATTCCATTGATAATCATTGGATTTGTAGCTCCTGGAATAGGAGATTTGGGTGCCGGAGCGGGTAAGCTTTTAGCAATAACTGCAGGGATAGCCTATGTTTCTACAATAATTTCCGGTATGGCAGCTTATTTTACATCCTCAGCAGTTCTTCCGATGTTTTTAAAGCCCGGAAGTCTTGTTGTAAATGCTGCAAATCCTGAAGAGGCCTTGGTACCGGGATTTTTCTCAGTGGATATGCCGCCGATCTTCGGAGTTATGACTGCACTTTTGATTGCTTTTACGATTGGTCTTGGAATTTCAGTCATTAAAGGAGATACAATAAAAAAGTTCATGAGTGAATTCCAACAAATAATTGAGAAGCTGATATCAAATATAATAATACCTCTTTTACCCGTTCATATATTGGGTATATTTGCTAATATGACTCATGCTGGTCAAGTTGCAACGATAATGTCAGTTTTCGCCAAAGTTTTTGCGATGATAATAATCCTTCATATAGTGATATTGATATTTCAATATATCATTGGGGGTACTTTGGCAGGGGGAAATCCCATAAGGTTGTTAAAGAATATGCTGCCTGCATATTTTACAGCCATAGGAACCCAGTCTTCTGCGGCGACTATACCTGTAACTCTTGAACAGGCCAAGAAAAACGGCATTCAAGACGGGATAGCTGACTTTGTAATACCCCTTTGCGCTACGATTCATTTATCGGGAAGCACTATCACTTTAGTAAGCTGCGCTATGGCGGTAATGATGCTAAATGGAATTCCCATAAATCTTGTAAATATGTTTCCATTTATATTGATGCTGGGTATTACAATGGTAGCTGCACCCGGTGTACCTGGAGGCGCTGTCATGGCTGCCTTGGGGCTTCTCGAATCCATGCTTGGGTTTAATTCGACCCTGTTGGCTTTGATGATTGCGCTGTACTTGGCCCAGGATAGCTTTGGCACAGCCTGCAATGTAACCGGGGACGGCGCTATTGCACTTATGGTAAACAGGATATCCGGCTATAGGCTTAAAAAATAATAATAAAACCTCTTTGCATTTCCAGCAGAGAGGTTTTATTATTCAGCGGATGTTTTTAATAAAATCATAAGTAATCCTTGCAGTTATACCCCAAATTACTCTATCGCCAAAGATATAGAAATATACAGGATACCTGCCCTTTGCCCATTTGTAGTCCTTTCCTTTTTGTATTAGGTCATAAGGGAAATCATCTTTGGGCTGCATATTGACATCCATGTAATGGCAAAATGGATCATTGGACAAGAAAAATG
Source organism: Lutispora sp. QWL-02 (assembly GCF_058315355.1). Classification (NCBI taxonomy): domain Bacteria; kingdom Bacillati; phylum Bacillota; class Clostridia; order Lutisporales; family Lutisporaceae; genus Lutispora; species Lutispora sp. QWL-02. Next base: position 2,445,256 of record NZ_CM177762.1, read on the forward strand.
ACAAAGGTACAGTAAATACTTCCTTTACTTCGTCGTTAAAGGTGCCTTTATAATCTTTCACTGTTCCTATGTAAGGATATATTATAGTATTGAAAGGTGTAACAAGTATATCGGAAGCCCCAATGACCTCAATGCTTTCAGGCGCTATCAACAGCTCTTCCGCAGTTTCTCTGATGGCTGCATTTTCTTTAGATTCGCCTTTTTCAATCCGCCCACCGGGAAAGCATATTTCATTAGGTTGATTTTTCAAGCTTTCTGACCGAATCTCGTACAGAAGGCATAGATCATTTTCGCGTTCCAATATCGGTATCAACACGGAAGATTCATTATAATGATCGCTGTCGGAAATGCTGACAGCTTTATTCTTAAATTTCAATATCATATCTAACATAACTGTAAATTTCCTCACGTATACTCTAATGGTAATCATTATTATTATTATATCATAAAAGTTTAGAAATTGGAGGGCTGTGCGCAATTTTATTACTGATGTCCGCAATACACATAACATTTTTTATAATATACATATTGTCAAATTATTATACAAGTGGTAATATGGTTAATAAATATTTGGAATTAGGGCCAATAAATACAAATAACTTGATTTGTCCGCTAACGGCGAATGTATTAATATGCATTATTTAAGGCTTCTCTGATTTCTATGATGCTTTACAATGAAAGCCTTATCTAACATCTTCAGGAAACTTACTATGCCCATTAAAAGTGGCATAGCTAAGATAAAAATGAATGAGGAGGAGAAAAATGAAAAAAGTTAGCCTTATATTAGTCATTGTTCTTATTCTTTCCTTTACACTTGCCGGTTGCTCTAAACCGGAACAACAGACTGCAGGCGAAGGCGGAGATGTGATAAAAATCGGCGTATTTGAACCTATTACAGGTGCAAATGCCGGTGGAGGAGCTCTTGAAGTAGAAGGAGCTAAGCTTGCAAACAAATTATATCCGGAAGTATTGGGGAAAAAAGTAGAGCTTGTTATTGTTGATAATAAGTCTGAGAAGGTTGAAGCTGCAAGTGCTGCAGCCAGACTTGTTGAGAAAGAAAAGGTTGTTGCCATAATCGGAAGCTGGGGAAGCTCGCTGTCTATGGCAGCAGGAGACATTGTCAAAAATGCTAAAGTTCCTGCAGTTGGTGCTTCTTGTACGAACCCATTGGTTACGCTGAATAATGATTATTATTTTAGAGTATGCTTTATAGACCCCTTCCAGGGAACGGTTATGGCAAATTATGCATTCAATAAATTGGGCGCTAAGAAAGCTGCAATAATTCAAGAAGTTTCCAATGACTATTCTGTCGGACTTGCAAAATTTTTCGTTGATTCCTTTAAAGAGCTTACAGGGGATGCCAATTGTATAGTAGCTTCTTCAAACTACAACACAGGTGATCAGGACTTTACAGCACAGTTGACAAATATTAAAGCTGCAAATCCCGAAGTAATATTTGCACCGGGCAACTTTACCGAATCGGCTCTTCTTATTAAACAGGCAAAGCAACTGGGTATCAATGTGCCCATAATAGGCGGAGATACTTGGGAAACACCGGAATTCATAGATATCGGGCAAGCTGATGTTGAAGGAACTGTATTCTCAACCTTCTTCGCTACAGAAAAACCCATCACTGCCGAGTCCGAAAAATTCCTTGCGGAATACAGAAAGGAATATAATAAAGAGCCTGCAGCAGTTACAGCTCTTGGCTATGATGCATATATACTTATATTAGATGCCATAAAGAGAGCTGGCAGCGCAGACCCCGTAAAGATAAGGGATGAGATCGCCAAAACAAAAGATTTCATGGGAGCAGCAGGAGTCATAAGCCTTGACGAAAACGGAGATGCGGTTAAGGATGCTGTTATAAAAGTTGTAAAAGGTGGCAAATTCACATATATGGATACAGTGAAGCCTGTAAATAAGTAAATATAATGATTTAAAGAGACCGGATTTACCGGTCTCTTTAAATTAGATGCTGTAATACTGAATAATACCAGATAAACCAAGGCAATCATAATGAATGGACAAGAATATACCCAAATAAGCCCATTTACTAGCATTGTAATTATGCAAGCCATAGTATAAAATTATGAAGGTTATTATTTTATATAGTTGAAGAGGTATGAACATGGCAGTAATAGTTTCAATCTTTATTATAACTACGCTTATAAAGCTATTATATTTCAATTATTTAATTGGAGGTACTATAGGTGCTTCTTATGGACTTTTAATATCATCCATAGGAGCCATGATGATACTTATTTGCTTAATTTCTATTGTTAGTAAACAGTATAGGATAAAAGTGCTTATCTTTTTTGATGGGATAATCACATTTATTGCTGTTTCCGATTTGCTTTTCTATAGATATTTTAATGATGTGATCACGCTGCCTATGGTAACTCAAATAAAAATGGCGGGTTCGGTTTCTAGCAGCATATTTAATCTTTTCCATATTTCTGATGTACTATTTATCCTTGACTTTTTGCTCCTTATGCCATTATTAAAGAAAATCAGATCAGGACAGGAGACAACAAAACATGGCTGGATCTATAGGGTGTCATTATCTCTCGTGCTTTTACTTTCTGGTATATTTCTTTCGTACCGGGGCATTGCCATATTGGAAAAGGGACAGCCGAATATTTTAACTACATTTTATGATAAAGCATATATTGCACAAAATATTGGTTTGATAAACTATCATGGTGTGGATGCGTTTAAGTTTTTTAAAGAAGGTGTAAGGGGCAAGAAAGAGCTGACCGATGATGAAAAAGCTAAAATAAATGCATGGTTTAAAGAAAAACAGGCATATACGCCTGACAAGCTTGAATATTTTGGAGCCGCTAAAGGAAAGAATGTTATTGTCATACAAGTGGAAGCGCTGCAGGAATTTGTAATAGGAAGGAAAGTTAATGGCAATGAGATTACTCCAAATCTGAATAAGCTTATTAATAAGAGCATATATTTTGAGAACTATTTCTGTGAAACTGCTGCAGGGGGTACATCAGATGCAGAGTTTCTTGCAAACAACTCCCTTTATCCATTAAAAACCGGAGCAGTTTTTATGAAGTATCCGGGCAATTACTACTTTGCCTTGCCTAAAGTTATGAAGGAGCAAGGATATGCTACTGTTGCCATGCATGCTTATAAGCCGGGATTTTGGAATAGAAGCGTTATGTACCCTAATATGAGCTTTGATAAATTTTTCAACAAAAATGATCTTATTCCTGATGAGATAATAGGAATGGGGCTAAGTGATAAGTCATTTTTCAGACAGTCTCTGGATTATTTAAAAACTGTAAAGGAGCCGTATTACGCTTTCATGGTTACGCTTACAAGCCACTATCCATATGATAATACCGAAAGCTATCATAATGCTTTAGATGTCGGAGATTTAAAAGGAACCTTTATGGGAAATTATCTTGAGGCCATACATTATGCTGATGAATCGCTGGGTTACTTGATAGACAGACTGGAGAAAGAAGGCATGATGGATAATACTGTTGTCGCTGTATATGGAGATCATTATGCCGTATCGAAGGATAAAAAGAATGATCTGGCCCGATTGCTTAATATCGATGACATGAATGATTATATGTGGGTAAAGCATCAGAAAGTTCCGCTTATTATTCATCTTCCAGGCGGCCAAGGCGCGGGTCGCAGGCCAATAGCAGGGGGAGGTTTGGATTTTATGCCTACAATTTTAAATATTATGGGCGTAGACGGCAGAGCCATTCCAATGATGGGCAGAGACCTTCTCAACTCTCCTCATGGTATGGCAGTTATGAGAAATGGATATTTTATAGATGATGATTATTTGTGCCTCACTGCTGACGGAGCAGCCTTTAAACTAGACGATGGAGAGTCTTATCCTATAGAGAACTTGAAGAAAAAGATTGAAGATATACATACGGAATTGGACATATCTGAGAAAATAATAGAGAATGATTTGATTGAAGAAATAAGAAATTATTTGCTGAACCAATAGAGCATTGAAGACCTGTGATGCAGGTCTTTTTATATTTGTATTGAATATATAGGTATGCAAACACTATGTGAGAAGGTGATATGATGAATGTTTTGATTGTAGATGATGAAAAGCTCATAGTAAAGGGTCTTAAATACAGCTTGGAGCAGCAGGGGTATAAAGTTTTCGCAGCTTATACGGGTTATGAAGCTATGGAGCTTATTGAGAAAAATACTATGGATTTTATTATATTGGATCTTATGTTGCCTGATGCGGATGGAATGATGCTATGCAAGAGGATCAGGGCCGATCACGATATACCCATTCTCATGCTGACTGCTAAAGATGGTGATTATGACAAAATTTTAGGCTTTGAGTTCGGCACAGATGATTATATGACAAAGCCGTTTAATACTTTGGAGCTGATCGCAAGGGTAAAAGCTATCATGAGGAGAGCAGGAAAGATTGGAGAGGGAAAAGTCATAGCGTCAGGTAGTCTGGAAATCAACTGGGATGAACGGAGCGCATATGCAGAGGGCAAAGAAATAAACCTTACAGCCAAAGAATTTGATATGCTTTATTTGCTGGCAAGCAATCCTGGCAGGGTATTTACCAGGGAGGAAATCTTTAGGCAAATATGGAAAGAAGACGCTTTTGACGTAAGAACCATTGATGTTCATATAAGAAATCTAAGGGATAAAGTTGAGCAGGATGCAAAACATCCAAGGTATATAATGACTAAATGGGGGGTGGGTTATTATTTCAATAAAGGCTAAAATGCTTATTATATATAGCATAATAATAGTATCGGCATTTTCTTTCTTTGGTGTAGTTGTGTCAAGCAGCTATAAAAGTATAAGGATAAAGAATGAAGAGAATAGGTTATTTCAGACCGCAAATGTTGTAGCTGATACATATAGGACTAATAAAGAGGATCGGATATTTATCAGGGCAATGACAAAGAGCTATGGCAGGCAAGCTAATGCAAGAATACTTATATTGGATTCTCAGAAAAAGACTGTAGTAGACAGCCACAACTCTTATATCGGTAAGACTGTCGATAATGAAGAGATAAGAAGCAGCTTAGCTTCCAGACCAAATTCCGGCATTTACGAGCTTCAAGGTAAAGAGGTTTTGCAGTTATCAGTGCCCATAATGGCCCATTCAGCTAATGAGACGAAAATAGAAGGAGCTGTTCTTATATCGGCATCTTTAGAGGCTATAAGCCAAGACTTGAAGGATTTGAAGAATACGCTGCTCAAGTTTTCTGTTTCAGCCTTGTTGATCGCTTTAATATTTACCGTTATGGCTGCAAATAGTATAGCAAAACCGCTTAGCAGCTTGACGAATGCTGTGGAAAAGGTTTCATCAGGGTATTTGGGCTATAAGGTTGAAGACAGAGAAAGCGGAGAAATAGGAAAATTGATTAAGTCATTTAATGAAATGAGCGGAAAGCTGAAGCAAATAGAGAACAACCGCAAAAGCTTCATAAACAGCATATCACATGAATTGAAAACCCCGATAACAGCCATAAGAGCTCTTATAGAATCATTATCCTTGGGAAACAGCAGCCTGGAAGTCTATAAAGAATATCTAGAGGATATAAATGATGAAGCCAAAAGGATGGGGCAGCTTGTCGACTATTTGCTTAGCTCAATTAAGCTTGAGGATATCAGCTTAGATCTCAAGGAAGAAGATCTAGCGGAAATAATAGAAGATGCGGTTAAACTGATAAAGCCTTATGCGGAAAAAAATGGTGTTGATGTTGAGGTAAATGGCATTACTAGCGTGAGGACAATATGTGACAGGAACAAAGTTAAAGAAGCATTGCTGAATCTTCTTGATAACTCAGTAAAATATAAAGATCCGTATAAAAAACAAAATAATATCATGATCAGCTTGGTTAAAAATAAGAATGAAGCGTGTTTGGTCGTAGAGGATAATGGTATGGGTATACGAGAGGAATATCTATCAAATATTTTCAATAGGGGCTTTAGAGTTCTGGATGCTGAAATAGCAGCAAATTCAAGAGCACAAGGCTATGGTATAGGCCTCGCCATCGTTAAAAATATTACTGAAAAGCACAATTGGCAGATAGCGGCAGAGAGCAATTACGGGTCAGACAGCAAATTCATTATAACTATACCCTTATAATTAGTTTATAAATATTTCTGCAAATCTTAATAATTCCTTAACATCTGTTTATTTTATCTTAAAAAATAAGCTGTATAATTATATTGAATAGAGAGAGGGGGTAATGTTATGAAAAAATATATATTAATATTTCTAGTCATAGTGATGGTTTTGAGTTTGGCCGCTTGCAGCAGCTTTGATAAGAAACCTTCCGAAACTGATGAAAAGCCGGGCACTGATGTAATTGTAGAACCTTCTCCCAAAACTGATGAAAAGGAAGCAGCATTATACTTTGCGAACAAAAAGTATGTGGAAACAGGCGATGAGAAGCTAGAAAAGCTTATTTCAGAAAAGCGGATTGTGAAATATGGGGATATATCTTTAGAAGAAGCTGTTGTCAGAGAACTGATGAAAGGACCCGAAAGCTCTGAACTTGCTACAGAAATCCCATCAAGCGCTAAGCTGATAAGTGTCGAGCTAGCCGATGGCACAGCTTTTGTAAACTTTGCTCAAGAAGGTTTGTACGGAGGCTCTTTGCAGGAGACCTTTACCATCAGTCAGATAGTTAATAGTTTAATGGAGCTGGGAAGTATAAAAAGAGTCCAATTTATGATTGACGGGAAAAAGGCAGAAACTCTTATGGGCCATATTTATACTATGGGTGCTTTTGAAGAAAAGGTAGAATTCTTTACGGATTAAGATGAAGAAGAAAACAGTGTGGTATGCTCCTCACTGTTTTCTTCTTTCTTTCACTTCTTTTAGAAGTTGCTGGTTTCCTCCATCGGTAAACAATTTGTAAGCATCATCATAGTTTAGATCCATCTTATCTGAAATGTTATATTTTTTCTTTACTTTGATAATCCTTCTAAGTGACTCGTTGATGCGTTCTTCTGAAATCAATCCGTTGGCGGCGCCTTCTTTAAAAGCTTTCAGAACCTTGTCCTGAACTTCCTTTGTATGACCTATTACAAATATATCTGCGCCTGCATTAAAGGACTCTATTACTGATTCCGCAACAGATTGATCGCCTTCCATGAAACCATACATTTCGATCTCATCGGTTATTGCAAGGCCTTGGAACCCTAACTCGTTTCTTAAAATATCAGTTAGAAAAACTTTAGATTTTGTAGCAGGTTTTCCCGATTCATCAATTTTAGGAAAAGCAAGATGTCCTATCATTATTGCATCTATTCCTTCTTCTATAGCATTTTTGAATGGAAGAAGCTCTCTGGATTCCAAAAGGCTGCGATCAATATCAATTATCGGGAGTTTGCTGTGAGAGTCAACCTTGGTATTGCCATGGCCCGGAAAATGCTTTGCTACCGCAATTATTTTTTCTGAAGCCAGACCTTTGATAAATGAAATCCCATGGCTGGACACCCTATCAGCATCCGTTCCATAAGCTCTCACCTTTAATAATTCATTATCCTTAATGCTTAAAATATCAAGCACCGGCGCAAAATTCAAGTTAATACCAGAGGCATAAAGCTGCTTTCCAACCACTTTTCCGGATTTTTCAGTCAATGCCGTATCATTAATCCTGCCGAAGATCTTTGCGTCAGGTATGGTAGTTCCATCTTCAGGCATCCTGGATACTGTGCTGCCTTCTTCATCGACAGATATGAAAAGCGGAAGAGGATTACCATTATTCCAATCCTTTAGTTTGGAGTTCAATTCATATAGCTCCTTGAAGCTGTCGTAATTTCTCTTGAAGAGAATGAAGCCGCCGACTTTATTGTCTTTTATGAAGCTCATCAATGTTTGAAACTTTGTATCTTCAGGAAAGCCAATTATTACAAGCTGTCCTATTTTTTCATCCAGAGTCATATTGCTTATGAGCTTATCCTCATAAGCCAGTTCCGGCTGTTCTTCATTGTCAGCTTCACTTGGGGGCGAAGGCGGTATCTCTGGCTGGATATCCTTATCAGATTTATTTAAATTTTGGCAGGATATAAGTAGAACCATTGTTGATAGTAATACGATTATTGCTATAATTTTTTTCATCATTCAGTACCTCATCAATATTTTATTTGGCATTTCATCATTTTAATCCTTTTAATCCTTATATGATTTTAATTGATTGTATATTATTTTGCAAATTAGAAAAAATATACTTATCTTGAAAAAGGGAGTGTGGATATGCCGGGCTTGAAACGCGGCACCTTGGTGATCATCGGCGGTGCCGAGGATAAGACAACAGATATGCAAATATTAAAAATTGTATATAGATTATCTGGAGGGGATAATGGTACTGTTGCCGTGGTGACTACTGCGACAAGCAGTCCATATGAAGCGGAAAAAGAATATAATGATATATTTAAAAGCTTGGGCAGCAAAGCTGTATATGGCATAAACGTATCAAATAGAGCCCAAGCGGATGATAGGCGGTTGATAAAGCAAATCAGAGAATGTGATTGCATTTTTTTTGTTGGAGGAGACCAGCTTAGAATATCAAGCATATTAGGAGGGACTGAATTTCACAAAGCGATTCTGGAAGGCCTTAATAATGGCAAGGTCATAGCCGGTACCAGTGCAGGCGCATCCATGATGAGCCAGGTTATGGTAGTCGAAGGTCGAGATGATGAAGCTCCAAGGAAATGCACATTGAAAATGGCACCGGGAATGGGTTTGCTTCAAGGTGTTATTATTGATCAGCATTTCAATCAGAGGGGCAGGATTGGAAGGCTTCTGGCGGCTGTAGCGCAAAACCCGGGAGTCATAGGAATCGGTATAGATGAAGATACGGCGGCTATAGTTAATAGTGAGCTCAATCTCAAGGTAGCTGGGTCTGGTGTGGTAACAGTAGTTGATGGGAGAGAGATAACTTTCACGAACACTTCAGAGCAGTATGCTGAGGAGCCTTTAGCTATTACAAATGTAAAAATTCATGTCTTTCCGGAAGGTTATGGGTTTAATCTGGTTACAAAACAGGGAATAATACAAAAAGATGAAGAAGAAGCTGAAGATAATAACTTAAAAACTGAGGAGGATAAAAAGTGAAAATCATAAGCAGCTATGCTTACCCCGGAAGAAATATTTACAGTCATAAACCTGTTGTTAAAATGGTGGTAGATCTAGATGAGCACTATGACACCCCCACAAAAGCCATCAATGGTTTAAATGATGCTTTATTAAAGGTTCTTCCTGGGTTGGGAAGGCACAATTGTTCTAAAGGACATGAGGGCGGCTTTGCTGAGAGGCTTAAGGAAGGCACATATATGGCTCATGTTATAGAACATATGGCTATTGAGATACAAAACCTTTTAGGTTATGATATAGCATACGGCAAAACTATCAGAAGCGATAGTATGAATGTTTACAATGTAGTTTACGGATATATCAATGAATTAGCCGGCATAGAATCCGGCAGAATTGCTGTTGATTTGCTGAACAGTATTATCGCCTGCCAGGATTTCAATTTTGAAAGCGAAATGAAGATTCTTAAGAGCAAGTGTGTTCAATCAGATATCGGAGTAAGCACATCAATGATAAAAAAAGAAGCAGAAAAAAAGGGAATACCGGTAATGAAAATTGGAGATGGGAGCTTACTCCAGTTAGGGTATGGGAAGAACAGCAGGAGGATACAAGCCACATTATCGGATAATTCCACATGTATAGCGGTCGATACGGCTTGCAATAAAACCCTGGCTAAAAGTATAATGGCTGAATACGGCATACCTGTTCCTGAAGGCAAAATCGTAAGAAGTGAGAATGAGCTGCTGCAATACTGCATGAGCATAGGCTTCCCGGTTGTAATAAAACCCAATTTCGGCAGCCATGGAATTGGTGTATCAATAAATCTAAAAACTCCTGAGGAGGCGTTGGAGGCCTATAAGATAGCTTGTGAATACGAAGACACAATACTTGTTGAAAAGTTTATCAAAGGCAATCATTACAGGCTCTTGGTTGTTGGAGATAAAGTGGTTGCGGCTTCACTGCGTATCGCTGCCCATGTAATAGGTGATGGAGAAAGTACAATAGCAGAGCTCATAGATAGAGAAAATAGGGAAAATCCGCTGAGAGGAGAAGACCATGAGAAGCCATTGACCAAAATAGTTGTAGATAAGGTGGTTCAGGCATATTTAAAAAAGCAGCATAAGAGTTTAGACTATATTCCTGATGAAGGCGAAAAGATTTTTTTAAGAGAAAATGATAATCTAAGCACTGGCGGTATAGCAATAGATGTTACCGAAGATGTTCATCCGGAGAATTTAAAGATGGCAGTAACAGCAGCTCAGGTTATCGGATTAGACATTGCCGGTGTTGATATCACTGTAAGTGATATCGGGGTTCCCCTTACAAAGGCAGAGGGAGCTGTTATAGAAATCAATGCTGCACCAGGAATAAGAATGCATCATTTTCCCAGCTATGGCAAAGGAAGAAATGTTGCAGGTGAAATAGTCAACCTATTATGCTCAGGGAAAAGGAAAATGAGCGTTCCGGTAATTTCTGTCACAGGCACCAACGGAAAAACTACTACTGTAAGAATGATTTCCCACATACTAAGGGGCACAAGCAATGATGTGGGAATGACCACCACAGATGGGGTATATTACAACGGCGAATGCATAAGGCATGGAGACAATACCGGACCGATAAGTGCCAGAGCTGTTTTGATGGATAAACGTGTGGACTATGCTGTATTGGAAACAGCCAGGGGTGGGATAATAAACAGAGGTCTGGGATATGATTTGGCAGATGTAGGCGTGATAACAAATATACAAGAAGACCATTTAGGTATAGATGGAGTATATGACATGGAGGATTTAGCTTTTGTTAAAGCTCTTGTAATTGAGGCTGTGAAAAAAAATGGTTATGCTGTGCTCAATGCTGACGATGAGTATTGTATGGTGATCAAGGAAAGGGTAAAATCCCAGCTTATATTATTCTCCGCAAAAGCTGATAACAAGTATCTGCAAGAGCATATAAACCGCGGCGGTATTGCTTTCTTTTCAGACGAAAAGGCAATATACTTCAATGATGGGCATCAATCAAGAATACTGATTAGCCTGGATGAAATACCTGTAACCATAGGAGGCGTTCTTAAGCATAATATATATAATGCTCTGGCTGCTTCTTCAGGGGCTTATGGACTGGGCGTAGAGCCGGAAGATATAGTGAGAGGGCTTACTTCCTTCAAATGTGATGAAAAAGATAATCCGGGACGTTTTAACCAATTTGATGTAAGAGGAGTTAAAGTCGTTATAGATTATGGACATAACATAGATGGTTACAAGCATGTTTTGAATTCGCTCAAGGAGATGAAGAAAAGAAAGCTGATAGGCGTTATTGGCGTACCTGGAGACCGCACAGATTCAAGCACTTTGGCTATTGGTGAAATGAGCGGGAACTGCTTCGATAAAATCTATATAAAAGAAGATAAGGACAAGAGGGGGAGAAAAGCCGGGGAAATAGCGGACCTGCTTAAGCAGGGATGTCGACTGGGTATGATCGCAGAGTCGGAAATAACTATAGAACTATCTGAGGAGAAGGCCTTTGAAATGGCCATTGCTAATGCAGAACCAGGGGATATAGTGGTTGTATTCTATGAGGAATATGAACCACTCCTTCGGGTTATTGAAAAGATGAGAAATTCATATGAAAAAACAGGGCTTATCATTGCATGATAAGCCCTCTAAAACTCAGCTTTTTAATACTGAATGAAGCCTCGTTCAATAAAGCTGAGAAATACTGAGAGGATCTGCATCCCAGGATTTTATTATAAATTTATCTCTGTTTTTTCTTGACAGTACAATCTTATACCTGATTATGTTTTTGCCTTCTTTTATTATTATTTTTGTACGTGCTTCTGTAGATGAACTTGGAGATTCGGCGCGATGCGGATCACTCATCGCCCATAGCTCTGTCTCACCGATTTCAAAGGAAATTTTGCTTCTATTGTTGATTAAGTTTTCAACTATATTCCTATTGTTTTTTACAAAATCACTATCCTCCGTTTGATCCCAATAGCTTAATGCTTTTGCTGCGTTACCTGACAAAATGTCGTTTATATGCTTTTGTATTGCAGCTCTTATTTCAGAAATCTCACTGGATTCAGGATGGGTGGAAAAGCCCGTAATAAACCAATCCTTATCGTTTTTTACCAACTCAATTGAGTTAATAAAGAAACGTCCGATGTTGATCGAAGCCTTATTGCTTTTAATTGTAATGCTGTCAAAGCTTAATGAAGGAGGAATGTAAGACTCTTTTTGAAAATTCGGCAAAGGAGTATTAAATCGCTTAAAATCTGTTAATTTGTTGTTAAGAGCTTCTTGTGGTATTGGGTAGGTTGTGTTTGTATATATATTCTTAGCTTGAATTTCATATTCCTCATAGCTGCCATTGAAATCATAATCCAGAAGGAACATGTTCAAAATAACAGACTTGATCTTTGATAAATTTTCATCGTCTGTTCTATATATATTTTCAGTAACCTTAAAGGATTCAAGATCTAGATTTATTGAATTTTCACTGTAATTGCTTATAAAATGAAGCTTATCCTCAGCAGGACTCAAATAGTAGGATGGTGTGCATAGAGGGAAAGACTTCTTTACCATATTACTGGGATTTATTTTCACCAGAAGGTACCTGTCGTCATCGTGAAAATTAGAGTTCAGTGTTGTATATATTACTTCGCCCGTCGATTTTAATATGCTTGCACAATATATAGGCCCGTTTTCAATTGTCTTACTTTCCAGGGTCTTCAAGTTTACGATTTTTAATCCTTGCATCAGGTCTATGGTGTAAATTAAATTTGAGCTGTCGGAATCCATATAATACCCGTCGGCTATTTGTGTAAAGGTTTTATTATCAAAGTTATACAAGGCAATTATGTTATCATACCTATTATTCTTCATTTCAGCAATATAAGTATTATGGCTATAACTCATCTTTATAAATGGAGTATAGCTGTCTGCGGCGATAGAAAGAAATTCCTTTGAAGCAATGTCGAAGACCATCCTGTTGTCGAACATCAATCTTTTAGAATCACGGGACCAGCTTATACTATTAAACTGCCGGTAGTTGTATTTTTCTAATATTTTTTGAAGCTGCTCATTTTCAACGTTATAAATATAAACGCTGTCTTCGCCATCTATGAAAGCCCACTGCTTTCCTTCATTATCGAATTGGAAGCTTTTTATGGACATAAATTTGCCCAAATCTTTCTCAGTGCTATTGGACACATTGATAGCAAATAGTTCAATATACTGCATCATCTTGCCTACTATTACCATGCTATTTTTTGTGTCAGCTTTTTCGCTTTGGATATTCTTATAGCCGATAACAGTACTGTAATCAGGAGTAATAGCTATAGGGATAATATCTTTGGATATTTTGCTTATAGCTTCTCTATTTTTTTCAATGATGGCTTTTTGAGATATAGCTTCAAATTGCCAATCTTTGATATTAGCAGATGAATTGCTCTTATCTTTATCATTATTTTCAAGTATGACCAGCTCATTCTCTCTAATAGCACAAGAAGAAAGTAATGCTGTAAAACATAACAAAACTATAACTAATTTTTTCATGCGGCATCCCCCTGTTTTAGCAATTATAACCTTATTATAACCTGAGTGCCTTCTCCCCTATGGCTTATAAGCTCAATGCGGGCTCCGTGCTTATCAATTATTTCCTTGACAATGGAAAGTCCGAGACCCCATCCTTCTATGCTGCTGTTTCTTGACTTATCTCCTTTATAATAGGGCTCAAATATATTTTCAAGAGTATCAGGGTCTATTCCCACACCATAGTCTTTTATTATCAATTCAATACCGTCCTTGCTCTCAAGTGTTATATCTATCTTTGACGTATCACTGTACTTAATGCTGTTATCCAGGATGTTGATTATCACCTGCTTAAAAAGGTCAGGATCAACAAAAACGGATAAATTCTGAAGCTTCAAATCCAGGCTGATATTATATCTTCCAAGCTTATAATGTATAGAATCGCATACTTCTTCAAGCAAAGCTTTCAGATTCGTTTCCGATTTGTTTATTTGAAAATCATATCGCTTCAGGCGTGATAGTTCCAACAGCCTCTCAACCATATTCAACATTCTTTTGCCTTCTGATGTAATATGAAACAGGCTCTTATCTTTAACTTCTATGCTGTCGGTTTTCCATAGCAGTTCAGAATATCCTAATATTGTAGTAAGGGGAGTTCTGATCTCATGAGTAAAATTATCAAAAAAGCTCTTTTGTTTTTCTTTTTCATCCTTCAGCTCATGAATCATATTTCTCAAGCTGTCTGCCATGGAATTGAAGTTCTCGCCAAGCTCGCCAACTTCATCATTGCTTTTTACCTCTACCTTTTGGTGAAGATCTCCCTTTGAAAGAAGCTTTGCGGTTTCTGTCAAATCTTTGATGGGCCTGATTATTCTATCAGAAATAAAATTGCTGAACACCACTGAAAAAAAAGCTGCTAATAAGCCTGTTATGATAAACATATTGATGTTGTTTTTTTTCATATTATCTGCATCCGACAAATCATATATAAATGCCAGAGAGTAGTTATATCTGCCATCAATATTTACAGGTGTAGCATAATAGAGGGTTCTTGTTTTATTCTTTGTTATGATGTAAGCTTTGTTGCCTTTAAAAGTTTCCGACACTTCAGGCCTTATATTTTTGTTATTGTCCGTTATATCCTCTGAATCTCCAAGAAGCTTATTTCCATAAAAAATTTGCACTCTGCATTTTATGTTTTTGTTGAGGTAAGAGCAAAGATATGAGGAATCACTTTCCATAATGCTCGGTACCTCAAAAATATTACCTGCTTTGCTAAGAATGTATTGCTCCACATATATGGTGCTGTTATCGCCCTGGCTCTTTAGATAATTTAATATATTTGAAAGGTTATAATTATCAGATATCTTAATTATTATCGGCCCCAGTATTGTGAGCATGATAAGCAGAGCGGCAATATTTAAAGCCAGTATTTTAAATTTAAGCTTCATAATTCACCTCAAATTTATATCCAATAGAAAACACTGTTTTGATGAAAACACTGTAATCACCAAGCTTTCTTCTGAGGCGCTGAATATGCATATCCACTGTCCTGCTGTCTCCCATATATTCATAACCCCATACGGATTCAAGTATATTTTCTCTTGAAAATACTTTTCTTTGGTTTTCAATGAATAAAAGAAGCAAATCATATTCTTTGGGTGTAAGAAAAACTTCTCGCTCGTCTATATGAACCTTTCTTTCTATGAGATTAATAGAAATCGGGCCGGCAGCTATAGAGGATTCGTCCTTGCTGCTGTATTTATTCACCCTTCTTAAGACGGTTTTAATTCTGGCAATTAATTCTCTATTATCAAATGGCTTTGTAATGTAATCGTCCGCTCCAAGCTCCAGTCCGCAAAGCTTGTCCTTGATGGAATTTCTCGCAGTAAGGAGTATTATGGGAATATTGAGCTTTTGAAGAGCTTTGCATACTTGGAATCCATCTAAGCCCGGCATCATGATATCCAATAAAATCAAGTCAGGATTTTGAGATTTAGCGATTTTGATAGCGTCAAAACCATTGTTGCAGGATATAGATTCAAAGCCTTCAAGCTGAAGGTTGAGGTTTATTAAATCTACTATAGCCGGCTCATCATCAACAACTAAAATTTTCAAAATGTCACCTGCCTTCATGTGTTTATATATATGATAATCAATGCTTATATAGAAATTGTAACATTTATTCAAAAGAATTTCATTTATATTTGATCCGATTGTGCTACAATTGTTTATAAAAAAGTGGAATTTTGCATAAAACAGTTGCAAAATTTTATTAAATAATTTATTATATATAGTGTTACGGCAGTTTGCCTAATAAAAATTGGGGGTATAGCTCAGCTGGGAGAGCGCTTGAATGGCATTCAAGAGGTCAGCGGTTCGATCCCGCTTATCTCCACCAAAAGACGATAAAGGGGCTGTTTCAAAATTTGATTTTGCAGCAGCTCTTGTTTTATACCTTATCTTGTCAATTATATGATACATAGGCAAGACGGATGCAAGAGCCTTTCACTAATAAGATGGTGGAAGGCTCATTATATTGTTGGATTAAGCAGATGATGATATAATAATATTAAAAGTTGCTTACAACTAATAAATGGAGTTAAGGGTGATAATTTTGCTTCAATTTAAAACGCTGGAGTTAGGCGATAAAGAGGTATTTATAAAACATTTGGGAGATTATGATTTTAATACCTATGAATACTCATTTCTGAATCTGTACCTTTGGAGAAAATATTGCAATGTAGAATATGCTATCCTGGAGGATTCGCTTATAATTAAAAAGACCGAGGAAGGCAAGGGGACTGTTTTCATGCAGCCAATCGGATACTCTGAAGAAAATTTGGAAGCTATCATTTCTAAATTGGCGGAGTATAAAGAGAAAAGAGGCGGTATGAAATTTTTATTTTCAGACATCGAAGAACCTTTTTTAAAAAAGCTTAAGGAAAAGTATGGGGACGCTGTGCAATACTATGAGGACGTTAAAAATTTTGATTATATCTATGAAGCAGACAAGTTGATAAAGTTGAATGGTGATAAGCTGAGGAAAAGAAAAAGTCAATACAACCATTTTGTGAGCAGTTACGCTTACAATGTAAAGGATATTCATGAAGATAAGGTTATAAAGGATTGTATTGATTTTTCTCAAGAATGGTTCAACGGCCAGTCCGGCAATCATCAACTGGAGTGCGAGGTTGAAGGAATAAAGGATATCCTTTATAATTTAAAAGATTTAAACGGGCTTGGAATGGCTGTATATGTCAATGATGTTATAACAGGCTTCACCATCGGCGAGATTGTAAATAAAAATATGGCTATAATACATATTGAAAAAGGAGACACGAGCTATAACGGAATTTATGCTTTTATAAACAGAACCTTTGCTGAGCTTTATCTGAAGGACATAGTATACATTAACAGAGAAGAAGATATAGGAATCCCTGGGCTTAGACGAGCAAAACTGGCTTATGACCCCATAAAGCTTGAAAAAAAATTTATTGTTGATATACGGAGAGAATTGCAATGAGGAATATGCTTATAGGCGATAATATAAGGCTTGGCTCTCTGAATGCGTCGGATATGGAATATGTTTCATCCTGGTTTAATGATGTTGAATTTTTAAGATATTATGATATGGTCCCTGCCATTCCTAAATCCCAAAAAGATATGCTGAAGCTTTTGGAATACTATGAGAGTTCTGAGGATAAGCAGATATTTGCAGTTAGGCTGATCCATTCCAATACCATCATAGGCATCGCAGGCTTTGACGATATACTATGGTCGAATGGAGTTGCAACTACTTTTATTGGAATAGGCAGCAAGGAGAGCAAAGGAAAGGGCTTGGGCAAAGAGACTATGAGATTGCTGCTGGATTTCGGATTCAATGAGTTAAATTTTCATAGAATCCAATTGAATGTGATCAGCTATAATAGTACCGCTATAAGCTTGTATGAGAGCGTAGGTTTTAAAAAGGAAGGGACTTACAGGGAATTTATCTATAGAGACGGAAAAAGATATGATTTATATTTATATGGAATTTTAAAAGAAGAGTATGCCGGATAAATCCGGTATACTCTTCTAAATATCTTCAATTTTTTTAAAATAATAGACTCTTATTTTGCACTCTTTACAAATGGCTGTAAACTTTATTTCACTATCTACACAATCAGGAGTCTTGCTTGCGCTGATAACCCCCAAATCGCTGCCAAAGCATAAAGGGCATACATTTTTGCCGTCTATAAACGCTGCTTCACGTTTAAACTTTTTAAGCTTTGCTTTATTTGTCGCTATATGTATTTTTTCGTCTGACCATTTTGCTTTCATCATTTCACCTTATCCGTTTCATAAATATATACATCAAGATTTTATCACAAATATTGTGAAAAGCGCTACCAAAAAAGGAGAGCACTTTTTTAGTGCTCCCAAAGGCGGTATTTATAATCTGCACATGTTTTTAATTTTTTCGATGGTGCTGTTTCTCAGATCAGACATTCTCTTAAAATCCATGCTTTCGATATAATATCTCTCCAGCTCATCGTGAAGAAGCTTAGCGTCTTGAATCCTTACTATAGCTTCATCAATAAGGCCATTCATAAGCTTTTCATTCTTTTCCAGGTATTCTTTATCGTTTTTAGGAAGATTTCTATTTTTATTATCATTCAGATCTATAATTTTATTTGCATTATTTCTAAGCTTTCCATCATTTGTGATCACCAGGCCCAACTCGTTAACTATCATTGTTTCTATCCTTTCCGGATTTAGTGGCTGATGAAAGACCTCCACATCATAACCCTTCAATATAAGGTCTGAAGACAATGAGTTGAACAGATTTGTGGCAGCAGCAAGATATCGCCCTTTTATATAGTGGCAGGTATATTCTTTTGGTACTGCGTTTTCGATAAAGTCAACTCTTCCTGATGAATTGATTGATGAATGAAACAAATGTCTTATTTCTGAATGCTTGTGAACAGATGCAAGAGGCTCAAGTATAGATTGCTTGTAATTGATCAGGGCATTATTAAAGCTTGCCCAATCAAACTCATCACCTGTCAGAGCCTCCAAGTCATCCTGGACCTCTTTTGCTGCATTAAGGAATCTGTATGACGAAGCATATAGCTTCTTTAATTCCTTATTGCAGTTCAGTATTGCCTTCCTATTCCTTTCAATGCCTTCATTATCCCAGTATTCTCCCAGGTTAATTATTTCATCTACTACAGCCGGGTATTTAGGATCGGTAGTATGTGGGGCGGTGCCATCCATTACAGCAATGTTAAATGGGACTATACGAATTCCATCCAGAGAATCGTTATCTGAAGAGCAATGGTGAAGTTCCACATCAAGACCCATACTTGCAAATTCATTTGCAATTTTTTTTAAAAAAGTTGATTTGCCTGTCCCCGGTCCGCCTTTTAAGATAAATAATTTTTCCGGAATTCCCGGTACAACATATTCATAATAAGAATGAAAGCCTTTGTAGGTGTTGGCACCTAAGAAGAATTCTCTGACATGACCTTGTTTTTGCATAACACACCTCCATGAAAGCTTATACTTTAATATATTCTTGCTATTATTATATGTGACTCTGAGGCTTTTAAATATATTTCAATTGACAGAGTTTTTTGTGTCATGTAAAATTAATTTGTTCTAAATGGAAATGATATAAGAGATGATTTTGGAGAGAGGTTAAGATAAATGGGATATGCGGATGAAAAAACAATGAAAGAAATAGGAAGGCGAAGAACCTTTGCTATAATATCTCATCCTGATGCGGGCAAGACGACGCTTACAGAAAAGCTTCTTTTATACGGAGGCGCCATAAGGTTGGCAGGTTCGGTAAAATCAAGAAAAACCGAAAGATATGCTGTATCAGATTGGATGGAGATCGAAAAGCAGAGGGGCATATCGGTTACCTCAAGTGCAATGCAATTTGAATATAACGGTTATTGCATCAATATACTTGATACACCCGGGCATCAGGATTTTAGTGAAGATACTTATAGAACCCTTATGGCTGCCGATAGTGCAGTCATGATCATTGACCATGCAAAGGGCGTTGAGGAACAAACAAAGAAACTCTTTCAGGTATGCAGAAAGAGGGGTATACCCATATTTACCTTCATAAACAAGCTTGACAGAGAAGGTCTTGACCCTTTTGAACTCATGGAAGAAATTGAAACAGTACTAGGTATTCAATCATACCCTATGAATTGGCCTGTCAGGTTAGGCGGCAGCTTTCTCGGGGTATATGATAGAAAAGCGATGCATATGGAGGTTTTCTCCGGCGGTGACCATGGCCAAAGCCTGGTGTCTTCGGTAAAGAGGTCTGTTGAAGATCAAGTTTTCAGCGATTTGCTGGGCGACGATGCTCATAATAAGCTTATTGAAGATATCAGCCTTTTAGATATGGCCGGAGATGCCTTTGAAATGAATAAAGTGCTGAAGGGCGAGATGACTCCTATATTCTTCGGAAGCGCTATGACTAATTTTGGTGTCGAGAATTTTTTGCAGGAGTTTTTGAAGATGAGCACTCCTCCGATGCCAAGGGGGTCTGATGTCGGCGAGATCGATGCGGAAAGCGATTTCTTTTCCGGCTTTATTTTTAAAATACAAGCCAATATGAATCCTACTCATAGAGATAGGATAGCATTTTTAAGAATTTGTTCAGGCAAGTTTACAAAAGGCATGAATGTAAATCATGTACAGGCCGGAAAGCAGGTAAAGCTTGCTCAGCCTCAGCAATTTCTTGCACAGGATAGAGAAATCGTTGAAGAAGCATATGCAGGGGATATCATTGGCGTATTTGATCCGGGCATATTCAGAATAGGGGATACCCTATGCGAAAAGAATCCTCAATTTAGGTTTGAGGGCATACCGGTCTTTGCTCCGGAACATTTTGCAAGGGTCTATATCAAAAATTCTTTGAAAAGGAAGCAATTTATTAAAGGCATAGACCAATTATCTGAGGAAGGTGCAATACAGGTTTTTCATGAGAAGGACTCTATGGCTCAGGAATTAATTATTGGAGTAGTAGGGATTCTTCAGCTGGAAGTGCTGGAATATAGGCTGAAAAACGAGTACGGAGCAGAGATAACTATTGAGCATTTGCCGTTCAAATATATAAGATGGATAGAGTCGGAAGGCTTTAATCCAGAAAAAGCAAGATTGACATTGGACACTAAAATACTATGGGATAGTTATGATAATCCGGTTTTGGTATTCCAAAATGAATGGTCTATAAGGACGGTAGAGGAGAGAAACAAAGATTTAGTTTTATCAGATATGTTTAGCCTTAAAACCTGGTGACGGATGTATTTGATTTGATACCTATTGACATTGCTTCAGCCATTATATAAAATGATATTAATCAAAACGTATATATTTAAAGGGAGTAGCACCACCTTGCTTTACTGCCAACAATCTCGGAAAAGCGATATTGCTTTTTCTGGCTGTGAAGGTCCTTCCGGATGTGCAAGACTTTTAATATGCATATGCATATTAAAAGTCTTTTTTTATTGAAAATACAGGAGGATCAAATATTAAGACATAAGAACACTAATTATAGAAAAAATAATAAGGTACGACAGCGGGTTTTATAATTTCAATTAAATTATAGAAGGCAAACAAAATTAACTAGAGAGGTGTATAATTATGTGGTTTTCAAAATCTCAACAAGAAGCTTTGAAAGAACTCAATGTAGATCCAACTGCCGGACTTTCCAGTAAAGAGGCAAAAGCAAGGCTTGAAAAGTATGGTGAAAATAAGCTTAAGGGAAAGCCTAAGAAGAGCTTAATTTCTCTGTTTTTTTCACAGCTTAAGGATATGCTGATATATGTTCTTTTAGGTGCAGTAGTCATAACAATAGCGATTGGAGAGCATGTAGATGCTGTAATAATCCTATTGGTTATTATTTTAAATGCAGTAATAGGAGTCGTGCAGGAATATAAAGCTGAAAAGGCGATAGAAGCACTGCAAAAAATGACTGCGCCAAAATCTCTTGTGAGGCGTGACGGAGAGATTGAAGAAATCAGCTCAGAGCAAATAGTGCCCGGGGATATTGTGATCATTGATGCAGGCAGATATATACCTGCGGATCTAAGGCTGATACAGAGCGTAAACCTTCAGATCGAGGAATCTGCTCTGACAGGTGAATCTGTTCCGACAAGCAAGGATGCAAATGATATTCATACAGACCCGAAAACTCCCATAGGAGACAAGTCAAATATGGCTTTTATGTCCACTCTTGCCACATATGGCAGAGGCGAAGGCTTAGTCGTAGCAACAGCTATGGAAACAGAAATAGGAAAGATAGCCAAGATACTTGATGAAGACAATGACGAAATGACCCCTTTACAAAGAAGGTTAGATGAGCTTGGCAGGATTCTCGGCTTTATAGCCATCGGAATATGTGCATTGATATTCGCAATCGCCCTGTTTCAGAAGAGAGATCTGTTTGAGATGTTCTTGACTGCAATAAGCTTAGCTGTTGCGGCAATTCCTGAAGGTCTCGCCGCTATAGTTGCTATAGTGCTGGCACTCGGAGTTACCAGAATGTCAAAGATAAACGCAATTGTCAAGAAGCTTCCGGCAGTCGAAACATTGGGTTCGGTTAATATTATATGCTCTGATAAAACGGGGACCCTTACACAAAACAAGATGACTGTAGTAAAATATTATACGCTTAACAATCTAAAGCATGTATCTGCTGGAGAAACCGGCTTTAAGGCTTTTAAGGATGAAGCTGAATTGATTAAATCATTCGTTTTGTGTTCAGATGCTACATATGAAAATGGTAAAGGAACAGGAGACCCTACTGAAATAGCTCTGGTCGTATTAGGTGATAAATATAATCTTCCCCAAAAAGACTTGAACTTAAGGCATAAAAGGCTTGATGAAAACCCATTTGACTCGGATAGAAAGTTAATGTCTACCTTAAATGCAGAAGAAAACGTATATAGAGTTCATACTAAGGGAGCATTGGACAACATTTTGAAGATTTCAACCAGTGCTCTGGTAGATGGCAAAGTAGTCCCGCTAACTGAAGAAATGAAGGACAGTTACCTTAAAGCAGCTGAAGAAATGTCGGATGATGCACTGCGAGTGCTTGGCGCTGCCTTTAAAGATGCTGATAGAATTATAGCTCCGGAAGAAATGGAGAAAGATTTGACTGTCATTGGCTTTGTTGGCATGATAGATCCTCCAAGGATGGAGGTCAAGGATTCTATAAAAGATGCTAAGCAAGCCGGAATAACTCCAGTAATGATTACCGGCGATCATAGAAATACAGCAGTCGCAATCGCTAAGGAGCTGGGGATTGCAGATTCTATTGGCCAGAGCTTAACGGGTGCTGAAATAGACGAATTGTCTGATGAGGAATTTTCAAAAAGGATAAATGACTATAAAGTATTTGCACGTGTATCGCCTGAACACAAGGTAAAGATAGTAAAGGCATATAAATCACAAGGAAATATAGTATCTATGACCGGCGATGGTGTTAACGACGCTCCTTCATTGAAATATGCTGATATAGGTGTTGCAATGGGCATTACCGGCACAGATGTTTCTAAAGGCGCCAGCGATATGATATTAACGGATGATAACTTTACTACAATAGTTCATGCTATTGAAGAAGGCAGGAACATATATAACAACATAAAGAAGTCCGTTATCTTCCTGTTATCCTGCAACCTGGGAGAAGTTATTACAGTGTTTGCATCCATTTTGTTTTTCTGGCCTGTACCTTTGCTGCCTACACAAATATTATGGATAAATCTGATAACTGATTCGTTGCCGGCTATAGCACTGGGTATCGACCCGGGCGATAAGGATGTTATGAAAAAGAAGCCGAGAAATCCTAAGGAGAGCTTTTTCGCTGATGGTGCAGGGGTGAGAGCTGTTATCGGCGGTACATTAATAGGCATTCTGACATTGGCAGCATTCTATTTTGGCCTGACCGAGTATGGATACAGCCTTGGTTCAAAGAATATACCCGAGGAAGTATTAACTTATGCCAGAACAATGGCCTTTGTCGTACTTGCAGGTACTCAGCTGTTTTATTCATTGTCAATGAGAAATCCAACTAAATCGATATTAAAGATTGGTTTATTCTCTAATATGTACTTGATAGGGGCAATAATTGTCGGGCTTATTCTCCAGTTCGGAGTTATTTCCATACCGGTTCTTGCAAGCGCATTTAGTGTTCATAACTTAAGTCTGAGGGACTGGGGATTGGTTATATTATTTGCTTTGATTCCGCTGACAGTTAATGAGATTATTAAAATATTTATGAGAAGGGATAGCATGGAATAGAAATAGTATTCAGATATAATCATTCTTTTTCATCCCAAAATAATATATAATGAAATAGTTGTATAATATTTTGGGATGTGTTTTTATGTTTCCATTTACCCATATCTGGTTTAGTCAAAGGGTATTAGGTTATTCAAATAATATGACGGTTTTGGGAGCGATATTTCCCGATGCACTGGTTTCAGCCAAATTGAACTACGAAGCTACGCATAAAATCGGCTGGCATATTTTTGATTATTTTTATAAAGAAAAGCCTGAGCTTTGGGATTTTATTAAGTCCGGCGTAACTCACACTGTATATCCCAGGGGCTTGGATTTCTATGGAGATGAAGAATATAAAGGCTCAAAGGGCTTTTGCTTTCAAAAGGCTATCGAGATTGTGGAAGAGGTTATAGATGCCTGCAATATACCTGAAGAGTATGGACTATGGAAGGCACATAACTTTATCGAGATGGCTGTCGAATTAAATATATTGAATAAAAATAATAAGCTTCCGATGCTATTGGAGAATGCCTTGAAAGATACCGAACTTATTAAAGAAACAGAATTTATCCTGGAAAAATTTTATGAGCTTGAACCGGGAATTTTGAGGAACAGCTTTGTTAGATTTGAGAGTTTTGTTTATAAAGAGAGTGTAGACAGCTTTATTCTATCGATTAATTACGATCAACATATGAAAAATAGGCATGGCATCAGCATCGATATAGATAAAGCTTCAAAGATAATCGATAAAGCTGAGCTTATAATAAGCAAGGACTATGCTGAATTTTTTGAAATCACTGAGAAAAAAGTAGAAGAAATGTTGCAGAAAAGATTGGAGTTATAAAATAATGAATATGGGATTTTTACTGTTTATATGCACTGCCGGATTTATCGCTGCCTTTGTTGATTCAATAGCCGGGGGTGGCGGTATAATAAGCATACCAGCCCTCATGGCAGCCGGCATGCCGCCGCACATTGCTTTAGGAACAAATAAACTTGGAGCATCATTTGGTGCCTTTGCCAGTACCTTGACATTTTTTAAATCAAAAAAGATTTACTTCCCATTGATAAAATGCTTAATGCCTTTTACTCTTATAGGGGCTATACTGGGAGTCAAAACAGTTCTGGGCATAGATGAGCAGAAGCTGCAATTGGTCATACTGATACTTACATTTGTTATAGCATTACATACATTTATAAAGAAAGATTTCGGCAGCCATAATGATTTCAGAGGTCTCACCAAAAAGAATATCTTTATTGGGATCATCCTTGCCGCTTCTCTTGGATTTTATGACGGCTTATTTGGACCAGGGACAGGCTCTTTCTTGATCTTTGCTTTCATAAGCATTTATAAGTTTGATTTTTCTGTAAGTGCAGGCAATGGAAAAACTTTAAACTTTATAAGCAATATAGCATCCTTGGCAGTATTTGCAATAAATGATTCTATAGACTATCATACAGCCATTCCCCTTGCGGCATCTATGGTTTTGGGTGCATTAATGGGAACAAGGATTGCAATAAAGAACGGGGCTAAAGTAATAAAACCTATTTTTATTACCATAGCCTTAGCTCTTACTATTAAAATGTTTGGTTCACTTTTTTAGGCTTTGAACCATTTCATCAATAATTTTTAAAAGTACTTCAGACTTTGCGTCGATTATAGTTTTGTTTTTGCCCTCTATTGATTTCTTTAGATCATTTAAAGCAAATTCGAATTTATTCATCAGCTCGGATGAACTTTTTTTGAGTTTGGGTTTTGCTACGGACCAAACATTTATCAAATATTCAAGTGCGGGTTTCATAGAATTATAATCATCTTTTTCAGCCACCAGTTTTACTTTTTTAATCCCATATCTTAATCTGTCCAAATCTGGCGGCTCCTTTGTTTTATAGAGCTCATAGAAATCAGGAAGGGTCTTATACAATGAATTGACTGAAAGCAAATTTATATATTCATCTTTTGACTGTATAGTATCGGTTAAATTATTTAATGCATTTTCAAAATCTTCCATGGATTTTTGAGGCGCCAAAGCAACAACAGCCTTTGGCTCAAAGGAATTCCATTTTTCATGGAGCCCCAGCACATCCTTTTTCAAGCTCTCAAATTTCTCTAGAGTTTCTTTATCTTTTTTTGCAAGCTCTTCCTGCAATTTAGCCTTTTCCTGTTGTTTTTGATATTCTGCAAGTTCTTCCGGCTTCATCTGTATCTGAATCTGCTCCTGACCCATGCTTCCCTGCTGCTGACCCTGCTGTTGGCTTTGCTGTCCCTGTTGCCCTCCTTGTCCTTGCTGCTGTCCCTGTCCGCCGCCTGACTGTGATGATATTATTCCTTGTTTTGCTCTCTTTTTTTCTTCATGCATAGACATCAAAGCTTTTTCTATATCTTCAATACTTTTCTTTAATTCTTCCAGCTCCTTGGGTGGCTCTTTCTCCTCATCCTCGTTCGAAGCCTCAGGGGAGGGCTTTAATTGCGGGGTACAGGATGCAAGGCCGCCAAGCGATGCGATTATAAGCAAAATGGCAATGGCTTTATATAAAATGCGTCTTTTATTCAAAAAAATCACCTCATCTTTATTATTTCCTGTGGTTTGATTAATATTTGATAAAAAATAAACAAGATAAAAATGTTTGGATTTATGATATAATTTGGTTTATAAGGCAATGAAAATTTTAAGAAATTCAGCAAGGAGCATCTTTTATGTTAAACAAAGCTTTGAGAAATATCTCATATATTATATTAGCTTTAGCTTTGCCGCTTTTTATTCTGCTTACTTCAACAGAAATTGCAGCATTCGATATTAATTATTATAGGGCTGAATATGAAAAATATAATATTTCAGAAAACTTGGCTATTGAGCAAAAAGATTTAATGGATTCGACTTCAAAGCTGCTGAATTATCTTAGAGACAACAGAAAAGATCTGGATTTTCAGACAATGGTAAATGGTATAGAACAGGAATTTTTCAGTGCTAGGGATAAGCTGCACATGGTTGATGTAAAGAATCTGTTTATTATTGGACGCAATATCAGAAATGGTATTTTGATTTTATTACTGTTTATAATATTAATGCTTAAATATAATAAAACGATAAGCTTTGATTTAGGGAAAGCTTTGCTGATGTCATCAATAGCCGGTGTATTACCTATAGCTTTATTGATTATTTTAATCAATATTGATTTTTATAAGTACTTTACGATTTTTCACGAAATATTCTTTACCAATGATCTATGGCTTCTAGACCCTAATGCCGACAGACTTGTTAATATTTTCCCCGAAGGTTTTTTTTCGGATATTGCCTTTAGAATAATAACATATTATTTGACTGCTCAGTTTATTTTGTTTATACTTTCTATTGTGCTTAAATACATAAAAAAACATGCTGATGCAAGATGATGGAGGCTAAATTATTATGAAAAGATTTTTGATTATTTTGCTTATAATTATTTTTGGTATTGCAGGCTGCAGTGCTCCTAAAAAGGGCACTTCTCCAATAGATGATACGGTCGACAATACCGTTGAAACAGTTGAACCCGATACTGTAGAAAAAGAAATTGTGTTATATTTCGCCAATTCACAGGCTCAATTTGTTGTGCCTGAATATCGCACTGTTAAAGCAGATAAAGATATGACTGAAGAAGATTTTGCGAAATTGGTGTTGGAAGAATTGATAAAGGGTCCCAATGAAGAGAATCTATATAAAACAATACCCAGTGATGTTAAAGTTTTGAATGTTGAGATACAGGAAGACACTATTCTTGTTGACTTTTCAAAAGAAATGTATACAAAGCATTGGGGGGGAGCAGCAGGAGAAGATATGACGATCAGCTCTCTGGTGAATACAATGACTGAGCTGAAGGGTATCAAAAAGGTGCTGCTTAGCGTTGAAGGTATGGCGCTCAACATTGAACATGTAATAGTAGATGAGCCGTTAGAGCGGATGGAGGATAAAATATATAGATAATTTTAATGGATGGAGGTATTGTCAATGTTTGATTCAGCGATCATTGGCGGAGGCCCTGCTGCTATGTCTGCAGCTCTGAATCTCAAAATTCGAAAAAAAAGCTTTATAATGCTTGCAGGCAATGAAAAGGTTACCGGCTTGAGCAAGGCTCCAAGCATAGATAATTATTTAGGAATAAGCAGCATAAGCGGGGCAGAGCTTTTATCGAGCTTTGAAAAGCACATGCGTGGTATGAAAATTGAAAAGAAGAACGAAATGGCCTACAACATACTTAATATGGGAGATTACTTTACAATAAATGCAGGGAACAATTTTTACGATGCAAAGACGCTGATCATAGCTACAGGAAAGGCGAAGAACAGTTTAATCGAAGGAGAAGAGAGATATCTTGGAATGGGTGTGGGATACTGCGCTACCTGTGATGGTCCGTTGTATAAGAATAAGGCTGTTGCTATAGTGTCTGAAAACGAAGAAGGAGAGGAAGAAGCAAGGTTCTTAAGTGAGATATGCTCCAAAGTATACTATTTGCCTCTTTATAAAACAAGCTTCGAAGAAATTAATGGTATTAAAGTCATAGAAGCAAAACCAATATCAGTTATTGGAAATGAAAATAGAGTTACATCACTTTCTACTTCTAAGGGAAATATAGATGTGGATGCAGTATTTTTTATCAGGAATGTTCTGCCTGTAAATCAATTACTAGAAGGCCTTGAACTCGAGGATGGTTCAATAAAGGTTGACAGGCTGATGACAACAAGTATTCCCGGGGTTTATGCCTGCGGTGATTGTGCCGGCAAACCCTTTCAGATTTCTAAAGCGGTTGGAGAAGGAAGCACTGCAGCTTTAAGCGCTGTTAAATATCTTGATTCAAATTTGGAGGTGAAATGATGATAGACAA
Organism: Lutispora sp. QWL-02; assembly: GCF_058315355.1. Taxonomy (NCBI): domain Bacteria; kingdom Bacillati; phylum Bacillota; class Clostridia; order Lutisporales; family Lutisporaceae; genus Lutispora; species Lutispora sp. QWL-02. The sequence goes on from NZ_CM177762.1 coordinate 2,474,008, forward strand.
AAGAATGATAATAGATGATATCTTGTTTAAATATCCGGATTTGGAATATATTTTTAAAAATTTTGGGATTAAATGCTTTGGCTGAGGCGGAGCATTGTATATGTCTGTTGAGCAGGCTGCCCAACGATATGGTATAGATTCAGATGAGCTCACAAAAGAATTGAATGAAGCCATACCCCAATAATATTTCCGCCCTGCGGGGCGGTTTTTGTATGTCCTTCAGGTTTGACAGCAGATTCAATATGATATAGAATTATTAATGGTAATTTTGATGGAGAGGACTAATATTGATGATACACAAATATAAGATGAATGGACTAAATATTGTTTTGGACGTAAACAGCGGCTCTGTTCATGTAGTGGAAGATATAATCTATGATATTTTGGACATGTTAACAGATCCCTTTGAAGCCAATCTTGTAAAAAGACTTGAGGATAAATATGATGGCAAAGAGATTAAAGAGGCGTTAGCAGAGGTCATAAAGCTTAAGGATGAAGGCTTGCTTTTCTCTGATGATACATATAGAGATATGGTCTTATCAAGAAAGAATGATTTCCAAGTTAAAGCGATATGTCTTAACATTGCTCATGATTGCAATATAAGATGCGGCTATTGCTTTGCGTCGACGGGAGACTACCATGGTGGAAGAAAGCTGATGCCACTCGAGGTGGCAAAGAAAGCTATAGATTTTTTGATCCTTAACTCAGGAAATCGGAAAAGACTTGAAGTTGACTTCTTTGGCGGAGAGCCAATGCTTAATTTTGAAGTGGTAAAGGCCACTATAGGATATGCAAGAGAAAAGGAAAAAGAATTTGGCAAGCGTATAGGATTTACTATGACAACAAACGCAACATTATTGGATGATGCATCAATAGAGTACTTGAATGAGAATATGGATAATGTGGTTCTCAGCATAGATGGCAGAAAAAATATAAATGATGGTATGAGAAAAACTATAAATGGCAAAGGAACTTATGATATAATTTTGCCAAAGATAAAAAAGTTTTTAGAAAAAAGGGGAGATAAAAGTCATTACATCAGAGGCACATTTACTGCTTACAACCTTGATTTTGTAAATGATGTGCTTGCCTTGGCCGACGAAGGTTTTAAGGAAATTTCTATAGAGCCGGTTATCGCTTCTCCCGATATGGACTATGCTCTGAAAGAAGAGCATCTGGATACAATAATGAAGGAATATGAAAAGCTTGTGGTGAAGATGATAGAATACGAGAAGCAGGGCAAGAGCTTCAGATTCTATCATTATCTGGTAGATCTGGACGGAGGCCCCTGCGTATACAAAAAAGTGGCTTCATGTGGTGCAGGCCATGAATATTTCGCTGTTACTCCCGATGGCGATCTGTATCCCTGCCATCAATTTGTAGGCAGAGATGGGTATAAGATGGGTGATGTTTATACAGGAATCAATGATGGAGAGCTTCAGGATAGTTTTTCAAACAATTCGGTATATCATAAGGAAAAATGCAGCGGATGCTGGGCAAAGTTTTATTGCAGCGGCGGCTGCCAGGCCAATGCAGATGCATTCTGCGGAGATTTAAAAGTGCCTTATGAACTGGAATGCAAATTACAGCGCAAAAGAATAGAGTGCGCAATAATGCTAAATGCATATTATTCAACAATAGAAAATTAATTTTAGGAGGGTATTTATGGAAAAATTTATACCGGTGGCTATGTCAAACCGTCATCTTCATGTAACCAGGAAAGATTTAGACATCCTTTTTGGAGAAGGACATGAACTGACCAATATGAAAGACCTTTCTCAGCCTGGCCAATATGCATGCGAGGAAAAGGTGGACATAGTTGGACCAAAATCAACGTTAAAAGGTGTGAGAATACTCGGACCTGTAAGACCTGCTACACAAGTGGAAATATCCATGTTTGATGCAAGGACTATGGGTGTTGAAGGGATAGTAAGAGCTTCTGGAAACACTGCAGGAACTCCGGGATGCACTTTAGTGGGACCTAAGGGTCAAATAAAGCTGGAAGAGGGAGTCATAGTAGCAGCCAGACATATCCATATGCATACAAGTGATGCTCCAAAATTCGGGTTGAAAGATAAAGATATAGTAAAAGTAAGAGTTGGCAAAGAAAGAGCAGTGGTGTTTGAAAATGTGGTAGTAAGGGTTCATCCTGAATACGCTCTTGATATGCATATTGATATTGAGGAAGGAAACGCTGCCGGAATCTCTAATGGAGATATGGGGGAAATAATAAAGTAATGAATAATTTAGCTTCATATATAGACCATACCATACTAAAGCCTGAAGCATCAGAAAAAGATGTAATAAAAATATGCAATGAGGCCTTGGAGCATGGATTTGCTTCAGTATGTATCAACCCATGCTTTGTTAAGCTAGCTTACAGTATGCTGAGAGATTCTTCGGTAAAGGTTTGCACGGTAATAGGATTTCCCTTGGGTGCCAGCACCTCGGCGGTGAAAGCCTTTGAAGCTGCAGAAGCAATACAAAATGGCGCAAAAGAAATCGATATGGTACTAAATATTGGGGCTTTAAAAGAGGGAAGGCTAGGCTATGTTCAAGAGGATATTGACGGTGTAGCCAAAGCTTGTGAAGGCAAAGCACTGCTGAAGGTGATCATAGAAACTTGCTTGCTAAGCGATGAAGAGAAGGGTGAGGCTTGCAAAATAGCAAAGCTTGCCGGTGCTGATTATGTAAAAACATCCACCGGTTTTTCAGCATCTGGTGCTACAGAAGCTGATGTGGCATTGATGAGAAAAACAGTAGGACCGGATTTGGGTGTAAAAGCTTCCGGAGGCATTAGGGATCTTGACACCGCTTTGAAGATGATAGATGCCGGGGCTACAAGGATAGGCGCCAGTGCTTCAGTTAAAATTATTAAAGAATTGGACAAATAGCATATGCTATTTGTCCTTAATATTTTTTGATAGCTTTAAAATTAAATATAATGTACAATAGTATTGGAGGATGTATACATAGGATGACGGGCATAATATTTTAGGGGGTTTTATTAACTATGTCTATTAAATATGCAAAACGAATGGAATACATCAAGGGTTCTGCCATCAGAGAGCTTTTAAAACTGACGGAACAGCCTGAGATTATTTCTTTTGCAGGGGGTTTGCCTGCACCGGAGTTGTTTCCCATTGAGGAGATGAAGGAGGTTTGTCTTAAAGTACTTGACACCGATGGCAAGGCAGCATTGCAGTATAGTACTACAGAAGGTTATTTGCCGCTCAGAAAGATCATCTCTGAGAGAATGAAGTATTCAGGTATTGAAATCCCAGCAGACGACATACTAATAACAAGCGGATCCCAGCAAGGCTTGGAGTTTTCAGGCAAAGTATTTTTGGATGAAGGGGATACTGTTATATGCGAAAGCCCAAGCTATTTAGGAGCTTTAAATGCTTTTAAGTCATATTTGCCCAGATTCGTAGAAGTAGAAATGGATAATGAAGGAATGAAAATGGATGAATTGGAAAAAGCATTGGAGGCTAATCCGAATGCGAAATTCATCTATACAATACCAGATTTCCAGAATCCAAGCGGAATCACCATGAGTTTCGAGAGAAGAAAAAGACTAGTAGAGTTATCGGTAAAATATAATGTACCTATTGTAGAGGATAATCCATACGGCGATCTAAGGTTTGAAGGCGAGAGAATCCCTGCTGTTAAGCACTTTGATACAGCTGGAATGGTAATATATCTGGGCACTTTTTCAAAGACATTCTCTCCCGGTTTGAGAGTTGGTTGGGTTGCTGCTTCACCGGAAATTGTGCGAAAATATGTATTGGTTAAACAGGGGGCAGATTTGCAGTGCAACAGCATGGCCCAGAGAGAGACCGCTGCATTTGTTCAAATGTTTGATATTGATAAGCATATCAATAAAATAATAGAAGTATACGGCAGAAGAAGAACGCTGATGATAGAGACCATGGAAAAAGAATTTCCCAGGAACGTTAAGTTTACTTACCCCAACGGTGGCCTTTTTACATGGGTTGAGCTTCCGGAAGGCGTTGATGCAGCAGAGGTGCTAAAAAAAGCGCTTGAAGAGAAGGTTGCATTCGTACCCGGCGGTTCTTTCTATCCAAATGGCGGAAATGAAAACCACTTTAGATTAAATTATTCCTGCATGCCTGAAGACAAAATAGTAGAGGGAATAACGAGACTGGGCAAAGTTTTGAAAACTTTATAAATTAATCTAGAATTATTATCCATTTGATGCTATAATCTATGTACAATAATATCTGAAATTTAAGGAGGTATTCAAAATGGATAAATGGGTATGCACAGCGTGTGGTTATGTCTATGATCCTGAGTTGGGAGATCCGGACAGCGGCATAGCTCCCGGAACACCTTGGGAAGAAGTGCCAGAGGATTGGGTTTGTCCTTTATGCGGAGTAGGTAAGGACTCTTTTGAAATAATGTAATTGATAAAAGGTGCCTAAAGGCACCTTTTATGATTATTCTGCAGCAAAATGAGAAATTAATGTTGCAAAACATAAGAAAACATGATAATATATATTTCGTTGATGAAATGTTCCCGGTTTGTGTAATGGTAGCACAACTGACTCTGGATCAGTTTGTTGAGGTTCGAGTCCTTAACCGGGAGCCATATGATTATAATACTTGCAAGGTTTTATGCTTTGCAAGTTTTTTTGTTTTATTTCTGATTTTACTTCTGACTTTTTTTAGTAATAAACAGCCTTAACACATTGACAAAGCATTGTTTTAAATATAACATTATATAATGTGCGATAGGTATTGCCGCACATAAAATTAATTTAGAGAAGTGAGTATTATGGAGCTATCGCAGAAAAATATTAAAAAGATTTTATTTATAGTCATGATTTCAGTTCTTTTCTATTCCGGGCTGCAAAATCTGACCTCAGTGATAAATTATTTAAAGTCGATTTTTGCATTGTTATCGCCGCTGATCATGGGATTGGCCATTGCGTTTATTTTAAATGTTCCTATGAAAATGCTGGAGCGCTTATTATTTCCTTTACCCAAGAAAACAATCATAAAAAAGATTAGCCGTATCACTTGCTTGCTCTTGTCTATTATCATGGCCTCAGCCATAATTTTCTTTGTAGCTTTTTTAGTTATTCCTGAAATGGTTGACACTTTCACCATTATAAAACACACGGCTCCAGCATTTTTTACAGAAATACAAATTTGGGCAGAGAAATGGTCTGGTCAGTTACCCGAGTTGAGACAATGGATAGTAAACTTACAGTTCGATTGGGATAGAATTGGGAGCTCTCTTGCAAATTTTATAAAAAGCGGCACATCTACAGTATTAGGTTCTGCGCTGGCTGCTGTTTCTTCTATATTTAGCGGTACAGTTACTTTGGTGATGAGCATTATTTTTGCTATTTATATATTGATGAGCAAGGAGAAGCTGACTTATCAGGCGAAGCGGCTTATCTATGCATTCTTGCCTGAGAAAAGCGCAGACAGAATTGTTTATATATCCAAGCTCTCTTATAAAACCTTTTATAGCTTTGTCGCAATACAGTTTACAGAAGCTGTGATACTTGGGGCGTTGTGCTTTATGGGGATGATTATTTTCAGGTTTCCGCATGCGGCAACAATTTCTGTTCTTATCGGATTTACAGCATTGATTCCGCTGGTTGGCGCATTTATCGGAGCGGCTCTGGGCGTCTTTATGATTCTGATGGTGTCTCCTATCAAAGCATTATGGTTTATAGTATTTATAATTGTTTTGCAGCAGATAGAAGGAAATTTAATATATCCCCGTGTTGTGGGAACCTCCATAGGATTGCCGGCCATTTGGGTATTTGCTGCGGTTATATTGGGGGGAAGCACTTTGGGAATACTAGGGATGATGGTCTTTGTCCCCATATGCTCAATAATATACAAACTTATTGGTGAATCTGTATCTGTGCGACTGGCAAGTAAAGATATTAAAACAGAAAAAACAAATAGTATATAAGGAGTAAGAAGGATGAATTGGTTTAAAAAATTGATGATAGGACGCTATGGTATGGACCAGCTCTCAAATGCTATGCTTATGTTGAGCATTGTGTTTTTAGTTGTTAATTCGCTTATAGGATCAGGTATTTTCAATATTTTTGCTATGATAATTCTAATTCTGTGCTACGCCAGGATGTTTTCAAAAAACATTAATAAGCGGAGAGAAGAGAATATGAAATTTTTACAGTGGTGGAATCCAATAAAATTGAAGCTTATTCAGTTTGTAAATCGTGCAAGAGGCGGCAAATCGTATCGTTATTTCAAATGTACCCAGTGCGGGCAAAGGCTTCGGGTCCCAAGAGGCAAAGGCAAAATACGCATCATCTGTCCAAAGTGCCGCAATGAGTTTACCAAAAATACTTAAGCCTAAGTCCTATGGAGTAGCCATAGGATACTCTGGAAAACGACTGAGCATAAACATTATATAAAGTGTTGAAAATAAATATTTAGGAAGAAATATTCGCCGTTTCGATGTTAAATACATCTGGATCGGCTATTTTTCTATGATGGGCTTGTTTTTGAAGTTATTTTTTCTTAATAAGTATATAATAATTACATTAATATGAAATCTCATAGTCTTTTAATTACCCTCATCTATCACAAGAATCAGTATGCTAAGGAGGAGAAAGGAAAATGAAGAAGATTGCAATAATCAGCCCGGGAAAGGTGACTTCAATTAATCTGGCGATGCAGCTGGAGAAAATCTTTGGAGAATATGCGGAGATCGAGCCTTATTGTCTGGAAGATGATTTAGAATTTGATACGGCAAATACTCTTGTTGTTTTATCATCTCCTCAAACAATAGATAAAAAAGTTCAAAGCCTGATAGATGAAGGCATGAATTATGTCCCGGCTCGCAGGGTCATAAATCACAGGTATATTTCAGAACTATTGAGCCTGCCTAAAGCCACCGAGGTACTTCTAATTAACGACAGGGCTGAGTCTACCTATCAAGCTATAACTCAGCTGCAAGCCCTTGGAGTCAACTATATTAAGTATTATCCATATTATCCTGGAATAGCCGCATACCCAGGGCTAGATATAGGAGTTACTGTAGGAGAACCCCATCTTGTGCCCTATGAGGTAAAGAAGGTTATAGATATTGGCACGAGACAAATTGATATCACTACAGTAGCTGATATAGCTAAAAGGCTTGGCTTAATGGATGCCCTGGGCGACAGGCTTTCTTCCCAATATATTCATGAGATCATTGGACTTTTGAACAGGATCAATGATAGTGCAAAAGATATGAAAATTATCAGCAGCAGGCTTGAGACCGTTGCAAATTGTTTGACAAAGGCAATTATATACATAGACAAAGACGGAAATATAATAACCGGAAATCAAGAGCTTTATAATATTCTGGAATGCTCATGGGAAGATGTTATAGGAGAAAATATTATAGATATATTGCCGGAACTGGGTGAAAGCTATCATCATGACAGAATTGATGTTATTATGATAAAAGGAAAAGAACTGTTTGTTACCACTAAAGTGGTTAAAGGAAGCGGCAGTGAGGACGGAATCATATATACTTTCGAAAAAAGTGAAGATATTGAAAAAAATGAGCATGAGCTTCGCAGAAGGACAACAAAGTCTACAAGGTCAAATTTTTATACCTTTGATGATATCATATATGAAAGCAGCAGCATGAGCAGATTGATGGAGAACGTAAAAGGCTTTGCTGATACTGATTCCACAATTTTGATTCAAGGGGAAAGCGGCACGGGCAAGGAGCTGATCGCTCAAGCTATTCACTGTGCTTCAAAGAGAGCGGGCGGGCCCTTTGTGCCTGTAAATTTTGCATCCATGCCCATGAGTCTATTGGAAAGCGAACTATTCGGATATGAAGAGGGCTCCTTCACAGGAGCCAAAAAAGGCGGCAGGAGAGGGCTTTTTGAAGAAGCTCATGGAGGAACAATTTTTCTGGATGAAATAGGAGATGCTTCTTTAGAATTCCAATGCAAGTTATTGAGGGTGATACAGGAAAGGCAGGTAAGGAGGGTGGGGGGCCTCAAAGAAATACCTATAGATGTGAGGTTCATCGCTGCTACAAATCGCAATTTGGCAGAAGAAATAAAAAAAGGCAATTTTAGAGCAGATCTATATTACCGGCTCAATGTCCTTCCTGTCAGGACACTGAGCCTGAGGGAAAGAAAAACAGATATTCTGGTTCTTTCGAATTATTTCTTGAAAAGATATAGCGTCGGCAAATACAACAGCATATATGAGGTTCTGGAAAACGACGCGGTCCAGGTATTGATTGATTATGACTGGCCCGGTAACATCAGGCAGCTTGAGAACGCTGTTGAGTATATAATAAGCACTGCTAAGAATGGGGAAAAAATAGATAAAACTAGGCTTCCCGAATATATAACTGATAATCAGACCAGACTGGGAGAATCTGTACTAAAGGAAGTTTTAGGAAATAATATGATATGGATTTTGGCCAAAATGAAGAATTCAGACGGGGTAGGGAGACGTTATCTGGCAAGCCTGGCAAAGGAAGAAGGATTGCCATTGACGGAAGGCCAGATAAGAAGCTTGCTGAACAGCGCCGAGCTGTTAGGGCTTGTCGAGATTAGTACTGGAAGAAAAGGCACTGTGCTGACTGAGAAAGGCGATAGCATACTATCTTCAATAGTAGTTAATGGATAAATGGGTGTGTAAATGGGCTGAATTGCATCCCTAAAATTCATGAAAATCTTGAGAGGCCCAGGATATATGAAAACTTTTTATGTGGCATGAAAATTGCAATAAACACAGGTGTAATAAATAATACACCGAGGTGACAATATGATTCTGGGAATAATGGGAGGTATGGGTCCGGCGGCTACATGCGATTTGTTCAGGAAGATTATTGACTCTACTCATGCATCTAAGGACCAAGATCATATCCATATAGTAATAGACAGCAATGCACAGATCCCTGATAGAACCCAATATATTCTAGGTGGAGGGCAAGACCCTAAAATAGAGCTTATAAGATCGCTTATCAGATTAGAAATGCTGGGCGCTGATTATATAGCCATGCCATGCAACACGGCGCACTTTTTTTATGATTATATAAAAAGATATACAAAGGCATATTTAATTAATATGATAGGTGAAACCGCAGCATTTTTAAAATTTACAAAACCAGACGTCGGCGATTTCTTGCTGCTGGCTACAGAAGGCACGTATATATCAGGAATATATAAAAAAATATTCAAAGAATATGGACTGAATATAATAGAACCGGATGACGCTGATAAAAAAGTTGTTATGAGTTGGATATACAAGGTAAAGTCCGGTAAATTTGATGTAAGTCCGGCAGAATTTGAATGTCTGGTAAAAAAATATATAGATGATAAATACATCCCAATAATCCTGGGGTGTACCGAACTCCCTCTCCTGGCTGAACAGATAGGTGTGCCGGAAGAATATATAGATCCTGTTCTTATATTAGCCAGGCGCTGCGTTGAGTTAGCGGAGAAGGACAAAGAGAAATTTTAAGAAGAATCTTCGCAGCATGATGGAAATGGGGTTCTTCATAAAAATAATGAGGTGGAATAATAATGACAAAGCAAAATAGAATAGAAGATTATGGAGTAAAGATTGGCGAATTGCCAAAAGGAAAGCTAAATAAAATTACGGATGTAAGAGGCCTTAAGGTAGGACATTGCACAATCGATACTGAGGAGAGCAAAACAGGTGTGACAGTTATACTTCCGATGAAAGAGAATATTTTTACAAACAAACTTATTGCTGCCTCTTATGTGTTAAACGGCTTTGGGAAAACTTTAGGACTTGTACAGATTGATGAACTGGGAAGCCTTGAGTCCGTCATAGCTTTGACCAATACATTGAATGTGGGCCTCGTCCATGATGCAGTTGTGGATTATATGATAAAAGAATGCAAAAAGGAAAATGTGGAAGTAGAGTCCATTAATCCGGTGGTATGCGAGTGCAACGACAGCTATTTGAATAATATTCAGCTGAGGGCCGTAAAAAAGGAGCATGTATATAAAGCTATAGAAGAAGCGACGGCAGACTTTGCTGAAGGAGATGTAGGTGCGGGAAAGGGCATGAGCTGCCATCAGCTTAAGGGGGGTATAGGCTCAGCATCACGCATTATAAAATTGGAAGGACAGGACTATACTGTAGGAGTATTGGTCTTATCCAATCATGGGTTACTAAAGGATTTATGCATCAATGGGGTTCATATTGATGACAGAGTTTCTAAAGAAAAGGATATCAAACCACAAGAGGATAAAGGTTCTGTAATTTCAATAATAGCTACAGATATACCTCTTAGCAGCAGGCAGTTGAGAAGGGTATGCAAGAGAGCGGGAGTAGGGTTGGCAAGATTGGGCTCATTTATGGGACATGGGAGCGGAGAGATAATGATTGCATTTTCTATCGGAAATGTTCTTAAAAGTTATCTTGATAACGAAATAACTGACATCAAGATTCTTAAAGAGGACAAGCTCAATGTTGTATTTAGAGCAGTAGCTGAGTGTGAGGAAGAGGCTGTGTTAAATTCTATGATCACCAGCGGAAAGGTTATAGGCGTAAAGGGCAAAACTCGAGAAACACTGAGAGATTATATGAAATTAAAAGGAGAGCAGATTGCTTTAAAATAGGAGGGGAATATGATGAAAATATTTATAAGCGCCGATATGGAGGGCATCACTTCTACGATAAGATGGGATGAATGTGAAGCACAAAAGAACTTTTATTCAATCTATGCAGAGCAGATGACAAAAGAGGTGGCAGCAGCATGTGAAGGTGCAATAGCGGCCGGTGCTGATGAAATAGTGATTAAAGATGCCCACGACACGGCAGCGAACATTGATATTACAAAATTGCCCGAGTGTGCAAAGCTGATAAGAGGGTGGTCGGGTCATCCTTATTCTATGGTTCAAGGAATCGATGATACTTTTGATGCAGCAATGTTCGTCGGATATCATAGTGCCGCCGGGAGAGAAGGCAATCCCTTATCTCATACTATGACATCCGGACCGTTATACATAAAAATAAACGGAGAATATGCAAGCGAATTCATGATATATAGCTATGCCGCAGCTTGCGAAGGCGTACCAACGGTATTTCTATCGGGAGATAAAATGCTATGTGAAGATGGGAAGAAGATTCATCCATGCTTGCATACAGTGGAAGTGAAAGAGGGAATAGGCTCAGCCGCAATATGTATTTCAACAACCAGATCTCTAAAGCTCATAAGAGAAAATGCAGAAAAATCGTTAAAGCAAGACTTTAATAAAGCCAGAATAAGCTTGCCGGATAGATTTAATGTTGAAATATGCTTTAAGGAGCATACTTACGCAAATAAGATGTCCTATTATCCGGGCATGAGGAAGGCAGGCGCGAACATCTTGATATTTGAATCACAAGATTATTTTGAGGTTTTAAGAATGATAGGATTTGTATTATAAACCATACCGCTCTGAGTCAAAAAAATTACTCCTGTGGTGCTAAAAAACAGTCTATTATCATGTTAGAATGATAATAGACTGTTTTTACTATATTTTTGATTGGATGGTGTTTGAATGAAAATAGGAGTTATTATGGGTGGCATATCTTCGGAAAGGGAAGTTTCCTTGAACACAGGAAGAGAAATCGCTAATAATTTAGATAAAAATAAATATGAAGTGGTTCCTATTATTATCGACAAGAAAGAAGATATAATAGAAAAAACAAGAGATATAGATTTTGCTTTTATAGCATTGCATGGCAAGTTCGGCGAGGATGGCATAGTTCAAGCAGTACTTGAGACTTTGGACATTCCTTATTCCGGCTGCAGTCCCTTGGCGAGCGGGGTATGTATGGATAAGAGCATCACTAAGAGTATACTTAAGACTGTGGGAGTTAGTACGGCGGACTGGTTTATATTAAACAGTGCAGATAAACTGGATCTGGCCAGGGTTGATGCCATCGGATATCCTGTAGTCGTTAAGCCCAATAGCGGAGGCTCCAGTGTTGCCACTGCTATTGCAAATGATGAGAAAGATATCGAAGAAGCTGTTGCCGAAGCTTTAAAATTTGATAGTGAGGTCATGATTGAAAAATACATCAAAGGAGCAGAAATAACTTGTTGCATGATGGACGGGATATTGCTTCCGGTGATAGCCATCAAACCGAAGTCTCATTTTTTTGATTATAGCTCAAAATACTTGGATGGAGGAGCCGATGAGGTGATAATAGAGCTTGAGTCGCCCATCAGGGAGAAAGTTGAGGAGGCTGCGCGAAAATGCTGGAAGCATTTAAAATGCAGTGTATATGCAAGAGTGGATATAATAATTGGAGAAGATGATATCTACGTTTTAGAGATAAATACGCTTCCCGGCCTCACAAAAAACAGTCTTTTCCCGAAAAGTGCAAAGGCTTATGGGCTGGACTTTTTACAGTTTCTAGATAAAATAATTCAGCTATCTCTCAAATCAAGAAATTAATAAGCTTTATTTTTAATGCTATATATGTAAAAATGGTAATAGGATGACTATTGCCATTAATATTTTGGGGTGAAAAAATGTTCCACAATATCGAGATTGATAAAGGACAACCGATATACATTCAAATAAAGAATTACTTTAGAACCATGATAGCTAAAGGTATGCTGCAGAAAGGAGAAAGGCTGCCATCAACCCGGGAGCTTTCTTCTTTGATGAAAGTAAGCAGAAACACTGTAATTTCTGCTTATGAATCTCTGGTTGACGATGGTTTCATAAATATAATAGAAGGCAAGGGGGCTTTTGTATCAGACATAAATATCAGTTCTGGCGGAGGATGGGTCACTGAATGGGAACCCAGAATAAATGAATATGCAAGAGAAGCCAGAGGCCTTGATATTGTTAAGCAGGAAGCTGTTTGGGAGAAGAAAATGATACCTATGAGCAGCATTTCACCAGAACCGGAGCTGTTTCCTATGGAGGATTTTAAAAGGGCTTTTATGAATATAATATCATTGGAAGGCTACAAGATATTAAATTATGGTTATGCGCAAGGATATAAGCCATTGCTTGATTATTTGACCGGTTATATGGAAAGCAAAGGGATTAATACTGAAGGCAAGAGTATTTTGATAACCAATGGCTTTACAGAAGCCTTTGAAATTCTGCTCTCTTCACTTACGAAGGATGGAGATTCAATATTATGCGAGAATCCTACCCATAATACGGCGCTTAAGATAATGAAGCTGAAGAAGCTTGACATTTTAGGCGCACATATGGATGGGGAAGGGATAAGCATTCAGGAGGTAAAAAAAATAATTGGAAAAAATAAGGTCAAACTGGCTTATATAACCCCTTCTTATCACAACCCTACAGGCATTACAATGCCTTGGGAAAGACGAATTGAGCTTTATGATATTTTAGCCGGCAATGATATCCCCATTATAGAGAATGGCTTCAATGAGGAATTGAGATATTTTGGTTCCCATATATCCCCCATTGCAGCAATAGGGTGCAGGGGAAACGGAGTTATCTACATCGGAAGCTTCTCTAAAGTCCTTTTTCCCGGGTTAAGGATTGGCTGGATTGTGGCTGATACGGATTTAATAGATTACTTGGAGAGTGTAAAGAGAAGCAGAAATATTCATACTTCGTTTTTGGACCAAGCAATTCTATATGAGTTCTTTAGAGAAGGTTCTTTTGAGAAGTATATAAAGAAAGCCAGAAAGGTTTATAAACAAAAATACGAAGCAGCGGTAGCTGCTGTTAGGCAAAATATTCCACAAGCCATGCTTTATGGAGATGGGGGCCTTCACATATTTATAAAGCATAAAGGCATCAATTCAAGGAATTTGTTGAATGAATGCATAAAGAAAGGTGTTATATTCACACCGGGAGATATCTTTTATATAAACGATGAGGGAAAGGATGCTTTCAGATTAGGCTTTTCCAGAGTCAGTGCTGATGATATTGAAAGAGGAATTAAGATCATAAGTTCTATTATAGAAAATATCAAAGAGTAAATAAAATATTTTACAAAATAGTCTAACAAATGTAAAATAATATTAAAAATATACTCCAGGATGTGTATCTCAAATGAATAAAAACTTAAAAGAGATGCTTATAGTTGCCTTTTTTACAGCTATCATGGGGCAAATTCATTTTTATCCCTTTGGAACCGAGTTTAGAATTACTATAGCCGTTATTTTGTTTCCATTTCTTTTATTATATTTTAGAAATCTGACTATTGCAGATACTGCAGTGTTAGTTGCTGTTTTCGTCTTGATAACCAGAACGGCAATAGATGTTTTATTACATAATAATAGCTTTGAAATATCACTTTCCAGACATATACCTGCATCATTTTTTTATATTTGCTATGGTATAATAATAGATCGCTTGAAATTTAGAGCTCATGCGGACAAGCCGTTGCAATTTTTATTTATCATCATTTTTGCAGATATCGCTTCAAATTTTTTAGAATTGGTCCTTAGAAATCATTTTATAAACAATCCTTTCGAATCAATATTAGAGACCGTAGTTTTAACTGCAATAATACGTTCCTCCATAATCCTTTGCCTATTTTTGACTATCAAATATTACAATCTTATAATCGTTAAGGAAGAGCATCAAAGAAGATATAATGATCTGATCGTTATCACAGCCAAGATGAAATCGGAGATATTTTTTCTGAAAAAGTCCATGCAAGATATTGAAAATGCCATGGGAAAAAGCTATTCCATATATAATAGGCTAAATGACGAAGAAAAGCTTACGGATAGAGAACGAGAGCAATTAAGATCTGATTCATTGGAATTATCCATACAGATCCATGAAATTAAGAAAGACTACAATAGAATAGTGCTCAATATGGAAAAGATACTCCCTGCAAGAGAGGCAGGAAATACAATGGAGATAAGTGAGATCTTTGATGTAATCCAAGGCTTATTTGTTCTTTATATTGAAGGGCTCAACAAAGATATCAAGCTATCTTTCAAGGTAAAAAAAGACTATGAGACCGATAAGTTTTTCATTATTATTTCTATATTGAATAATTTGATACAGAATTCTATAGAAGCATGCTTGAATGATAATTCTTATATAAGCGTTATAAGTGAGATAGATAATAGCAGGGCTGTTTTTAGAATTATTGATAATGGCAAAGAAATATCTGATGATGTAAAGGAGTTAATCTTTGAACCGGGCTATACATCAAAGTATGATCCGAATACAGGCTTGATATCAACCGGACTTGGGCTTGCTCACGTGAAGATGCTGACAGAGCATTTAAATGGTACGATAAGCATAAATTCTGCGAGAAGAGGCGAAAAAGAATTCATGCTTGCTTTCCCGACTGATGAGTTAATAAGTGGGAGGTAATTTCAATGCATAGCTTTATTGTTGTAGATGATGACAGAAGCGTAAGAAGTGTGCTTACAAGAATAATCGAGCAGTATGATTTGGGTGAAGTTTTGGGCGAAGCAGAAAATGGGGTTAGGGGTGAAGAACTGGTAGTAAGCCACAGACCCGATATAGTGATCATTGACTTGCTTTTGCCGATGAAAGACGGCATAGCAGTAGTAAAAAAGACAAAATCCCTGGATATTAAGAGCGTTTTTATTATGCTGTCTCAAGTAAGTTCTAAGGATATCATCGGGAAAGCCTATGAAAACGGCATAGAATTTTTTATTAATAAACCTATTAATGTGATAGAGGTAGTAAATGTAATAAAAAAGGTTAAAGAATATTTAACCTTGCGCAGGACATTTCAAACGATTGAGTCAGCAGCCTTGCAGCTCAAGAAGGATGATACTGCGAGTGAATATACCATTATGGATAAGAATAAAAAGTTTATTAATCAGATTTTATCTGATATAGGAATTATAGGAGAGCTTGGCAGCAAGGATATTGTTAAAATTTGCTCCGTTCTCATTAAAGACAAGGCGTTGAACTATGCGCTGGAAGAGATGCAGCTTCCGGATCTGTTTAGACTCGTTCATGAAAGCCATTCCTCCAGTTCTGAGAACTTGAGCATAGAAAGCAAAACGGTAGAAATGAGGATTAGAAGAGCAGTAGGGAAAGCTATGAAAAATATTGCTACTTTGGGCATTGAAGATTTTGCAAATGAAAAGTTTATGCTCTACAGCTCTTCTTTATTTGACTACATAGAGATAAAGAGTGAGATGGACTATATTAGAGGCAAAAGCAAAACTGGCGGTAAAATCAATGTAAAAACCTTTATAAGAAGATTGCTTATGATGATAGAAGAATATGAAAATCCCTTTTAATATGTGCAAAGTTTCCTAATTTTCTAACAATGGCGTTAGTTTGAGTTTTTTTTTGTTATTTTGTGTTACGGCAATATTACAATTATATTGCAGACTTATTAAATTTATTTAGGAGGGGTTTTATGAAAAGGAAAATAGCAATAGTATTAGCATTAATGCTCATGTTTGCTGTAGTATTTACTGCTTGCGCACCTGCAAAAGTAAATATGATCTTAGCTACAGGAGGCACTTCCGGTACTTATTATCCCTATGGCGGTGCAATGGCTCAGATTTTCAATTCAAAGATTGAAAACATGAACGTTACTGCTCAGGCAACTGGTGCATCTGTTGAAAACTGCAAGCTTCTTGGCAAAAATGAAGCAGAATTGGCAATTCTTCAAAACGATATGCTAGATTATGCCTATAATGGCGTAGAAGCATTTAAAGACGGCAAAATCGAAAATTTAAGAGGAATAGCTACATTATACCCTGAAATCATTCAGATCGTTGCTTCTGTTGACAGCGGCATAACTAAAGTGAATGATTTAAAAGGCAAGAAGGTTTCTGTCGGAGCTCCGGGCAGCGGTGTTGAAGCAAACGCAAGACAGATACTGGATGCTACCGGACTTACTTATAATGATATGAATGTCAGTTACCTATCCTTCTCAGAATCTGCAGATGCTTTCAAGGACAAGCATATAGAAAGCTTCTTTGTAACTTCCGGTATTCCAAATGCTGCAATACAGGACATCGGAGCACAGAATAAAATTTCATTGGTTTCACTATCCGATGCAGCTATAAAGAGCCTGACTGAAAAATATCCATTTTTCGTAGAGTATACTATTCCTGCAGGCACATATAATGGACAGGATTCTGATGTTAAAACTGTTGCAGTTATGGCTACATTAGCTACTAACTCACAGGCTTCTGAGGATACCATATACAATATTACAAAGGCATTATTCGAAAATCAGCCTGAACTGGCCCAAGCTCATGCAAAAGGCCAGGAATTAGTTCTGGAAAAGGCTGTTAATGGTATTTCCATACCATTCCATCCCGGCGCTGAAAAATTCTTCAAGGAAAAAGGCTTAATTAAATAATCACGGAGGAGATAACCGGACCGGTAATTCCGGTCCGGTATTTTCAGATGAAAGCTAAGAAATTCGTATTTATTATTGCAGCTGCAATAGTCGCAACAGTATTTTTTATGCCTTTGTTCAGTATGTTTACTATTACTGACGCAGAAACAGGTAAGATTGTTTTTAATGATAGAATGATTGACAATAAGGAGTTTTATACCAGTTTCATTCATTCAGTAAATAGAATGCCTGTAAATGAGTATTACAGGATTGAAGATGATCATTTTATTGTTTATAAAACAACTTTTTATGCCTATGGCGCAGGTATGCCTGATTTTGAGGATTATAAGCAAAAGCCTGTCTTAGTCGATGGGATGGTGCAGATCGATAATTTAGATATAAAGATGGACTCATTTTCTATATTCGTTGGAACCATTGCAAATCATAGCTTGACCATAAATAATAAGACATATTATTTATCTGATTTTGTAGAACCCGGGAAGTCAGCAATTTTTAAAATAAAAATGGTATCACTATATGCACTCTTAAGGAGGTTATATCATGAGTGAAGAAAAAAACCTAAAAGAAGAGGTAAAAGAGATAGATTTTAATGAGATAATAGCAAAATACGATAAGGAATCAGCTTATAGGAAGGTTGCGGGATTTACAGGAAGGTTTATATCAGTTTTAGCTATATTATTTTCCTTATTTCACTTATATACCGCATTTAGAGGCGTTTTACCCGCCCAGATACAGAGGTCTGTGCACCTTACCTTTGCATTGGTCCTTGCGTATTTATTGTATCCTGCCAAATCAAGCATGCCCAAAGATAAAATTCATTGGTCGGATATTTGCCTGGCAATATTAGGTGCTGTAGCAGGCTTGTATATAAGTTTTAATTATGAAGCATTGATTTATCGTGCCGGAGAGCAAACACCACTTGATATTGTGATCGCAGTGCTGGCAATTCTTTTGGTTCTCGAAGCTACCAGAAGAGTGGTAGGGCTGCCGATAGTCATAATAGCGGGAACATTCCTGCTTTATGCTAAGTTTGGTTCTTATATGCCAGGCTTCTTAAATCACAGAGGTTATTCCTTATCCAGGATAGTAAGCCATATGTACTATACTACAGAGGGTATTCTTGGTATTCCTATCGGAGTTTCTTCTACATTTATATTTCTGTTCATATTATTCGGTTCCTTCCTGGATAAAACCGGTATAGGCAAATTCTTTATTGACTTAGCAAATTCTATTGCCGGTAAAGCGGTAGGCGGACCGGCTAAGGTATCTGTTTTGAGCAGTGCCTTGACAGGAACTATTTCAGGCAGCTCTGTTGCCAATACTGTTGGTACAGGAAGCTTTACAATTCCTCTTATGAAAAGTTTGGGTTATAAGCCTGAGTTTGCCGGCGCCGTTGAAGCAGCGGCTTCAACAGGAGGCCAGATCATGCCTCCTATAATGGGTGCTGCTGCATTCTTAATGGTTGAATTTATCGGTGTTCCTTATATAACCATAGCTAAAGCTGCTGTTATACCTGCAATATTATATTTCACTGGAGTTTGGATAATGGTTGACCTTGAAGCCAGGAAAACAGGGCTTAAAGGATTGAAAGCCGATCAACTGCCCAAATTTAGGAAGGTTATGCTCCAAAGCGGATATTTATTATTGCCTATAGTGGCCATTGTCTATTTCCTTATGAATGGAGCGACCCCTATTAAGGCCGCATTGTACGGCATAATAATATCTGTTCTGGCTGGAGCTGTCAGAAAAGAAACCAGATTGAACCTGAAAATGCTCATGGAGGCTCTGGAAGCAGGCGCAAAGAGTGCACTTGGTGTTGCAATAGCTTGTGCTTCAGCAGGAATAATCGTTGGGACGGTTACTTTGACAGGACTGGGCTTAAAGCTTGGAAATGGACTTGTTACCATGGCGGGCGGAAACCTGATCCTGACTTTAATATTTACTATGATAACATCATTGATTCTGGGTATGGGAGCACCAACTACTGCAAACTACATCATCACCTCAACAATAGCGGCTCCCGCTATTATGAAGCTAGGGGTGCCTGCTTTGGCAGCTCATATGTTCACGTTCTATTTTGGAATAATCGCAGACGTTACACCTCCTGTTGCCTTGGCAGCTTTCGCGGGCTCAGCCATTGCAGGCAGTGATCCGCTGAAGACCGGAATAAATGCGAGCAAATTAGCAATTGCTGCTTTTATAATACCCTATATATTTGTATTGAATCCCGCATTATTGCTTATAAACACAACGCCCGTAGAAATAATTCAGATATTGGCTACTTCCTTAATAGGCATGTTTGCCGTAGGCGTTGCAGTGCAGGGCTACTTCCTGACATGGGTTAATAAACTATTTAGGATAGCTTTATTCATTGGCGGGCTTCTCTGTATAGATCCGGGAGCATATACCGATATAATAGGTATTGCAATTATCGCTGTGATATTCACGCTTCAAAGGATAAAATCAAAAAAGGTGAAGAAATAAGTAATAATAAAAAGGAAAGCCGGTCCAAGGCTTTCCTTTTTATATGTTAACTTATTTGTTTATACCAGCTAAAGCTTTTTTCATTACTTTACCTGCAATTGGAGCAGCATTGCTGCCGCCGCTTCCTCCATTTTCAATAATTACTGCAATCGCTATTTGGGGGTCTTCGGCAGGTGCAAAGCCGATGAACCAAGAATGTGCTTTGCCTTGAGGATTTTCTGCAGTACCCGTTTTACCTGCAGCTTTTGCTCCGCTGATTCTTGCATTTCTTCCTGTTCCCGTTTTTACTACATCGATCATCATGCTCTTAATAATATCTGCGTTTTCCTTGCTAATTATTTTTTCCCCTGCTTTAGGCTTGAAGCTTTTAATGGGCTTTCCGGTCATATCAGTTATTTCTGAAACCATATAAGGAGGTGCTAACACTCCGTCATTAGCTATAATTGCCGCAATAGCTGCCGCATGAATTGGAGTTATCAGAACATCTCCTTGTCCGATGGATTGCTGGGCCAAAGACTTATTATCACTCTTTCTGCTGAAATTGCTGCTCTTAGATTTTATATCACCTTGAATGCCTTTGTTAAATTTGAATTTGATTGCTTCATTGTATATGTTATTATTCCCCAATTCAAGTCCCAGGCTAACAAAATAGGAGTTGCATGATAATGTGAAAGCTCTATTTAAATCAATTTGGCCATGAGCTTTGTCATTGCTGTCTTTTATTTCATATCCTTCAATATTTATTTTACCTGAACAGTCTATTTCAAAATCTTTATAGTTATTATTTAAAGCAGAAGAGGTAGTTATTACTTTAAATATTGATCCCGGCGGATATAGCCCGTCCAAAGCCCTGTTCAGCAGCGGACTGTTTCTATCTTCTATTAGATCATTCCAGTTTTCTGTAACATTAGAAGGATTGTAATCAGGTTTACTGACAAGAGCCAGGATTTCACCGGTTTTTGGATTCAGAGCTGCTATGGCACCTTTTTTTCCTTTCAGCAAATCTGAGGAATATACTTGAAGCGTTTTATCCAAGGTCAGTTTTACTGCATTGCCTTTTATCTTTTCGCCTTTGGCCTTTCCTTTTAAAGTTTCTATAGCATTTGCAGAAGACAATTCCTGATCGTATAGGGCCTCAATGCCGGTAGAGCCTAATGCTTTTGCAGAATATCCTATTATATGGGAGAAACTGCGGCCATACGCATAATTTCTTTGTATAGCATTCTTGTGAATCTTGCTGCTCGTTAAAACAACTCCGTTTCTATCCTGGATATCCCCTCTGATAATATCTGAATTTTCCTTCCTTAATCTCTTATTATAAGAATTTGAATATATATATTTTGATTGAAAAAAGTTGAAAACTAATAAATATCCAACGATTCCAACAAAAAAAATAATGAAGAACCATTTGACTAAGTTTTGACGTTTTATATAATCATTCATCCTTATCACCTTTTTCATTCATACTCACAAAATACAAAATACCGATATTCATAGTCTGAGATATCAGCGAACTTCCTCCATAGCTGACAAAGGGCAATGTAACACCGGTTATAGGTATTATATTTAAAACACCGGATACTATTATCAATGTCTGTATGCCGGTCATCGACGAAAGGCCTAAGCAAATGAGCCTATTGATAGGCTCTTTGCAGTTTTTACTGAAGTTCAGGCCGATCAATGTGGCCATGCATAACAGCGAAAGCATTATAATGCCGCTGATTATGCCTGTTTCTTCGCATATCGCAGAAAAAATGAAGTCAGTATGAACTGCCGGTATAAACTTAGGATTTCCAAGATTTAAGCCTGTACCCAATAATCCGCCGGCAGCTATAGCAAATAGTGATTGAGTAACTTGATATGATTTACCGGAAACATATCTCCAGGGATTTAACCAAGCCTCAACTCTGGATTTAATATGGCTGAATGTATAGAAGCTTATAACGGCCATAACGGAAGCTGCCGCGGCAGACAATAGTGTAGGGTATATCTTGTCATCAGTAACGAACAAAAGGATAAGATATACGGCAGAGAATATAAGGGCAGAACCTAAATCACGCTGCAAGGCGAAGAAAGATGCGGCAATAACTATTGAGGAGCTTGAATATAAAAAAATATTCTTGGCTAAGCCTCTGCTAAGAATAGCGGAGATATAAATAACAAATAGAATCTTTAAGAATTCAGAAGGTTGAAATCTATAACCAAGTACTTCTATCCAATTCTTTGAACCGGAAATAGATATGCCCCAAAATTGTGTTATTATTAATGTCACCAGAATAACAAGCCCCAATTGTTTGGAATAGTCTTTTTTTATATCTATTTTTTTCAGCAGATAGAATAAAAAGAAATATGTAGTATCGCCTAATATGGTGAAAAGGCTTTGCCTTACCGCATAATCCGGGCTTAATCTATAGAGCATTGCCAAGCCTACTGCCAATAGCATATTTACTATGTCATATAACAATATATCTTTTATTCTCAAAATCTTAATAAGCAATATTCTAGCAATTATATATTTCAAACAGAATATAAGACCTATATATACCGCTTTGTAGTCAATGGTTTCCCCCCAGATGGATAAAAGCGCAAAAGAAGAGGCTGCGGTAACAATAATTATTACAGATAAAAAAGGTTGAAGCATTCTTTTATTATAAAAATATATTGAGATGCTGACTAAGAGAAAACAAGCAAGTAAAAAAATAAATATATACCTATAAAACCATGATAATATGTCAAACATTATAACACCTTCCCTCTTTTGTAATTATATTATACAAAATGAGAAATTTCATCACAATAAGCAGCGAACTATGCTAAAATATTGTAGAAAGGAGCTGAAACGAGAACAAATGAAATATAAATATGTGCTTTTTGACTTGGATGGAACATTGCTGAATACTAACAAGCTTATTATTGAGTCTTTTAAATATACTCTGAAAGAGCATATGAACATATATTTGGAGGACTCTGAGATTTTGAAATATTTTGGAGAACCTTTGATGGTTACGTTAAAGCGGTTTTCTGAAGAGAAGTCTGAAGAAATGTTCAACACATACATAAAATACAATGAGAGCATTCACGACGAGAGGGTTGAAGTCTTCGGAGATGTAGATAAGGTTCTAGAGGAAGTATCAAAGCTGAGCTGCAAAGCTGCAGTTGTAACCTCAAAACGAAAGGTTTTAGCCAAAAGAGGCCTGGAATTATTTGATCTTCTCAAATATTTCGAGGATGTAGTGGCTTATGAAGACACAAATAAGCATAAACCTGACCCGGAGCCCATATTGGAAGCTCTGGCAAGGCTAGGGGCTGAGAAAGGGGAAGCCCTGATGATCGGAGACAGTGAATTCGATATCAAATGTGCATATAATGCGGGAGTAGACAGCGTATTTGTAAGCTGGAGTGAAGCGGCAGGGCACCAAGATTGCAGCATTCAGCCTGATTATGTGATTAAGGATATATCGGAGCTCATATATATATTAAAAAGCAAATGATGTGAGGTTATAACTCACATCATTTTCAATACTTTCTTTTCGATCCATAGGACTGAGAGATAAAGTATGGCTGCAACAATAGCAAGTATTAAAACGCTGGTCATCACTAAATCCATTTTAAATACTTGCCCTCCGTATATGATCAAGTGCCCTAAGCCTGCTTTGGACACGAGGAACTCGCCTACTATCACTCCCACAAGGGATAGCCCCACATTAATTTTCAGCGTAGAAATTATAGTCGGTATGCCTGCCGGAAAAACTACCTTGCGGAGTATTTGCCGCTTATTTGCACCAAAAGTTTTAAGAAGCTTTATTTTATCTTCGTCACAGTTGCTGAAGCCGGTAAAAACATTGATTATTGTTACAACTATGGATAGGAGCAATGCCATGACAACTATTGACTTTGTAGTACCTCCGATCCAAACTAATATGATGGGCCCAAGAGCAGTTTTAGGAAGAGCATTTAATACAACCAGATACGGGTCAAGCACTTTTGCCAGAAAATCAGACCACCAAAGAGCTATGGCTACTAAGGTGCCAATTACGGTTCCCGATACAAAACCTATTATTGTCTCATATACTGTGATTCCGGTATGCATGAACAATGAACCGTCTTTTGACATTATAACGATTGTTTTTATTATTCTGCTTGGTTGACTCATTATAAAGGGATCTATCCATTCCTTAGATGCTGCTGTTTCCCAAAGAAAAAACAATAATATAAGGATGATGAATCGTGAAAGCCCTATAGCCGAATTCTTTCTTTTGTTATTCATCAAAAATTTTTTGTGTTCCTCAGAGACTGCTGAATATTTTGAATCATACATGCACATCCAGCTCCTTCCATATGGTATTGAAATAGAACCTGAATTCAGGAGCCTCCCGGCAGGTTATAGGAGTTTTATTGCTGCAGGTTAAACTGATTTCATGTATAGATTTTATCTCTGCTGGCCTTTTGCTGAGCACCATTATTCTATCGCTCATGCTTATGGCTTCAGCAAGATCATGGGTTACAAGTATTGCAGTTTTTCTTTCCTTTTTTAAGATCAGCCATACCTCTTCAGAAATTGCTATTCTTGTCTGATAATCTAAAGCAGAAAATGGTTCATCCAATAAAAGTATATCCGGCTTGGTTGCAAGCGTTCTTATCAGGGCCGCTCTTTGTCTCATACCTCCTGATAGCTGCCTTGGGTAATGGTTTCTAAATTCGTATAAGCCATATTCTTTTAACAGCTTTTCTATAGAGGCTTGTGTTTCTTTGTTTAATTTACCTTGTATCTCCAGCCCTATAGTAATATTCTTCGCAATCGTTCTCCATTCGAATAGATGATCTTTCTGAAGCATGTATCCTACACTGGCTGATGGGCCTTGAACTTCCTTGCCATTTATTAATATTTTACCGGCTGAGGGCCTGAGTATGCCAGAGATTAATGACAATAGAGTGGATTTTCCGCATCCGCTA
Organism: Lutispora sp. QWL-02; assembly: GCF_058315355.1. Classification (NCBI taxonomy): domain Bacteria; kingdom Bacillati; phylum Bacillota; class Clostridia; order Lutisporales; family Lutisporaceae; genus Lutispora; species Lutispora sp. QWL-02. The sequence continues at coordinate 2,498,758 of NZ_CM177762.1, forward strand.
GGCCCAACTACACTTACAAACTCTCCGTTTAAAACCTCTAGGTTAAGCTTTTGTATCGCTTTAGTTTCTCCGTCAAGGGTATGGTAGTTCATAGAAACATCAATAATCTCAACTACCTTTTCCATTTAACCACCCCTTTGAAAACATCTATCACTTCATAATATTCAAATAAGCTTTAAAAGTGATTAAATAATGATTCGGTGAAATATAATAGGGACAGCAAAATGTTTTATCATAATGCTATCCCCATAATCAGGAGGTCATATGGTATTGGGGTTTATTGGGACAAATCTCTTGTCCCAATAACATATTATTTATAGAAGCATTAAAATGTTACAGTTTATTTTATTTTTTTGATCGCTTCTTCAGCAAATTTGTCATTGAATAATACATCATATTCTACTCTTTTATCAAGCTCGCCGGCAGTTACCATCACCTCCTGAAGCCTTTCAAAAGACTCAGGAATAGAAATAGGCTTGTCGTTCCAGGCATCTATTTCTTTGTATCTGTTTACAACTGTTGCGAGAATTTCATCGTCGGCATCCGGGAAGAAGGGCTTCAATTCTTTAGCAATGTCCTCTGCTTTATTATTTTGTACCCATAGCTGTCCTTCATATAGCGCATTGGTGAAACGCTGAATGATATCAGGATTTTTTTCTATATAGCTTTTCTTAGCGAAGTATGCAGTATAGGAGATCAAGCCGCTGTCCTTGCCTATGGAAGCTACTATACTGCCTGCTTTTTCTTTTTCCAGCATTGAAGCCGTAGGCTCAAAAAGTGCTACATAATCCCCTGTTCCGCCTTTAAAAGCACCTGCGGTAGCCGTGAATTGGAGATTCGTGATGACATTTACATCCTTTCCGGGCACCATTCCGTTCTTTTTTAATACATATTCTAGGGTCATTTCAGGCACTCCGCCGGGTCTGCCTCCTATAATCGTTTTTCCTGCAGTCTTTTTCCAGTTGAAATTGGAATCTGGTTCTCTAGCTACTAAAAATGAACCATCACATTTTGTTAGCTGAGCAAATATCACAGCATGATCTTCCTTGCCCTGGTTATAAACGTATATGCACGACTCAGGTCCTGCGAAGCCAATATCGCACTGATCGGACAATAAGGCTGTCATAGTCTTATCAGCACCTTGACCTGTGGTTAGATCAATCTTTATTCCCTGCTCCTCAAAAAAACCTTTGCTTATTGCTAGTAGGTGTTCAGTAAAGTGAAATAAATTGGTTACGGACACCAAAAAGTAACAGTAATTAACAGTAAAGCAATAACAAAAGGACTGATCATTGAAAATTAAAAAAGGTGCAGTTGATAGGAAGAGTTTACCATTGTAAAATGGCAGAGCTTAGCTAAACATAGGAGTAAAGGATTAAATTTCCTATGGATTAAGCGGCATTTTTCTGGTAATCTATACTCTCAAGGACTTCAGCTATGGCTTTTGCATGTTGGGTCATGCATACCAAGGCAGTCCTCACGAAGAAGTTTTTTGTACCCCGGAATAATGGGGACTTTAATCCGTTATTGAGGACCGTATCGCCGATCACAGATTCGATGCGTGCTCTTCTTGAGTATAGGTCTTTCCAGAGTTGCGAGCCTCTAGGGACTTGTGTAAACCAGCGGATGTCATCTTCAATGTGAGTATAGACTGTCTTGCCATAGTTGGAATCACAACAAGGTTTATCACACTTAAGCTTCTTAGCTAATTTCTTTGATGCTTTCAAAGGGCATCGCCACTTGTATCTACGCTTCTTTCTATCAATTCCCCAGTAATAGTAAACATGACCGGCAGAACAAACAGGTAACCCGTATTTATTCTCTTGTGTAGGAGTTTGCGAGTTTCTTGGGTTGATCGCGATAATCGGCTTACCACCCAGCAAAGAGATCCACCAGTAAATGTAGTATGCATCATAGCCTGAATCCAGGATGACATGGTTAAAATCCACTTTCATATCGTGATAAAGGTACATTAAAAGATGTGAAGCTACTTTGGAATCATGGACATCGGCTCCTGCAACAAAAAAAGTAAGCGGTAAACATTTGGATTGATTATCAACTATAGGGGTTGCTGCAAAATGTAGTCCATAGCCTATTAAATATCGGTCAAGGTTATGGTCATATCCTTTGGTGGCTTCTGGGTCTTTACACATAGAACATTTAAAAGGCTTAATGCTATTGCTGGAGCACCTACAGTACTTTTCCGGAACATACTTCTGCTTACAGAAAGTCTTGACCTTGCAACCATCAAAAATCACTTTATCATGGGGATCAATAATACCAAGCGCAATGGATTTATTGACGAATACAAGTTCAAATATCTTCTTAAGCAACGTACCCTGAGTCATGATATCATTTATGTCAAAATCCTCTCCAAACAGGTTAGACATAAACCAAGAGAAATAGGCTTTTGAGGGCGTTTTCTCAGGGGTAAATCCGGATAGGTAAGCATACCGGGGTGTATCTTTTAGTTCTTTGACCCATTTGTTAATGGATGTAAAACCTGCAAGATACATCACTAATAGTGACCTTAAAGCATCTTGAGGAAGATAATTTGCGATACGTCCCCATGGATTGCTGGAGTAAAAACGTTTACAAAGGTCATAGACACAAGAAAGATCAATATGTGAAAGAATTTTTGCAATACTATCAGTTTGTTTAACGTTCTGATAGAGATTTAATCTATAAGCTAAATGGCTTTGATTTGGTGGTAACAAATGACCTCATCCCCCTTCCTAAACCCCTATTTTAGCAGGTTTGGAGCATGTGAGGTGAAGTTACTTGTTTCCAGTTACTATAAATCAAGTAAAATCAATGGGTTCAGCTTTGCTGAACACCGACTTATTGCTACATATTGAGGTGTATAGAATATTGAGCGGACGACTTCATTGAGACGGATAGTAGTTAATTCACTTTTGCCGCAGCCGCTGAACAGTAAAGCAATGATTGTAAGAATCATGATGAAACACAATAATTTAACGTAAATTTTCATGAAATCACCTCCAAGAATATATTTATCATTTACAGTTTATTCCCAGAAATTTTGATTGTGCTTGTTTATGAAATAAAGGACTTTAATGGGCTTTAAGAACAAAAATGCATATAATGTAAATAAGAGATTTAATAAAGTAATTCTTAGTGGAAAAAATATATTTAAGAAAAATTGTCGTGATGGGAGTTGAGGCTATGATTACACCAAATATTCTGACAGCTATAAGGATTGGCTTAGTACCGCCCATGATTTACAGTTACTTATATGTTCCTAGAAACGGTGGAGCAATAGCCTTTTCTATTTTTATTTTTTCTGCTATAACGGACATTATGGACGGATATATAGCAAGAAAATATAATATGATCACAAAGATAGGCACAGTTTTAGATCCTCTGGCAGATAAACTGATGTTGATCTCTGTTTTGAGCATTTTCTCGTTGAATAATAAAATTAGCTTTTGGATTTTGGTTATAATGACATTAAAAGAGCTGTTTATGATACTGGGAGCATATTTCCTTTTTTATAATAAGGAAGTGGTCATACCGGCTAATGTGTATGGGAAGGTGTCCACAGCCATGTTTTATGTATCCGGGTTTGGTATAATGCTTGACCTTCCGATAGGCACGCTTTTCATGAACATATTTGTCATTTTGAATCTCATATCCTTGTTTATATATTTTTATCGTTTTGTATCGATAAAAGGCACGATTTAGAAAAAAATTGTGAAGCATATTGACAAAGCTTTGAGTAAATGCTATAAATAAGATTATCCGATAGCTAAGTGCTGATAATGTTTATTTAATATAAAAGCTGTGAAGAAGAGGAGTAGGCGATAATCACCTTTTTAAGAGAAGGATACCCAAGGGTGAAAGGTATTCAAGGCATGGTTTCGCTGAAGGTAGCTTTGGAGCTCCTGTATCGAATCTCAGTAGATGCAGGCGGGTCTGCCCGTTATAGTGAAGAGAGCCGGTGTTGGCCGGAATTAAGGTGGTACCGCGGATTTATCCTTCGTCCTTTTATTAGGACGGAGGATTTTTTATTTTCACAGTTGTATTGACTGATATAAGAGTGCAACCCTATGCAAGCTACAAAGTCTTAGTCTCGCAATTTTTGTAGTCGTTATCAGTCAATACAACAAGGATTCAATAAAGATGGAGGCGATTATAATGGAAGATGCAAAAAATCTTAACAAAGCTTATGATCCCAAGCAGGTTGAAGAAAAACTCTATAAAATGTGGACTGAGAATGGATATTTCACCCCGGAGGCAGATTATAGCAAGGAGCCTTATACAATAGTAATTCCGCCCCCAAATATTACAGGACAGCTTCATATGGGCCATGCTCTTGACAATACAATTCAAGATATATTGATCAGATGGAGGAGAATGCAAGGCTATTCAACCCTTTGGCTGCCGGGAACAGACCATGCCAGCATCGCAACAGAAGCAAAAATTGTTGATTCTCTTGCTAAAGAAGGTAAAACAAAATATGACTTGGGAAGAGAAGGCTTCTTAAGAAAAGCTTGGGACTGGAAGGAAGAATATGGTGGGAGAATCATTAACCAGCTGAAAAAGCTAGGGTGTTCCTGTGACTGGACCAGAGAGAGATTCACCCTGGACGAAGGCTGTTCTAAAGCAGTATCTAAGGTGTTTATGAGTCTTTATGAAAAAGGGTTGATCTATAGAGGGGAAAGGATTATTAATTGGTGCCCCAGCTGCAAAACTTCAATATCAGACATCGAAACAATTTATGACGATGAAAAGGGGCATTTCTGGCATATTAAATACCAGATAAAAGACTTAGATGACTTTATTGAGATCGCAACAACCAGGCCGGAAACTATGCTGGGTGATACTGCAGTGGCTGTCCATCCGGAAGATGAGAGATATAAACATCTGATAGGTAAAACGGTAATTCTTCCACTTTTAAATAAGGAAATACCAATAATTGCAGATGAATATGTGGATATGGAATTTGGTACTGGTGCTGTTAAGATCACTCCGGCACATGACCCCAATGACTTTGAAGTTGGCTTAAGACACGGACTCCCGATGCCTAGGGTAATGAATGATGACGGTACAATAAATGAATTGGGTGGAAAGTATTGCGGCTTGGACAGATATGCTGCAAGAAGACAAATAGTCAGTGATTTACAAGAATCGGGTCTGCTCGTTATTGTTAAAGATCACGATCATAGTGTGGGTCATTGCCAAAGATGCAATACAACAGTAGAGCCCATACTTTCAAAACAGTGGTTTGTGAAGATGAAGCCGCTTGCAGAGCCGGCAATTGAGGTTGTTAAGAATGGTACAATAAAGTTTGTACCAGATAGATTTTCGAAGATCTACTTTAATTGGATGGAAAATATCCAAGACTGGTGTATTTCCAGGCAATTATGGTGGGGACATAGAATACCTGCATATTATTGTTCAGATTGTGGGGAAATAATAGTTACCATAGATCCTCAGGAAACCTGTGGAAAATGCGGGGGAAAGTTAAAACAGGATGAAGATACTTTAGATACTTGGTTTAGCTCAGCTTTGTGGCCTTTTTCCACATTAGGCTGGCCTGATAACACTGAAGATTTGAAATACTTCTATCCCACCAGTGTTTTGGTAACAGGATATGATATTATTTTCTTCTGGGTAGCCAGAATGATATTTTCCGCCATGGAGAATATGAAGGAAGAACCCTTTAAATATGTATATATACACGGCATTGTACGAGACTCAGAAGGAAGAAAAATGAGCAAATCCCTTGGCAATGGCATTGACCCTCTTGATGTTATAGAAAAGCATGGAGCCGATGCGCTGAGATTTAATCTTATATCTGGAAATTCTCCGGGAAACGATATGAGATTTTTCTGGGAAAGGGTAGAGGCCTTCAGCAATTTTGCTAATAAGATATGGAATGCATCAAGATTTGTGTTAATGAACATAGATGATGATTTTGACTATGAGAACATACTTCATTCCTATAGAGACGCTCTTACTACAGCCGACTATTGGATTTTGAGCAAGTTAAACAGGCTAAAAAGAGAAGTAACAGAAAACATGGAAAAGTTTGAGCTGGGAATAGCCGCACAAAAAATTTATGATTTTATATGGTTTGAGTTTTGCGATTGGTATATAGAATTGGTAAAACCAAGGTTATATTCTGAAGAAGCTGAGTCTAAAACTATAGCACAAGCTACTTTGACGTATGTTTTGAGAGATTCCATAAAGCTACTGCATCCATTTATGCCATTTATAACAGAAGAGATTTACATGCATTTACCCCAAACCTCCCACTCCATTGTGATCAGCCAATGGCCCCAATATGATGAAGCCTTTGATGCTTCATTACAAGAGAGAAATATGGAGATAATAATGGAAGCCATAAAAGGAATAAGAAATATCAGGGCTGAAATGAATGTTGTACCTTCAAGAAAATCAAATACCATTATTATTTCCGACAGAGAAGAAGTAATTAACGCTATGATGGAAGGGACACCTTATATTCAAAAATTGGCATATTCTTCAGAGGTAATATTAAAAACAACAAAAGAAAATATACCTGATGGAGCTGTTTCGATAATCATCGAAGGGGCAGAAATATTTCTTCCTCTGGAGGATTTGATCGATAAGGAAAAGGAGATAGAGAGGCTTAATAAAGAAAAGGAAAGGCTGGAGAAGGAGCTAGAAAGAGTAAAGCAAAAGCTCAGCAATGAGAAGTTCCTCTCTAAAGCACCTGCAGCAGTTATTGAAGAGGAAAAGGACAAAGAGAAAAAGTATTCTGAGCTTATGGTAAAAGTGCTTGACAGATTAAAAGGATTGGAATAAAGAGGTGCAATATTTATGGATTATAAAGATGCCATAGAATATATTGATATGAATCTAAAGGGCGGCTGCAATCCGGGCTTGAACAGGATTGAAAGGCTGCTGGAATTATTGGGTAATCCTGAAAAACAGATCAAAGCGGTGCATATTGCAGGTACTAACGGAAAAGGCTCAGTTACCGCGATGTTATCAAGCATATTGAGAGAAGGGGGATATAAGGTAGGAACTTATATCTCACCTCACCTTCATAGCATTACGGAGAGGTATCTTATAAATGGAGTGAGCATGGAGGAGGATGTTTTTGCTTCTTATGTTTCTATCATAAAGGGTAATATTAATAAAATGGCAGAATCAGGGGAAGAAATACCTTCTCAGTTTGAAGCTTTGACAGCCCTTGCATTTCTATATTTCAAAGATATGAATATAGATATTGGAGTGATTGAAGTCGGTCTGGGAGGAAGGTATGATGCGACCAACGTATTGGATTCATTGATTTCAGTAATCACATCCATAAGCTATGATCATATGAGCGTTTTGGGAGATACGATAGAAAGGATTGCCTTTGAAAAGGCGGGTATAATAAAAAAAGGTCAAAAAGTTATACTATACCCTCAGAGCTTTACCGCATCTGAAAAGGTTATTGAAATGATATGCCGGGAGCAGGAGGCCATGCTGATAAAAATAGATCCTAAAGATGTCGTTCAAAGGGACTTTGGCATAAAGGGACAAATAATGGACTACTGCTTCGGTGATAAAAGCTATAGGGGTATACAATTGCCTCTTTTGGGAGATCATCAATTGCTAAATGCGGCTGTAGCTATCAGAGCAGCAGAAGAATTAGGCAAATTAGGGTACCATATAAGCGAACAGCATATAAAGCAGGGTATAAAAAAAGTTAAATGGCCGGGGAGGCTCACTGTTATAGCTTCAGATCCGCAAATTGTTATAGATGGGGCTCATAACGAAGATGGAGTCAAGGCTTTAGCAGAAGCATTGAAAAAATATTTTTATGACAAAGATATCATTATGGTTATAGGCATGCTAAGGGACAAAAACCATAGAGACAGTATAAGCATGCTGGCGCCAATGGCTAAGAAGCTGATCGCTACCGAACCTATGAGCGACAGGGCTCTTAGTGCGCTAGATTTGGCAAGAGAAGCCGAAGAATTCTGCCGGGAGGTTTATGCTGTGCCGTCTATAGCTCAGGCCATCAATAAAGCCATCGATATTTCCGAGGATAATTCTATAATCGTTATATGCGGTTCTCTCTATCTGATCGGAGAAGCATTTGAAATATTGAATAAGATTTTACTGCAATAATCTGTTGTCCTGACTGATAAAAGAGTGCAGTACTGAACTAACTCACTCTAAGACTTACACCGCTATAGTCCGCGTGTGCCTAAGAGCGGCTAAGTCCAGTACCCCAGGGTACCTTCTTTTGCCCTTGCAGGGCAACTCACAGAGAGGATGCCCTGGGGCATTCGCAATCGTTATAAGTTAGCATAGCAGTCATTGCTTTATCAATAGGCTCATTATTTGATCATAGACTTGATAATACTTATTTTCCCAATTGCTGCATATCAATTTGGCCTGTTTTGCAGATACTACGTTGAGGCTGAGATCTATCAATACAATGTCCTTTTCGATAACTTTTAAATTTACTATGTATTCAGTATCACTTTTTTTGATAAAGTCAGAGCGGACTTGGGTTTCTAACCTTATTTTCTCTTTGTTCTTCGACACATAGGCTTTGATTTTTGATATTACAGCATCATCTATGCGGGAGAAAAATAACTCTATAGTTTTCAAACCCATTTCTGTGTTCTGATAGGTTTCCCTATTTCCAAACTTTATAATCATTTTAGCTTCTTCCAGCTCCTGCAGGCATTGCTGCAGATCGAAATAATTAATAAGATTGTTTTCCAACACAATGTCTGTAATCTGTGCCGTTGTTATCGGCAGATCAATTTCCCTCAAAATTAACAACACAATTAATTTATTAAGTGCAATTTCATTGCTATTACCATTCATGCTATCACCTCTGACCATCTTTACCTTAAATTATATCATATTAAAAAATAAAAATCAGACAAACAGATGTCTGATTTTTATTTTTTGTTTACTGATTTGTCATCTGGTTTTGGGCCATAGAGATCATTCGTTTAACCATCTGGCCGCCTACCCTGCCGCAGTCTTTTGAAGAAAGATTGCCCCAGTAGTCCTCAGAGCCCTGATAAACAGGTAAATTCAATTCTGCTGCTATTTCATATTTCATATTATCTAAAGCTTTATGAGCATTTGGTACTTCTAATCCTTTATTATAATTTCCACTTCCTAGTGCCATTTTAAAGTCCTCCTCACATAAAAGTTTTTTATTTCTGATAATAATTTACCCCGGTGAAAAAAATAAATACTAGAACTTATTGCTTTTATGTATAAATTCATTAATGGCAGCATATAATTAATAATTTAACCTGATTTTTCAATGGCAGCACAAGCTAATTTTTGGAATGTATGCAGAATATGTCGATTTGGAGGTTTGCATATGATATAATAATTGTAAAGCTTGAGTGTGGAGGGCAAAAATGAAAAAAGTTACTATTATTTTTTATCTTATTTTATGTATAACCTTGATCGGCTGTACCAATCCGGGCGTTCCCGTCAGCAATACTCCGGACAAGTCAAAAGAAGCGCAAACAATAGATGAAAAGCCTGATGAAAAATCTTCTCCGGATATTGAAATAGAAGAGATAGATTATGAAAAAATAAAGCCCAATGAAAATGGACAAGTTATGATATTGATGTATCATGGCATTGGAGAAGAAGAGTCAGAATGGGTACGAACCCCTGAAAACTTTAGAAAAGACCTTCAAACTCTTTATGATAAAGGCTATAGGCTTATCAGTCTAAGAGATTTTGTAGATAATAAGATAAATGTGGAGGCAGGCTATACTCCTGTAGTTATAACCTTTGATGACGGATTATTGAATCAATTCAATCTGATAGAAGATAGTGAAGGAGCCAAAATAGATCCGAATTGTGCAGTGGGATTGCTTGAAAGCTTTAGCAAGGAACACCCTGACTTCGGTAAATCAGCAAGTTTTTTTGTATATTACCCCGTTCCTTTCAGGCAAAAAGAGCTTATTAAAGAAAAGTATGAATTCCTTATAAATAATGGTTACGAAATTGGAAACCATGGATATAATCATGAAAATCTGGGTAAAATCAGTATTGAAGAGGTACAAAAATCTCTAGGGAAAAATGTTCAAAAAACTAAGGAAATACTTCCCGACTATGAGGTACAGTCCCTGGCACTTCCATATGGAGCAGCACCTAAAGGCGAAAATTATAAATATGTTGTGTCGGGCAGCAGTGAAGGCTCAACATATAACCATAAAGCAGTTTTACTCGTCGGAAGCAATCCGGCCCCTTCGCCTGTCAGCATAAAGTTTAATCCTCAAAGACTGCCCAGAGTGAGAGGAAGTGAAATGCTGGTCGCCGGGACAGGGATATATGATTACATCAAGTATTTTGATAAAAACCCGGACAAGAGATACATAAGTGATGGGAATATTAATACAGTTACCATTCCTGGAAGCGAATCCAATAATATTGATAAAAACAGATTGGGAGACATGAAGCTTATCACCTATAATCCCTAATAAAAAACCTGATGGAATCATCTCCATCAGGTTTTTCTGTCTAAGCCGTTAACTATTTAAGTCTTTCCTCATAGGATCTTATCATTCTTCTGACCATTTCGCCGCCGATCCTCCCTGCATCTCTTGCCGAAAGGTTTCCATTGTCTCCTGGCTTTAAATTAATCCCTAGTTGAGTAGCTACCTCTTCCTTGAATCTATTCCGAGCATTTTTTATATTATTGCCCATTATTTACACCTCCAAGATAATTTATTTTTATAGCAAGATTAATCTATTTAGTATTATTTTGATTATATTGCTATATAATAATCATGAAAATATTACCTTTTCGTGTAGTGCCAGTTTGATATATTGTTGCCTTATAACACCAGTTACTGTTGCATAAGCAATAAAATTAACCGGAAAGATTAATTGATATCCTTCATAGTTGAAATATAGTTTTTTGTGAAATACTCAATTATTTCCCTTCTTCTGATTATCCCGATAAATATGTTATTATCGTCAATCACAGGGACAAAGTTTTGAGCACTTGCGAGGGTGAGCAGATCTTCCATATGAGCATTTATTCTTACTGCAATATTTTTTATTCGTTGAGGCACATCTTCCAGCAATACCTTGTCTGTGTTTTCAAAGGTGAGTCCTTGGGTATTTTTGAGCTTCCATAACAGGTCCCCTTCGGTAATGGTGCCGACGTATTTGCCTTTATGATCTATTAAAGGAACAGCAGTGTATCCATGGTGCTGCATTTTTTCCAAAGCTTGTCTCATAGTATTTTTAGGGCTTAAATAGATAACATCTGATTTTGCTACCAGAAAAAAGGCTATATTCATTATATCACTCCAATCAATAAGACTTATAACACGCAACAACTCTATTATAATTATATTTGCGCTTTTATACAACAATACAATATTTATTTGTTCAAACTTGGATATTGGACTTTAATTATGTCATATATTTAAGTGGGGTGTTAATTACGGAGGAGCTTTATAATTTGATTTTTTATGATTAATAATTGGGGGTATTGATATGAAGTTATTTTTCATAAACAGAAGACATCTAAAATTAGGTGCAGCAGTTGTAGCATTGACGCTTATATCTGCAATCTATACGGCAGGGTTCCAAAGAGGACCTATCAGCACCTTTATGAACAATGAGAGGATGATACCAATATATTGTGTGGATACGGAAGAAAAAAAGGTTGCCATAAGCTTTGATGCCGCCTGGGGATCGGATAAAACTGAAGATTTGCTGAAGATATTAAAAGAATACAATGTGAAGACTACTTTTTTCTTGGTAGCCTTCTGGGTTGATAAATATCCTGATATGGTAAAAAAAATAAGCGAAGAGGGGCATGAGATAGGCAATCATTCAGCAAGCCATCCGCAGATGTCACAACTAAGCGAAGAAAAAATCACGGAAGAGCTGACGAGCACATCGGAAAAAATAGAGGCAATAACCGGCAGCAAGGTGAACCTTTTTAGGCCCCCCTTTGGTGATTATAGCAATAGACTTATGAGAGTTTCCAAAGACTTAGGCTATTATGTGATACAATGGGATGTTGATTCGCTGGATTATAAAGATTATGGTACCGATGCGATAGTCGACAGGGTGATATCGAAAGTAAAAAATGGCTCCATAGTGTTGTTCCATAATAACGCAACCTATACTAAGGAAGCACTGCCAATAATACTGGATAAACTTCAAAAAATGGGCTATGAAGTTGTACCTATATCACAACTGATATATAAAGATAATTATTATATTGATCATACAGGAAAGCAAATAAAGCTTAAGGAAAGTGTAAATCAATAAGGATGGATTAATATAATGTACAAAGGGCAAATATTTGGGGGAGTGGTAACAATGAGCAAGAGTGATCTGATAAAGACTGTAAAAAAGGCGATTATTTTAGCCGATGCATTAGAAAATGCAGTGAAAATATCTCATGCTATTGATGATTTGTCTGAAGGAATAGAAGAAATTGAGAAAAGCTTGCGTTTATCCAAGAAGAATTATTCCACCAAAGAATATTTAAGGATTGACAAAAATAAGAAGTGATATCATAAAAATGAAAAGCAAATGATGCTTGCTTTCTTAATGCTATAATTAAACTAATAAATACTAAGCCATGAGAAATACATAAAAATATATTATAAGTTAACCATATATATACTATGGATATGGGAGATGATAATATGTTTGGTTACTTGGGACACCGGCTTGGAAATAAGGGAATGACATCTGATCCAATTAAGATAGCTCCGGGTATGGTTTACATTGATCTGGATTCAAAAAGCAGGAGGGGCATTTATAATGCAAACAAGAAGGGGGCTTCACTTATAATATCAAACAAGAATGTTTCGAATCCATCTATACCGATTGTTCAAGTAAAAGATATCGAGGAGACATACCTTACTCTATTGAATCTCTTATATGAAAGACCTATTGATAAGGTGAGTATTGTTGCAGTTTATGGAGGCAGCAAAGGCCAGCTTGTAGTGAGGCTTTTGGATGAAATTTTTGCAAATCATTTTTCAAAGCCTAATGAAAGAAAAGAATTAAAGGATTTTGCTTATGCCTTAGTATCAGAAAAATTCAATTCAATAGCTGAAAAATTTTTTTATTATGTGCTTTTATGTCTTTCAAACGATATGACCACAATACCCTTTAGCTACAGTGATGAATTAAAAAGGTTTCAGTCTCTGCTAAGACCTAGGTATGATTGCTATATATTGATAGATGAAAGCCCTATAAAAAACAAGGGAATGTATTGCTTTACCCCCGGCAAACCCTTGTTTATAAACATCGATGACCCACATATTTTAAAAGCCATCGATGGGGAATTTGAGAATATAGCTATTACATATGGATTGAATAAAAAAGCGGCTGTTACTGCTACCAGCATTGAGTATGGTGAAATTACAAAGTTTAATTACTGTCTGCAAAGAACATTTTATAGTAAATCCGGCTCGATTATTGAGCCATTTGAAGTGCCAATTTCTATAAAAGGTTTGGGCATCGGCAAAGTATATTCGGCGTTATCTGCAATAAGCTGTGCTTTATACTACGATATAGATATGGAATGTGTTAAAGAAACCTTATATCAATTTGATGATAAAGGCAGAGATTTTTCCATAATCAAATATGATAACTTCATCCTTATTGACAGCTATTGTTTGACCGAGAGGGATTATAGAGAAGCATTTGAAATGCTCCAAATGTTGGATTACAGAAGCTTATATGTAATTATTCCGGATTTTTCATCATATCGTAAAGAATTTAATCAGCTTTTAGTAGATTTGATTAATGAATGGAACCTGAGCCTGGATATTAAAGAATTATACATTTTATGCGGAGAGAAGCAAGAGGTACAGGATAAAAATCTTGGAATATTTAAGAATGTGAAGGTCAGATATTTTGATCAATTGTCAAAAGCTATAGGGTGTTCTATAAAATATTTATCTGATAAAGACGTTCTTTTAATACTTGGAGGTGATGAAATGAATTCATCTCAAAGCATCATTGAATTGATGTCAGCAAAATAAATATTTTATGTAATAAGAAATATATTCATAATATTTTAGGTGTGTGAATAATAATAGTGTAGATTATATTCGAAGAACACAAGAGCAAGGAAGGAGTGGGGGTCAAAATGGTTGATAAAGTTATATCCAATAATGTTGTTACAATTGTCGGGATTGTGAAAGAGAAACCGACATACAGCCATGAAATGTTTGGTGAGGATTTTTACAGTGTAAATTTGATTGTGCCTAGACTCAGTGATGTATCAGATGAATTGCCGGTTACGATATCTGAAAGGCTGATAATAGGTATGAATATCGAACAAGGCATCCAAATTATAGTAGAGGGTCAACTCAGGTCTTATAATAAGTTTATTGATGGAAACAATAAATTGATATTAACAATATTTGCGAGGAGTATAAGCCTATCGGATGAGGAGATAAAAAATCCAAATCAGATTTTCCTTGATGGTTACATATGTAAAAAACCTATCTATAGAACCACCCCCTTTGGAAGGGAAATAACTGATATGCTTATAGCAGTAAACCGCCCTTATAACAAATCCGATTATATTCCAAGCATAGCATGGGGCAGAAATGCAAGATACTCAGAGAAGCTTCAAGTCGGTGACAGGATAAGAGTATGGGGAAGGATACAAAGCAGAGAGTATCAAAAGAAGATTGCCGAAGAGGAAGTAGTGACAAGGACAGCCTATGAAGTGTCAATCTCTAAAATGGAGATAGTGGATAAAAATACATCTGAGATTAAATATTCTGATTCTGACACAAATTGCGACGAAATTGACGAATAGTTAAAAGGAACTTCAAGTTCCTTTTTTACATTTATAGGGAATTATCTGACCATGCTGGTCTTGTTTTATGCATAGATTGCATTTAGCTATTGTTGCTGCTATAAAATGTATATATAATGATATATAAGATAGCAATAATATGTATAGATTTGGAGGTACATAAATGAATTATATAGATAGACTATACAGCAGTAAGTTTAAATACCCGATAATGATGGTGCTTATACTTTTAGGGGGAGCCATAAGCGGCATCTCATTCAACGCTTTTATAATGCCGCATAAATTATTGAGCGGCGGAGTAAGCGGTATAGCGTTAATAATAAATTACTTAACCGGTATAAGCCCGGGATTGCTTATATTTGCTATTAATATACCTGTATTTCTTCTTGGATATAAATTTGTTGACAAGGAATTTATTATACTCAGTCTAATTGGGATGTCCTCATTTTCATTCTTCATAGATGCATTCAGTTTTCTAAGAGGTATGCATATTATTGATGATATAATGCTGTCCAGCATATATGGGGGAATACTGAATGGAATTGGCATGGGTATCGTATTTAGGAACAGGGCTTCCCAAGGAGGAATAGACATAATAGCTGTAATAATAAAAAAACATATGTCCATAAATATTGGAAGCACTTCTCTAACAATCAACTTTATTATAGTGACCATAGCTTCTTTTATATATGGGCTAAAGCCGGCGCTGTATACACTCATAACTATGTATATAGCTTCTCAGGTTCTTGATAAAGTGCAGCAGGGTTTTGATATAAGGAAACAAGTCATGATTATTTCTGATAAGGAAGATGAGGTTGTCAAAGAAATAATAAAGAGGCTTCATAGAGGTGTGACTTACCTGGATGGAGAAGGGGCCTTTACGGGAAACAAGAAGAGAGTGATATATTGTATTGTTACACTCAATCAGCTTGCCAAGCTGAAACAAATAGTAAGGGAAATCGATTCAAAAGCTTTTATGGCGGTCAGCAATACTGCAGAAGTATTAGGAAGAGGATTCAGTAAAAGGGGAGTCTAAAAAACGGCGTAAACGCCGTTTTTTTATAAATTATATTCTCGTGCAACTGCTTCTATGGCTTTTTGCTGATCTTCAGGGTTTATTACATATGATATTTTTATCTCTGAAGTAGTAATAATATGCACTGATATATCATTTTCAGCCAGAATATTAAACATTTTTGAAGCTACACCTGATTGACTTTTCATTCCTATACCTATCACTGTAAGTTTAGATATATTATCAAATGTATCATAGCTGAAAGTAAATATTTTTTCTTTATACTGTTCAAGAATATTAATCGCTTGTGGCAGATCTATTTTGGGAAGCGTAAATGAAATGCTGACAAGCTTATTGATTGGAGTTGTCTGGCTTATCATATCTATATTTATATCTAATTCTGCTATCTTAGCGAAAATATCTGCAATAATTTTTATATCATGCGGTACTCCGTTTAAAGTGATCATTGATTCGCTATTGTCTACAGCAAGACCTGTAATTGCTGTTTTCTCCATCGTTTCATCCAACTCCTTAATTATTGTTCCTTTAATATCTCCTGTATTTAAGGCTACTGTTAGAGGTACATTGTATATCTCAGCCAGCTCGATAGAGCGGGTGTGCAATACTCCGGCACCAGAACTGGCCAGCTCCAACATCTCATCATAGCTTATGGATTCCAGTTTTCGGGCTGAGGGGTACAATCTTGGATCAACGGTATATACACCATCCACATCGGTATATATTTCGCAGGGGCATTCAAGCTTAGCCGCGATTGCCACAGCAGTCGTGTCAGAACCGCCTCTTCCCAAGGTAGTTATTTCATTTTTTTCATTTACTCCTTGAAAACCCGCCACTATTATTACCTTCCCCTTATTGATTTCACTTAGAATAACTTCTTTATCGATCTCGGATATTCTAGATTTAGTATGATATCCTTCTGTTTTTATTCCTAATTGAGGCCCAGTGTAAGATACCGCCGCAATTCCAATATCATTAAGTGCAATAGAGAGGAGTGATATTGAGACCTGTTCTCCAGTTGACATAAGAACATCCATTTCTCTCTTTTTGGGTTTGCTGCTGACTTGATGTGCCATATCTATGAGATAATCTGTGGTTTTTCCCATTGCCGATACCACTACTACCAAATCAAATCCTTTTTTCCTGCATTCGCTGATCCTTTTTGCTACATTTCTTATCTTTTCAATGCTTTCTATTGAACTGCCACCGTATTTTTGTACTATTATCGGCATTTATATCACAACCTACTTCCTTAAATCATCTAGCAGTTTATTTTTATCTTTATCCAAATCTTCAATATTTTTTATTATCCTGGCAGGAATTCCGGCAACAACCCTACCTGCCGGTACATCCTTTGTAACAATAGAACCAGCGGCAACCACGGCGCCTTTTCCTACATTTATCCCTTCCAGGACCACAGCATTTGCACCTATCATAACATTATCTTCAATTACAACAGGTTTAGCACTGGGCGGTTCCAAAACTCCGGCTAATACGGCACCGGCTCCGATATGACAGTTATTGCCGACAGATGCTCTTGCTCCAAGCACGGCGTTCATATCTATCATAGTACCGCTTCCTATTTCTGCTCCAATATTTATTATTGCCCCCATCATTATTACTGCATTATTGCCGATAGATACCCTGTCTCTTATTAATGCTCCTGGCTCTATTCTGGCATTTATCTTTCTGGTGTCTAAAAGGGGTATTGCTGAGTTGCGCCTGTCATACTCAACAAGATACTTCTTGATCATATTTGAATGTTTCTCGATGAAACTCTCTAATTCCTCGTTCTCTCCGAAGAGTATCCAGAAACTGCCGGAGCCGAAGTGCTCTATACCCCCAAAATCAGCATCCTCTAATGAGCCGTCTATATAAGCTTTAACAGGGGTGCTTTTTTTTGAGTTTTTTATAAACTCAGCAATTTTATATGGGTTTGTCAAATCTATATCGTTCATCATGAGCACATCTCCTTAATCAAATCTTTCATGTTATAATATCCTGGCTTTTTATCTGCGATAAATTCAACGGCTTTGACAGCACCTTCCGCAAAAACCTTCCTGGAGAGTGCGGTATGCTTTATCTCGATTATCTCGTCCTTGCCTGCAAAAACTATTAAATGCTCTCCTGGAATGGTTCCCCCCCTGAGGGAATATATGCCCATTTCATTATGTTTCCTGGCTCCTTTTCCATATCGATCATATATGAATTCCAAGCCATTGTTCATGGTAGAGTTGATTTCCTTAGCTATCATTAGGGCTGTTCCGCTGGGTGCATCTTTTTTCTCATTATGGTGTTTTTCGATTATTTCAATGTCGAATTCTCCTTTTAAAGCCTTAGCAGCATTTTTACATAATTCAATTGTTACATTAACTCCATAAGACATATTAGCAGATTGAAACAATGCTATTTTTTCGGATGCTTGTCTTAAAACTTCGTGTTGGGATTGGGATAAGCCCGTAGTTGCTACTACTAAGGCTATCCCATTATCAACACAGTACTGAGTGACTTTATTGATGCCGTCGGCGTGGGAAAAGTCTAAAAGCAAATCTGTTTTTTCCTTTACCTCATCAATATCCTTGTAAGTCTTATAATAATTACTAAATTTGTCCGGATTAGTATCTATACCGGCTGTAATATGGATGTTTGGATTATCTGCCAGCATATCTGATATTACCTGGCCCATTTTACCGTTACAGCCGTTTAACAATATGTTTATCAAAACCTAACCTCCTTATATGAGACCATATGATGAAAGTTCTTTTTTTAGATAATCCAGATTCTTATCTGTCATGGAAGTCAGGGGAAGCCGCAATTCTCCGACCTCACGCCCTATAAGATTCATAGCGGTTTTTATTGGTATAGGATTGACCTCGCAAAACAAAGCATCATTTAATGGTTTAATTTTTAATTGAAGTTCCATCGCTTGCTTTACATTGCCTTCAAGATAATTTATTACCATATCATGCATTTCTCTCGGCGCTATGTTAGCCACAACAGATATAACCCCTATTCCGCCAACAGAAAGCAGTGGAACTACCTGGTCATCATTGCCTGAATACATTGCAAAGCTTTCACTGCAAAATCTGCCGATTTCTACGACCTGGCTTATGTTTCCGCTAGCTTCCTTAACTCCTGCTATGTTCTTATGAGCAGATAGTTTCCTTAAAGTATCGGGCAGAATATTAAGTCCGGTCCTTCCGGGAACATTGTATATTATTATAGGGATATTCACTGCGTCAGCTATTGCTGTATAATGCTCCAGTAAGCCTTTTTGAGTCGTTTTATTATAGTAGGGAGTCACACATAAAAGGCCGTCACATCCAACGCTTTCTGCATATTGAGAGAGCTCTATGCTGTGATGTGTAGAATTGCTGCCGGTTCCTGCAATAACAGGTATTCTGTTTGCTACTTTCTTTACAGTGTAGCTGAATGCAGCCTTTTTTTCCTCATCCGTCATGGTTGACGCTTCAC
Source organism: Lutispora sp. QWL-02 (assembly GCF_058315355.1). NCBI lineage: Bacteria > Bacillati > Bacillota > Clostridia > Lutisporales > Lutisporaceae > Lutispora > Lutispora sp. QWL-02. The sequence goes on from NZ_CM177762.1 coordinate 2,518,071, forward strand.
CGGTAGTGCCGCATATAATGATTGCATCAGTACCGTTGCTAATATGCCATTCCAGTAATTCACCCAGTTTATCAAAATTAATTCCATCTTTTGTGAAAGGAGTTACAATAGCAACTCCGGAACCTTTAAATAACGCCATCTCAGAACCTCCTGATTATTATTTTTTATAATGCATAGGAAAGTATAAATTTTCTTAATCTACACTTTCTGTTAAATGTATTTCAAGAAAAGCTTCCTTGATCGTTAAAATGCTTCCAATGGAAGCCTTTCTTAATTTATAGTCGATTTAAATGTTCTTTATTAATGATTCTGCGATCTGGACTGCATTTGTGGCTGCACCTTTTCTGATGTTATCAGCAACAATCCATATATTTATGCCGCAATCCACGGACTCATCTCTTCTGATCCTTCCAACGAATACCTCATCATTGCCGTTTGCCAGAGAAGCAAGGGGATATAAATTTTTTTCAGGGTTATCAATTAAAACTACACCGGGGGAGTCCTTTAAAGTATTTTTTAAATCTGCCAAATCAAAGTCATTATAAAATTCTACATTTACGGATTCTGAGTGGCAGTTTGATACAGGCACCCTAACTGTTGTAGCAGTTATTCTTAAATTGTAGTCATCAAATATTTTTCTTGTTTCTTCGATCATTTTCATTTCTTCTTTTGTATAGCCATTTTCTCCAAAAACATCTATATGAGGCAAGCAATTGTTTGCTATTGGATGAGGATAAAAAGAATTTGGTTTATTGGCCAAACTGTTTTTCAAATCATCGATGCCTTTTACACCGGAGCCGGATACTGCTTGGTAAGTGGAATATACTATGCGCTTTATTTTATATTTATCATGCAGCGGTTTTAATGCAACAACAGCCTGAATTGTAGAGCAATTCGGATTGGCAATAATCCCCTTATGCTTCATAATTTCAGATTCATTCACTTCAGGAACAACAAGAGGTACATCCTTATCCATCCTAAAGGCACTGCTGTTGTCAATAACTACTACTCCCTTGGATGCAGCAATGGGTGCGTACTTGGTACTGGTTGAACCGCCGGCTGAGAACAATGCTATATCTATATTCCTGTCAAAAGAGGCATTGTTTAATTCCTCAACAATATAGCTTTTTCCTTTAAACTCCATCGAAGTTCCTGCAGATTTAGCTGAGGAGAATAGGTAAAGATTGTTTATTGGGAAATTCCTCTCTTCAAGAACTTTTAAAATTGTTCTGCCAACCATACCCGTGGCTCCTACGACTGCGATGTTATAATTTTTCATTAAATAACCTCCCATAGTACAATTCAATTAATTATATGATATTTATAATATATTTACTATTATATAAATAAAAAAGTCAGCTTGAAAGCTGACATGAAAAATGCAAAAAAATACATAATAAAATGTATAATAACATCATTCATGGATAGCTCTCCATCTATAAGATGACAGTCCATACATTCTTAATGCATGGACCAGGCTAGAAAAACAGTGTCTTTTTCTACCTTCGGCGCTCTTACCTTTCAACAACACTCATCGGACGACACTGCCTTGTGCTGTTTATTAATTAAAAGCGCACCTCTATCTCGTGAACTAAAGCTTATGATTAATTTTTATTATATTACCACGTATAAATTCACATGTCAACATTATATGCTTCTATTCATATTAATTCTTATGGTCAATTGTAAATTATTGATTATTATTGTAAAATCAAATATAGTAAAAACTTATTTATATGGAGGGGGGAGAATTTTGAGAGTAAAGCCTATCATTATGATATTCATATTATTCACCATAGTATTTTTTGTGCCATTCTCAGTCGCATCAGCAGAAAATGGACAAAATGTTTGGGATGGATACGATTTAGAGGTGTTGAACACCTATGATTCACAGTTGGTAGGGCAGAACTCAACTATTGAAATTATTGAGGACAAGCTGATTTATAATGGCGAATATATTGTTAAGAATAAGACTGATAAGACTATAGAAGTTATATTGGGATTGCCTTCGAATAATTTAGAAAATATTCAGATAACAGATAGAGGCAGTTCGATTAAGCATTATAATAGAAGCGGGAGTTATATTGAAGATAAATATCCTTCAGAATCATTACCGAAGGCAGCAAAATGGCATACAATCAGCTTATGGTTAAAGGGCGGAGAAACAAGAAACCTCAATATCAGATATGAAGCTAAACTTATTAATGACAGCAAAGGGGTGTACAGCATCAGGTATAACAGAAATAAAAACCTGATGGATTCCGAGGCTTCAACGATTGCGTTATCTTTGAGGGATTTTTTTCCGTATAATATTTTGGACAGTACCGGCATTATTTCAGACAAAGCGATATTTGGCAGCAACAATCATCTATTGATGGAGATGAATAAGGACAGTGAAATACTTGGCTTAGATTATGAATTGCTGGATAAACTATCTATAGACAGATTGGATTTCGGCTCTGATAAAAAATTAAAAAATATTGCAGCTTCATTTAGAAAAAAAGAATATGACACAGTGAATACTTTATGTGATGAATATATTAAAAACCCAGGAGATCCTGCTTTTAGTACAGTCCAAATCCAATATGTAAAAGCGGAAGCATATAGAAAGCAAGCAAATTTTGAAAAATATTTTGAGTTCTTAAAAGGTTTGGATTTTGAAAAACTATATCCAAATAGATTGAAATATAAGATTTTATACGATGCAGATAGGATATTGCAGGGAAAGGTCCAGGATGCTCAGCTGCTTGCAATAATGAAATCGCTTCAGGCTCAAGCGTATACCGATAATGAATATATAGGCAAGTGGATGCAGGGTGACGGCAACAGTTATGAGGATGATGGGAGTATCACAAATAGAGGCGACTCAAGTCCTAATAAGGTTAAGGAAGACAGCGTAGTTGCAAAAACTATTAAGCATCTGAAGTTAGAGAATATTATTTATAAAATTAAGGCATTTAAATATACTTCGCTTATTGTGATAGTTGCCGCTTTTTTGCTGGGATATTTTTTTGGAAGAAGAAAGAGAAAACGCAAAAGTACCGTTTCTTATTATACATTTAAAAGATAAGGAAGAATTCAGAAATGACTCAATATGAAGGTTTCGCTAATATTTATGACATCTTGATGGATGATGTGGACTATGAAAAATGGGTTAGCTATGTGATGAATATTTTTAAATATATTAATGTACAGCCTAAAAGTGTGCTGGATCTGGCATGCGGCACCGGAAACATAACTATACCAATGGCAAAACTGGGCTATGATATTTGGGGAATCGATATATCAGAACAGATGTTATCGGTCGCTGAGAACAAATCAAGAATGCAGGGCGAAAAGATTAAATTTATCAAGCAAGATATAAAAAATTTGAACCTGACTGGAAGTTTTGATGCTATTATATGCGCCTGTGACGGTATTAATTATGTCCTTGAAGAAGATGAGCTGCTAAGCACTTTTCAAAGAGCTTATCAGCTTCTGAATGGCGGAGGAATATTTATATTTGACATCAGCAGCTATTATAAATTAAGTCGCATCATAGGCAACAATACTTTTGTTGAAGAAAAAGACGGGATATTTTACTCATGGGAAAACGAATTTGATGCAGCATCTTCTACTTTAACTATGGTATTGAATTTTTTTATTCCTGAAGACAAACTATATAATAGAATAGAAGAAGTGCATGTTCAAAGGGCTTATAAGAATAAAGAGGTTTGCGATAATTTATTCAAATGCGGATTTAATGTTTTGGAGACTCTGGATGAATTTACTTTTTTTAAAGCCCATGAAGAGAGTGAAAGGGTGTTTTTTATATCAAAAAAATAAAGATACCCGGCTTGGCTGTAATATTAGTTAAAGACGTAAAAATAATAATATATGGGAGGAAAAATGAAAGATATTATACTAAGAGGAACTAGTAATGATGGCAGCATAAGATTTTGGGCATGTACAACGATAAATATTGTTGAAGAAGCCAGGCTGATACATAATACCTATCCTGTAACAACTGCGGCTCTCGGGAGAATGTTGACTGCAGGCAGCATGATGGGAACTATGGTAAAGTCAGAAAATGATAAAATAACTTTACAAATAAACGGAAAGGGCCCTGCAGGCAATATTATTGTAGTGTCCGATAAAACAGGAGATGTAAGGGGTTATATAGGAAATCCCTTTGTAGATCTGCCGTTGAATGAAGTCGGAAAGCTTGATGTAGGGGGCGCTATAGGTAAAAACGGATTATTTACTGTGATCAAGGATTTAGGATTAAAGGAGCCTTATGTGGGGCAAGTACCGATTGTAAACGGTGAAATAGCAGAAGATGTGGCTTCTTACTTTGCAACTTCGGAACAGGTTCCGACTGCCGTGGCATTAGGAGTAAGGGTTGCAAGAGATGGTAAAGTTGATTCTGCTGGAGGCTTCATTGTTCAGGTAATGCCTGGCGCTGCAGAGGATATTATTGAGTTAATAGAGCAAAATGCTAAAAATATTAAATCTGTTACTGAGGTTATACCCCTAAATGGGGCCCAGGGACTAATCAAAGAGATAATGAAAGGTGTCGAATACAGAATACATGAAACACGAGAAGTTAGCTATAGATGCAATTGCAATAGGAACAGATTGGAAAAAGCATTGATCAGCATAGGTAAAAAAGATATCAGCGAAATAATTGCAGAACAGGGCAAAGCAGAATTGATATGCCATTTTTGCAACAAAAAGTATTTATTCAATAAGGAAGAACTGCAAGATATTTTGAAAAAGGCCACACAATGATATAGTTATTTTGATGAATTTTTCATTTTTTCACCTTGACTTTGAACTCTCTATGATGTATACTAAATCTTGTCGTCAGACATGATGGGCGCATAGCTCAGCTGGGAGAGCATCTGCCTTACAAGCAGAGGGTCATAGGTTCGAGCCCTATTGTGCCCACCATCAAATGGCCCAGTAGTTCAGTTGGTTAGAATGCCAGCCTGTCACGCTGGAGGTCGACGGTTCGAGCCCGTTCTGGGTCGCCATTAGAGCCTTGGTAGCTCAGTCGGTAGAGCAGAGGACTGAAAATCCTCGTGTCGGTGGTTCGATTCCGCCCCAAGGCACCATTTTTAGCATATGCGGGTGTAACTCAGTGGTAGAGTGTCACCTTGCCAAGGTGAAAGTCGCGAGTTCGAATCTCGTCACCCGCTCCATTAGGCGACATAGCCAAGTGGTAAGGCAGAGGACTGCAAATCCTTTACCCCCGGTTCAAATCCGGGTGTCGCCTCCAAAAATATATTTGCAGCAAGTAAAATGCTTCTTATGGAAGCGTTTTTTTGTTTTTCAATATAAATATGATTTTACTGTAATCGTTATCAGTTATGATAACAGAACTGCTAAAATATAAAATCAATATATGGAGATCAGTATGGAAAAGTATCTTAAAACGCCAAATACACCCGAATATAATATAAAGACAGTTCTGTTGGATTATAGAGCCGATGACGAGATCATATCCTCATTGTCAAGGCTGGGGATCGAGGCTATAAGGACAGATTGCTGCAATGAACTATATGAGGCAATAAACGGGCACCCTGACATGCTTGTCCATCATATAGGGGACAACGCCATGGTCATTGCACCGAATATATATGATAAGCTTGCACCAAAGCTTTTAAAAAAAGGATTTGCATTGACAAAAGGTGCTGCATGGCTTCAAAGAAACTATCCCCAAAACATAGCATATAATGTATTAAGAATAGGGAAATTGGCTTTCCACAATACAAGATATACGGATGTACAAATAAGAAATTTTTATGAAAAATTGGATATAAAGTTAGTTCATGTGAAGCAAGGATATACAAAATGCTCGGTATGTGTTATCGATGAATTCTCTGCAATTACACATGATCATGGAGTTGCACGAGTTATGGAGAATTACGGGATCGATGTTTTAGTTATAAATCCCGGAGATATTGATATTATCGGGCTTGACTATGGATTTATAGGCGGCGCGTCAGGCCTCATATCAAAAAAATGCATTGCAGTTTCCGGAACGATAAAAGGAATAAAAGATTTTAATAAAATTATGGAGTTTATAGCTTTAAAAGGCATTGATATCAAAATACTCAGCAGCAAGAAAATCATGGACATTGGCTCTATAATGCCTATAAGCTATTGATTTTTAAGGGCTTTAAGCTTATATGATAATTGAATAATTGTTACTGTAACACAAATAATACTTACAGGAAGGAGTTGAGCAGATGTACTTAACAACAATTGCCGTTAAAAATAATGATGAAAAGATAAAAAATCATATATATTCAGAGCTGGAATCCATTAAGAGAGAAGATATGAATATAACGCATGAAGAATATATAGCCGGAGATACGGTCTTCATAAGATGCGGATTGAAAGAAGGATTTATGGCAAAGCTTAAAGAGCCCAGGTCCTGTGAAGACCTTAAGTATTTGCTGGCTGAAATTTTATGTGATGTTATTATAAATAATTATGAATCAAAGATATTAAAAAAGATAATAAAAGAATATTATCTATATCTGAGCGAATACGAAAGGAATCAAATATATGAATCTTCCATCAAGATTCTTGAGGCCGAAGACAGATGTAAAGAAGGATTTTATGGACAAACGAGGCGAACAAGAATTATAAGAAAGATATTAAATTATCTTAATGCAGAGAATATAATAATAATTGACGGATTTGTCAATTTCAGATTAAATGATTATATTAAAGATTTAAGCAGTATTGTGGAGAAAGCAGTAGAGAGTTATATTACTGAGAGAGAGTATAATGAATTTATAAAGCTGCTCAGATATTTTGTAGAAATACAAGAATGCAAGATCAGCACGGTTCATGTAATGCCTTCAGAAAATAGAGGTTATATCCTTATGGATAGCGAAAAAAAACTCATTGATTATGACTGCTTTGAAGAACTGAGCTTAGAACTCAGCGACAGCGACATAAGTGTTGATGATCTCCTCATCAGCACTCTTATAACAATTGCACCCAACAGAGTAGTTATTCATAATTGCGAGGGCTTTAAAAACAAGGAGCTGTTCAGGACAATAAGCAATGTATTTTATGATAGAATAGACAGCTGTAAAGGATGCGACTTGTGCAGTATGTTTAAAACAAACAAAGAATTAAATTAATGTATTATGTAACCTGTTTATGTTATAATCAATAGTATTAAACTATTGATGTAAACGGGTGAAGAAAATGATCTATAAAATCTTATTTTCTGTGTTTATCGGCGGAGCTATCGGTTGGGTAACCAATGTATTAGCAATAAAGATGTTGTTCAGACCTTTAAACCCTATAAATATACCGATATTAGGCATAGAAATACAAGGCTTGCTGCCTAAGCGCAGGTCTGAGATGGCGGCTAGCATAGGGCAGACGGTGGAGCTGGAACTGATAAACTTTAAGGAAATATTTGAAAAGCTTGTAAACGACAATAATACCGATAGGATTATTATAATAGTTAAGGATAAAATTTCTAGAAACATTTATGAAAAGATGCCTTCTTTAGTTCCTCAAATAATAAAAAATGCAGTTCTTCAATATATAGAAGAACAGATAGATCGAGAAGCTCCAAATATTATGGCGGGTTTAATCAATGAAATATATGAAAAGGCTTCTAGTGAAATTAAAATTGGCGAAATGATCGAGGAAAAAATAAACGCATTCGATCTGATAAAGATTGAAGAAATTACATTAAAAATTGCTCAAAGAGAGTTGAAGCATATTGAAGTATTAGGAGGAGTTTTAGGAGCAATAATAGGTTTATTGCAAGGAATATTATTATTTATATTTATTTAGTATTGACATATTAAAACAATGGCATTAAAATTATATCAATAATTAAATGCATTGAAGAGGACAAGTAAAACAATTGCTGCCATTAGAGAAGAAATGTCATAGGCTGAAAGCATTTCTTGGCAAGAATGTTTGAATACCACCTTGGAGCAGAGAGCTGAAATCAGTAGGCTTATCCGATGATCACGTTATAATCTATGAGTTGCAATTAGGGTGGAACCGCGGTTTTCTCTCGCCCCTTAGGGGACGAGAGTTTTTGTTTTTTTGTAAATCAATAGTAAAACAGGAGGGAAAGTTATGATAAAGATTACTTTAAAGGACGGTTCAGTAAGAGAATATGAAAAGGGAATCAAGGTTCTAGACATTGTTGCTTCAATAGGAAGCGGACTTCTTAAAGCTGCGCTTGCGGCAAAGGTCAACGGTGAAGTGGTTGAGCTTAGCAAACCGGTAGAACAAGACTCTGCATTGGAGGTTTTGACTTTTGATGATGAGGATGGAAGGCTTCCCCTGAGACACACTTCTTCTCACGTGTTGGCACAGGCAGTAAAAAGACTATATCCGGATGTAAAGCTTGCAATAGGGCCTGCCATAGACAACGGCTTCTATTATGATTTTGATTCGGAGAAAACATTTACCGAAGCAGAACTGGAACTCATCGAAAAAGAAATGGCAAACATAGTCAAGGAAGACTATAAGCTGGAGAGATTTGAACTCCCTCGGGAAGAAGCTATAAAGCTTATGGAAGAGAAAGGCGAAAACTACAAGGTAGAATTGATCAAGGATTTGCCGGAGGATGAAATTATTTCATTCTATAAGCAAGGCGAATTTGTAGATCTTTGCGCAGGGCCTCATGTTCCGTCAACAGGCAAAATAAAGGCCTTTAAGCTGTTGAGTGTTGCAGGTGCATATTGGCGCGGAAGCGAGAAAAATAAAATGCTTCAAAGGATATATGGAACTTCTTTCGTTAAGAAGAGCCAGCTTGATGAACACCTTAATATGCTTGAAGAGGCAAAGAGGAGAGATCACAGGAAGTTAGGCAAGGAGTTGGATTTGTTCAGCATCCTGGAAGAAGGCCCTGGATTCCCATTCTTCCATCCAAAGGGAATGGTAATAAGAAATGTACTGGAGGATTTCTGGAGGAAAGAGCATAAGAAAAACGGATATGAGGAAATCAAAACTCCTATAATATTGAGCGAAGAGCTATGGCACAGATCAGGCCATTGGGATCATTACAAGGAAAACATGTACTTTACAAAAATAGATGAAGGAGATTATGCAGTAAAGCCCATGAACTGCCCAGGAGGACTTTTGATGTACAAAAGAGACCTTCACAGCTACAGAGAACTGCCCATAAGAATGGGTGAGCTGGGACTGGTTCACAGGCATGAGCTTTCGGGAGCCCTTCACGGCTTGATGAGGGTAAGGTGCTTTACTCAGGATGATGCACATATTTTCATGATGCCCTCGCAGATAAAGGATGAAATATTGGGAGTTATCAAAATGGTGGATCAATTCTACAGCTTGTTTGGCTTTAAATATTTCGTTGAGCTGTCAACAAGGCCTGAGAACTCCATGGGATCTGATGAAGATTGGGAAGCAGCTACAAATGCTTTGAAGGATGCTTTGGACTCCATAGGACGGCAGTATAAGATAAATGAAGGAGACGGCGCATTCTATGGGCCAAAAATTGATTTTCATCTTCAGGACTGCATCGGCCGTACTTGGCAGTGCGGTACAATTCAATTGGATTTCCAGATGCCGGAGAGATTTGATATCACTTATGTAGGAGCAGATGGAGAGAAGCACAGGCCAGTTATGATTCACAGAGTAATATTCGGCAGCATAGAAAGATTCATTGCCATATTGACTGAGCATTTTGCAGGAGCATTCCCGGTCTGGATAGCACCTACTCAAGTGACCGTGATACCTGTATCTGAAAGGCAGTATGACTATGCAAAGGAAATTGCAGGAAGATTAAATGAATTGGATATAAGGGTTGAATCGGACCTTAGGAGTGAGAAGGTGGGATATAAGATCAGAGAAGCTCAGCTTAAAAAGGTGCCTTATATGCTGATTTTAGGAGATAAGGAAGTAGAAGGCGGCAGTGTTTCCGTGAGGGACAGGAAAGAAGGAGACAAAGGTGCGATGAAGCTTCAAGATTTCATATCTCATATACAAAATGAAATAGCCGGTAAGATAAACAAATAGATATGAGTTAAAATTTTTAGCTGCATTTATAAGCAAGTAGGACATGAAAATGTTTTACTTGCTTATTTTATGTCGAAGCAGTAATAATATAAAGAATATTTTGATTTTTACATACTTTTAGGCTAAAATCATATTACAGACATTTCTAAGGAGCTAATAACTTATTGAAGGATAACAGGTAAGATTTTTTACGGGGGGTGAAGATTTGGATAGAGATAACAACTCATCTCTAATGCTTCCTGCATCTATTGCTATTATTATAGCAGTCATATTTGCATTATTTAACTATGCACCCGTAAAAAAAGCTCCGATTGTGAATACAGCAGGCAGTACAAATAATACAAATCAAAGGTTGATCATTGGACGTGCCAATGATTCAGTGACCTTGGATCCTGCAAGCACAACAGAAATGAATTCCTTTAAGGTAACAGTAAATATATTTGAGACTTTGGTAAAATATGAAAAGAATGAAGGCAGGATCATACCATGTCTCGCTGAGAGCTGGAATTCCAGTGAAGATGGATTGACCTGGGTATTTAAGCTGCGCGAGGGAATACGTTTTCATGATGGAACTGATTTCAATGCCAGTGCTGTTTGCTTTAACTTTCATAGATGGATGGATAAAGATAATCCCTATCATAACGGTAAATTCAGTTATTGGAATACAGTTTTTGGCGGTTTCCCCGGATTTGTAGATAGTGTAAAAGCACTTTCAAATCATTCGTTAGAAATAAAGCTTAACAAACCATATGCACCATTTTTAAATGCATTGGCCATGCCGGCATTTGGAATAGCCGGCCCTGAGGCTATAAAGGAGCATAATGAGGATTTATTCAAACATCCGGTTGGTACAGGCCCTTTCCTTTTAAAAAGCTGGGAGCACAATAAGAGTATCATTCTTGAAAGAAATGATAAGTATTGGAACGGAAGGGCTAAAGTTAAAGAAATAGAGTTCAGGATTATTCCGGGAAACAAAGACAGATTGGAGGAACTGAAGCAGGGTTCAATCCACATTGCGGATTATCTGAGTCCGGTTGATATCGCAGAAGTCAAATACGATCCAAATTTGCATTTATACTTGAGGCCCAGCTTCAATGTAGGCTATATAGCGATGAACAATGAAAGATTTCCTTTTAATAAGCGAGATGTAAGAGTTGCCATCAATCATGCAATAGACAAGGAAAAGCTTGTTAACGATGTATTTGATAATTTTGCTAAACCGGCAGCAACCTATATTCCACCTTCTCTTTGGGGCTACAATAACAATTTGAAGACTTACGAATATGACCCGGATAAATCCCGAAAGCTTATGCAGGAGGCAGGGTTTCCTAACGGTTTCAAAACCACATTATGGGTGATGGATGCGGCCCGTGACTACTTCCCAAAGCCTTTGCAAGTAGCAGAGTTTGTAAAGGAAAGTTTGAAGCAAGTCGGCATCTACGCAGAAATAAAAGTGTTTAACTGGGATGAATACTTGACAAGGATACGCAACGGAGAACATGAAATTGCACTTATCGGTTGGACAGGCGATTATGCCGATCCGGATAATTTCTTATATACTATGTTTGCATCGGAGAATGCAAAGCCGGGATTTGCCGCTAATTACTCTTTATATAAAAGCAAAGAAGCTGATCAATTGTTAATACAGGCAAGAGAAACCACAAATATGGTTTTTAGAAGGAGCCTATATAGAAGCTTACAGGAAATAGTGAATTATGAAGCTCCTTCAGTTCCTTTGGTACACACTATGCCAGTGATGGCATCACGATTGTCGGTTAGGGGATATGTACCCAGCATGACAGGTATAGAGTCATTAGAGAATGTCGAGCTTGCTTCAGAATAGTGAAAAGGTTGGAGTTTAGGAAATGAAAAGAAAGTTTCTTCGGGTTGTGTTATTCGCCGCACTTTTTGCATCAATAATCATAAATATGCCATTGAAAGATAAAAATAATACAAAAATATTCACACTTCCAGGTCTGCCTCGTCCGATAGCAAAGACTCCCATTGCTATTATTTCTGCAGGACAAAGCACGGACTCATACATAATTCACGACATATCAAATCAATTAATGCTTCGAAGCTTTTTTATGCCTCAGGCTAGAGACACAGATTTAAAAGAGGTTAATACGATAGTATTTGTTATAGGATATAGCTCGTTAGGCATGAAGCTTCAGAATATAAGCTATGAAGAAGAAATAGAGCGTATTGATAAACTTCTGGAGAAGGCAAAAAATGAAGATTTAAAAGTTCTTACCATAGTAATGGGCGGAGGGCAGCTCGACAACAGAACTGAACAGATGATAAGGCTTATAGGTTCCGGAACAGATTATTTCATAGGCTTGCGCAAATCAGGCGAGGAGAGCATTTTGATTGAGCTTACAAAAGATGAAGATATCCCGTTGACTCTGGTTGACAAGGTAAATGATATCATAGAACCCTTTGCTTCTGTCTTCCGGTAATCAACAATTATTCCCTATAAAAAGCGACCTATAAAAAGCGAATGGAAGTGGTAGTATTATGATAAATAGCGGAATAAAGGTCAGTGAGATTAAGCATGCCAGGCTATTCCTGACTGCGGGTTTTTTACTTATTTGCCTCGGCTTACTTTTCCCTGTCTATACAGAGCAAGTCTGGTTTAATATAATCATAAAGATACGGGATGCCATCAATACAGGAGACAGCGGTCATCTCATCCTTGGATCGGCTAAAGCTAATTTTCTGAATGCAATCCAAAGCACATTTATTTTTATGGGAATCATGCTGGTAATATTTCATTCAAAACTCAGATACTGCTTAACCGCTTTTGATAAATTTCTTGTATCCTCGATTGCCGTTATTGTTTTACATTGGATGGATTCTCTAATATTCGAAATATCCTGGGAACCTGTGTCAACAATAATGGCTCTTTTTATAATATTAATGCTTTTTGAGAAATTATTTGGAGAAACAAATAGTTTCATCCAGGTTTTTATAGTTTCTATACAGTTTTTTTTTGCTTTCAACTGGTTAAATATTATGCCTTTTTTTTCAATATATCTTTTTGGACAAAGCGATATTCCTTATAGCATCAAGATAACAGGCATATACCTGAATGCTGCTGCAGTCTTGAATTTTTCCGGATTTGCATTTTTTCTGCCCTTTATCATATCCGCTTTTATAACTGCTACTCTCTTTATTATCAGCTCAAAGAATATACGCATTATGAGGGAAAATTACGAAAAAGAAAGCGAAATTAGAAATATGAGAGCCAAGGCTTTAGAAAACCGGGTATATAAAGAGGTGAAGTCTTTAGTGCATGATTTAAAGACGCCATTGGTAACGATCAGAGGCTTGAACTCTCTAATACTTTCGAAAAGCAGTAGCGTAAAGCTGAAAGAGTACAGCGAACGCATTGAAAGTTCGGTAACAAAGATGAGTGAAATGATATCCAGTTTTCTTTATGAGGATTCCCGCCAGAGATTGAAGACTGAAGAACTGATAAGTTATATAAGAGCACAGCTGCCTTTAGAGGACGAAGAAATAAGATTTACAATCAGTGTTGACGATGAGCTTTCAGATGTATATATAAATAAGATTTTGATTGCCAGAGCAGTTATTAATATATTGGAAAATGCAATTTTCGTACCATGCAAGCATCCCTATAAAATAATAAACATGGACGTAAAGCAAGCGGAAGAAGGAATTAATATAAGCATTCAAGATAACGGTATAGGCATAAAGGAGTCAGAGCTTGATCGGGTATGGGAGATAGGCTACTCGACAAACGATACTTCAGGCTTAGGCCTCCCGTTTGCCAAAAGTATCTTTGAGGACAATGGGGGAAGAATAGAAATTCATAGTCAGGTGGACATAGGAACAACAGTTGCTATCTTCCTGCCTTCCTTTAAATTTTACGAAAGGTCGGCATACAAGCCTATGAATATTTAGAATTGAGGTGATTTTGTTGAAAAGAGAAAATGTGCCTAGAGTCTTAATAATAGACGATGAAGCTGATATTCTTTATACTCTGAAAGAAATATGTATATATGGGGGGTGGGACGCTGTTACGGCATCAGGCGGCAGGAAAGGGTATAAACTGTATAAAATATATAAGCCTAATCTGGTTATAGTGGATTATCATATGGCTGACTGGGATGGACTGACTACGGTAAAGAAAATCCGTGAAACGGACAACGCAGTATCAATCCTGATACTGACTGTTGATGAAAATCAGGAGACATCAGAAAGATTAATTGCTGCAGGTGCAACCGATTTTGCCATAAAACCGATTAAATCCCCTGATTTGATTTCAAGGATAAAAATAAATCTTAGAATTAATGAAATACAAAAACAACTTACTAAAGAAGTGCATCAGATATATATTGACAAAGGAATAAGCCCTGCCACATTAAATATTATATATGATTACTTCAAAGAGCAGGATAGAGGGCTTACAATTGATGATATAACCAGCGGCCTTAACCTGGCATATCAGACTGTACACAGATATATATCATATATGATTGAGGAAAAAAAGATTGAGATTGTTCCCATCTATGGACAAATAGGCAGGCCTAAGAATAAATACAATCTACTATAAATTAAATTATGGAGCTGCTGCAGGATGCAGATGTGTTAAGAATGTGTCCTTCGACAGCTCCATTCTGATTTTTTATATCTATCAATAAGAAACTCTTCTTCAAACCTCCATTTTATTGAACGAGACTTCATTCAGTGTTAAAAGCATATGTTTTACTTCCAAAAACTTCAGAGAAATATGTTATAAAAATAGGAATACACTGATAATTAACGAAATTACAAATATATATTAATGAATGAATTTCCTTTTGTATTTTTTGTTCCGAAAAGATAGCTTTTTATATGATTCATGAGCATATATTTATAATGATTAGCATCTGAAAAGCAATGCTTTTCAGACTAATAGAAAATGTTTAAATGGAGGGGAATCTATTGAAAAAGGTATTAGCTTTAGTACTGACCATTGTGATGGTACTTAGTATTGTCGGATGCGCCAAACCGGCAGAACCTGCAAACGGCGGGGCAGAACAAGCTGCAAGCTCAGGGGAAGCTGCTGCAGCACCGAAATACAAAATTGCTATTTACACAGGAACAGTATCTCAGAACGAAGAAGAGTTCAGATCCATGGAAGCTGCAGCCAAGAAGTATCCAAGTATAATTGTCTCGCAGACTTATCCGGATTCATTCACAACAGAGCAGGAGACACTTATTTCTAATGCAGTTGGTTTGGTATCAGATCCCGATGTCAAAGTTCTGATCATGAACCAAGCAGTTCAAGGCGCTGCGGCAGCATTTGAAAAGGTTAGAGAGGCTAGGCCGGATGTTTTAATTTTAGCTTATCAACCCGGTGAAACGGATATCATTGCGGCTAAAGCCGATGTCGTTATTAATGGAGATGAAGTAGCACAGGGGTATAAAATCGTTGAGCAAGCAAAGAAGCTTGGAGCAAAGACATTTATACATTACTCTTTTCCAAGACATATGTCTTATCCGCTTATTGTACAGAGGAGAGAGATAATAGTATCCGAGTGCGAAAGACTGGGAATAAAGTTTGTTGACGCCACAGCTCCGGACCCGGCAGGTGATGCTGGCATTACAGGAGCACAGCAATTTATATTGGAAGATGTTCCGAGAAAGGTTGCCGAATACGGCAAGGATACCAATTTCTTCAGCACAAACTGCGGCATGCAGGAGCCTTTAATAAAGTCATGTGTTGAACAAGGGGCCATAAATGCTCAGCAATGCTGCCCCAGCCCATTCCATGGCTATCCTGGTGCGTTGGGCATATCAGTTGAAGGGCATAGCGGAGACTCCGAATACATGGTCGGACAGATTAAAGCAAAGCTGGCTGAAGCCGGTGTTTCGGGAAGGTTCTCATCCTATGCTTTCCCGCTAGCAATGGTTTCTACTGCAGCTTTTGTTGAATATGGCAGAATGTATTGTGAAGGGCAATTGAAAGATAGAAATGATCCGGAGGCATTGCATAAATGCTTTGATGAGGTATCAGAGGGCTATAAGATTTACTTTGATAACTACAAAACAGCAGATAAAGATAATAAAACAGTAGTTCAAGAAAATTTCTATCTAGTGCTTGCTGATTATATAACATTCTAAAAAAATCTAAATCCTACAGGTAGTATGAATTCAGCTTAATATCATATAAGGTTGCCGCTTAAACGGCAACCTTATATGATATCCATTTATACATATTTATTAAAGATATTGATCATTGCTGATTTGAAGGGAGGAGGAAATAAATGGAGGATACAAATAAAGCACAGTATGTTCTTGAACTAAGAAATATAGAAAAAGAGTATTTTGGAAACAATGTCCTAAAAGGTATAAATTTGAAAGTAAAAGCCGGGGAGATACATGCCATTGTAGGTGAAAACGGTGCCGGAAAGTCTACCCTTATGAATATTATTTTCGGCATGCCTGTAATAAAGAATACGGGCGGCTATAAAGGCAAGGTTTTACTGGATGGAAAAGAGATTGACATTAAATCACCCAATGATGCTATAGAATTAGGTATAGGTATGGTGCACCAAGAGTTCATGCTGATGCCGGGTTTTACGATTACGGAGAATATAAAGTTAAATCGTGAGATACTTAAGGCGAACCCTGTAAGCAAACTTATAAGCCCGATGTTGAAAACATTGGATATAGAAGCCATGAGAAAAGATGCTCGCAAAGCATTGAAGGAGTTAGGAATGACTGTAGATGATTGGCTGCCCATTGCAGGACTGCCGGTAGGCTATATGCAGTTTGTAGAAATTGCAAGAGAGATCGACAAAGAGAATATTAAGCTGCTGGTATTTGATGAGCCCACGGCTGTACTGGCGGAAAGTGAAGCGGAGAAGCTTCTGAAAGCTATGAAAAGGCTTGCGGCAAAAGGTATTGGCATATTATTTATTACTCATAGGCTTGACGAGGTCATTGCGGTTGCAGACACCATTTCAATTCTTCGCGATGGTGAGCAGGTAGCTTCAATGGCTAAGGAAGATACGACTATGGAGAAGATTGCTCAGCTAATGGTCGGCCGAAAGATAGAAAGAATTGAGAGAACAAATAACAGAAACTCAAGTGACAGTGAAGATGCTATTATGTCCATAAAGGATCTTTATGTATATATGCCCGGAGAAAGCGTAAAAGGGGTAAGCCTGGATATAAGAAGAGGTGAGATACTGGGAATCGGCGGATTGGCGGGGCAGGGGAAAATAGGCTTGGCCAATGGAATTATGGGATTATACAGGTCAACGGGAGAAGTTTACAAAAATAGACAGCTTATTGAGCTGAACAACCCCAGGAAATCTATAGAAAATAAGCTTGCTTTTGTTTCGGAGGATAGAAGGGGTGTTGGATTGCTTCTGGATACTTCTATAGAAATGAATATTGTAATGACAAGCATGCAGATAAAGGATGGCTTTTTGAAGCCATTATTAGGAATAAAAGCATTTAAGATGATGGATGAAAAGAAGATAAGAAGACATACAAATAAGTATATTAAGGATCTTGATATAAGATGTACAGGGCCTACGCAGTATACAAGACGCTTGAGCGGTGGAAACCAGCAAAAGGTCTGCATTGCCAGGGCTTTGACATTGGAACCTGAGATATTGTTTGTATCGGAGCCTACAAGAGGTATAGATATCGGTGCAAAGAAGCTGGTTTTGGATTTATTGATTAAGTTGAATGAAGAGCAGGGGATGACAATAGTAATGACTTCAAGTGAATTGGGCGAATTAAGATCGATATGCGATAGGATAGCATTGATATATGATGGAAAGCTGCAAGGTATATTAGATCCTCAGGACTCAGATGTGGATTTTGGCCTCATGATGGCAGGCAAGCCTAGCGCGCATGCAAAGGAGGTAATATAGATGAAGAATTTATGGAAGAATTCTATCGAAAGATTTGGACATCCTAAAGTCTATTGTACGCTTTTTTTAATACTTCTTTTGATAACAGCGTTTTTTTTGAAGCAAGATATATTTGGGTTGATCTGTACTGCATTGATAAGGATTGGGCAAAATAGCATATTAGTATTGGCAATGGTGCCGTGTATTGTGTCCGGAACCGGACCTAATTTTGCATTGTCTATAGGAATGATTTGCGGTGCATTAGCGGGCTGTGTATCAATAGAATTAAATATGACAGGTATGTCTGCTTTTATGACTGCAATACTCATTGCAATTCCCATCTCAGTTATTGCCGGATTGATCTATTCAATAATCCTAAATAGAGTAAAGGGTGACGAAATGACTGTAGGCACTTATATGGGATACTCTGTTGTATCTCTTATGTGTATCGGTTGGTTGATCATACCTTTTAAAAATCCTGAAATGATATGGGCTATAGGAGGAAAAGGACTTAGATCTACTATTTCTCTTACAAACAGATATGGTAAAGTATTGGATGAACTTGGAAACATAAAAATAATGGGTCAAGTTATACCGATAGGAACTATTTTGTTCTTTGGGCTATGTTGCTTTTTTATGTGGTTATTCCTAAGATCTAAGACAGGAGCAGCCATGGTGGCGGCAGGAGATAATCCGAAATTTGCCGAAGCTTCCGGTATTAATGTGGATAGACAGAGAACTATCGGTACAATATTATCTATGGTTTTAGGAGCCGTAGGCATACTGGTATACGGCCAGAGCTATGGATTTATCCAATTATATACTGCTCCGTTAAATATGCCGTTTTTGGCTATTTCTGCTATACTGATAGGCGGTGCAAGCATTAAAAAGGCAAGCATAGGAAATGTTATATCAGGAGTCATCATTTTTCAGTCATTATTGGCAATATCGCTGCCGGTTATTAACGGTTTGTTACCTATAGGCAGCTTGTCTGAGGTAGTAAGAATTATTGTCCAGAATGGAGTTATATTATATGCTCTAACGAAAGCAGGAGGTGGCGAATAGAATGAATACTGAATTTAAAATTGCCAGCAAAAAAGCAAATAAGTTCAGTCTATTGGCAGCTATGTCCAAGTATTCAGTTCCACTATTATTTGCAGTAGTATGTATTGCGGGTGCTGTTTTATCTAAACTCTCTTTAAAATATATTATTTCAGATGTAATTCTAAGGTTAAATAGGAATCTATTCCTGGTAATTGCACTGATAATTCCTGTGCTGGCCGGGATGGGCCTTAACTTTGCTATAGTGGTTGGGGCAATTGCCGGACAGATAGGGCTTATTTTTATTATAATAATGAATATTGGTGGCGTACTGGGGCTTCTTGCCGCGGTTGCATTTGCTACTCCTTTTGCCGTTCTTTTCGGTTACGGAGTAGGTAAGATCTTGAACAAGACCAAAGGCCGTGAAATGATCACAGGAATAATTATGGGATTTTTCTCAAATGGTTTATATCAATTGGTGTTCTTACTATTTATGGGCACTATCATACCGGTAAACAATCCTCAAATAATACTTCCGGGGGGTATTGGATTAAAGAATGCCTTGGAGTTAGATATTATTCAGAACTCTTTGGATAATATAATCAATATTCCTATTATGGGTGTCAAGATACCGGTCTTTACATTTATACTTATTGGATTGCTATGTGTCTTTAATCAGTTTATTCTTAAAACAAAGCTGGGCCAGAATTTCAGGGCATTGGGCCAGGATATACATATAGCAGATGTGGCAGGAATCAATGTTGATAAGACAAGAATTATTGCCATGATTATGTCTACAGTGCTGGCTGCATGGGGACAGATTATCTTCCTTCAAAATATAGGAACATTACAAACCTACACAGCACATGAACAGGTTGGAAGGTTTGCCGTAGCTGCTTTGGTTATCGGAGGTGCTACTGTTACCAAAGCAACAATAGGTCAAGCTATCTTAGGTACAATTTTGTTCCATACTTTGTTTTCCGTATCACCAGCAGCAGGTAAGAATTTGTTTGGAGATGCACAAATGGGCGAATACTTCAGGTCATTTATAGCCTATGGAGTAATTGCATTATCACTGGTACTTCATGCTTGGCAGAAATATATGAATGCTAAAGAAAAAGAAAAGCTCTAGTAAAAATTTAATTTATATGTTGACAATCTTAATGCATAATGCTATCCTATATTAGTCAATATATAAAAGATTTAATTAATTATTATAAGCTTTTGCATTTGATTTGCATTTAAGTAGAAGGTCCGCTTCTCACCTTACAGTGATGCTGGTAAGGTAAAATAGTCCATGTTTATTGATTATTATGGGCAGGTGGATTTTTCTACCTGCCCAATTATATTATGGAGGTGATCAACTATAAGTAACAATAAGGATGTTCAAATCAACGAAGATATAAGAGATAAAGAGGTAAGAGTAGTTGATGTTAATGGAGAACAGCTTGGGATAATGTCTTCCAGGCAAGCTCTTGAAATTGCCGCGGAAAGAGAATTAGACCTTGTTAAGATAGCTCCGCAGGCTAAACCGCCGGTATGCAAGATAATGGACTATGGCAAATTTACTTTTGAACAGAGCAAGAGAGAAAAAGAAGCTCGCAAAAACCAAAAAGTTGTTAACATCAAAGAAATAAGATTTTCTCCAAAGATAGAGGAACATGATCTTAATGTAAAAGCAAAAAATGCTCAAAAGTTTTTACACGATGGTGACAAGGTTAAAGTGACCATAAGATTCAGAGGCAGGGAAGTAGACCATGTAGCATACGGTGAAAAAGCCCTGGAACGTTTTTATGAAATTTTGAAGGATTATTGTGTTATTGAAAAACCGGCAAAACTGGAAGGTAAAAATCTTTCTTTAACTTTAGCGCCTAAACAATAGTAGAAAAGGGAGGACTTTGTAATGCCAAAAATGAAAACCCATAGAGCTTCGGCAAAAAGATTCAGCTTTACTAAATCAGGAAAAGTAAAAAGAGCTAAGGCTTTTAAACAACATATTTTGACTAAGAAAACTTCGAAGAGAAGAAGGAATCTTAGAAAAACAGGCTATGCCAGCCCAGCTGAGGCAAAGATTATCAGAAAATTAGTACCATATAAATAATTCCATAAGGAGGCAGCATTAACATGGCAAGAGTAAAAAGAGCGGTAAATGCCCATAAAAAACGTAGAAAAACATTGAAACTGGCTAAGGGTTATGTAGGTGCCAGAAGCAAAAAATATAGAATAGCCAATGAAACGGTTATCAGAGCATTAAGATTTGCTTATATAGGGAGAAAGCTCAGAAAGAGAGATTTCAGAAAGCTATGGATAGCAAGAATAAATGCAGCAGCTAGAAACAATGGATTATCCTATAGCAAATTCATAAATGGACTTAAGCTTTCAGGCATTGAGATAAATAGAAAGATGCTTTCTGAAATGGCGATTAATGACGAAGCAGGCTTTGCCAAATTGATCGATATAGCTAAAGAAAAAATAAATGCATAAAAGACCGAAAGGTCTTTTTCATTTTTAAGACTTTGATCTTATTTTGGCATATAGGATCAAGATTGAAATGTTTAGTGGAAAAGTTTAAAATATATATAATTATTAACAAACTGAGGACCTAGGAATATTTATTATGAGTATTATGAATTATATTATTACAGAGCATAAAAGACGTCTGTAAGAGGTGAAAGATATTATAAAGTTGAGCTTTCTTAAAAAGTCAATTAACGCATCACCGTCACAAATTTTAGTCATAGGCTTTGCTGCTATAATATTGTCCGGGGCTATTCTTTTAAACCTACCGATGGCTTCGAAAGATGGAAATAGTGTTGGCTTCATAAATGCTCTTTTTACAGCCACATCTGCTGTTTGTGTGACGGGTTTGGTTGTCGTAGATACTGCTACACATTGGACCCCTTTTGGCCAGGTGATTATAATTGCATTAATACAAATTGGCGGGCTGGGCTTCATGACCATGTCAACTTTATTATCGCTGCTTGTTGGGAGGAGAATAACACTAAGGGAAAGAATTATGATGCAGGAAGCCTTAAACCTGGATGAGCTTGAAGGCTTGGTCAGGCTGACTAAAAGCATTATTATAGCCACCTTTACAATTGAAGCTGCAGGAGCCGTGATGTATTCTACAGTTTTTGTTCCTGAGTTCGGAATGAAGAAGGGTATGATCATGGGGCTTTTTCATTCCGTTTCAGCTTTCTGCAATGCCGGTTTTGATTTGATAGGCGGATTTAAGAGTTTTAGCCCATATGTAAATAATGCTGTCATCAACTTTACCACAATGCTGTTGATCATAATCGGCGGGTTAGGATTTACCGTTTGGATGGACATATATAACAACAGGAGCTTTGGAAGATTATCTCTTCACAGCAAGGTGGTTTTGAGCGTAACCGGATTTTTAATCACTGTCGGAGCATTATTCTTGTTTATGATTGAATATAATAACCCTGCCACGATGGGGGGCTTACCTTTGTCAGGAAAGATTCTTTCCTCTCTGTTTCACTCTGTGTCTCCAAGAACTGCAGGTTTTAATACAATTGATAATGCCGCCTTTACTTCATCATCTAAATTTTTGACCATAATATTGATGTTTATCGGAGGTTCTCCATGTTCAACGGCCGGAGGTATTAAAACTACTACTGCAGGGATACTTTTCCTCACTGTAGTATCTGTAATCACAGGGCGCGAAGATGCGGAGGTTTTTGAAAAAAGGATTTCCAAAACCATTGTTTATAGGGCTCTCGCTGTTACTGCTGCAGGCTTGTTTATTGTCACAGGCGTAACTATGATTCTATCCATCGCTGAGAATGCGGATTTCCTTACTCTTATGTATGAATCTGCCTCTGCTTTTGGAACCGTTGGATTAAGTTTAAATTATAGTCCGAATCTTTCCCTTATTGGCAAACTAATAGTATCTGCAACGATGTTTTCAGGAAGAGTAGGACCTCTGACTTTGGTAGTGGCACTGGCTCAAAGAGCATCCAGGCATAAAAGCAATCTAAAGTACCCAGAAGATAAAATATTGGTGGGCTAAGGAGGTTAATAATGAAACAATTTGTTGTTATCGGAATAGGGCGTTTTGGCGGCGCTCTTGCAAAACGACTATATGATATAGGACATGAGGTGTTGGCTGTTGATATGGATGAAGAATTGATCCAGAAGATATCGGATAAGGTCACTCACGCTATTGCTGCCGATGCCACAGATGAAAGCGTACTACGCTCCCTGGGGGTAAGAAATTTTGATGTCGGCGTCGTTGCAATAGGCGATGATATTCAGTCAAGCATAATAACTACCTTAATGCTTAAAGAAATGGGCTTGAAATATATTGTAGCAAAGGCTCAAAATGAGGTACATGCCAAGGTATTAAAAAAGCTTGGCGCCGATAGGGTCGTCTTTCCCGAAAGAGATATGGGCATAAGGGTAGCTCACAATCTTATTGCTACAAATATACTCGATATAATTGAGTTATCGCCGGATTATAGCCTCCTTGAATTCGAAGTATTTCCCTCATGGATTGGAGAAAACCTAAAAGACCTGAACCTGAGAGCAAAGTATGGCATTAACGTTTTAGCGATTAAAAATAATAATGACAACGGAAGCATAAATGTTTCTCCAAGGGCCCAGGACACTATCGAGGCAGGGGATATACTCGTCGTTGTAGGAAGCAACGAAGATTTGCTGAAATTAGAGAAAAAAATTGATTAAAGGTGAATTGCAGTGAAAATTATAACCAGCAGTCAGAATAAAGTGATTAAGCATGCTAAATCTTTACAATTAAAGAAATATAGAGATGCAGCCGGGGAGTATTTATTGGAAGGCATTAAGCTCTTACAGGAGGCTATAAGATATAATGCGGATATTGGCCACGTATTTTATCATGATGAAGCTTTGTACAATCCGGATATACAATATATTATTGATACCTGTACCAAAAGAAAAATTCCGGTTTATGGGATGGAAAAAAAGTTATTTCTAGACATAAGTGAAACAAGAACCTCTCAAGGGGTAATAGGCATAGGAAAGAAGAGAGATTATGATATGACCTCGCTCATCAAGCAGAAATCTTTCAATATTGTAATGCTGGAAGAAGTGCAGGACCCGGGCAATGTAGGTACTATAATCAGGACTGCAGATGCCTGCGGCTTTGATATGGCTATTCTGTCAAAAGGCTGTGCGGACATATATTCTGGTAAAACTATAAGGTCAACTATGGGCTCTTTATTCCATATGTCCATCATTCCTGATATGGATTTTGAACATGTGATGGGAATTTTAGAAAGCGTGGGGGCCTTGACGTTAGCCGCAGCTCCCCATGACGGTATGCCTTGCTATGATATCAGATATAAAGACAAAAATGTGATAATTGTAGGAAATGAATCCAAGGGGCTGACTGATGCTGTTATGGATAAAGCAAGCTTAAAGGTAAACATACCTATGATCGGCAGAGCGGAATCTTTAAATGCAGGTGTGGCCGCATCCATATTGATGTATGAAATTATGAGGCACAGGCTTGCAAGGTGATTAAAAAAAAATTACCATTATTGTAATAAAGAATACCATATGTTATAATTCAGAATAAGCTGAATACAAAACTAGATAAGAAAGTCAATGAAGGAAAAAGTAGGTTATATCAAGGTACAAGAGATATGGTACCATGGCTGGGAGTACCGTTTACCATATATATCTGAAGTTCGGTCCGGAGATTCAGAGTTGAAATTCAGTAAGCTCTGACGGTGTTAACCGTTAATTTATGAGTGGCCTGTACGTAAGGCAATTAGGGTGGTACCGCGGAAACCTCCGTCCCTTTGGGGTTGAGGTTTTTTTGTTTTTGTTGAATGATTTATTGAAAGGAGTTTTATATATGAAAGATAAGCTGGCTAAGATTAAAAGTGAATCCATTGTCGAAATTGATAATGTGGAAAATTCGCAGCAGCTTGAAGAAATCAGGATCAAATATCTTGGGAAAAAGGGAGAATTGACTCAGCTGCTTCGCGGCATGGGACAATTGAGCCCTGAGGAGAGGCCCCTCATGGGTCAACTGGCAAACGAGGTCAGAGATCAGATCAATGACAAGATTGAGGAAACAGCATATTGTTTAAAGCGAAAAGACCTGGAAAAGAGGTTGCGCAGCGAATTTATAGATGTTACTATGCCCGGCAAAAAGAAGCAGCTGGGGAACAGGCATCCGATGACCAAGGTATTAAATGAAATTGAGGATATTTTTATCGGAATGGGCTTTACTGTGGTTGAAGGGCCGGAAATTGAGAAGGCTTACTATAATTTTGATGCTCTTAATCACAGCAAATATCACCCTGCCAGAGATGTGCAGGATACATTTTATATAACTGAAGAATTATTGTTAAGGACTCAAACTTCCCCCAACCAAGTTAGGACTATGGAAAAGCAAAAACCGCCTATTAGAGTTATTGTACCTGGCAGAGTGTACAGAGCAGATGAGATCGATGCTACACACTCACCGATGTTTCATCAAATAGAAGGCCTGGTCGTTGACAAAGGAATAACTATGGCGAATCTTAAGGGTACTTTAGAGATATTTGCTAAGAAGTTATATGGTGAAAAGACTCAAACCAAATTTAGGCCCCACCATTTTCCTTTTACTGAGCCCAGTGCTGAGATGGATTGCACTTGCTCTGCCTGCGGAGGAGCCGGCTGCCGCATATGCAAATACACCGGGTGGATTGAAATATTGGGCGCAGGCATGGTTCACCCCAATGTGCTTGCAAATTGCGGCATAGACACTGAAGTATATTCCGGTTTTGCCTTTGGTATGGGATTGGATAGGATCACAATGTTGAAATATGATATTTCCGATTTAAGACTTATGTTTGAAAATGATAAGAGATTCTTAGATCAGTTTTAGGAGGGGAGAATATAGATGCTTGTACCAATAAAATGGCTTAAAGATTATGTTGATATAGATATGGATATAAAAGAATTTGCAGACGGAATGACCATGTCCGGCTCCATGGTTGAAGGTGTGGAAGAGGTAGGCCAGAATATAGATAAGGTTGTTGTCGGCAAGATACTTGAAATCAGCACTCATTCCGATGCAGATAAACTATTGGTGACAAAGGTCGATGTAGGCGGTGAAATTATCCAAATAATCACCGGAGCAACAAATATAAGAGAAAATGATTATGTGCCCGTTGCACTTCATGGAGCCAGCTTGCCCAACGGTATAAAAATTAAGAGAGGCAAATTAAGGGGTCTTGAATCAAACGGCATGCTATGCTCGCCGGATGAGCTTGGACTGGATGCAGAAAGCCTTCCAAGCGGCGTTGATATGGTTGACGGTATATATATACTGGACCAGGCATACCCTCTCGGCAAAGATATTAAGCGAGTACTGGGTCTGGACGATAAAATAATCGAATTTGAGATTACAAATAACAGACCGGATTGCCTTAGCATATTGGGCATAGCAAGAGAAGCTGCTGCAACCTTTGGGTTGAAAATGAAATACCCCAGCGACGCAATATCTGTAAAGGATGGAGAAGCATCCGATTATATATCTGCCAGCGTGAAGGATGCTGATTTATGCCCTAGATTTGCAATACGGGTGATAAAAGATGTAAAGATAAAAAACTCTCCTCCATGGATGCAGGAAAGACTTTTAAAGGCTGGAGTAAGGCCAATAAATAACATAGTTGATATAACCAATTACGTTATGCTGGAAACAGGGCAGCCGATGCATGCCTATGATCTTGATATGCTTGAAAACAAAGAAATAGTTGTGAGAAGAGCGGAAAAGGATGAGAAGATCACCACTCTTGATGAAAATGAAAGAAATTTGGATGATTCAATCCTGGTTATAGCAGATGGGAAGAAGGCAATAGGCATTGCAGGGATTATGGGCGGCTATAACACCGAAATTAAAGAAGATACTAAAACCATTGCTTTCGAATGTGCTAATTTTGATGCGGTTAATATAAGATTATCATCGAAAAAATTGGGCTTGAGGACAGAGGCTTCTTCAAGGTTTGAAAAGGGTCTGGATATGGAGATCGTATCCCTTGCGATGGACAGAGCCTGCCATCTTGTTGGAGCGCTGGATGCCGGAAAGGTTGTAGGAGGTACAATAGATATTTACCCTGCTAAAAAAGAAAAAAGGATGATCACTTTAAGGAACGACAGGGTAAAGTGGCTTTTAGGCGTAGACATATCTGTTGCCAGGGTCAAACAAATGTTGGAATCTCTGGAATTTGAGGTTGCTGGTGAAGAAGTATTAGAAATAAAAGTTCCGACTTTCAGAGATGATGTGGCGATGGAAGCTGATTTGATTGAAGAGATAGCCAGATTATATGGATATAATAATATTCCGTCTAAGCTTATGGATACAACCTTTACCCAAGGCGGAAGGGATGCTAAGCAGCAGATCAGAAATATTATCAGAGGTAATATGGAAGCTCAGGGCTTATATGAAGCTTACACATATTCCTTTGTGAGTCCGGCCGTATTCAACCAGATAAACCTGAAGGCAGAGAACCCCTTGAGAAAGGCGATAAAAATATTAAATCCTCTTGGAGAAGAACAAAGCATAATGAGAACTACAATGATTCCAAACATCCTTGAGGTTATAAGCAGGAACTATAATAGAAAGATAGTAGAAGGAATGTTTTATGAATTATCCAAGGTATATCTGTCAGAAGAGTTGCCCTTGAAGGATTTAGCTTATGAGCGAGATACTTTGACCATAGGAATTTATGGCAATGTAGATTTTTATGATTTGAAGGGTATTATTGAGAACATGTTGTCCATTTTAAATATCAGCAAGTACAGAGTCCTTCCCTCCAATCATGAAAGCTTTCATCCGGGCAGGACAGCTGAGCTGCTGATAAATAATAAGAGGATAGGCTATTTGGGAGAAATACATCCGGATGTGCTGGATAACTATGATATTCCATCCAGGGTATATATCGCTGAACTGGATTTTGAGGAAATTTTCCGTCAGATTGACCTGACCATAAAATATAAGCCCCTTCCCAAATATCCCTCCATTGAGAGAGATATAGCAGTGGTAGTTGAAGAGGAAGTTACTGCAGGCCAAATTGAAGAAATAATAAGAAATAAGGGCGGAAGGCTTGTTGATGAGGTAAAGCTGTTTGACATATATAGAGGCTCACAGATAGAAGAGGGCTATAAGAGCATGGCCTATAGCATAGTTTACCGCTCTGATGAGAAAACGCTTACCGAAGAAGATATTACAAAGGTCCATAATAAAATATTGAATTCTCTGACTAATCAGGTTGGAGCAGTGCTAAGGAGCTAGTATTATTAAGGTGGCATGGATGAGCAGCATCTATGTCACCTGCTTATGGTGAGAGGTGAAGTGCTTTGCAGGAAATAGTGAGAGTAGTCGATCTAAAAAAATATTATGAGATTTATGATGCCAAGGCTCAGCAAAGCAAGTTTGTGAAGGCTGTAGATGGCATATCATTTTCCATCCGTCAGGGTGAAACCTTGGGCTTGGTAGGCGAAAGCGGTTCCGGCAAAACGACCACGGGAAAGCTCATATTAAACCTTATAAAACCCACCTCAGGCGAAATTTTTCTGGAAGGTAAAAGCTTGAGCAGCCTAAATCATAAAGAGATGAGAGAATTAAGAAAAAGCATTCAAGTTGTATTTCAAAATCCATATGCAGCATTAGATCCGAAAATGACAATAAGAGATATTTTGACTGAGCCGCTGAGCATACATAAGATCGTATCCAAATATGATTACAATAATGAAGTTAAGAGGCTTCTTAATATGGTGGGACTGAGCGAAAGCGATATGGACAAGTTCCCTCACGAATTCAGCGGCGGTCAAAGGCAGAGGATTGGCATAGCAAAAGCCATAGCCGTAAAACCCAAATTTATTATTTGTGATGAGCCGGTTTCTGCTTTGGACGTATCAGTTCAATCCCAAATACTAAATTTGCTTTGTGAGCTCCAAAGAGAAATAAAGGTATCCTATTTATTTATTGCTCACGGCTTAAACGTAATAAGGCACGTTTCTGATAAGGTTGCCGTGATGTACTTAGGCAATATTGTCGAATACGGAGATGTAAAGACGCTGTTTGATGAATGCAAGCATCCCTACACAAAGGCATTAATTTCTTCGGCTCCCATTCCTGATCCTAACAGAAGAAATAATACCATTGCGTTAAAGGATGAGATACCGAGTCCGGTCAATGTACCCGATGGATGCCCTTTTCACCCCAGATGCTATGAAGCTGCAGATATATGTAAAAACAAAAAACCTTTTTTGATGAATGTTTCATCAAGCCATGCAGTGGCATGTCATCTTACTTACAGTTAAAGGTGGTTTTACATTGAATAGAGTGAAACATATTATTAAAAAAATGTTTTATGGGATAACTATCCTAATAGCTTTCACTTACATAAGTATTTTTATCTTTTCTATTCCGACCGGCTATAAATGGGAAATTAAAAACGGCAGGATTGTTTATAATTATCCTGTCAGTATGATTCTCAAAAGGAGCAATTCTATATTTGTTTCTCTTTTGGAATTTAATATTGGAGAGAATATTAAGGGGAAATCATTGGTGGAGCTGCTGTATAGAGCTTCCGGGAAAACTGCTTTACTTCTTTCTGCCTCCATAACCATAGCATTGATTTTTGGAATATTAAAAGGAATAATAGACAGCAATAAAGGCAAAAAAACCAATTCTTCACTAAAAATCCTTACCTCTATATTGCCCATATCTCTTCCCGATGTTTTGATAGCTGCAATCATGCAGGGTTTTGCGATTTGGTTAAATCAAAAAGGCATACACATATTCAAAGTTGCTGGTTCAAAAACAATAAGCCATTCTTTTCTGCCTATAATCGTATTGTCAATACTACCTGCTTTTTATATTGCAAGAATCACTGCGCTGGCGGTGGAGGATTGCTTTAAAAAACATTATATACTTGCTGCAAGAGGCAAAGGGTGCTCTTCACACAGAATTCTATGGAACCATGTCATGAGAAATGCAATAAGAACTATTGTCGAGGGATTGCCGAACATATCATCATTTATAATAAGCAACACTTTGATTGTAGAATATGTTTTTTCTTACCCCGGATTAACTACTGCTCTTATGAATCATATCACCATGCGCGATGCCAGAAGCTCTGCAATTATTATTATTTTAATCGGTTTTATTTACTTTGCCTTAAACGGGTTATTCGGTTTAATAAATATGATTATAAAGAGATCCTATAGGGAGGAAGCGGTATGAGAAGGATAAATGTATCCCTTTTTATTGGTGCAGCAATTTTATTATTCTTTCTTTCAATGTGTTTTTACCCGGAGCATTTCTCCGATGCAGATCCCTATGGGAGAGAAAGGCTTCAATATTCAAATGAAAACGGCAAGGGCACAATAATCGTGCCTCCTATTCCGCCCAACGAAGAATATCCTTTTGGAACAGATCACAGAGGCAGAGATGTGAAAAGCTTAATAGTATATGGGAGCAGATTGACTATATTCTCAGCATTGAGCATAGCGGCAATAAGGCTTATGATAGCTTTGCCCTTATCAATAGCAGCCGCATACAAGGTAAGATTTGCCAATAACTTTATAAGCTTCTTCAACACCATGTTCAGCGCCTTTCCGCTGATAATAGTAATCATTGTTTTATCGCGGATCAGTTTATTTCAAGAGATATTCAAAAGCACCAGCTATACAAATATGGTTTTGCTTTCGGTGCTGGGCTGGAGCAAGTTAGCTCATATGCTCAGGGCGAGGATAGATGAAATACTCCATCAGGACTTTATCGAAGGAGAAATTGCCATTGGAAAGAATAAATTAGAGATTGCATTGCAAAATATTTTGCCCCATTTAATACCTTCAATGTTTGTATTATTTTTCCTTGAAACTGCTTTAATATTGCTGACTCTATGCCAATTAGGCGTTTTTGGATTGGCATTCAGCGGGGGCTATGAAAATTCAGAAGGGGATTTAAGAGTTCCTTTAGAGTTTGATTGGACTTCTATGCTGGCTTTTTCGAAATATTTCTACAGGGGAGAAAACAGCTACCTTGTATTATTTCCGTCTATAGCCTTTGCATTGAGTATAATTGGCTTTAATATGACAGGAGAAGGTTTAAAAATAGAGTTTGAAAAAGAAAACTCAAAAGTGATCACATTTATCAGAGCAATTCCTTCTTTTTTATCACCTATAAGGCTGGTCCATGAAATAAGAAATTTCGACAAATATAGAAAATGTGTTATACGAAAACTTGCTTTTTATTGTTTTGTTCTTTTAATAGTGTTTTTTCCCCAGTTTAAGAGCCCGTATAAATTCGATGATAATAATGTGATGAGGATTGTATCTGAGCTTACTTCAGAGAAGTACGAAGGCCGCTTGACAGGCTTCAGCGATAAAGACAGCCATGTTTCCGGTTATATTGCCGGTAAGCTTCAAGAATACGGTTTAGAAGCTTTTGACGGGGAATATGTACATGAAAATGTGGTTGAAGAAGTATTTAATATAAAAAATGCAGAGTTCAGGTTGATAGATGATGATAGGCCTCAAGAATTATTATTTAAATTCAGAGAGGATTATATGGTGACTTCAAGTAATTCCTATGATGGCATATTAGATATTGAATTGTTTGAAATGAGGAGGTTTGAGGTCAGAGAAATAGAACTTAATGCTGAGCGTTACAAGGGAAAGGCTCTTATTATAGATGCAAGATATATGGATCCAAGAATGTTTACTTCCTTAAATGATGCCCTATCCTTTTATGCAAAGCCCGGAGCTATAATATATATTGATGACTGGACAAGCAGGGATATAAAATATAAAAGCGATATCATCAACAAAACCTTTAATGATGTATTAACATTGTCTTTGTCTTCGGAGGCGGGAGATCGTTTGATGAGGATGGGTAAATGCAAGGTGCGAATTACTGTTAATATTGAGAAAAAGCAAAATGTAGCCGCAAGAAGCGTCATTGGATATATTCCCGGTGCAGATAAAAGCAAGAATAATGAGTTTGTTGTTATCGGGAGCAATCTGGATGGAGTGGGCTACGATCAGGATATTAAATATCCTGCCGCAGGAAGAGCAGCAGGAGCTGCAGTATCTCTGGAGATAGCCAGAGCAATTTCAGAGAGCGGGGTTGAGCCGGATCGGAGCATAGTTTTTGCTTTTTGGGATGGCAATATGACCCATGACCGAGGATCTAAATACTTTTTTTATAAATATATAATCAATAAAAATAAAAGGATACTTTATATAGATTTAATGAATTTGGGCTACAAAGGTACAAACAAATTGCTTGTGGATAATTCGAAAATTTTTCCCAATAACAAGCAAGAGCAAAAATTTGTTAAGATGTTGAAAGAAAACGCCAAAAAAAATGAGGTGAAGCTTTTATTCGGAGGGTTATATAGCCCTGCAGCAATTGATTTCACCAGCAGAGAAAGCCAGCCGATGATATTGGACAGTTATATATCAGATGAGATTGCAATGACACAGCAAGACAGCATTGATGAAATAGATTCTGTAAAGCTCAGGCAGACGGGTCAGATGCTGCTGGATACAATCATATATTCTTTCACGGGAGGAAATAAACAATGAAGTCTCTATTAGAAATAAAAGATCTGCAGGTTTCTTTCTTAATGAAGGATAAATTAATAAATGCTGTTGATGGTGTCAGCTTTGATATACCAAGGAAGAAAATAGTCGCCTTAGTTGGTGAATCCGGGAGTGGAAAGAGTGTTACAGCATTGTCGGTAATGGGCTTGATTGGCTATGAAGGCGGAAGAGTGATGAACGGGGAGATCATATTTGATGGACAGGATATTTTGAATATGAAGGAAAAAAAACTATCTAAAATAAGAGGCAAGGATATATCAATGATCTATCAAGATCCGATGAGCACTCTAAACCCTGCTATTTCAGTAGGAGAGCAGATTAGAGAGAGTTTGTTGATACATAAGATGGCTTCACGCAAGGACAGTAAAGACATTTCTATTGAGCTTATGGAGGAAGTAGGCATTCCTGATTCGCCTCAAAGGTATAGGGATTTGCCGGGATCTTTCAGTGGCGGTATGCGGCAAAGAATAATGATTGCGATGGCTTTAAGCTGCAAACCAAAGCTCCTTATTGCGGATGAGCCGACTACTGCATTGGATGTGTCCATACAGGCTGAAATCATGAATACGCTGCAAGATATGAAGAATAGAATAGGAATGTCTGTTTTGCTCATAACCCATGATTTAGGATTGGTGGCCCAATATGCCGAGAGGGCCATCGTGATGTATTGCGGCAAGGTTATGGAAGAATCATCAGTGCAATCCTTATATGAGGAGCCTCTTCATCCTTATACGATTGGGCTGATGAATTGCATTCCAAGAATTGATATATCGAGGGATGAGTTGTTTTCCATACCCGGCTATGTGCCAAGCATTTCTAACTATCCTTCAGGCTGCAGATTCCATGACAGATGCTCTGAAGCAAAGCCCGTTTGCAGAGACAAAATGCCGGATTTGATACAGATAAACGAAGACAGAAGAGTAAGATGCTGGTTGTATTGATTTAAATAAATGCTGTAGGGGGTAAATCATATGAAGTTTAAAAGTTATATTAAATTTGTACTGGCAGTGGTCCTGATTTTGTTTATCACTTCGGTAGTATATATAATTGAACCTGCTATGAGATTAGAAAAGACTAGTGTTTCCTATGCAGCGAAAAGAGATCTGGTGCAATCCATAGTGGTAAACGGGACTGTTGAGGCCAAAGCAAGAGAAGATATAACCGTGGCCGGAGGTCAACTAATAAAAAAGCTATACATAGAGAAAAGCAGCATTGTTAATAAAGGAGATACCCTATTCGAAATAGATGACAACAGCCTTGAAATGAATATAAAAAGCAAAGAAATTGAGCTGAAAAAGGCAGAATTGGAACTCCAGACTGCCAGAACCTCAAACCTGGAAAAAGATAATGCCCAAAATATGTTAGCTTTAGAAGAATCAGAGTTAAACATTATGAAGCTCAGGGCCAATATAGAGGAGATAAAGGAGAACTTGGATGTAAGCCGGTCAATGTATGAAAAAGGCTATCTGTCAAAAAAAGATTTGGAAGTTGAGGAGTATAACTACAAAAAAGCTTCTGCTGAGCTTAAGCTTATGGAGAAAGAATTCGAGTTGGATAAAGAAAAAAATGAAGAATTTGCATTGAATTATGATAAGAATAAAAGGAACGATGAAGAAAGCCTGTCAAATAATATAGAGCTGATAAAGCTGCAGCTTCGCGAATTATATAATAAAGCAAAGGAAACAAATACTGCATCCATCGATGGTAAAGTCATTAATCTGGAATTAAAAGAAGGGGAAAAGGTCAATTCAAATGGACCACATATATCAATCTATGATTTGTCGGAGCTTTATATAGATATGGTGGTAAATCAAAGATATGCATCATATATTAAGCTGGGCGACATTGCTGAAATTACAATGCCGGGCGTAGAAAAGAACAAGCTGTACGGCAGTGTTTACAGCATTGATGAGATTGCAAGCCCAGATACTTATTCAGGAAGAGAGATAGGCTTGAAAGTGAAGGTGCAGATTAATAATCCTGACCCTGTTGCCAAAGTAGGTTATAAGGCCAGTGTTAAGCTAATATTCAACAGTAAAGAAAATGCTGTAACGGTTGATTATAGGGCTATAGTTAAAGATAGAGATGATAATGAGTTCATATATATTTTAAAAGACGGCATAGCTAACAAAACTTATGTAGAAACCGGAATTAAGACCGATTTTGATGTTGAGATCACTAAAGGCGTCATAAGCAGAGATCAATATATTGTAAATCCTTCTGAAAGGATGAGAGAAAAGAATTCCTTCAGATTGTGGAGGTATGAGATTAAATGATTACTCAAATAAAAGACATGGTTATTTGGGCGGATAATCTTACAATAAATGACAGCTTAAAGGATATCAATCTTATCGTAAAAAAGGGAGATTTGATCTGCATAACAGGGCTTAGCACGGAAGATAAAAGAGATTTTATAAGAGTGCTTGGCTGCTTTGAAAGGCCAAGCAAGGGGAAATATGTATATGACTATGAAAATATAAATTTAGCGGAATATGGCAGACTGGATAATATCAGAGCCGGCAAAATAGGTTATGTGTTTAGCAAGCCCATACTTTTTGAAGATTTGAATGTGATCCAAAACGTGACATTCTGGATGAAGAATATTTGCTCTCATAAGAAAGCTCAAGAATTAGGGCATAACATATTGAAAGAATTGGGGATGGAAGAAAAATGTATGTTTGGCATAGAGCAATTGAACAAATTGGAGAAGATGATTGTATCTTTTGCAAGAGCTGCCATAAATAATCCGTTATTGCTGCTTGTCGATAATATTTTTCTCTGGCTGAGGCCTGCTGATTACGGCAAAGCAGCAGAATTGATATCGAAATTCGTCGAAAAGGGCATAACTGTTATAGTTTTTACAGATTTTACAGAGTATTTGCCTGAGGTTAAAAAAGTTATTCATTATTAAGGAGTATGTATATGAAAAGAGCTTTATTTAAGTTTATTCATGACAATACTATATTTATGTTTTTCCCTGCAATAGGAATAATAGCGGCATTGGTTTTGCTTACTGCAAGCTTTTCAATATACCGGGGAGGAACTGAAAATGCAACAGCCTGCTATAAGAAAGATGATAAAAGCATTTTATCGGCAGGGCTTAAGGATAAAGATAGCTTAACATTATCAAAGAATGTGCTGAACTGGGAAGATGGAGATAAGTTCAAAGAAAAGCTCAATAACGTTGAGGAATTGATATTTGCTTGTGAAGGTTCCGGCTCTCTGTCTTCTGATGTTAAGGATATTCAGATAAAAGCTGTGGGAATAAATCATCTTTATTGGAACATTGAGAACAAAAAAATATTATATGGGCGCTTGATAAATGATGAAGATGTGTCCTCGCTCAAATCTGTTGCTGTAATCAATGAAGAGGCCTCATTAGACTTATTTAATACTAAAAATGCTGTAGGCAATAATGTAGATATAAATATCGGAGGAAACACAAGAAGCCTTTCGGTGATAGGAGTTCTGAAAGACCCGTATTTCTATGATCAATCTGTATGTTATATACCCTACGATTTATTTTCTTCAGACAGTTATGATAATAATTGGATATCGATAGTGGTTCCAAAAGCCGAAAAAGATGATAGTGGGGACAAGCTCTCTAAAATATTGTATGATAGATATGGATCAGACATATATGAAGCCCGTGAATATAAACAGCTGTTGTTTATAGAGGACTGGCTGAAGGATAACCTGAACCCAGCATGCTTATTGATCATAATGTGTACGTTGATAGGTATAACTACATATGCTTTTGGCATAAGCAATTATTTAAAAACTGAAAAAGAAAAAATATACATGCTGAAAACCTTCGGCGTAAGCGATGATAAAATAAGAATCAAGCTGTTTAATAAGCTTTCGCTGCATGGATTTTTGATATTGCTGGTCAGCATAGCCTTGGGCTACATTGCAGCTTTTATCATAGGAAGCTTTGTTTTTATAAAGCCCGGGTTTTCTATAATACATATATTCATCATACTAAGCTACGGTTATTTTTGTTTAGCATTGGCAATATTGATTTCTGTGATCAGGTTTAAAATCAATGATATTTTTTAATTCTATTTATTTTGAAGGAAATACATGATTTATAAAGAATATATATTAAAATTGCAATAACTCTTAAAAGATAGGAGTTGTATTATATGAA
Source organism: Lutispora sp. QWL-02 (assembly GCF_058315355.1). NCBI lineage: Bacteria > Bacillati > Bacillota > Clostridia > Lutisporales > Lutisporaceae > Lutispora > Lutispora sp. QWL-02. The sequence goes on from NZ_CM177762.1 coordinate 2,554,770, forward strand.
TACCAAAAAAAAGGTTGTAGTAAATATTTTTGGCAGTGAATACACAATAATTGGAGAAAGCTCAGAAGATTATATAAACTACATTGCAGCAAAGGTCGATGAAACAATGAGGGATATTGGCAGCAGAAACAGCAGATACAGCACTACGATGATAGCTGTTCTTGCTGCTTTGAATATGGCGGATTTTCTTTATAAGGCTCAAGAAGAAGCCAGTGTATTATCTGATGAAAATAAAGCGTTAAAAGATGAAATAGCTGTTCCCTTTGAAGAACTGGAAAACATCCGTAAGGAGATGGATGCTCTTAAACAGCAATACCTGATCATCCAGGATGAACTTACCAAAAACCAAATTGAATTAGGTGTAATCAATAAGGAGCATAAGAATTTATTAAAAGAGAATAAAGACTTGAAGGTTGAACTTGATGTTTCCAGATCTGCCTTGAAGGAAATGCAGAGCAAACTATTTGAAAGCCAGATTGACCTGCTGAAGGCCAAGAAGGAGCTGGATGAACTTAAATCTTTTAGACATAATAAAAGCAACAGAAATCAAAACAATATCAGCTCATAATTATATTAATTTTTATAGGATGTGTTCTTTGTATGAATATAGAACTACTTGCTCCTGCAGGTAATTTTGAATCACTTATTGCAGCGGTTGAGAGCGGTGCAGACGCTGTATACCTTGGCGGAACAAAGTATAATGCAAGGGCTTCTGCAAATAATTTTGATGAGGAGACGCTTATAAAAGCTGTAAAATATGCTCATATCAGAAATGTTAAGATATATATAACGGTGAATATATTGATATCTGATGATGAATTAGAGGATGCGTTGAAATATACAGAATTCTTATATAACAACGATATTGACGGAATAATTATACAGGACATAGGCCTTCTCTACTTGATAAATAAATTTTTCCCGGAAATGCCTTTGCACTGCAGCACTCAGATGACCATACATAATAGGGATGGTGTGAATATACTTAGAGGTCTAGGAGCCGATAGATTTGTGTTGGCAAGGGAGATGGATATCAAGGAAATCAGCGGCTTAGTTAAAGATACATCTGCAGAGATAGAAATCTTTATCCATGGGGCACTATGCGTATCTTATTCGGGCCAATGTCTTATGAGCAGCCTTATTGGGAGAAGAAGCGGAAATAGAGGGAAATGTGCCCAACCCTGCAGGAAAGCATATACTTTAATTGACATGGATGATAATAAGTCGGATTCATACAAAAAATCTTATTTATTGAGCACCAAAGATTTAAACACCATAAAGCATTTGGATGAAATAATAAGAGCCGGTGTTAAATCCTTAAAGATCGAGGGGCGAATGAAGCGCCCTGAGTATGTAGCCGTAGTTGTGAAGCATTATAAAGAAGCTTTAAATAATATTATAGAAAAAGGCAAAGCAGAAATTGATGATGATGTTTATAGGGCGTTGGAAAGCGCATTTAACAGAGGTTTTACACATGGATTTTTATTCAATGAAAAAAAATCCGAAATAGTGAATACAACAAAGCCAAGCAATAGGGGAATATTGTTAGGCAAGGTATTGTGGCAAAAAGACGGCAAAGCGGGAATATCTGTTGACAGGGGTACCATAAACAAGGGAGATGGCATTGAAATTGTGCTGGGAAATGGAGTCAGCACAGGTTTTAATATAAATTCAGCGGAAAGAGATGCTGCCGGAGCCTTGATCATTAATGCGGATAAAAAATTAACTCCGGGCTTGCCGGTATATAAGACTTTTGATAAAGCTCTTAACGATAAAGCGATCAAAGAATACTTTTATGAAAACAGGAGAAAAGTATTTCTTAGCGCGGAGTTGTTTATCAGGTCAGGAAATAATCCAAGTATTAAAATATGGGATCATGAGGGCCACAACGTTGAACTGCAAAGTGCGCATATAGCTGAGATAGCGGAAAAAGCGTCTATAACAGAGGAAAAAGCCATCGCACAACTGAAAAAAACCGGCGACACTCCATATATATTTGAGGATATAAAAGTTCATATGGACAGCAATGTTTATGCACCCATGAGCGTATTGAACGAATTAAGAAGAGATGCACTAAAAGCGATGGATGAAGCTTTATCCTGCAGAAATAAGCGCAAAGATATTCATATAAGCAATGCAAATTTTAGGATTGATATCATTCCCGAAAAGCGTGATGATAATAAAATTTTATTTGGTGCTTCTTTGTGGAAGTATGAAAATATTAAGCCTGCAATAGAGGCCGGCATTGATTATGTTTATTACGGAACACAAGACAGGATACCCCAAACTGTGGAATTCTGCCATGAAAACAATACGGATATATTTTTTCTTCTTCCGAATATTATAAAGGATGGAGAGATTGAAAAATACCGCAAAATAATAAAAGAGAACAATTTTGACGGAATAGTCATATCAAACATCAGCCAGCTAAGCTTTGCAAATATAAAGCCTGGATTGAAAGTAACAGGCAATTATAGCCTGAATGTTTTTAATAAAAGAAGCTTAGAAGTATATATGGAAATGGGTGCTCATGTAATATGCCCCTCTGTAGAGCTTGCACTAAAACAGATTAAGCCTATGGCTGGATATTATGGAAGCAGAATGGAGCTTATGGTTTACGGCCAATTGCCATTGATGACCATGGAATACTGCCCGCTTTCATCATCTGACGGATGCAAAGACTGCAGCAAGCAGAGCAAATATGGTCTGAAGGATGAAAGAGGAGCTGTATTCCCTATATATTGCAATGATCATAAGACACAACTGCTGAACAGTCATATTTTATTTATGGCAGAGTATATGAATAGAATCATCGAAACAGGTGTCAAGAGGTTTAGAATGGACTTCTATAGGGAGAAGACAAGAGAAATCAAGGAAATTATAGAGCTTTATAAAGATTTCAGAAATCAAGATGGTGGGAAATATGTTGATGTGATACAACGAATAAAAAATATCGGACATACAAAAGGTCATTACTTCAGGGGAGTTGATTAAAGGAGGCAGTTTCTCTTGGAAAAGGTTATTAGAATTTTGCTCGTGGAAGATGAAGCCAAGATGAGAGAACTTATTAGGATTGCTTTTAAAAAAGAAAATTTTGAAACATATGAAGCCGTTGATGGTAAACAAGCCCTAAATATTTTCAAGAATTTTCACTTTGATATCATTATTTTGGATATCATGCTGCCGGAGATAGATGGATGGACCGTATGCAGGGAAATAAGGAAAAACTCAGATATACCGATAATATTGCTGACGGCAAGAGGAGAGGAATTCGATAAGCTTTTTGGATTTGAGCTTGGCGCAGATGATTACATAGTAAAGCCTTTTAGTCCCAGAGAATTAGTTGCAAGAGTAAAAGCTCTATTGAGAAGAGCTGAGAGCAAAAATAAAGAGATATCAAGTGAGTTTGATATCGGAGGTATTAGTATTAATACCTTGTCAAGAGAAGTTAAAATTAATGGCAATACTATAAATCTTACAAATAAAGAATATGAGCTTTTGCTTTTTCTGTCGACAAATCAGAATATTGTTTTCACCAGGGAGCAATTGCTCTTAAAAGTATGGGGATACGACCAATACGGAGACCCGAGAACAGTTGATACTCATATCAAGAGAATCAGGGAAAAATTAGGAGGCAAGAACAGCTGCATTGCTACAATTTGGGGAGTAGGATATAAATTTGAGGTACCGAAATGAAGCATAACAGTATTATGATAAAGCTCTGGAGCGGAATTATCGTTACAATACTTTGCATACTTTTTATGAGCATGGTTTTTCAAACAAGATTTCTTTATTCATTTTATTTTAATGAAAAAGTAAAAGAGGTCGAAAAGATTGGTCAGGACATCGCAAGAGCCCTGGGAAGAAATGAATATAATTTTAATATACCCTATGTAGACGCTATTAGAAATGTGAACGATATGATCATTGTTACCGGCATAAGCGGTAGAATAACATATATTACAGGAAGTGCAGATTATAAGCAAGGGTGGGTTTTTGGGCTAAAGTATTTGGATGACATACTAGATGGTGAAAAGATTCAAGATGAGAATAAAATGCTTAAGGGGCTTGATTCCCTTATAATAGGCGTGCCGATAAAGAGGAGCCAGGAGCCTCTGTGGGATGTTAAGCAGAAGCAGCTGTATGAGAATGAGATTGAAAGCAGAGCACTTCAAGAAATCATTGGAGCAGTATATATAGTAACCCCGCTGGAGCCCCTGGAAACGACTATTCAAGCCATAAAGATTCAATTCTTATATATATTTATAGGAGCTATTATAATATCTTCACTTATTGCTCTTCTATTGTCGCATAGCTTTTCCGACCCATTGATTAAAATTAATGATGCTGCCAAGGAGATAGCCCGGGGTAATTATAATACGAAAATACATCTTAAGTCCAGCAGGGAGATAATTACACTGGGAGAAACCATAAATAATTTGGCCAGACAACTTTCGAGGGTAGAACAAATACGCAGAGAGTTTATTGCAAATGTGTCCCATGAGCTGCGAACACCTCTCAGCTATCTCAAGGGCTATACAGAAATTCTGATCGATGGCCTGGCTGAAACAGATAGTGATAGAGAAAAATATTTGAATATAATTTTGGAGGAATCAGAAAGGTTAAGAAAGATGGTGGATGAAATACTGCATCTTTCACAGATTGAAGCAGGGTCCATACAGTTGAAGCTGTCTCCCTTCAGTATAGATGCTCTTATAAAGCGGACTATTGACAAGATACTGCCTTTGGCAGTCAAAAGAGATATCTCCATAAAGTATAACAAGGTTGATGATGACTTGTTGTTATGCCTGGCAGATGAAAACAGAATAAAACAAGTGTTGATCAATCTTATGACCAATGCGACCAAACACTCCTACGATCATAGCAATATACTGATAAGCTCATATAGATTAAATGACAGAATATATATCTGTGTCAGAGATTTCGGTGAAGGTATCTCCGAAGAAGATCTGCCATTTATCTGGGATAGATTTTATACGGCAGGAAAATCTAAGGATAAAAGTATAGAAGGGATTGGTCTGGGGCTGTCAATAATAAAGAGCATAATAAATGCACATGGCTGCGATATCACAGTAAATAGCGTAAAGGAAGAGGGAACTGAATTTTGCTTCTGGCTGCCTTCTTATGCAGAAAATTGATTCCACTGCAATAGCTGTTCTAATGGCTGATATAAAATTGCATTGTGAAGGGACTTAGAGTTTGTTAGCGAAGCATAGGATCAGTCGCGTCAATTGTTATCAGTCAATATAATAGATTTAATAGTAATTAATGGAGTGATATAAATGAATGAAAAAACATTGCGGGTTTTAGAATACCAAAAAATAATAAAGCTTGTTGCAGATGAGACGGTATCGGGCCTCGGACGGGAAATCGCTTCATCTTTAAAACCAAGCAATAATATATACGAGATAAAGGAATGGCTGCAAGAAACAACCGAAGCTACTGATATAATATTGAAAAGAGGAAATTTTCCTTTAGAAGGCATGCATGACATAAGAGTAGCCTTAAGAAAGGCTGAGATAGGTTCAATGTTGGGAATGGATGAATTGCTGCTGACATCCTATACCCTGGCATCTGCAAGAAAGATCAAGGCTTTCATGAAGGAGGATAAAGGTGAAAGTGCTTATCCTATAATTGAAGACCTTGTAAATTTGCTGAGTGAATATAAGAATATAGAGAATAGTATAAACAACTCAATATTGAATGATGAAGAAATATCAGACAATGCGAGCCCGGAATTAAATACTATCAGAAGGAAGATACGAGATAAGCATAGCCAGATAAAGGATAAATTAAATAGTATGGTGACCTCCTCCACTTACCAAAAATATCTCCAAGAACAAATTGTTACGATGAGAGGGGACAGATATGTACTGCCTGTTAAGCAAGAATATAGGGGCAATGTGCCGGGTATAGTCCATGATCAATCCTCAAGCGGTGCTACTTTATTTATAGAGCCCATGACAGTGGTTGAATTGAATAATGATCTGACGCAGCTGAAGCTGAGGGAAAAAGAAGAGATTGAGAGGATCTTGATAGCCCTTTCAGCAATGATAACAGAGAATTATGAAGGCATCAAAACTAACATGGAGATACTGTCAACCCTTGACTTTATTTTTGCCAAAGCCAAGTTTTCCCTTAAATATAGATGTTCTGAACCCATCATTAATATAGAGGGCAGAATAAATATTAAAAAGGCAAGGCATCCGCTGCTGGATCCTAAGATTGTGGTTCCGATAGATATCAGGGCGGGAGAAAGCTTTAATACTTTAGTTATAACAGGACCAAATACAGGAGGAAAAACTGTTACGCTAAAGACAACAGGCCTGCTTAACCTGATGGCCCAATCAGGCTTGCATATTCCTGCAGCAGATTATAGTGAAATTCCTGTATTTGATCAGATATATGCGGATATAGGAGATGAACAAAGCATAGAACAAAGCTTGAGCACCTTCTCCTCACACATGAAAAATATAGTAACAATATTAGCTAATATATCAGAGAATGCTTTGGTTTTACTGGATGAACTTGGCGCAGGAACAGACCCTACAGAGGGTGCTGCACTTGCAATGGCAATTTTGGATCTTCTCCATGAAAAAAGTGTAAGGACTGTAGCAACTACCCATTACAGCGAGTTGAAGATTTATGCCTTGACCACACCCGGAGTATGTAATGCAAGTGTGGAATTTGATATTGAGACATTACAGCCTACTTATAAACTATCCATTGGAGTTCCGGGAAAATCTAACGCCTTTGAAATATCCAAAAAGCTTGGCCTTGACGACTTAATAGTTGAGAAGGCAAAAGAATTCATCACAAAGGATAAAATAAAGTTTGAAGATGTAATTGCCGCTTTGGAGGAAAGCCGTAAAAAGGCAGATGAAGAGAAATATATTGCTCAAAGGCTGAGAAATGAAATCGAAAAGACGAAAGAAGAAGCCGATAAGCGTTTGGAAAAGATTATGGCACAAAAGGATAGGGTCATTGAAGAGGCTAATAGATCGGCAAGGCTTATGGTAGAAAAGCATAAGGAAGAAGTTGATTCTTTAATAAAACAGCTTAGGGATGCAATAGATAAGGATAATGAAGAAAAGGCAAGAACCATAGAAAAGGTCAGAAAGGGTTTTAAATCTATAGAAGATGAAACAGAAAAAACCTATGGGATTGCGCATACTACGAGAATCAGCCATAAGCCTCCGGAAAAATTGAAGCTGGGTGACACGGTGAAAATATTGAATTTAAACCAAAAGGGAAATATAATTACCCTGCCGGATGATAACGGCAACCTCACTGTTCAAGCGGGGATAATGAAAATAAATGTAAACATTAAAGATATACAACTGGATAAAGATGTTAAAGAAGAGGTTATGACACAAAGATATGCCAGGATTGAAAAAGCAAAGGCTTCACAGGTTCCTCATCAACTGGACCTCAGAGGGAAAACTCTGGATGAGACCCTGCTGGATATAGATAAGTATCTTGACGATGTTTATCTCGCCGGCATTCCAACTGTAACAATAATCCATGGCAAAGGTACAGGGGTGCTTAGAAACGGTGTAAAAGATTTTTTAAAAAACCATGCCCATGTAAAATCATTTAGGACAGGAGGTTATAACGAGGGTGGACTTGGTGCTACCATCGTAGAGATAAAATGAATATAATAGTGAGCGCATGCCTTTTAGGCATAAATACCAGATATGATGGAGACAGCTGCAATAATGAAGGTGTAAAGGCATTGCTAAAATATCATAATTTGATACCTGTATGTCCTGAACAGCTTGGAGGCATGTCTACTCCAAGATACCCATCAGAAATTTCTGCAGGGAGTGGTACTGTTAAAAATCATCATGGTGAAGATGTGACCTCATTTTTCAGGAAAGGAGCAGAAGAGGCACTGAGAATAGCTCATTTATATGGGTGCAAATATGCAATACTGAAATCCAAAAGTCCGTCCTGCGGTCATGGCTTGATTTATGATGGGACTTTTTCCGGAAAGCTGATAAAGGGAAATGGCCTTTGCGCTCAAATGTTCATAAATGACGGTATAAAAGTTTATACAGAAAATGATGAATTTTTATTATAATTTTTGCTAAAATGATTGATGCGGGACAGCGCCGCATCAATCATTTTAATCTTGACTAATGGTTTTCATAATAGGATATAGCATATTCTTTAAACATATCAGTTATTGGAGACATAGGCCTGCTCTTATGGTAAACCATATAGAACTCTCTATTCAAACTGAATTCCTTTAATTCATAGGCATTTATCAACCCGAACTTAACATAATCTTCTGCGCTTATTGAAGACACGATAGAAACCCCAAGCCCAAGGCTCACCGCTTGCTTTATCGCTTCGGTGCTGTTCATTTGAGCGACTACATTTATTGATTTTGGATCTATATCAGCCTTGATCAGCTTTTTTTCAAATTCCTTTCTAGTACCTGAGCCTGTCTCTCTAAAAATGAAATTCTCATTTTTCAAGTCTTCCATCGATATCTTATTGCCGTCTATTTCTGCAATTCTTTTATTTTTGGGAGTTATAATAACCATTTTATCTTCAAGCAATTTTTCGTATTTTAGCTTTTCATTATTGATTATTGAGCCTACTACACCTATCTCAAAGCTGTTATCCAGCAGTTCTTCAATTACTTGTTTTGTGTCCAACTGTATTAAATTAAAAACGATATTTTTATATTTTTTCTGAAATCCGAGGATTAGTTCGGGGATTATATACTGGCCCGGGACAGTAGATGCTGCAATTTCAAGCTTTCCTGAAGAACCCTTTGTGAAGCCGTTGAGAGAAAATACCGCTGCATCTCTTGTGTTCATAAGATTGAGAGCATATTCAAAAAATATCTTACCGGCTTCTGTAGGTAAAACCTCCTTTGCAGATCTGTCAATCAGCTTGGTGCCGATTTCATTTTCTAAAGAATTTATATGAGCGCTTACGGTTGGCTGGGTTAAATATATAGCATCAGCAGCTTTTGAAAAACTTTTGTGCCGGACTACATAAACAAAGGCTTCTATTTGCTTAAAATCCATTTCTGCTACCCCCATAATAAATATTGAAAAATTAAATATCATCTAAATGATACAACTCTATATGGATTAAGTCAAAAATAATTGATTAAAAATAACAACCCGGGCAGATAAAACATTAATTTGATTATGAGGAAAAAGGATAGTATAATATATAATCGTCAAGAGGTGATAAAAATGGCTGAAAAACAATATATTTTTACATTTAATTCAACACATCATGCATTGATGTTTGAAAAAGCAGCAAATGAGAATAATTCTAATATTATAATGATGCCTGTTCCCAGAAGTATAGCATCAAGCTGTGGCTTGGCGGTCAAATTCAGTCAGGAAAATTATGATGAAATAGTGGAGATAGTGAAGAATAAAGGATTAAGCTATGCTGATCTATATAGAATAGAAGACTTTGGCGGAGAAAAAAAATACATTAAGCAGGATATATAGGATACTCTAAATTTTTTTTGATAACTTGGAGGTAAGATTTTGAGCAAAAAGAAAAAATTTCTTAAAATATTTTTGATCAGCTTTGCGGTAGCTTTAGCTTCATTATATGGTGTACTATATTTATTTTTGAACAGTATAAGCATTAAACCCACTGATGGAGTATCTCCAATGCCGGATAAAAGGGTGAATGTACTGGTCATAGGGGTTGCCAAGAATTTGTCCGACACAATAATGATGGCAAGTTATGATATGGAAAAAGATAAAGTAGACATTTTTTCGATTCCCAGGGATACCTATTACCCTAGAAAAGGTTATAATCATGCAGCCCAAAAGAAGGTTAATGCAGTATATGGGAGCAGCGGCGCTGAAGGCCTTGTAAAAGCAGTAGAATATATTACCAAGATGGATATTGATTATTATGTGCAATTTGACTATGAAGCTGTAAAGGCTATTGTAGACGGGCTGGGCGGCTTAAAAGTAGAAGTGCCTAATGACATGAATTATGATGATCCTGCTGATGATCTTCATATTCATTTTAAAAAAGGACAAGTAGTAAAGAATGGCGAGGATATCGTAAAGCTATTGCGCTGGAGAAAAAACAACAAAGGCGGAGGCTATAAAGAAGGGGATTTGGGCAGAATAAAAATGCAGCAGCAAATTGTTAAGCTGGGCATGGAAAAGGTTATAAACGGAAACATTGTTGCAAACTTTCTCAAGCTCCAAAGCCCAATAACAAAATACGTAAAAACCAGCATGACGCCTAAAGAAATGATGTATTTTGCCAATAAGGCAAAAGATATAAACTCTGAGAGTATATTTTTCCATACTGTACCTGGAAATCCTAAGACTATGGAGGGCCTTTCATTTTTCGTAATAAATAAGGACAAGCTAAAAGAAGAAATAGACCTGGTTATGGCGGAGGAATAATTGTCTTCAAACCTCTTTTAAACTGCAGCAATATTAAAAGAGGTTCTTTTCACGCTTGGACAGCATATGTATGTTGTGATAAAATAAAAAATGAGAGAAGGAGAGGGGGTGTTTTCATGGATAAAAGAATTGAGGATACAATCAAAGCTCTTAATAAGAATAACTTTAAGGCCCGATTTTTTGAAGATTCGGACACCGCAGTTAAAACTCTGCTGGAAGAAATCAAGGAGACAGATTCCATTGGAATTGGGGGAAGTATGACGATCACAGAATTAGAGCTTCCCAAACTCTTGCTGGAGAGGGGCAATAAGGTATTTTTTCATTGGCTTGAAACTACTCCTGAAAGCATGGATAATGCCAGAATAAACGCTTCCAGGGCGGATGTCTATCTTACAAGCACTAATGCATTTACAGTAAAAGGGCAGCTGGTAAATATTGATGGGGTTGGTAATAGAGTGACTTCTATGATATTCGGCCCTAAAAAAGTCTATATAATATGTGGTATTAATAAACTGGCAGAGAATTTGGAAAAAGCGATTGAGAGAATTAAAGAAAATACATATAAAAATGCAAGGAGGCTCAATCTTAAGACACCCTGCGCAATAACCGGGAAATGCAACGATTGTGACAGTCCTCAGAGGATGTGTAGTGTGACTGCCATATTAGAAAAGAAACCATCAAAGATTGATATTGAGATTATTATAATAAATAAGTCATTAGGATATTAAAAACGGGATTTACGGAGGTGAAGACATGATAAAAAACTTTGATGAACTGCTGTCAGCTGTAAAAAACAATAAGACAATGAAGCTTGCTGTGGCAGCTGCCCAGGATAAAGATGTGCTGGAGGCTGTAAATTCAGCCGCAAAGATGAAGTTGGTAGAGCCCATCTTAGTAGGAGATGAAGCTGCTATAAGAAATATCATGGATGATATCAATATGGCAGACGAATACAGGATTATACATGAACCAGATGTAATACAATCGGCTAAAATCTCTGTATCTTTGGTAAGAGAAGGAAAAGCAGATTTTTTGATGAAGGGAATTTTACAGACTGCTGATATTATGAGAGCCGTTTTGGATAAGGAAGCCGGATTGAGAAAGGACAGCTTGATAAGCCATGTCATGGTATATCAGGTTCCAAGCTACCATAAATTATTGTTTTTAACAGACGGAGGCATCAATGTTGCCCCTGACCTGGAGCAAAAGGTGAAAATACTTGAAAACGCTATTTCAGTATGCAAGGCTATGGGATTGAGTAAAATATATGCTTCTGTTCTCGCCGGAGCAGAAACCGTTAATGTTAAGATCCCAGCGACTGTCGATGCTGATGCATTATCCAATATGCATGATAAATGGACCAAATTGGAAACTGTTGTAGAAGGCCCGGTTGCTTTGGATCTGGCCATCAGCAAGGAAGCATGCGAACATAAAAGATATAAAGGCGAGGGCGGGGGAAATGCAGACATTTTATTAGTGCCTTATTACGAAGTAGGAAACGCCCTCGGCAAATCATTGACCTACTTTGCAGATTCAAAATCTGCAGGCATTATAATGGGAGCTAAGGCACCCATTGTTTTGGTGTCCAGAGCAGATACTTCTGAAACAAAATTACTTTCTATTGCTATGGGAAGCATTATAGCCAAAAATATAAAATAATCTAAGGGGGAATTCTTGTGAGACATTTAATGTCAGGCAATGAAGCAATTGCCAGAGGAGCTTATGAGGCTGGGGTTACAGTAGCGGCTGCTTACCCGGGAACTCCCAGCACAGAAATTCTGGAAAATATGGTAGAGTATAAGGATAAGATTTACTCTGAATGGGCACCGAATGAGAAAGTGGCAACCGAGGTAGCAATCGGTGCGTCTATTGGTGGAGCAAGGAGCCTGGCAGCTATGAAGCATGTTGGTTTAAACGTAGCAGCTGACCCCATTTTTACCTATGCATATCTTGGAGTAAACGCAGGCTTTGTATTGATTACTGCTGATGATCCGAGCATGCACAGCTCTCAGAATGAACAAGACAACAGATACTATGCAAGGTTTGCAAAGATGGCGATGATAGAGCCTTCCGACAGTCAGGAATGCAAGGATTTTATAAAGGAAGCCTATAGAATCAGCGAGGAATTTGATACGCCGGTTTTGTTCAGAGTAACTACGAGAGTTTGTCACAGTAAGAGCATTGTTGAGTTTGGCGAAAGAGAAGATGTTCCTTTTAAACCTTATAGCAGGAACATACCTAAATATGTTGCAACTCCGGCTAATGCAAAGCTTGCACATGTAAGAGTAGAAAAAAGGCTAAAGGATTTAGAGGAGTATTCAAATAAATCTCCGCTTAATAAAGCTGAGTATAATAATAAGAGTATCGGAATTATTACCTCTGGAATAGCATATCAGTATGTAAAAGAAATATTCGGGGATAATGCTTCCTATCTGAAGCTGGGCTTTACTTATCCCCTGCCGATGGCCCTCATAAAGGAGTTTTCTGAAAATGTTGAAACTCTATATGTAGTTGAGGAGCTTGAACCATTTATGGAGGAGCAAATCAAGGCAGCAGGAATTAAATGTATAGGCAAGGAGCTTATACCGATTATATACGAATTAAATCCTGAAATAATTGCCAAGGTCATGTTGGACAAGACATATGAATCAAAACCATTGGAAGTAAATGTGGTGCCGCGCCCCCCTGTTCTTTGCCCGGGCTGCCCTCATAGAGGATTTTTCTACACAATGTCAAAAAAGAAAAATACAGTAGTGACCGGCGATATAGGATGCTATACACTTGGCGGAGCTCAGCCTCTTGAAGCTTTGGATACATGCATTTGCATGGGAGCCGGCTTTACTGCAGGAATGGGCATGTCAAAAGCCTTTGAGGCCTCAGGCAGGCAAGGAAAGGTATTTGGGGTTGTAGGAGATTCTACCTTCTTCCATTCGGGAATAACGGGTGCCATAGATATATTGTATAATAAAGGCAAAATGGTTCCGATTGTACTGGACAACAGGATTACAGGTATGACCGGGCACCAGCAGAACCCGGGTACCGGAAAAACTTTGATGGGTGATCCTGCTCCTGAGATAGATGTTGTAGAAATATTAAAGGCCATAGGATATAAAACAGTTAAAGTTGTTGATCCGTGCGACTTGAAGGCCATGGATGAAGTCATAAAGGAAGCTGAAGAAGCAGATGAATCCTATGCAATAGTGACAAAACGCCCTTGTGTCTTGATAAAAGGCTTGCCAGCTCCAAAGACAAAGTGCGCAGTTGATAGAGATAAATGCAAAAAATGCAAAATGTGCTTAAAGGTAGGATGCCCGGCAATATTTTTCAAAGACGGGAAATCTTATATAGAGCAATCCATGTGCGTAGGCTGCGAGGTATGTATGCAGGTATGCAAGTTTGATGCTATAGGAAGGGTCGGTGAATAGGATGAAAGCAGTAAAGAACATTCTTCTTGTAGGGGTCGGAGGTCAAGGTACAATTCTGGTGAGCAAGATTCTAACTTCGGGCCTTGTTAAAGCAGGATATGATGTGAAGATGTCAGAGGTCCACGGCATGGCTCAGAGGGGAGGAAGCGTTACTACCCAAGTCAGATACGGAGAAAAAGTATATTCACCAATAATAGGCAGAGGTATGGCTGATATCTTGGTGGCTTTTGAAAAAATGGAAGCAGCAAGATGGATAGAATATCTAAAGCCTGATGGCATAGTAGTAGTAAATAATTATGAGATACCGTCTCTGCCCATAGCTATTGGTAAGGCTGAATATCCTCAAGGCGTAATGGAAGCTTTAGCAAAGAATTTTAAAACCATAGAAATTGATGCCGCCAAAACTGCTATGGAGTTGGGAAATATTAAAACCCAGAATATTGTCCTGCTGGGAGCGCTGGTTAAAGCTTTTGAGCTTAATGAAATTGATTGGATAGAGATTCTAAAGGAAATTATACCTGAGAAAATGCTTGAAATTAATATTAAGGCCTTTGAAAAAGGGATGAGATTATAATATAAAACTTCAGGGGGGACTTAGTTCTCCCCTTTTTTAAGGTGTGTCATATATGAAAGCAAATTTAGAAAAATTGAATGATGAGCAACTGGAAGCTGTCAGGCATTATAAAGGTCCTTGCCTGGTAATAGCAGGCCCCGGAACGGGAAAGACCACTGTGATAACTCATAGGGTGATGTATTTGGTCAAACATCATAGAGTTGGGCCTGGGAAAATACTTGTAGTGACATTTACAAAGGCGGCTGCTAAAGAGATGGAAGAAAGGTTCTGCAAGCTCCCGGGATATTCAAAAGAATATAATGCTGTAACATTCGGTACTTTTCACTCCATATTTTTTAGAATATTGAGGAAATATGAAGATTATAGGCTGGAAGATATCCTGGATGAAAAAGAGAGATATATGATAATAAAATCAATAATAAAAAGCTCAGGTTATAGCTTTTTCGAGGATGAGCAGGTTATAGAAGCCATAATAAGCGAAATGTCATATATTCAGAATGCTCTCATGGACCTTGATGATTATAAGCCTGATTCAATAGATAGGAATGCATTTAAAAGCATTGCAGAACAGTATGAAAACTATAAGCATAATAACAGAAAATATGATTATGACGATATGCTAACACATTGTTACCATATACTTGTCAATAACCCGCATGTGTTAAAAAGCGTTAGGGAAAAATTCGGTTATATACTTATTGATGAGTTTCAAGATATAAATAAAGTACAATTTGAAACTATGAAGATTATTGCGTCGCCATTAAACAATATCTTTATTGTAGGTGACGATGACCAATCTATATATAGGTTTAGAGGGGCAGACCCAGGGATAATGTTTGAATTTTCCAATGCATATAAAGCTTCTGCCAAAATAACGTTGAAGTATAATTACAGAAGCAGCAAGGCTATAATAAATTCTGCCATGTCCTTAATAAATAATAATAGAAATAGATATCAGAAAAGCTTTAAGACTACAAAAGATATGGGCATGTACCCTTCGGTGGTAAGAGTTGAAGATTTTGAGGAAGAAGCTAAGATAATTAGAGAAAAGATAGCAAGCCGAGTAAAGAAGGGCGGAAATTATTCGGAATTTGCGGTCATATACAGGACCAACCTCCAGTCAAGGGCCCTAATTGATGCCTTTATTGCAGGTAATATACCCTTTATATCTTATGATGGGGTGGCGTCAGTATATAATCACTGGATATTTATGGACATATTGTGTTATTTTAAAGCTGCGTTAGGTATAGAAAAAAATAATAGCATATTAAGGATAATAAACAAACCAAATCGTTACATAGCCAGAACAGTTATAGAGAATGCTTTAAATAAAGATGGAGATCTTATAGATAATATTATCAAATCAGGTGCTTTAAACGACCTTCAGATAAGAAAGCTGTATGAATTGAAAGATAGCTTATTAAGAATTAAAGATATGCCTCCGGGTAAAGCAGTCAGATATATAAGAAGCTTTGCAGGATATGAAGAATATATAAGGGATTACGCATATGTGAAATCTATAGAATTAAAATTGTTCAAGGAAATATTAGAAGAAATAAACAGTTCAGCAGAGAGCTTCACCAATATATTGGATTATATCGAGCATATAAGAAAAATTGCGGAGTCAGTTCGCAATAAATATAGAGATACTAAAAAAAGTGACAGCGTAGCTTTAATGACTATGCATAAAGCTAAGGGATTAGAATTTGATCAGGTTTTCATATCAGGAGCAGTAGACGGTATAGTGCCGTATTATAGAGATGATGCTATATTATCAGCTGACCTGGAAGATGAGAGAAGACTGTTTTATGTCGCTATGACAAGGGCGAGAAACGAACTATGGATAGTTGTTCCTAAGCACAGATTTTCTCAGAAAACTTCAGCCTCCAGATTTATAGAAGAGATAGATGCATGGCTAAAAGATTATAAATGCAATATTAAATCCGGTGATATAATACATCATAAACATTTTGGTGATGGTACTGTTAAGGAAATCAGTGAGACGTCGGAAGGATGCAGAATTATAGCGGACTTCAACGGTACGATCAAGAAATTAAGCCTTGATGTTTTGATAAAAAACAAGATAATCAGATTGAATTAGAATTTCAAGCATTATTTTTGAGGTGAAAAATATGAGATACATTAAAGTAATAAGAATATCCGGCAGCTATTTTGCCAGGGAGTTTGAGAAAAGTGAGAAATCCAGAAAGGCCGTAAAAAAAAGAGAGGTGGATGAGAAAACAGTTGCAGAACAATTTCTAAAAGGTGACGCAACTGTAAGAGTGATCTTTGAGGATAACGACAGGAAGCCTATTGACTTGTCTTATGAAAGCGATGAAGATAAAATTAAGCGCTATTTAGGGCCTAAGTTTTTGGAGAATTATTAAATAGGGAACTGGGAACACGGTTCCACATGGATTACCACGCAGGGTATTTATATCTGGATAAATGTTGATATGTATAGTAATATTTATGTAGGTATTAATCTGTTTTCATAACTGATAAAATAGTGCAAGCTTACAAAGTCTTAGTTTGGGAGCATAAGGCGAATTGCTCCAAAGGAGCAAGAGAAGATGCCCTGGGGCATTTGGAATCGTTATCAGTCATGACAATAGAGTTGATAAAGAGGAGGAATTTTTGTGGAACATAAAGCTGATATAGGAGTATTCGGGGGCTCCGGTTTCTATTCTTTTTTGCCTGAGGTCGATGAAATAGATATTGATACACCTTATGGCAAGCCAAGTGACAAGATATCAATTGCATCGATAGGGGATAAAAAAGTTGCATTTTTGCCCAGACATGGCAAAAATCATTCTTATCCTCCCCATACAATTCCTTATAGAGCTAATCTATATGCTATGAAAATGCTTGGAGTAAAAAGTATCATTGCTCCAACAGCATCGGGAAGTTTGAAGCCGTATATAAAGCCGGGAGACTTTGTAATATGTGATGACTTTGTAGACAGAACCTGGGGAAGAAAGGACACCTATTTCGAAGGCCCGGAGACCAAGCATATATCAGGCGCAGAGCCTTACGATGCTAAGCTGAGGGGATTGGCCACTGAGGCGTGCAAAGAGTTGAATATTAAAGCACACAATAGCGGAACCGTTGTAGTAATTCAAGGTCCCAGGTTTTCTACTAAGTCAGAAAGTCGCTGGTTCAGCAAAATGGGCTGGGATGTAATAAATATGACTCAATATCCTGAATGCATATTAGCAAAGGAGTTAGATATTCCCTACATAAACATTGCTCTGATAACAGACTATGATGCGGGACTTGAAGGCGATGAAGATATTAAGCCTGTTACTGAAGAAGAGGTCTTTAGGGTATTCAATGAGAATAACAGCAAGGTTAAAAAATTGATATTTCATATTATTGAAAAAATTGACTTATAATTGACATGTGATGGAGGATAAATTGAAGAGTAAAGGGATATTAATCGTATTTGAAGGTATGGATCAATCAGGAAAAGGAACTCAGTCAAGGTTGTTTGTAAAAAAGCTCAGAGAATTAGGCTATAAGGCTGAATATATGCATTTTCACGATGTTGATACTCCTTTGGGAAAAGAGATTCAGCTTTTTCTGGAAGGCCGAAGGAATTTCAGTCCTCAGGTCAGGCAGTTGCTCTATGCTGCAAATCGCTATGAAAAAGCCGAATCCCTTCTAAATATCTTGGAGCAAAGTGATTTTTTAGTTGTAGACAGATATATTCCATCAGGTCTTGCATATGGCTTGGCAAACGATCTGGAACTGAACTGGATGCTTGAATTGGAAAGCAAACTGCCCCAACCGGACTTAGTTGTATTGATAGATATATCTTCACAGACTTCAAGTACCAGAAAACATGAAGAAAGAAGAGATGTATACGAAAGAGACTATAGCTTTTTGGATAAAGTAAAGCAATCTTACCTATATTTAGCAGATAAATATAATTATATTGTAGTAAATGGAGAAAAAGAATCAAAGCATGTACATAAAGAAATTTGGGAAAAGGTCTGGAGTAGAATTGAGCACAATAATATAAATGAGTAGAGGTTTTGCATTGCAAAACCTCTACTCATTTATATTGAAAATATTTAAATCGCTGACTACCTTAATATAATTTACTTCGGGATCTTCGGTCCCTTGAACATAGAGATTAGCTTCTTTCAAAGCTTTGACATAGTCAATGATATCCTTTGTAATCATTTCTCCGGGACATAGTATAGGTATACCTGGAGGGTATGCCATCAAAAACTCTGCACTTATCTGGCCCATGCTGTCAGGTAATGGAACAGAAACTGTCATGCTGTTGAAAGCATCCCTAGGAGTCAATACCTGCTCCGGTATATCAGGAACATCGATAATTTCAATCTTTCTTCTTAATGAGCAACATTGAACATCGCTAATTTCTTTTAGAGCATTGATGAGCTTGTCAACGCTTTCTTCAGTATCTCCTAGAGAAAATACGCACAGCACATTATATAAATCTGACATTTCAGGTTGAATATAATATTTCTCAGCTAATATACGTTCCAGTTCATAACCGCTTAAACCTAAGTCCTTACAAGTAATGGTAACCTTTGTAGGATCAAAAGCATAAGCACCTTTTTTGCTCAATACCTCTTCACCAAAACAATAGTACCCTTCAATAGAATTAATGCTTTCCCTAGCATAATTAGCCAATTCAATAGTTTTGTCTAAAAGCTCCTTGCCGTCCATGACCATTTGTTTTCTTGCCGCATCAAGAGATGCTAAAAGAATATATGAAGGGCTCGTAGTTTGAAGCAGGCTCAAAACTGTCTTGACTCTGTTTACATCTACAAAACCTTTTTTAACATGGAGCAAAGAACTTTGAGTCATAGAGCCAATTATCTTGTGAGTACTCTGTGAGCATATATCTGCTCCTGCATCTACAGCAGAAATAGGAAGTTTGCTATTAAAATGCAAATGTGGTCCATGAGCTTCATCAACTATTAAAGGAATATTATAACTATGAACTATATTTACGATTTTTTCTATATCTGTAGAAACCCCATAATATGTCGGGTTTACAATCAATACTGCTTTTGCATCAGGGTTTTCTTCCAAAGCATTTTCAACAGTTTCCGTCGTAACATTGAGTGCAACCCCAACAGTATGATCAATTTCAGGCTGCATGTATACTGGAGATGCGCCGCTTAATATTATACCTGCAGTTACAGATTTATGAACATTGCGAGGTATAATTATTTTATCCCCCGGTCCAACAACGCTCATAATCATAGCTTGTATAGCTCCTGAAGTGCCATGAATAGAAAAGAATGTATAGTCCGTGTTGTAGGCGTCTGCAGCAAGCTCCTGTGCTGCTTTTATTGCGCCTGTAGGCTTATGAAGGCTATCTACCTGTTTAAAAACGGTTACATCCATTGATAATACGTTTGCTCCAACGAAGCTTTTAAATTCACTCCACATACCTTGACCTTTTTTGTGGCCAGGAACATGAAATGGAACTGTATTATTATTAACATATTCCATTAGTGCGTCTAATAAAGGTGTTTTTGCCTGATCTAATTTATACAACTTGATTAACACTTCCTTTCCAAGCTATTATTTAGAATTAAAAAAAAGCCTAAACTTCGATGCAATAAGTAGAGGCTTTTGCAGAGCGATTTATTCTAGACCTATTCAATTTCAATAACATTATAGGTTATAAAAATATAAAATGCAATAATATTTTACGCTCTTCCAAATTTTTTTAGATGGTTCCAATCTAATTATTTTTTGTAGGTTTTTGTTACGAAATTTACCATATCTACAGCCGAATAGGGCTTTTTAAGGCATGAGGATAATTTCTTCATGCTTTCAATCCTTACTTCATGATTTAATATTTGGTTGATCAATGGCGGTATCTTTCCCACATCGGATGTGGTCGCGGCAACACCGCTATTTAAGAGAAATTCTGCATTATCGGATTCTTGTCCGGGAATGGGAGAAAATATTATTAAGGGCTTTTCCCTGGATAGAACTTCTGCCGTAGTAACGCCGCCCGGTTTAGTTATAACCAGGTCAGACACTTCTATGAGTTCATGCATATTATTTGCAAAGCCATAGACAACAAGCAGGTTTTTTGTATCCAGGTTTTTAAGCTTTACTTCCAATCTTTCGTTGCGCCCCGCAACGGCAATAATCTGTATATTGCTGAGCTTTCTATCCAGTTCTTTGACTATTCTATTTATTGAACCTAATCCTAAGCCGCCTCCCATAACAAGAATGGTTTTTTTGTCTGCGAGTTTTAAATCTTCAACGAGCTTTTTTCTATCCATGGTAAAAGAAAACTCTCTTCTTATAGGTATGCCCAAAGGCAATACTTTGTTCGAAGGGACCCCGAAATCCTTCATTGCATATATAAGACTTTCGTGAGGAATAACATAATAATCCGTATGTTCATTAATGTATGAGGAATGTATATTATAATCTGTAATAATAGTGATAAGAGGACAATTAATAATTTTCTTCTCCTTTAGATTGGAAATAATTGAAGCAGGAAAACTATGGGTACAGAAAATTACATCAGGTTCAAAATTCACAGTAGGCTTCTTAAACCATACTGTAACCAGCTTATTTGCTATTTCATTAATATCTATTATAGGATCCAGCTTATTGGTTTTCTCATAAATTTTACCCCAGGCCTTTGGATAGAATTTTAATATATTAAGATAACTGTCCAATATCACCTTATCAAGCAGTGGACTGATCAGACTTATCGTATTAATAATTTTTACACTGTTCTCGGGGTCAGCAGATATAAATTCATTTCTGATGGTATGAGCTACCTGGTCGTGGCCGTTTCCAATAGAAACTGAAAATATAAGAATATTCACTCAAATCACTCCTCATCTAAATCAAGTATAACACATAGCTTTCAAAATAATTCACAATGTTTTCATGTATTTATACGACAAAAATAGATTAAGGTTTCATTTTTTTAGAAAGAAATAAAAAAAAGTGACTAAAATTATGAACAATACAAAATATTACATTTTTCGTTGAAGGAAAAAAAAGTTGAGTAAAGAATAATAATACTACTATGGTAATGGGGGGAAAATAATGCAAGTTAACTTTGAGACACTCAATAATATATTGATTATAAAGCTTAATGGTGAGTTAGACCATCATAGCTCAAGCTACGCCAGGGATGAAATCGATGATGAAATTTTGGCTAAAAATCCTAAAAATATTTTGTTTGATATGAGTCATCTCAATTTTATGGACAGCTCAGGGATTGGTGTCATAATCGGGAGATATAAGTTCATAGCCTCTAACGGAGGGAAGGTAGGTATAGCATCGATGAAGCCTCAGATAAAGAGAATCTACGAAATCTGCGGTCTCAAAAGAATCATACCTAGCTTTGACAATAAAAAAACTGCCATAGAAAAACTGTAAAGGAGCGTAATTTAATGAGAGTTGACAATGAAATGAAACTTGAGTTTCTAAGCAAATCGCAAAACGAAAGCTTTGCAAGATCAGTAGTAGCTGCCTTTGCAGCTCAGCTAGATCCGACTATTGAGGAAATATCAGAAATTAAAACCGCCGTGTCTGAGGCTGTAACCAATTGTATAATACATGGTTACGAATATGAACAGGGATACGTGACAATAATCTGCAGGATAATTGATAATATGGTAGAAATTGAAATAAGTGATAAAGGCAAGGGAATAGAGGATATTGAGATGGCGAGACAACCTTTATATACCAGCAAGCCGGAGCTGGAAAGATCAGGTATGGGCTTTACTGTTATGGAAACATTTATGGATGAGGTTAGCATATTGTCCGAGCCCGGGAAGGGTACAACCATCATAATGAGAAAAAACTTTAAAAAAGACTGAAGGAGTATCTTATGGATTGGTCAGAGCTTTCTCAAGAAGCCATAATAGATATTATTTTAAAAGCCCAGAGCGGAGATACAAGTGCTGAAAACTATATAGTATCGCAAAATTTAGGCTTGGTGCGCAGTGTTGTGAAGAGATTTTTAAACAGGGGCTGCGAATATGAAGATCTGGTGCAGATCGGCAGCATAGGCCTGCTAAAAGCGATAAAAAAATTTGACAGCTCATATAATGTGAGATTTTCTACATATGCCATACCTATGATAATAGGTGAAATTAAAAGATTTTTGCGAGATGATGGATTAATAAAAGTAAGCAGAAGCATCAAGGAGATTGCTATAAAAGCTAATGCCTATAAAGAAAATATAGAAAAGAACTTTGGCAGAGAGCCGACAGTATCTGAATTAGCAGCTGAACTTGATATACCTGCAGAAGATTTGATCGTCGCTATGGATTCTATCAATTCTACTCAATCCTTGCAGGAGGTTATTTATCAGGATGATGGTTCACCGGTTTTGCTTATTGATAAAATTCAAAATGAGAGTCTGGAGGATATAGATTTAATAGACAAGATAGCGCTGAGAGAAGTTCTTGCTACTTTGGAACCTAGAGAGAGACAGATAATAATGCTTAGATATTTCAGCGAAAACACCCAATGTCAGGTGGCTAATATGTTGGGAATATCTCAAGTTCAGGTATCACGGATAGAGAAAAAAATTCTCGACAAGCTAAGAAAAAGAATAACTTAATATTTATAATAATTTAACCTTTATAAAGGAAGTTTCTGAGATTTTTTTAGAGACTTTTCTTTTTTTGGATTAATGAATTATTATAAATAAATTATTAATACTAATATTAGAAGCGACTTGAGGTGAAATATGATAAGGTTACGATTTTTATTCATTGTATTAATAATAATACTAATTTCATATTTTTCTTGGATGGCAACAAAAAGTAAGCCTTTGGATCATATACCTGAAAAAGCAAAGCTTGTGCGAGCTAAGTTTACCATATTAGTTTGAGGTGAATTGTATGAAACAGAACAATTATTATCGTGTCAACAAAGCTTTTCTCAACATGGAACAGGAAGGCGAAAATGAAATAAGATCAGATATTGAAGAGAAGATAAGCGCAAATATTATGAAAAAGCACGATTGAACTGCAAGGATGCTTCTGCATGAATAAAGAGAAGCCTAAATTGGCTTCTCTTTAAAACAATCTTTGCTCAATTAATAATCATCACTGCCGCTGCTATCGCTTTCCCCTGCATCATTGTCTATTTCATAGTCATCGCCTTCATTCGGCATAAAAGTTTTGTGTATATCACATATTGAAGTTGGTGCTTCATATATATAGTCAGCAGGCATAGCGTTATTAGGATCTAATGATTCAGGCCTTTGTATAAAAACTTTTGACTGTATGGAAGCAGGAGGACAATACTCTGATGCCAGTTTATTAGACTCAATGCATACATCCTTAATTACATGTATATCACATATGCTGTCCTCAGACGGCTCTGTTCCTTTTACAAATAATTCTGAACGTATTGTGGAGCCCCTTGGATCCAGTGCGCACAGCTCGGACGGCCTTTTGCCCGACTCAGTGCATATCTGTACAGATACTAAGCCATCCGGTCTTTCAAAGTCTTTCCTTGGCAAGTCTTTGTGTATTGTCTGCATAACTGATTTCCATAGCCTAGCAGGGTAAGAACCTCCTGTAAAGCTCATTTTCTTTGGCATATCATGGCCTATCCAAACTGCAGCAGTATAATAAGGAGTATAGCCAACAAACCATGCATCTTTTTGCTCAGAGGTCGTACCGGTTTTTCCGGCAACAGGCATATTTGCTAACGCCGCACTTCCTCCTGTGCCTCCTTTTACAACACCCTTCATTATGTCTACCATAAGATATGCTACTTGTTCACTTATTACTCTGTGCTTCTCTGGAGCGTTGTCCAGCAATATATTACCATATCTGTCGTATACCTTGGTGAAGGAGATAGGTTTAACATATACACCTTTATTGGCAAAAACATTGTAAGCAGCTGCTAATTCAAGGGGTTTAAGACCTTTTGTCATACCGCCCAAAGCTAAAGCAGGAAGGTTTTTATCATTTGTCTTGTCTAATGTTGTAATACCGAATTTCTGGAGGTATTCATATGAACGTTCCACTCCAATATCTTGTACAATTTTTACAGCTACTACATTAAGAGAACGTTGAATTGCTTCTCTTACGGTAACTAAGCCGTTGAACTTTCTGTCATAGTTTCTTGGAGAATAAGTTCCAAATGTAACAGGAGCATCATCTATTACAGTTCCTGTAGTATAACCGTTATCCAATGCAGGCGCATACACAGCTAACGGCTTTATAGCCGACCCCGGCTGGCGTTGAGTCTGATCAGAATTTGCTCTGTTCAGCCCCCTTCTTACTTTTGGATCTCTTCCGCCCATAACCGCTTTAATTTCGCCTGTCTTATTGTCTAAAATTACCATTGCAGCTTGAGGCTGCAAAATGTTATTTTCATCTTCACTTGATTTAGGGAACAAATCCGGATTGTTGAATGATTCTTCTAAGATATTTTGCAAATCAGTATCAATTGTTGCAACAATCTTCAATCCGCCGTTAAATACTTTTCTGTTGGCTTCCTCTTTTGTATAGCCCAATTTATCTTGTAAAGCTTGAGTAACATCTTTAATAACCATATCAGCAAAATAAGTAGTATCTACTTCTTTTTCGGCTTTGGCCAGCTTAATCTCTTCAATAATAGCCTTGTCATATTCATCTTTTGAAATCATATTTTGTTTAAGCATTTCACCAAGAATTAAGTTCTTACGCTTCATTGATTTATCATAATTTAAATATGGTGAATAAGCTGAGGGTAAATTGGTAATTCCTGCTATTACAGCTGACTCCGCCAGACTAAGGTCCTTTAGATCTTTAGCGAAATAATATAGAGCGCCTTCTTTTACGCCTGCTATATTATTACCGCCTAATCCAATAGTATTAAGGTATGCCTCCAGAATTTGGTCCTTTGTGAATTGACGTTCCAATTGTATAGCATAATACATCTCTACTACCTTACGCTTCCATTGTTTATCTTGTGTAAGATAAACATTTTTTATGAGCTGTTGAGTAATAGTACTTGCACCATGCGCTAGTTTGCCGAGCTTTATGTCTTCGATGAGCGATCCAACCATGCGCTGAGGATCAATGCCATTATGCTTGTAAAATCTTTTATCCTCAATAGCAATAAAAGCGTTTTGAAGATTTTTAGGAATTTGGTCAAGAGTCACGATGCTTCTGTTTTCATTAGCGTGAAGCTTATCGATGACTCGGTCCTTTTCATCAACTATATAAGAGGTTTGATCAAGGTTAAATACCTCTTTTGTGTCCAGAGGTTCAGCACTTTTTATCCATGCATAAGCAGTGCCTAAAGCAGCTCCGGTGCCAATAAAAATAGCCAATAGCAGAACTATAACTATAACTTTCAATATTTTGTTTAAAGACTTATTTTTATTTTTCTTCTTACGCTTATTCGTATTTTGTTTATTACCATCGGTACTCATATTATACCTCCTCAGTAGATTAGCAGGGACCCTAGGGGATTATTTAATAGACCAATTATATCATACTGATATAATGTTATCAAATAAGGCTTTGCATATGGTAATTTGACGAATTCAAAGGGAAATAGTTCTAAAGCTAAAAAAATAAATAAAACATTGAACAAACCACATCCTTCATATATTAATTATGAAAATAATAAATTTTGAAATATGGTGGTGTAAAAATGAGGTGGTATAACAACCATGCACTTAGGAAGAAGAGAAGAGTATTCTTCTTTGCATTAATAACCTTTATTTTAATGTTATCTTTTTATATATATGTAGAAAATAATATTAGGCCCAAGATTATTGTAATGTCAGAGATAAAGGCGAGATTGTTTGCGACTCAAGCAATCAATGATGCAGTGAGCAAGAAGATAGAAATGGATAGTTTCGGAAATCTGTTAATTATAAAAACTGACAATATGGGAAAGGTGACTATGGTACAGGCAAACGCTATTGAAATGAACCGATTAGCTGTAGAAACCTCCATATCTATACAAAATGAGCTCGAAAATATTACAGCAAGGGATCTCTCAATTCCAATCGGTAATGTTATGGGCAGCCAACTTTTTGCTGATTTTGGTCCAAGGTTTAATATTAAAATTCAGCCTGCGGGCTCTGTAAACGTAAATTTCATAACAGAGTTTTCTGAAGCCGGGATAAACCAGACAAGATTAAAGATTTATTTAAAGGTAGATACAAAAGTTCAAATAATAATTCCTTTTGCGGGGGATAAAATTGATGTTTCTACTAATGTACCCGTTTCAGAAACGATTATTGTAGGAGATGTTCCCGAAAGCTATATAAATTTGCCGCAGGGAAGCAGTGACAAATTCTTGAATTTAGTACCGACAAAAAATCCTTTTGAAGATTAAAAGACAAAAAATATATTGACATCTCGTTTGATGCGTGATAATATAGGAAAGGTCGGCACGATGAGCCGACGGTAAAATGGACTTTGAAAACTAAACAGTATTAGATATGAAGAATGTAATTCTTTTGAGTAGGATTGAACAACTATTTATGTATAAAAGCATTAGAAATAATGATTTTAAGATATTAATTAGAGAGTTTGATCCTGGCTCAGGACGAACGCTGGCGGCGTGCCTAACACATGCAAGTCGAACGGAAATGCGGAAGTAGTTTACTATTGACGTATTTTAGTGGCGGACGGGTGAGTAACACGTGGGCAACCTGCCTTAAAGAGGGGGATAACACCGAGAAATCGGTGCTAATACCGCATAACATTAGAAAGTCGCATGACTTTGTAATCAAAGGAGAAATCCGCTTTAAGATGGGCCCGCGCCTGATTAGCTAGTTGGTGGGGTAGAAGCCTACCAAGGCGACGATCAGTAGCCGATCTGAGAGGATGAACGGCCACACTGGAACTGAGACACGGTCCAGACTCCTACGGGAGGCAGCAGTGGGGAATATTGCACAATGGAGGAAACTCTGATGCAGCAACGCCGCGTGGAGGACGAAGGTTTTCGGATTGTAAACTCCTGTCTTTTGGGACGATAATGACGGTACCAAAAGAGGAAGCCACGGCTAACTACGTGCCAGCAGCCGCGGTAATACGTAGGTGGCGAGCGTTGTCCGGAATTACTGGGCGTAAAGGGCGCGTAGGCGGCCTGTTAAGTCAGATGTGAAACCCCCAGGCTCAACTTGGGGATTGCATATGAAACTGATGGGCTCGAGTGTCGGAGAGGAAAGCGGAATTCCTAGTGTAGCGGTGAAATGCGTAGATATTAGGAGGAACACCAGTGGCGAAGGCGGCTTTCTGGACGATAACTGACGCTGAGGCGCGAAAGCGTGGGGAGCAAACAGGATTAGATACCCTGGTAGTCCACGCTGTAAACTATGGATACTAGGTGTGGGAGGTATCGACCCCTTCCGTGCCGCAGTAAACGCAATAAGTATCCCGCCTGGGGAGTACGGCCGCAAGGTTGAAACTCAAAGGAATTGACGGGGGCCCGCACAAGCAGCGGAGCATGTGGTTTAATTCGAAGCAACGCGAAGAACCTTACCAGAACTTGACATCTCCTGCATAATCCGTAATGGGATGAAATCCTTCGGGACAGGAAGACAGGTGGTGCATGGTTGTCGTCAGCTCGTGTCGTGAGATGTTGGGTTAAGTCCCGCAACGAGCGCAACCCCTATACTTAGTTGCTAACATTTGGTTGAGCACTCTAAGTAGACTGCCGGAGACAATTCGGAGGAAGGTGGGGATGACGTCAAATCATCATGCCCCTTATGTTCTGGGCTACACACGTGCTACAATGGGTATAACAACGGGAAGCAAACCAGTGATGGCAAGCAAATCCCTAAAAAATACTCCCAGTTCAGATTGTTCTCTGCAACCCGAGAACATGAAGTCGGAGTTGCTAGTAATCGCGAATCAGCATGTCGCGGTGAATACGTTCCCGGGCCTTGTACACACCGCCCGTCACACCATGGGAGTTGGAAGCACCCGAAGCCGGTGACTTAACCGCAAGGAGAGAGCCGTCGAAGGTGAAGCCAATGACTGGGGTGAAGTCGTAACAAGGTAGCCGTATCGGAAGGTGCGGCTGGATCACCTCCTTTCTAAGGAGCACATGAGAAGTAACACTCTCATAATCCTATGGTCGATGGACTAGCCACTGGCTGCTAGCCACTAGCCGCTGGCAAACAAGGCAGACCCAAGAGGAATACCTAAATGCCAGAAGCAAGAGGCCAGAAGCTAGAAGCTGACCCAATATAACTACCCAAGAGAATACATTATATCTGATACTGATTAGTTTTGAAAGTCCATTGGACTTTCAGCCACTGGCCGCTAGCCACTAGCCGCTGGCAAAATGCCAGAAGCAAGAGGCAAGAAGCCAGAAGCTTGCGAGCGAAGCTCGCCATGCACCTTGAAAACTGCACAATACTGAGAAAAGAAGAGGTAACAGTATGTAGATACTGTACTACTACTAAAGCTGAGGAAAAACACTGATCAAGCTAATAAGAGCATATGGTGGATGCCTTGGCACCAGGAGCCGAAGAAGGACGTGACAAGCTGCGAAAAGCTGTGGTAAGCCGCAAATAGGCCATGACCCACAGATCTCCGAATGAGGAAACTCACCTAAGGTAATGCTTAGGTATCATACAGTCAATAAAATAGCTGTATGAAGGGACACCGGGGGAACTGAAACATCTAAGTACCCCGAGGAAAAGAAAGAAACATCGATTCCCTAAGTAGCGGCGAGCGAACGGGGAAGAGCCCAAACCAAAGAGGGAAACCACTTTGGGGTTAGGACCGGCATAAACCATAAGACCCTTAGCCGAATAGAGCTGGAAAGCTCAATCGCAGAAGGTAAAAATCCTGTAGGCGAAAAGGGAAATATGGAAGCCGGAATCCAGAGTACCACGAGGAACGAGAAACCTAGTGGGAAGACGGGAGGCCCACCTCCCAAGGCTAAATACTACCTGGTGACCGATAGCGCACAGTACCGTGAGGGAAAGGTGAAAAGAACCCCGGGAGGGGAGTGAAAAAGAACCTGAAACCGTATGCTTACAATCGGTGGGAGCACATTTAAGTGTGACCGCGTACTTTTTGTAGAACGGACCAGCGAGTTGCGATGGCTAGCGAGGTTAAGGACTTTTGGTCTGAAGCCGAAGCGAAAGCGAGCCTTAATAGGGCGTAAAGTTAGCTATTGCAGACCCGAAACCGGGTGACCTATCCATGGACAGGGTGAAGTTGAAGTAAAATTCAATGGAGGCCCGAACTCACCGTTGTTGAAAAAACGGGGGATGAGCTGTGGATAGCGGAGAAATTCCAATCGAACTCGGAGATAGCTGGTTCTCCCCGAAATAGCTTTAGGGCTAGCCTCAATGGAGAATCTCGGAGGTAGAGCACTGAATGGGCTAGGGGCTTTTAAGGTTACCGAACCCTATCAAACTCCGAATGCCGAAGATTTGCTCATTGGGAGTCAGACTACGAATGATAAGATCCGTGGTCAAAAGGGAAAGAGCCCAGACCATCAGCTAAGGTCCCCAAATCCAAACTAAGTGGAAAAGGATGTGTGACTACACAGACAACCAGGATGTTGGCTTAGAAGCAGCCACTCATTGAAAGAGTGCGTAATAGCTCACTGGTCAAGTGGTCATGCGCCGAAAATGTCCGGGGCTAAAGTTTGGTACCGAAGCTATGGCATGGAAACATGGGTAGGGGAGCATTCTATGTAGGCTGAAGCTATACCGAAAGGAGTAGTGGACTGCATAGAAGAGAGAATGCTGGTATAAGTAGCGAAAGTTAAGTGAGAATCTTAACCGTCGAAAATCTAAGGATTCCTGAGGAAGGTTCGTCCGCTCAGGGTAAGTCGGGACCTAAGGAGAGGCGTATAGCGTATCCGATGGACAATCGGTTGACATTCCGATACCACCTAGAATCGCATGAAGGAAGCAGTGACGCAGGAGGATAAGATGAGCACGGTGTTGGTAATCCGTGTCCAAGCACAAAGGCTGACATACAGGAAAGACCGTATGTCATAAGGCTGATGTGTAAAGGGGAGTGAAATCCAAGTAACGAAGCATCTGATTTCACACTGTCAAGAAAAGCTGCTAACGAGAAACTAGGTGCCCGTACCGCAAACCGACACAGGTAGATGAGGAGAGAATCCTAAGACGAGCGAGAGAAGCGTTGTTAAGGAACTCGGCAAAATAACCCCGTAACTTCGGGAGAAGGGGTACTCTAGAGATAGAGTCGCAGTGAAAAGGCCCAAGCGACTGTTTAGCAAAAACACAGGTCTCTGCTAAATCGAAAGATGAAGTATAGGGGCTGACGCCTGCCCGGTGCTGGAAGGTTAAGGGGAATGCTTAGCGCAAGCGAAGGTATGAACTTAAGCCCCAGTAAACGGCGGCCGTAACTATAACGGTCCTAAGGTAGCGAAATTCCTTGTCAGGTAAGTTCTGACCCGCACGAATGGCGTAACGACTTGGGCACTGTCTCGACAACGCGCTCGGCGAAATTGTAGTACTAGTGAAGATGCTAGTTACCCGCGATTGGACGGAAAGACCCCGTAGAGCTTTACTGTAGCTTGGCATTGGGTTTCGGTATTTCATGTACAGGATAGGTGGGAGACTGAGAAATTAAGACGCCAGTCTTAATGGAGTCACCGTTGGGATACCACTCTTGAGATACTGAAATTCTAACCAGTGGCCATATAACTGGTCATGGGACATAGCCAGGCGGGCAGTTTGACTGGGGCGGTCGCCTCCCAAAGAGTAACGGAGGCGTCCAAAGGTTCCCTCAGAATGGTTGGAAATCATTCGCAGAGTGCAAAGGCAAAAGGGAGCTTAACTGCAAGAGAGACAACTCGAGCAGATACGAAAGTAGGGCTTAGTGATCCGGTGGTACCGAGTGGAAGGGCCATCGCTCAACGGATAAAAGCTACCTCGGGGATAACAGGCTTATCTCCCCCAAGAGTCCACATCGACGGGGAGGTTTGGCACCTCGATGTCGGCTCGTCGCATCCTGGGGCTGGAGTAGGTCCCAAGGGTTGGGCTGTTCGCCCATTAAAGCGGCACGCGAGCTGGGTTCAGAACGTCGTGAGACAGTTCGGTCCCTATCCGTCGCGGGCGCAGGAAATTTGAGGAGATCTGTCCTTAGTACGAGAGGACCGGGATGGACGAACCTCTGGTGTATCAGTTGTCCTGCCAAGGGCATAGCTGAGTAGCTAAGTTCGGAACGGATAAGCGCTGAAGGCATCTAAGCGCGAAGCCGGCTTCAAGATGAGATTTCCCACAGAGTAATCTGGTAAGACCCCATGTAGACCACGTGGTAGATAGGTCGGAGGTGTAAGTACAGCAATGTATGCAGCTGACCGATACTAATAGGTCGAGGGCTTGATCTAAAAATATTCTTCAGACAAACAAAGCTCAGATATTGTGTAGTTTTGAAGGTGCACGCAGCCTTAAGCTGCGAGCCGCTAGCTACTAGCCACTGGCTGCTAGCTAGAAAAAAAGACCCCAAGGGAATGCCCTAATCTAGAGGCCAGAAGCCAGAGACTAGAGGCTGACCCAAAAGGAATACCCCATAGCAAATTATCCGGTGACAATAACAGAGAGGCCACACCTGTTCCCATGCCGAACACAGAAGTTAAGCTCTCTAGTGCCGATGGTACTTGGACCGCAGGGTCCCGGGAGAGTAGGTCGTCGCCGGGTCTTTTTTTTATTTTTTGGAAAATGACTTCTGATAAAGCTGCCTATGGTATTTCATGTTCTCTGAGTTCTTAATCCTGAGTCCCAAATAAGAGATTTATTTATATTTTCCGATTAGGTATTTGGCAAAGGGTGAATCAATAGGGATTATTATTGTCGGCTTATTTATCAGAGTTTTTTTATAAGACTCTAACGTCCGCATGAATTTATAAAATTCAGGGTCCTTATTATAACTATTGGCGTATATTTTTGCAGCCTCTGCATCGGCTGAGCCCCTTATTCTTTCAGACTCAGACTGAGCTTTAGAAATAATAATTTTTACTTCCTTATCTGTTTCGGCTCTTATCTGTGTTGCTTCTTTTTCGCCTAAGCTTAGATGTTGTGCTGCAATTTTTTCTTTTTCAGATTTCATTCTTGAATATACTGCATCTTGGCTCTCCTGAGGCAAGTATATATTTTTTGATCTGATGTCGATTACTTCTATCCCGTAAGGCTTTAATTCATCTTTAACATTTTCCAGTATTGCTTGGCTAACGCCGTTGGCATTAATATTCTTAATGATATCGGCATAATCAATGTTTATTAGCTTTGCTCGCATAGATGTATAGACAGAATTTTCAATTTTGGCTTCTGCATACCCAATTGATTGCAATGTATCTATGAAAGTTTTTGCATCATTTATCTTCCATAGAGTATAATTTTCAAATAAGAGATTCTTATTATCCTTGGTCACAAATTTTGAGCTTTGGGAATCATAACAAAATATCTTTTTTGAGATAGTGGAGGTACTATTTACAAAAGGGATTTTAAAATATAAACCAGGTTTATCAATTATTCTGATTGTTTTACCGAAGCTCCTTATAAAAACAATTTCATCCTCTTGCACTATGAGTGCGTTGAAAAAAACAGTCAGGACAACTGCTACCATGGCAATCAATATAGATACCTTCTTTAGCAGCGCAATTAATTTAGTGTCTTTTTTCTTTACATTTAGGCTATTAAACTGACTCATCACTTTTCTCCTTTTATTTCTTCGGTGGGGATATTATTCAAAGTCCCATTTTTTGTATCCATTATATATATATTAGCTCCTGGCAGTATCTCTTCAAGAGCTTCTATAAGCATGCGGGATTTTGTTACTTCTTTGCTCATTTTATATTCTTTATATATGGAATTGAAGCTATCCGTTTCCGCTTTAGCTTTATTTATTCTTTCCTCTTTATAAGCTTCGGCTTCTTTTATCATTTTATTCGCTTCACCTTCAGCTGCCGGAACTTTTTGATTTCTATACTCTTCAGCTTTATTGATTAGAATATTTTTTTGCTCAATAGCATCAAAAACAGCGTCAAAGGCAGGTTTAATCTCCTCGGTCGGCTTTGCATCAAGGATTTTTACACTTAATAATTCTATGCCCAAATTATAACCGGATATATTTTTCTCAATATCTTTTTTTATATCATTCTGTAAAATTGTTTTTCCATCGGATAATATTGAATCTACTGTAGATTTACTTGCTGCAGACTGTAAAGAAGAAAGAATGGAGTTTTTTAATATGCTTTCAGGGTCTTTAACCTTGAAAAGATAAGCATAGGGATCGCTTATTCTCCATTCCACAAGCAGATCCACTAGAATAATTCCATCATCACCGGTAACTAATTGAGATTCATGGTTTTGAGAATTTCGCTTTGCGTTCTGAGCATCTTTAAAGCCTACTTCAATCAGGTTTGATCTGCTCACATTCATTACATCTATATCCTGAACCGGATATGGAAACTTTAAGTGTAATCCGGGCTTAGTAAAGTCCGTTACTCTTCCAAAGGTCCGTAAAACTCCTACTTCTCCCTCTTTTACGGTATATATGGATGAAAAAATAAAAAATGTTATCATTATTATTAACAAAATTGCTAATAATTTTGTATAGCTGAACATCTTATATATTTCAGAAAATTTTATCATAGCGTCACTCCCTATTTAAAGCTTCTAATAATTTTATTATGGCAGAAAAGTTGTCTTTTTTCAAATACCTCTATTCAGTAAGTTGTAGTCCTTTTAATATTAGTCAAATCATTGAAATTTTATACTATAAAGACTCATACTTGACAAATCTAATTATATTAAATAATATTTGGATTATCAGAGATTATAAATATTATATTGCTGATGAAATTGCAAAGGTGGAGATAAGCTTTGGATAGAAATTATATAAGAAAGACCATTCTGAAGAGGCTGGATTCTATTAAAGGGGAAATCATTGAAAACAGCTCGATAATATCAAGTGATATATTGGACATCATATGTGAAATAACCGGAGAGACCCAAAGGGAAGTCGCTATTTACATAAATAGAAAGGGTGAGATTATAGATGCGGTAATTGGGGATTATGCCTCCGCAATGCTAAAAGAGTATACAGAAAGAAGGTCTAAGGAAAGTTTAAGCGGAATAAGATGCATACATACTCATCCAAATGGACATGGTATGCTGTCTGATATGGATACTTCAGCCCTTAAAGCAATAAAACTGGATTTGATTGTGGGCATAGGTGTATCAGACGGCTCCCCCAAGGATGCTTATATTGCATATCTGGCAAAAGAGGAGTCAGATTATAATGCAATACAGGTAGGGCCATATTCTATAAATAAGCTTCTTTCTATTAATGCAGTAGAATTGATAAGCGGGATAGAGTCGGATTTCAAGGAAGAAAAGAATACAACGGTAAACATATGTGAAGATGAGGAGAAGGCCATTCTTGTCGGAATAAACGGTATAGAGGATTTAGATGAACTGGAGGAACTTTTGAATACTGCAGGTGGCATTCAGGTTTGCAGGATTGCACAAAATAGGACTAGCATTGACAGTGCCTTTCTGATTGGAAAAGGGAAACTTGAAGAAATAAAAATGGAAATTCAGAAAAGAGAAGCAAATTTGGTAGTTTTTGATGAAGAATTATCCGGGGCTCAAATTAGAAATTTGGAGCGAGAGCTTGGAGTAAGGGTCATAGATAGAACACAAATAATATTAGATATATTTGCAAAAAGGGCAAAATCAAAAGAAGGAAAGCTGCAAGTAGAACTTGCGCAGCTTAAATATATGATGCCAAGATTAATAGGATTTGGTGTACAGATGTCCAGAACGGGAGGCGGTATTGGGACAAGAGGACCCGGTGAAAAAAAGCTTGAGATAGATAGAAGAAGAATAAGAGAAAGAGTGCGCGAACTTGAAATTGAAGTAGCAGAGATTAAAAAACATAGAGATTTAAGGAGAGAAAGCAGAGCAGGCAATATATTTCATGTATGTTTGGTCGGCTATACTAATGCAGGTAAATCCACTTTGTTAAACTCTTTATCCAATTCAGAGGTTTATGTTGAAGATCAATTATTTGCCACCTTAGATCCCACAGTCAAAAGAGTATGTCTTAATAGCGGGCAGGAAATAGTTGTATCAGATACTGTAGGCTTTATTAAAAAGTTGCCCCATGAGTTGGTGGTTGCATTTAAATCAACTTTAGAGGAAGTTACTTATGCAGATTTACTTGTTCATGTGGTCGATGGAAGCAATGAAAACTACGAAGAACAGATTGATATTGTAAATGGTGTAATGAAAGATTTAAAGGCAGATAGTAAGCCTTCTATATTAGCAATAAATAAATTAGATAAAATCATATCCGGAAGCGAAGTATACAATAAAGACGCGATGTTTGAGTCTGATGTGATAAATATTTCCGCCAAAAATAAAATTAATTTAGAAAAGCTCTTAGATAGAATTGAGTACTATGTAAATAAAAATTCTCAAACCCTGGAATTGTTGGTTCCTTATAATGAGGGTTCCTTAATAGCTTATTTGCATGATAACGGTAAAATATTGCATAAGGAATATAAGGATGACGGCATATACATAAAAGGAGAATTTGATGCCGTTACATCAGCAAAGGTTAAAAATTATGTGCTTTAAGCAATAAGAGACTACAGAGCGATGTATTTAGGCGAAGATGCAATTTTAATGCTTTTTTGAAAATATCTCATACAGGCCCATAATGAATAAGAAGCCCGAAAATGACTTCTTCAGCAATGATGGATTTAATCTCACGGCAATAACAGCGCCTATAACAGCACCCAGCATACCTGACACGATCAGTGGAACAAGGATGCTTTTTTCTATATTTTTATTTTTATTATGAATAAACACTGCTAGGGTTGCTGCAGGAATGAAGGAGAGCAAGTTTATGCTTTGAGCTGTCTGCTGCTCTATTTTAAGCAGAAAAATAATTCCGGGAATCAAAATTGTGCCTCCTCCTATTCCCATACCTCCGATAACACCAGCGGCAATGCCTATTAATACTTTAGCCATTAGATCACCATCCTTATCGCAGCTATAATCATAAATATTCCAAATAGCTTTCGCAAGATATTTATGGGAAGCTTATTCAGAAGCTTTGAGCCTATATAAGCTCCTGTTACGGAGCCTATTGTCACTTTAAGCGTAGTGTCAACATCTATTATGCCGGATTTCACATATATAAAAGAACTGATGATTGTAAGGGGCAATATGACTGCAATGGCTGTGGCATGAGCACTATGGTCTTTAACCTTGCTTAAGAATACCAGTGAAGGCACCAGAATGGTTCCTCCGCCTGATCCGCAGAGGCCATTGACTATTCCGGCAATAAAGCCTATTATGGTAAGAGCTGTTTTTGATTTGAATTTCATTGTTATGCCTCCCTTTATTTGTGAAGTGCTTTTACCCGATGGATAATATCTGAGGTTCACATAGCACTATAAGCTTCATCTTATAATGAGACTGTTAATATAGGTTTTGATTAAAGGGTTACAATATACATGAGAATTAATTTACATCAATAATTTGCAATGATATTATAAATGTAACATGCTTTTATTTTGGAGGGATTTATGTGAAAAATATAGATAAGCAGTGCAATGAGATCTGTTCATGGCTTAGAGAGACTGTATTTGCTGCAAAAGCAAAGGGTGTGGTTTTGGGCTTATCAGGAGGCATTGACTCTGCCGTTGCCGCGGCTTTATGCAAGAGGGCCTTTCCTGAAGACACGCTGTGCTTGATTCTTCCTTGCCATAGCAATCCAAAGGATGAAGAGGATGCAAGATTAGCCGCTGAAAAGCTGGAATTAAGGCTCGAAAGAGTTTTATTAGACCCTGTATATGATATATTGTCAAAGTCAATCGGTTCTGATCAATCTGATTCGAGGCTTTTGTTGGGTAATATTAAATCAAGGCTTCGCATGGTGACTTTGTATTATTATGCGGGGAAAAACAATTACCTGGTCGTAGGTCCTACCAACAAAAGCGAATTAACTATTGGATACTTTACCAAGCATGGAGATAGCGGTGTAGATATAATGCCTATTGCCGACTTTGTAAAAAGCGAAATATATGAGCTGGCGAAATATTTAGGCGTTCCTGATGAGCTTATCTATAAAGCTCCTACTGCAGGCTTATGGGAGAATCAAACTGATGAAGATGAGATGAAAATGAGCTATAAAGAGCTTGATGATTATATTGCAAATGGCGAAGCTGATGCTTCTATCAAAAATAGAGTGGATGCAATGCATAATGCAAGTAAACATAAGAGAAACATGCCCAAGATGTACAAAAGGGCGAGTGTTTAAC
Organism: Lutispora sp. QWL-02; assembly: GCF_058315355.1. NCBI lineage: Bacteria > Bacillati > Bacillota > Clostridia > Lutisporales > Lutisporaceae > Lutispora > Lutispora sp. QWL-02. The sequence continues at coordinate 2,592,476 of NZ_CM177762.1, forward strand.
GTTTACACATCTAGTTTAGATATGGTAGGATTATTTTTGTGAATTCATGAGAGGAGGATTTTTATGTCAGGTCATTCAAAATGGGCGAATATTAAGCATAAAAAAGGTAAAGCAGATGCAGCGAGAGGAAAAATATTTACCAAACTGGGAAAGGAAATATCTATAGCGGCGAAAGCCGGGGCTGATCCTGATAGTAATGGTAAACTGCGTGATGTTATAGCAAAAGCAAAAAGTTGTAATATGCCCAATGATACAATAAATAGGGCAATAAAACGCGGCTCGGGTGAATTAGGCGATGTGAACTATGAAGAGATAATTTATGAAGGCTATGCCTCTGGAGGAGTAGCTGTAATTGTAAATACTCTAACAGAAAATAGAAATAGAACCGCAGGCGATGTAAGGCATATATTTGATAAAAATGGAGGCAGTATGGGAAATGCCGGTTGTGTAGGCTGGATGTTCGATAAAAAAGGCCTTATAATTGTAGAGAGGTCAGATAGTATTGATGAAGAAGAACTGATGATGAAAGCATTAGAAGCCGGCGCAGAGGATTTTTCGGCAGAAGAAGATTCCTATGAGATAATAACTGATCCTGCAGCCTTTTCCGATGTAAGGCTGCAGCTCGAAAAGGAAGGGGTACCCATGGTATCTGCAGAAGTGACTATGATCCCTCAGAATATTGTATCTGTTACTGATGCAGAAGATGCTAAAAAGATTAACAAGATGCTTGACATGTTCGACGACAACGACGACGTGCAGGACGTTTACCATAATGCTGAGCTGCCTGATGAGGAGTAGATAATAGCTTTTTAATGTATAAAATATAAAATTATGGCAATAATAACCTCCATAATAGTATGGAGGTTATACTTATGTTTGAAGATAAAAGAAAAGGGAAGAAAAAGTTTATCGTATTTATAATGGGACTAATGCTTTTTATTGCTTTTTCCATAAGCTACTATATAAACATGGGCACAGAAAATGAAGCAAATAGCTTTAATAAAATCAATGAAAACTTGAAAGTTCCAGAAAGTTTAAAAAACTTTACTAAGGTTGATGTTGATAATGTCATAAATGCAAACGAGATTGCAATTGAAGAAGATTTTGTACTGAATGAGCATCATAAAATCAATTATGTTACATCATTTACGATATGTGGTCATAAAATTGAGAAAACAATAAATTTGCCACCTGCATTTACAGGATTGAGCGAAGAAGAATTTATGAAGAATAATACCGGCTGGAGCCTGGCAGGTATAGATGAAGATTTTATCACTCTGACCAAGGATATTGAGACTTATTGTCCCAGGCATTTCATTATTGGCATAGAAGGTGAATATATAGCTATTTATGTCTACAATGATAATGGTGAAAAAATATTGAAAGAAAAGACAGATATTATTATTGATACACTAACGCCTGAAGACCAGATAATGCTGCAAAGCGGTATAGTTGCAGATACCGAGGATGACATGGAACAGAAATTGGAAGGATTTAGCAATTAATAGTAGGCAAAGTTAATTTGCTTACAGCTTGTATGCTTTATAAAAATGGGGCAGCGATTTTCCTGCTTTATTTTTTTTCAGAAAAAGGTTATAGTATTCATAACGAATATATGTTTGGATTGGATGTGTTTTGCTTGATAATTATGGGCATTGACCCTGGAATAGCGATATTAGGTTATGGAATACTGGACCTGGAAGGCAATAAATATAAAATAATAGATTACGGAGCTTTGACCACAGAATCCTATGTACCAATGCCTGATCGCCTTACTTGTCTATATAACGGATTGAGCTTACTGTTAAATAAATATAAACCTGATGCCTATGCTATAGAAGAATTGTTTTTTAACAAGAACATAAAGACTGCTCTTACAGTAGGACATGCCAGGGGGATAGCTATATTGGCCGCCTCTATTTTGGGCATACCAATTTTTGAATACACCCCTTTGCAGGTAAAACAAGCAATAGTAGGTTATGGAAGAGCTGATAAGAAACAAATACAGCAAATGGTTAAAATGCTTTTGCGTTTGAATGAAACGCCAAAACCTGATGATGTAGCCGATGCACTTGCTGTAGCAATATGTCACGGCAATTCCTCAAGGTTTTCTAGTTTATTTAAGTTATAAAGGAGCAAAAAAATGTTTGATTATTTAAACGGTATTATAGCAGAGACAAAAGAAGATCATGTGGTAATTGATATTGGCGGTATAGGATATAAAATATTTTCTTCTGCCAATACTATTTCGGATTTAAGAGTAGCAAATAAAACAAAAGTATATACCCATATGCATGTCAAAGAAGATGATTTGATACTATACGGTTTTTCCAGCAGAAATGAACTGGATATATTCAAGCTTCTTATATCTGTATCGGGAATAGGACCTAAGGCTGCGCTATCATTATTGTCCTGCCTAAAGCCTAATGAGTTGGTTTTAGCCTTAGGCACTCAAAATATTAAAGCTCTGACTCAAGCTCCGGGCATTGGCAAGAAGACTGCAGAGAGGATATTGCTGGAGCTCAGGGATAAAATAAATATTGATTCAGAAATTCTAATGAATGTAAATGATGAGAAGGGTAATAATATGCCGGAGGTAATAGATGCATTGATGTCCTTAGGCTACAGCTATAATGAGGCATCATTGGCATTCTCCAAAATAGAGGACAAGGAAAAGCCTATAGATAATCTGATCAAAGAGGCATTAAAACAACTCTCAAGAGTTTAAACGGGGGTAAAGATGGAAGAAAGATTAATAACTGCTAATATAATGAATGAAGATAATGAAAATGAAATGAATCTGAGACCTAAATTTTTGGATGAATACATAGGACAGACAGCAGTTAAAGAAAAGATGAGTATTTTTATTGAAGCGGCAAGAAAACGGAATGAATCCTTAGATCATGTTCTGCTGTATGGCCCGCCAGGGCTAGGAAAGACTACTCTGGCCAATATCATAGCTAATGAATTGGGCTCCAATATTCGGGTTACTTCTGGACCTGCCATAGAAAAGCCTGGGGATTTGGCAGCCATATTGACCAATCTCAACAATAACGATGTGCTTTTTATTGATGAAATTCACAGGTTAAACAGAAGTGTGGAGGAAATATTATATCCTGCAATGGAGGATTATGCTATCGATATTATAATCGGCAAAGGTCCCAGTGCAAGGTCCATAAGACTTGATATACCCAGCTTTACTTTGATAGGGGCTACAACCAGGGCTGGCATGCTTTCTGCTCCGCTGAGAGACAGATTTGGGGTTATATGCAGGCTTGATTATTATAATAATAAAGAATTATATGAAATCGTATATAGATCGGCGAATCTTCTTAGGATACACATTGAAGAGGATGGAGCGGAAGAAATTGCAAGAAGATCGAGAGGTACACCAAGAATAGCAAACAGGCTGCTAAGGCGTGTGAGGGACTTTGCTCAGGTGAAAGCTGACGGCAGAATAACAAGAGATGTAGCGGATGAGGCACTCAAGCTTCTTGAAGTCGATCATATAGGTTTAGACAATATTGATCGCAAGATGCTTCTTACCATAATTAATAAATTTGGCGGAGGTCCGGTAGGGTTAGATACTTTAGCGGCTTCTATAGGTGAGGAGTCAAATACTATTGAGGATGTTTACGAGCCATATTTGCTGCAAATCGGTTTCCTTAATAGGACACCCAGAGGCAGAATGGTAACTCATTTAGTATATAAGCATTTTAATATTGCAGAGTAAAAAATCTTAGGCTATAAAGCCATAACCGAAAACAAAAAAATTGATATGGGTTATTAAAATTTTTGAAGGATATGTTTAGCTTTTGTAGAACTATAATTAAGTAAAAAATTTAGGAAGGTATATAATATGCAGAGACATTATAAGAGTTTATACATAGTTTATATAGCTTTAGTTTTAACATTAACGTTTATATCACCGGTAAATGCATCACCCATTATTCCCGAAAGGGTTAAAGTAGGCTTGAATTATAATTCTGCAAGCAGTGAGATGGTCATAAGCTGCAATTCTCCTGCTGTTGTTAACTCTTTGAATGGTGAAGACAGATCTGCTTTATTAAATGTTTCAAAGCCTTTAAAGCTGTCTTTCAGAACAGATGGCTATTACAATATCATTGATAGAGAAATAAAAAAAATTCAATATATAAAGGCGGTCAAATACCAGGGAGACATTATTGGGCCTTATCATATACAAATTGGCGAAGCTTTCGCTGATTATGATACTGCAGAAAAATTATTGAAAAATATAAAGACAAAGCTGCCGAATTCATTTTTGGCTTACGATGGAGTATGGAGTGTATGGACTGGTTTATTTTTGGACGAGAAACAATGCGTGGATCAAATAAATATTTATAAAGACGAAAACAATTCTTACACATATAAACCGGTGGAGCCTGATCAAAGAAGAATACAAATAGCAGATGTGAATAATAATGATGTGATGCTCATATATAAGACCCAGCAGGTAGAGATAAAATCTTCAGAAAGTATGAAGAATACAAATCCGTTAGAGATCAATGGAGTTAAATATAGAGGAAATATATTGCTAAAAACCCAAGATGACGGCAGCATCTTCGCTATTAATGATGTTGCCTTTGATGAATACTTGTATAGCGTAGTAGGAAGCGAAGCAAATCCTGCCTGGCCTATTGAGGCATTAAAAGCTCAAGCGGTTGCAGCCAGAAATTATGCTGTTATCAATTTAGGGAAACATAACAAAGATGGTTATGATTTATGCAGCACCACCCATTGCCAGGCTTATAAGGGTTACAGTAAAGAGCATGAAAGCACAAATAGAGCAGTAGCTCAAACGAAGAATAAATTGGTGTTTTACGGTGATGAAGTGGCAACTACTTTCTATCATTCGAGCAGCGGAGGCCATACTGAGAGCTCAGAAAATATATGGAGCGAAGAAATACCCTATTTAAGAGGTGTTGACGATCCATTTTCCATTGGGAGCCCCAATGACTCATGGACCCATGCATTGGACAGAAAAGCAATGCAGCAGAAATTGGTAGAAAATAATATGGATATCGGAGATATAATTGACGTAAATATTATTGAAACAAGTGAGTTTGGAAGAGCAAAAAAGGTTGAAATTACCGGCTCAAAAAGTGCTGTTATATTGGAGAAAGAGAAAATTAGGACTATTTTTGGCACATCAAATATAAAAAGTATATGGTATGAAATCAAGACAGATTCCGATGTGAATATTTATGATACAAATAGTAATAGCATAAGAGTAAAAAGACCACAGGGATTGCATATAATATCTGCGTCTGGACAGGCCACTATAGAACCGTCAAGTAAAAAAATTAGTATAAAAGGATTGTTTGATGTTCAACAATATAATATAATGCCGCAAACCTATATTTTAAACGGCAAGGGCTGGGGCCATGGAGTAGGTATGAGCCAGTACGGTGCAAAGGGTATGGCTGACAGCGGATACAGCTTTATAGAAATATTAGAGCATTATTATACTGGAACAAAAGTGAAGTAGGGAGAATAGCATGAATACATCGGACTTTTATTATGATTTGCCCCAGGAGTTGATAGCTCAGGATCCTATTTATCCTAGAGATATGTCAAGACTGTTGGTATTACACAAGGAAACCGGCAATATAGAGCACAAAACCTTTAGAGATATTTTGAATTATTTAAACCCGGGAGATTGCCTGGTGCTTAATAATACAAAAGTGATCCCTGCCAGGCTGTACGGCATAAAAGAAGGAACACAGAGCAGTATAGAGTTCTTGCTGCTGACCAGAAAACCCAATGATATTTGGGAAGTAATGCTCAGACCAGGGAAAAAGGCAAAACCGGGATCCAGATTTATATTCGGAGGAGGTGAATTGGTTGCCGAGGTTATGGAAATAGTCGAAGGCGGCAACCGGCTTGTAAAATTTAGCTATGAAGGTGTGTTTGAAAATATACTGGATAGATTAGGCAATATGCCTTTGCCTCCGTATATTAAGAAAGAGCTGAAAGATAAAGAGCGATATCAGACAGTTTATTCAAAACATGAAGGATCCGCTGCGGCCCCTACCGCGGGATTGCATTTTACAGATGACTTGCTGGAGGAAATCGAAAAAAAGGGGGTGAAATTAGCTTATATAACACTTCATGTTGGATTAGGCACATTCAGACCTGTTAAAGTAACTAACATAGAAGAACACAAAATGCATTCGGAATACTATGATATAAGCCGTGAGAGTGCTGATATGATCAATTCTTCAAAAGAGAAAGGGAAAAGAATAATCTGTGTTGGAACGACATCGACTAGGACAATAGAGTCCGCAGCCGATGCTGATGGCATTATAAGTGAAAAAAAAGGTTGGACAGATATTTTTATCTATCCGGGTTATAAATTTAAATGTACTGATGCATTAATAACCAACTTTCACCTTCCTGAATCAACACTTATGATGCTTGTAAGCGCGTTGGCAGGGAAAGATAAAATAATGAATGCATATAAAGAAGCAGTAAATCTAGAGTATAGATTTTTTAGCTTTGGAGATGCGATGTTAATAATATAATTTTTAGGGGGAATGTATTACGTGAGTAAAAACCTGGGGTTTTTTAAGAATAAGCTTATTAAATATACATATTATCTTGAAATTATATTGGCCTTATTTATTATTGCTGCAATTATTGTTAGTGCGGTTGATTTAGCAAAGTATATATATATCATTTTTAAAACAAATCCAATCGATACATATTTGGTGTTTCAGAAGTTTTTAGGGCATATATTGCTGCTAGTAGTGGGTGTGGAACTTGTAATAATGCTCATGTCCCATTCTACTTCCAGTGTTCTTGAGGTTGTACTCTATGCTATCGCGAGAAAGATGCTTATTTATAGCGATACGACCCTTGACATTGCGTTAGGTGTTGTCGCTATAGCGATAGTTTTTGCTATTAGAAAATATCTCTTTACAAAGGAAATAAAAATAGAAGGAAATGGGCATGTTTTTTCTGCTGCCATATCTGTATATGATGCGAATACCATTACCGGTTTAAATATACCTGAAAATTTAGGCAATACTATAGGTGGAGTAATAACAAAGATGGCAGAAGATACTCATAGACCTGTATATGAGGGGATAGATTACAGAGTAGGAAATGCAAAACTCAAGGTGCTTTCAATAAAAGACGGGTTAATAGAAAAAGTACTCATTGATAATATAGATGAATAGCGAGGGAAATAATTAGTGGCAGTAAAATACGAGCTAATAAAAGAAAGCAAGGATACATATGCCAGACTGGGAAGAGTTCATACACTCCATGGTGTTATTGATACACCAGCATTTATGCCTGTCGGTACTCAAGCTACCGTTAAAGCTATGAGTCCGGATGAATTAAAAGACATTGGAGCCCAAATTATACTTGGCAATACATATCATTTATATATTAGACCTGGGCACAAGCTTATAGAGGATTTCGGAGGCCTTCATGGCTTTATGAATTGGGATAGACCTATATTAACAGATAGCGGAGGCTTTCAGGTATTCAGCTTGAATGAGCTGCGAAAAATAAGCGAAGAGGGTGTCGAGTTCAAATCTCATTTGGATGGTTCAAAGCATTTTTTTTCGCCTGAATATGTAATGGAAATCGAAGAGTCACTTGGAGCCGATATCATCATGGCATTTGATGAATGTATGCCATATCCCTGCGATAAAGACTATGCGAAAAAATCCATGGAAAGAACTGTTAGGTGGCTGAAGCGATGTGAAAAAGCACATACTAAAACCGGTACACAAGCCTTGTTTGGAATTGTACAAGGCGGCATCTTTAAGGATCTAAGAATAGAAAGCGCCAAAATGACCATTGATGTTGATCTCCCGGGATATGCAATCGGAGGGTTAAGTGTAGGCGAACCTAAAGAAGAAATGAATGAAGTATTGGAGTATACGGTTCCGGTATTGCCAAAAGATAAGCCAAGGTATCTTATGGGCGTAGGAAGCCCTGACTCCTTGATAGATGGTGCGATAAGGGGCATTGACATGTTTGATTGTGTGCTGCCGACCAGAATAGCTAGGAATGGCACCGTTATGACTTCGGAAGGAAAGCTTGTTGTTAGAAATGCTGAGTACTCCAGGGATTCAAAGCCACTGGATGAAAAATGCGATTGCTACACTTGCAGGAATTTTTCAAGGGCTTATATAAGGCATTTGATCAAAGCTGGGGAGATATTAGGAGGTCGTTTGACGACCATACATAATCTTAGATTTTTACAGAATCTAATGAAGGATATCAGAAGTGCCATAAATGAAGATAGGCTTTTAAGCTTTAGAGAAGAATTTTTTGAAAGTTATGGCTACAAAAAATAAATGAAAAGAAGGATTTTTCACATTTTTATTGAATATACAATGCGGAGGAGGGATGCATAATGCCAGCATGGGTTTCAACAATTTTAATGTATGTTGCAATCTTGGGAATATTTTATCTTCTACTCATCAGACCTCAAAGAAAAAAGGATAAACAAATCCAGGAGATGAGAAGTAATATCAAAGAAGGAGATGAAATATTAACTATCGGAGGCATCTATGGTAAAGTTCTTAATGTTAAGGACGATGCAGTTACCATAGAAGTCGGAGCAGATAAGACCAAGCTGAAGATTGCTAGATGGGCTATCGGTAAAAAAGTAGAAGCTTAATACAGAAAGTAACTTGAAATACCTCAAGTTACTTTCTTATTTATGAATAAAAACACCTCAAATGGAATAATGTTTACTGAAAATAAATATTATTGGGGGTGCGGCTATGCAACGCTTTAAAAAGAAAGCTATTAAATCGTATGATAAAGAAAGTGAAAATAAAATATTGATATTGGTAAAATCAATATTTCTTGCATTGATTATCTCATTAGTATGCATAATAATATATGCTGTGGTATTATCAATTACACCCGTGTCAGATAACACAATGTCTATAATTACACAAGTTATAACCATGATAAGCATTGTAGCAGCAGCTATGTACTGCAGCAAAAAAATCAAAAGCAAAGGATGGCTGTATGGTATAATAATAGGCATCATATTTGTATTGATCATCATTCCCATAAGCATGATATGGGGCCAGATTCCTGCTTTTGATAAGTACTTTATTGCAAAAGTCTTGATGGCTTCACTGGTAGGCTTTATCGGGGGAATTGTCGGTGTAAATATGTCTTAAATACTTTAATAAAATTGCGGATTGTGTTATAATTTATGGGAAAAAACTATTAGGAGGCACCAAATATGAAATACATAAAGACTATAAGCAAAACAACTCATGGTGAAAGGGCCATAAACGGCGGCTGCGGAGAATGCCAGAATTCATGTCAATCAGCATGCAAAACTTCATGCACGGTTGCAAATCAAAAATGTGAAAACTTGCTGAATTCACGAATCGGGAAAAATTCCTCAGTTGAAAATAGCTAAGCTAATATGTTACATAAAGCAGTAACAATGATATCTATGTTACTGCTTTAAAATTATATGAAGCAAATATTGTACTATTTTGATATTCCCTTTGTCATTGACTCCAAAAGCTAAAAGTAATATAATAACCATTGTGAACTTTTAAAAGGGGGAGTACAGATGAATTCGAAAAACATAGTAAAATTTTTGGCGATAGTCGCATTGATCGGTATATTAAGCTATGTTGCAGCATATGGACTTCAATTGGGGAAATATGAAGTTATACCGGTAAAGAATCTTATTAAGCTGGGATTAGATTTGAGGGGGGGCGCCGAGGTAGTACTTGAAGCTCAGGATAACCCCAACGATCCTGTAACCGATGAAAAAATAGAAAGGGCTATTGCTACTATAAGAGAGCGTATCGACTCCCTGGGAGTAACTGAGCCTACTATAACAAGACAAGGGGCAAAAAGAATACGAATAGGTTTGCCAGAAATACAGGATACACAGAGAGCCCTTGAAGTGATTGGAAAAACAGCTCAGCTGAAATTTGTAGATGAAGCTGGTAATACAGTATTAACGGGCAATGATATTAAGGAAGCCAAAGCAGTTTATGCATCACAAAGTCAGACAGGCATACAAGAACCTGTAGTATCATTGGAATTGACTTCTGAAGGAGCAAAGAAATTTGCCTTAGCAACTTCTAATAATGTAGGCAAAATAATCGCTATTTACCTTGATGAAAGTGTAATTTCTGCTCCCCAGGTTAATGAAGCCATAACAGATGGCAAATGCCAGATCTCCGGCAGGATGACTATGGAAGAGGCAGCAGACTTAGCAATGCTTATAAGAGCAGGTGCTCTGCCTGTAGAGCTTAAAACATTGCAGGTTACCAGCATAGGCCCTGAACTTGGAGCCAACTCTTTTGATAAAAGCTTGGCCGCAGGCGGGATAGGCATTTTGCTAGTATTGGTATTTATGATTTTATATTATAGATTGCCTGGTCTAGTAGCTGATATAACTTTGGTATTGTATATCTGCATAGTACTGTTTGCTTTAGCTGCATTGCAAGCTACTTTAACGCTGCCGGGCATAGCTGGTATAGTATTATCTATAGGTATGGCGGTAGATGCCAATGTGATCATCTTTGAGAGATTGAAAGAAGAACTTAAACTGGGCAAAAGTCTGAGAGCAGCAATTGATTCCGGGTTCAGAAGAGCCTTCCTGACTATATTTGACTCAAACATCACGACTTTGATTGCAGCAGTTGTACTCTTCTACTTTGGCACTGGTCCCATAAAGGGCTTTGCGGTTACCTTATCCATCGGTATCTTAGCCAGCATGTTTACTGCAATCGTTGTAACTAAGCAATTGATGAAGCTGGTATCCAGCATCAGTGCTTTATCTAATAAAAAGTTATATGGGGCATAGGGGGTAAAGCTTATGAAAAATTTTAAATTTGTTGAAAACAAAAAAATATGGTTCTCCATATCCATCATAATAATTGCAATAGGCTTGATCTTCACTTTCATCAATGGCGGTTTGAATTTTGGAATTGATTTTACCGGAGGAGCAACTATTCAGGCAAAGATCGGGAAGACCTTTGAAGTATCTGAAATAAGAGCGATAATGGATAAGTATGACAAAGAAGCAACGGTAACATATGCCGGTGAGGCAAGAGATGAAGTCGTCATCAGAACAAAACTGGCATTGGATGATGCAAATCGTAAGGCAATTTTGGATTCATTCATTGAAAAGTATGGCATAACAACCGGCAATATCAATTTTGAAACCATAGGCCCTGCTATAGGTAATGAGCTTAAAAAACAAGCATTATGGGCTTTAGTTTTAGCTAACATCGGCATATTGATATATATTTCTTTCAGATTTGAATGGAAATTTGGGCTGGCGGCTGTAATTGCATTAATACATGATGTCATTATGATGATCGTTTTGTATGGTGTCACCAGGATCCCGGTAAACAGTTCATTTATTGCAGCCATATTGACTATAGTCGGATATTCTATAAATAATACAATTGTTATCTTTGACAGAGTGAGAGAGAATTTAAAAAATGTTAAGAAGATCGATGATGTTCAGCTGGTTAACGAAAGTATAAGCCAGACTTTGTCCAGGAGTGTCAATACTTCACTTACTACATTGCTGACGGTATTGGCGCTGTATATTCTTGGAGTGCCGGCAATCAAAGATTTCGCTTTACCTTTGATAGCAGGCATATTAGCCGGAACCTATTCTTCAATTTTTATATCAGGTCCTTTATGGATAATTTTAAAGGGAAATTCAAAGCCAAAGACAAGAACAGCTCATTAAATTTAAAGGTAACGGATCATTTCCCGTTACCTTTTTTAAATGACTCCTGATTCGGATGCAATCGTTATCAGCCAACGCAACAGATGCTGCTAAAAGTTATTGCAGTAAAAACTTCTTTATATTTTACAATAAATAGATTATGCTATTTATAAGTAACATATTGTAAAGGTGGGACTGTGCATGCAATTCATTATTGTTATTTCGATGTTCTTCGCTTTGTTTATTGCGCTTTTTGCTATTCAGAATGCGACAATCATTACTATTAATATATTGTGGTACAAGTTTAATATGTCGCAGGCCGTAATAATACTGGCTTCAGCTTTATTTGGGATTCTTATTATGCTTCCTTTTGATATAGCAAGAAGGATTAAGCATGGCATAAAGATCAATGATTTGAACAACAAAATAAAAAGGCTTAATGAAGAATTAAACATGCTTAAGGTTAAGGAAAGCACAAATAAACCTGTTGCAGAATTACAACCTGAAGATGAAATCAATGCAAAACAGGAATAAATTATGTAGGTGATATTTTGATAAAGAGGTGGCTGGCATATAAAAAAGATTATTCTATAGTTGATGAACTGATAGAAGAATTAAATATTTCGGAAGTCCTGGCGAGAGTACTTATAAACAGAAATATAGAGACGGTAGAGGATGCAGAAATTTTCTTAAACCCATGTTTGGATGAGCTTGAAGATCCATGCCTTATGAAAGGCATGGATTTAGCTGTAGAAAGAATAAAAAATGCTATAATTTGCGGGGAAAAGATATGCATATATGGTGATTATGATGTAGATGGCATAACAAGTGTTTCAATGTTATATACGGTTTTAAAAAGGATAGGCGGAAATGTAAGCTATTACATACCCAACAGATTGGATGAAGGTTATGGATTGAATCGTCAGGCAATAGAACAAATGATTGGACAAGAAATCCAATTAATAATCACTGTAGATTGCGGTATTCGCTCAATAGATGAAGTAGAATTTGTAAATAGCGCAGGAAGAGACATAATAATCACCGATCATCATGAGTGCGGTGAAATTATACCTGATGCTTATTCAGTAATAAACCCTAACCAAAAAAACTGCAGCTATCCTTTTAAATGCCTTGCGGGAGCCGGGATTGCCTTTAAGCTTTCTTGTGCATTAGCTCATGGATTTCAGATAAATGAGCTGCACGAAGATATTATTGATCTGGCTGCTCTCGGTACAGTAGCGGATGTGGTTTCATTACTGGGCGAGAACAGGATAATAGTAAAAAATGGACTGGAAAAGATAAAAACCTTGCCTAACATTGGAATAAAGGCTCTTATTGATGTTTGCGGCATAGATGTAAACAATATTAATACTTATCATTTAGGCTATTTGCTGGCACCCAGGCTTAATGCTGCGGGCAGGCTTGGCGACCCTGCCATAGGGGTGAAGCTCTTGACCGCGACGGATGAGGAACATGCCTATAAAATTGCCGAAGAGTTAAATAATCTGAACTCGCTTAGACAAGCCATAGAAAATGACATATTGGCCTTTGCATCTGAAGAAGCAGAAAAACAAAATGATATAAAGCATGGAAAAGTGATGGTTATAAGCGGAGAAAACTGGCATATCGGGGTTATTGGAATAGTTGCTTCAAGGTTGGTAGAAAAATTTGGTTTGCCTGTGGTGCTAATTTCTATGGATGGTTCTATAGGCAGAGGATCTGCAAGGAGTGTCGCTGGTTTTAATCTATACGAAGCCATGAATAAATGCAGTTCCCTTTTTGAAAAGTTTGGCGGCCATGAAATGGCGGCAGGACTGACAATAAAAAAGGAAAATATAAAACGTTTCAGAGAACTGATCAACCAAGCAGCTGTAGAAATGCTTGAAGGCAGAGAACTCATTCAAGAAATATATGTGGACTATAAAATTGACGATATTGATTCACTTCCGGAGCTTATAGAGCAAATGAACGCATTGCAGCCTTTTGGAGAAGGAAATCCGATGCCTTTATTCGTATTCCGGAGGTTGTTGGTAAAGGATATAAAGTTGGTAGGAAACGGCAAACATCTGTCGATATATTTAAATGATGGAAGCAATTCAATCAAAGGTATTGGATTCAATATAGGATTTATGATTAATTCTATTGAAGTTAACCAAAAGATTGATATAATATGTAGTGTAGAAAAAAATGAATGGAATGGCATAGAGAGTGTTCAGCTTAATATCAAAGACTTAAAAAAGACCAAATAAAGTTAGATTTGGAGGCAGGACGAGTGGATTTAGAAAAATATATAAGGGTGATAGAAGATTTCCCTGTTAAGGGTATCAGCTTTAAAGATGTTACTACACTATTGAAGGATGGCGAAGCCTTTAGGTATGCCGTAAAGCACATGGCAGACAAAATAAGAAACCAAAAGATCGATTTGGTTGTAGGCCCTGAAGCCAGAGGGTTTCTATTTGGTGCTCCTATAGCATATGAGCTTGGAGTCGGCTTCGTTCCTGTAAGAAAACCGGGAAAGCTTCCGGGTGAAACTATGAAGTATGAATACCACCTGGAATATGGCAGTGATAGCTTGGAAATTCACAAGGATGCTATAAAGCCCGGGGATAGAATAGCAGTCATAGATGATTTATTGGCAACCGGAGGAACTATATTATCTGCAGTCAAGCTCATAGAGAGTCTTGGAGGAATAGTTGTCCATATCGGATTTTTAATTGAATTAGAAGAATTGATGGGGAGAAAATCCCTATCTGAGTATAATATAAGTTCAATAATTAAGTATTAGAACTATAAAGCTCCTGGATAACCAACAGGCGTTCATGGGTATCAAACCCATTGAATTGAGTCTTTGTTGTTCAGGAGATTTTTTTATCTACTATATGGAATTGATATATCTATAATTTTAGAAGATGGTGTTAATATGCTCCAGGAATTAATTGATAAAATTAAAAAATATAATCCTACAGGAGACTTTACAATAATAAACAAAGCCTATGATTTTGCTTTAAATGCTCATCAAGGTCAAAAAAGGATCTCCGGCGAAGACTATATAATTCATCCAACAGCAGTGGCAGAAATACTTGCTGATTTGAATATGGATAATGCAACCATAGCTGCGGGTATGCTTCATGATGTAGTTGAGGATACAAAATATAGCTATAATGATATAAAAGATCTATTTGGCGAAGAAGTTGCTATGCTGGTGGATGGTGTTACAAAGCTTGGGAAATTGGAATATAGAACAAAAGAAGAACAGCAAGCCGAAAATCTGAGAAAAATGTTTATTGCCATGGCTAAAGATATAAGAGTGATATTGATCAAACTGGCAGATAGGCTTCATAACCTTAGAACCCTAAAATACATGGCTAAAGAAAAACAATATGAAAAAGCAAAGGAAACAATTGAAATATATGCGCCTATAGCTCACCGGCTCGGTATATATAAAATTAAATGGGAAATGGAAGATTTAGCCCTTAGATATATTGATTCGGAACACTATTATGAACTGGTTGAAAAGGTTGCAAAAAAACGAAAAGAAAGAGAAGAATATATAAACAGTGTTATAAAAACATTACAGGATAAAAACGAGGAAATGGGTATAGTGGCCCAAATAGAAGGGCGTCCTAAAAATTTTTATAGTATATACAAAAAAATGTATCATCAAAATAAGGCTTTTGAACAAATATTTGATCTTACCGCAGTAAGGGTTATAGTTGATACTGTAAAGGATTGCTATGGAGTCTTGGGTATAGTTCATACTTTATGGAAGCCCATTCCCGGCAGATTCAAGGATTATATAGCTATGCCCAAGCCCAATATGTATCAATCCTTGCATACCACTGTGATCGGACCGGATGGAGAGCCCTTCGAAGTACAAATAAGAACCTGGGAAATGCATAAAACATCAGAATATGGAATAGCAGCTCATTGGAAGTATAAGGAGGGCAAGTCCTCCCAGAATGAGTTTGATGAAAAGCTTAAATGGCTGAGGCAGATGCTGGAATGGCAGAATGAAGTAAGGGATACCAAGGAATTCATGGAAACCCTGAAAATCGATTTGGTGATAGATGAAGTATATGTATTTACTCCAAAAGGCGATGTAATTGATTTGCCTGTTGATTCTACACCAATCGACTTTGCTTATAAAATTCATAGCGCTATCGGTAATAAATGCGTGGGAGGAAAAATTAACGGAAAAATTGTTCCTCTTGATTATAAGCTTCAAAATGGAGATATAGTGGAAATAATCACTTCTGCAAACTCCAATGGACCCAGCCGGGATTGGCTTAAAATAGTTAAGAGTTCACAGGCAAAAAACAAGATACGCCAATGGTTTAAAAAAGAAAAAAGGGACGATAATATCCAGAAGGGGAAGGATATCCTTGATAAGGAAGTAAAAAAATTAGGCAATAGCTTATCAATTCCAATAAAAAATGAATGGATGGAATCCGTTTATAAAAGGTTCGGCCTTCACTCATTGGAAGATTTGTATGCATCTTTAGGTTATGGCGGACTTACCTTGAATCAAATAATGATGAAGCTTAAAGAAGAGATAAGAAAAAATCAAAAAATTGAAGTAAAAGAAGAAGAACAATTAGAAAAGCAAATCAAATCCGTTCAGAATAAAAAGAAAAGCACAAATACAGGCATACGGGTAAAAGGTGTGGAAAACATTCTTGTAAGGTTTTCAAAATGCTGCAATCCAGTTCCTGGTGATGAGATTTTAGGCTATATAACAAAGGGGAGAGGGGTATCCATACACAGAAAGGATTGTCCTAATGCAAAGGATTTAATTTCAGAGCCGGAAAGGTTGGTGGAGGTTGAATGGAATACCCAAAGCCTGGTTTCATACAATGCTGATATTCAGGTAAAAGCTAACGATAGGCAAGGCTTGCTGGCGGAAATAACTTCAATAATTAATGAAAGCAAGATCAATATTGTTTCTTTCTACTCAAGAACTTCTAAAGACAAGACTGCAAATATCAACTTTATTTTAGAAATAAATGATATAGAGCAGTTAAATAAGCTCATAAGAAAATTTAGAAGGATTGAAGGGGTAGTAGATGTATTTAGAGCAAAACAGTAGGAGGCAAGTTCATGAGAGCTGTAGTTCAGAGAGTAAAAATAAGTCATGTCGAGGTGGACGGTAAGATCACAGGCCAGATAGGCAAGGGCCTGATGATTCTTCTCGGTATAAGCGAAGATGATAAGACTGAAGATATAGATTACATGGTGGATAAAATCACTAATCTAAGGATTTTTGAAGATGATGAAAATAAAATGAATTTATCTTTATTGGATGTAAAAGGGGAACTCCTTGTCGTATCTCAATTTACGTTGTACGGAGACTGCAGAAAAGGAAGAAGGCCGAGTTTTATAAAGGCTGCAAGACCTGAAAAAGCTCAGCAATTATATGATCTGTTTATTAAGAAGGCTGAAGATCTCAATGTTAAAGTACAATCGGGAGTTTTTCAGGCCGATATGACTGTTTACATTGAAAACGACGGACCAGTTACATTAATAGTAGATAGTGAAAAAATAATTTAGTTGGAGGCAAATACGTTGAGATTTAAAAGACTGCCTTTAGGCATATATCAAGCTAATTGCTATATTTTGTGGGATGAAGATACGAGTAAATCCGCAGTAATTGACCCAGGCGGAGATTTCGAAGAACTGAAAGAGTTTGTTGAAAGTAATAAGCTCTCCGTCGAATATATTATTCTCACTCATGGGCATGGAGATCATATAGGCGCTGTAGCAGAAGCACGGGACTATTTTAAAGCGGAAATTTTGATTCATAAAGATGACTGTGATATGTTAAAAAATAATGAAAAGAATTACTCAAGCAAACTTGGATATGAAAAAATAGAAATAGAAGCAGATAAAGAATTAAATGATGGAGATATTATCAACCTTGGATCAATAGATTTATACATCCTTCACACACCCGGTCATACAAAAGGAAGCATTTGCATCAAATGTGAAAATACAGTTTTTTCAGGCGATACACTGTTTGCAGGCTCCATAGGAAGAACAGACCTAAACGGAGGCTCTTTTGAGGATATAATCAATTCTATCACTAATAAATTGCTTACCCTTTCGGACAATACTGAGATATATCCGGGTCATGGGCCTTCGACGACCATAGCTATAGAAAAAAGGAGCAATCCTTTTTTAAAAAATTGAGGTTGGTGGATAGAGGAAAAGATGATATTACTAAAGCTTATTGGACATGAATATATGAATGAAATATCGGATATTATCAAGCTTTTCTTTGGGAAAGAAGTGATAAGGCTATATGGTAATTCGGAAAATGATGATATGAATGGTGAGTATGTTTTAATTGAAAGCGAGATTATCACAGCTGAAAATAAAACATTCTATAAATCTTCATACTGTTGCTTTACCGGCGATAAGACATATGATTATACTCTTGTTAAAGAAGGCGGTCTGCTAAATTCCAAGGAAGTGAAGAAGGCTCTAAAAGTATCCATGTATAAGCTTTTGTCAAAAATAACCGATAAAAAATTGCCATGGGGGATTCTTACGGGTATCAGACCTATAAAAATAGTGCATCAGCTTTTGGGAAAAAATATGCAAAAAGATGAGATAGTTCACTACTTGAAAGACGAATATTATGTCAGTGATGACAGGGCTTTATTATCTATAAAAGTAGCTTTAGCTGAAGAAAAATATATAAGAAAACCAGATAAAAATCAAATAAGCATATATATTGGCATACCTTTTTGTCCAACTAGATGCAACTATTGCTCCTTTACTTCAAACCCCATTGATAAAAGTAAAGATCTTGTCCAGCCTTATCTTGATGCACTGATGACGGAAATAAGCCAAGTTTCTCAATATCTAAGAAATAAGGGGGTTAAAGCGCAGTCTGTCTATATAGGAGGTGGTACGCCTACCTCAATAAGTGCTGAAGATTTGAGGAAACTGCTAGGATGTATAAATGAGTTTTGGCATAGCAGTGAAGAGTTCACCTGCGAAGCAGGCAGACCTGATACTATTACGGCTGATAAGCTAAAAGCACTGAAAAGCCAGGGAATAACGCGGCTTAGCATAAATCCTCAGACAATGGATGATGAAACATTGATAAGAATAGGCAGAAAGCATGATCATGCACAAATCATTGAAAGTTTTCATTTGGCAAGAACCTTGGGATTCGATAATATTAATATGGACATGATTTTAGGACTGCCCGGCGAGGGTCTGGAGGAAGTAAAAAATACATTGAATTGGATGGCTCGATTGAATCCTGAAAATGTTACTGTGCATACCCTGGCTATAAAAAGGGCTTCAATATATAATGAAATAAGCCCGGATATGGGAAAACATTGTGATGATATGGTTTATGAGACGATGGAGCTGACGAGAGAAGCGCTTGAGGAACATGGTTATCACCCGTATTATCTATATCGCCAGAAATACATGGCTCAAAATTTAGAAAATATAGGTTTTTGCAAGAAAGACAAAGAATGCATATACAATATACAAATTATGGAAGAAAAGCAGAGCATCATCGCTTTTGGAGCGGATTCGGTCAGCAAAGTCTTTTTTCAAGAAGAAGACAGGTTGGAGAGACAGCATGATATCAAGGACTTAAAGCTTTATATAAGAAATATTGAAGATCAGATTGATAAAAAGCTGGAGCTTTTAAGCAAGCTTTTCTAAGAAATGGGAAGACAAATGATGAATATATATTGACATATTTATCATGCAATTATATAATAATAAACATTATATAAGCAATGAATGGGATAGTAGATATTTTGTCACTTGACAGGGAGGGGAGCCGCTGATTGAGAGCCCCTTAAAGCAGGCAATATTGAAAGACACCCATGAGCTTCCAAGTTGAATATTATTAGATTTGGACGTATTTCTGCGTTAAGGAATGAAGATGGATATTATCCAAGCAGGGTGGCACCGCGAGATGAGCTCTCGTCCCTGACATATATGTCAGAGATGGGGGCTATTATTTTAATATGAAACGGAGGAATATATATGATAATACAAGGGCCAAAAGGCACAAAGGATGTATTGCCTTCCCAAGCCTATAAATGGCATTATATTGAAGGAAAGATAAGAGATTTGTGTTCCATAAACGGCTATTATGAAATAAGAACACCGGTTTTCGAACATACCGAATTATTTGAAAGAGGTGTCGGTGAAACCACGGATATTGTCCAAAAGGAAATGTACACCTTTAAGGACAAGGGTGGAAGAAGCATCACATTAAAACCAGAGGGAACAGCACCGGCCGTAAGAGCCTTCATCGAAAATAATCTTTTTAACGAGCTCCAACCAACCAAGATGTATTATATAACTCCCTGTTACAGATATGAGAGGCCTCAAGCAGGGAGGCTCAGGGAGTTTCATCAATTTGGCGTTGAAGTATTTGGCACACAAAGCCCATATGTTGATGCAGAAGTAATAAATGTGGGCATGATGCTATTTCAAAACCTGGGAGTGAAGAATCTGGAACTAAGAATAAACAGCGTGGGTTGCCCCAAATGCAGGAAAGATTATAACGCTAAGCTGAAGGCATTTCTTGACCCTGAGCTTCAGCACTTATGCAAATTCTGCCAGGGCAGGTATGACACAAATCCTTTAAGAATACTGGACTGCAAAGAAGAAAAGTGCAAGGAAAGATTGGTCAATGTTCCTTTTATGCTTGACAATCTATGTGATGACTGCCGGGCTCATTTTGAAGGGCTAAAAAAAGGATTGGATATTATAGGACTGAATTATATAGTTGATCCTAAAATAGTAAGGGGCTTAGACTATTATACCAAAACGGCTTTTGAGATAGTGTCCAATGATATTGGTTCACAGGGCACCGTATGCGGCGGCGGAAGATATGACGGCTTAATCGAAATGTGCGGGGGGCCAAGCACACCGGGAGTTGGATTCGGCTTAGGGTTGGAAAGACTACTGCTTACTATAGAAAATCAAGGAATACTAATACCTGAGCAAGAAAGCTTAGATGTTTTTATAGCTGCTGTGGGCGAAAGAGCTGATGATAAAGCAATGGAAGTACTTTTTAAATTGAGAGCAGCTTCAATAAAAGCTGAAAAGGATTACTTGGGAAGAAGTTTAAAAGCTCAGATGAAGTATGCAAATAGGATCAATGCCAAAACAGCTATTGTTATTGGCGATGAAGAGATTGAAAAGGATACTATAAGCATAAAGAATATGAGGAGCGGTGAAGAAGTAAATGCATCTTTGAGCGGCATTTCAGAAATAATCAAAGAGATAAGGGGATGGAATAATGGCAAAATATAAAAGAACTCATATGTGTGGAGAGTTATCCATAAGCAATTTAGGCGAAAAGGTATTCCTGACAGGGTGGGTTCAAAAGAGCAGGGACCTTGGGGGCCTGTTGTTTATAGATTTGAGAGACAGAACAGGTATCCTTCAAGTGGTTTTTGATAAAGATAAAGATTTAGGATTATTTGAAAAGGCTCAAAAAGTAAGAGGAGAATACGTTATCTACGTATCGGGTATCGTTGGGCAGAGAGATGAAAAGGCAATAAATAAAAGGATGAAGACTGGTTATATTGAAATATTGGCATCCGATATAAATATAATCAGCAAAGCAGAAACACCCCCAATTTATATAGAAGATGATTTAAATGTTTCAGAAAATCTAAAGCTCAAATATAGATATCTTGATTTGAGAAGACCCTCAATGCAGAATATTTTCTTTACAAGACACAATGTAAATAAAATTATAAGGAATTACTTTGATGAGAAGGGCTTTATCGAAGTAGAAACGCCAGTGTTAACGAAGACCACTCCCGAAGGGGCTCGGGATTATCTTGTCCCCAGCAGGGTGCAGCCAGGAAAATTCTATGCTTTGCCTCAATCTCCCCAGCTTTTTAAACAGATATTAATGGTATCGGGCTTTGATAGATATTTTCAGATTGTTAAATGCTTCAGAGATGAGGATTTGAGAGCTGACAGGCAACCCGAGTTCACTCAATTGGATATGGAAATGTCTTTTGTTGAATCAGACGATGTTATGTTGATTATTGAAGGTTTGATTAAGAAGATATTTAAAGATATAAAAAACATGGAGATATCTACACCACTGCCTAGGTTATCCTATAATGAAGCTATGGAAAGATATGGCTCAGATAAACCGGATGTAAGATTTGGATTGGAATTAAGAGATTTAAATGATATTTTATCTGATTCTGAATTTAAAGTGTTCTCCGATGCAATAAAAGGCGGGGGAAGTGTAAAGGCGATAAATGCTGAAGGCTGTGGTTTTAAGCTTAGCAGAAAAGAAATTGACAGCCTGGGAGAATTTGTGAAAACTTATAGGGCAAAAGGCCTTGCCTGGATAAACTTTACCGAAGATGGTATAAAATCTCCTATAGCTAAATTTTTGAAGGAAGAAGAAATGAAATCAATTACTGAAAGAATGAATGCTAAGACAGGAGATATAATATTTATAGTAGCTGACAGCAAAAAAGTGGTGCATGATTCATTAGGTCAACTAAGGCTTGAACTGGGCAGAAGGTTTAATTTAATTGATAAAAATAAAATTGGTTTACTTTGGGTTACCGAGTTCCCGTTACTGGATTATGATGAAGAAGAAAAAAGATATGTTGCCATGCACCATCCATTTACCAGTCCAATGGATGAAGATATAGAATTGTTGGACAGTGATCCTCTAAAGGTTAGAGCAAAAGCCTATGATATTGTATTGAACGGCTATGAGCTTGGAGGCGGGAGCATCAGGATACACGACAGTGAACTACAGGAAAAGATGTTTAAACTTTTAGGTTTCTCTAAAGAAGAGGCTTGGAGAAAGTTCGGTTTTCTCCTTGAAGCATTTAAATACGGCACGCCGCCTCACGGGGGATTGGCCATTGGTGTTGATAGGTTAATAATGCTGCTTACCGGAACTGATAATATAAGAGATGTAGTTGCATTTCCCAAAACTCAAAGCGCAAGTTGCCTGATGACAGACGCACCGTCCTTCGCTGATGAAGGTCAATTAGCGGAGTTGAAGATCAGCACAGATAGTGATTTATCCAGATTTGAGTCATAGAAGCCGTTGCTGTGAACCATAAGGTAAAAAAATATTGGAATGAAATGCACCCTGTCCTAATGGGCAGGGTGCATAATGTGAAAAGAAATGCTCATCAAAATTAAGCATATGCTGTCAATACGCAAGTATTTCATAACCCGTTTCTGTTACGAGCACCGTTTTTTCCCATTGTGCAGAAGGCTTTCCATCGGCAGTATAAACTGTCCAGTTATCGGCTTCATTCATTGATATTTTGGCTTTCCCCATATTTATCATAGGCTCTACAGTAAAAATGAGGCCTGGAACCAAAAGCATACCTGTCCCTTGTTTGGACACATAACTGACCCAAGGGTCTTCTTGAAATTGTAGGCCAATACCATGGCCGCCTATTTCCCGAACAACAGAATAACCATTTTTCTTAGCATGTTCATTGACTGCTTGCCCCACATCTCCGAGCAAACCCCAGGATTTTACCTGCTCAATGCCCAACTCCATACATTCTTTCGCAACATGAACAAGTTTTTGCTTTTCGCTGGAGACCTCACCGACACAAAACATGCGGGAAGAGTCTGAAAAAAAGCCGTTGTAAATCGTAGATACATCAATATTTGCAATATCTCCGTTTTTCAGGACCACACGGTCAGAAGGGATGCCATGGCATACGACCTCATTGATTGAGATGCAAACGCTCTTGGGATATCCCTTATAATGAAGAGTTGCTGGCGTGCCTCCCAACTCCTTGGTTTTTTCGTAAATTAGCCGGTCAAGCTCCTCAGTGGCTATTCCATCAACAACATAATCGCCGATAAAATCCAGCAAGGCTATGTTAAGTTTACTGCTTTCCCGGATACCTTCAATTTGTTTTTGGGTTTTAAGCAATTTGCGGTGAGGTACCTCGTACCCTTGTGAATGGTAGCTTGCCATTTGCTCCTCAATGGAGGCATGGCATTTTTTATATTTGAGTCCGCTGCCACACCAGCAGGCATCGTTTCTTCCAAGTTTGCCAGACATACTTTACTCCTTACATTCACAAATTCGGAGGAAGCAATACCCTATAGGCCAGATTGGACAGGAGAAGCATTTGAAGCTTTCCGATATTGGCGGGGGGAGCATTTAAATGTTGCAGCAAACGCCCTTGCTAGCGATTCAGATGACGAGTACCCGTAACGTAAAGCAATATCGGTGATTTTGTCATCGGTGCTGCAAAGATCATAAGCAGCAGCTCTTAATCTGCATTGGGCGAGAAATTGTTTATATGTCATGCCCATGTGCTCTCGAAACTTTGCAGAGCAGTAAAACGGTGAGTAACCAACATATGATGACATGCCTTTCAAAGTTGGGTTCTCAGTTATGTTATTCTCTACCCATTTGGCCATTGTTTCTATTGTTTGAACAGACATTTGCTTCACTCCTCTTCCCAGTATATCGATCAATGCGGATGATTACCTGACATAAGTTGCACACATGATCATAAACAAAGCCATCAATAAACATTTATTGTTTTCTATTATATATCCCTTCATCAAATTTCACAATAATGCTTCCGCCTCAACGTGCATTTCAGGCCTTTGAGGACAGTTATATTGAAACCTTTGACCGTATGATTCTATATGAAACCATCAATGGCGAAGGCCATATGGCATAAATTTCCAAGATTGAGTTCGAAAAATACTGTGTAAAAAGCTGAAAGTTGTATATTCTAAAAGTATATTTAAAAATAACTATTGACATATATTTTGCAGGTAGTATAATAACATTAGGTACCGGTATGGGGTATGGGAGGTAAGGATTTGATAGAACAAAAAGAAGAACGAAAGCTTCAGATTTTAAGCAGGTTAAAAAAGGTTGAGGGTCAGGTTAAAGGCATACAAAAAATGGTTGACGAAGGAAAATGCTGCGGAGATATTATGGTGCAAATTTCTGCAGTCAGATCCGCAATAAACAAAATTGGCGGGCTTATGCTTGATGGATACATTAAAGAATGCATACCTGCTTCTTACAAAAACGATCAATCAGAGAAAAATCTTGATGAGTTGATTGATACGATTGTTAAATACGTGAAATGAAGGTATATACATGAAAGAGATAGGAAAAATTCTGGAAATAAATGATGAAATGGCAAAGATTCTTATAACAAGGCATACTGCCTGCGGTGATTGTGGCGCATGCCAGGTAGGCAGAGAGAATCTTAATATGATACTTTCAGCAGAAAATACTGTCAAAGGGAAACCGGGAGATAGGGTAGAAATTGAACTAAAAACAGAAAATTTTCTTTTTGCAAGCTTTATTATGTATGGAATTCCGCTTTTAGGGCTTATCATTGGATTATCAGGCGCCTACTATGGAGCGAAAGCCGTAGGTTATGATGAAAACCCGGCTCAGGTTTTAGCTGCTGTAGCGGGCCTGGCTCTGTTGGCTTTGAGCTATTTAGGAATAAAATTAAAAGAATCTAAAATAAGATCTATGAGTAAATTTAAACCTGTTGTAGTAAGAATCATAAATGATTGATATAGTTTCTTTATATAGAAGGGAGAATAATTATGAGTGATAAAGTATATGCCGTAAATGAAAGCACATTTAGCCAAGAGGTATTGAGCTCAGATAAACCGGTATTGGTTGATTTTTGGGCTGCGTGGTGCGGTCCTTGCAGGATGGTTTCTCCTATTATTGATCAACTGGCCGGGGAATATGCAGAAAAAGTTAAGGTTGTTAAGGTAAATGTTGATGAAAATACAGAGCTTGCTTCTCAATACGATATAATGAGCATTCCATCAGTATTTCTGTTCAAAGACGGAAAAAAAGTTGATGGATTGATTGGAGCAAGACCAAAACAAATGTTTGAATCAATGATAAATAAACATGTATAAAATGGCTTAATGCCATTTTTTTGTTTGCTGTAAACATACAATTAATAAATTTTATGTTTTTTGCTGGGCTTTTTATGGATAAAATTATATAATTATAGCAGAAACACAAAAGGAGGTATATGATGGAACTTGAATTAATCCGAAAGGTTGACCCGGAAATAGCGGAGGTTATTGAAAAAGAGCTTAGTAGACAAAAAAGAAATATAGAGCTTATAGCTTCTGAGAATTTTGTAAGCTCTGCAGTAATGGCAGCGATGGGGACAATACTGACAAATAAATATGCTGAAGGCTACCCGGGTCATAGATACTATGGGGGCTGCGAAGAAGTTGACGTGGCAGAAAATCTTGCCAGAGAAAGGCTGAAAAAGCTTTTCAACGGTGAGCATGCTAATGTACAGCCACACTCCGGTGCGAATGCAAATATGGGAGTATATTTTTCTGTTTTGGAGCCTGGTGACACAGTATTAGGAATGAACCTATCCCATGGAGGCCACTTGACACATGGAAGTCCTGTCAATATATCAGGCAAATTTTTTAAATTTATTCCTTATGGCGTAGACGAAAAGACTGAGATGATAGACTATGATAAAGTTAGAGATATAGCTATAAAAAACAAGCCGAAGCTGATAGTTGCCGGAGCAAGTGCTTATCCGAGGATTATAGACTTCAAACGATTCAGAGAAATTGCTGATGAGGCAGGGGCTATGCTTATGGTGGATATGGCACATATAGCCGGCTTAGTCGCAGCAAAGCTTCATCCAAATCCTGTTGATTATGCAGACTTTGTAACCACCACTACCCACAAAACTCTGCGGGGTCCGAGGGGCGGGGCTATCATATGCAAAGAAAAGTATGCAAAAGCGATTGATAAAGCAATTTTCCCGGGAACTCAAGGAGGGCCTCTGATGCATATAATTGCGGCTAAGGCAGTATGCTTCAAGGAAGCTATGACGGAAGAGTTTAGAGAGTATCAGAAGCAAATAGTGAAGAATGCTCAGGCGTTATCCCAGGCATTGATTAATGAGGGATTCAATCTCGTTTCAAAAGGTACTGACAATCATCTCATGCTGCTGGATTTAAGAAATAAAAATATAACCGGTAAAGATGCCGAGCACTTATTGGATCAGATAGGAATTACAGTGAACAAGAATACTGTTCCCTTTGATCCTCAAAGTCCGTTTGTAACCAGTGGTATAAGAATCGGTACTCCGGCTGTTACTTCCAGAGGCTTTAGAGAAGAGGATATGAAGGAAGTAGGGAGCATCATATCCCATATAATCAGTAATTCACAGGATATAGAAGAGACATCGGTCAGAGTAAAGACATTAACTGATAAGTATCCATTGTATTAATCATTTGTACACTTCGCAAATATTGCTATAATAGAAGTAGGAGATAATCCTACTTCTATTATTATGGGGTGTTGTAAATGGCTTTAAATATGCTGTATAAATCTATATTAGAAACCATAATTGAAAATATAGATGCAGGCATTCATGTTGTTAACAGTGAGGGGAAAACTATTTTTTATAATAAAATAATGGGCGAGCTTGAAGGTTTGGATATAGATGAGGTTATGGGGAAAAATATACTGGAGATATTTCCTAGTCTATGCGAAGATACCAGTACTTTATTAACTGTTATGAAATCTAAAAGACCTATATATAATAAGAGCCAATCCTATCTCAATAATTACGGCAAGCAGATCAATACAATAAACAGCACTATACCCTTTAAGATCTCGCCTGAAAAATACGGAGCGGTTGAAATTGCAAAGGATATCACACAGGTTAAAGAGTTGTCCGAGAAGGTTCAAATTTTGCAGCAGGTATTAGCCAGAAAAGACCCTGAGAAAGAAAATATTAAAGGATATACTTTTAAATCTATTATAGGAGAAGATGATGATTTTCTGAATATCATATCTTTTGCCAAAACAGCTTCAAAATCTTCTTCTACCGTATTGATTTATGGAGAAACAGGCACGGGCAAAGAACTCTTCGCGCAAAGCATTCACTATGACAGCACCAGAAGCAATAAGCCATTTATAGCTCAGAATTGTGCAGCTCTGCCGGAATCTCTATTGGAAGGCATACTCTTTGGGACAGTCAAAGGCAGCTATACCGGGGCCATAAACAGGCCCGGCTTATTCGAGCAGGCTCACGGAGGTACCTTGCTATTGGATGAGATTAACTCAATGGGCCTGCAGCTTCAGGCAAAACTGTTGAGAGTGCTTCAAGAAGGATATATACGCAGAGTGGGCGGTTTGAATGATATACCCTGCGATGTAAGAATAATTGCCACAACCAATGAAGAGCCGGAGAAGGCAGTAGCATCGGGTGCTTTTAGGAGGGATTTGTATTATAGGTTAAATGTAATATATTTAAGAATTCCTCCATTGAGGGAAAGAAAGATGGATATACCTCTTCTTTCTGAGCATTTTATAAAAAAGTTCAATACGGTTTTAAATAAGGATGTATGGGACATTTCCAATGAAGTAAAGAATGCCTTTTTGCATTATGATTGGCCGGGTAATGTCAGAGAGCTGGAAAACCTGATAGAAAGTGCTATGAATATGGTGACTAAGGATCATATAATAAAGGCTCATCATTTTTCCAACAACATGAAACCTCTCTTTGAAGGAGGGAAAACAGGAGTAAATTATAAATTATTGAGCAATGACGGAAAAAGCTTGGTTGAGACATTGGAAATCATTGAGAAAGAGCTGATCAACAATGCATTAAAGGAATGCTCCTATAATATAACAAAGAGTGCAAAAAAACTGGGAATCAAAAGGCAAAATCTTCAGCACAAGATAAAGAGATATAATATTAGTATAGAATAGCTGAAGCTATTCTATACTAATGAATACCGCCTTTCTTTTTCTGAAAATGCAATAATATTTATAGTTTAATGATTTTAACAAATCCGACACTTCATCAAAGCCATAACCTATATCTTCAGGTCTATGAGCATCAGAACCGATAGTAATTATTTCTCCTCCAAGGTCCTTGTACAGACTTAGTATTTCTGTCAATGGGTGAAATGAGGACAAGCCGTATCTTTTGCCAGAGGTATTTACTTCGATGCCTTTGCCGCTTTGGATCAAGTCGCTTAATACTTCTGCAATACAATCTTTATAAAGATTGTATTGAAAAGCTGTTTCTCCATTGCTTAAATACCTTCTGATTACATCAATATGGCCTAGAGCGTCGAAGTCATTAAAAGAAGAAATACATTTTTTTAAATCATCAAAATATGCCAGTATCCCGGCTGCATCGGTGATTCCCTGCAGGAAATCACCCCCATATAGCTCCTTTTTTCCTACTACATGAATGGAGCCTAATATAAAATCCATGCCGGGATTAGATGAAAAGGCCATATTTTCTTCAAACAGATGAGGCTGCAGGCCAAGCTCCATGCCCTTATAAACCTCCAGCCTTTTATCGAACTCGCAGATCAACTGATCCAGCTCCCGGCTGTACTTTTCAAAATCCAGAACCTCAGTGCAATCAGGGTAATCTATATCTATGTGATCTGTAAAACATATCCCTTTTAAGCCTTTCAAAATTGCCGTATCACACATGCTTTTCATAGTAGCCCATGTATATGAGTCGGTTGAATATGTTGAATGAAGATGTAAATCGTACACTTTTATTCTCCTTCGCAGTTCATTTTAACAGATTAGTTAACAGCTATATTTTATGATTATTGTTATCAAAGGTCAAATCTTTTTAATCAAATTTTCATGCAATAATATTTGCATATGTGCAAATATTATTGCATGAAAATTGATTTATTTGAAAATTTAGAAGAAAAAATGTTTACTAAAATTTATATGTATTGAATTTCTTAAGGCAAATCAAAGCACGCAGGGATTGCTCAAGCTAATAATTATTAGCTATTATTTGGCATAAAAATTGCTTAATAATTTTATGGACAAAATAATATTTTATAATAGGGAGGATAAGTATGAAAAAAGAAAACGTAAGGGTAATTATATGGGGTTTAGGTGCTATGGGCGGTGGTATGGCAGATATGCTTCTCAAAAAGAAAGGCGTTGATATCGTCGGTGTTGTTGGCAGGGGAGCCAAGATAGGAAAAAGCATGTATGAATTCATTCAAACCGAAAGAGGAGACCGGCCTGATGTAATAATTGATACTTATGAAAATGTAATCACAGAAAAGGCAGCAGATGTTGTGCTTTTGTGCACAGACTCCTTTACAAGGAATGCTTTTGATAAAATTAAATATTGTTTGGAGAAAAAAATAAATGTGGTTTCAAGTGCCGAAGAAATGGCGTATCCGCAAGCCCAGGAGCCAGAACTGGCTGCAGAGATGGACAGGATTGCCAAGGAGAACGGCGTAACGGTTCTCGGTACAGGAATCAACCCCGGACTTATAATGGACCTGCTTGTAGTATGCTTGACAGGAGCATGTATAGATGTGGACCACGTCACTGCAAGAAGAGTCAACAGCTTATCTCCTTTCGGTCCTGCTGTTATGCATGAGCAAGGAATAGGAACGACAGTGGAAGAATTCAAAGAAGGAGCAGCAACCGGAAAGATAGCAGGCCATGTAGGGTTTAATGAATCAATAAGAATGATTTCTGATGCATTAGGCTGGAAGTTAAGCGGTAAGGTAGAACAAACTATGGAACCTATAGTTACCAATGTCCATAGAAAAGCTCCCTATGCCGAAGTACAGCCCGGCTATGTTGCAGGCTGCGCGATGAAAGGCTATGGATATGTAGATGGAGAACTGAAAATAGAGATGGATCATCCGCAGCAGATTGAACCTGAGACGGAAGGTACAAATACCGGAGATTATGTAATAATAAAAGGAACACCAAATATTAATATGGCTAATAAGCCTGAGGTTCCCGGAGGGATAGGGACAATCGCTATGTGTGTCAATATGATACCCCATGTAATAAATGCTAAACCGGGCCTAAAGACTATGATTGATTTGCCGGTTCCGAGAGCGATAATGGGTGACATGAGGGAGCTTATAGAGGAATAATAAAGCGCAAAAAAATTTGCACGGGGATATTTAAAAGTAGGAGGGGATTATTTCAATGGATATGGTGAGAAAAGGTGACTGGGTGCAGATTCACCAAATAGTGCTAAAACCTGAAGAAAGAGCAGTGCATCTTCCTGAAGATACGAAAAAAGTTCCTTTGGAGTTATGGGTAAAAGGTTTTGCACTTGAAGACGGAAAAATAGGTGACGAGATTGAGATTGAGACGGTTACAGGAAGAAAAGTAAAGGGTGAGCTTCTAAAAGTAAATCCCAGGTACATCCATGACTTTGGAGACTATGTTCCGGAGTTGACCAAGATAGATATGCAGCTAAAGGAAATAGCTTTCGGAGGTGGAAAAGATGAATAGAGATATGTCTTATTCTGCAGTGATGAACAGAAAAAATGAAATAATGAAAAAGGCTATAGGCATAGATTACAGTCTATTTGAATCCGGCGGTATATCCTTTGATTATGAAAGGATGATGAGAGAAGCGGGATATAGCCTTGAGGAAATTCAAAGAATACAATCCAGCACAGGTGTAGGCAATACACCCATTTTGGAACTAAGAAATATTACAGCTTTAGCAAGAAAATGTGCTCCCAAAGGTAAAGGGGCCAGAATATTCATAAAGGATGAAGCTGCCAACCCGTCCGGAAGCTTTAAGGCTAGAAGAGCCGCTAATGCAGTGTATCATGCTAAAAAATTAGGCTATAAAGGCGTAATTGCTGCTACCAGCGGCAACTATGGTGCGGCTGTCGCTTCACAGGCTGCTATGGCAGGATTGAAATGCATAATAGTACAGGAATGCTATGACAGTAAAATGGTAGGCCAGCCGGAAATACTTGAAAAGCAGAGGGTTTGCGAAGCCTATGGAGCAGAAGTCGTTCAACTTTCGGTGGGGCCCGAGCTTTTCTATACCTTCTTGCGCTTGCTTGAGGAAACAGGTTATTTCAATGCCTCTTTGTATACTCCTTTTGGTATTGCCGGAGTGGAGACTTTAGGATATGAGCTGGTTATGCAATTTAGAGAAAAATTGGGGAAGGATCCTGATAAAGTATTGATAACCCATGCAGGCGGCGGTAATGTAACAGGAACTGCAAGAGGCATAATAAAAGCGGGAGCATATAAGGTAGAAGTTGTTGGAGCGAGTGTTGATCTTTCAGGCCTACATATGGCCTCGGATAAGGATTTTAATAGAAAATCCTTTACAACCGGCCATACAGGTTTTGGAATTCCGTTCGCTACATGGCCTGATAGAGCTGATGTTCCAAGAAATGCCGCAAGACCTTTAAGATATCTGGATAGATATTTGATAGTAAAGCAAGGCGAGGTTTTCTTTGTTACAGAAGCATTATCCGTGTTGGAGGGCATAGAGAGAGGACCCGCTGGAAACACTTCTTTGACAGCCGCATTTGCCCTTGCTCAGGAAATGGATGAGGATCAAACGATAGTAGTTCAGGAAACTGAGTATACCGGCGCCGGAAAGCATCCTATGCCGCAAATAAGCTTCGCCAAGCAAAACGGCATTGAAGTGCTATTTGGTGACCCTGATGAAGAGATTCCGGGCAAAAATATTGTTTTCCCAGATGAACCGTCAAAAATTAAGATAAGAGATTTTGATCTAAACAAAGCGAAAGCTTCTTATATTAAAAATGCAATAAACAATTATGGGAAAACTGAAATAAGCAGGAATGATTTTGATTTCCTCATAAAAGATGCGAAGAGCGATGAGGAATTTGCACTGTCTGTATTGACTGAGCTTGGGGTAAAGATATCCTAATGGTTCAACGCTGAACTAACCTGCTCTAAGGCTTCCGCCTCTGTAGGCGGCGGGTATCAAGAGCGGCTAAGTCCAGTATGGACTCGACTAACATTCAGTGGGGTTTGAATCCCCCTCTGAATGAAGTCTCATTCAACGGGTAGTTAATTAATAATGGAGGGGTGCCAAGTGAAAAGACCGGATGATTATGAAAAGAGAAGAGAACATTTGAAGGCTTTAACAGATGAACAATTGAAAGACAGATTTTGGGAGCTGGCCAATAAAATAGTTGAGCCTATGCTTGATATGGGATACAAATACACTACTCCTTCAATAGAAAGAAGCATCCTTTTAAGAATGGGGTTTTCCAGCATTGAGGTAAAACCCATAGTAGATGGTGTGACAAAAAAAGGCTTGATGGGCAAAGGCGCCGGCAATGTCGTATGGAGGCTTTCCAAGAAGCTGGGGATTTCCGTACGGGAAGCGGGCTTAGCTTTAGCTGAGGGCAAGTATTGGGACGAAGTTGATGCTCTTTTTGAAGGAGGGAAAAACTGATGAAGCTTGATCCTAATAAAAAGATAGATATAAAAGAACTTTTACAAGATCTAGAAAGCTATAGGCCCAGAAGGAGAGGTTGGCATTGGCGTGATGGAAGGGATCAGAAGAGGCAGATCGGTGATTTTGAATATCTAGAATCTTCGGAAGGCCTAAAGAATTATGTTCCTCTCCCGGGCAGCAGAGGCTTCGGCTATATAGACCCTCAGCCCGATTGCGTTATTACAACAGAGATTGCTTCGGGCAGATTTGAGGATGATATAAGAAGGATGAGGATGGCCGCTTGGCACGGTGCAGATCATATAATGGTCATAAGGACGGCAGGACAATCCCACATCGATTCCTTGCTTGAAGGGACAAACCAAGGCATCGGCGGCATAATGGTAACCAGGAAGCAGGTGAGAGCCAGCAGAAAAGCATTGGATATGATTGAAGATGAAGTGGGCAGACCTATAAACTTTCACTCTTATGTTTCCGGTGTTGCAGGCCCCGACATAGCAGTAATGTTTGCAGAAGAAGGAATAAACGGTGCCCACCAGGATCCTCAATATAACGTGCTTTATAGAAATGTAAACATGGTAAGAAGTTTCGTCGATGCTTGTGAAGCTAAAAAAATTATGGCCTGGGCAGATATGCTGCAGATCGATGGCGCTCATAATGCCAACGCTACAGCTATGAAGGCCTGGAAGGTAATGCCTGAGCTTATGGTTCAGCATGCTATTAACTCTGCTTTTTCACGAAAAGTAGGAATAAAGCCTGAGAATATTGCATTATCAACAGTACCTCCTACTGCGCCTCCGGCACCTTGTATGAGGCTTGACTTACCCTATGCTGTTGCTCTAAGGGATTTCTTCGCCGAATACAAGATGAGAGCCCAGCAAAATACAAAATATATGGAATCCGATGCGAGGGAAGCAACTGTGACCCATACGCTGAACCTGATGATTTCCAGATTGACCGGTGCAGATATTCAGTCCACTATAACTCCTGATGAAGGGAGAAACGTGCCGTGGCATTATAATAACATTGCAGCTATAAGTACGGCAAAGCAAGCATTAGACGGCATGGACGGGCTGAAAGAAATGGTTAAAATCGATAGGGATGGGATACTGGGTAAAGATGTAAGGGAGCTAAAAGAAAGAGCCGTATTATTCATGGAGGAGATATTGGAAGTAGGAGGATACTTCCAATCAGTTGAAGACGGCTTCTTCATAGACAGCGGATATTATCCTGAGAGAAACGGCGATGGGATACCAAGACAAATCGACGGCGGTATAGGCGTAGGTGCGATTTTTGAAAGAGATAAGGACTATTTTGCTCCTGTATCCGTCCATTATGGATATAATGCGATTCCTGAAGGCTTTAAAAAAGCTTCTGATGCAATAGGCGGCGACACCTTTGAAGATCCTTCCAAGATTGTTTATGTTGATGAATTGGATGAATTTGATAATGTAAACGTTAGATTGGAAGAACTTGAAAGATACTATGATGCAAAGATTGTTAAACCGGAAGTTGAATGGAGAGCCGATGGCGTTGTTGCAGTGACCATATTCCTTCCCTTGGATGAGAGAACTGCTGAATTTGCAGCTATTAAATGCGGAGAAAAAATGGGCCTTGAAGATGTTACTGTGATCCATAAAAACGTTATGCATCCATCAGAAGGAACTCTGGTAGAGATTAAGGGTAAAGTAAAATTTGATATAAATATTGATGAATTAGTTATTCCTGAAAAGATTCCTGTATTATCCGAAGCAGAAATAAGAGAAGAAATACAGAAGAATCCTATGTTCGTTGTAGCTGCTACTGTAGGCGAGGACGAACACTCAGTTGGATTAAAGGAGACTCTTGACATAAAGCATGGCGGTATCGAAGGATTCGGTATAAAGTATCTTTATCTGGGCACATCCTGTCCCGTTGAAAAGCTGGTGGATGCGGCTATAGAAACAAATGCGGATGCGATTTTGGCCAGCACTATAATAACTCACGATGATGTGCACATAAAGAATATGCGAAAGATTCATGAATTATGTATAGAAAAGGGTATAAGAGATAAAGTGATACTCGCATGCGGCGGTACTCAGGTAACTAATGAAATTGCAGTTGAAGCCGGCATGGATGCAGGCTTTGGACGAGGGTGCCATGGCATCGATGTAGCAAGTTTCCTCGTAAAAAAGAGAAGGGAAATGAAGTAACAGGATGGAAATCGATGTTTTAGTTGCTGAAATTGGAAGTACTACAACTGTAATAAACGCCTTTAGAGGCATAGGATCCCCCTGTCCTGAGTTTTTAGGGCAGGGGCAAGCCCCTACCTCTGTACTGGCAGGGGATGTTACCGTCGGATTAAAAGGCGCCATAGATGATTTGAAATATAATTTGAAGGCACATGATATAATCTATGATGAAATGCTTGCAACCAGCAGTGCTGCAGGCGGCTTAAGGATGACTGTGCATGGGCTCGTCTATGACATGACTGTCAGAGCTGCAAAGGAAGCTGCTCTGGGAGCCGGAGGCATTATCAAAATGGTCACTTCAGGCAAACTGAGAAGAACGGATCTCAAAAAAGTAAAGGATATAAACCCCAATATAATACTTATAGCCGGTGGCGTTGATTACGGAGAAAGAGAGACAGCTTTGTACAATATGGAGCAACTAGTTTCTTTGGGCTTGGATATACCGATCATATATGCAGGCAATGTAGAAAACCAGGAAGAAGCTGCGGAGATATGCGAGGATGCGGGGGTTAAGCTATATTTGGTAGATAATGTATATCCCAAGGTTGATATATTGAATGTTGAGCCTACGAGAAAAGTGATCCAGGATGTGTTTGAAGAGCATATAATTCATGCTCCGGGTATGAGTACTGTACGAGAAATGGTTACCGGGCCTATTATTCCAACTCCGGGAGCTGTTATGGAAGCAGCCAAGCTGTTGAAAGACGAGTTGGGAGATCTGGTAATATTTGACGTAGGCGGAGCCACTACTGATGTTCATTCTGTTACGGAAGGCTCTGAAGAAATCAATAAAATGCTCATAAGTCCCGAACCCTATGCAAAGAGAACTGTGGAAGGGGATTTGGGAGTATTTGTAAATATTAATCATATAGTAGAAAAAATAGGCTTGGAAGAATTAAAAGATGAATTTTCAAATCTAGAAGAGCTCATTGAAAATGCAAAACCTATACCTGAAACAGAAGAAGAGAAAAGGTTTATCGAAAGGCTTACAAAAGAGGCAGTATTGACAGCCTTGGAAAGGCATGCAGGAACTCTTAGATATATATACGGACCTACAGGCAAAAAGACCATTGCAGAAGGCAAAGACTTGACAAATATAAAATATATTATAGGAACGGGCGGAGCTTTGACCCGGCTGCCTAATAGAGTAGAAATATTAAAATCTGCTGCAGATGACGGCAGAGGTCTTGAACTTTATCCTGGCAGTGATACGCAGGTACTTATTGACAACCACTATATTTTTGCTTCATTGGGAGTATTGTCTAAGAAATATCCTGAAGATGCTTTGAAGCTGATGAAAAATAGTCTTAATATAAAATAATATAATAGGGAGGATAAAAATGCGTTATCCTGCTTTAAAGATTGATTTAGCAAAATTAGAGAACAACACGAGATTCTTGGTTGAAAAATGCGCGCATTATGGAATCGGCGTTTCGGCGGTTACAAAAGTTTTTTGCGGAATCCCGGAAGCTGCTGAAGCAATGGCCAGAGGCGGTGCAGCATATTTAGCGGATTCAAGAATAGAAAATTTAATGAAAATGAGAAATATCAATCTGCCTAAAATGCTGCTCAGAATACCTATGCTGTCCCAAGTGGATGAGGTAATAGATTATGCTGATATCAGCCTTAACTCTGAGCATGAGGTTATAAGTGCTTTATCAAATGCTGCGATAAAGAAAGGAAAGACTCATGATATCATACTCATGGTAGATCTTGGTGATCTAAGAGAAGGAGTCTGGGCAGATGGGGCTGTGGAATATGCAGGCAGAATTTTGGAATTTAATGGCATAAGGCTTATCGGAATAGGAACTAATCTGACTTGTTATGGTGCTGTAATCCCTAAGGCTGATAATTTATCAAAGCTGACAGATATAGCTGACCGCATAGAGCAAAGGTTTGGCATAAAGCTTTCCATTATATCCGGGGGCAACTCAAGCAGTTTATACCTTTTGGAAGAAGGGGCAATGCCTAAAAGGATTAACAATCTGAGGCTCGGAGAATCCATTGTTTTAGGCAATGAGACAGCTCATGGAAACAGTATAAAAGGAACCTTCTATGATTGCTTTACTTTTTGTGCTGAGATAATTGAGCTCAAGGAAAAGCAATCAGTGCCTATAGGAGAAATAGGTGTGGATGCATTCGGAAATAAACCTACCTATGTGGACAGAGGAATAAGAAAAAGAGCCATACTGGCTGCAGGCAGGCAGGATGTAAGACCTGACGGTCTTAGTCCTAAAGATGATGCAATAATCATTTTAGGAGCCAGCAGTGATCATATGATAATAGACGTAACCGACAGCTGCAGGGACTATTCCATAGGCGACATTGTCGAATTCACATTGGATTATGGAGCTCTGCTCCTGACATCAACCTCTGAATACGTGGAAAAAGTAATAAAATAATTTATTGATTGATGGGGCGTGTATGAAATACGCTCCATTTTTTTTAAAACTATTGATAATAATATGGATATAGTTATATATTATAGATATGTAAGCTAAAGGGGGTGAAATTTTGAAGAAACTGGTTTCGTTTTTAATTGTGGTATTAGTTCTAAGTTTTGGCACGTCAATAGCGGAAGCCGACAGGAGTTATTCAATAGATGCATTTCATACAGAAGCACATCTTAATTCAGATGGATCAATGGATGTTCAAGAGACCATAACATATGACTTTAAAGGCGAGTTTAATGGAGTCTATAGGAAATTGGTAACATCAGGTTCAAGCGGAATAGATAATATTGAAATAATGATCGGATATGACGGTCAGATCCCTATAACAGAAAAGCACACAAAAAATAACAATACATATGAAATTTTAGAGGAATCTGACGGTTTAAGGATAAAGATTTATTCAAAATCAAAGGACGAGATAAAAAAATTCATCATAAAATATAGGGTACTGAATGTTGCGGTGAAATACAACGATACCGCAGAGTTATATTGGAAGTTCACGGGTGAAGATACAGAGGTATATATCAGTGACTTTAAGATAAATTTAAGCTTGCCTGAAGGCGCAAGCAGCAGAGATATAAAAGCATTTGCCCATGGGCCCTTGTCCGGAAACATTGAAATTAAAGGTGGCCGAAATGTAGTCTTGTCATTAGGTGAGCTGATGCCTCACAATTTTGTTGAAGCAAGAATATTGTTCCCGGTATCATTGATAGAAGCCTCACACAATGTTATAGATAAAAATGCATTGAATGAGATCATGAGCCAAGAAAAAAGATGGGCGGATGAAGCAAATTCAAAAAGGAAAATAGCCAGGGCGCTTATTTCCTTTACATTTTTATATGCGGCTATTGAAATCTTGCTCATAGCTTATATATATTATAAGTATGATAAAGAGTATAAAACTGCATTTGAAGGCACTTATTACAGGGAGCTGCCCGCTGATTATTCTCCCGCGGTAATGTCTGTATTATGGAATTTTGGGAGAATAAATCCTCGAGATATAACCGCTACACTCATGGATTTAGTGAGAAGAAAATATATAAGCCTGAGCATGGAAGCAACAAAGAAAAAGGGCATATTGAGCAAATCAGATGATATAAATTATGCTTTTATATTAAATGAAAGCACAGATGCATCCGGACTTTCAAAGCATGAGGCCTTTTTTATCGATTGGATATTCCATAATATAGGAAGCAGCAATAGGGTATCCTTAGCTGATATCGAGAACTATGCAAAGAGTGAAACCGGAGCCCAGAATTTCAAATCTGATTATGATGCTTGGTTTGAGCATATCAAACAAGAAGCAGAGGCTTTTAATTTCTTTGATAAAACATCAGTTCAAGGTATGGCGCTGGGGATAATTGCTTCATTATTGGGCTTTGCTCTGGCAATATATACGATAATAGCTCATAAAAATATACCGGGCTTTGCGGCTTTATTATTAACTTCTTTGACGCTTATGATATACTCAATAACTGTAAAAAGAAGATCCAAATACGGTGTGCTTCAGTTTCAAATGTGGAAAGCGTTCAAGAGGTTTCTCACCCATTTCAGCATGCTGGATAAAGCTGAGCTGCCATCGGTAATACTTTGGGAGCACTATTTAGTTTATGCAATATCTTTAGGAGTGGCAAAGGAAGTAATAAAACAGCTAAAGGTTATATTCAAAGAAGAAGATTTCGATAACAAGGGACTTACCTATATGTATTATGGATATTATGGCCGCGGATTCAATCATTTTGACGCTCTGAATACTGTAACAAGCACGGTTACGAGAGCAACGGAATCTACATATAAGCAAGCTGTCTCACAGATCTCATCATCCGGCGGCGGTGGCGGAGGGTTCTCCGGAGGTGGTGGAGGCGGAGGCGGCGGTGGCGGAACAGGCGCCTTTTAAAAGATATTTAAGGAGGAATAAATATGAAATGGATTGTACTCATAATTTTAGCAGTTATATTGGGTGGAGTCATGTCTGTCTATAATGGGCTTATAACAAGAAGAAACAGGGTAAAAAATTCCTGGTCTCAAATCGATGTTCAGCTTAAGAGGAGATTTGATCTGATACCAAATCTTGTAGAAACGGTAAAGGGCTACGCTTCCCACGAAAAAGAAACCTTAGAAAATGTCATAAAGGCAAGGAATACATATGTCAATGCTCAAACTCCGGAAGATGCCATGAATGCAAACAACCAGATAGGAGGCGCCTTGAGCAAGCTGTTTGCACTTGCTGAAAGCTATCCAGACCTGAAGGCAAACCAGAATTTTGTTCACCTCCAGGCTGAATTGGCCAATGTAGAGGATAAAATAGGATATGCAAGACAGTTTTATAATGATACTGCGATGCTATATAATAATTTTAAGCAAATATTTCCCAATAGCTTGATTGCAAATATCTTCAATTTTAAGGATGAACCCTATTTTCAGGCAGATGAAACTGAAAGACATAATGTACAGGTCAAGTTTTAGGCAGAACAGTAATTGACCCTTATTATTGCGTGTCCGAAAGGTTGGTATTTCTAATGAAAAAAGATCAAATAAGTATGTTCGATATCAAGTTTAAGGAAGACCTAAAGAAAGAAGGTCCTTTGGCTGTGCGAATGCGGCCTGAATCCTTGGATGAATTTGTAGGGCAACGAGATATAATATCCCCCGGAAAACTTTTATATAGAGCAATAGAAGCAGATAAGCTCACTTCAATAATATTATGGGGCCCGACAGGAAGCGGCAAAACTACTCTGGCAAGGATAATTTCAAATACTACAAAAGCATATTTTGAGCAAATAAATGCTGTGTCTTCGGGGATTCAAGAGATAAAAAGAGCTGTGGATGAAGCTAAAAGCCGAAGAGCCTTGAACGGGCAAAAAACAATAGTATTTATTGATGAGATACATCGTTTTAACAAAGCTCAGCAGGATGCCCTTTTGCCCTTCGTTGAAGATGGGACTTTGATATTAATAGGTGCAACTACAGAAAATCCGTATTTTGAAGTAAATAATGCTTTAATATCGCGGTCTATTGTTTTTAAGCTTAATCCATTGTCGGAAGAAGAGATAGGAAAAATCATCATTAGATGTCTAAAGGACAAGGAAAAAGGATTGGGAGCCTTTAATGCGTCAATAACCGATGAGGCTTTGAAGCTTCTGGCTGCTTTATCAAACGGAGATGCCCGCCAGGCTCTAAATGCTTTAGAATTGGCCGTAATTTCTACTGAGAAAAATTCTCAGGATGAGATAGTCCTTGACAAGGATATAATTTCTGAATGTATTCAAAAAAAAGCATTGAATTATGATAAAACGGGCGATAATCATTACGATACCATATCTGCTTTTATTAAAAGCATGAGGGGTTCCGATCCTGATGCGGCAATACATTACCTGGCTAAAATGATATATGCCGGCGAAGATCCCATGTTTATTGCCAGGAGAATTATTATCTGTGCATCAGAAGATGTGGGAAATGCTGACCCGATGGCAATTACTGTTGCAATGAATGCAGCAGAGGCAGTAAAGATGATAGGCATGCCGGAGGGAAGGATAATATTGGCTCAAGCTGCAATTTATGTAGCGACCGCACCAAAGAGCAACGCATCCTATTTGGCCATTGATAGAGCTTTAGAAGATGTTGAAAGTAAGAATACAGGGCTTGTCCCATATCATCTAAGGAATGCTGCTTTTAAAGATGCAGAAAAGCATGGATATGGCATAGGATATAAATATCCGCATAATTTCGAACAAAATTATGTGGAGCAGCAGTATATGCCTGACGATTTATTGGGTATTACATATTACTCCCCTTCAGATAATGGCTATGAAAAGGATATTAAGAAGCATCTTGCAAATTTAAAAAATAAATAGACTCAATGGATCATTTGAACCATTCAGTGAGTGCTTTTATAAAACCTTTTGGTTTATTGGGGTATTCTTCGCCGGATACCTCATTTTTTTCTTTGCTTTCCTCTATAATTATTGGCTTTTCAGATTCAACCCCAGATAGCAAAGGAGAGTGATTAAGCTTTATTGATGTGGGGCTTGATTTCATAAAATTTTCTCTGAAGTTGCTTTGCTTGAGAGTGGGGGTGTTGTATTTATGGGAAGCTTCATTCATTCTTTCTTTTCTAGGCATTGCTTCTTTATAAATATTTTTTTCTTCTAATTTATTTATTTTTCTATTCAAGATTTCTACCTTTTCTGTCAGCAGATCCATTTGATCCAGTATCATAGAAGCTTTGCCAGAGGAAACTATATTATCATTTGATTTGTATTCTTCTATAATCATGGATTCATTGCAAGGATATAAAACTTCAAGCTTATCATCTATTGAACATATTGCCTCTCTATAATCTATGCCAAAATCCAAATTATCCTTTATTTCTTTGACAATATATAAGTTAGGAAGCTGGTTTAAAGGTATTTGATCATACTTTTCCCATTGTTTTAAAAATACATTATAGTTGTTTTCATAATAATATTCACTATCAGCATAGCAAATTTTTAATATATCTTCATTAAGCTCCATGACCATGTATGAATCTTTTGATACAACATTTAGCTTAATAATATCAACGAGCAAAAAGATAGGTTCTCTTCTCAACTGCTTAGTGAAATAAAATAAGTTAAGCATATTATTATCCAAGCTATAGCAAAACAAATTCAGGTTATTTTCATAGATCAGCATCTTTATATATATGTTATTGCGGTTTAGATTGATTATAGGAGTTTTAATCCATTTTCCGCTTTTTGCATTATAGTTGCAATAATTTAAGGATGAGATTTCGCCATCGCATAATGTTGATACCAGATGAAGCATATCAAAGCCTGTTGATTTAACATCTATTGAAAATTCCATTGCTTTGATGTATATCTCAGATATGAAGTTTTTTTCCCAGCCATCCTTTGTCCTTCTTAATTGAAACAAGTCATAATAGAAATCAAGTGGTAATTTCTTTGCGTATATGATATGTATACCGTCAGTCAATGCGAATAGTCCCATAGGAATAATGCTCCCAAAGTCTTTGCGGAGAGATAGCTCTTCCATATTCCATCCTTCACCGTCGAAGGTTAAAAGCAAGAAAGTCTTGTTTCGCCCCTGACACAGCAAATATATATCATCCTCCTGAGATTTAGCGCAGAAAAAGCTATCATATACGCTGTCTATTAATATGGTTTCTTTTGTATTTCCATCAAAATCTAATGCTTTGCAATATATTGCTGAGTTATCGTAGTAAATTAAAAATTTATTCCCTTTAGCTTCTAAAATAACTCTATAAGCATAAGCGTTGAACATCCTACTACCACCTTTTTTAATAGCCTACAAAATTATATGGCTTTGGTTATAGTTTTATGTTGTTTATTAAAACCAAATTCTTTACACAAAAAAGATAACTTTACATATTATGTACTATGAAAGATATAATCATGTAAGGAAGGTGTTCATATATGCCATTGCCTCAGGTAGAATGCACTGGTTCAATAACCATGGGGGAAACCACGGTATTCAGAGAATGTGTAAAAGTTAAGAAGGTATTTGATGAATTCGTTTTAAGAGAATGTGTGGAAGGCATTGAGTTTGAAGTCGATGAATGCCATGAGAACTTTAAAGGAAGCATTGAACCCACATTAATACTAAGAAATTGTACGATTATAAATCCTCAAATCAAGAATGCTTCCACAAATTCGGAGAAAAGGCTCAGGTTTTCGGGAAAGTGCTGCTGCCAAGTATTTGCTAAGGATCTCAAAGGAAATATTATCAGGCTCAGGGTAAAATGCGTGCCGGCCGGAACAGCATTATCAAAAGGACCAAACGGAGAATTGTGCTTTAACTTCAGCGTAAGAAGAATATATCCGGGAGCAACAGAGGAGATATTCAATAGATTGCTTCATTTTGTCGATCAAGAGGCCTTTGAACTGCAATGCTTAAGCGAAGCGATTATAGATGAAGAAAACAATGAGTTTACAGGTGGTAGCCTCATAACAAATATAGGAATTTTTGTTGCTATTAAATTTGATGCTGAGGTTCAATTATGCATACCTGTATTTGGAACCTGTGAAATCACTGATGAGTGCTCAGAAGAAGAATTCTGTGATACTTTTGAGCTTGTAGATATTCCAAACTTTAATCCTCCTCAAATAAATGATGAAAACCCCTATTGCGATTAATAGAATACCATGCATAGAGATATGATCACAAAAAACTCAGTTATAGCCGATATAATAAAACAATATCCCAAATCTCGAAAAGTCTTCAGATTTTATCAAATTGATAGACTTGGATGCGGCTGAGGGGGATTGTCAAGGTTAACGATTGAGCAGGCTGCTCAAATGAGAAGAATAAATATTGATAAACTGCTTATAAGATTAAACAAATCAATAAAAGGTTAGAACTTTCTAACCTTTTATTGATTATTATACATCAAGTATTGCTGATACACATTTGTATCGGCAATTTAATATAGATTGGCGCAGCTAAAGGCTATAGGTCTTAGGCTGCGCCTTAATATATTATTGGAAATTACAAATAATATGTAAAAAAATAATTGACAGCTTTTAGAGAAAGTGATAAATTTAAATAAGAAATCCTAGTTTATTAGTAGGAATTCAAAAAGGAGGTTGATGTTTTGATACTGTCAACTAGAGGCAGATATGGTCTAAAAATGATGCTTGAATTAGCATTAAACTATGGAAAAGGTGCAATGCCTCTGAAAGATATAGCGAATAAACAATCACTTTCGGATACATACCTTGAACAATTGATATCACCTCTAAGAAAAAGCGGTCTTGTTACCAGTACCCGAGGAGCCCAAGGGGGTTATGAATTAGCTAAGGAGCCGTCAGGAATAAAAGTAGGAGAAATTATAAGAATTCTGGAAGGTTCACTGGCCCCCGCGGAATGTGTATTGGAAGGTGAACCTGAATGCAGCAAAGCAGATTACTGTGCTACAAGACTATTATATGAGAAGATTA
Source organism: Lutispora sp. QWL-02 (assembly GCF_058315355.1). Classification (NCBI taxonomy): domain Bacteria; kingdom Bacillati; phylum Bacillota; class Clostridia; order Lutisporales; family Lutisporaceae; genus Lutispora; species Lutispora sp. QWL-02. The sequence goes on from NZ_CM177762.1 coordinate 2,637,089, forward strand.
CAGAGGGCATCAACAACGTTATTGACTCGATAAATCTTCAGGATATGGTCGATGACTATCATAGGCTTAATAACAATACAAATATAAAGAGGAGAAATGAAGATGAATAAAAGAATATATCTTGATCATTCAGCAACAACAGGGACCAAGCAAGAAGTTTTGGAAGAAATGCTGCCTGTATTTACAACCAATTATGGTAACCCCTCCAGTGTTCACAGCTTTGGAAGAGATGCCAAAAAACTTGTTGATCAAGCTAGAATGAGAGTTGCCAAGGCCTTAGGCGCCTTGCCTGAAGAGATATTTTTTACTGCCGGAGGTACTGAAGCAGATAATTGGGCATTGAAAGGTGTCGCATATGCCAACAAAAATAAAGGCAATCATATAATAACAACTGCCATAGAGCATCATGCAGTTTTGCATACCTGTGAGCAATTAGAAAAAGAAGGATATAAAGTAACCTATCTTCCAGTGGACAGTTACGGAATGGTAAGCCTTGAAGATTTAAAAGCGTCAATAACTGATGAGACTATTCTCATATCAATAATGTATGCTAATAATGAAATAGGCACCGTACAACCCATAGAGGAGATTGGAAAGATTGCAAAGGAGAGAAAAATATATTTTCACACTGATGCAGTTCAAGCAGTTGGAAATGTTAAAATAGATGTAAAAGCTCATAATATTGATATGCTGTCCCTTTCCGGCCACAAATTTTATGGCCCTAAAGGTATAGGAGCACTATATATTAGAAAAGGGACCAAGATATTGAACCTGATTTTAGGCGGAGGACAGGAAAGAGGTAGACGTGCAGGAACAGAGAATGTGCCGGGAATTGTAGGGCTCGGTAAAGCGATAGAATTAGCAACAGAGAATATTGACAGCCATAATGAGGAACTGCTAAAGATGAGAAAAAAGCTCATAGATGGGGTTATGAAAAAAATACCTTATACAAGATTGAATGGTCATCCGGAAAAGAGGCTGTCCAACAATGCAAATTTCTGCTTTCAATACATTGAGGGAGAATCTTTGCTTCTGAATCTTGATATGAAGGGGATTGCAGGCTCAAGCGGTTCTGCATGCACATCCGGTTCATTGGATCCGTCTCATGTGCTCCTAGCTATAGGCTTGCCTCATGAAATAGCCCATGGATCTCTAAGACTGACTTTAGGCGATGATAATACGGAAGAGGATATAGATTATGTTTTGGAAGTTTTGCCTGAGATAGTACAGAGGCTCAGAAGCATGTCTCCGTTGTATGAAAAAGTAAAGGGAGGAAAATAATAATGTACAGTGAAAAAGTAATGGATCATTTTACTACACCTAGAAACGTAGGTGAAATAGATAATGCTGACGGCATAGGAGAAGTAGGCAATGCAAAATGCGGGGATATAATGAAGATATACCTGAAAATAGAGGACGATGTTATTGAAGACGTCAAATTTAAAACCTTTGGATGCGGCGCGGCTATTGCTACAAGCAGCATAGCCACAGAAATGATAAAAGGCAAAACCATAGATGAAGCGCTCCAACTCACTAATAAGGCTGTGGTTGAGGCTTTGGACGGTTTGCCGCCTCAGAAGATACATTGCTCTGTGTTGGCAGAAGAAGCAGTTAAAGCTGCTATAGAGGATTATAAAAAGAGAAATAATAAATAGCGATAGAAAACAATATAGTAGGTGCAATAGATGAAGGAAAGGGTAATTATCGGGATGAGCGGCGGCGTTGATAGCTCTGTGGCTGCTTACCTTTTGAAAGAACAGGGTTATGATGTTGTTGGAGTAACGATGAAGCTTAGAAATAATGATGATTTTGAAAAGGACAGCGGAAGAGACAACTGCTGTTCTCTTTCCGCTGTAGACGATGCCAGGCGGGTATGCAGCAAGCTTGGCATCCCTTTCTATGTAATGAATTTCACTGAGATATTTGAGCAAAAAGTAGTTAATTATTTTATTGATGAGTATTTCAAAGGAAGAACTCCCAACCCATGTATAGCCTGCAATAAATATGTGAAATTTGATGCATTGTTAAAAAAAGCTGAAGCCTTAGAAGCTAAATATGTGGCAACAGGCCATTATGCAAGAATCACGCATGATGAGAATCTGGGCAGATGTTTGATAAAAAAATCAGCAACGGCTGCAAAAGATCAAACTTATGTACTATACAACCTGCTTCAAAATCAGCTGGAACACATCCTTATGCCTTTAGGCGGTTATACAAAAGAAGAAACGAGAAGGATTGCTGCAGAGCTGGACTTAGAAGTGGCCGATAAACCTGACAGCCAAGAGATTTGCTTTGTAGAAGATAATGACTATGGGAAGTTTCTGGAACAAAAACGAGGGCAGCATATTAAACCGGGCAAATTCTTAGATATAAAAGGCAATATATTAGGAACACATAAAGGAATAGTGCATTACACTGTTGGCCAGAGGAAGGGGCTTGGTATAGCTCTTGGAAAACCAATGTTTGTTGTAGATATTATAGCCGAGAAGAACCAAGTGATACTGGGCGAAGAAAATGAAGTTTTTAAAAATGAACTTATAGCAATAAACACAAATTTCATTCCTTTTGATCAACTTCAAAACCCAATGAGAGTCAAAGCAAAAATAAGATACAGCGCAAAAGAAAGCGATGCTTGGGCTATACCTATTACAGAAAACCGTATAAAATTGATTTTTGACGAAGCTCAAAGAGCTATAACACCAGGTCAAGCTGTGGTATTTTATCAGGATGATTATTTGATAGGCGGAGGAGTAATACTGAAATAATAACTCCAAAAGTATAAAATAACCTTAATAAGCAAATATTATTTATAGCGTTAAAAAGCTTTTGGAGGTGTATTCATGTCTGATGATAAAATGAACACAAGAGATTGCTTGCAGAGAGCCTGGATGAATACTATGGAGCTGGTTCGTGATTTTGAAATGTATTCTAAGAGAATAGAAGACGAAAAAGTCGCGGATGTTTTCAAAAAATTTGCCGAAGAGCAAGGGATGCAGGCGAGCAGTTTACGGGAAATGTATAATAAATATGAGCAAAATTAATAAAGACCGTTATACAGTCTGAGGCTTCCAATGGAAGCCTTTCTTACATTATATTTCAATCATTTTTTTTTATCGGCTACAAATGATAATGATAAGCAAAATATTTGGGGGTTTTATCATTGATCAGATGCAGTGAAATATTAGAAAAGCCTATTTTTAACAATAAATCTAAAGAAATGTTTTCTTTAGTGTATGATGTCATATTAAAAAAAGATAGCAATAAAATACTAGGTTTTGTCTGGAGAAAAAAAACTCTCAAGAAAGAATTCTCCTTAATTTTATATAATGATTTATTATCTGTAAACAAAGATGGATTATATGTCAAAAGCAGTTATGTGCCTCATGACTTTGATTATAATAATAGTTTATATTTTGGTTTATCATATAAACATGGCTTTTCAAATAAAATAGTCTTAAATAGAGATAATGAGCTTATAGGTATTATCAGAGATGCATTGTTGGATATGGAGACAGGATCATTTACATGCTTTGAATTTTCCGAAGGCTATATAGACGATATTTTCACAGGCAGAAAACTCATTGCGGCAGGGTCCGGCTATAAGATTGATTCAAACGCAGTAATTCTTTTCTATAACGATATAGTGCAGGAACAAGGCAGAGGCTTGCTTAATATGAATAAGCTTATCTAATAAATTTAATGGGTTGATATATATGATAAATCATATAAACAATAAAAAAGTTTTATATAAGTTGATCAAATATTTGATTGTATTTATTATTTTATTGCTTGCTTATAAATATAGGGCATTTTTATCCAATATTCTTAGCCCATTTCTTATATCGGCACTGCTTGCCTATCTTCTTAATCCGATAGTGCATTTTTTTCAGAAGAAAGGCCTCAAAAGGCTTAATAGTGTTATTTTAGTATATACCATATTTTTATCATTAGTTATATTCTTCGGCTTATTTATAATCCCAAAGCTATTTAAAGATATTTCTGTTTTGGTGGAAAGCATACCTATATACGCACAGCAGCTCAAAAATCTGTATAAAAAGTTTCAGGACGGATATATCAATAGTGATTTGCCTCAAGGACTTAAAGATATAATTGATGATAATATGCTGCTTGTTCAGAATATGATTCTATCTTTTTTACAAAATGCTGCTGATTCAATAATAAATTTTTTTTCAAAAGCATTCAATTTCATTATAGTGCCTGTACTTACTTTTTACATGCTTAAGGACTCTGAATACTTTAAGAATCAGCTCATACTAATATTGCCGAAATCAAAGAGGAATAAAGTTCTTCAGCTATTTAAAGATATTGATAATGTTTTCGGCAAATATATAAGAGGACAGATATTTATTTCATCAGTTGTAGGAGTGCTGACAACCATAGCATTGGTTTTAATCAGGGTCAAGTACTCTTTGACTCTGGGAATATTTGCAAGCATCTCTAACATCATACCATATTTTGGCCCAATAATAGGTATGATACCAACTATAGTATTTGCTTTTTTAGATTCACCGACAAAAGCACTATATGCAGCAGGAGCTTACCTGTTGGTACAGCAAATTGAAAGCGGCATTATAACACCTAAAGTAATAGGCGAAAGCGTTGGTATACATCCTATATATGTGATCATGGCTTTGCTTGTAGGCGGTAAAATTTTCGGCGTTACAGGCTTAATAATAGCCGTGCCCGTTGCTGCAGTAATAAAGCTGTGCATGCGGCATTTTTTGAAAAATATTATTTAAGAAACTGCATATAATACCAGGAAGTTGACAAAATTTGTACAGTAATATATAATTTTTGGTATTAATAATTATATATTATGCTGAAAAGGAATATAATGAAGTCCCGTGGAATTGGCTTCATCCCATTAGGGATGAAGATTTTTATAATTCATAGAAAAGTATGAATTTAAGGAAAGGCTCCCCTTATAGTTAAAATGCTTCCCAAGGAAGCCTTTCTTATTACCTACATTTACTTTAAGAGGAGGATAACTATGGAAAAACTAGGCTTAAATGAAATAAGAGAGAAATTTCTTAGTTTTTTTGAAACGAAAGCCCACCTAAGGCTTAAAAGCGCATCTCTGATTCCTGAAAAGGATAAGAGTCTTCTATTGATAAATTCAGGTATGGCACCATTAAAACCCTTTTTTACCGGTCAGGAAACACCTCCCAATAAAAGAGTTACGACCTGCCAAAAATGCATAAGAACTCCTGACATTGAGAGGGTAGGGAAAACGGCTCGGCATGGAACTTTCTTCGAAATGCTGGGGAATTTTTCTTTTGGCGATTATTTTAAAGAAGACGCGATTGCTTGGGCATGGGAGTTTTGTACAAAATGGCTGGAGCTGCCGGAAGATAGGCTTTGGGTTACTATTTACCAGGATGACAATGAAGCCTTTGAAATCTGGAACAAAAAAATAGGGGTAGCACCTGAAAAGATTGTAAGAATGGGTAAGGAGGATAATTTCTGGGAAATTGGATTAGGACCTTGCGGACCCTGTTCTGAGATTTATTTTGATCGTGGAGAAAGATATAGCTGCGGCAAACCTACCTGCAAATTCGGATGCGATTGTGACAGATATATTGAGTTCTGGAATCTGGTCTTTACCCAGTTCGATAAAGATGAGGAAGGCAATTATAACAGATTAGCTAACCCCAATATTGATACAGGCATGGGCTTAGAAAGAATGTCTGCTATCATGCAAGAAGTCGATAATATTTTTGAAGTAGATACAATAAAATATACATTGGAATATATATGCAGCTTGGCTGGAGTAGAATACGGAATGGATGAAAAGACTGATGTATCTATAAGGGTTATAACTGATCATATCAGAAGCGTTACTTTCATGATTTCTGATGGAGTGCTGCCGAGCAATGAAGGCAGAGGATACGTTTTAAGGCGGCTTCTCAGAAGAGGTGCAAGACATGGCAAGCTTTTGGGGCTTAAAGGAGCCTTTCTGAGCAAGGTTTCAAAAAAAGTGATTGAGCTGTATCATAATGCATATCCTGAGCTAAAAGAAAAAGAAGAATATATTGAAAATATAATTGACATAGAAGAAGAGAGATTTGAGGAAACCTTGGAGCAAGGACTGGAAAAATTACAGGAATACATCGATCTTATGGGCGACAGCGACACACTTTCAGGGGAAGCTGCATTCAAGCTTTATGACACCTACGGATTTCCTTTGGACTTAACAAAGGACATTTTGGAAGAACAGGGACTGAAGGTTGACGAACGTTCCTTTGCCAATGAAATGGAGCTTCAAAGAGAGAGGGCCAGGACAGCCAGAGGCGATAATGAAGCAGAAGGCTGGAAAGAAGATATATATTCTAAATTGGATAATGATGTAAAAACGGATTTTGTAGGATATGATAAATTGACAGTTCACAGTATTATTAAAGCAATTATTGCAGATAATATCATAGTTAATAAAAGTAAAAAAGGAGATAATATAAGCGTTATATTGCCTGAGACACCTTTTTATGCAGAGAGCGGAGGCCAATTAGCAGATTCCGGTTTTATTGAAGGAGAAAGCTTCAAACTCCAAGTTGTAGACTGTAAAAAAGTAGTCGGAGGGAGATATGCGCACAGTTGTATAGTTTTAGAAGGCGAGGTTTCTGTAGGTGACAAATGCATCGCTGTGGTAGATAAGAAGCAAAGATTGGCTACAGCAAGAAATCATTCAGTGACACACTTACTTCATAAAGCCCTTAGAAACATACTGGGATCCCATGTAGAGCAAGCGGGCTCCCTAGTGGAGAAGGATAGGTTAAGGTTTGATTTCTCTCATTTTAAGGCCATGACTGAAGATGAGATTAAAAAGGTGGAAAGAGAAGTAAACGTCAACATATGGAAGGGGATGGAAATAACCATAACCGAGACAACGATAGAAGAAGCCAAGAATATGGGTGCCATGGCTCTGTTTGGAGAGAAGTATGGCAATATTGTAAGGGTTGTGAAAATGGGGGATTACAGCATAGAGCTATGCGGAGGAACCCACATGAACAATACAAGCCAAATAGGAATGTTTAAAATAGTAAGTGAAGGAGGAATCGCTGCCGGCGTAAGAAGGATTGAAGCGATTACAGGAGAAGTCTTATATGAGTATCTTTTAGATAAAGAAAACCTTATAATCAATGCATGTTCAAAATTAAAAACAAATGAAGATGATCTGCTGAGAAAAATAGAACATATGATTAAAGATGCGAAAAGCATGGAAAAAGAAATACAGTCATTAAAGAGCAAAATTGCAGAAGCGGATTTAGATGAGTATTTAGCCCAAGCAAATGAAGTTAAAAATGTAAGATATGTTGTGATTGATGCGCATTTATCCAGCCTTGAAGACATGAGGGCTCTTGGAGATAAGATTAAGGAAAAGCTGGATAATGGACTGGTAATTCTCTATTCAAAAAGCACCGATAAAACAACTATTTTGGCTATGGCATCAAAAGCTGCGGTATCAAAGGGTATACATGCAGGAAATATAATAAAGGAAGTAACTAAAATAGGAAATGGCAGCGGCGGCGGCAGACCTGATATGGCTCAAGGCGGTATAAAGGATAACGGCAAGATTGGCGAAATAAAGGATGCACTGCCTGTAATAATTGCAAAGCAAATACAATAAAAAACATTGAAATGTGCTCGTTACTATATTATCATTAAGATAGTAAATTACGGAAGGTGGTGTCATAATGTACTCTAACATTGAAGAAACGATGAAATTTAAAGTAGACAAAGAGAAAGAATATGTGCCTTCTGAAATACTTATAAGTGTTTATAAAGCTTTGCTTGAAAAAGGGTACAATCCAATAAATCAGATTGTTGGATATATACTTTCCGGAGACCCCACGTATATAACGAGTCACAATAATGCTAGAAGTCTTATAAGGAAAATGGAAAGAGATGAGCTTTTAGAAGAGCTGGTAAAGGCATACGTTAAAGATAAATAAGGCATAATCAATGGTATTCAATATGGGCTGGAGGAGCAGCATCGTGACTTCTTCCAGTCTTTTTGTTGATGGATGGATTATGAAATAGGTGGAGAAAGTATGGAATATGTAAATTTAGGCAATACGGACATTATAGTATCTAAACTATGTTTTGGAAGCTTAACAATAAGCTCTCTTCAATCAAATCTCAGTCTGACGGACGGAGTAAGGGTTATAGAAGAAGCCTATGACCGTGGAGTCAATTTTTTGGATACAGCGGAATTATATGAAAATTACTCTTATATAAAGCAAGCAATAAAAGGCAAAAGAGATAAGTTTATTATTTCAACCAAATCCTATGCTTATTCTTACGAGGGCGGAGAAAAAAGCCTGAAAAAAGCATTGAGAGAATTAGACACGGATTACATCGATATTTTTTCCCTTCACGAACAGGAAAGTGAACATACATTGAGAGGTCATAGTGAAGCTATAGAATATCTGCTAAGGGCAAAAGAAAAAGGTTATATAAGAGCGTTGGGCATATCAACTCATCATGTCGCAGGGGTGAGGGCTGCATTAAAATATGATGATATACAAATAATACATCCCATCTATAATAAAGCCGGCCTTGGGATTATTGACGGCAGTATATCAGATATGAAAGATGCCATCGCAAAAGCTAATTCTATGGGCAAAGGGATATATTCAATGAAGCCTTTGGGCGGCGGTAATTTGCTTAATATGGTAGAAGAATCCATCGGTTTTGTGCTGGAAAATCCAAATATACATTCAGTAGCGGTAGGGATGCAGAGCGTTGAAGAAGTGATATTTAATACTATGCTTTTTGAGGGGAAAACTATCCCAGGCTATATTAGAGCATCTATAGGCAAAAAAGAGAGAAAATTGCTGATAGATTTTTGGTGTGAGGGATGTGGTTCCTGCGTATCTGCATGCAAACAAGGCGCATTAAGCTTAAATGGAAAACGGGCTGTAGTAAATCCGGAAAAATGCATTCTATGCGGCTATTGCAGCAGATATTGCAAAGAATTCTGCATAAAGATAATATAGGCTCGAGGTGATAGATATGCGACTCATGGGATTGGATGTTGGCGACGCTACCATAGGCGTAGCAGTAAGCGATGAATTAGGATGGATGGCTCATGGCATTTGCACAATCCGTCGAAAATCTCTCAATGAGGATATGAAACAGCTGAAAGATATAATAGAGGGAAAAAATGTCGGCAAAATTATAATAGGATTGCCAAAAAACATGAATAATACTATGGGAGAAAGATGCAGAAAGTCTATAGAGTTTGGTGAGATAATTAAAGATTTTTTCCCGGGAATTGAAATAATACTATGGGATGAAAGACTTACTACTGCAGCAGCTCAAAGAACCCTGCTTGAAGCCGATGTCAGCAGAAAAAACAGAAAAAAGGTTATAGATAAAATTGCTGCAATATTTATACTGCAAGGTTATATGGATGCTCAAAAAAACTCATGAATGTTTGAAAGACAATATTTTGTTCCTGTTGACATAGAATAGACTGTAGTATAGAATAACAATAAGTTTATGAAAGAAGGTGACACAATGAGCGATGATATGGACTTCATTGTTCTTTATGATGAGGATGGCAACGAAACTGAGTTTGAAGTAATTGCCACATTGGAGTTGGATGAAAATGAGTATGCTATTTTACTGCCTTCAGACGCAGATATTGACCCCGAATCCGATGAAGTAGACGAAGTATATGTGCTTAGAATGGAACAAGATGAAAACGGAGAGGATATTCTCGTTGGTATAGAAGATGAGGATGAATTAAACGAAGTAATAAAAGCATATGAAGAACTTATAAAAGACGAGTCAAACTAAAAGAAGTCGGGAAATCCCGACTTCTTAAACTTTATCTCTTATTGTAAGCTTCAATACCCTTAGCCAGAATATCCATTGCAACTTTTAAGTCTTCTTCCTTTAAAATATATGCTAATCTCACTTCATCTTTTCCGAGTCCTGGGGTGGCATAGAAGCCTTCAGCAGGAGCAACCATTGTAGTAGCATTGTTAACATTAAAATCAGTAAGCATCCATTTAGCAAAATCTTCTGCATTATCTATCGGAAGCTTAGCTACCACATAGAAAGCACCCATAGGCTTTTCACATACAACTCCTGGTATGTTTTTTAATGCATCGTAAACTATGTTTCTTCTCTTCTGGTATTCAAGATTAACTTCTGCAAAATATTCCTTTGCTGTATCAACTAAAGCTGTTGCGCCTATCATTTCAATGGTCGGAGCACATAATCTGGCTTGGGCAAACTTCATTATGGTTTTCATGAAGTTCTTATTTTTTGAACATACGCAGCCGATTCTTGCACCGCAAGCACTATACCTTTTGGATATGCTATCGCAGATTATCACTCTGTCTTCGATCCCTGCTATATCCATTAAGCTTGTGAATTTTAGGCCATCATAGATAAATTCCCTGTAGACCTCATCACCGATTAAGAAAATGTCATGCTCTAAGGCGATTTCACCAAGCATAACCAATTCTTCTTTAGTATAAACGGCTCCTGTGGGGTTACCCGGATTTGAGATCATTATAGCTCTCGTATTAGGCTTGATAAGGCTCTTTATATAGGCTTTGCTTGGAAGATGGAAGCCCTCCTCTGCCTTGGTCGTAATGGGTTTAACCTCCATACCTGCTTCGCAGGCAAATCCATTGTAGTTTGCATAGAATGGCTCCGGAACCAATACTTCATCCCCTGGATCTCCAATGGCCATCATTGACATTATTATAGCTTCACTGCCGCCGTTAGTGATTATAATTTCATCTTGTGCAAAATCAATATTCCATTTTTTATAATATTTCCTGAATGAATCAATTAGATCAAGATTTCCCTGGGATAGAGCATATTCTAATACAGGTGCATCAAAATTTTTAATAGCCTGGAAGAATAATTCAGGGGTTTTGATATCAGGCTGCCCAATATTGAGATGGTAAACTTTAACCCCTCTTTTTTTTGCTTCTTGAGCGAAAGGCACCAGTTTTCTTATTGGTGACGCAGGCATCAAATCGGCTCTTTTTGAAAGATTCAACAATAAAATCCCTCCTAAATCATGATAGTATACAATTAGATGATAGCATAACTTTCTAAAAAATCAAACTATATTAGAAATTATTTAGATGCCTAAGAGCTTATTAACCATTGACAATATTTTCAATTGATAATAGAATAAAACTATATGATGTGAAGGAAGATGTTGGTTTTGGGCTATGAATATGAAATGCTTAGGAAAAAGATAAAAGAAAAAGGTTTTAAGTTTACCCCTCAAAGAAAATCTATTTTGGATGTAATTATCGCTAATGAAGGCAAGCACCTGAGTGCTGAAGAGATATATGAGATGGTAAAAAATAATTGCCCTGACATAGGGCTTGCAACAGTATATAGAACTATGCAGATATTAGATGAAGCAGGGATGGTATATAAGCATAATTTTGATGACGGAAGAAGCAGATATGAATTATACCATGACGAAGATCATCAGCATCATCATCTGATATGCATCAATTGCGGAAAAGTTGTGGAAGTGGAAGAAGACCTGCTCGAGCAGCTTGAGCATGAGGTAGAAAGCAAGTACGACTTTTCAATAATCAATCATAACTTAAAGTTTTTCGGATACTGCCGTGAATGCAGGGATTAGAGTATTGTAAGTTATTGCAATACTTTTTTCATTGATGGTCAAAAAGGCTTTAATAAAGATTTTAGCAGAGGGCTAAGTCTTTGAAAATACATTTAAGGTTAAGTTAGACTAAGGAGATCTATGCTTTCTTATGCCTTATAAAAAAGTATAATAAGCAAATAATATTAATGCGAATAAAAGAAAGGAAGTATGTTTTTTGGCTAACACGAAAGCAAAACTAAAATTAATACCATTGGGCGGCTTGCAGGAAATTGGGAAAAATATGCTTGTTGTAGAGTACAAGAATACAATAATAGTTATAGACTGCGGCCTTATGTTTCCCGATGAGGGGATGCTCGGAATAGATTTGGTGATCCCCGATATAAGCTATTTATTAAAGAATAAAGATAAAGTGAAAGGTATAATGCTCACGCACGGACATGAAGACCACATAGGCGCATTGCCATATGTACTGCGTCAGATAAACGTTCCTTTGTACGGCACAAAGCTCACTTTAGGTCTTGTTGAGAACAAGCTTAAAGAGCACACTACTTTATCTGATGTGAGTATGAATATAATAAAGCCAAGGGATGTAGTAAAGCTTGGGGATTTGGAAGTTGAGTTTATCAAGACAAACCACAGCATAGCAGATTCGGTCGGGCTGGCAGTACACACTCCTGTAGGCACTATAGTTCATACAGGTGATTTCAAAATAGATTATCAGCCCGTAGACGGAGAACTGATAGATCTTCACCGCTTTGCAGAATTGGGCAAGAAAGGCGTATTGGTAATGTTGGCCGACAGCACCAATGTTGAAAGAGAAGGCTATTCCATGTCAGAGAGTACTGTGGGTCATAACTTTACCGAACTGTTCAGCAATGCTAAGCAAAGGATACTTGTGGCAACATTCGCATCCAATATACATCGAATACAGCAGGTGGTCAATGCATCCATTCAATCGGGCAGAAAGGTTGCAATATCGGGCAGAAGCATGGTAAATGTAATAAATGTTGCTACAGAATTAGGATACTTGGATATTCCTGAAAATGTTCTTTTAGATATTGATCATATAGATAAGTATCCGGCTAATAGAATAACTATAATCACTACAGGAAGCCAGGGTGAAGCTATGTCTGCATTGACAAGGATGGCTTCATCGGATCATAGAAAGGTTGACATTGTTCCCGGTGACACTGTAATAATATCTGCAACTCCTATTCCTGGCAATGAGAAATTGGTTTCCCGAGTAATCAATCAATTGTTTAAAAAAGGTGCAGATGTTATTTATGAAGCCCTGGCAGATGTCCATGTATCAGGGCACGCATACCAAGAAGAATTGAAGCTGCTTCAAGCACTTATAAAGCCTAAGTTTTTTGTACCTGTACATGGGGAATACAGACATCTCATTCAGCATGCCCAGATAGCAGAAAAGATGGGAGTTGCTAAAGAGAACATATTTATAGCTGATAACGGCACAGTGATGGAATTTACTAAAGATACAGGCAAAATTACCGGCACAGTAATGGCTGGAAGAGTACTGGTAGACGGCCTTGGTGTAGGGGATGTGGGGAATATAGTTCTTCGCGACAGAAAGCATCTGTCTCAAGACGGCCTTATAGTGGTTGTAGTGACATTGAGCAAAGAATCCGGCTTGGTAGTTGCAGGGCCTGATATAATATCAAGAGGCTTTGTATATGTGAGAGAATCTGAGGATTTGATGGAGCAGGCCAGGTCTGTGATCAAAGAAGCGCTGGTATCATGCGAAGAAAAGAAGATAACAGAATGGGGAACAATAAAGACCTATATTAAAGATAATCTTAAAGAATATATATATCAAAAAACCAAGAGAAATCCGATGATTCTTCCTATCATAATGGAAATATAACGAGGCAACATATGCTGCCTCGCCGAACGTCCTGATATAAGAAAATTTTCCTACAATCGGAAAAATTCCTTAGAATTAGAGGGTTATAACAGCCTTGAAATATCAAGGCTTTTCTTAATGCATCATTAACAGAATTCTTAGTTCGGATATAATAGAATTGTGGGGGTAATCTGATGAAGAAAATATTTGCTATAGTAAATCCTGTATCTGCAAACGGATCTACAGGCAGGCAATGGCCAAATTTGGAGAAAACCATAAAAGCTTCCGGAATAGACCTGGATTATGTGCTCACGGAATATCCGATGCATGCCGTAGAGTTGACGCGAAACGCCCTGAAAGGGGGCTGCGAGATTATAGTATCTGTAGGCGGAGACGGGACTATGAATGAGGTCATCAATGGCTTCTTTGAAAGCGGAAGGCTGATCAATGAAAATGCAGCCTTAGCTATATTCTCAAGAGGGACAGGCTGTGATGCAATAAGAACCATAGGCATAAAAAATGATGTGGACTCAATAATAGCGGTTCTGAAGGATATGAAAAGCGAAGCATATGATGTAGGCACGGTGGATTTCATAGAGTATGGCGGAAAGAAAAGTCAAAGATATTTTCTCAATGTATCAGATGTAGGCATAGGTGGAGAAACTACATTCAGGGTAAACAGAAATTCAAAAGCGCTAAAAGGTTTTTTATCCTTTATGTTAGGCGCGCTGACTACGATAATAGTATATAAGAATAAATGCTTTGAAATATCTATCGATGAGATGAATATAAAAGAAAAGCTAAACAGTGTAATAATAGCAAACGGAAAATATTTTGGCGGAGGAATGAAGATTGCTCCAATGGCGGATATGACAGATGGACTTTTCGACATCATAATTCTTGGCAATCTAAATAAATTTCAACTTTTATATAATTTCTCAAAAATATATAACGGCACACACTTGAGCCATCCCAAAGTAAGGCATTACAAAGGGAAGCATATAAAAGTAAATTCAAAGCATAAGGCATTGATTGAGATAGACGGTGAACAGCCGGGAATAATAGAAGCAGAATTTCGCATTCTGCCTAAAAAATTAAAAGTGCTTGTCGGGGCATGAATAAATATCAAAGAATGATGCTAATATTGTAATTATTAAGCTGTAAATGTATAATGTTTTATTGTTGAAACAATTCGTAATATAAAGGAAGTGTACCATGAATAATTTTGTAAGAGAGGACATAAGGAATATAGCCATAATTGCCCATGTTGACCATGGAAAGACAACTTTGGTTGACGGACTGTTGCGGCAAAGCGGCACCTTTAGAAGCAATGAAAATGTTGCGGAGAGGGTAATGGATTCAAATGATCTGGAGAGGGAGAGAGGTATAACCATACTGGCAAAAAATACTGCCATTAATTATAAGGGCATTAAAATAAATGTGGTAGATACCCCTGGACACGCAGATTTCGGGGGTGAAGTCGAGAGGGTTCTAAAGATGGTTGACAGCGTTCTTCTGATAGTAGATGCATCCGAAGGCCCGATGCCCCAAACCAGGTTTGTGCTGAAAAAGGCATTGGCTTTAGCTCTAAAGCCCATTGTTGTAATAAATAAGATCGATAGGCCGGATTCAAGAATACCTGAGGTTATTGATGAAATAATAGATTTGTTTATTGATTTAGGAGCCGATGATGACCAGCTTGATTTTCCTATCATCTATGCTTCTGCAAAAGCCGGATTTGCTAAATACAATATGGATGATGAGGGGAAGGATCTGACGCCATTATTTGAAACTATAATAAACAAGGTTGAACCACCATCCGGCAGTTTAGACGGACCATTGCAATTTCTCATAACTACCATTGAATATGATGAATATATCGGCAGAGTTGCAGTGGGAAAGATTTTTAGGGGCAGCATAAGATACGGCCAGAGTGCTGTTTTGTGCAAGAGAGACGGAAGCCTCCAAAACGTGAAAATAGGAAGATTTTACGGCTTTATCGGATTGAAAAGGATAGAAATCAGCGAAGCATCTATCGGAGACATAATAGCCATTCCGGGAATAGATGATATTAATATAGGAGAGACATTATGCGATGTCCAAAATCCTGATCCGCTTCCATTAATAGAAGTTGAGGAGCCTACTATATCCATGACCTTCATGGTGAACAACAGCCCCTTTGCAGGAAGAGAAGGAGATTATGTTACTTCAAGGCATTTAAGGGCAAGGCTTATGAAGGAGCTTGAAACCAATGTGGCTTTAAGAGTGTTGGAAACAGACTCGCCGGATGCTTTTGAAGTCTATGGAAGAGGAGAGCTCCACCTTTCAATTTTGATAGAGACAATGAGAAGAGAAGGCTATGAATTTCAGGTATCCAAGCCTACCGTAATATTGAAGGAGATAAATGGAGAAATTTGCGAACCCATAGAGAATTTATTTGTAGAAGTACCACAGGATTATTTGGGTGTAGTAATGGAAAAGCTGGGCGCAAGAAGAGCAGAAATGCTGAATATGCATACTACAAACGACAGCTATTTGAAGGTTGAGTTTAAAATACCCACAAGAGGCCTTATAGGTTATAGATCCCAGTTCTTAACCGACACAAAAGGCAACGGTATAATGCACCATCTTTTCATGGGCTTCGAACCTCATAAAGGAGAAGTGCCTGAAAGAAACAGGGGAGCCCTTGTAGCCTTTGAAGCAGGAGAAACCACAACCTATGGACTCTATAATGTTCAAGACAGAGGAGAGCTTTTTGTAGGAGCAGGCGTTGAAGTATATGAAGGCATGATAGTCGGAGAAAGTGCAAAAAGTGATGATCTGGATGTAAATGTATGCAAGAAAAAACATGTCAGCAATATGAGGGCATCAGGCTCTGATGAAGCATTAAAGCTAAGCCCTCATATAGAAATGAGCCTTGAGGAATGCCTGGAGTTCATTGCGGGAGACGAATTGGTAGAAATAACGCCAAAATCAATCAGGCTTAGAAAAAAAGTATTGGATGGAAGCCTGAGGGCAAAAATGAGAAAGAGTTAGAGTCTTGTCAAAAAATGTAGCGCGTTATATAATGAAAAAGAATTATGAAAGGCGGCGACTTTATGTATAAGAAGCTAACTATATTCTTTTCATTTATAGTGATTATTATTGCTGCTGCAGGTTTTATATACTATAACCTTTCGCTGAAGCCCGTCAAAGCTGAAGCTGGTAACATAATAACAGTAACCATACCAAGTGGAGCTAATTCAAATAAAATTGGTGCCATATTAGAAGAAAATCACCTGATCAGAAACAAGACTATGTTTAAATTGTATAGCAAAATAAATGGCCTGGACAATAAATACAAAGCTGGAACCTATGATATTAGCAGCTCTATGGATGTAAAAGCTATATCTGAAATACTCCGCAATGGAAAAGGTTTTGCAGAAACAATTAAGTTTACAATACCTGAAGGCTATGAAGTAAGAATGATAATCGACAAGTTGGTTGAACTGGGATTAGGTGAACGTACAAAGTATGAAGATTTGATGAAGAACGCTGATTTTGATTATAGCTTTGTAAAAGAAATAAAAAGGGAGGAAGGGAAGCTGGAAGGCTATCTTTTTCCCGACACATATGAAGTATATAAAGGCTCCGATGAGAAAGAAATAATTAAAAAAATGCTGAGCCGCTTTGATGCGATATTTAATGATGAATATAAAAAAAGAGCCGAAGAGCTCAATATGTCCATTGATGAGGTCATAACCCTTTCTTCTATCATAGAAAGAGAAGCAAAATTAGAGAAGGACAGGAAAATAATATCCTCAGTGTTCCATAATCGATTGAAAAATAAAATGCTTCTGCAATCCTGTGCAACGATACAATATATTCTGAAAGAGAGAAAGGAAGTATTGCTATACAAGGATTTGGAAGTAAAATCACCTTACAATACCTATAAGAATCAAGGCTTGCCTCCAGGACCCATTGCATCGCCGGGTTTAAAATCTATAGAGGCAGCATTATATCCCGATGATACGGATTACTTGTACTTTTTTGCGCTGGATGATGGTTCTCATGTTTTCTCCAAAACTTTTAAAGAGCATATTCAAGCTCAGAATAAATATAAGTAAGGCTTTCATGGAATACTAACGATAGAAGGAATCGGATAAAAAAATAAGCTTGGTAGGCAATACATAGAGGTGCTGTGTATTGCCTATTAAAATGAGAGAAAGGCGATTCAATGAGCAATATAAACTACGATTACATTCAAAATTACATAAACGGTCTTCTGCCTAAAAACGAGGGGATACTTGAAAAATTGGAGAAATATGCAGAGGAAAACCATATTCCGATCATCACGGCCGATGTTGCTTCTCTTTTATCTATATTGATAAAATCTGCAAATGCAAAAAATATACTTGAGATCGGTACCGCAATAGGTTATTCTTCAATTCTGATGGGAAACGCTATGGGTCAAAACTTTAAAATTACTACACTTGAAAAAAGAGAAGATTTGGCGGAGCTGGCGAGGGAAAATATAAAGAAATCGGGCTATGAAAAAAATATTACTGTAATAGCAGGTGATGCGTCAGAAATACTGGAATCCTTGAATGGAATATATGATATTATATTTGTAGATGCGGCAAAAGGTCAATATATGGATTTTTTAAAGCTTTCTTTTGATAAACTGAAAGTGGGTGGACTATTTATTTGCGATAATGTACTTTTTAGAGGAATGGTAGCAGAAAGAAGCCTGCTGATAAGAAGAAAAATAACCATAGTTAAGAGACTGAAAAAATTTTTAAGCTTCATATCGGATCACGAAGCGCTTCAGACAGTAGTTATTCCTATTGGTGATGGAGTTTCAATCAGCATTAAGCAAAAGGAGGCAATAATTAATGATTAAACCCGAATTGCTTGCGCCCGCAGGAAATCTGGAAAAACTGAAAATGGCGCTTATTTATGGTGCCGACGCAGTATACTTAGGAGGAGAGAGGTTTGGCCTGAGAGCACAAGCGGGCAACTTTACCCTGGAGGATATCAAAGAAGGAATAAAAATTGCACACGAACTGGGGAAGAAAGTATATATAACAGTCAATATAATACCTCATAATGAAGATCTGGAAGGGCTGAGCGATTATATAAAAGAGCTGGAAAAGCTTAGCGTGGATGCTTTGATATTATCAGATCCCGGTGTATTTTTGACGATTAAGGAAGTTGCACCGGACATGGAAATACATTTAAGCACCCAGGCCAACAATACCAACTATAAAAGTGCGGAGTTCTGGTATAAGCAAGGTGTTAGAAGAGTAGTCCTTGCCAGGGAATTGAGCTTTAATGAAATAAAAGACATTGTGGAGAAGGCTCCCAAAGGCCTGGAATTTGAGTCTTTTGTTCATGGCGCCATGTGCATATCCTACTCTGGCAGATGTCTTCTTAGCAATTACATGGTGGGCAGAGATGCAAACAGAGGGGAATGTGCCCATCCTTGCCGTTATAAATACTACTTGATGGAAGAAAAAAGGCCTGGACAATATATGCCAATAGAAGAAGATGAAAGAGGCACTTATATATTCAACTCCAGAGACTTATGCATGATAGATCATATACCTGAGTTGGTGAACTCAGGTATAAAAAGTTTTAAGATTGAGGGGCGGATGAAGAGCTCCTACTATGTTGCCACAGTGATAAGGGCTTATAGAAAAGCTATAGATGAATATTTTGAAAGCCCGGAAAATTATATAGTGGATAAAGAATGGCTGGATGAGGTTCATAAAGCAAGTCATAGAGAATTCTCAACAGGCTTTTATTTTGGAAAGCCCGACAGCAAAGGCCAAATATATGAAACGAGCTCATACGTCAGAGACTATGCCTTTGTCGGGATAGTTCAGGATTATGATGCTGCTGCCGGTATTGCTGCCATAGAACAAAGAAATAAGATGTCATTAGGTGAAGAAATTGAAATTATCGGACCGCATAAAAAGATGTTCACTCAAAAAATTGAAGCCATGTGGGATGCGGATGGACAAGAGATTTCATCGGCTCCTCACCCCCAACAGATATTTAAAATGAGAATGAAAAAAGCAGTGGAAAAGTATGATATTATCAGAAGGGAGAGAGGAGCAGATGAGTAAACCCTTATTAATCGGCATCACAGGGGGCACCGGTTCAGGAAAAAGCACGGTTGCCAGAGCTATATATGAAAGCCTCCCGAAGAGCAACATTTCTATCATTGAGCAGGACAGCTATTATAAGGATCAAAGCCACTTATCAAGTGAAGAAAGAATAAAGACCAACTACGATCATCCGTTTGCTTTTGATACGGATCTGCTGGTTTCTCATTTAAAGGATCTTCTTAATAATAAGCCTGTCGAAAAGCCTTTATATGATTTTACTGTTCACAACAGGAAAAAAGAGACCGTAAGGATAGAAGCCAAGGAGATAATAATTCTTGAAGGCATATTGATACTGGATTCACCTGAGATACGCGAATTACTGGATATAAAAATATTTGTAGATACTGATGCAGATGTGAGAATCATAAGAAGAATATTGAGAGACATGAAGGAAAGGGGAAGATCCCTGGATTCGGTAATAAAACAATACATGGAAGTTGTAAAGCCTATGCATTATGAGTTTATAGAGCCTACTAAACGGTATGCAGATATAATAATTCCAGAGGGAGGCTACAATAGAGTAGCCATAGACATAATCGTAGCCAAAGTCAACAGCATTCTAAATACAAACGGGGATTTTATCCGGTAATTGACCGCAGCTTATGCCTCCTGATAACATCTTATGAAATCTATATGAAATTATAATAATTTGTACAATAGTAAATGCCATCAAGCATAATGGTATAATTTGCAAAATAACCTGCCATAATAGTAAAAGCGGAGTTTTCCAATTCACTAGCCTGGAGGTTATATTTGTGCCGGATCATGAAGTATCGCTTGCGAGCAAAAAAAGAATTCTGCTTATAGGGATATTATTTATTATTCTATGTATGGCGCTGCTTGCAAGACTGTTTTTCATTCAAATAATTAAAAATAAAGAATATAGTAAGAAGGCTGTACAGCAAAGACTGATGAGTATATCCTTAGGTGCGGACAGAGGAAATATTTATGACAGAAATTTTATTCCTTTTACAGGCCGGGAAATACATAAGTACATAATAGTGTATCCTGCTTATATTCAAGATAGGAATACGACCATATCAATAATTTCTAAATTGAGCGGTCTATCCCGCGATGCCGCTGCAAAAAAAATAAATTCAAATGCCGATGCTTTGGAGTTTTTATATGAAAACAGGGATGATGAATTGCTCAGCTTTATTGAATCAGGCAAGCTTAAAGGCGTGATTGCCATAGAAAAAAGTCAAAGATACTCTGCAGGATCCATCGGCAGGCATGTGATAGGCTATATAAGCAAATCGGATAGAAAGGGCGAAATGGGAATAGAGAAAAGTATGAATAACTATTTGTCTGCGGTGACGGGCAAAAGTATTATAGCCGTGGTGGACAGCAGTAAAAATATAATACCGGGATTGGGCTTTAGAAAGGTTGAAGCTAGCAGCCAAGGCATAAACTACGGGATAAAGCTTACTATGGACTATCATATTCAAAATATTGTGGAAGAGATTATGGATAAAAACGATGTCAATGGAGCTATTGTTGTAATGGACATTAAAACAGGCGATATATTGGCTATGGCAAGCCACCCCGATTATGAGCAGGATAATATACAAAAATATATAAACAGTAATGGAGAAGAGCTTATAAATAAAGCAATATGGCCATACGATCTCGGATCTGTATTTAAGATAGTCGTTGCAGCGGCAGCTATCGAAAGCGGAAAAATAGATCTTGATCAAAAATATATTTGTGAAGGAAGCATAACAGTAGGAAACAGTGTAATAAACTGTTCTACTCATAAAAGCCATGAAAATAGAGAAATTACAATTGATGAAGCCTTCGCTTTGTCCTGCAATACTACCTTTGTGAAAATAGGGTTGGAGTTGGGAGCAGATCCTATATTAAATATGGCAAAAAAGCTTGGCCTTGGAGAGAAACAATGCTATGAAATCCTTGAAGAAAAGGCAGGATATATTCCGAATTCTCAGGAGGAGGGAATAGGGAACATATCCATTGGTCAGGGAAAGATACAGGTAACCCCTCTTCAAGTCACTGCTATGATGGCTTCTATAGCCAATAATGGGATAAGATATGACGCAAGATTGATAGATGAGCTTATAAACGAAGATGGAGGAACAGTAAAAAAAATAGATAAAGGCAATCCTAGAATAGTTCTCTCCCCCACAACGGCATATAGGCTAAAAAGGATGCTGAGAGATGTAACAGTCTTTGGAACAGGAAAGCAAGCAAATATTGAAGGCCTCGGCGGAAGCAGCGGCAAGACCGGTACAGCAGAAACAGGAATGGGAAATGGAAAAATTATCCATGGATGGTTTACCGGTTTTATACCATCGAATGAACCTCGATATGCAATAACGGTATTTATAAACAATGGTCGTTCAGGCGGGAGTTCGGCAGCACCTATTTTTAAGCAGGTAGGAGAAAATATTCTCACAAATATTAAAAGATAGGACAGTCACAATAGTATTCTCAAAATCATATAATTAAAAGTGACACTAAAATAGGAGGTTTTAATAATGCTGCTATTGATATGCTCCTTGATTGCAGAGACTTTTAAGGATGTTATCTTGCTTTTTGGCTATGTTCAAAGCGCTAACTCCTTTCCACAGCCTTTAACTCCGGAAGAAGAGCAGTACTATCTTGATCTATATCAAAAAGGTGATGAAGACGCAAAAAATATATTGATTGAAAGGAATCTTAGACTGGTTGCCCATATAGTAAAAAAATTTGGAAGCGGCAAGGAAAGCGACGATCTCATATCCATCGGAACAATAGGCCTTATAAAAGCAATTGTTACTTTCAAAGGCGAAAAGGGCACCAGGCTTGCTACTTATGCTGCCAGGTGCATTGAAAATGCAATATTAACATAAGATCTACATAATCTCCTTCATCTCACATATATATTAAATATGAGGAAGAGGGGGTTTTTTTATGTCAAGAAAAGCAAAAATGTATGAAATAAATATTTGCTTTCCTGAAACCGAAGAAGAGAAACAAAACTTAAGAAAAAGAATCGAAGAGACCTATAATAACTTATCCAGGAAAAGCCTTGATTTCTTATCGAAGCATGAAGAAGGGAGAAAAAAATCCAGTGCCAAGCTGAACACCGCTGCGCATAAGGAGAAGGATATACTATGAGGGCTGCAATTTACTCCAGGAAGAGCAAGTTCACGGGAAAGGGAGAAAGCGTTGAAAATCAAATACAGCTTTGCAAGGAATACGGTATAAAGAACCTTGATATAAATGCAAGAGACTTTGTTATATATGAGGATGAAGGCTTTTCCGGCAGCAATACCAACAGGCCTCAATTCCAGAAGATGCTAAGGGATGTAAAGAAAAAAAATATAGATATAATAATATGCTATAGGCTCGATAGAATAAGCCGAAATGTATTGGATTTCTTAAATCTCATAGAGGTGCTAAATAAAGATAATATAGGCTTTGTTTCAATAAGAGAACAATTTGATACAACAACTCCTATAGGAAGGGCTATGATGTATATCGCTTCTGTATTTTCACAACTTGAGAGAGAGACTATAGCAGAAAGAATAAAGGATAATATGATGCAGCTTGCGAAATCGGGCCGATGGCTTGGCGGTAATACGCCTACCGGTTTCAGATCAGAAGCAGTGATCAACAAGGGCTCAGACGGAAAGGAAAAGAAGGAGTACAAACTGGCACCAATAGATAACGAAATTACATTAGTAAAAAAAATTTACGATAAATTTCTTGAGAACAAATCATTGACGGGAGTAGAACAGTTTCTGATGCAAAACTATATTAAAACAAAAAATGGGCTTGAATTTAACCGTCACTCTATTAAGATGATTTTGAAAAACCCTGTATATGCAAGGAGTGATAAGGAACTATTTGAGTACTTTCAAAGTGAAGGATACTGTCTATGCTCAGAGCTTCATGAATTTAACGGTATCAATGGCATAATAGGATATAATAAAACGCGGCAAAAAGGAGAAGGTGCAAACCCAAAATATCGAGAGGTCAGCAAATGGATAATTGCCATAGGCAAACATGATGGAGTTATATCGGGGAAGGATTGGATAAAGGCTCAAAGATTATTGGAGCAGAATAAATCTAAAGCTTACAGAAGAGTAAAAAGCTCTCAATCACTTCTTTCCGGCGTTCTGAAGTGTAAAAACTGTGGGAGCTTCATGCGTCCCAAAACCATGAAGCGGTGGAATTCGAATGCTGAGCAGATCTTTTATTATATTTGCGAAAAGAAAGAAAAGAGCAAAAAAGCTCAATGCCAAAGCTATAATATAAATGGCAACAGGGCTGATATACAAGTTCTTGATGCCTTAAAAAAGCTTATGGATAAATTGAATATTAATTTTATGAGAGGCGATCAATGGAATCATATGGGGGCAGCTGATAAGAGAAGCTTCATCAAGGCAATCATAGATAAAATATTGTGGGATGGTGAAAAACTTGATATAATCCTATTTAGCAGCCATATGTTTCCATAGTGTCAGGGTAGCAAATGAAATATTGATGACAATACGTGCATCTAAGAAGATAAAGTCCGAGGTATCAATAAATGAACCTATAGGCATAGACAAAGAAGGCAATGAAATTTCTCTCATAGACATATTGGGCAGTGATTCTGATTTAATACTGGATGAAGTGGAACTAAAGATTCAAATAAAAAAGCTTTATCAGAAAATGGAATCTATACTGAAGCAAAGAGAAAAGCAAATATTAGAACTTCGCTATGGGCTGGTAAACGGCGTGTGCAAGACTCAGAGGGAAATCGCAGATATGCTTGGGATATCAAGGTCTTACGTATCAAGAATAGAGAAAAGAGCTATCAAAAAGCTATATAAAGAACTGTACATTGAGAGTTGAGGGATATTATGAAAAAACTACTGATTCCTGATATGCATTATGAATCTGTCTTTTCGATAGATATTGAAATATTAAAGCAAAATGGTATTGAGGGTATAATAATTGATATTGATAACACATTGGTGGCTTGGGATACAAAAGAAGCAGATGAAAAAGCACTGAATTTTATTAAAAGCCTGCAAGAAGAAAACTTTAAAATATGTATGATTTCCAATAACACTAAAAAGAGGGTAGAAAAATTCAATGAAATACTGGCCCTTCCGGCTATACATAAAGCGGGCAAACCGAAAATCTCTCCATTCTTAAAAGCTATGAAGCTTCTTCAAACCAATCAGAAAAATACCGCAGTAATAGGCGATCAGCTGTTTACCGATATACTTGGCGGTAACCGTATCGGTCTGTTCACTATACTTGTTACTCCTATAAGCCCCAAGGAATTCATATGGACAAGGTTCATGCGAAAAATAGAAAGATTTGTACTGAAAAAAATAGTAAAAGAAAGAATGTAAAGGCTTATATATGGAAAACCGTGTAAAAATATTGAATAAATTTTCTATCTCTGAAGGATTTTGCAAAATTTTATAGAATATAATTATCTAAAATAAGTAGTACAATTTAATCACCGAATTAGGACGTATGATCTATGGTTATACTTGGGCGCTTATGCCATAGAGACGTTGTGGCGCAACCGGCTAATCTAATATTAGTCGGTTTTATATATTTAGAGGCATACTGTGGAAAGAAAGTATCTGCTTTCAGAGTATGGATATATCTTAGCTTATTAAACAACAAGAAGGTGAACAACATGAAAAAGAATTTACGTTTAGGAGATATGTTGATAAGCACGGGCAAACTCAACCAAGAACAACTGGAAGAAGCGATGAAAAAACAAAGAAGCATAAAAACCAAGAGACTGGGTGAAGTGCTGGTAGACCTTGGATATGTAAAGGAAGAAGATATTTTGGAGGTTCTGGAAGAACAGCTGGGAATTCCTGTTATAGACTTGGCTTATTATATGATTGACTCAAAGGTCACAGCCTTGATACCTGAGAACATTGCTCGGAAATATGACCTGATTCCCGTAGATATTGTTGAAGATGAACTGCTGGTAGCTATGAATGATCCTCTTAATATATTTGCTATAGATGATATCAAGCTGTTAACCGGTATGAAGGTGAAGATAGCCCTATCTGCCAAGTCTGTAATTACAAGAACCATAAATAAATACTATACCCAAGAAGGAACTAAGAAAGTAATAGAGGAGTTCGAAGAAAAATTTGTGCCCAGCAGCCTAGATGATTTGGATGAAAGTGAATTATCAGATGTTAACAGCGCTCCGGTTGTAAAGCTGGTCAATACTATTATCGGACAGGCCATAAGGATGAAGGCCAGCGACATACATATTGAACCCTATGAAAACAATATAAGAGTGAGGCTTAGGCTAGATGGTGACTTGCAAGAGATAATGAGCTTTTCTAAGAAAAGCCACATGGCAATAGTTACAAGGATAAAAATAATGGGAAGAATGGATATAGCAGAAAGAAGAATCCCTCAAGACGGCAGGATAGAGATGGAATTGGAAGGGAAAAATATTGACATGAGGATATCTTCTTTACCTACAGTGCATGGCGAAAAAATAGTTATAAGACTCTTGGACAGGGATGGCTTCAGCTTCTCCAAAGAGGATTTAGGCTTTTCCGATAATGATATTAAGATATTTAATAAGATTATACGTCAGCCCTATGGAATAATATTAGTTACTGGTCCTACCGGCAGCGGTAAAACTACTACCTTATATACGATATTAAAAGATTTGAATAAAGAAGAGCAAAATATAATAACTGTAGAAGATCCGGTGGAATATAAGCTTAAGGGAATAAATCAGGTACAGGTAAACAATAAAGCCGGGTTGACTTTCGCCAGCGGACTACGCTCCATATTAAGACAGGATCCGGATATAATAATGGTAGGTGAAATAAGGGATTCGGAGACGGCAGAAATCGCCGTAAGAGCTTCTATAACAGGCCACTTAGTCCTTTCTACACTCCACACCAATGATACTGCTTCAACAATTGCCAGGCTAATAGATATGGGAATCGAACCTTACCTTGTATCTACATCAGTAATAGGCATAATATCTCAAAGATTGGTGAAAAAATTATGCAGCAGCTGCAAGACCCCATATATTGCGAATGAAAAAGAAAGAAAAATGCTTAATGCCACTGATGAGGCTCTGACTTTATATAAGCCGCATGGCTGCAATAAATGCATCAAAGGCTACAGAGGAAGAATACCGGTTCATGAAGTAATGTATCTGGATCAACATATAAGAAAATTGATAGATGGCCGAGCTACTACAGATACCATAAAAGATGAAGCTATAAAAAATGGTATGACCACCCTTCTTTATAGTGCATCAAAATTGGCCTTGCAAGGTATTACCTCTATGGAGGAAGTGCTTAGAATAGGATATACGACAGATTAGGAGTGAGGAAATGGATTTCTTTAAATTGGTTCAAGCGGGCATAGAAAAAAAAGCCTCTGACATACATATAACAGTTGGTCTTCCTATTGTTTTCAGAATAAACGGAGAACTGATAAAAATGGGCGATGCAGATATGACACCTCAGGATACAGAAAAGATTGCCAAAATGATGCTAAATGAAAAACAATTCCATGAATTGGAGCAAAAAGGTGAAATTGATATATCCTACTCCTCACCGGGAGTAGGGCGTTTCAGAATAAACATATACAGGCAGAGGGGAAGCTATGGGATTGCCATAAGGATAATACCCCTAAAAATACCTACTCTCGAAGAATTGGGGCTTCCTGCTATAGTACAGGATCTGGCAAGGCTCCCCAGGGGCCTCATACTCGTTACCGGCCCCACAGGCAGCGGCAAGTCTACCACTCTGGCCTATATGATAGACCAGATGAACCGTGAGAAAAAATATCATATTATAACTTTGGAAGACCCTATTGAATATCTACATAAACACAATAAAAGCATAATAAACCAAAGAGAGATTGGAAATGATTCACTAAGCTTTGCAAATGCGCTGAGGGCAGCTCTGCGTCAGGATCCTGATGTAATTTTGGTTGGTGAGATGAGAGACCTGGAAACCATAAGCATTGCTTTGACAGCAGCAGAGACAGGGCATCTTGTACTGTCTACATTGCACACTCTGGGAGCTGCCAAAACAATTGACAGAATAATAGATGTATTCCCGCCACATCAACAGCAGCAAATAAGAATACAATTATCAACTGTGGTAGAAGCCATAATATCACAGCAGCTTTTGCCAACTATAGACGGCAAATCAAGGACAGCGGCTTTTGAGGTGATGATAGCCACAAGTGCCATAAGCAATCTTATAAGAGAAGAAAAGACTCATCAGATAGATACAGCAATACAAACAGGCTCTAAGGTAGGAATGCAGACATTGGACAACTCTTTATTAAGCCTTTACAGAAGAGGACTTATAAGCCAGGAGGTATTTCTGATTCAGGCAAGCAATCCGGATATAATGAAAAAATACTTAATATAGGCAGGTGATTTTCACATGCAATTCAAATACAGGGCAGTAACGGAAGCTGGCCAGATAATTGAGGGGATTCATGATGCTCAGGATGAAAGAGAAGTAATTTCCATGCTCAAAGGAAGCAATTATATGCCCATATCCATTGAGCAGACCATAAACAGCGGAGCAAGCACTACCCTTAGCTTTGTGAAGATAAAGAAGAAGGATTTAGCGGTATTTTGCAGGCAGTTCTATACCATGTTGAACTCGGGCGTAAGCATAGTAAAATGTCTCGATATATTGGAAAAGCAAACAGAAAACAAACAAATGAAAAAGGCTATAGCAGATGTATTTGATAATGTGCAAAAAGGTATGACCCTCTCCGAAGCTATGAAGAATAATTCCAAAATATACCCTCCCATTTTGATAAATATGGTAGAAGCCGGAGAATCAAGCGGCAGCTTGGATACCATAATGGAGAGAATGGCAGTACATTATGAAAAGGAATTCAAAATTGAAAATAAAGTTAAGGGAGCCATGGTCTATCCCATAGTACTGGCCATAGTAGCAACTGCTGTAGTAGTATTTTTGATGGTTGCCGTAATGCCTACATTTGTGGGCATGTTTGAAAGCAGCGGAGTGGAGCTGCCCGGTCCCACAAAAGCACTGCTGGCCATAAGCCACTCCATAAGAAACCTCTGGTATATGTACATAATTGGAATTGGTGCTTTCGTACTTGCTATGAAATACTATGGCAGAACTGAAACCGGAGGCATGGTCTTTGACACAATGAAGCTTCGAGTACCCATATTTAAAAATACTAATATTAAGCTGGCTACCTCTCGTTTTACCCGGACTCTGTCTACCCTATTATCCAGCGGCATACCTCTCATGCAGGGCATAGACATAGTAGCCAGGGTAGTAGGCAATAAATATATATCAAGAAAATTAGATAGCGCAAAAGAAGAGGTTCGAAAAGGCGTCCCTCTTTCCAGGACTATAAAAGATGCAGGGGTATTCCCACCCATGGTGGACTCCATGATAAAAATTGGAGAGGAATCCGGAGACTTAGATGGCATACTGAATAAAAGCGCCGACTTCTATGATGAGGAGGTAGAAGTAGCCCTCCAGAAGATGACGGAAATGATGCAGCCGCTGATGGTAGTCATCATGGCCCTCATCGTAGGCTTTATAGTCATATCCATAGCCTTGCCTATGTTTGATATGGTAAATACTATTTAGAACAAAGAATACCTATATCTATATTATTTAGGGGGTGATGCAAAAATAGGGGACAAGCTCACTAATTTTATTGGTATTATATTAAAAAATTTAAGGAGGAGATTTTATAATGTTTAACTGGTTTGTAAAAAAGATCAACAATAGAAAAGGATTTACACTTGTAGAGTTAATCGTAGTTATTGCGATTTTAGGTGTTCTAGCTGCAATTGCTGTACCAAAGTTTGCTGGTACTCAGGCTAATGCAGCAAATAGAGCTCATCAAGCTAACATTAAAACATTAGAAAGTGCTGCAACTATTGCGGTTGCAAATGATGGAATTCCAACCGCTGAAGTAACATGGACCACTAGTTCTAACGCAGCTATAGCTACTGCTGGTAATGTCGGTACTAAACATGAAGCTACAAATTATATTACGGATAAAACAGGCCCAATTATACCTGCAGGTGCTACAAAAAACCCTGACAATACAGATATAACATCTGGGCATACCGTATATGAAGTTAAAATAGCAAAAGATACTGGGGTCATTACGGTATCAACAAAGTAAAATAAGAAATTTTGCTTCTTAAACCTAAATAACTAAACCGCATTACTGATCTGATAAGGTCAAAGGAGGCTGCAAATGTACATACTAATTTTCATACTCGGCATTATTATAGGATCCTTCCTGAATGTATGCATATACAGAATTCCGCGGGAAGAGTCCCTAGCATATCCATCTTCTCACTGCACCTATTGCAGCCATCCATTGAAGTGGCATGACCTGGTACCGATATTCAGTTTCTTATCCCTTAGGGGAAGATGCAGATACTGTGGGGGGATAATCTCTCCCCAATATCCCATAGTAGAATTATTGAATGGAATTATATATTTATTGGCTTTTTATCATTTTGGCTTATCAATTGATTTTGTGTTCTACAGCTTTTTAGTAAGCATTTTAATAGTAATAAGTTTTATAGACTATTATCACCAGATAATACCGGATGGCTTAATTTTAATTATTTTGAGTTCCTCTATTATATATAAAGCTCTTATATATTTTGTTTATAAAATGCCGCTATCATTTTCTGATAGCATTTCCAGCTTCATTGGAGCAGGCATATTGTTTATTATAATTGCCTTGGTGTCCAACGGAGGCATGGGCGGAGGAGACATAAAGCTCATTGCTGTATTGGGCTTTATATTAGGATTGAAAAAAACGATTTTAAATACATTATTATCCTTCCTTATAGGGGCGGTAATCTCTGTATTCCTTCTCTTATCGGGGAAGAAGGGGAGAAAGGATGCCATACCCTTCGGACCCTTTATAAATATTAGCTTTCTGATTTCTGCTTTTTGGGGAGACAGGATAATTCTATGGTATATTAAATTGATGATGCTTTAAACAAAATAGCAATCAACACAAAAATGCGAGGTGTCTTATATGCCAAAGCTTAGGGAAATTTTAAAATCAAATAATGGAGCTGCATTAATAATTGTGTTGATAACCTTGTTAGTCTTATCAATACTTACCGCTTCTGCCATATATATTAATATGACCAATACCAGACAAGTAGTTTCTCAAAAGGAATATTATCAGGCTTATTATTTGGCTTATTCGGGTGTAGAAATAGGATTTTCTGCACTAATGAACAATAGTGAATTATTTAGCGAGTTTAAAAATAACGCTAATCATACAAAGACTGAAAAAGTTTATTATGGCGAAGGCAACTTGGACGAAATTGACATTGCTATAAAATCTTCAAACGATAAGAAGAAAGTTACAATAATATCTACAGGTCTTCATAAAGCAAGCGGAAAGTCTGTTACTTTAACTATGTATTTTCCTGTTGATTTTCCATCCTTGAAAAAATGGGAATAGATGTTTTAAGGAGGAATTCCTATGAAAACAAATAATAATAAGGCTTTTACGCTGATTGAAGTAGTGCTTACAGTTGCGATATTAAGCATGCTTATGTTTATTGTTTATTCTCTATTTAGCATGAGCAGTAAGCCTCATGCCATAGTCACCCGTGAGTATGTATTGCAATCCAATGTAAGGCTGGCATCTCAGAAATTGACCTCTTTAATCAAAAAGTCAACTGCCATATTTGCTTATAAAGATGTTGAACCCATATTTGCTCAGGATATTTTCCCGGAGTCGGGCGGCTCTAATGAACTAATCCTTATTGACGAGACCTTTGTCAACAATAGTCCTAAAAAAACTGAGCTAATAGCAGCGATGGATAAGTATAAGGGCTGGAGCTTTATTGCATTGGGTTCTGGCGGTAGAGAACTGAGAGAATTTGTTTATCATAAGAATCCAGCCACCGGCAAGGGGTACTACACCTTGCAAAGAATTTTGGAAAAGCAATCCATAGGCACTTCGGACATAGTATATGAAATCCAGTATAAAAAGAAGAATCCTTATATGGAGGATAATTTATTGGAATACTCTCTAACAGGAAAATTGTCCGGCGGAGCTTCCGGAAGCGAACCAATAAATATAAAATCGGAAGTAGAAGCCTTAAGCACCTTGCAGGTAGTTGATAAGGGAGATTATACAAAAAGAGCAACGGCTTTGTTTTATAGAACCGAAGAAAGACCGATGGGCGTTGATGCAGAAGCCGCTGTAGCAATGGTCTTGGATATATCAGGGAGTATGGGGGATGATATGGGTGGTAATTCAGGCGGAAGCAACAATCCAAATGCTCCAAACGCAAGCCGTATATCAATACTAAGACAAAAAGCCGGCGACCTAGTAGATAAAATGTCATCATTGGAGAACATAAATGTTAGCTTGATTCCTTTTAGCAATAGCAGCAATCTGCCGAATGTTTGGAAAAATTACAAATATAATGGAGTTACAAAGGATCCAAAAGCATGGAAAAATGCTAAAAATGATAATGGGGAATTAAATGATCTTATAGGCAAGCTCGTATCAACAAATGGCACCAATGTAGGGGATGGCATAAGAAGAGCCTATTATAGATTTAATGGGTATGGCAAGCAGGATGCAAACAAATATATGATATTATTGATGGATGGGGTACCTACATTCGGAAGCGTTCATAAGGCTTCAAGGGATAGGCCTGGATTTTCAAATTATGTTGGGGATATCAGAATACATAATGGTGAAAACTATTATTATGATGGACGTTTTTGGTTTTTGGGTTATACTTACTATTATTTGCGTTATTATAATATTGAGTTTGTTACAAGTGATATTGAAATCTCAGAAAGCGAGTATTCCTATGATGGAAGCAGAAAGCCGGACGGCAGATATGCAGGCCGTGGTAATGCCAGTGATGATTATATAAGTAAAGGTTATATTACTGAAATGGCTAAGAAACTGGGAGATATAAAAAATAGCAAAGGTGAAAAAAATCTGAAGGTTTATGTTATCGGCTTTTCTAATGTGTCTGAGGAAAGGGCTGAATTGGATTTCATAAAAGGTGAACTGGCTAAATATACAAAGGAAGTTACAGCCTATGAAGTAACGGATGCAGAAGGCCTGGAAACTGTTTTCACGGGTATAAACCAAATTATACTTGACGATTTGTGGCACATAACAGGACCTAAGGAATAAGGTTAGGTGATATGCTTATGAATAACAAAGGAATGACTCTCATAGAAGTTATAATTGCCTTATTTTTACTAGGGCTTTTAACTATTGTCTTTCTGCCTTCAACATGGTCGAGCTATAAAATGATGGAAAAAGCAAAAGAAATTACTGTTGATACCTTTGCAGCGCAGCAAAAAGTTGAGTTATCAATGGAAAAAGCAAGAGATGATATATATGAATATCGAAAAGATCCTTCTAAGCCTAACCCGATGACTAAAAGCATCAATGCTTTTGGGAAAACAATTTCCGGTGTACCTATTAAGCAATCCGTTTTGAGCAAAGATGGGACAGTTAATCGTGGTGATATTTATGTATTCGTTGCCGATGAACCCATTATAAATGAAAATCTGCCGGAGGTAGAATGGATAAAGCTCTTTGACAAAAATAGCAAGGATATTCCGATATACTGGAAGAACAATAATCTTACCGGCAGCCACAAGATTAAAGATACGGCTAACTATTTTATGAGCCTTAAGCGATGGTATGTGTCAAAGCCCGGATTTGACGGATTCATTCCAGCCTCAGGAATCAATGAATCTTATTGGGGGACAAGATATCCATCCTGGCCTAATGACTATGAAACCATAAATAACAATGATAAGGATCAATTGATGGATTTGAGCCCATATATAGGCAAGCATGTTGTATTCACTGTAATACCTGTAGCTAAAACGGGCAAATACGGAGCTGAAGCTAATAGTAAGGAAATCTACGTAATGGGGCCGCCTATATTGGATAATATCAAATTTCATTTTGATCCATATACATTTAGAAATAATAGTGAAGTATTTTATTCTGATGGCTCACCTATTCCGAATTGGAAGGATTATTCAATATCAACACCTGTAACGTTTACACCTGTATATACTGATGCTAATAAAATGCGGATTAACTATATACATGACGACGGCAAAACCATCGTATTAAATGATTCCGAAGCAAAAATAAGCTATAATCCTACAGATGCTAATAATTTTACAATATTTGCAGTTTATAAAAACACATATACTGCAGCCGCAAGCCAGAATATTATCAAAAGAAACAGCACAGCCAATAATGGTTGGGAGATAAAGCTTAATAACAATAGATTGGAATTCAAAGTAAACCAATCAGGGACTCAAACCAAGAGCATTGTACAGAGTACTGATACGGAAGCGTCTAAAAAATACATTATAAGCGCAAGAATGTCGAGCCCAAATATGAAGCTTATATTGGACAGAAATGATAATAAGGAAGAAGGATATGAAATATTTCCTTCATACAATGTAAACAATAGCTCAGTAGCTCTAACTATAGGAGGCACATCATCCCAAGAAAACATTTATGAAATAATAATATATAATACTGCATTGTCTGATGATGATATAAATAAGGTAAGGAGTTATTTAGCTGAGAAGCATAGAATTAAACTAAAGGATTAAGAAGGGAGGTCTGTATTTGAAACTATTTTCACTATTAAACAAAAATGCTATTTCCATTGATTTGGGTTCTTATGAAACAAAGGTTATCCAAGGCAACCTAAGCAAAGAAGAAATAATGATTGATAAAGCTTTTTCCTTTAATACTCCGGCCTTTTCTTATGAAAATGGCAATATTAAAAACCAATATATACTCATTGATACTGTGAAGGAGGAGTTGAAAAAAAATAAGGTTTCATTCGCTACTTGTTATCTTAGCATCAAGAGCAGTGATATCATAACCAGAGAGATACCTTTCCCTGCTTTGGAGGATAAAGAAATAGAGGGCTTGCTGAAATATCAACTGCCTGAATATCTGCCTATGGATTACGGAAAATATGTTATTCAGCATAAGCCTATAGGCAGGATTGCAAATCAGGAAACAGAAAAGCTCAATGTACTGGTAGTAGCTATACCTAAGGATATGGTGGACATGCATTATAATTTTGTAAGGGAATTAGGACTGAAGCCTGTTGTATTAGACTATCAATCCAACGGTATCTGGAAGCTTTTTAAATTTACAGATAATATTAACGGAAGCATAGTTCCTTCACAAAAAACTATTGCAGCTATTGATTTAGGTTATGACAGCACCAATATAACCATAGTAGATAATGGGACTATACAAACAAGCAGAGTTATAGATCTGGGTGGGCAGAGCATGGACAATAATGTAACAAGTCTTATAGCCGTTAACAGCGATGAATTAAATTTAAAGAAGTCCGAAATTGAAGATGTGAGCATGGTAGAGGAAGGATTTTCTGAGCATAACAGGTATGTAAACATTGTTAAGACCAGCATGGAAGGAATAATGGACAGGATTGACAGGGTATTTAAGTATTATATATCCAAGGAAGCAGACAATGAAATAGAGACACTGCTATTATATGGAGGACTTTCAAAGATTAAAGGAGTAGACAAGCTATTTTCAAACTATTTTGGAATTCCTGCACAAGTACTTAATAATGCAAGGAAAGTAAATTTAAATGACGATTTTTATAGATATATTAATTGTGTAGGTGCACTAATTAGGGATGATGAGGTGTAATTGTTATGAAGGATTTAAACTTTTTCTCATCCTATAGTAAGAAAAGTAATAAAAAAAGCTTTGATAAATCAATTGTTTTGTATGGGATTTTGATTCTGGTTATAATGGGAATTCTTATTTATGGTTTATCTAATTTTATAGCTATTAAAAAGCTTAGCAATGATGTTGCAACCATAAACTTGGAATTAGAGGCTAATCTTAAGAATACTAAAATAAAAGAAATATTGGACAAGGAGCAGCAAATAAAGGTGATAAAGGAAGATATGGCTAAGCTAAAAGCCCTGGACAAGTATGTTCAGGACAGGGATGTTGTAAATGAGCTTTTGCTGGAGGATATACGAAATAACATTCCGTCTTTACTGTTTATAAGCTCTATGTCTGTAAATCCGGATGGCATAAGAATAGAAGGCAAATCCAAGGATAAAGAGTCAATAGCTCAATTTGAGCATAATCTCAGAAGCATGGAAAGCTTTGAACGGGTTTTCATATCCCAAGTAACAGATGATAATGGACATTATAGTTTTTATTTAGATATTAGATTGAAGGAGGAGAACGCTGATGGAGCTTAAGCTGCAAAATAATAAGCCAAAGAGAAGTATTAATATCAGCAAAAAAGAAAAAAATCTTCTCCTGATTTTGTTAGTTGCAATACTATTTTGGTTTTCTTATAAATTTGTGTTGATACCACAAGGAAAAGCCATTGAAAAGCTTAAAACGGATAAGCTAAACTATGAAAATGATTTAATAAAAATTCAAGAAATCCTTGCAAGAGAAAATGGGATAAAAAGAGAATGGGAGAACTTAAACACTGAATTCATTAGAGTATCTGAAAAGTATTATCAAGAAATGAACCAGTCTGACTTAATGCATATGTTAAACGGTATAATAGACAGTGGTCAGCTGGAGGTGCCAAGCATGAGCTTCAGAGAAACAGAGGCTTTGGAGCTGGAGGGGTTGCAGGCTGATTATCTGGGGGTATCACTTCCTTTCAGAGGCAGCTTTACTGATCTGGAAGTATTTTTGTCTCAGCTTAGGAACAGCCCTAAGAGGCTTTTGATTGACCAGCTGTCAATAACAAAGGACAGCTCGGACAGTTTAAATGGACAGCTTTCGTTTAATGCCTATGCTTATGGAGGTGCCAAGGCTAAGGAAGATGGATATTTTTATACCAATGCCTATAATAGCCCAAACAAGCCCAGCCCTTTTACTGCTTTTGACGGTTATGTGGAGGTGCCCGTTTATTCGGGAGATTCTTCAGATGGTGAAACAGAAGAAAAAAGGGCATTGTTAGCTGATTTGGAAGATGATCATATATATTATATGGGAACAGGATCAGGAGTCACCGGCAAGGTCAGTAGATTCGGCACAGCTAAATATGGCAAGACTTCGATCAGAGCAGAGTATTTTATATCTACAGACTATCAGCCTGAAAGGGCTTATGTGGTTTTGGATGACCAGGATATCAATATCAAATATCCGCCTCCATCGATAGGAATATGGGCATTTTCTTACGGTTATTCACCGGTTACAGTAGGATTGAGGTTCCAGGACATGGATGGCAGGAAGATTGATGTGGAGTTGGAAAAAGGAGTGAATTGGACAGGCTGGAAGTATATTTCTGCTTCTCCTCCACAGGATATAAATGTATATCCTTTAAAGCTGGATAGAGTATATATAGAATTAGGATCAAACAGAGATGACTATGGAGTTTTATTGTTTGACAGAATCGAGGCCAGTTATCCGTCGGAGGATAGTGAAAAAGAAGGAATGCCCAGCTATGTTTTTTATGTAGTAAAGCCGGGAGATACTTTGACTAGCATAAGCGAAAGCTTTTATGGATCCAAAACTCAATATAAGAGATTGGCGAAGGATAATGGACTGGCTGAGAATTCAATACTTGAGGCTGGAAAGGTATTAGTAATACAAAAATAAAGGGAAGGGGTGATGATTTTGAAAAGAAATATCAGATTAATTTCTATGATAACTTGTTTATTCTACATCCTCATGCTTTTCCCTTCACTAGCTGTGTTTGCTGCAGCCAATGATAATGAAGCTTATAAGGCCGGCTACAGCAATGGATTGTGGGAGGGCATAGACGCTGCTTACAGCGATCTGGAGGATGTGAAGTCAAAAAATTATTATAAAGCTATGCCCAAGGATGCGGACATCATATCAAATTATGATTTGGATAAAGAAACTTCAACCTATAAAACATATTTTATAAGAGGCTTTAAGGATGGCTTTAGAGAAGGCTACAATACAACTTATGATAACCCAAAAGTTGAGGCTAAGCCTACAAATTACGATGAAGCTCTTGGTTATCAAATGGGGCAAGTCAGCGGCTATAATGATTATTATGCAGGCAAAAGCAATAAGTGGACAAATGCAGTTCCAAGCACGACAAAATTGATAGAAATGTTCCAGCTTACTAACGAGCCTAATGCCTATAAGAATAGTTTTGTCACCAATTTTAAAGCTAAGTTTCAAGAAGGCTACGAAACTGCCTATAGAAAAGCCAAATACGAGCCTTTTAAAGCTGCTATAGAAAGAGGTGCAGCGGATGGGACCAAATTTGGAGAAATACTGGGTGCTAATTGGGGCAGATTAGATTACTATAGAAGCAGCATCAATCAATGGGATAGAGATTTGCCATCTGATGATGAGCTTAAATCAGTTTTCTTATTGGATAATGATCTGGATGATTATTCTAAGGCTTTCTTATCTGCCTTCAAGGAAGGCTATAGAATCAAGTATGAGGAAGCCTATAGAACTGCCAATGTGAATTATAATTTGCTTGCTTTTGAGAAGGGTTATGCTCATGGAAAGGGTATTGGGATTGTAAAAGGCGAGAGCCTGGCCAGGATTGACCTGCTTATGGGCAGAAGCAATGATGAGAACAGGCATAATTTCAGCGATAATAATATAATCAATGAATATAAACTGTTTAATGAAGACGAGAAGTATAGAGAAGGATTTATAAGCGGTTTCAGAGAAGGAACTAAAAATGGATATATGGTTATATATCAGAGTTCAAACTTTGAAAATTTTATGAGCAAGGCAGAAACGCAGGTAGTATCTATAAACGGTGCCCAAGTATCATCCGGAGATAATAAGATGTCCCTTAGTATTGACAAGGGCATATTTTATAATGATGTTGCAGTTTCCATAGATAGGTTCACGGGAACAAATATAAATATAAAAATGCCTTCTAAGGATAGATATATTAAGTCATCAGAGCTTTATAACATCAGAGTGGCAAGCCCCTATGACGGTCTGAACCGTGATAAGCTTATAAAGTTGAGCTTTGAATATTACGGTCCTCAAAGCGGCGGTATATATAAATATTTAAATGACAATTGGTATTACATGCCAAGCAAGATTGACGCCAATAGCATTACTACTTTCATAAACCCTGAATCCATGGCTAACAGCAGCGGAACCTATGCTGTATTTATAGATGCTGAAGCATGGAACCCTGACGATCTGAGAGGACATTGGGCTAAGGATGAGATTGTGACCTATCTGAGGCGTGGAACTGCAGGAGCATTTGAAGATAACACCTTCAGGCCTGATAGCTCTATAACAAGGGCCCAGCTGCTCTCTTGCATGAGTAAGGTTTTTAAATGGAATATTAAATCTGCTGAGGAAGATGTTGAAGCACTGCAAAAAGTGGCTGACCATAAGGAAGTCGAACCATATAAGGAATTGGTGTCTTATTGTTTAAATAAGGGTTATCTTAAAATAAGCCAGGATAATACCATTAAAATAAACAGTCAAGTGAGCTACAAGGAAGCAGAAGCCATGATGAAATTGGCAATGGAGGATAAAAATTTTTCCTGGGCTAAAGTGGCAGAAAAAATCATGAAGAACAAGGATAAGCGATCTGCGAGTTACGGCTCTATGGATGATCATATAACCAGGGCAGAGGCTCTCTATATGCTTTATTATATGACAGAATAATAATTTAAAGCAGGGATGCCGCATGTAAGCGATATTATGGCATATGCGGCATCCCTTATATTTTTTTTGCCATAACCCATATAATTTTTTTCAAATTTCATGAAAAAATAGAGGAATTATGCAACTTGTAGTGAATATATTAAGAGAATTGCAGAAAATACTGTAAATGGTGTGTAATATGAGCATGAAGACAAGGCTTAATTTAGGTTTTACCATTATTGAAATAATATTTTCTCTGGCTGTATTTGCTATTTTATTCACCGCCGTTTCCTCTCTAATGCTTACAACATTAAAGGTCTCCCAGAGTGCAAAGTATCAATATCAGGCTACAGCCTTAGCTCAGAAGCGCTTTGAAGAAATAAAAGCCTCAAAAACCGTAGAGACCGGGTTAAAGAGTTATGACTGCAATGAATACAAAATATCAGAGGAAATTCAGGCTGTTGAAGAATATAATGGCAGAGTGTACAAGGTGATAATCAAAGTCTCGAGAAATGAAGAGATTCTTGAAATCATAGAAGGATTAAAAATAATGGTACAGTAGAGGTGGAGTTGTGAATTGTCTAAGCAGAATAATAAAGGGGCAATAATGGCATTAGTTTTGCTTATGAGTTCCGTAGTCATAGCTGCCGGCACGGCATTATTATCTACATCTATAATGAATTACAAGATGAAAAGACTGAATAGCAGAGTAAAGAGAACCTTTTACTCTGCAGAAGGGGTTTTGGATGAGGCATATATCATTGCATTCAATTTTGTTGAGTCTGCATTGGAATATGCCTGTGATAAGGAAAATTTCAGAGATGCATATTTAAATTTTATAACGGGAAATTGCGAAGAATTAGGATCAGATAATAGCTTGGTCAAATCATTGAAAGATAAGAGCAATTATTTAATATATAAAGAAAGCAATATGGAAATAGATGCTGAGCTTTTTAATAAAAGCGACTGTATGCAGCTGGAAGTGGTATCATGCTGCACTGATGGCAAAATCGAGAAAAAACTGAAGCTTATTTGCCGAATAATGATACCTGGATATGATGTTTCACCTGGTGAGATAAGTCCAGAAGATTTAATTTGCATTATTGAATGGAAATTGGAAAGGTAGAACTATAATATGAGAAACAAAGGTTTTACAATAATGGAACTTCTTATTTCCTTGCCTTTGTTTGGAATGATAATCATACTGATTTTTTCCGTTACTTCTTCAAATATGCGTACTATAAACAATATAGATAAAGATGTTGAACTTCAGCAGCAGGCTCAATTTATATTCAGCTTTATGGAAGAGAAGATAATTGGGTCAACCGGTGTTATTTATTTAGAGGATATGAAAGGATTTCAAAAACACAATACAAAGGACAGGGTGTGTTTAAAAAAGATCATATTCAAGAATTTACCGGTAGGGAGGGATTATCCCCATAGGCAGGATAATGGATACATTTTTTTATTAAGCAAGGATCCGGAATGTAATCATTTTAATCTTAAATATGGTGTTGGAGTGATGGGTGGGGCATCAGATGAGGTCGGCAACTATATTGAAAGCATGGAGGCTGAGCCTATACCCGCAGACAAAAATTTCAATGAAGCAGACGGCATATTTTTGAGGATTAATTTCTTATTGGATGGATATGCTTCATCCTTTGAAAGCTCATTTTATTATAGAAATGTCGGCGGGAGGGTCTGATATTGGTCCAGCTTCAAGATAAAAAGGGACTCACAATAGTTGAATTGGTTGTTGTAATAGGTATCTTATCCTTAGTTTTGTCTATTGTCTTACCCAGGTTGGATACCGGTACATACAGGTTACTTGCTGCTTCAAAGACCTTAAGAGATGATATAAGATATGTAAGATATATGAAAATGACCGAAGGACAAAATCTGCGGATTCTCTTTCAAAGAAAGAAATATCATTTGCTCCAAGGCACTAAAGTTGTAAAGGAAGTAACGCTTGAAAGTGACTTTTCATTATATCAGAATTTTAAAGACGGTCAAATAGCTTTTTCCTTCAATGGGGGGCCTTCAACTAGCGGAGGAACTGCTACATTGGTGAATAATAAGGATAAAAAGTATTGCGAGGTAACTGTCGTGCCTGGGACAGGAAGGATTATATTGAAAAATCAAGTTTATAACGGATATAAATAAATGAGGAGGATAATTATGTTTTATTTGAAGAATTATATGGAGGAAGCAGTAAGTTCGAAGATTGATGCTGTTATCAGTCCAATGAATATTTGCAAGTGTGAAAAATGCAAGATGGACATGATGGCTATTGCCTTGAATCATCTGCCGCCGCGCTATATAGTTACGGAAAGAGGCGGCCTATATTCGAAGCTGAAGGAATTGGAGTTTCAGTTCGAGGTAGATGTTCAAACTGAAATAGTCAAAGCCGCATTGATTGTCGGCAATAATAATAGGCATCAGGATAATGAATTATAGCAAATTATCATATAAATATTTTCTGTTCTAATAGGAAAAATTATGATAATATTAAAAGAGAGTTTTTGAGGGGGTAATAGACTTGTTAAAGAGAATAAATCGAATCAGAGAAATTTTGAAATCTATCAATGCAGATGGTATTATCGCATATTCACCTGAGAATAGAAGATACCTAAGCGGTTTTACCGGCTCTACCGGCTATGCGATCATCAGTGACAAAAACGCGGGCTTCGTCACGGATTTCAGGTATACCGAGCAGGCAAATCACCAGTGCAAAGGCTTTGAAGTAATTAAAAATGAAAGCCCTGTATCTGAGTATATAGCTGATACGATAAAAAAATATGGTATAAGCAGACTGGCATATGAAGATGCTTATATGACTGTTGCTTTTTATGAGCAGTTGAGAGATAAGCTTAGCGGAGTAGAAATGGTACCTCTTAAGGAAGCTGACGGAGAAATACGCATCATAAAAGACGAAGAGGAATTGAGCAATATAAAAAAAGCTGCTGAGATTGCCGACTCTGCTTTCACACATATTTTAAGCTTTATAAAGCCGGGCATTACTGAAAATGAAGTAGCTTTGGAGCTAGAGTATTTCATGAAGAAAAGCGGAGCTTCCGGTAATTCCTTTGAATCTATAGTTGCATCGGGACTTAGATCTTCTATGCCTCATGGAGTTGCTTCAGATAAAGAAATAAATAATGGAGACTTATTGACCTTAGACTTCGGATGTGTATATAATGGATATTGTTCAGATATGACAAGGACTATTGTGGTTGGTAAAGCCAATGATGAACAAAAAAAGATCTATGATATAGTGTTGAAAGCGCAGATGGAAGCCTTGCTGCATATAAAAGCCGGGGTATTGGGCAAGGATGTTGACAAGATTGCCAGAGATATAATCTGCGATGCAGGTTATGGAGACAATTTCGGACATGGCCTGGGCCATGGTGTAGGTCTGGCTGTGCATGAAGAGCCAAGGTTATCGATATCAGGCAATA
Source organism: Lutispora sp. QWL-02 (assembly GCF_058315355.1). Lineage (NCBI taxonomy): Bacteria > Bacillati > Bacillota > Clostridia > Lutisporales > Lutisporaceae > Lutispora > Lutispora sp. QWL-02. Next base: position 2,679,845 of record NZ_CM177762.1, read on the forward strand.
GAGTTCTTGAGAAAAACATGGTGGTTACAGACGAACCGGGCATATACATTCCCGGATTCGGAGGAGTCCGCATTGAGGATCTGGTTGTAGTAGGAGAAGATGGCCCCGTTGTTTACAGCATGTCGCCTAAAGAGCTTATAGAGTTGTAATTTTTAAGCCCTTAGAGGTAATAATATATTTATATGGTTAATTAGGAGGGATACATTTTATGGTATCAGCAAGTGAATTTAGGAAAGGTTTGACTTTTGAAATGGATGGCCAGGTATATATGGTTATTGATTTTCAACATGTGAAGCCAGGCAAAGGAGCAGCATTCGTCAGGACAAAAATCAAAAATATTATGAATGGCGGAGTTGTAGAAAAATCTTTTAACCCAACAGATAAATATCCTAAAGCTCATATTGAGAGAAAAGAAATGCAATATCTATATGAAGATGGCGGTTTATACTATTTCATGGATAATGAAACCTATGAACAAATGCCATTGAATAAAGAGCAGGTTGAGGATGCAATAATGTATATAAAACCCAATGATATTGCCATTATAAAATTCTACAAAGGAGAGGCTTTCTCAGTTGAAGCAGAGAATTTTGTAGAGCTGGAGGTCACACACACCGAACCCGGATTCAAAGGCGATACCGCAACGGGAGCTACCAAGCCTGCCACATTAGAAACTGGTATTGTAGTAAATGTTCCTTTGTTTATTAATACGGGGGATAGGGTAAGGGTAGATACAAGAACAGGGGAGTATATGGAAAGGCTTTAGTGGAATAATAAGATAGGGTCCTATTAAAGCATTGAGAATCGTTTGAAGAAAACCATAACGGAAAGCTTATATTTAACAAAAATTAGACTTTCCTTTGGCTTATAAAAAAAAGAAAAGAAGGAGATGAACTCGATGGAATACCTATATGAAAGAGTTGCTTACCTCAGAGGTTTAGTTGAAGGTTTAGGCATCGAAAACAGCACTAAGGAAGGAAAAGTAATCACAAACATCATTGATGTACTCAGTGATTTTGCCGATGCTATAAATGAATTGAATGAATCCCAGGAAGAATTGGATGAATATGTAGAAGCTATAGATGAAGATCTATCCAATGTTGAAGATGAGCTTTTTGATGAAGACGAAGATGATTATGACGATGATGACTATGGCTTCATTGAAGTTGAATGCCCTCATTGCAATGAATATGTATATTTGGATGAAGAAGTTCTAGATAAGGGAGAAGAAGTTTTTTGCCCAAATTGCCATGAACCCATTGAAATAGATGTGGATTGCTGCCATCACGATTGCTGTTGTGATGAATAATATATAATATTTAAAACTTCCGAGAATTGTTTTCTCGGAAGTTTTTTTATCTTTAAAGCGTAATTTTTTAAGAATACCTGTCATATTATTAGTACAAATCAAATAATAATTTGAGGAGAGGACAAACTTGCAGCATAAAAGACCGATGGATGAAGTTATGAACTTTCTGCCTCCTAAGATACAACAGATGATAAAAGAATGCACATCTGAGCAAATGGCGTATGCAGAGGAAATAAGATTGAGATTAAATAAACCTCTGATAGTATCGGGAGGCTATTGGAGTCGATTTATGGATAGCTATGGGGAGTTAACAAATGAAGCCGGCAGAGCCTATGTAGTGACAATGGAGGATGTTAAAAAGGCATCAGAGATTATTCAAGGCTTTTCTGTCTATTCTTTTGGTGAGGAATTAAAAAACGGTTATATTACAATTCCAGGCGGCCATAGGATAGGAATTTCCGGCAGGGTAGTTATAGAGAATGGAAATGTTAAAACTATCAAGGACATTTCCTTTATTAATTATAGGATAGCTAAGGAAATCCTGGGGGCAGGGAATGAGGTGATGCCTCATATTGTTGCTTCTCCGTCAAGCATATATAACACCTTGATCATGTCGCCTCCCCAATGCGGGAAAACTACTTTGCTAAGGGATATAATCAGGCAGCTGAGCAATGGTATTAATTCAATAAATGTGACCGGCTTCAAGGTCGGTTTGATAGATGAAAGATCGGAGATTGCGGCATGCTTTATGGGAGAGCCGCGAAATGATGTAGGGATCAGAACAGATGTTTTAGATGCTTGCCCCAAATCCCAAGGCATAATCATGATGATAAGATCAATGTCGCCTGATATTATTGCAACGGATGAAATCGGCAAAAAAGAGGATGCTGATGCTCTTTTGGAAGGTGCTAATGCAGGGGTAAAGATTATTGCTACAATGCATGGAAATGGCATAGACGACCTTGAGAAAAAGATAGAACTGCAAAAAATACACTGCAACTTCTTTGAAAGGATAGTAATTTTAGGGAGAAGCCAAGGAGTAGGAACTATTGAAAAAATTTATGACAGGGAGGGAAGAGTGCTTTATTTAAATACTAAGCAGGGGGTAGGCAGTCAATGATAAAAATAATAGGTTCCTTGCTGATAATCCTTTCAAGCGGTTTATTGGGAATTATTATGTCGAGGAAGTATAGCATAAGGCCCAAAGAGTTAAGAAAGCTAAGGTTTTCTATGCAAATGCTTGAAACAGAAATCGTATATGGTGCTACTCCTATTCCTTATGCTTGCTATAATGTAGGATGCAAAAGCGACGCACCCTGGAATAATTTTTTTCTTGCTGTCTCTGAGAACCTTTTAAAAAGAAGGTTTTTTAGCATGGAGGAAGCGTGGAATCAAGCTATGCATGACAGTTTATCCAATTCATATATGAATAAAATGGATAAGGAGCTCTTAGAAAGCTTTGGCAGAGTTATTGGGAAATCAGACATTGATGATCAGAAAAAACTTTTCAAGCTTTTTTATACCCAATTGGAGCATCATGAAAAAGCAGCTGAGGATGAGAGACGAAATAATGAGAAAATGTATAAAAGTATGGGCTTTTTATTGGGCGCGGCCATACTGATTATATTGGTTTAATGGAGGGTTACAAATGGATGTAAATTTAATTTTCAAGATTGCAGCTATTGGAATAGTGATTGCCGTATTAAATAATGTGCTTATCCGTTCCGGCAGGGAAGAAATGGCAATGATGACTACTCTGACAGGGATTGTGGTCGTTTTAATGATGGTGATAAGCCTTATCAGCCGCCTCTTTGATACTGTTAGAACCATGTTCCAGCTGTAGGTGATGGTATGAATATAATGCAAATTGTTGCCCTGGGTATTGTTGCTGCAATTTTAGCCATTGTTTTGAAAGAATACAGGCCTGAACTGGCTATGCAAGTAAGCATTGCAGCAGGTTTGATCATATTCATTTCAATGCTGAGCAAGTTTACGCAGGTTTTAGAGGTGCTAAAAAGCTATGCGGTTAAGGCAGAAGTAGATATATTATATTTTTCAATAATATTAAAAGTGATCGGAATAGCTTACATTACTGAGTTCGGTGCTCAGGTATGCAGGGATTCGGGGGAAGGCTCCATTGCTTCAAAGATTGAATTCGCAGGGAAGGTTTTAATCATGGCAATTGCAGTACCGATATATGCTGCCTTGTTTGATATCATAATAAAGATTATGCCATGAAGGTGATAAGACATGAGAAGAAGATTATTTTTAATATGCCTTTTAATATTCTTAACTTTAGGCAGCGTACATGCAGATGGAATGGAAAACCTTCTGGATGAGCAGCTGAATCAACTGAATGTGGATGAAATACAGAGATTTGCTGATGATATTGTGCTCAATTCGGAAGGTATGATTACTGAAATAAGCATCAAAGAAATAATAAAATCTGTATATATAGATTCAGGTTCTTTAAGTCTTAAAGCAATATTCAGCAAGCTATGGCTGTTTTTATGGAGAGAGTTGGCACAGAACCTTGATCTCCTCGGGAAGATAATGATATTGTCCGTTTTTTGTGCAATCCTTCAAAATCTTCATGCCGGATTCAATGATGAATCTGTCGGCAAGATAGCATACAGCGTGTGTTACGTGCTCATCATCATTCTTGCTATAGGCAGCTTCAGCATAGTTAGCAAATTATGCATAAGCACCATAGATAAGATGGTGAGCTTCATGCAATCTTTATTGCCTACATTGATAACATTGCTTTTGTCTGTGGGAGGCATAACTTCATCATCCTTGTTTCAACCTATCGTTTATACTTCTTTAACTTTAATTGCGACCATTATAAAGATGACAGTGATACCTATGGTTATGTTTTCTGCTGTTCTGTCCATTGTAAGCAATATTTCAGAGAAGATAAAAATATCCAAGCTTGCATCATTAGTAAGAGGTGTAGCTGTAGGCATGCTGGGCATAATGCTCACAATATTTACAGGAATTATTTCGGTGCAGGGATTAGCCGCATCATCATTGGATGGTTTGGCTGCAAAGACAGCAAAATTTGCGGTTGACAGCTTTGTGCCTATTATTGGAGATTTTTTATCGGAAGCATTTGACACGGTCATGAGCTGTTCCCTGATAATTAAAAACGGCATAAGCATTGCAGGGCTTTTTATAATATTAATGATATGTCTTTTCCCATTGATAAAAATTTTCTCTATTTTTGCTATATATAAGGTTTCAGGTGCATTAATACAACCCATTGTGGATAATGAATTGGTACAATGCATTAATGACATCAGCACTTCCATATTTATTATGCTATGCTGTGTAGTTTCGGTAGGCATATTATTTTTTATTTCAATAACGGTGATCATGGGAATAGGAAATATGACTGTCATGATGAGGTAGGTGATTGTTATTGATTGAGCTTTTGAGGCCATGGGTTATAAACATCGTTGTAATTACAATATTTGTTATCATAACTGATATAATCCTGCCGGAGGGGAGCATAAAGCAGTATGTAAGGGTCATCATAGGAATTTTTGTGCTGCTGGCCATCATACAGCCCTTAATAAACATAAAAAATATCAGGTTTGATTTCGAAAAAAGCTATCTGGAAACCAGCATAAAATTAGACAATAAAAGTCACATAAATGAGAAAGAAGTTCTGAGCACATATCAGAAAGATAAAGCCTTGGAGCTTTATAAATCAAAGCTTATTGAGCAGATAATAACAGCAGTTTCATATAAAAAGTCCATTGATAAAAAAAATATAGAAGTGATATTAAATATAAATAAAGATAAGAAAAGCAGTGAATTTGGCTTGCTGAACGATGTTCAAGTTATAATCTGTCCAGGTGAAGAAATGAGCCAAATTGAAAAAATAAAAAAAGTAAAGATAGGAAATGATGAAAAGGTAATTTATAAGGAGGAGAAGGAATATAATTTGAATGAAAAGACATCGTCAGATGAGATATGCGAAATGTTGAGCAAAATGCTTGGCATAGATAAAAACAAAATACAAGTAAAACTTGCCGTCGAAAAAGAGTAGGGGGTTCTTATATGAAAATACTTGAATGGCTTAAAGAAAAATTTATGATAGACAATAACAAAAAGCTATACACCAATATTGTGATTTTGCTTTGCATGGGAGTTGCTTTAGTAATAGTTGCAAACTTCTATAATGATATGGCTAAAGACAGCAAGGGTTCTGAATTTGAGAGCTTTGACAGCAAGGATAAGGAGATGAATACTGATTACATGAATAGGGAAGGTAACTATGGCTCAGAAATCGAAAAACAGCTTTCTTCCATACTCAGTAAAATATCAGGGGCAGGCAAGGTATCGGTTATGATAACCTATAAGAGCGGAAAAGAATTGGTAACACAAAAAGATAATTCACGCGTAGATAAAATAACGGATGAAAAAGATACAAATGGAGGCACAAGGGTTATAAACGAATCCAGCATTGATGATAAAACAGTAATGGTAAACCAACAGGGAGGCAGTTCTCAGCCTATAGTAGTAAAAGAAATAAATCCTGAAATCAAGGGGGTAATCGTAGTAGCGGAAGGTGCCAGGAATTCTAAAGTTAAGCTAAAAATCAGTGAAGCAGTTCAAACTGTTCTTGATGTTCCTGCTTACAGAGTAACTGTACTTGAAACAAATAAATAGGGGGTATAATGTATGAAATTTAAACTGAGCAGAAAAACAATTGCTATTTGTTCCCTTGTTTTAATGCTATTTGTAATCGGATATGCATATAATGCGTTCATGAGCACAAAATATGAACCATTGGGATTTGATATCGATGAAAATGACTTATCCGAATTTCCTGCCTATAATGATGCTGCCGAAGTTGCAGGCAATAACAAGGAGGGCAGCGTGACAGTAGTAGAGAGCAAAGGAGAGGATGATCAAGAGGTTTCTTCATTTTTCACCGAATACAAGCTTGAAAGAGATAAGAACAGGACAAAGGAATATGATATGTGGCAGAATATTATAGACAGTGATAAAGCTGAGCCGACTTTTAAGACCCTTGCTCAAGAGGAAATTGTAAAGATTGTTGCTTTGACGGAAAAAGAGATGATAATTGAAAACTTGATTTTGGCTCGCGGCTTCAAGGATGCTTTGGTTTTTTTGACAGATGATAGTGCTACAGTAGTAGTGGAAGCTAAAGAGTTAACTCCGGCAAGTGTGGCAAAAATACAAGATATAGTTATGACAAACACGAAGATACCGGCGAGCAATATTAAAATTATGCTGAAGGATTAGTTATATTTGTAAATTAAATATTATTCTGCTATAATACATATTAGGAAAAAATGCGAATAAACTGGGGGTGCATAATTTGCAAAGTGATAACAATATAAATGATTTTGGGGCTGTCAGGATTGCGGATGATGTGGTTGCGATAATTGCAGAAATAGCCGCTAAAGAGATAAAAGGTATTGTTGGAATGAGCGGCGGGATAGCCGATAGTATAACCGAAATGCTTGGGAAAAAAAGCCCTTCAAAAGGGATCAAAGTTGAAGTTGGTGAGAAGGAAACCGCTATAGATTTATATGTTATAGTTGAATATGGGGTCAGGATACCTGATATTGCATGGCAGGTTCAGGAAAATGTTAAAAAGGCTGTTGAAACTATGACGGGGCTTAATGTTGTTGAAGTAAATATTCATATACAGGGTGTAAATATAGAAAGAGAAATCAAAGAAGAAGATGGAACATTAAGAGTAAAATAGCATTAAAAACTAACCCTCTGAATTATTCAGGGGGTTAGTTTAAATATTTCCATGAAAGGAGATACATATGAATATACTAGACAGGCTTTTGTTATTAGTTTTATCTATGATCGTTGCAATTTTCTCTTTCTTGTTTATATTTATGCCTTTGCCATTTTTGTCCTCCCAATATAGTGAAATGTTGCGCCGTTTTATTTTTGAGAGCAATGGTATGACTCTCATATCAATGGTTCTATTGTTGTTATCTTTGAGATTTATCTTTAAAATTACTTCATCAAGCACCAATTCCTATGATTATATTTCGAAGGAAACAGAAATGGGTGAAATAAGGATATCTTTTAATACTATTAAGACTATTGCACTTTCAAGCATAAGAAATATTGGCAGCATTAAAGAAGCAAAGATCCAGGTAAGCAACGAAGGCGGCGAAGTATCTATTGATATCACTGCTAGTTTTGCTATAGATGCTCTCATACCCGAGGTTTCGAAAGAAATACAGGGAAACATTAAGGAAGCCATTGAAAGAACTGCAGAAATAAATGTAAAAGAAGTGGTTGTATTTGTTGATAATACAAATAATTCCGGCAAGAGAAGGGTAGGCTAGATATGAATAAGGATAAATTGGCGGCTATTATTATTTCTCACCAAGGAAAGATAATTGGCGCATTGATCGGTTTCCTGGTAGGTATCTTTTTGCTGACCCTAGGCTTTTTTAAAACGCTCCTTTTGTCAATTTGTATAGCTATGGGTTATTATTTTGGTAAGAAAATAGATAATAAAGAAGATATAGTGCAATTTATTGAAAGATTGCTCAATTCATATGGTAAAAAATAAGGAGGATACAATGTGCTTATGAGCAGACGTTTACTAAGGCAGAGTGCTTTTAAGATAATCTTCAGCTTTCATTTCAATGATGATGATATAGAAGAAATATTTAAAGACATATCTGAAGAGCCTAATATTTTTCTGATTCAAGAAGAAGATGAACATATACCTTTTAATGAGCTGAACGAAAGGGATAAAAAGTTTTTCTATGATTTAGTAAGAGGCACTCTTGAAAATGTAGAGAAAATAGATTATATGATCAAGAGCAATCTTAAATCGTGGACCATGGATAGAATTGCGAAAGTTGATCTTACTATTTTACGGATGGCGATTTATGAGCTATTATATTCCCAAGATATTCCTGATAGTGTTGCGATCAATGAAGCAATAGAGCTCGGTAAAGTATTTGGAACCGATGATTCCGGCAGCTTCATTAATGGAGTATTGGGGAAAGTACAAAGAGAAATTAATAAGTCAGGTGAATGATTTTGTATTATATGGGTATTGACACCAGCTGTTATACTACTTCTGTTGCTTTGATAGATAACGAAGAGCATTTGGTCATGGATGAGAGGATAATGATCAAGGTAAAAGCAGGGGAAAGAGGCATACGCCAATCGGATGCGATTTATCAGCATATTGAGAATTTGGACGTACTATTGGAAGATTTATTTGGCAGCTTTGATGCATCTCACATAAAAGCTATAGGGGTAAGCTCCAAGCCGAGAAATAATCCTGATTCCTATATGCCTGTTTTTAATAGTGGTTTACATATAGGCAAAGTAATGGGCCTATGTTTAAAAGCACCGTTGTTTTTACTGTCTCATCAGGAAAATCATATTCTCTCTGGCTTGTGGTCTCAGCAGCTTGTTCCGGATAAGCCATTTTTGGCATATCATATGTCCGGCGGAACCACAGAGCTGCTTTTAGTGGAGGGATATGAGAAAATGGCAGTAAAGGTTATAGGAGGTTCTTCCGATTTAAAGGCAGGACAATTTATAGATAGGCTAGGAGTAGCAATGGGACTTGATTTTCCTTGCGGAAAAGAGATGGACATGCTGTCTGAATCAGAAAAAGAAGTGGATATATCTATCCCTTTTTCAGTTAAAGATAGCTATGCTAGTTTTTCAGGGCCAGAAACCTTTGCGCAAAAAATCATTAAATCAAAGCAATATGATAAGGCTAAGCTTTCAAAAGCTGTATTTTTATGTATTGCAAAGTCGGTTGAAGAAACTCTCGTCAATTCAAAGAGCTTAATAGGGTGGGAGGATGTTCTTTTCATCGGAGGGGTTTCATCAAACAGCACAATTATTGAGTATTTATCGAATAGCCCCAGACTAAAGGCATATAATATAAAGCCTGTTTTTTCCCATAAAAGGTGTGCCACCGATAATGCTCTGGGCTGTGCAGTTTATGCAAAAAAGAATCTGAGAGAGAAGCTGGAGGGCTAAATGGAGAATATTAAAGCTTTTACTGTCACCGAGGTAAATTTATACCTTAGACAGCTGTTAGAAAGAGATCTTTTGCTGTCTCATATTTATGTAAAGGGAGAGATATCAAACCTGAAAATACATTCTTCAGGACATGTTTATTTTTCATTAAAGGATAGAGAATCCAGAATTAAATGTGTGATGTTCAAGAGCAGCTTCAGCAGGTTGAAATTTTTGCCTGAAGAAGGCATGCAGGTTATTGTTAGGGGATATTTGTCAATATTTGAGAGAGACGGCCAATATCAATTATATGCTGAAGGTATGATTGCAGAGGGTGCAGGCGAGTTATACAAAGCATATGAGCAGTTAAAGAATAGATTGGAAATTGAAGGCCTCTTCGATAAGGAGCATAAGAAGCCTCTTCCTTTGCTGCCTGGAAAGGTTGGCATAGTGACTTCTGCTACAGGCGCCGCACTAAGAGATATGATATCAATAGGCAGGAGAAGGAATCCCAATATAGATATTTACTTATATCCGGCTTTGGTTCAAGGGGAGAAGGCATCGGAAGAAATATGTGAAGGAATAAATTACTTTAATAGATTTAATAAAGTAGATGTTATAATAGTAGGCAGGGGCGGTGGATCAATCGAAGAGCTATGGTGCTTTAATGAGGAAATTATAGCGAGAGCCATATATGAATCGGATATACCCGTAGTCTCGGCAGTCGGTCATGAAACTGATTTTACTATAGCGGATTTTGCTGCTGATGTAAGGGCTGCTACGCCTTCAGCGGCTGCAGAGCTGGTTTTTCCCGACAAGCAGCAGTTATATTCTTATATCAATAAGCTGCAAAGCCATATTTATGCCTCTATGCTTTCCTATATCAGAGACAAGAAGATACTTTTGAATAAATTGACAAGTACGAGCTCTATTCGATACACGGAGACTAAGATCCTCAATTTGAGGCAGTCGCTGCAAAACATGAAGGAAGGTCTTGATATAGCTATGAGAGATCTTCTTGAAGTCCATCGGAATAATTTATATTTACATAATGAAAAGCTTAACATATTGAATCCGGCTTCTTATTTGAACAGAGGCTATGCCTATGTAAAAAAAGAAAAAACCGGAGAATTGGTAAAAACGATAAAAATGATACATAACGGTGATGCATTAAATATTTATCTAAAGGATGGATATGTATCCGTCACAGTTAGAACAATTTGTGAAGGGGATTGAATATGAGTAATGGATTGAGTTTTGAAAAGGCCATGAAAAGGCTTGAGGAAATTGTTAATTGCCTTGAGAATGGGAATCTTACTTTAGATGAAGCTTTGGAAGCTTATAATGAAGGGATAAAGCTATCTTTTTATTGCAATAAAAAATTAGAAGAAGCTGAAGGAAAAATCGTTAAAATAATAAATGATAATGATGTTTATAAAGAAACTGATATATATAATGAATTGAAGGAGTAGTTTATGGATATTAGTCAATTTATAGAGAAATATTCAGGGGTTATAGAGAAGCATTTGAACTTGTTATATCCGGCAGATTCGGGCTTGCCGGTTATAGAAGAGGCAATGAAGTACAGCCTGCTGGGTGGAGGTAAGAGATTGCGCCCGCTTCTGGCAATTATGTCATGCCAATTATTTGACGGGCCAATGGATGAGGTTGTGCCATATGCTTGTTGCATAGAGCTTATACATACCTATTCATTGATACATGATGATCTGCCGTCCATGGATAATGATGATTACCGGAGGGGCAGATTGTCGAACCACAAGGTTTATGGCGAAGGCTTTGCACTTTTGGCCGGGGATGGTCTGTTAAATAATGCCTATGAAATATTGCTTGATTGCATAATCAGCAATCCGACAGAATCCAGGATTAAGGCTGCTTCCATTATCAGCAAGGCAGCAGGAATTTATGGGATGATTGGCGGACAGGCAATAGATCTCTATTATGAAAACAAGAAAATTGACATAGATAGGCTGAATGAAATGCACAGCAAAAAAACCGGAGCTTTAATAAAGGCTTCTCTGGAGGTAGGCGCTGTTATTTCTCAAGCAGCAGAAGAAGATATGGAAAGGATCAGATTATACGGAGAAAAGCTTGGAAGAGCTTACCAGATATCTGATGACATTCTGGATGTAGTAGGAACAAAGGAGAAGATGGGGAAGACTATAGGAAAAGATGCCAAGGAAAATAAATCTACTTATGTTACTTATTATGGCCTCGCAAAATCTGAGAAGCTGCTTACAGAAACCGTTTATGATGCTAAGCAAGCGCTTCGGGCATATGGCAGCAGGGCTAAACTTCTAATGGAGCTTGCAGATTTTATAGCATGCAGGGATGCATAATAAAGGAGGACTGTTTTTGAATTTTTTTATAAAGATTTCCGAAAACAAAGTGCTATTATCGAGCTTTACAGCATGGTTTATAGCTCAATTCATGAAAATATGCCTTACTCTATATAAAGATAAGAAGCTGGATCTGACACGATTTGTGGGCTCCGGCGGTATGCCCAGCTCACATACATCTTTTGTAACTGCTTTAGCTACTTCTGTGGGAAAAATAAACGGTTGGGATTCCACCTCCTTTGCTATTACCCTCTGCTTTGCATTAGTGGTGATGTATGATGCTGCCGGTGTAAGAAGGGCCGCAGGCAATCAAGCAAAGGTTCTAAATATAATCATTGATGATTTGTCTCAGCATAAACCTTTGGGAGAAGAAAAGCTAAAAGAGCTCATTGGGCATACTCCAAAAGAAGTTCTTGCAGGAGCGGTATTAGGAATAATAATTGCTAATTTACTATCATAATACTAAAAAGGCAGGTTTAACGATGTACAAATTCTTAGAAAAAATAAGCAATCCGGAGGATTTAAAAAACCTTAATTATGATGAGCTTGATCATCTCAGCCAGGATATCAGAGATTATATAATAGATGTAGTATCAAAAAATGGCGGACATCTTGCTTCTAATCTTGGTGTTGTTGAGTTAACTTTGGCTTTACACAGGGTTTTTAATTCGCCAAAGGATAAAATAATTTGGGATGTAGGCCATCAATCCTATGTCCACAAGATAATTACCGACCGCAAGGAGAGCTTTAAGACATTAAGAACTTTAGGTGGCATCAGCGGTTTTCCAAAGGCATCGGAAAGCCCTCATGATGTATTTGATACAGGGCATAGCAGTACCTCCATATCTGCCGCTTTAGGAATGGCAAAAGCAAGAGATTTAAAGGGTGAAGATCACTCTATAGTGGCTGTTATAGGAGACGGATCCTTAGGCGGAGGATTAGCATTGGAGGCTTTGAACAATGCTGCGAATCTAAACACTAATATAATATTGATTCTAAATGACAATGAGATGTCTATTTCCAAAAACGTAGGCGGCTTGAGCACTTATCTTGGAAGACTTAGAACAGGCAAGATATACTTTAAATTTAAAAGAGAGATGGAGTTTATTTTTAATAAAATACCTGTTGTAGGAAAAAGCCTTTATAAAGCAGCGTATAAATGCCGCGATTGGTTCAAATACTTAGTGGTAAAGGGTATCATGTTTGAAGAATTGGGATTTAAATATCTGGGCCCCATAGATGGGCACAATATCAAGACCATGGAAAGAATATTATCTAATGCAAAGAGCTATAAGAAGCATCCTGTATTGATCCATGTTGTTACAAAAAAAGGAAATGGTTATAAGGCAGCTGAAGATAAACCCGAAAAGTATCATAGCGTTAGCCCTTTCCTTGTTGAAACCGGTGAATCACTGACTAAAAGCAACGGTAGATCCTATTCCTCAGTTTTTGGCGATAAAATAACAGAGCTTGCAAAGACGGATGAAAAAATAGTAGCGATTACGGCTGCTATGCCGGAAGGCACAGGTTTAGGCAAATTCGCCGAGAAATTTAAGGATAGGTTTTTTGATGTAGGAATTGCGGAACAGCATGCTGTAACTTTTTCCGCAGGTTTGGCAAAAGGCGGCTTCAAGCCTATCTTTGCCGTATATTCTACTTTTCTTCAAAGAGCTTACGATCAAGTGCTTCACGATATATGCCTGCAAAATCTTTCCGTCATATTTGCCATTGATAGAGCGGGTATAGTGGGACAGGACGGTGAGACTCATCAGGGTATATTCGATATATCTTACCTTAGGAGCTTGCCAAATATAACAATGATGAGCCCTAAATCAGGCAGGGAATTGGAGAATATGCTGGAATATGCTTTAAAGCTTGAAGGTCCCGTTGCTATAAGATACTCCAGAGGTGAGGCAGCTGAATATGGCTTTGGAGAAAAGCCTGTTGATTATGGAAAAGGTGAGATATTGCTCAATGGGGATGATGGAATTATTATTGCTGAAGGAACCATGGTTAAGAAAGCAGTCAAAGTATGCGAAGCTTTAAATAAGAGAAATATAAAGATGACTTTGGTAAACATACGATTCATTAAACCGCTGGATGAACATCTGCTGGACGAAATGGCATCAAAAGCTATTCCTATTTATACTCTTGAAGATAATATATTTGAGGGAGGCCTTGGCAGCAGTATATTAGAATATTATTGCTCAAAGGATAAAAAGGTAGATTTGAAAATTTTTGCTCACAAAGATGGAATCATAACCCATGGTGAGACCAGCGAACTTATGAAGCTTGAAAAGCTTGATGATGATAGCATATGTGAGGCAATAATATCGAATATTCGGGTGAAAAAAAATGGAGAAAGATAAAATAAGATTAGATGTACTGCTGACAGAAAAAGGACTGGCTGAAAGCAGAGAAAAAGCCCGGGCAATTATCATGTCCGGGATTGTTTATGCCGACGAAACCAAGGTGGATAAACCGGGCACAAAAATTTCGGCTGACTCTAATATTCAGATAAAAGGGTCGACCTTGCCTTATGTCAGCAGAGGGGGTTTGAAGCTTGCCAAAGCCATAGATTTTTTTCATATTGATTTGAAGGGCGTCATTGCAGCTGACATAGGTGCCTCAACGGGAGGTTTTACAGATTGCATGCTGCAAAACGGGGCCGCAAAGGTATACGCTATTGATGTGGGATACGGGCAGCTGGCATGGAAGCTGAGAAGCGATGAGCGTGTTGTTGTAATGGAAAGGACAAATATTAGATATGTCACGTCCGATATGATGCAAGAGAAATTAGATTTTGCATCTATTGACGTATCCTTTATCTCTCTGAAAAAAGTTTTGCCGGCTGTAATTTCTATTTTAAAGGACGAAGCTTTTTTGGTTTGCCTCATAAAACCGCAATTTGAAGCCGGTAGAGAAAAAGTAGGGAAAAAAGGTGTGATCAGAGATAAAAATGTTCATATTGAGGTCATAGCGGAAATATGTAATTTTTGTCAAGCTTCTATGAATATTGAGTTAAATGGCCTTACTTATTCTCCTATCAGAGGACCCGAGGGCAACATAGAATATTTGATTTTTTTGAAAAAAACATTGAATCCTGAAAAAAATAAGGTATTTGATGATAAAATCATTGATATTGTTGATGAAGCCAATGAATATTTTAAATAGTTTGGCAAAACATATGGATATATTTTCATATTTAATGTAAAATTATATATGGATATTTGATGAACATAAAATAAACAATTATAATATATACTGGATGGTGTTATTATTTGTCGAGAATAGGTATTATACCAAACTTAAGCAAGGACAACGATTTGCATTTGACTGAAAGTATTGCAAAATGGTTGTTAGACAATGAACAGGAGGTTTTGTTAGGCAATAGCATTGCTTCCAGAATTGGAAAGCCTGAGTTGGGTTTAAAAAATGAAGATATTTTTATGAATAGTGATTTGTTAATAGTCTTAGGTGGAGACGGAACACTTTTGAATATTGCCAGACAATCAGCATATTATAACGTACCCCTTTTTGGAATAAATTTAGGTCATTTGGGCTTTCTCACTGAGGTTGAAGCTGAGGAAATGTTCCCCGCTCTGGAAAAATTAATTGCCGGAGAATATGAAATAGAAAAAAGGATGATGCTGGAGGCTACTGTTGAAACTGATAACATTCAGCTTGAAAAATCGGTGGCGCTGAATGATATAGGAATAACTAAAGGCCCTTTTGCAAGGATCATCAGGTTAGGTATTTATATCAATGATGATTTCGTAGATTTATATTCTGCTGATGGAGTTGTGATATCAAGCCCAACGGGATCAACTGCCTATTCTTTATCCGCAGGCGGTCCTATAGTAAGCCCTGATGTGAAGGTCATGATAATAACTCCTATATGCCCCCATATCCTTCATTCAAGATCTATCGTAGTTTCAAATGAAGATGTCGTTAAAATTGAGGTTTGCCAGAACAATACGGAGGTCATGCTTACTGTTGATGGACAACAAGGCTATAAGTTAAAGGCAGGAGATGTTGTCACTGTAAGACAAGCTCAATGCCACACCAGTCTGGTTAAGCTAAAGGACAGAAGTTTTTTTCAAGTGCTTAGAAAAAAAATATCAGAGAAATGGGACTCAAACCGTAAATTTTAAAAAATGGAGGGAACAAAATGAAAATTTCCAGGCACGCCAAAATACTTGAGATTATTGAAGACTACATAATCGAAACCCAGGAAGAATTAGCTGAGATGTTGAAAAAGAATGGTATTAATGTTACTCAGGCCACCGTATCCAGGGATATTAAGGAATTAAGGTTAATCAAGGTCCTCACTGAGGATGGGAGATATAAATATGCGGCTATGAAAGAACAGGATAATATGCTGAATGAGCGGCTTTATAAGGTATTTGCCGAAACGGTTTTAAGTGTAGACTATGCAGACAACTTTATTGTAATCAAGACATTTTCCGGTGCTGCCAATGCGGCAGCAGAAGCCCTGGATGCCTTTGATTTAAAAGAAATAGTAGGTACAGTAGCAGGAGATAACACGATTTTTGTTTTGGTCAGGAATCAAGAGAATGTTATACCTGTTATTGAAAGGTTTAAAAAACTTATGAAATAGGTGAAATCTATGCTTCATGAATTATATATTAAAAACTTTATAATTTTTCATGAGGAGAGGGTAAGCTTTACTGATGGATTTAATGTGATAACCGGGGAAACCGGCTCGGGCAAATCGGTTATAATAGATGCGATTGGAGCCCTTTGCGGGGGAAAATTCAGCAAGGATGATATAAGGAGCGGTGCTGGCAAGGCTTTTGTTCAGGGACTTTTTATTCTTTCGGGCTCTCTAAAGAAAATTGAAGAGATACTGGAAAGCTACGGAATAACCATGGAAGAAGATGGTTCCCTGCTTATACAGAGGGAAGTCAGCATGGCAGGAAAAAGCTTATGCCGAATAAATGGACAGGCAGTCACATTGACTATGCTAAAAAATATCAGCCCTTATTTGATCGATATAGTGGCACAAAATGAACATCAGCTTTTGTTTAAGCCCTCTATGCATATCAGATTTTTAGATGGCTTCGGCTCAAAAGAGTTTTTTGAAATAATGAAGGAAGTAGCTGCTTTGGTTGATGGCATAAATTCCTTAACCGAAAAGCTTCAGCAACTTTATGGAACGAGTCAAGAAAGGGAAAGAAAGCTTGACTTGCTGAAGTATCAGATTGATGAGATCGATAACGCCAATTTATCCTTAGGAGAATATGAGAAGCTAATAAACCGCAAAAAGCTCTTAAATAATAGTGAAAAGCTCTTCAACGCGATTTCATCAATATATCGTGAATTATTTCAAGGCGATGAAAAGGGGAAAAGCGTTTTAGATAATATAGGAAGTTCTCTTGAGTCCATCGAAAACATAAATGAAATAGATGAAAATTTAAATGATTTCAAAGATACTATAGCAGACTGCTTTTATAAGCTGGAAGATTTGAAAAACCCAATAAGAAAATATAGGGATAATATTGAATTTGACAGCGGAGAAATTGAAGTGATTGAAGAAAGACTTGAAATTATCAATAAACTCGCGAGAAAATATGGTAATACAATAGAAAATATATTGCATTACAGAGAAGGAGCTATTTCAGAGTATGAGGGCCTTAAAAACAGTCAAGCTGTAATAAGTGAATATGAGCAAGAAATTCACCGCCTAAAAGAAAAGTATTTTGAAAATGCTTTTGTTTTGTCCCATATGCGAGAAAAGCTGTCATTGGCATTGGAAGAGATGGTCGAAAAAGAACTAAGAGATTTAAATATGACAGGAGCAAGATTTATTGTTAATATAGAAAAAAGAGAAGCGCATATTGATAAAGAAGGCATTGATAAGGTAGAATTTATGTTATCCGCAAACCCTGGAGAAGCTGAAAAACCACTGATAAAAGTTGCATCCGGCGGAGAAGTATCCAGAGTAATGCTGGCCATAAAATCTGTGCTATCTCGTTTTAGAAAGCATGATTGTATGGTATTTGATGAAATTGATGCAGGGATTGGAGGACATACGGCTAACATAGTGGGCCAAAAGTTATATAATATTTCCAGATATATTCAGACTATATGTATAACTCACTTGCCCCAGATTGCTTGTTATTCTGATAATCATATAAGTGTCAGCAAGCATATTGAAAGCAATAAAACTTTTTCAGAAATTAAAAATTTAACTGAGGAGGAAAGGATTTCTGAAATTGCAAAAATGATAGCACTTGGTGATGATTATGACTTTTCACTAAGTATGGCAAAAGAGTTATTAGAAGGTAAAAAGGCTTGAGCAAAGCCTTTTTTAATTCTTAAAAAGTATAAATTCCCTTAATATTAGCTTTTCATAGAATTTTTTCAAGGAAGTAAAATACTTGATGAAGCCTTCTTATCTTAAAATTATGACAATTATTTAATAGAATAATGGGACTATGAAATAGGAAAATTAAATTATAGAGAAAGAAATTTGAAGGTTGAATTCTTCTGGGGAAACAGGAGAGTGAAGCTTTTGGCAATATTTAAGAAAAACAATGGTTGGAGGAGTATAATATCCTTTTTTATTTTATGTCTCATTTTGACAGGATTATCACAGATATCTAATTTATCTGAAAAAAATTATCTGCCTCAAGGTGAAGTAAAAATCTTTAGTTTGCTATCTAAAAAAAATAATACAGTCAGTATTGTGCCTGATATACAAGTGATTCCATCAGGCGAATCTATTGGAGTTAAGATTGAATCAAAAGGGGTTTTAATCGTTGGATTATCGACAATAACAGATATAAGCGGGAAAAAAGTGTGCCCCGCTGCAGATGGAGGCTTTGCTAGTGGCGATAAGATCCTAAAAATAAATGGTGAAAACATAGAAAATGAAAAAGATATAATCGAAATAATCAATGATGGAGAGAACAAAGGTAAAAAGATAAAGGTATCCATTGAAAGAAAAGGCAAGCCTCTGGAATTGACAATAAAGCCTGTGCAAAGCAACGAAGATAAGCTTTTTAAGATGGGCTTGTGGGTTAGAGATAATATTGCAGGCGTTGGAACTATGACGTTTTATGAGCCTAACTCCGGTGAATTCGGTGCACTTGGCCATGGAATCACTGATATAGATTCGGGTGTTTTGATCGATATAGACAGAGGGAAAATAATGAAGTCTAAGGTAATAAGCATTCAGAGGGCCAAGAAGGCTGCTCCAGGTGAAATTATAGGTCTTTTTACAGATAGCGGCGGGGTTTACGGCGTTATCAATAAAAATACTGTTTTCGGAATTTATGGAGTTTTAGAAAGGAACAGCATAAATAGAAGATCTGCTTCTATGCCTATAGCTTTGAGCAGCCAGGTAAAAGAAGGGCCGGCTAAGATACTGACTACTATTGAAGATAACAAGGTTCAAGAGTTTGACATTGAAATCCAAAAAATATTTAGACAGAACAATGCAGATTCAAAAAGTATGATCATAAGAATAACAGATGAAAGATTAATAGAAAAAACAGGTGGAATAGTGCAGGGCATGTCAGGCAGCCCCATTATACAAAATGGAAGACTGGTGGGCGCTGTAACCCATGTTTTAATCAATGATCCGCTCAGAGGATATGGCATATTTGCCGAATGGATGATAAAAGAAACAAATATCAGCCCTGCCTGCAGCTATAAATCTGTAGTAGGTCAGTGAATAAAGTAGGTCAAACGCAGTTTGGGACCGTTTGACCTACTGGCATTTAATTTTGCAAAATTTGTAGTTTTTTTTAAGTATTTTATTGTCTCAATTTGTTTGAATTTTATGAACGATACTTGGCATTATATAGCAGGAAATGAATTTACTGTGTCGAATTACTATTTAGACTACTAAAAAGGGGGAGATTTTATGGATTTGAGTAAAATTAAAATAGTTATTGCTGATGATAATAAGGATTTTTGTGGTATTTTGAGCGAGTATCTAGAGATGCAAGATGACTTTGAGATTGTCGGCACCGCTAAGGATGGCCTTGAAACTCTAGACCTGATCATATCCAAGCTGCCGGATATTGTAATATTAGATATTATAATGCCCCATCTTGATGGATTAGGTGTATTAGAAAAATTGAACAGCATGAAATTGGAGAAAATTCCTAAGGTTATAATTCTTTCTGCTGTAGGTCAAGACAAAATTACGCAAAAAGCATTGGCATTAGGCGCTGAATATTATGTTGTAAAACCATTTGACATGGATATATTCGCAAAAAGGATCAGGGAATCAATGGGCATTATGTCAGCAGGCTCAGAAAAAAAGATATTGTTTCAATCGCCTTCTATCAGTGTGTCCGCTAATGTTCCCAGCCAAGATTTAGAGTCTGCGATAACAGGAATCATACATGAGATCGGTGTCCCTGCACATATAAAGGGGTACATATACTTGAGAGAAGCAATAACTATGGTGGTCAATAACATGGAACTGCTCAGTGCGGTAACAAAAGAACTGTATCCATCCATAGCAAGGAAATTCAATACTACGTCAAGCAGAGTGGAGAGAGCAATAAGACATGCTATAGAGGTTGCATGGGGTCGTGGAAGACTGGAAGTCATAAATAATTTATTCGGTTATACAATACATAATGACAAAGGAAAGCCTACAAACTCAGAATTTATTGCTATGGTTGCAGACAAACTCAGACTGGAAATGAAGATAAGCTAATATGCATTAATAAATAATACTTAATAAGCCTTATATCGGGATCAAGCACATAATGCAGCGGTGGAAGTCCACCGCTGTATTGATTTGTGTTCTAAAGAAGAGAAGAAAATGTCCTTGCCAAAGCATCGATAAATTTCACTGTTCTTGGAAGTCCTTCATAATATTCTATAGTCATCTCTGTACTTCTGTTTAGATCATCACAAAACATGCTTTCCAACTCTAGACTTTTTTCTTCATCATAAATTATAGCATTTATTTCATAATTTAGCTCATAGCTTCTCATATCCATATTAGCAGTGCCTACTGATGCTATTCTACCGTCTACGGTGATGGTTTTGGCATGCACAAAGCCTTCCTTATCGTAAAAGAATACTTTTGCACCGCATTTTATGAGCTCAAAGAGAAAAGTTCTCGATGCATGATAGACCAAAAAATGATCATATTGGCCCGGAAACAGTATTTTTACTTCAATGCCTGACAGAGCTGCAATCTTTAATGCTTCCATTATGCTTTCACTGGGCACAAAATATGGCGTAGTAATATATATATGATGCTTCGCCATACTTATCATTTTTAATATTCCTTGCATTATTGCCGGATAGCTTGAGTCTGGGCCGCTTTTTACTAATTGAAGCACCTTGTCCGAATATTTATTTGGAACCGGAAAATACGCTTCAAAGTCGTCATCATCGAAAATATGTTCTTTTAAAGCTTTTTTTATAGTGATATAGTCATCAAGAAAAACAGCCTGCAAACCGAGTACAAAATCTCCCCTTACCATAAGATGTGTATCTCGCCAATATCCTAACTTGCTCTTGCCAAGGTATTCATCGCCTATATTTATTCCTCCTATAAAGCCTATTACGCCATCAATGATCACTATTTTTCTATGATTTCTATAGTTGATTTGCGTGTTTATGCTTCTCAGGAGAGGAGCTAAGAAGTATGAATACTGGATTACCTCAACACCTGCATTCCTAAGCTCGGATATATATTTCTTTCCCAGTTTTATAGAACCGACACGGTCCAGGATGAGCTTTACTTTAATGCCTTCATGTGACTTTTCAATCAAAATGTTTTTGATTTCATTGCCTATCAAATCATTTTTTACTATGTAATATTCCATATGTATGTGATTTCTGGCTTTCAATAATTCCCGCTTGAGCACTTCAAATTTTTCCTCACCATTTTTAAATATGCTTATATCATTATTGATGAATATGGGAGAATCGCTATTTTTGCCTAGCAGTTCAATCAATGATATATACTCTGAACTTTCAATTTTACACAATGCATGGTTTATCAATTTTTTAATTATCGGACTTATCTCATCATTTAATTTATGCCTTTTCCAATTCCGCCCTAAAAACATATAGAATAGTACTCCTAAAGGGGGCAGAAGTACGATAATTAGCAGCCAGGCTATGGTTTTTTCCGGCCTCTTTCTTTCCAGAATGACTACCAAAACTGTTATTATGATGTTTATCAATATAAATAATGAAATAGCTAGTTCTATTTGCTTGCTCATAGCACCCACCATCCTATCCTAATAATATTATATGATTAAAATCGCGATAAGGATAGTATGGAAATGAGCCAACAGTATTAATTTGGTCAATCATTGTTTTCGATGAGATATTTTTTAAGTGTGATGTTTTGATTTTGAATGTTGTTCAGTATATAAATGAGATCTGAAAATTTGCCGACAAAATAAAAGCTTTTATTTGTTAAAATACTAAGCATATGTTTATTACCTCCCTCTTAAATGCTAAAATATTATATGTGTTTAGTTTAAAATAATTCATTTTAGAGGTGGTATGATGGACGTTTTTGAAATGATAAACAAACGTGAAATTACAGATGCTAAAACTATTGTGGCTTTAATGACGGCCTTTAAACTATAGAGCATATTATGGCTGCCCCAGGCATATATTTTATAGAAAAGTGGACAAAATATAAGGGGGTGGCAACTTGTTCGGCCGATTAAATTATGCGGCAGCTAAACATATCAGAGAAAATGGTATTTGGTATTTGTGTTTTTTTATTTTATTTTCTCTTGGAATAAGCTTCGGTGCTTTTTGGGTAAGCAAGCTTTCAATAGATTCAAAGGATCTGCTGATAAGATATGTTGAAGGATTTTTTAATCTTATACCAGGGGATAGAATATACAATGGAGGTACGTTCAAAATATCATTTATCAACAATATGATATGGACTGTTATGCTCTTTATATCTGGGTTTACATATTTAGGAGCCGTTGTCTCTCCGTTGTATATAACCTTTAAAGGCTTTTGCTTTGGCTTCTCTGTGGCCTTTCTCGTTGAAAGCTTTGGAAGAAAAGGGCTAATTTTTTCATTGATATCCTTATTGCCCCATAGCATAGTTTTGATTCCGGGAACCATTTTTTTATGTACAATATCATTTCAATATAGTTTATTTTTATTAAAATCCAGGAATGATAAAAGATACGATACTAAGAGACAAAGCTTTGGGGGCTATATTGTTCCATTTGCTTTTGGATTGGCTGCAGTGGTATTATCCAGTATAATTGAGTCTTATATAACACCGGTTTTTATAAGGAGCCTTTCAGTTTTTATTATATAAATCTATTTACCTATTATAGTAATTTTTTCATGCCATGGAGGATTTTTTTGCTTTATGTTGAATATGTAAAACGATGATTAGAAAAAGGGGATAAAAACATGGCATATATGGAAGCTTTTGCTGATTATTTACAAAATGAAAGAAAACTTAGTAAAAATACATTTGAATCATATATTCGGGATGTTAGAGCATTCTGCATATATTTACAGAATAATGATCAAAAGATAGATTCTGTTTCAAAGACTAATATAATAACATATCTCATTTACCTGCAAAAGGACGGCAAAACAACATCTACTATATCAAGACATCTTGCGTCTTTAAGATGCTTCTTTCATTTTCTTGTAAATAGCAGATATATAGAGCACGACCCGACTGTTAATTTAGAGTCCCCGAAAGTTGAAAAAAAATTGCCTTACATATTAACTAAAAAAGAAGTGGAAAAACTGCTGGAGCAGCCGGATGCTGCAGATGCCAAGGGCTTGAGAGATAAAACTATGCTGGAGCTTTTGTATGCTACAGGTATCAGGGTAACAGAATTGATATCCTTAGATATTGATGATGTTCAATTAGAAGAAGGATTGCTGCTGTGCAAAAACAGCAATGGGAAGTTTAGAACGATTCCTATAGGGAATTATTGCTTAAAATATATAAAGATCTTTTTAAACGATTATAGGGATAAACTTGGCCCCTCAGCTGATGAAAAGGCTCTCTTTCTTAATTTTCACGGTGAAAGAATGACGCGGCAAGGCTTCTGGAAGATAGTAAAATATTATACCAAAAAAGCAGACATCAGCAAAACCATCACTCCCCATACCTTAAGGCATTCTTTTGCAGTACATTTAATTGAAAATGGTGCGGATCTGCAATCTATACAGGAAATGTTAGGCCATTCAGATATTTCAACCACTCAAATATACAGCAAAATAAATAACACAAGAATCAGAGAAGTATACAACAGGACACATCCAAGGGCTTAGAGCTCTTGAACGAGACCAATCCGCCCTTTGTCATACACCTCCTTTCGAGGTTCTTGACTTAGGGCGGATTAGTTCAGTGTTTAATTATTAGCAGGAGGAGTTCGTGTGGTAAACAGGGTGATATTGATAGTACTGGACAGCATGGGCATTGGCTATTTGCCCGATGCATATGAGTATGGCGATGAAGGCAGCGATACATTAGGCAATATAGCTAAAAGCTATAGAAATTTTAAAATTGAAAATTTAACTAAGCTTGGAATCGGCAATATTGAAGGTATAAGCTCCTTTATAGGAAAAACGGACAGCCCAAAGGGGGCCTATGGAAGAGCAGCAGAGGCATCAAAGGGTAAGGATACAACAACAGGACATTGGGAGATTGCCGGTCTAAAGCTGTCAGATCCATTTCCAATATTTCCAAACGGGTTTCCTAATGAGCTGATAATGTCTATTGAAGAAGCAATAGGCATAAAAACTATTGGAAACGAAGTTGCGTCAGGAACAGAGATAATCAATCGGCTTGGTGATATTCATGTTAAAACCGGCATGCCTATAGTATATACATCAGCTGATAGCGTATTACAGATAGCAGCACATGAAGAAGTGATATGCTTAAAGAGACAATATGAGATATGCGGCATAGTTCGAGATATCATGAAAGGCGCTTATGGTGTGGGAAGAATAATTGCAAGGCCATTTATCGGTGCAGCCGGTCAATACATGCGTACCAAAAACCGTAGGGATTTTTCGTTGAAGCCCTCAGGCAAAACCATGCTGGATTATATCAAAGAAAAAGGCATGGAGGTTATGGCTGTAGGGAAAATAGAGGATATTTTTGCTTCCCAAGGAATAACTATGTCGGTTCATATCAAAGACAATATGGAAGGTGTAGATAAAACTATTGAATACATGCGTGGCGGCAACAAGGGATTAATATTTACCAATCTGGTTGACTTTGATATGCTCTATGGGCATAGGAATGATATAAATGGATATGCAAATGCCATAATGGAGTTTGATGGACGATTGCCTGATATAATGGAGGCAATGAAGGATGAAGATATTCTTATAATAACTGCTGATCATGGATGCGACCCTACAACCCCAAGCACCGATCATTCACGAGAGTATATACCTATATTGATATATGGAAAGAGCATTAAAAACAAGATAAACATAGGAACACGGGAATGTTTCTGCGATATTGGAGCTACAATATTGGATATTCTAAATATAAAAGGTCAGATTGAAGGTTCATCCTTTAAATCATTATTGTTTGGGAGTGATTTTAATGAAAGATTTATATGAAATGATTTTGGAAGCAAAAGATTATATTGCAGGCCGTTTAGATGAAAACCCTGAAATAGGCCTCATATTAGGCTCAGGATTAGGAGTTCTGGGAGACGAAGCAGAGAAAAAAAATATAATAGATTATTACGATATACCGAACTTTCCCGTTTCTACTATTGAAGGACACAAAGGAAGATTCATTTTTGGAGAAATTGCAGGCCGTAAAGTAGCGGTCATGCAAGGGCGGTTTCATTATTATGAAGGATACACAATGAAAGAGGTCGCTTTTCCTGTATGGGTTATGAGAGCGCTGGGAATAAAAAAATTGATTGTGACCAATGCGGCTGGCGGTGTAAATACCAGCTACTCGGCCGGTGACTTGATGCTTATAAAGGACCATATCAATCTTATGGGTAGCAACCCTTTGATAGGGCCGAATTTTGACATCTATGGAACAAGATTTCCAGATATGTCAAATGCATATCCTATGGGAATGAGAGATATGGTTAAAAAAATTTCCAATAGCTTAAACATACCTATCAAAGAAGGCGTTTATGCATCAATGACGGGCCCCGCTTATGAAACACCTGCCGAAATAAGGATGGCAAGGGTTATTGGGGCCGACGCAGTAGGAATGTCAACAGTACCCGAGGTAATCGCAGCTAATCATTCCGGAATGGAAGTAATAGGCATTTCCTGCATAACAAATATGGCTGCCGGTGTTTTGGATAGGCCTTTAAACCATGACGAGGTAATAGAGACGGCAAATGAAGTAAAGGATAAATTTATAAAGCTTATAATGGGTATCATCAGGGAGATGTAGAGGAGGATTATTGATGAGTTATATGGAGAAAATCGATAAAGCATATGACTATATAAAAAACATCATATGCCAGAAACCTCAGATCGGAATTGTTCTTGGTACAGGTCTGGGAACTTTAGCCGACTATATCGAAAATAAAATAATTATTGATTATAAAGATATTCCGGAATTCCCTGTTTCTACAGTCGAGGGACATGCAGGCCGTTTAATATTCGGAGATTTAGAGGGCAAAAAGGTTTTGGCCATGCAAGGGCGTTTTCATTATTATGAAGGCTACACAATGAAGGAAGTAACCTTGCCTGTCAGAGTCATGAAAAAGCTTGGCATTGATATTCTGCTGCTCAGCAATGCTTGCGGCGGTCTGAACAAAGCATTTTCTGCAGGAGATATTATGATCATAAATGATCATATCAACTTAATAGGTGATAACCCGTTGATAGGGGCGAATCTATCCGCTTTTGGGCCAAGATTTCCTGATATGTCCCAGGCTTATGATGCCGAGCTTATCAGAATATGCAGTGAAGTAGCCGAACGATTAGATATAAAAGTACATAGGGGAGTTTATACTGCTATAAGCGGCCCATATTATCTTTCAAAGGCCGAGCTTAGGATGCTTATAACTTTGGGCTCTGATACGGTAGGCATGTCCACAGTCCCGGAAGCTATCGCAGCAAGACACTGCGGAATCAAAACCATAGGGCTTTCATGCATAACAGATATGGCTTTGCCCGATTCCTTGGTTCCGCCTTCCCATGAAGATGTGGTAAGAGTAGCTGAACTGACAAAACCGCGTTTTGTTAAGCTTGTTAGGGAATTTATTAAAGAGGTGAAGTTCAGTGAGGGTTTATGATATCATTCTCAAAAAAAGAAATGGGCATGAATTGAGCGATGAAGAAATAAAATTTTTTATAAATGGAATTATGGATGGGAGCATTCCTGATTATCAGGCTTCTGCATTACTCATGGCAATATATTTCAAAGGCTTGAATAAGAGGGAAATAGCCCAGTTAACCATGGCTATGGTAAATTCGGGAGATATGTTGGATTTGTCCGGTATTGCCGGTATAAAGGTTGATAAGCACTCTACAGGAGGTGTAGGAGATAAAATAAGCTTGATCGTAATACCCTTGGCAGCAGCGGCAGGTGTACCTGTCGCAAAAATTTCAGGCAGAGGCCTTGGGCATACGGGCGGAACCGTAGACAAGCTGGAAGCAATATCAGGGTTTAATACTGAATTGAGCAAGGAGACTTTTTTTGATAATGTGAACAAATATAAGATGTCTATTGCAGGGCAAACAGCCAATCTTACGCCTGCGGATAAAAAACTATATGCATTGAGAGATGTAACGGCTACAGTGGATAGCATACCATTGATAGCAAGTTCTATAATGAGTAAAAAAATAGCCTCCGGTGCAGATTGCATAGTGCTGGATGTAAAAGTGGGCTCCGGAGCATTCATGAAATCCATTGATGAGGCTGTTTTACTTGCAGAAACAATGGTTGAGATAGGCAAATCATTAAACAAAAAAACAATAGCAGTTGTATCTGATATGAGTCAGCCCTTGGGCCATGAAGTAGGAAATGCCAATGAGGTTAAAGAAGCAATAGAGGTATTGCGCGGAAACGGTTCTGAGGATGAGACTGTGGTAGCATTAACTATTGCTTCATATATGACTGTTTTAGGAGGAGCGTTTAGTGAATTTAATGAAGCCTATGGATATTTGAAAGGGATTATTGGATCGGGAAAAGCATTGGATAAATTTAAACAGCTTATATCAATACAAGGCGGAAATCCAAGCGTGATAGATAATCCTGAGCTGCTTCCCCAAGCCAAGCACCATATAGAGATAAAATCTTCCCAAGAAGGCTTTATTTATTCTATAGATGCGGAGAGCATAGGAGTCGCAGCTATGCTGCTCGGAGCAGGCAGGAGAAAAAAGAATGATTCAATAGATCACTCTGCAGGTATCACTATTAAGAAAAAAGTAGGAGAAAGAGTAAATCATTATGATACAATTTGCATATTGCATACAAATCTAGAAAATTGGGACGAAGCACGGGTTGCTGCTCAAAATGCGTTTAAAATAAGGGAGATTGCAAATAAGCCTTCAAAATATATATATGACGTCATACAATAAGTATAGCAGATTTTAATAAGACATATTGCGAATAACAATCCTCCTATAGGGAAATATAACAATAAAACAATTATAGGAGGGTTTTTATGGCTAAGCAAATTAGAAATCTATCCATTTTTATTTTAATATTAGCTGCAATGATGCTTAATCAACCGATTATGGCAAAATCAGATATTGAAATGTCCCTGAATTGTAAATCTGCACTGCTTATGGAAGCTTCGACCGGGACAATAATATATGAGAAGAATGCCCATGATAAGCTGGAGCCTGCAAGCGTGACAAAGATAATGACCATGCTGATTGTTATGGAAGCATTGGATTCAGGTAAAATAACTCTTGAGGATAAAGTGGTCATAAGTCAAAAAGCCAGTAAGATGATCGGAACCTGTTTGCTTTTAGAGGAAGGTGAAGTAAGGGCTGTCAAAGATTTGATTACCGGAATTGCTGTAGAATCAGCGAATGATGCCAGCGTAGCAATAGCTGAATATCTTTCAGGCAGTGAAGAAGAGTTTGTAAAGCTGATGAATAAGAGAGCTGCGGAGCTGGGAATGGCTGATACGAATTTTGTAAACTCCCATGGCCTTCACGCTGAAGGACATGTTGCCTCAGCCCACGATATAGCTATAATGTCAAGAGAATTGATACAACATGAGAAAATTTTTGACTATATTTCAATTTATATGACAAAAGTGACGGTAGGAAAGAAGAATAATGTTATAAGGGAATTGGCGAATAAAAACAAAATGGTAAAGTTTTATGATGATGTAGACGGTATAAAAACCGGATTTACGGATAATGCTATGTATTGCATATCTGCCACAGCTAAAAGAAATGATCTTAGATTTATAAGTGTCATAATGGGAGCTCCAAGTACGGGATCAAGAAATAATGATGCAAGGAAGCTGCTGGATTATGGTTTCGCAAATTACTCTACATATGTTGTAGGCAAAAAAGGCGAGGCTATTAAAAAAATAGAAATTTCAAAAGGAAATAAGATAAATGCAAATGCAGTTCTTGAAAAAAACGCCAGTGTTCTCATAAAAAAAGGTGAAGAAAAGCTTATTGAAAAAAAAATAATCATACCTGATAAAGTAGCAGCGCCTTTATCCAAAGGAGATAAGCTGGGGGAAATAATTATTTTAAAAAATGGCGAAAGCCTTGTGAGCATACCTGTAGTTATAGATGAAGATATCGGAAGAGCAGGATTTTTTAATAATATAAATAAGGCTATAAGATATTGGCTAAGCGACTGATCATAATCATATAAAAAAAGTAATGCGATCGCATTACTTTTTTTATATGATTTTTTATGTTATAATACCCAATATTAACAGATAGATAAATGAAAGGATGATATTTTTGCCGGGTATTGATTTCATGGATTTGCTCTATAGACTGCCTGCTGTGTTCATTGGCTTTTCATTTCATGAATTTGCACATGCTTTAGCAGCCGATGCTATGGGAGATGATACTGCAAGATTAAGCGGCCGGTTGACTCTCGATCCATTGGTTCACATTGATCCTTTAGGTATAATCATGTTGGCTGTATTCCGATTCGGTTGGGCCAAGCCTGTTCCGATAAACCCGCTCAACTTTAAAAATAGAAAAAAAGGTATGATATTGGTTTCTTTGGCAGGACCGATGATGAATTTTATCATTGCCTTAGCTGCATTGTTTATTTATGCCATACTTTATAGTAAATTTGGATTTATCAATGAGATTGTTGACAATATATTGATCAATATTTATTTAATAAATATTGGATTAGGCGTATTTAATTTAATACCGCTTCCGCCTCTAGACGGCTCAAAGATTCTGGCAGGTTTTCTGCCGTCTAGGTTTGAATACAAATTTTACAGTTATGAACGTTACTCCTATTTGTTGCTGTTGCTTTTGATATTCACAGATGCAATCGATACAATCTTAGGCCCTATGTTTTTTTATGCAGAAATGGGCATTTCATATATTGTCGGGCTTTTCTTTTAAAATTTAAAAATGGTGTGGTAATTATTATGTCAATAAGCATAAAACTTGAAATATTTGAAGGGCCTTTTGAATTGCTTTTTCATTTAATCGAAAAAGCCCAGGTGGATATTTATGATATTCCTATAGCTGATATTGCGGATCAATATATCAGCTATTTGAACATGATGCAGAGTCTTGATATAGACTTAGCCAGTGAATTTCTGGTCATGGCCGCAACCCTTCTTGAAATAAAATCTAAGATGCTATTGCCTAAGCCGTCTAAAGCAGATGAAACAGAAGTTGAGGATCCAAGGGATGATCTGGTGAAAAAGCTGCTTGAATACAAGGCTTATAAGGAGCTATCCTTGATGTTGAAGGAAAGACTTTTAGTAAATGAGAAAGCTTTATGCAAGGATTCTTGTTTGGCAGATGAGATAATAGATTCTTTTACGCTTCCTGACAGGCTTTCAGCGGAGATTTTATTTAAAAAATTCCAGGCTATAATGACGAAGAAGCATCAGGAAAAAAATCAAAGCTTTAGAAGGATTTTCAGAGATAATGTCACAGTAGAAGAAAAAATATCTTATGTTCTTAAGTACATGTCAAAAAAAAGACTGCTTTACTTTGATGATCTCATCATAGATTGCATTGATAAGCTTGAAGCCGTAGTTACTTTTCTTGCAGTTCTGGAGCTTATCAAGCGCAGGGCCATACATGTAGAGCAATCAAGGAATTTTGACAAAATTGTTATAAAGAGAAGGTAATAGATATGGATATAAAGAAAATTAAAGCTGCTGTGGAATGCCTTTTGTTTGTTTCCGGTGATCCTGTATCTTTAAAAGAGCTTTCCTCAGCTTTAGAGGTGGATCAGGCTACCCTGAAGAAAATAATCAATCAGCTTACAGATGACTTTGATGATGAAGCCAGAGGAATAAAGATTGTAGAAATAAACGGCAGTTATCAGCTATGCTCAAGATCTGAGCTCTATGAATATGTGGAAAAGCTATTGAAACCAAAAGCAAAAACAGGTTTGTCCCAGGCTTCCCTTGAGACCTTATCGATTATTGCATATAAACAGCCTATTACAAAATCCAGTATAGATTCGGTGCGGGGAGTTAAATCAGATGCCTGCATAACAAGGCTGGTGGAAAAGGACATGATAAAGGAGATCGGGAGGATGGAGGGGCCCGGAAGGCCTATATTATACGGAACAACCGATACTTTTCTGAGGTTATTCGGATTGAAAAGCATCGGAGAGCTTCCGCCTCTTAACGATATGGATTAAAGAATAATACTCGAACAACGTATTATTCTTTAATTTTTTGGGAAAATACTTCAAGAACATATAATTATGCCTGGAGGAATAGCTTTGTATTTGTTATTAGCTATCACAGCATTTTCTATTGTAGCTTTAGCTTTATTTCATTCTCATCTAAAATTAAAAATATCATATAAGAGGATAGAAAATAATGATATCATTACACTTGCTGCATCTGCCTTTTTTGGAATTATAAAATATAAAGCCGAACTGCCATTTTTAGATTTTGTAAAAAAAATGGACAATTTTGCGGTGCGATTTAGATTAAGATTAAAATCCGGCAAAGAAATCCAGGATGAGATAAGATTTAAAAGGATTGAGTCACTAGATGAATTACTGAGCAGCCTGGATGATATGATGTCTTACTATCGTTTAAATAAAAAGGCTATAAAATATCTGGCAAAAAAGGCACAAATCAGAGATTTTTGCGTATATTCTGCTTTCGGGTTTGATGATGCTTATATCACAGGTGTTATGTATGGCATTTTATATACCGTCATTGTAAATTTCCTTGCATTTATAAAAGCGCATATTGATCTGTATATCAAGGCAATTGATCTAAAACCGGTTTTTAACAAAGAAGTTTTTCATATTATGTTGAATTGCATAATTGATATAAAGATAGGACATATTATTACTGCATTGAGAATGTTTATAAAAACTTCAAGAGGAAGTGAGATAGATGGAACAACCTATTCAAGGACTTATGAAAACAACTATGGAAAATATTAAGGAAATGATTGATGTAAACACAGTTATAGGAGATCCTGTAGAGACCCCAGACGGTACAGTGATCATTCCTATATCTAAAGTTGGGTTCGCTTTTATATCTGGCGGAGGAGATGTAAAGAGCGATGATACTGATCCCTCAAAGTCTTTCACCGGGGGCAGCGGCGCAGGAGTATCTGTCCATCCGGTAGGTTTCCTATCCATAAATCAAGGGCAGCTCAGGATGGTTCCGGTAAATTTCAATACCGCTGTAGATAGGCTGATTGATCTGATTCCAAGATTTATTGATAAAATTGAAAAACGAAGCGATAAAGTTTAAATAAGCAAGCAGCTAAATCTGGAAGAGAGGAGTTAAAATCCTCTCTTATTTATGTTATAATGAAATGTATCATGGCATAATATGCCATGCATTGAATAATAGGAGGTCTTTATGGAGTTAAAGGAAGCGATGGATTTAATCTGGGAGAACAGGAAGTATTCAACGGATGATCCAAAGGAAATAATGAGCCATTTAAATGAAGAGGTGGCCGAGTCTTTAAAGGCTTTGCTAAAAGGTGATTCTGACAGAGCCAAAAGAGAACTGGAGGATGCGTTGTCATGCTTGTTTATTGCTCTTAAAGTATTTGATGTAGATCTGGATGAAGCTGTTATTCATCAAGTGGAACAGATGAAAAAAAGAGTAGGAAATGTTATGATTTTTAAGAATGATAAGGTAGAGATTTTTGTTAATGGAATTTTAAAGGGCGGATGGTCCATTTGGGGTGATGATGATATAAAGGAAGCGGAGAAAATTGCCAAGGAATTTGGATGTAAAATAATTAGGAGTTAAAGATTAACATCATACTCCAAAGTATTATATGCATCATTCTGTTAATAATAAATAAAAAGATAACGGGGTGATTGCATGGTAAAAAGAATTTCTATATTCTTATTTTTATTTGCGTTGATATTATTGTTTACAAATATATTTGTTGCTAATGCATCTGATATAGATGCATTAGCATATATGCTCATGGATGTGAAAACAAATAGGGTTCTGTACAGCTATAATAGCTCAGTCAAGCTTCCGATGGCCAGCACAACAAAAATAATGACTGTTATTTTGGCTATTGAGAGCGAAAGGCTGGACGAAATGGTTACAATAAGCAGGGAAGCCTCCATTCAGGAAGGTTCCTCCATCTATTTAAAGGAAGGGGAAAAGATCAAGCTTGAAGACCTGCTTTATGCAATAATGCTTCGCTCGGGCAATGACGCGTCTGTAGCGGTGGCTGAACATCTTTGCGGTACCGCTGAAAAGTTTGCAGAATTAATGACTGAGAAAGCCAGACAAATTGGTGCCAATAATACAAATTTCAAGAATCCTCATGGGCTGCCTGACGATGATCACTATACCACTGCCTATGATTTGGGATTGATAACATGTTATGCTTTGCGGAATGATATGTTTGCTCAGATAGTAAAGACAAAAAGGAAGACAATCCCGGGCCCAGAAGGAGAGAACTGGGATAGAGTTCTGACAAATAAAAATAAAATGCTGTGGCAATTTGATGGGGGAGACGGTGTCAAAACCGGCTATACTAAAAAGGCAGGCAAATGCCTGGTATCTTCTGCAACACGGGAGGATTGGCAGCTGGTATCCGTGGTATTGAATTGCGGAGATATGTGGAATGCATCTTCTCAGCTGCTGGAATACGGCTTTAGCAATTATAAAAAGATCAAAGCAATAGATAAAGATGAGGCCTTTAAAGAAATACCGGTGATCAAAGGTAAGAAGAATTCTGCCAAGGTTTATCCGGCTGAGGATTTGTATGGTCCGATCAAGATAAGTGGAAACGAGGAAGAAATAGTAATAAAAGAAAATCTTGACAATATGGTCAAGGCTCCTATATACGAAAATAAAAAGGCAGGAACTCTGGAAGCTTATATCGGTGATTTTTGTATAGGTAAAACTGACCTGATATACAAAGAAAACATTGAATCAACAAGCATACTCTATAATGTTAAAAAGATTTTGAAAGGGTTTAAATGAAACAAAGGGGGCTGGATTTTTGATAAGGATAAGAAAGGCTTTGTCAGGCGATATGGAAAATATACTTATATTCCTGCAGGACAATGATTCTGAGGATAAGGATATAGATAATAATGATGATTGCTTTGTCTATTATGACAATGACATGCTGCTGGGCTGCGGTATATCTTTTGCAAAGGGTGATTATTGCTTTATAAACAATATTATAGTTGCTGAAAGGTTTAGAAGAAGCAAAGTTGGCACAGCTATAGCCAAAACTATATTGAATTCATATGAATGCAATGGTGCAAAGTATGCTCTATGCTGGAGACGGTGCAATGGTTTTTGCGAAAGCCTCGGCTTTCGTTCCACGGCAGCAGATGAGCTTCCGGTTTCTGTCCGAGACATGCTACATGACCAAGGAAATATCAAGTCATTATATTTTGTATCCCTGGAAGGCTATTTTAAAGGCTGCGGATAAATTTGAACATGTTTAATAATTAACTTGAAAAGTTTTACCATTTAACTAATAATATTGATAAGTATATACGTATAGGGGGTAATATTATTAATGGCAAAAATAAAAATTACTGAAACTGTATTAAGGGATGGACATCAATCGCTGATTGCTACAAGAATGAGAACTGATGAAATGCTGCCTATTTTAGAAGTAATGGATAATGTAGGTTACCATTCTCTGGAGATGTGGGGAGGCGCAACTTTTGATGCTTGTCTGAGGTTTTTGAATGAAGACCCCTGGGAAAGATTGAGGAAAATAAAAGCTAAATTAAGCAATACCAAACTTCAAATGCTTTTAAGAGGCCAAAACATTTTAGGATACAAAAACTATCCTGATGATGTTTTAGTTGAGTTTATAAAGCGATCTCTAGGAAACGGAATAGATATCATAAGAGTATTTGACGCATTGAATGATTTGCGGAATATTGAAAAGGCTATTGAGACAACCAAAAAATATGGTGGACATGCGCAAGGTACTGTGGTTTATACAATAAGTCCGGTGCATAACATTGATTTGTATATTTCACTTGCAAGAAAAATTCAGGATATGGGAGCGGATTCACTGTGCATTAAAGATATGTCAGGCATACTGACTCCATATGTTTCCTATGATTTGGTCAAGGAGCTCAAACGGCATATAGATATTCCTATCCAGCTGCATAGCCATTATACAAGCGGTATGGCTTCTATGGCATATATGAAGGCTATAGAGGCGGGCGCAGATATAATTGATACTGCTATCTCACCCTTTGGTTTAGGAACCTCTCAGCCTGCTACCGAGCCTATAGTGGCGGCATTGAAAAACACAGAATTTGATACAGGATTAGACCTTGGAAAGCTGAGTGAAATAGCAGAATATTTTAAGACGATCAAAGAAAAATATATAGCTGATGGGATCTTAAATCCTAATGTATTCAATGTAGATACAAGAGTGCTGTCTTATCAGATACCAGGTGGCATGATGAGCAATTTGCTGTCCCAGCTCGCATCTCAAAACGCAAGCAATAAATTTGAAGATGTATTGGTTGAATTGCCTCGTGTAAGAGAAGATTTGGGATATCCTCCGCTAGTAACACCTACCAGCCAAATGGTAGGAACCCAAGCTGTATTTAATGTGGTTCTTGGAGAAAGATATAAGATGATACCGTCAGAGATAAAGGCTTATGTAAAAGGCCAGTATGGCAAGCCTGTAGTTCCGATCTCCGAAGAAATCAAAAATAAAATCATAGGCGATGAGGAAGTAATCACGGTGAGGCCGGCTGACTTGCTGCCTCCTCAATTGGAGAATTATAAAGAAGAAATCAAAGAATTTTATGAGCAGGAAGAAGATGTCCTAACATATGCTCTATTCCCTCAAGTTGCATTAAAATTCTTCAGCCTAAGAAAAGCTGAGAAATACAGGATCGACGAAACCCTTGTCAACAAACAAGATATGACTCATCCCGTATAACAATAAGCCCCTGCCTGCAGGGGCTTAGCATTTGTCATGAAGAAATATCTTTATATTTTCTCCATTGCAAATTTTGACTACTTTAACCTTTGAATTATTTTTTATTCTTTTTCCGCATTTCAAGCAGACAAAATTGCTTTTATATATTGTATCATGATATATATTGATAGGAAGAGAACTATATTTTACCCAGCTTTTCCAACCGGTCTTGCAATATTTAACTCGGTTACCATAATCTGCATAAACCCATTTCAATAGCCTTTTTAGGTGGAAAGGATATTTTGTATACATTATGAAGTCTCTTGGCAATCCCAATGAAATAGAGTATTCTTCGAATGTTTTTTCAATCAAAGATTGGAGAGGATCGCAAATCTTAGTACCTTTATATTTATAATTCTTATTCTTCAGGTATTTTCTTGCGTCATCAAACATATATCCTTGACAGACTTCTATTTCCTCATTTTCATTTACTTGTAATATTTCTAAAGCATTTTTTACTATTTGTGTAGTATAATATAGGTATGATTTATTCTTGAAGTTGGTTTTATCATATAAAATTGGAGGAATAATTTCATAATAATACTCTCCTGTTTCGCAGCGAAGAGCTCCTATGCAAGTACCTCCGATAAGGCTTCCGCTGCCTGCATCATCGATTTGTATCATTTTTTCACCTGCAATTCAAAATTCAGATAATATATTGTATGAAGTAAATACTTTTTTAAACATATTATACGAGGAGGCGCTATATTGAGAATATTAGTATCTAATGATGATGGAATTAATGCAGCCGGCATATATCAACTGGCAAAAGCTTTAACAAAGCTAGGCAAGGTCAATGTGGTCTCACCCGAATCAGAAAGAAGCGCCAGCGGTCATTCCATTACGATGCATAAGCCTTTAAGAAGCAATCGTATTGATCTATATGGCAATGGCATAGATGCATGGAGTATAAACGGGACACCCTCAGATTGTGTCAAGTTTGCTCTGGATGTATTATTAAAAGAAGAGATTGATCTGGTAGTGTCCGGAATCAACAGAGGTTCAAATATGGGAACAGATGTACTATATTCCGGAACTGTATCGGCCGCTATTGAAGGAGCGATGCATGGCAAGCCGTCTATTGCCTTATCCCTCTGCTGTTACGAAAACTGTGATTTTGAACTTGCTGCTGAGCTGGCTGTTGCTATATGCAAAGAGCTATATGACACTGGAATTGAAAAAGATATTGTTATGAATGTGAACATTCCTCATATTCCGCGGGGGCTCATCAATGGGGTGAAGATAACCAGGCTGGGAGTGAGGAAATATAAAAATTGTTTTGAGGAAAGAAAAGATCCAAGAGGAAAGAGCTATTATTGGCTTGCAGGCGAACTGGCTGAAACGGAAAACAACGGAGATACCGACATAAATGCTGTAAAAGACAATTATATATCTATAACACCTATTAAAATTGACTTAACAAGCACGGAGACCTTGGAGAAGATGAAAAATGAAAATTGGGATTTAATCATAAAATAATTATCATAAAGATTTGGTATAACTTCTATACCGAATCTTTTTAATTTTTATCAAAAAAATAGATTAATTATTGCAATAAAAAATATAATATTATATACTAAAAATGAAGGCAAAATTGCATTTTTTTAATATTTATAAAAAAAATGAAATATAAATTGCAATTTTATGTTTTAAGGAGGAAAGAAGTATGAATAGCAATGAAACCGTAACTGAGAAACTAACCATCAATGAAAACTGGTGCAAGGGATGCGGTATCTGTGTTAAGTTTTGCCCTAAAAAAGTATTGGGATTAGAACACGATAAGGTAAAAATTGTAGATATTGATAAATGTATACAGTGTGGGCAATGTGAACTAAGATGCCCTGATTATGCAATATACGTAAGGGGGAAGTAAAATGAAACGTAAGGCTCAATTGATGCAAGGTAACGAAGCATGTGTAGAAGGCGCTATTGCTGCAGGAATGAGGTTTTTCGCCGGATATCCCATAACTCCTTCTACAGAAATAGCAGAAATCTCAGCAGAGAAGCTTCCTTGTGTTGGAGGAAAGTTTATTCAAATGGAAGATGAAATAGCAAGTATGGCAGCAATTATAGGAGCTTCCTTGACTGGCTTAAAAAGCATGACTGCAACCAGCGGTCCAGGCTTTTCACTTAAACAGGAGAATCTAGGTTATGCATCTATATCAGAAGTTCCATGTGTAGTAGTGAATGTTCAAAGAGGAGGCCCAAGCACAGGATTGCCGACTTCACCGGCTCAGGGTGAGATTATGCAAGCACGTTGGGGAACTCATGGTGATCATCCGGTTATAGCGTTAACTCCTTCTTCAGTAAAAGAAACTTTCGAGCTGACTATAAGAGCATTCAATCTTGCAGAAAAATATAGAATGCCTGTAATACTGCTTATGGATGAAGTCATAGGACATATGAGGGAAAGGGTAGAGCTCCCAGAAATTTCAGAATTAGAGATAGCAAACAGAAAAAGACCGGGTGTAAGCAAAGATGCCTATAAGCCCTATAAAGCGGATGAGGATTTAATACCGCCTATGGCTAACTTTGGAGAAGGATACAGGTATCATGTAACAGGACTTGTTCATGACGAAACCGGATTCCCGAGCAATAGCTCTTCTGTAGCTGACAAGCTTGTCAGAAGATTAATGGATAAAATAGAAACCCATAAAGACGATATTATTCAATGGGAAGAACAAAATACTGAGGATGCAGATATTGTTATTGTTTCTATAGGCGGTGTATCCAGAGCTTCAGATACTGCAATGAAAATGTTAAGAGCTAAAGGACTTAAAGTGGGGACATTCAGACCTATTACGGTATGGCCTTTCCCCGAAAAGAGACTTCAAGAGCTGGCAGAAAGGGTAAAAACCTTTGTTGTGGCAGAAATGAACCTCGGTCAAATGGTTTTAGAGGTTGAAAGAATAATAAAGGATAAAGCTGAAATCAAGAGAGTGAATAAGGTCAATGGAGAAGCAGTATATCCTGAAGAAATAACAGCAGTAATTGAGGAGGTGCTCTAATATGCCAAGTGCTATAGTTAACGAATATTTTAGAACCAATAAATTGCCGCAGATTTGGTGCCCCGGATGCGGTCACGGCATTATTACCAGAGCGATAACAGTTGCGATAGACAAGCTGGGGTTTGATAGAGATAAGATTTGTGTAGTATCCGGTATAGGCTGCTCTTCCAGGGCCACAGGATATTTGGACTTTGATACGCTTCATACAACTCACGGAAGGGCTTTGGCTTTTGCAACGGGGGTTAAGCTGGCAAATCCGGAGATGAAAGTCATCGTTATTACCGGAGATGGCGACGCTTCTGCTATAGGCGGCAACCATTTTATCCACGCATGCAGAAGAAATATAGGAATTACAACTATTGTTTTTAACAATAATATATACGGTATGACAGGCGGGCAGTATTCACCTACTACTCCTAAATTTGACAAAGGAACTACCGCACCTTATGGAAATATCGATAAGGCTTTTGACATACCAACTTTGGCTGCTGCTGCAGGAGCAACTTATGTCGGCAGATCAACAGCTTATCATACAAACCTTCTTATTTCTTTGATTGAAAACGGTTTGAAAAATGATGGATTCTCTTTGATTGAAGCTGTTAGCTCATGCCCAACTTACTATGGAAGAAAGAACAAAAAGGGATCGGCCGTTGATATGTTGGAATGGCAGAAAGATCATGCAGTTAATATATCTGCTGCTTCTAAGATGACTCCGGAAGCATTGGAAGGAAAATTCCTTATAGGAGAATTCAAAAATAGTCCGGAGCCTGAGTATACAAGTGAATACCAAAAGATCATCGATAGGTTTATAAAGGAGTGATATTGAATGGATAAGCATGAAATAAGATTGAGCGGTTCAGGTGGACAGGGACTTATTCTTGCAGGGATTATTTTGGCGGAAGCTGCTATAATCGACGGCAAAAATGCTGTTCAAACTCAATCCTACGGACCGGAAGCAAGAGGCGGAGCCAGTAAGGCTGAAGTAATCATTTCTACAGAAAAAATAGATTTTCCTAAGGTAAGAAATTGCGATATATTTTTGTCTCTGACTCAGAAGTCTTTTGATCAATACGGTAAAGGAATAAAAGAAGACGGCATAATAATCGTAGATCACATAGTGAATTCACAAAGTGCTAATAATAAAATATATTCGGTACCTATAATCGATACTGCTGTAAATGTAATAGGCAAGCCAATGGTTGTTAACATCGTAGCTCTGGGCGTTTTGGTTGCTCTTACTCAGATAGTATCTAAGGAAGCATTGGAAGAAGCAGTATTGGATCGTGTTCCAAAGGGCACGGAAGAGCTGAATAAAAAAGCACTGGAAATGGGATATGCAATGGGGGAAAATGCTAAAAAGTAATGGGGTAGGTTAAATGAGTGAAAATCAAGATTTAATGAAGAAAATACAATTGAGCTTTCAAAGGTTAAGTAAAGGGCAGAAGATGATTGCTCAGTATATTATGGACAATTATGATAAGGCTGCTTTTATGACTGCCGCAAAGTTGGGAGAAAAAGTAGGCGTTAGTGAATCTACAGTAGTAAGATTTGCAAATGTTCTTGATTTTGAAGGCTATCCGCAATTGCAGAGTGAACTTCAGGAAATGATAAGGACCCGTTTGACTACCGTACAAAGAATAGAAATGTCGGCAGACTATTCTAGTGAGGAAAACACTTTAAAAAAGGTGCTAAAAGCAGATATAGACAATTTAAGAATAACAATGGACAGCATTGACTACAAGGTTTTTGAAGCTTCAGTAAAGTCTATCACTGAAGCAAAGCATATTTATATTGTGGCATTGAGAAGTTCTACTACTTTAGCTGATTTTTTAGGCTTTTATCTCAATTTGATCAGGGATAATGTATACATTACAAGCAGATCTATTTCAGATACTTTTGAAATGCTATTCAGAGTAGATAAGGATGATTTGGTTATTGGTATAGGATTTCCCAGGTATTCATCAAAAACCATTGAAGCTCTCCATTACGCAAAGTCACAAGGTGCAAAGGTTCTTGCGATAACTGACAGTATTTTATCACCTTTGGCGGCAAACTCAGATTTTACTCTTACTGCAAAGAGCAACATGGAATCCTTTGTAGATTCCTTGGTTGCTCCCCTAAGCTTGCTTAATGCGTTAATAGTAGCAGTTGGTATTAAAGAAAAAAATAAAGTTGCATCTTCCTTTGCCAAACTTGAAGATATTTGGGAACAATACAATGTATATTCGAATAAGGAAAAAAGCGGTAAATAGCCAATATATTAAATTATTTTAATAATCAGGAGGATTTCAGCTAACCATATAGAATATGTTAAGGTGAATGGCCAAAGTTGCTTCATGATATTTAGAGCAGGCAGACTGCTTTAGATTATATATTATGTTATTAGGAGGTCTATTAAAATATGGCACACCAAGATAATTTAAATCCATTCTTAAACGCTCAGAAACAGGTAAAAGAAGCATGTGACAGATTAGGTTTAGAAGCAGATGTATACGAAATATTAAAGCAGCCTTTAAAAGTTCTGGAAGTTGCTATCCCTGTAAAGATGGATGACGGTAGCGTTAAGGTATTTACTGGCTACAGAGCTCAGCATAATGACGCTGTTGGTCCTACAAAAGGCGGTATCAGGTTCCATCCTAATGTGAGCAGAGATGAAGTAATGGCACTATCTATATGGATGACATTTAAATGTTGTGTTACCGGTATTCCATATGGCGGTGGCAAGGGTGGTATAATAGTCGATCCTAAAACCTTATCACAAGGCGAATTAGAGAGATTATCTAGAGGCTACATAGATGCTACTTATAAATTATTGGGAGAACAAGTAGACGTTCCGGCTCCTGATGTAAATACCAATGGCCAGATTATGGCTTGGATGGTTGATCAATATAACAAATTAGTAGGCAGAAGCGCTTTAGGTGTTATTACCGGAAAACCGGTAGAATTTGGTGGATCAAAGGGAAGAACTGCAGCTACAGGCTTTGGTGTTGCAGTAACTGCCAGAGAAGCTGCTAAGAGATTGGGAATAAACTTTAATGGTGCGACTATTGCATTGCAAGGCATAGGAAATGTTGGAAGCCATACCGGATACAATATGGAAAAGCTCGGCGGAAAAGTTGTGGCTGTTTGTGAATGGAATGGAACAGTTTACAAGGAAGACGGATTTGATATGCATGCTTTAGTTGATTATATGAGAAAGAATAAGACTATTGTTGGTTTCCCAGGGTCTAAGGAGATCACGAAATCTGAGTTCTTTGCATTGCCTGTAGACATTTTGGTTCCTGCCGCTCTTGAAAATGAGATAACTGCAGACGTTGCAGAGACAATTCAAGCTAAGTTCGTATGCGAAGCAGCCAATGGGCCTACCACTCCTGATGGAGATGAAGTTTTAAACAGAAGAGGTATACTGTTGACGCCTGATATACTCACAAATGCTGGCGGCGTTACCGTA
Source organism: Lutispora sp. QWL-02 (assembly GCF_058315355.1). Classification (NCBI taxonomy): domain Bacteria; kingdom Bacillati; phylum Bacillota; class Clostridia; order Lutisporales; family Lutisporaceae; genus Lutispora; species Lutispora sp. QWL-02. The sequence goes on from NZ_CM177762.1 coordinate 2,722,532, forward strand.
TCATATTTTGAATGGGTACAAAACCTATACGGCTATTATTGGACAGAAGAAGAAGTTGAAGAAAAAGAAGAAAGAGCAATGGTTGACGCATTCAATGCTATTTATAAGATCAAAGAAGAATATAATGTACCTATGAGAACTGCAGCCTATATGCACTCTGTAAAGAAAGTTGCGGCTGCAATGAAAGTTAGAGGATGGTACTAAATCTCTTATGGTCATAAAAAAACCTGTTTTTATAACAGGTTTTTTTTATGACTTCAAGTTTAGTTTTTCAATAATATGATATAATATTATAGATTTATTTTTCGGAATGGGGTTGTTTTATGGCATTTGATGTTATTGTTATCGGCGGCGGGCCCTCAGGCATGATGGCATCGGGAATTGCAGGCTCAAGAGGCAGGAATACCTTATTAATAGAAAAGAACGATAGATTAGGCAAGAAATTATATATTACAGGAAAAGGACGCTGCAATATAACCAACTCTGCTGAAAAAGATGATTTTATTATGCATATAACCAGAAATCCTAAATTCCTATACAGCTGCTTTAACAATTTGTTCAATGATGACCTTATAAATTTTTTTTCTGAATTAGGCTTAAGGACTAAGGTTGAAAGAGGCGGAAGGGTATTTCCTGTGTCAGATAAATCCAGCGATGTTATTAAGGCCCTTGAAAAGCATATGCAATTAAATAATGTATCTATCAAATTAAATACCTCGGTTAAATCCATTGATATCCAAGACGGCGTAGCCGAAGGAGTGGTGCTTGAAAGCGGAGAAAGGATCAAAAGCTCTGCTGTTATAATAGCAACAGGAGGCCTTTCTTATCCACTGACAGGATCCACGGGTGACGGCTATAAATTTGCAAAAAGTGCAGGGCATGAAATTACTAATCTGAAACCTTCTTTAGTCCCTTTGGTCGTCAAAGAAGAATACATAAAAGAAATTCAAGGTTTATCATTAAAAAATGTAGCTGTAAGAGCTGTTTGCGATGGTAAAATATTATTTGAAGAAATAGGAGAAATGTTATTCACCCATTATGGTTTATCAGGTCCTTTGATTTTGTCTGCAAGCTTCTACATTTCAGAAAGAGTATTTAAAAACCATAGGACTTTTATATGCATCGATCTTAAACCCGGCTTGACTGATGATGAATTAGATAAAAGGATATTAAGAGATTTTGATATGAACATAAATAAGCAATTTAAAAACTCATTGGATGATCTCCTGCCAAAAAAAATTATACCTGTAATCATTAAATTATCAGGTATACCCGAAAATAAACCGGTGAATCAGATATCGAAAGAAGAAAGAAGAGCATTGATTGATTTACTTAAAAATATGAAATTTGAAATTCTAGGTACCAGGCCTATTTCAGAGGCCATAATAACTTCAGGAGGTATAAATATCAAAGAGGTCAATCCCAGGACAATGGAATCGAAGCTGGCTGAAGGATTATATTTCGCCGGCGAAGTGCTGGATGTAGACGCATTTACAGGAGGCTATAATTTGCAGATTGCTTTCTCAACAGGATATACTGCCGGTTTAAATTGTTGACTATAAATTGACATTTTTGAGCATTATAATAGTTAGCAGTATGATTCCTTCAGGAGGCTCTGTTATGAACTCAAGACTGGATAAAAAAAAATATCAATATATAATAACGTGGGAAAGACTGGGCAATAGCTTAACGAAAATGCTTCTGATCTTATCTTTATTAACTATAGCGGTTCAGTCTGTTATAGCCATTGATATTGATATATTGCCCCAAAACATTACAATGGAATTGGAAGGCAAATCAGTGGTTGAGAATTATCACTATGAATCAAAAGGCCAGATAAAAATAACTGCTGACAGCAAAGCTGATATTGCTTTCTTAAGAGTGTTCATCAATGGGGAAATGAAGGAAGGGGGGGATAATGCCTATATAGAACTTAATGTTAGGAATAATGATATCATAGAAATTGATGGGATAGACAGCGAGAAGTATATCAATATAAACATTGAAAACACCTCAGAAAATATCATTTTCCCTAAAAAAGGAATGAGATACAGAATAGAAGGCAATATTGTTGTTTTAGGGAGGGTCAAGCTTAAATAGGGGGTTATTGCTTTGAACAATAAGGTTATTGCTATAGACGGACCTGCAGGAGCGGGTAAGAGCACTGTAGCAAGAAGACTGTCTGAAAGAATCAGCTATACTTATATAGATTCAGGCGCATTATTTAGAGCCGTTACTTTAAAGGTCCTCAAATGCGGAATAGAAGCGGACGATGTGAAGAATATTCTATACTATGCTAAGAACTCTTCTTTGGATTTTATAAATAATAGTATATATCTAGATGGTGAGGATGTAAGCTCAGAGATAAGAGAGGCCTTTGTGAGCTCAAAAGTTTCTTATATTGCTATGATTCCGGAGATAAGAGAAATTATTGTAAGTATACAGCGAAAGATAGCTAAAAACAAAAATGTTGTTGTTGATGGAAGAGATATAGGAACAACAGTTTTTCCTCGAGCATATATTAAATTTTTTCTGACCGCTTCTGTAGAAGAAAGAGCCAAAAGGAGATATAATGAACTTTGCGATAAGAATAAATACACTCTCGAAGAAGTAAAGAATCAAATAATAGAAAGAGATTATATAGATGCTCATAGGGAGGCTTCCCCCTTAAGGCAGGCTGAAGACGCTATATTGATCGACACAACAGGAAAAAACATAGATGAGGTCATAGCAGAAATGTTATATCATATTTCTATTAAGGGGGATGTATGAGGTGTTTTACCAAATAATAAAACTTTTGCTTAAGCCGTTATTTAATATATTTTATGTTGTCAGGGTCGAAGGCTTGGATAATTTGCCTGAAGAAAATGGATACATTGTATGCGGGAATCATGCTAGAGTCATAGATCCTATTCTTCTAGGGGTAAATATGCCTAAGAAAATATATTTTATGGCCAAAAACGAGCTGTTTAAAAATAAGTTGGTGGCTTTTGTTTTAAAAGGGCTTGGAGCTTTTCCTGTTAAAAGGGGGGAGGCGGATTTGAAAAGCATAAAAACCTCTTTGAAGCTGCTCCAAACTCAACAAAATATTGGCATATTCCCGGAGGGGACCAGAAATACCACAGGGGAGCTAAAGGCTGAACCAGGCATTGCTATGCTTGCTATTAAATCTAAGAGGCCGATTGTTCCCGTGGCCATAAAGACTGATTATAAAATATTCCATAGAACTGATATTGTGATCGGCAAAGCTATAAATTTGAGCGAACATTTCGATACAAAGCTAAAAAATGAAGATTATAAGGATATAAGCCTAGAGATAATGAAAAAAATAAAAAAACTATAGGTGAGCATATGAAAATAATTTTAGATAGGAATGCAGGTTTCTGTTTCGGGGTAAAAAACGCCGTAGCTGAAACTTTGAAAACCATAGAAGAAAATAAGCAAAAAAAGGTATATACATACGGCCCCTTGATCCATAATAAGCAAGTTACAGAAGAATTAAGAAAAAAGGGAGTTATTGAAATTGAAAATCTTGCTGAAGATATGGGGCCAGACTCATTGGTTGTAATAAGATCTCATGGAGCACCGAAGAAAATTTTTGAAGGTATAGCTTCTAAAGGCTTAAAATATGTAAACTGCACCTGTCCATTCGTATCCAGAATCCACAGAATTGTGGAGGAAAAATATAATGACGGCTATAAAATTATGATCGCTGGTGACAAGGACCACCCTGAAGTTATTGGAATAAACGGATGGTGCAATAATGAGGCTATTATATTGGATGATGAAAAAATGGTGGACAAACTCACTTATTATGATAAAATATGTTTAGTTGCACAAACAACTATTTCAAAAAATCTTTGGCATAGAATTAAGGAAAGGGTTAAAGATAAATTTAAAAATACTGAAATTTTTGATACCGTCTGCAGTGCTACAGAAAACAGACAGAAATCTGTGGCGGATTTAGCAGAAAAGGTTGATGCCATGATAATAATTGGCGGGTTTAATAGTTCCAATACTCTTAAACTGTATGAAATCTCCAAAAATGTTTGCCCGGAAACTTATCATATTGAAACTGCTGAGGATTTACTGAAAGAAAATATCATGAAGGCGGAAACTATAGGAATTGCAGCAGGTGCTTCTACGCCTGATTGGATAATTAAGGAGGTTATAGAAAAAATGCAAGATTTTAGTAATGAAAATATTATGGAGGAATATGAGAAAAGTTTTAAATCCCTTCATCCTGGAGAAACAGTAAAAGGCATTGTTTTATCCTTAAACGATGAAGAGGTGATTGTTAATATAGGCTACAAAGCTGATGGAATTGTTAAGAAAGAAGACTTATTTTGGGACATGGATTTAAAAATATCTGAACTGGTAAAAGTAGGAGACGAGATAGAAGTTAAGGTAGTCAGCATAAATGATGGAGAAGGCAATGTCGTACTATCAAAAAAATTAGTAGATGCAGATAAAAATTGGTATAAGCTAGAATATGCATATAATGAAAATAGTTCCGTGCCCGGTATTGTCAAAGAAATAGTAAAAGGCGGAGGAATTGTTGAGATATTCGGCATAAGAACGTTTATGCCCGCTTCCTTATTTGATTTGAGATATGTTAATGATTTGGAGTCATATAAAAATAGCAAAGTTGACGTCAAAATCATAGAGTTTGATAAAGATAATAGGAAAGTTCTTGTTTCAAGAAAGGGTCATCTATTAGAGCAAAAAGAAGCAAAGGAAAAAGAGTTCTGGGCTCATGCAGAGGTTGACCAAAAAATTATAGGTGAAGTAAAAAGAGTGACAGATTTTGGTGCCTTTGTAGACATAGGCGGCGTCGATGGGTTGATCCATATCTCTGAATTATCCTGGTCGAGAATAGAACATCCTTCTGAAGTTGTTAAACCTGGCGATAAAGTAGAAGTTGTGATACTGTCTTTAGACAGCAATAAAAATAAAATCTCTTTAGGTCTTAAGCAGACAAAGCCGGAGCCGTGGACTACAGTGGAAGGCAAATATAACACAGGAGATATTGTTAATGTCAGGATATTAAGATTTGCAGCCTTTGGAGCTTTTGCCGAGGTCGAACCGGGGATTGACGGACTTATACACATATCCCAGATATCTGACAAAAGAATAGGCAAGCCTTCGGACGTGTTAACTATAAATCAAGTGGTAAAGGCTAAAATTGTAGATATTAATATCCCGGAAAGAAAGCTTAGCCTGAGTTTAAAGGAAATAGAAGAGTAAAGACATGCCAATCTGTATTTCATACAGATTGGCATTATTTTTTTGGAAAAATAAAAATTTCATGTATTTTTTTTAAGATTATGCAGATAATAGTTAATGACCTCACAAAATACATTGAGACCCCCTTTACATTCTGTTTTCGTGATATGTAACATATCACGACTTTTTTTTATGTTATTTTTATGTTAGAATTGGTTCAATGACTATAATATTTGATAAGGAGTATATAGATGCTTACAGGATATGAAAAATTCAAAGAGAAGATATTTAAGCTTACCGGTATAGATTTATCGTGCTATAAGGAAAGACAGATGAAAAGAAGAATTGATTCCCTGATTTCCAGAAACAGCTTTAATGATTATGATACATACTATAATGCACTTTTGCAGGACTCCCATTTGTTCAATGAATTTATCAATTATTTGACCATTAATGTATCAGAATTTTATAGAAATCCTGCCCAATGGGAGGTTTTGGAGAAAGAAATAATTCCACGGCTATTAGAAAATAGGAAGACCTTAAAGATATGGAGTGCAGCATGCTCTACAGGAGAAGAGCCTTATTCTTTGGTCATGCTGATGACAAAATTTATGAAGCTTGAAAATATCAGTATTTATGCTACAGATATTGACGATGATGCTATAAATAAAGCAAAAATGGGGGTTTATAATGAAAAAAGCCTGGCAAATCTGCCAGATGGATTTGTCAGCAAGTTTTTCATAAAAAATTTAAACACTTATAAAATAAAAGACGAAATTAAAAAATGCGTAGAATATAGAAAACATAATCTGTTGATGGACAAGTACCCCGAAAACTGTGATCTGATCATATGCAGGAATGTGCTGATATATTTTACTGAAGAAGCTAAAAACAATATATACACCCGGTTCAGCAAAGCACTAAGCTCAAACGGAATACTATTTGTAGGAAGCACAGAGCAGATCATTATGGCTCAAAGATATAATATGGAGCCATTGAAAAATTTTTTTTATAAGCTGATATAGAAGTCAATCACATATCAAAATAAATAAAAAAACAGAGATAGCTCTGTTTTTTGCTTTTATATGGTGCCTTGGGGCGGAATCGAACCACCGACACGAGGATTTTCAGTCCTCTGCTCTACCGACTGAGCTACCAAGGCATTTATGGTGGGCCTTCAGGGACTCGAACCCCGGACCAACCGGTTATGAGCCGGTTGCTCTAACCAACTGAGCTAAAGGCCCTTTGAAACGACAGTTCTGATTTTACTATAAATTTTGCCCTATGTCAATATTATTATCTTAAAATTTTTTGATATAAGGCTTTAATGATTATATCTTTCCGCAACACGAAATATAATGTAATGAGCACTGAGCTAACCCGCTCTAAGGCGAGCGCCAAAGAGCGGCGAAATCTTGTTCAATAATAAGTATAGGAGCTGATATATTTGAATCTTGCATTAAAACACATATATGAATCATCAAATATGGTCTTTTTAGAACAAATGGAAGTCAATAAGATATTGAAAAATTATGATTTAAATATCATTGACGTTGAAAAAATAAGGAGCATTTACATGGTAGCTGCGGAGGAAGGCTTTTATTGCCTAAAAAAAATAGGAAACGGAGAAAAAAGGGCCATAAAGAGCATAAGCATCATGAACCATCTTAAAGCCCAAGGCTTTAACAAGGTTACAAATCCATTATATTGTTCTTCAGGAGAGGTGCTTGTTAAGAGAAAATCCTCCTCCTATTATTTAGCAGATTGGATTGATGCAGCAGAAGTAGACTTTGATAATATTGGAGACATTATGGAGAGCGTACGCCTATTGGCCGAGTTTCATAATAAGGCTAAGGGCTTTCAAACAAAGATAATTAAGCTTGAAAGTAACATAGGAAAGCTGCCCAAATTGTACAATGAAAAAACATATTTTCTTAACAACATAAAGGAAAGCCTTGATAGGAAATCAGATAAGAACAGCTTTGATATTCTATACCATGAAAATATGGATTATTACATTCATCAGGCTCAGCTCGCGGCAAACATTTTAAAAAACTCGGATTATGACAGGCTATGCGAAAAAAATAAAAATGAACTATATATATGTCATGATAGCTTCTATTATCAAAATATCCTAAAGGATGAACAAAACAACTACTATTTGATAGATCTGGAAAGTTGTCTGTATGATTTGCCACTAGTTGATTTGGGTAAATTTCTAAGGAGAATCATGGCAAATAAAAAATATTTATGGGATTTTGATTTATGCAGAAGCATGCTATTTGAGTACAGAAATGTAAGGAAATTGGATGAAAAAGAATATAAGATAATATTATCTATGCTTGTTTTTCCTTATAAATTTTATAAATTGGGCAGAAAAAAATATTTAAAAAAGAAAAAGTGGAAAAATGAACGATTTTTAAGAAAACTAAATAGAATATTAGAATATAAAGAACAGAAAGAAAGATTTATAGAATCCTATATTGAATATTATGATATCAAGCTTTAATGGTCGGGGCAACAGGATTTGAACCTGCGGCCTCTTGGTCCCGAACCAAGCGCGCTACCAAGCTGCGCCATGCCCCGATTCTGTGTGTTATGTGAGCACTTATTATTCAAGTCTCCAATTTATGAAGCCTTTTTTATAATATACTCAAAAAGAGTTAAAGTCAATACCATAATCGCAAATTATGAAATAATTATAAAAAGAAGGATATTAGATTATTTAGAAGAATATAAAAATTAATATTAAATATGCTGCCCGCATTAATACATATTTGGAGGTTTATTTATGAAGCTTAGTTTTTATGGCGCTGCTGAGATGGTAACAGGATCATGCTATCTATTAGATACCGACAAGCATAAAATACTTATTGATTGCGGCATGTTTCAAGGTGATGCTGATTCAGAGGATCTAAATAGAAATATGTTTGATTTTGAGCCATCAAAAATTGATTTTCTTTTATTGACTCATGCTCACATAGATCACAGCGGAAGAATACCGCTGCTAGCAAAAAAAGGCTTTAACGGAGAGATTTTAGCTACAAAGGCTACTAAGGAATTATGCACTATAATGCTGCCTGACAGCGGATATATCCAAGAGATGGAAACGGAATGGACCAATAGAAAAAGACTGAGAGCCGGCAGACCTTTGATTGAACCCCTTTACACCGCCGCTGATGCTGAGGACTCCTTAAAATACTTTAGGGCGATTAACTATGATGAAATAATCGAAATAACTGAGGAAATTAAAATCAGATATAAGGATGCCGGGCATATACTTGGTTCGGCTATAATCGAATTATGGGTAAAGGAAAAAGGCGAAACAGTAAAGCTCGTATTTTCAGGAGACTTAGGCAATAAAGATATGCCTATAATGAAAAATCCGTCATTAATCGATGAAGCGGATTATTTAATCATGGAGGCAACATACGGCAACAAAGCTCATGATAATGCAAGGAACAATATATTGTTTCTTCTTGATATAATCATAAATACAATCGAAAATGGCGGCAACATAGTTATACCTTCCTTTGCCGTAGGGAGAACACAAGAAATTTTATATATGTTAAATATGATGAAGGAAAGCGAATTTTCTAAAATAAAAAGCATACCTGTATATGTGGATAGCCCATTGGCGATCAATGCTACCAATGTATTTCTAAATAATCAGGATTTATTTGACGATGATACTAAGTCTTTGATAAAAGTGGGAGATAATCCTTTTGAATTTCCAAACCTTGTTTTTACTAAAACAGCAGAAGAATCAAAGGCCATAAATTTTCATGAAGGGAGCTGCATAATAGTTTCTGCCAGCGGCATGTGTGACGCAGGCAGGATAAAGCATCATCTCAAGCATAACCTCTGGAGAGGAAATTCAAGTGTGGTCTTTGTAGGATATCAAGCTAAGGGGACCCTCGGCAGAAAAATCTTGGAAGGTCAAAAAAAGATAAAAATATTCGGAGAAGATATCTACGTAAATTGTAAAATTTATAATTTAAATGGTCTATCAGGGCATGCCGATAAAAATGGGCTTATAGATTGGTTCTCATCTTTTACAAAAAAGCCTGCAAAAATATTTTTGACTCATGGTGAAGAAGATTCCTTGAAGGAACTTTCTCAAATATTGCAGGATAAATTTGATTCTAAAGCAGAGATCGCTCATATGGGTGAAACTATTGAAATAGAATCTTCAACTGACTCTATAGTCAATATGCCTGAAAAATATTATGCAGAAGATAATAGGCTGGAAATGCTATTGGATGACATCAGAACCATGATGTATGCATTAAAAGAAGCGACTACTGGCGATGAGAAGCTTGCTGATCGAAGCAAGGCCATAATATTGACTAAAAAAATAGAAAATATATTATCCGGTCTTGAAGATATAGACAATGTTATGAAAAGCTGATTGCGATGCATTTTACCATCGACTAATATTATTAAAGCATTTGAGAAAAATAATGATAAAGAAATATTATTGAAGGTGATCAAATGCTTAACAATTTCAAAAATGAAGAACTGGTAAAAGTTCAGGGTAGGCTGTTTCCAGTTGTGGGAGGCAGGCTAAGACTTGCTCATGAGGATAATGCCAATCTCAGCATAGAAACAAAAGTCATTTCATATGATACTGAGGTAGCAATAATTCATGCCATGGTTAAAACAGAAAAAGGGATATTCAACGGCTTGGGCAATGCTTCTGTCAAGAGAGACAGAGTCTTATCAAATGCAATTTTGGAATTAGCTGAAACGAGAGCCATAGCCAGGGCTTTAAGATTTGCCGGATACGGCGTCGAATACACTGGCTTTGAAGAGGTGGAAAGCCAAAATGAAAGCGATGAAAAGGAAACAGCTTCAAAAACACAGCTTACGGACATTTTTGCATTTGCAAGAAGTGCGAACATATCTAACGAAGATTTAAAAGAATTGATCATAAGCACAACGGGCAAAGAATATACTAAGGATTTGACGAAAAAAGAAGCAAAGGCTATAATAAGCATTCTTGCAAAAAGGAAAGATGAAAATAATAGAGATGTAATAATGTGAGCCATTAGTATATAAATGTATGTGTTTTCTGTTGTATGTATAAAAATTCTATAGTATAATTAACTAAATGATAAGTCAACGGCAGACACGCGTCCCCTTATTGCGTACAAATCAACGCAATGTACATTTGAAAATACACAATCTATGCTTTCATAAATATAAATCAGATTCTCCATGTTTGACTGATGCTTTATATAAAAGGCTTCAATTAAACAATTAGAATAAATGAAGCCTTTACGATTGCATATAACGGAAAGTGTAAATCGATGAAAGCAATACTTTCCTATGCATTATGATAATAAGCTTCCTGAAATATGGAAGCTTATTTAAATAAATCAATAAAAAAACAGGTGGTGAATATATGATTAATATGACATTGGACATGTTCATGCAACATTTAGCCAATGGTATATCCTTAGGTAGCCTTTATGCACTTATTGCCATAGGTTATACTATGGTTTATGGAATTTTAAGGTTAATAAATTTTGCACATGGCGATATTTTTATGATGGCTACATATTTTGCTTTTTTCGGCGTGCTGTTTGGCATGAAATGGTATTTTGCTTTTCCAGTCACAATTATACTTACCGCTTTACTGGGCATGCTAGTTGAGGTATTAGCCTACAGGAGTCTAAGGGATGCCCCTAAAATTTCAATTTTGATATCTGCTATAGGCGCATCTTTTCTTATCGAAAATCTTGCAATAGTTATTTTTGGCGGAAGGCCAAAAGCTTTCCCGACTCCTCCAATTCTTACGTCTGTAGTGCAAATGGGCAATATTTCTGTTCAAAGATTGACGTTTATGATACCGATCGTTACGGTAGTATTGCTTTTGGCCCTATCATATTTGATCAATAAAACTAAAACAGGAATGGCTATGAGAGCGGTTTCAAAAGACCATGAAACGGCCAGGCTTATGGGAGTTAATGTAGATAGAACAATTTCAGTCACTTTTGGTATAGGATCTGCGTTAGCTGCCATAGGAGGAATAATGTGGGGATTAAAGTTTCCCCAAATACAACCTTTGATGGGTGTAATGCCAGGCCTGAAATGCTTTATAGCTGCAGTTATTGGCGGAATTGGAAGCATTTCAGGCGCTGTTGCCGGCGGATTTATTCTAGGTATCGGTGAGATTATGTTGGTTGCCTTTTTTCAAAGCTTAACCGGATATAGAGATGCTTTTGCATTTATACTCCTTATAGTCATACTCCTCTTTAAGCCAACTGGCATAATGGGAGAAAAAATTTCGGAGAAGGTGTAGATTATGAAAAAAAGAAATTATTTTCTTACAAGCATATCATTGATCTTGCTGATAGTGTTTATATATTATGCAGATAAAAATTTTGACGCTTATATAGTAAGGATCCTTAATCTATGTGCCATCTATACTGTTTTAGGTCTTAGCATGAACTTGATCAATGGATTTACCGGACTTTTCTCGTTAGGCCACGCAGGTTTTATGGCTGTTGGTGCTTATGTAACTGCCATACTTACTCTTTCAGTTAATGCCAAAATTCAAAACTTTTTTCTAAAGCCGATAGCAGCTCCGCTAAGCAATGTTGTTTGGCCGTTTTTCCCTTCTCTTTTGTTGGGAGGAGCTTTAACAGCAATGGTAGGGTTCCTGATCGGGGCTCCTGCTCTCAGATTGAAAGGAGATTACCTGGCTATTGCTACGCTGGGCTTTGCAGAGATCATAAGGGTCATCTTCACCAATACTCAAACTATTACAAATGGTGCGTTAGGTTTAAAAGGCATACCTGCATATACAAATTTGTGGTGGAGTTTTGGTACTGCCGTTTTTACAATTTTCATAATGATATTGTTGATCAACAGCAGTTATGGGAGGGCTTTCAAAGCGATCAGAGAAGATGAGATCGCTGCAGAAAGCATGGGAGTAGATTTATTTAAGCATAAGGTGTTAGCTTTTACTATTGGAGCTTTTTTTGCAGGAATCGGCGGAGGGCTCTTGGGAAATCTTTTAGGTACTATAGATCCTTTGATGTTTAGATTTACTTTGACATTTAATATTTTATTGATTATAGTATTAGGAGGCATCGGGAGCATTACAGGAACAGTGATATCAGCATTTGTAGTGACTATCTCCCAAGAAGCTCTGCGTTTCCTTGACCAGTCCATGGATTTCGGCTTTATTGTAATACCAGGAGTTGCAGGCATGAGAATGGTAGTGTTCTCCATACTGCTGATGCTGGTAGTGCTATTTTATAGGCACGGACTCATGGGAACCAATGAGTTTAGCTGGGATAAGTTTTTAAATTTTATATCTTTTAAAAAACCTCTGTTAAAAGGAGGTAAAGAATGATGGAAATTCTCAAAACCAATAATATTACAATGCAATTTGGCGGCTTGACCGCTGTTAAAGATTTTAACCTGACACTAAACAAAGGGGAAATTGTTGCGTTAATCGGTCCCAACGGAGCAGGAAAAACGACTGCATTCAATATGATAACAGGCGTATATAAGCCTACAAAAGGAAAAATATTTTATAAAGGCAATGATATAACTCAGCTGTCCCCTCATCAGATAACTAAATCAGGGATAGCCAGGACATTCCAAAACATCAGGCTTTTTAAAGATTTGAGCGTGCTGGATAATGTATTGATTGCCAATCATCTTCATATAAAATCCAATGTATTTGAGGCACTGCTAAGATTGCCAAAATATAAGAATGAAAACAGAAGGATGATCAATAAATCTCTGGAGCTATTGGAAATCGTGGGCTTATCAGATGAGAAGAACGAGAAATCCAGCTCTTTGCCATATGGAAAACAACGCAGGCTTGAAATCGCCAGGGCATTAGCCACAAAACCTGAGCTATTGCTGTTGGATGAGCCGGCAGCCGGCATGAATCCTAAAGAAACAGAAGACCTTACAAGATTTATCAAGACGATAAGAGATGACTTTAAGCTTACAATCTTCATGATAGAGCATCATATGCAAGTGGTAATGGGAATATCCGAAAGAATATATGTTTTTGATTATGGAATTACTATCGCTCACGGCAGCCCAAAGGAAATACAGAATAATCAAAGAGTCATTGAGGCCTATTTGGGGGTGGAAGACAATGCTTAAGGTTGAAAACTTGGTCGTCGCATATGGGGGTATTGAGGCATTAAAGGGCATAAGCCTTGAAGTTGAAGAAGGAAAAATTGTCACATTGGTTGGTGCCAACGGTGCTGGAAAAAGTACTGCTTTGAGGACAATAACCGGGCTTGTAAAGCCAAAGAGCGGCTCTATAACATATAATGGCATCAATTTGCTGAATATGAAAACTCAGGATATAGTAAAGATGGGAATAACATTAGTGCCTGAGGGAAGAAGAATATTTCCAAACCTTACAGTGCTGGAAAACCTAAAATTAGGTGCTTTTTTCAGAAAAGATGTCAATAATACAAATAATGATCTGGATTGGGTTTACAGCCTATTTCCAAGGTTAAAGGAAAGGTATTGGCAGATGGCCGGCACCCTGTCAGGTGGAGAACAGCAAATGCTGGCTGTAGGCAGAGCCCTGATGTCAAAACCTAAGCTTATGATGATGGATGAACCGTCCCTTGGCTTAGCACCATTGATTGTAAAAGATATATTTAGTATAATTAAAGAAATCCATAATCAGGGTGTTACGATACTCCTGGTCGAACAAAATGCAAATGCTGCACTTCATGCAGCGGATATTGGATATGTAATAGAAACAGGGCAAATAAAACTAAAAGGCGAAGGCCAGGCTCTCCTCAATAATGATGAAATAAGGAAGGCCTACCTGGGTGAGAATGTTGCTAATTAAACAGAGGTAGATATTTTATGATAAAAAAAGAAAACACTCATATTTCAACTGAAGAGTTGATGAGACAAAATGATATTGCTCAAAGAATAAAAGCAAATAATGCTAACGAATATAATAATACAGGGAAGATAAAATATGCCCGAATTATTACCTATGGTTGTCAGCAAAATAATTCGGATTCTGAAAAATTAAAGGGTATATTAAAAAGCATGGGCTATTCACATACTGATAATAATGAAAAGGCAGATGTTATTCTGTTTAACACTTGCTGCGTGAGAGAAAATGCAGAGTTTAAGCTATATGGAAATATTGGTGCCTTAAAAAATTTAAAAGCATCAAAGCCGGGAATGGTAATCGGCATATGTGGTTGTATGATGCAGCAAAAACACGCTGTGGATATGATAAAGCGAAAATATAAACATGTAGACTTGATATTCGGAACTCATAATATATATAAATTTCCTGAGTTATTTGAAAAAGCTCTGCATGAAAAATATACCCTTATAGATATAATGGACTCTGACGGAGTCATAGTGGAAAATCTTCCTATAGAGAGGGATGAAAAGCATAAAGCTTGGATTACCATTATGTATGGCTGTAACAATTTCTGCTCCTATTGTATAGTTCCATACGTAAGGGGAAGGGAGAGAAGCCGCAATCCGGAAGATATAATAGATGAGCTATCTAGGCTTTCTTATGATGGATGTAAAGAAGTAATGCTATTAGGTCAAAATGTAAACTCTTATGGAAAAGATCTTGATATAAACTTTGATTTTGCGGATCTTTTATATAAAGTTAACGAGATCAAAGGCATAGAGCGGATCAGATTTATGACCTCCCATCCCAAGGATATATCAGATAAGCTGATAACGGCAATGAAAGAATGTGATAAGGTATGCGAGCATTTGCATCTGCCTTTCCAGGCTGGAAGCGACAGAGTATTGAAATCTATGAACAGGGTATATAGTAAAGAAGAATATCTTGAAAAAGTTGCCAAAGTTAAAAAAGCAATTCCCGGCATAGCATTGACGACAGATATCATCGTTGGTTTCCCCGGAGAGACCGATGAAGACTTTGAAGAAACCCTTGATGTGGTTAGAAAGGTCAGATTTGATCAAGCATTTACCTTTATATACTCAAAAAGAGAAGGTACTCCTGCGGCAAAACTGGCAAACCAGATCAGTGAAGAGAGAAAGCATATAAATTTTGATAAGCTGGTAGAAGTACAAAATAAAATTTCCCGAGAGATAAATGGTGACTATAAGGATAATGTTTATGAGGTTCTTGTGGATGGCCCCAGCAAAACCAATAAAGATATAATGACAGGGAGGACCAGAACCGGCAAAATCGTCAATTTTAAAGGGGATAAAGCACAAATAGGCGATTTGGTTTATGTAAAAATTACTGATATATTTTCTTGGTCATTAAACGGCGAGCTGATAGAAACCAAAAACAACCGGAGTTAATCTCTGGTTGTTTTTATAATAGAGCTTTTATATGTCTGTTTTTTTGATATAATTGATATATTAGGAAAGAGGTGGGGACATGTCACAATTGACACCAATGATGCAGCAATATATGGAGATTAAAAATCAACATAAGGATAAAATTCTCTTTTTTAGGCTTGGAGATTTCTATGAGATGTTTTTTGAAGATGCTATAACAGCATCCAGAGTTTTAGAAATTACTCTCACAGGAAGAGATTGCGGCATGGAAGAAAGAGCTCCTATGTGCGGCATACCTTATCATGCAGCGGATGCGTATATTAGAAAGCTTATAGAGAATAATTACAAGATAGCCATTTGTGAGCAGGTAGAAGATCCCGCACTAGCTAAGGGTATAGTTAAACGCGAAGTTATTAAAGTTATTACTCCGGGAACGATAACCAGCAGTCTCATGCTCGATGATAAAGTGAACAACTATTTGATGTCCGTTTATGTTTCAAGCCATCATATTGCATTGTCATATATTGATTTATCTACAGGGGAGTTCTTTGCTACTGTTACGGAAGAAAAGCTATGGAGCATGGCAATTGATGAAATAAATAGGATAAACCCGTCAGAAATGCTGTTAAACATCGAGAATGAAAAGCTTCAAGAGTTATATAAAACTGCAACGATTTTAGATAAGAGGTATTATGAGTTAGATGAATGCACCGGAAGACTGAAAAGACAATTTAATATAGAGGCGCTTGAGGGCATTGGGCTGGAAAGCGAAGCATCAATAAAATCTGCAGGCTCTATTTTATTGTACTTGGATGAAGTACAAAAAAATTCTCTGTATAACATAAATAAAATCAAGCCTTATAACATTTCAAATTATATGGTTTTAGATCAGAACACCAGAAGAAACCTGGAGCTTTGTGAAACTATAAGGGAGAGAAGCAAAAAAGGCTCGCTCCTGTCTGTTCTGGACAGGACAAATACTTCTATGGGAGCCAGGATGCTTAGACAATGGGTGGAAAAGCCGCTTTTGTTTGTTGAAAAAATAAATGAAAGACTGGATGCTGTTTCCGAGCTATTGGACAATTTTCTATTGCGGGAGGAATTAAAAGAATATTTAAATTCAATATATGATATAGAACGCTTGGGAAGCAGAATAGCTTTAGGAACAGCAAACGCTAAGGATTTGATTGCCTTTAAGAATTCTTTGACTAATCTGCCATACATAAAAGCCATTATTTCAAATTTTAAGAACTCTATGCTTGATGAAATATGCAGGGCCTTTGACGACTTAAAAGACTTATATGAAATCATTGACCTTTCTATAAATGAAGATCCTCCCTTCAGCCTTAAGGAGGGTAATCTTATAAAGGATAACTATATGGAGGAGATCGATAAATACAAAAAAGCATCTTCAAACGGCAAGCAGTGGATCATTGAATTAGAGCAAAGGGAAAAGCAGAGATCGGGAATAAAATCCTTAAAGGTAGGCTATAACAAAGTCTTCGGTTATTTTATTGAAGTTACAAAATCTAATATTGAAAATATCCCTGAGGATTATATCAGAAAGCAGACCTTATCAAATGCAGAGAGATATATAACCCCTGAACTGAAAGAACTGGAAGAAACGGTCCTGCATGCAGATGAAAAGCTGATTGAACTGGAATATGAAATATTTGTAAAGATAAGAGAAGAGATTGGAAATCATATAGGCAGAATACAAGAAACCGCTCAACTGCTTGCAACGCTTGATTGCTTATGCTCATATGCTGAGGTATCGCAAAAAAACGGATATATAAAACCAGTGATAGGAGGCCATGGAGAGATAGAAATCAAAGATGGGCGTCATCCCGTGGTGGAGGCTCAGAACATTAAAGGCGGCTTTGTACCTAATGATACATTATTGGATTGCGATGATAACAGGCTGTTAGTAATAACAGGCCCCAATATGGCCGGAAAATCTACATATATGAGGCAAATTGCCCTCATCGTTTTGATGGCTCAAATAGGCTGCTTTGTGCCTGCATCTTATGCTAAAATAGGTGTTGTAGACAGAATTTTTACCAGGGTTGGGGCTTCTGATGATCTTGCCTCCGGCCAAAGCACATTTATGGTGGAAATGACAGAGCTTGCTAACATAATCAATAGCGCAACAGATAAGAGCTTAGTTGTTTTAGATGAGATCGGAAGAGGTACAAGCACTTTTGACGGTTTAAGCCTTGCTTGGTCTACTGTGGAATATATTTCAGACAAGACCAAACTGGGATGTAAAACCTTGTTCGCTACACATTACCATGAATTGACGGAATTGGAAAGCAAATTGCCCGGAATCAAAAATTATTATATAGCCGTTGAGGAAAAGGGGAAAGATATTATTTTCCTGCGCAAGATAAAAAGAGGAAGCATCAGTGGAAGTTACGGCATACATGTGGCAAGGCTGGCCGGTGTTCCTGAAGAAATACTGGAAAGGGCTTATGATATCCTAGAGGTTCTGGATAAGTCTGAGGAAAACACTAAGATAACGGTTGTCGGAAAGCAGAAAAACAAAAAAGTAAAAAGGGCAAAGGAAGAGGAAGAGATCAACCTTTTTAACTACAGCATTTATCAGCTGGCTGAGGAGATCAAAAATATTGATCTAGACAACCTGACACCGATCGAGGCCTTGAATAAGATCAATATGCTTAAAGATAAGGCGAAGCACTTGTATAATTAATTAAGCTATGGAGGAAAACATGGGTAGAATAATTTTACTAGATGAAAATACTATAAATAAAATAGCTGCAGGTGAAGTAATTGAAAGACCTGCCTCTGTGGTTAAGGAATTAGTGGAGAATTCAATTGATGCTGAGGCTACATCAGTTACTATCGATATAAAAGATGCAGGGAAGTCGTTAATCTCCATTATTGATAATGGAACCGGTATCATGCATGATGACCTGCCGCATGTATTTGAAAGGCATGCGACCAGCAAAATAAAAGATATTGATGATTTAATGACGGTGAGAACCCTTGGCTTTAGGGGTGAAGCGATGTCCAGTATTGCTTCCGTAGCAAATATCGAGCTGGAAAGTCAGTCGGAAAAAGATACGTTGGGCAGCAGAATAGTGATTAAATCCGGTAAAATAATTGAAAACAGGGAAATAAGCACTTCTATTGGCACTAGCATTAAGGTGAAAAACTTATTTTATAATACGCCGGCCCGCTTTAAATTTTTAAAAAGCGATAAAACCGAGCTTAATTATATTTCTGATACAGTAGAGAAAATTGCTTTTTCCAATACTCATGTGGCAATAAAGTATATAGTGAATGATGATATTATATTTCATACGCCGGGAAACGGGGATCTGCTTTCAGTCATACAATGCATATTCGGCACGAAGGCAGCCAAAATGATGCTGCCGGTGAGTTACTCCAATGAGCTGCTGTCCATCAACGGATATATATCTAAGCCTGAATTTTCTAAGGGCAATTCGACCTATATGATATTTTCGATCAATAAAAGAATTATTAAGAACAACATGCTTAAAGAAGCTGTTAAAACAGCATATAAATCTTTTTTGATGAATAACAGGTTTCCAGTTTCAATATTGAATATCGACATCGAACCGGATAGAATAGATGTAAATGTCCACCCTGCCAAGGCAGAGGTAAAGTTCTCCGATGATAGGAGTATTTTCAATTTAGTTTATTATTCTTTAAATCAGACATTGAGCAGCAATGAGACAGTATATACAGAAAGCTTTAAGGATAGTCAAAGCTTTAGCATAAAAGAAGCGAGCATGCTGGATGATATTAAGGATTATAGGCCTTATACATCAGCTCCCACGGATTCCCCGGAAAAAAGCTTTGAAATAAATCAAATTCCCAATAAACATACAAGCAGCTATATATGGGACTCTAAGCCTGATCTGAAGTCCCAGCCTATAGCAATGAAAGACAAGGAGCTTTTATCAACGGGCCAGGTGATTGGGCAGTTGTTTAACACTTATATAATATATCAAAAAGATGACAGTTTCATGATGATAGATCAGCATGCAGCTCATGAGCGAATAGTCTATGAAGAGCTGATGAACAAGGCAAAGCTTAGAAATATTGATCAGCAGCCGCTGTTAATGCCTGTGATAATAGAACTTACTCCAAAAGAGAAGAATCTGGCAGAAGCAGGGCTTGAAGTGCTGAATCACCTGGGTTTTGATATAGAGTTTTTTGGAGAAAATTCTTTGGCTGTCAGGCAAGTGCCTATAATACTGGGCCAGCCCTGCTCCGGCTTCGTGATATCTGAGCTGCTGGACACGATCGATGATTATAAAAATGATTTTTCTATTATATATGAAAAAACTATAATACAGATTGCCTGCAAAACTGCGGTAAAAGCAGGTAATAACCTGACGGCCAAAGAGATCGAAGAACTGATCGTCAAGCTGTTTAATACAAAGCAGCCCTATACTTGTCCTCATGGACGTCCCACAATAATAACAATGAATAAAACCGAGATAGAAAAGAAATTTAAGAGAATAGTATAAGGTGATTGATTTGAAGCAGAAATTATGTATAATAGCCGGGCCTACTGCCGTGGGAAAAAGCAGCATTGCTTTGCGGATCGCAAAAAAGTTATCCGGTGAAATAATATCCGCAGACTCTGCTCAGGTTTATAAGTATATGGATATTGGCACCGCTAAGATAAGCAATGACGAAATGGAAGGCATAAAACATTACATGATAGATGAATTATACCCTGATGAGGGCTTCAGCGCAGCATTATTCAAAGAGAAAGCAGA
This sequence comes from Lutispora sp. QWL-02, assembly GCF_058315355.1. Taxonomy (NCBI): domain Bacteria; kingdom Bacillati; phylum Bacillota; class Clostridia; order Lutisporales; family Lutisporaceae; genus Lutispora; species Lutispora sp. QWL-02. The sequence goes on from NZ_CM177762.1 coordinate 2,742,823, forward strand.
AGGATATATTGATGATATAAATTTGAGGGGGAATCTGCCTATAGTTGTAGGAGGAACAGGGCTATATATAAATTCGCTCCTTGATAATTTAGATTTTACAGATTCCATAGTTGATGAAGATTATAGGAATAAAATGAAGGGAGTTGCTGCTGAAAAGGGCAATGAGTATGTCCATAGCCTGTTGAAGGACGCAGACGAGGCATCATATAATAAGCTTCATCCGAATGACCTCAAGAGAGTTATCAGAGCTCTGGAAGTTTATAAGCATACGGGTAAGCCTATTTCATATTTTCAGATGCTGTCAAAACAGCAGCCCTGCAAGTATGAATATGCCTATATATGCTTAAATATGAAAAGAAGCAGGTTATATGATAGAATAAACAGCAGGGTAGATCAGATGATTCAAGACGGTTTGGTAGAAGAAGTCAAGAAATTGCTTGAAATGGGCTACGGCAAAAATCATACAGCTCTTCAGGCCTTAGGATATAAGGAAATTATAGACTATTTGGAAGGTGTATACGGTTTGGATGAAGCTGTAGATAAATTGAAGCGAGACACCAGGCACTTTGCAAAAAGACAGCTTACATGGTTTAGAAATGATGAAAGAGTATTTTGGATAGATATGGATAATCATTTTTCTTTAGATTATATATTGGAAAATATAATAAGGTATACTGCAGGAAAAATTAGTTTGATATAGAATAAATATCAGTTATTATTATAATAATATATATGGCAGAGGAAAAAATTTCTTTTCATATATATAGGATAATTAAATTATTTTACTATTGGAGGGGTTAAGATGAATAAAGTAGTAATAAATTTGCAAGATGTTTTTCTTAATCAAGTAAGAAAAGAACATACACCCATTATTATTTATCTTGTAAATGGCTTTCAGTTAAAAGGGACAGTCAAGGGTTTTGATAATTATACAATTATCTTAGACGGAGATGGAAAACAACAATTGGTTTACAAGCATGCAGTATCAACTTTAATACCTCAAAAGCCTGTAAATTTTACTTTTACTGATAGATCTGCTGAGAATATCAGCAAATGATCGCATGGTGAAAGAATGCACAGTATTACTAAGGATTATTTAAAGAATACACTCAAGATTGACAATAGGATTATCGGTCTTGCAGATAAGTGTGAAAAGGAAATAAAGGATCAATTCTCTATCATTGAGGAGATTAGAGAATATAATCAATATAAAGTTCTGGACAGCATGCGAAAAAATAGATTGAGCGACACTCATTTCAATTATTCTACAGGATATGGATATGGAGATACAGGAAGAGATGCATTAGATATCATATATTCAGATGTATTCCATTGTGAAGATGCATTGGTAAGGCCTAACATAGTTTCGGGCACTCACGCCTTGTCACTTTGCCTTTTTGGTATTTTGAGACCAGGGGATGAATTGCTTGCAATCACCGGAAAGCCTTATGATACCTTAGATAACATTATCGGTATTGACAGTCCTATGAGGGGAAGCTTGAGGGACCACAATATATCATACAGGCAAGTGGATTTACTGGATGACGGAAGCTTTGACTTTGAAGCAATAAGGGAAAGTGTAAATAAAAAAACCAGGTTAGTATTGATACAAAGATCTACAGGCTATGGATGGAGAAAATCACTGAGCTTAAAAGATATTGAAGAAGGGATAAGCTTTGTTAAATCCTTAAACCCGCAAATCTGCTGCATGGTTGATAATTGCTATGGCGAATTCCTGGATTTCTACGAACCAACACAAAAGGGCGCAGATATAATAGCAGGCTCGCTCATAAAGAATCCCGGAGGCAGCATTGCGCCTACAGGAGGTTATGTGGCCGGAAAAGCAAAGTATGTAGAAATGGCAGCAGACAGATTGATAGCTCCGGGCATTGGCAAGGAATGCGGAGCAACTCTAGGCATTACCAGATTATTATTTCAAGGATTATTTTTAGCTCCCCATATAGTATCGGAAGCTGTTAAAGGGGCAGTATTTTGTTCTAAAATTTTTTCAGATCTTGGATATGAGGTAAATCCGGGCTTTGATTCAGACAGAAGCGATATTATTCAAGCCATAAAGTTCAATGATAGAAAAACCCTCATATCTTTTTGCAGGGGAATTCAATCCGGCTCTCCCGTCGATTCCTTTGTAACGCCTGAGCCTTGGAGTATGCCCGGATATAATGATGAGGTGATAATGGCTGCAGGAGGGTTTGTTCAGGGCTCCTCTATTGAATTAAGCGCTGATGCGCCTGTTAGACCACCATTTATAGCATATTTGCAGGGAGGCATAACTTACGATCATGCCAAAATAGGCATACTATTTGCCATACAGGAGCTGCTGAAAGAAAACCTTATTAATTTAGAATAAACATCCTATTATAATAAAAAATATGCAGTGATATGCATATTTTTTTATTTACATTGATTTTAAGTGGTGTTATAATAAAAAGGTTTTATTGAAGAATTTAAAGCAACGGTTCTTGTAAATCAAAATATAATATCGGAGGTGCATATTTTGAACTGTCTGTCTAAAGTATTGGAAGAAGCTCTTCTCTTTTTAATTAAACCATACACAATGACCAAAGATGAGCTTGTTCAATTGATAAAGGGTCATCCAGAAGTAAAATTTATATCTCTCATGGGTATAGATTTGTCCGGAAATGATACAGATGAGAAGATACCTATTAAAAACTTTTTAAGCAACACTGATGAATTTTTAAGCGGGGCAGTTCAAACTGACGGCTCCAGCGTTGTTATGCCTGGCATAGCTACACTCAATAACGGTAAGGTTGATATTGTAGCAGATCTGAATTCAAATTGGTATGTAGATTATAATTTTGAACATATAGATGGCAATATCGATAAACCTGTAGGTACATTGCGAATACCTTCTTTTTTATATCATAGTGGGATTGCAGTGGATTCCCGCTCTATTTTGAAAAGAGCCATCATCAATTTCTCAGATTCATTATTGGCAATCATAAAAGAAAATCCAGATTTGTTGGAAGGAACGACAATAAAATCAGAGGATATAAATGAAATAATTCTTACGTCAGCTACCGAATTAGAATTCTGGGTAAAAACACCTAATGATAAAGCTGATATAGAAGCATTATCTGCATCCCAGGTTTTGCATGAGCAATACTGGAAAAGGACTAAGGGATCTGTCAGAACATCAATGGAGCAATCCTTATTGCTCATGGACAGATATGGACTTCATCCTGAAATGGGCCATAAAGAAGTCGGAGGAATAAAGGCCAAGCTGGATGACTCGGGAAACCTGACGCATATAATGGAGCAGCTTGAAATAGACTGGAAATACTCTACCTCATTGCAAGCCGCCGACAACGACCTGGTTGTCAGGACTATAATAAAAGAGGTTTTCAGAAAAAATGGCCTTGAAGTCACCTTTCAGGCTAAGCCCATAGAAGGAGTGGCAGGAAGCGGCAAGCATACCCACATAGGGGTTGCAGCAAGACTCAATGATGGCAGTACAGTTAATTTATTCTCCCCGAAAGATATAAAGGAAAGCTTCTTAAATAAAATAGGATATGGTGCCCTAATGGGCCTGCTGAATAATTATGAAGTTATAAACCCATTTATATCTCCCACCATAGATTCATTGAATAGGCTAAAACCCGGCTTTGAGGCTCCTGTATGCATAGTAGCGTCATTAGGGCACCATGTGGATACACCTTCTAGAAACAGGACTGTCCTGATCGGTTTAATACGCGATATGGATAATCCTCTTGCGACAAGGTTCGAAATACGTTCTCCAAACCCTATGACAAATTCTTATTTATCAATTGCGGCAGCATATCAATCCATGATAGATGGAATTAAAGCGGCAGCCGGCGGAGGTTATTCTTTAAACCAGATGTATAGCAATTTGAAAAAAACAAAGGGTGAGGATAAATTTTATTTAAACAAGGATAGGGAATACATTAGCGAAAAAAACATTTATGATGAATATTCAGATGCAGAAAGAGAAAAGCTTTTTGGCGTTCACCCTGTAACAGTATACGAAAATATGATAAGCTTTAAAAAATATCCGGAAAAATCCAAAGTTCTCTTGCATAATGATGTAATGAGTCAGCCAATAATAGACAGCTTTGTAGAAGCATCGCTTACAAGATGGATTACAGAAATACTAAACAGGCACATACCGGAAAATATCGATTTTGTAAGATCCTGCAAGCAAATTCATAAGGTGCACGAAGCTGCTGATATGGATATTCGCCATTGGTATAAGATAAACGAATTGCGCCATTATCTCGTGAAGGATACCATAGGTGAAAAATCTCTTATTACAAGAGTAAAAGATGCAGCGACAAACAATAATATAGAAAAACTTTCTTTGCTTCAACTTGAGTTGAGTAATAAAATCAGTGAACTAAAGAATGAATATAACTTATATAAGAAAAATTTGATAGATATAGATTAAAATAAGAAAGGCTTCTATTGGAAATATTTTTAATAGAAGCCTTTCTTATTTATCATCTCACTTTATTTTTCTCAGCACTCCTGTGACTTTACCTATTATTGATAGGTTATCTGTAATAATAGGATCATAAACAGGATTCTCGGGCTGTAATCTAAAATGCCCTTTTTCTTTATAAAAGCGCTTAACAGTGGCTTCATCATCAATAAGTGCGACTACGATATCTCCATTATTGGCATGAGATTGCTTTAGGACTATTACATAGTCTCCATCCAGAATGCCTGCATTGATCATGCTATCACCTTTTATAACCAATATAAATGATACATCATTTCCTACAAATTCCATGGGTATAGGAAAAGTATCTTCAATATTTTCTTGAGCCAATATAGGCTGACCTGCCGTGACTTTACCCACTATAGGCAATTCAACCATTTCCTTCCGAGGGAACATAAAGCTGTTTGAATCCAATACTTCTATAGCTCTTGGCTTGGTTGCATCACGCCTGATGAACCCCTTTTTTTCGAGTCTTTCTAAATGACCATGAACAGTTGAGGTAGATTTCAAATTTACAGCCTCGCATATTTCCCTTACAGAGGGAGGATAACCCTTAGAGGCCAGTTCTTTTTTTATAAAATCTAAAACTTCAATTTGTTTGCTGCTAAGATCATCTATATTCATAGATATTCACAACCTTTAAAATAATTATGTAATTTATATTCTGATTATAACAAAATATAATATAAAAATCAAACAAATGTTCGTAAATATATTGACATCGTACATATGTTCGATTATTATATAAATAGAACATATGTTCTTTTGGAGGAGGAATCAGTCATGGAAAGCTTGAAACACAAAAAGTATAGAATAGTTAGCAAAAAAAGATTTTACTTATTTTTAACAACTATATTGGTGCTTGCGTTTATAGTTTTTTATTCCTTTAAAGTAGATGCCGGGAGAGCATCCGAAGTAAAAACAGATGCTGTCTACGTAAGCAGCGGCGATACATTATGGTCATTGTCTAAAAAATATGTCAGCAATAGAATGGATATAAGAGAATACATAGATGAAGTGATAGAATATAACAACCTGCAATCAATAAATATAAAACCTGGCCAGCTTATATATATGCCGATATACAATAAATAGTATTTTAATGGCAGTAGAGTGGTTTACTATTCAAATGCTTTATGATATATTAATTCATATAATATTTTAATAAAGGAGCGTTTACTATTGGCTGCCTTCAATAAAGAATGTGTGCTTTATGATAGATATTGCATAGAATGCGGAGAATGCAATATCTGTGATCTGGATAAAAATAAAATATGTGATAATTGCTGCAAATGCATAGAAGATGATGCAGATTATACCGGAATTGATATAGATGACATAATAATGGAAGAAGACTGGAAAGAGGCTGAAGAATACCAGCCGGAAGATTTAGAAAATCAATGGAAATATAATGAGCCTTACAGTGTAGATATCAATAAAAAATGACTAAATGAGCCGAATGATTTACATAATATATATTATGTAAATCATTCGGTTTCCTGCTGTTCCTTAGACAAAGGATTAGACCTGGCTGCCTGCCTTAACCTGTCGTCATCGATATGAGTATAAATCTGGGTGGTAGCTACACTCTCATGACCAAGTATTTGCTGCAATGCTCTAATATCTACATTTCCGTATTTGTACATAAGAGTGGCAGCGGTATGTCTGAGCTTATGGGGAGAATACTTATTATCGTCAAGTCCTGCATTTTTTATATATTTCTTAACAATTTCCTGGATGGTCCTTGGGCTGATTCTTGATTTAAGCCTGCTGATAAAAAGAGCTTTTTTATCTTTTTCCTTCACTTCTTCAGCAATTCTAATCTTCATATAAGCTTCCAGAGCCTTTATGCATGCATCATTTAAATAAACTGTACGTTCCTTATTGCCTTTGCCGATAACTCTCAGCGTATCACCGCTGATTTTATCCAAGTCAATACCTACAAGTTCCGACAATCTTAGACCACAATTTAGAAACAGCATTAAAATAGCATAATCTCTTTCTTTATATGGCCCTTCTACGGCTTTTAACAGAACCTTGCTTTCCTCTAAAGACAAGTACACAGGCTGCCGGCTGTTTATCTTTGGAGGCTCAAGCTCTAAAGCCGGATTATCATCAATAATCTTGGCCTTTGTGTGCAGAAATTTAAAGAAGGAACGGAGGCATGCTACTTTTCTGGCCCTGGCATAATTTAAATTATTTCTTTCATTGGCAGCATAGGATATAAAAGAATACAGATCGCTTAATCCAATAGTTCTCATGAAATAGCTATCGATATCATTTATGACTATCTCTTCAAAATCCATATCACCGGTAACGATATTCCTTTTTATCTTCATGTATTTAAAAAACAGTGTAAGGTCATAAGAATAGCCTTGAATAGTTTTTTTGGACTTACCTCGAATGGTTTCCATGTATTCTAAAAAATCTTTGGCTAAAATAGGAAGATCACTCATATTTCTACCTCTCTTTTTATCTAATTGCGCGAAATGTATATTTAGCGCAATTAGATATTCGACGAAAAGAGAGGGTTTTCCTGCATATTTTCTTGTTCTATCATAATTTTTTATAAACCATTGAATTTCTTATAATGCTTTCTTATAATCCACAGAAAAATAAAAATTTCCTTAGCTGATTTAAAAATATAAAAATATCTTGTATAATTTTCTCTAAGCTATTCTCAAGCATATTTTGGGGCGTTTTATTGCTACAGGCCCAAATTTCCATTTTAATGACAAATTCCGTTATCATAGAGCAAATATATTACCATGCAAATAAAAGCCCCTTAAAATCCATTTAAATAGGTCAAATATCTTTGATTGCCCTTTATCACCAGACTTGGCTAACAATCATAACTATATTGAATCTTCTTGCGTACAGCTATTGACATACTCTCACTTTTTTTATATAATTGATATTGTCTTTAGGGGTATAGCTCAATTGGTAGAGTAGCGGTCTCCAAAACCGTTGGTTGCGGGTTCAAGTCCTGCTGCCCCTGCCATTTTACAAATCAAAAGCCTTACAAAAACCAAACAGAAATATTTTATTAAATAAAGGCAGTACTAAGTTAGTACGGAGCCTTTTTTTATTTCGCTCAAAAATTTTCCTACTCTTTGCCTCTCTTTTTTATATTAGATTATCATTTAAAAAATTCTCTAAAGTATCCAAGCCCTTTACAATAGTATCCATTGAAGTGGCATAAGATAACCTGATGTAACTGTCAGTACCAAAAGCAGCTCCGGGAATTACAGCAACATTGGCCTTCTCTAACAGCACCCATGCTAAATCTATTGAAGAATGGATTTTTACCCCAGATAATTCTCTATTCATAAGTTCAGATATGTTTACATAAACATAAAATGCTCCTTGAGGTTTTTGACAGTTCAAATACCTGATAGAATTAATTTTTTGATACATATAATCTCTTCTCTTCTCAAATTCCAATGCCATAGCTTTGACCTCGTCTTGAGGACCATTTAATGCTGCTGTTGAAGCATATTGAGTAATCGAGCAGGGATGTGACACAGCATGGCTCTGGATGCTGGACATAGCCTTAATTACTCTTTCGTTTGATGCTGCATATCCCAATCTCCACCCTGTCATCGCATAAGCCTTTGACATGCCATTGATGAGTATCGTTATGTTTCTTATATCCTCAGAAAAAGAAGCAATGCTGATATGTTCTGTATTGTCATAGGTCAATCTTTCATAGATTTCATCAGATACTATGTATATATTATTCTTTAGGGCGGCCTCTGCCAGGGACCGAAGCTCTTCTCTTCCATACACTGAGCCTGTAGGGTTATTCGGGGTGTTTAACAGCACAGCTTTTGTTTTACCCGTTATGGCGCCTTCCAATTCTTCCTTTGTCATTTTAAAGCCGTTTTCCGCCCTTGTATTAACCAGAACAGGGATACCGCCGTTCAGCTTGATGATCTCAGTATAGCTGACCCAATAAGGGACAGGAACGACTACTTCATCTCCCGGGTTTAAGATTGCCGCAAATGCATTTGACAGAGAATGCTTGGCACCGCTGGATACCACTATTTCATTGGGGTTATACTTTATCCTGTTTTCTCTTTCCAATTTAGCACATATGGCTTTTCTTAAATCTAAAGTTCCCTGAGCAGCAGTGTATCTGGTAAAACCAGTGTTAATTGCTTCTATTGCAGACTTTCTGATGTATTCGGGAGTATCAAAATCGGGTTCTCCGGCACCGAAGCCATAAACCTTTATACCTTCAGAAATCATCTGTTTCAGCTTCGAATCAATGGCTAATGTTAACGATGGATTAATCTTATCTGCTTTATCAGAAATTTTTAATTGCATTTTAAAACCTCCAGCTGTGAATAAATTTTTACTTTTTTGCCAGATCTGCAGCTCTTTTTAGATCCAGAACTTTAGTATAATCAATTGTTATGCTTCCCATAATGGGCTGCCCGTTTTGTTTTATTCCATGGCAGTCTGTTCCCCCGGTCATCAGCAGCTTTCTTTCCTTGGCCATATAAAATAAGTATTTTACAATATCCGGATCATGCTTTGGATGATATACCTCAATGCCTTTTACACCTAAATTCAAAACTTTTACTATGGCTTTTCTGTCTGCAATAAGGCCCGGGTGAGCTAAAACTGGAATTCCGCCGACTTCTTTAATCATATTTATTCCATCTTCCGTTGTGAGTCTGAATCTTTCAACATAGGCAGGGCCGCCTATTCCGATATATCTTTCAAAGGCACCTGCCATACTGTTTACATACTCTTTCTCCACCATAGCCCGAGCTATATGAGGGCGTCCTATACTGCTGCCCTTTGATATTTCCTCTACCTGCTTTAGATTTATATTGATCCCTAAATGATTTAATTTTTCAATCATTGTAACCGCCCGATTATACCTTGCTTTCTGCATTCTTTTCAGATTTTCTAAAAACCAAGGATTATTGTAATCTATGTAATAACCAAGCATATGAATTTCTTTTCCATCTAATTCGGTATTGAGCTCAATCCCCGGAACAATTTCTAATTTATCAGGCGCACTATTGCTTTTAATTGCATTATCTATGCCCGATACCGTATCATGATCAGTTATGCCTATCGCACGCAACCTTTTTTTAAAGGCCCAATCAACTACTTCTGAAGGGCTCAAAAGTCCATCCGATGCATCAGTATGTATGTGTAAATCAGCATATTCCATATAAGACACCTCTATTACAGCATTATACCCTAATTATGAAAGAATTAATATAAAATAATTTGATTCAAAAACAAAAGCACCTTAAAAGTGCTCTTGCTATTTCAAGTATATTTTTGTTTATCTGGAGTTTATTATCAGCTTTATAGCTGTTCTTTCTTCTCCTTCAATGTCTATATCAGTAAATGCAGGCACACATACCAAATCCATGCCGCTTGGTGCTACAAAGCCTCTTGCTATCGCTACTGCCTTTATTGCTTGATTAAGAGCCCCGGCACCAATAGCCTGAATTTCTGCTCCGCCATTTTCCCTTAATACCCCAGCAAGAGCTCCGGCAACTGAATTGGGATTAGATTTTGAAGATACTTTTAATACTTCCATTTATAATGCCCCCTTAAAACCACATATATTTAGTAATACATCCAAAATATTCTACATATAATGTGAAAATCCTTTTTTTAATAGCTATTTATACTAAATTTAGTCGTTTTATGTGGCTTACATGATTATTTTCATCAATTCTTAGCAAAACTGCATTTATTTGTCCCGAATCTTCCTCAGCTTCAAATCTTCCCGGAAGACTTGATATAAATTTTTTAATTATTATATCCTTTTTTACCCCGAGCACAGAATTCAAAGGCCCTGTCATCCCTACATCAGTTATGTAGCCTGTGCCTTTTGGCAGTATGCGTTCATCAGCGGTTTGCACATGAGTGTGAGTGCCTAATACAGCTGTAATACGGCCATCAAGAAACCAGCCCATGGCAATTTTTTCTGAAGTGGCTTCTGCATGAAAATCCAGTATTTTTATTTCCACATTATCTCCTATCTCAGAGAGGAGACTGTCAATCGTTTTGAATGGGCATTCAATGCAATCCATAAATACCCTTCCGCACATATTGATGATTGCTGCTTTGCGGCCATTTACTTCTACAATTACATAAGGCTTGCCGGGGGTTCCCAGCGGATAATTTGCAGGCCTTACCAGCCGGTCTGCATCATCAATAAAGTCAAAAATCTTTTTTTGTGCCCATGCATGATTTCCTAAAGTGATAACATCTATTCCATAGCTGAGCAAATCTTCATATATTTCCTTTGTTATGCCTACGCCGCCGGCGCTGTTTTCTCCATTGGCAATGATCAAATCAACGGAATTCTCCTCTTTAATTCTTGACAGATTCTCTTTTATTAAATTTCTTCCTGTTCTTCCGAATATGTCGCCAATAAATAATACGACCATTTTACTGTCCTCCTCAAGAATATTGTCGCTGCTTATGTAATAAGTATTATACCATTATGTAATAATTATATATAAGGCATATTTTAAAAAGAACGGTTAAGACCGTTCTTTTTTCATTTTGCATATTCAATTGCCCTTGTTTCTCTGATCACATTTATTTTTATTTGACCGGGATATTCAAGTTCATCCTCTATCCTTTTAACTATGTCCCTGGCGATATAAACTATCTCAGAATCACTTATATCCTCAGGTTTTACCATAATTCTTATTTCTCTACCGGCTTGAATTGCAAAAGATTTTTCTACTCCATCAAAGGAATTTGCTATTTCCTCGAGTTTTTCAAGTCTCTTTATATAGGACTCTAATGTCTCTCTCCTGGCACCGGGCCTTGCTGCAGAAATCGCATCTGCGGCCTGAACCAGCACTGCTTCCACAGTATTTGTTTCCACATCACCATGATGGGCTAATATAGCATGTATGACTTCTGGAGACTCCTTATATTTCTTTGCCAAATCAGCGCCAATTTGTACATGTGGACCTTCAACTTCATGGTCTACTGCCTTACCTATATCATGCAGCAAACCTGCTCTTTTCGCAAGATTTACATCAGCTCCTAATTCAGCGGCCATAGCTGCAGCTAAATGGGATACTTCGATGGAATGATTCAGCACGCTTTGTCCATAGCTTGTTCTGAATCTAAGCCTGCCAAGTAATTTTATGAGCTCGGGATGCAAGCCATGTACTCCTGTATCGAAGGTAGCCTGCTCTCCTTGTTCTCGGATATAATTCTCAACTTCTTTTTTTGACTTTTCAACCATTTCTTCAATTCTGGCTGGATGTATTCTGCCGTCAATTATCAGCTTTTCTAAAGCTACGCGGGCAATTTCCCTTCTTATCGGGTCAAAACCGGACAAAATAACGGCTTCCGGTGTATCATCAATGATTAAGTCAACTCCTGTAAGAGTCTCTAATGTCCTAATGTTTCTTCCTTCTCTTCCAATTATTCTGCCTTTCATCTCATCATTTGGCAATGATACTACAGAAACAGTTGTTTCTGCTACGTGATCGGCTGCATTTTTTTGAATAGCATATGCTATTATTTCCTTTGACTTTCTATCTGCTTCTTCTTTCGCTTTCGTTTCAATGTCTTTAATCATTATAGCAGCTTCATGTCTGATTTGCTTCTCAATATCATTCAGAAGCAATTGCCTGGCTTCTTCGGATGACAAGTTTGATATATGTTCCAGTTCCTTTAGCTGTTTATTATATAACTCCTGAACCTCATCATGAACTTTCTGAATTTCTTTTTGCTTTTTGCTTATTATCTCTTCTCTCTGCTCAACAGCCTCAACCTTTTTATCAAAAAGCTCTTCTCTTTGCAGAAGTCTTCTCTCTATTCTCTGAATTTCATTTCTTCTATCCTTAATCTCTCTATCTAATTCAGATCTTGATTTATGAATCTCTTCTTTTGCTTCCAGCAAAATTTCTTTCTTTCTTGTCTCCGCATCCTTTTGGGCATCATCTACTATCTTTTTTGCTGCTTCCTCTGCATTTTTAATCTTTGACTCAGCAATAAATCTCCTAATAAAATACCCAGCAACAAGGCAAACTAACCCAACTGCTATACTTATAACAGTATTTATTGTAGTTATAGTATTTTCACCTCCTTAGTCTTTCAATATGAAATTATCTAAGACCATTATTATTTTGTATAATTCCTTTGATACACCATATCAAAATAATTCTATATCTTTTAGTTTTTTTTGTCAAGTTGCTGGAAATTTAGTCTTCATATAACAGTTCAACGATCACCTTATTACAAGTATCTGCACTATATCCCTTGCCTGCAAGATATGAAAAAAGTTTAACTTTATTTGTTTTTGAGTCACCTTTTAATGATTTAAGCTTTTTTTGTGCAGAAGCCAAAGCGGTATCATAATCATTTATAGATATCTCGTTAAATATATTATTCAAAAGCTCTTTATCCAATCCTTTTTGTATCAATTTATAGTACATGGATTTCTTGCTCATACCGGGTTGGCTTGACTTGTCTTCAATCCATCTTTCTGCATATTTCACATCATTAATATATCCATAATCTTTTAACTTACTTATGGTTTCATCGATTACATCATCTGAATAATTTTTTTGTTTTAATTTTTGCACTATTTGATATGAAGTCCTATCTCCGATTGATAGGAGTCTGATACAGTAATTATAGGCTTTGTTAAAGTCCATGATATTCCTCCGCAAAAATATTATATTAGCGCATTGGCTTATCCCTATGCGCTAATATAATATTTGTTTAATCTTCTGTTGTTGCAGGTTCATCTTCTGAAGATACTTTAATCTTTGTCAATCCCAAGTTATTGGCCTCTCTGACTTTTGCTTCGATTTCTCCGGTAACTTCCGGATTATCTTTCAGATATTGCCTAGCGTTTTCCCTGCCTTGACCGAGTCTGATGTCACCGTAAGAGTACCAAGCACCGCTTTTCTGAATTATATCATTGTTAACTGCCACATCCAAAATGCTGCCTTCCTTTGAAATTCCTTCTCCATACATGATATCGAATTCTGCTTGTCTAAAGGGAGGTGCAACCTTATTCTTTACCACCTTTACCCGGGTTCTGCTGCCTACCATGTCATTACCCTGTTTGATCGTTTCAACCCTTCTCACGTCCATCCTGACAGAGGCATAAAATTTTAGGGCTTTTCCGCCGGGTGTAGTTTCCGGATTTCCAAACATTACTCCAACCTTTTCTCTAAGCTGGTTAATAAAAATTGCCGTTGTGTTAGATTTGTTAATAGCACCGGCTAATTTTCTTAAAGCCTGTGACATCAACCTGGCCTGCAGACCTACATGTGCATCACCCATATCACCATCAATTTCAGCTTTAGGTACCAACGCGGCAACCGAATCTATCACTATTACATCGATAGCACCGCTTCTAACCAAAGTTTCGCAAATTTCTAAAGCTTGCTCACCTGTATCAGGCTGTGATACTATCAGATTATCTATATCCACACCAAGTTTTTTTGCATAAATAGGATCCAGTGCGTGTTCCGCATCAATAAAGGCCGCATCACCGCCATTCTTTTGGGCTTCAGCTATAATATGCAAAGCCACGGTAGTTTTTCCCGAAGATTCCGGCCCAAATATTTCTACGACTCTCCCCCTTGGCACTCCACCAATCCCAAGGGCAATATCTAAGTCTAAGGAGCCTGTAGATATGCACTCCAGATTCAGCTTAGTATTTTCTCCTAATTTCATGATTGAACCTTTGCCAAATTGTTTTTCAACTTGACTAATAGCAGCTTCCAGAGCCTTCTTCTTATCATTCATAAGCGATCGCAGGCTAGCCTGCTGCACCTCCTTCTATACGAACATTTGTTCTTATATAATTATATATTAATTTCTAATCTAAGTCAATTATAAAAAATGCGAAGCATTTTTTTAGGTACGTGGGTCGCAACCTAGGGTCATTTGACTATGTTTATTTAATCTCAATGCCTAATATCGTTCTGCGGAGAATATCCAGAGCCTTTGTGCTGGCCTGCCATTTGATTTTAAATCTGTTTCCGCTAAAAATATAAGAATAGCTTTTCACCCCGCTGTCAAGAGCTATTCCAATAAAGCACAAGCCTACAGGTTTTGTTTCGCTGCCGCCTGCCGGTCCTGCTATTCCTGTTATAGACATACCGATATCCGTATTGGAAATTTTTTTAATTCCTGATGCCATCTCCATTGCCGTCTCCATGCTAACGGCACCATACTTATTTATGGTCTCCCTATTTACACCGAGCATATTAATTTTAGCTTCATTGCTATAAGACACTATTCCGTTAAGGAAACTAACCGATGAATCAGGTATGTCGGTAAATCTGCTGGAAATCAAGCCTCCTGTGCAAGACTCGGCAAAAGCTATCGTTTTTTTCCTGTCTCGAAGCAATCGATTGACTGTTGATTCAAGAGTATCTTCATCGCGTCCATAAATATCTGCACCCAGGATATTACGTATCTGACCTTCGATGTCTTCTATTTTTTTATCTGCTAAATAAGGATCCTGTGTTTTTGCAGTTATCCTTATTTGAACCTCTCCGTCTTTTGCATAGAGTGCGACTGTCGGGTTTGTTTGTTCTGTTATTATTTTTCCGAGGCATTCCTGAATAGCCGGTTCGCCTATTCCTATTACTTTCAAAGTATGAGATTTAATGATATGATCCGATTTGTTCTTTAAAAACGGTACTACCTTTTCTTCAAACATGGGGATCATCTCTTTAGGAGGTCCGGGAAGTGCAATATAAATTTTATTGTCATATTCCCCTATGGTTCCCGGAGCAGTGCCATTGTTGTTTTTTATTGCTTTGCTTCCATCCGGCACATATGCCTGTCTTTCATTTATTATGGGCATAGAGGTTTTATATCTTTTAAACTGATCCCTGATCCTTTCAAGTGATGGTTTATCCAATCTCATTTCTACGCCTAAAGCTTTTGATAAGCCTAATTTTGTGATATCATCATCCGTAGGCCCTAAGCCGCCTGTGGTGATTATGATATCAGACCTGCTTCCTGCCAGTTTTATTGCTTCTATCAATCTTCCTAAATTATCTCCGACAACAACTTGGTAATATACGTCTATTCCTAAAGCTGATAACCTTTGCGATATATATTGGGCATTGGTATTAACAATATCGCCTAACAGCAGTTCAGTGCCTACTGCAATTATTTCACATTTCATTTTTACTACCTCTCACACATTATGTTCCATGGCTTTTATATGCTTTGCAAAATAGTCTGCTCCCGATGCAACAGTAATAAATAGAGAAAGATATATAAAGACTATATCCATAGGGATATTTATAAGACTAAAAGGATAATTGTTCAAAAATAGCATTACAATAGTAATAATTTGTATTACAGTTTTAAATTTGCCTAAATTACTGGCGGCTATTACAATATTTTTATTGGCAGCTATGCCTCGAAGACCGGTAACAGCAAATTCTCTTGCTAATATTATAAAAACAATCCATGCTTCTATTCTGCCCAATTCAATGAATATAAGAAAAGCACCCGAAACAAGGAGCTTATCGGCTAATGGATCTAGAAACTTTCCTAAATCAGTTATCAAGTTATATTTTCTTGCGTAATACCCGTCCAGTTTGTCTGTAAGCGACGCTATTAAAAAAATGACAAGGGCTATCTCCATGTTATATGGAATATCGATCAGCATAAACAGCATAAAAACCGGTATCAATATTATCCTTAAAACTGTTATTTTATTTGCTATGTTCATCTGCGTTCTCCCCTAATAAATCATAGTCAGCGGCATCGGTTATTAATACATCAGCAAAGCTACCCATTTTGATATCATTATTCGATGTAAAAAACACCAAGCCATCAATCTCCGGCGCATCCCTATATGACCTGCCTATATATCGGCCATCTTCAAAGCCTTCTACCAGGACTTTAAGTGTCTTTCCTACACAGCCTCTATTCTTCTTCAGCGAAATATCCATTTGCAAAGACATAAGGATATCCTGCCTTTTTTGCTTTATATCTTCCTCAACTTGATAGGGCAAATTGTAAGCGGGAGTATCCTCTTCCCTTGAGTAAGTGAAAACTCCCATTTTATCGAATTCTGTACTTTTTATAAAATCAGCTAATTCTTCAAAGCTTTCTTCGTCTTCTCCCGGAAAGCCTACAATAAAAGTTGTACGTATAGTTATATCCGGCATCGCTTTCCTTAATTTAGATATGAGCTCAAGAACTTTCTCTTTGGTTGTGTGCCTTCCCATCAGCTTAAGTATTTTGTTGCTCCCATGCTGAATTGGTATGTCGATATATCTGCATATTTTTTTTTCTTGGGCCATGACCTCAATAAGCTCATCGTTAAATTCATCGGGATATGCATACATCAACCGTATCCATTCCACCCCTTTAATTTTTGCAAGCTCCTTCAAGAGTATCGGCAGCATAAGCTTTCCATATAGATCTTTTCCATAAACGGATGTATCCTGGGCTATTATTATTAATTCCTTGGTTCCGTTTAAAGCAAGTGCTTCAGCTTCCTTTATAATTTCTTCAAGCTTCCTGCTCCTATATTTGCCCCTGAGTGACGGTATGATGCAGTAAGTACATCTATTGTCGCATCCTTCCGCTATCTTTAGATATGCAGTATGCTTTTCTGTAGAAACATATCTATCCAGTGTATCTATGTCAACTTTTTCTTGATTGCCATGCATGGATATTTTTTTGCCTTTCAATGTTTGCTCAATCACTTCCGATATAGATTTATAATCTCCGGTTCCTATAATAGCATCAAGCTCAGGCATCTCGTCCAATAATTCATCCTTGTATCTTTCAGATAGGCAGCCTGCTGCAATCAGCACCTTGCATTTACCATATTCTTTATATCGGCCCATCTGTATTATTGTATCTATAGACTCTTGTTTAGCTTTTTCAATAAAACCGCATGTATTAATGATTATTACATCAGCTAAATCAGGGTCAACAATAACCTCATATTTATCCTTCTTTAAAATATTTATCATCACTTCAGAATCTATCAGATTTTTTGCACAGCCTAATGACACCATCGCAACATACATTTATAAACATCTCTCCTTAATTCAACTATGTAAAGTATAATACAGCAATGATTGTTAGTCAAAATATAATTTGCTGCAAAAACTCATTTACATCAGTTCTGCCGTATTGATTGATAACGATTGCAGAGCTCCGGGACTAAGGCTTTGTAACTAAGCCCCTTCACATTGAACGAGACTAACATTCAGTGCTGCACTCTTATATCAGTCAATACAACAGTTATTGCGGTGGAATCAAATTTGTTTTAAAAATTTCCCGGGTAATGATTTTGATGCAAATTAGGGCATATACATCTATTTAATATAATTAACGGCATATTTCTCTTAAATGGTCTCCATTACGCCAAATATCGACTGATTGTTACTGCATATCTCGCCACTGCTCTTTGCTTATAAGTACTTTTCTTGGCTTGCTTCCTTCATACCCTCCTACTATTCGACGTTCCTCCATCTGATCTATTATCCTTGCTGCTCTGCTGTATCCGATTTTTAAGCGCCGCTGAAGCATGAGTATGGATGCCTGGCCGCTTTCGACCACCATGCTTATTGCATCTTTAAGAAGCTCATCCGCATCTCCGTCCTCCTCTTCTTCTTTATCATCATCAAAGTCATTTATTATGCCCTCAACGTAAGCCGGAGCAACTTGTCCCTTGATATAGTCAACTATTGATTCCACTTCTTTATCCGAGATAAATGCACCTTGTACTCTTATGGGCTTTGATTCTCCAACAGGATAATACAGCATGTCGCCCTTACCCAGCAGCTTCTCTGCTCCCCCCATGTCAAGTATGGTTCTTGAGTCTATCTGGGAAGACACTGCAAATGATATCCTTGATGGGATATTAGCCTTGATAAGTCCTGTTATTACATCTACCGAAGGTCTTTGAGTAGCTACAACAAGATGTATGCCCGCCGCTCTGGCCATTTGCGCAAGCCTGCATATAGCATCTTCTACATCGCCGGGAGCCACCATCATAAGATCAGACAGCTCGTCTATTATGATAACAATCTGAGGCAGCTTATCGGCTTCTTCCTGAAATAATCTGTTATAGCCATTTATATCCCGCACATTTTTAGATGCAAAGCTCTTATATCTTTCAGTCATTTCGGAAACCGCCCAGTTTAGCGCTCCTGCAGCTTTTTTAGGATCAGTAACAACAGGCACCAGAAGATGCGGTACGCCGTTATATACGCTTAATTCCACTACCTTAGGGTCGATCAAAAGCATCTTGACCTTATCCGGTGCAGCTTTGAATAATATGCTTGCGATGATAGTATTGATGCAGACACTCTTGCCTGCGCCTGTAGCTCCTGCTATCAGGAGATGAGGCATCTTTGTTATATCGGCCACAATATTTGTTCCAGCCACATCCCTTCCCAGTGCAAAAGCGATATTGGATTTGTTGTTCCTGAATTCTTCGGATTCTATTACCTCTCTAATATATACTGTAGTTATCTCCTTGTTCGGGACTTCAATTCCAACAGCTGCCTTTCCCGGAATAGGGGCTTCAATCCTTATGCCTTGGGAGGCCATGCTTAACGAAATATCATCTGACAGGTTGACAATTTTGCTGACCTTCACCCCGGGACTAAGCTGAAGCTCATATCTGGTAATGGAAGGCCCTACACTGACTTGTGAAACTGTCGCGTCTACATTAAAGTTCTTTAGTGTTTCATCCAAGGTTTTAATATTATTCATTATCTCCTTTTTCATATTTCCCCCCTTACTTTCTTGGGGAGGGAACAATAAGGTAGTGCTCGGAAGGTTGTAATGAGGAAAATGCTGAAGATTGTTTGGTGTCAATTTTTCCTTTGTACAATCCGAATGGGATTTAACCTCCGCTTCCTTAGGTTTAGGCTGAAAATTATTATCAAATTCTTTGCTGAAATCTATGATCTTTACCTTTTTGGTATCAATAGCCTCTTCTCTACCGGCAGAATCCACAGCTGTCTCTATTGCTGCCTTATCTTTTCCAACAACCTGCACAGGCTTTTTGTTGAGTATTTTCTTTGGGTTCAGCGATGAAAATACTTTTATAATAAAGGATTTCATAAAATCTAATGATGAAGCGGCTGTAATGCCGGTAAACATTATTAATGATATGATGAACAGGCCCGTGATCACAATAGAAGTTCCGGTAGTGCCGAAAACCTTAACCATAATATAGCCCAGAGCAGTTCCGATTATTCCCCCGCCTATGCTTTGGGTACCTAATTCGTAAGCTGCTATAATGCTTTCTATATAATCAAGAGCAGCTTCTTGGAATATCTTTATATTGATCAAATATAAAAGCATCAAGAGAGTAATAAATGCCAGACAAAATGAATAAAATTTTATATTCAATTTCATCTTGTCCTTAAGATAGAAAGCCGCAACACCAAAGATGAGTATCAAAAGAGGAAAAAAATATGAGCCTATACCAAATGTTCCAAATAATATTTTTTTGATATATCCCCCTGCCAAGCCGGAATTTCTATCAAATATGCATATATAGATATAAACTGCTGCAAGTATAGAAAGAACTCCTGCTATATCAAATTTTAATCTTGTTGTTTTTTTGTTTTTTGCCAATAATATCACCCCAAAATTTAATTCTACATAAATAGTAAAAATCCTTTAGTTTAAAGATTAAATGCAATTATAAAATGTTTTATAATTGCATTTAATCTTTATTTATCTTTTATTATACTCCTCAGCTTTTCCAAAGCGTCCTTCAATCCGCCGATTTCATCGATCAACCCATATTCCACCGCTTCCATGCCTACCAATACCGTCCCTACATCATTGGCCAATTCACTTGTTGTAAACATAAGCTTCTTTAGAGTAGCCTTTTTTATATTGCTATGATGTGTTACAAAGCTTATTATCCTTTCTTGCATTTTATTGAAATAATCATAGGTTTGCGGGACTCCGATAATCAAGCCGTTCATCCTTATTGGATGTATGGTCATAGTTGCCGTAGGAGCTATGTAAGAATAATCCGTTGATACTGCTAAAGGCACTCCTATGCTGTGCCCTCCGCCCAGCACTATTGAAACAGTAGGCTTGCTCATGGTGTTTATTAGCTCTGCAATCGCTAAGCCTGCTTCTACATCACCCCCAACCGTATTAAGTATAAGAAGCAATCCTTCTATCTCATTGCTTTCTTCAACTGCAACTATTTGGGGTATGATATGCTCATATTTTGTGGCTTTGTTCTGAGGAGGCAGCATTATGTGTCCTTCTATCTGGCCTATTATGGTCATAGCATAGATATTGCTTTTGAATTCAGGTACTTTTACTTCTCCCAGCTCTTTTAATGTTTCAACCGGCTTATTTTCATCCTTCTTTTCTTCCTCTTCGGAGTTCTGCCCATTAAGATATCCGTTATACAATGCTCTTCACTCCTAAATTTGATGTTTAATATATTTTTGCCATTTAAGCTTTTAGTATACAAAATCAAAAGTCTTGCTGCTCAGTCAATACAGCAAGACTTTTGCTCATAATCATTTGGTTTTACCCAATTCAAATTTCTTGTGAAGAGCGTTTACAGCTGCGTTGGTATTTTCACTCTTTATAAGGCAGGATATGGTTGTATGTGAATCCGATGTTTGAAGTATATCAATATTGCTTTCACTTAATCCCTCTATCATTTTGGCCATAACGCCCGGCATGCCTCTCATCTTGTTGCCTATTATTGTGACCTTAGTGCAATTTGGTATGGCTGTAAAGTTATATCCTTGAGATTTCAATATATTCTCTAATTTAGATCCATTTATGCTGTCTACAATAAAGATCTTCAAGTCTGAATATATATTTATCATATCTATGCTTATATTTTCAGCTGCGATTATATTAAACAATAAAGTATCCTTTTCATATTGATCAGCGGAGCCATCAAAGCTAATTCTAAATTGAGTTCTATTTCCAATTTGAGCTATTGCTGTGATGAGCTGATCGTTTTTATCGTATCTATACCTTCTGGATTTATCATAGTTAGTTATCAAAGTCCCTGTATTTTCTGTCAATGTGCTTTTTATAAGAAGTGGAATATTGCTCCTCATAGCTATCTCCACAGCTCTGGGATGTATAACCTTAGCTCCATACTCAGCCATTTGAAAGATTTCATTGTAAAATATAGTGCTCATTACCTGGGCATCTGGCACAATAGCAGGGTCAGCTGTCATAACTCCATCCACATCAGTATATATCTCAATTATTTCCGCATTGATAGCTTCTCCAATTATTGAGGCTGTTACATCACTTCCGCCTCTTCCCAAGGTTGTAATATTACCTTCTTCTGTCATGCCTTGAAATCCGGCAATAATAGGTATAATATTTTTTTCGATGCAATCTAAAATATTTGACGGTTCTACTTTTAAGACCTCTGCATCTCCATAGTTTTCATCAGTTATTATTCCTGCTTGGCCTCCGGTTAAAACTTTGCATTCATAGCCCATCTTTTTTAATGTATTGGCTAAAACAACACAAGATATTACTTCTCCGCAGGACATAAGCAAATCCATTTCTCTGGGGTTAGGCTCTATTCCTACGGATTTTGCTAAATTGATCAGGGTGTCAGTTGCATATGGATCTCCGCTTCGTCCTATGGCTGAGACCACTACCACTGGGTAATAGTCTTTTTTCTTTGCAAATTCGATCTTATTTACAACCATATTTCTTCTCTCTTGATCTGCAACTGAGGTTCCGCCGAATTTTTGTACGATAAGTCTCATAATATCCTCTCACCTTTAACTAAAATATGTTTTGGATTATTAGGGGCTGAATTTGCTTTCCTTCTATCGCCATTTCAACAGTTGGAAGTATCATATCCATTCTGGCAATCAAAGAATTGCATTTTACATAGGGACTGTCTTGTCCAAATGGAACAAAATAATAATACTTGGTATTTAATAAAATCCCTAAATTTTTTGCATTCATCCCTAGTCCATCATTTGTAGATATTCCAATTATAACAGGCTTCATCCCTCTTAGATGAGCCTTGGCAGCCATCAATAGAGGCGTATCAGTTATGGCATTTGCCAGCTTAGCAATAGTATTACCTGTGCAGGGAGCTATAACAAGTACATCCAAAAGGCTATTCGGGCCTATAGGTTCTGCGTCTTGTATTGTCAAAATGCTTTTATTGCCCGTAATCTTTTCAATTTTGTCAATCCAATCTTCTGCTTTTCCAAATCTGGTATCCATAGTAGAGGCATTCAGTGAAAAAATTGGAATTACATTTGCCTTTTCATCTATCATCTTCTGTATCTCATCTGTTATTTTGCTAAATGTACAAAACGAGCCTGTGATCCCAAAGCCAATATTCAAACCCTCGACTTTCATGAGTGACCTCCTCTATATTATAAATTAAACCTGCTTTCAGTGCAAAATAAATATGGTATCAAATATAATTTTAGCAGCTGACTTGGGAGATATTTTGCCCGGCAAGCCTAAAGCATGGATGATTTTAATCCCTTTTCCAATAGCATAGCTATGATCTAAGCCACCTGGTTTCGAAGCTAGATCAATAATTAATGCATCTTCTTTCACTGCATCAACCAGCATATTAGGTATGATCAATGCAGGCACTGTATTTATAATGATGTCCATATCACCTATAATTTTATCTATCTCATCAGTCTTTAAGCCTTTGTATCCGTTCAGATCAATCCAGGCCACGTCTGTATTCTTTCTGGCAGCTACATACAGTTCAGGATTAAATGCCTTTAAATGACCGGCCAACACTTTCCCAATGCGTCCATAGCCTATTACTAAGATGCTGCTTTTATAAATCGTTGTATTTCTTTCATTTATTATTACCGATATAGCGCCTTCAGCAGTTGCTGCGGCGTTGAATATTTGAAAGCATTCATCCTTATTATAGTCTAAATAAGCCAATTTTTTCTTCTGTGCAAGATCGATAAAATATGAATCCGGAGCGCCTAATATGAGTTTCTTATCTGGATCTAAGAGATTTATGAAGCTTTCTGTAAAGGCTGCTTTCCCAGAAAGCTTCATATTTATTTTATCTCCCCAGTTAAATGGAATAGGGCCTATTATAGTGTTGTTTTCTTGTATTCCTTCTTTTATGGTTTCGTACTCTTTTACGCCTTCTAATTGCAAATTTTCATGGCCATATGTCGATATTCTATAGCCTTCTCTCTGATATAATTTTATTAATTCTTCAATCCTTTCATCGCCGCCAAGGATCATTATTTTATCGGTTTTCTCAATAATCACGCCGCTCCCTCCATTAAAAGAACTCAGAGCTCAGAACTTGAGCTCAAGGTGAATGTATTCCTTTTGGGTCTTAGGGCTACTTAGTCCATTAATGCACTCTTATATCAGTCAGGACAAGAGAATGAATTAAAGCTATTGCAGTAAAATCAACTATTATATATTATGTCTTCTGACTTACATATGTGAAGAAAAAACTAATGCGGGATTCTATGTAATCCCGCATTAGTTTCAAATTTTATTGAACACAAATCAATTTAACTTGTGTTATCAGTTAAAGCAACAGATCAATTTAATATATCCGCTAAATCTATTATTATCATATCACTTCCTACTTTTTTTATCCTTTCCCATGGAATTTCCAGATATCTCTTGTCTATAAAAAACGAAAAAAAACCTTTGCTTTCCGGGATTATCAATGATTTAATCTTGCCCGTCTCACTATCTATCAGCATATCACAATCTCCTAAATAACCAAGTCTTTCGCAATCCGGAAGTGTAACAATTTCTTTCCCGTATAGCTTGCTTAACCTCATTATACTCCACCTCTACACATTATTAATCTCAGTTTGCTTGTCTTTATTATTATATGAGTATTGTGCAGCAATATATTCCTATTATTTGCCGGTAGAGCCAAATCCGCCTGTTCCTCTCATAGTATCTTCCAATGCATCAGCCATTACAAAGTGGGCGGTATAAATCGGCATCAAAACGATCTGTGCAATCCTGTCACCGGGGTTTACTATATAATCCTTTGAACCATGATTAATAATGGGGCATATTATCTCTCCAGTGTAATCAGAGTCAATAACACCAACAGAGTTGATCAAGGAGATACCATGCTTTGCAGCTAAACCGCTCCTCGGAAAAACAAAGCCTCCTACGCTTTTATCGGCTATATGTATGGCTATTCCTGTAGGAATGCTTTTTATGCTATTTGATTCAATTACAACAGGCTCCTTAATACAGGCGCGCAAATCCATGCCAGCTGAACCGGTTGTAGCATAATCGGGCAAAATAAAATCCCAAGCAAAGTCTTTTTCTATTCTTTTGATTTTTATCTCTATATCCATATCATTATCTGCCCTGCCTCACCGTGTTGTTCTTATTCGGTCCGATAATTGCAACACCCATTTCATCAGTATTGAAAATAAGGTCTATAACATGGTTAATATCATCCATTGTCACAGCATCAATAAAATCTGTAATCTCCTTTGGAGAATATATTTTATCAAGGAGCAGTTCGGATTTTCCGATAGAAATCATCCTGCCGCTTGTGCTTTCAAGTCCGAGAATATAGCTTCCTTTTATTTGCTCTTTTGAATCATATAACTCATCTTCGGTAATGCCGTTCCTTTTGATTTCTTTAATTTCTTCCTGGATGAGTTCTATAACATAATCCAGCTGATTAGGCTTCATGCCGGCATATATGGATAATATCCCGCAATCCGTATAGGATGAAGGATAAGAAAATACCGAATAAGCCAGGCCCTTTTCCTCACGGATTTTTTGAAAAAGTCTTGAACTCATCGCTCCCCCAAAAATATTGTTCATAACCAGCAGAGGATATGTATATTTATTTCCCAGTTCTATACCATTAAATCCCATGCAAAGATGTGCTTGCTCCGTATCCTTTTTTTTATGATTATGCTTAGGTGCAAATATCGGTTTTGGGGCATTCTCCCTGGCTGCCCTTGCGGGGTTATAGCCCGAAAAAACTCTTTCTATCTGTTGTATCACATACTTTTCTTGGAAATTGCCCACAACCGAAATAACCAGATTTTCAGGTGTATAATTTTTGTCAAAATAATTGATTATGTCATTCCTTCCGAGTCCCTTCAAAGTATCCTCGGTTCCAAGTATAGGCATCCCTAAAGGATTATCACTCCAGACAGATTGAGTAAATATATCATGTACTAAATCTTCAGGAGAGTCCTCATACATGCTTATTTCTTCTAAAACCACGCCTTTTTCTTTTTCAATTTCTTTTTCTGAAAAAGCCGAATTAAAAAACATATCTGAGAGTATATCCAAGGCTATATCAAAATGAGTATCCAAAACTTTAGCATAGAAACAAGTGCATTCTTTAGCGGTAAAAGCATTCAACTGGCCGCCTATCTTATCTATTGCACTGGCTATTTCTTTCGCGTTCCTGGTCTTTGTACCCTTGAACAGCATATGCTCAATAAAGTGCGATACACCATTGTTGCTGGTAGTCTCATTCCTTGAGCCGGTTTTAACCCAGATTCCTAGAGAAACAGAATTAACATATTTGATTTCCTCTGCTACAATTCTAACGCCATTATTCAAATTGTGCCTTATGTACATTTTTTACCTCCTGTGCAAATAATTCATTTTAACGAGCATTGTATCAATAAATTTATCAGTCAATATTAAGAAAGTTTATACTTTCCTATGCATTATAAAGGATATCTCATAAATTTTCAATTGGCATTAGTTAATACTTCACTTACGGTTACAATTTCATAATTCCTATTTTTTAGATTATTTATCATTATCGGGAGAGCTTTAACCGTAGATTCAGTGGGGTGCATCAGTATTATAGCCCCATTATGGACTTTCTTATCTACTCTGTCCAGCACTTGGGTGTAGTCCTTGGTATTCCAATCAATGGTGTCCACGCTCCACATCACGACCTTGTAATCAAGGCCCTCTGCTATTTGTGCAACCTTCTTGTTTAAATCCCCGTAAGGGGGAGCAAACAGCTTTGTTTTCGCTCCGGTTATATTATTGATAACTTCTTCAGTTTTTATTATTTCTTCTTTATTTTTTTCCTCACTTATCTGTGTATGCTTTAAATGGTTATAACCATGATTTCCTATCTCATGGTTATCCTCATAAATTCTCATAAGCAATTCCTTGTTTTTATCGGCCCAATCTCCGCCGATGAAGAATGAAATTTTAATATTATTCTTTTTAAATTCACTGAGCATATCCGGCAAATATTCATTTCCCCAAACCACATTGCATGCAAAAGCTACTTTTCTTTCGCTTTCATTTCCTTTGTATATAGGCTCAAAGAGCTTAAATGTATTAACACTTATCCGACTCATATAAACAAGTAAAAAACACAGTAAAATAATAATAATCCCCACTATCATTATGGTTTTCCTTTTAAGCATTATTATCCTCATAAAAACCCTCCTAGAATATCTTTAATTATTAATATTCTATAGAGAGGTATAAAATACAAAAAAAGAAACATAAACCATGGTTTATGTTTCTTCTACTTACTTTCAGAAGTGGGGCTTTTTTCTTCATCATCAGTTATCGCATCTTTGCGTGAAAGGTTTATTCTGCCTTGCTTATCTATTTCAGTGACCTTTACAAGTATTTCGTCACCTACGCTTACAACATCCTCTACCTTTTCTACCCGCTTTTTATCCAGCTTAGAGATATGAACTAATCCTTCCTTGCCCGGAAGTATTTCAACAAAAGCTCCGAATGTCATTATTCTTACGACTTTGCCTAAATATATTTCACCTTCTGTGACTTCTTTTGTTAAGCCTTCAATTATCTTCAACGCCATCTGGCCATCCTTGGCGTCGATTGCGGATATATAGACCTTGCCATCATCTTCAATGTCTATTTTGACATTTGTTTCAGCAATGATTTTGTTGATCGTCTTTCCTCCAGGTCCAATTATATCTCTGATCTTATCAGGATCGACTCTGGTGATGATTATTTTAGGCGCATAGGGTGACAATTCGGATCTTGGTGTGCTGATCACACTAATCATTTTGCCTAATATAAACAGCCTTCCTAATCTGGCCTGTTCAAGTGCTTTTTCCAGGATAGACCTATCTATGCCCGCAATTTTTATATCCATTTGTATGGCAGTGATGCCATCCTTTGTTCCGGCAACTTTAAAGTCCATATCTCCGAGAAAATCTTCCAAGCCTTGAATATCAGTCAAAATTGATACTTCCTCATCTTCTTTTATCAAACCCATGGCTACGCCTGCAACAGGCTTCTTAATGGGCACTCCTGCATCCAAAAGCGCCAAAGTGCTTCCGCATACGCTTGCTTGGGAGGTCGAACCGTTTGAGCTCAATACTTCAGATACCAGCCTTATGGTATAGGGGAAGTCATCTATAGATGGAATCATTGGTTCCAATGCTCTTTCAGCTAAAGCACCGTGGCCTATCTCTCTCCTTCCCGGACCCCTCAAAAACCTGGTTTCACCAACACTATAAGGAGGAAAATTATAATGGTGCATGTATCTTTTAGATTCTTCATCACCGAGACCGTCTAAAACCTGTACATCTCCTAAAGCTCCTAAGGTAGCAACTGTTAATACCTGAGTCTGACCTCTTGTAAAAAGACCTGAGCCATGAACTCTGGGCAATATTCCTACCTCTGCGGATATAGGTCTGATTTCATCCAATTTTCTGTCATCAGGCCGTACTTTGTGATTTACGATAAGGTTTCGTACCTGCTCTTTGGTTATATTGTATAGAACAGCTTCAACATCTTTTATGTTTTCCTCATATTTCTCGGCAAAATATAAAATAGTATCTTCGTTCACCTTATCCATATTTGTTTGTCTCTCCTGTTTATCGACGGTCCTGATAGCATCCAGCATTTTTTCTTCAGCGAATTCCCTTACTTCCTTTTCTAGTTCTTCATCAATAGTTGCGAGAATTACCTCTTTCTTTTCTTTTCCTACCTTAGCGGCAATCTCTTCAATAAACGCTACTATTTTTTTAATATTGTCATGAGCGAACATAATAGCTTCCAGCATAACATCTTCAGGGACTTCATTACAGCCTGCTTCCACCATCATAACTGCTTCTTTGGTTCCGGAAACGACCAGATGCATATCACTCTTTTCCCTCTGCTCTGCAGTAGGGTTCAAAATAAATTTGCCGTCTATCAGCCCAACTAATACCGAACCCGTAGGTCCCATAAAGGGGATGGTAGATATTGATAATGCAGCGGATGAACCTATCATGGCTGCAATTTCCGGCAAATTATCCTGGTCTACGGATAAAACAGTTGCTATTACCTGAACATCATTTCTATAACCCTTGGGAAATAGAGGTCTGATCGGCCTGTCAATCAATCTTGAGGATAAAACTGCTTTTTCTGTAGGTTTGCCCTCTCTCTTTATGAATCCTCCAGGTATTTTGCCTACGGCATATAGTCTTTCTTCATAGTCTACACTTAAAGGGAAAAAATCAATTCCTTCTTTTGGCTTATCAGAGGCGCATGCAGTTACAAGCACCATAGTATCGCCATATCTTACAACCACCGCTCCGTCAGCCAGCTGGGCAACTCTGCCAATTTCTATGGACAGATTTCTGCCTCCCAGCTCCATATTGAATGTTTCCAATTTATTACCTCCTTTCTTGAACGAGACTTCATTTAGTGAGGGATTCTATCCCCACTGAATGTTAGTCAAGTCCATACTGGACTTAGCCGCCTTTATGCAATTGCATTAGGACGGATTAGTTCAGTGATGAAATGAATACTTCTATATGTAATGTATTATTTCCTTCTTTAGATTTTAAAAACACAAATAATGAGCGGATTTACCGCTCATTATTTAAAAACTAACAAGTGCTATCTTCTTATATCAAGCTTACCGATTATAGTCCTGTACCTCTCAATATCCTTAGACATTAAATAATTGAGCAAGCCCCTTCTTTGACCTACCATCTTTAGAAGTCCTCTTCTTGAGTGGTGATCCTTTTTGTTTACCTTTAAATGCTCATTTAGCGTATTTATTCTTTCGGTAAGCAAAGCGATCTGAACCTCCGGAGATCCTGTATCTCCATCTTTTAGCTGATACTTCTTTATTATCTCATCTTTAAGCTCTTTTGATAATGCCATTTTTTCACCTCCTATATTTTACGCCATTTGCTAAGCACACCGTTGGTGAATCGGAATACCTGGCAAACGGTCTAATCTTTAACACATAAATTTTATCACAGCTATCGCTGTATGTAAAGACAATTTCATTATTCCAGCTCAAGCCTGTTCTTTATGTCCTCCATAATTTGAGCCTTTAACTCTGTTGGACTGCTAAAAGCCCTTTCTTCTCTCTGCCTTTTTAAGAATACTACTTCTATTTTACTTCCATATAAATCTCCCCAGAAATCAATAATATGTGTTTCTATGTTTACGCCTTTGCCGTTAAAGGTAGGGTTGGATCCAATATTGGTTACACTCTTATATGTCCTATTATCAGCAATGGTATCAGTCAAGTATACACCTGATTTAGGAAGCACCATATCATGATCGACCTCTAGGTTTGCTGTTTTGATGCCCATCTTTCCCCCATTCTTTCTGCCGTGTATTACATCGCCGTCTATACTGAAATGGCGGCCAAGATAATCTTTTACATCATCCACCATGCCGTTTTTTATCCGATCTCTGATGAGGCTGCTGGAAACTGCATCTCCTTTTACAGTTACAGCATCTACTATAAATACCTCAAAATCATAGCGTTTCCCATACTCTCTCAAACTGTCTGCATTTCCGTACTTTTTTTGGCCAAAGCTGAAGTTATACCCGGCAATAGCGCATTTGACACGAAATTCAGATATCAGAATATTTTTTATAAATGCTTCTGCATCCATTTTCATTACATTTTGAAATCTTTCGAAATAAACAGCGTCAAGACCTAAGCTCTCCATTACCTCAACTCTTCGACCATTTTCAGTAATAATTTCAGGAGAGTAATCTGGTACTAGTATTTTTTTTGGATGCTCAATAAAGGTATAAACCATGCTTTTGCAACCTAATTCCCTGCTTTTATCTGCTACGGTTTCAATCAGTTTTTGGTGTCCTAGGTGTACTCCATCGAAGCTGCCGAGAGCTATACAATATGGGGCATTTTCTTTTGCTTTTTTATAATCTGTATAAACTAACATGCATATCTCCTCTTAGTTAGGTAAATAAGGTTTTGATTTTAATAAAATTTCTATCATTAGTGTCATCATGAGCTATTGTACCCAGAGCAATAAATTTATCTTCTATATATAACCTGACCATAGTTTCTGTTTTGTATAGATCAATGTCATCTTCTACTCCTGCAGAGAATATTGGGTTGCCATTTATCGCAGATTTCTCCGCGGACTTCTTGATAGTAATTTTATTTAAATCAGAAAAAAGAAAGTCAGGTGCGTACAACAAATCCTGAAAGTCATTATTCTCCGCAGCAAGCTGAATGTCTTCAAGGGTGACGGAATCTTCTATACAAAATGGCGATGATTCTAATCTTATCAATTGTGCCATATGGGCTCCATAACCTGATTTTTCTCCAATATCATTGCACAAGGTTCTAATATAGGTTCCTTTTGAACAGAACACGTCTAGTATAAACTCATCCCTGTCTATTTTATCAACAATACTGATATCGAATATTTCTATTTGCCTGCTTTTTACCTCTACCGTCTCGCCTTCTAAAGCATATTGGTACAGTTTTTTGCCTTTATATTTAATAGCAGAATACATAGGGGGGGTTTGCATAATTTTGCCCTTAAAGCCGTCAATCAATTTCTTTAAAGCCATCACATCTATATCAGGTACAGATATTAGCTTAATTATTTTGCCATACTTGTCTTGGGTTTCTGTAGTAACGCCAAATTTTATACTTGCCCGGTATTTCTTATTTTTTTCGGCAAGGTATTGAACAGCTTTTGTGGATTTACCGATGCAAATAGGTAGAACTCCTGCTGCCTCCGGATCCAAAGTCCCTGTATGTCCAACTTTTTTAATCCCTGTTGCTCTTCTAATAAAATAAACTACATCATGCGAGGTCATTCCTGGGGGTTTAAGAACATTAATAATGCCATTCATACTACACCACCGAAAAGGCTTTTATCACTGATTCTATAACTCTTTCCTTTATGTTTTCCACCGCTCCGGCAACTGTAGCGCCTGCTGCTCTTTTATGTCCCCCGCCGCCAAATTCCTGAGCGATGTCGCTTACATTTACGAAATCCTTTGATCTAAAACCGATTTTCACCTTGCCATCCTCAGTTTCTTTGAATAATAAAGCTACTTCTACTCCATTTATATCCCTTGCAAAATTTATGATCCCATCTGCATCTTCATCTTTTGCTCCAACCGTTTCAAAAACTTCTTTTCTGATGATCATTGAGGCAATCTTGCTTTGAAAGTGAAATTCTAAGCTATTGATTGCTTCACCTATGAGCTTCATTTTAGATTTTGAATTGTTTTGATATATGGCTCTGTACAGCTTCCAAGGTTCAGCACCGTGTCTTACCAGATCCGCCGCTATTTCATGTGTTAAATCGGTAGTATTGCTATATTGAAATTGACCCGTATCAGTAACAATACCTGTATATATACATTCACATATGTCCTTGTCCAAAGCAATTTCAAGCCGGTTGATGAGCCTATATATTATTTCACCGGTTGCAGCCGCACTTATATCAACAATGTTATAAAGACCGAAATTCGAGTTGCTCAAATGATGATCTATATTGATTACCTTTGCACCTTCCAGATATCTTGAACTTCTGCCAAGTCTTCCCACATCACCGCAATCTAAGACAATAACCAGATCAAATTTATGATCATTATCGGGCTTTTCGGTTTTTTGAGAGCCTTTAAGAAATTTATAAACTTCGGGCACATCATCATCCAATATGAACACCACATTTTTGCCTATTTTACTAAGGGCATTGT
Organism: Lutispora sp. QWL-02; assembly: GCF_058315355.1. Lineage (NCBI taxonomy): Bacteria > Bacillati > Bacillota > Clostridia > Lutisporales > Lutisporaceae > Lutispora > Lutispora sp. QWL-02. Next base: position 2,775,257 of record NZ_CM177762.1, read on the forward strand.
ATAATGCAAGGGAAGAGCCTATATTGTCTCCATCCGGCATTATGTGGGATAGTATCGCAATATTTTCGCTATCCCCAATAAGCTTTACTACTGCAGGATTTATCAACTCTACTCTCCTTCTTCCTTCTTATTAATCTCATTAAGAATTTGAGCTATTCTGGCACCATGCTCTATAGATTCATCCAAAGCAAAATGTATCTCAGGCAAATATCTTATCTTTATTGCATCACCCAATTTCTTTCTTATAAAGCCGCTTGCATTTTTCAATCCCTTAAGTGTATTTTCCTTCTCCTCATTATTTCCAAATATGCTTACATATACTTTAGCGTACTTTAAATCAGGAGTGGTTTCCACGGAAACAATACTGCACATAGCCGAAACCCTAGGATCCTTAAGCTCATTCATAATAATAAGGCTGATTTCTTTTTTTAATTCCTCAGAAATTCGATTTAATCTTTGCACAGACATATATGAATCACCTGCTTTATCTATTTTCTTGGCACAGCTTCCATTGTAAAGCTTTCTATGACATCGCCTTCTTTTACGTCATTAAACTTCTCCAAGCTTATTCCACACTCGAATCCAGTGTTTACTTCCTTGGCATCATCTTTAAATCTTTTTAATGAAGAAATTTTACCTTCGTGGGTCACTACTCCATCCCTTACTACCCTGACTTCATTATTCCTGTTTATTTTGCCGTCAGTTACATAGCAGCCTGCTATGGTTCCTATGCTTGATGCCTTAAAAATTGCCCTGACTTCGGCGTGTCCCAGAACAACTTCCTTGTACTCAGGCTCTAGCATTCCTTTCATAGCGGATTCTATATCTTCGATAGCATCGTATATAACCCTGTAAAGCCTCATATCAACCTTATCCTTTTCAGATAAGGTAACTGCTGCGGCCTGCGGTCTTACATTGAAGCCGATAATTATTGCATTAGAAGCGGAAGCAAACATTACATCTGTCTCCGTAATGGCTCCAACGCCACCATGTATAGCTTTTATTTTGACTTCGTCATTGCTCAATCTTTCCAAAGATTGTTTCAAAGCTTCGACAGAACCTTGAACATCTGCCTTTACTATTAGATTAAGCTCTTTAACCTTACCAGCCTGTATTTGGCTGAATAAGTCATCCAAAGAGATCCTTTGGTTGCTTTGCAAATGCTCCTGTCTATATTTTTCTTTTCTTTTATCTGATATCTGCCTTGATACTTTCTCATCAGCAACTATCATAAATATGTCACCTGCATCGGGCACTTCCGATAAGCCGGTTATTTCCACAGGTGTTGACGGTCCGGCCTTTTTTACTGCCTTACCCTTATCATCGGTCATAGTTCTTACTTTACCGTAAGTGGTGCCTACTATGAAGAAGTCACCGACATTTAAAGTACCATTTTGTACAAGGACTGTAGCAATGGGGCCTCTGCTTTTATCCAGCTTTGCCTCTATAACTGTTCCCTTTGCTTTTCTATTGGGGTTAGCTTTTAGCTCTTGCATCTCTGCAACCAATAAAACCATCTCTAAAAGATTTTCTATCCCAATCTTCTTTTTTGCCGAAACAGGAACACAGATTGTATCTCCGCCCCAGTCTTCTGACAGCAGACCGTGTTCAGTAAGCTCCTGTTTCACTCTGTCCGGGTTTGCTCCTGGTTTATCGATTTTATTTATGGCCACTATAATTGTTACGTTGGCGGCCTTAGCATGGTTTATAGCTTCGATTGTTTGGGGCATGACCCCATCATCGGCTGCAACTACTAATATAGCAATATCCGTGACCTTAGCTCCTCTGGCTCTCATAGCTGTAAAAGCTTCATGGCCTGGTGTATCCAGGAAAGCTATCTTTTTACCTTCGATATTTACAGTATAGGCACCGATATGCTGTGTGATGCCCCCTGCCTCGGTAGCTATTACATTGGTCTGTCTTACGGCATCCAATAAAGAGGTTTTACCATGATCTACATGACCCATTATAGTCACAACAGGCGGTCTGGGCTTTAAGTCTTCTTCTTTATCTTCAGTATCATTTAAAAGCAGTTCTTCATCATCTTTATCTATGGTCTTTTCTATGCCGATTCCAAATTCACCGGCTATAAGAGCAGCCGTATCGTAATCTAATTCTTGATTTATTGTGGCTACAGTTCCAAGAAGCAATAATTTTTTAATTATCTCAGCAACAGTTTTACCCGTTTTTTCGCTTAAATCTTTAACGGATATACTGTTTCCTACCTTTATGGGTTTTTTAGGCCCTGAAGGCTCTTCTTTAACAGGTTGGGATGGTATTGGCCTTCCCCTTTTTCTATCATTTCTAAAATTGCCTTTTTTCACTGGTTTATCAGGTTTTTTAGCAGGCACTGGTTTTTTAATCTTTTTTGATTCTTCTTTTTTACTGAAATCACCATCGTAATCTTCAATAGCAGTATCCTTGTTCTGATCCTTGGATATTGAAGAAGATGTATTCAATGCTGTTTTTTGTTTGTTCTCAACCGTCACATTCACTTTGCTATCAGTTTTTTTGTCGGTTTTCTTAATAAATAATTCTCTAATAGCTTTTTCCTCATCGCTTTCTATATTACTCATATGATTGATAATATTAATATTTGCTTCTCTTGCTTTGTTTATTAGTTCCTTACTGGATAATCCCAATTCCTTGGCTAATTCGTACAATCTTTTCTTACTCAAACGGTTCACCCCCAGCGATATTATTACTAATACTTATTCAGCAGGCTAATTAAGTAATCTGAAAATCCCTCGTCTGTTATACCGGCTATAGATCTGATTTTCTGACCTAAACTTATGCTTAGTTCCTCTTTGGTCATATAAATAAAATATGGAATATGATAATAAACTGCAGAATTAATAAACCTCTTTTTTGTATTCTCGGAAGCATCCTCCGCTATTATCAGGAGCTTGATATTATTCTTTTTTAAGGCGAATCTCACCGGATCTTCGCCAGAAATAACTCTGCCGGCTTTATATGCCATCCCTATCATCGATTGTACTTTTTTACGGTTTTCCATTCTCCTGTATCTGCTCCCTCAGAACATAAATTAATTCGTCAGTCATCTTTGTCTCCAATGCACTTTCTATCCGTTTTGTTTTTATTGCACTGTCCAAGCATTCTGTGTTAGGGCATATATAGCAGCCCCGTCCTGATGCTTTCCCCTTCAGATCCATATTTATATTTCCTTCTGGGCTTCTAACTATACGAATCATTTCTTTCTTAGGCTTCATCTCGTTGCAGCCTAAGCATTTTCTCATAGGAATTTTCTTTTTCAGCATTAAACCACCTCTTATTCAATTAATAAGGCTTGTGATTCACTTTTAATATCAATCTTGCAGCCGGTAAGCTTTGCCGCCAGCCTTGCATTTTGCCCCTCTTTGCCAATGGCCAAAGAAAGCTGTGAATCGCTTACAACAACATTAGCTGTATTCTCTTCTTTATTAATGCTTACTTTTATAACCTTAGCAGGGCTTAATGCGCTGGCTACAAAAATGGTTAAATCATTGCTCCATTCAATTATGTCTATCTTTTCTCCTCTAAGCTCATCCACTATCACTTGTACACGCTGACCCCTTTGACCCACACAAGCTCCGACAGCATCAATGTTTTCATCATGAGAAAATACTGCCATCTTAGTTCTCGATCCAGCTTCTCTCGATATACTTTTTATCTCTACTATACCATCCTTTATTTCCGGAACCTCCAATTCAAACAGTCGCTTTACCAATCCTGGATGGGTCCTGGAAAGCATAACCTGCGGCCCCTTGGTGGTCTTTTTTACTTCGACCACATAAGTTTTTAATCTGTCACCTAAGTTATATGCTTCACCAGGTGTTTGCTCATTTGGTCCCAATACGGCCTCAGTTTTCCCTAAGTCAATAAAAACATTGTTCTTTTCTTTTCTTTGGACCAATCCATTGACAATCTCGTCTTCTTTATTGATGAATTCTTCATAAACATTGCTTCGCTCAGCCTCTCTTATCCTTTGTACAACCACTTGCTTGGCAGTCTGAGCAGCTATCCTCCCGAAATTTTTAGGAGTAACTTTAATATCAACAATATCATCAATATCATAATTCCTGTTTATACTTTTTGCATCTTCTATACTGATCTCTAAAAGCTCATCTTCCAGGACTTCCACCACGGTTTTTTTAGCATATACTTCTACATCACCGGTTTCACGGCTTATAGACACCTTTACGTTCTGGGATGTCCCATAGTTTTTCTTATACGCAGTTACTAAAGCCGCATCAATGGCTTCAAACAGTATCTCTTGTTTTATACCCTTTTCCCTTGCAATTTGCTCAATCGCCTGGAGAAATTCCCCATTCATTTATTACCCTCCTTAAAACTTAATCAAAGGCTTCATAATCGCTATAATGTCTTTTTTAATTTCAATATTTTCCCCATTATAATCAAGAATAACTTTTTTTTCATCAAAATCTACCAATACTGCTTCGATCACTTTTTTCCCTTCATAGGGTTCGTAAAATTTTATTTCTAATTCCTTATTTAAACTCCGCTTATAATCCCTTTCTGTTTTAAGAGGCCTTTCAATGCCTGGAGAAGACACCTCGAATATGTAAGCATGATCAATGGGGTCAATTTCATCCAGCATGTCACTTAGAGCTTCGCTTACCAGCTGACAGTCATCTACAGTGATTCCTCCGTCTTTGTCTATGAATAGCCTTAAGTACCACTGTCCACCTTCCTTCTTATACTCAATGTCAACAAACTCAAATTTGTATTTGTTTAAAATGGGCATGCTCAGATCATATAATATGTCTTCTACTTTTCTCTTCAAGGCAATTCCTCCCTATAGTTAGTTCAATTAGATTCCGCTGAAAAAAAAGCCCTATAACATCTGTTTATAATAGGAAAGAGTGGGAAAGCCCCACTCTAATTGAAAATAATAAGTTTATGTCCAGAATGATTATAACATTGTTTATATGTTCATGCAAGTTTAAAATAAGCTCAATTGATTATTTTCAGGCAAGCCCTCTAAACATCCGTGACTTCTCATTATTTCAATAACGGTCTTAGATATCTTTGTTCTTTCACGTAAGTCCTGAGCGGAAATGAAAGGACATTTCTCCCTTTCTTTAATTATACTTAAAGCAGCATTGGCTCCCAATCCCTGTAAAGTCCTTAGCGGCGGTCTTATACCTTCTTCGGTGATTACAAATCTATCCGCCTCCGACTTGTATAAATCCACAGGCAATAGCTTGATATCTCTGCAATACATTTCGTATACCACTTCTACCAGCGTCATAAGATTTTTTTCTTTTGTAGTTGCATTATTCCCTAATTTGTCTAATTCAATCCATTTTGCCTTAACCAAATTTTTCCCGCTGGTAAATATATCAGCATCGAAATCATCTAATCTCACAGTAAAATATGTAGCATAAAAAGCTTCCGGATAATAGATCTTATAGTATGCGATTCTGAAAGACATCATTACGTAAGCAGCTGCATGAGCCTTTGGGAAAAGATAATTAATAGTTTTGCAGGAATTTATATACCAATCCGGCACATCTTTTTCTCGCATGGCATTTTCAAACTCCTCATTTAACCCTTTTCCCTTTCGGACGCTCTCTGCAATCTTAAAAGCTGTCTTAGGCTTCACACCCTTATGAATAAGATACAGCATTATATCATCTCTTGTCGATATAACATCCTTTAGGGTGGCTGTACCGCTTTTTATGATATCTTGAGCGTTATTGAGCCAAACATCTGTGCCGTGGGATAGACCCGCTATTCTAACCAATTCGGCAAAGGTGCTTGGCTTGGTATCCATTAGCATCTGACGCACAAATTTGGTTCCAAATTCCGGAATTCCCAGGCTGCCGACTTGACAATCGATCTCCTCCAGGCTGATATTCAGCGCTTCAGGAGAAGTAAATAAGCTCATGGTATTCTTATCATCAAATTTTATGTTCTGTGCAGAGAAACCGGTTATATCCTCCAGCATTCGTATAATTGTAGGCACGTCGTGCCCCAGGATATCTAATTTCAACAATCTCCCGCTTATTGAGTGGTAGTCGAAATGAGTAGTTATAATAGAGGAATCCGTGTCATCCGCAGGATGCTGTATTGGAGTAAATTCATAAATCTCCTTATCAGACGGCACTATCATTACACCGCCGGGATGCTGGCCCGTTGTTCTTTTTATTCCTGTACATCCGGCAATGAGGCGCTTCGCTTCCGCATTATTCAATTTTTTGTTTTTATATTCATAATATTTTTTAACAAAGCCATAAGCTGTCTTTTCAGCAATAGTACCGATGGTTCCTGCTCTAAAAACATGGCCTTTTCCAAAGAGCTCTTCGGTATATTTATGAGCGACAGGCTGATATTCTCCTGCAAAGTTTAAATCTATATCCGGTTCCTTGTCCCCTTCAAAGCCGAGAAAAATCTCAAAGGGAATATCATGGCCTTCTTTAATCAAGCATTGGCCGCATTCCGGGCAATCCTTATCAGGCAAATCCGCACCTGAACCGATACTCCCATCGGTAAAGAAATAAGAGTATTTGCAGTCTGGACATATGTAATGAGGAAGAAGAGGATTAACCTCGGTTATATCGCACATTGTAGCCACAAGAGAGGATCCGACGGAACCTCTTGAGCCGACCAGATAGCCGTCTTGCAGTGATTTGCTTACTAATTTTTGAGCAATTACGTACATTACGGCATATCCATTATTTATTATAGAATTCAGTTCTTTATCCAATCTATCCTTTACTATTTGAGGCAATTCATCGCCGTAAATGCTATGCGCTTTGCGCAATGTCATATCTTTGATTTGTTCTTCCGCACCATCTATTTTCGGAGGAAAGGTTTCTTCCGGTATTGGTATGATATCCTCGATCATATCTGCAATTTTCTTCGGATTCTCAATGACAATTTCATTAGCAGATTCCTTATTAAAGTAATTAAAATCCTCAAGCATTTCCTCTGTTGTCTTAAAATACAGGGGAGCTTGCTCATCGGCATCACTGTAGCCTTGGCCTGCCATCAATATCCTTCTGAAAACTTCATCCTCAGGATCCATGAAATGTACATCACCAGTTGCTACAACAGGTTTGTTAAGCTTTCGGCCCAGAGCATATATTTTTTTATTTATTTCAATCAGTCTATTTTTATCAAGCATTCCATTATTTATAAGAAATTGATTATTAGCCAGAGGCTGTATTTCAAGATAATCATACAGCTTTGCCTTTTCCAATAAAATGCTCTCATCAACATTATTCATAATGGCCCTGTATATCTCTCCGGCCTCACAAGCAGAACCTATGATCAATCCATCTCTATAATTCAACAGAATGCTTTTTAATATTCTCGGTTTCTTATAGAAATGATCAAGATGAGAAATTGAAATCAACTTATATAGGTTTATCAAGCCTGTAAAATTCTTGACCAAAATAATAATATGGAAAGATTCTGCAGATTTTATATTTGCAGAGCCTTTGGTCATGTTATTGATATCAGACAGGCAATGAATATTTCTATCCTCAAGGATTTTAAACAATTCAATCAGTATTAAAGCAGCCGCTTCTGCATCATCAGAGGCTCTATGATGATTATCAAGCTTAATGCCGAAATGATCACATAAATTATTAAGCTTATGTTTTTTAATCGATAAAAGATTCCTTGACAACTGCAATGTATCCAAAATAGGATTAGCGATCTTGATACCTAGCGCCAAGGCTTTATTTTTTATAAACCCAACATCGAACATGGCGTTATGAGCTACTAAAGGCCTATTCCCTGCGAAGCTCAAAAATTCAGGCAGCACTTTTTCTATTTTTGGAGCATTCGCAACCATAGCATCTGTTATACCTGTCAAAGACTGTATCTTTTCAGGTATTGGTATTTCTGGGTTCACCAAAGAATTGAATTTGGATACCACTTTTCTATTTTTTATCAAAACGGCTCCTATTTCGGTTATTTTATCATTGGAGCTAGATAGCCCTGTTGTTTCAATGTCAAATACTATATATTCATCATCAAATCCGTAAACGATCTCATTATAAACTACAGGAGTTCCATCGTTGGCCAAATATCCTTCAACACCATACAATACCTTTATACCATATTTTTTCGAAGCCTCATAGGCTTCGGGAAAGGCTTGTACTACTCCATGATCTGTTATGGCTATTGCCTTATGACCCCATTCCTTGGCTCTTTTTATCAGTGATGTCGCGGAAGATAAGCCGTCCATAGAACTCATAGAGGTATGTGCATGAAGCTCTACCCTTTTGTTAGGAAAAGAGTCTGTCCTCTTATTGTTTTCTGCGCTCACAATACTTATTGGATATAGTACAATTTCCTTAGAATAAGGATCTAACTGGACATCACCCTTTATCTTCACATTAGATCCTATTTTTAATTTATTTTCCATGTCTCCTAAATCCTGATCTTCCTTTAAAAACAACTTACAGGTTATAGAGTTCTTATAATCAGTTACATAGAAACTTAGAATTTTCTTTCCATTATTCAATGTTTTACTTTCTTGATAAAATATATCACCTTTGATAAGAACCCTTCCCGATTCCTCATTTAGATCATCAATGGATACTATCGTCTCCGCCCCGGAAATTGATCTGCCAAAAATAACTTGGTCTTTTTTAATATCCTGAACATTTTTTTCTGCACTTTTGCTTTCATGTTGTTTTAATGTTTCAGTAATTATTCTTTCCTCTTCTTTTACTAATAAATCTATGTATCTTTCTTCATCGATGCTTTCTTCTTTGTATTTCAAATTTACATTTATCTGGATCCCGTATAAATTTAAAGCAATATTTTCTATTATGTCATCTAATTTTTTTTGCTTTACTAAATCCCAAGAAATCTTTGAATTTAATGTAATTTCCATGATATTCGTATCACGGCATTCTATATTGCTGTCTTTTAAAAAACCTACAAATCCGGGATTTTCTGCAAAAACCTTGTTGATCATATCATCTTTATATTTTTTAATATCCTTGTCGGCACTTAGTTTATCTGAAATAAGCCTTACATGCGACAAACCGTATTTTTCGGCAAGCTTTGCTTCAATAGCTTCTAATTCCTTTATTTCAATAGCTTTCTTTGTCCTTATATATAATTCCCAGGATCTTTTGTTAGGATATACCCTTATTTTTTGAATATCAAAAATATGTTTATATACATCGATATAATTATTTTCTAATTTTGTTTTATTTTGCATTTTATCACCAGGTACTTCTAAATATTTCCGCTTAATGTTTAACGGATCTGCCCAAAACCTTTAAAATATCCTTATACATTTTTAATCTTGAAGTAAAACCAGGAATAAAGCCCAGCTTTTCTTCCTTGGTCAGATGAGTTATATCCTCCAAGTCTACTTCTTTAACTCTATATGAATTTTTACTCGTATGGATTGTCAGCGCAACCTCTATCCCATATCTTACAAAATCCAGGTCTTCGATTTCATCTATAATATATTTTTTAATAACCCTTTGTCCTGAAAGATTGGGGGCAATTTTTTGTGCAATATCAGTAACAGCTCTTCCATGCTTAAATATGCCTACAGTCATATCTGCTTTATCTAAAATCACAGGATAAATCAAATCATGCAAATGCTTCTTTCTCAGTCCTATCAGATCTGCATCCAACAATAAAACATTCTCTGAATTACACTCTTTTAATCCCGCTTTTATTGCTCCACCCTTACCGATATTATCTTTTAGCTCTATTACCTTCACTCCATAGCTCTTTGCTAAATTGACTGTTCCATCACTGGAGCCGTCGCTTATCACAATGACCTCATCTATTATTGAAACTTCGCATACTATATTTAAAACGTCCCCTATGGTTTTTTCCTCATTATATGCAGGAATAATTGCTGCAACAGACATATTTATTCCTCCTATTGTTAATTATAAAGCTTCTTTAATTTCTTTAAAAAGATGATCCTCATCTTTTTCTCCTGTCATCTCTACCTGAAAAAATTCAATAAATTAAATTTGATCAAATCTTTGTATGCAATCACAACTGCCAGTATCATAAGCGCCACAAAACCAATAAAATTAATAAAGCCTTCTTTTTCTGCTTCTATCGGTTTGCGCCTGATCATTTCTATAAATAGAAACATTAAACGTCCGCCATCTAAAGCAGGTATTGGGAGCAAGTTTATTATACATAGGTTTAAGCTAAGGAAAGCGGTTAGATTCAGTAAATACAAGAAGCCCACCTTTGCAGCCTCATTAATAAAGATTATAATCCCGACAGGGCCTGACACTTCATCCGATGATGCCTTACCAGTAAAAAGCTTCAATAGAAATTCCAGCATTGATCTTGATACTTCAATGGCAGTAGCAAAACCCTCTTTAATTGACAAACCGCTTATCTTAAGCGAAGGAGTTATTCCTATAATGGCTCCCTCCGCTTCGTTTTCAATAACCGGCGTGACTACGATACTCTTTTCCTGACTTTTCCTTTGTATGGTTATATTAAGGGGAATACCATTGCTTTCTGAAATATTCTTCTTTATATTATCCCAATTTTCTATTTTTTTGCCGTTTATTTCAACAATCCTGTCTCCTTTTATTAAACCTGCATTGTATGCAGGCTTCCCTGCAATGACTTCATTGATTACCGGTGTTTGTGTAACGACTAATGAAAAGATCAATATAGCCAATAAGAAATTCATCAATGGACCAAAAAATATTACTCCCATTCTCGCAATAAGCGGCTTATTATTAAAAGCCTTAGCATCTAAAGATGCTTCATCTTCACCTGTAAGCTTGCAAAAACCGCCTAAAGGTATAGCTCTTAAGGAATAAAGAGTTTCACCTTTTTGCCTGCCTAATATTTTAGGCCCCATACCTATAGCAAATTCTTCGACCCTTATCCCTGATAATTTAGCTATAATAAAATGACCAAACTCATGTACAACTACTATGGCAACAAAAACAAGCATAGCTAATATAAAATTACCAAAAGTCATATAGTTCACCTCTTCTTATACAATTCCAGTGCAACATTCCTTGACCAATTATCAACTTGAAATACATCATCCAAACTATTGATATTTATTCTTGAATGCCCTTCCAAAACTTTTGCAACCATATCATAGATTTCCGTAAATCCGATTTTCCCTTGCAAAAACAAGCTGACTGCAACTTCATTAGCCCCGTTCAGTGCTATACAGCTGCTGTCACCATCCAGCAAGGCATCGTAAGCAAGCTTAAGGCACGGAAATCTACCAGTATCCGGCTTTTCAAAGCTGAGAGAATTATGCTTTGAAAAATCTAATTTGCTGTCTGACGCAACGGTTCTTTCAGGATAAGTCAGCGAATATTGTATAGGTATCTTCATATCCGGCACTCCCAACTGGGCCAGAACTGCTCCATCAATAAATTCTACCATAGAATGTATGATGCTTTCCGGATGTATATAGGCTTGTATATTCTGCGCTGCTATATCAAACAGCCATCTGGCCTCTATAACTTCTAATCCTTTATTCATCAAAGTTGCAGAGTCTATTGTAACCTTTTTGCCCATATTCCAGTTGGGGTGCTGCAGTGCATCTGATAATGTGACATTTTTAAGCTCTTCGGCAGTTTTTTTTCTAAAAGGTCCCCCGGATGCTGTAAGTATAATTTTTGATACAAATTCTCTGTTTCTATCAATGCATTGAAAGATTGCTGAGTGCTCACTATCAACCGGTATGATAAAAGCATTTTTTCCCTTTGCCATATTTGTTATTATCCTGCCTGCGGTCACAAGAGTCTCTTTATTTGCCAATGCAACTGTTTTCCCTTTTTCTACTGCGCTATAGGTAGGCTTCAACCCTGCTATGCCTACTATCGCTGACATTACTATATCTGCTTTCTCATAGGTCGCGGCGCAGTTCAGACCGTCTTCCCCATGAAGTACTTCTATATGTTTATTATAAGAGGCGACGTCAGACTTAAATTCCTTATATTTCTCATAATCTGCCACTACTACTATATCAGGATCAAACTCCAGCACTTGCTTATATAAAATATCTATGTTGGAATTCGCAGTTAATGCACATACATTAAATTCATCCCTATTATTTCTGATCACATCCAAGGTTTGGCATCCTATAGAACCTGTGGAGCCCAGTATTGATATGTTCTTCATCTCTTCTCCTTATAATAATTCTTTCATTATAGTTATATATGTATATACAGTCGGTGCGGTAAATAATATGCTGTCAAATCTATCAAGCACTCCTCCATGACCTGGTATAATGTTTCCAAAATCCTTAATCTTGCAGAATCTCTTGATTGAGGATGCTGATAAGTCCCCAAGTATCGAGGTAATGCCGCATAACAATCCGATAAACAAATAATGAATAATATTTATTTGATATCCCATCCTGATAAATATAAAACCTGCTAAAGTGCTTATTGCGGCACTGCCTATTATACCTCCTACAGCACCTTCAATAGTTTTTTTTGGGCTCACTGAAGGGCAAAGCTTATTCTTGCCAAAGCAACTGCCTATAAAATATGCACCGGTATCAGAAAACCAGGCTGTTAAAAACGGCAGCCAAACGAGGATATTGCCGCTTGTTTTATTATATATGAATATAAGGTTGCTGAATAAATATGATACATAAATTACTCCCAAGACAGTAACAGCGACATTTAATATATTATATCCCTTTTTTATAGTATCCAAAAAAGTTAATAGTAAAGCTATAAAAATTAATATTGAAAGAGTAATGAAGGAATTATAGCTGATTGAGATTAAAAAATAATAGATTATTGTTACTGAATATCCAATCCATGGTGTTGGTTTATAATCCGTATTAGAGAATGCTCTGTAGTATTCGTATAATCCTACTGCGGAAAGCAAAAAAACAAATAGATAAAAAAATTTGCCGCCAATTATTAAAGTGCTTATCATGAGCGGTAAACCGATAACTGCACTGATAATCCTTGTCTTAAGCATAAACATCCCCCATCACTTTACTCCGCCAAAGCGCCTGTCTCTTTTTTCATATTCATCAATAGCTTCAATAAGATTTTCTTTTTTAAAATCCGGCCACAAAACTTCTGAGAAATACAGCTCGCTATAAGCTCCCTGCCACAGCAAAAAATTGCTAATCCTCTTTTCTCCGCTGGTCCGTATGATCAAATCAGGGTCTTTATCGCCTGAAGTATAAAGATAACTTGAAAGCAGATCTTCATCTATATTACTCTGGTCAATCTCACCGGATAACGTCATCCTGACAATCTTCTTTACTGCATCAATTATTTCATTTCTTCCCCCATAATTCAATGCGATATTAAACTGCAGGCCGGTGTTATGTTTTGTTATTTCAGTCGACTCATATATCTGTTTTTTTGTAGAAGAAGGCAGCTCCTCGATATCACCTAGTATTTTAATTCTAACATTATTTCTGTTCAATTCATTAATTTCTTTCTTCATAAACTCAACCAATAAAATATTTATTAAATAATCTACCTCTTCCGCCGGCCTGGCCCAGTTCTCAGTAGAAAAGGCAAAGACAGTCAATATTTTGATTCCTATGTCACTGCAATATGTCACGATTTCCCTTAATGCTTCTACACCGGCTTTATGTCCGAGGGACCTGGGTAAGCCTCTTTGCTTTGCCCATCTTCCATTTCCGTCCATTATAAGGGCAATGTGCTCAGGCAGATTTTTTACCTTTTGCGTATTCATATCCATATGCCTCCGAAAAATATACTTACCTATATTTTACACAAATATAGGTCTAAAAAAAACCCCTCAAAATGAGGGGTATTTTTATCTAAAACAACTTACAGTTAAAACAACCCTTTTTTCACTTTCATTGTGTTTTACAACAACAGGATTTGAGTAAACAGAATCATTACAACCCTCTTTTGATGGAGCTTTTGTTACTTCAACAATTATTTCTTTGTTATGAGGCAGCCTTAGCAATGCCTCATCCAGTTTGTGACCAATAAGTAAAACACCTTCGGGCAATATTGATTAAACCTCCATAATTTCCTTCTCTTTAGCTTCAAGGACTTTATCTATATCTTTTATTGCTTTATCCGTAGATTTCTGTACTTCCTCTTCAGCTTTTTTCAGTTCATCTTCAGTTATTTTAACATCTTTTTTTAATTTTTTCAAACTTTCGATTGCATCTCTTCTTGTATTTCTTACTGCAATCTTTGATTCTTCACCCATTTTCTTAACTACTTTTACTAAGTCTTTTCTTCGCTCCTCCGTCAATTGCGGAACTACGAGCCTGATAATTTTCCCATCATTTGATGGATTAATCCCAAGATCTGATTTTAATATTGCTTTTTCGATCAAGGGAACCGACTTAGAGTCCCAAGCTTGTATAGTCATGACTCTTGGTTCCGGGGCAGCTATGTTTGCAAGCTGAGTCAGTGGTGTCTCTACACCATAGTACTCTACAGTGATTCTATCCAGCATAGCTGGGTTAGCGCGTCCTGCTTTCAAAGAAGCCAAATCTTTTTTTAAAATAGCTATAGTTTTAGACATCTTTTCTTCCGCTGTTTTTTGAATCTCCTTAATCATGAATTAATCCTCCTTTACTATTGTACCAATTGTTTCACCTTTTATAACCTTAATAATGTTATCCGGGTTATTTAAATTAAATACTATAATAGGTATCTTATTATCCATGCAAAGGGAAGCAGCCGTTGAATCCATGACCCCCAAACCCTTATTTATAACATCTATATATGAAAGAACTTCATATTTTTTAGCATCCTTGTTTTCTACCGGGTCGCAATCATACACCCCATCGACTTTCTTGGCCAGAAGAATTACTTCTGCCTCGATTTCTGCAGCCCTTAATGCAGCAGTTGTATCAGTTGAAAAATATGGGTTCCCAATGCCTGATGCAAAGATTACCACTCGTCCTTTTTCTAAATGCCTTATAGCCTTTCGTCTGATATAAGGTTCAGCAATTTGTCTCATTTCTATAGCAGTTTGCACTCTGGTAGCAATATTTATTCTTTCCATTGCATCCTGCAAAGCCAGAGCATTGATTACAGTTGCAAGCATTCCCATATTGTCTGCAGTTGTTCTGTCCATGCCTTTTCCGCTTCTGCCTCTCCAAAAATTGCCTCCTCCTACTACTATGGCAACTTCAACTCCTAAAGCAACTAATTCTTTAACTTTTTCAGCTATGCTTTCAATGGTGCTTTGATCCAGTCCAAAATCTTTTTCACCGGCGAGGGCTTCACCACTCAACTTCAAAATTATTCTTTTATATTTTGTTGATTGCATACGATTATACCTCCGATTAAGCTAAAATTTCTACACTAAGCATAAAAATCCTTCTGGTTTTAGAAAAAAAGAGAACACAGAGTGTTCTCTATTTTCAATTGTAGTTTATTTATTTTTCATCTGACTCATTACTTCTTCTGCAAAATTGTCTTCTCTTTTTTGTATGCCTTCGCCTTTTTCGAATCTAACAAATCTGGAAATTGAAATATCAGCGCCAATTTCCTTTGATTTATCAGTTAAAAGCTTTGCAACAGTTTTTTCTCCATCTTTTACAAATAATTGATCCAATAAGCAAATTTCTTTTAACTGCTTTTTGAGTCTTCCCTCAATCATTTTTTCAACTACTGCAGGATTTTTACCCTCATTTATTGCTTGAACCTTTAAAATTTCTTTTTCTTTTTCTATATAGTCGCCGGGTACGTCGGATTCGCTAATATATAAGGGGTTCATTGCCGCAACTTGCATTGCAATATCTTTCCCTAATTCTATCAATGTATCATTAACTACTAAACTATCTAATTGAACTAATGTTCCTATTCTTCCGCCGCCATGTATATAGGATACAACAGCACCGTTGCCTGCAGAAAACTTCTCAAACCTTCTTATTGCCATATTCTCACCAATTTTTGCAATCAAAGAGCTGAGCGCTTCGCTGACTTTCATTCCGTTATAATCTGATTCACTTAATTCCTCCAGGCTGCTCAATTCTTTATCTACAACAATTTTAGCCATGGAGTTTACGAAATCAATAAAATCTTGGTTCTTGGCAACAAAATCTGTCTCGCAATTGACTTCAACAATTGCACCTATTTTATTTTCAGCGTTGATATATGTACCAACCAAGCCTTCTGCTGCTATTCTGCCTGCCTTTTTTGCTGCAGCAGCCAAACCTTTTTCTCTTAAAAGCTCTATTGCCTTTTCCATATCGCCATCAGTCTGAACCAGAGCTTTTTTGCAATCCATCATCCCTGCTCCGGTTCTTTCTCTAAGTTCTTTCACCGTTGAAGCATCAACCATATTAATCTCCTCCTAAACATTATTAAAGGTAAGGGCTGGAGATAGAAAAACTAGAACTCCGGCCCTTACCGCATTATCATTATTCTGCTAGCTGTTCGCCTTGTCTTGCTTCTATTACAGCATCTGCAATCTTGGAAGTTAAAAGCTTGACTGCTCTTATTGCGTCATCATTACCCGGTATAGGATAATCAACTTCTTCTGGGTCGCAGTTTGTATCAACAATTGCAACAACCGGAATTCCTAATATGTGGGCTTCCTGAATGGCTATTTTTTCTTTCCTTGGGTCAACGATAAATATTGCTCCCGGCAATTCATCCATGCTTTTTATACCGTTAAGATTTTTTTCCAGCTTTTCTTTTTCTGCTCTAAGCTTGATTACTTCTTTCTTCGGTAAAACTTCAAAAGTGCCGTCATTTTCCATCCTGTCAAGCTCATTCAATCTTTCGATTCTCTTTTTGATTGTTTTGAAGTTGGTCAACATACCGCCTAACCATCTCTGGTTTACATAGTACATGCTACTTCTTATTGCTTCGGATTCAATTGACTCCTGAGCTTGTTTCTTAGTCCCAACAAAAAGTATACTCTTTCCTGAAGCGGCAACCTCTTTAATAAATTCATAGGCTTCTTCAACTTTTTTAACGGTTTTCTGAAGGTCTATGATATAAATGCCATTTCTTTCAGTAAAGATAAACTCAGCCATTTTAGGGTTCCATCGTCTTGTCTGATGCCCGAAATGAACACCAGCCTCTAATAATTGTTTCATAGAAATTACTGACATTATATGTCACCTCCTGCGGTTTTTTCCTCCATAGCCGTCCTCTTGCCTAAAAGCATTTCTGCACCCTTTAGTCAATCAAGCTATGTGTGATTTTTCACATATTGTAGTATAGCATATATAGCCTTTATTGGCAATAAAATTATTATGCCAAATATCTTCTTTTTTAATGCATATCACGTAGAAGCCTTTTTTAGGTTTGCCATTTTAAAACATTTTATTCATATTCAATAGGTCTATTGCTTTTTAGGCTTAGTGATAACATCAATTATATCATCATAGCTCATGCCTTTTTTTAATATGAAGCTCCCATATTGGATCTTATCATCTTTTCCTCTTTTATATAATCTATCCATAAATCCGTTTTTATCGTCGATCAATCCATGTTCTGCGAGAACATCTGCTGTTTTGTAAGAATCGTACCCCTTAGAAACCTTAATTTCTACTTCTCCGATTTCTTCCATTTCATCTGAGTCTTCATTTATTTTCTCGCCCTCATATGTGCTGTTTTTTTCACTTGTCTCGCCCTTGTCGATTAAATCTTTAGGGTTGACTATTATGAAGCCTTTTTTAGAAGCCTCAGTTTTTATAAAGTCATCAGTCAAAGCCCTGCTGTTAATATTTATATTTATAATCGATGACAGCACCAGCCCTATTCCAATACCTAAAATTATGCCTTTTATATCATATGATTTCATTATTCTTAACCCCACTGTTTAAAGACAATGTTAATGACACTTCTCCCTTGCCTATCTGAAGATTTTTAGCTATGTCATCGACATTCATGCCTTTGCTGAATAAATCTAATATATCTTTCTCTTTTTTTGTCTTTGGCGGAACGGGAACATCCTTATTCGGCTTTCTGTTCTCATCTATATCAGCAGCCAGCTTGCCTATCTCTTTTTCATTGCTATTATAAGATTGTTTCATGCTGCTGATATGCTCTTCAATGTCACTAATAACAACCTCAGAAGTATATACCAATTCACCGACTATTTCTTCAGCATCTGCTATAGCCTTTTTTATTTCCTGTTCCTTCATATATAAATCATAGTAAATTCTTTCTCCTCTGATTTTGTCAGAAGCTATTAGGAACAAGGATATGATTATCATGCCTATTCCAACAATTGTTAATAAATAATTAATATAATTCATCATATCACACACCATTTATATTAAAATGTCAATTCTTGACCCTGTGGAACTTTTACTTCTTTTATCCTTTTTATCTTCTTTATCACTATCTTTATCACCGCTTTTGGATCTGCCGTTTTTCCCATCTTTATCTATCCTGGCTTTGTATGCCTTATCTGCTTTGTTGATCTGCTTTAATTCCTTGGTTTTTTTGTTTGAGTCCTCAATGATATTAATATGTTGATTGACCCTTTGATTCTCATTTTCTACATGCCTCATTTTCTGAATCTCCGGAGCCTTTGGTATAAGAATCTGAAAGTCTACGGATCTTATTGACATAATATTACCACCTTATGGCTCAAAAGAGCCTATTTTTATTTCTCCAGCTGATCTATAAAAAGTCACATGCTGTATCTGGTCCCTGACAAACATGGAATTACTGCCAATCGTAATCTTTGTGCCCGGATATACTATGTTCTCCACTTTAATTCTTCCGTTTGAAATATCCTCAATATAGGTTTCTACTTCCTGTATTTCTTTTTTAAACCCTTCCATCGCATTTTGCGTTTGTAATTTAAGAACGATTGACTTATTCATCATGGTTCTTTTGTCATCGTCCAGCTCCCCTTTTTTGCTCATCTTTGTAAGCAAATCAACGACTTGGCAGAGCTTTGTATAATTCTCAGCATTCTTAGCATACTCAGCTTTTAAGCTATCATATTTCTTTCTTACATCAGGGTTCATGCCGACCTCTACTTCCGTAACGGTTGCCATAGGAGAGCCTATAATTTTCGCCTTAATTTCATCGGATACCCTTATTTCTCCGCCTACAAGAAGGCCTTTTTTGCCTTTAACTTCAAGCTTTTTACCGCAATAAACAATGCTATGCATTATTGCATCTGTCTGAATATTTCCCTTTGCATATACTTTACTGTTCTCAATAAACTTGGCAATCAGATCCCCTTCACATACAAGCTCTCCTTTATTCATGCCTTGGATACCTCTATGCAAAACTATATTGCCTTTGGAACTTATCTTGGCACCCTCTACTACCCCGAACACTTCAATATCTTCATCCGCTTCTATAGTAAACCCGGTTATCACATTTCCCTTTACGATCACTTTGCCTAAAAATCTAATATTTCCTGTGGAATTATCAACGTTTCCGTCTACTGTATACACTTGAAAAACATTTACTTTTCCTTCTACAATCTTAACCTCTCCGTTAATCATAGAGATGAGCTTTAATCCATCTTCACTCAAAGTCACATTTTTCCCTTTAGGCATATTTATTGTTTTTCCGTCTATTGCCTTAACTTCATTGCCATATACATCTTCACCGCTTATGCCTTTTGAAGCAGGTGTCATTGTAACAAGAAGGTCGCCTTCATTTACATTTTTTATTAAGGATAATTCCTTATAATCTATTCTTCCGTCATCTGTTATAAGCATCTTTTTATCTTTTGAAATATCAAAATGATATTCTAAGCTTGCATCCTTGCCTGGTATAGAAGGTTTTCCTTTAGCAATCGTGATTGCATTATTATATATTTTATGGTCAGCAAGGTTTTCTACTTCATTATGTAATATTCCGCTTTTAATATTGCTTGCTTCCAATGCTTTATAAATGCTTTCCTTATCAGGCTCTTTTCCCCCTCCAAACGGAGGGTATATCTTTATATGCGCCTCCATAGCATCTGAGGAAACTGAAATTTCATACTCACAATCAGCTTCCTTTTCGTTTTCTTCAATAAATGCGCCTTCACCTTCGGAATCTGCAGAGATAGCATCGGCATTAGAATTCATTAGTTTTTCTTCTATATTGCTTATTAGCCTTTCCAAGTCTTTCAATTCAGTATTATGCTCATATGATGCTTTGATTTTGTAGTAACTGCCGAAAAGAGATTTTTTTTCTTCCATAATCTCAACCTTTATAAAATCCTTATCAACATTAAAATGCTCTTCTGCTTCTGATATAAGCTTTGTCAGGTTTTTACCTTCTAGAACTACTGAATTGTCAGTCACAATATCAACTCCTTACTAAAATTAATCTACAACAAGCTCTAATAAGATTTTCTAGGCATTTAATTAAATTTGAGAAAAATATGACTCAAGCTTTACTTTTAATTTAAATATCGCTTTTGTATGTAATTGAGACACTCTCGATTCGGAAATCTGAAGTATTCTTCCTATTTCTTTATATGTAAGCTCCTCAAAATAATAAAGCGTTATTATTTTCTTTTCTTTCTCAGGCAAAGCATTGATTATTCCCGCCAAACTCTTTCTAAATTCTTCGGCCTCAAGTCTATCGGTGGGGCTGCTGCCGTTATCCTTGTCAGTATCTGCAAGCTCTTCCCTATATTGATCCAGGTATTCATCAAGAGATACAACGCTATAAGATGCCAGGCTTTGCATTCTTTTTTGCAGTTCGGCCTCAGATATTCCTAGCTTCTGGGCTATATCTTTATCGGTAGCATTGCTGCCTTTTTCCATTTCTACTTCAGAATAAGCCTTTTCGAGTTCCTTTACCCTCTGTCTTACAGAACGCGGAATCCAATCAATTTCTCTCAAATAATCAATAATTGCACCTCTTATTCTTAGGTGAGCATATGTATCAAATTTAACGCCACGACTCAATTCGAACTTATCTATTGCATCAATCAGGCCAAACATACCGTAGCTAACCAAGTCATCATATTCAACAGCATTGTTGTAGCTGGTATAAAGCCTTCCGGCTATATATTTAACCAAATATACATAATGCAATATAAGTTCTTCTCTTATTGCCTGATCTTTATTTTTTGAATACTTTTCCCATAAGACATTTATCTCCATCTCATACCTCCGCAAGGAAGTTTATTTATACAGTATTTTTCTTATATAAAGCAGCAGGATTTATTTCCTGAAATTCTTCTTCATCATCATTCAGGCTTTTATATTCAGCCTGAGTAATTGAAGGAATATGGGCTTCAAATACGAAAGACTGCTTCTTAACATTTTCATCTTTTCTGCGTTTATTACTATTTTCTTTTATTACATTAGATACAGAAATACCGCAAGCTGACAGGCCGATTATCAAGACTATGCTTTTGATCATCAGAATAATAAAGTCAGTTTTATATACCAGACCGAATATAATATTTATAAGCAGGCCTATAATTACAAGTATAATAGGGAGTATTTCAACAATATTCATATTTAACTCCAATCATATCTGTTTTATTCCGTGTCCAATTGTCTTGACCAACAGGAGTCCTGTATCAGAAGAGAATTCTATAGTCCTTCCATAACTCCCTCCTGTATCTTCAGCTAATATAGGTATATTCAAATTTTTCAGGGTTTCTTTTACCGCCACTACATTTCTTGCACCGATTCTCATTATGTCGCTGGTATCATTGAAGTTGAACATTTGTGCTCCGCCTGCTACCTTACTCACAACCTTGGATCTTTTTGCCCCCATTTTCAGCATATCATCTAACAGTTTAGCAATACCTGTATCAGCGAATTTAGCCAAATTGCTATTATTTTTTATTTGATGGCTATAGGGAAGCATTATATGAACCATACCCGATATCTTGGTTTCCCTGTCATGAAGACAAATGCCTACGCATGAGCCTAACCCAAGGGTGATAAGAGCATCCGGAGGATAGACACAATTCAAATCGGCCATTCCAACTTTAATAACTTCTGCCATATCATATTACTCCTAGGCTCTTAAGCAAAATTTCAAAAGATTGTTCATCCGGTATTAGAAAAAAATTACCCTTTACCTGATTAATTCCTTCGATAAAATCAGTCTCAATTAAAAGAACGTGGTCGCCTACCTGTCCAAATAGAATAACAGGTACGCTCATTATTGCTCCCGCCATGTCTATGGCAAGTGAAGGGATCGAAACTGTCATAGAAAGCCCCGTCAAGGTGGATAGAGATGATAGATATGAGCCTGCTAATATGTTGCCTACTTCTTTTAATGCAGAAAGTTCAATTTCATCCAATTCTGCATTGGTTTCGTTTTTGCCCATGAGCCAATTGATTAAAGTGCGGGAAGAATCATTATCGATCAGGAACATAATGCTGCCTGTGATATCACCGCTAACTTTAAAATAAATACCTGAAACCAGCATTTCCGGTCCGCCTACCAAGTCTGCTACTTCCTTAAATTCAACTATATTCACTATCGGAACTTTCATGTCTATGCGTTTAGATACCATCTTCGACAGTGCTGTAACTGCATTGCCGGCACCTATATTACCAATTTCTTTTAATACATCAATCTGCTGACTGTTCAAATCGGCAATACTAATTGACATAAGCTCATCCCCCAAACCAATAATCTAAACATTAAGCAATTTTTTTACATCTAACAAAGTGATTATTTTATCATCCACTTTTCCTATACCATATATGTTGTTTTGCTCAGTATTTCCTAAAGATTCCGGAGGCAATTCGATCATATCATTGCTTATTTCGATGACCTTTGAAGCCGAATCAACGATTAATCCCACATTTATATCGTCAACATATACGATGATAATTCTTGTATTTTCGCTTTCTTCTTTTTTATCCAAATTAAATTTCTCACGCAAATCAATGATTGGGACTATCTCGCCTCTTAAATTTATCACACCTTTAATATATAATGCAGTTTTAGGCACCCTTGTTATATTGCTCATTTTTTCTATAGTCTTCACTCGCAGTATATCTATTCCATACTCTTCATTGTCTAATTCAAATACAACAAACTGATTGTTTTTATCGGTATAATTCATATGGCTCCCCCCTTAAATCATCGAGTTTGAATCAATAATAAGTGCTACTTGTCCATCTCCTAATATTGTTGCACCTGCAATATTCCTGATACCTGCTAAATACTTGCCTAAAGATTTGATCACTATTTCTTGCTGGCCGATCAAGCTGTCCACTATAAACCCGGAGCTTTTCTCTCCCTTTTTTACTATTACTACAGTCAATTCGCTTGAATCTTTCTCATCATTTTTTACATCAAGAACATGGGATAGCCTTACAATTGGGAGAACTCCATTTCTATACAGTATCACTTCTTGTCCTTGTACAATTCTTATGTTATTTTTTTCAATTGAAGTGATCTCTTTTATTGAATTTAAAGGTATAGCATATTTCTCGCTTCCTATGGTTACCAAAAGCGCTTGAATTATAGCTAAGGTCAAAGGCAGTCTTATTATAAATTTGCTGCCTGCATTGGCTGAAGTTTCTACCTCGACAGTTCCTCCTAATGATTCTATTTTTGTTTTCACTACATCCAGTCCCACACCTCGGCCGGAAACATCTGATACCACATCGGCAGTGCTGAAGCCTGGCTGGAAAAGCAAATCAACCGCTTCCTTTTCATTTAATGCATCGGCTTCCACCTGGCTGATCAGCTTATTCTCAACAGCTTTCTTCTTAACTCTGCTGACATTAATACCTTTACCATCGTCTTCAACTTCAATAACTACACTATTGCCATCTTGAAATGCTCTTAACGCAACACTTCCCGCCTGAGCTTTTTTATTGTTTATTCTTTCCTGCTTATCTTCAATACCATGGTCAATGGCATTCCTTATTAAATGTATAAGAGGATCTCCAATCTCGTCTATGACCGTCCTGTCTAATTCAGTTTCTTCCCCGCTGATATGCAGGTTAACCTCTTTTCCAAGTTCTCTTGATAAATCCCTTACCATCCTCGGAAATCTGTTAAACACCCTTTCAATGGGCACCATTCTTACCTTCATTACAGCATCATGAAGGTTTGTTGTAATTCTTTCCAAATATTCAACAGCCTCAGTCATATTTTGATCTCTCGTATCGGAATCAACGCCTTCCAGCCTGGTTTTGATGATTATCAGTTCGCTCACCAGATTCATAAGATTGTCCAATCTATTAATATCTACTCTGACTGTTTTGCCTATTTTATTTTTCTTTGCATGAGCCTCTTCTGAATCTTCCTTATCCTCTTCAGCATGCTCAACCTCTGTAACTGCAATCTCTTCTGAGAAAGTTTCGAAAGCTTTCGTCACTTCCTTCAATTCCTCAATTATAATTTCATCTATCTCAGATATAGACATGAGATCATCCTTAACTTTGTCTTTGCCTTCACTGGTGATCACTGCCAGCTTAAAATTGTTATCAAACTTTTCATCTTCTATATCTTCTACTGACGGGAAGGACTTAAATACTTCAGCATACTTTTCCAGGCTTTTAAATACAAGAAAAGCTCTAGCGGATTTAAGCATGCAATCTTTTGATAAAATAACCTCAATTTTGAATACCTTCATTCCCTGAGCCAAGGCTTGTACGATTACATTTTCATCATACTGATTAAACGTGAAATTAGATATAGCACTGCTATTCTCGGCATCCTGCTTTTCATGGGCCGGCAACTCCTTATTATAAATAATATTGATCAACTTATTCTTCAAAGCATCAATATTTTTATCCATCTCTTTGCCGGTTTCTGATATGTGGTTGACAGATCCTTCTAAAAAGTCTAAGCACTCAAACAGGACATCCAGTATTCCCGAATTGATAGTCAATCTTCCATTTCTAACTTCATCCAGTATATTCTCCATTTCATGGGTAAGATTCATTATAGCATTAAATCCCATTGTACCTGCCATACCCTTCAAAGTATGAGCTGATCTGAATATTTCATTTAGAACATCATTATCATTCGGGCTATTCTCAAGGCCTAAAAGATTTTGATTTAGGTTTTGCAAGTGCTCTTGAGCTTCTTCTATGAAAATTTCCAGATACTGATTAATATCCATTTGTCATACCTCCATATATAGTAAGTTTTGTGTTACCAGGCAATTTAATTGAATAACACGGATTATATCAATCCTTTCTTTAGCAGCTTCCTCTGTTCCTGAAAAATAAACTTTGTAAGCACCTTACCATCTGCTTTTCCTAAATCCTTAAATCTTGCTCCATATTCATATAAGTGAGATTTTTCTATATTGTATTGCTTCCGCACTATTACGGCTCTGAGCTTCATCGTGGTATCAGCTTCAAAATTGATCTCCAATTCCAGCAAATTATTTATATCCATCTCTTTTCTCGCATAGAACATAATGCCGCCTTCACTTATATCTGTTAGAATTCCTTCATCGTATTCAGGGATTTCTTCATTGCTATCTATTTGAGAAATAACTCTATATTTAATAGGTTTTACTATTTTTAGCCTATAAAAATTTCTTCTTTGAACTCTTTTAGGCTCAGATGTTATCTTGAGCTTTAAAACCGGTATGCTTTCATAATTTTTATCAATAACAATCGCTGAGAACTCAAGAACTGCATCCTGCTTATTTATTATCAGCGCTATTCTTTCTCCGTTCAAAATATATATGGTATGCCTTTTATACATAGGAAAAAGTATTTCTATGATATCATCATTTTCGATATTTGCTACCTGGCTTGCGTATGAATAAGAATTTCCCTTATCTATTGTTTTTACTTGCACCTTATCTCCTACGTTAAAGAATTTATTCAATGATACCGTAAGAACCACCACCCCTTTTATCAGCTAAAAAACCACTTTAGCTTATTTACAAATAATCTGATGCCGTATCCTTTATCATGTTTATTAGTTTTAATATCTATTAGAGCTTCTGCAATTAAAGAAATATCAATAGAAGCTTCAGATCCCTCAAATGTTATAACAAAAGGCTGCTGCATTTTTACTGCTTTTGGTATATTGGCATCATTGGACACATATCCCAATTTTTTAACTGATAGTCCTAAAAACCTTGAACATACATCGCATAAATTATCTAAAATATTAGCTGCCTCCCTGGAATTTTCTGCTCTGTTCAATAACAGCTTTAAATCTTTGGTTTTATCCTTTTGAGATATAATTTTTATCAAAGCATAAGCATCTGTGATGGAAGTAGGCTCTGAAGTCGTCACTACTATAACTTCTTTAGCCGCATAAATAAAACTCAGCACTTGATCAGATATGCCGGCACCGGTATCAATAAAAATTATATCTGCCTCTTCATCCAGCTTCCCGAGTTCAACAAGGAGATGGGCCAATTGCTCATTCGTAATTTTTATCAGATCCTGTAAGCCCGAACCGCCAGAAATAAATCTTATACCATTAGGGCCTTCCTCTAAAATATCATAAATGCCTTTTCTATAATTTATAACATCTGAAAGGTTATATTTAGGGATAATCCCTAAAGCAACATCAACATTTGACAGGCCCAAATCCGCATCAATTATTATTACGCTAAGCCCCAACTGAGATAATTTTATCGCAAGGTTTATTGTTATATTGGTTTTCCCTACTCCGCCCTTACCGCTGGTAATAGTTATCACCCTGGCATTTTTTTTAGCTTTGTCTATAAAATCCTTTGATATATCAGATTCATCAAAAGGGCTGTTAAGACCTCCCTTGCTATTAAGCTTTTCAACAATATCCCGTAATTTACCTGCTTGATCCTTCATATAATTTATCACCTAACAAAGAATTAATTATCTTGCTTTTATCTGCAACTTCTATATCATCTGGAACGCTTTGACCGTATGTCAAATATGATAAAGGCTTTTTTGTTATATAAGAGAGATTTATTATTGCTCCATAACTGGATGTTTCATCAAGCTTTGTAAAGAGCAATTTATAATCTTCAAGGAAGCTGTAACTATTCAGTATATCCCGGCAATCCGACATTTTTGTGCCGGCGCTGATCACTAAATATACCTGGCTTTCTATATCAGAATCCAAAAGATGCTTTAGTTCCATTAACTGGTACTTATCCTTATGGCTTCTTCCAGCAGTATCTACCAT
The DNA here is from genome assembly GCF_058315355.1 of Lutispora sp. QWL-02. Classification (NCBI taxonomy): domain Bacteria; kingdom Bacillati; phylum Bacillota; class Clostridia; order Lutisporales; family Lutisporaceae; genus Lutispora; species Lutispora sp. QWL-02. Next base: position 2,802,235 of record NZ_CM177762.1, read on the forward strand.
TATGATATCTTCATCCTTATAATTTTCAACTGCAGATGCAAATTCCTGGGGTGAATATACAACAGTCAATGGAATCCCTATTATATCGCTATAAGTTCTTAGCTGCTCAACTGCGGCAATCCTATATGTATCAGAAGTAATAAAGCCTACCCTTTTCTTTTTCGTTAATGTATATAGCGCCGCCAGCTTTGCCATTGTCGTGGTTTTTCCTACACCGGTAGGCCCTATGAAGACAGCAACCTTTTTAGGTTCTGTGTCAGCACCTTCATTTTCTAAGGCGATAAGGTCCAATAATGTATTATAGATAAAATTCCTTATAAAGTCTTCATCGCTTTGTAAATCCATTGTCAATTTTTCAATTTTATCCTTAAGTTTTTCTATAATTTCTTCATCGACTTCTGCATTCCTTAATCTCAGGATATATTGCTTGGCAATGTCTGATATACTGTCTTCATCCAGCTTTATTACTTTATATACCTTGTTCAACATGCTCTTTATTTCATTAAATTCTTGCTCCATGGTTTTTGCTTCAGTGCTATTGCTTAGATATGAGCCCTTCGCACTGTCCATGCTTTCTTTAAAAGATCCCGGCCTGTTCACTAAGCTCTCACTTTTAAGGCTTGAGCTGTATTCCTTAATATCCTTTCTTTCGTTCGGGCTGCTTCTTTCATAATCATCAACAGCTGCAACTACTTCAATAATAGGTTTGGAGAATAGGCCTTTAATTCCTCTTTTTTTTATTTTCCTGGTGTTGATAATAACAGCATCTTTGCCTAATTCAGTTCTAACTTTTTGCAAAGCTTCTTGTGCTGTATCTCCAATATACCTTTTAACTTTCATTAAATACTCACCATCCCAATAGATTGAACTTCAATTGAAGGATCTATTTCATTATAAGATAATACTATAAGGCCTGGAGCAACTCCTTCGGCTATCCTTTTAAAATACATTCTCACCATTGGCGACGTCAATATCAATGGCTGCTCTCCTATGGACATAAATTTTTGTATTTCTTTCATTAGACTTGCTGCGATGCTTTGCGTTGCTTGAGGATCAATAGATATATATGAACCATAATCCGTCTGCTGAACAGAATCGATAATAGTCTGTTCCAGTTCCTGAGCCAGAGTTATAACTTTTACTTTTTTGTTATTTATAAACCTTTTTGTTATTGCCCTGCTCATAGATTGTCTTACATATTCCGTTAGCATATCTGTATCTTTTGTCAGAACTCCGTAATCTGCCAAAGCCTCCATTATAGTGACCAAATCTCTTATTGATATATTCTCCTTCAGTAAATTGGTCAGTACTTTATGAATTTCTCCAAGGCTTAGTATCTTAGGCAATACTTCATCTACCAAAGCCGGATAAGATTCTTTTATATTATCTAAAAGCTTTTGTACATCCTGTCTACCTAACAATTCTGCCGAATGAGCTTTAATCACCTCTGTTAAATGGGTAGCAATAATCGATGGGGGATCCACAACGGTATAACCCATCATTTCCGCTTTTTCCCTTTGGCTTTCATTAATCCATACAGCCGGCAAGCCAAAGGCAGGCTCTACTGTCTTTATGCCATCTAAATCGCCTTCAGCGGTACCGGGATTCATAGCCAGATAGTTATCAAACATTATTTCTCCATTTGCTACGTCTGTACCCTTTATTTTTATTACATATTCATTTGGCTTCAATTGAATATTATCTCTAAGCCTTATGATTGGAACTACTATTCCCAGGTCTAAAGCACATTGCCTTCTTATCATGACAAGTCTATCAAGCAAATCGCCGCCTTGGTTTGCATCGACAAGAGGCAATATACCATATCCAAATTCCAATTCAATCGGATCCACCTGCAATAATGACATTACATTTTCAGGTTTTCTGATTTCATCTGCTTCATTGCCCTGATCTTTTATCTCCTGTTCAAGCTCAGCTTCTTTTATAGTTTTCTGCAGGGTGTAAGCCATAAAGGACAACAATCCGGAAAGCATTATATTAGGTAAAGGGGGCAACCCTGTAAAAGCTAATAAAATCAATACTCCGCTGGCAATATAGAGCGCCCTCGGTTGGGAAAACAACTGCTTGATCATCTCATTTCCAAGGTTTGACTCTGATGCGGCTCTTGTAACGATTATACCTGTAGCTGTAGAGATCAAAAGAGCAGGTATCTGACTGACTAAACCATCACCAACAGTAAGGTTGGTATAGATTGCTGCCGCCTCTGTCATTTCCATGCCTTTTTGAAGCATGCCGATTGCAAAGCCGGCAGAAATATTGATTATAGTAATGATTATACCTGCTATTGCGTCTCCCTTTACAAATTTGCTCGCTCCATCCATGGCGCCATAGAAATCAGCTTCTCTTTGAACCTTCTTTCTTCTATCTTTAGCTTCACCCTCACTGATCAAACCGGAATTTAGATCCGCATCTATTGCCATCTGTTTTCCGGGCATAGCATCCAGGGTAAATCTGGCTGATACCTCGGCAACCCTTTCAGCACCCTTTGTTATTACCATAAACTGAATAACTACAATAATAAGGTATATTATTATGCCAACTATAGAGTTGCTTCCTATAACAAAATTACCAAAAGCTTCAATAACGTTCCCTGCATCAGCGCTTCCCAGAATCAATCTGGTTGAAGAAATATTTAATGACAATCTAAATAAGGTTGTTATTAAGAGCAATGAAGGGAAAATAGAAAATTGCAGAGGTTCCTTTATATACATCGCTATTATTAAAATAATAAGAGACAAGGAAATATTTATTGTCAGCAATAAATCCATCAAAAAAGTAGGTATGGGAACGATAATCAATAATACAATCGCAATCACCGCTATGGCAACTATTATATCTCCAAATTTAAACAAAGCTGTTTTCCTCCTACTTATTTTTTAAACTATATACAAATGCCAATAGCTCAGCAACGGCCTGGTACATCTCAACAGGTATTTGCTGGCCAATCTCTGTTGTCTTATATAATGCTTGAGCTAAAGGCTTATTTTCAACAACAGGCACATTGGACTGCTTAGCCGCATCCTTTATTCTATGCGCAATTAAATCTTTTCCCTTAGCTATAACAATAGGAGCATCAGAAATTTCTGAATCATATCTTATTGCTATTGCATAATGAGTGGGATTTGTGATTATCACATCCGCTTTAGGTATCTCTGCCATCATTCTTCTTAGGGATAATTGCCGTTGCTTTTCTTTTATCTTTGATTTGATTTGAGGATTACCTTCAACCTGCTTGTATTCTTCCTTAATTTCTTGTTTCGACATTTTAAGGTTCTTCTCAAAATCCCATAATTGATAACAATAATCAAATACTGCTAAAACCAGCAACACTGCGGATGCTCTCATCCCTATTGTAATTATCGCATTTCCTATAAAGCTTACGGAAGAATTTATATCCATATATATCAATTTAGAAATCATCAAATAATTATCTCTTAAAAAATCATATATGAAATAACCGATCAACAATATTTTCAAAGATGCTTTAATCAATTCTACCAGAGAGTTTTTAGAAAACACTCTCTTAATTCCTTCTAAAGGATTAAGCTTATTAAAATTTGGTGTCAGCGGTTTAAAAGAAAAAATAAAACCAACCTGTAAATAATTTGCTATAAGCGATGCCAATGCAGCTACTCCTAATATAGGAAAGATGATTATCATAAAAGCCCATACCGATTGAATAAAAATATTATGCAAATTTTTTGCTTCATACAGCCCATTGACATTGCTGAATATAGTTAGGAATTTGTTCATGATAAAAGCTAAATTATCATATATAAATCCTGATAGTTTTTTAATACACCAGAACATTAACAATAACAAAACAGCCGAAACTACTTCCCTGCTTTTAGCTACTTGCCCTTTTTCCCGTGCCTCTCTCCTCCTTTTAGGCGTGGCCTTCTCAGTTTTTTCCTCCGAGAAAAGAGTAAGATTTATAACGAATCTGCGCAAATCAATCATCCTTTAGTCATGCTCTGAATAATAATGCTAATGTAAGCAAACATATGCTCAAACAAATAATCTAAAGTGTTTGAAAAGCCTGGCATAATAAGCAATAATGCCAAAAGTCCCAAAGCAATTTTCATAGGCAAACCGACTATGAATACATTCATTTGAGGAACAGTTCTAGATAATATACCCAGAGCAACCTCAGATATCAAAACAGCTGCAATAATTGGAAACCCAATCTTTAAAGCAATGGAAAACGTTTCAACAAACACTGCAACAAGATTATTTATAAGGCTTTCGGTAAATAAAAAACCGTTTATTGGCACAACATTATAACTTTTAACCAGAGCAGAAAATAAAATATGATGTCCGTCAACAAGTAAAAAAATTAAGATGGCAAATATATATAAGAAATTTCCTACAAGAGGGACTTGAATATTGCTTTGGGGGTCCAGCACGTTGACCATTCCAAATCCAATTTGCGCATCAATCATTTGTCCTGCAACAAACATAGCTGCAAATACCATATAGCTGACAAATCCAATAATAATCCCCACAAGAAACTCTTTAAAAACAATGATGCTGAAATCAATAAGGTTGGTATATTCTATTACAATGTTTCCAAATAGGGGAGCAATCGTAAAAGTAGAAAATACAGCCAGTCCGACTTTTAAATAAGAAGGCATGTTCTGCCTTCCGAATACTGGACTTATTACAAATAATGAAGTCATCCTCACAAACACTAAAAGATATATAAGAAATTTATTTATAAATAAATCTGTTATTTCGTTCATATTTCTACCTTATAAAAGTATGGATATTTTCAAATAGGCTTATGGTAAATTCTGTTATCATATTTCCCATCCAGGGGCCAAATATAATGAGTGCGATAAAAATAGTAACTAGCTTTGGTATAAAGGATAACGTCGGTTCTTGTATTTGTGTTGTAGCTTGTATAATACTGATCAGCAGTCCCACTATTAAACCTAAACCTAAAATTGGTGCAGATATCATTATTGCCACAGTAATAGCTCTTTGTGCTACATCCATTACGATGCTTTGTTCCATAAAAACACCTCTTTAGCTAAAAACCTAATAACAAAGATTTTACTATCAAATTCCATCCGTCTACCATAATAAACAGCAATATTTTAAACGGCATAGAAATCATAACAGGGGGCAACATCATCATACCCATTGACATAAGTGTACTGGCAACAACCATATCGATAATTAAAAAAGGTATATACAGGAAAAAGCCGATCTGGAAAGCTGTCTTTAATTCACTTATAATGAAAGAAGGAATTAATACTTTAGTAGGTATATCCTCCAGCTTCATTAAACTGTCCATTTGCCCAAGCTTTAAAAATAAAGCCAGATCTTTTTCTCTAGTATACTTAAACATAAAATCCCTTACAGGCTCTATAGCATTTTTAATTGCAACCTCTTGGCTGATCTTCTCCTCTGTAAATGGCTTTATCGCAGTTTCATTGATCTCTGTAACAACCGGAGACATAATAAAAAGTGTAAGGAATAGCGCAAGTCCTATCAATACCTGGTTAGGCGGCATTTGCTGAGTCCCTATTGCACTTCTTGTAAAGGATAATACAATGATTATCCTGGTAAACGAAGTCACCATTATCAACAGAGAAGGGGCCAATGATAAAACTGTAAGAATGAATAATATTTGCAAGCTTAAAGCTACTTCTTGGGGTGATTCCGCTGCCTTTACATTGAAATCAATGTTAGGTATAGGAAATGTAGGTTCGGCATGTATGCTGCTGCTTATAAGCAATAAAATTACTATCAAAAATATTATTTTCTTAAAATTTTTTCTATTCATCAGTTTTATTCCTTTTAGCAATGTTTTTAAGCTTCTCAAGGTTTTGCTTAATACTATACCTATTTTTGTATACGTCAATATTCTCATAGCTATCATCTAAACAATTGTCAAAATCAATAGACTCAGAATTCCGGTCCATATCAAAAGATGACAATAAATCACTTGATAATTTCTCCAATAAGCATACGCCCCGCTGAGAGCTTGATATTAAATAAAATTCGCCGCAAATCTGTACAATGTGCAGGTTTTTATCATTTCCAAAGGGGAGTGTCTCAATATGCTTCATCAGCCTATTCTTGCCAGTAAACTTTTTCCCAATAAATTTGGTAAAGTAATAGCTTAAACCCAAAATCATCAAGAAAATTATTAAAATAAAAATTAGCTTAAAAAAACCCATAAACACACTTGTTTCATTATAGGCATTCATAATTCTAACCCAATACCTTCTTCACCGCTTCAATTATTCTTTCCGCCTGGAAAGGCTTAACAATGAAATCCTTTGCACCGGCTTGAATGGCCTCTATGACCATAGCCTGCTGGCCCATAGCTGAACACATTATAATTTTTGCTGAGGGATTTATATTTTTTATCTCTTTCACAGCTTGAATCCCGTCTACCTCCGGCATTGTAATATCCATAATCACCAGTTCCGGATTGCACTCCTTATATTTCTCTACAGCCTTGGCACCATTTTCAGCCTCCCCGGCTATTAAAAAACCATTCTTAGACAAAACATCCTTTATCATCATTCTCATAAATGCAGCATCATCTACAATTAATATCCCATTTGCCATTTTAAATCCTCCTAGTTAATGCTAATATAGTTTTTATGATTTCTTCAGCCTTTTATTAGGACTGATAATGTCGGTTATTCGTACTCCAAAGCTTTCATCGATAACTACTACTTCTGCTTTTGCAATAAACTTTCCATTCACAATAACATCTACCGGTTCTCCAGCTAGCCTGTCAAGCTCAACAACTGTTCCCGGACCAAACTCTAAGATATCCTTTATCAGCCTTTTTGTTCGGCCTAATTCGACAGTAATTTCAAGAGGAACATCCATTATTAAATCAATATTTTCTTTATCACCAATATTGTTATCTTGATCAAAAGCTTCAAATTGAACAGGCTGAACATTTATTGAATTTTTATCGGGTTTATTCCCAATCACCTCATGCGTCACATCTTGGGGAATACTTCTATCTACTATTCGACTTTCATCTGGTATTTCCTTCTTTTTAGTCTTTTTTCCCTGTGATTCATTGGACGACGGATGCAGCAGCTCTTTCACCATCTGCTTTGCAAAATCGACAGGAATCAATTGCATTATCTCGCTATTCAGAATACCTTCCACTTCCATTTTAAAAGCCACTCTTACAATGGAATCATTAAAGCTGAAATTCATCGGCTTTGAATCTTTAAAGCTCATTGAAAATGCTTTTGGAGGAGAAATATTAATGCTCATATTGAACATGCTGGATAATGAGGTTGATGATGAACCTATCATCTGATTCATAGCCTCACCAATGGCGCTCAAGTGCAGATCGCTGATATCTCCGGCTATATTATGTCCATCGCCGCCCATCATAAGATCAGTAATGGTTTTAACATCATCTTCTTTCAATATCAGCAGATTAGTACCCCTGAAGCCTTCAGTGTACTTAACCTCTACTCCTACGTAAGGGAGCGGATATTGCCTCACTAATTCATCCCAGGTCATCACGCTTACCTTGGGAGTAGTAATAGTAACTTTGTTATTTAATAGAGTGAATAAAGTTGTTGCCGAAGTGCCCATACTAATATTGCCGATTTCCCCTAAAGCATCAATTTCCTCCGGTGTAAGAGGGGAATTATCTTCGTTGTTTCCTTTTAATAACGCATCTATTTCTTCTTGTGAAAGCATATCACTCATCTGCCTCATCCCCCTTTTTTTCAATTCTTGTAATCTTTACCGCAACTTTATTCTTTTTCAAACCCGGATAACAATAATATTTCAATCTGTTGCCAACAAAAACTTCCAGTTCCTCATTTGAAGATTTATCCAGCAGAATGACATCCCCAATTTGCAGATTTAAAACATCCTTAACATTCAAAAAAGACTTCCCAAGCACGACATTCAGCGGCAAAAATGTATTTTCAATCCTTCGTTCCAAATTATGTATTTCATTGACTGAAATATCCTTTGTCACTCCTGAAAACCAAAATTTTGTACTTAACTTTTCGATTATAGGCTCTATTACAATATGCGGTATGCATATATGCATAGCTCCTTCAACTGCCCCGATTTTTACATTTAATGTTATTAAAGCTATTGTTTCATTTGGCGACATTACCTGGGCGAATTGTGTATTGGTCTCGATTTTTTTTAGCTTAGGCTTTATCTCAGATACATTCTTCCATGGCTCCTTATACAAATTTAAAATCTGATTTATAATCTTTTCCATAAGAGTAAGCTCTATTTCTGTAAAAACTCGATTTTTCTCATAGGCCTGCCCGGTTCCTCCAAGTATCCTTTCTATCATAGCAAAAGTCACACTCGGACTAATCTCCATCAATATCGAACCGCTCAGGGGAAGGAAATCAACTATACCCAGCGTAGAAGGATTCGGCATAGAATTACTAAACTCATAATAAGTAAGCTGATCTACTGATACAACCTCTATCTGGACTAAAGATCTTAAATAACCGGATAAATATGTCTGTAAAAGTCTGGAAAAATTGTCATGTATCATCTGTAAGGTTCTAAACTGATCCTTGGCAAATTTATTAGGTATCTTAAAATCATATGTTCTTACTTTTTTTTCTTCCTTCTCGTCTGAAATCTCCATTACGTCTAGTTCTCCGGTTTTTAATGCATTTAGCAGAGCATCAATTTCACCTTGAGACAATACCTCAGTCAAATGCTGTCACCTCCTGCTAATTAATTATGAATTCATCAAAATATACATTCAATATTTTCTCTGTTTTAAGCAGCTTTCTTAAAGCTTCTAATATTTCCGTCTGAAGCTTGAGCTGGCCTTCCGATCCGCTCAAAGCTTCTTCGGTTTTCTCCCGCAGTATCAAATTTATTTCATTTCTTATCTCCGGGTTTCTAGCCGTAATAATATCTTCTATTTTTGAATTTGCAAGCTCTACCTTTATGGTGATTTTCAATATTCTTTTACTATCCTTTACATTGCTTATAAATGAATCTTCAAAAGAATACATTATAATTTTTTTATCAACTTTCAGCATATCTTCTTTTTCTGCGTTACCATTAATGATAAAATATAACCCGAACCCAGAAGCAATAATAATAAATATCAATAATGCTATAACTATTATGAGCAGCGTTTTTTTGTTTTCCAACGTCAACCCTCCATTCTGTTATTGGTCAGGTCCTATGCCATTCGTTTCTGTTTTTAATATCATAATATCTACTCTTCTATTTTTTTGTCTGCCGTCTGCTGCATCATTTGTATCGATGGGATGGTACTCTCCGTATCCTACGGCCGATAGCCTCCAAGGCTCTATATCCTTCAATTCTATCAGGTATTTAAGCACATTGACGGCTCTCGCTGTAGAAAGCTCCCAATTTGAAGGATATTTACCGGTATTGATAGGGACATTATCCGTATGTCCCTCGATCCTAATACTTTTACCGCTTTCCTTTATCACATCCGATATCTTTTCTATGATATATTTTGCTTCATTCTTGATCTCGGCTCTACCGGAATCAAATAGTGTAGCATCCAATAATCTTATCAGAAGGCCCCTTTCATCAAGTATAAGAGTAACACTTTTTTCTAAATTGTTTTCTCTGATAAAATCATTCACCTGTTCATTTATTTTTTTAAACTCTTCTTCCTCAGCATCTGTGTCTCCAGGAAAGGTGTTGATTAAAGGCTCCATTTTGACAACAGTACCGGAATCCAAAACTCCCAATGAGCCTTGCATAGACTGTATAATAGCTTTAAACTTGTTATTATCAATGGTTGAAAAAGAAAATAGCAGAACAAAAAAACATAGCAGTAAAGTTACCAGATCTCCATACGTGGACATCCATTCCGGAGCACCTTTTTTAATATCCTCTGTTTTTCTTCTTGCCATATTTTATTCTACTCCTTCATTTTGCTCTTTCGTATCCTTCAGATTCTTTCTTATTCTCGGAGATAAAAAGGCCTTCAGTTTTTCTTCTATTATCCTTGGATTCTCACCGGCCTGAATAGAAAGCATGCCTTCAAGCATGACTTCTTTTATGAGAATTTCTTGTGAGCTTCGAATTTTTAATTTATTTGTTACCGGAGTGCAAAATAAATTAGCTATCATAGATCCATAAAAAGTGGTAACAATCGCTACTGCCATATTAGGTCCGACTGAAGAAGGATCCTTGAGATTTGCCAGCATATTGATCAAGCCTATCAATGTTCCTATCATTCCGAAGCCCGGTCCCAAAGCTCCCATGGTTTCAAAAACACTTTGATTTCCTTTATGCCTGTCCTCAATAAAAGCTAATTCGGTCTCTAGGATGTTCCTTACCAATTCGGGATCTGTACCATCTACAATCAGCATAATGCCTTTTTGCAAGAATTCATCCTTCAGCTGCATAGCAGCTTCCTCCAAAGCAAGCAAGCCCTCTTTTCTTGCTATATTTGCTAAATCGATTATAGATTTTATTATGTCATCCGAATCTTTTTGCTTATAAATAAAAACGTACTTTACCGATTTCATGGCTTCCTTAAGGCTATCGAAGGGAAAGGCAAAAACCACAGTGGCTAATGTACCGCCAAAGGTTACTATTACAGAATAAAAATCTATGTACCCCATTAGATTTCCACTGCCCATTATTGTAAACACTATACAAAATAGTCCGAGACCCAAACCGGCAAAGGATGCTATGTCCAATAATCTGCACCTCTTTTCAAGCTTAATCTTTTATTAATATATTTTCATTTGTAAATACTTTTCTTTTGAAATCAATAATTCTTTGTATGATCTCTTCTACATTTTCCAGGACCACATATTTTTTCCCGTCTCTCAAAGTTATTACCGTATCTGGCGTTTCTTCGATAGTTTCAATAAGATCAAAATTTATATAGTACTCTTTTCCATTCAATCTTGTCACTTTAATCATTCATTCACATCCTTTTATATAGTCCCTGGGCAAAGCCCAGGGACTATACCGCATCATCTCTTCATATTTACTAGCTCCTGGAGCATTTCATCGGAGGTAGTAATAATTCGTGAATTGGCCTGGAAGCCTCTTTGCGTACTGATCATTTCCGTGAATTCCCTGGATATATCAACATTAGACATTTCCAAGGTGCCCGGGTTCAAAGCCCCTAAGCCGCCGCTGCCGGGGAGCCCGTATATGGCTTCGCCGGAGTTGGAGGAAACCTGATACATATTTTCCGCGATTTTTTCTAAGCCGGCAGGGTTTTTGAACCCCGCAAGAGCAACTTGTCCTATTATCCTGCTTTGTCCGTTTGTAAAAATTCCAGTTATTTCGCCTGATGGCCCGATGCTGAAGGTATCAAGATAGCCTTGCTTATATCCGCTTTTGTTGGTTATTGAAGCGGTTGATTCATTGGCAAACTGGGTCAAGCCTTCAAAATTTACATCTACATCAAAAGATCCTGCACCATTCTTGCCCTGCATCGTAAAGCTCAGCTTATCCACTGTGCTCTTAGCCGGATTCGTAGTTATTTCCCCTTTAGAATCAAATTCAATTGGAACCATTATATTGGCTAATGGCGTAGTCGGAGAAACGGCTTCCCAACTTTTAGTAGTCTCGTTCCAATAAGTTTTATCCTCAAGGTTCTGTACTATAACAACCCATTCATGGTCTCCGGCAGCATTTGCCGGTGCAGATCCTTTAGCGGTACCAGCAGTCTCTTTATTAACTCCGCGTACAAAAGTAAACTTAACCTTATGCTCCCCGCCTAAGCTGTCATAAAATACAGAGGTAGTCTCTCTGAATTTAACACCACCGCTAAATTCCAACGTTTGATCAGCTGCAATGTCTATAAACTCGGCAGGGCTGAGTTTAATATTCTTTGTAGGATCTGTAGGGTCTGCAGGATCGGGTTTATCTTTTGGCACCCTTTTCAGGTTATTATCCAGATTGCCTGCCATGGTTGCCCTATCTGTTGACTTAGCAGGGAAGGACTTGGACTTGGATATCACCAGGCCTTCCATAACTCCCTTCAATACCGTAGAGCCGTCGGGGGCAGGGTTTTTGCCTTCATCCTCCATATAGCCCAATACTCTATAGCCATTTGAAGCAACCAAATTACCGTCCTCATCCAGAGTAAAATTGCCTGCTCTGGTATAGGTCCTGCTTAAAAAGTCACTGCTGTTTGACAATATAAAGAATCCATCTCCATTAATAGCCAGATCGCTTGGGTTATCCGTTCTCATAGCAGATCCTCTGATATGGAAGGTATCAATGGATGAAAGAGAAATACCCAAACCTACTTGCTGCGGATTTGTACCGCCCCTTCCCAGCTGGGGAGAGCTTGCGCCTTTGATGGTCTGGCTGAATACCTCCTGGAAAGTAGCCCTCTGGCCCTTATAGCCAACAGTATTGACATTGGCAATGTTATTGCCTATAACGTCCATTTTCAGCTGATGGGCTCTAAGACCCGATACACCTGAAAACATTGATCTCATCATAGTATAATCGACCTCCTATTTATGCTTTCTTCCCCTTCATCTGTCATTCAGAAGGGATAAGCCTCCTTTAAAAGGTCCGGCTTATATGATTATAGCTCCATCAATATTGGTAAATATGTTATCCTTTAAAGTATCCTCAGTTGCTGCCGTTATTATTGTCTTGCTCCGCACATTGGCTATCAATGCGGTATTGCCAAGGAGTATCAAGGTATCCTTTATACCTTTTCTTGCAGCTTTCTCTACTGCCTTATCTATATTTGCTATGTCTTCCTCAGTTAATTCCACATTTCGTGCAATCAATCTCTCCTGAGCATGTTTTGAAAATTTAATACGTTCTTGTTGCTTGATCTGTCCTTCAAGTATTGTTTCAAAGCTGCTGTTTCCGTGAGCCCTTGGCTTGTCCAGAATATTGATCCTATTGGCCTTTGGAATGGCTATAATATTCTGGTTTATATTTACCTTAAAATCGTTCATAGTATCACCTCAGCAGGTTTTTATCTGACCTCATATATTTCTTCCAAAGATAGCTCATATTCGCCGACGATCAGTTTAATGCTTCCGTTTACGCTCTTTAGGCCTTCTACTTTGCCTTCAATTTCAACTTTGTCCTGCTTGGCTTTAATATTTTTTCCAAGCATGCTATAAGCCATACTAAAGCGAATATTTTGGAGCATCAGCTGATTTTGTTCGACAGAGGTAATGACATCTGTGACCTCATTGACAGATTCATAAGGAACTTCTTTTGAATCTACTACCAAATAAGCCTCGTTGCCCTTGACTCTCACGCTATCAACAATCCCCGCAATATCTTTCAAATTTCCCGTCTCATCACTTATAGTTGCAGTAATAATTTTTCCAACCATATTATAGGCTGAATTTAATTTTGTAATTTTGTTTGTGTTCTGAGCCTGCTCAAGGCTTGAAAATTGGGCCATTTGTGATATAAATTCCTTATCATCCATCGGCTCCAACGGGTTTTGGTATCTCAGCTGGGTAACCAGCAAATTTAAGAAGGCATCTTTATTCAATGAATCATTAAATTCTTTTACTTTGCTATTAGCTGTCCCCGCTATATTGGTTACACCGTTTACTCCCATTTGTTCCACCTCCTAAACCTTTATATCTACAAGTCCGTCGCTTACGTTATAAGGATTGTCATAGTCTAAAACGCTTGCTGCCGCCTCCAAGTCACTGCTTTCAATGTATTGGCTTCTTTTTATATTATTTTTCCATGCTTTAAAATTCTGATTTTCATACTGCCATTTACCCTGCTGTCCTACTGATACACTGAGGTTTTGAATATTGATGCCTTTTTGACTCAGAGCATCCCTCAGTTCAGAGAAATTAGACTCAATAACTTCCTTTACACTGTGATTGTCTGCAATAAACTTTGCTGTCATTTCTCCTTTTTCCATTATTAAACGGATGGTCAGCTTTCCTAAGGAATCAGGCTTCAATTGGATTCTTATTTCTGATGCATCTTGAGTATGAACCACTTTATATTTTTCAGCAATTTGACTTAAGAGCTCTTCTTTACTTATGCTTTGCGGCCTTCCCAGATATTCAAGGTTCTTCGCAGCAGGCTTTATATCATCTGCGATCTTATGATTTTTCTCATCAGCCCCAATATATTCAATACCCAAAGCTGCATTTGTTTTGTTTTTCGAACTGAGTATTTCTACAAATTCAGGCCTTTTTATCACTCGGTCCGCAATAATTTTTGGCTCCTCATGGCTGCTCCTATCTTTTTGCTCATGATTATCAACTTTATCACTTGCACCGCCATTATCCGTCACCTCGGTAGCCAGCAAGGGCTCTTTTGCTTCTGCTTTTGCAGATGCCGGAACTTTAGAAGCCCGGACTGGCGAATCAGTCGATGTTAACTTATGTATCTCTTTGCCCTCGGTCAATCCATCAATCTTTTTTAATTGGGGCTTGTCCGGGTCTGATTCTTCCATCGCATTTTGGGCTGCAATAAACTTATGCTTCCCGATTTCCAGCTGTCCAATTGCATTTTCTATTTCGTCTTTGCTCAGCATAGTATTTTCTTGAAGAAGATTACGAATGTCGTCTATCGCTGAAGCCTTAAAGGTTTTACCGCTTTCAGCACCGCTTAATGAATCTCTCAGAATATGTCCAATATTTTCTATATCCTGCGTACTAAGGTTTAACATCCCTGAAAGCATTGCTAATAGAGATTCTGCTTCACTTTTTTCTACATCCTCATTTCCATCTTCCAGCAAGCTTTCTAACGGTACTGCATCTTTCAAGTTTTCAGGCTTGATGCCTTCCTCATCGACCGTCCGCTGGTTCACCACAGTTTCTTTGCTCATTGATTTGAAATCAAGCTGGCTTTTAGGTTTATCCATGTCTTTAAGCACTTCTTTATTCTCTCTCCGCATGATGGCTTTCTCCATGATTCGACCGTAGCCAGAGCTGCCAGAGGTTGAATTAGGCTTTAAATCTGCTTTAAAACCATTGAGCCCGCCCTTAGTAAAACTCATCAATTCCACGTAATTCAATATTATCACCTCCTTTCGCATTATATAAATCAATCATTCAATATGTCAGAGGTCTCGGGTTTAGCTATTTCTTCTAATATTTGAGCCGCTTGCAGAGGGTCCATCAGCATCAATATAGAGCTGCTCTTTTCTTTCTTCATATTTCTTAGTATCTGGACTACTTTACTTCTGCTCTCCATGTTGGATAATATCTGCATAGCCTTTGATGATTCCATTTTTTCTAAATATTCAACCTGTTCCATGATGCTGCTCAAACTGGTATTTAATTTATCCAGTCTATCATTTAATTGAGCTTCTTTTTCAGCCAGCAGCTCTTCTTTGGTTTCTATGGCTTTTTCTCTTTCTTCAAGGGCTTTTCCCTTCTCATCGAGCTGTTTAACCCTGATATCTATATCATTTTTCTTGGCCTCCAATAGCTCCAACTCAATCTCTTGCGGAGTTTTATTTTCAGCAATGGGCTTTATTACATTTCCAAGCAAAGGCAATGCCGAAAGCTTCCTCAATAACATGGGTTTTGCGCCCCCGATATCAAAAAATAATATCCCTCCGATAACGATTACCGCAGTCAGAAAAATTATTATTAATATAAGAAAGAAGTTTTGCAGCCTCGAATTTTTGCTTGTACTCTTCAGATTCTTTTTTGTCTCAGCCTGCTGCATTTCCTTACCTCCGTTATTTATCACATTCTTTAAAGGATATGATTTCTTCTATATGCTTTTCAAATTTACGCTGCTCATCGTATTGATACTCATCGTAATATATTTCTTTTAATCTCTCCATAGTCTTCTTATTCTGCATAGCTTTCATCAATTCGTATCTGCCTTGTTTTATATCTTCCTCTGCTTTGATGAGCACTTTTGTTTTATTCCTTATGCCTTCTCTATAATATTTCTGTTCCTCATGCATGCTTCTCAATTCATTAATGCTTACACCGCTGTTTACATGCTGCTCCAGCATATCATTGCTGTACTGCAAGCTGTGATTTAAGTTGTCTAGATCTTCTTTGGCATTTAAATATCTCTTATTATAAAGACTCAATGTATTTTTCTTTTGATCTTCTATACTTTTACGATACTCCAAAACCTTCTGAAACTTAAATTTATACATAGACTATATCATCACCTAACATATAATACTCTCCAACATATCAATAGAAGTTTCAAATCCTACATTTTCTTGTGTAGGCTGAGTCAAGAACTGGTTTATACCATCAATTTTTTCTATGGCGTGATCAATTTTTTTATTGCTCCCCCTCTGATATGCCCCTATATTTATTAAGTCTTCCGAATCTTTATATATAGATAGTATCCTTTTAATTTCACTTGCTAATTCTTTATGGCGATCTGATATTATATTTGGCATCAATCTGCTGATGCTTCCTAATACATCAATAGAAGGATAATGATTTTTACTTGCAAGAGCCCTGGACAGCACAATATGCCCATCTAATATTCCGCGTACTGTGTCTGTTATTGGTTCATTCATGTCATCTCCGTCAACTAATACGCTATAAAAAGCCGTAATCGAGCCTTTACTTGAAGTTCCTGTCCTCTCCAAAAGCTTAGGAAGCACTGAAAATACAGATGGAGTAAAGCCCCTGGATACGGGAGGTTCTCCTATAGATAGACCGACTTCCCTTTGAGCCATAGCAAACCTTGTCAAGGAGTCCATCATAAGCATAACATCTTTGCCTTGATTTCTGAAATATTCAGCTATAGTAGTTGCAACATAGGCTGCTTTCAATCTTATTAAGGCAGGCTGATCGGAAGTAGCAACAACAACTACGGATCTTTGCAGTCCGTCTTTTTGCAGATCGTTTTCAATGAATTCATTGACTTCTCTGCCCCTTTCACCGATCAAGCAAATGACATTAATGTCGGCAGTCGTATTTCTTGCAAGCATACCAATGAGAGTGCTTTTTCCTACACCGCTTCCGGCAAATATCCCTACCCTTTGCCCTCTTCCAATAGTTAATAATCCATCTATTGCTTTTATACCGGAAGCCAAAGGAGTTTTAATCATTTTCCTTTGCAGGGGATCCGGCGGATCATTGTATATGGGGTATAATGTACTGGTTCCAATAGTGCCTTTCCCATCTATGGGTTGCCCTAATCCATCAAGAACCCGTCCTAATAAACCATTGCCGACAGGAACATGCATGCTTTTCCCTGTTGCTACAACCTGGCTTCCGGGTCCTATTCCATCTAAGGATCCCAAAGGCATCAAACTTACAATATTTCCTTTAAAACCTACAACCTCCGCCAAAACAGGGCAGTTATCTTTTATATTGATTATTTCACAAAGTTCATTTAAATTTACGGCAGGTCCTATTGACTCAATGGTAAGTCCTATGACCTGGGATACTCTTCCGCTATATCTTACAAAGTCTTTTGTTTCAATAATTTTTTTGTATTTTGATAAATCAAGCTTGGTCAAATCTACCACTCATTCCTCAGCGCAAATTCAAAGGCTTTTTTTAATTGTTCAAGCTGTAGATCTATGCTGGAATTAACTTCTCCAGACGGCGTATCTACTAAGCAATCACCTTTCTTTAAAAACTTATCTTCAATAATTTCTACCTCTGAAACACCCTCAACTAATGATTCAATAACGCCTTTATTTACAAGTACATTTGGGTAATCTTCACTGCTTACCTTGATTGTGGCCTTGTTTTTATATGTGCATTTTTCTAATGCCAGCCTAATTTGAGATATGATCAAATCCTTATTTTGCTGTATTTCATCGCCAATTATCTTTCTTGATAAGTCCAATATTATTTGAACGACTTCTTGCTCTGCTTCTCTATATATATAGCCTTTTCTCTCATCAAGATAATCCCTTATAATTTTTGCTTCTTCAATAACAGCCTGAGTTTCCTCTTTCGCTTCTTTATAGCCTTTATCAAAACCTTGCCCGTATGCGTCTTCTAATGCTTCTTTTTTAAGTTCTTCTATCTCAGCATAGCCTTGTTCAACAATTTTTTTTGCTTCGTTATTTGCATCTTCAATTATGCTTGCGTACATTTGCCGGGCGTTCCTTATAATATTATCGTACTCATCACTTGGATTTGTATCATTGGTAATCATATTTTCCTTAATAGGGTTGATATATATATCATCACTCTTGTTTACCAGCGGCTTTGGCGTGCCGATGCTGACTTTTTCAGATTTGTATATCCTATACAATTATTTCATCGCCTCCGCCTCTTGATATTACAATTTCTCCTGTGTCCTCAAGCTTTCTGATAATATTTACAATCTTTTGTTGTGCCTCCTCTACATCTCTCAACCTAACAGGGCCCATAAATTCCATGTCTTCCTTTATCATCTCTGCCAATCGTTTTGACATATTTGAGAAAACTGTCCTCGATACTTCTTCGCTGGAACTCTTTAATGCAAGAGCCCAATCTCCATTCTCAACTTCCCTGATAACCCTTTGAATTGATCTGTTATCCAAGGTGATGATATCTTCAAATACAAACATTCTCTTTTTGATTTGCTCAGCTAAATCTACATCCTGAAGCTCCAGTGTTTCCATAATATTCTTTTCTGTCCCTCTATCCACTGAATTCAGTATGTCAACAACAGACTGTATTCCTCCAGCTACGGTGTAATCCTGGCTTATCATAGAAGATAATTTTTTCTCCAAAACCATTTCTATCTCTTTTATTATTTCAGGAGAAGTTCTATCCATCATAGCAATCCTTCTGGTCACATCGGCTTGTTTTTCCTGTGGAAGGGCAGATAATATTGCAGATGCTTGCTGCGGTTTTAAATAAGATAAAATCAATGCAATAGTCTGCGGGTGCTCACCTTGTATAAAATTCAGAAGTTGAGCCGGATCTGCCTTTCTTACAAAATCAAAAGGCCTTACCTGCAAAGAAGCAGTCAATCTGTTTATAACATCCAAGGCTTTCTGATTTCCCAATGCTCTTTCCAATATTTCTTTTGCATAAGATATTCCGCCCTCTGATATATATTCCTGAGCTAAGCATATTTGATAAAACTCTTCTAAAACAGCCTCTTTATCATCAGGAGCGACAGTTCTCATATTAGCAATTTCAAGAGTCAGCTGCTCTATATCTTCTTCTTTTAAATGCTTAAACACTTGGGCAGATTTATCCGGACCTATTGCTATGAGCAAAATAGCGGCTTTTTGTAAACCATTATATTGTCCTTTGCTTGTCCTGCTCATGCTATCACTCCTACTCTTCATTTAGCCAGGTCTTCAACAACTGTGCTACTTGTTCTGGCTTCTGCATAACAAATTTCTCAACTTTTTTCTTTAATTCATTCTTATCCTCTATTTCAATATCGCTGATTTCCGATGCTTCTTCTATTTTGCTAAGAGCGATTCCAATATCTTCTTCTCTTTTAGCATCCTTGCGTCTTTTTAGCAAAACAATCAAAGCAGAAGCAAATATGAGTAAAGCTGCCACAGCAGAACCGAGCATAATAAGCATTTGATTTCTCTTTTGTTTTGCCTCTTCCATCATAGCGTTCTCAACTTGATCTTTTAATGTTGTATCAAAATCCATTATCTGAATATGTATATTCTCATCAATAGGTGAGACCTGCATACTTAGCCCCTGAGTCGCAAACTTTACCAAATCTTTTACTTCATTTTTTAGCTCATCAAGATTAGCTAGTGAATCGCCCTTAAGAGTGCCTTTATTGATCAAAACAGATATTGAAAAAGTTTCAATGTTTCCTTGCTCTTTAACAATTTGTTTTTGAGTTTCATTGATTTCATAATTTACAATATTGCTTGCTTCGCTATAGTTTGATTTGGAATCATCAACCTGAGGGTAAGTATTGATTTCTATATTGCTGTCGGTACCCGGTACACCCCCGGCCCCTCCGTTAACCCATTCCTTTTTAATATCTTCCATGTTTCTGACAATTCCCGTGTTATTCTCTTTATTAACAGGTTCAAATATTTTCTTATTTTCTACCTCATTATTGAAGTTCAGCTTTACAGTAGTCATCACATTCACATTGTTTATTCCAAAAACTGATTCTAGAAATTTCTTTACGCTATTTTGGATGCTGAGCCTTGTGGCTTCCTGCATTTCCATCTGCGTATTTACCTGAGCGTTGAAGCTTTCTCCCTCAGACTTCAATGCTCTGCCTGTTTCATCAATAATGGATATGTTATCTTCCTTTAAACCTTTAACGCTTTTTGATATGTATTGAACAATTCCATTCACCTGAACTTGATCCAGGCTTTGAAAGCCCGGCTTCATTTTAACTATGACACTGGCACTGGAATCCAATCTATTGCTTTCTAAAACGAACACATTATCTTCAGGTATAAATATATTTACTTGCGCCCACTCAACACCATCCAATGATTTAATTCCATTAGCAATAAGATTTTGCATATAAATAACATATTTCTGTTTTTTATCTTCTGAAGTATCATTAAAAGAAGATTTTAATATTTCTGGGAATATGAAATCATTTTTAGGCAAACCACCCATAGCAAGAGTAATCCTAGCCTCATCAACTTTATCTTTAGGCACCAGTATGGTCGTTCCGTCAATTTTAACAGGTATTTTCATTTCTTTAAGTTTTTCTCTTATCTCTCCTGCATCCTTAGCATCAAGATTCGGATACAATACCTGATACCTGGGTATGGCTGAAAGTACCCCTATACTTACCATAAGTATAACTGATAATGCTGATATGACTGCGATCCTTATTTTCTGACCTTTATCAAGTCCCTGCCAAAATTCATTCAGGTTATCTCGAATTTTCTTGATTGCTTCACCCATTTAGCCAATCACCCCTCAATTAAATAGGCATCCGCATAATTTCGTTATATGCGTCTAAAATTTTATTGCGTATTTGTATAGTAAATTGAAGGGCTAACTCGGCTTTTTGTGACACGGCTATAACCTGATGAACATTGTCTATTTCTCCTGTGACCAACTGGTTATTTAAATTTTGGTATTCCAATTGTAACTGATTAACCTTCTCAATATTATCTTCTAAAATCTTGCTAAAAGATATATCATTCTCTTTATTATTCCGATTAAAGGCATCTGGTGTTCTCAAATTATTGATGTTTGAAAAGTCTATCTTCAATGTTTTCTCCTCCTACTATATCTTCCCTATGTCAAGAGCCTTCATCACCATATTTTTAGTAGAATTTATAGATGTAACATTTGCTTCATATGCTCTTGTAGCGGAGATCATGTTTACCATCTCTACCATAACATCTACGTTAGGCATCTTTATGTATCCCTTCTCATCTGCATCAGGGTGGCCTGGGCTGTAAACCAACTTAAATTCAGATTCATCTTCTACAATGGAACTGACCTTTACACCAGACTTTTCAAACTTGTTCTGAGCTTTTGTTAAAAAGCTGCTAAAAGGCTGACCTATGCCGGCTTCTTCAAATATGACCAGTTGTCTTCTGTATGGAGTGCCATTAGAAGTTCTTGTAGTATTAGCGTTAGCAATGTTTTTTGAAATAATGTCCATTCTAAGTCTTTCTGCAGTCAATCCTGAAGCACTAATATTAATTGAGTCTAAAAAACCCAAGTTATTTACCTCCCTCCGTTAATCGCTTGTTTTAACAAGCTCAGTTCTTTAGCAAGTTGGTTTGATACAACATTGTATTTTATAGAATTCTTTGTGAGCTCAGCATTTTCTTCATCAATGTCAACATTGTTTCCGTCTTTTCGCATTGAGGTGCTATAATCTCTTGTTATTGTTATCTCTTTTAGCAATGGCCTATCTTTTCCTATAGGAAGAAATTTTGGATTTTTGTCAATGGAAGAAATAGAAAACTTCTCTCGTTCTTCATTAAGCAAGGTTTCAAAATTAACTCTGAACTTTTTATATCCCGGGGTTTCAAAGTTTGCAATATTACTGGAAATAACTTCATTTCTGATCCAGTATGCATCAAGAGCCCTTTCCATTAAACCGGTCTGTTTGTTTATTCTATCTATCATAAAACATCTTCTCCTCTTATTTCCTAAAATAGCTATTTCGACACTAAATATGTAATTCCTTTTATTTTAAAAGTATATTGACATATTTCTTATGTTATTTCTGTGTTAAGACAATATTAGCATGATGATAAAATAACCCATTTTTTGATAAATTTCAACCTAAAAATAATTATAAGTTTTTTTATGCATACAGTAAATGGATACAAAGTTCTATTTATTATACAAAATTCACATATTTTTCAATTCTGACAATAAAATAAAAAAACTTCCATTAAAGCATTATTTAAAAATAAGGAAGATTTTTGTCCTATTCTAATATAAAGTTGTGTTTTCCATGAGCCATAAAAAAAGTAAGAAAGTTTTTTCACTTTCCTACCTTTTTACCTCTATCAATTTTATCCTAGCTTTTTAAGCTCATCAATAAGCTTATCATTTAAAATCTTTATATGTGTCCCTTTCATTCCAAGCGACCTGGATTCGATTACTCCCGCACTTTCAAACTTTCTTAGTGCATTAACAATCACCGATCTGGTTATTCCAACCTTATCGGCTATCTTGCTGGCCACCAGGAGCCCTTCATTTCCATCAAGCTCTTTAAATATATGTTCTACAGCTTCGAGTTCAGAGTATGATAAGGTACCGATTGCCATCTGAACAACAGCTTTTTTTCTTGCTTCCTCTTCTATTTCCTCTTGTTTCGAGCGAAGTATCTCCATGCCGACTACAGTAGCCGAATACTCTAATAAAACTAAGTCTTCCTCTTTGAATTCATCTTCAAATTTGCCCAGCATCATTGTCCCCAGTCTCTCTCCGCTTCCATAAACAGGTACGATAGTAGAATACTTAAAGTCCATGGTACAAGTTTTACTGCTGTCCACTACACAAAGATTATCATTTTTTAGAATATTAGCCTGAGTCTCTGTAATGTTTAACAGGGAGCTATTATAATCCTCTGGAAACCTTTTATCCACCAATACTTCTTGGCTGATCACAGTGCATTCCATAAGTCTGCATAGACCATAGCCCAAAACCCGGCCTTTTCTGCTTATAATATATACATTTGCATTAAGAACCTCGCTTATAATGCTGCATAGTTCGTTAAAAGGCACTGGTTGATGACCTGTCATCTGCAGTACTTTGTTTACTTTTCTTACTTTTTCCAATAGTGTCATGCTATAGATTCCTCCTACTTTATATGATGTATCTGCTTGTATCTTTTTCTTTGATGTTACTTGATAATATTCTCTCTACATATTCTTTGGTTATAGTAAATCTCTTCTCTGTCATTTCTGAAGCATTATAAGACAAATCTTCAAACAGTTTTTCCATAACAGTGTAAAGTCGTCTGGCTCCAATATCTTCTGATTCTTCATTCATAATAGCTGCTATTTCTGCGATCTCATTTACTGCCTCCTCTTCAAAATCTACTTCCAGTCCCTCTGTATGCAATAATGCTTTGTACTGCTTTATTAAAGCATTATTCGGCTTGGTCAATATTTCTCGGAAATTTTCTTTAGTCAAGCTGGTCAATTCAACCCTAACAGGAAATCTTCCCTGCAGTTCCGGAATTAAATCAGATACCTTTGAAACATGGAAAGCCCCGGCTCCAATAAACAGCATATAATCAGTTTTTACAGGACCATATTTGGTCATTACCGTACTGCCTTCCACGATAGGCAATATATCCCTTTGAACCCCTTCCCTTGAAACATCAGGGCCGGTAGAATATCCCTTGCCTGCTATCTTATCAATCTCATCAATAAATATGATGCCTCTTTCCTCCGCTCTCATAATAGCCTCATCAATAACACTATCCATATCGATAAGCTTTTGAGCTTCCTGCTGAGTTAATATTTTTATTGCATCTTTTACAAACATCTTTTTTTTCTTTAGCTTTGGAGGAAATATGCTTCCAAGCATATCCTGAAAGTTTATGCTCATCTGCTCAATGCCAATTCCGGAAAACATATCTATTGTTGAAGATGAATTATCCTCCACCTCTATCTCAACGATTTGATCGTTTAATTCTCCTCTTCTTATTTTTTCTTTAATATAAAATCTGTTCATCGTTATGTTTTCATCCTCTTCAGGGATTACTGCTTCAGCTTCCCTTGATGAATAATTAAATAATGCTTCAAAAGGATTATTATCCTTTTTGTTTTTTCCCGGCGAAGGAAGCAGAACTTTTCCGATTTGCTCTAAAGCAAGCTCATAAGCCTTTTCTTGAACCTCCTGACTTCTCTCTGCTTTCACAATCCGGATTGAAGTTTCAATTATATCTCGTACTATAGAATCTACATCACGCCCTACATATCCTACTTCAGTAAACTTAGTCGCTTCAACCTTGATAAAAGGAGCATTAACAAGTTTTGCAAGCCTCCGGGCTATCTCAGTCTTCCCAACTCCTGTAGGACCTATCATCAAAATGTTTTTGGGAGTGATTTCATTCTTTATTTCATCCGGAAGTAAATTTCTCCTGAATCTGTTTCTAAGTGCTACTGCAACAGATCTTTTTGCGCCTTCCTGGCCGATTACATACTTATCTAATTCTTCTACAATCTGCTTTGGAGTTAGTTCAACCATAAAAAACCTCCTAGATGACTTCAACAATTATATTATTATTAGTATAGACACATATAGATGCAGCTATCTCAAGAGATTTCCGGACTATTTCTTCCGCATTCAAATTTGTATTATGATATAATGCTTTAGCTGCAGCTAATGCATAGTTTCCTCCGGATCCTATAGCTATGACGCCTTCATCAGGTTCAATTACCTCTCCGCTGCCAGACACAACCAGAAGGGTTTCATTATCTCCGGCTATCAGCATAGCTTCAAGATTTCTAAGCACCTTGTCTTTTCTCCATTCTTTAGCCAATTCAACAGCAGCTCGTTTTAGATTGCCTCCATACTGTTCCAGTTTTTCATCAAATTTTTCTGATAGCGTAAACGCATCCGATACGGATCCGGCAAAGCCAACTAAAACTTTCCCATTATATAGTCTGCGTATCTTTCTTGCAGTAGATTTTATAATAGTATTTTGTCCGAAGGTCACTTGGCCATCGCCGGCAATTGCGCATTTTCCATCTTTTAAAACCCCAGCTATGGTTGTCCCGTTAAACATAGAAATCCTCCAATTGACTTTTTAGTAAATATTTAAAATATTCTTATAAGTCTAAAACTTTTTCAAAGTAAATACTAACATAATAAGTATCTATAATCAACATTTTTAGAAACTTTTTATTATATTATCCAGTTCTTCCAATGCGATCTTGGAATACTCCCGGTTTTTTTCCTGCTTATTTCTATACTTGATTTTTAAAGGCTCAAATATACCAAAGTTTACATTCATAGGTTGAAAGCTTTTAATTGTCCTATCCGTTATATATCTGGATAAGCTTCCATGTGCCGTAGTTTTAGGAAATTCTACAGCATCTTTGCCTTGTATTATTCTGCTCATATTGATTCCGGCAACCATGCCTGAAGAAGTAGATTCTACATAGCCCTCAACCCCGGTTATCTGACCTGCAAACATGAGCTTTGGATTCCTTATTGTTTGCAAGGTGTTTTTCAGTATTCTCGGAGAATTAATAAAAGTATTTCTGTGCATAACCCCATATCGAACAAATTCAGCATTTCCAAGGCCTGGAATCAAAGAGAAAACTCTTTTTTGTTCCGGCCATTTTAAATGAGTTTGAAAGCCTACCATATTATATAGTGTACCTTCTTGATTGTCTTGCCTTAATTGAACTACAGCATAAGGCTGTTCCCCAGTCCTTGGGTTGCTCAATCCAACAGGTTTTAAAGGTCCAAAAAGCAAGGTCATAGGACCTCTTAAAGCCATTACCTCCACAGGCATGCAGCCCTCAAACACAGTTTCTTTTTCAAAGTATTTCAGTTCTGCGGTTTCTGCATCAATCAGCTCTTTATAGAAGTTTTCATATTCAGTCTTATTCATAGGGCAATTTATATAATCATCTTCTCCCTTTCCATATCGTGATGCCTTATATGCTATGTCCATATCTATAGAATCATATGCAACAATTGGGGCTGCAGCATCATAGAAATATAAGTAATCCTCTCCCAGGTATTCCCTTATACTTTTTGATAAATTGTCAGAGGTCAAAGGACCGGTGGCGATTATAGTATATTCATCCTCTGATATAAACGTTACTTCCTCATTAATTATTTCAATATTAGGGTGAGATTTTATTTTGTCATTTATATAAATGGAAAATTTATCCCTATCAACTGCAAGAGCCCCACCTGCAGGAACCATATTCTTATCAGCACTTTCAATAATCAAAGATTTAAGCATCCTTAGCTCTTCTTTTAATAAGCCGACAGCATTTTCCAACTGATTTGATCTTAACGAGTTGCTGCACACCAACTCCGCAAATATGCCTGTGTGATGAGCCGGTGTCATTTTCTTAGGCCGCATCTCATACAACTGCACCTTAATGCCTGAATTTGCAATTTGCCATGCGGCTTCACAGCCTGCCAGGCCTCCGCCTATAACTTTAACTTTTGTCAAGATAGTCACACCTTTTTTTCAATTTTGTTCTCATAATCACAGTTTGGATTCATACATTTGTACATTATCTGTTTACCATTTGGTTTTTTTGCCAAATAACTTTTGCACTTTGGGCAAATTTCCTTTGTGGGTTCATCCCAGGTAGTGAAATCACAGTTCGGATAATTGCTGCAGCCATAAAATTTTCTGCCTTTTTTTGTTTTTCTTGCGATCAATTCTCCGTCACATTTTGGGCAGCTGACTCCTGTGTTTTCAACAATAGGCTTTGTATTCCTGCACTCTGGGAATCCGGGGCACGCAAGAAACTTCCCATATCTCCCCATTTTGTATACCATATTTTTCCCGCAAAGCTCGCATATTTCATCGCTTACTTCATCCGGAATATCTATTTTACCTATGGTTTCTTCTGCCAATTCCAATACTTTTTTAAAGGGCATATAGAACTTCTTTATGACCTCGACCCATTGTTGATCTCCATCAGCAATATTGTCCAGATCCTTTTCCATATTTGCCGTGAATTCTATATTAACGATATCCTTAAAGTTGTCAATTAAAAGCTTAGTCACCGTTTCCCCTAATTCGGTTGTGACAAGATATTTCTTATCCTTTACTACATAACCTCTAGCTAATATAGTAGATATTATAGGAGCATAAGTGCTGGGCCTTCCAATGCCCTTCTCTTCTAACACCTTTACGAGAGTTGCCTCTGTGTATCTCTGAGGCGGCTCTGTGAAATGCTGCTTAGGTTCCAGTTTTTTCAACTTCAGTATTTGTCCTTCAGATAGTTCAGGCAATATAATATCTTTATCTTCTTCCTTATCATCTTTACCTTCGGTATATACCAGCATAAAGCCTAAAAACCTTATATTGCTGCCTGCAGCCTTAAACAAATAATCCCCTGAGCTTATATCTATTGTCACAGTATCATATATCGCCGGCTCCATTTGACTGGCAATAAATCTGTTCCATATCAAATTATATAGCTTGAATTGATCCTTATCCAAGGAATCTTTGATAATATTTGGTTCTCTGAAGGCAGAGGTCGGCCTTATACCTTCATGAGCATCCTGAACTTTCTTATCCGTTTTTGCTTGCACGCTATATTTCTTATAGTATTTTTCTCCATATCTGTCCAGAATAAAGTCCTTAGCATCCTTCTTGGCTTCTTCAGACAGCCTTGTAGAATCTGTCCTTATATAGCTCACTAAACCAATTGTACCTTCAGCTTTAATATCAATGCCTTCATATAATTGCTGAGCAACAATCATTGTTTTTTTCGTTGAAAAGCCTAATCTTCTATAGGCTTCCTGCTGCAAGCTGCTGGTGGTAAACGGCAAAGGGGAATTTCTTCTCTTTTCTCCTTTTTTTATTTTGGATACTATATAATCTTCTCCCTCTAATTTTTTCAGCAGCTCTTTCATTTCAGCTTCAGAGCCGATCTCTATTTTATTTTCATTAGTACCATAAAATTTCGCATCTATAGTTTTTTTGGATTTGTTATCAAGAAGCTTCGCATTTAAATCCCAATACTCTTTTGAAACAAAAGCTCTTATCTCTTCTTCTCGATCATATATTAATCTTACTGCCACCGACTGAACCCTGCCGGCGCTCAAGCCCTTTTTCACCTTTTTCCAAAGTAAAGGACTGATTTTGTATCCTACTAGCCTATCCAGAACCCTTCTGGCCTGTTGAGCATCTACCAAATCCATATTTATGTTTCTAGGCTTTTTTATAGCAGTTTGAACGGCAGTTTTTGTAATTTCATTAAATTCTATCCTGCAATTATCCTTAGGGTCAATATCCAAAATTTTAGACAAATGCCATGATATTGCTTCTCCTTCTCTATCAGGGTCAGTAGCTAAATATATTTTATCGCAGCCCTTTGCTTCTTTCTTTAATCTGTCAAGAGTTTGTCCTTTACCTCTTATAGTTATATATTTAGGTTCGAAATCCTTTTCTATATCTATTCCAAGCTGACTTTTGGGCAAATCTCTTATATGACCCATAGTAGCCTCAACTTTGTAGCCTGAGCTTAAAAATTTCTTTATAGTTTTAACTTTTGCTGGTGATTCGACAATAACTAATGATGTTTTCAACACTTTTCACTCCATTTTAAAAATCAATATTGATTATAGCAGAACTTAGATATATAATCAAAGCCTCCATAATTATACACTAACAGCTATAATAAATTCCATCTATTTCTCTAATACTTCCTTTTATCTCCAATTGAACAGTTTTGGATAATATCAATCCGGTTTCCAGCCCTAGATGCTCAATGATTTCATCCATACTTCTGCCCGAACCGCTAATAAAAGTTAATATGCTTTTTTCTATTTCATCAAAAGCTTCAATACCTGCAGAAGTTTTAAAGTCAATTGCTTGTATTCCATACTCCTCCAATATATCATCAACGCAGGAAACCAGTTTTGCTCCGCTTTTGATAAGTTCATTGGTACCTCTGCTATTTGGAGCACCTATATTGCCCGGTACGGCAAATACATCCCTGCCTTGTTCAAGGGCAAAATCTGCTGTGATAAGAGAGCCGCTCTTTTCATTTGCTTCTACTATCACAACGCCTCTTGACATACCGCTTATTATCCTGTTTCTTGCCGGAAAGTTCTGGGGAGCCGCCGCTATACCAAGAGGATATTCGGAAATAATTGCTCCGTGCTTAATTATTTTCTTAGCTAAATTATAGTTGCTTTTGGGATACACATAATTCAAGCCGCATGCGAATACCGCTATTGTTCTGCCGCCGGACCTTAATGCACCCATATGTGCTGCAGAATCGATTCCTAAGGCCATACCGCTTATTACAGTTATTCCTGCTTCTGCAAGATCCATTCCTAATCTTTCTCCGGTTTTGAGCCCATAATCCGAAGCTTTTCTTGAGCCCACTACAGCTATAGCACACTCATCGCTGCTTTCAATGTTTCCTCTCACATATAGCACAGGAGGTGGATCATAAATATTTTTTAAATTTTGCGGATAACCTTCTTCGTCTATAGTATAGACTTTTATATCATTTTCTTTCACTTTTTTTAAATATCTATCGATTTTGTCAATATCTCTTTTGGATATTACCAAGTCAACTAATTTTCCGCTTAGTATGCCGGATTCAAACAATTCATTTCTGCTGCTTTCAAAAACTCTTTTGGCACTGCCAAAATATTCTATTAGTGCAGTATACCTTCTTGATCCTATTTGCGGCAATCCCGATAACCAAAGGCTATATTTTTTATCCTCCATCTCTACCTCCGTGATAAATAATGATTATGAGAAAATTATACCTCATCACAAAAAGTTATCAATAATATAATAATACTGTAAATTTCGCAAATATCCAAATATTCTTCATTATGCAGCAATTATTTTGCAGGTAATTTGATTCTTTTATGGAATATATAAGAAGCAACAGATTAGATTGGAGCGATTTAATGATACATAAAGTTAATTCCTGTTCAATTTATGGTATTAATGGCTATATTGTTGAAGTAGAAGTGGATTTGTCAAATGGCCTTCCTGGTTTTGACATTGTGGGATTGCCTGATGCTACGGTTAAAGAATCCAAAGAGAGGGTAAGAGCAGCAATAAAAAATTCTGATCTGCAATTCCCTCAAAAAAGAATAACTATCAACCTTGCTCCTGCAAACATTAAAAAAGAGGGATCTGTATTTGATTTGGCTATTGCCGCAGGATTATTGGTATCTTCCATGTATTTTCCGGAGGCAGAGGTAAACAGCACTGTATTTCTGGGTGAGCTTTCACTGGATGGCACAGTAAAAGGCGTAAAGGGAATTTTACCTATGTGTATGGAAGCTAAAAAGCAAGGATTTACAAGGATCATAACCTCTAATGAAAGCTCTCAGGAGGCTGCATTAGTAAGTGGTATAGATGTTATTGGGGTTAATAACCTGATAGAAATGGTAAGCTTTCTTAATAGCTCACTTTTTATTGAGCCGACTGTATCCTCATTAGAACAGCAGCTATTTACTAAATTTGATGATTGGGACTTCAAAGATGTCAAAGGCCAGCATACTGTAAAAAGAGCATTGGAAATTGCAGCTGCCGGATCCCATAACATCCTGATGATTGGGCCTCCCGGTTCAGGCAAGACTATGCTTGCCAGAAGGCTTCCATCCATATTGCCTGATATGAGTTTTGAAGAAAGTCTTGAAGTTACCAAAATTTATAGCGTGGCAGGCCTTCTTAAGGAAAATGAGAGCATGATATTTAAAAGGCCCTTTCGTTCTCCCCATCATACCATCTCGGCCGCCTCATTGGTGGGAGGGGGACGAATTCCCAAGCCCGGCGAAGTGTCTTTATCTCATTTTGGCGTTCTATTTCTTGATGAAATGCCCGAATTCCCTAAGCATGTTCTGGAAGTTCTACGCCAGCCTTTAGAAGATGAATGTGTCACTATATCCAGGGTAAACGGAACTATCACTTATCCTGCAAAATTTATGCTTATAGCCTCAGTAAACCCATGTCCATGCGGATATTTCGGCGATGAAAGCAACAGGTGCAGCTGCAGCGCATCTCAAATCAAAAATTATATCGGAAAAATATCAGGACCACTCCTGGACCGAATTGACTTGCACGTTGAAGTTAAACCTGTAAAATTTAACGATTTGAGCGACGAGATCAAAAGTGAAAGCTCCTCATCTATAAAAGCAAGGATCAATAAAGCCAGGGAAATCCAGATGAAAAGATATTCTAAAGACGGCATATACTTCAACTCCCAGTTAAGGCCCAGACAGATCAATTTATATTGCAAAATTGGAGTGCAAGAAAAAGCGATACTTAAAAATGCTTTTGAGAAATTTAACTTGAGTGCCAGAGCATTCAACAGGATATTAAAAGTAGCCAGAACTATTGCAGACTTGGAAGGATCTGAAAACATTAATGCCGTTCATATAGCCGAGGCTATACAGCATAGAAGCCTGGATAAAAAATATATGCTTTGACATCTTATCTGCATTTTTCTATGCAGATTGCAATCGGGGGGCAGTTGATCTGATTTACGAATTCATGAACAAGAACGATTGCTTTTTTATAGTCTATTGATTTAACGTATTCCATAATGGCTTCCTTCTCATCGAAGCCGCTATCACCGCCGTAATAAACCGCTATCATGATTACCCCGCCCGGTTTCAGCAAGTCTAAAGACTTCTCTATTGCTTTTATAGTGCTGGCTGCTTTTGTTCCGATAGAGTGGTCGCCTCCGGGCAGATAGCCCAGGTTAAACATAATTGCCTTGATTCCCTTTGGCACATGCATATCCATGTTCTCGTGGCTGTCTTTTATCAAAATTACCGATTTGTCCGCGCTATTGTTTTCCAGCCTTTTTTTGGTATTTTCTAAAGCCATATCCTGTATATCAAAAGCAAATACTTTTCCCTCAAGGCCTACAAGCTTCGCAAGGAAAAGTGTATCATTGCCGTTTCCTGCGGTAGCATCAACAACAATATCTCCTTTTGCAACGATCATTTCAATAATCCTATGTGATATATCAAGAGCATTTTTAAAAAACATATACCTACTCCTTCTGAAGATTAATAACCATATTTTCCGCTATATTCAAAGGCATTTTTTACTAAATTTATATTGATTACATTTCCAAAATCATCTGCTATGATTTCCACAACATCAAAACGGCACATCCAGTCATATAGCTTTTTATTGCTAATAAAAGCTAGGGCTGTTTTTACTATTTTTCTCTGCTTATAATAGTTAACAGCTTCTCCTGGTTGACCAAACAACTCAGAGCTTCTTGTCTTAACCTCTATAAATGCGATTACATCGTTATCTGCAGCTATTATATCTATTTCTCCCAATTTACATCTAAAGTTTTTATCTATTATATTATAGCCCTGGCTTTCTAAGTACTGGACTGCTGCAATTTCGCCAATGTCTCCCAGCGTTTTCTTATTAAGCATTCTCGTCTCCCCTTGTTCTATCTATATATGACACGAAAGCTAAAATCTCAGCAACAACAACGTATAGCTCCGGAGGAATATTGCTTCCTAACTCAAAGCCTAAAAGACTATCTACCAGATTTTTGTCCTGGAATATTGGTACTTTATTTTTTTCAGCAGCTTTTATTATATTCTCAGCTATTATTCCTTTGCCTGCGGCAGTAATTTTGGGAGCAATATCCCCTTTATTATAAGACAAGGCTGCGGCCTTTTTAATAGGCTTCGTACTCTTTTTCATATCATACCCTCACATCAATACTGTATCTGGAAACCTCTTTTGGATTTAATATTTCCTCCACATGAGCAAGGCCAATGGGTTCATCTTTTTTTTCAACGGCACGGATACTTATGCTGTAACCTTTTGCTCTCAATGCATTTATCAATACTTCTTTATGATCATTGATTGTGTCTGTGGCCGCCTTGTTCTCCAGTTTGAAAATAACATTGATATTCTTATCTCTTATCTCAATATAGCTTTCGACATATCCTATATTATCAGTGCTTAAGCAAATTGCAATGCTGGTATTTGAAACATCGATCTTTTTATTCCTTTTACCCCGCTCATAAATAAAAATTTTGGCATCCGTCTGTTTGTTATTGACTATTATCGGAATATGTATATAGTTCATGTTGCTATTTATTGATTTTATAATATTGACGAAATTTCGCAAATTCATCAGAGCATCTCTTATCTCATAATTATTTTTATCATCGTCACCCATAGAAGACTCTAATTGTATCAGTAGCTCCAGCAGTTTTTTAAACCCTAGCTTTACATTATTATCATCCAATTCTTCCGGCTTTAAAAATACTTCATTTAGCTTGGTTAAAATCAGTTGTTCTTTTGGATTCTCAGAATCCAAAAGATGCTTTAGCAATTTACCTATATATTCAGATATAACTTCTCTATTTGAATTTATTTCATTATATATATATAAGTTTTCTGCCGTAATTTCGATATTTTTAGATAGCATAGATACAAGCAAGCCTATATCTGTCCTTTTAATCGAATCTGCAGCCTTCGTCGCTCCGCTTGCAAGCTGTTTAAGCTTTGTGAGAGAGGTTTCATCCAATTCACCGTTTTCCGAAACTATCTTTATGATATCTTCCATAGCCCCCTGGGTAAAACTTCCTTCTAAATTATCAGCAGCGATCATGGAACTCGTATCCAGAGAAGTAGTCAAATCGGCCAGCTTATAAACCGGGGTATTCAAAATATCTTTTTCAGCAAATATTAGATTTAGAATATCTTTTATATCATTTCTTTTATAAAGCTCTGCGGTTTTGATTATAAAATTAACATATTCTATAACTTCTTTATTGACCGGCTGCCTATGGCCAATGAGGGCTTTAAAGACATCGACATTGAGCTCTGTATCAGCAACTCCAATCCTTTTTAAAATATTTAACACTTCGCTTTTTGATGCTTCTTCACAGCAGCTTTGTTCAATAACTTGTGCGTAAATCTTATTCTCAGTCACTTTATTGATGATAATTTCAATTATTTCATCCTTTTCTATAGGCATGTCTGTCAAAACTACAGCGTTAATAGTCTCTTCTGCAGATATTTTTAACATGATCCTGCCTTCACCGGCTGCGACAACTCTTCCCTTTATTACATCGCCTATTTTCAACGACCGTGCGAATCGTTCACCGCTTTGAGACTGTATATCATTATATATAGATGTAATACGCATTTGATCACCAACTAAAAATTCTTTGTAAAACTTCTTCTATGTATTGGCAGCAGCCCGAATTTCCTTATACAATCCATATGCTGCTTTGTCCCATAACCTTTATGCCTTTCGAAGCCATACTCAGGGTATTCTTTATCGTAGCCGATCAGAATTCTATCCCTTTCAACTTTTGCGATTATTGAAGCCGCGCTGATCGAAATACTTAGACTATCGCCTTTGACTATGGCAAGCTGGGGTATTCTTACATCATTTATCCGCTCTGCATCGATCAGGAGATAATCAGGCTTTATGTTCAAATTTTCTATCGCAATTCTCATAGCCATTAGAGTAGCCTGCAGAATATTTATTTTGTCTATAGTTTTCTCATCAACTATGCCCAAGCCTACCGATACTGCCTTGTCCTTTATCTCATCATAGAGATATTCTCTTTTGGCTTCAGAAAGCTTTTTTGAATCATTAATTCCAGGTATCACAACATTTCTATCCAGTATGACGGCAGCAGCCACTACTGGCCCCGCCAAAGGGCCCCGGCCCGCTTCATCAATTCCTGCTATCAATTCAAAGCCGTTATCGCAGCATCTCCGCTCATACTCCCACATTTTTTCCAACCTGGCTTTTTCTTTTTCATCATATTTAAATTTAACAGTCATGTTTTACTTTTAGAAGGTATCCTTTGGCTTCTCCAAGGTTATTAAACCGATTCTGCCGCTTCTGAAATCATCTAAGATTAACGAAGCAGTTCTGTTTATATCAACCTTATCGCCTGGCAGGATACATCCTCTTTTCCTCCCAATAATATTCATGATCGATTCTACATCGGCATCCTGATCAAGCTCTATATTATACCTCTTATACAATTTATCGGGAAATTCATTCAATGCCTTTAATATAAATTTCTTTGACAGCCCTTCAACATCCAGTATTTCGTCCTTAATAGCCCCTGTGAGAGCAAGGTGCAGTCCGACTGTCTCATCGTCAAATTTAGGCCATAATATGCCCGGGGTATCCAAAAGCTCAAAATCATTATTGATCCTAATCCATTGCTTTGCTTTGGTTATACCCGGCTTGTCACCTGTTTGAGCGATGCTTCTGTTAGCTAATTTGTTTATCAGGGTAGATTTGCCTACATTAGGTATACCTATGACAAGCGCTCTGATAGTTTTATGAAGCAAGCCTTTTTTCCTCAGCTTTTCATGCTCATCCTTCATAAGTTTTTTACTCTCGCTCAGTATATCTTTAAGTCCTGTTCCCTTATTGGAATTTGTCAATATTGCTGTAACTCCTCTTTGCGCAAAGTGCTTCTTCCACATGTTATTAAGCTCAGGATCAGCCATGTCGCTTTTATTAAGCACGATTATTCTTTTTTTATTTCCTACAATATTATCTACTTCAGGATTTCTGCTGCTTACAGGTATTCTGGCATCTATAAGCTCAATGACTATGTCGACCAATTTTAATTCTTCCGCAATCTTTCTTCGAGCTTTAGCCATATGACCCGGGTACCATTGAATATTCACGCTAATCACCTACATTATTAGTTTTCTAGGAGACGGAAACTACTGAAAGACACAAAAACTTCACAAAATATCACTGAAGGGTTGATAATATTAAGCTTATATGTAATATACGAATGCTAAATAAAAGGGCTTTCCGTGATTTTTCGTGAAAAATTTAGTGCCTTTTAGTGTTCCCCATTTCCCAAAGCAAAAAATAAAGGCTGATATATCAATCAGCCCCTCTATTACAAAACTTCCTTAATTTTTGCTGCCTTACCTACTCTTTGTCTCATATAATTAAGCTTGGCTCTTCTAACTTTACCTCTTCTTACAACTTCAATTCTATCAATTCTAGGCGAGTGAATCGGGAAAGTTCTTTCAACGCCTACTCCGTAAGCAACCCTTCTTACTGTGAAGTTTTCTGTCAAGCCTCCGCCCTGTTTCTTAAGCACAAAGCCTTCAAAAGCCTGCAATCTCTCACGTGAGCCCTCTACAACCTTAACGAAAACTTTAACGGTATCACCAACATTAAAGTCAGGTATATTTTGTTTCATTTGTTCGCTTTCAATCAATTTTATCAAATCCATGGTGTCCCTCCTTCCCTCATAGACGTTCATATGCTCAGATAGCGGACCGCCCGTTATAACATTGAAATTATATCATATGGATAGGTTATATGCAACAAGATTAAGATTTATTTTTCTTCCTCAATGATCTGATCCAGCATCTTTTTTTCTTCTTTAGTTAAAGCAGATACATTTAAAAGGTCTGGCCTTTTAATGTAAGTATCCTTTAGTGACTGATATTTTCTCCATTTTTCTATGTTTTCATGATGCCCTGAAAGGAGTACATCAGGGACCTTCATCTCTTTATACTCTACAGGCCTGGTGTATTGCGGATATTCCAGCAGTCCATTGCTAAAGGTCTCGATATTGTATGAATCCTCTTCTTTTAATACTCCCGGCAACAATCTGGCGACAGCATCTACAACGGCCATAGCTGCTATTTCTCCGCCCGTTAATATGAAATCCCCTATAGAAATTTCTTCATCTACCAAGCCTTGAACAACTCTTTCATCTATACCTTCATAATGGCCGCATATGATGATTATGTTATCATGCCGCAGAAGCTCTTTGGCCTTATTTTGGGAAAATGTCCTTCCTTTCGGACTCATAAGCAATATATGAGGCCTATCCTTCAGCATTTTGCTTATTTCCTCCACTGCTGAAAATATGGGCTGGCATTGCATCACCATCCCAAGTCCGCCTCCATAAGGATAATCATCTACCCTTTTATGCTTATCTTGAGAATAATCCCTTAAATTATGAAAATTTAAGTCTACCGCACCATTCTTTCTAGCTCTGCCTATTATACTGGTTCCTAAAACGGCTTCGAACATTTCTGGAAAGAGGGTGATCACATCAAATCTCATCTATACCAAACCTTCCGGCAATTCAACAATTATCTTTTTACTTTCAAAGTCTATGTTTTTAAATATACTTTTCAAGCCTGGTATCAAAACCTCTTTGTCTTCAGATCTCACAACAAACACATCATTGCTGCCGGTCTGTATTATATCTGCTACATTTCCAAGATAAACACCAGTTGCTGTAAATACCTGAAGCCCGATTAAATCACAAATCAAAAACGTATCCTCAGGCAGCTTCACAGCATCTTTTCTATGAACTTTAATATATCTGTTCCTCAATTTTTCTGCAGATTCAGCATCATCGATATTTTCAAACTTGATTATAACCATGTTCTTCAAATATTTTACATCGGTTACATCAAGAGCTATTAAATCATTATTTTCTTCAATATATACCGAATCTATCCTGTCAAACCTCCGGATGTCATCCGTCAGCGGATAAACCTTCACTTCACCTCTGAGGCCATGGGTGTTTACAATTTGACCAATGCTTATATATTCTAACATAATCTCACCTGTAATAGATTATAATATGGAGGTTGCAATTAGCCCCCATATTATAATATTTCTACTATCACTTTTTTATCCGTTTTGGCTGCTGCTGATTTTACAACAGTCCTTATAGCCTTTGCTATTCTGCCTTGCTTTCCAATCACTTTTCCCATATCTTCGGGAGCAACTGTCAACTCTATAATGATTGATCTGTCCCCTTCGATCTCTTTAACCTTAACTTCGTCAGGTTTATCGACCAAGGCCTTTGCGATTACTTCAATCAAATCTTTCAAGCTCAACACTCCCAATTGATTTTATTCTATTATTCCTGTTTTCTTCAACAGTGTCTTTACAGTGTCTGAGGGCTGTGCTCCGGTTGCTAACCACTTTTTAGCTTTTTCAGCATCGATCTTTATCACAGATGGTTCTGTTATTGGGTTATAGTAACCTATTTCTTCAATAAACTTGCCATCTCTTGGGGATCTTGAATCAGCAACTACAACTCTGTAAAAAGGTGCCTTTTTGGCTCCCATTCTTCTAAGTCTTATTTTTACTGCCATTTTTTCACCTCCTTTTAAGTATGTATTGTATTAACTGATAACGATTGCTAAGATTTCTTATCTAAAGAAAGGAAGTTTCTTTTTACCCTTCTTAATATCTTTTTCCATGTCAGCAAACTGCTTCATCATCTTTCGCGTTTGCTCAAAATTCTTGATCACCTTGTTTACATCCTGGATGTTGGTGCCGCTTCCCAGGGCGATCCGCTTTCTTCTGCTGCCATTTATTATAGATGGTTCAAGCCGTTCTTTTCTGGTCATAGATTTTATAATTGCTTCCACTCTCACAAGCTCTTTATCATCGACTTCCATTCCCTTTAACTTGCCTGCATTCATCCCCGGTATCATGTCTACCAATTGGCTTAGCGGCCCCATCTTTTTCATCTGCTGCAGCTGATCCAAAAAATCCTCAAAGCTAAATTGCTGGCTTCTTATTTTCTTCTCCAGTTCCAAGGCTTTCTTCTCATCTATATTTGACTGGGCTTTTTCAATAAGGCTCAACACATCACCCATGCCCAGTATTCTGGATGCCATCCTGTCCGGATGAAAAGGTTCCAGATCAGACATCTTTTCGCCCATTCCGGCATATTTTATGGGCTTGCCTGTAACGGCTTTTATGGATAAAGCGGCTCCACCTCTAGTGTCTCCATCAAGCTTGGTAAGTATTATTCCATCCAACCCAAGTTTTTGATTAAAGCTTTCCGCCACATTTACCGCATCCTGGCCTGTCATAGAGTCGACCACAAGCATAATCTCCGTTGGTCTTATATTATTCTTTATCTCCAGCAGCTCATCCATGAGCTCTTCATTGATATGAAGCCTTCCCGCAGTATCTATTATCAGCACATCATTGCCCGATTTGGATGCGTGTTCTATGGCAGCTTTGCATATATCAACCGGCTTTGTTTTATCGCCAAGAGAAAACACATCTGCCTCCACCTGTCCTGCCACTACATGAAGCTGCTTTATTGCGGCCGGCCTGTAAATATCGCATGCCACAAGCAGGGGTTTCTTACCTTGTTTTTTCATGTTTAAAGCAAGCTTGCCGCAGGTAGTTGTTTTACCGGCTCCCTGCAGCCCTGTCATCATGATGATGGTAGGCGGCTTTGGGGAAAAAATTATTTTGCTTTGAGTACTCCCCATAAGCTGAGTGAGCTCATCATTAACAATTTTGATCACCTGCTGTCCGGGAGTAAGGCTTTCCATTACCTCATGGCCTACAGCCCGCTCAGTTACTCTTGAAACAAAGTCCTTTACAACCTTAAAGTTTACATCGGCTTCCAAGAGAGCCATCTTAACTTCTCGCATAGCTTCTTTTACATCTTTTTCATTTAATTTACCGCTGCCTCTAAGTTTTTTCAGTGTTTCTTGC
This sequence comes from Lutispora sp. QWL-02, assembly GCF_058315355.1. Taxonomy (NCBI): domain Bacteria; kingdom Bacillati; phylum Bacillota; class Clostridia; order Lutisporales; family Lutisporaceae; genus Lutispora; species Lutispora sp. QWL-02. Next base: position 2,841,740 of record NZ_CM177762.1, read on the forward strand.
AGTCTATTAGCCAAACCTTCAAAAGCCATTCAATCGCCTCCCGGAAGTTTATTCCAGCCTCTCAATAAAGCTTTTAATATTTTTTATTCTGTCCTTTATTTTCGATATATCGTCTTGCTCTGCATCTACTATTTCGTCCAGCATTAAGCTTACTTTTGCCAATATGGATTTTTGCTGGAGGAATTTCTCCACCAATCTTAATCTGGCTTCATACTCCTCTAAAGTTGTCTCTGCCCTTTTTAAAGCATCATACACGCCCTGCCTGCTGATGCTTATTTGCTCTGATATCTCGCTTAAAGAAAGATCATCCGAATAGTACATCTCTACAATATCTCTTTGTTTATCCGTCAATAATTGACCATAAAAATCAAACAGCAATGTTTTTTGTACTATATCCTCTATCATTCTATACACCCCAAAATACCAATGTAAAGGTTAAAGCCTTTACATTGGTATTTTAAATCAAATAAGTCCCTGTGTCAACAAAATTATTCGGAAAATAAGGCATTGGCGAAATCTACCGGATCAAAGTCCTGCAAATCGTCAATTTTTTCTCCGACGCCTACAAGCCTTACGGGGATATTGAGTTCCGATTTAATCGCTATAACTATGCCTCCCTTTGCAGTTCCATCTAACTTTGTCAATACAATTCCGGTGATATCAGCGGCCTCTTTAAATACTTTTGCCTGTACAATAGCATTTTGGCCTGTTGTAGCATCCAGCACCAGGTATACTTCTCTATGTGCTTCCGGATATTCCCTGTCAATAATCCTGAATATCTTCTTTAGTTCTTCCATAAGATTCTTTTTATTATGCAATCTGCCTGCAGTATCGCATATTATCACATCTGTTTTCCTCGACTTTGCAGCGCTTATAGCATCATATATTATTGCTGCAGGGTCCGCACCCTCCTGATGCTTTATAATATCAACGCCTACCCTGTTGCTCCATACTTCAAGCTGCTCTATAGCCGCTGCTCTAAATGTGTCTGCAGCTGCTATCAATACTTTTTTGCCTGCCTTCTTATACCTGTTGGCAATTTTCCCTACTGAAGTAGTCTTTCCAACCCCGTTTACACCTATAACGACTATTATCTGAGGATACGCATTGCTTAAAGGCTCAGCATTCTCAGACATAAGCTTAAGAACCTCCTGCTTAAGCAATTCAATCACTGCCTTAGGATCATTTACTTTTTCCTCTTTTATCTTTTTTCTGATCCCATCCAGCAGTTTCATGGTGGTTTCCACCCCTACATCAGAAGTAATCAATATTTCCTCCAGCTCATCAAATAAATCCTCATCTATGGTCTTAAAGCTGTTTACGACAGAATTCAACCTGTCTGTAATGTTTTTTCTTGTTTTAAATAAGCCGTCCTTCAATTTTTTGAAAAAAGAAGGGTTATTTTCGGCCGGTTCTTCTTCAGCCTCTCCCATATCTTCAATAATCATTTTTTCAATTTTTTCATCTTTCAAGTATTCCTCATCTTCCGATATTTCAACTTCAGCTTCATTTATGCCGTCATTCTTTGTATCTTTATCTTTTTTAAAAAGCTTTTTAAAAAAATCTGCCATGCTGAATCCCTCCTAAATAATATCTAGCTAACTTTATCCTCAAATTTCACCGATAAGAGCTTGGAAGTGCCTGTATCTTCCATTGTCACTCCATATAGGCAATCCGCGGCTTCCATGCTGCCTTTTCTATGAGTGATTATTATAAACTGAGTAGAAAACTCCTTCAAAAATGCTGCATATCTGTCTACGTTGGCATCATCCAATGCTGAGTCTATTTCATCCAACACACAGAAGGGAGCAGGCTTCATCTTAAGTATTGCAAATAACAGGGCAATTGCTGTCAATGCTCTCTCTCCGCCAGACAGAAGCATGAGATTTTGCAGCTTTTTATTTGGAGGCTTGGCAACTATTTCAATGTCTGAACCCAACACATCCTCACTATCTGTCAAAACTATCTCTGCCATACCGCCGCCAAACAATTTGATAAACACTTCATTAAAATTGATATTAATTTTATTGAATTCTTCGAGAAATTGCTTCTTCATGTACTGTGTTATATCATCTATTACATTTATCAGAGAGTCCTTCGCCCTTATCAAATCTTCCAATTGCTTTTTCAGAAAATCATGCCTTTCGCTTAAACTTTCATATTCTTCAACTGCGTTTACATTTATTGTGCCGAGAGCTCGTATTTCCTCCTTCAGCTCATCACATTTTTTAGCAGTTTTACTAAGGTTTATACCATCTATTTTGAGCTCCAGTGCTTTTCTATAGCTCATTTCATACACATCCAGCAGTCTGAACTCCAAGCCTTCTATGTCCATCTCAACTTTAACTTTCTGCATCTCAATCCTATGCATACTATTTTGAACATTATTCAAATCTTGCTGCAGCTGCTTTAGATTTGTTTCCATATCATCAAAGTATTGAACTTTGCTGTTTTTAACCTTTTCAAGAGCTTCCAGTTCATTTTGCTTGTTGATATGCTTTGCAGCAGTTTCTTCAATGTTCCGCCTGTTCTCATCGCTCTTTGTGCTCAAGGCTGTCAAATCATTTTTTGCATTATCAATTTCATTAAATATTTCCTTGATTTTTAAATCGTATTCCTCCAAAGTCTTATTGTTTCTATATATGTTTTGTTCAAAGGAAGATATTTGTTGTTTTAACTCAGCTTCCTTGATTTTTAAAGAAGTGATATAACTATAAAAATCTTGGCTTTGCTCTTTTTTAATTTTTAAGTCTTCCTGTAATATTATTATTTCTTTCTCAAAGCCGGATATTTCATTTTTGATGCACTCCAATTCCTGTTCCAAAGTTTTCTGGCCTTCTGATACTTTTATCTTTTCTGCTTCCAGCTCGCCCAGCTCTTTTTCATTTATTGAAATCTTGCTTTTTATAATGTCCAAATCATTGTTCAGCATTGTGAGCCTATTTTTCTTATTGTTCATTTCCAGTTCAAAGCTATGAAGGCTTTCTGTAAGATGATTTATTTCATTTTCATATACAGTCAACTCATCTTTGTTCTTTTCAACCTTTCTTCCGGTTTCATCTAATTCCTGGAGAATTTTTGAGTAGTCTGCTTTAAGATCAACGATTTGACTTTTTCTCGTCAGAATATTGGATGCATAAGACCCTACGCTGCCACCTGTAATAGCGCCTCCCGGGCTTATTAATTCACCCTCCAAAGTAACAATCCTGAATTCATAATTAGAAGCTTTAGCCAGCTTTATTGCAGTATTCATATCATCCACTATAACAATTCTGCCTAAAAGGTGATATATTATATTTTTGTATTCTTCTTCGTATTTGACCATATCGGCAGCGATGCCCAGAACCCCCGGCATTTCCAGCTTTTTCTTTTCAAATTGATTAAAGCTTCTTCCCTTGATCGAGCTGATTGGCAAAAAAGTAGCTCTCCCAAGCTTATTCTTTTTTAAAAACTCGATGAGCAGCTTTGCATCTTCTTCCTTTTCAGTGATAATATTTTGCACCGATGAGCCTAGTGCGATTTCAATAGCTACTGAATAATCTGCATTTACCGATATGATCTCACCGATTACTCCACGAAAACCGGATACTCTCTTCTTAATATCCTCATGCTGCATCAAAATAGTCTTTATAGTTTTATTGTATCCTCCATAATCCCTTTCCATTTCTTCCAAAAGCTTTAGTCTGGATGCAGTATTATCTTTTTTAGATCTGATCTCCGCATAATTTTCTTCAAGCTCTTTAAGCATACGAAACTTATTTTCTTTTTTATCCGCCAGTTCTCTTCTTTTTTCAATGGCAGCTGTTATATTGCTTTGTATTTCGGATATCTCAAGATTGTTTTTATCCAAGACTGAAAGCTTATCCTCATATTGACCAGCGAGCAATGCATTATCAATGCTCAGCTGATTTAATCTGCTTTCTATGCTGTTTTTTATAGACGTCAGGCCATTTGCACTGCTTTTTTTATCAGAAAAATTGTTTATCAGCTTAATGTGAACGCCTTTGACTTCCTCAATTTTATTTTCCGAATCATCTATTGAAGAATATTTACCTTTATATTCTTCCTCCTTTGAACTTATCTCTTGTCTCAATTCTTCTGCTTGTTTCTTTATGGATTCAAGCATAGCTTTATTTTTTTCTAATTCAAGTATAGTATTTTCTTTTTGAATTCCCAGGCTATCTGTATCCCTATTAAGCTTTTTCAATGTAACATTAATAAATGATGTCTTTTCTGACAGCAGCCTTCCTTCACCTTGGTATTTTTCTTTGAGGTTCATCAAACCATATATCTCTTCATTTATGGTTTGAATTTTAGACTCAACCTCCTTGATCAACAGCTTAAGCGCATCCTTATCTTGATTATGCTTGCTTATCTCTGCCTCTTTGTCATCTTGTGATTTTCCCAATTGCTCTAATTCAACAATATAGTCTCTTTGCTTGTCCTTATTTTTTTCTATGCTATTTACTATTAAATTTATTTCCAGAGCCTTCAGCTCCTCCATAAGCTTAATATACTTCTTGGCTACCTCAGCCTGCTGGCCCAATGGCTCCAATTGATTGTTTATTTCATTTATGATATCTTCCAGCCGGACAATATTTTTTTCCGTTTGTTCAAGCTTCTTTTCTGATTCTGCCTTTCTGTGCTTATATTTAGTTATGCCCGCAGCTTCTTCAAAAATAATTCTTCTTCCATCAGATCTGTTGCTCAAAATATCATCTATTCTTCCTTGTCCTATAATGGAATAGCCCTCTTTTCCCATTCCTGTATCCATAAGCATTTCAACTATATCCTTAAGCCTGCATTGGGTTTTATTAATATAATATTCACTTTCCCCGGAACGATACATCCTTCTGGTTATACTGATATCATTGAAATCCATGTCTATCTCTCTGCAGGAATTATCCAGTACAAGGGTTACTTCCGCAAAACCCGAAGCCTTCTTTTTATCGCTGCCTGCAAAGATAACATCTTCCATCTTGCTTCCCCTCAGAATCTTTACGCTTTGTTCACCGATTACCCACCTGATAGCATCCGCAATATTGCTTTTACCGCTTCCATTCGGCCCAACAATAGCGTTTATGCCTTCAGTCAAATTCAGCTGAATTCTATCTGAGAAGGATTTAAAACCATTGATCTCTAGTTCTTTAAGATACATATCAACACTCCGTTGCAGTAAAATTAATCTGTTGTGATAGCTGATAACGATTACAGAGCTCCGAAGCTAAGACTTTGTAAACTCCTTCTCAAAGCAATCTTTTATCAGCTATCATAACAAGTAAAATTAATATCCTTATTCTAACATATGTTCTAATGGTTGAAAAGCTAAAGCCTATTGCAATTTTGCAACAGGCTTTAGCTTTTATAGCTCATAGGTTATCTCGGTTCTATAATAAACTTTATTGCTGTCCTATCTTCACCGTCAATTTGTATCTCAGAAAAGGCAGGTATTACAACCAGATCAATGCCGTTTGGTGCTACAAAGCCTCTAGTAATTGCAATTGCCTTAACTGCTTGATTTACAGCTCCTGCTCCAACGGCTTGAACCTCAGCTGTAGCTCTTTCTCTGAGCACTGCCGCCAAAGCGCCTGCAACAGATTTAGGTTGTGATTGAGCAGATACCTTTAGTACTTCCATAATCAGATACCCCCTGTAAATAAACATTGAAAATATTGCGATTGATTATATATTCTATATTTGGTTGATAATTCCTTCAAAATTTCAACCCATGATAGAAAGTATTTTTGGACAATATTACTGTTTTTTCGCCACTTATCGTCATTATGGAACCAATATCAAGACCGGTATCCTCTTTAAAGGTCACCGCTTTATGCCTATATAATTTTTTTACATATTCATAGTTTGCTCTTTTCTGACCCATAACTGTTGAAAGGTCTTTGGGATTACAAAAAATCTGTATCTGATCCATGGTATCTGCTTTAACGTGATTTAATAGATGAACAATCATATCTTTAAATATTTCCGCTTCTACAAGCTGTCGCATTGAAGGGTGATAGGGGCCTGCGACTACATTATCTCCCATTTTCAAATCATCCGTAGGCTGAAGTCCTATTCTGATAACCCTTATACCTGATTTTTCAAGATAAATGAGCATTTTTTTTGAAATATTTATTGCTTCTTCTAAAGTCAAAGGCTCATACGAGCCATGCTTATACATTTCTTCCATATAGGTATCCTTTATAACCAAAGCGGGATAAATTCTGGCTATATGGGGTTTCAATTCCACAATTTTTCTTGCAGTCTCTATAGCCTTGTACTCAGTGTCATACGGCAATCCAATCATCAATTGGGCGCCTACAACAAAGCCTTCTTTCTTCAATAACTTTATAGCATTTATGGCATCTTCAGCAGTATGGCCTCTTTTGGCCGTACTCAAAACTTCACTGTCCATAGATTGAATGCCAAGCTCTACTATATTCGCTCCATATTTTTTTAAATTATCAAGAATATCTTTATTAATATAGTCAGGTCTGGTGGAAAGCCTTATTGAATGAATCTTGCCTTCGTTGAGATATCTATTTGCCAAAGATAAGAATTTATCTTGATCGTCTCTCGGTATGGCGGTAAAGCTGCCGCCAAAAAAAGCTACTTCTATGATTGCTTTATCAGAGTCTATTGTTTTAAGGTATTTTTCAATGATCATCTCTGCATCCTTATCTGTCATATCATTTAATTGACCGGTAATCTTTTTCTGATTGCAGAAAATACAATCATGGGGGCATCCGCGGTGAGGTATAAAGATAGGGATTATATAATGCTTCTTACTCATTCTTTATACCCAGAGAACTCATCGCAGCCTTTGCTGCAGACTGCTGAGCATCCTTCTTACTCTTTCCTACCCCTTGGCCTACAGGCTTATCGTCCAAGTATAAAGCTATCTGAAACTCTTTAGAGTGATCCGGACCTTTTTCAGACAACAGCCTATATTCGATTGTCCCCAAATTATTCTTTTGTACATGTTCTTGAAGAAAGGATTTATAGTCATTGAAAATCCTATTTTTTATGGATGATTCTATAATATCTTTCATAAAGGATAGCACAAATACTTCAGCTCTTTGTATGCCTCCATCCAAATAAATTGCTGCTATTAAAGCTTCTACTGCATCAGCCAATATGGAAGCCCTTTTCCTGCCGCCGGTATTCTCTTCTCCCTTGCTAAGAAAGATATATTCACCTATCTTTATATTCCTTGCAGTAATAAAAAGAGATTTCTCGCATACGATATTTGCTCTTATTCTAGTCATTTGGCCTTCTGACATATCTTTTAAATTATTAAAAAGATAAAAGCTTATTATCATGGAGAGGACCGAATCTCCCAGGAATTCCAATCTCTCATTATACTGATAATTGCTGTCGTGGCTGTGTACATAAGAACTGTGTGTGAGAGCGGTATTTAAAAGCTTTATATCTGAAAACTTATACTTTATGATATCTTCAAACTCACAAAGAGATCTTAAACGTTTATCATCCATAATATTTGCCCGTGTCCTTTCAAAACCTATTATAATTTATCCGATTATAGTATAGCACCTATTCATATTTTTTCAATATAACCGAAGCATTATGCCCTCCAAAGCCAAGGGAGTTCGACATGGCATAATTTATTTCAGCCGTTACGGCTTTATTAGGCACATAATTCAAATCACAATTTTCATCTTTTGCTTCATAATTTATTGTAGGAGGAATTACTCCTTCGTTTATCGCCATCAGGCATACTATGGCCTCTACACCTCCGGCAGCGCCCAATAGATGGCCGGTCATGGATTTTGTTGAGCTGATAAGCACTTTATATGCATTATCCCCCATAAGCCTTTTTATTGCCATGGTTTCAAATTTATCATTTAATTCTGTTGATGTGCCATGAGCGTTTATATAATCGATTTTATCAGGGTTTATTCCTGCATCCTGCACAGCCTTTTTCATAGCCTTATATGCACCTTCCCCTTCCGGTGCAGGTGCGGTTATATGATATGCATCTGCTGTAGAGCCATAGCCTGCTACTTCCCCATATATTCTGGCGCCCCTTCTTAATGCATGCTCTAGATCCTCCAGGATGAGTATTCCCGCACCTTCCCCCATAACAAATCCGTCTCTGTCCTTATCAAAAGGCCTTGAAGCTCGTTTTGGCTCCTCATTTCTCTCGGACAAAGCTTTCATGGAACAAAAACCTGCAATGGCCATAGGGGTTATGGAGGCCTCGGTTCCCCCTGTAATCATGATATCGGCATCATCTCGCTGAATGATCTTGAAGGCTTCACCAATGGCATTGGTTGCCGATGCGCAAGCGGTAACAACAGTCATATTCGGACCCTTGGCGTTAAAGGTCATGGATATATATCCTGCGCCGATATTAGATATCATCATGGGAATAAAAAAGGGACTGACCCTGCCTGGTCCTTTCTCCATCATAACCTTATACTGGTTTTCCAGCGTTTCTAAACCGCCTATGCCCGAGCCTATGCATACTCCAAATCTATCCTCATCTATTGCATTTAAATCTAAGGAAGCATCATCAACAGCCATTTTCGAAGCAGCAACTGCAAATTGTGTGTATCGGTCCATTCTTTTAGCTTCCTTTTTATCAATAAACTCTACAGGATCAAAGGCTTTAACTTCTGCAGCAATTTTTGCCGATAATCCTTCGGTATCAAATTTGGTTATTATATCAACACCGGATTGTCCTTCTTTTAAGCTCGTAAAAAAATTATCTTTACCGATACCTATTGGAGAAATTACTCCTATACCTGTTATTACAACTCTTTTCTTATTCAATGCTTTCCTCTCCTTATCAAAAAAAAGAAGTCCCGAATTTCGGGACAAACTTTATTATTGGTTGTTCTTTATGTAGTCAACTACATCGCCTACTGTAACAAGCTTTTCTGCTTCCTCATCAGGTATCTCTATATCAAATTCTTCTTCAAGAGCCATAAGCAATTCAACTATATCAAGTGAATCAGCCCCTAAATCTTCAATGAAGGAAGACTCCATTGTTATATCCTCAGAATCTATGCTGAGCTGTTCAGCAATCTTTTCTTGTACTTTCTCAAAAATCATAAGTCTCACCTCCCTTCAGAGATTATATTATGATAATATTACATAACCATTCCACCGTCAATATTTATTACTTGGCCAGTGATATAATTCGAATATTCAGATGCCAGAAATACTGCCGCACTGGCAACATCTTCAGCTCTACCTGCCCTCTTCAATGGTATTGAAGCAAGAAATTGTTCTTTTATTTTATCTGAAAGCACTGCCGTCATGTCGGTTTCTATAAAACCCGGAGCTATTGCATTTACAGTAATGCCTCTAGATCCAAGTTCTTTGGCAATAGATTTTGTAAAGCCTATCATACCTGCTTTTGCTGCAGCATAATTGGATTGTCCCGAATTACCTATTATACCTACAACCGAAGATATGTTGATGATCTTTCCATGCCTTTGCTTTACCATGACTTTGCTGACTTCTTTAGTGAAATTAAAAGCGCCTTTCAGATTTATGCTCAAAACCTTATCAAAATCATCCTCAGACATCCTGAGAAGCAGGCTGTCTTTGGTTATTCCGGCATTATTCACTAATATATCTATGCTGTCAAAATCATTTAATACTTTTTTCACTAAATTTTCTACTTCTTCAAGATTTGATACATCTGCTTTAATGGCTTCTGCTCTTACGCCAAAGCTCATAGCTTCATTTGCAGCTTCCCAGGCCGCCTTCTCATTGCCGGAATAGTTTATAACAACGTTGGCACCGGCTTTTGCAAAGGATAAGGCTATTGTTTTCCCAATGCCTCGAGAAGCTCCGGTAATAATAGCGTTCTTTCCTCTTAGACACATTCTAATCTCTCCCTGATACTTTCTATAGTCTTATCTAAAGACTCTAAATCTTCAACATTATATACGCAAACACTCTTGTCTATTTTTTTAACAAAAGCCGATAAGGATTTTCCGGGGCCTACCTCAATGAAAGCATCAACGCCTTTTCCTATCATATTCCTTATGCTATCCTCCCATAGGACTGAGGTGCTCACCTGCTCTATGAGAAGCTTCTTTATCTCATATTTATCCTTGATGACCTGCGCATTTACATTTGATACCACAGGTATATCCATTTCATTAAATACAACCTTGCTCAATTCTTCCGACAGCTTCTCTCCCGCTGCCTTTAACAGGCTTGAGTGAAATGGAGCGCTGACAGGCAGAATAGCAACCTTCCTTGCACCCCTTTCCTTCAGTATGCCGCAGGCCTTTTCTATAGCTTTAGTATGTCCGGCGATCACAACCTGACCGGGGCAGTTAAAATTTGCAGGCTCCACAACCCCATAACCGGATGCCATCTTCAGGCATTGAACCACTTCGCCTTTATCCATACCCATAATCGCCGCCATAGTTCCTTCTCCTGCCGGCACTGCTTCCTGCATGAATTGGCCGCGTTTTCTTACGACTGCAACCGCATCTTCGAAGGATATGGCGTTTGAAGCTACCAATGCGGAATACTCTCCCAGGCTAAGCCCGGCGGCAATGGCAGGTTTGATGCCCTTCAATTTTAAAACTTCCAACAAAGCAATGCTTGTAGTCAATATTGAAGGCTGCGTATTTTCAGTCTTCTTCAGCTCTTCTTCATCGCCTTTAAAGCACAGCTTTTTCATATCAATACCTAGTTTCTCACTTGCTCTGTCAAAAATATTCATAGCCGCTTCATAATTTTCTGCGATTTCTTTACCCATCCCCATATATTGAGCACCTTGCCCCGGAAATATGCATGCCACCTTAATCAAGCATTTCACCTCTGATCGAATTATTTAAACCTGCCAGCACCATATCACATTCTTTGATCATGCTATCTATTATTTCTTTGACTGGCTTTATTTCCTTTATCAAGCCGCTGATTTGGCCTGCCATTACAGAACCCATATCTGCATCTCCATCTACACAGGCAAGCTTAAGCTTGCCTGTACCCAGTCTTTCAAGCTCTGCTGCTGATGCTCCCGATCTTTCAAGCTTTTCAAACTCTCTGTAAAGCTTGTTCTTTATTATTCTCACCGGATGTCCGGTGCTTCTTCCCGTTACCACAGTTCCTCTGTCTCCGGCTTTAATTATTGCATTTTTGTAATTTTCATGAACCACGCATTCTTTAGAACATACAAATATAGTTCCAAGCTGCACACCTTGTGCACCCAAGCTCAGCGCAGATATGACTCCCCTTCCGTCCCCTATACCGCCTGCAGCAATTACAGGTATTTTCACAGCATCCGCTACTTGAGGCACCAAAACCATGGTAGTTAATTCTCCTATATGCCCTCCGGCTTCGGTCCCTTCTGCTATTACAGCATCCGCTCCAACGGCTTCCATTTTCTTTGCTAAAGCGACGGAGGGAACAACGGGTATAACCTTCATCCCTTGCTCTTTTAAGCTTGGTATATACTTCCCGGGATTGCCTGCTCCTGTTGTTATCACAGGAACCTTTTCTCTATATACCAATTCGATTATTTCTTCGGCGAAAGGAGACAGGAGCATTACATTTACTCCATAAGGCTTGTCAGTCAAAGCTTTTATTTTATTGATCTCCTTTTCAACTACGGCAGCCGGAGCATTGCCGGACCCTATTATGCCAAGTCCTCCTGCATTTGAAACTGCCGCTGCAAGCTCTGCCGTTGCTACCCAGGCCATTCCGCCTTGAAATATCGGATAGTTTATCCCTAATAAGTCGCAAATCTTTGTTCTTATCATAATCACTCCTCCAATATCAGGACCATTTAATAACTGCAGATCCCCAAGTCAATCCGCCGCCAAAACCTACGAGAACTACAATGGCGCCTTTGTTTAGCTTATTTGTTCTGTTTGCTTCATCCAGCGCTACAGCAACAGAAGCCGCAGACATATTGCCATATTTTTCTACATTTATAAATACTTTATCTTTAGAAATTTTCAACCTTTTAGTAGCAGACTCAATTATCCTTATGTTTGCCTGATGGGGTATCAAGTAATCGATATTCTCTTTCCTCATCCCGCAAAGGCTCAGAGCCTTTTCTGCTGCTTGCCCCATGATCTTAATGGCAAACTTGAATACCTCTGAACCGTCCATTTTTATAAAGTGCAGTGAATTTGCTATGGTTTCTTCAGAGGCAGGAAGCCTGGAGCCTCCTGCAGGAAGTTTCAGCAGATCTCCTCCCCTGCCGTCGGAACCCATATAAGTAGACAGTATTCCAAAGCCTTCCTCAACACTGGAAATAACAGCAGCCCCAGCTCCGTCCCCGAACAGCACACATGTATTTCTATCGTTATAATCGGTTATCTTTGACAATGTTTCCGCCCCAATCAATAAAATTTTTTTCATACTGCCGGATCTAATAAATTGGGACGCAATACTAAGACCATAGATAAAGCCTGAGCATGCTGCGCTTATATCCAATGCAGCAGCATTTTCCGCACCAATATTTTTTTGTACTATGCACGCCGTAGAGGGAAAGGCCATATCAGGAGTTACAGTAGCCACAATGATCATATCCAGTTCCGCAGGCTTCAGCTTGGCATCCTCTATAGCCTTTAAGGCTGCATATGTGGCAATATCTGAAGTAGCTATGTCAGGCTTAACCCTCCTTCTTTCTTTGATACCGGTTCTTGATACTATCCATTCATCATCAGTATCAAGCCTTTCTTCAAAGTAACTGTTTTTCAGCACTGTTTCAGGTACATAACTCCCTGTCCCGATAATACCTGCTGCCCATGAACCATTATTCAATATCATTCACTCCTGTGTCTTTCAAATCCGTTATTATTCTCTCAATGCAATTGTTATCATATAATAATTTAGCTTGCCGTATGGCATTTTTTATTGCTCTTCCATCGGAGCTCCCATGCGCTTTTATCATGATGCCGTTGATTCCCAAAAAAGGAGCTCCTCCATACTCTTTATAATCAAAGCGTTTTTTAAAGCTTCTAAAGCTGTTTTTCAGAAGCAATGCTCCAAATTTAGATATTGTAGTTTTCATCAATTCTTCTTTCAGCAAATTCATCATAGTTGATGCAAGGCCCTCCGTATTTTTAAGCACCACATTGCCTGCAAAGCCGTCACACACGCAAACATCACAAATACCGGAATATATATCTCTCGCCTCTATGTTTCCAATAAAATTCAAATTACTTTTTTTTAATAGTTCAAAGCTTTGCTTTGTCAGCTCATTTCCTTTAGTCTCCTCTGCACCTACATTAAGCAAGCCCACTTTTGGGGATGATATGCCTTCGACCTTCTCCATATATATTGAACCCATTATAGCAAATTGAAGCAAGTTCTTGGGCTTGCAGTCCATATTAGCTCCTGCATCTATCAGCATGCATCCTCCTCTCACCGTTGGAAGCAAAGGTGCCAAAGCAGGCCTGTCTATACCTTTTATCCTTCCAACCTTTAACAGGGACCCTGCTAAAAAAGCTCCGGTATTTCCGGCAGACAAAAATGCGTGGCACTGCTCATCCTTTACCATTTTCAGACCTACAACCATCGATGAATCTTTTTTTTGCTTTATTCCCTGAACCGGTGCATCTTCATTAGTTATTGCTTCTTCCGCATGAAGGATATGTATTTTCCCTTTTTTAGTTGTCACGCCATCTAAATATCTTTCGATCTCATTCTTTTTGCCTATCAGATATATTTCTATCTCATATTCATTCGCCGCATCAATGCATCCTTCCACTACAGCCTTAGGTGCGTTATCGCCGCCCATAGCATCTATAGCTATTTTCATCATCAGTTACTCCTCCTTGCCATTAAAAGATACTAATATAAATTTTCCTCTGAACACCTCAACGCTTTTCACCTTTATGAATACCCAAACAAAATACTTATTGCCTCTCATCCTCATCACTTCAGCTTTTGCAATCAGCTTATCTCCGGCAAAAACAGGGTTCTTGTATTTTATATTGGCTACACCGATCAAAGCAACATTAGCATCGATCACAGCAATTGCAAGAGATTCTGCCTGAGCGAAAATATGGCTTCCTCTAACTACATTTGTCTTTTCAAAGGCCATAGAGTAATCTGTTTCCAGAATAGACATGCCATTCTTCCCCAGATTTAAATCCAATAGCTCTCCGACTATTTCCTTGTCAGCTATCGACTTTACTTTAAGATGGTTTTTCTCTGCAACATTTTTGATTCTCTCCCTCAGTTCAGGTATTCCCAATTCAAGTCGATCCAATCTAACGGTTTGAATGCTCACGCAAAAATTTTCCGACAGCTCTTCATCAGTTAAAAAGGGATCCTTTTGAATTATAGATAGAAGAGCTCTTTGTCTTTCCTTTTTTCCCAGCCCTTTCTTCATATGGTACCTCCTTATACTATCTATGTATAGTACCTGATACTAATATCAAGTATACATCATATTATTATATAAAAGCAATAATAAATTTAAAAAAAATATAACAGCGGGTACTCCGCTGTTATATTTATTGTTCTCCTACTTCTATAACCGTTCTATTTTTATAATACCCGCAGGATTTGCATACTCTATGGGGTAATTTTGGCTCGTGGCATTGAGGACATGCAACAAGTCCTGGTATATCAAGCTTCCAGTTAGCTCTTCTTTTATCTCTTCTGGATTTAGAGTGTCTTCTTTTCGGTAAACCCAATCTCAGCACCTCCTTAATTTTTCTCAAGAAAGCTGCTCAATATTTGCAGCCTGGGATCAATTTCATCAAGTACACAACCGCATTCATCAATATTTTTATTTTTACCGCACTTTGGGCACAGGCCTTTGCAGTTTGGTTTACAAAGTGGTTTCATGGTCATCTGGGAAGCAATTTCATCAAGCACTATTTCATCCAATGATATTGTATCCCCTTTAAGCAGGTATGCATCTTCTTTTGAATTCTCAAAGCTTTTAACAAAAACATAATCAGCATCAAAGTCAATCTTTTCATAATAATAAGCAAGACATCTGGAGCAAGTTCTCTCTATCTCAGTGCTTATGTTAATATCCAGCCGAATCTTGCCTTCATAATTAATTGCATGACCCTCAATTTTTACAGGTTTAACGATGTTTATTTTTTCTCCATAAAATTCAATGCTGTTGCCTTGCATTGTTTCAAAAAAAGAAAACTGTTTTTTTACACCTTCATTTTTTAAAATATCCATTATATTTAGTTCCATTGAACCACCTCAGCTTAATTGACAAATTTTATTATACAAATCAAAGCATGTTTTGTCAAGAAAAAACGCTTTACAAATATAAACAAGCTTTTACCAGAGAATCTTTATCCATGAGGAAGCAGGCTTCCTCAGCATTTAAATAATGGCAGGTTCCCCTGCCATTATTTTAGCACTATAAAAAAGTATATATACCCTTTATTACTATATTTAAGCAATTAACTGCTAAGACAAATTTTTATTCAGTTATAAGACTTTTTGTATCCCTTGCAATCATAAGCTCTTCATTGGTAGGTATCAGCAGGACCTTTACTTTAGAATCTGCTTTTGATACATCGGCCTCTTTTCCTCTTACATTATTTTTCTCATTATCAATTTCAACGCCTAAAAATTCCAACCCTTCACAGACAGCAGCTCTCATGGACGCTGAATTTTCTCCCAGTCCGGCAGTAAATACGATAGCATCCATTCCGCCCATAGCTGCAGCATAAGCTCCGATATATTTTCTTACCTTATAAGCGAAAACCTTAAGGGCAAGATCTGCTCTCATATTTCCTTTTTCAGCCGCTTCTTCAATATCCCTGAAGTCACTGCTGACACCGGATATTCCTAAAACTCCTGATTTTTTATTCATTAGATTGTCTATGCCTGCTAAATCCAAATTCTCTTTTTCCATGACAAATTTAACAATAGCAGGGTCAATGTCACCGCATCTGGTTCCCATCGCCAAGCCCTCTAACGGAGTAAAGCCCATGCTTGTATCAACAGATTTGCCTTGCTTTACAGCAGCAACGCTGGCACCGTTTCCAAGGTGGCAAGTCACTATCTTGAGATCTTCAATATTTTTATTCAACATTGATGCCGCTCTCTGAGCTACATATTTATGAGATGTGCCATGGAAACCATATCTTCTCACACCATATTTCTCATATAGCTCATAGGGCAATGCATAAATAAATGCCTCCTTTGGCATAGTCTGATGGAATGCAGTATCAAATACTCCCACCATTGGGACTCCAGGCATCAGTTGTCGGCACGCTTCTATACCGATGATGTTCGGAGGATTATGCAAAGGTGCTAAATCTATACAATCTTTAAGAGCATTAACAACCTCGTCATTTATAACCACTGAAAAGGCAAATTTCTCGCCTGCATGTACTACTCTATGGCCAACAGCATTTATTTCATTCATATTCTTTATAACGCCGTAATTCTTATCCATAAGGGCATCTATTACATGCTTTAAAGCCTCTTTATGAGTCGGCATATCTTCTTCAATTACAACTTTTTCTCCATTTGCAGGTTGGTGCTTCAATACCGAACCGGGTATACCTATCCTTTCTACAAGGCCTTTTGCTTCGACTTCTTCATTTTTCATATTAATCAACTGATATTTCAGCGAAGAGCTACCACAGTTGACAACAAATATTTTCATTTTAAAACCTCCTACTTATTATGCTTAGCCTATATTCTTTTCTATATAAAACAATAATATCCTTCTTTTAGACAATAATAATTTTTAAATATACAATTTTTGTGATAATATGTATATGTATTTTACCATATATAGATTTTTTATCCCGGGAGAGATACTATGAAAGTTGTGGGTATAGTTTCAGAATATAATCCTTTTCATAATGGCCATAAATACCATTTAGATTTGTCAAAAAAAATATGCAGCGCAGAATACGCTGTGGCTGTTATGAGTGGAAATTTTCTTCAAAGAGGGGAGCCTGCTATTTTTGATAAATGGTCCAGAGCAAAAATGGCGGTTTTAGGCGGTATTGATTTGGTAATAGAACTTCCTGTTGTATATTCATGTCAAACTGCGGAAATATTTGCTTTTGGTGCAATAAAAATTTTAAATTCACTGGGCATAATAGACTGCTTATGCTTTGGAAGTGAAAATGGTGATGTAGAAAAGCTGTCTGAAATTGCGGTTGTATTAATGAATGAACCGAAAGAAATAAGACATAAAATAAAGGATAGCATGGCAAGGGGTATGACTTATTCAAAAGCTGTGGGAGAAGCATACAAAGCAGCTTTTGGAGATCTATTGTCTTACCCAAACAATGTGCTTGGTATAGAATATATTAAATCTCTGATATGTTTAAATAGTTCAATAAAGCCCGTCACAGTAAAAAGAATCAGAAATAACTATAATGATACGGCTTTTACAGGTACCATCTCCAGTGCTACAGCCATTAGAGAAGAATTGAGAGCAAGCGGTCTGACGGACCCAATACGCTCATCAACGCCAGAATATTCATATAATATAATGCAGCAAAATCTGGACTATGGAAAAGGGCCTGTATTCTGGGAGGACTTTTCCAATATTTTATTGTATGAGTTAAGGAAATCAAACCTTGAATATATTAAGACCTTGCCTGAAATCAAGGAAGGCATTGAATATAGGTTAAAAAAAGCAGGCAGATCCTCTATGGATTTCGAGAATATTATTTCGGCTTTGAAGACAAAGCGCTATACAAGGACCTCTTTGCAAAGAACCCTCTGCCATATGCTTTTAACCATAAAAAAAGAAGATGTAAGCTATGCAAAGTTATCTGAAGCACCAATCTATATCAGAGTGCTGGCTTTCAATAAAAAGGGGAGAGAACTGCTGAAAGAGATAAAAAAAATATCCATATATCCAATAATAATCAAAGCAGCGGATTTTATGCCCCAATCTCAGCATTTGGAAAGAATGTTCAGCCTGGATATGATGGCAACGGATATATATAGCCTGGCATATAAGAATAAAAGCTGCAAAGAGGCCGGTGAAGATTATAAAACTTCTCCTTTGTATATTGAGGAGTCATAATATTTTTCTATGGCTTCATTTATTCGGGGCATGGCTTCTGATGCAGATTTTTCTCCCTCTTCTATGCATAGGTCAACCCTTGTAAAATCCAATGGGTTAATATTTTTAATTACTGGGTTAATGATGATATAATCATCTTCCAATTTGTTCTCTACTATTGTATTTTCCATCGTCTCTATGCTCTGCATAATTATCTCAAACAAATTCCTAGGCTTTATATTGCTCGGGCCTTTGCCCACATCAACAGCAATTACTATGTCTGCCCCCATTTCCTTTGCCAGGGCCGCAGGCACTCTCTCTATCACTCCGCCATCTACAAGGATCATATCGTCCATTTCAACCGGGCAAAATATTCCCGGTATGGATATGCTGGCTCTGACAGCCCTCCATAAAGGGCCTTGAGTAAAAACATGCCTTTTAGAATTCGTTAAGTCCGTCGCCACAATGCATATGGGTTTTCCCAATTCTTCAATATTCTTATTTCGTGTTAAGATTTTTATGAATTCTTCGGCTTTTTTACCGGCTAATATTCCTTTTTTTGAGACTGCAGGGTCCATCCATATGTCAGCTTTCATATTTTTAGCCAGCTTTATCAATAGATCCAAATCAATATCACAGAGGTACAAGGCCCCTACCAAGGCACCTATGCTGCATCCTGCAATATAATCCGGCTTAATGCCATATCTGTCCAAGGTCTTCAATACGCCTATATGAGCCAGACCTCTTGATGCTCCTGAGCCCAATGCCAGGCCGATTTTAGGTTTTGCAGTCATTCAAAATCAACTCCTGAACATTTGTATAAAATAATGAGTATAGTTATATTTTCCGTTAATATAATATATTATCTTGTATAATATTTTAGGTGAGTTTATGATCAAAAAATATTTATCCACTTTTATAAATGCTTTGATATTTCTTTTCATCATATTCAGCATAATGATATTTCCTGAAGAAAGCTTCAAAGCGTCACTGGAAGGGCTTAATCTATGGCTTAATGTAGTTTGCCCTGCCCTCTTGCCCTTTTTTATATGTGTGGAGATATTGATAGGTTTAGGAGTGGTCAGCTTCATTGGCAGCATATTTAAGCCTCTGATGAGCGTTGCATTCAATGTGCCCGGAGAAGGAGCCTTTGCATTTGTGATGAGCATTGCTTCCGGGTATCCGGTAGGAGCAAAGATCATCGCCAGCCTGAGAATGAGTGATCAGTGCAGCAAAACGGAAGCTCAAAGAATGATAAGCCTATGCAGCACTTCAGGGCCTCTATTTATAATAGGTGCTGTATCCGTAGGCATCCTTAAAAAGCCGCAAGCCGCTGCTATATTATTGATTGCACATTATTTATCTGCAATAAGCTGTGGATTTATCATGAGATTTTATAAAAGAAATGAAATGTCTAAAAAGGATCTTTATATTACAAATCCCTTTAAAGAGTTGATAAATTACAGAAAAACAGACAAAAGAAGCATAGGCCAGTTGATGGGAGATTCTGTCAAGAACGGAGTAAGCCTAATCTTGCTGGTGGGCGGCTATATAATTATTTTTTCTGTAATATCAAAAATAATAAAGGTTACAGGCATATTAACCCTCATATCCGGGCTTATTGATCTAATCCCTTTGATCAGTATAGATAGCAATCACTATATACCGGTTGTGATTTCAGGGCTTTTAGAATTGACTAACGGGATAAAGGAATGCGCACAAGCCTACATGCCTGACCTGGTCAAAGCTATTATGATCAGCTTCTTTATAGGCTTTGGAGGACTTTCTGTCAATGCTCAGGTTTCAGGCATAATACAGGATACCGATATAAATTTTTTTATATATTTTTTAATGAAAATTCTTCAAGGAGTTTTAGCCGCCATATATACTCTTTTTCTGAATAAGTTAGGCAATCTACCTGTATTTAACACGTATTCATTATACTCATGCTATCGTTCATTGAACTGGTATAATATAATAATTTTATCTATCAAGGCAGTCTCCTTGCTATCGCTGTTTATGGCTCTGCTCTCATTTACAATATATATGATTGGGTTTTCCAGCAGATTAAAAAATAAGCTGAATTGACAGCTTATTTTTTAATCAGCTTTTATAATTTTTCAATTCTTCTCTGTTAGCACTGATAGTAGATAATACCTTTTCAATCCTTAGCGACAGTTCCGACAATATATCATCCGCATAGGCTCTTGCACCCAATCTGATTTTCTTCGCATCCTGCTGCGCAGCGTTTATGATGTCTTTTGCCTGCTCGTTTGCGCGTTTTGTTACTTCGCTTTCATCTATCATGCTCTTTATCCTTCGATCAGCTTCCTGTCTTAAAATCTCTGATTCTTTTTCTGCTTCTGCAAGAATTCTTTGTCTTTCTTCCTTTATCTTCTGAAGCCTCTCGTCGCACTCTTTTCTAATGCCTTCCGCTTCTTTTTTGGCTTCTATCAATATTTTTTGTCTTTCTTCTTTAATCCATTGAGCCTGCTTCATTTCATCAGGAAGCTTGATCCTTATATCTTTTATTATCTCCAGCAGCTCTTCTTTATTAATCATTGCTTTTGAGGATAAGGGCAAATTTGATGCCTTTTCAATTATGTCCTCCAAAGCATCTAATAAAAGTAAAACCTCCATAATACAACCCCCTACTTACAATTTTTTATGTAATTCCTTTTCTACAACCTCCGGTATCAAACCTCTCACACAGCCTCCAAATCCAGCAACCTCCTTAATGAGACTTGAGCTTAGATATGAGTATTTGCTGCTCGTCATCATAAAAATTGTTTCTATCTCGGGATTAAGCTTTCTGTTCATCAATGCCATCTGAAATTCATATTCAAAATCCGATATAGCTCTTAAGCCCTTTACTATCGTATTGGCATTCTTTTCTCTCATAAATTCTATCAACAACCCGCCGAAAGAATCTACTTCTACATTAGGGATGCTCTTGCAGCTAACCTCAATAAATTCCAATCTCTTTTCCACAGAAAACAATGATTTTTTATTATTGTTGACACCCACACCCACTATTAGTTTATCAAACAGTTTAGAGGCTCTCTCTATTATATCCAAGTGTCCATTTGTAACAGGGTCAAAACTTCCGGGATACACTCCTATCTTCATATTTATTACTCTCCATTCTCCTTTTTTGCAACATATAATGACAAACCAACGTTACCATATTTTTTTCCCTTAAACATGCTAAATATGCCTTCCTTCTCAGGCATGGATTCCTTATATTCATGTTCAATAACAATGATTCCATCCTTCTTAAGCAAATCCCTCGCCTGAATTTTTTTTACTGCTTCCAAGGCTATGCCTGCTTTATAAGGGGGATCAATAAATATGATGTCAAATTTTCTTCCTTGACTTGAAAGCTTGTCAATAGCCAAAGCATAATCATTGTATATTACTTCAGTCTCTCCTATTATATCGGTCTTTTTAAGGTTATTTTTCAATACTTTCACGCTCTCGGAATCGACATCAACAAAAACAACTTCCTTTGCGCCTCTGCTGTAAGCTTCTATACCGACGCCGCCGCTGCCGGAAAATAAATCTAAAAAGCTGGAATCAATGACCATATCTCCTAAGATACTGAACAACGCTTCCCTTACCCTGTCCGAAGTAGGCCTTATGGAACCGGTGTCTATCCTATCCAGTTTTCTTCCTTTCAGCTCCCCAGCTATTATTCTCAATGATAAACCTCCTAACTAAACGACAATTATATTTTAACACAAAGCCTATTTTTAGACAAAATATGATTTTATTATCTGTATAAAAATTATTATAATGCAAAATCTATAGCTAGGGATATTAGTAAAACACTATATTTCCCCATAGAGCTCTTCCTTCAATTTCTCCTCTCCCTATACTGGTGATTTATCACCAGTATTTTATTTAATAGGTTATTTTTAGCGATTTGTAAATGAAGTAATTGCGCTAGTTAAAGTCAATTCAATGCAATCTTTTCAATTATTTTATCAAACTCATCGTTTAAATATTTGACCAACTTATGGTATATAGCTTCTTTAATCCCATTATCCTTATATAAATATTCTATGGCTTCCTTTGAGTTCTTTATAATATCATAATCTTTTGATAAATCTACCAGGCGAAACTCTTCTAAACCATGCTGCCTGGTACCCAGAATTTCACCGCTGCCTCTTGTCTCCAGATCTTTTTTTGCGATCAAAAAACCGTCATTAGTTTTAGTCATAAAGCTAAGTCTTTCTCTGACAACCTCGCTGTTTGAATCTGATATCAATATGCAATAAGATTGATGTTCTCCCCTGCCAACTCTTCCCCGAAGCTGGTGAAGCTGGGCAAGTCCAAATCTTTCAGCATTTTCTATCAGCATTATTGTGGCATTAGGCACATTTATTCCAACCTCAATAACAGTGGTCGAAACGATGATCTGCGTTTCACCATTTTTAAAGCTGAACATTGCCTTATCCTTTTCTTCGTTCTTCATTTTACCATAGACCAATCCTATGTTGTACTCCTTAAAATAGCTCTTTTTAATATTCTCACAATACTCCTTTGCTGAATTTAATTCCAGCTTTTCCGACTCTTCTACCAAAGGGCATACTATATATGCTTGGCGGCCTTCTCCAATAAGCTTTTTTATAAAATTATAAAGCCTGTCTCTCTTATCCGAGCTTATAAAATAGGTTTCTATCTTTTTTCTGTTTGGAGGAAGCTCGTCTATCACAGAAATATCAAGATCTCCATAGAGGACAAGGGAAAGAGTTCTGGGTATGGGAGTGGCGCTCATGACCAGCATATCAGGATTTAAACCTTTTGACTGCAGTATAGCTCTTTGTCTTACCCCAAATCTATGTTGTTCATCGGTTATAACCAAGCCCAGCTTATTAAATGCCACACCTTCACTTAATACGGCATGTGTACCGATTATTATATCTATCTTTCCTTCCCTCATATTCTCTAAAGCTTCTTTTTTACAGGCTGATCTCATACTGCCCGTTATGAGCTCTATTTTTATATTTTCGCCCCCGAGGTTGATATAGTCTCTTATGGTTTCAAAATGCTGCGCTGCCAGAATCTCTGTAGGTGCCATCAAAACTCCTTGGTAGCCGCTTTTAACACAATTAAGCAATGCTAAGAAGGCAATAACCGTCTTGCCAGATCCCACGTCCCCCTGGATCAGCCTATTCATGGCTAAAGGTTTTTCCATGTCCGCCAGCACTTCTTCCAGTACCCTCCTTTGAGCTGAAGTAAGTGAATAAGGAAGCTTTGATTCAAAGGCCCTGGCATCTTCTTTAGCCTTAAACTCAATGCCTTCCTCTCCAATAGCCGTTCTGTTCCTCATCCTTAGAAGGTATGATTGGAAAAAGAACACTTCCTGAAATTTTAATCTGTGCTGAGCCATTTCAAGGCTTTTTAATGAATCAGGAAAATGGATATTCCTTATTGAAAAGTTTATCTCCGACAGCTTGAATCTTTTTCTGAATTCTGCCGGAAACACTTCTTCCATCTTATTATCCACCAACTCCAAAGCTCCATAAATAGCTTTTCTGATTTCTTTTTGGCTCAAACCCTCAGTAAGGCCGTATTCCGGCACTATCCTGAGAGTATTTATATTATTCCCAACAGACTTTTCATACTCCGGACACTCCATTGATATCATGTTATTTATTAAGCTCGTTCTCCCTGAAAAGACGGCTATATCCCCTTGCTTAAACATATTTTTAGCAAATCGGTTATTGTAGAATACCATCGCAAGGGAGCCTGTACCATCCGAAACAAGGAATTTTGTTATCAAAAGCCCCCGCTTGCTTCTGGATTCAGAGGCTTTTGATTCTACTGCTCCTGTTATATTGAAATAACCTCCGGGAGCCGCATCCTTTATGCGGGTAATTATGCTCTTATCTTTGTATCCCTTAGGAAAATAGTATATCAAATCCTGAATCCTATTTATTCCCAGCCGTGACAGCATCCTTGCTTTAGAGCTTCCTATTCCCTTTAGTACTTGAACGCTCTCATTTAATACATTCATTTCGACACCTCGTCATATGTCTTCGATCATATAAAATGCGTAAATCTTCTTCAATTTACGCATTTTTTAATCAAATATTTATTCCACCGATAAAATATAATAATACAATGGCTGTCCCCCATAATGCATTTCCACATCGCAATCGGGATAGCGCTGCATCAATTCCTGCTCCAGCTTTGATGCATCCTCTTCTCCAATATCATTTCCATAGTACAGTGTTATCAAAGAAGCATCTTCATCTACCATACCGTCCATAACTTTATATATCACTTCAATGAGTTCTTCACCAACGGCACCTATCTTTCCTTCCATTATGCCCAGGAAATTGCCTTCTTCAATATCCACCCCATCAAAATTTGAGTCTCTGACCGCATAAGTAATAAGGCCTGTCTTTACATCCCCTATAGCCTTAGATATCTTTTTTTCATTATCCTCAGGAGATTTTTCCTGATCCAATGTCATCAAGGCGCTTATCCCTTGAGGGATAGATTTTGTCGGTGCCACTATTATATTTTTATTTGACAGTGATTTAGCTTGGTTTGCAGCCAATATTATATTGCCGTTATTAGGCAATATAATTATATTTTCTGCCTTTATCCTATCAACGCTTTTCAATATGTCTTCCGTACTGGGGTTCATTGTTTGTCCGCCTTCAATTATTTCATTTGCCCCAAGATCTTTAAAAATACTTGAGATGCCGGAACCCATTGCTACAGCAACTACCCCATATTTCTTTACTTCCTGATTTTCCGCTCTCTCTTCTTCACTTATCAATAGCTCCTCATGCTGTTCCCGCATGTTATCAATTTTTATTTTCGACAAAAAGCCGAGTTGAAGTGCCTTCTCAATTATAACTCCTGGATTGTTTGTATGAATATGAACCTTGATCAGATTTTCATCTCCTACGACTACTATCGAATCTCCGATCTCAGTAATTTTCTTCTTGAATTCTTCCGGATCCAGAGCCTTGCCCTTTATAAAGAACTCAGTGCAATAACCATATACAATGTCCTCATACACAGGCTTAGCAGCCTGCTCCGGTTCTTCTTCCGCAGCTTCTGAAAGCTGAATAATATCTTCTGAAATAAGATACTGATGCATACCCTTTAAAATATATATTAATCCCTTTCCTCCTGCATCAACGACACCTGCCTGCTTCAATATAGGAAGCATATCAGGAGTGCGGTTTAAGGTTTCATCAGCCTTTTCTATTACTTTCCCAAGAAAATCAGTAGCATTGGCCGTATTTTTCGCTATTTTTATTCCGTATTCTGCGCTTTCTCTTATAACCGTCAGTATAGTCCCTTCTGTCGGTTTCATAACTGCCTTATAAGCCGTATTTGAGCCCTCCATAAGCGCATTAGCTAAAGCTGGCGCATCTATCTCATTGACATTTTTTAAAGCTTTTGCAAAGCCTCTGAATATTTGAGACAATATTACTCCTGAATTGCCTCTGGCGCCCATCAAAGACCCGTTGGCAACGGAATCGGCTATAGCAGCGACATCCAATTCTTTGGACTTATTGACTTCTTTTACCGCCGAGTTCATTGTTAAGGACATATTGGTACCAGTGTCTCCATCCGGCACGGGAAAAACATTCAGTGAATTTACCAAGCTCTTATTGTTTTCAAGGTTATTAGCACCTGATATTATCATATTTCTAAGATGCAAGCCTTGAATTAAATCTATATGTATATCTGACAAAATTCGAACCTCCTTAATAGAGCTATACTCTAACTCCCTGCACATTAATATTGACTCTTTTTACTTTTAAGCCAGTTAGGTTTTCCAGAGAATATTTTACTTTGCTGATAATGTTGTCTGCCACAACCGATATTCTAGTCCCAAATTCAACAATAATATATAAATCTATAATTATTTCCTCTCCATCAGAAGAAACCTTAACTCCCTTGCTTAAATTTTCTCTTTTCAGCAGCTCTACTATGCCGTCTTTAGCACTTTTCGAAGCCATACCGACTATTCCATAGCATTCAGTAGTAGCTAATCCTGCTAAGGACGCCAAAACATCGTCAGATATATTTATTTCACCAAAATCTGTTTTCATTTTACCTGGCATTATATCGCCTCCCACTTTTTAAGTATATTTTATATTATATAATTATATTCTTCAACAAATAATATGCTATATACAACGCATTAAATATTCTCCATAGCTGCTATGCTGACTGATAACGATTGCTGTAAAAACTTTTTCACGTTATATATAATAACAAATAACTGGCTTTCAAAGTAAATATTTTATTCATATTATTGCCTTTAGTATAACATATGTGTTAAAATAATAGTGTTTTATTTGAAAGTTAATCTGCCGAAGGAGGTGTGCATATATGGCAAGACAATGTGAAGTTTGTGGAAAGGGTATGCTGTCAGGTAATCAAATAAGCCACTCAAACAGACACAGCAGAAGAGTTTGGCTTCCTAACATTAGAACTGTAAGGGCTTTGGTAAACGGTGTTCCAAAGAGGATTCAAGTTTGTACAAGATGCTTAAGATCCGGTAAAGTGAATAGAGCTATATAGCACAAAAGCGCGGCATCGCGCTTTTTAAAATGCATAGAAAAGTCTAGATTTCCTCAATATGCACTTTCCTATGCATTTCAAGAAAGGCTTCATCAGTTCAAAGCATCGGATGGCAGCCTTTCTTAATTTTTATACAGATAAATCCCGACATAAATCAATGCGATAGCAGAAAGCATTATCCAACCTATAAGGGGCATTGTTACAGCCAGCAAAACTCCAAGGCCTATAGAAAAAATCAAGAGTCCTATCACTTTCTTTTTCTTATAGCTCAAAACATTGTCCCTCCTCATCTACCCGAAAAGAGAATTATATACTAAGTAACATATTGAGGCAATGAGTGCTGTAATAACCGTATACCAGGCCCAAGAAGGCAATACCCTGATCAAAATCGTTCCTGCTAATACAATGCACATGACGCCTGCAAATTTCTTATAGGAATATCCCATATTGACTCCCCCAAAAAATAACCTCTATACTTATATAATACTCGTATAGAGGTCCGATTGTTACTCAATCTTTTGATTTTATAACCAATAAATAGCCTTTTTCTATTTTTATTTCTACTCTTTCTTGATCAAATACATTGCTCGTTCCATATGGATCACCAATCTCCATAACAGCTTCATCCAATTCATACCTGGCCCCGCAAACCTTTATACCTTCTACCCGCGGTGTTAGCGGAAGAAGGGAAAATAGATCTCCGGGCTTGCCTCTTATAGTTATTTTGTCATTTATCAAGTAAATTTCGTTCTGCTTATCTGCAATATACATCTTTATATTCTTATCCAGTCCCAGCTTTAGCAAGGAAATATTGGCCAGAGTATGATCCAGCCTGCTGCCGGTTACGCCTAACAGCACAATCTCACTGGAAAAATCAAGGGCTTTCAGAATACATATATGGCTATCTGTTTTATCTTTATCCCTAGGATATTCCTGTATCTTAACTCCCATTTTCTTGTAATGCTCTAGATAAAAGTCATTTGTGGAGTCAAAATCTCCAATGATCAGATCCGGGCATATGCCCATTTTATATGCGTGTCTTGTGCCGCCGTCGGCACATATTATATAATCCGTATCTTTAATAATATCCATGCTATATTTATAATCTGTGACCTGTCCATTACAGATTATTGCGGTCTTCATTATTCAGCCTCATCTGCCTTTTTCATGAGCCAAATTGTCTCTTTTATACTATCCGAATTAAATATTGCTGAGCCCGAAACTATAATTTCAGCTCCGCAATCGCACACTTTTTTAATATTGTCCAGTCCAATTCCTCCGTCCACTTGGATGGGTATATATCTATTCTTTTCACTAAGATATTCACTTGTCAAGGAAATTTTATCGTAAATGGCCGGAATAAACTTTTGCCCTCCAAAGCCTGGGTTGACCGACATAATCAATACCATGTCCAGATCATCCAAAAGATGCTCAAGAACTGAAATCGGTGTTGCAGGATTTAAAGCTAAGCCAGCCTTCACTCCCTCATTTCTTATCATCTGGAGCAGCCTGTGCAAATGCTTTGATGCTTCAGCATGTACGGTTATTATCTCAGCTCCGGCCAATACAAAATCTTTTATATACTGTTCCGGATTGTCAATCATCAAATGCACATCAAAAACCAGATCAGTCACTTTTCGCAGACTTTTAACAACGGGTGCTCCTATAGTTATGTTAGGGACAAAATGACCATCCATAACATCGATATGAAGCATATCGGCTCCAGCCTCTTCAACAGTTTTAACATCCAAAGACATATTGGCAAAATCGGCAGACAGTATGGATGGCGCAACTTTTATCAATTTAATACCTCCTATTTTTCATTAATTCACACAGAATTTGTATATAATGTTCATATCTTATGGAATTGATGTTTCCTTCATCAACAGCCTGTTTTACCCCACATTCAGGTTCTTTATAATGCCTGCAGGATGGAAATCGGCAATTTAAATACTCTTGGAATTCTGGGAACAGGTACTGAAGCTCAGCTTCATCAATATCTACTAAATCAAAGGCAGTAAAGCCGGGTGTATCAACGACCATACCTCCAAAAGCAAGCTTGATCAACTCTGCATGTCTGGTTGTATGAGTGCCCCTTTCGGTTTTATGACTCAAATCACCGATTTTTAAATACAACCCTGGATTGATAGAGTTTAGCAGCGAAGATTTTCCGGCACCTGAAGGCCCTGCAAAAACAGATATATTGCCCCTCAACTTTTCTTTCAGTTCAGAAATTCCGATTCCATGCTTAGCGCTGGTGCAAATAAAATCATAGGGAATACTTCTTAACATAGCCTTTATAGGTTCTGTTTCATTCTCTTCATCCAGATCAATTTTATTTATACAAACAACAATCTTCAGCCCCACATATTCTCCATATACCATAAATTTTTGCAGCAAGCTGATATTTATATCAGGCTTTTTTGCGGCGAATACAATTATAACCTGGTCGATATTAGCGACCATCGGCCTTTGCAGTTGATTCTTTCTTTCATGGATATTAATAACATAGCCCTGCTTCGTCCTGTCATCGACTTCAATATCCACCCAGTCTCCTACCATCGGGACTATATGGTCTTTTCTGAATCTGCCTCGAGCCCTGCATTCAAATATATGCTCGTCTGCATCCACATAATAAAAGCCGCCAATGCCTTTTGTAATAATGCCTGATATCATAGACATCCTCCATTAGAAGTTATATACTGCGCTATCATGAAAACTGTTATTTATATACACTTCAAATTTAACTTCACCTTTACCGCTTATTTCTATCCTCAAAGGACTGTCAGAAGCCGAATGGGTATTTTCATAGATCAAGGTGCTCTTATCCCCTTCAATTTTAAATATGGTCACTTTCATCCTATCCAAATTTTTCGGTAATTCGACATTCAGATACTTTTTTATAGGTTTCTCTTCAGGCCCTTTGCTCACCACGAAATCCACCACGCTTTTTTTGCTCACTTCCGTACCGGCCTTCGGGGTTTGGTTTATAACAACGCCCTTAGGAACATCATCGTTGAATTCAGGAGTTTCATTTCCCAAAATTAAATCTAATACGATTAACTGCTTTTTAACGTCTTCAATATTTGAACCTATGAAATTCGTCATAAAAAACT
This sequence comes from Lutispora sp. QWL-02, assembly GCF_058315355.1. Classification (NCBI taxonomy): domain Bacteria; kingdom Bacillati; phylum Bacillota; class Clostridia; order Lutisporales; family Lutisporaceae; genus Lutispora; species Lutispora sp. QWL-02. The sequence goes on from NZ_CM177762.1 coordinate 2,871,380, forward strand.
TCTCCGGTCCACCGCTTATGACATAATCTATCTTCGTACCCTCATCAACCTCGGTACCTTCAAGAATACTTTGTCTTATAACTATTCCGCTAGGATATGGGCTGTATTCCTGTGAAGGCTCTCCTTCTTCCAGTCCAACGCTTTCTAACAATATATCCACCTCATCATAATTCTTTCCGACGAGAGCGGGCACCGGAACCTTTTTCGGTCCTTTGCTCAAAACAACTCTGACCGGATTCGTAACCTTGTTTGATGTTTCAGGCTTTGGATCCTGCCTCACTATATGCCCTTCAGGAACATCTTTATTGAAGACCCTCTCTTCGACTACTTCCATGACAAAGCCTAAGGCTTCTAACTCTTTTCGTGCTTCTTCCTCACTATCTCCGATAACATTCGGTACATTTGCTATCTTAACATTAAATATGCTGTTCACTATTAAATAGCCGCCAAAAATAAGCAAAGCAAGAAATAGACCTGACAAGATTGCAATCACAGTGATTTTTTTACTGCTCCTGGGTTGAACCTTTTTCTCCTCCGGTTTACTTTCGACAGTCAGCTTCTCCTCAACATCAATATGCTTAATAGGCTCAATAACTTTTGTATTTTCATCTATATCCTTTTTCTTTTTTACGAAATCACCGTTAGGCATGATAAGGGATTGTTTAAGATCGGCAATAATTTCTCCTACATTGCTGTATCTTTTAGACACATCCTTCTCCATTGCTTTCATGATTATGTCTTCAAGACTTTTGGGAATCCTATTATTTATTTCCCTTGGGTTTACTGCTTCCTCCTGAATATGCTTCAGGGCCACTGATATCGGTGTTTCTCCTTCGAAGGGAAGCCTTCCTGTTACCAGTTCATACATCACTACTCCCAAGGAATAAATATCTGATTTCTCATCAGTATACCCTCCTCGGGCCTGCTCCGGTGAAAAATAATGCACAGATCCTATTATATTGCCTGTATTGGTTATGGTGCAGGAGGATACGGCCCTGGCAATTCCAAAGTCAGTAACCTTTACAGTATTATCATCCTTTATCATTATATTATGTGATTTTATATCTCTATGAACGATATGATTCATATGAGCATGTTCCAAAGCCGCAGCAATCTGAAGCGCTATATTTGTAGCATATTCAACACCCAAAGCCCCTTTAGACTTTATCAATTCCTTTAAAGTCTGGCCTTTTATATATTCCATGACTATATAGTATATGTCGTCTTCCATCCCCACATCATAAATCCCTACAATATTAGGATGAGATAAGCTGGCCGCTGATTGGGATTCTCTTTTGAATTTTTTTACAAATTCTTCATCTCCCGTAAACTCGGATCTCAATATCTTAACTGCTACGAATCTATTCAACAAGCGGCATTTAGCTTTATAGACGAGAGCCATGCCTCCGCCGCCAATTTTCTCCAATATTTCATATCTGCCTCCAAGGACCTTACCTATCATTATCTTCACCTCCAAGCTCAACTTCAATAACAATCACTGTTACATTATCAAGGCCTCCATTGAGATTAGCCTTGTCGACAAGTTCATGGCAAACAGATTGAATTTCCCTTTCGGAGGTTGCTGTGCTCAATATTTCATCATCTGATAGCATATTTGATAAACCATCGGTACACATTAGAATGAAATCCCCATTTTCTATAACAACCTTTTTTACATCGACCTCTATGGTCCTGGAGGTTCCCAGAGCTCTGGTTATCAGATTTTTCTGGGGATGATGGTTCGCCTCTTCCGGTTTGATGGTTCCATTTTTTATTAACTCTGCTACGTAAGAATGATCCTCTGTAACCTTTGACAGGCACCCGTTTTTTATTATATACATCCTGCTGTCTCCCACATGCCCTATTATCAAATTGTTTTCTACAATCAGGGCAAGTGTCAGCGTAGTCCCCATGCCTAAACGTTCTTTATTCTTCATAGAGCTATTATAAATGCACTTGTTAGCAAATAAAAAGGCTTCTCTTACTAAATTCTCATAGTCCTCTATTCCATAGCCAACAGAATTCTTTATGGCTTTTTTTAAAAAGCCCTTCACTTCAGTAACCGCCATTGTGCTGGCCACTTCACCTGCATTATGTCCGCCCATACCATCTGCTATCATACAAATGTATGGTTTGCTGTACTCGTATTTTTCTTGGCAGTAAAAAGAATCTTCATTTATTTTTCTGACCAAACCAACATGAGTAGCACCAAATGACCTCATTAAAACACCTCTATTTCTGGTTGGAATAGGATTATTAACAAATTTGCTTAAAACATTTATTTTCGACACAATATGCAAAAACCCTTTAATTTTATTATAATACCATTATACGATGGCATAAAGCCTCAATAGTATATTAATCTCAGCAATATTTTATCGGGCAATATAATTTTTTCTTAATTGACCGCATGCGCCCTGAATATCTGTTCCTAATTCCCTTCTTAACGTAACCTGAAGTCCATTGTCTTCTATTATTTTTTTGAATTTTTCCACTCTCTCATGCCCTGACCTGATATGTGCTTTCCCGGACACCGGATTTATCGGTATCAGATTTATATGGCAAAGCTTTCCCCTTAGCAGCTTGACGAGAGCATCAGCATCATTCACACCGTCATTTACATCTTTTATCAGCGCGTACTCAAACGTTATCCTTCTATTAGTTTTGCTTATATAGTAATCACAAGCTTTTATCAGCTCAGATATATTGTACTTCCTGTTTATAGGCATCAGCATGTTCCTAACCTCATCTATAGCGCTATGCAATGATACAGCCAAGGTGCACTGCAGATTTTCATCTGCAAAGCCATATACCCTCGGTACTAAACCGGAAGTAGATATGGTTATATGTCTCATTCCTATATTTATTCCGTCTTTACTGTTAATAATATTTAAGAATTTCATCAATTCATCATAATTATCAAAAGGTTCACCTATACCCATGATCACAATATTGGAAATCACAATTTCCCTTTCCCGCGCAGTTGCCATGACTTGTTCAACCATTTCACCGGCACTCAGGCTTCTCACTAAGCCGCCTTCTGTTGAGGCACAGAAGCTGCATTGCATCCTGCAGCCAACCTGGCTTGATATGCAAATGGAATAACCATGCTTATATTCCATCAAGACACATTCTACCGCATTTTTATCATGAAGCCCAAGCAAATATTTTATTGTACCGTCCTTGGATTGCTGCTTATTAATCAATATCGCCCTTCCGATATAAAAATTCTCCTCCAAAAACTCAATGATATCGCCGGGCAAATTTTTCATATCCTTAAAGTTTGCCACATCTTTGTATATCCATTTAAATATCTGTACTCCCCTGAATCTCGGGTATCCGTTTTTTATCATCATTTCTTCCAGTTCTTTAACAGTGAAGTTTTTTATGTCACATTTATCCATTGTTTCCCACTCCATCATCTTTTTATCAACCTCGCAATAAAAAAGCCATCCGTATTATGAATATGCGGGAAGAGTTCTAAATAACCTTCCTTAGCATCAGGGGCATATAAATTTTGAGGTATCAGGTTTTCTATATTATCTAAATAAAAACCGTCATTGGCGGCTAGAAATTTTTTTACTATTTCAATATTTTCATTTTTATTCAGAGTACAAGTGCTGTATATCAAAGCTCCTCCTTTTTTTACATATAGGGAAGCATTTTTAAGTATTTCATATTGAATATTTGAAAGACTGTCTAAGTCATCGGGCTTTTTCTTCCATCTCAGATCAGGCTTTCTCCTGAGCAAGCCGAGCCCGCTGCAAGGAGCATCCACCAAAACGCCGTCAGCAGCTCCTATATAAGCCTTGTCTATGCTCAGTGCATCAAACAACTGAGTTTTAACAATATTTATGCCTAACCTGCTGCAAGCCTTATTTATCAAATCCAGTTTGTGCTGATGTATATCCCTTGCGATTATTAAGCCTTTATTATCCATCAACTCAGCCATATGGGCAGCTTTTCCTCCGGGCGCACTGCAAACATCTATTATCAGTGAATCGGGTTTGGGATTCATGACCTTGCTTACCAGCATGGAGCTCTCATCCTGGACTGAAAAAAAACCCTTATTAAAAATTTCTAAGCTTTCAATAGAGGATGTTCCTCTCACGCTTACAGCCTCTTCGTTGTATAAACCCTCAGAACATGCAATGCCGTGACCTTCAAGATCATCAATGACCTCCTGCTTATTTGTCTTAAGCTTATTAATCCTTATTGTTAGGGGAGGCACATCATTATTGCTTTTCATCAATTCTTCGGTGAATTTATCTTCAAAGTCCTTTAGCCATTTTTCTACCAGCCAGACTGGGTGAGAATATTTAACAGATAAGTATTCTGCCAATTTACCTTTATCCGGATATCCAATCGTCTCTTTATTCCTCACAATATTTCTCAGCAAGCCATTTACAAACTTGGATGATCCCATATTCCCATATTTTTTGGCTAACTCCACGCTCTCATTGCAAACTGCCGAGTCAGGAATTTTATCTAAAAACATTATTTGATAGACTCCGCACCTTAGAATATTTTTTATATTGGCAGATATTTTTTCTTCTTTAATATTTGAAAACTTGCTCAGCACCCAATCGATATATATCATATTTCTCAATGTACCGTTTACTATTTCCGTTACCAGGGCCTTATCTAGCTTTTCCAAGCCGGAGCTGTTCAATTTTTTTCTTATCTCAATGTTTGAATAAGCCCCTCTGCTGATAACCTTGCTCAAAATCAAATAGGCTTCTTCCCGGGCCCAGCTTTTATCCATATGATGCACTCCTTATCTAAGACACTGTTCAACATCTTCTTGTACCTTATCTTTTGGCAGTTTTTCCGCCATACTGCGTTAAATTCTCTCAGAATACCACCGGTATTACTGCGAAAATTTGCCTTGTCTGACTAAAAATCTGTTCAAAATCTCAGCCACCTGCAGATACTAAACAGGTTCTAAAAAACTGATAGCAATGCTATCAGTCCCTTCTCCCTCTTATAAGCAAAAGTCTTAATAATTGCAGTACAGCAGTAAGCGTAGCAGCTACATAAGTAAGTGCTGCAGCGGATAGAACCTTCTTCGCACCATAGACTTCGCCGCTTCCAACAAGTCCATAGTCCTCTAATGCAATTATTGCTCTTTTGCTGGCATTATATTCAACAGGCAAAGTCACTATTTGAAATAATACCACTGCACTGAAAAGATATATCCCCAGGGTAAATAAATTCATCATCCCTAATGCCAGTGCTATTATGATCAAGAACCAGGATGCCTGTGAGCCTATGGAGGCAATTGGGGCAATCGTATTTCTCAAAGTGAGAGGCATATAACTTTCGCTATGCTGTATTGCATGGCCGCATTCATGGGCAGCCACTCCCGCCGAAGCCAGCGAAGCCCCATTATAAACCTCCTGGGATAATCTGAGCACTTTAGTCCTTGGATCATAGTGATCTGTCAAATGTCCTCTGGTCTGTTCAATGGGAACATTGTAAAGACCATTTGCATCCAGGATCCTTCTTGCGATTTCATAGCCTGTATAGCCATTGCTGTTTCTGATCCTCAGAAACTTATTGAATGTTGATGAAATCTTTGTTTGGGCATAAAAGGCAAAAGCCATAGCCGGAATTAGCAATATAAACGTAGGATCGTAATATCCGTATCCGTAAAACATTAAACATTCCTCCTAACCAATAAAGATGTTATTTTCTATACTGTGGCCTCTCAAGTAGTCCTCAACTTTCATCCTCTTCTGGTTTTCAAACTGAATTTCAGAGATGGATAAAAAGCCTTTGCCGCAGCTGATGACTATGCTATCTGTGTTTACTTCAATAATTTTGCCCCAATCAGTATTAAGCCTTTCAGCATCAACAGGTTTTGAAGTATATATTTTAAACATTTTATCATTATAATAAGAAAAAGCGCCTGGCCAGGGATATGTTCCCCTTATCAGGTCATAAATTTTCTTGCAATCCCATGACCAATCAATCTTGCCCATATCTTTTGTAAGAATCGGCGCATATGTGGCTTCTTCGTTATTCTGCTTCGTCCTTATAGAACACCCGGATAATATATCCTCTATGGTCTTAAGCAAAACTTCTGCACCGGCTATGGAGAGTTCATCATGCAGCTCTTTTGCATTTGTATCTTTCCCAATCCTGACTTCTTTTCTTGCAAGCATATCGCCCGTATCAAGGCCTATATCCATATACATCGTCGTTATGCCGGTGACTTCATCTCCATTTATTATGCTCCAGTTTATAGGAGCTGCTCCCCTGAGCCTCGGCAATAATGAAGCGTGGACATTGATGCAGCCGAAAGCAGGTATATCAAGAATTTCTTTGGATAATAACTGCCCAAAAGCCACTACAATTATTATATCAGGCTTAATATCTGTAAGGAATTTTACAAATTCAGGACTTTTTATTTTTTGCGGCTGATGCACCTCCAGCCCCATTTCCAATGCGGCTGCCTTTACCGGAGGGGCTGCAAGCTTATTTCCTCTTCCTTTGGGCCTGTCAGGCTGTGCCACCACAGAGCATATATCATATCCCTTATCATATAATGCTTTTAAACTGGGCACCGCAAAATCGGGTGTGCCCATAAATACTATTCTCATATCATTCTCTTCCTTGTTCTTTTATCGTTATAGCTTTATCCGTAAATAATATCCCATTCAGATGATCTATCTCATGGCAAAGAGCAACGGCTAATAAGTCTTCCCCGGTAATCTCAAAGGTCTCTCCCTTTCTGTTCTGAGCCCTGACAATCACCTTCTCGGGTCTTTTTACCATACCTGATTTACCTGGAATGCTCAAACAGCCTTCTTCTTTGCACTGCTCACCTTTTTCATAGACTACTACGGGGTTTATGAGTTCTATCAAACCGTCCCCAACATCAATGACAACCACTCTTCTCAGAATCCCCACCTGGGGGGCTGCCAAGCCCACTCCCTCGGCTGCCTTCATAGTTTCAACCATGTCATCCAGAAGAGTAATAATCCTATCATCTATATTATCTACTTTTTTTGAAATTTTTCTTAATATTTCATCTGAGTCTTTTCTTATCTCTCTAATAGCCATCATATTCCTCCTACAAATATCCTTAGCAATACTATAGCATATTTAGCGGGTTAATATCCATACTAACGCTTACCTCTTCTAAATTTAAAAATGCTGAGTTGTTAAAATCCCTAAATATTTTAAGCACTTCTTCTTCTTTGACCGCTTTTAAAACCAATTGCCACCTATGCCTGTTATTTATTCTTGAAAGGGGAGCAGGTGAAGGCCCCCATATTTCAATATTGCAATCATCACCACGTAATTTATTCAGCAATTTGCCGGCTTCTTTGGCAGCCTTTACTACTGCATCTTCCCCTATGCCGCTTATTACTATATGTCCCAAATGAGAAAACGGAGGATAATTCATCTCCTTCCTCATCTTTATTTCATCCTTATAAAATCCGACATAGTCATGATTTTTAGCGTATAATAAGCTGTAATGCTCTGGTGAGTATGTCTGGATTATAACCGTACCCGGCTTGTCACCCCTGCCTGCCCTTCCTGCAGATTGTGTGACCATTTGAAAGGTCTTTTCTCCCGCCCTAAAATCAGGCAGGTTCAAATATGTATCCGAGGTGATAATGCCCACCAATGTGACATCCGAAAAATCATGGCCTTTTCCTATCATCTGGGTCCCGATCAGCACAGAAGCTTCTTTATTCCTGAATTTATCGAGTATTAATTTATGAGAATTCTTCCTGGTCGTTGTATCTGCATCCATCCTTAAAACATCTACATTATCAAATGTATTTTGAAATTCTCTTTCGACCCTTTGAGTTCCAATGCCGAAATACTTAATATAGCTGCTTTTGCAGCTTGGACATTCCTTAGGGTTTGGGCGGGAATATCCGCAATAATGGCAAGTAAGATAATTACCCTTAGCATGATAAGTCAGAGAAATATTACAGTTCGGACATTTAGCCACAAACCCGCAGCTTCTGCAGGAAACAAAGGTGGAATAGCCTCTCCTGTTTAAAAACAGTATTATTTGATCCTTCTGCCCTAATGCGATTTTTATTTCTTCCGCCAGGCTATGGCTGAAAATACTCTTATTCCCTGACTTTAACTCCTCTCTCATATCCACTATTTTTATATTCGGCATGACTTTGTTGTTAACTCTGGTATTAATAGACACCAGAGCCATATTATTCAACTTATTTGTTGCCTTAAAATAGCTTTCAATGGAAGGCGTAGCAGAGCCAAGTAATAAATGAGCCCCTTCTATATCACATCTTTTCATTGCAACTTCCCTGGCATCATATTTGGGCCTGTTCTCTGATTTATATGTATTTTCATGTTCTTCGTCGATTATTATTATTCCAAGCTTTTCAAAAGGAGCAAATATTGCGGATCTCGCGCCGATGGCCACCTTGGCTTTCCCCTCAGCAATTCTTCTCCATTCATCATATTTCTCACCGTTCGAAAGGCCGCTGTGCAGCACTGCTACAGTATCGCCGAACCTGCTTACAAAGCGTCTGATCATTTGGGGAGTCAGAGATATCTCAGGAACAAGAACAATGCCTTGTTTGCCCTTTTTCAATTCAGCTTCTATCAATTGCAGATATATTTCTGTTTTTCCGCTGCCGGTAACACCATGAAGGAGTATATGATTTCCTTTTTTGAAGCATTCTTCTATTTCTCCCAAGGCTCTACATTGCTCCTTAGTAAGGATTTTCTTGCTCTCTGCTTGAATTCTCTCCTGTACCAATCTGTAGGTCTCTTTTTCCTCGATTCTGATAAAGCCCTTGCTAAGCAGGTTATCAATAGTAGCTTTACCGATTGCATAATCTTTTTGCAAAGCTTTAATGCTGATACCTGGTTTAGAACTAACTGTATCCATCAGCAGCCTTTGTTTTTTTGCATTGGCTGGAATTTCTGCGGTTTCAGTATCGGGGTAGACAAATTTTTCATACATTATATTCTCTTGGCTCTTTACTTTTTGATGTTTCTTGAGTACCCCAAGCTTTATGAGCTTTTTGACTGCATTCTCCAAAAGATTATCATTAAAATTATCTCTTAATTCTTCTTTTGTAGCCCCTCCTCCGTTTTCCTCCATAAAATCCAAAATATCCATAAGTGTTTGAGGATTGCCTTCCTTCAGCAAATCTATATTTTTGCTGTTCTGGTTCAACTCATATATATATGTGTTTTTAATCCTTATATTAGCAGGCAATGCTCCATGAATGGCTTCAATATAATAGCACAGGTATTTTTCCCGCATCCATTTTATGAGCTTAAGCATATCTGCGGACAAAAATATATCATCGCTGGGCAATCCCGCTATAGCCTTAAGCTTGCTCATTTCCAAATCAGTATTGCTTTTTAAGCCTACTACATAACCTGCAATTTTTTTATTTCCTCTTCCAAATGGCACTATCACCCTGTGCCCAACTCTAATTTTTAGACCCTGGGGAATTAAGTAGCTATAAACCCTATCCGTTTCTTTGCATTTATTATCTACTATGATTTGTGCAATCTTCATCTCATTCAAAATATCTCCCTACCTCCCCCTTAAAAAAACTCAGGATTTTTAACCACCGAAAGGCACTGAATTTTTCAAGAAAAAACACGAAAGGATTTTTTATAATCCTAGGAAAGTATAATTTTAGCTCAATATAAATTTGACCTAATTAATTACGAAAAAGGCTTCCTCGATTGTTAAAATAATTCCAATGGAAGCCTTTATTATTTTATTTTTTTATTGATTTTTGTTAATTATTATCAAACTTTCAATGGTTTCCGTCTCCCAATTGCTGCAAATGCATCACCTTATCCAATATCAGATCTGCCAATTGATGCTTTGACATCTTCGGTATGCTCTCTACATTTCCGCCTCTGTCAATTATTTTTACAATATTTGTATCGGTCGCAAAGCCGGCCCCTTCCGTAAACAGATCATTAGCCACTATGAAATCAAGATTTTTTTTCAATACCTTTTCCTTTGCATTCTCTATAAGATTCTGTGTTTCCATTGCAAAGCCAACCAATATTTTATCCCCTTTTATTTTACCCAGTTCATATAATATATCCGGATTTTTTACCAGCTCTATGGTTAGATTTTCGTCCTTTTTTTTGATTTTCTGATCATGGGCTATAGCAGGAGCATAATCCGCCACTGCAGCGCTTTTTATTATTATCTGAGCCTCGTCGAAATGCTCCATAATCCTTCTCTGCATGTCCTTCGCGGAATTTACAGAAATCAGGCGGACGCCCTTGGGAGTTTTTAATGCGGTAGGCCCTGATATCAGATATACCTTGGCTCCTCTTTCTGCAGCTTTTTCCGCAATAGCATAGCCCATCTTCCCTGTAGAATGATTGGAAATAAACCTCACCGGATCTATAGGTTCCCTTGTCGGACCCGCAGTAATAATAATTGTTTTATCCTGGAGATCCTTCTTTGTGTTCAATATTTCATTTATACAAAGCTCTATATCATAAGGTTCAGCCATCTTGCCTTTTCCGATATCACCGCAAGCAAGCCTGCCTTCTCCCGGCTCTATGAAATGGTAACCAATCTCTTTCAAACGGTCAATATTGGATTGCAGGATTTTATTTTCATACATGTTGCTGTTCATAGCAGGTGCAAATACCAAAGGTGCTGTCGTTGCCATTGCTACAGTGGTCAGCATATCATCAGCTATGCCATTTGCTATTTTCCCTATGATATTGGCTGTAGCAGGCGCAATAACAACAGCGTCAGCTTTTTTTGCCAGAGATATATGTTGAATCTCCCAATATTTAGGTTCTTTAAACATATCGACGATCACTTGATTGGAAGATAGTGCCTGAAAGGTTAACGGGTTGATGAAATTAATAGCGTTTTCAGTCATTATCACATCTACATTGGCCCCTGCCTTGACTAAACGGCTTACTAAATCACAAGACTTATAAGCAGCAATACCGCCGGTCACACCTAAAACTATGTTTTTATTCTCTAGCATTACTCTCACCTGATTGCTTATTTTGTTTTCCACTGATGCATTCAAGCTTGCCTTCTGCAATCTCCTGTATGGCAATGGTTACCGGCTTTATGGAGTTGATATCCACCAGGCTCGGCTGGCCGTCTACCAGCTGCCTGGCCCTTTTAGCCACTGCAACAACAAGTGTATATTTGCTGTCAACCTTCTGAAGTAATGTATTTATTGTAGGACTTATCATTATAATTCCTCCTTGAACTCTGATAAATCAATATGATATCTACTTAATCTGCACTTTTCCGCTTTAATTATGCAATAAATCTTTTCTACAGCGCTGTTTAAATTGTCATTAACAACAATATAATCATAGTATTTTGCTTGTTGGACTTCTTCAAAAGCACAAGTCATTCTCTTATTCATATCTTTTTGAGTCTCAGTCCCTCTTTTGACAATCCTGTTCTTTAGCTCTTTAAAAGAAGGCGGCATTATAAATATAAATATGCCATCCTCATAGTTTCTTTTAACCCGTTTAGCTCCTTGGATGTCAATTTCCAAAATAACATCTTTTCCATTGCTGATCTTATCCATAACATTTTTTTTAGGAGTACCGTAATAATTATCATAAACACGGGCAAACTCTAAAAAATCTTCGCTTTCAATCATCTTTTCAAAAACTTCTTTTTCTTTGAAATAATAATTTATGCCATCAATTTCACCCTGACGCGGTCTTCTTGTAGTGGCTGAAACAGATAGCTCTAAATTATCTATACCTCTTTTCATCAGCTCCTTGCAAATCGTACCCTTCCCAACAGCCGAGGGACCGGAAATCACAATTAGCAATCCTTTATTATTTACCATAGATGCCTCACCTTACACAATACTTATTCTTCAACCGGCTCTTCTTCTTCCTCTTCCTCCGATTCAACCTTGTCTACCAGCCGGTGGGCTACTGTTTCGGGCTGTACTGCTGATAATATGATATGATCGCTATCGGTAATGATCACCGCTCTTGTGCGTCTGCCATAGGTTGCGTCTATCAGCATCCCCCTATCCCTCGCTTCTTGCACTATTCTCTTTATAGGCGCAGATTCAGGGCTTACTATAGCTACTAGCCTATTTGCCGATACAATGTTGCCAAACCCTATATTGATAAGTTTAATGCTCATTCTAAATCCTCCTAATTATTCTATGTTTTGTATCTGTTCCCTAATTTTTTCTATTTCGGTTTTTAAGTTCACCACATTATTGATTATGTCTATCTCAGCGCCCTTTGAACCTATTGTGTTTACCTCTCTGTTCATTTCTTGAATTATAAAGTCAAGTTTTTTCCCGATAGTACCTCTGGAATCCATTGTTTTTTCAAACTCTGATATGTGACTTCTCATCCTTACTATTTCTTCATCTATACTGCTCTTATCTGCCATTAATGCCACTTCCGTCATAAATCTGCTTTCATCAAGAGGTATACCTTTACTCAATTCCAATATTCTTTCCCGGAGCTTATCCATATATGCATAGACCAAGCCTTCGTCTTTCGCATCTATTTCATCAACTATCTCCTTTATATATCGCAACTTGCCTTTAATATCCGTAAAGAGTCTCTGTCCCTCTCTCTCTTTCATCTGAGACAAACCTTCAAAGGCTTTTTCTAAAGCCGCCTTCAAAATTCTCCAGAGCTCATCTTCCTCTTTCTCAACCTTTTCTACTTTAATAATGTCTGAGAACCTGGTTAACAAAGAAAGATTAATATCGTCTTTAATATTGAATTCGTCTTTTATTGCATTTAAACACTCTATATAAGATCTGGTCAAATTAGTGTCAAGCTTTATTTCTACATCCTGCCCAAAGGAATCATAATTGATAAAGATATCAACTTTTCCTCTGCCTATCTTAGAGGCTGCATATTCTCTAACCTTCTCTTCCAAACCTGATACAATTTTGGGCATCCTTATAGAGAAATCGCTATATCTATGATTTACGGTTCTGACATCAACAGTAAAGCTTATATTATCTTCGCCATACTCTCCCCGCCCAAACCCTGTCATACTTTTTACCATCATATCCATCCTTCCAGATAGTTTTAAAGAAACTGCCAGTTCATTAAGTTCTATATAATTTTATATAATTTTATCCAAAAACACAATAGGAAGATTCTACAGATTTTATCTGTTGTATTAACTGATAACGATTGCAAATGCCCCAGGGCATCCTCTCTTGCTCCTGTGGAGCAATTCACCTTATGCTCCGGGACTAAGACTTTGTAAGCTTGCCTGAAAATACCTCCTTGGCTGTACCTTCCATATATATATTATTCTGTCCATCCCATTGAATAATTAAATCTCCGCCCCTTAAATGAACCAATACCCTGTTGTCAAGCAGATCATTAACAACGCCTGCAGCTACACTGGCACACGCGCCTGTGCCGCAAGCCTGAGTGTAACCTGCTCCCCTTTCCCAAGTTCTTAAAATTATCTCACTTCTGCTGAGTATTTTTACAAAATTCACATTGGTTTTAAGAGGGAAAAAGGGGCTCTCTTCTATTTGTTTCCCTTCTTTGATGATGTCGCTATCTGCCAGTTCATCCTTAAATATGACAGCATGGGGAACTCCCATAAGCATTGCAGTGATATCATATGCTGCAGAGCCAATTTTTAATTTTATATTTTTTACCGTTTCGCATTCTATATTGCATGGAATAGCCTTAGGATCAAATGCCGGCTTTCCCATATCAACTTTAATTTTCGTTACCTTATCATTTTCTGTTCGAATTTCTGTTATTATCTCTCCAGCAAGAGTTTCAATATGTATTGTTTTTTTCTTGATTATGCCCTTCTCATATAAATATTTGGCAAAGCACCTTGTTGCATTGCCGCACATTTGAGCACTGCTGCCGTCTGAATTATATATTATCATTTTCACATCGCAGCCTTTGCTATTCTCTGCCAATAAAATACCATCTGCACCAATGCCAAAATTCCTATGACACAATGCTCTTATGATATCTTTTTCAAATTTCAATTTTCCCTCCCTGTTGTCAATGATTATAAAGTCATTTCCAAGTCCGTGATATTTATAAAAATCTATCATAATTACCCTCCTGCCTATCTCTTATTCGTATTATAGCACATAGCTGTTTTTATAACATATATGTAACTTTTATTTTTCTTGTATCGTGAAATAATAAATTTGGTGCAAGCTCAATTATTCATGTTATAATCTTATTAGCTTTACAAGAAATTTGTATATATTCCGGGAGGTAATGATATGCCCTTTGATGGTATAACCGTAAGCTCTATAGTATCAGAATTAAATACTGCTATCCTAAATGGCAGGGTAGAAAAAATATATCAACCTGAAAAAGATGAAATAACATTTAACATCAGAAATAATAAATCAAATTATAGATTGCTTATCTCGGCCAGTCCTGTGTATCCCAAGATACATCTTACCGAAGATAATAAAAGCAATCCAATGAATGCACCTGCCTTCTGCATGCTTCTTAGAAAGCACCTTACAGGTAGCCGCATAATCACCATCAAGCAGCCGAGCCTGGAGCGGGTGATTGAAATAACCTTCGACTGCATCGACGAGATGGGATACAGCATTGAAAAGTCTATCATAGCAGAAGTAATGGGACGCCACAGCAATATTATATTTATTGATAGCCAAGGCATGAACATAATCGACAGCATAAGAAGAGTGAGCAATGATATGAGCAGCATAAGAACGATTATGCCGGGCTTTAAGTATGTATATCCGCCCTCTGATAATAAGAAAGACCCGCTTATGATCTGCGAAAGCGAATTTTTATCAGGTATCCATTCTCTGTCTGCAAGCATCAAAGCAGATAAATATCTTGTGAAAGCCTTTTATGGAATAAGTCCTATAGCTGCGCAAGAAATATGCTTCAGAGCAGGGATTGAATCCGATCTGGATATAAAGATTCTGAATAAGGAGCAGCTTCTGTGTCTCTTCAGCGAGTTTCACAGGTTAATAGAGCAAATAAAATCCAAGGATTATAAGCCCAATATTATAATGGATGATTCAAAAAATATAGACTTTTCAGCTATTGAATTAAGCATATATAATGATTTTAAAAAAACTTATATGGATAGCATCAGCAAAACTATCGAAGCCTTTTATATTCAAAAAGATAAAATTGACAGAACAAAGCAAAAAACCGGCGATCTCAGCAGAATAGTAAAAATAAAGCTGGAAAGAGATGAAAGAAAGCTCAGTGTTTTGGAAAAAGAGCTCACAGAAGCAAGAAACGCTGAATATCACCGGCTTTGTGGGGATATTATAATGGCCAACCTTTATAGAATCAATAAAGGGGAAGAAAAAGCAATCCTGCCCAACTTCTTCAGCGAGCAGGAGGAAAAAATAGAAATAGCCTTGGATCCTCGTTTATCTCCAGCAAGCAATGCTCAAAAATATTATAAGCAATATAATAAGTCGAAGGTTGCTCTAAAGTTCCTTTCAAACCAGGTAGAACAGGTTTTGGAGGAAATAGTATACCTTGAAAGCATACAGGATAGTTTAAACAGAAGCTTAGAAGAACAGGAGATAAATGAAATCAGGATGGAATTAGCAGAAGGAGGCTACATTAGGAGAGGGAAGGAAAACAAGAAAACCGTTAAAGCCTCCCAGAAAGTTTCAAAGCCAATGCATTTTATTTCTTCATCCGGCTTTGATATATATGTAGGTAAAAACAATACGCAAAATGATTATCTTACATTAAAATTTGCATCAGCAAATGACCTCTGGTTCCACACAAAGGATATCCCCGGCTCCCACGTCATAATAAAAACGGATGGGAAAGCTGTTGATGACAATACATTGTCTGAAGCAGCAAATCTGGCTGCTTATTTCAGCAAAGGCAAGTTGTCCTCCAATGTACCTGTGGACTACACCTGGAAAAAGAACGTTAAAAAACCTTCCGGTGCCAAACCCGGCAAAGTGATATATGAAAGCTACAAAACAATTTATATAACTCCTGATGAAGGGAAAATAAGCCGTATGAGAAAATAAAAGGATCTGGTCCATAAACCAGATCCTTTTATTATACATAAATATACTAAAGCTTTTTAGAGAACGCTGCAAGCACAACAATTACCAGAAGTCCAAATATCATTAAGCCTTTTTGAGCTATTGATGTAATTCCTACAAATGCAACTATGCCTATCAAAACCGGAATTACATATTTGATCATAATATACCATGCCTCAAACAGCCCAAATTTTAGTGTTCCTCCATTTGTAAGTTCGTCTCTGAGATCTTCTTTCTTCAAGAACCAACCTGCAAATATCGCCAACAGCATTCCGCCAATTGCCAGGAATATCTTGTCAGTCAGGATATCAAAGAAATCAAAAGCTCCAACCCCAAGTACAGTGGCCTTTGACATGACTCCCAGAGATAGTGAGGAAAGCACACATAATATAAGCATAACTACAGAAGTACCATAAACAGCAGATTTTCTTGACATTTTTCTTTCATCCATTAAATATGCAACAACCACTTCTAATAAAGACACTGATGAGGTAAGAGCTGCAATCATCAATGCTAAAAAGAAGAAAGCTGAGAAAATCATTCCGAAGCCGCCCATTCCCGCAAATATCTGAGGTGCCACTACAAAAACCAAACCGGGGCCTGCTGTAGGCTCCAATCCAAATGCAAATAGTGCAGGGAATAAAGCAAGGCCTGCCAGAATAGCAGCACAAGTATCCATTGTAACTACAATCAAAGCATTTTGCGGAAGCTTTTCTTGTTTATTCAGATAGCTTCCATAAGTGATCATACATCCCATGCCTAGGCTCAGCGAGAAGAACGCCTGCCCCAACGCGGCTAAGAAAGTATTGCCGTTTACTACAGACCAATCAGGTACAAACAAGAATGAAAGTCCTGAGCTTGAGCCTGTCAAAGTAAGGCCTTTAATAATAATTATTATAAGCAATCCAAAAAGCATCGGCATTAATATCTTTCCTGCCGTTTCAATTCCTTTGGTAACTCCTCTTGCAACGATATAAACGTTGATCAGCATATAAAGAACCGTCCAAATCAATGGCTGAATAGGGTCTCCAATAAAAGCACCAAATGCATCCCCAACTGCCGCAGGATTTGAGAGTAGACCGGTAAAGGATTTTACTATATAAGCCATAGACCATCCACCGACTACCGGATAGAAACCCATGATCATAAATCCACTAAGAACTCCCAGCACTCCAGCAAAAGTCCAGCTTTTGCTGTTAGTCTTATAAGCTCCTACCGCTGCAAGGTGAGTCCTTCTGCCTACGGTAAGTTCAGCAAGCATAATGCTGAGACCAATGAAGAAAACACAGGCTAAATAAATAACAATAAATGCGCCACCACCGTTCATGCCGGTCAGGTAAGGGAATCTCCAAATGTTACCAAGACCTATAGCAGAACCTGCTGCTGCCATAATAAAGCCAATCCGAGATCCCCAACTTTCTCTCTCTTTCTGTTCCATCATTACACCTTCCTTTCTTTTTCCATGAGAGAATTTAAGCATTTTTTTCCATATATCCCCCCCTTTTTTAAATATTTTTTTATTTATTCTACATAAACAAGTAAAACACCTGCTATATGTCAAAATATTTTTATTTTTCAGAATACAGTCGGATATGTAAAAAATCTGTATAAATATTTCTTTTGTGAATATTCAAAAAAAGATATATTGTTTGAAATTATATACGATTCTCTGCCAAATTTCAACATTTGTTATTTATTTAACTTATTATTTAAATTTCCTGCTTCCCGGTTTGTAAGGCGTGGAGCCCAGCTTGCATAACGGACAATTTTCGGCATCATAAGTATCCACATCCATCTTTAAAACAGAATCAAAGGGTCTGTTAAACTCTGCTCTTTCACCGCTTCTATCGATCACGGAACCGACAGCAGCTACTATGCCCCCCAAATCCTCCACAAGTTTTATGACTTCCTTTACAGACCCACCGGTAGTAACTACATCCTCGACGACTATTACTTTCTTTCCTTTCTCTATTTCAAAGCCTCTCCTGAGTGTCATAACTCCATTTTCTCTTTCGGCAAATAAAGCCTTTAATCCCAGCTGCCTTGCCACCTCATAAGCAAGAATTATGCCTCCTATAGCAGGTCCGACCACCATATCCGCATCATACTTTTTCATTTTTTCCGCAAGCACTCGGGAAATAGATTCACTTTGCTCAGGAAATTGAAATAGCCTTGCACATTGTAAGTATTTGTTGCTATGCTTTCCGGAGGTCAAAAGGAAATGTCCTTCTAAAAGTACCCCACATTTAATAAGTATTTCATTTATTTCATGATTATTCATAATTTTTCACTCCTCTGTTTATTTTAATTTCTTCGATCCTATTTAATCCACTATATTCCATATAATTTCGTATACCATCAAGCACTTCTATAGGAGCATAAGGATTATAGAAGTTTGCAGTGCCTATTGATATAGCAGCCGCTCCGGCCATAATAAATTCTATTGCATCTCTCCATGTGCTTATGCCGCCCATGCCGATTATAGGGATATTAACCTTTTCAGCAGCTTGCCATACCATTCTTAATGCAACAGGCTTGACCGCCGGACCTGATAAACCGGCAACAACATTGTCAAAATATGGTCTCTTATTTTCTATGTCTATTTTCATCCCTATCATTGTATTGATCAAAGATATGCAATCCGCTCCCGCTCCTTCAGCGACTAATGCCATTTCTGAAATATCCGTCACATTGGGAGAAAGCTTGACGATCAAAGGAATTCCGATGCGTTTTTTTACCGCATTTGTAACCTGGTATATCAATTCCGGTTTTGTTCCAAATGCAATGCCTCCTTCTCTGACATTAGGACAGGACACGTTAAGCTCAATGGCATCAACGCTATTGTACAATTCCTGTGCCATTATAGAATATTCTTCTACGGTATTTCCTGATATATTAGCTATAATAGGCACTTTGTACCTTTTCAGAAATGGCAGCTCCTTTTCCATGAAGCCATATAAGCCTGGATTCTCCAGTCCCACACTATTTAATATGCCGGCAGCTGTTTCTGCTATCCTCGGAGGCTTATTGCCTTTTCTGGGCTTCAAGGTTATTCCTTTTACCGCTATGCCCCCCAAAGAGTTCAGATCATAAAATTTCGAATATTCCCTTCCAAAACCAAAGGTACCAGACGAAACCAGCACCGGATTTTTTAATCTCAGTCCGCCTATATCAACGCTCATATCGATCATCAAACTTCACCTCTCTGCTATTAAATACCGGTCCGTCTACGCATACCTTTTTGTAATAACTTTCCTCACTGCTTTCACAAGCGCATACCAGGCAAGCTCCTACACCGCATCCCATTCGTTCCTCCATCGAAAGATAGCATTCAACAGAATTTGTTTCACATAGCTCCTTTACTTTACTCAGCATCATCTTTGGTCCGCAGGCATAAACCACTTCATAGCTGCTTATATTTCTTGCAAGAGCCTCTATGGGATATCCTTTGCTTCCCCTGCTTCCATCTTCCGTGTAGAGGAAAAACGCATCCGAATGCTTTATAAATTCATCAACAAAGTACACCTCATCCCTAAAGCCCATATATATATCAGGAGAATTAAGGTTTTGGCAAAGCTCCAATAGCGGTGCTATTCCGATGCCTCCACCTATAACGGCGGCTTTTTTATCTTTTAATATAGGAAAGCCTTTGCCCAAGGGGCCCATAATATCCAAGCAATCGCCTTCCCTAAGCTCTCCAAACAGCCTTGTCCCTTTGCCGCAAACTCTATATAACAGCACTATATGACCTTTTGCCAAATCTGCTTTACAGATGCTTATCGGCCTTCTCAGCAAAGGATCATAATTCAAAGAAGGTTTTATGTGAAGGAATTGACCTGCTGATGCCTCCTTAATTATACTTTTTGAACTGATCACTAATTTATATATATCTTTTGCCACTCTGTCATTAGATACTATTGAGCATATTTCACGTTCCATTCATATGCCTCCTACCAAGCCACTTTATCGTTTTTTTCCAAGTGGCTGTTGATTTCATCTCTCATATCCAAAGCTGCTTTCCTGGCTGCCTTACCATAAGATTTTTCATTATAGGCCCTTCTATACTTATCCAACAAATAAGCTCCTATTATACCCCTTGATGAATTAATAATTGAACCCAGTCCGTCTTCATTAAAATACCCCGGCAGATCTGATGCCGAACCGCCTTGAGCACCATACCCGGGAACGAGAAAATAATTGGTCTTCATGACGCTTCTCAACTTTTCTCCTTCTTCCCTGAAAGTACCTCCGACAACTGCTCCTATCGGATTATACCCTCTTGCGCCTTCATGACCTTCTCCCAGCGAAACAACCATTTCGGCTGCATGTTCATATATCCTTTTGCCATCACAAGTCAAATCCTGTATATCTACTGATGATTTATTAGAAGTTTTCACAAGTATAAATATTCCCTTATCGCCATTTATGCATTTTTCTATAAAAGGATCGATTGAATCTCTTCCCAGATAGGGATTTACTGTTATTGCATCGCAGGCCAGAGAGCTTGAGCCTTCACCTAAATAATAATGTGAATAGGCCTCACATGTGCTTCCTATATCGCCCCTTTTTACATCAGCTATAATAAAAAGCCCTTTTCTTTTAGCATAACTGCATACCCTTTCGAAAGCCCTTAACCCTGACGAGCCGTATCTTTCAAAAAAGGCTATCTGAGGTTTTACCGCCGGCACAATATCATATATATGATCTATTATCTCTTTGCTGAATGTATAAAGCAGCTCTGCCAAATTTTCTGCATCTTCCTCTTCATCCTTCAAATATTGACTCTTTAAATAATCGGGGATTATATTGTAATGGGGATCTATTCCCACTATACAGTGATTTTTCATCTCTATTATTCTTTCTATCAATTTATCTGTAAACATCTAAATAACCTTCCTTCTCATATGCTATTCTACCCTTTGATATGGTCAACAATGTCTCTCCCCATAATTTTCTGCCATGGTATGGAGTGTTTTTCCCCTTTGATATAAGCTTCTCTCTATCTGCAATGAACTCAGTATCTAAATCGATAACCACTAAATCTGCAATGCTGCCCTCAGCTACTCTACCTTTCCCAAGATTCAAAAGTTCAGACGGTTTATAGCTCATTTTGCTGATCAGCTCATTCAAACTCAATATCCCAGTCTTTACCAGATATGTGTAGCATACAGAAAAAGCCAGTTCGATTCCTGAAATCCCGTTGGCTGCTTTAATAAAATCACCCGGCTTATCAGATAGGCTGTGCGGCGCATGATCCGTTGCAATAACATCTATAGTACCATCCTTTAATCCCTCTCTTAGGGCTAAGACGTCCTGAAATCTTCTCAATGGTGGATTTACCTTAAAACTGGTATCGTGAGTCAATATATCTTCTTCAGATAGTGATAAATGGTGAGGTGTGACTTCACAGCTCAATTTAATTCCATTTTGCTTTGCTTTTCTAATAATATTAAGGGAACCTTCCGTGCTTATGTGGGCAATGTGTATTCCAGCACCTGTATGCTGCGACAGCACTGCATCCCTCATCACCTGCAATTCCTCCGCCAAAGCAGGTATCCCTTTTAAGCCCAGTCTTGTACAGGCTTCGCCTTCATTTATTACCCCGTCTCCGGCTAAGTCAATGTCTTCGCAATGATCTATTATAAGAAATTTCTTCTTTAAAGATTGCCTCAAGCCTTGAAGCATTATAGAATTATTCATCACGGGACATCCATCATCTGAGAATAAGCTGATACCTTCATCGCTCATTGCCTGGAGATCACATAGTTCATGACCTTTCTGTCCTAAAGTCAGTGCCCCTATAGGTATGACCTCTATCTTACTGCTCTTATCAATTATATCCCTCAATGCTTTAAGCGCGTTTATATTATCTATAACCGGTTTTGTATTTGGCATGCAGCAAATCGTCGTATATCCTCCCCTGGCTGCAGCCCTGCTGCCGCTCTCAACAGTTTCCTTATATTCATAACCCGGCTCCCTAAGATGACAATGCATATCAATAAAGCCGGGCACGACTGCATTTCCTCTCAGATCTATGCTTCTTTCTGCTTCAAGTGCGATGATATCCTTATCTATTCGGGTTATCCTCCCATGCTGTATTAAAACATCAAACAATCCGCAGTAATCGTTTACACCGTCTGCCAGCATACAATTCTTCATCAATATTTCCATGTCTTACCTCCAAGCTTTCAAAAAAATAGAGCAGTCAATAAACTACTCATTTTCTACCAGTAAAACAATATCTCGTCCATCTATCTCATTTAAATTCACAATAACTTCCTCACTTCTTGAGGTAGGAAGATTTTTCCCAACATAATCCGCTCTTATTGGAAGCTCTCTATGACCTCTATCTACCAATACGGCTAATTGAATAGACACAGGCCTCCCATAATCCATTATGGCATCCATAGCAGCTCTGACTGTTCTTCCTGTAAATAAAACGTCATCTACCAAAACCACCTTTTTATCCTTTAAATCTAAATTTATAGCCATGATATCTGATTTTAACTCTACTCTTTTGCTTTCTAAATCATCCCTGTAATTTGTCACATCGATCTCTGCAAAGCTGACCGCCTGACCCTCTATAGATAAAATCTTGTTTGCCAACCTCGATGCCAAGGGCAATCCCCTTGTTTTAATCCCTAAAAAGCATATATTGTCTACGCCTTTGTTTTTTTCTACTATTTCATGAGCTATTCTGGTCAAAGCTCTGTTTATTGCTTTTTCATCCATCAATTCATTCTTAATGATCATATTCTCACCTCCTTCTTTTATATGAGGTATTCCTTGGTGGTCAAGGGATAAACTAAAAAAGTCTGCCCAAGGGCAGACATAGGTATACAAAGCACTATCGTTACCTTTCTTGCCTCACAGGACCAGATTAAAGGATGTTTTTATCATGTTACCATAGGTCAGTGCTATTGTCTAGATATTATGTTTTAGTTTTTCTAAAATATTAACAAAGTATTCAGGAAGCGGAGCACTAAATTCCACGTATTCACCGCTCCTGGGATGCATAAAGCCTAATATCTTAGCGTGAAGCATTTGACCCTTCAGCTTAAATCTTTGCTTTTTATATCCGTAAACCAGATCCCCTACTACAGGATGGCCTAAATATGCCATATGCACTCTTATCTGGTGGGTCCTGCCGGTTTCTAAGCTTGCTTCTACCAATGTATTAGCCTGAAAAAATTCTATTGCCTTATAATGAGTGACCGCCCTCTTTCCATTTTTGCTTACAACAGCCATCCTCTTCCTGTCCTTTGGGTCACGGCCTATAGGGGCATCAACGATTCCTCTATCCTCTTTCAGTCTGCCCTCAAGCAACGCAATATACTTTCTGTTGATGGAATGTTCTTTCAGTTGTCGTGATAAATCCATATGGGCTTCATTTGTCTTAGCTACTACTATCACTCCCGATGTATCCTTATCAATCCTATGAACTATTCCCGGTCTTATCACTCCGTTGATGCCGGATAGTCCCTCACATCTGCTCAAAAGGCCGTTTACCAGAGTGCCGCTGTAATTTCCATGGGCAGGGTGAACTACCATACCCTGAGGCTTGTTTATAACCAATAAATCATCATCTTCATATATCACATCAATATCGATATCTTCAGCTTTTACTTCTAAATTAACAGGGTCCGGCAGTATGATCGATACAGTATCTCCTACATTCAACTTATAATTTGCTTTCTTAGTTTTTTCTCCAACAAGAACCAACCCATCTTCTATCAACTTTTTTATATAAGTTCTTGAATGGCCCTCTACTCTCTCGGTCAAAAACACATCCAGCCTTTTATCTTTGTCTATATCCAGTGCATCTAAATTTATGGTATCCATAAAAAACCTCTCTATAAAGTGATGTTTTTGTTAAATATTAATAAACAACTCAATATTATGGCACCGCATACGATAGCCGAATCCGCCAAATTAAATACTGGCGGGAAAAATGTGAAGTGGATATAATCAACCACATATCCCAGCCTTATCCTGTCTATAAGATTTCCAATAGCACCGCCCACAATCAAAGCTAAGCATATTGTAATGCCTATATACCTTCTATTCAGCTTAAAAATGTAAAAGCATAAAACTAGAGAAATAATCAATATCAATATAATGAAGATTGTTCTGTTGCCTTTAAATAACCCAAAAGAGATTCCGCGGTTCTCAACATATGTTATGTAAAATAAGTTTTTAATAACCTCTAAACTTGAATGTGGCATTATTTCTTCAATAACTTTGATCTTTATAAATTGGTCTAAAGCAATTATTACTCCGATAATAATGATAGAATACAAAAACATACCCCCTTTATTCAAAAAAGATTATAGCACAAGCCGGCAAAAAATGCGATTTTTATTCCAGCTGTTTTTTATATTGTTCGTTGCTTATGGACTCTACATCCTCCACATACCCCATGCTGTCATCTTTAGAAAAGGGGTTGTCAGAGGTTACATCATTGTAAACATTTACATCCTGCCAGGCATCTTCTCCGTCAAACATGACACTATCCTCCAGTGAATTATCCTTGAAAGACCTGCCGAAAGGCGGCGTCAGTATCTGTTCCTCAATAGGCCTGCCCTTTTCCTCATCATCTGTTTTGAACTTGAATTCATTCTCGCAAGAAATACACAGCCTTGCATATGGCAGGATATCAAGCCTTTCTTCTGCAATCTCTTCTCCGCAATGCTCACAGAATCCGTAAGAACCGTCTTCAATCTTTTTCAATGCATCATTGGCCTCACCGATAACAAATTTATCATTATTTCTAAAAGAAAAATTTTTTTCGGCTTCAAAGGTTTCTGTGCCTATATCTCCAGGATGGTTATCATAAGAAGATAATTCGCTGGTATTATCCTCAATGGATTCCCCCAGCCCCAGATGCTCCTCTGCAAGCGATTTCTCCCTCCCCTTTTTTATATCGATAAGCTTCTTTTCTAAGTCTTTGATCTTACTCTTGTCCATAATCGTGCCTCCTATAAATGATCTTGTACAATCTTGACTATTTCAGCGATAAACCCCCCTATAAAGGGTAAATTAAGCATTACAACCATACGCAAAAAATATAAGGCAAGGGCACCCAATAAGGTAAAGCCTACGGCCATTCCGAATCCCCGCGCCAACCCGGCGACAAAATTCATAAACAGCAGCCTTCTGGGCTTTGACATCATATCAACGTACTCGCCCAATTTTGCTTTTTCCAGCGCAAGAGCAATTTGCTCAACTCTTTCTTCTTTCATTTTTATTCCTCCAAAAAGTATTATTCCCCAAAATCTTTCTTTTAAAAAACAATAACATGATGTGCATATACATCATGTTATTGTTCAGCAATCGACATTAGCGCTCCCTTATATCCTTAAAGCAGCTTTCTACCTCGAGCAGCTTCTCCATTAATCTATCGAAATCATTAAAATCCAGGGATTGTTCTCCATCTGATAACGCCTGGCTGGGACATGGATGAACCTCAATCATCACTCCGTCAGCACCGGCAGCTAAGCCTGCCAAGGTCATGGGAAGGATAAGACTCCTCAATCCTGTGCCATGACTGGGGTCTATAATGACAGGGAGCATGCTCAATTCTTTGAGAAGAGGAACAGCAGATATGTCAAGAGTATTCCTTGTATAACTATCGAAGCCCCTTATGCCTCGTTCACAGAGCACAATATCACTATTTCCCTCCACAGCAATATACTCTGCTGCAAAAAGAAAGTCCTCAATAGTCGCTGCCAGTCCCCTCTTCAATAATACAGGCTTATCATACTTGCCTACTTCTTTAAGCAAAGCAAAATTCTGCATGTTCCTGGAACCTATCTGAAACATATCTGTATACGGATAAATCTTATCTATATCCCTGGGATCCATGATTTCTGTCACTACCGGCATTCCAGTAAGCTCCGACGCTTCTTTCATATATTTAAGCCCTTCGACTTCTAAGCCTTGGAAGCTGTACGGAGAGGTCCTTGGCTTGAAAGCCCCGCCCCTCAGCATGGAGGTGTTTTTCAGCTTGAGATGCTTTGCCGTATCTATCAGCATTTCTCTGCCTTCAATAGCACAAGGGCCCGCTATAACAGCAAAATTTCCATTTCCAAAAATCGCACTGCCTGCTTTTACTTGCTTTCTATTACAATTTTTCTTTATGCGCTTTAACTCCATAATATGTCCTCCCGCGTGTTCCATGAGCATAACTCCCAAACAAAAACTCTCTCAACCTCTTCAGGATGAAAGAGCATAGTCTATATCTCTTTAAAATAGGAATCCAGATTATTTAATTCAGATTCTAAAAAAGTCTTGTATCGGGTCTTGAAAATTTGAAGCTGCTTTCTCATTTCTTCATATTCCTTGTTAACTTTAATTACATTCTGATTTGCATCATCAATAATCTTTCTTTTGTTTTCATCTGATTCCCTTATTATTATCTCTGCTTCCTTCCTGGCATTAGCAATTATATCCTCTGAAGTTTTTTGTGCAATTATCAAGGTGTTCTTCAGGGTCTTTTCAATCTCCGAATAGCTTTCAAGCCTTTCATTGATAGAGTTGAGCTTATCCTTCAATTCGCTGTTTTCTCTATAAAGCTTTTCATAATCATTGACCACTTTATCAATGAATATATCTACTTCCTCCTCGCTGTAACCTCTAAAGCCCTTCTTGAACTCCTTATTGCGTATGTCCATAGGAGTCATCATGCAAATAACCTCCCGTTCATATATACTTAATTATATTAACTTTGATTCTATCCTTTTTCGTTGTTCCTATAACATTATCCAGCTTAACCCGGCCTTTACCTCTCCATGATATTACGTCTCCGACCCTTACTTCTTTTGAAGGGCCTCCTTCAGGTCTCCAGTTTACAAATACCTTAGAGCTTTTAATCGCTTCTGCAGCTGTTGTCCTGGATACTCC
The DNA here is from genome assembly GCF_058315355.1 of Lutispora sp. QWL-02. Taxonomy (NCBI): domain Bacteria; kingdom Bacillati; phylum Bacillota; class Clostridia; order Lutisporales; family Lutisporaceae; genus Lutispora; species Lutispora sp. QWL-02. The sequence goes on from NZ_CM177762.1 coordinate 2,898,295, forward strand.
AAAGCCTGCAGCCAGGAGGCAATCCAATCTCAAAGAAGCAACAACCGCCGAAGTGCTTTTTTGTTCCTGCTCAAGCTCAGGCAGGTGGTCGCAATATTCAATATCTATACTTGCGCTTCCAACCCTTTCCAAATTATTTGCCAGGTAACCGGCAATATCTCTATGAACGAATACAAAAGCTTCATCATTATTCTGTATAATATCCCCAATCTTTTCTCTTCTTATGCCGGCACCTATCAGAGAACCCAGTATATCCCTATGATTAATTCTCCTATGGGATTTCCATGAAAGATGGAGTATGGCGATAGGGTACTCATCTTTATCAAGCTTAGCACCCTCGCAATATATCCCGCAGATTTTCCTCTCAGCTTCTTTATACCCTCCATAAAAATCTATTGAAATAGTTTTATCATTTCTAAAATAATCGTTTATTATGATTTGCTGCTTTGGATCCAAAAAGTCAGTAAAGCTTTGAGCCATTTTTCTGCCGGAGCTTTGCACCAGGTCTTCCAGCCTTTTTATAAACAGTTGTTCGTCATGCTTTGATTTTATATTTTCCATATGCGCTATAACTTCCAGAGTATTTTTATTATCAAGGTTTCTAGAAAATTAAAAACCAAATAAGCAATCAACGGCGAAAAATCTATCATTCCAGTGTTTATCCCAAGCCTGTCTATCATCCTTTGAAAAGGATCTAACAAGGGATCCGTAAGCTGATAAATAATATTTACTGCTTTATTATATGGACTTACCCTTATCCATGATAATGCTATTCTTATAAACATGAGAATATAAATTATGCTAAAAAACTTGCCCACTGACCAAATAAGTATCTGCTTCAAACAATATCACTCACAATCCTCTATTTTAACCAATCCATGAATTTTTCAAAATCAAAGCCCTCTTCACCAATATCTCCGATGCTCCCCATTATATCTACATTTGATGGGGCTGCAATGACAATACCATTAGATACTTTCTGTATGGTTCCATCAATAGCATATACCGCGCCGCTTACAAAATCCACCATTCTTCTGGCTATGTCTTTGTCAAGATTCTCAAAGTTTATAACTATCGGCTTTTTGTTCTTCAAATTATCGCATATATCCTGTACATCATCATAATTGGTAGGTTCAATAAGGACTAATTTCATCTGCCCCCCACCTGTCGGCATATTCACGATATTGCTTTTTCTGACAGGCTCCAAAACAGGTTTTTGAACGACATTCTCTGCTTCTTCCATTTCTTCGGCGTTTTCTCCAATTCCCATAAAATATAAAACCTTGCTCATTATCTTTCCTGCCATATGTAAACCTCCTATAAATTATAAATTCGTTTTCCAAATATTCCTGTGCCTACTCTGATCATATTAGAGCCTTCTTCTAAAGCTATCTTGTAATCATTTGTCATGCCCATAGATAGGAACTTCATCTCAATATTGCCGTAATCCCGCTTAGATAGTTCATCATATTTGCTTTTAAGGTTTCTAAATATAGATCTTGCCTCCTCGGCATCTTCAAAATACGGTGCGATGGTCATTAATCCCTGTACCCTTATGCTATCCAGCTTTGAAGCATATTCAATATAGCTGTCAAGCTCTTCTATGCCGATACCAAACTTAGTATCTTCGCGGGCTACATTTATCTGTATCAATATATTGGCGATGGTTTCAGCCTTCTTCGCCCTTTTGTTTATTTCATCCATCAGACTCAAGCTGTCAACAGAATGAATAAGCTTCACTTTATCTATTATATATTTTACCTTATTTGATTGTAAATGCCCAATTAAGTGAAAATTGGAAAGTTCCTTTAAATCTTCGTACTTGTCCATTATTTCCTGAACTTTATTTTCACCGATATCATTTATACCTGATGCTATAGCTTCCTTTATTCTCATGATGCCAATGGTCTTTGTCACTGCTATCAAAGTTATTTCATCATAATTCATCCCTTTTTTATTGCAAATTTCTTTTATTTCATTTTTTATTATTTCAATGTTTTCACTGATCGAATTCAACTATGCTCCTCCTTCTCATAAGACCCTTTGATTTGGCCTGACTTTATTAGTACTTTTTACAACCTCATCAAATATTTTTATGACACCGCTGCTTTGCGTTATGGCTCCTTCTTTATTTTCTGCATTTTTTATAAGAGCAAAGCCATTTTCAACAGATATGACATCAACAGCTACAAACCTTACCATTCCTTCTTTCATAATATAAACACCCTTCTGCTTTTCCAGCTCTACAATACATTTCTCACTTACTAAAAAGCCTTCATACTCGTGAGTAATAACTCTGACATCAGTCAGTCTTGTATTATAAAAGCTTTTAATGCTGTCGGTAATCTCGAAAGAAACCAATACTTCTCCATCAGTCGATTCTGATATATATTTAACCTTTGCTCTTACGGGTCCATTTTGATAATCCTTAAAATCAAGCTTAACTTTGCTGCCTTCTTTTAAACCATTAAGCTGTTTTTCTTCAACAACCGTACATAAAAACCAGGTAAAGTTGTCTATAACCTTCAATCCTTTAAGCTTTTCATCTTTATTTTTTACACTTACCAAAGAATTGATCAGGCTCTTGATATCTTCAATACTGAATTTAGATATATTCCCTGGATTTAGGTTCTGCTCTAAACCATCTAAACTAAAACTCACTATTCCGGTACTGTTGGCAATTATTGTATCCATATTATTGTTATACAATTCTTCTAACTGGTTTTTTTCTTTGTTCAATTGCTCTAAGTTTCTCCCTGAAAAACTATTTTCCCCGGATATCAAAGATTTTTTATATAAATCTGATGATAACTCGCTTTTAACCTCTGATATTTTCTCTAAATCACCTTCATCAGATAGTTTTTTTATGTAATCAACTTTTTCAGCTATGCTGCTATTCAGCTTTTCATCATCTTTTTGAAAAAGCTTATTCTCATTATTGCTGTTTTCTATTTCCTTGATACGCTCATTTAATTTATTGATTCTGACCTGCAAATCATCTTGAAGCTCTTCACCTTTCACTATCTCTGCAAGCTTCTTGCCAAAAGGCACCCTTTCTCCTTCCTTTACCTTGTATTTTACCTCAGCGTCTCCTGTAAAATTATAAGTCCACTCATTTCTTATTATAAGCCCTTTAGCATCAAAGGAATTATCCATCCCACCATATTTTATGATCTCAGTATCAATATTCAAAAAAACATATCTAAAAATATAAGACGCAATAATGACTAAAAATAATGCGGGAAAAATATAAAGTGAAGAAACTTTCTTTCTTTTTTTCATTTTTATTACTCCTATAGGCTTAATGTAATGGTTCACATAACCTCCTAATATATTTCTCCATTTTATTTTTATATCCTTCAAAAAAAAATTAAATAATAAATTTAATCCCATAATACTAAATAAAAATAGTTTTTGAAATATGTCTTGAAATTTAAGCAAGTGTATGATATATTTTTATATGTGGTTTTCATCTGGGTGTGGCGCAGCTTGGTAGCGCGCTTGAATGGGGTTCAAGAGGTCGCAGGTTCAATTCCTGTCACCCAGACCATCAAAAGATAATTAAAGCCAGTAATCGCAATCGATTGCTGGCTTGTTTGTTTTTTGTAATTCTTTATAATGTGTTAAAAAGTACTACTTTGCTAACATTTTGCTAATTTTTGTTTCAAAATAGATAAAAAATTGTTCAATTTTTTCACGTTCTCAGTTTCCCACTATTACCATCAAGAATAGTAAGTTTTTATAATCCCCTTTGAACAGTCTTTAGCATTTCATCAAAACCTTCAAATTCACTTTTTGATTTCTTATAACTTTTATTTATTCTTTTGTTTTCTCTAGCTATTACAATTGATGGTATTACTTCACTGACTAAATCATCAAAAGCACCTTTTACTATCACTAATACCAAGAAAACACATACTCCTTTAGATACTTTACTTAATCCCATAATTGCGTCAAATTTACCATGTAAAAGTAATTTTAAAAAGGCATTAAACATTAAATCGGCAGGTTTATAAAATAAACCAATTAAAAATAAAATAATACCCATTGATACAATATATTTTAACAACATCAGTAAGTATCCAAATATTATTTTAAGCCACATTTATGCTCTCCACCTTTTCAATTATGTTCTCGGAGTTATACTCAATCATGTTATCAATTTGATATTGATATTTGTATCTAATATACTCTCTAATAAATACCTTTTCTTTAACTGTCGCTTCTTGATTGTTAATCATTCTTTCAAATGAATTAAAAAACACCTTTTCTTCATCCTTTAATTCATAATTTGAATTATGCGCTTGAGCAATTAGAAGATCCATATATTCTTTAAAGCAATATTGGAACATAACAGCCCCTTTTGTCTTTTCTTTTTGTCGTCTTCGTTCTGAAAAGTGATATGCTTTTAAAGTATTATATCTTATTTTCAGTTCTCTAATCTGTCGATCCTGTTCTTTTATAGTATATTGCAATCTACTTATTTCGGACTGTAACTTTCTAACTTGAGCTTTAAGTCGATTAATCTCTGGTTGTTTTGAAAGTGCTCCTCCTAAGAAACCACCACTAGCTAAAAGTGCTCCTAGTAAAAATGGTATGGGCATATTTACTCCTCCTCAAAAATATCTACTAAATTATTGAAAATCCTATCTTGTGAAACTAACTCATTAATATATCCATCTGAGCTATTATAAGTGATTAAGCTTGTACCAGTATTAAAGACTTGTCTCTCTATTTTTATATTCTCATCAACTATTGAATTTGTGATTAATTCAAGTTGCTTTATTTCCTTATAGCTATCAATATACAATCCTGCTATTTCTTTTATAACTCCCGATAATGCAGGCCAATTTATATATGGTATTCCATTTTGTCTTATTGTCCCAATAATAGCATGAGCAAAAAAGTTTGTTCCATAAGATAATACCTTATATTGTCTCATCCTAGTAGAATCTTCTATTCCTCTAGCATAAAAATATGCTTTGCTTGAAGCCCACACAAGCCCCTGTGAAGCAACATCTTGTGCACGAATAGTAAATAAATGCTGGAAATTTTTATTTGATTCAATTTTATCATTATTAACCATATCCGTTGATAGTTTTGATAGTAAATTACTTGTCTTTCCATTATCTTTAATGTAATCAAAATAAGAATGACCTGGCAATGGTAACCCTTGTGTTGAAAATGTATCCGCGATCAAATGCCGAAAAACTTGAAGTACTCCTTGCAAAATACCATGTTGTTTAACTAATAGGTAGAATGGGTTATCTTTATTCAAGGATAAAATATCATGCCCCCAAAGCAAGCGATGTATTCCTATATCAGCCATTTGACCATTTCTGTTAATAAAACTTCCACTGACTTTATCTATACTATCGCCCTTGTGTTTTAGTATATCACCAATAAAAGCTTGTAAGGTATTGGAGTTATTCATTTTCTTTCCGCTTGAATGATTATGAATCTGATTGCAAAACTCTTCAATGCTCTTACTTGAGGATATTGTGGCACCTAAAATACCAAAAATTATTGAAAATAAATAATCATACCCATCTAAATTTGAAGATATTTTATCAAATTTTATGTTTGTTAAATTATTCAAATCAATATTTGCATTTACTAATTCACCGTTCAATTTATCAATTTGCTTCAATGAACTTTCATAAAGTTCTGCATATGAAGAGTCATTAATAGCTTTCTTATTAAGATATAGAATATTATCCATCATTCATCACCCCCAAGCAGAAATGCCATTAAACATAAAAAATTAATAATCTCATCCATATTATTATCGACATTGAATTTTTTCTGTATTTGTTCAATAATACCCTCAGACATCTCCTCAAATGTATATTCAGTGGTTTGCTGATACAATATATTTTGAGTAACCTGTCTACTATAGTCTTTATGTATATAACCAATTACCCAATCTAATGAGACTTCAAAACTTAATTTGTTCTTTCTATATAGATCAGCGATTTGTTTTTGAACCCTTATTCTCATTATTTTCACCCCCTATATCTTTACTTCTATTGTGCAATCCTATTAAATGCTTTCGATATAATTTTTATATCTTAAAATCGCCTTTAAAACTTCAATTTATGTAGGAAATACGATACGTATCAACTTAATTCACAAGACATAAGGAATAGCATTCGAAATGTCTATTCCTTATGTCTTTTTCTAATCAGAAAAAATTTTACTGAGTATCGCTGTTTTAAATATGCATTTATCCTACCCCAGGTATAAGCTCAAATGCACCTATCATTTCGTTGAATAATGCCATAATTTCTTTAGCCTCTTGGCTGCTTGTATCATATACATGCAATTCAATTCGGCTTACTTCATTTTCTTGAAAAGCAACTAGGGTAATTGTTAACTCGTTTCCACTTCCTATTTTTGTAGTTATTTTATATGATTCATAAGCATTAGGTATATTGAGTTTTTCTCTATTTTCTATGTTATGTGCTATGGTTTTTAAGTAGTCTACATATGAACCGTTATAGTTTTCAACTCTGTCTTTATATGAGTAAAGAAATACATTTTTGCTTTTGTAGAAAGTAGTAACTTCATTTAAACTGATTTCTGGAATTTCTTTTATAACCGGCTTCCCCCATGATGATGGGTAAACAATTTTGAAACCAGCATAGTCATCTATATATCTGCTTTGTGTATCAGATATCTTTTCTGTGTATTCGGTTTTTTCATACCACTTTTTATAGGTTTCAGCGCCCTGAGTTTCTTCAATTCGCTCACCCATTTTGTATACACCTTCAAAAGTGATGTTTCCTGAGCTATCATATAATTTTACTTTTCCGTTCAACAAACCGTCATGGAATTCACCTATAGCAGTTAATTCATAATAAGCTTTTGGGTTATACATACCTGCGGGAGTATAACCTTGTCTTAATTCACCCACCCCTTCATACTTACCGTTATTAACGCCACCTATATAAACATCTCCATCTGAATAAAGGAATTTTCCCTTACCTGTAATTTGTCCATCTATCCAATCCCCTTCATAAATAGTACCTATATTCCAGGTATATTTCCCATATCCGTTCGGTTCTCCACCTTCTGTCTTCCCATAGTAAGTTCCATTATCATATTTTATTGTCATTATCCCTTCCTTTTTGTCAGTAAGCACTTTTTTCTGTGCAATGAGATCTTCAAGTTTAGATTTGGCATTAACCTTAGCTGTTTTAGCTATTTGAAGATCTTTAGGTGCTGCTCCCATAACATATACTTTAGTACCGTTGTATATTGACGTTTTAATTAAATAGTGAATTCCATCATATTTATTAAGCAATATACCTTTGCTGTCTGGATTTGTTATATGAAAGTATCCCTTCTCTAATGTTGTAAATCCATCGCCGGCAGATTTTCCAGCTACTATAAAATCCGGCTGCTTAGAATAAATATCTCCTTGTATCCAGTAAGCAACATATTTTGAAGCGATATTGCTATATTTTTGCTCCAAGTTGTTATATTCAGCCTGTGCTTTTTTTATTTTGGTATCAAGTTCGGCAATTTGTGCATCAATACTATCAGCAGTTACAAGTGTTGGTATCAATAATGATAAAACTAATATGGCTGAAATTATTCCTTTTAATATTCTCATTAGAATACCTTCCTTTCACTTTCTATTCATAACAATTAAACTCTGTTTACATTGTAATAGATTCCCATGCTTTATGCAATGCCTATAGCATCTATGGTATACACTCCTATAGCAATTATAACAAATGACTAAACATATAATCCTACCATTTTCCTTATCTCTTCAGCTACCTCGTTTACAAGATCATCAGGATAAAGAACCTTGATTTTACTTCCTTGACTGAGAAGCCACATAATAATTCCTTTACCAAACACATCAGCTTCAATCAAGTATCTATTCTCTTCAACGGCAATAGCTCTTGCTGTTGGCAACCTGTCTATAACAGCCTCAATAGAATCTCCCCAGTATTCAAATTTGATATGTAGCAACGAACCAGGATACATAAATTGAACTCTTTTTCTAAATTCACCAGCTTCAAATCGGTTCTTTTCTGGAATGTTAAATTTTTTTTGAACTTGGCAATATTGTTTTATACGATCAATACGATAAACAATCGGTATTTCAGATTCTTCACTATCAAAATAGGCAATTAAGTAAAAATAGAATTCTGAGAAAATGATTGAGACCGGTCTTAAATTGCGTACTATTTCTTCACCTGACATTTTTACATAGTTTACTTCTATTACATCTCTGCCTCTAATGAAACCGCTAATATCCCATAACGTATTCAACAAGTGTTTATTATGTTTTATTGGGACAAAATGTAACAACTCGTTTCCAACTATTTCTTTTATCTGTTTCCTCTGTTCAGGACTTGCTTGTGCTAATAAGGTATCTATCAAATCAACCATCTCTTCTTTGCAAAAAGCTCTACTATCAATTAGTATCTTTGTCATAGCAAGAATCTCATTATTTTTTAAGTAGCCATTCCCTTTCCGTAACATACAATAACCTTTTTTTTGAGGTACATACTCGATATTTGCTATGCCAATGCTATCTCCATGTAAAAGAGTATAGCTGCGAATATCGCTTAAGTCCCTCTGAATAGTTTTCTCGTCAACATTGAAGAGGCAAGCAAGCTCCTTCTTTTTTACAATTTCACCTCGATTGAGCTTTTCAAATATAATAAGCAGACGATTATTCTTACCATACTTATCCATATACATTAATCCTCACAATTGCAATTGTTGTTCTAATTATAAATCATCACCATGGATACATACTGTCCATGGTGCAAAATTTCTATGACTTAAAATAAAAAAATATACAATGATGAAGTTCGATACATTTCTATCTCTTCCTGCAAATAATCCTGCGCAAGTTTCGCCACTATTCGACGTGAAGGGATAAACCAACTTTCTGTAAGCCTAGATTTGATAAATATATATTATATTTGTGAGTATCTATCATGCAAGTGCATGATAGATATATTTTTATGTAATAGGTGGTGCACTATGATGGATAACTTCTACAAAACGCTAATAAAAGAAAGGATTGAACAATATGGTATTGATTCGCTTATGGATGAAGAGACATTAAGCTTGCTTACAGGCATTCCGCTTGTAACATTAAAAAAATCTCTTGAAGTTTACAACCTTCCAGAACTTATAAAATATGTAAATACAATGAACCTTTCTCAAATACAGAAAAGGAAGCTGGAACTTCTATATGACTTTTCTAAACGTTTGAACCTCTCTTCATATAAAGAAAAAACTCAAATATCCAGCTCCAATAAAGCAGGTGAGTACTTCCTAAAGAAACTATCGTTCATGAAAAATGAAGTTTTCGCAATTGCTTTCCTGAATTCACAAAACAGACTTATTAAAACTGAAATTGTATCTCACGGTACTATTAATGAAGCTCCCGTATATCCTAGAGAGATTATTAAACTTGTATTGGATAATAATGCAAATTCCGTAATTCTAGCACATAATCATCCGGGAGGCAGTCAAGAACCCTCTAAGTGTGATCTGGACATAACCAGAAAAATCAAACATGCATTAGAAACAATATCTGTAAACGTCATAGATCATATCATTGTTGCAAACGATGCATTTACCAGTTTTGCAGAAAAAGGATTACTACACAACTAATCGAAATTCAAAAGTAATGAGGGTGATAAATTTTGCTATGTTACTGGTTTAGACATATAAAACAGAATTTTTGGATATATAAAAGTAACGGCAAGCTCTGCCCATATAGCTTGCCGAATTATTCTCCATCCTTCAGTTTTAAAACCTGTCTTAAAATTTCAAGCACTGCTTCTTGCTCTTTTATAGTTCTACCCTCTAGATGTAGAGATATTTTATCAATAACATTGATATCTAGTGTCTTAAATGAATCATATTTGAAGGAAAAGAATTCTTCAAAAGTAATATTCAATGCTTTAACAATTTTCTCCAAAGTTATGATGGTAGGATTCTTTTCGCCCCTCTCAACCTGCCCAAGAAATGAAGTATTTAGTTCGGCTCTTAATGCAAGCTGTTCTTGGCTCAGCCCCTTAGCTTGTCTTAATATCCGTATCCGCTCTCCTACTAACTTCCCAATATCGCTCATAATTTCACCTCTATGAAAAACATAGACTTCTTGAAGTCTTAAAACAATATGCTTAAGGCATTAATGAAATGACGTCTTTAGGCGTTTATCGTAATTCCTTTTTCAATTAGTATTTATAGGGAAAAGCTTATAAAAAATCATAATCAATACGGAGGGCATTATGAATTTCTGGGATGGAATTAAAAAAGTGGCTATCGGAACTGGATGTATTATTGCAGCACCAATTGCTGTAGCGGCTGTAGCTGAAATAGCTGCTACCGTTGGTGCAGTAGCAGTTGTAAGCGGACTTGCTTCAACTTCTACAGTCGTTTCGTCCGGTACAACTGCTATAACTATGACGGAAACAGCAATAACGGCTATTGGAGCAGGATTTATGACAGATGGTGTAAAAGATTTCACAGGTGAATAAAGCAATTGCTGTAAATCCCCATTTTGGTGTTTAAATGGGGATTTACAAAACAATCATGTAATATTGCGAATAATAGTATTTATTCATTGAATTCAAGATCAATCTCTTTTATCAAATTCGGAATTGAACTGATATTCCACCCTTTTGGGATTGTAACCGGATTAATATCCAGTTTCATTAATTTTATCAAGGATTTGTTGAAATCTGAAATTTCACCTTTTGATTTTGAAGACTTTCTGGCTTTCCAAATACTTCTTTTTTTGTTTATAAGTTCGAGGGCTTTAATCATTTTTTTCTTTTTGATTTCGGTATAACTGCTTTTATTAACAAGTTCTTTTGCTTTCTTTAGCGTTTTATAATCACCAAATCCAATAGTTTTTCTATAATATGACCTGATAATATATTCGCATATATCCGGTAGTAGCAGCTTTTCATCCTCATCCTCTTTTATCTTAAACTTCTTCTTGATCTTTGAGAGCTTTTGTGACAGGCATTGAACTTCGAAACGAATGATATTCTTTGAATCTTCGATATTAGGACATTCAGGGAATTCCTCTTCCAACTCTTTGAATTTATAATAGCAATTAATATGAATTGAATCATTGATTAGATAATAGCTATGTTTCTCTGGCTTTTTCCTCTTGCTTTTCTTATCATATTCCGTCCATAAGTCAAGTATTGATGGCTTATCTGACCTTTTTATTAGCTCCATTATTTTATCTGGAGCAGCCTTAAAACCACCAACATCAATATTTATACAGTAATCAACTCTTTGAATCTTGTACTGTGAAAACTTCGGTAGCAATTCATATATATTCTTGGATAGCTTATTAAACTCAATCATCATTTCTTTCACATCATCATAACTGGCTACAGAAACATAATCTTTTTTACCTATGATAATTTTAGGGTTTATTTTGGCCTCTATAGCATAATATCGATAATCTGAGTTCGTATCGTTTGACTTAAGATACCAAATTACTCCTTTATCCTTTGAAGCTTCGCATATATAAGTATTTGTTTTTTTAAGCCTGTAGAACTTCTTGCCAGAGGAATATTCTTGAAACGCTTTAAATACACTGCTGTACTCTCTTGCAGTAAGTTCATAAGTTATTAGTATAGTATGAAACATAAAAATATCTCCTCTCAAACTCTTTTCTTCCATACGCATTTTCGGGCTATCATTTCTTAACTATTAAGCATGCTTACTTTGTAGTTAAGTCACAAATATCTATTTAGTAGTTAAGATATATTCATATACATATATTTGATCCTCCCTGATTCTAAAGGCTTAAAGCTTTTCAATTTAAAAATCTGTTCTTTGCTTAATAAAAAATAATGCTATCGGTATTTGCTTTCAGAATACACGTTTTTACTACCACCGATAGCATTTAGCATTAAGCTCATAACAGTCTGAATTTAATCTTGCATATCTTGATTATTGAACTCGCATTTTTAGGCATAAAAAAACCTGCTAAGGAACCTAACAGGATTTGCTTATAATACATTATTGATTTTTTCAGCAGCTTTTTGCTTCATTTCCATGTCTATATGGCTATATATATTTGCAGTTGTACCTATATCGCTATGCCCTAGCCACATTTGTATGCTTTTTAAGTCTACACCGTTTTTTAGCAATAAACTTGCCGTACTATGACGAAGATCATGGAATCTTATATGAGGTAAATCGTTATCTTCCAGTACTTTTTTGAACTTATGATTCAGATAGTCTGGACTTATAGGTGTTCCATCATCCCAACAGCAAACAAAACCGTCCTTACAATAACCGCTTCCTGTCTTCAGCTTATTTTCATTCTGCTTGCTTTTCAGTTTCTTAAGAAAAATCTCCATTTTGCTAAATAGCGGCAAAGTCCGGCGACTACTTTCACTTTTTGGTTTCTTTGTTATTACTTCATCACTTATTTTTACACGTGTCTCCCTTATAGTCATTGTCCTCTCATTAAAATCAATAGCATCCCACTTTAAACCGAGTATTTCACCACGTCTAAGACCATAATTAGCAGCTATATAAACAGCAGATTCAATCGGCGTGCCTGAACATGCTTGGAAAAGCTTCTCTAGCTGTTCGGCGGTGTAATAGCTTCCATAAAATTTTTCCTTCTTAGGCAAAATAACTTTTTCAGCAGGATTATCTGGAATCAGATTAATCTGCACTGCATAATCAAGTGCTTTCTTAATATTCGCATGATGCTTTCTTAAAGAGTTAGCTGATAAACCTGCTTCATTATTCAACTTGTTCCCCTTATATTTGAACTCATAATACTTTTGAATATGTATAGATTGTAAATCCTTTAACAGTATATCCCTCACTTGTTTTTGGTAAAAAGGAATAATATGCTTTTCGATATAAATCTTATAACCTTGCCAAGTAGTGTATTCTACACTGTTTTTTATTACGTTATCAAGCCAATCCTGTAAAAACTCCGTAAACTTAATCTTGCTTGGTAGTATAAATTTATTATTATCGAGTTTTGAAAGAATTTCTCTAAGCTGCTTCTCCGCATCTGGCTTTTTCTCACATTTGGTATTAATCCATTTTTGCTTTCTCTTTTCATTTTCATCTTTAATGTCTACAATTGCGTACCAGTATAAACCACGCTTTTTTAGGCTGCCTTTCATTAAAACACCTCCATATTTTGCATTTCCAGTTAAATAAAAAAGGAATAGAACAGTATCTATCCTTGTAAACTAAGGCTTTCTTTTTTCAAATTTATAATATATAGTTATCTTATAAGCCGTTCCAGCTAAGCATTTTCCCGAAAATGCACTATTATAAAAATATAGGTTAGCGTTTAAAAAAATAATGAGGTGTGCGCTATGACTAAAGATAAGAAAAGTCAAAAATATAGAATTGATAAAGAAAAAGTATTAAGACAAATAAATAATGGAAAAATGGTAAAAGAAAAGGAATTATTTTTAATCGACACTAATAAAAAAATTGATGAGGTTAATGCCTCTTACGAAAAAAAAGGGTTGGCATATTCTATCGATAAAGAAACCGGATTTACAAATAGAATTGAAAAAACTAATAATGAGAAGGAACCTAAAGAAAAGATCATTTGCAGCTTTTTTGTTGACCCTTTATATAGAATTGTGGTTGATAAATATTACGAAAAAGAGAACTATGTTGTTTTGAAGCTTTACTCTCTGAAGAACAAAGTAAAAACCGTTACTAAAGTGTAGTTGATTTCTTCCTTTGCCCACGAACTGCTCCCCATTTTCGCCGTAAATTGCTCTCTTAATTTGCTGCGGCAACTCGGAAAGGATGCCATGGCTTCCGCCATGGCATGATCTACGGTAGTTCTCCAGCAATAACAGTTCGAACCATGTAATCATCAATAAGCTTCTTGGCACGCTGTGCCGCAAACATCAGTGCATGGGTTGCTACCTTGTTGATGGCTCTTGCTGAGCCGGCAGAATATCGATGTATTTCATCAATGGCCTTTTCGGTAAATATCTCCGATGTACCTTGCGCATATTTAAGATGTGCGGCTATGTATTCTTCTGTCTGGGATCTGTCGTATTGAGGGATTTCGCACTTGATATCAATGCGCTGACGAATAGCGGCATAACGCTGGAGTTTCAGCTTATCCCATAATTCATTCTGGCCAACAAGGATGAGCGCCATAGGATTTAGAGAGTCCATTTTGTAGTTCATCAGGAAGCGTATTTCCTCAAGAGTCTCCTTGTCCAGCAAATGAGCTTCATCAACGATTGTAACGACATTTTTCCCTTGAACGCCTCGTATGATTTCAAGTTGTTGGTGCAGCTGGCGTTTGGAATCGCCGCGGTAAAACTTTGCTTCTACCCCCAGTTGATCCAGCAAACCTTTGTAGAACCACCTGGGTGTCAATTTCGAATCAGACAGATAGAGTACTTGGTATTTATCGCTGGACAACATAGATGCAAACTTCCTTATGGCGGTGGATTTGCCGCAGCCAACATCCGCTGTGACCAATGCAAACAATCGTTTTTCTGCTGCAAACTCAAGTCGGCTTAGGGTTTCATCTAACATAGGCGACAGATACAGTCCATCCACTGAAATACTATTGATAAAGGGTGTCTGCTTCATCTCGAAAAATGCTTCATACATGGTCAGACACCTCACGGTTCTTTCTGAATACAACAGCAACATCTTGGCGGGTGCGGCCGGATATATTGGCTTTGTTTAATCCGTCAAGGAATCTCGAACTCTCAGGCTTAAGCGGAGTCATGCGTTGAGGAAGTCCTGACCTGGTACCGCAGTGTTCCCCAACCACTTGTTCCTTAGCCATGAAGGGGACAAAATCCGGATGGTGGATTTCGATTTCATTAGCCCAAGACGGATCATAGTGAGCTTCAACTTTTCTGCCGATGAGCTGCAATCCGATTTCATACCGTTTACCTTCAAAGCTGATGCAACCGGTTTTATCTACAGTACGTTCCTCGCTGTGGAGGAAGGCTTCTGTAAGAGTCCGCATATCAATAAACTTGAGAGAGCGTTTATCTGTCTTAAACGCAACCTCGGGAGTTATGCCGCCAAGCCCATGATGGGGTGTTTTGTGATAATGGTCATCAATCCAGAGCTTTAATAATCTGTTGAGTTCATCCAGTGTTTTTACATCCGTTAAAGCTACTTCTGAAAGAAAGGAATCGATTCTCCTGTTAAAGGCCTCAATTTTACCCTTTCCTTCAGGATGATAGGGCTTAGCAAACAAAAGCTTTATCCCTAACTGGGTGCAAGCTTTCCCAAGCCAGCTTGATCGGTATTGCTTGCCGTTATCTACATAGATGGCATCCGGCTTGCCATATTGCATAATGGCAGTTCGTAAAGTATCTTCAATGATTGCAATCTGCTGATGCTCATAGAATTTTGCAGCCACAATGAATCGGGTGGCATCATCGATAAATGCGGACAGATACACCTGCTTTTTTGCACCATTCTTTCCAATGGATAGATATGGCCCATATTTGATATCTCCTTGGAAAAGCATGCAACGCTGTGACTTTTGAAACCGTCTTGCTGATACACCTTTTTGTGTATAGATCTTCATCTGGTGGGAACCAAAGCCCCGTTTTTGAAGGTGCCGCTGAAGTGTGCTTCGGCTGACACTGCCTTGGGGCACAATGTTTTCAAGTTCCATAATCCGGATGATATCATTGACAGATCTGCTAGGGCATTCTCTCCTAAGCTCTATGGCAGTATCGACAATCTCTTGAAAATTCTCTGGAAGCAAGCTGTGCTCCTTGGAGGCAATCTGCTTGGGTTTAAGTCCATCAAAACCATCCTTTAAATATGCATCATAATATCTGGAGATGGTTCGGTAGGATATTTCGTGTTGTGCCGCCAGCTTCTTCTTGAGCTCAACAATACTTTTGGGATCAAGATTTTCGTCTAATAGCGGCATAATAATCATCATCCTGGCAGCCGCTTGACCTTGTGCATCTTGTGTTTTCATAAAGTATCCGCTCCTTTCATTTCTTTCTATGAAGAGCATAATACTTTATGGCCATGGACAAAATGCAAACTGGGTGTGTATCGGTAATTCCCTGTTGATCATTGCCTTGTTGACAAAGCGTAACCAGCCGGGTTCGTGTTTTCGTATAAAATCGAGTAAAGAATCCTGCTTGAAAAGAGGATAATTAACGCCATAATGCCGGGACCATAAGGCATGCAATGTTCCCTCAATATGATCCTTAAGGTTTTGAAACTCAGCACGCCATCGCTTCAGTGTACTTTCATCGGCATTAGGATTTTCTTTAGATCTGTCAATCTCAGCTTGAATAGCATCAGCTTCATAATGCTTGTACGGCTGCATGCAGTCCGGCAACTCGGTATGAAGCTTGCCGCAGGTTTTACAATGCAATCGTCGTAATCGATATGTCTTTACAACAATATCATCAGTAGTACATATTAGCTTGCGATACTTGGTATCTCTGACCTTTAGCTCACCGGAGCATATAGGACAGATCAATGGCTCTTTACTCTTTATGAAAAATATTTAATTTCTCATTGAAAAATGTTTCGTAATGTGTTACTATAACCATGTTTTATGGGGCACCGCATTACGGACAACTACCTTGCTGGGGAGAGTTCGCAATGTGGTGCTTTCTATTTCACCTCAATACCAGTTGATGGAATTATCCTCACTAGTATTCTAACGAACTATCTGCGGCAAAACAAGGGAGCAAAACTCGCCGCTCCCGGACATTGTCACTGAGCAACTAGCAGCCAATTTAGCTTAGCAGAAACACTAAAGTAATATTGAAAGAAAATGAGTTGAAGGATAGCAAATGGATTTCAAAATATGTTAACCCAAAACAATATGAATTGTTTGCTAGCTACTCATTTCTGAAAGAAATTATCTTGTACTTTGTAAATAGCGATAATTTTAACACTAAGAAAATTAAAACTTATTTGGGCTGGAGAGTATTATCTAAAACAAAAGGTACTGCAAAAAAGATTATTTGGAAGTATAAAGTGAATAAAAATTGCTATATTTGCAATATGCTAAAGAAGACCTCTGGTGCAAGTATAAACTTAAGCCTTAAAATGCTTTATAAGAATTCCATTGAATTTACAAATATAACAGCTAAAAACTTGACAGTTCCTTTATTCTCATACTGCATTTTAGCTTTAATAAATGAAATATTACGGGAGATAAAGATCGAACCTAATTTCATTCTCCAATATTCAGGTAGTAAGGAATCGTATGTTATGCAATTGGTTGAACTATTTTCTACAAATACGAATCCCGAAAAAGGATTAAAAATAGATTGTCCCTTCGAGGTTAAGTTTAATTGTAGAAACGAAAACGAGAATTTTATTTATCTTACAGAGGGCATCAATAAAATAAGGGAGAAACTGGCATCAAATAAAGATAAAACGATTATTGTTGATGACCTGATAAAATCTTTAGGAAATGACTTTAATAATACTCAAGATAGTTTGTTAAGGTACTATTGTGACAGAAATAAAACCAAGAAGCAAAATGATAAAAACGGAAAGCCTTTGGATTTGAATGCATTACCAATATTAGTTTCAAATCGACTTCTCAACCATAACCTCTACTTAAAGGTGAATGTCTCAGCAGAAGATAAAATTGCAGAAAAAATTCTGGAATACAGAGAACGTGAATATAGTTTAACCGTATCAATCTATTATTTTATTTTATGGTTAGAAGATCGATTAGAAAATAAGGAATGCGAATATTATGCAACCATTGATGACAATGATGATGATACTAGAAAAAGTTTCCTCGAAGTATTGAAGCATAATTACCATCATTTGGTTCGAGATATATACTATAAAAAAGCCGATTTTACTGAAAGGGATTCTGAAATATATGCTTGGTTACTACTTACATATAATCTGTATCTTCAATATGGCTTGTCATATGATTTTATTACTAACGATGAATACATTAGTTTTTATATTGATGCACAAAGAGCGCTTCTCGGAATGGAGCTAGATGATAAATCTGCCGTTGAAAGCACTATTAAAAAAATTGATGCCGAAAAAAGGGAAGCCGAAGAAAAGACATACCAATTTATAAAAAATGTCTATGGGCTTTTCAAAAATGAAAGAAATAGATTCTCAAATATTGAGGAAGAGCTTGAGGATGGACAAATCGGGTGGTATAAAGTAATTGATGGTGAAGAATTAATCTGTTTTACTACTAATACTGTTGATAAACACATCAGAACATATTTGAAAGAGGATACGCCAGTTATAAAGTTTGACAACAGTATTAAGGCAAAATTGAAAAATGAGAAATATATTCTCAAAACCAATAATGAAGAAAATCGATATACGCTAAAACTTGTATTAAAAAATGGTAAGCCAAAAAATGCAAATGCATTTAGACTTGAAAAAATGAAAGAACTCCTAACCTTGAATGCCAAAGAGTAAAAAATTTCGGTTATGGTTTTACTTTCATAAACTTATATAACCAAGTCAAAATTTTTCATAGATTTCAGACATATTAGATTGGAGCGGGAAGTGTGGGAATCATGGGAATAATCACCCTAAAGCATTATAAAATCTAGTTTGCAAAAGAGTGGGAATTAAATAATTAGCACGCTCTTTTAACAAGTTTTTGCAATATTGTTTACTGCATTTTATTGGCTTATTTTTTGCTAACATTTTGCTAGCAGATTGGTAAATAAGAGATTTCAAGTATAATTGAGATGAAAATCGACAAATAATGTTAAAACTGTTGATTCCCAATACTTTAGAAAGAGATTTATCAGGATAATTTCGAGTTCATTCTTAGCTCTTCTTGAATGGGGTTCAAGAGGTCGCAGGTTCAATTCCTGTCACCCAGACCATTATTGAAAGTTATAAGCCTGTAATCGCAATGATTACAGGCTTGTTTGTTTCCGACTTAAAATAAGCAAAACCTGAAGCATTTAAGCAATTATGTTTTAAAGCATTAAGCGGCAGATGTTGATTTTTCCGTTTTTCCCTTTTTAGCAATTGCCAGCAGCAGGCCAAGAGCGATGGATAAAAATGCTGAAACCAGGACTCTATATTGGCCCGGCAGCAGAAACACTACAGTATGAGCAGGTATCCAGAAAAAAGGGCAAGTTTTGAGCCAGCTGAATTGAACAAGAGATTGCCAGTCATTTTTTTCTACCAGCTCGCTGAGTCCAACTTTACTCCTGCTTTTCTCGTATACAGCATCGATGTACATATCTGTAAATCTGTGAAATGCCATCATCATAGGACCGAATGTAAGGTTCATAATGGCACTCCCGAAAAATGCTTGTGCTAAATTTGAACCTTTAAGCGGAAGCCTTCCCGATGCCTGGGCAGCTGCAGTACCTCCCATGTATACCGTAAATACCAATGTAACCATAAGTCCAATGATCCCCCATATTATAACCCTATAAAAAAGGCCCTTCGGGATAATCCATTTTCCTTTTAGAACTCTTGCTCCCAATAAATCTCCCATAGTTGCTAATATAGCAAATTTAATAAAGCCTCCTATGTAGGGATGTGCATCACTAGCAGAAATAAATGCCGCACGTGTACCCGGCACTACCAAAACTACTATCCATATCAATAGGGCAAGTCCCCATAAAAAGTCACCTTTCTTCATTCTTATTCCCTCCCAGAAAAATTATATGCTCATCTGAGCAATGATCTTACAAAAATACTTCCGGCTCGCGCCTAAAAATAAAGTTGATCTCCAATTCCTCCTTATGGTGCAGATAATCCGGGTCATCAAAATATTTAGCTTGATTTGGACACTTCTTTATACAGGCACAGCATTTTATACAAATCCCCTTAAAATTTGATACTTCATCAAAGCTGATGGAACCCATGGGGCAAACCTTAGCGCACAATTTACAGCTTGTACAATTGCTGCTTGTCTTTGGAGTGACCTTTCTGATATCAACAGGTTGACCCGTTTTGTCTCTGGGCATGTAATATGGCCTATAGGGCCTTTGCCCTGGAACATCATGCTTCTCAGCATGGGATTTATTCGCCAGCTTGAATGCTATTTTGTCAGCAAATCCATTGATAATCTCTAAATCTTGACTGTCAGGCCTGTTTTTAGCAAGTATATCAGAAAAAGCATGCTCACCTATGAAAGCTCCTGAAGCAACGGTATTAAAACCTTTTGACTCCAGTATATCTTTTAATTCTATGAGAGCATCATCATAATTTCGATTTCCGTACACCACCATAGGTATAGACAATGCTCCATTGCCTTCAATTGATTTGAGGTACTTCAACAATATATTCGGAACTCTTCCGGCATAAACAGGAATTCCTATAATAACTATTTCATCATAGCTAAAAGATATAGACTCCTTCCTGACCTGCGGTAATGTAAAATCAACATATTTAATCATTGCTCTATTTTGTAATTTCTCTGATATTTTATCGGCTAAACAACATACTGCCTTTCTAGTTGTGCCGGTCGCACTAAAATACATTGCATTGATTTTAAATTCCATTGAACCGCTCCCCTCAAAATATTTCAATACAATTTCGCCAGGATACAGATGTTCTTATATATTCAAAAATTGTATAAGGCTGTTCTTTTCATTATATCAAAAAAACAGCCTTATAGTGCCTTGCTAAAATAATTGTATAGATTTAGAACATATATCTACAGATCCGAAAAGAAATATTGAGAAAAGCCTGGACTTAGCATTTCAATTTCATTGATTTTCTTTCTTAACACTTCTATATAATAGTCATATACAAAACCTTTGGCATCATACTTCCAACAAGTCGTATAAGCTTCCTTGTCCAGCATCCTCAAGCCGCTGAAATGAAAGAATATAAGCCTGAAATCATTTATATATATGATGCCGTCCATTACTTTTATATCATATAGTTTTTGATTCCAGGGAGCAGTATTCATACCTGGATGTTTCAAATAGTATACATTTTTATAAAGCCTTTTTAGCTTATCAAGATGCCCTTGATCTCCGAAATTGCCATTATCATTATATGCATAACACCAACTAATGCATTGTTCCTTCCACCAGTTTAGAGCCTCCAGTCCGTTTTTATCCCTCCTGAAGCAAACAAATCCTCCGTTTGCCTTTTCATTTATCTTATGAGTGGTTAGTATTACCGACCATCTTTTTATTCTTTTAATCAACACCATGGGATCTGCAAAGAAATAAATATCCCCATCTGCATATATAATTTGATCAATGGTGCAATAATTATCAAAAATATAGAGCAATGCAACGGGCTTAAGCGTCCAGCAATATTCGTTTTGTTTTCTCTCATTCTTTATACCCTTTAATACCGCTTCTTCCGGTTCAGAGAAATCAATAATATTGGTTCCATGGAGCTCCATTTTCTTTAATATAAAATAAGAGTCTTTATCTACACAAAAAATAAACAACTGTGCCTTTATATTGCTCTTCATCATAGATTCGTACAATGCTAAAATATGATGAACCCTTGATTTAGAAGTCAGTGAACAAATAGCCGTATCCATCTCATTAATCCTTTTAATCCTTATTTATATATTTTTAGATGAGTGTAGATTTACTTCCTTCGATCTTCATATAATTGCTTGCTGAATTCACATTATAGCTTTCCGGCAGAAATTTTGACAATTCTTCTCCTTGCCTTTTTATCAAGCTCATTCCCTTTAAAATGCTTTTAATATACGGTCTATAAATTATTTCTCTAATTTCTTCATTCAACTTCGGATAATCCCATTTCCATAAATCTAATTCGCTTTCACTGATAATAAAAAAACTGCTGAAATGAAAAAAGATAAGGATATCTTCATCAAGATAAACTTTTTCCTCTTTGAGCTCAAGTTTGCGGTTTTCAATATTCCACATTGCTGCATTTGCGACCAAGGGTTTTGCTATAAAAATCCTAGCATGCTTTCTGGGGATCACCTCTAAGTATTTCTGATCTGCAAATCTATTTGGAATCACTTGGTCATAGCACCATTCAACACATTTTGCCTCCCACCAATTCAAAATGTTCAAAGCCCTGATACTGTTTTTAAAGCCAATTATTCCTGCATTATATTTTCCTTTTTGCTTATTCAGATGTAAAAATTTATCCGAAAAGTTATGACAGGTGAGCAAAGCATCATTCTTTACCAATTGCTGAAAAAGCATTGATGGTTCTGAAAATAGATAAGTATCTGCATCCGTATAGATTATTGAATCAATGCCCCTATTGTGTTTGATTATAAACTTTATAAAGCTGGCTTTCACTGTCCAGCAATATTCAGTTATGCTCCTGTTATTTTTCGCATTCAAAAGAAAATTGTTTTCTACAGACGCTATATCAATAATCGTTGTATTAGCGAGGTTTATTTTTCGCATTACGTCATAAGATGCATTATCCATCGCGCATATCCATAGATGAAAGCCATTACGGCTATGTTTGCATATGGAATCATAAAGCGCCAGGCTCTTTATGAAATATTCCTTTGATACTATGGTGCAATAATTATTGATTGTTTCATTCATGCACTAAGCCTCCATTTGATTTATAATAATTTTTTTATATATATCCTTGAAGGCCTGCGCCCTTAAAAAGGTCATTCTTAAATTTATTTACATAGATGATCATCTGTTTATAGCTATTTACATAAGGTACATACAGCAACCTCACCACATCTTCTTGCAGCTCAATATAGCTGCATAATTCAAATTCTTCAGCATTCAAAGGTTTAAATCCGCTATAATGATAAAATATTAGCTTTTTGCCGTCTACATATATATCATCAGCAAGCTTCTTTACTATGCATCCTTGAATATTCCACGGGGTTACATTCATTTCAGTATTTTTGCTGACTCCGATCCAGCCGGGGTTTACATGTATTTTATTAAGATGCATCTGATCGCTCCACTTTCCCTTCTTGACTTTATCGTAACACCATTCAATGCATTTCCTCCTATACCAGTTTATAAATCCAACGGCATTACGGTCTCTTCTTAGGCCCATTAGCCCTGTATTGTAAATGCCATAAACATTATTAAGCTTTATATTATTCCCTTTAAATCGCTCTCTGGTCAATAAAACCGAGCACAAGCCCAACTCACTGAATATTGGTTCCGGGCTTGAATAGAATATTATATCGCTATCCAGCCATAAGATATGATCCAGTTCAGAATAATTATTGAACAAGTATAAAAATATTGACGCCTTTGAAGTCCATGCATACTCTTTTTCATTTCTTCCTGCCTTTACAGAAGCAAGCTCGCGATCTTGGGCTTCCACAGCCTTTATAGAAATTAATACAGCCTTTTCCTGCAGGATTTTTTCCAGCAAGTCTTTAACCTCATCCTGCATGCATATAAAAAACATTTTAAAGTCCATATCGTATTTCTTTATAGAATTGTAAAGCATCAAGCCTTTATGGATATAAGCTTTGCTTACAATTGTGCAATAATAATGCATGCTTTTAACTTCCTTTCTGCTCTAGTCTAATATAAGGTATGAAAAACAGCTTTTGTGAGTTATGGCCTATTATGATTAGTTCGTTCATTCTCTAAATCCTATACCTATATACTTAACTCCGTAAAACTTAGCCTTAGCATGATCTAATGCCCTGCAGCAATCAAAAACAGCGGGGGCTTTCATAAATTTTACGTATTCACTAAAGGGTATACTGGTTATGAACTCCCAATCCGTCATCAATATTGCTGCATCAGTTCCTTCAAGGGCTTCCCTATAGTCATTGAAAAATTCCACCCCGTCACAGCCCAATAATTCCGTCTTTGCCTTTTCCACTGCTGCCGGATCATAGCATTTAAGCTTTGTTCCTGCTTCCTTCAGCTCCCTTATCAGCTTGATGGACTGTGATTCTCTCACATCATCGGTGTTTGCCTTGAAAGCCAGCCCAAGGATAGCTATTGTCTTATCTTGGATTCCTGACAGTTCCTTCTTTAGGGTGCATAATATTCTTTTAATCTGCAATTCATTCACAGCTATTACAGACTTGAGTATCTTAGGATCATAACCTCTTTGGACGGAAAAGGATATCAATGACTTTATATCTTTTGGGAAACAGCTACCCCCAAAACCGCGGCCCGGCTTTAAATACTTCGTTGCATCGGGTTTGATAAGCTGACCTCTCACTTTAGGGGTAAAACGTTTATCCAGTCCTACGCTTTCCATAACCTTTAAAGCATCAATGCCGCCTGCTTCCTCAGAAATCGCAGCAATTTCATTTGAAAAGGATATCAAAGTTGCAAGCAGAGAATTCGAGGCATACTTTATCATTTCTGCCGTTCTGGGATTTACTTTTATTATTGGCGCATCAAAATGATATTGATATATATTTTTAAAAACTTCATAGCTCTTCTCATCAATAGCGCCTATGATTATCCTATCAGGATTCAAAAAGTCCTGTACCGCTTCACCTTCCTTTAAAAATTCTGGATTCATTACAAGGCCGAAATCTCCCAGTTCTTTGCCCGAAGCCTGCTTTAATATAGGCAACACTATAGTATCTGTGGTTGTTGGTACTACTGTGCTTTTTACACATACAACATGATAGTCCTTCTTATTTTTCAGAATGGCTCCCACTTCATGCGCAGCTTCTTTTATATATGTCAAAGCTATTTGGTCTCCTATATAAGGGGTTCCAACAGCTATTATAGTTATTTCAGATTCCATAACGGCTTGATTTAAATCTGTGGTAGCTTTTAAATCATTATTTTTTATAACATGTGCCAGCATGCTATCAAGCTGTTGCTCGTAGATGGGAGATACGCCCCGGCTTATGCTGTCTATTATATGCTGCTGCTTATCTGCGCAGAACACCTTATGGCCTTTGTAGGCCAAGCAAACACCTGTTACCAGCCCCACATATCCTGTACCAATTATTGATATGTTCATATATAATTAATCACCCGCAAATATTAATAGTATATAGCTCTGCATTATAGATATCATTTATTATATGCTAATACAGTTTATTTCTTATCTCTTTCCAATTTTGGCAGATGCTCACATAATCCTTATAGGTGTCTATAGAAGCCCAGATGCCTTTATGCAAATATACTGCCAGCTGTCTATCCTTAACAAGCTTTACCAGCGGTTCTTCTTCGAATACGCATTTACCTTCATCATCATTTATATAATTAAAAATTTCTTTATTCATAACAAAAAATCCGCCATTTTGAATCTGGCCTGTTTCAGGCTTTTCGGCAAACTCATATGCAATTCCGTCATTTACTTGAAGCATACCGTATGGGCTCCTTGATATCACGCCCGTCATAGTCGCTATCTTGTTCTTGCTTCGATGATATTTCAGCAGGGCATTAATATCAACGTTTGCTATACCATCGCCATAGGTCAGCATGAATTCATCTTCTTCAATGTATGGCTGGATTCTTTCTATTCTGCTGCCGGTCATGGTGTCTTCTCCTGTATCTATAAATGTTATTCTCCACTTTTCCGGCTCTCTTAGGAGCTTTATACTAAATTTGCTTCCTGTATTATCAAATATGCAATCGCTATTTTTCCATTTGTCATGAAAAAAGTATTCCTTTATTTGATGCCCTTTATATCCGATTGGAAGAATGAAGTCATTGAACCCAAAACTGTAGTAAATCTTCATTATATGCCAGACAATGGGATAACCTCCTATGCTTATTAAGGATTTGGGCATATCCTCTGTCATCTCCCTTATCCTGGTACCCTTGCCCCCGCAAAGTATTACTACCTTTATAATACTCACCTCCGGCTGCTTCTATCTTCTACTTCAGAATATGCTTTTCCAACTTTTTTTGCTACTGTTATTGATCTTGTCCTTTACACAAATTGCTCATGTCCATTATTGAACGAAACTTCATTCAGTGTGGAAATTCAAAGCCGCTCATCCTATTCTTTCAGAACCGGGATAAGCGGCCTGGAGCTATCAAGCTTTAACCAGCTATCATTCAAGAATTTCCAACCTGTATGTGTCATTGTCCGCCGGATCATACTGTTTAGTAGCAACAACTAATATTATAAGCTCTTTTTCCTTCTCATTTTTGAATGCATGAGCTATAAACGGATGCACTGCAATTAAAAGGTTATCCTTCTCATCTACTTCAATCTCATCGTAAAAGCCCGTATTAATATTTTTAACTGCAACTTTAACAGTGCCGTGAACCACAAAGAAGTACTCGATATTCAGCTTATGATAATGATTTCCCCTTACTGAATCTTTACAGCTATATAATATATAGGCCTCTTCCAATTGGCTGTGTTCTTCAGCAAGGTCTTTTTTATAAACCTTTTTTAGATAACCCCTCTCATCCTCAAAGGGCGTTATTCTTATCAAATCGAAGCCTTCCACAAATAATCTTCCTTTACAAATTACTCATCAAATCTTGCAGTTGTTCATATACCACCTCTTAAGCCTGCTCAATCCTTCATCAATCGATATGCGAGGGTTGTAATCAATAAGACTCCTCGATTTGCTTAAATCCGGACAGCGTCTTTGAGGATTATCGGTCAAGTAGTCATGCTCTTTGCTCTTAATATGATAGATAGTAATATTGCCCACTATACCGGCAATTTTTTGTGCAAGCTCATAGATTGATATCTCGTCTTCATCATTTCCTATATTAAATGCTTCTCCGTTATGATCCGACATCAATACCTTTATAAACCCGCTTACAGCGTCACTTATATAGCAGAAGCTCCTCGTTGGAGTTCCGTCACTCAACACTTCAATCCTGCCCTGATTTATCGCATCATTAAAAAAGTCAGGTATTACCCTTTTATCACCCAGCCTTAAGCCCGGCCCATATATGTTAAAGGGTCTTACAATTTTTACAGGCAATCCATACTGCTTATAATAATTTATGCACAGAGTTTCGCCCAACCTCTTGGATTCATCATAACATGCTCTGGGGCCTATGCAGGACACATTACCGTTATAGGTTTCTTTTGTAGGTATATTATCCGGTGAAGGATCTCCATAAATTTCACTGCTTGAAAAGAAAAGTATGCTTTTTACCTTTTTAGTTCCGGATAAATCCAGTAAATTTTTCAAGCCCCAGACATTTGTTTCTATCGTTTCAATAGGATACTTCCTATAGTAAGTGGGAGAAGCTATGCTTGCAGTATGAATCACATAATCTATATTCCCGGCAATCTCAAAAGGCTTTGAAACATCCACAGCTAAGAATGAGAAGTTCTCATTGCCTTCCAGGTGTTTAATCCTGACCGGTGACCCGGTCTTGTAATTTTCTATACAGATTACACTTGCAGGTTTATCAAAAACATTTTTATTGCAATAATCTATAAAGTCGAGAAGGTATGCTCCTATAAAGCCTCCACCTCCTGTTATAAGCATTTTTTGGCCTTCAAGCAGCTTGGATACCGCCTTAACATCTTCACTTATTGCAATGATGTCTTCAAGAATTATTTTATTTATGCCCACTTTTATCTACCCCGCTTTTCATAATAACGGTAATTCTCCTTATACCATCTAACAGTACTCCTTATACCATCCTCTATCGATATTTTAGGTTTCCATCCAAGGGTACTGTTTATCTTCCCTACATTTGGCAGAGGATTCCATAAGTCATTTTTCCTTTGTTCTAATACGCCGTAGTTTATCTTTGCTGCACTATTAACTTCTTTAATGATTAAATCAACATAATATTTTAATGGCTGAGTAAACCCATTACCGATATTAAAGATTTCACTTTTTATTTGTTGAGCCTGTGCAGCTATTAAAAACCCATCTATAATGTTTTCAACATAGCAGTAATCTCTATATTGCTCGCAGGAAGTGAGATTTATCTCCCTATTGTTCAGTGCCGACAAGATAACATGGGGAAAAAATTTATAGCTTCCTTCTTTCTCTCCAAAAACCCCAAAGGGTATTATCGTAACAATGCCTATCCCTAAATCAGCAGCCAGCTGATGTGCCATAATTGTTGAGGCAGCCTTTGTGCTTCCGTATATATTGTTTGGGTTATAACTTGCATCTTCATCAACTTTTCCTTCTTTATTGCCATATTGCATGCTTGTTCCGCTATTGATAAGCCTTGGGCAGCCAGCCTTGCCTGCTGAAACCAGTATATTTACGGTACCAAGCAAATTGGAATATATCGCAGTAAAGACATCTTTCTGTCTGGAATCGACACCATAAGCTGCCATGTGAAAGATGACATCCGGCCTTATTGTTTTTACACATTCATATATAGCGGTAAAATCTTGCATATCAGCATTAAATATCCTTATGCCCTTTATATGCTCTTCAATCCTCCATAGATCGGAGCTCTCACGGACAATTACGGATAAATCCGCATTCTGGCTTATCATTCTTTCTACAATATGGGAGCCCAGAAAGCCGTTTGCTCCTGTAATCAATACTCTTTTTCCATCAAAATATCTTGTCAAATGAAACTCCTCCAAATAATATACATAGCCCATTTGATGCCTTAATTCAAAGTATGATCATTATAATAAAAAGTTCCTGCTTTACTCACACAAAAGCATAAAAATCATACTTCCCATGCATAATAAAAAAGCTCGAAACCGAGCTTTTAAAAATATTGATCCTATATTATTATGCAAATGATGCTTCCCTTGGTGTCATTTACTATCTTCTCTAAGGTCAGCTGCATTTTCCCTTGTATATCATCAGGCATTTTATACAGCTTGCTTTGGAGTTCGTCTTTCACCATGTC
Source organism: Lutispora sp. QWL-02 (assembly GCF_058315355.1). Taxonomy (NCBI): domain Bacteria; kingdom Bacillati; phylum Bacillota; class Clostridia; order Lutisporales; family Lutisporaceae; genus Lutispora; species Lutispora sp. QWL-02. Next base: position 2,926,965 of record NZ_CM177762.1, read on the forward strand.
ATAGAGGGGTTTGCCAAACACATTGGTTTCCCATATTTTTTCCGGATTGCTTTCAAATTCATCCATAAAATACCTGACAAACTCTTCGCTTTGCTTTTCTGTCCCCACTATAGGCGATACCTCAGTTTCAACATTTGTTCTTATTATATGCAGCGACGGTGCGCTGGCACGAAGCCTGACTCCGAATCGCCCGCCATGCTTGACTATTTCAGGCTCTTCCAGCTTGATTTCATCCACAGACGGAGCCACAACTCCATAACCTATTTCCTTTACATCCTTTATTGCATCCCGTACCTTATCATATTCTTTTTTGGAATGTGAAAGTTCACGCATCAAAGAAATCAGCTGGTAATCTCCCTCTATGCCGTAACCTGAAATTTCTTCCAGGACTTTATAGAATAGCCCCTCTTTAAGGTTAAACTCCACGTCCACAGTTCCTTTTGCCGGATTCATATCTCTTATGCCGGCATTTTCAAGATTTTCCAATCCTGACAATGCATCTGTTGCCGCAGCTACTTCCCTCAGCCTGAATATATCTTTAGTATTATCTACTATACCGCTTATGATTTCCTTTTTCAGCCAATGATCATTTTCGAGAGAATCGATCCATCTCGGCATATGATAATTAAGTTCTCTAACCGGAAACTCAAATAATACCTTTGATAGAATACTGTTCAAATCATTGATTTCCATGTTAAGGCAATCTACCAAAATTACAGGCGTTTCATATTTTGCTTCCAATGATTGGCGCAATTCCTCTGCTTCTTGACTATCTGCCCTTGCAGAGTTTAATATGATTACGAAAGGTTTGTTTATCTCCTTTAGTTCATTTATTACCCTTTCCTCAGCCTGTATATAATTTCTTCTCGGAAGATCTGTAATGGTCCCATCAGTTGTGATCACCAGACCAATGGTTGAGTGCTCGTTTATCACCTTTTTTGTGCCGATTTCCGCTGCATCTTCAAATGGAATCATATTATCGAACCATGGAGTGTTTACCATCCTAGGGTTTCCTTCCTCCAGATGCCCCATAGCACCTTCTACCAGATAGCCTACACAATCTACAAGCCTTACCTTAAATTTTGCATTTCCTTCAAGAGTCAATTCAATAGCTTCATTGGGCACAAATTTAGGTTCTGTAGTCATTATAGTCCTTCCGTTTGCACTTTGCGGCAATTCATCCTTAGCCCGATCTCTCTTATATTCATTTTCAATGTTCGGTATTACAAGCAAATCCATGAATCTCTTGATAAAAGTTGATTTGCCCGTACGCACCGGGCCGACCACGCCTATGTATATGCTTCCTTCAGTTCTTTCGGCGATATTTCGATATAAATCAAATTCTTCCATGATTTTACCCCCTCTCAAAGGATTATAACCTTCAAATATTGCATTATATATATATGTCAGGTACATAATAATATTACAAAAAAAGATGCTTATTAAGCATCTTTCCAATTAACGGCTTCTATTTCCGGCAAGTCTTCCATCTCATGAGTTTTATTTCTTGTCATTAAATTAATAACAGAATTTCTTACTTCATAGTCATCGAACAGGACTCCATATATTTCTTCGGTTATCGGCATCTCAATGCCGATCTTTTTTGATAATTGGTAAGCTGATTTTGTAGTCCTCACCCCTTCGATTACCATCTTTGTCGAGCTCAATACCTCTTCCAAGGTTTTACCTTGGCCAATGGCTATTCCGGCTCTCCTATTCCTGCTGTGCATGCTTGTACAAGTAACTATCAGATCACCTGCGCCTGACAGGCCGTTAAATGTATTTTGCCGTGCCCCCATAGCAACCCCCAACCTTGCAATTTCAACTATGCCTCTTGTCATAAGAGCAGTTTTGGTATTGTCCCCAAATCCCAGCCCATCTGAAATGCCCGCGCCTAAAGCTATTACATTTTTTAAGGCTCCTCCTAATTCGACGCCGACAATATCGGGGTTAGTATAAACCCTAAATCTTGGGGTCATAAAAGTTTCCTGGATGAATTCTGCAACTCTTTTATATTTTGAGGATACTACTGTTGCAGAAGGTATATTCCTTGCAACTTCTTCTGCATGATTGGGCCCCGATAAAACGGCAACCGGGTTGTCAGGCAGGTATTCCTCTATAACTTCCGACATTCTGCAAAGGGTATCATTTTCTATTCCCTTGGCAAGATTCACTATTACTTGCTCTTTATTTAAATAGCTGCGAATATTATGAACCATCTCTCTCACCGCATGAGAAGGTGTGCCTAAAACGATTATATCTGATTCCCTGCAGCAATACTCTAAATCGTTCGATATTTGGATCCTATCGGGGAGCAGAACGTCAGGCAAGTATGTAATGTTTTCTCTTTTTTCATTTATGGTCTCCAACAGCTCCTTATTCCTCACCCATAGCTTTACGCTAAGACCTTTACCTGCTAAGGAAATGGCATTAGCCGTCCCCCAGCTGCCGGATCCTATAACGGAAACTTTAATCAACCTCCATCGCCTCCTAATATTTCTTAACTTTATCTCCAATTTTTGCTTCTGTACCGCCAATTAACTTCTTTATATTGGACTTATGCCTGTATATAGCCATGGCAGAAAGCAAAAAACTGAATAATACCAGCTTCACCGGCTGCTTAGTCATGAGCATGGTTATTGGAAAAATGGCCATTCCTAAAATTGAAGCCAATGATACATACTTTGTAATAAATATTATTATTAATCCTATGGGAACAATGGCTGCAACAATATAAGGATTTATAGCGATCATTACACCTATTGTCGTAGCAATTCCCTTTCCGCCCTTAAAGCCCAGAAGAATTGGCCAGTTATGTCCTATTACAACAAATATACCGGCGGCAATCTGTCCGTCTTCTCCTCCTATCAACTTTCCTAATATTACTGCTAATATACCTTTCAATGCATCACCTGCAAATGCCAGTAAACCGGCTTTAGCGCCTAAGGTACGAAGTACATTTGTGGCGCCTGCATTTCCACTTCCATGCTTTCTAATATCAATGCCGCCTTTATACTTTGCAATCAGATAAGATGCAGAAATATTGCCGAGAAAATAGGATATTATGCTTATGATCATTATAGACATTTTCTCATACCCCCTATTCTTTATCTTTGCCTCTTATCAAAAACCTAAGGGGAGTCCCTTGGAATCCAAAGGATTTCCGTATTTGATTTTCAAGATACCTTTCATAGGAAAAATGCATAAGCTCGGGATCATTAACGAATATGGCAAAGGTAGGAGGCTTCACTGAAACTTGAGTGCCATAAAGAACATTCAGTCTCCTTCCGCCGGATAGGTTAGGCTGATTCATCAGCACCGCTTCGCTTATCACATCATTGAGCAAGCCTGTTTGAATTCTCAAAGCATGCTGGTTTGAAACCATATCTACCATTTCAAGTATCTTAGTAACCCTCTGGCCGGTCAGTGCGGATACAAACATTATGGGAGCATAGCTCATGAAAGGAAGTGCTTTCATGATATCATCTTTATATTTATTCATGGTTTTGTCATCTTTTTCTACTATATCCCATTTGTTTACTACAATTATTGCTCCTCTTCCTTGCTCATGCATATATCCTGCTATTTTGCTGTCTTGCTCTGTGACGCCTGTATCTCCATCAATCACCAATATGGAAACATCCGATCGCTCTATGGCTGTTAATGATCTTATTACGCTGTATCTTTCTATCGCTTCGTTTATTTTCCCTTTTTTTCTCATTCCCGCAGTGTCTATCAGCACATATTTCTGACCCCCTGCTTCGAAAGGTGTGTCAATTGCATCTCTTGTAGTACCTGGGATATTGCTTACTATGACTCTATCCTCCCCAAGTATTCTATTAATGATGGAGGATTTTCCTACATTGGGCCTGCCTACTAAGGCTACCTTGATCGTAAGATCATCATACTCCTCCTCATCTGCTTTTGGAAAACCGCTGACTACTTCATCGAGCAAATCTCCCAGTCCCAATGCCTGACCTGCGGATATACCTATCGGCTCCCCCAATCCCAAATTATAAAATTCATAGACATTGTTCATGTATTTTGGTGAATCGATCTTGTTGCAGGCTAAGACAACCTTCTTGCTGGTTTTTCTCAGCATATTTGCAACCTCTTGATCAGTGGAAGTAATCCCTTCCTGTCCATCTACAACAAAAACTATGACATTCGCAGTTTCTATGGCTACCTCTGCTTGCCTCTTCATCTGAAGCATTATTATATCCTGGGAAAAAGGCTCGATCCCTCCGGTATCTATGAGTGAAAATGTTCTGCCGGTCCATTCTGCCTCTGCATATATCCTATCTCTTGTAACACCGGGTATATCTTCAACTATCGATATACGTTTTCCGGAAATTTTATTAAAAAGCGTTGATTTACCAACATTAGGCCTGCCTACAATAGCCACAACCGGTTTTGACATAAAAAAACCTCCATTTCATTTGCAGTGTTCTACTATATTAGAAACTAAATCTCTTCCGTCTTGCTTGCATATTATGATTTTAATACCTAATCTTTCTTCAATATCTTTTACTGTTATATCATCTAAAAAAACTGTTTCTCCGCTTCGCAGCATATTATCAGGTATAAAAACACTTCCGGAAATATTTTTACCTTCAAGCTGAGATATTATATCTCCTCCGGTTATGAGTCCTGACACTCTTACAGACGGTCCGAAAAACTCATTCCTTATGGCAATGACATCAAGCTTAAGTCCCGGAAGCTTATACATTATCTTATTGCAAGCTTCCTCCAGCACCGGCATGGCATATTCTCCGGTGAGTATGGTTCCCCTTGCCGACATGGCTGCATTGTTTTCTATTTTATCCAGAGAGCTCGCAACCTCATGATTGAACATGGCTATTATTCCTACACCATTCTCGAGTTGAGAGAATCCTTCATAATTCTCATAGGGCTGAGTTTTCCTGCCTGCTATTATATAGAATTCATCGGAAAGAAAAACAAATCTGGTGCCTATTTTATCCATATACTTCCCTTGAAGGTTCTCTACTTGATCTATTACCTCCTGGGCTGTATGCTCATTATATTCCTTTAGCGGAAAAAGTCCATCTCTATATCGTGTTAAGCCCACAGGCACAACAGCAACACAGTTTAATTCCGGATAAAATCCATATAAATCTGCTATGGTTTTCTCCAATTGGCGGGCATCGTTTATCTCCGGACATAGGACCACCTGGCCCTTCATCTCTATATGGCCTTCTTTTAGTCTTCTCATATATTCTAAAAGCTTATCTGCATTTTTATTATTCAGCATCCTCTTTCTGAGTTCCATATCTGTTGTATGAACCGAAATATTTATGGGGCTTATTCTGAACTTAATTATCTTTTCGATATCCTTATCCTTTATATTAGTCAAGCTTAAGAAGTTGCCCTGTAGAAAAGACAATCTCGTATCATCATCCTTGAAATATAAAGTTTTTCTCATACCCTTTGGAAGCTGGTCGATAAAACAAAAAATGCACTTATTGTGACAGGATTTAGGCTCATCTATAATTCCTCCAAACAACAAGCCCAGATCCTCATCATATTCCTTTTCTATCTCAAGCTCCCATATCTCTCCGTCAGGCTTTTCTATCTCCAGAATCAAAAATTCATCGCTTATGAGATATTTATACTCCAAAATATCCCCCACTGCTTCTCCATTTATGCTCAATATCTTGTCGTCCTTTTCTATTTCAAGCTCATCTGCAATACTTCCTTCTAAAACCTCTTGGATGATTACTTTGCAGCATGACATAAATTTATCCTCCTGCCTTTCCATACTATTTATATATTATAACCATTGGCAAGATTAAGCACAACATAATTTTAGCCAATAAAAAACAGGCTTGTTCTATATAACAAACCTGCCTTTATAGGTTTCTTATTCATTTAAATCGATATGCTCGCCTGTGACTCCGTATATGGTCCACTCGCATATATTTGTGACATGGTCTGCAATTCGCTCTATATACTGGCTTATAAATAAAAAATAGGTGCTTTGATTTATTTTCCTCGGATCTTCCATCATAAGCAGAAGCAGCTCTCTGAATATCTGAGCATGGAGTCCATCCACCTCGTCATCTCTTTTTGATACCTCTTTGGCCTTTTCTATATCCTGCTTAACATAGGCATCTATGCTGTCCTTTACCATGCCTGTAACTATATAAGCCATCCTGGGTATATCAATGAGCTCCTTTATATATTTTTCCTTTGACAGCCGTTTTGTTATTTTGGCTATATCTACCGCATGATCCGCGATTCTTTCTAAATCAGTTATTATCTTGAGCGCAGTGGCTATTATTCTCAGATCCTTTGCAATGGGCTGCTGTAATGCGATTAGCTTCAAGCATTTGTCTTCAATGTCTATCTCCATTTTATCTACAATATCATCTGACTCAATAACTTGCTCTGCCAAATCCGTGTCCTGCTTTTTTAAGGCATTGATGGAGTTTGATAGCGCATCTTCAACTATACTGCTCATCCTTATAAGGTCCAGCTTAAGTTCCTGCAATTCATTATCAAAATAATTCCTTGTCATTATCATACCCTCCTGTTCAATTTTATCCGAATCTTCCTGTTATATAGTCCTCTGTTCTCTTATCTCTGGGTTTGTAAAATATATTCTCTGTTTTATCATATTCAATAATTTCTCCATTTAGGAAAAAAGCTGTATAATCCGATATCCTTCCTGCCTGCTGCATATTATGGGTGACTATAATGACCGTATATTGCTTTTTCAAATTTTCCATCAAGTCTTCTATTTTCATGGTTGATGCCGGATCCAAGGCCGAGGTAGGTTCATCCATCAACAAAACCTCCGGCTCTACAGCCATTGTTCTTGCTATGCACAGTCTTTGCTGCTGCCCTCCTGATAAGCCGACTGCATTATTCTTAAGCCTGTCCTTTACTTCATCCCATAGAGCTGCTTCCTTCAAGCTTTTCTCCACTATATCATCCAAAACAGGCTTGCTTTTAACTCCATGTATTCTTGGGCCATAGGCTACATTTTCATATATGGAAATGGGAAATGGATTGGGCTTTTGAAACACCATGCCAACCTTTTTTCTGAGCAGGATAACATCATACTTATCCACATTTGTTCCGGCTATCTCTATTTTCCCATCCCTCCTCACATTTGGGATAAGATCATTCATCCTGTTGAGGCATCTAAGAAAAGTCGATTTACCGCAGCCTGAGGGACCGATCAAAGCCGTAACGGCTTTTTCATAAATATCTATATTTATATCCTTCAAAGCTTGATGATCTCCATAATATAAATTAGTGTCCTCTACCTTTATTTTTATAGTCGACATAAAATCTTATCTCCTTTTAGCTATGAAAATATTTTTTATCAATCTGTTCGCAACAAAATTTATTATAAACACCAAGATTATAAGCACTACCGCTGTTGCATAGGTGTTTTCCCTGGATAAACCCTCAGAGGCCAAAGTATACAGGTGAACCGACAGGGTCCTTCCTGGCCTAAAAATAGAATCCGGAATACCCAATGAACTCCCTGCCGTATATATTACAGCGGCGCTTTCGCCTATAACCCTTCCCACACCCAGTATCAAGCCTGTCAATATGCCCGGCATGGCCGTTGGAATTATTATTTTTCTTATTGTTTGAAGCTTTGTAGCCCCTAACGCCAGGCTTCCTTCTCTATAGGATTTAGGCACTGCTTTTATTGCCTCTTCCGAAGTCCTTACTATTGTGGGCAGTATCATCAAGGTAAGCGTCAAGGCACCTGATAATATTGAATATTTCAGATTCAGATAAACTACAAAGAATGAATAGCCAAATAAACCATATATAATCGACGGAATTCCTGCCAAAGATTCGGTCCCGAATCTGATGATCTTCAGCATAATCCCTTCCTTAGCATATTCGGTCAAATACACAGAAGCACCGACACCCAGAGGAGCAGCAAAAACTATAGATAAAGCAACAATGTAAAAGGTAGAAACAATTACTGAGAATATGCCCCCAGCCTTGCCCATTTTTCTAGGCTCCTCCAGCAAGAAGTCCAAGCTGATATGGGAAATTCCATTTATTATTATATTAGCTAAAATAAGCACCAGAATGATTATCGTCATCACAGAAAATCCCCACAGCAGTGCAAAAGCAATTTTTTCTTTATTTCTGGAACTATTTATATTATTCATCGCATCCAAATTATTCACCCACCTTCTTAGGTATGAGATTGGCCATAAGATTTAAAATCATAATAAATACAAATAGAACTATGCCTGTTGCAAATAATGCCTTCTGATGCTCTCCGTTGGCATAACCCATTTCTATCCCGATATTTCCCGTCAAAGTCCTTGCGGTTGATAAAATGCTCTCAGGGATAAATGTGCTGTTACCTGTTATCATGATCACCGCCATGGTCTCTCCTATGGCTCTGCCCATACCCAATATCACTGCGGATAGTATGCCTGATCGCGCTGACGGAAGTATCACTCTTATAATGGCCTGCCAATGTGATGACCCCAAGGCCAGAGAACCTTCCTTGTATTCCTCGGGCACTGCTTCTATGGAGTCCTTGGATATATTGATTATTGTAGGCAGAATCATTATGGCCAGGATTATGCTCCCCGCTAAAATGCTGAAGCCCTGATTATTAAAGACTTTCCTTATCATAGGCACTATAACGGTCATCCCGTACAGGCCATATATGACAGAAGGTATTCCCGCCAGAAGTTCAATACCTGGTTTTATGATTTCTGAAAGCTTGGGTGATGCTATTTCAGCCAAATAAACAGCGCAGCCTATTCCGATGGGCACTCCAATGATTAAAGCACCTAATGTAACATAGATGGAGCCGAGTATCATTGGGAAAATACCATATACTCCTCTTGTGGGCGCCCATGCCCTGCCCCAAAGGAAGTTCATAATTCCGGTTTTATTGATAACAGGCCAGCCCTCCGCAAAAATAAATGCGGCTATAAGAGCTACTCCCAATATTGCTATACCGGCACAGATAAGGAGTAGTTTTTCTATAATTCTCTCACTAGTTCTCATCAGGCTCTTTCCCTTCTTTAAAAATATGAGTCGCTTCCTTGTTGAACTAGACTTCATTCAGAGGGGGGTTCAACCCCCACTGAATGTTAGTCGAGTCCATACTGGACTTAGCTGCTCTTGATACCCGCCGCCTATAGAGGCGGGGGCCTTAGAGCGGGTTAGTTCAGTGATAAACAATCACGACTAAGACTCCTGCCTAAAATTAAGCAGGAGTCTTAGCTACGCTAAGTATCTTGATAATATATCAACTATTTAACAGCTTTCAAATAATTATTTTCAGCAACAATTCCCTGCCCTTCAGCGCTCAATATGAAGTCAAGGAAAGCTTTTGCAAGTCCTGCCGGCTCATCCTTGGTCAGCATCAAGAAAGGTCTTGATATCTTATAAGATCCTGCGGATATGTTTTCTTCATTGCATTCAGATCCATCGATACTTATAAGCTTTATATCAGTTTTGTCTTTAGCGCTTCCGAAGGAAGCGAAGCCTATCGCATTGGCATCACCTGCTACAGTAGTCATAACAGCACCTGTAGAACCTTGGGTTATTGCTGAGGCTAAAGTTTTGTCTACCTTCTTATCTCCTTCAGTCACTTCCAACTTTACCAATTCTATAAATGCTCCTCTGGTTCCTGAGCCTTCTTCTCTGGTCACAACTGTGATTTTAGCGTCTTTTCCTCCGACTTCCTTCCAGTTTGTTATTTCTCCTGTGTATATTTTTCTCAACTGATCAACGGTCAAATCCTTTACGCCATTTTCAGGGTGTACTATAACCGCGATGCCGTCGATGGCAATTTTAAATTCTTTCAATGATTTTTCTTCAGGCTTTAAATCTCTGGATGACATTCCGATATCAACCACGCCGTCCCCAGCCGATTTGATCCCTACACCCGAGCCTCCTCCTTGTATATCGATAGTTGCATTGGGGTTTTTAGATTTAAATGCATTTGACAGTTCTTCAGCCAAAGGCTGTACTGAGGTAGAGCCGTTTATTACGATGCTTTGTTTTTCCGGTTCCTTAGGCTGTTCTGGAGTTGGTTCATTTTGAGCAGGTTGTCCAGAACATCCGGCCAATATTAATCCCGCTGTAAGTACTAAGCTTAAAATTCCTTTAATATTTGATTTTTTCAAGTTTATTCCTCCTCTTCTTTATTACAATTAAATGATAATAGAGCTATGTTAAGCCGCTATAAAGGTATTGTTAAATCCATGTTAAATATATTTATTAAAAAAGAGCCTTGATGCTCGTCATCAAGACTCTTTTTTTACCTATGGAAATTTTATTTTAAATTTAGTGCCTTTTCCAGGCTGGCTTTCTACTGCAATTTCTGCTCCAAAACTGATGGCAATATGTTTTACGATCGAAAGTCCTAATCCTGTGCCTCCATATATTGCCTTTGATCTGGCTTTATCTACCCTATAGAAGCGTTCAAAAATCCTTGGTATGCTTTCCTCGGGAATCCCTATTCCAAAATCCTTTATCGAGATAACTTTCCTATCATCTTCAACCAGCGCCTCGATCATTACTTTGCTGTTTTCACCGGAATACTTTATTGCATTATCGATAAGATTTATTATCATCTGTTTAAATTTATCTCTGGACCCGAATAAAAAGCCTATGTCTTCCTCTATGTTTTTCTCAATTTTTATATTCTTTTTTTCTGCTTGAGACTTAAAGATCATAATAGCCTCACCTATTGACGTTTCAATACTAAATTTCTCTTGAGCGGTTCTTTCTTTTTTGTTTTCCAGTTCGGAAAGCACAAGTATATCGGTAATTAAATTGGTAAGCCTCTCTGCTTCGTAGTCTATAATGTTTAAAAATTTAAGAGCCGTATTCTCATCCTTTACAGCGCCTTCCTTAAGGGTTTCAATAAAACCCTTTATAGAAGTCAGCGGAGTCTTCAGCTCATGTGATACATTTGCAACAAATTCACTCTTTATTCTTTCCAGCTTTCTTATCTGAGTCACATCCTGCAAGGTTATTATTATGCCGATGGTACCCGTCCCTTCATGTTCCATGATAGGGTTAGTATACAGCTTTATGTTTTTTTCTTGTGGATAGTTTAATATCACTTCGATCTCTTCAAACTTCTTATTCTCAATGGAGTTTTTTAAATATTGATTGATCTGATGATTCCGCAATACATAGATGATATGCTGGCCTTTCAAGTCCTCTTCCTCAATATCCAACAATTTTTTTGCATATTTATTTATAAAGAGTATTTTTTGATGATTATCTATGGCTATTATTCCATTTATTACGCTGCTAAGTATGGCTTCCATTTCCTCATTTCTTCTGTTTAACCCATTAATATAGTATTGAAGCTGCTCTGACATATTGTTTATTGAGCCTGCCAGCTTTGTTATCTCGTCTTTTCCTTCAACTGCCAGCTTCAAATCAAATTTCCCTTTAGATATTTCCTCAGACATTTGTGTGATCTGGGATAAAGGCCTGGTTATTCTCTTTGACGTATTATATCCGATGATCAAAGCTATTGCCAGGCCAAACCCAAAAGCTACCAGCAGATTTGCCAAGTACCTCTTTTTGATCGCTTCAATATCTCTCAACGGCATTGACAATCTAACGATATAGCTGTTTCCCATATTCACTTTCACCGGTAAAGCATAATATAAGTAGCTAGCCTTTATGGTAGCACTGTATCTTTTTTCAAGAGCGCTTATCCCATTTATCGCTTTTTTGACTTCAGAACGTTCTCTATGATTTTCCATCTTAGACGGATCCTCATATGTGTCTGCCAATACGGTGCCATCTGTATCAATCAATGTGATCCTTATTTCATCAGAGGTCTTTATTTTTTTTATATAATCATTAATATTGTCATAGCCATGTTCGTTTATCCTCTGGGTAATGATCTCGGCAGTCAAATAGGCATTGGATATGAGTTTGTCTTCAACACCTTTATTGTATGTAGATTCAATGGTAGTATATGATAATAAGCCGCTGATGACAATACCGATCAAGAGCACATAATACAGATTGAGAAAAATTTTTTTTTGCATCATAGATCACCCGGCTCATCAAATTTATATCCTACGCCTCTTATAGTCTTTATCATTCCTTCCCCTTCATCTCCCCAAAGCTTTCGCCTCAGATGCCTTATATGAACATCTACCGTTCTCGTCTCTCCGCCATATTCATAACCCCATACGGCATCAAGCAGATAATCTCTTGTCATCACCCTTCCGGGGTTTTCTGCCAGCATTTTCAACAATTCAAATTCTTTTAATGTAAGCGTTACCTTTTTACCGTTATTTTTTACCTCATATTTTTCTTCGTCAATTTCCAGGTCTCCAAATCTAATTTTGCCTTTCTCCGCTTTTTCTTCCAAAGAATCCTTGCTTTCATTAAGCCTTCTCATAATAGCTCTTATTCGGGCAATAATTTCCTTGATGCTGAAGGGCTTAGTTATATAATCATCGGCCCCCAGCTCTAAACCTAAAATTTTATCCAATTCCTCGCTTTTAGCAGTGACCATAAGTATTGGTATCTTCTTTACTTTTTCATTAGCCCTTATCATCTTGCAAACTTCCAAACCGTCAGCACCAGGTATCATTATATCAAGCAAAATGACATCCGGCGTATTATCCAACACCTTTTGAAAACCCTCGTTGCCATCCTCTGCAACAATAACCTCATACCCGCTGTTTTCCAGATTATATCTTAGCAGCTCCTGTATATTGTAATCGTCTTCAATAATCAATACCTTCATGCTGATAAATTCACTCCTTTAATAATTAAGCTCCATAATAGCTGAGAGACTCCCGCTTTGTCCATTATCTCTCCTGTAAGAGTAAAATAAACCGCTATTACATTTAGTGCACATCTTGCTTTCGGTGATGAGCTCCTTCTTCATACCTGCCTTTATGAGCATTTGCATATTTGCGCTCCACAAATCTGCCAAGTATTTGCCGTTTTTCTTCGGGAAGACAATGCTGTCATAGCCTTCAAAACTTTGCTTAAATATTTCTGCAGTATCCTCGCCTATTTCAAAGCAATCTCTTTCTATAGAAGGACCAATAGCTGCAAGACAATTCTCCGGCTTCGTTCCATAGTAAGCTTTCATTTTTTCCAGAGTCCTCTCCGCAATATGGAGAGTTGTACCCCTCCAGCCCGAATGAACCAGCCCTATCGCTTTATTGACAGGGTCAAGAAGAAATATAGGCACGCAATCTGCATAGAAGGTTATAAGAGGAATATTTGGCAGATTCGTTATTAGGGCATCATAGCCATTGACAGGTTTATTCTGTATAGAGCCTTCATTTACGACCCTTACATCAGCGCCGTGTGTTTGCTTTGTCATAACAAGCTTTTTAGAATCTATGCCAATAGCACTGCATATAATGTCCAAGTTCTTATTAGTTATTTCTGCAGGCTCATTCTTATATGGGGATGTATTTAGGGATGCATACAGTCCTTCACTTGCTCCGCCCTGTCTCGTAGTAAAACAATGCCTTACTATCCCTGTGTCTGTAAAGGCAGGGATAGTAAGGTATATCAATGTTCCAATCTTGTTAACTTTAAAAGCCATACTATATCATTCACTCCAACATGCAAATATTATCGTTCAATAATATATTAGCCTTTTTCCTCATCAATAATCAACAAGATTCTTTCAAATCTTCCGAAAATCTTAATGCTTCTTCCAGACCTTTTATCCTTTCTTCCAATTCCTTGATCCTGGTTTCTACCGGATCCGGCAAATCTGTGTGATTTAGATCTATTCTTATCAATTCATTATCCTTTTTGGTAGTATGAGCAGGGACTCCAACCGCTGTTGTATTTGGGGGAACACATCTTAGGACCACAGCTCCGGCACCTATTTTGGCATTTTTGCCTACGGTTATTGGCCCTAATATTTTTGCTCCTGAGCCGATAGTAACATTATTGTGGATTGTAGGATGTCTTTTTCCTTTATCTTTACCGGTTCCGCCAAGCGTCACTCCCTGGTATAGAGTCACATCATCTCCGATTTCAGTTGTCTCACCGATTACTATGCCCATTCCATGGTCAATAAAAAGCCTTTTGCCAATGACTGCCCCCGGATGAATCTCTACACCTGTAAAAAATCTCCCTGCTTGTGATATGAGCCTCGCTATCAAAAAGGCGCCTTTCTTATAGAAAAAATGACTGATCCTATAAAAAATTATTGCGTGCAGCCCCGGATAGCATAACAGGGCTTCCAGTTTGCTTTTTACGGCAGGATCTCTCTCCATTACAGCCGAAATGTCTTCATTAAAATTTTTAAACATTATACCTCTCCTCTAATATTTATTGTAGGGGATCATTTGAAGCCCATGCACTGATGGTACAGGCTTTTAAGTCAATGGTATATTAAAAAACCAAATCTTTCTGCACATCAGAAAAGCCTCTTAATAGGAATATATTCCTACTAAGAGGCAGTTTTATTCTGCGGTTCCACTCTTAAAATACTTCATAGGTACCATCATACCTGAGCACTTATAACGGATGCATCCGTAACAGCCTAATAAATTTCGGCCTAAAGCTCCTGGAGGCACTTTCGGCAAATGCTTTTAAGATTGCTCGCAGCCTGGACAATCTCTCTCTTTAAAAGCAACTACATACCTACACTTTCCAATCATAGCCCTTATATATTTAATTCCGAGTATTATAGTATGATTTAATTATAAGCGCCTTATATTTTTTTGTCAATATAGAATTTAAAGATTCATCAAAACAATTTTTCCCTTTGCCAGGCTTTCTTTTATATCAATTATTCTCTGGTTCGATGAGCCTCTAAAACATAGTGATAAGTCCTTCTTTTCTTCAATATATGGTCCGTCAACCAATACGTCAACATTTCCCAGCAGTTCTTTCCAAAAAGGCTTTTCTTCCTTATGTGAGATGATATAGTCATATTCATAGCCTGAATACGCCCATACATCCTTACCCATGGACTTTGTTTTCTCTGCTATAAATGCAAAAGCTTCTGCCTGTTCAAAGCATTCTCCCCCGGAACAAGTTATCCCGTCAATATAAGCATTGCTTTGTATATCTTTGACAAGCTCATCAACTTCATAAATACTTCCACCATCAAAGGAGTGGGTTATTGGATTATGGCAACCTTTGCATTTATGGGGGCAGCCCTGGGCAAAGATAACATACCGTATGCCTTTTCCGTCAACTATACTTTCCTTCTCCAGGCCCGCTACCTTAATAAACATGCGATCATCTCCAATGCGTTCTTCTGTCTAGGAGCTCGGATTTTTTGGCATCATTAAATCTGTCAATGGTAGACAGGTAACCTGTTATTCGCCTAATCCTTCTAATTTCAATACTGCCGCAGCTTGGGCAATCCTTTTCAATAATTCCTGAATATCCGCAGTTTTTGCACTCGTCTATAGGGAAATTAATTCCTGCATATCCCATATCGCAGTCAGCCATGTGATTAAGTATTTTTTCAAAGGCTTCTCTATTGCCATTTGGTGATGATTGAAGCTCTATGTATGAAATATGCCCTGCATTGCACAACTTGTGAAAAGGAGCCTCCCGGCGTATTTTTTCAAAAATACTTATATCGTAACCGACAGGGATATGATATGAATTTGTATAATATTTTTTATCGGTTATACCGGGAATTTCACCGAACTCCTCTCTATCCTTATTGGTGAATCTTCCGCTTAAACCTTCGGCAGGTGTCGCATAGCATACAAAATTCAGGTCATATTTATCCGAATAATAATCTGTTCTTTCTTTTATCCTTTCAATAATTCTATAGCCTAAATCCATTGCTTCGTCCGATTCTCCGTGATGCTTTCCCGTCAAAGCGATCAAAGCCTCCGCCAAGCCTAAAAAGCCTATAGCCAGACTTCCATTTTTTATTGCATCCCTGATGGAATCCTCATCCTTCAAATTCTCAGAACCCATATAAAGCTTTTGCCCCATAAGAAACGGAAGATCCTTGACTTTTAACGCCGCAATGGTATTGAATCTATGAAGGAGTTGTTCCTTGCAAAGCTCCATAAGCTTGTCCAACTCATTAAAAAAGCTATCAACTTCTTTATTTTTAATAGCCAGCCTAGGCAGATTTATAGTAACCGGTGTAATATTTCCTCTGCCGGAAGAGATTTCCTCGCCGTGCCTATTGCTTATAACTCTTGTGCGGCAACCCATATAGGCTACTTCATCTCCATATTTTCTATTGAAAGACGAATCCATGAAGCTGAATGTAGGGTTCATCCTTTTTGAAGCTACCGCCATGGCTCTCTGGAACATATCATAATTTGGGTCACCTGGCTGGAAATTGATTCCTCGTTTTAAGCGGAAAACGAGATTCGGAAATATGGGGCTTTCTCCTTTACCAAGGCCTTTATCAAAAGCGGTTAAGATAGCTCCGATCACCATTCTTCCTTCCGGTGTGGTATCAGTCCCGAGGTTGATGCTGCTGAACGGTACCTGCGCACCCGCTCTGCTATGCATGGTATTTAGATTGTAAACCAAGCCTTCCATCGCTTGATAAACCTCTTCTTCCCTTGTTTGAGGACATAGCTTTCTGATTATCTCACCCATGGTCTTGTCAAAATGGGGAAAGCTCTGACCTCCGAACATATCATTCTGATTGCTTTGCAGAATAATCGCAGCTTGTGCTGCAGCAGTTGATATTCTTTTAGGAGGTCTTATATAACCATATCCTGTATTGAAGCCTTCTAAGAGAAGTTTTGTTAAATCTATCTGCAGGCAATTTAAGGTTTTGCCATAATAATCAAGATCATGAATATGTATCTCACAATTTATGTGAGCCCTGCTCATTTCCTCGGGAATTACATTATTCAAATAATATTGCTTGCTGGCAGCAGAGGCTATTTGAAGCATCTTAGCAGATGGTGAATTGCCTACATTTGCATTTTCCCTGCTTGTTTCAACTAAAATATCTTTTACTATATCCATCAATTCACTTTTTGCTTCTCTCATCCTGGTTCTCTTTGATCTATGCAATATATATGCCTTTGCAGTCTTCGCATGTCCATTTTCTATAAGAACCTTTTCTACGGCATCCTGAATCGTTTCAACATCAGGAACTTCATCAGTGTTATATTTTATCAAGTAAGATATTACTTTCTCTGTTATGCTCTCAGCGGTTTCATAATCCTCCCCGCCCACTGCTCTGGCAGCTTTGAAGATAGCACTTGTAATCTTTTCTTTTGTGAAATCTGTTATTCTTCCATCTCTCTTTTTTATTTTTTTAAGCAAAATTCCAACCTACCCTTCGTTCATTAGTTTATTGAGCTCTTCCAAAAATGTATTGATATCTTTGAATTGTTTATAAACTGAAGCAAAACGAACATAGGCGACATCATCCAGCTTTCTCAATCTGGCCATGACCATTTCTCCTATCTTCTTGCTGTTAATTTCCTTCTCCATCGTATTGTACAGCTCTTTTTCAATGTTATCTGCCATGTCTTCAATATCTTTAACAGAAACCGGTCTCTTTTCACAAGCTTTCAGGATTCCATTTACAATTTTGTTCCTTTGATAGAGTTCGCGGCTTCCATCTCTTTTTACAATTACCAAAGGCATCTCTTCAACCTTTTCATAGGTTGTAAATCTCTTTGAACAGCTTTCACATTCTCTTCTTCGTCTTATTACTGTATATTCATCTGCAGGCCTTGAATCAACAACCTTGCTTTCATTACAACCGCAATAGGGACACTTCACAGAAATTCCTCCTCACATATTTTATTCATAATAAGCCAAAAATGTTGTAAAAAAAAGATGAAAAAACGCTTATTATTGTAGTACTTAAAGCTCATTTAAACAATATATAGTATATAGAAATATTATACTATACATTATATAGCAATTAGCTGTGATTTTAGCTTGATTTGGTGAAATTATCTTATCCTTCTTTTTTTTTACTTGTTTTTACGCTGTTATGCATATTCTGCTATGGATTTTTATCTATCAATATCACATCCAGCCCTATCTTCTTAATTTCTGTCCATGGTATTAAAATATCATTGTCCTTTGATAATACGCGGAATAATTTGCCTTCCGACGGTATTATTATTGCTTCTATGATGCCCGTCTCCATGTTTATTTCTACATCTGATACAAAGCCTAGCCTTTTACCGTCTGATATATTTATAATCTCCTTTTGTCTTAGTTCCGACGCCTTAAACATTGCAATCCCCCATTTCTAATACATGTCTTATATAAATATATAAGACATGTATTAGAAATAGAACACGTAAATATATTAAAAAAGCTGCCTTTTGGCAGCCTTCTTAAATATATTTTCTCATATGACTTAGGGCAGTTTTCTCTAAGCGAGATACTTGAGCTTGAGAAATTCCTATTTCTTCCGCTACTTCCATCTGGGTTCTGCCTTGAAAAAACCTTAAATTCAATAT
Source organism: Lutispora sp. QWL-02 (assembly GCF_058315355.1). Lineage (NCBI taxonomy): Bacteria > Bacillati > Bacillota > Clostridia > Lutisporales > Lutisporaceae > Lutispora > Lutispora sp. QWL-02. Next base: position 2,945,378 of record NZ_CM177762.1, read on the forward strand.
CAATTTCTCCCTATCGTTCAACCGCCTCATGGCTTCGCTAAGAGCTATGCTTTGCACCCAATTGTCATCTTTATTTTTATCATCGGCAACTTGATCCATAACATAAATGGCATCGCCATTATCATGATATATGGGTTCAAATAACGATAAAGGATCTTGTATGGCATCTAATGCAAATACAACTTCCTCTACCGGCAAATCAAGCTCCTTAGCTATCTCTGATACTGTAGGCTCCTTTGAATGCTTATTGATCAACTTATCTCTCACCTGCAGAGCTTTATAGGCTATATCTCTCAAGGATCTGCTTACCCTTATAGAATTATTGTCCCTCAAATATCTTCTTATCTCGCCTATTATCATCGGAACTGCATAAGTAGAAAACCTGACATTTTGATCTAAATCAAAATTATCGATGGCCTTGATCAAGCCAATACAACCAACCTGAAATAGATCATCAACATACTCTCCACGGTTATTAAATCTTTGTATTACGCTTAAAACTAATCGCAGGTTGCATTTTATAAACTCTTCTCTGGATTCCATATCACCTTGCCGTATTTTCTTTAGAAGCTCCATCATTTTAGCATTTGACAAAACCGGAAGCTTTGAAGTATTCACACCGCATATTTCAACCTTATTAATCATAATTCAGGCACACCCTTTATTTATTGTTGACATTTAAATTATTACCATAGCTATCATTTTTATTCACATAAATGCCTTCATTGATCACTAAAAAAAAATCCAGATTCCCATCTGGATTGCAAAAGCTTTATATCATTTTATTGATTTCCTTTTTCAGCCTCTTTATTATTCTTTTTTCCAGCCTGGAAATATAGGATTGAGAAATTCCCAGCATATCTGCTACTTCTTTTTGAGTTTTCTCCACACCATCATTTAAACCAAACCTTAACTCCATTATCCTTTTTTCTCTTTCATTTAATTTTCTCAAAGCCAAATCCAGTAATTCCTTATCCGTCTCATCTTCCAGATATCTGTATATCAAATCATTATCAGTGCCTAATATATCCGAAAGCAGCAATTCATTTCCATCCCAATCGATATTTAAGGGTTCATCAAATGAAATTTCTGATTTGACCTTACTATTTCGCCGCAGATACATTAATATTTCATTTTCGATGCAGCGTGATGCATATGTTGCCAGTTTGATTTTTTTATCCGGATCGAAGGTGTTTACCGCTTTTATCAAGCCTATGGTTCCGATTGAAACTAAATCCTCCACACCGATACCTGTGTTCTCAAACTTTCTTGCTATGTAAACTACCAGCCTCAAATTTCTTTCTATCAACACTGCTCTGGCATTGCTTCCTGCCTCGTTAAGCCTTGATATCCAAATTATTTCATCATCAATATCCAGCGGAGGAGGCAGCGCTTCATTACCTCCTATGTAGTGGATCCAGCCTTCATCAGTGGGTTTAATATGCTGCTTTATTCTTATAATCAATAGTATAAGTTGAAGGGCCAATAATCTAAATATTTTATGCACTGTTTTTCCCCCCATTATAATAGCTTAATATGTCAGGATGTAGTAAAGCGTTATATTCGCCGTCTTTGGATAGTTTTTTATTATATATTGCAATAATAATATCCTTGATATTTTTTTTTGTGTTTTTGTCTTCAACGTTGATAGCATCCGGTTTAAATCCGATCAGCATACCATTCTCATTGCCTAAGGATTTAAATGGTATAAATCTGAATTTTGTCATCCATTCAGATTTTGATAAGACCGATGCTATTACATTCAAATTATTATCTTTGTTTTCTTCAAAAATCCTCTGAATTTCTTCCGGCAAAAGCTCTTTTACAATTTCGTATTCTGCTATCAATACGGGCAAATTTGTTATAGGATCAGTAAGTGAATTGCCGGTGTCGACTAATGCCACTAAATAAATTTTCTTGTTTTCTTGAAGTACCGAAACATCCATTAATATTTTTTCTCGTCTGATCTTTGAGACTATATAACCCCAGGAAATTTTTATTATTATATATGCTGATAAAATAGAAGCAAATAGAAGTTTAACCGGAAAGCTCTCCATATAAAATATACCCTGGTACGAAAACTTAATCCCATTGATGAAATAAAAAACACCAAAGGCTGCTCCGCCAAATATCAAAGAAACAATATAAAATACTGCTATAGCTCTTCCGAATTCTTTTAAGTTATATGGAGTGAAAGCCAAAGCGATTATGAATAGTGAGAATATAAGCTTTAAAAACCAGGTATAAAGATATTCATAGCCAGGAAAATAGTAAAAAACAGAATAAACAGACCCTATTATAGAAGCCAAAAAAATATTCAACTTCTTATACCGGCTCCTGGTGAGTTTAGCTGTGCTAAACAGTATTATACAGTTCATCACTAAATTTTCCACAAATATTACATCGCCATATACATATTGGATCATATTCCCACAAACCTTTATTAACAGTATTCTTAATTTAGATGGAGTTCATAATTCATTTATTCTTTAGAATTATCTCCCGCACACAGCCCGGAGGATTAAGCTCATATCAGCAGTATATATTTTGAGCCACTATAATAATTATAGAAATATGTGAGAAAAATATTTGTCATTTTTGGTAGTCGAAATAAAAAAGTACATTTTATAAATCTACATAAAAATACATTTCGGGCTAAGAACGCTGTTAATATTGAGATATCTGCTTATACCCTTTAAGACACCATCAGAAATAAGCTCTTTAAATTTGTCCTGCTCAATTTGTAATCTCTCATGGGGATTTGAAGAAAAGCCAATCAAAGAAGCTATAGATGTTTCGTTAACTCTCAAAAGCGTGGTTATTTCATTGTTTGTTTTAGAATCACATCCGATTATTCCTCTATTGTAAAAATTTGTAGCTTTGATCAACTCTCTTTGAACCTTTTTAGCGAGTAAATCTCCTGTTTTACTTGCCGTATTGTAATATGTTTCAACACCTTTTTGATTTGCGTTCTCAGACCAGTTTGAATCTATAGAAATCAATATTTGAGCTTGTGATTCACGGATTTTACTAATCCTTTCCTCAAGACTTATTTTTTTCATACCCTCTGGTCTGATCTTAGCTTGAATGCCTATCACCTCAAGTTTTTTTAATACTTTTTCCCCTATCGGGTAGCTGCTGAAAATTTCATTGCCCATTCCATAGCCCCAATCAATATATACCTTTAGCATAAAATACCACCACTCAAAAATTATGTATAATATATGTATATTTTTATATGGCTTATTTATGCTTACAATTTATTGATCAATAGCATAAAAAAAACTGGAGTTCATCCAGTTTTCTTATTTATACCTGTTTCTTAAAAAAGGCGGTATATCGATATCATCATTCTTATAATTAGATTTCTGCGGATCAGCTTTTTTATCAACTACAATCTCTTCTTCAACGGCTGAAAAAGTTCTTGGTCCGACTTCGTCAAAACCGGTTGCAATAACAGTTATTCTTATTTCATCTTTCAAATTTTCATCTATTACTGCCCCGAAAATAATATTTGCATCCGGGTCTGCCGATTGGAAGACCAGTTCTGCAGCTTCGTTCACTTCAAAAATACCTAAGTCCGCACCCCCTGTTATGTTTAAGAGCACACTCTTCGCACCCTCAATAGAGGTTTCAAGAAGAGGACTATGTATAGCCTGTTTAACAGCATCGGCACTTCTGTTTTCACCGCTGGACTTGCCTATGCCCATATGTGCGAGTCCCTTGTCAGCCATTATTGTCTTTACGTCTGCGAAATCAAGATTAACAAGCCCCGGAACAGCTATAAGATCTGATATTCCCTGCACGCCCTGCCTCAGAACATCATCTGCAATCCTAAAAGCGTCCATTATTGATGCCTTTTTATCAACAATCTGCAGCAATCTGTCATTAGGTATCGTAACCAGTGTATCTACATGCTCTTTTAACTCCATCAGCCCTTTTTCTGCTTGCAGTTTCCTCACTTTGCCTTCAAATCCAAAGGGTTTAGTTACAACCCCTACAGTCAATATCCCTAACTCTTTAGAAACCTTTGCCACAATAGGAGCAGCACCTGTCCCTGTACCTCCGCCCATACCCGCTGTAACGAAAATCATATCCGCGCCCTCTAAGGCCGCCTTTATTTCCTCATAATTTTCTTCTGCCGCCTTTTTTCCTATCTCTGGATTGGCACCAGCGCCTAAGCCTTTTGTCAGCTTCTCCCCAATCTGAATTTTATTCTGCGCTTGGGCCATACATAGTGCCTGCTTATCTGTATTAACAGAAAAAAATTCTATACCTTTAAGCCCTGCAGCAATCATTCTATTAACAGCATTATTCCCGGCGCCACCTACGCCTACAACCTTTATACGAGCAACCGAATTAGCTTCAACATCAAACTCGAGCACATTACGACCTCCCTATTACATCCGTTATTCATAAAAATAATACCTATTGATCTCAAATCGCTTCAATAGAAGCCTTTCTTACATTTTTTTGTTGGTTTTACCTATATATTGTTCAACGCAAATATCTAATTTCCTTTATTTTTATAAAATTTTTATTTGCTATTTTTTTTCATTTTAGCCAATATATATCTTCTTATTATCGCAAAATTTTGGAACAGCCTGACACCAAAGGCGAATATTGCCGCATAATATATGGGGACTCCCAGTTGATCTCCAATATAAGCTAATATAGCGGCTAAAATAGCATTGGCAAAAAAACCTGAAATAAAGATTTCAATATCAAAGGTATTTTCCAAACTGGATCTTATACCTCCGAACACTGAGTCCAAAGCTGCCAGTATTGCTATGGACATATAGGTTGAATATTGTATCGGTATAGTGACGGGAGATAACAAGCCAAGCAAAACTCCTAATAATAAACCTAATAATGGAACTATCATTTCTTTTCACCTTCTTTTATGCTTTTCTGATATTTCATCTTTAAGTTAGACTTATATCCATCCATTACAATCTTTTCTGCTTTTTCCACTTCAACTTGGATTCCGGTATACTCCATAAAATCAACATAGCTGTCTGGAGCCAGAACTGAAGCTTCAAGAGCTTTTGGGTCTCCAATCGCTTTTATTATAAAAGGAGTAGCATGCCTGTTGCCATCTATCATAATTATAGGTCCTCCACATTCAATATCTGAAGTTCCCAATACTCTTTCGCCATTGATTGAAATAGCTTCGGCACCCGCCGCTCTAAGTTCATTCACCACTTCTAATACATCAATATCGTGAATAATATATAATGATGGATTATCCGTATCCTCAAGATTTTCACTGCTGTCGTTCAAGGTAATGATAATACCGGGCCCTTCTACTTTTTCCAATCCGGCATAATTTCTTATTTTGGTCCATTCATCCAACATAGAGTTATATATGCTGCCGCTTTGATTTAAGCTGGTTTCATATTCCTTCAGTTTTAACTCTAATTCATTTATAGACTTCTTTAGATTTTTTATTTCTATTTCTACATTGCTTACATCCTTTTCCATAGCTAATAATTTAGGAATAATAATAATGCCTTGCGAGGTTATATTAGATTTTAGTTGAATGGTAATAAAAAAACCTAAAATTATTGCTATCATAAAAAAATAGTAGTTGGATAATCCTCTTTTCATATTAATGGGTTTCTCCTTCTTTTACTACTTTGGAAAACTTCTTCTCTATTACACCGTCATACTTTTTGATAACAATGGACTGTTCTTGAGTAATAGATATAGCAATACCTTTGTCTGCCAGCATCTGCACAATTCCATCTCTCATTCTCAAAGCAGCCTCTAAAGTCTTAGGATCGCCTATGGCTTTAAATGTGAAGGGAGGCGCAAATTTGACAGTATTTATATTGATATGGAGTCCTGCTTGTCTGATCTCCGTAGTGGATATCACTCTCTGCCCATTTATTGATATAGCTTCAGCGCCTGCTGCATTAAGCTCATTGACAAGCTCCAGCAAATCCGTGTAATCAATAATATTATAATTATAATGCTCCGTGAACTTTAGGTCATCTACGATCATAGTAATACCGGGCCCTTCTACATCCACAAGACCCGCAATTACCCTGGCTTTATTCAGCTCCTCGCTCAAAAATTTAGCAGCACTATTTCCTTCTGCTTCAGCATTTTCATAATCTCTTAATTTTTTTTCTAATTCGTTTTTTAAGGCCGCCAAGTTATCCCTATCTGTGGTAATCCTTTTTAATTGTGATGCTAATTCTCTGGCCCTATACTCAGTTACAGGACCCACATTGTTTTTAACCGTCTTGAATTGTACAGCAACCATTATTCCTAATACCAAGCAGACAACCCCTATAGCTAGCTGCATTTTTATGTTTTTCATTGATAAACCTCCTGGCTAATCTCTCTTAAAAATTGGGTTTCCCTCATGCCTCATATCAACTATTCCTATTTCGTTATCCTCAGTAAGATCCTCTACAATGGTCTTAGCCACACTGATTTTATAATCCAGCTTATTGTTTCCCAAAAGAACACGTATATTATTTCTTGTTATAATTACAATATTAGATGCATCTGATATGTCTATTGTTGCAATTATTTCGGTCATTCCTACACTTTTTAAATATTTCAAAATATTCATCATTGTATCCATTTGATCCTGATTATCAATTTTTAGTTTTTCTCCTATCTTGAAATCACCAAATGTAACGCCTGAAATTTTAGGCAGATTTAAATCTGTTTCCAAACCCACTACTTCTATTATCGTGCTCTCTTCATCAATATTAATAAATGAACCCAAGTAAGGTATAAGAGCTATCCCTTCCCTTTCAATGATATCCAAAGCTATGCCGGAAGGCAATACTCTCTTTATCCTCACTGCTTTGATTTTGGGGTTTTCAAACATCCCTTTGATGGTTTTTTTTCTATTTAATTTAAATATGTTTTGATTATACTGTATATTAGATATTTTGATTATATCATCTTTTTGCAAAGTCCTATTACCTGTCACATAAATATTTTTTATATTAAATAAATCTGATACCAATAAAAACGAAATAAGTGCAGCTATTATCAGAACCAAAACAAAAAATTTAAACCAAGATTTCATGCTCTCACCCCTAAGGCTTGTACTACATATAAATTTCTTGCAGCTAGGCTGCAATCAATTTTCATCCTTCGCAATATCTGCACCAAGACTTCTAAGCTTGGTATCCAAGCTGTCATATCCTCTATCTATATGGGTATCTACATTATCAACAACTGTAGTTCCTTCCGCCGCAAGTCCTGCCAAAACCAATGCAGCTCCGCCGCGCAAATCACGGGAGACTACATGGGCTCCCATGAGGTCATTAACTCCTTTGACTATGGCGGCCCTGCCTTCAATTTTTATATCAGCACCCATTTTTATAAGTTCCTCTGCATGCTTATATCTATTTTCAAATATTGTTTCGATAAAAATACTGGTGCCTTTTGCCGTACACATAAGTGCCATCATCTGTGCCTGCATATCTGTCGGAAATCCCGGATAAGGCATAGTTTTCACAAACTCCACCGCATTGGGTCTTTTGCTGCAGCTTATACCTATAGACTGATCATGCCGGTATATCTTGCAGCCGCTTTCTCCAAGCTTTGATATAATGGGCTTTATATGTTCAGGTATAACGTCTCTTATCACAACTTTACCGCCGGTAATAGCTGCTGCAACCATATAGGTTCCTGCTACTATTCTGTCGGGTATGACAGTATGCTCCACGTTTTGAAATTCTCTAATACCCTGTATTCTTATGGTGCTGCTTCCTCCTCCTGTAATTCTCGCACCCATTTTATTCAAAAATTCTTGCAGGTCAGCTATTTCAGGTTCACGTGCAGCATTTTGTATTATTGTTACCCCCTCTGCAGAAACGGCAGCCAGCATGATATTCTCCGTTGCGCCTACACTGGGATAATCAAGATGGATTTCATTTCCATGTAACTTATCACACTCACATAAAATATATCCATGGGATTCCACTATTTTTGCTCCTAGCAATTTCAATCCCGCAAGATGTAGATCGATAGGCCTCAACCCAATTTCACATCCGCCCGGGAAACTGATCTTTACCCTTTTAAATCTTCCCAGCATGGCACCCATAAGTATTATCGAGGAGCGCATCTCTCTTACAGGCTTTTCAGGAATATTAATATTCAATTCACCTGAAGAATTCACTATCATCGTGTTCCCCTCAAAAGAACAACTGCATCCAATTGTATTTAAAACATTAACCAAAGTATTAACATCCTTCAGATAAGGGACATTATGAATTATTGACTCTCCTCCATTTATTATAGATGCTGCTAAAATCGGCAGCACAGCATTCTTTGAGCCTTCAACCCTTACTTCTCCCTCCAGCCTATTGCCACCGTTTATGATATATTTGCCCACCGCTCCGACACCTCCAGGAAGTGCTTATAGTAATCACACTAACATATTATGCAATTCTTCCTAAGGTGTTACCAAGGCAGTTTAAACTCTTGCTAATACATTATATCATATTATCTTTCCGTTGTTTTAGCACTGAATGAAATCTAGTTCAACAAAGCTTCAATAACTTCAACAATATCAGAAGCCGCATTCGGCTTACCTAATCGCTTGCTATTTAACGCCATATCCTTCATTTTATCTGGATTTGAAAGAAGTTTTTTTACCTGTGAAAAAAGCATGCTTTCATTTAAGCCACCTTCAAGTATAACATTAGCCGCGCCATATTTCTCTAGGGCTCGGGCATTATATTCCTGATGGTTATCTGTTGCATAAGGGTACGGAATCAATATTGATGGCTTGCCAAGAGCCGTAATCTCTGATATAAGGCCTGCTCCGCACCTGCTTATTATCAAATCAGCTGCTGCTAATGCGTAAGGAGCATTATGAATATACGGCATAACCTTTAAGTATGATGTATTGTAAGGAATACCCTTTTTCTTATACAATGAAATAACACTCTCATATTGGCTTTCCCCGGTCATATGCAGCAGTTGAAACTCTCTATTCTTTTCACAATCTGCTGCAATAAGCGTGATGCTCTCATTTATCTTTTTAGCTCCTCTACTGCCTCCAATTATCAATAGGAGAGGCTTTTTTTCATCGAAACCGAAGGCCGCCATACCATCATTTTTTCCTATCTTAGTTATCTCAACTCTAAGCGGATTTCCTGTAACTGAAATTTTATCCTTGCTATGGAAATAATCAGATGCCTCCTGAAATGTTAATGCTATCTTGTCTACAAATCTTGATAAAATTCTATTTGTAATTCCTGGAAAGGCATTTTGTTCATGTATTAACGTCGGAATACCCGATAGCGCAGCAGTCATAAGCATGGTGCCGCATACATATCCTCCCGTGCCTATTACAATATCGGGTTTAAAGCTTTTAATTATCCTGCGGCATTCTATAAGACTCAATAGATTTTCTTTTACTGCAATGACATTTTCAAACGCCATCTTTCTCATAAATCCTCTCACTTTTATCTTTCTGAAAGAGAATCCTTCTCTTGGAATTATTGAGCTTTCCATCCCTCTCTCAGTTCCGATAAAAAGTATATCAGCTTTTTCATATCTTTCTAATATCTCTCTTGCGATAGCTACAGCAGGGTAGATATGTCCGCCTGTCCCTCCGCCTGCCAAAATCACCTTCATTTGATTCAACTCCCCTCAGTTTTGACGCTTCTCGATATGTTCAACAAAATTCCTATATTTGACATAACAAATAATAGTGAAGAGCCGCCAGAGCTTATTAAAGGGAGAGTTACTCCGGTTGTGGGCATAGATACCGTAACAACAGCAATATTTATAGCCACTTGAATGCCTATCATACATGTTATGCCTGTTGCCAATAAGCACCCAAACATATCAGGAGCGTGAAGAGCGATCCTTATTCCTCTCCAGATCAAAAACAAAAATAAGAACAAAACTGTAGCTGCTCCAATAAATCCTAATTCTTCACCTATAATAGAAAAAATAAAATCATTTTGTGCTTCAGGTATATAGAAGAACTTTTGTCTGCTATTGCCGAGCCCTAGTCCAAATAAACCTCCCGACCCAAGGGCTAAAAGGGATTGTATAGCCTGATAGCCTGTATTTAAAGGGTCAGCCCAAGGATCTCTAAAGGATAGCCATCTGTTTAACCTATAACTTTCCTTTGTTACCAGGTAGATGACTGCCGGAAGAATAGGAACAGCCCACACCAGCAGATGGCCAATCTTAGCTCCGGCGGCAAACAGCATAACAAAAGTGATGATCAATATGCTTCCGGCCATACTAAGATTGGGCTGAATTATGATCAAAGCAAAATATACTATCATTAAAAGTATGTAAGGAACTACGCCTTGAACAAATTGTCTCACCTTATCCTTTTTATTGCTCAAGCTTTTTGCCATAAAAATTATCAAGGCTGTTTTTGCAAATTCTGATGGTTGCATGGTCCATGGGCCTATTTTTATCCATCTGACAGCACCTTTAGCTCCATAGCCAAGTCCGGGAATGAATATGGCTATCAGTAAAACTAAGCTGACCAATACGAAAAGCAATGCATATCTTCCCAGTATTTTATAATCAAGCTTGCTCAATACAAGCATGGCTATTATGCTTATAATAGCATACAATCCCTGGCTTTTCAGATATAAATAGCTGTCATTGTATTTTAGATAAGAAGATGCAGCACTTGCACTAAATACCATAGTGATCCCAATGGCTAATAATACAAAAACCGTCACCATCAAAGTAAAATCAATATTACCTTTACTTTTTGCAGGCATTAATAAGCCCCCCTTATAATCCCCTTACTATACTCTTAAATAATCTCCCTCTTTGTTCATAGCTTTTAAACATATCCCAGCTTGCACATGCAGGAGACAATAATACACAATCACCCGACGATGCAAGCTCTTTGCTCTTCATCACCGCGTCTTCCAGATTAGACACATGATATATGTTGTGAAAGCCTGCTTGTCGTGCTGCAGTCTCAATTTTAGCGGAAGTCTCTCCAAATAACACCAGAGCTTTTACCTTTACATTAAAATAGGATGCAAATTCATCGAAATCTGTTCCTTTATCCATACCTCCTGCAATAAGCACCGTAGGTCTGGTCATCGTGATCAATGCTTGAATAGAAGAATCAGGATTAGTGCCTTTTGAATCATTATAGTATATTACTCCGTCAGTTTCACATACATACTCTATTCTATGCTCCACACCTCTAAAATCTTGCAATATCTTTTTGATTATATTTTCATCCACACCCATGCAATATGCCATCAATGCAGCCGCTAAGGCATTTTCCAGATTATGTTGTCCGGGTATAAATATATCCTTTATATCTATAACCCTCACCTTTTTGCTATTCAAGGATAAGGTCAAATATCCATCCTCTACATAAGCCCCCTCGGGAAGGATTTCTTTTCTGCTGAAGAATAATATTTTACTTTTTGCTAAGCCTGATAGCTTTTTGGTTTCAGGGTTATCCCAATTTAATATTGTATAGTCCTCTTCTTTTTGGTTTGCAAAAATTTTTGATTTTGCGCTTATATAGTTTTCAAGGGTTTTATGTCTGTTCAAATGGTCAGGTGTGATATTTAAAATGGCGCCCACTGCAGGCTTGAAATCAACTGTTGTTTCCAGCTGAAAGCTGCTGGCCTCCAAAACAAATACATCTTCCGGTGATGCATTTTTTACTTCTGCAATCATCGGGCTTCCTATATTGCCGGTAACAAAAGTTTTTCTTCCGCTGGCCTTCATTATCTCTCCCAATAAAGCAGTCGTAGTCGTTTTGCCATTGGTACCCGTTATGGCAATTATAGGGGTCCTCGTCATCCTATATCCAAGCTCTATTTCACTTACAACTTCTTTCCCCAGCTTTCTGGCCTCTTCCACAAGAGGTATATCTGTAGGAATTCCTGGGCTTATAACTATAAAATCACATGTATAAGCCAGATCTATAGGGTGATTTCCTGTAATTATTTCAATTGACAGCCCTTCAAGCTCATGTATAGATTCATCAAGCTCTGATAATGGCTTGTAATCATTTATAATAACATCATATCCCATATTATGAAGCTCGATTGCAGTAGGTATCCCGGTTATAGCAGCACCTAACACCAATACATTTTTGTTTTTCATTTCATAACTACCAACCTTTCCATATCAATTAAAAGCTAAAATTCCAATGAGGCATAGAATAATTGCAGTAATAATAAACACAGAAACAACTTTAGTTTCCGCCCAGCCCGATAATTCAAAATGATGATGCAAGGGCGCCATTTTAAAAACCCGTTTCCCTGTCCTCTTAAAATGCACGACCTGAATAATATCGGATAGGGCTTCTGCTACGTATATAGCTCCTACAATAGCCAGAAAAAGCGGCAGTTTCATAATAACAGCTAAGGAAGCAACAGCACCGCCCAAAGCCAAGGAGCCTGTATCCCCCATAAAAACTTGAGCCGGATGAGAATTGAATCTTAAGAATCCTAATATGGCTCCTATAAAAGAACCGCAAAAAACTAAAATTCCAAGATTTCTTATGGCCAGTGAAATTACTGCAAAAAATCCCAAAACCACTATTGTAATCCCGCCGGCAAGGCCATCAAGTCCGTCTGTCAAATTCACGCTATTTACTGTACCTAATATAATAAATACTATAAAAGGTATATAAAACATTCCCAAATCAAAGAATTTTCCGGTAAAAGGCACTAATATCTCTGTCCCTGTCTGATTAGTGCCCCCGGCTATATAGCCTAAGAACAGCGCAGCTGCAAGTTGTGCTAAAATCTTTTGCCAAGCTTTTAAGCCCAGGGACCGCTTTTTAGCAATCTTTATATAGTCATCGGCAAATCCTATTGCCCCGTAGAGCAAGGTTGTGACCAGAGCCAGGAGCATATCCTTATCCTTAGAAAAGGACATGGAAACAATCACTGCAGGAATAATAAAAATTAAACCGCCAATGGTTGGTATTCCTGCCTTTTTTAAGTGACTTTGAGGACCGTCATCCCTTATATTCTGACCAAACTTCATTTTCTTTAAGATTGGTATCAATATCGGCCCGGCGATCAATGCAAGAACAAAAGAAGATATTATACAAATAATAAACATTTTATATTCGCTGGCAAAAAAATTATTCATCCTTTGTGAAACCCCTCTCTCTAAGAGAATCCGCTATCTCTTCCAATTTCATTACTCTTGAACCTTTTATCAAAACAGTATCATAGGGCATAAGTATTTCTCCCAGATGGGAAATTGCATCACCGTTGCTGCTGAAGCAATAAATATTTTCTTCCTTCATGCCGTTATCCAGCGCCCCTTGCCGGATGTCCTCAGCCTTTTCACCTATGGTAATCAATATATCAGCCTTTGATTGGGCTGCTTTCTCCCCCACGCTGCGATGTCCAATTTCTGAGTATTCTCCCAACTCCATCATATCAGCCAATATCAAAACTCTTCTCCCTCTACAGGACATGTTCCTCAAGACCTCAATAGCCGCTGAAGCTGAATCGGGGTTTGCATTATAAGAATCATTTATTACTCTAATCCCGTTTTTTGATGAGAAAATCTCCATCCTCATCCTGCCCGGAACAAACTTCGCCAGCCCTTTTTTAATCTTTTCTATCTCCATTTTCATTGTTAAGCCTACGGCAATAGAGCATAAAGCATTATAAACATTATGAACTCCTATTAAAGGTACGAAAAACGGCTCAACATTGCCGTTTATATTTAGTGTGAACTCCATGCCTTCATCGCCTCGTTGTTTTACATCTTTTGCGGATAAGTCATTTTCTTTATAAATACCGTATCTAATAACTTTGCAAGGCAAATCATGAATTGATGCAAGCATATCATCATCACCGTTTATTATGGCCGTATTGTTTACAGTAAAGTATGTAAATATCTCTTTTTTAGCCTTTAATATATTTTCTCTGGAGCCCAAAAATTCAATATGTGCCGTACCCACATTTGTTATTATGCCAACGTCAGGCTTCACAATAGAAGCCAAGCTTTCTATTTCTCCGGCTTTATTCATTCCCATCTCAAAAACACACATAGTGTGATGCTTTTCCATGCGAAATACAGTCATTGGCAGCCCTATTGTATTATTTAGATTTCCTTCATTCTTTAATACTTCAAAGCTTTCTCCCAAAACAGATGCTATCATTTCTTTAGTTGTGGTTTTTCCCGAGCTCCCGGTAACCGCTACTGCCGGTATATTAAACTTTGATCTGTAATATGAAGCAAGCCTCATCAAAGAAGCCTGAGTATCTTCGACCAATATATAGGGAAAGCTTGCCGTATTTAAATGATTTTGAGATATTGCTGCACAGGCACCTGCATTTACAGCTTTATAAATAAAATCATGACCGTCGAAATTTGGCCCTTTGATAGGTATAAACAACTCACCGGATTTTACTTTCCTGCTATCGGTATTTATCCCATTCACCATAAAGCTTTCTTTACAGTTTACCAGCTTACCCTTCAAAGTCTCTGCAATCTCGGCAATGTTCATCGGTTCCACTATATACCCTCCTTGAGAAGTTCTTTTACAATCTCTCTTTCATCAAAGTCAATCACTTTATCCTTCAAAACCTGATAAGCTTCATGACCCTTGCCTGCCAATAATATAATATCTGAAGCTTCTGCCGTCATCATCGCATGCCTTATTGCATCTTTTCTGTTCTCTATACATATATAATCACAATTAGTAGCCTTCATGCCTTCTTCTATTTGATCGATGATCATATTAGGGTCTTCACTTCTTGGATTGTCTGAAGTAATTATAGCATAATCGGATAGTCTTCCGGCAATCTCACCCATTATTGGTCTCTTTGTCTTATCTCTATCTCCGCCGCAGCCGAATACAGTGATTATTCTGCCTTTCGCATAATGCCTTATGGATTTTAATATGTTTTCCAGTCCATCCGGTGCATGAGCATAGTCTATAATTATCTTATAAGGCTTATTTAAAGGAATCACCTCTGACCTTCCAGGCACAAAACCCGCCGCTTCAATCCCCTGACATATAAATTCTTTGTCGATTCCTTCAACATAAGCTACACTTGCCGCTGCCAGTGAGTTGTATACGCTGAATTTTCCCGGAATGCTGCTTCTGATAATTGTCTCATATTCGGGTGTTATCAAAGTGAATCTGATACCCTCATCATTTATCTCTATATTCTTGGCCATAATATCAGCTTTTCTATCTATGCCAAATGTTATCATAGGCGTGCGCAGTTCTTTAATTCTGCTGCAGATTATTCTTCCATGTTCGTCATCTATATTTATGATATTTGCCTTAGTGGTCTTATAAAACAGTTTTTCTTTTGCTTTCCTATAGTTTTCAAAATTCCCATGGAAGTCTAAGTGATCTTGAGTCAGATTTGTAAATACGCCTATTTGAAATCTGCATTGATCCACCCGTCCAAACTCAAGAGAATGAGAAGAAACCTCCATGATCCCATATTCTGCTCCGTTAGAAAGCATATCCCTAAAAATTCTTTGCAAATCTACGGACTCCGGTGTTGTTCTGGACGATTCCACCTTTTTGCTGCCTACATCAACAGAAATAGTTCCTATTAAGCCAGCTTCTCTTCCTGCATGCTGCATTATTGATCTTATAAAATACGTTGTAGTTGTTTTTCCGTTAGTTCCTGTTACCCCAATAAGCTTCAACTTATCGGTAGGATGTTCATAAAAATTTGCTCCTATTATAGGCATAGCCGTTCTTGAATCCTCTACTTGTATTACGGCAACATCAGCTCGTTCTACCGCTTTATCCGCTATGACGGCAACAGCTCCATTTTCTACCGCCTTATCAATGAAGTCATGACCATCTGAAAAACTGCCTCTTATGCATATGAAAAGATAGTTCTTTGATACTTTTCTTGAGTCATATGCAATGCCTCCTATCTCAGTATCTAAATTTCCGGAATATCTTATAATCTTCGTGTTTTCTAAAAGCTTCATCAGCCTCAATGCTCTCACCTCATAACTATTGTTTTCACATAATGGAATATATATGTAATTATTATATATTATTTCTGCTTTTACCTTTTTATTATGCTTTACCATCTGGAAAAAGGCAACTGGAATTAAAGAATCTCTTTAACTCCGTTGCCTTGTATCTAGTTATTATAATACTTATTCTTTTATTCTTTTGGCTTTGCATATATTATTACCACAGACCCTTCATCCACCTTTGCATTAGCCCTTGGGGTCTGATCCAATACCAGTGAATCTTCTGAGGGCTCTCCCTGCTCCTCTTCCAACCTATATTGCAGCTTATTTTCACTTAAGAGCTTTCTGGCATCTTTTAATTTCATATTTCTTATTTCCGGCACTATAACTTTCCCTTTCATCAGCTGTTTTGCCTCTTCCTCTGTATATTGAGGCTTTACATCCATATATCTCAAAGTGTCAGAAATAATGCTCTTTACCACCGGTGTGGCAATGACGCCGCCATAATAGCTTCCGCCACCAGGTTCATCGATTACCACCAGCACAGTAATTTGGGGATCATTGGCAGGTGCAAATCCTATAAAGGATGCAACATATTTTCCCGCTACATATCTGCCGTTCTCAGCTTTTTGTGCTGTACCCGTCTTACCCCCTACCTTGTATCCGGGAATATAAGCGCCTCTGCCCGAACCCTCCGAAACAACCGACTCAAGAATTTTCCTCATTGTCGCAGATGTTTCTTTAGAAATAACCTGGCGCACTTCACGGGGCTGAAAATCATGAATCGTATTGCCATCTTTATCTACAAGCTTTTTTGCAATCCTGGGTTCCATAAGATATCCATCATTTATCACTGCGGATACAGCGGTAATAAGCTGTATAGGCGTAACGGTAATACCCTGGCCAAAAGAGTTGTTAGCCAGCTCCACAGGTCCCACAGAATTTATATTTTTTACAATACCGGCAGCTTCGCCCAGCAGTTTTATGTTGGTAGGCGAACCAAATCCAAAACCCCGTATATATTTGTAGAACTTTTCTTTACCCAAGCGCTGGGCGACTTCAATGAAAACCGGGTTGCACGAATTTTGAACACCTTGTGTAAATGTCTCACTCCCGTGAGGATTATAACTCCTCCAGCACTTTAATCTTCTGCCTGCCACCAGCACGGAACCGGAACAATAGAATCTGTCATCAGGCCTTACCGCTCCTTCTTCTAATCCGGCAGCTGAGGTTATTGTTTTGAAGGTGGAACCAGGCTCATAAGTATCTGAAATTGCCGGATTCCTCCAGACTTTAAATAAGGCGTTGTACTGCTCTGTGGAACCCATGGAATCCCATTTATCCTTTAATTCATCAGGGATCTTCCTGGGATCATTATTATTGTAATCCGGCTTCACTGCCATAGCAAGGATATCTCCGGTTTTAGGCTCCATTGCTATTGCGGTTACCCTTTTTGCATTAGTCTCAATAAGGGCATTCTCAACCGCTTTTTCAGCAAAGTGTTGAATGACCTCATCTATGGTCAAAATAAGGTTTAAGCCATCCTCGGGTTCGTAATATTTTCTATCGCTTCCCGGAAGCTCCCTCCCTTGTGCATCAGTCATCTTAATATCCCTGCCGGGAAAGCCGTTGAGATATTTTTCAAAAGTTGCTTCTACACCATCTTGACCTTGATTGTCGTAATTTGTAAAGCCTAGTATAAAAGATGCAAAATTGCTTTGAGGATAGAACCGCTTGCTATCATCAACAAAACTCAGACCTTTGATATTTTTCTCTCTCAAAATCTTTACCGTATCAGGGTCTACCTTTTTCTTGATTATTTGTGTATCCTTCTTTGCAGAAAGCTTCTCCAACAGATCCTCTTTATTCATTTGAAGAACTTCAGAAAGAGTCTGGGCAACGCTTTCCTTGTCCTTTACCTCTACAGGCCTGACATAAATTTCATAAGCCGGTGCACTTGTTGCAAGCTCCTTACCATTCCTGTCATAAATAATTCCTCTCTTTGAAGGTACCGGCACATCCCTTGTCCACTGCTCCATAGCTTTCTGCTGATACTCTGCTCCGTCTACCACTTGGATTTGAAACAGCCTAGCAATAAGCAATAAAAATAATATAGTAAACCCGCCTAATAAAAACAGCACTCTTCCTTTAACCTTTTTTGCCACTCCTGCCAAGATAATACCCCCTTAGGGAAACTTAATCTAATAAACTGATAAAACTATTGATAAGAAGCTTTGCTTTTGTTATATATTTGTTTTCTTCTACATCTTCCTTTGAAAAATAGGATTTTTCATAGCTATTGTTTTTTATAACCGGCTTCGCTGCGGCAACATAAACTATTTGGTCAGGATCGGGGTATTGCATATTCAACTCTTCTACAGCCATCTTTTCCAACGTCTGCAGGTTAATGGTGTGCATCAAGCTTACCTTAAGAGTTTCATTTTGCTTCAATGTTTCCTTGTACTCCTTCTCAAGCTTGCTGTTATTAAAATTTATTTCGGCTATATAAGCATAACGAGATATCATCAAAATACTCATGGAAAACACCATGATAATGGGAAGAATGCGTGCTCTTGGCTTTGCCTTCTTTACCTTTTTAGCCATCGGTTTCTTCGCTTCATCAAAAAGGGGTGCATCATTTATATAATTTTCTCTGCTGTAATCATATGCTCTATTATCTGCTACTAACAATTTTATTCCCCCTTACTTTTATTTAGAACCCAGCCTTTCAGCCACTCTCAATTTAGCACTTCTAGACCTGGGGTTTTGATCCAATTCTTTAACGCCGGCAACTATGGGCTTTCTTGTTATAATCTTTATTAAGGGAACCTGTCCACAAATACATTGCGGAATTCTAGGCGGACAGGTGCACGGTTTCTCTAGTTTATTGAACATGGTTTTAACTATTCTGTCCTCCAGAGAATGGAAGGTAATAATGCACAGCCTTCCATCAGGCTTAAGCAAATCTACCCCATCATTTATTGTTTTTTCGAGTATTCCAAGCTCATCATTCACTGCTATTCTTAGAGCTTGAAAAGTCCGCTTAGCAGGATGGGGACCTTCCCTCCTGGCGGAAGCCGGTATAGCCTTCTTAATTATTTCTACAAGCTTAAGGGTACTCGTAATCCTCGCCTTTACCCTTTCATTACCGATAAATTCGGCTATCCTTTTAGCCCATCTTTCCTCTCCATAATCTTTTATTATATTGAAAATATCTTGCTCAGACCACTCGTTGACAATTATTTCTGCAGTTAAAGGATTTCTTCTGTCCATCCTCATATCCAATTCTGCATCTTTCATGTAACTAAAGCCTCTTTCTTCTTCATCCAATTGATGCGAAGAAACTCCAAGATCCAGAAGTATTCCATCCAATCCATTTATCCCTAACCCGTTTACGATATCCTTCATATTCTTAAAGTTATCATTTATAAGCTTTATGCTCTCCCCATATTCCTTAAGATTCTCTCTCGCAGCATTTATTGCATTTATATCCTGATCTATTCCTATCAATAAGCCTTCTGAAGCTATCAGTTTTGCAATTTTCTTTGAATGGCCCGCACCACCTATGGTGCCATCTATGTATATGCCTGATTTTTTTATGTTCAAGCCATTAAGACACTCATCTAACAATACCGGAATATGTACAAAATCCAAAATATCACCTTCTTCTATTTTAAAATGGTGAACGGGAAACACAAAAAATCACTAAGTTTTATAATATTAAAGTTGCATGAAATTATTAATTTTGATCCTAGTAAAATACCCAAATGATAGCAATCAATAGTTAAAAGCTGCTAATTAACAATCAATAAATAAAAAACCCTTTGTGTTTTTTCGTGAAAAATTCCGTGTCTTTCAGTGGTTTCCGTCTCTTAACTAAATCCCCAGCTGAGACATTTTTTCAGCCACATCTTCATAGCTAATATTTGCATCACTGTTAAATTTATTCCATTCTTCAAGGCTCCACAATTCCAATCTTGTAGATACGCCGATGATTACTGCATCCTTATCAATTTTTGCAAACTCTTTTAAGTTTGATGGTATCAATACCCTGCCTTGCTTATCTATTTCGCATTCTGTGGCGCCTGCAAAGAAAAATCTTACAAAAGCCCTGGCATCTTTATTTGTCATAGGCAATGCCTTCAGTTTATTCTCGATATTCTTCCATTCATCTCCGGAATAAATGAATAAACAGTTGTCCAGGCCTTTAGTAATAACAAAGGTTGAACCTAGCTCATCCCTGAATTTTGCAGGCATGATAAGTCTGTTTTTATTATCAAGAGTATGTCTGTATTCACCAATAAACATCCTCGCCACCACTTTGCTAAATTACTTCACTTTTCTCCACTTCGACCCACTTCATCCCACTATGAGTATAATTCTCTATATTATTTAAAAATCCTTCCAAAAAATTTCAAAAAGCTATAAAAAATCAAAATGGTACGTTAGAACTATATTCCAACGTACCATTTTATTTTTTGCTTCTGGCTTCTAGCTACTAGCCTCTGGTATCAGGATATTCCGTGTCTTTCAGTGGTTACCGTCTCCTCATAATAAAATATAATACTAACCCGAAAGCGATTATAGCAATGCTTATGAGCTGGGCAGTCCTCAGGCCCATAAACATCAGGCTGTCAGTCCTCAAGCCTTCAATCCAAAATCTTCCCACAGAATATATTATGGCGTATAATAAGAAAATCTCTCCATTAAACTTCTTGTTTCTTCTATATATGATCAAGAATATAAACAAACCCAAATCCCATATGGATTCATATAAAAAAGCAGGATGCACCTTTACACCATCTACCATAATGCCCCAGGGGAGATCTGTGGGGCCTCCGTATGCTTCTCCATTTATAAAGTTCCCCCATCTGCCTATCGCTTGACCAAGTGCTATAGACGGTGCCACAATGTCAGCGGTTTTCCAGAAAGGTATATTCTTTGCCCTGGTAAAAAAGTAACCTGCCAAAACTGCTGCGATAAGGCCGCCGTGCACAGCAAGTCCGCCTTCTCTTGTATTGAGTATTTTAAGGATATCACCTTTGTAATACTCCCATTGAAAGGCCACGTAATATAGCCTTGCACCTATTAAAGCAGCAGGTATGACCCACAAGGACAGATCAATAATATCATCAGGATTATACCCTTGCTTTTTTGCCTCGTAATAAGCAAGAAAAATCCCCAGCAGCATGCCCATGGAAATCAAAATGCCATACCACCTAATGGATATTCCAAAAATATCAAATGCAACAGGATTCATTAGAACTCCTCCAATACTCATATAGATATATCTTCTTAGTATTATAAAATAAATCTCCAGCCTCTTTTAGCTCATTTCAGCAGCTCGAGGTAGGCTTGCATCAAGAAAAAGCTAATGATTATACAATATAGCTTATGCAAGGGAAATCATCCAGCATAGCACAAACCAATGCTGATGCTTTCCATCTATAAATTATAATTACAAATCTGCAAAAATGTCAAGCTCCAGTGAAAACAGTACAAAAACCGCAGCTTTCGCTGCGGTTTCTTAAGCTTCTTTGCTGATGATATCTTTTACCTTCATCAAGCGAGTGATTGTACTTCTTTCACTCTCATCCAATTTCATTCTAATAAACCTTATAGTCTCTTCCAGGTCAGGTATAGTCCTATATTCCAGGGCGTTCACTCTTCTTCTGGTCTTTTCAATCTCATCGGCCATCAATTGGCAAGCTTTTTCTACCTCGGCCAATTCCAATAGCTTAGACATTATCCCATAAAGTTTGGATATGGCATCGTCCAGTTCTGATGAAGTTTGAGCGAAACCATAAGGATAAATACTCCCCTCATCGCCTTCAAGCTTCCTGATAAAATTCATAACAGGCACATTTACACTCATTACATTTTTTTTCTTTATATCCACCGTAATATTTTCCTTGGGAAAGGCTACGGCCTCCTCCAACATCTCAGGAGACATGACTGCACTGGCGAGCAAAAAGTCCTTAAAGGAATCTTGCAATTCTTCTTCGACCTTCATCCTAAGAGACTTATTCCTTTTAATCAACTCGATAAATCTTCTCATGAGCTCATCTTGTTTGTCCTTAAGGAGCTTATGACCTCTCTTGGCAGTGGATAGCCTCTTCTTAAGGCCGGTCAGCTCCATTCGAGTAGGATTCACATTCAGCTTAGCCATCTACTCAGCCCCTTTGTCTTCTTGTGGCAGATACTTGTCAAGGAACTCATCTCTGATTCTCTTGAGCTCACTTCTTGGGATGATCTTCAATAACTCCCACCCAAGATCCAAGGTGTCGATAATGCTTCTATTATTTTGATATCCTTGGTTTACATATTCTTTATCAAATTCTTCAGCAAATTTAGCAAATGCTTTATCAGCATCCGAAAGCGCAGATTCTCCCAGTATGGTAGCCAGTTCTCTTGCTTCTCTGCCTGAAGTATAAGCAGCATATAATTGATTCATTGTGTCAGCATGGTCTTCCCTTGTTTTTTTCTTGCCGATTCCTTTATCCTTAAGTCTCGAAAGAGAAGGAACAACGTTTATGGGAGGCTGCAAGCCCCTCTTATATAATTCTCTTGATAGTATGATCTGTCCTTCGGTTATATATCCTGTTAAGTCAGGAATCGGATGGGTGATATCATCCTCTGGCATTGTCAGTATCGGTATCTGCGTTATAGAGCCTTTCCTTCCTCTGATTTTTCCTGCTCTCTCATATATGGTTGAAAGGTCGGTATATAAGTATCCCGGATATCCGCGTCTGCCGGGAACTTCTTTTCTGGCTGCTGATGTTTCTCTCAATGCTTCAGCATAGTTAGTCATGTCTGTCAGTATTACGAGTACATGCATATCCTTCTCAAAAGCTAGATATTCAGCACATGTAAGGGCCATACGCGGTGTTGCAATCCTTTCTATAGCAGGGTCATTGGCCAAGTTTATAAATAATACGGCTCTATCTATAGCACCGGTTTTTGTAAAGTCATCAATAAAAAATTCAGCTTCTTCAAAGGTTATTCCCATAGCGGCAAACACCACAGCGAACTTCTCACCAGAACCCAAAACGTTTGCTTGTCTTGCAATCTGAGCTGCAACTTCATTATGGGGCAAACCTGAACCGGAGAAAATCGGAAGCTTTTGTCCTCTGACCAATGTATTCAATCCGTCTATACAAGAAATACCTGTTTGAATAAATTCATCCGGATAATCCCTTGCTACCGGATTCATGGGCACGCCGTTTATATCAATCTTCTTTTCCGGAATTATCTTAGGTCCATTATCCTTTGGGCGGCCTAGTCCGTCAAACACTCTGCCTATCATATCAGGAGAAACTCCTAATTCAAGGGGCTTTCCTAAGAATCTTACGCTGGTGCTCTTTAGATTTATTCCCGAAGAACCCTCAAAAAGCTGGATCATAGCTCTGTCTTCGTTGACCTCAAGAACCCTTCCGCGTCTCTTCTCACCGGTTTGCAATTCTATTTCAACCAGTTCTTCATATTTAACCCCTTCTACCCCTTCAACTATCATCAGCGGTCCTACTACTTCTCTAACTGTTTTATATTCTTTAAGCATTGAGGATACCTCCCTTGCTTATGAGATTATCTACGCTGGCAGTCAATTCTGCATTAATATCATCGATTTTCTCTAAGTCTTCCTCGGCTATATACTTAGCACGGGCTATTTTATTTCTTACTTCCATTTTTTCTATATCCTTCAGATAAACACCTTGCTCCAGCGCTCTCTTCCCTTGATCAAAAAAGTTTAATATAAGTTTAAGCATTTTATTTTGCTTTGCTAATGAGCAGAAGGTGTCAACTTCATGGAACGCATTCTGCTGCAGGAAGTCTTCTCTTATGGACTTTGTTGCTTCAAGCTTTAGCTGGTCCTCCTCAGATAATGAATCTCTTCCTACCAGCCTTACTATCTCTAAGAGACCTGTTTCATCCTGGAGCAGATTCATTGCCTTTGCTCTGTTAGCCGCGAATTCAGGATCTATATTTTCATTCATCCATTCATCTATTTTTGTTTGATATAATGAATATGAATTTAACCAGTTTATAGCCGGGAAATGTCTCTTGTAAGAAAGAGCATAATCCAAGCTCCAGAATACCTTAACAATTCTTAAGGTAGCCTGGGAAACCGGCTCGGAAATATCTCCTCCCGGAGGTGATACGGCACCTATGACCGTTACGGCACCTTCCCTATTATCGTTGCCATAACATACTACTTTCCCTGCTCTCTCATAGAATTCTGCAGCACGCGATGCAAGGTAAGCAGGATAGCCTTCATCTCCAGGCATTTCCTCAAGCCTTCCTGACATTTCTCTCAGCGCTTCTGCCCATCGGGAAGTGGAGTCGGCCATTATAGCTACAGAATAGCCCATATCTCTGAAATATTCGGCTATGGTTATTCCCGTATATATGGATGCTTCTCTGGCAGCCACAGGCATATTGGAAGTGTTTGCAATAAGAACTGTCCTCTTCATAAGTGATTCCCCGGTAGTCGGGTCGATAATCTCAGGGAACTCCATAAGAACGTCTGTCATCTCATTGCCGCGCTCACCGCAGCCTACGTATACAACTATTTCAGAATCTGCCCATTTTGCAAGCTGATGCTGTACAACGGTTTTACCGGAACCAAAGGGGCCCGGAATTGCAGCTGTTCCGCCTTTTGACACAGGAAAAAATGTATCTATCACCCTTTGCCCCGTTAGCAGCGGTACTGTAGGGTTTAGCTTCTTCTGATATCCTCTGCCCTTTCTTACAGGCCATTTTTGCATCATTTGGAGTTTAATTTCTCCATTCAAAATACATACATCATCTACTACCGTAAAATCTCCTTCTTTAATATCCGTTACTTCACCGGATATCCCATAGGGCACCATTATTTTATGAAGAACTATGGGAGTTTCTTGCACAGTTCCTATTACATCTCCCTGAACAACCTTATCTCCGACCTTAACAGCGGGTACAAAATGCCACTTTTTTTCTCTGTCAAGACTTTTTACCTCAGTGCCCTTTGAAAGAAAATCTCCGGCAATTGCTCTTAATGGCTCAAGTGGTCTTTGTATGCCGTCAAACATTGCTTCCAGCAAGCCAGGTCCTAATTCTACCGATAGAGGCTCTCCTGTTGTATATACAGGGTCTCCAGGGCCTATTCCGGTTGTTTCTTCATATACCTGGATAGAGGCTCTGTCACCTCTCATTTCTATTATTTCACCAATAAGCTTATTATTTGAAACATGGACTACATCATATACATTGGCTTCGTCCATCCCCTCAGCAATGACCAAGGGGCCAGATACCTTTATTATCTTTCCAACTTTCAAGATAAGCCCTCTCTTTCTCTATAAAATATTTGATCCTACGGCTTTTTCCACATTATTATTTATTCGGCTCATACCTATGTTTAATGTCCCTTGATTGCTTGGTATGAGTATTACCGCAGGGATTATCTCTTTATTATATCGTTCTATGGTATCTGGAATTAAACTAGCTATCTGCTCAGTGATAAATATAATACCATAGTTATTCCGGGCAATGGTGTCGACAGTTCTCCTGGCTTCTTCATGGTCGTAAACAGGGAAAACATCCACCCCTAATGCTTTGAAGGCAAGAATTGAATCTTTGTCTCCAACAACAGCGACTTTAAACATATAAATCACGCACCCTTTCCCTCGTGGCATCCGGTGAAAGCTTGTTCAGCTTTGAAACCATAATAATTCTCAAAGTTTTTACCTCTGTTTCCTTTGCCACTATATAAGAAAAAATGGGTTCAGGTCCAAAACTCACATATTTTGAAGGCTGATTGATCTCCACGAGATAATTATCCATATACTTTTCAAGGTCTGATAAACGGCCGGTTGTCTTATAAGCTTCCAACCCCTTTATCAGCTTAGAACTGATCCTGGAGTTTTTAAATCTGTTGATCATATTTTCTATAGAATCATTTAAGGTAAAAAGTATAGCATCCTTATCAATATTTCCGTTGGGAAGAAGCACATCTTCAAAAAATCCCATATCTTTTCCTTGCTTCTTAAGCCGAATAGAAGACTTAATATTTATAAAGTCAATCATGTCCCGGACATAGTTTATGAATAATTCAATCCCTGTATTTACAGCCATCTTATACAAATGCTCGAAATAGAATTTGTCGAAAATCAAATCTATCCTCTGCGGGTCCTTAGTAAGTTCAAAATCCTTTATAACAGCTTCTATGGCATCTTTGAACTCCGGCTGCATATCTCTCAGGTTTCCTTCTAAAAATCCATCTTTTATCTTATGGAAGTCTGTAGTTCCAATGGGTATATAAAGATCAGCCAGATCTTTATTTAATTTTCTCTCCTTGACCAATACCTTCAAATTATGATAATCATATTTTAATGCCATTAAATCCACTACGATTTGATTTTTAGAAATCTCCCTCATCAACTTATATACTCTTTTCAGTTCATGAGATAGAATATTTTCATAATCCTCACTTCTGCTTATTCCTGCAACTGCGTTCGAGTATTCAGTTTCATTAAGAATTTTGAAAACTTCTTCAATATCCTTAGCTTCTATCATCCTATCTATTCTTGCCTTTGATAGGAGCCTGGTTTCAAGGACTCTGGTTCTGGTCACGCCTTGGATAAAATCCATTCTATCCATGAAATCACTCCTATTCTTTAAAAAGATCTTGTGCTATCTCAGATTCAAGTTCTTCTCTTAAATAATCTACCAGGGAATCAAAGGAAAAATTCATTGTGACATCCCTATTCTTCAACATAAACCCTGATTCTACAGTTTCATCATCAGATATCATCGGAACTAATCCCATGGATTTTACTTTTGACTTCATATTTTCAGGTACTATCAATAGCTCTTGGCCTTTTAAATCCAATGTTTTTATATTATTTCTTAAAAATTTCATATACTCATCTTCATTTAAATTTTTAAGTCTTTCTTTAGATAGTTTAAAAACTCTATCCATAACTTCTTGTTTTGCCTTTAATTTCTCATCTCTAACTTTTAACTCCGCATTGGAAATTATTCTATCCTTCATCATGGCAGCTTCGGCTGCAGCTTTTTCTATCAATCTCTTCTTTTTTTCATTTGCTTCGTTAACCTTTGAGCTAACTATTTCCTCATTAATCTTAGCTGATTCTTCCATAATCCTGTCAGCTTCTTTTTTAGCATCATCAAGAATTTTATTAATAAGGTTATCTAAATTCGACATATCTTCACATCCTTAGCTTTTCTAAAAACCAACTGCATTAACAAGGATTAGCGATGTAACAAAGGACAGCAAAGCATAGGTCTCAACCATTACAGCATATATTATACCCTTTGTGGATTGTTCTTCATTCTTTGCAAGTATTGCAATACCTGCAGCTGCAGTTTTGCCCTGAGCTATAGCCGACAGCCAGCCTACGAAACCTACCGGAAGACATGCAGCAAGTATATACAAGCCTTCATTCAAGGGCATTCCAGCACTCAGCTTTCCTAATACCAAAAGACCGATAACAAATCCATAAAGGCCCTGTGTACCTGGCAATAATTGAAGAACCAGGGATTTACCAAACTTTTCAGGCTCTTCGATCATAAGCCCTGATGCTGCTTCACCAACTATGCCAACGCCCATGGCAGATCCAATTCCGGAAAGAAATACAGCTACTGCGGCACCAAGGCCTGCAAAAAATACTCCACCGTTTTGAACTATAAATTCTGAAAAATTCATTAACATTTCCTCCTAACTTATTTTAAGTTTATATATTTAGGTTCGCTTCTGAATAAATTAAATGGTTTGCCTCCGCCTTCGTAGAATTTTCCAAAAAATTCAACGAAGATAAGTCTTATTGAATGGACATATGCCCCCAATGCACTAAGGAATATATTGAAAAATTGGCCGCCGATAAACACGACAACACCCGCTATTATTCCAACTATTCCAGAATCGAAAAGCATTCCGGCTATCATATTTATGGCACCGCCAATAAATCCGCCGGACAGCCCTAGAGCCATAAGCCTGGAATAGGATACAAAATCTCCTACATAACTTGATATGCCATATAAGCTGTATAAACCACCAACAGCTTTGCCGGCAATACTTTTTGATTCTCTTCCCCCAGTGGCAACTATACCTGCCATCCCTGCTATCATAACAATCAATGATATATTCTTAATAATATCAGGCAATGCAACAAAGCCGGACACGAGGAATCCGATTCCGCCGGTCAGTGCCATATACCAAAAACCTACATCAAATAGTGCATCCAGATATTTTTTTTCTTTTATATATAAATAAGCTTTTAATCCCAATCCGAAGTATAAGTGGAATATACCAAATACAATGGATATGATCAATATATTAAAGTACTCAGTTGAAGGATTGATCAAAGCCGGCATAGGTATAATACCGCCTAAGAATGATCCATATATCAAGCCCCATACGATAGTCGGGTAGCTTAAATAGTGAAAAAATCTTATGAAATTCTTTTGACTCTCTGATAAATTGAAAGATTTAAGTGCAACTATTGTACCAATAAGCAGTGCCAGGCCATAACCAATATCGGCCAGCATCATTCCAAAGAAAATAAGATAGAACGGTGCTAAAAACGGAGTTGGATCTATCTCATTATACTTTGGTAAGGAATACATACTGGTTAAAGACTCAAAAGCTTGTGCAAATTTTGAATTCTCCAATAGTATGGGCACGTTCGAATCATCCTTATCCACTTCGTTAACTTGTAAATAGTAAACATTGTTGAGAGCTTTTTTTACAGTATCCGTAAATTCTTCAACCATTTTTGAAGGGATATAACCCATTATAACGTTTACACTTTCTGTCATTAAGAAATTTTCTGAGGATGCAATCCTTAATTTTTGATTCATCAAATAATCATATACTACTTCCAGCTTAGGCAGATTGCTCGATAATTCTGCAATCTCTTGCTCATAACCCTTTGCTTCATTCTCTATGGCATTTATTCTTTTATCCAATTCTGAAATTTCTTCTGCCGGTTTACCTTCCAAATTCAGCTTGCTCTTAGAAAAGCTGCTGTTTCTTAATATCTCCATAACCATTTCTGATTCCGACTTAGAGGATAAAACCAAAATATATAAATTGTCTTTATCTTCGCTTATGACTTCAAAGTATGTGTACTGAGTGCCCAATAAATCGTTTTGCAGCTTTTCTCTAAGTTTCTTAGGTATGGTCCCCATGTTTACTTCTACCTGTTCAAAAGAATTCAAGTTTTTAATAGATGTATTCAGCTTAACCCAAGGTCTTAATTCATCTATTGAGGTATTTATCTTAGAGGTCTCTTGGCTTAAGGCTTCTTTCTTTGTATTCAGCTCTCTCAGCTGATTATACAAAGGGGTATAATCTATGCTTGAGCCTCTTTCTTCAAGTTCAATGAAATTAAAGCTTTCCTTGCCCTTTTGCATGGCTTTGATGCCGGTATCTTTAATATAATATTTAGATAATAAATCGATGGCATATTTTACCTTTGTAATCTCTTCATCCACAGCAACCACGCTTTCAGGCACTTTAACATTCTTTAAACCTTCATTCTTAAGAGTTTCATCCTCATCTAGGTTAGTAAAATGAACATATTCAAATTTTTGAAGCTCATGGAGAAGATTTTCCCTTTCTGAATCAAAGGCAAACAAGCTGAAGTTACTCATCTTAACTATTGCCATTTGCGTTCACAATCCTCTCGATAATAATGTTAACAGCTGAGTCTAAATCCTCGTCTTTTAGGTTATTTAATGCTTTAGCTGCTTCAATGCCTTTTTCAATGATAGGCTTTGCTATAGCCTCTCCTTCCTGCACAGCTAATCTCTTAATATCTTCCGCCTCGGCTTTTGCATCTGAAAGTATCCTCTTATGCTCCTGTTCAGCCGAAATTTCTGCCTCCTGTTTTGAATTCTTAGAAGCCAAAATCGTATCCTGCAATATTTTCTTTGCTTTCTCTTCTGCCTCTTTTACTGTCTCAATCGCATCCTTTGCCATCTAGTCACCCCCTAGATTTATAATTTTGGGTTTCCAATATACCTTATATGCTTTGCCGCAGATCAATAAAGCAATATCATGTCATATACAGCAATACCTCTCACCACCTCTTTCAGATTCTACTCTGACGCCGCGGATTGTTCATATTGTACAAAGTACATTGGAAATATACAGACGAATTAATACAAACATTGGTATTTATTCGTCACTAATGTATAAATTCCTGCAATATAATCTGTTCAAAAAAAGAAACAATTATTATATTATTTTAATATCTAAAATTATAACATTTCTGCTTAAATAATGACAAGTCAACACTTGCAATTTTAAACGCATCTATTGCATCTAAATGCAAATTTCCTTTCTCAATTACCGTTTTTCTTTGTTATAATAATCACAAATGTCCTTGATATTGCATATTTCACATTTTGGTTTTTTAGCATCGCATATTCTTCTTCCATGCCATATCAAAAGATGATGAGCTAATGACCAGATGTCCTTTGGCAAAGAGCTCATAAGCTGCTTTTCTGTTTCGTCC
Organism: Lutispora sp. QWL-02; assembly: GCF_058315355.1. Lineage (NCBI taxonomy): Bacteria > Bacillati > Bacillota > Clostridia > Lutisporales > Lutisporaceae > Lutispora > Lutispora sp. QWL-02. The sequence goes on from NZ_CM177762.1 coordinate 2,975,815, forward strand.
ACATTCTTGCTGTCAGCTAAGCCTATTCTGTTAGATACCCTGAATACATGAGTATCCACAGCTATGGCAGGGACACCGAAGCCATTGCTCAATACAACATTGGCAGTCTTTCTTCCGACCCCAGGCAGAGAAATCAAATCTTCCATATTACCGGGAACTTCTCCATTATGATCACTGACCAGAATGCTGCACATGTTCAGTATGTTCTTGGCTTTATTCCTGTAAAGCCCAATTTTTTTTATTTTTTCCTCTAATTGATGGTGATTCATTGTTAAAAAGCCATCAGGTGTTTTATAGTGCTTGAAGAGTTCTGATGTAACTTCATTAACCTTTTTATCTGTCGATTGAGCACTTAGCATCGTTGCTACCAACAGTTGAAAAGTATTTTCGAAGCTTAATTCGCATTTAGCTTCAGGATAAAGCTCTGCCAGCTTCTCCATGACCAATAAAGGCTTATCGTTTTTGTTTTTCAAAATAATCCCCCAATTCACTGCATTCCATGCAATTTATTATATCTTTTGATTCAAGCCATCCTTTACGTGCAATCCCTACACCAAGCTTGATATTTTTCATGCCTTCTACGCTATGTGCATCAGGATTTATTGCAAATTTTACACCCCTGGATTTTGCATATTTTATGTATCTCCAATCCAGATCAAGCCTATGCGGATCGCAATTTATTTCAATGATTTTGTCGTTATCAGCCACAGAATCTATAATTGAATAAATATCCATATCTGACGCCTCACGAGCCAGAAGAATCCTTCCTGTAATGTGCCCTATAATAGTAGTATGCTTGTTTTTTATAGCATTTATTATTCTAGCGGTCATCTTGTCCTTCTCCATGCCCAGGTTTGAGTGGACAGATGCAATAACAAAATCAAACAAGGATAATATCTCATCGCTGTAATCTAAAGAACCATCCGGCAAAATATCTGACTCAACCCCTTTAAATATTTTGAAGTCTTTGGACTTAAAGTTATATTCATCAATTTCTTCAATCTGCCTCCTTATGTCATCTTCTTTTAAGCCATTCGCATAAAATGCCGAACGGCTATGATCTGATATCCCTATATAGCTAAGGCCCATTCTTTTTGCCGCATCTGCCATTTGAGCTATTCCCGAAGAGCCGTCGCTATAGGAGGTATGTATATGAAATGCTCCTTTCAAATCCTCATAAATTACTAAATCAGGCAAACTTCTTTTTTCCGCCATCTCAATCTCACCAGTATTTTCTCTCAGCTCAGGCGGAATAAAACTCAGCCCCAGGGCATTATAAACCTCAGTCTCAGTTTTGCAATCAATCAAATTATCATTTTGAAATAAACCATACTCATTTATTTTAATTCCCTCAGCTTTGGCCCTATGCCTTAAAGCCGTATTATGTTCCTTACTGCCTGTAAAATGGTGCAGTGCGTAGGGAAATTGAACATCCTCCACTACCCTCAAATCCATCATTATCCCTTTTTTCAGCCTTACCGAAGTCTTTGTTTCTCCCTTAGATACGACCTCACCTATCTCTTCAAAAGCAGTAAAATAATCCATAAGCTTCAATGGCTGATTTGTGCTTGCCAGGATATCTATATCCTTTACCACTTCTTTCTTTCTCCTTAAGCTTCCTGCTATATCACATCGGATGACCAAAGGAGATTTAAGAAGTTTATCCTTTATGGATTCCGCATCTTCTATGACGTATCCATAAAGATACTGTCCGCTGAATCTCTTTATGTCCTGTATACCTTTCAGTATCTTGCTTTGAGTTTTTTCACCGAAACCCTCCAAGCTCAGCAAGCGATTCTCCATGCAGGCGTATTCAAGCTCGCCAACGGTTTCTATACCCAATTTTTCATACAGCATCTTCGCTTTCTTGGGCCCTATGCCTTGGATCTTTAAAATATCAAAAATTCCCGGCGGTATGCTGTTTTTTAGGTTTTCATAAAACTCCAGTCTTCCTGTTCTGTGAAGCTCAATGATTTTTCCCGACAGGGCCTCTCCTATTCCTTTTATTCCTACTATTTTATCATCTTCAATATAATCATCCAGTTCTCCTTCCAGCATTTCCAAAATTCTTGCCCCGTTCACATAGGCCTTGATTTTGAACGGATTATCACCCTTTATCTCCAGCATAAGCCCTATTTCTTCCAGTATCCTGCTGATTTCTCGCTTATCCATATACTCTCACCTCGCAATATTAATTACATTCTAACAAATTATCCTCTATTAGCAACCATGTGATATACTTTTATACATTGACAGTATTCTTATTTAAGATAAAAATTATGACTTTTTTAAACATGGAGCAGTATAAAGACGATTGCCTGCGGTCTAGCGATCATAATTATTAAAATTACTGTTATAATTAATATTATATCAATTTTAAACGGAGGCGTACTATGGATATACAAAAGCTCTCTCTCATAGCTTTAAATTCTAAATTTATACACTCTAATCTGGCAGTAAGATACTTAAGCAGCTATCTTCAAAACAAAAATATAAAAGCATATATATTAGAATTCAGCATAAACGACAGCTTTGACAGCATAATAAAAAAAATATATTTGAGCAATAGTGATGTAATGGCTTTCTCGTGCTATATATGGAACAGGGAATTGGTGATGAAGCTGGGATCAAGCCTGAAAAAAGTAATGCCGGATTCCATAATCGTATTGGGAGGGCCGGAAGTCTCTTACGATGTCGAATCCACTATGAAAGAAAACCCTTGGATTGATTACATTATCTTTGGGGAAGGCGAAGAAACTTTCTATGAATTTGCGTCTCGTCTCAAATCGGGGCGTGAGTCCGCTCAAAATATAGATGGCCTTGCATGCAATAAAAATGGAATCATCCATATAAACAAGCTGCGAAATCCCATATCCGACCTTGACCGGCTACCTTTCCCATATGTTTCTTTTGACGGCCTGGAGAATAAAATACTTTATTATGAAACCTCAAGAGGCTGCCCGTTTAAATGCCAATATTGCCTCTCTTCTTTGGAGACGGGTGTAAGATATTTTTCTCTGGAGAGAGTTTATAATGATATAAATATATTTATAGAAAACCATGTTAGGCAGGTTAAGCTCGTAGATCGGACTTTTAACTGCAGCAAGGAAAGATGTCTCAAAATAATGGACTACATACTCAGTAAAAAGGGCAATACTAATTTTCATTTTGAAATCTCCGCCAAGCTTATAGACTCTGATTTTTTAGATATGGTAAAAAAGGCACCAAAAGGAATTTTCCAGTTTGAAATAGGAGTTCAGTCTACAAATGATGATACACTTGAAACTATAAGCAGGACGGAAAGCTTCGAGAGTATAAGATACAACATAACAAAGCTCATTGATATAGGTAACTGCCATGTGCATTTGGACCTCATCGCAGGACTGCCTTGCGAGGACATAAAAAGCTTCGAAAAATCCTTTAACGACGTTTATTATCTGAAATCCAATATGCTTCAGCTTGGCTTTTTGAAGCTGCTCAGAGGTTCTGGGCTGAGACAGGCCGCTGATAAATACGGTATTTTGTATAATGCTCACCCTCCCTATGAGGTCTTGTCAACAAAAGAAGTAAGTTATAAGGATATATTGGAGTTAAAAATTATAGAAGAGCTGGTAGAAATATTCCACAACTCGGCTAGATTTAGCAAGAGCCTTTCATATCTGATTGAAGAGCACAATATTAACCCTTTTCAATTTTTTAAAGCTTTAGGTGCTTATTATGTTGATAACGATGGGTTTAGCAGATCTTTAAAAATATCTGACCATTATGAGCTTTTATACGGTTTCGCATTAAAAATAATAGGGAGATCTTGCTTATTCAATGAATTATTAAAATTTGACTACTTTAAGTCAATCGGAACCAACATGCCGGCTTGTATCCACAGGTTCAACAGCGCAGCAATCAAGGGGCAAGTCAGCAGCTTTTTGAAGAATGAAAAAAATATAGCCAGTCATATGCCTGAGCTAATCTCTATGGATGTGAAACAGAAGCTTAAATATATAAGGTTTGAAATATTTGATGCAGATATGCTGGGCGGCCTGGAGCAAGGCAAGCATATCCTGTTTTCAATAAAAGACCCAAAGGGCGGTGCTGAAGAAAGGCTGATGTCCTTTCCGCTGGATGAGTTTGTGAAAATAAGCACGTAAAGTAAACTTTTCTATATAACTTCATATAATATACTAATGATTCTTTAAGGGGGCCATATGGTATATGGATAATTATGATGACAACAGCAAACTTTTGGACTTGCTCAGGGAAGCTATGAAAGACGAAAGGCATGATTACCTTAAATACAAAATGATGATGGAGGCAGCACCAAGCAGAGAAATAGCGGATCAGGTACGCTTTGCCCATGAGGATGAAGGAAAGCACTACAGGATGTTTCAAAAAATATATAGGGATTTAACGGGCAGAACTATAGAAATTCCTATCCCTCAAGTAGAAAAATACGAAAACTATATTGATGCTGTCAAAAGCAGCATCAATGGTGAGCTAGAGGCTGTGGAACTATACAGAGATATACGCTCCATGCTGAACTCAAAAAAGCACAGAGATATGCTTTTCGAGATTATAACAGATGAACAGGAACATGCCACTCGCTTTGTATATGTATTTTCCATGCTTAAATAATTATTTGGCGCCATACAGGCGCCTTAGATTTTTTCTCCAACTTCCTTATAAAAATTTAGAAAGCATCCCGCTGTGGTTCTTTGAGCCATCGGAAATATCTGGCCTGCAATCCTATAAAACCTGTCCCGTCTACACGCGATCAGAGAATATCTTCTATATATTGCAATCGCATCCTTAGCGTTCCTTTCGATATAGTCATATGGATTCTCAAGATATATACCGCCTTGAGAAGCTGCGTAATTTTCAAAACTATCATGGACTGCTTTAATCCATTGTTCAAAACGTCTATGGCTTTTCAATAAATATATATCACCGTGCTGCGGCACTGTGGAATCCTGTATAAGGTGCACCGCTGCTCCAAGATAAGTCATGGCCATCTCTTTATCCCCCGATTCCCAATATACCTTGGCGCAGCCATAATAACGCGCGAATCTTTGCCTTGAGTTTTTGCATCCGTATAAGCCTCTATGCGTATATGGATTATAAAAATGCTCTCTGCTTCTGAAATCCTGATCTGCCCAATAAACACCTTTATTTATTTCATCCAGATATTGTAGGAAAAATTCATAAGCTTCCCTATAACCGTCATTTTTTAGTATTTCTAAGGCCCGCTTATTGATAAACATATGAACCTGGCAAAAAGTCTGAACAAAATATTTCTTAAAAGGTACAGCAAACCATAGTATAGTTTTAAAGCTTCTTCCATATACTTTTTCAACAACGCTCATTTTTTCAACCCCAATCGTAGCTGTTACATGTGATAATTATATGTTTTCCACAGGAATATTCTATATACCTATATTATATTATGATATAATTTGATTAATATAAAAGTGCAATCGAATTGGAGGAGAGAACTTGAAAGATCCTAGAATATCTCAATTAGCAAAAAATCTAATAAATTACTCAGTAAGCATAAAGCCCGGTGAAAATCTTCTCATTGAGCTATTTGATTCAGGCGATGAATTGGCTTCAGAGCTTATCAGAGAATGCTATAGGGCGGGGGCCAACCCATTTCTTTCAATTAAGAGCAGAAAGCTTATGAAGGATCTGATCATGAACACAAGTAAAGAACATATGCTTGCTCTATCATCCTTTGAAGCCGACAGAATGAAAAAAATGCATGCTTACATAGCTATCAGAGGTGCGCTCAATTCCTCAGAATGGTCGGACATCCCGGAAGATAAGCTGAGCATCTATATGAAAAATTGGTCGAAGCCCGTTCATTCGGACATAAGAGTTCCCCATACCAAATGGTGCGTTATGAGGTATCCAAGCCATGCTATGGCTCAAATGGCCGGCATGAGCATGGAAAGGTTTGAGGACTTTTTCTTTGATGTTTGCTGCCTTGACTATTCAAACATGGATAAGGCGATGAATCCTTTGAAGGAGTTAATGGATAAAACCGATAAAGTCAAAATTAGAGGCAAAGATACGGATTTAAGCTTCTCTATAAAGAATCTGCCTGCAATTAAATGTTCAGGCGAAGCCAACATTCCTGACGGAGAGGTTTATACTGCCCCAGTAAAGGATTCAGTCGAAGGATATATAACCTATAATACCCCTTCAGAATATCAAGGCTTTACATACGAGAACATCAAGCTGGAATTTTCAAAGGGAAAAATCATAAAAGCAACAGCAAACGACACCGAAAGAATAAACAGAATATTTGATACCGATGAAGGCGCTCGCTATGTGGGTGAGTTTGCCATAGGTGTAAACCCGTATATAACAAAGCCGATGAAGGATACCCTCTTTGATGAAAAGATTATGGGAAGCTTCCATTTTACCCCCGGCAGCTCTTACGATGATTGTTTCAACGGAAACAAGTCTGCTGTGCATTGGGATTTGGTATTCATTCAAACTCCTGAATACGGCGGCGGAGAAATATGGTTTGACGATGTGCTGGTGCGGAAAAACGGCCTGTTTGTACTAAAAGAACTGGAAGGCTTAAATCCTGAAAATCTAAAATAAGAATGGCTTATTATTCAAAAATTGCGGTGCATAACACCGCAATTTTTAATGCTTATGATTTCATGCTTTGGTGGGCGGTATTGGGATCGAACCAACGACCTCCACGATGTCAACGTGGCACTCTAACCAGCTGAGCTAACCGCCCATTAGATTTCAAATTATATTATATCATTATAAAAGGGATTTAATCAATACCTATATTATTTTCAGCGTCTCATTATATTCTTCAGGGGTATCGATGTCAAATCCTGCCATTGTGCCATAAAAGTCAACAAACATCACCCTGTCGGAATTGCCTTGTATAATCGTTCTTCCTCCGGTATCACCTGTGATGTTCATAAGCTCTTGTTTGAATTCCACGGGGAATATTGTGGGCATTCCTTTTTTTCCGTCATAGCAAGGTACAATTATGGAATTTTGATTTTTCTTCCAAGCATTTATAAGCGCTTCGATAATATCTTTGGTCATAAAAGGTTGGTCTCCTGCTATGAACATATAAGCCTTTGCATCCGGATCAGAATTTTTTATTCCTTCAATTACCGAAGTGCTCTGACCGAATTCTGCTCTTGCATTATAGACAGCTTTCACATCATATTTTTTGATCCTGTCCATCACTTCTTCAGAATGATAAACCACAAGTATCTCCCAAAATGCTTTACAGCTTTTAACCGTCTCTACTGCATTTTCAACTATCGTGCTGTTTTTCAAAGGCAATATCAGCTTTTGTTTTCCCATACGCTTCGAACTTCCGGCAGCAAGTATAATACCCGTTATAATATCAATCACATCCAATACATCTTATTTCTAAGTGAAGCAATGACAAACCCGATATTTTCATCTTCTGCCATGCTTTTTATTTTTAATCCTGCTTCTCTTAAACCGGAATTATCCGCTTTATTAAGCAGAACTATCTTATTTGCATTATCAGGTGCGTTTTTAAACAATCCTTGAGGGTGCCTGATCAGTTTGGCTAACATGATCGTGTCAATTTTATCACCAGGGCGGCATCCGCAGATGATGCAAAACTCATCCGGTCTGTGAACTGTTTCTTCCCCCGCAGCCCTGCCCAGTGAATCCAAGCCGATCACTCCAATCAATACCGTAGTTGATTGCGGCACTGCCGGTTCCCACTCTGCCGGCGCCTTTATTGGTTTCTTTTTCCCTCCGTCGGCTTCGAACAGCATAAAGTCAAAGACACCAGTATTATATAACTCATCTGCAAGATGAATATCTATGCCCTTTATTTTATTTTCATTTGTGATTTCCTTCCCCATCACATAAATTCCTTTATCTCTAATGGCTTCAACATATCTTAGCAAAGCTTTCCTATCCTTGCTTATGATCAAATCATTATTAATTTCTTTTGGCGGTATGTATATATGAGTAGTAGTAGATAATAATATTTTTTTATTGAACTGTTTCAATTCTTCTGACAGATTATAGAGTAGAGTGGTCTTCCCTCCGGCACCTACAATGGAAATCAGATGCCTTTTATTTATATCAATATTCAAAGCCTTGATCATGTCCATAATATACTAACCCCGCTTCCATCATTAGAATATCACAAAATTCTGTTCAATAAAAGAAAAGCCCTAACGGGCTTATTCTTCTTTCTGCTCTTCTTCAGAAGTATCACTGCAGCAGTTTTTATTTGCTTTCTTTAAGTCTATCTTTTTTATTAATTCCGGTACCATATCAATAAGTTTTTCCAAATTATGCTTTTGTTTTATGGGTAAGACACTGACGTCTCCATCCTTAATGACCAGCATGGCATCGGGTGATACTTTAGCTCCGACTCCAAGCCCGCCGCCTGCGCCATCAGAACCCTTTGAGTCTTTGCCCTGGCCGGAACCGCCGCTGCAGCCAAAAGAAACTGTGATAATGGGAATCAAGGTAATTTCACCAATCGCAATGGGTTCACCTATTACTGTCTCAGTTTTTAAGAAATTTTCAAGCTTATTGAATACTAGCTCCAAACTGTTGTCAATGGGTAATTTATTATCCATTTTTTTCTCTCCTCTCAATCTTTATCTCATTAATATTTACACATATACCTAGCTAAAAGTTTCAGCTTTGATTAAATTTTTTAATTTATTTCTTACATCTTTTTTAAATAAAAATCTGATCAATTCAACCATAAATGTACCAAGGGTGAGTTTACCGCTGACAACCATTTCAAAATCAGCAGTTACTTCATCAAACACAGGGCTGATATCACAATCTGCGTTAGGGAAAATGCTCTCTAAGAAATAAACAATCCCTGAAACGGAACCTGTAACAAAAGGATCGTCAAATCCATAGAGAAGCTTTATTCTTAACTGCTCCGGCTTAATGGCTATAAGTATTTTTTTTAGAAATACTATTAATTCTTCAAGAAAATACTTATCCATAATATCATTGATCTTGAATTTTCGTTTTTTATGCTTTTTATATTCACCTGCTTTGTCTTTTTGCTCTTTTTTCTGCTTTGCTTTATTTTTGGGCTTTATTGTTATTTCCCTGCCGAATATAAAAAGCTTTGTTACAAATCCAGCGTCACTATTATAGATACCATTTAAGCAGAACCTCTTAGCCCATTTTACTTTCAGATCTAAGGCCATACCTTTATTATATGCCAAATCCATATGATAATAAAAAGGCACCAGCAACAAAACCGCAGTTATTACAAAAAATAATAATACCAACGAAAGAAGCAGCTTTAACAAAAAAGTCAGCAAAATCAAATTTTTCCCCTCCTCATTGTGATTTTCTTCTATGAGGTATTGCATAACTCATTATCCTATTTTTATAGCTTATTCTCATTCTTCTCATATAACTTATTCCCATTCTTCTCAGCAATGGCATTCCAGGTATAAATTCAAGAAATCTTGATGAGTTTTCAATAATTAAACCATTCAGTTTCGCAGAATCCTTGACAATATCCTTCAGCTTCTTTTCTTCTTCTAATTGTGCAAACAGGTTATCTATCACCAGTTCAGTTTTTGACGAGAGTTTATCCGTATATTCATTATCTTCATTGAACAGAGATTTAAGGCTTTGATCAATAGAATAAAGCATTTTCAGTTCATCCATACAGCTTTTGCATACTTTTAAATGTTCAGATAGAAAAATCAGTTCCAAGGGTTCGATATTATCATCAATCAATGCCTGCAGCAGTGATGTATCAAATTTACACTCCATATTCATACCTCCATTTCTCCGGATAAATACTCTTTCAAAGCATTTCGTGCTCTGTACAGATCTGTTTTAACCGTTCCTATCGGCTGATCCAAAGTTAAAGCGATATCCTTATACGTCAAATCTTCATAGTATCTTAATGATATGACCATTCTTTGCCGTGGTGTCAATTCTTTTAACAGCTTCTCAATGGTCTTTTTCAACTCTATCTTTTCTATCCTATATTCCAAATCCTCACATGAAGGCAATATTTCCTCAAGAGGCACATTATTATTGGCTACGGCGTTTAGGGATATGACATTGCTTTTAATCTCTCTTATAAAATTCAGGCAGGTATTAACCGCAACCTTTCTGATCCATGGATGAAAGGGTTTGTCGATATTGTATTTATCAATAAATCTAAAAATTTTTATATATATTTCCTGTACTAAATCCAATGCATCATGTTCATTTCCTGCATATCTGAAGCATAATGTGAAAAGATATCTTTCGTATGATTTGCACAGCTCTGAAAATGCCTGCTTGTCTCTTTTCTTACAGGATAAAAGCAGTTCTTTGCTAATTTGATCGTTCACGCCATCACCTCCATGTATAAAGAATACAATATTTTCATAGAAAATGTTTCAATTTAAACTATTTTTTTATACATTTATTTAAAATTCTAATGGAAAAAATATATTCAGACTACTATTGAAAGGGTGATTGATTTGAAAATCAGAGAGCTTATGAGCCGCGATGTAAGAACTATTTCATCGGATGCGACCATAAAAGACGCTGCAAACATAATGAATACAATGGATATTGGATCTGTCCCTGTCCTTGAAAACAACAAATTAGTGGGAATCATTACTGACAGAGATATTGTGCTCCGTTCTGTAGCACAAGGCCAGGACTCAAGCCAGAAAATATCTAATGTTATGACGAGAGATATAGAAACCGTCTGCTCAGACACTGAAGTCCATGAAGCAGCCGATATAATGTCCAAAAAACAGATACGCAGGCTACCCGTTGTTGACGGTGACAGCCTTGTAGGCATAATAGCTATCGGAGACTTGGCTGTCGAAGGCATGTATGCGGATGAAGCCGGAGAAGCCTTGCATGATATATCAAAGGATACCTTGTCTTGAGTTTGATAAGCCTCCGGCTTAGCCGGAGGCTTATTGCTTTGATTGATATGAATATAAATCTGTTATCAGGTTAAAATGTATATGTTAGTCGAGTCCCGTGTTGAAGATGAGGTGCTTTATAATGCTGATCGTTTTTGTTAGAACTATAATTCTATATTTTTTAATAGTATTGATAATGAGGCTGATGGGTAAAAGACAAATAGGACAGCTTCAGCCTTCAGAGCTGGTTGTAGCCTTAGTCATAGCTGATCTGGCAGCAATCCCTATGGGCAATGTGGGCATACCCCTGCTTACAGGCATAATACCAATTCTCACTTTATTTATCTGTGAGGCATTGCTATCTTACATATCCTTAAAAAGTCAGCCAGCCAGAAGGTTTATATCTGGCAAGCCCAGCATAGTGGTTGAAAAAGGGAAAATACTTGAAAATGAATTGAGAAAACAGAGATTCAACATTGACGATCTGATGGAGCAGCTTAGGTTAAAGGATGTAAGCGATATAAATGATGTAGAATATGCCCTGCTGGAAACAGGGGGACAAATCAGCGTAATTCTTAAGACTAATAAAAAGCCGGTGATCAGGGAGGACCTAAATATAAATGCCGCATATGAAGGTCTGCCCATATCATTGATCATAGACGGTCATATAAATTTACAAAATCTTTCTATAGCAGGCCATGATAAAAATTGGTTGGCAAAGCAGCTGGATAACAGCAACATAAGATCCTCCGATGATGTTTTATTTGCTTATATCTCCCAAGACAACAAGTTTATGTTTCAACTAAAGGACAAAACAAAAGGTGATGATGATAAATGAAACCATTATTATATACGATCATACTGACACTGGCAATAATAGGCTCAGGCATATTTACAATAAATATGCTTAAAAAGGATGCAGAAATATTATATGATTTTGTACTGGAAATGGAAAGCGATATAATGTCTGAAAAATGGGATGATGCCGGTGAAAAAGGTGATAAGCTCCATAATCAGTGGAAAAAATATAAAAAGGTCTGGCCAATGCTCATTGACCACTTGGAGATAGATAATCTTGACATCCATATTTCCGAGCTGGAATCTTTTTTAATAAGCAGGGACAAAACTCAAGCCTTATCAAAATTATCTATATTAAAGCTGCTGGTAAAGCATATACCTGAGAAAGAATCCTTTACACTGCAAAATATCCTGTAAAGGCTAAAAGCCCAATATATCACATAGCAGCATCATATCTTCAGGTATTTTGGCATGCAGCTCAATATCTGATCCTATTGCGGGGTGAATAAAAAAAATCTTTTCAGCATGGAGCGCCTGCCTTTGTATTATCTCTCTGCTGCCCCCGTATAACTCATCGCCTAACAGGGGGTGACCCGAATAAGACATGTGGACTCTTATCTGATGTGTGCGCCCTGTGATAAGGTTGATCCTCAGCAAAGTTGCTGCTTCACTCTTTTTTATCACCTCATAAGAAGTAACTGCTCTTTGCCCGTCCTTGCTTATTATGCGCCTTATAGTGTGATAGCTTTCTCTCTTAATAGGCAAGTCGATGATATCTGCTTCCTTTTCAATCAAGCCCTCGGCAATAGCAATATACTCCTTATGAAATGAAAATTTCTCTTTGGACATCATATATTGAACATGAGAATTTTTTGCAAAAAGTACAAGCCCTGATGTATCTTTGTCAAGCCTGTTTATAGGTCTTATCTTAATATCTTTCCGCTTATTCCGCCAGTAGTATACCAAAGCATTGGCAACTGTTCCGGTAAAATGCCCCTTTGTAGGATGCACCGGCATTCCCGCTTCTTTATTTACAGCAATAATATAATCATCTTCATAAATTATATCCAGATCAAAAGCTTCCGGTAAAATATTTTCTGATTCCTTGTCCACTAAAAAAACCTCAAGCCTGTCGCCCATTGTAAGCTTTGCATTGACATAGGCTGCTTCGCCGTTTAATAGTATAGACGAATTCCTTTTCATATTGACCAAGTTCCTATGGGAAACTCCTAATTTATTTATCAGAAAATCCTTTATGCATCTGCCTGAATATTGTTCATCAATGATATATTCATTATGATCCTTCAATTTAATAAAGCCTCCTTAAGCCCTTTCAGCAGCAGCAAAATATCCGAAGGAAGCTGGGATTTAATAACTATACGCTCATTTTTGACCGGATGGGTGAAACTGAGTTCAGAGGCATGAAGAGCCTGTCTCTTTATTCTATCATCGTCTCCTCCATATAGGATGTCGCCTAATATAGGATGTCCCAGGCCGCTCAAATGAACCCTTATTTGATGAGTTCTCCCGGTTTTTATAGATATGGCTAAAAGCGATGCAGAAGTATAGGCTTCTAATACCTCATATTCAGTAACTGCAAATTTTCCCTCATCAGATATATATCTTTTGCCGACCTCATCCGGATGATCGCTTACAAAAGATTCTATCCTGCCTTTTTTATTCTTTGGTATACCCGAAACCACCGCCAAATATTTCTTTTCAAGGCTATCGGCAGAATATCTATCCATAAGGCTGTGTATTTGAGAACTTTTTGGTATAATAACTATTCCTGAAGTATTCATATCAATCCTGTTAAAAAACCTCACAGGCTCATTTATATTATTCTCATCGAAATAGTATCTCAAGCCATTTGCCAGAGTTTCTCCCTTGTGATTTTTGGTTGGATGAACTACCATATAAGGCGGTTTGTCAACTGCTAATATATCATCATCTTCATACAAGATGCTAATCTCCATTTTCTGCGGAACTATATTATCTTTTTGCAGGTCCTCTTCTTCAATGATAAGGAGATCGCCGTCTTTCAGCCGCGAATCTCCATATGCTTTTTTTCCGTTAATTTGAATACCCTTATCCATTAAGGCCTTAGCTCTTCTTGAGGATAAATACATATCTTCCTTCAAATATGCTATCAATGTTTTTTTGCTCATACCTAACTTAACTATGTGATTCTTCATTCATATTCCCTCTTTTAAATGCTAAACTATTATTTTGAAAAAATAGTATGCTTACTGCTGATATTATAGGCATGATATATGATAAAAATGCATAGGGCAAATAGCTTATTACCGATACCCCCATGATGGATGCCGGCGTTAAAGCCGCAACATTCCATGGTATTATGGAGCTCACCATGACTCCTGAGTCTGAAAGCAATCTGGCAAATTCTTTTTTGTCAATTCCCATATCTTTATATCTCTGCATCAACACTCCTGATGGTACTATTATTGATATCACTTGATTGCACATAAACAATGCGGAAACAATACTAAACCCTATGGTAAAGAGCATAAGCTCTCTTGATGTTTTAATCTTCTTCAATATGGGCTCAATCAAGGTTTCTACCATTTTGGTCCCTTCAAATACTCCGTTTAATGAGGTGGCACAAACAAGCACAATGAACATGGTTTTAAAGGAAACAAGTCCTCCTCCGGCCAGAACAACGCTATATTCGGCAGGCATTGAGGGATGGAATCCCATAACTGCCGCCTTTACCACTTCAATAGCAGAAATCCGCTGATAAACAATGGAGAAAATTGTTCCAATAGCCACTGATGCTGCCATTGTATATAAGGCCGTAAGCTTAAAGACATAGAAAACTATCAATATTACAGGAGGTATCAAAAGCAGAGGCGATATGTTGGCATATTGAGTCATCAAATTTTTATAATCTATAATATTATGAGCATTAGAGTTCATGCCTGTATAATTCAGCCCTATGACAAAATAAAAAATAATGCTTAACACCGCTCCTATAGATATAGTTTTCATAAAATACTTCGAATTTTCATGGGGGCTTGTTTCGGTCATGGTTGAAACAAGATTGAAAACACTTGAGATAGGCGAGGTCCTATCCCCAAAAAAGGCTCCGGATATTATGGTGCCGGCTATAGCGGGAAGCGGTATATTCATTGCACTTCCTAATCCGATCAATACGATACCCACAGTGCTCACCGTACCGGTAGAAGTTCCCATGAGCATAGATATTGCTGAGGATATAATAAATGACGATACAAGAAATATCCTCTCATTTATCATTCCAAAGCTGTAATACAGCATAGCAGGTATTACACCGCCGACTTTCCATATGCCTATCAGCATAGCTATCATTGATAGCATGATCAATACCTTGGAGCTTTTTTTCAGACCTGCATATGCAAAATTGATCAATGTCCTTATATTATATCCGTTAATAATTCCAACAATAAATGATGCAATTAACCCTATAATAAGTCCAAAATACAATGGTTTATTAAAAACAAATATATTAAGAATCAGAGAAACGCTCAAAGTTACTATTACAGCCACGCACTGAAAGTATGGTATATTTTTTTTCATATAGACTTCCCCTATTCCCTAATAGGATAAATTCACTATATAATCAACCATAATAATTCTAATACATATATCATAAAATGTACAAGGCAAAAAGATAAAAAGCAGATAAATCATCTGCTTTTTATCTTAAATTATTGGATTAACTGCTGTACAGCTCTTACTTCCATTTTGCATCTGCTTTGCATGCTTCAATGTCTCGTCAGAAGACAACCGCTCTTGTAGCTTTAATAGTCTGATTATGTTCTGGTAGGCTTCCGGTTTTGAAAGTAATGCTTTATTATTATCCTTCATCATAACACCTCGCTTTAAATCCGACTTTGATAATAATAAAATGCCTTTCAACCTTGATAAACACCTCCGAAATTCTGAAAGCATTTAATTCACTTTATAGATTAATTATATACTATTTTTAGAATCTTTTCTCGGTGCTCAGCCTTCCATAGCCGTTGTTATAGCTCCCAATAGCCATTAATCCCTATTTATTCGAGATAGGATATTGACTTTATATGAAGTCCTCTGTAATGTTCCGTCTTCCTATAGTGTTCGCTGGCCGAAGAGATGCTTAATTATTGCTTCATATTCTTGCGGCATGCTGCTGTGCCATGTCTTGTTTTTTAAGTATTGAAGCTCTTGAGGAGGATTATTGAAATTTAATATATGAGCCAGTAGAAGTTGATGGTTCAGCCCAAACCTCTTCTTAAAATATTCATTGACCCTTTTATCTCCATATTTGGCGTCGCCTATTACAGGATGGCCGATATTTGATAGATGAGCCCTTATTTGATGGAATCTCCCCGTGACCAGTTCGACCAAGAGCAAGGAGTATTCACCATTATCACACTTTTTCTCATAATACGTTCTGGCTTCCTTCCCTCTATCATCCTCTTCCCTTGCTAAAAATGTTTTTCTGCTGCTTTCATCCTTTTCCAGCAGGCCTATTATTTCCCCATTTACTTCCGTAATGCCCTTTACGGCACACAGATAAAGCTTTCTTAGGCTTCTCTCCCTTATCATCTCGTTGACGGCTTTGAGGCTTTTGTAATTTTTTGCAGCGATAACCAAACCTGCAGTATTTCTATCCAACCTGTTGCATATAGCCGGCGAAAAGGTTGGGGAGGTGCTGAACCCTTCAGCAGATTCTAAATAGTGCTGTACCCTGTATATAAGCGTATCCTTATCCTGGGCGCTTTGAGGATGGCTTAGCAGTCCGGCAGGCTTATCAACGATTATAATATTTTCATCCTCATAAACTATTTTGATATCTCCGCATTTGGTATCCTTCTTTTTGAACAGGGGCTCGACTCCCATATCAATATTGCTCAAAGTAACTATGTCTCCAACAGCAAGCATATTGGCTTCCCTGGATCTCTTGCCGTTTACTTTTATCTTGCCTGTTCTTATGTCTTTGTATATTTCACTCAAGGATGCTTTTTTCAACAGCTTCCTTAGGAATCGATCCAGCCTTTGGCCTGCTTCATTTTCAGTGATCCTTATATCCTTCATTTGATCTCCGCCTTAATCAACAATTCGCCGGTGAAAACACTGAATATAAAAGTATTTCCCCTTCACCTGTGTTAATAAGCCCATGCTCTTCTCCCGGATGGGCTATAATGCAATCTCCGGCTGCAGTCTTTACTCTTTCTCTATTTGCCAGAGCTAGGCCTTCACCTTTCATTATATAAAACACCTCAAGTATTTCGTGGGTATGAGGCACAATTTCTCCACCCTTTTCTATTCTAACTATATGAGCTGACAATCTGTCATTTTCTTTGGAAGTGGTCAGATGCCTAAGGAATACATCCCTATGCTTAGAATTCCTAATCCATTCCAATGACTCTTGATTTTTTATTATGGTACTCATATTATCCCCTCCAAACAGTATTGTATTAATCCATATATTTTGAATTATATCATATAGAAGGAAGGAAAAATCATCTCTGCCAGAATATATCCAGTGGAGATGATCTTTGCCTGAAGCAGCCTTACAGCTTTTTGAAATTCAGTTTATCTCCGTCCCTGCTGATCAATACCTTTTGACCTTCTGCAATTTCGCCGGAAATCAATGCCCTGCCTATAAATGTTTCGATGCTCTTTTGCAAATACCTCTTTATAGGCCTTGCTCCATATATAGGATCGTATGCATTTTCAAGAATCAAATTCTTGGCATCTTCGCTCAATCGGATTTCTATCTCTCTGTCCTTCAAGCGCTGAGCAATGCGGTCAAACTGCAAATCGATTATTTTTAATATCTCATCTTTGCTTAAGGGCTTAAAGAATACTATATCATCAACTCTATTTAAAAACTCAGGCCGGAAATACTTTTTCATCTCAGCTACAACAGCATCCTGTATCTTATCATCCAATGCTCCTTTTTTGCCTATGCCTTCCAGCAGATGTGAGCTGCCGATATTTGAGGTCATTATGATGACCGTATTCTTGAAATCAACCACATGACCGTGACTGTCGGTAACTCTTCCATCATCCAGTATCTGCAGCAGGATGTTAAAAACATCGTGATGGGCTTTTTCGATCTCATCAAATAGTATTACGGTATAAGGCTTTCTTCTCACCGCTTCTGTCAGCTGCCCGCCTTCATCATATCCTATATAGCCGGGAGGAGCTCCTATAAGTCTGGATACGGTATGCTTCTCCATGTATTCGGACATATCTATACGGACCATATTATCTTCGGTATCAAACAGTGCTTGAGCCAAGGTTCTTGCCAACTCCGTCTTACCCACTCCTGTAGGTCCTAAAAATATAAATGATCCTATAGGCTTCCTTGGGTCCTTCAGGCCGCTTCGCGCCCTGATCACCGCATCTGCTACTGCGGATACGGCCTCATCCTGGCCGATAACCCTTTCATGCAGCACTTCATCCAATCGCAGGAGCTTATCTTTCTCATTCTCCATAAGCCTGGTCACCGGAATTCCGGTCCATTTTGAAATTATT
The DNA here is from genome assembly GCF_058315355.1 of Lutispora sp. QWL-02. NCBI lineage: Bacteria > Bacillati > Bacillota > Clostridia > Lutisporales > Lutisporaceae > Lutispora > Lutispora sp. QWL-02. The sequence continues at coordinate 2,994,027 of NZ_CM177762.1, forward strand.
TCCGATATCTCATCATCTGTCACTTCTTCTTTCAGGAGCTGCTCTCCTTTTTGCAAACCCTCCAGCTTGAGCTTTTCTTCATTCAGCTTTCTTTCCAGGGCTGTGAGCTTGCCATACTTAAGTTCAGCTACCTTGTTTAAATCATATTCCAGCTCAGCTTTTTCTATCTGAGCTTTAACACTTTCAATTTCTTTTTTTGTTTCCCTTATGCTTTTAATACCCGCTTTTTCCAGTTCCCACTGTGCTTTCATAACATCGCTTCGGCCCTTCAGATCCGAGAGCTCCTTATTCAGCATTTCTAGTCTTTCCATGGACTGTTTGTCATCTTCCTTTTTTAATGCTTCCCTCTCTATCTCAAGCTGCATTATTCTTCTCATTATTTCATCGAGCTCCGCAGGCATGCTGTCAATCTCTGTCCTAAGCATAGCTGCTGCTTCATCTACCAAGTCGATTGCCTTATCAGGCAGGAATCTGTCGCTTATATATCTGTTTGATAAAACTGCAGCGGATATTAAAGCATTATCCTGTATCCTGACTCCATGATGTATCTCAAACTTTTCTTTCAATCCCCTTAGAATCGATATGGTATCTTCTACTGTAGGAGGATCAACCACAACGGGTTGAAATCTCCTCTCCAACGCGGCATCCTTCTCTATATATTTCCTATATTCATCCATGGTTGTCGCACCTATGCAATGGAGCTCGCCCCTTGCAAGCATAGGCTTCAAAAGGTTCCCGGCATCCATAGCGCCTTCTGTCTTGCCCGCTCCAACGATATTGTGTATCTCATCAATAAAAAGTATTATCCTGCCATTGGAACCCTCAATCTCTTTTAAAACTGCTTTCAGCCTTTCTTCAAACTCTCCGCGATATTTTGCTCCGGCAATAAGCGCTCCCATATCCAGGGAAAATATGCTTTTGCCCTTCAAGCCCTCAGGCACATCACCCTTCATAATTCTCTGAGCCAGCCCTTCGGCTACTGCAGTTTTGCCCACTCCCGGCTCGCCTATCAATATCGGATTATTTTTTGTTCTTCTTGAAAGTATCCTTATGATGCGCCGTATCTCGGAATCCCTCCCGATAACAGGATCAAGCTTTCCTTTCTTCGCATCTTCAACCAAATCCCTCCCGAATCTTTCCAGGGCTTCATAGGTTTCTTCGGGATTTTGACTGGTGATCCTTTGATTGCTTCTGATCAAGGACAATTCTTTTAGAAATCTTTCTCTGTTTACACCATATTTTTTCGTTATTCTCTCTGAAGGGCTATTTCTTTCATCTATAATAGCTAAATAAAGATGCTCAACGCTAATAAAATCATCCTTAAACTTTTTGGCCTCTTCCTCGGCCTTTATAAATACTTCTTCAAATCTTCTGGTGATTGAAACATTGCTATTGCTGCCATATACCTTCGGCATTTTGAATAATTCATCATTTAAATCCTTATAATAAAAATCAAATGGAATATTCATTTTGGTCAATATTTTTGAAATCAAGCTATCCTTTTGCGACAGCAAAACAAGATGCAAATGCTCTGCATCTATAGATTGATGGCTAAGCTTGATCGCCAGGTTCTGTGCTTCGAAAACTGCTTCTTGGGCTTTTTGTGTCAGCTTGTTAATATCCATAATCCTCATCCCCTTTGACTTTGACTTTCTTTGACTTTCATATATTATTTATATCATACTGATAGTTTAAATTAAAGAGCCTTATTTCATCTTTATTTTCATTATTCAAGGATTTATCGGGAAATATGCATAATATATCGTTTTTTCTTGGCCATGGTACTTTTTATTTTAAATATAAATACTTTCCTAAGAAATACTTAGCAGCGTATGCAAAATATAACACTAATATTTTAATTAAAAAAGTAAAATATAATAGCAGGAGGTGATATTAATGGCAAGAACAAATCGTAAAGTAGTACCTCAAGCTACAGCCGCTCTCGATAGAATGAAATTTGAAGTAGCTTCTGAAGTAGGTGTAAACCTTAAGGAAGGTTACAATGGTGATTTAGCATCAAGGGATGCCGGAAGAGTTGGCGGAAACATGGTTAAGAAGATGATAGAACAGGCTGAAAGAAGCATGTCTGGAAGATAATTGAATAATGAATATAATAAAAGCACCCCTTTTGGGGTGCTTTTATTATATTCATTATTCTACCTTCTTGTGATATATCAGATCTGTATATAAATTATCGTTATAATTTTCATATCGCATTCCGGCAAGGCTGTATTTTTGCTTTTTTCTGAACTGAAGAGAAGCAAAATTAGGTTGGGGACTTATTATTGTCTCCGCGAAAATATTGTGGACACCCTCACTTTTTAGATCAGATAATAATCTTGTATAAATAAGACTGCCTATACCTTGCCCTGTCAAATCTGCCTTTATAGCGGTTTTATCTACGACAACGAAATTATCCAGCTTGCTTTTATCAAAATCCGGTCTCCAATACACATCCGCAAGCCAATCCGGATTATCTTCCAGCCATTGCTCTTTCGTATATGTCATCATAAAACCATATATCTTATCATATTCAGCAACATAGAAGTGATCAAGGCTGTTGATACCTTTCAATAGCTTCTTCTTATAAAACTTAGGATTGGCTCTATAATCATCCACCAAAAAACCTTGCTCGGATATTTTTTCTGAGCTGCCCACAGAGCAGGCTATGCCATATATTTCATTCAAATCATTTTTGTTTGCTTTCCTCACTCTTAGAAGCTTTTTCAATATAAAGTGATTCAGTTCTACACTGGTTCTGTTAACTACAACCATAGTTATACCTCCTTTTATTTATTAGTAAAATATAAGATTGTCAGGGGAGGCAGGAGCTATAAAAAAAGCCGCGGAGGAATCCACGGCTTAAGGTTTTTTCAATACACTTCATAAAGCGTATAGACCTTATACACCCAAACCTCCTCTTCCCACGCTTACGAGGTTAGCTGACGGATTCGGACCGAAAGAGAATGGCCCTACCCACAAAAGTGGGATTCACCCCATATTATTGGTTCCCCCGTTTCCTCTCAAAGGAATTCAGCGAAAGTATGAGCATTATTCAATTTTTATTATGTTATTATACTACATAGACGTAAAAAAATAAATAATGTTTCAGGCTGTTACAAAAAGTTTACAATTATTTACCAAGCTTTCATCTATAGTGATATTATGATAATATAAATAATATGCATTTACAAGTAAATTTATTTTATGGCTTATTAGTTTTTTTTAACATTGAGTCTACTGCAATGACTCATTTGTGAATCTCTGTTGCTCATACCAACAACGATTGCAGAGGAATCAACATTAATAATGGAGGCTTTTAGATGAGTATCATTGGTACAAATATAAGAAACACAAGAAATAAGAAGAATTTGTCTTTAAAAGAGCTTGCCAAGAAGTCCGGGGTTACTGAACAATACTTGGCTGATATTGAGTCTGGGAAAAAGATTCCCAATCAAAAGCTTATTGAATCTATTTCTAAAGCCCTTGGTATAAGCGTTGACTTGCTTGAACCCTCATATTTTTCCCAATACTTTGAAGATGATGATGAAAAAAATGAACCTAAAAACCTAAAGCACAAAATTACTGATAGAAAACCTTCTGAGGATGATAATGCCATATCATCAGCATTGTCCAAGGCTGTCAGAAAGATTCCCGTTATTGATAAAATAACCTCAGTAAAGGATTTTCCTAATAAAAATGATATAGTGGATTACAAATATGAGCCGGTTTTTCAAAACAAGGCAGCCAATGTTCCCGATGGAGAATTTGTTTATTATATTGCACAGGATAATGCCATGGCTAATTCAAGAATTTCAAAAGGTGATCTGGCTCTTGTCTTTATCACAGATTCCATAAGAAACGGGGATATAATATTATATATGGAGAAAAACAAATGCTATATCAGGCGTATAGCTTTTCTAGACAAGGAAGATATTCTTCTTTATGCAGACAATCATGAATATCAGCCCATTCTATCGAACCAGAAAAATATTAATATAATCGGGAAAGTTGTTAGAGTAGAGTTTAAAATATAACCCTTAATCTTGTCATATTTATGGTTGAGGCTGTAATCCTTCTATTCTCTTGCTGACCTTTTCTCTGAGCAAGCCATGATTGACAATATGCCTTTCATGATGTCCGCTGCCAATCTCGCCTAGCTCATCGTATGCTTTAAGTTGGAAAACGATTCTGTTATTTTCAATCTCTGATATGGAAGCATTGACCGTAACCGTCATATCCTTTACCGTCGGCTGGAAATGATCGATGCTTAAAAATTTGCCGATAGTGATGTAATTGTCCGGGAGAAGGGGGTCTACTACAGAAACCGCAGCTTCGATCATCAAGGCCGATAGTACGGGCGTAGCCAGCAGATCCTTTATGGAGCCGCTGCCGAAATACAGTGCGGTGTCTTCTTCGGTTATTTTCTTTTGGATAGTTTTAGACATGCCTATATTTAGTAATGGTAACCTCATATAAATCACCCCTTTTATTTTATAATACCATATATTCGTAAATAAGTCTAAATATTCTGAATAATCATCCGGTTCCACTCTTCTCTTACTTTATGCTATAATGATTTTGTTAAGAAATGGAGGCGATGCAAAATGAACATTGACTATATTGTATCCTTTATGAAAAAATTATGTGAGACACCCAGCCCTTCGGGTTTTACTCAAAATGCAATAGCATTGATCGAAGAAGAGCTGAAGTCCTTTGGTATCGGCACAAGCTTAACAAATAAGGGCTCTTTGTCAGCCTTGATACCGGGGAAAAATCCAGCACCGCAAAAAGCTTTAGCTGCTCATACGGATACGCTGGGAGCCATGGTAAAAAGAGTCAAGGAAAACGGCAGAATTTCATTTGCAACTATAGGCGGGTATTCCATGGATTCTGTTGAATGCGAAAACTGTTTCATCCACACTTCCAAAAACACTTTGCACACAGGTACAATTCATACAATTAAGCCATCAGTACATATCCATGAGGATTCCAAAACCTTGGAAAGAAGCTTGGAAAATATGGAAATCGTAATCGATGAAAAAGTATTTTCTGCTGATGATGTAGCTGAGCTGGGCATTGAAGTCGGCGATTTTATCACTTTTGATCCTAGATTTGAATATACCAAAAGCGGTTTTATTAAATCCAGGCATTTGGATGATAAAGCGAGCGTTGCTATTTTAGCAGGATTGTGCAAGCATATCATTGATAACGATATATTCCTGGAAAATTCAGTGCAAATCCTTATAACCAACTATGAAGAGGTTGGACATGGGGCAAGCTTTGGTCTTATGCCCAGTGTTAAAGAGCTATTGTGCCTTGACATGGGTGCTCCCGGAACAGGACAGAATTCAACCGAATATGCCGTATCAATATGCGCTAAAGACAGCGGCGGCCCCTATGACTTTAGCCTTAGAAGCCGCCTTGTTAAGCTGGCAAAGGATAATGATATAGATTATAAGGTAGATATATATCCTCACTACGGTTCTGATGCAGGTGCTGCCCTAAAATCCGGATTTGATATCAAGTTCGGCCTTATAGGACCGGGAGTATATGCGTCACATTCCTATGAAAGGACTCACAAAGACTCAATCGTCAATACAGCCGAGCTTGCATTGAAATATATCCTTTTATAGCATATAGGACGTATGCTCCTCGCAATATTCACATGAATACTCTACTGTCCCATTGACTTTAACCAATTTGAAAAGCGGGCTGATATTATCCTCCGCATTGCTTATGCAGCGGGGGTTTTTACATTTAAACAATCCATGGACTTCCTTTGGTATCTCAACCTTCATCTTTTTAGTTATTGTTTCATTTTCAACTATATTTATGGTTACATTTGGATCAATGAGGCCTAATATGGTCATATCAACATCTATGCAGTTTTCAATTTTAATGATATCCTTTTTACCGTATTTGCTGCTCGTTACATTTCTAAGCAGCACCACAGGGAAATCAGCTTCACCAAGGTTCAGCTTGTCAAATATTTTTTTACCTTTTCCTTGAGTTATATGGTCGATCACTATTCCATAATGGATGCTTTCAACTTTAAGCATTGATATTCACCCCCAATTGTGATGCCATCAGTGCCATTCTGGCATATACGCCAAATCGGGCTTGTTTAAAATAAGCAGCTCTCTCATCATCATCGACGTCATAGCTTATTTCATTCACCCTTGGAAGGGGGTGCATTACCAGCATATCCTTTTTAGAGTCCCTGAGCTTGCTTCGGTTCAATATATAACTATCCTTAAGCCTTACATAATCAGCTTCATTAAAAAATCTTTCTTTTTGAATCCTTGTCATATATAGAATATCTATGTTGTTGATTATGGCTTCTAAGTCTTCTGTTTCTAATATCTCTGCATGTGCTTCATTCTGCAGCACGTGCTTAATATGATCAGGCAGTCTCAATTCATTGGGTGAAACAAGTATAAATTTATTATCGGAATATCTTGACAAGGTCTTAATCAAAGAGTGGACCGTTCTTCCAAACTTTAAATCACCGCAGAAAGCCACAGTATTTCCTGATATGGATCCTTTGAGCATCTTTATGGTCAGCAGATCCGTTAAGGTCTGGGTTGGATGCTGATGTCCTCCGTCACCTCCATTTATCACAGGTATATCGGAATACTTGGATGCCAATCTCGGTGCACCTTCCTTCGGATGTCTTATTACAGCGATATCAGCATAAGAAGATATAACCCTTATGGTATCTGCCATGCTTTCACCTTTAGCTGCCGAGCTTACATTGGCATCAGAAAAGCCAAGTACCTTTCCTCCCATTCTAAGCATAGCTGCCTCAAAGCTTAGACGTGTTCTCGTGCTTGGCTCATAAAATAAAGTTGCGAGTATCTTCCCTTTGCATATTTGAGAGAATTCTTCCCCATTTTCAATCATTTTTTCCGCCAGACTAAAAACTGAATCCAGCTCTGATAATGAAAAATCTCCCGGATCAATAAGATGTCTTCCTTTTAAATTCATAATCTCTCCTCCTTCTTAGTCTCACAGGACTAGTTTAAAGGCAGTACAAAAAACCTTCCAACATCAGCTGGAAGGTTGATAATAACATAAGTAAGCCAATTATTCATCACCTTCCCAGCCTCACTGGACTAGTTTAAAGGTACTTAACTAAAATTAACACAAATCTTTAGACTTGTCAATTTTTATTTTTTGGATCTTTATTGCTGCTGCCCTTTACTTTTTCATTATCTTGCTTGTTAGGCTTATCCTTTTGCTCTAATTTAGGTTTGCTTATATCCTTTTCTTTGTTTTTATTAAGTTCATACTTTTTCCCATTATCCTCAGGATTATCGGGCTTATTCTTTTTAACATTGTCATTTTTATTGCTATCTTTCTCTTTCTTATCTTTAGCAGCTTTGTCTCCTTTATCGCTTTTACCTTTCGATGCTTTGTCTCCTTTATCGCTTTTATCTTTAGGTGCTTTGTCTCCTTTATCGCTTTTACCTTTCGATGCTTTGTCCCCTTTATCGCTTTTACCTTTCGATGCTTTGTCTCCTTTATCGCTTTTATCTTTAGGTGCTTTGTCCCCTTTATCTTCTGATTTATCAGACTTTGCATCTTTAGATATATACTGCACTACTGATACTCCCATTTTATCAGCTTTATCCTTAACCTTTTTATCAGAAACAAATGCATTGATTTTTCCATCTATGCTATGAGCTACTACTTCTTCCTTTATAGCATTTTCCATTATTTCTATCAGTTCATTCCCGCTTTGATGGTTTTCTTTTTCCATAATTGCGTACAAGGTTATTTCATTGCTGTCATCCTTATCCAGGTAATTCATATCGATGGTCTTCGCAATTATTTGTTTAACGCCTTCAACGCCATCCATTTTTTTTATATTTATTTTATCCAGCAATTCTTTACCTTCCTCATCCAATCCCCTGCTGCCAATAATTATTCCTTTCTTATTCAAGGCAAGTTCGATGCTTGGATTGATATCAATACCTACATAGGCATATGCAGCTATGTTTTCTTGATAGAAGCTGAGGAAAAGATAGCTGCAGAAAACCAAAAGCATAAAGCATGCAGCATTGACATATCTATTAGCTCTAAAAACAAGCCTTCTTTTCAAAATATCCACGTCATTAAAGCATATCTCCATGCCCTGGTACATCCCTTTAAAAGCTTTAATATCGCAAAATGTGCAATCTTCAGCCATTAAAGTTGCTCTGTCCCTGTTCAATTTAATTACCACGCCTTTTCTCATCTATTCCACTTCCTTCAGCAAGTTATACACATAGCCTTTTATTATTTCATTATTGCTCAGCAGTATAAGGCATACAGCCAGAATAAATTTTTTATTTTTATGCAACACTTTTCTGCTGATATGTAAATTTCTTTCAATCTCTGCAACCGGGATTTTTCTGCTGTCCATAATTTTTTTCATTAGGATTTCGTCCTTGACTATTTGCGAGGCAATTCTTGCTGAATTCTTCCTGGAATCTAAATGCTTTGGACTGCTTTCAACCAAATCTTCTATTGAGATCCCGAAGCCATGCAGTTTTTTTATAAAATCTTCCATCTCTTCTGAAACATCTTGGTTTTCCCATTGACTGCTATCTACAAATAATCTCTCTTCTATATCTTCGCCTTCATAGATCTCATTTAAATATGAGATAGGAATTGTATCAAAATTCTTTTTTTCCTTTCTATAGAAATCAATAAGCCTATTCTTTATTACTCTTTCTGCAAAGCTTAAAAAAGATCTCGATCTTTCAATATCAAACCTGTCTATTGCTTCATTAAAAGCTATCAGGCCTACGCTCAGTTCATCACTGTCACCATCAGAAACAAATCTCCCGGTCTCTTTACTTACTACATTTATAATAAAAGGCTTATAGTCCTGTATAAGTCCATTTCTTTCACATAAATCACCATTTTTACTCATTAGGACTCTATCATGAATGTCCTTTTCTTTTTTAAATGGATTTTTGAGCAATATCATCACCCGACTTCTTATTATATTAATACGGCTTTTTTTTTATTTTGGAGCCTAATTTACATTGTTACCTAAAATTATACTGTGTTGCGTATTGTATAGCAAATAGTTAAAAAAAACTAATAAGGAGGAGATTGACAATGAAAAATATGAAGATTACAGCCTTATGCTTATCGGCTGCCATAGCTATATCAGCGGTTACGACTCCTGTTCTGGCTTATGCTGACAGTGATAAGGCAAAACTAGAAGTAAAGGGAAAAATGACTATCAATATGGGTAAAACCAGCAAATCAAAGAACCCAAAGCTAAACCCGGGGAATTTAAACTTCAAATTTTGCGACTCAAAAGATTATATGGAAAATATGGCCTGGGCAATGAAAGCTATTGAAAAGCTTGGGGCAAAAGGCATCATAAGCGGCTATTCGGACAAAAGCTATAAGCCCCAAAATAAAGTTACAAATATGGAAGCTTTAACATTGATATTGAAGCTCACAGGTAATGAAGATGAGTCCAAAAAGAATGATAGGATTCATTCATCTCTAACTCAATATGAAAAACAGTGGGGCCTTCAGTGGGGCTGGGGTTATCTATTTGTAGCCGTTGATAAGGGTATTTTGCTGCCTGAGGAAATCAAAGGCTTCAATCCGAATCAGCCTATAAAACGCCATGAATTAGCAAAATACTTGGTAAGAGCGATAGGCAAAGCAAAAGATGCTGAAAAGTATATGGACAGCAAGCTTGATTTCAAAGATGCTGATGCGGTTCCTAAAGCATCCAGAGGCTATGTTTATTTGATAAATGATCTTGGCATAATGACAGGCAACGAAAACAAACAGTTTAAACCCAATGAACCTTTGACAAGAGCAGAAATTGCAGTATTGATCGACAAAGCCGGCGACTACCTTGATAATTATGATGATAATCAAAATGAAGCAAAAGTTGTCTTTAAGTCTTATGATGATATCAATAATAAATTGACCGTGAGATATAATGGTAAAACAGTATACTATAAAACTATAGATAATGTAATAGTATATAAGGACAACGAATATACAGACATATATGATTTATCTGAAGGCGATGTTCTTGATGTAGTACTTGGCAGTGACAAGCAAGTTATATTCATCGAAGTAATCGGCTATACAGATGATGATGACGATGACTATAGTGAATATAGAGAAGATATAGATTTTACTGATGTAAACTATAGCAAGCTTCCTGCTTCTATACAAAAATATATTGACACTTCGAGAGCAACAAAAGGGTATAAAGCTTATAAGTATAATGATGCTATATATCTTGCAGCCTTCATGGGCAGAAAGAATACCGGAGGCTACAACATAGAAATCGAGGATATTCAAAGATATAAGCTAAACGGGAAATATATTGTTGAAGCAGTTGTCAAAGAAACAGAGCCGGATAAATACTCATCTGTAACTCAAGCACTGACTTATCCCTATACTGTTGTTAAATTTGACAGCTTTGACAATATATTCAGAGTAAACTTTGTAGATGAAAACGGAAATGTTTTAGTTCAAAAATCCATTGAAGCTTTGAAGGATGAAGCAACTACAGCAAGTGGAATTTTCTCCAAAACAGATGGTGCCTATATATATATAAAGGCAGGAACTAATTCCGTACTTACAAAATATGAAATGTCAGAAGACGCACCGGTATATATCAACAATAAGGAAAAAGCCCTTGATGATTTAAAATCTGGTATGAAGGTAAAACTCACTATATCAAATGATTTAGTGACTAAAATATCTGCAGATTATGAAGTGAAGGATGCTGAAGGTATTATCCAGCTAGTGGATGCAGCAAAAAAACAGGTAAGGGTAAAATATGAAAATAGATTTACTACCTATTCTATTGAAGAAAATGCGGATATCACTCTTGACGGCGAAGCATCAGAGCTTTCAAAATTACAATTTGGCATGAAAGTAGACCTTGAACTATTAAACAATAGGGTAGTTCGCATAGACGCAGTTAATTTTGAAGAAACCTATGAAGGCAAAATTAGAAATATAGAAATTGCAAGCAAGAAAGTAAAAAGCATCACACTATTAGTAGATAAGTCACAGATGAAATTTGACATTACTGCAGACACTTCCTTTGATATGCTTGATAGTGACGCAGAACCAACGGATTTGGTCATAAACAGTGAGGTAAAAATAAATCTTCTAAATGGGAAAGCTATAGAGGTTATAGAGTTAAAATAGTTATCGTTCTGAAGCAGCTCATCAGGGCTGCTTTTTCTTTACCCATTTCATTAATATTTTTGTTGAACCATAAATATTATATATATGAAAGGGGTGGAAAATTTTATGGCATTGGATAATATGACTTATCTTCAGGGTGCCTTCATACTAACATTAGTAAATCTTATCACAGGAATACTATCCTTCATATATAGAATATTCTTATCAAAATCCATAGGTGCTGAGGGTATGGGAATCTATCAGCTGATCATGCCTCTTTACATGCTTTTCATCCAGTTGGTGTCTGGCGGTCTTTCTACTTCAATATCTAAGCTGGTTGCGGAGAATAAGGCCAAGCACAATTATTCCAATATTTATAAGACTATAAAGATAGCTGCTCTGATATCAGGATTATGGAGTATAACTTTCAGCTGTCTTATTGCATTTAATGCGGATTTCTTGGCAAACAGTATTTTAAATGACGAACGAACTTTTTATTCAGTGATTATATTCTCTCCTGCTATAATCTTTATTGCTTTAGCAGCTGTACTGAAAGGCTATTTTTACGGCACCGAACAAGTAAAGATTCCCGCACTTATTGATATTGCGGAAAAACTGATCCGGCTTGTCGTGCTGATAATAACTACAAATTATCTTATAGATTATGGTATAGAATCTGTATGTGCAGGAGCTATGACGGCCATGGTGACAGGAGAACTGCTCAGCTTGTTCCTGCTTTACATAACCTATAGAAGGAAAAAAATCATAATTGCAACAGCTATGAGAACAGACTCTGCCATGTTTATCATAAGCAATATACTAAAGATCGTTATACCCTTATCTATGAGCGGTGCAGTAAATACAATTTTAGATATGCTGGATGCGGCATTGATACCGGATCAATTGATAAAGGCAGGCTTTACCAGACAATTATCACTTTCATTATATGGCCAGTTGGCCGGTATGGTTTTACCTCTAATATATTTCCCCATGATAATAATCGGATCCTTATCAATAACTCTTATACCATCAGTTGCATTCTCTTTTACATATAAAAATTGGGCCGTACTGAATAAAAAATATAATGATTCTCTTACTATAGCTTCCATAATCGGCCTCGCTGCAACAATTGCCTTTATGTTGTTTCCAAAAGAGCTTTGCAGTGTATTGTTCAACTGCCCCCAAGCAGGCAAGCTGCTTTTTTGGTCTTCAGTTCCATGTGTTTTGGAATATTGGCTTTTCGTCTTAATGGCGATTATGAACGGTTTAGGTTTTCAAAGAAAGGTTTTAGAATCCACTATTCTTAATATAATGATAATGGTTGCCAGTATTATTTTTCTCATACCAATGCCTAAGTTAAATATTTACGGCTATACTATTGGTTTCGGGATAAGTTCGGCATCTGTAATACTGAGATGTCTATGGATAATAAATAAAAACACTCCAATTAGAGTCAATATCAAAAGATGCATTTTAAAACCAGTATTATGCTCCATTCCTATGTTAGCATTTATTTCACTGGCAAATTCTCATCTTACTTCATACACAAATTTCAGATACAATATGATACTTTCTTATATATTGGGTTCGGTTATATACGCTATTATGCTGCTTGCTACAGGAACAATAAAGCCAAATCAGCTTTTAAGTGTAATAGGTTTAAAAAAGCCTGATGCATAACACGCTAAACTATAATAGTTCATCATTATCAACGTTAAAGTAGGAACTACTATAACGGCGTCAATCAAACCATGTATCATAATGGCTATGCTGCTTCCAATCGCACCTAAAGCTGCAAACCTTTCCAAGCTATCAAAAGTATTTTTAACGATTTTCACTGATCCTGGGATCAGGCTAAAAAGTATATTAACAAATGATACCAATCCGATAATCCCTGTTTCTGCCGCAAAATGCAAAAAAATATTATGAGCGTGATAAACAACACCCCAAAGCTTTGAGGATGCCTGACTCAGCGAATACCATAACGTTCCAATACCATTGCCGACAAGAGGATTCTTCATGAAAATAAGAAGACTGGTACGCCATATCTCAATTCTGTAGACACTGCTGCTGTCATTGTTTATTCTTGCAATATTTATTCTTTCATAGCCTGCTCCGTTATTGAACAGCAGAAAAAGTATGATCATCGAAGCGCTGTATAATATAAATCTGCTGTCTTTTTTCAAAGCATACATTATCACCAGTGCAACGATTAAGGATATAAACGCTCCTCTGGAATATGTAAGTATAAGGCAAAAAGAGCATAGGATCAAAGAAATATACTTCGAGTGCTTATCATCCATATAAATAATCCAGGACAGTATAAAACAAATATTTATGACTAAATAAGCCGCAAAAATATTAGGATTATACAAAGTTGAATAAATCCTGGTCAATGATGATAAAGATTCACTATACCCCGTCCAATGCTCATTGATCTCTAAACTTCCGGTTAAAAACTGGAACAAGCCGAATAAAGAAGTAATTATTGCCATATAATTCAACACATTAAACAAGCTTCTGATGCCTTTACTCTTTAGATAATACTGTACCATAGAATAGTAAAGAGACTGCAGAATTACAAATACTAAAAAAACAGCGCTTGATACAAAAATTTTTGAAAACAAAGCAGATAGGGATATAGATGCTATTAACAAAAAGAAAGGCTTGTTTTGTATAATCGGATTCGACAATTCTTTGATTCTATCCGAAGCAATGAATGCTATCAGCAAGCCCAATACTGCAAGATAACCTAAAGGCGGTACTATAATGCCCGCTGCTAAGGCAAATAATATAAATGATGTTAAAGTTTTTCCCATATAGATTACTCTGCATTAAAAAAGTATTTATTTATATCATCAATTATTTTTTTTAACCGATCCTTATCTGCATAGAAATATTTAATATTGCGCAGCTTTTCTTCTTTTACAAGACCTGCCTGCTTTAGTACTTCAAGATGATGGGATATAGTGGGAGTTGAAATCCCTATTATATCCGACAAAGCTTTACCATAGCTTTTACCGTTCACCAAAATCCTTAATATCTCCATCCTGGATTTATCATCTATCACTTTAAGAAGGCTGGAAAGTTCATCCAGCAGTGCTTCCTTCTTGTCCCGTGTAACCCTGCAATCAAAAACCACATAAAGCTTATCGTCAGAATATATCCTAATAAGCCTGGGCGATACAAAATAAGATGGTATAATGTAATATTCCCTATAGCCGCTGAAAACCCGTTTAGGCTTTCCTGTGATCTTCTCCAATACCACTTCGATAGCATCCTTGCCAATAAAATCATTGACATAGGAAACCCCTTCCCCAAGCCTGTCCGCTCCTTGATCCAGCCTGTCAAGAAATCCCTTTTGATAAACAGCTTTTAAGATTGCTACTGCTTTGTTCTTTATTTCTTCAGGATTATCGAAGAAATTCATCAGCATATCTTCTTCTACAATCCATTTAATTTTTTCCTGAATCTTATATCTTTCATTTTTATTGTTAAAGGCTTTATTTATTCTTTCCTTGTCTATGCTTTCATTTAACAAATAATAGAAAAAATCCGCTTTATCGGAGTTATCAATATAGTAAATAAAATTTTCTATACTCAGCAACTCTTTGCTTTCAAGCACATAATTGAGAAACTCTATGCCTCCATTAGGGTAATGCCTTATATTCTCCAAGGCCTCAAGTTCTTTTGTTCCGAGCATTGATATCATTTCTTCCGCCCACTTTATCTCATATTGATGATGAGCAGGATCTGTAAGTAAATGCACTGCGCAAACCAATTCTATGACAGGTGAATAAAAGACCTTTATCTCAGGAGCCCTTAAATCACCATAAATCTCCATAGGCATAAAAATTCCCCCTAAATTAGATAGAAATCTAATATAATAATATCAACAAATCATTTTCTATACAATACCATATATTCTATATGAGAGACCTTAATCTTTCTACTTCTTGATCTGTCAACTCCCTATACTCGCCCGGCATCAAAGCTTCATCCAAATTCAAATTGCCCATGCTCAGCCTTTTAAGATAGACTACCTTTTTATCAACAGCTTCAAACATCCTTTTTACCTGATGATATTTGCCTTCCCTTACTGTAATATTGACCCTTGAAATTGCAGCCTCCTCCAATATTTCCAAATCAGCAGGCAAAGCTTTGTACCCATCCTTTAAGGTTATGCCTTTTCTAAACAATTCAACGTCTTTCATGCTGACCCTGCCGGCAACCTCTGCAAGGTATACCTTGTCAATATTCTTTCTGGGGGAAGTTAAGCCGTGATTCATCCCACCGTCATTTGTAAGTATGAGCAAGCCTTCTGTATCCTTGTCCAGCCGTCCTACGGGGCTTGGGGAGAAATTCAGATGCTCTTCATCTATCAAATCCAATACTGTAGTCGATCTTGTATCTTCAGTTGCCGTTATGACGCCCTTGGGCTTATTCATCATTAGATATACGTATTTTCGATAGCTTATTACAGATCCATTTACCTTTATTGCTTGCTTTTCAGGATCTACCTTAATCTCTGCGCCTGTCACAACAGCATCATCAATTTCTACTGCTCCGCATTTTATCAGCTTTTTTACTTCTTTTCTGCTGCCAAATCCCATATTTGCCAGCACCTTATCCAGCCTCTGCATATCATCACCCATCTTTATCCTCCAAAGCGACTTAATACATTTAGTATATTCAACAAGGTTTTATCAATTCCCTTCTATGATGAGCAGAAATATATCTCTGCAGAAATAAGTCTGGAACCAAAAATAGTAAGCCTTTCCATCAAGAAGATTTTCACTAAATCAGAATAATAGGTTAACTTAAATTGAGGTTCCCAATAGAATTCCTGCAGAGATACATTAACGCCTCTTCCCTCATTCGCAGCTAATTATAAAGTTTAACATATGCATGCTTTTTATTATATCTATAACTTTTTCACAATATTGAACATACTATCAAGCAATGTCCAGTTTTGCACAAAGGGCTCACCTAATACCCAGTAGCTAATGCCCTTTAAGCCCATGCTTGCAGCCAATTTGTTCTTTGCTTCCATGCTCCTTGCATCCTCAAACCAAACTTCATGACTGACTCCGCTGCTATCAATATAGTTAAAATGAGGGGATTGAGCTGTTTCATCATATTGGATCTCGGCACCAACACTTCCTGCCAATCTGACAGCTTCATCAGGACTTATCCTCTTAGCCCATTGACCGCCTGGAGTATATGGAAGAGACCAATCATAACCATATAGAGGTGCTCCCATCATTATTTTATTGCTTGGTATGACAGAAACAGCATAATCCAGAACTTTCTTTACCTCATTAATTGGTGCAACTGCCATAGGGGGCCCTCCGGACCATCCCCATTCATAGGTCATGATAATAACAAAATCAACTATCTCACCGTGAGCTCTGTAATCATGAGCGCCATGCCAAGCTCCCGTTGTTACATCAGTAGTTTTCGGAGCTAATGCAGTTGATATAACAAAATTGTTGCTATGAAGTTGGGGCGTTATTTTCCTTAAAAAATTGTTATAAAGCTGTCTATCACTCGGATCTATCCTCTCGAAGTCAATATTAAGTCCATAATAGCCCTTGTTTTTCATAGTTGCAATTATATTGTCAATTAGAGTTTGTTGTATATTCTCATTTGTCAATATTTCATGGGCTAACTGTGTATCAAAATTTCCGTTTCTAAAATTCGTAACAATCATCAAAGGCGCTACTCTATTGTTTCTTGCTACCTGTATTATAGCTTCGTCATTTATGTTGTTTAGCGTCCCATCAGGGTTAACCTGATAGCTGAAAGGACTTGCATAAGTCAGATATGGGGCTACTTCTGCAACATCCTGAGCTGCTTTCGCTCCTGCTTCCTGCTCTGCATATGCATTTATTTCTATATTTCCGTACCTTTTATCTTCACTTGGTATTCTAATCTGTAAACCAGGGTAAATCAAAGCAGGATTTGAAATTCTATTGTATTCTGCAAGTCTGGCAGCTGTGGTACCGAATTGGTTTGCTACGCTCCATAGAGAGTCTCCCGGCTTTATTGTATACACCGTTGACTCACCTGGTATTACCAAAGCCTGACCAACAACCAAAAAAGGCAAGTCACCAATACCGTTGGCGTCAATAATTGTGTTTACAGGGACGCCAAATTGCCTGGATATGGACCATAGGCTATCTCCCTTTTTTACTACATAAATAGTCATCTAAACACCCCTAACTAAAATACTTTTTGAATTCTTTTTAAACCTTATTATCATAATATTCATAGGAACAAAAACTGTTAAAAAGCTTGACTTTAGCATTGAATGAAGTCTAGCTCAATATATATATGAAAATTTCATATAAGCCGAAGGAACCATTGATATGCTATAATATGGACAATTATAATAATTAGGAGGTACGGATTTGAATAGAGAACGTTTGATTTCAACTTTCTTTGATATTGTAAAGGTCAACAGTGTGAGTAAAGATGAGAAAGCTTTGGCTCTCAGATTGAAAGCGATGCTGGAAGAAATGGGCTTTGAAACTATAATTGATGATGCGCATATAAAAGCGGGTTCAAATACCGGTAATCTCATAGCTAAAATATCCGGAAACAAAAATGTACCTGCTATGATGCTTGCAGCCCATCTGGATACGGTAAACCCGGGGCTTAATATAAAACCCCAAATAATCGGTGATGTCATCACAAGCGACGGAACTACCATTTTAGCAGCAGATGACAAAGCCGGCATTGCGAGCATTCTTGAGGGAGTAAAATCTGTGATTGAAAAAGATATATCTCATGGCGACATTGAAATAGTATTTACAATATGTGAAGAAATCGGCCTTCTGGGTGCTAAATATCTAGATCACTCTATTTTAAAATCAAAAACCGCATTCGTTTTTGACAGCAGCGGCGACGTAGGTACAGTCATTGTTCAAGGCCCTGCACAAAAATTAATAAACGCCAGAATAGACGGTAAAGCTGCCCACGCAGGGCTAAGTCCGGAAAAAGGAGTAGATGCGATTGTAACAGCATCCAGAGCTATAAGCAGTATGAAGCTCGGCCGCATAGACAAAGAAACAACTGCTAATATCGGCATAATACGCGGAGGTCATTCGACCAACATAGTATGTGATCTTTTAAACTTGGAGGCAGAAGCCAGAAGCCTGGATCCTAAAAAACTGGATGATCAGGTGATCCATATGATTAAATGTCTTGAAGATGCCTGCAACGATGCTAATGCAAAGTTGACGATTGACACTCAGGATTGTTATACCGGGTTTTCTATCGACAGCAGCGACCCTATATTGAAGATTGCCGAGGCTGCAATGAGGAGATCAAATATAATCTACACTCCAAAATCTACAGGCGGCGGCAGCGATACCAACATTTTAAACAAAGCAGGAATTAAAGCTGTGACTCTAGGTGTCGGAATGAGCAACTCACATAGTACTGAGGAATTTATAACTATTGACAACTTAGAAAAAGCAGCTCTTCTGGTTGAAGCCTTGATCCAGGAAATGAAATAAGAAAAGACAATTATATGAGCAGCGGCTAAATAGTTATCCGCTGCTCCATTAAATTAAGCCAAATTGCTCATCTTATTGAACTTAAACTATATAATCTTCAGGCATTTTTTCCGGCTCTGCATTCAAAATGTCTTCAGGTACATCTTTAAATTGCTTGAAGTTGCTGTTAAAACTCTCAGCCAGATTATTAGCCTTTCTATAATATTCGTCAATGCTATACCATGTATTAGGGGGATTTAAAACAATATTTGGAACATTAGGGCATTCTCTTGGTATGGCAAGGCCAAAAATAGGATCAACAGCATAGTTTACCCCATCCAATTGCCCGTTCATTGCGGCTCTTACCATAGCTCTTGTATATCTAAGCTTCATTCTGCTTCCTATTCCGTATGAACCGCTTGCCCAACCGGTATTGACCAAGAATACTTTTACATCATATTTGTCAATCTTCTCACCCAACAGCTTCGCATAAACTTGAGGTCTGAGAAGCATAAAAGGTGAACCAAAGCATGTGGAAAAAGTAGCTTTTGGATCCACTATGCCTCTTTCTGTACCTGCCAGCTTGCTGGTATAACCGGACATGAAATGATACATGGCCTGCTCCTTGGTAAGTTTGGATATCGGGGGCAAAACCCCTGTTGCATCTGCAGTAAGAAATATTATGGTTTTAGGTATACCGCCAATACCTTCAAGTATTGAATTATCAATGTGCTCAACAGGGAATGCAGCTCTGGTATTCTCCGTATGCCTGTCATCATCATAGTCAGGCTCTCCGGTAGCATTATCTATTACAACATTTTCCAGTAAAGCACCTTCCCTGATAGCATTCCATATTTGGGGCTCGTTCTCCTGGGAAAGGTTTATACATTTAGCATAGCATCCGCCTTCAAAATTAAATACGCCTTTATCTGTCCATCCATGCTCATCATCGCCTATAAGTCTTCTATCATGGTCTGCAGATAATGTGGTTTTTCCTGTTCCGGATAAACCGAAAAACAATGTCACTTTACCATCCTGTCCAACATTGGCGGAGCAGTGCATGGGCAAAACACCCTTAAAGGGCAGCAGGTAGTTCATCACTGTAAATACGGATTTCTTTATTTCACCGCAATACTTTGTTCCGCCAATTAATACCATCTTTTTATCAAAATTAAGTACAATAAATACCTCGGAATTTGTTCCGTCTACCTTTGGATCGGCTTTAAAGTCAGGAGCCACAATGATGGTAAATTCCGGTTTAAAATCATTGAGTTCCCCTTCCTTAGCCTTTATCAACATTTGCTGGGAGAAAAGATTCTGATATGCAAATTCATTTATCACTCTTACCGGCATACGGTAATCCTTGTCTGCTCCAGCAAACCCATCAAAAACATATATTTCTTTTTCCTTAATATAATCTAAAACCTTAGAGCAAAGTCTGTCGAAATTATCCATAGTCATGGGCATATTAGCCTTATTCCAGTTTATGTGATGGTGTACAGATGGGCTGTCGACAATAAATCTATCATTAGGTGACCTCCCTGTATATTTGCCTGTATTAATGCATAAAGCACCGTTTTTTGCTATATAACCGTCTTCTTTTTCAACTGCAATGCCGATGAGCTGTTTGATCGGCAGGTTATAATGTATTTTGCTGCACTGGATTTCCTCTGCATCCATAGAAGCACATAGCCTGTTCAAGATTTTTACCCCCTAAAAAGCTAAAATTTATGTTTTTACCTTATATATTATATCATAATATAATATTTGTGCTATACTTTTTACGCAGTTATTATATAATCTCCCTATTTTATATTTCACTGCCATCTGTTATAATTATTTCTGGACTTGGCCACTGAATGAAGTCTCGTTCAAGAGGTGATATGCTATGGAAGAAAAAAAGCTTAATAGAAATTTGTCATTCTTATTTTTTTCGGTATATTGGGTATTCGCCTGCTATACCCCATTTTTACTGCTTTATTTGCAAGACCGCCGTCTTTCCTATATACAAATAGGCATTGTACTTGCCCTCAACTCAGCGATAAATATTTTATTTCAACCCTTATGGGGTTATTTAACGGATAAATACATAAGCATAAAAAAGGCTGCTTACATATCAGCGATCATAAGCGCTTTGGCTGTAATTTTATTTACTCTGGCGCATGAATTCTATGGAATCATGTTGTCCATTGTGCTTTTCGTTATTTTTCAAAGTGGCTTGCTTCCATTGATGGACTCTTTGTGCTATAAGATAGCCCATAACTACAGCAATATAAAATATGGGAAAATAAGATTGATGGGCTCTGCAGGCTATGCATTCTCTTCATTCTTTTTAGGCATGGTTATTGCCAGAACCTCCATTGATATAATATTTTATTTATATTCATTATTCAGCCTGTTTATATTGCTTTTCCTATCGAAATTGAATTTCCACGAAGAAAATACCCGACAGGAAAAAAGCAAAATAAAACCTTTAGAAGTGCTGAAAAACACCGGTTTTATGATATTCCTTCTTTCCGTTACAATCGGAAGTATTTCTTACGGAGCCAATAACAGCTACATAGGAGTGCTTCTTCAAGAAACAGGAGGAAGCACACAGAATCTGGGGCTGCTCTGGTTTATAGTAGCAATAACGGAAGTTCCTATTTTTTTTGTAATAAATAAATTGATTGCCCGAATCGGCTCATTGAATACATATTTACTGTCTCTGGCATTATTCTCAATTCGTTTTTTCTTATGCACTCTTTGGAAAAATACCGGCATAATAATAATGATTCAGTTCTTGCAGGGACTTACTTTTCCATTATTCATGGCAGGAGGCTTAGACTATTTATGCGGTCTGGTCCCTGTAGGAGCGAGGTCCTTCAGTATATCCTTGATGTCCGCATTGATATTCGGCTTAGGAGCTCTAATAGGCAATCTGGCAGGAGGTATCATAATAGATTCCTTCAGCATATTCTCCCTTTATAGAGTGATCTCCGCTGTATCCTTGATTTCTCTGGCAGTGGCATTAACCTTAAGGAAGCGTAAGCCACTGAAGAGAATGGATTAGTAGTTAAGAGTAAAGAATTAGGAATAAAAAGTAGGGTACGCCGCCCCCGGCATACTATGTTCCCAGTTCCCTATCTATCTTGGTAAAATTCCCCTCAATGTCGAAAGCAAGGCAGTATTTGCCGATCTATCCAAAACAGCCAATCTGAAATACTTGTTGGTGAGAAAAGAAAAGCCGTCTGGCGTCCTGATAAGTATACCATGGCATGCCAGCGCTTCACTCAACTTATATGCATCAAGCTCCTCATCAGATATTCTTAACAAATGGAAATTTGCTTTTGAGGGATATGTTTCTATACCTTCAAAAGCAGATAAGCCCTTGTAAAGAAAGTCTCTCTCGGATTTTATCCATGCATGAGAATTTATAATATATTCTTTATCACTAAATATACAACTCGCAGCTATTACAGCTCCGGTATTTACATTCCACGGATGCTGTGAATCATTGATTCTCTTATAAGCTCCATCATTGCAGGTCAGTGCGTAGCCCAATCTAATTCCAGGCATGCCAAAAAACTTTGTCGCAGCTCTTATAACAATAGTGTTGGAGAAGTCCAAAAGCTTTGGAACAAAAGAGCTATTGGGATAATCATCCGTGAACTCGATAAATGCTTCATCAATAATTAGAATACATTGCTTTTCTTCAAGCTTTGAAGCAATTTGCTCCAGCTTAAGCCTGTCAATTAAAAAACCGGTAGGATTATTGGGATTGCACAAGAGGGCTGCCGTGTTTTTTTCAACACTATCTATAAAAGAGTCAATATCTATTTTTGAAAAATCTTCATCATATGCAAAGATCTCATAATACTCTATTCTATTATTCAATGCAGCCTTCTTATATTCAGAAAAGGTCGGACCTATTGTAAATAGCTTGCGCACATCAAGGGCTCCCAAAATAGAATATATGATCTCTGCCGCGCCATTTCCTACAAGAATGTTTACACTCTTAGGCACATCTGTATAGCGCCTTATATTATCCTTTAAATCAGTGTAGCGAATATCAGGATAGCGGGTAAAACTATGTATGTTATCCATCAGGGCTTCCTTAAAGCTTTTAGGCACCCCGAGAGGATTGATATTAGCACTAAAGTCATATAGGATGCTTTTATAGTTATATATATTCCCTCCATGAAAATTCATCGTAAAATCCCCTTTATTAGCAGTTTGTAAATCTCTGTTGTGCTAACTGATAACGATTGCAGAGTTCCGAGGCTAAGAGTTTGTAAGCTTGTATAGGGTTGCTTCAAAACCAACAAACTTGAAGTCCCTTCACAACGCACTCTTTTATCAGTCAGGACCACTAAGGTGAATCGCTCCGCAGGAGCAAGGCTAATTTAAAATTATTCCAGTAAAATAACTATTCAAAATTGAAAAAATGATCAGTGAAATTATCCAGGCAGCATACATCAAGAAGATCATCTTTTCTATATCCTCACGATCGATATCCTTAAGCTTGTCTCCAATGCTTGGTTTAGCTACAATTTTCCCAAAGTATAAATTAGGGCCCCCCAGCCTTATTCCAAGTGCACCTGCAGCCGCAGCTTCCGGATATCCGCTATTGGGACTTAAATGATTGCTGCCGTCTCTGAGCACTATTCTGTACGAGTTTTTACAATCCAGTCCCAATACAAAGGCCCCACATATCATGAATATGGAAGTGAGCCTAGAAGGTATAAAATTCGCTATATCATCCAGCCTTGCGGATGCCCAGCCAAAGAATTCATATTTTTCATTCTTATAGCCTACCATGGAGTCCATTGTATTTATCGCTTTATAAGCCATTGAAAGAGGTGCACCACCTAAAAACATATAAAAAAGCGGTGCAATTATTCCATCACTTGTATTTTCTGATACGGTCTCTATTACAGCCCTGGAAATATCATTTTCATCCATATGAGCCGTATCTCTGCCAACGATGTATGAAAGAAGCCTCCTGCTTCCATATATATCATTGCCTTTGAGGCTGGTTATTATCTTTGAGGCTTCTTTTGCCAGGCATCTTCCTGCCAGACATGTATACAATATAAAAGTATTTATAAAAAGCTCTAAACCTTCTCCTATATAATTAGCTGCTCTTAGCAATATCCAGACAGTCATATAGCTGAAAAATACTGTAGATATAGTCAGCAAGATCCCTGCAAGCTTTAATGACTTATCATCTTTGCAGATCCTCCTTGCTATTTTCTCAAAAGCCGATATATATAAGCCTATCAGTCTTACAGGGTGAGGAAAGCCGTATGGGTCTCCAAAAGCTAAGTCGGCTAAATTAGCAATCCATATACTGATCATTAGTTCCTTCCTCCAGTATTTTATATACCTTTGCCATATCTAAGTTCTCCCTCACAATATCAGCCAGTATATCAAATTGATCTTTTTTATCCGTACTGTCATCGCCCTTATCTCTTAAATTGTCACATAAACTGTCTTCTTCAGGAAAGCTATGTACAAAATAGGGAACAACACCGAGAACCGGTACGTTTATTATATCTTCAAGCATTCTCAGACCTGGCTTCAGCAGTTCATAGCTTCCTCTGAATTTATTTATTATAACTCCTTTGACCCTTCTCTTCTCATCTTCATCAAGGAGCAGCATCGTACCTGCCAGTGACGCGAAAACTCCGCCCCTGTCTATATCTCCCACCAGCACAACTGGAGCCTTGGCGATCTTAGCCATGCCCATATTTACAAAATCCTCCCGCTTCAAGTTGATTTCCGCCGGACTTCCGGCTCCCTCAATAACTACGATATCGCTGCGTTTGGACAAATCTTCATAAATATCTGCAACCCTACCCTTTAATTGGGGCTTAAAAGAGAAATATTCTTCTGCGTTCATTCTTCTAAATGCTTTGCCCGATATTACGACCTGAGACCCCCTATCTGTTAGAGGCTTAAGTAAGATTGGGTTCATATCCACAGAAGGCTCTTTTTTGCATGCTTCCGCTTGCATAGCCTGAGCAACGGCCATTTCCAGACCGTCCTTGGTGATATAAAAGTTTGAAGACATGTTTTGAGATTTAAAAGGATTTACATTATAGCCATCCTGTGTAAATATCCTGCATAATGCGGCACATATGATGCTCTTGCCCACTGATGAGCCGGTGCCCTGTATCATAATAGATTTATTTTCCATCGTATCCTCCCTATTCAACAGAATTAATTTTTCTTATCGTACAATGGCCTTCTTCTATTTCGAGCTGGCTGTACTTACCGTGTTCAAAATGAAAATTCCAAAATCCATCCATACCTAAATTGAGCAAAAAGGATGCTATGACCTTCATGGGGCCGTCATGACTTATCAAGGCAACTTTTTTCCCTTTTTGCATTTCTAAAAGCTCTTGGGCAGCTTCAGAAACTCTTGCATAAAAATCTCTAAAGCTTTCTCCTTTTGCAGGATGCATATCCTTCCAGCTGTTCACGCCTATAGACCATTCTTCGGGATATTGCAGGCTTATATCTCTATGATGCATCCCTTCCCATAAGCCAAAATCCATCTCTTTGAATCTCTCTGCAATATTGATGCTCAAGCTTCTTCCGGAAGCAATAACGGCTGCAGTATCATAGCATCTTTTTAAAGGGCTTGTGATAATGCAATCCAGCTCCTTGGTCTTCATAATCTCTCTTAAGGCTTTTGACTGCTCCATCCCCAGGCTGTTCAAAGCCTCATCCCGGCTGCCTAAGAATACCCCTGCCTTATTTAGCTCTGTTTGACCATGCCTTATCAAATATAAAGTTACCATGAATATATTAACCTTTCCAATAAATATAAAGAAGCCATAAAGCTTATTTCAGACACCTCGCTTGCTGCACCCAATGTATCTCCGGTCATTCCGCCTATCTTATCATCTACAATTTTTTTGAAGGCCAAAACAAGGATAAGGCTCGGTATTAATACAGCAAGCATTTTCCATGAACCAATAAATAAAATTATTAAAGTCCCCGAAAGTATGCCTGCAATAAGCCGCTTTAAAGACATATGAGAATAAAAAAGCCCTCCCATGCCACCATCAGGCCTTGCGTATTTTGATATGCCAAACAATAGAAGAACAAAGGTTTTTGCTGCAACAGGCGCCAGTATAACAGCGGATGCTTTCGCACCATGGGAAAGCGTGTAGAGCATGCCGAACCTCAATAGAAAATCCAGTATTATTCCGATCACTCCATTGGTGCCGACTCTGCTGTCTTTCATTATTTCCAATATTCTTTCCTTGCTCCTCGCAGAAAACAAACCGTCGCAGGAATCGGCAAGACCGTCTATATGAATAGCTCCGGTTATGAAAATATTTGAAATCAACCAGAATATAATCCCCAATACTTCATTGCTGAAGGAGTTCGCCAAAGTATAAATTCCATAATTGAATAAGCCTACAATAAGCCCTACAAAAGGCATATAAACTATACCATTTGAAAAATCCTCATCCTTTGCATTAATGTTAATCTTTATCGGTATCCGTGTAAAAAATTGAATCATTAAAACTAAACTTCTCATGGCATCACTTTATCCTAATGGGTATGCCCGATACTGTCAGATATACCTCATCAGCCTTTTGACCAATAATCTGATTTATTCTTCCTGAAATATCCCTAAATGCTCTGGCTACAGGATTTTCCGGTACAATTCCCCAGCCCACCTCATTTGAGACAAGTATTGTATCTGCAGGCGACTTTGATATGGCCTCCAGCATATTGCCGATCTGAACTTTTATACTCTCTTCGGCCCTGTTATAATCTTCTATCTTTACATATTCCATATCATAATTAAAATATTCCAGCATCTGATTGGTTACCATGACCGTGATGCAATCCAGCAAGAAACAATCATATTCTTCCCCATGTTTATGTATTATCCCATCAATATCTTTAAAGGCTTCTATGGTACGCCATTCCTTAGATCTGGATTCCTTATGCTTTTTTATCCTGTCTTCCATTTCACTGTCAAAGGCTACGGCAGTGGCTATGTATATCACCTTTTCTCCATAGCTTTTTGCCATATTCTCTGAAAAACTGCTCTTCCCGCTTCTTGCTCCGCCTGTAACCAAAATACATTTGCCCATAAATATCCCTACCTTATATCGATTAAATAATCATTTTTTATTGAGGCCTCTTCAAAAGTTGCCATGTTTGTGATCACTTCATCAGCCGCCTCCAAAATATTGAAAGCTATGGCGCAGCCGCTTCCCTCACCCAGCCGCATATCCAGATTAAGCATAGGCTTTAATCCTAATATGTCTATTATTGTCTTATATCCGGGCTCTGCTGAACAATGAGAAGTGAACATATAATCCGCGGTCATAGGATTCAGCTCATATGCCAATAACGCGGCTGCCGCAGATATCAAGCCATCAATCAAAACAGGCAATCTATAATATGCAGCCCCAATAAAACAGCCTGCCATACCGCCTATATCAAATCCTCCGACCTTTGACAGCACATCTATGGGGTCATTTTTGTCCGGATTATTGATTTTTAATGCCTGGGTTATAATTTTCTTTTTGTTTTCAAAACCTTCTCCCGTGAGACCGGAACCTTTGCCTACAACCTCATCCGCATCGCATCCTGTAAAAGCCATTATAATAGCGCTTGAGGTGCTCGTGTTGCCTATCCCCATCTCACCGGTGCCTAAAACCTGCGCCCCTTCCCGGAAGGCTTCTTCAACCATATTTATGCCTGTCTCTATAGCCTTTAAGCCCTCTTCTCTCGTCATGGCAGGGCCTTTGGCCATATTCCATGTGCTTTTCCTGATTTTCCTTTTATATAAGCCGGGATAATCAATATCTGCATTGATTCCTATATCAACAACCTTGAGCTTGGCTCCTGCATGCTTCGCCAATACCCCCACACCTGTAACCCCTCTTATGAAATTGATCGTTTGAATTGCCGTTATATTCTGAGGGCAGCTGCTCACTCCTTCTTCTACTACACCATTATCTGCCGACATTATTATAAGCTGCTTATTGGTCATAGGATTGCTGATCTTGCCTGTTATGCCTGAAAGCCTTATTGCGATTTCTTCTAATTGCCCTAAGCTTCCTAAAGGTTTCGCCAGATTGTCCAATCTTTCTTTTGCTTTAATTTTGGCATGCTCATAGCTTCCTTCTATGCCTTCCAGTATTTCATTCAAATCCTTCATTCAAACCTTTCTCCTTAAATCAAAATAAAAAACCACACCTGCAGTGTGGGAATATGAAAAGATGATCATCCCCTCCCTCCGAAGGTTGAAACGATAATTGGCAGGTTTCCTGGCTCATGGTTCATCTTACTCTCCTGCCTTCTCGGTTCCCCAATGGCATAGTCGGATTTCATCCCATATACAGTAGCGGGGGCTGCAGCAGGTTTTAACTGCTTTCCCTTTTAACCTCATGCATTCAATATATGCCTAAGGCACCAAAAATGATATTCTATTGCTCTAATTATAATGTTTTTAAAAAACTGAGTCAATCTATTAATTCGCTTTGGCGTTCATGCCAGCCTGCCCGTATCACCCGTATATGAATTCCAATATATCATTAGCATATTTTTTTGTAAACTCATATCCCCTTTCTATCATCTCAGGAGCTCTTTTTGTCTCCAATATTGAAACATCATATATACCGGGATTTAGAATCAGTATTTCCTTTTTATTTCTGACATGCCTCAAATTCCTTTTTCTGAAGCTGCTCAAATCATCAATCCCATACTTCTCTTTTTTCAATGATGTGATTGTATAACTAAAAATACTTAGAGATTGGGATGCTATCTCAAAAATATTGTCTATGCCCTTCTTTAATTGCCCGTTATATCCCAGATCATAGCATAATATTTTATCAGCGCCCATGCTCATGATTATTTCAAAGGGCAGATTATCCTCTAATCCTCCATCCACCAATTCAAGAGAATAATCCCCGATTTTTTTTGGGCAGAATATCACAGGTATTGATATGCTTGCTCTTATGGCCTCCGATATTTTGATCCCATCGATATATAATGCCTTCTCATTCTCTTGGGGCACCTTCCGGCTGACAAACATTACAGTCCTGCCTCTATTGATATCCACAGCTGGTATAGCAAGAAATATATCTGCTTCATGCATCTTTTTACCATTCAAAATTTTATCTATTGTTTTTTCAATCCTATCGCCTTTAATAAAGCCGCTTAACGTTCCTTCTGCATTTTTATTTGCAATAAAATTCCCTATGGCTTTAAATATCCCCTTATAATCTATATCAATGATCTGCGAAATATTCTTCAATGCTAACATTTCCATATCTTTTGGAGCTATTCCTGCTGCATATAACCCGGCAATGATGCTTCCTGCACTGCAGCCTGAAACCATCTTCGGTTTTAATCCATATTCCGTCAAACAAGTTAAGGCTCCTATGTGAGAAAGCCCTCTGATTCCACCTCCGGAAAAAACTAAGCCCAATTTCATTTCTTAAACCCCCTATATTTAAAATAGATAATTATTAATAAGTCCAAAATTTATAAAAAGACTTGTAACACTTTAGGTCTGAAAAAATATTATGGTATTAGAGGTGAACAACACCTGAATCAGCAGGTGAAGGGCACCTACAATTGGGAGGTGAAGCGCATATGGGTAAAGACTGCTGCAAAAAAGAATGTAAGGATTACGACAGAAGAGAATGCAAAGAGTTCAGAGTAAAGAATTTTCCTGATAGCATAAGAGAGCTTCTCTGCTTATTGGCAAAAGATGATGAGAATAGGGTAACTGCCATACTAAAAAATACTTGTGAAGACTGCATTTTGGAAGATGCATGCCTGGTAGCGGTAATAGGTGATTTAGCAGTATTCCGTTATCATGATAAATTCAAATTTGTAGATATGGATTGCATCTGCTCTATCATAGTAGATTGCGAAACAATATTAGATGAACTTCTGGAATCAAGTAATCAATGCAAATGCTAACAAGATAGGCATTCATGTAACAGACTATTAATAAATCCGGCTTCTCAGCCGGATTTATTAATAGTACATCTTTCTATCCAAATGTTCCTGAACCAGACGCAAAGTCTCACCAAACCTCTGGAAATGAACGACTTCTCTCTCTCTTAAAAAGCTTAAGGTCTCAATCACACCCCTATCATTGGTGGATTGGATCAGATGCTCATATGTGGTTCTGGCTTTTTCTTCTGCTGCCATGTCTTCATGCAGATTTGCTATAGGGTCTTCAATAGCCTGAATGTATGCTGCCGTCCATGGTACGCCGGATGCATCATGGGGATAAAGGTCCCTGCCGTGCTGAACATAATGAGCTCCCAGGCTTGCTTCCTCCAGCTGCTTTGGAGTTGCTCTTTCTATAATTTTATATATCAAAGTCGCAATTATCTCCCAGTGGGCCAATTCTTCTGTGCCATTATGTTATCCCTTATAATAATAAGATAGGGCATATAGTGAAAAAAAGACCAAAATAAATGGTCTTTTTCTTTTATGTAGGCACCTAATATAGCCTCCTATCTAAACT
Organism: Lutispora sp. QWL-02; assembly: GCF_058315355.1. Lineage (NCBI taxonomy): Bacteria > Bacillati > Bacillota > Clostridia > Lutisporales > Lutisporaceae > Lutispora > Lutispora sp. QWL-02. The sequence goes on from NZ_CM177762.1 coordinate 3,024,210, forward strand.
AATCTTCATCATCTTTTTCTGTTTTTGATAAATATCTCCATACAATATTGGCAATTCTCTGCTCAATTTGTTCTATCTCTTTAGGAGATTTAAAAGAATCATCACAAATTAAAACTTTTGTATTGCCGAATTTATATTCTTGAACTACAGTCATTTTACTCACTCCTGTACATCATATAAACTTCTTAACTTCCTTTTTATTTATATATTAACACAATATAGTATAATGAATTAAAAAGGGGGTTATTTTATGTTATCATTTATGGTTAAGATTATTAATATTTGTGTAGGCATTTCTGTATACTTTGTTATATTAGCGCCTTCAGCAACAATTTATTATGCAAGCAAATCAGGTTTTAGTGATTTAACCTTATATATTGTTACTTTTATATACCATGTTTCATTACCTACACTGTTAGATCATATTAAAGGGAAGCAAATAAATGAAGATGATATTCTATTTAATACAATTTGGGGAACTATAGCCAGTATTCTTGTTATATTAATTGGTTTTAGTTCTTATGACCCTTGGTCTACTAGAGTTATAATCAGTTCAATAGCAGCTTATTCATTTTTTATATATAAAATAGCTATAAAAAAAGAGTAGCCAAATAGCTACCCTTCATATAATTTCGCCCATGTTTTGGCCCCTACTATGCCATCTACTACAAGTCCACGTGATCTCTGAAAATCTTTGACAGCTCCTTGAGTGATTATGCCGAAATCCCCATCAACCGTAAGCTTATACCCCAGGCTGTTCAGCATGTTTTGCAATATCCTAACCTCTTCACCCTTCATGCCATCCTTAAGTAATTTTGTGATACGCGGTTTTTCTGCGACCTGCCACCATCCTTCATTACCGAATGAATCATTCAGGTCACAGGTAATGCCGCACACTTTTACACCGTTTTTATACTGATATACATTTACATGGCTTGATAGTTTTCCACGGGACCAGGCATATGTCTGCCAAAAATGTGTGCATGCTTTGCGCCTTGCCATTTCTTCTACTATGGCAAAAGAGCCGTATACACCCACCGCATAACCCGGGAGCTCTGCAAATGCATTCCTTAAATATGCTTCTATGATATCATATTCTGCCAGTTGAGCATCGTAATCCACTGCAAAATAAACTGCGCTGCCGACAGGCTGTCCTACAATCTTAGTTTCCTTCAATGCTGCTATTCCATCTGCCCTACCTGCTTCCGAACCGCCTTTTGCCCTATCTGCAGTTGTCTCATATACGCTTACAATCTGCATGCCGGCAGCTGTTATTGCCTCAGCCTCAGCTTTTGTTATTCTCTTTGACCTAAGCCTTTCAGGTACCAGGTACCGGCATACAAACTGTATTCCATTATCCGCAAGCTCTTTAGCTTTTGCAGTGCTTAATGGTGTTCTAAAATCTAAACCCTTCATCAGGCTTCGCCCTCTTCCTTTGGCATAGGTACGATTCTCCCGGCTTGATCCTTAATAAGTCCAAAGAATTGCAGTAAAAACTTTGGTGACGGCACCCCTATAAGCATCAAATTTCGAATATTACTAAAGCCCTCCGTACCAATTAAATATACTGTTACAGCTATACCAAACAAACTTTTGACCGGTAGTTCAATACCTGCATTCTGAGACAAATAAACAATAATAAAGTCTATCGAAAAACCAATAACCAATACTACAGCATACAGAAGCTTCTTTACAGCTCCCCAAATCGCAATCTCTTTGTCGAACTGCTTTTTTGTTTTAAATGCTGCCAGAATCCCTAAGATATAGTCCATTATTATGAACATGGTGAGGATTACAAGCAACTCATTAAAACAGCCTGACAGGTAAACAAATACCGTCATTATAATACCGAGTAAACTCTTTGTTCCTGCATATTCTTTCATCAGAATCACCCCTTCATATTTGATTACGCCATCATAATAGCACAAAAATAAAAAGCGCTCGTCTATGAGCGCTATTCGCCAACTAATTCACCATAAAACTCCAATGCTTTCTTTAAATCTTTCTGCTCTTCAGGAGTGAGCCATACAACAAATCTTTCTAGCTCTTCATTATTTAAGCCATAAATTGGGCTCATAGTGTTGAGACTTGTTGCGAGGCCCTTTGTTGTGCCACCATCTTCTATAAAATATTTTTTAAGATACTTCTCTGCTGCTTTCTTATCTCCATATTTGAGGCTTAATTTGAAATAGTACAGATCCTTTGACTTTTCGTTATCACTATAACCATAAGACGGAGCCTGCTTTAACTCTTTCTGTTCAAACTTGGCTTTAAGGTCGAGTATTCTATAATAAGCGGATTTCTTTGGTTCAGATTTATAGATAAAAGCCTTGTACCAGCTTTCCAGATAAGACTCATTTATCGGCAGACCTTTTATTCTTTTATATTCTTCACCCACTCCAAGACTGCTTGCAATATACTCTTCCCTATCCCTTATTCTTCTTGGTTCTCTTATATCAGGGAAATATGATTGTTTTGACAAAAGCTCTGCAGGAGTCTTGAGAAATGGCGCCAATCCTTGTACCAATTTATTAAGTGGAGATATTGCCATATCTGACACTTGCTCACCTGCTGTTTTTCTGCCTAGTTTCAGATTCTTTACGTCCTGTACCAAAGTATCAAGGCCAAACCATTCGAGCAAATCATTGAGTGAACCAAGCCTTGAAAAGTATAAGATTTCGCCTTTATCATTTCTTCCAAGCGTAATATGCGGAGAACTTCTTATGCTCTCTGGGAGCTCCTCCTCTTCATCATGCATTACAATACTGTTCCAGGCCAGAAGCAAAGCGCTCAACGCTCCTACCCTTATTGCAATCTTGCCTAGCTGCAGCACTGTTTTAGCTGAAACATATCCGGATAAGCCAAGGGATTTCTTAAACTTATCTCCGGCTGCCTGCTGTAGCTTAATGTCATTGACAGCATTTTCAACTATTCTTTTGTATCTCTTAAAGTTGACTTCATTCCATGAATAAAAGGGAATTAAATACTTCCTCATAGCCTGTCCAAATTCGGTTATTTCATCATATGCTCCTAGTGCATCCTTGCTTAGCTGATAAGCTTTATCTTCTACACTCTTTAGGCCATCAATTATTTGGGGATTTGAAGCTCCGTAACCTTTTGGTTTGCCTCCGTTTTCTTTGATTTGGTCCTTGAAGTACAGATATGAAGCATATCGCATCAGACCTTCTCTATAATCAGTAAGATTTCTTGTAAACTCAAAGTAAGTATTGGGTATAGGTATTACTTTGCTCAATACACTTGCTTTAGCTTCTTTATTGTACTTTCTGAATATCTGCAAATCATTTACATCTGCAATTTCATTTGCATATAGAAGGCTCTGGAATCCCCCTTTATCTCTCCATTCAAGCAAGTCAGGACTAAAATTCATATATTTCATTGCGTCATACAGTTCTTTTACAGCTCGTGTAACATATTTGGGATTCATGGAGCCAAACCCACCTGAAGCTATAAGCCCATCAAGATCGCCGGTTATATTTCTTATGTTATACTTGATTACCTGCCTGGGATTACCCGTCAATACCCAACCCTTCCAGTACTTTAATGGCACACTTACTATCTTGCTCACAGCATTTTCATCTTTTACAGTGGAGTTATACACGCTATCCAATGTCTTTGCTATGCCTTCGGGGATAACATATTCTTTCAAATTCTGTCCCACTGCCAGCACCTTCCTCACTTTAAGGTCTGATGCTCCTAAATCTTTAAAGTATCCTGTCAATAGAGCCTCGGCCAGTTTATCAGTTATGCTGTTAGCTGAGAAAAATGTCTTTCCAACTATCGGCTGCCAGATTGTATATCCCTCTGGAATAACAGTTTCCCAGGAAGAAAAGTTCTTATCTAGAGTAGTCTGTATAAATTTCTTGCGATTGCTCACATTCTTTAATATTAAGGCGGCATCCAGATGCCCGGATACATCTTTCTGATTAATAAGTTTTGATACATAGTCAAATACTTTGCCGCCATCCGTTACATTGCGTATGCCCTTCCTTATTGATTCAACAGCTGAGGCATACTTACCGTTACCATCCCAAAGCTCTCCCTTCTCTGCTAACTTCTGCAGCCTTCCAAATCCTATAGCTATGTTTTTATTGTGCTCTTTCAATATTATTTCAGTTTTACTCATTTGTGTTGTTTTTTTCTCTTGTTCAATAATATCCTGAATAGCCTCTTCATTTAAGACATTCGCTTTCTTCTTTAGCTGCTCTTTGATGCTATAATTCTTTTCTATCCTTGCAAGCATTTTGGCTGTTTCAGCGTCATTCAGCATATTGGAAAGCACTTCATATTCTGCCTGTAGGTAATTCTCATTGATGGCCATATGAGTACCTTCTCTCCTTTTTGTGAAACCACGATTCTTATTAACCTTAACCCTGCTGCCGGAGCCTGTTATTTTCTGAGAATTCATGTATTCAAGGACCTGGTGCCTGAAATAGTTTTTTCGGGTAAATCTATCTTCTGCATTGAATCCTATGTCAGACATAGCCTTGATATAATCATCCTTGATTTTCTCCATATGCTGTTCTCTTCTCTTTACCGCATTCACAATATTATCATTCAAGGCCGCCTTTAGCCGTTCATGCTCCAACTTTACATTATCCTCGGTCCATAGCCCAGGTAATGTGTGCTCTTGCTCTACCTCTTCCATTAGGTCATTTAAAAATACATATCTTTCAAAGCGGTTATATTCCTCATTCGATAGGGAGGCTCCTTCTCTATCGATTATATCCCTTATGACTCTTGCCGCTTCATCTGCGGTCATGGCTTTGATCTTAGGATACCTTACCAATTCTTTTATTATCTCTGCATTTTGAGCTGATGGTTCTATATCTTTGTAGGCCCTAGTAAATTGACGTTTAAACAAATCAGCCCATTCAGATATTTTTTCTACATGTGTTTTCTTATTAAGCTTATTCTCCTTATGCTGCTGTTCAAGCTCAGGATCCGAATAAGTAAACTCCTTATCTATGGAAGCATATTCCCTCATTCCTGGAGGAACTATTCCAAGCTTTTCACTCTCCGGAGTTTTTCCTTGAAATTGTGAAGGCATTTCTTCAGGTTTATTCTCTGCAATACCTTCATCATAAGAAAGGTTATCAGGCATATTCTCTTGTACATTTTTAAGCTTGGCAAATACTCCAGTATTTTGCGGAAGATTTGCCTCCTGCTGGTCTGATAATATATTTGTATCGCTTATGCCATCTTCTAAGTTTATAGGGGGTTTTGTGGGCGAATTTAAAGGCATATTATTGTTTGCATTATCCTCTGTTAAGGCTTCATTTTTTAGTTTCGAAAATACTCCTCCTGAAACATTTTGATTAGCCTCCAGATTTTCTATATCTTGGTTCATCAAAACCTTTGCTTGTTCTATAGTTTTATTATCTAATGGCTGGCCTGTCTCAATCTTATTTTCAATAAGTCTCCTTGAAGCAGCATATGCAGGTAAACCTAGCGCTCCAAGTACAACACTCATAGCCACACCACCATAAAAGGCAGAGCCCATTCCCTTGGGATCTATTATTCCATCTTCACCGTATAAAGGAGTATTCTTATCATATGTCATCTTCTTTATGGTCCCTGTTATAGGTTCAACAATTACCTCTTGTAGGCCTTCCTTCAAAGTATTGGACAGCCATGCTAAGCCTAACTTTCCATACTTGCCAATAAAATTCTTTGAACCGCTTTCAATGAGTTCTCCGGCACCAAGTTTAGATACGGTATCCAATACACCTTCCACAACCGGAGCCTCTGTTGCCATCTCAGCAATACCGCTTAAGGTTCCATATAGGACCTGCTGGGTATAAGAAGCTCCTTCCTTTTCTGCATCTCTGGCATATCCACCGGCGGCAGATGCCCCGAAAGGAATCATCCTTGCTATCTCAGGCGCAATTTTTGCGGACTGCCCTAAGGCATTGCCCCCTCCGCCCACCCCGGCACCTGCAACACCAGTCATAAATATTGTGGGCAATGATTCAAGCCCGGCATTTAAAAAGTTCTTAAAACCCTTTAGCTCTCCTAATGATTGTCTTGTATCATTTGCCTGTTTCTCAAAATGCTCAACACCTCTATCCAATACCTTAGTCAATGGATCCTCTTCTTCTTTGTATAGAAAATCAGGAGTTATAGCATCCCAGGCTTTGCTTATACCCTTATGTACCATCCTAGGCACATTTATTGCCTGCATATTTGCCCTATTCATACCTGTTAGAAGTGACTTGCCTATTACTTCACCAATTCCAGGCCCAGGAGTATTTATTTCTCCTTTCTTACCTATGACGGCAGGTCTAAATCTCTGCCTGTCATTCTTTACACCAGTTGTTGTGATAGGAGGTTGAACTATCGGAGCATCGGCATTATATTGTTTACTTCCTATTCCTGCGCTTTCTTCTGCTGCTCTTCTTTCCTCTATTGCTTGGTAATTGCTTAGTCTATTTGATTCCACTTTATCGTAATCATTCATCATTTTATTTCTGCGGAATATACCTATAGGTTTATCATCAATATCTTTAGCCCTGGAAGAATTCCCTCCAGAGCTTTTAAGCTTTTCAAACACTCCCATAATTACACCCCCTATCTTATACCATACTGGTTCAGCAGTTTATTAATATCAGTGGCAGATGCAGATGGTTTTGCAACTCTTAAAAGTTCCTTATATCCATCATAGCCATACCGGTCTATGAATTCTTTTGGATTTGAAATAAGCTCATTGTAAGCCTCATCTTTATTGCTGTTTACATAGGCAATATCATCTGCAAACTCCGGATCATCTTTGTAACTCGTTTTTTTACCCATGCTTTGAATCTGAGCCTCTTTGTATCTGTTATCCGGATTGTCCGGGTTCCTGCTCCACTCGGATTCGCTCTTATTGAGCAAATAATTGGCTTCAGTTACAGAAATCTGCCTATTCCGCTGTGCATTTTCAATTATTCTCTGCCTTTCATTTGCGTCAAACTCTTTAAGCCATTGTTCATCTAATACCTTATCCCTTGTAACCTTGTAATCAAATTCTTTTCCCCACTGTTCATCTCTGGTTTTATCTCTTTCTACTCCATAATTAAACTGTCTATCTACTTGATAATCAGTTCTTCGGTCACGATCCACTCCATATTCAAACTGCCTGTCAGTCTGATAATCCCCTACTGTATCCCTATGTCTGTTATAAGCAGTCTGGTCTTGATATTGCAGCATATTAAGATTTTGTATCTTCTGATTCAAATTACCCATATACATATCGTAAGCAAGCCTTTCAAGCTCAGGCACCCTCTCCATGAGCCTGTCGTTATACACATCCCTTGCCTGAGATCCTGCCGTCATAGCCCATGAATTTAGCCTTCCTCCAGTAAGCCCGGCAGCCTCACCCATAGCATTTGTAAAGGCTCTGTCTCCCTGCTTTGTATAAACATCCCTATAGGCTTGGAAGCTTGGATCACTTTCCAGATCATAACTAAAGCTTTTCGTATTCATAATGTCATTTAAAAGACTATCGATTTGACCAGAATAAGGGCTATCCTGCATCTTTGGAGGTTCCATCGCTTCATATGGTTTTTTTATTCCCTGATTTACTGCATATCTATCTATTGCATCTTTGAGAGCGGATTCATTCATATAGGACCTGCCATCTTCACCGTATGTTGGAGAAGCCACTTTCGTCCCGCCTATAGTGACATAGCCGCCTATAGGCTCACTGGTATCCTGCACCCAATCAATGTCTGAATTCTTGACGCCGTAATTCTTGCCGCCATATAAATTTATATAATCCCTGACCGCCACATCATCATATTTCTTCTTTCCTACAGCCATATAAATTCACCCCCTTACGATTTCTTCATTTCTTCAAGAGCCTTACTGATTTCAACTATCTCCGTTGCTGTGTCTATACCCTTGAAAGGCTGGTCATCCAATAATTTTAATAAAAACTCACACTGTTTTGCGGTCAACATATTACCACTCCCCTTTTTAAGCATATAATATCACTTGTTCCATAATTGTTCGTCCTTGCTTGTATAATTAACCTGAATAGGTATATAATGAGATTAACAAGAATATGATAGTAGTTTGGAGGTGTAGCAATGAAAAGATTTATCGCCGGCTTTATTACATGCTTGATACTTTTATCAACAATATTCATGACCGGCTTTGCAGAAGATGCGCTGGCTGTATTTCTGAATAAATTCCCTATCTATATAAATGGACAGCAGGTAGAAGTTGAATCTTATAATATAAATGGTCGGACATTTGTTTCCATAGGTGACGTGGCAAAACTTATAGGTGCTACAGTGGTAAATAATGAAGTGGATAAGAAAATAGAGATTAAGTTCAATATGCCCAAAAGCATCAGCAGCACAGCTTCAAAGATTGAATATGATCCTATAACTGGACTTCCTATAGGAGCTGAATATGTGGATATGGGTTTTGATGAAAAAGGTCTTAAATATGATAAGGGAATAAAATATAATGATAAACTATATGTCACTGAACTTTATTTGTTTAAAAAACATAATATTACTTATAAAGTACCTATTGTAACTGATACTATTTATGTAAAAGATGGTAAAGAGGTAACAATAAACTTTAAAGATAAATCACAATATTTTTATGTAGGAGCAGTTACATATTATAATATTGAGCTATTTAAAGAGTTAATGGGGGAATAATCCCCCATTTTTTATACATGTACAAAGTTTTCCTCTACCCAAGCCTTCAAGTCATTAATTTTATCATTTACATATTGTTTTGTAGCATATCCAGCAGCATCTAGGCCATATACTGGCCCATTAAAACTAGCTGAATAAGCTACCGCAAGATTACCCGCCGATAAGCTGTCTATACTGGTATCCTGTGCGCTTATTATGATATTTCTGCTGTTGCTTGATATAGAAGCTCCTTCATTGAATCGTATCATTTTAGGAGTATCCGGGCTTGCTCCACCTAAATACAAATTGTTTCCTACAATAGCATTCTTGCTTGTATTAATGCTGCCGGCAAATACAGCCTCTCCATTATCATCCAGATATATAGCATGTGCCCCCTCAGCATTATTAAGCTCAAATACAAACTGTTTTAACTCCTTATCATATCCAAGCTTTGCCCTGAGTACATTTTGCTCATCATGCATAGTCAATAAAGGTTTACCGCTGAGCCTTATCTGACCATCTTCATCCATATAGATAGTTTTTACTTGATTTGGATCATACATTTCAAACTTGAACTGCTTATGGACCTTATCATACCCCATTATGAGTCTGGTTTTCTTGGTATCCGTCTGCTTGAGCGTATTCCCTACTATTTCGGTTGTACCATCCTCACTTTTTACCTTAGTTATATTAGTGAGTATTTCAGTCACATTATCACTGTCCAAATTCATTGCCACATACTCTAACTCTTCTCTAAGTTGGTATACATAATCAGTTAATCGTCTTACAGCTCTTGGAATATCAGTCATATCCATTCTAGGCATGCTAGAAGTTAATAATGCCATTTTTTATACCTCGCTTCCATAATAAAATTCTCTTATAAGTGAATACACTTTGCACTTACCAACCCCGGTAAGCTTAATCTGAAACATATCTGCCCTGGCCGGTTGTACTGCAATAACAAAGGTTCTCTTTTGCGGAGTATCCAAAGTTCGCAATAGCTGAAACTCTCCATTATCTGATTTTACATAGACATTTAGTATTGACCCTACATCCAGATCCGCTCTTATGCCTATCATGCTATGTCCCTTTTTCTCATTTACCACCTCCGTAAATTCTTCTGTAACTGCCTCCCATTCCACAACTTCATTGCCTGAATTAAACTTATACAGCTTTTTATCAGCGAGCCCATACATATGGCCATCAAGAAAGGCAAAGGCTATTGCCTGGAAGTTATCTTCTATATGCCACATGCCTGTCCAGGTATCATATACAAATAAAGTCCATTGGGAGCCATCATATAGAGAAACATAATACTTACGGCCATCAGTACCGGCTACAGCCTTTGAATACACCTTATTTCCGAACTTCTCGGATACTAAATTGGCAGCTCCACCACTATATAGCATGATGCCAGCTCTGCTTTTATAGAATAATGTCTCATTGACTATCACAGCAGATTTGCTGCTGCCTGCCTGAACACCTTGCACAGCAGATGTGACAATCTGAAAATTAGAAGGCTTATAACCATACACCTTGTGCAAATGATACTCTTTGAACAAAATCACATGGCCGGCATGAGCAATGCAGCCTGTAAAATCCCCATCGGTGCCTACATCTGCAGCCCATGAGTCAGTCACAAGGCCATCAAATACATTCCAGTTAAAAGGATCACCCAGCTTTGAAGCATAAACATTATTGCCTTTGACTCCCCAGCAGCGGTTGTTATACTCACAGGCGAAATCTATATCCGGGACTTTCCTCTTTATTGTGACATTGCCGCTTTCATAACCGGGCTCAAAGGTCTCTTCTGAAAAAGTCAGCATATAATCTTCTATTTCCCTTATGATCACCGTCTTATTATTAGCAGGATAATCAACACATCCGGATATAATTACTCCATCCCCTACCTTGAATCCTGAAAAAGCTGTGCCTGAGGTTGTGATAGTATTCGTATCAAAATTAATATTGCCGGCTCCGGAAACATAAGATTTTTCTAATGAGCCAAAGGTATCTTCCACTGTGTCATAATACTTTTTATCGGGGAACATAAGTATCTTATCCCCCATGGAAACAAAGCTCTTTTCTCCAGACGTAACCGTCCCTTTTACTGCCCCATCATACATAAAACTTGTCCCATTGACTACGCAAAGCTTTTCTTTTGCAAATAGGTCCTTGGGATTTGAATAAGTCGCAACAACTGCCCTTGATTCTCTGGGAGAAAGACAAGGAGAGAAGGAGGAGGAGAGGTTTTTCATAGTTATCAGCTCCCCCTCTTCTACTACCGGATTATTATTGTATCCTTTGAAATTAATCAGATACTTTTTAGACTTTTGAACTTGGCTTCTTGCCATTGGCAATATCATAATCTCCCCTCCTTACCATATGTTGCTTACTTTTGTAGGTGGTATAGGATTATTCTGCTTGTACCAGTTTGCAAACTCTCTCCATGATTCGTTATACATGGCCATGGTATTGTTATAAGCAGAAAACTCCCTATTGTGCCAATCTATCATGGCATAGACATAATTTTCATAGATAGCATCATAAGGTGATGATACCAAAAGCTCTGCATCTTTATCCTCCGGATATTTATATGGTATATGAGATAGCTTATAGACAAATCTCATCCTTGGAGTGGTATCGTCCTGCCCTGGCTCTGGATATATATTAATTTTGCCATCTGCACCAAGGAAATAGCCTGTCTTTTCATGGCTTCTAGCATCAAGCTTATGAATAGGGTATTTGTCCATATAAGCCATAACAATATTTGAAAATGACACTCCTGAAGGCAAATCATAGGCAGCCTGCCCTTTGATTCTGGAAATATCAAAATATCCATATGTCTGTATGATCTTATCCTTTACCCATCCCTCAACTTGATTAATCCATGTTGTCTTTGCGTTTTCAGAGTATGTATTCAGTTTTATTTCATCAACTCGATTTATTATTTCTTGAATTGTAGACATAAGAGCACCCCCTTTTTATCTAAAGTATAGCCTTGCATATGGTAGTTGTCGTTTTAGAAGGTAAAATAAAAAGAGCCTACTTCTGTAAGCTCTCTAACTCAATAAGATTTTATTCGACAATAAAAGGATTCCACTATATGTTATTGAAATACTACAACAAGAAAGGGGGTGAAAATATGAATATTGATTTTTTTAGTAAAACTGATATTGAATCAGATATTTCAAGCATAGAAAAAATAATATCTACTAACATTTTCTCAAACCAAAGCATTGGAAATCCTTTTGTGAAAGCTGCTTTTATTGAAGTGCTTATTTGCTTAAGAGATTTAATGTACAAATCGGGAAAATATGCAACACGCATCAATTTCAAAGATGATGTGTTGATATCTGACCAAATTAAAGATGTTACTGATCTAATTAAATTTGTAAGAGATGCTTTGTGCCATCCTGAATTACCTCACCATTTCGTAATTCCTGACCAAGTAAAAGCTACATTTAATATCTCATTTGGCAAATGCAACTTAATGTCTATTGGTGATATCATTATCAGCTCTGATTATGAGGATGATGTCTGTTTTTTCTTTGGGCAGCAAAGAATTTACTTAAAGCGTCATATAATCAGAGCCTTAAATGAAGCAAAGTCAAAATTATTACCCTTGCTCTAGCAACTTATTCAGAAAATCCAAAATCAGTTTTTTTACCTTATCTGCTTCTTTTTTATCGTAATAAGAGGGTATTACTTGAAAGATTTCTTGTACAAGTTTTTCTAATTCATCATTATTTATCTCCATAATTATTATCCTTTCAAAGTAAATATAATTATATTATGATGTTTGAGCCTTGTAATTGCTTTGCAATATATCTCTAATACGTCACTTCGATGTTGTTTTGCTTGGTCGTTCCTGTCCCTGCATCTGATATAGTGACACTATCGGCATATATTATATTATTAGCAATGATAATATTTGTTAGTCCTGCTATAACAGTAACACCATAAAAACTTCTTCTAATTTTATTTTCATTAATCCAACAATCTTTTTTTGCAATATAAATTGCATATCCTCCCGTCAACGTTCTACTTTTTATTATGTCAATAGAGTTTCCTTCTATTAACATTGATTCTCCACCCGCATGTATACCTTGTCTGGTGTCATAAATATCGTTGTCACGCACTTTAATGTCATTTACATTGCTGACATAGATAGCATAACTGTTTCCGAGATTATCAGATGTGTTCCTAATCTCATTATCTGAAACTACAAAATTTATCGCATCGAGTGATGCATCAGAATTAATTGATATTCCAAACCCCGCAGTCAAATCACAATTCATAATGTTGTCAGCTATCTTAATATTTTCAATCACATCTGTAGAGGTGAAATTCATTGTTATAGCATTAATTCCGGTTGATCCTGTTTCGGTCGTTCTGTCTTTGATCTCATTGCCGATAATCACTATGTCCTTAAATTCTTTTCCATCAAGATCGATTTCAATTGCGTTATTTCTCCAGTTTCGTATGATGTTATTAGATATTGTAACGCCGCCGCCTTCAAGGTTAAACCCGCTATAACATGAGTCAATTATATTGCTGTCAAAAATGATTGCATCGCCCGCACCATGATGTTCAAACGCCCATGAACGACCTGCGTCCCCAGCCATCATATTAACTGCCATATTGCCATCTACATTGATAAATCTAGGTTGCCCCCAAAGTCCTTGCCCAGTTGAGTATGCGACTGTAACAGTATGATGTCTCACTCTTTCTGCATGGGTGTGATGTATGCGAATCCATTGGCAACAGTTAACAACAGCTATTCCGTAAAAAATACTGCCTAGCGTACCATTATAGTGTGTTGCCCTTAGTTCACAACCATTTACCTCACCACGGATGGATGAAACAAGTCCAATTAAATAGTAGTCTTGGTCTTGCAACTTGCAATCTTTTATCTTGAAACCATTAACGTATTTGAGATAGATTCCGTACTCTGCTGATTCTGGACTTTGGTCACCTATAACCGTCAAACCTTCAATTTGGATATCCTCGACAAAGTTGACTTTCTTCACAAATGCTGCGTTCGCCACTGTGTAAGTATCATAGATTGCAGTTTCAAAGGTGACAGTATTCCCATCTATTTTTCTAATCCTCTTAATCTCACCACGATCCATATCATATCCGCTCTTATAAGGATAATAATTTACGCCCTGTGTTGCGAGTTGCACCCAATCCCCTACGGATAACCCTATTACTGACGCAAGGTCGAAGCTGTATTTCCCTTTCGTCGCATCAGATGCGAGCAAGATTGAATCCCCTACAGTACCAGAGGCATATATGCCATATTTTGACCCATTATATAGTTTAACCTCTGACATATCGAAAGTAGCACTTGGGGCATACAGTATTACGCCGCTTTTCATTATTATTGGAGAAGAAATAAGCTTGTATTTGATTGGCGGCAAGAACACAACCCCACCACCAGTAACACTTACAGTATTTATTGCATTGTTAATTTTTATAGCAGCATCTGACGTTCCATCTATAGGCACTCCGAAACTTGTCACACCATTATACCAACCTGTCACAGTTTCTGCCAGAGTTTCTGCCAGTTGTGAATCAATATCATCAATCTTTGCTCTTAGACTCGCCTTGCCTTTTCTTGCGTCTATTACCTCTGCGTCCTGCTGCTGTTCAGCAGTCAGATTATAAAATCTATTTTCTATATCTGATATGCTATTCTGCCTATAAGTCTCTTGTTGTTTCCTTAATTCCTCATTGGCTTGGCGTATAGCCTCTTGTGACTGCCTTACATTTTCATTTGCCACTCTTATATTCTCTGCTTGTATCCTTGAATTTTCAGAATTTACTCTGCCGGTCTCTGCCAATACTCTTCCATCTTCAGCTGTTACTCTCAATCCTTCTGCAGACGAGAGCTGGCTCATAAGTGATAAAAGTGCTGGATAATCTGATTCAGAAGTTGGATCAGCTCCATATGATATATCCGGTATTACCAAATAAATAAGCTTTGCAGAGGTTATCCTGATATTGTTCTGCCATACTTCAATAACTGCCTGACATAACCCTGGCTTTGTAACTGCTTGGGTACCTAAAATAATGCTCAATTCCCCTCTCTTGGGGTTAATAACTACAATCCTATCGCCTATGGAATCTACATAGTAGGTATTATCAGGCTTTAGAACCGTAAATGTTATTGTTGTATATCCTGTAATATCAACCGGATTTACACCATCAATTAAAGAGACAATAAACCTATTTCCATTTATATCATTCTGTACCACAGTACCAACATTCTTTGGAATCTGCTGTTTTACTTGAAGTTGAACATAAAATTCTTTCTGTATCATACCTGCACCACCTTTCTAAAAAAGGGAAGAGCGCTTTGTCTCTTCCCCTCTCTTTGTTAAATCAGGAATGGCTCTTTTGATTTGTACTGGTCTGCTAAGGCTGTCATATGATCTGCTGCAAATGCATCCTGCATTTGAGAGTTTTCCAGTACAAGAGCAAATTTTCTTGGTATTTGTACCTGTTTTCCTCTCTGTATTAGGATGGTTTCACCGTTTACTGTAACAGGCACATCATCCTTATACTTGTTGTTGTCTTTGAATAGATACACAGGAACCCTCTCATTCATGTATGCTTCAAATTCTTTATCTGCATTAGGAGTAGCAGCCTTTGTAACTTTCTGTTTTGCAATGTTTTCAGCCTTTTTCTCAGCTTCGGCGATTATTTCATCAGCCTTTTTCTGCGCTGCTTCAAGTATGCAATTGAGTTTTTCCTCATATGCCTCCATATCAAGTGTGGGAGCCTGTGTTTCCTTACTTTTATCTTCATCAGATTTACCAAACAGTCTAAGATTAATCACATAATCATCTCCTTTTTGAGTGTAAAAGGGAGGGGATCATATCCCTCTCCCCTAATTAGCCCCTATTTCAAATGTAGAAGCGGTTTCTATTCTTGTCATGAAGCCTTCTACAAGTCTTTCAGCTACCTTTGTAGCCTTCCAGCCTACAGTTGCCCTTTGGTTGAGCGGGTCAGCGGATCCGGCAGAACCAAG
The DNA here is from genome assembly GCF_058315355.1 of Lutispora sp. QWL-02. NCBI lineage: Bacteria > Bacillati > Bacillota > Clostridia > Lutisporales > Lutisporaceae > Lutispora > Lutispora sp. QWL-02. The sequence continues at coordinate 3,039,900 of NZ_CM177762.1, forward strand.
CTGCTTAACTATATGCTGCAAACCGCCTCCGGTTACTTCGGTTGTGCCATAAGCATTTTCACCGAGAACCAAGGTAGAATATACGTCCCTACCTGCTGCTCCTGCTTCACCGGGATATATTACATCGTTGTCAGCAGGGTTGCTGCTTGGAGCTTCTGTAATTGTTATCGTTGCCGCTCCTGCTGCTCCTGCGGCAGCTTCAGCTACTGTATACTGATAACCCTTAACAATTATCTTTCTGCCAATCAAAGCTGCAGCATCTCCTGCCGACAGCGCTTCATCAATTGTAATAACCTTATTCAGATAACTTGCGACTGTAAGATTTCTTTTTGCATTTGCACCTGAAGCAACTAAGTTAGCTGCATGGAATACTTTGCCCTCAGTAGATTCTACAAATCTGACTCCTGCAATCTTACCGATTTCTCCTTCGAATATCTGAGTTGAGCCTGCATACTGAGAAGCGTCAATCCATTCTTTGTCATTCATTATGTCGTATGCAGCATCAGGATGAATGATTGCTACAAAGTAATTGTCTATCTTCTCTGCATTTTGAACCTTCAGCGTCCTTGTTGCCCTTTTGATGGCTGCTACTGATAAGTAGTGGTTATTTGCTGGCGTTGAATCTCCACCAACAAGCTTATATCTTGCTAAGACCTGAGCATTTGCATACTGTACATTGGTGCCTCCGTTGAGTATCTCTCTAGTGATTGTGTCCAATGTTGCTCCGGCCTGATTGCCCAATAGCTTAGTTGCCTGAACCATGTTATTGTCTATTGCCGTCAACATCAGCATGTCTGAAAGCTCTATGTAGTCTCCATATTGAGCCACAGTTGCAGTGATAACAGATACATTGAGTTTTCTACCGGAAGGTGTAACTCCTTCGGTTAAAGGAGTAAGGGCCTTTGGCAATGGTGAGTATTTTCTAAACTCAATGGTCTTGCCACCGCCTTTAGGTATTGGGTGCTTCTGTCCGAACTGGTCGTGAACCAACTTAGGAACAGCATTGTCAATCAGATAATCGGAGTAATAGGTTTTCATCTCTGGCGACAGATCCTGACCTTCTCCTGTCTGTGTTGTTACGTTCGTGTTATCAAATAATTTAAGGTTTATTGGCAACGCCGTGAATATTTTCTTAAACATTATAGATACCCCCTTTTGGGCTAAAAAGTAATTGTTTGCCCCATTTGAGCTCTTCTGGCTATTTCAGCTCTATCTTGCTTTGTTAGTTGACGGACATCATTTTTAACTATGACACCTGAATTATTATTGACACCGTTTTCAGCAGGGCGCATGCCTTTTGCCTGAATGTTTGCTGTTACATTATTCTCAACAGTCTTTGCAGTAGTTTTGGCGATATTGCTTTTAATATCGTCCATATGAATAACCTCATAAGCTGTTTTTAGGTCAATGCCGGATTTTAGAAGAGATAAAAACTGCGGGTTCTGTGTCTCTGCCCTCAAATCAAAGTTAGGATACAACCCGGGCTTCTCTTTTGTCCCTCTCAATTCGTCTGCCTGCTTGTACCAATCGGCAACCTGCTCATCCATCTTCTTTTGAGCTTCGGCAGTTTGAGCTTTAATCCTCAGCGACTCATTTTCAGCTTCAAGCTGTCTCATTCTTTTAAATTGGTCTACCGTCATGCCTCTTGCATCTGCTAATTGTTCAAGGAATTCTACATCGTTCATGATTGCTTCGGTAAGCTTTGAAGGATCCTTTACATTATACTTATCCATAAGAATATCAAGTGCAGGTTTTAGAGTTCCTAACTGTGTTTCAAGCGTTTTGGTTTCCTTAAACCGCTTGTCAATGATTGACTGTGTGCGTTCTGTGTATAAATCCTTATATTCTTCAGAAATAAGCTGTTCAAACTGAGCTCTTCGCTCTTCCGGTGTCGGTGTCATTTGGTCAATGGCGGCTTGACCATCTGTTACGGTTGCACCCTTATCCCCTTCGCTGGGTTTCGGTTCTGGCTGTTTCCCATATACAACCTGTTCGCCCTTTACTGCCTGGTGACTGCCCCCAGGCTTAACTGTGGTATCAGTCGTTTGTGCCCCCGGTGCCGCTGGTGCCTCTGGTGCTCCTGCAGCCTGTCCGTCAAATATTTTTAAATTTATCGGGAGCAATATAAATTTCTTCATAAAGATTACCTCCTAAAATTCGCTCGCTTTCGAGTGGGTCAGTATATCGTCCAGGGGATGCGTTTCCGCATGTTCTTATATATCATTTCAAATACTAATGCTTCCGGCCTCCCCTGCGATTACACTTAAAATATAACATCATATAAAATACTTGTCGTCTATGATGAAAAATCACCCACTAAAATGATATTTATATGTTCTGGATACTGGTTCTCAATCTGTTTTAAACCTATATAAATGGTCTGAAATATGGTTTTTATCTTATATTCTGCATATAATTCAACCTTTGACACTTTACAAAGGAAATCACCCTCATCTTCCGTATGCTGCAACTCAAAATCATTAAGATTTGTATTGGCTTTTATATTCTCCAAAGCACCAGCAAGAGTATATGCCAAGACTGAAATAGCAGAACACACAATATCATTACCGGGGTTATAGTCTGCATGGCCTGTCATTGACAGAGAGATTTCTTCAGGAGTGATTTTAAATAATGCATTAACCATAATATCCTCCTTACACATTAACTGAAGCATTTTGGGCTATTCTCTCAGCATATGTTGGCTGTGTATTTTGCAGCGTTTTTACATTACCTTCTCTTCTTTGCACTTCTATATCTCCATCTGTCATAGGCCTTCCTGTTATCTGTTCTATAACCATGGCCATCTTATCCATGGTCTGCTTCATCTGCTGCAACTGCATAAGAAGTGTCTGATTTTGGGATATCTTTTCAATGATTGATTCTTTTCCTTCAAAGTCCATGAGGTCAAGAGCAATAAGCGACTGATCTGCTCTCGTTGGGTCAAAAAATCCTGCTCCGTAAAGTTCTTTGGCAAGTTCATTCTGTGCCATTCTACTGAATGGATTACTCTTCTGTGGTTTTACCTTAATATCAAATACAGGTTTACGGTATTTAGGCTCATAATTCGGGTCAGGTACCATAACAGTTTGTCCCATGGCAAGCATTTCAGGATCTGGCATTAATCCTTCATCCTCATATGCCGGCGGTAACTCCTGAGGCTTTAACCCTACATTACTGTAGGATACATATTGAGGTCTTCCACTGGGTCCTTCAATACGGAACTTACGCTCTTCATCATAGAATTGCCTGATAAGTTCAATGCACATATAAGTGATTTCAGTGAATGCTCTATAGCTTCCTTTTATCATATCTCTAGCCAGTTTATTTCCGGCTTCCTGAAGAGCTGCTATAGCTGCAGCTGCTGTCACCCCACCGCCGGAATTGCCTCTATTGAAATCATTTGTCCCGGAAGTCTCTTTCAATTCGTCTATTTTCTGCTGCCTGTGCTGGACTATGAAAGCATCAAGCGGTTTAACCTGTATTTCTTTGATATTGTCATCATTTACAGAGCCTGTTACATGCACAAAATCATTATTCCAATCTGCATATTCTTTTTCATTTATACCGCCATTATCTTTGACAAACCATCTCTTCTTACCGGCCTGCAGTGCATTTCTTACTATGATCTGGTCCAGCTTATCAATGTACATTTGAGGATTTTTCATGACATCTATATATCCAAATCCAAATGGTGAGCCTTCCTCGGGGAATAGTACATCAAATATGACCGGATACTCGCCATGGTCATATATGCCGGTCTCAGCATACAGTTCATCATCTTCAGAGCTCCATATCTTATTCTCACCTACAAACTTTGTAAGATGGAGAATCCATTTGCCTCCATACTTTTTCTTATAGTACCAATCCACGACTACGCTCTTATCTGTGGTGTCAACGGTATCATCATAAACATACTGCTTAACATCAATAACCTTGTTATGGAGCTTGCCTTTCAGATGCGGATATTCTTCCTCCAATATGTCATCATCTACTAAATCAACAATAAAAAAGCTTCTGGACTTCTGTATATCTCTCTTCCCTGGCTCCCAAAACAAATTGAGAAGATCCAGGCAACGGATATCTATATCGCCAAGTCCATTTTCAAGCTCTTTATTCCAGAACACTCCATATGCACAGGTACCATTCTTAAGCTTGTACCACCATGCATCATTATATGTTCCTTCAAACTTATTCTTTTCAATGACTAGCGGTATGATATCCGAAAGGTTTTGAGCTTCCCCCTCGTCTGTTTGCTCCCTGGGAAGAATATTCGGCTCCGGATAGTTGTCCATTGCGTCAGCATGCTTATTTGCCAGTGAATTGAAAAGCCATGCTGTAGTTGGTTCCGGGTCCTGGTTTTTCTGTTTATTCCTTATCAGATCCCAATGCCGCATCTTATACCACTTTTCATTTTCTACAATACGGCTTTCAAGGTTTTCCTTGCCCTTTTTATACTTTTTCAGTATCTCAATGCCCTTGGAAATTGTGTCTCTATCCATTTTGCTCATAGACTGAGGACTTATTTGCAAGGTATGACCTAGCGCATTTAGTTTAATTTCCATGGTTTTCCCCTCCTTATAATTTAAAGAATCCGTATTTATCAAACTTACTCTCATCTGTGCTGAGAGGGTCGTATGGAATAGGTTTTGAAGCAACGTTTCTGCGTGGTGGTATTAAATTATCCATACAGAAATATCTAGTCTCATCATATATGTGGTCTTCCTGCTTTGTGTCTACGTCCTCGACATCCAGCTCATCATATACAAGGTTTGGCATGGTCCTGATGAAGTGCTTGCAGGTTTCGAATACATACATCATCGGATGACCTTCATCATCAAAAGCAAATCTATAATGAATTTGCATTTTGCCTGCTATTCTTGTGTTATCTCCTGGAGAGAAATATATTCCACAGCGCTCCATCATCTCAGCTATAGATTCACCTCTGGATTTATCCCATATTGAAGGGTCTGCTATACCAATGATCTTATTACCCTTCTCATATTTGTCCTCAATCTCTTTAATCTTCTGGGCTATTTTAGTTGGCTCCCATTTCACACCTTGGTCCGGTTGATTTGTACAGCCATATAATTCACGATAGCGGTATGCCCTACCGTCATAATCTATAGCCCACCATCCAACTGAAAAAGGTCTAGCATATCCAAAGTCAAATGTTCTATATCTGCGCCATTCTGATGGAATTTGAAAAGGTTTTATTACATGTGTCCACTTGTGGTCCTCATAATGATTCCTGTCATTCTTCCATTCACTGAATACTTGCCCTTGGAAGCTGTCCCAATCTCCATATAAAAGAGCTTTCATTTCAGCTTCAGGCAATAATGCCAGTGTAGCAAGGTAATTGGGGTCATTCTGTAGTAGTATCTTATTATCAAATACTGTAGAAGGGACAAATATTCTGTCTCTCAGCATGTACTTGCCTTCCACCTCTAGCAGTTCATATTTTCTAGTCAATGGCGGCATCGGTGTAATAAATCTGCCTTTTACATGGCCATGTCCTATACCACCAGGGTTAGCCGATGATCTTACATAACAGCGCTGATTAGGTCCTCTAGGTCTGCATCTGGATAAAAGGTATAGATATTCTTCAGCTGTAAAATGTGTTAATTCATCAAAGGCTACATACTGAAACTGCTTCCCTTGATAGTTGAAACGGTCTTTTGAATGCTGTATGGAAGCAAAATATATCTTGGCTCCTGTAGAAAATGTCCATACATGCTTTGAATCATTAAACCTTGCTTTGGGAAAAGCTCTTTTATATAAATCTATGGACCTGTCCATCAACTCTGTAAGCTGTGGGAATGTCTTACGGAATAAAATCCCTCTATAGTTCCTATCTTCTACTTGTCTTAATCCCTCCATAAGCAGTGCATCCGACTTTCCACCTCCAGCAGCTCCCCCATAGAGCCCTTCAAATTCAGGTCTGCTCATAAATAAAGCTTGCTTTGATTGCGGTGTCCAAACTATATTCTGTGGTACTTGTTTCTTTGGAATTATAATACTGCTCACTGATTATCACCGGCCTTCTTTTGTGCAATCAATCGTTCGAGTTCTGCAGCCTTGTCCTTTTCATAGGTTTCAATGTCTACAGCTGGCATTTGTACTATGCCGGTCTGGTTCTCTTCATCCGGATCATCAAATACACCTGACTTTGCCTTATCCATTTGAAGTCTCTCACGCTCAATATCAAGTTTCTGCTTAGTTGCTTCCGGGAGTACGCCTTCAAGTTCCCTACGCAATGAGGATACAATATTAAGTGCGGAGGCTATGTCTTTTAGCCTTTTTGAATCCACTACTTCAAATATTTTCTCCTCTACCCACCAACTTTCTGTGCTTTCATCAGTAGCAGGGGAATCTTTTGTCTTGCCGGTATGATTGAAGATCTTTTCTTTTCTCTGTACCAGGTGCCGGTTGAACTGCTGATCATCCTGGAGGGTTTTGAGTATTGTTGCATTGAGAAGAGAAATAGCCTGGGTTTCAGTGTCCAGTGCATCAACTATTTTGGCTGCTTTTTTCTCTGATATCTTTTCTGTGAGTTTTTGCATCAACTTAGCCTCTGTTTTTACGGCAATTTCACCCCCAATTATATCCTTTGAAGCCTGCCAGTTTTCACGCTTAGCACGTTTTTCGAGGGTGGATAAACTTATGTCATACTTTTCAGCCAATTTGCGGTAAGAAGTTTTAGTTGTCGTATATTCCGCTTTTATCTTCTCCCAGTTGGGTTTCTTCTTTGCCATGCCCCACCCCCCTTTCAGAATCATTGTATATCATTGCGGTGTTTTTGTAGTTTGTGGTGGTAGGAATAAAAAAAAGAGCCCCTATTGAGCTCAATATAATCTTTATGAATAACAAAATAAAAAAGCACTCATATTGAGCGCCTAATAGTAAGTAGCTTCATTTTAACATTTTAATACCCTCAAATAAATTTGTGTATTCTTCTGCTTTTGGAAAAGTAAAATCAGAATCTTTTTGGTCCTCATATAGAACGTATTGCATTTGTACCCCTTCTCCAATCAATTTGCTTAGAGTTTTTATAGATAGTACTAATCTTTCCATCTCTTCATTTCCTAAATTTTTGCTTTCTGCTATCTGCTTAGCTTTCTGCTTACAATATTCTTTTACTTCATTATCAAGCTGTTCCTTTATTAATTTTAATGAATCATTAAGACCTTCCATTGTTTCCAACTTATTTTTCATCATTTCATTTAGATAAAACCTTCTTTGTACATCTAAAGCAGTTTTTAACAAAGTACCAATTACAGTAATTGATACTATTGTAGTAGTAAATACAAAATATACGGAACCTTTCTCTACCCCAATAAACTTAACCTCATCTTTTATCAAAGGGCATTGATTAAATACTTTATCTAAATCATTACAAATATACGACATTTTTTTCATATTTATACTATTAGGCATTTCTATATTTAATAATCCATTTCCTTCCGTTATATTAAAATCATCATTTGTATATTCGTATATTAACTTCACACAAGAATCAATTGTTTTCTTCAATGCATCTATTTTTTCTGATAGCTTCATATATATCTCTGGTCTTGCAATCCAATCATTAATTCGTATAGCTACAACCTCATCTATAGAAAATATTTGCTTAACTTGCTCATTTAAAAAGCTAAAATCCTTCAATAAATTTAATGCATTAGACAATTGCATCCAACTATGTATAGTGTATGAGCCATCGTTTCTCTTATCTGCTTTTATAAGCAATTTCTCTTGTAATTTCACTAAATCATTTGCTTGTTGTATTAAATTCATTATATCATCTCCTCTTTTTTTATTACTTCTACAAATAAAGATAAATTCCTACAATAATTTTTCGCATATTTTGACATATTGTTACATAAGAACAGCCAGAGAATGAAATATTTCTTCAATCCTGGCTGTTTATTTATATCAAGCAATATAATAGATTTCTGCTTTCCCCTTTTATAGTCTCACTGCTTCCAGATACTCTACAGGAACCTTCAGCCACTTGGAAGCCTTATTCTTTGCCTGAGCTCCTGACTTTGCTCTAACAATTCTCCATCTCCGGGGATCTCTGAAATCATATACTTTATATGTTTTCATGATTCTTTCCCTGCTTTCATATGCCTTTTGGCAACACTTCCAAGGCAATCACGTCCACAGTCTCTATTTATTCCTTGATACAAAGCTGATACTTTCTTAAGGCAATATCCTTCTGGATAATGTGCTCTATCTTTTGTAAGTAGATATCTACAGTTAGCCTGTTTGTCCTTTGCCATGCCTGTCCACCTCTTTCATAATATTTGATACACACGCCCTTTGTAAGTACGCGTCTGCCATTGCCCAATTTGCTATGACAACTGAGTTTATAGCGTACTTCATAATACCTTTGGAATGCGTCATACAACGCTTTGTCTTATCCCTGCCTCGTACAGTTCTGATAAATCAACACAAACGGTGAAATCCTCGTTATAAATAAGAATTTGCTTTTCGTTTTCTTTGTACCACTTATCTAAAAGCTCTTGCGCTTGCTGTAGCAATGGGGATTTCATGTCTAGAAACGAATACATATCTTCGTATCCATCTTCCGTTTTGTCGTTGATAACGTCACAAATATCTAATCCGAAGTGGAGACTTGACTTCATTGCGAATATATATTTCGGTGATGTTTCGGCGTCAAATTCATCAAGATACTGCTCTTCAAATTCTTCCTTGTCAACAATTCTTTCTTCATTTACAGGGCTTGATAAATAGCCATCATACTCAGAAAACTTGATTTTTTCAGCCTTGTTCAACTTTTCCTGTGTCTTTTTCTCTAAAGTCCATCTCCTTTCTTGGTTGGCACCCTCACAGTCACATTGAGATTTATAAGCCTTTCCACAATGGTTACACTTGTACAATTTCCCCGTATAACATCTTAAACAATTTGTTATATATCCTTTCCCGTCCTTTTCTTCGTACATCATCCTTAAGCCTTTGCAGTTAGGGCATTCGACTTCATTTTCCTTTAAATCCAAAATTAATTTTGACTGTATTAATTCAAACAACTCTTTAGTACCCATTTTTTAATTTTCCTCCTTAAATTTAATTCGCATTCTTTTCAAATTGTGAATTACTTATATAATGGACTTATTCCATTTTCAGACTCGCTTTTAGTAATTTTTTTCATAAGTTCATCCTTCTGATTATTAACTTCTTCCATATCTTCTACATTGCATATTAATGCACCAGTTCTTCCATCTGTTATTCTGCCATATCGTTCAAACATCTCTCTGCCTAGAAATTGAATTTTCTTGCCTCTTGTCTTTACCCAATCATCAGGATGGGCTTTTATATCTCTTTCTGCTTTTAATCGTTTATAATAAATATCTGGATGAAGTTCTTCATCCGTTAGTTGAATATAATCGTTACATCCTAACTCAACCAAATCAATTTCATTTTTCTGACATTCACTACTTTTAAAGTATCTACAATCTTCCATATCGCAATGTACTATCATACAATTTCTCCTTTCTTTAATTCACGACATTTTCTATATCCATCTCAATCTCCATCTCTCTCTATTCCGCTCAAGACATTCTAGAAATCCTACTGCTACAGCAGCAACATGTATTGCCTCTTTCCTCATGTTTTCATACCCACCTTTTTGTCTCTGTTCAGAACCATTATTAAATACAGTTTCGTTTATAGCCTCACACAGTTCCCCATATTCTTCTCCTAAGATTCCTGTCCAAAACTCCATCCTATGATTTTGCTCTCCCCACTTGGTATCTTGACGTTTACGCTCTTTTATTACGTCCTCTAATATTATGTTTTGCAGTGATTTATGTTCTTTTAACTTTTCTGTAGAAAATATAACTTTTGTTTCCCTTGGTTCCGTTGGAATACAATCCTTGCAATGTCTCACTAATTCAAAATGATTTGGACTGTGACACTCGCATTTTATGTCATAACTAAAATAAGTCCTCTGTAAACAAGTCTCTTTTCCACATATTTCACATTTTCCAAATTCACATGCTCCGTTCATTTGTAAACCTCCCTTTCAAACGCTCTCAAATTCATCCACAAAACCCCCTAGAATTAATTTAAATCTCATGCCTTACCACTTAATAGTCCAAGCTCTATTAGCTTCCTATAACAGGTCATATAACTGCATCCAAAATCCATATAATAGCCCATCTTCCATCCATGCCTTTTAAATGTATCTTTTAGCCTTTTTAGCTCTTCATCAGACCAGTCATATTTACGTCTGCCGGCAGTTATGAATTCTTCCAGTTCTTCAAGTGTTAGCTCTATATAGTCCTCTTGACCAATATATATGCCTGTCCCATCCCCGAATCTGATTACTGCCTTATCATTGCCTTTCTTGCAGCCCTTCTTTGGTGCAAAGGCTCCACCATATTGGAGCCCATCTGTTATAGACTTTAGAAGGTTGTCCAAATCTCCACGGTCCTCAGGAAGCTTCCCTTTTTTATCAGGAGCAAAGAATACTTTAACTGTCAGCTTTGCATATCCCTCAACGGCCTTTGCTCCTTTCATGAGGGCCTGCTTTACATGCCATGCAATTAATTCTTGATATGCAAGTGTGTTCCTAACCCTCTGAAGCTTCGCTGCTTCCTCTTTCGTCCTGGGTACATAATTCCTTGATTTCGCCACCTTCGCCTGATGAGCTGTTATTGTTACTTTCGGGTATGCCCTCCCCTTCACCATTAGAGATATCATCACTCTTCCCTCCTTCTACTATCTTCAGCTGAATAATAAACGAATCGCTTTCCTTGTCATAATGAGTTGCTACTGCCTGCTTTTTTATTGCTTCCTGTATTTCGGCTCTTGGAATCGTTATGGCCCCATCAACAGGAATCTGTCCGCCTGCTACCTGTGCTGATAGTGCTGCAATGCAGCCGTTATATATCTTTGTAAGGTCTTCATATCCTTTTATGTTGTTTTTGAGTGTTTCTATCATTGCAGCGTCACGCTTTATTTTGCCTTGGCACTTCTCAAGCTCCATCTCTAAGAATCTTTTCTGTGATATCCTAGTCATTGTGCTTCCTCACCTTCATATTTTTTATTTAATATCTGTGCGTATTTGCAGTGTTTCCAGTTTTTTATGCTGCCACAAAACTCATTGATGTACCTTCTCTTATGCTTTTGGTCCGGAAACTTTACTACAAACCGGTCTTCACAACTAATTCTATTTCTGAAATCCGGCTCCGAAAAATATGGGCACATAATTGCTTTTGGCATGTTTACTCACCTCCAGAATCTCTATTAACTTATTTCATATATCTGCTCATCTTTCTCATCACTAGGCATAACCCATATCCTGTCATCCGAAAAACCCCAGTGCCATTCATTCATATAGTTGGGCATCATTGTAGCAAGTAATGTGTTTGCTATTCCACAAGCTGCCGGAGGTGGTACCATATTACCTATGTGTTCTCTCCATATTTTCTCTGAGTTTCCTGCCAAAACAAGTGGACTCCCATCAGGGAAAGTTGCCGGTAAGCCTTGCAAAGCTGCCATTTCAAGATTAGTAATTGGTCTATGCCATGTACCATCTTCAGCGATAATAAGCCATATGCCTTTGTCGTTTTCGCTTGGGATTCGTGGATCTGCAACTGTACCAGCGCCATTATGTATAGTCAATGCTCCCAGTATTGTATTAGCTGGCTTATCCCATCTAAGGACTCTATAAGATCCACTTCTCTGCTCACAATTTAGTCTTGGATCTTCTATACCGGATATCCCATTACTTTTGCCAGCTCCAGTGCTTCCGGTTATTGTTGGTGAAGATTCATCCCACTTAACAATTCTGTATGCGCCTGACCTTGGCATGTGGTTTATTCTCGGATCAGATACAATAGCTGATCCTGTCCCGTGGATATTGGCACTCCCCATGACCGTGCCTGAAGCTTCATCCCAACTCAGGACCTTCATAATGCTTGTTCGTTTCCAATTACTCTTTTGTTCTTCTACTCTTTTATCTGCAATACTGATTGCTCCGTTGTTCGGTCTATATGCTCCTGTTACCGTTGAGCCCGGCTTATCCCATGGCACAACCTGATAGACATTTGCATAGCATTTTCTGTTCAGGTCTCTCCAGTCTCCTCCAGCAGGAATCAAAGCCAATCTAACCCATGTTTTCCAAGCTAAGTTTGGAAGCCTATGCATTATGCCTGCTTTTTCTATATCCCCAGGTATAGGCAGTGGCCCTAAAATTTCACCAATACTTTTTAAGTTATGTCTTATAGGTTCATATATAAAACTTGGTACCTTAACTGGATTTCTCGCTATTAGAAGGAATCTTTTTCTAGTCTGCCCAAGTCCTCCGAACTCCCCACAGTCATAATCCTCTTTATGAAAAACATATCCATACTGCTTTAGCATCCCAGTAACTTCCCTAAGCAGTTCCTTGCCCCTCGATTTAATCCGTGGCACATTCTCTAATAATATAAAAGCTGGCAAATCATCCCTGAATGCTTCTACAGTAAGAAATATTGATCTAGTAACCAGTCTATTCAAGGCTTGATATTTTGCACTTTTAGAAGTTTTCTCCGGTAACAATCCACTAAAGCCTTTACATGGTGGGCTCAGAAATACTCCATCTGGAATCCTACCTTTACATGCTTTTTTAATATCATCCGGTGTTACTTCTCTCCATTCTAATGGAGGTTCTTTGCCCCAAAAATCTATATATTGCTGTCTATCAAACAGATCCATTTCTACTGCACGTGAACCTGTCAACTTCTCAAAATCTATACAGCACAATGGGTCTACATCAATACCACATATAGTCTCAAATCTGCCTTTAATGCCTTTGTATTCATGCTGTGCTTGTTGAAATCCAAGAGCACCGCCTCCGCTGCCACAAAACAAATGCAGCTCTTCAAATACCATCTCACCATTTACTATCTTCAATAAAATCCCTCCTAAATTTGCATCTATCCTTGTGCTAAGTCTAAGTAGTCAAACAATGTTGGCATATCAATTTCAGCTTCAACTGCCTTCAGGTACCCTACTCCATCTCTAAAATAGTCCGTGTTAAGCTCTATACCGTATCCATATCTGCCCATTTCAACCGCTACTTTTGGAACTGTCATAAGCCCACCAAACGGATCTAACACAACGTCACCTGGATTAGAGTATCTATTGATAATCCGCTCAACAATATCAATTTGCAAGGGGCATACATGCAATTCCTTTCTTTTATGGCTTTGAGTAGTATTAAGAGTTTTCATTCTGTTAATATCGTCCCACACTTTATCCGTCCAGCTTCCGGGAGCTACTACCATAAAGGAAGCCGGCAGTTTCCCACTTTCGTCAAGCTTCTTAGCTAGTTCAACATGCTCGGAATAATCGTAAATCGTATTACGTGAATACTTCCTATAAACGGCTTGTAACTTGTTCACCGGTATTGAGAGGAGTTCTTCCTTTGACAAAAGTCTATCTCCGGAGCTTCTCCAAAATGCATGAGCATCAATCTGCCATTGCGCTCTGGTATATTCATCTTTAGACTTTACAACCGGCACGTCTGCATATGCTTTAGATTTGTCAGATGGAAGCTTCCTAAACAGTAAAATGTATTCCGGGCACCCTACTCCCATCTTTGTGCCATCCTTGCACTGCTCCGTCCATCCAAGACGATAAGTCTGATTATTTTCACGAACAACATCTGTTAAGATTGGAATGCGGCCCATGTATCTAAATCCATGCTTTATAAAGTGAAATACTGTTATATCAGAAAATGGATCTACTGTTGACATGCCGTCTCCTGTTGCGTTGCCAAATAAGATTCTATCCTTTACATGTACTGCAGCTATCCGGCCAGGCTTTAGAACTTTGAAAAGATTAGGTGTTAAGAAATCCATTTGCTCAAAGAACTTTTCATTATCCTCGTTATGGCCAAAGTCATTATAACTTGGTGTATATTCATAATGATTTGAAAATGGTATGGAAGTATGTATTAAATCTATACTGTTTTCAGCCATATTCTGAGTCTCCAGGATACAGTCATTATTTATTGCTGTGAAATATTTGCCCTCAACTTTCACTCTTTTCACCCCCATGCTTCGAGTCATTTTTTCTGCAAGATATATATTTGATAAACCATGCTTTTTAATAATCTCTGTCATCTTCTCTGTTAAGTAGTTATGTTGCTCCCATTTCTTGAGAAGGATCTGCAAAATCTGGCGTTCACTCTCTGTATAAATAATGTCAATTATGACTTGCTCAGCCTGAAGGAATCTATATATGCGGTGTATAGCCTGAATAAAGTCATTAAACTCATAATCTATCCCAAGAAATATCGCTCTATGACAATGCCTCTGGAAGTTGCATCCGGATCCTGATAGCTCCTTCTTTGTTGCAAATAGTTTTATTTTGCCATCTGAGAAGTCTATAACTCTCTGTTCCCTGAGTTCTATGTCTTGACTGCCATATATGTCTACCACCTCGGGTAATGCCTTTTTAATTGCATGTCGTTCAGCTTCTAAGTCATGCCATAAAATAAAGTGTGTTTCCGGTTCTGAGTTTACAATGCTGGCCATTTTTGCAACCCTATCATCTATGCTGTCTCTCTTCTCTTTTGCTGCATCCTTAAGTGATATTGCAGCATCTCTTATTAATTTATATTGGCCATTCTTATCTATACCTGCAGTCCTATGGTTAACAGGTATTTCATGATATCTAACGTACAAAGGAGGTAAATCATAACCGGTATCGTCATAGCCTAAGTCAGATGGTTTAGTAATAAATAACGCCCAGCTGCTAACCCACAGCCAAAACTCCTCTTCTTTATGCGGATACAGTGTTAAGTTGTTTGCCTTAGTAGAATCTCTCTGGAAGAATCTTGTTAAAGCTTGTCCTGTGTCCATAATCTCTAGGAATCCTGCATAATGAATAAGCTCTTTATACCTATTTGGTGAAGGTGTCGCTGTGCTAACCAGCTTGTAGGGTACTCCTTTGAACTTATCCAAGAATGTTTGATAGGTCTTACTCCCAAAACTCCTAAGTACAGAAGCTTCATCAAGTCCAGCTGCAGCCTTAAAGTATTTAGGGTCTATATCCCCATCCCTCACTCGTTCATAATTTGTCATAAGTATACTGTCAGATGTTGCTTTAACTTCCTCCATTGTTCTCACATATTTAGGAGGCCTTATTTTTAATAAATTTACTGCATCTCTATAAAATTCTTGCTTAACCCCAAGGGGGAGAACTATAAGAGATTGGGCTTCCTCACGTTCGCCTACAATTCGGCAAAATTCCAACTCTTGAATTGTCTTACCTAATCCAAAAGCTTCAAATAATGCTCTACGTCCGCCTTTAACCGCCCACCTCACTGCATCCCTTTGATGAGGTTTAAGTATTGGATTTATTTTATCTAGATCTATATCAAAACCAGTATCTTTAGCTATTTCAATCTTGGATTTTAGAAAATCAATATAATTCATGATCCTACCCCCTTATGCTGCATCTGCATCAGGATCAAAATCCAGTTCTTCATCATTCCAGGTGTCATCTCCAAGAACCAGCTTATCTATACGGTCAAATGCACAAGGTCTTATATCCAGGAGGTCATCAGCACTATATACATCCAGGATTGACAGCTGCCCTTTACGCTTCTCTACCTGCAGCTTTTGTATTTCGGCAGCCATTCCGTTTTTCATGAAAGCAATCCACTGCTTGTTATGTGTTCTCCGCAACATAGCCATATGATTATTGGGATACAGTAGGTCTGTGCCACAGCCCATGCAGCCATTACGCTTGATTTTGTGATAGATTCCATTTGAGTCCGTGAAACCCATATCATATAGTGCAGCGTAAGGAACATTGAACCGCTTAATATATTCCCAAATATCATCATCTGTCCATATGGAAATCGGGTTACAGTGCCAGAATGGATCTCCCTCTTCTCCACCCAGATGCTCCCGATGAGACTGGAATAGATAACCCCTAGTAATGAAGTTCGTTTGCCTTGTTCTGGATTCTGATGCCATCAGGCCTTTGAATATTACATCTACATCAAGCTCAGCTTGTAACAGTTCACTTGGTTCTTTCTTCAGAGTGTCGCAGCAGGCCTGAGATATTTTCACTTCTCTCAATATGTCATAGTAGGCCAACAGTTTCTTATCATTGCTTTGGCTCTCCGAGAACTGAAGGAAACAGTCTATATTTATGCGATGGGCTTTGAGTTTTGAGAATGCCTTCCCAAGCATTGGGTATCCATACTGGTCTGTGCACCACCAATAAGATTTACGGGTACCTTCAGGCCATATCAATTTCTTATCTTCGAACTTCACCCTCAGGTGAGCCGGGCAAGCATTTTCCAGAGCAGCAGTGCTTTTCAACTTTCCATCCTTCTTCAGAACCTTATGTATATTACCGCTGTCAATAAGATATTGCAGTACTTCCTGTTGAGCTTTGTACTTCAGCCCTGCACAATCTGTCCGCTCCGGCACGGTTTCATAGAAATTTGACTTCCAATCATTCTTCATCTGTCTGGCAAACTTAACGCATTCCGGATATTCCACACCGGTATTCCCGTAGATGATAACAAACCGTTCAACCCATTCCGGGAAGTATGTCCGGATTAAATGCCACAGGACTGTGCTGTCCTTACCACCTGAAAAGGCTATTGCGGGGCGATGCTTGCATACCTTGAGTGCTAAAGCAATTTCTGTAATGGTCTTTTGCAGCTTATAATCCAAGTTCCTCTTTTGCTCTATATTCAAATCTTCGTAGCTTATAAACATTCAGTGCCCTCCTTATCATCCAAATATGCCATTTCTAATTTCCAGAAGCTTTTTTTCTGCTTCAGGAGATATACCATCCAAGAGCTCTTTATTATATAAAGATAATAGATTAATATTATTATCATTATTGTTTGTGTGTTTCTGTGACGTTTCAGTGTCGTTTCTGTGATGCTTTTGTGATGCTTCTGTGTCGTTTGGATTCTGATACAAGTCATAATTTACAATGGTTACAACCGTCTTTTTAGTGTCGCTTTTATATGTAATCATTTCCTCGACAACACACAGATCTAAAAAACTCTTAACTTTGGTATTGGACCATCCCCATCTTTCACACAATTTCCGGATGGATGTAATAAAGCTTCCTCTTTTAACTTCATGCAACTTACCATCAAAATGTACTTTGCTATCCTTGTGATTTGCACTAAGAAGCATGTCTATCCATGCTTGACCTCTGCTGAATGGTTTTTCCTCCCAAAGCCAGCTTTTTTGAATTTGTCTATATAAACTTACCCATCCCTCCAAGAGATCACCCCATTGTCTCCTATTCCTGAAGAGGGGCATATAACTTGCCCCCCATTTTTACCCTTACTTCATCCTCATTAAGTCCCTGATCAAAATATCTCTGTTGAGCTATAAGAATAAGTTTTCGCCTTAATGCTGCTCCTTTATGGCTCTCAATCAAGGTATGACAATTAAGCCCCAGCGCAAAACCTGTTTCTACACTCTCATGCTGTTTGCGCTTCCCGTTGCCTCCAATGCAGTGGTGAAATTGAGTTGCAATCTCCTTTTTACAACCTTCACACACTGCATAAGATTCTCCGGGAGGGGTTGCTCTTTCAAATACAGCTTCTCTTATATGCTTGTCCACTAATCGACTTTACCCTTATTTAGGACAGTGTATATAAAGCCATTATTCTTTAGCAGCTCCGATAATTTAGCAATGCCTTTCCATGTTTCTTCTATTCTCAGCTCTACAAAGTAAAATGACTCATCCTTGACTGATCCTGCAGCCTGTTGTGCTGGCTCCGGTAATGATTCAGTTTCAGGCTTTGATACCTCCTGCTGTGGTTCCCCCAGCTCTGTTGGTGGGCTTTCTGCTTCTCTTATCTGCTTAGCCCGCATGTTTATTTCAGTTATAATATCCCTTGCACTCAGTCCTCTATCGATAAGTCTTTGGAAGTCTGCTATACTCAGCTGAGCTTTTATATCCTTGTTTGCATTCGCTATAGTGTCATTGATGATATCAAGCATTTCCTGCTCTTTATTCTGCTCTCCAAGAAGGATGAAGGCTCTCTGCTCCAGATCTTCTCTTACTTCACTTGCTTTAGCTATCAGGTTCATATACTTATCCAATATGGTCAGCTGCTCAGCATATTTAGGCTTAAGCTCATGCTGCTCTATTATGGCCTGTCTTAACTGTTCAGCTATCTTGCGCTTTTCCTCTCGCTTCTTGTCATCAAATACCTGGATACCATCTTTTAAAGACCTCTCAGCCTGTTCTACAATCTTTATCAGATCCTTGCACTTATCCTCAAACTCGACTATAGGCTTTGACATTTCAGCTTTTACATCTTTGCGGTACCTATCTATTTTATTTCTGAGACCGGATAATTCTCTTTGCTTTTCTTTACAGAGACTTAACTGGTCCTCGGTAACTACCAAGCTTTTATAATCGGCCACAGCCTGTGTAAGCTGTTTCTTCAAGCTGTCAAAATCGATAGTTATAACCGGTAACTGCTTATCCAATATCTCAAAATCCATATTCTCAACAACTTCCATTTATACCCCTCCTAAATTGGCAGATCATCGGCATCATCCTCAAAATGTGTACCTGAATAATCCACTTTATTTTCTTTAGGCATCTTCTCTAACTTTTTTTCCAGAGCTCTCATGGCCCTGGCAAATATGTCTAATGTCATGTCTTCCAATCGCTCAATCCTGTAGAATTTTAAAAATTCGTTCTCAGGAGAATTAGTCTTTTTAAGCATCTCCTTGATGGCCTCAACCTTTGTTTCATCCACTAAGGTTTCAAAATCCATAGGCTCATTAAAATGCTCATCTATTATCTTGAAAGCAGCCTTTATATTATCATCTTGCATATTTTCAAAAAACCAGGACACATAGTCCGGATGCTTATCATATACCTCCAGTAATGTTTTACCCTTGTGTTTACCGAAAGTTAACTTCATGCTTGAAGCCTTTTCAAATGTCAAAGGCTCTTCTGCAGATTTCTCCTCTGCCGGCTGACCTGTCATAGGCTCTATTGCATCACTCTCAGCAATCTCTAAGGCCATTGTGTAGAGATACCTTCTCATGTATGTTTGTGTAGCTCCTATATTCTGAATTTCTTGGCATCCACTTAAATTTGCAACTGAAACACTGCTGGAAAATATGTGAGTCTCTTCAGTATTATCAAGATTTATAATAGTTAGAGTGGCTATATCATCACCTGGTAAATTAGGTTTAAATATAGCTGTTAGTCCTTTTTCAAGCATTACCTCATTAGCTGCCGGCAGAAAATCTCCCAGCTCATAATATGAATATCCTGAATACTTGTTTTTACCTGACTTTTTTAAATTCTTCTTAGCAAGAGCTACCCTGCACTCTTGGAGTTTCTGATATATGTTCATCTTCTCGCTTGCTTCCTCAGGCATTATTACTCCTCCTTGAAATTTATGGCGGCCAGTGTTATACTGGCCTTGTAAATATTTATTTTGGCTGCTTTAGGCAGCTCTTTTTTTATCCTGCTGTATCAAACTCAACATATATCTCATCTGTTTCCGGATCGTAAAATATATTAGATATCATATAATCCACATCATCAAAATCTAAAACCCTCGCATTCTCATCATATTTGCTTAATTTCTCAATTATCTCTGCTACTGTCATGTTCATCCCTCCAACTATTTAATCTGACTAAGACAATCTGCACATATACCGAATCCATTCGGTAGTTGCTTAAGATTATCAAGCCTATTGCAGCAAATGCAGCCCGGCTGATATTTCCTAAGAACGATATTCCCATCTTCCTCAGTGAATATTTCTACTGGGTCATTATCTTTGATATCTAGAGTTCTCCTAAGCTCTCTGGGAATTACTACTCTTCCTAACTCATCAATTCTCCTCACAATACCCATTGATTTCATCGTTTCTCCTCCTCTTATTAGGGTGCTTTTTATTAGCACCCTTTTATGAAATTATCTTTACTGAATATCCATCCAGTTCTTGTTTTAGATAATCCTTGATATTCTTCATAGCCTCTAGCCTCCAAGCACCGCCATCAGCTTCAAACAAAGCCGCCTTTGGACCGCTCTGCATACGGAATATGAACTTGCTTTCAGGCTGTTCAACTTCAACAAAAGTTCGGAATGGTTGTAATGTCACCGGATTTGGAACCGTTATACTCTCTACCCTCGCTATTCCTACCTTAGCTGTAACCTGTTGAGATATCCCGTCATCTCCTACTTCTTGGACCTGTTCCTCTCTGATATTGCCTACAATTTTCAATACTGCCCCTAAATCACCATTAGGAACAAAGCAACTCTGCAACATTATGTTAAAGTTTTCAGTATCAATGAACTGATTTAGCCTGATATCCGGAGTCAATGCAGTACACTCGATATAACAATCTCTGTTTTCATCCTCTTTTAAAGGAGAATAAAGTCTGACCGCTCTCGGCGATACCACTTGAACCAAAAGATCATCTGTTGGGTAATATGGCTCATCTTCCTCCGGGAGTTTTGCATCTAAATCTATTCCTGACTTTATATAGTCCACTAAGCCTGCAAGAGTAGTAATGCTTAGATTAGCAGGTGTTGGTTCCTCGATATGGGTTAGCTTCTTAGTTGAATACTTCTGACCATGAAGATCCAATATCTCAGCCTTGCTAAGGTTAACAATGTACTCCAATGCTTTTTGTATCATCTTATTTCCCTCCATTTTTTATTTTCTTATGTAGGTCACTTTGGTTCCGGTCTCCTCTATGTTGCCATCATCTGCGAACTTCAACTGTCCGACTATTTCCCGATCCAACTCTGCTGCCGCTACATTGCCATCTTTGTCTTTGTCAATGATGATTGCCGTTGACACTGTATTAACTGGTACTAGGTTGGATTTAGTCTGGAACTTCACGTCTGCCATATTGCGCTTCTCATTAGGCTTAATCTCAAGAGTAATCTGTATTTTTCTTGCCTTCTTAGGATCCGTGTTAGGGTCAATAATGTTATCAAGAACCTTTTCCAGCTCGGTTTCAAACTGCTCTACCAATGCCCCTCTGGCTAAATTAGCAATAGTAAGCCTGTCCAATTTCTTCACCTCCCTTCAATCCATCCTATTTGTTCTATTTGTCTCTCTGCTCTATCCTCAATAGTATTTATTGCTGAACACATACCGATTAACAGAGCTATGATAACGATAGTAGCTACAAACTTTTCAAGGTCAACTATGCGCCATCTCCTCATGCTATAGCCCCCTTAATCTTTTCATAGAAGTATTTCTGACCTTTGCCAGTTATCTTTGTTGTAAAACTGATTTTCTCACCATGTGAGCTTGTCCCAACCTTAGTCTCTTTTACCCTGAATAACCCTTGGTCAACAAATCTCTGATAAGGTCTCCAGTCCCTGGATGATCTGTCTCTGAATATATATCCCTTTGTATGTAGCCAACCGAATAGCCTGTCCTGCCCTATCTTAATGCCTGCGTTAGCAAGGACCTTGGCAAAATCTCTAATGAGTATAGCGTCCTTACAATTACCTATTGCATTTCCAAACTCAGCAGCCGGTGCAAGCTCTTTCACTGTCTGCTCCATTGTCAGAAGCTTGTCCTTATAAGTATCAATACTTCTATTTGCAATCTGTAATGCTCTGGCCATAACCTGCTCCGGACTGTTCCATGCACGCTCTACCTGAATGAAATACTCTCTTATTGCATGAGCTTTTTCTCCTCCGGATATCATACATATATGCTTTGCTATATCCAGAGGGACTATATAATCTGTTGCTGGCCTGCCACCTATCGGGGAGGTTTCTCCCAAAATTGTGATAAACTCAAATCCTTCTCTAAGTCCAAGCTTTTCCGCTTGATATGAAAACCAATCAGTAAATCTCTTTTGTATGCCTAGCTTCTCATGCAGCTCTCTAGCTGATACTGCCTGCTCATTATTTTCATTAATTTCAATTTTTATTAACTCATTCATACAAATCTCCTTTCCACAAATCTTGTACAACCCTCCCATCAATGGTAAAATTTTGTTGAGAGGAGGTGGTTTTATGTCTAAATTAATAACATATGATCTATGTGCGCCAGGTCGTAACTATAATTCTTTAATCGAAGCTATTCAATCTTATCCAGATTGGTGCAAAGTTGCTAAATCATGTTGGATTATATCAACGGCAGACTCTTGCCAGACTGTGCGTGATAACCTATGGAAACACATGGATTCAAATGACATATTATTTGTAGCAACTCTTGCTGGTGATGCAGCTTGGTATAATTCTATATGTGGTAATGAGGCACTCAAAAGACTACTTGGCAGCTAGCTATTCTTTATGCGGGGTTGTTTACGCCAATCCCGCGCCCTTTTTCATTTTCAAATAATAAACATATCCTCTGTGGGTTGGCATCAATTAAATCATTAACCTTTCTTTTTAGCTCTTCCTTTTGCTTATCTAGGTCGTACTCCTCGTTTCCTCCATGAGTTCCATAATCTAGTGATAAAATCACCTTTTTATACAAGCCTCTCTCCTCCTCCCTATGCTTATTTACCTTATGTACTCCTACAGGTGGAACATATCCTCGCCTTTTTCTACTGTTGTGAAATTTCATTTATTTTTAGATACCTGAGACCAATATCAGTAATCCTTTTTAATATTCTCTCTACATCTTCTGGAGTGTTATCTCTATAGCAATCATCACAAATCTTTATTCTTGTATTACCCCTTTTGTACTCTTTTACAACATTACCTACTTGAACTTTTCTCTCCACGAAAATCACCCCTGTATATCCTATGAGCTGCTTAATTTGTACTATTACTAATCAGCTTTCTTATACCACTTCTTGAGTAGCTAATTCTTCATCAAAACTTTCTTTCAACGAAAGTTTTTTGTTAAAAAAAATAAGCATGAATTCACTGTTAGATAACCCTAATTCTTCTGCAATTGCAACTGCTTCTGATATTTTAAAATCAGAGCGCCCGTCAGCTTTCATAGATAAAGTATTAGAAGCCATGCCAATTTTTTTGGCTAATTTACCCCTAGTTAAATCCTTATCTATAAGTTTTTTTTCAAATTCTTTCACATTAAACATCTCGACATCACCGCCTTTCTTTCGTTCAACGAAAGTTTTTATGTATTCAGTATATCATAAACACATCAAAAAACAATAGTCAAACGAAAGTTTTTTATAATTTTTTTCATAAAATCTTGATTTAAACGAAAAAATGTTATATTGTATATATAAATTCTAATATGGAGGTTGTAGAGAGTGGTTAATTTAAACTATACAGATATAGGTAATCGTATTAAGTCTAAAAGAAAAGAATTACACTTGACTCAAAAAGAACTTGGACAAAAGGTAGGTTTATCTGAAAGTAGTGTTTCTAAATATGAATCCGGCAAGGTAGAGGAAGCAACAACAGCAAAGCTAAATGAATTTGCTTTGGCTTTAGGAGTAGATATAAGTTGGTTGCTTGGTATTTCAGAAAATACAAATGACTATTCTATCCCTGAGCAATTTGACAAACCTAATGATGCTCGTACTTATATAAAAAGACACTATCGAATATTTGCATCAGAAGGATTTGATGTTGATAAATTAGATGATGAAAAAGTACTAGAATTCGCAAATGCATTATTGGAACAAATGAAATTAGTCGCTTATAAATACAAAAAATAGAGGTGCCGACTATGGAATGGATTGACAATATTGTAATAGGAATACTTGATTATTATGGTACTAATAACCCATATGAAATATTAGACTCTATGGACATAGATGTTATAAAGGTTGATAAGGCTAACCCTATATTGCTGAATAAGAATTGTGTATACATAGTCGAGTTAAATATAATATATATCAGAGATGATCTTGCCTTAAACTATGAACTTTTCTTTTTAAGACATGAACTTGGCCATATATTGTTACATTTGGACTCTACAAATTCCTACATTGTCAATAATGGAAAGATTGAGAAACAAGCAAACTATTTTGCGCTTAAGCTCAGCAATATAACTCTGGATGAAGTTGACCTATATGGAATGACAATTGAACAGATAGCTTGTTGTATTGCATTGCCACAATCCGCATTTAAACAAGTTATAGATTTTTGAAGCTAATAATAATAGAAAAAGGACTGATATTATGCCATATTGTCTATATCTCCGTAAAAGCAGAGCTGATATAGAAGCTGAAGCTAGGGGAGAAGGAGAAACCCTGGCTAGGCATGAAAAAACCCTCCTAGAGCTTGCCAAAAGGCAAAAACTCAATATAACGAAAATATATAAAGAAGTTGTTTCCGGAGAGACAATAGCATCACGTCCTGACATGCAGCGACTACTTTTAGAAGTAGAGCAAGGAATATGGCAGGGCGTTTTAGTGATGGAAGTTGAAAGGCTTGCTAGGGGAGATACAATAGATCAGGGAATTGTTGCGCAAACTTTTAAGTACTCTAATACAAAAATAATTACCCCAAATAAAATATATGATCCAAATAATGAGTTTGACGAGGAGTATTTTGAATTTGGCCTTTTTATGTCTAGGAGGGAATACAAAACCATAAATCGCCGATTGCAGGGTGGTAGACTTGCATCTGTGAAAGAGGGCAAATATGTAGGCAATAAGCCGCCTTATGGCTATTTGAGGAAAAAGCTCGAGAAAGAAAAGGGCTATACGCTTGAGCCTCATCCAGAGCAGGCCGACATCGTAAGGATGATATTTGAATTATATACCAAAGGCGAGCTGCAGCCGGACGGCACCTATAAAAGACTAGGTGTATCTTTGATAGTCCGAAAGCTTAACGAGCTTAGAATACCTACAGTAAAAGGTAATGTATGGGTAATGTCAACGATACAAGGCATATTGCAAAATCCTGTTTACATTGGCAAGATCCGTTGGAATTGGCGACCCACAATTAAAAAGATGCAGGATGGTCAAGTAATAACTGAACGCCCAAGGGCAAACAAAGAAGATTGGATATTGGCTGAGGGCCTACATGAACCTTTGATTGATAACGAAACTTGGGAGCTCGCACAAGAATATTATGCTCAAAATAAGCCAAGTTCTAACCCGGGCAATAAAACTACCAAAAACCCACTTTCTGGTTTAATCATTTGCGGTGTATGCGGCAGGAGGATGGTTCGCCGACCTTATGGTAATAAGCATCCAGATACAATAATGTGCCCTGTAACTTCATGCAACAATATAAGCTCACAACTAAGTTATGTTGAATCAGCTTTACTAAAAGAATTAGAAGAATGGCTATATAATTATAAGTTGCAATGGGATAATAAAGAAAAAGCCCAAGATGATATACAAATAGAGGTAAAGAAGAAATCAGTTAAAAAGCTTGAAGATGAGATTATAAACCTTGAAAAGCAGTTAGATAATATCTATGACTTGCTTGAGCAAGGAATTTATAATACTGATAAATTTTTGGAAAGATCTCGAATTATAAACGATAAAATACAAAATGCTAAAGATGATTTGGAGCTTCTGATGAATAATATAGTTCAGGACGAACAAAGGGAAAATGCTAAGAAAAATATCATACCTAAAATAGAAAAAATACTTGAATTGTATAACTCGAATGATGATCCTGCATTTAAAAATCAATTGCTTAAAGAAGTATTAGATAGAGTAATATATACTAAAGCAGTAAATGGTAGATGGCATAATAAACCTGATGATTTTGAGCTGGTATTATATCCTAAACTGGCGTAAATAATTGATAAGGTTAACGCGCCAATTCTTCAGTGCCAATATCTGTAAGAACTGCCTTTGCTTCAGGTATTGGCATATTATATCTTTGACTCAAATATCTTAAGCCTGCGGATAATTCACTATCAGGCCCTCCATATTGAGCAAATAATAGCTTTGCAATTCTTAGATCACAGCTTTCAACCCAAGCCGGATACTGGAGCTTTTTTTCATATATCCACATATATTATTTTCCCCCCATCTCATAGTCGATTTGCCAGGGCCATGGTTCTTCAATCCATCTCCACTGTCTGTTTCCTGCTCTATCGGGAGTCAGAGGACCGTACTCATTTTCGTATCTTTCCTTCATGTCTTTTAATCTGCAGCTATATTGCTCAAAAATCATAAGCGGTTTTTCGTCTCTTGGGTGAGTATCCAGATACAGATTTAGATCGATCATAGAAAATTCAAGAGCCATTATTTCTTTTAAAAGATCCAGGCTTTCCTTATTTATTTTCATAAGACACACCTCCATTATTAATCTTCTTCGGATCTCTTTTTCTTTGGGTAAGGGTCGTAAAGTTCCGGAAAGATCGTTCCTTTCATCAGTGCTTTTTGAGGCTCGAATATTTTACCAAATACTTGAAATGGCACATAAGCACGAGCCAACCTAAAACCAGGACCCATAGGCGGCATAATATTTATGTCATATTTTTTCATGTTCTTCCCTCCTTAATATATCTCCATATCATAGTATTCAGAAGGAAAAGGCTTTGCTACAAAAAAACAAAATCAGCAGGCAAATGCCTGCTGATCCATGCCCCAAAATGCCGTTAGATTTAACCTTACACCTGCACTCACGCAGGTGGGTGTCTTAATTCATACTTCAATCCACCAACAAGACGAAGGCTCGATTTTCATATGGATACACAGACTCCCGTATACTAATTGTAGGTTAAGGTTAAACATCCAACCAACATCTCAGGTAAAATAGTTTCCTACTTATAGTATAAATAACCGGACTCGAAAAATCAACATTGGACCAAAGGTAAATATTATTTAGATACATTTAATATAACAGATTCACCATATTTTATACTTTTTATCATTTTAGTAAAAAACGCTGCAGGCTCTAAGCTGCAGCATTTTTTCATTGGTTTATTCTTTTAATGGCTGCCCATCTTTTGGCTTAAGGACATAATTTACCAATAAATTCATCACTATACCCACTGTAACTGCTATGAAAACATTGTTGTTCATATACATTTTGGGGAAAGAACTCATTGTGCTTACCCATTTTGCACCGGTAGTAGAAGCAAAGAAAGGAACCATTACAGCAGCACCGATAGTTGTTCCTGCTATTAAGTTATTTTCAAAGCTCTGAGTCTCTGAGAATATAACTTCCAAGCCTGAGAACATTATTAAGCTGGCACTTATTGCAAATACTCCGCCTACAACGGACCTTGGAATGCATGCCAACGCCATAGCGAGCTTCGGTGAAAGTCCATAGAGCAAGAACATTACTGCTGCTACCTGAGTTATAAATCTGCTTGCAATACCTGTAGCTGCTATGATACCGATGTTCTGAGTATAAGAGGTAACAGGCAAAGCCCCTAAGAAACCACTGGCTATGCATCCTAATCCTTCTGCTGCTATGCCCTTGTTTATATGCTTAACTCTATAAGTTTCCCCGGATACAGCACAAGTGGCTGCGTAATCTCCTAATGACTCAAACATGGAACCTATATATCCCGTAAATCCTCCAATTATTGCAATTGGTATTAGTACAAATGCATTGCTGGTTCCGTCGAATCCTTTAAATGGGAATAATCTAGGGAAAGCAAACCAGGGCGCTGCGGCTACTTTAGCCCAATCATATTGGCCTAATATAGTGGACAATACAACCCCCACTGCCACTACGGAAATAAGTATGAAGCCTTGAGACCAAACGCCTTTTCCTTTGTACTTCAATATTAAGGCAAGCAAAAATGCTATTAAGGCTAATAATAAATGCAAAGGTTTAGTTGAACTAAATATCCAAGTAATGGATATTTTGGCGGCTACAAAGCCTATAGCTGTTACAACAGAACCTGTCACCACAGGGGGAATGAAATTACGAATCTTGCCTAAAATCTTTGATGCACCAATAATCGTTTCAAGCAAACCGCCTACCAGCACTGCGCCCCACATTGCAGGAAAGCCATATATAGCGGTTACTCCGCCCATAGCTGTCAATACTGAAGATGAAGGTCCTTGTACAATAGGAAGCCTATTTCCTATGGTTGTCTGGATTATTGTGCCTATACCCATTGCAAGGAAACAAGCACTTATCATTGTCGGTATTACTGTATCCGGCAGCCCTGCCAAGGAGACAAATGCACCCGCCCAAATAAATGGGGTAAAGTCAACCAGGGTTACCTGCCAGGCATAAAATAGGGTTTCCCACCAAGTCTTAGGCCTGTCTTCTACACCATATAGAAGTTTAATCGATGATTTGACTTCTGTTTCAAAAACCGGCTGTTCTGGATTATAAGCCATAACAAAACTCCTCCTTTAAATGTTATTATATGATGTATTCTGTTACTTTTGATATATTCTTGACAATAGCAATGAATTCCTCTGTATAAAAACTATGAAAACATTGTTGATAAATGTCGAAATTTTGTGTAATATTAATATAGAATATTATGTACAGTTCATTAATAATTAATTCATACCCGTTTTATAAATATTGCAGCTACAATTAAACTTGTGAGGTGATAAAATGGATAATATAAAAGGGAATGTCATCAGAGTAAACTTGAGCCTTGGAAGCATAAATTTTTTTACAACGGAAGATTTTTACAGATTCCTTGGAGGCAGGGGTTATGGGGACTGGGTACTTTTAAATGAAGTCTCTAAAGATGCCGAGCCTCTTTCTGAAGAAAACAAAGTTATAATAGCTACAGGTTGTTTTACCGGAACTTCTTTGCCGGGCTCATCAAGGATTGCATTGGTGACAAAGAATGCACTAAGCGGAGGTATATCCTATTCCAGCGGCGGAGGGAATTGGGGTCCGGAACTAAAAAAAGCCGGCATTGATGCCATAATAATAGAGGGAAAAGCTTCAACGCCAAAATACCTTTTTATAAACAACGGAAATGTTGAGCTTAGAGATGCTTCACATCTATGGGGCATGACAACCTGGGATACGGAAGATGCCATAAAAGAAGAATTGAAAGATGATGGAATCAGAGCTATATCAATCGGTCCGGCAGGTGAAAACCTGTCAAAAGTAGCATGCGTCATGATAGATAAAGCTCATGCACTTGCCTGGGGCGGAAGCGGTGCCATATTAGGCTGCAAAATGCTCAAGGCAATAGCTGTTAAAGGCGATAAGGATTTAAAGATGCATGACAAAGCTCTCTTTAATGATTTAGTAAAAAGCTACAGCCATATTTTACTCTCATCTCCGGCTTCAGCGTCATTGAGAAAAGGCGGGACCCACGGCATGGCAGGCGTAGGCGGCTGGAGCGGCAAAGTGCCTACTTCGGTCAGGAATCTTCAGGAAGAATACTGGGATCCTGATAAAGCAAAAAAGGTTTCTGAAGAAGCCTATAAGCCATATGAGAAGAAAAGAACCCGCTGCTATAACTGCCCCCTTGCCTGCCTGCACTATTACGAAATGGAAAGAGACGGAGAAGTACTGTCCTGCGAAGGTATGCATGCAAATTCAGTGAGAGGCTTTGCCTCCAACTGGGATATTGATGATCCCTTTGAGGTGCTGAAGATTCACTCTTTATGCAACAAATACGGCATGGATGTAGACGGCGTTTCGGCATCAGTGGCCTGGGCAATTGAGTGCTTTGAAGAGGGAATAATAAACGAGGAGGATACTTTTGGCCTTAAGCTGAAATGGGGAAATTCAACGGATTTGATCACACTTGTAGAGCAAATGGCATTTAGAAAAGATTTCGGTGATTTATTATCGGAAGGTGTCAGCAATGCCTCAAGGATAATTGGGAGAGGCAGCGAAAAGTATGCTATGCAAATTAAAGGTGTAGGAATCAATGAACAAGGCGTTCATTCACATAAAGCTTGGTCTCTCGCCATAGCAACCAGTACAAGGGGCAGCGGCCATCTAAGCGGTGCTCCGCAAACCGAGAATCGTCAGATACCAGAGCAAGTTGGCAAATGGCTTTTTAATTGCGAAGAAGCTGGGATTCCAGGCTCCTATAAAGGCAAAGGCAAATTGGTTGCCTGGTATGAAATTTATAAAGCTATTATTGACTCAATAGGCATATGCTATTTTGATGCAGGTTGGTATGAGGTTGCGCTTGCTGACATCAAGCATTTTACCAGAATGTATCAAGCATTTACAGGAAAAACTATTACCGATAAGGAAATGTGGAATATTGCTGAAAAAATTTTAAATCTGGAAAGAGCATTTAATACAATTCATGCAGGATTCACGAGGAAAGATGACTATCTGCCTGAACGGATAATGGAAGAACCTCTCAATGTGGGCCCCTTTAAAGGTGAGTATATGGACAGAGAAAAATTTGATGCTATGTTGGATGAATATTATGAAGCTCAAGGTTTATGTAAGGAAACAGGCTTGCAAAAAAGGGAAACTATTGAAAGATTAGGCATGGACTATCTGATAAAGTATTTTTCATCAAATAATGTAAGCATAGAATAGCAGCTGTGTTAGCTGATAACAATTGAGGATGCCCCAGGGCATCCTCAATTGCTCCTGTGGAGCAACTCACCTTTATCAGCCAGCACAACAAATTAGAACAAAGTTATTGCAATGGAATAAAGCATCTAATTAATACCCTTTATCTATATTAACTAGATTAACATAATCGCCCTTGCCTTTAAAAGCCGCCAAATTATGTTCAATTATTTCTAATGCTCTGTCAAAATACCTATCAGATTGTCCGCAGATATGAGGAGTTATTATTAAATTATCTGCATCCCAAAGAGGGCTGGATTCGGGCAACGGCTCCTTATAGAAGACATCTGAAACTCCAATTCTTATCTTCCCGTTTTTTAAAGCTTCTGCAAAATCCTCATCATTTACAGTGCTTCCTCTGCCCATATTTATGAAGCAAGCTCCTTCCTTCATAAGATCAAAATATTTTTTATCTATAATTTTATTGGTATTTTTGGTGCCGGGTAAAAGATTAATTATATAATCGCTCTGCTTAAACACTTCTTCCATAGCTTCCTGAGAATAAACCTTCTCCACATACGGAACAACAGCCTGATCCCCTTTTGCGCCGATAACATGCATGCCTAAAAAACTTGCTTTTTTGGCGATTTCACTTCCTATGCTTCCCAAGCCCAATATGCCCAAAGTGGCGCCGTTTATTTCTCCCTGATGAACTTTTGAATCCCACACCCTGTTCCTCTGATTCTCATACATTAAATAAAAATTCCTAGTCAGCATAATCAGAACCCCTATGGCATACTCTGCCATAGGAATCTTATGTATGCCTCTCCCATTGGTCAGTATTATTCCCCGTTCTTTTACCGCATCCAGCGGAAAGCTATCTACTCCGGCACTCAAGGCTTGAATCCATTTCAAGCGTTCTGCCCTTTTCAGCATTTCTTCAGTAAATTTAAATGATATGAATACTTCTGCAGATTCAATCTTTCTTTCCATTTCTTCTTTGTCTGTACAAGAATAAAAACTATAATCCGAAAATTTTTCTTTCAAATACTTCAAATGATGTTCAGCTATATTATGATAAATCAATACATTTGCCATTTTCATCCTCCTTATACTCGCTTTAACAATATTTTTTTATAGCATAGCTATAGGGGGGAGTTAATATACCTTTCTCTGTTACGATTGCAGTTATAAGATGACAGGGCGTTACATCAAAAGCAGGATTATAAACCTTTACGCCTTCAGGTGCAGTTCTCCTCCCAAAGCCGCAGCATATCTCATCCTCGTGTCTCTCCTCTATTACTATACCTTCGCCATCAGAAGTATCAATGTCTATAGTTGAGCTTGGAGCGGCTATATAAAACGGTATGCCATGAGCCTTAGCCAATACTGCCAGTCCATATGTACCGATTTTATTGGCAGCGTCGCCATTGGCAGCAACCCTGTCGCAGCCTGTTATAACGGCATCAATCCAGCCTTTGCTCATAACATGGGCAGCCATGTTATCGCATATAAGGGTTACATCTATGCCATATTGCATAAGCTCCCAGGCAGTGAGCCTGGCTCCTTGAAGCAGAGGTCTCGTTTCATCGGCAAAAACTTTTATGTTCCAGCCCTTATCCTTAGCCAGAAAAATGGGCGCCAGAGCTGTGCCATATTTAGCTGTAGCCAGACCTCCCGCATTGCAATGTGTCAAAACAGTCATTCCATCCTTGAGCAAGGTCAAAAGATTTTCACCTATTGCTTTGCACATTTGCTCATCTTCCTGCCTTATATTATGAGCTTCCTTAAGCAAATCCTCTTTTATTTCTCCTATGGTTTTTTCTCTGCTGCTCAAGGCTCTTTTCTCCATACGTTTCAATGCCCAAAACAGATTTACTGCAGTAGGTCTGGAAGATGCTAAATAATCCGCATTATTTCTAAGCTCCTCATAAAACTCTTCAAAGCTCTGTGCCTTTAAATCTCTGACAGATATATAAAGACCATAAGCAGCTGCTATCCCAATGGCAGGAGCACCTCTTACCTTTAGCTTAAAGATTGCCTCCCAGACATCCTCTGCAGTTTCCAATAAAATATATTCCGTCTCCATAGGAAGCTTAGTCTGATCCAGTATCAAAAGATTACCGTCTTCCCATTTTAAGGATAGCATGCGCTCCTCTGTTTTATCCATATTATCCCTCCTCAAGCTGTTTATTCGGATATTAACACCGCTTATACAATTAGCGGCGTTTAGCTATCGGGCAAATCAAAAAAAGACAGCTGCTCATAGCTTGCATCACTAAAGTTGGATAGTGAAAGACCTATAAGCCTTATACTTCCATTTATATTGTAATCATCTAAAATATCAAAGGCCGTATCTTTGATTTCTCCATAAGTATTTATATACTTCTTTAGTGTTTTACTTCTTGTATGAGTTTTAAAATTATCAGTCTTGAATTTTACAGTGACGGTTTTGGCAAATAAAGCTTCTTCATCCAAAGCCCCTGCCAATTCTTGTGCAAAATCCAACAAAACAGCCTTCAAAAAAGATTTATCGGTCGTATCATTATCGAAGGTCGTTTCCCTCCCTACAGACTTTGTTTCTCTTTCCAAACATATAGGCCTGTTGTCATAACCTCTGATTTTATTATAGATCTCTACCCCATACTTTCCGAAATAGTAGACCATCTCATCCTCTGTAAGATTAAGAAGCTGGCCTATTGTATATATGCCTATCTCATTCAGCTTTTCAATAGACTTTTCACCTATGCCGTGCACTTTTTTTATAGGGAGAGGCTTCAAAATCTCTGGCACCATATCCTCTGTTATGACCTTTAGACCATTGGGTTTATTCCATTCTGATGCTGTTTTTGCCAGAAATTTATTATAGGATATTCCGGCCGATAGCGTAAGACCTAATGACTCTCTGACCCTTTTCTTGATCATATTAACTATCTCTACAGGATTATCCTTCAGGGTGCTTACATCAAGATATGCCTCATCAATTGATACGGGTTCAACCAGATCAGTCACTGAATGCAAAATATTAAATACCTTATGGGATATTTCCTCATAACGCTTATGTCTCACAGCAAGATAAATGCCGCCGGGACATAATTGCTTTGCAATAAAAATCGGCATTGCAGAGCGAACCCCATATATGCGTGCCTCATAAGAGCAAGTGCTCACAACTCCCCTTGGGCTATTCCCACCGACAATAACCGGTTTGCCCTTCAGTTTTGGATTATCCATTTGCTCCACAGAAGCAAAAAAAGCATCCATATCGACGTGGATTATCACTCTTTGACTCAATTTTATGCACCTGCACAAATATTATTATCATTGCTTTTAGTATACTAAAACTTTCTATTTCATACAACCTGAAAAGCATTTGCATAATAAAGTTGGGACAAGGCTTAAGCCTTGTCCCAACTTTATTATTTATAAAAAACGTGATTGCCTATTCTTGTCACATAGGTTTTATTCTTTACTATCCAACTTCCGGCAGACTTGGCCGGGTTGAAGAAATATGTGCAGCTTCCCACAGGTTTCGATCCGCTTAACGCTTCCTTTGCTGCGGCAATACTGTCAGCATCCGGAGTATTGTATATTGTTCCTTCTGCCACAGGACTGAATTGAGGTATGCCCTGATAATATTCGAATATTACACCTTTTACGGTATTGGGAAATTCGTTTGAATTCACCCTGTTCATTATGACATTGCCAACGGCAACTTTACCCTTATAGGACTCAGCACCTGCTTCTGCGTTTATTATGCGAGACAACCAGTAAATATCCGCAGACATTTCCTGTGTACTGCTTGTCCCTCTTGAAGGCGTTGCAGCAGCTATAGCGTTACCATTGGAGTAAGATAATTTTGTTTGAGTTATTGGTCCGGCAATACCGTCAGGTGTTAAAGCATTTGCCTTTTGAAAGCCTATAACTGCGTTATAGGTTTTGGAACCAAATATTCCATCAGCGCTGCCTGCAGAAAATCCCTTATTATTTAAGCTTGCCTGCAAGTTTGCAACCGAGGCCCCCCGGCTTCCAATTTGCAATGTAGAATTTATCTCAGCCATGCCGAGTTTCAGTAAAGTCCAGTAACCAGTGATTCCGTCTGCTGCAAGCCCATTTTTGCTTTGAAAATACATTACGGCGCTTTTAGTATTGCTTCCGTAAACGCCATCAGGAGCGGCACCTGTATATCCCCAATTCTTCAGCTTGGTTTGAATAGTATAAACTTCGCTTCCTCTGGAGCCTGGTTTTATCAGTGAATCTGCATTTACACCCATTGAAAGCATAGATATGCATCCAGCCATGATTGCACAGGCTGAAATTTTTTTCAATATTCTTTTCATAAGTATTACTCTCCTTCTATATTCGCTTCCGAAGTTAGCTGACGGGTTCGGGAAAGAAGGCTCCCTACCAAGATATTTCTCGGACTAACCCCTCTATTTGGTTCCTCCGTACCCGGCATCACCGGGATTCAGCTTAGTGTAGTTTACATAATATTTATTATAGACTGTATGTCCAACTTTGTCAAAATTTCTGTCCATTCAACACTGTTTGAGTAATACCAAGCTTTGAAACAGTTTTTAAAAATATATATCCATATATTTCATCTTTCCTATATATGTAGGTTTTGCTGCATTATGTTAATTTAAATAAAAAAATGATGCTTACCGCATCATTTTTGCTCCCTTTATTACATTTTTTAATAAAACCGCTGTTGTGACAGATCCAACACCGCCCGGAACAGGAGTAACATAAGAAGCTTTATCTAGGACAGCTTCAAAATCTACATCTCCGCACAGCTTGCCATTCTCATCAACATTTATGCCTACATCGATTACTGTGGCGCCCTCCTTTATATATTCCGCTCCAATGAACCTTGCCTTGCCTATTGCAGCAACGACAACATCAGCACTTGCTGCAGCCTCCTTCAAATTTTCTGTTTTGGAGTGGCAAATCATAACAGTTGCATCTTCCTTCAAAAGCATCATTGCCAATGGCTTTCCTACAACCATACTTCTGCCCAATACGGCAACTCTTTTACCTTTAATATCAATATTGAAATGCTTTATTATCTCCATCACAGCAGCCGGTGTACAGGGCGAATAGCCTTCCAGATTTCCCTCGAAAACCTTGGCTAAATTAAGAGGATTCATGGAATCCACATCTTTGTCAGGGCTTATTATATGCTTTATTATGCTTTCGTTCAGATGTTTGGGCAATGGCCTGAATATCAGAATACCATGAATGGATGTGTCCGCATTCAGCTCTTTAATAAGCCTTATAAAGCTGTCCATATCAATATCTCCGGGACATTCATGCACCTTGCCTGTTATTTCCACCTTCTCGCAATTTTTTAAGATGCCTTTTTCATAGGCGATGTCATCTTCTCTTTTCCCTACCCTGACAATCGCTAAAGTAGGGTTTATTCCTTTATCCTTAAGATCCAGACTGTCTTTTTTTATACTTTCCAAAAAGATTTTTGCTGCTTCTCTGCAATCCAGTACCTGTCCCATATATACGCCTCCGTCTTACTTTATTTTTTCACTGCTCCAATTTTTTAATGCTTCTTTCACCGATCTGGCCATTTCTTTTGAAAAATCTGCACCGGTTTTAAAAGCATAGTGCAATTGCCCCATATTATCTGCGTCATATTTGTTCTCCGCCTTGAAGCGTTTTTCTATATCTTTAAATGTCTCTTTAAAATTTTCTTTATACAAATCAGAATAGCTATCAGTATGTACAATATATTTTTTATCGAATCTTTCTCTTTTAACCCTGTTGTAACCTGCGGGATAATAACCCATGCAAAGCATCCCGACAGGGAATACCCATTTAGGCAGATTAAGAAGCTCTCTGTGGGTTTCATAGTTTTCCATTATATCGCCTATATAGCATGAACCTATGCCCAGCGCTTCACCTGCTATCACTGCATTCTGGGCTGCTATGATCGCATCGCATGATGCCAGCAGCAGATTTGCTTCGCTTGGCCCTTCAAAATCTATTCCTTTTGATTTGCAATATGAATGTACATCGGAATGAACATAATAGTCATACCATCTCTGGTAATCAGCCAAAAAAACAAGCACTAACGGCGCATCAGCTATAAAAGGCTGATCATCACAGGTTTTGCTCAATATCTTTTTTTTATTTTGATCCTCTATATTGATTATAGAATAAAGCATCATATTTCCTGCTGTGGGAGCTCTCATTGCACACTCCAGGATAACATCTGCATGTTCTCTAGATATAGGCCTTTCATCATATTTTCTTAAAGACATCCTGTTCATTATCACATCAACAACATTATTCATTATATATACCCCCTAAACTATTATTCTACTATTCTACACAAACCTATTCAATCCTTCTGCGTTAACACACATCAATAGATGAGTTCTTTGATCACCCTCAAGAAATTCCCATGTGCTATTTTTTCGATATCTGTTCCGCTGAAGCCCCTTGACTTCAAGCCTTCCAGCACCGCTCCTCCGTTTCTTACATCTTCAAGGCCTTCTACACCTTTGCTTATTTTTTCATCAGAGCCTAATGAACCGCTCCTCAAAAAATCACAGAAGTCAAAGCCTATCCCCACTGCTTCCAATCCGGCTACATTTACAAAATGTTCAATGTTGTCCAGATAGCAGTTAATATGCGGCTTACTCCTATGCAGGAATTCTCCGCAGGCATTTACCCCTATTACGCCACCGGATTTGGAAATGGCTATGGCCTGCTCGTCGGTGATATTTCTTCTATGGGGTAAAATAGCCTTGGAGTTTGAATGAGAAGCAATCATCGGTTTTTTCCATATTTCGGTTACATCCCAGAAGCTCCTCTCATTAAGATGGGATACATCAAGGATCATACCAAGATCATCCATAAGCTTTATAGCTTTCTCACCTAACAAAGTAATGCCTTTAGAGCCACTCTCTACGGCTGCACCGGCTGCAAGGTGATTTTCCTCATTCCATGTCAGGCTGGCATGTCTGAAGCCCAGGTCATATAAAGTATTGATTTGCTCAATATCTCCTTCTATTCCGCTTAAGCCTTCAATCCCCATAACAGCAAAAAAACGACCTGCTTTTATTGCTGCTTCTATTTCTCTATAGGATTTTACAAAATCAATGGGAGCGTCCTTTTTTCTTAAATCTCTGATCTCTTCCATTACACCGCCTATTTCTCTCCACAAATATCGAACTGGGTCAACTTTTTTATCTGTTCTTGTATATACTACAAAAATTCCGCCTGATATCTTTCCTTCTTGAAGCTTGGGAAAGTGTGTATCCATAAAATAAGTCATATCCCCCAATCTTCTTTCTTCCACCGATTTCATCCAAATGTCTGAATGGGCATCAAATATGTACATTCTATACCTCCTATGTCCTTTTTCTCTATTTTATCACAAAAAAGCTTTTCTGCAGCCTAAAGGAATAGTTTGTATTGAATTATACAGAGCAATTTTATATGACAGTTCGTTAAACAGAAGTCTTTTTTGAAGCCATGCTAAAATTAAAAAGCTGCTTTGCCTTTATGCACTTTGCTGACCTGTTCACAGGCAATCTCAATATAAAGCTGCTGCCTTTTCCCTCAGCACTCTCCGCCCACAAAGCTCCTCCTAACTCCCCGGCCAGACGTCTGGAAGCATAAAGACCGATGCCCAGGCTTAGTTCTCCAATATTGCTATCATTGCCGGCTCTATAATGTTTATCGAAAGCTCTTGCTAATTCGTCACGGTTCATTCCCTTTCCATTATCGATAACACTTATGTCCAGCCAGTCACCCTCCCCACGGATCGATATCAGAACTGTTCCTCCATTATAGGAATATTTGATCCCGTTCATTATAATATTATTAAGAATCCTTATGACTCTCTCTCTATCCAGTTTAATAAGCTTTTCCTGCCATTCTGTTTTAATTTTTATATCAATATTTTTGTTTTTTGCATAATAATTATTCAATATGACAGCTTCCTCTACCAACTCAACTATATATTCTTCGGTATCACCGTGCCTTTGCTTTTCCCAATGCTTTATTATGTTGGAATAGTTTTCAATAAGCCCATTCATCTCCCGGCAATTTTTGTTTATAACTTCCAGATGCTTGGACAAAACATCATAACTGACACCTTTCTCTTCATTTTCTGCTATTGTTTTCAGTATTTGACCTGAAGCATCAATATTTACACTAAAATTTTTTATATCATGAATCGCCATAAGAAAGCTTTCGTTCATAGCCTTCAATTGTTTTGTCTTTTTATAATATCTGAAAATAATACAGGCTAACACGGATATATATAACAAATATAAGATAACAATACCTGCTTGTACCATTTTATCCCTCCTTCAATCATTCCAATTCACTATCCTTATATATATATATGTCCATCTTTTAGCTATATATACCTCATCATTCTTTTTTTCTATACAAAACATTTGGCTTATTAATCAAATCTATAGCTATTTATTAGAAAAAGTGCAGAATAAGAAAATTGGACGAGATAATAGAGAAAAACAGCACAATTAGATTGTGATATTTTTTTAACAATCGTGTATACTTTAATTATACAAAACCATGGTTTTGTATAATTAAATCAACATGAGGAGGCTTAGTCTATGGATATTATGTCAATTCTAAAACAAATCAATGCCGTATTATGGGGACCCATAATGCTATTCTTGTTATTAGGAACAGGTATATTATATACCGCAATACTCCGATTTCCTCAGATAAGAAGATTTAAAAACATCTTCAAGCAAACCTTCGGCGGTATATTCAAAAAAGAAAAAACCGAAGACAAAGAAGGCGGTATATCTTCATTCCAGGCTCTTGCTACAGCTATCGCAGCCCAAGTCGGCACAGGAAACTTAGCCGGAGTTGCTACAGCTATCGCTTCCGGAGGTCCGGGTGCCGTATTCTGGATGTGGATTAGCGCTTTTTTCGGCATGGGAACAATATTTGCCGAAGCGGTTTTGGCACAAACTTATACAGAGAATATAGACGGAGAAGTCACAGGCGGCCCTGCCTATTATATTAAAAAAGGTCTGGGCAGCAAATTTCTTGCCGGTTTCTTTGCAATTACTATAGTAATCGCTCTGGGCTTTGTAGGAAACATGGTTCAATCCAACTCAATCGGAGAAGCCTTCAATTCTGCTTTTGGGATACCACACTTATATGTAGGAATAATAGTAGCTGTTTTGGTCGCAATGATAATCTTTGGCGGTATCGGCAGAATTGCATCTTTTGCAGAAAAAGTTGTGCCTTTTATGGCCTTGCTATACATTGTAGGAGGACTGATCATTGTTCTTAAAAATGTCGATATGATACTGCCGTCATTTAAAATGATCGTATACGGAGCTTTTAATCCGGCTGCAGCTACCGGCGGTATTATAGGTGTTTCGGTCAAGGAAGCTTTCAGGTATGGTATTGCAAGAGGCTTATTCTCCAATGAAGCAGGTATGGGTTCAACTCCCCACGCTCATGCTGTTGCCAAGGTTAAGCATCCTGCTCAACAAGGTCTTGTAGCCATAATGGGAGTCATCATTGATACTTTGGTCATTTGTACATTTACAGCATTAGTAGTTTTGATGACAGGAGTTATAGATACCGGTCTTACAGGAATTGCGCTGACACAAGAAGCCTTCACCAGAGGTTTTGGATCTTTCGGAAATCCTTTTATCGCAATATGCCTTCTATTCTTCTCCTTCACAACCATAGTAGGCTGGTATTTCTTTGGAGAAGCCAATATGAAATATTTATTTGGTAAGGGAAGCCTTACTATTTATAGAATAGCTGTATTAGCATTTATTGTCTTTGGAACTACAATGAAAGTGCCTGTTGTATGGGAATTGGCGGATATGTTTAACGGCTTGATGGTAATACCCAACTTGATAGCATTGCTGGGAATGATTTCCCTGGTAGCTAAAACCTTCAATGACTATGAATCCAAATATGACAAGCTAGGTAATCTGAAATAGATCTTAATAAAAAATTGTGGCACAATGTGAAGTGCCACAATTTTTTATCATATATGCTCCTCTTGTTTTTTCTTAAGATTATCAGCCATCATCAGTAAGTTCTCATGCTCAACTGATTTGGAATCATATTTTCCTAATTTGAAAGCCAACTGAACAGAGAGACCTATCGTAAAGGCGATGATCAAAGTGCCTACACCTATTGGGCCTCCGAGCAAGTATCCTATGGTAAGCACTGTGAGCTCAATAGCACCTCTTATCAACCAAACAGGCTTCTTCATCTTTTTTACCAGGCCTTCCATCAAACCATCCCTGGGACCTGCTCCAAGCTGCACCTTCAAATAAAAGAATGTGGCCCAGCCAATCATCAATATTCCAAGCATAAGCAGAAAAAGCTTCCCTAAAATAGTGTCCGGAGTCTTGTAGAAACCCGAGTTATCTATCAAATCAATAAAAAATCCGATGAAGTACATGTTCATTATGCTTGCCAATCCGGGTACTACTCCAATAAAATAAGATAACGCCAGTATGCATAAGCCTGTTATCTGTGAGGTTTGCCCGAGGGTCAAGGGCGTATGGTTTACAATACCCATATGGAATACTTCCCAGGGGCTCATTCCCAATCTGGAGTATAATGTTGCCACTATTCCTGCAGAATATAAGAATAATCCAAATAAAAGCATAGGCATCTTTTTGAGCAAAGAAATTAAATGCTCCTTATTTACCAAACAGGTCACTCCTTTTAAATTTATGAGTTATATATAATTTTACCTATTATTCCTGATAAATAAAAGTGTTATATTTTTATCAAAATAAAAAGGATTATCTGCTTGGATAATCCTTTTTCAAATCACATTCTCTTTGCTATATACTCAACCAGATCAACTGTTCTGCACGAATAGCCCCATTCATTGTCATACCAGGCAACTACCTTTGCCATCCTGTCCCCGATCACCATGGTAGACAAGGCATCCACTATGGAGGACCTGTCGTCGCCTTTATAATCTATTGATACTAAAGGCTCTTCAGAATAACCTAGTATTCC
Source organism: Lutispora sp. QWL-02 (assembly GCF_058315355.1). NCBI lineage: Bacteria > Bacillati > Bacillota > Clostridia > Lutisporales > Lutisporaceae > Lutispora > Lutispora sp. QWL-02. The sequence goes on from NZ_CM177762.1 coordinate 3,081,226, forward strand.
CTTCAGGGCACCTTCCGAGGCTTCTTTAAGCACTGCATTTATCCCATCTGCAGTAACATCCCGGGAAAAATTGCAGACCAGATCTGTAACCGAAACCGTAGGAGTGGGAACTCTTAGTGAAAATCCGTTAAGCTTGCCCTTCAGCTCAGGCAATACCTTCCCAACAGCTTTTGCGGCTCCTGTAGTAGTAGGAATTATGGATTCTGCTGCAGACCTTGCTCTCCTCAAATCTTTATGGCTCTTATCCAGTATTCTCTGATCATTAGTATAGGAGTGTATCGTAGTCATTAGCCCATGCTCTATACCGAACTTTTCATGCAGCACCTTGGCGAAGGGAGCCAAGCAATTTGTTGTACAGGAAGCATTAGATACAATTATGTGCTTCTCAGCGTCATAGTCCTTTTCATTTACTCCCATGACAACCGTCACATCTTCATCTACAGCAGGAGCCGTGATTACAAGCTTCTTTGCACCTGCATTGATGTGTTCCATCGCCTTTTCTCTTTTGGTATATGCGCCTGTGGACTCAACCACAATGTCAATTCCAAGCTCTCCCCACGGAATATTGGCTGCTTCGGATATTGCAAATACCTTTACTCTTTTTCCGTTTATCACCAGAGCATCCTCTTCGGCTTCTATTGTTCCATTAAATTTCCCATAAGCAGAATCATACTTCAGCAGGTGAGCTAAAGTCCCGGTATTTGCCCTTGCATTGATTGCAGCCAGTTCAATATCACTGTCTTTCCATTTGTCAGCAACTATACGTGTTATTTGCCTTCCAATCCTTCCAAAACCATTTATGGCAACTTTAATACCCATTATACATCCTCCAATCACCTAGATAATAAACATATATATTAATGAGCAACATATGGTACTATTGTTTATATGTGCTATACTATTTATAACAATAAGATATACTATATGTCAAGTAGCTGCCACTCCCTATTTGTGTATTTCCCATATATATCTTACCTTATCATTAGAATTCTTTTATTTTCATTTTTTATTCTGTTTTTATCGCCTCAAGAGCGCTGAGCTTCATGGCTCTTTTAGCAGGATAGTATCCGGAAACCAAGCCTACAAACGTTGCAAACAATACCGAAGCAACAGCAAGCCATAGCGGTACAACAGATATTTTACTCCCCTCCATCATGCCAAAACCAAATAAATCCCCAAAAAGAGATATTCCAGCATTGTTTAAAATGAATGACACCAATAAACTAAAGCCTATTCCTATAATGCCTCCGGAAAAGCCAATAAGGCCTGCTTCAAATAAGAATAACCTTTTTATTGAGCCCAACTCGGCTCCCAGCACCTTCATAACACCTATTTCCCTTGTTCTTTCATAAATGGACATTATCATAGTATTCGTAATCCCCAATGCGGCAACAAGCAAAGATACTGCTCCAATACCGCCTAAAACTGCCTGTATTCCCGCAGAAGTCTTTTGCATGGATTCCAAAATATCCGTGAGGCTATAGGCACCAAAACCCATTTCCTTGATCTGTTCTTGAATCTTTTTTACATTCTTAATATCTTTAACCTTTACCATAGCATTGTCGTAGCTGGTCTTTGAGACCTCTCTATAACGAAACCTTCCTCTTGCCTGCCTGTCTTGAACTTTATTGCTTTCTTCCTGAATTTTTTTAAGATAGTTGATATCCATATAAGCATTATAATCTTTTTCATCGTTGCTTTGCTTTAATATTCCCACGCCCTTAACCTTATACTCCGGTGGAGGCTTCTCGCTGCTGTCACTAGGGCCAGTTCTCCTTCTTTCCCCATATTGCTGATTCATGGTCATTATAAGCTTATCACTGATCAAATCAACCTTTGGCGGCGGACCGCCATAGTAATAGCTGGCCTTGGGATTGTAAAACATTTGCGGCACATAGGAACCAAAAACCAAAGCCCCTTTATCTCTTTCGTTGAGGAGCCTGCCTTCTTCAACTTTAAAATCAAAAGCTTCCATAGATTTTGTATCTATTCCTATAACGCTTACACCGCCTATATACTTGCCTGCTCCAAACTTCCAATAAGTATGCATAATAGGTGTTACGGCATCCACCCCATCTATTGCTTTAAATTTTGCCAATGCTTTATCATCCAGACTCGCATTCTTAGGCCTCCTGCCCATATTCCCTTCAGGCGGCACATAATATGTATTAACTTCAATGATATTGAGACTTCCCATGCTCTCTATCTCTCTTTTGAAATTCTCGTTCATTCCAATTCCCAGAGATAGCATGGTTACTATGGAAGAGGTTCCGATTATTACTCCCAAAACTGTAAGGATGGTTCTGGTTTTTCTCCTCCACATATTCCTGAGGCCCATATTGACAATATCAATACTATTCATCGAAAGTCATACCTTTCTTCTTTTTATGTATCTTTCTGGCAATAAAAATAACAGCCGCGGCCAATAGAATAGAACCTGCTATAAAATACGGGCTTTTAACCATTTTCATAATTTTATTCTTTTCATTCCCCTCCGGGTTCTCTCCCATGCCGGGTTGAGGCATAGGCTCCATAGGCATTTGTATTACATTTGCTTGTATTTCCTTTACTTCTTCAAAGGCTTCACCCACTGCGTTTTCATAGCTAAAAATTATTTTGCCGCTTATAGCCCCTTCCTCTTCCGGTGTTATTCCGACTTCATAGCTATCTGTTTTGCCGGATTCAAAATTGCCCACATAATAGTTTGAATTCTGTGTAGTGAAATTGCCTTCTGTCCTTATCATCAGATTATACAGCGTAGTTTTACCCATGTTATAAAATTCCACCGAAGCGGGGAAGGGCTGCCCGACATAGGCCTCGGGTGGAATCATCACATCGCCTAATACCAGCTTCGCCTGTTGTATTACAGGTACAGATATCATATCCTTTGAGCTTAATTGAGTTCCCTTCTCATCTTCATAATCTATATTTACAGAGATGCCATAGGTCTTGTGCTCTGCATCTCTCTTAGGAGTCAATGTGAAAACTTTTTGCATGCTTTCCTTTGGGCCTATGCTTTCTATATATATGGTATTGCTGCTGTTAACAGGGCTAAAAACCCCATCATCACTTACAAGAGATACTTTTATATTACCCACTGTTGCATAGGAGCTGGTATTCAGCAATGACATGGTAAGCTGAAAGATATCCCCTGCCTGTATCGTATAAGGTTCTATATTATATCTGTCCACTATTATCCTTGGTGTGCCCTTACCGCTGCCTCTGTTGACATATACCCCTACATACTGACTTATAGTGTTTTTGGTTTTCTTCTCTCCAACTCCATTTTCATAATCCACATTTATTTGAATAGGATAATTCTTGGTAACTGCTTCTGAAGCAGCATAAAGCTCAAATTCCACTCTTTTTTTATCATCCTTCACCAGCTTGCCAAGCTTCTTAATATTCAAAGATTTGCATATTATTTCCTTGTCTGTGGTCAAGCTTACCTTTACTTCATCAGCTTCTATATCACTTTTATTCACTATATCAAAGGCTATAAGAAAGCTTTCCTCACCTTTTATCTCTTCCTTCGGCGTTTCTATGTTCTCTATTATTATATCGGACATGGTTGTATCCAAACCCTTTACAGGCAGAAAAAAGCTGAATTCATCCGTAAAAGGGGTTTGCTTGCCGTCCTTGTAGTCCACCTTAAGCTGTAAGTCGTGATTCCCCGTAGCCATGGCTATGGAAGGTATCAATACATAATCGATCTGCATGACCTTATTGCCGGGAATGTCCTGAACCTGCTTTACATCAGGAGAATTATGCAATGTGAAGCCATCTGTCTTAAGTCCCTTCAAGGAAATCTTCACATCCCGAGCATCAAGATTTCCGTTGTTTCTCAGTATCAGCGAAATGGTTCTCTTTTCTCCTGCTGTAAGTGGGGTATCTCCGTAACCTATAGCGGATAAAACAAGCTTTGCAGGCTTCTTGGAATTTTGGACTCTGATATTTATAGTATAGTCTTCAGTTTTTTCATCTTTACCTGACAGTGAGTAATAAATAAGCTTTAACTTTACAGGGTATATTTTTTCTGCTGCCGTATCAGATACATTTACAATAAATACTGCGTCTTCAATTTTTTTACCGTTTATCTTATCAATAGAGTATGTAATACTAAGCTTATCTATTTCAAAAGGGCTGTCCTCTCCACTGAATTCTAAAGTAGCTTGAATGTTTTTTGCTGCAGCTGAAGATATATTTTCCAAAGGAATATGTATCCTTGCTTCTTCTCCCGCATTTACCACAGGGATACTTGCACCACCGGAAACTACAAGCTTAGGTTGATTTTTATTGGTTGAAGGTGAACCTGAGGAATCGGAAGCTACAGATATATTGACTGATTTTGTTGCATAAACTGCCCCATCTTCACCTTCTGCTACTAATTCTAATTTTGGACTGCCTCCGCCAAGATAAAATAAATCTAAAGAAATTTTAGAATCTCTAGATATTTTGATTCTTCTTTCCTGTCCTTCCGAATATGATGCCCGTTCAAAAGAAGGGCTGTTTTCGAAAGTAATATATAAGTCTTTGGGTGTATTTCCCGTTTTATTACGCACTTCCAGCTTAATTGAAAAAGGTTCATTTTCTCCTACATACGATATATTCTTGCCATCTTTATTGTATATGTTTCCATCACATATTATTTCTGCATCTCCATCGTCTCCATAAGCCACTCCAATGGCTGAAATCATCTGAAACATCATCAGAAAAATAATTATACCTGCTAAACGTTTTTTCAAACTATTTCCCCCTCTGCACTAACCGTCTTTTCTATTTTTTCTATGTTGCCGTCTAATATATATACTATTCTGTCCGCATATTTTGCAATATTTACATCATGGGTAACGATGATCAATGTCTGATTGTTTTCTCTCGCAATGCCCGTAATCAGCTTCATCACCTCTATCGTAGTCTTTGAATCAAGATTTCCGGTAGGCTCATCCGCAAATATTATCTCCGGCTTTCCCACAAAAGCTCTCGCTATTCCAACCCTTTGCTGCTGTCCGCCGCTCATCTGATTCGGCTTATGCTTCAGATGCTTTTCCAGGCCTACCTGCGCCAGCAGCTTTTTAGCTCTTTCATTTCTTGTTTTTTTGCCGACACCCCTGAATATCAGAGGTAAACTGACATTTTCTACTGCAGTAAGGGCAGGCAGCAGGTTATATGATTGAAATACAAAGCCTACATAGTTTTGTCGAAACTTAGCCAAGCTGTTTTCACTCATTCTTTCAATGTTTTTACCTTTAATTTTTATATTTCCCTTTGTAGGCCGTTCAAGGCCGGCCATAAGATTGAGCAAAGTTGATTTGCCTGAACCGGAAGTGCCCAATATACAACAAATTTCTCCCTTAGGGATTTCTAAATTTATATTCTCCAGTGCAACTACCTTTTCAGTTCCTATGCGATAGATTTTGCTGATATCTGTTAATTTCATAATAGCTTCTATAAAACATCACCCCCATCAAATATATTTAGACGTATTATAAGCAGAAAAGTTTTCATATAAGTTATACTAAATAAGTTATATATCCTTTATATTAGCTGATAACGATTGCAATAAGCTTCGGAACTAAGACTTTGTAAGCTTGTATAGGGTTGCGTCAAAACTCGCTTTGGCTCAAACAGTTGACGCAACTGATCCTATCCTTCGCTAACAAACTCTAATTTCCTTCGCAAATGCATTCTTTTATCAGTTAATATGATTTTACTGATGTAAAATATTTAATTTTTTATCTATACTAATTTTAAAAAGCCCGGACATTGTCCGAGCTTTTTACTAAAGTACAACTTTCTCTAATATAGACTTTTCAGTCTCTACTGCCTTCTTCTCAGTATCTGCCACTTCTTTGCCAAGCCTTTCAACAAACTCAGCATCTTTTATAGAGCCTAAATTGATTTTAACGTTGTATAAGGCTGATAGAGCTGCTGTTCTTGCCATCATCGCCGCTACAGCTCCGTCTGTCACAGCATTTTTATTTCCGTTTTCCACCGCTTTAGCAATAATATTCATCATTTGCAGTGCATTCTTCGCAACCTCAAGGGGAACTAATGCGGCGTTTTTAAGGCCTTTCTGGATGGCATTTTTCCTTTTTTACCCACTATATCAGCATTCTGAACGCTTTTAGAATCAACTATAAGCATTGTGGGTGTGGGATTTTCCCTTGTTTCATAGCGTTCTAAATCGATAAGTTTTGCAAGAACATAATCTAGCACGGATTCTCCTTTTCCGTTCTTCTTCGTCCATACGCCATAATAATAAACATGCCTGTAATCAGGAAAATCGTGAGGCAAAGCTCTCCATGTACATCTATTTTTTAGTAAATATAATATCGTACAGAAAACCTCGTAAATGTCAATTTTGCGTGGGCAGGTGGCTTTTTTTGCACTTTCGAGATCTTTATTTATTTGGGCAAATTGTTCACGAGTTATATCGCTTGGGTACGGCTTACGCATTATTTATTACTCCATTTCACATGTGTTATGCCTTATTTTGTAACATACACGCAAGACTTTAGACAGGCTCTAAGATTAATGTCCTTCCAAGTGATATTTAGCTCTGATTTTTCCATTTGTTTTAGAGCTTCGTCATTCTGCCCATTTGCTTCTATGCTTCTTAACCAATAGTAGTATGTATGTATCGTCAGATTGTTTTTCGTACACCATTCAACAAAGCTTAGCTCGCTGTTTTTCTTGTCTATAATTCTCTGCTTCCAAAGATTTAGTGCCTCTTGATTCATACGATTCCCCCCAGATTTCTATTAAATCCAGTTTAGCTTATATTCGTATGCGTTTCACCACGTCCTCTTTTGGAGCAGTTACGCTTAATATAACTCAATTTTTATAATAAATCTTACTTGGAAAATTGCCTATAATTTTTTGTGATAAAAGACCAACTTTAATCTTTCATTGACAACTTCTCTTTTCCCCAAAGGTACATATCCTATTTTCCGATAGCACATTTCATTTTTTATTTGATCTTCCGGGAAATCTAATTCCCATTCTTTAGCATCCGGCTCAAGTTGTTCCGCTATAAGAATAGCTTTTGATCCAATACCTTTGCATTGCTCTTTAGGGGTTATATATAACTGACCCATTTTATATAGCCCATCCTTAATATGAAAAGTGAATAAGCCGCCGCAAAGTATCCCATCTGCAAATATTTTGTAATATTTCCCGTTTTTATAATTTATTTTCCATTTTATATCATCAACAGTATCGCAATAAGGACTTTCTTCATCCAGATATAAATCATATAAAGGGCGAAAAGCTTGCTTTTGTATATATAAGAGGATGTCGGCATCCTCTTCATACGCTTTCTCCAGTGTTATATTCATTTAATATATTCCTCCTTAAACGCAAATATTGTCCGCTTTTACCTCTATATATCTTGTTGCATATTTGTCAAATTCTGATTTGTGAGATACGACCAATACTATTATGCTATATTTTTTAGCGAAGTCTGTAACTCTTTGTGCCAATGTTTCAGAAGTAGAACTATCCAAGGAAGAGGTTGGCTCGTCCAAAATCAGTATATCGGGTTTTCGAAGAAGTATACGAGCCAGACAAATGCGTTGTTTTTGTCCACCGCTCACACCATCCGCTTGACCCTTGATTATCTGATTTAATTTCTTTGTGTCCATAAACTCTTCCAAACAAGCAGTATAAAGAGCCTCTCCAATCAATTCATCCGAAAAGTTATCTCCCAAATTTAGATTCTCTTTTAATGTTCCTTCAATCAATAAGGACTCCTGCCCTACCAAAAGTATATGATTCCATCTATCCCGATGGGCAATTTTTGAGCAGTCTACATCTTTTAAGAATACTTGTGCTAAATCAGAATTTTCAAAGCCCATTATAATATCAACTAAAGTTGTTTTTCCTGATCCGCTATTTCCTTTAATCAATAGCAATTCATCGGATTTCACACAAAATTTAACATTTTCCAGTAATTTTTCTTCGCTTTTCTCATAGGAGAAATATGCTATATCAACAGATAGGCTATCAACTTTAGGAGGCAAAGTTGATAGTGTATCTTGTTCTATATCGACATCCTCCATTATCGGCAGCAGATGCTCTGCCAGCTTTATAGCATTCTTCCTTTGACTTAAGAAATCGGGTATATATTGTACAGGTTCTTGAATATGTGCAGTGAGTGCATAAAATGCCAATAGCTCCCCTACCGAAATATTATTTCCTTTGGATATGCTAGCCCCAATTAAAACAGTAATAATAGGTAGCAGTACCGATAGGAAAAGAAACATAGTCATATATATTGCATGATAATCCGCACGTTTACGATCCAGCGGATAGCGCTCTTCATAAACTAAGCTTGAAAAACGAGATGTAAACCATTTGTGTTTATTAAGTATATGGATCAGCTTTTCTGATTTTAATGTTTCGAGGAGGAAACTATTGACCTTGCTCGTCATCTCATAAGATGCAGCGGATAGTTTTGAAATAGATGATGCTATGGATTGGGTTGAAAAATATACTATAAGAATCATTGAACATACTATCAGCGCCAATATCCAATTATAATAAAACATCAGCCCAATGTTCATAATTAGAACTGTAAATAAATTAAAAAGACCAAGCACTCCAAACGAAATCCAATCTCCCACTTCCCTGCCTTCATTATTTATCAAAGATACTATTTCCCCCGAGTTGTGTTTTTTAAAAAAGGATAACTCCTTTTTTTGAAGGTTATTATATAATAAAACCAATATTTCATTTCTCCCTACCATTTGGGTGCGCCTGAATAAGAATTGAAAAACTGCGACAAATGCAAAGTAGGATATACATGTCACTAATAGGGGAAAGAGCCCATCTTTAACAGAATGACCTATAGCCAGTCTATCTACTATACCTTGCATCATATTTACTAATGCCAATGAAAGAATAATAGTTATCAGAGCCAAAATATATACAGCAATCTGATATGGACGTAATCTTTTAAAATTTTTTTTGATTAGTTTAAAGCCTTCATTATCTGTTCTTTTCAATTTTCCCCTATCCTTTCCCGATTCATTATTAATAGCCTCTTTTCATAAGAAAATCCGGATATTTTTTAGAGGCTTCCGCTATCAATCGCGCTGCTTCACTTTCATTTCCCTCTATCCGCATTATATTTACTAAATCCGAATAAATATCGGAACACGAATTTTTTGAATTATTTATACAGTCAAAAAGAATTTGTTTCCCTGTAGTCGTTTCTCCAGTGTGATATAATGAGAGTCCATATCCTTTCAGCGCATCAAGGTTTGTGGAATCGTTTTTCAACACTTGTTGGCAAACCTCTAAAGTTTTTTCAAATAATTCAATTTTGAAATATGAAAATGCCAAAGTATTCATTAGATATATCCATATTTCAGTTCCACTTAGATATCTAGGCAAAATCTCATAAATATAAGCTATAAGCAGTTGATAATTGTCAGATTTTATGCAATCACTTATTTGTCTTTTAATATCAGCCAATTTATAATCATTGTCTGCCCTCAGCAGTTTGTTAAGCTCCTTCTTTACCATGACTCCATATAAGCAATACTTATTTTCAGATTCTATACAGCCTTCCACGCAATAGCGTGTATTGGCACATCCTCCTAGACATATAGATGAATACATGCAATCAGAACAAAATCCCTTAAGTTGACTTGCTGAAAACTCTCTAAACTGCTTAAATCCCCCATTCCAAATGTCAATCAATCGAGTATCTCTAATATTGCCTTGTATATAGTTTTCATTTCTCAATGATGTACAAGGAACTATATCTCCATTGTGTAGTATCCCAAAGCCTGATTTCCCAGCACCACACCCAGGCCAGATTGCATCTTCTTCGCCTAATACTTTCTCTTTTATAGATATTTCTTTCAAATTATAATATCCAATACTATCAGCTAAATATATCTTTGGGTTTGTGGCGACAGAAGATTTCTGAGAAAACTCGTGTGCATAATCAATAATGCGTAGTAAATCATCGGGTTCTAACATCATATCGTCTTTGTTTGTATAAAGTAGTTACTATTCCTGTTTTTATTCCATTTTTGCTTAGTAAGTCTAATGTTGACATTATCCTTATGAACGATTGTGGTTTTCTAATTCTATCGTGGGTTTCTTGGAGTCCATCTAAACTCATAGTTATGTAAGAAAGATTAGAGTCAATCGCTTTACTAATCATTTTTTCGTCAATTAGCCATCCGTTGGATAATAAACTAAAGCTAATCCCAGAATCACTTAAAGCTCGAGCTAACAAAAAAATGTCTTTTCGTATCGTAGGCTCTCCTCCCGATAGCGCTACATATTTCAACCCAACTTCTTTCATTTGACTTATAAGATCAAGAGCCTCCGCAGTAGTGAGTTCTCCCTCCAGCGGCGTTTCACAAGAGGAACCACAATGCATACATCTCATATTGCATCCCATTGTCACTTCCCAAACACTTGCTATCGGCTCTTTTATGAAATCATTCATTATTTTACTCCTCTTTAAATCAAGTAGTATTTGCAAGGAAAAGTTTATAGTTATTTAGGATAAAAGCCTTACAATCTATTATCCTTTATTTTTTTCTTTGCTTTACCAATAGCAATGCCTTTGGTTTAATAAATGGTAGAAACCATTAAGGAAAGTTCAGGCACTCCGTGTTTAACCTTTTGCTTTATTCTTAATAAGTCAGTTCCCCTTGGCTGTGTGTTTTCTTCTAACCGCTAGCTGTTTTCTCCTGAATAGGTGTCCCTTGTTGCAGGAAGGGTTCGTGCATGCACCACAGGAGCTTATTCATATATGCGAGGATGTCGCTGCCGCAGTCCCAAGGGCATTGTTTTATTGGTTTCTTAATTTATTCAGAAAGTGAGGTAATATCTATGTTGAACACTCTCTTTGTAGGTATCGATGTTAGCAAAAAGAATAATGTAGTCCGTTTCACAGATTCCCAAGGTGATACTTTATCCCTTTTTCATGTTCCTAATAACCAGATCGGTGCGGATACTATCTTGGATAAACTCCATGACACCATTCTCCATTCAGACTTTCAGGCTGTTTCCATCGGAATAGAATCCACTTCCGTTTATGCTGATCATCTGGCGGTTTTTCTCCGTAACGACAACTTCCTGAAAAAATGGGATGTCAAGGTTTTTATTCTCAATGCCAAACAGGTAAAGGCCTTTAAAGAGGCCTATCCTGATCTTCCTAAAAACGATAACATCGATACACTTATCATCGCTGACTACTTACGTTTTGGCCATATTTCCAAAGAGGTAAACTTCGACGAGAAATACATTGCCCTTCGTAACCTTACAAGAGCCAGGTTCCAGCTCGCACAAAACCTAAGCCGTGAAAAGGCCTGGTTCCTTGATACTTTGTTTTACAAGTTTTTCTCACTTGACTCCTCAAATGTATTCTCCAATACGTTTGGTGCTACCTCTATTGCTGTGATTTCAGACTTCTTTTCCGTTGATGACATTAATGAAATGCCTATAGAAGAACTAGCTGATTTCCTGATGGGAAAAGGTAAAAACAAATTTGAGGATCCTCAACGTATTGCCAAAGAACTTAAAGCTGCCTCAAGAAGCTCCTATCGTTTATCTAAAACAGTAAACGATTCTGTTAACCAACTACTAGCTGTTCGTCTAGTTGGAATACGCTCTTTACAACAACAATTGCAGGATTTAGACAAAGCTATTGAATCCTATATGCAACTTTTTCCTGCTATTTTAACTAGCATTCCTGGTATTGGCTCTGTGCATAGTGCTGGATTGTTAGCTGAAATTGCGGGCATTCATCGTTTTAAAGGCCATGCCTTTCTTGCTAAATATGCCGGCATCACCTGGACGAGATACCAGTCTGGAGATTACGAAGCCTCCAACACAAGGCTGATACTTTCGGGCAACAAATACTTAAAGTATTATTTCTTGGAAGCCGCGAATAAGGTACGCATGCACGATACCGAATTCAAACGCTACTATCAATCCAAGTTTAAAGAAGTACCGAAACATCAGCACAAACGTGCCCTCGCACTAACTGCAAGGAAGTTGGTTCGATTGGTGTACTCACTGCTTTACACCAATCAGCTTTATATACCGCCGAATAATAGATAGTCAGTTCATTTAACGCCTGTAAGAAGTTGCAGCTTCCTAGAGGCTTATTAAAGTGCGTCATTTTTAAGGAATATCATACATATTCCCATGATAATTTAATTAATCTTGTCTTGACATATTACCGCTAGACTCTTTTACAATTGGTAGTGTAAAGTTTTACACTACTATTTTTATTTTATCGGTTAGTGAGATTGCGTTTATGCTGGATATTCAACAAACAACCAAATGGAGAGTGACTTCTCCATTTGGTTGTTTGTTGCTTGTCCAATAATTATTAAGGACTCTTATGGATTGTCACCAGGCGGCTTATACGCATATCCACAGGATGCAATAGACAAAGGACGTCCAGATTTTCTGATTCTTTTAACCATACTTAGATTTGCAAAATTCTTCATCTAATTCGCCTCCCTTATACTATTATAGGTAAATATTATCATAATAAGGTAATAATTTCAAGGTGATCCTGTATAATAAAACTTGGCACAAAGACCTCAAACAAATACTCTAAAAACAAGAAGAAAGTGGAAGTTCGAGCATCCTAAACTGGGACAACTGCGAGGGTAAGTAAGCTATGGAGAACATAAAGTGAATCACTGTAGGTATCGTTACGCTGGAGCAAGCGGAATAAGGCTGAAACGCTTCGACCAAAAGGTGAGGAGTCAAGCAAATGCACTCTTTTATCAGTTAATATGATTTTACTGATGTAAAATATTTAATGTTTTATCTGCACTAATTTTAAAAAGCCCGGACATTGTCCGAGCTTTTTACTAAAGCACAACCTTATCTAATATAGACTTTTCAGTCTCTACTGCCTTCTTTTCAATATCTGCCACTTCTTTGCCAAGCCTTTCAACAAACTCAGCATCTTTTATGGAGCCTAAATTGATTTTAACATTGTATAAGGCTGATAGAGCTGCTGTTCTTGCCATCATAGCCGCTACAGCTCCGTCTGTCACAGCATTTTTATTTCCGTTTTCCACCGCTTTAGCAATAATATTCATCATTTGCAGTGCATTCTTCGCAACCTCAAGGGGAACTAATGCGGCGTTTTTAAGGCCTTTCTGGATGCTGCCTTTTCTCATTTCCTTTTCCTCTTCCGTTTCCTTAGGAAGCCTGAAGGCAGCCATTACCTCATTGAAAGATTCACAATCCCTGTCTATATATTCTAAGAATTTTTTTCTATATCCATTTGCTTCATCAGCTATAGCTTCCATTTCGCCCTCAAGACCTTCATAGCCTTTTTTGCCTATGGTTAGATTCGCTACCATCGCTGTGAGGGCTGCCGCAAGGCCGGCGCTGAGAGCTGCTACACTCCCGCCTCCCGGCACCGGAGCGCTTGATGCGGTTTCTTCCAAAAAAGCTTTTATGTTTTTATCTGCTAACATAGCCTTCCTCCTTTTTTCTTATCAAAAGCTAACCTGCCGTTTTTTATTACTTTTTCTACAGTGCTCACGCCAATATGATACGGAATAAACTTATATGAGGGGAACTCCAGTATAAGCATATCACCTTTTTTACCCGGGTCAATGCTTCCTATCTCATGGGCCCTGTCAATGGCTGCCGCCCCATTTATTGTTAGAGCCGTGACAGCCTCCTCAATACCGATATTCATCTGCAGAGCCGCTAAAGCAAAAACCAAAGGAATGGATTCGCAAAAGCAGCTTCCGGGGTTGAAATCTGTGGCAAGAGCTACAGCACATCCCATATCTATCATTTTTCTTCCTCTGGCAAAACTCTCCTTGAGGCTGAAGGCGGTGCAGGGAAGCAGAGTTGCAACTACTCCTGCCTTTGACATATCCTCAATACCTCTGTCAGATACCTGGAGCAGATGGTCTGCAGATGTGGCGCCAAGCTCCGCTGCCAGCTCTCCGCCTCCAAATTGCACGATTTCATCAGCATGGAGCTTTATCTTAAATCCTAATTCCTTGGCTCTATTCTGTATCCTTCTGGTCTGCTCTATAGAAAATACATTCTTTTCACAAAATACATCTGAAAACTCCGCAAGGCTTTCCCGGGCAACCAGAGGCATCATCTCGTTTATGATATAATCCACATAATCGTCTGTTCTCCCTTTATATTCTACAGGTGTGGCATGAGCTCCCATAAAAGTGCTGATGATGTCCAGAGGATGGCCTGAATCCAGCTCCTTCATAACCTTTAATTGCTTTATCTCGGTTTCTAAATCCAGACCATAACCGCTCTTGCATTCTACTGTGGTAACGCCAAAGGAAAGCATTGAATCAAGGCGGCTCATCCCGACCTCAAGCAGCTCTTCAGTCGAAGCTTCCCTCGTTGCTTTTACTGAATTGACTATGCCTCCGCCCCTTTGCATGATGTCCATATAGCTGTCTCCGCGAAGCCTCCATGAGAACTCTTCTGCCCTATAGCCCCCAAAGACAAGATGAGTATGAGAATCCACAAATCCCGGCAATACAGCTTTGCCGGCAGCATCAATGACCTCATAGTTTTTCTCATCAAAGCTTTTAAGTATTTCGTCATTTTTCCCTACCGCTTTAATCCGTCCTTCTTCTATAACCACTGCGCCATCTTCAATTATGTGCAAATCAGACATGTCTCTGCCCTGCTTTGCCTTAAAGCCGCTGCAAGTAACTATTTCTTTAGCATTCTTTATCAGCGTGTTATTTTTTTCCATAATTATGCACCATCACTTTTTCAATGCTCTTTCCACTGCATTCTTAACCAGCTCTTCCTTTGGTATAAAGGGCAGGGTTATGTGGTCCTTGCCTTCTTGAGTCTTATTATATTCAATAGATGTGGTTATAGAATTCTCATTTCTTGCCCAGGCTCTCCTTGCTACTCCGCCCATGACATCCCAAAGCATCGCATCCTTGATTATATTGTCTATTCTTTCGCTTCCATCTAAGACCAAACCAAAGCCGCCATTGATGGCCTTTCCAATACCTACTCCACCGCCATTATGAAGGGCAACCAGGCTCATTCCTCTCGCAGCATTGCCTGCAAAGCACTGGACAGCCATATCGGCCATGATATTGCTTCCGTCCTTGATATTGGAAGTCTCCCTGAACGGAGAATCAGTACCGCTTACATCATGATGGTCACGGCCAAGCATCACAGGACCTATCTCGCCTTTTCTTACCAATTCATTAAATCTTAGCGCAATCCTTGTTCTTCCCCAGGCATCCTGATAGAGTATTCTAGCCTGGGTTCCTACAACCAGCTTGTTCTTTTCAGCATCTCTTATCCATACCCAATTGTCTCTGTCCTGGGCTCTTCTGTTTGGATCGATGCAATCCATTGCAGCATGATCTGTCTTTATAAGGTCTTCATGCTTTCCGCTCAAGCATACCCATCTGAAGGGTCCATAGCCATAATCGAAAAGCTCAGGCCCCATTATATCCTCTACATATGATGGGAATATAAATCCATCTTTTTCATCTACTCCGTTTTTAGCAATTTCAACTACTCCTGCATCATAGACAGCTTTCATAAATGAATTTCCATAATCAAAGAAATATGAGCCTCTGTTTACAAGCTCCTTTATGAGCTGGAAGTGATGCTGCAGGCTTTTATCTACAAGAGTGCAGAACTTCTCTCGATCTGCTTTAAGCATCTGAGTTCTTTCTTCAAAGGTAAGTCCCTGCGGGCAATAGCCTCCATCATATGGTGCATGGCATGAAGTCTGATCTGAAAGGAGATGTATATGAATATTGTTCTTAACCGCATATTCCAGAAGATCCACAATATTTCCATGGTAAGCTATGGATATAGGTTCCTTTCTTTGCATGTATTCGGCAGCTGTTTTGAATACCTCTCCCAGGTCTGCAGATACCTTGCTCACCCATCCCTGATCATGCCTTGTTTCGATCCTGGAATAATCCACCTCTGCAACTATTCCCACACCATTAGCAATTTCTATTGCTTTGGGCTGAGCGCCGCTCATGCCCCCAAGGCCCGAAGTAACAAATAGATATCCGCTAAGATCTTCGTCTGCCCCTATGCCAAGTTTTTTCCTTCCTGCATTAAGAATGGTATTAAAGGTGCCATGCACTATCCCTTGAGGTCCAATATACATCCAGCCGCCGGCTGTCATCTGTCCGTAGTTTGCAACGCCCATCTGCATTGCATAATGCCAATCCTTGTTGTTATCGAACATGCCTACCATAAGTGCATTAGTGATGATCACTCTTGGGTCTGTAGGCTTTGAATGAAAAAGTCCAAGAGGATGGCCTGATTCGATTACCAGAGTATGATGATCAGTCAATACCTCCAGATATTTCTTTATAAGCCTGTATTGCATCCAGTTCTGGCATACCTGCCCAGTCTCGCCGTAAGTCACCAGCTCATAAGGATATAGAGCTGTTTCAAAGTCCAAATTATTGTCAATCATTACTTGAAAAGCTTTGCCTTCTATGCAGTTTCCTTTGTATTCTTCGATAGGCTTTCCGTAAATCCTTCCTTGAGGTCTGAAACGATAACCATAAATCCTTCCTCTTGTAACCAATTCCTCCATAAACTCAGGAGCCAGTTTTTCATGAAGCTCTTCCGGAACATATCTGAGTGCATTCTTCAGAGCAATTTCTGCCTGCTCCTTTGTTAAAGTAAAGCCTCGATCCGGAGCTCTCCTTATGCCTTCAACAAAAATAGGCATTTTGGGCAATTCATTATCCAGCTTTATTGTCATAGCGCCGGAAATATCATAATTTGTAGACATGACAGTCCCTCCTACCTTTTTATTTAAAAATATTTATTAAATCCCGATATCACTGCACACTGTCAATATTATATCATTTTTATGCAATAAAGACCTCTATTGGGAGTTTTAATGAAATTATACTTCCCTATGCATTACAAAATAATCATAATATTGAGAATTTAAAAAGATTACCTTATCTATGATTATAACTGCTGAACGTCATAAAAACGTCAAATATTAAAACAGGAGGTATTTCACCTCCTACTTCTTTAATCCCTCTCTGTCAACTATTTCGCTCAAAACCTCCGCAGCAGCAAAGATAATGGGGCTGCACCTTATTTCATCATTCCTGTACAATTCTTTTAGCTTTTTACAATTATCTGTTGATAGCTTGTCTTTAAATTTCTGAAAAAACTCTTTTGTAAGCTCCTTTATCTTATCACTTTCATGAGCCCTATCCTCAACATATAGTATTCCCAACACTGCCAGTGCACCTGTTAGGGCACCGCAGGTCTCTTCAATTGCCATACCGCCTCCAAAGGCCGCCATGGTCTTTAATGCTTTCTTATCAAGATTTAATCCGTAAGCTTCATTGGCTGCGTACAATATTGTTTCAGCACAATTCAAGTCATAGCTTTTGTCATAGTATTTTTTTACAGCATTCGCCAACATTACAGTTTCCCCCTTATATATTGCCTCCAAATTCTTATAATAAAATTAACACTTTTTTTTCTTTAGTACAAGAATATTTTTCTGCATAACCTCTCTTTCAAGAAATTATCAACCCCAGGTATTTCGAGAACTAGTGGCTTACCTCCAACTGCTACTACTCAAGAGATCAATAAAAAGAAAAGGCAGGGTATAAAGCTCTGCTCTATCTTTGCTCCGCAAACATATTGAGTATGTCTATTTGATATTTGTCATTGACTTCTTTCAGGCGCTTTATGCCTTCTTCACAATAATCAATCCTGTTCATATTAAGATATGCGATAAAAATCTGGTTTAGCTTATTGTTGGACTCCATTTTGTATCTGATCTCTGCTTTTATTCTATATATAAGACCTATTTCATAAGGATTCTTTATTTTATCCGAATATTGGTCAGCCCTTTTCAGACTTTCTATAGCTTCCTTATAATTGCCCTCAGCTATAAGAAGGAGAGCCATATACCCTTCAGCTGTACCTCTTCCCCATATAGAATCCACCTTTTTATATGTTTCAAAGGCGCGCATGAAATAACTTTTAGCTCTGATATAATCACCTGCATCAAAGGCTGCTTGCCCTGCATTTGTACAGAAGGTTGCTAAGCTGCTGCCCGCCATTTTACTTTCGCATAAGGATATGGCTTTGTCATAGTATTCCAAGGAGCTTTGAAACCTCATATTATATCTTCTTATATCTCCCAGATAGCTGTATGCTGCTGCAATATGCATGGAGTATTTATCCTTGCAATTTTCAATGGATAAAAATCTATTTATGCATTGTTTAAGCAAATCCTCTGCCTGTTCATATTCTTTGTTCATTATCTTGTACAATCCATAAAGTCTTAGAAACATTCCGATATCAGCATTCAAGCTATATTCTCTTGCCATTTTCAAGCCTGCTTCTACATTCTCCTTCATAATCTGCATGTCCCTGGTTTGTATCCCGTAATAAATCATCTGTCTGTATCCTTTTAAGGCATAATCTATCTCGCCAACCCTAAGAGAGCTGCTGATCATATCCTTTATAAGCTTTATTCCCCGCTCATATTGGCCCTGCCTTATAAGATACCTTCCCTTCATATGGTAAAATGCTATTTCAAGCAGGGTTATCTGATCCATGATAGGATAGGATTCCTTTAGCTTTACAAGCTGCTCTTCAATATTGCTTAAATATTTTAAGCTGTCTTCCGTAGTAAGATAAGGATGATAAATGTCTATATTGTAATTTCCATACAATGTTGGAAAAAGCTCATGGCTGAAATCAAGATAAAAATTCGCTGTCTTTATGTTATATTTCAAAGCTGATTCCATATCACCGCTTTTTGAAAAATGATAAATCAGCTTAGGATACAGAACAATATCCCTGTCATCACCAACTAGCCGGGTTTCAAGAATTCGTCCTATTCTATTATGAAGTACCTGCTTACGGCTGGCAGATTGTATATTGTATATAAATTCTCTGAGTTTTTGATGTGTGAATATTATGCTTGGGGACGACTTGTTATCTATCTCTTTTATAATAAATCGATTTTTTAAGTCATCGAGTATGTCCAGAAGCTTCAGTTTATCCACACCGCTGATCTCTGCCAGTACCTCAATAGATATTTCATCAAAAAACATGGATGAGATGTTGAGTATCTTTACCCCTTCTTCGTTTATTCCGATAAACCTGCTTTTCAATATATCTGTCATTCTCGCAGACATCATATCCATCTCTCTATTTTCACGCAAAGAGTTAATACATTCCACTATAAAAAATGTATTGCCTTCTGTTTCTTTATAGATATTTTCATAAATAGCATTTTTGAAGTTATAATCCGGTAACGCTCTCCTTGCAAACTCGGTGACTTCATCTTTTGTAAACCTGTCAAGCTCAATTTTGTTTAATCTGTTGTGCTTTACCATCTCAACAATAAAATCCTCTACTCTTTGTGAGCGGCCGTTTCTGCATGCCGCAATAACCACAACACCTTCGGTAAGATGCAGCAATATGCCCGATAGAAGTGATATGCTCAAATTATCCATCCATTGTATATCATCAAATACAACAATGGTCTTTTTTAATTTTGAGATCTTGCTAAGCAAACTTATTATTGTCTCTTCCAACATTTTAAGTCTCAATAGATTTGCCTTGATATTAATGGCTGGCTCAGATTTTTCATCATAGGATGCAAAAGAAGGAAAAAAAGCCTCCAATATATCTCTCCATGCAAATGGAAGCTTAAGCCTTTCTTCCCCAATTATATTGAGCATTTTACTCAAAATACCGTTCCAAGGCCTTAGGGGGAATTCCTCTTCCGCCTGGTAACAGTTTGATTCCATTATAAAGTTATCATCTTGCCTGATTTCCTCAAGGAATTTATCTTTTAGTGCTGTTTTTCCTATCCCTGCTTCCCCTATAATCAATATTGAATTATAATCCCTTCCGCTTTTAAATCTGTCATAGTTGCTGTGGAGTTCAGCAAGCTCCTGCTCCCTCCCGTAAAATATTCTTTTACCTTTGTCTATCCTTTCTATTTTAGCGCTGCTTCTTCTCTCTTGTATGTTCTGAAAAAGTTCTCTGCTCTTAATATCCGGAACGATTCCTAAATCCCTTTCTAATATCTCTAAAAGCCTATTATATATATCTGCGGCTTTATTATACATATTCATTTCAGCAAAAGCCTTCATAAGCACTCTATATGCCTTTTCGTCATATTCATCAATTTCAATAAGCCGCCTCGCACATTGTTCCGCACTTTGGTAATCTCTGTATGTAAAATCTTCTTTGATCTTCTTATATAGCTTTTGAACATAAAGGCTTTTATATTTCTCCCTGGAACTCATTATCCAATCCTCAAAAACTTCCTCGTCCTTCACTGCAAAACCCTGTAAAAAGTCTCCTGTATATGCATCAATCCATTCATCATCGCTTAAAAGCCTGTCCAGATCTAAAGAGATTTGGACTTCAGGATTGAGCGTTACTAGGTCCCTGTTTGGAGATATGATTATGTCCCTGTCAAGACTCTTCTTTATATAGTAAAGAGCATTTCTTACATTCTTTCTTCCTGTCTGAGCATTGGCATCCGGCCACAACAAGCTGGATAATTCCTCTCTTGCAGCTTCTTTATTTACAACGATATAATAGAAAAGCGCCTCAATTTTTCTAGATGGAAAAACAATTCTTGTATCTTCTCTGGTTACAGACGGAGTACTAAAGAGCTTTACATTTATTGGCTCCATAAGCTCACCTCTCTATGAATAAGCCTTTAAGATATTATACCTCATCATCTGGTTAAAACAAAAATTTATTGCTTCCTATGGCTTATAAAAAAACCCAGACGTTATGTCCGAGTTTTTTTTGCAGAATTTCTCTTTTTTCTCTATTCACTCCATCATTCTTGTCTCAAGAACCTGGTCTATAGTAAAATTCTCCACACCAAGATAATAAACAGCCGTATCGATCAAAGCTTCCATTGGAATAGTCCCTACTATCTCACTTCCTATAGGATGAGCTCCAAATCTTCTAGCTTCAATCTTAATCAATTCATACGCTCTGTAGAGAGCTGTTTTTGTGTAATCAGTCATATTCATGGAAACCTGAGCTATACCCTTGTCTGATAAATCAATGGCTATTGCTTTGCAAAATCTTAAGCCTCCATTGAGATGCCTAATATTCTTCGCAATCTGTGCTGCAATTTCCTTGTTATTAGTACTCAAATTTACATTAAAGGCAACAAGAGGCATCCTCGCTCCAATAGCGGTTACCCCGGCAGTCGGATGAACCTTATCAGGACCAAAATCCGGCTTCCACTCAGGCTGCTGAAGCTTTTCCGCCATCCCTTCAAATTGTCCTTTTCTGACTGTTGCAAGGTTTTCCCTCTCTGGGCTTGCTGCAGATTTTTCATATAAGAATATAGGTATATTATATCTTTCGGCAGCTTCTTTTGCTACTTCCTTTGAAAACTCTATGACTTCAGTCATGCTTACATTTCTAACAGGAATAAAAGGAATTACATCTGTTGCGCCCATTCTCGGATGCTCTCCTGTATGTTTCGTCATGTCTATAATCGAAGCTGCTGTTCCCATGGCTTCAATGACTGCAGTTTTGACTGGTTCCATTTCTCCTACTATAGTAACAACAAGCCTGTTATGACTTTCATCCGCTGAATAATCAAGAAGCTTAACTCCGTTCTTGCCTCTGAAGGAATCCATAATTTTTTCTATTTTTCCCTTATCTCTTCCTTCGCTAAAATTAGGCACGCATTCAATAAGTTTTTTGTTAGTGATCATATAAAAACCGCCTTTCTTAAAATAATCCTGTAACCATACCATTTTCGTCTATATCTATAAGCTCTGCTGCCGGAACTTTAGGCAGCCCCGGCATTGTCATGATATCGCCTGTAAGACATACAATAAACCCGGCCCCTGCTGACACCCTAATCTCATTAACAGTAATTTCAAAGCCTTTGGGAGCGCCAAGAAGCTGTGGATTATCCGAGAGCGAATATTGTGTTTTAGCCATACATATTGGCAGCTTGTCCATACCCAGTTCTTCAAGCCTCTTCATTTCTTTTATTGCTTTTGCTGAGAACTTAACGCCGCTCCCTCCATAAATCTCCTTAACTATTGTCCCTATCTTATCAGATATTGAAGCCTCAGTTTCATATATAGGCTTATAGCATGATTTTTCATGTTCAATAAGGCTGATAAGCTTTTCCGCCATTTCAATTCCGCCTTGTCCGCCTTTTTCCCACACTTCATTTAAAGCAGCTTCAACCCCATATTCTTTGCACTTTCTAAGCAAAAGCCGTATCTCAGCCTCCGTATCCATTGCAAAACGATTTATCCCCACCATAACAGGCACACCGAATTTCCTTATATTTTCGATTTGCTTTGCAAGGTTTTCAAAGCCTTTATTAAGAGTATCCAGATTTTCCTTGCTAAGTTCGCCCTTTGCTGTCCCTCCATGCATCTTTAGAGCGCGTATCGTTGCAACTATGACAACTGCTGAAGGCTTAAGGTCTCCATATCTGCATTTTATATCAAGAAATTTTTCTGCGCCAAGGTCTGCGCCAAAACCTGCTTCTGTCACTAGATAATCAGCTAATTTAAGCCCCAGCTTGGTAGCTATTATGCTGTTGCAGCCATGCGCAATATTGGCAAAAGGCCCTCCATGTATAAGGGCCGGAGTATTTTCAAGGGTTTGTACAAGGTTAGGCTTGATAGCGTCTTTAAGAAGCAGCAGCATAGCTCCATCAACTTTTAAATCCTTTACAGTGACAGGCTGACCATCCATATTATAAGCTACTATTATTTTCCCTAACCTATTTTTCAGATCCATCAGATTATCCGAAAGGCAAAGCACCGCCATAACTTCCGAAGCAACTGTTATTGTAAAGCCATCCTGCCTTACAAAGCCGTTGGCTTTCCCTCCAAGCCCTACAACAACCTCCCTCAATGCTCTGTCATTCATATCAAGCACTCTTTTCCAAACAATCTGTCTTGTATCAATATTTAAGGGGTTTCCTTGATGTATACTGTTATCCATTGCTGCTGACACAAGATTATTAGCAGCAGTAATAGCATGCATATCACCTGTAAAGTGCAAATTAATATCTTCCATTGGAACAACCTGGGCATATCCGCCTCCCGCGGCTCCGCCTTTCACTCCAAAAACAGGACCTAAGGATGGTTCTCTGAGGGCTATTATAGCCTTCTTGCCAATCTTATTCAGTGCTTGTCCAAGACCTACCGTAGTAGTTGATTTTCCCTCACCCGCTGGTGTAGGAGTAATGGCTGTCATTAATACAAGCTTTCCGTCCTTTTTATCTTTCAATCTATCTAATATATTGAGAGATATCTTCGCTTTGTATTTACCATATAGTTCAAGTTCATCCTCAAGTATTCCGCATTCTTTGGCTATATCACAAATGTCTTTCATTTTTGCATGCTGTGCTATTTGTATATCGCCAGGAACTTTTGTATTCATTGCCATAATCCCTCCCATAAAAATTAAATCGTTCATATCTCTATTGTATTTTTCAGGCGTCCTATAAACGTCAATAAGTTGAAAAATCATAACATTTTAAAACAGTTTATCCATAAAACAAAAACGGTTCCAGAACATCTGGAACCGTTTTTGTTTTATGCATTTATTATTTTTTTGTCTTTCTCATTTACTTTTTCTTTGCCTTTTTTAAACATTGCTATTCCTGTAAATCCATAAATCATTGAAATAATCGGAACGCTCCAGTTCATTATTACATATGGAGCATATTCTAATGTTGAGACTCCTAATGTGCCTGCAAAGAAAGTAGCTCCAATTGTCCAAGGGATCAAACAATCTGTTAAGGTTCCTGCGTCTTCCAAAACCCTCGATTGAACGCATGGTTGCAAATTCATTTTATCGTATGTACTTTGAAACATCTTTCCAGGTATGATTATTCCCATATACTGAGTGCCCATCATTGCATCTCCTAATATGCACATAAGCAGATTGCTTGCTATAAGTTTCCCAACGCTATTTATATATTTAATCATCTTTTCAATTATTACTTCCATAACCTGCGTTTTTTGAAGCACTCCGCCAAAAGTAAGGGCAATTAATATTAAAGATACTGACCACATCATGCTGTTAAGCCCACCTTTGCTTAACAATTTATCTATTAATTCAACTCCGGTATTTGAGCTATAGCCATAATGCATGGCTCCTAATACCGTTTTTACTGTTACTCCCTTTTGGAAAATCATAGCCAGTATTCCTGCCAATATTGAACTCGAAAAAAGAGTAGGTATTGCAGGTCTTTTTCGTACAGCTAAAACGATTACAAGTATTGCAGGAAGTAATAAAATCACGTTCAGATTGAACTGAGCCTTCAATCCATTCATCATCATACTAATAACTTCGCTGCTTCCCTCGGATACTGAAGCATTCTTAAAGCCTAGAACAGTAAAAGCCGTCAAAGCTATAGCAGCCCCTGGTATGGTCGTCCAAAACATACTTCTTATATGATCCCAAATATCTGCACCTGCAATAGCTGAAGCAAGAATAGTAGTGTCAGACATTGGAGACATTTTATCTCCAAAATATGCACCAGTAAGTATTGAACCAGCAGTCATTGCAGGTGGTAATCCAAGCCCTGCACCAATTCCCATAAATGCAATTCCTACGGTACCTGCTGTTCCCCATGCACTGCCAGTCATTGTAGATACTAGTCCACAAATAATAGCTGAAACAACTAAAAAGAATCTGGGTGACATTAACATGAGCCCATAATATATTATTGTGGGAACTGTTCCAGACAATATCCATGTGCCTATGATAAGTCCAACTAATGCCAATATTATTGTAGGCTCAACTGCATCATTAATACCATTCTTAATTCCATCATAAATATCCTCCCATTTGTATCCATTTACCAGCCCTACAATAGCTGCTAACACAATTCCAAACATAAGGGGTATATGTGCATCAAGACCCATACCCATAATACTGACTCCCATTATAACGGCTGTTCCTAATAAAACAAATAATGCAGAACCATAAGTAGTATTTTTTTTCTTGCCTTCCATAATATGAATCCCCCTTAAACTTATTTTTTTTAAATATGCCCCAACAACGAACAACAGTTAACATATCCTTTGCATAAATGCTGCTAAATATATAGCTTACCCCCACAGGTAATTAAAATATCGGTTTCTAAAAAAGCCATCTCAATTTTAATAGGTTCGCTGCATGAGTTTTGTACATCTATACCTACTCGGATAACTCCACCAGGTTGTTTAATAGAAGTATTTATTGATTTTTTATGTTTTTGAGCAAGGCAAAGACCTACAGCTAGCGAACCTGATCCGCACCCTCTTTCAAATAGCAGTTTTCCTGTCTTTGGAACGTGTATACACGGATTTATGTTTACCTCTGTTGAAGAAGCGCTATATGGTATTACTCCTATTGCCTTTGCTTTAATCTCCGCAGCAATATGTTTTACCAATTCACTAATGAATTCAGCTTCATATTGGTTAAGCCCTGCTTCCAGTATTAGATGAGTTATACCAGGTAAGCTAACAAGTTTTCCTATTATTTTATGATTTCTGAATGTAGATTGATAGTCAATGATTTGATACTCTATAGGCATGTATGCTTTAACTTTATATAAGTTGTTTTGTATTTTTTTTACACTGCAGTGCACAAGTGAATTTAACCCAGAAGATTCTAGACTGAACTCCATCTTATCAGAATAACCTAACCAACTTACAAGAGCTGCAGCTGACATAATTCCATCACCACAAAATTCCCCGGCTGGCATCTCTAACCTTAGTATTGCCTCCTTTCCATTAGGTTTTTTAATAAAGCCTACCTGTTCCGCATTTATGTGCGTATATGTTATTATTTTACTTACTACCTCTGGATAATTATTAGAATCAACATAATTTGTCACCAATACGGTTGTATTCTCTGCAGGACTCAATTTAACAAAATTCAATTCCATAGGTTTGAGCTCTTCAACATTATCTGTTTTATGGATCAGTTGCGTTTTGACTGCCTCTTTTATATTCGATAGGTTTTCTGGCAATTAATTATGCCTCCCTTATTCTTTTATTGATGGTTTAGGATGTTACAAAATGCTTAACCTTTAATAACTTCAAGTAGTTCAAATAGTTATTTTTAAGGATTCCCTTAATCCTTTTTCAAACACAAAATTGATAAAACTTTAATATTTAAAAATATAGATCAAATAGGGAATCCAAAATTAATTCAATCATCTTTTTAGTTCTTATCTAACTTCTTATTTAAGCTTGCCTATAGCTTCCTCTACTGCCTTTAATATTTCACCTTTCTTAACAAGTTCAATTGCCGGTGTAGATTGACTTGGCATATAGGTGTCACAATATGCAGCTTTTACGTCTTTTCTTATTCTTTCAAAGGCTGCGCTTGTACCATTTCCAAGCTTAAATTGTCCCAGTTGCTCTTCGGTAAGCGAAATAGCCTCTGCTGCTATTAGATACTCAATTCCTAATATCTTTGCAACGTTATCTATAACCATCTTAGCCTTCCTTGCAGCCCATGGAGCCATGCTTACGTGGTCTTCCTGGTTGCTCTTAGTGGGTATAGAATCTACACTTGCAGGGAAGCATAGTGTCTTATTTTCAGAAGCTAATGCCGAAGCTGAGCACGCAATTATTGCATATCCGTAATTAAGTCCTGCGGGATTTCCTGCTAAGTTTGCAGGTAAACCATAGCTTAATGTTGGGTCCAATAGATTAAAGCTTCTTCTTTCAGAAATATTGCCAAGTTCTGATACTGACATACTTAATATATCCATAGCAAATGCTATAGGTTCTCCATGGAAATTTCCGCCGCTATAAAACATCAATTTACCATCTTCATTCCAGAAAACTAAAGGATTGTCAGTAGCTGCATTTATTTCTTCTTCGATTATTTTATTTACATAGTCCAAATTATCCCTAACTGCGCCCTGTACCTGTGGCAGACACCTCAATGAATATACATCTTGTACTCTAGGTTTGTATTCATGATGGAGTACATCAGTTTTCAAAATAACCTTTCTAGCTTCTTCTGTTACTCTTTCACTGCCTTCTACTAGTGTTCTAATGTTTGCTGCACAATCTATTTGCCCTTTATGCTTACGTACCAGCTGAATTCTTGGATCGAAAGCTGCTGTTTCCCCTCTAACAGCTTCCAAACTAAGTGCTGCTGAAATTTCACATTCTCGTACAAGCTGCTGTGCATCGTAGCAGTTTAGTGCTGCCATACCAGTAAACATAGTAGTACCATTTATAAGTGCTAAGCAATCTTTCGCCTTTAGCTGGTATTCAATTGGAGTTATGCCTGCCCTTTTCAACGCCTCGGGAGCAGACATTCTTTCTCCCTTATAAAATGCTTCTGCTTGAGGGTATCCTACTAAAACAGATACCATATGGGCTAATGGTGCTAAATCCCCACAGGCTCCAACAGAACCTTGAATCGGAATTACCGGATGAACACCTTTATTCAGCATTTCTAAAAGTCTATCTACGACCTCCATCCTAAGTCCTGAAACACCTTGGCAAAATGCGTTTAGCCTTACTACTATTGTTGCTCTAACTACCTCTTCACTTGCAGGTTCTCCCACTCCACCACAGTGAGACATAATTATATTGTTTTGGAATGTATCATTTTGATCCATTATGACATTAAGATATTTAAGTTTACCTACTCCTGTATTAAACCCATATGTAGGTGGTGAATCTGGTGATATCCAATGCTCGTTAATATATTCTCGCACCTTAATAATTTCTCTTCTGCTTTCTTCTGCTATTTCTACTGGAGCAAAATGTCTAGCTACATTGACTACATCTTGGATAGTTAAGCTATTGCCATCTAAAATAACCTTATTCATACTTGACCCTCCTTGTTGTTTCTCTCAGCATAGATACTTTTTTCTATTGCAAATCTATACTAAGGATCATTATATTTTAACTATATTTTCATCCCATCGAAAAATCGTAAAATTATTATAAATATTTTGAAATAATCATCAATTGATTTGTATAATCATAAAAATTAAATCATCTACTGCCCTTAAAATATTTTTGAAAGTATTTCTTTTCACCTTTATAGATACCCCAGTTTCTCTTACCAGTTGGCTTTTTTTTGTCAGTTCTGAAAGTGCAAATTTAGCTATATCATCCTTAGATTCTGTCAAATTATCAAGCTTGTTAATTATCATGACTTCAGTATCAATTAATTCTATTGGCATAGGAGATACAGCCCCTACTATTATTTTGGCGACTCTATTCTCTTTATTCTGAGAATATCTTGTGGCTATATTCATAATAGGAAAATCTATTGAAGCCCTTAAGCTATATTTCTCAAATTTTGTCCAACAGTTTTCCGGCAGGTAGGGAATATAAAAACCTTTTAAAATGAAGTCATGTGTCTTTAGGAGCCCATTTCTGTCAACATGACTTTTTATAAGCTCGCTCACAGATATTCTTCTTAATCTTCCGTCAAATATTTCTGCTTCGACATCTAAACTCAATAGCGCAGGAGCTATATCCGAATAATATAAGGCTCTGCATATCTCAGATTTTGGAGCTTGATGACATATATCACCTCCTATTTTAAAACATGGAGCTAAGTTACTTCTCCAATCTTCTGATTGATTAAAATACATACACCTCCTATCCTGTAGAACATTGCCGCCTATGGTTCCTGTATTTCTTATTTGTGGGGAAGCCGCTCTTCTCGCAGCTTGAGCTAGTGCTGTAAAGGAATCTATGATAAATCTATTCTCATAGATTTCTGTCAAAGTAACCATTGAACCTATGAATATTCCTTCTTCATCTTTCTCTATCTTTTTTAATTCCATTACTTTTTCTAGGCTTATAACATTTTTAGGTTTTTTCAAATTATATTTTAATAGAGGTATATAATCTGTCCCTCCTCCTAAATAAACAGAGTCTTCATACTTTTTTTTAAAATCATAGGCACTCGGAAGGGTTTCAGGAGTAAGGTATTCGAAACTAGATTTTATCATAATAAAATCACCCCTTTTGTTTTAAATTCTTTTATATGCTGCATCCTCTAGCAATGTATGAGTGAGTTATAGGAATCTCCTTAATCTCTTCTCCTGTGGCATTGGATATTGCAATTGCTATTGCGGCAGCAACTGGAACAGTGGATAATTCTCCAACACTCTTGGCTCCAAAAGGCCCAGTTGGTTCATATCCATCAGCAATATACACATGAATCTCCGGCATATCAAGGGTTAAAGGTACTTCATAATGAAGAAGATCTGAGGATAAGACTTTTTTAGTCTTTTTATCAATTTCAATCTGTTCCATCATGGCATAACCTACACCCATACTTACTCCTCCCTGAACTTGGCCTTCCACGAGCTCAGGATTTATGGCTTTTCCTACATCTACTGCTTCAATGATATGCTTTAAACTAACACTGCCTGTAATCATATCAACAGAAACTTTGGCCCAACAAACTGCAAAAGGCGGAGGAGCTTCTTCTGCTTTATAGCTTGAACTTCCTATTATGATTACTCCTCTTTGGCCAAAAGTTATCTTTGATATGGCTTCTTTAAAAGTTAACTCTAAGTTGCCGTTAGAAGGCCTAATAACAAACCTGCGCTTCTCAAAAATAATATTTTCTTCATTGACTCCATATAATCTCGCCAATGCCTTTATTATCTTTTCTCTTGCATCCTTTACAGCTAAAAATACAGCATTACCTCCCACGTATGTTTGACTGCTGGCAAAAGTGCCAGTATCGTAGGGAGTAAATTTGGTATCAGCAGCAGTTACAGTTATATCCTTTAGATCAATCCCTAAACCTTCTGCAGCAATCTGACTAAGTATTGTTTCGCTACCCTGACCTATATCGGCAGAACCCATAAGCAAGTTTGCTGTACCATCATCATTTACCAAGATGACACTGGAGCTCATACCTTCCTTTGAGGATGGGCCAGAGGTATGGCAGCAAAATGCTGTACCCCAAGCTTCTTTTATGTTAGGATCATTGTTAGTCCTGCTTTTCGATTCTTCTTCATCTATTCTCTTTCTTATTTCTTCTCCTCCCTTTAAGCATTCTTCCGTAGCACAGCTAAGAAGAGAAGCTGTTGCAGCCGGCAGTTTATCACCAGCTTTTACGTGATTTTTCATCTTGAATTCTATAGGATCCATATTTAGCTTTTTAGCTATTGTATTAAGCATCACTTCCCTTGCAAAGGTCATCTGCGGATTTCCATATCCTCTTACCGCTCCGCTTACAGGGGAATTGGTATATACACAGTATCCTTCAAAAAGATAGTTCGGTATTCTATAGTTCACCTTCCTACTCCCTGCCGCAACCACTGTTGGCCCATGCGTTGTATATGCACCTGTATTGTAATAGGATTTAGCCTTAAATGCCTTGATGTATCCATCCTTTGTTACGCCTATCTTTAGGAATATTTTTGCGCTATGCCTTACTACCGAAGCATACATTTGCTCTTCTCTTGTATTTATGATCTTTACGGGTCTTCCAATAGCCTTTGAAAGTATAGCGCCTACATGCTGATTATGCAGTTGCTGCCTCTCACCAAAGCCGCCACCCATAATAGGCTTTATGATCCTTACGTCATTTTCAGCCATATCCATTAGCCTTGCCAATACTCGTCTTTCTTGAAAAGGGGTTTGCGAAGTACTTATTATGTTTAGCTTGCCTTCGTAAGTATAGTCACAAATACAGCTATTAGGCTCCATAGAAACATTTTGTATCATAGGTGTATAATATACATCTTCAAAAACATAGTCTGATTCTTCAAAACCTTTATCTACATCTCCCTGCTTAGCCTCTATTTTCTTTACAATATTACTATCGCTTATTTCTGGATGCAGCAGTGGCGCATCTTCTCTGAGTGCTTCATCAACATCAAATATTGTAGGTAGTTCCTCGTATTCTACTATCAATTTATCCAAGGCTTCTTTGCATACCTCTTTTGTGACTGCAGCAACTGCAGCTATACGATCACCCATACACAATGGCTGATCCGTCAATATCCTTTCATCCTCTATTAATAATGGAGAAGGAGGATTCCCCGAACAGTTAAACAGCTTATCCGGAACATCTTGCGGAAGTAGTATCTTTAATACTCCAGGTACCTTCTCCGCCTGGCTCTTGTCAATGCTTTTAACTCTAGCGTGTGCATAGGGGCTCCTTAGGATCATGCCATATACCATATCGGGTAAAACATAATCGTCTGTATATTTTGCTTGGCCTATAGCCTTCTTTACAGACTCAAATCTAGGATGTGACTTGCCCACAACCTTAAAATCATCCATATTACTTTTCCTCCATTTCAGAATCCTTTCTTTGATTATTAAGTTTATCTGCTGCATTTTTAACTGCATTTATTATCTTTGTATATCCTGTGCATCTGCACAAATTTCCTGACAAGGCTTCTTTTATCTCTAAATCAGTAGGGTTAGGATTCTTATCCAATAAACCTTTGGCAGACATAATCATTCCAGGCGTACAAAATCCACACTGTATTGCATTTTCTTCTATAAAAGCTTCTTGAATAGGATGAAGCTTTTCTCCCTCATTTAGTCCTTCTATTGTAGTTATCCTCTTGCCATCAGCCTGTATTGCCAAAAGCATGCAGGAATTGACAGCTTTTCCTTCAAGCAGTACAGTACATGCTCCACAATGTCCACTGTCACAGCCTTTTTTTGCCCCCATAAATCCAATACTTTCTCTTAAAAAATCTAAAAGCGTCAAATTAGACGGTATATAAGAGCTATACTCTTTTCCATTAATATCTATACTAATATGAGTTGTTTGATAGTCCACAAGCCTCACTCCTTCTAAATTTTCAATTATTTAGACTAATCTTACAATGTATGCGTCTGAAAATTATCAAAAATCAAAGCAATAAAAAAAGCAGCTGAAAATAAAGCAACTGCGTCACAGAGAAAAGTGCAAGCTATATCATTTATCCTTTTACTCTACCAAAAATATAACGGAAACCTTGAAAACATTGTCAATATCCTCAAACACGCATTCACCTCCATTCTTGGTAAAAGGCAAACACAATAAACGCAAGGCAGGGCGGCTGGGTAGGTCACACCTAACCAGCCGCCCTGTTTTTTTAGAGGTTACAGTTTGTTTATTGGTTGGAGCTACAGTGACAGCACTTCCCTAAATCATTTTGACAGGTATGTGCGGCACTGTCCATGTCTCCCAGCTTTTTCACTTCGCGAGGATAGATGCCCTTGTATTTTTTGAAAAGCGTTGTGAATCTACTGTGGGAGGTATATCCCACAGACTTTGCAACATCTCTTATTTCCAGTTTCGTTGTTGATAGTAATGTTTCTGCGATATTCATTCGTTTTCTTTGGGCGTATTCTGTAATGCTCATTTGATATTTTTGTTTAAAAAGATTTTTTAATTTTGTTCCGCTCATCATAGCAATCTTCTCTAAGAGTTCTTGAGGGATATCCAAAGCATAATGATCACTAATATAATTCGCTACATTTACAATTGCTTTTTCATCCGGCACAGAGATTGACTTTTCTGTTTCTTTGTTGAAATAGGCATCAAGGGTAATGCTCAACCATTCTTTCGCTTTTGCTTCGAGGAATATTTCAGCAGCAGGAGAACTCATATTGCAATTTAAGATAGAATTTGCAAGCTTTTCCAAAGGCTTTGTAACAAGCTCTCTGGTATCAAAAAAGACCTCTGAAACCGTTTTGGGGTTTGTTTCCATGTGGGAAGAAAGATAGTCTGTAATCATTTTCTTCTTGATATTGACGCCCACGCTCAAAAAGGGAAAATTTGCGTGCAGAAGGAATCTGAAATTTGTGTTTTCCATGCTCGCAACAAACATGGTATTGGCAGTCAGTGTTTGATATGGACTGAAGCACTCTCCATTGGCCGACTTAATATAGGACGAGCTGAATGTCATGAAACGGCTCATATCAGGAAAGGAATCTGCCATCTTTTCTCTTTTTATAAAAAAATCATGGATATCAATAATAAAATGTTCGGTTTCATACCACCAGTACAGCCCATCCATATCTTCATTTTGGATGTAAACCGTCTTGCCGGCATGACAGTATTTAGAGCAATTTAAGCAAGCCTCCCAACCCATCTCTTCTAAAAAATCCTGAAATCTACTCACAAACAGACCTCCAATATCGCGATTAGGTAATAACACGATTAGACATTAATGCGTCTTCTTCATTGTATATCATTTCACGAGATGATACAATAGCTCTGGATAATATTGTTGTAAATCAAAGAAAAAGTTGAATATAAACAAGATGCACATAGAAAAAAGACTTCGTTGTAATCAATAATTATGTCTAAACGAAATAATATTAGGAGGTATTGGATATGTTGAAGGTTTACAAAAAGCTGCTTCATTATGTGCCGAAAGAAAAATGGTTAGCGTATCTGGCAATCGCATTCACGGCGGTTTCCACTATGATAACCGTGTCGGCATACTATTATTTGTATGAGCTTCTTAAGGGGCTTGTCATTATGAATGAAGCGGGAGACGCATTTCATTATGCAGTTATCATAGTGGGGCTCTTGGTGGCAGGATCTCTCATTTATATGGTCTCCGTGCTTTTAGCCCATATTCTTGGTTTTAGGCTGGAAACAAACTTAAGAAAAAGAGGAATCGATGGACTGATCAGTGCCAGCTTCAAATTCTTTGATTTAAATTCATCCGGAAGAACCAGACAGCTCATTGATGACAATGCAGCGCAAACCCATAGTATTGTTGCGCACTTGATACCCGATAACGCAGGTGCGATTCTTACGCCGATATTGGTGCTGATTGTTGGATTTATGGTGGATGTAAAAGTAGGACTGGCATTGGTTTTGTTTACTGTTTTTGGTGCAGGGCAAATTATGTTGATGTCCGGAGATAAAAGCTTCATGGCCATTTATCAAGCGGCGCTGGAGAAGATGAACAGTGAAACGGTTGAGTATGTGCGTGGAATGCAAGTGGTTAAAATCTTTGGAGCTAGTGTGAATTCATTTAAAGCACTGCACAAAGCTATCATGGATTACTCGAAATATGCCCTGAATTATTCCATGAGCTGCAGAAAACCATATGTAAGATTTCAAATTATTTTTCTGGGTGCCATCGCCATTTTGACACCGTTTCTGGTTCTGTTTATGGATCTTCAATTGAACCCTGCAGTTATTGCTGTGGATTTGATTATGGTCTTATTCCTTAGCGGTGTGTTATTTAGCGGATTCATGAAAATCATGTATGTCTCTATGTATGCCTATATGGGAATATCTGCTGTAGAAAAGCTGGAAGAAATTTTTACGGATATGCAGCAGGATAAATTAGAGTTTGGGACATTGGAGAAATTTGAAAACTATGAGATAGAGTTTGACAATGTTAGTTTCGGCTACAAGGATGAAATGATTTTGGAGAATCTCAGCTTCAAACTTGAGGCAAATAAGAGCTATGCTTTGGTTGGGGCCTCCGGAAGTGGAAAGTCGACGATTGCGAAATTAATATCAGGATTTTATAAGATTCACAGCGGTGCCATAAAGATCGGCGGCAAAAGTATTTCGGATTACAGCGAGGACGCTATTACAAGAAGCATTGCTTTTGTATTCCAAGATAGCAAGTTGTTCAAAACGAGCATTTTTGAGAATGTTCAAATCGCAAATCCGAATGCAAGAAAAGAGCAAGTGCTCAAAGCTCTGCATCTCGCGGGGTGCGATGAGCTGCTTGCAAAATTCCCCTTAAAAGATCAAACCGTAATTGGCTCCAAAGGCGTATTTTTGTCGGGAGGAGAAAAACAAAGAATTGCTATTGCGAGAGCCATTTTGAAGGATGCCAATATTATCATCATGGATGAAGCAAGTGCGGCCGTTGATCCCGAAAACGAACACGAGCTGCAAAAAGCATTCAAAAATCTCATCAAGGGGAAAACTGTGATTATGATTGCGCATCGACTGAGCAGTATTAGAGCAGTTGATGAAGTGTTGGTCATGGAAAAGGGGAAAATTATAGAGCGAGGCAATGATGCTGAGTTGATGAAGGAAGACAGCAAATATAAATATTTCCAAGATCTTTACGCAAAAGCGAATGATTGGAGGGTGCGTATATGAAGAATTTATTTAAGAAGTGCTTTGCGCTGACGGATAACGGCGCAAGCGGCTTGGTGAAAGCGAGTTTTTCATCCTTTTTTGTATATATAGTCAATATGCTCCCTGCAATACTGCTGATGATTTTGTTTGATGAGCTTGTTTTGGGAAATGTGAAAAATAATGCATTTTATATAAGCTTTTCCATCGCAGTGTTGGTTATCATGTATGTACTGCTCAGGGTGGAATACAACACACTTTATAATTCCACTTACAAGGAGAGTGCTAATCTAAGGCTGGATATTGCAGATACCTTGAGTAAACTGCCTCTTTCTTATTTCTCCAAGCATAATCTATCGGATCTGTCTCAGACAATCATGGCCGATGTTGCAGCCATTGAACACGCCATGAGCCACGCGATGGCAAAAACCATTGGTTTCTTGATGTTTTTTCCTCTGGTATCTATTCTTTTGCTAAAGGGAAATTGGAAACTGGGACTGGCTGTTGTATTGCCGATTATCATAGGCTTTCTATTGATTGTTTGGTCTAAAAAAATTCAATTAAGAGAAAACATTAAGTATTACACAAAACTCAGAGATAATTCGGACAGCTTTCAGGAAGCTATCGAATTACAGCAAGAAATTAGAAGCTTTAGACTTGCGAAAAAAGCCAAACAAAACCTGTATAAAAAAATGGAAGAGGGCGAAAAAATCCACTTAAAAACTGAGCTTACAGCGGCGGTTCCCCTCCTTCTATCAGGGATTGTTGTTCAGGTTGCCTTTGCGATTGTCCTATTGGTCGGAACAGGACTGCTTTTAAAGGGAGAAATAAATATTTTATACCTCATTGGATACATTCTGGCATCCATTAAAATCAAAGAAGCAGCAGATGGAGTAAGCCAGAATATTGCAGAGCTCTATTATATTGATTCCATGATTCATCGTATCCAGGAAATTAAAAATACGGAAGTTCAAAAAGGTGAAGATAAAGAACTTTCCAATTATGATATAGAATTAAAAAATGTGTCTTTTGCTTACAATGAGGATACAAAGGTTCTCAAGAATATCAGCTTTACGGCAAATCAAAATGAAGTAACTGCCCTTGTAGGAATGTCAGGATGCGGCAAGACAAGTATTCTTCGTTTGATTTCCAGACTTTATGATTATGATAACGGAACCATAAAAATTGACGGCATGGACATCAAAGAGATTTCCACCAAATCACTGTTTGAAAAGACCTCTGTTGTTTTCCAGGATGTAACACTATTTAATACCACAATCATGGAAAATATTCGAATCGGAAATAAAACAGCATCTGATGCAGATGTCAGAGAGGCAGCCCGACTGGCCAATTGCGAAGAATTTATTGCGGGGCTTCCCGATGGATACGATACCGTAATCGGTGAAAACGGAGCGACCTTATCCGGAGGAGAAAGACAAAGGCTTTCGATCGCCAGAGCTTTTTTGAAGAATGCACCTATCATTATTTTGGATGAAATTGCTGCCTCACTGGATGTGGACAATGAGAAAAAAATCCAAGAAAGCTTGAACGAATTAACTCAAAATAAAACTGTGGTTATCATTTCCCATAGACTGAAATCCATTGAAAATGTAGATAAGATCGTTGTTATCAATGATGGAGAAGTTGAGGCATTTGGGACGCACCACGAATTAATATCCTTGTCAAAAACCTATAACAATTTGTTGGAAAAAGCAAGGCTGGCAGAAGCATTTAAATATTAATGGAGGGAAAAAGAATGAATAAAAAGTTGAATGTAAAAGATTTAATCAATGTAGGATTGTTTACTGTTTTGATTTTCATATTTACTTTTATTGGAGGCATGATTGGATTCATTCCGGTGTTAATGCCGGTTGTGCCATTTGTTGGAGGGTTGCTAGCAGGACCTGCAAGCATGTTGTTTGCAACAAAGATCAAAAAGCGCGGAATGCTTTTTATCGAACAAATGATTATTGCGATTATCTTTGTGGTAATGGGACATGGACCGTGGATGTTGCTCACAGCTGTATTGGGTGGAATCCTCGGCGAACTGATGCTGAAAAAAGGAAATTATAATAGTGTGAATCATGCAAGGACTGCGTTTACTATTGCGACTATTTCCGGACTTGGAAACTGGCTTCCGATTTTCTTTGCAAGAGATAAGTACATCGAGCAGATGTTACAGATGGGCTATGGACAAGATTATGCAACGAAAATGATGAGTGTCCTGCCCAACTGGTCCTTAATCCCTATCACGCTCCTGGGCATGCTGGGTACTTATATTGGGTGCACTATAGGAATTGCAATTCTTAAGAAACACTTTGTCAAAGCAGGGATGGCCAAGGGGGTATAGAATACGTGAGAGCTATATTAAGGCAGAAATTAGACTTTAGAACAAAACTATTTATGACCGTTGTCATATCCTATACACTTCTGCTTGGAAACTTACAACAGAGGTATCTTATTGTAGCTGTAGCTGCATCACTTTTGCCTTATATACTTTTTGTATCAGAAAAACGCTACAAAGAAGCACTAAAAGGGGGGGTGCTGATTCTTGTAGCGAGTATTATACAAAAATATTTCTTGTATAATGCAACTGGGATGCTGGCGTCATTGTTTCTATTTATCGCCATGTTGGTTTTAAGGATGCTGCCTGGACTACTGATGGGAAAGTATACTTTGGTATCAACCGATATGAGTGATTTGGTTTACTCTTTAAAAAAGATGAAAATTCCCGACGAAATTGTGATACCAATGACTGTTATGGCGAGATTTTTCTATGCGGTTCGAGAAGATTACAGCCAGATTAAAGATGCAATGTATTTACACGGGCTAACAACAAAAAGGTTGATTTTCAATCCCTTGAAGTTATTTGAATATAGAACAGTCCCTTTATTAATGTGTTTGACACGTACTGCTGATGAGGTTGGTATTTCTGCGCTTACAAGGGGGATGGAGATTGGAATCCGCAGAAGCAGTATTTCTGCTGCGAAGATCAAAGGAATCGATGCGATCTTTTTCTTGCTCATGTTCCTGCTGATTGGATTTTATATAAGGGGGAAATATGCTTAAGATAAAAGATTTTGGAATCAAGTACAAAGAAAAAACTATTTTTGAAAAAGTCAATTTGGAAATTGGCAGAGGTGAGATTGTAGTTGTTACAGGACAATCCGGCTGCGGCAAAAGCAGTTTGTTGAAAGCGATAAATGGAGTTATCACGGAGGCTGGAGAGGTTCAAATAAGTGGAGATATAGAATTTGATGGCAAATCAATACTTGAAAAAAGCATCTCAAACAGAAGTAGATTTGTCTCTACTGTATTTCAAAATCCGAAGACACAGTTTTACTGTATCAATACGACAGATGAACTGGCATTTGCCTTGGAAAATAGAAATATACCGAGAGATAAAATCTTAGAAATAATAGAAGAGTATACTGAAAAGCTTCATACAGCCAGCTTGTTGGATAAAAACATCTTTACACTTTCGGGCGGAGAGAAACAGCTTGTTGCAATTACCGGTGCAGCGTGTATGGATAACAATATATATATATTTGATGAGCCATCCGCTTCTTTGGATAAAGCAGCAATTGAATTGCTGAAAAAGATGCTCCTTGGATTGAAAGCTATGGGGAAAATCATCATCGTTGCGGAACACAGATTATACTATCTGGCAGATATCATGGGTAAACTTGCGATCCTTCATCAGAAAGAAATGAATGTTTTGAAGGTGGAGGGTACTCAAAAGTATCTGCTCGATGAAATTGCAAAGCAATATGAGTTGAGATCATTTCGGGAAATCGTAAAACAGGAGTTAAGCAGCTTAGCATGCAATACCATAAGGCTGATTGGCGGAAATGATTACCGAAACACCTCTGATTTATTAAATTGCGATAAATTTCTGGCGAATTATGATCAGCATCATATTCTGGATATGAGCATTTCTTTTCCAGTCGGGATTAATTTTATTATTGGCGAAAACGGAGTTGGGAAAACCACATTTATTAAAAAATTATCCGGCTTGTCAAAAGGGCCGGGAAGAAGCTTTTGGGAAAATAAAAGAATAAAGAAGAATTATGAGTTTATTTCAATGGTCATGCAAGATGTAAATTATCAACTGTTCACAGAGTCGGTTTGGCAGGAGATATCCATTGTCAGTTCCGATGATGAACTAAAGAAAAAGGTACTAACAGAGCTGGATTTATATGATAAAAAAGATTTTCACCCCCAAATTCTATCAGGAGGGGAAAAACAAAGGCTTTTAATTGGGCTAGCAAAGGTATCGAAGAAGCCAATTATTGTCTTAGACGAGCCGACAAGTGGTCTTTGCAAAGGCAAAATGATGAAAATGATCAATTATCTCCATGAGATGGAATCCTTAGGGAAAGTTGTTATTGTTATTACCCATGACTATGAACTGATACATAAATGTGGAGGGAATGTTTTTGAGTTCGTGAGATGATTTGAAATCTCAGACAACGAGTAAAA
Source organism: Lutispora sp. QWL-02 (assembly GCF_058315355.1). Lineage (NCBI taxonomy): Bacteria > Bacillati > Bacillota > Clostridia > Lutisporales > Lutisporaceae > Lutispora > Lutispora sp. QWL-02. The sequence goes on from NZ_CM177762.1 coordinate 3,120,775, forward strand.
GCGACTGGATCAATATGTAAGTCAGCTGTCTAAGGTTTCATAATACACCTTGCCGTTCTTTTTCGGCAACAACTTATATTTTATCTTTACTGTAGCCTAGGGTCAGAGTGATACTCAAGGACAGCATTTGAATAGGTGACAATATACTATAGAGATGTGGGCTTGTTGGATTTAGCGGATACGCAGGCACTGCAAAAGGAATTAGGTGTGGCATAATAATAGCAAAATGCAGACAGCTTTCACCAAGCTGTCTGCCACAATACAACAAAACTATTGAATTTAAAATCTTTCCCTATAACACAGTGGTTAATTTTTTCTGCTGCTTTTTTATCGATAGGCTAACAATCTTTCTCCAACATAGATTTTAAAGTCTCTGTCTCATAGGTTTCGTTTATCTTATCAAAATACTTTATAGCCTTATTGGAATAATATTGAATATCCTGTTGTAGATAGGAATAGAAAACATCTCGTAGTTTTTGATTATCCTTCATATAATACTTAACTACCGCCTGAACCTTCGAACAAACGCCTAGCTCGAATGCTTTATTTTGAATATTTACATGTTTTTCTGCATCCTTTAAAAGTTTAATAGCATCATCATAACATTCTTTTCTTATCTTAATAAGTGCCATTAAGCTCTCTGCAATTGCCCTTCCACTTAATATATTTATCTTATTATAAAGATATAGTGCATCCTTTAGATATCCTTCACCTTTTTGATAGTCATTGTTTTCTATTGCGCATCTTCCTGCATTTGTATAAAAAATAGCTAATCCTCTAATGACACCCTTTCTTTTGCATATCTCTATAGCCTTATCGTAATATTTAATAGCTTCTTCAAAGTCCACATTTAATCTCTTTATTTCTCCCATATAATTATAAGCAGCGGCAATATTCAATGAGTATATGCTTTGTCTTTGATTTAGCCTTTCAAAAAGAATTATTGATTCTCTTAATAGCATATCCGCTTCCTCATATTCTAAGCTCATTATTTTGTTTAATCCCTTAAGCCTTAGAAGTGTGGCTTTTTCATAATCATTTCCAATCTTTTCACTTATCTCAAGAGAGGTTTGTATTTCTTTTTTCATCAAATCAACATCATTTGTTTGGATACAATAATATATCATCTGTCTGTGTCCCATCAATAAGAACTCATAATTTTGGACTTCTCCCGCATCCTCTATTACTCTTTTTATTGACGGTACTCCTTCATCATACTGCCCCATTCTAATCAAATATCTACCGCGCATAAGGTTTAGCATAATTTTTAATCTTAAGATTTCATTTATGCTGTACCTTTGCATTTCAAGGCGATTTATCATCTCCTCAAGTTTCTCAAAATAAGGTATTATCTTTTGATTTGTAAAATATAATATATTATCATTTTCAAAAGCAGGCAGGCTGCACTTAGGATAAAGCTCGTGATTGTAATCCAGATAAACATTTGCGTTTTTTAAAGTATACTCTAGGGTCTTAAACTGATTTTCACTTTTCCCATAATTGTATATTATTTTAGAATAAAGCAAAACATCACTTTGGTCACCTCTGAGATTTCTTTCCAATACTTGACCTGCTTTTTCATGAAGAACCCTTCTCCTAATCATAGATAAGTTTTCATATATATATTTCCTTAATTTTTGATGTGTAAATTTAAATATTACCTCATTATCGATTAGCTTTTGTTCAATAATATTCTTCTTTCCAAGATCCTCTATTATATCTATAATTTGACTTTCATTAATATTGGTGAGCTCTTTTAGCAGATCAATTTTTACTCCATCAAAGAATAATGATATAACATTCAATACATCTCTTTTGTCACCAGTAATATTTAAAAATCTTGTTTTGATAAAATCCTTCATCTTTGATGTCATAAAATCGTAATCAATATTTTCTTTTATGCTGTTTAAAACCTCCACCATAAAATAAGTATTTCCTTCTGTCTCTTCGTAAATTTTTATCTTTTGCTTTTCACTAAAATTATAATCAGGTAAGGCTCCATCTAAAAATTCAAAGACTTCACCTTTATTAAATCTATTTAGGGTAAGATTGTGTATTTTGTCGTACTTGCCAAGTAATGTAATGAATTTATCCAGCTCATAATTATACTCTTTTCTAGAGGTACCTAAAAACAAAACATTTTTTTCTAAATCATTTAATATGACTCTCATCAGTAAATTTAGACTTGCCTTATCTATCCATTGCATATCCTCGAAAATAATTACTACTTTTTTTATACCAGATAAAACGTTTATGATATTAGACAAAGCTTCTTCTACTACTTGATAATTTTTATCATCAATTTTTTCAATAAAATTCATTTCAAGATAGTCATAGCCGTTGCCTAAAAATGGGAAAACATGGACTATATTATTTTTCCATAGCGGAGGTATAAAAATATTTTCCTTTTCCATTTCTATAGCGTTGAAAATATTTTTAATTATTATGTTCCATGGCTTTAGAATACAATTGTTTTCATCATGATAGCAATCAACCTGAAATAAATAAACTTGGGATCTATCTATGAGTTTTAAAAACCTGTTTATAAGTTTTGTTTTTCCTATCCCAGCCTCACCGTTTATTATTATAGAGTTATATAATTCACTTGTCATAAAGCTTTCAAAGTTTTTAACCAAATAATCTATTTCCCTGCTCCTGCCGTAAAAAAAATCTTTTGATGACATTTGATTATTGTCTTCTTCAATACTTTTTAATTTTATGATTCTATTATATATATCCTTAGTTTTTACACTCGGGGAAATGCTCAGTTCTTCTTTTAAGGTCTCTTCAAGTTGTTTGTATATATATATAGCATTATTAAACTGCCTATCATTTTCATATAGCTCCATTAGGTTTATATAAGGACTTTCGTCATATCTGTCCACTTCAATCAATAGCTTGCAATACTTTTCAATATTTTTCTTATCTTTTGAAAAAGAATTCTCTAATTTACTGTGCAGCCTGTCTATATATAGTTTATTATAGTATTCTCTTTGGTTTAACAGCCATTGCTCGTATTCCTCACAGTCCTTCACTGAAAATCCCTTTAGTAACTCACCTGTATAGCTATCTATATTATCCTTGTTATTTATAAACATATCTAAATCTGTAACAATAGGGATATTTTCATCTATAGTAATAACCTGTCTCTGATCTGGTTTAATTATATCCATATCAAAGGCTTTCCTTATTACATATAATGCATTTCTCAGATTTCCCTTTGCAGCATCTTCACTTATTTCACTCCACAATAAGCCTACCAATTCATCCCTGGTAGTTTTCTTTTTTATTATTAAATAATAAAAAAGTGCTTCAGCCTTTTTAAAAGGAAAATTTATTATAGCATTGTTTTTTTTGATTTCAGTTATCCCAAATATTTTAACAAATATTTTATCCATATAGCTTTCCTCCAAGCATAAGCAATGAATGTAGTAGTAAAAGTAAAGTCCTTCTCTTACTCATAGCTTTATTATAGCTTATATTTGGGCTTTCTGTGTCAAATATAAAAAACTCATATATTTCTTATTTAAAAAAATATATGAGTTTTTATATGCTATTATTTAAGGCATCTACTTCGCATTTTCAACTTTTCTTAAAAGCTCTCCTGAATTTATAATATCATATGCAGCTTTAATATCAACGCTTAAATTTCTATCTTTATCCAGATATGGTATAACCCCTCTGATTGCATCGTAGGCTGCTTTTGTTCCTTTTCCCATTTTTACATTGTTTCTTAAATCTACTGCCTGTGCTGCATGGATTGCTTCCATACCTATAATATATTTTAAGTTATCAACTATTTTTCTTACTTTATCTACAACTAAAGGCCCATTGGTTGCATGGTCTTCTATATTGCCTGATATTGAATAGAAATCAATAGAAGATGGATTAGCTAGCATTCTATTTTCCGCGTCTATTGCTGTAAAAGTTTTTTGAATAGTGCCATAAGCTATAGTTTTTTGCTCATCTGGTGTTAAAAATCTTGTAAGCTTTGTAAAAGACGGATCTGCTAGCTTTAGCATTCTATTACATGAGGATTTTGACAAATGACATAGAACTATGCCAAGCATTTCAATGCCTGCCACTAAAGAAGTTATTTCAAAGTTTGCACTTACAGATAAATTATTTATATCAGTCATAATACATGGATTATCATCTGTAGTGTTTATCTGTATCAGTAAGTATTTCTTTACATATTCCAGTGCATCTAGTACTGAACCATTTATCGCAAAGGAACATCGGAAACTTAAAGCATCTTGCAACGCTCTGTCTTTATTAGGTTCGTATAAATAGCTTTCCTCAAGATATTTTCTGCATTCATCAGCGCATTTGATTTGCCCTTTTAAGCCTCTCATATCATTTACTCTCTCATCAAGGGGTTGTATAACTCCATTTAAGCCCTCCATACCAAGACAGTATACAACATTTGAAATTTTGATAATTTCTTCTACTTCTTTTACTAAAAATACTGAGCCCGCAGCTGTTTGAGCATTTGAAGAAACTATACTAAGTCCGTCCTTTGGTCCTAAAATAGCTGGTTTCATTCCTTCCTTACTAAGAGCTTCCTTAGAATTTATTCTCTTTCCTTTGTAGTTTACTTCCCCCTCACCAATTATAGCAAGTCCTATATGTGAAAGTATTGTTATGTCTCCTTCCCCTATAGAACCTCTTCGCGGCACTACAGGATGTATGCCTTTGTTCAAAAAATCCCTAAGCATTTTAAGTATTTCAACTGATATACCTGTTGAACCGCAAAGTGCTGTATTTAACCTAACAAGCATCATTGCTCTTACTTCTTCCTCCGTACTTAGCGGCTCAATTCCTAAGCTATGACAGTATAACAAATTTCTATTGTAAGTTTCAAAGAAATCAACATCAAATTCTTTGTCCTTGTTCCACCCAACTCCTCTGTTTAATCCGTATACAGGATATCCTTCAGCTGCCTTATCAAATAGTACTTTTCTTGCTTTAGCTGCTTTATCAAGAGCTGCTTCGTCAATTTCAATCTGCTTGTTATTGTACGCAATTTGGTATAAATCTTCAAAGCTTAAATTATGTCCGTTTAAAATTATTTTATCCATTTTGAGTACTCCATTTCTTATTTCTATATAGGTTCTTAATTATCTTTTCAGGTGTTACAGGATATGTGGTTATGTTTGTATCCAGGGCAAAGTTTATTGCGTTTACTACTGCCGCTGGAGGTGCTACCGCTGATGCTTCGCCTACGCTTTTAGCTCCATACGGTCCGTATGGCTCCTTTGCTTCTACTGTCAGGACTCTTACTTCCGGCATCTCTGGTGCGTTTATTAGGTGATATTTGGAGAAGTTTGTTGATTTTACTCTACCGTTATTGTCTACTTCTATTTCTTCTCTAAGGGCCATACCTATGCCCATGTGTGCTCCGCCTTGTATTTGGCCTTCAACTAACATTGGATTTACCGATTGTCCTATATCGTGCACTGCTAAGAAATCCGTTACTTCTACATGTCCTGTGTATTTATCTACCTTTACCTCCGCAAAGCATGCCGCAAAAGTTGCCGGATTTGCGGGTGACTGGTATTTAATAAATTCTGTCATTGTTTGTGAGTATTTTGTTTCAAATTCTGTTGCAATATCTGCATAGGTATATTTTTTGTCTGAATCTTTTCGGTATATTAATCCGTCTCTAGTTTCTACCGAGTCTTCTTTGAACCCTTTTAATGTACAGAAGGCATTTATGAGCCTTTGCTTTAACTTTTCTCCTGCTTCCTTGACTGCCCCTCCACATACAAAGGTTACTCTGCTGGCTTGTGTTCCTGCTGAGTCGTATGGTGTTATTAATGTATCTGCTTCTGTAACTCTTATGTGTTTTGTATCTATGTCCAAGGCTTCTGCCGCTAACTGCTGCATTGTCGCTACAGTTCCACAGCCTTGGTCGTGTATGCCTATTTTTACAAGAACACTGCCGTCTCCAAGTATACTCATTTCTACATTGGTGAAATCAGGAAATGCTCCAAAATAACCATTGCCATGTGCTCCGCATGCCATGCCCACTCCATAGGCGTATCTTTCTGTATTTTTGTTTTTAATGGTTTGTCTTCTGTTTTTCCAATCGAAAGCTTCCATACCTTTTAGGACGCACTCTTTTATCTGGGCATTGCCTATATTAGGCCCTCCTGTAGGGTCTGATGCACCAGGCTTGACAAAATTCTTAAGTCTGAGCTCGCATGGATCCATGCCTATTTTGTGCGCAGCATGGTCAATATTTATTTCCGTTACGGCATGTGCCTGGGGTGAACCGTAACCTCTGCAGGCTCCCCCGGGTATGGTATTTGTATAGTAAGCATTTCCTGTGTAGCTCTGATCCGGTATATCGTACATTCTGAAAAGTTTTTTACCTAAAGCCATAGTTACAGCTGCAGCATTTGTATAGTATGCGCCTCCATCTATGTCTGTTATTATTTTTCTTGCTAATATTTTACCTTCTTTGTTTATTGCTGTTTCTACTATCATTTCTGTTGCATTTCTGCTTCTGGTACCAAGTATTGCATCGTGTCTATCCATGTACAACATAACAGGTTTTTTGAGAGTGTATGCAGCAAAGGCACATATTGGCTCTAATACTGTTTGTCCCTTACCTCCAAAGGAGCCTCCCATGACTGCTTTTATTACTCTTACTCTGTTGTATGGTATCTGCAGTATGTCAGCTACATGATACTGTACCTGGAATACTATTTGACATGGCGTCCACACTGTGAGACTGCCTTGTTCGTCTAGTTCACTTAAGCATATGTGCGGCTCTATCGCAGAATGATGTATTTTCTGTGTTGAACCTTTGTCCTCTATAATATAGTCTGCTTTTTTGAACTGCTCTTCGTAGCTTCCGCAGAATATTTCTTTTGAAAATGCAAGATTTGTGTTCCCTTTTATTATTATTTCATCACTTTTTGCTGCTTCTATGCCTATTACAGGATTTAACTCCTTGTATATAACGTTGAGCTTTGCCACTGCTTTTTCAACAGCTCTTTTGGTTTTACCCACAACCAAGGCTATGCGGTCACCTACAAACCTGGCTCTATCACACAACAAATATTCATCCCTAAAAGCAGTGGCTCCTGCATACCATTGATGTGAGTTATATTGCACCTTCGGCACGTCTGCATAAGTGTATATGGCTTCTATTCCTTCTATATTAAGTGCTTCTGTTTTATCTATTACAATATCTGCATGAGCTTTTTGGCTGAGTACCAATTTGGCATACAACATGTTGTGTCTTTTCATGTCACATACGTATTTTGTTCTTCCTGTAGCCTTATCGTAGGAATCTTCTTTTAAAATGCTTTTACCTACATATTTCAATTTTCCCATATTATTCACCTTGCTAGTTTTAAATTATTGAGTGCTTCTTCTATTATTCCTACTGATGCTTCTTTTTTGTAGTACTTTGAGGAACGGCTTGGTATTGCAGCTTCTATCTGATTCTGTATCTGCTCTTTTATTTCACTTATTGAAATGGTTTTTAAATTTTTGTCTATCAGTGCTCCCCCAACAAGCTCAGCCTTTATAGGTTTTGCACCTACAGCTCCTATGTAAACAACTGCATTTGATATTTTTCCATCTATATTTGCATCTGCCTTTACACAACAGTTTACCTTTGAAATTGTTACTGATGTTCTTGAGCCTACCTTGGCAAAGGCTGAGATGCTGCTGCATTTTGTTATTATGATTCTTGTTATTGCTTCATCCTTTTGCAGATTGTTTTTTTCAAGACCTATCACTACGTTTTCAACCTTGTCTATCCTTTTTTGACCTTTGGAATTTATAATTTCAACTTCAGCACCATATGCAAAGAGCACTGGGAGAGTATCTGCGCTTTGAGATGAATTGGATATGTTGCCGCCTATTGTAGCTCTGTTTCTTATTTGCTGAGAGCCCAACTTATATGCTGCAGTTTTTAATGCAGGAATGTATTTATCTATAACAGGGCTGTTTTCTATTTCTGTCATGGTTACACAAGCCCCAATTATTACTTCATATTGCATTTCTTCTATTGCTTTTAATTCCTTTATATGGGTTATGTCGATAAGCTTATAGTCATATATGCAATTCTTAGAAAAGTGGATTACCAAGTCTGTTCCCCCTGCAACTATATATGTGTCTCCATCCTTTTTTCCTAAAGCTTCTGCAAGCTGAGTTAAACTTTTTGGTAAATAAAAATTATCAATATACATGTTAAACCTCTCTTTTGGCTACTTGCTCTACAGCCTTTACAATTTTACTGTAACCTGTGCATCTACACAAATTACCTTCAATTGCGCGTCTTATTTCTTCTTCTTTTGGCTTAGAATTCTTCATGAGAAGCGCCTTGCATGATAGTATCATGCCGGGTGTACAGAAGCCGCATTGGATTGCTCCATTTTCTATAAATGATTTTTGCAATGCATCAAGCTCCTCATCTTTCTCCAAGCCTTCTATAGTTATAATTTCACTGCCGTCAACTTGCCCTGCAAATACCGTACATGAGGTTACCGCATCCCCATTTAGAATAACAGTACATGCCCCACATTCTCCTTCCGAGCAGCCTTCCTTTACTCCGGTAAGCTCCAGGTCATCCCTTAAAAAATCTATGAGTCTTTTTGTGGGGTCTGTTTCTCTTTCTATATATCGTCCATTAACATTTAACTTTATTTTCATAGTTCCTCCTAATGTGAAAAGGTATCAATTTCTCAATCAAATCAGCTGCACCTTTGATATCATTAATATCTATCACAGTTATCCCATCAGCAGCAGAAAGCCCTTCAACATCGGTAGCCACTGCCAAGAGGTGCTGAGGCGAAGATATGATGTCCGTTCCCTTATCTTTTCTGACTATTTCTATTCGTGGTTTTGAAGACTTCTTGTATCCCTCAACTAGTATAATATCTACCCCTTCAATCATTTCTATTACCTCTTCTAATTCCTTCTTTTCAGATGTCTGTTGAATTAGAGCAAATCTATCCGGTCCAATAATTGCCGTAGCTGCAGCCCCCGCCTGACTGAATTTCCAGGTGTCTTTTCCTGGGACATCAACCTGAAAACCATGAAAATCATTTTTGACAGCTCCTATCTTATAGCCTCTTTCAATCAACTCTTTAATAAGTTTTTCCATAAAAGTAGTCTTACCAGTTTTTGAATGTTTAGATACAATGCATATTACAGGTACATCAGCCATTTTTGACCTCCATTTTGTCTTTGTTTATGTTATCAAGTTAACTCTTATTTGAATTATTTTGCTTTGCAAAAATAACAATTGGGATACTGGCAAACTGTGCAGCAATTACAAAATCCGCCTTCCCCCATAGCAATGAAATCATCCTTCGTCATGATCTCCCCAGTAAATACCTTAGGTAGTACCGCATCAAGTATGGAAATCTTGTTATATATAGCACCTCCTGGAATTCCCATTATTGCTGCGTTGTCTAAATAGGCCAGCATAAACATGTTTCCAGGCTGGACAGGAACACCATAAGCTACCACTCTTGCACCAGTATTTTTAATGGCCTTAGGTGTAAGATCATCCGGATCCACAGACATACCTCCTGTAACCATTATGAGATCAGCCCCAGCATTAAGGTAATCTGAAATAGCCTTGTTGATTTCTCCCATATCATCCGGGCAATTAGTCTGACCAACTAATTGTGCATTATAATATTCTAGTTTGCTGCTTAATAAGGGTCCAAACTTATCATTTATTCTTCCATTGTAGATTTCAGTCCCCGTGATAACCAAGCCGACTTTAAGCTTCCGGTAAGGATTAACTTGGAAGACAGTTCCTTCTAGGCTGCATAACTTCTCAAGTTTTTTAATTGTTTTTTCCTTAGTAAACAGCGGAACTATTCTCACTCCAGCCAGCCTGTCGCCTTTTTCAATAATATAATTATTAGGCTTGCTTGCTATGGTTACATCATCAATGGAATTCATTTTTCTTAATAATGAGCTATTTATTTTAAATAAACCTTTAGTTGTGGATTCAAGTAATATCTTGCCTTCTTTAGGTCCGCCAAACTGGATGTTCTGCCCGGAAACGGCTTTGGAAATTCTGACTGCGGCCTCATCCTCATGAACCTCATCAGAATTTTCTTCCCAGACTGAAATGTATTGCTTACCAATATTTAATAGCTGGCCTATATCTTCCGGTTGAATGATATGACCTCTGGCAAATAACCTTCCCTTAAATTCACCAGGTACTATTTTCGTAATATCATGGCATAATTTCATGCCTACTGCGTCTTCCACTCTAATTTTTTTCATTGTTAGCCCCCCATAAATACAACAAAAATTATTTATACCTTATATGATTACAGTGTATATTAGTTAAGCAAATATGCCTCCAGCTTTTCACCTGCTTTAATCACACCGCTGCCTGCCGGTATTTTTGCAAGAAGATTACATTGTATTAAAGAACTCAAAACGTTATTGCTCTGATTTCCCGTCAATACCATCCAAGCCAAGCCATTATCTATGAGCAGCCTTCCCCGAATAAATCTCATTTTAGGACTGACCTTATTATAGTTGTCTTTTAGAGTAACTATTATCTTAGTAAGCAAGTAGTCAGTTCTGCCCCCAAGCTTCTTAATAAAAGAAGCCCCTAACAGTTGAAATACTACCATAGCAGACGCCGGATTTCCTGACAAACCTAATATTACTTTCCCATCTTTAACACTAAAAAGCGTAGGAGACCCAGGCTTCATATCTATTCTCCAGAATACTATATCAGCACCTATGCTCTTAACTGCATCCTTTACAATATCATAATCTCCTACTGATACACCTCCTGTAGTGATAACCATATCAGCTCTCTCAAGGCCTTCAGCAACAAGCAAGGCCACATCTTCAGCCCTATCTTTGGCTGTACCCAAAATAACCGGAATTCCACCTAATTCCTTAATATATGCTTCTAGAGTATACTTGTTACTGTTTCGTATCTTGCCAGGTTCAGGTATTTCACTGATATCCTGAAGTTCATTCCCAGTACTAATAACTGCTATTTTAGGCTTCCTGTACACCCAAACTTCAGTAATTCCAAGGGCAGCGAAAAGACCTAGCAATGGTGCATTCAACACCTGTCCTTTATATGCAATAATCTGACTCTTTACCACATCATCCCCAACCGGTACAATATTTTGTCCAGATTTAAAAGAAGAAAAAATTTTAACTAAATGACCTTCTTCTTTAGCTTTCTCATATCTCACTACAGCGTCGGCACCTTCAGGTATGGCAGTTCCTGTCATTACTTTGATTGCCTTCCCTGGAGTTACCTTGTATTTGGACACATATCCGGCAGGCACCTCTTCAATAACCTCTAGAGTGACCGGATTCCTATCATTAGCATTAATCGTGTCCTGAGCTCGAAATGCGTAACCGTCCAGTGGAGAGCGTTTAAACTTCGGTATATCTTCTTCTGCCATAATGTCCTCAGCCAACACTCTCCCCAAGGAATCCCTCAGGTTAACCTTCTCCTTACTAGTTATAGAACATTTCTCAAGCAACAACTGTAGGGCTTCGTCAAATGCTATGTTAATCTCCAATTCAGTCAACTCCTTCAATTACGCATTTGATATTAAAAATCAAGCTTCCCTATTTGATCTTCAACTGTATTTATTATTTTTCCATTCTTCACTAATTTTGCAATGAACTCAATATACGGGTGAGTATTTTGATCGTTTTCAATAAACGGAACCTTTTCCCTTATTAGATCATGCACTTTTTTTGTAGCAGGAGAAGATTTCAAGTCCTTATAAAAATCCTGAGCTTGACATGCAAACAGAAGCTCTATTGCTAATATATATTTAGCTAGGTATACACATTCGTATGCCTTTAATGCTGCATTATATCCCATACTTACATAATCCTCCTGATTTGCACATGTGGAAACATTATCTATAGTTGCAGGATGACAATAAAGCCTCATTTCGCCCACTATGCCAGCAGCAGAATATTGAGGTATCATTAAACCATTATTTAATCCCGGACTAATATTTAAGAATGGAGGAAGCTCGCTGACGTGTCTATTCACCAATCTATCTATCCTTCGTTCAGACATCTTCATTAAATTTGTCATTGCTATAGCTATGATATCGGCAGCTATACCTACATAAGCTCCGTCTGCGTTACAGCCCATCAATGCAACCCCATCATCTCCTTCTGAGAAAAGTAATGGGTTATCTACAGCCGAATTTAACTCTACTTCTATTGTTTTTAAACTATCTTTTAATCCCTTTTTGACAGCCCCATGAAGCTGAGGGATGCATCTTAAGGATAATGCATCTTGAACTCTATGGTTTTTATATTCTTCAACTATTTTGCTCTCTGCTAATATCCTTCTTATATTTGCAGCAGTATTTTTTTGGTCAACATGAGGCCTTACATTCATTATCCTCTCATCCATTGCCATTAAATTTCCTTTTAAAACTTCCAGTGACATTGCACTGGATATGTCTGCTGTTTTTACCCCAACAATAGCATCATATAGCGCTAATGATGTTATTCCTGTTACGGATGTTGTACCAGACACTAAAGATAATCCTTCTTTACTCCTCAACTTAATAGGTTTTAAACCAGCAGCTTTTAATGCATCGTCTCCTGATAATAATTCATTATCATACCATGCATTGCCTTCACCAATTAAAACTATTCCTATATGAGCTTCCAGCCCAATATATCCTACTGATCCATGCTTCGGTACAATAGGAGTAATTTTATTATTCAATAAGTCTTTAATTAATTCCAAAGTTTCGATTCTTATACCTGTATAGCCTGTCCCAAGCTGAGTTAGCATTGTAAACATTATGGCTCTAACACATTCCTCACGGATTGGCTCACCCAATGAAGTTGCATGTGATAGTACATGATTTCTCTGTATAACCTCTCTATCTTCCTTTGAAATTAGCTTTGACCAATTATCTCCAAGACCTGTGGTTATACCATATATTTCTCTTTCTTCATCAGAAAATCTGTCCACAAGCTCGCTGCATTTATTGACCCTATCTATATATTGCTGAGAAAATTCTACTTTTGCATAATATCTTGCTACTGCGACTAAGTCTTCTAATCTTACATGCTGCCCTAACACTACTTTATTTATATTAATTGAATTCATTTCTATATTAAACCTCCATAGAGTCATCTTTATAAGCTCTTGTAACATTTAGAAAGCTCATTTTTATTAATGATGTTATAAAAATGAGCTTTCTAAAACATTAGATAACACTAAAAACCCACAATTTATATGTATTTTTAAAATGTTCTTTGATTATTACATCCATCTGCCGGTATAGGAAGATACCTTATCTTGTTGCCTTCAATCAATTCTCCATAATAAGCGATATAGAAGGGTCTGAATACACTATAAGTTTTAATCAATGACATCTCAGGAAATCCTCCTGTCTGCCTTTTTACAAGTTTCATAGCAGCTTTTTTACCCTTTTCAACCATATGATCATCTTTATATAGAGAGTATTGAATCTCTTCCTTGGTTACTTCTTTTTTAATAATTGCCGGCATATCCGTAACAATTGCTACGCCTCCGGTTGAACCATTACCAATAACTCTGATTTTAGTCTTTGAGTCAAATGATTCTTTTCTTAAAATTTTATTGATAAATTTTGTAATCCTACTAGGTCTAAATGTCAATTGGTACTCAATTATTTTATATTCAACATATAATAATTTTAGCTCATATTCTGCACCCTTTTTTAATACTAATCTTGCCAGTGGTGTTCCTTGTTTTTGTGCTTTAATTTTTGCTTCTTCTAAAGTCATAGTTATTGGATAAGTATCAATTATCATTTATATCACCAATCATTAATTTTTGTTGTTTTTATCAAAGTTACGCATAAAATTTACAACCGTACTGATATAATTCAAGAATATTGCTACTGTTATCCCTATCAATCCATAAGGAGCTAATTTTCCTAATATAAAATCACTTTTTACAACCATGCCATATCCTAATATGCCACAAACCACAAAATATAATGCAACTAGTAACCCGTCTATTCCCAACCATTCTACTGTTAAATCATTTTTTTTAGCTTTATTCATTTATTTCACCTTCCATTATTAATCATTTACAATTAATCCATTTTCGCTTCTATCTTCACCATATTGATTAGCTATTAAGTAAACAATTGTAGATACTATATATGAAACTAATAGTGGAGGCACTAAACTGAATTTTGCTAATTTCAATGCTTCAAATGTTATAAATCCGGCAGCCATAGTGCAAAGCCCTCCAAATTCTGTCTTCTTGCCATTATATAGCAAACCAAATAAAACAGGTATAAATATTACAGAATAGTTAATGCTGTTAATCCATATTACACCATCAAATATCAGCTTAAATCTGAATGCAAGGCCTAGGCCTAAAGCACCCATAAAAAATACAGCAATTTTTGTATATAATAATTTTTGCTTTTCAGTAAAATATTCTTTACCCTTTATTCTAATAAAAATATCATTTACTATCGTAGATCCACCTATTAAATAGTAGCTGTCCATTGTTGATATAATTGAACCTAATATACCAACTATAAACAGTCCGCGAATCCCAGCCGGTAAGGCTCCCAATGCTATTTGAAAGTACGCAATCTCAGGATCCACGCCTGGCTTCATAGCTGCTACTATTAATCCCATAAATACATTTAACATATCAAATGTTATCCAAAGAGGGAAACAGGTCAGCAGTGCTCTACGTGCTGTTTTGGCACTATCTGCTGCAGAGAATCTCTGATAAAAAGCTGGATCTGCATATGCTCCAAAAGACAGCACAACAAGATTTACCATTGTAAATAAATCCATACCTTTTGTTGGATGCAGCATATCCATTATGCCGTTTTGTTCAAAAACTTTAGTGATACCTGCAAAACCTCCAACTTGGTCAAACAATCCAGGTATTATCATATTTCCGAATATTAGCATTGAAGCGAACATTATCATATCAGTAATAGCAACACCCATTAGTCCTCCTAATGCAGCAATTAAACATGTTACTGCAACAATAATGGCAGCACCAACTACTATATCTAAGCCCCAACAAACTGAAGCTATTTTACCGGAAGCTAGGACATCGCCTATACAAACACATGTACAAAACATAAATATTGCTGCAATAATAGCTGCTTTCTTACCATATAAGCTTTCAATCAAATCAGGTATGGAAAGATCCGTTCTCACATGAGCTTTTGGCCCGACATATAAAGCTAAAGGTATACGAACAGCGTGAGCAACAACACACCAAACAGTCCATGCAGCAAAGCCATATGTTGCAGCATAACCTATAAAACCCACAAAGCCTCCTGCACCATACCAAGTCGCAAACAGAGTTCCAACAACCAATGACCAAGGCAAAGATTTTCCAGCTAAATAATAATCCTCCATATTCTTTTGCTTTTTAGAAAAATAATATCCAATTCCTATCACTAATATAGCAAACATACCAATCGCCATATTATCTAATAAACTTAACATTATTATGCCACCTCACCAATTTCTTAATTTTTATCTTTCTTCGTAGATATGAACTTATTATTTATGGTATTTACATAAACTGGCATACTCCCACTGGATTTAATATATTTCCGGTTTTGTTAAATATCAACACCTCTTTTCTATACAAAAATATTAGCACTCAAATCACATCACTCCCTTTTCTTTTTCTTGTATTCTATGGCTTTCTTGGGGCAATTCTCTGCACATATTGTGCACTCCCAACATTTTTGCGGATCATATTGAACTTTTCTATCTTCATCTAAATAAAAAGCCCCAAAATTACATATTTTTGTACATTTACCGCAATTAACACACTGATCTTCATGCCAGATTATTTCATAATTTGACTTAGGATAATATGGCCTTGTGTTGAGTCTTCTTGCCAGGTTTATTGGATAGCAACATAAGCCATCACAATTGCATATACAAGTATCATCCCCACTTTGCATTAATCCTTTTTTATTTGCTTCTACTAATAGTTTTTTTGCTTTTTCCTTGTCTATGATTTCACCATGCCCTCTATCCAGCTCGTAATTGATATCATTCTTAAACCACATGCAAACATTTACAGGCTTGTCCTGATGAAAATACGAGGCTTTACAGTTGCACGGAACAATATATATTAAATCCTGCTTATCAACTAGATCAATTGCTTCTTTTAAAGTAATAAAATAACTGGAATCGCTGTTTAGGTACTCATCATTCATCTTTGAATTTACAAACTCTTTCATATCTTCACAATAAATATCCATACCCCAATCAAATATATCCATCTTGGTTTCTTTGGGCACGTTCTTCCATTCATCGCTTTCATATTGTGCGAAATAAAATATTCTCTTATATAAATTTGTAATAGCATAATATAAATCTTCTTTTCCATCTTCTCTAATTTTTTTAAGAACTGCACGATTATATGCACTTTTGATCAATTCCTTAGCATCTTTGCTTATACCTTTTTGGATAACTAAATCTTCTAACTCAGAAGCTAAATGTTTTTCCTTTCCCATTAGTACAATAAGTTCTACTTCTTTTTCAGTAAGTGCTGATTTTGCTAAATCATAAAATTTCTCCGGCACTTCAAACAATTCCATTGCCTTTAAATACATGCAATTATCCATTCTTTACAATACCTCCACAAATTATTTTTTCTCTATTCCTTCTCAAATAATGAATATCTTAACTTCTTTTTAAGCTTATTAGAACTAATGCCTTCACTTTCTTCAAATTTTAGAGCCCTTGAGGGACAGACTTGGACACATGCAGGCTCTAACCCATGACGTACTCTTTCAATACAACCAGTACATTTTGTCATTTTATTATCTTTATCAAATTTAGGTGTCCCAAATGGACATGCCATTAAACAGCTATGACATCCTATGCATTTTTCTCTTTTTATTTGAACCAAACCCGTTTCCTCATCCCTATATATGGCGCCTGTGGGACAAGCAAATAAACATGGAGCATCTTCACAATGCATGCAGCCTATAGAAACATACTTTATTTGTGATTTTTGCTGATCTTCATACTTAACAACTCTTCTAAAACATGGCCCTTCTTCTTCAACATCATAGTTTTGATCCATGCATGTCACTACACATGCAAAACAACCTACACATCTGTCTAAGTCTAAATCTATGTGCTTTTTACTCATTTCTTCCTCCTATTATTTTTTACTAATCTTGCATGGGAAGCATTTAAACCCGGGATAACCTGATATTGGATCCAGAAAATCTTTATCCATCAATATATTAACATCTGCATCAGGATTACCATGATACATTGACAATACCCCTTCTTGAGAAACAATTGTTACATTAGCTACGGCTTCAATGCTGCCTTTTAAGGTGCTGATTACAACTTTGTCTCCTTGTTTTATTCCGTATCTTTCAGCATCTCTTAAGCTGATATCTACAAAGGCTGCCTCCTCTAAGTTTTTAATCCAATCCATCCTATATGTTCGGCTATGCATAAACTGAGGTCTCCTTGAACCAGTATTCATAATCATAGGATACTCATTATTTTCATATTCAGGATATATATCCTGAAAGCTTTTGTATTTGGGTAAAGAATCATATCCATGGGTTTTTGAATATTTAGCCAAAATATTTGAAACAAATTCAACCTTCCCGCTTGGAGTATTAAACCCTTCTGTTTCATATTTTTTCTCTTTATATGTTCCTATATTTCGCGCCATTATCGGATTGTTTTTATTTTCTCTTAGCTCTTCTAAAGTAACACCTGTAGGTTCAATCATATAATCCATATATTCGTCATAAGTCATATTTAGCATTTCATCGTCTATTCCCAATTTTTTAGATAGTTCCGTCAAAATGATAATATCGTTTTTAGATTCTCCTAATGGTTCTATTGCAACTTCCGGACTACATATGTAATTATCCGAAAACACTTTTATTTCTGTACGTTCCAAAGAAGAACAAGCCGGCAATACAATATCAGCATGCTTACATGCTTCAGTCATAAACAAGTCTATGCTTACAAAAAACTCAATTCCGTTCAATGCTTCGAGTATATAATTTGTATCGGGCCACATTCTATGGTTCATTCCCACTCCTACTAATGCCTTTATTTCATATGGTTTTTTCTTTAATATATAATCCGACAACCTCATTGCTTGTGCTTCCTCTTTAACAAGTTCAAACCAGACAGGGAATTCCTCTTGTCCAATTCCAGGTTCTTTATCAAATTTTTCTCCTCTATATTGTTCCTCATTGGATTCTGCAAAAGAAGAAACATGCAAATAGCTGCTTGGAAGCACTCTGTTTCCTCCTATTATGTCATAATTACCTGTTAGAGCTACTAAACACATTACAGCTCTATAATTTTGAATACCATTTACATGATGTACCACAGGAGAAGCTGATGTCAGCATGGCAGCAGGTTTAGTTGCTGCGTATAATCTTGCAGCCTTTATCATATCTTCTTTCTTCACCCCTGTGATTCTTTCCGTTTTTTCAGGAGTATATTCTTTTACATACTCTTTGAACTCTTCAAAACCATAACCATATTTCTCAACAAATTCCTTATCATATAAATTTTCACTAATAATAACATTTGCTATGCCTAAAGCTAATGCTCCATCGGTTCCGGGCTTCAGCCGCAAATGCAGCTCTGCTCTTTGAGTCATGGGCGTTATTCTTGGATCAACCACTATCATTTTCATACCTTTTTCAATCTCATCAAAATATTTATCCGAGCAATGCAAATCTGAATATGCTGGATTTCTGCTCCAAACAAAAAGCAATTTAGTATTTTTATAGTCAGCACCGGCCTGTGCACCAAAAACAAGCTTCCACGCCATAGTATGAGCCACCTGACATGTACTGCCTTCAGTGATAAAATTTGGAGTACCAAATTTGTTAGCTAATCTATATAATGTGGGCCTGTACCATTTTGAAAATCCAGCAAAAAAAGCTACAGATTTACCTCCGTATTCCTTTTTATACCCATTTAATTTTTCAGAGATAATATCATATGCTTCATCCCATGTGATTCTTTCAAACTCTCCTGAACCTTTTGCTCCTATTCTTTTCATAGGATACATTATTCTGTCTTTACTATATATATACTGTCTGGTAGCTGCTCCGCGGGGACACAACTTTCCATAGCTATGGGGATTGTCTTTTGAGCCTTCAACTTTTATTATTTTCCCATCCTTTATATATGCATTAATAGCGCAGTGGGAATCATTATTACAAATATCGCAAATTGTTTTTTTAATTTCAATTCCTGTTTCTTCACAGGCAATCTTGCTTTTTAATAAATTATCTAAATTCTCCATAAAAGCCTCCTGTTATATTACTTGTTTGATAATAGTGCCAGCAAATCTTTCAAAAGATGGATTATCTGTAAATGTACTATTATTCGCTTCTAATGATTTGAAAAACATGGCCTTTAATATTCCAGATATTTCTTTGTAGTTAATTAGATTTATGCACTGAATCTTTTCCCCTTGTTTAACTATTCTTATATACTTGTTTTTTGAAGGATCATATTTTTCTAAAACTTCCCCATCTGCATTAGGATTACCAATACCAATAAAATCGGTGCCTAAAAAGTATGTTATATTGTGAGGAGTAGTGCCTGCATAATAACTATCAATCCCTCCAATATTTTTTGCTGCTGTACGCCCCTGATATCTAGCGTTGGCTAATAAGCCTATTATCCTGTTATCATTCAAAACCACATCATATCCTTGAGCACAATCGCCTGCAGCATATATATCTTTTGCACTGGTTTCCATTTTTTTATTTACAATTATGCCTCTATCTATCTTAATTTGATCTTTCGAAATAAAATTGATATTAGGTCTGACGCCAATTGCCATAATAATTATGTCTGCCTCCTCAGGCTCTTTACCATCATCAAAATAAGCATAGGTATTTTTTATTGTATGCTCTATTCTTTTTATTGCTCCTCCAAGCCTTAAACTTATCCCATTGTCTTCAACTATTTTTTCTATAATTTTTGAGCAATTTTTATGCGCTGCTAAAGGGAATATATTATATGCAGCATCTGCTAAACAACACTCAATTCCTTCATGATTAAAAAATTCAGCAGCTTTTATTCCAACCATTGAAGCCCCTATAACTAAAGCTTTTTTAACTTTTCTTCGAGACATAAATTCTCTAATTTTTATAGTATCTTCAATAGTTCTGACTGCAAAAACATTCTCCCTCTCACTTCCTTCGATGGGAGGTATGAAAGGAGAAGCTCCCACAGAAATCAAACATTTATCAAATTTTACTTCATTACCGCTTTGTAAATACAAAACTTTATTAAAAGCATCTAATTTTATTATTTTATCTCCCAGATGTAAACAAGCCTGATTTTTTTCATAGAATTTACTATGATCATTTACTATGAAATAATCCTCAAACTTAATTTTATTTGATAAGTAGTATGTGGTAAGCATAGGGTTATAAGGCAGCCAAACACTATTAGAATATACGTCTATTCTTCCTCTAAACCCAATGCTTCTTAATGTTTTAATCGCACTTATTCCAGCACATCCATTTCCCAAGATTGCAACACTGGTTTTGTATGTTTCCAATATTCAACCCTCCAAAATAATCATTTAATATATTATTTATAAAAATACATATTGATAAGCTTTAAATATTCTTCATATGTATTGATATTTGCAAACATTTTCTCATATTTACCGAACCTTTTTATTTCCTCAAGTTCCATATAATATATTGACAATAAAGGGTATAAATCAATTATTTTTCTTATGTTTTTGTTTAAACCTTCGCTGAATATTTTTTGGCAACTTTGGCTGTATACTGCACATAATGGTTCATAATGTCCATTTAGCCTTGGAACCAGTCCGTCATATCCTTTAGATTTTTCTAATATATTCACTAGTAAATTTTCATTTATAAAAGGCATATCGCAAGGTAATACTAACATCCTTTCATGTCTCGCTTTTTTCAGCCCTTCAGATATCGCACCCAAAGGACCCAAATGCGGGAACTCTTCTATAACTATTCTAACTTTTAGATGTCTATATTGATCAGGAGAACTAGTTACTATAAAAACATCATCAAATATACAAACTTTTTTTAATATATATTCAATAAATGTTGTATCTCCTATTTTTAGAAATGCTTTATTCTGGTAACCCATTCTGCTATTAAAGCCTCCAGCAAGTATCGCAACTGAGTATTCAAGCATTTTTTTCCCTTTTCCATTTAGATTTTTATAATTTATTTCATCTTTATTAATAACTTTTTAATCACTGTGTGCAATAAGTAATATTTGCAATTTTCATGCCACTTTTTTGC
Organism: Lutispora sp. QWL-02; assembly: GCF_058315355.1. Classification (NCBI taxonomy): domain Bacteria; kingdom Bacillati; phylum Bacillota; class Clostridia; order Lutisporales; family Lutisporaceae; genus Lutispora; species Lutispora sp. QWL-02. The sequence goes on from NZ_CM177762.1 coordinate 3,142,089, forward strand.
GTAAAAATCAATATTCCAGTATAGATGTTGAACACTTTTATATGCTGAAACACGAGAAAAATTTAATATAAACGCAAAATATTATTGCATGCATAAATATTTTGCTCTATTATATTTGTTTATTTTCTAATGATGAATCTGATAATAATAAATTTAATGCAATAAAATATTGCGCTTGTGAAGTGCTATGTGATACGATAACATAAAATGAATGATTGAATACAAAAATAAATATATAAAGGAGAGCTTTCTATGCAGCTTTATGATATTGCCATGCTTTTGGATAGCAATTATAGAATAATTATTATTTCACAAACGCATCTTGATAGAGAAAACAGTGTAAATGAAAAGTTTATCGGAAAACATTTATTAAGTTTTATAGATATTGATCTAGATACCAAAGAAGGTATAACCATATTCAAAAACCTCCCCGTTAAATATGTAATTATTGATACACCAAACAAGGATGGTTTTATTGTTCATATTTCCAATGCCGAATATCTCAATATTTTTTATCAAAAAATATTGGACTTAATTGATCTAGGAATACATATTGTTGATAAAAGCGGTTATGTTGCTTATACTAACCTCGCTGCTGAAAGAGGAGAATTTTTAAACAGGCGCTTGACTGTTGGAAAGCATATTTCAGATATTTACCCTTTAACATCTGAAACCAGCTGCATACTTAGAGCTCTAAAAAATAAGGAACCTTTATTAAACATCTACGATACATTTAAAAGCAATTATTCGGAACAAACCATATCCAGTATTAATTCCGGATATCCTATATTTATTGATGACGTCTTAGTAGCTGGTCTAAGCGTAGTAAAGTTTAATAAATTTCTCGAAAATTCTTCAAAAGAACTTACTTTGCTTAATAATTTTGTGAAGGAAGGAGGAACTCTTACACAGAAATCTTACAGAAATTTATATTATACCTTTGATAATTTGGTTGGACAGGATGAAAATTTTGTAAATGCAGTAAACTTAGCCAATCGCCTTGCTAGGACTAATTCGTCTATATTAATATATGGAGAGACGGGTACCGGAAAGGAGCTTTTTGCACAAAGCATACATAGTGCCAGTAATAGAAGGGATAATGAATTTGTAGCTATAAACTGTGCTGCAATACCTGAAAGTTTAGCTGAAAGTATCCTCTTTGGTACTGAAAAAGGTAGTTTTACAGGAAGCATTAATAAATCTGGAATATTAGAAAAAGCTAATAAAGGAACTTTATTTTTAGATGAGATAAACTCTATGAGTCTTAATCTGCAATCAAAGCTTTTAAGAGTTCTTCAAGAAAAAAAATATATGAAAGTAGGAGGTACTAAGGAAATACCTTGTGATGTACGTGTTATCTCTTCTACTAATGAATCTCCCGAAAATCTATTGAAATCCAGGAAAATTAGAACAGATTTATACTATAGAATTAATACAATTACAATTCATATACCACCCTTAAGAGAAAGAAAAAGTGATATACCTCTTCTATATGATTTCTTTATAAATAAAATTGCATATATGAATAGCTTTAAAACAAGCGATTCAGTAATTAAAGTATTACAATCATATGATTGGCCAGGAAATGTTAGAGAACTTATACATACTATAGAATATGCAATAAATGTATGCGAAGATTGTTATATTACTACAAGAGATATACCCCAAAATATTATTAAGTATAATAACGCTTCAGCAGCTGACACATGCCTGCCAATATCATTAGAAGATTCGAGCCTTAATAGCATTATGGATAAATATGAAAAGCATATAATAGAAAACTCTCTGAAAAAACACAATTATAATATAAGCAAATCTGCTAAAGAATTGGGTTTACATCGGCAAGGTTTACAGTATAGAATTAAAAAACACAATTTGCTGGAACTTATTAATGAAAAAAAGTCAGACTAATTCGCAGCCCCCCCACATACACAGGAATTGAGGCTACAATTTTTCCCCAATATATATGTAGTATTCTTCATTGTCCTTTGTATATATGTCTTGAAATCCAAATTTTTTTATATAATTTTTCATTTTCTCAATGTCTATTAATTTGTCGCAGTTTACTTTATCTTCAATTTTTCTATGGCAATTATTTATTTTATCTTTTCCTTCCGAATGTGCAATTACTAACTTACCGTTATGCCGTAATAGATCGTATGCCTTCATAAAAAATTGCTCTTTATTTTTAAAATGAGGATAACATGAATATGCAATTATACAATCATATTTCTCATGGGAGCAATAGTCTATGAAATCCGCTACAATAAATGATAGATTATTATATTTGTTCTTTTTCTCTGATATTCTTATCATATTTTCAGCTATATCTAATGCCGTTATTTTCCCATCTTTGCCTACTCTTTTTTTTATATATGGAAGCATTACTCCTGTACCACTTCCTATATCTAAAACTGACTGTCCCGTATTTAATTTAATTTTTTCTAAAATATAATTAATTTTTTCTGCTTTATGTTCGCTTATTTCATCCCATTCAAATGCTACGCTATTAAAATAATCTTTATCTAACAAAAAAATAACCTCCATAAACATTTTCATCATCTCTTCTTGAACTGAATCAGCAGTCTGTATAGCAATCATAATTTCTATTATTTTTGTTAATATCTTCATTAAGCTGTCTCATATTGATTATGTTCCATACATATCTATCAATATTAACAAGCAAAACTTGTGCCAAAATTGCCACTATACTAATAAAAGAGAAGAAAGAACTTTGTAAGTTGATTATTTATTTAAACATAAAACATAGAAAAGTGCTTCTGCCTATTTATATTATCAATTTATTTATCCTTTTTTCATCAGCTTCTCCTCCAGCATCTTCCCGGTGTTTGTTGCCGCAAGTCCGCCCATAGAAGTTTCTCTGAGTTCCACAGGCATGGCATGGCCTACTTCTCCCATAGCCTTAATGACCTCATCAACAGGTATTACGCTTTTTATTCCGGACATGGCCATATCTGCTGCAAGTATAGCCTGAGCTGCACCAAAGCTGTTCCTTTTGATGCAAGGGACTTCCACCAAGCCGGCTACAGGATCGCATACAAGGCCCATGACGCCCTTCATAGCTATAGCAGCCGCATCTCCGGCTTGAGACGGTGTTCCGCCTGACAATTGAACCGCTGCAGCAGCGGCCATAGCAGAGGCGGCTCCGCATTCTGCCTGGCATCCCCCTTCAGCCCCGGCCAGAGTCGCATTCTGAGCAATAATCTTGCCTACAACGGCAGTGGTGATCAATGATTCTGCTATCTCTTCATCGGATTTGCCCAGCCTTTCTCCTACGGTCATCAGCACTCCTGGAATAATCCCGCAGGAGCCGGCTGTCGGAGCAGCTACTATCTTACCCATAGAGGCGTTGACATTAGAAACAGCCATCGCCCTGGAAGCTGCACTCAATATTGTCTCACCAGACAGCCCTTTACCCCTTTCTTGCCATAGCCTGTATCCTTCTCCTCCGGTTAAGCCGCTTACGGAAGGTATTGCCTTGTTGATGCCATTGGATACGGAATCTTTCATCACGGCATAATTGCAATACATTCTTTTTTTTATTTCTTCAGCAGATAATCCGCTTTCCTTGCTCTCTATCTCTAAAGCAATATCCGATATTTTTACACCTTTTTGTTCTGCAGCTTCAATTATTTGCTGCATAGTATACAGAGACATATATTCATCCTCCATTTTCATTTATTACAGGAATGCTCAAGTAGTGGATATCACTATCTTATGTATGCCATCATGGCTTTCCAGATCTGTCTTAACCGATTTTGGGGGTATTTCATCTGTTTCAATTATCATCAATGCGGTATCACCTTTGGACTTCCTGGACAATTTCATCTGGGCAATATTTATATTTTTTTGTGCCAGATAAGAAGCTGCAAAGGCTACAATGCCGGGCTTATCATGTTGTATGGCTATTATGGTATTATATTCACCTGTAAATTCAGTTTTAAACCCGTCAATGTCCTGTATCATGACTCTGCCTCCTCCTAAGGAGCAGCCTGTTATGCTCATGGCACTTTTTTCCCCGAATAATTGTATCTTAGCCGTGTTCGGATGAACTTCCCGGTTGCTGTCTTCAAGTCTAAAATTTATCTCAATCCCGGCTTTTCGCCCTAAGTCAAAAGCATCCTTTATATTCTCATCATCAGGATTCATACCCAGTATTCCGGCTACAACAGCCTTATCCGTTCCATGGCCCTTGCCTGTTTTGGCAAAAGAATTATACAGGGTTATATCCGCCCGATTAAAGCTTGCCCCAAATATATTTCTTGCCAGCTTTCCAAGCCTTGCGGCTCCGGCCGTATGTGAACTGGATGGACCAATCATAACGGGACCGATAATATCAAAAAGATTCACTTTATCATCCCTCCTTGTATAATGTAGTCATAAACATTGATAATAAATCAGTCAACCATTTACGAATATTTCAATAAATATATTATCTAATGTTCACAACTCATAATCTAATTCTTAATTTCCCATTTCTTAATTTGGTTTTTATCAATTTTGTTTATCGGAAGCTGTTAACCAGTTAATCCGCAATGGTATAATATCTCCTGAATAGAGAAGATAGATGTTTCCCTCCTGAGTCGTAAGTAATTACATATACTCGTTAAATAGCGTATCATTCCATCAGTGAGAGTTCTGCGTTTTAGCTGGTTGGGTTTCCTATTTAGGAATTACCCGTGTCACTAACAAGGTTGCAGCTTCATTGATAGAAGTGGAATCTCTACTCTATCTCAATTTTTAGAAAAGGAGATATTTGTTATGCCAAAATACTTAAATAGTCTTGTTGTAGGTATCGATGTTGCTTCTGAATTCTCTTTTGTCGCTGTTCTTTGCCCTGATGGTAGTCAATATAGAAGGCCTTTTAAAATAGTTCATACTGCTGAAGGCTTCAACTTCTTAATTGAGCAAATAAAAAAAGCGGAAGAAGAGTTTGCCATGAAGCCTGTATTCTTCATGGAGTCCACTGGCGTGTACCATCTAACTCTTTTCCACTTTCTCAAGGATAACAAGTTTGAAGTTCTCGTTATTAACCCTCTTGTTACTAATTCTAACAAAAACAAGAGAATTAGAAAAGTGAAAAATGATAGATTTGATGCATTATCTATCGCCAGGCTAGGGAAATATGAGGATATCAAGGTTTCGTCTGATTCAGATATCAACATTTTTACTCTTAAATTATTAATACGTGACTACTACAAGCTTGTTGATGATCGCTCAAGTTTTTAAAAAAAGCTCAGCAGCTCTTTATGCATATCTTTTAGTGGATACCAGAATCTATTATAATTGTTGACTTTAATTAGCTGGTCTATCTTCTCAATATATAATAGCATTTACTAATCATTCTTTACAACCCATCAAAACCACAACTTCATGAATCTTTTTGTCATCGATAAGCTCTAGGGATTTGTTGCTTATTAATTTTCCATCCAAGCTGAGGGATGCGACTCCCAGACTCCTGCTTTCCGGGTTCAAAACATTAATGTTGTAGATTGTACCAGCGTTATTGTAAGTCACCTTATAGCCATGCCAGTCCTGAGGTATGCATGGCTCTATGAATAATCTGCTTCCTCTCCTTTTTATACCCAATATATATTCGATACCCGCTCTGTATATCCAACCGGCAGCGCCCGTATACCATGACCAGCCGCCTCTTCCTATATGAGGCCCTGCAGCATATACATCAGCCGCTACAGCATAAGGCTCTGTCTTATAAACAGCGCATTCAAGAGGTGTCCTGGCATGATTTATAGGATTTATCATATGAAATAATTTATGAGCCATGTTACCTTCACCCAGTCGGGCAAAGGCACATATGACCCAGGCTGCAGCATGGGTGTACTGCCCGCCGTTTTCTCTTACTCCCGGTACATAGGACTTTATATAGCCCGGATTTTTATCGGTTTTATCAAAAGGTGGCGTAAAAAGGAGTATCAATCCCTCATCCTCTTTTACCAAATGTCTTTTCACAGACTCCATGGCAATTGATGCCCTTTCAGGGGCTGCTGCTCCGGATAATACTGCCCAGCTTTGTGCGATGGAGTCTATCATGCACTCCATATTCTCTGAAGATCCGAGAGGGGTGCCATCGTCATAATACGCTCTCTTGTACCAATTCCCATCCCAACCATTGTCTTCAATAGCTTTTTTCAGCTTATCCATGACTGCTTCGTATTTTATTGCTCTTTCCGAATCTCTCATCAAAGTGCATATGGGAATAAAGCCTTCCAATATTTTATACAAGAAGAACGCCAGCCATATGCTTTCTCCGCTTCCTTTATTGCCCACCATATTCATACCGTCATTCCAATCTCCGGAGCCCATCTTCGGCAGATCATGAATGCCGAAATTCAAGCTTCTGTCTATAGCTTTTGTACAATGCCCATAAACAGTATCCATCATAGAAGAAGCCTGCGGTATGACGTATTTTTCATCCTCCCCTTCTTTAAGGGGCTCCGCCTTGATGTATGGCCTCTCAATTTTCAATACACTATTGTCCTCCGTAAGCTTTATATACTCAATAACCGCGTAAGGAAGCCATAGCAGATCATCAGTAAATCTTGTTCTTACGCCTTTGTCTCCAGCTACAGGATGCCACCAATGCTGCACATCACCTTCCTCAAATTGATGGCTGCAATGAAGCAGGATCTGCTCCTTAAGCGAATCCGGCATCAGCATCCCGATATTCACGGCATCCTGAAGCTGATCCCTGAAGCCATATGCTCCCCCGGACTGGTAAAAGCCTGACCTGGCCCATAATCTGCAGGATATGGTCTGATATGCAAGCCATCCGTTCAATAGCAGATCCATAGATTTGTCAGGGGTTTCAACCTTGATTTTCCCCAGGATTGCCTGCCAGCTTTGCTTTGCCATTTTCAGTTCATGCTCTGCTGTAGAAATATCCTTATACCTTTCCAGAACAGCCTTGATTTCCTTGTACTCGCTGCTCTGCCCAAGGTAGAACCCGATTTTTTTCTCCTCCATGGCCCCCAGGCTTATCTCAATCTGGATCACTCCGCAGGCTTCATAATCTATGTCCGCATAAGCATTTTCTTCCGCCATGTTTAAAAATCCAAGCCTGTTTGTCTTATATCCCTTTATGGGTTCTGAGGATGCCATAAATGCCGCCCTTCCCGGGAAATCGCTGTTATAGCTATTCCTTAAAATCAACCCGTCAAATTCAGCATCATGATCAATTACTATATGGGGCTTTGTTTCTTTTTTATTTACCCCAAGCACAGGCTCAACATAGTAATAGAGCTTCAGCTTTTTCCTTCTGCTCTCTTTATTCTTAAGCTTCAGTATATTCACCTTAAGCTTCTCATCTAAAGGTGTGAACATCTCTAACTCTTGCTTAATTCCATAGCAATCCATGTTGAATACCGTATAGCCCCAGCCATGCCTTACTGCCCAGGGTTCAGCATTTTTCGAAGCGCTTGGTGTGATGGTCCATATTTCCTCTTTCTCCATGTCTTCCATATAAATGATCTCCTGTGGCTCATCTGCAACCGGATCATTTGTCCAGGAGGTAATCTTATATTCCCTGCTATTCTCTGCCCAGGCATAGCCTCCGCCGCTTTCAGATATTATAAATCCAAATTTAGGATTTGCAATCACATTTATCCAGGGAGCAGGCGTAATATGCCCATTCTTCAGGTTCATGACATATTCACTTCCATCTTTGACAAATCCGCCATAGCCATTGAACATAAAAGCATCATTTATAGCAGGGAGTTCACATTTTTTCGTTCTTTCACCATTGTCCTCTTTTCTATTTTCAGCCTTCCTTATGCTTATTTCAAGCAGCTGCTTTTCTATAGGACCCTTTTCAGCCTTAAATGTCAAAGCAGAAGCAGCAATCAATAAATCTTTATCTTCGCAAGAAATATTAGAAGCATTAATAATGAATACTCCGCCGGAAGTGCCTAACAAATATCTGCCGCAGCTATCCTCCACTAAATTGAGGATGGCTGTTCTTAAAGGCTGCAGGTAGTTGCTTTCGTCCAGATTTAAAATAACCAGATCTATACTTAAACCTTTGATTCGGAGAAACTCATGAGCTCTGACAGCCTGCCTGAGAATATGAATATCCCTCTCATCTGTGATGGATATCAGCATAATAGGCAAATCCCCCGATATGCCGTATGACCACAGCGAAGGCTGACCTTTCCTGTTTCGCCTTATATGCTCTCTATTTTCACTTCTGCCGGGACTTCCATAGATCAAATGTGATATAAGCTTTTCAAAATTCACAATATCTTGAGTATCCAGATTTAAGTATGAACCCTCCACCTGGCTTCTGGTGGCCGACAGCGCGTAAGCCCTTTGTATTGATGTAATTTCTCTATATTTGACTATCAATTCTCTCATTCTTTCTCTTGACATACCAAAGCCTGTAACGAAAGATATTTCTCCGGAGCTCCCGGCATTCAGCCGGATCACTCTTCTTATACTCATCACCGGGTCCAGCACTATTCCGGAAGTATTTGACAGTGGCTGATGAACAGCTAAAGGATTTTTGATGCTCCTCCCTCTTCCTATAAAGTTCATCCTGCTGGTTTCATATTCCATAGACCCCGAAGCGTCGCCTTCTACTACCGAAGTGTGAAAAGCCCACCTCTCCCGGCCATCCGTTTCTCTTGGTTTTCTTACTGCCAATAGGCTCTTATATTCTTCCAAATACTCTGTCCTGACAAATAAATTTGAAAAAGCCCTATGAGCTATATCCGCCGCCTCAGCAGTAAGCGTTATTTCCATGAAACTGGTCAATTCTAAAGAAACAGGAGTGTGTCCGTGATTTTCTATCCTTATCCTCCTGATTTCCACATGGTCTTCGGGAGACACAAATACTTCCATCACTGTTTTTATATCATTATCCGTTCTGGTAAACTCTGCTTTTGATTGATAAAAATCCACATTATATGCTTCAGCATCCTCATTGAAGGGCTCGTAAGCTGCAGACCAAACTTTGTCTTTGCTCAAATCTCTGATAAATATATAGTTGCCATATCCGCCCTCTATGCTATCGGCTCTCCACCTATTTATCAATGTTCCGTCTATTTTGCTGAAGCCTCCGCCTCTATTGTTGATAAAAACAGAATGTTTCCCATTGGTAAGAATCTGGCAGGGTGGAGGCAATGCATTGATAGAATCATAGCTTCTTATACCCTCCTGATACAGTCTTTTCTGTCTGTCCGCCCCAGGCATGCTTTCCTTATATTCCTTAGTGATCACCGCATTTGCTGGAATCCTTTCCTGCAGCATTATCTCCCCCGCTTTTATTACTGGATGGCTGTGAAAGCGCTTTATCAATATATCATCATTTAAATAGTTGTTTATAGCCAGCAAGCTCATGCCTTGATGATGAGCCATATAGCTTTTTATTATCTGGTGATTTGCTCCCGCAGGCATGCGTCTCAGAGTAAAATCTACCGCTTCATAGAGCCCATATTTGCCTTCCATTCCCATTTCAATAAGCCTTCTGATATTTTCAGCGGCTCCTTCAGGATCAAAATTAATTGCCAGAATAGTCGAATATGGAGATATTACAACTTCCTCAACAAGGCCTCTTTTTAAGCCCAGATCAGGCACGCCAAAAGCTTTATATTGATAATTCAAATCCAGGTCAAAGGCGTAATAGCCGGATTCAGAGGTGCCCCAAGGCACATTATTCTTGCGTCCATAGCTCTTTTGGGCTTTTATCACACCTTTATAAGTCTCATCCATAATGGTCTTGCTATAGTCCTTCATTATTAAAGCAGGCATAAAGTATTCAAACATAGTACCGCTCCAGGAAACCAATGCTTTATTTCTGCCTATGTGCGTCAAAGACCTTCCCAGCTTATTCCAATGCTTAAGGGGGACCTCTCTTCTGGCTGCTGCCAGATAGCTTGTTATCCTGGCTTCAGAAGCCAGCAAATCGTAATACGAGTTTGTAAGGCTTTCCTTATCCACATCATAACCTATGGAAAATAAATTTTTTTTCTTATCGTAAAGGTAAATAAATTTAGTCCTTTCAATAATCCGCCCTATCCTCTCTTTCATGTCTGCCGCCGTGCTCCTATTATCACTGTTTTCAAGCGGCTCGCTCAACGCCTGCTCCAGCAGGAGCATATAAGATATGAAATTTCCGCTGTCAACCGTTGATACATAATGGGGCCTAAGAACCTCCAGAGTTTTAATATCATACCAGTTGTATAAATGGCCTTTCCAGCTTTCCAGCTTCTCCACGGTATCCATAGTATTATTGAGCCTTTCCAATGCCTGGGACATTGTAATATAGCCCAGATCAACGGCTGCTAAAGTTGATACCATATATAAGCCTATGTTTGTAGGAGAGGTTCTCGGGGCTGCTCCCTTCAGGGGGTATTCCTGATAATTGTCAGGAGGCAAGAAATTAGATTCTTTGCATACCAATTTCTCATAATAGGACCAGGTATTTCTGCCGATCCTCTCAATATTTTCCCTATCCTCTCCGGATAAAACAGGCTTTTGTTTTATGGAATCATTGCTTATCCTGTAAGCAATATAAGGTGAGGCAATCCATAGAATTATAAGGAATACAGATGCCGCGTCATATCGTGCTCCTGATATGGCAATAGCCGCTGCATAGAGCAGTGATAAAGTCGGAGCCTGTCTCATTTTCCAAAGGCATCCCCTGAAATTCAGCTTGATCTTTTTCTCAGCATCTGCCGCTGTAAGCCATTCCAGCAAATTTTTACGGGAATAAAATACTCTATACAGGGTCCTCACTATTGCATCTGCCATCAGATAAGCATTATAGGGCAAAAAAGCAAGGATTATAAAAAGCTGATATGCAGCTGTTTTTAATTGTTCTGTATACCGGCCCACATCTCTGTTCCTTACTATATCTAAAGAAAAAAATCTCAGTATGTGGGGGAATAAGATTATAAGCAGTATAATATACAAGAGCTTTGAAGCCGCAACAGGCAAAAAGGCTGTACCCAGCAGCAGCAAGTATAGAGAAGGCTGCAGCATGCTCCTTCTGAGATTATCTATCATCTTCCATCTTGAAAGAGCCGACAGAGGTTTTTTGCCAAAGATCCATTTGATCAGCTGCCAGTCCCCTCTCACCCATCTATGCTGTCTGGCGGAATAAGAACCGTATTTCCCGGGGAAACCATCTATGAGGCTGATATCTCCAGCCAATCCGGTTCTAAGAAGGCTTCCTTCTAAAAGGTCATGGCTTAAAATTGTATTATCCTCTATCCTCTTCTCTGTCACTTCATTAAATAGCTTTAAATCATAGATTCCCTTACCGGTAAATATGCCTTCTCCGAAAACATCCTGATAGATATTTGATACGGCTGTTGTGTATGGATCGATCCCCCCGTCTCCCGCAAATATTTCTGCAAACAAGGTTTTCTGAGAATCCATAATATCTATTTCGATCCTGGGCTGAATGATGCCGTAGCCATCCGCAACCACACCTGAATCCGGATCGTAAACAGCCCTATTAAGCGGGTGAGAAATGGTGCCTATAAGCTTTCTTGCACTATCCATAACAAGATTTGTATCGGAATCTATCGTTATGATATATCTGATGTCCTTTAAAGCGTCCGTATCAGAGGATTTATATATAAAGGAGGTGTTTGGCCTGCCCGTAATCAGGTTATTGAAGTGTATGATCGCTCCTCTTTTCCGTTCCCAGCCCATCCACTTGCCTTGTTTTGGGTTGTATTCTCTTTTCCTGTGAAAATAGTAGAACTTTATTCCGCCTTCTTCATCATACTTCTCATTCAGATGCTTTACTCCTGCCATGACAGTATCTATGATGGCTTTATCGTCAGGGTTTGTCTCAGCTTTATAGTCCTTGAAATCGCCAACCAAACCGAAAAAAACATTTTTATCTTTATTGGCCAGGTAGTACACTTCCATTTTTTCAATCAATTCCCGGGCAGATTTTTTATCACTCAATAAAGCGGGTATGATAACCATCGTTCTGGCTTCATCAGGAATGCCTCCGCCATATTCAAGCCGTGGAAGCATAGCAGGCTTATAAAGCTTCATAAATATATAGTTTGCCAGGCTGACTCCGATTTCTGAGGCCGGGATAAGCAATAAAGCGGATAGCAGCAATATTTTCTCATTGCTCCAGCCCTTATTCATCATATTGACCCCAAATATGATGAATAAGGCTGTAAGAGATATAATGGAAACTATATAGGAAGCTATAGATTTTAGCCTGGATTCCCCTTTTTTAATCTTTAGCTGTGAAAACAGCTCCTGTCTGCCTTCATCGATAAGGTAATATCCTACATGGGTTGCCTTGAAGGCTTTGCCCGAATCCTTCGCCGCTTTGCTCAGGCTTATTGCAATGTTTGCAATTCTTGTTTCTGAAACTCCCCAGCTTCTTGATATCTTTGCTATTGCCTTTCTGTAATAATCCCTTGATTCAAAATCCATGAGTGAGTATATGCCTGCCGGGTCCTTCGAAAGCTTTTCCTCAACTATGCTTATGGATTCGAATATATCATTCCAATCCATTGTGGATATGCTATGCAGGCTTGTGATGGAATTTCCCAAGGAAACCTTCCTTACGGCATACTCTTTGTGCCCGTATTGAACCAAATCTCCTATTGTAGTGTTATATTCATCAAGCCTTTTTTCCAGATAGCTATAAATCTCTCCAAATTCAACGCCCGATCTTCTGATGCAAGCCAGCATATGCTCTATGTAAGGGGTGTTGAGCCTGCTCCTTATCTCCAGACTTTCCTCTATGGCATCAAGCAGCTCATCATTATTAAGCTTCAAATCTTGTTCTGCTTTATTCCATTGAAGCTGAGTATCATATATTGCAGTACAGATTATTCTTATATTCTCCACCAAAGCAATCCTGGTCACCAGAGATAAGGCCCATACCTCCGATATCGTCAGTATCTGATTCGATTGATAGGCCTTTATAAAATCTATGAACAAATTTGTATCTATGCTTCCGTCTGTATGGGAAACATACTCCAATGCGAGGGAATATACCCTCGGATAGTCCCTCAGATACCCGGATGCTAAAGCATTTAGCCTATAAAACCGTTCATGATCTATGTTCAATCTTGCATCCTTGACCTGCTCTTCTATTTTATAAAAATTGTCCATCAGCCATTCTGATGCGGTGGCCATATCAACATTATCCTTGGATATGCTGTCCAGCTTTTTATATATATCAAAAATAACATTATAGTTTTCTTCCAATCGCTTCTTAAGCCTTTTGGTGGATTCCTTTCTTTTCTTAAGCCTATGCTTTTGCCCTATGTTGCATCCGTGTGCCAGCAGTTCCTCCCTGTTTAAAAGAACGTCTTTGATCTCTTCAATTTCATTCATTGATTTTCCCACACCTCTCTATAGCTAAAAAATCAAAGGTTCCACTGCAATAATTCATTGCTGAATCTATTGTGCTAACTGATAACGATTACAGAGCTCCGGAACTAAGATTTTTTAAGCTCCTTCACAATGCACTCTTTTATCAGTAAAGACAACAGATTAATTAGAGTTATTGCAGTGGAATCAAGGTTATCCTCTCTGATTTTTTAAAAGCTCAGCTATCTTCTCACTTAGATCCGCTGATAATTCCCTGGCCATTTCCTCTGTATAGCCCTCCGTGTAAATATTGAATAAGGGTTTTTCACCATCGGGCAAAAGCAGCGCCCATCCCCTGGAATCGTTTATCTTTACGCCTTCAATGAGCTCTATGTCTTCCAGATTTGACCCAAAAGCAATTTCTCTGATGATCCTGCCTTTATCCTTCCAATCGCAGCTGATTTCCTTTTTTAGATAGTAATATTCGGGTATTTCATCCATCAGCTCGGCTACGCCTATGTTCTCCCTATTCATATACTCAAGCAGATAGCCCAAGGTCCATATGCTGTTGTGATTTAAAACAAATTGAACAGATGGGCTTTGCAGTTCCACCATCTTTCTCATTATTTCTGCTGTGCTTGAAGAAGTTCTAAAAATCCTGGCTCCGTTAAACTCTGCAATCTTTTCCGCAGCTCTCGGAAAAGCATGAGGAAAAACAAGATTCTCCGCATTATAACCTTTTATAGCTATTAACTCTGCCAACAGAAGATATTCTTCATCTTTTATTACTCTGCCCGTTTTATCTATCAGCATGAGATTTTCTCCATTTTCGTGGATTATTACCCCTAAATCCGCCTTTTTTCTCAATATCAATCTAGCCATATGCTTGTAGATTCCCGGCTCCTTTATATTATCGGCGTCGCCCCATACCAGGCTAACGCTGCAGCCTAAATTCTGCAAATACTTATATGCAATGGTTGAAGCGCTCTCAGATTGTGACGCAAGAATTATTTTGTAATTTCTTCGTCTTATTTCATCTATGTTCTGTATAAGGTTAACTCCTTGCCTGATAAATATCTCTTGAAAGTTCTCCATCCGCATTATGGTTTTTACATCCTCAGCCTTGCATCTATCATAATCATCTTGATTTAATAGGTTTTCTACCCCTCTCTCTTTGCTTCGCCCTATATTTATTCCATTTTCATCAAAGAATTCAATATAGGTTTTATACGGCTTTGCCTTGGAGGTGTGTATATGAACGCCTCCGTTTGCTCTATGATAGTTAACTCCAAACCTGCTCATGGGAGCTATAGAGTTATCAAGCAGTATTGTTTGGCCTCCCAAGGATAAAACACCGGCTGCAAAAGAGCTCTTAGCAATATAGGATTGAGTGCTATTGTCGCTTCCCACTACCAGCGTCGCATTTTTTCCTATTGCTGCAGCAAAGGCAGACCCCAGGCTTGAGCAAAATTCAGGTGAAATTTCTTGATTCAATATCCCTGATACGCCCCTTGAGCCGAATATATTTTTAGTCGCTTTGGTTCCCCATATTATATTGTGATTCACAATAGTATTCTCATATATCTTCTTGCCGGGCCATATCCTCACATCAGGCTTGATTATACAGTTTTCCAGTATTATAGAATTCTCCCCTGTCACTGAATTTTCAAAGATTTTTACATTATTTTTTATTGATGAACCTGAGCAGATCACACCTCCGCTTATACCGCAGTTTTCGCCGATGTCGACACTCTTCCATACCACACTTCTTTTGACCCTGCTCTTTGAACCTATTCTGCAATTTTGGGATATTACAGAGTAGGAATCTACCAGAGCATTATCCTCTATGGCAACATCCCTCCCTATATAAGCGGGAGAAGCCAATCTTACACTGCTGCTTATATTAACCCCGGAAGAAAGCCATATGCCCTGGGGGCTCTCAACAGCATCCAAATCTACCTTTGCCTTTCTATCCAATATATCGAAATGCACCTGTCTATAGGAGCTCAAATCACCTATATCACACCAGTAATCCTCGGTAATATACCCATATATGGGCACCTTGTCTCTAAGAAGCTTTGGAAACAAATCTTTGCTGAAGTCAAAATTCACGCCGGGCTCATAATACTCCAGCACCTCCGGCTCAAGTATATAAATTCCCGTGTTGACAGTATCGCTGAAAACCTCTCCCCAGCTTGGCTTTTCCAGAAACCGTATTATAGAGCCATCATCATCGGTTATTATAACTCCATACTCGATGGGTACCGCTTCTCTCTTCAACACAAGGGTTGCTTTTGACTTTTTGTTTTTGTGAAACTCGAGGGCTTCATGTAAATTCAAATCTGTAAGAGCATCACCGCTCATTACTATAAATGTGTCCTCCAGAAAATCTCCCGTATTTCTTACGCTTCCGCCAGTGCCTAACGGTGCATCTTCTATAAAATAATGAAGCTTCACTCCATAATCTGCTCCATCGCTGAAATAATCCATGATAACCTGCGGTAGATATGCAACTGTGACCCCAATACTTTCAATGCCATTTTTCTTCAGTAACTTTATTGTATATTCCATGACCGGCTTATCAAATATGGGAACCATGGGCTTAGGAATTCCGCAAGTCAGCGGCCTTAATCTGGTCCCTTTTCCGCCGGCCATTATCACAGCCTTAATATCAATCACTCCTTTTAACATACAGGCAAAATAACAGTCATTAATTATTTTATGAATTATGGCCGTATATATTCATAAAAAGTGCAAACCGAAAAACGAAATTTCTCTTTGCAAGCGACATACTCTCATATATAATGATGGATATATGTTTTTATTAGAATTATGTGAGGGATAAAAATGAGCATATTAACAGTAAAAAATTTGAGCCACGGCTTTGGTGATAGAGCAATATTTAAGAATGTGTCTTTTCGTTTATTGAAGGGCGAGCATATAGGCCTTATCGGAGCAAATGGGGAAGGAAAATCTACTTTTATGAATATGATCACAAACAAGCTGGAACCGGATGAAGGCCATATTGAATGGTCTAAAAGGGTAAGAGTAGGATACCTGGACCAGCATGTCGTTTTAGAAAAGGGTATGACCTTGAGAAATGTTCTGAGAGGAGCCTTTCAATACCTGTTTGATCTGGAAGAAGAAATGAATGAAATATGCAATAAAATGGCTGATGCGAAAGAAGCTGAGCTGGAAGCCCTTCTGGAAGATATGGGCAATATACAGGATATTTTAACCCACAATGATTTCTACGTCATAGACTCCAAGATAGAAGAAATAGGAAGAGGACTAGGATTAACAGATATAGGCCTTGACAAAGACATAAATGATCTCAGCGGAGGGCAGAGGACAAAAGCTTTAATAGGAAAACTCCTGCTGGAAAAACCTGATATACTTCTCCTAGATGAACCTACCAATTACCTGGATGAGCAGCATATCGAATGGCTGAAGAGATATCTGCAGCAATATGAGAATGCTTTTATCCTGATCTCTCATGATATGCCATTTTTAAACAGTGTTGTAAACATCATATATCATATGGAAAACCAAAGCTTAGATAGATATGTGGGCAATTATGACAATTTCAAGCAGATATATGAAGCAAAAAAGCTTCAACTGGAAGCTGCGTACAAAAATCAGCAGCAAGAGATTGCCGAGCTTAAGGATTTCGTAGCCAGGAACAAAGCAAGGGTATCCACGAGGAATATGGCGATGTCAAGGCAAAAGAAGCTTGACAAAATGGAGATAATAGAGCTGGCTAAAGAAAAGCCAAAGCCTGAGTTCAACTTCAAAAAAGGCCGGTTATCGGGAAAATCCGTGCTGAGCACCGAGGATTTGATCATAGGATATAATGAGCCATTATCAAAGCCCCTGGATCTATATATTGAAAGAGGACAAAAAATTGCTCTGATGGGCGCAAATGGTTTAGGGAAGACTACTTTGCTGAAGAGCATATTGGGTGAAATCCCTTCCCTTTCAGGAACTATAGAATTAGGTGATAACTTAGAAATAGGTTATTTTGAACAGGAAATGAAGGAAGCAAATTATAACACCTGCATAGAAGAGGTTTGGACGGAATTCCCCTCTTACACTCAGTATGAGGTCAGGGCAGCCCTGGCTAAATGCGGTCTTACTACTAAGCATATTGAAAGCAAGGTGATTGTCCTAAGCGGTGGAGAACAGACCAAGGTCAGGCTGTGCAAGCTTATAAACAAGGAAACCAATTTTTTGGTGCTGGATGAGCCCACCAATCATCTTGATCAGGATGCAAAGGGAGAGCTCAAAAGGGCTCTTAAAGAATACAAGGGAACAGTCCTCCTCATATGTCATGAAAAAGAATTCTACCAGGACATAGTCACAGAGGTATGGAATTGCGAGGACTGGACTACAAAAATCATATAAGCCGAATATATGAATATATGATAGTTTTGGTTATAATAGATTTTAACGATGCTATTTTGGGAGGAATTCAGGAGTATGATTTGGTTTGCCGTTTTAATTCCCATATCCTTTATCCTTGTCTCCCTGGCTAAGGCTTCGCCCCAGACAGTAGAAAACCTCTACTCTCTGGGAGTATATAGATATATAAGCCAGCCGCTGAGCAAAATCACCGGCATTGCTTTTTTGTCTCTGGGCGAATTGCTTTTTTATATATTTATAGCTTGGGTAATGCTTAAGCTCTTCGCTTTAGCCAGGGCATTGTTTCTAAAAAATAAAGAGCTGCTATCAAAAACCGCAGCTCAGATGATTGCCGCCCTCAGCATTTTATTATTCCTGTTTGTGATGCTATGGGGCTTAAATTACTATAGGATGCCTCTTTCCCAATCTGCAAATCTGGATACGGAAGATCATACCGCAGAGGATCTGAGAAAGCTGTGCAATTACCTGGCCAAAGAGGCCAACAGCTATAGGGATAAAATAAAAGAAGACTCCGGAGGAGTCATGAAGCTGTCCCAGAATAAAAATATCACTATATCAAGAGCTCATCTGGGTTATGATAGCATATCCTCCCAATACCCCATGCTTGAGGGTAATTATGGAAAGCCTAAAATAGTTTTAGGCTCAAAGCTGATGTCCTATGCAGGAATAGCAGGCATTTTTTTCCCATTTACGATTGAAGCAAATGTGAACGGCGATCTGCCTGAGGTCATGCTTCCCAGCACTATAGCCCACGAAATGGCTCATCAGAGAGGCTACGCCAGGGAGGATGAAGCGAATTTTATTTCTTTTCTAACCTGTATGGCTAGCCCTGATATAGAATACAAATACTCGGGCACCATCCTTGCCCTTATCCATTCTATAAATGCATTGCATGGAGTTGATAAAGACAAAGCCCTTGAACTGGCTGAGGAGTATAGTCCAGGCCTTGAGAGGGACCTGGCGGACATCAATGCTTATTGGAAAAAATTCGAGGGGCCGATAGAAAGAACCTCTACAAGGCTCAATAATACATACCTGAAAGCAAATAACCAAAAGGACGGAGTAAAAAGCTATGGAAGAATGGTCGATCTGCTCTTATCATATTATAAATCAAAAATTCTTGACTAGATTATTGATCCATTTGCCTGAAACCAGTCTGTACATGCAGAGCATAAACTTGACTGCTTCCTCAAGGGTTGTCAGCGCAACTACACCGTAAATAGGAAGTCTGAATAATAATGCCCCTGTAAAGGCCATAGGCACTCCAATAAGCCACATAGTGGAGGCTTCGATGATGAAGGCTTGCTTGGCATCCCCTCCACCCCTCAATATCCCAACGATAGAAACTATATTGAAAACCTTTAAAGGCATAGCTAATGAGTATATTTTCAAAACAGCATATGAATCCCTCAATACACCCTGGGAAACATTGAAAAACCCTAATATAAGAGGTCCGCTTATCAGAACCATAAATCCTATAAAAATACCTGTAAAGACGGACAGCACAGCAAATCTGTGAGCGTAATCCCTTCCTTCCTCTTCATTCCCCGCTCCGATCCTCTTTCCGATCATTACGCCTGAAGCATTAGCCATTCCAAAGCAAAAAATCATAAACAAATTCTGTACCGTGCTGCTTATTTGTATGGAAGCAATCGCTTCTTTTCCTATACGGCCATATGCTACAGAATATATAACAAAGGCTAAACCCCAGCACACTTCATTCAGCAATACGGGAACGGTTGTTTTATAAACTTTTTTGAAGAAAGCACCATTTATAATAAATATATCTTTTAAGTTTGGGGCTAAAATTTTATTTTTCCTATACACTATTGCAGCTATCAAGACTGCTTCAATAAACCTGGCAATAACTGTGGCCAATGCAGCGCCTTCCACCCCCATAGCTTCAAATCCAAAGTGTCCGAAGATAAATACGTAATTCAAAAATGTATTTCCCAAGAGTGCAACAGCACTGACTATCATCGGATACACCGCTTTTTCCGTACACCTCAATGCAAAGCTGAAACAGAAGGTCACCGCAGTAAAAGCATAGCTTATGCTTACAAGCTTCAGATATTTGCTGCCATATAAAAGAACCTCTGCATCTTTATTAAATATTCCCATTATATTCACCGAAAATAATAAAGCTGCTAAAGTAAACAATGCAGATACCACAAGAGCAGAAAAAATTTCTATTCCCACTACATGCTTAATATTCTCTGTATCTTTTTTACCCCAAAATTGTGATATAAATATACCGCTGCCGCTGCATATCCCAAATAAAAACATGCTGAACAGCATAAAAACCTGATTTGCTATTCCGACAGCTGCAATTTGCGTTTCTCCAACCATCCCAATCATAACCGTATCCACCGTATTTAAGGATGTGCTTATAAAATTCTGAATTATTATGGGTGCCGCAATGCTTGTAAGATCTTTATAAAATGCTTTATCTTGGATTAAGCCTTTCATTATCTGTTTTATATGGTTCAAAATTATTTCACATCCTCTCACTTTTTCACCTCTGCAGCATAAATATAATATGAGGTGATTTTATGTATGAAAAATTGCATCTCCACGAATTCGAAGGCACTGCAAACAAGGTATTTGCCCACACGCACAAATATTCAGGCACTTCAAGCAAAAACCCGGATTTTGATGGCCATACCCACTACTTTTCAGGATATGCAGAAGAAGTTCAGGGGCATGTCCACTACTATTCACTGATCACCGGCCCTGATATTGAGGTAGAAGGCGGGCATATCCATTATTATCAATGCTTCACCACTATGAACAAAAGGCATTGTCATATACTCTGGGGCTATACCTCAGTATACTCCGATTACTAAAAAAGGTATGTATTGCATCTATATAGGGAGGCAATACATACCTTTACTACATGATCATAGCTGTGAAAATGATTTTATGCCATACAGCTCTGAAGCCTTTTTTACTCCGTTTACTACAGCCTGCTCCACTGCCTTTGCTGCCAATACTCCTATTTGATTTACATCAGCATCAACTTCGCCTGTTGCCAATGCAAATATGGTATCCCCGTCATGCATAGTATGAGCGGGTCTTATGCTTCTGGCATAACCATTGTGAGCCATGGAAGCAACCTTATTTGCACCTGCTTTGCTCAGCCTTCCGTTGGTGATGACAGCACCTATGGTTGTATTCCCGGTAAACGGGTTATTCTCTTGTTTTGAGTTCTCCATTATAGTTTTTTCGCTGTTTATAAATATTTTATCCCCATAGGAATATGCCCCTGCCAATATTTTGCCTGTTTCCGGGTTGACTACATCACCCAGGCAATTTACTGCCACGACGGCTCCTACATACAGCCGGCCTGTTTTGATGCAGAATATGCCCAGGCCGCCCTTCATGGCCTTATCCATTCCCAGGATTTTTCCCACTGTGGCGCCGGTTCCCGCACCTGCGCTGCCTTCTGAGAGCTTGCCCGCTTCTGAATTAAGACAAGCTTCATACCCCATTCTTTTGTCCGGCCTGCACTTGAAATCCCCAACAGCAAGGTCAAAAAGAACTGCCCCGGCAACTATAGGAACCTTGGTCACGCCCACATCATAGCCTATTCCTCTTTCCTCCAGATACTCCATAACACCGGCAGCGGCATCCAATCCGAAGGCGCTTCCCCCAGACAGCAATATCCCATGGACTTTATCAACCAAGTTCATGGGATTGAGCAAATCCGTCTCTCTGGTTCCCGGCGCTCCGCCTCTCACATCTACTCCCCCGGTACCGCCATTGCTGCATAGAATAACGGTGCACCCAGTTCCCCCGTCAAAGTTCTGGGCATTGCCCAGCTTTATCCCGGGTATGTCCATAATATCTACATAATCCAATCTCAATCTGCACTTCCTGTTCTATTTCTTATCTATCAAAATATCTCTGATCTCGGTAAGCAGCACTTCCTCCGACGAAGGAACCGGAGGTGCCGCAGGTTTTTCCTCTTCCTTTTTCTTAAACCTGGTGATAGCTTTTATAAACAGAAATATGGAAAAAGCAATGATAATAAAATCTACAATGCTCTGAATAAAAGCACCGTACTTAATTCCAGCATCACCTATAGTGATCTGCAAGCCCGAAAAATCAACTCCGCCTAAAAGCAGCCCAATTATAGGCATCAATACATCATTGACCAAAGAAGTAACGATTTTGCCAAAGGCTCCTCCTATTATTACACCTATAGCTAAATCCAATACATTTCCCTTTAGAGCGAATTTTTTAAATTCCTGCAACATATAATCGCTAGGCCCCCTTTTGTTCAAATGTTACTCTACAATTCTCTTTTCCAGCACCTGGTCAATACTGAAGTCTTCAATCTGCAAATAATATTCGGCACAATCGATGAGGGCCTTCATAGGCAATAAGCCTATCACTTCAGTGCCCACCACCGGTACACCATACCGCTGAGCTTCCATCTTGACCATCTCATAAGCCCTGTACACTGCTGTCTTTTCATAATTAACGAGGTTCATGGAAACCTGAACTATATTTCTCTCTTCAAGCTTCACTCCCATTGCCTTTACGAATCTGAGACCGCCGCCTAAAAACCTCACGGTTTTAGCTATCTTGTCTGCAATCTCAATGTCTGAAGTTCCGAGATTCACATTAAATGCAACAAGAGGCACCCTGGCGCCCACAGCCGTGGCTCCTGATTTTGCATTCATTTCACCGGGACCAAAGTCCGGCTTCCATTCCTGCTGTTTGATCTTATCAAAAAAGCCTTCATACTGACCCTTCCTTACATCCGCCAGGTTTTTCCTATAATCGGCAGATGCAGCATCTTCATATAGATAAACAGGAATACCTAATTCCTCGCCTATTCTCTTTCCTACCTCTCTGGCAATCGCTATGCAATCCGCCATAGCTACATCAGATACAGGTATAAAAGGCATTACATCCGTTGCGCCCATTCTTGGATGGCCACCCTTATGTACTCTCATATCTATGAGCTCTGAAGCTTTCTTTGCCAGATTAAAAGCAGCTGCCTTAATATTTTCAGGATCTCCTACAAAAGTCACCACCGTCCTGTTGTGATCTTCATCCGGTGAGTAATCCAGCAGCTTTACTCCATTTATCTTTCTTACTTCGTCAACAATGGCTTCTATCACTCCCTTATTTCTGCCCTCACTGAAATTTGGGACACATTCAACTATTCGTGCCATATACTAACCCCTCCATTTATGATTTTATTTGCCATAAAGCCAACTATCAAAAAAATATCCCTTTCAACTATTATTGTAAATAATCCATTGCTCACTTTCAAGCAGTGGTAAACCAATTTTTTAACCGTTATTGTGATTATTGTCATGCAGGACTTGATCTATAACGATGACCAGGGCTAATATAAAGGCGGAATTCTCTCCCTCTGCTATATCCACGCCATAGGTGTCCCTGAATGTAAACCACTTCTTGGATACTTGTGCCGCAATACAGCCGTCCTTTATTATGTCAAAATCCATGCCCCAGTAGTTGCCCTCAATGGTGTAATTCCCTATAAAGCTTTCTATATTGAATCTTGGTTTGAAGAAGGTAAATTCCTTTTTTACCCTTGCAGCAGGGCTTCCATTATAATAGATAGTATATTCGGGGAGCAGCTTGAACAGCTTTTGTTCGATATAAACCAGCTCATTTCCCTGCATATCATATATCCGCAGCTTATCTCCAAAGGAAAATACTTTTCCTCGCACCTGATAATGAGGATTGCCCATCTCATCATCTATTGTAAAATTATCGCCAAAAGAAAAAAACTTCTGCTTTATCATAAAGCGCATAAATATCACTCCCATAATTTATTTTATATCCAAACTTCCTCAATTGTCATCCTTAGTATCATATCACCTTTAAAAGCTATATATTCCCATCATATCAAAAAGGGGATCGGCTCTCAATGCCAATCCTCATATATATTGAACGAGACTTCATTTAGAGGGGGATGGTAGCCCCCACTGAATGTTAGTCGAGTCCATACTGGACTTAACCGCTCTTGGCACCCGCCGCCTATAGAGGCAGTCGCCTTAGAGCGGGTTAGTTCAGTGATAAACTATTCATCATAAAAATCCAGGTAGGAAAAGCTCTCTCGTCCTTTTTGCCAACCCAGGATTGCTTCCATATTTACATTTTGAGTTGCTCTCATAATATTTACCTCTAAATTATCTATTTTCCCGCTGAGCTCCTTTATCAAATCCTTAACTTCATACCGCTTGTTCCCTGTCCTCTCCGCCGCCACCATGCAGGCACAGTTGAGAGGGATTATCCCGCTGCTCTGGGTAAAACGCTCTATGTGCTTTTCTTCTATGTAATACATGGGCCTTATAAGCTCAAGCCCTCTGAAATTTGTAGATCTGAGCTTCGGCAGCATGGTCTTGAAGCTGCCGGTATAGAGAATATTCATCATCGTTGTCTCTATTACATCGTTGAAGTGGTGGCCCAATGCCAGCTTATTGCATCCCAGCTCCTGAGCTTTGGAATACAAAGCCCCCCTTCGCATTTTGGCACACATATAGCAAGGGTAATCCTGGGCAATCTTATCAACTATTTTAAAGATGCCTGAATCAAAAACTTTAACGGGTATATTCAAATATTCGCAGTTTTCCAGCATAAGCTTTTTTATTTGCTGATGATAGCCTGGATCTGCTACTATGAATTCCAATTCTATCTTCATATCACCGTAGCACTGCAGCTCTTGGAAAAGCTTGGCCATAAGGATGCTGTCCTTACCGCCTGAGATAGCCACGGCAATCTTGTCTCCTTCCTCTATGAGCCTGAAATCCTTTATTGCTTTAATAAATTTTGACCATAAATATTTCCTGTACCTCTTTATTATGCTCTTTTCTATTTCTTCTAAGGGCTTTAATTCATTATCAGGCAGCAATGTCTTGCAGCCCGGTCCTTTTACGCTATCCAATTGATCACCTCATCATCAACAGTCTTATTTCAATTTAATTCAGTTATTATAAAAAATGCGAAGCATTTTTTATATATTGTACATCTAGTATTTCCCTCCAATAGAATAACATAAAGAAATTCGGCTATCAAACATATATATTTTAAAAAATAAGCTGCGCACCTGAAGGATACGCAACTTATTGCAATCAATATTTCAATACTCTGAAATTGCCAACCAGTACGGGCCAGTTCGGAGGAGTTTGAAGGTTTAATGCCCAGTAGCTGGCACCTCTCAATCCGTATTGCCTGATGGTATCATATTTAGCTTGATAACTTCGGGCATCGTCAAACCATACCTCGTGCTCCGCGCCTGATTCGTCCCAATATCTATAAAATGGAGATTGATATAAAGTATTATACTGAATTGAAACTCCGTACCGCAAAGCTCTATCTATAGCTTCATTATAGCTCAACGTCTCGGCAATGGTGGTTCCGGCTATATATGGAAGCTTCCAATCCCTGCCGTACAGCGGTATTCCCATCAGTATCTTGTTTCTGGGTATTGCAGTCACTGCATAATCCAGCACCCTTCTCACTTCATTTATGGGGGCTATGGCCCAAGGAGGCCCGCCTGCCCAACCCCATTCGTAGGTCATAAGCACAACAAAATCTACAATACGTCCGTGTGCGGGATAATCATGGGCCTCATACAGCAAGCCTGGCTGATCGGCTCTTATCTTTGGTGCCAATGCCGTCGATATGGAAAAGCCATTGGCATGCATCCTATCTGCAGTCCGCTCCAAGAAAGAATTGTAGAGCTCTCTATCTTGCGGATAGACATATTCAAAGTCAATATTCAAGCCTTGATATCCCTTTTCTTTCATTACATTTACTATGTTAGTCAATGCCCTTTCCTGTACAGCCGGACTCGAAAGAAAAGCATGAGCCAAATCTGAACTGAATCCTCTTCCCTCAAAATTTGTCAAGCACATCAACGGAATCACGCCTTTCGATCTTGCCGTATTGATTACAGAAGCATCATCCAGCATCGTCAGGTCTCCTCCGGCTGTTATGCGATAGCTAAACATGGCAAAATAAGTAAGATAATCTCCCGTTCCTTCCAATATATTCACTCCCACAGGTCCGGTTTCTGTCAGGTATCCGTTTACCTCTATAGCGGGTTTCGGAATCACGATCCTTTGCCCTACATATATGAGATTTGGATTGGGTATATTATTCTCTCTGAGTATATCAGGGACTGATACATTGTACATTCTGGATATCTGCCACAGGGTTTCGCCCGCTTTTACTACGTGCACATTATCGGGTGTGGGTATTACCAGTGATTGGCCTATTATAAGCCTGTTTGGATCTTTTATTCCA
The DNA here is from genome assembly GCF_058315355.1 of Lutispora sp. QWL-02. Taxonomy (NCBI): domain Bacteria; kingdom Bacillati; phylum Bacillota; class Clostridia; order Lutisporales; family Lutisporaceae; genus Lutispora; species Lutispora sp. QWL-02. Next base: position 3,168,138 of record NZ_CM177762.1, read on the forward strand.
TTGGTCTCAACTATGCTGTCTATGCTTACATTATAAGTCCTGGAAATCCTCCATAAGGTATCACCGCTTTTAACAACATAAATAGTCATACACACCACTCCATATTGATTTATTATTCAATATCAAGATATTATATGAAAGCTGTTTCTATTCATGTTGCGACTTAAATTTTTGTCCTTATTTGGATTTAACTTCAGTCCATATCCTATCATATTTAGGCAATGAACCTGCCAGATCTTCGAATACCTCACTGTTTTTAAGGTCGCCGTCTTCCGGATACGCCGATTTGTCCGAAATTAAATCTATTGGAAGCATCTTTTTAGCTTCTATATGAGGTGTTGCATAACCGATAAAATCAGCATTCTTGAAGGCCACCTCAGTCTCGCATAAATAGTTGATGAACAGTTCCGCCTCTTTTTTATGCTGGCTTGACTTGGGTATGACCACTGCGTCAAACCATATATTTGAACCTTCTTTCGGGATAACATATTCCAGGTCCGGGTTTTCCCTCTTCATATAAATCGCGTCGCCTGACCATACCACTGCCAAAGCTGCTTCTCCGCCTATCATCTTATCCTTGACTTCATCGCCTACATAGGCCAGAACCAGCGGTTTCTGCTTGATCAGCAGCTCCTTGGCCTCGTTAAGCTCTTTATCATCCTTTGTATTCAAGGAATATCCCAGCATCTTCAAGGTTATTCCTATAGAATCCCTCAAGCTGTCCAGCATCAAAATCTGTTTGCTGTATTTTTCATCCCATAATATCTTCCAGCTATCAACCGGTTCTTTCACCATGGTCTTATTGTACAATATGCCTACGGTTCCCCACATATAAGGAACAGAGTGTTCATTGGTAGGATCATAGGCAAGATTCTTAAATCTGTCATCTATATATTTATAATTTGGTATATTGCTCATATCAAGCTTATAGAGCATATCCTCATCTATCATTCTTTTTATTGCATAATCAGAAGGCACCAAAATATCATAGTCATCTGCACCTGCTTTGATCTTTGCGTACATTTCTTCGTTAGTAGCAAATTCATCATAGACCACATCGATATTATATTTCTTTTCAAAATCTCCTATAACCGATTGATCGATATAGTCCCCCCAATTATAGACCTTTAGCTGTACCTTTTTCTCCCCGCCGCAGCCTGTTATGCTGAGCACTATAGAGATTGCAAGAGTAAATACCAATAAGCTTTTTAATACTTTCTTCATACCACATTCTCCTTTCTTCCATTATCCCGCGACATTCTATTATTTATCACCAGAAGCATCAAAATTACTCCTGCAAACATAAGGCTTAAGAGTGCATTTATCTTCGGGCTCACGCCCTTCCGCGCCATAGAATAGATGGTTATGGCCAAGTTCGACACTCCAGGGCCCGTTGTGAAAAAGCTGATTACAAAATCATCTATAGACATGGTCATCGCCAGCAAAAATCCGGTAAATATACCGGGAGATATCTGGGGCAGTATGACCTTCATAAACGCATATCCGGGAGTAGCACCCAAATCCAATGCGGCGTCATAAACCTGATTGTCCAGCTGCTTCAGCTTCGGCATGACCGATAGTATAACATATGGCAGATTGAAGGTTATATGCGCCAAAAGCATAGAAAAAAAGCCTCTCGGAAGTTTCACCAATATGAACAGAATCATCAAGGATATCCCCGTAACGATATCGGGATTCAATACGGGCAGATAAGTCAAATTCGTCATTATTGCCTTGGGCAGCTTCTTCATATTGTGTATTCCTATAGCTGCGACAGTGCCTATTATCGTAGCGATGAGAGAAGCTGTCAGCGCTATAGTAATGGTATAATACAAAGAGGTCATAATCTGCTGATCACGAAACATCTCCGCATACCATTTAAAGGTGAAGCCAGTCCAATGAGCTCTTGATTTCGAGCTGTTAAAAGAAAAAATTATCAAAACTATTATGGGAGCATACAAAAATAAAAAGATTAAAAAAGTATATATTCTTTTTATAGCTGTTTTCACCACAAGCCGCCCCCTTCGTTTTCTTTCTCATACCTCATGGCAATACCCATACTGAACATTATCATGAGCATAAGCACTACCGAAAGAGCAGCTCCAAAGCCCCAATCTCTGGTCGTCAGGAACTGCTGCTCAATGAGGTTTCCGATAAGAGTAAAATGAGCTCCGCCCAAAAGCCTGGAGATTACAAAGGTGGTCAATGCCGGCATGAATACCATTATAACACCTGATGAAACCCCGGGAAGACTCAATGGGAATATTACCCTTCTGAAAACAGTCATGGGGGGTGCGCCCAGATCCTCGGCAGCCTCCAATACGGCTTTATCAATTTTTACTAATACCGAATATATCGGCAAAACCATAAAGGGAAGAAAATTATACACCATCCCCAGGATTACTGCGTTTTCAGTATATAACAGGGATGGAACGCTGATGCCGAAAAAGCCCAGGGCCGTCGCTATAAGGCCGTTTTTCTCAAGCAGTGTCATCCAAGCATAGGTCCGGGCAAGAAAGTTCATCCACATAGGAATAACGAATAAAACAACCAGCATGCTCTTCTTGCTCAGATTCTTTCCCGCCAAAATCATTGCCATGGGATAGCCCAATATCAGGCACACCATAGTGCTTATAGCGGCAATCTTTATTGAACGCAAGAATACTGACAGATAAATTGGTTCAAATACTCTTTTAAAATGCTCCGGGGTAAAGTGAATACCCGCAGCATCAGTGGTAAATACACTGTAAAAGACGATCAATGCCAAAGGTATTATGGTGAATATCACAATCCACAATCCGTAGGGATATGCCAGCAGATGCTTTTTCATTCTGCTATCACCTTCTTCATTATGTGAATATCATAAGGTATGATGTTCATACCTACTTTGGTATTCACTGGTTCCATCATTGTGCTGTGCACCATCCATCGCAGGCCTCTTGCATTTATAAGCATTTCATAATGAACGCCCTTGAAGATAACCGATTCCACCACACCTTCTATCATGCCTTGATCAACAGGCACAAGTTTTATATCCTCCGGCCTAATGACTACATCAACCTTTTCATTTGGTTCGAATCCTTTATCTACACATTCAAACCCGCTTTCAGCGAATTCAACATAATAATCTTTCACCATCACTCCGTCAATTATATTGCTTTCCCCGATAAAATCAGCGACAAAAGCATTGATGGGTTCGTTATATATGTCTTGAGGAGCTCCAATCTGCTGAATCCTTCCGTCATTCATCACCACTATGGTGTCCGACATCGTAAGAGCCTCTTCTTGATCATGGGTCACATAAATAAATGTGATTCCCAGGCTCCGCTGAATCTTTTTAAGCTCTAACTGCATGTCCTTTCGAAGCTTTAAATCCAGAGCTCCCAGAGGCTCATCCAGCAAAAGCACCTGCGGTTCGTTTACCAAGGCTCTTGCAATGGCTATGCGCTGCTGCTGCCCTCCGCTTAGAGAATCTATGTCTCTAGTCTCATAACCGCTCAAATTGACCAGCTTAAGAACTTCCTTCACCTTTCTGTCAATGTCCTTTTTGTCCATTTTTTTAATCTTCAATCCAAAAGCAATATTTTCATAAACATCCATGTGGGTAAATAGGGCATATCTTTGAAATACTGTATTCAGCTTTCTTTTATAGGGAGGAAGATTATTAATCTTTTTTCCTTCAAAAATAACATCACCTGTGTCTGAAATTTCAAAGCCCCCGATAATCCTTAATGTAGTGGTCTTGCCACAACCGCTTGGTCCCAAAAGAGTAACAAATTCATTTCTGCCGATGCTTAGATTGATATCCTGTAAAACTTGCTGCTCATTAAAGCTTTTAGATACATTGACCAATCTGATAATTTCCTCATACATTTATCTTCCTCCATTACTAACAGTATTCTTAGTTCAGATGGAGTTCATAACTCCTTCTGAACTTTAGAAGACGTTGTCCAGGAACTTAGCATCGTTTATTTATTAGCAATGCTAAGTTATCGGGTCAAATTAGAATTTTATATAACAATGTATTTTTATCACATTGGAAATGTAAAGTCAATATACCTTATCTGCGGAAATTTCTACAATACTTCCATCAAATTGATTATTTATTAATACCTTTTTCATCCATATTTTCATAGCAATAGTCTGCTGAATAAATAGCATATATATCCATCATATCTGGGAAATGACGGTTTCTTCAATTTTGCAGTAAAAGGCCCCAATTCAGGCTTTTCACGGCAATTGGCTTTTTTGTAAATTTCATTTTATGAAAAACGCAAGCCAAAGAACTCCCTGATTTTTTTATTCATTATAAAAATAATGCTTGAAACCAAAAGCTTAGTTTTTATATAATATGATTTAATATACATTTTTATTTATAATTATATATATGATAGGATGTGAAGCCATGATAAAGAAATTTAAAAAAGTACTTGTAGCCAACAGAGGAGAAATTGCAATAAGAATATTCAGAGCCTGTCAGGAATTAGGCATCAGAACCATAGCCATATACTCTAAAGAAGACAAATATGCCTTATTCAGAACCAAAGCGGATGAGTCTTATCTGATAGGAGAAAACAAAGGACCTATAGAGGCTTATCTCGGTATAGAAGATATTGTGCAGTTGGCTTTGAGAAAGGGCGCGGACGCAATACACCCGGGTTATGGCTTTTTATCTGAAAATCCTATGTTTTCAAAACGCTGCGAGGACGCCGGCTTAGTATTCTTAGGCCCTAAAAGCTATATGATTGAACGCCTGGGAGATAAAATAAGATCCAAAAGCCTTGCAAAAAAGGCCGGAGTCCCAACTATACCCGGTTCGGAAGCTCCCTTAAAGACCGAAGATGAAGCAGTGGAATTTGCCAAAACATGCGGTTATCCCATCATGCTTAAAGCTGCTGCAGGCGGCGGCGGCCGAGGTATGCGAGTCGTACATGATGAAAAAGATATGATAAACGCATTCAGAAGCGCAAGAAATGAAGCGAAGAAAGCCTTCGGAATTGATGATATCTTTATTGAAAAATATTTGGAAGATCCTAAGCATATTGAAGTCCAAGTGTTAGGTGATATTCACGGCAATATCGTCCATTTATATGAAAGGGATTGCTCCATACAAAGAAGGCATCAAAAGATTGTAGAATTTGCTCCTTCTATAACAATAAGCAAAGAGGTCCGGGATAGCATCTGCAAGGATGCTTTGAAAATAGCAGGGGCCTTAAAGTACGAAAGCGCAGGCACGGTTGAGTTTTTGGTGGATAAAAACCAGAATCATTACTTTATTGAAATGAATCCCAGGATCCAAGTAGAGCACACTGTCAGTGAAATGATCACAGGAATAGATATCGTGCAAAGCCAAATTCTTATCGGGCAGGGATACTCTCTGCATTCAAAGGAAATAGGCATCCCGTCTCAGGAATCCATCAGCACGAGAGGATATGCAATTCAATGCAGAGTTACCACTGAGGACCCTTCAAACAATTTTGCTCCGGATACAGGCAAGATAAACGATTATAGAACAGGCTCGGGCTTTGGAATAAGGCTGGACGGCGGCAACGGCTTTACCGGTTCCTTGGTGACCCCTTACTATGACTCCTTATTGGTAAAAATAATATCCTGGTCAAGAACCTTCGAGGATGCTGCAAGAAAAGCTTCCCGCTCCATAAAAGAATTGACGGTAAAAGGCGTTAAGACAAATGACGGTTTTCTTATCAATGTATTGAACCACCCCACCTTCCTGTCCGGCAATTGTACCACCAGCTTTATCGATGATACACAAGAGCTTTTTCATATAAAACCCAAGAAGGATAAAGAAACAAAGCTTCTCAGGTTTATAGGAGAAAAAATAGTTAATGAGGTCAAAGATACTAAAAAAGATTTTGACATTCCAATGGTGCCAAAGGCTGAGAAAAGCATCACCCTATACGGCACAAAGCAAATACTGGATGAGCAAGGCATCGAAGGCCTTATCCAATGGATAAAGGATCAGAAAAAGCTCCTGCTGACGGATACTACCTTCAGAGATGCCCATCAATCCCTTGTTGCAACGAGGATGAGAACCAGGGATATGGTGAAGGTTGCAGATGCTACGTCGGTCTTTGCAAAGGATCTCTTTTCCCTGGAGATGTGGGGCGGAGCCACCTTTGATGTCGCCTACAGGTTTCTAAAGGAGTCACCCTGGAGAAGGCTTCAAATCTTGAGGGCCAAAATTCCAAACCTATTGTTTCAGATGCTTATCAGAGGAGCAAACGGAGTAGGCTATACAAACTATCCCGATAATGTGATAAGAGCTTTCATAAAAGAATCTGCCGGCAGCGGAATAGATATATTCAGAATTTTTGACTCCCTCAACTGGCTTAAAGGCATGGAAATCGCAATTGACGAGGTGTTAAAGACAGGCAAGATTGCAGAGGCAGCCATGTGCTATACGGGCGATATTCTTGATGAAAAAAGAGATAAGTACTCTCTTCAATACTATATAAATACTGCAAAGGAAATTGAAAAAATGGGCGCTCATATCCTCGCTATTAAGGATATGTCCGGCTTGCTTAAGCCCTATGCAGCAAGCAAGCTGATAAGGGCTTTAAAGCAAGAGGTTTCCTTGCCTATACACCTTCATACTCATGACACCAGCGGAAACGGCATAGCGACGATATTAATGGCAGCCGAAGCCGGAGCGGATATCGCCGATACAGCCTTCAGCTCAATGGCAGCCCTTACCAGCCAGCCTGCATTGAATTCAATAGTTGCCGCCCTGGAATATACGGACAGGGATACAGGCTTGATAGCTGATGACATGCAAAAGCTAACGGATTATTGGCATGATGTAAGAAAAATATATGAACCCTTCGAATCAGGACTAAAATCCGACAGTACCGAGATCTATAAATATGAGATTCCCGGAGGCCAGTATTCCAACCTCAAGTCCCAGGTAGAAAGCTTCGGCATGGGACATTTGTTTAATGAAGTAAAAGAAATGTATAAGGATGTCAATGAGCTATTGGGTGACATCGTAAAGGTCACTCCTTCTTCCAAGGTAGTTGGAGATCTTGCCATATTTATGGTAAAGAACAATCTGACCAAAGAAAATATATATGAAAAAGGCAAAAACCTAACATATCCTGATTCAGCGATATCATATTTCAAGGGTATGATGGGCCAGCCTGTGGGAGGCTTTCCAAAAGAACTTCAGGAAATTGTCTTAAAGGGTGAGAAGCCTTTGACTCAGCGGCCTGGAGAAATACTGCCCGATGAAGATTTTGACAAAATTGCTCTTGACTTAAAGGAGCATCTCCATGATGAAGCCAATATGAGGAATATACTGAGCTATGCATTATACCCGAAAGTCTATAAGGACTACTTGAAAAGCATCGACGAGTATGGAGATCTCAGCAATCTGGAAAGCCATGTATTCTTCTATGGATTGAAGGAAGGAGAAACAAGCGAGATAGAATTGGAAGAGGGCAAAACTCTGATGGTCAAGCTGGTAGAGGTTCAGAAAACTGACCTGGAAGGCAATAAAACCTTGGTATTTGAGGTCAACGGCAACAGGCGTGAGATAAAGATGTTTGATAAGGCCTATGGTCAAACCAATAAAGTGGACCCCGCACTAATGGCTGATCCCGGCAATATCAATGAGATAGGTGCTTCAATACCCGGCATTGTTTCTAAAATATTGGTTGCCGAAGGCGATGAAGTAAAAGAAAATCAAAGCTTAATAATAATAGAAGCTATGAAAATGGAGACAAATATATCAGCCCTTGTTTCCGGTAAAATTGAGAAAATATTGGTTAAAGAAGGCCAGCAAATAAAATCAGGGCAGCTATTGATAGAAATTGCTTAAGCTGGTTAAATATTTAAAGGGTGTTATGCTCATGTTTTGCATAACGCCCTTTAAATATTTATACAATTATTCTATATAGAAATATTTATATGACTTAAAATCCATGTTTCAGTTCTTACTGTATTATCTTGCTTAATCAAATGCGTCAAAGAAATTCCCCTTTAAACTTTTTTGGAAAAATGAATATTTCTTGTTGCATATTTATATATATGTGTGTATAATTATGTTCATTACTTAATTTTATTACGCAAAGGAGAATGCTTATGGTTAAGGTTGGAATCATCGGCTCTACAGGATATGTAGGAGCTGAACTGATAAGACTCCTATTAAATCATAAAAAGGTTGAACTGTCAGCTATAAGCTCAAACAGCTTCGAAGGGCGGCATATAGAAAATATCTATGGCAATCTGAAAAAAGTCCTGTCCTTAAAATGCACCGCCCCAGAAGAGGTTATTTCATCATCCGATGTCATATTCACGGCTCTGCCCCATGGTTTAAGCGAGGAAATAGCAGAGAAATGCTTTCAAGAAAACAAGGTTTGCATAGACTTAGGGGCAGACTTCCGATTGCAAGACGAGAATGAATATTCTAAGTGGTACGGTAAAGCTTTCTACAAGCCTCATATACATCCGTTGAGTGTCTACGGCTTGCCGGAATTGAACAGAGACAAGATTAAAAGCTCTCACATAATAGCGAACCCGGGCTGCTATCCTACCAGCATCGAATTGGCTTTGATGCCTGCACTTAAAGAAAAGCTTATAGATACCGGCGGTATAATAATTGATTCTAAATCAGGGACAACGGGAGCCGGCAGAGGATTATCCCAAACCACGCATTTTCCCGAATGCAATGAGAACATACTGCCCTATAAGATAAATGAGCACCGGCACCTGCCAGAAATACAACAGATCCTCAGCCAAATGGCAGGCACCTGTATCAAAGTCACCTTTGTCCCTCATCTTCTGCCGGTAAATAGAGGAATCCTCTCAACGATATACTGCTCCCTTAATGGAGCACAACATGCCGAGAAGATATATGAAATATATAAAAAGTACTATGAAAAGGAAAGCTTCGTCAGAGTATTAAATGTCGGTGAAACAGCATCAATAAGAAATGTAAAATACTCTAACTTTTGTGACATATCCCTGCATATGCAGGATGGAAACAACAGGCTGATAATAGTAAGCGCTATTGATAATATGGTCAAAGGCGCTGCAGGCCAAGCTATACAGAATATGAACATAGTTTTGGGCTTTGATGAGAAGAATGGTTTAGAGTTCATCCCTCCAGCCTTCTAAGGATAGAAAGGAGATTTATGAAATGGAAATAATCAATGGCAGCGTTACAGCAGCAAAAGGTTTTTATTCCTCAGGCATTCATTGCGGAATCAAAAAATCCAAGAAAGATTTAGCATTAATATATTCCTCCAAGATGTGCAATGCAGCAGCAGTATACACTACTAACCAGGTAAAGGGAGAACCTTTATATGTTACTATGAAGCATATAAAAGACGGCAAGGCTCAAGCCATAATCATAAACAGCGGGAATGCCAATACTTGCACCGGCGAGGACGGAAAGAAAAAAGCTTTTATGATGACAGATTTAACATCAAAAGCTCTGGGCATCGATAAAGAAAATGTCCTTGTTGCTTCAACAGGAGTAATCGGCGTACCCCTTCCTATCGGAGCAATAGAAAATGGTATGGATAGATTAGTCGGAGCCCTAGGCAAGGATGATGAGGAGAGCGCATCTGAGGCCATCATGACAACTGATACCATCAGTAAAACCATAGCATTGGCCTTCAACATAGGGGATAAAACTGTAACAATAGGCGGCATGGCCAAGGGCTCAGGAATGATCCATCCTAATATGGCTACTATGCTATCCTTTATTACTACTGATTTGAATATTGAACAGCATCTGCTTCAAGAGGCATTAAGAGAAAGTATTAATAAATCCTATAACCGAATCAGCGTTGATGGGGATACCAGCACAAACGATATGGCAGTGATCTTGGCCAACGGTGAAGCTCAAAACGCTTTAATAAGCGAAAAAAATGATGATTATCACACATTCTTAGATGTATTAAACTATTTAAACACTTATCTGGCGAAGCTCATAGCCAAGGATGGAGAGGGAGCTACAAAGCTTATTGAGTGCCAGGTCATGGGTGCAAATTCTGAAGAAATCGCAGAAATTCTATCAAAATCAGTGATCAGGTCAAACCTGGTAAAAGCAGCATGCTTCGGCGCCGATGCCAACTGGGGAAGGATATTGTGCGCCCTTGGATACAGCAATATTGAGCTGGATATCCATAAAATAGATGTGGCCTTTGAAAGCTCTGAGGGAAGCATGACAGTATATCAATGCGGAATGCCCATTATATTTGATGAAGCCAAAGCAAAAAAAATACTCAAGGCTCCCGAAATAAAAATATTAGTCAACCTGAACCAGGGAGATAAAAGTGCTGCAGCATGGGGATGCGACCTGACTTACGAATATGTGAGAATAAATGGAGATTATCGCTCATAGGTGGTGGACATTATGGAAAATTCTAAAAAAGCTGAAATCCTGGCAAAGGCATTGCCCTACATGCAGCAGCATAAAGGCAAAACTGTTGTAGTAAAGTATGGCGGAAATGCCATGCTCAATCAAAGCCTTAAGGAAGCGGTAATAAACGATTTAGTCCTTATGAAATGCATAGGTATAAACCTGGTGGTGGTACACGGCGGCGGGCCGGAAATCAATAATTTGCTGAAAAGAATAAATAAGGAAAGCAAATTTATAAATGGTTTGAGATATACGGATAAGGAAACAATGGATATAGTTCAAATGGTTCTTGCGGGAAAAATAAATAAAGATTTGACAGCCATGATATATAAAAAAGGAGGCAAAGCCATAGGCCTCTGCGGTATAGACGGTAATATGCTTCAAGCAAAAAAGCTTGAAGCAGACGATGATCTAGGCCTTGTAGGGGAAATATCAAAAGTTGATACAGATATAATCAATAGCAGTATCAATGGGGGATATATACCTGTGATAAGCAGCATAGCTTTGGGAGATGATAAGGAAACTGTATATAACATAAACGCAGATACAGCCGCATCCAGTATAGCATCTTCCTTAAATGCCGAAAAGCTTATACTTCTTACCGATGTCCCGGGAATATTGACAGATCCCTCAGACCCATCAACTCTCATATCTCAGCTGGATCTCAACGGGATTTATCAGCTGACATCCGGTGGCCTATTGACTGGCGGGATGATACCCAAGGTAAAATGCTGCAGCGATGCGATAAAAACTGGAGTGAAAAGAGCCCATATAATAGACGGAAGAGTGCAGCATTCATTATTGCTCGAACTATTTACGGATGAAGGCATAGGCACAATGATTAAGCAGGGGGGTATTAACAATGGAATTGATCGATAAAGCAAATAAATATTTTATGGAAACTTATGCTCAATTGCCGGTGGTTTTGGTTAAGGGAAACGGGTCTACTGTATATGATACCGAAGGCAACAGCTACATAGATTTTACCAGCGGTGTCGGCGTCAACAGCTTAGGCTATGGAGATAAAGAATGGATGAAGGCTGTAGCAGAACAAAGCAAAAGCCTTGCTCATATTTCAAATATTTTTTATAATCTCCCCTCCATCCTACTGGCTGAGAAATTGGTTGATAATGCATGTATGAGCAAAGTATTCTTCTCTAACTCCGGCGCTGAAGCCAATGAAGGAGCCATTAAGCTGGCGAGGAAATACAGCTTTGATAAATACGGCAAGGACAGATCGGCTATAATCACCCTGAAGCAGTCCTTTCACGGAAGGACTGTGACCACGTTGTCAGCAACCGGTCAGGAAAAATATCATGACTACTTCTTTCCGTTTACGGACGGGTTCAAGCATGTGAAAGCCAATGACTATGATGATTTCATAAATAACTTGGATTCCAGCATATGCGCTGTAATGATGGAGGCCATCCAGGGAGAAGGGGGCGTAATACCTCTTGAAGCAGATTATGTCAAGAAGGTTGTCGCAAAATGCAAGGAAAATGATATAGCGGTCATATTCGATGAGATCCAGTGCGGCATAGGAAGAACAGGCTTATTGTTCGGCTACAACCACTTTGATGCAAAACCGGATATTGTGACCGTTGCAAAGGGCCTTGCTTCCGGCCTTCCCATGGGAGCGGTGCTATGCAATGAAAAATTAGGCAAGGTATTCAAGCCGGGAGATCATGGCTCCACCTTCGGCGCCAACCCTGTGGCTTCAGCAGCGGCTCTGGCTGTTTTGGATAAGATATGCAATAAAGCATTTATGGATAGCGTAATAACCAAGGGAGATATCATAAAAGAATTCTTAAAAAACAATTGCAATACTATACTGGAGGTCCGAGGAAAAGGACTTATGATAGGCATACAGATTCAAGGAGACGCTGCAAAGGTTCAAAAAGAAGCCTTATCTAATGGGTTATTGGTACTCACTGCCGGACCTGATGTAATTAGACTGCTGCCTCCGCTTGTAATAAATGAAGAAGAACTGGTTAAAGGTCTTGAAATACTTTGCCGAGTTATAGATAAATAGAACCTCCGAAATTCGGAGGTTCTTCTTTTTAAGCCTTTTGACGGTCTCTGAACAATAAGCTTATTGACCATAGACCTGCTAATCCGACCAATGTATAGATAATACGGCTAAGCACAGCGTTTTGCCCTCCAAAAAGAGCGGCTACCAGATCAAATTGAAATAAACCAACCAAAAGCCAATTCAAAGCTCCTATAATTACCAATATTAGTGAAAGCCTATCCATACCATTCACCTCCCTTTCCTAACATAAATATTTCTTATATATACTTATGTATGATAATTTTTTCCAATACCTATTATCTTTATACAATCAATTCAAATATTTGTCATTAGTCCATAATTAAAAACCGTGTTATAATATTATGTAAACATGGAGGTGGATTATGAACATAAAGGCCACAAAAATAATTAAGGGCACATTAGCATTTATTGCTACCTTGCTCGTTTTATATGGAGCACGTTTTCTATGGCAAAATTATTCAGTAGCTATGCCTTTGAATAGCGGACTTAAAAGTATAAATGGAGTTCAAAACGTTGTTTTAGAAAAACCATCAAAAATATATGAGCCAATAATCATTAATATATCTTTAAATAATATTTCCAATTTTCAAAAGACATATGCAGAGATCAATGAAAAAGCTATACAAGCATTAAAAGGTAAAGCATATAAGATAAACATCAAGGATACAGGCAGCGATGAATTAGAAAAGCTTTATTCGGATATAAGCATTTATATTGAAAAAGCTTTAATAGACGGCAGCTTCCCAAGTCTTGTAGAAAAGAGTGATGCTATAGCAAAATCTATTGGCGGCGAATCTAAAATAAACATCGATAGTAAATATATATACCTGCATATAACTAAAAACGATAAATCTTTGTACAAGCTTATACCAAGACAAACACAGAAAGCAGGTGATTTAAAATAATGAATTATAAGGAACATATTATTGGTGCAGTTGCAGCAATAATTGTATTTTTAAGTTTGCTTGGGTTTGATATATTGCCTTTAATTTTTCTTATAGGTTTTGCAGGAGCAATATATTTTATCACTGACAGCAAGCTATTAAAAGTAAAAAGCTCTTCTGTTGGCGAAGGAAGAAAGGATAGCTCCATTTCTTTCAACGATATAGGAGGACAAGAGATAGCTAAAAATGAGCTGCGGGAAGCCCTTGAATTCATAAAAAGCAATGACAAGCTAAAAGCCTTAGGTATTCGCCCATTAAAGGGTATATTATTGAACGGGCCCCCTGGAACAGGAAAAACTCTATTGGCAAAAGCTGCAGCTCAATACACCAATTCCATATTTTTATCAGCCAGCGGCTCTGAATTTGTAGAAATGTATGTAGGTGTAGGCGCCAAAAGGGTTCGTCAGCTATTCACCCAGGCCAAACAAGCTGCAAAAAGGATGAACAGGCACAGTGCCGTAATCTTCATTGATGAAATCGAGGTGCTGGGCGGAAAAAGAGGACAAAACCACAGCCACCAGGAACACGATCAGACACTCAACGAGCTTTTGGTCCAAATGGACGGAATTTCTTCTGACGATGAGGTAAAAGTCCTTGTGATTGGAGCGACTAATAGGTCGGATATGCTGGATTCGGCGCTCCTGCGCCCCGGAAGATTTGACCGCATTGTAAAGGTTGATTTGCCCGATAAAAAGGGAAGGGCTCATATTTTAAAGCTCCATACAAGGAATAAGCCTTTATCCGCAGAAGTCGAAATAGAGGCTATAGCAAGGGATACCTTCGGGTTCTCCGGAGCCCAGCTGGAAAGCGTAGCCAATGAAGCGGCCATATTGGCAATGCGAGATGAATCAAAAGAAATATCTTCCGTGCATTTTAAAAATGCTATTGAAAAGGTTATGATGGGAGAAAAGCTTGACAGGCTTCCCAGTGTCGATGAGAAGCTTAGAATTGCAATACATGAATCAGGCCATGCTCTGATAGGAGAGCTTTTATTCCCGCATTCCGTAGCCAGTGTGAATGTTGCATCAAGGAGCAATGCTCTTGGTTATGTGCGCAATACACAGGAAGACGATATGTTTCTTTATACCTGTGATTACCTTAATGGCCGCATCGCAGTATCCTTAGCCGGAGCTCTGGCCGAAGAGGTTCTGTTGAGCTCCAGAAGCACAGGAGCGTCAAGCGATTTTCAGAATGCATCGGACCTTGCCCGCCATATAGTATATGGAGGCATGTCTGAATTAGGCATAATATCGGCCGAAGATTTGCCAAAGGAAAAACTTCACAATGCTATTTCATCCATATTGGGAGAGGTAGAAAAAAGCACCCTTTCTCTATTGAATGAAAACATACAAATATTGAAGGATGTATCCAGCGAGTTATTGGATAAAGAAACTCTGTCCGGTGATGAGCTAAGAGCTTTGATCAAAAAAGAAGCCGCATAAAAAATATTGTCATTCTATAGGCTATAAGCCTGAGGATGACAATATTTTTGCTTATTTGCACCATTCCATAGATCTCTCCACAGCCTTTTCCCATCCTATATATTTTTCATTTCTCAGCTCATTACTCATGCATGGTATGAATATCCTATCAAGAAGTCCATTCCTTTTGTATTTCATCCTTGCTGTTCCAAAGACCTGAACCGAGACCCGCCAAATATGAGGCACCCAACGCAGTTGTCTCTATCATTCTTGAATCTATACAATCTCTTTACTGTTTACTATAAGATAAGTAGATATAAAGAATAAAGCAACAAAAATAAAAAATGATGCTGCAATAACTATTCCCAATACTTCTCACCCCTTCCCCGTTATGGCGAAAAATGCCTTTCATAATGCCGACAGCAACGCTTGATTATATGCATATTGAACTAAATAAAGCCGCCAATCATAAGATAGCGACTTTATAAATAACGCATCCACATTATTTAGCACGGCAACTGGCTGGCTTAGTAATCTTCACTGTAGCCCCTATAGCTTTGCGTCGCCACCTTTCGATGGGTTTGCCTTTATCAAGTTTTGTTTAATTGAATTATATTCCTGTATTCAACTCGTGGACATATGTCTAAATATACATTTATTTAGCACTAAAGACCCTGTTTTTTTATATAATTTGCAGGTATTATAGGCTATTATTTATAAGGCTATCAGTATATTTATCCAGATCTAGCACTAAAACAAGCTGCATCGGAATTTTATTTCTCCGCTAATTCTCTGATAGCATTCAGCGTTCTATCTATCTCTTCCATCGTATTGTATGGAGCAAGCCCTACACGCACCAGCCCGCCGCTCTCTCTCAAGCCTAAAACCCTGACCAGTTTTGAAGCATAAAAATCTCCATCCCACACAAATATGCCTCTGTCTGAAAGATATTCGGCTACTTCTCTCGGAGATTTGTTTTTCATGGTAAAGGATACTGTCGAAGTTCTTGGATATCCCTTTGGAGGACCATAAATTCTAACTCCCGGTATTCTTTCCAATCCATCTATAAAATGCTCTGTTATCGGCTGTTCATAAGCTTCCAGAGCCAACATACCGGCGACCACATTTCTTCTTCTGCCTATGAAGCCTTTTAACTCTTTTTCAAATTCACTTCCGTAGGTCTCGCCTATAGAAGCAATAAACTCTATAGCTTCTGCAGCTCCTGCTATTCCTTCGTGATTTAATGTCCCGGTCTCAAATTTATAAGGTGCAAAATCATCCTGTTCTTTAACTTTTATAGTCCTTAGCCCTTCTAATTTCTCCTTTTTGGAATATAGTACCCCAATATGCGGACCGAAGAACTTATATGCAGAACAGAAAAGGAAATCCGTATCCAAGTCTTTAACATCTATAGGGCCGTGAAGAGCATAGTGTACTGCATCCACAATAGTAAGTGCTCCTACTTCATGAGCCATTGAAACCATTGTCTTCACATCGCTGATAGTCCCTACTCCGTTTGAAGCATAGTTGAACGCTGCAACCTTGGTTTTATCATTGAGCTTGCTTTTAAAGTCGTTCATATCAATTATACACTTTTCCAGATCCACCTTGACATTATGTATTATTATACCCCTTTCCTCCTGCATCTCCCAGGGTCCTCTATTGCACTCATGATCTATATCAGTAATAATCACTTCATCCCCGGGCTTAAGATCTCTGGCTATAGCAGAAGCAAGGTTGAAATTTATTGTTGTAGAATTGGCACCAAAGGAAACCTCATCCCAAGAACATCCAATAAAATCTGCAAAAGCTTTTCTGGTTTCCAAAAGCATATTATCTGTCTCAACGCTGGTGGCAAAAACTCCGTGAATATTGCAATTATGCCATGTGAGATAATCTACTACCTTGTCGATGACCCTTTGGGGTACCTGTGTGCCTCCTGGCCCATCCAAATATGCGGCAGGGTATCCGTTTATCTTTCTTTCCATAGCAGGAAATTGTTTTCTCATAGCTTCAACATCGTATTTCATCGCAAATCCCCCTAAATTTTATTTGAATATTCAGCTTTATTATACAATTTATCTCACCTAAAAGCTATAGAAAAAGGACACCCAGTTAACGAACATATCCCAATCCCATTCATAAAATAGTAATATGAATAACTATAAGGAGGTAGCTATGGGTTTAGACAGACAAAATAGGTATAATCGAGCACGTGCGGTAAATTATGCGAAAACTTTTGCCTTATCCCCAAACCCAGGCTTTAAGTATTTTCAAATTTATGAAACCTTGGGCGGGGACTGCACGAATTTTATCTCTCAGTGCCTGCTGGCTGGCGGTGCACCTATGACATATACTACAGAATACGCCTGGTGGTATAATAAGTCAGGTACCTATGATACTAATGATGATAGGTGGTCGGTGCCTTGGGCCGTCGCTCACTCGTTATACTGGACCCTAAAAGTGAATAATAACTCCAATATCGATGCTGCAAAAGGTCTTGAAGTAGGCAGCGCAGCCATGCTTGAGCTGGGGGATTTAATTTTTTTTGAAGATGATAATGGAGTTATATTTCACTCAACTATAGTAACAGGTTATTCACCCATCGACACACTCATATCTCAACATACCTATGAAGCATTGAATATACCCTACATCAGATCATGGGAAGCTAAAAGATATCACTATTTAAAAATAAGGGTATGATCTTATCCTGTTTTAAATAATAATGCTGTCCTCTTTGAAAGCGGACAGCATTATTAAGAATATTTAATCGTTCAGTAGGGATAATAATAATGGTTAATCTTTACTGAAAGAGGTAATAACTGATGACTGATAACATAATATGCCCCATATGCAAGGGCAATAAATTTGCTGCAAAATTCCAAGCTTCTTACGTCTACTCCTATAGTATTGATGCCGATGCTCCCGGCAGCGAAAGTGAGGATGCGTTTCTGCCTTTTTTGTTTGATAATAGAAAGCAAATAGGTTCTGAGGAATATTTAGAATGCCTGCAATGCCAAAACAGGTTCCCATGCCATTTCAATGAGGGCACCAAAGGGGTTTCATTTACAATACTCCAAAAGGCTATCCGCTCTGATCATACGATTGATCCGGAATTTTTAGGATAAGGGTTGATGATTTATATGGAATAAAGGATCAATGATAAAAAAGCAAAGTCTTTTTGTTATATTTAACAGGTTCATCAATAGTTAGTTCTTCATCATTAATTACCTTCAAAGGATTATCATAAAGAAATTTCTCCAGATTTTTCTTACTGGTATACCTGCCTGCAATTTTAAAGGCATGTATTAATGATAAGTTGTATTTACTGCTAGAGTGAGCATCTGAAGCAATAAAATGTACCATACTATTTTCTAATAGAATACCTGCTGTTTTACCGATGCTATCCTTGCTCCCTTTCTCTAAACTTGAGAGATTTAGCTGGACTAAAGCTCCTCTTTTAATAAAATCATATAGAATATTAGGATTTTTGATTATCTTTAAATTTCGCTCTGGATGTGCAAATATTGGGTAAATCCCCTTTAATCTTAGGGAAAATATTACTTGATAAATATAACCGGGTATATCAACCACAGGTAGCTCTATCAATATATACTTTGTTCTGTTTATTGTGGCTATCTCATTATTTTCTAGCAGTTCAATAGTATTAGGTGTAATAAACACCTCATTTCCAAGTAAGATTTCAATTTTTATTTGTCCGTTTAATAATCTATTTTTTAAGTTGTTTAATATTTCCAAGTTATATAGATAGCTTTTATACCCTTCACTTTCTATATAGTGGGGTGTAGCAACGATAACCTTTGTTCCGTTGCTCTCAGCACGTTTAGCCATTTCAATTGACTCTTCAACATTACCAGGTCCATCATCGATTCCGGGCAGTATATGGCAATGTATGTCAACCATATTATTCACCTTCATAATAGGAATAATAATCATCTGCTTTATTATAACGTCCGGCTTTTGTCGCCATTTTATTCAAGACAACTCCTATAATGTTAGCATTTACTTTATCCAGTAAAGCCTTAGCATTTTTTGCATTCTCAATTGTAGTTTGTCCTGCTGCACAGACCAAGATAACTCCATCCGCTATTGTTGATAAAACTGCAGCATCAGTAACTAAGCATGCGGGAGGTGAGTCAAAAAGCACCATATCATATACGTTCTTTAACTCATCCAGTAATATTTTTATTCTGTTTGACCCTAGAAGCTCAGAAGGATTAGGTGGAATTGGACCTGATGATAATATGTCCAAATTTTCCACATAAGTGCTTTCTATTATTCTTATATATTCTACATCTTCTGATAATAAATTAGTAAGGCCCTTTGTATTACTCACTTGAAAAAACGTATGCACATTAGGCTTCCTTAGATCAGCGTCTATCAATAAAACTTTTTTATTATTCCGTGCTATGGCCACGGCAAGATTGGCAATAACAGTGCTTTTCCCATCGCCTTGCCCGGGACTGGTTATTACTATGCTCTTTAAAGTTTTGTCAATGTTTGCAAACTGTATATTTGTTCTTAATATTCTATATGCTTCTGCTGAGCGTGATTTTGGATTAATATTCGTGATAATATTTTTTTTATCCATTTCTTACCCCCAAATACTGTTTGTATTTCATGGTATCATGCCAATAACAGGCATCCCTATATATTTAGTTATATCCTCAGGTGTTTTTATAGTATTATCCAAGTAGTCAATTAAAATAACAATTAGTGCTCCAATCATTATCCCCAATATTCCGGCTGCGGTCATATTCAAAACTGGAATTGGCCTTATATTCTTTTTCGGTATTTCAGCTCTATCAATTATCTGGACGTTTTCTACATTCATAATCTTGACCACTTTTTCCATGAACACCTCAGCTATTCCATCGGCTAGCTTAGCAGCAACTTCCGGATTTTCATCCCTTGATTCGATCTTAATTATTCCGGTATCTCCTACTTGCGCAATATTTACCTTTTTTCTTATTGCATCGTATGTTATATCTAAGCCCAGATTTTTTATTACTTCATTTGATACAGTTCTGCTCTTTGCAATTTCACTATATGTTGACACTAATTTCTGACTCAGTAATACATCGTTATACTCTATTCCTTCATAATAACCTTGGGGTTTCCCTATCATCAAGGTTGAGAAAGTTTGGTACTCAGGCTTAATGATGTAAAAGCTGAAAATTCCACTTATCAAAAGAAATGAAGCCGTCGACAATACAATTATCCAAAGCTTATTTTTAAATATATAAATATAGTCTATCGGCTGTTTTTTGATCATAAACCCTTTCTCCCCTATCCAATATACTAAGAATAGTATTTATAATATTTATATGAATTTTTACCAGGCTCCATAACCAGATAATATAATCTTTACTGTCTTTAAAATAATTTTGATATCCAGCCAAATAGATTGATTATTTATATAATATAAGTCTTTCTCCAGTTTTTCTTGAGGAGTCAGCCCATATCCGCCATTTACCTGAGCCCAACCTGTTAATCCTGGTTTAACTGCCAATCTGTAATTATATTCCGGGATTTCTTTGCAAAACTCGTCAATAAAGTATGGTCTCTCAGGTCTTGGCCCAACTATGCTCATGTCTCCTTTAATTATATTAATGAATTGAGGGATTTCATCTATTCTGGTTTTTCTAATGCATCTGCCGATTTTGGTAACTCTGGCATCATGGTTCTGTGCCCACTGAGGCCCATCCTTTTCAGCATCAATATAC
Organism: Lutispora sp. QWL-02; assembly: GCF_058315355.1. Classification (NCBI taxonomy): domain Bacteria; kingdom Bacillati; phylum Bacillota; class Clostridia; order Lutisporales; family Lutisporaceae; genus Lutispora; species Lutispora sp. QWL-02. Next base: position 3,188,693 of record NZ_CM177762.1, read on the forward strand.
ATGGATCTTAGTTTATAAATTTTGAACTGCCGACCATTCTTCCCTGCTCTTATTTGACTGTAAATAAACGGACCCTCAGACTCCAGTTTTATCAATATCCCGAATATAACTAATAAAGAAAATGTAAATAAAAATCCAATGGATGCAATAGAAATATCCATCAGCCTCCTAAACAGTAAATATAACGTTTTCTTTTCGGATTTTACTTTAATTGCAATCGCTTCATTATTTTTTAGCTTATTAGAAATAAACATCATAGCTCTCCTTAAAATAATAAAAAGGTACTAAAAAGTTCAATCTTTAGTACCTGTAATGCTCTTGTCTTAATTCATAATATATTGTTCTTGTAAAAGTGTGATTATATTTTCATTAGCAATTCATACTCGCTTATCATTTTTTCTTTGCTGAATTTTCTAAATGCCATGGACTTTCCATTATTGCCCATAACTTTTCTTAAATGATTACTTTTTAATAGTTTCTCAATATTTTTTACCGCTGTGTTTACATCCTGTTCTTTAATAATATATCCGTTCCTACCTTCTTCGACCAATTCTGATAAAGCACCAATACCATTTGCAATAATAGGTTTTTGTGCGAACATTGCTTCAATCACTTCAATAGGCACTTTTTCTTTGTTAGAAAAATATGAAAAAATATCAAAGTCGTTAATCATTATTGGCTTATCTCTGCAATGGCATATGATATTAACATATGAACTCAATCCAAGCTCATTTATCCGCATTTCGCATTTGTACACTTGAGATCTGCTAACCATTATTATGAGTTTAAACCTGCTTTCCCGCTGCTTTAGCTCATTAAATATATCCATTATGTACGCCATGCTATCAAAATCATCTAGTTCAGCAAGCATGCCTATTATAGGGATTTTTTTGCTGATTTTTAACTCTCTTCTTAATGCAGGAGTTCTAAATACGCTTTTTTCAATACCATAATAAATTATAGATGCATTTTTTATGTTTATCCATTTCTTATTAATTCCCTTGTTTAGATCAAATTTAGAAACACATATGATATTAGTCGCAATTCTAGCTAAAAGCCTTTGAAAAAAAGTATATGCAGAGCTTTCGTTAATGTACCATCCATGCACTGTAAAAAGTATCTTGGGTACTTTAAGCAACCATGCTGCTATACATCCTAATACTCCTAATCTGAAGCTATGGAAGTGAACAATATGAAATTTTCCAACATATATAGTTTTTAATATAATGAAAAATGTTTTTAAATTACTCAATGCCGAAATACCTCGCTCAAACGACGGTATAACCACTATATTTACCTTTGAAGAGCTGTTCTCATTATATTTCTTTGCTTTATCTGCTATAGCACTGCCTCCTGCAGCAATTAATGTTATATCATATTTTTCTGCAGGCAATGAAGAAATCAGATGATATACAACTTTAGACGCTTCATCTTCCGTCGGTGAAGAAACACCCAATAGCAATTTCAGTTGTTTTGGATAAGCTATATTTTTATGCAATGCCTTTATACGCCAAATATATCTTTTTAAGGTGTCTAACTTATTATTTAAAAAATACATAGCACCGGTTTTATTCTTAAGATATGTAATCAAAACCCTTGCTTCTTCTACTCTAATAAGTACAATTGAAAATAAATATATTAAGCCGCCTAATAATATACAAGTAAAAAGAAGCATAATTTCATTAAGGAATCCGCTGCCAAATGCTTGTGAAAATAAAATATATGATATTTTCAAGCCAATTGCCATGAATAGCGAGGATATGCCTGCTTTGATAATTAAAACCAGTACCTTTCTTTCTTCGAAGCATTTCATCCTAGATTTGAGATTATTAAATAGCAATATTGCACCTATAATAGATGAAATACTGGTAGCAAGGGCAAGTCCCCCGTGCCCCAGAGGTTTTATCAGAATAAAATTAAGAAATATATTTACAATTATTGCAATAATTCCATTAAACATCGGTGTTTTAGTATCCTGTAAAGAGTAGAATGCTTTCGATAATATGATTCTAAAGCCGGATGCCGTCATCCCTATAGAGTAATAAAATAGAGCAATAGCGGTGTTGTGAGTAGCTCGCTCATCAAAATAGCCCCTTTGAAATAAAGCTTTAACTACAGGAGTGCTAAGGCACATTGCTCCTATAGAAACAGGTATCAAAAGCAGCAACATAAAGCTTATAGACTTTTGAATTGTATCATAGAAAGCCTTCCAATCCTCTTTTGCCGCTAATTGAGATATAATAGTATATACAACCATTACTAAAGGTGCTGTAAAAATTCCAAATACGAATGAGTTCAGCTTGTCGGCGAAATTAAGAGCAGCTATGCTGCCTTCGCTTAATGTTGATGCTAATGTCTTGTCAATAAGAACATTCAACTGCTGCACAGTCATGCCCAAAAAAACAGGTATAATTAAGTATCCTAAATTTTTTATATCACTATCAATGAGCTTTCTTTGAAATTTATATGTATATCCACCCTTCAAAGCAAAATATAATTGATAAACCAACTGGCTTGCTATTCCAAGCAACGTTCCGTATGCTAATATGCTTTTATTCCAAAAATAACTTAATACCGTAGATAAGATTATAACAATATTTTTAGGAAATGCTATGAATGCTGTCACATAAAAATTTTTGTTTGCCTGTAAAAATCCTGTAAAAACATAATTTATACCGATAAGAATTATTCCCGGCAGCAATATATTTGTGAAGCTTACTGCTAATTCTAATGTTTCTCCTTTAAAGCCCATGGCAAATATGCTGACTAAAGATTTTGAGAACAAAACCCCCAATATACTTAATGAAGTTGTAACCAGCATGAGTAAATGGAGCACATTATTCATAAAATTTAATGCTTCATCTTTGCTCCTTTTCTCCGTTATATATGAATACATAGGAATAAAAGTGGTGCTTAGTGACTCCCCCATGCTTGCAAATACAACCAAAGGAATTGTGGTTGCAATTAAGTAAGCATCAGTATATGAGGTCGCTCCAAATACTGATGCCATTGCTATTTCTCTGACAAAACCAAGAACTTTAGCTGATATTGCTATAAGCATTATTATTAATATTCTTTTACTTTCATTAAGCATTCTATCTGCCCCAATACTATCCTATTGGAAAACTATTTTAAGCAAGAAGCTTTGAATACCATTGAATTGTATTATCCAAACCTTCTTTTAACATATATTCAGGCTCCCACCCTAATATACCCGATGACTTTCTAATGTCAAAATAGCAATACCTAATATCCCCTTTCTTTTCTCTCTTATATAAAGGAATACAGTCTCCAATTATACTGCTTAAGGATTTTAATAAATCATTAATACTTACTTCTATTCCGGTGCCAATATTAAATATTTCATTATCACCCTTTTCCAATGCAAGAATGTTAGCTCTGGCAACGTCATCAACATATATAAAATCTCTAGTCTGGTCGCCATTGCCATAAATCGTTGGTTTTTCGCCCTTTAACATATGCATGATAAAGCACGGTATAACTCCGCCTTCCCCTGAAATGCTCTGGCGTATTCCATATACATTGGAATATCTGAGTATTGTATAATTCAACCCACAGAGAGCATTAAACAATTTTATATACCGTTCTGTAATATATTTAGATATTCCGTAAAATGAGATAGGATTTAACTCATGCTTTTCATCTATACCCAGATATAAAGGATTTCCGTACACTGCAGCAGTTGATGAATAGATTATTTTTTGAACTCCGCTTCTCCTGCAGCATTCCAGGATATTTATGGAGCCAATGATGTTTATATTTGCATCAGAAATCGGATCCTTTATTGATTTCTCAACATTGATTTGGGCTGCCATATGAATGACATACTGGGGCCTTTCAATCTCAAAAATGTTGGATAGCTTCAAATCAGTTATATCCATATTATAAAATATTGAAGCTTTGTTCACGTTATCCATATTGCCATTTGATAAATTGTCCACTACAACAACCTTATGACCATTTGATAATAGCAGATCAACAACAGCAGATCCTATAAAACCTGCCCCTCCTGTGACTAATACCGTACACATAAAGGCTTACTCCCTTAACAGAATAAATATATGAAATATTAAATGCTTTAGTTATTCCATTTCTAAAATAGTTTTTTTATAAACGTAAAAAATAGTTTTGATAAGTGCCTTTGTCTCAATTGGATCATGAAAATAAAATGACCAGTTTTTGCCTCCAAACTCTTTGTATCCTGCTTTTCCCGGTAGAATCCTCATTGATATATTTTCTTCTTTTATTTTTTTCAGTTGTTTTGCGTATGCCATTGCTTCCTCCAATGACATATCTGTTTTTATTGAACCATAGCCAGCTTTTATAATTTCTAAAAAGCTTGAACTTAAGAATTTATTTATAACTTTATCAATAAACTTCTGATGCACTTTAATTCGCCCTAAATCCCCATCCCTATATCCTTTTCTGAATCTTAAGAATTGGAGAGCTTGTTTCCCGTCTAATTTTTGCAGCCCTTCATTTATTTCTATTCCTCCAACTTCCATATGGCATGGAACCTCTATCTCTATTCCTCCTAAAGTATCTATTAAAGCCTCTACTCCTTCGTATTCTATAGCAATATAATTATTTATAGGTGGACCTCCAAGTATCTTTCCTACTGCTTCCATGCTTCCTTTTTCCTTTTTTCTTCCATATACCGCATTTATTTTTCTTTGGTCACCTCTTTCATATCCTTTTTCATAATAATATGTGTCCCTTGGTATAGATATTATATCTAAGTTATTATATTTTGGATCAAAACTTAAAAATATAATAACATCTGTTCTTGCCTTACCCTCTATGCCAAGTATTAGTAGGTTTTCCCTTTTGCTGTCTATTATCGACTTTTTAAAAGCACTTAAATTGTTAAAGTCTGCATCGCTTTTATTAATATATTGGTATATCTCAGTTGTAAAGTTTGGATGGCCTTGATAACCAAACCTGTTGCCAAACCATATAAGCAGAATTGTAATAAAGGTTACGCTCAAAACAGCAAGATATCTTCTCATTGAAAATCCTTCTTCCCGCATACTCCGCTCACAAACATATACACTTGTATATGTTATATGCATTTCTAGCAATAATAGCTTTGATACAATATATTCAGGGATAAAGCTATGTGATTGTCAGGCAAGCTGATTGATTTATGTAATCTTTGGTATGATGCCAATGATAGGTAGACCTAAATTTTTCTCTATATCATCAGTGTTTTTTATAATGCTGTCAAAATTCTCATAAGCAAGTACAGAAATGATACCTAACATGCTCCCTAAAACTGATGCAATAGCCATACTAACAACTGGTTTTGGTTTATAAGGCTTTACCGGTACTACAGCTTTGTCGACTACTTGTATATTTTTTATCTTCATCACATTAACAATGTTATAAATAAAAACTCTTGCAAGCTCATCGGCAATGCGAGCAGCAACTCCTCCATCCTTATCTTTTACTGATATCTTAATTATCTCAGTACCCTTTATTATTGCTACTTCAATTTTCTTATCTAGCTCTTCATCGGTATAGCTCAATCCCAAGTTCGAAATTAACTCCCTTGCTACCATTTTGCTTTTCGCAATTTCGCCATAGGTAGAAACCAGCTTTTGATTTATCAGCACATCTGCATACTCAACCTTTTCCTTATAGTCACCTATTCCCCCAATAACTAGGGTTGTATATGTTTGATATTCCGCTTCTACAATAAAAAAGCTTATAAGACCGCTTATTGCAGCAAATGTAATAATAAATACGGCAATAAACCAAAATCTTTTTCTAAGGATCAATAACAGCTCTATAATATTGATTTGCTCCATTATTAATCCCCCTTAAAGTTTATGTTTACTATGGTTGGCTTATTTTAAATATCAGATGCTATACACATTTTTTTTATTTCTAAACCTTTCAATAATCCAAGCAATTTTAACCGATTCATTTTGATTCAATTTATATGTTGTTAATTCTTTATTATTTATCATTGATATAAACTCAGCTAATTCATATCTTAATCCATAGCCCTCTAATTTATAATAATGCTTCTTGTTATTAGCGGAATTATCAAAACGTATTTCAAAATACTCTGTCTTCCACCACGGCGCCGGTACATATATATACCCTTTTGTTCCTGAAATAATAAGATCCCCTTCATATTTTACCCCCGATCCTATCTTTACCGTTGCAATAGCATCCTTATATTTTAAATTTATTTTGGTAAACAAATCCGAATCTTTTCCGCTGTCCCAATAAGAATAGAACTCAACCTTCTCTACGTTTTCACCTAATATTTTAAATATCGCTAATAAGGGATATGATGCTAGCTCCATTGCGCTCTTTACCGCAGCGTTTATATCTGATCTTGCAAATGTTGCGTCAATATTTTTTATACTGCCTATCAATCCTGTTTTGGCAACACTTATCAGCCTTAAAAACCCTGGGAAATATGCGGTTTCTATAGCCTCTAAAAGCACGCATTTCTTGTCTTGGGCTAGCGTATAAAGTTCATCTGTTTCTTTAACTGATAAAGCCATAGGTTTATCACATAATACATGTTTCCCTTTTTCCAGCGCTCTTTTTACATAATCATAATGAGTAATATAGCAAGTTGTTATATAGACAGCATTTACCTTATCAAGAAATTCATCAAAATTTATAGATAAAAAAGCCAATTCATTCTTTTTAGTAAAGTGCTTGAGTGAACTCTCATCAGCTTCATATGCTCCTTCAACATTTACACCGCTAACGAACTTAGCTTCTGAGATAAGTCTTTGAGCAATTCTTCCGCATCCAACTATGCCCAGCTTAATAATTCCATATTTATCGGCTCTTAATTGAGTGCTTGATATCCCTTTTGTTCTTTCCAAATAGACCACGTCGCAATACTCTTTGATGTAATCAAATTTACCTAACCAATCTGAGCCAATTGCAAAAACATCAATATTATATTTTTGGATATCATTAATCTTTTGCCCTTCATATTCTTCTACAATTATTTCATCAGCAAAGCCACTATTCTTAACATTTTCTATTCTTTTCATCAAGCTCTCTTGAACATTTAACTTTCCACGGCTATTATCATAATTCTCCGTAGTAACTCCTACTATTAAATAATTACCTAATTCCTTTGCCCTCTTAAGCAGATTATAATGTCCTTCATGAAATAGGTCATAGGTTCCATATGTTATAACTTTTTTCATAAAACCACCATCATCTTTATATTTCAGTAACTTTTTAAGAATTGCCTTGTATTGGGGTCATATAGTCACCATATAGATGGGTTAGGTAAGCATCCCATTTCTCCGGCGCTGGGAGGGCAAGACCCTCAAATTCAAGCAAAACCGGTTCGCCTATATATTCTTTTGGAATTAGTTCTTTATATCCATAGCAACCGCAAATATTATAAATAATGTCAGATTCTTTTATATGATATAAAGTGCTTAGCTTATGAAATATAAATTTTATTAATCTTGCAGGTACCGGCTTAAGCATCAGCTTTACTATGAGAGTAATTATTCTCTTTTTTTTGTTACCTTTGTAATTGACATTGATATTAACTTTTTTAACGAAATAAGATCTGTACAAAATATGACAAATATTACAAAAGAGTTTACGGCCTGTTTCAGATTTGGGCACCCCAACTATAGGAAATATATCAATATGAATTATATGATGAAAATATTTTCTAATACTAATTCTTGCTTTTAGCGAATCATAATTTAGGTCTTGGTCTGCAGAATATAAAACATAATCTTCTGGAATTTCATGCCGGATTATATCGCAAAACCTTTTATAATTGTCAATGTCCACTATGATGTCAATATCATCGTCCCAGGGTATAAAGCCTTTATGTCTAACAGCTCCCAGTACGGTACCATATGCCAAATAATATTTTAAGTCATTTTTTTTGCATATTCTATCCATTTCCATCATCATATTCAATGACATAAGCTGTATGCTGCTTTTATTAATCGAATCCTCCATTTAATAAACCCTCCTTCCCTAAACTGTTATACTTAACAGCATTAGTACTGATATCTTCCCCGCTTATTGATGCAACCAATATCCATAATAATGTATTTCTTATGCCATTATGGGTCAAACCATATAGAAAAATAAAGAATATTATATATGTATCTTTCCATCCGTTATTCTTAATGGCAAATATGATTGAAGCCAAGTATAAGAATAGGCCAATTATCCCGTAAGACATTAAGATATTTCCTAATGTTGAGTGAAACTCTATATAATATTTAAACCTTAAGTATTCACCTTCACCTGCGCCGAATATCAAATATTGAGGATAGTGTATCAATCTATAATATCCTCTACCAGCTAAATTGTCATCCCTGTCCATACCTATTGTTGAAACTCTATTCATAACTGAAATATAAAGTTGATTCGAAGCAATGACTTCCCTATTAAAATAATATGCTGCTGATATTATCAATGTAGCAATGAGCATATAAATAAATGCTTTTTTATCAAAAGTTTTTGCCATCATTTTAATAAACGAATAGTAAAACAGCATGCCGGCATATGCAATAATGGCAGCCTTTGACAAGGATGAAAAACATAAAATCAAAGTTGATAATACGCTGGTCAAGTACAACCCCGTCTTAAGCTTTTTTCTTTGGCTAATCATAATAAGAAATGCGAGCATTAATAGATTGTGATAACCAAGTTGATTAGGATTATTAAAAAAACCCAGTGACCTCGTTCCGTCAAATCCGCCGCTAGCTAAGTAAATAACTAACTGCATAAAAATAGATATCAGAATTGATTTATACATATACTTATAGAAAACATCTTGGTATTCATAATATAGCATCAAAACCATCAAGCTTACCACAAAGTTATATATATAAAATGCAGATGCCGTGAAAACTTCTAAATTTCCATTAAGTATTAATGACCATATGGTATTTATAAATATTACATATAACACAAATACCAAGCTGGTACATATAAATATTTTAGATTTCTTTGAAAAACTTATGATAAATCTGTCCTTAAATAAATAAAGAACTGTCATAATCAATAATATGGCATCGGATACTTGCGGTAACCCGCTGGTCCAAAAGTAAAATGGTTTAAGTATGAAATATAAACAGAACAGAAATAATATTATCTTGCCGCTCAATGTCTTTTCATTGTTAATATCAATATCATATTTCATATACTACCTCTGATAATATTCTTTGTACCATTCAACAAATTTTCCTATCCCCATATTAATATTTGTTTCAGGCTTAAAGCCTACATCCTTAATTAAATCATCCACTTCGGCATAGGTCATTGGCACATCCCCATCTTGAAGCGGCAGAAATTCTTTTTTTGCCTTTTTGCCTATTTTTTCTTCTATCGTCTCTATGAATTCCATTAAATCTACAGGCCTATTGTTTCCTATGTTGTATATTCTGTAGGGCGCACTGCTGGTTCCAGGGTCTGCCATATGCATATCCCATTCCTTATTTGATTTTGGAGGCTTGTTTAATAAGCTTACTACCCCCTCCACAATATCATCTATATATGTGAAATCTCTTTTCATTTTTCCATTGTTAAACACCTTAATAGGCCTATCGCTTATAATTGCATCTGTAAATAAAAATAGTGCCATATCCGGCCTTCCCCAGGGACCATATACGGTAAAAAACCTGAGGCCAGTGGTCGGCAGCCCATATAGATGGCTGTAGGTGTGTGCCATAAGTTCGTTTGACTTTTTGGTGGCAGCATACAGACTTATTGGATGATCTACATTATGATGAACTGAGAAGGGCATATTGACATTCATTCCATACACCGAACTGGAAGAGGCATATACTAAATGTTCTATCTTGTTGTGCCTACACATCTCCAGCAGGTTTAAGAAACCTACTATATTAGATTGTATATAGATATCAGGATTTGATATGCTATATCTAACTCCTGCTTGTGCAGCCATATTAACTGCAATATCTATTTTATTTTCTATAAACACCTTCTCCAAGGCCTCTTTGTCCTGAAGATCTGCACATATGAATTTAAATGAGCCATAGTTCTCAATAATCTCAAGTCTTGCTTTTTTAAGATTGACATCATAATACTCATTGAGATTATCCAGTCCTATAACGGCGCAGCCTTCATCAAGCAGTCTCTTGGATAAATGAAACCCAATAAAGCCTGCTGCACCTGTTATTAAGTATGTTTTGCCTATATTCAATTTTGCATATTTACCTCTCATAATATGGCCGCCCCCACTAGAATCATATTACCTTGCTGCTCAATACATATCTTTTATTCCTTACACATAATATGCTTAATTTTTCATTTGTGTCCTACCCTCTATTTAGTTTTATCCGCTTACTTCAATTCAACAATGTTATGCTTGACTGTATTGAGCAGTCTTTTTTCGAATACCTTATATCTAGGATGAAATATTTTTTTATATATTTCATTTTCAAATGATTTTTCACTACTATTTACAGTAATATAACATTTTCTAAAACTATTCCTATACAAGAGATTGAAAACGTTTGATAATATATATTCATAATTATTTTTATATTTCTTTTCTACAAAGGCCTCATATATGTGTACCTCTGACTTTCCAAATAAAATGTTTAATTTAATATTTGAAATTTCAATACTTGAGCAGTCTATCCAGCAATAATGAATAATCTTGCCATCATGTAAAGTGATGTAACATTTGTATTTATTTATAAATCTTCTTACTATACTACTTGGAGATTCATTCATCGCCTTTGATAGAGCGTCTAAATCATCCATTTCAGCTTCCTTAACTTGCATATTGCTTTGAGGCAACTCCACAATCTCGATATTTTTTTCTAATATCAGATATTGTTTATGGCTAAATATTTTACCGGTTGAAGTAATAAAAGACTTGGCAATAATTGATAATAATCCATCACGCTCTACTGCTCTCTTTATTCTCGTAATTTTATCCGAAATATTTTTACTGGTGAAAAAGTATTTGATTTTTCCTAAATAGTATTTTTTAAAATTATAAATTCTTTTATTCTTTTTTAATGCAATTATTAGTTTTATTCTAGTCCAAAATTTAATGTAAAAAATTAGCCTAGACAGCAAATTATCCGAAGGCATTATTGTATTATAAGCTCGCTTATAATCATCGGTCCATTTAGCTTTATATGGTTCGTAACCTAGCCCAAAGTCAAAAACACCTATTTGAGAAGAAAAGCATTCCTCTATTTTTTTCTTAAATACCAATTCACCGGGGCTTAAAAAATAAAAGTCATCATCATGAGCAATTCTGAGGGATAAATATTTACTATTATATTCAAATCCGTACATGAAGCTAATAATTCTATTATTTAATTTAATGGCATCTACGTTTATATTAAATTTCATATTTTTGTTTAAGGCCAGTTCTTTATAAAACTCCTTAGTTCCTCCCTTTGAAAAACTGCTATTGCCTATTTTCCGCAACCATCTCTTTTCGTGTATTTCAAATACCTCGTCTATTTCATCAGAGGTTACGACTCTTTTATAAGCCAGATTGCCCAGATTCTTTAGCTTTTTTTCTTTGCCATTCATTGTCTGTCTGGTTTTTTTACCAAATCTATGCTCAAAGTGATCCTTAAAGCTATTATCTTTTAAATTAAGAAAGTAGCAGATAACTTCTTTCGAGACAAAGGGTACTTTATTAACTTTTAAATATTTATTCAGCAAAGCATAGTTAGCAGACTGCTCAGATATTACGTCAAAAGCGATGATATTCTTTCCTCCTAAATTTCTTAAAAAATTGCATATGCATTCAAAGGCTTCTTCTCTATATTTATCTCTTAAAATAAAATCATTGCTGCTAGATTCTCTATTACCAATAAATCTTATTTCATTATAGATTGCCTTGTTTGTTATCATTAGAGGGCAAATGCCTGCAATTTCTTCATCGTTAAAAACTATCAGTACAAACAGGTCGTGTTTGTCACCAAAGAATTTCCACCAAAATAAAATCCAGTCTGGTTCAAGAAATAATATGTCATTATTAATCTCTTTGAGGATACTATCCCACTCTACCTTATAAAGCATGAGTTCATCTATGCTGTCAATAACCTTTATTTCCACTGACACCATTCCTTTGATACAAATTTGATAAATCAACTATCTCATTCATGCTTTTCGTTTCCAACATTCCATTTTCACGCTTTGATTGTACTTCTTTAAATATTTCTTCTAATCCATACAATAGTTTTTCTTGGTTAGTAGCTATATTGAAAGGGTGAAACCACAAATGAAATACTTTTTTATGCCTGATAGCTTTTTTGATACCCTTCCTTGCTTTATATATTCTAAATCTTAACGGAATCAAGCTTCTAAATCCATTCATTGGAAGATAAAACATGGAGGCCGGTATATTGTACAGCCCCTGCTTGTATTCCGGTATACTAACAGGAGGGGATATGGCTAAAAGTTGATCTATCACATGACAAGCTTTTCTTATTTTGGGGGGAAAAGCTTTATACCATGAAGGCTCTGCACCCCTATAAGCTTTAAATCCAAAGCTGTTTAACTCATCAATATATCCTACATCATTTCTCGGAAATACAAAGCTTCTCAACTTCAAATCATATTTTTCTGCTTCGCAAATACAGTTTGAAAGATCGGCTCTGACAGTATCTCTTTTTGTATTTTTATCTCCATAAGGTATATGTGCAAAGCTATGGCAGCCGATATCCTGGTAAACTCTGCATTTGATTATCTTTTGTATAATATCCTGACCATACCATAAGGGATCTTTCTTATAGTTAGTGCACGGGGACTCTTCAAACCAATCTTTTGAATACCAAGAATATGTACTCCTTGGTATATTTGAGTGCTTTTGCCCATTTACCGGACGGCACTCCTGCAGAAATAAATGTCCGACTATTGCCCAAGTAGCTGATATATTATATTTTTCAAGCAACATTATAAGCTTATCAATGCAATCTCTAGCTTCTTCATAATATATTTTATTCTTTTTGAGTTTATCAGGTTTATCAACTGTTCCCCAACATAATTCAACATCTAAACTCAATACAAAAATACCCTTTGGCAATATTGTTTCTTTCTTTTTATAACCCTCATACAATCTATTTATGATATTTATCTGCTTATCCACTACTTGCTTTTCATCATAATATCTTTCTGCCCTTTGTCTCCCCTTGATTTTCATGCTGTTTAAAAAATTCTCGTTATTGACCAACATTTCCAATTTACTTTGAATATCATATGTTGATTGCAGTTTTACCAAAAGACCCGTTTCTCCATCTGTTACCTCTTCTCGGCAACCTCTTATATCTGTTGCAATGACCGCGCATTCCATAGACATTGCCTCTATGATAGTCCTTGGCATTCCTTCCCGATAAGAAGGCAGACAAAATATGTCCGTAATATAAAGAATGTTGTTTATATCCTCTCTGAATCCTGTAAATATGATGTTCTGATTATCCTTGTATTTACTAGTTATCAGATTTTTAGTGTTTTCATCTCTGCAGCCTTGGTCAATGTCACCTACTACAAGCAGTTTAATATTTCCATTGTCAATGCTGCAGAAAGCCTCAAGCAGCTCCATAATCCCCTTTTCTTTCACTAAGCGTCCTATAAAGGTGACGATGATATTTTCTTCAGTAAGATTAAATTTCTTATATAAACTTCTGATGCTTTCATAATCTATATTTTCAGGATTGAATTTACCAAACACATCTATACCATTTCCGATACACTCAATTTTTCTTTCATCTATAAAGCCATTTTTTATTGCTGTTAATCTGTCCTCTTCACTCTGAGTAAAAATATAATCAGTAAAATACTTAGCCATATATTTTTCGATATTTAAAAATAATTTGTATTTTATAGGTGCCATATTGTCATGAAAATAGAAGCCGTGAGCTGTATAAATAATAATAGGTACTTTTGCAAATTTGGCTGCTATCCTTCCAAGGACTGATGCAATAGGTGTGTGCACATGCAATATGTCTGGTCTCTCACTTTTAAATAATTTATATAGCCTAAAGACAGATCTTATGCTTGAGTAAAGTTTTATATTTCTTTCAATTGGTATGTTGATAACGTTGAAACCTTTTCTTATTAATTCTTCTGTATATGGACCTTTGGAACAAGTGCAGATTAAATCAAAGCCTTGATCAACCAACCCCTGGTTTAAAGAGCTAAGGAAAATTTTCATGGTTTGATCTATAGCGCATAATTCAATAATCTTCATATAAACCCTCATATAAATGATTTATATTATAACCCCCAATAAATAAAGCCCATATCTTCAGCATTTTTTTTATTAAATATCCTCTTTACATCTATAATCACTGGTTTATTAATAAAAATATTTCTTAAATGTTCCAGTTTTATATTTTCGTATGCTCCATGCTTTACAGCAAATATGACAGCATCCGTTAGATTTATATCCTCCAGTTTCTTTAGCTGGATATTATACTCCTTTAGAACTTCATACTCATTTGCTATAGGGTCTGAAACTTCCACTTCTACATCATATTCATGCAATTCTCTAATGATATCTATTACTTTAGAATTTCTTACATCCGGGCAATTTTCTTTAAATGTAATTCCCATAATAGCTACCCTAGCACCTTTTATCTGCTTATCAGCTTTAATAAGATGCTTTACTGTGTTCTCTGCAATATATTTACCCATATAATCATTAATGCGTCTCCCTGAAAGAATGATTTGTGAGTGATATCCAATAATCTCCGCCTTATATGTCAGATAATAGGGATCTACTCCAATACAGTGTCCTCCAACTAGTCCGGGCGTAAAATCCACATAATTCCATTTTGTCCTGGCTGCTCTTAATACTGATTGATTATCTATACTAAGCTTGTCAAAAATAATGGACAATTCATTCATGAAGGCGATATTAATATCTCGTTGAGCATTTTCTATCACTTTAGCCGCTTCAGCAACTTTAATGCTTTCTGCCCTGTATATTCCTGCTTCTATGACCAGTTCATAGACCTTTGCAATATCTTCTAGAACTTCATCATCTATTCCTGAAACAATCTTTACAATATTTTCTACCCTATGAAGCTTATCTCCAGGATTTATTCTTTCGGGAGAATAGCCAACCTTGAAATCTATACCACATTTAAGTCCCGAATCCTTTTCCAGCAAAGGTATGCATAACTCTTCCGTAACTCCTGGATATACCGTAGACTCATATACAACGATGGAACCCCTGGTTAAGTTCCGACCTACCAATTTGCTTGCATCTTCAATTAGCTTAAGATTTGGCGTCTTGTCTTTATTGATCGGTGTAGGTACGGCAATGATGTGAAATTTGGATTTTTGCAGCATTCTTTCATCTGATGTAAAGTATATATTAGATTCGGTTATTGCCTGATTGCCTACTTCTCGAGTAGCATCTATTCCTTGCTTATATAACTGTATTTTATTGCGGTCAATATCAAAGCCTATTACATCTGTTTTTTTAGCAAAGGCTACTGCCAGAGGAATACCTACATATCCCAGGCCTATCACAGATAGAGGAAAATATCTGCTCTTGATTTGTTCATATAACTGCACTGTATCACTCCTTATTCTCTAATCAAAAAACATAAGAATTTGAATGATTCGCCCTTACTTCTCTTTATAGATGATATATATTCTTATAAAAAAAGATTATGATGTGCTTAACAAACAAATACAGACCTGACAAAAATACAATGCTGCCCTTGTATATTACGAGGGCAGCATTGTATTTTTACAGCAAATTGACTACTGCTTGACTTCCGACCATATTTTATCAAACATTATCACCGCATCTCCGATATCCTTCAGATATTCTCCTTTTTTAAGTTTCTCTTTAGGAGGATACACTGAGATATCCTCCATAATATCCTTATCTATATACGGATAAGCTTCAATATTCGGATTACCATAGGGGAAGTGCAGGGATATCTCCGCACTTATCTCAGGCTCCATTATAAAATTCATAAACAGCTCTGCCGCTTTTATATTCTTTGCATCTTTAGGAATCACAAAATTATCCTGCTGAAGGAATAAACCTTCTTTAGGGATCACATACCTTACATTGGGATTCTCCCTTCGGGCAAGGCTGCCCTCGGCACCCCAGGCAAAAATCGCCTTAGATTCCCCGTTTATCAAGCTGGTTTTGGGGCTGTCACTGTCATAGGCTTTTATATTCTTTTGAAGCTTCTTCAACTCTTCCTTCGCCTTTGCCAATGCGGCAGGGTCCGTCTCATTCAATGGATATCCAAGCTTTTTAAGGGTGATACCTATTATTGCCCTTTGATCATCCAATACTGTGAGGGAGTTTTTCAGCTCCGGTCTCCAAAGGTCAGCATAACCGGTTATCATTCCATCAGGTATCTTGGAGCTGTCATAGGCAATTATTCCCGCAAGCCACATATATGGTACGCTGTATTCATTATCTCTATCGAAGGGAAGGTTTAAAAACTGCGGGCCAATATTTTTAAAGTTTGGCAGATTATCTTTATTTATCTTAAGGATCAGGCTTTGCTTCTTCAAAATTTCAACCATAAAATCACTGGCAACTGCAAGATCATACTTTCCTCCCCCTGCCATAAGCTTAGCAAGCATTTCTTCGTTTGAGGAGAAGGTGCTGTAGTTGACCTTGATATTATATGTCTGCTCAAACTTATCAATTACTGATTGAGGCAAATACTCAGACCAGTTGAATATATTTATGACCTGCTGAGGCTTCTCACTATCCTTGGCAAATGCCCATATACCATACCCGGTGCTGCTCACCGCCAGTGCTATCACGGTCAGTATTGCACCTATCCTTTTCATATTCAGGTTGACATTTCTAAGGGTTAAAGATAATCCCAGTATCACTAATGTCAATACCATTATAATGGTTGAAAGGGCATTTATTTCAGGAGTTACTCCAAATTTCACCATTGAAAATACCTTCAAAGGAAGGGTTACGCTCCCCGGCCCCGCAACAAAGAAGCTTATTATCACATCGTCCAAAGATAACGTAAAAGCAAGGAAGCCTCCGGCTATAACTCCCGGCATAATAATCGGCAATGTAACATTGAAAAACACTTTCAGGGGAGTAGCCCCTAAATCCAATGCTGCTTCTTCCACTGACTTATCGTAGCCTTCCAGCCTGGTTTTTACTACTGCTACTACATAGGCTATGCTGAAGGTCACATGGGCAATTATCAGAGACACCTTGCCTAAGGGCAGCTTTACGATTGAGAAGAATGCCAAAAGTGATATCCCCATAACTATCTCCGGGATGATCAACGGAATATTCAATATGGCATCCAGAACATTCTTCCCCTTAAATTTATACTTGTATAAGCCTATTGCGGTCAGAGTACCAATCACCACGGATATTAATGTACTGATTATTGCTACAACAAAGGAATTTTTAACTGCCTCCAATATTCCTTCATTGTGCAGCAGGCTTTCATACCATTTAAAAGTAAAGCCGGTCCACACCACGTTAAGCTTTGACTCGTTGAAGGAAAATGCCATAAGCACCATAATAGGAATATAAAGAAACATAAAAATTAGAAAAACATAAAGCGATTTTATGGCATTTCCTTTTTTTCTTTTCATAACTACAACACCGCCTTTTTATCGATTTTCCCGCCCTGCCTGATATAGAGGGCAATCATCGCGGTCATCACTATTATCAAGATCACGGATATGGCCGAGCCAAAGGGCCAATCCCTGGCCGTCAGGAATTGATTTTTGATCAAGTTGCTCATGAGGACAACCTTGCTTCCTCCCATCAGATCTGTTATAAAAAACAGTCCTAACGTAGGAACAAATACCAAAAGAGACCCTGCCAATATTCCTCCCTTTGTAAGAGGGAGCGTTACCTGCAGAAATTTGTTCAGGGGTTTGGCGCCAAGGTCGTCTGCAGCTTCAAGCAGCCTCATGTCCAGCTTCTCTATAGAAGCATATAGAGGAAGCACCATAAACGGAAACATCATATAAAGCATGCCTATCATAACAGCCGTATTGTTATACATGAGCTGGAGAGGCTCATGTATCAAACCGAAATATCTGAGCATTGTATTAATAATTCCCTCGGTGCGCAGCAATACAATCATCGCATAGGTCCTGACCAATGAATTTGTCCAAAAAGGCAGCATGACCAATACTAAAAGCAAAGGCTTTATCTTCTTATTAGCCTTTGCAACTATAAATGCAAATGGATAGCCGAATACCAAGCAAAGCATGGTAGTAAACAGAGCGATTGCCATAGATTTAATAAATATGCTTATATACAGAGGATTGATCAGCTTTGCATAGTTCTTCAATGTAAAGCTGTATACGATATCACCCACTTCTCCCCTTGTACAGAAGCTTACTGCAACAACCAATATAAGAGGTATCACAAAGAATCCAAGCATCCATAGAGCTGCAGGCAGTATTGTGGCTGTGATGCCCAGCGTGTCCTTCAGCGAGCGCAGTAAATCTTTTAACACAAATTTCTTTCTCATAGCCCTTCCCTCCTATGCCTTGATAACGATGGAGTGTTCAGGCTTCCATGTAACAAATATATCTTCTTTTGCACCAAAGCCGCTCCTTTGCTCAATAGGCTCATTTACGACAATTTCTTTTCCATTCCTGGTTGTTGCAATAGTCTTTATTACAAACCCTGAATATATCTTTTCTTTTATCCCGCACTGGAGCCAAACGTCTCCTTCTTCGGGGACGGCTTTTATCTTGATCCTTTCCGGCCTCACGGAAACGGTAAATTTATCTCCAAAATCGTAATTCAGATTGGGAATTCTGATTATATCCTGCTCTTGTTCAAGGTTTAGGAGCACCTCCGTCTCCTTAATTTTTACTACTTCACCCTCAAGAATATTGGTCTCTCCTAAAAAGTCAGCTACGAACTTAGTCTTTGGTCTTTCATAGAGCTCTTCAGGCGTGCCTGCTTGCTCAATTACCCCCTTATTCATAACCACTATGCTGTCCGACATAGTTAATGCTTCCTCCTGATCATGGGTTACAAATATAAAGGTAATACCAAGCTTCCTTTGAAGACGCTTCAGTTCAAGCTGCATCTGCTTGCGAAGTTTTAGATCAAGTGCTCCAAGAGGTTCATCAAGAAGCAAAACCTTTGGGTTATTTATCACAGCTCTTGCAATTGCAACACGCTGCATTTGTCCGCCGCTCAGTTGAGACGGCATCCTATTTTCATAACCCTCCAATTGAACCATTTTCAACATCTCAAATACCCTATTTTCAATTTCCAGCTTCGGCACCTTTTTCATCTTTAAGCCGAATGCAATGTTATCAAAAATATTCATGTGCGGAAATAACGCATAATTTTGAAATACCGTGTTTACACATCTTTCATGTGGTGATTTCTGCGTTACATTGTCATTGTCAATAATTATTTCACCGCTGGTCGGCGTTTCAAAACCAGCTATCAATCTTAGTGTTGTGGTCTTTCCGCAACCACTAGGTCCCAATAAGGTTAAGAATTGTCCCTTTTTTATCTCAAGGTTCAGGTTCTTTAATACTGCTTCCTCTCGATCAAAACTTTTACATACATTTATCAGCTGAACAAAAACCTCTCCTGTCACACCTTAACAGCTCCTTCTTTATATATTTTTTCAAAAAAGAAAAACCCCCACCGATTTCTAGAAACCGGTCAAGAAGTTTTTATAAATTGCTGTCATACTTATACACGTAATCGCTATAATTATAACTTTTAAAATATAACATAATTTTTAAGGATTCACAATATATTTTTCGAAATTTTTCTTGGTATTTTCTGATTTTTATTTGCCTCTTTTTTAGTTGTTTGCATGCTTTAAAATGCCTATAAGAGGTAAATACTTCCTATAGGCATCATCTTCGTAATTATTTTTGATTTGTCTTTTTATCTTCGTAAAGCGGACAATGAGAAGTACAGCTTCCGCAGTCGCAATTTCCCGATGTTTTTTTCTTTGCGCTTCTATAAAATATAAAGACTGCTGCTGCAACTATACTGACGGCAATTACTATTTCCAATATTTGCTCCTCTCCTTTAAACCAAAATTAAGCTTCCCAGACTATAAACAATAAACGATATGATCCAAGCAAGAATCAATTGATAGCCTACTGATAATACCATCATTCCTCTGCCAAACTCCTTGCGCATAACAGCTATTACAGATACACAGGGAGTATATAAAAGTATAAATACCAGGTAACTATAGGCAGCAATCGGTGTGAAATGCTGGAGCAGCATATTATGCAAGTCTGCTCCGTATACTACACTCATAGTACTCACAACTACTTCCTTAGCCATAAGCCCGGTCAGCAAGGCTACAGCATTTTGCCATGTGCCGAATCCCATAGGTCTGAATATTGGGGCTATAACACCTCCTATATAAGCCAAAAAGCTACTTCCCATATCCGTCATGCCCGAGAAGTTAAAATTAGACAAAAACCATATGATCACAGACATTGAAAATATTATAGTACCGGCCTTTTTCAGAAAGCCCTTTCCCTTTTCCCATGTATTCCTCATAAGGCTTTTAAATTCAGGAAGCTTATATTCAGGAAGCTCGATGATAAAAGGCTCTTCATCCTTTTTAAATATTGTGCTCTTAAAGATGATCCCGATTAAAATTGCTATAAATATACCTAATAAATAAAGCGAAAAGGTTATAGCCGTCTCATTGCCCGGGAAAAAAGCACTGGCAAATAGAGCGTAAACTGGCAATCTGGCATTGCAGGACATAAGAGGTACCAATAAAGCTGTAAGTTTCCTATCCTTCTCGCTTTCTAATGTCCTGGCAGACATGATGCCGGGTACGGAGCAGCCAAAGCCTATTATAAAGGGTATAAAGGCCTTTCCTGACAAACCCATCTTACGCATTATTCTGTCCATTATAAATGCTGCTCTGGCCATGTATCCGCTATCCTCAAGGAAGGAGATTCCAAGGAACAAAGTCATTACTATAGGAAGGAATACGATGACAGAGCCGACTCCCGCGATTATTCCGTCTATTATCAGAGATCTGAACCAAGAGCTGCTGTTTTGCAGCAACAGCTCAGAAAAAACTACTGTCCTGCTTATGATAACGCTATCCATAGCATCGGATAAAGGCTGCCCTACCCAGGTGAATGTAAATTTAAAAATAATGAAAAGTATAAAAACAAATAAAGGATATGCTAAGTATTTGTTTAAAACAATCGAATCGATTCTTTCACTTATAGTAACACTGTCCCTTGCTTCCTCAGTAATTGTTTCAGCCAAAACTTCTTCAATATATTTATAATTTTCTTTTTCATCTTCTTTGTAATGATAATCATTCTCATTTGAAAAGCTAAAAAAATTACCGCTTTTAAGCAGCTTTCTAACCTCTTCTATACCTCTCCTCTTGGAAGCAGATATAGGAATTACCGTAACCCCAAGCCTTTTCGAAAGTTTTTGGTAGTCAATCTTTATCCCCTTGGCTTCCGCCACATCTATCATATTGAGAACAAGAACTATGGGCTTTCCAAATTGCTTCAATTGCAGCGTCAAGTACAAATTTCTATTTAAGGACGAAGCATCAACAATATTTACAATTACATCGACTTTACCTTTTTCTAAAAACTCCTTGGAAATCTTTTCTTCATTTGAGTAGGTATCCATGGCATATATACCTGGCAAATCTACTATCCTAACATTATTTTCTATATAGCCCTCCTTTTTCTCGACAGTAACTCCAGCCCAATTACCCACATATTGATTGGAACCGGTAAGATAATTAAATAATGTGGTTTTGCCCACATTGGGGTTGCCTAACAGAGCCGCAGTTATCATTTTAAGCCTCCTTTAAGTATATATTCTTAGCATCCTTCTTTCTTATCGCAAGGTTAAAGCCGCGCAGATTGATGATGATTGGATCTCCTAAAGGCGCAACTAATTTTACCTGCACAGGTGTTCCTTCGATGCATCCTAATGCAAGAAGCCTTTTGGCCAGTTTATCATCTCCACTTATCGAATCAATATAACCTTGTTGTCCGGGCTTTAAATCAAATAAGCACATAATTTGTCCTCCATTGATAATAATTCTCATTTATATAGTATTATAAATGAGAATGTTTGTCAATAAGATTTTTAAATATTTAAAATCTGAATTTTCAAAGGATATATCATATAGATATATGCCATTAATATTTGTAAGGGAATATTATATGCAAGCATAAAAAATAACCCAGTCAACTAAGATTTTTGACTGGGAAAAGTAAATAAAATTTTATTCTCTATGCAACCGGAAATAAAAGTCTAGCCATATAAATTACAAAAGCAAGACTGACAGCGCTCAGCAATGTAGAAGCCACAACGACCTGGGATGCAAAATCCGGATGGTTATCATATTCTACTGCGATAAGGGCACTGTTTACCGATGAAGGCACAGCCGAAGATATGACAAGAGTATGAGCTATAATACCATCAACCCTTAGCATATAAATAAATATCACTGCCAAAACCGGTCCGACTAACAATCTAACAAAACATGATAAATACACATCTATATTTCTAAGCTCAATAGGGGTTCGCATAAGCTGTATTCCCAAAGTAATAAGCGAAACCGGCACCAATGCATCGCCGGCATAGTTCAATGAAGACCAGACAGGAAGGTTTGTAAGGTCATAAGGCAAAGCTTTGCAGGCAAAGGCCAGCAGTATCGCATAAATTATAGGCATTTTCATGGCCTTGATAAAAGAATCTTTCCACTGAGTATCAGCCTTTCCTGCATTGATAAGACCAATAGTATGAGTAGAAATATTCTGAACTACCAATACCATAATCTGAACTGTAAGGGCTATGCTCAGATAGGGCGTTTCCCCGTTTACAATAAAGGGTTCACTGCTGAACACCAAGGTTATTAGAGGTATGCCTATGTTTGCAGAATTATAAAACATTATGGAATTGGCAAAAGCATTTTTCAAGCCTTCGCTGTATCCGCGGACCTTCGAAAGCAAAGCTGCTATCAGCATATTAGCTCCTAAGATCATTACAGCTATCGCCATCACCTTCATCATCTCAAGGGGAACGCTTGTTTTGTAAAGATTTACAAAAATAAAGCAAGGTGAAAAAATATAAAAAATCAATTTGGATAAAGTGTTTATATTCAGTTCAAATTTTCTGCTTATAAGGAAGCCCAATGCAATAAGTACAAAAATAGGTATTATGTTGTTAGTGAGTATAAATAAAAACACCTTCATATCTAGCCTTTCCCTTTCTGATAAGACATCTATAGCTTTTGAATATCGCTAATAAAGTCCATTTTTATTAAAGAAGTCTTTGTATTTCATATCTGTTTTTAAAATATGACCGGATATCCAGTCAGAAACAAAAGTAATAAGCTCAATAATGGAGTCTTTCCGTTCCATATCAATATCATCTTTCTCAAATTTCTGAAGCTTTTTTATTAAAAAAAGATGCTCTATTTTATGAGAGTCAGTTTCCCTATAGCCATACTTCTCCATAAGCTTTTCTTCATGTTGAAAATGATACAGCGTGTATTCCTTTAGCTTCTGCAAAATAGACATTACCTCATCAAAATGATCATAGTCAGCATCAGTATGTACAAGATCATATATCTTTCCCGCAATTCTAAACAGTTCTTTGTGCTGCTCATCGATTTCATTCACATTTACGCTATATGCATCTTTCCATCCAAACATGGCAAACCCTCCTTAAGTTTTTATAGGAATCATTACTAACATTCTACAACATATGCTAAAATATGACAATGACATGCCAAGCTGATGCGAAAATATTTATGTCAATCTACAGTTCTTTGACCCCTTACTCCAAAACGTTATCCGATATTCACGGCTAACAGGTAAAGCAAGATCTGGTTTATTAGTAACCCTTTTCAATATCTACTATATTCATAAGTCTTTCTCCGGATATAAACCTTTTCATATTTTCATAAATGATATTATATCTTCTTTCATTTCTCATCTCTGAAACCCAGGAATTGTGAGGAGTTATGATCACGTTATTCATATCCCAAAGCGGGCTGTCTTCTGGCAAAGGCTCTTCCTCAAGCACATCCAATGCCGCACCTCGAATTTTACCCTTCTCCAACGCTTCTATAAGCGCTGTCTCTTTTATGATGCTTCCTCTGGCAATGTTTATTAAGCAGGCACCTTTTCTTATAAATCCAATGCTCTTATCATCGATTAAGTGGTGTGTTTCTTTGGTATATGGCACCGAAAGCACTACTATATCAGCCTGCGATAAAGCATATTCAAGCTCCTTTATAGGGTAGCAGGCATCAAAATTCTGGGTTTTTTTACCCAATGTATTTATTCCGATTATTTTTACTTCAAAGCCCCGAAGTCTTTTTGCTGCTTCATCGGCTATACTCCCTGTACCTACGAAGCAAACAGTCTTATTATAGAGCTCCAAAATTGTAGCATCAATTTTCCACTTTTTTTCACTTTGTTTGCTGTAAAAGCTCCTGCTGTTCTTAAGCAATTCAAGAATCTTTAAAACAATCCATTCTCCGATTGGAATTGAGTAGCCTGATTTGTTATTTGTGACAATTATCCCCTTTTCTATAACCTTATGCTTGGGCAATTGGTCTATCCCTATACTGGAAAGCTGAATCCATTTTAATTGCTTAAGATTTGAAATATCCAACTTGGCAAATGGATTATAGCATACTAATGCATCTATATCGGCAATCTCATCTCTATATATAATTTCTTTTTCATCAGCATATATTATTTCATACCCTAGCTCGGCAATCGCCTTCATTTTTTTTTCACCATAATTATAAGTAAATAAAGCCTTCATATCCGCACCTCGTAATCTTTTTAAATGTTTTATTTTTCTCCCATGGATCCATGCCTTTATCTGCTTTGCCTTATCGCTCTTTTGCATAATCATTTACCAATTATACCATATGAAGCTCAATATAGCATCAGCAGTCTTATAAAATTGAAGCAGAGTTTACTGTTGCTTGTATACGGCGGTACATATTCTTCTTTCAAATGAAAATACTAAAATAAATATGATTGAATTGATTATGCAGGTTCTTATTGCAACCAGCATAATAGATCAAATTAGGGAGTGATCAATTAATATTATGAATAATATGAGCAATAACAATAAGGAGCATGAAATCTCCGATATGCCTTTATGGTTTTTAAAGACCCGGCATGCAATATATTATATCCTCAGTGTCATCGAAGTTTTGCTCGCTTTCCGCTTTATCTTCAAGCTTCTTGGAGCCAACCCACGGAATGGCTTTGTATCATTCATATATTCCATAGCAGGTATATTCACCTCACCATTCTCCGGGATATTTTATTCTTCTACCACCAGTGGGCTTGCCGCAAAATCTGTGCTTGAACCTGCTGCTTTGATTGGTATGGCAGTTTACGCTGTGCTGGCCTGGGGCCTGGTAGGCCTGATCAGGCTGAAAGCCAGTGAAAAGGGATATTGATGCTGATGAAATTGATAAGCGCATGCCTTCTAAAGCTCTATAGCTGCAGTATGATATATAAGCAGCCTATATAGGGCAAAAATAGCTTGTATTATGAAATAACAAGCTATTTTCCCCAAGATTACACTTTTAAGCAAGTCCGCATGTACTGTTGAACGATACTTTACCTCATGCTTTCTTATCCTTGCCTGCATTGATTAGCTGCCAAGTGTATTATTCTGCCTTTTCCAATACCAGCCGTAATATAGATTGCTATTGAACCTTTTGCTTTTTTTGCTGGTTACAGATAAATTATCTATCAGCTCTCTATAAAACTTCTCTTCTGCTTTTTGGACATAGCTCATAGCCTCCATTTTATCTTCCTCCGTCCTGACCTGAGCTGCCATTTTAAAAAACTCTGATTCTATCTTATCCCTTTCATTGATCAAGGATGCAAACTCTGTCACTTCACCGCTCAATATGGACCTATGAAGCTTTTCAATTTTTACCCAGTTGCCTACAGCTTTATGCTGCTCTTCTTCTGAAAAAAACATTTCTCTGCTTTTTGTAAACCAGTATGGTTTATAAAGTGAAATGCATGGCAGTGATGTTCCTGTTGTCCATAATGTAATGTCACCGTCTTTTAGCCGGACTACCATGCTTCCGGTAGTTTGGCTGGAAACAATTCCACCGCCATGCATGCATACGCTCTTCATGCTCCCGGCTTTAAAGTTTTTCACTTTATCATTATCACAATGGCTTCTCAAAACCCTCATCATGCAATTCACATCTATCTTTCCAGCATTATTTCTTAAGCTGCTCTCGGTATAGCTTTGTCTGTAATCCCCTTTTGCTGCAAATGAATATAACTTATCTTCATAGCAAAGCTTGAAACTAAAGTCCACTTTTGATCTGCACCATCCTTTTCTTATGGCATTTTCTATCAACCCGCTGCTGCATTCGTCAAAATCATTTCTTAAAGAAAGAGAATTTGAGATGGTATGTATATCGCTTATGCGTTTGACAGCCCAATTCTTTGCTGCTGTTTCCAATACATATGCATCTTCGCGGTCTGCTATGATAAAAGAATTATGATAACGAAGGTTCTCCGTATACCCGGCTTTACCGCCCTGTCCGTAATGCTCCAATAGGTGAATTATATAGTATACGGCATCGATAGCTCTTTCACATGATTCCAATGCCAGCCTCAGCATATCCATACCTAATAAAGACTCCGGTTCCAGCTTCTCTTTTGTAAATACCGCCTCATTGCCTATAACCAGACCTTTGTCGTTAACACCCATTTCAGCGCCCCACATCCAATGGGGCTTTATCAATATCACCTCATGGGTAAGCTCTCTCTGCTCGACTTCCACATATGTGCATTTTGCTTTCTTACCCTTTTCATTCAACCTGCCGGGTATCCTAAGCATGATCTGAGGTTCATTGGGCTCCCTATCACTGTTCTTAGCAAATATCACCGAATTGTCTTTTGTCACATTTGATAAAGCAACGAGTGTATCGCACATAATTTACCCTCCTTTAAACTCAAGCTTTATTTTCTCCATTAAAAGGTTCAAGATGAGCCAGAACATGCACATTCTCACTGATGGCTTCACGTAATTTTTCTTCAATATTATGGATCAATTTATGGGATTCTTCAACGCTCATATTTGGATCGGTCATAATGTGCATGTCGATATGCAAGTCATTATCACTTCCCCGGCTGCGTATATTATAGGTATCCTTAACCTGTTCAAAGCCAAGGGCAATATTTTTGATTTTTTCTGTATCAACAGCGGCTTTATCGACCAGCACATCACTATTGTCCCTAAATATCTCATAAGCTGCAAAAATTATAAAGCCGGCTACAATGAGAGATGCAATAGGGTCAATGATTGACGGCAGCCCCATTTTGATGCATATAAGCGTTGCTAATACACCTATTGAGACATATATATCACTTCTTGTATGCATGGAGTCGGATATCAGAATCTGACTCCCAAGCTTTTTACCGCTCTTGTATTCATATAAACATACAAAAATATTGATGCAAAGCGTTATAAGAAGTACGATCAGACTTTCCATCGTAATGCTTGGTATTACCGGGTTCACAAACCTGCTTATTGCACTTAGAATTATTTTCATGCCAATAAAGAAAAGCATTCCCGCTATAAAGAGGCCTGTAAGTGTTTCAAACTTTTTGTGCCCGTATGGATGATCCTTATCAATCGGCTTGGATGCCAATCGTATTCCTATCAGGCCTACAACATTAGAAGAACCATCTGTCAATGAGTGAAATCCATCTGCGGTCATACTGGAACTATTTATAATTGAGCCTATCATTATCTTCAGTACCGCAACACCCAGATTTGCAAAAAGAATAATCCAAAGCACCTGTCTAACTTTTTTATAAATATCTGCTGACATGATCATCTACCCCTTCAACTGATTATCTTTATCACTGAATGAAGTTTCGTTCAATATTAATTACCTAAGCCTTAAGAATAACGATAAGCAATAATAACTGGTAGAAAAAATACCCGTGGCACCATAATTTCTTTGAATTATAGTCCCACAGGTATTCACTCCTGCTGCCGGCTTTTCTGCCAGCCCAGCCCCACACGCTTCTAAAAAGCGTATCGCCTGCTCTATTTGCAAATATTTACTTATCTGTAATTACAGTCTATGTTAAAGAGGGTTAATTTGTCAATCATAAATGTTTTTATTATACAATTTATTTTTGAGAGGCTTCTTTTACAGTTAGTATTTTCATTTCTGAGAATCAAACACATCTTCACAACATAAAACATATGATAATATTATAAGCCTGTGGGAGGATTGATAGTTGTGAATAAAAAGCACCAATGCCCTTATTATAATGAAATACCAAAGCATAACTATTATCAAATGCACCAGTGTCCTTACTTAGCTAATGCTCCAATGTATAATCCAAATTTCTGGGCACAGTTTTCTGATCAGCATACTCCCTTTTGTGATGAAGAAGAGCACAGTAATCTTATTGAGTTAAAGGACTATGGAGCAAGCCCTTTTGTGGTTAATATTTCAGATGCCACCGAACAAAACAATACATTCCGTACCGCCCTATGGACAGGAAATCATTTGCAGCTTACCTTGATGAGCATCAAAGTTGGTGAAGAAATAGGCTTAGAGATTCATCCTAATGTTGATCAATTTTTACGTATCGAAGAAGGTCAAGGAATTGTTAAGATGGGTGATAGAAAAGATAGGTTGGATTTTCAAAGAAGAGTCTATGATGACTTTGCCATCATCATACCTGCCGGTAAATGGCACAATGTTATCAATACAGGCAATAAGCCGCTTAAGCTGTACTCTATTTATGCGCCGCCTCAACATCCAAAGGGCACAGTTCATGAAACTAAAGCAATTGCAGAAGCTGCTGAGTAAAGCTGCAGCAAAGTATCAACAGCATCTGTAAAAGTCTGCAAAAACAGCTTTCTATGGAAAAAGTTGTCATAGAAAGCTGTTTCTTATTTCACCTGATGTCTTCCCATGGACAAATCCATATCATCATTCAATAAGCTTTGCAAACTCTCTAACCTTTTGCCGTACATGCAAGTCCTGCAAACTGTCCCGTGATTTTCCCAATAGCTTTTCGCTCTCCCGGCGTTGATGATATATATAGGCCCTAAGCTCGGCCCTTAGCTTATCATCTCCTGTCTGTGCATAAATTTTTAATGCAGGATCAATCCCTGATGGGCCTGATAGATATAATATTTCTACATCAAAGCTTTCGAGTGTTCCCGAAAGAAAACGATCGGCATTGTATCGGGCAACAAAACCGTCGGGGTTAAGAAGACAAAGCGAGCAAAGCATCAGAGTACCTATAAAAAGTGAAAGCCGTACAATTGAAAACTGCCATTTTTGCAATGCAATTACACCGGCAAATATAAAAGAAAGGAAGCCCATAAACAAGCATGGCAGCAACCGGCGTATAGAAAGCCCGTATGCCCCTATATACAGCGCCATTTTGCTGAATGCGGTGGCTATGAGTATCATAGTCAGCAAAGAGAGCAAGCAATTAAATATTTTTAATGCGCAGCCTCTTTGCTGAGGTTTTTTGCAAAAAATATTGGCCAATACCAGTATGGATAGATTGATAGCTGCAATTTGACACAGTTCAAAAAATCCGCTGCGCGCATACTCCGAATAAATCTGCCATCCCTCTGGCCTCTGTCCTGCGAAAGCAGAGAAAAAGTAAGGCAGCTGGCTGCCTATGAATACCAGATACAGACCGCATATTAAACCAAGGGCAGTGTAAACAGTAGCCAATGAGAGTACCTTTGCGGATTCAATAGCATATTGAATCCCCACTCTTTTAAATGTATTGCAGCCTCTGTTGTGTGCGCACCCCGACACAAGCCCGAATAGATAAGCTGCTATCGGTATTGCAAGAAAACCGTTAAATATAAAATCCATAAATTGATTCTTCATCCATCGGTAATATTCATAGATTGTATTTGCTATTTTAGAGAAACCTCCACTGTCTGCTCTCATAAGCAATGGCAGGACCATACCTGCAACTAATAATGCAAGCAGCAGACCGAGCATAATGGATAAAATCTGCCTTCCCAGTCTTCCTTTTATATATTTGGGCGAAGAAAGGCTTTTGTACTGGCAAGCAAAATTTTTAAACGGAATAACAAATAGGCCGTTGATGCCGTCCAATAAAAGCCAGTTGCCGGTATTGCATAATATTAGCCGTCCTGAAGCATGGAGGACATAGTAAATAGCTGCGCAAAACAAAAACAAGCTGCGCCAGGGCTCTAGCCCATTGTTTGGGTAAAGGGAATAGCTCATCCCGGTCAATGTGATCGCTGCAAGCCAAAAGAATCCTGAACGAGAAAGGCTTACCCCTTTTTTCATAAGATACATGGTAACAGCAAGGCAATAGCCAATGGTAAAGGCCGTAACCCCCCAACCCTGCCATGAAAACAATACCCATCGGGCAAAGAAAAATCCCAAAACAAAAGCTAAGAATGCAAAAATAACATCCCTATTATCAGGTATAAAAGGCTCCGCAGATTTATAACCCCGCAGCGCTTCATCTCCCTTCAACGGCTGTGCCGCATCATCAGATAATACGACCTTATCGCTTGAAAAATTCCCTTTCATATATCCCACCTCATCATTTTTTAGTCTTGGTCTTTGAACTCCAGAATGTCACCGGGCTGGCAATTAAGCGCCTTGCAGATCGCCTCCAATGTGGAGAAACGAATTGCTTTAGCCTTACCGGTTTTAAGAATGGAGAGATTCGCCTGACTGATACCTATTCTTTCAGCCAGTTCGCCAGATGACATCTTTCGCTTTGCCATCATCACATCCAAATTTACTATAATAGGCATGCCCTTTCTGCCCCCTTTATATCGTGAGTTCCGATTCGTTCTTTAGTTCTACCGCCTGCGCAATGACATTTTTGATCACCCGCACGATGAGACCCATAAATGCAGCAGCCACAGCCACAAAGATCCATGGGAAATAATACGGTATCGAAGCAAAACAGATAATAGCTCCTGCAAAACAGCTCCAAGAAATCCGCCTCAGATATTCAACATTGGCTGTAATGAATACCTGTTCAAGCTCAATGCGGTGGAGCAGACGGTAAAGGCAAAAAAGTAGTACCGCTGCCGGAATACTTCCGGAATAGATGGTTAATAGGAAGAAAATTTCTTTCCCGACCAGATCCGCCCGCGAAAAATCCAGAAACCTCCGCACAAGCCATGGGGCAGATAGAGCAGTGCCGATCAGCATAAACGTGAAAACTAGAATGCATAATTTACTTAGACTGATTGATTTCTTGCCGTTCCACATAAAATCATCCTCCAAAACATTGTGAGAAATTCATTTTCATTGTTTGTAGTATAGCATAGGAATTATTGATATGCAATAATATTTTATTGTTATTCGATATATTTTTAATGTTTTCTATAAAGATTTGATTAATTGAGGTTTTCAATTAAGGTAGGATAAATATGAGCCTCTCAAAATTCCTTTCAAGAGGCCCATAATCCGCATGATTAATTGTTATAATATGCTTGCTGTTAATTTTTCATCATCTGCTTGTCTATAATCTGAAATCGCGACTGCCGTTGGTGATGTTTATTAGATTTTGCCTTACAATTTCCCTTACCTTTTCTTTTGGAATGTCTTCAATTCCCCTTCTGATCAAAGCCTCACCCAGTTCTTTGGTTTCCGGCGAAGCATAATCCTCCAGATATTCCTTCAGTGTCATAAGCGCATTGGGGTGGCAGCAGTTCTGTATCTGTCTGCTCTTGCAAAGGCTCATGAACCTGTCACCAGTCCTGCCTTCCCTGTAGCAGGCGGTGCAAAAGCTTGGAATGTACCCCATCTCCATCAACCATCTGACAATCTCGTCAAGGGTTCTTCGGTCGCTTACATCAAATTGGGAAGAATTTTCGTCTTCAGGCTCGGGCTCGTCATATCCTCCAACGCTTGTTTTTGAGCCGCCGCTGATTTGGGAAATACCCAGGTGAAGGACGCGTTCCCTGCATTCTTTGCTTTCCCTTGTCGATACGATCATCCCTGTGTATGGTACTGAGATGCGGATACATGCTACAATTTTAGCAAATACATCGTCACTTATTCCATTGCTGAAGGTGGACGGATCTATGTCATCTGCAGGACGTATCCTGGGTACGCTGATTGTATGGGGGCCCACACCAAATACCGCTTCAAGGTGCTCGGCATGCATCAGTAAGGCTGCAAATTCATACCTGTACAGCTCAAGCCCGAACAGCACACCCACCCCCACGTCATCAATACCGCCCAGCATGGCTCTGTCCATTGCTTCGGTATGCCAGGCATAATCATGCTTTGGCCCTGTGGGATGCAGCTTTCCATAGCTTTCCTTATGGTATGTTTCCTGGAATAGGATATATGTTCCGATTCCTGCATTTTTCAGTTTAGTATAGTTTTCCACCGTCGTCGCAGCAATATTGACGTTTACCCTGCGGATGGCCCCGTTTTTATGCTTTACGCTGTAAATCGTATCGATGGATTCAAGGATATACTCGATGGGATTGTTTACCGGGTCTTCGCCGGTTTCCAATGCAAGCCGCTTATGGCCCATATCCTGCAGTGCTATAACCTCGCGCCTGATTTCGTCCTGTGTCATTTTCTTTCTTGTGATGTGCTTGTTTTTCTTATGGTATGGACAATATATACAGCCGTTTACACAGTAATTGGACAGGTATAGCGGCGCAAACATTACAATTCGGTTTCCGTAAAAATCCTTTTTGATTTGTTCGGCAAGTCTATAGATCTCATTGTTTTTTTCTTCGATTTCACAATCCAGCAAAACGGCAGCTTCCCTATGTGAGAGGCCTTTGCGGAGCTTTGCCTTTTCAATGATGCTGTTGATAAGCTCGGAATTATTTTTGTTTTTTTCCGCATATTCCAGCGTATCAAGAACCTCCTGATGCGATATGAATTCTTCTGCTTTGGATGATTTTGGATCGTACATGATATTACTCCCTTCTTATATGGGTCAGAAAATCTTCCCCTTCAGTAATGGAATCCTCTTAAAGAGCTGATTTATGGTCTCCACGGGTTACGGATATTTGGTAGCCGATGCTTTCCATGCGGTTTTGCAGACAGTAACAGCATTCAGCTGCTTCATCCCCCGTACAGATCTTATTGTCGTAGAGCATATATTTTTTTCTTACATTAGTAGGTGACAGATTGGGCATAACTACGTTTGCTCCCGCCAGGATACCAAGCTCCCTTCCCTTAGGGTGGATTGTTCCCAGTGCAGTTGTAGCAGGCAGCAGAACGGTTGGAAGAATTAAGCGGATCATGCCGAGTAAAAACAAGGTCAGCTCCAGCGTTCCCGCTTCCCGGTCCGCAAAGGGCGTCTCATGATGTGGTATGAACGGACCGATGCCCACCATGTGGGGGTTAAGCTCCTTTATAAATAGCAAATCCTCAACCAGGCAATCGGTGGTCTGGAATGGAGAACCAACCATAAATCCGCATCCTACCTGATAGCCTATTTGCTTAAGGTCATAAAGGCACTGCTTCCTGGTTCCAAGCGACATCGTCACGGGATGAAGCTTGCTATAATGTCCTGCGTCTGCAGTCTCATGCCTGAGCAGATAACGGTCTGCCCCGGCGTCATAGAATGCTTTATAGGTTTCATAGCTTTTTTCCCCCACGGAAAGCGTAACCGCACAATTGGGATAATTTTTCTTTATGGTACGGATGATATCGATCATTTTTTTATCAGTATAATATCCATCCTCACCGCCCTGCAGTACAAAGGTGCGAAAACCCAGGTCATATCCGGCGGCACAGCAATCAAGTATCTGCTCCTCTGACAAACGGTACCGCTCTGCGTTTAAGTTGCTTCGTCGGATACCGCAGTAGAGGCAGTCGTTTCTGCAGTAGTTTGTGAATTCTATCAGCCCTCGTATATACACATCCTTTCCATAATTATCAATCCGAACCCTTCTGGCTTTTTCGAAGAGATATTCCGAAAGCTCAGGGTTCCGGCTGTCTATAAGCATCTTGTATTCTTTCGGTGAAAGCGTGCATGTTTCATAAAGCTTGTCAATAAGCTTATTCATCACCTGCCTCACCTTCAGCCCTTCCGGTTATCTTTGAAAATGCCGCTTTCGTGCTGACCCCGGGCAATCTGCCAAGTTTCCCTGAAAGAGCGCTGATTATGTCCTGAGGAGCATCCACTGCAATGCTTATTATGCTTATGCCTTTTTCGCGATAGGGCAGTCCCATTCTGCCAATAATATACTTCCCGTAATCGTGCAAAATGCAATTCAGTTTTTCTGCCGAATCGGTATCCTCAACAATGATCCCGATAATCGCAACCCTTGTTTCCATAAAAGACCTCCAATCAATAAAAAATACGCCCCGGAAGGCGCAGTACAATCGTTAATAACTTAACAATCATGGATATAGCTGTGCCTTCCGCCTTATACCTTGTATTTGGCGTCAGTAACAATTATGCTTTACTGCTTTGCCATAAGAAGCCTCTTGCGGCTTAGCAATTTTACTATATTATATTTCCATACGATTGTCAATGGTTTCCCCATCACCTGTTTTTGAATATGAGCAGAAATTAAATATACGCATTTCCACACACTTTAATGACAGATAATGCGGCTTCAATAGCTTTAAACATTGTTATATTTTAATCACATCGTTTTGTCCTGTTAGAGGCTTTGTGTTTAAGCTGCAGGTATGCTGGCAAATATATCCTTGCGTCCATTATATCAATGGACGCAAGATCAATGTCAATATGCCTTTTGAAGCCGGACTTGTCACAACTGCAATAAGGGTGTGAGCTTTCCTGAATAGTACACACATAATATATGCAGTGCTCTTGTGCAGGCAGTATAAAGCAGCAGCCTTTCCTCCTCACAACAATAGTTTTCATTTCCTGCATTATATATAAGCACCACATCAAACTCCAAGCCTTTAGCAAGATAGGCAGGTATTATTACGGCGCCGTTCAAATATCCCTCTTCATCGCTGATTATGACCTTCACCGGAACCTTATCCTTTAAGAATCCGTGCACTTCATTTGCTTCCTTTTTAGTCCTTGTTATGATTCCAATAGATTTATAGCCTTTTCCTTTATATATTTTTATGTCCTCTAAAATTTTTTCTTTTATAGCCTCTTCCCGTGAAAAGCCGAGGACTATAGGTTTATCTCCGTATCTTTCTACGGATTCATCGGTGATTTCCCTATTTAGCAGCCTTCGCGAGAATTTTGTAATCTCCCTTGTGGATCTGTAGCTTTTCATCAAGTTCATAAGGCAGGTATTATCCTGCGGGAATATATGTGATATATTATGATAATCACCTACATTCATAAATGGGTTTATAGATTGATCGAGATCACCCAGCATAGTTATGCCGGCATGATTGAAAAGCTGGTAAAAAATTTCATATTGGAGCGGTGTATAGTCCTGAGCCTCATCAATGATAACATATTTGATCTCTGAAGTCTTTGGAAGATCTCCCAGAGCACCCATGAGATACAGAAGGGGAGGCTGATCCTCATAATAAAGCTGCTGGGCCTTTAAATTTTCCAGAGTATAGCTTTTGATTTCATCTATTTCCTTTTCGGCGTCTGAGCTTTCGGAAAAAAACTCAAGATTCTCAATCAGCTTTTTATAGATATCCACTAAATCAAACTTTGTTATTCTGTCGATTTCA
Organism: Lutispora sp. QWL-02; assembly: GCF_058315355.1. NCBI lineage: Bacteria > Bacillati > Bacillota > Clostridia > Lutisporales > Lutisporaceae > Lutispora > Lutispora sp. QWL-02. Next base: position 3,224,356 of record NZ_CM177762.1, read on the forward strand.
GAATATATATCCTTCATTTCACCTTTTACAATAGCTGTACTTTTCTTGGCAATTTCTGCTTTATCTATATAAGACCCTAAATCATCAAGCTCGTCCATCACTTCCTCTATCCGTTCTTTTTCGTAAGGCTCCAATAAGAATAAGATTCTTGCTCTCAGCTTTTGAAGCCTCCCTTTCAGAGGAAGCTGAAAATAATCTTTATAATACAGCTCGTGCAAATCCATAGATGAAATTATTAACTTATCTCTGAAAGTTATATCATTAAAATTTCTGTCTGCTTTTCCAACATAGCTTACATATTTCTTTAATATATCTGTAAATTCCAGGGAAGATTTATATTTTATATTCCTGATCCTTTTCTGATAGGCAGGTTTATCCTTGGACGCCAAAATATATTCCATCATATCGCAATAATCTTCTTTCTTTAATTCACCGCCCAATGTATTATGCATATATTCTTTAAAGGTTGTCTGGAGCATATTATCTTCTCCCAGCAGAGGCAGCACATCAGATATATAATCATTAAAAATTTGATTGGGTGAGAATATTATTATATTCTGAGGCCCAATATTCTCACGGTGCTTATAAAGAAGATAAGCTATTCTGTGAAGAGCAATGGATGTTTTCCCGCTGCCGGCAGGTCCTTGTACAATTAAATTCTTATATTCTTCATTGCGTATTATCTTATTCTGTTCTCTTTGAATAGTCGTTATTATGGTTTTCATCTTATTATCGACACTTTTGCTCAAGATTTCCTGAAGTATTTCATCATCTATCTTCAGATTGCTGTCAAACATGTATTCTATCTTACCGTTATTTATTTTGTACTGCCGCTTCAGCATAACCTTACCACGAATAATTCCTTCAGGGCATTTATAACCGGCTTCCCCAATTTCATAATCATAAAACATACTGGAAACCGGCGCTCGCCAGTCATATAGCAGAATATCATATCTGTCGTTTATCAGATTTGCTATCCCAATATAATACTTTTCAGCATTCTCATCTCCATTTTCAATAAAATCTATTCTTCCAAAGTAGGGTGATAAAATCACTTTTTCGTATTTTTCCTGAAGCTTTTTATTAAATTCGTGACTCCTCTTTTGCATTTTCAGCACATCGATGAATGCTAAAAAGTCTATAATCTGGCCCATTTCATTTGCAATGGAAACAGAACCCACCTCTTGCCATAGCTCTCTTTGAGTATCTATGGCTTCCTTTTTAAGCTTTTTATTGAAGTTGCGCTTTTCACTGAGCTGTTTCCGGGCTTCTTTCAGCACATTTTCCAGCCACTCGTTTTCCTGTTTCCATTCAAAATCGCTAATGCTCATGACACATCCTCCTATAATATTTAGCTAAAAATTTTTTCTAACTATATTGACATTGCTTTTACGTTGTTGTATACTTAAAGCAGGGGTATTGTAAATCGCATTTGAATAATTAGGCATCAGATTTAGTTTACCACCCTTTGATTTGTTGTGTCAATAGTGAAGAAATTCATAATTTTATATTTTGCTTGTAACAAAGCCTGTGATGCTTCTATCACAGGCTTTTGCTATTGATAACCTTATTTAATTCCGTTAGTTCTTTTCGTCATATAAGAAATCTATTAAACTTGTCTAATTCGGCTTAAGCATTTGGTTTCTTTAGAAGCTGCATCGCAAGCTTCATCCCTCAAGGATCATATGGACATATAGTACATAATGGTATATAGTATAAGTAAATAGCATATCCTTATAATCAATCAAGTATTAAGGAGAGTGAATGTAAGGGTATGTGTAATTATGAGAGGGTGAAATATATGGATGCAATATTTAAAGAAAAATCTATCAGCTCTACTAAACAGGAATTTCCCAGCGTTTTTAGACAAGCATTAAAAGGCTTTGAAATTATTACAGGCAATCAAAAAAGCAATAATGAGGAAACAGTCTCAATAATATCAACCAAGCTGTTCGAGGATATTATTGATAATGCATATAAATTTAATCCTGCTATTGAAGCTGATGAAGAAGGATTAGGATATACGGTTGCGCTAGATGAAGTTTTGGTTTTTGGAGATGGAGACACTTTAGAAGAAGCCTTCTATGATTTAGCTGATAACTTAATAGAATATGCCATGTTGTACCTTGAAAAAATAGATTTCTATAGGCAGATAGAAAACAGAAAAAATCATTATCCTTATCTTAGGAAAATAGCAAAATGCACCAATAGAGATGAAGTATTGGAGGTTATACTGGAATGCCGTACAGATTTACAACAGGCGATATTAAAAAAATAGCCAGCAGGTTAGGGCTTCAAAAGGTAAGAGATAAGGTATGGAGTGGCACAGATATTAAAGGTCAATTCCTCCAGACCTACATACATGATCATGGAGATGGTGTTCAGATTAAAACTGGAACAGCAAAAAGACAAGCTGAACAAATGGGATTTAGTGACTTAGAAGATATGTATGATTTTCTTAAAAATAATAGGCGTAAAAGATAAATAATTATAAAAAAGCCGCATATATGGAATGATACGGCTGTATCTTTTTGCTCTTAATAACTCTTGGCTTCTTCTCTCGTCATCCAAAAATGAATACCACTAGTAGAATCCATCCACCGGTCTTCATCGAAATCTTTTACTTCTACCCATTCACCCAAACGGTAAACAAAATTCTCATCTACTAAAGACCAGGCCTCCATGTAATTTTCCTTATAGTCGAAACTTTTGATGGTCAGAACCTTTGCCTTATTGCAGCGGCAAGAAGGCAACGTAGCCGAAGTTCGCTTTGCATCTGCCGGTATTAGAAGTTGTACCAAACGGTCATTAAGGCACTTCTTATATCCAATGAAGGCCCCCTTCTCGGGACAATGTAGACGAAACCATTTTGTATTCTCATCAGATATAATGCCATCCAGTTTAGCATACTCCAACACTGCGAAATATAAATTTGCACCTTCGATATTGCAGCCCGTCATATCTGCATAACGAAGAACCGCACATTCTAAATTTGCCTGTCTAAAATTCGTCTTACGCAAAGTACATTCATCAAACAACGCGTTAAAAACACTGCTGTGCTCTAAATTTGCCCCATCAAATCTGATTCGATGAAATGCACTCAAAGAGAAATCAATGTTAGATAAATCCCAGTTTGTAAAATCCATATCAAAAAGTTCTATCTCTTTTAGAACTAGCCTTTCTTTTGGTTTTCTATTCTTTAATATCTCTTTAAATTCCTCTTGCGATAATTTACGCATGTCAATTTCCTCCCTTTAAAGGGCTTTTATAATCTATAAATATTGGAATTTATCTTCCGATTCTCATTTTATTCTTTATCCATTCGATTAAAAGAGCAACAAAAAAGCAAACAACATAAGAAATGATGAAATACAGTAGCGTCTGTTCTAATATGGGCGGATATGTATTGTTATAAAGCTCAAAAAATAGAATTCGAGGTAAAACAACACCGCCAATTGTTGTACCTATACTTACTCCTATCGCAGATTTCAAAGCTCTTTTAACCATAATACCCCGCCTCATCAGATTCCTGTTTATCGGCTGCTTCTCGTCATATAACTAACGAGAAGTCCAATTTATATTATACTATAAAAAACAGACTGCATGCAGTCTGTTTCTATGTAAATCTATATTGTTTTTTGGTGGAGGCGAGGGGAATCGAACCCCTGTCCGAAAGTCCTCAAACTGAAATCTCTCCGAGCGCAGTCAGTGATTTGGCATTCCCTCTACCGTACGCCCGCTGACAGGCTTACAGCTTCAGTAGCTTCATAATGCGCCAGCTGCCTCAAAGCTTTGGCAGTGGCGGACCCCGCTAAATGACGCCCTATCCTATAGTGCGGGAACTACAGGTAGAACGAGCAGCAATTAAGCTGCTAACGCGTAATTATCGTTTGCGTTTAATTTAAGTTTTCCAGCTTTTATCGTGGTTCTGGAGTCCACGGCTCGCTATCTCAGCCCTCGATACCCCCGTCGAAGCCATTACGCCCCCATTAATCAATATTCCTTGCCTCTGAATTCCCTTTCCACTTCCCTTTTGGCATCCCTTTCCGCTATCGCCTGGCGCTTATCGTGAAGCTGCTTGCCTTTGGCTACTGCCAATTCTAACTTAACAAGGCTGCCTTTCAGGTAAATGCTCAGAGGTACAAGGGTATATCCTTTTTGCTGAATATAACCTATTAGTTTGTTGATCTCATATCTGTTGAGCAATAGCCTTCTGGTTCTCATCGGGTCCTTGTTGAAAATATTTCCTTTTTCATATGGGCTCACATGCATGTTATAGATAAATGCTTCACCTTTTTCAATTGCTGCATAGCTGTCCTTCAAATTCACCTTGCCAAGTCTTATTGACTTAACCTCGGTGCCAAAAAGCTCTATGCCTGCTTCATAGGTTTCTTCTATAAAGTAGTCGTGTCTCGCTTTTTTGTTTTGTGCTAAAACCTTCACATTTTCTTTTCCCATATTATTACCACCCGAATCAAACTGTAAATCTATTATATAAACCACAGCTTTAATTGTCAACTAATTAAGTTTAGCACAAAATGAATGTTATGACAATGTAATATTCTTCAACACTGAATGAAGTCTCGTTCAACATTCTGCCAGCACAAAGTCCACCTTATGACTTGCCATATCCACAGAGAGCACTCTTATCCTTACCATATCGCCTATCCTGTAAATTTTACGCTTTCTTTCTCCGATCATAACATGGCTTGTTTCATCAAAGATATAATAATCATCTTCCATATTGCTCACATGCACCAAACCCTCTATGGTATTCTCTAATTCCACATACATGCCAAAGGAAGTTACGCTGGATATTATTCCTTCATATTCTTCACCTATTTTGTCCTTCATATATTCAGCCTTCTTCAGGTCTTCCACTTCTCTTTCGGCTTCTTCTGCGGCTCTTTCTCTGATAGAAGACTGCTCAGCGATGCCTGGTATCATTTCCTTCAACTCTCTTATCCTGCCTGGTGTAAGCTTACGATGTATATCCTCTTTTATTATTCTGTGAATCATAAGGTCCGGGTATCTCCTTATAGGTGAAGTAAAGTGGCAATAATATTTTGATGCCAGGCCAAAGTGGCCCAAGCTGCCGCCGTCATATCTTGCCTTTCTTAAAGATCTGAGCAGCAGCGTATTGATGAGTCTCTCCTCTTTCTTGCCTGCCACCTTATCTAAAACCTGCTGAAGCGCCTTCGGATGTATTTCATCTGCGCCTTTGATGCTATACCCAAAATTATGGATTAGCACGTTCAATGCCATTATCTTTTCCGGGTCCGGGTCTTCATGGACTCTGTAAACAAAGGGCATCTCCTTCCAATACATATGCTCCGCAATGGTTTCATTGCATACTATCATAAACTCTTCAATTATCCTTTCAGACACTCCTCTTTCATAGGGCTTTATATCCACAGGCTTTCCCTTGTCATCAAGTATTATTTTAGATTCTTCAAAATCAAAGTCTATGCTGCCTCTTATCCTTCTTTTCTTCCGAAGTATGTTCATGAGCTGTTCCATAGCTTTGAAGGCATCGATAAATTCCTTATATCTTTCCTTTAGCTCCTCATCCTCATCCTCGAGAATCTTATTAACATCTTTATAGGTCATTCTCTCTGAGGTTCTGATAACGCTTTCATATATATCATATTTGACTACATTTCCCTTGTTGTCTATTTCCATGTCACAGCTCAAAGTCAACCTGTCAACTTTGGGATTTAAGCTGCATATTCCGTTTGAAAGCTTTTTAGGAAGCATAGGTATGACTCGATCTACCAGGTAAACGCTGGTGCCGCGTTTCAAAGCTTCATTATCCAATGAGCTGCCTTCGAATACATATTGACTGACATCCGCTATATGGACTCCTAAGAAATAGTTGCCGTTAGGCAGCACTTCCAGCGATACTGCATCATCCAGATCCTTGGCATCTTCTCCGTCAATGGTCGCGATCTTTCTGTTCCTCAGATCTTTCCTGTTGCTTAAAGCCTCACTCCTTACTTCATCTGGAATCCGGCTGGCTTGGGCTTCTACATCCGCCGGAAATTCTTCAGGCAAATTATGACCGCGAATAATGGATAATATGTCTGTGCCCGCATCGTCTCTATGTCCCAATATCTCAACTATCTTTCCTTCGGGATTCCTTCTGCCCTCGGGCCAGCGGGTTATTTGAACCACTACTTTATAACCGTCTTTCGCTCCTTCAAAGTCTTCCTTTGATATGAATATATCCTGGTGTATCCTTGCATCATCAGGAACCACAAAGCCGAACCTTTTGTTGCTCTCAAAAGTCCCGACTATTTGCTCATTTGCTCTTTTTAATATCCGTATTATCTCGCCTTCGCTTTTTATGGTTCCAATGCTTCCCTTAGTTATCCTGGCTATTACTCTATCATTGTGCATCGCTCCGTTAAGGTTTTCCACAGGGATATAAAGATCCCTTATATCAGAATTATCAGGTATTAAAAACCCGAAGCCTTTCTGACTGCCCTGAAGCCTTCCCACAATAAGGTTCATTCTCTCGGGCAAGCCATATCTTTTTTTTCTCGTTTTAATAATATATCCATCAGACTCCATATATTTTAAAATCTCTTCCAGTTCACTCGATGCTTCCTCATCAATTTTCAAAGCCCCTGCTAATTCAGAAATAAGCATGGGATTATAGGCTTCCTCTCTCATATATTCCAATATTCTATCTAAAAGCTCCATAATTCTCCTCCTATCATTATTGAAATTATATATAGAATAATATTCCCACAATCAATTCTTAAAAAACATTTTCAAAATTTCGTCATAAGTAAAAATGCAATATACATATAGTATACTGCCTTTTCTTCATTTATTTATTCAATCTTATTATATCATCTACGCTGAGTCCAGCCTGGATAATTCCTTTTTTATCTTTGCGCGCTATACCAACATATTTAAAATATTTGCTATCTATATTTCTAATCTTAAAGTTTTGTACAACTTCCAAAGATGGGTCCTTAAGTATCTTTCTGAATTCACCGGCTTGCGTAGTGACATCATCGGAGAATCTAAAGCCGATATTGCTGTTTTGATTGCAATATCTTACCACCCCATCTTCATCTGTCACTGCCAAAGCAGTTATTCCTGTTTTTTGAATATATTCGCTGAGGATATTATTATTAGGCTCTGATTCTTTTAGCTTATCAGCCAATTCACGACAGCAGGCGATAAGCTTTTTCCCCAATATGTCTTCAAACTTGTTCATAAATATCCTGGAGTTATTTGCAACCACTCTCAAATCATTGCAAATGGTCATGTTATTATGCTCCAACTCATTCTGCTCATTGATATCGTTTTCTATGGAGCTCACAGATTCAATGAATTCTCCGAAAAACTCGGATAAACTTTCATTGGCGGAAGCAATCTGCTGGGTAGCAGAGGCCTGTTCATTGATTTTTCCGGAAAAATCAATGAATACCGACATTATGTGTGATATAAAGCTATCTATTTCATTCATATAATTTTTAATGTAGTTTGCAGAGTCCTTGCTCTTAGAACTCATTTCTGATAGCTTATCTATGCTTCCCATGGTAGTGTTTGCCTTAGATTTGATTTCATCCATCTGCTCCTTAATATTTTTAGCAGAGTTGGAGCTTTCTTCCGCAAGCCTTCTTACCTCATTTGCTACAACAGCAAAACCCCTTCCGTTTTCCCCTGCCCTTGCTGCCTCAATAGATGCATTTAAGGCCAGCAAATTAATGCTTCCTGACAGGTCTTCAACAAAATGAGCCATTGCCTGGGCTTTATCCGTAACCCTGGCCAATTCCTCCACTTCTCCGATAAGGCTGCTCATAGCTTCGCTCATAACTCCCAATATTTTCAATGATTCCTCTGTATTGGTCTTGCCATCGATAACCGATTTCTCCATATTTTTTAGGTCTGCAAGAGTGCTTTCAGAGGCAGACGCCATGTCCGACTCGCTGGCAGATATCTGCTGAGATGCGCCGGCAGCTTCCAGAAGCTTTTCGTATACGCTCTTAGCTTTTGCATTTAAGTCCCCTATTCTTTGTCTGATCGATGTCATCCTTTCTTCTGACCTGCTGCAGGAGGTGGAAATTCTGGATACATCGTTTTCTATATAAAGCAATGCTTTTAATATATTGCTTATCCAATCCAAAAGCATGGATGTGATATTATTATATACTTCTCGTATCCTGCCTTTATTTTTTATCTTATACGAGTAGTTGCCATCTAATATTTCCTGCAAGGCATTGGTGCATTCATCAGTATTCTTGGATTTTCCTCCGAATTTGTAGATGGCTAATAAAAGAATTGCTATAGCTTCTAGAATAATTACAATAATGTATAAGTTCAAAACGACACCTCCAAAAATAATTAAATAGACAACATTATTAATGTTTCTACATAATTTTGCTAATTCCTCCATAAATACTATACAAAAATGTATTTATTTCCATGGTGCTAAAATATTATAATTTACTAGATATTGTGTCCTAGTTTTTATGGTGCCGTTCTCTATCCCTTTAAAAGGCCTTAATATATAGATATATATAAACAGCAAGGTTTAAGACTGACAAAACAGGTATGCCAATTTGAAACTTGCGTTTGTTAGTCTTATGGCGGAAGGTTCTCATCCCCAACAACATACCCAAAGCGCCGCCTAAAAAAGCTATGGCAAATAAATTTTTTTCGCTTACTCGCCATTTATCTCGCCTAGACTTGCTTTTATCGAATCCCATGATACTATAGCCTATTATATTAATTATTAAAAAGTACAAAAAAATAGCTTTAATAACCATAATTTACCTCGTATAATATTATTAAAGGAGATGCCGGATGGCATCTCCTCTTTACTTACAGGAATAATGGTGCAAACACCAAAGCAACTATTGTCATAAGCTTTATCAATATATTCATTGATGGACCTGAAGTATCCTTGAATGGGTCTCCAACCGTATCGCCAACTACCGCTGCCTTGTGAGCCTGACTGCCTTTGCCGCCGTGTTCGCCGGATTCTATATATTTCTTTGCATTATCCCAAGCTCCGCCGGCATTTGACATCATGATGGCCAAAAGTACTCCCGTAACCAAAGCTCCGGCTAGAAGTCCTCCTAAAGCACCTTTGCCTAAGACAACACCTGTAGCAATAGGAGCAACAACAGCTAAAAGGCCCGGAATCAACATTTCTTTCAAAGCTGCTGATGTTGATATATCAACACATTTAGCATATTCAGGCTTTCCTGTTCCTTCCATGATTCCCGGTATGGTTCTGAACTGTCTTCTAACTTCTTCTATCATTGAGTAAGCGGCTTTACCGACAGCTTCCATTGTTAAAGCACCAAAGAGGAAAGGAAGCATGCCGCCAATGAATAAGCCTACCATAACATACGGATCAATAATATCTATTTTTTCTAATTGAACTGCCTGTGAATAGGATGCAAACAAGGCCAATGCCGTCAATGCGGCAGAGCCGATTGCAAATCCTTTTCCTATAGCTGCTGTTGTATTGCCAACTGAATCAAGTTTATCTGTTACAGCTCTTACTGATTTCGGCAGTTCTGCCATCTCTGCTATACCGCCTGCATTATCAGCTATAGGACCATATGCATCAACTGCCACTGTCATACCTGTAGTTGAAAGCATGCCTACTGCTGCAAGAGCAATACCATATAGATTATCAAACCTGTATGCAACTATAACTGCAGCGGCGATGAAGAGTATTGGAGCAACTGTTGACATCATTCCAACGCCAAGTCCGCTGATTATTGTTGTAGCAGGTCCTGTTTCAGATTGCTGTGCTATTCTCTTAACAAACTTATAATCTCCGGATGTATATACTTCTGTTAAGAATCCGATAATTGCACCGGCTACTACACCGGAAGCTACTGCTGCGAAAGCGCCTAAGCCTCCAAACAGGGATTTGCTCAAGAAAAATGCTGCAATTAATACGATAACTGAGCTTGCATAAGTACCATTCTTTAACGCGCTTTGAGGGTTAGAGTTTTCACCTGTTCTAACGAACATGCTTCCAATAATAGAAGCAATGATGCCCACTGCTGAAAGCAGCATGGGATATAAAACACCTTCTGCCTTTCCTGCATAGAAGACTGCTCCCAGTGTAATAGCTGATATGATTGAACCAACATAGGATTCAAACAGGTCAGCACCCATACCTGCAACGTCACCAACGTTGTCACCAACGTTATCCGCTATAACAGCAGGATTCCTCGGATCATCTTCCGGTATTCCTGCTTCTACCTTACCAACTAAGTCTGCGCCAACGTCTGCTGCCTTTGTATATATACCTCCGCCTACACGAGCAAATAAAGCTATAGAACTTGCGCCAAGGCCAAATCCCGTTACTATGTTAACGTCTTTGAATATCATGTATAACGAGCCGACTCCTAGTATACCCAAGCCTACAACGCACATTCCCATTACGGCTCCGCCCCTGAAAGCTATTCCTAAAGCTTCATTTTGACCATGCTGAGCAGCATTTGCTGTTCTGGCGTTGGCTTGAGTTGCCACCTGCATTCCGAAATAACCGGCTAAAATTGAGAAAAGTGCACCTACCACAAAGCAAATTGCTGTAAGCCAGCTTTTTAATAATATACCGATTATTGCTGCCAAAACTACTATAAAGATTGCAAGAACCTTGTATTCCCTAAAAAGGAATGCCATAGCACCCTCATGGATGTAACCCATGATCTCTTTCATCCTGTCATTGCCCGGATCTTTTTTCATTATTCCAGCGGCTAAAATCCAAGCAAATGCTAATGCCAGTACTCCTGATATAGGAGCCAATAACATTAAATCCATTTTCCCTTAACCTCCTCTTGTCTGTCTGTAATAAAATTTTCCCTCAATTAATGAATAAATTTTACTCTATACGTAAATTGACCTGACTATCAGCCAGGCAAATTATCAGTATATTCTAAATTTTGCTATATCATTTAACGATAACCAAAACCACTGATAAAACCATAAACAATACAGCGGAAACAGTAGTAACTTTAGCAAATAAAGCTTCATATCCCTTGCTTTTTTGTTTCCCAAAAAGCTGCTCAGCACCACCGGCTATAGATCCTGATAATCCGGCACTCTTGCCTGGTTGTAGCAATACGCTGATTATGAGCGTTAAACAAACTAAAAACTGTATGATTACTAAGAATGTTCTCATCGTTGCACCTCCAATCATATGGGTTTAACAAAGACAATTTTAACATAAAGGATTGTAAAATACAATAACAGGGGGGCAATTCTACCCCCTATTATTAATATTTTTTGGACAAATTATTCATTAAAGATTAAAGAATGCATCTTTTCCTGCATATTTTGCCATGGTGTCCAATCCTTCTTCAATCCTAAGCAGCTGATTATATTTTGCAACTCTATCAATCCTGGAAGGTGCTCCTGTTTTTATTTGGCCTGCATTCACAGCTACAACCAGGTCTGCTATGGTCACATCCTCCGTCTCGCCGGATCGATGAGATACGACAGCGGAATACCCTGCCCTGTTTGCCATTTGGATTGCATCTAATGTCTCTGTTAATGTACCTATCTGATTAAGCTTAATAAGTATTGAATTTGCCACTCCTATTTTTATACCCTTGGCAAGCCTTTCAGTATTGGTTACAAATAAATCGTCTCCTACGATTTGAATTTTGCTTCCAAGCTTATCGGTCATGAGTTTCCAGCCATCCCAATCCTCTTCAGATAATCCATCTTCAATAGATATGATAGGATATCTGCTAACCAGATCTTCATAGTATTCTACCATTTCAGCAGAGGTTTTTACAACACCTTCTCCTTCGAGATGGTAATTACCGTCTTCTTTATACATTTCCGTTGCTGCAGAGTCCAGTGCAATAAATACATCTTCTCCTGGCTTATATCCGGACTTATTAACGGCTTCAACAATGACCTGCAATGCTTCTTCATTTGAAGTCAGGTTTGGTGCAAAGCCTCCTTCATCACCTACAGATGTATTATAGCCCTTTGCTTTAAGAACTCCTCTAAGGCTATGGAATATTTCCGCACACATTCTCAGTGCCTCCCTGAAGCTCTTTGCACCTACTGGCATTATCATGAATTCCTGGATGTCTACATTATTGTCTGCATGCTTGCCTCCGTTTAGTATGTTCATCATAGGCACCGGCAGCGTTTTTGCATTTGTTCCCCCTATGTATTGATATAGCGGCATCCCTGCTTCTTCAGCCGCAGCGTGGGCAGCTGCCAAAGAGACGCCAAGAATAGCATTGGCCCCCAGCTTCCCCTTATTAGGAGTCCCGTCAAGCTGTATAAGAAAATTGTCCAGCTCCACCTGATTCAGGGCTTCCATTCCCATTATTTCCGGAGCAATAATATCATTGACATTGCTTACGGCGTTTAAAACCCCCTTGCCTAAATATCTGCTCTTATCTCCGTCTCTCAGCTCCACCGCCTCAAAAGCACCCGTAGACGCACCGGAAGGAACAGCAGCTCGGCCAAAGGCTCCGCTTTCTAATTCTACCTCAACCTCTATAGTAGGATTTCCTCTTGAATCCAATATTTCTCTTGCATATATGTCAATAATAGCTGACAAATGAAACACCCTCTCTTTTTAATACTATCTTTAGCAATTCTGTTTTGTTGACTGATAACGATTGCAGAGCTTCGAAGCTAAGAGTTTGTAAGCTTGCATAGGGTTGCGTCAAAACTAACAAACTCTAAGCTCCTTCACAATGCACTCTTATATCAGTCAGCAGAACAGATTAAAACATAGTTTATTCAGTAATATCATAATTTGCGATTTCCGAGAATTCGACCGCTTTTAAGCTTGCTCCGCCTACCAATGCCCCGTCTATTTCTTCCATATCCATGAGTTCTTTTATGTTGGCCGGTTTTACGCTGCCCCCATAGAGTATCCTTGTTTTATCTCCCACTTCTCTGCCGAACTTTTCAGCCAGCAGCTTCCTTATGTAACCAATAACTTCATTGGCATCTTCTTTAGTTGCAGTTTTGCCAGTACCAATAGCCCAGACGGGCTCATAAGCTATTACAAGTTTTCCCATCTTTTCTTTTTCTAAACCTGCCAGGCTTCCATATACCTGACTTCTGATGATTTCAAATGTTATGTTGCTCTCTCTTTCTTCCAGAGTCTCGCCGACGCATACAATCGGATTCATATCATGCTTTAAAGCCGCCTTCACCTTTTTATTGATCAGGTCATCCTTCTCTCCGAAAATATGTCTTCTTTCAGAATGCCCTAATATAACATAAGTCACCCCGACTTCTTTTAAAAATAAAGGCGATACCTCTCCTGTAAAAGCACCCATATCCTCATAATGCATGTTTTGAGCGCCTAAAACCACATCATGACCTTTTAATAGCTCAGCTGCTCTTGAAAGGCAAACAAAGCTAGGACATATAATCACTTCCCTATCTCTTTTTTCGATCAGACCAAGCAGATGTGTAACTAGCTTTTCTCCTTCTTCCATTGTATTATTCATCTTCCAATTACCTGCTATTATAGGCTTTCTTCTTATCACAATACAATCACTCCATATATTTTATACTGCTATTTTGGTTATAACCAATCCCCCTTAGCACAATCTTATTATAATAAATTTAAAGCATCCCATCAACAATATAATAAAAAAGCAAAATAAAATTCCTTCGCTTATATACTTTGAGGTAACATGAACGAAGGAATATATGATATTTATTTTATGCTATATTAAAGTTTGCTTCTTCTCAAACTTTGCAATCACTTTGCCTTTTTTAATTATATATGGTCTTGAAGCTCTGAGTCTCAATGCTTCTTGCACATTATTAGCATCGATGATATTTAAGTCTGCAACATTTCCCACTTCTATTCCATATTTTTCGTCCGGCGCAAAAATTTTGGCCGAGTTTTTGGTCAACATATCAAATACTATTCTTGCAGTTTTGGGAGTATTATATTGAGCAGTATAAGCACATATCAAGCCGTAATCTAAGGGGTCGCCGGTTCCGTATAGATGGAAACCATCGCAGATTGTATCCTGAGCTGTTGCTACATTAATGCCCATTTCAACCATTTCTCTGATCCTTGTTACGCCTCTTGTTCTTGGCTCATTGTCAACACCCATAATAGCTAATGTTTGTGTATTGGTACATACGTTAAACTTAGCAATTTTTAAAATTTCCATTACTTTGGCAGCATGAGATTGATTTTGATATGCTATGGAAGTGCAATGACCTCCGGTCACTTTCCCTTGCATACCTTCTTCCATGGATTTTACTGCCGTGTATTCCATTGACCTGTCAAACATATCCTTTGACTGATCCATATGCATATCAATAAGAGCATTATACTTCTTGGCTATTTCAAATACCAGATCCACATGCTTCTTGGAATATGAATCCAACCATTCTGCAGCAGGCATCCCTCCGACAACATCGGCACCGTTTTCCATTGCCTCCCACATAAGTCTTTCCGTTCCTTCATTATTGAATATGCCTTCCTGAGGAAAAGCAACTATTTGTATATCACAAATATCCTTGCATTCCTCTTTTGCTGCCACAACACCCTTTAATCCCACCAAGTTTGCCATATTATCGATGTCTACATTTGTCCTTATCTTTGTGCAGCCATATGCAACACATTCTTTTATAGCTCTCACAGCCCTATTTTTGACATCCTCTACTACATACTTTCTTTTTCTGTCATGCATGATTTTTATTGATTCCTCTAAGGTTTCTTCTACGCTTTCTCTTCCCGAAACAGACGTATATACCTTGTCAAGATGCATGTGAGTATTGATAAATGTAGGAGCTGCCAGCATACCCTTGGCATCGATCACCTGACAGTTGGAATGTTTGCTTTCATCAATTTTATCGGATATCTCTTCATATCTTCCTTCATCGTTTATGAGTATATCCATACTCCCATCTTTGTCCAGTATTCTTGCATTTTTAATTAAAATCATATCTACGCCTCCTTGTTTAATAAATTTCAGCCGAAATTGCAACTCATTGTATCAATATTCTACAATTTACTACAATAACCTTTGTGCAATGACTACAAATTATACTTCATTTTCCTTATCTAAATTATAATTTATTATGAATAATTATTCGAAAATATCGAAATTTGAAAAAATGAGAAAAGCCTAATAACTCATTAACGAGTATATTAGACTTCTCTAAGTTACTTATTTATCATTTATTACATCTATGCCCGGTAAAACCTTACCTTCGAGAAATTCTAAGGATGCACCGCCGCCGGTAGAAATATGGGTCATCTTATCTGCAAAACCCAGCTGCTCTACGGCAGCAGCCGAGTCCCCACCGCCAATTATAGTCGCACCTTTGACCTTTGACATAGCTTCTGCAACTGCGTAGGTGCCTTTTGCAAAAACCGGCATTTCAAATACACCCATAGGTCCATTCCATACAACTGTCTTTGCATTTCCTATTGTTTCACTGAACATTTTCCTGGTATTTTCCCCTATATCCAAGCCCATATAATCCTTGGGAATTGAAGAAGCCTCTACAGTTTTGCATTCTGCGTCTGCTTTGAACTCAGAAGCAGCTACAATATCTATGGGGAGCAAAAGCTTAATGCCTTTATCTTTCGCTTTCTTTAATAATTCTCCTGCCAATTCTACCTTATCTTCTTCAATTAAGGATTTGCCGACTTCAAAGCCCTTTGCCTTCAAAAATGTGAAAGCCATTCCCCCTCCGATAAGCAAAGCATCAACCTTATAGATCAGGTTTTCTATTACTCCAATCTTATCCGATACCTTGGCACCGCCAAGTATGGCAATAAAAGGTCTCTCAGGGTTTGACAGGGCCTTGCCCATACATTCCAGCTCTTTTTTGATCAGGAATCCTACAGCAGAAGGCAGATAGTCTGCAATGCCGGCTGTAGAAGCATGTGCTCTATGAGCAGTGCCAAAAGCATCATTTACATACACTTCTCCCAGCAAAGAAAGTTTTTTGGCAAACTCAGCATCATTCTTCTCTTCCTCGGCATGAAACCTTACATTCTCAAGGAGCATTACCTCTCCTTCCTTTAGCGCCGATGATTTCTTTATAGCGTCTTCTCCTATAACATCTTCGGCAAATATAACCTGCTGCCCTAACAGAGCTGTCAATCTCCCTGCCACCGGTTTCAATGAAAACTCAGGATTAAACTTTCCTTTAGGCCTTCCTAAATGGGACATAAGTATAACCTTAGCGCCCTTATTCTTTAAGTAGTTAATAGTGGGCAGGGCTTCTCTGATCCTTCTATCATCAGTTATATTGCCTTCCTTGTCCATAGGCACATTAAAATCTGCTCTTACCAATATTTTTTTGCCCTTGACATCCAGATCTTCAACGGTTTTTTTATTAAGCATTTACAAACCTCCATTATATTACGGCTTTTATTGGAAAACGGTTTTTTAAGCTTGCTTATCTGCAATATATTTTACCAGGTCCACCAATCTGTTGGAGTAGCCCCATTCATTATCATACCATGCTACAACCTTTATCATATCATCATCTAAAACCATGGTAGACAGCGAGTCAATTATTGCTGAATGGGAATTGCCCTTGAAATCGATAGAAACAAGAGGCTTCGTGCAAAACTCGATGATGCCCTTCATGCTGCTTTCAGAAGCATGCCTAAGAGCCTCATTTACCGCATCAATGTCAGCCTCTTTTTCCAATGCTGCAACAAAATCTACAACTGAAACCGTAGGCGTTGGAACTCGCATAGCCAGTCCCGTCAGCCTGCCCTTCATATCCGGTATTGCAAGAGCCACTGCCTTTGCGGCTCCTGTGGTGGTAGGTATTATTGACAAAGCTGCTGCCCTAGATCTCCTCAAATCCTTATGAGGCAAATCTAAAATTCTCTGATCATTGGTATAGGAGTGTATCGTAGTCATGAATCCTTTTTTAATGCCAAAGGTCTCATGAAGTACCTTAACGATCGGAGCCAGGCAATTTGTGGTGCATGACGCATTGGAAATAATATGGTGTTTCTCAGGTATATACTTATCTTCATTGACACCCATGACTATAGTAATGTCTTCATCTTTTGCCGGAGAAGATATTACCACCTTCTTGGCTCCCCCACGCATATGTGCTGAAACATCCTTCTTGCTTATAAATCTTCCTGTGGACTCTATAACAATATCTACGCCGTATTCGGCCCATTTTATATCTTCCGGGTTTGCTTCGGCACTTATTCTTATTTTCTTGCCATTAACGATGATGCCATCCTCATATGCATCAACATCTTCAGCATATACTCCATATGTACTGTCATATTTTAATAAATGGGCAAGAGTTGCAGGATCAGATAAATCATTTATCAGGACAATTTCAATATCCTCATCGAATTTCTCCCGGGCAATTTTAAAAACGGGTCTGCCAATTCTTCCGAAACCGTTAATACCAACTTTTACAGCCATTATTTATTCTCCTCTCATTATATCATATATTTCTTCCGCAGCTTTTTCATCAACTACTAATATATTTTTATTTTTGCCACGGTTGACGCAAATAATTGCTTTAGCTTTTGTTATGCCTCCGGCTATAGAAATCACAGTGTTTATATTCCCGCAATCTTCTATTCTTATACCGATGCTGCCTTTTTTAAGTATTGCCTTGCCATCTTCACCGAAATAATATCCAAAAGCCTCCGCAATAGCTCCCTTTCCTTCCAAATATTTTTTTGTATCCTCATCAAGCTTTCTTCTTTTGGTTATCTGATCTATTGTGCTTAATCCGAACAGAAATATGTCAGCCTGGCCAATAAGGTTAACTACCTTTGAAATATGCGGATCAGCCAGCATTGTATGCAGCATTTCGTCATTAATGCTTTCCGGAAGATATAAAGGATAATAATCTCCGTCTATTTTATGAGCGAGCCTCTCAGCAACAGCATTGGACTGGGTTTCCAAATTTCCGCTATGGCCCCCTGTGGCAGGAACGACTATGGTTTTTTTACTCCCAATAGATCTTGCATTTTCTGCCATAGCCATAGTAGAATATCCTCCGGATACCGCTATTACAGAATTATCCTTTATGCACTCCTTCATATAATCAAAGGCTCTTCTTCCCATCTCATTCAGTACCTCAGGCCTTTTTTCACAATCTCCCGGAACGATCAGCACATCTTTAACGCCCAGCATAGTTTTCAAATTTTTAGATAGCATGTTCAATCCCTTAACTTCATCTATATATGCTGAAAGCTTGGTTATTATTTCTTCTCCCTCTTCTGTGATGTGCATGCCGGCAGATTGTATCCCTATGAGATTTTGATTCTTTAAAACATCTAACTCACTTCTTACCCATCTTTCTGTCTGCCCCATAAAGCTTGATATATTGCGCCTTCCTATAGGCTGATTGTATTTAATAGTCAAAAGGATGGAATACCTTTTTTCAATCATATCTGATATTTCCGGGGCAATTCTTTTTTGAAGTTCAATAAAATTTTTCATCAGATTCCTCCCAGGGACATTTATTGTCCCTCGTATTGTTTTTTGTCCCTATATGCTTATTATATTCCTCCTTTTACATATTTTCAATCATATTTTCCATAATTTTCGATGATTTCATCCAATAAAAAAAGGCATTGCTGCCTTTAGTATCTTTTTCTCCTTGAAGATGAGGGTATTCCGATTTCATCTCTATATTTTGCAACGGTGCGCCTGGAAATTTTTATACCTTTTTCCGCCAGAAGATCAGCTATGGCTTGATCGCTTATAGGCTTTGAAGTATCCTCCTTGTCTATTATTGATCTCATCATCTTTTTTATGCTTTCTGAGGATATATCTTCCCCTTCTTCATTACCAACACCGCTTTTGAAAAAGTATTTTATTTCAAATATTCCTCTTGGCGTTTGAGCGTATTTGCCGCTTATAGCTCTGCTGACAGTAGACTCATGAACCTGAACTTCATCAGCAATGTTCCTCAGCGTCATAGTTTTTAGATAGCTATCGCCCTTCTCAAAAAAATCTCTTTGATAATCAACAATAGCTTTGACTACTCTATATAATGTATTCTTTCTCTGTTCAAGGCTCTTTATAAGCCATAATGCGGAGGAAAGCTTGTCATTAATAAAAGACAGGGCTTCTGAGGACTTGTCCTCTGTATTTATAATGCTCTTATAGTATTGATTAACCATAAGCCTTGAGCTGTAATTGTCATTTATAGTAATTATATATTCATTCTCAATCTTTTCAACAAAGACATCAGGGATAACATATCTGCACTCGGTTCCGCAAAAAAATGATCTTCCCGGTTTGGGCTCCAGGCTTTTTATTATATCGCTGTACTCTTGTACTTCTGCTACAGTTATAGACAGCTTTTTAGCAATATTTTGCAGCCTGTTGCCTGCAATATCATCCAGATGGTCTTTAATTATGCTTTCTAGATTCTCATCTGCGATACCCAATGCATGTATTTGTATCAATAGGCAATCCATCAGATTAAGTGCCCCCACACCAATGGGTTCAAAGGTCTGGATGATCCTCAATACTTTTTCTACTCTTTCTTTAGATGCAGAAAGCACAGAAGATATCTGATCTATTGTGGTACATAAATATCCATTGTCATCCAAACTCTCTATGATATATTCTCCGATAATTCTGTCACATTTGCCCAATTTCAAGGTGTTAAGCTGAAAAAGCAAATGATCCTTCAAGGTATCCGAATAACATATCAAGTTGTCGTAATTCATCTCTTGAGAGTCGTCTATTCCGGTATTTTCCAAGCAATAGCTCTTACCCTGATATTGAAAATATTCTTTCCAATCAATTTCTTCAATGGTACTTTTTTCTTCGTCTCGGTCTTTATCAGGGTTTTCAGCTTTTTCTTCTTGATTATCTTCTATAACATCAAGAACGGGATTAGTTTCAAGCTCTTGCTTCACAAGCTCCTCTAATTCTATCGTAGGAAGCTGCAATATCTTGAGAGCGAGTCTTAATTCCGGCGTCATTATAAGTTTTTGCTGTTGCTCAAGTATCAGATCATATCCCATTCTCATAGTTTTCACCTCTCACAAATGAAAGTCTACATAATAATTATACCATATATTTATGCTTAATCATAATATAAATATAGCAAAAACCTTGCCAAAATTTAAAACGAGCAGGACATGGATAATCATTTAACCAGGTCCTGCTCGACCCTGCAAGGAAACTACTCAAATTTATCACTGAACTAACATTCAGTGGGGGTTGAATCCCCTCTGAATGAAGTCTCGTTCAATCAAGACTCTTAAAACTCATCTTTTGTGATGGTTCTCAGCTTATAAGCCTTATATCCTTTAAAATGCGGAGCATTAGCAAATCCCCTTTCTACAAGCTTTATATCGTCATATATTATGGCAAGCGCGTCTCCGCTATGTGCTCCCATTATGCCGAGCCCGCCGGTCCCATCCTTAAGCCTCAATACTTCACTCAGCAAATCATACTTTAGCCTATGCTGATTTCTAATAATGCTCTCAGTAGATGCCCTGGCAATATGATCTAAGCTTTGTCTTTCAGCTCCATGCCTCGCAAGCTCAGCAAGATCGTCAATTTGACTCAGAGGCAGGATACTCTTTTTGTTGAATTCTATCGTGTCTACAATCCTATTGCCTTCAAATACCAGGAGGAAAAATTTCATATAGCTTCCTATATGCTCCTTATATGCCCCTGTTTTATAGTCAAAAAAAGTCATGCTTTTAAATATTATACTATCTGTAGGCTCTACTTTTATGCACTCTTCAGCAAGCTCATCTTCATAATGCTTCCTATGAAATAGTTTTATAAGGCAATTATATACCCCGCACAGGTCTGCAGTGCTGCTGGCAAAGCCCTTCCCTTTGGGTATATCCGAGCATATTTCTATATCCAGCCTTTCAATGCAATCTGTATACCCCCAACGCTTAAGCACATTTGTCAAAAATTGGGATGCCTTGGGATAAGAGATTTTTTTTAAAGGATTTTTGCATTCATATATTCTGACATCCGTAAACAGATTTACCGGGCATGATAAAAGCGTATCTATCCCTTTAATTCTGCCTTGAATTACTTCTCCTATGCTTCCCGGATAACGAGCTTTTATCTCCATGCTTAGTCTCCTCTTGAAATATAAAAAGCAAGCTGCAAGAACTATTTTTCCCCTTTTTCATAGGGGACCCCGTCTGCCGCAGGAGCAGTAGCTTTGCCTACTACGCCCGATACTGCCAGCATCGTCAGCAAGTATGGCAATGCAAATAGAAATTCTTTAGGCACATTCAAGCCAAGGGACATGGAAATAGTTTGAATTGCATCAGCCAGGCCAAAGAACAAGCATGCCAATGCAGCACCTATGGGATGCCATTTTCCGAATATCATAGCCGCCAGAGCGATAAAACCTTTGCCGGCTACCATTCCTTCCTTGAAAAGGCTTATTGAGCCTATAGACAGGGATGCTCCTCCTATTCCGGCCAATATTCCACTTATTATTACGCATATATATCTCATAATATAAACATTCACGCCTAATGTATCCGCTGCCCTTGGATGCTCTCCCACTGCCCTGATTCTAAGTCCGAAAGGCGTTTTGTACAGTACGTAATATGAAACTGCTACTAATATTAGAGCAAGATAGGTGAACATATTAAAGGGACCCCAAGGCGTAAAGTAGCTTACGTTGTCTGTCTGTCCGGGCTTGCCCCATATCTCTATCAGCAAAAAGGTGGTCAAGCTTCCTGCCAATATATTAATCGCAGTGCCTACCACAACCTGGTTCGCCTTAAAGTGAATGCTTAGAAAAGCCAATAGCCATCCAAACAAGCCGCCGATCATCATGGCTCCAAATAATCCGAGCAGCGGAGAGCCTGTTTTATAAGATACCAGTACCGCACTGAAGGCTCCTACAGTCATCATACCGTCCAGCCCAATATTTACAACTCCGGATCTTTCGGAGAAGGTTCCTCCTAATGCAGGGAATATAAGAGGAGTAGCGGACCTTATGGTACTTGCAAATAAAATGCTGATTATATTTAACATGCTACTTCACCTCTCCTTTCGCTAAATGGGCTTTTATTTCCTTATTCTCTTTATATCTTCTTACCACAACTCTGACAAAATTGGATGCCACAAATAGGATTATGATGCCTTGAATTATTCCGACCACTTCTTTGGGTATACCTTCTACTTGCATCATTGGACCGCCTTTTTGCAAGGCCCCGAAAAGAACAGCCGACAGGACTACCCCGATGGGGTGGTTATTGCCAACCAAAGCGACTGATATACCATCAAAGCCATAACCTGTAAATCCGAACAGATTATTTACCCTATACTGGACTCCAGCCGTCTGGATACCTCCTGCCAGCCCGGAGAATAGTCCAGATATTACCATGGCTAATACAATATTCCTGTTTACATTGATTCCACCGTATTCAGAAGCGCTGGGATTAAATCCTACAGCTCTGATTTCATAGCCTCTTATGGTCTTGTTAAGCAAATAATAAGCTGCTAAAGCCACTAGCACAGCTATGATAATGCCTATATGAAGTCTTGAATACTTGAACTGCACAAAGCTTTCCGAAAATCTCCAAAGCTTTGCAGTAGGTGCTATTTCATAGGAAAAAGCCTTGTCCGGCTCGTTTAAAACCGTCATAATCAAATAATTGCTCAAATTCATCGCAATATAATTCATCATAATACTATTGATAACTTCATGAGAGCCTACCTTTGCTTTGAGCCATCCGACTATACCGGCCCATGCTCCGCCGGCAATTGCACCTGTCAATAAGGTAACAGCCACGTGCAAAACTGGAGGCAAGCCTGCCAAAGCCCATCCTGCCCATAAGGAGGCAACTCCGCCCATTATAAACTGGCCTTCTGCTCCTATATTAAAGAGTCCGCATCTGAAGGCGAAGGCTACGGAAAGGCCGGTCAATATCAAAGTAGTAGTAGTGACCAGTGTTTCCCCAATTTTATTCCAATCTCCCAATGCCCCTAAAAATAGAGCCTTATATGCCGTTATGGGGCTTTTGCCAAAGGCATATACTAAAATGGCTCCTGCAATAAACGAAATTACTATTGCAATAAGGGGGTACAATATTTCTTTAAAGGTATTCTTCAGACCATTTTTAAAATCATCTATCCAATTCTCCACTCCATACACCCCCTAATGCTTTTCCGACTGACTGCCGCCGGCCATCATTATTCCAAGTTCAAGCTCCGTTGTATTCTTCGCGTCCACTATTCCGACTATCTTTCCATCATACATAACAGCTATTCTGTCAGATAACGCCATTATCTCATCCAGCTCCAGAGATATCAGAAGCACCGCTTTGCCTCTCTTCCTTTGCTCTATAAGCCTGTGATGAACAAACTCTATGGCTCCTACATCCAGTCCCCTAGTAGGCTGAGATGCGATGAGCAATTGCGGGTCCCTGTCCAATTCTCTGGCAATAATCAATTTCTGTTGGTTTCCCCCTGAAAGAGACTTAGCATAAACCCTTTCGTTAGGCGTTCTTACATCAAATTCTTTTATAAGCTTCCTTGAATATTCTCTAATCTTTCTATAGTCCAGTCCTAAGCCCTTCTTAAAGGACTTGCTTCTATGAGAGCCAAGAATTGTATTTTCAGATAAAGGGAAGTCTAAAATCAAACCTCTTTTATGCCTATCTTCAGGAATATATCCTACACCGCTGCCTATTACGTCTTTAGGGCTCAGGTTTGTGATGCTCTTGCCTTTCACGAGCACCTCCCCTGCTGCAGCCTTGCGCAAGCCTGTTATCGTCTGGACAAGTTCATTTTGCCCGTTGCCGTCCACCCCTGCAATACCAAGTATCTCACCGCTTTTTACTTCAAAGTCCACGCCTTTTACGGCTTCCAAACCTCTATTGTCCAAAGTCTTTACGCCTTTGACCTCCAATATGGGCTCACCCAGCTTTGCCTCTTCCTTTTCGACTGTAAGGCTTACTTTTCTTCCCACCATTTTTTCCGCAAGCTCTTCGATATTTGTATTGGAAGTTTCAAGGGTGTCAATGACCTTGCCTCTTCTTATTATTGTAACCTTGTCGCTCATGGACATTACTTCCTTAAGCTTATGGGTTATAAGGATTATTGACTTTCCTTGTCTTACAAGGCTTTCTAGAATCACTCCCAATTCCTCTATTTCCTGGGGAGTCAATACTGCAGTCGGTTCGTCCAGAATAAGGATCTCAGCGCCTCTATATAAAGTCTTCAATATTTCGACTCTCTGCTGCATTCCTACCGATATATCCTGAATCTTTGCCCTCGGATCTACCTTCAGTTCATATTTTTTTGATAACTCCTCTACATCGGAAATCGCCTTATCCATATCCAGAGCCAAGCCTTTTTTAGGCTCTGAGCCTAACACAATATTTTCTGCCACGCTAAAGGTCGGTACCAACATAAAGTGTTGATGCACCATACCTATTCCAAGAGAAATGGCTATATTGGGGTTGTTTATTTTTACCCCTTTGCCTTTAACAAATATTTCTCCCTCATCCGGGGTATATAGTCCATATAATATGTTCATCAAAGTTGACTTGCCTGCACCATTTTCCCCCAACAAAACATGTATTTCTCCCTGTTCTACCGTCAAATTAATATCATCATTTGCCCTGACGCCGGGAAAGGACTTGCCGATACCCTTCATCTCAATAACAGCTGACAATTATCTTCCCACCTTCCTAGCACAAACTTTTTATACAAGCATACATAACCATTATACAATTTAGCAGAGCAATTATAAATACAAAATGTACCTTTTCATAATAAAAGCTAGAGGCTTGCGCATCTAGCTTTTATTATGTTAATCAAGAACCTTTATTACTTAATTTCAACAGGCTTGAAGGTTTCCAAATCTTCTCTTGTTGGCGGTACTGCTATTGTTCCGTCGTTTATTGCAGCCTTATATTTTTCAACATGGGCTGCCAATTCTGCAGAAACATTTTTCCCATTGTCGCTGTAGCCAACACCTTCTTCTTTTAATCCAAGTTCGATGGCATTTGCTGCTCCGCCTTTAAATGCATCATCGGTATAAGCTTTTATTATTGTGTAAGTTGCTGTATCAACTCTCTTTATCATGCTGCAAAGAACCTTATTCTTGGTGGATTCTTTGGCCTGATCCTGGTCAACACCGATTGCCCAGAAATCTTTCTCGTCAGCTGCCTGTATAACGCCTATTCCGCAAGCACCGGAAGCATGGAATATAACGTCTGCTTTTTGCTGATGCTGTGTCAATGCAACTTCTTTACCTTTATCAGGGTTATCAAAAGCTCCTGTATAGTTTACAATAACCTTTGCTTTTGGATTAGCTGATTTTACACCGGCTATAAAGCCTGCTTCGAACTTCCTGATAACAGGGAAATCCATACCGCCTACAAAGCCGATAACATTGGACTTTGTGGTAAGACCGGCTATAACGCCAACCAGGAAGGAACCTTCATGTTCCTTAAAGGTTACTGACATAACGTTTGGCTTATCTACCACTGTATCGATAACACCAAACTTCTTGTCAGCGTATTGATCTGCCGAAGTCTTCATTGCATCTTCAAACAAGAAACCGACAGCCAAGGTCAAATCTACAGACTGAGCCATGCTGCCGAGATTTGGAGTATAGTCGTCCTGTTTTGTAGATTGAAGCAGCTTAGGTTCAACACCTAATTCTTGGCCTGCTTTTTCGATTCCTGCCCAGGCAGAGTCGTTAAAGGATTTGTCGCCGATACCGCCAACGTCTGTAACCATACCAAAGGAGTACTTTGGTTTTTCAGGTTCTGCAGGAGTCTGGCCTTGTTCAGGCTGTTCAGGCTGTGGTGCTGGTTTTGCACATCCGGTAAATAATGCGAAAACCATAACTAAAGCTAATAGTAAACTGATTGTTCTTTTTGTCACTTGCATCTTCCCCCTTATTTTTATATAAAATATGCAAAGCTAAATTACATATTCTACACCATTTTATAAATTCCTGCCTTATAATTCTAATTATTATATTTAGAATTTTCAGCTTCCTCTACCCTAATGCAACATCCAATATCATCATCACAGTAAAGCCTAAAATAGCTCCTAAGGTAGCAAAATCTGTGTGTCCCGCTTGCTGAGATTCAGGAATTACCTCCTCCACTACTACGAAAATCATGGCTCCTGCAGCGAAAGACAATGCATAGGGCAATATGGACAATGCAAATCCTACGATAGCTGCACCTAAAACCCCTGCAGCAGGCTCTACTAAACCTGATAATTGACCGTAAAAAAAGCTTTTGCCCTTGCTCATTCCCTCACGTCTTAAGGGCATGGCTACTGCTATGCCTTCAGGAAAGTTCTGGAGGCCGATACCCAATGCCAATGCAACAGCACCGGCTATATTTGCGCTTTCAACTCCAGCGGCTGCAGCACCGAATGCAACTCCTACAGCTAAACCCTCAGGTATATTATGGAGCGTTATGGCAAGCACTAAAAGCACACTTCTCTGCCAAGAGGTTTTAACTCCCTCAACATGATCCTCTCCTAAGTTTATATGAAGGTGAGGTATTATCTTATCTATAAGCCATAAAAACATAGCCCCTGCCAGGAATCCAATGGTGGGAGGCACAAACGCGGGCAGTGCCTTTCCTTCAGACATTTCTATAGCCGGAGCCAATAATGACCAAAAGCTCGCCGCTATCATGACACCTCCGGCAAAAGCCAGAATGCCATCAAGCATTTTGCGGTTTAACTCCTTTCCTATAAATACAAAGGCTGCGCCTAACGCAGTGACACCATATGTGAATAATGTAGCTAAAAGAGCTTGCATAATGGGGTTTAAGCTTCCAATGTAATCCATCATATCAATCATCACTCCCTTATCCTGTCAGTATAAATACATAAATACCGTATAAGCCCTAGCCCCAATAATAAAGTTTATAAGAAACGCTTAACGTTTATACCATTCTGATGATATTTTCTATTTCATCAATATCATATATTCCTTCTTCGTCTCTCCTCCCAATTATAATAGGCATTATGCCCAGCTCCCTGCAGGCTTGTATTTTTTCTATGGTTCCGCCTTCTCTTCCGCTATCTTTCATTACCACATAGTCAACATCGTACTCTGCAAACATAGCTTTATTAAATTCCTTGGAGAAAGGCCCCAATACAGCAACTATATCCTTCATCCTGATCTCATGCTTTCTGCACTCTTCTATGCTTTCCGGCGCAGGAAGTATTCTATATATAAAGCGATTTTTATTGCGTACTCTTTCGAATTCTCCTATATTTTTAGAGCCTGTAGTAAAAAATACCGATCCATTTATTCTTTTTAAAAAATCTAAGCATTCGTCATAATCTCTAAGGTATGTTCCCATACCCTCAAGCTCCACCTTACTCCTTACATACCTCACATATTTGATGCTCCTGCTCTGTGCTGCTCTTTTTGCATTTTCTGTAACCTCTGCAGCATAGGGGTGAGAAAGATCCACAATCAATGAAATATGATTTTCGTCTATAAAGTCTGCCATAGAAGCATAATCCATTCTGCCTACCACAAGATTTGAATAAGGTATGAATTCCTTTTCACTATCAGTTGCGCTGGTGATGATATAGTTATCCATATCTTTTATTCTATCAATTATTTCCCTGGTCTCTGCGGTTCCGCCAATAATCCAGATCATCAGAGCTTGTACCCCCTGGGCGTGATCATGAAGCCATCCTTGGTATAAGTTTTGCTGTTTCCTACTATTATAATAGATAGCATATCTATGGCATCATAGTCAATATTATATAATGTTGTTATCCATTTTTCCGTGTTGTCCCTCCCGGAATTTTTTACTATTCCTACAGGGGTAGAAGGACTTTTATATCTTAGCATCACTTCTACAGCCCTCTCGAGATGTGACTTCCGTCCCTTGCTTTTTGGATTATATATGGATATAACAAAATCCCCTAAGGAAGCTGTTTCGAGCCTTTTCTCTATTACTTCCCAAGGGGTCAGAAGATCGCTGAGACTAATGCTGGCATGATCATGCATTATAGGAGAGCCTAATTCAGAGGCTGCAGAAAAGGCCGCCGTTACGCCGGGCACTATTTCCACTTCTATTTCTTCCCTCAGCTCCAATATGGGCCCTGCC
Source organism: Lutispora sp. QWL-02 (assembly GCF_058315355.1). NCBI lineage: Bacteria > Bacillati > Bacillota > Clostridia > Lutisporales > Lutisporaceae > Lutispora > Lutispora sp. QWL-02. The sequence continues at coordinate 3,252,416 of NZ_CM177762.1, forward strand.
ATTCCATAAAGGCCTGCATCCCCTGTGCTTATTATGGCTGTATCTTTTCCCTCTCTAACTTTTTCCACAGCTATTTTGCATCTTTGGATTTCCCCGGTCATTCCCGTAGAAAAGATCTCCTTTCCATCTGCCAGTTCTCCCAAATACTTAATATAAGGGGTGTATCCCACCAATACATGACATTTTTTTATCACTTCCACAGCCCTCAAGGTCATATTCTCTCTGCCTCCCGGGCCTATTCCCACTACATATAATTTAGCCATCATAAACCTCCACAGCTATTGATATGGTTATCCCATCATGTTTTATCTTATAAGTCCGCATATTTCCTCCCAAAAGATAAGCACAGGGCTCAGACACAGAGTAAACCCCCACTGCTGCTTTAACAAAATCGCTTTTCTCAAATCTATCTTCAACCTCCCGTATTTCTTCTGCTGTAAATATTTTTAACGGGCAGTTAAAATAATGGGCTGCCTTTATTATTCCGGCTTCATCTTTTTTGGCTTCTATAGTTCCTATGGCTTTAATGCTCTTTTCTGAAAGATTGTTTTCTTTCAGCTCAGCCTTTATGGCTTCTATTACCTTGTATCCTTCCGCATACCTCCTGCATCCTATGCCTATATTAATGTTTTTAGGCCTCAAAACAGCCCTGGGAATATCTATGCTGACTATATCCCTGGATGTAACAGCAATAATCCCCTGGATATCTCGCACATCCTCCAAGCTCTTGAATATAACAATATTTTTATAATCAATAACGGCCTCCATCTCTGAATAAAACCCAATCCTTTTCCCATTCACCATCATGGTCATTATTGTTTTTGCATCCTCCATATATTCTATTTCGTATCCGTTGTTGGCGGCAAAATTGTCTATAGCCTCTATCCCTCTTCCATCGGAGGCTGTAGTGATTATGGGCATAGCCCCTATAATGGCTGCTGCCCATTTTGCAAGCTCATTGGCTCCGCCGATATGGCCTGATAAAAGGCTTATGGAGAACTTGCCCAGATCATCTATCACTATGACGGCAGGATCAGTTTTCTTATCCTTTATATAAGGCTTCATCATCCTTACGGCTATTCCGGCAGCAGAAATAAAGATTATACCGTCATATTCCTCAGCTATATAGCTCAAATTGCCTTTTATGCCGCCTGTTATTTTAGAGTTTTCAAAGTGATGAACTGTACATCTCTTGTATTTATTGGGTTCATCTCTATATTTTACTAATTTATCCCCTAATTTTTTACCGTCATCTGTAAAGGAAAGGCAGGCTATTTTCATCTGTTGCCACTCCTATATCCATGAGAGAATTGGGGATCGTATAGCTTTGATCTCTCATAATCTCCACCTATGAAATCTCCCACGAGGATCTGGGCCATTTTAGTTATCCCTTCCTTTTCCACCTTCTGCCTTATATCCTTAAGAGTGCCCATTATGATTTTTTCATCTTCCCAGCTGGCCTTATACACCACAGCTACCGGCACGTCCTCGCGCCCGTATCCCCTCTTTAATTTTTCAACAACTCGGTCTATTTCTTTTATGGAAAGGAATAAAGCCATGGAAGCCCTATGGGCTGCCAGCTTTTCTAAATCTTCCTCTTCCGGCACTCCGGTCCTGCCTTCTATTCTTGTCAATATAACGGTTTGGCTCACCTCAGGCAGGGTAAACTCCCTATTTATTGCACTGCAAGCTGCCGTAAAGGAGCTTACTCCCGGAATCACCTGAAAGTCTATGCCTTTTTGTTCCAATAAATCCATCTGCTCTCTGATGGCGCCATATATAGTGGGATCTCCCGTATGGAGTCTTACTACCTGCAAGCCCCTCTTATGGGCATCCTCCATCTTTTCTATTACTTCCTCCAAAGTCATCTTTGCGCTGTTGTGAAATTGACAGCCTTCCTTGCAGAATTCAAGATGCCTTTCCGACACTAAGCTGCCTGCATATATCACCATATCAGCCTTTTCCAACAGCCTTCTGCCTTTTATGGTTATCAAGTCCACATCTCCCGGCCCCGCTCCCACAAAGCTAATCATTTTTAATCCTCCTCCCCATCATGAAAGACATATAGTCCCGCTCTTTCAATATCTTCTCTTTATCTGTCAGCACTTTTTCATTTTCCAATGTGCACCGCTTTATATAGTTGTAGGCAAAGCCTTCGTCATCAAAAATATCTATTATTTTCTTTTTATCCTTGAAAGCTTTTAAAATGCATACACAATCCACGCTTTTCAATAATTCTGCCTCAGGTTCTTCATCACAAAGCAGGAATTTTTCTCCTTTTACTGCAATAGGAGTCTTTGAAATTCCTGCTCCCGCTACGAAAGAAGGTATCCCCGGCACTATCTCCACTTCCACATCGCTGCCCTCCAGCTCCTTCATTATGAATATAAAGGTACTATATATCATAGGATCTCCTATGGTCAGAAATACACCATGCTCCCCATTAGAAATTTCATTCTTAATGATTTCCGAAGCAGTCTTATAATCTGTCCTGTCTACCTCTCCCATATGAAAATCTATTAATACGATTCGCTTATTTCCAATATAATCCTTTGCAGTATCCAGAGCCATATTCTTGCCTCTGTTATTTGGAGCAAATATTACCTCTGCATCCCGGATAACTCTGACCGCCTTAAGAGTCAGCAGCTCTTTGTCACCTGGCCCTGTACCTACTCCGTAAAGCTTCTTCATTCTTTCACTCCCTTTGCAATAAATATGGGGTTATTACCCTTCAATAATCCCGATTTATCAATGGCAGAAGCTTGTATAAGCTGCACCTCGACCTCCTCATAATCATAAAGCTTCAAAAGCTCTAAGAATTCATTCAGATTGTTTAGAGTAATGAAATTTGCACACAGAATTCCTTTGCCCCTCAGATTGCTTTGCAAATAATCAAAAATCCCCTTGAGATGGCCGCTGCTGCCTCCAATGAAGCATTTGTCAAATTTTATATCAGGCAAAACTTCCGGCGCCTGCCCTTCAATTACCGTTATATCTGCTTGGAACTTATCCTTGTTTTTACTGATAAGCTCTACTCCTTCTTTTTCCCTTTCCACAGCCCATACCCTGGCGCCCTGAAGGACTGCTTCTACAGACACGGAGCCTGTTCCTGCGCCTATATCCAATAGGAGATCTCCCTCCTCTATAGATAGATAAGCCATATTCAAAACTCTTATATTAAACTTTGTCATAGGTATGCTGCCTCTGATGAATTTCTCATCCTTGATCCATCTCATATTCTACTACCACCACCGCCAGAGGAGAAATATCCTCAATTTTTTTGCCAATCTCTGCCTCAATGATACTTTCATCATCATAGGACAGATTATATCCTGCATAAACACGTCCCTTTGCACCCAGAGCTTTAAGCCTTTGTGAGATTTGGGAAGGAGTATTTTGGGCATCTGTAAGTATTATTGAAAGCCTATTGTTTTTTACCTTTTCCAGGTCTTCTTTTCTTCCATGAAGCGACAGGAATTGTGCTCCCTGCCAGCTTTTTTTCAACTTCGTCATCATATATTGAAAGGATGATAAGCCCGGCAATATTCTCTCCACAGTTATGCTTTTAGCCTTCAGAAAATCTGTTATTCCATAAAAGCAAGGATCTCCCGAGGCCAATAGCAAAACATTCTCATGCTTGTCTATATAGTCGATGACTTCATCTACTTTTTTTACATTAATGAATTCCTTTTCCAGGCTCTTGAGAGATTCTCCGGCTCTTCCAAAGGCTATTATATGTTCTGCTTCTTCAATAGCCTTCTTTACTTCCATAGTCAGATAATCCGGATTCCCAGGTCCTATCCCTGCAATAGTTACCCCATAAATACCCCCCTCTCCATGGAGAAAATGATCACCTCTGCAGGATAGCTCTCATCCTTAAGATACCTTCTTATTCTATCCCTGCAGCCTTTAGACATATCTCCTACGATTTCTCCATAGCCTGCTTCTATGCAACGATCCAGTGCTTCCTCCGCCGTCATGCAGTTGTTTATCCTATCCAAAAGTTCTATAGGAGCCCCTCTCAAAGCTAAATAATAAACAAATGCCTCCATCCTTCCATCGCAGACCTTGCTATGGGTATTGAATACACCGATAGAAAGCTTGGAAAGCTTGCCTATATGACCTATAAGAGTCATTGACTTAAAGCCCTTATTGTAGATGTATAATATTGTGTCTCCTATATAATTGGACATTTTAACCCTTGACTCTTTCATATTCAATGAGTCTGCTATTTTTTCACCGTAATTCCCCGGCACCAGTATTATATTATCCTTACCGTATTTTTCTTCTATCATATCGACTTCAAGGTATATGGTTTTTATCAGGGCATCCTCAGACATGGGATAGACTATGCCTTTCGTGCCTATTATCGATATGCCGCCCTCTATGCCTATATTTTTATTATAGGTTTTGCGGCTTATTTCCTCCCCTTTAGGCGCATATATGGTTATATCATAGCCGCTTTTTGAAACTTCGCTCACCTCTTTGTCTATCATCTGCCTTGGGACAGGATTGATGGCAGCTTCACCTACATTGCCGAACAAGCCCTTCCTCATGATCCGTCCTATGCCCTGCCCCCCATCTATGACATTCAAGCCGTCTCCTCTCTTTTTAACCAAAGCGTGTATTTCCATTCCATCCGTTGAGTCCGGATCATCTCCCCCATCCTTTGTGATAGAGCAGGATGCCCAACCTCCATGAATTTCTTGATTATTCACCTTAAGCCTTAATGGAATTCCTGCAGGAGTATCTATTTTCACATATTCTATTATCTCATTCCTCTCCAGCATAAGAGCCGCTGCCTTAGCTGCTCCTGCGGCACAGCTGCCTGTGGTATATCCGCATCTCAGCTCTTTTCCTTCTTTTATTATGTATATATCCTCCATCATCGCCCCACCGCCATATAGAGCAGTGCGTTGACTATAGAGGCTGCTACATTGCTGCCGCCTTTTGTGCCAACAGTAGATATGGAAGGCAGTCCAAATGCCCTTAAACATTCCTTGGATTCGGCGGCGCCGACAAAGCCCACAGGCACTCCTATGATAAATTGGGGCTTAACCCTTCCTTCCTCTGCCAGTTCCAGCAGCCTGAAAAGAGCCGTAGGCGCATTTCCTATGATGAACATATCTATCCCCTCAGAAACAGCCCTTTCCACCGCACAGGCCGATCTGGTGGTATTCATCCTTTTGGCCTCCTCTGCCACCCCTTCATCATCTATGAAGCACTTTACCTCGCAGCCTGCTTTGGTCAGTGCTTTCTTATTTATTCCCATATGAGCCATCTTTGTATCGGTAAACAGGATTCCGCCTCTCTTTAGGCTGTTCAAGGCCTGATTTACAAAATTCTTTTGAAAAACCGCTATCTTCCTGTAATCGAAATCTCCAGTGGTGTGGATCATCCTCTTTACCACTATGCTTTCCTCTTTCGAGAAGGAAGTATCGCTCATGACTTCCTTGATTATATCCATGCTTTTATTCTCAATCCCCATCGGGTCCTTCATATACAATTCGATCACCCCCTATATATTTCTTTTGTTACTATTCACAGTCGATTTTCCTGGAATAATTAATTTTAGTAGTTTGGTTGTTCTAACTGATAACGATTGCGAAAGTTCCGAGACTAAGACTTTGTAAGCTTGCATAGGGTTGCGTCAAAACTAACAAACTCTAAGTCCATTCACATTGAACGAGACTTCATTCTGAATATTCTTTTTCTATAGTATCCAGCAGATGATTAAAGGCTTTCATATTGCCTAAAAAATTTATATGCGGATATGCTGCAAATACATTTTTGTATTTGTATCCGCATTTCCATTCTCCCTTGCCCATAGGCTTCCTTATATAGAAAATCTCTTTCCCATTGATCTCTGCAACGGATTTATGAAATTCCTGGCCTTTTATGAGGTCTCCTTTTCTACCCAAGCTGCAATCCTCGCCAAGCTCAATATTTACATATCCAAATCGCTGAAGCCTGTCCGTCATGGCAGACCTGCCTTCAAAGACCCCGCACATGAGGCTTTGCTCTATGCTCCCGGCAAGATACATCAATCCTCCCGCTTCTGCATATATAAAGCCTCCGGCTTCCGCCTTATCCTTTACAGCTTTTCTCATTTCATGATTTATAGAAAGCTCCTCCTTATAGACTTCCGGATAGCCTCCTCCCAAATATAGCAAATCGCATTGAGGGAGCTTCTTATCCTCAATGGGAGAGAAATATTCCACCCGGCAGGTGTTTTCAAAAAGGTTCAGGTTTTCTCCGTAATAAAAGGAAAAGGCTTTGTCGTAAGCAATGGCCACCTTAATATTTCTTCTTTGGGGATAAATGTATTCAGGCAGCTCTACCCTGCGGCAGAGCTTTATTATTTCTTCCAGATTTATATTCTTTTCTATATTCTCTGCAGCTTTCTCTATTATTCCATTTGTTTCACCTATCTCGATGCTTTGAATCAAGCCTAAATGCCTGCTCTCTATTTCTAAAGCTTTATCCTCTTCCAAATAGCCCAGCACCTTGATATTTATATATTCCTCTATTTTTTCTTTCAAAAGAGCATACATAGCCTTGCTCACCTTGTTTAATATGACTCCTTTGATCCTGGAACCGGGAAAGTCTGCCATTCCCTTTATTTTAGGTATGGCAGAAAACATTTCACCCCTGGGTGTATATACTAAGATTGCATTTATATCCAGCAGCTTTGATATGTCATAGCCGGAGTTTTCAAAACCGCTGCCCATGCCGTCAAAATATCCCATGGCGCCTTCTGCGATGCCTATATCCCCCTTATTCATAGCTATAGCCTCTTTAACGCCATTGGTTCCCAGCATATGCATATCCAGATTCCCTGCCCTCTTGCCGGAAGCCTCAGCTATATACCTGGTATCTATAAAGTCCGGTCCTGTCTTGAAACCCGAAACATTGAATTGTCTCTTTTTTAACGCCCTTATTATGCCCAGGGTTATCAATGTTTTCCCCATACCGCTGGAGGGAGCGGTTATCATGATCATTTCCATAAATTTTTACACCCTCTTTTCCGGAATAAAATATAAGCATTGGTTTATGTCATCCTCATATATATGAGCCTGTATTTTAAAAACCCTTTTGATCAAATCGCTTCTCAATATTTTATCAGGAGGCCCCCATTCACATATTCTTCCTCTGTCCAGCACATGTATATTATCAGAGTATCTGGCAGCTTGATTTAGATCATGGAGCACCATTATTACCGTTAACCCCAATGATGCATTGAGTTCTTTAATGAGCTCCAGCACTTCCAATTGATACGATATATCCAAAAATGTGGTAGGCTCGTCAAGAATAAGTATTCCGGTTTTTTGGGCCAAAGTCATAGCCATCCAGGCTCTCTGCTTCTCCCCTCCCGACAATGTAACTACATGACGATATCTCAATTCCATCAAGCCGGTTTTGATCATAGACCACTCAATTATTTCCCTATCCTCTTTCCTCAATTTCTGCCTGAATCCCAAATGAGGGTATCTCCCATGAGCGACCAGCTCTTCCACTGTTATATCCGAGGATAAATGCCGTATTTGAGGCAATACCGCCAGCTTCTCGGCTATTTTCTTTGTTCCTATATCTTCTAAATTCTTTCCGTCCAGGTATACCGAGCCTTTCCACGGACTTAAACATCTCGACAAAACTTTTATTAATGTTGATTTCCCTGAGCCGTTAGGCCCTATGATCGTCGTTATTTCACCATCGTTGATTTTAAGCGATACAGAATTCAATATCTCTTTCTGACCATATTTTACATGAATATCCAGTGCTTCTAACCCCATCTATCTCACAGCCTCCTTTTTTCTGAGCAAATATAGGAAAAAGGGCGCTCCAAGTGCAGACATTATTATGCCTACGGGTATCTCCGCAGGCGCGAACAACACTCTTGAAAGGGTATCGCAAAGCATTACTATGGATCCGCCCAGAAAAAATGCTGTCGGAAACAGATATTTATAATCGGAGCCAATAAATAATCTGGCCATATGAGGTACGATAAGCCCCACAAAGCCCAGCATGCCTACTACGCTCACAGCACTGCCTGCCAGCAGAGAGGAAAGTATTATAAAGGCAAACCTTGTTTTTTCCACATTAAGGCCTAAGCCAGTAGCTACCTCATCCCCCAGCATCAGTACATTGAGCCTTTGGGGCAGCAACTGCACCAGAGCCGTTCCTGCCAAGGCATAGGGTATGATCGTCCTCACCTGTATCCAGGTAGTTGCAGATAAGCCTCCCACCATAAAGCCTATCACCCCTGCTACCCTATCTGGGAAAAAGGTGATGAGCCCGTTTATTCCTGCATTTAAAAGGGAAGACACGGCGACTCCTGCCAATATCAATCTGGTAGGATGAACTCCCTCCTTCCAAGACAATCCATATATGAATAACGTGGCCATAAGGGCACCTGTAAAAGCTCCTAATGGCACCAGATAATAATATTTGGGAAATAATATCAATATTATTAAAGCCATAAGTCCTCCCCCTGAGGACACCCCAATGATATTGGGACCTGCCAGGGGGTTTCTCATTATGCCTTGAAGTATAGCGCCCGACAGGGATAAGCAAACCCCTACCAAAGCAGCAACTATAGTTCTAGGCAATCTCACATTCCATATCACCTGATAGTGCATTGAATCCTTTTGGAAGAAAATCGCCTTTACAATCTCTAATGGGGAAATTTTAACCGCACCATTTCCAATACTGATAAAAAAGCTTACAATAAACAAAAGCACAAACCCCAGTAATATTAAAGCTTTGTTGGCTCTTTCTTTTCTATTGCCCATCAACTATATTCTCCTTATATAATCTGTTGTGCTAGTTGATTCAGAGCAGCACAACGAGTCATTTAATTTACTTAAACACTTCCGGATATATCATTTTGGCAAGACCCTCATAAGCCTCAGCATATCTGTGATTAGCTTTGTACATATAAAGCTCCTTGGGCAGAAAAATATATCTTCCTTCCTTTACCGCTTTTAAGGATGCCCAAGCCGGATTTGATTCTACATCTTTTTTAAGCTTTTCAAAGACCTTGCTTTGATCCCTACCTGTCACCTGTACAAATATAAAATCAGGATCCCTCTCCAATATGGTTTCCATGCTGAAAACCTTCGCGTCCGTGGTGAGGTCTGAGCCGTCGGATATGTTCTCGACATTCAAGTCCTTAAGCATTTGTCCTACATAGGTAGAAGAGTCCCGCACCGTTATGCTCTTTGCACTGGCCATCATAAGCAATGCTGTATAGCCTTTATCCTTTGGTGCTTTGTTAATAATACGCTCTATATCATTTTTTACTTTCAAGCTATATTCATTGTATAGATCTTCTCTATCCGTTAATGCAGTAAAAAGCCTTACTATCTTGAAGTAATCTTCTTTCACAAAAAAATTCATAGCCAGTATTCCAATATTGTTTTGTTCCAGTGCAGGAACCAATTCCATATTGATTTTTGAATTTGCATTCAATATTACCAGATCCGGCTCTAATGCAATAATCTTCTCCAGGCTTGGGGCTCCCAGGTTCCCTACGACTTCCGCATCCTTTGCCCCTTCAACGGGTTTTTCCGATGCATCTTCTATCCTTCCTATGACCTTGCCTCCTGCTTTATCCCATATCTCCAAATAAGAGGTGAACAAGCAAACTACTCTCTGAGGATGTTTCTTTAGGGTAACCTCCTGATCTCTCCCGTCAGTATAGGTAACACTATCCTTATTGATTTTCACTCCATATTCTTCCTTAACGCTTTCCCCTGCTCCCTCATTTCCGCCGGAATTTGCCGGCTTTCCTTGATTGATATCGCATCCGCCCAGCAAGCTTAATACTAATACAGCGATTATTACTGCAATTACTCTTTTTTGTTTCATGACTATTCCTCCCAACTAACTATTTATTACAGCCTCTAAATGCTCTAAAAACAAATCCCTGACTGCTCTGATTTCTCCAAGGCCAGAAAGTCCTATTTCCGCTTCTATGCCATTGTCCAAAAGCTTATTCCTCCAGGAATCCTCATCCTCCGATGCCATATCATTTATGGCGTGGTCTCCTGCCACCAGCATAAAGGGTCTTAGCATAACCTTTTTTATATTCCTACCCTTTAATTGAGCTATGATATCCCCTATAGTTTTCGCTCCCTCCACTGTTCCTATAAAAACCTCCCCGCATCCCTTATCTGCAAACAGCTTCTCAAGCTTTATATAGGCTTCATCGGAACCATGCTCCGTACCATGGCCCATAAATACAACAGGCTTTTCCCCCAATATGCTCTCAGCCTCTAAGCCTTCTATAACCTTGCGAAAATCATAGTCCTCATAGAGCAAGGGCTTTCCAACAGATATTATGAAGCCTTCATTTTCCTTTTTAAAATCTTCAACCTGCTTTACTATCTTTTCGTATTCATAGCCGGGAATAATATGAAGGGATTGTATAAAGATTTCTTTTATGCCCAATTCCTTCATCCTGTTTAATGCTCCTATAGGATTATAGATATTCAGGCCGTCTCTATCTTTTAATATGCTCCTGACTATTTCAGAGGTAAAAGCCCTAAGCACCAGATAATCCTCATATTTTTCTTCAACCATCTTTTCAATGCTCTCTATGCACAGCTTTCTCGTAACCTCATAAGTAGTACCAAAGCTTGCAACTATAATGCCCTTCTTCATGCTTTTGTTCTCCCTTCACCATAATTAAATAACTGGTCTTCATTTTTAAACAGAGGCAATCCCAATCCTTCATGGATTTTTACAAGCCAAGGCCTTTCTAAAAATGCCCTGTCCAAAAGTTCTCTGTGTGAAAACACCTCCTGGGTTTTTCCCTCTCCTAAAACTTCTCCCTTAGCCAATATATAGACATAATCGCAAATTTCATAAATCATGTCCATATCATGGCTGGAAATTACAATGATCTTATCCTTGCTTATTTCTTTAATGATTTTTTTCATTTCGCCGGTCATATGTGGATCTAATCCGTTAGTAGGTTCATCCATTAATATGATATCCGTATCTATCGCCAACACGCCTGCAATTGCTACTCTTTTCTTTTGTCCATAGCTTAGGAAATGAATAGGCTTCTCCTTCAGATCATAGGCACTAACCTGGTTTAAAGCAGCCTTGACCCTTAATTTGACCTCACCCTCACAAACTCCCATATTCCTCAAAGAAAAGGCTACATCATCAAATACATTTGGGTAAAATAATTGTTTATCCGGCTCTTGAAACACAATATTCACCTTTTTCCTGTATTCCCTGAGAAATTTTTTATCATATTTGAGAACCGAACCCTTGTATTCTATATGTCCGCTATCGGGCTTTAAAATTCCTATCATATTAAGGAAAAGAGTGGATTTACCGGAGCCGTTTGATCCTATGAGCCCGATTACTTTGCCTTTGCCCAGATCTATGTTTATATTATTTAATGCCTTTGTGCCGTCTTCGTATTTAAAGCATAAGGACTTTACTTTAATCATTTAATCACCCGTCCTAAATTCGCCATCATATAATTTGCTATCTAAAGATATGGTCATATCCTTATATCTGATTAAAATCTTCAGCAATAAGCACTTTATAAGCAAAGCTGCAGAATTACAGCTATTTTTAAAGCCCTCATATCCAAATTTCATCTCTTGAGCATCATAGATTTCCTTAGCTTCTTCTAAAAAAATGAATATGGCTCTATAAATCAGAGCAAACAGCTCAATCAAAGTATTGGGCAGCTTTAATTTTTTCAACACTCGAATGATATCGTACAAGGATGTGGTAAGGGCCAAAAAAAAGGTTGAGGCTAAAGATGCTGATACTCTCATCATGGTTTTCACCGATTGGTGAATAGAATATTCGGTAATGCCTATATAGATGTCTTTTATCTTTATGCTGAAAATAAATACATCCTTATAAGACAAGCTCATCAATATAGTAGTGATGCTTACGATTAAAAAAGAAAAGGGTATGCTTATAATTTTCATATATTTACCTGCCGGTATCTTGGCTGCAAAAATAGTAAAAAACATCATTAAAAGAAATATGAGCAGGTTTATATATAAATTATCTATAGCCACCGCAATAACTAAAGCTCCTATGGCAAAAATAAATTTTGCCATAGGATTAAAATTTGTTAATCTATTTGTGTAAGCATATTTATCTATTATTAACAACTTTCCTTTTCTCCTTCATAGCTCCGAAGATATAGCCAATAATGCCCGCTCCTATTGCTACCTGCAAAGAAAACAATAAGCTCTCTATCTCACCGCTAGGAGGCTCCCAAAGGCTCTCAAACCAAGGCTCATACTCCGGGGCAATCTCTGAAATCACATCTCCCGCCTGCCCATCAGCGCCTCCAAACTCAGCACTCTTATGAATCACCAGAGGAGTAATGATGATAACTACCGCTAATATAAAAAGCAATAAATTTTTCTTATTTGAATGCATCAAGACTGATCACTCCTTCCTTGCTGTATTCAGCCAATAGATTGTAAACAATAGCCGTTAGTATACCTTCTACTATGGCAAGGGGAATCTGAGTCACTGCAAATACTGTCAGGAATTTGCCCAGCGAGCTCATGAGTCCGCCCACGGGGTCCGGGAAGGCCAATGATAGCTGTAAAGCTGTAACCACATAGGTAAAAAGATCTCCTACAGCAGCGGCTAAAAATACTGTAAAGGTCGTATTCACATTTCTTTTATTCAAAACCTTGTAAATCCCGTAGGATACTATGGGCCCGGCTACTGCCATAGAAAAAGTATTAGCTCCTAAAGTTGTCAATCCGCCATGTGCTAGAAGCAAGGCTTGAAAAACAAGCACTATAAGGCCTATAACCGTCATAGTCGTAGGGCCGAACAAAATAGCCCCTAAGCCTACTCCTGTCGGATGGGAGCAGCTTCCGGTCACCGACGGTATCTTCAACGCCGATAAGACAAACACAAAGCCTCCTGCCAAAGCTAAAAGAACTTTTTTATTGGGCTCCCCTTTAATGATGGCATTAACATTTTTCAAGCCTAATGCCATAAAAGGAATTGCTGCAGCAGACCATAATATAGCCCATTTAGCCGGCAAAAAGCCTTCCATGATATGCATAGCATGGGTAATGGCCGGCGCAAAGGTCATTAGAAATAGAATTGAGATAAATACTGTTTTTTTCCTTTTCATAAATTCACCCCTCATTTACTTTTAAGAATTAAAAATCCCTGATCTTAGGAGATCAGGGATTTTTATCAAGCATTATATGCACTAAACAGACATAAAAATAAAAGCTTTTCCTTCCCTCCGAAGGTCACTTGGTTTAAACAATCAGGCAGGTCTCCTGGCTTTCGCATCATTCTACTTTCAACACCTTCCCGGATAAATCCAGTGGTATAAGGCTGATTTCGTACACGATTACAGTAGCGGGGGCTGCAACGGCTTTGCACCGTTTTCCCTATTAATCTTAAAGAACCTGAAGTTCATTATTAAATTTTCAATTTTATTGTATCATAGGGAGATTTATTCTTCAACGATAATATGATTCACAAAATTCAAAATTTCATTATCTATAAAGTCAGAATTTGATATACTTTAGATAGCATAAATTACGTTATTTTGTGTCAAATATATTTAATAGGCGTGTGGCCGCATGTGTAGGAGATATATTTCCTTCTACAAGCTCTTTTTTTATTTGAGGCATGATGTTTTTTATGCCCTCATGGTTTAAAAATCGTTGGTTCAGCTGATCCATAACCAGTGTAAATACCCAGTCAACCGTTTGATTCTTCCTTCTTTCGCCAAAAACTCCTGAATCATTTGTCGCTTTTTCAAAGCTTAGGATATTATTCCATATATCCGATATTCCCTCATTATATAACGCAGAGCATGTATAAGCCTGGGGAACCCATCCTTCCGTAGCCGGCCTAAGATAATGCAGTATTTTATTGTAGTCTGCCTTGGCTGCCATGGCTTTTATCTTGTTGTCCCCGTCTGCCTTGTTGATAAGTATTGCATCACACAACTCCATAACTCCTTTTTTCATGCCCTGAAGCTCATCTCCTGCTCCCGTGATAAGTATAAGAAGAAAAAAGTCAACCATTGAACGTACCGTCACTTCACTTTGCCCAACTCCTACTGTTTCAATAAGCAATACGTCAAAGCCGGCGGCTTCGCACAGCATCATCGTTTCACGGCTTTTGCGCGCGACGCCTCCCAGCATTCCGCCGGACGGAGACGGCCTTATAAAAGCATTTTTTTCTCTCGAAAGTTCTTCCATACGAGTCTTGTCGCCTAAAATGCTGCCTTTTGTAACCGAACTGCTTGGATCTACGGCCAACACCGCTACCTTATAGCCATTCCGGCAAAGGTGCATTCCCAGAGCTTCAATAAAAGTGCTCTTTCCTGCTCCCGGCACCCCTGTAATACCTACCCGTATTGACTTTCCTGTATAAGGAAGGAGCCTTAAAAGCAGCTCTTGTGCCTGGTCAAAATGCCGGGAAGCATTGCTCTCTATAAGGGTGATGGCTCTCGCCATAATAGTCCGGTCATCATTCATAATACCTTCAAAGTAATCATCGACTGTTAATTGCTTTCTAAGAGATGATGGAGATATGGTGTGGGCAACCGTTTTCGAATACATCATGCCGTCATGGCCTCCTATAACGCCTTCCAAAACTTTTGTTGCATATTCATCTTTGGCATCTTCCGGAACCCATTCTGGTTTTTTGCTATTGGCTTCCATCTTTTTCACCATATCCTAACCTCCGGTTAAGCTCCTTTATCATTTTTTCTGCACTAACAGTGATAATAGTGCCAGGCCCAAAGATCAAGGATGCCCCATGAGCATAGAGGAAGTCGTAGTCCTGAGCGGGAATAACCCCTCCTGCAATGATCATTATATCTTCACGGCCTAATTTTCTAAGTTCTTCCACCAACTGAGGCAGCAGTGTTTTATGGCCTGCAGCCAGCGAACTCATGCCCACTATATGAACGTCATTTTCTACGGCTTGCTTGGCTGCCTCGGCAGGGGTCTGAAACAGCGGACCTATGTCCACGTCAAATCCCAAATCCGCATAAGCTGTGGCCACCACCTTGGCTCCCCGGTCATGTCCGTCCTGCCCCATCTTTGCTATATAGATTCTGGGTCTGCGCCCTTCATGCTCTTCAAATTGATCCGTCAACCGCTTCACTTTTTCAACATCATCCCTCTTAGCATATTCTGAGCTGTAAACACCGGAAATTGAGCGGATAACGGCTTGATGCCTTCCTTTTACCTTTTCTATGGCATAGGATATCTCTCCAAGGCTGGCACGGGCTCTTGCCGCTTCTACGGCAAGCTCCAGCAGATTCCCTTCATCCGATTCCGTTGCTTTTGTTATTGCCGCCAAAGCTGCCTGTACCCTTGCTTCATCCCTATTAGCTTTAAGCTTCTGAAGCCTTTTTATTTGAGCCTCCCGAACCGCCGTATTATCAATCTCCAATATCTCTATAGGATCCTCGTGATCTAGACGATACTTATTAACACCTATAATAGCTTCCTTGGCAGAGTCAATTTTTGCCTGCCGCCTTGCAGAACCTTCTTCTATCCTCATCTTTGGCAATCCGGTCTCAATAGCCTTTGCCATTCCACCTAATTCTTCAACTTCCTGAATATGATTCCAGGCCTTCCTTGCCAGCTCGTGGGTCAGCCTTTCCACATAATAAGAACCGCCCCAGGGATCTATAACCTTGCAGATCATTGTTTCATCCTGCAGATAGAGCTGAGTGTTTCTTGCAATCCGTGCAGAGAAATCCGTAGGCAGGGCGATGGCTTCATCAAGGGCATTGGTGTGAAGAGACTGGGTATGCCCTAAAGATGCTGCCATGGCTTCAATCAATGTTCGTGTCACATTATTAAAGGGGTCTTGCTCCGTCAAAGACCATCCGGATGTCTGGGAATGTGTTCGGAGAGCCAAGGATTTCATATCCTTTGGATTAAAACCATTAACTATTTTTGCCCATAACATTCTGGCAGCTCTCATCTTGGCAATCTCCATAAAATAATTCATGCCCTGAGCCCAGAAAAAGGATAGCCTTGGTGCAAAGGCATCAATATCAATGCCTGCCTTTATCCCCGCTCTTATATAATCCAAACCGTCGGCCAATGTATAAGCCAGCTCTATATCGGCTGTTGCCCCGGCTTCTTGCATGTGGTAGCCGGATATAGAAATTGAGTTAAACTTGGGCATATGCTTGGATGTATAAGCAAATATATCCGCAATAATCCTCATGGATATTTCCGGAGGATAAATATAGGTGTTCCTTACCATGTATTCCTTTAATATATCATTCTGTATAGTACCGGACAACTTTTCCTTCGGAACACCCTGTTCCTCTCCCGCTACTATATAAAAAGCCAGCACGGGTAAAACCGCACCATTCATGGTCATTGAAACAGACATTTTATTAAGGGGAATGCTGTCAAAAAGAATATTCATATCCAGCATGGAATCGACTGCAACTCCTGCCTTGCCTACGTCTCCTACTACTCTTTCGTGGTCGGAATCATAGCCCCTGTGAGTCGCAAGATCGAATGCAATAGAAAGACCCTTCTGACCCGCCGCCAGATTTCTTTTGTAAAAGGCATTGCTTTCTTCAGCGGTGGAGAAACCGGCATATTGACGAACGGTCCAGGGCCTGGTCACATACATGGTTGCATAAGGCCCTCTCAGATAAGGCGGCACACCGGCGGTAAAGCCTAAATGCTCAAAATCTGAATATTCGCTTCTTGTATATAATGCCTTTACTTTTATTTGTTCATTTGTAGTCCAATCATAGCTTTCAGGCTTCTGGCCGGCAGAATATCTAAAGGCTTCCTCCCAGGCTTCCCGGGAGGAAGCTTCCCCTGTGGTATCCAGCTTTAGCTTTGAAAAGTCGGGATGATTAATCATTGCTATCCATCTCCTTTTGAATTCCCTTCAGAATATCATAACAGTTGGCTCCTAAAAATATAAAGTCATCCACCCCGGCAGCCCGGTATTCAGGCTCCAGCTCCTTTGCAGGCTTTCCAGCAACTATCAATCTGAATTCGGGTTTTAAGGCTTTAACTTTTTGCGCAATAGCGGGTACAAGCTCAGAATAAGTATCATCCGTGGAGCATATGATGCCAATAGAGGCCTTAGATTCTAATGCTGCTTCCACAGCTTCATCTATGCTTTCAAAACCATTGTTTTTGAGCACTTCAAATCCGCCAGTCTCAAAGAAGCCGGCTGAGAAGTCTGCTCTCGCCTTATGCTGTGGAATAGGCCCCATATTGAAAAGAAATACTTTTAACGCATCTTCGTGACTCTTCCTGATTTCTTCCGAACGCATCCGCAAATGCTCAAAGCGTTCGGCACCACGTTGTCTCTTGACAGGCTTTATATGCTCTGCATGTACTACGCCATCTGAAGTTATTTCGGAAATATCTCCTAATGTTGCACCTGCCAGTACAGCTTCTATACCGTTATCCACCAATTCTATGTCACTCATATTCAATTGGATCAGAGCGTCAAGAAGCATGAACATGTCTTTTGACAACCTGTAATCTTGCACTTCCTGAATGCGTTTTTTTCTGAACCGGCTATAATCTATGCTCCTGGGCGTCAGCTTTTCTTCAGACAAATTGGGATACATGTTTGTTCCTACCCATACATGAGTTCTCTTAGACATAGCAGTAAATTTTTCTTCATATTTGTCCTCAATGACTTTTTGCAGCGTTCCTGCTTTCAAAGCTTCATATATGCCTCCAGACCCGCTGATTTTCTGGAAAAGGCTCCAGGCTTTTTCAGCAACCTGCCGTGTAAGGGCTTCAATGTACCAGGATCCTCCTGCCGGGTCAATGGGCTGAGTAAAATGACACTCATCTTGAAGAATGTTTTGTACATTTCGCGAGATTCTCCTTGAAAACTCATCAGATTCCCGGACAGCCTCGTCAAAAGAAGCGACGTGCATACTGTCAACCCCTGCAATAGCTCCTGAAAATGCTTCAGACGCATTCCTAAGCATATTGACATAAGGATCATATACCGTCTTTGTCCAGGAGGAAGTTTTAGCATGAATAAACATTTTTTGAGATTCTTTGTTTCCTCCGTAGGCTCTTACTATTTGGCACCAAAGCATTCTTGCAGCCCTGATCTTTGCAATCTCCATAAAGAAATTTGAGCCTAAGGAGAATCCGAAGGCCATTTTAGGCGCAACCTGATCTATATTCATATCTCTTTCAAGCATCTCTTTTATATATTCCGCTCCGGTGGCAATGGAATAAGCCAGTTCCTGTACGGCATCGCATCCGCCTTCATGATAAGCGCTGCTCTCAACCAAAATAGTTCTTAAAGCCGGTGCATTCAGGGCAGCCCAGCTTGTATGCTGTGCCATCAGATCATAGGCTCTTCCCAGAGAAAGCGGAAGAGAGCCTTCTTTAGCTAATTCGCCCAAGGGATCAGCGCCAATGCAGCCGTTGAGCTTATAATAGTCAATATGATTCTTTTTCATATAACCACCCAGCAAAGATATAAGGGGCAGCGGGTTAGCACCTGTGTTCACGTATATCGGCAAAATTTCAAGCACTATCTTATCAAGAAGTATTTCTACGTCCTCCAATGTAGATAATGACAATCCTCTATTGCCAATAGGCAGATCTCCGCCTTCATCCGGATCAACGCCTATCCGTGAAGCTTTATCAAGCACGATGCCTATGGCTGTCTGGCCCCTGTATAAATCATGCAGAAGAATTTCATTGAAGGCCTCAGGGTGGCCTGCATCAATCTCCTGGCAAATATCCCACGGCTTTGCAATATAGCCGTCTGCTTTAGTTCCTCTAACATAAGGCGCAAAACCGGGATATGCATCAATGTGAGAAATATCTTCAAAATCCTCCTGCGTATATATCGGGTTCAATACTATACCTTCATAAGTTTTAGTAAGCAAAGCCTTCTCATAAGGCTTCCCTTTAAGAAGCTTCACAGCTTCCTCCTTCCAGGCGTCAAAGCTGGTTCTCTCAAATTCGCTGAATAAAAATTCTTTATTGTTATTCATTTTTTCACCTCATTTAGCAAATAATAATCTCTGGCAAATAAAAAACATCCTCTTTTGATAAGGATGCTTGAAGAATATATATAATCTCTATATATCAGCTGCTCACCTCCCTATACATCGTAGGTTAAATAGTGACTTTCATACAGGTAGGTGTCTGACTTTAAATTATCATGAGATAATCTATTCACAGTGGCGAGACCGTTCCGAACTTTCACCGGATTCCCTATTAAAGCATTCCATCCCAATGACAGAGATGCTGCCTGCCTGAACTATTTATTTTTCCAATTAACATTATACCCTTTTAGGTAATGCTTAGCAATAGATCGTATTGGTTAAGCCACGGCAAAAGTACTTCATTTAGACTGCTTTTGATAACCTTCGAGAGCAATCTGGGGAAATATGGATTTCCGCAGATTGCTCCCATCATAACAGTTTAATGTTAATTATATATTCTGTGCAATAAAGCAGCCGCTTCAGCTCTGGTAGCATTATCCTTCGGGGCAAACTCATTATTGCCTTTTCCTCTCATGATCCCTGAGCTTGCTATGGATTTTACAGCGGCTCCAGCATAAGATGAGATATTCCCCTCATCAGAAAAACCTGTCTTTCCCTTTATTTCGCCAAGAGTTAAGCCTGTTGCTTCAGCAAAATTCACCAGTATTACTGCCATTTGTTCTCTGGTAATGAGATCATTTACTCCAAATTTACCATTATCATAGCCTTTAATGACTTTATGTTCCGCAGCCCACTTGATGCTATCTGTATACCATTGTCCTTCTGACACATCTTCAAAGCTTTCAGCTTTAGCATCAGACAGTTCTATATAATCAATGGAATTGACCAGCATATGAATAAATTCACCACGGCTCAAGGTTTTATTCGGATTAAAAGTATTTTTGCCGGTGCCCTTGATGATCCCTCTGGCTGCTAAATAGTTTATGCTGTCTTTGGCCCAGTGATTTATTGTGTCGCTGAATTCAACAGGGTTATATTTGATTCCATAGATGCCAAGTTCTTCAATTTGCATGCTTAGCTTATTGTCCTTATATTTAGCTCCTTTTATTATATGGAATTCACCATTAACAATTTTTCCACCTACAATGGCATTTGTATCCTCATTGCTATTTAGGTTGCAAGGCAATTCCAAATTGATTTTATTGCCTTGAAGGCTTTTTATTTCCCTGCCTCCAGCAATAATAGCTACATTGATCGCATGCTTTAAACTATGTTTGCCATCAAAAGAGATTTGGTTATTGATGTTGATAGCAACATCATCAGAGGTATTTTGGCTAAAGCTTCTAAGAGTATCAATACCTATCTGCATGTCTCCTGCAGGTGTAGCAATATTGATTTTATCCAAATCAGATCCTTTAAGGTCTTTGAAAGCTTCTTTGTCAAATGAAACTTGATACCCATTTGCCCTGGGAGTCTTTGTAAGGTCAATTTTAAGAGTATATGTTTCGCCTTTCTTTAGTGATTCTAATGCTTCTTTGACATCACTGCTGCTTAATGCTGCAATTGCAACATTGTCTTTTATTGCTGCCAAAGGAGTTAGTGTGCCTCCTGTTATACTAACTTTTTCTTTCTTTTCTGCAGAATTATTACTCCCAGTGCTTTTCTCTTTTCCGCTGCCGCCGCTGCTGCTATTATCTTTGCCGCCATTGCCTCCGCTATTGGATTTTATTAAGTCCACTCTAATCGTTTTGGATTCGTCCATAACAGCAAAGGCTTCCGTCTTCGTATTATAGCCTGAGGCACTTGCCGTGTAGCTGTATTTCCCGGACTTTAATCTATAGGTTTTGTCTTTTTCTGCTTTAACCTCATTGCCTTCTTTATCTTTTACAATTACTCTTGCCTCTTTGGGAGTTGTTTCAAAAGTCACCGCATAAGTTTGTTGTATTTCATAGTTTATAGTATAAGTTTGTTTTGCTTCATTCCCTGCCTTGTCCCAAGCAAAAATCTCAATTTTGTTCACTCCGGGCCGTAAAGTTATTTCATAGTATTGGTCTTTAGCTTCTACTTTCTTGTCATTATGCTTTACAACGACATCCACACTGCCATCTTTATCATCTGTTGCACCGGCAGTAAATTTGTATAAGCCCGTATTTACTGTTTCATTCTTTACCGTTGCTGTAATAACAGGCGGTACTTTATCAATATTCTCCTCTTCTAATTGAGCTATCCTTCTTTCTGCTGCTACGAGTTTATCGAGGTTTATAATAAGCGTTTTCTGTTCTTCAGTCAATGCATTATATGCTTTTCTTGCAGCTTCTACTAAGCCCTTATCTTCAAGGGTTAACTTATCTGCCGCCGGCAAAGCAGTTATTTTGTCAATAACTTTATTAGCAGCTTCATGATCCTTAGGATCCTCATTTCCCGATACAACTGTCACCTTATAAATGCCGCTGTAGCTATCATCATCGGCCTTTGCGGCAATAAAGGCGATACCCTTCATTGACCCTGTCACCACACCGTTTTCAACACCGGCAACCATAGGATTGCTGCTATGCCATTTTATTTCCTTGTCTAAAGGAATGCTATGTGCTATGGCTAAATTCTCTCCCGCTTGTATCTCATTTTTTTCAGCAGTTAGCTTAGCATCTGCTCCTGGTAAAAGGATAAAGCTATCAGCGGGTACCTTCCATTTCCCATCCGCTTTAGTAAAGCTCGTGGCTCGCAAATCTAAGATATTAAGCCCTTCGGCACCGAGAAAGCAATTATTAGCTATTTTAGTAACACTACCCGGGATAGCAAGGTAATAAAGTTTTTTAGTCCACCCAAAGCTCTGGTTGCCTATACCGGTAACGCTGTCTGGAATCTCTACGCAGCTTAATTCAGCACAGCCTCTAAAAAGTAAATCGGGTAGCTTGGTTATTCCTTGAGGAAGTATCACTTTTTTAAGGCTCGTACAGTTTGAAAGCAAGCCAAATTCGAGTTCTGCTTCTACACCGGAGATATCTGCTTCGGTAATATTGGTACAGTCTCTAAATACGTTCTTTCCAAGACTTTTAATGTGTCCGGGAAGCTCGATCTTCGTCAGTCCATCACAACCCGCAAAGCATTCGTTAGGCAAATGAGTTATGCTCTCGGGCATTTTAATATCTCTCAGATCTTTAATTCCATTACAATTGCCGAAAACATATCGACCAAGACTTTCTAAGGTGTCGGGAAGCTCCATTTCAGTTATACCGGTGCAGCCGGCAAAGAAGCTCTGGGGTACAAGGGTTATTCCTTCGGGCCATATTACTTTTTTAAGGCTTGTGCATCCATTTAATAAACCCCAATTTCCATTATCAAAGATCTTTATGCCCGAAATATCGGTCTTTGTAATTCCTGTGCATTTATAAAAAACGCCGTCCCCCAGCCTGGTGATATGCTTGGGAAGCTCCACATGCGTGATCCCAATGCAGCCTTCAAAAAACTTTTCCGGAAGATATGTTACCGTTTCAGGAAGTTTTATATCTCCAACATCTGTTATGGACGTACAGTTTTTAAACAAGCTCTTTCCAAGGCCATCATCTGTTAAACCCGGAAGCTCTGCTTCTTTTAAGGATGTGCAGCCGGCAAAGAACTCATCTCCGAGACTGATAACAGCCTTTGGCAAAGTAATCCCTGTCAATGAGGTACATTCACGAAAAGCATCTTTAGCCATTTCAGTTATACCGGTGCAGCCGCTAAAGTTTAAATTTTTAGGAGTTGTCCAGTCAAAGGTTTCTTTTTTTGCAGTTACCGATGTGATGGCAGTGTTGTCTGAAAGATTTATGGCAGAAGCACCTTTCAAATATTTCATTACTGCCATATCTCCATTGATAATATTTGCATCAGAAAGATCTAGGCTTCCGGCAATGGAAGCAAGTTCTCCCATTGACAATTTGCCTTTGTAGCCGCTTCCTTTCCCGGCAGCGCTTGCCAGCTTTTCAAGCAATTTATGATTAGCGATAACAACCTTATCACCATCTTCAAATATATCTTTTACAGTGATAGCTATTGTATATGTCTTGGTAGTTTCGGCTGTGGTCACCTTTACCTCAATAGTGTTGGTACCCAAGGATAAAGGTATAGCTCCCGAAGGACTGCCGCCTGTTGCTGCCTCATTATTAATTTTTATAGCAGCGCCTTCATCTGCTGCTTGTGCCGTTACCTTGGTTGAAGCAGTATGAACTCCTGTATCGGCAGTATAAAAGTATCTTGATGGGCTAAAGGCTTCCTTTAAGCTAATATCAGACAGCGATAATGCTTTTAGCTTAGCGATGTCTGTATCCACGGTCTTTACATAGCAAGTACCGCTGTAGCTGCCATCCTCTGCTTTGATGTATATGGTAGCATTGCCTAGTCCTTTTCCTGTCACTACGCCATCAGAGACTACTGCTACATCAGTATTGGTGCTGCCCCAAAAAACTGCTTTTCCCTCAGGTATCTTATGTGTGAGCTTTAAGCTCTTGTCCCCTAAAATTATAGTTGTCTCTGACACAGATAGCTCCGCATCCTTTTCTCCTGATAACAGGACAACAGCAGAAGCTGGAATACCCCAATTATACGGATAGCCCCACTCGGAAATTAAGCTTGTAATGGATGTCTTCCTTAAATCCAGAAAAGCCAGCGAAGGCGATCCACTGAAAAAATTATATCCTAATTCTTTTACATTGCTTTGGATCACAACATGCTTTAAATTATTACAGTTTGAGAAAAAATAGCTTCCGAGTTTAATAACATTGATGGGAATATTAATATACTCTAAGCTGCTGCATCCGTTAAAACAGCTATCTCCTATTTCAGCCATGCTGCTTGGTATCTCTACATTTTTTAAGCTTCTGCAATTCCAGAAGCAATCTTTTTTAATTTGGGTTATGCTCTCCGGTATAATAGCAGTTTCTAAATATAGGCAATCCCTGAAAATACCATTTGGGAGCACTTTTACCTTGGAAATAAATTTCGGTAATTCTTTAAAGCCTGTGCCGCTAAAGACATCATCACCACTAATATCCAGCTTTTCTACCCCGTCATAAATAGTGATGCCTGTTTCTTTCAAAGAAGAACAGCCCTTAAAGGCTTGACCATTTATCTTTGTTACTCCTGGCATACTTATAGCAGTGAGTTTCTCGCAGCCATTAAAGGCTGATCCCAAAATTGTTTCAACTGTCTCAGGCAAGCTTATTTGTATAAGATTGGCAGCTCCCTTAAAGGCATTGTAGGCTATCTCTGTAATACTTGTGCAGTCTTTAAAATCAAAGCTCTTAGGCTTTGTCCAGTCAAAGGTTTCTTTTTTAACTGACTCTGATGTAATGGCGGTGTTTCCTGATAGATCGATGCCTGAAACACCTTTAAGATACTTCATGACTTCCATATCTTTGTCGTTTATAACGGCATTTGACAAATCAATTGTCCCCTTGATGCTTTCCAGTTCCTTAAATGTAAGTTTCCCGATATATCCGCTTTCCTTGCCTGCGGCTACAGCCAGCCTCTCTTGCAATAAAGGGTTGGCAATAACGATATAGTTATCTCCTATGCCGACAGCTTTCATATCCACACCTATTTTATAGTTTTTGATAGTCTTCCCATCTGACGATGTCACCTTTATCACGATTATGTTGGCACCAGGCAATAAAGCAATAGGCTTTGAAGAAGTGCCTTCAACTGCTTCTCCGCCGTTTATTTCTATTTTTGCACCTTCCTCTTCTGCATGAGCAGTGAGCGTTGTAGTTCTAGTGTCTCCTAATATTTCTGCATGATAAATATATCTTGATGGTTCAAAGCTTTCCTTTAAAGCGATATTGGAGAAAGATAATTCTTTCAGTCTTGCGCCGGCAGTATCCTTTACTGTCACTATACAAACATCGCTATGGCTGTCATCCTCTGTTTTGACATAAATATAGGCAACACCCGGCTGCACAGCTGTTACTATCCCATTCTCAACAGCAGCAACAGTGATATCATGACTGCCCCATATAACAGTTTCAGCCCCTGGAATGGCATGAGTTAGGGTTAAATTATCTTGGCCCAACTTTATCGTTGCTGATTTTAAAGATAAATTGGGATCTTGTCCTGCATAAAGAACAACCGCCGTTTCTGGGAGTGACCATCTGCTAGTATTGGATTTAGTAAACGCTGTATCTTTAAGATTTAAGAGAGTAAGACCCGAGTTATAGAAAAGATATCTTCCAACGTTCTGTAAATTATTCGGAAATTTCAAATACAAAAGCTTTTTGCATCCACTAAAAGCATTATCTCCCAAAGCTTCTATAGAATCCGGCAGGATTAAACCCCCAAAGTCAGCACAGTCCTTAAAGCTCTCGGCTTCAATACTTTTGACTGTATCTGATAAGGTAATTGCTTTTAAAGCTTTTGCTCCTTGAAAGGCACCCTTTTCTATTTTTGCAATCCCGGTACAACCGCTGAAATCAATGCTGTTAAGGCTTGTCCAATCAAAGGCTTCCTTATTTACTACAGAGGAGGTAATAGCAGGGTTGTTCGATAGATTTATAGCAGAAACACCCTTTAAGTATTTCATTACAGACATATCACTGTCATCGATATCTAAACCAGACAGATCTATCTCCCCTGTAATAGAGGCGAGCTCGTGCTTAGTCAAATCGCCGCCTGCCTTTCCCACGGCCTGTAGCAGCCTATTTCTAAGCTTAATATTTCCAATCTCTACTATACCGTAGGAGCGATCCTTTATTTCAATAGGCGTATCAGGAATCTTTGTCACAAAATAATCTTTTTCTTTTGTCCACCAATCAGGGCCGTATTTGACCCATACATATCCGCCTTTTAGCATATAAGTGCCCGGCTGTGTATCAATGGGTACGATAAACTTGATGGTTTTTAATCTTTCCAGATCCTCAAGCTGTTTTATCTCAGCTGATTTAACGGTTTTTAGCCCTGGAATATTTGTCGTAAAGATTGTAAAGCATTGGATTATCTCATCGGTCATCCATTCTCCGCTGGACTTAGGGTGCGCTTTGGCTATTGCTGCTATGTTTAAGTCCGGGATACTTATATGCACTTCATCTCCGGGAGTAATCACTTCCTTATTTTCAACCCTCGTCGTAAATATGCCCTGAGGCTTATAGTTTGGATTGTCCTTTACAGTTAGATGAATGTCCGGTAAAGCAGAGAATCTATCCTCAGGTTGTTTGGCATCTAAGTTGGGAGGGCGAACCGAAACGTCTTCACTGTACAGTGGGTCCCCAAACCAACTCTCAAAGATATGACCACCGGATAACATCCACTTTCCTGCACCGGTCAACTCCAGCTCTATTTCATTGCCTGTGGCAATATCATATTGGCTTCCTCCGCCCATCACTCTAGTGTACCTGGGCATATTGCAATTGTAGATGGCATAGGTATGTGCAGGATTATAAACTCTGGATATCTTAGGTACAGGGGTTACCAATCCTGTGAAACTAATTTTGATTACATCCCCTACATAAAAATCCTGTAAATTTGGCCTAGTACTATTTTCAATAGTGTAGGCCAGCTTTTTTGCACGGAGATTGTATGTCTTAACAGTCGTTCCCTTGGTATTTTTTGCTGTAATGACTATGGGATTATAACCATCTCTTAGCTTTATATTAAACCGTCTCTCATCGGCTTCATAGTTTTTCCCATTTACTGATGCAGAGACGACAGCATCACTTTCCGTATCTACATTAAAGCTTAGATCATAGCTATCTCCCGTAAAGTACAGAATATCATATTTTGAGCATTTAATATCTGTATTTAACTCAGGTCCATCAGCCTTACTATCGATTACATTGACTACAACAATAGGCTTTTGTCCCTTAAAATCCGGGTAGGAAACTTCTATTTCCGCCACGCCTGCCTTTAGGCCTGCTATATTATATCTATAATGCTCCTCAAAATCTTTTTGAAATTTTTCAATTTTAATGATGTCTTTTCCCTTTATCGTTTCGATGATAAGATCGTCCCGGTTAAATTGATAATCATCAAGACCTGCCCGCGGAACATCCAGCATAATGATTTCTTTTTCTTTTCCTATCTCAATCTCAAAATCAAGGCTATTTAGCAGGAAATCGTAAAAATAGTTCTTAGCAATAGCTCCTGTCGGGTTCAATAGCTCGGCAATCTTTTCCTCCGCCGCTGTCAATATTGCCAGGTTTAGTTCTCCTACTATTTTCTTTTGTTCCTGTGTCAGGTTGTTATAAGCTGAACGGGCTGCTTCCACTTGTGTTCTGTGTGCCAATGTAAGCTGCTCCGGGGCAGGAAGAGCTTTAATCAATCCAATGACATTACTAGCTTTGGCTTGGTTGTCTTCTTCTATTTGGATTATTTTGCTTGCTGCCGCTTCCAATTTAGAATAATTTGTAACAAGCTCCTTTTGCTTACCAGCCAGCTTGTTATAAGATTGTTTTACGGCTTCTATGCGAGCTTTGTGTTCCAATGTAATATCGTTAAGCTCGGGAAGTGCTTCTATTTGAGCTATTACGATATTTGCAAATTCTTGATCGCTGCTGCAAAAGGCTATAGTTATCCTATGTATATTGTCAGCACAGGTTATTGTGATGACCTGATCTTCTGCAACAGGTATTTTATCTATTGGGCGATAGATTCTATCATTTGTTTCAATAGTTACTTTATTTAGAGCGTTAGCAGCGGCAGGGGTTATCATTATCTCTCGAGTTCCAGCCGGCAAAGTTAAAATATAGTCTTCGGTTTCCGCTGCAAAGATAGGATTTAAAATGCCTTGATCAGCGGAAATACTTTTTAGTGCTTTATCCGGATTATTAAAGTCTGCACCAATATCTGCACCCAGATCACAGGTGTAGCGAAACGCAACTACATCTCCATCATTTAATTTATATAAGCTGACACCATGATCGGGATACCAGCCATTGACATTATACATCCATCCGCTGCCGCTGCCGTGGTCAAATTCACCGTCACCGGCGATGCTTTGTATATAAACGCTTCCATATTGTTCATAGGATTTGTGTTTATATTTTATCTCCCGGTTATCCATTTCTCTTTTTAATACATCCCAGACCGCTTCGCCATCTGTAAATTCCACTCTGGTTGGTTCTAGGACATAGCCCTTGCCTATGGTCATTTTATCTATAGACAGGGTTATGTGCTCAGTTCCTCTGGATAGTGATATTTCATCGATTATTAAATCAGTGTAAAATTTGTCCGTGCTATTTTCAAATTTAAGTTCTATTTGATAATTCCCGGCTGCTGCCTCCGAAGGAATTGTCAAATCAAGCGTATCTCTACCTTGATCGTCTGTCTCACCTTTTGTTTGTACTACTTCATTTTCTGTTGTTTCATAATAGTTATTTTTACTCAAATCCCATAAAGTCAAATCAAAGCACTTATTAGGATTATCAGGCGAATAAACCGCAGCCGTAACGGTCTCACCTGCTTTTATTCTGTCTTTATCCAAGGATAATATTGGCAGTTCCTCAGCATATGTTTTTAAACCATAGTTATCCGGTTCTTCTGCCCCAACATCCTGTTTATTTTCTAATATAATACTTTCTTCAGCCGCAGTATCCTGTGCATACACAGATGTAGTATCTATAAATCCAAAGCCTATATTAGTAAAGGCCATAGCAAAGATCAGTATAAACGATACTAACTTTTTAAAGCATTTCATCTTTATCATAACCTCCTCTTCTTAATTAATCAAAACCGCATCATCACTCGTTATCATCCTTCATTGTCATCACCTCCCTTCAATAAGCTCTTCATTATCCGGCCGTTTCATTTGCACCATATTATCTCTGGGCAAAAAATTGAGGCACCACCCGTAATGAGCAGTGCCTCCGGTTTTCCGGTCAGCTATTGACGATTTGATCCGTCTCAATAAGCCCGCATTTTATTTTAATTCTATCCAGCCTTTCAATCATAGGCTGGAATATAAAGTATAAGAATGAAGCTTGCAGAAATGATTGATTTCAGTTGCTTTATTCATTGCTCAACAGTTTTTTAAGCACCATAGCCGCTTCAGCTCTGGTAGCATTATCCTTCGGGGCAAACTTATTATTGCCTTTTCCTCTCATGATCCCTGAGCTTGCTATGGATTTTACAGCGGCTCCAGCATAAGATGAGATATTCCCCTCATCAGAAAAACCTGTCTTTCCCTTTATTTCGCCAAGGGTTAAGCCTGTTGCTTCAGCAAAATTCACCAGTATTACTGCCATTTGTTCTCTGGTAATGAGATCATTTACTCCAAATTTACCATTATCATAGCCTTTAATGACTTTATGTTCCGCAGTCCACTTGATGCTATCTGTATACCATTGTCCTTCTGACACATCTTCAAAGCTTTCAGCTTTAGCATCAGACAGTTCTATATAATCAATGGAATTGACCAGCATATGAATAAATTCACCACGGCTCAAGGTTTTATTCGGATTAAAAGTATTTTTGCCGGTGCCCTTGATGATCCCTCTGGCTGCTAAATAGTTTATGCTGTCTTTGGCCCAGTGATTTATTGTGTCGCTGAATTCAACAGGGTTATATTTGATTCCATAGATGCCAAGTTCTTTCACGGGTAGATCAAGCTTGCCGTCTTTGTATTGAGCACCTTTTACAACCTGAAAGATACTATTAACAATACGCCCTCCTATAAAAACATTTGCTTCTTCATTGCTATTTAAGCTGCATGGCATTTCTAAATGAATTTTATCAATTTGCAAAGTTTTTACTTCTTTATCTCCTACCATAATAGTGACTCTAATTGCGTTTTTTAAACCCTGTATATCACCATAAAGATTTTCCGCATTTATTTTGATTGTCAAGTCCTCCGCAGCATTTTGGCTTAAGCCCCTGAAGGTTTTAATGTTCATATAGACATCGCCCGCTACTGTAGTAATCTTAATTTTACTTATGTCAGATCCTTTAACTTCCATACAGGTTTCTTTGCCAAACGAAACTTGATACCCATTTGCCCTGGGAGTCTTTGCGAGATCAATGTGAAGAGTATCTTTTCCTCTTGCTTTTAAATCTTTTAATGCTTCTTTGACATCACTGCTGCTTAATGTCGCAATCCCAATATCATCTTTTACTATTATCTTTGGAGCCAAGACTCCCCCTATAACATTGGTCTTTTCTTTCTTTTCTGCAGAATTATTACTCCCAGTGCTTTTCTCTTTTCCGCTGCCGCCGCTGCTGCTATTATCTTTGCCGCCATTGCCTCCGCTATTGGATTTTATTAAGTCCACTCTAATTGTTTTGGATTCGTCCATAACAGCAAAGGCTTCCGTCTTCGTATTATAGCCTGAGGCACTTACCGTGTAGATGTATTTCCCGGACTTTAATCTATAGGTTTTGTCTTTTTCTGCTTTAACCTCATTGCCTTCTTTATCTTTTACAATTACTCTTGCCTCTTTGGGAGTTGTTTCAAAAGTCACCGCATAAGTTTTTTGTATTTCATAGTTTATAGTATAAGTTTGTTTTGCTTCATTCCCTGCCTTGTCCCAAGCAAAAATCTCAATTTTGTTCACTCCGGGCCGTAAAGTTATTTCATAGTATTGGTCTTTAGCTTCTACTTTCTTGTCATTATGCTTTACAACGACATCCACACTGCCATCTTTATCATCTGTTGCACCGGCAGTAAATTTGTATAAGCCCGTATTTACTGTTTCATTCTTTACCGTTGCTGTAATAACAGGCGGTACTTTATCTGAATCATTTCCTGAGCTGCCGCTTGTCACTACAACCTTTACCCTTTCCGTTTTGGAAACCAGCGGGAAACTATAGCCTTTATATACAGAGCTCTTGTCCTGCTTTAATGCATAAACTTCAAAGGAACCCTCTTTGTCCATTAATATTTCTGCTTTCCCATTCTTATCTGTAGTGTATGTCCTGTCTCCTACATATACTGTAGCCCCTTCTATTGCAGTCTTATGTCCATATCCGCCTATATCCTTGTCTCTATTACTTCTCCCGGTAACGTTTACTATGAGTTTTTCTCCTGTTTTTAAAGACTGCGAGCTTGCTTCTATATATCCCGTATGGGCATCCATGGCCGTATACGTCCACAATATGCTGTCACCATCTCTTATAGGCCATGTTCCTACTCCCTCATAAATCAATTGATTATTTGACCTTATCATCCATCCGCAGGTAGAATGCTCTTTGGCAAAATCAAATTCCTCTTCTCCTGAAATCCTTGCCATATAGTTGTCGTTATAAGCGGCTTTATTATTTCCTATATTTGCCTTATTTAATGCCAATATTGTTGCAAGGAGCACAGTAGGATTTGAATTGGTATATTTTTTACCATCAATATCGGTAAAAATATATTTCCCTTCCGATCCTTTATAATCCTCCGTATCAAAATCTATAGTACCGTCAAATATAGTTCCTTTGTAGCCTTCTATTCTCATCTTTATCGACATCTTGCCATAGCTTGGCCGAGGCTTTTCCTTGGTGGCTTCAACTAATACGGGCGCAGGCCTTATAAGTCTTCCCTCCATAGGAGCCTCCACTTTATAGGCCCCTCTCAACTCCGTATCAAAGGTAACTATTCCATTTTCATCAGTGCTTTTCTCCTGCTCTTCAAACCGGACAAGCATATCCTCTAAAGGGCCGCTTCCATCCTCTATTTTTACCAGTCTCGCTGCAAAGCTTTCTCCCAGTTCCAGTTTGTTTTTTGAGACTTCCAGCTTTGTTATTATAGGATTTACCAAATGCCCCCGCACAAGCACTATCTCATCACCGGCATTGAGCTTGGTAGCCGGGGTTATCTGCCCGCCCTTTCCATTCAGCATATACTGCCAGCCGTCTTCGCCGTCTATTGTCTGCACTAGTTCTCCAACCATGATGTAGGGAACATTTCCCTTAATTAATGCTTTTTCTATTGTTTTTATAAGAGTGCTTTCGCCATCCTCTATAGCAATTTCTGTAAGGGGAAGCAGGGTCTTTTCTATACCTTCAGCCCTTACTGTAGCTGTGGCAGCGGCACCGCTTTTTATTTGAAAGCTTCTAAGCCTTTGTATACCATTGCTGCTTAAGACAGCATCATATTTTCCTTTATCCAGCTGAAATGCAAATTTATAATCTCCCTTTGCATCGGATTTTGTTTGAGACGCATACATCCGATCTCCGTCTTTATCTCTGGTCACCACTAGGCTTACAAAGTTGTCCGGGGTCGTAACACCCTCTATCAGAACTTCTGAGCCTTCCGATTTTATGTTAGCGGTTAAATCATCAAAGGCATAAAGCTCAGGCATGAGGCTAAAAAGCATTATGAATATCAACAGCATGGCCAAGGCGCTTTTTTGTATACTCTTCATCATATCCCTCCTAAAATAAGGTAATCATATTATCTTGCCTTATCTCATATAAGCCGGAGCAAAGGGCCTTGCCTTTGACCAGTTTTCCCAGATAAGCACACGTATTTCATAATTATTCTTATAAGCTTCCGCAACATCAAACTCAGCTTCAAAAACATGAATTTCTCCCGCTTTAAAAGTCTTTTCAATATAATTTAGCTTATTAAGCCTTTCCGTTCCCTTTTCATAAAGCCCTGCTATGCAAAGAACATTTTGTTCCTTTTCCGTCTTGTTGGTGAGCTTTACCTTGATGCCTTTTTTGCCGCTAATCGGCGGGCTGTCCGTTACATCTTCTATTATAAATGGCAATTCCACCACTTTTACCTGCATATATGCATTAACTGGAGGATTCGTTTTCAAAACCGCCGTAACATTTACTTCTCCGGTCTTCTTAGCCGTCAGCACTCCATTTTCATCTACAGATGCGATTTCCGGTCTATCTGTGCTCCATTGAGCTTTATCATTTGATATGAAGAAATCTCTTTGGTTTTTCAGGCCCAGCTCAAAGGTTTTTCCTTGCTCCAGCTCCAGACCGTAAGGAGAAAGGGTCAGCCCTGTTATTTCATCTGCCGGTCCTCCGCTTGTAACGATATGATAGAATACGGTGGAAAATCCTTTGTCATAATACTGCCTCAAGGCAGCAAGAGCTTGAAGTCCTTGAGGCGTAGCAAACACAGCATCCGGCGTTGTCGTGTGCATGAACATGCCTTTATCTGCCCCTGTTTTTATCTGATACTCCAAAAGGGCTGTGACTGCATTGCCATTATCTTTTGTGAACTTTTCACCCTGAGGGTCTACTCCCCATGCGGTGATTCCCAGTATTACCTGAGAGATGGATTCTGAATTCCAAGTTCCCCAGGAAGCGTAGCCGCCTGTATCTTTTTGGTTCTCACTGAGCCATTGTATTGCCGCTTCTCCTGCCTTTTTTACATCAAGGCGCTCTCTGTATGGTGCTAAAGCATATAAGGCCATACCCGTCATATCAGGATCCGGCTCTGTGCCTCCATAGCTCCAGCCTGTGCCGGCTTTTGTTTTAAGTATATAATCTATAAGGCTTTCCCTTGTATTTACGGCGCCCTCTGGTATTTTCGCATTGGCTGCATCAAAGGCTATGAGCCCCCATATCCCGGCATTTATTCCCTGACTTAGATTAGGCCATTCCGCTATTTTATCTATAAGGTTGACCCCCTGAAAATCGGTAGGATCCTCACCTGCCGATAATATGCCCAAGGAAGTCCTCTCATAATCTGTCATCTGTTTTCCTATGATATCTATTCCATTTGTCTTTATTTTCTTTTTTAACTGATCTATATAGGAAAGTCCATAAGTTCCAAAAGTATTCACTTCTCCGCCTACGGCGTTTATTGACACTGCCTCCCAATCAAGTTCTATAATAGACTTGTCTCTATAATATCCAAGGGTTAAATTAATGGCATCCTCAATATCCTGAAGAGTGGCCTTTTCCTTTTCTGCTAATACAGAGAACTGAATTCCTCCAAATATGATGCAAAGCATTAACACATAGGCAAAAATTCTTTTACAAAGCATTTTCATAACTATCACCTCTATTCATTTATTAATACTTCTTCATTCCAAAGGACTTTTCCGGTCTTATCAGTTATGCTTATCTCGACTTTAAAGCTTCCTGCAGAAGGTATCTTTATACCCATAGAATAATTCTTTGTTTCCTTTGCAGCAACAGCATCCTCAAAGGAAGTATGACTGAGGATTTCAGCTGTTCGCCTGTCAACAAGAACAGTCTTTATAACTATGTCTTCATTCTTATCAGAATTATTTTTCAGCTTGAGCATCATATCCTTGCAGCTGTCTAAGCTCAGATGCTCATGACCTTCCAGTTTGATATTGAGGCCTTCTGTCTCAGCTCTTTCAGTCATAGCTATGAGTCCTCTTCTGCCTGCACTTACAAAGATTTTCCCTGCTTTATCAACAGTCATGGTCCTTGGAACAGCTACAAACCTTTTCCCATCTAAATAAGAAAGCTGAACGGTTCTCAACAGGTCTCCTGATTTATTCAATACAAAAACCCCCCGGATGCTTATATAAACAAGGCCATCCGCGCCTATAACAGGCTTGAATATACTTTTGGAAGGATCTCCGATTCTCAGGCTAACAACGGTTTCAAGGCTTATGGTTTTTTTCACTGCGCCATCATTTCCATTGAGAAAATAAGCTTTGCTTTCTCTTTCATTTTCTTCATCTGTAATTTGAACCGCATATACATTTCCATCTTCATCACTGCTTGCCGCTACCCTTCCGGAAATCTCGGAGCACTCCCATTTTTTGTTTCCTTCCTTGTCTATAGACAAAAGCTCATATTTCTCCCCTGATTTCTTCTGCAATATCATGCTATCCTTACCCCTGTCTTCTAAATAAAGCTTTGCTCCTGTTTCTTTATAAATTTGCTGCTTCTCTCCATCCTCACTTATAAAGCTTATGGAATCGCCCTCTGAAATATACAATCCCCCATCCTTCAAAAGGAGCATAACTCCGTTGCCTCTCAGCCCTTCCGAATCTGCTTCCAGATTATTCGTCTCTACAGCCAACGGATTTGTCCAGGAAGCACTGCCATCAGACTTATTAATCTGATAAAGCTTTCCATTCTTAGTCAGTACATAAATAAATTTTTCTCCTATTCTTATATCCCTTATTCCCGCAGAAGCATCGGATGGTTGTCCCGAAAAGCTCCAACGCTCACTGCCATCCTCAGCTTTCAGGCAAACAAGCACAGTCTTTTCCGTCGTACCACCCCACCCGTCATCCTTGGGAATGCCGGATACATATATATTTCCTTCTCCATCCAACTGGGGAAGCCCAAAATCGACTCCATATTCAGAGGTTAAATTTATGGGACCCCATAATGCGTTCCCGGTTTTTCCGTCTATAGCCGATGCTTTCCCGTCGGTCACATAAAACAATATCCCTTTTTCATCCATTTCATGATAGCCGCTGGGGGGAGTTAACCATGTGCCGCCTGAGAATTTTGCGAGTTCTTTTATTTCATAGCTTTGAGGAACCACATTTATAATAAGCTCCTTTGAAGCGTATTCTTCCTCGGATATTTTTACAGAAACCGTAGCCTTGGTCTGGCCTTCCTTAACTCCACTAATATGTCCCCAGTTTGGAGTAGCTGAGCCTCCGCTGGTATCCTCTGTTATATACCCGGCTGCTTCTCCTTCCCAATTCCATTCAACAGGCACCGGAGAACCCATATTGCTTCCAAATTGATCCAATACAAGGACTGTTATATCCTCCACCTCATCTATGCCTAAGGTCAACTCATGAACCTCTTTTTCAGTCTCAAGATATACAAGCTTTATATCCTTA
The DNA here is from genome assembly GCF_058315355.1 of Lutispora sp. QWL-02. Classification (NCBI taxonomy): domain Bacteria; kingdom Bacillati; phylum Bacillota; class Clostridia; order Lutisporales; family Lutisporaceae; genus Lutispora; species Lutispora sp. QWL-02. The sequence continues at coordinate 3,288,074 of NZ_CM177762.1, forward strand.
GGAACTTGCACATTTATTTTCATTTCGGCGTTTATATCTTCATATCCTACACAATATACCTTAATTGTAGCCTTGCCCGCGCTTTTAGCCGTGGCAGTCCATTTAACTTTTCCATTCCAGTCAACTGTTTTCTCAATTTTAATGACATCACTATTGCTTGATTCCCATATCACATTTGAAAATCCGTTATATTCTATGTAACTCAAAGCCTGACTTGTACCTATGGGCATATTGGCCTTTACAGCTTTATTATTTATCTCAATATTTCTAGGTTCAAGCAGCATAAAATACCAATCCCCATTTTTTATGCCCTCAAACTTGATATCAGGGTTATTTTTATCGCAAATAGCTGCTCCTTCCACTTCTATGTAATACCAGTTTCCGCTTGACCATATACTCTCTAAATCTAATACTACAGTCTTATTGTCATCCTTTAGCTTTAGAACATTCTCATAAGTTCTTTCAGGTGTTTCCGTTGGTGTAGGGGTCTTTTCATTGCCTCCGGCATAAACCTTTACCCTAGAGTTTACTTCATTGTCAATTATTACTTCTCTGTCAAAACCGATACAAACCTCTGTAGGTTTATCTAAATTTCCCTTTCTTTTATGCAAAGGATATAAGCTTGTTTGCTTGAAAGTTTTCGGAGCAATGCTAAACTCTGTCCACCTGGCATCCCCTCCATATACAGCGTATACTACAGAGGTTACAGTTTCTTCCGTATCATTCTTAGGGATCACTAAGGATTGGATGCGGCCCCCATCCTCATTAATGACTACTTTTCCCCCGTCTTTATCTTTATAGTACCAATTCACTCCATCTTCATATATAAAATCCTCCGCTATCAACTCTATATTTTCTCCAGCCTTATATCTATCTTTATACGGATCCATGGTGATGCCTGCGGCAAAGGCGGGATAAACAGCGTAAAACATAAAAATGCAAGTCAAAATAAACAGATATATTTTCTTCTTTTTCTTCATAATACTGCATCTCTCCTTTTCTCTTTATTACGGCGCTAAAGGAGAACCCCAAATTTGATTCTCCTTTAGCAAAATATTTAGAGACTCAGACCCTCTTTCGGTCTTGTTATTCTATTATATAACCTACTTTAGCGACTCCCAGTATACCACTGCATTATTGGACAATACATATTGGGATGCCCCGTAAGCCGGTGATGAGCCGTTTACCTTATAAACCCACCAGTTGATATCTGCGCCTATTTTGTATACATAGGCCCCGCCATAGTTAATCATCACATTGGTAGAAACCCAATCCCAATCCCAGGCGGGATCATGGACATCCGTTACTTCTACTCCCCCTGAATAGTCTGGGTCATAATATCTTTCCAAGCCATAAAGCAGTGCATGGAGAGCAGTCACCTTGTTTTGGAGCACACTGGAATCATTATAGGAAGGTCCAAATATGGCCTTCAAAGAAAACAACTGCACATCCATATCATTGATTGTAAAGTGGTCTGTGACTTTGCCTTTAACTTCGAGATCAATGCCTGTTGACAAAGTGTTGCTATCCGTGCTGGAGTCCACAACCGAATGAACCGTATACCCGGCATAGGATGCTACAACATTGGCTCTTCCTGCGCCTACTACTTTTATAGTCACAGTGTCTGTTCCGGATATTGAATTTACCTCAGAGCCTCCGCTTAGGAATTTAACAATACCCGTATTTGTGCTTGTCCATGAAACATTGGCTGCATCCACAATATCCTGTTTGCCATAAGGGTCTCCCGGAGTTCCCGTACCTGTCAACGCCACTGCCTTTATTGACTCTGTAGCACCTGCTGTCCGGACAATAGCAAAATCTGCCGGATCATCGAAGGTTACACCGGTTATAGTGGCTGCAAAAACCTGAGGCCCCATTAGGCTGAATGCAAGCGTAAACACCAGCAGCATTGAAAAAACTCTTGAAAGGTTCTTTTTCATTTCATTTTCCCCCTTTTATTTTTTTAGTCTCTGAAACCCTTGCATTGCAAAAATTTTTCCTGTTTCATTCTCACAGCTTTCTCGATGTTTCTCTACAATCTATATTAAAAGGCACCACCCGTAATGAGCAGTGCCTCCGGTTTTCCGGTCAGCTATTGGCGATCTGATCCGCCTCGATAAGTCCGTATTTTATTTTAATTCTATCCAGCTTTTCAATCATAGGCTGGGATATAAAGTATAGAAAGAAAACTGTGGCGACAGCATGTACCATATTAAACCAGAACCCTGTAATATAGGTAGCCATCAATGCCTTCCAAGAAAAATGAGAGGTAAATATCAGAAGGCTGCCAATATCAATAATGCCTCCATAGATGAAAAATGTAGATAAGCCTCCATAAATGCATAAGGATGCTCTCGTTTTTTTAAGGATTCCTTTCTGAAATAAAATGCCTGCTAAAAATCCTATAATTCCAAAACAGAACATTTGCCAAGGCGTCCATGGGCCTTGACCGAAAAAGAAATTAGAGGCAAATCCGGCCACCGCACCTACAAGAAAGCCTGATTCGGCGCCAAAGCAAACTCCGGCAATAATAACGACAGCAACTACAGGCTTGAACTGCGGCAGCATGAAAAAAGCTGCACGGCCTGCAACTGCAATAGCTGCCAAAACTGCAATAACAATCAGTTCTCTGGCCTGGGGCCTCCTGCTTTCAAATATCATTACAAAGGGAAGCATAGTATAAATCACTATCAGAAGGCTGATAAAATAATATTTTCGATCATTTAAGAAAAATACTCCAAATAAAATAGTAGCAGGAATTACAAATAGAATAAGCACCGCCGAAGCTAATGTTCTGCGGCTTAAGGGATTGTCTTTTAACTGCTTTCTTTGCATAGACGAATCACATCTCCTATGGTTACCGCATCAGTCCATATGTGCCTGGCTATTCGATTTGCCGCAGTGGTATAGAAACTATTTCCTGAGAAAAATTTCTTTGCAGTATTTGAGCTTATTATACTCCCGTCAAAAAACATGGCGCATCTATCTCCATGCTTTGCACAAAATTCAATATCATGAGATACCATAACCACCGTTACACCCTGGGAAGTTAAGGTTCTTAAAATATTTGCCAATTTTTCCTTAAAGAAGCTGTCCAACCCCTTGGTAGGTTCATCCAGCAGCAATATTGCAGGTCCTAACAGCAAGACCTTAGCAAGAGCTGCTCTTTGCTGTTCTCCTCCGCTTAAATCATAAGGATGCATAGAAAGCAGATCATTTAACTCCGCAATATCCGCTATCCTCTTAATTTTTTCTTCTTTCTGTGTGTCAGTCAATTTCATATCAGAAAGCATTTCTAGCAGATCCAGCTTTACTGTCTTTTTCACAAACAGGCTTTGCGGATTTTGAGGCAGTATCCCTAGATTGTTTCTGTACCTTTCCTTGGCGTTCATCTTTGCAATATCCTTGCCCTTTACCAGAACCCTTCCTCTATAGGGGGTTTGTATGCCGCTTATGACAGATAATGCCGTTGTCTTACCCGCCCCGTTGCCGCCTACAATACAATAAAATTCGCCTTCTCTTACCTCTAAAGACAAATCCTTTATGACATCCGGGAGATTTTTTTCATATTTAAACCAGACATCCTTAAGCTTTATTATTACATTCTTTTTTGGAGCATCGTCTTTTACTTCAGAATATGATTTTTTAACAGCTTTGCCTTGCATAAACGAATCAACCCATCTTCTTCCTTGATTTACAGTTACGGGACAGGACAAATCATTCTTTACTCCTGCGTATATCTGCATAGCAGAGGTCATGGCCGAAAACATAGGATGTCCAATTTCATTTAATTTCAAACCTGCTTCTTCCGGCGGACCGTCAGCTATAATGCAACCTTCATCCATAACAATAAGGCGATCTGATACTGGTATTATCTCTTCTAAACGATGCTCGGTAATGATGATTGTGGTCCCCAGCTCCCTATTTATCTTTTTTATTGTTTCAATAAAATCTGAGGCGGCAATGGGGTCCAGCTGAGATGCAGGTTCATCAAGTATCAGAACCTCAGGCTGCATGGCCATAATCCCCGCCAGGTTTAATATTTGTTTTTGGCCTCCCGAAAGCTCAGTTACTTTTTTATAAAACCAATTATGAATTCCGAAAAAGCTTGCCATTTCCGCTACCCGAAGACGAATAGTGCTTTTGTCATAGCCCAGGCTCTCAAGGCCGAAGGCAAGCTCATGCCATACCTTATCGGTGACGATTTGATTATCAGGGCTTTGAAATACATACCCAATCTGAGATGCTTGAGCTGCATGTTCAACCTCTTCCAATGGCTGCCCAAAGAAATAAATTTTCCCTTCCTTTTTGCCGTGAGGCGTGAGCAAGGTTTTTAAATGCCTCACCAAGGTGCTTTTCCCGGAGCCGGATTTCCCGCATATAGCAACAAATTCACCGCCTTCTATAGCAAGATTAATATTTGAAAGGGCTTTCTTATCCATTTGAGGATATGTAAAGCTTAAATCCTTGATTCTATATGTTTCCATCTGATTGCCTCCCGAATATTTATGATGACCGGCATCATACATAAAATGAAATACGCTGTATACACTAAGAGACTATAAACCGTAATATCCGCGTGTTTTATTGAAGGAAAAAATCGTATTGTATTTTCACCTGCTGCTGCACCTGTGAGCACTGCTATTATCAATCCGAATATAATAGAAAACATTATCTTGTCTCTGTTGTCAAATGTGAATATTGAAAAGCTGGTTCGCCCTGGCAGGCCATATCCCCTGGACCTCATAGAATCAGCTGTTTCAATAGCATTTTCCAATGCCCAGGTAGTCATGATAGATAGTATTTTAATGCCATTTTTAGCTCTTTGTATTATATTGCCCTGGGACACATCTCTGCCAATACATTTTTGGGCATTGGAGATGACCTTTATTTGTTCCGTATATCTTGGCACAAATCGGAGCACCATGGAAAAAATTAAAGATAGAGCCGGAATAATTCTCCCAAAGAGGTAAATAAACTTATCTGAGGTCATCACCTCGTTATAGCAGGAAAACCATAGAATAACGCTTACAAACATAGCCGCTGAAGCTATCCCATAGAGTATGGATTCAAGTGTAACAGGATTGCCGTCTCTAGCGTAAAATAGTATAGTAACTCCCGCGTGATTGAAGACCGGATTGAGGGCAGCCATAAGCAGCAGCATAGGCAGCAAATAAAAGAGATTAAACTTCATCCCTTTCTTACCTTTTATGCTGACTGAATATGTAAAAGCGCTGGTTAAGGCTATCCCTTGAAATATGGGATGCATAAAAAACATGCTGAAAAGGATCACTGTTGTAAAATAAGTAAAGTTCACAACAGGATGAAAGGTTGAAAAACTATCCCTCATCATTCTTCACCTCCCGTAACTGCCCATTCTCCTCCTATATCACGGCCTAAATCACAGGTATATATCCATTCGATTACATCCCCGTCCTTTAGCATATACCGGCTGCAGCCATAGTTGGGAAACCATTTATTGACCCTGTACATCCAGCCGCTGAGCTCTCCGCAATCAAACTCATACAAATTGTTAATACCTGCGATATAGTTGCTGTTATAGATGGGTGTCATTACAAATTCCATATGGATTTTATTATCTTGCATCTCTCTTAATAAAACATCAAACACAGATTCTCCTTCATAGAAAGCCACTGCCTTTGTGGGATATATTATGCCGTCCTCGGGTAAAACCTCAAGCTTATCCATATTAAACATGTCCATATTATTTAATATAGATTTGCATGTCACTGATAAAGTGGCAGAAAGCTTCTTTTCTTTATTAACTTTTACCTCCTGCCACTCTACCGGTTTTGGTTTGCCTTCAGGCACGGGATCTGTAAGATATTTGTCTTTCTTATCTTTATTTTTATTGTCTTCTTCTATTATCTTTTTTTTCTCTGCTTTTTGCTCTTTAATCTTCTCTCCTACAGATTTAGCTTTATCCTTAGGAGCCTTTTCTCCTGTTTTTTTCTCCGGTTTTTGTTGTATAGCTTCCTCTTTTATAGGCTTATCCTTTAGCAGTTTCAGCGGTTCTCCCTCTGCTTCAGCAACATCCTTATCGGCTGCATGCCCGTCAATATTAACTTCTAAAGATTCTATATCCTTAACAAGGCCAGCATCATTATTTATCTCATCAGGGCTTAGGGGTACGACCGCTTTTGTTCCGCTCATGAAAAATGCAGCAGTTAATGCGAATATTATCAATAAACCTGCTATGACCTTTTTGTTTTTCATTTTTTTCACCTAAAAATTTATTTTTTTACATCAGTCATATCATAGAGACCATTTTGGCCGTTTATAAATCTATTATATGCCACAAGAGCATACATAGCCTGATCAGTAGCCATAGGGTCAACAACTCCGGGCTCTGCTCCACCATTCCCTGTCCCGCCGGGTTTTACATGGTAGAATCCGCCTTCCGGTACCGCAAAAGATAAGAGTGCATCAACTGCAGAATATCCGTTTTTTATAAACCTTGGATCATTGTGGGGGTCTATCCCTAAACTTGTCAAAGCCACAATAACCTGAGCTATGCTTTCAGAGTTTATGGAGCCCCAGCTTAAATAACCCCCATCTTTCTTTTGAGCCCCTGATAGCCAAATGATGGCTCTGTCTACCGCAGCTTTTACATTTTCATCCTTTTTATAATATGGTGCAAGGCCTTGTATCGCCATTGCCGTTATATCCGGATCCGCAGCAGACGGCTTAACTCCTAAGGCCCATCCTCCCCCGTCAATCTCTCGGCCTAAGATAAAATCAATGAGCATTTGCCTTGTAGTTTGTACCTTGACATCCTTATCTATAGGTATTTCATAGTTATTGCTATCCAATGCTATTAACGCAAATATAGGTCCGTTGATCCCCTGTTTGATCAGAGTATTAAAGTCTGCCAGAGGCTTTGTTAAATCGTATCCTGCCACATTTTTGACATCTTTGCCTATGGACGTTAACGCCAAAATAACTCTGTCATATTCGGTATATTTTATATCATGCAGCTTACCCGATTTTTCTTTTAGTGTTTTTTCTACATTTGAATAATATCCGGCATAATATTCATCTGGAACCTTTACACCGGAGCGTGCCAGCCCAAATACCGTCCATTCTCCGCCTACACTCGCCACAACAGGGTTTGCAATTATTTTTTGCATAAACTCTGCCGTTTCTTCAATAGACTTTTTAACATCCTTGCTTATTGGCTTTTCAATATCCTCTGTTTTCTCCGGCCTCGGCGCTATGGAATCTTCAGCTTTATTGCTGTTTCTATAGTCATAGCTCCTCATTGCTGTAACTATCGCCATCTCTTTTGTGGCAAAGGATTTAGGATCAAAGCTTCCATTATTTCCTGCAATCAGTCCTAAAGCTGAAGCAGTCTCAACATAGGATTTAGCCCAAGGTGAAACCTTATCCATATCATTAAATACAGCGGTTGATTCAGCGGCCTTATCAGCTTCGTTTAAAGCTCTCACTATTATTGCTGCCATTTGTTCCCGGGTAATATTATCCTTAGGATTAAATTCATTGCCGCTTCCTTCTGTAATTCCTGCTTTATAGGCAGCGTTTATGTATGGATAAAACCAATCATTTTCATTTACATCTTTAAAATTAATGACCTTATTTTGATTTACATCAATTCCTAAGACAGAAACAATTATTTTTATAAACTCTGCCCTGGTAATATTGGCTTTAGGATTGAGCTTCCCATCAGAGCCCGATATAAAACCTTTTTCAGATGCTCTTTTAATATATTCCAAGGCCCATGACGAAATGGAGCTTGAGTCTGCATATAATTTTTGCAGATCAATGATCTTGTTCTGATCATTTTGCATGTCCTCCGGTTTATTATTGTCAACCGTTGCTGCTCTTATTTCTCCGCCTGTGCCGGCTCCGGTTCCCCCGCCGATGCTGCCGCCACCGCCGCCTCCGCCTCCGATGCTGCCGCCACCGCCTCCGATTCCGCCGCCGGCACCCGATGATTTATATATGAGCTTATATTTTTTATCCCTTTTGTTGCCTTCTGAATCTACTGCTGTAATTTCCAGTATGTTATCTCCGTCTTTCAATATAACAGTATAGCTTCCGCCTATCATTTCAACAGTCTTTCCGTTTAACTTGACCGTTACATCGGCATCCTGACCTTTTATAGGTCCATATGTGGACTTTGCAGTAACTTTAAACGTGATTTCACTTTGCGAGAATATTTTATTATCTGATATGCCTTCAACAGTTATAGTCGGCATATCCCATTTAGTAATATCTTCTCCCAGATCCACACCATAATCAGTAGTATATCTCCATTGCAAAACGTCTCCGTCTTCCAACCTGTATACGCTTGCCCCGTAATTCGGATACCAGCCATTTACATTATACATCCATCCGCTGCCTTCGCCATTGTCGAATTCTCCGTCTCCGGCTATGGATCGCACATATACGCTCTTGTATTTTTCATAATAATCATACTTGTATTTTATGCCGCGCTTATCCATTTCTCTCTTAGTCAAGGTCCAAACTGTATCCCCTGATTGAAGTTCTACTTTTGCAGGACTAATAACATATCCTTTATTTATGGTTTCTTTATCTATGGATAAAGTTATATATTTTTTTGTGGGAGTTGGGTTTACAGGCCCCCCCGGTTCGGTCTTCGGTTCATATATCAGCTTATAGCTTATATCCGATTTGTTTCCTGCTACATCAGCAGCCTCTATTGTTATGATGTTTTGTCCTTCGATAAGAGTAACTGTGTATCTGCCATCCGTTCCGGTTATTACTTCTCCCCTTAATTTGACAACAGGAATAATATTTTTACCGGCATTGTCTTTCGCCGTTACTTTAAAGCTTAATTCTTTTTCCGTTACTTTTTGATTATTAGCCAATCCTTCTACTGTTATTATGGGCTTTTTTGTATCCGGTTTTTGTATTCCCACATCAGCCATGTCATATAAGCTGCTTTTTTTGTTTACAAATCTATCATAAGCGACGAGAGCATAAGTTCCCTGATCAGTAGCCATGCCATCTATTACTCCCGGTTCCGCACCGCCATTTCCTGTGCCTCCAGGTTTTATGTGGTAGAATCCGCCTTCCGGAACTGCAAATGTCATTAAGGCATCTATAGCTGAATGTCCATTTTTGATAAACCTCTCGTCAGTGTGAGGATTTATTCCCAGACCCGTCAAAGCTACAACAACTTGGGCAATGCTTTCGGAATTCACACTTCCCCAGCTTGCAAAACCTCCATCTTCTTTTTGAGCTTTTGACAGCCAATCAAGAGCTCTGTCAACGGCAATCTTTACCGCAGTTTCTTTTTCATAATACGGCGTCAGTCCCTGTATTGCCATTGCCGTTATATCCGGATCCGGAGCAGAAGGCTTATCGCCTAATGCCCAGCCTCCGCCCTTAATCTCTCGGGCTAAAATATAATCAATAAGCTTTTCTCTTGTAGTTTGCTCTTCTGTTTCTTCTGCTTTAGGTATATCATAATTGTGAGCATCAAATGCTATAAGTGCAAAGATTGGGCCGTTGATACCCTGCCTAATAACATAATTATAATCAGCAAGAGCCTTACTGATATCATAACCGGCAACATTGGTAATATCTCTGCCTATGGATGTAAGCCCCAAGATTAATCTGGAGTGTTCGGTGCCTTTGCTTTTATCAAGCCTGCCTTCAGGTTTATTATTATCTTCATCAGCCATCATTAATTTTTTTACTTCATTGACTACATTATTATAATAGATATTATAATAGCCTTCAGGCACAGAGTAGTTTGCTCTTGCCAGAGAAAGGACAGACCATTCTCCGCCGCCCGTTCCAAAGGTCGGATCTTGTGTGTTTTTAAGAATATAAGCAAGATTTTTATCTAGCTGTTCTTGGGGAGAATTTACAGGCAGAGTTTGATCGCCATCTCCTCCCATAATTGCAAGCCTATCCGTGGATTGGCCGGTATACACCGCTTCTGTTACGCTTTCTTCATCATCAATCTGGTTTAATCCCAGGCTTTGGGATAAAGCTTCCTCTGATTTTTCTATTTGGTCTTTGCGATAATCAGCATGACCGCATATACCGCTAAACATGCTGAATAACATAGATAAAACTAAAATCAGCGACAAGTATTTTTTAGTCCTTTTAATTATTTCTCCCATCCTTTAACCCTCCCATTTTCAAATTACATTTAATCAAAATAAAAAAACTGCAGGAACCGGTAATCTATCTTTACGGCACCTCCAGTTTTCTGGTCAGTACATAAGCTTTAGAGCTTTATGGATTTTTTAATCTCTTCTACCCTTGTAGGAATACCATCCTGAACTATGATCTTTATCTCTCCAAATTCTGTTTCCCTAAGCAGCTTTATCAATTTCTCTTCCTTCTCGCTAAGCTGTATTTTCTTATCAGTCCCCACCTTAACACCCCCTATTTCAGAGATTAGAGCGCATCCCTTAAAACATAAAAATCCCGCCTCTAAAATATAAAGGCAGGATTTAAAATATCCAAACAAATAAAAGCATTAAAACAGCACTATAAATTTGCCGTATATGCTATGTGTTTTATTCATACTCCTCCCACCCGAGGCTTATTGACATAAGAATATAGGCAGGTCTCCTGACTTAAGATTCATCCTCTGCTTAACCTTCCCACAATTGACTGCGGTGGCATATAAAGCATTGTCGTCTATTACAGTAGAGGCAGCTGTACCGGGTTTTCACCGGTTTCCCTATTAATAGCGATAAGCTAACCATATATTCAAATATTTAATTTGATTATATTATACTATACTATAACAGCCATTGTCTACCAATTATTTAATTATGCGATTCATTAAGCTTCAGCAATAAAAGTAAATTTCCTTATAAGTATTATCGGGTTTAGTTATGAAGTCATATTATCCAAGCTTATAGGGCGGAGGGAACAGAATTATTCCCTCATATTTATCAGGCATTAACATCGATCTTATTAGCTGCCCTAAAGTTAAAATCCCCTGTAAGTGCAGCACAGGCTTTTTTGAAGTTTTTGCTTCAGTAAGCCGATTTTTTCAGTGCCGGAACCGTACTTAACGCCCTCAGCACTTCTGCAATTCTGGATCACATAGTTTGATGCTATGTGAAAATCCGAAATAATGCTTAAGACATCCTCTGACTCAAGCTCAGGGCACAGCGTTGTTCTAAACTCATATTGAAGTCCGCTCTCTTTGATTATTTCCACGCTTTCTTTGATTAAAGCGAGATTTAGATCTTTGGTCCTGCAAATGCTGACATATTTGCACAGCGGAGCTTTCAAATCCATTGCAATATAATCCAAAAGCCGATGCCGGATCAGCGACTTTAATGCATCGGGGTCTGTTCCGTTGGTATCCAGCTTTACACGCAAGCCTCTTGATTTCAGTTTTTTTGCAAAATCATTTATATCTCTTTGCAACATAGGCTCCCCTCCGCTTATCACCACAGCGCCGATCATTCCTTTTCTTTTTGAGAGCCAATGAAATACTTCCTCTGTCGCTACCTCTCCTGTACCATTACCTCTGCCTATCAGGCCCGCATTATGGCAGTAGCTGCAATTCAAATTGCAGCCTTGTGTAAATATCACAGAAGCGATCTCTCCCGGATAATCAACAAAAGATGTTTTGATAAACCCGCTTATATTCATTAGACCACCTCGGAAATACTGAATTTCTTTCTCTGTCTATACTCTTCCTTTTTACCGAGATTATAGTTTTTAACAGGCCTTAAATAACCTGTGACCCTTGACCAAACCTCTGTCTCTTCTCCGCATTCAGGGCAATTGTAATGCTCACCCTTAATATATCCATGAGCGCCGCATATGCTGAAGGTAGGCGTAACGGAAATATAGGGGATGCTGTAGTTTTCAAATACCCTTTTTATTAGCTGCTTGCACACCGTTACATCCTCTATGGCTTCTCCAAGGTATAAATGCTGTACTGTTCCACCTGTATAAAGAATTTGCAGCTTATCTTGATGATCCATAACCTCAAACATGTCATCCGTATGGTCTACCGGAAGCTGAGTTGAATTTGTATAATAGGGTATATCCCTTCCTGCCGTGATGATATCCCTGTATTTATTCTTGTCCAGCATTGCCAGCCGATAAGAGGTCCCCTCTGCCGGCGTTGCTTCAAGGTTATACACATTGCCGGTTTCGTCCTGGAATTCAAGGAGAAGCTCCCTGAGGAAATTCATCACCTCCAATGAAAAGGCTTTGCCTTCCTCCGAGGCTATATCCTTTCCCATGAAGTTAATAAGGGCTTCATTCATTCCAAGGATTCCTATGGTGCTGAAGTGATTGTGCCAATACCTTCCAAATCTCTGCTTTACATTTCTCAAATAATAGGCAGAGTATGGATATAGCCCTTTTTCCGTTTGCTGTTCAATTATCTTTCTTTTTATTTCAAGAGAAGTGCGGCCAATCTCGGCAATTCTTCTAAGACTGGATAAAAACTCTTCTTTAGTTTTGGACAGATAGCCGATACGCGGCAAATTGATTGTGAAAACTCCGATGGAGCCTGTCAATGGATTGCTTCCAAAAAGCCCGCCCCCCCGTTTCTTTAATTCTCTCGTATTAAGTCTCAAACGGCAACACATAGATACTGCATCTTCAGGTGAAAGGTCAGAATTTATGTAATTAGCGAAATATGGTATGCCATATTTGCATGTAATCCGCATAAATGCGTCCACTATAGGGCTTTGCCAATCAAAATCCTTTGTTATGTTTATTGTGGGTATCGGGAAAGTAAATACACGCCCCTTTGCATCGCCTTCCAGCATGACCTCGCAAAAGGCTAAATTAAACATATCCATTTCCTTCTGGAAATCGCCATATTTATCATCGGTGTATTTTCCTCCCAAAATCACAGCCTCATCCTTTAATGTTGATGGAACCCGTATATCGAAGGTAAGATTGGAAAAGGGACATTGAAAGCCAACCCTTGTTGGCACATTGATATTAAATATGAACTCCTGGAGGCACTGTTTAACTTGTTTATAGCTCAAATTATCGTAGCGTATAAATGGAGCACAGTATGTGTCAAAGCTTGACCAGGCCTGTGCTCCTGCGGTTTCTCCCTGGGTTGTAAAGGTGGAGTTTACTATTTGCCCGAGAAAAGAGCGCAAATGCCTGGCCGGACCGCTTTCCACCTTACCCGGAACTCCGCCAAAGCCATCCATCAATAGCTGGCGCAAATCCCAACCGGCACAGTAAGGACCAAAAAAGCCGAGGTCGTGAATATGGCAGTCACCGCTTTCATGAGCCTTCCTTACTTCCTCCGGATATACCTCGTAAAGCCAGTACTTTTTCGTAAATACATCCCTGACATAATTATTTAGGCCATTGACGCTCTTCTGTGAATTGGCGTTTTCATTTATTTGCCAATCCTTGCCCGACAGGTAGTCGGAAAACATTTCAATTGTCGCACCGATTAAAGCATCCATTTCTCTGGCGCTTTTCCTTTTTTGCCTATACAGTATGTATGCTTTTGCAGTTCGAGCATGCCCATTTTCAATGAGCACCTTTTCAACAATATCTTGAATATCTTCAATATCCGGAGTTTTATTTATATATTTGCTTTCAAGCTTTTTTACAACCTGCTTTGCCAGTTCTTCCGCCAATTGAAGGTCTTTGCCTCCACAGGCCACTGCAGCTTTAAAAATCGCACGGGATATCTTCTCCGGATCAAAGGCTTCACGCCTGCCATCCCTTTTTACAACTTCAGAAATCATAATAGCCTCCTGTTTAAAAATAATAAACCCTTTGCAAAAAAGCAAAGGGAGTCAACCGTAAAAGCACCCCCTATCACTCGTAGAGTTAATGGTACATCCGCAAAGGCAGGTCTTCTGACTACGGGTCATCAATGCATCATGCCTTCCCGAAATATTCAGTGGCATATACAATGAAGCATTTCCCCATTACAGCGGCGGGACCGTACAGGATTTTCACCTGTTTCCCTTTTAAGCCGTACCCTAGGTACAAGCACCTTGCTAGCACAATATTTAGTTATTAATATAGTAACATATACCATATATTGTGTCAATCAGTTTGATGAGCTAAGATAGCGTCAATTTATATTTTACTAAATTTAGCTGTTAATCTCTTCTAAAAATTCCTTCCCGTATCTCTCAAGCTTGACCTGTCCAACACCGTTTACTTGTAAAAACTCGTCACTATTTTTGGGCATTTTGATACACATATCCCTAAGAGCAGCATCTGCAAAAACTATATATGCCGGTACTTGCTGATCTTGAGCAATTTTGCTTCGGAGCAATCGTAATCTCTCAAACAGCTCTTCATTTATGTTTGTATTTAATTGTTCTGTCTTAGTTTTGGCTTTGGCAGGTTTGTCCTCATCTTTATAATGCTTTTGCACCTTCATGCTAATTCTGCAATCGCCAAAAAGGACTTCCACTGCCTTATGTGTAAGCTGAACTACAGGATATTCACTGTTCGTTATCTCCAAATATCCCTGCAATACAAGAAAATTTATAACATCCCTGATCCTGCTCTCGGAAACACTAGACATTACCCCATAGGTTGATATATTATTAAGGCTGTTATTTATAATTCTTTGATTTTTGCTGCCTCTCAATATATCAACAATCATTCTTATACCAAAACGCTGCCCAACTCTTTTTATACAAGACATTATCTTTTGAGCCTCAATAGTAACGTCTTCCTCTTCAAAATTTGTGTTGCAATTTGAGCAATTCCCACAATAATTTGATGCTTTTTCTCCAAAATAGTTTAGTATATATTCCCTCAGGCAATCATTAGTATGACAGTAAAATGTCATTATTTTTAATAATTCCCGGTCTTTTTCTTTTATAGCTTCAATTGTCTCTTTATCCAAGTCCTCATTGCCATTAGAATTATCTATTAGTAATTGGTTTATGACTACGTCTTGTCCGCCATAAAAAAGCAAGCATTCCGCAGGTTCTCCATCCCTTCCTGCTCTGCCGGCTTCTTGATAGTAGCTTTCAATATTCTTGGGCATATTGTAGTGAATTATATAGGAAATATTAGATTTATCAATGCCCATACCAAAAGCATTTGTAGCCACCATTATATTGGATTTGTCATATATAAATGAATCCTGATTATCTCTCCTATTCTCTTCCGAGAGGCCGGCATGATATGGTACCGCAGCAAAACCTGATTTGATGAGATTTCTACATACCTCATCAACAGTTTTTCTGGTTGAGCAATATACAATGCCGCATTTGGTTTTATTTCTTTCAATATAATCCTTTAATGCAGCAAACTTATCCTTAGGCTTTTGCACGGAAAAAAATAAATTTTTCCTGTCAAAGCCTGTTGTTAATACATATGGTTCTTTTAGATTAAGCTTATCTATAACATCTTCTCTAACCTGTGGAGTAGCCGTTGCGGTAAATGCTGCTAAAACCGGCCTATCTGCAAGTCTGTTTATGAATTGAGGTATTATAAGATAGCTTGGTCTAAAATCCTGACCCCATTGTGAAACGCAGTGGGCCTCATCAATGGTAACCATTGAAATTTTTGCATTTTGTGCAAAATCAATAAATTCTTCTGTAGTCAGCCTTTCCGGTGCCACATAAATTATCTTATACATGCCATCTTTTGCATTTTGCAGAGCTTTAATATATTGACTATGATTTAGAGAACTGTTTATGTATGCAGCACTTATGCCGGCTTGAGTAAGAGAACCAACCTGATCCTTCATCAGAGAAATCAAAGGAGAAACGACAAGGGTTATACCATCAAACATGAGAGCAGGCAATTGAAAGCATAGGGATTTGCCTGCTCCCGTGGGCATTATTCCCAGAGTATCTCTGCCTTTTAATATATTATCAATAAGCCCTTCTTGCCCTATTCTGAAAGAAGTAAATCCAAAATAATCTTTTAAAACATTTAACTTTTTCATATAAACTCCTAGATTCTTTTTTCAATAATCATCTTTATGTTATCATATTTAATAGTTTTCTTCACTGCTCTATATTTGAAAATAGGAGGTACACTGCCGCACCGCTTCTGCTAATTGCTCTCCTTCCAATTCTTCAAGCTTGTAATATCTGGCTCCCAATGCCTGGGCAATGTCTTTTGCAATCTCTAATTTTATAAAATCCTGCTCTGTATCTACTACAATGGAGCGTATGCCTTCCATTTGAATTTTATTTGCAACTTCCAATGCTTCATCTAGCGGTTCTCCCCCATTGATTGCTGCATTAGTTCTCCCGTCTGACACCAGCACTATTATAGGCAGCATATCCGGATTCTTTTTTTGAGCTATTTTTATCATTTCATATCCCTTCAAAAGGCCTGCGGAGAGAGGAGTTTTGCCTCCTGTAGGCAAAGCCTTAAGATGTTTTTCAGCCATATCCACACTGCGTGTAATATTCAGCAGCACCTCCGCTTCTTTTTTCCGGAATGCTATGAGTCCTACCTTATCTCTTTTTTGATATGCATCCGTAAGCAAAGATACTACAGCTCCTTTGACAGCAGACATTCTCTTTTTAGCTCCCATAGAACCGCTGGCATCAACTATAAAAATTATTGTACTGCCGGTACGCTTTTCTCTCACCTTTTCACGAAAATCGCTGCTTTCAATTGTTACTGCAAGTCCGTTTTTATCTCTGATTGACTGATATGGCGCCGCTGCCCTCAATGTAGCATCAAAGGCTATATCCTGCAGCTTGTCTTTAGGTGCTTTATACCTTATATATTGACCCTTTTTGGTATCGGTTTTGGTTCTAATCCTTTTACCTTCGCCTTTTCGTTTCTTGCGATCCATCATTCTTATATCTAAATTTCTCACAATGAAGGTTCTTCCTATATCATCTAACTGATCAATGCTCATATCGTCATCTTCTTTTTTGTCTTCATCCTCATGGTCTTTGTTTTCTTGCTGCTCCGGCTCCATGGGATTGGTGTTCTCCTGTTGATTGGACTCCTGCTTTTCAGGCTGCTCAAGTTGTTCGAGCGGCTTCTCATTGTCATCTTCTTGGTCTTCCATTTGTGGAGGCTCCGACGGCAGCTCCTGTTCCATGGGTTTTTCCCTCTTTCTATGGGGTAATGCATATTCAGCAGCTTCTTTTATATGCCCTATTGCTATGTTGCTTCTTTTTTCGTAAGCCGCCATAGCCTTTGCAGTTTCAACAATTACCAGCTCCGCCCTATGCCCGGCACAGTTTGCTTCCTTAGCTATCTCCGCTGCCAGCTTCATTACATTATCCGACACTTGAACTCTGCTTAAATATTGTTTTGCATCTTTTATTTGCTTTGCCAGCACATCTGATTCCAATCTCCACTTTTCTATAAAGTCTAATGGTGATTTTTCGTATTCAAGCCTTCTTTTTATAATCTCTTTTCTTTCAAGGAGGTCCATGCAGCCGCTAACCTCCGCAAATAAACCAAATCTATCTAAAAATTGGGATCTTAAATGCCCTTCTTCAGGGTTCATGGTTCCTACCAACACAAATTGGGAAGGATGCGCAAAAGATATGCCCTCTCTTTCAACTTTGTTTACACCGGAAGACGCTGCTTCCAGAAGACAATTAACCAAATGCTCACTCAATAAGTTTACCTCATCAACATAGAGTATGTTTTCATGAGCTTCCTTCAATATACCCGGTTCAAAGTTTCTTTTTCCCTCTGCAAGTGTCTTTTCAATATCAATGCTGCCTATTAACCTATCCTCCGTTATATTAAGAGGAAGATTTACTACTTTCATTCCTTCGGACAAAGCCGCCATGCCTCTCACCAAGGTTGACTTTGCGGTGCCCTTTTCGCCGCTTAACAGCACTCCTCCTATTTTAGGATTAATCAGATTCAGCAGCAATGCTTTTTTAACTTTTTTCTGTCCTATAATTGCTGCAAAAGGAAATACATTATCATAATTTACTTTCAAGGTTCCACCCTCCCATCAGGCTTCATTGACCCGTTCAATAACATCTTTGACCTTTGATATATTGAATATGCTCCCTTCAAAAGGTGTCCTCTTCATTCTATGCGGCAGGACAAGTTCCCCGGCTTCCAACAGATCACTGCTTGAAACCTTATCTCTCCCGTTAAAAGCCGCAATAGTCATTGCGGTCTTTATCATGGCAATATCCGCTCTATGTCCATCCACTTCCATTTCAATGCTTATCTTTGCGGCCATTTCCAATATGCTTTCGTCATAAGTAACTTCATCTAAAAGTTTTTGAGCTTTTTGTATCCTATTTCGCATATCCTGCTGTTGAGGCTCACATTTTTGTGCAAAAGATTCACTGTCTTTTTCATACTCCAATCTGTTTTTTATTACTTCAACTCTTTTTTGTGAGTCTCTTTCTCCTATAACATCTACCACCATACAAAACCTATCCAGCAGCTGGGGTCTCAAATCTCCTTCCTCCGGATTCATAGTACCTACTAATATAAATCTCGCAGGATGAAAAAAGGATACTCCTTCCCTTTCTATTGTGTTAACACCCATAGCCGCAGAATCCAACAAAACATCAACTATGTGATCGTCCAGTAGGTTTACTTCATCTACATAAAGAATATTTCTGTTTGCCTGAGCAAGTATCCCCGGTTCAAACCTTTTTTCGCCTTTTTTTATTGCATATTCTATATCTAGGGTTCCTACCACCCTATCTTCCGTAGCACTTACAGGCAGATCCACAACCTTCATTTTTCCTTCTACTTCAGTCAGTTCTTGACTTTTATCAGCTTTTCCCATACATTTGCTGCACATACTGCTTTTGTCATGAGGGTCACAACCAAAAATACAACCTTCCACTTGTGTTCTTTTTGGAAGCAGCTCTACTAATGCTCTTACAGCAGTAGATTTGGCAGTTCCTTTTTCTCCCCTTATCAATACTCCACCAAGCAGAGGATTAATAACATTCAGCATCAAAGCTTTTTTCATTTTTTCCTGTCCTACTATAGCTGTAAATGGATATACTGTTTTTGCGTTTTTCATCTGATGACACTCCTTCAAATTACTATTTACTCTACATTTTTACAATATCGAGATCCTGCAATAAATAAAACCGCAAAATATAATAACAGCACCGCAATATGCAGAAGCATATGCACCATATCCTCTCCGACGCTTCTCAATGCAATGCTGGTGTGAGTTAGAGGCAGCATATGTATAAAATATTTAATACCAGCTGGCATCTTATCTATCGGGAAAAATGTCCCGCATAGAAAAGACATGGGTGTGATCACAAAATTATTAAACTTCGACATATCTGCATGGGAGTTTATCACTAAGCCTGCCAAAAAGCCTCCCGCAGAAAAAACAAAGCAATTCAGCAATGCTATGGATAGAAAGTATGGAGTTATCGTCAGTCCTGAACCAAATATGGATACTATGGAAATAATCAAAAATGCAGAATATGCTCCGTAAAATGCTCCTGCAATGATTTTGCCCAAAGCGTAAACAGTCATATTTAAAGGTGCCACCATAAATTCTTCGAAGGTTTTATAATATATCCGGGATATATTGATTGAATTGGCTGTATTGCTGAAGCTTACCACCATTGTATTCATAGCTATAATGCCCGGAATTACAAAATTCATATAGGATTTGCCTTCTACCTGCATGCCGCTTCCCAAACCCCAGCCAAAGGCAATAAGATACAGTGTGGGTGAAACCATCGCACCTATTGTAGTGCTCCAAAATTTCCTTTTAAATATTATGAGCTCCTGCCATAATATTCCGTATAATGCTTCCATTAAGACCCCACCCTTCTATTGGTGACCTTCAAGAATACATCCTCCAGATTAGAAGGTCTGATATTGACGCTTCCATGCAAAGCCGCCGCATATTCTACTGCTTTCTCCCTGGTTTCAAAAAATTCTTCCTTTGTCTCGCCATTTATAAAATGCTCTACTGCAAATTTTCCTACTTTTTCTATCAATTTTTTTGGAGCATCTAATTCTACAAGCTTACCATCATTAATAAGGCCTACCCGGTCGCACAAAGCTTCTGCTTCTTCTATATAGTGAGTGGTCAAAAGCACCGTCAAGCCATTGCTTTTGAGCCTTTTCAACAGATCCCACATTTTTCTTCTGGCAGATGCATCAAGCCCTACCGTCGGTTCATCCAAAAGCAAAATTCTTGGGCCATGCATAAGAGCCCTTGCAATCATAAGCTTTCTTTTCATTCCGCCTGAATACTTATTCACCAAATCATCTTTGCGATCTGTCAGCTCTGTAAATTCAAGAAGCTCTTTTATTCTTTCCTTTCTTTCTGTTTTTGTCATTTTATACAGCATGCCATGAACCTCGAGGTTTTCCCATGCTGTCATTTCATTTTCCAGATTATTATGCTGGGGAACAATTCCTATCATAATTTTTACTGCTGTCAAGTTTCGGTCCATGCTTTGGCTATCTATTATAATATCTCCTGAAGTTTTGGGTGTAAGGGTGCTTATCATCCTTACAGTCGTTGTTTTTCCAGCACCATTGGGCCCTAAAAGTCCAAAGAATTCTCCCTTTGCCAAAGTGAGATTGAGGTTGTCCACTGCTGTCAGGCTGCTATATTTTTTGGTCAGGTTTATCAATTGTAACATCTTTTATACTCCTTTTCTGCAATTTCAAAGGCCGTTTTTCTGAGAGCGCAGTCCTCTTTTGTGAAGCCCCGGCCATCTGAATTGATTATGCTTCTGGCAGGACATGCCCCCATACATATTTTGCCGTATTTGCAACTATTGCAGCTTTCTGGTCTTTCAATATCAAGTTTTACTTCTCTATAGGTGGATTCATGGTATATGTTCCCCATATAGTAGGCTTTCTTCCTTACCAATGAACCGCAGGGATATAGATCGCCATCAGGCAGCACTACCATAGAACTTCCTGATACGGCATAACAATAATCATTGCATCCTTGTATTTCATGAATCCTTTTTTTCGCGTCTTCTATTTCTCTTATTGCTACCTTTTTGCCTGTGAGCCTATATAATTCTTCTGTTCTTCTCCAAGCCTTCCAGAGATTTTCTGCAACTTGCCCGGGAGAGGCCTTCTTAATTCCGCTGCTTTCTGCCCTGCCTGTTTCTCTTAAAAGATCTAGACCTATACCCCCAATATTGCCCAAGTAAAAAGCTAAATCCACCAATTCATCAAGCTTTTCTATGGAAGCTGATGTTACGACACAATTTAGATTTGTCATAATACCATAGGCTCCCAGTGCTTTGATGCCGTTTATAGCTTCTATGGTTCCTCCCCGGAGGGATTCGTTGATTTCAAAGGGGCCGTCCAAGCTTACGCCTATACCTATATTCATTTCTTTTATCTCTTTTGCTATTTTACCGTCTATCATCATACCATTGGTTTGAAGCTGCATCCTTGTCCTTGGCTTATGCATTTTTAAGTAATCATGAATTTCTTTTATAAGAGAGAAATTCATAAATGGTTCTCCCCCTGCAATCTGAAGCTTGAAGCTGCCCCTTGGCAGCTCAACAGCTCTTTTAGCCGCCTCAAAGCTCATATAATCTTTTTTCTCTCCGCCATGAGCATAGCAGTATTTACACCTCAGATTGCAGTCATTTGTTGCCCACAGCACAATATACTTAATATGCTCAAGCGTTAAAACCCTATTTCCTTTCAATCACATACGCTCCTCTAAATCTCCTTCTATCGAAATATAAAGATTCCTCAGCTTTTTCAGGCTCTCCTCCTTGGCATTCCACATCCCTCTTTGCTGAGCCTCAAGCAATCTTTCTACCATGTTATGTATAGCCCAAGGATTGACACTCTTTATCCATTCTCTTCTTTCATCATTGAATAGATAGTTTTCACTTATTTTTTCGTACATCCAATCCTCAATAATGTCGGAAGTGGCATCCCATCCGAATACGAAGTCCACCATGGCAGAAATTTCTTGAGCTCCCTTATAGCCATGCGGCCTAAGCCCTTCAAACCATTTGGGATTAAGTATCCTTGAACGCATTATCTTTGCAGCTTCTTCCCGTGCGTCATTCATCTTCACTCTTGACGGATCGGCGGTATTACCGCAGTAGGACCTGGGTTTTTCCCCTGATTTTGCCCTGATAGCCGCAATCAAGCCGCCATGATAATTATAAAAATCATCACTTTCCAGCATATCTATTTCCATTGAAGATTCGTTTTTTATGCTTATCTGCGCTTGGGACAGACGGCGGGCGAAGACCTCTGTAACTCTGCGGCCGTGAATCCTTTTCCCATAGGCATAGCCGCCCCAGAGAGTGTATACATTGCCCAAATCCTCGTAATCATCCCAATTCTTGCTGTTTATGAGCTTATCTACACCTGCCCCGTAGGTTCCCGGTGGATCGCTGAATATCCTCATACCAGCTTCTTCTTGAGCTGTCTCTGCGTCCGTCCCATTTTCCACAAGGTTATTCACTTCTCTTATAAAATTCCTTCTTATATAATTATCATCTTCCCCTTCATCCAGACCTGCAGCTAAGTTTACTGCGTCTTCTATCATTTCAATAATATTGGGAAAGGTGTCTCTGAAAAGTCCGGAAATGCGTAAAGTAACATCTATCCTGGGCCTTTTCAACTCTTCAATGGGAATAACCTCTAAGCCTATTACTTTATCGGAGTTCTCCATCCACTTTGGCTTTATCCCCATAAGATATAGTATTTCTGCTATGTCATCCCCGCAGGTTTTCATTGTTTCTCCTGCATATACCACTATTGCAACAGCTTCCGGAAGCTTTCCCTCATCCTTTGTATACCTCTCTATCATTTTGTCTCCCAGCTGCTTACCTACTTTCCATGAAGCTCTTGTTGGAACAGAGGCAGGATCAATGGAATAAAAATTTCTTCCTGTAGGCAGTATCCTCACATTCCCTCTGGTGGGAGCACCGCCGCCTCCCGGAGGAATAAACCTCCCCTCTACACCCGCTGTCAGATATTTCATTTCATCAGTTGTCGATTCCAGCTTGAGTCTCACAACCTGTGCCGCAAAATGCAAGGTTTCTCTTATATCATCAGTTTTTTCTTTATCTCTATCATTAAAATATTTACTGAGCAGTTCATCAATTTTGCTTTCATCAAAGCCATGGGTTATAAAGTCTCTCATGATTTGCCTGCTGATTTTTCCCATTTTCTCAATCACCATAAAATTTGTCCTTCCTCTATGATCGGTTTCATGAGGCATATCCTTTAAACTCTCATAATCATAGTCCATGGCTTTGCAAGTCCCATTCATAAGTGAAGGCACATTGACGTTCGGCAGGCGAAGGAGAGCACAGATGAGATTCTCCAATCTTTCTCCAGCGGGAGCTGTGCCGAAGATGTGGAGTCCGTCCTTTATCAAAGTATTTTTTATTTCCTCAATCCAGCTATGTAAAAGCTCTATGAATTTTTCAAAATCCGTTTCCATTTGTACCTTTGTTATGTTCAAATCTGTATGATAATCATTTTTTATTGCAATTTCTATTATTTTTCCCTTTATATGCTCCAGTTTGCCTCTATCAAGCTGTCTTGCCTGATAGTATTGCTTTATCAGTTCATCAATTTCCTCCATCTCTTCATAGGCTCCGCTCATCATGAGAGAGGGTATCAAATGATCCAAAATCACCGCATGGGATCTTCTTTTCGCTTGTATGCCTTCTCCTATCACCGTTATATTATATGGATATAGATGAGGTATATCGTCAATGGCAATATCCGGGTAGCAACTCTCCGACAGGCCTATTTCCTTTCCGGGAAGCCATTCTAAAGTGCCATGGGTACCTACATGTACAATCACATCTGCTTTAAAAGAATTCCTTATCCATTTATAAAAGGCAATATATTGATGAGGCGGTACTATATCTGTGCTGTGATATACTTCCTCCGCTTTTTCCTCATAGCCTCTGGGGGGCTGAAGCCCTATAAATATATTTCCGTTTATTATTCCCGGTACCGGGAGCTTATCCCCATGCACCATATATTCCCCGGGAGGATCAGACCAGTCCCTTATGAGTTGGTCTTGTACTGTTTGGCTCAGCTTATAAAACCAGCTCCTGTAGAGATCACCGGAAATTATATCAACACTTCTCTCCAGAGCTTTTTCTGCCGGAAGCCATCTTGTATCATTGCTCACCCCGTTTATTATTCTATTTATTATTTCATCGCCATTTTCAAATTCGTATTCTATATATACTCCTGCTTCTTTCAGGGCTTTTACCATAAGATGGACACTTTGTGGGGTGTCCAATCCGAAAGCGCAGCCTATCATATCATTTCTTGGAGGCATATTATGAAATAAGATGGCAACTTTTTTTTCGCTATTTAACTTTTTGGACAACTTTGCCCAGTTGCATGCCAGGCGGCATACTCTGTTGATCCTCTCAAATATTGGCTTATGTATTCTTTTCTCACCTATATCATCTTTCACAAGCTCACAATATGCTATGGTAGAGAATATTATCTGCCCGTCAAATTCAGGATAATACACACTGCTGGTAAAGGACATGGCATCCAGTCCCCTCAAGCTGCTTTTCCAGTCCTCATAGCTTTGATAAGTAGCCATTGCCTGAATAACAGGCACATCTATATCTTCAAAAATACTCTTGTCAACAACTTTGCTGCCGTCTCCCGCGTTGGAGAGTATACTTTGAGAATAAGCCATGGTATTTATGATTGCATTCACCTGGCTTATGCCATCCATCTTAAATATATTTTCTACCACCCACCTGAAGCCCTTGCATCCTATGGAGAGGTCCGATGCAGAAGATGAGTATACGGCTGCGGGATAAGCGCCTAGGCTTTCCACTTCCCTGATCATCGCATCGATATGTTCCATATCATTATCATGAATATATTTGCTATAAAACAATATTCCTATCACAGGCTTTCCTGATTTCTTACCATTATCCAAATAACCCCTGAAATCATCAATATTATCTCCGGGGTAATAAATGCCCTCCCATTTTAAGGTATCAGGATAGTTGTATTCTATTTTCATGCCGCCATAAACGGCTGCCAGGTACTTTATTAGATTTTTACAGTTATTTATACTCCCTGATGAAACATATTTTAAAATTTCAGCATATTCCATTTGGGATATGCCTGATCTTTGAAGCATTATCCTGTTTTCATCTTCGAAGCCGGAATGAATAAAGAACTTCTTTTTCCCTTCAAACCTGTCCAATATAGAATAAAAGCTCTTAAAATGAGTCAGCCCTCCATGCATTATTATAAAAATCATATCCGATGATTCTATAAGCTTCATACATTTGTCATAATCCTCTTTGCCGCTATCTATCTTATAGCTGTCCATAAAATCAATAGAAAGGTCATTCCCATGTTCCCTATGCAATAGCTGCTTTGCTTCTTTAAAATTATAAGAGGAATCCATGGGAGACATTATAAAAACAATACTATACATGCTTGCCTCCTTCCAGTATCGAAGCCACCAGGTCCGTGATTTTAGAAATATTGCCGCAAAATTCTATGTTCATGGAATTTTCACCTAAATAATTGGATAATTCCTCCTTGCTTCTTATTGACAAAACCCTTTTACCCGATTCCAATGCATAGGTCAAAAGCTCCATATTCTTCTTGTTTATACCTCCTATGGGGCATCCCGAATCTATAACAGTATGAACCCCATCAATCATGCTCTTTGCCTTAACCAGTGATGTCTCTCCAATCTCACTGAAGGGCTTTTCACTTTGTATATCTAAACCCATGGTCATTGCTATTTCAAAATCCACATCATTCTCATGGATTATTCCTGTATTTACACCTACTCCGTTTTTGGTTAAAAGCCTGTAAATAGGTGTTCCATAGCCGCCGCCTCCCATCACAAAAATAGAAGGAGTATTTTTATTGGAGAATTCAACGGTACCCATAAAAGCATTGAAGCCGGCATCTTTAATATCATAAAGCTCCGATATCGCCTTATTGCTTCCTATTGCTTCAGGTGAACCAAAGGCTGTAATTTCGCCATTCTTCACGAAGACTGCCCTATCACAGCTTTTTAATGCTATATCTATATCATGAAGGGACAGTATTACTGTAATTCCTTTTTGGCGAGTGAGCTTTTTTAGAATAGCCATGACTTCCAGCTTGTGCTTTACATCCAAATGGGTAGTGGGCTCATCAAGAATGATAAGTTCCGGTTCTTGAGCCAGAGCCCGAGCGAGCAAGACCTTTTGCTTCTCCCCGTCGCTGAGCTCATTATAATATCTATGGGCAATGTTCTCCCCATTGACCATGGCAATGCATTTCCCGACCTTTTCTTCATCAAGCTTTGTTAAGCCTCCCAAAATGCCTGTATGAGGATACCTTCCCATGGCAACTATATCAAAGGATTTTAAAAAGCCAACATTGAGCCTTTCTGTCAGCACCACAGCAAGGATTTTAGAAAGCCTTGAGCTTTTTATTTCAGATAAGCTCTCACCTTTAATGTAAATATCGCCTTTCAAAGGTTTTAAAAGCCTTGATAGGGATTTCAGCACTGTTGACTTCCCTGAGCCATTGGGTCCTAAAATGCAAAGCAACTGACCCTTGAATGCCTCAATGTTTATTCCTCTCACCACTTCTTTATGCCCATATCCTACAGTTAAATCCTTGGTTTCCAACATTCTCATAGCTGAGTCCTCCGTTTCAAAAGCAGCCAAATCACAATTGGAACTCCAAAGAAGGAGGTGACGCTGCTAATAGTCAATTCTGCCGGCGCAAGGAGTATTCTTGCAATAAGATCGCATAAAGCAGTGATTATAGCTCCGAATAGTATTGAAAATGGAACGAGCAGCCTATTATCTGAGGTCTTCAGAGAAAGCCTGGCGATATGCGGTACAGACATGCCTATAAAGGCTATGGGGCCTGCAAAAGCCGTAACCGCAGCCGTCAGCACGCTGGATACAAATATTATGCAGATTCTGAAGAACCTTATATTTACCCCCATGCTCTTTGCATATTCCTCGCCCAATAAAAATGCATTCAATGGCTTTGAAATGAGAAAAGCACCTAATAAAAAGGGTATAACGATCAGAGTCATTATTTTTAACCTTTCCCATGTAAATCCCGAAAAGCTTCCCATAGTCCAAATGACAAATTCCTTGAGCTTCTCATTCTCTGCAAAAATTTTTAGTATATTTGTGACAGCTGTGCAAAGATAGCCAATCATCAATCCAATTATCAGCAATGTCACAATATCCCTCACCTTATAAGCAACTAATAATATAATAGCCGTAACGGATAGAGCTCCCATAAAGGCTCCCATAAAAAGAGTGTAGGGCGATAGGGTAGAAAATCCAAAAGTAACTCCTCCCAGCATTAATAAAGCTATAAAAAGAGTCGAACCTGAAGATACACCTAAGATATAAGAATCTACAATGGGATTGCGGAAAAAAACCTGCAATAATAACCCGGCAACTGCGATAGCAGCACCTCCAACCATTGATGCCAATGCCCTGGGCAGACGAATTCTCCACACAATAGTGGAGTTCACAGAATCATCTTGAATTTTTTCTATAATTATTTCTGCAACTTCATGCAAGTCAATCTTTACGGAACCTATGGCAATGCTGGTCAAAAAAACAAAAACAAGAATTACTGATAAAAGCATAAAAATAACAAAAGTTTTGCCCCGATGCAATGATTTATACTGCATAAGTAACCTCCATAACACAATTAGATAAATAGGAGTAATAAAAGATATTACCCCTATTTGAAACGTTGTACTCCTTTATTTTCTTGGAAGCTTTATCAGCTTGTCTCCTTTATATCCTTTAAACGCTTCAGGATGAAAAACTGATGCTATATCCTTTATAAAACGGTCTGTGTCAGGAATAGTCTCCCACCAGTCTGCTCCATACACCCATACATCTCCATTTTTTACTGCCTTCATATCGGCAAGAAGCGGATTCTCTTCAATGAGACCTTCAATAGTAGAATTCTTAAGATAAGTAATCAAACTTGAGTATATCAAAATGTCTGCATCCTTTGACTGTGCATAAAAGTCTTCCATACTTATCTTAACGCTTCCGGCAGCACCTGCTCCTACATTCTTAAATGCATAATCCCCACCGGCCATATCTATCCACTTTCCAATATAAGAGCCGGCATTGGGTACATAAACAGTACCTTTATTTGAGTTTCCCCAGGAGATCTTTGGTGCTTTATATCCTGCAATTTTTATTGAAACATTGTCAATCTCTTTAACAGCGTCATTTAATATTTTTTCTGCTTCTAATTCCTTGTCATAGAAAGCTGCCATGAATTTTATCCATTCCATACGGCCCAGATAGTGGGACTCCAGGTACTCGTTATTGACTGCGCAACCGATACCCATTTCAGATAGTTTATCAATCATAGCCTGCTGCCCATATGCGCCGGTGTATGCAAATACCATATCGGGATTAACAGCTTTCACAAGCTCATAATCAGGCTGTCCCATGCCATCTCCGCCTACATATTTTACCTTTCCTTGATTGAAAGCCGCTTTTACTTCGGCGGTTACCCATTTTTCCCCCGGAGTAGTTACTGCCTTTAAGCTGTCCAA
Organism: Lutispora sp. QWL-02; assembly: GCF_058315355.1. Lineage (NCBI taxonomy): Bacteria > Bacillati > Bacillota > Clostridia > Lutisporales > Lutisporaceae > Lutispora > Lutispora sp. QWL-02. The sequence continues at coordinate 3,316,527 of NZ_CM177762.1, forward strand.
AACACCCAGCTTAATAAGGGGGCCTACTTGAGTTGAAGATGCACACATGGCATTTTTTAGGGGTATTCTTACTATTTTATCAGCTTTATAGCCTTTTGGAGCTTCATTTCCCTGGGGCACAAGAAGCAGCCTCATGTTTTCCCCATCCGTAACAAGCTTGCTCCCATCATCCATATACTCAATTCTAAAGCTTTGAGAAAAATGGATCGGAAGTGCTTTCATTTTTATGCTCAGCCTAAAGGATTTATCATCATAGGAAGGTTGAAACCCAAACACTGCTTGAATAAAATCCTGGGGAACATATAATATATTATTTTTGGCCTCAGATGCCCGGCTGAGCTTGAAGACTCTGCCATTTGCATATACATTGGCTTTGCCCTCTTTCATTATGTAAATATTATCCCCTCTTAACAGGGTAATGTTTTTGTTCTCCCCATCCCAAGATACATTGGCACCTAAAGCCTCTGAAACCGCTCTAAGAGGCATCATAACATTGCCATTTACAACATAGGGCTGATGAGCACCAAGGTTTATTTCTTTACCATTTACATCAACTTTTATCGGTGATTGTGCAAAAGCAACCGTTGATAACGCTGTTGCCATCAAAATACATACAACTATAGCTGATAATAGTTTTTTTGTTTTATTCATCATTTTAAAATCCCTCCTGATTTTTACTCAATATTGATTTCCCATGCAGTACCGGCGCTACGATAAACGAAAGCGTTGCTCCAAATATTAGATCCTTCGGGTGTAACCCTCAGGATGACAACGAAGCTGAACTTTCATAGCAATAAAATCTCGTTTAATCAATTCCTGCTGCTTCCTTCATTATTTTTACAGCCTTTTTGTCCTTACTTTCATTGCCTGTTTCTAAGGCAATCACAATAATCTCGTTTTTCTTCAAATCAGAAGCTATGGCATTTTGCGATCCTGCTTCAACAATGACAAGATCCGGATCAAGCTCAAGAATCTCAATGATGTCCGGATTGGATTCTTTGCCTACTGTGGGAAGACTTTTCATGTTTTCGCATGATGGCTTCCCCCCTTCTGTTTCCACTCTGCAAATGGATTCACCCCCAGCAGAGTAAAACAATTCAAAAAGTTTCCCCGATATTACTGCAATTTTCTCCGGTTTTTTTGCAATCTTCACATTGTTCCCCAGCATGTCCTTAATAATCAAGGGGTAATCTTTTTTTGCTTCTTGAACTTCATTGGGCTCAGGTTCTGTGATATCATTTTCATCCTCTTTTTGAACATCTTGGGCTTTTTGAGCTTCAGTTTCATTTATTTTGCCGGCTTCTTTTATTTCATGATCTTCTCCGGCTTTATTCACTGTCCTTCCGCATGCACCAAGCACTAAAGAGAATACGAGCAAGATGCATATGATATACAAAGTCGATTTTTTCATTTAGTACCTCCTCTATGCCGCTTCCAGATCAAGGCATGACCATTTTCTTCGCATAGAATATAGGCTTATTTGTTTCCACATCTCTGATTATTTGCGCCTCTACCCTGAAAGCACGCCTTAAAACATCGCTTTTCAATATCGTCCAAGGATCGCCCTTTTTAAATATCTTATGGTCTTTGATCACGATAAGCTCGTCGGAGTATCTTGCTGCGTGATTTATGTCATGGAGCACCATGACTATGGTTATTCCTTCTTCCCTATTGAGCTTTGCCACCAGTTCCATTATTTCAAGCTGATGACAAATATCCAAAAATGTAGTAGGTTCGTCCAATAGAAGTATCTCCGGCTTTTGTGCTATGGCCATGGCTATCCATGCTCTTTGACGTTCTCCTCCCGACAGCGTATTTATCTTTCTGCTCTCGAAGGCGGCAAGTCCTGTCTTTTCCAAAGCCCAATCCACGATCTTAACATCCTCTTCCTCAAAACCCTTCCACCACCGTTTATATGCAAATCGTCCATACTGTACAAGCTGCCTTACTGTGGCATCGCTCATAGTGCTGTTGCTTTGGTACAAAACTGCCATTTTTCTGGCCACATTTTTTGTTCCCGTTTTAAAAATATTTTTTCCGGACAAAAGTATGTACCCTTTTTGAGGCTTTATATTTCTGCTCATAGCGCGTATAAGAGTGGTTTTTCCGCAGCCGTTGGGCCCTATGACCGAATATATCTTACCCCTCTTTATATCAAGATCTATATCATCTATGATCTTATTATCCTTATAGCTTATGCTCAGATTTTTTATTTCCAATATATTGTCGCTTCCCATTTTCATCCCTACTTTCTCAGCAAATATAAAAAGAAGGGCGCTCCAAGCACTGCCATGACAATGCCTACCGGAATTTCAACAGGGCTTAGCACCGTTCTGGCAAAGGTGTCACTGAGCATTACAAGCACTGAACCTAATAATGCGGAAGCAGGGAACATATATCTGTAGTCATTGCCCAAGATCAACCTGATGCTGTGAGGTACGATAAGCCCCACAAAGCCTAAAAGGCCTATGACGCTTACCGCGCTGGCTGCCAGGAAGGCTGCTAAAGCAGTAAAACCCAGTCTTGTAGCCTCGACATTCAGGCCCAGGCCTCTTGCTACATCATCTCCCAATATCAAAATATTTAGCTTTTCGGCAAATATAATGACAAGAAGGAGCCCTGCAATGGTGTAGGGCAATATAGTCTGCACCTCCGGCCAGCTTCTGGCAGAAAGGCTGCCATTCATAAAGGATAATGCTCCATGAACCCGATCGCTGTAAAAAACCAATGTGGCTGAAATCCCTGCTCCGAACAAGGCCGATACGGCAACTCCTGCCAGTATTATACGTATAGGTTGTATTCCGCCTTTCCAGGCAAGAATGTATATTATAAGAGCTGCCAGCATTGCCCCGAAGAAAGCTCCTATAGTGACAAACTGCTGATGCTGAGGAAACATCACCAATATAGCTATACCGAAAAGTCCGGCACCGCTGCTGATCCCTATAATGCCTGGGTCGGCCAATGGATTGCTCATAACCCCCTGCAGTATGGCTCCGGCCAAAGCCAGATTTATGCCTACCAAAGCCGCCAAAACCATTCTGGGCAGACGTATGTTCCAGATAACCATCCTTTCAGTACTGCCGTCATCACTCATGATGACCTCAAATATACGCCTCACGCTAACTTCAACGGTTCCCTTTGCATTTCCCGAAACAAAACAGATTATTGCCAGCATTGCCAGTGCTGCTATAAAGGCCATCTTAAAGCTTTTACTCTCTCTGATCGAAGCTTTATTTTTCATACCAATCCTTGACCTCTCCATACACCTCCGGATATATGCTCCTTGCCACATATTCTATAGCTTCTCCGTAGTATGGTCCTGAATTGAACAAGAAGTACTCTTGGGGAAGGTAAATCACACGCCCTTCAGATACAGCCCTCACTCCCTTCCAGGCAGGACTGGCTGCAAACTGTTCCTCCATTGTCTTTTTGGCAGTCTCGTTGCTGGATATCATGCTTGTTACCAAAATATAATCCGGATTCTTCTCAACTATATACTCTATATCAAGAGGAGTCGTCTCTGATCCTATGGTATCCGGAGGCAAGTCGGAAGCTATGTTCTTGAGGCCTAAAATATTTGATACATCTCCGGCTATACTGTTGTCAAGCTTTACCGCCAATGACTTCGAGGTTAAATAGAGTATTATTACCGAAGTTTTCTGTTGCGGCAGCTTGGAAACCAGCTCTTGCCTCTTGTTTTCGATTTCGCTTATTCGTTTCTCTGCTGCTTCCTCTGAATTCAGTATTTTCCCAAAGACCCTATAGGCTGCCATCACATCATCATAGCTCTTGATTCTGGAAACGATCACTTTAAAGCCCATATCTCTGAGCTTTTTTGCCTGTTCTCCCTGAGTGCCCTCTTGAGCAATTACCAGATCAGGCTTATACTCAATGACCTTTTCCATATCTATGGAATAAGTTGCTCCCACGGAAGGAATGTTGATTATTTCATCCTTGTGCTCGGCTAACAGCTTTATATTCTTTGAGATGTTAGAGGTGCATATAGATTTGCCGCCAAGATCATACCATATATTAAGCGATGTGCCTGACAATACTGCCGTCCTCTCAGGCTTCTTATCCAGCACTGTTTCATAGCCGACAAAATCCTTTATAGTTAATGGATAACCCTCTCCTATTGCTTCTATGCTCAAATTTTTGTTTTCATCGCCTGCTGCAGCCTTTGTACCTGTGTCAACTCCTGTTTCAATGCTGCACGCTCCCATACTCACTGTCAGTATAAGTATGAACAGCAGGAATCCAATTTTTCTCAGTTTCATTTTTATCATCCTCCATTTATGTAAATATATTTACACTGCAACAGCTCATTTGCATAAGTTTGTGATCTCTGTTTTGCTGACTGATAACGATTGCAGTAAAACTATATATAACTATAATTTCTCTTCAATATTGCCCTCCAATTTGAGGTACTCTTCTCTTAGCTCCAACAATTCCTCTTGTGTAGCCTTCCAATAGCCTCTTTGATTATATTCCATCAAGCTTTCCAATATCTTGTGATAAGCCCAGGGATTATTTTCTATCATGCGATTGCGTAATTCTTCATCGGACACATAGGTGGAATGCATCTTGCTGAACACCCAATTTTCCACCTTATTGGTCGTTGCAGCCAGGCCCAGTATATTTTCAAATCTGTCGCTTATTTTTTGGACACCGTGATACCTGTGCTCCAGCATGCCGTCAATCCATTTTGGATTTAATAGCCTGGTCCTCACGCCCATTTCTACAGACTTTTCCACCCTATCCGTCTCTATTCTCCGGCCTGTGGTATCGGTTATATATATAGCGGCCTTTTTCCCCTTTACCATCTCCACAGACTTGGAAAGCCCTCCAAAATATTCATAATAGTGATCCAGATCTGTAACCTCGTACTCATGATTGCTCCTTATCTGAGAAACTATATCCACTGCCATAAGATTCATGCCGAACAATTCTTCTGATTCCCTGCCCCTGAAATTTTCACTATATACATGCTTAAGGCTTTTAATATATGCTTCTCCTATTTGTTCTTCTCTCTCCCAGTTTTTAGTCTCTATAAGCTTGCTTATGCCTGTCCCGTATTCTCCTTCGCCGGGTCCGAATATCCTTGCTCTTGACAATTCCTCGGCCTCAATCTTGTCATAGCCTTTCTTCAGCAGCTCTTCATATATCCTATTGCTGTTTTTAATAAAGTAATTTGACCCCTCCCCTTCATCGAGAAGGCTGATCTCTTTATAAATTTTATTCAATTCTTCAATAATATTGGGAAACATGTCCCTGAAGAAGCCGCAAATATTTATCACCACATCTATTCTGGGCCTATTCAATTCTTTCAGCGGAATTATCTCATAAGCAGGCTCCCAGGCGTTTTTCATCTTCTTTAATCTGACCCCCAGATATCCTAAAATCTGTCCTACAGTTTCACCCTGGGTCCTTGAGGTCTCAAGACCCCAAAGTATCACTGCCGTGCTTTGCGGATACCCTCCCTGATCTTCTTTATATTTTGCCAGAGTATTTTCAGCTATTTCAAATCCCCTTTTCCAGGCAGTCTTCGTTGGAATAAATCTGGGGTCAAACTGAAACAGATTATATCCTGAGGGCAAAACCTCCGGGTTCCTTATGGTATCTCCTGCCAGCTTTGCTTGCAGATATCTTCCGTCCAGGACTTCAAGAAGCCCTTTCATTTCATTATTTGATCTTGCTTTTTCCATCATGGACAAAATATATTCCATGCTGCTTTTAAAGTCCCCTGCAAAGCGGGCTCCTTTCTCGAGGCCCTTGCTCAAATACTCTTCAACGGATTTCTTTGCCTTGACATCAAAGGTTTTTAGAGCCGATGCATCGTTGTTTTTTAAGGCTTCATCATAGTCAATGCCTTCCTCTTCCGCCATTATACGCCTCAAGGATTTGCATTCTCCCCTGTCGTACCCGGCGACTGCCATGGCATAGTCTTTTGCCTCTTCTTCATCATAAGCTTCTCCGAAAATATGTAGGCCTCTTGGTATTAGGGATTGTCCTATCCTGTAAAGCTCCTTTTCCAAAACATCGAGATCCCCGTCCATATTGTTCTTCTCTGCTTTTTCTTTTATATCTGCTAAAATAGCATCGCACCGGGCAGGAGAAGCCCTTTGAGCTTCTCTGTATTCATCCGTAAGCGCCTGGATTTCTGCCAATTCCCCATATAATTCTCCTTCAACAAATACGGGAGGCTGGTATCCTACCAAAACGGCATGGGATCTTCGCTTGGCTATCATGGCTTCTGCAGGGTTCCCGCAATAGTACAGATATATATGGGGCATATCCCCTACCAATCTATCGGGAAAACATTCTCCCGACATTCCGCATTCTTTTCCCTTCAAAAATTCCAACGTGCCATGGGTGCCCACATGAATGATGGCATCAGCCTTGAATTCCTCCCGCAGCCATTTATAATAGGCTAAATATTGATGATGGGGAAGCAATTTTTTATCATGATAAGCCTTGTCCGGATTTTCATGCATGCCTCTGGTGGGCTGTAATCCAATAAAAATATTGCCTTTTATAATGCCCGGTATCATAAAGCCCTCCCTATTGGTCATGATCTCTCCCGGCGCTGTCCCCCACTGCTCTATCATTTCATTCCTTTCCCCCATTTTCCCAAAATCCTTTTCGTAGGCTGCATTTGGATATATTATCATATGCTTTTCTGATTCCTCATTGGCCCAAGCACCGCTATTTACTATCTTTCCTGCTGTAAAATGCTCCATAAGCTCTCCGGATTCATTGCTTCCTATATCGTAGCCTTCCTCTTTCAAATTTCTCAAAATATTATCAACGGACTTAAAGGTATCCAAAAATGCACCGCCAAATATATTGTCTTCTCCCGGTGGATAGTTGTAGCATATTATGGCTATCCTTTTATGCCTATTATCTTTTCTTCTAAGCTTAATCCAATTCTGAAGCCGTGATGCGAGCTTGCTCAATCTTTCATCCATGATCCTCAGCCTGTTAAGCTCTAGATTCAATTCCTCGCTGCGGCCGCAGTTCTCCAACGCTCCCACCGGATAGGTTTCGATACATCCGTCTAATTCCGGCAGCATGACAGATATCAGAAATTCTGAAGGGTTCAATCCACTGGGGGAGCTGAGCCATTCCTCTTCCTTTTTCTTGGTCATGAGAAAGGGATGAAATATAGGAGCACCTATATCTCTTAAAAGCTCAACCGCAGCTTCCGCATCCCCTCCCATAGGCCCGGCGCCCAATCTGAAGGACATAAGGTTTATTATAATATCAGGCTTTCTTCCTGCTGCTTCCTTTAGTATTCCTTCCAGCCTCTTCATGTCGGTTATATTGGTTTTATTAAAAGCTATAGGCATAACATTGGAAAAGCCCTCCAGCTTATTCAATATATCTACGACGCATTCCTTGATCCTGTTGGGATAATTGTGGCCGTAAAACAACACCGCTGTAAGGGGTTTGCCCTCTGCAATTGAATATCTTTTTCTATAATCCTTAAAATCATCAAAGTATCTTTCCCCTGCCGGATCAAAAATTCCAAAATCCTCCCATTCCCTTGCTGCATCTGGTTTTGGAAGGCTCTTAACATTTCCGTAATCCCTAAGTATAAGGAGCACCATGTTTTTTACTTCTTCTAGACCTGCATTCCTCCAGTACTTGCCTATTTGAATGAAATTTTTAATATCTCTGAGCTTACCTATGGGTACTATTCTTCCTGCTTTCTCTGCCACATCCATCATCTTTTGAACCGCTTCCATAGATACTTCTTTTTTCTTCGAGGGCTCCTTTTGTCCCATGCCTCCTTTAGAAAAATCATCCCAATTCAGGCTTCCCAGCCGCAAATATTCTTTGCCCCCATTGCCTATAGGCAGGATGCAGCCTTTACAACGCGTCAAAGAAGCAAGGGTCTTTTCTATCACTAAAGCCGTTGCCCCCATCAAATCTATGATGACAAAGTCAGAGCTTTCTATATCCTTTCCCATCTGCTCCAATCTTTCGTCCTTCATAGGCAGGTAAGCGAAATATACCTTCAAATCCAATATGTTTCCGTATTCTTTCTTGAAGCTGCCATAAAAGCTTGCCAGATCTTCAATCGCAGCATTGGATACGGCTATAACAGTTATTTTGTACATCTTATCACCGCCTTTTATTGAACGGGACTTCATTGTTATGAAAGTCCAGCTCCATTGTCATCCTGAGGGCTTTGTTTGAAGTATCTTATTATTTAAGATTCTTCAGTCGCTTTGCTCCTTCAGAATGACAGGAAATTTTATTTTTCCCATAGGCAATAAAAAAGCCCTTCTGCTCTATCATGATACAAAAAGGCTTATAAATGCAGCATCTGCACTTCTAATGACCTCTCCCGTACCTCGCAGGATCCGCATTATTGCATGGCAAGCAGGTCTTCTGACTCAGGATTCATTTATGCTTCCAGCCTTCCCGGAAATATCCAGTGGCCTACAAGCTAAGGCAGCATATCCTCCATCACAGCGGCGGGACCGTACAGGATTTTAACCTGTTTCCCTTTTAAGCCGGCTTTTATACCGGACACTTGCAATACTGATATTAAATTTTCTTATTATATCAAGACTCAATGCCTTTCCTTGCTTGTATTCCCGTTCTGTAGTAATGCTTTATTTCCTTCATTTCAGTTACCAAATCAGCCATATCAATGAGTTCTTGGGGAGCATATCTTCCGGTTATAATTACTTCAATATTCTCTGCCTTTTCTTCCAGTATATTTATTACCTCTTCTACTGAAAAAAGCTTATAATATATTGCCACATTCAGTTCATCTAAAACCACTATGTCATAGCTCTTGTTCTTTAATACGTCAGCTACAGTTTTAAGACCTTTCTCAGCTGCCAATATATCCTCTTTTACAGGATCGTTGAATATAAAACAATTACGCCCGAATTGATGTATTTCAAAATTCGGCAAATAATTTGCAGCTTTTAATTCGCTATATTCCATGCCTTTAATAAACTGTCCAAAATATACTTTTTTACCTGCACACACAGCTCTTAGGGATAATCCTAATGCGGCAGTAGTCTTACCCTTACCATTACCTGTATATATTTGGATTTGCCCCTTATCCATGTTACCTCCTCCTTTATTTCGCCCTAATGAACGACAAAGTCCCCATATCCTCGGATGGATATGGGGACTCAAATATTAACAATATACTATGCAAATACAAGACAGGACTCTCCCCTTCCCTCCGAAGGTCACTCGGTCTAAAGAATCAGGCAGGTCTCCTGGCTTTCGCATCATTCTACTCTCAACACCTTCCCAGATAGCTCCAGTGGTATAGGTTGATTTCGTACACGATTACAGTAGCGGGGGCTGCAACGGTTTTGCACCGTTTTCCCTATTAATCTAAATTAAGAACCTAATGCTTATTATTAAGTTTTCATTTCAATACTAGCACATGTAAAACAAAACTGCAATACGGAAATCTGATAGCAGTTAAACATTATCAAAAGTAAAACTAAAAGGCTGTGCTTCAGTGTTGAACTAAAGACACAGCCTTTTTTAAAGCTGAACGAAATCTCGTCTAACAGTTGCAGTCCAGCGGTTTTTGAGTGATCAATTTGTTTGCAAACAAAACCTCTACTGCCTTTTCATAATCTTCATCGGCAGTGAGTATTATAGGACCTGTGCATCCCATACCGCTCTCTGAGTAAATGCCTTCTTTCGCCAATTCGGCTACAGCGTTTTCCAGTTCAAGTATATCTACTCCTGCAATGGATTTTGTAACCACCTTTTTATCAGGCATCTTAATTTCTGCAGGTGCAGCCTTTTTAGCTTCTGCCGTTATTCCTTTGAGTATTTCATCAAGGCCTGCCTTCCTGGCTTTATCGAACTCTTTCTTTGCCACCTCAGTCAGCTTGCCTTGGGCGCATGAAGCTGCGTATCTGAGTGCTTCACTTACTACAGGAGCACCTGAAGCCCTGGATAGTATGCAGATTATTTTATCGTAGCCATCACCTACGCCAGGACCATATCCGTAGCCTAAGGATTCATAGCTGCCTCCCGTGGTGAAGGCTGAAAATATTTTCATCATTATATTCCCTGTCAATGTATCCAGTACCATTACATCAGATGCTGCCGCCAAAAGATCGTTTCCTCTCATGATGCAGCCGCCGTCGGATCTTACGGATTCAGAAAAGTTGATGTCATAGCCTTTTTCTTTAAGCTCCTTTAGTGCTCTTTCTACCTGTCTTGCTCCGTCAACATTGAGTATACCGACAGTAGGATTTGCAATGCCCAGAGCCTTTGCCGTTATTATTCCGTAGAGAGCATTTTTCACCATGCCTTCAACTCTATGAGTGGATGAGGTGCCTGTAGTGGTTGCCAGGATCAGCTCCTTGCCGAAGCCGGGAGTTATGACTCTCCCAACGGTAGAAACTCCTATAGGGAAGCTGTAGTGCATCGTGACAGCAGAGTCCAGTTCGCCCTTATCCAGCATCTCATCCATTTTCTTATGCATCTCATCTTCTGATGCGACTTCAACTACTCTAAGGGAAGTATCAACCTTGGGCCCAATGAGTACAATTTCGAAATCATTATACTTTTTGGCTGCCAGCTCCGCACCCCTTACCAACTCCTCGGTGCCGTGCTCGCTGCCCATGGTAGTGAGTCCGACTTTAACCTTGCTGCCGAAATTTCCAGTCATTATAGCATCGGCAACCTCGTTAAATACCTCCCCTATCATGGTTTTTATATTATCCATATCATTCACCCCTACTTTCCGTTAAGTAAGAATGCTGCAAATTCTTTCATTGTTTCTGCTACCATTCCCTTGATCTCTTCTTTAGACACTGCTCCTATTTCTTCAACTTTTCCAGGGTTCTTTTCCATAACTATAGATACGCCGTCAAACAAGTTGGTCATTCTTCCTAGGAAAAGGCTTCCCTTTCCAACTATCATAGCCCTGTCTATTTTGCCTTCCATGATCATCTTCCTTCCGGCACCCACAAAAGGAACTCCCGAGGGTATATGACCTTGTGTCGGTGCAAAGCCCGGCATTCCATGTTCTTTTATAAAGGTAGGCATATAAGCTCTGTCTATGTCGCCGCGCTTTGCTCCCAAAGCAGCGATCATCTTGTAGTTCGCCAATGGTACGTCTCCGGCGCCGGCAGGCTCAGTGATTTCAGGAGTCTGCATTTCTACAGAATATTTGTTGATGTCGGTTATCTTGAGTCCGTTTTTATCCAGCGGCTTGGTGATAAGGGATTCCATAACTGCCTGAGGTGATGATCCTGTACCTACAGTATGTCTTCCTACAATATCAGTTCTTAGAACAGGGCTTACACCATCATCCTCAGTAACCAATATGGCAAAGGTTCCAAGGCAATCTTCCAGTATTGGCAAATCTTTGTTTACATGGTCTCTTCCATTCATACCAAGCTTTGCAGTAGCTCCTCCGGCAACGATTGCCACACTCTTATATACTCCGGACTTTACCAATGCAGCAGCATTTATCAATGAATGGGTGGGTGCTGCACAGAAGCCTCTTGTATCCGAGCCTGTAGCTGATACCAATCCGGCAACCTCAGCTATAGCCTTCGCAAAGTTTCCTCCGCCTCTCTGATTCATATCGCCGCATGCTTCTTCGGAGCATTCGATAACATATTCAATGGAGTCTGCAGGGATATTATTTCTATAAACGAGATTTTTTAAAGCTATAACTGCTGAGGCCTTAACCACTATGTTTTCAGCCATGATATGTGCAGTAAGGTTCTTATCTGTAGCATGGGCGGCTTTAACACAGCCTACGACCTTGCCGTTGAAATGAAGGGGCTCTGCACCTTCTGAAAGCTTCTTCTCTATGTCTGCGGCATCAAAGCCTTCTTTGATCTTTGCGATTTCAGCTTCTGTGAAATAAGGCTTTTTAGAAAGCTTTGCTTTTGCAGAATCGGAAAATTCTTTTTCAAGCATGATCAGATCAAAAGCGTCGCATAGTTTCATCACTATATACAATTCGTCTTGGGGAACCATTTCACCCATTTTGCCTTCTTCTTTTCCATCTTCCACAAGGTTTTTATACCAGGGTCTGGGAATATTATTCAAGTCATCAGGTAAAATATTTCCTATATAAGCTTGGTTTGGAGCATATTTAACCGCTTCCTCATAGCTTCTCAGGTGACTTGGAACTTTCTTTAAAAATTCAGAATTCGGGTTGGCATCATGCTCGGAAGAACAAGTAGTTCCATAGTGCATAACCATGTCAGGCGTATGAACTAGCACATATGCTGCCCCTTTTACTACAGGCGTTGTCATTTAATTACACCTCCGAATATATTTCTTAAAAAAGGGTGGTATCACACCACCCTTTAAATTATTTATCAAATACTGTCTGACCGTGAACTTCTGTTTCCAGTGCTTTTAACGCCTTAAGAACGATTTCTCTTCTTATGGCTTTCTCATCAGCTTTGCTGAGAGCAGGATTTCCGAGCGGATGCGGAATTGCTATGGCCGGAACTATCCTGTTTGCTCCAACTGTCAATGAAATCGGAACAACCGTGCAGATGTGAACCACGGGTATCCCTGCTCTTTCAATTTCTTTTACCATCGTTGCGCCGCAACGAGTGCAGGTGCCTCAGGTAGAAGTAAGTATAACTGCCTGAACTCCGTCTTTCACCAATTCTTGAGCAAAGGTAGAAGCAAATTTCTTAGCATTAGCAACGGAGGTTCCATTCCCTACCGTAGTATAGAAATATCTATGAAGTTTGCCTATTACTCCTTCTTTTTCAAGGTCTCTTAACACATCGACAGGAAGAACTCTGTCTGCATCTTGGTTTGCATATACAGGGTCATATCCGCCGTGAGCTGTTTCGTATGTTTCTTCTGTAAGATCCATAACGCCTTCTATATCATACTTGCCATACTTGGAAGCCGAAGAAGCTTCTATCCTGTCCGGATTTCCCTTAGGAACTATACCGCCGGAGGTAACCAAAGCGATCCTTGCATTTTTCATATCCAATACCGGCTGATTTGGTGCTACCCTATCAAAATCAGGCATTGCATACTCTGTAGAAAAAGCCTCGCCCTTTAATTTGGCAACAAGCATATTAACAGCTCTCTTGGAGCCTCTTTCATCTTTGAATATGTTCTTGCGAACTCCTCTTGGGATATAGCCCTCTTCTGTCGGTGCTCCCAATGTCTCACCCTTTGCCAGCTTCAATCCAAGCTTCGCAACGGCTGGAATCGCCTGTCTCATGCCTGTAGCAGCATTGGCAGTCTCAACTATATGGAAGTCTTTTTTGAACATATCTACTCCGGGGTTCTCCGGATACATGCCTGATACAACAGGGATATTTAAGCTCTCCTTAACAGCCTTGCATATGGAACCGCACGCAACTCCATATCTGCCTGCATTGAAGGCAGGTCCGGCTATGAATAAATCCGGTTCATAGGTCTTAACCATCTGAAGGATTTCGGCTGTAGCCTCTTCCAGGTTTTCGTTAAAATATGAGTCACCACAAATGACTGTAGCTACTATTTGAGCATCGCTTCCCAAGGCAGCCTTGAGAGCCATACCTGGTCCTACCACACCTTCTCTTACTTCCGGCTTCACATCGGCTTTTTCTTCGCCGCCAATGCCACCGTAGAACTGATTTATATAATGAACTACTTTAATCATATTAGTAACTTCCCTCCTCTCTTTTATTTGTTCTTTCGAACATGAGGAATATTATTTAAATTGAGAATACTGATCCCTGATGGATTTGACTTCGGCACCAATGGCATCAACATCAAGAACCATTTCCATCATGCCGCACTGCTCATCGAACACACCGGCGTCAACTTCTTCTTTAAGTTCAAATATATGATAAACTGCGAGTCCCAACGAGACTCCTGCTAAAGGACCTGCATAAGTAGGGTCTCCTGCTGTAACTGTTTCAGCTGCTAATCCTGCTGTTTCAGCTTCGGATGCGCCTAATACTACTACAACATTTTCCTTCCCGTATTTCTCGGAAAGTTCTAATACCCTCTTTTGATTTTCCAGATCCATCGCTCCTGCGGCCGTTCAGACAAAGCATTCGGTTGATGCAAACACTACCTCAGCGCCTGCTGTCTTAACGCACTCTTCTATAGCAGGAGCAGGAATGCCGTCTCTATCGCCTATGATGATTACCTTCTTGTCCTGTAACATGCGATTCATCCTTTCTATATTGATTTTCTATTTTGTATTATCTGAGTTCTAATATTGTGTTGCTGATAGCTTATTGAAGCCTATTTCGCTGGTTGCTCCGGTTATTACCTGAAGCTCAGCAACTATGCTTCCGTCAGGTCTCAAGCTGCCTGCAAAGCCTCCTGCTATTATGTCGGCAGGTTTCAAATCCCCTATTACCTTCTTCATTGCCGGAAGTTCGATCACTTCGTTGGCGTTTCCTGCTGTTACAACTGCATCAGCTGATTTGTCAGCATCTGCCAGAGATTGGGATGCTCCGTCTCTTCCTGCATATTCGTCAGTAACAAGGACGGTTTTAATTCCTTTTGCCGAGATCTTCTTGCAATTCATCATAAGGTCGGTATCGGGGTTTCCAAAGCCTTCCTCAGATACTATGACTGCATCAAGTCCGAGATATTCTGCCAATTTAGCGGACCAATTTGAAGATCTTTCCTTATCAGCCAATGTAACGTTTTCATTTGTTATGATGACGCCAACAAAGTTATAATCCTTGCCGTGTCTTTCATATAGATCTTCAATTATTGGATTGTTCAGATGATTATATGTTGGGTTCTTGTCGCATGCAGAAACACAGTTTCCGCTTAGTATTGCTCCATCCATAACCTCTGTTGGATATATGAGTGTAGGAACTATTCTCTTTGCATCCACACCGTATACATAAGTGTCATGAAGAAGTCCCTGGGTTTGAAGCATGTAGACATATGCTACCCTTGGAAGATCAGGATATTTCTTAATGCCTTCCAATAGCGGTAAAGTTTCATAAGTCTTAACTTCATCAGGCTTTACATTTCTTCCTGCTTCTCCTATATAAGCCGCAGCTTTCAAGCCTACCATCCTGACTGCTTGCTCATGCTCATGCTGAGGTAAATGATCAATAGGTGTGCAAACCAATACTAAATTATTGGTCTTAGAAAACGGAGTGTAATCTGCACCGGGCCCAGTCATATCGATTATACCTTCCTGGAATCCCACAATCTTACCTGCAGTGACAACTGCAGCACCTTTTAATACATGAGTCTTGCCTGATCCTACTACATCAACCTTGTTGATAAATCCTGGGAATATTCCGCCAGGCCCTTCAACTTTTACTCTTGGTTCAATGACGTCCTTTACCGGCATTATTCGGGTCTCTTCACCGGGTTTTGCAATATCTACCTCTATGCTGACCAACCTATTGTCGCCGCTGACTGCCTCCAAAAGCTCCTTCTTGTTTACATACAATACGCCATTTTCAACTTTTGTAGCTTCGCCAAACTGTAAATCCTTTATGAATATATTGCCTAACTCTAGACGCATGAGATTCACCTCCCTTTTATTTGGAGGGGGACTGAGAGTCCCCCATGGAAACGTTATATGTTCTCTTTTATCAGGTTTTCTATGGTATCAGGTGTGCAATTATCTGCACCGCTGATTTCCTTTACCTTCTCGCCGTTTTTATAAACTATGAAAGTAGGTAAGCCCATAACCTTTTGGCTTATAGCCAATCTTCTGTTTTCAGTAGTATTAAGCTTGCAGAACTTCATTTTATCCTTGTATTGCTCTGCCAATCTTTCTACGTCGGGCATCAAAGCCTTGCAGGGTTCGCATTTTGTACCCCAGAAATCTACTATTACCGGTCCTGCTGCCTGTAATACCTCTTGGTCAAAATTTTCTTTGTTCAGCTCTAACATTGTTTCACCTCCTTTTAAGCATTTTATAAGCCACTGAAAGTCACTGAATTTTTTATTTCAGATTTCGTGAGATTTTCTTGTCTTTTAGCGGCTCCAGTCTCCTCTAATTATTTATTAAAGGTTCTTTCTATATATTTTTCAGCACTTATAGCTGCCACAGCTCCATCCGCTGCTGCAGTTATAACCTGCCTTAATGGTGTAACCCTGACATCGCCTGCTGCAAATATACCTTCTGCTGAAGTCTTCATCTCCGCATCTGCAATTATATAACCCTTTTCATCCATATCCACTATGCCCTTTGCAAATTCGGATACAGGCTTTGTGCCTACGAATACGAATACTCCATCGGTTCTGTAGTCTGTTATCTCGCCGGTTTTTACATTTTTCAGCTTAACGCCTTCCACTATTCCATCACCGTATATTTCTTCAACAACACTATCCCATATTATTTGTATTTTTTCATTATCCAATGCTTTTTCTACGATAGATTTTGCTGCTCTGAATTCGTTTCTTCTATGAACTATTGAGACCTTATCAGCAAATTTGGTAAGATACAAAGCTTCTTCAACCGCTGCGTCTCCTCCGCCTACAACTACTACTTCCAATTCTGCGAAGAAATCAGCATCACAGGTTGCGCAGTAGGATACGCCTTTACCTCTGAAATCGTCTTCTCCCGGTGCTCCTAAATTGACATGCTGAGCTCCGCTTGCTATGATTATCGATTTCGCTTTAATTTCTCCTTCTTTCAGCTTTAGGACTTTGACTTTATCGCTTAAATCAAACCCTACCACTTCATCCTTTATAAATTCAGTTCCAAAGGCTTCTGCCTGACTCTTCATCCTTGCTGTAAGGCTGGGCCCTGTAGGATGCTCAATAGAACCGGGATAGTTTTCCAGTTCTTCGGTTGTTGCAGCCTGTCCTCCCCATTTGCCTTTTTCAATTATTACAGCACTCATTCTGCCTCTGGAAGCATATAATCCTGCAGCAAGTCCTCCAGGTCCTCCCCCTATTATGGCAACATCGTAAATTTTATCCATTATTCTACCCCTTTCATCACTTTCATATGTATATCATTGGATTAGTTTGTTATATCTATTCATCTGGTTTTAGTAGTTTATACCCAGGCTTGATAATGCGCTTTCTAAAAGCTTCATATCCAAAAACCTAAAATCTTCAAGGACTTTATTGCTCCAGTCCGGTGTAGGTCTGTCATTAAGCAGTTTTTTACAGCTTTCTATGCTGGATTCAATGATTGAAAGCGATTGAAAATCCAAAGCTCCTTTTTTATCTTCCAATATTATGCTTCTATATGGTGTCTCATTTGGTTTAACGCTTCCCATAAGGGGATGTGAGATCAGGACACTGCCTGTGTGTATTCTGTCTCTTACCTGATACAAAACATCGATATAGCTGCCGTCAACGTAAGAAACCTTCAATGTGTCGTTAAATTTATCACAAATCAAGACATTATTAGTTAAAATATAGATATTCCGTGTCAGGCTTATCACCTCTCAATCAATATTTTTAGCTGCATATTATCTTCTATTCTTTTTTCGTTAGCGGGTAGTTTATCAAAGATGCATTTATGAATCGCAACTGATGTTCTCATGCTAACAAAAAGAGATAGAAGCAGTTGCCTCTATCTCTGTCATTAACCTGAGAGATTCTTCTATGAAATAGAATTGCTCCTTCGGTGCATAATGCTTTCCAGAGTTATGTCCGATTGCGGTCCTTTTGCCTGAGAGTTTCATTAACGGGCTTTTCCGTACTTACTCCTTCGGCTCCTATTTTAATAGGCATCTCCCGCGAATCTTCATCCATACCATATTAAATTATACCAAAAATCGTATATTTTTTTTATAGATATTTCCTATACTTATACTATATACAATTTGTCTAATCTATTCAAGCTTTATTTGTTTGTTTTTAAAAAAATTTTTAAATATAGTGGATAACCACGGTTCCCGGACCGCAATATACGCCTATGACACAGCCTATTTCAAATTCTTCCATCTCAAATTTGCCGCAGGTTTCCTCGATGGCAGCTTCAAAGTCTCTTAAATGCTCCAGATTATCTGCATGACCGAGCTTGACCTTCTGATCTTTTAAGTTGGCACCTTGCTCCTGCATTATTTCCACAATCCGTTTCAGCGCTTTCTTCATCCCTCTGGCCTTGTCAATCGCCACTATTTTTCCGTCGTCAACAGTCAATATGGGCTTCAGGTTTAACAAGGTCCCTATGGTTGCCTTAGTAGCAGAGAGTCTTCCGCCTTTTTTTAAATACTCAAGGGTATCAACCACAAATAAAGTTTTCACATTATCTATCAGATAGTTTATTCTATCAACTATTTCCTCTTTTGTCCTTCTCTCCCCCGCCATCTCTGCGGCTTCTATCACCATTTGGCCGAAGCCATAGGTATAGTTTCTTGTATCTATAACAGTTACCTTATCTTCGCCGACCATTTCCCTGGCAATTGCTGCAGAATTATAAGTACCGCTGGCATCTGAAGACAGATGTATGGATATTATATGGTCATAGTCCTTCAAAAACAATTCATATTTTTCTTTAAAGCTGTTTGGGTTCACCTGTGATGTTGTTGGCAATTTTTCTGAATTTCTCATCCTCTCGAAAAAAGCGTTTGGAGCTATATCTACCCAATCTCTATATTCATCTTTATCGAAAAATATGGTGAGAGGCAAAACCTCAATATCATATTTTTCTGCTATACCTCTTGGCAAATCTGATGTACTGTCGGTAATTATTTTAATCTTGCTCATACTCCACCTCTCCTCTATAATTCAAAATGTAGCGCCACACAACCGGGGCCGGCATGAGTTCCTACCACCGATCCCACCTCTCCTCTTATTATCTCTTTGGGCTTAAAGGACATATTTATTATTTCTTCAATATAATCAGCTTGTTCAGGACATAAGGTATGGTTTATGCCTATCACCTTACCGTCTAATGTCCAACCGTTAGATTTTATATTATCCATCATTATGGAAATGGCCTTCTTTATTCCTCTGGTTTTTTCAATCATCTCCAGTTTTCCATCCACCATAGTTATTATAGGCTTAATGTTCAAAATCGAACCAAGCACCGAAGCAGAAAGAGATATGCGCCCTCCTTTGTACAGATACTTCAAGCTTCCTATAATAAAAAATTGTTTCATCCTATCTTTGGCTTTTTCAATATTATCAACTATATCCTCTGCAGATTTGCCCTCACGTGCCAAGCGCGCCGCCTTAATAACCAGCAATCCTGCCCCCAAGGTCACCGCTCTTGAATCTATGACAAATATATTATGGCTTTCCAAATTATTTCTGGCAATAACCGCGGAGTTATACGTGCCGCTCAATTCGGAAGAACCCAGAATCGCGACAACAGCATTGCTCTTTCCCAATTCCTCCTTAAATACAGCTTCAAATTGCGGAGGGTTTATCTGGGATGTTTTAGGCAGTTCCTCAGAAGATTCCAGTCTCTTAAAGAATTCATCTGCTGTAATATCTATACCATCCCTGAAGGATTCTTCCCCAAAATTTACTGTCAATGGCAATACTCTGATATTATATTCATCTGCAAATTTCTTAGGTACATCGCACATAGTATCTGTTAAAATAACAACAGCCATTAATAACTCCCCCTACACTCTATGTTATATCATATTGGGAAATCCGATTTGCCTTAGTGCCTCATAAACTACTATAGCAACAGAATTCGAAAGGTTTAAGGATCTTGCTTCATCGATCATAGGAACCCTTATGCATTCATCCGGATTTTTTAAAAGCAAATCCTTGGGCAATCCTGCGGTTTCTTTGCCAAACAATATAAAGCAATCCTTTTCATATTTTAAATCAGTATATTTGTTTTTAGCTTTAGTGGTGGAAAGGAAGAACTTTCCTTCTCTATACATATCGAAAAAAGCATCTAAATTATCATGATATTTAATCTCAACCAAACTCCAATAGTCTAATCCGGCTCGTTTTAAATACTTATCTTCCACAGAAAAGCCCAAAGGCTTTACTAAGTGAAGCTTACAGCCTGTTGCTGCACAGGTTCTTGCAATATTACCGGTGTTCTGAGGTATTTCAGGCTCTACAAGCACTATATTTATCGACAAGCATAACATCTCCCTTGTAAGTCTATATATATAATACAAAATCGCCAGGCTTTCTACAAGAGAAAAAAAGAAAGGCGCTTATGCACCTTTCTTACTTGTAATCCTATTATTATCTTATGCTGCCAAATCAAAGTCAAAAGGTATGACCATGCTGGTTTTCCCTGCTACATCTATTAACCTGTCATCTTCCACAGGATTGATGACCTTCAATTTCTTTATCTCATCTACGACAACATCTCTTATCGGAATGTTTGTGTCAAAAGTATTCTTGCCTTCTTTAAACATTACGTATTCATCTCCGCCGGTTGCCTGGAAGTCATTGGTTACAACCTTATAAACCTTGTCGTCTGCGAGCGGGCTCCCATCCAGCAATGTAATTTCAACTATTCTCTCTCCCCTTGCTTTGGTCGAGTCATATTTAACCTTTAGCCCGGAGAATTGGCCTGATCTGAATGTCTTTTCATTGTTTAATATTATACCATGCTCTATAGCTTCTTTAACCTGCTTCCCTGTCAAATCAAAGGTAAACAATGTATTATCGAAGGGCAGGAGCTCGTACATAAGGCCCATGGTAATATCTCCTTCAGGGATATCTCTTCTCAGCCCGCCGCCATTTTGAATCGCTATGTCAGCCTTGGCAGCCTTTCTCATTACATCCGCCACAAAATTTCCTACAGGAGATACCTGAGTTACGGCAGTATCATGATTCAAAGCAGAAGATGCTTTACCCAGCAGTACATTCTTGATCGGCGACAGCTCATTTCCGATGAATCTTAGATAACCTTTCATTTGTTCATCCTCTGGAGCTTTGATTACATTGGCATCGACGAAGAATTCGCTCCTTGTAACCTTCTTCTCAGCATCCAGATATAGATCGATATGGGCAACGGATCTGCCATTATAATATGCCTGCACTACAGGTATACCGTTAATCCTGCCTTGGATTGTCTGGTGAGAGTGACCCGTTATTATGGCATCCACTCCATTGACTGCTTTTGCAAAATCAGCCGCTTCACCGGTGATTTCCTTTGTCTTGCTATCCTGCATTGCACCCAGATGGCTGAGCACCACAATGATATCTGCGCCGGCTTCTTTGACTTTTGGCACCAAGGCGCTGACTGTTTCAGCGGGATTTTTGAATATATAGGGCTCTACCATTTCAGCCTTTGTCTTTGTCATTGTTTCAGGGGTTGCTATTCCTATTATGCCTACTTTTATACCGTTTCTCTCTACTATTGTGTATGGCTCTACAAAATCAGCGACCTCGCCTGTTTTCTTGTCAATTATATTTGCTGCAAGGAACGGGAATTTAGTCAATGATTTCCACTTGTTTATTGCTCCCATACCCCAATCAAACTCATGATTCCCCATGGCCATTGCATCAAAGCCTATATAGTTCATGATAGCCTGAACCGGTACTCCGTACATGAGATTGGAATCTGCTGTACCCTGGTACATATCCCCGGCGCTTAGAATTATTGTTCCCTCGGGATTGGCTGCTTTCTGCGCTTTAAAATACCCTGCCAATCTTGCTGCTCCGGGATTCTTTCCGCTTTCAACGATATTGCCGTGGAAATCATTTACAGACAATAGTGAAATGACCTTAGTATTTGGGACCTTGCCCAGCTTTGCCAGATCATCAATATTGACGGACTTCACATTAAGGGTTCTTCCGTCAAAGGATACGGGTATCTTGATTTTACCGGATTTTATTTGGTCATAGTACTCTTTGTACTTTTCCGTATCAAATTTGGTGCCTATTATCTTCCAATTATTATCTACAGCAGGAGTAACAGTGCCCTTCTTAACCTCTTGTACATACTTCAAAACAAGGGCTCTCATGGATTCCTGATTTCCTTCTTGATCCTTTGTAGGATAGTATTTATCAGCATCTGTCGCCAGTTTAAGGCTCTTCAATGTTCCGAAACGATAGTCATTCAAAGCTAATTTATATATGCTCTCATCCTTTATAGGCTGGCCTTTATATGTAAGGTTGACTATACGGCTGCCTACAGGCTTTGATATGTCGATATCATAATTGACTCCTGAGAACATATCATAGTTATAAGCTCTTACGTCAGGATTGAAGCTTATTGTCAGATCTCCGTCCTTGTACTGATTATAATAACCTGCCGACCATTCCATGTATTCTTTTAAGTTCTTGCCGGTAATATTTAATCCCACTAAGGTATTGTTGTCATACTTATATATCTTGGCTGCATCCTGCAGTCTAAAAGGACCGGCTTTGACATTTGCATCCATATCAAACAGCGCCGCTGCAGAAATGTCGGCCTTCGCATAATACATTTGAACTTCATTTATCAAATCTGTGATGGCATTATCTTCAAGCTGCGCTCTCGGAGCCGTTGTAATTTTGTCGGCGCCGGTAAAATAATCTACGCCCTTTACAAAATCGGCTGTAACTTTGCCAACCTCTTTTGCTGCTTCTTTTTTAGATTTCTCATCTACATAAGCAAAGTTCTCCAGCATACCTTTATCTGCTTCCACATCTGCAGTCACATCTATATTCTTTGTCGTGACTTCTTTTACAATCCACTTGCCATCTTCTTTGGCCACATTTACATCAACTTTAGCCAAAGCTGCACCATTGCTTCCCGGTTCTATCAGCTTTACTCCGGATTTTGATTCAATATTATCAAATTTAGCATGGGCATGTCCGCAGAATATTGCGTCGAACTCCGGTACTGCCTCTGCAACCGGCAATGCGCCATCGGTAGTTCCTTTTTCAGGGGTGGATCCTAAATGGAAGGTTCCAATCAAAACATCATATTTACCTTCCAGTTCTTTTATTACCTTCTGAGCTTCTTCCACCGGATCAGTAAAGGTCATGCCCTTAAAGCGATCCGGATTAGCGGACTCCCAGGTAGGAACATGAGGTGCGGTCATACCTACAACAGCAATCCTCACACCGTCTTTTTCAAATATTTTATATGGTTCAAAAACACGAGTACCGTCTTCCTTATAGATATTGGCAACCAGCACGCTTCCTTTGAAGGCTTCAGTGTTTCTATTTAAGAAGTCTAGATTGAAGTTGAATTCATGATTGCCGATAGTCCAAGCATCATAACCCATGTAATTTAATGCTTCGACCATAGGATGTACAGGTTGACTGTTGAATAGATCAGCCAAGTTGCCTTGAACAGTATCGCCGCAGTCAACTAAAAGAGTATTCGGATTTGCAGCCTTTTCCTGCTTTACTAAAGTATAAATCTTGGCAAAGCCTGATTTTAAATCTTCTTTTCCGGCTGCATATTCCCACGGATAGATTCTTCCATGCAGATCGCTCGTTCCCAATATAGTAATTGTTTTAGCATCATTATCTTCCGCCAAAACAGCGCTCATTGGCAACATCATTGAAAGAACCATGAGGAATACAAGTAAAATACTTATCCTTTTTAATCCCTTTCTCATTTTCATACCTCCATCTAATTTTTTATGTATATAGTGGATTATAGGAATATATACATATCTATGCTAATTTTACCATAATATTTTCTAAGTCTCAAACATGTTAATAAGCAAAAAAAGACAGGCTTATCTGAATAGCCTGTCATATATCCAATGCTTTTTTATATTTATCGCTTTTTTGGGGCAAAGCTCATGGCAGCAAAAACATCTTATACATTTATCTAAATCCGCCACAGGTTTGCCGCTGTCCATATTGATAACCTTTGGCGGACAGCTTTCCTTGCAGATACCGCACGCGATGCAGATATCCGGATCAAATACCGGCTTAGGCCTTAAATTATTCAATGCCCATTTCTCAACAAAACCCGGTATCCTTCCTCCAACAAAGTTTATATCCAGAGATTTCGGCTTTTTAAAAGGCTTGATATCTATCTCCGAAGGCTTCAGGCAAGTGTACTCTATATCATTATCATCACAGGAAAACAAGCCGCGATTTTTGGCTTCCGCAACCGTCGGCACCGTCTCCGGACTTATTCCTATCATTCTCAAGGCACTGAAATCCAAAGCATATGGATTCTCGGAAGCCATGATCACCCCTGCATGCCTTTTGTCTCCGGCAGAAGGCCCATCGCCCTCCATGCCGTCAATCCCATCTATAACGGAAAACAACGGCTTTGCATATTCACATATATCTACAAGATGGGCTGCAAAGTTTCCCAAGTCATTCATTTTGAAATGATAATCAGCTTTTATGATGCCGGGTATCAGTCCAAAAAGATTTTTAACAGCTCCAGTATAGGTCATCATGGCATGTGTCTTAAGCTTTGCAGCAGATACAATAAAATCCGCATCCTCCGCAACCTTGATGACCTGCATGTTTTTCAACATTCTTCCACATTCATTATGTATCTCCGTTACGGATACGTCATAATTCAGGCTGCAGTTTGTCCTTTGGGCAACCTCTGCCATACCTGTAGCTTTATATATACCTCTCAGCATCCATTCTGTATACGGCCCTCCGGGGCTATCACCCAGGGTCACATTGCAGCCCAGCCTCTGAAGGTATCGTACGATAGCCTCTGCCACTGCAGGATGAGTAGTCACCGCGTCATCAGGGCTGTTCTTCTTAAGCAAATTGACCTTCACCAAGGCATTGCTTCCCGGTTTGATTTTGTCCTTTAATCCTTTTAATGCATCAAGGGATTGGGCTACTGCCTTATCTACCTGATCATATTTATAATCGCTGCATTTTACTATGCTCACTCGATCCAATTCATTATGCACCCCTTATAATACAAGCTTCTCTATCGCTTGTGCAACTCCGTCTTCGTCATAACAAGCGGTTATATAATCCGCCTTCTTCTTCAAATCATCCACTGCATTGCCCATGGCTATGCCCATCCCGGCATATTCTATCATGCTTATATCATTTTCATTATCGCCCATGGCTATTATCTCTTCTCTTTTTATGCCATATATCTCTCCTAAAATCCTTATGGCATTGCCTTTATTTATACCCTTATTCATGACCTCCAGATTATCTCTCAAAGATTGACTCACAGACACCTTCCCGGTGCTCAATATTTCCTGTCTTATCCCGGCAAGCCTTTTTTCATCGTCATCCACTACTACGGCCTTCAATATCTTGCCCTTTTCCTCCTTTACCGTCTTTTCCAAGGATTCTACCACCCTCACATTTATGCGGTCTTCTTCCCTCAAGCTTTGATTCCATTCAGTATATTTTTGTGAAATATTCACTATCTTCTCAGTATATACCGTATCCTGGGAGTAAAGATGGCAATATAAGCCGCTGCTCTTGCACAGCGTTATCATCTCCAAAGCGACTTCATCCAAGAGAATGCTTTGAAACATTATATTGTTGGTATAATCTTCTCTTATTATTGCGCCATTACTAGCGATTATTGGAGTGTTTATGCCAAGAAGTCTTGTATAAAACCTGGCTGAGGAATATATCCTTCCTGTGGCTACGACAAGATGAACTCCTTTTTTTGCCGCTTCAGCCAGGGCTTCTTTATTTCTCGGAGAAACCTCTTTCTGTTTGTTCAAAAGAGTATAATCCATATCCATTACTATCATTTTGTATTTGTTTTGTTCTGATAACATTGCAATTCTCCCTCTCGTCTCAGAAATAGTCATAATTTTATTCTATTATTACTTTGTTGGTATTACAAGGAATATGCTATGTGAGCTCATACCCGGACTTATGTTGAAAATATAAATCTTTCCAAAGAGTCCACGGTAGGGAAATAGTGGTCAGAATTTGCTTTCATGTAATCTTTTATTTCCGGAATCACATGAGACCATCCTGCTCCTGCGAATTCAATATTGCAGCTCCTTGCCATATCCAAGCCGGGCTTTGAATCGTCTACCACCAATATATTGCGATTTTCCAGGCTGAATCTCCTCATGATTTCCAGGATTGGATATGGGTTAGGCTTCCTCTGCTCTTCTTCCAGCTCCCAACCGAATATCAAATCAGGAGACAAGCCGCAGTTTAACATGTAATCCCTTATGATCTGCCGGCTTTCCGAATGGGAAACAACGCATATTATTCCTCCCGACTCTTTATATTTTTTTACCAAATCGGCAAAGCCGGGATAAAAGCCTGGCACCTTTGATTTTGTGTGCCTCTTCCAGATATCATATTGATATTGCTGCTCTTCCTCGCTGAATTTCAATATATCTTTGCATAGCCCGTAAAACCCCGGATTAAAGCAATAGCGGACAAACTCCTCAAGCTTTAAAGTCTTCATATCGGGCCTTAATACCCTTAGGGCTTCCACAAAGGACGGATAGTGAATATCCGGCGTACTTTTGACTGCGGTATCGTCATGATCTAAAATCAAACAACGGTATTTCAACTTAGCTCCTCCTGAATTATACAATTACAATACTATTTTACAACACATTTCATGCTCTTACAAATTCCATACCCCAATCATGCTTCCCTATGCATTATAAAAAACCTTCCCGTACAATACGAGAAGGCCTGTAATCATCTTTTTAACTTTTTGGTGCGCGAGGCGGGAGTTGCTCCGCTCGCTTTGGCTCGCTATTACGCCTGGGCGGTAAATGCTTCCAAAGGGCGCATTTCCTTTTCCGCCCGTTCAACTCCCGAGCTATTCATTCGCCTATATAAAAAAATCACTCATAGGAGTGATTCGCTTTCATTATGGTGCGCGAGGCGGGAGTTGAACCCGCAAAACTACGAACCTGAATCGTATACGTATGCCAATTCCGTCACTCGCGCTAACGAAAATATTATATCACAGCAAATGCTAAAGCACAAATATTTTTTTATGGCTTGCCAAAATAAAAATTCAAGATATACTCCATTATGCCCAGTTTTGCTTTAATATTCTTCCTCAGACGTTCTCCAAAGCTCTTTAGTTCATATGCTTCTGCATATTCTATAGTTTTTTCTCCGTATATTATGCCCTCAATAGTTGAAATAATATATTCACAGCTATCCTTATCCAGCTCGAAAGCGCCAGATGCGCTGTTTATGAACTCTCTAAAGGTTTCACTGTCATATTTCTTCCTATTGGCTCTTTCCAGCATCCAGATCACTTGCTTTATATAACTTTCGGCAAATTTTTTGGAATTTTTCAATTTCATAAATTTAAATATATTAATTCTGATGATGCCATAAAAAATTCTTGATAAAACAAAAGCTGAAATTATAAAAATAAATATTGTGATGAACGTGCTCTTGTCATCGCCTTTGATTTTTGAATCTTCACCGGTATATATGTCTTCTTCCAGCAGTTCCTTTTCTCTGCGGGACTTGTTTACGGCATCTTGAGAAAAGGACGGAAGATCGTTTCCATTGCTTTGGGGGGCCTCACCTGTCCCTCCATCTTCCGGAAGTTCCTCCGGCTTAACATCCTCGTAGGCAGGCGTGGGCTCAAAGGTTACCCAGCCATATTCCCCTAAGTTAGCCTCTACCCAAGCATGGGCCTCGCTATCGAGCACATCATATGTTTTTTTGCCTTGTCCTTCGGGCTTTATCAGGAAACCCTCCACATATCTTGAAGGAATCCCTGCCAATCTGAGCATAACGGCCATTGAAGTGGCAAAGTAGGTGCAATAGCCTTCTTTTTTCTCAAATAGAAAATAGTCAATAAAATCCTTATCTTCTGGCACTTTTCCAGGTTTTAAAGTATAGATATGATTTTTTCTCAGATAATCTGCTATGGCCTTTGCTTTATCATAATTGCTGCTTTTATCCCATGTCAGTTCTTCCACCAATTTTTTTACCCTGCCCGGGATGCCCTGGGGCAGCTTGAGATACTGCTTCATCATGTCTTCATCTGCATATGAGAACTGGGTTCTGAGCATCCTTTCCGATAAAAGCGGTACTTTGCTCTTTATTTCATAGCTTGTGCCGCTGGAAATCAGATTTCCTCCATAAAGCTCAAAGTCTTGATTGATAAAAATCTTATCTCCATCATATCCGATCCCAGCAGGATACAGAGCACTAAAGAAGGTGGATGAAACCAGCCTTTCAGGCTTTATTTCCATCTTCACTTCCCTATATTTTAGTTTTGGAGGCAGATCATCAGGCTTATCCCTCTCATA
This sequence comes from Lutispora sp. QWL-02, assembly GCF_058315355.1. Classification (NCBI taxonomy): domain Bacteria; kingdom Bacillati; phylum Bacillota; class Clostridia; order Lutisporales; family Lutisporaceae; genus Lutispora; species Lutispora sp. QWL-02. The sequence continues at coordinate 3,344,540 of NZ_CM177762.1, forward strand.
TGGCTGAGATACCTTTCTGGATTTATTCCAATTAAAGCCTGTATATTTATCATAAACGCTGCCGCGAAGATACAGATTGCTTTTCAGATCGCTCTTTAAAGTCAGCATGCGTATTCCGCTAAAGCTAATGGGCCCTCCTAATTTTTTACCGTTATACACAGCAGTGGACAGGCTGAATCTGAAACTGTATCCATAGCTTTCTTCCGAGCTGTTTTTCCATTGCTCAACGAAGGGAAAGTTCCGCATCATAAAATTATTGATGGCCGTTACCCTCAGAGGTCTGATATTTAAGGGCAGCATGAGCATGAAAAATATAGAAAATCCTATGAGCAGCAATGCACTTATTATCCAGCTGCTATAGAAGCTCAATGATATGGGGATTTCTCTGCTGCTCCATTCCCCTTTCTTTTTCTCCCATAAGCTGTAGGAATGCAATATAAGAGATGAAAAGAAGTAAATCATCAGATATAACTTGGCCTTTTCTACATATGTAAACCAGAAGAAGGAAAAAACAATGATGCCGATGGCAGTGACTACCAGCTTATTTATTTTTGAAAAGACAAGCACCGACATCAGGCCGGCTGAAAAAAACAGTATGGTTATCAGCAGTTGAATGCTGTATTCCTCCAAATATACAGCATATCCGGCGATGTAAGCAGGAAGCCACTGCAAGAAAAGAAGAGCCTCCCTCAGCATCTTGTCAAATAACTGGCCGTGATAATATTTCATATATACTGCTGCAGCTGCAGAAGCAAGAATACCCCATCCGATAATCTGAGGGAAACTGTATAGCAATGACGTTGCAAGCACAAGGATGAGATCGTAAAGAAGCAAATCAATAAAGCTTATATCCATAGAGAAATAATCTCTTATACCCATGGAAAGTGCAAGGATCATTATGAACAGCAAAAAAAGCTTAAAAAAGCGATCTATAAAAGCCTGCTTACGCATATCTATCCCTCACAATTTTATCAGATTCTCCATGGATTTGAATGCCGATATAGCTTGTTCCATTGGGCATCACCATATCTGTTTCTTGTGTTTTTGTGCTCTCATCATTGATTTCAAATAAAATGAATTGGAATCCCTTATGCTTCAGCTGAATCGTCATTTCAATCAGATCGCTGTCAACGCTTGGTGTGATCACGATTATAGTAACGCCGTTATTCAATTTTTGTGCTTCTTTGTATATGATTTGAACTATGCCGACCGTACCTTCAGCTTTAAGATTTGCCAGGGCATCCAAATAGGTTTCAAAAATCCCCGCTTCCTTATCCGACAAATTTATATATTCTTTACCCATCGCATAAAGATTAACGCCGATTCCTTTTGACATAGCAAAATTTATAAGGGAAGCAGTCCATTCCGCGGCTTTTTCCTCTATGTCATCGCTATGATCTCCCGAATAGCTATCTCTGCACAAATCTAAGAACAGATGCATGTGGGTAGAAGCATTCATGTCCAGATTCTTTAGATATAGCTCTCCTTTATGTGCTGATACCTTCCAGTGAATTTTTTTTAAGCTGTCACCGTATTGATATTTCCTTATATCCTTAACGCTGGTAAAATCCTCAAAGGCGCTATTCTTCTTTGATATGGTTCCAAAAAGCTGATTGGCGGGTATGTCTATATTTTCAATAGGGTGGACTCTTGGATATACAATTAAGGATATATCATTTGAGAATTGCTTTTTCCACGTAAATATTGAGAATGGATCGCTATAAATCACATTGACCATACCTAAATCATATACGCCTTTGTGCCGGCATGTAAAGGCTTTGATCAGTCTGGTTTTGCCTCCCGGCGCCAATGACCTCGCATTACATTGCTCCGGCTCTCCCGTCAGATTTTCGGGCAAGCTCATATCAATCTCCATATAAGGTATGGGAAACATTGAAGAATTATATATTTCTACGCTATAGTTCATATCAATCCCTGCAGTAACTTTTACATCAGACTTCCAGATAAGGCATTCCATACATCTGTATATTTTTTTACCCGAATAATAGGATAGAATAATGAGAAATAAAACGAAGAAAAATATGCCGTAAAAAAAAGTTCCTCCTATCAAAAGGGCAGAAATAAACAAAACGCCCAGTATTATGAACGCTCCTGCATTTGCCTTATCCATTGCTTCTCACCACGGGCACTCTTATGGAGTCTAATATGGACGAGACTACATCGCTGACTGTCTTTCCCTTCATCCTGGCTTCAGGCTTCAATATGATCCTATGATTCAGCACAACCTGAGCCAATTCTTTTACGTCATCGGGAAGCACATAGTCTCTGTTTCTTATAAAAGCAAGGCCTCGGGATGCATTAAACAAAGCCAGACTGCCTCTTGGGCTGCAGCCCAGATATATATCGGGATGCTTTCTTGTGGCTTGAACTATTGAAATGATATAATCCTCCAGAGAATTCTCTACATGTATATCTTTTATATCTTCCCTCAGCTTGATCACTTCTTGGGCTGTGATCACCGCATCAATTTTTTCCGAAGGTTTTTCCTGAAATTTAAGTATGTTTTTTTCCTCTTCAAAATCCGGATAACCGATTTTCACACGCATGGCAAAGCGGTCTAATTGAGCCTCCGGCAAGGGAAAGGTCCCTTCATATTCGATGGGATTTTGAGTTGCCAATACCACAAAGGGCTGAGGAAGCTTATACGTCATCCCGTCAACTGTTATTTGGCCTTCCTGCATTGCTTCCAATAGACTTGATTGAGTCTTTGGAGAACTGCGATTTATTTCGTCAGCCAAAATAACATTTGCCACAATGGGGCCTTCTTTGAACTCAAAATTACCGGTTTTAGAATTATATACGGATATTCCGGTTATATCTGAGGGCAGCAAATCAGGAGTGAACTGTATCCTTTTGAAGCTGCATCCCAAGGACTTTGCTATGGCTTGTACCAGAGTTGTCTTTCCCACCCCGGGTACATCTTCAATCAGTACATGGCCGCTGCTCAGTATGGCTACTACAATCTTTTCGATTACGCTCCGTTTCCCGACAAAGGCCAGACCTACATTATCAACTATTTTCAAGGCAGTGCTGTTCATATCTCTCAATGTATTCACCCCCATTATTTGTTATACTTAATTTTAATTAGAATTTTCCAAATATTCAATGGAATTTCTGTGAAATCAATATTAAATTTTCTTCAATAAATCTCTGACCAAATGCCATTGTTCTCTGGCTAATTTCTCTATCCTAACATTAAATTCGCGTTCAGGATGGCTTACGACCTTGCTAAACCACTCTATTGCCTTATCGTATATTTCCAGCCTCCTGGACAATTCGCCTATTAAATATATGACTGTAAGCTCGTCCATGCCATTTATAGGGAATCTTTCTTTTTCGTAGGCTTCAGTATAAGAATCAAGAGCTATTTTCAGAAAGATTCTTTCGTTTGGATCATTTATATATCTATACATCCAGGCGGTTTTTAAAGCTAATCCGCCTGTATAGCTTTTTCTTCCATCTATCAGGTTTGCAGTATATAACGCGATCTTATAGCTATCCAATGCATCTGTATGGCTTCTGATTCCGCAGAAATTTCTGCCTATGCTCCTTCCTAAAAAAGCATTTATCAGAGTTTTTATATCTTTGCTTCCTAAATCATTAAAGGAATTTTCCGAAGAAGCGTAACCGCAATTGGGGCAAACAAATATATCATAATAAATAGGATTATGCTCTTTATAGTGTACACAAAAATCTTCATCTTTGTGTTCCATTTTTAAAACACTGGTTCTTACCTTAGTACTGGAAAAAGGCAGTGAACATACTGGGCATTTGACTTCTTTTGTGTAATAAATACTTTTCATCTTCTATACTCCAATGCAATTATATTATCAGTTTATACCGATTTCATCTTGTGATTTGATTTCCTCAATAATCTGAACAGGCTTTGTTCCGACACGAGTTACACCGTCCGATACCCTGTAGGTATCTGTAAACAGAGGTTCTACCAAAATCTCTTTGCCGTTTTCCACAAGGACCCTGTAGCTCCTGACTACATAACCGGGTTTTGCTTTCTTTTCAACAACTTTTTTACCGACAGGCAATGAGTTATCCTCTATTATTTTTATCTTAGGTTCAATCTTTTTTAATACTTCAGTTTTTATCTTTATTTGTTTTCCCTGATTCTCGTTTTTCCCATATATGCTGAATTTGACCTGATTGCCTTTTACTTCACCATATATATATATAGGATATTTAGAGTTATTCATAAATTTCAAGTCAATATAGTCTCCGGATATGGTTGCATCTCTTCCCATGCTGACATAATCGGAAGGCAGAGAATGATTCTTCCTCTCGACTATTTTTAGGTTAGACAGCAGCGCAGCATTATACAAGGTTGAGGATACCTGACATATGCCTCCTCCTATACCGTCTACATATTCATTATTGATGATAACCTTAGCGGTTCTGTATCCATACTTCGCAAGCCTGGGGCCTATGGTTTTGTTTAGCGAAAAGGTTCCCCCGGGATGGACTAATACATCCGTAACGCTTTTTGTTGCTATCTTGATATTGCTGGATCTTGATTGATTGCCCGCATTGAAGCTCGTAGCATATTCTCCTAATTTATCGGTAATATTGGCAAGTTCAGAGCTTTTTATGTCTGCGTCGATAACCTCCACCGGCAGTTCTATCGCTGCAATGCTTCTCTCAACGACACCGGCCTCTATCATTTTTACTGCCTTTTCTTGGTTTAGTTTAGCGCCCGGCTTTTCCTCAGTTATCTGAAATTTACCTGAAATTAACCTGATAGCCGCATCTTTTGCCTCCTTATCTATTTCTTTTGAGATATCCTTGATGAGCTTTGCTATGCTATCTCTATTATAACTGAATCCTATCCCTATTTCCTTCTTGTTCAGCCTTACATATATGGAATCCACATATCTTCTGAAAATATTACCTTCCCTTGCTATTTTGTATGCCTCTTCAACAGCCTTTCCATAATCATAGCTGTAGCTTATATCCTTATAATTCATCTGCCATAATCCTTCTCCATGTTTTAATGGTATATAGGTCTCATTAAGGTTATTATCAAAGGCATTGCTAAGCTGAAGCATGGCCTCTCCCCTGGTCATCCTTCCCACATCAAATCCATCTATAGACACATTTGGAGCAATTTTATCTCCTGATAGAAATAGAACCGCAGAGCCAAATATCAGAATAATTACCATAAAAATCAATAGTACAGCAATTGTTTTAAAACTTATGTTCAACTTACAGCACCCCTTATTAACAGTTTCTGCACTATATATATTCTATTTTAGTTCAAAAAATTATTCTTTATTTGACTTTCATTTCTATTCTATCCCCATCTTTAATCTTACCATCCAAAAAAGCATTTTTATCATTTATAAAAATGTGAAAAGAATCTTTAGGAATCCTTAGCTCTTCAAGTATCTCCCTAACTGTTTCCGTGTATTTGAATCTGACAACATCCCCATCCTTCATTTCATAGCTGTCATCAACGATTTCCCCGTTCACCATTGCTCTGACTTTTAGTTCATACTCCTGACCATTGATGCTTACAGCTTTCCGGGAAGTATCTTTTATGATTTCCTTCAGTTGGATTCTGGGGGATTTTCCTCCTACAGCCCCCTGCACCTTTATTATATCCCCATTAAATACTTCAGTATTTATATTGCTCGGCATATCATTAACAAAGATTGCAGAAGGCTCCCCCAGATGGCCTTTCAGCACTACTTTTTCTCCGTTTAATTCATAGTGCAGATCTTGGCCCCTCGGCCCTATGAGAAGTCTCGGGTTGAACCCGATGAATATGAGGACATCAGCAACGGTAATGCCATTTGTATTAAGGAGCTTTACAGGCTTATCATTGACTACAACATGAATAAAATCGCTTTTTTTAACGCTGCGGGCAGATACTCCTATGCCGATGGGAGTAATAAACTCCGGACCCGAAACCCTTCTGCCGCCAAAAATTACATCTTTTATTATATCTGTTTTTCTTACTCCGACTCTATCTTTGGGCAATTCGAGATTCAAAGCTATATAATCTGCCAGCAAAGGGATGCAGCTGCCTCCTCCTATAAGAAAAACAGCGCTGGGGGATTTGCCGTTATATTCTATTATTTTTTGGCTTATTTCCAGAGCCAAATCTTTTACCGCCGTCTCTGCAATTTTCATAACTTCATCCGCACTCACTTGATGCTTGACGCCCATAATATCTTTAAATTTGATTGCAGACTTTTTGGATAGGCTCAATTTTACTTTTTCCGAAGTATCAAAGTCTAACAGATAGGCCTCGCCGATTTTTTCAGTGATTTCATCGCCTGCAGTGGGAACCATGGCAAAAGCAAATATGGTTCCGTTTTTGGTAAGAGCAATATCTGATGTACCTGCGCCTACATCTACCAAAGCTATATTTAAAAGCTTAAAATTATCCTGTATGGCAACATTCATTGCAGCAATAGGCTCCAAAGTCATGTTGTGTATAGATAAGCCTGATAGTCTGATTACCGTTTGAAGGCTGTCTATTACAGTCCTTGGCAAGAAAGTTGCAATCACTTCAACGCCTATGCTGCTGCCGCGGTGGCCATCAAGCTTCCCTATTATTGTGCCATTCAAAAAATAGTTTGTGACTGCATATCCGACGCAATAATACTCTGAATTCTCACCGGCGTTCATGCTCATCATTTCTTTTTGTGCTTTTTGAATGGCTTCTATTTCAAGGCTGGCTATGATATCCTTATCAATATATGTAAGGGGATCTATCTCCCTGGAAACTTCTATCTTGCATGTTTTGAGACTTCTTCCTGCTGCAGCAATGGATACCTTGTCCAATTTAATATTCAGTCTCTTTTCAAGCTTTTCTTTCACGTTTGTTACCGTTTCTCTCACCAGGTTAATATCATGTATCTGACCATCATACATCGCTCTTTTTTTATGCTCTTCAACTTCGAAATCCATTATCTCAAAGACTTCTCCGTGAAAAACTCCAACTATGCCCACTACGGTTCTGGTGCCAATATCCAGAGAAAAATAAAATTCTTCCTTGCCCATACTATCACCCTAATCCATATTAAAATTTATTTTTTAACAAAAAGATGTAATTTAACTATAATTCTATAAAAAAAACTATAATCCTCCTATTTTCGACTAATACTCAATCAGTATCTCGCTAAACAAAAAAATTCTACAATTTTCATGTTTTATTTGTATAAAAAAAACACAAGCTAAATATTGAACACATCAGATTTAAATCTGAAAGGAAGTGACTTATATGTTGCAAAGAAGACGCACTATGATGAGAATGGGAACCATGGGTGCTATAGGCGGATTAATGCTTTTGCCTATTTTTAGCGGCAAAGTACGAAAAAGAATAAGTAGAACAGGCAGAAATACTTTCTTCAGAATTAACGACATGATACAAGATATGTTAGACATGAAGCGATAAAAATTCAGGCCCTGACAGGGCCTGATCTTTATCTTATCCATTTCTGCTGTTCGCTTACAAATTCACTTTTCAATGCTCCCATTATGATCTCGTCGTAAAAGTTTCCGTCGATAAAAGCGGATTTTCTGGTTCTCCCCTCATATCTGAAGCCGCATTTTAAATAGCATTTGGAAGCTCTTTCATTGTATTCATAGAGCTTTAAAGAGACTCTGAAAATATCCATCTCATAAAAAGCAAAGCTAAGCAGAATTTTTATAGCGTCCTCTCCATAGCCTTTGCTCCAGTAATCTCTATCGCCGATCCTTATTCCAAGTTTGCAGCTTTGATCCATTTCACTGAAATCATACAGCTGGATTGTGCCGATGGGCTTGCCTTCGGCTACTGTCTCTATGATAAGATTCATAGGATCATATCCAAAGCCCTTGGACAAGTTCAGCCTCAGTTGATTGGTGCTAAGCTTTCCCTCAGTCCAACCGGCAAGCTTATTAAGCTCTACGTCATTATACCAGCTGTGAAGGTAAAATAGATCTTTTTCACTGCCTTGACGCAAAATTACTTTTTCGCCTTTTAAATAATCCCCTTTATTATCATGCTTATTTATATAAATTGAGGATAATAGGCTTGGAATAAATTTGAATAACTTATATGGCTTTGATAAATATAAATCTTTGTTGTCCAATACATCGTCAAAAACATTTTTTTGGACTTTAAAGCCTATATTTACTTTGTCGTCCAATCCATCCTTTATTATATTTCCCTCATTGGTCGCATATATGGTATATTGACCTAATACAATATCTTCATCAATAAGTGATAACCCGAAATTACCCGAGCCATAAAGCAGCACCTTTGCAACTAAAAGCTTTAAAATCGGATAACGCTTAAAAAAGACCTTGTACAACTGAGAAATATCATCGGCGAAAATTTTTACATTGCCTGACAGCAAGGCGCTCATCACATACCCGCTCCCCTAAACACAATAAATACAGCATCATTATATCATATATTTATTTTTTTTACATTCTATTTAATCAGTTTAAGCCCTTTTCCAACCTTCTCAAAAGCCCTTATAGTTTCATCCAAATCCGCTTTGGTATGAGCTGCCGTAACTATTGTCCTCACTCTGGCCCCGCCTCTAGGAACCGTAGGGAATACAATGCTCTGTGCAAATACGCCTTCCTCAAAGAGCTTTTTACTCAACTCTATGGCAAGCTTATCATCTCCGGCAATCACAGGAGTTATTGGGGTTTCGCTATTTCCTGTATTAAAGCCCAGATCCTTTAAGCCTTTCTTCAGATACCTTGCATTTTCCCACAACCTATCCGTAAGCTCTGTGCTCTCAGATAATATCTTTATGGCTTCAAGGCAAGCAGCAGCTACAGACGGTGGAGCTGCCGTGCTGAAAAGGAAAGGTCTTCCTCTATGGTTCAGCCATTCTATCAAATTCTTTCTGCCCGCAACATATCCGCCTACAACACCGATAGCCTTTGATAAGGTGCCTATCTGTATGTCAACTCTTCCATGAAGCCCAAAATGGTCAGCAGATCCTCTGCCGCTTTTGCCTAAGACTCCGCTGGCATGAGCATCATCTACATATGTAAGGCAGCTGTACTTTTCTGCCAGATCCACTATTTCGGGCAGCTTTGCAACATCTCCGTCCATGCTGAATACGCCGTCTGTTATGATCAGCTTTGTATTGTAGTTATCCTTAACCTCGTTTATAACTCTCTCCAAATCCTCCATGTCGCTGTGCTTATACCTCACTACATCAGCACGGCTCAATCTGCATCCGTCTATAATGCTGGCATGGTTAAGCTCATCACTTATTATTATATCTCCCTTATCAACCACTGCAGGGATCACACCTGCATTGGCAGTGAATCCGGATTGAAAAACCAGTACAGCCTCAACATGCTTAAATTCAGCCAGCTTTGCCTCCAGTTCTTCATGTATACTCATGTTGCCTATTATTGTTCTCACTGCTCCGGCTCCAACTCCCCATTTTTCCAGGGCTTCCATAGCCGCCTTTTTTAATCTGGGGTGATTGGCAAGGCCTAAATAATTGTTTGAAGAAAGGTTGATAACTTCTTTGCCGTTTATCACACTTCTTGCTCCCGAAGGGCCTTCCAAAACAGCGAGCTTTCTGTATACGCCTTGTTCTTTTAATTCATTCAGCCTTTGTGTCATGAAATCCAAGTCATGAATACTCATTTTTTTACCTCCTTAACCGTATATTATCAGCAATAAAAATCAAGCTTGAATATGCTTCCATTATATCATTTACAGAAGTTTAAAAAAATATAGTTTGGGAGAATTTTATACTTTTTTATATATTTGTACGTTTCTAGCGTACATAATTCTTTAATATTCCCACATCCTGGATCTTTACTTGCACTATATCCCCCGCATTTAGAGGACCTATGCCGGAAGGAGTTCCTGTAGCGATCACATCTCCGGGATTGAGAAGCATTACATTGCTGATAAAACTCACCATTTCACCCACGCTGAATATAAAATCAGAGGTATTGGATTTCTGTTTTGTTTCCCCGTTCAATATGAGCTCCAAGGGTAAGTTGTCGTAATCCAAATCCGTTGCAATACAAGGCCCAAAGGGAGCAAAAGTATCGAAGGATTTGGCCCTGGTCCACTGGCCGTCCCTTTGCTGCAAATCTCTGGCAGTCACATCATTGAAGCAGGTCGCACCCAATATGTAGTCGACAGCTTCATCGGGCTTGATGTTTTTTGCCTGGCGTCCCATCACTAAAGCTAATTCAGCTTCATAATCAACTCTTTGAGACATTTCAGGCCTTATTATCTCTCCTCTATGCGCCAATATCGATGTAGATGGTTTTATAAATATAACAGGCTCCTTGGGTAAATCAAGCTTCATCTCCTGCGCATGTGATCTATAGTTAAGACCTACACAAACTATCTTTGAAGGCATGCAAGGGGTAAGAAAATCAATTTCAGTAATGTCATAGAAGCTGTCAGTAATTTCATAGTCTCCGAATATATCGCCTTGAATTATTTTAACCTTCTCGCCTTCCAGTAAGCCATAGCTTATAAAATCATCTTTTTTAAATCTTATAAATTTCAAATCTACTCCTCCTTATATGCTTGCTGCTTCTAATAAGATTTCGGGAAGTGCATATGCAGTATTTTTATAGTATTTCTCATCCTCTTCTTCTGTCCCTTCAAAGAGATTCCTGCGCTTCAAAGGAAGATCGCTTATCGTGATGAGAGCTGCTGCGTTGCGTTTTATAGCTCTAGCCGCAGTAAAAACTGAGGATGCCTCCATCTCAACGGCATCGCAGCCTTTCCGGATCATATAGTCAAAGCTTTTCTTGTTCTCTCCCAATATGGAATCAGTAGTAAATATTTTACCCCGATGTACAGCGACTCCCAAAGAATGAGCAATCGGCACCGATTGCTGAAATAACGCCTGAGCCAGCCCTTCATTGCCTGATATTGTCTGTCCGAAGCAGTCCTTTTCAATATTCTGAGAATGATATCTGGAAAAGCCTTCTCCTATAACAGCGCTGCTGCATATCAGAATATCTCCGAAGTTCAGCTTATTGTTTATACCACCTGCAGAGCCTGAGAAAAATATGTTCTCACAACCGGAATAGCCTAAGGCTATCACGCAATCGCCGGTCATCGGAGCACCAATGCCGCTTTGGATCACAGTTACGGGCTTTCCGTGATAATATAGGGTGACGCCTTTATACCAGCCCTTAAATTCTTTTATTATGCTATCCGCTTTTTCCATAAAACCTGATAAAGGCCATACAGGGCTTATTATAACATTTTTTGAGATGTCCTGGATATGGCATCCAAAATGTTTTTCTATCATTATCTCATTTTTTACATCTTCATACATAAACACCCCTCCATAAATGATTATAACAAAAAAAGAGATGCAATTGCATCTCGCGATTAATTAAAAAAACTACTGAAATATAATTTATATACGAAGATGAAAAAGCCTAATGCTGTCTGAATTTTTTTATAAAAATAGGTGGTATTGAAATAATGATGATCATAACTCCTACGAGCTTAAAGGTTGTTAGCACATTTATGCCATAAGCCATTATACCGGATACGGCGTAACCCAACGGAAGCCCTAACAGGGATAAAGTTGTTGCTGTAGATGATACCCTGCCCATTTTGTCCACCGGGGTAGACTCCTGCATAAGCGTCATTGAACCTGCGCTGATCACAGGGATAAATGCTCCGCCGATTGCTGCCGCAAAGCAAGCCAGTTCTATATTATTTATAAACCCGAAGGACAGCATGCCTGAGCCTAATCCCATGAAACCCGCTATTACCAAAGCGCTTCTTTTGAATCTATCGCCGATTTGGCCTATGAGAAGCGAGCTTGCTATCATTCCTATAGTAAATGACATAAGTATGAAGCTCATGCCTCTTTCTCCGGCCATCAATATTTTATCCGAATATACCGGCAAAAGCACGTTAAAAGGAGCTAATACCAGGTTTACCAGGCAAGCCATGGTCAAAGATACCAATAATACTATATTGCTTTTTATAACAGCAATCCCCTCAGTGAATTCAAAGTAAAATTGCTTCATGTTCAAAGAAATAGCCTTGTTGCCGATGGTATCTATTCTTGCAATGATTGCGGTAAAGGAGGATATAAAGAAGGTGGCGGAATCTATCAATATCGCCGCCCCGATGCCTATATAGCCCATGACCACAGCGGCAACTGCAGTACCGGCGATTTCAGCCGCTGAAGAAGATGCCTGGCGCAGTGAATTAGCGGGAAGATAGTGCTTTTTATCCACTAATACCTGCATGACTGATGCTCTCGCAGGGCTTGCAAAGACCTCGCAGGATGAATTTATAAAGGTCAGGATATATAGATGCCAGAGACTGACCATATCCGAGATGTAAAGAAATGCCATAATAGCCGTGGAAAAGCCTCTAAGCAAATCGGTAAAAATCATCACATTTTTCTTGTTCATCCTGTCTACCAATACTCCCGCCGGCATGCCGAACAGGACTGCAGGTGCCGCGTTAACTGCCATTACAGTGCCCATCATCAAGGTAGAACCTGTCATCTTATATACCATCCATAGAAAAGCTATGCTGTCTATGGCATCCCCAAATCTGGATATAGTATTTCCGGCCCAGATCTTTAAAAAATCCTTATATTTAAGCAGCGCTCCATAACCCCTTTTTTCTGTCTCAGCAGCATTGAATTCCATCACAAAATCCTCCAGAATCAATTATATTTTTTAAATAACCCCATTACATACGTATAAGCTTTTGTATCCTTTCGCTTATCGCTCTTCTCTAGTAACTCTTCTATCTTTTTCCTTAGCTCATCAAATTCTTCATCAGTCAGGTGAATAACCCCGTAATTGAATATCTCTTTATCATCATCCTTCTTCTTGCTCAGATAGTCTCTATAATCCTCTGATGCATTTCTAAACGCAGTATCCTTTAAATTGCCTATATGTTCCTGCCAGCCTTCCTCCTTCATGATTATCTTTTCTACCCTGAAGCTTTCTGCAGTGGGGTAGTAATACTTCTCAACAATACCCGACTTCTCTTTCTTATCCACAATCTCCAATACACCTATGCGCTCCAATTCCTTTACATGATAATGCACCTTTGACGGGATTTCTCCAAGCATATCTGCAAGCTGCTTGACCGTCATAGGAGCTTCATCCAATGCAAAAAGGATCTTCATTCTGAAAGGGTCGGTAAAAACCTTTATTTCCTCCAAATTAGAAAGTATTTTTTCTTTTTTCATAGAAACCTCCAAAAATGTTTGATGATATATTAATGTTTATCATTAAAATTTATTTTATTGTAAAATTTAATTTTATTATATATCTTCATATGATTTTGTCAAGATAAAATTTAAAAGACTTGTAAATATTACAAGTCTTTTAATGCATCTTCTATAAGTTTTGAGAATTCATCCGTTGACCGGGCTCCTGCTATCATTTCGCCAACCATATCCCCCTTGCTGTTTACAATCAATGTAGTGGGGACATACATTATCTGATCCAGGAAGCCGTCTATAAGGCTGTCTGTTGTAAGGATGTTCGTATATTTGCCGCCTTTTTGATCTAATATCTTTTTCCCGGCTTCAAGCTCATTGTCTGCGAGTATAGCCAGAATCTTGACATCTTTGTCCGAGTATTTATCTTCTATTTCCTGCAACGCAGGAATCTCTGTTATACAAGAGGGTCAGGTAGTGGTCCAGATATTCACAACTGTAAGCTTATTATCTGCAAAGAATTTATTTGTAACCTCATTGCCTTCAAAATCCTCAGAGGTAAAGTCAGGAATCCTGAATGCTCCTTCCTGTTCTTTAGGGCTTTCAGCCGGGGCTTCCTCCTCTTCGGTGCCGGCATTCGCTTGCTGATCCGGTTTTTGAGTTTCTTCGTCAGGTTTTGCAGGCTCCTGGGCTTCCTGTTTCGGCTCTTCCGCCGGTGCTTTATTACCGCAAGCCGAGATGCTAACGGCAATTATCAGCACTGCAGCTAATATCCAAAGTCTTCTCACGATCTCTCCTCCTCTTATCTAAATTGAATCCTGATTCTATGGCTTTCGTTGGGCATTTCCCAATACATTTTCCGCATCTTACACATTCCGGGCTGTTGGCATTTTCATAAATTTTAATATCTACAGGGCAGTTTTTATTGCATATATCACATCTTGTACATTTGCTTGCATCAACATTCATTTTATAAAAGCTTACACTGTTAAACAAGGAGTATATAGCTCCCAATGGGCATACAGCTCTGCAAAAGGGCCTTGATATCAGTATGGATAAAATGATGGTAACCCCCAGAAGAATAAGCTTCCAATAATACATGATACCTATGGCTCCCCGTAAAGCCGCATTTTTTATAGTCAGAGGTATGCCCGCCTCCAATGTTCCTGCCGGACAAACATATTTGCAAAAATAGGGAAGTCCAATCCCTACTTCATTAGTAAATAGTGCCGGCAACAACAAAACCAACACTATGAGGAAAAAATACTTTAAGGAATTTAGCAGTTTAGGCAGCTTTAGCTTCTTAGCAGGTATCTTATACAGAAGCTCCTGAAAGAATCCAAAGGGACACAACCAGCCGCAGACAAATCTTCCGCCTATCGTACCGATAAGCATGAGAAAGCCTATGACATACAGGGATACCTGGTGTTTGAGCCCCGCAGCTACAGACTGGAGCGAACCTATGGGGCAAGAGGTATATGCTCCGGGGCAAGAGTAGCAATTCAGCCCGGGGAAACAGACTGACTTCAGCTTTCCCCTGTATATGGTCCCTTTTGCATAGCCTTCAAAATATCCATTGCCTAAAATTGTAGAAGCTATCTGTATTATCCTTCTTTTAATATTAGCCAATTCCTATACACTCCAAACAGATATTTATAGCTTTTTTGAGCACCTCAACCACTTCTCCCCTATAAATACCCGCAGCAATTAAAGCAAAGGACGCCAGCAATAATAAATATTTTGATTTATCTTTCACAGTACTAAGCCCCCAAACTGATATACATTTCGTACATTATTTCATGCACCGCATGTCATTCTGAACGCCAGCGAAGAATCTTAGGTATTTCTTATAGGTCCAAGATCCTTCGGGTTAAACCCTCAGGATGACAATAAAAACCTCTCGAATAATATACTTACTTATATGTTTCCATTATATCAGACTTATTCGGAATACCAAAGAATTTTAGGTATAAAAAAGAGAGCCCTGAGGCTCTCTAGGATAGTGCATTTTTCTTGAGTTTTTCTATAGCGGCTTTGAATTGCGGTATCAATGCTATTGCAACGCAGATTGCTGTTTCCGTACCCATCAGCGGAAGGTTTACGGTAAATGAATACCATATGGGATTCATGCCTTCCGGTGCAAAGGAACCGAAAAAGACAAATCCTGATATGAAATGAGCCATAAATCTGCTGAATCCTCCGATAAGTACGCTTATAGGCAAATATTTTCTGTTCAGCCCTGCCAATCCCATCACTCCAAAGGCTATGGGATAATCCAAAAGCACCTGAGTCCAATGCATTATATAAGGGCCTTGAATAAACTGCAAAAAGCCATAAGCTATACCGGCAATCAAGCCTGCCCTGGGGCCGAAAATAAAAGCGAATATAAATATGGGCAGCATACTGCCCGGAGTGATTGACCCCCCCTGTGGCCAATGATACAGCTTTATATAGGATAATACAAAGGACATAGCTATGCAAAGGCCGCCATATACAAGAATTTTAGTATTAGTTTTTTTATTCTTTGATGAGTATGCCAAAAATAGTGAAAGCCCTACAAGAACCAGGAGTATCAGAATTGTGACTCCTTTAAGCTCTTTAAGCTCGCTAAATATTTGGGTAAAATAATTCATAAAAATAACCCCCTTTTGATATGTCCTCGGAGGAGACGGTCAAAAATAAATAGCCGCAACAAGCGTTGCGGCGGCGTAAATCTACTTAACCGAAACCGCTTCCCTTCGTTAGGATTAACTACACAGGTTCTAAGGGTCAGTGGCATAAACCACGCTCTCAGCATAAGCTCCCCTAGCGGACATTATCATATTAAATTCAAATACAATATACTACTTATCGGTATAGGTGTCAAGGCTTCTGTATTTCCACTCCGTATATGCCCAGCATCATATCTCTTACTTTATCTTTATCATAAAAATAATATGACCACCTGACATCATCGATTTTTTGATACTCCGGCATACCTGGCAGTAATAGCAAAGCGATATCATCCACTTTAATTTCCATGGCTTTGACACAATAAGAAAGGGCCTCAATTTGTGTCATATTTGTTCCTACATCACTGAATACTTTCTCTATAACCGTTGGAAGGCTTGAATTTAATGACTTTTTAATTGCTTCCTTAATAAATTTCTGCTGAGCCCGGATTCTCCCAAGATCACCATCCGGATATCCTATTTTCTTATCGTTATTCTGCCTCCATCTTAGGAATTTTAAAGCCTGCTCCCCATTAAGCTTCTGTCTGCCCTTTGGAATATCGATAATCAGAGGAGGATTATCCGAAGGGTCTATATAGTCCATATGAAATGGAATATCAATCTCCACTCCACCTAATATATCAACTATATCTGCTACAGTTTGATATTTCATGCATATATAATGATGTATGGGAACTCCTGCAAGTATTTCTCCTATAGCATCAGCCGTACCAAGTGCACCGCTTCTTCCAAATACTGCGTTTAATTTTCTTTGATCACCCTTCTCATATCCTTTTTCATAATAATATGTATCTCTGGGAATAGAAATCATAGATATTTTTTTATCATCCGGATCAAAACTTAAAAATACAATAACATCACTTCTCGGTTCATTCTCTATGCCCAATAGAATAAAGTTTATATTATTGCTGTTTTTTACTGCCATTTCTAATGGTCCCAGCTCTGTGTCAAGCTCTTGATCGGCAGAATCAATTACCGGTTCTATAGAATTAATCGGCTTAATCTTGGGTTTATAAGTTTTTAAGTATATAAAAAAACACAATCCGGAGATAGTTATGGAGAATAAAAAATATATAAAGAATTTTTTAATATAACGCTTCATATAAACGCCTCTTTCTACTGAGAAAAAAGAATAAGATCATGCTTCTTCCAGTATAGCATCATAATAACATATTCATTCAAAAGCTTAAAGCAGTGTGATTATTGATGCTTTTTTATATATGTAATATCGTCATATCACACTGCTTTTACAAAGATTTTATCACATGGAGATTTGATTTTCCAGCCTAATGAAAACAGCAGCAAGAATCCTAATATAAAAATTGAATCCAGCATATATGCTTCTAACAGAATACCGCTTACACCATTTTCAATATGCAGTAAAAATTTATCATAATAGAACATCATCACTCTGATATAGCTGGAAGGTGAAAATAGATTTTCCGGCATCATAGCCGGCGGTATATATAAATCAGTGACTAATGCGTAAATTCCAAGACCGACAGCCGATATAACCGGTAACCATCCTATAATACGCAGAATATCTCTAACATGGGACATCAAAAAATCACGAAGCTCTGCTGTGTTCTTACTCTCCATGTACACATCTAAAAGGATCTTGATCTGCTTAACAAAATGCCTGAAGAATCTTATGCCAAAACAAGTTAAAACAGATATCCCTATAAGTATCAGCATATTCATATATTTATAGATGATTTCCTTGATGATAACAACATCATATATGTCTAAGCCCAAAGCATTAAGCTGCCCCCGGATTTTATTGATCTCAAGATAGAATTGGGCATCATCATTTAGATTATACTTTATGACCTTTTTCCCCCAGTTCAACTCCTCCAGGCCTGAGTCATAGGATATATAAATCTCATTGCTGTTTTTAATCACTCCCTTTATTTCATAGGATTTGCCGTAAATGTCCATATATTTGCCTATTACATCTCCATTTTTGAAATATTTATCTGCTGCCCTGTCCCCTATAGCGGCCTCCCTTCTGCTGATATCGGATATAAATCCACCTTTATCCATTGATATTGCTTCAGTAAGAAAATCCAGACCTGTAGTCATAATAAGCTTATTGCCCTGATAAGGCATTATAAAATCAGCAACTGCAATGCTGCCCTTATTATAACTCCTTATTCTCTCAAAATTATCCTGCATAAGCATACCATTATAGTAGAATTCCACTGTATTATGATTATATTGATTCAGTAAATAAGTATAAGAAAAAAGGGCCAACAGAGCTATCATCGCTAAGATTACATAAGCTTTCTTCATTGCCATAAGAACACCTTGGCCCCATCGCTTATTTTATATGATAAATTGGTTATGACCCTGGGATAATCAAAGCCCCCAAGTCCCGATACAATTGCTTTTGAATCCCCGACTGCCAATATTTTAACCTTTACTGCTTTTGATAAATTCTCCTTGCCCAGTATGCCGTCCCTTTCTTCCAGTATATATACGGTTCCCGTTTGCCCCTCCATAAATCTTTCATCCGGAATAATAGCGGATTTTGGTATCGTGAGTCCTTTATCCGAATACATGGACTTTATCTTGCCCTTCATCTTTTGTCCTATTTTCAGCCCCTGATCCGTTCCCTCCTCAAAAACCCCTCTTATGCTTAGCATTTCTTGATTTACTATTTGGCTGATATCAGTAATCCTCACCTTATATGCAGAATTGCTGTAATCGGATGTTAATTGAATTATCCCGGCAGTTTTGACAATGTCATAATCCCGCTCATTAGCTTGTGCTGTGAATATTAAACCCTTTTCATTATCAAGCTGTGCTATTTCGGCTATTATAGTGTCTTGAGGCAGTATAGCATCGGATAAATTAGTAAAGAGCATAATACCATTTACATCCGAATAACATATCCCGTCCTTATCCGCCTTAGAATAAAAAGCTCCCTTTTTCTCAATGGCGGCGATATTCCTCTCCAATTCCTCTATTCTAATCCTTGAATTAATAATATCATTTTCATTATCCTTCCTCTTCTCTTCCAACTCCAGCCCGGCCTTTTCTAAGTCCAATCGTTGTTCCCGGATTCTATTTTTGATGCCATCCAATTCGACTGCCGCTATGGCGCCTGCTTCATAAAGCTTTTCCCTCTTTGCAAAATCATCTTCGCTTTCTTGCAGTCCTGCCTCCATAGCTGAAATATCCAGCTCTTCAAGCTTAAAGCTTTTCTGCTTGAGGCTTTGAAGCCCTAATTCTTCTCTTTTGAGCTCTGATTTAAGGCTGTCGGTATCGGGATCTGAATTTTTTATTCCGAAGCGTGTATTGATCTTAAATAGGGGATATCCGGCAAGTATTACGTCTCCGGGCTTTACATAATACTCTTCTACAATAATATTTCCTCCCAATCTTATCTTTACGCTGTCTCGAGCTTCCACTGTGCCTTCTATATCAAGGTTTCTCTCGACAGGTGCGGCAACAGCCGCCGCAACTCGGACTTTAGGCAGAAATAAATTGATGATGGATTTGGAGAAAAAGCCCATAATAAATACCAAGGCAAAGAAACCTATAATAATTTTTTTTGCTAATTTCACAGCTTTATTTTTCATTCTTCAGACCTCCTATGGAAAGGCCCTGCCGCAGATATTTTTCTCCTTTAATCAAAATCAACAGTGCAGGGACAATATAAAGGACCGCTCCCGCATAGAATACGCTATAGTCATTGTAATAAATCGTCTCTAAAAACACTGATAGAGGTAACTTTTCGGGTGAGCTCAGGAAGATGACAGCCTGCTCAAGCATATTCCAGCTATCTATGAATACCAATACGGCCAAGGCAAAAATCGCCGGCTTGATCATGGGGAAAACTATTTTGAATAAAATCCTTCCATATCCTGCGCCATCCATCCTGGCCGCTTCAATTATTTCGTCAGGTATTCCTCTTATAAACTGCCTCAAGAGATATACTCCAAAGGAAGAAAAAATGCCCGGCAGCAAGATTGCAAGATGGGTATCCAAAATAGTGACATGAAGAAGTCTTTCCGATGCATCAAATATGAGATAATTAGGAACCAGCGTAACCTGAAATGGCAAAAGCAAAGCCAAAACATATATGGCAAAGAGTATCCGGCTCCCTCTGAATTTCATCTTTGCAAGAGCAAAAGCCGCAAAAATGCCTACTCCAATCTGTCCGGCTATGATTATGCTTGTCAGCTTCAGTGAGTTTAAAAAGAATTTAAAATACTCACCCTTGTAAAGGGCAAGAGTATAATACTGCTGAAGATTAAACTGCTCCGCTATAAGCTCTATAGCGGTGGTATTTATCTGAGCCTGACTCATGAAGGAATTAAAAAAAGCGTGAGCAATAGGGAAAATATACAGCAAGGACGCTATTATCAATAACAAAAGCAAGACTCTCCTCATATTATCTCTCTCCTACTTTTTTCCCATATTTTCTATCCTTATAGAACAGCAAAAGAGCAAAAATAAAAATGATTGCAGCAAAAATATATGCCGCCGCCGTAAGCTTTTCATATTCCAGAGACTTGAATTTGTTGTTCATATAGTGCTGCAGCATATAGATCTGAGGGTTGGGATATTTGCCCTGCAGTATATATACATCTCTGAAAACCTTGAAAGAATTGATGACAGATACGATGCCTACGAAGACGGCGGAAGGGGTGCACAAAGGCATAAATATATGTATGAGCCTCTGAAGATAGCTGGCCCCGTCAATTTGCGATGCTTCGATGAGGGACGGATCAATCTGCAGAAGCCCTGCCAGATAGATGATCAGATTGTAGCCCGTGTTTTTCCATATAAATATCATGATGACTACCAGCATGGCATAATCCGAATCCATCAAATTTCCTGCCCCGGTTCCCATGAGCTTGCGAAAAAAGCCTGATACTGAAGTCGAGGGCACAGCAATAGGGAGCAAAATGAAGAGGTATACAAACTTGGGAGGCTTAAGCTCATAAATAGCCAGCGCCAATATGAAGGATACAAGCATGATGAGGGGAATGGCAATGCCCATAAAGGTCACAGTATTTTTAACAGCTAATCTGAAGGTATCGCTTTTCACTACCTCTATATAGTTTTGTAATCCCACAAAGGTATTGTCAAAGCCGCTCCTGCTCAGAGAATATTTTATTCCCCACAGAAAAGGGAGCACATAAAGCAGAAAAAAACCCAGTATGCTAAGAAACACCATAAATATCATGCGATCACCCTATTCATCTGATTAATCCCCGATCATAATAGTAAACTCAGTACCGCCCTCTACATGGCTTTTAACAAGAATATCCCAGCCATGCCTTTCCGCAATTTTCTTCACTATGAACAAGCCGAAACCGCTTCCCTCTATCCCTCTGCCTCTGGATTTATCGACCCGGTATAAAAAATCAAATATATAAGGCAGATCCTTATCAGGAATTCCTATTCCATCATCCTTAATTTTAAGCAATTTTTTGCCATCTATAGAGCCTGCAGAAATTTCTATCTTTCCGCCTTCCCTGCCATATTTAATGCTGTTGTCAATAAGGTTTGTCAAAAGCTCTCTCAGCATGGAAACATCAGCAGAAATCATAAGTCTCTTATCACAGTTATTTTTTAAGATCATCTTCCTTTGCATAAGACGCGGGCCGAATAAGCGGCTGAGAAACTGGGCCTCGTCATATATGCAAACATTTTCCTTGAAAATCTCGGACTGGTCAAGCTTGGTTGATGTCAGGAGAGATTTCACCAAAGTCGAAAGCCTGTCTATCTCGCAGTTGATATCGTTCAGATATTCTTTATATACATAGATATCATCGTCACCGTCTATGAGTGACTCAACAAGGGTTTTGATAGCGGTCAGGGGTGTATTCAATTCGTGGGATACATCGCTTAAGAAGCGCCTTCTGCTTATATCTGTTTTGTATATCTCCTGGCTCATGCGATTAAAGGCATCTGCAAGCTCCCCTATCTCATCATTTTCTTTTATATCAACCTGTATATCCAATTTCCCGCCTCTTATAGACTCAGAAGCAGAGGTTAAAATTTCAAGCGGCTTTGTGATCTTGCACCCCAGCTTCCATGCGAGTATGACAGCCGCGATACAGGCTAGAAGAGATATAGATATGACTTGTATCTTTAGTTCGGATATATCCTTTATTATAGAGTCCATATCTGCAGAAAGGAGCACCAGCCCCAATAGGCCTCTGCTGTCCTTTATCGGCACTGCAACCAGCATTATATGATGGTCATCCTGCCTGGCATAACCTGCCTGACTGGATTTATCCTTTATAGCCCTATCAATAACGCTGTTTTTCAATGTTTTGCCAAAATACTCAGCATATTTATCAGCTAAAACATAACCTTTTTTATCCATGATGAGGACCCGCCCCTCAACATTTTTGGTGTAGCCTTGCAAAGTACTGTTGAGTGTTCCCACATCACTCAAATGTTCCTTGACTATGTCCGCAATAAAATTTCCATACTCAACCTGGCTTTTGATATTTTTGCTGAGCTGCCTTTCCTGATAGCTGAAAATCAATACCGCATCAATTATAAATATAGTGAGCACAATTATTGCTCCATACGCAAAAGCCATTCTCATACTTATCTTTCTAAACATTACTGAATATCCTTTCTGAAGAAATACCCCACACCCCATTTAGTTTTTATCAATTCAGGCTTGGAGGGATCGTGCTCAATCTTCTCCCGTAGGTTGCTTATATGTACATCAACAGTCCTCGTATCGCAGGCATATTCATTCCATATTGTCTCAAATAGCATTTCTCTGGTAAAAACTCTGCCGGGCTTTCTTACAAGTATACTTAATAAATCAAATTCTTTGGCTGTGAGGCTTATTTCCTCATCTCCCTTATATACTGTCCTGTTTGAAATATTAAGCCTTAGGCCAGAGGTTTCAATGGTCTCATAATTGCCCTTGTGGCTTCCGTATCTTCTGTATACCGCATTGATGCGGGCAATCAATTCCCTTTTATGAAAAGGCTTTGTCACATAATCATCTGCACCAAGCTCAAGCCCCAAAATTTTATCTATATAATCATCTTTGGCTGTCAGCATGATTATAGGTACATCGCTATGCTGCCTTATCATTTTGCACAATGTCATACCGTCGATTTCCGGCAGCATGATATCAAGCAAAATGAGTTCTACCGCTTCACGGTTTATAACTTCAAGAGCTTCTTTACCGTCATATGCAGCAAATACCTTAAAGCCATTTTGCTCCAAGCTGTGTTTGAGACCCTTTACAATCAATCTCTCGTCATCAACAACAAGTATGTTCATGCTAATCTCTCCTCCAAAAAAAGGATTTATTTGCATGTATTCCACAAATTGTTCCATTTCCCTCTATTTTATATAATACCCCTACTCATTCAGCCATAGATTTATATCATTCTCAATCTTTTGGAGCAGCTGTGTCAATTGCTCATCTGAGTAAGGCTTATCGGCAAATACGGCTTCAATAATAAAACGTCTTACCCCTTCATATACAGACTCCCTGCCATCACCATAATAGTAGGCATCCAATACCAGCTTACCGCTTTTTAATTGTTCTAAAGCATAATCCCTTACTTCTATTGCCTTGCTATCAACTTCAGTCTCTATCTCCAGATTTTTAATATCTTTTTCAATATCTCGGTTTACCGGATAAAAATAACTTATATTATACAATTCATCTGCACTTATCATTGCCATTTGAATTTCATCGCTCAAAATACCGTTTATAAATTCATATGCCAGCTCAAGATTTTTACCGTTTTTATTCACCGCAAATCCAAAGGATTTCAGCTTCGCTGCTCTATCCGCCTCCTTAGGGAGGACCACCGAGCCTTTTAGCATACTGTTATAAATCTCCGATGCCCTGAGCAAATTTGTGCGACTTCTACCTTCATATTCTCTATTAAGACAATCACGCTTGTATTCTTCCGATCTAATAATTTCTGAATCTCTCTGCGCTTCTTCTGATTGAGATTCACGAAAAGCATTATAGAAATTCTCATATGTATAATTTTTATCTAGTTTATACTCGCCCGAAAATATCTCATTTCGCAAGTCACGGATGGCCTTCTTCATTTCTGGAGTGTTGATTCTGGCCCTGTTATTTCCTCTGTCATAACAGTCCAAATCCCAAATGTGCATCTCGGCAGTTTCCCAATATTCATACCGTGTGAAAAATCTTGGCGACTTAGATATCCATCTGAGCCAAATGTCACAGTAGTCCTTACTGGTCCAATCAAGAGGTATTTCTTTTACTCCTATTTCATCCAGCTTTTCTTTGTTCAGCACGATAGCGCTATAGTGAATTCCGACAGGTACATAATACATCTCATCCTTTTGCAAAGAGTTATACATTTTATCTATATTGGCAGCCTTTCCTTTCAAATTTACCAATGCCCCTTGCCCGGTCAATTGCTCAAACAGGAAAAATTTCCTATCATAATATATGAGCTCAGGCCCTTCCTTTGCATACATCATAGCGGCAAAGGCTTTGTCAGAATCATCGTCCGATCCGGATGGAGCCACGAAATTGACTTTTACTCCAAACCGCTCCTCAAACTGTTTCGCATAAGGCTTAATAATTTGGGGGACTATGTCTGCCTCCATCCACGGTTTGTACAGAATAGTAAGCTCCTGTTTCTCCCCTTTGGGTTCCGAAGATACCAGATCACCGGATACGCCTGCCATTCTGTTTAACGGGCTGTATGCTGCAGATAAAGAAGCTATGATCAACACAAGTATTAATGCAACTGTTTTTTTCAATATCTCACCCTCTTTTTATTTTCCTGCCTTTATTCTAAATAATAAAAGTAAAAAAACAATGAATATTTGTAAAGAAAGTCTAAAGTATTCGACCAAAAAAAAGCCTCATAAAATTAAAGGGGGTTGTTGCGTAATGAATAAGTTCATTGGGCAACATCCCCTTTTAGTTCCTGATACAATTTTAAATTTATACTGATGTTCGCTTTATTAATATTCTCATGGAACAAAATATTATAAAAGTTGCTCAACGCTGAATGAAGTCTCCTTCAATTGCCGTTCTTAGCAACATTATATAGATTGTAAAAGAAAGCTCTTCTTCCCATAAGCTCATCGAAGGTGCCTTGTTCTATCAAAGCTCCGTCTTTTAAAACAAATATGCTGTCATACTTTTTCAATATCTCTTCATTCAGTTTATGTGTGACCACAAGGCATGTGAGCTCAGGTATATTTAATATGGAATTTTCTATGTTGTATGAGGTTTCATTGTCCAGAGATGATGTGGCTTCATCAATTACAAGTATGGGTGTATTCTTTATTATGGCTCTTGCAATGGCTATTCTCTGCTTTTCCCCGCCGGACAGATTGCAGCCGTTTTCTCCTACAGAGCTATTGATTCCATCGCTTAAGCTTTTGATAAGCGCTCTCAGCCCTGACAGATCTATTGCATTTTCTATGGCTTCATCGCTGTAATCTTCAAATAATGTGAGGTTGTCTCTTATACTGCTATCAAACATATATATGTTTTGATGTATTATGCTCACTAATCTATATAAGTCTTCAGCTTTTATGCTTCTATTATCTATTCCATCAATAAATATATTCCCTGAGTGGTTTTCATAGTATCTGAGAAGCAATTTCAATATAGTGGATTTCCCGCCTCCGCTGTTCCCCACTATTGCATACTTCCTGCCTTTTTTAATGGTAAAATTCACATCCTTTAACACGGCCTTTTCACCGTCATAGGAAAAAGAAACATCATAAAAGCGCAGCCTGTCATCAAAGGTCTTCTTGCTGATTCCTTCATCGATCTCATCATGTTTGAGCAAAATATCATTTATTTTATCTTCAATAAGCTTTACGGATTTTAACTTATTAAGCCTGGAAGACAAGCTTACAAGAGGATTTACTATATTGTTCATCAATTGTGTTATGGCAAGCATCAAGCCAATGGTCATCTTGCCATTTATTACGAAATATGCGTTTATACTCATGGTGCCCAGAAAAATTATAAATCCACATGCTGTGGCTAAGGAATCTATTGCCCCTGCAAATACATTATACCTGTATTTTGACAGCTCGGCTCCTTCATTTGATATCCTATAATCCTCCAAAATTCTTTTTTCAATATTAAATCCCTTCACTACCTCAAACCCGGAAAAAATATCCTTTATCTTCACTGTAAATAGCCCTATAGCCTCAGAATAAGCATTTCTATATCT
Source organism: Lutispora sp. QWL-02 (assembly GCF_058315355.1). NCBI lineage: Bacteria > Bacillati > Bacillota > Clostridia > Lutisporales > Lutisporaceae > Lutispora > Lutispora sp. QWL-02. Next base: position 3,370,643 of record NZ_CM177762.1, read on the forward strand.
GCTCAATGTCTTTCCGGAAATGATAGGTATGCCTATTGTAATTAATCCCATTGCAAAAACAAATATCGTCGCATAAATATTCAGCCTTATCATGGCTATGGTGGCAATAATGAAAGCAACCAGATTAGAGAATAGATCGAATAGATTAGTATAATAGTCCTGTTCCAATATATTTATATCATTTGTCAGCAGAGATATGTTTTTTGCACTGTTTTCTTCATTGAATGTATTAATATTGCGATAGATTATCTTGGTAAAAATCTGATTCTTTAAATCTGCAAGGGATTTTTTCAGCAAACAAGCCTTTAATACCTTGGCTGCCATCCAGACGGTAATGGATATCAATATGTATATCAAAAAGAATATGACTGCATGCTTGAGATCCCTCATGCTTCCGGATGAGCCTGCATCAACGATCAGCTTCAGTACCAGAGCCATAGCAACATTAATTGCCGAATCTGCTATCGTAAATATTATATTCAGCGCAAACAACAGCTTGTGCCTAAGCAAATATTTATACATACTAGCCCCCCTGGTTAATTTTATATAAAATGATCAATTAAATTTTTGTCTTTCTGAATTTTAACCAAACACATATATCATCATATTTGAAGATATAAAAATCTTTGGCTGTTTCATAATTCTTCTTTACCATCATAATACCATGATGTTCCATATTTTATTATCTGGTAAATCTGCTTCCCATCACTATTTGTATTATCAGGATATGTTACAGGTATAATTGCACTCACGGCCATAAAGAGAGAGAAGTTTAAAAACACATCGAGCCAATTGCCATATTCTATTATTCCCAATTTAACAAGCAGAACCAATATAATACCGGTGAACAATTGGAATAATACGCCGCCTAACAGCATGATTATTGTTAGAGGCTTACTATCATTTTCAGGGCTCTTCACACTACATTGCCCAGAGTAAAAATACCAGCGCCGAATCTCAAGAATTCCTATGCTGAACAATCTTTTGCCTTTCCCTATAACTATTTTCTTAGTCTTTCCGCCAAATATAAAATTAAAGAAAGCGTGACCTAACTCATGTATTAGCACTATTATAGGCTCAAATATGAAAAGACCTAACATCATTTCATAGGGACTAAAAAATTTATTTGACAAGTTTATCGCACTCCTTTATACATGATGATCCTTAGATCCCCCTATTCTGGTAGCCTTTCTCTCTTATTTTAGCATAACCTATTGTTGTCATATTTGGGCAAAGTTGAATATAACAATTTAGATTAGCATATAGAAAAAAGGATGCATCACTAAAAAGTGATGCAATAAGGCGTAATGTCCATTTTTGAACAGTGAATAAATTGTAAATGGTCTTGAGTTAATCAGCCTTAATTTCTAAAATTCTTGTTCCTTTTATTCTTCTTTCGTCTCTCTTCCAAATGCCCTCAACCTTTTTACTTCCCAACATCGTGTTGGTTCCGTCGGCCTCTTTAAACAAAATAAATACTTCGTCATTTCCCCTACTAATATAATATAACGGTTCTGTGCAACCAATGGGAGCCATTTGATCTAATTCATCAATTTCTCTTGCAATGTCCCCCCCTAAATCTATTGCATCAAGGTACTTTATTTCCTCATATTTATCTGATATTTTTTCTATTTTAAAAGTATCTTTGATATCATCATTAGCATACTGAAGCCGCCTTTCTACCTCTTGAATGATTTTCTCGTTTTTCGGACTATTTGCATTAGTATAGTTAAAAAATATTAATGTCAACATCATAGTAAACATTACAGCTACTATAATCTTTTTTATTCTTAACATTAAAATTTCCCCCTTAATATTAATTTGACTGGGTTTCTTCAAATCCACCAGAGGCTGTGTAATAGGATTCCGCTCCGCATTTTACATAATGTGTGGTTGTGAGTTTCCAAACATTGGAGTATGTTGAGCTTGAACATGACCCGGTTTTTGTAACCGAATATGGTGAAGTAGTATCTGTAGCGGAAGTATCGACATCTTTTAGACCATTTTTGTACACAATGATTCTTACTTTTACTCCAGTCACATCTGGCCAAGCACCATTAGAGGCGATCTCAGCACCAGCTGTACCACTAAAATCACAACCATATCCATATACATCAAGGCTTTGCGTCCCTGTTGAAACATAGTATGTGGTTGCTAAGCATGTTATTCCAGTTAAAAATAGCAATGCAATTACAAGAATGGATACTACGATACTCTTTTTTTTCATTGTTTTCCCTCTTTCTTATTATAATTTATTCGCCTGTATATTTCTTCCCTCAAAATGATGTATAAAATTAAATCGTAGGAAGCTGCAGCTACTTCGCCTACGGACTCGCCTTTGACTGCTTTGGTCAAAGCTTCAGTAAATTCCTTAATCTTGCTGTCATCTACTCTTACAACCTTGTTTGCATATTTATCTAGCTTTGATGCTGCCTGGCTTACCATAGTGAATCGGGCAAGTTTAAAGGCACTGAAAACAAAATGTCAAAGCGAGGCACCAGGATCGGACGGTGTCCTTTATGACATTGCCTTTGCTTCCATACGGGTTAAGAAGAATGGTGAAGCCATTAATCCTGTACTCCATGAGTACTACCAGAAAAAGAAAGAATCAAAGCCCAAGAAGGTAGCCCTTGGAGCTGTTATACGCAAGGTCTCTAATATCATTTTCGCTATTTTAAGGGATTCTAAGCCCTATGGGCTAAAAACCCCTGAACAACACCGGGGGCAATACTTAGGTACTGAAAAAGTAGCCTAGAAGCCTCAATTACTGGAAATTAAGTTTAACCACTATGAAATTGTCAATGTTCGGCTCTCATTTGGGCTTGTTTGCTATCCCCAATTTTATTCAGTCAAAAATCTAAAGTTTTTTTAAAAAAACTATTGACTTTAACTAGCTGGTCCTTTCCTTGTTAAAATCGTTTATCATAGAATCATAAAGCTACAATAAATTTCAAGGTTTAAAATATTACATTAGTTCCTCCGTACCTATCCCAAGCGGATCGCTCCCTTCCTCTTCCGCAGAGCAGTATAAAGGAGTAAAACCGATAATGCTCACTAACAGTAAGATCAATATTAACTTCTTCATCATTACCATTTTCCTCCGGTATCATATTTTCTTATAAAATAACACTATATGACAATAATGTAAATCATGATATAATGCTGTTCATACCATCAGGATATGTTATAGGTATAATTGCAGACACAGCCATAACAAAAGAGAAGCTCAAAAACACATCGAGCCAATTGCCATGTTCTATTATTCCCAATTTAACAAGTAGAAGCAATATAATACCGGTGAACAATTGGAATAATACGCCACCTAACAGCATGATTATTGTTAGAGGCTTACTATCATTTTCAAAGCTCTTCACACTACATTGCCCAGAGTAAAAATACCAGCGCCGAATCTCAAGAATTCCTATGCTGAACAATCTTTTGCCTTTCCCTATAACTATTTTCTTAGTCTTTCCGCCAAATACAAAATTAAAGGAAGCGTGACCTAACTCATGTATTAGCACTATTATAGGCTCAAGTATGAAAAGGCCTAACATCATTTCATAAGGACTAAAAAATTTATTTGAGAAGTATATATCCATATCCTCTTTATTGCAATACTCATATCATAAAATTAAAGAGGATTGTTGCGTAATGAATAAGTTCATTGCAAATAAAATTAAAACTGTTTGGACAGCAAGAGCTGCTCAAACGGTTCATAATTATTTGTATTTTTCTTTGAAATCTTGAAGAAAAAGGTTTTTAATCTCATCTAATTTTTGTAATACCGATTTATATGTGTCATAATCTTTTGTTGCTGCTTCTTTATCCTTGTAATATTTTTCGCAATATTCATCAAAATCGCTCATGTTGAGTATTTCAGTATTAGCAGATTTTAAGGTGCCTTCTTTTAACTTCTTTCTATATAACTCCATCATATTAGCAATGCCCCTATCAGAACCGTCAATATGATGAACATCCAAAGCCCTGGCAAGGAATATAGCCATTTTAGCTCTTGAAAGCCCTTCTCTTAAATTGATTTGGCACATTTCATTTGCAGCTTTTACACGAAATTCGCCAACTAAATCTAAAATAGTATTCTGTAAAGGCTTATTAGCGACGTTGTCGTCTACTTCATCGGCAATTAAGCCTTGTTCCTTGTATTTATCATATTTTGCTAAAAATTCGTCTAACAACACACTGTCAGAATTGCTTTCAGAATTATTTTTCAAACTTAACTTAAGCTTCATCATGTCATTTGAAAAATTTTTTATTGCCTCATCTGAAATGTTTGCCCTAAAAGGTGAGCGATTATATAAAACCGCTATATTCTCGTTAATGCTCGTGCTAATAGAGCCTTTATCATTTTTATTAGCCACGCCGCTGTTATCTACTTTTAATCCATTAACAATAGATGGACTATAGTAATCTATTTTCATATTATCACTCCTTCTTATACCGTAAACGATTTTAAAAACTCCTATATAATTAATATCGGTTAAATTTAGAAATCTTTTATCGATTTCATCATGTGTTTTTTATCAGCAGGCAAGATGTAATTATGGTCTTTCTCTTATTATTTCGGTTATTGTAAAAGAAGGAGTAATCCCATGCCATATGTAAGGATAGCTGCCGATACAATCTTCAATTTTGCCCGTATCTATATTATAAATAAATGTTCCATAAGGAAAACCGTAAAGCTCATAAGAATAATACCACTCATTTCTCGACGGCTCACCTGATGGTTGAGTAGTGTTACCATGCCTTGCAAGATAATCATAAAAGCTAATATAATTTACTTCTATCAGCAAAGCGTTTTGTATTGTTTTGTTAAATCCTTTAAATGTTCCTTTGTATACATTCCCTATGGTTGAAGTGCCGTACTTGTCTAATGATGTTAATTCTCGCCTTGAGTAATATCCAGGATCAGGGTATGAGCCGGGTGAAAAGTAAATATAATCCCATTTAATATCAAGCGGATTTCCGTCTACAAAAACTTGAGTGCTGGAAGTAGTTATAGGCGGTGGCAAAGGAGGTGCTTTAATTACAGTAACATTGTATGGTGTTCGTGGTGCAAAGTTTCCATCATAAGATTCTACTCTTATGTAGTAAGTATTATTATCCTCCATATTTACCCATCTAGATTCGTTACCGCTACTCACAAAGGCTCCCATGCTTCCTAAAGATGAATTGTAAAGGAAAAAAGCATATTGAGCATCAGACGGGGCATTGTTCAAGCTAACATAATAGCGCCCTGTACTTGTTGGGGTAAAAATGTACCAATCTTCGTCAAACATATTATCAATAGTCGCGTTGATGTCCATTTTGTCCGTAAAAACAGGTGTATTGCCGTCTAAGTAGTCGTTAATTTCATACTGGTCAAACATATCATTGGCATTTACTACAAAGGCGTAATTATTTTTATTTGTATTGCCGTATGGTTCAACACATATGAAATAGTAACCCTCGCTGTCTATATAAGCAATTTTTTCGGGCGATTGACCTTCGTTAATCGAATAATCTACTAATGAAAGCACACCCGTACTCAAATTTAGCTTATATAAGTATACATCACAATCTTGTTCGGGAGCTTGTTGTAAATAAAAGTTAATTTTCATATTAGACGGCACATATACATAGTACCAATTTGGTACTTCGTTTTCGATAATATAATCAGATAAAACTACGTCGTAGTATGATTCACCTAAGTATATTGCCATATCGGGAGTATTGTTACCAACCGCACGGCTAATCTCCGCAGAATTATTGTTTTTAAGGATGGAATTGCCGTCAAAAATAGTCTTACTATCTACAGCAAGCCTATTTTCTAAAAAAGATTCCGAGAGGACAAAATCATCTGTTACGGTCCGGTTGCTTGCTCTTGTTTTTGCGCTAAAAGGATCAAAATCCAGCGCTTCAGCAGTTATTTCATTTTCTAAAGCCTTGACATCATCATATTGGTAAAGGCTCTCATCACTAAAATCAATCTCTACTAAATCAAAAATTGTACTCCGTTCCCGAATTTCTTCAGGCACGCCGCTTATTTCATCATTTGCAATTTCCATTACAGCATCATCTGTGAACTCGTATACTTCGGGATTAGGTAATTGAGTGCCCGCCGTTTCGCTGAAAGCAAATGCTACTTTTTAAATACCATTATACAATTATAGAGTCATCTACCATAGAATTCCAAAACGTCTTAACCTAATCTACTAAATTTCCCCATATGTAACGATATCTTGTTGTTATATATAATTCTTACACCAAAACTGAAATATTAATTCCTCCATCTATCCTAAGCGTCTTATATAACTACACAAAAGCACCTGTTTCTCCCGTACCTATACCAAGTGGATTATTGTTTTCCTCTTCTGCAAAACAATAAAGAGGCGTTAAGCCGATAATACTCACTATCATCAGTATCAATATTAGCTTTTTCATCATCCTCTTCCTCCATTTCCTATTTTTTCTTATAAAGTAACACTATATGACATTAATGTAAATCATGGTATAATATAAAGAGTAACAATGTGCATTTGACCAAGCTCAATAAGTAAAAAAAACAGCATTATTCATAATATTTCGGCTATCCTCAAAAAGTTTCTCTGCATTTGTTAAGATTATTAACAAAGAGGTGTTGCTTATGATCAACTCCGTAGGCAGTAAAATCAAGAACTTGCGCAAAGGGAAAAAGCTTACGCAGGCGCAGTTATGCGGAGATAAAATCAACAGATGCGTATTAAGTTTAATTGAAAATAATAAAATGCAGCCATCTATCTCACAGCTCAATCATATTTGCAAAGTACTGAATGTTCCCGTCACTTATTTTACAAGTGGTATAGATTATAACCAAAGGATCACCAGCACTGGAACAGATGATGATTCTAACCTGGCTAAAGCTTTTGCCGCCGGGGAATATGAATACATTACAAAACTATACGAGCATGCTTCCTTACAATTTAATACGATAGAAAACATAGTTAAATATTATTACTTAGGCATGTCATACTATAACCTCAACATCTATAAAGAATCCCTCTTATCGCTTAGAAAATATATCAGCAGCTTTTCAAAAAAACCTATATCTTATCAGAAACTCAATATTACTGAATATGCTACAGCACTCAATACACTTTCCAAAATATATATGCAAAGAAGCAATTATAAAAAAGCGGGAGAATACTTAATTAAAGCTTATAATTTCTTAGCAGAACATCAAGAATTGAATTCTCTAATATATTGTATTGTGATAAATAATCTCTCTCTTGTTTACAATTATACAGCCCAATATAAGAAGACTTATACCCTTATCAATGACTTTTTTAACACTCATGATAATTTGACTTATAGGATAGTTGCTCCTCAATTGCATAGGGCAATGAATATCGCCTGCTATAATTTAGGAAAACATGATAAAGCCATAGAACATATACAAAAAAGTATTCTTCTACTTAATTATGAAAATAATGTAAATGAAATAGGGCGCTGCTATATCAACTATATCAATGCTCTAAGATATTCTTATAGATTTTCTGAAGCCTTTGAGATGGCTGAAAAGTGTAAGAAAGATTTTTATGATAATAAAGTTTTATATAGAAAATTCTGCATGCAGGAATTGATATTGTACTTCAACATGGGAAACTATATAAAATCAAGAGAATTACTAGATGATATAAATGTTAACAGCCTGCAGGAAATGGGAAAAAACAACTATTGCTTTATAGCAGGCCATATAGCATTTATGAATGTCAAGTATGAAAAAGCTTTGAAAAATCTAAATAAGTGTGAAAAGTATTTTCTAAAAAATATGTACCATTATGATTTAGCCTTGGTTTATGATGACTTGTTTACAATAACTGGGGACAAGCTGTATCTGGACAAAAAGAAAGCATCACTTTCACACGATGCCGTCAGGCGCAATGTACTTATTGATGCTTTGTGATATATGTCATCCTGAAGGCATTGCCCTCAGGATGACATATAAAAAAATGTGCTGTTATCAGTGTGATTCGTATAATTGACCCTATAAAGATTTGATCACATCCATGTTTGACTTCCCAGTCTTCGGCTCCATAGCCTTATTAAGCTTCTGAACTCTTCCCTCGCTGTTGGTATAGGTTCCTTCATTCTCCGCAAAGCTTGTTATCGGAAGAACTACATCTGCCAGCTTAGCTGTTTCTGTAAGCAGCATATCAAATACTGCAACAAAGGCTGCTTCTTTCAGTGCCTTCTCTGCCTCAGGATTTCCTGTGCCTATCGGGTCTTCCCCATATATCAATACTGCATTGTCTCTCAAGCTCATTTCAGCTGCTTTGAAGGCCTTTACTCCTTCATTTACCAAGCCTAGGCTGTTTGGCTTATTCTGCATAAGCAGTATGCTTTCCTCATTCTTATCCAAGGCTTTCACCAATTCTGCCGCTGCCTTTGCTTCAGCATGGCCTGCAGCTCCGCCTATCATTATAAGAGGGGATACTGCCTTCTTAAGCTTTGCTGCCAATGCAGCAACCGCTCCGTCGACTGCCTCACCCTCAGCCGCTTTGACTAATGCTTCAGCAAAATCTTTAACCTTATTATCATCTAGTCTAACAACCATTCCCGCGTATCTGTCCAGCTTTGACACAGCCTCGCTTACCATGATAAGCTCAGCACCCTTTTCTGCTGCAGCTTTCACCATAAGTGCCGCTACAGGATTTTCCTCTTTGATGTCAAAGCCTAAGCATAGGATAGCATCAGCTTTATTGATATCTTCATAAGAAGCTTTTTTATAATCCCTGCCGAAAGAATCCTGCAAGCCATAGGCTGCATCACTTAAATCAAAGCTGTAAATATTGCTTGATACAAGCTTCTTCATTTCAGCTACTTCTTCATTGGTAGCTTTTTGTGATACAAAGCCCATTGCTCTATGAGATTTCATTTTTTCATTTATGAGCTTATAAGCTTCTTCCCAACTGCTCTCCACCAGTTTGCCTTCTTTTCTTATCATTGGCTTTAATATTCTCTCAGGGGAATTGATAAAGCTGTTCTGGAATCTGCCTTTTTCGCATAGATTTCCGTTATTTACACCCAACCCTGCTTCTGATGTAGCTCGGATAAACCTGTCCCCTGATATATGAAGCTTCAATGTGCAGCCTGTACCACAGTTATTGCATATAGTATCTGCGATTTTCTCAACAAACGGGCCCGGTTTTGGCAGCTGCACCTTTTCCGTCAAGGCTCCTACAGGGCAGGTGGAAACACATTGGCCACAGGATTCGCAGCGGCTGTCCTCGCCGAAAGGTTTGCCGAAGGACGGCTCTATGGTAGTATTGTATCCTCTGGAGATGAAGCCCAGCGCAGCTGCGCCCTGCACTTCAAGGCATATCCTTACACATCTTCCGCACATGATGCATTTATTCTTGTCTCTGCTTATGAAAGGATGGCTCTCATCAATAGGATGCTTTGTGATGGCGCCGGCCAGCCTATCTTGTTTGGCTCCATAAGTTGTGGCAAATTCTCTCAGCTTGCACTCATGGATGTCCTTGCATCCGCAGGACAAGCATCTTTGAGCTTCAGCCTTTGCCTGCTCTTCAGTAAAACCTAATTCAACCTCTAAGAAATTATGCTTTCTCTCCTCCTTGCTGAGCATAGGCATTCTGTTTTTGTCTATTTTTTCGTATTGTTCAAATTCTTTCTTATCAATATCCTTAAGCTGCTGTCCCTTGACATGGTTGTACATCTGGGGAAGCTTCTCAATCTTTTCCCCTCTTAAATATTTATCCATGGAGTAAGCTGCAATTCTCCCTGCCGCGATTGCCTTGATGGCTGTCTGAGGGCCTGTAACTCCATCTCCGCCCGCAAATACTCCTTCTATATTGGTGGCCATGAGATCCGGGTTGATCACTATCTTGTTATTCTTAGCTTCCAGATTAAAGCCATCGTTTATAAAGCTCAGGTCCTGTGTCTGACCAATCGCACCTATTACATAATCTGCTGGCATCTTGAATTCTGAGCCTGGTATTTCTATAGGTCTCCTTCTGCCTGATGCGTCGGGCTCTCCAAGCTCCATCCTGATGAATTCGATATAGATGGGCTTTCCTGCATCGCTTACTATCTGCTTTGGAGCTATAAGGAATTCAAATTCTACTCCTTCATATTCGGCTTCTTCTATCTCCATCTCATGAGCGGGCATTTCTTTTTTTGTCCTCCTATAGGCTACGGTAACTTTCTTGGCTCCCAGCCTCAGAGCGGTTCTGGAAGCATCTATTGCAGTGTTTCCTCCGCCTATTACTATTACATGCTTGCCGGATAGATCAATATTATGACCTAATCCTACTCTGCCCAAAAAGTCCACACCTGCGTAAACTCCCATTGGGCATGCTTCGCCTTCGCACCCTATGGGCTGCCCTACCTGTGAGCCGATGCCCAAAAATATGGCTTCATAGCCGTCTTTTTTAAGGCTTTCATAGGTTACATCTGCACCAAAGGTCTTTTCATATTGAATCTCTACACCAAGTTCTTTTATGGTGTCGATTTCCTTGTCCAATGCTGCCTTGGGCATTCTGTATTCGGGGATTCCATATCTCAGCATTCCGCCGCCTCTGGGCCATCTCTCAAATATGGTAACTTTATGTCCTTCCCTTGCAAGGTAGAAAGCACAGGACAAGCCTGCAGGGCCTGCTCCTATTACTGCGGCTTTCTTGCCTGTTGCAGCTTTTTTATTGGGGACATAATGATCATCGCTGTTCAAATCATAATCAGAAGCAAATCTTTTCAGATAATCAATGCCTACCCTTTCATCTACAAGATTTCTTCTGCACTCATCTTCGCAGGGCCTGGTACAAACTCTGCCGCAAACCACCGGAAGAGGATTCCTTTCCTTTATAAGCTTTACAGCTTCCTGATATTGTCCATTGGCAATATGGGCTATATAGCCCTGGACATCAATTCCTGCCGGGCATGTCATGCTGCAGGGAGCCGTACAATCTCCGTAGTGCTGGGATAAAAGAAGCTCCAGGCACATCCTTCTTGCATCATTGACAGCATCGGTTTCAGTTCTTACTGTCATCCCATCGGTAGCTTGAGTTGCACAGGCCAACATATTGCCCCTGGCGCCTTCCACCTCTATCCTGCAAAGCAGGCAGGAGCCGAAGGGCTTGAGTCTGTCATCATGGCACAAAGTCGGTATGAGCATATTATTTTCTCTTGCCACATCCAATATAGTCTGGCCAGGATTGGCAGTAACTTCTTTTCCGTTTATGGTTAAATTCAATTTTCCCATAGTTCTCTACCTCATCCCTTTACAAATTATTCTACGATAATAGCAGCAAACTTGCAGGTATCCTTGCACAACCCGCATTTTTTACATATGCTGCTATCGATCTTATGTGCTTTTTTTACTTCTCCGGATATGGCCTTTACCGGACATGCCCTGCTGCAAAGTGTGCAGCCTCTGCACTTATCTTGGATTATTTTATATTCTATCAAGCTCTTGCACTGCTTGGCAGGACATTTCTTATCCCTGATATGAGCTTCATACTCATTTCTAAAATATTTTATTGTGGTCAAAACAGGATTAGGAGCAGTCTGACCCAGGCCGCAGAGAGAATTTTTCTTGATATTTGTAGCCAACTCTTCTAAAAGCTCAATATCGCCTTCTCTTCCTTCTCCCTTTGTTATCCTTGTTAAAATTTCATTCATTCTTTTTATTCCAATCCTGCAGAAGGTACATTTGCCGCAAGACTCATGAACGGTAAAGTCCAAGAAGAATTTTGCAATATCAACCATACAATTATCTTCATCCATAACAATCATACCGCCGGAGCCCATTATAGCCCCTGTTTTAGTAACGGAATCATAATCTATAATAGTATCTATCAGCTCTGCAGGTATGCAACCGCCGGAAGGCCCGCCCATCTGCACGGCCTTAAAAGCTTTGCCGTTTGGGCAGCCGCCTCCTATATTGTATATGATTTCCCTCATTGTAGTACCCATAGGAACTTCCACCAGCCCGGTATGATTTATTTTTCCCCCTAATGCGAAGACTTTGGTTCCCTTTGATTTCTCAGTCCCCATAGAAGCAAACCACTCAGGGCCGTTGTTTATTATAGGGCATATATTTGCATAAGTTTCAACGTTATTGAGGAGAGTAGGTTTTCCGAATAAGCCTTTTACTGCCGGAAACGGCGGTCTTATCCTTGGCATCCCCCTTTGCCCTTCTATAGAAGCTATTAAAGCGGTCTCTTCTCCGCATACGAAAGCACCCGCTCCGAGACGTATTGCAATGTCAAAGTCAAAGCCCGTCCCTAAAATATTTTTACCCAGCAATCCATATTCCCTGGCCTGATCAATTGCTATCGTAAGGCGCTTAACAGCCAGGGGATACTCGGCTCTGACATATATATAACCTTGACTGCCTCCTATTGCATAGCCGGCTATGACCATAGCTTCCAAAACAGAATGAGGATCACCTTCCAGAATGCTTCTATCCATAAAGGCACCCGGATCACCTTCATCTGCATTGCAGCATACATATTTCATATCGCCTTGTGCTTTAGCGGTAAACTCCCACTTATTGCCTGTAGGGAACCCGCCGCCGCCTCTTCCTCTGAGGCTTGATCTCTTTACTATATCAATGACTTCTTCGGGCTTTAGCTCTGTCAAACATTTTATCAAAGCTTTATACCCATCAAAAGCTATATATTCATCTATGTTTTCAGGACTAATAATTCCGCAATTTCTGAGGGCAATTCTTTGCTGATTTTTATAAAAATTTACTTCGTTTATGGATTTTATTCTGCTTTCTGCAACAGTTTCCCCGTAGAGAAGCCTCTTTACAACTCTGCCTTTAATAAGATGCTCTTTTACAATCTCTTCTACATCTTCCGGTTTGATCATACTGTAGAAAGAAGCTTCAGGATATATGATGACTATCGGTCCGAGAGCGCATAAGCCAAAACATCCGGTTCTCTCAACGATTACCTCCTGATCAAGACCATGGATTTTGATCTGTTCTTCAAAATTTTTTGCTATCTGCTCCGAATTGGAAGATGAACAGCCGGTTCCCCTGCAAATCATGACATGGGAGCGATACATTTTCATTCCATATTACCTCCTCATTGTTTGCTGACCTTAAAATCTATCGGTATTTATCTAAAATCGCCGGGATATCTTTTGCTATTAATTTGCCATAGACATCATTGCCTATCATCATCACAGGGGCAAGGCCGCAGCAGCCTAAGCAGGCTACCGTCTCAAGCGTGAATCTATTATCCTTTGTGGTTTCGCCAACCTCAATATTTAACTCTTCCTTTAAGGCTTCTGCTATCTTCTCCGATCCTTTTACATGGCAGGCAGTCCCAAAGCATAGCTTTATTATATTCTCACCTGTAGGAGATAACCTGAATTGAGAATAAAATGTAATCACACCCATTACTTGTGTCGGGTGTAAGCCTGTCCTATCACAAAGGGCCTCAAGAATATCTTGCGGCAAATAGCCATAGGCTTCTTGTATGTCTTGCAGGATGGGAATCAATTCTGATTCTTTTCCTTCATACTTCGTCAATATTTTGTCAAAATTGTTAAAATATTGACTAGGTTCTCCGCAGCAACATTTTTTGTTTCCCATAAAAAATGTACCCCCTAATTCTATAATACAGGTTATGTTTATATTATATTACAAAAATTTTAAATATTCATTCATTATAGATTATTGTACAGCTTATGTCAATTTGCTGCTTGATAATGAAAGCAGCAAATATTTAAGGCATCAAAATCTAAATTTTGATGCCTTAAATATTACATATATTCACATTGCTTCATTGCTCATTGACCAATTTATAGCTTTTCAAAAGTGACGATACGGTAAATCCATCATTTGTCTTATATTCAGATTTCACCAGGCCAACTCCCTTTTTTATATAGTAATTTCTATAAGCTGTTTTGTCCTTATATACCTCTTTTATGACTATGCAGTCCTGAAAAGTGCCTGCAGGTACGGTAACAGAGGCATTAATGTCTATGATCTCATAAGAATTCTCCGAGCTTACCCACTTATTTCCTACTTCAACGGGCAGTTTTATTATCGTTTCATCAAAATTTTCTTCTATATCAAGCACATTTTTCTCGTCATAGACTTCACCTTCCATATAGGTATGAACTAAAGCGTCATCTTTTATGGCATAGATATTTGCAGATCGGGTTCCTCCGTTATCTATCATGACTTGAAATTTATTGTCCTTTGAATAAGTGACCTTTTGTGTGTAGGATGCATACTCATTCCCTTCTCCATCATATATCCATTCATTGCCCACCTTCAGCGGGTAATACAGACTTATATCATCCTTTGCCACCGGCACTTGCTCCTCCGGAGCCTTCACTGCAGGCGCGCATGAAGATACGATCGCTGCTATAATAATTATCACTGCAAGACTTAACACAGCTTTATTTTTTTGCATGAGTAATCACTCCAACCTTTATGTTTTTATTTGCTAATCTCTTGCTTATTATATATAACGCAATAAATGCATTTGTAGCTTTAAAACGGCGTATGCCGTCATTCTAAGCGTATGCGAAGAATCTTAGCCAGATTCTTCACTCCATTTTGTTTCGTTCAGAATGACAGTTTTGTAAAATATTTAATGCGTTATATATATTATTTTCAAATTATATTTATATATTTGACGTTTTTGGTCATAATTAGTTGCAGATATACGAAAATATATTATATATGATGACTTGCGATAAACTTTTTTGATATAATATTAATAAGCACAGACAAGGAGGTATGAATGTGAATAAGGCTATTAACAATTATATCGTATGGATAATAGTTCTATTCTTGGAATGGTTCATATTGAAAGCTGCAAGCAGTGCTAACCTATGGATTTTCATCGCTATTCCAATCATTGCCGCATTTATTTACACGGAATACAACAATCAACCCCCAAAAAATAGAAGAAACTTAAGATGAAGTTAGCAAGGAGAGATCAAATGTCACATATCCAACTGTGTGCACCCTGTGGTTTTGCTCTGGAGGCTATATTATCCAGAGAAATTAAAGAACTGGGCTTTGAAGTCAACAAAGTCGAAGACGGCAGGGTCTATTTCTTATCTGATGAATCAGGCATAGCAAAAGCAAATATTTGGCTGCGAACCGGCGAGAGAGTGCTGGTGAAGATGGGAGAATTTAATGCCACCTCCTTTGAAGAGCTCTTTGAGCAAACCAAGAGCCTGCCATGGCATGAATGGATACCAAAGGAAGGCTCTTTTCCCGCTGCAAAGGCCTCTTCAGTGAGATCCAAGCTGTTCAGCACTTCGGATATTCAAGCTATAGTTAAAAAGGCTGTGGTGGAGAGCTTAAAGAGAAAATATGATGTTAATTGGTTCAGTGAAAGCGGTGCTTCTTATCCCATACATATTTTTGTATTTAAAGACCGGGTTACTCTATATCTGGATAGCACCGGACCTGCTCTGCACAAAAGAGGTTATAGAGAAATAGGCAGCGCAGCTCCGATAAGGGAAACATTAGCAGCAGCATTGGTATCACTGACTCCATGGAAGGAAGGGCGCCTATTGGCCGACCCCTTTTGCGGCTCCGGAACCATAGCTATTGAAGCCGCCCTTAAGGGACTTAATATTGCACCAGGTTTAAAAAGAAGCTTTATCTCTGAAAAGTGGTCGCGAATTCCCCAGAAATTGTGGAGCAGAGCGCGCCTTGAAGCTGAGGCTCATATAAGGGCAAGCGAGGATATCTATATCCAGGGCTATGATATAGATGAAAAGGTCATAAAGATAGCAAGGGACAACGCAAAAAAAGCCGGCGTGGATAAATATATACATTTCCAGCAAAGAGATGTCAGAGATTTTTCAAGCAAGGACAAGTATGGCTTTATCGTTACCAATCCTCCCTACGGAGAAAGGCTGGATGATATTAAAACAGTAGAAAGATTATATACCGATATGGGCAAGGTCTTTTCCTCTTTAGATAGCTGGTCTTTCTATATCTTGACAGCTTATGAAGGCTTTGAACGGTATTTTGGAAGAAAAGCGGACAAAAAAAGGAAGCTTTACAATGGGATGATGAAAACTGATTTTTATCAGTATTTCGGTCCAAAGCCTCCGAAAATTGGAAACGGAAACCACTGAAAGGCACTAACTTTTTCACGAAAAAATACGGAAAACTATACATAAGCACCAAAAATTCTATACAGTTTTCATTCTGAACGAAACAAAGCGGAGTGAAGAATCTAGCTAAGATTCTTCGCTTACGCTCAGAATAACCGAACGCGCCAAAGTTTTAACTGCGGGTAGGAGCTAATTTAATGCATAATACTATAGGCATAGGGGCTAAAGCAGCAATTTCACATAAATTTAATATTATCAGCCCTTTGGTGATTTTTTGCAAAGTTTCAGTGACTTTCCGTGGTTTCCGTTACCCAAAGATCATCCATCAATCTCCGGATATGCTCTTTTCTCTTAATGGTTTCATCTATATCCAGGCAAATTTCGCCCTCATGGATGACCAGGACATCCCCTTCTTTTGCTTCAGCAGGCATCCTGGCTCTCTCTATACTGACTATTTCCTTGTTCTCATCCTCGCAGACAGCATAGTCCCCCTCAAATCTATCGATGATAATATACCTCATATTATATCCCCCCTCACCTTTTGCTTTTAGCGCACGGGTTTGGTATTCTCGCTAAAAGTTATTGATTCTCCGTCTGAGCTTGCTATTATAGTTCCGCTTTCGTCCGTCCTATAGACAATTATATTCTTTTTCCTTAATCTATCCAATATTTCCTTATGCGGATGTCCATATTGATTATCCTTTCCTACGCTTATAATTGCATATCGAGGGTTTACCATATCCAAAAATTCCTTGGTTGTTGAAGTGGTGCTGCCGTGGTGTCCAACCTTCAGCACCTCCGCATATAAATCAAAGCCTTTTGCCAGCATCTCTTTTTCAGATATGCTCTCGGCATCACCCGTAAACAGAAAAGAGTTTTTTCCGTTGGTAAGCTTGATAACTATTGAGTAATTATTTGTTGATTCATAACGCTCACTATTGGGCGCAAGTATCGTAAAAACAGCACTTCCCAGATTAATATTCGTACCGGGAATGGGGGTATTTACCTTCAGCCCCTTATTTGATATCGCTTTTAAAACATCTTCAAAGGTCTTAGTGGTGCTCATGGCTTTAGGCATATAAACCGCACCGATATCAAAGCTTTCAATCACTGCATCAAGCCCGCCTATATGATCCTCATGAGGATGAGTACCTATTACATAATCCAGCTTTTTTATGTTCTGTGATTTTATATAATCTACCACTGCTTCACCATCAGCGTTATTGCCTCCATCGATAAGCATAGTAGCTTCATCGCTCTGAATCAATATGCTGTCAGCCTGGCCGACATCTATAAAATGGACCTTCATCCCATCAGCAGCAACATTGCTATTCTCTACGAGACCTCCATTCATGATAGCTACTGCAAGATATATTATCAAAGCTGCCAGAAAAAATGGTAATTTCTTTTTCATGATTAACCCCCTAAAAGTCATATATTCTAAGCTGTATATTTCTTTACTTTAAATATACTCTAGCAATAATATAAAATTCATATATTTCTAAATTATAGCACAGAAAGCTTATGGCATCGACATTCCAGATTATTTCGAATTTTTTTGAATAGATTCTTTAAGCGGCTTTATAATGATTATATCAGGGAGAAAATGACCGGTATATATAAAAAAGCAATTGAAAGAAACAATGAAAGCTGTTAAAATAGATAAGGATGATGCTACTGTGGCTCAGTCGGTAGAGCAGCTGATTCGTAATCAGCAGGCCGGGGGTTCGAGTCCCCCCAGTAGCTCCATGTGAAAGCAAATCACTCATAAGAGTGATTTTTTCGTATAAGCGAATAGATAGCTGGGGCTCGAACGGGCGGAACAAGAAAATGCGACCCTTAGAAGCATTTTCCTGCCCAGGCGTGATAGCGAGCCAAAGCGAGCGGAGCGAGTCCCCCCAGTAGCTCCATGTGATATAAATACTTGTGGAAAATAGATCTATAAGTATTTTTTATTTTACCCCTATTATAGATTTCAAATTATCTTCCCACAAGCTTGCCGACATTTTTTATTAGAATAGATATAGTGCCGTCTGTATTCGTTATAAATTCTAGTCTGTCCGTATCCGCATACTGATCGAGAGGAATATTTATCTCAATCCCCGTATCGGTTTTGATAATTTGGCGCTCCAATTTCTTAAAGTTGCTTTTGCTCTGAATCTGAAATTCCTTTTTATCTAATCCCTGATTAATTATTTTTTCTTTAAACTCATTTTTCGCCTCTACATTATTCTCAAAAACTTCATTGATTACATCATCTACATTGAACCCGCCATGCTCATCATAATTGTCTAATAATATTTTCTTAAATTGCATTTTTTTCTCGATATCATCATTAAAATGCTTTTTGTTAATCTGATCTGCTGTTTTTGTTACAATATCAAGTTTGGATTTGGAGGACAACTCCGGCTGGCATCCAAGATAGTAGTGGGATAAATAATACTCCTTTTGGCCGTTTATTAAATATTTTTTTTCAACTATTTTAACTGAAAAATCATCCAGATTAATAATAACAACCTCATCCAGACTTTGGGCTTCAGATGGTAAAACTGTTTTTTGCTTTATTATCGTATTTTTAGCACCTGTATCAATTGTTTCAACGAAGTGAATATATGAGCTCTTGTAATTCATTTTAAGTATTGAAAAATATGAATCGCCTTCATAATTGAATGTTGCGAAAATGAGATCCGCAGCAGGAATATCAACATTTTTCTTCATAAGGGTAAATAATTGCAGCGAAAGATTCTTAGTTGCAGCAATAAAATCATTATTGTCCAAGTATGTACTTAATTCCTTGTAACAATAGTTATCACAATCATCAAGTTGGGTAGCTTTGTAATTATCGCTCATTAAAATCTTAAATATATGGATTTTAATGAAATCCTCTATTTCTTCGCTTAAGTCTAACCGGGCGTTTGATAGAACCGGCATATCCATGCTCGAATCCAAAATATGAACTATTGCATTTGTCACTTTTATACTGTCTTTATCCATTATATTTTACTCCTTACCTTTACCGCCATATTCTTTCGCTAAAGAGAGCAGGCTGAACTCAGCCTGCTCTCTTTAGTATAAATATTATATTACCACAAATGATCGCTTGACAACATCAATTGCGCTTATTATTTTTAAACTATCCGTTAATATACTTATCTATGGCAGCTGCAGCTTCTTTTCCTGCTCCCATTGCTAAAATAACAGTAGCAGCGCCGGTCACCGCATCTCCGCCGGCAAAAACGCCTTCCTTTGAAGTCTGACCCTGCTCATCTGCTATCAGGCATTTTTTCTTATCAACATCTAAACCTTCTGTGGTGGAAGGAATTAGCGGATTAGGCGATGTACCAAGAGCCATTATTATAGTATCAACATCAAATTCGAATTCTGACCCCTTAACAGGCATTGGTCTTCTTCTTCCCGACTTGTCAGGTTCACCAAGTTCCATTCTTACACATTTAATACCTTTTACCCAGCCCTTTTCATCACCAATTATTTCTGTTGGATTGGTAAGAAGTTCAAAGTTTATGCCTTCTTCCTTTGCGTGATGTACTTCCTCTACCCTTGCCGGAAGCTCTTCCTCTGATCTTCTGTATACTATCCATACTTCTGCTCCAAGCCTCTTAGCTGTTCTGGCAGCATCCATGGCAACATTTCCTCCGCCTACTACTGCAACCCTGCTGCCAACCTTAATAGGTGTATCGTATTCATCTTCATAAGCTTTCATCAAATTATTTCTAGTAAGGAATTCATTTGCAGAAAATACACCGTTATAGTTCTCTCCGGGTATTCCCATAAATTTAGGAAGACCTGCACCTGAACCTACAAACACTGCGTCATATTTTCCCTTATCGAATAAATCATCTATTGTAACAGTTCTTCCTACGATGACATTTGTTTTTATCTTTACCCCAAGCTTCTTTAAATTTTTTATTTCATGTTTTACGACAGTCTCTTTAGGAAGCCTAAACTCCGGAATTCCATAGACTAAAACTCCCCCTGGCTTGTGGAGTGCTTCATAAATAGTTACATCATAACCTTCCTTTGCCAAATCTCCGGCACATGTGATTCCTGCAGGCCCAGAGCCTATTACTGCTACTTTATGTCCATTGCTCTCTTTAGCTTCCGCTACTTCAACATCATGGTCTCTTCCCCAATCTGCGGCAAATCTTTCAAGCTTTCCTATAGCTACAGCATCTCCCTTATTTCCGAGAACGCATTTAGATTCACATTGTACTTCCTGAGGGCAAACCCTGCCGCAAACCGCAGGAAGTGCAGTATATTTAGCGAGAACTTTAGCAGCTTCTGCAAAATTTCCTTCGGCAATTTCATGAATAAATTCCGGTATATTAATTGATACTGGACATTTTGTTACGCATTGAGGATTTTTACATTTAAGGCATCTTTTGGCCTCTGCTACAGCTTCCTCTTCCGTATATCCAAGGCAAACCTCTTCAAAGTTATGGCTTCTAACTTCAGGTGATTGCTCTGAAATGGGAACCCTCTCAAATCTGTTCATTAGTTAGCGCCTCCTTTATGACATGTGCATACATGTTTTTCATTTTTCTCTGCTTCTTCATTTTTATATTGCGCTTGCCTTCTGAGTGCTTCATCAAAATCCACAAGATGACCGTCAAATTCAGGTCCATCCACACAAGCAAACTTTGTTTCATCCCCAACTGTTACCCTGCATGCGCCGCACATACCTGTACCATCCACCATGATTGGGTTCATGCTTACAATGGTTTTGATTCCAAGCTTCTTAGTCATGATACATACAAATTTCATCATTATCATTGGACCTATACATACGATGAGGTCATATTTTTTCCCTTGATTTACCACAAGATCTTCAATCAAACTGGGTATCATACCCTTAAAGCCGTAGCTGCCATCGTCTGTTGCTATATAGAGATTTCCTGCTACTTTTCTCATCTTATCTTCAAGAATTATCAAATCTTTAGTTTTAGCACCTATAATTACATCAACATCTATGCCATTTTCATGGAACCATCTGGCTTGCGGGTACACCGGGGCAGTGCCAACTCCTCCTGCTACGAATAGAACTTTTTTCTTTTTTAGCTCATTGATATCTTCGTTTACATATTCTGAAGGCTGTCCCAAAGGACCTACAAAATCATGGAAGTATTCGCCTTCATTGAATTGAGCCATCTTTTTTGTAGAACAACCTATAGATTGAGCAACAATAGTGACTGTTCCTTTTTCCTTGTCATAATCGCATATGGTCAAAGGAACTCTTTCTCCCTTCTCGTCAGCTATGACGATTACGAATTGACCCGGTTGAGCTGACTGTGCCACCAGGGGAGCTAAAACATCCATCGAGAAGATGTTTGTTGATAGGTTTTCCTTCTTTACAATTTTATACAATGGTAGCCCTCCTTACATATTTTAAAAAACATTTTGAATCATTGGAATTTTCATGCAATAAAAAAAGATAGAAGCTTCTTCGCCTCTATCTCTGTCATTAAACCTGAGAGATTCTTCTATATCAATAGAATTGCCCCTTCGGTGCATACGCTTTCCAGAGTTATGTCCGACTGCGGTCCTTTGGCCTGAGAGTTTCATTTAACGGGCTTTTCTGTACTTTCTCCTTCGGCTCCCATTATAATGGGTATCTCCCACAAGTCATCATCCATTTCATATCAAATTGTATTAAAATTAATATTCCCTTTCTATATCTCTGCAGTATTGGATTAATGCTATATATCCAAGCTTTATTTTATTGCTGCATAATCAAATCCAGAAGCATATTACAATCAAAATCTTTTATTGCATGTTTATTTTATCACAATCTTTTTGCTTATTCAATGTATTTTTATCCCATATTGCAACTTATCCTGCAATTTTTATTTTTGATTTTAATTGTTCATTTTTTCTATTTCCTCTTCTATTTGATTCTTGTCAATGCGCTCAAAAAGAATATTTACTTCTCCTAAATTCAATCCGGATAAAACTTCAGTATATTTCCAGCCTAAATCTCCTATCTGAAGCATGCTGTTGAGCTTAGATGATGAAATCGGCAGAAACGGCTCCAGCAGCATTGATAGGTTGGCAATGATCTGAACACATGTGTAAAGTGTTTCCTTGCATCTCTCTTTATTTTCTTTCACCGTAATCCAAGGCTGTTCTTCATCAAAATATTTATTTGCAGAACGTATGAATGAGAATATTGTTTCAATGGCATCTTTAAAATGGCCTTGCTCAATAAAATCTGCCGAAATCGCATATAGCCCTTTTAGCGTTTCTCTTATTTCAGGATTGCATTGACCCTGCGGCACTTTACCATCAAAAAATTTTTGTATAAAAACAAGGCTTCTATTAACAAAATTACCATATGCACCGAGCAGCTCTCCATTATGGCTATTAATAAATTCCCTCCATGAAAAGTCGGCATCTCTCGTCTCAGGGCCATTAGCTATAAAGAAATAGCGAATAGTGTCCGGATCATAGTGCTCAATAAGATATGGTATCCATACAGCCCAGTTTTGGCTCGTGGATATTTTTCTGCCTTCAAGCGTTACATACTCGCTTGATATTATCCTATCCGGCAGGTGAAAGCCGCCATGAGCCTTGAGCAATGCGGGAAGTATGACAGTATGAAAAGGAATATTATCTTTACCATGTACATAATAATGCAAAGACTTTTCAGCCCATATGGACTTCCAGTTCACACCCCGGGCCTGTGCCCATTTTTTGCTTGCCGAAAGATATCCTAATACTGCTTCAACCCATACATATATCTTTTTATTTTCGAATCCTTCTGCAGGGACAGGTATGCCCCATTCCAGATCCCTGGTCACAGCCCTGTCTCTAAGGCCTTCATCAACATATCTTTTTGACAGCCCTATTGCATTGGCTCTCCAGCCGCAAGAATTGGTGATATAGTCATTAATGAACTGCTCCAGCTTTGATAATGCCAAAAAGAAATGCTCAGATGATTTGAAAATCGGGGTTTCACCACAGATTCCGCAGCTTCTGTCATTTAGATTGGCTGGGTCTAAAAGAGCCCCACAAGCGTCACACTGATCACCCTTGGCACTGCTTCCACAGTTGGGGCATTTGCCTATAACAAATCTATCCGGGAGAAATCGATTGCACTCTTCGCAAAAGGCTTGTTCTATGGTTTTACTATAGATATAACCACTTTCCAAAAGATCCGTAAAGAACTCCTGGACAAAATCAATGTGATAAGGGTCATTGGTCTGGGTGTACAAGTCATAAGAAAAGCCTAGTTTTTCAAAGCAAGCCTTAAATTCATTATGATAGCGGTCTGCTATCTGTTCAGGAGATACACCCTCCTTGCTTGCCCTGATCTGAATAGGCGTGCCGTGGCAATCGCTTCCTGACACATAGCACACGTTATATTTTTTCAGTCTGAAATACCTCGCTAAAATGTCACCCGGCAGCAAAGCTGCAATATGGCCTATATGAAGCGATCCATTTGCATAAGGCCAGGCTCCTCCAATAAATATGTCCATTAAAAACACCTCCTGATTTTTTAAGTCGTCTGATCATGTATATAAGAACAAATAAATAAAGCCCTCACCCCCAGGTATTATCCTGGGGACGAGAGCACTATACTCCGTGGTACCACCCCGGTTCGCTGATGACTTACGGCATCAGCCTCAACAAGTACGTCAGAATAATAAATTCTGATTATACTCCGGCACTGTAACGGGTGCAGCCGTCGCAGCCTAAATCCATAAGAAAATCGGTGCGAATGCTCCGAGACCATGTTCACCTGTCTATTCTTTACTCCTTTTCACCAGCCGGAGCTCTCTGCTAAAGTCATCGACGGCTACTCTTCTCTTCATCGCATATATAATATTAACATATTTGTAATATTCTAATACAAACAACTCTATGAGTCAATGGGTCAAGCAAAATTTTTCTGCTTCATGCTGCCGGATTGTTTATAACCCCGATAAACAAAGGGCATGCATCTGCTCCTGTTATTGCGAATATAAAAGGCCTGTCAAGGATCATCTCAGCTGTGCCGTCCGGCCTTGCTGCTCCCACATAATCAATCTTAGTAAATGCAGTAGCTTCGCATCCTTTTTCATCAATAGAGATTGCTGCTGATTGTTTTATCTTCGAAACAAATATGGGCTTTGTTTCAGATAATGGTGTAAAATCTGCTGTTCCGGCTTCAAAAGCGCTTTTAATGCCCAAGCTTTCTACAGATTTCCTCAAGTCAAGCTCTGCTTTATATTTGAACTTAGGAATTTTGAATATGACTTTCCCAAATTGACGCTTCTCTGAAAATAAGGAGTTGACAGCCTCCGACAGTATCTTAGGATCTGATACCATATCCATGGGTGATATTCCTTCATCAGGCAGAATAAACACCATGCTGCCGCCATTTTTAAAAGAAAGGCCGGATGCAGTATAACCGTCTGCTCCCACAAATCTGTGGCTGCCACGAGTCATATTCATGAAATCACAGCTTATAGTGCTTCCATCTTCAAGATGAAAAGTGTCTTTTGCGGTTTTATCGGCATTGAAACTGTCCACCCATTCATCATAAAAATATACGGTATTGAGAAGGGTCATCACCTGTTCAGAATCTATTGGGAAATCATCGGGATCGGTGCCAAGCTTTCCTCCTGTATGCTCTGATACCCATTCGCTGATTTTTCTTGATGTATATTTATCATCAAAATCCACACTGAAAGAATGAGCATAATAATCTGCAGCCATTTTCCCCAAGAAGCTTTTATTGAATTCAATATCTTTATTAAGCCATAATGAATTTGCAAGATTCAACCTTCCAATCTCATTATAAAAATACAATTTGCGGAATAGTTTTCCGGTCTGCTCCCTTATCATATCCATATCATTCATGTTTACTGCTTTTAGGATTTCTTCCTGCGTGCTTCCCTGGGCGCTTTCCGCCATCATTGCAAGGGCCATATACAAGCTCATAGGAGAATATAAAGCGTTTGTTTTTGAATCTTCTTCTCTCAAAATTATTGAGGCAGAATTAAAAGAAAATTCCTTAAGACTATCAATAAATTCTTCATCTATTTCTTCTCGCCGCTTATATTTTTCTTCAGACTCATTAAAACCTATTTTTTCGGGGTATTTGGGCTTCGCAATTATATGATCCGAATTAACGTTACCGGCAAACAGATAAGAGCATAATATAGCAGCAATTACGGCAAAAGCAGCTCCATACCAAATTAAATTATGCGCCTTTCTTCCAGCCCTTTGAGCATTCAACATTTGCCAACCTCCTTTTAATCAATACTTAACCAGTTTGATCTATATAACTTTATTATATCAACATTCACTTACTATTGACGGCAAATAAAGGAAATAGTTCCAACAATAAAACGGCTCCTTGCGGAGCCGCTTTACTATCTATTCCATTTTTTCTCCATTGTCTATTACAATTTGCCCTTCAAACACATATGCATTGTTCATACGCATCACTTCTCTAAAGAAGTTCAGCGGAACAAAAGTCCTTCCTTCAAATGCCTCCGGAGCAGTTCCCAATTGAATGGGGGCGGTTTTCATATAAATATAATTATCTTGGCCTATTTTTAGTGAAATGCCTTTGCCAACCATAATGCTTTTCGATTCGCCATCCCAGGCTACTTCAAAGCCCAACGCTTCAGCTGCTGCGCGGAGCGGGACCATGATAGTTCCCTGTTCATTGGTGTAGGCCCGCGGGCCATCTATTTTCTTGTTATCAACAATGATGTCCATATCCGCCGCATCATCTAATACGATCACCTTTATCGGATTTGTTTGTGCCGGGATGCTTCTTGTAGACGGGCCATATAAAACAACAAGCTTTCTGTTTTCCAGATCACCTTTAAAGCTTTTTCCTGTTTGTGAAATAATTTCTGTAGCATCCGAAATATTTAATTTTAATGTATTATCAGCGCTGACCAAATCTTTGCCAAACATATCGACCTTAACATTTTCAGCTTGGCTTTGAACGGCAACAACTTTGGCATTATATTGGGCCGGATATATCATAATCATTGGCGCATTTGCTTCATAGAACCCTGTGATCACTGCGCCTGTCATAATTTCAGCATTGTTTACAATATATGTATCATCAGATACTATTATGTTTGCTTCCAACCCTTCTTCATTTATAACATAGATCATCTTGGAGCCTTTGACCCCTTCACGATCGGTTATTTTCTTGACCACTCCGGTAAAAGAATTGAAATATGATTGAGGCAGAATTTCCTTGATCTGTTCTGCGTCACTGATGATCCTTAAATCTTCCGGGCCAGCTGCAAAGGCTGTAATTGTTGAAAGCGATAGAATAGATACGGATAAAAATCCTGCAAATACTTTTTTAAATTTCATGATGTATTTTCTCCTTTTTAAATATGTTTTACACTACTTAGACATCATAAATAAAAAAAAGTTCCACACAGCTCCAAAGGATAACTCTGCAAAAAAAATCTCAGCTTATGCGAACATATGTTTGCATAAGCTGAAAAACTTTGGTAAAATTATAGTAAAAGCTGACTATAGAGGTGTATTTTATGAACCTTATAGAGAAAATTAAAATATTATCCGATTCTGCAAAATATGATGTATCCTGTTCATCCAGCGGCAGCGACAGGAAAAACAAAAAAGGCGGAATAGGAAATGCTGCTCCTGCTGGCATATGCCACAGTTGGACTCCTGACGGCAGGTGCGTTTCATTATTAAAAGTGTTGTTTACAAACTCCTGTATATATGACTGCAAATACTGCATCAATCGTTCTTCAAACGATATACCCAGGGCTTCTTTTACTCCCGATGAGCTGGCAAGCCTCACCATCAACTTTTACAGAAGGAATTACATAGAAGGACTTTTCCTCAGCTCCGCGATATGCCAAAGCCCGGACTACACCATGGAACAGCTTTTAAAATCTGTCAAGAAGCTGAGGGAAGAAGAGAATTTTAACGGATATATTCATATAAAGGCTATACCGGGAGCGAGCAATACACTTATAGAGGAGACAGGAAAATATGCGGACAGGATGAGCGTCAATATTGAGCTTCCATCCAATGAAAGCCTTAAGCTTTTAGCCCCTCAGAAGACCAAGGAGTCCATAATAAAGCCTATGGGACTCATTAAATCCGGGATAATTCAGAATCAGGAAGAAAAGCAAAGGTTTAAAAGCGCCCCTAAATTCGTGCCGGGAGGCCAATCCACCCAATTGATCATTGGAGCCACAAAGGACAATGATTTAAAGATTTTGAAGCTTTCGGAATCTCTCTATCATAGCTATGGGCTCAAAAGAGTGTATTACTCTGCTTATATCCCTGTTTCCAAGCACCCCAGCCTTCCTGCGATAAGCATGCCTCCGCTCCTGCGGGAACACAGACTTTATCAGGCAGACTGGCTTCTGAGATTCTATGGTTTTAATTCTGACGAGCTTTTAAATGAAAGGAATCCCAACTTTGACGAGCTGCTGGATCCAAAAAGTGACTGGGCTCTGAGAAATCTGGATAAATTTCCTGTAGAAGTCAATAAAGCGGATTATTTTATGCTGCTAAGGGTTCCCGGCATAGGAGTGAAATCCGCTCAGCGCATCCTCCAGGCAAGAAGGGTTTCTGTCCTTGGCTTTGATGACCTAAAAAAGCTAGGTATAGTTTTGAAGAGAGCAAAATATTTTATAACCTGCAAGGGCAAGTATTTTCCTCAAAAAAGCATTCCGACCAATTCGCTATCAATAAGAAGAAATATACTGTCGGAAGACAATATCAAGATCCATGAGAGTTCGGAGCAGCTGTCCTTCTTTACCCTTTTCCCGGGGATTATGGCTGCTAAAGAAAATATATCAAGGATTACAGGTGAATTATGATGCTCTATTATATATATGACGGCACCTTTGATGGGCTTTTGACAGCTATATACGATGCATATTATGAAAAGGATTTCCCTGAGCAGATTGTCCCTTTAAATAGCTTTACAGATAATTTCCTGATAAGGAGGCATCATATACAGACTGACATGGATAAATCCAGAAAAGTCCACGATGCAACAGTAAAAAAGATATCCAAAAATGCATTGGGCAACATAATGTATGCTTATTTATCAGAGCATGAAAATGCGGGTATTTACATACTGGAGTATCTAAGATTTGGATTTAAGGTGGGAAAGATCGTAGATTCCTACCTGTCCGACGACAGGGTATGCAATATAAACAAGCTGGTTGCAAAAATAAACAGGGAAAAGCATCTGCTGTTGGGAATTATAAGGTTCAGGCTCCTGCAGGACAATATTTATTATGCACCGATAGAGACACAATACAACACTGCGTGCCTCTTAGGAAAGCATTTTGCCGAGAGAATGGCCGACCAGATCTTCGTCATTCATGATATAAAGAGGAACTATGGAGTATTCTATGATAAGACCAAATGGTTTATGAGCGATATAGAAATAAATGGAGGGATAGAATTTCACGAGAAGGAGCTGTTTTATCAGGAGCTTTGGAAGCAGTATTTTGAAAGTATAACTATAAAGGATAGGATAAATCCAAAGCTCCAGGCCAATTTTATGCCTAAGAAATACTGGAAGTATCTGATCGAGATGAAATAGCTATAATTCCCGCTTCATATCATAATAGGCACAGGTCATGCCAAATATTTCAATATCCTTTATATATTTCAGCCCGATTTTTTCTATAACTTTTTTTGAAGCGGTGTTATCAGTCTTGGCAAAGGCGACTATCCTATCCAGCCCCAGCACATCAAAACCAAAGTCCAAAGCCGCTCCGGCGGCTTCAGTGGCATAACCCAATCCCCAATATTCTTTACCGAGAGCATAGAGCACTTCTACTTCATCATTTTGCTTCACAAAATTAAGTCCGCAATGCCCAATCATTCTACCGCTTTCTTTTTCGATTACAGCCCATATGCCGTAACCTTTTTCTTCCCAATGCTTTGACATACCAGCCATAGACTTTTCAACTTCTTCTTTTGTATAGCCTCTCCCTCTCGGAAGCCATTGGCCCACTTCATCCTGCCCCATAATCTTTGAATACTCGTCTATGTCCCCATTTTTGAAATGGCGCAGATAAAGCCTTTCAGTCTCCAATTGATTATTTCTTTTATTTAACATAAAAATCCCACCCTTTCCGGACTGTCATCAATAACCCCTAAGAAAGTGAGCATGATTTCACTCCTCGTTTCATTCTTAAACTCCGCATTCCTCTACGTCTTCAATTCAACCTTATTTCTTTAATCATATAAATATTACAAGCATATTTATATGAGCCTTAGTACAAACTTTCCCTCTTATTATTATATCTTACACAAGATACCAATTTCAACTAAGCTATTGCTTCATTTTTTAAAGTACATAAAATACCTCCTCAACTTCGCTCCATCTATATAGCGAAACTAAGGAGGCATTGCCGTTTAGTTCTTTAAACATAAATTTCTTATTCTTAATTGTTTGGACCGTAATCAACTATCATCCATTTTCCATCAACTTTATCGACAACCATAGCATTATGCTGCAATAAGCCCTCAGGCTTCGGACCATTTACTTTCTTTGTATCGTAAAAGAAGTGCACTAAATAGTGAAATCCGTCTTGTCTGCCCAATACGGAAGCTTCCGGGCTTACCGGTTCTATTTTGTAGCAGAACATATAATAATCAGGTTCATAATACTCGAAAAATATTCTATGTGGATTAACCTTCTTTTTATCCCATTTATTACCATACACATAAGACAATGCCTCCTTGTCCTTGATTTCTCCTGTCAGCTTATATTCATTTGAAGCCCTTATCACCCTAATTAAAATCTCTCGCTGCTCAGCTTTAGCCTTATTGATTTTCTTCTGATCCATTTTATAGTTGGAATTATTAATGTCATTTTCTACCCATACAGGCAAGGCAGATAATACTTCAGTTAAGAATAGTTTTTTATTCGGGTATAAACCGCTTTGATATTCATCTAAAGCTTCTGCAATTTTCTGTTGCTCTTCATCATATGAATATTTTGGATAATACTTCTGCTCCGATATAGTCTTTTGCATCGTTTCCATATCTTTATTCCGGATATTCAATTTGCTTAGCAAATATACATTTAACCCAATAGATAGAACAAGAATTGCAATTGAAAATAAGATCAGTGATTTAGACTTACTGCTCATTGAACAATCCCCCTTTGCCCCCTTTTTCGTACAACAAGCCATTATAAGAAGGACGCTGTATCATCCTTCTTATAATGGCAATTTCACCTTAACTTGATTATTTTTAAAATTTCCCTAATTTCCATCATTCCATTTAAAGGAGTTGATTCTGATAAATTTCAAACTTGACGTTGGAGAATTATATCTACGAATCGTATTTAATTGTTTATTCAATCTGTTTTTCGTATGAGCGCTTACATATAATCTCATCCCAGTCTGCAACTCCATCACCATCATCATCGCCTGTATGTGATAGAGCGTAATCTACAGCAGCGTATCTGTCATAAGAAATATGTAAGCTCCCGGAACATATCTTGTTATTGGCTCTTCTGGTTATTGGTTCTCTTGATACATCATTTCTGCCTTTTTTGCCTCAGCTTCCATATTTCTTATTCGCTCAGAAAAATCTATTTTGTTTCCATGCTCATCCAAAATTGCTTCATTATCGCTTTCATCTTCTATAATATAGATTCCATCATCTTCTGCTTTGAGCGTTAATATATGATATTCTACTTGCTTGTTAGCTCTGCCTCCTGTCTTTTGATAGTAATAAGTTTTTTCTTCTCTAACCTCAGCATAAACAAGGTTTTCTTCAAATTCTATATTTCTGAAATCCAACTCAAGCTCGTACCTATCTAAATGATTGCCAAGAAATTCATCAGCTTTAATTTCGTACTCTAAAAGGCTATGCTCAAAGTTATATGTGTCTTCAGATTTTTTATCCTCCAAATTAAATAAATGAGAAAAATCTATTACTTCTCCCTGTTGAAGGCTCTTAAGTTTAATATCAAAGTAATCGTATATGATACTTTCAATCTTTTCTGTATTGGTTGTTACATAATCTACTACCATCCATTTTCCATCCACTTTATCAACAATTATGATATCATACTGCAATAAACCTTCACGGTTCGGTCCATTTGCTTTCTTTGTATCATAAAAATAATGCACATAATAACAAAATCCATATTTATTGTCATTATCCCACATTGAATCTTCCGGGCTTACCGGTTCTATTTTATAGCAGAACATATAATTATCAGAATCATATTCCTCAAAAAGAAGCTTTTGAGGAATCCATCCTCTTTCCTGCCTTTTTTTGTCACTCACATAAGACAATGCCTCCTTGTCCTTGATTTCTCCTGTCAGCTTATATTCATTTGAAGCCCTTATCACCCTAATTAAAATTTCTCTCTGCTCAGCTTTAACCTTATTGATTTTCTTCTGATCCATTTTATAGTTGGAATTATTAATGTCATTTTCTACCCATACAGGCAGGGCAGACAATACTTCAGTTAAGAATAGTTTTTTATTCGGGTATAAACCGCTTTGATATTCATCTAAAGCTTCTGCAATTTTCTGTTGCTCTTCATCATATGAATATTTTGGATAATACTTCTGCTCCGATATAGTCTTTTGCATCGTTTCCATATCTTTATTCCGGATATTTAATTTGCTTAGCAAATATACATTTAACCCAATAGATAGAACAAGAATTGCAATTGAAAAGAAGAACAGTGATTTAGACTTACTGCTCATTGAACAATCCCCCTTTGCCCCCTTTTTCGTACAACAAGCCATTATAAGAAGGACGCTGTATCGTCCTTCTTATAATGGTAAAATCACTTTAACTTGATTATTTTTAAAATTTCCCTAATTTCCATCATTCCATTTAAAGGAGTTGATTCTGATAAATTTCAAACTTGACGTTGGAGAATTATATCCACGAATCGTATTTAATTGTTTATTCAATCTGTTTTTCGTATGAGCGCTTACATATATCTCATCCCAGTCTACAACTCCATCACCATCATCATCGCTGATCTCTGTTATTACATATACATGACCCCCGCTGTAATGTATAATATCCCCTTCGTTGGCAGCTCTATATGAAATATCAGTGCCTCTCGGGCCATATGTATTTCCCGTTATGTAGTTATGGAACGCACTGCAAGATTTCCATTTAGTAATTGCACCTTGATTATCACACCACCAAGCATCCGTCATAGGCAATTCATGATTATTAATATCATCTTCAGTATCGGAACCGCCATATCCTGCCCAAACACACTGGGAAGCAAAGTTCTGACAATCACCGCCATTAAAACTAGAATCAGCAAAACATTTAAAATTCGGGTTATAGTCCGTTGCATCACTATTATTGCTTGTATGTGATAGAGCGTAATCTACAGCAGCGTATCTGTCATAAGAAATATAGTAATCTCCCGGAACATCTCTTGTTATTGGTTCTTCTGGTTGTTGGTTCTCTTGATACATCATTTCTGCCTTTTTTGCCTCAGCTTCCATATTTCTTATTTGCTCAGAAAAATCTATTTTGTTTCCATGCTCATCCAAAATTGCTTCATTATCGCTTTCATCTTCTATAATATAGATTCTATCATCTTCTGCTTTGAGCGTTAATATATGATATTCTACGAGCTTGTGAGCTCTGCTTCCTGTCTTTTGATAGTAATAAGTTTTTTCTTCTCTAACCTCAGCATAAACAAGGTTTTCTTCAAATTCTATATTCCTAAAATCCAACTCAAGCTCGTACCTATCTAAATGATTACCAAGAAATTCATCAGCTTTAATTTCATACTCTAAAAGGCTATGCTCAAAGTTATATGTGTCTTCAGATTTTTTATCCTCCAAATTAAATAAATGAGAAAAATCTATCACTTCTCCCTGTTGAAGACTCTTAAGTTTAATATCAAAGTAATCGTATATGATACTTTCAATCTTCTCTGTATCATTACTTGCATAAGTAATTTGGGAGCTAAAAATTAAACAGGAGGCAAGCAATATAAAAATAGCAAGCTTCTTTGCACATTCTTTCAAATTTAACACTCCTTTTTTATTTGGCATACTCTTGAAATCTCATAATGTTTGATTTTTATAGATTTCAAGGGTTACCGTTCTATTTCCCATATGTTTTTTGATTCAGTCTTTTACCAAGCTATTCACAATAGACTTCATCGCAAACGCTTATGCTTTCAGAGCTTGTACCTTTGTATACCCTGGCATTGATAGTCAAACGGTAAATATAACCGTCTTTAACGTAGTAGTCTTTGTCAAAATACATTTCATTTCCAATTGCCTCCAAGCCACTCCATTTTTTAATGGTTGTCAGACTTCCATCTGTATTTATGCGCTGCAGTATGGCTTCAGCAGTTATTTTTGCAGTTCCGGGCTTACCTATAATACGGGCTGTGCAATTTGCTTTTAACCCTGTAAAGGCTAATTCTACTATGACACAATCTGTATTTACCCATTGCAAAGAAGGATTTGCATCTGCAGATGCTATAAATAATTGGTTTCCATCTGCCCACAATGCGTTAACACTCATAACTGCAAGCATTAATATTGCCATAATCAAAGCTGCCGCTTTTTTTGCTTTCAATAGACATCCCTTCTTTCGTTTATTTTTTGAGGATTTTTTACCCTCTACTAAATAAACGATTGACTATGCCATTTTGTTACAGTGATAAAAATCCGCCCTATACGGATTGTCATTAATAAATATTACTTCTTCCGTTTATTTTTCCTTCTCAATGCTTTCCGCCATTTTAATAAGTTCATCCTTGTTGATATTTGAAAACAAATTAAAGGAGGTTGTCTCATTTTTCCAAATGATAAATGTGTTATCATCTTCTGATTTAGCTTCAAACAAATATGCCTTTGTTTCTCCAATTGATATTTCAGTATAGTTTTTGTTTTCACTGTCGATTGCTGCAATGCCGCTGCTTGAAAGCAATTTCTGATCAAAATAAATCTTTACTTTTTTATCATTAATATATTTGATAGTTATCGTAGAGCCTGATTTAATAACATCATATTGATAAAAGCCTTCAGGAATATATTTAGGCTTGTAAAGTTCACTCATATCCACTTCGGATTTATTTAACTGCTTTTCCCTTTCATCATACTTAATAGTAACATATCTGTCCTTCCAATCCAGGATAGCATTAAATATGGTGACTCGTGCTGCTTTGACACACAATAAACCTGCGCTCACTAATATAAAAACAATTCCAATGCCGGCAGCAATCTTCTTTGCCATTTGCGAATACATGCGGATATTGATTTTACGCCTGTGCTGTCTCAAAAACCTCTGCATTTTAGCCTCAAATTCAGGCGTAGGTTCATATTCTCCTTCCAGTTGCTCCTCGGAGGGCATCTCTCTCATTTCCCGCTCAAAGTCCTCATTGACAGCAAGCTCAAGCATAGCGTCGAAAACTTTTTTATGCAAAATTCTCTTTTCCATTACAGATACCCTCCTTTTTCAGCTCTTTCATAAGAGCCTGACGCGCCCTATGCAAGCGTACTCTCACATTTCCCGCTGATATTCCAAGTAATTGGGCAATCTCATTATTCGAATAATTATATATTAGGCTTAATCTTAAAATATCGGTATAATTTTTATTGAGCTTTGATATGCACAAAAGCAGCAAGCTATAGCTTTCTTCAGAAATTATATAATCAATAGGAGAGTTATCGTTATCTTTCAAAGTGTTTTCTAAATCATCAAAAGGTATCAATTCTTTATTTTTAATATGTTTTAACATATCAAGAGAAATATTTCTTACTATAATAACGACCAAACCGCGTGTTCTGTTACAGTTAATATCGGATATTAAGTGAAGATTATCAATAATTCTGATAAAGGCTTGTGAAACAGCATCTTCCGCAAGGCAAACATCATGTAAAATACTTCTCGCCGTATAAAGCATGGTATTTTTATATGTCAAATATATTTTTTCTGCCTTGTTCCTGTCATCCTCATTATCAATAACCCCTAAGAAAGTGAGCATGATTTCACTCCTCGTTTCATTCTTAAACTCCGCATTCCTCTACGTCTTCAATTCAACCTCATTTCTTTAATCATATAAATATTACAAGCATATTTATATGAGCCTTAGTACAAACTTTCCCTCTTATTATTATATCTTACACAAGATACCAATTTCAACTAAGCCATTGCTTCATTTTTTAAAGTACATAAAATACCTCCTCAACTTCGCTCCATCTATATAGCGAAACTAAGGAGGCATTGCCGTTTAGTTCTTTAAACATAAATTTCTTGTTCTTAATTGGTTGTTACATAATCTACTATCATCCATTTTCCATCCACTTTATCAACAATTATGATATCATACTGCAATAAACCTTCACGGTTCGGTCTATTTGCTTTCTTTGTATCATAAAAATAATTCACATAATAACAAAATCCATCTTTATTGTCATTGTCCCACATTGAATCTTCCGGGCTTACCGGTTCTATTTTGTAGCAGAACATATAATAATCAGGTTCATAATACTCGAAAAATATTCTATGTGGATTAACCCTCTTTTTATCCCATTTATTACCATACACATAAGACAATGCCCCCTTGTCTTTGATTTCTCCTGTCAGCTTATATTCATTTGAAGCCCTTATCACCCTAATTAAAATCTCTCGCTGCTCAGCTTTAGCCTTATTGATTTTCTTCTGATCCATTTTATAGTTGGAATTATTAATGTCATTTTCTACCCATATAGGCAAGGCAGACAATACTTCAGTCAAGAATAGTTTTTTATTCGGGTATAAGCCGCTTTGATATTCATCTAAAGCTTCTGCAATTTTCTGTTGCTCTTCATCATATGAATATTTTGGATAATACTTCTGCTCCGATATAGTCTTTTGCATCGTTTCCATATCTTTATTCCGGATATTCAATTTGCTTAGCAAATATACATTTAACCCAATAGATATAACAAGAATTGCAATTGAAAAAAAGATCGCTGATTTATATTTATCGCTCATAGAACAATCCCCTTCCCCTTTTTCGTACAACAAGCCATTATAAAGCAATCAATATTACAAAAGTACAAATAATGGAACTTTATATATATGAAGCATTAAATATTTTATGGCAGTAAGCTTATATTAACTGATAAAAGCTATGTAACGTACTTATTGCAACTTATATAGCAATATTGCCATAATCAAAGCTGCCACTTTCTTTGCTTTCAATAGACATCCCTTCTACATCAATAATACCTTCAAACTGAACCCTTACCATTACATTTCCTGAGCGTTAATAAATTTTTGAGAAAAAAGTGTGAAAATATTTCTGCCCTCTTCCAAAGCTAAGTCGAATGGTTCAGGATCACATTCCAGCTGAGGGTTAGGTATAGCTATAAAATAAAATTGGGTGTTAGGTGCAATGTTTATATCTGTAAGTGTCACTTGAACTACAGTTTCCGCATGAGAGGCTAGAGAAATGATATAATCAGAATTAAGGGCATTTGTTACCACTTCACCTTCAAAGATTACGCCAATCCAATAGTTTGCCTCAAATGGCGAAGGGTTATAAAGGTAAAGATCATATACAGGTAGTATATCTTGAGATACTATGTTATTTTGCCGTATTTCATAAGGAGGCTGATCTTGTGAATGGAAAGCTGCAAACTCTATACATCGAGACATATTGGACAATAATGCTGTGTTGTCCGAATTTGAAACTTTGAGCTGAGATTGAACAGTCTCCAAACTTAAATTCTCTGCTGACTTACTAATTGAAAAACGCATATCCACCTCCGGAGTGAGAATCTTTCGTGGAGATACATAAACTTTTTCAATTATAAATATACCGAAGTGATGACCTGCATTCACTCTGGAAAAATCAATATAAGTAGAAATCTCGCTGCCCTCTGCTTTTAGCAAAAGCGCATTTGAATATATATCATCTTCTGATAAGTCATACTGTAAGCCGTCGATAAGCAACATAAGCTTATAAGCTATAACATCTGTGTCAGTATTTTTGATTATCAGTTTATACTCTTCATTGCTATTATATACAATATGTCTTGAAGATAGGATCTGTCCATGATGGTCTAGCATCTCAGACACAAAGATACTATCATTATTGATTTTGTTATCCACCGTTTCAGCCTTAGGCTCTTGATAATAAGTGTAAATACGTTCATGGCATTCCGTTATCAAAATTATCATCATCATACACAGTATAAGTTTTAGTATATCTATTTTCTTTTTAAATAGAGAAAACATATATTGATCTCCTTTCATGAAAATAAAAAGTTGCTATCTAAAAAATATTACCGAAATACTCAACTTCGCTCCATCTATATAGCAAAACTAAGGAGGCATTGACATGTTCTAATATATCTTCGCCGTTGTTGCCTTTTGTCTACTTTATCTACCACATCATACATACCATTAATCATAGAAAAGGCTTACCACCAATTTCCCATGAATTAGTCTTGTTTCCTGCAATAAATTTCGTTCTATTTTCTACTGCGCATATTGTAGCAATAAGAATCGCTTCATTAAGGCTGTCATAAAAAACAACTGCTTCTTTATCATCACTAACAGAAATCGCTTTTAAAACAAAATTTGTTTCCGATAATAAGCTGTTTATTGCCGACTCTTTTGTAATATAATTTTGCAGCCCTTATCACCCTAATTAAAATCTCTCGCTGCTCAGCTTTAGCCTTATTGATTTTCTTCTGATCCATTTTATAGTTGGAATTATTAATGTCATTTTCTACCCATACAGGCAAGGCAGATAATACTTCAGTTAAGAATAGTTTTTTACTTGGGTATAAACCGCTTTGATATTCATCTATAGCTTCTGCAATTTTCTTTTGTTCTTCATCATATGAATATTTTGGATAATACTTCTGCTCAGATATAGTTTTTTGCATTGTTTCCATATCTTTATTCCGGATATTCAATTTGCTTAGCAAATATACATTTAACCCAATAGATATAACAAGAATTGCAGTTGAAAATAAGATCAGTGATTTAGACTTACTGCTCATTGAACAATCCCCCTTTGCCCCCTTTTTCGTACAACAAGCCATTATAAGAAGGACGCTGTATCATCCTTCTTATAATGGCAATTTCACCTTTTCGAATTTAACACCCATTTTTGTTTAGTATACTCTTGAAATCTCGCAACGCTTGAGTTTTGTAGATTCCAAGGAAGAAAATATTGTTTTTGTTGTTTGAATAAAAAAGCCGGGGCAGGTTTGATAAGAAAAAAGAGCCTGCCCCCTATGCATTATTTTACAATTATAAAACAATCAATATCATAAAAGTATAAACGTTGGGATGTTATATAACTACTAATTTCTATTGAAGGATAGCAATATTTCCTGCAAAAAAGGTATAAATTTATTCTCTCCTTCATTGATTATATATTTATTTATATCTTCAATACCTTTTGTTCTATCTTCATTAGTAAGGATAAAATCTAGATCCGCTAACCCTCCATTGAATGCAATTAAGTAGTTTACCATATTTATATTCGTAATTTCTAAATATTCGGATGAAAACTCCATAAGATCTCGAGGCATTTGAGTCATCACACTAATTATTTTTGTTTCAGTAAACTCTGGACTATATATCAGATTTAAACGAACTAATATGGTTTTTTCATTATTTAAAAAATAATATTTATATCTGCTAGGAAACTTCATATCTCCATTTATTGAATCATTTTTTCTAGAGTCTAGCTTCTGTATCTCTGGGAAAATAGTGAAATCTTTATTGAGTTCTTCTCCGCTTTCTGTAATCAACGTATAGTTATCAGGTAAGGGAGCATTTCTTATTGATTCGACATTTTTTACGAAGACTTCATAAGCTAACATGCTTTTATTATTTTGATTTTTTACCGAACATCCAGAAATCAATAATATACTTGTGCACAGGATAAGTAATGCAATAGGTAATATAAGATATAATTTTTTCATACTGGCATTCTTATTAATATAACTTAGTTTCTTATCCATGTTTTTGCGTTTATAACATGTTCATTTTTGTGTGCGTTTATTGTAATATCTGTATACTGAGTCTTAGTATAACCTGACTCTGAATAGGTATCCGGATATTTTACTCCTAAAGTTCCTACAGTGCCTGTGCCGCCCCAGTACGCTTCAATACCGCCTCGCTTACCTGCTGGAACTACCAAAGATCCATAAGTATATCCTACAGCTTCATTTCTTTCTCTTATCAACTTTGCACCTCCAGTAAGTTTAGTTTCTAGTTTACCTATTAATTTATTTTGAAGTGCACCTGTAAACTCAACTTCTCCATAGAACTCTGAGCCGGATCTTGCAGATTGTTCTACTTTTAACTCTATAGGAACATCCCGATTTTGCTAATTTGCTTTAGCTTTGCAGGCAATATTTTTAATCTACAATTTTTTCTTCAATATAGATAAAGTCAAATTCTCGTGACAATTCTTTTCCTTCCTTATCTAACAGGCGGTAGTTTTTTAAAGAACTTACATCTACTTTAAATATAAAATACTCTTCTTTCGATATATCTTTTATATAGCTACTTTCATCCTCCTTTGTTACTTCTATAGAATCAACGGTTCTATTAAAGTTTTTTCCTGTCAAGATCAAATATTTATCTTTTACACCTTTTATAACATAGCCGTATATAAATTGCTTTTTATGGACTATAGTTTGAACTGCATACTTATTAATCAAGCCCTTATAAAAGTTTGCAAATCCTACTATTTCACTTCCGTTTACTGAAGCAAATGAATAAACAACAATTTTTATAAAGTCAAAATCTGATTGTTTTCTTATTATTATATCGTGTTTATTATAGCTCATACCTTCGGTTGCAGATACATTTTGAGCTATTATTTCTACAAGCTGTTCCTCTCGTATTCGAAAAATAAAAATGTGTAAAATTATTGCCAAAACAAGTATAATTACTATCGCTGCATTTTTATATACTTCTATTGAAAATTTATTTATGGCATTTTTCACATAATCCTCCTCCAAATACTTGCATTATACCATATAAGGAACTGCTCGGCAGCCTTTACATGGAAATCAGCTACTGGTTTAATAACTTCCATAGCTTACAGGTGAAACTCCCACAACTCCAAACATATCTAAGTATAAGGTTTTACCAAAGGCTTGAGTTTTCCAGTCCTTTGGAATATATCCTTCATAATATGTTTTGCCTTTATATTTGACAGTATCATCATCAATAAATGCCTTCCTTCCGGTTACTTCTCTATAATGATTTGTATTAATTGTATCTGTACACATAAATGAATAATTGTCAATTTTTGCTGATACAGTTGTAGTTAAAAAATCTTTTATTTTGCCAGAAACAATAGATATTCCATAAGCAACACATATAGCTTTTATTGTTTGTGTCATTATTGATGCCGGAACCGCTATTACCGATATAATTGCTGCAACTAAATCGACTATATATCCTTTATAAGCATCTACTGTATAAGAATCCTGCTCAACCGTTGTTGTATATTTAAGTCTTATGCTATGTATCTCAAAAGTAGTTGGATCCTTTTCGTAGTTAATTCTGCCTAACTTTGTATAATTGGTAGAGTATGATCTTGCATCAGTACCAGCTTTTTTTATTATACTTCTTGCATCTTTGGTGGTTATTTTCCCATTTTCATCTCTTATCTTTAATTCCATGTCACCTTTTTTTATTTCAACTTCCTCAACTAGTTTCCCGTTATTATACTGTCTTAGAACTTTTATGCCGCTTGCTCTGTCAACTTCTTCAATTGTCACGTGTGTTCCACTATTATCAGTAAAACTATATATATTGCTAGCGGCATTATTATCGTTAACTTTTGCTAATGCGTTAACATTCATGCCGCTAAATAACATAACTATCGCAACTACAATACTTATATACCTTTTTTTACTCTTGTTCATAACTAAACCTCCTTAAAATCTAATTTGATTTATAAAGTTTCTAATGATGCTATATTATACCACGCTATTCACAATAGACTTCATCATACACGCTTACGCTTTCAATGGACATCCCTTCTTTCGTTTATTTTTTGAGGATTTTTTACCCTCTACTAAATAAACGACTGACTATACCATTTTGTTACAGTGCTAAAAATCCGCCCTATACGGATTGTCATTAAAGCATATCTGCATTATACTATATATTGTTTTCTAGAATATAACGCAATTTGGTAAAGTGGTGATAAATGTGGAAGTAAAAGAAGCTTTAGATGTAGCTCTGCTCAGCGGTGAAATTCTTCTTACCAGCGGTTCAGAGATATACAGGGTAGAGGATACCATAGACAGAATATGCAATGCCTACGGCATAAAGTCCGAGTGCTTTGTGACCCCTACCGGTATCTTCATATCAGGTTGGTCAAAGGATAATCCAAAGGAATCGGTATCACTGGTAAAAAGGATTAAATCCAGAACTATTAATCTGCATAGCATAGAGATAATAAATACTTTTTCAAGAAGCCTTCAGACCAAAAAGGTTCCTTATGATGAAGCAATGGAATTATTAAGAGGCATGGAGAATGCTCCTTATTTTCCTTTTTATAGAAGGCTTATAGCATCAGGAGTAACGTCCCTGGCCTATGCCATGCTTTTTGGAGGTACTGCCGTTAACGGGATAGTCGCTGCTATCATAAGCATGCTCATATATGCATCGAGAGATAAGATGAGCAGGGTCAGCCTGTCTCCGTTCTTTCTGGATTTTGTATGGAGCTTTATAGCCGGCCTTCTAGCAATTTTTGCAAACAAATTTATAATACCAATAGATGTAAATTCTGTAATAGTCGGCTCAATTATAATTTTATTCCCCGGACTTGCAATGACTAATGGGATCAGGGATGCATTATACGGAGATATTTTATCAAGCCAGGCAAGGCTTACGGAGGCTTTGTTTACCGTTACGGCTATTGGCGTAGGGGTCGGCATAGTTTTATTACTTATGAAGTATTGGATGTGATTTTATGAGGGAGATTATTCTCGCTTTTTTAGGCAGCTATTGCCCTGCGATTTTATTTAACATTGAGAGGAAGAATCTGTTCTGGGCCGGCATCTGTGGTGCTATGGGCTGGATAACCTATGACGGCATATATATTCTGTCCGACAATAAGATTTTCGCTTCGTTTATTGCTTCGATAGTTATCAGTCTTACCAGCGAAATCATGGCTAAAGTATTTAGAACTCCGTCAACGGTATTCAACGTTCCGAGCCTGCTTCCCATTGTGCCGGGCATTCCGGCTTATTATACGGTGCTCAATATTATCGAGAACAATATACAGGAAGCCCTGTACAAGGGTCTTGAAGCCATTGGCATCGCCGGTGCAATAGCCTTTGGGATTTTATTGGTTTCAACGGTTTTTAAATGCATAAATTCGAAAAAAAATCATACATGCCTTTGATAAGCATACTAGCAATTGATTTTGCTTTCTGACAATGTTACTTTTAATATAATATCTCTTAGAGGGGGTTTATATTATGAAAATAAGATCTATGGAGTCGGGAGACATCGGGGCAGTCAGGGAATTGATAGATATATGCAAGCCGCTGGACTTGCACACGCCCTTTACATATTGGATATTATCGGAGTATTTTAATAACACATGCATGGTGCTCGAGGATGAAGAGGCAATAGTCGGGTATGCCGGAGGCATCAAAAGCTCTTCTATGGAAGGAATATTCTATCTATGGCAGATAGGACTGCTGCCCGGTTATAGGGGCAAGGGCTATTTCAGCTTGCTTTTGGATAGAATCATTGAAGAAATAAAAAAGTCGGACTGCAATGCTTTGGAGTTTTCCGTGCTCTCCGATAATTATCAGAGCATCAATGCTTTCTCCGGTTATGCAAAAAAGAAAGGCTTGCCCATGGGAAAAAGAGGCAGCCTTCGTTTTTATGATAAACTGGCAGATGAAGAATGCAAGGAGGATATATATAGGATTGCTCTATAAGCCTCTCAGATATTCCTCTTTGAAG
This sequence comes from Lutispora sp. QWL-02, assembly GCF_058315355.1. NCBI lineage: Bacteria > Bacillati > Bacillota > Clostridia > Lutisporales > Lutisporaceae > Lutispora > Lutispora sp. QWL-02. The sequence continues at coordinate 3,413,696 of NZ_CM177762.1, forward strand.
TCAAGTTCACCCTCAATAGCTTCTTGAAGCTGGTTTATCAGCAATTCCCTATCTCTATTGAGAGTTCCTTTTAACGATAAATAGTTTGAAGCGTGATTGCTTCTGAATATACAGCCTTCGCAGTCAAGGTTTTTTAAAAGCTCCAATGTTTCTGCAGCTATCTCCTGAGGAGTTAAAAGCTTGAAGGAGCCTTCTGATACCTCTTCATACAGCTTAGTCCCAGGCTCCACCATAAGGGTCAGCAGTCCCAGAAAATCAGGCTTCATCTTGTTTATTGCCTTAGCGGATTCTAGGGCATGCTCCTTCCAAAGCTGCTTTCCGCCCAGCCCCGATATCAGAGTGACAGAAAGAAGTATCCCTGCTTCTTTGACCTTCTGGCCTGTCTCCACTATTTCTTGAGAGTCTGCGCCTTTGTTTATACTCTTTAATATTTCGTTGCTTCCGGACTCCAGTCCCAAATATGCGATGCCGAGTCCCGCTTCCCTGAGCAGCTTTAAATCCTCATGGGATTTCAGCATTATGCTCCTTGGAGATGCATAGATTCCCACTCTCTCGCATTCGGGTATAGTATTTCTTATATGCTCCAATATTTTTAAGAGTTCTGCCGTTTTGATCATCAGGGCATCGCCGTCAGCCAGGAAAATCCTCTTTATGCTTTTATACTGCATACTTGCTTCACTGATGTCTTTAATTATATCTTCTATGCTTCTTATTCTAAACTTTTTATCCTTATACATGCTGCAAAAGCTGCATTTATTATGAGAGCAGCCGATAGTCGCCTGAACTATAAGGCTCCATGCTTCGCTTGGCGGCCTGTATATGCTTCCTTCGTATCTCAAAGTCTCCACTTCCTTTCTGAAATTATATATAACGCATTAAATATTCTACATAGCTGTAAAATCTTTTTCACGTTATATCTAGTTTTGCTTCTTTTTAATGGTCTGCCTGAGGCCTTTTTCTTCTTTTCTTATAATTCTTTTAATATTCGGCAGATGATTATAAACGGCAAGTGCTGCAATTATCATTGAAATAGTCACCGCTCCAAGCCCCAGCTTCAAATATACGGTGGCAGCGACGACGATCAGGACAAGGGCTATAGTGCCTAAAGCGATATAATCGGTGATCAATGTTACTATTATAATAGTCAGTATTCCTAACACTGCAAGAGGAATATTGACTGCTATGAGCATGCCTATAAGAGATGCAGTGCCTTTTCCTCCTTTAAAATTCATGAAAAATGGGTGATTATGTCCCAATATTACAAAAAGGCCGTTTAGATATAGGTAAAAATTAAACAGGTTTGGATCGGCAACATCTTTATACAAGGCTTTTATAAGCATAACAGAAGCTACGGCCTTTGAAATATCCAATAAAGCAACTAAAACCCCATATTTCCAGCCCAAAGAAATAACCGTATTTGAGGCCCCTGCATTGCCGTGCCCCATATTTCTTATGTCTACATTTCTAAGAAGCTTGCCGAGTATATAGGAGAACTGCAAGCATCCAAATACATATCCGATTAAAGCGACAATAAAATAATCCTTCATAGCATTTCTCCTTATTAATATTTTCTTAATTATATCTGTTGTACTAGCTGATAGCAAGTATAAAGCTTCGAAGCTAAGACTTTGTAAGCTTGTATAGTAGTTTTATCCTATATTTCCATGAAAATAAAAGGGTATTCTCATAGAAAAGGAGTGCAAAAAATTATCCCCCGGTGTTCCCGGGGAATCATCATTTTATCCTGAATGATTGAATTATTCTGTTGAACATCAGAGGGTAATATTTTCTCCAGTCCTTTTCATCCGTATAAAAGCTTGCTCTATATATCTTCCCTTTTCCATCTTCTAAAAATGCTTCATAGGATCTATAATAGCCTCCTGTGTCCTTTGGTCTTTCATACTGCAGCAGATAGCCTTTGTTCCTGTTTACCATTATTTCTTTCAGATTATAAGATTTGAAGTCTGTAGAGTCTGCTGCCGCAGTTTTTGCCTCCTCCAAAAATTGTGACAGAGGTTTATCTATTTTCCATACTTGAATAAAGCCATGTATCTTTTTATTTGGAGTGATATAGTTCAAATCATAGATTATCTCGCCGCCCATAAATTTTTGCTCCCATGCGGACCAGGATGCAGGTATAGAAAATTTAAAGCTTCCATCCAGAACTTCATAATTTTTATACCCTTGCCTTTCCATCTTCTGCAGCTCTATATTAGCCTTAAATACCGCTGCTGTATCCGATATTCTTCCGTAAAAGGCCAGCATAAGCATGATCAATAGAACCATAGCAGCTACATAAGAAGCATAATGCTTTTTTAATATTTTTTTCAAGATTTTTCCCCCCTTTTCCCTTTGAATCTTCTACTTAATAAATATGACATATATAAAATGATAATGTATAATATATCTATAATTTATATGGAGGTGTTTTTTATTGAGGTATATAGATTTGAGAAGCGATACTGTAACCATGCCTACAGCCGAGATGAGAAAGGCCATGTTTGAAGCCGAGGTAGGCGATGATGTATATGGAGATGATCCCACCATCAACAGATTGGAGAGGCTGGCCGCCGATATAGTCGGCAAAGAAGCAGCTATCTTTGTTGCCAGCGGCACCATGGGGAATCAGCTTGGGGTCATGACTCACACCGTCAGGGGTGATGAGATCATACTCGGTGAAAACGCTCATATAGCCGTTCATGAGGTAGGGGCCGCAGCCGTGCTGTCAGGTGTTCAGCTCAGGACTATCAAAAGCAGTGATGATATCCTTTATCCCGAATTAGTCGAAAAAGCTATAAGATCCGATGATATACATGAGCCCAGAACAGGGCTTATATGCTTGGAAAATGCACTGGCTAACGGAACTGTGGTTCCCCTTGAGGTGATGAAAAAAGTATATGAATTAGCCGTGAAGCGCGGCATTCCCGTGCATCTTGACGGTGCCAGATTGTTCAATGCGGCTGCAGCTTTAGGCGTAACCGCCGCTGATATAGCCCAATATACAGATTCAGTCCAGTTTTGCCTTTCCAAGGGCTTATGTGCCCCAGTAGGTTCTATTCTGGCCGGTACCAGAGCTTTTATTAATAGGGCAAGGAAGAACAGGAAGCTCCTCGGCGGCGGCATGAGGCAGGCAGGTTTTCTGGCAGCGGCAGGCATAATAGCACTTCAGGACATGACAAAGCGGCTCGGGGAAGATCACGAAAATGCCAGGTATCTGGGAAAAAGGCTTCTCGAAATTCCGGGCATCGAGCTTAATCCGGATAAAATTCAAATCAATATGGTATTCTTTAAGCTGAATCGCCCTGATTTTGACCCGAATCTCCTTGTTTCAAAATTCTTTGATAAAGGTATAAAGATAAACGGCGAAGAAGGCGGACTTTTTAGATTTGTGACGAACAACGATGTAAATAAGCAGGATATAGATTTTGTAATCAATACTATGAAAAAAATATTATTATAAGCGAAGCTTCTCTTGAAAAGCATTTAACGGAAAGTTAACACTGAGTAAATCTATATTTTACTATGCATTTCAGAATAAATATTGTATATATTTAGCTTATGATGTATAATTTGTCATACGAAGCTGAAAATTGGAGGTTTTTGTATGAAAGGCACAGTAGTTTCAACCTGGATAAACAGCTTAAGAAATCTATATGGCGATGAGATTGTGAACTCTTGCTTGAGAATAATAGGGTGGCAGGAAGACAGAGTCATATCTCCTCTGGAAGAAATTGATGACAAAGAGCCTGCAAAGCTGATAGAAGAAATAGGCAAAAAAGTTGGCAAATCAACCGGGGAGATATGGCGCAAGGTTGGCAGAAGCAATATTGAATCCTTTTTCAAATGGTTCCCGTCATATTTTGAACGCCGAAACGTAAAGGCATTCTTGCTCATGATGGATGATGTGCATGCTCAATTGACAAGGATGATCAAGGGAGCAAATCCTCCCAGACTGATTGCAACGGATCTGAGCGAAAAAGAAATTGAAATGAAATATATATCGAAGCGCGGATTGTTTGATTATTTTCTTGGATTATTGGAGGGCTGCGGCGACTTTTTCAAGGAAAAAATTCAGGTACAGGAGCTGGAAAGAGGCAAGGAAAACAATCTGCATATGCTCAGGGTAAAGATAACTGTAGAGAAGGGCTTGCACAGCGAGAAAACCTTCAATCTGTCCAGAATTTTATCCTTGGGCTTTCTAAAAAGAGTAGATATTAAAATTTCATTCTTGAGCGCTTTTGCCTTGCTGCCTATAAGCTATCTGCTGACAAAAAACTGGCTGGCTTCAGGTATCATCTCCATATCCTTATTTGCGGTCAGTGAGGTAATAGCTTTAATAGCTCTGGCACCGCTGAGGTTCTTTAATGAAGAGATAGGCAAATTAAATAATCTTGATTTTTCTTCATGTACAAGAGTAAAAACCGGTGATGAGCTGGAGTTATATTTTCAACAGCTTAACGGTATAAAGCAGCTATTCCAAAAAGACTTCCTCTTCTTAAAGGGAGGAAATGATGACATGTATAATTACACAAAGACATTTTCAGATATAGCAAGAAATATGAAAAATGTATCGGACGGCATATCCGGCATTGTGCAGGATGTTGCTGAGGGGGCAGTCCATCAGGCTGAGGAAACCGAAAAATCCGTATATATAATCAGCACCAATATGGATACATTGAACAAGATTGCTCAAGAGGAGCTCAAAAGCAAAGACAGGCTTGAGGAAGCTGTTAAAAGCATTAAGACCTCCTCGGAAGAGACTCAAAGAGTAGCAAAGATGATATTATCCATCAGAGATGCTTTTGCCCATGTGAATTCTCAAGGAGTTGAGCTTTCCAAGAGAGCCAACGATATCATGAATATCGTAACAACCGTCGAGAATATCGCAGATCAGACCAATTTGCTTTCATTAAATGCTGCTATAGAATCCGCAAGGGCCGGAGAGCTGGGCAGAGGCTTTGCAGTGGTCGCCGGAGAGATACGGGGCTTGGCCGAGGATTCCAAATCAGCAGTAAAAACAATCAATGAAAACCTGAAAATGTTTACGGGAGAGGTGAGCAGCCTTGTCGGCAGTATAAATGCCCGGTTCAATCAGTTGGAAGAGAGCAATACAACCCTGGAAAAGGTTGCAAAGGACAATACGGTATCCACAGAGCATATAGGTTCTGTTTCCTCAGATATAGTAAGGCTTGTGGAAGAGATGTCCGCACAGACAAAGCAGCTTTCCGATGTGTTTGAAAATGTGCATTCCCTTGCGGCAATAGCCGAAGAGAATTCTGCCGCATCTGAAGAGATGAGTGCCAGCGTAATCGAATATTCCAACAAAATAAAAGAGCTTACCATGTATATCCAAGAATTGGAAAAGCTATCAGGAAACTTCAAGGCAGAATTGGGTAAATATAAGCTATAAAGGGTGCTATGCAGCACCCTTTGATTTTTGTCTCCTTAATAAAAATACGAAAAATGGCCTATAAAAACCGGAGTTTCCCTAGCATTGAATAAATATTAAATGTATCTAAAGCTATTTATCATATTTTGCCTGTAACCGGAAACTAATTTTACATTTTTACCTCATAATTCTCGGTTAGAGCCCTTTTACGGAGCTCCTGCATAGGAGCTCTTCAATTTTGAATAATAGAAATTCTAGTCTGGCAAAGTATGTTTACCATCCTTATTATGTTGCATGCCATATTTGCTAAGATAATATGGATACTAAATCCTTTTAATCTCAGATATCGGCTTCTCCGGAGTCCATGATTCCTTGCCATGGTAGCAAATCTTCTTTCTATTTTAAACCGTTTGTTAATGGCTTCTTCAAATTCTTCTGTTCAGATATCATGTTATTAAATATATCAATTCGACCATTATTTCTCCCTAATATATACCCTTAACCTCCCTGCTTTCAATGCTTTAGCTGCTATTATTATGCCATATTTCAGACAAGTATTGAAGCATTTTTATGAAGGTTTAGGAAGGTGCGCATGAGTATATATGAATTATAGTGCATACCTATTCATGAATTCTACTTTTTCGGAGCTTTCCCTGACACCACAATCATGGCACCGTAATCAGGACAAAAACCAACTATAATTACAAATTTCTTTGATTGCTGTGCCGTGTGAGACTGCTATCAAAATGATATTATTTTGTTTTATGTAGATATTAAGACGTTGAAGAAGCTGCTCCTCTGTCTCATGATCTAATGCACTTGTTGCTTCATCTAGCAATAATACTTGGGGCTTTCGTAACAGCACCCTTGCTAAGCAGACACGTTGCCTTTGCCCGCCTGATATATTAGCCCCATTCTCGTTTAGATAATAATTCAGCCCATGTTCCTTAACGAATTGATCTAGGCAGGTTATTTTCAACACGTCGTAAATCAGTCCTTCTTGAAAATTATCACCTAATGTCAGATTATCGTAAAGACTTCCTTCAAAAATAAAAGGTTCTTGAAAGACAATTGATACTTTTCGATAAATCGAATCTTTCTCAAAATGCTGAACATCCTCACCATTATATTTTATAAAACCAAAATCTACACTGTAAAGATTTGCAAGCAATTTCAGCAAAGTTGTTTTTCCACTACCACTAGGCCCTTGCAGATGAATTTTTGCACCAGGAATAGCACTTTGCTTAAAATCACTGAATATCACTTTATTTTTCCAATAGTATTTTTCAATATTTATGTCTAGTGATTGGATATCAGAAAGACTACTATTTCTATCTGAAGAATCATCAACATTAGAAAACAAATAATCATAGACTCTTTCTGCTGCTCCCAGTGCTTTTTGTCGTCCTTGATAGAAATCTGACAGATTATTTAGTGGTTCTATTAATTGCCCCACAAGCGTATACATCATCACAATACTACCAACTTCAGATCCATGGCGGAATGAAATAACTACACCACTACAAATAACTAAAATAGGTAAAATAATATGCATGAGTGAATTAAGCGCACTAGCTCTAACCTCAATTTCGATAATTCGTTTTTGATTTGGAAAATATTTTCTCCATACTTGAGTCTTAAATTGTTCATTAAAAAAATCATATTTGTTTAATACTTTTACTATGCTTATTGCTTTTACAACTTCTAACAAACTTTGAGTTAAATTCGCGAAACTTTGCCTTTCTTCTGCAAAAGCTTGTCTCATAATTCCATTAACTAATATACAAGTAATAAAATAGAATAAACTGACTATCAACACGATAGTCGCCACATGAATATTTGTTTGGTACATAATTACAAATATAATTAATAGGCGCAACAAATTCAGTAACAGCATTAAAATATTTACTCCAGCACTATCTGCTATCATTGAGCCATCATTTAAAATTGCCGAAGTTATATCACCAGATGGTTTTGAATCAAAATAGGAAGATGGTTGGACTAGCATTTTTTTATACATCTTAACCCGCATTTTGTTAATCAATTCTGCCCTAAAGGTATGCCACTGCTTAGTTTGTAATATTGTAAAAACAAAAGCAAAAATTGCTGTTAGAAAAACTCTTCGGATTAAAATAATAAACAAATCATAATTTTGGGCACTCAAGCAGTCAATTAATCCCTTTATCTGATATACTAGATATAGTTCTGAACTAACTGCAATTGCACAAAGAAAAAACAATCCAATTTGCTTTATTCTACAATCACTAAACAGTTTAACTATTTCTCTATATTTTATCTTACTTCGACCATTATCCATCTTTTCGCTTCCAATCTAATTGGACTATCATAGCGGAGCTAAAAAAGAGGATTGAACTAACATAGAGAACAATTCTCTATAATCCTCGCAATTAATAATGTCGTTTTGTGTAACGTATTGGTACACGCATTGTTCATTAACATAATCCAAGTCACTCAAATAATTAATAAAAGATATTACATTAGCATTAACAATCATTTGCTTTCGAACACTCGGTAAAGTAATTAAAAATTCATCAGCATCTTTTTCAACAATTCTTATAGGTTTAATAACTTTGTAATTCATATACTATACCTCATCTACTAATTTTAGGAATTCAGCGCAATGGCTTACTATAAACGGTTTGTTTCGGCTTATTCTAGCCGGGCACGGATAACAATCTTTTTTTAAAAACGGGCACACGTTACAAGGCTGCACATTTAGGTAACTGTATTTTCCTTCTGTCAACTGATACGGAATTTCATATCCTGCTTGAGAAAAGATGCCCCAAAAATCTCCTCGCGCCAAATTTATATCATCTTTGTTATAACTAGATAGGATTGATTCCGTATATCTGTCACATGGGAACAAACTACCTTCATTATTTAAAAATGCAAACGAGGTCCCAGCACCGCACATATGTTTTACTTTTGGAAATTCTTTTTTCAGTACCTTCTCTACATATAATTTAGCGGTTGGAAACACAAACCTAGGAACAATGTTGAGACGCTCCTTCAATTCTTCATATCTATTAGCAATAACTCTTACAGCCTCTAACTCATCCATAAAGGAAACGCCAGCATTATCTTTTTTTGCACTTCCTTCAGTTAAGTACTGTAATAAAACAAACTCATCTACTCCAAGATTTAAGCAAAAATCAAGCATATCGTTTAAATAGTCCTTATTCTTCTTACTGAAAACAGTATTAATAGTTATGCGTAAGCCATCCCTTTTATGTTCCTTTTTAGCCTTTATTAAAGCTTTTAGATTTTTTGTAGTTATTTCAAAAACATTTTTGCCACGAACAGAATCATTGACTTTAGCGGTATGTCCCTCTAAACTAAATACAACATTCGTAAGGTAATTATTCTCAACCAGGTTATTGATAATATTGTTGTTGATCGCTATCCCATTTGTATTGAATCCAAAACATAATTTGTTATCAGAAAATGCTTTAAATATCTCAAGAAAATCTTTTCTTGCAGTTGGTTCTCCACCTAACAGATGTACATAATCGACAATATTTAGCTTTGACAGTTTCTCTATAATACACCTGATTTCATTGATGTCCAATTCATCCTTTATATTGCCTAAAAGATTTCCGTTGACACAGTGACTACAGTTCAAATTACATTTATATGTAATGTCCCATTTAATATTCATGAAGCCTATCTCTCTCTTTAAAAAGTATGCTTGAGATAATACTACATCGGACAAAACCGATAAACACTATCCCAAGCAATTCTAATACCTAAAGAAATTACCTAGGTTGGTGGCAATCGTTGCAACAATTGTTTAACGATTCAAACATGTGAGACACTAGTTCGGATTGCCCGATTAATGAAGATGGAGTGCCATGCTGTCCCAACGATTCTGCACTTCCAATGAAGCCCGAAACAAGTGATTCGCATCTTCGCTGCGGTATGCCTACCCTCAAGTTTGTCTGTCCTATGATGTCTTGGGTAAAATGCGAGGATGGAAAATACAGACGCCGCACTTCTTGTGAAAACCCCTGCACGGATTCCCCCTGCGGTCGTATGTTCTATGTCTACCCGGAAAAAAATCTTCGTACCTTCCCCGGAATCGTTCATGGAACCGAAGAATGGGACAATACTACAAAATATGCGCGTGACCGTTGGGAAATCCATCAACCACTTTAAAAGACAGCTTCTGCGTCGCAGGACGAAAAACAAGAAATCCTCTTACCTCGGAAGCTGATTTGTATTTAGCAGGCATTACTCAACTTGTTACTGTGCTTCTTGCTGATAGCATACACCAACATAAATACATACGAAGCCTCAAACCGTTGATTTCAGCATAGCAGTATTTAAATACGCTATACAGACTTCTGCATGCCTCATCTCGTTTTTTTAATATGGGTTTATTTCTACATGCATTCATGCTGAATTAGGATAGCTATCCACAGTTTTTGTTTGTCGTTATTCTCTTTTCAATGTTCACTGCTGTGTCTACGTCCATAGCTTTACCAAAGTTTGGTGTATATGACTCCTTTTTTTAAAGAGTTTCGCAATTACCTATAATGAATGCTCTCGAAAACTCAGAGAGCTTGAGTTTTATATATTTCAAGGCTCAACATTTCTGTTTCGCCCCCTGTTTTTTCATGTTATTTTCTCGTAACAATATGCAGTCTTCAAAGTTAAACACTGAAATTACCATTTAATTGCTAATATTTTGCCCAAATTGCTTTTCTCTGCTATCTTAGGCTTGTACACATTTAAAGTTCATTTCACCTATTTCCAAACATAAGCTCAGTCTTTTCACTAACGTCTGAAGAAAGTATATAATGTATATTTTCATATTACCTTAAATGTTCCAAGTTTGTCAGCAAATATAACATACAAAATTTTTACAGTATTCCTTAATATTCGACAATATTCCGACAATGTCAATAGGCGTCAGGGAAAGCTCCGAAAAATAGTCTATAAAAACCTGAGTTTCCCTAGCATTGAATAAATATTAAATGTATCTAAAGCTATTTATCATATTTTGCCTGTAACTGGAAACTGATTTTGCATTTTTACCTCATAATTCTGGGTTAGAGCCCTTTTACGGAACTCCTGCATAGGAGCTCTTCAATTTTGAGTAATAGAAATTCTAGGATGGCAAAGTATATTTACCATCCTTATTAGGAAGATTGTTAGGAAAATGTATATGAGTATATATGAATTATGATGCATATTTATTCATGTGTTCTACTTTTCGGAGCTTTCCTATGCAGCACCCTTTGATTTTTGTCTCCTTAATAAAAATACGAAGAATGGTCCTCCCATTATTGAAGTCATAACGCCTACCGGAATTTCCGAAGGCTGAATAAGGACTCTGCCGAGAGTATCTGACAGCATCAGTATGGCAGCTCCCATTATGGCGCTATAAGGTATAAGTTTTCTATTGTCAGAGCCCCAGATAAGCCTTACGATATGCGGCGCCACCAAACCCAAAAAACCTATGGTCCCGCCTGTGGACACCACGGCTCCAACTATCAGGGAGCATATGACTAGCAATATATATTTAAGCTTTTCAACATCTACACCCATATAGTGAGCAGATTCCTCACCAAGGGACATGATATTCAGTTCCCTGGAAAAAAAGCATAACGCCAATATTCCAGGCAATATAAAAGAACTGGAGAATATAAGTTTTTGCCATGTGGCAGAGGATAGGCTTCCCATAGTCCAAAATACTATTTGCTCTATTTTATTCCTATTAAGCATCATTATGAAGGATATAATGGATGAGAGAAAATAGCTGACAGCCACTCCGGATAAAAGCAATGAGTTAATAGAGACTCTATTCTTGGTCTTGGAGATATGGTATACGAAAAAAAGGGAGGATACTGCTCCCAGGAAGGCAAAAGCTCCAGTAGTCCCGTAGCCGAATATGCCAATACCTGTTACTATGGAAAGCACTGCTCCTAAAGCAGCTCCTGATGACATCCCCAATGTATAAGAATCCACCAGCGGATTTTTGAATACACCCTGCATAACCCCGCCTACAACAGATAAACCTGCTCCTAAAACTGCAGAGATAATTACACGCGGCATCCTTATATCTATCAGAATGACTTTATTGTCCGTTTCTTGTCCCATAAACACTATTTCGATTATCTCTCTTAAGGGTATTTTGACAGCCCCTATTCCTACCCCGATAAAAAAGCAGATGATGAAAAAAGCCAACAAAATGCTCAGGGACAATATATTTTTTAATGCTTCTTTACTCATTTCCTTCATCTGCCTTTATCAATGCTTCTATCAATTCATATTCTTCCAGTTGTATAACATTGGGCTGCTCCTTCAATCCTTTATAAAGGCTTCGCGCTTCGCCCCCGGTATAATCTCTTTTTTCAAAGTCACGATCCCCCAAAATATATATCTTCTTATCTTTCAGCCGTCCTTCTGTAAGGAGTTCAAGATTTCTTATATTGGCTTTGCTGAAATATATAGGCATGAGAACAATACAGTGTGCCGCAAGAGCAAGCTCAAGATTTTTTTCATATGCTCTTTGAGTAATATTTAAAAAAGGAGTTTCTTCAGCTACATCCAGTTCATATTCTTTGGAAGCAGCCCAATCAGAATCTCCTATGTTCAATACCCCTGTTGAAACGATAAAACCATTATCCGCCAGTTCCTTGATCAGCTTTGTTCCGCTTCCGCCGCCGCATATCATGTGAATTCTTGTATCTCGCTTATTTTTAGGTATCGTTGATATCGGATATATATATGTTTTCCCGGTGACGGGGTTCTTGCTGACGGTCACATCCGTATTAAAGACATGGGCTATATTTTTAGCGGTCAGAACCTTCTCGGGCTCTCCCTCGCAAAAAATTTCTCCTGCTTTAAGCATAATAATATGATCGCTATATGCAGAAGCCATATTCAAATCGTGCAGCACAGCTATAGAAGCCAGTCCTCCCCCCAAGCTCATCCTCTTTATCAAATCCAATATCTCAACTTGATGCTGCAGATCCAGATGAGAAATGGGTTCATCCAGCAAGAGCACCCTCGGTTGCTGGGCCAGTGCCTGGGCCAGTATGACTCTTTGCTTTTCACCGCCGCTCAGTTCATTGTAGAGCCTATCGGAAAACTCCAGGATATTGGTATATTTCATGGCCTTTTCTACAATCTTTATGTCCTCTGCAGTTTCTCCCTTAAGCCTTTTTATGTATGGGTGCCTGCCCATCATCACTATATCCTTGACCTTGAAGTCGAATTCCAAAAGTATATTTTGCGGCACCATGGAAAGCCTTTTGCTGATTTCTTTCTGTGAAAGCTCCTTAAGATTTTCTTCCCCGAGCAGGACTGTTCCTTTTCGGGGCTTCAGGAATCCGGAAAGCGTCTTTAATAAAGTGCTTTTGCCGGAGCCGTTAGGTCCTATTATGCTAATAAAGCTGCCCTCTTTGATCTTTAAATTGATATTTTTCAATACCTCTTTATCTTCATAGCAAAAACCCAAGTGTTCAGCCCTTATCTCATAATCCATCTCAATACCATCCTATTGCCTAAAATGCGTCGCTATGAAGCACCTTTGCCATTTCATAAATAGCATCTACTATTCTTGGCCCCGGTCTTGCTACTATATTGTCGTCTGACATTATATATATATTTCCGTTTTTTACACATTCCAGCTTCTGAAAGAAGTCATCCCTTTCAAAGTCTTCTTTTCTCATGCCCTCATCGGTTGCATGATAAGAAGCTATGAGGATATCGGGATTTTGTTTTATAAGCTCTTCCGGGCTATATTTTGACCAGCCTTGTGCCTCTTCCGCTATATTCCGGCCTCCGGCAACTTGTATGATTTCGTTGATAAAAGTTCCCTGTCCTACAGTGAATATGGGCTCTCTCCAAACCAAATAAAAAACCTTGGGCCGCTCTTTGCCGCTGACCTTAGACTTTATATCATCGATGCTCTTATGCATATCATTAATTATCTCTTCTGCGTTTGCTTCTGCTCCTACCAATTTGCCTATCATAGCTATGGAATCAAATATTGAGTCAATGTCCGAAGCCTCAGTGGAGATTACAGGTATACCAAGGCCTTCAAGAGCTTTTATTATATCCTCCTGAATGTATCCTCCCGCTAAAACTACATCCGGATTGACCTTTTTTATCATTTCAATATTGGGGTTTTCAAAATCTCCGATCACCTCAACACTTTTTGCTTCCTCAGGATAGTCGCAAAAGGTTGTAACTCCTACCAACTTCTTCCCTGCGCCCAAGGCAAAGACTATTTCGGTATTGGTAGGTGAAAGGGATACTATCTTTTCAGGTTTTTTTTCTAATACAACATTCCTACCCTTGATATCAGTTATTTCTACTTTCTTAACCGCAGTTTCTGCTCCCTTATTTGTTTCCCTTTGACAAGATGCCAGCAAGGGCAGCAGAAATAATACAAATAAAATTAAAATCATTTTCTTAAGTTTCAACTTCATAACACTCCCACCTACATATTTGCAGTATAATTCTAGCACATGCAATATGTATTTACAACATTTTGAGTGTATCAGAAAATATGAGCCAAACAGACAATATGAAACATTTGTAAATATAAGTCGAATCTGTTATAATATTCTTAACATTTTTCAAATCTTAAATTAAACCACTAATAAATAATATCAAGAGGTGAGCATATGCAGTCTATAATGAACATTAACATTGAAGCATGTGTACCGGGGATGAAAGTATCTGAAGAAATATTGAACAGCTTTGGGGCTACTCTTATACAAAAAGACAGCGTACTGGATAACTACACAATAAATAAGCTGATGCAGCTGGGTATTGAAAGCCTGAAGGTTTATGAGGGGCTTGAGCCCGAGCCCAGCGATAGTAATAGGGTAGCTGCAATCTATTCGGAAAAAGTGGATGAATTTAAGAACATCATAAAGGACATAGGAAATGGCAAAACCTTGGATACATTAAGAGTTCAAGCCATCGTCAGAGACATTAACAACAACTTTACCTCAGTAAATGACATTGTAGCGAATCTTAACAGTATCAGATCCATTGATGAATACACATATTCCCACAGCATCAATGTGTCTCTTTTATGTTCACTCATAGGCAGCTGGCTGAACCTAAACGAGGTCCAGAGAAAATGTCTTTCTTATTGCGGTCTGCTCCACGACATAGGCAAATCTAAAATATCTCATGCGATTTTAGAGAAGCCGGGTCCTTTATCGCCCAAGGAATTCGAGGAAATTAAAAAACATTCGATTTTAGGCTACAAAATACTTGAAGGAAATGTGGCCATAAGCAAAGACATCATGTTAAGCGTGTTAATGCATCATGAAAGGGAAGACGGCTCCGGCTACCCTTTCGGGATAAAAGGAAACCAGATCAGCCTATATGCAAAGATAACCGCCATAGCTGATGTGTTTGATGCCATGACATCAGATAAAGTCTATAGAAAGCGCCAAACTCCCTTTGATGTATTTGCCATGTTTGAAAGCGAGTATTTAACAAAATGCGACACTAATATTTTGCTTACATTCCTCAGAAGGATAGCTGACTATTATATAGGAAGCAGAGTTAGGCTTAACAATGACGAATATGGTGAGATAGTGTTCATCAATCAGAAAGCCATATCAAAGCCTATAATCAGACTGGATGACTTAAGCATAATAGATATGAGCAAAGAAAAAAGCTTGTTTATTGCAGAAATATTTTAGTATATTGCGTAAGCTGCGCCGCTAAAAAGTGGAATATCTGATATAATAGAATTGATAAAGTTTTTATAGGAGGTAAGATGAATGCCTTTAGTAACATCAAAGGAAATGTTCAAAAAAGCATATGACGGACTATATGCTGTTGGAGCATTTAATGTAAATAACATGGAGATTATCCAGGGAATAGTGGATGCAGCAAAGGATGAGCAGGCGCCTTTAATCCTTCAGGTATCTGCCGGAGCCAGAAAATACGCAAAGCATGTCTATCTTATGAAGTTGGTGGAGGCTGCAGTGGAAGACAGCGGTCTTTCTATATGTCTTCATCTTGACCATGGTGAGGATTTCGAGATATGCAAATCCTGTATCGACGGTGGCTTTACATCTGTTATGATAGATGGTTCAAAGCATCCCTTCGAGGAAAACATCGCCATTACAAAAAAGGTTGTAGAGTATGCCCATGACAGGGGCGTTGTGGTGGAAGCAGAGCTGGGAAGACTTGCAGGCATTGAAGATGCTGTAAGTGTGAGCAGCAGGGATGCAACCTTCACCGATCCGGATCAGGCGGTAGAATTTGTCCAGAGAACAGGCGTAGATTCGCTGGCAATAGCCATAGGAACAAGCCATGGTGCTTACAAATTCAAAGGAGAGCCTATGTTGGACTTCGAAAGATTGGAGAAGATAAGCAAGCTTCTTCCTGATTTTCCTCTTGTTCTTCATGGAGCATCCACAGTGCTGCCTGAGTTCGTAGATCTGTGCAATACATATGGAGGCCATGTTCCCGGAGCAAAAGGAGTGCCTGAGGATATGCTGCTAAGAGCAGGCAAAATGGGAGTTTGCAAGATCAATATCGACACAGATTTAAGGCTTGCAATGACAGCTTCTATCAGAAAGCATCTGGCTGAGAACCCGGGTGATTTTGATCCGAGGCAATATTTGAAACCTGCCAGAGAAGCTATCAAGAATATGGTTAAGCATAAAATGAAGAATGTATTGAATTGCAGCGGAAAAGCATGATTAAGGGTTCAGGATTCAGAGCTCAGGAGCTAGGTAGGGTATTCCTTACGGGTCTTGTGGGAGACGGGGGAACGCAAACCACTGAAGGGCACTGAATTTTTCACGAAAAAACACGGCAGAACCCAAAGAATAAGCATATGTGTTTACTTGCACATATGCTTATTCTTTAGTTACTGTAGCTTTCTCCTATAAAATAGAACTTAAGATATAAATAAGAGAACGTGGATAATAGAGCTGCAGTGTCTATAAAGTCAATATTCCTCCGTGAAAATCCGTGAGGCGTCCGTGCCTTTCCGTGGTTGACCTTCCCTGCGGCTCCAGAGGAACGCTCAAAGCCAGAAGTTAGCGACTAAAGGCTAGCGGCAGAGCATCCACATACTTTAAAAATTCTGAGCTGTCCGAGCTATAATCAGGAGCATAAGGGCTGTCTCTTTTGATCACACAGTCGGTGACCAGATAAGTGTTTATTCCTGCTTTTTTCGCCACCATATCCTCCAGCATATCATTCCCAACCATCAAACACTCTTTCGGCTTTTTTCCTTTTATTTTTAAAATATCTTCGTAGAATTTAGGATTGGGCTTGCAGAAGCGGCATATCTCGAAATTGGTTGCATAGCTGAAATCATCCGGAAGAAAGCCGGCCCATAGTATCCTTTTGTCTATAGCAACTTTAGGGAAAAGAGGATTGGTAGCAACAATTACATCGTAGCCCTTGCACTTGAGCCTGCTGACCGCATTTATCATATTATCTATTCTGTAGGTAACATCTTTAACAAGGTCAAATTCGCTATCATAAAAGCTATTAAAGCCATTCAGAAAGAAATCCCTATGTTCTTCTTTTATAAGTGCATTAAACCTTTCAAAAAAAATTTCCTGATTAAATCTAACGCCGTCAGAATTTTTTACCATGTGAATTGTCGATTCCCATATATTTTTATACAAATCCTCAGGACTGCATAATTCTCCAAATTTAATCCCAAGCAATGAAAAATATTTATTTTCAAACTCATTATTATCCATCCCCAATAAAGTACCGTCTAAATCAAACAAAACAGTGTTTATCATCTCACTTCTTTCCTCCAGTAAACTCTAATTTTATCCCAATAGTAAAAAACCACCCGGGTAAAAACATAATCATAGGCCAAGAACACTAATTGCAGGCCTAGCACCAGCCAGGCGATCGGAAAGGCCATCTTTATATTTATCAAGAATACTCTGGTACATATAAAATAAACCGCTAAAGACGCCATATTGAAGAATAAAAGCTTCAATGTCAATTCGATAAACATATTCCTTGTTTTTTCTATGTAGTATTTTATTAAAGGATACATACCGAAAATAAAGATGTAAGGTACTGCATTTACCAGGTTCCCTAAGACCAGAAAAGACAGCATTGACGTGGCAAAGTATAAAAGCCAAGCCTGCCGTGCCCCCATTTCAACCAATATAAATCCGGGTATTATTCCGGCCAAAAAATACATTGTAAGTTTTGCAGAAGGCAAATAAACAGCCAGATATAAAAATATTATACTTATAGCGGTTAAAATACCCCCAAGGGCAACCTTTCTTCCCAATTTAACACCGCCTCATTATATGCAGTTTATCAGATCTCCGCCCATACATTCACAACAGCAATCGGAGCATATAAGGCATTGGCACATGCTGCACAGATCCGGCCCCGTGGAGCTGTAACGCCTGTTGTATCCATAGCTTTGATACTGATTATTGGCATATGCTATTCTGTTTAAAGCATCTCTGTACTCCATGTTTGAAGGATCCATGTTTACTGCTGTATTTATGCTGTTCACAGCTTCATTATACCAACCTTTTCTCATAAAGATGAGTCCCCTTAAATAATGCCATTGAGCATCCTTCATGCTTATTCTATTTAGCAGATTTTCAGCTGCCTGGATATTTCCGTTCATTATATTCATTCTTACCTGCGAATATAAGTTAGTATCGCTGCTATAGCCTGAGCTATTGCTTTCCCTATTGCCGTAAGCATTGCCTTGAGACTTGTTGCCTGACCCTCTTTTTTCATATTCTTTGAGAAGACTATCATAGGCCATGTTTATTTCTTTCAGCTTTTCTTCTGCCAATTCGGAAAGAGGATTATTTCTGTATTGGTCCGGGTGATATTTCTTCACCAGCTCCTTGTATGCTTTTTTTATTTCATCTATTGAAGCTCCTTCCCTCACATTAAGTACTTCATAGGGATTTCTCATCCTTCTTGCAGCTCCTTCCTTCCAATACGCTTTTTGTTTTTTTATCCATGCCTAAATATATTATATTTTCAATTATGCTCCTATTGTTCATATCAAGCAGCTCAAAAGCAGAGGCTGCTTGCGTCAAAGTATGGATGAGACTGAACTTGATATCTTCCTTTATTTTATCCTTAAATGCTCCAATATCCCCGTTTTTATATTCATACTGAAGCAAGATGGAGTTATAATTATTTTTTTTAATATCCTTTTCAATATCATCATAGGCATCAATTATATATATCCATCTGCCAAGATTATAGCTCAGCCACTCTACAGCTTTCTTGTCCTTTTCATTATCTCCCTTATAGCCTATGCTTACAATGCCCTTGATCAATTCCCCAAAGGGGTCAGCTGCCCTATCCATTGAGCTGCAGTTTTGTTTTTCCAGAGCATACAGCTTTTCTAAGGATTGCTTTATATGTGATTCAGCTTCCTTATTGCTGTTTGAAGCTGCTCTATGACCGGGGCCGATCAGCAGCTGCGCCGCTTTGGCAAGTATGCTCTTTTCATCCTTCCAATCATCCTGAAGCTTATAATAAGTCAGAATTGTATTGATGTCACTTGAAAAATCTACGCTGGGGCTTTTCTTGACAATCCACTTCTTTTTCAGCGGATTTGCTGCACAAGCTTCATACTCCAGCTCAACATTCTCTTTATTTATAGAGGATAGAAATAAGCCTAAAAATACTGAATCATAATTTAGCCCCAGCCGGCATAGGGGGCCGAAGCTTTTACCCATGGACTTGCATACTCCGCAATAATAAGCCCTGAATAATTCGTATTCTTTTATCTTCATCTCACCCTTGTCGGGCGTTACATATCCAAACATAATATCTCCTAAGTTTGACTGCTTTTTTCATTATATCACAGCTTAACGCAATTTTCAGCTAAAAAAACAACACAGGCCAATGACTGTGCTTCTTGCAGCACAGCCTTCAGCCTGTTTTTTTCAAAATAATCTCAAACCTCGTCTGGTCTTTCTAAACGTAAGCTTTTAAAAACTCCGGCACATTGTCTGGATTCCTGCTCAAACTCACAACAAAGTTTACCTCATATTGTCTGTTAAGTCTTTCCATGTTATCAATAAAATCCTTTAAGCATGCTTCTTCCGAATTGGAAATAACCTTGAGCCCGTCTATAAAAATGTGCTCAATATCAAAGTTTTGGGAAATAACTCCGCACAAAAAACCATAAAAAGTCTTCAAATTATCAATCTGAAAATCCCCAGCATTGATGAATCGAAGACTTCTATCCAAATCGTACATATGATTATTGTCTCTGTCGATGTACACAACATGACCTTTAGAAGCTTTTGATGCTTCATTTGCCATGTCAATCATCACCTTAGTCTTTCCGGTGCCTTTTTCACCTACAATAAACTTAACCATTTTAATTACCCCCTAACATTATTTTTTTTAGAGATTAATTAGAGAATACTATATCCTGAAGATTATTTCAATTGTTTATTTCAATAAAAGCTAAATATTTGTAAATATCATGCCCATTTACTGATATTATAATGCAAGTCTGAGCATGCTGAACATTGCTTATGGAAACATCTTGATAAATTTTACCAATACCAATATTGCCCAATCTTCAGACAAATATAACTATTTACATTATTCTCAATATTTGAGATAATAAACACATAATACACTTAGAAAGGAGTAATGATAATGTCCAGCAAAGCAAGACAGAAAAAAGAAGCCACTGTGCTTGAAGCCTTAGTTCCCGTGGTCTTGACAGTCGGTATCCTAATGTATACTATACTGGTTCTAGGGGGAGACGTGCACATTCCTTTAGTCTTGGGTTCAATCATAACTACTTTGATAGCAGTTTACAGATTGGGCTTCACTTGGGGGGAAATCGAAGAAGGTTTTATCGCTACAATAAGTGGTACAATGCAAGCTATAATAATTCTCGCAATTATAGGTATGATCATAGGCACATGGATTCTTGGAGGTGTAGTGCCCACACTAATTTTCTATGGACTAAAGGTATTATCCCCTGCATTTTTCCTTATAGCTTCCATGATATTATGCAGCATAGTATCCCTAGCAACGGGTAGTTCATGGACCACAGCCGGAACAGTTGGTATTGCCCTTATGGGCGTTGCAGTAGGTCTCGGAGTTCCAGGCCCCATGGCAGCAGGTGCTATTATTTCCGGAGCGTATTTCGGTGATAAATTATCACCCCTTTCCGATACCACAAACCTTGCACCAGCTATGGCTGGCTCAAACCTCTTTGACCATATTAAACACATGTTTTTTACTACTGGAACAAGCTATGTCATAGCTCTAATAGCCTTTGGGATAATGGGTGCCCAATTTGCCGGCAAAGAACTTGATACAGCAGCAATCAATGAACTCATAAGCACTATGAGTGCAAACTTCACAATCAGTCCTATACTTCTATTAGTGCCAATAATAGTTATAACTTTGGTTGCCATGAAAACCCCCGCTATACCAGGGCTTATGATAGGTACCATCCTCGGCGGTGCTGCCGCTATAATATTCCAAGGCGCCAGCTTAGGTGCAGTATTGGATGCAATGCAAAACGGAGTAGTATCCGAAACGGGAAATGCACTGCTGGATGAGCTACTCACTAGCGGCGGTTTACAAAGCATGATGAAGACAATTTCTCTTATCATGTGTGCATTGACTTTCGGCGGAATGCTAGAAAAGTCAGGAATGCTGGAAACATTAGCAAAGAAGATACTCGGATTTGCAAAAAGCACAGGCTCCCTTGTTACTGTTACAATACTCTCCTGTATATTTGTAAATGCTTTAGCCGGAGACCAGTATCTGGCAATAGTTCTTCCCGGTAAAATGTACAGGGATGAATTCCATAAGAGAGGCTTGGCTCCAAGAAACCTTTCCAGATGTCTTGAAGACGCCGGTACAATGACATCATCATTGATTCCATGGAATACCTGCGGTGCTGCTATGTCAGGCTATCTTGGCATTCCTACAGTTGATTATGTTCCATATGCTGTGCTTAACCTTGTAAGTCCAATAGTATCAATTGTATTCGGTTATGCCGGCATCACAATGATGAAGCTTGAGGATGACCCATCCGCGCCGGAATATAAGGGTAAAGCAACAGTCAGCGCATAAATAGCAAGATAGATAAAATAACCTCGTTGTTCATTTCAGCGAGGTTATTTTTAATTGCAGTACCGAAAACTGGCGATTCTAGAAAACTTATATAAGGATATTTAATTTTACCCTGCAGATACTATTTTTATGAAAGAAAAATTTTTAAGATTTATCGCCTACGGCCTGATAGGCTGGTGCCTGGAGATTTTATGGACCGGATTTGGTTCACTGCTTCATGGCAATTTCATGCTATACAGTTTCACCTATATGTGGATGTTTTTCATCTACGGAATGGGATTATTTCTGGAACCAGTTCATAACAAGATCAGGAATTGGAATACTTATCTGAGGGGAGGCATATGGGTCCTAATCATATTTGCCATAGAATATCTGTGCGGCTGGGCTCTAGACGGCGCATTAGGCCATTGCCCGTGGGATTACGGCAATGGAATATTATCCGTGAAAGGCTACATAAGGCTGGACTTCACAGTAGCTTGGTTTTTCACAGGCTTGCTCTATGAGAGAGTGCATGACTTCCTCATAGCATTTGAGAAGCTTCCTAAGTCTGTATTGCTGGAGTATAGCTCGGATCGAACTGCAGAATGTCCCGATAAAAAAATTAGGCCTTTTAAAAAAGCCTAATTTTTTTATTTTACCCTTATTCCATGTCGAACCTTCTATACATTCATAAATCATTGTATATTAAATATTGATAAAATTATTGGCAATATCATTGCAATAATGATAAATATACTGAGCACCACTGCAATCTCCCTTTTCATGCTATCACCCCGGCATTTTCTATTTGGGCAGTTGGATCTTGGGATTTTCTTTCGATTCTCTGTAGAGCACAAATTTATTCCCTATGATCTGCACTACATCTGCTTTAATAGCCGCAGCCAACTCATGGCCTGCTTCTCTCACATCAAGTTCACAGTTGTCAAGCACTTTGACCTTTATCAGCTCTCTTGCCTCCAGGCAAGCGCTGATGTCCTTTTCCATTGAGGGAATAATACCTGATTTCCCTATCTGAAATACATCTTCCAGGCCATTTGCCAGGCTTCTTAAATAAGCTCTTTGTCTGCTATTTAACATATTTCCTCCCGTCTTTTATCTCATATATTTTAAAAGCAGACTTCCGTCTGCTATGTTGCACTATGCTTCTGCTTCTTTTTTGGTTCTTCTTCGATGAGTTTCGTAATCCGGATCTCCTTTTTTCCAGCCGCTTCTATTCTTTTCTAAATTCTGTACATAGTTTTCATTGATAAGTATTTGATTTTTTGCTATGCAAAAATACGTTGGGGTATTCTGTTTACAATTTTCACATTGTATGCAGTCCATGATAATAAATTGACCTCCGCTTGCTAATCATAATATTCAAATTCAATATTACCCATTTTTACAGTGTCGCCATCATTTATACCCATACTTTTCAACTCATCGACAATACCCCTCTTTCTAATAACACGCTGAAAGTATTTTACGGAATCGCTGTCATCCATGTTCACTGATGCTAAAAGTCTTTCCGCCAAAGGCCCCTCGATGACATATATCTCATTTTCCCTTTTTATCGTAAATTC
The DNA here is from genome assembly GCF_058315355.1 of Lutispora sp. QWL-02. Classification (NCBI taxonomy): domain Bacteria; kingdom Bacillati; phylum Bacillota; class Clostridia; order Lutisporales; family Lutisporaceae; genus Lutispora; species Lutispora sp. QWL-02. The sequence goes on from NZ_CM177762.1 coordinate 3,436,736, forward strand.
TTTAGCATCCGTATATTTATGATACAACAAATCCTTGTCTACTTCAACAATTTCTTCTTCATCTTCCATGGTTTCCAATATATTATATACTCTATCCAGCATAGGTTTTATGCCCATCTTTGTCGCTCCCGAAACGGGAAAAATATCGTAGCCTTCACCGGATAAGAAGAGCTTAACTCTTTCAAAATTTTTGTCCGAACCTGGTATATCCATCTTGTTGCATGCGATCACTTGAGGTTTCGAAGCAAGCTTTTCGCTGTACAGCTTTAATTCATTGTTTATCTTTCTGAAATCTTCTATAGGGTCTCTCCCTTCAGTTCCAGAAACATCAAGCACGTGTATTATGACCTTGGTCCTTTCAATATGCCTTAAAAAATCATGGCCAAGGCCTACCCCTTCATGTGCTCCTTCGATCAAGCCGGGTATATCGGCCATCACAAAGCTTCTGCCCGGGTCCAGCTCCACCACTCCCAGGTTTGGGGATAAGGTTGTAAAATGATAATTTGCAATTTTGGGCCTTGCAGCGGTGACCACAGACAGAAGCGTAGATTTTCCTACGTTAGGAAAGCCTACTAAGCCTACATCAGCTATCAGCTTTAATTCAAGCTCAATCCATATTTCTTCACCTTTTTCACCGGGCTGGGCAAATCTCGGAGCCTGCCTTGTGGATGTGGCAAATTGAGCATTCCCTTTGCCTCCCCTTCCGCCCTTGGCTGCCAAAAGCTCCTGCCCCTCATGTCTTAAATCGCCGAGAGCTCTTTTGCTTTGTTCATCATATATTATTGTGCCCACAGGCACTTTGATATATAAATTTTCTCCGCTTTTACCATAACAGTTATTGGCTCCGCCGGTCTGCCCATTTGCCGCCGCATGCTTTCTTTTATAACGAAAATCCATCAATGTTCTCATGCTGCTGTCCGCAACAAATATTATACTGCCTCCGCTGCCGCCGTCTCCGCCGTCCGGTCCGCCATTCGGTATATATTTTTCCCTTCTGAAGGATACTTTTCCGTCTCCGCCGTCTCCCGCTTTCAGATATATCCTTGCTTTATCTATGAACATGCTTCTCACCTCATAATTATTCGTAATCGAATCCCCGGCTTCTCCTTCCATATTATAATTCATATGAACAGGTTTTATCCTATAAGAATATGTAATAAAAAAGGCACAGCTTAGCTGCACCTATAAGTATCTGATGAATTAAGCAACAGGATAAACACTTACCTGCTTTTTATCCTTGCCTTTTCTCTCAAATTTTACAACACCTTCCACCATAGCAAACAATGTATCATCTTTACCTATACCAACATTATTTCCCGGATGGATCTTGGTGCCTCTCTGTCTTACTAGTATGCAGCCTGCATTAACCGGCTGACCATCGGCTCTCTTCACTCCCAATCTCTGAGAATGGCTGTCACGTCCGTTTCTTGAGCTTCCTACTCCCTTTTTGTGAGCGAATAATTGAAGATTTATGTTAAACATAAATTACACCTCCTTCTTTACAATCAACCTTATATAAGGCGAGTAATTCTCCTCGATGTTTTTTAGACCCATAACCATGGTATCTATTATAGCGCAGGCCTTAAGTTTTTTATCCAACTCATCGGTATCAGGTATGGAAAAACTTAAGAAGCCTTCCTTGATACAGTATTTTAAATCCAATTCAGCAATCTCGACAAGACCTAACAGAGCGGTTTGGGTCAGAGCTGAAACTGCACTGCAGACAATATCACTGCCATGTTCGCTAAAATCAGCATGCCCGGTAACCTTTAGCTCTTTCACCCTATCTCCCGCCGTCATAAGAATATTTACTGTAATCATATAGCATTAAGCATTTATTTTTTCAATCTTAACTTGGGTAAACGGCTGTCTGTGTCCTTGCTTCTTTCTGTAATCCTTCTTTGCTTTGTACTTGAAAACTATTATCTTCTTGGACTTGCCGCTTTTAAGTACAGTTCCTTCAACGCTTGCTCCGTTTACTACCGGGGTACCGGCTTTGATTTCACCATCGCCTCCAACCAGGAGAACTTCATCAAAAGATACTTTTTCTCCATCATCATATGGAAGCTTTTCTACCCAGATTACGTCGCCTTCGCTGACTCTGTATTGTTTTCCACCAGTCTTTATTATTGCATACATTAGGCAATGCACCTCCTTCAAAATAAGTCTCGCCGGATGCAAGGTAATTTTTTAGACCCGACCCGAGCGGATATGCCTACACCGTAATATTTTATCATAGGGATTTTTCTTTGTCAAACATAGCTGTATCTCATTTTATAATTTTAAATTCATCTCTGGGTACAGAAGAATCCGGTATAATTCTGATGTTTTTATCATGTTTCCTGCACAAGGCTTCTATTTCCTCACTATATGCATTATTAAACTCTTCCGCCAGTTCTGGGGCTGCAAGTATCTCTACCTTTCTATAGCTTTTGTTGAATAAGATCTTGCTTATCTCGGTCTCAATTTTTTTGAATATGGTCTGCTTAGATAGTATCTTCCCGGTGCCCAAGCAATGAGGACATGCAGATTGCATAATATTTGTCTTTGGCTGTACGACCTTCTTTCTCGTCATTTCTACTAACCCCAGGTTAGTAATGCCCAAAACATTGCTTCTGCTCTTGTCTTTTTTCAGTGCGTTTTTCAAAACCTCCAGCACCATATCTTCATGATTGCTGTCGCTCATATCTATAAAATCTATTATTATTATACCGCCTATATCCCGGAGCCTCAGTTGCTTTGCGATCTCCCTGGCAGCTTCAATATTTGTTTTAAGAACAGTATCTGTGAGATCCTTGCTTCCGACATACTTGCCTGTATTGACATCAATGACCGTCAAAGCTTCAGTTTGATCTATCACAATATAACCTCCGCATTTTAACCATACCTTCTTTGAAATCAGCTTTTCAAGCTTCTCCTCTATATCGTAATAGTCAAATATCTCATAATGCTTGCTGAAATATTCAATTCTCGGCTTGAGATCAGGGGATATCATCGATATTAATTCCAATGCTTTTTCATGGTACTCTTTATTATTTATTATGAGTTTATCTATATCTTTCGTAAACATATCTCTGACAATTCTAAAAAACAAGCTCATGTCTTTATGAATGATCTTAGGTGCCGAGGTCTTCATATTTTTTTGCTTAATATCTTCCCAAAGCCTGGTGAGAAATTCCATATCAGATTCTAAATCCGATAACCGACAGCCTTCTCCTGCAGTTCGCACTATAACGCCCATGCCTTCGGGTTTAGCCTGAGCTGCCAATTCTTTCAGCCTGTTTCGTTCAGATTCATTCTCAATCCTCCTGGATATCCCTATATAATCTACAGTAGGCATGAGAACCCCAAACCTTCCGGGCAATGTTATATGTGTCGTAGCCCTTGCTCCTTTGCTGTCAATGGGATCTTTAGCTATTTGCACAAGAACCTCCTGCCCTGCCTTTAAATAGTCTCCAATTTCATAGTCTTTAATTCTATCTTGCTCAGCCAGCACTTCTCCGTCAATATTAAATAAATTGGGCAGCGCATCCTTTACATATAGAAAGGCATTCTTGCCGGTGCCTATATCAACAAAAGCAGCACCCATTCCGGGAAGAACATTTTCAACCAAGCCTTTGTATATGTTTCCTACTATGCTTTGACCCTCCTGGCCTTCCATGTATATCTCGGCCAGCTCATGGTCTTCCAGCAGAGCAGCTCTTGTCTGTCCGAAACTTATATCCACTATTATCTCTTTTATATTAATCGCCACCTATCCTCGGAGAATGAGTTGTCTTTTATACTCTATGCATTATCTATCAGCAGCAACGGGGTAAGCTCACCTTCCATATCGCTGTATAAATCTATCCTTTCGATTTTTTCATCTTCGAAAATATCGCCTATTTGCTTTTTTAATGCCTGCAGCATCAGTTCAGGCTTCAGATTTGCTTTGCTGCCGCTCGACAGAACACAGTCCAGCACCACTTCACCGCCACCTTGAGACAAGGCTTTTATCTCTCTTATCATAAGCTTTATATCAATTTCAATCGTCTTAAAGTCCTTCTTGGGTTGCTGCTTTACCGCTAAAATATTATCTTGCGCCAGAAAACTCCTCAAGCAGTCTTCAATATCAATATCTTTTTCGAAACGCAAATATATATTATATCTGGCATGGCTGACTAAAGCCATGCCGCTCCTGGGCTTTTCCTTCAGAACCACAGCATTTTCAACTCTTAGGCCCACAGGAAGAACAGCATTCAGGCGCATAATTACATCTTCCCCAGATATCTCTTCATTAACTCCGATATCAAGATATTCTCCCATGCTGGTCAAGCCTACTCCCAACGCAGAAGCAAAGGACATCTCGGGATGAGGGTTGAAGCCCCCGGAATAGGCCATGGGTATATGCGCTCTCCTCAATGCTCTCTGAAAGGTTCTCAAAAGATCCAAATGTGATATATATTTAGTCTCCCGTCCCTTAATAAATTTTAGTCTCATATTTATCATTTGCATACTCCGCCTTCCTCAAGCAAATTGATACCGCATCCTGTGCATACTGTCCTGCAGTCCCTTGTTGTTTCCCCCTTTAGAGCTTTCCTGTATTCACTCTTTAAATACTTTTTAGTCACCCCCACATCGATATGGCTCCAAGGCAACACTTCCTCCAATTCTCTTTTTCTCAGGGCATAGAACTCCGGTTCGATGCCGCAGTCTTCGAAGGCTTGCAGCCATGCTTCATATTTGAAATGCTCATCCCAGCCGTCAAATTTGCAGCCCAGCTCCCATGCTCTTATCAAAACCTTTGAAAGCCTTCTGTCTCCCCTGGCAAAAACCGCTTCCAGAAGGCTTAAATTTGGATCATGCCAGTTATAAGTAAATCCCTTTTTCCGCAGCATCTTCTGCAGATGCTTCTGCTTCTCTCTCATCGCTTCAATGTTATCCTGAGGCTCCCATTGGAAGGGTGTAAAAGGCTTGGGTACAAAACAGGATGTGCTTATGGTTATATTGATGCCTTTACCCCTTTGATTTTTTGGCACTTGATAGTATCTTTCCATAACTTTATAACCCAAATCCGCTATACCCTCAACATCCTCCATGGTCTCCGTAGGCAATCCGATCATAAAATAAAGCTTGACATTACTATATCCCAGATCAAAGGCTGCTCCAACAGAGTTTATCAGGTCTTCTTCAGTAACATTTTTATTAATCACATCTCTCAGTCTCTGACTGCCTGCCTCAGGTGCAAAGGTTAATCCGGTCTTTCGCACCTTTTGGACTTCCTGCAAAAGCTTCAAAGAAATTGAATCAATCCTTAAAGAAGGCAAAGACAGGCCGATTCTATCCTTCTCATATTCGGACAAAAGCTTCTCCGCCAGCTCGCTGAGCTTAGAATAGTCTCCGGTTGAAAGGGATGATAATGATATTTCCTCATAGCCCGAGCTTTCAACAAGCTTTTCTGCTATGGAAAAAAGTTCTTCCACGGTTCTTTCACGCACAGGCCTGTATATCATGCCGGCCTGGCAAAATCTGCAGCCTCTGGTGCAGCCTCTGAAAATCTCAAGCATTATTCTGTCATGCACAACATCTATAAATGGAACTATGATTTTATCAGGAAAATATGCTTTGTTCAGATCCTTTATTACCCTTTTCTTAACCTTTTCGGGAACTCCTTCTTTGTTCGGCATAATTGATTTTATGGTATTATCCTCATTATAGCTTACATCATAGAAGGAGGGCACATATACTCCTCGGACCTTTGATACCAGCTCCAGGAATTCTTCTCTCTTCATCCCCTTGACCTTCCATTGCCTGTAGACTTCCATAACCTCAAGCATCTGTTCTTCCCCTTCTCCCAGCATAAAAAAGTCGATGACCTGACTTAAGGGTTCGGGATTATATGCACAGGGGCCTCCAGCCACCACAAAGGGGTCTCCTTCCCTCCTCTGGGATGTCAGCTTGGGGACGCCTGCCAGGTCAAGCATATTGATTATATTGGTATAGCTCATTTCATACTGAAGGGTAAAGCCTACAAAGTCAAAATCCTGTATATAGTCTCTGCTTTCCAACGCAAAAAGCTTTATATCCTCTTTTCTCATCAAGCTTTCCATATCAGGCCAGGGAGCAAATACCCTTTCACAATATATATCCTTTTGATCATTCAAAAGATGATATAATATCTTCATTCCAAGATGCGACATGCCCACCTCATAAGAATCAGGAAAACAAAAAGCGAATCTTATGTTTATGCCTTCCAAGGCCTTATGAATGCTGTTCCATTCGGTGCCTATATATCTTCCCGGCCTTTCTACCTTTGGGAGCAATTTATCATATATATAATCCTTTATGTTTAAGTCCAATATTAATCCTCCTATTTTTCTTTAGTAACTATATCCTTTATTTTAGCATAATATCCATATTTCATAAAGCCATCCATTATATCTGCTTCACAAAGCTCCTTTTTAAAATTTCCCTTTTCATCATATACCATAATCTTGCATACATTACCGGGGCTTAGCTGATCAACTACGCTGTTTATATAGGTTTCTCCCGAGACATTCATCTGCCTTGCAGGAAAGTCCTGGAGCATCCTTTTCTTTTTATTATTTCTATTTAATAAATATATATAAGAGCAGTTTTTTTCTTCTTTTAAAGCTCCGGCAAATATAAATACGGCAGCGGCCGCATATGCTATAGTCCTGTTTCCTTTAATCAGTAAGCTAATATTGTATGATGTCAATATTATAGCCAGTATTTTACCGGATCTGGTCATATGCCTTGTAGCCTTTTTGTAGCTGTTTCGTGATAAAAGCAAATTCCTTACTATGCTTCCTCCGTCCAAAGGCAGGGCAGGTATAAGATTAAACAGGAAAAGAACAGCATTGTACTTGATAATCATACTGCTTAAAAAAAATTCTTCTCCAAAAAAATAAAAAGCCGCAGCCACAAACATGCTGACAAAAGGTCCGGCCAATGCAACGATAAGTTCTATGCGGCCTCCGTATTTAGCAATATTCTCAGTAAAGGCAATGCCGCCAAAGGGGAATAGCTGTATCTCCAGCACTTTGATCTTGAAGCATCTTGCTATGATGCTATGTCCTAATTCATGCAGCAAAACACTCATGAAGATAACCAAGGCACTCTGCCATAATCCCATATATATGCTTATAAATAAAAAAAGGATAAAAGATATGTTTATTTTTATCCTCACAACTTAAACCTCCGTACTATCCATACATCAGGTGCTGAACTTATCCAGAGGATTCACAGGCGTATCATTCTCCCAAATCTCAAAATGCAGATGGCTGCCTGAGGATAAACCTGTATCGCCTACTTCAGCAATAATATCGCCTTGCTTTACCTTTTGGTTTCGCTGGGCGATTATTTTTGAACAATGAGCATATAGGGTTTTATATTTTCCGTTTGATATCCATATATACTTTCCCAGGGTACTGTCCTCGCCTACTTCAGAAACTGTTCCCTTCATGGATGCCTTTATCTTATCTCCGTACTGTCCTGCAATATCTATCCCATTATGAGCTTTAACTGTATTAAATACCGGATGCACTCTTTGCCCAAATTCAGAGGTTATCTCTCCCTCTATAGGCATAATAAACACCTTGTCGCTGCTCACAGGGAGCAACGGTGCCGCTTCATCCATATTATTCTTGTCTTCAATAAGGTTTGTGCCTTTTATAACCTGCATTACACCTTGCAAATCCACTTTCCAATTTATAACCTTTTTAATCCCAAGGGTAAATTCCTTAGCGATACTGACATTTATACTGTTGATCAGTAAAACAAAAGCCAATATTATCAGGGAGATAAATATTTGGAAAAGCAGCTTATCTAAGAAGCTCTTGTCCCTACCAGGCCTAGGCCTGAACATATCTCCCATTTTTCTGTATTCATTGATATATCGAGGTTTAGGTAAGCTTTCCGTATTAAAATTGAAGCTGTTGTTATCCATATTATCCTCCTCCATTGTATTTTCTCTAATATATATGGGTCAAGGAGGATAAATATGCCTGCTACCTTATATTTTCCTTCATCTTCTTTATCGGTATATTGGCAACCAGTGCAGGTACCGTTGAATTATCACTGTCCCGCTTTGTTCGCGTCAGCTTGAATTCCAGACCCGTCTCGTCAATTTCAATATAATCCGTGATCACATTCATTATTTCACCTTTTATCATTTCCAGAAATTGAGGAGACACATTCGCTCTATCATGTATCAGAAGGAGCTGAAGCCTTTCCTTAGCAATATCTTTGCTGTTATTTCCTTCTCCCTTATTGAAAAGTTTGAACAAATCCATTTTCCCTCCCCCCTTCTATTTTCTCCGAAAGCCAAAAGCCTTCGCTAATCTTGCCATAAAGCCCTCTTCTGAATCCAGGCTCATAAATGGTACATTCTCTCCGAGTATTCTTTTCACTATATTCTTATAGGCTTGTCCTGCCAATGATTTGCTGTCACTTATTGCCGGTTCTCCGCGGTTGGTCGATACTACTATGTATTCATCATCCGGAATGACTCCTAAAAGATCAATGGCCAGTATATCTACCATATCATCAATGTTCATCATATCTCCGCGCCTTACCATATCGATCTTTACCCTGTTTATGATGAGCTGAGGATTCTTCAATCCGTTAGCCTCGAGAAGTCCTATGATCCTATCTGCATCCCTGACTGCGGATACCTCCGGAGTTGTAACAACAATTGACCTATTAGCTCCTACGATAGCATTCTTAAAGCCTTGTTCTATCCCTGCCGGGCAATCTACCAGAATATAGTCGTATTCTTCAGCCAAATCCTTGGTGAGCTTCAACATTTGCTCGGGAGTCACAGCATTTTTGTCCTTTGTTTGTGCAGCAGGCATGAGATAAAGATTTGGATATCTTTTATCTTTTATCAAAGCTTGTTTCATTCTGCAAATTCCATCTATTACATCCACAAGATCATACACTATTCTATTTTCCAGGCCCATGACAACATCCAGGTTCCTCAGTCCAATATCTGCGTCTAAAAGTACTACGCTCTTGCCTTCCAAGGCCAAACCGGTACCAATATTAGCAGTTGTTGTTGTCTTGCCCACACCGCCCTTGCCTGAAGTTATTACTATTACTTCACCCATGTTATTACCTCCATTGCAAATTAATAAATTATCGTTTCCCCAAATATGGCTCTACTATGATCATACCTTTCTTAACAAATGCCATTTCAGGCACCTTTGACTTATACTGTTTTCCATCAGGCGGTCTGGTAACTATATCTCCGATTCTTAATTGCATAGGCTCCAGCCTGAATGCTGCAATATATGTACTATAATCTCCCTGAGTACCGGCGTGGCCTGTACCTCTCATCTTTCCCATAACCGTAATGCTTCCTGCTGCCTCCAGATAGGCTCCGGGATTTACATCGCCCAATACTACTATATTGCCCTCAGATCTTATCAGCTGGCCTGATCTTATGGTCCCTCTGATAAAAACAGCTTTCTCCTCATCGCCTTGTCCCTGCTTGATAACAGGCTCCGGTTTCGCTTGGTTTTTTTCCTCTTCCTTACCGGCAGCAATATTGCTGCATAGAGCTTCATAATCCCCTAAAAACTGCATTCCGTACTGGTTTTGCAAAATATCTGCCAAATCATTATATTCTTTAAGCGATAAACTCTTGCCCTTAAAATTCACTATTTTCGCTCCCTCAAAGAAGCTTTTGGATGGTTTTATTTTTACTTCCAATTGCTGAATGATATCCGAGAAATTCATTTCTTCCTTTAATACTATGTATAGTCCTTCTTTTGTACCTTTGAATACTATTGCGTTGTCCTTCATCCGCATTCCTCCTGAAGTTAACTATCCTATAACTATCTTATATATTTTCTGCAAAAGTATTGTAATTCCTTCTTTTTTTATGAGATATTTCCTCATTATGACAAGATTTCGTCTCAATAGAAAAACCGGCGCATCGTGCGCCGGCATTATGCATCATATCTTAAATTTGCTTATTTCCTCATGCAGCTTGGTAATCAATTCAAGAGTCATATCCATTTGTTCCCTCACATTATTTACGTCTTTTACTATGACTATGGTCCTTTGAGCTATATCCTCCGTTCCTTTAGCGCCTTCATTGACGGTTATGGAAACCTCATCTATGGCCTTTGCGATATTATTCATGGAAGCCGTTAGCTCCTGTGCCGTTGCGCTAAAATCTGTGACCATTTCATCTGTAAAAGATGCATCTAAGCTATACTGATCTCCTAATTTCACATTATCTTCATAGTCTTTTATTACCTTATTATCTATGAAATCCAAAAGCACCCTTGCACTGTCCCTGAGATTGCCTACTGATAAAATAACGTTTTCTGCGACCTTCTGGATTTCGGAAACGGCATTTTTAGAGTCTTCCGCAAGCTTTCTTATCTCATCGGCTACTACCGCGAAGCCTCTTCCTACATCTCCCGCCCTTGCCGCTTCTATAGCAGCATTTAATGCCAGCAGATTGGTCTGGGATGTGATCTGCAGTATAGCATCAGAAAGAACATTTATTTCCTCTACTGAATTTGCTTCCTTGATAGCTTCCTTTAATTTTTCCCGCGATTCATCATACATATCGGTTGCGCTTTTCTTTGAATCCAAAGCTTTGCTCTTGACTTCTTCAGCCCTTTGACTGATTTCTTTGACTGAAACAGAGCCCTCCTGGGATTTCTCCGCCATCGATTCTACTGCTTTTAGGATTTCCTCTACAGAAGCATTCATCTCTTCGGCGGCGGCTGCATTCTCTTCTATCCCCGCAGAAAGTTCCTGTACGGTGGAGGAAGTCTCATCAGATTTCTGATTCAAATTATTTAAAGAGCTGCCAGCTACCTCGGTTATTTCTTTTAATTTATCAAAGCCTTGGATTATACTTCCAAGAGCTGATCTTAGAGAACTGCCCAGCGTGTCCGCAGATCTGGTTAAAACACCTAGCTCATCTTTCCTTTTTTTCATCTTCTCATCCACGGCCACTGCAAAATTCCCGGATGCAAATGTCTCCAGATACTTTGTGGTTTCCTTTATCGGCTTTGCGATAAATCCGACGAATACATATGTTACCACTAATCCTATCAAAAGTACAGTCGCCGATACTATCACAATAGTTTTCTTTAAAGTATTCAGCCCCGCCAGCACCTCATATTCCGGCGCAGTAACGGCAATAGACCATCCGGTATCCTCCACCGGTCCATAGCCCATTATTGCTTTTACACCGTTATATATATAAGATCCTACGCCTTTCTTACCTTGTATCATCTCTTGTTCAAGCTCGGCAAGTTCAGTAAGGCTTTGATCTTTTTTAGCATCTTCTATAGTATTGCCCATATTTATAACCCATTTTTCTTCCTTATGTGCTATAGTCGTGCCTTGTTTGTTTATCATATATGCATAGCCCTCTTCTCCGAAGGTTATATCCTTTATCACATTTTGAAGTTCATTGCTCTGTCTCAATACGGTGAGTACCGAGGTCACCTTACCGTCATATTTTATGGGCACTGAATATACAATAATAACAGAGCTATCAGTTTTGCTTATTATAGGATCCGATACGGCATTTTCCCCTGCCATAGCTTTTTTAAAGTATTCCCTGTCTGATACATCCGAAACTGTACCGTCAGTGCTATGATCGGTGCCTTCAGCCGACACAATATCTATCGCTATATCACCGTTTCTCTGCATCTCATCCATCAGTATCGGAAGCTTGTCCTCCCATGTGTAGGCCGGATTCTTTATTATCTCCATATTTGCCAGGGTTTCCATCCTTTTATGCTGGATTTGTATGCGGCTGTCAACTATTTTACTTGCCTGCTCTACAGCACGTATCATGGATTGGGAAACTTCATCGGTAAGTGCTTTAGATGCATTAAGGTATGACAATATACCTAAGGTAGAACAAATCACCAATATCAGAATCAAAAGGAAAAATGCCATTCTTGTTTTTATGCTTTTCAATTATATCCCTCCATCGTATTCTATGCATTTCTGCATATTATCAGAGCTGTACTGATCTTTAATCATTAAAAACTTATCTTGTATTTTCAAAAATACTTTTATAATTTCCGGGTCGAAATGCTGTCCTGTTTCCGATTTTATAATTTCGACAGCACTATCATGAGGCAAAGCTTCCTTATAAGATCGTTTCGATACCAATGCATCATAAACATCTGCTACGGCAAATATGCGTGCCGAAATTGGTATTTGATTCCCTTTAAGCCCTTTAGGATAGCCCCTCCCGTCAAACCATTCATGATGATACATGGCTATCTCTAAAGCCGTTATATAATATTTGCTTTTGTTTTGTTTCCTTATGGCCTGGGAGATCAGTTCTCCCCCTATAAGCGTATGTTTTTTTACTTCTTCAAATTCTTCCTTGGAAAGCTTGCCTTTTTTCTGCAGTATAGTTTCGCTGATTCCAATCTTGCCGATATCATGCAATGGTCCTGCTTTATAGATACACTTTGTGAACTGCTCTCCTTTATCTAATTCTTTTGCAAGCAATACCGCATATTCTCTCGTCCTGACGAGATGCTTGCTTGTTTCAAGATCATGATATTCGGCCATTTTTGCCAAAGCAACCAGATTCGTATCCTTAACCTCTAAAAATGCTTTTAAAAATATATTGAAGACTTCATTTATGGTTTTATTCATAACTGTTTGATACTTATCAATCCTGTCTATAGCACCGCATGTACGTTTTTTATCATTAAAAACACTGGAGCAAATTGCTTCAAAGGCCCTAAAAACTTGCTCCATTGCCTCCCAGCTTATATAGTTCGCAGCCATATTTTCAGCCAGCATTTTATTAGCTTTATAGAATCCATAGAATTCACCTGAGTCAAAATATAAAATATAATTATTCAAAATCTTGGTGACACCGTCTAAAGCTTCAGCATAATCCTGATATAAGTTATTAATATTATACGAAGCATAAAAATCAACCCAACCGGAAATAATTCTGCTGCTGTTTTCATTTAGTACATATGCCAATTCTTTAAGCAGGACTAAAGAGTCTTCCATCATAGCCTTTCCGCAGCCTTCCATGATTGAGCTCAATATTTGTTACCTCCTCCGCATGTATGCTTACTTGATGTGACCAAAGCCTAAAGTCATCATTATCATCTCCTCTATATGTGTGTTTACTGCATAGAAAAAAAGTGCCCTGTTGGATATTAAATACTTGATTTCATAATTTGTCTAATTATATGTTATTTTATATTATTTTATGTTATTTTGATGAAAATTTCGAAATAAGTCATTGTTCTGTCAATGACTTATTCAATGTGCCTTAGGACCATATAGCCATATTAAGTATTTTTGAAATATAATTTGCTGTATAATATTAATGATATTGATGTTGAAAAGAGTTGCGCACTTATACTGTATTAAATGCCGCAATCTAGGAGGAATGATATGAGCTTAGAGGTTGAATTCGGAAAATGCTTAAAGATCTTGCTGGATGCTGCCGATATAAGCGGCAGCAAACTGGCAAAAGCAATAAACGTGGACCCGTCATTGATCAGCAGATGGGTTAATTGCAAAAAGGTACCGTCAAATAGATCTCCTTACATAAAAATGATTTCGGATTATATCAGCAAAAGTATTGTAAACTCATATCAACTCAATAGGATCAACGACATACTAAATAGCTTAGCTGCAGAATCAGTTAAGTGCGACGGCGATTTGGCCTGCAGTATAAAATCCTTATTACTGGAAGCTCAAGGTTATTCTCTGAATAAAAATATACTGTCTCCAAATATAAAAAAGCTTAACAAAAATCATGCCGCTGCAGGAAAAACACAGCTAAATAATGATCCCTACGACAATTCAACCCACTGCAGTGTGAGCAAAAAAATCAGCGATGCCTTGTTTGAAACATCCGAACGCATTCCATTATCTTCAGAAGATTATGTCATGGTCGGCTGTGAAAATGTACTGGACTGCGCAAACAAACTTCTCAACCAAGCTCTGATGTCTACACCTTCAAAACAGCCTATTATGATCACCATAAATAGTAAATTCAGTTTGCTCGCTCTCTTTGAAGAATATCACCATGAATATAGAAAAAAAATCGTTAAGCTTTTAAAAAATGGGTGGACTGTTATTACTACAATAAAATTCGATGACACCATAGAAAGATCGCACAGGTTTCTTGAAGATACCATGCTTTTTTTAAAATCCGGGAATTATTTGCCGTATCTTTCAAATAATATTGACCACTCATCAGCATTAAGTGATATGATCATAGTGCCTGATATAGGAGCTTTGGTATTTTTGTGCACTAAATCCGTACATCAGCTTGACTTTAGCTTTCTCTTTAAAAACAGCTATGCTATAGATGCCTTTATCGGCAAGTTTCATCAAGCCATCAAATATTCTCATCCGGTATTATATGAACATAAATCAAGGAATTGGATGGAATTAGTGAAATCAATGACAGTATTTGAGGAGTCCCCGGGCAATCGATACACTTTCAGGGATGGGATAAGTGCTTTTTTGGTATCAGAAAATATATATGAGGAGTCTCTTAAATCCAGCGAATCAAGGGAAGATGAGATGAGAAACATGTTAAGCTATCATAAAAAGCAAATGTATGCACTGGATTTAAACCAAAATTTCTATAAATATAAAGATATATTTCTCACAGATTCTATAGAAAGAGCTATATTGAACAAAAAAAAACAAGACTGCGAACTATCCCAGTCATCGGACGAAGCTGATGAAGCTTTATTAATATTAGAGTGTTTAGATACTTTAATAGATGTCTATAGAAATTCCGATAATTATGAAATAGCATTGATAGATGAAAAATTGCTCAAAACATATAAAGGCATTTTCACCGCAGGCATGAATTTTTATTTAAAACGGAATCATTCAATAATTCATATTTTAAATAGGAAAAGCAAAGCCATGTCATCTGAAGATGACACTTTTAAATTTGTATGCTTATCAGAGCCTACAATTACATATGCTTTAGAAAAGGCCTATCTGGATATATGGAATCGCATTGCACCCGTCAATAAGGATAGGAGAGAGGTATTAGCCTGGCTAAATCATTTAAAAGAGCTGATATACATAGCATATAATATAAAAAACAATATAAAATAACCTGTATATTCAGGTTATTTTATATTGCTATGCTTTAGCTTAAGTCATATTACGGCTGCAGCTCATTGCACGGAACAATATAGTCCTCAGCATCTTCGGATGCCAGATACTCTTCGATTATTGCCCGGGCAATCGGTGCAGAACCGCTTCCAAAGCCTCCCTGGAATACAACTGCCACAACAGCTATCTCCGGTTTATCATAAGGAGCAAATCCGACAAACCATGAATGGTCATTATATTGTGCATAAAGCTTAGGATTATTCTTTGGGTCCGGCCTGTATTTCCCTGCTTCCGCCGTTCCTGTCTTGCCCGCAATAGTGACCTTGCTGCCTGCAAAGGTACTTCTGGCTGTTCCGCCGTATTCGTTTGTTACTGCAAACATACCTTTCCTTATGGCCTCCATATCCGAAGGAGAAACATCCAAAGTTTCAACTACTTCAGGCTTCTTTTCCACTTTTATGCTTCCATCGTGGGCAATTACTTTGCTTACAATATAGGGCTTGTATCTGGTGCCGCCGTTGGCTACCGTTGCAACATAGGCTGCCAGCTGTATGGGAGTGACATTGTTCAGCCCCTGTCCTATAGCCGCATTCAGCACATCCCCGGGACGATATTTGCTCTCTGTTATATACCAAATAATTTTATCGATTGCTTTGTCTTCTGTTACCCCAAGCTCTCTAATCCTCTTTTTCATATCCCTATAAAACTGATAGCTTGTTTGTCCTTCTGAAGGCTTCTCATAGATCATGGCTTTTATTTCCTTTTTGGCCTCAGCATCTTGAAGCTTCACTGTATAGGTAAGATAACTTTCTATATACCCTTCATAAATGCTTTGCTTATGTGCAGGGCCTTCTATCATTCCTTTGGCTTCAAAGGGCAATTCAATTCCTGTATACTGACCAAAGCCGTATTTCTCCCCATACTTTTCAAACAGTTCTCCTCCAAGCCTCCTTCCGGTTTCAAAAAAGAAGTAATTGCAGGATTGTTTGATCGCATTTATGACATTCGTTGCGCCATGCACCGCTCCGTGAGAGTCAGAAGGGGAAACACCGGGTATAACAGTATACCTGCCTCTGCATACGATGGATTCCCTGGTATTAATCTTATTCTCAGCGAGTCCTGCCGTTGCGGTAAGCATTTTAAAGGTGGAGCCCGGAGGCAGCGGATAAGATATAGCATTGTTTATCAGCGGTTTTGGCGCATATCTGTCATCTGTTAAAGGCTGCATGGATTTCCAATCTTTATTGCTTATTCCTGAAGCAAAGAGATTAGGGTCAAATTTGGGCTCGCTGGCCATGGCCAGAATTTCTCCTGTATTAACATCCATGGCTACCACTGCGCCTGAAAAGGTTTGAGGATAGGGTTTTTTGCTTCTCGATTCCTCAATAGTCTTCCTAAGAGATTCCTCAGCAACCTTCTGCAGTCTGGAGCCTAGGGTGAGCACCACCGTATCACCCGGAACAGGTTCAATCTCATCGATGGTATCTATTAAAGTCCCTCTTGCATCTACTTCAATTTGCTTTGAACCGTCCTTGCCTTTTAAATGCTCCTCCATGCTGTACTCAATACCCGACTTGCCTATCATATCTTGGGGTGTGTAACCCTTCTGAGTCAACTCTTCCAGGTCTGAGCTTATCTTTCCCAGGTACCCGAGTATATGTGAAGCAAAATCTCCTTCAGGATATTTTCGCAGAGGCTTATCCATTATTTGAACCCCCGGCAAAAAAATCTTATTCTCTTCAATCATCGCTCTGGTCTCATCATTTATATTGGCCGCAATTTCGATAGGTTCATAGGCAGGATATTTATTCTGCTTAAGCAGATATTTTACCGCCATGATCTTTCTTGCTTCTTCTTCCGAATACTTGGTCATATCAATTTTATATTTAGCAGCAAGCTGATTGAATACATCCAGGGCTGTATCACTTTCCATAAACCCATTATTCTTTTTCCATTTATTTTCATCCTTTTTAAAGCTGTATTGATACTCATCCACTTTAAATGGCAGCTCAACTTCATATTCGTCTCTCAATATTGAATAGGCTTCGATATCTATTGTATCCTGTGAAATGCTGTAGTCTTCCCGCAGCTTTTTAAAAGCTTGTAAAGGAGAAGCAGTCCCCTGAATGTTATATTTCTCCTTCCATTGCTCCTCTTCATCTTGAAATGTAAATCTAATGGGGTTCATGAGTATAGGAATTTCATCTTTATATTTGTCACCATTTTGCTCCAAAATATTTATTACTGTCAGCGCTATATCATTTATTGTTTCATCCGGTGTAGCTGCTTTTAAAATGCTGATGGAATAGCTCTGCTTGTTGCCTGCTAATATTTTTCCGTACCTGTCGACTATATTGCCTCTGGGAGCGGTGATATTTATGTTCCTTGTCCTTACCGTTTCAGATCTCTTCTTATAATAGTCGCCTTTTACTATCTGAAGCTCTGCCAGCTTAAAAAGCATGACAAAAAAAATCAGCATTGTGAAGAGCTTTATTATATTCAATCTATTGCTAAAGTATTTTTTTAACATTATATACCACCCGAATTAGTATATTTTATTATCCATGAAGCTTTTTTCATCCAGCTTATATAATAATCTGTAGCCTATAGGACCTAGTATTGCATTGTATATGCTTTGAGGGATCATTATGTTAATAAGGGCATAGATATACGAAATATTATTCTTGCTGAAGTAAGTTATCAAAAAGAACAAATGCTGATATACAAAAACAGCTCCGATGTTAAAAATGATGGAAGGAACGAAGCTGTCCTTGAATACATTTTCATTGGACTGTCCTATGAGATAACCTGTAAGCATATAGGAAAGGCCATTTACCCCCATGGCGCTTCCAAAAAATAAATCCTGAAGCAAGCCTGAGGCAAGTCCAATAAAGCTGCCGGCTGCACTTCCCTGCATTATTGCATAAGAAGTGATCAAAATGATTGTAAAATCAGGCTTGACCCCAAAAATTCTCGTATATTGAAAAAGAGTGGATTCTAATATAAAATTTAATAATATCAATAAACTTATGATTAAAGTTCTCACAATCATTCTCCTATATAACCCAATATCAGCAACTAATCTAAAGCATTGGCATTTTTAATTACAAATACTTCCTCAAGTCTCTTAAAATCAACTGATGTCTTTATTTTAACAAGCTTCTGCAATTTTCTTTCCTGCTTTTCAACGCTTTCAACTTTGCCAATATATAAGCCTTTATGAAAGGTGCTGAAATCAGAGGTGATAATGTCATCGCCTTTAATGATATCAGATTCAAGGGGCATCACTGCAATAAGTTCAGAGTTTACGTTTCCGGATACTATGCCTGTATCCCTGGTTCTGTTTACGATGATGCTGATTGAGCTTCGCTCATCAATAATAGCCATCACCTTGGAGTAATTAGGGCTTACTTCGATTACCCTGCCTACCAGGCCTTGTCCTGTGATTACTGAGTCATTTACCTCTATACCGCTCTTGGTTCCTTTGTCTATAGTAAATATATCGAACCAATTTCCCGGATCTTTTCCCGTGATACCGGCGCCTATATATTTATACTGAGGGTTCGATTCCTTAAACTCCAGCAATTCGCTCAGCCTTTTATTTTCCAGAGCCATCTGATACAACTTTCTGTTTTCTTCCCTAAGTTTTGTATTTTCTTCTTTTAAAGCCTCATTTTCCTTTTTCATATTCTTCAATTCAAATAAGGTACTAAAGGTGTTTTTAAAAAACTCGCCTGTTTTAAAGAATACCTTCTGTACCGGATTAATTGCACTGCCTATTATCGATTCAAAGGCTGTAGGTCTTGTCCTGCCTTTGGCAGTAAAAGCTACTGTAATTATCAAAGCAAAAGAAATAATTACAGTAACAACAGCCAATTTATTTTTTAAAAACCTCATGCGGTTCACGCTCCAAAGCTATCTCCTATATTTCCCATTGTAAGGTGAATTATTGATTTGTTCATATTGCTCCAATGCCTTCCCTGCTCCCATAACCACACAGTCCAAAGGAGTGTCGGCAATTTGAACAGGCATACCTGTTTCTTTTCTTATCAAGGCATCTATACCTTTCAAATTGGCTCCTCCTCCGGAAACCATTATTCCTCTGTCCATGATATCCGATGCTAATTCAGGCGGGGTCTTTTCAAGAGTAGATTTCACTCCTTCTATGATAGCTCCGACAGGTTCCCTCAGAGCTTCCAATATTTCTGTGGAAGTCACCTGAATCGTTTTAGGAAGACCGGACACCAGATCCCTTCCTCTTATCTGCATAGATTCTTCCGTTTCCATAGGATAAGCAGACCCTATGTTTATTTTTACCTCTTCCGCCGTTCTCAATCCGATAGCAAGATTATAATTTCTTTTAACATAGCTTACTATCGCCTCGTCAAATTTATCCCCTGCGGATCTGATAGATTTGCTTGTAACTATACCGCCTAAAGATATTATAGCTATCTCTGTAGTCCCTCCGCCTATATTTACAATCATGCTTCCCGTCGGCTCGCCAACCGGCAGACCCGCACCTATAGCTGCCGCCATAGGCTCTTCTATAATCTTGGCTACCTTGGCTCCTGCCTGGAGTGCAGCTTCTATTACAGCACGCTCTTCTACTTCAGTTGTGCCTGAAGGTACACTTACCAATACTCTTGGCTTTCCTATGGCAATATTTTTGGATACTTGCCTTATAAAATATTTTAACATACTCTGAGTGATATGAAAATCAGCAATTACACCATCCTTCATAGGTCTTATTGCCACAATATGCCCCGGTGTCCTGCCAATCATTTGCTTGGCTTCCTCTCCCACTGCTTTTACTGAATCATTTTCTGTATTTATGGCTACTACCGAGGGTTCTCTGATAACTATACCCTTACCCTTTAAGTATACCAATGTGTTGGCTGTACCTAAATCTATTGCTATATCCTTTGAGAAAGCGTTAAATAAACTCATTTGCTATTTTTCCTCCTTGGTCAGAAAAGATTTTTTTCTTTTAGACTTACATAAATTCCATTTCCTATTATTATATGATCGTAAAGCTCTATGCCCAATATTTTACCTGCCTCAGATATCCTTTTGGTGAGATCTATATCGTCCCTGCTGGGGCTTGGATCACCGCTGGGATGGTTATGAGCCATCACTATTGCGGCACTGGATTTTTTTACAGCAGGCACAAATATTTCCCGCGGGTGGGCTAGGGAAGAATTCAAGCTGCCTATGGATATCTCTTCTATGCTGATGACCTTGCATTTAATATTCAGCAATATCACCTTCATATATTCTTTATTGAGATATCGCATTTCTTCCATCAATATATCAGCAGCATCCTTGGGACATCTTATGTAAGCATCATCCTCCGCCCCATACTGGGATATTCTCTTGCCCAGCTCTGCAACAGCCATAAGCTGGGTTGCCTTGGCTAATCCCACACCTTCCATCTGGCTCAATTCTTCTACGGTGGCATTGGCAAGAAACTTTAAACCGTTATGCTCCGACAGAATGTTGTATGCAATGGATAAGGCGCTTTGATTTTTTATTCCAGTCCTTAGTATTATTGCCAATAATTCTGCATTTGATAACGCTTTAGGACCTTTTCTAAACATTTTTTCCCTTGGTCTTTCGCTTTCGGGCAATTCAGCGATAGTGATATTCTTTACAGTATCCTTCACAAAATCCACCCCCTATTTTACCGTTATCCTAACTGATAACGATTGCGAGAGCTCCATCACTAAGACTTTGTAAGCTTGCATAGGGTTGCATCAAAACTAACAAACTCTAAGTCCCCCCGCAATGCACTCTTATATCAGTCAGGACAACAAAATATTGCATTAGAATCCCGGTTAAGAATCTTATAACCCAACCTTTCAAGTATAACGGACAGCTTGTATACCGGAAGCCCGACAACATTAAAATAGCAGCCTTCTATTCCTTGCACCAATAATGAGCCCAAGCCTTGAATTGCGTATGCTCCGGCCTTATCCGCGGGTTCTCCTGATCTGACATAAGCATCTATCTCGCTCTCTGAAATATCTTTAAATCTGACTATAGTCTCCTCATAATCAGTGATTATTTTCATTTCAGGTGTTTGAATGACAGATATGCCGGTAATAACACTGTGTGTTGATCCGCTGAGCTTTTTAAGCATGCCGGCTGCATCAGCCTTGCTTTTGGGCTTGCCCATTACCTCATCCTTATATACTATCGTATCGGCTCCTATTACCAAAGCTTTTTCCTTTATAGATTCAGCAACGCTTTTTGCTTTATTCTCTGCAAATAGCATCACAAGCTCATAAGGATTATTATTTTCCGATTTTTCTTCATAATCTGAGGGTATGACATCGTATTGAACTCCCAATTGTGACAATATCTCTCTTCTTCTGGGAGAATTTGAAGCAAGTATGATCCGCATATGCTTTCACCTACATTTTTCTGAACACTAATATAGCTATTATTATTCCCAGTATTGAAAACATATTGATGTTAAAAGTAAGACCGAAGGTTAGTTTAATGACTCTGAGGTCATAAGTATGAGGGCTCACTCCCAAGTTATATCCGTATTTTAAAATGGGAATATAGTTTCCTAGTATTTCTCCAATAAATCCTCCGACAACAACACCGCATATGAGTATGAGCAGCAGTATCCAGCCGTTTCTTCCAGTGTTTCTCATCATAAAAACACCCCCAACTTAATCTAATATAGTTATACGCCATTATTCAATGGATTCGGTCAAAATCCTCCATTTAAGTTTATCATTTATGATTCATAACTTCAATGAAATAATGCATATTGCAAATGATGGAAAGAGCGGATACAACCGTATCCGCTCTCTAACCTCATATCATATCAATACATTTTTTAGGGCATTTTGCCGCACATTGTCCGCAGCCGGTACACTTATCTTCCAATACCTTATGCTTTTGCTTA
Source organism: Lutispora sp. QWL-02 (assembly GCF_058315355.1). NCBI lineage: Bacteria > Bacillati > Bacillota > Clostridia > Lutisporales > Lutisporaceae > Lutispora > Lutispora sp. QWL-02. The sequence continues at coordinate 3,458,766 of NZ_CM177762.1, forward strand.
AGCTCGCCCTCAATAGCCTCGAATTTGCAATTTTTTGCACATATGGTGCAGCCTATGCATTGATCCTCGTTTATAAAGGCTTTCTTTCTGTTGCCGAAATCCGCATATATGGTTTTTGTAGGACATACCTCTGCGCATACCATGCAATTTGTGCATTTGCTATAATCTATTTTAGCCAAATTATTGTCAAAGGTCATAGCATCAAATTGACATGCTTTAACACATTTCTGGCATCCTATGCAGCCTACCTTGCAGACTTCGACAACTGCCTTGCCTTTATCTGTATTTTTGCATAAAACTCTTACCTGCCTCGAAACAGGCACTAGCTCTATTATATGTTTAGGACATGCTTCAATACATTTTTTACATGCGGTACATTTTGTGTCATCAACTACTGCCACTCCATTCACCACATGTATAGCATCAAAGGGGCATATCCTTTCACAGGTTCCAAGGCCTGTGCAGCCAAAGCGGCAGCTTTTGCTTCCTCCTGCCAGCATCTCCGCTGCTTTGCAGTCTTGTATACCCTGGTATTCATATTTTTCTTTTGCATTATCACAATCGCCGCCGCAAATTACTCTTGCTACCATTCTTTCAGTATCTTCCGCCGTGACTCCCATGATTTCAGCCACTTTTTTAGCCAGTTCAGATCCTCCTACAGGGCAAGCATTGACAGGAGCTTCTCCTCTAACAATTGCTTCTGCGAGAGCATCACAGCCAGCAAATCCGCAGCCGCCGCAGTTTGCACCCGGCAAAACAAACCTGACTTCCCCAACCTTAGGATCTGCCTCTACAGCAAATTTTTTTGAGGCGTAGGCCAGAACTATACCGAAAAACACTGCAAGTCCGCCAAGCGTAATTACCGGCCATAATAAATTATTTATCAAGGCAATTCACCTCTTTCTAAAGTATACTCATTACAGCAGGCCGCTGAAGCCAAAAAAGGCTATTGACAGCAAGCTGGCAGTAATGAGAGCTATAGGGAAGCCATCCAAACCCTTTGGATATGGGGCTGTGTCAAGCCTCTCTCTTACTCCTGCGAATAATACAATCGCAAGAGTAAAGCCCAGGGCCCCACCCACACCGTTTATCAAAGTTTCAATCAAATTGTAGCCGCTCTCAATGTTCAATATGGCAACGCCCAATACGGCACAGTTGGTTGTTATCAATGGGAGATATACGCCAAGAGCCTGATATAATGTGGGACTCGTCTTTTTTATTACCATTTCAACAAACTGTACAAGACCGGCTATTACAAGTATAAAAGCCGCTGTCTGCAAATATGCGATGTGCAAAGGCTCCAAAATAAAATATTGAACTATCCAGGTCATAACCGATGCCAATGCCATAACAAATGTTACTGCCAAACCCATTCCAAGAGCTGTTTCAACTTTTTTGGAAACTCCAAGGAAAGGACATATGCCTAAAAACCTGGAGAGAACAAAATTATTGACAAATATTGCACTTAGAAGTATTATTATAAGCTTCATATTATCGTCCCCTCCCTACGCTTTTTTCGCCGTAAGCTTATTTACTAATGCTATGCTCAAACCGAACACCAAAAAGCCTCCAGGCGGTAAAATCAAAATCAATGCAGGCTCAAAGGCTGCTCCGAACAGAGGCATCCCCAAGAATGTACCTGCACCCAATATTTCTCTTATGGAACTCATAAAAGTAAGAGCCAAAGTGAATCCAATACCCATTCCAAGTCCGTCCATTATCGAGTTCAGCGGCGGATTTTTCGATGCAAAGGATTCGGCCCTTGCTAGGATTATACAGTTTACAACGATTAAAGGAATAAATATTCCTAATGCGCTGTCCAATGCAGGAGAAAAGGCCTTTATAAGCATTTCCACTGCTCCAACGAAAGTAGCGATAACTACTACATAAATAGGTATTCTAACCTCGCTTGGCACAATTTTATTTATCAAAGATATTATCAGATTGGAACCGATCAGAACTGCTGTAGCAGCAATCCCCATGCCTATACCGTTAAATACTGCCGTAGTGACGGCCATGGTGGGGCAGGTCCCCAGAACCAGTCTGAAGGTAGGATTTTCTTTAACTATACCATTTGTAAAATCTTTCCACAGTTTCATTGCTTTCACCTCCAAAATACTTATTTGCCGGATAATTCCTTCGCCAGATTGAGTGCTTGATTAACACCTTTTGTTACTGCACTTGATGTTATGGTAGCACCGGCAATAGCAACTGCTTCATTATCTTTTGGAGTACCATTTTTTATTACCTTAATGCCATCATTCCAATTTTTCATCTTGAACTGATCTTGAAATTTAGGTGTGGTTGCGTTTTTGCCAAGACCCGGCGTTTCGCTGTTGTTTCCAACCTTGATGCCGGAAACCTTTCCTTCGATATCAACACCGACCATAACTTCTATCTCGCCGCCATATCCTTTAGGCGAGGTTTTTATAGCATAGCCTACAACGTTGCCGCCTGCTTTTGCCTCATAAACTTCTCTTATGCTGTCATATTCTGCTTTAGATAGGATCTCAGCAATCTTATCCCCTTTGATTTTTTCAAAATCCTCAGCTTGAGAAAGCACGTTTCTTCTGGCTTCATCATTTGCTTTAACAGCCTGCTCAGCAATTTTATCGACGGTAATATAATTCGTGGCGCCCAATACTGCAGCTGCGATCACACATACAATAAGAAGCACCCCTGTAAGCCTTATATAATCACGCACTTTTATTCACCTCCCCAAATTTTTTGGGCATGGTAAATCTATCTATCAAAGGAGTTGCAACATTCATCAAAAGTATAGAATATGAAACTCCTTCCGGATAGGCACCAAAAAATCTTATCAATACGGTTAAAATACCTGCACCTATTCCCATAACTATTTGACCTTTTGCAGTCATAGGACTTGAAGCATAGTCAGTTGCCATAAAAAATGCACCCAGAAACAATCCGCCTGCAAATATATGATATATAGGATAGTATGGGTTAAACCCTCCAAGTATAAATGACAGTACAGCTACCGTCCCAATATAAACCCCTGGTATTCTGATGCTGATAACTCCTCTGTATACGAGATACAATCCGCCTACCAAAAGAGCTAGCGCAGAAGTCTCTCCTATACATCCGCCTACATTACCGATGAATAAATTCCAGATTGAAGGCAATGCTTGTCCAGCCGCCTCTCCTGCTGCTGCAACAGGTGCGCCGTTCACGAAGCTCATGCCTCCTTTTATTAAGGCCAAAGGAGTAGCTGTGCTCACAGCATCAGCTCCCGGTGCTAAAAACGCTGATGAGGTCATTCTCACAGGCCAGGAAGCCAGCAATAATGCTCTGGCCGCCAAAGCAGGATTCATAAAATTGTGGCCTAATCCTCCAAAGCAGTGTTTTACTACTGCAATGGCAAATATTGAACCTATGGCAACCAGCCACCAGGGTGCTGTAGACGGCACATTGAAAGCCAATAGTAAGCCCGTTACAACTGCACTTAAATCATTAATCGTAACAGGTCTTTTCAATACCTTCTGCATCACAACTTCTGTTCCTACCGCAAATACAACTGCAATCAAAGCTACAATCAGTGCTCTCATACCAAAGTAAAATACTCCTGCAAACAGCGCAGGCATCAAAGCTATTATTACATCCAACATTATTCTTTGAGTAGTCTCTCCCGATCTTATATGAGGAGAAGAAGTCACTCTAAACATAGCACTATCCAACATAATACCTCCCATCACTTGGACTGCGCTTTTTTGCGCTTAGCCAGAATCTCTCTTTTAGCAACCCTGATAGAATCCACCAAAGGTCTCTTTGCAGGGCACACAAAAGAGCAGGAGCCGCATTCTATGCAGTCCATAGCATTTACTTCCTCGGCTTGATCAAATTTATCTTGAAGAGAGTAATTGCTTATATGCAAAGGCATAAGGTTGATAGGGCATACCGTTACGCATTTTCCGCATCTGATGCAATTTGAAGGCTCAGGCAGCTTTGCATCCTCTTCTGCCAAAACCAATATGCCTGAGGTTCCTTTAATGACCGGTATATCTATAGAAAACTGAGCAATACCCATCATGGGACCGCCTGCAATCACTTTCCCTACGCTTCCGGAAAATCCGCCGCATTCATCAATAACTTCTCTGAAGGATGTCCCAATTTTGACTAATAAATTTTTCGGAGTTTTCACACCTTTACCCGTCACGGTCACAATCCTTTGAATCAAAGGCATCCCTGTCCTGACAGCATCAGCTACGGCAGCGGCAGTTCCTACATTGTTCACTACAACACCTACATCCGCAGGGAGCCCGCCGCTCGGCACTTCTCTTCCTGTGCAGGCATATATCAGCTGCTTCTCCGCTCCTTGAGGATACTTGGTCTTGAGGGCTACAACTTCAATGCCTTTTTCATCCTTTGCAGCATTATACATTGCTTCCAGCGCATCAGGCTTATTTGTCTCCACGCCTATAAAACCTTTATCGACATTTAAAGCCTTCATAAGAGCTTTTAAACCGAACACAACTGCTTTCGGGTTTTCCAGCATCAGCCTATGATCGGATGTCAAATAGGGTTCGCATTCTGCACCGTTTAATATTACCGTATCAACTGTTTTTCCCGGAGGCAAAGCCAGCTTTACGTGAGTAGGGAAGGTTGCTCCACCCATGCCTACCATTCCGGCATTCTTGATAATTTCCTTCAGCTGTTCTGATGACAGATTTTCAAGTTCTCCTTTAGGTGTAACAGTCTCCGATAATATTTCCTGCATATCGTTTTCAATTACGACACAGGTTGTTTTGGTTCCGCCTGAATAAAGTCTGGGTTCTATTGAAATCACTTTTCCGGATACACTTGAGTGTATCGGAGATGACACAAAACCTTTAGCCTCGCCAATTTTCTGCCCAACCTTTACTTCATCACCAACCTTGACAGTTGGCTCGCAAGGTGCACCTATATGCTGCTGCATTGGTATTACAACAACCTCCGGTGATTTGGCCTTTATAACGGCCAGTTTTTCTGTTGCTTCCTTGCTGTGTGGCGGATGAGTTCCTCCTTTAAAGGAAAGCGTTCTTATGTTCATTTAACTCACCCCTTATATTATAAAAGAATTACAAAATTAATAATGTAATTTTAGAACAAACCCACAAATTGTTCTTATTCGACACCCTTACCTGAAATCCTTTTCAGCCCATGAAATACAAAAAGTTTATTATTTAACAAACGTTAGCTTTGTCAATAAGTCCTTTAGAGCCTGTTTTTTATACTTACTAAATTATAATGCTTTATAAACATAAATTCAATCACTGTAAAAATATGCATGTGATTTCATCACAATCTAAAACAAAAGCATTGTATAGAATAATAATCGCCTCTGTTACTAATGCTAATCATTATTAACAGTATTCTAAGGGAGTGACTCAATTTATATGGTAATAATCTACAATTGCTATGGTGGCACACATTCTTCAATTTTAAGCTCCGCAGTTCATATGAAATTCCTGCCTTCTGATAGAGTACCTTGTGATGAAGAAATTTTAAATCTTAAATATTTCAACAAATTGACGTACAAGGATATGGGCAGGCTGATATTCCATGGCAAAGATGAGTACGGAAACAGTGTCTATACTATAGGAAGGGGCACCTCAAAAGCATTGGTGCCTGCTATGAGAAGCCTGCTGCTGAGCTTATACAGCGAATGCGGAATAAAGGAAAGCTTTTTATTTATAAATACTTCTCCCACAGTACCCTTGCCTATGACCTTCGGAGGCTTTTTTTCCAGAGGCCTTGGAATAGATACAATAGGAGTTCCTCTATTGCTCCTCGGAACAAAAAAAGCTTGGCCTGAAATATTGAAGCTTGTTGATGAAACAAAAAAAATATGCTGCGAAACTCCAGAATCACCTCTAATAATTGATATAGACGCAAAAGGCCGGCTGAGCCGAATTAGCCCTGCCGACCTGTAAATATAAATATTATTTATTATATTATCCTCTGGAAATAGCCTTGAAGGGGCATTTCTCCATACAAGCGCCGCATTTTATGCACTTTTCCTGATCAATAACATATGGAGTCTTAGGCTTACCTGATATTGCTGATACAGGACATTGTTTTGCACAAATTCCGCAGGCTTTACATTTTTCTTCAGAAATCTTGTATTGCAGTAACGCCTGGCATACGCCTGCAGGGCATCTCTTTTCTCTTATATGAGCTTCATATTCATCTCTGAAGTATCTTAATGTAGATAATACGGGGTTGGGGGCAGTTTGTCCCAATGCACAAAGAGCTGAGTTCTTAATATTTTTTGCAAGGGTTTCCAGTTTTGCGATGTCGCCTTCTTCTCCTTTGCCCTTTGTGATTCTCTCCAGTATTTCATACATTCTCTTAGTACCTTCTCTGCAAGGCGTACATTTTCCGCAGGATTCATCTACAGTGAATTCCAAGAAGAACTTAGCTATATCAACCATGCAGTTATCTTCGTCCATAACGATAAGTCCGCCGGACCCCATCATGGAACCGAGAGCAGTCAGGTTATCATAATCTATGGGCACATCAAGCTTCGATGCAGGTATGCAGCCGCCTGACGGTCCGCCTGTCTGAGCGGCTTTAAAGGCTTTGCCGTTGGGGCAGCCTCCGCCTATCTCATGTATTATTTCTCTCATGGTTGTACCCATGGGAACCTCAACCAAACCTGTATGATTGATCTTTCCGCCAAGTGCAAATACCTTAGTACCCTTTGATTTTTCTGTTCCCATAGAAGCAAACCATTCCGGTCCGTTATTGATTATTTGGCAAATATTGGCATAGGTTTCAACGTTATTCAACAAAGTAGGCTTCCCAAACAAGCCTTTAACTGCCGGGAAAGGAGGTCTCGGCCTGGGCATTCCTCTTTGTCCTTCTATGGAAGCCAGCAAGGCTGTTTCTTCGCCGCACACGAAAGCTCCTGCTCCAAGTCTCAATTCTATATCAAAACTAAAGTCTGTTCCTAATATATTCTTCCCAAGCAAGCCATAAGCTCTTGCCTGATTTATGGCTATTCCAAGGCGTTTAACCGCAATTGGATATTCGGCTCTGACATATATATAGCCCTGGCTGCCTCCAACAGCATAGCCTGCTATTGTCATAGCCTCTAATACGGAATGGGGGTCTCCTTCCAGAACGCTTCTGTCCATGAATGCTCCCGGGTCTCCTTCGTCAGCGTTGCAGCATACATACTTTATATCACCTTGTGCTTTTGCAGTGAACTCCCATTTCATTCCTGTTGAGAAGCCGGCGCCGCCTCTGCCTCTGAGTCCCGATCTCTTTATTATATCAATAACTTCTTCAGGCTTTAGCTCGGTCAAGCACCTTGACAGAGCCTTATATCCATCAAAAGCTATATATTCATCTATATTTTCAGGGTTTATAACACCGCAATTTCTTAGTGCAACCCTGTGCTGCTTCTTATAGAAGTTTACTTCATTTATTGATTTTATTCTGTCTTCCGCAACAGTCTCAGCATAAAGAAGCCTCTTAACGACTCTCCCCTTTACAAGATGCTCCTTTACGATTTCTTCTATGTCTTCAGGCTTAACAAGGCTGTAGAAAGAAGCTTCAGGATATATGATGACTATCGGTCCAAGAGCGCATAAGCCAAAGCAGCCGGTTCTCTCAACAATTACCTCCTCATTAAGACCATGCAGTTTGATTTGCTCTTCAAAATTTTTTGCTATCTGCTCCGAATTAGAAGATGAACAGCCGGTTCCCCTGCAAATCATGACATGGGAGCGATACATTTTCATTCCATATTACCTCCTCATTGTTTGCTAACCTTAAATCTATTAGTTTTCTTCTGCTCCTACAGTGTATTCTTGAACAATCTTGCCTTTCATAACATGCTCATTTACTACCCTGATAGCTTTCGAAGCATTCATTTTTACATAGGTCACTTTTTCTTCTCCCGGCTTATATACTTCTACAATAGGCTCGAGCCTGCACATACCGATGCATCCGGTTTGTGCAACGACAACATCTGCCAGTTCATTTTTCTTTATCTCATCCATAATGGCCAAAAGAACCGGTCTGGCTCCTGCCGCAATGCCGCATGTAGCCATGCCCACAACTACTCTGGTTCCTGGTTGATCTTTTCTTAAATTGATTGTATCATAGGTTCTTTTTCTGATTTCCTCTAAATCTTTAATTGATTTCATATTCTTGCACCTCCATTTAAACTATTGAGACCTTCCTCCAAAAATCCCTTTATCCATGAGATAACCTGAGGCTCATTGATAGGTACTTCCCCTAAAATATGCTTTATTTCCCTGGTATCAAAATTAAACTCGTTTTCATTTATTCTATGATTATATATAATATCTATCTCCGGATTGCCTATCACTATAGCAATTATAGTGTCAATCATATTTCCCAGCGGTGCCCTGTCTATATGACTATGCTTGAACCAGGCAATAACTTTGGTGCCTTTTCCTTTATCGGACTGAATCTCCAAATTTCCTTGACATCGAGTGCATGCTATATAGAGCAAAGGCACTCCCAAGCCTACCTTTCTGGTTTTTCTCCCCGTAATAAAAGGATCTTTTATTCTTTCTGCTAATTCCTTGTCCATTCCTTGTCCATTATCGATCACTTCAATAGAGAAAACATCTGTCGTTAAATCTTCAACAATATTTATAGTAATTAAGCTGGCCTTCGCAGCAATAGAATTTTGAATGATATCAAGTATATGAAGAGACAATTCCTTCATGATAAAACCTACTATTGATACTTTTTCAATATATCCGGTATATCATCGGGAACAAGCTTGCCGTATACGTCTTCTCCTATCATCATAACAGGCGCAAGTCCGCAGCATCCCAGGCATCTGGTAGCCTCCAGCGTGAATTTGTTATCTGCAGTAGTCCCTCCCGGTTTAACTTTAAGCTCTTTTTGGAGTCTTTCAAAAACTAATTGAGCATTTTTTACATAACAAGCCGTCCCCAAACATACACCTATTGTATGCTCACCTCTAGGCTTGAGCGTAAATCTGGAGTAAAAAGTTGCTACTCCGTAGATTTCCGCCATTGGAATGTTTAGTTCTTTTGATATTCTCTTTTGAGCCTCTTCAGGAATGTATCCAAAAAGCTCTTGAGTCTCATGAAGAACAGGCATTAAGCCTCCTTGCTGGTCTCTATGGTTTTCAATTATCCGGTCCAGCTTCTCCATTTTTTCTTTCATTTCAAGCTCGTTCATTAAAGAGTCCCCTCCCTAAAATACATTGTATATATTGACAAAAAACTGTCAATTATTAACCCTATTTTTTATTGTAACATAACTAAATAAAAAATTTAACAATATTTAAAATTAATTATAATTTTTTTTGATTTGGGCATAATATATCGAATAAGTTTGTAAAACTGAGAAATTCCATTTCGACAAAAAACTCTCTCTCGCTTATGTCCCATAGATAATGGGCATCTGAGGATATGATATAATCGTACTTCTTTAAAAAAGGATGCCTTTTCATTATGATCTCCGGACTATCTTTTTTTGAAAGCTCCACAGTCTTAACCTTCAGCGAAGGCGGAATAAATCCGAGATTGGCAGTTATGCTATATGCAGGCCTATCTACATGTGCAGGTATGCATACCCCGCCTAAGCCGTTAGTCAGAATAAAAACATCATTTACGGATAAAGCACATGAAGATATAAGCAGTTTGTCTGCCTTGCCTATAATTTGGTCTTCGGAGTTCATAATGAGCTGCCGGCCAAAAACCTCTTCATTGTTTGGCATATCGGGCAGACAATTATATATGATCTCATCAAGCTTCAAAGCGCTCTGAAGAGTCCTAAAAAGACATATGATGTGCACTTCTTCTTTTGTCTGAACCTCTATGCCCGGCACAATCATAAGCCCCTGTTTTTTGCCAACCTCAAGAATCGCAGGCAAATTTGCTGCGCTGTTGTGATCCGTCACTGCTATTATATCCAAGCCTTTTATCAGTGCCATATTAACTATGTTATTAGGAGTCATATCTTCATCGCCGCAAGGCGATAAAGCAGAATGAATATGCAAATCAACTGCGAATTTCATACTATTTACCTAATCCGGCATTTAATAATCCTTTAGCTATCAAAAAAGCGCTTTTATTGGAAACCAGCACCGGTATATCCTCATCAATTGCTTTTTTGATCGTATCCTCCTCTACCTCTGCAGCCTCAGCTATAATAACGGAAGAAAGCTCAAGCAAAGCAGCTACCGCAACAATATTAGTATGAGTTTGAATAGTGATCCATGCATCTCCCTTCTGAGCATGAGACATAACCCAACTCAAAAGATCGCAAATGTAAGCACCGCTTACCTCCCGGTCCATCCCGCATTCTCCGGTTAAAGGTTTAAGCTCCAATCTTTCACACATTTCTCTGACCGTCATCTGAAATGCACTCCTCTAACTTTTTCTATTTTTAAAGCCGTTCATGGTTTTAATCATACATATTGCCCTGCTGTTCTCTCCTTTTACAATATCCTCTGCAAAAGCTCTGCAGGTTGGAGAACCGCATATGCCGCAATCCAAACCAGGCAGTCCCTTTAGTATCTCGGTAACAAACTCCATCTTTTGAATGGACTTGACTATATCCTTATCTAACATCATAACAGGTTTAGGCTCTATCTTTTCCGTCAATCTGATAAACCCGCTTTCATACATCTCTATAAACTTGTTCAGTTCTTCTTCAGTATGCTTGGTATCTTTTATATTTCTTGCATATTTCATTATTCTATTCTTAGCGATAAAAGAATTTTGGATGACCAGGGGTCCGCCTACACATCCACCTGTACAAGCAGAGCACTCGATAAACTCAACATCCTCCAGTTTGCCAAGTTCTATTTCCTCAAGAACCCTTATGACATCATGAATACCGTCTACGGCAAGATAGTTTTCGATATCCAGAGCCTCCGCCTGACCTCCGGCAATAGGCCAAAACAGGGATTCCTTTGTACTCGTACCCATATTGGGCGTATTATGAGTTACCAAATTCCGTACGATCTCCCCATATATCTCCTTCATGGAAATTGCACCATTAACATATGATTTGTTTATTCCTAAAGGGTTTCTAATGCTCGTAACCCTTGCAGTACATGGAGTAATAAAAAAAACACCTATATCTTCAAGGCTCAAGCCCATTCTCTTGGATGCCTCTGTCTTCGCAATCCTGGCAGTTATTTCTATCGGTGTTTCAATGTCGATTATATTGGGGATCAAATCCGGGAACCTCATTTGTATCAGCCTTATAACCGCCGGACAGGATGAATTGATTACAGGAACCTTTATATCAGGTTTTTTGAGCAGGTATTCCTTTATCAAATGGATGGATATGTCTGCTCCTACAGTGCCTTCAACCACTTCATCAAAACCTATTTTTTTAATGGCTTCCAGCATATCGCTTATGCCGATATTGGAAGGAAACTGTCCATATATAGTTAATGAAGGTATAGCTATGCTGTATTTATATTTTTTGATCATGCTCAATTCGTCTGTTATGGCGCTCTTAGCATGATTGGGGCATATTTTTATGCATTCACCGCAATCTATGCATCTTTCAGGAATTATTTTAGCTTTTCCATTTCTCACTCTTATGGCTTCAGTAGGACAAACTTTCAGACAGCCGGTACAACCTATGCACCTATCTTCTCGCAATATAACTGAGTGATTATACTCTTCGCCCATTTAATCACCATCTTTCAGCATCATTTTCATCGTGATTACAGTACCCTTTCCAACAACGCTTTCAATACTAAAGCTATCTGAGCATTTTTTCATATTTGGCAGCCCCATTCCAGCTCCAAAGCCCATCTCTCTAATCCTCTCAGGGGCGGTGGAATATCCTTCTTTCATAGCGAGTTCAACATTCTCAATGCCTGGACCGCTATCCTTTGCAATTATTGTTATTGATTTCGGTTCAATACTGAAACTAATTATTCCTCCTAAAGAATGTATGACTAAATTTATTTCTGCCTCATATGCTCCTATCGCAACCCTCCTAATGATTCCTGAATCCATTCCAAGCTGTCTCAAAATTTTCTTTATTTTGCTCGAAGCCTCGCCGGCCCTTTCAAAATCATCCTTCTCAACCTGAAATTCATATGATATATTTCCCATATCTTTATCTCCTAGATTCTGCTTCTATTCCTCTTAATCCACAGCTATAAAGTATTCCGGAAGTTGTAAAAAGAGTATATTTCGTCGTAAGGATCGTTATAGAATTTTCTCTGGCAAGATCTATGACATCCTCATCGGGAACCTTGCCTCTTACAAAAAGTATAGCGCTCACATCAGCCATCTCAGCAGTTCTGATAACCTGAGAATTTATCAGACCCGTCAAAAGAATCGTCCCTGTTTTTACAAAGGCTAAAACATCGCTCATCAAGTCAGAACCGAATGCATAGGAAATCTCCCTATCCAGCGATTCCTCCCCCCATAGCACATCAGCCTGCAAGGCATCTTTTATTTGCCTAAGCTTCATCTGTTATCCTCCCCTCAATAAGATTATATAATAAATTCCTTTAATTAATAATATGTATTCATAAATACACAATGTTAAAAATGTAACAAAACATTTTAAATAATAGCTCCTCTAAAAACATAGGGGAGTTATTATGTATTGAAAGTCCTGATATCTTTTTTTAATATGATGAAATCTTCATAACCGTTGTTCAGGCTGATATATTCCTTGATAACCCTTATATGCTGAAAGCCTGCATTTATCCAGAATTCCATGCCTCTCTTGTTTTTAGAAATAACTCCGGCCAAAACCTTTTTAACATCATAGGTTTTATTCATAAAAGATATAAAAGCATTGATGCTTTTATTGCCTATGCCTGTATTTCTAAAATCCTTTTTGATCAAAAATGATGAAATCCAAGCTTCTTCGCTATTGTCATAATCTATGTGGCCCTTTATTACCCCAGTGAGTTCGCCTTTATCCTTAGAAAAAATTCCGATAAAAAATTCATAGCTGTTGATCAAAACCTCCAGATATTTTTCTTCCATCTCCTCTATGGATAGCCGTCTATCTATTCCTGTAGCAAAAATTGATTCGTCAACATCATTGTATAGCTCTAAAACCTTATCTAATTCATCCTTTTTTATATCCCTGAAAAAAAAATTCTCAATTTCTAAGTTTAATGCAAGCATAATACCACCTTAATGATTTATATGAGTATTAATATTCTACAAAAGCTATGAAAATCCTTTTAATGTGCACATGTAAAATCAGTAAATTGAGAACGGTCTAAAATACAATTCAGGAGCTTTGGTTGCAGAATAAATCTTATATAGCTCATAAAGCTAGAAAATACGTGAAATAATTATCACGTTCAAAAAATAAAAGACTTCAAAGCTTATAAAGCCCTGAAGTCCTAAAATTCTATATGGTGCGAGAGACGGGACTTGAACCCGTATGGTTGCCCACACGCCCCTCAAACGTGCGCGTCTGCCAGTTCCGCCACTCTCGCAAAGCATTTATTAAATCTGCTACATGGATTATTATATATTCTGCAAAGGTTTATGTCAATAACATTTTATTCATCCTGCCTTAATGACTCGGTAATGTACCAATTATTTATAGTTCTGAAGAGATTCTCGCTGTCAGCTTGAATTTCCCCGCGCACTTTGCTTCTCATGACTAAAGCATATTCTTTATAGAACAAGCTTATAACCGGCAACTCATCTTTTATTATCCTCTGAAGCTCCAGGTAGCTGATATATTTGCTTTCCTGACTCTGTGAATTCTGGGATTCCTCCAGCAACGCGTCGACTCTGGGGTTGCTATAGCTGCCATAATTTTTTCCCCCAACAGCTTTCGTACTATGAAGAAAATCATATAAATCACTTTCCGGTGAAAAGCTCATACCCACAAGTGCCAGATCAAACTTTTTTGATTCCATTTGCTTTTTTACTTCTTCAAAGGGCATTATTTTCAAATCGATTACAAAGCCTATCTCCTCAAGGCTTTTCTTTATGTCTTCAGCTGCTTTTTTTCTGTATTCATTTTCCGAATTAGTTATAAAGGTTAATCTAATCTGCTGTTTCTTGCCGTCTATTTCCCGCTCATAAATATTAGATTTCTCATTCAGCAAAAATTTGGCATTATTTATAGCATATTGAGCTTCCGCCTTGCTGTAGGTGTACTTATTAACATCTCCGTCAAACATCCATGAGTCGCTTCTTATTGGCGTATCAGTAACAGAGGCGTTGCCCAACAGGTATTTCTCTATTATGGCCTTTCTGTTTATTCCATACATTAAAGCCTTCCTTATTTCAACCTCAGCCAGTACAGGGTTTTGAAAATTTACCGCTATAAATTCATAATCCCTGGAAAGGTACCTATAAGTATTTACGTTACGCAATTCTTTATATTTTTCCCATCCATAAGAAGATGCATTAATCATATCTATCTGTCCTGACTGAAAGGCAGTGTCAAATGAATCTGTGTCTTTTATAAAATTGACTCTGATAGTAGTAATATATGATGTCGAATTATGCATGCTGTATTCATTGGTCTTCAGCTCCATATACTTCAACTTGCTGTAGGAAGATACCTTATAAGGGCCTGTACCTACCGGCGCCGCATTTGGGTTTGCAGCAAATACATGCTTTGGAATTATAGGAAAGCTCAATGAATCCATAGCACTATATTGCCAATTTCCGAAATTTATTTTTATAGTAACATCATTTACCGTTTGATATGAAATAATGCGATTCAGCTTTGACTTATAAATGGAATCAGGTGAGTTTTTTATAGTGTCCAGAGTGAACTTCACATCCTCTGAGGTCAATCTCACTCCATCGCTCCAATGCAAGTTTTCTTTCAGCTTCACCACAGCTTGGCCTGTACCCTCTGCGAAGCTGATATCATCAGCCAGCACGAGCACGGGCTTTAAAGCATTATTATACTCTACAAGTCCATTAAACAAAAGTTTTGTGAGATCACCATAGCTTCTGCTGTTTACCAGCAAAGGATTAAAGGTTAAAGGTTCAATGCAGCCAATGCTGATCACTCCGCCTTTGCCCGGTTTCTCATCTTCTATGTGCACCTCAGTCCCTCCCTGAATTTCAGGTTTAGAACATGATACCGCAAGAAGTAAAATGATGATTAATAATGCTATAGGAAAAATTTTTCGCTTCATAAAATAATTCTTCTCCTTGGTATACTATTTAAGCCTGATAAGCTTAGGATTCTCCACCCTGCCCGGGATTCTTCCCCTCTTTGCAATAGGCTTACCCTCAATCTCCTTGAGGTCCATGGTCATATCAATCGCTGATGCTCCTGATATATAGCTTCCTATTCCGAAGGAATCTGCACCCGCTTCGCTCAAGAGCTTTATCTTGTCAGGGTACAGGCCTCCGGAAACGAATATCTTCACTTCATTATAGCCTTCCATATCAAGACGGGCTCTCACTTCCTTCACCAGTTCTGCCGTCACTCCTCCTCTTTCGCTGGGAGTATCCAGTCTGATGCCATAGAGATTTCCTCCCAAAGCCTTTGCTACCCTCAGTGCCTCTTCTGCTTCATCTTTAAATGTGTCGATAAGAACAATCCTTTTGTGGTCTTCAGGCATTGTATTGTCATATGCCTGAGCAACCGACACAGTATCTCCTGCGATCAAAAACGATGCATGGGGTAAAGTCCCTGATGGCTCTATGCCTAATAGCTTAGCCGCCAATATATTGCTGACTCCGTTAGCGCCTCCGATAAAAGCAGCTCTTTCCATCACCGGAGCCACAGAAGGGTGGACATGTCTTGATCCGAATACGATGAAGGACTTATCCTTGCAGGCTTCTCTGCACTCTCTTGCAGCGGTCGCCCAGCCGCAGGAGCTTGCAAGGATACCCAGCAATATTGTTTCATATATGCATATCTCCCTGTATGACCCTATAATTCTCATTACCGTTTCTTTGCCTTCGAAGCTTTCACCTTCCGGCAGCGCCCATATTTCCAGATCTTTATTTTTTAAGGCATTAAAGGCCTCTTGTATTCCCGCAAAAATACCGGGTTTCCTTGGAAAGATTTCTGCCGTAACCGTCTTATCGGCTATTCCCATAGAGTCTAAAATATCTACAGTTCTCACGAAATAAATATCTGTAGTATATCCATCCAGAATTTCCTGCTCGCCGGCAGAATGAATTTGCCTGTTGGGGTCTAATTCAATTTTTTTTACATCAGCTAAATTTCTTATTTCAGCCAATCAATTTCATTCCTTTCATTTGTTAATTAGATCTCTATATATCTTATTGTACATCTTGTACGCTCTGTTGATCTTTTCAACATAAAGCTTCGTTTCTGCAAAGGGTATGTTCTTCAGCGTCACCCCGTCATCACTGTAATCGGCGTCCTTCAACCACTTGCTCACATTACCCTGACCGCCGTTGTATGCAGCCAGGACCAACTTTATATCTCCATCATAATACTTAAAAAGATAGTCCAGGTACCAGCATCCCATTTTTATATTTATCTCCGGGTCATACAACATTTCCTCGCTAAAATTTGTTACCTTAAGCTTCTCTCCTATCCACTCCCCTGTTGACGGCTTTATCTGCATTAAACCCAAAGCCCCTTTAGAGGATCTGGCATAGCTGTCATAACCGCTTTCAACCTTGATTATGGCAGCAATCAGATATGGGTCCAGGCCATACGAGTCAGCATATTTGACTATAATATCCCTGTACCCGATGGGATATATAGCATTCAACAGCTTGGGAATGTTTAAGCCTAGTATGTACAAAACTATAACTGCAAATATTATAACAAATAATCTTCTCGCTTTTCTGCTATTGATCAACAGTTTCTCCCCTTTTGACTGTACTTAGTGCAGTATGCCATAACTGCTTTATTTCTTCCTTCAACTCTTCCAGGCCTTTTGTATTATATATGATTACGTCTGAATGCTCAGCTTTCTTTTCATCGCTGAATTGAGCATTTATCCTGTTTTGTGCATCTTCATATGAAAATCTATCCCTTTCTATGAGCCTATGTAATTGCGTCTGCTTATCTACAGAAACAAGCCATACACTGTCACATAATGAATTCAGTCCCATCTCAATCAATATCGCTGCATCTATAACAATAACCTCCGCACCATCAGCTCGGAATTCTTCAATTATTTCTTTGACTTTCCCAATTATATTAGGGTGAGTTATAGAATTCAACTTTCTTAGTTTTTCGCCATCAGAAAAAACAATATGCCCAAGTGCTTTTCTATTTATTTCACCTCTAGGAAGCAATATTTCGTCTCCAAAATACTGAACTATTTCATTATATGCTTTTTCTCCCTTTTGCACAACACTTCTTCCTACTTCGTCAACATCTATGATGTATGCGCCAAATTGCTTAAGGATAGAAGAAACTGTGCTTTTACCGCTTGCAATGCCTCCGGTTAACCCAATGATCATCAAATCGCCTCCGAAAATACTATAAATACCTTATTTTGTATCGTACCAGCTCATACCGGCATTGACATCTACAGTAAGAGGTACTCTTAGTGTAAAGGCTTTTTCCATCTTTTCCTTTACGATTTTTTTCACTTCTTCCACCTCATCCTTATAGGCTTCTACAATGAGCTCATCGTGTATCTGCAATATAAGCCTGGATTTCATCCTTCTCGCCTTTAATTCCTTGTAAACGCTTACCATAGCAATCTTGATAATATCTGCCGCACTTCCTTGGATGGGAGTGTTCATAGCCATTCTCTCCCCAAAATTCCTCTGCACGGCATTGGAAGAAGATAGCTCGGGGATATATCTTATCCTGTTTAATATCGTAGTTACATATCCCTTCTCCTTGCCCTCTTTTACAATGTCCTCCATATATTTTTTTACCAAGGGATATCTATCAAAATAATTATCTATATAAAGCTTTGCTTCTTTTCTCGGAATCTTTAAATCCCTGGATAATCCAAAATCGCTTATACCATAGACTATCCCAAAATTCACCGCTTTGGCCCTGCTTCTCATGAGGGGGCTGACCAGATCGCTATCTACCCCGAAAACTTCGGAAGCTGTCCTTCTGTGAATATCCTCGTTGTTGATAAAGGACTTTATCAGGCCTTTATCCCCTGAAATATGAGCCAGAACTCTAAGCTCGATCTGGGAATAGTCTGCATCGACCAGGACATAATCTTCATTCTGAGGTACAAAGACCTTCCTTATCTCTCTGCCGTTTTCAGTCTTTACAGGAATGTTCTGAAGATTGGGCTCCGTGCTGCTGAGCCTTCCTGTAGCTGTAACTGTCTGATTGAACTTAGAATGTATCTTGCCTGTTCTTTCGTTTATTATATTGATCAAACCTTCTACATAGGTTGACTTTATTTTGAGAAGCTGCCTATACTCCAGCAGCTTTTCAATGATCGGGTGCTTATCGGAAAGCTGTTCTAAAACCTCTACATCTGTAGAGTAGCCTGTTTTTGTTTTCTTAATAGGAGGCAGCATAAGCTTCTCAAATAGTATTACGCTCAGTTGTTTTGTAGAATTGATATTAAACTCTTCTCCTGCGAAGCCGTATATCTCCTCCGTGAGCTTTGAAAGCTTTTCCGAATACAATGCAGACAGCTCTAAAAGCCTTTCTTTATCTACCTTGAAGCCCTCATGCTCCATATCTGCCAGCACTTCTATCAGCGGCACCTCCACCTCGTTGTAAAGCTGCTCCATGTTCATCTTTGCTATGTTTTCTCTTATGGGATCGATCAATTCGGCAATCGCTTTGACACTGCTGCAATAGTTTTGCCTGATGTCACCCTCTTTGCTTTCATAATCCTTTATCTCGGTTCCGAAAAATTCGCTATAGATATTCCTCAGCTTATAATCAGGCTTTGACGGATTCAGCAAATATGCTCCTATCATGCTGTCAAACTTCACATTTTCAACATTGATGCCTATATTTTTTAACGATACCAGGTCAACCTTAATGTCATGGCCTGCCTTTTCAATGTTTTCGTCCTCCATAACATCTTTAATAAAAGGTATTGATATTTCATCAACAGCAATAGAGTATTGCCTGCCTTCAGCAGACACATATATATAGTCCGGCACGCCATGAGGGCTTTGAGAAGCCTTAAAAACGATTCTGCCTTCCTTGGCAAATTTCACTAAAAGCTGCTTTATCTCAACTTCCCCTTTGATTTCATTGACGACAATATCCTGTTGTGAGCCTTCAATTTCCTTCCTGGCAGGATAGCTTTTCATTTTATCCAGAAGGCTTTTAAAGTTCAGCATGCTGTATAATTCATACAAAGCCTCGTAATTCGGCTCTTTATATGTAAGATCCTCTAAAGGTGCATCTATGGGCACCTCTGTCACTATGGTAGCCAGTCTTTTTGAAAGCCGCGCCATTTCTTTATTGTTTTCTACATTCTCGCGTACTTTATTTTTCTTAATGCTTGCAGTATTCTCCAGCAGATTCTCAACTGTACCGAATTGCTTGATGAGCTCTAAAGCAGTTTTTTCCCCTACACCGGGCACACCGGGTATATTGTCTGATGCGTCTCCCATAAGGCCCTTGAGATCGATCACCTGCTCAGGAGTAACGCCATATTGTGAAATAAGCTTTTCCTTATCATATTCCTCCATCTCGCTTATGCCTTTTTTAGTCATAAGAACGTGAATGTTCTCATCGATAAGCTGAAAAGCGTCACGATCCCCTGTAACTATCAATATATCTACATCATGTTTGCTTGACTTCTTAGATAGTGTCCCGATTATATCATCCGCTTCAAAGCCTTCTATTTCAAGTCTTTTAATATTCATAGCATCGACAACCTTTTTCAGATATGGTATTTGTTCCGCCATATCTTCTGCCATCTTCAGCCTTTTTGCCTTATATTCTGCATACTCCTTATGCCTGAACGTAGGCCCTTTAAGATCAAAAGCTATAGCCATATACTTTGGTTTATAGCCTTCAATCAGCTTATTTATCATATTTACAAAGCCGTATATAACATTTGTATGAAGCCCATCTTTATTGGTTAAAGGCGGTAGAGCATAAAAAGCTCTGTGCATGAGGCTGTTGCCATCTATTATAATCATACTATCCTTTTTCATTCCTCAATATCCTCCAAAATTAGTTTAATCTTATTATTTCCATACGTTTTCTAAAAACCCTTTATATTGTGTTAAAAAAATCGGATTCTGAAGAATCCGATTAGGTAAGTATCTATTATCAGCCTATTTTATTTTCTTAGGGCGGACTTTAAGCAGAATTAAATATGAAATAAGCGAAATAATTGCCAGGATAAATATATACGGGAGTGCAGTGACCGCATATATAAACAGCCCCTCTGCACCTCTGAGTATATTGTTTATGGCTCCATAAAACCCTTTATAAGCTTTTGTCCAAATAGTAGGAATATTTAATGTCTCCAGCTTGCCTGCTTTTATTTCCTTCAAGCTTACATATAAGGAAGACAGGCTTACTTGTTTATCCCACCGCTTTATATCCGTTGACATCAGATCTATATCGCTTCTGACCCGGTTTAGCTCATTTTCAATTTTGAGTATCTCCTCTACATTCTTTGCCATACCTACAAGCTCTCTGAGCCTGTTCTCCTGCACTTTCAAATTCTCGACTCTTGTTGTTGTGTCATAATATTGTTCGGTAATATCTACAGAATTTGTATTATGGTTTATGACCTCACCCATGGTTTTTATCTCTTCCACGGTCGAGCTGAATTTAGCCGCCGGTATCCTCAAGGTTATGCTTCCGGTTTTTAATTTATCGCTCTTGCCTTCGGCTCCGTAGTATACGTTATTGTCCACATTGGAATTTTCCACATATCCACCGTTTCTCTCAGCCAGCTCTTCGATGCTCTTCATCTTATCATCAAAATCCGTGACCTCCAAAGAAACATTTCCGCTGGTTATTATCTTCCTTTCAACAGACTGCTGCTCTGATTCTTTTGCCTTATCCAAAGCTACTGTATTGCTTTTTAAAGCATAATTAGACGCCATATCTGCTGTGGGAATTTCTAAGTTTTCAGAAAATTTCACTGCTCCCCTGTCATATTCAGCCGGTGCTTCACCTGCCATTTGAACCTTAGCTTCAGGAGCAGCACCATACCCGGTGCTTTCCTCTGAAACAGCTTTATCATTGATATTAAATCCCGGTAGACGATCCAAAGAAGAAATTCCAATAACTGCAATAACAAATACGGCGGCAACGCCTGCCATCCAGCTCCAATTTCTATTAAAAAAGCTTTTCTTTTTATTATCAGAACCCAATTCCTGAAGTCTTTGCATGAGGTCATGGTGAAAGGTTCCGGGTAATTCAATTTCTTCTAATTCGTTGCAATATTGTACTGCGGACAAAAGCAAACGGTACTCTTCCATACAATCAGGACAGCTTCCCAAATGCTTTTCTAGTTCTATTTTATCTATTTCATTTATGTCTTTGTCTATATAGGAAGACATAAGACTTGTAACTAATTCGCAATCCATTCTCTATCCCTCCCTTTCAAACAGTTAGACGCTCTTTTTTTCGTAAAGTTCCAATTCATATCGGAGCTTATCTTTGAGCTGATTCCGGGCTCTATTAATCCTTGATTTGATAGTGCCCAGGGAACAATTGAGCATGGATGCAATCTCTTCGTAGCCAAAGCCTTGAATGTCTCTAAGTATTATAACCGTTTTATAATCATCCCCGAGAGATGATATGGCATTTTGTATAAGCTGTCTTTTCTCCACTCTTTCATAGATATCTTCGGGTGTTTCCTTCTCCGCACTAAGTTCAACTATGGCTGATCCCTTATCTGTTTCTATGTTAAGCTCCAGAGGCACCTGTCTATTATTCTTTCTTTTCCTTAATTCATCGAGACAGACATTTGTAACTATCCTATACAGCCATGTAGAAAAAGATGATTCTTCTCTAAAGTTCTGGATAGATTTATATATTTTAATGAATGCTTCCTGTGCCATATCCTTCGCATCTTCTTCATTTCCCATCATCCTATAAGCAATGTTGTATGCTTTTTTTTCATAGGCGGAAATAAGTTCTTCAAAGGCATCCAGGTTGCCTTTTTTGCTTTTATCCACAAGAAGCCTTTCTGATTCTCCCATCTTTCACCCTCCCCCATAATAACTATACAACCCCTTCTTATTTAGACGAACTTGCTCCAATAAAGTTTCATCTTTTATACAATTTCGTCAGCATTAAAAATATAGGTACAAAATATATACCTATATTTCTACATTTCGGGTCCTGTGATAAGGATGAAAAACCGAATTTACCAATTTAAAATTCTCATCCATCACAGCAGTGGCATGATGCAAGAAATCCTTTGCAATATAATATCTTAAATCAGTAAAGCTATACTCATAGCCACGATTAGTCTTGCTGCATTTAATATGAAAAAGCGGTGTAAATTCGCCGAAGAACTTTGCAATATTGGTATTCTTTACAGCCTTGAATAATTTATTATCCAAATCATCCATAACCTCTATAATGCGAAACTTTTGTGGCAGAATATTTACCTCCCCGATTATTCTTTTGCCTTGAGCTTTAATAACGAAATGCCACCTGACAAGTCCCACCATCGAAGGTAAAATCCTTATAAATAATATCTCATCGGAACAATTAAAATGAGCTTTGATTATTTTTTTTGCATGGCTCTTCATCCAGTAACGTATTGATAAATACGCTGCAAAAATCATCAATGCAATAATAGGGTGAATTTTAGTTCTGATATTTGGGATAATAATTGCCAGTGACAAAATTATCAAAAGCGGGTCATATACTAAAAGTAAATCTAAAGTCACTTTCTTCCTGTAAAATGGCCACAAGACCTGAGCTCCATATGAGTTTGTTATATCCAGCATCAAATGTGATATACATCCGGAGACAGCATATAAAAATAGCTTTATCATGGATGCTCCGGGATATATGAATGTCAATAAAGCTGTTATAGACGTTCCGTACAAAAAAATAAATGGGATTGAGTGAGACATCCCTCTGTGATTTTTAAGATAACTATAGTCTCCTTTCAGCTGCATAACTATATCTGCATCAGGAATAACCGCACCTAATAAGCTTCCTATTGCGTAAGGATTTACCATTGAGACCGCTTCTCCCGCAAAAGCTGCCATTGCAAGCCCTACAACGCCGTGTGTGATTGGATCCATTTTTACCTCCTAAGTAGTATAAGCTAACTTGACTAGTACATGATATTCAATTATATCATAAACGACAACCCATTCTATATATAATTTCAATATAATTTCAGAAAAAATAACTAAATGTTTACCATAATTTTTTATTGATTTTTATATGCACATGTGCTAATATAAATAACGTAGCGCCGGAGTGGCGGAATTGGCAGACGCACATGACTCAAAATCATGCGCCCATAAAGCATGTCGGTTCGAGTCCGACCTCCGGCACCATTAATTTTTTGCTTATAAAGCTTCAGCGATTTCGTTGAAGCTTTTTTGTTTTATTTGCCCTGATTTTAATCAATATAATATATTACGACTATTAAAACAACCGACGACCAAAATATTTATCCAGCAGCATAAATAAATACCTCACTTTACATTATAAATCAAAGTTTTTAGTATTCTGTATGAATTATATCTGAATAATTATAGTGTTGTTAAACAAATAAAGCTCCTGTACCGTTGCACAGTACAGGAGCTTTATTTTTATGCCTCCTTAGCGGTTGGTCTTGCTGCCAGTTTCATGCAGGGCTTTACCATTAAAAGACAGCCTATATTGAATATAAGGCCACCTATTATAAAAGTAAGCAAATAGGTTGTAAAGTTGGCTGCAAATTTCTCCACATTCATGGTACAGCAAACGAGGTAAGCAAATCCAACATTGTTCAGGAACATAGGTGCCTTTGGATGACATATTATAAGTATAAACATACCTATTGCCAATGGTATCATAAATCCTAGGAACTCACCTAACACAGGGGTTAAGGCCATTATTCCGATCAACAGTACATAAGTGAGGACAATGCCTACTAAACCTCCAAAGGTTACTGTAGCCAGCTTTTCCTTTAAATCATCACCGGGAAGGGTGAAGAGAAATATATTTCCGATAAAAATCAGCCAGCCATATTCAAATTTAGCCCAATGGAGTATTGCATTGGCGATGAGTACCCATATAAGGATACCTATGCGGAGATATTTCATAAACTTATCGTTACTTTCTTGGTGCATGGCAAATACACTCCTTATTAGTAATTCTCATAATCATTTTTTAGGGGCGACATCACCAGGATTTATAGGTCTCGCCATATCAGCTTGGAAGTTCCCTTGCTCCCTGAGGAGTTTATCATACTGAGAATGGGTCAATATAAAGAAGTTCGGCGTAGCCAGTGCTTCGAACACCTCTTCAATAACAGGCTCAAGGGGTCTACCGGTGTCTAATACATGCTTATTCATTGCTGTATACTGGGCGTACTTCTCGCTTGTATAGAAAGGATCATCATTCTTTGCATAGCGCTCCGGGCGATGTCTGTCTGTAAGATACATCTCTGTCTGAATAAAACCGGGACAAAATACTGCAAGATCTATATTAGCATTTGTTTCTTTAAGCCACTTATAAGTGCTCTCCGAAAGAGCTACAGCTGCATGCTTCGTGCTAAAATATACAGGGGCAGAGGAAAGGGTTATAAGTCCTGCTATAGAACATACATTGAGAATCTGGCATTGATTCCCCTGCTTTTTCATCTGTGGTATGAAGCGTTTCATCATGTACCAATGGGAATATACATTGACCTCAGTAACCCAGTGAATATCCTGTTCCACGATTTCTGTAGCGTCTCCAAAGGCGCTTACACCTGCATTATTGATTAAAACATCCACGTGCCCGTAGGTTTCCATAGTTACATCGAAAATTTTCTGGCATTCTGGGCTTAAGGAAACATCGGCTTGCACCGCCACAGCCTTTCGCCCCATGGCACGGATTTCCTCTGCAACTTTTTCTGCCTCATCACCATGTATATCATTTACCACCAGATTAGCTCCTTTTTTTGCACAGCCTAATGCCAGAGCCTTTCCTATACCGTTGGCAGCGCCTGTTACTACAACAATTTTATTTTTATAATCTGTGATCATAATGACTCTCCTTCTTTCCTTATGATTTTATGGCATATTTACAGTTTTTTAAGCTGGATTCTTTCCATTCACCATATTCATCAATCTCTGGCTTGCAGGGTATATGGATTCAGGATGAGTAAATATATAGAATTTCTTGTCTTCTAATGCAGTAAATACTGTCATTCCCACAGAATCAATAGGTATGCCGCCCAGCACTGAGCGTTTGCTGCGTATGGCCCCTGCTTTGAACTCCTGGCTCTGATAGTAAGGGTCATCCATAGAGCCATATCTTGCAGGACGATGTTTGTCGCTTTCATGTATTCCCGTTTGTACAAAAGCAGGGCATAATGCGTGAACCTGAATGTTGTTTACTCCCCTTGCCTTTAATCCAAGATAAGTGCTTTCCGCCAGTGATACGTCTGCCGCCTTTGTGCCATGATACATAACTGCATTAGGGGAAATCATGATGCCTGCAGTAGAAGCTACATTAATGACAGCAGCTTCGGTACCCTGTTCAATCATCTTAGGAATGAATATGCGCATGCCGTATGCGTGGCTTAAAAGATTAACCTCAGTAATCCAGTTTATATCTTGGACAGGGATCTCCCATATAGGTCCGGAAACCGCTACACCTGCATTGTTGACCAAAATATCTACTCGTCCATAGGTATTCATGGTCAAATCATAAAGGGCTTGTACATTTTCTAGCTGGGATATGTCGGCGGCCTGGATAACTCCTTCGCCCCCCATGGCTTTGATCTCACTTAAGGTTTTTTGTACACCATTCTCATCAATATCGTTGAGAACCGCCTTCATCCCGTGGAGTGCTGCTTCTTTGGCAATAGCTGCACCTATACCGCTTCCTGCTCCTGTGACAACTATAACTTTATCTTTGAATTCCTTCATTTCTGTTCCCTCCTTTAAAACACGAATGCTTTATCGTTTGCTTCTCTTATGGCATCGCCGATCAAACCGGGTCTTAGGGCATCTCCTACAGAAATAATCTTATCGAAAGCGGTTTCAAATTCATTTACAAGATCTTTTCGTGGTTTTACGCCTATTGCAAGGATAACAGTATCTGCTTTTCTATTAACTTCAAAAGCTGTTGAGGTCACCTTCAATACTATTTCATCAGCTCCTATTGAATCTAAGCAGTGACCGGTCAGGATTTCGACACCTGCTTCATTTAATCGTTTTAACAGTAGAGCACGAACACTTGCATATAGAGATGTTCCTACTGCATCCATCATTTCTATTACAGCAACCTTATTGTCCTTTGCCAACACCTCCGCTGTCTCCAGTCCTGTTACGCCTCCGCCAATGATGGCAATGTTTCTATCCTTCAGTTCTATTTTTCCTGACAGCACTTCTTCCGCAGTATGAACATTAGGTCTGTCTATGCCTGGAATACTTGGAATGACAGGTGTTCCTCCTACAGCAAGGATTACGCCGTAAGGTTTTAATTCCTTTATCATTTGGACATTAGCTTCTGTATTTAAACGAACTTCCGCTCCAAGCGCTTGAAGTTGTGCTGCCTGGGTATTCGTAAGTTCTGTTATGAGCTGTTTGTGAAGCGGCTTGTCAGCCAGATTCAAGGTCCCGCCTAAGAATGCTTCTTTTTCAAAGAGCACAACCCTAAAACCACGCTTTGCCAATACATAAGCTGCCTGCATTCCTCCGGGACCTCCGCCTATAACAGCTACAGTACGTCCATTGCCGTCTTTCACAAGCTTGTCATCGCCTAAAAATTCTTCTCTGCCGATTAGTGGATTTACAGTGCATTCGATGGGACGGCCCGTATTAGCAACTTTAAAACAATTCATGCATCCGATGCACTTGCGCAATAGCTCTTCTTTTCCGTATTTGGCTTTATTAGCCCATTCAGGATCGGCTAAGTGGCCGCGGCCTATGCCGACAAAATCGCTTACACCTTCTTCCAAAAGAGCCTCTGCAACTTCAGGATGCTTTATATTGTTGACAGCGATTACCGGTATCTTTACATTGGCTTTAATGGTTTTTGCCAGGTCCTTTTTCCATCCTTCAGGTATGCAAGCCGGTTCTATGATAGAATAACCTGATTCGTAAGTACCGCAGCTCACGTTTATTGCATCTATGCCCAGGCTTTCTAGATATCTGGCTATTTTAACAGTGTCTTGGAGTGTCAAACCCCCTTCAATAAATTCATTGGCACTGATACGAACTGACATTGGAAATTTGGGGCCGCATGTAAAACGAATGCCCTGGATTATTTCTGTGACAAAGCGCATCCTATTGTAAAAGTCTCCGCCATATTTGTCGGTTCGCTTATTTGTGTAAGGGCTTATGAACTGATTGACAAGATAACCGTGGGCTGCGTGTATTTCTACACCATCGATACCTGCAGTTTTTGCTATGACTGCACCTGTAACAAATTTTTTCACCATTGCTTCACATTCAGCCGTGGTTAATTCACGAGGCACTTCTCCCACTACTTTGCAGGCAATAGGGCTTGGGGCTACAATCTGTTTTCCGTTAAGCAGTCTTCCGTATGTCTCTCTGCCTGGATGATGAAGCTGAACAAATATTTTAGTGTCATGACGGTGCACTGCATCTGCTAATCTTACCAGCCTTGGGATATGCTTTCCTCCGGTTACGCTTAGTTGGTTGCTCATACCTACACCAGTCTCGTCATCTATGCGGGTGATTTCGGTAATAATAAGGCCGCAGCCTCCCTTTGCTCTTTCCTCATAATACCTGATGATCTCGTCAGAGGCTTCTCCTGTAGAAGATGCAAAGCCTGTACCCATTGCAGGCATTACAATTCTGTTTTTCAACTGGAGATTGCCTATCTGACCCTTTGAAAAGAGTCTTTCATACTTCATAAAACACACCTTCCTTTTAATTTATATAATATTGAGTGCAAGTCTTTTAACCTAGGTTAGTATCATTTGATGTTTGTTTATATATTAACAAAATAAAAAATATAAAAGTAGGGCGGCGATGAACGAAAAAGCTTGAAGTATTTGTGCATATTGCATAAAATATAACTGAGGTGATAATATGAAATATTCAGCTATGATAGAGCTTATTAAGACAAAATATCAGATAGATTTCGTTGAAATACAGCAAGATTCTGACTTTATTGACATAACTTTATTAGACAGGGAAGCATCTTTCTATAGAGATGATACTTTGTATATTGGTCACTTAGCACAGTTAAACAAGGAGATTAGTCCTCCGCCTTGCCTTTTATATTTTGATGATATTTCCCAAAATAATGTTAAATTTTTATTTAATAGTGCTCAAATAAAAGAAAGTGAATTTGCTGCTATATTTAACTTGATAAAGCAGGATTTGATTAAATCCCTAAAAGCAGAACAAGCTTATTCAAGAATGCTTAAAATGATATTAGATGGCAAAGGTCTATCTGCCATTTTGTGTGAGACAGCAAAGGCTTGCGGAAATCCTCTTGTGGTTCTTGATATAAGCGGCAAGATATTAGCCCATTCCAGCCCTTTTGATGTCCCTGATACTTTGTGGATACAGAGTGTAGAAAGAGGATATTGTCCCTATGAGTTTATGGATCATATTAAGCAAATAAGGTTAAAAAAAATATCCCCTAAAAATTCGGAGGCCTTTATCAGTATATGTTCTGACAACCAGCTCGTTTATCTCTGCAGCAAGATTGTTTCTGAGGATCGTCTTTTAGGATATGTATTCATGCTGCAGTTCAATTCACCCATCGATTCTCATAGCAAAGAACTCTTGCCATTGATCAGTCAAGCCGCTGGCGAGATGATACTTCGCAATCAGGATGATGTAGGACTCCGTTCTTACCTTTATCAGAGTATTCTTACCGATATGCTTACGGGTATCGATCCGGAACATGCCAATGCCCGCATTCAGGCTAGTGATCTCCTATTTCCTGAATGCATGAGAGTTCTCATTGCACGTCCTTCTTATTATCATGGCCATAATTATATTAAGGAAGAATTGATGAGCAGGCTTCAAAGAATTTTTGATAAAGCTCCTTCGCTTTATTATCGAAAGGAGCTGGTCTTAATACTACCTTTGAATGATGCTTATAATATAGACTCTTCCCAATTGGAAAAGCTAAAGTCTTTGGCTAAAGACGATCATCTGCAGGTGGGGATAAGCAACGCCTTTACTCAGCCCAGCTTTTTTGCAAACTATTATAACCAAGCAGATGAAGCTATTCGTTTTGCACAGCTTCTTGGCAGTGAAGAGAATATACATAACTACACAGAATATAGTTTTTATTCTATGCTTAGCACAATTCCGCTGGAAATACGATTAGGAAAGTTTTGCCACCCCGCATTGGCCAAGCTGCGCAGCTATGATCATGAAAAGGGAACAGAGTTTTATAATACCCTAAAAGCACTAACGGAAACAGGCTTTAATATGAAAAAAACCGCCGATATACTATATCTGCACAGGAATACTTTGAACTATCGCAAGCAGCGCATAGAAGAAATATGCGGTTCAAACTTTGACGACTCCAAATTGCTCTTTGAGCTGATGTATTCCTTTAAGATTGATAATTTTTTAGAGAAACAAGTATAACCAAATATGAGATTTCAGCCTTGGAATTGAACATCCGGGAGCCCGGACTGCTTCCATAACTGCCACGGGCAATTCATTACAGTATTTCTTCGATGATTTCTACCGCCCTTTTTACCAGTCCGGAGCAGGTATGCTTGAAAGCTTCTGCCTCTTTGGCTTTATTTAGCTCTTCAGCTATGCTTAAATCATATTTGATCAATTCGGTGCATTTTACAGACCCGAACTCAGCTTTAAAACGTCTGGTAAATTCTTGTATAGCTGAATATGTCTTATCTTTGGATACATTATCCTCCGTCCTGTATTTTCCGTACTTAAGTCCAATCAGCATAAACGCTCCTGTGACAGCTCCGCATGTCTCACCGATATATCCCATTCCGCCTCCGAATGCTCCGGCTATCTTCAAAGCCGTTTCCTTATCCAGATTATAATCTTCACAATAAGATGTAAATACCGCTTGGGCACAGCTAAAGCCTTCGCCGAAGCATTTAACTGCTAAATCCGCTTTTTCACTCATAGAGATTCTCCTCTCAATATACTTTAAAACAATCAATATCCCTAATGCTTGTGCATATTTATATTATATTATCTTTTCAAATGCAGTCAAATAGACATTTCTGCCGATCTCAATATCTTCTGTTTTTTTATATCCATTTTTCAAGTATAAGTTCACCGCCGGTTTATTTTCCTTTCCGGTGCATACTACTACCTTATTTATGCCGACTTCCGCCCCTTCTATAAAATTCACCATTTTTTGTGCAATGCCCATCCTGAAAAAGCTTGGGTGTACTGCAACCCGATGAATATCCAGAGTGTTTTCTATAACTTTATAGGAAATTATTCCGGCTAATACCTCATCTTCAAAATACCCATAAAATATTTCGCCGGACTTTCTTAGGCTGTCTATAGTATCCTTTAAAGGCGGTATATCATAAAAACCTATGATCTGCGCCTCGATTTTATATGAAGCCGCCTGCAATTCCAGCACCTTCTCGGCTGTCTCTTTGTCTTGCAAATCAAGCCTTCTCATCATGTAGCCCTCCTTTGTACTTACAGTTATGAATTCAGACCTTCTCATACATTATATCCCATTCTGCAGGCCGCACAGCCTGCCTACCCATTGATAGCATTCTTCCAGCTCCGCATCGCTTATCAAATGGGACTTATGCTCAAACAGAACCTTATAGCTCCCATTTACTTCATTTAAGGTCCTAAAGTATGCCGCCATATCGCCCCAGCCATCTTCCGGCTTCAAAGAGCTAAGTGCAGGATAATGCCCTGTTTCACTGATCCTGGCATTCCATAAATGCACTAAATGAGCATACCTGCCGAACTTTTTAACTATATCCAATCCGCTGAAATTATGGTCAATACAATCCTGCAGGTGGATTCTTCCGAAATCAAGGCATAGCCTGATATTTGGATAATCGTCCAGCAAGCCTTCCAGAAGGTTTGTGTCATATATATATCTATTCAGTGCATCCAATTCTAACACCGGGGTAAAATTATGCTTAATTCCTTTCTCAGATAATATTTGAAAGAAATTCCTGCTTCTCTCCTCAAAATACTCATAGGGCATTTCAGATTCATAGTAATACTCGGTATCATCTGAAAACCTCCAGATTTTCCAATCAACATTATCATCTAATATCACCGGCTTTGGATAATGAAGCAAAATATAGTCCGGATTTAACTCTTCTGCCCTGACAAATTCATTTTCCATATAACTAATGGATTCTTCATAGGTAACCTTATCTTTAGAAAGATATTGGGGATCTCTGGATCTCCATTGGTTCTTCAGCAATGGAAAATGAATGCCTACTTTCAGGTTTCCGCTGCTTATATTGTCTTTCAATATCCGCAGTTCCTCAATAGACTCAATTTGATTGACTTCGATTCCGAAAAAATAATCCCTGAAATCTCTGTTTTGCCTAGCGATATCAAATTTGTCAAACTGACCGATCAGAAATCTTTTCATTTGCTCCTCCTAAATCTGAATAGTATGATCTTCACCGCTAATATGTCTAGATATTACCATAAATATATGGTTTTTTCTATATGCTATATAAGCTGCAAAATTCTATAAAACTGAGCCGTATAAACTAAGACAAAATATGAGAATTATATTCTATGGGCTTTCAAACTGGCTATTATATAACGAAGCATAAAAGCCTCCCGCAGCCAGTAATTCCTCATGATTTCCATGCTCCGCAATATCTCCGTCCTTCATAACCAGGATCAGATCTGCGTCTCTTATGGTTGATAATCTATGGGCAATAATAAAGCTGGTCCTATCCTTCATCAGATTTTCCATAGCTCTTTGTATCAAAACTTCAGTACGAGTATCTACAGAACTTGTTGCTTCGTCCAATATCAGTATTTTAGGATCTGCCAATATTGCACGGGCTATAGTTAATAGCTGCTTCTGCCCTTGAGATATATTACCTGCTTCTTCATTTATCTCCATGTTGTATCCGTGGGGCAAGGTTTTTATGAAGGAATGGGCATGGGCAGTCTTAGCAGCCCTGATAACTTCCTCGTCTGCGGCATCCAGCCTGCCGTAGCGTATGTTTTCCATGATTGTGCCGTTAAACAACCAGGTGTCCTGCAGCACCATGCCAAACATGCTCCTCAAATCATCCCTGCAAAATTCCCTGATATCATGTCCGTCAATCAATATTCTCCCGCTGCTGACATCATAAAATCTCATTAGAAGCTTTACTATTGTAGTCTTTCCCGCTCCTGTAGGTCCTACTACGGCGACTCTCTGACCCGGCTTAATATCTGCATTGAAGCCCTTGATGACTATCTTATCCGTATCGTACCCGAAGCGCACATCCTCAAAGGATACTTGGCCTGCAATATTCATAGTGCCCACCGGATCATAATTCTCTTCGATTTCCTCCTGCTCCTCAAGAAATTCAAAAACCCTTTCTGAAGCCGCTGCTGTAGATTGAAGCACATTGGAAATTTGAGCCACCTGAGCTATAGGCTGACTGAACTGACGCACATATTGTATAAAGGAGAGTATATCCCCAACCTCGATAGCCTTTTTAACAGCAAGCCAACCGCCCATTATGCTCACTAAAACATATCCTATATTGCCGATAAATGTCATGATGGGCATCATCATACCGGATAAGAACTGTGATTTCCACGCCGAATTATATAGTTTATCATTCAGATCATTAAACTTTTCTACGGCTTTCCCCTCCCCATTGAAGGCCTTGACTATTATGTGGCTGCCGTATACTTCTTCAACATGGCCATTTACTTGGCCTAGATAAAGCTGCTGCTGCACAAAATATTTCTGAGACCTTTTAACTACCAAGGATATAAAGATAATGGACAGGGGCAAGATCAATATTGATACAAGAGTCATCGATCTGCTGATGGAAAGCATCATGACAACAGTACCGATCAGCATGATCACAGATGTAATTATCTGGGAAATGCTCTGGTTCAGAGTTTGGCTCACAGTATCAACGTCATTCGTTACTCTCGACAATACCTCTCCATGAGTTTTTGTATCAAAGTATTTCAATGGCAGCTTGTTTATCTTTTGTGATATTTCTTTCCTTAAGTTATAAGATACCTTTTGTGCCACTCCCGATAAGATAAAGCCCTGCACAAAGGAGAATACTGCACTGATAATATATAGCCCTAGCAAAAGAAGCACTGTATCTCCGATATACTCAAAATCAATGCCTGCACTCTGGGCGCCTGAAACCTTGCCTATCAATCCCTCAAAAATCTTTGTCGTGACTTTTCCAAGTATTTTAGGGCCTATGATCGAAAAAACAGAGCTTCCCACTGCAAAGAGTATCACTACAATAATTGAAAAAAGATAGGGCTTTAAATATCCTATTAGTTTTTTCATTGTTCCTTTAAAATCCTTAGGCTTTTCAGGAATACCCCTCATATGCCCTCCGCCCATTGGGCCTCTTCCCATTGGCTTCATGCCTGTTTTGGTTTCATTTTTTCTCATTTCACTCATTATGCAAGCTCCTCCATTGAAAGCTGTGATAAAGCTATTTGCCTATATACTTCGCATTCTTTCATAAGCTCTTTGTGGCTGCCTATGCCTGCAATTTTACCCTCATCAAGGACAATGATCCGGTCTGCATTTATGATCGTGCTTATCCTCTGTGCAACTATAAGCAAGGTGCTGTGGGCCGTCTCCCTCTTAAGGGCTTCGCGGAGCAGCGCATCGGTTTTAAAATCAAGGGCAGAAAAGCTGTCGTCAAAGATATATATATCAGGCTTTTTGACAAGCGCCCTGGCGATTGAAAGCCTCTGCTTCTGCCCGCCTGAAACATTGGAGCCGCCCTGAGAAATATCGGCTTTAAGCCCTTCAGGCTTTGCTTTTATGAATTCCGAAGCCTGGGCTATATCTGCCGCCTTAACCAGTTCTTCTTCAGATGCGGCTTCATTGCTATATTTCAGGTTGCTTTCTATAGTACCCGAAAAAAGAAGGGCTTTTTGGGGTACATATCCTATCCGGGCTCTTAATTCATGCTGAGGTACCTTGCTGATGTCCACGCCGTCAATCAGTATTTGACCCCCTGTTACATCATAGAAACGAGGTATGAGATTGATGAGCGTAGTTTTCCCGCTGCCGGTGCTGCCGATAAATGCAGTTGTCTGCCCGGGCTCAGCAGTAAAGCTTATATGCGAAAGGGCGTCCACTTCTGCGCCGGGATATCTGAAGCTCACATCCCTGAACTCAACATGGCCTCTTCTATTTTTCCCGAAATTCTGAGGCTTTTCAACATCTCTCACCAGTATCTCCGAGCTTAAGATCTCTTCTATGCGCTCAGCAGAAACAGCGGCCCGGGGCAGCATTATGGAAACCATGGAAATCATTAAAAACGCCATAATGATCTGCATAGTATACTGTATAAAAGCCATCATATTGCCAACCTGCATTGCACCCTGATCAATCTGACGAGCGCCTACCCAAACGATCAATAAAGTGACTCCATTCATGATCAGCATCATTGCCGGCATCATGAGAGACATTACTCTATTGATAAACAGATTCGTTTTTGTCAGGTCTCTGCTTGCAATATCAAATTTTTTCTCTTCATGCTTTTGAGTATTGAATGCACGTATGACCAATATCCCCGTAAGTATCTCTCTTGTTACCAGGTTCAGTCTATCTACAAGCTT
The DNA here is from genome assembly GCF_058315355.1 of Lutispora sp. QWL-02. Lineage (NCBI taxonomy): Bacteria > Bacillati > Bacillota > Clostridia > Lutisporales > Lutisporaceae > Lutispora > Lutispora sp. QWL-02. The sequence goes on from NZ_CM177762.1 coordinate 3,493,523, forward strand.
TTGCACCGCTTTGAATTTCGGAATTGCTATATAAAACATAGCAGCCACTAAGATCAAAATAGCAGCTACCGCCACTCCAATAATCCAGGCCATGGAGTAATCGCTTTTAAAAACCTTTATTACCCCTCCTATACCTAATATGGGAGCATAGAAAACAATTCTCAAAAGCATTACCGTCAACATTTGAATCTGCTGAATATCATTAGTGGTTCGCGTGATCAGCGATGCGGTACTGAATTTATCAAATTCGCTGCTGGAAAAGCTTATGACCTTTCCGAATACATCTTTTCTAAGATTCATGGAAAGCCCTGCCCCAACCTTTGAACCAAAATATCCTACAGCTACGGTGACGCCCATGCTCAGCAATGCTATAAGCAGCATAATTGCACCGGAACGCAGTATATAGCTTGTTTGAATCTTATCAGTATCCATTCCTAAAATTTTATATTCCTTACGGATATAGGAGGTTGCGCCCTGGGTTATCATGGAATCGGGCATACCCGCAAACCTCTCACCAGCGCTGTTTTTCATAGACTCTATCTGAGCCGGCGGTATGTTCGAAAGAGATATGCCCATTTTCTCCAAAGCTTCTGCGGCAAGGATGGGCTTGCTCATGATCAAATTAAGCCGGCTTATTTCATTCTTTGAATTTGCATTCAATGTGTAAATAGGTTCTTCTGATAGACGAGGGTAAATCTTTGTATAATGATCGTAATCATTTTGAGATATGCTGCTTTTATCCAAAATAGTATAGCTTTTCGATACCTCCGCTTTATCTTCTTCATTCATAAATAGTATGAGTCTATCAAACTCGCTTTTGCGTATTGCTTTAGGTACTCCGTTCTCTATTCCGCCTTGCTGAATACCGATATTTACAATGTTAGAGGTGTAGCCAGGCAATGACAGATCACAAGCAGCCTGAACCCAAAGCAGCGCGATAATTGCAGTGATAGACACAATAAATGGCCTAAGATAACCTTTCAGCTTTAACATGTTTCATCTCCCTCGACATATTATTATAAAGGTGTTATAATATTATAAATACATGTTTATAATAAACAATTATTTACTATATTAAATTACACCTTAAGAATGTATTTGTCAATTGTTAAATTTGAACTATTATATGAAATAGTATTTACAAAATCATTTGATTTCAGAGAAGATATTGAGTGCATGGAAGGGATTGTGGTAGAATGCCGGATAAAATAATTGAGCAGTTGGCTAACGACCTTTTTCATTTAATGCCCATGTTTAAAAATAATCTTATCAAGCCTTTAGAAAAAACAGTAAAAACCTTAAGCCCTATGCAAATTCACATATTGCTATATTTGAAAGGCAAGGAACCTATCTCCATGTCGGAGCTTGCTGCCGGTTTAAACATTTTGAAGCAGCAAATGACTCATTTAACAGACAAGCTGGAAGAGAACAATTTGATTGTAAGAATTCATGATAAAAAAGACAGGCGCTCTGTCAAGGTATCAATTACACAATCAGGAATAGACTATCTCAATGATTTTCGAAAAGAAGCGCTGGATATGATCATGAGCAAACTTGAGCAATTATCGGCTGAGGATATTGATGAACTTCATGGGGCTATGCATAGCATATATAAGATAATGAAAAAGCTATCATAGATTATCTTGAGCATCAAAAAGACAGTTAAAGCTGTGTTAAGCTCCAACTGTCATATTTCTTATTGATTTAAAGGACTTTGCTTAGAAATTCCCTGGTTCTGCCGTTTTGAGGATTATTGAGAATTTCCTGCGGAGTTCCCTCTTCTGCTATAAGACCGTTGTCCATGAACAATATCCTGCTGCCGACTTCTCTCGCAAAGCCTATCTCATGTGTAACTACCACCATGGTCATGCCTTCTGCCGCCAGCCTTTTCATCACTTCCAAAACCTCTCCCACCATCTCGGGATCAAGAGCTGATGTGGGCTCATCAAAGAGCATTACCTCCGGCGACATGGCCAGCGCCCTTACTATCGCGATCCTCTGTTTTTGCCCTCCTGAAAGCTGGTTCGGATAACTGCCGGCTTTATCCTCAAGTCCGACCCTCCTCAGCAAATCCAGGGCTTCTTTTTCGGATTCTTTCTGGCTCTTCTTTTTTAGCTTTATGGTCGCTAAAGTTATATTTTCCATAACAGTCATATGAGGAAAAAGATTAAACTGCTGAAATACCATGCCCATCTTTTCTCTTTGCTTATCTATATTTGTTTTTTTGCTGTTCATTATGGTGTCCTTAAATAATATTTGGCCCTCATCCGGCACTTCAAGCATATTAAGGCATCTGAGGAAAGTGCTCTTTCCGGAGCCGCTTGGACCTATAACAACAACAACCTCTCCCTTTTCTATATGAGCATTTATACCTTTTAAAATATGAAGCTTTCCGAATCTTTTATGCAAATTTGATACTTTAATCACTTACTCTCATCCTCCTCTCAAGCAAACCAACAAGCTTGGATGCCGTAAAAGTGATGGAAAAATATATAACCGCAGCTACTATGAGAGGCTCAAAGCCCTTCGCCGTAGCACCTCTTACAATATCTCCGGCCTTAGTAAGCTCCATTATCCCTATTACTGATACGACGGAGGTTTCCTTAATCAAGGTAACAAATTCATTTCCCAATGCAGGAAGTATATTTTTGAAGGCTTGGGGTACTATTACATACCGCATTGCCATCGACTTTGTAAGCCCCAAGGATCTGGCGGCTTCCATCTGCCCTTTGCTTATGGATTGTATACCTGCCCGGATGATCTCAGCTACATACGCTCCGCTGTTGATTGCCACAGCTGCGGCTCCCGCCATAAAATCCGATGAATCGTAACCTATCAGCTTTGACAGCGCAGGTATCTCCGGAAAACTGATATATTGTGTTACACCAAAATAAAGTATCATTATTTGAATCAATATCGGTGTGCCTCTTATGATTTCAATATATGTCACTGCGACATATTTCAAGGCCTTATTATCCGACAATCTCAGCAATGCAAACATAAGGCCCAATATTATGCCAAAGAATAGTGCTATACAAGTAAGAAGTATCGTGTTTTTGGCACCGTTTATATAATACCAAGCGTATTTATTTAAAAATAAAAAGCTCAAAGTTCTTCCCCCTACAACTGCTTCCTCACATTTTCAAAAAATTATAATTATTCATTTAAATCAGCCTTATTCTGCAGCTTCAGAAGAAAGCTTTATTGCATTTGTCACATACTCGTCTATTTTGCCCTCATTGGCAAGTCTTTTTAATGTTTTGTCAACCTGCTCAAGCAGCTTTGTGTTTCCTTTTGCAACGGCTGCCGCTGCTCCCCCGACTTCATCCTGCACCTGTACTTCACTTATGATGAGTTCAGGATTTTCTTTGACATATGCTTTTGCAACAGGCAGCTCCACAATAATAGCATCGCATTTTTTTGATTTAAGATCCAAAACAAGATCTCCAACCTTTTTTAGAGTTTTTAATTGGCATCCTATCAATTGAGTGCCGGCTATTTTTTCTTGGGAAGTGCCTTGCTGTACTGTTACCTTCACATCTTTAAAATCCTCAGCAGTTTTATATTTATCTTTGTCTTCTGCCCTGATAACGACGCCTTGTTCAGCCTTATAATATATCTCTGAGAAATCTGCATTCTTTCTTTTTTCATTATCAGGAGTCATGCCCGCCAGAACCATATCGATCTTCCCCGCTTCAAGGGCGCCTAACAGTGCTGCGAAATCCATATCCTTGATCTCAAGCTCTTTTCCCATGTCCTTTGCAATCTCTGCAGCGATATCAATATCAAAGCCTACTATATTATCTTTTCCTCCATCCATCATGTGAAACTCATAGGGCGGATAATCCGCACTTGTACCTACCACAAGTTTATCTGCTTTTTTCCCGCATCCCGCAAAAGATAAAGCAATAATTGCTGTAACAGTTAGCAGAATTAATTTTTTTAACATCTTTTTCAACATTTCTTCCTCCTAACATCCCATCATCTATAATTTATTCACGAATCAACATTATACACTCAATCGCATTATTATGCAATGCTTTTGTATAAATAATCACAATTATTTCTGAAGCCCAAAATTTCCGGATATCATTGCCATGCTTGAACGAGACTTCATTCAGAGGGGGGATTGGAACCCCCACTGAATGTTAGTCGAGTCCATACTGGACTTAGCTGCTCTTGACACCTGCCGCCTATAGAGGCGGGGGTCTTAGAGCGGGTTAGTTCAGTGATCAACAATTAAAAGTGCAATTAAGAGCTTATGGCTGTCACAGCTAATGTTAATCGTACATAATATGGTAGTACTTAGATACTTATTTTCTTAATGCTGCACACTTAAGATAATTCATCGAATATATAGGGATTCTGCAGCAAAATATCAAACTTTTGGCGGTGTTTGACGTGAATATTAAATATAAGCTGGCATCAATTGTATCAAAGACTTTATGCAAGGTGTGCAGAGCTGCAAAGTTTGGAGGCACATCTTTTCCCGGTAAAGCAGCATCTATAATATACCCGGATGCATTAAAAGAAGCAGCTAAAAATTATAAAATAATCATGGTAACCGGAACCAATGGCAAAACAACAACAACCCATATTATAGGCCAGATCCTTGAAGAGAACGGCATCAAATATATAACAAACAAGTCAGGGGCAAATTTAACGGCTGGAATTGCCAGCACTTTTCTCAATTCAACAAAGCTTTTTGGAGAATCGCCTGTTCGGACTGCATTGATTGAAGTTGATGAGGCGGCATTCAATAAAATATGTGATTTTGTGGAACCTGACATTTTGATCGTCACAAATTTCTTCAGAGATCAGTTGGACCGCTACGGAGAGCTTTACTCAACTCTTAATAATGTCAGGCTCGGGGTGCAGAAATTAAAAAACACCAAGCTCATATTAAATGCGGATGATTCCATGTGTGCCTCCCTCGGCAGAGGCAGTGATAAAAGGCTTGTGTATTTCGGGATCGGCCCCAATGCATACAAGAATGCTGAGAAGCCAGCTTATTCGGATGCGATGTATTGTATCTATTGTAAAAATAAGTACATCTATTCTAATTATATATATGGACATCTGGGTGGATTTAGATGCACTAACTGCGGCTATATGAGGCCGCCTTCCAGCATCACATGTTCCAATATTGATGAATTGAACAGTTCTCACTCTCTGGTTCAGATATCAATTGAAAGCTCGGAAGGCAATAAAACTAAAAAAGAGTTATATAAGACCAGGATAGGCTTGCCAGGGCTTTATAACATATATAACTCTTTGGCAGCTCTATCTTGTGGGGCTGTTTTGGGCTTGCCAGTAAAAAATTCTTTAAAATGTCTAGGCAGCCTTAAAAGCGGATTTGGGAGAATGGAAGAAATTGATGCAGGTAATAAGAAAATCTGGATAATTTTAGTGAAAAATCCCTCCGGCTTCAATCAAGCTATTGATTTGCTTACAAAAGCAAAAAAACAAAGCCAAATTGCCCTCATAATAAATGATAAGGTTGCCGACGGAACTGATATTTCATGGCTATGGGATGTGAACTTCGGAAAGCTGCAGCGGGCATCGGAGGAAACCGGCAATATTTTTGTTTCCGGCATCAGAGCAGAGGACATGGCCCTAAGATTAAAATACGATGATTTCAATACAGCGAAAATAAGTATAATAAAAGATTATGACAAAATGATATGCGAAGGCTTAGATAATTCATTGGAGGACAGCAGTTTTTATATATTGGCGTCCTATACTGCAATGCTTGATATCAGGAAGCACCTGAAGGACAAGTTTGGGCTCAAGGAGTTCTGGGAGTAAAACGGCAGGCTGCGTACTTAGGAAATATAGAGGTGTAAAAATATGTATGAACTCAGGATATGTCATCTTTATCCAAACTTATTGAATTTGTACGGAGATATAGGAAATATTAAGGCTCTAAAAAAACGTTCAGAATGGCGCGGAATGAGCGCAAAGATAATAAATTTGACTATTGGCGAGAGCTTCGTCCCCGAAAACTATGACATAGTTTTTCTCGGAGGCGGTCAAGATTATGAGCAAGAAATTGCACAAAACGATTTGTTGAAGCAAAAATCCAATGAAATCAAAAATGCAATAAAAAGTGATAAAGTCTTTTTATGCATATGCGGCGGATACCAAATGCTCGGCAAGTATTATAAAACCTGGGATGGCAAGGAGATCGAATTCCTCGGCGCACTGGATCTCTGGACGATAGGAAGCAAAAAAAGAATGGTGGGAAATATAGTATTTCAATGCGACTTCCTTCAGTCAGAGGATTGTGACGGAAGAATAGTAGGCTTTGAAAACCATTCCGGAAAAACCTATCTCGGTCCGGAAGTTAAACCTCTGGGAAAGGTCTTAAAAGGGTATGGAAATAACGGTGAAGATGGCTGCGAGGGCGCAATCTATAAAAATGTATATTGTTCATATTCTCATGGCAGCTTGCTTCCTAAAAACCCTGCATTAGCCGACCATCTGATCACAAAAGCACTGAAGCAGAAATATAAAGATTTCACCTGTTTATCACAGCTTGATGATAAATTCGAAAGGTTAGCTCATGATTCAATGATCAAAAGGGTGATAGGTAAATAAAATGCCTATCACCTTGTCTTTTTTATTTCCAGCCACTCTGTTTTCAATAAATCCATATATACTACGTCACTGAAAGTCCCTTTCCTGCTGTCAAAAAAACCTTCTCTGATTATCCCTATTTCTTTAAAGCCCAGCTGCTTATATAATTTATGCGCTCTTTCATTGTCTATCATTGAGGTCAGCTCAATCTTGTTGAGATTCAGCGATCTAAACAAAAAATCTATGAAATGATATAGAGCATCCTTCCCATAGCCTTTCCCCTGTTCCACCATCTCACATATCTTAATGCCAAATTCACATTTCTGGTTTCTTGGACTCCAATCAGCATAATTAATTTCACCTATCGGTTCCATAGTAGCTTTCTTGCAGATGATAAACCTTTTCTTTTCCGGTAAAATATTGTAGCTTTCAATTTCATCAGTGATATTCTTTCTTATGGCTTCTTTGCTTTGCATTGTTCCGAAGGGAAAAGTTGCATGAGCCATCATCTCCCCGTCGTTCCACCATTTATATAGATAATCTTCATCTCCCAGCTCTAATTGTCTGATAATAACATTCTCTCCTGTTATCATAGTACACTCTCCTCTCATTGATCCCGTCCATATAATGCTTCTTATTTCCGGTGTATGTGACTAAAAACACTTATTCTACCGCCTTTACCGAAACAGCTGTTTAGTTTCCTCATACCTATCCATGGGTAATATCTCAATATCCATTTTATTCCCCTAAATAAGTACTACTTTTAACCAATATATTTACTTAGAAACTGTATAACCCTTTCGAACGCATTTTTTACTTCTATATTATTAAAGTCTCTATCAAATACAGACAAATCCATTATATTTGACTTAAAGAATTAAAGTTTTCAGGCGTATTACCGTCTATTTTCCTTAAGATTGCTTCTAATATTTCTATTTTAATATTCCGATAAGGATGGCTTTCACTAAGTTCATTAATCAATCTTTTTACTTCGACATCGTCTTTAAATTCATTCATTGACTTAATATAATCACAATTATTTTTTTATAGATTTTATTGAACCGCCCACCTATTTCCTTGTTTCTATTTTTTATATCAGTCAATATATCGTTCAGATATCTTCTTGATATTGTATAAAATCCGGCAATTCTATCCTTCACGCTTTGATCATCTCCTCATCAAATTGAACCTATAGTTATGCTTTATCCCTGGTTAAGGGATCAAGCGGCTCAGTTCATAGTATGAATAAGCTTCTGTTTTCTAATACTATAGATCAAATGCGGCATATCTTTGCCTGAATGATGCTTTATATATACATTTTCAACTTCCATTCCTAGTTTTTCAGCTACTCTCCGCGAACTCAAATTCTCAGGTCTGATTTGTGCTATAACCTTGGCCGCATTAAGGGTATTAAAAGCATATTCAATGCTTGCCTTTGCACCTTCCACAGCATATCCTTTATTCCAATATCTCTTATTCAAAATGTAAGCTATACCAATATATCTTACACCTTCTATATCTTCAATCAATGGTCCGATGACTCCAATAAACTGGTTTGTTTCTTTTTCAATGGCTGCATAATAGCTGAATCCGTCTGCCTCATATCTCTTGATATTCTTATCTATCCACTCTGCTACTTCAGAATCAGAAAAAGCATGCTCCCATGCATACATAACCTCAATGTCTTGCAATATTTCACAAAGGTCATCGAAATCATCGGGAGTTATTTTTCTCAATTTTAATCTTTCGCTTTCTATAATACAATTCATTTAATTCACTCCTGCTATAAATACTAATATCCGGTCACTTGTGAAGCTATATTGCACTTATATCAGCCTAAATCGTGAGAATACACTATATTAAAATCATTTTCATTTACAATAGATAGTTCCATCTTCACAATTTTCCCACTGAATTGAATAAATTTTTTTGACATTTCACCAATAATAGCACCCAAGTTTTCTGTTTCACTATAATAAAGAGATATATGAGGCAGCCATAGCCCACTATCTGCTCTTGTCCACTTATTACAATAAGAATCATATTTCTGATGATATTCCTCATAATATCTCAATAGTTTTCCTGAAGTAGAAGGTATACAAGCTATACAGTTAGTTGTTAGTAACCCTAATGCTGTACAGTTGATATCGAATGACTTTTTCCCTTCTGCAAACTTTTTAGTATATTGAATAATCTTATCTACATCAACATCAGTAAAATTTGCAAAAGTAATATGTCCATAGATAGGATTATATTCAATATCAAATACATCTAAAGCTTTTCTAATTATGTCTAATTTCTGATTTGTTGTTTCATCTAGTACCCAAATGGCACATACTTCATTAACCATTTGTACCTCCAAACTTTATATAAATAATCCTTATCTTACTTTCATATGTAAATATTACCATATATGCTTTTCTATTTCTACATACTATTGTTATTTATCTGATCAACGTGAAAGGACGCCCATTGGGCGCCCTTATTAAGCATTATGAAATTGAGCCTCCCAGGTTAAGGCATGCTCTAAACATCATGAAAAGCTTTAAATAATCATCGGATTCAATTCTGATGGTTTTTTCGTCAAGCCTCAGAGCTTCAGGAAAAAGCATAGCACTCTCTGCCATAACTTCTCTATTGAACTCGATGTCCATAGTGATATTCCCTTGGTATTTTATGACAGGTTTTAGCTTTATATTTTTTAAAGCTTCTGCGAACTTTGCTTTATATAGCTCTCTTACTGCTTGCTGAGACAGATTGTGAGCACAATATCTTGATATCGCCCTTTTAACTATTATTGTTTCCAGATCGCCGATTTCTTCTTTAGCTTGGGCTGCAAGCTTATCATCGCCTGCTATGGCAAGGATCGGCACCCCCCAATATCCAGCCACACCGGAATTTATGCCGCATTCTCCCATCTTCTTGCCGTTCACGGTTATATTGGCTATAGTCTTGCCAGAGTATGTATGGTTGAATAATCCGTTTATTGTGCCGGCTCTTGAATGATATCCTACATATATGACCCCGTCGAAGGTTTCATTTATTCCTTCCATCATGCTTAAAGACTTTGGACTTCCGCTGATGAGCTGGGCTCTGGGGTCCAGTTCCTCAATAATAAGATTGTCCATATTGCCGTGAGAGTCATTGACCACTACTTCAGTTGCTCCATTATTAAAGGCTTCTTCTATAGCCCAGTTTGCTTCCTGTGTCATCAGCTTCCTGGCGCGATTATACTCCTTTGAGTCCCTGTCCACATGTGCTGAGGAGACTAAACCCCATATTCCTTCCATATCAACAGATATAAATATTTTCATTTATTGTTGCTCCTTTCATCTGCGTATATAATTATCTTAGCGGAACGGTCAAGATCGTTCCCTACCGTGGGCGCAATCTTGCCCTGTATTGCTCTAATTCCTTATCATTTCCCAGCACAAAATGCTCCGGCTCAATCTGTACCCATTCAGGCGTATCATCTTTGTAGTCATGGCAGCCCGGATCGTATATCTCAAGAGTCTTTTCCTTCTCGCGCCTCGGGTCAGGCAATGGTATAGCCGAGAGCAAAGAACGGGTATATGGATGCAGCGGATTTTTAAAAAGCTTTTCCGTTTCGGCAAGCTCTACTATCTTGCCTTTGTGTATTACAGCCAGCCTATCCGTAATAAAACGTACTACAGATAGGTCATGGGCTATGAACAGGTATGTCAGTCCCTTGCTTTTTTGGAGCTCAGACAACAGATTCAATACTTGGGCTCGGATGGAAACATCCAGGGCGGATATAGGTTCATCCGCAATTATTAGCTCCGGCTCCATGACTAAGGTCCTCGCAATTCCGATCCTCTGCCTTTGCCCCCCTGAAAACTCGTGAGGAAAGCGGCTCAAAAACTCCGGGAGCAGCCCAACATCCATTAAGGCTTTCTCGACTTTTGCTTTCCTTTCTTCCTCACTTTTATAACTTTTTATATTATAAAGGCCCTCTGATACTATATAATCAACTTTTGCCCTTTCGTTTAAGGAAGCCATCGGGTCTTGAAATATCATCTGGATTTTTCTAGTGACTTCTTTATCCAGTTCCTTGTCTATATCCCCATTTATCTTCTTCCCTTTAAAAATTACTTCACCGGCAGTTGTTTCGTTCAAACGTATGATGGCTCTTCCTATGGTGGTTTTGCCTGAACCTGATTCTCCCACCAGTCCAAAGGTCTCTCCTTTGTAAATATGAAAACTTACATTATCTACGGCGGCAAATCTGTTCTTTTTTGACTTGCCGAACTCCACACGCAGATTCTTAACATCCAGCAGAATTTCTCTTTGACCATCATGCATCTTTGCTCAACCCCCATTGCTTGCGAAGTATAGCAATAGATTCAGGCGGCTCCACCTTTGGCGCACGCGGATCCAGCAGCCAGGTCTTTGCCTTGTGGGTAGGGCTTACGGTGAAATAGGGAGCCTTCTCTACGAAATCAATTTTGAGGGCTCTAGGGTTTCGAGGCGCAAAAGCATCTCCCTTTATATCATAGAACAGGTTCGGCGGCGTACCCTTGATAGAATGCAAGGGCTTTCCCTTGACTCCCAGTTGGGGCAGCGATGAAAGCAGGGCCCAGGTATACGGATGCTGGGCATTGTAAAAGACCTCTTCACATCTTCCTATCTCTACTATATCCCCGGCATACATTACTGCTACTCTATCAGCCACATTAGCCACAACGCCTAAGTCGTGGGTGATATATATGGTAGTCAAGTTGTATTTATTTTTGAGTCTTTTTAAAAGGCTCAATATCTGTGCTTGTATCGTTACATCCAATGCTGTAGTGGGCTCATCGCATATTAGTATTTTGGGTCTGCAGGCTGCAGCTATGGCTATGACGACTCTTTGCCTCATGCCTCCTGAGAATTCATGAGGGTACTGCTTATATCGCCTTTCCGGTTCAGATATGCCCACATCATTCAATATATCAAGCACAACTTTTTTGGCTTCTTCTTTTTTTAAGCCTTGATGAAGTTCAACAGCTTCTTGAACTTGCTTTCCTATTGTTTTCAAAGGATTTAGAGAGGTCATAGGGTCCTGGAAGACCATTGCAATATTCTTGCCGCGAATTTTAATCCAATCATCTTCCGTTTTAAACCTTGCCAGGTTCTCTCCGTTATAAAGTATACTTCCCGAAGCTACCCATCCGTTTCCATCCAAAAGGCCCATAAAGGTCTTGGTAAAAACCGATTTGCCCGACCCTGATTCCCCTACTATTGCCAAGCTTTCTCCCTCGTATAAATCCAGTGAGGCTTCTCTGATTGCCGTTAAAATCCTGCCCCGCAGCTTAAACTTTACAACTAGGTCTGAAACAGATAATATGATCTTTGAATCTATCATATCAGCACCTCCTAAACATGGTTTCGCGGGTCAGCTGCATCCGCAAATACATTGCCCATCACATAAAATGATATTGTAACCATAGATAAAACTATGGCAGGAAAAATCAGCTGATATCTGAGTGATTCAACCATCATAAGAGCTCTTCCTTCGTTGATGAGATTTCCCAGTGATGGGATGCTGACAGGCAGTCCAAGGCCTATATATGTCAAAAAAACCTCGTATCCTATTGCTGCGGGAATAGCCAGAGCCATTCTAAGCATGATAACGGATACTAAATAAGGGAGCAGATTTTTCGTTATTATCCTGCCAGTAGGGGTTCCAAGACACTTTGATGCCAGATTATACTCTCTGTCTCTTATTATGACTATCAGGTTTCGCACAAAACGTGCCATCCCCAGCCACCCTGTCATACACATGGCTATGATCATGGTCGATAAGCTGGGTCTCATAATATATGTCATAAGGATCAATATAATGGTTACAGGTATATTGTCCAACACATTATATATTTCGGTTATGGGGCGATCCAAAACCCTCACATATCCCCAAAGAGCTCCTATCATTATTCCTGCTATAGCTTCCCAGATTCCTACCGCAATCCCGATCAAAAGTGAGGTTCGGGTTCCGCTCCATATGCGGGACCATAGGTCCTGGCCGATAGAGTTGGTTCCGAACCAGAACTCAGAATCCGGCGGATGGTTTCTTAGCTGCATATTGGTTTTCGAATCGATATATATTTTAGTGGGAAGCTTCTGATCCGGCAAATATGGCTGTATTATCGTGAACAATATCAATACTGTCATCAATACTAAAAGAAACAAAGCCGCTTTATTTCTTATAAATACTTGCCATGTGGAGCGCCAGTACGAATAGTTTGAGTATCCGGCTCTTTGAGCCTCTTTATCATCATATTCCGCAAATTCAAAAAGGCTTTCATTGATCCCGTCAGACAGCTTATTTATTTTGGCATTACTCATTACCTGGCACCTCCCTTTTTCTCAAGGTTGATCCTGGGATCGAATATGGCCATAAGTATGTCGCCTAAAAACAAGCCGATTATTCCAATGGAGGAATATATGAGCACCAAAGCCTGCACTACCGTATTATCCTGCCTTTGTATTACGTCAACCAGCAAGCCTCCCATACCGGGTATCGAATACAAGGATTCAATATATATTGAGCCGGATATGGTATACAAGAGGGTGCTTGGCAAATACTGGGCCATGGGGACAAAGGCATTGCGGAAAACATGCCTGACCATGATTGTCTTATTTCTCAATCCCTTGGCTCTGGCCAGCTTTACATAATCCTTATTCAATTCATCCACCATATACCGTCTCATCCACATTGCATAGGACGCCGTGCCTCCCAATGACATAGATATGGCAGGCAGAATCCAGCTGACAGGTTGATCCGGCTTGAACAGAATAGGAAGCTTCAGTATATCTGTCACGTACAACTGGAGAAATAGGTAATAAACCGCAGCAGGAACCGCATTGACGAACACAATATAGCCGGTGCCCAGCTTATCCCATATTTTGGCCTTGCTTCGCGCCATTATGATGCCCAGAGATATGCCTGCTACTAAAGATATTGCCACAGCAGTCAGACCAAAGTATAGTGAATAAGGGACTTTAGCTTTGAGAATTTCTGCAATAGATACCTTAGGCCTGTATATCATTGACTTTCCCAAGTCTCCCTTTAATAAAGAAGCATAAAAATTCTTCAGCTGTATGGGTATGGGATCTCTAAGCCCCATAGAGGTCAATATGGCCTCACGCTGTGCCGGGTCAAGCTTTTCATAGGCCTGGCCAAAATATCCTTCCTCGGGCATCAATCGCATGAGAAGAAACACGATGGTAAGAATTATAAAAAGCGTTGCCAAAGACTGAGCAAGTCTTTTTAGCGAATACCTTAACATTTCTCTCCCCCTTTAGAATAACTAAAGCCTGCATTTGCCGAAAGTATATTGCAGGCTTTAGTCTTAGAAGCTTAGAAAGGTCTGTCTGATCTATTTCGCTGCCTTCAATGCTTCAGCACGTTCTTTTTCCCAGATTGCAAGTCCTTCTGTATATTGCTCCGAATTCATAGGCTTCTCCATAACCTTTTGGCCCTTGTATCTTTCAGAAGAAAGTCCAAAGGGTGAATATTGAGATTCAAAGGGATTTAATCTAGAAGCCACGTATCCGCCTCCGCCTGCCGCATATGGTATCACAAAAGCCTGATCTATGAAAAAAGCTTCGGCTTCGGCAAACAAAGTGTAGCGTCTAGCCATATCCAATACTTCAGCCTTAGCTGCATTTACCATGTTTTCATAGGTATTTTTCCCGTTAGCTTCTCTATAGCCTTCAGCCAGATGAGGCCAGCTATAGTTATTGTCCGGAGCGAAAGGATCAGTATAGGTCTCCGGGTCGGCATAATCCGGTCCCCAGTTGCACTCCAGGAAAGCATAATTGGCCGCACGTCTTACATCCTTTAAGAAACCTGTCGGCGGCTTGGGATCGAGTATTATATCTATATAATCTGTTCCCAACAGGTTTTCCATCTGCTGTTCAATCACTTGTGCCCTATTTGTCCATTCAGTCATGCCGGTGTTGTAAGGCATCAGCACTTTGACCGGGAATTTGGCCTTGCCTTTTAATTCAGCCAAAGCTTTCTCCTTGAATTCCAGGGCAAGCTTTGAGTTGAAGGAATCAGTATTTGTAAAGTCGGCCAGCTTTCCGATCCGGGTATAATCTGTACCATCCAGGTCAACAAAGTTCTTGGGTGTAATAGTGTTTAATATCCTCTTCTCCGGATCATAAGGCTCTGATGTAAGCATGGCAGCCTTCCTGTCCAGTGCATGGAACAGAGACTTTCTGAAATTCAGATTGTTTACAGCCGTTTTCCAGTTATCCGGCTCAAATTCCGCTGGAAACTTGGGATCAAAGTTGAAGCAATAGAAATAAGTATAGAAAGATGTTCTTTGAGGGCGCAGCTTATCTTTCTTTGTTTCATCCTTCATCCATTCATCGATTATTGATGAAGGCAGCTCCGCATAATCTATTTCTCCGCGCAGCACCAGCTCCGGAGCCAAAGTGGCTGCTTCTTTGTTATAGGTTTGAGTTATTTTCTTGATGTATATATTTTCTTTGTCCCAATAGTTCTCATTTGCTGCAAGGACCCTTCTGGTTTGAGGCTCATATGTTTCCATTATATAAGCTCCATTGTACAGGATATTTGCATTGTCAGTACCGAATTTGTCTCCAGCTTCACTTAAGAATTTTCCATTGACAGGGAAGAAGCATACATAAGTAAGCATCGATAAGAAATATGGCGTTGGTTTTTCCAGAGTATACTCTAATGTGTATTTATCTTTAGTTTTTATTCCTACTTGTTCAAAATCTGTGATCTCTGCATTGTAGAATTTTTCAGCATTCTTTATAACGCTATAGGCAATATTGGCGGTTTGCGACTCATTCTTGCTATCCAGAACATACTTCATTGCATCTACAAAGTCTTGTGCCGTAAGCTCTGCATATTCCTTGCCTTCATGAGTCACCCATTTTACGCCTTCACGAAGTTTGAGTGTCCACACTAAACCGTCGTCTGATAGCTTCCATTCTGTTGCCAAGCATGGCTGTGCCACTCCATATCTGTCGTAATCGATGAGAGAATCCACAAAATTGGCTGCCAATGCGAATTCATTTGTGCTGGCAGTTATAAGATAGTTAAGCGTGGTTATCTCTCCGGAATAAACCGTCCTATACTCCTGAGTTACCTCAGCAGGTCCTGCGGTTGTCGGCTGCCCTCCTCCCGTGCAGCCTGCCAAAACCATTAACAGCGCCAACATTAAAGCCATTACCCTTTTCATTTTTACCCTCCTCATTTTTAAATTCCCTTGTGATTCGGCAACACACTGCAAGAATTTATCCTATTAACTAATGGCCCTTATGGGGCCTTAGCTTAGGAGCGGTTTGGTTTGATTAAAAAGGCACTACCTCTTTTCTTAACAAGTCTTCATAAGTTTCTCTCTCTACTATGACCCTCTCACCAGCCTTGCTCAGCAAGAGCACTGCAGGCCTTGGTATTCTATTATAGTTGTTGGCCATGGAATAGTTGTATGCTCCTGTGCTCAGCACTGCCAGTATATCTCCTCTTTTTATTTCCGGCACCTCAAGATCCCAGATCAATATGTCGCCGGTCTCGCAGCATCTGCCTGCTATGGTCGCCAATCTATCAGGCTTTAAACCGCATTTATTGGCTACTACAGCCTTATACTCAGCGCTGTATAATGCAGGTCTCGGATTATCCGGCAGGCCTCCGTCCACGCTGGCATAGGTCCTTATTCCGGGAATTTCTTTAACAGCGCCTATGGTATATAGCGTGATTCCGGCCTCGCCTACTATCCATCTGCCCGGTTCTATTATTACTCCTGGCATATCCAGATCAAGCTCCCGGCAGCAGCCATATATAGCTTTCATAATAGCATCTGTAAAATATCTCAAAGGTTTTACGCAGTCTTTCTCAGTATAATATATTCCAAAGCCTCCGCCTGTATTTAACTCTTTTGCAACGAAGTTAAAGTCATCCTTAAGCCTTTTATAAAGATTCATAATCGTTTTTACGGCAGCGACATATGAATCGTTCTCAAACAAATTTGAGCCGATATGGAAGTGAAAGCCCATCAATTGGATATGTTTGCTCGCCATAGCCTTTGATACGGCTTCATCAATAGTGTCCTTATTTAAGGGTATGCCGAATTTAGAATCCTTCTGTCCTGTGATTATATATTTATGGGTATGCCCTTCCACCCCAGGCGCCACTCTTATGAGTATTTTTACCGTTTTGTCCATTCTGGCCCCAATATCTTCTATAAAATATAGCTCGTCTATATGGTCAACCACTATTCTGCCTACATCATTATTGATTGCCATCTCGAGCTCATCATAGCTCTTGTTGTTGCCGTGAAACATAATTCTGTCCGTGGGAAAGCCCGCTTTTATCGCAGTATATAATTCTCCTCCGGATACAACATCCAGCCCTAAGCCTTCGCTTTCAATGATCTTGCACATGGTCATGGTTAAAAATGCTTTGCTGGCATAAACGGCTTTAGTATTTTCATACTTTTCCAAGAAATCAATGCTTATCTCTTTGCATCTGCTCCTTATCCTCTCTTCAGAAAGCACATAAAGAGGTGTGCCGTATTTTTTTGCCAATTCCACAGTATCATAGCCTGCGAACATGTAATCGTTTGTTTGCTTCATCTTATTCATAATGTTAACTCCTTAATATATTAGTGTAATATGAATAAAACTTTGCAATTATCATGCCAATATGACCAAAGTTGTAAAAAGGTTAAAAGAAGCTGTTAACTTTCCGGTTTTTCGGACTAGTTTTCTAGAAATGTTTTTAAAAAGAATGAAAAAGTATTTTTATATATCATAAATGAGTGTTTTTAAGGCGTGTGAGTTCTGTTTATCGTTTTCCGGAATACCGGACTGTTTCCGATATTCCGGACTATTATATCCCATATTTATTTATTTTTTCATAAAAGCTTGTCTTGCCTATTTTTAATGCATTCATAGCGGCTTTCTTATCACCGCCGCTGATCAATATCGCTTCAGCAATGGCTCTTTTTTCCGCTTCATCCATGACTTCCTTCAATGGTCTTATATCCGCCATTTTTGGTCTTGCATAATCCATTATCCTATCAATGGTCAGATGGGTTGACAGGATGGTGTTTCCCTCTGCAAGATTCACTGCCCTCTCCAATATGTTTTCAAGCTCCCGGATGTTCCCCGGCCATTCATATCCTGTCAGCACGCTCAGAGCCTCTCCGGATATCCGCTTTATTTCGCAGCCGAGCCTGGAACATATAAAAGGCAGCATATTTTGAACCAAGGGATAAATATCTCCCTTTCTCTCTCTCAAGGGCGGTATCCATATTGGAAAAACATTAATCCTATAGTATAAATCCTCCCTGAATCTTCCCTTTAGCATCTCTTCCTCAAGATTCTTATTAGTAGCTACAATAATTCTTACGTTTACTTCTATATTTCTATTACCGCCTATCTTAAAAAAAGTTTTATCCTGTAAAACCTGAAGAAGCTTAACCTGCAAAGATAAGGAGATTTCACCTATTTCATCTAAAAAGATAGTGCCGCCCTGCGCCAGTTCAAACATTCCTGCTTTGCCTGCCGCTCTGGCACCGGTAAATGCGCCTCCTTCATATCCGAATAACTCGCTTTCCAGCAAGGCTTCGGGTATAGAACCGCAATTCACATGGATAAAGGGCCTGTTCTTATTTTTGCTGCTGTTATGTATTGCTCTTGCGAGCAGGCTTTTGCCTGTTCCGCTTTCTCCCAGCAGAAGAACCGTAGAATTGGTCTTTGATGCCTTGATAGCAAGTCTTTTTACATCTATAATCTCTCTGCTCTCTCCTATTATTTCGGGCATCAGCTTCTTTGCGCTTTCTTCTTCTCTGAGCCTTCTCTCCATCTGTTCCAGATTGAGCAGGGCCTCATCTCTTTCCCTTATGGCCTTTTTGATCTCAGAAATATCTTCAACCTTTAGTACGGCTCCTACTCTAACTCCATCCTTATTCACCGGAGACAAAGTACAGATAGTAGGCCTGCCGTTTATTTCCTTAAACTCATTTACATAGCTTATATCCTTTCCCGTAGCGGCTTCATAGAATTCCTCGATGGTTGATCCGCCTTTATGGATCTCGAAGATGTCCTTCCCGATGACATCAAAAAATTCCGAATCGCCCTTAGCCCTATATCTCTTTCCCAGCAGCAGGTCATACAACCCTTCTCCTCTGGCAGTAT
This sequence comes from Lutispora sp. QWL-02, assembly GCF_058315355.1. Taxonomy (NCBI): domain Bacteria; kingdom Bacillati; phylum Bacillota; class Clostridia; order Lutisporales; family Lutisporaceae; genus Lutispora; species Lutispora sp. QWL-02. The sequence continues at coordinate 3,512,282 of NZ_CM177762.1, forward strand.
AGCCATGTGTCTGATAAAATTTCAGTTTTTTTGTATTTCCATCTATAACTACAATATGTCCGATACTATTGATATAGTCCATGATATATTTTTCTTTTTTTACTTCCAAATTTATAAATTTATTTTTAAAGTCTATGAGCCCGTATATCTCAGTATCCAGATAAGTACAGCCAAGCTCCAATGCTTTGGTATCATAATCGGGTGTTATATGCTTGTAAACCGGCTTTTTACCTTTTCCGCTTTTATATACCCCTATGGCAATCAGCGCATCTCCAGGCTGGATTCCGCTGTCCCTTATTCCTATACAGCTTAAAGCTTCAGGCGTCATATTCCCATCATCCTTGCCAAGACAATTATCGCCAATGATGATTATATCTCCCTCTTCGATTTTCCCGGAGCTATGGCTTATGCCATAAATGTATGTTATGCCGAAAATTTCTTTGGCCTTGTTGTTGTATATCTGTATTTTCCCTTCTGTGTCTATGAATATAAAGCCTTCGGACATCATGTCCGTAAATTTTCTTGCGCAGCTATCCGGCTCAAACATAAATATCATCCTTACTGCTAATGTTTATTTATAGATTCTACATGCCATATTCAAATTCCTTTTTTGTCATTGTCTATTTTTGATCAATGTTTCTAAAATTATTGTATACCTCAAATATTTCTCCTTTATGTTTTATAAAGGAATCTATGAGGTAAGGATCAAAATGCTTGCCCTTTCCTTCAACCATCATATTAAATGATTGCTCAAAAGAGAAAGCTTCCTTATATGGCCTTTTGCTCGTCAGAGCATCAAAGACATCTGCAACTGCAACGATCCTTGCGCTGAGCGGAATATCGCTCCCTGATTTGCTGTAAGGATAACCTGTGCCATCCCATTTCTCATGATGCCCTTCTGCAATTTCAATTCCGATCTTAAATAACCCTCTGTTTTGCTTTGCCATATTTTCTTCAGCGGTTCTCAACACTTCCGCTCCATAAATCGTATGCTTCTTCATATCATCAAACTCTTCAGGAGTAAGCCTTCCGGGCTTTAAAAGTATCCCATCCCTTATAGCAACCTTGCCTATATCATGCATAGGGCTGAATCTTTCTATTTCTTTTATAAAGCTTACTGAAATTTCATCTGAATATACATTATCTTCAAGCAAAAACTCCGTTATCCTTGCAGCATATTTCTTCATTCTATCAAGATGATCTCCCGTATCTTCGTCTCTGGATTCGGCCATTTTTGCAAGGGCCAGAACCGTACTGTACAAAAGCTCGTCTATAAAAATATTTTTATTTAAACTAATGGCTATACTGCTGGAAAGGGTCTCCAAAAAAGCTATATGATGCTGCTTGTATGTATTTTTAACCGTACTTGAGAAAAATATGATGCCCACAGGTTTATTATTCAGCTTAAGAGGCAAGGTTATAGAAGCCCTTATTCCAGATTCCAGTAAAATTTTATTGTACAGAGCATGGCTGTTCTTTGTATACTCTTCAAGGTCATTGATTACCCTAGGAATTCCTTTAGTTACAATACCTTTCAAGCTGGTTTCATCAAGTCTGGCCTTTATGCCCATCAGCTTTTTAGGCAGATCGTCCAAGGCCGGATCTGAAATCCCATATGAGGCTTCTACACTTTCTCCGTTATCCTTTAGCAGTGCTATTCCTATGTGAGAATAAGGAATGAATTCTGAAAAGGAGGTGTATATATACTTTAGTATCCCTTCAAAGGAAGTGTCATGATTGATATTCTCTATCAATTCGATGAGCTTACTCAGCTTATTGAAAGCCTTGTCCACTTCTTTGATTACCGGTGTCAATTCGTTTTTAATCGGTATAGATATGCCTGTATTCTTTTTTAACGACCCGATGTTGTTAATCCCTATGTATAACTCATTCAAAGGTATTACAATATATTTATACAGCTGGAATACCAATATCAGCAATGAAATCAATAAAGCGGTAAACAGCCCAAAGGCAATCATTATAATACGGTTCGCATTCTTCTTGTGGAGGTTTATAAGGCCCTGGGTTATTTCATCACTGTACTGCAGCAATTGCTCTTCGTGTTTATTAATATATATCAGGGCTTCAGCAGTTTGCTTATCCGCTTGCTTGCTTCCTATGACTTCACGAACAGCTTGACTGAAACCATCCCAGGCATCATCTGTGATCTCAATAATTGAACCCATCTCATCGATTGAATTTTCGAGGTTTATTGATATGTCATCCTTTTCCAGGTATCCGGTGCGCAACGATGACAGTGTATTTGAGAATTCATTATGCGCTTTGGCTAAATAATTATTCAATAACAGAGTTTTTTCATTAAGGGCCTCATCCGTTTCTATCAAAGATCCATTTTGCAAGGATTGCAATATTGCATATTTACGATTTGCATCTTTGGACAGCTGTTGAGTAAGCATCCGCTGTCTGCCGAACACATCAATCAATATGTATTCGTCTTTGCTGCTTTGATTCATAAAAAATATGATCATCATGAGAAATAACATCAATAGGCAGATCAAGGTAATCATAACTATAATTTTTTTACTCATCAGCTTGATAAAGCTTGTACTTTTAGCAGGCATATCATCACGCACCCTTTCCTTCAAGTTTTGCTGCTACCTATCAGGCGTTTCTAAAAATTATACCATTTATTGCAACATTTTGTCGATATAGTATGAAAAGCCAAGTAAAAAAGGCCGACACTTCTGCCGGCCCCGATATATCAAGGTCTCCATATATGCCAAAGGTGATTATCCTGGCCCCTTGCAAATACATCAAGTCGATTTCCGCCCCAAGATACTGCCGCCGGCTCTGAGGTTATGACGCCTCCAAGGGATTGCCAGCCGCTCCACCTGCTTCCGTTCCATGTTCTCATGAGCAGTTCACTCCTTGGGCCTCGCGCAAAGACTTCCAATCTGTTCACGCCTGTTGATGAGGCTGCAGGCCCTGAGCTTATAGCTCCTCCGCCCAGATCTTCCCATCCGCTCCACCTTGAGCCGTCCCACCATTTGTGCCATAATGATTGATTCTGCCCTCTTCCAAATACATCTATTCTGTTGGGCCCCCAAGATACAGCACCAGGAGCCGAAGTCAATATGCCTCCAAGATCCTCCCAATCACTCCAGCGAATACCGTCCCACCACTTATGCCACAACGCATTATTTTGGCCTCTGGCGAACACATCCAGCCTATTGGCTCCCCAAGATGCTACTGCCGGAGCTGAGGTCAATACGCCTCCAAGATCCTCCCATCCGCTCCAGCGTGCACCGTCCCACCACTTATGCCATAGTGCATTGTTTTGGCCCCTGGCAAATACATCTATTCTATTTGGACCCCAGGATACTGCTGCGGGAGAAGAAGTCAGAGCTCCGCCTAAGTCTTCCCATCCGCTCCAGCGTGAGCCATCCCAATATATATGCCAAAGCGCATTATTTTGGCCTCTGGCAAATACATCAAGACGGTTAGGCTGCCAAGATGCTGCTGCGGGCGCAGATGTCAAAATGCCCCCCAGATCCTCCCATCCGCTCCAGCCGGTTGCCGGCGGTATTGGAGGCATCGGCATCTCTTGGTCTATATTCTGGAGTGTGAAACGAATTATATCTCTGATTATTTGATTTATTCGGTTATTTGGTACACCATATCCTCTTAAAATAGTAAATATCCAAGGCATATCTCTGCGTATTGCATTAAAAAGCTGATCTGTTCTTTGTTCGATCGTCCCCGTATAATTCCTCTCATTTCTCAAAACGTAGCTTACAACAGCCCTGAAAATATTACGGCTCACAGATCGTTGTACACCATATCTCTGAAGCTCTGAATAATAATTGGCAAACTGTCTGTTTATTAAAGCCATTATTCGATTGACATCCTGAGGGCTTTGGCGCATATACTCATCTTCACGAAAATCTTCATCCGCATCTTCATATAGTTCTTCATAGTCATACATGTCTTCGTCTCTAAATACTTCATCTGACATGTATGGATTCATATTGTTATACATCGGGCAAATGTAGTTTGGATTCATGGGACAAACAAAAGGCTGCCCATATAAATTTCTCATTTTTTATCAACCCTCTTCCATAAAGAATCATTACATCATATGCAGGAACCTCATGGAAGGTTAAGGAAATATTAATAAGGTATTGAGTACTTTTTCAGGAATATCAGGCCTATCATTATGGCCGCTGCGGCTATAGGCCCCCCAAGCTGTATTCCCAGATGCCTCGCGGAGCTGTAGCCGAAAAGCCCGAAAAGCAGCGGTGTTACAAAGGAGGATAGGCCTATGACTATCTTGATCACCAGTCCTTGAGCACCAAAAAACATGCCTTCCCTTCTAAATCCCTTTTCAATGCTGTCCAGTTCAGCAATATCGGCTATCATCGCATTTGGAATAACAAATATAACTGAGAGAGGTATGCCTGCCAGGATCACTATGGCAAAAGAAATGTTAAGGGGCAGGACAACTCCGAAAAATCCTGTAAGAAAAAGAATAAGAGCAAAAAGTACAGAAGTCATCATAAGAACTTTTTTCTTTCCGTATTTAACTATAATCTTAGGAAGAAAAGGCATGCACATCAATGCCGCAATAAAGGCACCGGCAATCATATATCCTGAATATTCGGCCGAAACCCCCAGCAATACCTCAGCTATATAAGGCATAGTAATGGTAAGAGTATTTATACCAAACCAAACGGAAATATAGGATATCAAATAGAATGCAAAATTTTTATTTTTTAAAGTTAGTTTTATGGATTCCAATAAGCCCATTGCAGGAAAGCTGTCCTGCAGTGATAAATCTTCTTTGACAAATATAGGAGTCAATATCAGCGACAAGAAGGCTATGGTTCCCATTACAACACCCATGATTCTGAAGCCATAAAGGTTCATAACAACACCCGAACCTGCCTCTGCCGCCATCACGCCTATTATCTGGGTGAGACCCTGCATAGTGGTAAGCTTTATTCTGTCGCTGTTTGTCTTTGATATCTCGTTGATAAGGGCTAAATAGGGAGCAACTACGATGGTGAAGAATATGAAAAACAAGCTGAGCATAGCTGTAAGGTATATAAAATTAGTTGTTGATTCATGATTTACAGGCGGGAACCAGAGCAGTATAAACGTCAATGCCAGAGGCAGAGACCCAAAAAGCACAAAGGGAATCCTTCTCCCCAATCTGCTCTTTGTTTTATCCGAATAGTATGCTACCAGAGGGTCTGATATGCCGTCAAATATCCTTGCTATTACCATGGCCAGGCCTATCATTCCAACAGGCACCAGTATTTGAAGCCCTGTTTTGTTGCCCTCCGGCGGAGTATAAAAGTATTGATACCATTTAACCGTAGTTTGTGTAAATATGGATATGCCCAAGTAACCCATGGCATACATGAACATGATGAAGTTTTTATTCTTTCTCATCCTCAAAACCTCCTCCATAGGTTTTTTCATAATAATCCTTTTCAAAAACAGGATTTATGTCACCGAAATATTCAGCCTCCTCTCTCAATCGATAGAGCTCTGCTAGGTTTATACATCCTGTAACAACTTCATTGCCTTCGTGTTTTTTTGCAATTGATACTACACCATTCTTTTTATTCGTTAAGGCTATTGGCGCAAATATACCTGCTTTTCCCGTAAAATGCAGACCAAACAACCAACCGTTCAGAGAAGGCTTTATTCCGTAAATATAAGATTCCTGCACTCTAGGCCAAATCCCTCTCATTGCTCTGTATAGATTATATTCTTCGTTATTGGCGATGGGAAGAATAGCAATATCGCATCCCAGGTTTGTGGCAATTTTGAATGTCTCATAATATGTGGCATCCATGCACACGGGACAGCATACTTTGCCAATATCCAAGGAATAGATTTCAAAGTTATTGCCTCTTTTTATCCCCAAAAGCTCCTCAAAACTTGTCAGATGAAGCTTTTTTTGGGTACCTATTATTTCGCCGCTCCGTGATATAAGAGAGCCCCCGTTATATAGGCAGTTGCCTTCTCTAATAAAATAACTTCCTGTATAGATATAGATTCCGTATTTTTTTGCCAAAAGGCACATTATTGATTCAACAGCCTCTTGTATGGGCTTTGAAACTGCATAAAAAAAGCTGTGCATCAACCCGCTGCCCCCACCCGGATCTCCTCCTTCTGAAACGCCGGCCCTTTTGTTCAAGAATGCATTTATAGGCTTAAAGCCCGGTAAAAGCCCCAAAAGGTCAAAAAAATTGTACTCCGGAAAGGCGATGATGATGCTGCCTCTATCTGCAGCTATGGAAACAAAGCCTTCCAGCATATCTATATATTCTTCCACACTGCTTACAAGGCTAATGCTTCTTTGCACGCAAGAGACCAAAGTATCACAGTCCGGCATGTTTATCACTGATTTCTTTGATACTTTGGTAGAATCTGAATGCTTTATTATCCTGCCTTCATTCAATTTTCTTTTAAGCCAAAGTTCGATATAGTTATTCATAAGCTATCACCTGAAAATATCCTTATACAAATCTGTATTTAAACTCCTAAGGGTATCGAATTTTTTTACAGCTTCTTTTCTTTTTTCATTATCCAATTCAGCAGTTATAATATTATCACTATAGTTGTTGCTTTCAAATTTTATAAATCCGTTTTCTCTGTTCGTCATTTCCAGAGGTCCATGTATTATGGAGCGGCTGTAAAAATCGCTGTCAAATACTCTACCTTTAAAACCCGACTCTACACCAAAGAAAAGATTCTGTTGTACATTCTGCCATAAACCGCTTAGCTGAAAAGATGCATTAGTCCCACCCCTAATGGCTGCCGGTGCCAGCACCAAATCTGCGCCGGATAAGGCCAGATATCGGGATACTTGAGGATAAAACAGGTCTGTCGGAAGCATTATGGCTGTCTTAATGTCATTGATATTCTTAACTGCTGCATATTCACCGCGGGACAAGCCAAGCTCTTTTTCCCATCTTGCCAGGTATAGCTGCCTTTGGGTCAGGCATATATTCCCGTGCATCAGAACACAGGATGAATGATAGATTTCTCCGCTTTGATATTCAAAATAGCTGCCCGGACATATGTATATATCTTTATATTCCAGTGATATTTTTAAAACAGCATCCAGGTATTCTCCATTTTTTTCATAAACACAGCCAATAAGCCCCGGAAACACAACTATATCCACACTTTTCTTCATGCAGCTATCCAACCATTCCTTGATCTTATATTCCAGTGCATTACCTTTTCGCAGCAACTCTACATCTCTTTCTTTGAATACCACAGAGGCAGCCTTCATTTCAATCCTCTCCAATCAAAGCATGGTGCAAAGCAAAAGCAAGATAACCGCTTCCTGTAGCAAAGCCTACGCCGGTACGGGCCTCCCCTGTGTCCTTATCAAAGCTCTCACATAAAAGGCCATAATCCATCTCAGCTTCCATCAGCCAAGAAATGGCCTGGCTGCGCATTATGGGATTCAGTATACTGCCGCACAATCCTAAGCCGGAAGGGGTATTGGGATGGTGATCGCAAGCAAGCTCTCTTATTCTGCTTTCCTCATAATAATACTTGTATCGGCTAGAGTAATAATGCCTAATAGTGTTTTCAAATATCTCATTCTTCTCATCTACAAAGCCATAATAGGGTAAAAGCCCCAAATTTCCCGGGGGATCGTTGTACAGCCTGTAATTGCCCTTACCGTCCGTCGACCATAGAAACATCTTTTCCCCGTCTACTTCTCCTACAAGATATTTATATATCCCATTGCGTATGCCCTCAATCCTTTTTCGCAGCAATTCGACCTTGTCAAGCATATTTAACCTCTCATATATTTTAAGGAGATTGCTAAAGCCTTTCCACAATATTACATTGTCAATGGTGACCAAGGGGTAAACGCATGGATCATCCGAAGGCAGCAAAAACGTCTTGTAAAGACCTGTTGAGCTATCATACTCCTTCTCAATACGTTTAAAAACATTATCCAATTCTCTCAATAATTCCTCATCATACTCTTCAAAATCTTTAATGAGTATAAAATAGCTGGCCGCCTCATCCAGTTCAAAGCCAGGATATAACACTGTCCCATCTATGTAATGTGCATGATCACCGGCGTTTTTGCCATGCATCAATATCATTTCTCTTGAAAGCTTGAAATACAGTTCCTTGTCTACAAGTCTGATAGCAGGGAAGGACCATAAAAAGCTGTCCCTCTCCCAGAAAGCACCCGATACGTAATATCTTGGACTTCTTGATGTCATTGCTGCATATTTATCACTTCCCATATCCTTTCCTACTGAAAAGAAGTAATTAAAAAAAAGATTCTCGTTGATAATTTTCTCCAGTTCAGCATCTTTAGGATAAGCTATTTGCTTTTCTCTAAGCCAGCCGGCAAGCTGAGAATAAATGTCATGAAAACCTTTTCTCCTCAGGTGAATAAGCGTTGTAGAAGCTCCGTCCATATCGGAATTTACAGCAAAGTAAAATGCATTTTTGCTTTCTTTCTCAAGATACAAATTAAGCTTCAAATCCTTTCCATCATCCGTCTGTTTGAAGCTGAAATTCCTATCTCCGCCAAAAGCCAGGCTGAAGGATACATTGTAAGAATAGATGTTCATGGCCGGGTTTTCTAACCATTTATCTATTTTGATTTCTTCTTTGAAATCGATGCTGTGGGAATTGAACCGCAGCAAGCTCAATCTCTCAGCCCTGCAAACAAGTGCGGTGCATATCTCCTCAGAGCTTTCAAGCTCATATATGAAGCCCTTTTCATTGATATCCGCATATATCCTTGCCTTTACCTCCAGTCCTCCTTCAAGCTTAATGTGAAAAAAGGGTATGTAATTCAACTCGATTTCCGGTTTTACAGCTTCTACATCAAGAAGCCTGTCTTCCTTATAAAACTCCAGGGATAGAAAGGCCTCCTCACCTGCCAGCTCAACCAAGCCCTTATTGAACATGCTTATGATATTAAAACTCCTGATAGATGCATCAGCAGAGCTTATTTCAGGTATGCTTATGTAATGATTCCCTGCATAAAGCACCCGTAAATCATCATGTATTTCCTTCGGGACAGTAAGAATTTTGTTCATAGGCTTACCTCTCTTCGCTTTTTGCCTTTAATACATATTTACATGAGCTGTTTAAAGTTATTTGACAAATATTCGAACAGCTTAGGGGTTATATCTCTATATGTCAGATTGGACGGCAATGTTTCAAAACATCCTATCCTTTCCATTTCGCTTTCCGGCAGATTGCCCAGCTCATTTATCTCCGCATAAAAAACCATTCCATTTGCCTCTGAAGTTTCGTCCGCCGCCCAATAATCGAATACAGGCTTTATATCAAATGAAACTGCACCTGTTTCTTCAAACAATTCTCTTTTGGCGGCGTCCATGGGAGTTTCACCTGCTTCTATATGCCCGCCGGCTGTTTCCCATGTGTCCCTCTTTTTATGTTTGCATAGAATCCAGCTTCCACGGTACTTTCCTATTATTACTACATACTTATATCTTTTCAAATAATTCAGCTCATATGTTTCACATTTCATAATTTTCCCCTCTTTTCCGCGTATTACATTTTAATTTTAAAAGTGCATTGTTGGCTTCCTGACGCCACTGTTTCAACCGGTTCTATTGCTATATCTTTTCCAAATCATATGATGCAACAATCCGTTTAAAGCACTCTTTGAATCCTAAATGCTTATATAAATTAACAGCATCTTTTTCAGCTCTTAGGGAAATTGTTTTTATGCCGGATTTTTTCAAATCATCAAGGGCTTTGTTTATTAAAACAGTTGCCAAACCCTTATGACGATATTGCTCCAGCGTGGCCACCATTTCTAACACAGATGTATCGTTGTCTGTTATAGTCATGCAAGCTGATGCCGGTATGTTGTTCAGCAATCCAATATAAAAATATACGTTGCCAAGTGCAAAAACATCCATAAATTGATCTACAGTTATAAGCTCACATCCAAACAGTCCTTCATTTACGATCTTTACCCATTCCGGCAATAGTTCATCTTTTTCAAGCTTCAGCACTGCAATGTCCTCATTTAGGTTTTCCTGATAGCTGAAATCATTTAGCTCCAACATCATGCACGGATCGGAATCATCTATGGAGAATCCTTTTTTAGCCAGTATTTCAGCAAGGTTTGCAGGAGTCGTGTTAGGTGTTATCAGCATGGAGTGCGGCATAATACCAGCCTTTATGTGCGAAATCATTTTCATTATCTTTTCATCTATATCCTCGCCGCAAAATCTTATTTTAAATATTCTTTCCGGTCCTTCGTTATTGTCAGACTTTACATAACATACCTCACCTAAATTTAATGTGGAATCGCGCATTTTTCCCCAGGTTGTCCACGAGATATCGATCCCCTTTTCTATGATATCGCATTCATACTCTGAAAACACAGTATATCACCCCCTCTTAGTTCTAATATCCATCCCAATCATATTGAACACAATAATCCACTTATATTTCTTTATTCCTTACATAATAGAGAATGTTACCAAACAGGATATAATACTCCAGTACCACTGCTTGTGCCGGAGCTATGCTCTCCCTCATAGTTAAAAGAAGCAACTTGTTCACGATAAAAAATACCGCCATCTGCTTTAATCTCTATCCATATGGTGAATGCGCCTTTCTTTTTTTGATATTCGCTTAAATCTGCATTAAAGGAAATAGAGCCTGATGTTTTGCTTTCTGTCAGTTGTATTTTCTTGCGTCCTATCTCAGCATCTGTAAAGAGATCTTGAATCACAATCGTGGCAGCAGGTGTTTCGCTTAGCAAAGAGCGTGAATTTTCATTGAGAGTATATATCTTAAGCATAAACATTTCATTATTGTTTTCCGGAGAATTGCTTTCAATTTCCCAACTGCTCTCATAACCTAAGGAAAGCAGTTCATCCGGATATATTTCAGGCAGAACTTCCTGCCTGACACCTGTCGATGATTCAAATGAAACAGTGGGAGTAATCTTTTGGGGCATTTTAAGCGCAAAGGCTGCCGTATACTCTAAACCATTGACGGAAACAGTCTCCTTTTTTTCGCCTCCTAGAGACAAAAATATTATTTCGTCAGTTCGCTTTTCTTTTGGCGCAACTTTAACGGTAAATACAAGCTGTCCGTTTTTATGCTCGACTTCTGTTCCAAAAGATGACAGCAGGCTTTCGCCCTTTTCTATTTTACTTACCAAATCATTTCTCAGATTATTTATACCTTGGCCCGTATTCATAACTGTATTGCTTAGATTAGAATGCATTCTTCCAATCTCATTTTGCAAATTTTTCACTTGTTTTTTCAGTGACATCGTCGTCCAAACATTCACAATCATAAATACACATAATATAGTTGCAATTATTTTTTTGCTTTTATCCATCTTGTTATCTCCCTATATATAAATCATGCTTATTTCAAACTTTTCAAATCTCACATAAGTTTTAAAATGCGATGGGGAACGGCAAACACGAAAAGTCACTGAAACTTCACAAAAATCTTCCCGTGTTTTTCCGTGAAAAATTCCGTGTCTTTCAGTGGTTTCCGTCTCCTCTTTTGTCGCATTATTTATAAAATGCGAATTGCTCAATTGCTTTTGGTTTCACGGCTATCAATCTTGATAAATTCTTTTCCGTTCCATTCAAAAGCATCTTCAAAATACTCTCCTTTTGAGTTATCATAATACTCTATCTTGAATGTTCCATTATTGCTCTCTGTAAGCTTTGTAGAGTAGTATCCCGTCGTATTGCTTATAAACAATGAGGAATAGCCGTTAATCGGCAGTTCCTCTACCTTTCCATTCTTTCCTAATGTAAATAATTTATAATCTCTGCCATTGCTTGATGCATACTGGCCTATTGTAAAGTCAATATTGCCATCATTATTATAATCACCAAATTGGATTTGAAATTGAGAATTAAAAAGCAACGGCTCATCATATATTTTACTTAGGTCTGTTTGGGCGATAGCATTGCCCGATTCGTCTGCCAATTCGATAATGTAATAGCCTTCCCACAGAGTACCCATGTATGCTCCCGGACTCCAATCCTCATAGTATGTTCCCTTAATCATTTTCAACCTTAAATATTGATGCTGCCCATTGATAGGAAACATATCATTATTTGATAATGTCATCGGTGATTGAATTGAAATATCCGGGACTTCCTCTTTATTTTCGCCAGAACCATTCAAAGAAGCAATATTAACCTCAGCTTTAGAAGAGCAGGATGAGAACAACAAAATTATTATAAAAACTGAAATCATCATGCGGATTATTCTTTTCAAAGGATTTACTCCTTTCCTATGTTAATTCGCTATTTTCACAGCTGCGGCTCAGTTTATAAAGTGTATTAAGTGCGATTATGCAATTTAATCAAAGCAATGCAGCAATAAATATATCAATTGAAAAGGATGTTTGTTTATTTGATTTATCGTTCCTGTTATAAATAAGCTTTTAGGCGGGCAGTAAAAAGCAAATGTTCCTGTAGAGCCGGAGTGTCCGATGATCTCAGGAGCAGGAAACAATGGTGACATTAATCTTGACATTTTACATCTCATCATGCCCATACCATATTCTATGGGAAACCATTGAATCCGATTCCATTGACAGAGCATCGGCAAGTAAGATTTATTGAAAAGCTTTCCTGTATAAAATGACTTTAAAAACTTCATGGTATCTTGCGCTGTTGAAACAATACCGCCTGATGCTCCGGCAGACGCCACAAATAAAGGACGATTCAAAGGATTTGTATTCAAATAAATTGGTGCGAAGATACTTGTTGCTTTGCCTAAAGAGGTGTGCCCCAATCGCAGCGGTTCTATAATAAACTGATTGTAGATGCATTCCAGTTCTTTATCAGCAATTTTTTTTGCGATTTCCCCAAGCAAATCGAAATTAATATCTGAATAAAATGCTTTGCCTTTTTCTCCATTTATAAAATGAGGCCTTAAGCTTTTGGTTCTTTCAAGCGTTTCATCAAAGTTCAATGCCCTATCTTTTTCACACATTTCAGCAAAATATGACTTGCCCTTTGCATTCTTTTCTGTATACCAATCGGGTAAACCAGTTGTATGGGATAGCAATTGTCTAATGGTAATAGAGTAGGTGTACTCCTTCCCTTTATAAATGTGCAGCCCTGAAAGATATTCTTTTGTAAAGAATCTATCAATAGTATCATCAAAAGACAACAGCCCTTCTTCTATTAATTTTATAATAACTGCTGCAGTATACATCTTTGTAATGCTGGCTATAGCATATTGGGTATCAGTCTCCATTTTCCCTGCTGCCTTTATCCATGAAAATTCACCATCAGATGATTCGATATTAATAACTGAGCCAAATATTTTTTTATTATCAATTGCTTTATCTAACAATTTATCAAGCTTATTGACTATGCTTATCTCCATTTCAGACCTCCGCTTATAAATGATATTCCTAATATATATCATAGCGCATAATCGAGGCTATGCAATGATGTTTTGACATTACTTATTCAGCAATCTATGATAAGCATCTAATACTTCAATCATTTTCTCACTGCTTCCCCCACAATCAGGGTGATATTTTTTAGCCAACTCCCTGAATCTTTTCTTTATATCGTCAACAGAAGCTCCAGGTGCCAGCCCAAAATAACTTAAGACACCAGGATCTTGTATTTCATCAAATTCCAGTCCGATATCTTTATACTTGCGGAAATATACGCTGTAGAAATACTCTTCAAAAGCTTCCTTCAATGCCTGCTTATCGAATTTGAGCAATTTCCAGATAGGGTACTTGACAGTCAATTCATTAATCGATTTTGTAGAAAAATACTCATCCCATACATACTTTTTGGGAGTCGTGCCTGAAACATGCTCAAAGCGTATCTTGGCTTCGACTTTTTTCAATTCTCTCAGCTTGCGTTTTAATTTATCGACATCCATTTAAACACATCCTTATCTATGAACTTTCAAATACTTAAATACTACAAAGGACGTCACGCTAACTCATCTTATAAATCTCGGATTCCTTTTTGCTTCACCAATAATTCATATCTCCAAGAAATCCATGTGCTGAAAGCCATTCCAGGGATAGGGAATAATCAGCTTCAATAGTATAGGTTATATTGGGCATTTTTTGACTCAAGAAGATGAAGGATATGCTCCATATCAAGAATGCCCTTGCCCAGCGGCCAGTGATAATCCCAATTCCCGTCATTATTATGTATATGTGCATGACCAATAAAATTGCCACAACTGCTTATTGCATCCCCTAATCAGCTCAGCACAACGGTCAAACAGCGCTTTGCCCTCATCTTGTTCTATGCCATTAAAGTACACATAGTCATCCAGTTCAATGCCAAAGCCGCTTTTTTTCGCAGCTGCGGCAGCATTTGGATCGTGGGTGTTTAAATAAAGCCTATCTTTCATAACCTTTACTCCTTTGAGATTTTTTTCGATTATTTTATTACTTTGGCTACCCAACATTTACATCTTTGTGCTGGGCTTACTTCACAATCCTTGCCTGCTAAATCTGTCCATAAAAACTGTTCCAGCTTCGCTCACGCAAGGCTGCCAATCATTTGGATAACTTAAAAATACTCATGATAATTTCTGAGCCGTCTGCAGTATTATCCACATATGAAGCGATATACATGGAAGTTGAAGAAGCATATAATCTCCAATTAGTTTTGTCCCCATCCTTACTATATATTGTATATTGATATTTAACCTCATCTGATGGAGATAAATCGTTCTGGATTTCTTCCTTTACGTAGTTGGGAGAACTGACTTCAACAGTTTTATCTGTATCCTCAATTTTGAATGAATCCGCTTCAATAGTATATTTAGTCCCTGCCATTCTTTCATTCATATAGTCAATAGTTGAAGACGATAAAGGTGATAAATAACTTACCTTCTCAAATGTGTATGTACCATAGAAATCTTGCTTATCGCTGTCGCTGCAGGATGATAAAAATATTAGCAAAATCAGCCCGACCATAAGTATAAATGCCTTTTTCAACCTTAACCCCCCTCACAGAATATAAACATTTATGGTAATTTTAAATTTTTGATAAGATTAGATTACGCCTGATTCAAGTATCGAAAAAGTTTGTTTGTCACAATTTATTTCAGCTAATGCTCCATAAGGCAGACATATCATTGGCTGGTTATGTCCAAATGTCATGTTATAAATTATAGGCAAGTCTGTTAAGCCCAATTCATTTATAACTACTTTTATAATTGCATCTTTGTATTCCTCATAATACTTTTCCTGATAAGGCTTCCCCCATAATATTGCTCTTGCATTTTGTAGAATCCCTTGGCTTCCATAATTTCTTAACCAATATTCTATATAAGTGGGCTCCGGCATATCTTCTGAGGTCTCAAAAAACAAAACGGAATCTTTAAATGCATCAATAGATGGCCATAAGCAAGTCCCTTTCATCATTTCAAGCACTTCGATACAACCACCGATTAAACGGCCTTGCACTTTTCCACGTCCTTGTGTAAACTCATATTCTTGATTTGTTTTCATTGTTTTAGCAATATCCTTATTCTTTTCGAACCATTCAATGCGTTCACCGGTCCACATATCTGCTGCAGGAATATCACCAATAGCAGAGTTTTGGAACAGTACTTTTTCAAACCAGTATTTCGTATAATCAAATATTTTGATATTTTCCGCAAACTCCGCCAAAATAGAAGGGCCATAAAAGCTTGAAAGATTGCCTTTTATGCACATAAAATGTGCAATTGTACTATCAGAATATCCTATAAAAATTTTAGGATTATTTCTAATTATGTCAAAATCAATGTAAGGCAACATCCTAATGCTTTCTTCTCCGCCAATGCATGAAAAAATTGCTTTTATAGATGGCTCTAAAAAAGCATTCATAAAGTCCTCAGCTCTTTTCTCAGGATGTTTGTATAGATATTCAGACCCTTTTAATGTATGATGCATTTCTACAACTTCTAATCCAAATTGTTCCTCTAATCGTTTTTTACCCAGATCATATCTCCAGCGTAAATCAGCATCTCCAGCGCCGCCCCAAGAAAGGCTTACGGCAGCTACTTTATCGCCTTTTGTTAATCTCTGTGGTTTTATCAAGTTTAGCATCTTTTAACACTCCATTTTCTTAGTTTAACGTTTTAAAATCATCAAATACCCTGCGTTAAGAGAATAATGAAATATTTTTAATCATCATTAAGCAGTCCCCCTTATATGACATTACTTTTCTTTATAAAGTAATCATTGAACCCGATTAGCAGTTAATCAATTTCTCTTTTGGCAGCCATCCTTCGTCTCTTTCTGTAAGTTTCACACACCATAACCACCCATTAAGTTCTCTCATGCCTTCTACTATTTCATCCTTCTCAACATTTAGCTCTTTGGCTGTATAATCCTCCAAGATTGTTCCATGCCCATCTTCAATAGCAAGCAGCTGCTCAGGAATCCACCCATTCATCTCATTATCCAATGTGTAACAATATCTCCAGTTCTCCCAATTCTCTGGCCCATTATATTTGTTCCCAACTTTCAGCTTCGTACCTTTTTTGATAGTGATGGGCTTTGGATAATTGCTTTGATGTGCCTCAATTACCCTATAATTCATTTTCAAAACTCCTTCCTTCGTTAACCCTTCTTTAAAAGCTCATCATTGCTGGCCCCTTCAATTATCCCACCCACGGTTCTAAACTGTCCGAGCCAAAACATTAGTGCATCATCACGAATATAATTCTCATCTATATGAACTTCTTTTATCTCTCCAATAAACCACTTATGGCTGCCTTCGTAGTCAATATGATGTACTACTTGACACTCAAGATTTACAGGGCATTCCTCTATAAAATAGCTGTCAATCTTGTTTCCCTTTAGCGGTGTGAAGGATGCCTTCTGATACTTATCTTCATTCCGCCCTGAGATAGTACCGCAAATATGTATTTTATCCAGCTGTTCCTTTGTTGGTATGTTTATTATGAACTCTTTGCTTGATGTAATAAGTTCATAAGTATACTTTTCAGGTTTAATCCCTACCATTACAGACGGAGGCTTAAATGAATAAAAATGAAAGGCGGCAGCAACCATAATATTGCTTTTTACTGTAACAAAAACAACCGGAAAAGAGGGTAATGCAATTATTCCATCAAATAAATTATCGTGCACTTTCTTCATTGAATGATCTCCCCCCTATTTATAAATTCTTCTATCTCCCGGTTATCTAAAATTATTTATTCCTCTTCAAATTGAATAACTTCCAACATTGCTTGCTCTTGATTCTTTACATGACTAAAACACAATCTTTAGCGATTATTACATTATAATCTTACAGTTTCCTCAAAGCCAAACACTCACCTGCACCAAGCTACTTATAACTTAAAACCATTATCTCTTATTTAACTTTGCAATAATATACCCTTTATCTAAATTGTACCTCTTCTTCTTTTATATCTTTTAAATAATATTTCCCACTGACATTGTAAGTAGAATATGTAATGTTGTTTATTTTTTCCATCACTTCTTTAATATCGCCTTCAAACTCTATAGGATAACTATCTTCCAAATCAGTTATTTGACGCTGCAGTTCTTGAAATTCTGTTGATTCTTTTATCAAATTGATGAGTTCTGCATATTTCTTATTCAAAGAAGCATTATGGTCTTGTCTCAAAAATTCTTTAAATTTTTTTGAATGAAAATCCTCTTTAATTTTACTTTGCAATTCATCCTCTCTATATTTTAATGAAGCGGTGTTTATAATTATATGATCTTCTATGACTTGAAAGGGCTTGTCTACATCAATATAATGCTGAAACACAAAATATCTATCATCTATTTGCTTACTTTTTTCTTCTATCACACCATTTTCTATAATCTTGATCTTTTTTCCTACAGCCATTTCATTCTGAAGTCCACCGTCATAAGATATTTCATAATAAGTACCGTCAGCTAAATATACTCCTCTATTATCAATCCATGAAAATATAACGCAATCTTCTATAGGTATTAATTTATCATTCTTTAAGTCATATACACTATCGATAATGTATACATAATTACTATCTTTGCTCCATTGAATTTTATATTCATCAAAATCCCATATAGAATACGGATTTGAAGTGATATCTCTATAATTTTCATATATAACTTTTTCATCACCATTGGATACTAAAATTAATTTTGTATCATCAACACAGTAAATTTCCTTCTCTCCATCCTGAGAACTGCTGATTTTATATCTATCTATATTTTTATTAGTTTCAATGCTATCTGGTTTTTGTTCTAAATTTGATGGTCCAGTACATGAGGTTAAAGATGTGACCATCATTATTGATAATGTTAAACTTAATATCCACTTTTTCATTTTATCAATACCTCCCAGTTTTGGCCGCTAAAGTGTCCTGATCTGCGCAGAAATTTTTTTCAATAATAAGAATGCTATATTTACTATTTTGCATGTATCTTAAATCTTTACCATTATCTTTTCTAACCCAATTTTCATGGAGTTCATAAAGTATTTTTTTATCCATTGTCCATGTCGCAATTAGCACAACTAGCCCGCCTTTTTTTGTGACTCTTAGCATTTCTGATAATACTAAGTCTTTCATTTCAACTAAATGACCGATAGCATTATAACAAAAGGTTAAATCAAATTCCTCATCTTTCAGCTTTAATTCTGCAGCATTCATTTCATAAACTTTTATGTTATCTGGGATTTCTTTTATATTTCTCCGATAAAATCTTTCTAGCGATATGTCCGTTGCAAAAAATCTCACTTGCATATTTTGAAGCACTTAAACTAAACTCTGAGTCTCCGCACGCTATTTCCAATATCTTTTTATTTTTTATAATATCACTCAGGCTTTTTACTATTTCATCAGCTATTTTCATTTTATTTTCCCCCATGTGTTGTGGTTCTTCCACAGAGACTTCCACTCCGCACCCTTGCAAGAATATTTGTATTATGCGAAGCGAGGTACCCAATATAGTGACTTTGAAGAATTCTTATTGCTTAACCTTCACTATAAGAAATGCTTCGGTTACTTTATATTGATATTTAATATCCTTTTTTTCATCATCTCAAAGAAGTCGATATTTATTTCATTCTTAATATTAAAAGGTAGGCTTAGCAGTATTTTTTCTGCAAAGCTCACAAGCTTTTTCACGCCTATTTCTAGCGAGGATGGTGTAAGATTATTAAGTATGTCGATGAACTCATCTTTATATGCTTCAGGCAAGTATTTATAAAGTCGTTTCATACCAAGTTGTGAGTTTCTTTCATCATAGATATATCTCAATACCATTGATATGTATCCAGTCAATCGACTTGCCAGTCCTGTTGCCCAAATAAGATCGTCTCTTGAATAAGCAGCTTCAAATTCAAGCAATGAATAGGTAAACATATTAAAATAATCCGAAACATCTGATACTGTTATGTTTAACGGCTCTTTTATATAAGAATTTAAAACTCCAGGCTTGTCATATATAACCTTGATATCATCGGTCTGGGGTATACTGTTAATCTTGGCAGTATACAAATCAAAATGTAAAGCATTTTCATATACCCCTACTATCTGCGGACATACAAAATTTGATTCTGAATAATATATTAATGGCATATAAGATTCCATATATTTAATCCTATTTTTTAGAAAATCCTTCTCATTTTCCGGTAGTACCACAGCATACATATCTACGTCAGAAAAGTCATCATCTTCATTTCTTGCCATTGAACCTTTCAAAAAAATTGCCTCAACTAACCCGAATTCTAAAATAGCTTGACTTACTTTGCTTATCGCTTCATATCGCGCTATTTTGTATTTCTCTAAAG
This sequence comes from Lutispora sp. QWL-02, assembly GCF_058315355.1. Lineage (NCBI taxonomy): Bacteria > Bacillati > Bacillota > Clostridia > Lutisporales > Lutisporaceae > Lutispora > Lutispora sp. QWL-02. The sequence continues at coordinate 3,532,066 of NZ_CM177762.1, forward strand.
TGACGGCTTTGAATTTACTATAAATGCTTTCGCTTTCCATAATTTTTCTCCTTTTTATTATTACCCCAGCTTCAATGACTTGCTTTTTATATAAGATTTTCATCCCTCATCTTTTGCAAAGAATTATCTATTGATTTTTCAAGTCCATTTCAAATTCAATTTCATGCTTTATGGGTATATCAAAGTCTCCGAGCAAGGGAATGGACGGTTTTAGCTCTCTCGAAACATTCAATGCATTACGATATAGATTTGTCATATCAAACCCTCGTTTTTGGTAAAAGCGTATAGCATTTATATTATCATTTGTCGTTACCAATTTTATTTTGGTACATTTCTTCTCACGCGCAATTTCAATAACTTTATTTACAAGAGCTGTTCCAATTCCTTGTTTTCCCCTTAAACTGTCCAAAGACATTATTTCACATTCATTGCTCCTGATTCTATATGTCACTAATCCAATAACAGCTTCATTATCATATACGGCAAAGCCATCCAAAACTGTCATGTCAACTAATTCACCTTTAACAACCATATCAGTAGAAAACCAATGTGAGCTAATAAAATCATCAATTTGCCTTCTGTTTTCAGAAGATATTGCTTTTATATCCATTCTTCCAAGCCCCTTCTCATAATGATGCATCAATCGCGTTGCTTGTATTGTAAACTAGAACACTAATAACCTAACTGCTTCCCTACAATAATCACCTTTATCCTATTCTTAATAAACTGTCCTCTTATAACAACAAAATCATTACAAATTCTATTCGGACTTTTACAATCAATACAATAGCCTAAATTAACACAAGGGGTGTCCTTATCCAATCTTTTTGCATCAATTGGTGCAGAATAATTTCTGACCCTCTTTTCGGCTTCCTCTATATCCTTAACAATTTTATTAATCCCAGCTACTAAAATAACTTGCTTAGGGCCGTATAGCATGGGAGCAACTCTGCTTCCATTGCCATCAATATTATAAAGCTCACCGCTTTCAGTTATAGCATTTGTGCTGCAAAGGAAAGTATCGGCTGAAAAGTTCTGAATGTAAATTTGCTTCTTTTCTTCACTTGTGATCCCTCTCTTATATTTATCTAAAAAAATATAGCTGCCCTTACGAATGAAATCTATTACACCTGTTTCAAATAATGTCATTGAGTCACCCACACCGATTACTGAGTTTTCAGCGATGAGTTTTTCCAAAAGCGATATCAGTTCAGAATTATCACTGACAAAGAAACCTTCCATATTGCGTTTTCTTAAATTATTTATAATCCTATCAATTTGCTTTTCTATATACCACGATACATTGTTATCCATCCGTATATTCATCCCTTCCGCCAAAAAATCGCGATTCTTGCCTTGTAATTATTATAAAACAGACTCACAAAACTGTGAGCCTATCTTTCATCAAGCAAGTATATGATTTCTTCTTTGACCGTATCTGTCTGGCTGTATTTAGCAAAACACCAACATAAAAATTTAATTATGATAATATTATAGCCTATAGATAGTATATTTAGAAGGTTTCTACCATAAAATGTACTTCAAATAATGTAGTCTGTCATTGCCATTGTTTTTCTTCCATTAACTTCTTCAATATTGGATAACTTATTATATTACTAATACCTTCCACGAATTCTTTATTCTTATGCTTTACGCTAGCTATCCCATTCTTTAATATTACCGGTACAAGATCTTGATCCAAAGCACCTCGATATGTTGACAAAACACAGTACTCAGCACAAAAACCTGTTATTACAACGATATCTGTTCTGTTTTCTTTTAATATCTTTGCGCAATTTGTTTTATTAAAGCTATTTCCATATTCTTTATGTACTCGATACTCACCAGGCAAGGGTTTTAGGCTATCCAATAAATCAAAACCTTCTTTCCCCGGGATAACTCCATCTTCATCATCCTTATGTTGAATCCAAATAACCGGGCTATTAGTCTCTCTAAACAACGGAAGAATTGCATTGATGTATTCACATACTGAATCCATAGATTCTTTTGCACTTCCCGTATAAAAAGCTTTTTGCAGATCAATAATCATTAAAGCGTAATTCATTAAATAAATCCTCCTTAAATCAAAAATTCTTTTGTAATTACAAGCTCTAACATTTAACAAAGCTATGCTGCTCTGTTTTTATATAAAGCATCCTCTCCGCTTGATTCAGTAACAAAAGCCCCCTCAGCAGCTTTCTGAGGAGAAGCTCCGCCTAACAGAAATAAGCATTCTTTCTGACAATCCTAACTCCCTCTACACATAATGTTTTACATCTTAGCTTTGCTTTACCGTGCCTTTACTCAGATGTAGCGTTGTATAAAGTTCCCTGCCCCGCGGAGCCAAAGCCGCACGGACGATGGCTCCTAAATCTAATAAACTCCACTTTCTTTTATAATTTCCATAGGTTTCTTATTCAACTTAATTTTATCCCTTAGCGCAAAAGATTCATTAACAATCGGAATATCCTTTTTCATTGTTATCAGCTTAATATTTCTATTAATTAAATCTAGCTTTTCTTTTAGCATATTACTTAACTTATCGTCCAGCAAATCTTTTTCGATTACAGTATTTATGTTCCCTAGACTCAATATTTTTTGTGCGGTTTTCGGACCTATTCCCTTTATTCCATTTATATTATCACTTTTATCTCCAACAATAGCCTTATATTCTACTATCTGGGATGGAAGTACGCCCCATTTCTTATATATTCTTTCAGCTGTATACATTATTCCATCTTTCCTACAAGGATTGAATAAAAAGATATTATCATTTACTAATTGATAAAAATCTTGGTCTGTTGAAACAACTATAATTTCATATTGGGCTCTATACTTATGACATATAGATGCAATATAATCATCTGCCTCGTATTCTTGCGCTTCCTTATATTGTATATTTAATTGGTCTAAAACTTTAAATATGTAAGGGAGTTGAGTAAATGGATTTTCATTATCCGGAACATCTAGATAGTTTATTCTATTGCTTTTATATTCTTCATAAGCATCACATTTGCTTGCGATGCTTGTCTCACTATCAAAAACTACAACTGCATGATTAGGAGAGAATTTATTTATATATTTAATCAGTCCACTTACAAAGCCAATAACTGCTTTTATATCTTCTCCTTTTGAATTTTTAATAGTTCCAGGTATACCATAAAACATTCTGAATAATAAGTTATGCCCATCTATTATTAAGCAGCGTTCCATTATAATCTCCTTTTAATAAAAACTTCAATGTCCCCCGCATTGCCGGACATTCGCAGACCTTAATGCAGCTGCGCCTGGTGAAGGAATGTGCAGCAGCTATATACACTCTATTTTTTCAGACCTAATTCAACTAATTTTATATAGTGTGGAATATCTTCTATAATTGGTTTAAAATAAAAAGGCGCATTGCAACAGCCGCATCTCCAGTAGATGTTTCCATCTATTGCATACTCTTGTCCATGTATACATGTGCCTTTTATACGATTCGAGCATCCGGTATCGCCCCATAAAAAAATTTGTTTAACAGAGTCCGGGCACTCTTTTAAATAATCTAAACATTTAGATGCATTTCTAATGCGAAGATACAAGACGAGCTTTGTTTTATTGGATGACATCAAGTAATGATAGGGACCTTTTTTTATTATTTGGCTTTCCTTAGTATAGTAAGCATAGCCAGGTCCTTCGTTTGATTCTCTAGGCCCCGCATGGTAACCCATTTTGCTGAGCACAGCATCCATAGCATAAACAAATTCTTTTTCCTGCTTTGTATGCATTTTGTCAGCGATTATATCTGCACCATATCCATAATTTGCAGTATTCATATCATCTTGAAACAATTTATAATGGCAGCTAAGAAAATCATTGATTCGGTTTGTTGTATGAGCCTTATCCGCCATTAATTTTAGTACAGTTAAAACCTGTGCATTATCAGGATATGATATATAGATGCTTTCATTTGCAATTTTATAATTCTTTAAACCATCAAAATAGAAACCATAGTCACTCAGTCTTTCAAAAATAATAGGAATATTTTTAACATCATTTATTGCTTTGAATTTATTTACATCTGCAACAATAGTTCCGTTATGCAAATCTCCTGCAATCAAAAGATAATATAGGAGCTTAATAGGACGATATGCTGCACTTCTCGACTCCCTCGCCTCTTTAGTAAAATAATTATACTCCAAGGGTTTATGCAAGGGCATTCCGTAGGTTTCCGGGAATTCAGCAATATTACTATATATATTGGTAAACATATTCCATACTTCTTTGAATGCAGAATCAAACTCTTCCTTTGATATATGCTTTAAAAAGCTATCATGAATCTCAAAGCTGTCAGGTAATCGAACAACCTCATCCTGCCTTACTTTTGCCCATTCCTGTACCCAGTAAATATTCTCCACCACCATACACCCTCCTTTTTCACAGGTTCTTATTGTTGTTTCTACTCGATGTTCAAATATCTTCTTTTTCAAACGTCAATATCGTCAACCACTAAAACCTGCTATCTATGTTCCATATTAACGCATTAAATATGCCACCTGTATGTCATAATATTTTTATTTTTGCGAATCAATAATGCTCCATAACTCTACTTACTAAATCTCGACACAGGTACACACTCTGCTCTTAATCAGGAAAAGATATTACTGCACTTTTTTGAAGGAATAAATTGTTTTCATTAATAAAAATGCACTCATAATACCATGCTTATAATCTCACTTTTTAATTGCTCTTGTCGCATAAAAGGTTGGAACATTAAACTCATGAAGCCTACCAGCACCGTTTGTATCTTGATATATATTTGTAAGTATGAAACCTGCTTGTAATTGCCCACCGATTTGTTCTTCAATGGTATGTGAAAATTGAATTCCCCAATCATTCTTTACTGAACTCTCATATAGTTGTCTGTTTTTCAAGGGATTAAATGGCAGTTTATAGGTTATCATTGTTTCATCATCATCAAAAAGATAATTAATACCATTATCTAGTCCTGCCAATAAAATCCCTCCTTTTTTTAATACTCTATAGCATTCTTTCCAAACAGGAAGAACATCCTCAATATAACAATTAGAAACTGGATGAAAAATCAAGTCGAAGGATTCATTATTAAAAGGCAAAGGATTTGTCATATCTGCTCTAATTGTTTTAACCTCATAATTTTCTCTTCTTGCTACTTCTTTTTCACTTAGCAATTGTTTTTCTGAATAATCCAATACAGTACACTTTGCACCTAATGCAGAAAATACAGGTATTTGCTGACCGCCGCCAGAAGCCAGACCTAGTATTTCAGCATTTTTCATTTCGCAAAACCATTCCTTTGGTACTGGTTTAGTAGGTGTTAGTAGCACAAACCATTCATTATTTTTTGCTTTTTCAAAAACTTCATGACTAATAGGCTGTCCCCATTCCCAACCTTCTTCAATCCATTTATCAAAAATTTTAGAGTTTATTTCTGTATATTTTTTATCCATATAAATCCCCCCTAATTAGAAAATATGCAAATCATTATTTCGCCATACCCTACTGTTACAATACTGTTTCATCATAGGTCTCTCGGATAGCGGCCTCTTCTGAAGTCTAATTTATTTTAACTTTTCCTCCAATAGTCTGTTTTTCTAGTGATATAAATCCTCTATTTTATCTTTTATTCTTTTAATTTTTACTCACGTTTGCATTATTATTTTATTCACTCAAGCCACAGAGCAATCCTTTTGTGCTACCATATGTACGGAAAAAGTCTATATCATGAGTTTCCTTACCCCTTCTGTCGCAGCATATTACTATTATTGCTTTCTAATCCGCTATCGTCCTTACAAAATAATTATCATATATAATAAACTTCTTGTCCAATGGAGTATATCCGTTTTTCTCTAATGAAGTCAGCCTTTCTTTTGCTGCCGGAAACGCTTTTGTAAGTATAGATTTTACATCAAATAGAGGGTAAAATGATTCATTTGCTATTTCTAATATAGTGTCAATAATTTTCTGGTTTTCATATTCGCTCTTTAAATCTATTCTTAAAACACCATAGTGATTGAATTCATCTTCTGCTATTCGATGGAACATCTCAATAGTTCCAATTATTTCACCCGTACTGTTTAAGATAATCGTCCATCTCACAAAATAACGGTTACTATATGAAAAATCCCAAAATTCGATTGCCTGTTTCATTCTTTCAAGTGAAGTATAATGAAAATCATCTCCATGGCAATTATCAGAATTAAAAAACGGAACTGAATTTTTGTCAGAGTAACATTTTAACAATTCTTCTGTATCATCTAAATTTGTCTGCCTTAATGTAATGCGAGCATTTTTATAAATTGGACATACTTTATATACATCTTCCATCCATTATCCTCCTGTATGTTATATAAATATTCCTGGCACGTAGCAGCCCTTAAAGTGATGTCTCTTATGCTTGCAGATGCTGTACGGTTATACTCCAGCACCTTTGCCTACGGACTCTTGCGGAAATATTTGTGTTGAATGAGGCATAATTCTCATTTCTTTTCTTTTATAAACCATACTAAAGAGTCTCCAGATATCTTAACAGCTAATCCACCTCTATCCATATCCTCTTCTAATTTTGACAGACCTTTCTCGTATTCCTCTTCCGGTATAAGATGAAACATGGAATAGCCTTTATTTCTTACCAGCTCAACGAAATCCATACCAACATTAATAATGTCGCCTTCACCCATTATTATGTTTTTTAAATACCTAAGTCCATTTTTTTCACCAGCTGTTTTAATTAAGTCTACATCCGGATATCGTTTTTTATCAACTATAGCAGTTGATGGAAAATACTTTACATAAAATCTATTTTCAATTTGCTTGTGTGATTGAGTACAGATGCACAATTTACCTTTATCAACAAGCACCCTGTTTATTTCTTCAAACATCCTATTGATATCAGGTACATGATGAATAACATCTGTCATATATATAAAGTCAAAGAATTTCTCTTCAAATGGTATATTTTCATGATTGCCTTCCACAACGCTGAGGCTGGCATTTTTCTGTCTTGCTTTTTCTCTCATCCCTTCTGACGGTTCAACGCCATAAACTCTCGCTCCCGTAATTCTCTGCAACTTATCTGCATAATTCCCTGTGCCGCAACCAAAGTCCAGCACCTTTGTATTTTCATTTATTATAGTCATTTCTAAAAACATATTTATAAGCTCTAAGTCCGCATTTCTGACATCATCATAGTTTTTTGAGATATTATTATAATTTACTTGCATTTTTGTTACCCCCTGTCATTCACATTGTATTGATTGAGTTACATATTTCACCCAGCTTTGTTGCATGAGCAACATTCTCGAACCAATACCCCCAGGCTATACTTGACAACACCCAGTGCAGCAATAATCAAAATTATAACTAACTCATATTTCTAATATCATAAAATCTATTCACCTTTACCAAAGTCCAAAATTTGAAGTATATCCTTTTGTATATTCTTCAATCCTTTTTCTTGTGCCCATTGATACTTCCTCAGGCAATTTGTTTAACTTAAAGAAATCATATCTTTCAATTTCTCCATCTGTTTTGCCTGACAAAGAAAAATCATCTGAGTAGAAAATAACAATGCTGTCATTTTTGTACTCATTAAAACTATTATAAACCCCAAATAATCTTATAGAATGCAGCTCACAATCTAATTCCTCATACAGTTCTCTCCTGATTGCTTGTTCAAATATCTCTCCTTTTTTCATTCTGCCTCCTGGTAAGTACCATGAATCATGATATGTATGTTTAACCAATAAAATTGTATTTTCTTTCAACAACATAGCCCTCACTCCTATTGTGGTGGGCTTGGTTATTCTCCAAAATATTCTGTTCAAGAAATATCTGCTCTGCTCTTAAGCATGTCCTTAAAACACGAACGCTCATACTAGCGAAGCCTTTAGGACAATGACTCTTATGGCCCCAAGTTATGCAATCAATATCGTCGGCACTATTTCCATTCAGCAGCTAACATGCCGTAAACAACATGGTTGACATAATAATTATAGAGCCACTCAGCCTCTCTTATAATGCCTTCTTTAGACAAACCCAGCCTTTCAGGTATAGCCCTGCTTTTGTAATTTCCCTCGGCGCATCTAATTTCTACTCTATTTAATTTATATTCATTAAAAGCATGATCGATAAATACTCTACATGCTTTTGTCATGATACCTTTTCCCATATATCTTTTATCAAGCCAGTATCCAATGTTTACTGATTTACTATACCAGTTAAGCCCATAGTAGCCTATTACTCCTGCGAACTCTCCTTTATACCATATTCCTGCTTGAAATCCTTCATTTGATGCAAACTGTTTCTTTGTCATTTCAATGAAGCTTTTTGTATCCTCTATTGTTTTAGTACCATCTATCCAGGGTAACCATTCTCTTAAATAATCTCTGCATAAATCAATTGATTTGAACATGACCTCTGCATGATTATTATCAAGCAACCTTAATTCTACATCCTCATCAATCATATACTTAAACATACGCTTCTCCCCCTCACATTAGATACATGATTATTGAACAGTATCCAAAATCCAGTTAGATTTATTCTATCCAATATTCATATGGTGCCAAATCATCATTCTGAATTCTTTTTAATATTGAGAGCGCTTCTTCCTTGTTGTGTGCAGGAGCAACTATACAATGGCCGTCAATAGTGGACCAGCCTCTTGCTCCGTCTACACCGTTTCCTTCACTGTTACCATAAATCTGTACAATAAACTTATTGAAAAAAGCTTTTGTGTGAATTTTACCGAAAGATTCCGAATCCATCCATTCACCATAATCAAGATGATCACTCCCCTCTTGAAAACGCAAAGTTGGAAGTCCTTTGCCTTGTGCAAGCCCATCTTTCATGGTCAATGGGTAGGTATCAAATTTTATATTTCCATCAAATGTATCATCACCAATCAATCTCCAATGATAGGTGCCATCAATTATTACATTGAGCGGTTTGCAGAACGAAGAATCCCCTAAAGAAACTTCAACGGCAGGAATGACCTTATCAATTTTAATAGAAATCGGGAAAAACAGCAGGTAAGCAAATACGACAACTGCACTCCATTGAATATATTTATATGATACCCTTTTCATGTATGTGTCCTCCTAATTTCCAAATATGAAATCTATAACTGTTTCAGAGAACAGCTTTGCTTCTTCAAATCTCGGAAAATGACCGCTCTTACTAAATTCAACGATTTTACCTTTTGGGACTTGGCTCCTAAAAGCGCTAATTTGCTCTTGACTTGTTACATGATCATATTTGCCTTTGATCAATAGTGCTGGACAATTAATATCTTTTAATAAGGGCAAGGCAGATTTAAATATGCTCCCTTCTTCACTCAATTTCTCTGAATGTAAGTAAGAGCCCTCCCAAGCCTCTTGCGGTAGCTCTGAATCCTTTATAATATTCTCAAAGAAGTTTTTTTCTTTATGAAAAACATATATATTGTTTCTTCTCCCTCCAAGGTCATTAAGCAAATACATTTTATCCCACATGCTTTCTGCATCTTTATATACTAATACAGCGTTCTTACACTCATATGCCTTTTCATAGTTGCCTATTTCACAAAATTCATCTGCTGCTCTCTTTATTAATGAGCACGCCGATAACCCGATATCAAAAGTTGGACACTCAAATATGACTCTACTTATAACTGAGGGATATTGATTAATGTAGATAAGTGCTAAATAGCTTCCAAATGAGTGCCCTAAAATCGCCCATGATTTTATATTTAATTGAGCACGAATTGCTTCAAAATCGTTAATGATATTCAGAGGGCTTAAGTTTTCTGATTTTTTAAGATGCTCTGAGCGCAAAACACCCCTTTGATCTACCATGATCACCTTGCAATACCTTGAAAGCTCTTCTGCTTGGTGCAATTTAAAATCATATGAGCCTGCTCCAGGCCCTCCATGGATATATAATAATGCCGGAGCATTGCTTGGACCCAATACCTCAACAAATATTCTCTTATTTCCTATTTGAAAATTATATTCCATTACATGATCCCCTTTTTATCTGCTCGCACTACTCTACTCGTTCAATATCTCTTTTTGCACCTTTTTAGAAAAGCTTTTTATTACTTGCTCATAAGAGTGGTCAATCATTCCATACAGTATATTATCATCGATTTTATTTATCCACACAGTATTTCGGTATGGCTGCTGAACAGGCGGGCAATGATAGCCTCTTACAACAATATCCGGATACTGATTACGAAAAAAGTCCGCTAATATAGGCTCGGATTTCAATGTAATTTTATAATTGCTTTCTTTCGGATAAATTTCAGCAAATATTTTACCGTTTACTTTTATGCAAATGGGCTCTATACCAAATGGATAATCAATATATGCCTTTTTTTTACTGCAACAATATTGAATTAATTCTTCAAGTTTTATCATAATCCTCTAATTGGAAAATCAAAATTGTTCATCGAAAATCCTGATTGAGCAACCATATTCCAAAACTCCTTCCCATAATTCTTTATTATCATAGTTAAAAATAAATTGCTTGTTTCCACTAAATAGCGCAATGATATCTGTGACGTTCCAACATAATATGAAGAATATATATTTAATCGTCTTGGTATAAAAGATTTTTAATATGCTGAGATTCTATGGTAATAAATTCTTGTATACTGGAAAATGTAACATATTTATTTAAAGATATGTCTACATATTCCTTGTCCAAAAATTGACTATGTAAAACAGACTGCTTCATTTTATTTATTTCATCAGCCACTACAACATTTGGAATATCATATCCAACCGAGTCCTCAAGAACTTCCCACATTTCTTTTTGCCGGGGATTCAGTAGGTATAGTGCATAATCCATAGCACATGACTCTTCATGATAAATACTCCCAATGCCTTTTTCTAAGGCTTCTCTATTTTTTAATAGGAATGGCGTCCAGATTTTTATGTTGTTCTGTATATCGGCAAGTATATGAGAACAGTATCCATAAATAAAATCAGCCTCTTCCATATGCTTATTTTTCTGTAAAAAAGCAAGCACATTTTCTAGCCATTCTTGATTATTTGTGAACCTGCCCCATTTTTCATCTCCAACACATAAATGACTTTTCTTTTTCATGCTGCTATTATAATTATCCCTAAAATGTACCGAATCAGGTGCAAGAGCCCCAATCATAAAGTCACAAGGCTTCTTTATTTGTGGTGTATTGCTTAATATGTTGTATGCAATATATAAATGAGTCATTGCAAAAGGCATTTTTTCTATCCTCCATCTTCCCCAATCTAAGTAATATTTAATAAGCCGCCAACTGATAGGCTGCATCTTACAGTCTATTACATATAATGATCTGTTTGCCGTTTTTTCTCCAAAATTACTTGCCAGTTACATACTTGTGCAAATACACTGTCAGGCGGCATATTTTCCCCTAGTCAACCATTCCTGACACCACTTGCAATAATAGAATGGTATAATCCCAGATGTTCTTCCCTTCCTCTATAAACTTTAATCTTTGATTGGTTCTTTCGCTTATTAGTTTCTTTAACTCGGTTAATTCATTATCTGATAATCTATTCTTTTTTAGACAAGCCGCCATGTCAATGCTTTCAAATAGCTGTTCCTTTTCTGACTCAACTATTGCCACTTTCTCAGCAATGCTATTTCTTGAGTCATCAATAACTATAGGAATCGCAATTGCATCAATTTGGATATTATTAAAGCCAAGTTCTCCAAATAATTTAGGTAATCCTACAGGATCAGGCCAATACTTTCCAATGTTATATTCCTTATCAACTTCATCACTTTCTTCAGATAGCTTGTCTAAAAGTTCTTCTTCACGCTCACTCCGCGCAGGCAATGAATCAGGTTCAGTACTTATGTATTTATCTGGTCTTACATACATTACAGAGACTCTTCCCTTTGGCTTGCATACCCGCTTTTGCTCTAATAAAAATTCTTTGTTTGGTACATGTTCTATTACAGTATGTGAGATGCAAGCATTTACCGAATTATCCTCCAAAGGAAGCTTTAATGCATCTCCTTCAAAATAGCTTATATTATGTAAATTCATTCTGATAGCTTTTTCTCTGGCATATTTAATAAACTCTGTATCTCTGTCTATACCTATTATCTTAGATTTTTCTCCTAACCATGTTGATAGTTTTCTTGTAATTGCACCAGGACCGCAGCCAATGTCAAGTATCGTCATTCCTTTTGCAAGCCCAAGCAGGCTTAAAAATAGATCTTTTCTATCATCTCTGAATCTCATCTCCCTACTCAAATCAAGATTTAGAATGCCTTGTATCTTTGTTGACCAAATATCATTTGCCATAAACTACCTCCTCTAATGGCTGTCTTCTTAAACCATTCCAAAATAACGTGTGATTGCTGTTTAAATAAATAAGGATTGATCGCTTTCCATGAAATAGCCCAGTTGTTTACACTCCTTACTCACCCTCTCAGGAATATACGTGTTATATGCCATTTAGCGACCCTGATTTTAGCTTTTAATATGGGTGCTAACAATTAAAAATTTTTTAACTGGGAAATTACTTCATCAACTTTATCGCTTTCAGAAACCTCATTTATATAAGATCTGGTTCGATTATTGCTTAGCATACTCTCCCCATCAAATACTACTAATGTATCCTCATTGATTACCATAGCCACACCTACTATTTCCTTATCGGAAAGAATTGTTACGCTATAGTTGTGTATTCCTTCCTTAACAAGACGTTCTTCCTCTTCAACTGCCAGTTGACGATATTTAATGTCATCCAGTATCTTTATTAAAGAATTAACCTTCGATTTATCTGTTATATCTTTGCTATTGCTATCATAACTTAGTTTAATAGTATCGATATTCAAGCCTTTGGGATTAATTCTTGATTTCTGCGCACAGGATGAAAAGAAAAAGCTACAGATAATTATTATCATGGAAATTATTATTTTCTTACTCATATATTCACATCCCTTTTACACTAATATGTTTGAATACTCCAAACTCATCTAGGGCGCGAGTTCAAACGCTGAATGGCATATAACGCCCACGATTTGGGCCGGATCACCGGAATTCCCCAGATTCATTTCTATTCTATTTGTAATAAAAATCAAATGATGAACCGCAAAGATGGCATTCTGCCTCATACCAACTGTGGCTTGCTCCACATTGACATTTCCATTTTAATTCTTGTTTCTTAAGCCACTCCTCGCAACCTTGTTCCTTTAATTCAGCAAGATTGTGCATAACATCCAAATGATGAGCCCGCCCATCTGATTGAAAGTTCCTCAACATTTCACAAGGAGCTTCAGTACAATCACCACAATGATCAGCTCCTTTATCTTCAGTGCATTCTCTTATTTTACATTCGGAACAATGGGAGTATAACCTATCGGAGCGGCATCCCTGACAAGTGGGTTCTTCGACTGTTTTATCTTTTTGAAGCAATTCTTGTAATAAATGCGCATTTTGGGGAAGAGAAGCCTGATAATGATTACACGCCCCACAATACAAACCACATACTCCTAACAATTTATAATTCACTAAAAAGACCTCCTAACATTTTGGGGTGGTAATATTTTTAATAAAAATTATTACTAGCCCGTCCGGATGACGAACGTCGACTCCCAATATTTACTCAGTGAATAATTCTAATTTCATCTTTACTCATATGAAATATGGAATTATATGAATAGACAAAGCTTATAGACTCATCGTCAAAAGGCAATTCCTTCATATTACCTTATCACCATTCCCATATAAAGGTGTTGTTCCCAAAGACTTTTTTCTAAGATCAAAAGGTTATAGAATGCTAGTAATTGATTCGTACATAGTATTTTATCTTGTAACGAGCTTGATGCAAACAATCGAAATAATGAGAGTTGTGTCAGGCAAACAAAACTATAAGTCTTTCCTTTAAAACTTAATGGGATACCCTAAAGAGGACTGTTCTCTAACATCTGGTATCTCTCCAATGTTGCTGAACCGGACATATAAGTAATACCCCTTGGTGTGATGTTCCCACCCGGTTAAGGGATGTGGTGCACAATACCCAAAAGCATGCCCTAGTGCACCCCTGAGCAAATATTCTGTTATACAATGTTCTAGCCAACTATATACTTTTATCTGCCATAACAGATACACTGAAATTTTCACATAAATAACTAGATGATTCTATTCCATATAGCCACTTACTAAAAAACTTTTTTAAATTTAATCTAGAGACCTTTTCACAGATTTTTTCAAAATCCTTAAACGTTACTTCCTTTTTTCTATTCTCTTTTAGAAAGGTTTTAATTATTTCAAAAAACTTATTATCCCCTACTATTTCATGTAAAACATATAAAACCCAGGGACCTTTAGTATAGCTGTTATATCCCATTTCATTTCTTCCATATTCGCTAATTGGTACACTAAAATTTTTACTACTCTGATTTACGCTTTTAACAAATTGTTGCCTATACCCTTCCATCTTTTCTTTAGCTTCTTCTTCACCAAAAAACTCCTTGATTGCTAATACTTCAAAATAGCTAGCAAAAGCTTCATCGAAAAACCTGCTTCTTTGCTCATAGTACAACTTAACATTAGGATTCCAAATATGTCCTATTTCATGATATAAATGGGTATAATCAGTGCTACCATTATCAAATGCATGCTCTTCCATAAGAATATAGTTGTCCCCTGCTTGTGAGCCATACCCTTCCCTAATTTCAATGATTGTAAAATAGCCATTGCCTTCATAAGGACCGAATACTCTATTGTAATAATCATAGACTCTCTTTACCTCATATTTAACTAAAGTCTCGGCAATCTCCTTATGCTTTGGAAAAGCATAAATACTTAAATTCATATCTTTTTCTTCTATCAAGCAATACTCTGAAATACATATATCAAATCTATGAACTGATTTAGTCGGTTCACTTTTTTCAAAGGTAAAGATTCTTCTATCGTTATCATTATTGATATTCTTAAGAATTCCGCTACAGCCAACCGTATATTCTTTGGGAACGTTCACACTTATTCTATATCTAATGGAATTAAAAAAACTTTCCATCCATGATCTGTCATTTGAATATGCAATAATTGGATATGCTATGCAATCATTTCGAATTATTGAAAACTCTTTATCAATTCTATCTTTAACATATTGCATTACACTTGTATATCCATTTAATTTGCCTTCATACTCAATATATAATTTTAACTCTTCATTTTTCATAAGGGGCTTATCTAGATGAACACTAATATAATTGACCTTAAATTCATCATACTCTGGAAAAGAAACTATTTCTTGTGTAAATTTAATACCAACGTTATTTTCGTATCTTATTTCTTTAACATCTAAATCATAATAAAGCAACAAAGGAATATTCTTTTTTTCAATATCTAAATCGCTTTTTATAGTTAACATTCCCCTAGAGCTAAAGCATTGATCTTTAGGCTCAACGTAAAAATCCAACAAATAACAAATAATCCTTGGTAACTTAACTTCACCTTTCATACAAATTCCTCCTTAAACATATGTCGTAGTTAAGGTAGTACATACAGTTACCTAGCTGCCCCCTCACAGATCCAATATTCTGACTCCAAATCATTTTCTTTTCACTTTATATAAATCAAAGTATTTTTCTTTGTCCAAGCTGACCACCCACCATTAGCTCCGACCAAAACATAATCGTCTTTTTCTGATATAATAAACACATTCATTTCATATGTAATGTTCTTTGAATTTGTTAGCGAGATATCTTCAAACTCACTAATTTCATGAACCTCTGTTCCTGATAGTAGATAGCCTTCAATTGGTTGTATTTCATTGACTGGGGATAATGCATTTTGAGGAACCCATGCAATATGAACTTCAGGAATATCATATACTATAATTTTAACTTCGTACCAACCATTCCATTCCTTGATTGGGGTAAGCAGCTTTCCTTTCTTAAGATTAACTATTTTTGTTCCATTTGGGTACAAACTACCCCAAATGTCCTGATTAAGAACACGCGTCTCAGAATTAATATCTTTTATTTGTTTTGATTCATCGGATAAAACATACCACTTTGGTACCCAGCCTTCTCCTCCGGAATATTTTACATATACCCATTCATCCTTTTCCTCAATTATTTGTACTTTTGCTCCACCATCAATCTCTTCCAAGTTAAGACTTTCCGGTTGAGGGCTAGGATAAATAAATATTTTTGAATTTTCTTTTAACACAACCGAATTATCATCTATATCAATTGAACTTTGTATATAATTACAACCAAATAAACACAGGATTAGAACCAACAAAGATAATACCTTTATTTTCACAATTACCAACTCCCAGTATAGTCAAGAATGAGGCACATCACCACCTCTATAATGCTTGATGTATTCACCCTCAATTTTCATTCCAAGTCTTTCTGCCACTTTTCGAGATTGAAAGTTGTTAGGTCTAATTTGTGCAATAACTTTATAAGTGTTTAATTTTGAAAATGCATAGTTCACACATGCTTTTGCTCCTTCAATAGCATATCCCTTACCCCAGAATTTTTTATGGAAGATTACACTCTTATTTATTAGATATTTATTTGTGAAGCTTTTCATAATCACTTTTAGTTAGCACAACTAAATCTTCAGACACCCTTGTAAACACTACTTTTCTGAATACAAGATCTGCAGCAATTCTTTCAACCGGAAAATTGTCTGCAATTTGCTCCAAACGGAAATATTGCGCGTTCCATCATTTTCCCGTCATTCCACCACTTATGCAAATATTCTTCATCTCCGACATCTAATTGCCTAATAATAACATTCTTTCATATAATCATTGTACTTTTACCCCCAATTGGACCCGGCCACGGATGGCCGGAAAATATGCATTATCTTTTGCCTAACGTCTCGTATTTGCGGCGTCCCTGAACCGGATCCCAGAGATAGATCCCCTTGGCGGTGCTCGCATCCGATGAAGGGATGTGGTGCACATTGCGCCCGAGTGCACCCTTGCGCAAATATTTTGTTGAACTAAACCGCTAGCGCGGTGGCTCTTGTTCCGATATTCCTAATTATCCCATATATTTATTATCTTTTCCAGTACTACATCCTTTAAAATAAGAGTGAATATTTAAAAGCATGTAAAAAGGTTTGAGGAACACTTTGAAAAACATCCGACACGTATGGGAGAAAAGCAGGTTTTCTATGATGCTCGTAACAAAGCAGGTATTGAGGTGCAGGATATATTCCAACAGTTTGCTCCTGCCTATCTTCAGACTCATAAGCTTCCTCTGCAGCATTTGAAGGTCGCCTCCGCTATTTCTTTTTGAGAACTTCCCGGTTGGGTGCTCATACAGATTGCTGTGATGAATGTGGTCATATCCGCATCAGCTACAATTCCTGCAGAAATCGTCACTGCCCAAAATGCCAAAGGCTTGCCCGGGAGCAGTGGCTATCGACCGCGGCTCAGTTCAACAAGGTTTTTCCGCAATCCTATAACCGACAATTGATAAGTTCACATTTATACACCAGTTTGGTTGAAACCATTTTGGTGTTTTTTTCACGGACTGCGGAAACACTGCTGTGTGTTATATGATGTTATACATGGGAACTTTCCAATCATCCTTATTATTAATAATCTTAATGATTATCTTTTCTTATATACTAAGACATATCTCCAAAATAATAATCTTTTGATTTTTACATCTCGTGATAAAAATTTGTGATATACATTTGATAGTTCTTTATATGTCATATACTCATCTAAATGACTATGCTCCTTCCAAGCTGCTGCTTCTTCAGTATCAACACTTCTAACATTCTTTAATGCTTTTAATACATGATTAATTGGCACAGCAATACAATCTAAAAATCTATCAATAAAGCCTTTCCTTTCATACAAATCTAAGACTATTAATTTACCATTTCTTTTTAATAGTCTTTCTATTTTAGGTAATGCCGTTTCTAGATTCAAATGATGAAATGTTGCAATGCTTACAATAAAATCATATTTCATTTCTTCGTTAAGCTCATCAAAATCTTGAATGCTATACTGAATATTCTCTTCACTATGCCGTTTCATAGCTTCCTCAACCATTACAGGAGATAAATCAATGCCATATACTGATTTAACCTTTTTGGATAACTTTTGGGTAAACTCACCCGTTCCACATCCAATGTCTAAAGCATTTCCGTCTGAATTACTGATTTCGCTAATAAGTAATTTTTCATAATGTTGATTATGGTCCCATTTGTCATCTAATAATGCTATTCTATTAAAACTATTAATAATATCTTCCTTCAAATAAAGTCCCTCCTTGTATAATGTAGTCATAAACATTGATAATAAATCAGTCAACCATTTACGAATATTTCAATAAATATATTATCTAATGTTCACAACTCATAATCTAATTCTTAATTTCCCATTTCTTAATTTGGTTTTTATCAATTTTGTTTATCGGAAGCTGTTAACCAGTTAATCCGCAATGGTATAATATCTCCTGAATAGAGAAGATAGATGTTTCCCTCCTGAGTCGTAAGTAATTACATATACTCGTTAAATAGCGTATCATTCCATCAGTGAGAGTTCTGCGTTTTAGCTGGTTGGGTTTCCTATTTAGGAATTACCCGTGTCACTAACAAGGTTGCAGCTTCATTGATAGAAGTGGAATCTCTACTCTATCTCAATTTTTAGAAAAGGAGATATTTGTTATGCCAAAATACTTAAATAGTCTTGTTGTAGGTATCGATGTTGCTTCTGAATTCTCTTTTGTCGCTGTTCTTTGCCCTGATGGTAGTCAATATAGAAAGCCTTTTAAAATAGTTCATACTGCTGAAGGCTTCAACTTCTTAATTGAGCAAATAAAAAAAGCGGAAGAAGAGTTTGCCATGAAGCCTGTATTCTTCATGGAGTCCACTGGCGTGTACCATCTAACTCTTTTCCACTTTCTCAAGGATAACGGGTTTCAAGTTCTCGTTATTAATCCTCTTGTTACTAATTCTAGCAAAAACAAGAGCATTAGGAAAGTGAAAAATGATAGATTTGATGCATTATCTATCGCCAGGCTAGGCAAATATGAAGATATCAAGGTTTCGTCTGATTCAGATATCAACATGTTTACTCTTAAATTATTAATACGTGACTACTACAAGCTTGTTGATGATCGCTCAAGTTTTAAAAAAAAGCTTAATAGTTCTTTGTGCATATCTTTTAGTGGATACCAGAATCTATTTTCTGATATCTGTGGGAATGTCTCAATCAACATATTGAAAAAGTATCCTTCTCCACAAGCAGTTCTTTCAGCTCCAAAGCAAGATATCATAGATATTTTACTTCATTCAAGAAAGGGTCTTGAATGGGCTGAAAAGAGATATTCTAAGCTTATAGATTGTGCTGAAAACGCTCAGCTTGTTAGTCTTTCATCATCAAGGTTATCAATATCCATTACTACTTGTATATCACTTTTTGAAGCCATTGATGCCGAAGCTGCAAAGCTTCTTATAGAGATACAATCTTTCATCAAAAGTGACGAAATGCCTGCTGCCCTATCTAAGAATATATACTTGTTAATGTCTATACCAGGCATCGGATATATTACAGCTATTACGATATTAGCTGAGATTGGCAGCATCGATAAATTCGTCTCTCCTAAGCAACTTGTAGCTTTCTTTGGAGTTGATCCTGCTGTTAATGAATCAGGTAATTTTAAAGGTGATAGCGTCAAAATGTCCAAACGTGGTACAAGGCTTGGTAGAAGAGCTCTTTACGCTGCCGCATTGGCCTCTATCAGAACTAAACGTAATGGAGAAGCCATGAATCAAATCCTGCTTAAATACTACCAAGAAAACCTCAAAGGAAAGAAAGCAAAGGTTGCTTTAGTTGCTATTATGCATAAGCTTATCAAATATCTATTTGCGATTTTAAGAGACCAGCAAGAGTATCAAGTGAGAGACCCTAAAATACACCAGGAAATGTTCTTGAAGAACGCCAACAAGCAAGTAGCTTAGCAGGCTCCTTCTGTATTTCTTTCTTATCATTGTTTGTGTTTTTTAATGATTTTTTTGTCATACCCAAAAATAGAATTAAAGTTTTCAAAAATAATTGTTGACTTTAATTAGCTGGTCTAAATAATTTCACCTATGAATTCTATTAAACAATTTAACAACCTAGTGTACAATATCGTATAACGTTGTTGCATGACCGACATGCCTGAGCCCTAGATAGCTCTTATCTTGGTGAAGGCATGTGTACTGGCTCTTCTCCAAAGCCTGTCCCCAGCACGAACGGTCTTGCTATGTTATATAACGTGGGAGGCCCCGCCTGTTCAGAAGCCGACAGGACGTCGGCTCCTCAAATCTCACAAAGCCATGCTTATCTAATACACAATTTAAGAAGAATGTGCATTAATTCAATCACACATTATGCTCATAATCTTATTACCAAATGCAACTATTTTTTCTGTTTAATGCTTGAGCCAATTGCTAATCCCAAACACATACCAATACTCATACCTATACCTATATTTTTAAAAAGCAAATTACCTACTGTCATCCCAAGACACATACCCAAAAACATTCCTACCACCAAATAATTATCTTCTTCGTTCTCTTCAGAACTGTCGTTGTTTTCATCATTAATCTTTGTATTTTCCTTATCCATTTCATCCATGATTTCAATTTCATCCTCTTTCTATTTTATATATAATCTTTACTACACATAATTCTACAGTTACGAATCTTATCTTTGAAACCTTACTTCTCATTTCCGCCACGCGACGTGTCGGTCTCCGCTTTCGATGGCGTATAACGTTTGGCATGCCCAATGTTCCTTAACCGGACTGCCAGACTCCCTCTCCTTGGCGGTGCTTGCACCCGGTGAAGGAATGTGGTGCGGCTGACTTCAGTGGTTGGCATGGACGCCAACCATCCTAATTATTCTCATCCATCAAATAACAACTGTTTTTATTACCTTTTCATTAATATATAATCCTGATATCCTGATATAAATGTTTCATCCTCTATCTTCCGCTGAATAATTCGCTTTTCCTTATAGATAATATTGAATCCATCAAAATACTTTTCAGGCTCCTTATCTTTATAATGACAGTACAGTACCTCTTCATTATCCTCAATTTGTATAAACTCTCCATTGCTAATTTGGGTGCCTATTCCACAAGAACTACATTCTTCACTCAAAAAATTAACATAACATAATCCATTACGTTTCAATACTCGTAAGAATTCAACAGATGCAAGTTCAAAATCTTTCTTTTTCATATGGACAGAAGTATTATAAGAAAATAGAAAACTAAAAAATTTATTTTTGAATGGAATATTTCTCATATCACCATTAATGATATTTAAAGTCATTTTCTGCTCTTTACAAAATTGGTTTGCTTTTTCTAATTGCCCCTCCGATATTTCAATTCCATAAGTTTCATATCCAAATTCATAAAAAAGAGAAAGCGGAGGATTAGAGCCACCAGCCCCGCAATCCAGAACAATCTTCTCAAGCACAAATGAGTGTCGTCACGAACAAGTAACCTAATCATTGTCAAAGCGATTCCTTAGGTTTTCTTTGCTGGATACTCAGTCAATGTCTATATATTTTCTATTTTTTTTGGAGGGTTACTTATGTTAAAGGAAGTACTGGATTCCCATTTGCAATGTTCTGGAAAAATCCTGCCACGTGGTTGTCGCCAACCCCAAATACGTTCGTGCCATCAGAAGAAAGAAGACTGATGACAAAGACGCCACTTGGATTGCGGATCTGTTCAAATTCGGCTTAGTCCCTCAAAGCTTTATTCCACAAAAGGAACTATTTCAAAAGCGCAAGGAACAGTATATTAAAAATGCAATAAAACTATTGAAAAAGGGAGGCTGCGTCATTATCCCTCCATCTGTCCCAGCCTGATTTCTCATATTCAATATTAATTTGTAAAAAGCAGCAGTTTACTGGTGCTCTTTTTGGCTTGCTCACATTCTTGCTTTTATCTTTCAACCTAACCCTAACTTTTATTTATTTCTTAAGCTGCAATAAGTCAATGCATTGTTAAGCGACGTCAACAAAACAGTATATTTTAGAATATTAATAAGGACTTAGCAAATTAAGTTTCTATTTTTGAAACAATAATACTGTCAAGTCCTTATACATCATTAAATTTTATTTTATTTCTAAATCAAGGTTTTTCTTTGAGTGAACCAAGGTTAGTATCTCAACATCTTCACTTTCTACCTGATATACCATTCTATATGAATAAACAATTAAGTCCCTTATTCTCGGATTATTCAATTCAGGAATAGCCCTGCCTATATTAGGATAAGTCTTTAAATAATCAGATTTATTTATTATCTCTTCAACAACTTTCTTAGCATAAATTACTGAATCCTCAGATATATAATTATATATCCGTCTTAAATCATCCATAGCTGTTTTTGACCATTTTACCATTTTTCTGTTTCCTTTCGCAGTTCATCTACAGCTATAAAATTACCTTTTTTTATATCTCTCTGACCTTTTTTGACTTTATCTAAAACATATAATTTATACATAAATTCTTCCATGTCAAACTTTTCAGGTAAATTGGACACTAGATTCATAATATCTTGCTTTAAAACTTGCATTATTCCACCTCCAATTTGCTATCTTATCTTAATTATATACTAATATTGTAAAAAAATCTCTCCTATATGAAACATTCTTTTAATGTCGCTTAACGTTCTCGCATCTCCAATGTTGCTGAACCGGACATATAAGAAATACCCCTTGGAGGTGCTCGCACCCGGTGAAGCAATATGCGCGCCTACTTCATGCTCCAACTCTACGCGCCATTGTGGAGATGCATTGTTGAACTAAACCGCTAGCGCGGTGGCTCTTGTTCCGATATTCCTAATTATCCCATATATTTATTATCTTTTTCAGTACTACATCCTTTAAAATAAGAGTGAATATTTAAAAGTATGTGATTTTCATGAATCAACTTATCGAAAAAATGACAGACTACATGCAACTCAGGGGTTTTAGTCCCAAAACCATCTACGCCTATACGTCTTATGTAAAAAGGTTTGAGGAACACTTTGAAAAACATCCGGCGCGTATGGGAGAAAAGCAGGTACACCAGTATCTTTTGCATGTCATTTCCCAAGGTATCAGCAGTTCTTATGCAAATGGTTGCTACAGTACCTTACGTTTTCTTTATGAAACTACGATGAGCAAGGATTGGAATATGAAGAATATTCCCCGTTCCAAGAAACAGAGCAAACTGCCTATAGTGCGCTCTCTCCAAGAGGTATTGTCCTTATTTAATGCTGTCTCCAAATATTATCAATTGACATTGCATAACCCAAGCCTAAAAAGAAACCGTTCAAAATAAACACTCCCTTTCTCTAAACTCCAACTCCTGGCCGCCATGGACGGCGACCTAGCAGGAAATGTCATATAACGTTTGGTATCTCCAATGTTGCTGAACCGGACATCTAAGGAATACCTCTTGGCGATGCTTGCACCCGGTGAAGGAATGTGGTGCGGCATTCTTCACGCTCTTGCCCATCTGCACCTTCATGGGCATGCATTGTTATGTAAAGTCGCATGTCCCTTGTAGCCAGGAGGTCGACAGGACGTCGCCCCCCTTAATAAAATTTCCTAATATTCACTACACATTATATATTGGTAATGAACCAACTTAACTTTGTATTATGCTTATAATCTACAACTCGACAATCATACCGTCATATGCAAATTTTAAATTTGTATATTGTTTTTCAAGTTCAAGGTAATCTGAGTAAGATTTACCCCAATCTTCTTCTATATGTGTAACAATAACATTTTTTATGTTCATAGTTTCGACTATTTTAAATATATCGCTCATGCTGTGCAATTCATTGTGTAGGGGGTGATCGTCAGTAATGATTCTACCGTTTTTCAATACATTGCCTATATAAGTATTGCCGATTATCAGTATGTCTGCGTTTTGAATAATATTGTCGTTCGGAAAAGGAACACAATCGCACGGTGCATAAACAAGCTTTTTCCCATTTGATTCAAACACAAATACAGATACTGACTTGCTTTTTTGCACAGGGACAAAAGATATCCTAATATCGTTTATTTCAATATAGGAATCAACTATGGTACGTTTTATTAAGCCCATATGCTCATAATAATCAAGCAATGAACCATATTTGCTTCGAATTTGATTAATATCAGACATCACATCTGCCCATGCAAAAATATTGATCGGGTTTTCAGGTTTAATTTTGTCATAATAATCAAGCCACTCAAGTCGTAGCTGTTCCATAATTCTCATTCCAAGGGTATGATCAGGATCCCAATGACTATATAAAATATTGTCAATTCCCTTAATATCGGCATTATTTATCGCAATCGCAATATCTTCAGGTGTATCTACCAAAAGAGAAATATCATCTAAAAACAAACTACATCCACATCTTTTATATGGATAGCCCTTTTTTCTTGCTTCAACACAAACATTGCACTGACATAAAGGCTTAGGTGTACAAACACAACCGCCTGAGCCCGTAATAATAAATTTCATTTAGACAATCTCCCATTCTATAAATAATCTTTAGTTCCCATTTCTAAATAAGTAGAAATTATTTCTTCAGAACTCAACTTTCATAATCTGCGACAGGGCGTCGCAGGTCTTTGCGTGTGGTTTTGGAGAACGTTTCTGCATGACCGGCATGCCTAAACCTTAGATAGTTCTTGTCTTGGTGAAGGCATGTGTGCTGGCTCTCCCCCTAAAGCCTGTCCCTCCAGTAGGTCTGATATTATAGAGAAAACAGGCGAAAACAAGAAAAGAAAAATTGCAAAGCCACTAATATTGAACAGACTTAAATTTTGAATATTTCTGCATATGAAAAAGCCTGTCAAAATAAAAGTTCCCAACAGATATATAATCAAACCCAAATTAGAATCAATAAAGTTTATATGCGATAAAAAAAGCAGCACAAATCTTAAAAAAAGTAGTGAAATCAAAATGCTTAAGTTTATTTTTTCATTTTCTACAGTATCTGTCATCTGATACACCTCGCCAAATATAAATAATCTTTATTTTAGATAATTCTACAATTACTAAGTAAGAATCCTATAACCATTCCTTTTAAATCAGCGCATGGACGCGCGGCAATGCACTATCTGTACTCTAACGTTTCGTGTCTGCAACGTCCCTGAACCGGACTTCAGAGCTCTTCTACTTAGCGTTGCTTGCCAACCGGTGAATGGATGAGGTGCGGCAGACTTCATGCTCGCTCTATAGAGTTCTACTGCATGCCCTTGCTTCCCGCACCCCTGTGCAGAAACATTGTTATACGATGGGCCGAGCCCCGCAAAGACAAAAGCAGCAAGGATGCTGCGACCTCAAATTTTCTCTTATTCGTAATATATAAAAATTGCGAACTTACTTACTTCATATTATGCTCATTAGCTTTGATTAGTATCTTCCTTGAATATAAATAATATTCCTTTTTCGCACAAGGTAGCTGCAGGAACTAACTGTCTGCAACAAGGTATTAGAAGATGTGGCTATTACTTTTCTCTAGCAATCCTTAGTATGATATAAAGAATATGTCTTGCCGGTTATACTAATAAGCGTTATGTTTAATAAATACTCTGTCCTTAATAAAGATTACCTAACAAGCAGCACTAATTACCTTCTCCATAAAAATAATATCGTGCTTATTTCCTTGGTCATCTGTCCAATAGTCCTTTATTCTTTCGATTTCTTCAAATCCAAGTTTTTTATACAACCTATATGCCCTAATATTATCATGAATTGTATCTATCTCTATTTTATTTAGGCCAAACTCTGAAGTTAAATAATCAATGAAGAGGGATAAAGATTCCTCACCTAGTCCCTTTCCCTGATAGCTAATTTCTGATATCTTAATTGCAATTCTACACTTTTTGTTTTTTAAATCCAATTCTCCATATTGAAGCTCACCAATTTCATTATCAGTTTTAATATCTGTAATAATAAACATTCTGCTTTCCAATATAGCATTACCATCACTGAGTTGCTTTTCAAATCTTGAAAAAAGACTTGATTCAGTTATGCCCATACCATTTATAAAACCCATATCTTTCATGAGTGAACCATCATTCCACCATCTTGTTATAATTGGAATATCTGAATAATCTAACGTTCGTACCCTTATACGATCAGACTCAAATATTATATTCTTCATAGTTAGCCTCCTCATTCTACATTTTATACCATTGTCCAAAGTCTTGTTTTCCTCACTAGACCCACAAAGAACTGCCTTGATATCTCCATGTCTTCGTTAAGGTAGGATAGCCAGTTACCTGGCTGCCGTCGACTCCTTTCCCATGTAGACAGCTTTCCCGTCCTCAGAGTACTATGTTCCCTGTACCTTGTAGTACCTCTACTTTACGTTTGACAGTACCTACCTGCTTTGCAGGAGGTAAGGGACACTCCCAAGTTCTTGTACGGTTCTCTTCCAGCATGCCACACTCTCTGACCCCGGTGGAATCTACGAGGGCTCACCATATCGCCCTTTTCATATTCGCTTCCGTTATGTATAAAGCGTCGCCTTCCACTTTTTGTGCATTTGATGGGGCTGAATCGTCTCAGGAAGTGCGGTCTTCCCTACGGCCTATTGGATTCGCTGTCTACGCTTCGCCCTTAAAGTTACCAGACAGGACGCAAGACTCGCTACTGGTGGGTGATTAGCCCTTGCCAGATAGAAACTTTAATTTTATCAGAACCGCCAAGCTTTGCTTGGCCCACTAACGTTTTGCATGATGTCGAGAGGCCCACAAAGCCACAGCTCATCAAAGAGCCATGTCCCTTGAATTTAGTAAAACCTTAACTATATTTTCATTTCATAGTTAATGCCTGTAATTTTAAATCCGATACTTGTATAAAAATTTATAATTGCATACTAACAAAATTCCACAACCCGACTTACTAAATCACACTATAAACGGTGCTCCTCCACCCCCGATGTCAGGCAACGTCTGGCATTCAAGACGTTCCTGAGCCTAGCCAAACTTGGCTTGGTGAAGGAATGTACTTTGGCTTCTTCAGAGGCTTTACCCTAATTAAGCCAAAGCGAACTTGAATGTATTGTTATATGTAGTTAAGCTACTACACTTTAAGCTGCGTCTGCTCTAGCTATTTTTAAATTTACTATGAATAAAAAAAGACGCCAAAACTTAATTTAGAATTATGTTACATATAGGTATTTATTTTTCTAATTCTATAAACAAATACATTGGTATTTTTTTCAACCAAGCGACTCTTGATGACATCCGAGATTGTTCTTCTGTTGGTATTGGTTCATTCATATCAATTAATTTAAAACTATTTTTGACAAATGCTTTTATATAATCTGATAAAGTCCTGTGTCTATATAAAATTGGAGCATTCATTCCTTTGATTTCTCCGATCCATTCTTTTGGATTATGATAATCAGAAACAAGCACTTCTATATTTTCATTATTTAACATCCATTTAGTTTCCTTCCCTTTGAAGCATGGATGCAATATAGAAATAAATACTTTTCCATTCTGCTTTAAAACACGATGAATTTCCTTTAAGGTTCCATCCAAATCTTCAACATCCATCAACATCATTGAGCAGAGCACTATATCATAATAATTGTCATCAATATCATTTAGTGTATTTGCATTGAGAACACAATGGTCAATCCTTAAGCCTTCTTCTTTTGCTTTATTTTTTGCGTACTCAATAAAAGCTTGTGAACAGTCAGCAGCCGTAACGATTGATCCTTTATGTGCTAATGCTCTCGAATAACCACCTTCGCCACATCCCAAATCAAGAATATATTTGCCTTTCACATCCCCCAATTTTTCTAATGTGTAGGGCATTAAGTAATAACTCCTGAAATCATTTGTTTGGGCTTTATCAATCCATTCGTCTATATTCACCTGATTCCAACATTCAGTTGAACTGTCTTTTATCATTTTTTATTCCTCCACAAAATACTATTTATTATTTTGTTTTACATATTTAATATGTTGCAATATTTTACAATTACGTCCAATATAACTAAAATTAAAACTTTAAGCTGTCACTCTGTTTATCTAAAATTACATATACGTTCTCGCATCTCCAATGTTGCTGAACCGGACATATAGGGAATACTCCCTTGGTGGTGCTCGCACCCGGTGAAGCAATATGGCGCGCCGACTTCTTGCTTCAGCTCTTCGCGCCCTTGTGGAGATGCTTTGTTAGACGGCGCTAAATCCACTTATCTACCCCAAATGTTCTTTAAGCCATTATAAAATAGACCCACAAAACTGTGAGTCTATCTTTCATCAAGCAAGTGCGCAATTTTTTCTTTTACCTTATCAACTACTTGTTTTTTAACTCTCCCAAACTTTTTTACTACTATGGTTTTTGAAAGAGTATAGATTTTATCCGCTCTTACACAAGAATCAATTTTTATATCTCCTTCGAGCATATCACTGTTTTTAAACACTATTGAATAATCCTTTTCTTCTATATTGGAAGTTATAGCAGCTACAATGATATCTTCCGTTTTCTCGTTATATTCAGAATTTGAAATAACTAGAACAGGTCTTCTTTTACTTGATGATAAATCAGTAAAGGGAATTGGAATAAGTAAAATATCACCTTGGTTATACATTATTCCACACCTCATCATCTATATTATTATCCCAAAATTTTAGACTGCTTTCACTTGCTTTTTGTAAATCCCTATACGTTTCTTTTTCTCTTCTAACTTTAAGATAGCTAATAAAATCTATAACCTCAAAAGCTTCATTTTCTGGTATGTCTTCAATTAATCTTTTCAGTATCTGCTTGGCTGTATTCATAGAAACACCACCTTTAAAACTTACTTGTAATTATATTATAACCCATGCATAGTATATTTAGAAGATTATTACCATAAAATGTACTTTCCAATAGTGTCGTCTAACGTCTCATGTCTGCAACGTCCCTGAACCGGACATATGAGGGATACCCCTTGGCGATGCTCGCACCCGGTGAAGCAATATGGCGCGCTTACTTCATACTCCAACTCGTCGCGCCCTTGTGGAGATGCTTTGTTATCTTTAGTATGGCGACCTCTTGTTCAGAAGTTGCCGTGGTGGGCAACTCCTTAAAATCTCTCTATTATGCTTTTTATAAATAATACGAACTAAAGAATATGCTCATAATGTGTTGGAATTATACGCTACAGTATGCTTTCTATAATCCTATCTACAACAGTATCCCATGGTCTTGATTCAATCACTTTAATCCCTAATTTTTCACAGGTATCCACCAACCAATCTCCATACTCGGTGCTGATATCCGCTCTGAAATGTTGCAATCCGCCACCCTCTCTGGCAAGATAATTCTGCAAAATTTGATTTTTATCCGGCTCATATATATATATAGATTTTACCTTTGGATTTTCAAAAGATACCGCAAATTCAGGGTGTACAAAATCACCCTCAATAATTACTGGTACATCAGCTTCAATGTGGTTGTCAACAATTGCCTTTAATCCAGGAATCATTTCTTTGCTTACGTCAATAAGCCACTTTACGTTTCCGCTTACACCGATATCCATCCAGTTTATGCCAGTACTCCAATAATGAATTGCCGGAAGAATCTCTCTCGTTGTCATTGCCTTTACAGCTTGGCAAATATCATCCACTTCCATGACATTCACATTATAAAAATGAGCCAGTTCATAGGCAATACTCGATTTACCCATATCTGATGCACCGCCTATAAACAAAACCGTCCAATTTCTATCTCTGTTCAATTTATCACCTTCATTCTTATCAGTATTTAGCACATAGTATATACATAATCTATGCATCGCCCAATATCAAACAACTATGAAGTAATATAAACCATAAGTGAAACCTCTCTAACAAATCCGGGCAGGACGCCCGGTCAATCCGCCATATTGAAGATAACGTTCCACGTACTCCTGATGTTGCCCAACCTTAGATAGCTCTTATCTTAGGTTGGGCAATATGCGTAGCGAACAGGAGTACTTTGTTATGTGAAGTCTGACTGTTAAGTCTTATTATCAACAATTTATATACATCATTCAATCTGATCTGCTTTTAGTTATAATTAAAAATCATTTATTGTCTGGCATTTCCATATATTCATATTCCCATCTACGATGCTCTAAATCATCCCACCTATTAGGCTTTGTAGCTATTTTCAATTCCACATTAGTTAAATTGTTATTAGATATATATTCTGTAAAGTTCTCCTCAACTTGTTCTAATATTCTGCCTTTCTGAGGAACTTCAATATCTTGAAAACCATAATCACTACTTACATAATGATAGACATTAATAATTGGTTTGCCCGATTTCAAATGTAATCCAGCTGTTGTATAGTTATATAGTATAAATCCAAGACTTAATAAAATAATCATGTAAAGAACATGTGTATTTTTAGCAAACATATTCTTCATCTAATTACAACCCCCTAAAGCACATATGATTTTTTAATGATTAACATACAATCTAGTGATACCGAAGATTTCAATTAACGGCCCGCTTCTCCGACATCCTCAAACCGGACTTACAAAGCCCTTCTTCGTAGGCGGTACTCGCACCCAGTGAGAGGATGTGGGCAGGATGACCCCATGTTCCTACTACATAGCCATTCTTCATGCTTGCCCTTGCGGAGAAGCATCGTTCTACGAAGTGGGGGGCACCGCGAAGCTAGAACTCGGCACGGACGCCGGTTCCCCTGACAATCACTTTACCAAAGCACTTCTACGCAAAGTTAAGATTAGTCGAAGCTGTATTAATTAAATTCTAAAATAAATTCACATGGTTTTTCACCTCGACTGTTAATCGGAGACGAAATAATTTTCTTTGTTTTCAGTTTAACATCTAACATTAATTGTAAATGGCGGCGAAATGACCCAGCACAGCATAAACAGTATGATAAAGGCATGTCACGGTCATCAGAATTGTTTTTTGATAGAGCAAGGTCTGAAACTTTCACATCTTTACAAACGGTGGCTGAACAAACGCACGAATACTTATCATTGTTTTTGTAAACCATTACCGCAGTTAGAGTCCCGTCATTATTTAAGGATATACTTTCGGAAGCAAAAATCCTACTATTAAGATGTAGTATTTTTTCGTTTAGAGATTTGCCAGTCAATTCTTTACCGATTTTTTCACATTTTTTCAGATATTCTTTGCCACCCAAACAAGCACAAGAATCCAAACTTTCATACATCATATTAGAATCAAGTAAAGTTTCCATCCGTGTAATGACTTCTACTAAATCTTCGTTCCCGATAATTTCCCGTATAAGTTTCTTGTCAATATTATTTTGCTCCAATCGCTTTTTAATTCCATAAACTCTTGCCACTTTATTTTCCCCCCATTATATAATTAATCAGTAGTTCCCTCTTTAAACAAACGTGAAATATTTAAGGCTCCAAAGCCTTTTCCCCAGTTCAACACTTCGAAGGCTTTTCTTTCAAAATCCGCGCCTGGACGGCGCGGCCCCCTACCCCCCATTTCGTAGAACGTTTTGATATTCCTGATACCGAGACCCTTAGAGCAATGTCTCTTAGGGTCTCGGTATCAGGAATATACGTGTTATGTGAAGTATGAGTCGTTTCATATATCTAAAATATTAATCTTTGATAGCTTTTCTCTAAGTTGAAGTGAAATAGATTGTTGAACAAACATCATCTTATATTTATCATATTCATATCCAAATAATTTAAGTAAATGTTTTGCATCTTCTCTACTTATATCTAATAATTCTGCAAATTCATTATGATTCCATTCATTTCTTGAATAAACTAAGTCAAAATAAGATTGTGGCGGAACATCTTTTCTCTTAAAAAGTGACTGTAGCCACTTACTAGCCCCTATAATAATAGTGCCCAACCCTACAACAGTAACAAATTGGTCTATTATCGGATAGATTGATTCCCAAATTTCTGTT
The DNA here is from genome assembly GCF_058315355.1 of Lutispora sp. QWL-02. Lineage (NCBI taxonomy): Bacteria > Bacillati > Bacillota > Clostridia > Lutisporales > Lutisporaceae > Lutispora > Lutispora sp. QWL-02. The sequence continues at coordinate 3,563,989 of NZ_CM177762.1, forward strand.
AACTCTTTAAAACCAGGACCTCCAGCTTGTGGATATCCTGTTTTTGAATAAATAATATTATTTTCAATTGCATGAGTAGAAATGAAATCTATCACTTTTGCTTCTTCAAATGAAATATCCCATTCTACTTTACCTTTTGAATTAATTATATATGGTAAGAAATTCTGATTAAAACAAAACATGCCACTTAAATAGTAATATTCAGAGAGATCAGCACATGGTTGTCCTACTTTATCGAGCACCTCTTTTATGGTTGTATTATCATCAACATTTGACACAAATTCTATAGTTTCTGGATAAACTTTAGGGTTAATTTCGTGGAATACATGATAAAATATTACTTTAACTTCCATATTTATACCCTCCTCAGTATACATTCTATAGGACTCATATTTTGCATAACGTCTTGCTATTCCCGACATTCCTGAACTGGACCCGCGAAGCCCTACTTCATGGCGGTGCCGGAGCTTGTCAAGTAAGTTGTCGCATTAATTTTTATAGTACGTATTTTAAAGCCCGTGGCTATAATGTCATTAGCCGATTTGACATTGACATGGAGCCTCTACCTATATGGTTGTAGTGCTTAGGGGCGTACTATATAGTAAGCCCTGCCCTTTAAATTGAGGCTACCATATAGGCTTCTCCATATCAATGGTTCGCAAGCCAAATCTCTACGCTCCTGATTCTCCACATTGATGTTCTTTCATTTCAAAATCTTGATATTCAATCTCTTTTACAGGGTTTAATGCTACATATTTAGGCAAAGACCAATCTCTAATATTTTTAACCCATCTCTCAGGGTGTCTTGCCCTTGCTGCTTCATATACCTTTATTCTATTCTCCATTATTCTATCACCTAATCCATAGTGCCTTTGATAAGGTGTTATAAAATTTATACCACTGTGTAAATGGCTGTAGTTGTACCAGTCCACAAACTTTGCTACCCATTTTCTCGCTTCCTCTAAGCTTCCAAAGCCATTCGATGGATACTGTGGCCTATACTTCATTGTTTTAAATAGCGATTCTGAATAAGGGTTGTCATTGCTTACTCTTGGCCTTGAGAAGGAGCTTTGTACACCTAGCTTTTCTAAAGTTGCAAGAAATGTTGCTCCTTTCATGGGGCTTCCATTGTCTGAATGTAATACCAAGGGTCTCCCAGCTATATTTTGTGACAGCAAGGCTTTCCTTACTAAGGCTTCTGAGTACTCTGCATTTTCCGTTTCCCATACTTCATAAGCTACTATGAATCTGCTAAACATATCTATTATTAAATAAAGTTTGTAGTACATTCCTTTGATAGATGCATTAAGCCAGGTGATATCCCATGTCCACACTTTATTAGGGGCTATAGCTATATGTGTTGGTATTTCTCTTTTTACAGGTGCCTGAGTTTTGCTTCTTTTTGTATCCATCTCCTCTCGTTTTAATATCCTGTGTATAGTGGATTCTGAGGCTAAATACACCCCATCATCCGCAAGCTTGGGCACTATCTGCGATGGCACTAAATCAGCATATTCCGGCTTATTTATTGTTTTTAATAATTCCTCCCGTTCTTCCTTTGTCAGTTTATTTTTAGGTAAAGGCCTTTCTGCTATAGGACGTTGATCTTCTTTAACATTTCCTTCCTGAGTCCATCTTTGGTATGTACGTTCGCTTATGTGAAGTATTTTACATGTCGGCTTTAATCTAGCTCCAGCTTTTCTTGCTTCATCGATCAGTTCTACTGCAATTGCGCGATCTGAGGAACTGATCATTCTTCCTCGGGGTCCCCCCAAATCGCTTGTGCTTTTTTTCTTAATACCAATAAAGCAGCAGTTTCTGCCAAAGCCTTTTCTTTAACTCTTAATTCTTTCTCTAAGACTTTTATTTTCTGTTTTTCTGCTTTAAGTTCTTCTTCTAATTTTTCAGGATCTTTACTATCTTTTATATTTGCATCTATGCATTGCCTTGTCCACTCTTTTACTTCTTCTACATATAGACCTTTTCTTCGGCAATAGGCTGCCAATCCTTCTTCCGTGAGAGTAGAGGTTTCTAATACAACATGAAATTTATCTTTAGAGCTCCATTTTTTAGGAACTTTATTTGTATTTACAACTTCATCTTTATTTTCTTTACATGTCTTTATCCATTGATATATAGTAGTCTTAGGGATGCTTAATTCTTTAGCAATTTGAGGCACTGTTACATTGGTTGGAGGTTCTAATCTTTTTAAGACTTTTTCTTTAAATTCTTTCGAGTATTGTTTTTTACTATTGTCACTATTTGACATGTTTATCCTCCTCAGATTGTTATCGTATTTTTATTATACTTTATTTTCTATACGACAACTATCCTAACACATAGGGGTGCTTGCACCCAGTGAAGGAATGTGCAAAGCGAACGAGAATAGGCTTGTTATGTGAAGTACCATATTTATAACTCATTGAATTCGTAAATTATAAATATGTCGAATTAATTTAGCTTCGCATTGTCCGCATACTATATATTTAAGCTGTTCAATTACATTTTTCGTAGCAAGATCGATAAATTTTACAGCTCTTTTACGGTTATTACTTATAAAGCTATCTTGTATAGGTTCGCTTTTAAAAACCTTATTTATAACCCAACGCTTGCTTATATTTATTTCATTCGCGCTTATATAATCTTTTACCTCATAATCCCATACCGCTTCAAGAACATCAAAAACTTTTTGCTTAAATTTGTATTCATATGCTAAAATATCATAAATGTACGCATCTTGATTGAAAAAATCCCTATAACCACCGTTGTTTATCTCATCGGCTAAGTTTTTACGGAATCCCGGCTCGTCAGAGTTAGCTCCATCGCTTTTAAGTTGATTTATAAGACGTTCACAAGCTGAGAACATCTCAAACTCATCAACAAGCAGATGAACGATATAACCCAAATATAAATCTTTATCCTCGCCTGCAGTTATATAATATTTTTCAACAAATCCATTAACCCTGTCTTTAAACAACATATTTATTTCCGGGTATCCGTAGCCATATGAATATATGCCATCGCATAAGTGAGAGTGTTTTTTATCTGCTCTTTGGTAATCCTTTTTTGCATGTACTGCATCTGGAGCGATATTTCCACCGAAAAATAACGGGAGGTTTTTTATAACATCACTGCCCAATATGTAGTATATTTTGTCTGCTATTGCAAGATGTATTAATGTACCAGACATGATTGACCTCCTCAAAATACAAATTTAGTTCAATACATACTAAAAACGCTAACGAATGAAAGACTACAGAGCCCTGCTCATATTGATATTTCACATAACGTTTCGGATTGCCGTCGTTCCTTAACCGGACCCTTAAGGAATACCCCATGGCTGCACTTGCGACGGTGAAGGAATGTGCTGCGGACCTGCCCCAGAGCATCACCCGCCGCAGCGAACAGCAATCTTTTGTTATCTGCTGTCCCGTGTCATCAAATCTACTATATCCACATCACCTTTTTTGTTTTTTAATGTTTTATTTTATAAAGAATACAAAATAACTCAACTGAACATTATTCATCATCTTAACTACAAATTGATATTTGTCGTGCTTATGCTTGAAAGGCGCAATGAATAAAATGTTTATTTCTTTTGTAAGCATGATAATTCTTGATCAAACCATGTTTCAATGTCATCTCGTATATCTAAAACAGAATCATCCAACGATATGGTAAGTCCATGGCAACCGCCATCACAATGCCCGATTTCTCTTTTTCTGCCGCAGCCATATCCCTTTGCAATCAGTTCCTGCAAAATTGGAGGAAACGTTTTGATGGTGTCAGTGTATTCGTGCGTCTTTGTCGATTTCACATTGATATGATAGCCGTTGTTGAGGGAAGCGTTAATTCCCCATAAATCTTTCCGTTTATAACAATACTTTATATAGATATGAAACCCTTTTACTTCCACAACGCAGGTAAGTCCTTTATCCAGATAGCGCTGATGCTGTTGCAGAATGAAATCCTGCACATCTGCGGATAAAGGCTTTATCGTATCCTGCACAATGGAAAGCACATCGGTTTCATCCTTTTTCAATACCCTGTAATCGCAGCGCAAAAAAACATCCTGGTTGACGAGGGTGGCATGGTCTATTTCGGCGATTGCCATGACCTTCAGGCCTGTCAGCATAGTGGGGTTATCTGGATATGTAATCTTTATGGTTTTGATGTCTGACAAGTTTTGCTTTTTTTCATTTATATCTATGCCGTCAATGCAAATACCGCAATCCGCCAGAAACCGAAGGCATTCAAGGTTTTTGGCAACAGATAGCTTTCCATTGAATACGGTATTTCCACAGGCGAGGGATTGCGCGTTTTCAACTGGCATGCCATGATAACCTATGTTCATTAGTATGGTGTTTACATTGTGCAGGAACGGATAATACACCGAAAGCGTGGTGCGGTTTTCATATTCATGGGCAACTTTTTTGCTATTATCATAGACATCCCCTTTGGTGTATAAAACATCGTAAAGCCGAACCAAAAAGGCTCTGAACGCCAAAACGCCCTCACGTATGCTCTCTTCAACTGAAACATTTGTATATGCAGGATTGATCGCATATGCTTCGTGCGTTTCGGGCACCATAATTTCCTTCAAATAGCTTGCCACATCCTGAAGCGTTTTTCTCATGTGTTTCACCTCTTGTAATTTACTTTGCCTAATATCTCTAAAACCAATTTGAAAATTCCTGTTTATCTGATTGTATATGAATAATTCATGTGTCACATGATAGAACTTATATGATTTATCTAATTCGTTCTTAATTTGGGATTTTCTATTTCTTTTTTATTTATTTTTATGTTAATAGTCTACATTGCCTTTAGGGATTGCAGATAACGTTTGGCATCTCCAATGTTGCTGAACCGGACATATAAGGAATACCCCATAGCGGTACTGGCACCCGGTGAAGCAATGTGGCGCGCCTACTTCATGCTCCAACTCTACGCTCCCCTGTGGAGATGCATTGTTATCTGCAGTATGGTGACCCCTTGTTCAGAAGTTGACATGGACGTCAACTCCTTAAAAATCTCTCTATTACACTTTTTAAGGATACTGCGACTTAATTATTGATGAAGACTACACCGATTATTTAAACATAATTAATTTATATGGTGAGACACTTTTTTTATAGGCCATATTACTTGAAAGCATTGAACGCATTACCTTGTCAAAAGTCAAAGTATTGTCATCCGTCAGCAAAATAATACCCGAATCCCTTAAAGGATTTCCGAATCGCCCCTCTAATGTGAGCAGGTATAGATAGGGGTGCTTCTCCTGATTTTCTGCACTGGAATCGAATAAATAATAATATCCATCCTTATAAAATAAATCTAAAAAATATGGGCTATCTGCACTTTCTGTGTGAAATTTAACTATTCTAATACTTGCATTTTCTTTGCTAAAGGAAGTTTCTACAAAGCTGTCCCATATATTCTTGTTTGCAACGACTTCTAAATCCTGTGTAGCAAAGTATCCATCAGCCTTTGCATCTTCAATTGTATAATTTGATGGCAAATCAGAGAAGCCTGTATAATTTCCACTTCTATCAAATGAAAAGTTAAGTAAATTATCACTGTTCTTTATTTTATTGCACCCCAAAATCAATAGTACGATGCATAAAAGCACCAAAATCAATGCAATAACCTTTTTCATAAAATAAGTTCCTTCCTCCTTCCTTTCTCATGGAATAAACATAATTCGTATTATGCTACAACTATGAACTAATATAAACCACCAGGGAAACCTCCCTAACAAATCTGGGCAGGACGCCCGGTCAATCCACCATATTGAAGATAACGTTGTCGCATGACCGACATGACTGAACCTTAGATAACTCCTATCTTGGTAAAGGCATGCGTGCTGGCCCTACTCCAGGGCCTGTCCTACCGGCACGAACGGTCATGCTATGTTATGTAACGTGGGAGGCCCCGCCTGTTCAGAGGCCGATAGGACGTCGGCCCCACAAATCCTACAAAGCCATGCTTATCTAATGCACCATTTAAGAATTATACGAGCTAACTTAACATCAAATATTCTTATAATTCTTACCTTATCATATCAATTTGACTTTCATTAGGGTTTGATTTAAATCCCATGCTTCTATACAAATGTAAAGCATTATTATTACATTCATCTGCCATTAAGAAGGCTTTTTTTGCACCATGCCTTAGACCATATGCAAAGGCTTGCCCTATCAACTTTCTTCCAACACCCTTTCCCTGAAATTCTGGTTTAACAGCAATCTCTCTAATCCAAAGTTTTGTCTTGTCTCCACTTCCATAAATATCAACACAAATAACGGCACAATCATAAGTATAATCAGGTGAAGCAGATCCCTTATTTTCAATCCACTGTTTCATCCATTCTTCACTCTGACCTGTAAAACCTCTGCTTTGCCCCCTACAAGAGAGCGTAACTTCAGATGCCTCTTTGTAATTACCATGATGAATATATTTAGGTTCTTCGCAATTAACATATTCCTCTAAATCTTCTGCAAAATAATCATTCCATATAGCATAAATATCAAATCCAATATTTTCAAGAGACTCTACCCAATTTTCAGGTACGAAGGTTATCTGCTCATTATCATTTCTCTTTTGTAATTGTCTTAATAAATCCTCCTTATGATTACACGCCCAATGGTATTCATATCTCTTACTTTCAGGATTATAGCCATAAATAATAATTACTTTAACTCGTTGTGCTAACTGACAAATAAACCAGTCTAGGAATATTATACCAACGCTAAAATATATAGTATCCCTGAAAGAATTAGTGGCTTAATTCTTTTGGATTACTTATCCAAATACTAAATGCTTGATCCTTGAAATATCAATATCTTGGCCTATAAGCCTGTTGATGTAATAACATAAATTGTAGGCCAGAAGCTTGGTTTTTATTCTTGTTTGTAACCCCCAAAAGGATTTCGCAAGTACCTGCTCTATGTTTAGCTGCTGAGTAAGTTGCGAGGCTGTTGTCTCTATACGCCTCCTTAGCTTGAAGATGAGCTGTCTTATCGCTTTGGGAAATTGCACTTTACTGTTGTTCCTTTGAACAGGCAAAAGTTCTATTCCCTTTTCAGATTTTAAATCTGCACTAAGATCAGCTTTAATATACCCTTTGTCTCCAAGCATTGTTATATTGTTGTATGAGTCTACTAAGTCCCACACAGCGGTTCTGTCATCAATATTAGCAGGCGTAATAACAAAATCAGTTACTAATCCATCAAGGGTTGTAAGCATGTGCAGTTTGTAGCCTAAGTAAGTTTCCTTCTTAGACGGGCATTTGCCATAGGTAGCTCCATAACCTTTAAAGGTTTTATGAAATCGGGCCCTACCGAACTTGCATACTGGTATAGGAATGCTATCTATTATTCGATAAGGCTTTTCTGCGAGCTCTGTTAGGGAAGAAAGTTCTTTTCTTATTTCCTCTATAACTGCATGAAGGTTTCTATGGGTTCGATTGAACCTGGATCTATCACAGAGTTTAGGGAAAAGATCTTTCATATTCTTCTTGCAGAAGTTAAACCAAGCGTTTTCAGAGTCGATAGTGAGAAGTTCTCCCACAATACTGATGGTAATTATTTCACTATCACTCAAGATTGAATCTTTGATATTACAGCGTTTTGCAATATGTGTTGGAGTGACTTTTTGGTAAATGTCATCAATTATGACATAGGTGACAGTAATAAAGTCTTTTAAATCTCCTATTTCTTTGATAGAATAAGTTCTATCAAGCTCCAGCATATATGTGACCCCCTATCATTTTTGTTGTTATTAATGATAGGTTACATAATATGTTGGAGTTTTTCATTCGTAGATTTTTGGTAAATCAAAAGCTAGCACAACGAGTTACTTTATTATCATTTATTAATATTTCATAGTCTGCTATTTCTTCATAATCAGTGCATTTTAATGAAGTAAAACAGAATTGCTGCAATATATCTTTAATTTCATGAAATTGTTGTTCTATCATTTTTTCCCTCTATAAAATTTAATAATCTTCTTTTATTATCTGTTGAGCATTATAATACAAATGGGCATTACAGATACTCTATAGACCTGCTTTATCAAATCCGTCGCAGGACGCGACGGTCTTTTGCCTCCCATGTTATATAACGGTTCGTGTCTGCAACGTCCCTGAACCGCACTCTAGAGCTCTACTCCTTGGCGGTGCTCGTCACCCGGTGAAGGGATGTGGTGCGGTCTCACTTCGGAGACTTTCCTTCCGCACCCTTGTGCAGAAACATTGCTAGACATAGTCAGGTGCCCCTCGAAGCCAAAACCAGCAAGGATGATAGCTCCTTAAATTACTTCATTCTAATTTTGCTAATAAATCATTATATGCTTCTAAAGTCCATGAGTGGAAAACTTTCATATCTTCCCTATTTATATACAAATATTTCAAATATGCAAAAGCTCCTCGTTCCAAAGACTTCTCCAAACCATTAGAAATATCTTCAATAAAGAATTGATTATGGGTATTGTCCCATGAAATCTTATCGGCTACAAACAATACCATGTCCAATATTCCAGCATTCCTCTTCAATGTAGGATGACATTCTATAGCGCTTAGAATATCCTTATCTTCTACAGAAAACATTTCCATCGCCATAACTTTAGATATTTTCGCATGTAAAAGGAATGGCGCTATATATTCTTCTGGCAAAATATTTATTCCAAGTTTGTTGCAAGTCGTAATCTTCTCATCATCAGAAAATAGATTCCCTAGATCATGTAAGCAACCAGCTACAAATGCCTTGTGCTCATCGACCCCAAACTTGCATGCAAGTTTTTTAGCTTCATATGCTACTTTTATCGTGTGCTCCGCAATATCTTGATGCCGGTGAAAATTGAATAGTTCCACAACATCTTTCTGAATATCACTAGTAGCTTTAATTCCAGCCATTAAATCTGATAAAACTTGGTTCAATTATATATCCCCTTCACATAATATTTTAAAACTATTCTCAGACATCCCGGACATGGACGCCCGGTAAACTGCACCTGATTTTGTCTAACGTTTTGATATTCCTGACACCGAGACCCTTAGAGCGACGTCTCTTAGGGTCGCAGGTGTGATGCGGTCACACTCCAGAGTCTTTCTTCTGCACCCTTGCAGGAATATTCATGTTATCAGATGTATCGACATATTTTCACTTATTATCTCTCCCATAATATAAAGGGTATGAAATGTTTCTATTAATAATTTATAAGATAATTATAATAGGCTTTCTTTGTAGAACCGTCAAAGCTAAAAATAAATGATTAAGAGCTTTTACTATGATCTTTTTTCCCTATTCCCCTATATTCTTTAGCACATAGAAAGGATAAGTAAATCAAGGAAAAACATATAGAATTTAATAAAAAAGATTTCCAACTAAAAACAAAATCTGCTCCTCCTGTACTACCATAAATAGTAACGCCAAGATTATTATTTATAAAGTGAATCATAGAAATAGTCCATATATTTTCTGTCTTCATATATACAAGCCCAAGAAAAGCAGAATAGCCTACGCATACAATCAATTGATTCAATACAGAATAAAAAGACATTGGGCTATGGTAAAAAATATTTACTGGTAAATGCCATATACCCCATATTAGTCCTAAAAGAATAATACCTCTTCTTTTACCTATCTTTTTTTGAAGTATAGGTTGAAGAAAATATCTCCATCCAAGTTCCTCACCCATATATGGCATAATCCCAACAAAAAATGAAAGAGGTAATAAAAGCATCTTGATTAAAATTACTGGGTTCAAAAAAGGAGTAAAAACATCTTTAGGATTACCACCCAAGATAAGTGCTGTTAAAGTGAATCTAAATATATATAATATAATAAATATAACAATATATAGAATGGATGCCTCCCTGTTTTTTGAGAATTGCAATCCTGAACTACACATTTGTTCATTTCCTTCATCAATGTACATAAAGACCAATAACATACTACCAATAATCATCCAAAAACCCAGATGACTACCTGGATCTTGGTTAAATATAAATATCTGTAATATAAGGTAGAAAACTGATGTAATTGAAAAGAATAAATAAGTTCCAAAGAATTTTATTGGTAGATTTTTACGCCTTTCTCTGCTTGACAATAAAGCTATCATCACACCCATAGCAGGGTAACACATCTGCAATAATACAAAAGAAGTTACTGGATGCTTAGAATATACCAATCCCATGGCAATACCCATGACTATAGTTAGCCCAAAGGTTACGACAAAAAATATAGTTATATCTTTTTTAGAAATACTATAATTAGACATTTTCCCCTCCCAAAATACTAATAACTCATCTTTAATTTTTAAACTATGTATGCTGTCTTTTCAAAAACAAAGCCCCAAAGAACAACCCCGATATCGATATGTCTTATAACGTTCCGTATTTGCGACGTCCCTGAACTGGACCCCAGAGATAGACCTCATGGTGGAGCTTTGCTCCCAGCGAAGGGATGTGGTGCACATTGCCCCATAGACTTGCCCGAGTGAACCCCTGCGCAAATATTTTGTTATAAGAAGTTGACTCATTCAGCTTCGAAGTCATTACCCTAATTTTTTTATTTATAACTATAATGCTAATACACATTATTATCATTAGTAATAGCTAAATTTTTTGTACGGGTATTGCTTGTTTTGCTCCAATTTCTTTCGACGCACCATAATTAAATTGAGGTGCCAAATCCAAAGCAAACCTATACCCATATTGTTTAGGATTATAGGTTCTTATCGCTTTATTTACCTCATCAATAGCAGTCCAAAAGTCACTATCATTTTCAAATGTCTCGCTTTGAAAAAACATCATATCACATTCTTCAAGATCTATTATTTCGCAGTCATCAATCACTTTCCCACTGTAATCATGTGGAATTTCAATTCCTGCTGCACAATAAGTTGTTCCTGCTACAATTAAGTTTTCTGGTAGCTTCATGATAGCTACGTTATCCATTTTGCATTCAATACTATTGAACAACCCCTCCCAATCACATCCTTTTTCTTCACAAAAAGACCAATAATCAACTGCTTTTTTTGCACGCATAAGCATTAATTTTCTTTTTGGTCTTTTAATAATTGTTACTGTACATATTTTTGTTAACTTCTCTTGTTTCATATTGTCATTCTCCTTATTATTAAGATAGGAATAATAATGGCTTATAGGATATTGGACAAAATATTTAATAGGAGGTTTTTTATGTTGATATTTTTTTGGTGTCAAACCAAATTCATTTGAAAATGCTCTGGTAAATCCTTCATGTGTATCATAGCCAAAATCCAAGGCAGTATCTAATACATTTTCTGACTTTTTGAGCAGTACTTTTGCACTCTCTGTCAATTGAATTGCCCTCACATATTCCAAAGGCGTTTTACCTAATAAGTCTCGGAAAATCCGCATAGCATGCCGCTTAGAATATCCAGATTCTTTAACAATATCTTCTAACTGGATAAATTCATTCACATGTGCTTTTATATAGTTTTGCATCCTCTCGACAGCGTATATTTTATCCCAGTTCCCCATTACTTCCCCCAATAATAATTTATCAAACATAGAATTAATTTTCTTGACCTAGAATGACAATATTACAAATATTATATTCTTAATACAATTCATCTGATGCTCTTTTATTCTATCCCCAAAGAATACCCCGACATGAATGAGGCAATTTCTTATAACGTTGTTGCACTCAAGACGTTCCCGAACCAGACCCTATAGGAATCCCCTTGGCGTGCTTACACTGGTGAAGGAATGTGCCTTGGCTTCTCCGAGGGCTTGGCCAAAAATAGCCAGAGCCAACTTGAGTGTTTTGTTAGTGGAAGTTATTTACTTAACACCTTATCAATTATTGAGTCTTGAAATTCTTCACTAAGAATATCCATAAATACTTCATCATACTCATTATTTCCATATATAACTGACTTTCTTCTTCTCCCAATCTCTTTGAATCCACATTTTTGACATACTTTCATAGCTGGTTCATTAAAGGAATAAGTTTCTATCATTATGTTCTTTAGATTAAGAATGTTAAATCCAAAGTCTAACAATAATTTAGTGGCTTCTGTTCCGACACCTTGGTTTCTGTCACTTCGCTCGCCAATAAACATTCCCATAATAGCGTTTCTATTTATAAAATTAATTCTCATCAATCTGCCAATTCCAACGACTTCGTCACCCTCTACCCTTATAATATAGAATGCATATCCTCTGTTGTTATTCATGTTTTCAAGATATCCTCGCTGAGCCTCATATGTAATCATATCGGAAATATCTCCTGTTCTGATAGCCACTTCAATATCATTACTCCATTTGGCAACTTTTTCTGTTTCACTTGTATCTACCGGCGATAAATAGCACTTCTCTCCAATTAGCTTTTTTAAATGACTCATTAACCTCACTCCTCTTTTTTAAATTTGTAAAATAAAAATTTAATTTCCACTAACGTTCAGTCATTAAAGACGTTTTTAAACCTCATTATAAATCCACTCAAATAAAATGTTTAAAAATGTGCGAAGCGAACTTTAATGACATGTTATCCGATGCTTTCCTACTTGGAATGCTTTACTAAATTATACCATATAATGCAGTAGTCAATAATAACTTATATAAAATCCTACAAAATATATGTTTATATTTCAAAAAGTGATATAATATGGACAGGTATTTTGTGGGAGAGCTATATTATATTTTGATTAAATCACCTCATAATTGGGAAATATTATATATATATTTGCATATATAATATTGAGGTGGTATAATATGGACAAGACTAAAAAAATAATAGTTTTATTGAGAAAAAAGGAGGGGAATGTAATGCAATTGCTAGTAAATATATCTAGTTCTAAAAATAAAACATTCCACTTTGCCAATAAATCTAATACCATATTAAACACTCCAAAAGTAATACCTACTAAAGATATTGAATCACTCTTAGAGTTTGGTAAAATACAACCTATTAGAATTACTGCTTCTGATGAACAAGATACTATCGAAAAAGGTGATTATTTTGGAGACTGGTACGAACAAGAACTTAGATCATTGTACTCAAGAAATAGTAAATAGCATACAAGATGATAGAAAGCAAGCTTCACATGGAGAATTCTTTTTTGCCAAGTTTTTACTAAGCAATAATCAAGAAAGAAAGTCTCCTATATTTGTCTTAAGTTCTAAGGATAATGATAACGAAGATGTTATTATATGTAAATGTACTGGGCAACCTGCAAAAACACAATATGATATCCCAGTCCAACTAAAAAAAGCAACATGTGTTAGAACTAATAAAATTTATACAATAAGTCGCAACCAACTCTTATTTAAAATTCCACAAACCGCTGCATCTAAAGAGTATAATAAAATAATTGAAAAATTAAAGCAAGCATTAAATTTATAAATTCACTACCTTATGACCTCCAACTCCAGAGGTCTTTTTTATTTTCCCCTCTCCATCGCCTTTCCCTAGCGCGACATTGAAGTTGAGGGGAATACTAGGGTGGAAAGTGTAGGATAACGGGTTCGCACTCACGACACCACTGAACCGGACCGGCAGAGCCTGTCCTCCTGGCGGAGCTTCGCTCCCGGTGAAGGGGTGTGGTTGCCCTGATTCTGCCCCAAAGCACAGCATCCGGCAACCCAAGGCACGCACGCTTCTTGCTCCCTCCCGCCGTGCCGCAGCGTGAGGGCATTGTTATCTGATGTATGGTGCCCTACAGAGACTTTCCTTATTTCTCCTATACCGTTATCGGTATCCGGAATCTGACATGAGTCGCTTGTGTAAATATTGTCTCCCTTGGGCTTTAATATCTAACAAACTCCGCATAGGAGTTTGAACCTTATTTGAAGAATGCGAAATAACTCAACTATAAGTTAGAATTTAACTACTACTTCTTGCTGGCTTTCTTATTAAGTTTTAATATAATATTTCGCTTCGTTGCCATAGTTTGAAACAGGTTTGCTGCAAGTGTAGCTTTTTCTTTTAGCGTTAGATTATTAGATTCTGCTTCAGTTGTTGCAATTTGTTCCGCTACAGATTCTACATCTTGCAGTTCCAAAAGATTAACAGCTATGCAGAAAAAACTCTTTCGCCGTCCATCGTTGTAGTTTGCCAATAAATGTTTTAATATTTCTATTTTTTCAGCAAGTTCAGATTGGTAGGAGTCTATCCCTATTTTCTTGACTTTCTCAAAATCCTTTAACTGATTGCGATGAGTAATAAAGGAGTCAAATGTATCTATACCATCATATTTTTCACAAGGATATTCATCACACAAATAGCAGTATTCAATTCCGCTACGCTGTTGACTACACCGTGCAATTGCACATGGTTGATTACCGGCTCCACCCCCACAACCAGGACAGTAACTATCCAAGTGCATTGAGCATAGCCCACAAGTTTAAGGCACAAAGCGAAAATAAAGTATAGCACCTTTTGAAATCTTTCATGTATGTACCTCCTCTGCTAATTCCAGCTTATAGGTAAGATTATATAAATAATCTATATAAATAATCTTTAGTTCGTAGTTTTCTACTAATATTGCATAAGAAAAGTACTTCTTTAATAGACAATCTGCACCATATGTCAGATAACGTCTCCGCACTCACGACACCACTGAACCGGACTGGCAGAGACCTTCCCCCTGGCGGAGCTTTGCTCCCGGTGAAGGGGTGTGGTTGCTGCTTAAGTCGAACTTATAGTATTACACATCTCCTGCAACCCAAGGCACGCATGCTCCCTGCCCTGGACTGCCGTGCCGCAGCGTGAGGGCTTTGTTATGTGGAGTATCACGCCCCGCAGAGACACACTACATGAATACGGCATTCTTTCAAATACTCTCAACCATTGCAATTTGATTACTATCTTTCTGCTACAACTATAAGCTTCCACGAGTTCTCTTTATCGTATGGACTCATATCATATCCACCATATATGTTAACCTTTGAAAAACCTGCTTCAGTAAGCAATGACTTATATTTATCATCAAGTATTATCTTGATATGTACACTGTTTGTTTCCATTTTGCTCACTTTGTCACTATGGTAAATGTCGAGTATATTAATGGTCTGAAACCCTTCACTAATGTCACGTGAAAAAACCCTTGAAAAATCTTGGTTATTTACTACAAGATCAAACCGGAATCTATCCTGTAACGTAAGATGTGTGGTTCCCTGGGTCATAATAAGAATACCACCATTATTAAGCCTCTCACGCATTGATTTAAAAGCTGTGAGCAAATCCTCATGAGTATGTAAATGCGCAATAGATTGAGTCATGCACAAAACTGCATCAAACTTCTCAATCCATACTTTTTCAAGATAACGGAAATCTGCTTTCTTTGTTATTATACTGATACCTTCTTGAGACAAATTTTCCTTACAAGCTTTAAGCATGGCTTCTGAAAAATCACTTCCGCATACATCAACGCCAAGTTTTGAAAGCAAATACAGGTGTGGACCTGTACCACAAGCACAATCAAGTGCATTCTTAACTTTATATTTACTGAAAATGCTTAATAAAAAGGCTTTTTCTTCTTCATTTATATCTGTTATTGCGCCAAAGTTATCATAGCTTTGTGCCCAATCAGCATATTCATCTTTATAATTCACTCTGAGCCCTCCTTCATGAAATGAATGATAGTATTCCAAACCCTTTTGCGTGGTATTTCACATAACGTCTCGTGAATTCCCGAAGTCTGGTTACTACATTCATAGCATCTCAGATTTTGGGAATTCACTGTTATGTGCAGTAACGGCAGGGGAGTTCATTCACTCTCCATATGATTATTTGATCTATTTACTATTTTAAATTACTTAACTGTAGAAATTTTATTGATACTAATATTGCAAAAACTATCCACGGGACAAGTGAAGCAAGTGAGAAAATAAGACCGATAGTTCCTACTGTCGAAGGAATCATCATAAGAACTCCTGAAAATAACCCAATTGCAGCAATCTTATTACTATAAATAGAACTCTTAAACATTACACAAGAAATAATAATTAAGGTAATACCATTTAGAACATAATAAATATCAAACGCTGTTCCTCTCCAAGAGGAAAGCATGGTTTGACCTGAAGCAAGGAATATAGTTTTCGCCGTTTCTGAAACGGCATCGTAGTAAAGATTGCTTATGGATAACATTTCAAACGCTTTATTTGATGATAAATACGCTGATATTCCCAGAAGTCCTAGTACAAGTGCAATTATCATTAGACTTTCATTCTTTTCCTTTAGTGAAAAATAGAAAGCAAGGTACATGATTGCTACAATAACATTGTTAATTATGTAGAGTGAATCAAGATGAATTAAACCTAAAATCCAATTCTTATTGAATAATTCGAACCAACTTTCAATGGAATCCGGGAATGGAAAAATTGTAAAAATTGCAATCTGTATTGGAATAATGATAAGCATAATTATTGTTGCATAGCCTGCAATTTTGTAAAGGTATCCCCATTTCTCTGGATTAGCTTCATCAAACAGGCTTCTATTAACCTCATTCATAAGATACAACCTCCCCTAAATCTCTCTTTTACCATTATAAGACCCAGTTATTGCACATAACGTTGTTGCATGACCGACATGCCTGAACCCTAGATAACTCCTATCTTGGTGAAGGCATGTGTGCTGGTTCTGCTCCGAAGCCTGTCCCTCCAGCACGAACGGTCGTGCTATGTTATGTAACGTGGGAGGCCCCGCCTGTTCAGAGGCCGACAGGACGTCGGCCACTCAAATCTCACAGAGCCCTGTTTATCTAATGCACAATTTATGAAGAATGCGTACTACTTAACTTTCTATTCAAATAATTCATTTACAATTGGAATAATATTTATTAATGGTTCTTCATAAGGATGAATTCCTCTGATAACCTTAATAGCATTCTTAACATATTCTTTTTTACATCTTATCTCCACCTTGCATTCCGTGCCTTCGCATACCTTACCTACTTCACCATTAAAGGGATTTGAACCTTCTAAAGGTCTCCAATAGCCTCTAACATTTGTTATTGAAATAACATTATCATAATCTCCGATCTTACATACATTAACTTTATTAAGTTCATCTCGTAATTTTATTGTATATTCTTCTGGGACATATATTTCGATTTTTACTTCTTTAAATTCCATACTTATATCCTCCCTTTTGTCTTTTATTCACAGGTTTTTACAAATGCACATTAAAGTTACTCTATAGACATGCTTTATCAAATCCGTCGTAGGATGCGACGGCCTTTTGCCTCCCATGTTATATAACGTTTGGCATCTCCAATGTTGCTGAACCGGACATATAAGGAATACCTCTTGGCGGTGCTCGCACCCGGTAAAGCAATATGGCGCGCTTACTTCTTGCTCCAGTCCTTCGCGTCCTTGTGGAGATGCATTGTTAGAGGATGGATAGTGCCCCGCAGAGCCGAAGGCTGACATGGACGTCAGCCACTTAAGCATCCATTCTACAATATGAGAATAATGTAGGTTATATTTTTCTCATCATAAAATCATAACCCAAAATTCCATTTCTCCAATTTCCGATATTCTTTTAAAAGAACTAACTTTTTTAAATCCTATTCTCTCATATACTTTTATTGCACGTTTATTAAAGAAAGCTACAGTCAAACGTAATCCTTTTGCATTTAATTCACTGCGAGCAAAATCTAAACCATTACTTAAAAAATCTAATCCAAATCCTTGCCCACATAAATCAGGTCTAATTCCCAAACCAACGTCGATTAAATCTTTATCATCATAAACACCAAATTGTTTACCTACTGGAACTTGAGCAGATTCATTAAAACAATAATATCCTAAAAGCTTATTTTCTTCGTCAGTAGCAGAAAAGTAATTACCATCAAGGAGTTCTCTTATACAACTATCACTTCCATCATTGCTATAAATTGAATATGGCTCTTGATAAATCCATTTTGAAATTTCATTTGCTTCTTCATAATTCATCCGCTTTATATTTAGTTTCATATTTATCTCCTTATTGCACACTGGGATAATATCTTTGATAACATTAAGAGCTAAAGCATCAATTTCGCTATATATAATAAATACAAAAACACATGCCTCATACCTATCAACCCCGCGCATGGATGCGCGGCAATGCGCTATCTGTCCTCTAACGTTCTCGTATTTGCGACGTCCCTGAACCGGACCTTTGAGCTAGACCTCTTGGTGGAGCTTCGCTCCCGGTGAAGGGAGGTGGTGCACATAGCCCTAAAAACTTACTCTAGTGCACCTTTACGCAAATACATTGTTAGACGTCGTTATTTAATCAATTCCTTATAGTAGTTCCATTCTATTTTTAATAATGGTATAATATAGGTAATAAGTTGGTTATGAAAGGATGAAACCTAGGCCTACAATATCGATGTTCTTTGGTATTATTATTAGAATGTATTGTGCTCCAGGTGAACATAATCCTCCACATTTTCATGCATATTACCAGGATTATAAAGCTATAATAGATATAAATTCTTGCGAAATCACAGATGGTACTTTACCTAAAAAACAACAAAAACTTGTACTGGCTTGGGCCGAAATTCACAAGGATGAGCTATTAGCTAATTGGTCTCTTGCTATGAATAGTGAACTACCTTTTAATATTGAACCTTTAAAATAGGAGGTGTACGAATTATGTATTTGGCTATTAAGAATGTTAAACCCTTAAAAAATTATCTTTTACTGCTAACATTCGAAAATAACGAAAAAAGAATATTTGATATGTCTCCACTATTAAGTAAAGGTATTTTCCGGCAGCTCAAAGATATCGATTTATTTAATACAGTTAAAGTAAGTTTTGATACTATCTCTTGGGACAACGAAGCAGATTTATGCCCTGAGGTACTGTATGAGCAAAGCCAGCCCTACATGAACTCCTAAAGATATCCTGCAAAGGATATCTTTTTATTTAACAATAAGTTTCTATATATCTCTGCAACCTATCTAATGACGTCTAACGTCTCGCACTCAAGACGTTCCTGAACCGAACCCATAAGGAATACCTCCTGGCGCGCTTGCGCCGGTGAAGGAATGTGCTTTGGTATCTTCGCAGGCTTAACCCTTTACAGCCAAAGCGGACTTGAGTGCATTGTTAGTGGAAGTCCCGTTATCCTCAAACCTTGAATCTCCACTTATTAAAATATTTTCATAAACAATATAAGAAGATTGCGAATTTAGTTTAAGCCAATTATCTATATCCTACAGTTTTATCAGCATATTATCCGCTACAATCCTAAATCTCTTCCTATTAACGCTGATGCAATATAAAACGCCTCAATTCGTCGTATAGCCAGTGTGTGTTGAGAAGTTCCTTCTCTAAATTTCGGCTTCACTTTTTCAATATTTTGAATAAATGAGGGTATAATTTGCAAAGCTTCCTCCAATTCTTCCTTTGAATAGTTGTTTGAAAAATCTTTATCTAATTCTCTTGTTATCAGTGCGGATGCTATATAGAGTGCTCTGAGATTTCTAGAAATCATAGCTATCTGTGAAGTGCGAGAAGGCTGTACTTGGGACAGTGTAACTTTTACTTTCTCATTTTTGTGTATCGTTGATAATATTGCTTTCTGTGCTGCTTCTAATTCTTTTGTTGTAAACTCCCTCATATGATTTTACCTCCATTTAATGTTTAGTATTTAGAATCTGAATTGCTTGTCAATCAAATTCGCACTTTAATACAAATTTATCTTAGCTCTACATCTTTATTTTCAACCTAGAAAAAAGTTGCTTAGGGATTTCCACTAACGTTTGGCATCTCCAATGTTGCTGAACCGGACATATAAGGAATACCTCTTGGCGGTGCTCGCACCCGGTAAAGCAATATGGCGCGCTTACTTCTTGCTCCAGTCCTTCGCGTCCTTGTGGAGATGCATTGTTAGAGGATGGATAGTGCCCCGCAGAGCCGAAGGCTGACATGGACGTCAGCCACTTAAGCATCCATTCTACAATATGAGAATAATGTAGGTTATATTTTTCTCATCATAAAATCATAACCCAAAATTCCATTTCTCCAATTTCCGATATTCTTTTAAAAGAACTAACTTTTTTAAATCCTATTCTCTCATATACTTTTATTGCACGTTTATTAAAGAAAGCTACAGTCAAACGTAATCCTTTTGCATTTAATTCACTGCGAGCAAAATCTAAACCATTACTTAAAAAATCTAATCCAAATCCTTGCCCACATAAATCAGGTCTAATTCCCAAACCAACGTCGATTAAATCTTTATCATCATAAACACCAAATTGTTTACCTACTGGAACTTGAGCAGATTCATTAAAACAATAATATCCTAAAAGCTTATTTTCTTCGTCAGTAGCAGAAAAGTAATTACCATCAAGGAGTTCTCTTATACAACTATCACTTCCATCATTGCTATAAATTGAATATGGCTCTTGATAAATCCATTTTGAAATTTCATTTGCTTCTTCATAATTCATCCGCTTTATATTTAGTTTCATATTTATCTCCTTATTGCACACTGGGATAATATCTTTGATAACATTAAGAGCTAAAGCATCAATTTCGCTATATATAATAAATACAAAAACACATGCCTCATACCTATCAACCCCGCGCATGGATGCGCGGCAATGCGCTATCTGTCCTCTAACGTCCCGCACTCAAGACGTGCCTCAGCGTTACAGGAATTTAGAAAAGCTTACATAACTCTTATGTTAGCTTTTCCAAATTCCGACTCGGTTAGCTGAGGCATGTGCTTTGGCTTCTCTAGAGGATTGACCCTAATTAGCCAAAGCGAACTTGAGTGTATTGTTAGGCGTAGTTTTTACCTCTGCACTTGAAGCTGAATCTACCATAAAACTCTTTGAATTGATTGTATATCATAAGAAAAAGCCTAATAAACTTAACTTTATGCTAGGGTCATATTACTCCATTATATAAATTGGAATTTATCTGATATTTGATGAGAGTCAGACTCTACTTTTTATCTTATGAGCGGTAATTATGGTATAACTGTATGCATTAACTGTTATTTGGTGGTAATCTATGTCTATGTACCAGTTCTTACCTCTTCTAATTATAAAGGCATTAGATTCTTGTATTTTATTGCTACACCATTTAACTACATCATCCACATCTAAAGAAAGATTCTTTTTTATTCGTCCAATTCCCAACTCAGTTGTATGCAACTTATCTAAATTCTCTATTAATTCACATCTATTATTATTCATTTATATCACCATATTCTCCTTACAAATTCCTATTTATCACATATTTTACAAACAACTTTTGTATCGCAATTTTTTATATTTATATCTGAAAAAATCAAATCCCAAAACTTCAAGCTATTATTACACTATTTAAAATTATGCCTAACGTTTTGATATTCCTGACACCGAGACCCTTAGAGCGACGTCTCTTAGGGTCGCAGGTGTGGTGCGGTCACACTCCAGAGTCTTTCTTCTGCACCCTTGCAGGAATATTCATGTTATCAGATGGCACAACCTTACACTTACGTTTGCATATATTAATCTATTTCCCTATTTCATCAATTATTTGCTTCTCCAAACGCCCAAAACTCAAGCATTCTTTTACTCCATTTGCAGCTAAGTATCCCTTCGCAAGGTCTTCAACTGTTGATTCTAGAAGAGTAAAAAACTGACTCATAGCAAACTCTTTTCTGGGATCGTTATCGTCCTCTCCGAACACAGAGATAATCAATCCCTCGAGCATCTGGTCCATTCCCCAGAGTTTCAAGTGCAACAGTTCATGTACAACAAGTTCCTCTAGATTAGTTGACTTAGGATTATTGTTTATCAACATGACAGCCTTCTTGTCATCCATGTCCATCTTGATATCTCCAGACTTACGCCACTCAGTTTCCACAATTCGAACTTGAATGTCCCAATCTCTCAGTCTCAATATATCCTGCCACTTCCCAACCAATTCCTGTATCTTGTTTAAGTTTATAGCCATTGTCATTACCCCCATTGACTGTATTTTTCAATCTATAATTTACTCCAAAGCTCCTGCTCATATTTGTGCTTTCTGATAACTAGGGTATCCCCGACATATGTCGTCTAATATTTCATATTGTAAGTATTACCGACTGTCGCTAATACCTACAATATGAGATGTTTTGCGACCTATGTCGCTAATCCCCCCTATAGACTAATTTCATTTATCTTTTCTAGCTATTACATCAAGCGGACTTACAATGTTTTGTATGCTTTTTTGAGTTACATGAGTATAAATTTCTGTCGTCTTAGAACTGGCATGTCCTAATAGCTCCTGTATATATCTTAAGTCAATCCCTCCCTCTAATAAATGCGTTGCAAAAGAATGCCGCAAGCTATGAACCGATACTTTTTTCTTTACTCTTGCTTTAGCCCTGGCGTTTTCAAATATTCTTTGTACTGTCCTTTCGGTAATAAATTCTTTATTGTTTTGTCCAGGGAATAGCCATGTCTCGGGTTTATATTCTTTTGCATAATTTCTCAATTCAGTCAAAGCAATCTCTGATAATGTTGTATATCTATCCTTATTACCTTTACCTTGTACAATATGGATCAACATCCTATCAGGATCAATATCTGTTATTTTTAACCTAACCACTTCTCCAACTCTTAATCCTGCAGAATATACCATAAACAATATTGCTCTATGCTTCTTGTTATCTAATGCATTTAATATATTAAGCACTTCATCTTTACTAAGCACTTCAGGTAGCTTTCTTTCCTTTTTCGGTCTTTTTATCATAATATCCATGTCATCATTATTCACATTTTTTAATGTAAATTTTATTGCGCTAACTGCCTGATTCACATATGAATGAGAGACATTCTTAGTTTCAAGCAAATCCAATAAATATTTCTCAATCAATTCCTTTTTTAAAGGATATTCTTCATTCCGATTATGCTCCAGAAATCTTCTTATATGCCCTATATATGATTTAACTGTTTTTTTGCTGAAACCCCTTAACTTTAATTCTCTATCTAACTTTTCGATTCGGATATCTTCATTTGGCTTATATACTGAAGCAGTCTGTTCTCTGCAATCTATGAATTCAAAATGTGAAAACAGTTTCCTTATTTTATCTATAGTATTTTTATTATCAGGCAAAACCCATTTTTTAATGTCTGCATACCATTTTCTCCCTGGTATGGTCTTGATTTTATTTATTATTTCTTCATCGTAGTCAAAGGATAATAGCAAATGCCCCGGTTGTCCTTTCTCCAGCTTTATAGACATATGCTTCACTTCCAATCTTCTACTTATATATCTAAATCTTACCATATAAGTTTGGTTTTTTCTACATATTATTACTAATAATGTGATTGGTGTGTTTCACTTAACGTAAGCCATTTCTCATACAGCTTTTCAAGCTCTGCCTCAATTTTTACCTTTTCCTTATATAAAGAATCTAAGGCCTCATAATCTTCACTGCAGTTCTCCATGCTGCAATTGATATCCGTGAGATTTGCTTCAAGGCTATCTATTAAAGCCTCTAAATCTCTGTGTTTTTCCTCCGATTCCTTTGCTTTTTTATCAACAGTCTCTATTTTTTCATGCTGCCTTTTTTCTGCCTTTACCCGAACTTCCTCCTTATTCTCTTGTCGGCTAAAGATTTTCTTTTCTTTGTAATATTCATAGTCCCCATAGAAATCAATTATTTTCCCGTCTGAAATCTCTGAAATCCTGCTTCCGAATTTATTTATAAAATATCTGTCATGGGATACGAATATCAAAGTGCCCGCAAAGTCTTCCAGAGCACTTTCCAGCCACTCTCTCGAATCTATATCCAGGTGATTTGTCGGCTCATCTAGGATCAGGAGATTCACATCCTTCTGCATCATAATGCAAAGTCTAAGTCTGCTTTTTTCTCCTCCTGACAGATTTTCAACAGTCTTGTGGACCTCCTCCTGCTTGAACTTATATTTGGCGAGAAGGCTTCTTGCCTGGCCTTCCCGGAGACTTAACGCTTGTATCACCGTTTCCAGAATGGTAAGCCTGGGATTTTCGAAGGTTACAATCTGAGGAAGATAAGCATACCTGACGCTATCTCCCATTTTGGCTATACCTTCGTCAGCCTCTGCCTCTCCTGTTATAATCTTTATAAGGGTTGACTTGCCTGAGCCATTGTCTCCCAGCACAGCTATCCTTTCATTTTTCTGCACGAGAAAATCCAGCCCGTCTAATACCTTTTTGTCTCCATAATTTTTGCATAAGCCCTTTGCATAGACCATATCCTTGCCTGAAAATCCATACTCCTGGAATACTGTATTCATATTTCCTTCAATCACTGGTTTATCAGTCTTATCCATACGTTCTATCCTTTTTTCTATGCTAAAGGCTCTTTTATGCATAGCCTCATTGTCGGCTCTTTTTGCCCACTCGTGCATTCTTTTGGCTGCTTCCTCAAGCTGCTTTATCTTTTTTTGCTCTTGATTGTATTTTGCCAGTTGACTTTCATATCGTTCCTGCTTTTCTCTGATGTAGTATGAATAGTTGCCTTCATAAACCTCCGCTTTCCCATCCACTATTTCTACTATTCTGTTTACAACCTTATCTAAAAAGTATCTGTCATGGGAAATAATGATGGAGGTCCCTTTATACTCTTTCAAGAACCCCTCCAGCCATTCTATGGAGCTCAGGTCAAGATGATTGGTGGGCTCATCCAGCAAAAGTATATCGGGGTTTTCCAGCATGAGCTTTCCCAGCATGACCCGCGTTTTCTCCCCGCCGCTCAGCATGTTGAATTCCTTTTCTGCCATATCCTTATCAATATTTAATCCTATGCAAATGCGATTAATATTTTCTTCTATTGAATATCCGTTTTGGGCTTCAAAAAGCTGCTGCAAACTGCCATATCTTTTCAATATCTCATCAGATGCCTGCCTTTCCATAAGCTTTTCCAGTTCCCTCATTTGGCTGTGAACTTCCATTAGATCTTCAAAAGCCGAATATAACACATCATAGGCTGTATATTTTCCCGGAAACTCAGGT
This sequence comes from Lutispora sp. QWL-02, assembly GCF_058315355.1. Lineage (NCBI taxonomy): Bacteria > Bacillati > Bacillota > Clostridia > Lutisporales > Lutisporaceae > Lutispora > Lutispora sp. QWL-02. Next base: position 3,588,957 of record NZ_CM177762.1, read on the forward strand.
ATCTGATGAAGCAGTCCTATAACGGTATCCTTTCTCATCATCTTGTTTCCCTTATCCATGTTTTCAATACCGGCCAATACTTTAAAGAGTGTGGTCTTTCCTGCACCGTTTTTGCCTAATAGCCCTACTCTCTCCCCTTGATTCACTTCAAAGGTTACTCCTTTTAATACATGGTTTGCGCCGTAATACTTTTCTATATCCTGCAAAGCAATTTCTATCATGACCCTTTTCTCCCTTCAACCCGGGTAACTTTAAAGACCTGAGCAAGTATAGATACCGCCCAGGTCTTTGAACACTCAATATTTGCAATAAGAAAACTTTTTTGTTTTCTTATGAGTAATAACAAAACCCGGGCAAGAAAATCATACCCGGGTATACTTTTATAATAATATCTAAAATGATGATTCGCTTGCTCAGTTAACATAATATATAATTTTGGACAGACTACCCCCTTGTGCATTCTTATTTGCTGTAATATGAGAGATATAATTAGCAAGTCTGTCTAAAATTGTGTTAACCAAGACCATGGTATTCATCATTTCACCTCCTAATAGCTATTTTTCATTTTAACAGAATCAGAAATTATTTACAATAGCATTAATATTTAATATTTTACTGATATATGACGCATTAAATACTTTACATAGCTGCTATTCTGACTGATAAAGATTGCAAATGCTTCAGAGCTAAGACTTTGTATGCTTATATTAAGGTCAAATTATACTTTTACTATGAGTTTTCAATAAACTTTGTAAACAATGCCAGTATTCCTGATGTAATGAGCGGGCCTACAGGAACACCTCCTAAAAATGCTGCTGCTGCAACAGCCCCTATTATCAGGGCAGGCATAACATTACCGTGTCCTTGGACGGTAAGGTAGTTTAGGCCTTGGCCACTTAAATATGTTGTTAAAAATGAAAGTACCAAAGCAGCTATACCAGTCCAGGATGTAAATACTGTTTTTATGTTTTCTGGCGAAATGCTGCCGTTTGCAATGGGGATCATTATAGCAGCTATCAGTATTATGAGTCCTAAATTCATACCGCTCTTTTCGACAAAAGGATATATATATCTGTCCAAGCCTATAAGCTTCAGCAGAAGTAAAATACATGTTGCGATAGCAACCGAATTTGCTTTTCCAAATATAGCTATAGCAAGAATCAATAATAGAATTATATTAGAATTCAAGTCAAACCATCTCCCGTAATATATTTGTGAAATATGTTAGATTCTTAAGAAAACAAATGTATATAAATTAATCGGCCATAATGGGGAAATCCAAAACCATCTGATCAACTTCTGAGTCGCAGTTGCCTCGTACACACAGTATCTCATCACCAATATCATTCAACATGCTTATTACCTTCTTGGAATTATATTCCCTGGTCCATGATACAAAAGATCCCCAATCAATAATAATCTGTCTGCTTTTTCTCCTTTATAAGCCCTTATCATCTTTTCACAGTAATAAGCTGATCCATAGATGTCAGATGCTATCATTAATTTCATACTAGTCCCTCCGTAAATGTATAGATTAAGATAATGTTAGCATATAAATATTATTCTTTCTATGTTTCATCTTAATATTTATCACTTCGGTTATTGAATTTTCACGCGTATAATCATATTTCTTACGATAGTATCTCCTTATTCCCATAAATGAAAGACCTTAGGAGCATATATACTCCTAAGGTCTTTCATAGGTTCTTATTTTAAATCTCAAAATTCTTTATTTGCCTTGTATACATAGTCTTTGCAAATATATAATAAAAGCTTTGGAATACAAGATATATCGCTGCTACAGTAAGGAAATATACAGTGATGTTATTTGAAAGCAGATTGCTCAAAGCAATTATCGCAAAGGTAGCGTGGCTGAAGGTCACTATAAAGGGCAAGAAGAATATTATAAAGGATTGAGCAGACACTATTTTCTTCATTTCCCCTTCTGTCATCCCCATTTTCTTTAGAGATATAAATTCTTGTCTGTCTTTTTTGATTTCATTGAACATCTTGAAGTATATGATACTGCCTGTAGCTATAAAGAATAATACTGATACAAATGCTCCAATAAATAGAAACAGCGACATGGTCTGAAATACATCAATAAAGCTTGTTATTTTTTCTGTAAAAAGGATGTTTTTATTTTGTGGAACAGAGGCTGCTATTTCTCTTACTGCATTAGCTGATTTTTCCCAGTCCTTAATATTATATCCATGGTACATGAGCTGTTCTTCTTTTGGTGTGTCATCTTTAAACCTTTTAAAATCACTGTTGCTCACTACAGCTACATTGGTTTTGCTTTGGCCAACGTTAATAACTCCTCCGATGGTCTCACCCATAAGCTTTAATTTGTTAGGCTTTCCGTTTATGACTAAGGTCAGAAATTTATTATCTTCAAATAGCTTTTCATCTTTAGCCCCCATAATTATTATTTCATAAGAATTGACATAAACTTCGCCTTCAGTCAAGGTGACCTTCTCTTTTTTAAGCTGATCAGCCAGGTCGTTATAATCCGAGTTAGACATTATATAAAAATCCTCTGTATTCGGATTGCGGTATGGATTTTTTGCCTTTTTGATATCATAGTTAGCGGGTTTATCCGGATTTTTTGCTTTTAACATAAAAAGCTGGCTTTTATGACTCAATTCATGTCCATATTTTTTTAAGATTGTTTCTGTTTTCTCTAATATTGACATATCATTTAATCCGGCACCTGTTTCCATAAAGCTAATATCGCTTGGATCGCTTAACTGCACTTTCTCTTTTATGCTTTGCTGGATAGAATATACACTGGCTGATGCCGTTAACGTAATTGCCCCTAGTATGGCTACTATAAAAAGCACCTTTGCATTATCCTTCAGCTTATATATTATCTGAGACAAGGTGATCATATTTGTGCCGTTGTAAAATACATTGTTGTTTTTCTTCATTTTACTAGTTACGAATACGCTGAATTGCGAGAACAAAAAGTAGGTGCCTGTTACTGTAAAGAACAAAACAGGAAACATTGTGAGAATTATCATCATACCTGAAACTACTGCCATTCCATAGCCTATGGCAATAAATAGGACAGCCATGATGGTTTTAGGCACCGAAAACTTAGGTACATCCTGGGCTACTCTGGCCCCTCTTAATAATTCCGCTATGTTATTGTTCTTGATCCTAAAAGTGGCAACATAGTTTATTCCCTGAAACAATGCAATAAAGCTCAGTGCCGTAATAACCACAGCTTTTAATGATATCAGAAATGGCACTTCCACGTCTAGTACCATAATAACCGTTATTGCCATGAAGAACAGCTTTGAGAAAAGCGTCCCCAGCAAAAGTCCTGTAATTATGGATATAAAGGAAACAAACAAATTCTCATAATTCACATATCTTCTTATCTCCGATTTAGTCAAACCAAACATGGATAGAAGCCCAAATTCTTTTTCTCTGGATTTAAGGAAATTAGAAATTGAATAAAATGTGAATAAAAAAGTAAATACCAATATGAGAACTTCACATACTATCATGGCGTTAGCTGTTAGTACACCTTTAGTTCCTAATGTTTTAACATTGGATACCGCAGGATTGAATATAAAGTTTGCAAATATAAAAAACACCATAACTACAAGGGTATTGCTGAGATAATACATTACATATCTGCTGAAGTTCCCTTTAATATTTTTATAGGCTATATCACGCAAGGTCATTGTAGTTACCTCCCAACAGAGAAAGAGAATCCAGTATTTCCTGGAAAAATGCCTGCCTGTTGCTGCCCTTTACTATCTCCAGGAAAAATTGTCCATCCTTTATCATCACTATCCTATGGCAAAAGCTTGCTGCAAAAGGATCATGAGTCACCATCATGATGGTAGCATTTTTCTCTTGATTCAAGGTCTTTATAGATTCCATCACTTCCTGGGAAGATTTTGAGTCAAGATTTCCCGTAGGCTCATCCGCAAGGATTATAGATGGATCGTGTATGAGAGCTCTGGCGCAGGCAGCCCTTTGCTGCTGCCCGCCGGATACCTCATAGGTTCTTTTGTCAAGTATATCCGATATATTGAGCAGCCCTGCTATGTCATTCACTTTCTCCTCTATTACCTTTGGCTCCACCTTCTCCAACACCAAGGGCAGTATTATATTTTCTTTTATAGACAGAGTATCTAGTAGATTATAGTCTTGAAATATAAAGCCCAGCTCTTTCCTTCTGAATAAAGCCGTATGCTTTTCATTTAGCTTTGCAGGGTTGGTGCCGTTTATATAGAGTTCTCCCGAAGAAGGGGTATCTATAGTAGCCAATATATTTAAAAGGGTAGTTTTTCCGCTTCCCGAAGGGCCCATAACTCCCACGAATTCTCCATTTTCTATGCTGATGCTGAATTTGTCTAAAGCTTTTACTCTCAAGCCTCCCTTTTTATTTCCATATATCTTGGTTATGTTTTCAGCTTTTAGTACCGACATACTTATTACCTCCGTTTATCTATTGCTTTATCCCATGGGTTATTTACATACTTATTATAATTAAAAAAAGGAAATCTTAGTATCGATTTCCCTTTCATTATAATGATGTCCCTTACAATTTTGAAAGATTAAATATATTTTTTCCTCTATAAAATATGATAAAGAACTTCGTCCCTTTACCTTCCTGGGATTCCAGTGATAAACCATGTCCCAGCTCATCACATATCCTTTTAGACAGATACATTCCCATTCCTGTTGATTCCGATGTTTTTCTCCCATTTTTCCCTGTAAAAAATGCATTAAACACTCTGGCTCTATCCTCTTCCGGTATCCCTATGCCCTGATCCCCGATAGACAAGATTATCCTCGATCCTTCGTCCCTCACTTCAAAGGTTATATATTTTTCTTCCGATAGCACATCCTTTGAATATTTTATTGCATTCACCAATATCTGATTGATCACAAATGCTGTCCATTTGCTATCCGTTTCCACCGCCATAGCTTCACGGCATATAATCTTGGGATATATGGAGTATCTTATGAGAGCTTTTTTATTATCGTTTACAACCTTTCTTATAACTGATGGTAAATCTACCTTCTCAACTTTGAAATCCAGGTTGAATTGGCTTAGCCTTGCATTGCATAGCATCATCTCCAGCCCATGGGTTATCTTTTCATTTTCTTCAGCTATGCTTTCCAGAGTTCCCCTGAAGTTTTCCTTATTCTTATCCTGAAGCAAAAGATTGATTACTGATACAGGAGTTTTCATCTGGTGCACCCATTGATTGATGAAATAAATATATTGTTTTTGGTTCTCTTCATATTTAGAAAGCTTGTCAGCATATGATTTATAGGATTCGTTCAAAATTTTGCTATAAATTAATTGCTCTTGAGTCCTTGCTTCTTCTATGCTTAAGATACTGTCCAAATCTCCTGCCGAGTCGGCTGCCTTGCGAAGATAGCTATAGAAAGGCTTCATTTTTATATAGTCGTATATCATGAAGAGCAGATATAGTGCAGATGATATTAAAAATGAATAGAATATGTTTTCTTTTGAAAGCCTTTTCTCATTGATGATTAAGGTTAAATTCATGATAAGAATTATCAGCAATGTATTTATAAAAAAAACTGCTGTATAGCCGATTCTGTCCTTAGCATGCTTTCTGAAATTCATCGAATACAGCTCCTCTATCCTAAGGTTTTACCCCAGTTATTGACCAATCTATAGCCTTGCCCCCGCTTAGTTTCTATAGCATCTGCTATTCCTATTTCCTCAAGCCTCTTTCTAAGCCTTGTGATATTTACCGATAAGGTGTTATCATCTACGAAATCTATATCATTCCATAATATTTCCAGGAGCTCTTCTCTTGAGACTATCTGATCCACATTTTTGAGGAGAGAGTATAGCAGCAGGAATTCTTTGCTGCTGAGCTCGACCTTTCTATTATTGTATTCTATAACATTTTGATGGATATGCATGTACAGGCCGTCCACTTCAAAAACCTCGGCATGAGTGCTTTCAGAATACTCTCCATATACTCTTCTGATGACTCCCTTTATCTTAACTATGAGGAGATCGTAAGAAAAAGGCTTGGTGATATAATCATCTCCGCCATTTTCTATAGCCATCACCTGATCCATATCCGAGCCTCTTGCAGAGATGAATATTATGGGTACCTTTGATACAGTCCTTATGTCTCTGCACCAGTAGAAACCATCATAGTACGGCAGATTGATATCCATAAGGACCAGATTAGGGCTGTTTTTAATAAATTCCTTTTTTATGTTTGAAAAGTCTTCTACAGTGCAGGTCTGATAGCCATACTTCTCCAGATGGCTCCTGACCAGCTCCTGAAGCTTCTTATCATCTTCAATTATCATTATCTTGTACATAGCGGCACCTCGATATGCTTTTCTTTGGATTATATATCAACTTTATCATATGCGCCTATTTGCTTCAAATATATTTGTTGTGTATAGAACTCAGGATTCAGAGCTCAGAACTCAGGAGTATTAGGGTATTTCTTACGGGTCAACGATAACGGAAACCACTGAAAGACACGGAATTTTGCACGGATTTTCACGGAGGGTTATGCGTAGAGCCTACAATTCTATGCGCTCTGCAGTAAAATACTCATAGGCAGTGTTCACATCCTTGTCTCCGCGGCCGGAAAGGTTTATGAGCACAATTTCTTCTTTTTTCATCTTCGGCGCTGCTAAGGCTGCATATCCCAGGGCATGTGAGCTTTCTATGGCAGGTATTATGCCCTCCGTCCTTGAAAGAAGCCTGAAGCCTTCCATGGCTTCATCATCCGTAACGGATACATAATTTACTCTTCCAATGTCTTTGAGATAAGCATGCTCAGGTCCCACACCCGGATAATCAAGGCCCGCTGATATTGAATAAGCGGGCTTTATATTGCCCTCATCATCAGCCATCATATAGGTTTTCATGCCGTGGATCACCCCTACCTTACCGCCGTCGAAGGCAGAAGCATGCAAGCCTGTTTTTATGCCCTTGCCGGCAGCTTCAACTCCTATGATTTTTACTTCATCATGCTTCAGAAAATCATAGAATAGCCCTATGGCATTGCTCCCTCCTCCTACACAGCCTATGAGATAATCCGGCAGTCTTCCTTCCGCTTCCAGTATCTGAGCCTTCGCCTCTTCCCCTATTATCTTCTGGAATTCCCTGACCATCAGAGGATACGGATGTGGACCTACAACAGAGCCGACAACATAGAATGTATCATCTGCTCTTCTCACATATTCGTTAAATGCCTCATCCACTGCATCCTTCAAAGTCGCAGTTCCCGAAGCAACTCCTTGTACTTCTGCCCCCAGCATCCTCATTCTGAATACATTCAGCTCTTGTCTCCTCATATCTTCTTCACCCATGAATATGGTGCATTCCATACCGAAAAGAGCTGCACCGGTTGCTGTTGCAACTCCATGCTGTCCTGCGCCGGTTTCAGCTATTACTCGCTTCTTTCCCATATGCTTTGCCAGAAGTACCTGACCTATAACATTGTTTATTTTATGAGCACCGGTGTGGTTCAAATCCTCTCGCTTTAGGTATATTTTAGCTCCTCCCAGCTGCTTTGTGAGCCTTTCGGCATAGTAAAGCAGCGAAGGTCTTCCTACATAGTCTTTAAGATATTTTTTATATTCATTTCTAAATTCCTCACTATAGCAATAGCCTTCAAAGGCTTCTTCCAGCTCTGCAAGAGGTCTCACCAACACCTCGGGTACATATTGTCCTCCAAAATTACCAAAGTTTTTATTCATTCTAATATCCTCCCAACAAAATTTATTTTTATCTGTTTTTATTGACTTTCATTTACTGGGCCAAAGCATGATACCACCTCCTTAGATGCAAAAATAACAAGGCCTGATTTCATCCTAATATGGGACGAAAACAGGCCTATTCCGCGGTACCACCCAATTTAGACCGAAGTAAATCAAAAAAGCATTTCGCCTATATCAGGACGAAATGCCATATGTTTCGCTATGCCACCCAATTTACTTCAAAATCTCTCTCTTTTCAGATACAAAGCATAATGCTTGATATCTTACCCCTGTAACGTGAGGGCACGGCATCAGATACTTCAAGAATACTTGTTTCACCTTGCATCTCATGAACCCATTCCTTATAGTCCAAATGTTCCGGTCCTCGCACCAACCGCCGGCTCGCTGCGACAATTTACTATAAGTACTCTTTCAATCATCGATTTTTATATATTGAATGTAATTATACTACCAAATATTATTTTTGTAAATATAGGACATATGTCCTTTTTAATTTTCTTTCCAATATCTATACTAATAATAGTAGGGGGGATTTGAATGAAGCTGCTGAATGATTTGATCTTGACAAATAATTATATTGACAGATTCAAGCTAAATAATATATTTCAGCAAGATATGTCACAGTTTATGAAGCTTTTTATATGCGAAAAAGGGGAACTGATTTGCCAGATCAGCGATGAGCTTGAATGGTTCTACTTTGTTCTCAAGGGGAAAATAAAGATATATTCCTCTCAGGAAAATGGAAAATCCATATTGCTCAGGTTTTATACACCGCTATCCGTAATCGGTGACCTAGAGCTTCTAAAGGGCTATAGGGTTAAAGCTAATGTAGAAGCATTGACCGAAGTAACCCTTATGGGAATTAAGATGAAGGATATCAGGGATCACGCATATGATGATAGCGTATTTTTAAGATTCGTGATTGAGAATCTGAGCCATAAGCTTTATACCTTATCAAATGTCGCTACATTGAATCAATCCTATCCTTTCGTAAATAGATTTGCAAGCTACCTGGTTTCCGTCACCTCTGATGAAAACAGAAATAAGCTCGTTGATGAAATAAAAACCAATAACCTTACTGAACTGGCTACCTTTCTAGGTGTTAGCTATAGGCATCTCAACAGGGTTATAAAGGATTTATGTACAGAGGGCATCATTGAGAAAACTAGGGAAGGCATTATGATACTTGATTATAGAAGACTAAAGAATTTATCGGGGGGATATTATGAATAAGAAATCCTTGAGTATTTTCCCTGTGTTGATTCTGATGGGGATTATGACAACCTTAATGAATTTTTTTAACAGTGTTTTAGCATCGGAAACAGGCTTATATTACAGCGGCCTGATTGTCCATATTGTGGGTTTGGTTCTTTCCTTCATTCTTTTTATAATGCTGGAAAAGAATGAATATAAGCCATGGGCCAGTACATTTAGAGAAAATCCACTTTTATTTTTAGGAGGGGTCATAGGGGCTGCGTCGGTGCTGTTGGTTTCTTATTGTATAAGCAATATCGGGATGTTTGCAACTACAGTGACAATGATTGCCGGACAGTTTTTAATCTCCTTTCTGATAGACAGCAATGGCTGGTTTGGTTTCGATAAAGTGAAAATTACCTTGAATAAAAAAATTGCTGTTGTATCTATCTGTTTTGGAATAATATTAATCATTGTGTAAGGAGTGGAGCCATGTCCATTTTCATGATAGCTATAAGTATATTAACCGGCGCTTCTTTTATCATAATCAGAACTCTGAATATGAAGCTGAGCTTTGAGATAGGCGTCTATGGATCAAATCTCATAAATCATATTATCGGGGCTCTGGCAAGCAGTATCATAGTGTTTTTAGCAATACAAGGCATGGCTATAGAAAAAGCAAGCCTCCTGAATGCACCTTTCTATGCATATTTAGGAGGCCTCATGGGTGCATTGTTTATTGTTTTGTCTAATCTTACTTTTTCCAAGACAAGTGTGATAACCTCAACGATACTTATATTATCAGGACAATTCTTGTCTTCCGTTATTGTAGACATGCTGATTCTCCAAAAAGACATCGGCTTAAAAAACATAATTGGAGCTATAATAATTGTTCTGTCTGTAATTCTTTACAACATAGATACTGAAGAAAGTAAAGAGGATAATTTAGCTTTCAAGGCACAGCTTTGTCACAGATACAGAACAAGATTTCTGCATAATGGAGAAAGCTTTCCTCTCACAGCCAGAAGCTGCTGGAACTGCCAAAGCAGTGTAATGGGTAAGTGCTTCAAATAGCTAAATTAGCCTTGACTATTTATCAGAAAGTCCTTCCATATGACTCTTGTATTCCTCAATTTTTGTTATTTTGTAGAGCCTTTTGAGATACTCTTTCGCCTTTGCATAGTCTTCCTCACAATATTCATAGTATCTTGCCAGTACATATAGTGAATGTACATCCTCAGGGTTTTTATCCAGATAGCTTAGAAACCAATCCCTCGCTTTTTCATATTGCTCTTCCTTTATCAAATTATCTCCCTCAAGCCTCTGGGTGATTAGCACAAAATGCCTGGGCAGTTTTGTCGTCTTTATCACAGGCATGCTGCTGCCAATTAATTTTCCGTTCCTGTCATAGGCTTGAACACCATATATAACCCTTCCTTCTCCATACATTCCCAGCAATGTGCCCGGAGTTGGCTTGTTCTCATCATTAAAGGATGCTAAGCCCATAAATCCTGGAGCAACTTTTTTTATATCTATCACTGCTTTGTTCCCTTCTATTTTATCTTCGAATATAGAAGTTCCATAGCCGCCTTCGATCATCAATCCTGCAACAAGGCTATAGCTTTCAGCACCCTCATATTCCTTCCAGCTTATTTCCAGCTTATCTTCGCTAACCTTTATCTCGTCATTTGGCGTCAGGATTTCTATAGATGTCTTGAATTCGAAATTATTGAGCAGAATCCCCCTTGGTTGGAGAATCCTTTGGCTGTCCATATTATCCAGATAGGCTTTTCCTAGTATTTCGTCAGGTCTTATGCCAATTCCTATATCATATTCCCCCGGCAGCACATCGTCTATACAATAATAACCGTCTTTATCAGTGATTGTGAAAGGCAAATCAAAGCTGCCGCCTATATAGTTCTCTTTATATATTTCCTTATCCTTAATATATATTCTAACCCCTTCTACGCCCCTGCCATCTACAGTGACTCTGCCCCTGCATTCACCCATTTCGCTGTCAATCCCTTTTATCTCCATTTCCTTATTGTATTTCATTTCTTGAGCCTTTTTAATTTTTATTTTCATTTCTTCTTTCTTATCAATAAAATATTCTTGGGAGCTTTCTCTATTGATCTCTGCGGCTTTATTCACGGCCTGCTTATAGGTATATATGGCTTCAGCATACTTGCCGGATTGGATATATAAATTAGCCAGACTATCATAATAATTCATATCAAAATAACTCTTATTGTTTTGTATCAAATCTTCCAGCAGATTTATGCCTTTATCATATTCTCCCGTAGCATTATACAGGGCATAGATAAGCCCTGCATCTGCTTTTGCTTTGCCGGACATCAGGTATTTCTCCGCCTCCTTGTAATCGCCAAGGTATATATATATTTCTGCAAGCCTGATATAACCCCATTTAGCCCAGGGGTCACTGCTGTGGTTTTCAATAAGATCCTTATACAAGCTTATGGCTGTATTAAGAGCTTCATCCGTAGGAACCATGTTATTCCCCACGCCTCCATGCCCATAAGGAAATATCTTGTATAGCGAATGCTCCGTTGCGCCGCCGGATAGAGTATTTGCATAGTCGTATATGTCTTCACCGCTTTTTATGAAGTCCGGAACGAGAGATAGGGACTTTTCATAATATACAGCAGCATATTCATCCTCGCCTTTTTTTCTATAGCTTTGTGCAACCTTTGAATAAGCAAAAGGTATTATAGCATATATAACTGCAATTACTGCTGCAGCTAATAAAAGAGTTTTCACCTTTATTTTAAGATATCTCAATGCGCTTCCTCCCAATACTCAGTTATCTCAATAATATTTCTATTCATAAAGCTTGCTATATCTTTATCAGTTACAGTGAAAGAGCTGATGCCCAGAAAGGCAGCCAAAGCAACAGCAGCAACGCAGGTGCCATAAGGCAGCTTGATTTCATAATTGAGAAAACCAACTAAAACATCTTTGAAGCAAAACTTTTTCTCTTTATTCACCTGTTCATGTATTCTCAGTATCACTTCTTCAGATAATCTTATATCTCTTAACTCCATATTTAATTTATCCTTAAACTCCTTATCAAATCTATCCATTGGACACACCTTCTTTCAAAAGCATATCTTTCAGCATGTTTCTGCCCCTGTGAAGCTTGCTCTTTATTGTCCCTTGGGGCTCATTAATTATTGAGCATATGTCTTCCACTTTAAGATCTTGATAGTAGTACAATATCAACACTTCCTTATATTTATCCGGGAGCCTTTGTATCAAGCTTATCACACTGGAATTTTGCAGTCCTTCTATCAGCTTTTCCTCATCCCAATCGTCATCAGGAAGGTCTTCCATATAATCAACAGAGAGCATATCCGCCATGGTTCTGCTCCTTTTTGCATAAGTGCTTATGGTATTTATTGTAATTTTGTATATCCATGTAAATATGCTGCTGTCACCTCGAAATTTGCTTAGGTTTTTAAATATCTTAATAAATATTTCCTGGGTTATATCCTCGGCTTTGTGGAAATCCCCTATGTGCATATAAACCATCCTGAAAATCGCATCTTTGTATCTATCTATTATCTCGTCAAAGCTCAATCCTTCTCCCCTCCTTTAGGTTAGACACTCAAGCCATCATTTGGGTTGCATATTTTGTAAATATTTCTATATAGTTGATTATACCATTTCACAGCAGAGCAAATTGGTCTTATTTAGCGATTAGTTAGTTGTATAAAAAACAATATCGCCCGACTTAGCGAGCGATATTTATACCTATCTATTTTCCAAACTTATTGAATGTCCTAAGGCTCATGGCAATAGCCTGTTCCCGTGTGGTGTTGGCATAGCCGGACGCTATCTCGGCAGATGTAACTGCCTTTGGCATGAACTTTCCGTCAGTGCCCTTGATTATCTCAAGCTTGCTCATGTACTTTACGTGCTCTATAGCCCAAGAAGATATATTCTTCTCATCAGTGAAGGTTGGAGCCCCTGCTGTTGAAAAATCAGCACCGGGCACCATTATCCTTATGGCTCTGCTGAGCATTGAGGCAACCTGCTCACGATTTATCTGGTTTTTAGGAGCAAAGGTGGTTGCGGAAGTCCCTGTGGTTATACCCAGATTGAAAGCTTTTAATATTTCAGGATTTTTCGTATCGACAAAAGGGTTAGTAGAGGCCTCCAAAGCTGCTTTACCTGTTGTTCTTTCATATAACTTAACTGTAAGCTCTGCAAATTCCTCTCTAGTGATTGGCTTTGTCATATCCGCTCTCTTTAAGGAATCCGGTATAAGACCGTTTTTGTCAGCTTCATCAATTTCCGGTTTAGCCCAAGAAGAAGCATCACTGTACGCTGCTATTTTTGTAGAAGCTATGTTTGAATATGGAGAAATAATTGGATCACCTGTTGAAGGCTTACATACGTATGCAACTCTAAAATGATAGATATTTTCTTCAATGACAACCTTATCGACTAAGTTTTTCTCCACAGGGTTTAGAGTATCGCTGGATGTCAAAAGATTGGCTGCAGCTCCGGGCATTCCATCCCATTTTGTTGTTTCTGACAGCCATTTTCCATTGCCTACCTTGAAATCAATAAAGTGATACACCGGCAATTGCTTGTTTGCAGCCAGTATGGATTCCGGAATTGCCCAGTCAAGTTGGAAATAGGGCTTATCACCGTAGTCCTTTTTTACCTCGACTTTTAGGTTCTGTGGAGCATCAAGCTTTGTGATTGTAGTAGCTTCAGCATTCTTTCCTATAGCTGCCACTTCTGAGTAAGGCGAATAAACAGCTTCAAATTCATCTTCATAAGGTTCGAGGAGGTAACGTACTCTAAAATAATATGTATCATTTTTCAGATCATAAATGCTGGTGCCATCCAAGGAAGGGTCTAAATGCCAGGGTACAAAGAATGTTTCCGATACACTGCCCTCATCAAACATCACATTAGGCATATTTCCGGAAAACTGTCCATGAAGATTACCGTCCCAACTTGGGTCGCTGCTGGGAATACCGATATTCCAGCTGCCTTCGTTCTTTTTCCAATCAACCAAATAACACAGATACGCCTTATATTCTGAAGCTTCTATGTTCTTAACTATCTTGCGTATGCTATCGGTGTTGGTCCATCTAAGGTCTAGCCGAGAGCTGCTATCGCTCCTCACCGAAATGTCTTGAGGTTTTTCAAGATAAGTAGGTACCGTGCCTTCTGCAGAGACATAAAGCATACACGATGAAATCAAAGCAAATACCAGAATAAAAGCCAATAATTTTTTTGCCATCATAAATCCCCCTCGCAAATTTTAATTTTTTAGAGTGTTTCCTATTTATCTATTCTTAGGAGCAACATCCAATACAATAGTTACAGTGCCATTAGTTAGACTTCCGCCAATGGTTACCGCGTAGTCGCCTTTGCTTCCCATTATAACGAAACTATCATCAGTTTTATTTTTCATATTGATAGTCCCATCCTTCATCACATCTTGATAAAACTCAACAGCTTCCTCCAAGCTCTTACTTGTCATATATCCTATGCCTATAGCTTTGCTGATAGTGTCCCTGGCATCATTCACATTAACAATATTTGCATCCTCCAAAAGAGGTATTACATCCTCTGGGTAGCCATTAGGAAGGCTCATGTTGTTGCCTGCTTGTCCCATACTAACATTAATTTCCGTATCGCTTTTTTCTTCAATTTCCTTTACTTCAGAAGGTGGCTCTGCACTGCTATCACTGCTATTGGCTCCAGTATCTTGGCTGCTTACATTTTCAGCCTTGCTGCCTGAACCGCATCCTGCAACCACAAGACCCACTAATAATATGATTAATATGATGCTTATTATCTTTTTCATTCTATTTCATACTCCCCATTCCATTCTTTAATCGTAAGGTCGGGCTTCCAATTGCCTAAATAGGTCTTAATATCATCACTCAATAGATTGTCACCCGTAAAGCCAAAGCTTCCAAATACTTTGCTGCCTCTTACGGAAGATACACTGGCTCCGGCTGTGGCTGATATGAGGCCGGGAGCAGCCAAATCTGCTTTTGCTCCGCCTGTTATATCAATATCACTCATGCTAAGGGATTTGCCCTCTGTCTTAGTTGCATTAAATCTCCCGAATACCGATAATCCTCCCTCGAAATTACCTGCTTCTCCGCCCACCAGTTTTATTTCTATTCCCCCATCATAGGTGGTGGAATTTCTTATATGCTGCTGCATTTTCCCAAAATCCAAGCCGCCCATATTGAATTTCCATCCGGATTTATAAGGTCCAACCATTCCTTCAAAAAATGGAGATGTGACCTTTACTTCATAGGGCTTAATTATCTTTTTATAGTATGCTGAGTTTTCATCCAGCTCACCGGATTCAAACTTTTTCTTTGCTTCCATGTTCTTTTTTATCAATTCGTTGTGAGCAGCATTTTCTGCCTTTTCTCGTGCAGCTCTTGCAGCTGCCATAGCCTTTTCATCACAACCGCACTCCTGAGGAGGGCTATAGTCACCGAAACTATATGCATTATAGACATCCGTTAGTGCTGTTGATATACTCCTTAATGCCAGAGCTATTACTCTTTCTTCCAGCATTTTTTGTATCTTTTCATCGGATATGAGTATTACATGCTTCATACAGTCGTTGTACATCTTTTCTACATATTTCTTCGTCTTCTTTGTATAATTATCAAGTGCAAGCTGGGTGATCTGATTCCACAGCACTTCATTCGTCCTGTTATACTCAGGCACCAATCCCATATGCACTATATAATGGCGTTGTTCTTCACCTTCTATTTCCTGTTCCATCCGTATAATATCATCAAGCAATCTGCCGGTTCTCTCATTTCCATCACGGATAGCATCACTAACCATTTTTGAATTCTTATGAGTTATCTTTATAAGATATTGTTCATAGGGCATAAATTTCTTTTCAAAATCCGCCATATTCAGCTTCTGTATATAAATATCCAAAGGGTTGCTATAGAAAAATGGGTTTAAGGCAAAAACAGCTTTTTCAGGCTGGACCTTAGATATGGTCTTAAATAAATCTTCACCTTTGCTTGGATCTTCCTTATACTGTGCTGCGTTTTTCTCTAGTTCTGCTACAAAGGCTTCAAGCTGAGCATCAACATCACCGGTCCAATCGATATTAATATCCAAGTGAAAATCCGGGTTCCCTGCCATTGCTGTCTCGAATTCCTGCTGCGTATTATAGCCCCCCAAATCTGTTTCATATCCGAAGTCGTTAAGGGAATCTACATAGGATTTTTCACCCAAATACTCAGCCCTATAACTATAGCTCTTAATGCCACTATTAAAAGCCTGCAAGGTAACTCGGCCTTCAGGAGTGGATATGTTTTTCAGTGACGAGTATTGAGCTATCATGCTAATATCCGGAGCAGTATATTTCATCCTGCTCTGGACTTCTTTTAGCAAGGCTTTGAGCTTTGCCTGAGCTTCTTTATCTATTTCCTCCAGAAAATCCGCCTGGGATATGGCATCAACTATTACTAGATTGTCTAAATATTTTTCCATCACTTCATCTGCTGCTTCTCCCTGGGGTATTGGGTTTTTCTTGTCCTCTTCTTCTTTAATCTTGCTTACTTTAGATGTAGCCTTTACAAATATGGGGTATTCGCTTTCTTCCATAATAAGCTTTAGAGCCTCATCAAATTTCTTCTCCGACATATAGTAGTTGTACATTGCTTTACGAGCCGGCCAATAACCTTTTTCCATTGCCATTGCCATTTTGAAGCAGGTATAGGCTTTATCTTTTTTCCCTGTGTCCAAATAAATATTCCCCAGGCTCACCAAAAGAGAAAGGGCATCTTTACTGAATTTACCGTCCCTGATGGATATTTGAAGCCCATAATTATATATTTTTATGGCATCTAAATAGTATTTCTCCATGTTTTTTTCTTTTTTGCCCTCTAAGACCAAATCATCATAATAGGATGCTGCTGCAGATGCAAAATTGCCTGCACCTGTGACACTTTTTGGATCTAAAGAAAATGCTGCACTAGCCATTGCTAGATAAAAATTCTTGGCATTGGTATAGCTGACTGCGAGGGCTGCGGCGTCGGAGGCTTCTTGAGCTTTCTTTGCATTGGTTTTTGTACCGCTAAAGTTTGGAGTCCAATTCACTATGCGCTTGTATTCACTCTTTGCTGCCTCTTCAATCTTGGTGTTTGATATAGAGTAATAGTTTTTTGCAAGGCTGAGTATATCGGCAGCTTTGACAGAGGGGAGTATTTTTAACATTTCTTTGAACGCAGCATTTAATTCAATGCTATTGGTTGAAATAGGAGTGTTTTCCGCAGCGTTTTCTGCATATGCGATATTTGATAGCAGCATTGCTATGCAAAGGGTATAAATCATCAATTTCTTTAGCATTCAGATCATCTCCTTTCCTCTTCATGTATAAACTAATACTAACAAAAACTTCTAAGGATTAAATCCTTAGAAGTATCGTAATTATTATCAAAAAGTATCTTGTGTTTGATAGCTGATATACTATTTTTCACTATATACCTTTCTATATTCCGATGGAGATATGCCTATATGTTTTTTAAAAACAGCAGATAGGTTGCCTGAATTCACGAAGCCACAAAGCCTTGCAACTTCGCGGATAGTGCGTTCTTTATTCTTTAACATTTCTTTTGCCTTATCAACTCTTATCTCAGTCAAGAATTGATAAGGAGTGTTGCCGGTTTTGTTCTTAAAAGCTCTTTTAAAATGGCTCGGACTTAGATATATCTCTCCGCATATATCATCTATGGTGATGTTGCCGCTATAATACTTATGCATATATACTATGGATTTCTTAATGTAGTCATCGTAGAGTTCATTTCTATCATCCAAAAAAATATTATCAGCTAAAGAATTTCTGATCAGCAAAATACCCAATTGAATTTCAAGACTTTGAAGCATTAGGGCAGGAGCGTTTCCATAGACAAATATCTCATGTTCAAAACTATTAATAGCATCCAGCAGGTAGTTGCTATATTGGTTCTCAAATTTCTCAAATTTAAGTTTTTCGACTCCGAAAGATTCAAGTCCAAGCCTATCCATAAAATCCTTTTTTGCACTTATTGATATATATTTGCATGTATTATTCTTTTCATTTACCAATACGGTAATGCTTGTCCCAGGCTCAAGAGAAATAAGTCTCCCTTTCTTAAAGCTATAAATATTTCCATTGATTATTGCTTTAGGGGGTTTAGAGTGAAATATAATAAAATGGTAATCTTCCATACACATGCTCTGACCTATGACATATTTTTCAGGTTTGAATATGGCAATGTTTTCACTCATAAAAGTTTTTGTCTGAGAGTGAATTCTATCAGGTATTTTCTTTATAAAATTACGAAAGTTTTGTTTCATATTAACCACACAACTTTTTACTCACTTTGAGGTAAAAAGTTTCTCCCTCTTTGCTGCTTTCTATAAAATAGCCCTTCCGGTCCTTCCTCCAATTCTATTTTGCTGGGATCGATTGCTGCAGCCTGCTCATTGAAAAGCTGCACTATGATTCCCTCCTCCATTTATATACCTCCTAAACATTTATATGATTGTTTTAGAAACCCATCATGATTCTAGGGATATTATACCATACTGATAAGAAGCCTAAGTTTTTTGTACTTCTAATATGTTCTTTTTAAAAAATATGATAGTATATGAAGTATTGAACTTAATTTTAAACGATACGTACAGCAAAATTTATTTAGGCGGGTGGACATGCTATGGAAAAAATAAAAAAAATACCTTTATCAGCAATCATAATAATGGCAGTTGTATCTTTGTCAAATTTATTCGGTTTTTATGTTGCAGGAATTTCAGTTTGTATCGGAGTAGTATTTTTCTTTGTCACTAAGTTCATTGAAAAACAGCCTTTTAGAGACAGCGGTCTTGATATGGAACAAATTGGAGCTAATTTTAAAGACAGGAAAATTTGGTTTTGGGTTGCCCTTCCATTAATTATGGATGCAGTAAGCATTTTAATCTCAAAATTATTTCTACCAGAGTATATAGATCATGTAGTCTCAAGGACTGGGATTTTCGTATCCTTTGATAAATCCATATTATTAGTATTTCAACTTGCATTTCTTGCTTTAGGAGAAGAAATTGCCTGGCGTGCATTCTTTCAAAAGCAGTTAAGCAAAGCCCTTCCAATGATGCCTGTTCTTCTCATTTCGTCAGTATTATTTGCACTTGGTCATCTTAGAGAAGGAAATGCTCTAATTGTTGCATATGATATTTTCTTTGTATTTATAAACAGTATTTTGTATGGAATTATATTTTACAAATCAAATAATGCCTGGGTTAGCGGAATATCACATTTTATTGCCAATTTATTTAGCGTTATCGTTCTAATATTCCTTTAATACCGTACACAGCTTGCTTTTTATAGAGTCCTAAGCCTCATTGATTATATATGCAACACACAGTTCAATGAGGTTGGGGTTTTATACCCTCGTGTGTATTTCAAATCTACATCAATGCTTCAATGAGTTTTACTGATTTTTTATCCAGCAAGCCTCCGGTTATTGCTTTAAATATATAATCATCAATATCGTCATGTTTTTCATATTTTTTTATCATGATCAATACTTCAATAATATCTTTCAATATAAGCTTCCTCATTGTTTCCTTTATGCTATCGATTTCTAGCTTCATAAGCCTGTCTGCTATTTTGCCAAGCAAATGTTTTTTATATGGAATTATCTTTGCTAAGGATTGAATGGATTGACGAACTGTAATAGGTTTTTCGTCATTCAGTAGAGCTAAATAGTCATCAATGATCTCATCCATTTTGTTCAGCTTGTCCCATCTGGCATTCTCGGCTATTAGCATGAGTCCTATGCTTCTTTGATACGAGTTGCTGCTTTTCATTTTTTCACGAAATTTTTCCCAAAACGTATAAACATCATCATATAAAGCCGAGCGATACTGCAGCAGTAAAAATGCTTTATACCTGATATCATCATCCTTTTCTCCAAGAAGCTCCACAAGTATCGGTAATTCTTCTTCATGCAGTGTTTTTGATGCCTCGCCCAAGGCTGCTTTGTCCATTGATAGAAGTTGGTCAATAGTAGACATATTATCCCTCCAATAACTATTAGTCTATACTATACCGTTCATATGTATTAACCATATTATACCATAGAAAAAGAGATAGGAGATTTCTTCCTGCCTCTTAACAAAAAATTTATCTTGATATCTGCGCTTTGCCACGATATCATATATTTTTTCCCAGCATCTTTACTTCTGCTAAAAGCTTATAATCCTCCAGACCTGCAGAATCTGTAATTTGAAACATCATCCACTTGCCTGTCTTCATATAATCTCCCGCTTTTCTATACATTTCAGCAATTTCAGGACTTAATCTTGAAACTACAGATTCCATCAGTGGTTCAAGTTTATAGCTTATAACTATAAAAACTGAGAAAGAGCCTTCTTCAGGATACAATGTACCGAAGGATACCCCGCTTTTTTGCAGCTTTATATTCCAGCCGGGTTTTCCTGAGCAAACGCTGTAAGTCAGCTTGGGCTTCACCTTATATGCTGCATCCATATGCTCCAAAAGTGACTGCCATAATTGCTTTGCTTCACCGCCGATATATTCTGCTATTTCATCCATCGTCGGTTGATTGCCTGAGGGGAAAATATCTTTCCATTCCATCTTCAAACACCTTCTTATCAAATATTTAATATTGCTGAGAAAAAAAGTATTGCATAAATTCTGCCGGCCTGCGATTTATACTAAAGGAAGACAAAGAAAAAGAAGTCTATAGGGAGTATCTGCTATATGGTCCCATCTGTCCTATTCTCTATTTTCACTTCAGATATGTTTTCTGCTTTATTACTTCTAAACATATTCTTAAAATCCAATTCGGCAATTAAAACGCTGAGCATCAAGATCGCTGCACCTGCGTATCCCCTGGGAGCAAGCATTTCTCCTAGAAACATATAGGCCAGTACGGCAGAAAAGACCGGCTCCAGTGATAGGATAAGCCCTGTATGCGTGGCACTTGTATACTGCTGTGCCGCTGACTGTACAATATAGCCTATGGCAGTACAAAACACGCTCAGCATTAGAACAGAAAACCATGACAAAGCTGTGTCCGGGAGCTTCATATTTTCAGTAAATAAGGAAATAACCATACTGAAAATACCCGCAAATCCGAGCTGCAGAGCACCCAGAGCGATAGAATCGACTTTTTTGGTAAAAACTCCTATAATGATCACATGTATAGAGCAAAACACGGCGCATAAAATACAGAGCAAATCCCCGATATTTATTTTGAATTGTGCGTCCAGTGTGAGCAAAGCAATACCTATCAGCGCCAGGAATACTCCAACTGCGGCACTTTTTTCAATCTTTTGCTTTAAGAACACAAAGGAGATAATGGGTATCAAAACCACGGACAGGCTTATTAAAAAGCCTGCGTTGGAAGCAGTGGTATATTTTAAGCCGAATGTCATAGATATAAACATACCAAGCAAAATAAGCCCAAGTATAAAAGCATACTTTATTGTTTTTTTATCCGCTCCCAAAATCTGTTTATGAAACACCGCTGCAGCTATGACAAAGGCGATCATAAATCGTATTGCCGTCAGATTGAAGGGCTCAAGCCCCCCAAGTCCCAGCTTTGTAAGCATATAAGATGCTCCCCAGAAAACAGTGATCATGAGCAGCATCAGGTCCGCCTTGATTTGCTTGGTCATAAATTCCGCCTCCCAACAAAATCAAAAGCCATAGGCAATACATATGCCTATGGCTTTATTATTAGACAAATTAAAGTTCAAATCAACTACTTATGCATAGCTATAGGCCGCACAAAATATTTCATTGGATATAGCTAATATTTTCATCTTGACGACCTCCCGCTACAAACATTTCCATAAATTATTATATACCTTTCAGATAATTAAAACAATAGCAAATAGTTTTAAAATGGCTTTATCCGCTTAGGGCAAGGAATACAGAAATGCATTAATATCTGCAATAACCTGATTTGCTGTTGGGCTTCTGAGTATCAGATGTCCTCCTTTATTATAGAGTTTTATTTTTTTATTCTCTGAGGGTAAATTGTTATAAATGTAATCAACACTTCTTATTCTAACAGTGTCATCATCTTCAGCCTGCATAATAAGAAAAGGGCAATGGATCTTATTTATTTTTGGCTTTGTCTGCGCCAGCAATAATTGAAAGTTATACATTGCTGCTATAGGCGACTTCATGCCTGCATAAAAATATCTATTAAAATTATTTAGGCTCTTACTCTTGATATCTTCTATGAGATTATTCAGCACTATTTTAAAATTCCAATAGTATATGGGTGTATTAATGGTTATTACAGCTTTAACCTGATGCTTGCATGCAAGATTTACTGCTATTAGTCCTCCCATGGAAAAGCCTATAAGCACTATCTCATCAGAGCTTTCTTTAAGCTTTAGGAGCTCTTGCTCTGCTGAGTCTATCCAATCCTTATATGTTGCATTTTTCATATCCCGTCTTTTCCCTGTATGTCCTTTTAGCATGGGACATGCGACTTCACAATTTTTTTCAATCAGATGGTCTGTAAAAGGTTCAACCTCATATTTGCTGCCCCCGAAGCCATGAATCACAAGGTATCCTATCCTGTTATGCTGCATGTCCTTCCTCCGCGATAACAACATTTACATGATATCGGAAAATCCAAATTGTCTTGTATTAGGATTCCCCTTTAGGAATAAAATATGCCATGTGCTTAGAACAACACCCTTGAGTATGCTTGATATGCTTATAGCCCACCATACTCCATCAAGGCCTAAAAAGGTTGATGAAAGTATCAGAGCACCGGGAATTCTAAGTGCATTAAATAATATTCCTACGATGGATGGCGGAAGTGTCTTTCCATGACCTATGAAAGCTCCCGCCGTTGTTATCTCAATACACATGAATAATTGGGAAAGGCCCAGTATTTTCAGATAAACAATCCCATACCTTATAGCTTCTTCTTCAGGAATAAAAACAGAGAATACAGGCCCGGCACCGAAAATTAAAAGGCATGTAGCAAATATGCCTATTACGGATACTATGGCCAGCCCGCTGAAGTAGCCTTTAAATACCCTGTCCCACTTTTTGGCCCCATAATTTTGTCCTATAAATGCACTCATGGCAGATTGAAACCCTCCGGCAGTCATCCAGGATATGGATTCTATTTGTGAGCCTACCTTTTGCACTGCTATCGGTATTGGACCCCACTGGGCAATTATCCTAGCAGTTATCATGGCAAATATGGTAAAAAGTCCGCTTTGGAGCGCAACAGGAAATCCGAGCCTGACAATAGTCTTTATATGTTCTATATCAGGTTTTTTAAATAAATCAAGGCCTGAAAAAAGCTCCCGTCTTTTTCTTGCTTCCCTAATGAATACAAGAGTTACGGTAACTTGAGCTATTACAGTTGCTATTCCGGCACCTGCAGCCTCAAGCCTTGGGAAAGGCCCTATACCCAATATAAGCAGCGGATCCAGGACCATGTTCATTACGAGGCCTATAACATTTATATTAAAAGGAGTTTTGCTGTCTCCATATCCATTGAATATGGCGGTAAAAACCGGATTAATGGTATAAAATACCATGCCCATTGATATGATGACCAGGTATGTAACAGCATCATTCACTATTTTTGCTTCTCCCAGCTTATAGAATCCTATCAGGGGCTTCCTGAATATTATGAGCAAGGAGCCATATAGAATTGCAAGGAAAATGATCATCTGTATGCTGTGCTTTATATACTTCTTGGCCCCATCTGCATCCCGTCTTCCTATGGACTGGGATACACCAACCTCTGCGCCTATTTTCGGAATAAGTATTATTGCCATTGCCAGCCAGGTGAAAAAGCCTGCAGTTCCCACTGCGGCGACTGCCTTAGCACCGACTCTGCCCATCCATATCATGTCTGTCATATTGTAGGCCATTTGAACGAATGAAGTCCCTATGATAGGCATTGCAAGCTTGATAAGCGCTTTAAAAATACTTCCCTCTGTCAAGTTTATTGCTTTAGTCATTTTATCCCCCTAAGCTTTATTGATATATTTTCTATACTTTAACCCACCTTTCAGTGAAGCATTTTTCTATAAACTCCTTCTTATTTAAGTATTCTCTTAGAATGTCTCTGGTATATTCAGGGTTATATCTCTCATTTCTATTATTCGCCAGGCTGGTATACCCGGTGCCTCGCTGGAGATAATCCGAGGTCGATACCTTATATATCTTTTCATCCTCAAGCTCACCGCTTTCAAGCTTTACCCTCAATACTTCCTTGCCATCATGCTCGACTACCGCATGTGAGAGATGAAGCCTCCCTAGATACCTGCCCCTGAAGCCTGAGCCTTTCCCGTCCTGCAAGCATACATCAGCCTGTAGAGATTGCTTCAATGCTTCTTTTATGTATTTACCCTTGATTTCCATATAGGTTGGATTTAGTGGAGAGGGGCTAATTTCAAGGAGCTTTTTATTTGAAACTACACCCTTCATTATGCCGCTGCTTATTATACCGCTGTTAATTATGCTAAGATCGCAAGGTATTACATCAGCCAATGCATCTGCCAACAAATTGGTCAGAGGGTTTTCCTCAACAACATCATGCCATATATGACGGTCTACTTCATAAAGGGGCCTGCTCAGAGCTTCGATCGCTATGTCCTTTTGCCTGGAAAGCTCATCGGCAATCCCGCTGTCCATGGGCATATCTTCAACCTTTATATTTTCTTCACGGAAGCTTACGATCTTTCCATCCTTAACTTCGATATCCAGTACGCCCAGATGCTCTCCATAGCTGCCTGATTGGTGAATTATCGTGTTGTTTATTACTTTGGCTTGGTCCATAAGGATATGGCTGTGGCCTCCTATTATTATATCAACGCCATCTAATTGCCCGGCCAGCTCCGTATCCTCTCTCATCCCCGAGTGGCTGAGAAGTATGCAAATATCAAATTTGCCTTTGTTCTCTTCAAGCTCCCGTCTGATTTCCTCCACATGGTCGGCGGCATGCATGTTAAGCAATGAAAAGAATTCATTATAGCTTGGAGTTGTCCCGATAATGAGGAATCTGATACCGCCTTTGTCAGCAATAATGCTCCTATTCAAGCCTCGGACCGGACTCATATCATTTCTGTACAGATTACAGGAAATGAAAGGGATCAATCCAGTAGATGCCATGGTTTCAAGAACCTCCAGACCTGCAAACCCTTCGTTGTTTCCCACTGCTACAGCATCATAGCCGGCGATGCTCAGCAGGCTGCAGCCTGCCCTTCCGCTTGTCCCCTGAAGCTCCATCCTCATAAAATCATTAAAGTCTCCTGCGTCTAGTATCAAAGTATTATCATTTTTCAGTTCTCTTATTTTGCTTGTTATTTTCCCAAATCCTTCAAACCTGCTGTGAATGTCGTTTGTATGCAATATTCTGATATTCATTTCCAGCCTCCTTCGCTTGGTAAATAGGTTTATGCCTATCCGAATTGTCATAAATCCGATCAAACATATATGATTGATCCCTTATCGGAAATAATCGATTATATACTGGCAGAACTGGCGTGCAGCTTTAGAAAGATAATGGCCCTCCAAATAGGACAGGCTGATGGTCCTTCTGCATTCAGGATTGCTTATATGAAGCAGCTTAGGAAGAGGAACGGAGTATTCCCTTTTATGAGGTGAAGGCATGAAAGCAACACCTAAACCTGCATTTACCAAATTGATCAAGGTTGATGCGACCTCTCCTTCAAATACTATATTGGGAGTAAAACCGGCTTCTTTGCAAAAGCCGTCCATTATATCCCTAAAGCCATAGCCCTGCTTGGTGCTGATGAACGGCTCGCCGGCTGCATCCCTCAGATCGATGCTTTCATGCTTTGCCAATCTGTGATTCCTGGGTACGGCAAGAAAAATTTCTTCAGTGAGCAATGGAATGCTCACTATCCCCGGACCTTCAACTGAGGGTGATGATATGCATAGATCCAAAATACCTTCTTCCATCTGGTTTTTCATTTCCAGCGTGGTTGCAACAATTTGCTTAAAGCTTACATTGGGATATATGGACAAAAATCCTTCCAGCACCCTTGGCAGCAGCAGAGTGCTGGTCCACGCCAAAGAAATTCTGCCCTGTTCAAGGCCTGACATGTCTGCCAGCTCCTGCCTTCCGTTTTCAAGCTCCAAAAATATTTTGCCGACCCGCTTTAAGAATACCCTACCGAAAGAGTTTAGCCTTATGTTCCTGCCTTGCCTGTCAAATAGCTCTACTCCCAGCTCTGCTTCCAGCCTGCTTATAGCTTTGCTCAAAGAGGGCTGGGCGATATGCAGCTCTTCTGCTGCCCGAGTTATGTGCTCATGCTTAGCCACTACCTCAAAATATTTCAATTGCGAAAGCTCCATCGGTTTTCACCTCTCTTGGGATATATTATATATTATCTATAACCTAAAAGGAATATATTTATAACATATAATATATTTGAAGTTATAAATTATCAAGGTTAAAATTAGAATGTCAATTAAAGGATTTGCATGAAAGAAGGTTATATATTTGTTGCAAGTTTTCTCCAAAGACCATAAGTCTCATCCGGATTACGGCAAAATGCGCCGAAAAGCCATATCCATAACCTGGCCTGCTTTCATAGAGCTTGTTATGACCAGCCTTTTCGGCATGGTTGACATGATCATGGTAGGGCAATTAAGCCCGGCAGCTATAGCCTCAGTAGGTCTTACCAATCAGCCTTTTTTTCTCCTGCTGGCGATATTTGCAGCCGTCAATGTAGGGACATCAACTCTCATAGCCTGGAATATCGGTGCGAGAAAACCCGATGAAGCCTGTAACGTTACCCGTCAAGTATTGATATTGAATACCGTTTTGGGAATATTCGTTACTGTTATCGGAATTTATTTTGCTCCCAATATTGTAACGTTCATGGGGGCCAATTCAGATACATTCCGCGATGCAACCTTATATTTTAAAATTGTTGCTGCCGGATTAGCTTTCCAGGCCGTAAATATGGGGGTTACGGCAGCTCTTCGCGGGGCGGGACAAACAAAGCTTCCTATGCTCTATAACGCTGGAAGCAATCTTTTGAACGTTTTCGGCAACTATGTGCTCATATTCGGAAAATTCGGGTTCCCTGAATGGGGGGTGGCAGGGGCTGCAGTATCAACCACCGCAGCAAGATTAATAGCTTGCCTGGCAGGGCTGTACATCATTTTCTTCACTGAACGGTCTTACATATCGCTTTCAATAATAGGTGATTATAGAATAAACACAGGTATTGTAAAACAGATATTTTCTATAGGTATACCTGCTGCCTTGGAACAATTTGTGCTGCAAAGCGGCCTGATGGTGTTTGCCCGCACAGTATCCAGCCTGGGCACCAGCGGGTTTGCAGCGCACCAGATAGGCATAAATATAAGCGCTCTTACTTTTTCGCCAAGCCAAGCCTTTGGTATCGCTGCCACCACTTTGGTAGGCCAGAGCCTCGGTGCCGGTGATGAAAGAAAAGCAAAAGAATTTGCAGATATGATACATCACATGGCGATGCTGGCCGCCTTATTTATGGGGGTTGTATTCCTGCTCTTTTCTCACCAGCTGGCAGGCCTTTATACCGAAGATCTGGCAGTAGCGGCTATGGCAGGTACCGTGCTGAAGATACTTGCTTTAGCTCAGCCCGGCCAATCGACTCAATTGGCAATATCAGGGGCGCTGAGAGGAGCCGGGGACACCCTATATCCCTTATACGCATGTATTTTCGGTATTTGGATCTTCCGCGTATTCACAGCTTATATATTCGTCGGCATATTTCATTGGGGCCTCATAGGAGCCTGGATAGCCCTGGTGCTGGATCAGTCTGCCCGTGCTCTTATAGTATATCTGAGATACCGCTCCGGCAAATGGAAATATGTAAAATCAAAAATTAACAAGGTTGAGGATGCGGAAGCTTATTAGAAGATCATTACGTGAGATATTCCAGTACGAAAAAGTAATGAAACAAACTGCCCAGCATAACAAATATATGGAATATTTCATGAAATCCAAAGATATTGTTCTTACTTAAAGGCCACTTTGCTCCATATATAACAGCTCCTATGGTGTAGGATACACCTCCGGCAACAAGCAGCCATATTCCTCCTGAAGGTATAATTTTCATCAAAGGGATGATGGCTATAATGACCAGCCAGCCCATGATCAAATAGAAAGAGGTGTATATCCATCTGGGAGCATTAAACCATACCAGCTTCAGCACTATCCCCACCAGGGCTAAAGACCATATCCCGATCAGAAGTCCAAGGCCCAGCTTCCCCTTTAGCCCGATTAGGCAAAGAGGAGTATATGTGCCGGCTATTAAAACATAGATCATCATGTGATCTATTCTCCTCAGCACTCCAATAGCTTTTTTTGAAACGGTCAGCAAATGGTACAATGAGCTGGCCGTATATAGCAGTATAAGACTGGCGCCGAATATGGAAACAGAAGCTATATCTGCCGGAGTACCTGTGCTTACAGCAAAAGCAATAAGGAAAACCGTTCCTACAACGGATAATACAGCACCGGCGAAATGGGTCAACCCGCTCACCGGTTCTCTAAGCTTGCATCTCATCAATAATCAATCCTTCTTTCTAAATAATTATATTTTTTCTTTGTTGTGTATTTAGTTTTACCACGCTATGTAGTTTTGATTACTATGTGTTATAATTATAATAACTCATTGAAATATTTTATTCAATAGTATAAGAAAGTATATTATATATTTTTTTAGTATAGTATTATGATATTGAATACTGCTTATTATGAGAAAGGCGTTGATTTAGGCAATGAATAGAGAAGAATTGGATAAAATCATAGAATACATAGCTTCATCCGGCGACATACAGCTTTCCGATATACCCTGTATTGATTTGTATGTGGATCAGGTGACCACTCTCTTCGATGACAAGCTGGCAGATACTAAAAGGCAGGCTTCCGATAAAATCCTGACAAAAACCATGATAAACAACTATACAAAAGCAAAGGCTGTTATGCCTCCCAAGAACAAAAAATACGGCAGGAATCATATAATACTTCTATCCCTTATATATAATTTAAAGCAGATCCTGTCCATAAATGATATAAAGATTCTCCTCACTCCATTATTGGGCGGCATAAACCCTTCAAAAGGCAATGAAAGATTTGATTTAGACGAGTTATATTCAAATTACCTGGAAATAAAAAGAGAAGATTTAAATAATCTTCCCAAACAATTTAATGATATGCTCAATCACATTGCCGATAAATCGGCTGTATTAAGTTCAAGCAGTAATGGCAAGGCAGAGCTGATGCTTTTGGTACTGACATTGGCAAATCAGGCAGCTACAAGCAAAAGGCTTGCGGAAATGATAATAGATGAGTTTTTAAAGTCCGACCTTTAAACCTGAATCTTTTATCATTTTTATGTCATCTGCAATCTTGTTTCCTGAGGTAGTTAGATAATTGCCTGTGATAGTGGCATTCGCACCTGCTTTAAAGCAGTGCTTTCCATAATCCGCTATCAGGTTTCTTCCCCCTGCCAGCCTGATACAGGCTTTTGGATTTATAAATCTGTAGATTGCTATAGTTTTCAATATTTCATCCTGAGACAATCTTTCTGAGCTTTCAAGGGGAGTTCCTTTTATGGGGTTTAAAACATTGATGGGAATGGAGTCTATGCCGAGAGCTTTAAGCTCAAAAGCAAGCTTTATCCTATCCTCCAAGCGCTCTCCCATGCCGATGATTCCGCCGGAGCATACCTTGAGTCCGGCATTTTGTGCATTTCTTATTGTTTCGATCCTTTCATCATAGGAATGGGTTGTACATATCCTGCTGTAATATTCCCTGCTTGTCTCCAGATTGTGATGATAGGTCTCAACCCCGGCTCTTTTAAGAAGCAGCAGCTGCTCATGGGTCAAGATTCCATGAGAGGCGCATAGGCTTATTTTTACATGCTCCTTAATATATCCATATATATTTAATGTCTCTTTAAAATCTTCACCCGCCAAATCCCTTCCGCTGGTAACCAATGAAAACCTTCCTACTCCGCAGCTTTCATTTTCCAGCGCAATAGCTAATGCCTTATCCTTGTAAACCAGACCGTATTCCTCCACCTCTGTGTGGTAGTGAGCGGATTGGGCGCAGTACTTGCAATCCTCGCTGCATCTTCCTGATTTGGCATTCATTATGGAGCATAAATCTACCTTATTCCCTTTATATCTTTCTCTGATCCTGTTTGCTGCATGGTACAGTTTCTCAAGCTCGTCAGGCTTGCTGAGCCTTCCAAGAATATAGGCTTCATCAAAATCCACGGCCCCGCCTTCACTGATTTTTCTTTCCAGTCTCAAAGCAATATCTCTCATTTTCTCCTCCTGCATATCCCCGATTTTGTATTTTTAAACTTATAATTAAAACTTTGAACATACAGTCAAGTATATACTATAAAAACGCAATTGTAAACCACGCCCCTTATAATAAGTTAACATTATTTCTGCCTTTTCGTTAAAAAAGTGATTGATACATCTTACATTATCAATGTATCAATCACCTAATCTTCTAAGCTCATCAAGAAATATTCTGCCTTTTTGTGTGATCCTGGTGCCTTGCTTTGTGCTTCCCACATTTATATAGTCTAGTCCGTCTAATTCTTTCAATACCTTTCTTAATGCATTATCGGTGGTATTTATACCCTTGCATAAAAGCTTTTCCAGCAAATATGACCGGCTGGCCCTCACATAGGAGTCATCAGCTATTTCCAATTCCTCCAATATTCCAGTCAATACCCCTATAGGACAGAGCTTTTCAAGGCTCTCAACGATGTCCTCCATGCCATTGTTATTTGTTTCGTGCCTTTCTATGCTGCCGCAGACATCCACAGGAAGATCATCCGCATCTATTATTTCTCCGTCTACAATCTCGACTACATAATGTATCAAATTTTCCAGTTCTCTGACATTGCCGGGCCAATCATGGTTATTTAGCTTCTCTATTGCTTCTTTTGTAAATTTCTTCTTCGCATTCAGGTTCTTCATATAGTAATTTATTATATATGGTATATCCTCTTTTCTGTCTCTCAAGGGAGGTACTTTTATGGTTATGGTATTCAAGCGATAGTAAAGATCCTGCCTGAACTGATTTAATTCTATCATTTCCTTCAAATCCCTGTTGGTAGCTGCAATGATCCTTACATCAACAGGTATTGGGCTCACTCCGCCCACTCTCAATACCTCTTTTTCCTGAATTACGCGAAGCAGTCTTGCCTGAAGGCTCAAAGGAGCATCACCTATCTCATCAAGAAATATAGTACCCAAATGAGCTAATTCAAAGAGCCCGCGCTTGCCGCCTTTTTTGGCTCCGGTAAAAGCTCCCTCTTCATACCCGAACAATTCGCTTTCTATAAGACTTTCCGGCAAAGCAGCAAAGTTTACCGCTACAAAGGGTCCTGTCCTCCTTGAAGAATTTCTGTGTATAGCCTGAGCAAAAAGCTCCTTGCCTGTACCGTTCTCACCCAGAAGGAGGGCGGATAGATCTGTCTTAGCAACCTTTCTTGTCATATCGGTCACTGTCCTGATGCTTTTACTGGAGCCTATGATATCGGAAAAATCATATTTGGCCACATTGCCTTTATTGACCAGCTTCTTCCTTATTTCCTTTTCCTTGTCTTGTATCTCAGAGACGTAATTTAAGCTTACTACGATACCGGTAAGCTTATTATTATTGCTCAGGTAGTTTTTATTTATCATTACA
The DNA here is from genome assembly GCF_058315355.1 of Lutispora sp. QWL-02. Lineage (NCBI taxonomy): Bacteria > Bacillati > Bacillota > Clostridia > Lutisporales > Lutisporaceae > Lutispora > Lutispora sp. QWL-02. The sequence goes on from NZ_CM177762.1 coordinate 3,620,675, forward strand.
TCTCTTCTGTTTATGCTGAATACGTCGTTTTCCTTTTCATCAAAGCTATTTATGAAATTTATTATATTTCCATTATTTATAAACTCAGCGATATTGTCTCCTACATTGATTTTATTGCATGTTTCAAAATATCTTTCGACTCTGTTATTCTTAAATATTATATTTCCTTCCATATCCAGTGCCATTATGCCGTCGGAAGAGGCATCCAGAACCGCAACAAGCGTGGACTTCAAATCGCTTATTTTTCTGTTAAGGGCTATAAATTCCTTCATATATCTCAAGGTAAACAGATTTATTTTTTCTAAAGGCAAGCCCAGGTTTACGATAACCTCCATAACCGTAGATATGTCTATCACCTTTAATCCAAGATCGATTATTCTGCTTATTCCCTTAGGCACATAATGTGCAGCTCCTGCAGTTATAGCAAGGTCAACAGTATTAATATCCAAATCATCCAGGTCTGTCCCCGGGCAATAAGGTATATATTCAATGTGATTTAAACCGATCTCTTTAAGCAAATCCACAGTTTCCTTGGCTGCATAGAAGTAATTGCTCACCACAAGCGCCTTACTGCCTGCATCTATATTAAACACTTTATGAACTTCTAAGGTATTGATATTGCGTATTACAGTTATTACTTTAGCATTCAACGGAGCCTTTCTCTTCACCGCATCATATATGGCGGAACTGGCAGCCATAATAAGATCAAATCCGAGGAAAAGCTCCTGAGCATCTTCCAGACTCAAAATCACTATTTCTATTTCGTCATGAAATATGCTTTCAAGCTGATTTTTAAACCCTATTCCTATTTTTCCATCTGCAGCGACTACGGCGATTCTATATTTAACCATTGGGAACACTCCAGTGCCATGTTTTTTAACTTCTATTATACATTTTATCAGCTATTAAGTCTATTTTTATAATGAGACATCCATAATTATCTGCCTGCATTCCCTAAGAGCATGAAGCACTCTGTTTCTGGCCCTTATAAGCTGAGTGACCAAAAATTTCTGATCCATATTGCTCATGCCGTTGAGCATCAGAACAGGAGCCAGATCCGGTATAGGCGGCATCATTGCCGCGGGATCATGTCTAAATTCCTGTCTGCTGGTATAATTGATCCTGATGAGCTTCCTCACGATCCTGAGGATGGTATTGCAGATCATATCGCTTTTTTGACTGTCATCCCGATATTTGCCGACTTTATCATAGAATTCCTCAACCAACAGCTCCAGGTTTTCCAGCTCATCGAAAACAATTTGAAAGTCAAAGCTGTCACCTGCTGCTGTCTGGTATTCATGAAGGTAGACTTTCATAGACTCCAGAAGTTTTTTGATATTTACGGGAAGCAAAGACCCATTGAGCATTTTATATATTCCCGCTAAATAAAGCTTTGTATCTCTGAGAAAAATTTTTTCATCCACGATGCTCATATCATCGTTTTCTGTATGCCACTCTATATTCCCGCCGCATCCGTATACCTCGTAGTAACCCAGCTTCTCCATCTTTTCTCTGCTTATGGTAGAGCTGAGCATGAAGAATGAGGAAATACCTATGTTATTAAAGGAATAATCACCCGCACGGTGAGGCCTTGTCCATTTCGGTTCTATGCCCGTCACGCTCACAACTATTTCTCTGCAAAAATCATCCATGTCTTCAGTCCACATGATCCCGTCATAGGTGCTTGCATTGACACACCCGGTGGATTCGCAATTTACTTGTGCAATGCAGTTGTCGTGAAATTCCATTGCAAATTGATCCGCAAACCAGGTGGACCCTGCATACCTGCCTGTAGAATGTCCGGGCCACCATGCTATCCAAACGCTTTTTTTCAGTTTGCTCCGGTTATTTTGAAGCACTCTGGCTATTTCAAGCATGGTCGCATTTCCCAAAGCATTATCTCCTATGCCTTTATGCCATGAATCCATGTGCCCGTGCAGCAATAGGAATTTTTCCGGGCTTTCACAGCCGAGTATCTTGGTCAAAACCAGCGGGCACTTCTTCCAGCCGTCGTCCAGCAGGGTCCTCAGTGCCGCCCTGACCTTGTTCTCTTTTAAACTCTCTATAAGCCTTTTGCCGTCAGGTTTATTGACAGACACCACAGGTATCCTGTTTATATTTGCCAAGTCTTCATATCCGGGACTTCCCCATACTGAGGTGCATATTCCTTCGTGAATCCTTTCTCCTGACTGAACAAAGATGGCTGCAACGCCTTTATTGCTTATTATGTCATTCACCTTATCCGGAGAAGGTATTCCATCGCATATGACGATCTTACCCTTGGGATCGCTCTCAAACCGGAGCTTGTACTCAAACTCGTCGGTGGCATAAGGCGGCCGGTAGCTGAATGCATAGATCAGCTCTCCGTCCACCCATTTGTCGCCGGTAGACATTGAATAGGAGGGAGTCTTTACATTGATTTCCTCATTTTGCCCGATTATTTTCAATTCAGCTTTTACCGGAGTGCTCAGGTATATTTCCGGCCATAAGATTTCATAGTCCATGCCGAAGCCGGCCAATCTCTCCCCTATATAGTAAGCAGCCTTTCTTTCGTCTTCGCTGCCCGATTGCCGTATGAGATTATTAAATTTATACAAAAGCATCTTCGGCTCTTCAAAGCTGATTTCTTCGAGAATCGATTTTTCTTCTAAAGTCAGCATATAATCCCTCCTACACAAAGTCTTATCCTTGTAACACTAGCAATAGTTATCAACTATATATAAACGTGAAAAAGATTTTACAGCAATAATGTTATCCGTCAGCATAACAGCTATATAGAATATTTAATGCGTTGTATATAGTACAACGAGTTGATTATGTCCGATTATATCCAGGTATCCTTCAGTGCTCTGATGATATTTCCGCCTAACACTTTTTCTATATCCTTGTCGGAATAATTGTGCTTAACAAGCCATCTTACAATGTTTATGGATGCCTCTGTCGGGTTCTCCAGACCCCTCACATATTCCACCTCGCTGAATTCTGCCGAGCCTTCATGGGAGCTTCTTATCGATAAATTAGAAGCAAATGCATGATGCAGTCCTACATGATCCCCGTATAGAGTATCCGGGCCAAAGGCGACATGGTCTATCCCCACCAGATCCTTTATATATTCAAAATGCTCCATAAAGGAATCGATGGAATGTTCCGGATTATTCACCGTAAGAGTTGTATGGGGTGCAGCTTCTATACCTATGACACCGCCCTTGTCAGCGCAAGCCTTAAGGACATGATCAGGCTTCAGCCTCCTGCTGTTCCAAATTGCTCTTGCACCGCAATGGGACAGGAATACGGGCTTAGTGCTCACTTCGATTACATCCATGGTAGTATTGTCTCCCACATGTGAGCAATCTATTGCCATACCTACCTTGTTCATCCTCTCCACAACCTTATATCCTAAGGCTGTGAGACCTCCGTCATTCTTTTCCTTCAAGCCGGAGCCCAATGAATTGGCTTCGCTATATGTTATTCCCATCATCCTTATGCCAAAGCCATATAGTATCTCTACACGCTCGACCTCATTTTCCAGAATTGCGGCACCTTCCACGGTGGGAACCAGAGCTACCTTTCCTTCCCTATGTGCCCTTACCATATCATCCACCTTCTCACAGCGGATCACAAAATCCTGATGGGCCAGATCGCAAAGCCTCATCCCCAGATCATGAAGCACATCATTCCATTTCCAGCCGTTTTTTGAGGATATTGTGCATGTTCCATCCATCAGGTTGTCAAAGACAACGTCAAGGTATGATTTTGATAATGCTTCATAAGCTGCTGCTTGTCTTCCCTCTCTATTATACTCGAATATCTGTCCCAAATCCTCCGGAAAAAATACAGGATGCTCATGCAATGATATGAAAATATACTTTTCAGCGATTTCCGCAGCACGTTTTTCCTGCTCCGCATTAAGGGGCAGATAGTATTCAGGCACTCTTCCCACACCCTTCGGAAACTTGAAGGCCTTGTAATCTTTGCCCTTCTCCAAGTATTGATATGCTTCATAACCGTCATATTTCTTATTAATTCCCATTGTTAGAACCTCCTAAACACTTTTTAATCATGAAATATAGTTTAACTCCAAGCCTGCTTTAAAACCCTTATAACGTTTTTACCCAGTACCTTGCCTATCTCCTCATCGGAGTAGCCATGCTTCACTAGCCATCTCACGATGTTCTGCGATGCTTCGGCAGGATTCTCCAGGCCTTTTACATACTCAATCCTGTCAATGCTGCGGCCTGCGGTATTTTCGGCTATAGACATATTGCTGCTGAAAAGGTCATGCAAGCCCACATGGTCGCCGAATAAAGCATCAGGACCAAAGGCAACATAGTCTATACCCACCAGATCCTTTATATATTCAAAGTGCTCCATGTAGGAATCTATATCATGCCTCGGATGTTTTCTTGTGATCGTCGTATGAGGAGCCGCCTCAATGCCTATGACTCCGCCTTTATCCGCGCAGGCCCTAAAAACATCATCCGGCTTCAATCTCTTCATATCCCATAATGCTCTCGCTCCTATATGGCTTATGAATATGGGCTTGCTGCTCGCTTTTATAGTATCCATAGCAGTCTTATCCCCGGTGTGGGATACATCGATAGCCATCCCCACCTTGTTCATGCGTTCCACTGCTTGGCGTCCGAAGGCCGTGAGGCCGCCGTCATTCTTTTCCTTTAGGCCGGAGCCCAAGGAGTTTGATTCACTATATGCTATTCCCATCATCCTGGCGCCGAGACCGTATAATATCTCTATCCTGTCCAGCTCATTTTCAATCATTGTAGCGCTTTCAAGGGAAATGAACCATGCAATCTTCCCCTCAGCTTTAGCCTTATAGATATCATCTATATTGCTGCCCTTGATCAAGAAATCCTGATGGGCTATATCGCAGGATCTCATGCCCATATCATGTATTACATCAATCCACTTCCATCCGGCTTTAGAGCCTATGACGCAGGTGCCGTCCATCATATTGTCAAAAATCGCATCAAGGCAAGAGTGTGCTAAACCTTCAAAAGCCGTAGCTTCTCTGCCTTCTCTCTCATAACTCATCAGTTCATTCACGTCTTCAGGTATGATGGTAGGATGATCATGAAGAGATATGACTATATTATTGTTAATGATAGCCTCTGCTCTCTTTTCTTCCTCATCCGTCAACGGAATCAAATACGGCTCCACTCTATCGATCTCTTTCGATAGCTTGAACCCCTTATAATCTAAATCCTTCTCCAGGTATTGATATGACCTGTAGCCCTTATATCCTTTTTTCATACTTATGCCTCCTGTAATGCCGCTTAAAAATTGATCACAACTTAGGAGCGAAGGATATGAACGGATTATATCTGGCTCATATCCTTCTTTGAACTCCAATATATATTTGGGGGGGGTTTCCTATTTTACTTTATAAACCTTGACTATATCCTTTGCATCCAATACCCCATAAAGCCCGGGAGTCAAATCCCAGCCTTCAAAGTCCTTTGAATAGCCGTAAGCATTGACCCTTACCCATGTGTTAATCGCAGGAAGCTCATTTACATATTCCTTCTGGAATTCATCCATAAGCTTTATACGGTTTTCATAGCTTGGTTCCTGGGTAGATTTTGCAAGCAATTCATCCATTTTCTCATTTTTATAATTCATAAAGTTGAGCTGGGCATTGGAAGCATATACAGTGCTCAAAGAGGAATCCGGGTCGTCTATTACACCCCAGTCTATAACGTTTATATCGAAGTTTCTCTGCTTTGTAACCCTGTCAGTATATGTGGCAGGATCAACAGGCTTAAGGTTTATCTTTATGCCTGCCTTTTCTGCATTGGCCTTAAATACGTTGGCAATGGGGTCAATATTAGCAGTAGTAGTACGATATATCAATTCAAATTCCAGTTTTTTGCCTGTAGCTGACTCCCTTACCCCATCATTGTCCTTATCAGTATATCCGGAGGATTCAAGAAGATTCTTGGCACCCTCTACATCAAAAGCAGGGAATTTTATATCTGATTTTACAAGATCTTCAAAAACAGGTGATATAGGTGTTTCCATTTTTATTGCCCCGCCCTGCATTGCAGTGTTTACAAGGGCATCTCTGTCGATGGTCATGGCTATGGCTTTGCGAACATTAAAGTCTTTTAGCAATTCATTCTTGTAGCTGAATGCAAAGTATCCGTAACCCAGTGAGTTCACCTTTTTTATCCCAAATTTATCCGGTGTGGATTCCAGCTGCTTTTGGGCTGCTATAGGCAGCGCTGAGCCTGATACATTGACTTCTCCATTCTTCATTGCAAGCACCAGAGCATTAGCATCCGGGAAGACCCTGAAGGTGATGTTTTCTATATAAGCGCCCTGCCCGTCATTGGCTAAAGCCCAATTTTCAACCCTTTCAAAGGAATAATATTCGCCTTTTTTATATTCCTTCAGCTTATACGGGCCGTAGCCTACCCCATTGTATTCAAAATTAGCCGGGTCATCCACATTTTCATAAATATGTTTCGGCATCACATCTATCCAGAAGCCTACCTGAGACATAAAGTTGACCTGGGGGCTTTTCAGATAGTATTTCAAAGTAGTCTTGTCGACGATCTCTGTTTTCTCCACATTGGAATACATATCTAATCCATATCCCAGCTTATGCTTTACAAGATATTCTGCAGTAAAAGCCATATCTTCAGAGGTGAATTCCTTGCCGTCATGCCATGTGAGTCCATCATGCAATGTCACTGTATAAACCTTTGCATCAGAGCTTATATCACAGCTCTTCAATATATAGGGCACTTTATTTCCCTTGCTATCCGTAGCCATCAAAGGCGGCAGTGCAAGATTCATAACCATTGACGAATTCATATCATTAGATAACCATGTTGCCAGATTATAAGGATCTCCAGTGATGCCCACTACCAGGCTCCCTCCTACTGCAGGCTTCACCTCAGCAGTGCTTTCGCCTGCCGGCTGTGCGCTTTGGGGGCTGTTCCCGCCGCACGCAGTAACCAAAAATGAAAATAAAACTATTAGAGTTGTCAATAATACTGCTGTCCTTTTCTTCATAATTCCTATTCCTCCCTTTACTTTGTATCCCTATTTAGAACCTTTCCTGAATATGCTGACTTCAATTGCCCCTTTTCAAGGGTTATTTTTCCGTTGACTATTACCGTATCAACGCCATCTGCCATAGTCAGGGGCTTTCTATAATCAATCTCCTTCGGAGACGGGAATCTGTAATTTTCAAGATCAATAACTGCTATATCAGCAAAGCTGCCCTTTTTCAGTTCTCCTCTTTGCTCAATTCCAAAATGCCTTGCAACCATGGAGGTGTTCCTTCTTACAATCTCCTCCACAGCCACGCCCTTAGAAAGATACATCTGCATGAATATGGGGAAGCCGCCTCTTCGCTGGAGCTCATACCAATCAAAAGGATCTTCCACATCTCCCAGTATTTCATCGGTGCCGACGCATACATAGGGATTCGACACAATGGAATCCATGTGCCCTGTCTCGGGAAAATCTTCTCTTGAGGGACCTCCCAGCCAGAAAACATAGTTATTGTCATCGCCGATCAAATCCAGCATGCATTCGTCTGCATCAATCCCCTTTTCCCGGGCAATATCTTTAACTGACCTTCCTTCTAGGTGAGGGTCTTCAGACAAAATAATAAACTTATCAGATTTATCTCCGGCAAAAATATATGCATCCTTTTTCACTATTGCTCTGCCTTCTTTAGTCAGAAGGGCTTTCTTTACTCCCTCGGGTCCTCCTGCAAACAGCTCATCAGATAGAGCCATAATAAACTGGATAAGCCTTGCCTTGCCGGTGCAATGTCCGGTGCTTCTGGGTATGGTATCCGCTAAAATTTTCAAGCCTGACTCCGCAGCTTTGGCAACCGAATCAAAGGCTTCAGGACATGTAGGCTTGAGATGAGAAACTTGCAGCTTTACGCCTGATCTCCTTCCCACCTCGATAAATTCGTCGGTGGCTTCCTTTATCCCTATGGAATGCCTGAGATGTGCAGCGGCTATTCCGTCGTACTCCTCGACAAGCTTTGCCACAGTGACCAGTTCATCCATATCCGCATACCTGCTGGGCACATAGTCAAGCCCAAAGGATATTCCCCAGGCTCCCTGCTCCATGTTGCGGCGTATTATGCCTTCGATCTTTTCCGCTTCTTCCGGCGTAGGCGGCCTGTCGCAAGCACCTTCCATGATCGACCATCGGATTGTTCCATGGCCCAGCAGGGTTGCAAAGTTTATGTTGGTGCCTTTGTCCTCCACTGCCTTTTTATATCCTGCATAATCATTCCATTGAGGGAATCTTTTTTTGTATTCATCCCTCTGCTTGGTGCTCATCAAGCCGTTTCCCCAGTAATAATCTATTACGTTGTCCACAGGCCCCGGAGCTATGGAATGTCCGCAGTTGCCATTTACCACAGTAGTAACGCCCTGGCGCAAAAACAATTCATAAGTGCCGTCTATCATGCATATCCACTCTTCATGGACATGAGGGTCGATGAAGCCGGGGATCACAATTTTACCGGAAGCATCAATTTCCTTTAAACCTTTTTCATCTATCGCTGTATCGACGCTGCTTATTCTATCCCCATCTATGGCTATATCTCCTAAAAATCCCTTTGCACCTGTGCCATCCACTATACAGCCATTGCGAATTATCAAATCATGCATATACCAATACCTCCTTAATCTCTTGCTTTGGGATTCAGCGCCTCATTGATGCCGCTGCCCAATAAATTGAAACAAATTACATAAATCATGATGAAGAAGCTTGTAAAAAACCACCACCACCATGGATTCGGCGTATCTATTACGGCGCCTGCATCCCAGGCTTTCTTCAGGATCGTGCCCCAGGACCAGGTCGTAGGATCTCCCAGCCCCAAAAAGCTTAAGCCCGACTCGGATAATACGGCCGTCGCCATGACCAAAGTAAGGTTTACTAAAACAGGTCCCGCAATATTCAGAAGAATATGCTTGAACAGTATCGTTTTTGATGATATTCCTACACATCTTGCAGCCTCTATAAATTGCATTTCCGATACCTTCATGGTTGAATTTCGGGCTACCCGTGCCAAAGATGGCCATGCGAACAGTCCTATAACCACAGCCACATTGGTTATGGAAGATCCTACTATGGCGGCTATAACTATCATAAGAGGCAAAACCGGAAGGGTAAGGAATATATCGATTATTCCGTCGATGATTGAGCCTGTGATGCCTTTTTTGTACCCGGATATCAGTCCGGCGGGAATTCCTATGATTGCTGCCACAGCCACAGCCATTATCGACACATAGAGCGAAGTCCGTGCTCCCCATACAACCTCTGCAAATACATCAAGGCCCAAACCATCTGTGCCGAACCAATGTGTCAATGAAGGAGGTTCCATAATCTCCGTACCGTAGCCGGTGGGATATGGTGCGATATAAGGGGCTGCAAATCCCATAAAAAAGATAATCAGTACGCCTATAAGCCCGATTACGGCCAGTTTTTTTCTGACAAATGCTTGGAAAAATGTTCTGCTCTGCATTGATTTAACCTCCTAATTTAATGCGCGGATCCAACCAGGCCACTACTAAGTCTGTGATTATGTTCATGAGCACTACTGCTACAGCTAAAATGAGAAATGCTCCCTGAAGCACCGGATAGTCCATAGCGCTTACAGATTCATAAATAAGCCTCCCTATGCCGGGCCATGCATATACGGTTTCAGTCATCACCGCTCCGCCTACCATTGAACCTATGACCAGCCCTGTCACGGTGATGGTGGGAATGAGAGCATTTTTAAGCGCATGAGTGCGTATTACATATTTATCATTCCATCCCTTTGAAAAAGCTGTACGGATATAATCCTCCTTAAGAACATCTATCATGCTGTTTCGCGTATAGAGTATGATTGTGGCCACATTATTGATAAACAAAGTCAGAGCCGGCAGCACAGCATGTCTTGCCACATCCAAAACATAATCCAGTCCCTTTCCAGGAGGGGGTGTATAAGCACCGCCTGTCGGGAAAAGCTTCAGATAATATGCAAATATATACAGAAACGCAAAAGATAAAAATGGTATAAATATCGAAATCCCTACCACAACCAAAACATTCACCAGCTTATCAAAGGCCTGGTTCCTTTTCTTGGCTGACAGCATTCCTATGGGTATGCCGACCAGCAGCGAAAGGGTTACAGTGATGACCAGCAGCAGCAATGTCCAAGGCAGCTTCTGCATTATGACCTCCGTAACGGGTTCTCTGGTCTTAAAGGATACACCGAGGTTTCCCATAGCAGCCTGCTTTATGAAAATCGCATATTGCTCACCCAGCGGCTTGTCCAGGCCGAATTGCTCCATCATAGCCTTCTGCACCTCAGGCCCCATCTTTGGGTCCACCAGCAAGGTTACAGGGTCAGCCGGCATAAGCCTGATGATGAAAAATGTGATCGTTATGGATACAAATATTGTCAGCAGTCCCTTTAGTCCTCTTCTAAACATATATTTAAGCACCTTATCAATCCTCCTTCCCTTCTGAATATAGATGACAGCGAACAAAATGCTTAGGCTGTACCTCTGTCATCTGCGGATGCACAGTCCTGCACATCTCCATAGCCTTAAAGCATCTGCTTTCAAATCTGCAGCCCATGGGAGGATCGATAGGGCTTGGTATATCGCCTTCCAATATTATCCTCTTCCTCTTCTCCTTTGACTTTGGTTCAGGTATGGCAGATATCAATGCCTCAGTATAAGGGTGAAGAGTTCTCTCGAATATTTTATCCGTAGGAGCTAATTCCATAATTTCTCCCAGATACATCACCATTATCCTGTCGCTTATATGCTTCACTACAGACAGATCATGGCTGATAAACAAATATGTCAAATCCAATTGCTTCTTTAAGCTGTTAAAAAGATTCAATATTTGGGCTTGAACGGAGACATCAAGGGCCGATACCGCCTCATCGCATACCAATATCTGGGGTTCCAGAGCCAAAGCTCTTGCGATGCTGATGCGCTGCCTCTGCCCTCCCGAGAATTCATAGGGATAACGCTCGTACAATTCAGCCTGAAGCCCCACCAGCTCCAATAGCTCATATACCTTTTTGCGTGCCTCACCATAGCTTGAGACAATCCGATTAGCTGCCAAAGGCTCTGCAATGGCATCTCCTATTTTGATCCTTGGGTTTAAGGAAGCATAGGGATCCTGGAATACCATCTGCAGTTCTCTCCTCAATGCTCCGAAATCCCCGGACCTCAGGCTCATTATGTCCTTGCCCCTGTATACGACTTTGCCCGAAGTGTGCTTTATAAGCTTCAGCAAAACCCTCCCCAATGTTGATTTTCCGGAGCCCGATTCTCCTACAATTCCCAGGGTTTCTGATTTATATAGATCAAAGCTGACATTTTCTACTGCATGGACATATTTCTTTTTTCCAAATAGCCCGTTATATACATCAAAGTACTTGGTCAGATCCTTGACCTCTAATATTTTATCCTCCATAAAACCATTACCTCCCTTCAAAGTCCAACCAGCATTGCACATAATGGTTGGGACTCACCTCTCTAATAGGAGGAACGCTGTATTTGCAGCCTTCCGCACATTCACTGCACCTATCTGCAAATCTGCATCCTACTGCAAAGTTTTTAGCTATAGGCACTGTACCAGGTATTGAATACAGCTCCTCCTGCTCAACGGACAGGGATGGTATTGCAGCCATAAGGCCTCTTGTATATGGATGGCATGGATTTTCAAATATTTCTTCCACGCTTCCCTTTTCAACTACCCTGCCGGCATACATTACTACTACCTCATCACATATTTCTGAGACTATTCCTAAGTTATGAGTTATAAGCATCAGCGAGCCCTTTTCCTTCAGCTTTTGCATCAAATCCAGCACCTGGGCTTGAATGGTGACATCAAGGGCGGTGGTGGGCTCATCCGCGATCAGCAGATTAGGCCGGCATACTACTGCCATAGCTATCATCACTCTCTGCCGCATGCCTCCTGAAAACTCATGGGGATATTGATCCAGTCTCTTCTCGGGACTTGGTATGCCTACCAGCTCCAATTGTTCTATCACCTTTTTCCTTATTTGTTCCTTATTCATATCAGGATAATGCTTCCTCAAGACCTCGCCTATCTGGAATCCTACTGTTAAAACCGGATTCAATGATGTCATAGGCTCCTGGAAGACCATGGATATGTCTTTACCCCTTACTCTTTGCATATCCGCCTCCGGCTTTTTCAGCAAATCCTCTCCTTTATAGATGATCTCGCCGCCCTGTAAGACTATGTTAGACGGCAGCAATCTCATTATGGACAAGCTCGTCATACTCTTGCCGCATCCGGATTCGCCCACCACGCCCAGGGCTTTTCCTTCCTCTATGCAGAATGTAACTTTATCCAATAAATTGTATACGTTTCCATTGTCGTCTTTAAAGCCCATGCTGTAATCCTTGAATTCAAGCAGTTTTGTCATCCGCTGCACCCTCCAACCAAGACATAATTATTAATAGTCTATATTTATAAGCAAGATGCATGCCAACTTAAAATTCTTGATTTTTTTGTTTAAATGTTCGCAATGGAAGGAAAAATTCAATTATTGTATATGGGTGGAATAATTTGAATTCGGCTGAATATCTTTTAGAAATTATTTGGGTTATATTAAGTTGTTTTAAGATGCTCGTTAATATCTCAATATATCTCAATAAAACAAAAAAGTTCAGAAACGTCATAAATATTTTTTATTTATGGTGCTGTGTTGTTATATAATTGTTATATAGGGGGATCATGTAGATGATAAGAAATATAAAAATTCCGCACTTTATACTTTATTTTATTCTCTCAATGTTCTATATGGAAAGCATATTGAGGTTATCTGTCACCGGAAGCCTATTTGCTTCCGGTTCCATACTCTCTTTAATATTTTCAATACCCTTTTCAATTGTTTTATATATTCCCTGCTCCTTCTTTAAAGAGAAGACAAATCATATTTTATGTCATATCACCCTTGGCTTATCGGCATTTATTTTCTCCTCACAGCTGCTGTATTACAAGACCTTCAAAACATTTTACACCTTGTATTCAGCCGCAAACGCCGGGCAGATATTTGAGCTGTGGAGGGATATAATAGCCAGCATAGCCAAAAATCTTGTTTGGATTATATTGCTGTTTCTCCCTCTCATATCATCAGTGTTATTGAGAAAGAAGCTGCCATCAATAAAAAGACCCGACAGGCGATACGGAATATTTTTAGCTTGCTGCATCCTCTTATTTCACCTAACGGGGCTTGCTTTTATTTACGCAGCAGGGAGAGGACAATATTCCGCTTATGATCTATATTTTGAAAGCAGCTATCCGGTCCTGTCAGTGAAAAAGCTCGGGCTGGTCACCTCTATGAGGCTGGATGTGCAAAGGCTATTTTGGGGCCGGTCTCCTGCATTAGCAGAATCCCCCCGCAGCCCGCAAGCAGTGCCCCCAAAAACTGCCGATGTTCCGAAAGAGAAGAAGATTGAATACAACATCATGGACATAGATTTTTCTCAATTGATCTCAGCTGAAAAAAATGAAACAATAAAAAGTATACATCAGTATTTCCGGAAGGCGGAGCCCTCCTCAAAAAATGAATATACCGGAAAGTACAAGGGATACAACCTCATATTGATCACAGCCGAGAGCTTTTCTCCTTATGCAGTGCGCCGGGACGTCACTCCCACCCTGTACAAATTGGTCAATGAAGGCTATAATTTCACAGGCTTCTACACGCCTATATGGGGAGTAAGCACTTCAGACGGCGAGTATGTGGCATATACGAGCCTGATCCCTAAAACCGGCGTTTGGAGCTTTTATAAATCCGGCAAGATATCAATGCCCTTCGTATTGGGCAATCAGTTAAAGAATCTGGGCTACAAAACCCTGGCTTATCACAACAATACCTATACCTACTATAGGAGAGATGTGTCCTATCCGAATATGGGCTATGCCTATAAAGGATTGGGGAGTGGGCTGGAAGTAGAAAAGACCTGGCCTGAATCAGACCTGGAAATGATGGAAAAAACAATACCGGAATATATCGGCAAAGAGCCCTTTCATATCTACTATATGACAGTCAGCGGGCATATGAGATACTCCTTTGCAGGAAACGCTATGGCTTCAAAAAACAAAAAATATGTGCAGGGCCTGCCCTATTCGGAACCCTGCAAAGCATATATAGCTTGTCAAATAGAGCTGGACCGGGCATTGGAATATTTGCTGAACAAGCTTGAAGAGGCGGGCATAGCGGATAGAACTCTCATAGCTTTAAGCTCTGATCATTATCCTTATGGACTTGAGAGCGATGAGCTGGAAGAACTGGCCGGTCATCCTATAGAAAAAAACTTTGAACTCTTTAAGAACAACTTTATCCTGTATACAAAAGGTATGAAGCCGGTCGTTGTCGATAAGCCCTGCTCAAGCCTCGACATCCTCCCCACGCTTTCCAACCTTATGGGATTGGAGTACGACTCAAGGCTCCTCATGGGAAGGGATATATTCTCAGACTCCGAACCTCTGGTCCTATTCAACAATAAAAGCTTCATAACCGATAAAGGCTCCTATAACGCAGAGAGCAGAGTTTTCATCCAAAAGCAAGGAGCAAAGGTTGATGAGGACTATATAAAAGCAATCTCCGAAACAGTAAACGCAAAATTTTTTTATTCCGCAAGGATACTTGAAACCAACTACTATAAATATGTGTCAAATAAATAAGCGCCGATTATATTTTTAAGGAGGAGCTTCATGAAAAAAATTAAGTTGATTTTGGAATCTCACGGATTGGCAAGCACCTTTGAGATAGTATATCCCTATGAGGGAGAAATAGTAATGCCCGGGATAAGCCGTGAGGATATACTGGCAAAATTGAACAAAGAAGCACAGGTCGTGGATATAATAATGATAAGAAATATGGAAGGCAAAATAGAATACGAAGCAGTGTTGAAATATTTCGGACAAAATTTAAGAAATTATAATAGCACTCTTTAACAGCCCAATAAAAAATGAAATATTATATTGAAATATATTTTCGTATGTGATATCATTTTAAATATTAAATTCGATGATGGTTCAAAGTAGATTGGTAACAATTCTTCAGGGAGAAGCTGCCTTAGATTGAAAGCAGCTTTAGGATATGACCGATTGAAGTTCGCTCCGGAGAAGCCGCCTGAAAGCTTTATTAGGGTAGGCCGCAATTTCCCGGCGTTATTTTGGGAAGGGGTATCGGATATTTCCCGTACTCATTGAGGCTGCAGTCTATTTATTAGACAAAGGGTGGTATGATGAAAATTGCTTTTCATCCCTTTGGGGATGGAAGGCTTTTTATTTTTGTAGCATATATCAGGAGATATTCCGGCACTTCAAAAGAGGACAACAATGTCAAATTGGGTGGTACCGCGGAGTACAGTCGCTTTCGCCCCAAAGGAAAGCGGCTGATATTTTTTTGGAGGTGCATCATATATGAAAATGAATCACGGAAAGAAAACAAGTGATGAAAGCAAGTTATCAGCAAAATCAACAGCAGAGGAAAAAGCGAGCATACGCTGCCAGAAATATAAAAACGGCCTTTGCGATAACTGCCTGAGTTGCATGGCAATACGATCCGTTGTGCTGGCAGAATCACCGGAATGTAAAAAAAGTGAAGATGATGAAGCAAGAGAAGAACTTGAGAAAAAACAAGCGGAGAAGCTAAGGGAGACCGTTGCCTTGCTGAAAAGCAAAGTGCCCTATTATAGCAGGCTTCTTAAAGATATAGAAGTTGATGACATTCAGTCAATAAGAGATACAGAGAAGCTCCCTTTCACAACCAAAGAGGATCTGAGGTGCAACTACCCATTCGGATTGTTTGCAGTGCCTAAAGAAAAACTGGCCAGGATCCATGCCTCCTCAGGCACTACCGGCAAGCCCACCGTAGTCGGATATACCTCCGGTGATATCGACAGATGGGCTGAAATGATCGCCCAGGAGCTTGAAGCTATCGGTGTAACAAAAGAAGACACGGTGCAAGTAGCTTATGGATACGGACTTTTTACGGGTGGTCTGGGATTGCATTATGGAGCAGAAAAATTAGGTGCTACTGTGGTGCCCATATCTACCGGCAATACAGCAAAGCAGCTGCAGCTCATGCAGGATTTTGGCACCACTGTTTTGGCCTGTACTCCCTCATATGCATTACATCTTGCGGAAGCCGGAAAAGATCGAGGCATTGATTTTCACAAGCTTCCCATAAGGATAGGAATATTAGGAGCAGAGCCTTGGACTGAAGAGATGAGGCAGGAGATTGAAAAAGCTTACGGCATAAAGGCATATGATATATACGGCTTAAGCGAAATCATAGGTCCTGGAGTAGGCTGTGAATGCAGCCAGCGCCAGGGGCTCCATATAAACGAGGAGCATTATATAGCCGAAATAATAGATCCGGAAACAGGAGCGGCCTTAGATTATGGCCAAACCGGCGAGCTGGTGCTTACATCAATTGCAAAAGAGGCCATGCCCTTGCTCCGCTATAGAACAAAGGATATCACTACCCTTTACCGTGAGCGCTGCGGCTGCGGCAGCCTAAACGTGAGGATGGACAGGGTAACCGGCAGAAGTGATGATATGCTTATCATCAAAGGGGTCAATGTCTTTCCTTCCCAGATCGAAAGCGTGATAATGAGCATGCCTAAATTACTTCCCCATTATAATATCGTGTTAAGCAAGAAAGGCAAGCTTGATGAGCTTTTGGTCCAAGTAGAAACGGAGCTTTCCTGCAATGATGGTGCGATAGCAGCAGATAATCTAAAAAGAAATATCATGGATATAACCGGTATCGCAGCAGAAATAGAACTGCTGCCGCCAAAAACCCTTCCAAGAAGCCAGGGCAAGATCAGCAGGGTTACGGATTTGAGGTATAAAACCGTATAGAACCAAAGGAGTTCATGTTATGAAAAACATGAACTCCCTTTACTTTTATTCCTCTTCTTTTGTTTCTTCAGATTGTTTTTTTACCTTTATCTTAGTTATCCTCTTATCATCCACTTCTTCAATGCGGAATTGCACTCCGTCAAACTCAACTTCGTCCCCCACCTCGGGCATTTTACCCGAAAGGCTCAAAACCATACCGCTTATAGTGTCAAACTCCAGCTCATCCTCTGGAAGCTCAGTATGCATTATGTCATTGACCTCATCAATGCTGAGCATACCGTTGATCAAATATGTATTATCATCAAGCTGTTCATACTCCAGCACCACATCATCATATTCATCGAAGATGTTTCCTACGATTTCTTCCAGCAAATCTTCTATAGTAATAAGCCCGGCTGTACCGCCATATTCATCTATTACAATGGCTATATGGGTCTTGGATTTCTGCATCTCTTTAAAAAGCTCATCTATCTTTTTATACTCGGGCACAAAGTAGGCGGGCCTGATAATATCTTTTAAAGAAACTTTAAATTCTTTTCCATACTTCATCATGCCGAATAAATCTTTAACATATAACAATCCCACTATATTATCTATTGTATCTTCATATACAGGTATACGGGAGAAATGCTCTTCAACAATCACTTCCATAATTTCCTCAAGGGAAGCGTTTATATTGATAGCCGCTATATCTGTTCTGGGTGTCATTACTTCCTTAACCACTGTGTCGTCAAATTCAAAGATGCTGTTGATCATTTCCGTCTCTGTTTCTCTGATGATCCCTCTCTCTTCTCCTACATTTATCATAAGACGTATTTCTTCTTCGGTAATTTGGCTTGAATTATTTTCTGCGGAACCTCCAAACATCTTGACTATGAAGTTTGTGGAGAAGGTCAAAAGCTTGACTATAGGAAAAGCAATCTTAGAAAGGAACAAAATTGGCTTCGCTACGGCAAGGGCAACCTTATCGGACCACTGCAGAGCCATCCTCTTAGGTACCAGCTCTCCCAGAACTAAAGTTATGTATGCCATGAGCATGGTTATAAATATAAAGGAAAAAGAATCTGCATATGTAGATATAATTGCCAGGTTCGATTTTTTTAGTACTTCAGCCAAATATACAGCAAGAGTCTTAGCACTCAGCGCGCTGGCAAAGAAGCCTGCAAAAGTGATTCCTACTTGAATGGTAGCAAGCAGCTTGCTCGGTTCTTCAATAAAATTATCTACAATTTTGGCGGCTTTGTTTCCCTCTTCTATGAGAGGCTTCAGTTTCGATTGCCTGATAGATACTATTGCCATTTCGGAAGCGGCAAAGAATGCGTTAATCCCTATCAGTAATAAGATTACAAACATTTGCGACCACAGGTCCCCGTCCATTAAAAAAATTCCCCCTAATAAAGTATTTTGTATAATATTATACTATTTATCTTAGCATATACCAAGTCAATATTTTCCTGAATTATGCAATCTAGACTATGGTATTGTCCCTTTACTCCTGCATATTGCTGATATCTTGCAAGCAAAATTTAGACAAGAGCCCTTATCTAAAAGATAATAGTTCTTGTCTCAAGCCGGATATAAAAACAAATATCAACAGGCCTATAAAAATCTTATCACATTTTCGCTCCAGAAAAAGGACAAGCAATATACCAAGAAAAAACAAATCTTCAAAAGTAAAGTTGGCTGATACAAAATTCACAACTTTTATTATATCCAATTTTATCTCCCTGCCTTAAAACCCAATCTTTCCATCATCGCAATCACATTCATAGCCTTTACACAATCGTCCAGGGCTTTTTGCCTCTTATCGGATACAAATGGTTTTATCGAGTTTAAGAAAACTATCCTTTTATCGTTTTTATTTCCATCGAAGAATTTTTCCATAATATTGTTTAAAAGGGTTTCATCGAATAAAGCTGTCAAAGGATTTTGATAAGCCGTATTCTCCGCCCTTTTATCTTCGCCGTCATTTACCTCATTTTTTTTTTGATTGCTCATACCTTTTATGAGCATTCCCATTAATTCATCTTTTAAGCCATCAAAGTCATTACTTTTGAGCATATTGCTCAGCCTCTGGCTTGAACCGTCCTGACTGTTTTGATTATCTAAATACTGAATCAATTCCTTTTTAAGACCTTCAATATCCCCTCTGTTTATTTTATCCTTTACATCTTGGCTTATATTTATGTTTGGATTATTGTTTATCTGGTCCATAACCATTCTTTTCATTTGCTGCTGATCAATATTGTTTAAATCCACCCCAGGCATCTGTTCAGATATTTTCTCCTTTATAGATTCAATATCTCTTTCATCATACCTGTTATTGTTTCTACCATAAGCCATGCAACTACCTCCAAAAGTCTTATTTTAGTATACGAGCCTCCTGCGCTCTTTTTGGCTTTTTGCTTTCCTATAAATTATATCTTTGCTATATTTGCCGCACTCTATATCTTCTTTACCGCATTGGTCGCTTTCTTCCTTTAAGCCTTTGTTTTTCACGATAGGTTCGGAGCATCTTTGGGGCAATATACACACCAAAAACAGCAAAAGCAGTATCCATATAATGTCTTTATCCAATATTTCATCAAAAAAACCCATACCAAAACCCTCCTCGGGATATAAGAACCTCTTTAGCAGACACTAAACAGGTTCTAATCTATTCTCACTTCTATTTTATTCCCTAAGCTTATTTTGGTTACAGCTTTTCCTTAGAAGTTTTAAGCCCGGTTCAAGCCGGGCTTAATCTTAAAATATTCTTTTGCCGCAGAAGCAGAAGAAAAACAGTATAATCAGTATTATCCATATTCCATTGTTACCCAGGAAATTGCCGCCTAATATGCCGCCTCCGCATCCTGAGCCGCCGAAGCCTCCGCAGAAAAAGAGTATCAGGAGTATTATCCAAATCCAGTTAGAACCGAACAGGCCCCCCGTCGGCTCGCAGCATTCTTGTGATGCTATGCCCATATAAGCACCTCCTTATGGGCTTAAATTAACCTTCTGTTAAATTCCTACTCCAAAGAAAGTTCTTCCAAACCCTCCGAAAGCAATTACTGCAAGTATTATGATAAAGAAGAAATTGCTATCCCTGCCTCTTGTAATGCAGGAAGCCAATAATATGAAGAGCACAAGCAGCAGCAAGAAGGAGAATTCGCCTGGTTTGCAGAAGTCTGCTATCCCTGCAACAGGCCCGCAGCCAGTCCCTATACCTGCAACATTACCGCATAAACCCATATCTACACCTCCTTTATTCTGAATATAAGAAATTGTTGTATCTTAGACCCAGGCTAAGCCTGGGATCTTTTGTGCTTATAGGCCTGTTCCGAAGAAAGTTCTTCCAAAGCCTCCAAAGGCTATTACTGCAAGTATTATGATAAAGAAGAAGTTTTTCTCAACTCCTTTTGTTACACAAGATGCCAAGAGAATAAACAAAAGCAGCAGCAGCAAGAAAGAGTTTGAATCAAACGCTCCTAATACATTATCAAAATTACCTGACATTAAAGCACCTCCTTCCTGATAAAGCTGAAGCGGCTTTATTTGATACTAAAAGAATTCTCCGAAGAAGGTTCTTCCAAAGCCTCCAAAGGCTATTATTGCAAGTATTATAATGAAGAAGAAGTTATTAGTGATGCCTCGTGTAACACAAGATGCAAGGAGTATAAAGAGAAGCAGCAAAAGCAAGAAGGAATTCTCACCGGGGCAGCAGCACTTTTCTTCTACAATAGGAGCAACAGGTCCGCAGCCAGCACCTGCAACATTACCGCATAAACCCATATTTACACCTCCTTTTTATATTTTTTAATCATTATATCAGGAATTTGAGCTTATCTTGAGCACCCAGGGCAAGGATGGCAAGAGCTATAATAAATATGAAATTGCTGTTTTTGCAGCCGCTGGCCAGAAGTATGATGAGCACCAGCAATAACAAGAATATATTGTTCATATATAAC
This sequence comes from Lutispora sp. QWL-02, assembly GCF_058315355.1. NCBI lineage: Bacteria > Bacillati > Bacillota > Clostridia > Lutisporales > Lutisporaceae > Lutispora > Lutispora sp. QWL-02. The sequence continues at coordinate 3,641,533 of NZ_CM177762.1, forward strand.
CTCCTCCCATCCAAAGGGTTGTTCTCTCTCTTCCCACTTCTATACTATGTGCAGGTCCTTTTTTTGTTACAGCATGACTTAATATTTCTAAACTTTTTTTGGTCAGGCTTTGGTTGAATTTTTCAGCCTATTGCTTTATCATTTCATTAGGCAACTGTTTGTGCTGCAGCAAGCCAATCATTAATAAAAGTAGAAAAGGATGATCATATATGTCTAAAATTCAATTGAAGCCGGGAACCATGCTTTACCCGGTTCCTGCGGTAATGGTTTCATGCTCGCATAACGGGGATAACAATATAATTACGATAGCCTGGACGGGCATAATTTGTTCGGATCCCCCCATGCTTTATATTTCAGTGCGCCCTGAAAGGCATTCCTTTGAAATGATAAAAAATACTGGTGATTTTGTAGTCAACCTGCCCAATAAGAAGCTTTGTAAAGCATTGGACTTCTGCGGGGTTAAATCAGGGAGAGAGGTAAATAAATTTGAATATTTGAGCTTGACTCCTGAAAAGTCCAATTTGGTAACATCCCCTTCCATAGGAGAGGCCCCGTTGAGCTTGGAATGCAAGGTAAAAGACATTATACCGCTGGGCTCTCACCATATGTTCATTTCTGACATTGTAGGAGTTTCGGTAGATGAATGGCTCATGGACGAGAAACAAAAAATACATTTATCAAAAGCAGATCTGATATGCTACAATCATGGAGAGTATTGGAGTCTGGATGAAACCCTGGGCTTTTTCGGATATTCCATAAGAAAGAAACAAAAAATAAAGAGGGAAAGAGGATAGTTATTCTCTTTCCCTGAATTTGTTTTCTATATAGCTGAATATGATCCTGGATTTCTCGCTTATGGAGCTTTTTGATACCTTATATTTATCAGCCAGCTGCCGCTGAGTCACTTCCTTACAAGTAAATCTACAATATGCAAATTCCAAAGCGGCTGCCCATATCTCTATCTTCCCTATACTAGGGACTTCCGGATATGATGATTTTATGAAATCATACCAGATATCTTCCACTATTTTCTTATAAGGTGTCTTATAGCAGCTTTTCATCATCTTCAGCGTTTTATTCTTTACTTCTTCCCATTCCTTTTTCCACTCATCTTCAAGCAGCCCATCAGGCTCAATGGTTATCTCCTTTATCTCCCCATCCATAAGCACATAATAGGGCTCTTTCGCGCCTATCTTGTTGAGCAGAAAAGCAGCTTCTATCTTTATGTTCTTATCGATATCCGGCCTAAGAATATATTTTCTGATCACTTCTTCAAGCTCGATTATATTTTCTTTTCTTATTTTATTGAAGACCATCTTCCTCAGCACAATCTTATCAAAGCTTATGACAAAATATATGATGTCCTTGATATGCTCGTCACCAGCTAACCGCGCTTTTGCTTCGCCTTCCCTTAAAGATAAGAATTCATATATTATATCTATTCTTCTTCCTACTTCCTCTTTAGGGAGCTGATAAAGATAGGGCATGTATTTGAATTCCCTAATGCCTTCTTGGGTTTCAACAGCTATATTGAAATAATAATCTCCAAGAAAATTCTCTTTATCGGTTTCTTGAAGCCTTTCCCATAGTGCTGCCGCTTCTTTAAACTTTCTGCAGTTAAATGCGGCTACTGCAGTTAGATGGACATATTTCGGGTTTTCTCCGTTTATCCTGAGGAGCCTTTTGTATGCATCATAAGCTTCTTTATACCTGTTAAGGCAGCCCAATGTGTCAGCGATCTTATATGCATAATCCTCATTTTCCGGATACAGCTTTTTGATGATGCGTATCTGTCTTTCCAGCAAGCTGCTTATTCCAAGCTTGTTATAATATATTGCAAGATTGCAGTTTGCATGAACGTTGCCTTGCTCATATGCAAGCACTTCTTTTGCCATGGCTATTGCTATATCTATCTTGCCTAAGTAGTAATTTGTCAAGGATAGATTATTCTTCGCAGGGACTGCGTTAGGAAGTTTTGAGACCACTTCTTCAAGGTTCTTCAGAGCCTTTTCGTAATCTCTTCTTTCCATGAACTTTATTGCATCCTCTTCTATTTTGTATATCTTCTCCAGTTCCTCATCGTCAAGGTTATTATTAGCATCTATGATCATTGTAAGCATTTCCACCAGATGCTCCGCTTCTTCTGCAAATTCTCCATAAGGAGCAAGGCTTAAGTATTTCTCAAAGTATCCCAATGCCTTTTTAATCTTTTGGATCTGAAGAAAATTGCAGCCCAACCCGAAATAGCATTCATCATAGCATGGATCCAAGTTATTTACTATATTCAGAAGCACACTGGAAGAATGTTCTATATGACCAAGTTCAGCCAAAAGGCCGGCATAGTTGAACTGCATGTAGCTGTCGTCAGGTTTTATATTTACTGCTTTTTCAATATATCTTAAAGCGGTTTTCAATCTGCCGTTCTGCAAATACTTAAAGCTTAAGTCAAAGTAAAAATCCGCTTCCCTTTCAAAAGGTACGACTTTTTTTTCTCTCATAATACACCACCCAAACGCCTTTCGGGATTTTAATACAAAGTTTTGAATCCTCCCGGTAATATGATTTTAAATAAATTTCTTTTTTCGTTGTTTATAAATTTTACCCTTCCATGATCTGAAAAGGAATTCTTTATCCTTTTTAGACCTGAACCTGTCTTTAAAAATCTTTTTTTCTCGTCCAGAACCAGCAGTCTATGATAAAGCCAATTGTTCCGTCTATAGGGGTTATTTTCATTCAACAGTGACTGGACCCCATCCAGATGGCATAATGCCCCCGGATTGCTGACTTCAATATGACCGCTTGCAATATATATTATAATCTCTCTTCCATAGCTGAAGTAATCTCTATGAACCACCGCATTGGCAACTGCCTCAAATAGGGCTGCCATAGGATAATCCGGCTTTTTTATGAGATTTTCAAGGTATTCCTCCACATGGTTCAGCATAGAAGTTATATCCCCTTCAAAGTATCGTGCCGTCCTTGTCTTTCCATCTATTACCTTTATTCCTGCATGAGGAAGAAATTGCTGGGGTTTATAGCCGAATACGAGCATCCCTCCTATAGTGGGATGAAATTTATCCAGATCCTCCTCCCTGCAAAGTATACCTAATCCCTCTAATAAAGGATATATGTTGTCAATCTTTTCATACTCTATTTTTAAGCCGGAATTAGCAAGATACTCCATCAAAATGTTTGAATCAAGCTGATCTACATGTACATTATTCAAAGCTGTTGTCTCGTACTGCAAAAGCCCTGAATCCTGGAGCATGCCTGCAATTTCTTCTCTTCGAGCTATGTCTGTAGTCGATCCTCTTCTGAGATAAAAAGAGCCATTCTGGAGTATCTGATGAGGTTTTTGGCTGCTTTTGTATATAGTAAGAACTCCTATTGCTTTTTCATCATAGCTCATCATATCAAATCTTATCATGATAGGAGGATCGCATCTTTGGCTGATTATTTGCTGAATCTGCTCTTCCAGATGGGGCATCTCTTCTATGCCGACCACCCTCTTAGTTTTATCCTCTATGCCAAATATGATATATCCTCTTCCTCCCTTTGAATTTGCAATGGCGGATACATCCTTAGCCAGCTCTTTTTTTTCCCATTCGGTTTTAATTGACAGCATTTCTTTAAAATCCAGCTTGGTTGATTCATTCTTATCCAGAAGTGCCGAGAGTCTTTGCTTATTCATGTAACGCACCCCCATTTTGCAAATTCTAATTTTAGTTTACCATAATGAAAATAAATAACATAGTGCCATATGTATTATTATCTAAATTTAAATAAAATACAGCGGTAGTCGTCGCTACCGCTGTATTTTGTGATCATATAAGCCTGTTCATCATAAGATGTATGTCTAAATCCATATTGCTTGAAGGTTTCCCATCAAGGATCTTCTCAATACTCTCATATATTGCCATCCAATTATCCTTCTCTATTGAAAGCGGCGAATCCTTTATTGCCTTTTCGTCTTTAAACTGAGAATGGCTTATATATAACTCATTGATTAAACTCATCATAAAACCCCTTTTCTTAATAAACAATTTTCCATAAATTTTTTTGATTTTAAAATTTGCTTCTTCTCCCATTGCATGTGATAATAATCATCCATGTCATCCCCTCCCATTTTTTGAGCACAAAAAAAGATCATGGAGTTCCATGACCTTAAATGCAATCAATACAATAATAAGCAGCAATCAAACCGCCGGATAAATAATTAAAGTCACAGACCATACAGCCTGCGACTTAAATCCATAATAATACTATAAAGACATCTATAGCGGTTATAATTTCTTCGCAGGCAAAAATATGAAGTTGTATTCCGCATTTGTTAAAAATCGTTCTGTTCTAATCATGTTTTTGCCTCCTTTCAAATAATCCATTAAAATTATATTTAACATGTTTATACTATAACATGAAATTTATTCCTTAGCAATATCTTTTTCATAAGTCAATTATTACAATATTATTACAGGGCCTGCCTTTTACCACTTTATATTGTTTTTATATGCGTATATGGCAGCTTTAGTCCTGTCATTAACATTTATTTTTCTAAATATGCTTGATACATGGTTTTTTACGGTTTTTTCGCTGATAAACAGCTTGTCTGCTATATCCTTGTTGTTCATACCATCGGCTATAAGGGATAAGACCTCATATTCCCTTCGCGTTAGTTCATTTTCGGTGCTGCTTCTGTAGGTTTTTGTGCTGTTGAATTCACGGACCAGTTCTGCAGCAAGCTTGGGCTGTATGTATGATTCTCCTGCATAAGCATCTTTGATAGCTTTTGTCAGGGATACGGAATCCGAGTCTTTAAGCACATATCCCAATGCACCCAATTCTAAAGTTTCCAGCAGATATTCTCTTCCTTCATGTATGGTTAACACAACGGTTTTGATATCAATATTTTCCTCTTTAATTTTTTTTAATGTAGGTATTCCTCCCATTACAGGCATATTGATATCGAGGAGCAGAACATCAGGATTAAGCTCCTTAATCCTTTCCAGAGTCTCCAGACCGTTTGAAGCTTGTCCTATGACCTCAAAGTCCTCCTCCAGCTCCAGAATTTGTTTCAGACCTTCTCTAACCAGAGAATGATCATCAGCTATCAGTATTCTAATCTTTTTCATATTGTACCTCCCCATAAACATCAATAGGTATAGTAATTAATATTTTTGTGCCGTTCCCCGGTGAAGCATTAAGCTCAAATTTGCCATTGAGAAGCAAAACCCGCTCCTCCATGCTCATCAAACCATACCCGCTATTCTCGTCGGCCCTCTTTATAGAATCTCTGCTAAAACCTACTCCATTGTCACTGATCACAATATTTATGTTCTTCTTTGTCAGCTCGATCTTAACCGATGCCCTTGTGGCTTTTGAATGTTTTTTAATATTGTTCAATGCTTCCTGAACAATCCTGAAAGCTGCAAGCTCAATCACAGGAAGCAGCTTTACCCGGTCTCCGAAAAACTTGAATTCAGCAAATATTTCAGATTCCTCATTATGCTGAGTTACAAGCCTCTCTACGGTAGGTATCAAACCAAGGTCATCCAAAGACATGGGTCTTAAATCATAGATTATCTTTCTCACATCTTTAAGGCTGGAGCGCATAACCGTCCTAAGTCCACGCAATTCTTCCTTGGCTTTATTTCTGTCAATATCTATAAGCTTCTCACACAATTCAGATTTTAGAACCAAATTGGCAAGTATCTGCGCAGGACCGTCATGTATCTCTCTGGACAATCTGTATCTTTCCTCTTCCTGGGCCTGAATTACCTTTATTCCAAGATATTGCTTTTCCTTGAAATCTTCAAGCTGTACATGAATATTTTTTAAGTCTCCGCTTAAATATCCTAATACGACCCCGATTTGAGATATCAGCTTTTCTGCCTTCTTCAGAGTTTCTCTTGCTGACCTGAGCCTTAATTCCAGTTCTGTCCGGCGGTTTACCAGGATTTGCTCATCATTTTTTTTCACCATCAGCTGGAGCTGCAGATCCTTTGCCTTTTCATAGACTTCCTTTATATCTTCTTCATCAAAATCTTTGAAGTTTTTATTAACAATCATGAGCCTGTATCTGATATCCTTTTCCAGTTTAGTCAGCTTATCTACCTGTAATATTATTTCTTCAGTCTTTATTTTTACCTGGTTAAGCTCATTTTCGATCATCTTATATTGATTTCTTGACTCTTCGGCTATCTCATATATCTGATTCTGGCTTTTTTCTATTGCCTCGAGAGTATTTTGTATAATTTTAGTCAGCTTATCAATAATTAACATCCCCTTTTCTGAGACTTTCCTCAGATGACAAAATCTATCATATCATTGTATATTATACTATTATTTCTCCTAACTTGTAAGTGCATTGTTGCTATATGTCGCTTTAACAGGAATTAATGCTCACCATATGAGTCTTAAGAACTAAAAAAGCGGCTCCACGCCGCTTTTTGAACGAGACTTCATTCAGTATTCAATAGATTGGAAATATGAAAGATACCAGCTGCCATTTTGTTTTTGCATCTCGACCCTGTAGCATCCTTCTATGACCTCAATTCCTTCCTGCCCTTCCAGATCCCATATTATCTCTCCTTCAAGGAGGACATTGCTTCCGTATTTTTCTATCTTCGCATTCTGAAAGTCAAGGGAGATCACCGGCTCCATATCAGTAGGATATTCCTTGAGGTAAGCAAAAGTCTCCAGGTCTTCTTCCAGCAGCTTTCCTGAAGCAACGGAATTCATATCGCAATGAAAAGCATCATAATCATAATCCTCTTCCAGAATTTTATTCCAGGCTTGAGACCTTCTCATAAGCAGCTCCTCGCATAGAGATTCAAAATCTGTAGAATCACCGGATGCGGCAAAGCTGATAAACAATATTAATATCAATGATATTGAGACCGCCGAATATAGTACGCTTCTTCTCATCATCCCACCTCTTTAGATTTGATGAGATAATTATACTATGCCGCATCTATGAATTTTGCCGCTTCTTGGCCTATTTTCATAACTTTTTGTCTACATAATCGGATATATTACTTTTTCTATCGCTATCAAATAAAGTAATGCGGCAAAAGCCGCATTACTTTGCACATCTTGTATAATCTATACTGCTTCCAGGGATTCCTTTTCTTTAGCACTGAACAGCTTGTCTAAATCAAGAAGAATGAGAATCCTGTCCTTTATCTTTCCTATTCCTGTTATGTATTTCCTTTCTATACCGGCAATAATATCAGGAGCCGTTTCTATGTTTTCTTCATTTATTGTAGTCACTTCGGATGCGTCATCCACAATAAACCCTACCTGCTTGGACTCAATGTTCATGACAATTATCCTGGTATCTTCATTCAAGGCTTCCCCTGGGATATTGAATCTTTTTTTCAAATTGACTATGGGTATGATTTCACTTCTCAGATTTATTATTCCTTCAATGAAGTTAGGAGTGTTAGGTACCTTTACAGGATCCTTATAGGTTACGATTTCTTTAACCTGCATAATGTCTACGCCATACTCTTCTTTGCCCAGTTTAAATACTACAAATTGAATCTCAGCCAATAATCTCTCCTCCAATACTATCTTATTTTAATTTTTATGGCAATTGCATCCATGACCATGTTTATGCTTGTGCTCATGTCCTTCGCAGCCGCAATCCGGCTGCGAGTCCGTAATTTCTATGGTATCCAGTTGAGCCTTGACCTGGGACTTTACCCAGTCTATATATTTTCTTCTCAGCCTTTGCTGCTCGGCCTTCTCTTCCTCGGTCAGTCCGGCATCCTTTGATTTCTTTGCAAGAAAATTTATCCTGTCTATATCCTCTTTTGTAATCATCAAACCATCCTATCTATGCTCATTATTTCAATTATGCCAATTCTCCCAGAGCTTCCTCAACTGCCTTGACAAAAACTCCCGATTTCACCATCTTATCTAATTTATCCATATCCACATACATTATTCTATCATTTTCTACCGGTGGGACATGCTTTCTGATCTCTTCGTAGGCCTTTCTTGTTCCCTTCCCGAGAACTGCCCCTTCTCTGAAGCTGATAGCCTGTGATGCGGCAAAAGCCTCTATAGCCAGCACCTTTTCCACATTGTCCAGAATGAGCCTTGCCTTTCTGGCCGCTGTGGTGCCCATGCTCACATGATCCTCCTGATTGGCGGAGGAAGGTATGGAATCCACGCTGGCAGGATGAGCCAGCACCTTGTTTTCCGATACCATTGAAGCGGCTGAATATTGGGTTATCATAAAGCCCGAATTCAAGCCCCCTCTTTTAGTCAAAAATGCAGGTAGATCATTGAGCTGAGGGTTGACAAGACGCTCTATCCTTCTCTCGGATACATTGGCCAGTTCCGACACTGCTATACCCAAAAAGTCCATTGCAAGAGCCAAAGGTTGTCCGTGGAAATTACCCCCGGAAATAACCATGTCGTCTTCAGAGAATATGAGCGGATTGTCTGTCGCCGCATTCAGCTCTATTGCTATAATATCTTTAGCGTAATATATTGCATCTCTGCTTGCGCCATGTATCTGAGGGATGCATCTCAGCGTATAAGCATCTTGAACCCGCAGCTCCCCCTGATGTGAAGTGAGATTGCTTCCTTCTATGATCTTCAATACATTCTGGGCTGTTATCATCTGCCCTCTTTGTCCCCTGGCCTTGTGCACCCTTTCGTCAAAGGCATCTGTTATTCCTTTCAGCGCTTCCAGAGTCATAGATGCTATTATATCTGCAGTCTTTATTATATTCAATGAATCGTATACAGTCAATGCCCCTATGGCAGCCATTACCGGTGTTCCGTTTATCAATGCCAGGCCTTCCTTTGAGGTGAGCTCCACCGTGTTTATATCTGCTTTTAACATGGCTTCTCTGCCGGACATTCTCTCTCCCTTATATATAGCTTCCCCTTCGCCAAGCATGACAAGGACCATATTGGCAAGAGGCGCAAGATCTCCGCTGGCTCCCAAAGAACCCTTCTCAGGTATTATGGGGTGGACACCTTTATTCAGCATCTCCAGCAATGTGTTCACTGTTTCCAGCCTTATTCCCGAAAATCCCTTTGCCAATGCATTGGCGCGCAGCAGCATAACTCCCCTTACGGTTTCCTCGGGAAGAGGATTTCCCATAGAGCAGGCATGGCTTACTATCAAATTCCTTTGAAGAGCTTTCGTATCCTCCTTGGATATATAGGTATCGCTGAATTTTCCGAAGCCTGTTGTGATTCCATAAACCACTGCTTCTTTCTCCACCAGGCCGTCTACATACTCCCTGGATTTTTTAATCTTGGATACTGCCTCCTGAGATAGTTCTACAAGAAGACCACTTCTTGCAACATCCACCACATCCTTTATGGTCAGGTGCTCTCCGTCTATGCGCAAATGTCCCATCAGATCACTTCTCCTTTTATTTAGAATTATTTTTAGTTTTTCTTTTAGTTATTTTATTGCCCCTCACAGCTTTATGAAAAGCCTCTTTAGGCTTTGGCCTTATAAGGCATTGGCTGCCGTAACCGATCAAATCGGCCCTTTTCGCCAGATTAAGAGCTTTAAAAACCAGATCATAATTCTTAGGATTTCTATATTGTATCAAGGCTTTCTGCATGGCCTTCTCAGCCGGGCTCTTCGGCACATATACTTTCTCCATGGTCCTCGGATCAAGCCCAGTATAGTACATAGCCGTGGATAAGCTGCCCGGCGTTGGATAAAAGTCCTGTATCTGCTCCGGATTATAGCCCATATCCCTTACGTATTCTGCCAGTTCTACCGCAGCTTTCAAGTCTGAGCCCGGATGCCCCGACATCAGATAAGGAACCAGATATTGATCCAGTCCAAGCTTTCTATTTGTTTCAAAATATTTATCCTTAAATCTATCATATACTTTTTGGCCGGGTTTTCCCATAAGTTTTAATACTTTTTCCGATATATGCTCAGGGGCCACCTTCAGCTGGCCGCTCACATGATGTTTGCACAGCTCCTTCAGAAATTCATCGCTCTTATCCTGGAGCACATAATCATATCTTATTCCGGAGCGTATAAATACCTTCTTTACATCAGGCAGAGCCCTGATCTCTCTCAAAAGCTTCAGGTAATCCTTATGATCCACTATCAGATTCTTGCAGGGAGCAGGGAACATGCACTGTCTTTCCTTGCATACGCCTTCCTTCTCCTGCTTTTTGCAGGCTGGCTGCCGGAAATTTGCCGTGGGGCCTCCCACATCATGTATATATCCTTTAAAATCCGGAGCTTCCGTCATAAGCTTTGCTTCCTCCAGGATGGATTCATGGCTTCTCTTTTGTATTACCCTGCCCTGATGAAAATTGAGAGCGCAGAAGGAACAGCCTCCATAGCATCCTCTATGAGAGGTTATGCTGAATTTTATCTCCTCCAGAGCCGGTATTCCCCCTTTGCCTTCATACACAGGATGATAGTTTCTAGCATAGGGCAAAGCATATACGCTGTCCAGCTCATATTGGTCCAAAGGCTTTGCCGGAGGATTCTGCACCAGATATCTGTCTCCATGGGGCTGTATGACTATTTTTCCCGTCTCATAATCCTGCTCCCCGGATTGGATCAAAAAAGCCTTGGCATATTTCTTCTTATCGGATGCAACCTCTTCATAGCTATTGATAAAGACAGCATCCCTCAGTCCTTCCATCGAATTGGTGATATACGCAGTGCCATTGATATAATTGATATACTTTATATCTATACCTCCGGATAAAGCTTCGGCAATCTCTTGTATGGGCTTTTCTCCCATGCCGTATATCAGCAGATCTGCTTTGGAATCAAAAAGAATTGATCGCCTAACTTTATCATCCCAGTAGTCGTAATGAGCAAATCTCCTCAGGCTTGCTTCCACTCCCCCTATTATTATGGGGACATCCTTGTAAGCCTCCCTCAGCTTGTTGCAATATACTATCAACGCCCTGTCAGGTCTGGCTCCTGCCTTTCCGCCGGGCGAGTAATGATCTGTTCTTCTCCTTCTCTTTAAAGAAGTATAATGGTTGACCATAGAATCTATGTTTCCTGAGGAGACTAAGAAAGCGTATTTAGGCTTTCCCAATATCATGAAGCTTTCCTTCTCTCTCCAATCAGGCTGCGGTATTATGCCAACCTTAAATCCCAGGCTGTCCAATAATCTCGTTATTATTGCATGGCCAAAGCTGGGATGGTCCACATAGGCATCGCCGCATATATAAATGAAGTCAAGCTGTTCTATACCGCGTTCCTTCATATCCCCTTCAGATGTGGGGAGGAATGCTGATGTATCAATATTTCCCAATCTATTTCACCACTTAATCATCTATTTGCTTATTATTCTTTAGTCCAATCCCCTATTTGCCCCTCAATTGAAAGGTTGATATGGGAGTATATATTCTTTTTCCCTGGATTTCTTCACTTTTTATCAATGAAACTTTCTCTGCATATATAACGGGTATATCCTTCAAATTTATAGATTCCCTTAGCTCCGCAAAGCCGGTTTTAAGGATCAGATCTTGGGCAATGGTTATGTGGGGCGTGTATGGCCTTTTCTCCTTATCAAAGCCGCTGCCTTCCAAACCTTCCTCAATTTTCTTATATAGAAGGTCAAGTGAAGCCAAAGCGCCGCCAAGGCCCAGCCAAAGAGTCCTGATATTGCCTCCGCCTCCGAAAAAGCCTATATCCTCAATGTTTAAGCCGAAGCTCCCCACTTCTTTGGAAGAAGCCTCCAGCACTTCATTTATGAAGGGAATTTGTTCTTCAGATATTTGACCCAAAAACTTCAATGTGAGGTGAAAATTGCCTATATACTTAAACCTCCCCCTTTGGGAGTTCTCCCTGACTATAGACTGAACGGCTTTAATCCCATTTTTCACCTTTACATCAAAATCTATGCCTATAAATGTTCTCATAAAAATTTACCAGCCTTTATCACATATTGTAGCTTACGGAAAGATAATAGGATAAAAGAAAAACTGCAATTCCGGATATAAAAAGTATGAGACCCCAGGGAAAACTTTTTCTGTTTTCCGCTTCAACTTCTTTATATATGGGAGTCTTCATGACCTTTCTTTTAAATACGGTAAATGAAGCCACGAGCATTATACCTCCGATAAAGGAGGACAAAATGCCTATCCAGAATAAAATATCTATTAATTTCGACAGATTCATGTAAAACCAACCCCACATTTTTTAAATTCAACAGATAAGATAAAAAATAAAGCATGTCAAAGGTTTCTTCCTTACACACACTTTATTTTACTATATTTTTCTGATTATTACTACTTTTGTATATCGATTATCTCATTATATATTTCTTCGGGAGACATTCCTGAAGCATCGATAACTCTTGCCTTTCCTATTGCATCCTGCATGCCCATAATATTTATATCGGTGCCTGAAACTACTACTGCATCATACCTGTTCATTGTCCAGGAAGATCCCATCTTTTTGCTGCTGAATTCTTTTACGCTGATATCTTTATTCTCAAGGTATTCTTTCACATTGTTTAAATTCGGCTCTACTCCTACTTTAAGCTTTCCCATACTCCAACCTCCTTTTTGATTTTTTTATATCTAACATTATTTATGAACAAATCTAATTAAAATATTCATATTTTAGTGCATGCTGTTTTTGTCATTTTTAGAGGAAGGATTTTACCCTTGTTTTACATTTTTTGTCTTGTACCCAGCATGTTCTTTGGTTAGAATATATTTATATTACAATTGTGTTACAAATATATTTTAAAAATTCTTTTTTTAGTTTTTTACATGTAAAGGGTGATAAATATTGAAAAAAGCTTTGGTCAGCAGCAAAAAAAGCCACGCTACGTTTTTGTACATACCTGAAACCCAGTCTTCGGTCAGATCCGTAAGAATGCCTATATGGGGGCCTAAGGTCCTGGCAGGCATATTGGGAGTACTTATTATTTACTCGTCTTTTTCTGCATATGCGATAAGCCATCTTAAATTTCAGTATGAAACAAGCAAAAAAGACATCAAAGCCCTTACAGAGATAAACAACTCTCAAAAAGCGGAAATCGAAAGCCTCAACTTGAATGCGCAAAAAATCCAGAAGCAGCTTGAACAAAACCTAGCCGCCCTAGAAGAAGTAAAGGCTGCTGTGGGATTAGAAGACAAAGGTTCCGAAGAAACAAAAACAAAGGGCAAAGCAGCTTTAAGCACTGTTTCTCAAGCGATTGACGGGAATATTGCTCTGCCGTTCGTCAGCGGAAACAGCTATGATTTGTCTGCAGAGCTTTCATCTCTTCAGACCTCTTTATTGAGTTTATCAAAAAAAACTATGAATCAAAAAACCGAAATCGACAAGTCAGTGGCTTCCATTAAAGACCGGCTTGATTATTTGCGATGTGTTCCTTCCATAGCTCCTGTAGTTGCAAAGATTACAGCCGGATATGGTTATAGAAGGAATCCCTTCACCAGCCGCGGCAGCGAATTTCATGATGGAATAGATTTTGGAGCCCCATATGGAACAAAAGTGGTCGCTACCGGCGATGGCGTAGTGTTGTTTGCGGGCTACCAGTCGGGATATGGCAGGATGGTCATCATATCTCACGGCTATGGCCTGACCACATCCTATAGTCATAATTCATCTATTTTAGTAAAAAAGGGTGATAAAGTAAAGAGAGGCCAGGCAATATCCAAAGTAGGAAGTACAGGCAGAAGCACCGGCGCCCACCTTCACTACGAAGTCAAGCTTAATGGCAAAAATGTAAATCCGGCAAAATATTTTTAACAAAGGAGAGTTGAATATGTTCAATTCGAATAAAAAAAGCATGCCCATCAATACCGATAGAATCGATACTTTGGTGGGGAAAAACACAGGCATTGAAGGTGCGTTGACGGCTGAAGGTACTATCCGTATAGACGGCAAATTAAAAGGTGATGTGATCCTCTCCGGAAACCTGGTAGTTGGCGAAGAGGGCTCAATAAAAGGCAATGTGAAAGCCGACAGCATAATGTTGTCCGGCATCATAGAAGGGAATATAACGGTTGCAAATCAACTCCACCTGACTCCCACTTCAAAGCTGATCGGAGATATTGATGCTAAGAACATCATTGTGGACGAAGGTGCAATCTTTCACGGTAACTGCAAAATGGCAGCGGCGGAAGCTGCTGTTGCAAAAGAGTAGTTGAACAGAATCTCAACTGCTCTTTTTTTAATTTAATATTTTTTCAAATTTACTATTGACAAATGAATAAATATACTATAGAATCAAAAACAATTTACTTATAAAAGTATTGACGGAGAGAAAAGTATCCGGATTTAATCACAGAGAGCCGGTGTATGGTGCGAATCGGTATTAGAAGGATATGCAATGATCACTCCCGAGCTGCCGAGTCAAAAGGCTTTATGCCGAGTAGATAAGGCCGGTTTGTTCGCCACCGTTACATGGCTAGGGTTAAAAGAATTTAATTCTTCGACCTGAAGAGGCTGCCGGTGTGAACCTGCAGCGAATATGGGTGGTAACACGGATTAAACCCCGTCCCAAAATTTATATTTTGGGATGGGGTATTTTATTTTTAGGAGGTAATTATATGGAAAAACTTCTGGTGGCCAAAGTGAGCAATGAAATTGATGTGCTTATGAGAGTCAGCGGGATCATAAGGCGAAAAGGCTTCAGTATGAAAAGCATACATATGGAACAAGCAACTGAAAATCAGGCGAATCTCAAGATTATGTTGTCATATCAGGATAAGAGCGTAGACCAGTTGATGAACCAGATAAAAAAATACAATGATGTATATGAGGTGAGCATAGTATAAAAAACTATAGGGCTTTAAGAAAATCATCAGGTCAAGTCAGCACTATTGCAGCCAGGCTTGCCTATGAGTATAAACAAAAATTTTTTAACAGATTGGGAGGATTATCATGGCAAAAATGTATTATGAGAAAGACGGGAGTCTGGAATTATTAAAGGGAAAGAAAGTTGCAGTCATAGGCTTTGGCAGCCAGGGACATGCACATGCGCTAAATCTTAAGGAAAGCGGCGCAGATGTGGCAGTAGGCCTCTATAAAGGCAGCAAATCATGGGAAACTGCCAAAGCTTCAGGACTTGAAGTCATGGAGGTTGACGAGGCAGTGGCCGTGTCCACAGTGACAATGATACTGATACCGGATGAAAAGCAAGGAAAGGTTTATAAAGAATATATAGAAAAAAATCTTAAGGATGGAGATGCGCTGGCCTTTGCTCACGGATTTAACATCAATTACGGGCAGATCACCCCACCGGCAAATGTGGATGTATTCATGATAGCGCCGAAGGGTCCCGGACATCTTGTCAGGAGAGTTTATCAGGAAGGCAAAGGCGTCCCCGCCCTATTGGCCGTACATCAGGATTACACAGGAAAGGCCAAGGATCTGGCTCTGGCCTATGCAAGAGGGCTTGGAGCTTTAAGAGCAGGCGTAATAGAGACTACCTTCAAAGAAGAGACAGAAACAGATCTCTTTGGAGAACAAAGCGTATTGTGCGGCGGTATTACAGAGCTCATAAAAGCCGGCTTTGATACTTTAAGAGAAGCTGGCTATCAGGAGGAAATCGCATATTTCGAATGTCTGCATGAAATGAAGCTTATCGTAGATCTTCTATATGAAGGCGGCTTCGAAAGGATGAGATTCAGCGTAAGCGATACCGCTGAGTATGGAGATTATGTTACAAGCAAGAGGATCATAACAGAAGAAACAAGAAAAGAAATGAAAAAAGTATTGGCAGAGATCCAAAACGGCGAGTTTGCCAAGGCATGGATCGTTGAAAATATGACAGGCCGCCCTGTCTTCAATAAGAGAAAAGAACAAGAGTTAAATCACCCCATAGTAGAGGTGGGCAAAAATCTCAGGGAAATGATGTCATGGCTTAAGAAGTAGGCGAGCAACGGCTAACAGAAAGGAGATTGAACATGGAATACACTGGTGCTGAAATAGTCCTCAATTGCTTAAAGGAGCAGGGAGTGAATACCATATTCGGTTACCCCGGAGGAGCCGTAATACCTCTTTATGATGCTTTGTTCAATTATCATCAGGATTTTCTTCATGTATTGACCTGCCATGAACAAGGAGCGGTCCATGCCGCCGACGGCTACGCCAGATCAACGGGTAAAGCAGGTGTATGCTTTGCAACCTCAGGTCCCGGTGCTACAAACACCGTTACCGGAATTGCAACAGCCTATATGGATTCGGTACCCTTGGTGGTGTTTACTGGGCAGGTGCCTCAAAGCCTCCTTGGGAGAGACTCTTTTCAGGAAATTGATATAACCGCAGTTACATTCCCGATTACGAAATACAATTACCTGGTAAAGAGCATTGAGGATCTGCCGTCCATAATAAGGGAAGCCTTCCGTACGGCCATGAGCGGGCGCAAAGGCCCGGTGCTCATCGACATACCCAAAAATATTTTTACTGCAAAGGGTGAGTATATTACGATAAGCATGTTTACGGAAGGGAAAAAAACTGCTCCCGTTGATGATAATTTATTATGGGAAGCTGTAAAAGCAATCGATGTATCTAAGAAGCCCGTGATCTATGCAGGAGGAGGGGTAATTCACGCCGGTGCGGAACCGGAGCTTTGGGAATTGGCGAAAAAAGCTTCCATTCCTGTTGCCAATACGCTTATGTCCTTAGGGTGCTTCCCTATGAACCACCCTCTCTCCCTCGGGCTTGTAGGTATGCATGGCCATAAAGAAACAAACCTTGCGGTTACGGAAAGTGATCTGATAATTGCTGTGGGTGCCAGATTCAGTGATAGAGTGATAGGAACTAAGGATAAGTTTGCTCCCGGAGCAAGAATAATTCATATAGATATAGACGGATCAGAAATAGGAAAGAACAAAGAAGTTGATTTCCCTCTTGAGGGCAATGTCAAGGATACGCTGAAGGCTCTTGCCGATAAGGTTTGTGAAAAGGATAGAAGCCGATGGCTGAGCAGCATAAGAAGCTTGGCCCCCAAAGTAAAGCAGCAGCCTGATGCCTTCTCTCCAGCCAATATATTGGCACTTGCTCAAAGAATAGTTGGCACAGATTCAATAATAGTGACAGAAGTGGGACAGCATCAAATGTGGGCAGCTCAATACTGCAGGGTAGACTCTCCCAGGAGATTCCTCACCTCGGGAGGATTAGGCACTATGGGTTATGGACTCGGCGCTTCAATTGGAGCCCAAATCGCAAATCCTGACAAGAAGGTCCTTCATATAGCAGGAGACGGCTCCTTCAGAATGAACTGCAATGAGCTGGCCACCGTATCAAAATATAGGCTGCCGATCATAACTCTTCTTTTCAATAACGGAAGCCTGGGCATGGTAAGACAATGGCAGGATTTATTTCAGGAAAAGCGATACTCACAGACAGATCTCACAGATGATGTGGATTATATGAAGCTTGCCTCAGCTTACAGGTTAAACGGAGCAAAGGCTGAAAATCTGGCACAGCTTCGAGAAGCGCTTTTCAAAGCCATAAGCTCAGAAAAGGCAACCATAGTAGAATGCATGATCGATAAGGAAACAGGAGTCTACCCTATAGTGCCTCCAGGAATGCCTATTGATAATATGCTAACCGGCCGCTAGCCTGCCGTATAAATCTAGGCTTCCCCTTCTTGATCCTAAGAGCCTCGCATTGGGCCTGAATTCTGAGCTCTGAATCCTGAGCTCAGAAGTACTAAGGCCTTGTACTAAGGCCTTTTAATATCTTCCATGAAGGTCCAAATGATTTTAGCAGCTTCCGCTCTGGTGGTAAAGTCCTTTGGCGCAAACAGGTTATTGGGCTTCCCTCTCATTATATTCAAATCATACATAACCTTTACAGCATCTGCTGCATAATCAGCTATAGCTTTTTTATCGTTAAAATACGGCATAAAATAGGCTTCTCTATTCTTGTTTAAAAGCTTCATAGCCCTCATCATTATGACTGCTGCATCCTGTCTTGTTATATTATTTTCAGGATAATAGTATCCTTTATAGCCCTGTATCAGACCTGCCATAGATGCTGCTTCAATATATCCTGCATATGGATTTTCATAGGGTACATCTTTATATCTTCCATTGCCTTCACCCTTCTGCAAACCTATGGCATTGGCAAGATAGGCTGCAAACTCAGCCCTCGTTATATTTTCACCGGGCTTATACATATTGCCTTCTCTAGGAA
This sequence comes from Lutispora sp. QWL-02, assembly GCF_058315355.1. NCBI lineage: Bacteria > Bacillati > Bacillota > Clostridia > Lutisporales > Lutisporaceae > Lutispora > Lutispora sp. QWL-02. Next base: position 3,659,660 of record NZ_CM177762.1, read on the forward strand.
ATACTATGCCTGCCTCATACAGTTTTTGGATGTAGGATGCGGCCCAATTGCTTCCGATATCCGAAAGTGGCATCCTCGATATACTGCTGTCCCCTTCCGGCAAAAGCTTTATGCTGTCTTCTCCGGATATGAGCTTAAGGCTGGTGCCGTTGGAATCATAATAGGAATATTGGACATCTATATCGCTTTTTATAGGGCTGCTGACATAATTATTTATGAAATGCCTGTCTCCGCCCCTTATATTGGCAAAATAATATTCATTGGGCACCTGCCTTCCATTATAGGTGTACATGAAAGTAGGCTCTGCTGGGATCCAGCCTTCCCCGGGAAGGTAGAATTCGCTCCAGGCATGCCTTTCCGAAGATGCATCTGTCCATTCATTCTCCCTCATATCTCCTTCTATCCAATAGCCTGCCACCACCCTCGAGGGTATGCCTGCTGCCCTGCAAAGCGCAGTAAACAAGGAAGCATATTCATCGCAAACTCCCCTGCCATTTATAAGGCCGCTTAAAGCGCCTTTATTGGCATATGCAGAATTTGTGTCATATTTTATATGTAGATTTACAAAATCATATATCTTCTTTGCTTTTTCCACCGTCGTACCAGTTTCGGCGAGTTCAAATGCCTTTGCCATAATTTGCGGGTTGTCGCTTTCAATCTTTTCTCCCGGCTTTATATATTTTAAATTCAGCGGGCTCTTAAAAAATTTTCTATAATCTGCATTTATTTTATAAATGCTCTCCTCATAGGCTATCCCGCTGTTTAAAATAGTTTTTTCAATTATTACATCAACTTTTTCTCCAGGCATCAAGGTTTTAACATTTATAACACTATAAATATTTCCCCATTCATCTGTATAGGAATTAGCGGGCAAAGGGTAAATGCTGAGGCCGAGGCTTTTCTGATAAGGCGAACTTGAATCCGAACCTGCAAGAACCTTTATATCAAGATTATATACAGCGTTGGAGCCGTCATTTATTATTTCATAGCTGTTTCTGACAAGGTATTTTCTGGCCTCTACAGTATCGTAAGATTCACCCTGTACAATAGAGAGCAGCAAAATCAATATTATGATAAAAGAAATAGTTTTTCTATAAATTTTCATCTTTCAACCTCCGCTATAGAATGCGATTACCTAAATTATAACATTAACCATGGATTAATTATATTAAGAATCTATTACAATAAGAAAAGCGGCTCACGCCGCTTATATATTTAAAAACTTTGATGCAATTCCAAAATATATACTGAGTGCCACCGCATCAACAATAGTGGTTATCAGCGGCCCTGCCATAATGGCCGGATCTAATCGTATCTTTTTTGCCGCTATAGGCAATATGCTCCCTACCATCTTCGCAAGTATTACCGTAAGAAGCAAGCTGAAGCACACCATAGCAGAAATAGCAATATCTATGCGTTCAAAAAAAACGAGCCTTGCGAAATTGACCAATGCTAAGGTTGTTCCTGCTATGAGGCTAACCTTAAGCTCTTTAAAGAACACCTTTAAAACATCGGAAGTTCGTATTTCTCCCAATGCCATACCTCTTATTATCAATGTTGAAGATTGAGAGCCTGCATTTCCTCCCGTGTCCATGATCATGGGAATAAAAGCAGTCAGCACTACCATGGATTGCAGCAATTCTTCATATCTTTTGATTATATTCCCCGTGAAGGTAGCTGAAATCATAAGTATCAGAAGCCATACTATCCTGTGCTTTGCCAGCACAAAGGCACTGGTCTTCAAATACTCTTCTTCCAAGGGCTCCATGGCCGCCATCTTGTGAAGGTCCTCAGTATTTTCCTGATCTATTATATCTATTATATCATCTATTGTAACTATGCCTACAAGCCTATTCTCATTGTCTACCACAGGAAGTGCCGTAAGGTCATATTTTTTAAATAAGGATGCGATGGTCTCCTGATCATCCAGGGTATTAGCATATATCACATCTACATCCATAATGTCGTCAATTATGGTATCTTCATCAGCCAATATCAGTTTTCTTATTGATAAAACCCCTTCCAGTTTTCTGCCTTTATCAATAACATAACAGGTATTTATAGTTTCTTTATCTATACCTGTGGCTCTGATATGATTTAATGCCTCTTTTACTGTCATTTGCTTTTTCAAGTCTACAAACTCTATGGTCATTACGCTTCCTGCAGAATAATCGGGATAATTGAGAAATTGATTTATGAGCTTCCTTGTCTCCTCATCCGTATTTCTCAGCACCTTTTTCACTACATTAGAAGGCATTTCCTCCAGAAAGTCTACAGCATCATCCAAAAACAGCTCACTGACTATATTATTTATTTCCCGGTCAGTTATGGACTCGATAATATACTGCTGCAGTTCCAAAGATATATAAGAAAAAACTCCCGCTGCTATTTCCTTGGGAAGTATGCGAAAAAGTATTAAAAGCTTTTTCTTATCCAACTCCATCAAGAGATGAGCGATATCTACGATGTTCATCTCGGTGATTTCATTTCTGACATCCTTGTATCTGTTCTCCTCGATTAGCTTCATAATGGTTTCGTTCATTTTTAAACCTCCTCTGAGGAACCGAAGGCCAAAAGATGGCAGCTATGGTTCCTATATTATTATTTGATTTTCTCCGGCAACTATTAGGTAAAGGGCCAGAATCCATATCTACCACCTCCAAAAATCAGCTTAAAAATAAATATTCCCTTTGCCCGAAAGCAAAGGGAATAAACACCATATTCACTATCCCCTCTCGTATAGTTTTAGCTCCCTGCAACATAGGGTATATCCCGGCTGCATTAGGTTAAACCTTAATCCGATAAAACCTGTTAACCGTCTTGGCATCTCTCGATGTTTAGCGGCAGCAGCATGTATTTGCAAGGTAGCCTCACATAACGGGCTGTGCTTTTATTATATGAATCTAATCATAAATTGTCAACTTGGTCATTTATTTTTTTTATTCCGACATAATCCATAGCAAACGCTGTGGCTATGCCGCCCACCCCACCCAGTCTCTAGTATACTATACTTTCACCAACGATGACCTTTCGGGATGTCAGCCACTTATCTATGGCATCCTTGTTGAATCTGTATGCCCCTTCAATAAGCACATAAGGTATCTCAGATTCCTTGTCATCAATAATATTATATACCTGAGCCAGTTTTATATCCAGATATTTTGCCAGCTCTGTGGGGGCCATCACGTCATTCCATCTCTCCTCCGGCTTTGTGCTGCTGTAAACAGCATCAGTACTATGCCGAACCTGAATTATCTGATAGCTCAGACTTTCAATTTCCGCTCTTATCTTATTGTTCACCTTATTCTCTATATATTTTGCCGTGATCATATTTGATAATACCACAACAAATGAAAATGCTATGAACAATGCAATAAGGCCTCTTTTATTATTCAATTATGCCACCTCCCTAAATTAATCCTTTATGCCGGCCGCTTCCAATTGCCCATGTTTAAATACTTGTATTTGTATGCTAAATTTTAGACGTAATAAGGGCCGGATTTGATGCAACATTTTCCACTGTTGAATTATTCCTTCTATATTTATATAATTATAACAAGCGTTCTAATTATATAAATAGGAATTCAATTTATTGAGGAAGGGATGATTATCGTGGATAAGATATTTAAGTATTTTGAAGAAATATCTAAAATTCCAAGAGGTTCCGGGAATGAAAAGGCTATAAGCGATTTTTTGGTGATGTTTGCCAGGGAAAATAATCTTGAAGTCATACAAGATGAAGTTCTTAATGTTATAATAAAGAAACCTGCTTCTTCGGGCTATGAAAATGCGCCGGGAGTTATACTGCAGGGTCATATGGATATGGTATGCGAAAAGAACAAAAATAAGGTTCATGATTTCACAAAAGATCCTATCACATTAAGATACATAGATGATATGATTTATGCAGACAACACGACTTTGGGCGCAGATAACGGCATAGCCATAGCTCTTGCAATGGCTATACTAACTTCTGATGACGTAAAGCATCCAAGCTTGGAAGTCCTGATAACTGTCGACGAGGAATCAGGCATGACAGGAGCTAATGCCCTCAACCCGGAAAATATATCGGGAAGAATCCTGATCAACATGGACTCAGAAGAAGAGGGAACCCTGCTGGTAAGCTGCGCAGGAGGCTCCAGAACCACTACAACTCTCAAGGCCGACTGGCAGGAACCGGGAAATAGCCAGGAGGCTTACATAGTAGCCATCGGAGGTCTCAAAGGCGGTCATTCGGGCATGGAGATAGATAAGGGCAGGGGTAACTCCAATAAGCTTTTAGGAAGGGTTTTAAACGGTATATACAAGGAAATCCCCTTCCAGCTTTCTCATCTAAGCGGCGGCTCCAAGACAAATGCCATACCCAGAGAAGCTGATGCCGTAATTTTTGCAAAAGCTGACAAATTCCAAGCCCTGCTGGGAATAATAAAGGAATGGGATAATACTCTCAAAAGTGAATTGAGATTTACAGACCCTGATGTAACCTTAACCTTAACCAAAGCCGACGGCAGCCATGGCAGAGCATTGAGCACGTATTGCACTGAAAAAGCTATAAGCCTCATGATGACAATACCCAACGGGATTCAAACCATGAGCGGCTCTATAAAAGGCCTGGTTGAAAGCTCCAGCAATTTAGGAGTGGTTGCCACAACCGATGAAGGCATAGTCTTTGATGCTTCAATAAGAAGCTCTGTCGGCAGTCTCAAGGAATATATAAAGGAGCAGGCTTATGCAGCCGCAAAGCTCGCGGGGGCAGATTTCAACGCCCATGGAGAATATCCGGCGTGGGAATATAATCCAGACTCCAGGATAAGAGAGGTATTTCAAAAGATATATAGGGAAAAATACGGCAAAGAGCCTGAAATAGTGGCTATCCATGCCGGCGTGGAATGCGGGCTGTTTGGAGAGAAAATAAAAGACCTTGATATGATATCCTTTGGCCCCGATATGTATGATGTCCACACTCCCAACGAGCATGTATCCATATCGTCAATAAAAAGAACCTATGAATATCTGGCAGCAGTTTTAGAAGCCTTAGATAGTTAAGCGTTAAATTAAGGAGTGATACAATGAACCATGATAGAGTGAGAACAAGATATGCACCAAGCCCTACAGGCTATATGCATGTGGGCAATCTGAGAACTGCTCTTTATGCATATTTGATAGCAAAGCATGATGGCGGAGATTTTATACTCAGAATAGAGGATACGGACCAGGGAAGATATGTAGAAGGTGCAGTAGACGTCATATATAATGCCTTAAGGCTTTCGGGCCTCATACACGATGAAGGCCCTGATATAGGGGGACCCGTAGGCCCTTATGTGCAAAGCGAAAGAAAACCCTTATACAAAGAGTATGCAGAAAAATTAGTTGAAAAGGGCGAAGCCTACTATTGCTTCTGCACCGAAGAAAGATTGGAAGCTTTAAGAAGTCAGGCAGAAGCTTTAAAAACTCCCTATAAGTATGATAAGCACTGCCTTGGCCTTTCAAAGGAAGAGATAAAAGAAAAACTCGCCAAGGGAGAGCCTTATGTAATAAGGCAGAACAATCCAAAGACCGGAGTCACTACCTTTGATGACGACATATACGGCTCCATATCCGTGGATAATGCGGAGCTGGATGATATGATACTGTTGAAATCCGATGGAATGCCCACATATAACTTTGCAAATGTGGTGGATGATCATCTGATGGGTATAACTCATGTGGTGAGAGGCAGCGAGTACCTATCATCATCGCCGAAATACAACAGGCTGTATGAAGCCTTTGGCTGGAACATACCTGTGTATGTGCATTGCCCGCCCATAATGAGGGACGCTCATAACAAGCTGAGCAAGAGAAAAGGCGATGCATCCTTTGAGGACTTGCTGGAAAAAGGATTTTTAAAGGAAGCGGTTATGAACTATATAGCTCTGTTGGGCTGGAATCCGGGAACGGATCAGGAAATATTCTCCTTAAAGGAGCTTATAGAGGTATTTGACTACAGAAAGATCAACAAGGCTCCTGCCATGTTTGATATGGAAAAGCTAAAATGGATGAACGGCGAATATATAAGGAAGCTTTCTTTGGATGAATTCCATGAAATGGCAATGCCTTATTATAAGGAGACCCTGAAGAAGGAATATGACTATAAAAAAATAAGCGAGCTGCTCCATACCCGTACTGAGATCATGAGGGATATACCCTCTCAGCTTGATTTCTTTGACGAGCTGCCGGAGTATTCTATAGAAATGTATGTCCACAAGAAAATGAAAACCGATTATGCTGTTTCTATAGCAAACCTGGAAAAAGCGCTCCCTGTGCTCAAGGCTTTGGAGGTCTGGAATCTGGATAATATCAGAGACAGCATAACCAAGCTCATAGAAGAATTGGGCGTAAAAAACGGTCAGGTGCTATGGCCTATAAGAACAGCCGTATCCGGCAAGTCCTTCACTCCCGGAGGCGCCTATGAAATAGCTGATATATTGGGCAAGGATGAAACCATCAGAAGAATTGAAATCGGGATAGTGAAGCTGAAAACTGAACAATAGATGATATGCAAACCTGCTGACAGCACACGCTGCCAGCAGGTTTTTGTTATGTGTCATATTTGATACCGAAATTATGATTGAGCAATCGTCACTCTGAGCGCAGCGAAGAATCTTTAAGATGCTGTAGTCTCCGGTTCATTGTCTACCTTATACTTCCATTTGGGCTTGCTTTAACTATAATTTTTCTCAATAAACAGGGGTTAGAAAACATATAAAATCTACGTTATAATAAATAAAATAATAGAAGAAATATATGTTATAGAAGATATGATACAAGGATTTGACATGTAAATGTTCCTTGTTGATGAAAAAACAAAACGAGCCACTTCTATGACTCTTATCATTATTGGGGAACTTGTTAAAAACCTTACAGACGAATTAAAATCAAATTATACCCACATACCATGTAAAGCAATTTCCGGAATGCGTGATATAGCCGCCCATAAATATCAAACTATAAAAATGGGTGACGTATGGATTACCTTAATAAGCGATATACCATATTTGAAGGCCGATTCATCCTTTGAATCACACTTTCTGACAGTAATATCCCCTGACATGATCATACCTCCTTGCTTTTCCCGTATCTTAAAACCGCATATATAAGTGCCATACCCTTTACCAAAGCTTATGCTTTGCTAAAATTCTATGGGCATGGAAGCCGGCAAGACAGCCTATAAGATTTAAGATGATGTCATCGATATCGAAAACCCCTACCTTCATGATAAGCTGCATAAATTCGGCAAACAGAATGATGAAGAATGAGCAGATGAGTACAGTCGCTAAACTGCTCTTCTTTTTTTGCAATGCTGCAAGCAAAAATCCAAGGGGCATAAAAACAACAATATTTCCGAAAAGGTTATATGCCCATACAGTAAATCCGTACCTGGAATAGCTGGCTATAAGGCTGTATATGGTCTTTAGCGGAACCAAGTTGTATTGATATGCCCGGCCCCCCGGGATTCTGTAAAAATTGCTGTATGCATAAAAAAACATTCTCCAGGATAGAAGGACTAAATACAAAACTAATAAAAATATCTTAAAAATACTGCCCATTATCTATAACCCCGCTTTCCGGCCTTCCGCTGTCTGATGACTTATCTTATAATATGCCCTGCTCCACAGGATGTCTTAGAACGGTCCTCAGCTTTTCAGGAGCTGTTTTTCTCGGGTCAGATAAATATATTTCATGATGCTTGCGCTCAATGCCTGTTGCATCCGTCAGGTTATTTTCTTTCATGAAATCCTTCATGATTTTTATTGATTCCGGCTCATCGGAATAAGGGCCTATATGCATCATCTGAACACACAATCCCTCCGAAAATTCCTCGAGCTTTGCAAGGCTTACATCAAGCTCGGGCTTTTTCCTTTTGCATTCCCCGACTGCCCACCCAAATACTTCCGGAGTGACAAATTCCGGCTGCCTTATCATTGAAGTCCAACGCCATAAATCACGCTTTTCAAAATCGAATCCTCCATCTTCACACCACCATAATCCTTCCAGAGGAGGCACAACATATTCGAAATATCCGGGAGGCTGGTTCCCGCCCATCTTGCTCATCTTGATCGTAAATGTCAGCCCATATAGAATAGATATGGCATTTTGATATTCCTCATTTTGCGGCCCGCCTTTGCCATTAACCTTAATAAAGCTCATAGCAGGTATTTCAATTAGTGACGGCTTATTCTTGGGCATATAGAGGTCCTTGTATTCTTTTTTGTAATCAAGTTTATCCGGCATATAAATCACTCCTTTTTCTTTAAGCTTATCAAATCAAATATGACATTAGTGCGTCATATTATAATATCTATTCTTCATCTTTAGATTATCATAGAAGCCTTCTTTATCAGTCTATTGAATAAAATCGACCTCGAATCCATCCGGATCTTTAAGATAAAACTGTAAAGTTATAAATTTATCGACATCCGAAACATATCTATTTAAATGATCTATGCAAAATGACATTTATATTCCCCCGCTTTTCTCATTGGATCATCATTGGCTGAATGCCAGCCATTGCATATGCGCACAATCGCCTATAGAAACAAGCCATATAAAGCAGGCAGTATAAAGGGGACCGCAAATGTCAATATAGCTCCCGTAATAAGAGTGACCAGCCCCAACTCAACTCCTACAAATTTCGTTACAGGCACAAGCATGGTATCCATATTGCCGGCAGCGCCTCCCGCAATCGGACTGCCTGTGCTGATCCTTATCAGCAGCGGCAGCAGCAATACCGTAAAAAATTCCCGCATTACATTTACAACAAACCCGTATGTCCCCGCCTCAATTCCGTAAACCCTCGTCATATATGCTCCTGTTAAGCTGTAATAGCTCATCCCGCTTGCCGACATTACAGCAGTATGTAAGGGCACATGAAAAATCGTCCCTGCCGCAAAGCCCCCCGCAATACTTCCCAAAAAAATCGCTATTGAAATATAGATGACTCTAAAGCCGAGTATCTTTATATATCTGAAAACCTTTCTATTGGACCCCAGGCTTATGCCAACACTGACATAAAGGATAACCAGAGAGCCGAACAGCAAATAATCAAGTATAAAGAGCAGTGCGTGGGGCATAACAAGATAACCGAGCAGTACACCTACAACGATGCTGACAGGCATAATCCAGATCAGCAGTGAATTTTTATCTTTCTCTTCTTGGGAAATATCGATTTCGCTGTTTATATTGATATTCTCCGCTGAAAGCTTATCCCTCAGCTTTTCCAGCGGCAGCACAGTTTTCTCCGTTATTGCCGTAAAAAGGACGCTGAAGGCAATGGCACATAAAGATATGGCAAGACAATTTAAACCTATAGAGTGCAGGTTTGACATAACCGAAGGATTTGTGCCTATATTCATTCCGATGGTGAGCATAAGCACAACCAAAGCGATATTAATTATAACATCAATCCTTTTCAATGTTCTTTCCGCCAAGCTGCGCGTACCTATAAAAAAACCTGCCGCAAGGCATAAAAAGGGCATCCATGTCATTTAAGAGCACCTCCGTTCTCTTTACCTCTATCTTCACATTCCCATCATAATAATTCCAACAGTTCACCTAATGATTTGATTATAGCATATTTGCTTTTTATATCCTTTATATCATACCTGTCGATTAATATGGGCAACATGCCGAATTCCTCTGCTCAAAATATGTGAGCAATGAATTTACAAGGCTTTGTACCTTTCTTCCCATGCTGCTCAACATATCATAAGCATTCAGGGATACTCCTGAAGTATATATGATTGCCGTCAGGGTCGCAAAAATGCATGTTTTTTGCTCCCCACGGCTGCAATTTAGGAGCATCAATAATATCTATGCCTAGCCCCAGCAACCTCTCATATTCTGCATCTACATCATCAACAGTAAAAGCAATGCTGATATTCTGGTTCTGATTATTCTTCGCTTCTCCATTATTGTAAATGCTCAATGTTGTGCCTTCCGTGATAATAAACTGATGCACTTCATCTTTACAGTCTGAAGGAATGTTTAAGATTTTTCTATAGAAATCAGCCATTTTTATTACGTCATTTGTTTCTAAACAGACTTCTCCTAAGATCATTTTTTCTTCCTTTCTATATAAATCGCACTAAATATTTTACAAAACTGTCATTCTGAACGAAACAAAGTGGAGTGAAGAATCTGGCTAAGATTCTTAGCATACGCTCAGAATGACGGCATATGCCTTTTTAAAACTACAAATGCATTTATTGCGTTATATATATCTATAAAAATTAAATTCCAATTGTTAATTTTAATACCTAAACTTTACCATACATTTCTAGCTTTTTCTATATAAATATAAGCTTATTAAAGTTCTATGAATTCAAAAAAACAAGTCTTTTTTAAGACTTGTCTATTTTAAATTTAGCAGCCATTTGTGATATATATCAAGTATGCACTATGTAATAATCACTTGATAAACTTATCTATGGCAGTATTTAATTTTTCCAGCGGTTCATTATCCTTATTTTCAATAGCCTCCAAAACACAATGATTTATATGATCTTCTAAAATTAATTTTCCGGCACTATTAAGCGCAGACCTGACCGCTGCTATTTGTATAAGCACTTCGCTGCAGTCCCTTCCTTCTTCCAACATTCTTTTTATTGCCTCTGCATGTCCGATAATCCTCGACATCCTGTTAATAATCTGTTTATGATGAGGATGATTATGTTCATTCATATAGACTTCACTCCTTTTATTAAAATACCTATCATATTTTTTTATCTTTCCATTTACCGTTCATAAAGCGAATCATCAAGATAATTCCTCTTATTATTAAATCTACAGAAATTGCCAGCCATACACCAACCAGCCCCATTTTTAACTTAAGTCCTAATATATACACGCCTAACACTCGGAATCCCCATATACCAATCAAGGTTGAACACATTGGGAACTTTGTATCTCCTGCCCCTTGCAATGCCGAGGTGATTACAAGAGTTGAGCATACAAAAGGCTGAACCAATGCTATAATCCTTAAAACTTTAACAGCCATGTCAATCACTTCTTGGTCTGTGCTGAAGATTTTAGCAAGCGGGATCGCAAACAGATAGAAAATAGCACCTGCTATCATCATAAATCCTGCAGACAATAAATAAGACATAAATCCAAGCTTCTGAGCCATATCTTTTCTATTAGCACCGAGGTTTTGCCCGACTAAAGCAGCAGCTGCTACTCCAAAGCCCATTCCAGGCAAGTAAGAAAATGTTTCTATGGTTCCTGCTATATTATGAGCTGCATAGGCTTCGGTGCCAATCTTTACGATCATCCCTCCATAGATAAGCTGTCCAAAGCGCATAAATAGTTTTTCAAGCGCAGCCGGTAAACCAATCTCTGCAATAGATTTAAGTATGTCTTTATCAATGCACCACTTGTCCATTAAATTCATATGGATTTTAACATTATTATTGCTGTTAATCTTTTTCATTAAAAGCATAAAGCCGATTATTCTGGAGATTGTAGTTGCTATACCCGCCCCTAATATTCCAAGCCCATTAAAGTTAAATATACCAAAAATCAATATATAATCAAGTACTATATTAGTTATGTTCATAACGATTGATATTTGCATTGGTGTTTTAGTATCTCCGGAGCCTCTTAATGCACTGGACAAAACCATCATAAGGCACAAAAATACCGACGGAACAGCGACAGAGAAAAAATAGGGCAGGGCATACTCCAGTACTCTTTTTTCTGCGCCCAGAAAAAGCAATATATTTTTAGAAAATATGAGATTGATGATTCCGAAGGCTATCCCTATGGCAAAAGCCATTATAAATGACTGCTTCACTGCATTATTAGCATCTTCAATGTTACCTGCGCCAATATTTCTCGATACAATAGCAGTAGTGCCTACTCCCAGAGCCAGAAAAAAAGCAATGTAAATATTCATGATTAAATTTGTGACTCCAACCCCGGCTATAGCTTCAGTTCCGATTTTCCCTACAAAGTATGTATCCGCAACGCCGATCAAAACCTGCAAGATATTTTCAACCATTGCCGGAAAAGCTAAAGCCATTATGGTTATACAACTTTTTTTGTCGAATCCTTTGAAAAAAACCGATTTATTCTCCATATCATATCTGCCCCCATAATAACAATATCCCCCATGGGGGGATATTGTTATTATATTCTCTCTCTTAATGAAATGCAACTATATTAACAAAAATAATAATATTGGAGAACAAATAAGCTTGCTCCTAAGTTTCCTATATGTGTGTCTATTCCTTTACTGCCAAACAATAATTTACATCATCAAAAGCTGTCATAGGATGCTCCGGATTTGCTTGATTATATTTTGGAGCATTTCTTTTTAATATTCATCGATTCGTTAATATGCACTAAATTGTGGCGAGTTACAGGCATTAGTAATATTCCCGCTACATTCTTCCTGCCCCAGAAATCTATCAGCCATTTGGCGCCGTCAACATTTAAAACTGCTCCTTCATCTAAAATCCGCTGCAGCCTCTTTGGTTCCATTTTACGCTTTAGATCCGCAGGCTGAAATTGTTGAATAATATCACGAGTTTTCCTCCCTACAGCTATCCTGTAATTGCGTAATTCTTGCATATCGATATTTGAGCTTAAATCGATAATTTCCTCGTCTGTCATAGCATTGCCGGTATCGAGAACATTTACATTCATTCTTTCAATCCAATTATCTGTATTGATAATTTGAGTTTCATCAGCCACCAGAATATTCATCGTGATATCTTCAATCCTGGTTAAATGCCATAAGCTCCAGGCAACAGTCTCATCTTTTACAGTCGGCATAGTACGAAATGAAAACTCATCCAGTCCTTCCCACAATTCATCCTCAAACGTTACCGCACTTATTCGAGACATTTCTGAAGAATGAACCATTGAATGCTGTTCCAGACACAGCTTAATGGCTTCATCAAACCTATCCGGCTTCAATATTATGTCCCTTAATAATTTTTGCTGTGAGTTCCATAAGGCTCTCTTATTATCCATGCTATTCCTTCTCCTTATGCTTTATTTCTTCTTTTCTATAACAAAACCCGCATCATCGATACATGGTTTTGTTCCCCTGACATTATTATATAAGCGATAATAATAAAATGGCTTTTCCTCTGTTTCGCCAGAATTTAAGATTTTCTTAGTGCCGAGTTTTATAAATCTGCATTTTTCAACTATCCTCTGAGATGGAAAATTATCGATTTCAACAATTGCAATAAGATATTCTAAGTCTAAAGTGTTGAAGGTCCACTGAACCATTGCCCTTGCCGCTTCGGTCATATAGCCCTTGTTGCAATAGTCTTCGGAAATAAAATAAGCGATTTCTATTTCATTGTCGACTTCTTCCTTATTCCCTATCCCTATCATACCTATCAATTCTTTGCTTTCTTTCAAGGCAACCGCAAGCATTATTCTTGCGGTTTCTTTATTTGCTTTTGTATATAAGCTTTCAATCCACCTTATCCATTCTCTTCTTTCTTCTACGTTTCCTTCCCAGTCAGGCATCCATTTTAAAATATATTTTTGATTGCATATCAAGGATAATGCTTCTGCGTCCGTCTCTTTGAATTGCCTTAATATAAGCCGCTCCGTCTCAATGAATATATCCATTGCTTCTCCTCTATTCTCACTTTAACGCTTTTAAATGCTGAATATGTATTCCTATATGCCCTATGCCTATTATGACGGCAGATGCAATCATCCAAATAACCTTGCCGTAAATGCCCAGCAATAAGAAAGCCGCAACAGGCAGACTTGCAAGAGGTACCGGAATTCCATAAAAGCTGCGATAAAAATTTTCTTCTGTGTGTTCACCAGTAAAATATCTGATCCAACAAACCTCGTAAATGACCATCAGAAAAAATGATGCGGCCAGCCACAAGCTCCATGCTGAAAACGGAGCAATATTGAAATCAATAAAAATCAATGCACTGCAAGTACAGCATACCTGTCCTGCACGTTCAAACAATAATAATATTTTGTTTTCTGAGGCGCCGCTGTAATCTATCGGCTTATTCTTACTCCAAATGATATTTGGGATAAATAACATGAGCAAATATATCAGACCTACATATGAAAATCCTAAATGTCCCAACATATAATATCCCCCCAAAAGGTTACTATTTTTCTATCCTCTATATTTTTTTGTCCGCAACGCCTCTGAAGCGGTCTATAGAAGCCTCAAAATATTTTGATTCGACGCCGTCTTCAACAAATGTTTCAATCTCAGAAAATCCAATCTTTTTTAACAGACCTATTGATCCATGATTATCGGAGTATGTAAATGCTCCGATTTTTCCTATATCATACTTATTAAATACTTCATTAATAAAAGCTTCGGCTGCTTCTGTTGCTATCCCTTTACCCCACAGTTCCTTTTCAAAGATGACAACACTTAGCATAGCCATTTTTTCATCACTTTCATCTATGCTATAGCACCAAATATCCCCAACATATTTCCCTTCGAAATATATTACTTTCCCGTAGCTCAAGGCATCTTCTTTCATAGATTCCTCAAATAATACCAATGCTTTTTCTAAGGATTCAACACTAAAGGGAAATAATCTTTTTATTTCTTCATCTTGAGTCTTGTTCCAAAAGGTCACCACATGTTCCTTTGTTCTTGTTTTTAGCACTATATCCATTTGCCCACCTCCAACTCAAAATCCTTCAAAAAAGGCGCCTCCTGAAATTGCTTTATTATCTTCTACAAAAAGTATTTCCGCTGCCATAGCTTTAGATATCTTCGAATGCATATGGTTTATTAATGCCGCTGCTCATAATATGTATCATTTAGTTTTATATTTACAGGTTCTAAATTTGCCTTCAATCCAAAATGTTGCCTCATTAGTTCGAAATCTTAATAAATAGCATTTTGGGTCTTCAATCCCTTTCTTAAAGAAATTTCTATCGCAATCATTATCGAATTTTCTTTTCTCATCCATATCCGTTACTATTTCAACATCGCCGATCAGTGTGACACTGTCACCACCAATATAATAGCAAACACTGGCTTTAGTATTATTTTCAAAATGAGTGGCCTTCCCATTTAGGTGAGATCTTTTTGATGTCATAAAATAGATTTCGGAAAAACCATTATTTCTGATTTTCGTTACAGCGCATATGCGCGGGTATCCATTTTCATTAATAGAGGCAAGTGTTACAGTCTCGCACTTTTCTAGTAATTGAGAAGCCTTCTCCTCGATTTCTTTAATCCTTTCTTTTTGGATTTCGTTTGCTGTTTTCTCCATAGTTATCGCTTCCTTTGTTAGGTATATTTATTTCCCTTGCTATGGCATGGCTAAACAATCTCAGCTGATGTCCTTCCTATCCATGTTTTCCTCCCGCCTTTTCTTCGTCATTCTACCGATATGAGGTAAAACCACATAGTCCATGCCTGTCATACTCAGGCATGGACGCGCGGCAACGCACTACTTGTCCTCCAATGATTCGCTTCTCGCGCTACACTCATCAACAGGCACTTACTCTTTAACTACAGGAATCCAGACTTCAACACGGTAATCATCAGCATCTACATCACTGCCAAAATATTTTTCCATTGTAGGCAGCGCTGCCTGCTTATAAATGCTTTGAGGCAAGAATTCTCCATATATTCTGCCCCAAGTATTTTCAAGCGTTGGACTTACCGGTCCTATGGATTCAAAGACTAACCAAGTAGACTTAGGAACTACAACATATTTCATACCCTCTATACCCTCATTGCTTGTTTCGATACCAACCATGTAGTCGTTTATGCCTTCATCATTGTAGCCGAAACACATACCGAGAGTACTGGAGTTCACGCCTATTTCAAGCAATCTGTCAACAGTACCATCTTTTTTGCACTGATCCCAAAACTCCGGTATTATGTTGTTTTCCAACGATGAAGTTACAATTTTTCCAGCGACTCTAAAGTCTTCTCTTTCTACAACACGATAATTCATTTCTACATCTCCTTTTATTCTGAGTTCAAAGGCAAGGCAAGGATAGGATTTCAGCTTAATATTTTGTTGTCTTGCAGCTATGGGTGTAATGCCATGCATTTTTTTAAAGGCAACGCAAAAAGCATCTGATGACTCATACCCGTACTTAACTGCGATATCAATTACTTTACAATCTGTAGACTGCAATTCAAAAGCTGCCTTTGTCAGTCTCCTTCTTCGTATATATTCTGAAAGCGTAATACCTGTCATCAAGGAAAATGTCCTTTGAAATGATCCGACAGGGCACACAACAATCTTTCCTATTGCTTCATTACTTATTTCGTCATCCAGATGCTCTTCTATATAACTGATCACTTCATTAAGCCGTTCAATCCATTCCATCAATAGCCTTCCTTCCAAATTAATTATAGAGTGTATAGATTCATCGTTCCCGTTATTTATCGAACCAAAAAAGACGGTGATCCGGCTTCTCCTCGTCCATCAAGAATGCATTAACTAATACCATTATATGGTTATCAAATCTTGAAAGCAAGACCTTCAATTAATCTGTTGTGCTGGCTGATAAAAGAGCCGCAAATGGGACTGTTATGCACAGCCCCATCATTAAGATGTTTTCTTCTCATCTCCATTTACATTAAAATCATCGCTTTATATATTACATCTTGGCGATGATAGTTTTTAACGCATCACTCGCTTTTGCTTCATGCAGCTGTGCTTCTTTTATCAAAGAAACGATTTGAGTTCTGGTTTCCTTATCAGCAAGTTTTCGAGCAGCTTCTTCACCACAATCACCTTTTATCAGAGCTTGCATTTTGGTAATGCAGTCGGCTGCAGCCCTGAAGTATTCTGCACACTTCTTGCATTCCTTTGAGATTCCGGGGTTTTCCTCCCCAAGCTGGTCTATATATTCAGCAGCATAGAAGCGGCCTTCACCAACCATAACTGTAGCATCAACAAAACACATATTTCTCTCTATGAGCAAGGATAATTGTGTGCTTTTAGAAAAGTTTCCATCATCAGACATTGCATCTGCCCATGCAGAATATGCTTTTTGTCCTCCTAAGTATGAACAGTATTTACCGTTGTATACATCAATTGTTTCAGCAGTAAGCAGATAAAGAGCATTTTCAAGCAGTTCTTTTACCGGTACCATCGCACCGGCTTCCTCTCCTATTGACATAATCGCCTCAGTATTTTCCCACCAATTGCTGCATATAAAATAACCCGACTCATCAAAGGTAAGACCTTTTGCAAATTCCATATTGTCCTGAAATAAGCTCCAGCCTAATAGGGCTTCTCCGTTGTCTTTATAGCCCGTAACAATGCTTGCCTCTGGTGGGCCGACAACACCGAGTGCAATTATCGGCCGTCCTCCGTCTATTTCTGATTTAATAAGGCTTATAAAGTCGTCCTTTGAGCTGGTACCCTTTTCTAAAATTTTAAACTTTCGTCCTACTGCCTTAAATGAGAGTATAAAAGGCATTACGGGATTTTCGTAAATGTTTCGTATGTCTACAGCGGCTAAATCCCAGCCGCTTTCCTTCCATCTTAAGCGGAAAGATGCACCGGAAGCCGCCATAATATACGAGTAATGGACATTTTGCCCCATATAATTCAAAACAGCCTGCAAACACATAGGAAATGGAGTGCATTGCCAGTCGCCATCATAATTGCGCCCATAATACACTTTAGGCACACCATAAAGAATGCAGCTGTTTTGTGTTTTTAAAGTTTTATTCACAATATCAACCTCCGATAAAATTGGGAGGGCAAGCTTTGAATTATCAAGATTTAAAATAGCAGGAGCATATATGCCTGTACAAATACACTTTCTTCCGCATATAAAACTTGAATTTTTAAATTCCGACGGTCTTATGCCTATTTGACGCTTGAAAGCTCGAGTAAATGTGTCATAACTGTCAAAGCCATATTCAGAAGCTATCTCTGTCAGGCTTTTTTTAGTTGATGCGATTTCGAATGCACAGTTTGCAATCTTTCGAGCCACGATGTAATGGGATAAAGTGATATTGGTTTTTTTCTTGAATATTTCTCTGATGTGACGATAAGAAAAATTCAAGGTTTTCTCAAGTTCCGCAAATTCAAGCTTTTGCTTTATTCGCTCTTCGATGAAAGCAATAATTGCACAGGTTTCGATCATGTAATCCAAAATTTTACCTCCCCCTCTAATCTTTTCTTCCGGAAGTGATTATATTATAATTCAAAAAGAACGTCATTGCTCGACGTTTCTGACGTTCTTTTTAGATGCAAAACTAAATAAATATCCTAAAAACATAACCCTATACAGCGACCTCCACTCCTAAACAGGCAAAACTGATATAATATAACCGCCGGCAATTAAGCTTATAAGGTTTGCTATAAAAGCATAAATCAAGATATAGCTTTTTTTATGCTCCTTAATGAAAATGGGAAGCGCAATCATCTCGGCAGTGAATACAAAAAACTCTCCTATGATCAAGGCGAAGATCAAGTAGCTAGGCATCAGCGAGCCTCCGCTATTCAGCCAGATATTCAACACGCCCTGAGTAACAAGGTTCACAGCAAGAAATACAAGCCAGCTTCTCTTTTTCCTGAACCTGAAGAGCATGAAGATCACGCCTTCAAGCAAAAGCGTGAGCAATAACCGGATTGAGACCAGGAGCACTGAGCGAAGCGGATATTTCCCAGGTGTAAGCTCTTGAGTGGATAAATTCAAGGTGAACACATTATTATAGCGCTGCAAGGGTCCGCTGATCGTAAATTCAAAGCTCTCCCCGTTTGTGGCGGCTTTGAACGTATACTTTCCGTCAGCCTGCATATCTCGCGAATAAAAGGCGTAATATCCTTCCCATGCAACCCGTCGGACTACCGCTTCCGATTGTTTTTCATTGGATACCAATGCAATTGAAAGATCATCCGGCGGATTGATGACGAGTATTACCAATGACGGCGGTTCCGCAGAGTTTGCCATAGCTGGTGCAGACAGGATTGACATCATCAGCATACCTAATACCATAATCAGCAGCAAGCATTTACCAGTCTTGTTCATATTAGAATCCCCCTCTAACTTCACAGCATTTTTTAACACAGATAACTTTATTCAACCTATTCCCCCAGCTTATCCAGTCCCGGCAACATCAATTGCTCATACTCATTTTTATCCTCAAATTTGTGAAGATAGCTGAAGCATTCATTAATGTCACACAATATACCATGGGATCTGCATATTCTTTTCACCATGCTCATCAGCTTGCCGTTGTTAGGGCTGCTTACTTGATATGCATAGCCGTACTTTTCAATATATCTGCCTTTCATCCCGGGAAAATGCTCATCCAACTTCTTATAGAAGTATTCCCGGTTCCCCTCTCTTAGGGTCAATCCTATGCCAAAGCAGATGATGCCATGTACTTTCGCCTCTATACAGTAATCCAAAATCCCCAGGATATTTTCCTCCGTATCATTGATAAACGGTAAAACAGGACTCAACCAGACTACCGTAGGGATTCCGTTATCGCGCATTATCTTCAACGCTTCAAACCGTTCTCTTGTGGTGCTCACATTGGGTTCGATGACCTTATTCAAAGCTTCATCATAAGTAGTAAGGGTCATCTGTACTACACACTTTGACTTTTCATTAATTTTTTTGAACAGTTCCAGGTCTCTTAGAATTCTTGCGGACTTGGTCTGTATAGCCAGTCCGAATCCATAGTGATGAATAAGCTCAATGCATTTTCTGGTGTTGCCCAATTTTTCCTCCAGATGAATATATGGATCGCTCATTGCCCCGGTGCCGATTATGCATTTTTTCCTTTTTCTGCGCAAAGCATCCTCTAAAAGTTCTGCCGCATTTATCTTAACTTCTATATCTTCAAAATCATGATGCATCTGATAACACTTGCTCCTCGAATCACAATAAATGCATCCATGAGTACAGCCGCGGTATATATTCATTCCGTTTTGAGCTGATAGGATACCCTTTACTTCTGTTTCATGCATAATGCTCTCCTCTTTGTTCAATCACTTTTTATCACATAATAAGCTTACATATCCTCATATACCGGTTCTCCTTCAATAAAGGCAGAGACGAGTCCAAGCTTTTCAAAATAAGTACACATCTTTTGACATGCAAATTTTTCAGTGGAATAATGTGTTCCTCCTAGAATATTAATGCGGCTTTTCCGCTCAAGCTCATGAACTTCTGAGTAATCTTCATTGTTGGCTGAAATGCCTGTAATAAGAACATCAGCTAAAGTCTTGCTTGTTGAATATTCGCTGAAGTTATCCAACGGCACATGTAAATTATATATAGATACTCTATTCTCTCTAAGCTTTGCTAATGATTCTTTCTTTGAAATTAGGAGAAAGATACTCTTCTAATTCGCCCATGTATTTCGCCCAGTTATCTCTCATGTTTTCCGAGATAAAATCCCGTTCCAATCGATGGTATAGATCAGCAGACTTCATAAAAACCCCTCCATTACACTTGATTATAAATTATATGTTCTTGCTATTATTATACCAGTTACGATTGTCATAACCTATATGCTTAATACCGATAAAGTAAAAACAGGTGATTTTTCTCACCTGCCTGATAATTTATTAAATTCCTACCTATCGATTATTGAATCCAAGTTGTCAATAAATGCTTTAAATAATTCCCGGTCGAATTGCCCTTTTGAATTCTGCATAATATTTAATGCCTTTTCTATTGAATATGCCTTTCTATAAGGTCTGTCGGAAGTCAATGCGTCAAATACGTCACATATGCTTATAAGCCTTGCTACTTTAGGGATCTGCCCCGCCTCCAAATGCCAGGGATAACCCTTTCCATCCCAGCGCTCATGATGAAAGAATGCTGCAAACTTCATTTCCTTGGGCATATGAGTTCGCTTTAATATGTTATAACCAAACTGAGAATGCTTCATCATGCTGCTAAATTCTTCAGGCTTAAGCTCACTTTTTTTATTCAGTATACTGGAGTCAACTTTTATTTTACCAATATCATGGAACAAGCCGGAATAATAGATCGTATTAATATTAACTTCATCACCCAGCAGCTCAGTAAATTTTTTTGAATATTGAGCTACATTCATCGAATGCTTGTAGGTATTGGAATCAAATTTCAGCAGCTTCAGCAGATCATCAATGTTGCTCTCAAACAGATCAAAATCATTATCATTGGACACAACGAATTCACCTCAAAATTATACTTCATTTTTCTTATATAGTATCTATATAAAATCCTAAAATTATAAAAGCCATGGCGCTATAATGGCCATGGCTTAAAAAAACTCTATCTTGGCGGCCCGACTGTCATAGTGTTTCCACCTTAGACTCGTAGCTTTGCGCCCCTACCTTTCGATAAGTTTGCCATTATCATATAGCATAACAGTAATACTAAAATAATATTTAATTGCATTTGCTGTAAATCCTGCTGTGTTTATAGCTGTGAATTGATATTATTGCGAAAAGGAATTGTTTATTCAAACAACATTACCATTATATTTCCAATTACCTTTTATGTCAATAACTGTTTGTTTTTGTACGCTGTTGTCATATATTGAAATAGGTATGAAAAAGAGCAGCAAGCTTAGCTTTCTGCTCATGTAAGCCACTATAAAGTTTTAGAAAGAGATAACTGTATTTTTATTTACTGAATGGTATAAACTTTAAATATTTTTCATATTTTTTATTAGCATGTTTGCGCATGAATCAGATTTTGGAGGTGTGATTATGTTTAAAAAAATTTCAAAAAAACTCCTGATCATTCTACTTGTATTATGTGTGCTTATTTCCAATACATATGCCAACATACCAGGACAAGACCCAAATGAATGCAGCTCTTGTGAACAGCAAGCTGACAGATATACAGGAAGCTGTGCCGGTGGTCCTGACATACCAGTAGAATCATGTATTTACTATGATTATCCTCATCATCACTTTAGAATGTACGGCGCATCTTGGTTGGAATGCCGTCATTGCGGAAACAGAGAGACAAGTGCAAAAATAACAACATATGGTCCTGTACTATGCCGAATAGAACATAGTGAAGACTACTATCCTCATTTGGGTGCGAATGCCGCCATAGGTAAAAAGTATCCGGTCAGCTACTTCCGTAAATAGTTCTAAAATAGTTATAGCCCCTAAAATTTATTTGATATTTTTAGGGGCTTGCTAATATTTTTCTAATTCTTTTTTCTACATACACCGGTGAGCCTGGTTTAGTTCCGCCAAATTCGCGCAAATGGAAAGGCTCTACCATATAAACGGCGTCTTGTATTAGACCAGTTTCCGACACGCATTCAATTCGGGCCACATTCACCTTATTCATGGAAATTAAAGCCATGGAACTGCCGTAATTGAAGGCCCTAATACCATTGGAAATGCCGCTGGTACCCCCGCCTGAGCGGAAAAAATATCCGAATGAGAATCCTTTTCTGTTCAAATAAATGGAGTAAGTAAAATCATTTAAATGCTTATCATAAAACAGCAATGCACCAAGATCGTCCGTCACAGATTTGGATACCTGCCAGCTATCATCTATTTTTTGAGATTTACGAGCATCGCCCTCAAGCCCGTCTCTGTTTACTCCGACGATGGAGAATCTGAAGCAGGCAGAAATTCCAAGCAGCAATAAAAATACAGCAA
Source organism: Lutispora sp. QWL-02 (assembly GCF_058315355.1). Taxonomy (NCBI): domain Bacteria; kingdom Bacillati; phylum Bacillota; class Clostridia; order Lutisporales; family Lutisporaceae; genus Lutispora; species Lutispora sp. QWL-02. The sequence goes on from NZ_CM177762.1 coordinate 3,682,267, forward strand.
AAATAACATAAACTTTTTTCATATCCTCACCTCGAAAAATATAAATCATCCTTATCCGCATAAAACACTAATTTAGAGCAATGCTCTGTAAGGTCTGATCCCTATACAAGAATTTATAATGTTATCGAAGCAACAACCTCCTGAGATTTGACTTCAAAGCCTAAACCCTTGGCCAGACTGATTGAAGCAGTATTTTCAGCATCAACCCAGTATATAGGAAGAATGCTATTATTGACACACCATTTCACTGCTTCGGTCACGACTTCTTTTCCAAATCCTTTATTCCTATAAGCCGAATCAGTCCATACAGCAATATTCCCTCCGCCAAAATCTATATCAGAAATTTTGCATGCGGATACGACTTTCTTACCATCAAGTACAACAAACTTCCTGCCTTCTAAGATTTCACCTTTTTTGCTCTCCCAGGCTTCCGTTTTCTCCGCTTCATCTATATTTTCTAAAGCCTCCATGAAAATTTCCTTGGTTAATTTCACGGCAGACGAATTCGATGAACTCCATATATCATAATCTTCGCCAGGAATTAATCTATACATCTTCCTCAACTTAAAGCTTTCTAATTTATTGCTGAAAAAAATGTCAAGCATCTCAATTATCTCATCTGCATCGTCAACAGCTTGTCCTTTAATAAACTCAAATAAATCATCATAATATTGAGGTGCTACTGAAAAAATCAATCTTCCATCTATATGTGTTGATATCAGGTATTGTACAAATTGGCCATTTAAAGGTTTATTTCTTTGATCAGAGCTAAATATCCTTTTACCTATTTCAAGTTCCTTTTTATCTATGCTCAAGTAGCCATAGTAATAATCTTGAAATGTGAAGTTCAATTAAGTTCTTCTCCTCTCATCATATTGAAATTTTTTCTTTGAGAATCTTTATTCAGCAAATCCATAAACCTCTGTTATATGGAATGCTATTTCTTTTTGCACACGTACAAATTATGTAAGCTATATCCTATGAGAGAAGGGTTATCAAATGTCATAAAGTGATAATCCAACCATTTCTCTAGCTCACTCTCATCTAAAGCATTTATATTATCCCTCATCATGTGAACTATCCCGTCGGTTCCAACATGCTCTAATTTTTCTGCACTAAAACCGGCCATAGTTTCTTCCATTTCATCGTAAGTTGAAAAATAAAAACAATTTTCACCTTCCTCTGATTCGATTCCAGATTTAGTTATACTTCTTAAGGATTCATCATTAATATAATTTTTATCCCTGCTTATTTGAATAACGTATTGAGCATATCTATTTATATATGCAACAGCCAAAATGCCGCCTGGCTTCAATACCCTCATACATTCACCTATGCATTTAATCCGGTCTTCCAGCTTTGAAAGATGATATATAGGCCCCAGGCATAAAACAACATCAAAAGTATTTGAATCAAACTGCGATAAGTTCCTTGCATCGCCAAGCTTTATTTCTATATTTTTCGACTCAATTGTCCTGGCCTTTTCCATCATCAACTCAACATTTTTCTGTACAATATCCAATGCCGTAATCATATGTCCTTTATTGAGATAGTAGAATGAATATCTTCCGGTTCCTGCCCCAACTTCCAATATCCTCGCATCTTTTTTTATCTTCTTATCCAGCACATGAGTTGTTGAAATGAATTCAACCTTGTGAGAATTGTCCTTGATCAATCTTGACTCTTCATCGTAACCCTCATAATACTTTGCAATTCCTTCCATGTTGTAATCTCCTCCTTAAGTTGAGTAGAGTATGTTATATATCTTCAGAATGACTAATATTTTGTTCAATTCGTTACGCTTTGCCTTTTTCTTTTAATACGCTCTTTTATCTCAATTATTACCGAAAGTAAAATAGTGAGAAGCGTATAAATTACGAAAATACCTTGATATGCACCGGGGCCCAACGGGTCTAAAAAGCTGGTAAACCATACATAAGTGAAAACCGCTATCATTGAAATAGCATAGGATATTATGTGGGATAAAAGCTTGCTTTTTAACCTGAACTTATCAAATAATGTAATTGTTATGACGGCAATCAAAATAACCACTGCCCTATTTATAATATGATAATTTGAATCTGCTATCTGTCCCCGGCACAATTGCCAAATGTTGTCCGCTAATGTTGCAACCGTAAAAATTACACAATATAATAATGCTGAGTTTTTAACGGTTGGGACAAAATTTGATTTCATTTAATTCCCCCAATCATTACTTAAGGTTCTTGTATTGCTCTTCATAATCTCTATTAATGTTTTTCAGAAATTTCTTCAGATAAATTTTTGAAAACTCTTCGGATGAAATATCAAATCTATTTAGGACATCCATAAAATACATTATAACATCTCCTAATTCCTCAATAAAATGTTCCCTAACATCGGGGTTGTCCATAATTTCCGCCTCGCCCTTTTTCTTTATAATTGCAATAGCCTCTCCAATTTCTTCAATCATATAAAGGATAAAGAATTTTGCATATTCCGGCTTCATAGGAGACCAGGTCTCACTATGTTTCTCCCATAAGTCATACGATAATTTTAGCATATCTGATATTTTTAAATCATTTTCATTAGTAGTCATTTACTCTGCTCCTCCTTGGTTTATAACCCTCTGCAAATACACAATATTTTGCTTGTCCTATTATCTTCCTCTTAATCCTAAGAGGAAGTTATATATCGGGGCTATCTTTTCAAATCCTTCAATTAAATCATCCACTAGAAGCGGAGTAAATAAACGTTCATCAATCTTTCTGCTGCAAGCAAAGTATAATTCTTTCCTCTGATACCATTCATTTAATTCTTCCGGTAAATCAGGATTAATAATTCGCTTATATTTCTCGCCTTCAAGTTTAAATATGTTTTGTTTCATGTATAGGGAATGAATTTTAGTGAACTTCTTTTCTCCCTCATCTATCATGCTTCTTAGCTTTGACATAAATTCTTTTGGTAAATTGTAAAAACCCATTCCATATCTATAATTATCGGGGCATATCTCAAAGAAATACGTTGGTTCTGCTTTCCAGTCCTGATATGTCCTTTTGAAAGCAATCCACATATTCGTTCTATATGGACTCTTGTCTTTTGAGAATCTGACATCACGGTTGATTCTTGATATTGTCTTCTTGGGATTCACATCTAATAAAGGATCAATAGACAGCATAAAAGGCCCTAAATTCAAAACAAGCTCTTCAAATGGTTCATACAAAACTTTCTTATACCTATCCCTATTGGCTTCAAACCACTGCTTATTGTTATTCTCATTCAGTTTTTTCAGATATTTAATGGTATCTTCGGAAAAACCTTTAAACATTATATGACCCTCCAATCAATTTTTCAAATGATGATTGCCTATAACAGCTTGATATCCCTGCTTCTGTATCTTCTTTATTATTTCTTCTGCGATTAAGTAATGTAGCACTTTAGAAGCCAATACTTTCACCCCATTGATTGTCCTCAGTTTTCAAGAAAGTTCATCACCTGTTTTTCTATTTCTATAAATGGCAGTTGTGCAATATATGCTATATTATATTGAATATATAGCTTTCTGACCAGTTCAGCACCAAGGAAATATCCCACATCACTTATTTCCAATACTTTAAACCAATCTCCAAAAAAATCTCGCGTTCCTTTCCCTTCATCATGCAATGCTTCTAAATATAACTTTTTTAGCTGTCTCTCATTAATTCTACATTCTTCAATCCACGCTCTTCCTCTTGAATCAGCCTCTTTGCCTAATAGCTTGTATTGAAAAAACTGTGCAAATCCTTCTTCATATAAAGACCAAATACCTTTGTTATAATTATTTAGCTCAACATTACCAGGTAAATTATCCTCACCTCTAATTTGAAAATGAACAACATGACAAAGTTCATGTGATATAAGTGATTCTATCTTCTGTATTGTATGCCAATTAAGCTCTGCGATTTTATCTATGCCATAGAGAACTGCTCTTTTACCGTTATAGGTATCAACCCATCCTGCACTATTGCATAGCCCGCAATATAAAACCAAATTTATGTCCAAATCCAAATTAAATACTTCTTCTGCTCTTGTGTTTATACTCTTCATAGCCTCCAATATATTTTTATGGGCGCATGTCATTTTATTGAAGTCTTTTTCAGTTCTGTTAAAGACCTTCTCCTCATCCGTAATTGCAACATCTAAAGGTGTATAAAGAACATATGCTTTCTCACCCTTTTCAGCTAATAATTCGCCGGCCATCGGAGGATCATTCAATGCTTTTATCATTTTCAATGACCTTAAATTTACCTTGCCAGCTAGATGGAATTTCAAAAGTAAAGCCATATTTCTCATTTATATAGTAATCCTTTGTTTCTTTTACCTGACATCCTACTGTTATGCTTAAAATCATCAGTAATATTAAGGTTGATACTAATAACTTCTTCACCCTTAACATTGTTAATCGCCTCTTCAATGTATCTAATTTCATTTATCCCACACCTGAAAATGATTAAAGAAATATCTATTCCTTCAAGTCATTTATAAATAATTTTTATCTTTAAGAATTTTCAATGTTATTTCTTTAGCCTCTTGTCCTCCGGCACTTTTTTCTGTTGCTTCATCAGCTTCAATATTTGTTGCAAAAAAGTAAACCTCTTCATTATTTTCAATGTACCCGACAAACCAACCATTTATATATTTTGATTCCGGTGCGTTATTTTCCGGTTTTGAACCTGAACCCGTCTTCCCTGATAACTTAATTCCATTTTCAGTAGTTAAAACGATAACATCCTTAACAATATCTATATTCCTTTTGGAAAAAGGCAATTGATAATCGTAAAATTTTCTTAAGATATCTACTTGCTCTATGGGTGATATCTTCAAAGAGGATTGAAGCCAAAATTTTGTTATACCGCCAGAAATATCTTTGTTTCCATAGTCCGTTCTATTAATATAATCCTGCATCTTGTCTTCGCCAATCTTTGATGCAAGGATTTGGAAATACCAAACTACTGAATTGGAAACAGCAGATTTCAACGTTTGGTCCTTATTCCATGACTCAATTGAATAATCTGTTCCATCCCATTTAAAACTGGTGCTTTCATCCTCCAACACTTTGGTCTCAAGACCAATTAAGGAGTTAATAATCTTGAAGGTTGAACATGGCGGAACTTGTTTTTGACTTTTGGGTTGATTAAATATCGTGTATTCATTCTTATTCTTATCAAATAATACAAAGCTCCCCTCATATCCAGTAAAATACTTGCTTAAATCCTCATTTAGAACTTTTTCTGCACTATTTATTTTCTTAGGAGTATTAGTGGCACTGCTACACCCAATAGTAGCAACTAAAAAAGTGAGAAATAAAAATGTTAGCATTATTTTTCTGATCACAAACACATCCCTTCAATATTCTAATATTGCTCCATAACTTGGAATTTGTAATCCCTAGTCTGGTTATTACATGCATATTCCCTCAGGCTTTGGCTCATTGTCTGCCTTCTAGAGGTAATTGTTATTGAGTTAAATTATTGTGTTTTCTCAAGTATGGCCTTTGTAACTAAGGTAAATAACTCTTGTGCATTATTAGTACTTCCTTGTGCCCCTCTTTTTAGAGCTTCTTCTCTATGTCCTGGGAGGTTAGAACCGGCATAAATAAAGAAAGGCGTTATGTCACCTTGATTCCGAACATGTTCAAGTAATACATATCCTTCTAGTGGTCCTTCGGTTCTTCCCATATCTGAAATAATTGCTGCAAATTTATTATGTTTTAAAAATTCTAGTGCTTGGCTTGTAGAAAGTGCAAGTGAAAATGATATTCCTAGTTCCTCAAAAGCTTTCCGTTCATAAACGTTATTCTCGGGCTTGTCATCAACCCAAAGAATTCTATTATTCCAAGGTTGAGCATATGTCCGAATAGTATATGGAATTTGTTCAACGGCATTGATAATTTCGTGAATGTTAGCTTCCTGTTTTGACTGTTTGCTACGAGCCGTTGCGGTTGCTAAAGCAGTTGCTACATTTAATTGCATTTTAATATAATTCTCTTCATTTTTGTAATCACCAGGACTATATAATTTACTAGAATGACGACTAACCAGCCATGCAAATACCCCAAGTACTAAAACTGGAAAGATAACAAGAAAATAGATTAGTGGTAATCTCTCAAATGAGGTGAGCGAGCTAGCGAATGTTGTAACCAATGCTGCAAATCCATAGACAAGTACTATAAAGAGCGCAATAATACCTAAAGGACTTTTAGATAAGCCCTGAGCTGTTTGCCCAATTTTCTCAAGATCATTGTTCATTTTCTTATACTCCCCTTCTCAAAACAGACAATTTTACAACCATGTCCTACGCCGTACAATTCTGTTCAAATCTTTTCCGCCGCATGTCATATAATGTTTTGATATTTCTGACATAGGAACCCTTAGAGCAGCGCCTCTTAGGGTCGCTGGTGGGTGCGGTTACACCTCAGGTGCTTTGCTTACGCACCCTTGCAGGAATATATTTGTTATATGCCGTTCAGTGACTTGATTTTAGTTTTTGAGAGGATATTTAATATCATCCAATATCTTTATTAAAGAATCAATCTTTGATTTATCTGTTATATCTTTGATATTACTACCATAACTTAGTTGAATGGTGTCAATATTCAAGTTTTTTGGATTGATGATTGATTCCCGGGCACAGGATGAAAAGAGAAAGCTACAGATAATTATTATCGTGAAAATTATTATTTTCTTACTCATATATTCACATCCCATTTACACTAATATGTTTGGATACTCCAAACTCTTCTATGGTGCCGAACTTAAACGCTGAATGGTATATAACGTCTGGCATCTCCAATGTTGCTGAGCCGGACATATAAGGAGTACCCCTTGGCGATGCTCGCACCCGGGGAATTAATATGGCGCTCCTACTTCATGCTCTGCAAATTTTCACATATTTAACAACTGCCATTCTTTCATTTATTTGCTCTAGTTCGCCGACTTTTACATATCCCAATTTTTCATATAAATGGCAGTTTCTCTTTTCTTGAATTATTGTATCTAAAGTCCATTTTTGTGCATTTAAATGAGAACTTTCTATTTGTTTCAATGCTTCTTGTGCAATTCCTCTATTTTGGTATTCTGGAAGAACACACAAAGCTGAAATTTTATATGTCATATCTTCCAATTTCATTACTCTGACCCATCCCACATAAATATCATTAAGCTCAAAAATATATGCTATCGTATTGGCTCTATCAATCTTTTCTCTGATTTGCTCAACACTTTCCATTGCAGGATTAATTTCATAATCATGATATTTATTAAGCAATGGCTCAAATGATTTTTTTTGTATATTATGAACAATATTTGCATAGTCACTTGAAATTTGTCTTACCTTTAGCATTCTAAGCCTCCTCATATAATATGACTATAAAATATTTAACTTTTAATTCGTCTTATTCTACGATACGCGCTACAGTTACTCTATAGACCTGCTTTAACAAATCTGTTGCAGAACGCGACGGTCTTTTCCGCCGCATGTCATATAACTCTCGTGTCTGCAACGTCCCTGAACCGGACTAACAGGGTCCTCTTCCTGGTAGTGCTTGTCATCCGGTGAAGCGATGTGGTGCGGTAGGCTTCATGACCGCTCTCTAGCGCTTTGCTTCATGGGCTTGCTACCCCGCACCCTTGTGCAGAAACATTGTTACACAGTGGATCGAGTCCCTCAAAGGCAAGAACAGCAATGATGATGCGGCTTCAAATTTTCTTTTATACGCAATATAAAGAATGTGGCTTAATTCAAAATACCTTTCATCAATTTATTTGATATATCCAAAGCCTCATTTCTATTATTTGCTGGAGCAGAAATAATTAGGCCATCCTTACTTGACCATCTCCTCACTCCTTCTTTTTGTCCGCATTGTTCAAAAACGCTTATTGTAAGACCTTTCTTCATATCACTTGAATAAATTTGCCCGTATGATGTAAAGTCACCTGTATTCTCATCAAAATAAAGTAAATCATCCTTATCAGCACTATCAAATCTAATATTTATCTTCGACAGCTGTTTATCTCCTATGATTAATATTCCCTGAAATTTATCACCTTTAATTAATCCCTTTGAAAGATAGCCATTAATACTCACCTTAATTTTTTCCGAATAATTGCTATCTCCTAGCCTATATATTATTCCGTTATAATCTAATCTTAACTTTTTAGGATAAAAGTAGATTACGCTTGATACAAATAGAATAATAAAAATAGTATAATAAATGAATTTTTTATTATCTTTCATGCCCTTCCCCCTATTATTTAATACGCCATAATATCTTACTGTTGTGGCAGAACATATCAAAAATACGACAGGAAACGGTGAACACGGATTAACACTGATTTAGCACTGATTTACACGGAATAATTTTTTTATATGCAACATTTAGGTTCCTTAAATAGCATGGTATGCCTCATGTTCGGGATTATGGGGTTCACTTTCTGTTTGCTCTTGTGCCATCCCTTCAGTGTAAATCTGTGAAAGATTCCGTGAAAATCCGTGTTCTCCGTAACCTTGGACTGTGTCGCATTTTTTACTATATGAAGCAATATTTTATAAAACCTAAACCTTTCATAAATTGCGGCAAAACGACACATCATTTGCTCGGTCTGTGCTGTAACGTCTTGATGTCCCTGACCCCGATGTCAATTTTTTAATTCATTATTCCTAATTCATATAAAAAATCCCTTAATTTTGCCTCATATTCATTAACTTCACAATTTCCATACATGTCTTTAACCACCTCAAAGTACAAGTATAATAAACTAACAAAACAATTAGTAAGGCTTGCAATATCTATTTCCCCAAAAAAAGTATTTTCAAACCGTTTAATAAACCAGGATTCCATTTCATCCACATCCCTGTAGTGCTTGGATATCTTATCTTCCTGCATAGCCTTCAACCGAACAATTTCATTCCGGATCTTTTCTAATTCTTTCACTGCTCTGTATGATTTATTTCTTTTAATTGCAAAGGCAGCATTCTTAAAATGGTCCCGAAAGCTGCTAAGACTTTGTTCAATCTCAACACTTAGAATAGGATACTTCCCATTCTCCCATGTATTCTTCATTTTATCTGCTACTCTGCCGGACTTATCAAACAGCACCTTCCAGTATCCCCGCTTAGCAGATAGGTTATTTAACGATATCACGCCAACATCAATCTCTAAAAAATTTTTAAGCAGAATAACTGTAATGTAATTATTTATCCATACTCATTAAGCAAATACTTGTAAATGCTAAACCTATCTAATATCTTCTTGTTTAACTCATCCCAAACTGCTCGTGTATTCTCTTCCGGATAAACAACTACAGATACATCTATAACCGACCATTCATCAGTAAACCCAATTGCACCAGAGCCAACCAAAAGACAGCCTTCAACATTTGGCATAGATGAAATGATTTCAATCAATTTTTCTAAAGCATCTTTTCTTTCTACTACAGTATACATTTCATACACCTCTTATTTAAAACCCAGGCTGGATGTCGGCCATATTCGCCCTTCAATATATCTTATCCCACACCTGAAAATGGTTAAAGACATATCTATTCCTCCAAGTTGTTTATAAATAATTTTTATCCTTAAGAATTTTCAATGTACCCGACAAACCAACCATTTATATATTTTGATTCCGGTGTGTTATTTTCCGGTTTTGAACCTGAACCCGTCTTCCCTGATAACTTAATTCCATTTTCAGTAGTTAAAACGATAACATCCTTAACAATATCTATATTCCTTTTGGAAAAAGGCAATTGATAATCGTAAAATTTTCTTAAGATATTTACTTGCTCTATGGGTGATATCTTCAAAGAGGATTGAAGCCAAAATTTTGTTATACCGCCAGAAATATCTTTGTTTCCATAGTCCGTTCTATTAATATAATCCTGCATCTTGTCTTCGCCAATCTTTGATGCAAGGATTTGAAAATACCAAACTACTGAGTTGGAAACAGCAGATTTCAACGTTTGGTCCTTATTCCATGACTCAATTGAATAATCTGTTCCATCCCATTTAAAACTGGTGCTTTCATCCTCCAACACTTTGGTCTCAAGACCAATTAAGGAGTTAATAATCTTGAAGGTTGAACATGGCGGAACTTGTTTCTGTACTATTTATTTTCTTAGGAGTATTAGTGGCACTGCTACACCCAATAGTAGCAACTAAAAAAGTGAGAAATAAAAATGTTAGCATTATTTTTCTGATCACAAACACATCCCTTCAATATTCTAATATTGCTCCATAACTTGGAATTTTTAATCCCTATTAATTTTGATATCCTTCTAATTCCTCTAAAAATTCTTGATAATCATCATTTTCCCAGTAAAACGTTAGTTCATCTTCTGTATATTCTTTAGTAACAGGGAGCATAAATGACTCACCTACATCTAACCCCAATTCATTTAAAACAAGCTGTGCAAACTCTCTAAAAGCAAAACCGATTGCAGTAATAATATTCTTGTCTTTTACTATAGGTTGATGAATGAAATTTTCCTTTTTAATGAATGAGAATACATCAACCATTTGCATAAAGATACCGGCTGTAAATTTTACTTCACTTAATAGATCTGCTTTAGCTAACAAAAGCGGAGAACTTGATATTGATGCTATTAAAATGTCTTTGTCTTTCAATCCGGAAAGAAAATTAATAAGCCGGTTATCATATAAAGCAGGCAAAGGATTAATGATTCCAGGCAATATAACACAGCTGTAATCATCTAAATCTACATCATTAAAAGTTTTTGTAGGTGTGACCTGAAAGCCTTCTTCACTTTCATAAATATTTAGCTCACTACCCAAATAATCTATATCTTTACCAAACCATATTTTTAAGCAAGAAGTTAGTGTAGTGATTTCTTGTAAAGAAAAGTACGGGTAAATAACTACTGCTATCTTTTTCATACTCAAATTCCCCCTTCAGATTTCGATTTATCGGATTTGTTATGCTTAATTCATAAATCGCATTTTCTATTAATGTAAATCAATTTAGATGAATGCAGCTTAACTTTATAATTAACTTACCAACGATATTGCCCATATATCTAACCTCATCTGATATAATTCTTCATCTAGAATATTTACTCAAATACCAACTTACGGTGCCCACATAAATCAGGCCTTATTCCCAAACCAACGTCGATTAAATCTTCATCATCATAAACACCAAATTGTTTACCTGCTGGAACTTGAGCAGATTCATTAAAACAATAATATCCTAAAAGCTTATTCTCTTCGTCAGCAGCAGAAAAGTAATTACCATCAAGTAGTTCTCTTATGCAGCTATCACTTCCATCATAGCTATAAATTGAATATGGCTCTTGGTAAATCCATTTTGAAATTTCATTTGCTTCTTCATAATTCATCCTTTTTATGTTTAGCTTCATATTTATCTCCATTTTTAATATTATAAGTAAATTTGCCGGCTTGCGAATGAGCTCTCACCTATAGCGCGGGATTGCACAGTTAAGGTAAGACAGCCAAGTTACCTGCCGACGACTCCTTCCTTATGTAGGCAGCTTTTTCGGCCTCAAAGCACTATGAGTCTTTCATAATTCCTTGTACCTTGTAGTACCTCTACCTCACGTTTGGCAGCACCCATTCTAAAGCCTTTTCTCCAGCGTCCTTGCAAGAATATTGGTTTTGGGCGATTGACCATACCCCATTAAGTTAGGGTAGTCACGCATGGTAAACTCTTTATTTTATGTATCCTCGCGTCACCATCCAATCTATACTTTTTTGTATATGATCAGTTTTAGACTCAATTGCCCAAATAGCTTGAGGAGAATATTGTTCTAAAGCCTCACATACTTCATCTAAAGGAATATTCCCCATCCCCAATCCTAAGTGTTCATCTTCAAAACCATTATTATCATGCATATGTACATAACCTATCTTACCTTTTAACCTCTTTATCCATTCAACAACTGAAATCTTAGAATTGCAATGAGCATGACCTATATCCAAACAAACATCAATATTTTTACCTTGTAGTCCCTCAACCACCTCAAATAACATATCACTATCAAATTCTAAAACATTTTCCAAATGTATTTTAATATCATTACTCTTATTTGCAAAAAAATCATCAAAAAACTTAAAGCTTCTTTTTATCCAATTTGGTGGGTAGCTTGTCTTAGGCACATACCCATGATGTAACACAAGATTTTGAGCCTTCAATTTTTTAGCGGCACCATAAGCATACTCAAATCTGTTCCTTGTTACCTCTCTAATCATCTTATCAGAACTACCCAGACATAAATCCGCAAAAGGACCATGGACTGATTTGCTTTTAACATTTTTTATAGCATCAATATGTTTTTTTAATCCATCAATCTCTTTTTCAAGGTACTCTGGATCATAAAATGATTGTACCTCAATACCTAAAGAATATTCCTGACATAATAATATAACGTCCAATAAATCTGTATCATCACACAAAATTATTTCCTTCATAAATACCTCCTAGTTTATATATAATCTTGGAGGCCTTACCTATTAAGAGGCCGCCAAAACATCGCTCCTCCAAACCTCACAAAGTCCTGTTTATCTATTGTACAATATATAAAAAATACGCAGTATTTTTTATGGCTGCGAGGCACGGGGTACGGGGTACGAGGGTTAGGGTATTCCTTTTGGGTCAGACCCCAGAGCTCTGCTATAACACTCGTACCAAGACCACATAGAAGTGACCCTAGGCTACGCACCTCGTACCCAAAAAAAATTGCTTCGCAATAAGCGGTGTGGTGCCTTATAAAGCTACAGGCGTTTTCGCATCACAAATCTTTGGTCTGTCTCCTTATATAAAGCGAATCCAAACTTTTTATATAAATCTAATGGGCCAACATAATCATAATATACATTGCTTTCCCTTTTATTTGGATAAGCTTCTATGTAATCAAAACCATCTTGTATGGCTTCTTCACAGACGCAGCTTAAAAGCTGTATCGCAATACCTTTTCTTCGCATATCGGGTGCCACAGTAAAGCAAAATATTGATTTAATTTTTAAATTTGAATCATAAGCTTTATCATTCTTTGATATTAGCTGCCAACCCCCACATTTCAAACAGTCTGATTTGCGATTAGCATTGCACCATCCGACAACCTTATTCTCACAATATGCTAAATAGCCTTGTATTTTTCCGCTTTTAACATACTTTATTACATATTCTCTCCTTACATCCAGAGATGAAAAATCCCTACCCGCATTAGCTTCACTACAGTAATTAAGGCAATAACAACGATCCCATTCCTTATTATCTGTATGGGCTACATTTTCAAAAAAATACAGATAATCATCTAACAGTTCGGGGGTAAGCCTACATATTCGTATACTCATAATTAACCTCTCTTCTCCGCCAAATATAATATAAATTTATTGTGATACCTTCCCCAGCAATCCACGCATGACACAGTGGCTCACCGGCCGATTACGCCTAACGTTTACGCATGGTCAACGTTTCATTTACTTACTATACTATGCCTCATGCTTGTAACCCCAAATCTTCTCCCAATGTCGTGTAATATACCTAAAATGAGTGCCGTCTCAGGGTCCAGATTATAACAATCCTGTGCAATTAATTGTGCGGCTTTACCTACATACATTGAATGTTCTATCCATTTACCTGGATTTAATTTTCGTCCATGGTCTAATAGGATTTTTGCTTCTTCTAAAGTAGGTATATGTTTTCTTATATCTGTTTCACCCATCTTAAATTCAACCCCGTTCTATTTTTCCTTTCATCAGTATTGCAGATAATGTCTCGGCTTGCCGCCATATCTGAACCGGCCTTATAAGGGATACCCCTTGCCGGTGCTCGCACCCGGTGAAGGTATGTGACTACTTATTTTTTATTTGCCACTCATCTTTTGAAATAGACATTTCATATAAAATGCATCCTGTGCCGGTCGTTGGGCCATTTTACTGACAGCTGTCCCTATTCATTCGTTGTCAAAATATTGCAACATATTGTCCATATTATACCATATATGTTAGCTCTTCAACATGCTTTCCTAAATAAAACAAAATAGCGGAGAATTAATTCTCCGCTACACTATATTAAAATTCTGCACTTCCTACCGTTCTCGGGAAGGGTATTACGTCTCTGATGTTGCCTATTCCTGTCAGATACATGATCATTCTCTCGAAGCCCAAACCATAGCCAGCATGTTTGGTTCCGCCGTATTTGCGCAGCTCCATATACCACCAGTAGTCTTCCTTATTGAATCCCAGTTCTTCCATTTTCTTTTCCAGGACTTCGTATCTTTCTTCTCTCTGGCTGCCTCCTATGATTTCTCCGATTCCGGGCACCAGCAGATCCATAGCAGCTACCGTCTTATTGTCGTCATTAAGCCTCATATAGAAGGCTTTGATCTCTTTAGGATAATTGATAACAAACACCGGCTTTTTAAATATCTGCTCTGTCAGGTATCTTTCATGTTCTGTCTGAAGATCTATTCCCCATTCTACCGGATATTCGAATTCCTTGCCCGATTTTTTCAGCAAATCCACAGCTTCTGTGTAGGTCACTCTGCCAAAGTCAGAGTTCACTATGTTATCTAACCTTTCCAGCAAGGTGTTGTCTATAAACTGGTTGAAAAATGCCATCTCTTCGGGGGCATTCTCCAATACATAGCTTATCACATATTTCATCATGTCCTCTGCTAATGCCATGTTGTCTTCCAAATCTGCAAAGGCTATTTCAGGCTCTATCATCCAAAACTCTGCTGCATGCCGTGCAGTGTTGGAGTTTTCTGCCCTAAAAGTCGGTCCAAAGGTGTATACATCTCTGAAAGCCAAAGCGAATGTCTCTGCCTCCAACTGTCCGCTAACTGTCAGATTGGTTTCCTTGCCAAAGAAGTCTTCTTTAGTGTCTATTTTGCCGTCCTGGGTCCTTGGCAGGTTATCAAGATCAAGGGTAGTTACTCTGAACATCTCGCCTGCCCCTTCGGCGTCACTCCCGGTTATGAGTGGGGTATGAACATACACAAAGCCTCTTTCGTTGAAGAATTTGTGTATTGCAAAGGCTGCCAGGGATCTCACCCTGAATACGGCAGAAAAGGTGTTGCTCCTGGGTCTTAGATGAGCTATCGTCCTTAAGTATTCCATAGTATGCCTCTTCTTTTGCAAAGGATAATCCGGTGTGGACAGCCCTTCTATCACAATCTTTTCTGCCTTTATCTCAAAGGGCTGCTTTGCTCCCGGAGTCAGCTCAAGCTTGCCTTCGACATAAAGAGATGAGCTTATGTTCAGCTTTGCTATATCTTTGAAGTTATCCAGTTCTTCGCCGAATACGACTTGAACACTCTTAAAAAAGCTTCCGTCGTAAAGCTCTATAAAGCCAAAATTCTTTGATACCCTTATATTCCTTACCCAGCCTGCTACTGTAATGGATTTTCCTGCATAGCTTTCGGTATCCCTGTATAAGCTTTTTACATATACTGTTTTCATTTTATATAACCTCCTAATTTGATTTTGGTTACGGTTAACACGGATTAACATGGTTTTCAATCTCCTCTGCACTATCTTGATAGATCAACATAATATACCTGCCGTGAAAATCCGTGAAATATTCCGTGTCTTGGCCTGGTCTCCGTCTCCCTTTAACAAAAAAATAAAAATCTCTCGCCCCCCCATAAAGGGACGAAAGATAATATTCCGCGGTACCACCCTGCTTGCCTGCTAGGCCTGCTCAAACCCAATAACGGCGGGCACCGTCTGAGCCTACTCTCCATTGGATTTCGGTCAGATGCTCCGGGACGTTCCTCCATACAACCTCGTATCGGCTCCCACCTTCCGCCGACTCTCTAAAACAAAAGCTGTATTTTGCTTCCCTTCATAGCCTGTAAATAGTATTAACAAACATTATAATATTGATACCCGCACTTGTCAATCACCTAGATGTCTCCCAATCGCGGATCAGTATTTACCCTTTCATTTTCATGCTGTTTGTCCAAATGCTTCAGCTCAAAGACCAAGAATAAGGCGGTCAGTATCGATGAAAATAAGTCAGATATGGGACCTGCCGTAAAGAGGCCTTCCAGACCCATAAACTTAGGCAATATCAATATCATAGGTATCAGTATGAGCACCTGACGTGAAAGGCTCAGGAGCATGGACTGCTTTGGCTTTCCTACAGCCTGGAAATAGGCGGAGCTCACTACCTGAAAGCCTATTATGGGCATAAATAATAAAACTCTCCTCAAGCCTTTAGCGCCAAGAGCGATCAACTCAGGATCATTGCTGAAAATCCCGATTATCTGAGCTGAGAACAGCCTGGTCGATATAAAGCCTATGGTGACAACTATCGTCGCAGCCCCTATAGCATATTTTAAGGCGGTTTTCACTCTATCATATTTTTGGGCTCCATAATTGAAGCCTATAATAGGTTGGGCTCCCTGATTTATACCAAATACCACCATCATGAATATCATGGCTACGTTATTGATTATACCCATAGCTGATACTGCAATATCTCCTCCATAATATGACAGGCCCTTGTTCATGAAAATTATCAATACGCTGGAGGCCAGCTGCATGGAGAAAGGCGCTAAACCTATGGTGACTATGGATTTAATAATATCTTTTCTTATTTTCAAGTTAGGCTTTCTAATCTTCAAAAGGCTTTTGCCATAAAGGAAGTAATATAGCACCCAGATCGCAGAAACGGCCATAGATAATATAGTCGCAAGGGCTGCCCCCTGTATTCCCCATTTAAATACAAATATAAAAATGGGATCGAGTATGGTGTTAAGTATTGCTCCAATAAGCATTGTGATCATTGCGATCTTGGGATTGCCTTCCCCTCTGATGAAATTATTCATTCCCATTCCGATCATCTGAAATATTGCTCCATAAAGTATTATGCTCAAATAGCCTTGAGCATAGGGCATTACATCTTCACTGGCTCCAAAAATCTTGAGAAGGGGATTCATGAATATCAATCCAGCTATAGTCAGCAAAGCAGCTATGATTATCATACTTACCAGAGCATTGCCTAATATCAGCTCTGCATCTTCCTTCCTCTTCTGCCCCAATCTTATAGATATAAGTGAATTAGCACCTATACCGATCAACATGGAGAAAGCCATATTAATAACTATTATGGGAAAGCCCATTCTAACCCCGGCTATACCTAAAGGGCCTACTCCATTTCCTATGAAAACCATATCAACAAAGTTATAAAGTCCATTGACCAGCATTCCCACTATAGCCGGTATGGAAAACTTGAGCAGCAGCTTGGGTATTTCGCTTTCTCCCAGTAATTTTTCTCTTTCAACTATCTGCATAATACTCCTCCTGTCTCTTTTATGTCTCTTAAGATATTTCTGCTGAAACCGATGCTGTCGATCATCTTCGAGATGTCTTCCTGATCGATCTTGTCAAACATCTGCGCGAACTCTTTTTCATAGTTGCTCATCAAGGCCGAGATATATTCCTCTCCTTTCGGAGTCAAAAAAAGCCAGAGCTTTCGCCTGTCATCATTATCAGTTGCACGGTTTACAAATTCATGCTTTTCCAGTAAATCCACCAAGGTGGTCAGGCTTCCCCTTTGCATATCCAGGGCCCTTCCGAGCGCAGACGGTATTATTTTCCCCTGTTTTTTAATCATAAAAAGCGCTTTTTTCTGATTTTTGTTTAAACGCGGCTCAACATCATAGTCTTTGCGATATATACTCCCCATGGTCTGGTTATATAGAGGCATAAATTCAAACATCAGATAAAAAAGTTCTTTAAGCTTCTCGTGCTTCATTGGTTACCTCCAAAAACAAATAGTTAGAATTCTTACTATTAGAATTCTAACTATTTTATCGCTATTTGTCAATATGCTCAATGATATTATTTTATTTATACTTCTATATTCATTTTCAACTAATTAATTCTTCAATATTTAAACGTAATGAGCACCTCTCCTGTAGCACCATCAATTTTTATCCAGTCTCCTGTTTTGATTTTTACTACCGGATCTTCATCATCGGCAAAATCGGTAACAGCAGGAATACCCATACTTGCAACTGCAACACCTAGACGGGCATCCATGCGGGTGGAAATCCATCCCGCAGGCTTTACGCCTGCAATCTGAGCGCCCTTAAAGTGTGCTGAAAAACCGTTGGAACCCTTAGCACACGGGACAACCAAAATCGCATCGTTGATGCAAACTCCGTAATTGACATTACCCTTCTCGTAGATGACACCATCGGTATCTCCCAATGCACCGGAATTTCCGGCTATACTGTCGGGGCAAACAACAGCAGGACCTTCTGCGATTCCTGGATATGCACCGCGGGCTTTCAATCTAAATGTGTTCATTAGCCTTCCTCCCATCTGCCGTTATATGCAGCATCAATGCAGCTGAAAACCTCTCCGTAGTAGACAGGCACTTTTGTCTGATGTCTTATGCCGAAAGCCTGTTTCGCACCGAACATTACCATAGCAGTCGCATGCCTGTGGCTGTCTTCACGCATGACAATGGGGCAGGATCCTGTCAGGAGCGCAGCTCCGGTGTCCTCAATCAGCTTGGTGTAACCGTTGACTGCTGCCATCTCCTTGGTTGCATAGTCTGTCCATATCTGCAGTTCAACACCCTCAGGCAGCTTTTTTCCTTTTACATAAAGGGCAATCTCGCGAATTTCATCAAGAGAAATATGCGGGCAGCCTATGCTGACAAAGTCGACCTTGCTGCTTCCCTTGTCGCACAGAATAGAGAGTGATTCCTCCATATCCTTTTCGGTAACATGGATTTGATGCCTCGGTTTTTTCCCTCCAAGTGCCATATCCAGTGTTTGAGCCTCTGGTGTAAGGCCGACGATGTGACATATTTCCGCAGCACTTGTCACAGAAAGTGATGCGCACAATTGGCGCATCCTATTGATTTCAGCATTTTTTAATCCATTTACGATCACAGGCACCTCATGCTTGGGAAGCAGACGGCCCAGTGTAAAGCCCAGCAGATCCCACTCCATTTGTGTCTCCACTTCAAAATCCAAGGTAAATACACAAGTCGCATAGCGATTCTCCTTGATATGCATTCCCCATTTCGGAATTCTGCCGGTAATAGCCGCGCATACTGCAGCTTCAACTCCGTCGGAATTACCGCAGGCTCCAAAGATCGTATTGCTGATGACCACATTGCTCGACTCTGTCGTAACAAAATGCTCCCCCATCATCGGCACCCAACCCACGTAATAGGGAGTACAGGAATCTACTATTTTTACTCCCATTTCTTTTGTTGCCTCCAGATATTTGCGATTTCGTTCATGAAATTCCCTGGATAGATGGGTACGCTCATACTCTCTCAAATCGCAGCAGGCCGCACAGGTCTGTGTCTTACAGCACTCAGATACCTCCCCGAGCTCTACGATTTCATCACTGCACAGATAAAACTCCGAGAATATCTTTTTGTAGTCGGTGTCCTCTGCATAGCAATCCAGATAATGCTGCGCACCAATAAACAATGTCGCACGGGAAATCTGGCACAACTCCTCGGCGCCAAGCACCTCTGCATAACGTACTATAAACTGCATAGCCTTTTGTTTGAATTTTCCCATTTGACCGTCCAGCATTTGTTTTTCATAATCGGTTAAATGCACCAAAATATCTTCCTCCCTTCTACTTCATTGCACATATCCATTGTCCTTAAAGAGTGGGGTGGATCACTTCCTGAGGAACACGAACGATCATGTCGGTAATTTGCGGTTCAGTAATACCGCAGGACAAAAGCGTTTCAATGAAACGCAGCATTCCCTCTGCAGGACTCTCGAAGCCAGCTTGTCCTCTATCGGTAGCCAGATAGACATGCTTCGAGCCAAGAATTCGTATGGTGTGAGCCATATATTCTGCGGTGCATGCTCCTTCACAAATGTTAATCCAATTCTTCTCAATCAGCACACCCTTCTGCATCAACTGCTTCTGAACTGGAAGCGAAACAACCGTACGCTGCCATTCGGGATGGGTCAGCACCATCCGGACTCCGCGCTTTCTTCCCTGGGAGCAAAGCAGCATAGATTCCTCCGGGCTTAAATGGCCTGTCCCGAGACAGGCATCATACTTTTTTACAACATCAAAAATATCGTAAACCTCACTTCGCAGACAGCCGCTTTCATCCATCACACGGATTCCAGGGCGAGAAAAGAAGTCTCCCGGCATATTGCCGCTTAAAAGGCAGTGATATGAATCCCGTGTAGGCATCCACACATAGGAGGCCCCCATCTTTAGTGCACTTTCCACCGCGTAGGGGTTTAACCCGCCGACAGGATGATTCAGTGCCACAGCACCATATGCTCTCGCCTTAAAATCGGAGTACCTGCGGTTTACCAACACCGCACGGGCACCTGTAGGCTCATAATGTGATTTTATAAGAACTCCCGCCATACCGTATTCCTCGGCTTGTTCCAAAAGCTCAAAATCATCCAAAGAACGCTGGAAATGTGATGGTGCTGTATGAACATGCAAATCGTAAGCACCATATAATAATTCTGCAGCTTGAGTTCTACTACAATTTCGCATTATTCAATCCCCTTAAATAACTATTGAGCCAAAGCTTTCTTCGACTCAATAGTAAATATTTGTGGTCTTGATTAATTATTACAATTTGGCAAGCAATTCATAATCATCAGGATGACGATCAATCAGTATTGTGTTGTCCATCCTTTCCTTATACACGCGACCCATATCAATATCCTGATATAGGATCTCCTCCTTATCAACCGAACACATTGCCATAACATTTCCGATAGGATCCACAAATTGTGTAGAGCCACAAAACGGCGAATCCGGCAATACCCCGGTACAATTAATGAGAGCTATATAAACCGTATTATCCAGGGCTCGAACCATAGAAACCTTATTCATCCAGTCTTTAAAATAGGAGCCATCACGCCATGCAGCAGGACAAATAATTAAATCAGCTCCTTTGAGTGCAAGTATCCTTGTGGTTTCAGGAAAACATATATCATAACATATTACAATTCCAAACTTTCCATATTTAGTATGAAAAACTGGATACTCTCTCCCCCTTTGCAGATAAAGCTGCTCTTGTCCCACTAGATGAGTTTTGGAATAGTCTCCTAGGATCTTACCTTCATCATCAATCATAACTGCAGAATTCTGCACTATCCCTGTAGCTACAGCGAGCATAATTGGAGCAACTATATAAATATTTAACTCCTTTGCCAATGACCTCATACGAGTAATGGTATCTCCATCTATGGGTTCGGCAATTTGCTTCATTTTTTCATATCCAAAGCAATAATATCCGGTATTGAATCCTTCGGGAAGACAAACAAATTGAGCTCCATTGGCATGGGCTTCGCGAATCTTTTCTTCTGCTCTTCCAACATTATATTGGATATCGCAAAATTTGCATTCCATTTGAATCAGTGCCATTTTAAATTTATTCATAATATATACCTTTCTAGTTGTATTTCGCCTTTTTTTCTTGGTATTGCTTTGCAATAATAAATAGAACAAATACACCACCAATTACACCATAAGCTCCATAAACCAAGCCTAAAAGCTTATCAAAAGGAAGTAGCAGTGAGCACAATACAGAGACTGTTACCAGCACTGTTGCAAAAACATTATAATCATGGGTTTTTTCCTTTCTAAAGGAAACGCAAAGTGCAAACATAGATGGAACACAAGAAGAGTATATGCCAAGGAAAATTACCAGTATAAATGCATAACCCAAAATAGTAGAAATGCTATTTGCAATATATAGATTTGGAATCATTTGCTGACTAAGAACTTCAATATTTGTAAATGTTGCGCTAAACATCGTTGTTCCACCAAGACCATAAAGAATAACACCAAGAATACCACCATAAACTGCTTCTTTCTTCACCTTTACAGTAGTTGCCGTCGCCGCAAAGAAGGGTGCAGAATGCATAGGAGTGCAAGTAGTATAATAGAGTCCCGCTAGCCACCATGTAGGTGCAATACGGCTCATTTTCAAAGTAGGTGCAATTTCAATACCATGCTTCAAGCCATCAATATTATTAAATAAATAGTACATACCGGTGCCAAGTGCAAGTACGATAATAAATGGCCCCATGGTTCCTATTATATCCACCAGCTTTCGCAATCCTAGAATAATCGTGATCAAACAAAGCACACCTAAAATAATACTCCCAAGAGAAGATGAGATTCCGAAATGTTGATTTAGGGCTGCACCAAAGCCTGAAATCATAACTACCGGTGCAGAAAACATAAGACCTAATGCTAAAACTTGGAAAACCTTGCCTATCTTTTCACCACAATAATAAGTAAAAATTTCTAAGGGTCTGCTGAATCTTTTTTCATAGCCTAATTTAAAAAATGATACAATAAGATAAGCATGCAATAGCATAGCAATGGCAATCCCTGCATAACCGTAAATGCCATAACCACAAAAATACTGTAATGTTTCTTGTCCTGTTACAAAACCTGAACCTATTGCCCAAGATACAAAGACACCTGCAATTTTAATAACTGTTAACCAACTTATTCTTTCATTTTGGGTAACTGAAACGGGTGTGCTAGACATAATGAAACCTCCTTATATTTTTTGTGCGCGCTATACTTAAAGAATCTTAAAAAAGTCAGCAAGAGCATCTACCAATTCCAAAAATACGGGGTGATCATCGAACATGAAATCATTGTGTTTGCCATCAATTACATAAAATCTTTTTTCGCAGCGAAGCTTTTGAAAAAACAACTCTGCTTCAGTTATAGGGTGCAGCAGATTATCTTTCCCATGTCCAATAAACATAGGCACGGTGATGTCGTGAATATTCTTCTCTGCGTTGAATTCTAACAGGGACTGGCCTACTTCCAATGAGATTTCTTGGCCGTAGCCCTCCACAGTATATAGATTATCGCGTACCACAGAGTCTGTGGAAGGATCCAATGGGTAAAAGCGGAATGGATCGCTGTATCTTCTAGTACCTTCAAGTACGAAACGCCTTTTTTCTACTTCTATTTCATTCTGGATTTTTACAAAATCAGCATAAGACATAACTTGCTGCAGCCATCTTGCACCGCAATAAAAACCGTTGAGTCCTGCAACAGCTTTTACGCGCTTATCCTGGGCTGCTGCTTTTGCCACAAGTCCTGCTGCCATACCCCAGCCGAGCAAGCCGATGTGCTCTGCATCCACCTCGGGAAGTGTTTTGCAAAAGGTTATCGCATTGCGGATATCCTCAACTTGTTCATCAAGTTTGCACACGCCTGCAGGGCCTTCATTGTCCAAAAATCCTCTATAATCAAACCCAAACACGGCATAGCCTTTCTTGGTCAATGCACGGGCGAATAGTGAGGGATATATAGCCTTAAGTCCCATGTAGCCGGAGTTGGGAATGATGCAGCGAAGTTTGTCACCCTTTTTATAATCATCTGGGAGATACAAGCTGCTAGCCAATCGATATCCATTGCTGAAAAAATACATGTCATTGGTAATCATTTTAAAACCTCTTTCTTATCTTTTACTGATTTATTCATTGGGAACCTTGAGTACAGCTCCCTTATCCGCAGAAGTAACAAGCGCCGCATATTTTGCCAATGCTGGAGTACGCGGTTTGACAATATGCTTTACCTTTGCCAGGCGCTCCTTGATCACTTCCGGCGGCACATCCAAATCAAGCCGACGATTTGGAATATCAATGATGATGCGGTCACCGTCCTCTACCGCTGCAATTGGGCCGCCAGCAGCTGCCTCAGGCGAAATATGGCCAATACACGGTCCGCGAGTTGAGCCTGAGAATCTCCCATCTGTCACCAGCGCACAGCTTTCATCCATACCTCGCCCAACGAGGAGTGATGTAGTCATGTGCATCTCACGCATTCCCGGTCCTCCTTTTGGCCCCTCATAGCGGATAACAATAACATCGCCTTCCTTGATCTGGTCATTGGAGACGGCATAGCTTGCATCCTCCATCGAATGAAATACACGTGCACGCCCTGTAAACCGATACATTGAGGGTTTAACTCCGGATTTTTTCACTACTGCACCATCTGGAGCAAGGCTGCCGTATAAAATTGCGATTCCGCCTTCTTCATTTTTGGGCTGGTACAGCGGAAAAATAACGTCGTTTTCAACTAAAGGCGTCTCCCTAATATTTTCAAGCATGGTCTCACCTGTTATAGTAAGATGATTCTTTTCCAGCTTGCTCTCAATAGCCTTAAGCACCGCAGGTACACCACCGTTGTCATGGACAACAGACAAGGGATATTTTCCTGAAGGCTTGACATTACAAATATACGGTACATTTCTGCTGATTGCATCAAAATCCGTCAAATTTAGTTTTACACCCGCTTCGTTTGCGATCGACATAAGGTGCAGCACTGTGTTTGTGGAGGCACCCATTGCCATAGTTGCAGAGATACCATTAAGGAATGCTTCGCGGGTAAGAATTTTTCTTGCTGTCAGATCCTCAGCGATCATTTCAACTATTCGTTTGCCCGACTGCTTCGCAATTCGTCTTTTTTCTGCAGAAACTGCAAGTGTCGTACTGCAATAAGGCAGCGTAAACCCTAAAATCTCTGTCAAGCATCCCATTGAATTTGCTGTTCCAAGCATTGCACAGGTGCCGTATGTAGGCAGAGCTCTTTTTTCTATTTCAAGAAGCTCTTCAAGCTGCATTTTGCCTGTCTGCACTTTTCCTATGAACTCACGCATATCGGTAAGGGTGATAACATCAATATCCTTATACTTGCCTGCCATCATAGGGCCGCCCGGAACAAAAACGGTGGGAATATCCACACGAGCCGCCGCCATCAGCATGCCGGGGACAATCTTGTCACAACCGGGAAGCATAACCATTGCATCAAAGTGATGGGCTTCTATCATCATTTCAATAGAGTCGGCAATATTTTCACGGCTCGGCAAGGGATAGCTCATACCTCGGTGCCCCTGACAAATACCGTCACATAGTGCGATGGTATTAAACTCTCTGGGAATACCTCCCGCCTGCAGAACACCTTGTTTCACATGATCAGCAAGCTCGCGCAGGTGAATATGACCTGGAACCATCTCTGTAAATGAATTTACAATGGCAACAAGCGGCTTGTGCAAATCATCGGTATCAAGACCAGTGCTGTACAAAAGCGCACGATGAGCGGAGCGTTCGATGCCATTTGTCAGCATACCACTGCGGTATTGACTATACTGCATCTTAGATTCGTCCATAATTACCTCCTAGTTGTTACTTTTTTCGTTTATTCCATTATATATTTGTCTATGCTCAATGTAAAACAAGTATATTTTTTAATATTACAAGTTTATTCTTGTTATTAAAGATCACATGTATTATAATGGTAAAAAAGGATAGGAGATAATTATGCAGACGAATTATGAAATATTCATGCTGGTTGCAGAAGAAATGAGCATCAGCAAAGCCGCAGAACGCGCCTTTGTGACCCAGCAGTGTGTCAGCGACCACATTAAAAGACTGGAGCAGCAGCATAATATTATGCTGTTTACGCGTCGCCCGCGATTTCAATTGACTCCAGCCGGTGAAGCCATGCTGCAGTCGCTCCGCAATATGAAAATACTGGAAACCAATATGTGTTCGAATTTGCATCAGATGTCAACCGGTGAAATTGGGGAATTTACGGTAGGCATCAACGCTTCACGTGCGCAGATAATTCTTCCTCGTGTCCTCCCTCAATATTATTCATATTTCCCCAAAGTCAAGGTTGCTTTTTTTATGGAAGATACGAGTGTTCTGGAAGAAAAGCTTCTCAAAGGCAAGGTCGATTTATTTGTAGGAGTCAATACACACACCAGGGAAGAATTTTGTGTCACACAACTTTGCAATGATGAGATTTGTCTCATTATTTCTGACTCACTGTTAAGAAGTCATTTTGGAGACCAAACTGAAAAAATATTGCAATCTGAAGCAGATTTATCTCAATTTTCCAAAATTCCTTTTACAGAGAGCTTTAAAACCGGCGCAATCAATCAAGTGATGCAGCAGTATCTTGATAACAATCATATCACTCTTAAAACCATATATAGTATAAGCGATAGCGATACACAAATTTCGCTATGCGCTTCGGGTCTATGTGCTTCCTTATGCCCAAAAATGCTGCTTGCACGCGTTTCGAATCATAACTTATTCTGCTCCCCTTCTGAATATATCCACATATTTTCGCTTAAGGGGTTGCAACAGAAACTTCGCATAGAAATAATACATCACAGCAATGTGCTCCAGCCTATCTATATTAAAAAGTTTATCGACGTGCTGATAAAACAAATGTCTCAATGTTAATCATACTGGACATCTGCAATAAATAGGTTTTGTATAAAATAAAAGCAGTTCACCTGGGACTGCTTTTATTTTTCTATAGGTTTATTTATTTTTCAAGCACTTTGCAGAGCAATTCTATTGCGCTCTCTACGTCCTTTACCGATACCATTTCTGACGGAGAGTGCACATAGCGGCATGGCACCGATATAACTCCGGAAGGAACTCCAGAGCGGGTTATATGTATGGCGCCCGAATCCGTGCCGCCGGCTTCCAATACTTCCAGCTGGTAAGGTATATTGTTCTCCTTAGCTGTTTCTATCATAAGCTTTTTCACTTCAGGGTGAGCCAGCACACTGTTGTCCTTAACCTTTATAGCCGCACCGCTTCCCATTTTCATGTCCATAGGCTTGCATTTAGGAGTATCTCCTGTTGACGTTACATCTATTGCAATCCCCATATCCGGGTCAATACCATAAGCGGACGTCCTGGCACCTCTAAGGCCCACTTCCTCTTGTACGGTAAACACGAAATAAACCTCATTAGGGCAATTCTTTAAGGCTTTCAAAGCTTCAATGGCTATATAACAGCCTATTCTATCATCAAGGGCCTTTGACATTATATAGTCATCATTCTGAACAAAAGGGCCATAGAAGCAGGCTACGTCTCCGACATTCACCTTCTTCAATGCTTCTTCCTTTGAGCCTGCACCTATATCTATAAACATCTTGCTCAAAGTCAAATCCTTCATATCATCCAGCTTTTCCATACCCACAACGCCCAAAGTACCGTCAGCAAACATGACTCTTTGGTATAGTTCCGTAAAGGGTGATACCCCTCCGATGCTTGTAAAGCGGATAAAGCCGTTTTCATCTATATTGGTCACCATTATGCCTATTTCATCCATATGTCCGGCCACCATGATCTTTTTGCCCTTGCCTTTTTTGATGCCGATGAGATTGCCCAATGCATCAACCTTTATTTCATCAACATAGCCCTTTATTTCTTCTTTTATCACATCTCTTATAGCTTCTTCATTGCCTGAAGGTCCAAAGGTTTCTAATAATTTCTTTAATAAATCATTATTTATCTTACTCACGAATGTATTCCCCCTCTTTTATATCTTTCAGGAAAAGTTTTACTGCTTTTTTGCATCCTTCAAAGTCGTCCATGCTCATAACGCAAGAGGCTGAGTGGATGTAGCGGCATGGCACAGAAACAGCGGCACAGGGCACGCCCTCTCTTGTAGTATGTATCGCCCCTGCATCATTTCCTCCTGCTGAGGGCAGTCTATATTGAATTTTAACCCCGTTTTTTACTGCCAGTTCATATATTCTCTTGGCCAGATTCTTTGGAAATAAAGTTCTGGAGTCCATCAGCGACAGTGCAGGGCCTTCCCCCAGCCTTGTTATAAAGGAAGCCTCCGGAACATTTGTAACGTCTGAGCATAGGGTTCCTTCAAGGACCAATGCAATATCCGGATTTATATTATAGGCTGCCACTGTAGCACCCCTGAGTCCTATCTCCTCTTGCACCGTAAATGCAGCCACAATAGTAACATCATACTGATGCTTCAGTATTTCGATCAAAGCTGCACAGCCTGCTCTATCATCCAGGGCTTTTGCCTTTACAAGATTATTGCCGAATTCCACATAGTCGCTATCAAATGCCACATAGTCTCCTCTTTTTACTAATCTTTCCGTATCCTCTTTTGATTTGGCACCGATATCTATATATAATTGCTTTGTCTTTAACGGTGTCTCTCTCTCCTCAGGTTCTTGTAAATGTATGGCCTTGGCTCCTATTACACCCGGTATTTTGTTTTTGCCCACCAAAACCGGCTTGGATACAAGGATCCTATCATCCATACCGCCGGCTTGAGTAAATTTGATAAAACCGCTGTCGTCTATGGATTTTACCATCATCCCTACTTCGTCCATGTGGGCAGCTATCATGACCTTTGGAAATCCGGGCTTACCATTCTTTGTTGCTATTATATTTCCCAGCCTGTCAATCTTTATATCGTCTACATATCTCTTGATCTCTTCTTGTATTATTTCTCTTACTTCGCCTTCTCCTCCGGGCATGCCGCAAGCTTCTGTCAATTTTTTTAATAGCATAGCATTCCCTCCAAATCCTCGCCGTTCAAGCTGACAATGAAATATGCGAGCAGCTTTCCGGCGTTTTTAATATCATTGATGTGAATTGTTTCTACCGAGGTGTGCATGTATCTCAGCGGTATGGACAGGAGTCCTGTGGCAACTCCGCATCTTGTTACCTGCATTCCCCATGCATCTGTGCCCGTTGCTCCCGGATATACCTCCTGCTGCCATGGTATGTTGTATTCCTTAGCAACCTCTGTCAGCCTTTCATAGACCTTTGGATGTATATTGGCGCCAAAACCGATGGCGGGACCCTTCCCCAAATCTGATGTTTCATCCTTGGGAAGTTCGGGTGTTGAGCCGAATCCTACATCTATGGCAATCCCTATATCGGGAGATATGGCAAAGGCAGCGGGAACAGCCCCTCTGTAGCCTACCTCTTCCTGAACTGTTGCTACCGCATAGACGTCACAGTCATGATGCATCTTGCGGAGTTCCCTCAGACATTCATACATTACGGCAACTCCGGCCCTGTCATCTAAGGCCTTTCCTGCAACCATATCATTTTGCAGATTCAGCATCCTGCGCTTTATTGTAATAGGGTCCCCTACTGCAATATATTTTTCCGCTTCTTCCTTTGAAAGTCCTACATCTATCAGCATATCTTCCATCTTTACGGATTTTTTTCTTTCGATGGCTTCAAGGATATGAGGCGGTTTGCTCCCTATTATCCCAAACAAGTCCTTTTTGCCGTGTATTGTCACTTCCTGGGTGAGCAAAGTCCTCTGGTCAACCCCGCCTACATTTGTGAATGACACAAAGCCATTTTCGTCGATCTTTTTTACCATAAGGCCTATCTCGTCCATATGAGCCGCCAGCATGATCTTCTTCGGGTTTTCAGCCCTTCCTCTTTTGATCGCTGTCAGGCTTCCCATTTTATCCAGCTTGATTTCATCGGAATAGGGTTTGAAATATTTTTCCACAACTTTACCGGCTTCAGTTTCATAACCGGTTAAGCCATGAGTTTCCACTAATTCCTTTAGCAATTCCCTAACCAAATTATCTCCCTCTTTCCTTTTATAATATCGTTCAACCCCAAAGATTTAATGTCAATATAATTTAATGTTAATATAATTTGATGATAATATCAAAAGTAATTTGTGAAATATTCAAAATTTTTTCTCATAAAAGCACAAATCATTTTACACTATACAGATCACTTGAAAATCTAGCCATTAAAATAATATCCGTGTAACCATTATTTGTCTTTATAGCTTTTCTTTTTCTACCTTCTTCAACGAAGCCAAATTTTTTATAGAGTGAAATTGCAGGCGTGTTATCTTCAAAAACTTCTAGATCAATTTTTTCAACTTTATTTGCTTCTGCCCATTCAATAATCTTTTTCATCAATAAGCTGCCTACACCTTGTCCAGAATATGCTTTTAAAATCGTTATGCCAAAACTTACAGTATGATTTAACTTACTTAAGCTGCTTCTGTCTAAAGTAGTAGAGCCTATTATTTTTCCGTTACTTTCTGCAACTAAAAAAAGTGCAGTATTTTTTATGTAATCCTCTTCTTGAGCAATAGTTAGATTAAATTCATCAGATGTCCTTGGAAAAAATGGTGATTCATTCATAACTTGCTTAACTAACAGCAAAATTTTTTCAGCATCACTAGTTTCTGCATTTCTAATAGTTAAGTTCTCTATCATTTCTTATCCGCCTTTCATTGCTTAAATCTAAATATTAGCTGGTTCATAATTCCCTACCATTGTTCAATGAATTACAAGTGAATTATATAATAGGATTTTACATATTCAAAATTTATTCTAAAATATATTCTTTGAAAACTTTCCTTACGCTTTCCACAAAATTATCCGCAGCACCCCAGTCAAAGTTAAATATGAAGCCCTGGGAGCTTCCGGCAGCTATTGCCTTTACATATGTGACGCCTTCGAAATTATCTATTATAACGGTCATTGCCGCTCTGTTTTCAGATCTGAAATAGTATTTTTCGAAGACTAAAATAGCAATTTCCTTTCCCGGCGCAGGGCGTTTCAGCTCATCATATATAAGCTCTGCACTGTCTAATTCCTGCAGCATATCACATGCTGCCTTAGGGGTTATGCTTATTTTGAAATTAATTTCAGCCATTACTAAATCTCCTCCAGTTCATTTTTGCTTTACTTACACATATGGCTCTATTCTGCATATTATGATTATATGCAGCATTAAAAAGAAAGGGTGAATCAAATTTATGGCAACTGCATCCGCCATTATAAGAGGAGGGCCTTTAGCGCCATCCTTATCCGGCTCCATATATTTTACAGACGTTGCAGGCGGCGTTCAAGTATGCGTTTCTGTACGCGGTCTTCCAAGATACAAGCCTGCTGTGAATAACCAGTCCCCTATAGGCCCTCACGGTTTCCATATTCATCAAACTGGTGACTGCAGCCCGGGCACTGCAGAAAATCCTTTCCCATCCACCGGAGAGCACTGGAACCCGGACAATCAGCCCCATGGCAATCACGCGGGAGATTTCCCCGTGCTATTCTCTAACAACGGCAGAGCCTTGATGTGCTTTTTTACCGATAGATTCATGGTCCGGGATATAGTAGACAAATCTATAGTCATCCATGAAAATCCGGATGATTATCGAACTCAGCCTGCTGGCAATTCAGGCAAAAAATTAGCTTGCGGTGTAATAAGACTGATGCGCTAAGATCTTTAGCAGACAAGGCGGCAATCATATGCCGCCTTGTCTATTCATATTTTTTGAGAAGGCAAGCAGATTGCCGTCCAGGTCCATACCATAGGCAGTATAGTCGCCCCATGGCCTTGCTTTTCCCTCAACAACTCCCGTTCCGCCTGCTTCAATCAGCCTATGGTAATATTCATCCGGATCATCCACGGGAAGATATAGTTCACATTTTGGCACAGCCGCGGACTTGCCCAGGTTTTTCACCTTGCCTTCCAATATCCTTGCAATTCCTTCATCAGGCATGATGCCCAGAAGGACATTTTCACCCAATTCAAATTCAGTCATCCCGGGGACATCCATAAGAGGCTCCATAGCTAGAACTTTTTTATAGAACTCCCTGGCCTTCTCCTGATTTTCTACATAGATTATAAGCATCATCGCTTTACTATTGTCTACAGCCATATGCACACCTCCTCAAATCTTTTTACTGCCAAAGCTTATATATCACTCCATCACAGAAGACCTTCTCTATCTTCTTTTCATCAATATATAATTGAATCGGCATACCTGCCTTAGCAAAAACAATTATCGGCAACACAATGTTATCCTCATAACTGCCGGATTTTATTCTCAGGATGGTTTCATGGCTATGATTTCTTCCGCCCAAATCTGCAAGGTCTCCCCCTAATATAAAGCCTTCTCCGAAGCCCATTATATCCGTTTGAAGAATTGGATAGCCTGTAATCTTTGCAAAAATAGGCTTAATTTTATCTGTTATTTCGTCTTTTCTCTGATCAATGAGATATGGAGAGTTATTTTTGGGTATCAGGTCATAATCTATTGTTTCATTTAATATATAATCCATCTCATCATCAATGCAAAGCTTCCCATTCTTTATTTCAATCTTCTTGATATCTAAAAGTATGTATCCTTTGATCAGTTCTTCGCGAAACCCATTGATCTCCAAATAATTCTCTATGCTTTTACCTGAATAATTTTTTAAGAACAGGTATTTTATGAAATCGTCATAGGATAGCTGTTCATACTTCTCAGAAATGCGGAGCTCTTCAATTTCTTCCTTTAATCTGTCTTCATCGATTTTACCGAATATGCTTTTAACTTTTACTATACCTGCCATATATTTTTTCAGCTTTTCTTCATCAATGGCAATGTCAGCTGAATTTAAATCGGTGATAGCTACCATATAAACATTATCTGTGTCAATATATCGCTCTCTTATGATCCCTATATGCTCTTGATTCCTATCATATATATCTATAGGCATTGCAAAACCCTCCTAAGCTTCTATTTTCTCCTCTGCCTTCTCTACCACCCTGGACTTCTGAACTACCAATACTCCTGCCAGTATGAAAACAGCGGAAACGATCATTCTGGCGGTCACCGGTTCTCCAAGGAGCAGCCAGCCCAGAAACATTGCAACTATTGGATTTATATAGGCATAAGTGCCTGCCTTTGAGATAGGCCACACATTTATGAGATAAATATACGAGGTATAGCCCACCAAAGAGCCCATCATTATCAGATATAACAAGGCCCAAATCCCTGAAGGCTCAGGGTTTAGTCTCGCCGCTTCCCCCGTAGCTATTCCCATGAGGGTCTGCAGCAATCCGCCGGATAGCATCTGAACACCTATCTGGACAACGATGGAGCCTTTGAATGCTGTCCTCTTAGAATATACAGAGCCGGCAGCCCATGCAAAGCCTGCCAGTATCAGCAATATAATGCCTATCATATCGGTATCAAGCTCGCCGCTGCCGCTTAGAGATAATATGCCCACTCCGGCAAAGCCTATGAGCATCCCAATCCATCCGGACAGGTTTATGCGGCTGCCTCCGGGGATAAACAGCTCTATCAATGACATAAATATCGGTATGGTGGCTATGAGCAATGCTGCGGTGCTTGAGTTGACCCTCATCTCTGCAGTCAGAACAAGGCTATTGCTCATTGCCAGAAGGAAGATGCCCACCACGGAAA
Organism: Lutispora sp. QWL-02; assembly: GCF_058315355.1. Classification (NCBI taxonomy): domain Bacteria; kingdom Bacillati; phylum Bacillota; class Clostridia; order Lutisporales; family Lutisporaceae; genus Lutispora; species Lutispora sp. QWL-02. The sequence goes on from NZ_CM177762.1 coordinate 3,715,297, forward strand.
TCTTAAGATAGTCAATTTTTTCTTTTGGAAATTCCAGTTTTCTAAAATAGCCGAATAATAAAATTGCGGTGCCGGCTGTTATAAATCTGATGCCTCCGAAGAGAAAAGGAGGAAAGCTCTGGACGCCGACTCTGATCGCCAGATAGGTAGAGCCCCAGATTATGCATACCAATATATAGGCCAGTAATCCGTAATTTTTCTTCTCCAAGGTATTTCCCCCTTATTAACAATATTCTTGCTCAGGTGCCCGATACGTCTATTCATCCTTCTTAATAACATGATTATCTTTGACAAACTCATAACCCTTTAAGTCGGAAAAATGCGAGATGTCTCCATGCATTACTATTGTGCCGGTACCATTTTTTATTTCCACCATGCTTAGGCTTGTGTCATATATGAAAGGCGGATCCCATAATCTAGCAAACTCTCTGTCCTCAAAATAAGCCATTATTGTTTTCAGCGTAACCGTATGAGTCACAAACAAAATGTTCCTATCCGTATTCCCATGCTTTTTAATCACATTGTTTACCGAAATCAAAGCCCTTTTTTGCACATCATAATAGGATTCCGCATCCGATCTTTTATATAGATGGGGGCTGCATCTGAAGGCTGAATATTCTTCCGGATATTCCAGCTCTATCTCATCCGTCAGCCTTCCCTCCCAGGAACCCAAATGAATCTCCCTCAGATTCTCATCCTGTATTATTTTATCAGCTTCCAGACCGCTTACAATTTCTGCAGTTTTCATAGTCCTTCCTACGGGGCTTGAATAGACCTCATAAAAATCGATATCCGTCAACCTCTCTCTCAGGGCTCTTGCATTTGATATGCCTTTTTCGCTGAGCTCCGAATCATTCCAGCCTTGAAGCCTTCTTTCTATATTCCATACAGTTTGTCCATGTCTCGTCAAATATAACCTCACTGATTTTCTTCCTCCTGCTCCTAATATTCATCAATAATATAATAACATACCTTAACAATATTTCACTATCCAATTCAGATTATGCCGGTAAAATGCTTTCTAAAGGTCAGAAGTATGTACATGTAACAATTTGTGCACGAGTCCATATTATGTTATTGAGATAGGGGGCTGGGTTATGTTGAGTTCTTCCTGCATTAATTCAAATTCTTTTATTATAATAGCCGTATTGATAACTCTCGCCATTGCCGACAATGCAAGCGAAGATGATAATAATGTTTTGGGAAATCTTTTCACAGCTCTCGGTTCATTGTTTTTAACCAAAGCTGCTCAAATAGCGAGCAAAGAAAAACAAGACGACATAAAACAGCAAATCAACGATATGGAACAGCAATTGCAAAGCTTAAAAAGCAAATTGAGATAAAAAAGCCGAGGAAAATCCCCGGCTTTTCTTTATTATTCTATTGTATCATCCTGATTTGCTTCTGCTTGTGCAGCCAAGGCTGCTGCCAGTTCTTCAACCGTCATTGAATTTTCTTTTGTGATTGTGGGCATTTCTACCTTTATGTCCCCATTTATATTGAATATATCAGTATCAAAATCAATTCCTATTGAATATACACCGGCAGTTGTCGGCTCTTCCGCTGCAGTTTCACCGGCTATTTCAGCGATTGCTTTGCCAAGCTTGGTTGTATCTACCACAAAATCAGCATTGCCTTTTTCATTTATAATATAGCCCTGGCTATTTACAGTATAGTCTATTGCTATACCTCTTTGCCCTATCAATTTCACATCGTCAAGAATATCCATTGCCTTGTTGAAGCTGGCTATGAAAGCATCTGTATTGTTTTCAAGCTCTGCTGCCGCTTTCTCCAACTCAGCCTTTACTTCCGGATTTGTCTCAAACTCTGCCATCATCAGCATATATTCTTTGACCAATTTTATAAAATCTTTATCCTGAGCCAAATCATTTACAGAGTTCTTTATAACTGCCTTTAGTGTTGCATCATCCAATCTGATTTGATAGATCCTCGCATAGTCTTTTCCTTCAGAAGTATTGATGACCTTGATGCCCCTGTCCTTAACAATGCCGAAATCAGTATTGGCTTCATCCATATACTTTTCTATTATCTTCATCATGCTGTCCTGAAGTTTTTTGCTTGCCTCCATGAGCTCCTTCGGATTGCCCGCATTTGACTGATTTGCCCCTTGATCATCTATTACAAGATATTCTTTTCCCTGGAGCTCTTCAGGCATAAAACCGGCAAGTATTTCAGGGACCTTGACCACTTCTGTAAGCTTCTGTGTGTGGCCGGACATATCCATGTCCACCCATATTGTAGTATTTACATCGAAACCTTTTGCTTTAGCAGAAAGGCTTGTCTCCGCTGTCACTTTTGTACCGTCATCATTCATAACGGCTTTGGAAGCAGCATCTATTTTTGTGCTGTTCACAACATCAGCTATTTCATCAAATACTGCCTGTTCCTCTTCTGAAAGACCGTCAGCCTTCAGGGCAAGGTACAAGCTCCCCTTGCTTTCCATGGTCTTGATTTCCTGCTGTTTTCTAATCGCATCAAACAATGGTTTTGCATCTGCTGCAGTGAGATCCTTTGTAGCTACTCTATCCAATGCTGTTACAACTTCCGCTCTTGCTATCTGGGCTAAAGCCTTAAATTGATTTTCCGGTGTGCCTCTCATATATCCTTTGACTACAACAGCACCTATATCAGCTTTGCTCCATTCCGGTATATCATTTGCATCAACATAGTTTTTCAAAATTTCAGAATCCGGATTTGGTTCGAGCTTCTCGATCCTGGAAATTATAGCCGCCACTTCTTGTCTTGTGATGCTGTCATTAGGCTTAAAGCTTCCGTCTATAAAGCCATTGATGTAGCCTGCTTTCTTTGCTTTGGAAACTTCATCATAGACCCATTGGTTTGCTTCGGCAGAAACATCGGTGAAACCCGGCTCAGTTTTTTCATCAAACTGATATATTCTGTTGACCAAAGCAACAAACTCAGATCTTGTGATATTGTTATTGGGCTTGTATGAGCCATCCAAATATCCCGTCATCAAACCTCTGTCGATCCAATCGCCAAGCTGCTTTTCAGCCCAGTGTCCTCTGATCTCAGAGGATTCTGCAAAAACGATGCCAAAGCTTGATAATGCTAGCACAACAGAAAGGAATACACTTAATAGTTTCTTCCCTTTTTGATTATTTATCATATTTCTCCTCCCGATTTTTAGTTTACATAATGTAATTTCGAAATCATTATATTATATAAACAAAGAGAAATATAGTAAAAATAATAGCTAATAAAGTCAACTTCTCACACATGGACATAAATATTCCATAGGTTTGACATTGAAGGCTTTATTATTCTTTATTCGGAACTGTTATTTCAAGGCCTTCAACATGCTTTCTGCTTAAAATATGCCTCTTCTTCCTGTTCTCCTTAGTTTCAAATACTATATCGAAGTCGTAATCTTTGGGGTACAGCTCATCTCCTTGAATATAGAGCGAAAGACGCTTTTTATTGACTTTCAGCTTCTTTTTCATGACCATTACACCCAGTTCGCCTTTGCTGTTTTCGGATTCGCAAACTATCCCGGTCCTGCCCATGCTGCTGATATAGACACAATCACCTATTTGGAAAGTCTTCTTTGCTTTTTGTTCCTGATCTTCTTTTTTGCCGCAGATCGATTCAGTGCATTTTGCAGCCTGCTGAATGCGTGGCTTTATAAAGCTTTTAGCATTGGCGTTCTTCGCATCCGGCTCTTTATAAATATTGCTGTAATCCTTTTTCTCCTTATATGTTATTTCATGAGCCCTTTCAACGATATTTCTGCTTATCCCGAGCCGTAAAGCTATCAGCAGAGCATTGCTTTCTCCCGCTTTGCCGATATTCAATTTGTACATGGGGCTTAAGGTTTCTATGTCAAATTCCATGCAGCCATTCTCAAAGCCATCCTTTGCTGCAGCAAAGGACTTTATTTCACTATAATGTGTAGTTGCAATTATCGTTGCTCCTATGTCATATATCTCTTCAAGTATTGCAGCAGCCAAGCCCACACCTTCGCTGGGATCTGTCCCAGAGCCCAGCTCATCAATTATTACCAGAGCTCCGGAGTCGGCACATTCCAAGATAGCGGAAATATTTTTTATATGTGATGAGAATGTGCTCAAGGACTGCTCTATGCTCTGGCCATCTCCGATATCCACCAGTATATCCTCAAACACAGCGAACTCGCTTCCGCTTCCAACGGATACATGCAAGCCGGACTGCACCATCATGGTCATCAACCCGACGGTCTTTAGGGCTACTGTTTTGCCTCCGGTATTCGGCCCTGTGATCACCAAAGCTCTGTAATCATCACCTATAAGGAAATCAATGGGCACAGCATCCTTGCCTATCAGCGGATGCCTTCCGCTATGAATGCTGATATGATTTTTGGTATTGAGCTTGACCTCTCTGCAATCCAGGGATTTACTGAACTTAGCCTTTGCAAATACAAAGTCATAATGTATCATAGCCTCTATATTTATAGACAATTCACGCTTATAGGATTCAACTATGCCGGTTAAAAAAGATAATATTTTATAAACTTCGTTTTCTTCCTCCAGCTTTAGCATGTTCAATTCCTCATGGAGCTTTTTTACTGAGGCCGGCTCAATAAACAAAGTAGAGCCGCTGGCGGAAGTGTCCAGCACGCTTCCTTCTATATTCTTGCGGTATTCCTTCTTCACAGGTATCACATATCTTCCATTTCTCATGCTCACAAAGGCTTCCTGTATATAGGCGGCATATGCTGACGAATTTAGCAGGCTGTTCAGCTTTTGCCTGATCCGATCGTCAGTAATAGCTATCTTCTTTCTTATCTTGTTCAGCTCGGGACTTGCCTTGTCGCTTACCATATCATATTCAATGGAATTTGAGATCTCTTCAGCCAAATCTTTGAGCTCATGCATAGAAAGGGCATAGGATGACACGCCTGGAGCTATATCCTGCATTGGGATCATAAACTTTCTGATGCGCCTGACGCTCTCCAGCAGCTCCAATATAGCCGACAGCTCCTCAGGATATAGTATCCCGCCTTTGCCAAGCTTGCTTACCACCTTATCAATGCCTGTCAAGCTGTATAAAGGCACACTGGAGCATCTGTCCATGATCATGCAGCCCTCTGTTGTTTCATGTAGCCATCCTTCTATTATATTTATATCTGTTGACGGCTTTAATTCTTTTATGACCCCTTTTGCCTGATCTGAAACAGCATATTCAGCCAGTTTTTCTTTAATCTTGTCATATTCCAGCAGTTTTATCGCAGTCTCTTTCAATTTTTATTCCTCCATCTTTCTTCTATTTCTAAATATTTTGCTCTCCGGACACTGCGCCTACCGCTTCCAAATCAAAAAAACTGCAAGCAAACATCTGTTTACCTGCAGCTCCGTATAGATCTATCTGATTAATGCAAATGCTTCCCCGAATCGGTGAATCTGCAAAACCAATAAAATTTGAATATTAAAATGCCGTGCAATAAGAGCACGGCAGAAATTCATGCACTATACTTAATTTTTTACTGAAGCCGATGTTCTTAACTAATAGTATCCGAAGGCAACAAGAAAACCACCTATTTGTGTAGGTGAAATGCTACTCTTCGTCCCTTATTAAATTGCTTAGTTAAGAACAACCTCTATCATAAAACAAACTCCTTTAGAATACTTATGACGATGTCATTATATTATATGACAAGCCCTCAAGTCAAACATTTTTTCATACAAAGCTTATCTGGGTATCAGCCCAAGCTTTTTTTGCATCTTTCTCAAGGTCTTATTTGCAACGTAGCTTGCTTTTTCTGCTCCGCTTTTATAAATGCTCTCCATATATGGCTTATCATCCAAAAGCTGCTTTACTGTGTTTTGAAGGGGCTGAAGCTCTTCTACCAGTGCCTCCGCCACATCGGATTTAAATTTGGCGTATCCTATGCCGTCATACTCTTTCTCGATATCTTCAGGCTTCTTGCCTGCAATAGTACTTAAAATACTGATAAGGTTTGATATACCCGGCTGAGATTCGTTATATTTAACCACACCCAAATCATCTGTGACTGCCCTGCTTATTTTCCTTCTGATGACATCCGGCGGGTCCATTATAAGTACATAGGCATTGGGGTTATCGGCGGATTTGGACATCTTTTTATCCGGCTCCTGAAGATCCATTATTCTGGCGCCTGTATCCCCAATATATGGCTCCGGTATTGTAAAGGTAGGGCTATACAAATTATTAAATCTGATAGCCAGATCTCTTGCCAATTCAATATGCTGCTTCTGGTCGCTGCCTACCGGCACCAAATCAGTATTATATAAGAGTATATCCGCCGCCATCAGCACAGGATAGGTGAATAACGCCGAGCTGACGCTTTCACCGACTTTCTGAGACTTATCCTTAAATTGGGTCATCCTGCTCAGCTCCCCCATATAGCAGAAGCAGCTCAACAGCCATGAGGCCTCGCTATGCGCAGGCACATGGGATTGGATAAACAATGTATTCTTCTTGGGATCGAGACCTGAAGCCACGTATATCGCAATGTTTTTTAAAGTCCTGGCTCTCAATTCTGCCGGGTCCTGCCTTACGGTCAGAGCGTGCAAATCAACGACACAATAGTATGAATCATATTGATCCTGCAGGGCCGCCCAATTCTTTAAAGCCCCCAAATAGTTACCTATGGTCAAATCACCGGAAGGCTGAATCCCGCTGAATATAACCTTCTTATTCCCATCCATTTTTTACACCTCCATAATTATTGTGCTCAAAAAAATTAAAAACCCTATAGAAAACCTATAGGGCGTATAATGCGCGGTGCCACCTAATCCAAGAAGCTTAAAGCCTCTCCTCATAACAGATACTTCATATCCTGCTTCTTTAACGGGAAGCTCACGTTATTGGCTACTTTGATTTCACCAAAATCCTCAAGGACCCATTCAGCTCAAGCATAATTGCTGCACTCCCACCATCGGCAGCTCTCTTTGAACCTGTTTTCAAGCTTACTTGCTTCCCTTCAACGGATTTTAATATTATTTTTATATATTATATGACTATTACGAAATTTTGTCAACGGCAAAACAGCAGCTATCATAGCTCATCTTATTTATTGCGTTGATGAAAGCTTTTGCACTTGACTCTATTATGTCAGTGCTTATACCGTTGCCGACATAAATCTTGCTGCCCTTTTCTATCTTTACCGTTACTTCTCCCAGAGCATCTTCGCCGCTTCCTATTGCTTTCAGAAAGTAATCCCTAAGATTCACATCTATATCTGCCGCCTTTTCTATCGCTCTAAATACAGCATCAACCGGCCCTGTTCCGCATGCAGCTTCTTCCGCAACATTATCGTCGGGCTTTTTAACCCTTACCGTCGCTGTACTGACCACCTTGTTGCCGCAGGATATATGCATATATTCCAGGCTGTAGGCTTCAGGTATTTGATGGATGTCCTCCGTGATAATGGCTTCAATATCTCCGTCGGATACGGTTTTTTTCTTGTCTGCAAGATCTTTAAATTTAACAAAGGCTTTATTTATTTCTTCTTGGGATAAATCGCTGTATCCAAGCTCATTCAACCTCTCCTCAAAGGCATGTCTTCCTGAGTGCTTGCCCAGCACCATAAGATTTTTCTTGAGTCCCACTGACTCAGGCGTCATTATTTCATAGGTCAATCTGTTGTTTAGGACTCCATGCTGATGTATTCCTGATTCATGAGCAAAGGCATTAGCACCTACTATAGCCTTATTAGGCTGAATATGGATACCTGTAGTCCTGCTCACAAGGCCGCTTGTTCGGGCTATCTGCTCGGTGATGATGTTCGTTTCAAAATCATAATAGTTTTTTCTTGTCTTCAATGCCATGACAATCTCCTCCAAGGATGCATTTCCTGCTCTTTCTCCAAGGCCATTTATAGCACATTCGATCTGAAGTGCACCATTTTCAATGCCTGCCAGAGAGTTTGCAACAGCAAGGCCCAGGTCGTTATGACAGTGAAGGCTTATAACTGCCTTATCAATATTGGGAATATTTCTTTTTATACCTGCGATAAAGGCTCCATACTCACCGGGAGTTGAGTAGCCAACTGTATCAGGTATATTTACCACATCCGCGCCTGCAGCTATTACTCCTTCCAAAACCTCATATAAAAATTCCGGCCTTGTCCTGGTTCCATCTTCAGGCGAAAACTCAACCTCCACATTGGGACTCAAAGATTTCGCATAGGCTACTGCCTCAATGGCTCTTTTCTTGACCTCCCGGGGAGCCATTTTCAATTTAAATTCCATATGAATATCAGAAGTGGCCAAAAATGTGTGTATTCTTGGCTTTTCTGCAAATTTGATTGCTTCCCATGCTCTATCCATATCTTTCTTTGATGCCCTGGCCAGAGCCGTAATAACAGGTCTGCGTATGCTTTGAGCTATAGCTTTTACAGCTTCAAAATCTCCATTGCTGGCTATTGGGAATCCAGCCTCTATACAATCCACTCCCAGCCTTTCCAACTGTCTTGCAATTTCCAGCTTCTCCTGTATATTCAAGCTTACCCCGGGAGTTTGCTCTCCATCTCTCAAAGTAGTGTCAAATATATAAATTCTTTTTGACATTATGTTTGCCTCCTTAAAGTTTATTCAGTATATAAAAAAGCAGACCTCACCCAATGGGGCGAAAGGTCTGCCGCGGTACCACCCAAATTTATCCTCAGTTCATTAACGGTTTATAACCGGCACAGCTTACTGAAGTTCAGCCTGCAACTCCAAGACGAGTTCGACATCTTATATTTATGAGGTTTCACCATACCCTCACTCTCTTTGAAATATTAAGAGGTCTACTATTTCTCTTCATAGTATTAAATATTAAGTTTATTGTCCGTCTCCTCTTTTGTCGTATTATTTATATATAAGAGTAATTAACATATATTCTCAGCTATTGAGTCTCCCATTCTTTCCGTTCCGACCAGATCCATCCCTTCCTGCATTATATCTGCTGTCCTGTATCCTTTATCCAAAACCTTTGATACGGCCCTTTCGATATCTGAAGCTGCAGCTTCCATATCAAGACTGTAACGCAGCATCATTGCGATGCTCATTATAGCTGCTATGGGATTAGCTTTATCCTGCCCTGCTATGTCAGGAGCAGAGCCATGAATAGGCTCGTACAGGCCTATTTTGCCTTCTCCCATGCTTGCTGACGGAAGCATTCCGAGAGAGCCTGTCAGCATTGAAGCTTCGTCGCTCAGTATATCTCCGAACATATTCTCCGTAACAATTACATCAAATTGCTTAGGGTTTCGGATAAGCTGCATGGCCGCATTATCGACATACATACAGTTTGTCTCCACATCCGGGTATTCGCCCGAAATCCCCATTACAACCTCTCTCCATAGCCTGGAGCTCTCAAGAACATTGGCTTTATCCACCATTGTAAGCTTTTTGCTTCTCTTTCTGGCTATTTCGTAGGCTCTTCTGGTTATCCTCTCTATCTCATGGGTCGAATAAGCCATCACATCCCAGGCTTTTTCACCGCCTTCAATATCCACTCTCTTTTTTTCACCGAAATATATGCCTCCAATAAGCTCTCTTATTATCATTACATCTATTCCGCCTTCTAAAACGTCTTCTCTCAGAAATGAGGCAGATTTTAGCTGGGGAAAAAGGATGGCAGGTCTTAGATTTGCATATACCCCCAATGCTTTCCTGATGCCCAAGAGTCCTGCCTCAGGCCTTAGATGTCCCGGCAGATTATCCCATTTCCACCCTCCTACAGCCCCTAACAATACAGCATCGCTTTCTTTGCATGCCTTGATAGTTTTCTCTGGAAGAGGATGTCCTGTTTTGTCTATTGCAATGCCGCCCATAACCAATTCTTTATACTCAAATGTACAATTATATTTAGCGGAAACAGCATCCAAGACTTTTATGCCTTGCTTCACTATCTCAGGGCCTACTCCATCACCGGGTATCAATGCAATCTTCTTATTCATCGCCTACTTGCTCCTTCTTAATATAGTTTATAAGCCCGCCCGCATTGATTATATCCTGCATAAATTCAGGAAAAGGAGCTGCTTTATGCTCTTTACTCTTAGTGATGTTTTTTATGGCCCCGGTTTTTATGTCCACAGAGATCTCATCTCCTGCTTCTATCTCCTTTGCTGCATCAGGGCACTCCATTATTGGCAGCCCGATATTTATGGCATTCCTGTAAAATATCCTTGCGAAGGTTTCTGCAATGACCAGGCTCACACCTGAGGCCTTGATTGCTATTGGAGCATGCTCCCTTGATGAGCCGCAGCCGAAGTTTTTACCGGCTACAATGAAATCTCCCTGCTTTGCCTCATTTACGAAATTCTTGTCCAGATCTTCCATGCAATGCTCTGCAAGCTCTTGGGCATCACTGCTGTTCAAATATCTTGCAGGTATAATAACATCTGTGTCAATATTATCTCCATACTTGAATGCTCTTCCAGTCATCATCATACTACCTCCTCCGGTGATGATATTCTGCCTGTTATTGCAGATGCTGCTGCAACTGCAGGGCTTGCAAGATAGACCTCACTCTCCGGATGTCCCATCCTGCCTACAAAGTTCCTGTTTGTCGTGGACAATGCTCTTTCTCCCTTTGCCAGTATACCCATATGGCCTCCCAGGCATGGTCCGCAGGTTGGCGTGCTAACTGCGCCCCCCGCTTCTACGAATATCTCCAGCAATCCTTCCCTCAACGCCTGAAGGTATATCTTTTGAGTAGCAGGGAAAACAATGAGCCTGACCCTTTCATTTACCTTCTTCCCTTTAAGCACCTCTGCCGCTATTCTCATATCTTCTATCCTGCCATTGGTGCAAGAGCCGATAACTACCTGATCAATAGCTACATGGCCTACTTTATCTATGGTTCTTGTGTTATCCGGCAAATGAGGAAAAGCCACCACAGGTTTTAATGTTGAGAGATCTATTTGGATAACCCTGCTGTATTCCGCATCCTCATCAGCTTTAAATATACGGTATTTTTTGCTTGAATGCTCTTTCATATAATCTATGGTCTTCTCATCGACCTCAAATATCCCATTTTTACCCCCTGCCTCTATGGCCATATTGGCAATGGTAAATCTGTCATCTATGGATAAATGCTTCAGACCATCTCCCGTGAACTCCATGGACTGGTACAAGGCACCATCCACTCCTATCATGCCTATGATGTGAAGTATAATGTCCTTTCCGCTCACCCACTTGGACGGTTTCCCTGCAAGCACAAATTTTATTGCATCCGGAACCTTAAACCAAGCCTCTCCCGTTGCCATCCCCGCTGCCATATCCGTACTCCCTATGCCTGTTGAAAAAGCTCCAAGTGCACCATAGGTACAGGTGTGGGAATCAGCCCCTATAACTACATCTCCCGCTGCAACCAGGCCTTTTTCAGGGATAAGGGCATGCTCTATGCCCATCTGCCCGATTTCAAAGAAATTCTCTATTCCCATTTCCCTTGAAAACTCTCTAATAAATTTGACCTGCTCTGCAGACTTTATATCCTTATTAGGGGTAAAATGGTCGGGCACTATAGCAATTTTTTTCTTATCAAATACTTTGGAGACTCCTATGTTCTTAAACTCTTTTATAGCCACCGGAGCAGTAATGTCATTTCCTAAAACCAAATCAAGCTTTACCTTTATCAAATCGCCTGCCTTTACAGATTCAAGGCCTGCGTGATCCGCCAAAATCTTTTGTGTCATCGTCATTCCCATATTATTTCCCTACTCTCCTTTACCGTTAATATTTAACTTGCTGCACCATCTATTGTTCAGCTTATCCTCCATCATAATCATGCCTTTCACTTTTGAGATATAATTGGGTATTGGCATGGTTGGATGATTGCAGCTAGTAATAATTTTTACTTAACAGTCAATGCGTTCTAAATTTGGGTATAAAAAAAACAGACCTCTGCCTGGGGCGAGAAATCTGTCGCGGTTCCACCCAATTTTTACTCATTTCAATAACGGCTAATGCCGGCTCAGCTTACTCCAGTTCAGCCTGCAGCTCCAGGGCGAGTTTCGACATTAGGCCTTTATGGGTTCCCACCTTATCCCACTCTCTGATAAATGCTTTTCATGTCTACTTTTCCCTATCCTAGCTTTTATGTGTATATATATTCAATTACATTCTCTAGAGAAAGATTAATTCTCTACATGTTACTATCTCATTAGTATTTTGTCAATACATATTTATAAATTATTTAATTATTTATAAATGTTTCTATGCGCCCGGGCTTATGCCTGAATTTATATCCCTGTGCTTTTGCACAAAATCGCTTATGGCGTAAGGCAGGTACAATATAAGGAACATCGCAAATACCACTGCTTCCATAGGGATTATATACCACGGCCAGGGGCCTAAATAATCGAGCAAGGTCATAGCCTCCGGCTTTCTGCACAAAAAAAGGTAATTGCCCCCCGTCAGGATATCTACAGGTATCACAATTACAGCGAATAGATTCGTGACGGCAAAAGCATTTAAAACAGATCTGAAATCAAGCCTATATGAATGCACAAAGGCCATGTAAAGAACTGAGACTATTATGAGTCCATGCAGTATGAAGTATTTAAAAAAGACATAATGCGGATAGTTATATCCGCTCAAGTCAGGGGTCAGAAGCGCCTGCAAAGCTCCTCCCAGGCCCCAGAAATATGCTATCTGATATATTCTATAGCTCTTCATGAATAGCATGATCGCACAGATTATTGTGGCGGCGGAGCAAAGATGAAAAGGCAGGTTGTATTCAGCCGTCCACACACCTATAGCGGCACACCAAATTTGAAAGGAAAGCTCTGTGGCTATGAGGGCCAAAGCTATGGCATTCCTGCAGAGCTTATCTGTCTTCACCTCTCTCAGTCTATCAGAAAAAAAGTAAATCATCAGGTTTAAAACGAATATTATCAAAAGGGCTGATATATGTACCCTTGAAAAGAGCCTGAAGGGCTCACCATTAAACCATTTCCCCATGCAAAACATCTCCTTGAGAACTTTGAAATGACTATTTCGCGCCCGCCCTGAAAACGCCCTGAAGCTCATCCTTTGACAAAAGGGAAACCTTATAAATATGGTCTGCTATCCTTTCAAAGTGGTTTATTATATCCAGGAAAACTACCCCCGATTCTACATTGCACTTGCCGGCTTCCAACCTTGCTATATGATGGTTTGCCAAATCCTTGCACAATTCATCCACCTTATCCTCCAGCTCTGCTGTGGATTTAGCCAGCTCAGGATTTTTATCCTTCAATAGAATTATAGTATTATCATACATCCAGGTGACCAATTCAAGCAGATGCTTTAATTCATCCGTTGCCTCATCGGAGAAAATTAGATTCTTGTCAATCTTGCTTTTAATCAGTCTTGCAATATCTTCTGTATGGTCTCCCATTCTTTCTATATTGTTTATGCTATTGATCATGGCAGTTACGGTGATAGACTCTGTATCGGAAAGAAGGCGTTTCGATAATTCTACCATATAAACGGTTACATCCTTCTGGAGCTGATTGACGACTTCTTCATCCTTGTGAACAAGTTCAAGCTTTTTCTCATCGTTTTCAAATAAGGCTTCTGCCGCATTATTCAGCATGATCTTGGCGATTTCAGCGCCTCTTATGAGTTCAGAAACAGATGCTTTTATTGCAGCGGCAGGTGTGTCTAAAAGCAATTTATCCAGATATATGGACCTGTTCTCATGATCCACACCCTTTCCTTTAATGACAGTCTCAAGAAATTTGACATAATACTTTGTAATAGGCAGAAATACCAATGCACTGAATAGATTAAAAAAGGTATGTGAATTGGCTATTTGGGAGCCTATATCACCGTTGGGCTGCAAATAGATAGTCGTAGCTTCAACTATACGTACAAAGTATGGCAAGATCAATGCTACGACTATGACACCAATGATATTATATAGAGTATGAGCCCAGGCGGTCCTTCTTGCATGTATATTTCCGGAAAGGCTTGCGAGCTGAGCAGTCACACAGGTTCCTATATTATCCCCCAGCATTATGCAAATCGCCGCTTGAAGGTCAATAAGTCCTGCTTGTCCTAAAACCATTACCAGCCCGACTGTAGCGGCGCTGCTATGCACAAGGGCAGTTGCAACCATGCCCAGCAATATGCCTATGATGGGAATAGAAGCGTACTTTTCAAAAAAGTACCTGAGAGTTTCACTTTCCTTCATGAAAGGCACTCCCTGATTAAGTATTTTTAATCCAAGGAACATCATGCCAAATCCCATAAGGGCATTTCCTATATTCTTTGCGGTTTTATTTTTTGCGAAATAGCTTATCCCGAATCCGATTCCCAAAACGGGCAGAGCAATTTCTGTGAGTTTGAAGCTGAAACTGAAAGCCATCAATTGAGCGGTAATCGTAGTGCCGATATTGGCCCCATAGATTATGCCGATAGCCTGAGGCAGCTTCATAAGACCCGCGTTAACAAATCCCACTGTAAGAACTGTAATGGCGGTACTGCTTTGTACCAGCGCTGTTAAAAAAGCACCTACAAGGAAAGCACTCCATACTCTTCCTGTCAGTATAGACAGCATCTTTTTCATCATTTCTCCGGATGCTTTTTCTAAACCTTCACCCATAGTATCAACGCCATACATGAGCAAAGCAGTTCCGCCGATAAGCCCAAAAATTAAATCTTTCATACGTGCCCCCAAAGTGAAATTTTTTTACTGCCTTCGCTGACAGCAGAATAAAAAGTATTCTTCATCTTCCATCGTAAGTCCTCCTCAATGGTCAGATAAATTTTTATTTATTCATCAATAAAGCAATACAAATATTTGCAATACAAATTTTAGGAAATGCAATAGCCAAAAGGCGGCGATATAGTATCGCTTTATCGGATATGTCATTTATATCGGCCTTATATAAAGCTGCATGTTTGCTTTGAAAAGCTGCTTTTTTCAGTTTTTCATTAAGACTCCCCTTATCGGCAATCCAGCTTTCATCATCCAGAAGCTTTGAAAAGTTTTCATAAGATATATCCTTCTTTTCGCAATTATACTTGTCTATGATAGCATCTATAAGGCTCTGCAATGAATAAGGCTTGAGCCTCTCAATCTCCAGAGCTTCTGCGGTAATCTCAGCCGCTGCAGAAATTACACCGTCAGTATTTCTAAACTTTTTATCTCTGCAATAATTCTTTAGATTTCTTATGAGTTTATATATAATGAATCTATTTTGGGGGCTGAATCGTTTAGTCCAATCTATTCCTAAGCATTGGTAAACCAGCTTGATGTCGTTTTCATCCAGTTCCATATTGCTGCTTGTATCGGTGAGATAATAGTATTTCCCCTTATATCTGCCAAACGCCTTCATAGCGTCATAATAGCCTATTTCTATATTTCTTTTTGCGCTTTCTATGCTGAATTCCAGTACAGGGCCAAGATTCTCTGAATTTTTTATCTCAATGAGCTTCAAATTTTTATCCTTGATCTTTCTAACAATTCCTATTCCTGATATATCAACGGATATTACATTGTATATCTTCTTTTGCAGCATAAGAGATACAGGTATGTTGTCATAAAGAGCCCCGTCAATATATTTCTTTCCGTCTATCTCCATAGGCTTAAAGGCTGGGAAAGAAGCACTGGCGAGCAAATAGTCCACCAGCCGCCCTTCAGGTATTTCCTCTATAAATATGCTCACGGGCTTCAGATCCGTCAGCGAAAAAGTCACAACACCAAAGTCCATGCCTGATTCTCTGATTTTATCTTCATCTATAGTTGACGCCAGCAGCTTTTTTAAAGGAGTTACATCCAATCCTCCTGAATTGACAGCAGCTACTATGAGTTTTTTTATTTCCTCTGCCTTTTTCCCCCTGTCAAGCTCCGATATAGCCTTGTTCATGCTTATGACAGTTTCTACGGAGATAGTGGTCCACAAGTCAAAGGCTTTGTCGTAATCCCCTTGCACTACCATAGCCCCGTTCAAAGCGCCTACAGAAGTTCCGGCCACACCGATGAGAGGTATCTCAAGCTCACGAAGGGCTTTCCATACCCCTATTTCGTAGGAACCCTTTGCTCCCCCGCCTCCTAAAACTAAACCGTATCCCCTCATAAATCTAAATCACCTGCTATTAACTGGATTTTTCTTGATTCACAATTTCTATTGGGGCTTCATTCTTGCCTTTGGCAAGGCTCTCATATTGGGATAAAAGCATCCCGGTCAACATAAGAGCACAACCTGTATAGCCTCTCAACGCCATCCTTTCATTGAGCATCAATAATCCGCCTATGCTTGCAAATACTGCTTCCATGCTCAATGCCACGGCCGCATGGGAAGGTCTTGCATGTTTTTGGGCTATGGCTTGAATAGTATAGGCAACCCCAGCCGACAAGATACCGCCATAAAGAAGGGGTATTATGATCTGAGACAATGCCTCCAGGCTGATTTTCTCAAAAATGAATGCGGCAGTCAAGCTCAGAGCAGAACAGGTGATGAATTGCCCAAGGGATAATTTCACAACAGAAACCTTCTTTGCAAAATGGTCTATGATAAGTATATGGATAGCCCAGAAAACCGCTCCTATTATTTCTAGCAAATCTCCTAATTCGATATAAAAGCCCTCATTAACGCTTAAAAAATACAAGCCTATGATTGCAACAAAGACACCGAGCCAGGTACTTGCGTGAGTCTTTTGCTTAAGGAAAATGCCGAATACAGGTACAAAAACAATATAAAGGCCTGTTATGAAACCGGCTTTGCCTGCTGTTGTATAAATCAAGCCTATTTGCTGAAACGATGCACCTATAAAAAGAGCACATCCTGCCATTATACCGGCACGAATGACATCTTTCCTGTCTTCTGCCCTTTCATTTTCCTCATCCGTCTTCTTCGCTGAAATAAGCAGCATGGGCAAGATGGACAGGCTTCCCAATGCAAATCTCAGTCCCGTAAATGTAAAAGCCCCCACATGCATTGTGCCTACCCTCTGGGCAACAAAAGCAAATCCCCAAATAGCCGCTGTCAGCAGCAACAGCACGCTGGACTTGACTTCTTCCTTATTCATCTCAATTCCCCCATCCCATTATATCGGATTAAAAATACCAGGCCTACACACTAAATTATACCACATTTAATAAGCAGCATCACAACTTTAATAAATTCCACAAATGCTTCTTCATATCTATACATCCATTGGCTTTAAAGGTGATTCCTTCTGAAATCAACATCGCCTTTTGAATTTTTGAGGAGCCGAATACATAGTCGGGCGACATCTCACCCAGCTTGTTCACTACCCTGTGGCAAGGCAGTTTGAGATGTTCCGGTGCAACCCTCATGGCCCAGCCTACTATTCTTGCACTTCTCGGCTCACCCAGTAATAAAGCTATCTGGCCGTATGTAGCCACTTTTCCCTTGGGGATCTGAGCAACTATTTCATAAACCCTTGAAAAAAAGCCATTCATATTATGCCACCCTATTTTATCAGTTTGGATAAGGCTTTAAATTGAGGCGTTCCTGATTCCTTCAGCAGATCAAACAATATGGTCTCTGTATTGCTTACCACCGCTCCCATTTCTCTCATAAGAGACAATCCGTTGTTATAATTCTCTTCGGTCCTGGAACATACCGCATCAGCAGCTACAAATACCTGATAGTCTTGTTTGAGCAGTTCTCTAACTGTTTGAAACACGCACACATGGGTTTCCATGCCCGTTATTATCACTTTTTTTCTTCCTGATTCATGCAAATCAGCCATTACCCCTTCTGTGCAGCCTGAGAAGGTGTTCTTTTCAAATTTCCTGGCCCCCTCCAGATTTTCCTCGATCTGAGGCACGGTGCTGCCCAACCCCTTCGGATACTGCTCAGTTGCGATGATCGGTATATCCATATCTTTAGCCATAGAAATCAGTACGTTGGTATTCCTTATGGCCCTCTCCCCCCGATCCATTGCCGGGACCAGCCTTTCTTGAATGTCAATGATGACCAAAACGGCTTCTTCCCTATTCAAATAATATTTATCCACTTTTACACTCCTCACAATATAATAATGCTAATCTCAAAGGAAGCTAAGAAAACTATCATATGCCTATGACAGCTTCCGTGCAATGATTGAATACCATTGCATATCCTCAAGTTTGTGTATTTTGGCATTGCCGAAGTTGTGTATCTCAAAATTACCAAAGCCCAGCTTGTTTAAAGATTCTACTATCAATTCTATACTAAGGGGATGGTAAGTCTCCGCAAACTCCTCATGCCTCAAAATTTTGTTGTCTTTTTCAAAGGAGTATAAGAAATTAAATGTTATAGTGCCATCAATATTGTGATCCCATACCTGAACTAAATTAATGCGTTCGCCGTCTCTAAAAAACGGCGGATAATAATAGAATCTTTGCTTTGTATCCCTTATTTTATCCCAATTTCTTGAGTCTATATAGATATACCCGTTTTCATTGACCAGCTTGCTCATCTCGTATATGGTCTTTATGACATCGGCATTATTCACATGCGCCAGTGAATTTCCTGTGCTCATCACACAATCATAAGTATCGTTTATATTGGCCGTTAATTCCCTGAAATCACTCTGAACCAGCTTGATGGTCAATCCTTCTTCTTTTATCTTCTCTCCTGCCTTTTTAAGCATGCTCTCGCTTATATCGGAGCCGGAAAGCTTATAGCCCATTCTGGCCAAAACAATTGAGAGGCTTCCTGTTCCAAAGCTGCAGTCATGGATCGTCTCTATATCCTTACCTGCAAACACATTCTTATAATGCTCCATAACTATTTCATCCACTTTTTCTGTATAGGCTATGTCATATATATCCGGATTTTTATAAAGAGCTTCTGACATTTCAAATCCTCCTTTTTTTATCAATTCGTTGCTACAAGAACACAGGCTTGCAGCGCTTCCATGCCAAGCTCTTTTACAAGAACAAATATTTCTTTGTCAAAGGTGCCCGGCTGAAACCAAATGTATTTTACACCCAGCTTTGCTGCTTCTTCTATATACGGCTTTCCCCTTTCAGGGGCTACCACCATATTAATGACCTCAGGAACCCTGGGCATGGAAGAAAGGCTTTTATAGCAAATGTCGCCGTCAATCGTTTCATAAGCAGGATTTAGAGGGTATACTTCATAACCCTTATCCTTTAATCTTTTGTATATCTTCCAACCGAATTTTTCAGGGTTTTGATTAGCTCCTATCACTGCCCAGACTTTCTTTTCAAGCATTGTGTCTTTAATCATGCATCTTCCTCCTTATAATTTATGCTTAGCTTGATCAGCTCCTCTTTTTTCTTGCGGGACAGTTTTTTTATCGCCGCTTCACGCTTCATAGCATCGTTGTCTGATTCAAAGTACTCGTAATATGCAATGGAAACAGGCAGCCTCACCCTTGTATATTTTGATGCCTGACCGCTGTTGTGAGCCTTCAGGCGGTTATCCAAATCCTTTGTCCAGCCCGTGTATAATGTTCCGTCGGAACACTTGAGCATATATGTATAAGCCATCTTATCACTCTTTCTAAAGAATTAAATATAATAAATAACTATATGCCGAGCTTATTATCACAAATGCTATCACTATGGGCATAGTTTTTTTAACCAGATCAATAAACGGAGTGCCATAATGTTCTGTGATAATAGACAGACATATATGCATGGGTGAAATCTGCATAGATATATATATCATGGACATAATAAGCACCAGCAATACCACCCCCCCATCGGGTATGGCAACATAGGCCAGGGGTATTGCCAAGGCTATGCTTCCCTGAGATCCTGCAACCAAAGCGCCTAAAAAAGCTACCAATGCGAAAATAACTATCGATGGGACAGGCAGCATGGAAAGATGTTCAGGCAATCTTTCTATAAGTCCTGTAAAGGCCAATACCTCTTTAAATATCATTATTATGATGGTATTCATGATCAGCTTTGCTTCAAAAGCCGATTTGAACATTGGTTTTATTTCTTCAAAGCTGAACTTATTCAACAGGAAGGATAAAATAATAACCGGTATCACTGCTAAATGCACAGTGATTTTAAACACCAGGATAATTATTATTGATAATGCTATCGCCCAAAGGCTGACAATTATATTCTTGATTTCTTTTATTTTGTCATCAGATGGCGGCATTCCGGTGTCCCTGGGAATCTTTCTGATATAAAGCCAATAACCTAATAAAAATAGCACAACAACCATGGGCAGCATTGCCGATACAAAGGATGTCATATCAACTCCGGATAGGTTCAATGCCAGCAGAATGGAGGAATATGTAGGAAGAAAAGCTTCTGAAATATGTCTGTAATAGCTTGTTACAAATGTTCTCTCTTCTTTGTTTAAATAATCTCCTACAGAATTATCAACGATGGGAGCTGCGATTAAAACAGCGCCGGCAGAAGGGAGTAAGCCGATTATGAACGGCGCAATCATTGCATTTATCCTTCTGTTGTTAAATAGATTGTTCAAGGATTTCTCCGCCAGCACTATATGTCCCCTTTTTTCCATCATTCTTTGCAAAAATGTAATGGAGTAAAATGCTAAAACAAGATATAAAGTATCTTTGCTGAATGTGCCCATTGCCATGAGTCTCAAAGCTTCTATAGCATTTATACCATATAATACTATTGCCGCTGCTATACCTGCAGCTATTGACATGTATAGAGGTTTATTGAATTTCATTACCAGGGCTATGCAAGCAAAAATTAAAAGCAATTTTATTATGTCCATTAAGTGACCCCTTTCTATATCTGCATATGATGTCAGCGTCTTTATAAGTATTATACCACAGCTTCAGTCACCGCTGAATACAATTAAGGAGGGGAACGGAAAGACACGGAAGGGGATGCGGAGAACACGGATTTTTCCACGGATTAGCACGGTTATCTATTTTAACTAATAACTTGAAACTTTTATATATTACGCTACAGTAAAATAGCATCCATGTATAGACTAAGTATGCTTATATACTATACGTGGCTATACATGGATGCTTATGCTTATTCCAATGATAATAGATCAAAATTATTCGCCTGTGCCCACTGCTGATAATCTTCCTTATCCTTGAGATTATCAGCGATCACAGCCCAGATGTTTTCAGTCTCAAAGCCTCTCCTCCACGCGGCGGCTCCGGCCAGGCCATATTTGTGTACAAGAGAAGATTTCAGGTTTATAGACCTGGCATCTTCTATCCAAACCTTATAGGTCATATCATTTTCTTTATATTGAGCATAATACTGGCCGCTCTCTGCATCCCATTTGACCTCAGGGGTTTTCTCCTTTAATATTTTTTGTATACCGCTCATGGATAAGGCCTTTGAACTCACCTTTATGCTTCCATCCACTTTTTGTTCCTGCCAAAGCCTTGTATAGAACGGCATCCCCAGTATGAGCTTCTCTGCAGGAACTTCTTCCAGTATCCTCTTCAGCCCATATTCCACCCATTTGTATTGAGCTACGGAGCCGGCCTTGGGGCTTGATGCCCAGTGCTGGTCATAGGCCATGACCGCCATATAATCTACGGCTTCGGACAGAGCTTTTCTATTGAAGGATTGGGACCAATTTGCACTGCCCGATATCATGGTAACGTCTACGGATAATGTGAGCCCCTGCTCTCTGCACAAGGGATACAGTTCTCTCATGAATTGGGTGAACATGTCCTTATCCTTTACATATATGTTTTCAAAGTCTATATTGATTCCATCCAGTTTATACAGATTTGCATAAATAAGAAGCTGGTTTATGATCTTTTCCCTGGTATCCGTATTGTTTAAAAATATATGGGTATTATCAGGATTGAAACCATTTGTGGCCAGCCCCCAAACCTGATAACCGTTCAGATGAGCCCACTCCACATATTCCATATCGCCTTTGTTGGCTATATTACCCTCTGCGTCCGTTACGGCAAACCATGTAGGAGATAC
Organism: Lutispora sp. QWL-02; assembly: GCF_058315355.1. NCBI lineage: Bacteria > Bacillati > Bacillota > Clostridia > Lutisporales > Lutisporaceae > Lutispora > Lutispora sp. QWL-02. The sequence continues at coordinate 3,737,155 of NZ_CM177762.1, forward strand.
TATATCCAGGCCTTCCATCTTTTTTAGCTTGCTTATGTCCGGATTCTTATTAACTACATGCTCCCATACCATGTTTATCTTCCCTTTTTCCGGCCTAAAGGGTTCTATGACAGGCTCCTCAGGCAGAGGCTCAGGTCTGGCTTCTTCGCCGATTTCAAGATATTTGTCTTCTATATATCCCATCACACCATCTTTGGTTCTGACCTTGCACCACTTCCCGGTCCGATCAAATACTCTCACTTTTTCTCCGGCATCAAGGTTCTTTACCACAAAGGGTGAAAATATGCTGCTGTCTCTTTTTACACCTCTTTGCTCCAGCAATTTCCCCGTTATTATAGGCTCCTTATTGTAATCTATTACCGCAATTCTCCCCGAAGCTAAGGTGGCGGTAATATCCAGCATCTCCTGCAAAAATTCTATAGGTATATAGGGAATTTTATCAACATCTCTGGCCGGGATATTCAAATCTACCGGTTTCTGATTTACCATGGCACTCAGCTTGTCCGTCTTCATGGTGATAAGCTTGTCCTTAGTAGTAAAAACCACCTTCCCCAGCTTTTCATCCCAATACGCGTTAGGATCCAGATACTTTTTTATTGCATTGAAGGAAAGAAGTATATTGCCATCCTCCAGCAAAGGTTCCTCAACATCTGTGATAATGTCTCCCCCTATTATGAGATGGTTTTTGTCCGCCTCATATGGGACCTGTGTCCATATAGATGTGATATAGAATATTGCTGCGCCTGCTATTATTATCATAGATAAAGAAACAGCTGTAAATTTTTTCAACCGGATTCCCCCTTTACATGGATGACATCCTTTCCGCTATCCTCTGGACTTCATATAAAATTCGCTCTTCATCCATGGTTATTATCTCGCCTTTCTCCATGATAAGGCGTCCATCTATTATGACGTATTCAACATCGGAAGAGTTTCCCGAATATACTATGGCAGATTTTGTATTGTATCTGGGATAATACCATGGCTTTTGCGTATTTATTATTATCAGATCCGCGGCCATACCTTCTCTTATGACCCCTGTATTCTCAAAGCCCAAAGCTTTGGCACCGTTTACGGTGGCCATTTTAAGGACCTGATCCACAGGAAGGGCCGTGGGATCCTTTGAGACGACTTTCTGAAGATATGATGCTGCTCTGATTTCCTCAAGCATATCCAGGTTATTGTTACTGGAAGCCCCGTCAGTTCCCAACGCTATATTGATACCCATATCAGCCATTGTTTTTACGGGCGATATACCGCTGGCAAGCTTCATATTGCTGCCGGGATTATGCACTACATTCACTCCTCTTTCCTTGAGGATTTCCATATCTTCATCATCCACTGCAACACAGTGGGCAGCTATTGTTCCTTCATTCAACAGTCCTGCTCTATCAGCCAGCTTCACCGGAGACATTCCGTACTTCTCCACACAATTTGTCACTTCATCTCCCGTCTCGGAAAGATGTATCTGTACGGAAGCCTGAATTTCCCTGGCAACCCTGGCAACCTTCTCCAGATAAGCGGGTGAGCAAGTATAAACCGAATGAGGAGCCAGGTTCACCCTTATCCGCCCTTCACAGCCTTTATGAAAGCTTCTGTAGAGCTCAAGGGCCTCCGATATCCTATAATCCATATCGTCACCCGATTCGCCTTGCAGACCCCTGCCCAAACTGGCCTTAATCCCGCATTGGACAGCTGCTTCTGCAGCCTTATCCATGAACATATACATGTCGCAGTAGGCTGTGGTTCCTCCCTTTATCATTTCCAGCATGGCAAGGGAGGAGCCCCAATATGCCCCTTCCTCCGTAAGCTTATCCTCCATGGGAAATATTTTATTGAAAAGCCAATCCATCAGCTTCATATCGTCCGCATAGTTTCTTAACAGAGTCATTGCAGCATGGTTATGAGCGTTTACAAAGCCCGGCATAATAGTCTTATGCTTAAGCTCTATGACTCTGTCATATTTTTTATGCAATTCATTTTCATATTTTCCTAAATAATCTATTAAACCATCCCTGATTCCAAGGGCTCCGCCCTCTATGAACGTGCCTTTATCATCACAGGTGATTATGGAAGCACTCTTCAAAAGCAGACTCATCTATTCACCCCATCCTTTAAGGTATTCCTCTTGTTCTTGTGTGAGTTTATCAATCATAAGGCCCATTCCTTCAAGCTTCATGAATGCTACTTTTCTATCTATTTCTTCAGGAACCTCATATACCTTCTTACCCATAGCCTTATGATTATCATTTATATATTTTGCACAAAAAGCTTGGAGAGCAAAGCTCATATCCATTATTTCCGCAGGATGCCCGTCTCCGGCAGCCAGGTTTACCAATCTTCCCTCGGCTAAAACATTTATGACCCTTCCGTCCTTCATCACATATCCCATTATGTTGTTTCTCATGAGTTTTTTCTCTGCCGCCAGGGCTTCAAGGTCCGGCTTCCATATCTCAACATCAAAATGGCCTGCATTAGCAAGTATGGCCCCATCCTTCATCTTCTCATAATGCTCCTTTGTAAGAACCTTGGCGCATCCTGTGACAGTGACAAAAAAATCTCCCATTGAAGCCGCATCATTGATAGGCATCACTCTGAAGCCATCCATATAGGCTTCTATGGCTTTGATAGGGTCTACCTCGCAAACCACCACGTTTGCGCCCAGGCCCTTGGCTTTGTTGGCTACGCCCTTGCCGCACCACCCGTAGCCTATGACCACTACCGTTTTTCCGGCTACGATAAGGTTTGTGGTCCTCATTATACCGTCCCATACAGATTGACCGGTACCGTATCTATTGTCAAAGAGATATTTGCAGTAAGCATCGTTTACAGAAATCATGGGAAATAAAAGCTGGCCTGCCTTATCCCTCGCCCTTAGCCTCAGCACCCCTGTTGTGGTCTCCTCGCAGCCTCCCAGCACTTCAGGAACAAGCTCCGATCTTGTGCTGTGCAGCAGATGCACCAGATCTCCGCCATCATCTATTACTATGTGGGGCTTTATGTCCAACGCCGCATTGAGATGTTCGTTGTACTCTTCATTTGTTGAATTGTACCAGGCATATACATGCAATCCGTCCTCTGCCAATGCCGCAACTACATCATCCTGCGTGGATAGGGGATTGCTGCCGGTAATTGAGACCTCAGCCCCGCCTTCTTTCAATACCTTGGCAAGATAAGCCGTCTTAGCCTCAAGATGTATTGACATGACTATTCTTTTGCCTGTGAAGGGCTTTTCCCTTTTAAATTCCTCTTCAATCTTTGAAAGCACGGGCATATTCCTATTTACCCATTCAATCTTTCTATGACCCGAAGGAGCCAGATTTATATTCCTTATTATATTGTTCTTCATATGTAAAAACCTCCTGCATTTTAAATATTATTTTTGTGCTCGGATAATTATATTATACTGTGCATCCTTTTCTTCTTCAATTCGTAATATTAAGCAAATGCGACAAAAGAGGAGACGGAAGTCACGGAAAGGCACGGAATTTTTCACGAAAAAACACAGAAGGATTTTTTATTTATTAATCGCTAATCTCTGGCTTTTACTACTGATTCTATCATTTGAGTATTCCGCTAGAATTTAAATTAATAATTTCATGCAACTTTAATATTATAAAATTTTAGTGATTCTCTGTGCAGTTTCAGTGACTTTTCGTGTTCCTCGTTCCCCATTTGCTTGTTGCACGATTTTTATAAATAACGTAATATAAAATTATATTTTAATGACAGTAGGTGAGATTATGCTTTATCAACTTTTCAATACCTTTTTCAAAATAGGATGTTTTACCATAGGCGGCGGTTATGCAATGGTCCCTGTAATACAAAGGGAAATTGTTGAGAATAAAAAGTGGATAACTCAGGATGAATTTTTAGACGCCATAGCATTGACCAACAGTCTGCCAGGGCCTCTTGCCACAAATGCAGCTACATATGTGGGCTACAAAATGGCAGGAATACCAGGCACTCTTACTGCAGTCTTTGCTACCGCTTTGCCTTCTTTCCTGATCATATTGACCATCGCGATTTTCTTTACCAGCATAAAGGATAACATAATGGTTCAGCATATTTTCAGCGGTGTAAGGCCGGCAGTCGTGTCCCTCATCGTTTACGCCGTTATAAAGCTGGCAAAGTCCATAGGCTTTAAGACGAAAAATGTGATCATATCTGTTGGTACCTTATTAGGCATGATATTTCTGAATATACATCCCTTTATAGCGGTTACAGCGTCCGGAATCATCGGCTTCTTCTTTTTCAGAGAGGAGGAGGGAAAATAATGAATTTGATATTGCAAATATTCTTTTCTTTCTTAAAAATCGGTGCCTTCAGCTTTGGCGGAGGCTATGCCGTCGTATCCTTTATACAAAAGGAAATAATTCAGGGAAAGGGCTGGCTTGATACCAAAGAGTTCATCGATATAGTTGCAGTGGCTGAGATGACTCCCGGGCCCATTGCCGTAAACTCTTCTACATATGTAGGCTACAAAGTAGCAGGATTTTGGGGCTCTTTAGTGGGGACTGTGGGAGTGCTTTTAGTTCCTACGATTTTGGCCCTGATTGTTTCCATATATTTCAATAAATTCAAGCACTTAAGCTGGGTGAAATGGATACTCAAAGGCATCAGGCCTGCTGTGCTGGGCATCATTGCCGCAGCCTGCTATACCATCGGCAAGGTATCCTTTACGGATTACAAGAGCATAGTTATAGGAGTGCTGGTCTTCTTGGGAGTATATAAGCTTAAAATCAATCCTATTTTAGCGATCGTCATATCCGGCGGGCTAGGATTGGTTTTTTATGGGCTGATAGGCTGATGGGCAAATGGGCTTGGGTATGAGTCCAGAGCTCAGGCTTCAGAACTCAGAACTCAGGGGATTAGGGCGAGGCTCTGGAGTCATAGGAGGACGGGAAACACGGAAAGGCACTGATTTTTTCACGGATTTTCACGGAGGAGTATTGATTTTATAGACACTTTAGCTAAAGAATAAGCATATGTGCAAGTAACCATATCTATGTTTAAAAAACCTCTTCACAGTAAATAATACTAGCTGTGGAGAGGTGATTTTTTTGAGTGTAAAAATTGGTGTTCCCAGAGGCATGTACTTCTATAAATACTATCCCTTTACCAAAGCATTTCTCACGGAGCTGGGCGCAGAGGTAGTGCCGTCTCCCCAGACCAACAAAGAGATACTGGATATGGGTTCAAGATACTGCATAGATGATGCCTGCCTGCCGGTAAAGGTATATCACGGCCACGCCCATTATCTCAAGGATAAGGTTGACCATATGCTCCTTCCCAGGCTGACCAGCGTAGTTCCCAGAGAGTACATATGCCCTAAGTTCGGAGGCCTCCCGGAAATGGTGAAATACTCAGTCGCTGACCTTCCTCACATAATTGATGTAGAAATCGATCTGTACAAGAGCAAAAGCAATCTTATCAAATCGCTTTATGAAGCCGGAAAAATGTTCACCAAGAATCTATACCGCATAAAGAGGGCCGCCGATAAAGCGGTTAGAGAGCATAACCTATACCAAACCAGCCTGATGAAAGGTAATCTTCCCGGGAAATATATAGACGGCGATGATATTATCTCCAATAACAGCGGCCCTTTGATAGGCATTGCGGCTCACCCTTATCTCATATATGACAGCTTTATCAATATGAAGCTATTAGAGAAGCTTTCCAATAGAGGCTTTAAATTCTTTTTGCCTGAAATGCTTGAGAAAAAAGTAATAGAAGGAAAATGCGAAGCATTTGAGAAAAGGATGTTTTGGAGCAGCAGCAAGGATCTGGTAGGCAGCTCTTTGTATATGATTGATAATGATAAAATTGACGGGGTGCTTATGCTGACAGCCTTTGGATGCGGCATCGACTCACTGTCTATTGACCTTATAAAGCGGCTGGAAAAGAAGGCCTATGGCAAGCCTTTCATGGTTATAACGCTTGATGAACACACCGGTGATGCCAATTTCAATACTAGGCTGGAAGCATTTTTGGATCTTGTAGATAGGAGGAAAAAAATTTGAAGCTCACTTATCCCCACATGGGAGAGGCATATATTGCAGTTAAGGCCATGTTTGACGATTTAGGAATAGAAAGCATAATCCCCCCTTTCAGCACAGAGAATACACTAAGGCTTGGCGCCAAGGAGTCTCCTGAGAGCATTTGCCTGCCCTTTAAGATCATGCTTGGCAACTACGTAAGGAGCATAGAAGAAGGGGCAGATACAATAGTGATAACAGGAAGCTGCGGTCCTTGTCGTTTTGGCTACTACGGCCCCCTTCAAAAACTAATTCTAAAAGATATGGGCTATGATGTAGATATGATAATACTTGATCCCCCGCGAGAAGGCATATCCAAATTTTTCAACAACATAAGAAAGCTCAGCAGGGGAGCTGGTATTAGAGCCTATAGGATATTTCAAGAGGCTTACAGGGTATGCGAAAAAATAGATGAGTTAAATGAGATCCAATACTTTGTAAGGCCAAGAACCAAGGATAAGGCAAAGCTTAACGGCATAATGCACAATTTTAGGGCAAAGGTGTTGAATGCCAAGGGCTCAAAGGAAATTTCCCAGCTCATCGATAAAACTAAGGATGAGCTTTTATCCCTTGATATAGACATGGATTTGAAGCCCATCAAGCTAGGAATAATCGGAGAGATATATACTATCATAGATCCCTTTTCCAACCTCAACGCAGAGGATAGGCTGGGAGATTTGGGGGCAGAGGTGCATCGTTCCATGACTGTCAAGGATTGGGCGGAAAATAATCTCATAAAGCCCCTTAAAAGAGAAAAGCCCTATGAGCTTGAAAAAAGGTTATCAAAGCCCTATCTCCCCGTAATGATAGGAGGCCACACCCAGCAATGCATAGGGCATGCTGTAAAATACGCCAGATCCGGCTATGACGGTCTTATTCAGATATATCCTTTGAGCTGCATGCCGGAAATAGTATCCCGTTCAATACTCCCTCAAGTGGAAAAGGATTACGGAATACCGATTCTCTATCTCATAGTTGACGAACAAACAGGGGAGGCAGGCTATCAGACGCGGCTGGAAGCGTTTTATGATTATGTGGATAATAGAAGAAGACGAAGCTAATGTGCTTCGTCTTACTTGCCCGATATTGTGACCCCGGATGCCGCAATCCATGGTAGAATCGCCCTTCCATAGTCTATTCTTTCATTTGATATATCTGTAATGTTGTTAAACAATTCGTATAGATTTCCCGAGATCATAGTCTCACTTACCGGATATTTGATTTCTCCATCCTCAATATAGTAGCTGTTCTTTGCTACGCCGGAGAAGTCTCCGCTCCTGCTGGGGTTCCCTCCGGAAAACCTGACTACCAATATGCCTTTTTTGACTGATTTCAGAATTTCATCAAGGTACTTATCTCCCTGATCTACGATATATGCGCCGCCAGGATTCAGCGCTCTGTCCCTTGAGGTTTTGTTTGCCCCATAAAGGCTGAGCATAAAGGTTTTTAATATGCCCTTATCGATTATAGTCATATTCTTTGCTTCAAATCCATCAGGCGTTATAAAATAGCCGCCTGAAATTTCATCGGACACAGGATTTGAATGCAGCGTAAGCTTTTCACTGGCTACCTGCCGGCCGATTTTGTCCTTTAGAGCACTTGTACCGGAGATCAGCGCCATATCTCTAAGGTAAACTCCAAGATACATTTCTATCATGGCCTCAAGACAATCCGGAGCGATCACCACATCTCCGATGAATTTACCTTCAAACGGTTTTGTACCAAGCTGTTCAACGGATTGTTCAATCAAAAGCTTTATAGAAGCGCAGTCCAACAATTCTCGATCTATATCATCAGCGGAAAAGCTTGTGTAGTTAAATGAGGAGGATCTTTCTCCATCCTTTGATGAAAACATCGTTTGGAAGCTATAATTACCCTTGGCTGAGCTCAATTCCACTCCATTGGAGTTAACATAATAGTCGCATCTATGTGTAAAGTCTAAATAGCTCTCCATTAAACTTATTTTAGGATATGATGTCTTGATCTCAGTGAGGTAATTCTTCAATCTTATATACATTTTATCAAGATCCGGCTCACTTTCTCCGCGGCTGAAGCTTTTTACAGGCTGCATAGGAGAAATATCATTTGCAGCATCCTCCTCCGAATCATCGGAAATTTCTATTACGTTGTCTATAGCATCCTTTAATGATTTCTCATCAGTTTTATTTAAGCTTATTACGCCTTTTTTGCCGTTTTTAATAGCCGTAATATTTACATTTGTATCAAAAGTAGTGCGCATAAGGGATAATTCATCGCCAGATGTATTCAATTCATACTTCTTGCTGGTTGCCAAATAAAATTCAGCCTTATCTATTCCGGCTTCCCGAAGGGAGTTAATACAATAGTTCGCTAATTCCCTATTCTTCATTTTATCTGCCCCCTATATTTACTTTACATTTTATTGCCGGTCCGCCCATGCCAACGGTGATCAACTGCTTCTTTCCGCAGTAGCCTCCTGAAATCCATTTCATATCGCCGGAAACCATTGTGACCGTCTTCAATACATCAAAGGCAACGCCCGAAATAGTTATATCCTTAATCGCCCTTCCAAGCCTTCCCTTCTTTATCTCATAGCCTAAAGTCACCCCAAACATAAACTCGCTTGTAGTATCGGCCTGCCCGTTGCTCGGCTGAATCAAGTAATACCCATCATCTATAGAAGCTATCATGTCATCGAGCTTGCTGGTGCCGGGGAGTATTGCAGTGTTTCTCATTCTGATCAGCGGCTCGTCAAAGAATTGAAAGGCTCTTGCGTTCCCGGTAGGCTTTGCACCAAAGAGCGCTGCGCTTTCCTTGTCGTGCATATAGCTCCTCAGGATACCCTTATCGATTATAACAGCGTCCTCTGCAAGGGTCCCTTCATCATCTATGTATATGGGAACGGGACAATTGCTGCCCAATGCGGTGTGAGCAAAATCTACAAGTGTTATAAGAGGGCTTGCCACTTCCTTGTTCATATAATTTGCCGCTACAGAGCCGCCCAAAACCAGATCAGCCTCTGTGGTATGACCTATGGCTTCATGAGCCAAAATACCTGCCAGCTTTGCATCTAGGATACAGGTTTTGGTGCCGGCTTCGGCATAAATGCCTTCGCATTTGTTTAGAAGATGCCGGTATAGATCATCAATCCTTCCATACAGATCCGACGGAGAATTGAATATGTCTTCAAATTGTCCCAATCCTCCCATGGAATCATTCACCTCAATAGGGCTTCCTCCTTTGTCCATGGTAAGCGCTATGCGCACTATGCTCCTGGGAAGCATGGAATAAAGGGATGCCCCCTCGGAGGTTATAAGGGATTTTTCCATATCAAGGCACTCCAACGATACCGCTCTGTTGCTAAGTCCCGGGTATTTCTTTTCTATATGGCTGTCTATTTCTCTGATGAAATCCATGATTTGCTTCTGGCTCAGCCTTGTTTTTTTTGTTGAAAGATCTTTTTCAAGGGATACTCCATCTTGCTCCGGCATGCTTTTGCCTTTGTTCTCTCTCGAATCCAGGAAAGCTGCATTTTCATTTGCTGCTTTAACGACAGACTTGATATTTTCAGAGTCCAATTCAGGGCTGGATGCGAACCCCCAGGAGCCATTCTTGCAAACTCTCGCACTGATGCCGCTCCCCACATCCTTAATGTTGCGGATAAGATTTCCCTTGACAAATGCTATCTTCAGGCTTCTGTTTTCCTGCATCCTCAGCTCTGTATAGCGAGGAATAAGCCCCGAGTAAGCACTAAGATTTCTTTGTATCATTGATTCAACCCCCTTTTAAAATAATTGTACTCTTGAAGGAATATATTTGCAATAATGTGACAATATATGTGGGGAGATGCAAATAAGCCCATATTGTGTGATAAATACTACATAATATGGGCCTATGCATATGATTACATAATAATTTTATTTTTCAAGTATTAGGAAGAGGCTGGATTCATCCACTTCCTCAATGCTGTAAGGATAACCGGACTCCTCTCCCAGCTTTCTAAGCGCATCCTCAGAAAAGGTGATGGCTGTAAAGCCGTCCTTGCACACAATAATACCATTTTGCGTTTTTTCCGTATCAATTTCTCCCAATAGCCCCTTATCTGCCTGCTCGTAAAACCAAGCCAGCCTATGCTCCCAAAATTTATCGCTGTATGTACTGAAATAAGCCTTTCCCCCGGGAACAAGCACCTTCATGCATTGTCTGATCAGATGCATTGGTTGTCCTTTCATGGCTGATAAACCATTTTGCAAGCACATTACAACATCAAATTCCTCACCGAACTCAAGATTATGGGCATCCATCACTTGAATGCTGCAATTCCGGCATTCTTTTATATAATCCTTGCCAAATTCAACTGATTCCGCCGAAATATCAATCCCCACGATGCAGGCTGCAAATTGTGCCAATTCCTTCATGATACGCCCATATCCGGCCCCCACCTCCAGCACATTCTCGCCGCCATGCAAATTCCTCCGCACAAAATTGATTTCCTCGTCAAAATAGCGCTCAACTCTAGGATACTTGGTCTGATAGACTTGAAATAATTTTGTTGAATTCAAGTTATGAACGTAATAGTTAGACATAAGCACACCTCAGCTAAATACAAAATTATAGTCCATACATTTGATAAACCGTGCCGCCTCTAATCTATAATATTAGATGGACTATAGGCGTTGCCAGTATTAGGGAGAATATGATTCTCTCAATCCATATTATAATAAGATCCTTTACCGTTAAAGGAATGTCTGTTGATAGCATGCAAGGTATCGAAGCCGAGAAAAACAATATTTCAGATACGCAAACTATGGCGATTATAAACTTGGTAACCATGGGAGCTTCAGCTACAACAAGAGCAGGCAAAAACATCTCTGCTATGCTGATGGCACTGGCCTTTGCGGCTAAAAGAGGCTCCGGAATTCTGAGAAGAAGTGTAAATGGATAGAATATATATCCTACGATATCAAAGAAGTTAGTAAAATTAGCTATTATCAAGCCAAGAAATCCGATGGACATAAGAGTGGGACCTATAGATATAGCCAATTTTATACCGTCTTTAAGATTTATAATTATATTCTGAATAACCGAAGGGGCTTTATCAAAAGCTTCCATGCCTTCTTCCCAGGCCATTTTTAATCTATTGCCTTTTGGTTCAGGTTCAATAATCCCCTGTTGATCGTTATAATATTTGCCGGATTTCCTGCTCAGAGGATATATCCTTGCTGTTATTGCGGTAACTATGAATGTAATTACAAGGGTAGCCCAGAAATATTTATTCCAATATTCCATTATTCCGAGGGTTTTTGCAACTATGATCATAAAGGTCGCAGACACCGTAGAGAAACCTGTAGCTATTATGCAAGCTTCCTTAGCCGTGTACTTGCCTTCTCTATAAACTCTATTAGTGATTAAAAGTGCTAATGAATAACTGCCTACAAAGGATGCAACCGCATCTATAGCCGAACGTCCCGGTGTTTTCCATACAGGTCTCATTATGGGCTTCATCAGAACACCAACAAACTCCATCAATCCATAGCTTACAAGGAATGCCAGAAATACAGATCCTATAGGTACTATAGTGGTTACGGGCACTACGATTTTATCATATATAAATGGCATCATATCAGGTTCGAAGAAAGCAGCAGGACCAATCTTAAAAATTGCCATAAAAACAAAAACTACACCTAATAGCTTAAGAATAGAAAATACAGTGGTCACTTTGTCTTTATTCCATGTTTTTGTAATAAAAGGATAAATACCCCCTATTACTACGATTATTCCTCCATATATAGTGCCATAATGAGGTATTGCTTTGATTGCGTTTACGATGTGGTCAAGAGGAATTGAACTTTTACCTCCTACTTCAATAGGTACAAAAAACATAAAAATACCTATTAAGCTGTAAAGTATAAACTTAAAAGCCTTAACCCCGTTGTATGGTTTTTTCAGGTTGCTTTCGATATTTACGTTGCTCATAATATCCCCCTTCTTTTTTTAATTTGATGTTCGTAAATACTATAGAACATCACATAGATTATATATCAGCAACGTCTAAATTACGTCAAATTCCCATATTATTATGAATATTTTGTATTCTAGCTCGGCTTATCAGGGGGTATATATGATAAGAAAACATTCTTTAACCTCACATCTGACAGCATCATATCCTTAATACGGGATTTTATATCATTCAGCAATTTGTATATATCATCGTTTTTATAACGCCCGGCATATTCATTGGCCTTTACAAAGCTGTCCAAGGCAGCATCATATTTTCCCTCATTGATATATACCATGCACATTATTCCATTGGCAATGGATTGGCTTCCTAAGAAATTGCAATGCTTGCAGTAATCAAGAGCCTTGACAAGATAAGCTTTAGCTTTGGAATAATACTCCATATCGAAGGCGGCGCGGCCGGCATTTGTATAAAAAACCTGCAAGCCTATAAATATGTTTTTTTGCTCGCAAAGCTTTATTGCTTGTTCAAAGCATTCTATGGCTTTAGTATAATTTTTCTCCCGCCGGTTTATCTCACCAATGTAATTAAAGCAAGCAGCTATACTTAAAGTATAATGCTTACCGCTTAATTCTAATTTTTTAAATAATGATATTGATCGTCTAAAGAAACTCTTAGCTTCTTCAAAGTTCAATATCATTGAATTATATACTCCAAGAAATCTATAAGCAATGCCTATGAGCTCTTCTATATTATGTTCTTTGGCCGCGTCAAGAATTTTATTGGAGTAGAAGGCTACGGTTTTAGCATTGTTTATTTGTATGCCGTAGTAAACCATTTGGTGATAGCCTTTTACGGCATATTCAACATTATGGATCTTATACGATAATTGTATCATTTTATTGATATAACCTGTTCCATTTCTATAATCCCCTTGCCATATACAATATTGGCCTTTTATGTGCATAACCATCATATTTGTTTCGTACTGATTTTCAAGGTTTCCTCCTTCAATCCTGATTGCTTCTATGAGAGCATTGATTTCTTTTAAATGGTTGTCCATCTCTTGCTGCGTCATATAACAATCGTTAATGCCCAGATAAATATCATTCAGTGTGGGAAACAACTCATTTTTCAACGGGAAATATGTATATATAAGCTTCACTCTATAATATAGAGTTTTTGCCTTGTTGCCCCCATTAATAAAGTGATATATCAGCAAAGGATAAATAGAGCTGTCTGTAAATTCATTTTTCAAGCCGGTCTCTATAATGAGTCCTGCCTTATTATGCATTATGCTCTTCTTTGAAGAGGAAAGCTTTGAATACACAAATTCTCGAATTTTTGCATGTGTAAACCTATAACAGGGATATCCCGAATGTTCTGAAGAAATTTCTTCAATGATAAACTTGTTTTGAAGCTCTTCCATAATATCTGAAAGCTCCATTTCATTTTTATCGCTTAAAGATAAGATAAGATCAAAATTAATATGAGAAAAGAATACCGATAATATATTTAATATCTTTTGCGCTTCATCGGATAAATAAGATATTCTGGTGCTTAAAATAGCTTCCATACCTCGGGACAAAGCTGTCAAACCTTCACCGCTCTTTAGCAAATTAAGGCATTCGGTTATGAAAAATGCATTGCCTTCGGTTTCGGCATATATTTTATCCGTCAATTCTTTATCTGCCATGCCTTGGGGCAACGTGGCAGCAGAAAATTCCGCCACCTCATTCCTGGTAAACCTTTGAATTTCAAGCTTGGTTATGAGATGATGCCGGGACAGCTCGGATACAAAGTATGAAGTGCGTTTTGAATATTCATTGCGACTAGTCATTATGAACAATATTTTTTTATTTTTATCAACAGAAATAATCTTTGAAATAATGTTAAGGCTTAGGCTATCGATCCATTGAATGTCCTCAATTATGATCAGCAGCTTATTATCCCGGCTCCAAATAGAAAGAATACCAGACATTACTTCCTCCACTATACCATAAGCAATAGTATTTGGATTTAGCAATGCTTCACTGCGATAGTTTTCTACATTTTCCAATACTCCGGGAAAGAGGCTTGCAATTATATTGACCCAGGCTTCGGGTATCTTAATGTTTTTTCCCTCATATACCTTAATTATTTTTGTTAAAATGGGAGTCCAGGCCCTCAGCGAATATTTCTCTTCGTTGGCATTGCAATCGGTTCTGAGCAGAATCATATCCTCTATATCTATTTTATTTAAAAAATGCTGAAGGAGGGCGGTTTTGCCTACCCCTGCTTCGCCTACGAGCATAAAGGATTGAGCATTTGTACCATTTAAAAATGAAGCAAAGAGATTTTGCATAAAAGATAATTCTCTTCGCCTTCCATAGAAAAAACTTTTCCCATTGGTTCTAAGATATTCCGGCCGGTGATTTTTGGCCTCCAGGAGTTTTTTATACAGCATAGCGGTCTCCGCATCCGGCTTAACTGAAAGCTCCGTTTCCAGCCTGTATTTCAATTTGCCGTATAAGCCCAAAGCGTCATTTATCAAACCTTCCGCTTCATAAACCTTCATCAAGGTCCTGTAAGCCTCTTCATTAAATTCGTCTATTGATATGTACTGCTTAAGATATTGCTTTGCATCCTTGTAATTTTTTTTGTTGATCGAGCTGGTTATTATATTATCTAATTTTGACTTGTATAATTCATTAAAGTAATCTCTCTGCTCAAATATCCATGAATCAAAAAGATCTGAATCCTTAATGGAAAAGCCCTCTAAAAATTCACCCTTATATAAAGGCAAGGCCTCTTCATTGTTGGTTAAAGTAAATATTTGTATATCTGCTTGTATTTCTATATTGGGATTCAATGCTACAAAATCTTTCTGAGGTGAAAGCAGAACATCCTTCCCTAATACATTTCTAATATTATATATTGAATTTCGTAAATTTTTCCTTGCTTTCTCTGATTCAACATCCGGCCAAAAAAGTGCGGACAGTTCATCCTTCAAGGCTCTCTTTTTAATAACCAAATAATAAAAAAGTGCTTCTGCTTTTTTGAAGGGAAAGCTTGTCCTGTTTTCGTTAAGATAAATCATTGGAGTCCCGAAAAAATGTATATAAATCCTGTCCATTCGGCATTCTCCTTTAAAAATCTCTATTTGATTTTACCGCAATAATTCATTGCTGATCTGTTGTGTCGACTGATATAAGAGTTCATTAACCCTATGCACCCTTACAAGCTCTTGGCCCCGGGGCTTTTGCAATCGCTATCAGTCAGCACACCACAGTTTATGCAGTGGAATCTTATTTAAATATCATCGCCTTTGGTCATCGTCATAATCCTCATCAGGCAAATCCTTGTAAGGTGAACATTCCACCAGCTCCCTCACATTGCTCATGCCTCGCCTCCAAAGATATATAACATAAAATACAAACACAGACATAATATAGTATCTTTGAGAAAGCAAAATAAAGTCATAAATCCCATGCAAAGCAATAGGAACTATCAAGCCTAACCTGAAATATTTCTCTCTATAGGGCGTTCTGGCAAACTTCGCTATCCCTAGGTAATATCCCATTGCCACACCAAACATGGCATGGGCAGGGACAGCTGTAAGCGAGCGCAGAAGCGCAACACTAAATCCGGTAGATAATACGTATCCTATATTTTCTATAGTGGCAAATCCTAAAGAAACAAAAACACTGTAAACTATGCCGTCATACATCTCGTTGAACTCATGATTGCGCCATATAAGAAGATAGAACATAAGAAATTTGAAGCCTTCTTCCACCAGACCCGCTACAATAAAAGCCGTATAGCCTGCAGCCACCAGGTTTCTATTTGCTGCCGCATCAAATATATTCAAGCGCATCTCCACCAATAATACAGGAATAACAGCAAGGGCTCCAAGAAAAAAAGCCTTGACTAAAAGATGTCTGGGTTCCTTTTCATATTTATCCTTTACATAGAAAAAATACATTAACGCTATCGATGGAGCTATAGATGCCAATAATAGAACCATGCCTTACCTCCTTTTTCTATTTAACCACTGAAGGTCACCGAATCTTTCACTAAATTTCACTAAAAGGTTGTTATATTTTACACATGCTCATTTTATTATTTTTTTAACAATTTACAATAAGCTTTGTCTCTTAGCTTTTCACTTTTCACTATTCACTACTGTATAATTTACATTTAAACCGTTGAAATATTTGATGAATTCGTCTCTTTCAATGCCTTCCATAGGAGTAGGCTTGCCATTGACAATATTTCCGGGAATAATTTCAATGTTGGATATATTGCCTTTATCATCAACTGTAACAGTAGCCATTATAGTTTTGTTGCTGATATCAAGCTTTGATTTTGTAAAAATGAAATTCCCTAAGCTGTAGAAGATGGGTTTATCCTTGTATATCTCAATCCCCTGAACTACATGAGGGTGATGCCCCATGATTATGTCAGCCCCTGCATCTATCATGCTGCGGCCTATGTACTTTTCCTCATCTCTTATTTCTGTTGATGCTTCCTTCCCCCAATGTACGGACACGACCAGCACATCGCAATTTGCCTTCATTTCCTTGATAGCCCTTACAAATTCCTGTTCGTGAACCTTGTATGCGCCCACTATACCAGGCTTATTCCTTTTCGCATACCACTCAACCACAGGCACCACTTTTGTAAAGGCCAAAAATCCTACCTTTATACCTTTCCTCTCTATTATCGTTCCTTTATCCGCCTCTTCCCTGTTTATGCCTCCGCCTGCATAGGAAAGCTCATGCTTTTTAAGATTGCTCAAGGTATCCAAAAAAGCATCCATGCCAAAGTCCAATACATGATTATTAGCTATGCTGACAGCAGAGAAATTGTTGGCCTTTAATGCCTTCAAAACCTCCGGCCTGCCTCTGAAGGTATACTGCTTATCCTCTGCAGGCTTGCCGCGTCTGGATATGGAGGTCTCCAGATTGCCCAGCACTATATCGCTTTTTTTCATTATAGGACCATAGCCTTCAAATACATAGCCGTCTCCATATTTTTTCATGGAAGCCTCTACATTCCAATAAAAAATCATGTCACCTACCATAGAAATTGTAATTTCATTTTTTTCTTCAGGCGACACAGCTTCTGCATCATCGGGAGGAAGGATGCCGTCATCAGGCCCTGCAAATCCGGCGCATGATACTATAGCAAAAACAAATATCGAAAGCCATAATATGAGCAATGACTTCTTCACAAAAACACCCCTGTTAATCATCATCTTCCTTTTTAAAATCCACCTCGATGACCCTGGATGGGTCTACACCAGTCTTGATAACTTTTTCTTCATATTCGCTGAGTTCAGATTTTATGGCATTCCAGACAAACAGCAGCACCGCAGCATCGTCCAATATGCCTAAACCTATTATGAAGTCAGGAACAATGTCCATAGGGAATATGAGATAAAATAAGCCCCCAAAAATCAATAGCTTTTTAAAAATAGAAACTTCTTTATCCTTTATATACCTGATCAAAAGCTTGATTTTTTTCATAAAAGAAAACTCCTTCTATTAGGCTCCAAATTTTGAAAGCTTCATGGCATTGGCAAGCAAATAATTTATTAGGTATTTGCTTTGGAACATCCCTAAGCTTCCTTTATTGCAGTCATTCTCAGTAAATCTGGAAGCATCGTCAAAACCGCAGAAGTCCGAATGTATCATAACAGGCACCGGATGCCAGCTATGCCCTTTCATTGCCGCAGGTGTTGAATGATCACCCGTAATGCACAGCACATTGGGCTTCTTCTCAAGAAGAATGGGCAATGCTTTGTCAACGGCTTCAATGGTCTTAACCTTTCCCTGGAAATTTCCGTCCTCTCCGAAGCTGTCCGTATATTTTATATGTATAAACAAGAAATCATATTTAGAGCAATTGTCTTTATATACATTGAATGCATCCTCAGGAGTATTGCCTGCATCCAAAACATTCATGCCGACAAACTTTGAGAGTCCTCTATACATGGGATAATGAGCTATGCAAACAGTATTAAGTCCAAATCTGTCGCACATGCTTGGGATCCTCGGCTTTGCAGAAAATCCCCTCATCAGAAGAGAGTTGGCCGGCTTTAGATCCTTTATCACCTTTCGTGCTTCCCTGAAGAACTTATTTACTATCTCTGCAGTAAACTTTGCATTCTCTGACAGAGGTTCAACATCCAGAGGC
The DNA here is from genome assembly GCF_058315355.1 of Lutispora sp. QWL-02. NCBI lineage: Bacteria > Bacillati > Bacillota > Clostridia > Lutisporales > Lutisporaceae > Lutispora > Lutispora sp. QWL-02. Next base: position 3,755,311 of record NZ_CM177762.1, read on the forward strand.
CTTTTCCCCTCCATCAAAGGATCTGAGTCCGTAAGCTTATCGCAAAGGTTTTCACCCCTGAACATGACCACAAATCTGTGCTGCAAGCCCGGTCTGATTATTACCTCCACACCGTCTACGGTTTTAATATTATTGCTCAATATCTCACATATTTCAACACATTTCTCCGTAGGAATCCTGCCTGCTCTTCTGTCGGTTATTACTCCGTTTTCATCTGCCGATGCAAAATTGCATCTTGCCGCTACGTCTCCATCCTTTATATCCATATCCATGCCCGCAGCTTCCAGCATCCCTCTTCCTATTTCATACTCCAAGGGATCATAGCCAAACAAGCCTAAATGCCCAGGGCCGCTTCCCGGCGTGATGCCCGGCAGCACAGGTATATGCCTGCCTAATGCAGATTCCTTGGCCAGTTTATCCAGGTTTGGAGTTATTGCATACTCTAAGGGGGTTTTTCGTCCGAAATCCTTATTGGGTATATCTCCAAGCCCATCCATAACAAGCAGCACTATGTTGGCATTATTGCGCTGAATCAACTTTTCTACCAATTTATCATTGTTGTCCATATGGTACCCCTTCTTTCATTCTTGCTGTCTACATTATAACAATATACTCTCTAATTTTGTACATTAGTCAGCAAATTTATTCTTTATTTAAACAGGTTGAGCACCACGGTGGTGAAGCCGGAATGCTCGGCTAAAATTTTGAAGCCTATCAGCATGAGCACCACACCGCCTGCGATCTCCGCTTTTTTCTTAAATACACAACCGCATCTATTGCCCAAGTATACCCCTCCAAAGCAGATCACGCAGGTTATCGCACCGATGATCAGAGAAGAACTGAGTATGGAAGCTTTCAAAAAGGCAAAGCTTACTCCTACTGCCATAGCATCTATGCTTGTGGCTATTGCAAGCATGAAAAGTACTTTGTTCTGCAACGGATCGGAAATATACTCGCAATCGTCGTCCATAGATTCCTTGAGCATTTTTGCTCCGATAAAGCCTAACAGCACAAAGGCTATCCAGTGGTCATACTTTTCGATATAATCCTTGAATCCTATTCCCAGCAGCCAGCCCAATATAGGCATCAAAGCTTGAAAGCCTCCGAAAAATAAAGCTATCTTGGCTCCATGTCTCGGCTTAAGCTCCTTGATCGTTATGCCGCTGCTCACAGATACGGCAAAGGCATCCATAGCCAGTCCCAAAGCGATCATTACAATAGTTAAAATATCCATTTCTATCCCCTTCCATACTTTGTCCTGCACGCATAAAAAAAGACTTAGGCGCAGCAATAGCTGCGCATAAGTCTCATTGTTTCAGGTATGCCAGATGTTTCCATCAGTATGTTGACATTACCCCGCAAGTATTTGCGGCAATTACTCCCCTATGCTTATATAAGCAATGATCGGCATGCATGCATATCCTTTTGTCTATAGCTATATTAAACTATATGTATCATATAGTCAATACGTCAAGAGTGCTTCCTCAAATCAATTCTTGATTAGATTGTCAATGCAGCTGCACCCACCACGCCGGCATCTGTTCCTAATTTTGCCTTTATTACCCTGCACACTTTTGCATTTTGCTTTAGGGCCCTATCATTAACAGTTTCCATCACCTTATGATATAACATATCCCACTGATTTGATATTCCACCGCCTATAGCTATCCTTTCCGGGTTATACATGGCCATTATATTGCATATTCCTATGCCCAGATAAAATGCCTCTTCATTGATTATGTCCAGTGCAAGGCTGTCTCCCCGTCCGGCGGCTTCAAAAACATGCTCCGCCTTTATAGGTCCATCCCCTGACAATTCTTCTATCAATGAATGCCTGCCCATATCAATAGCCCGCTTTGCAAATCTTGCTATGGCCGTACCGGAGGCCAGGGCTTCAAAGCAGCCATAATTCCCGCAGTTGCATTTTTCCCCGTGTATATCGATGACAACATGACCAATCTCTGCCGCACCGGAGCTGGCTCCATGGTAAGGCTTTCCCTCTATTATCACGCCTCCGCCTATCCCAGTGCTAACAGTCATATACACAAAGTTTCTTGCATCCCGCCCTGAGCCGAATAAATATTCCCCATAGGCCGCCGCATCGGCATCATTGGCAAGCTTAACAGGTATATGAAACTTTTCTTCAATGATTTCTGCAAGAGGTATATCCCTCCATCCCGGAAGGTTTGTAAGAAAGATTACCTTCCCTATATCGGCATGGATCAATCCGGGTACACCTATTCCAATGCCCAGCAAATCCTTTTGTTTGATATTGGATTTTTCAAGAGCGGTCATTATGCTGTCATTTATTTTGTCTATCACACCTTCCGGCCCTTTATGTGCATCCGTAGGCCTTTTCACTCTGGCTATAATATTGCCCTTGTCATCTACGATGCCTACTTCCAGCTTTGTTCCCCCTAAGTCTATGCCGCAAGCGATCTTACTCATATTTACACCTCTTGTCTAATGCCCGGAAATAATATTTCCGATATAATCAGCAAGCTCATTTCATCCGGCTCCTCAACTTCCGGCTTTTGCTTACAATATCATTGTATCTAAACATTAAGCATTTTCATATAGTATTTTACTTGCAATAATTTTACCTAAAGGCTAGAAACTCTTATATATTGCAAAATTATCTTATAGGGTTATATGCGTTACCCAGCAAGTCCTTCAACTGGTCATCCGTCAAATCTATATGATAGAACTCTTTGTAGAATTTCTTCGCTTCTTTTTTCATATCATAGTCGAATACATCAGGATAAAATAGATTTCCCATCCATTTCAGGCCGATAAGCCTATTGACTGAATCGGGCCTGTCATACCAATTAAAGGGGCCATGGGGGATCTCATAGACCTTCTTATTCTTTACCGCTTTTACTCCTGCCCATCTTTTGTCATTCATTATCTTGCTCTGAACTTTATGCTCGCCGCTTGGATCTGACCCTACAAGTATCACCTCAGGGCCCCAGGCCAACACATTCTCAATGGATACAGGGCTCTTGCCATAATCCGTTGTGGTGCTTATTCCCGCTACGTTCAGGCCGCCTACCATATCGGAAACCAGTGTTCTTATGGAGTTTCTTCCTTCTGTCTGCAAGCCTTCAGCGCCTTCGGCGTAGTATATCCTCACCTTTTTTTGCGGCAGCCTGCCGGCCTTTTCTTTAACTTCATTGATTATCGCTTTTGAATAATCAGCTAAAGCCTTTGCTCTTTCCTTCTCATTTACAATATCGCCTACAAATTCATAGGCCTTATAGGATTTTTCAAGGTTGGAGTCGACCATCACAATAGGTATGTTAAGTTGTTTTTGGATCTTCTCCACAGTAGAGATCGCGGTTTTATTGATAGTGCCATATGACAATATAAAATCAGGCTTGGCCTTCAGTATCTCCTCGATATTGCCGGTATTGTTTTTGCCGAACCAGCCGCCGAGGACAGGCAATTTTTTGTATTTGTCCGGTACGAATTTCAGCTCCCTTGGGGTAAATTCATAATTAACTCCCACTATCTTATCGGGACACAGAGTGTATAAAAGTATAGTGCCTGAAGGACCCATTGAATATACTTTGTTTACTGCTTCAGGAACAGCTACCTTTCTTCCCGCCATATCAACTATGGTTCGGGTTTGATTTTCAGTTTTAGATGCATTGACTGTAATAACAGAGAATATAAGTGTAAACGCTATCAATAAGGATAATGCTTTGATTGATTTTTTGTTCATTCTTCTTCTCCTTCCTAATTATAAGAATTCATAAGAGGTATGCATAGCTTTGCTTTTCTCCTATTGGGCATGTCTGCATCCACCATCACCACGTCTATGCCGTAAAGGCTTTTCATGCTTTCTTCGGTGATCACATTCTCCGGCGGTCCGTAATCTATTGCATCCCCTCCCTTCATCAGAACAACCTTAGACGCAGCAGCCAGGGCATGTTCCGGTCGATGGGACGTCATAACCACAGTCAACCCCTCTTCTACCAGCTTTATAATATATTCAAGCACCCTTGCCTGATTACCGAAGTCAAGATTCGATGTGGGCTCATCCAATATAAGTATTTGAGGTTTCTGAGCCAGGGCTCTGGAAATCAATACCATCTGCCTTTCCCCTCCGCTGATCTCCGTATAGGATTTGTCTTTCAGATCATCGATTCCCATTTTCCTTAAAATATCACAAGCTATATCTCTGTCTTGCTTTTTAGGCATTCCGAAAGTGCTCATATGTACTGTTCTTCCCATCAACACTACATCCAAAACAGAGAAAGGAAAAGGCGGAATATGCTGCTGCGGCACATAGGCTATAGCTTTGCCGAATTCTGCGGGCGACCATCCCCCGGTGCTTATGCCATCGATCAGTATTTCTCCCTCCATAGGCTTCAATATGCCCAATACTGTTTTTAAAAGCGTTGTTTTCCCTACTCCATTTGATCCTAAAATACATAAAGACTGGCCTTCATCAACATTGATATTCAACTTGCGTCCTACAACCTTTTTACCATAGCCGAAGGTCAAATCTCTTATTTCGAGCTTCAATTCCATCCCCTCCTTGAATACATCAAAAGGTAAATAAAAAACGGCGCCCCCAAGATCGAGGTCAATATACCGAGAGGAACCTCAAGAGAGCTTGCGCATCTTGCTATATCATCGATAATGAGCAGGAATGTTCCCCCGGTTACGACAGCATAAGGCAGAAGCTTCTTATAATCAGGGCCTGCAACGGCTCTTGCAAGATGAGGTATCACAAGGCCTATCCAGCCTATTAATCCGCTTACCGCGATGCAGGAGCTTGTCATTAGAGTTGCACAGATGATCACGATCATCCTTAATCTGTTTATATTTAAGCCCATTGTTTGAGCCTCTTCCCCGAAAGATAGGACATTAAGCTTCCATCTCAGCAGGTAAAGAGGCATAATCCCAATAATAAAGCAAGGCAGAAGCATATAGACATCTGTGTCTTTTACGGCAGCCAGGCTTCCCATAAGCCAAAAGGTTATCTCCGGCAGCTTCCCATAAGGATCTGCAACAAACTTGGTCAATGAGACTAAAGATGAAAAAATAGTCCCTACCAAAATGCCTGTCAACACTATCATAAGGGCGGCATCCCTTCCTCTTATGCTTTTGCTTATGATATAAGTAATAAAAACCGATACCAGGCCAAATACAAATGCAGAAAGCTGTATAGCTGCAATTGACCAGGAAAACAAAATCCCTATGCAGGCCCCAAAGCTTGCACCTGCAGAAGCTCCAAGTATATCAGGGGATATCAGCGGGTTTCTGAACATGCCCTGATATGCAGCACCTGAAGCAGCTAATGCGCCTCCAACCAAAAATGCTGCTGTAACCCTTGGCAGGCGGACTTGGAAAATAACAGTCTCCAATGCCTCGTCAACAGGCTTGTTGAGACCGAATAGTTTATTTTCAAGCACATTCCATATGTCTCTCAAGCTCATGGGATATCTTCCAAGGATTATAGACATTATAAAAACTATGATAGGTATGAGTATCAGAAAGTATTTTCTCCTTTTATAAGCTTCATCCAACATACTATACTCCTTTAGCCATTTTCACTGAAAAGCTTTATAATTATCAGAGCATAAGCCGTTTTCGACTATTATTATATTGCTGCGTTTAATATTAGGAAGATAGTAGGCCTTTCCTTTCTTCTTCAGACAAGCTTCAGAATGCTTCTTCAACAAATCATCATCTTTTATATCAAAGTAATGCTCCATAAAGCTTTTGTACTCTTCCATGCTGTCAATAGGCTGGCCAAATTCGCAGTTATGCTCAATATTATCAAACACTATATTGTTCTGTTCAAGAAAATCAGATACGCTGCTTAAGTTTTCTCTCTTCATATGGGCCTTAACCGGCTTAAAAAAGCGGCTAATGCCAAAGTTATCTCCAAATGAGCTAGTAGGAATGATGCCTACTACATACTTTCTGCTAAGCCTGGCCAATTTAAAAAACTCCTCTGTACCAAATCCGCCGCAGTAGCATATAAAAACTATATCGTATCTTTTTTCAGGCTTGTGTTTTTTCCAATCGCAGGTTATAGGCTTTATATTGCTCGTCCCTTGTTCACTGCACTTTTTATTCAGGAATCCAATGGCTTCTTCGCTGATATCCAAAGCCGTAACAGAATTTACATAAGGAGACAAGGCTACGGACAAATAGCCTAAGCCGCATCCTACATCCAATACATTCGAGCTCTTGTTCAGAAGGTCTCTCTCATTGCACTTCCTTGCTATACCTTCATAGAAATCCGTCAAATGGGCTGCCTTCTCAAACCATTTGATTTTATATTCATTCCACACAAACATGTCCTTCATATCCTAACAATTTTGAAATTTTATTCGGTATTTCGCCTCTGTTTTCTTTTGTTATTTCAAGTATTTGTATATCTTTTCTTTCCCTTAAATGATTTAAAAAGCTTGATGACGCCGTTTTAATCACTCCCAATACAGGTATGTCCGAGTCCAAGCATTCATAAACCGCTTCCTGAAAAGGATAGGCATATTCCTCAAAAAAACCTAATTCATCCATTATGATTAGGTCAACCTTATCCTCTAAAGCTTTTTTTAATATACGGACGCCCATATCATTAAAGGTGTCCGGTATAGGCATCCAGTTGCCTTTTTCATCCTGCTTTGCAATATATGCGGGCATGGCAGTACCGCTGATGCTTAAAGGCTTCATTGAAAAACCTATCAACTTATCGTCATGGGTCATGCGAAATGTACTGAATCCTCCGACAGTCCCCCTGAAGCTGTCTAAATAAGCATTTAATGCTGTAGTTTTGCCGATATGTATGCTGCCCGCTAAAAATATGTTCTTCAACCTTTATCCTCCTGAGTCAAATAATACTTCGTTATACTAATGAAAGTATAACGCAAAGTCAAAGCTTTGTAAACCTTTAAGGGGATTTTCTAACCAGCAGCCGCCTTAGTGCTTCAATAAGCATAATCATTGTCCCCAATTTGAAGCCATACATAAATGAGGATGCAGAGTGCATGTGATCGATCTGAAAACGTATGTCCAGCAATTCTTCAAGAGCTAAGTAGTCATCCTTTGATAGCTTTTCTCTCCAAACTTCCATAGTATCGGATATTTTTTGATTTAATGGCCAATATTCCAGATCTTTAGAAATGATCGATTCATCCGGATATATATTGCCATCAATCTTTTTGCAAAGGCGGTCATCCGTGAAAGACGCATTCCATTTGAAATTGCAGCCAGTGACGATCCTTTTTATTCGGAAAAAAATCAGGCAAGACTGAAAAAATCCCTTGAACAACTCAATGCTGTCAGAGGCTCCGTTTTAAAGCGTACTCTTTTTTTGGTATTTTGCATAAATCATAAGGTCATCATGCTCTTATCTTTTACAATATTTCTATCAATTCCTTTGACGTGTTATAAAGTGGAATGCAGCCGTCCTTCGTTAGGATCACCGTGTCTTCAATCCTTACACCGCCATAATTCTCAATATATATGCCAGGCTCTATCGTAAACACCATATTTTCTTCAAGTACGGTATCTCCTCTAGAATCCCTTGACAATACAAGCCCATCATTAAAGCCGTGACCCAAAGCATGTCCGAAATATTGTCCATATCCCGCTTTTTCAATCACATCCCTTGCTGTTCTATCAGCTTGAGTACCCGTCATGCCTGCTCTGATAAGCTTGACTGCTTCCAATTGAGCCCTAAGGACCGTATCGTATATCTGCCTTTGCTTGTCCGTAGCCTTCCCAATGACTATTGTTCTCGTCATATCGGAAAAATATCCTTCATATATGATTCCCATATCGATTATAACGAAATCTCCGTTTTCAAGCCTTTTATCCGTAGGTTTCCCATGAGGCATGGAAGACCTTTCGCCTGATGCTACAATAGGCATAAAGAAATAGGTCTCGCCTCCAAGCTCTATGATCTTGGATAATATAAGCGCATTGATTTCCTTTTCAGTCATTCCTGCTTTTATTGTTTTGATTACATGCATCATGATTTCATCTGTGATCTTGCATGCTTCCTTAAATAGCTCCAGCTCATCTTCCGACTTGATCACTCTTAATTTATTTAGCATCTTTGCTCCATGTATAAATTCTGTCTCAGGTACATTTTTTTCAAAGCTTTTGAAGGCTTCAACAGTCATAAAATCTTCTTCAACAGCTACAGTTTTGTAAGATTTCTCCTTTAAATAATCATAAATCGTATAGTCCTTTCCGATTTCAATAAGCTCATATCCGGGGCACTCTTTGGCTACTTGTTCAAAATACCTGAAATCCGTTGCAAAGTCACTGCTTTTTTCACTTATAACGGCATAGCCTGTACTGCCTGTGAAGCCGCTTATATATCTCCTATTGATTGGATTTACAGATAAATACGCATCAATCTTTTCGTCTCTCAATAATTTTCTAAGCTTTTCTACACGTTTCATCATATTTATATCATTCCTTTCATTTCGCTCAAGGCCCAAAACTATATGTACGACCTTGGCTTCAAGTATGTAATCCTATATTAGTAACCACTAACTTCAGCTTAAAAAGCGCCGCGGTCACAAAGGCAATCATCGTATGACACAAATGCTTCTAACAGCATTATACAACATGCCCAAAAATAAGGGACCCTATAATACAAAACTTTACCAAAGTTCTTACATTTTACCTGGCAAAGTGAAATCACAAATAGTAATCGAGCTTCTGAAAGGAAAAAATTAACCATTCGCATGGACAGAGGACTCAGGGAACAGGCAGAACAGCTTTTTTCTGAATTGGGCATGAAATGACAACGGCATTCACCGGTCTCGTTCGACAGGCTGTTCGGTAGGAAAAGATACCTTTTGAAATTTCTTTAAATATTTCCAACGCTGAAACAATAACAAAGCCAATAGAATAAAACGTGACCCAAATGCAAAACGCTATTCAAGTTTTAAAGAACTGGCAGCGGAGGTCCGGAATGAAGTATGAGATTTTCCTTGAATAATCTATCTCATACTGCTATAATAACTATCAAAATACTAAGATTATTGAACATTATATGCATTAAAAGCAATGACGGAGAAAAGTAAGCAAGAAGAGTTTATTGCAGAGAGAAGGTATCATCGGCTGAAAGTACCTTTAACAGACTGCTTGCCCAAGTTCCCTCCTGAGCTGCTGCTCTGAACTGTTATCAGGATTGACTGTGAAAAACTATTTGTAAGTATCAAGCAGTCTTTCAAATGTAGGAGCTGCCGGTAAAAACCGTTATATTGCAGAGAGTTTGGAGAATATAACCGTTTTCATAAATCACAGGGTATTTATACCGGAGATAGAAGAAAACCGTCAGTATTATCTGAAGAATCCGGGTGGTACCACGAAAAATGCCTTCGTCCCTTTTTTTGGGGATGAAGGCTTTATTTATTTTTGAATTACACCAATTGGATTAATGGAAGGGGATAATAGACATGATCGAGAAAATCCGTATTTTAAGAGAAACTGCTCTTTGTAAAATCAAAGAAGCCGTCAGCAATGCAGAGGTTGAAGAACTCAGAGTAAAGCTTCTGGGAAAAAAAGGTGAATTGACAGAAATGCTTAAAGATCTCAAAAACATGGCTATAGAGGAAAGAAAACTGTTCGGTCAAGAAGCAAATGCGTTGAAAAATGAGCTAAGTGAATCCTTGGAGATAAAATTTAAGGAGCTAAGCGCAAATGATGTGGAAAGATCCTTGAACAGCAGCTCAAGCTTCGATATCTCATTACCGGGCACTCAGTTCAAGTTGGGTTCACTGCATCCTGTAACTATTGTCCAGAAAGAAATTGAAAAAATATTTACAGGAATGGGCTTCAATATTGTTGATGGGCCTGAAGCAGAAGAAGAGTTCTATAACTTTGAAGCATTAAATATACCCAAGCATCACCCCGCAAGGGATATGCAGGACACCTACTGGCTTGAGAACGGCTCGCTGCTGAGGACGCATACTTCTCCCTGCCAGGTCAGAGCAATGCAGAAATACGGAGCTCCGTTAAAGATCATTGCACCGGGCAGATGCTTCAGAAATGAGAGCACCGACGCCTCCCACGAGAACACATTCTTTCAGCTGGAAGGCATGATGATAGATAGAAATATATCTATCGCCAACCTCATATATGTTATGAAGCTTTTACTGTCGGAGGTATTTAATAGAGATGTGAAAATAAGGCTCAGGCCGGGCTTTTTCCCATTCGTCGAGCCAGGCTTTGAGCTGGATCTGAACTGTATGATATGCGGCGGCAAAGGCTGTCCCACATGTAAGCACTCAGGCTGGGTAGAGCTGCTGCCCTGCGGAATGGTCCATCCAAATGTTCTGCGTGCCGGCGGCATCGACCCCGAGGAATACACAGGCTTTGCATTTGGCCTGGGACTTACCAGGCTTGCAATGATGAAATATGGAATAAATGATATACGCGTTCTCAATTCGGGTGATTTGAGGACAATGGAACAATTTTCGGTAAGGTAGGAGGGAAGTAAATTGAAGATATCATTAAATTGGTTAAAAGATTATGTTGATTTGGAAGGCATCGATATAAAGAAGCTGTGGTACAGATTTACAATGTCTGCAGCTGAAGTTGAAGAGATTGAATTCATGGGTCAGGATATACAGAATGTTGTCGTCGGCAAGGTTTTGAGAGTTGTTCCTCATCCCGAATCAAAGAAGCTTAAAATAGCTAAGGTTGATTCAGGTGATGAAATACTACAGATAGTTTGCGGAGCTCCAAATATTGCTGAAGGTATTTTAGTCCCTCTGGCAAAGATAGGCGGCTCGGTAAAGAAGCTTCCAAATCTGGAGAAAGTTAAATTAGCCGGAGTGGAAAGCTTTGGAATGCTGTGCTCAGCTCAGGAATTGGGCATCAGCGATGACCACAGCGGTCTCCTTATACTGGATGGCAATCATGCGCCCGGAACCGACATCAAGTCAATAATAGATATTGATGATGTCATTGTGGAGATTGATAATAAATCGCTTACAAACAGGCCCGATCTGTGGGGGCACTACGGTATCGCCCGTGAAATTGCAGCGATATGCAGCAAGAAATTGAAGCCCATGCAGCTGGATAGTCTGGAAGCTGCAAAGGATAAACCAAAGCTTGATATAACTGTCGAGGATACGAAGAAATGCCTGAGGTATTCAGGTTTGAAAATTGATGGGATCAAGAAGCTTGAAACCCCAATGAATATGAAAGTAAGATTGTTCTACTGCGGCATGAGGTCCATTTCACCCCTTGTCGATTTGACGAATTATCTGATGCTCGAAATGGGTCAGCCGATGCACGCTTTTGACAGCAGCCAGGTTGAAAGCGGTATAGTTGTGAGGACCACAAAGGAAGCTACAGCTTTTAAAACCCTTGACGGCTCGGAAAGAATGCTGCCCGAAGATGTTTTGCTTATTTGCAACAAGGAAAAGCCTGTGGCGATAGCAGGAATAATGGGCGGAGAAAACTCAGAAATACATGATAAAACTACTTCTATCCTTTTGGAATCCGCTGCCTTTGAAGGCTCTTCCACCAGAAAGAGCTCAACAAGAATAGGCCTTCGCACCGAGGCAAGCTCCCGCTTCGAAAAAATGCTTGACCCCAATATGACTGTTGCTGCAATACAGAGATTTATCAAGCTGTTGAAGGATATACAGCCAGATGTTCAGTTTGCATCTGCTTTAACCGACATCTACTGCAACAAGCTTGAACCTATTGATATTGAAATCACAAAAGCATACATTGACAGATATATAGGAAACACCTTGGACATGGAAAAGATGGTTGATATTTTAAGATCATTGGATTTCAAGGTTGATGTTGACAATGATACCTTGAATATCAAAGTTCCAACCTTCAGAGCTACTAAGGATATCACTATGAAGGTGGATATCATAGAGGAAATCACCAGAGTATACGGCTATGACAATATTCAGCCACAAACCCTGGATACTGCATTAAAACCCCTTCAATACAATGAGGGAAGGCTGACAGACCACAAAATAAAAGAGCTGCTGTCAGAAAGGTTCGGTGCCAGTGAGGTAAATAGCTACATCTGGTATGACAATGCCTTCAACAGCAGAGCAGGCATAGAGACCAACGGTCAGGTCAAGATCTTAAATCCCCAGTCCCAGGACTCAAACACCCTGAGAGACAGCATGGTTCCTGGAATGCTGGCTTTTGCAGAAAAGAACGAGAGAGCTTATGATAATTTCTCGCTGTTTGAAATCGGCAGCGTATTTAAGGCAACTTCTCCAAAGGATAAATGTGAACAACATAAAAATATATGTGTTCTTGCTGCCAGCAAAATCAAAAGCGAAGATGAGCTTTTCTATGATTTGAAGGGCATGATCACCTTTACTTTAAAAGCTATAAAGAATACCCGGCTTGATTTTGCGCCCTGCACAAGCGAATATAATTGGGTGCATCCTTTGAAGTCCGTTGATATAAGCCATAATGGAAATCTGATGGGATATATTACGATTGTGCATCCCCTTATTAAAAATAATATAAGCAAGAAGCTTAATATCGCCGTTCTTGAGATCAATAGAGATGCGCTTCAAGCCATAAATTCAGAGGTAATTAAGTACAGGGAGCCCTCGAAATTCCCTGAAGTTGTATTGGATTATAGCTTCCTTGTCGATAACGGAATCACTTTTGATAAGCTGAAAGAAGATATAAGCGCATACAAGTCGGACCTGCTCAATGGCTTTGAATTCGTAACCATTTACACTGGAAAAGGTCTCCCGGAGGGAAAGAAGAGCGTGACCTTCAGATTTGTCATCGGCTCAAATGAAAAGACCTTGTCCAGTGATGATATAAACGCATTTTCAGAGAGTTTTATAGATTATATGAGAGCAGTAGATTATCCGTTGAGGTAAAATCACTTAAATTCATTCTCATCATTATAAGGCGAAGCAGCAAACACCTGAACAGATTTAATTCCCCATTTTCATATTCATAATAAGCATGCAATCTACACAATGCAAGGGGCGGACAGCTTAAAATAGAAACGCTGCAAAGTTCTGCCTGTCCGCCCCTTGAAAAAATTTCAAAAAGAGCCGCCCAACGCCTTCTATAATGACTCATTGATTATCATTTCTGTCAATTCTTCCGTAATTTTCATTATCAGTTCTATTTCTCGTTTCTCAGCATTATCTACATGTATTCCGCAGGAAGCGGCCACATTTTTATTTAATGCGGAAGATAATTTGTGTGAAACATACCTTGCTACCTCATCATCCTTATGTCCAATTAAATTGAGTACAGAGGTTGTGGCACTGATAATGTTTTTATCCGCTAAGCTTTGCCTTGGAGTGCTTAAGGTCACGCAGCCTATATGGGGCTTATCGCCTCCCGTGATGATTACACACATGTCTTCTCCCACCCCAATTAGCTGCATAGTGATCTTAATTCTTTCTTTTTCTAATGAAAGTACTTTCATACATTCACCTCTGTTTTAAATTATGATCGATTTATCCACAACTTTTAGAAGTCCTCTTTCAAGATGCCCCGCCATCTTTTCCCTTTATCATAGTCAACACCAAATTGGTCAAGAATTTTCATAACTGTATGATTTATAATATCTTCTATAGATTCCGGTTTGCTATAAAATGCAGGCATTGGCGGTATCATTTTAACCCCGAGCCTTGATAGCTTCAGCATATTTTCAAGATGTATTACACTTAATGGGGTTTCACGCGGACATAATATTAATTTTCTATTTTCTTTTATCATGACATTGGCTGCTCTTGAAATCAAATTATCATCATAACCATTCGCAATGGAGCTAAGTGTTTTCATGCTGCATGGCAGGATAATCATTCCATCTGTTAAGAATGATCCGCTGGAAATGCTTGCTCCCAGATTTTGATTGTCATGCACAATTGTTGCCAAGCTTTTTACATAATCTAAAGAATAGTCGGTTTCAATTTCTAAATTTTTTATAGCCCATGTGCTCATAATAAGATGAGTATCTATATGCTCCATATACTTTAGTGCTTCTAATAGCTTTACAGCATAAATAGTTCCTGTTGCTCCGGTTATTCCAATTACTATTTTCATCTTATACCTCATATTTAATCATTTAGTTACAGACCAGACCTCTTAGTCATCCTGAATGAATGCAAGAGGAATGAAGGATCTGCAAATCCTGAGCTTTAAATCCTGAGTTCCGACCATTATTTACATATGGGCCTTCTATCAAAATCAGTCAGATACTGACATCCGTCTTTTTTTACCAGAATAGTATCCGTAATCCTTGGTCCTCCTATTCCAGGTTTATATATAGTGGGAAGCAGCATATCTACTACCATATTTTCTTCTATTGTTTGATCCAAGTTCTTTCCTAAAATAGGATAAAACTCTGATTGTCGGATTCCCACACCATAGCCGATATGCTCGATAAACATTTTGCCATATCCCTGTTCGTCTATATATCGATATACAGCATCATAGACCTGTGAACTTTTCACCCCGGGAGCCAGAGCATTAATCGCAATTTCTTGTGCTTTGATCAGCGCCTCATATATCTTTATGGTTTCCTCTTTAACATCTCCCATAAACACCGTACGGCACATCTTCGCCGTATATCCCTTATAAGAGGCTCCTAAGTGAATAACTACAGGTTGATTATTTTCAATAATATAATCTCCCGCATAGGGGTGAACTAGGAGCTGCCTGTCATGGCGGAGCACCTGCATTCTGAAGCTGGAACCCTCTGAACCCGCTTTTCTCATGGCATACTCTGCTTCCGCAAGGATATCTGTCTCTTTTACATCAGGCTTTACTGCATCGATTGCGGCTTTCATTCCATGGGATAAAAATTCCGACGATTTTTTTATATATTCAATTTCCTTTTCGCTTTTAATAGAACGGATTTTATAGCAAGTTTCTGCAATATCTCCTATAATGATTTCCGGTACTTCTTGTTTCAAGCATTGAAAATCCTTCAAGCTTATGAAGTAGCGGGTAAAACCTACCTTGGGATTATCGATGTTCAAGCTCTTAAGCCACTGGGCTGTTTTTAAACTAACATTTTCCTTTGGAAACATATAGGGAATAACATTCTTTATTCCGCTTGCTTCTCTTACATAGCTTGCCTCCAGCCATAAACAAAAAAGCTGGGGTTCTCCTTCTGAAGGAATAACCAAAGAGCCACCTTCTAAGTCTTCAATGCCTGCAAAGTAGATCAGGTTTTCTCTATCCATGATTATAGCTGCATCCATTTGCAGATGCTTCAATTCTTTTTGCAAAGCGCTTATCCTTTTAGCAATCTCTTCTCTCATCTTCATGCCTCCTATCCTTCTATATAATCCTCAAGATCAATATTTTCCTCATTGGGTATTCTGATCTTTTCAAACTTCCCTTCGGGTTCGCCCAATGGAACTGTAGCATCAATGCCCATCTTATCGCTTAATCCATCCTTTGTTGAAGGATCAAGCTTGTTTCCGCACGCACCGCTTATGATCATAACATCTCTCGCAGCTTGACATCGTGTTGCTATTGCCCAGTTAACTTCCACCGGATTAAATATATCAACATCCCTATCCACTACGACTACATGTTTTATTTCCTGGCTGCTGCCGAACGCCGCAAACATTGCATTCTTTGCTTCCCCTTCATTCTTCTTTTCCATTTGTATGACCAAATGATATCTCCCTGTGCCCCCTGGAGTAAGATGCACAGCGGTAGTAGTAGGTACTGCATTCTTAACCAGCTGCAAAATACCCCCTTCTCTGGGAATTCCACCTAATAAAAGATGTTCATCAGTGGCAGGAACTATAGTCTGGAAAATTGGATCTTTTCTTGTTGTCATGCATGTAAGCTCTATATATTCACGCTTGCCGCGGGGACCGTAATATTTGGGGTATTCGCCAAAAGGCCCCTCAAGCTCTCTGACATTTGGAAGAATTACGCCTTCAAGTATTATTTCTGCGTGAGCAGGAACCTCAATATCAACTGTTTCACACTTAACAAGTTCCATAGGTTCTCCATAAAGGGCACTTGCTATGCAAAATTCATCTTGTCCCAATGGTGTTAACGCCTGGGAGGACAGCATAGCAATCGGATCCAACCCGATTGCTATCGCAATCTCTAAGGGTTGATTCTTCTTTTCAGCAAGTCTATAATAATGCATCAGGTGTCTGGGCAGCATAAGTATTCCCAGATGGTTCTTATCAGTAACCTGGAGTCTATGTATCGAAACATTTCTTTCTCCGGTTTCAGGATTTTTTGCAATTAAAAGACCCGCAGTTATATATGGACCGCTATCCTTCTCATGGTGTACAGGAATTGGAAGCTTACCAAGATCAACGTCTTTGGTAATGACCTCTTTTACAGGCGAAAGATGCTTTTCTATTATTTTGCATTCCCTAGGGTTTGTTTGAGCTTTTTCAAAATGAGATGCCAGTTCTGACACAGGTACATTTAACGCCTTTGAAAAGAAATCTCTTGATCCTGTTAGACCTGTAACAATAGGAATATTGCTCCCTTTAGGATTGTCAAACATTATCGCATATCGGCCGCATGCTTTTTTCCCTACCGCAGCAATTTCATGCTCAATCGAAACTGCTTTTTTTACATGTTTAAGCTTGCCCATATCTTCTAAGATGTCCAACCATTCACGCATCGACTTGTAACGCATTAATATTCCTCCATTTCTTTATATCAATTGAACATGTTATTATAACATATCTAATATTGAAATATCCACGCCTCTTTGCTTCAACCACTTCGGAAGCAATTCCTCATCAACTTTTTTACTTACTATCGGTGCTTTTTCTATCAATAGCTTAGCCATGGATTCGCTTACATTCATTCCACCCATAGCTCCATCAAAAATAATGACCTTATCTGTCCCTGTGGCATTATATGCAAAATCCATAGCCCCCTCCAGGGTTCTATTGATCACAGCATAATCCATATATTCCAGGTTCATGGGGTCTCTGTCAAATAATTCCCCTTGATCCCGGCCAACTACTACGGTAGGTATATGCCTGGAGAAAAATGCAGAAGGATAACCAGTCCAGGCATAATTATGAACGCACATCTTTATAGCAGGATTAATTGGCGGAGTATCCTCTAATATTGGCTTGTCATTCTTTCCATAGAATGCTTCTGTATACCATGTATAGGGCGGCAAGGGACTTTTAAGATCATAGAGGTCTACATTAGCTCCCGTAAAATTAGCATAGATCACTCCTGCGGAAAATACATATGGTACAGGGCAGGGGAAATCAAGCACTGCGATACATTCATCCACTTCTCCGAACAAGGTCATAACCTTTCCATAGCGTTGGCATCCGATAAAGGTAGCTCTGTCATTTAATGCGTATAAATCATTATCAGAATCTACTCCAACAATTCCATTGGGCCCTACATCCAAAAATGAAGCAAATGCAAATTTGCTTTGGACAAAATCAGACTCAAATATAGCTCTTGCGGTAAAGTTAGCAGCTCTTGGCCCTAAATTTTGATGATAAGTGCTTCTGGTCTCGATACGGGCATAGGACATTCCAAAGGGTTTTACTGCTTTATCTACTTGCCTGTGGAAATGAACTTCCCGGACATCAGTATGGTGAGCATGGATAACCCAATCTGCATCATAAATCTTTTTCAGCCCGTATAATGTTCCAATTTCAGTTTCAATGGGAATCCCTTCATCCACCGGCGCTAAGCCTATAGCTTTACCATTATAATAGGTATCCAGTCCGTAGCTTTTTATATATTCTTCGGTTTCACGGAATCTCATCCCCACTCCGGCACGAAGCCTAATGTTCTTGCTGCCTGTTTTTTCTTCTACAACATCCTTAATGGCTTTCAGCAATTCTGCATAGGGTTCTCCTCCGAAAAGAGTAAAACCATGATGGGATGCAAGAACGTTTACAGAATCTTCAGGCTTGATCATGCTCATATCTACTTTTCTTAAAGAGTCAATTGCAGCTTCCCTTACAGCCTTAATGCCGTTTTCTCCGTCCGGATAAATGACTTTTGGGAGATCCGGAAACAAATCCTGCAATTTAAGAGAACGGATATCAGGTAATTCTGAAGCTCTCTTTTTTACCAATGATGGCTCAATTCCATATTGAGAAGGTTTTGCCGGTATTGGAGTGATTGGTTTATGCATTATTACTTTTTCTCCCTTCCATATCAATTTTTGCAATATCATCTAAAAGTTCTTTGTCCTCTTCAAAATAAAATCCTCTGCTGTTATATTTCTCTGTCACATCCTTTGGTACCGTCCATGCGGTTGCGGTTTTCCCATACCATTGCCAGCCACCTTCAACAGGCTTCAATTCATGGCCGGCTGCATCCAATATCCTTAAAATTGGTTGGATACATTCTATCGTACAGCCTGTTCTGATACCGGTCATAAGTGAAACTTTTTCAGGCGTATCCGCTCCAGCTAATATAGAAGCCGCCACTTCATCAGCTCTGACTCCCGTACAATAGCAAAGAACCTGCTCCGGATTAAAATGAGCCTTAGTACAAATTTCTTTAATCTTCTCCTTGTCAAACTTTGATACATCTATCCCAATTTTCATCGGTGTCTCCCGCGGTACCATTTTGATGGCATAGAAAGGGCAACGTTGCTCACAGTTACCACATGCTCTGCAATCAGATTCATTAACAACAGCCTTTTTATTTTCCACCGTTATGGATAATACAGGGCAGACTTTTGTGCAAATTTTACATCCCGTGCATTTATCTTTGTCTACTTTTGCTGCAAGTGTAACTTGTTTCATTGCATAAAACCTCCTTTTTCGCTTCAGTGATGAAATTTTTTCTGTGATAATTTCTTTGCCAGAGCATTTGCGATCTGCTGTGCGATTTCTGCCTTGCTGCAATGATTTTTTAAACAATCCGTCAAAACCTTAGCAGCGACTCTGACCTCATCATTAGGCCCTGGTAAAGAAATGATATAAGCAGGTCCAACCTGCCCTACAGCAATCTTTACCCCATCCTTTACATGCCGGCCTGTTCCCTGTTGGAATTTAACAATATAGGGTGTTGCAGCATCCGGATCAATCCTTAAAACGCTTTCCACAGATATATCCTTGTCCTCAGCACCAACCCCTCCGGTAGTGATAATGAGGCCAAATGCCCTGGAAACAGCATCTGAGAGTTTATATACCATATCATCAATATCATCTTCGATGATATCTCCTGGAGTAACATTATAACCTTCTTCTTCTAAAAGATTTTTCAAGTATGGAGTATTGGTATCTTCTATCAGATTTTGCTTCAATTCAAAACCGGTAGGAAATACAATAGCCCGCTTAGAAATTTTTTCTTTCATCTCACCGGTCATTGTTTTAATCTTATCGATGACTTCTTTTGGGTTTTCTACATCCAGACAAATCATCCCTAAAATGCCATTGGAATGAATGTAAGTTTCATTTGTAATATTGACTCCTTCTAATTTTGACAGTTCCTGCAGAAGAACTGTCTCTTTTCCCATAATTTTTTCTTCTACAATATCTCTTTCAAGAATATCCAGGGTGATATGACGGGGACGTACATCCACAACCAGAACATTAGCACTATCGAAACCCAGAACTCTTGCTGCAGTTTCTGCCAGTTGGGTAAGATTGACATTGTCCAGGCTTATATTATTTATCCATAATTCTGTTTTTTCCAACAGATTTAATCCCATTTCCTCACCCCTATCCTTCTATATAACATCAAGCCTGATATCTAATAATTGTGCATCAATAATTTCTTTACCTATGTCAATAACATCTATATCAAGCTCAGTCAGCTCTTTTATTTGACTCAATTTCACTTCTCCAGCAAAGGCAATTTTTACTTGTTCTCTTAAGCCCATAGCTTTTACGATTTTGGAGCAAGCATTGGCATCCTCTGCATTTCCTGTATCCACCATCAAAAATGTGCAGCCATTTTCTAGGGCTTGTATTGTCTCCTCTTCTACGGTATACTGCTTTCCTTTAATTTGAATTACCTTAGTATGCAGAGTAAATTCTTTTACAGAACTCAAAGCTGCCGGAATAGACCCCAACATCTTTATATAATTTTTATCTAAATAGATCATATCATCTTGAGTGACTCTAAAGGAAGCACCTCCTGCCGCAACTGCCATTCTTACGCTGTTTTTAATCGCCGGGGGCATCTTTTTCCATGCTCCCGACACTATTTGGATTTTTCCCTCTGAAAGCTCTACCGCTTTTCGTGCAGCAGTTGCTATACCGGAAAACTTGGATAGAGTACCTATGATTTTTTCCTCGGCTAATGCCATGTTTTTGGGAGTGGCTGCTATCATGCCGATGATCTTTCCCTTTTCAACCCAATCTCCGTCTTTGTGATAAATTTCAAGCTCCGCACCGATTTCCTTTGCAAGCTGCAGAGCATCATCAATTCCTGAAAGGCACCCATCCTTCTCAGGGATTAACTGGGCTTGAAATTTCTTATCTATAATGTTTTTAAAGATCACATCTCTTATGTCCTTCATGTGCTTCCTCCCATATTTGCCACCAGCAGTTATTATTTTTTCTTGCTCATCTCGTATGCAACTTCTATTATCCAATCCTCTTGGCCGCCCACTGCTCTACGCCTGCCAAGCTCTACCAAAACATCCCTTACATCAACATTAAATCTCTCTGCTGCACGTTTAGTATGCAGTAAAAAGCTTGAATAAACTCCGGCATAGCCTATCATCATCGCATCCAGGTTTAATTGAGTTCTGACCCCTTTTTCCTCTAATATGGGGATTAATGCTTTTGTGCTTGCATCCATTGTCTTATAAAGATCTGCATTATGCTCTATATTCATTCTGTTTAATACCGCAACCAATGTTTCTGTCGATGTATTGCCGGCCCCTGCCCCCAATCCCGACAGGGACCCATCTATATATGTGGCACCCGCTTCAATGGCTGCCAAGCTATTAGCAATAGAAACGCCCAGGTTGTTATGTGAATGGTGTCCTATCGGCACCTTTAGATTACGCCTCATGGCAGAAATCTTTTCTGTGACATCCTTTGGAAGCATTGCACCGCCTGAATCGGTTACATATACCACATCTGCTCCATAGGATTCCATCTTTAACCCTTCCTCTACCACTCTATCAACATCTGCCATATGAGCCATCATCAAAAATCCCACCGTAAATAATCCCATATCTTTTGCAGCTTTTATATGTTGCTCTGCAATATCCGCCTCTGTCACGTGGGTAGCTACCCTTACTGCTGTTGCACCGCATTCCCTTGCCTTTTCCAACGTCTCTGCCGTTCCAATACCCGGTATTAAGAGAACTGTCAGCTTTGCATTTTTTATTACTGATGCTGCTGCTCTTACTAAGGAATAGTCATCATATTTCCCAAAACCATAGTTTATACTTGAACCTGTAAGTCCGTCACCATGTCCAAGTTCAATCATATCTATCCCGGCATCATCCAATGCTGACACTACCCTCATCACATCATCCGGTGTAAATTGATGGGACACTGTGTGGCTGCCATCTCTAAGAGTCGTATCCGTTAAAAATATTTTAGGCATTTGCAGCACCTCCAATCAATTTTTTCGCATAGTTTTCAGCTATATTTATCGCTGCTGCATTAATTATATCGAGATTGCCCGAGTATACGGGCAAGTAGTCCCCCAGTCCCTCGACCTGAACCATTGTCGTTACAATATCATCTTGAATGATTGGCTCTAATAATATTTTGTATCCGGGCACATATTTCTTAATTCTTTCTATACATTCGTTAATTGCTCCTCTTATTACGTTTATGTCCGTATTTTTTACCCTTGTATAAATCGTATTTCTCATATAGATTGGAGGTTCGGCGGGATTAAGTATTATTATTACCTTAGCTTCATCAGCACCTCCAACATCTATTAACGCTTTCCTCGTTGTCACAGTAAATTCATCTATGTTTTTTCTGGTTCCCGATCCTGCACTTTTACTGCTTATCGATGAGACCACTTCAGCATATGTGACATCAGCTGCATTATTTATTGCCGCTACTATCGGTACCGTGGCTTGTCCTGCACAAGTGACTAAATTTACATTGTCTCCTTCCAGTATCTCATGTGTTAAATTAACCGAAGGAACAACATAAGGCCCCACTGCAGCCGGTGTCAAATCAATTGCAAACTTACCGCTTTTTTTTAGGATAGGAGCATGGACTAAATGAGCTGCAGCAGACGTGCAGTCAAATACAATCTTAATATCTCCTTTATTTATAATGTGTTGAATTCCATCAGTCGATGTTTCAATTCCCATCTTCTGTGCATATTCAATTCCTTTTGAATGCCTGACATTAACTATACAATCAGCCTCCAAATAAGGGCTTCTTTTTATTTTATATAATAAATCCAGACCAATGTTCCCAGGTCCTATTATGCCGACTTTAACTTTCTCCAATTTAGCTGCCTCCCATTTTTCATATAAATCTTACTGCTATATCTCCTAATTCTGAAAATACTGCTTTATATTCTTCACCGGATTCTGCAGGCAATGCTGCCGTAATTGCCCCGGATAATACCACTTCTCCCTTTTTGAGAACAACTCCATATTCATACAAAGTATTGGCCAGCCAGGCAACAGCATATGCCGGATCGCCTAACACATCAGCTCCAACACCTTCATTGATTTTTTCACCATTCTTATACAATTTCATAGTTACTTTCTTTAAATCCATATCCTTAGGGTTTACCTTTTTATCGCTGATAACATACCTGCCGGATGATGCATTGTCAGCAATTGTATCAATAATATTGATTTTCCAGTTTGTGATTCTGCTATCCACTATTTCAATAGCTGCTGCTACATAATCGGTTGCATTGATTACATCTTCTATAGTCACATTTGGACCTTGAATATCATCTTTTAGAACAAATGCAATCTCACCCTCTACTTTCGGCTGCAGCATCGTACTTCTATCTATTTTGTTGCTTTTTACCTCCATATAGTCCAGCAAATGACCAAAATCAGGCTGGTCTACACCAAGCAAGTTTTGCATGGCTAAGGATGTCAGGCCAATTTTTTTCCCTGTTACTTTTTTCCCGGACAAGGTTTCCTTATTGACGTTGATTAATTGAATCTTATAGGCATCTTTAATTTCCAGCTCTGGATTTGACTTCGATACTGCATCTATTGCCATACAAGTTTTTTCTGCCTCTTTGAGAGATGATGCAATCTCCTCAAACTTTGAATTATTCACTATATTTTCCTCCTTAAAATAGATCTTAGAGCTCAGGATGAACATGTTCCTTTTGGATTTTATTAGTTGTGATAGACCAGTGATTTATGTTTGAGTCAATGATATAAGTTTTGAAGTTTGTCATTGCTGAACGGCGTTCTCATTTGTGGTTATAATAATAAAGGCAAACGCCTTATTATTCTTCATAGCCAAGCTTATATGAGATTTTTCGTGCTGAATCCTTTATGATGCTGATGATATTCTCCATCCTTTTATCTGTCATTCTAACTGTTGGTCCGGATACACTTATGGCATATTTGGCATTCCCTTTATGATCAAATATTGGCGCGGCAATACACCTTAAGCCAATGCTATTCTCTTCATTATCCATAGCATATCCTTTTTCTCTTATATCTGCCAATCGTTTCAAAAGCTCGTTCTTGTCAGTTATGGTATGTTCTGTCATAGGCTCCAAAGCATCAGGCAACAAATTATTGATTTTTTCATCGTCTATATAAGCAAGCATAGCCTTCCCCATGCCGGTGCAATAGGCAGGCATCCTGGAGCCAATGGTGGTAAAAATCCTCATGGATTGGTTAGACTCTACTTTGTCCAAATATATAAGTTCATCACCATCTAACTTACTAAGATGAACAGTTTCATTTAATTGCTGCGAAACTTCTTTTATGATCGGATGGGCTATATCTCTTATATCTATTGAGCTGGCAACTGTATCTCCTAATTTCATAAGATATAGTCCGAGCCTGTATTTTTGCGTTTCTTCATCCTGATCTATCAATCCATTATATTTTAATGTGCTGATTATCCCATGAACTGTGCTCTTATTCAAACTCAATTCATCTGCAATTTCTGACAATTTCATTTCTTTTCTTTGTTTAGAAAAGCATTTCAAAATTGAAACCGCTCTGTCAATCGATTGTACTCGTTTATAATTTTCCATTGTCGTACTCCTTGTTTTTCTCAATTAAACTTTACCATGTACATCTCAAAAAGTAAACGGAAAAATCCAAAAAATTTTACAATAATGAACGACGTTCTATTTTGCCGAATACTCTTGCTAAGGCAAAGCAGCAAAAGCATTTAATCTAGTATAGATTTATATAAATTGTAAACTTAAAAAAACTTGGGGTCATGCCCCCAAGTCTCTATAAACAAAAACATATAGAATTCTCTGAAAGAAAGATCAATCCTTGCGCTTGTCACCGAAAAAGAAAAGTGCAACAGTCCCAGGTCCTGTATGTGCACCGATTACGGTGCCCACACTGTTGATCATGACCGGGCCGTTGAGGTGGGGAAATTTTTTCTCGACCAGGTCCGCCACCTTGCGTGCATCGTCATAGCATGCTGAATTGGATATAAAGCACTTGCCAGAGTATTCGGTACCATTTTGCGCATGCACTTCCATCATGTTCACAATCTGGGCGATGACGTGCTTTTTCCCGCGAATCTTCATGCGAGGAATTAGTTTTCCGTCATAACTCATATTTAACAGGGGACATATGTTCAGCAAAGTTCCCGCAATTGCAGATGCAGCTGATATACGGCCGCCGCGTTTATAATGTGAAAGGTCGGTGGAAAAAAACCAATGATGCACATTCAGTTTATTTTCCTCTACCCAAGCGTACACCTCTTCAAGTGTTGCACCATTGTCCCTCATGTCAGCAGCCGCATCGGTAAGCAGTCCATAACCCGATGATGCACCCAGCGAATCCACAATCAGGATACTCCGATCCGGATACTTTTCTAAAAGCTCCTCCCTCGCTACACAAGCTGAATTGTAAGCTCCGGACAAACCCGTGGAAAGAGAAATGTGTAAGATTTCTTTGCCATCCTTTAAATACGGTTCAAAAAATCTAATAAACTGCTCCACGTTCACCTGGGATGTAGTTGGCATCGCTCCTGCCGCAATTTTACCATAAAATTCTTCAAAAGACATGGTTTGTCCCAAATCATCCAAATATTCCTTCCCATCTATATTGTAATGAAAACAAACAAATGGGATATTCCTTTTTTGAAAGTATTCATATGGCATATCTGCTGTAGAACAACAAGTAAGAACATAATCAGACATATTCAATGCTCCTTTATACCACGGTAATTATTATTTTATACTTTTTATACACGATATTTTTGTTCTGTTAATAAGTGTACATTAATGCCGGAAACTTAATTGGTTTTAGTAAGTTATTATAACACATCAATGTAAAATTTTCTACTTTTTCAAAATTTGTATAAGTATTCTCCCTGTTAAACAGAGGCAGAGCAAAAATATGAATACACTTTGTTTTTCACATTTTAAGCACTTGCATATATAACTTAGAAGCGAAAATACCATCCCCAATGCTTTTATTCTTGAATGCAATCACTTAAATTCGTTCTCATCATTATAAGGCGAAGCAGCAAACACCTGAACAGGTTTAATCTCCCCATTTTCATATTTATAATAAGTATACAACCTGCACAATGCAAGAGGAGGACAACGTAAAATAGAAACACTGCAAAGTTCTGGCTGTCCGTCTCCATCATAGTCCTTAACAATGTACCAAAGCGGATGGGAATAGAATGTATCCTTTGCTTCTAATTGCTGTTTAAAAGAGTCCTTCTCTCCTAAAAACCTTTTAAATTCATCTGTGTCAATCTTCACGATAATATCCCTATTAAGAGCTGGAAAGCTGACATTCACATTATTTTCTCCCATATACTTTATAGCTCGTTCCGCATCCTTGATCTGAACCTCCCTAATACTCCCCTCGATGTACTCATACGCATTTATTATCCCTGTAGAGCCTATTCCATTGGTAGCCCAAGAGTATATCAACAGTACTGCTTTTCTTTTTCCGTTTTGCTCCTGCTGAAACTTTAGTTCAGGCATTTCTCCAGTAGTACGATAAGGCTTAGTAAACCATTCTTCATCTTTCAATGCAATAGCTTTGCTTCCATTTATGCTTACGGTTAAATCACCCTTTAGATCTTCTCTTCTGCCTCTTTCATAGGACAATTCAATATTTTCATCTATTCCATCACCATTTATATCTTCTGTATAGGTTTTAACCATCACCTGTATTTTCTCTTTACAAATATTAACGGTCTTATTTCTGTTATCAAAAACAAGGCTGTCCCATAAGGGCTTGCTGTCTCCCCACAGAGTATAAAGCTGTTTTTTCCCTTCAAAGTGAAATATATTTCCTTTTAATGTAAACAATATGTCGGCTGCTCCTTCAAATTTCAACCGATAATCCCAATATGTGTAATCAAATCCCTTTGTCAGTTCCCCTTCTTCTTGTAGATTCATGTTCGATTCCTGAACCTTTGAAAGCATATCATCAAATATGTATACGAGAGGTTTGGCTGCACTATAGACAGCGTTTTCGCTATTTTTCTGGATCTTCAAAGAGTGATAAGATTTGTACAAGTCATCCAAGCTTCTGATTAATTCCTGATCTTTGAGCATACTTTCTTCAATTTCAGTTGCATTTGAAAAGTCCGTTTCCTTCACTAAATATATCTTAAAATCCGATGATACCTTATTATTTCCTTCATTTGAATTAGAACAGCTGATCGCCATTGCTAAAAACATAAAAAAAGCAGTCAATAATATAGTCAATCTCTTCATACATCCACCCCCAGCATTCTATCATTATGACGAAAGCCCCTTGAAAAAGTTTCCTAACAATTTTAACATTTAATTTAGTAAAGATTTATATAGAAATCTATAAGGAGCCTATCATCCTATACATAATTAATAACATCAATTATACAAATTAAGTGCGATAGTGCGGTGCCTGACGCCATATATGATCAGACCACTAAATGCCCCTTCTTTTCGGCAACCGTAATCGTTGCTTCTATACCAGAATTAAATTGGAGATAGTCCCTTTCAATGCCATCACTGAATATCACTCCGTTTTCCGGCATTTGAGATAATATCTTAAGAGGACTTGCTTTGGTTACTTTTCCAAAGACAATATCTGCTTTAGATGTTTTGCTCGGAAAAGGCTCACGCACAGAAAAATATAAGTAATCGCTATTCCACGGTAAGCTTCTTTCCTGCTGCACCTTTATTTTCTTATCTGAGATTTCGTTTACTATGTTCGCAGCACCTGCGAGGATACTCTTTAACCAGCCGGTTGAGCCAAGTCCTGTTGATACAATAATTCCACTTGAAGACTGATATTCATGCCGATTTCCCAATTGAATATGATATCTTGAAGATACATGCGTCCTTTGACCTATGAAAAGGTCATTAACTGCGAAAATAGTCTGCCCGTCATTTAAAGTAGCCTTTGCCATAGAAACCTCTTTAATCTGCCTTCTCTTTTTAAAAACTTCCTGGACGATTAGTTTTAAATCACCCACCGTAAATGGAAGCAATACGCCATCCCATCTGGCAGGGTCCGGGTTTATCCCAATCAACAGCTGATCTGAAAGATACTTTAATGTATTTGCTACAAGTCCATCCTGGCCTATAACCACTACGATATCATTATCTCCGAATATGAAATTGGGCACATATTCTCTATCAACGACCTGAATCCTCCCAAGTGCTTCTAACTGGATATGAGCTTGGGATATCGCTCTCTTATACTGTTCGTCCTCAAGGATATAGTCTGAAAAATCACTACCCATATGTTCAATATAAAACTTAGCTTGAGCTATGGTGTTATATCTGGCAATCAAATCTTCGAGTCTTGTTTTTCTTTTTACCAACACTATCTTATTTTCAGTTAATCTTTCTATAATCATTTTGATTCCTTCATCAATTGCTGAAGCAAGTCCGGTGATATATTAAGCTGGCCTATCTGCCCCGCTTTTTCAGCCAACTCCTGGAATGCTATTGCAATAAGCTTATTGGGCTGCATACCTATGCTTGCAAGAGATTGTATTACATTTGTGTCTATCCCTTGCAAGGCCTTCATAACTGCAGACAATTCATAGGCTTTTGCATCTGCTTCTGCCTTTGAGTTCTGGACTGTGAGCTCAATAAGGTCTTTTCGCTTTTCCTCCAGAGTAGTTTCAAAATTCAATTGTTCTTCTTTAAGCTGGTTTTGCTTCTGCTGAACAGATCTTTCTGCCTCTAGCTGAGTTTCCCTTATTTGTTTTTTCTTATTTTCAATTGCAATTTCTGTGTTGAATTCATTTTCCTTTACACGCCTTTCCTGCTCAATTGATGCATTCCGCCTTTCATAAATAGCTTCATCGGCTTTTTTAAGTATCTGTTCTCTTGCTTGGGCTTCAAGGGCTCTGGCAGTTTCCTTATTGGGAAGGATGGCAAGTATTGAAAGGCCTAATATCTCTATTCCAAGAAGGTTTATCTCTTCATTCTTTCTTATTTCGTTCAATATTCCTTTTGCCAGAGCTTCGCTGGACTTAATAGCATCCTTTAGCTGCAAACCCTCCAGCATCTTCTTTGTAAGCACTCTTACTATGTTTATAACCCTTTGCGACAGCTTTTGAGGATCATCGGAGATATACCCCTTCCCTTTCATATCAAGGGTATAATTGAGAAATTGTGCAATCTTCTTTTGATCAACTATCCTGAATGTAATCTGACCTTGAACTGTTACAGTTTGAAAATCTGAGGTTACTTCTTCAAAAATGAAAGGCGCATCTACGCTTCCTACAGGTACAACAACAATTGACGTAGCAGGAGCATAGTAGTAAAACGATATTCCTGCACCTTCTTTTACTATCTTACCGTTTCTGTACTTCAGGACATACTCACTTGGCTGGAACTTAATAAATCTGAAACCAAACATGCTTTGACCCTCCTTTACTTAAATGTTGAATGGCAAACTCTCCCGTTCTATTTTGCCGAACACTCTTGCAGTAACCTTTCTCTTATATCCCACAATGGCTTTGACAAATCGACATAGTATTTATGCGGGTTTTCAAATCTTTTTACCGCATCCCACAATGTATCGATTTGCTCTTTGCAATAACTCTTTATTTCCCCTAACTTTGGACTTGCATATACACAAGTGCCCTTATCGAAAATCCTGATTAAAAGCCTTTTCGCAATAAAGTTAGATACAGTCTTCCTTTTCCATGTATATTCAGGGTCAAAGAGTTCATAAGGCTCACTTTCATCTATAGTCTCATCATTCTTTGTAAGCACATCTGCAATTGCTTTTCCGCTTCCCTTGTCAAAAAGCCTCCAGATTTGTTTAAATCCCGGATTGGTTATTTTCTCTACATTTTCACTAAGCTTTATTTTAGGAATAATTTCACCATTTTCTTCAACTGCTACCAGCTTGTAAACCCCGCCGAACACAGGATCTGACTTGGAAGTGATCAGGCGCTCCCCGACACCGAACAAATCCACCTGTGCGCCTTGTATAAGTATATCCCTGATAATAAATTCATCCAGTGAATTCGACGCAACGATTCTGCAATCCTGAAACCCGGCTTCATCCAGCATCTTCCTGGCCTCTTTCGAAAGATATGTGATATCCCCGCTATCGATCCTGATCCCCTTAGGCCTGAAGCCTCTCGGAAGTATTTCCTCGTTAAATACTTTTATTGCATTGGGAACACCGGATTTCAATACATTATAGGTATCTACAAGAAGTGTGCAATTATCAGGATATGTTCTTGCATAAGCACGGAACGCCTCTAATTCATTTGAAAATATCTGAATCCAACTATGCGCCATCGTACCCATAGCCGGAATACCAAATTCTTTCTCTGCGATCGTACATGCAGTGCCAACGCACCCGCCTATGTATGCAGCCCTTGCACCGTATATAGCCCCATCATAGCCTTGAGCTCTTCTTGAGCCAAACTCCATGACATCCCTTCCTTGGGCAGCCCTGACGATGCGATTTGATTTTGTAGCTATCAGGCTTTGATGATTTATTGTCAATAGAATCATTGTTTCAATAAACTGAGCTTCTATAACAGGTCCTCTGACTGTTACTACAGGCTCATTGGGAAATATCGGAGTGCCCTCAGGTATAGCCCAGACATCACAGCTTAATCTAAAAGCTTTAAGATATCGCAAGAATTCTTCACTGAACAGATTTTTACTCCTTAGGTATTCGATATCCTCATCATCAAATCTTAGGTCTTTCAGATACTGTATAAGCTGCTCAACTCCAGCCATTATCGCAAAACCTCCATTATCGGGAACCTTTCTGAAAAACATATCAAAATATGCAATTTTATCTTTTAAGCCATTCTGAAAATATCCATTTGCCATGGTCAATTCATAAAAATCCGTCAGCATGGCCAAGTTCATCCTATCCATTTATTTCACTCCCTTAACCACTTCTATTCCATTGATCATCATATTGTATAGGGCCGATACATTCATCAGGTCACCGTTATGCAAGCCGAAATCATAAGTTTCAACCGCATTTACAGGAATGATCACTCTTGCTTTTTTGTTCTGCATATTGAACCAGGTCTTTAATGTTATCGCAAATTGCTGTATACAAATATCTGTGCAGTCACCGGTAACTATGAAGGTATTTATATGTTCATTTTCCTTAAGCCATTTCTGAAATTCTTCTTCAAGAAAACCGTTTGTAGAATTTTTAGGGATAAGGGTATAACCTCCGATCTCCTTAAGCTCATCAACGATTTCCCCTTCGCTGGTTCCTATCATGCAATGTGCCGGATAAGCATCAAATTCCGGCGAAGCTTTTGTATGGCAGTCTGCAAATGCAAGCTTTGCAACCTGCAATTCGTTGCAAGCCTTTAACAATCCTGCTATTTCCGGGATCAAGCCTTCCACTCTCGGGCTCCTTAACGCCCCTTCCCTGGCAAAGCCATTTACCATATCAATTATTACAATGGCTGTTTGTTTCCCCTGTAAATCTTTCAATCGGATAACAGGGAGTTTTGCCAGCATAGCATATATTTCTTCAAGAGTCTCACCGCTTCTTTTCAAAAACTCATCTCTATTCATTATTCTCATATAGATTTCTCCTCTCACTTCGAAATATTAGACCAGTTAGGATTAAACCTGAATAATTTTGAAGGCCTATGGCCTGCATCCTTGGTATATTCATTGGTTTCAATCACCATTTCGGCGACCTTCCTTCTGAAATTTGCTTTTAACAGCTCCGCATCAAGGATAACCTCGTATACTTTCTGGAGCTCAGTAAGAGTAAATAGTTCCGGCATTAGATTAAATGCTATATCCGTATACTCAATTTTGCTGCGCAGCCTTTCAATTCCATACTCTATGATTTTTGCATGATCAAAAGCTATTCCATTTGATTCAACTACTTCTCTCTCCACTCTTGTTACTTTCCCCTCGACAGTCTTTATAATCTTTAGAATTGCAGAAAGGCTATCCTCATCGCTGGACAAACTCAATTTGAATAGTCTTTGAAGGATATATCCCTTTTCAGTTACTGTCTTTTGTTCTTGATACAATTTACAGGAAACCGTAAACCATTTTGCATCATCCGCATCATCACTGGCTCTGATTTCAAGCGTCGAACTATCAGCCAATGACATATAGGAGGTGCTTATCACTCTTGTACGCGGGTCTCTGGCTGCATCCCCCCATGTATAAAGCTGCTCCATATATATATCATCAATGTTGGTCTCCTCTTTTAATTCCCTTATAGCAGCTTCATCCAAGCTTTCACCCATTTTTACAAACCCACCGGGCAGAGCCCATTGTCCTATGTATGGATGGTCTCCTCTTTTAATCATTAAAAGCCTTAAGACTTTTTCAGGAAGCTTCCTGTAGTTTTTCTTTTCTTCATCAGTCACTGTAAAAATCAGCATATCTACTGTCACCGAAGGCCTCTCATATTTACTCGCATCATATGTGGCTAAGAATTGCTCTTCGGTAAGACCTTGTTTATTTTTTATTACATTATCCGACATTACATCACCTACATTTTTTATTTATTATAATGATAATATCATTTTGTTATTATCATTATAATACTATGTGTATTTTCTTGTCAATACCCTTTTATTATCTAATAAAAATACCTGCATTTATCATAAATAAAGATATTTATTGATTTGCTAAATAGGCAGGCGCACCACAAATACTGTACCTTGGTTGCCATTGGATTCAATCCCGATTTGACCGCCGTGGCGCTCTATAGTATCTTTAGCAATCGCCAAACCTAGTCCGGCCCCACCGGTTTTGCGGGAACGCGAAGTATCCACCCTATAAAAAGGCTCAAATATCCGCTCTCGCTGCTGCTGACTGATGCCAATGCCGCTATCGGCGATCCTGACGGACACGTGCCTTTCCTCTGCAGCAAGGCAAATTTCAACACTGCCGCCCTTAACATTGTATTTGACTGCGTTTTCCACCAAGTTGGCCAGAGCGCGATAGAGCATGGCTGCATTAGCAGGCAAAAGCCGTTGGAATTTGTCGGTTATACTTGTAGTAAGCTGTTTTTCTTCTATTTGCGGCTGTAAATCCCATAAAATATCCTGAAGCATCAAATTCAAATCCACATTGTCTTCAAAACTATAATCGTGCTGCATAGACATCGTAAATAAGTCGTTTACCAGTTTGATCATTCGTTCGGTCTGCTTCTCTGCTACCTGTACCGTCCAGGCATATTCCTCCGAAGAAGGGTTTTCTTCCAGTCCCAGCACATCCAAGCTGGTTTTGATAGCAGCC
Organism: Lutispora sp. QWL-02; assembly: GCF_058315355.1. Lineage (NCBI taxonomy): Bacteria > Bacillati > Bacillota > Clostridia > Lutisporales > Lutisporaceae > Lutispora > Lutispora sp. QWL-02. The sequence goes on from NZ_CM177762.1 coordinate 3,788,080, forward strand.
AACGGCGTTTTCAATTCATGTGCGGCAGCAGAAGCAAAACTTTTTTGCATGTGAAAAGCTTTTTCCAAACGTGATAAAAGCATATTGAAAGAATCCGCCAGCCGGTTGATTTCATCCCCGGCTTGAAAATTATCGATGCGCACATAGAGATCATGTTCGCTTATGCTATTGATTTTTTCGCTCAATTCATGCACAGGCCTCAGAGCATAACCTAAGGCAAAATAAGTAAAAAAGCCGCCCATCACAATTACGACACACATAAGCATGATGCTCTGATCATTAAATTCTTCACTGGCCTGAGCTATGGTTATTGTATCTTGATCTGTATATTCGCCTGCATAACCGCTCTCATTAGCCGAATTGACATTATATATTGTACTGGAATTATCAGAGGATTGGGCCGCTTTGAATATGGAACTTGCATTGTAAATAGAGCTGCCGGTCAAGATAAAGGCTAAAATAATTATGATTACGACCGTAACCAGCGTCAGCCGCATGCGTAAAGAAAGTCTTTTCATCCCTGATCCCTCTCCTTTCCCAGCAGATAGCCCGCCCCTCGTATATTTTGAATGATATTATATCCCACGGTATCACTCATTTTTTTCCGCAGCAAACTTATATGTACTTTGACAGTGCCGGAAAATAAAACATCATCCTCGGCCCACACATGCTCAAGCAATTCCTCGGCACTGACCGGTCTGTCTTGATTTAAAAGCAGGTATTCCAAAATTGCGTATTGCTTGGGTGGAAGTTCGACTACTGCACCTGCGGCAGTCCTAACAATACGCTTCACCGTATCCAGTAAAATCCCCTCACATTGCAGTACGCTTTCCTTCTGCACGAAGGACCGTCTTAGCAAATTGCGCACACGGGCTTCCAATTCGCCAAAATCAAAGGGCTTTATCAGGTAATCGTTAGCACCCAAATTCAATCCTTCAATACGGTGGGTAAAGCCGGAACGGGCTGAAAGAATGATAATTCTCTGCTGCCAATCTGTTTTACGGATGGCCTGCAATATTTCCAAACCATCCATACCCGGCAGGTTCAAGTCAAGTATAATAAGATCATATGAATTTATTTGAGCCAGTTCCAACCCCTCCACTCCGTCTGCCGCTCCATCCGCCAGATATCCCAGCTTCCGAAATCCTCGCAGCAAAGCAGTGCGCAAATCATTTTCATCTTCTATAATCAATAGCCGCATTTTCTTTCCTCCTTTGTCAAGACTATCCTTTACAATATCATAATTATAGTATAGCAGTGCCATGGTTAATTTTGAGTTAAGACACCAAAACATTTCTGAGCTTAACCTTTTCTTAACCTGCTGTTTTATATAATACTTTTAAAGATTAAAAATTTACGAGGAGGTTTTATAATGAAAAAAATGATAATAGCCATTTGCTGCTTTACTCTGCTTTTTTCTGGAAGCATACAAGCCAGCGGAGAACCGCAGCTGCCGAAGCCTATTACCGTTACCCGCAATGGTCTCATTATGTCGGTAAGGCCGGAGCTGGAATTGCTGACAATTGTCCAATACATGGGCAAGGATAATATGAATATCCGTTATGGATTGATCAGCCGTTTTTATACGAATTATAAAAAGGACATTGACGACCATTTTCGAAAATATGATAATCATCCGGCCGTGCAGTATTATGAAAATGCCGCCTTTAGTGCCATCGATGAACCGCCTGCCATGATTCTGTTTATGAGACCGGACTTTACGGTGGATGAAGAAGCTTATCGGAGCTATATCAAACAGTTTGACTCAAATGACTTCTACTTTGATGAAATAGAAAAACTGCAGGAGTTTTTCGACCTGCTGAAAGATTTCTATTTAGCCAGCGATTTTGAATCATTCTTTAAAAAGCATATAGATTACTACCAAACTATATTGAACAATACTCTGGCGATTTTGCCCGAAGAAAACCTGCTTGGCTATATGGAAGAGTTCTATGGTCAGAAGTTTGACGAGTATAATGTGGTGCTGGTCACCCTGTTCCACACCGGAGGCTTTGGTCCCTCAATAGCCAAAGGCGAGCAGCGATTTATTTATTCTTTGCTGGGACCCAATGATGTAGCAGACCGCATCCCTGCCTTTTGGGATTGTGACTATTTTACGGAACTGGAAGCCCACGAATTTGGCCACAGCTTTATCCCGATTTCCGGTGAAGAGCATTTTGCCGAATGGATTGAAAAGAGCGAGCATTTATTGGAGCCAATTTCCAGAGAGATGGCAGGCCTCGCTTATTCTAATTGGGATACCGTTCTGGAAGAACTGATTCTGAGAGCTTGTGTAATTGAGATGATGAAATATTACAATCCGAGACGAGCAGAGCAATTGTTGATAGAAGAGCGAGAAAATGGATTTATTTATATCGATACCGTTTGCAAAAGCATTAACAAATATCTTGCCAACCGTGCCATATATAAAAATTTCAATACGTTTATACCTGTAATTATTGAAGATTTGATTGTCACATATCCACAATGAATATAAAAGGCCACCCTGCAAAAAGGTTACATTGTTTCAATAAATACAAAATTGCATCAAGAATCTATACTGTGAGCAGAGGATAACGCCTGTAATGATTGTGGACGAAATACATATGGCTGCTATTCAATTTTAGAATTGGCACCCGGGGAAGCCAATATATCCTCAACTTTCGCCCTAATACCCCGCTGTCTGCGCTTAAGAACATTTTTGATCCTATAATGTACCGATACACTTATGGAATACCAGAGCCTTTCTCCCATAATGTGGCATTACAATATTGTTTTATACCACCCTTTGAATATAATTGAATTACAAGTAATGTAGGAGGAGAATACAAATGGATAAAATTAATGAATCAAGCAAAGACTTAGCTCAGCTTTTAAAGGGCGGAGTCATAATGGATGTTACAAATGCAAAGGAAGCAAGAATTGCCGAAGAAGCGGGGGCTGTAGCTGTTATGGCTTTGGAAAGGGTTCCTTCAGATATAAGAAAAGAAGGCGGAGTATCTAGAATGTCAGACCCTAAAATGATTAAAGAAATTATGAATACAGTAAAAATTCCTGTAATGGCTAAGGTGCGCATCGGTCATTTGGTTGAAGCACAAATATTAGAGTATTTAGGCATTGATTATATTGATGAAAGCGAAGTATTAACACCTGCTGATGAATTATATCACATACACAAAAAAAGTTTTAAGACACCTTTTGTTTGCGGCGCAAGAAACTTGGGTGAAGCCCTAAGGCGTATCGGAGAAGGAGCATCAATGATACGAACAAAAGGTGAAGCAGGGACTGGAAATGTTGTTGAAGCAGTAAGACATATGAGGACAATCATGTCAGATATCAGAAAACTTCAATTAATGCCAAATGAAGAATTGATGACAGCTGCAAAAGAAATGGGCGCTCCCTATGATTTGGTAAAATACGTATCAGAAAAAGGCAAATTGCCCGTTATAAATTTTGCAGCCGGCGGTATTGCTACACCTGCTGATGCAGCCCTCATGATGCAGCTTGGTTGTGATGGAATATTTGTTGGCTCAGGGATATTCAGATCAGGTAATCCAGAAAAAAGAGCAAAAGCAATAGTAAAAGCCACAGCACATTTTAACGATGCTAAGGTTTTGGCAGAAGTTTCGGAGGATTTGGGAGAAGCTATGTCAGGCATTGAAATAAATACCTTATCTCAAGAGAACCAATTTGCCAATAGAGGTTGGTAAAGGGTAATTGTAACTATTGTATATGTTCAATTTTAAAGACATAGGGCAGGTAATAATACTGCCGTCATGAATATGCATATATGATCAGAAGCAAAAATAACCGTCCCCAATGCTTCTTAAAATTATTGACCCTTCAATATGTTTGACAAAGCGCAACTTATTGCGTATAATAATAAGCAATAAGTTGCGTAATGATTTGGAGGATTACAATATGGATATTCCGACCAAAGAATACCTCTTTGGCAGTATTTTTCTTCTCGCAAATAAGCTGCAAACTTTGGGAGACGCTGTCTTGGAGCATATGACATTAAAGCAATGGTTACTGCTTATCATGATTTTTAATATGGAGAAGAAACAGCCATCCGTAACAGAAATAGCAGAGTTTATTGGCAGCACCAGGCAGAATGTACGAAAAATGCTGGAGGTTCTCTCTGCTAAAGGCTATGTTACGCTTTGCGTAAACAAACAGGATAAACGGAATTTATCCGTAGCTCTGACTGAAAAGACATTTCTGTTCTTCACCCAGTTTGAGACCAAGGGTGCTGCCTTTTTAGAACAGCTTTTTGATGGAATTAACGCTGATCTTCAGGAAAGCGCCAGAATCACGATGGAAACACTTTTTAACAATCTCGAAAGGATGAAAATGCAATATGGAAAAAGCGATCGTCATATATAAATCCAAGTATGGCTTTACCAAAAAATATGCGCAGTGGATTGCGCAGGAGTTAGGCGCGGAGCTAATGGAAGCCGGAAGGATAAAACCTTCGGATTTACGAAATTATGATGTCATTATTTATGGCGGCGGCCTTTATGCGGGCGGCGTAAACGGCGTTTCGTTGATCACCAAGTCGTTTCAATCTATTGCGAATAAGTCGCTGTACCTTTTTACTGTAGGCGCTGCTGATGTAAGCGATGAAAAGAATATAAACAGCATCCGCAGTTCGTTATCGAAGGTGCTTACTCCTGAAATGGAGAGCAAAATTAATATCTTCCATTTTAGAGGCGGCATTGATTACCCGAGGCTCAATTTTATTCATCGCATCATGATGAGTATGATGGTGAAAACGATCAGAAAGAAATCGGAAAGCGAATTGAGTACGGAAGAGAAAGATATGCTGGCAACCTATGGTCAAGTTGTGGATTTTACGGACAAATCCGCCATCGGTGACATGATTGATGCAATAAAAGCCCGAACGTAATCACATTTTCATGGCGGTATGAAATTTTCTCTGTAAATAGCTTTTTATGACAATATTTGTGTGAGTTTGCAGGCCAGAGTTTGGCATGCAATCCCTAACTACACTTTAGTGAAAAACGAATGGCATGCCAGGAGCGCCCTTGGAAAGGGCGTTTATTTACTCTTGATATGCCGTTTGTTTTTTGCTACTCAGAAAGCCTGCCTTCATACATGATGGACAGCTCCCCATAGACCTTACCCCGGTTACGTAACGTTAAGGTCCATTTTTTTCACAGTCTCTGGGGGCATGCCCCCAAGTCTCTATAAACAAAAACATCTTAATCTATAAAAATATAATAAATTAACCTCTTGTGCTAGGTAATTTGATTTCAACTAAAGGAATATTATACCAATGAATGAGGATATAAAATCCCTGATAGATAGTACCTATGTGGATTAATTATCCAAATACTAACTCTTTGATTCTTGAATGTGACTCACGGCCTATAAGTTTATTGATGTAATAACACAAGTTATACGCTAATAGCTTGGTTTTAATCCTTGTTTGCAGCCCCCAAAAAGACTTCGCAAGTACTCTTTCAATATTGAGTTGGCAAACTAGTTGGGACGCTGATGTTTCAATCCTTCGCCTTAATCTAAAGATGGTTTGACGCAGTTCCTTAGGGAATTGGATTTTGCTGCTATTCCTTTTAAGAGGCAAGATATTAATATCTTTTTCAGCTTTTAGGTCTGCAGCAAAATCATCACCTATATAACCTTTATCACCAAACATAGTGATATTGCTATAGCCACTGATTAAATCCCAGGTAGCTGCTCTGTCATCAATGTTAGCAGAGGTAATTACAGCATCAGTTATGAAACCATCTATGGTTGCAAGCATGTGTAGTTTATATCCCAGATATGTTTCCTTTTTGGAGGCACATTTACCATAAGTAGCGCCAAATCCTTTAAATGTCTTATGAAAATGCGCTCTTCCAAACTTGCATACTGGAATAGGAATGCTGTCAATAATCCTGTATGGCTGGTTTATATGTTCTGTAAGAGCAGAAATCTTCTTTCTGATTTCTTCTATTACTGCATGAAGGTTTCTTCTTGTTCTATTAAACCTAGACCTACTGCAGAGCCTTGGAAACAAGTCTCTCATATTCTTCTTACAGAAACCAAACCAGGCATTTTCGGAATCAATGGTTAGTAATTCAGCAACAATACTTAAGGTAATTATTTCACTATCACTCATCTTAGAAGTATTGATATTACAACGATTTTTAATATGTGTTGGAGTAACATCCTGGCAAATGTCGTCAATTATGACATAAGCGACAGTTACAAAGTCTTTTAAATCTCCAATTTCTTTGATAGAATAAGTTCTATCAAGCTCCAGCATATATGTGACCCCCTATCATTTTTGTCGCTATTAATGATAGGTTACATAATATGTTGGAGTTTTTCATTCGTAGATTTTTGGTAAATCAAAGCTAGCACAACGAGTTAAGTTAACAAATAAATTTGTCCAGATGCCATAAGAATTATAATAAGGATTTGAAAAATTTGTTACAACTAATTTATACTCTGTATTATTATCAATACGATAAGAATCAATTGTAGTACTCGTAGTTGAGTATAATTCTGCACGTTTATATTTTAAATAATTATTTTCTAATACATAATAATATTCTTCTCCGCGCCCTACCCCTGCTCCATTAAAATACTCAGTATTTTTAAGATAATTAGAATCAGTTACTTTAATCCACTCTCCAGCTGCCTCAACCTCCCCTATCCCCAACTGTAGAAAATGTTTATTAGATGAAGATTTTTTGCCAATTCTTGTATGAATATTTATGCTTCACCATTTCTTAGAAAATTTCCATTTTTATTTCTTTAAAAGCGTCTCTTTTATACGATAAATTGCTGCAGTATCAATATTATTATGGTTTAATGGGTGATGCTGCATATCTTTATACAGGTCAGTAGTATCGATATGCGTATAGATTTCAGTTGTTCTAAGGTTTTCGTGGCCCGCTATCGATTTCAGCTTTAAGAGCTCCATACCGCTCGCATATAGCAAGGTAAAGCAAGTGTGTCTCAGCTTATGCACGGATAGCCCTTTGCGATAGATGCCGGTTTTTTTTGCTAACCGTATAAACAAATCCTGTACTCCTCTTTCGCTGAATGGCAAACCATACTTGTTTAGAAATACAATGTTTGTTTCTTCTTTTGGTACGCGTCCATGCATATTCTTGGCTTTATATATATTTGAGTCATTTATGTAATCTTTTAAAGCATTTTCTGCTCTTTCGGGCAGCGGCACCGTTCTTTCTTTGCTGCCTTTACCATAGAAGGTTACTGTATGATTTCTATAGTTTATTTGATCAAGCCGCAAATGCTGCAATTCAGAAAGCCTTGCCCCGGTCAGCAAGAATAGTGAAAATATGGCATAATCTCTAACCACATTATTAGATAACAGCTTGATGCCGAGCAAAAAATTTTCAGCTTCATCAACTGTCAGGTATGTAGGTAAAGTTTTAGGAAGCTTAGGCTTTTTTATTTCCAGCATTATATTTTCATAGTTTTTTATCTTTTTTTGTTCAACCAGGTATGTATAGAAGGATTTTAGCGCAGATATTTTCAAGCTGATCGTTGATATTTGATTTATTTTTACATCCTTTAGATATATCAAATATCTTTTAACCATTTCTGCTTTGATATCCGGAATAGTGATTTCTTCGAGTTTTTCTATATTTGTTACATATGAAGTGAAACAATAGAGACAATTCGTATATGTAGTTACAGTTTTCTTGCTTAAGTTTTTTTCAATAGACAGATGATACCCAAAGTTTTTGATTTCTTTCTCCATAATTGCCCCTCCAAATCGATTAATAATATACATATCCAATATAACACACTGGGTAATTATGGTTTTTAAATATATAATTTATAAGTTTTTGTCAATTTAAAGCTTGTAATACAATGGTCAAATACATTTTTCGATATACTAACATTTTCTATATAAATCATTATTTACCTTTATATATCGTTCACCATTTTTCAACATATTATTCCTTTTATTTACATAGCCCTTTGAATGCTCAGCCTTTCAAATTTGTTGATATTTTTTATTAGATGGATTAATATATAATAAATTAGAAATGTTTAACAAGGAGGCGCAACTATGAATTTTAGAGAATTTTTAGCCAATCTTCAGTCTATCAGAGATTATGAAGAAAGCAGTGTAGAAAGCATTGTTCTCGGCGATATTAGAGCATATTTGGGCGAAATAAATACTACTGTCGGCAGAGAAAAAGGCTTTTCATTCATATTGTTTGAAAATGGTTCAGATATTTTTAAAAAGCTTGAAGGGGTGGGCGGTTACAGCGGTGTAATGATCAAAAGCCCATATTATATAGGCCTTTCTCTGGCAAATGAAAAGCTTGAAACCGAGTTTTTAGGCGCATATTTTATGCAGTCCATAGTAAAAAAGCTATTTGAAACGGATCTGGGAAGCTGCTGGATAAATATAAGGAATGTGCCCTCCCAAGTAAAAGCTGATATCTTGAAGGATGATAAGAATAATATAAACTACTTGCTGGCTTTTGGAAAAGTAGATGAAAAAGCCCTGAAGCAAAAAGCCCCGTCCATGTTTGTACAGAATGTATCTTCATCACATAAGACGGACCCTTATGGAACTCAGATCATCGAGACCACCGGCCTTGATAATGCAAGGCTTGCAGTAGGAGAAGTCGTTTATATGCATGAATGGGGGAATGAGGCTTCCTATGAGGAGCTGGAGACCAGAGGTATTGCAGACTTATTCTTATATGTGAGAAATGCTCCTTCTTATAAGAATATTCAGCCATGCCGCTTCATACTAAAGGACGGGGAAGCATATTTGGCCATCCTCAGCCCGGAAAACAAAGAAAACTATGTGGATGCAGGCATAATGATGTACACGGCGGAAGGCCTGTCCAAGGACCTGGGGATTCCGGGAAAATGGAGCTTCGTTGAAGACAGCGCTTATAATAAGGAATATCGCATCATAGCCAAAATAGAGCTTTAAAAATAGCAGGCCCACGCCTGCTATTTTTAATATCCTTTTTAATATCCTGTGTAATCTTTTTTATAAATTACCATTCTGGATGTATTATTGTTTTCTTTCTCCGAAACATAATACTTATCTTCTCTCAAGCCGCAGGACCAGCAGCAATATTCTGCCCTCATGTTATCCTGTTTGATAACCATCTTGACCGCATCCAGGTTTAGATCCTCAAAGCAATGCTTTACTGTTGCTTTCAGCGCATCCTTGCCATAGCCTTTTCCTGTATATATCTTTTCTCCAATAAGCATATCAAGGTTTGCAGTATTATCATCCGCTATCTCTATTGAAAGCTTGCCTATGGATACGCTGTCTTTTGTATTTATTGTATACAGTTCAATATTGCCATTAGGCTTGCAGAGCAGCTGCTTCAACATAGACTCTTCATCCGTCAGGCATTTATGATAATTCTGACATACCAAAGGATCACATGCCCACGCATGCACCATTTTTAAGTCCTCCTGGGTCATCGGGATAAGGACAGATTTCTGACCGATAATATTATTGTCCACAATAATAGGCCTCCATATCATAATAATGCATTTGCTTCAAATATAGCTCAAATAATCATGAAAAATATCCTCATAGTTAATATTATCCTATATGCCGCTACTTTTCAACTATCCATATCGCTATATTATGCCAAATATATTATTATGCTGCCATTTCCCTCAATCCTTACAAGCAATGATACTTAAATACCTCTTTCCTTCTTCTATGGCTTCCAGAACTCTTTCCGGCGAAGGTCCTCCGGCTGTATTTCTTCTCAACACACAGCTTTCCATGCTTATATATTCATATATATCTGATTCGAAAAAGGAGTTGAAGGCCTTCATCTCTTCCATGCTTAAATCTTCCAAAGCTTTTTTATTTTTGATGCAATAATTGACCATGCTGCCTATGGCTTCATGGGCATCCCTGAAGGCAACTCCCTTATATACCAGGTAATCTGCCGCATCCGTCGCATTGAGGAATCCGCCTTTGAGCTTTTCTTTTATCTTTTCCTTATTAAAGGTTATGGTATCAAACATAGGTATGAATACAGCTATGCAGTTTTTTACCGTATCTGCCGCATCAAAAGCGGCTTCCTTGTCTTCCTGCATATCCTTATTATAGGCCAGAGGCAATGCCTTCATGATCGTGAGGATAGCCATCAGATCCCCATATACTCTTCCTGTTTTGCCCCTGATAAGCTCAGCCACATCGGGATTTTTCTTCTGGGGCATTATGCTGCTGCCCGTGCTCATGGAGTCATCCATTTCTATATATCCAAATTCATGGCTGTTCCATAGCACCAGCTCTTCGCAGAACCTGCTCAGATGCATCATAAGTATCGAGCAGCCGCTTATGAATTCTATGACAAAGTCTCTGTCTCCCACCGCATCCATGGAGTTGCCGCTGATGCTGCCGAAGCCCAGCTCCTTTGCTACCATCTCCCTATCCAGGTCGTAGGTGGTGCCGGCCAGCGCACCGCTGCCCAAAGGCATCACATCCGTCCTCCCATAGCAATCATGAAATCTATTCATATCCCGGCAGAACATATAGAAATAAGCCATCAAATGATGGCCTAAGGTTATGGGCTGGGCTTTTTGCATATGGGTATATCCGGGCATTATGAGCTCAGCGTTTTCTTCTGCTTTTCTTAAAAGCAGGCTGCAGAGTTCTTTTATCAGATATATTATTTCATCCATCTCTTCCTTCAGGTACATCCTGAAATCCAATGCCACCTGATCGTTTCGGCTCCTTCCGGTATGCAGCTTTTTCCCTATCTGGCCGATCTTTTCTATGAGGAGGCTTTCAATATTCATATGAATATCCTCGGCCTCCTGCTTAAATTCTACCTTGCCTGCCTCGATATCCTCCAATATTTCAGCCAGCCCCTTGATGATGGCTTCTGCATCCTTCTGGCTGATTATTCCTTTATATCCAAGCATCCTGGCATGAGCCATGCTTCCCTTTATATCCTGCTTATACATTCTGTAATCAAACTTTATGGAATTTTGAAAGGAATCTACAATCTCATTGGTATTCTTTTCAAATCTGCCGCCCCATAATTTCATATAGCCTTTTTGCTTGAAGCTTCAAGCATTTCCTCCATCTTTTTTTTGTTCATCAAAGCTCTTACGGTTAAAGGAAGCCCGAATAGATTTATGAAGCCCTCTGAATCCTTCTGATTATATACCTCATCTTCTCCAAATGTGGCAAAATCCTTGTTGTATAAGGAATACGGGGACTTGGAGCCTACACTGGAGCACAAGCCTTTATAAAGCTTCAGCTTAACAACTCCAGTAACACACTCCTGTGTGGAATCTACAAAGGCATCCAGGGCTTCCTTTAAGGGTGTGAACCAAAGGCCGTCATATACCAATTGGGCATACTTCTGAGCCGCCATATCCTTAAACTGCATGGTGTTCCTGTCCAATGTCAGGTATTCCAATTCCTTGTGGGCAGTATACAGCAGTGTGCCTCCGGGAGTTTCATATACGCCCCTGGATTTCATGCCCACGAGCCTGTTCTCCACCATGTCCGATATACCTATCCCATTCTCTCCGCCTATCTTGTTCAGCTTCTCCAATAATGCTACAGGGTCATAAAATACGCCGTTTATTGACACGGGTATGCCTTTTTTAAATCCGATCTCCACATAGCTGGGTTTATCCGGTGCTTTCTCCGGCGGCGTTGTCATCAGATACATGTCGGCAGGATGCTCGTTCCAGGTATCCTCCAGGTCTCCGCCCTCATGGCTCAGATGCCATAGGTTCCTGTCCATACTGTACGGCTTCGCCTTAGTAACAGGAACCGGTATTCCTCTTTTTTCGGCGTAATCTATCGCATCCTCCCTGGATTTTATATCCCAGATCCTCCATGGAGCAATTATCTTAATGTCCGGTCTCATGGATTTTATCGAAAGTTCAAATCGAACCTGATCATTGCCTTTTCCTGTACAGCCGTGAGCTATGTATTCAGCCCCTTCTTTTTCGGCTGCTTCAACCAGTTTCTTTGCGATCAACGGCCTTGCAAAGGAAGTGCCCAACAGGTATTTGCCTTCATATACCGCACCTGCTTTGAGAGTGGGAAATATATAATTCTCCACAAACTCCTTCTTTACATCTTCTACATAAACTTTTGATGCTCCGCTCTTTATAGCTTTTTCTTTTACTATTTTTGTTTCGTCGCCCTGGCCCACATCAACACAGCAGGCAATGACCTCCAGGTCATAGTTTTCCTTTAGCCATGGTATAATGACCGAAGTATCTAAACCGCCCGAATAAGCCAGGATTACTTTTTTCTTTGACACTTTCATGATATCTACTCCCCATCTTTAAAGTTAATTATAATTATAATGATTTCAGTATATTTATGCAAGTACATTTCATAAATTTTCTATATTTTTTTATATATATGTATAAATATTAAATAATATTTATATCCCAGATATCCATGATTTCTTTTATTCCAAGAGTTTTAGCCGTTATTCAGTTTTTCTCAGATATAACTTGTGCATATGTATGAGTGAACATCAGGCTAATATATTCATAGCTTTAGTATACTTATTAATGCTGCATCCAAACAGACCCTTGACAAAAACTTTTATTTAAACTATTCTTTTAGTATAGTATATTTTCCTGGAGGAATATCATGGTTAAAGTCACTAAAATGTTGAAAGATCACGGTTTTAAGGTAACACCGCAAAGGTTGGCTATATATAGTGCTTTAAAGGAAACAAAAGCCCATCCCGGAGCTGAAGCGATTTATAACAAGCTGCTCCCCATGTACCCCACCATGAGCCTGGCTACGGTATACAAATCCTTGGAAGTATTCAAAAGCATCGGTTTGGTCCAGGAGCTTAACCTTGGGGAAGGAAGCTTCAGATATGATGCCAACACTACACAGCATCCTCATATACATTGCTTAAAATGCGGCAGAGTGGATGATGTCAATGACGACATGATATATGACTTATTGGATAATGTTAAGGCAAGAACCGGCTATACCCTCGTAAAGCAGCAGCTTTATTTCTACGGCTATTGCCCTCACTGTCAGCAGACCCATTAAAAGCGCAGAATAAAACCCTGTCAGAGCACGATCTGACAGGGTTTTTTAGCATTTATTTTACTTGTGATAACTCTGATTGGAGTTTGTTGTCCTGACTGATATAAGAGTGAAATCGTTATCAGTTAGCACAACATAGCTGCTAAAAATCAGCTATTGCAGCAAGGATTGATCAAGCGCAATTCTTACGGCTTTCAAGAGCTTGTTCACTATGTATGATGACTCTTCCATACCTTCAATGCTGGTTATCTCCTGAGTTTTTATTATTTTCTCTATCACTTTAGCCGTTTCATCCTTTAGTTCCTTGCGAGCCGACAGGTATTCCTGGGGAAATTCCAATATTTTTATATCCTTGATCTTATTCTTTTTTATTGTAACCTCCACTTGAATATTCCCTTTATCCGTTTTCTCATTGCCTATGTATTTCCCATCTTTATATTGCAAATAAATAAAGCTGTTTGAAGATGCCGCGGGTTCTTCTCTATTTCTCATTAAGTTTGTCAGCGCAATAATTGCTAAAATAAGGACAACAATAATCAGTGCATAAATCATTATTCTTTTTCTGGTCAGCAATATAATTTTATGTTTAATAAAAATCCCTCCCATCTAACTCTATCTCTTATATAAGTTATTATGGAAGGGCTTAATATATGCATACAATATGTTATTTTACACTACTGAATTTGTCCATTTGCCGCAGCGGTCTCCCCACATCGCCATGGTCCTTCCGGCCATCTGAACCTTTATTACCTCGCAGGAATTATCACAGCCGCTGCATATAAAGCTGGTGGGGGTAAATTCCAGATCTGCACATTCAAATCCTCTGAAGCTTGTGCCCTTACCGGTCCTTTCGATATGCTCCCTAGCCAGAATCGCTGCTCCCACAGCGCCCATGACATTGAAGTTGGGCGGCACGATGACCTCATGGCCAAGCTCTCTTTCAAAGGCGGCAACTATGCCTTTGTTGGCGGCCACTCCGCCTTGAAAGACATAGGGCGGTTCTAATTTTTTGCCTCTGCCCAGATTATTGATATAGTTTCTCACCAGGGCTTCGCATAACCCATTGATTATTTCTGCTTTAGAAAAACCATACTGCTGCTTTGCTATCATATCCGATTCCGCAAATACGGTGCAGCGTCCTGCGATTCGCACATTTTTTTGGGCCGTCAGAGCCAGATCCCCAAAATCCTCAATGGGAATCCCAAGCCTTTCCGACTGATGCTCCAAAAAGGAGCCTGTGCCTGCCGCGCATACGGTATTCATCGCAAAATCGGTGACCATCCCGTCCCTTAGAAATATTATCTTGGAATCTTGTCCCCCTATTTCAAATATGGTTCTGGTTTCCGGAACAAGCGTTATGGTTGCAGTCGCATGAGCGGTTATTTCATTTTTTATCACATCGGCGCCCACCATTATTCCGGTAAGCTGTCTGCCGCTGCCCGTGGTCCCCATTCCCAGGACTTCGATCTCTTTATTGAATTCATCATTTAAATTCCTTAGGCCGCATCTTGCTGCTTCTATGGGCTGCCCATTGGTCCTCAGATACTGAACCGAAACAATCTTTCCCTCTACATCCAAAGCAACTACATTGGTACTGACGGAACCTACGTCAATACCTACGAACACTCTATCCATATGCTTCCTCCATCATGCAATTTTTGTCCTTTTAAAATTTCTTATGAGATCCATAAAGGCTTCCAGCCTGGTCAGGGTATTGGCAGCCCCGGTTTGTTCATCGATAGACAAGGTTATGACCGGAATATTATGCTCTTTGCTGATGGCCGGTATTATGCTCTGGCTTATGAGCTCCGGCAAACAGGCAAAAGGCATAAGGTGGACTACCCCGTCAAAGCCTCTTTCCGCATAATCTGCTATATGGCCCACGGTTTGCTTTGCATGGCCGCCTATGATTTCCTGTATATATTTTTCACCCTTTTTCAGTATTTCCAGCTCATGGGCTTTGGCCGAAGCCCCGGGTATCAGATTAAAATCTATCCATTGGGAAAGATATTGGGATCTCTCAACTTCTGCGCCGAGGTTTCCCAGCATCTCTTCTATCCTCAAATTGATGGATTGCTCCATTACAACATAAATTTCGCCTACTATGCCTATCCTGATCCTATCAGCGTCGGGAACCTCAATAAGCTTTATGCCGTCCAAAAGCTTATTGCTCTCCGCCTCAGCATTGCGCACGTCTTCAACATTCTTAACCTCATCGAACCATTTTTTTATGGTTCCCCATGCTTTGGTGCACTCGCCTTTATGCACTTCATAGGCTCTCATTCTCTCAATTCTTTTCTCTATATCATCCAGGGCTTTAGCCATGGAATACACTGTTTTAATGGCTCGCCACAGGTACAGCCATGATCTGCCGTTTTTTATCTTGAGCACCTTTTTAATTGTTCCCCAAACATCCCTTTTGTAATCATCAAATATAATTATATCCACATCGTAATTCAGGTTTTTTAATATCTTCTTGTGGGTTTCTCCATAGAAACCGGCTCTGCAAGGCCCATGTCCCCCGGATGTTACCAGTGTCTCGGCTCCCAGCTCAACGGCTTCTATATAGCTCCCAAGGACAACCTTGAGAGGAAAGCAGGCAAACTCCGGGCTGTATTTTACACCCAAATCGATGGTTCTCTGAGTGGGCTCAGGAGGCTCAATGACATCATGTCCTAAAAGCTCTAAAAGTTTTTTATAGATCACTGTGGTTCCCATGTAGGGAAACGCTACTTTCATGTTTATGCCTCCTTCTTAGCCTTTGCCTTTTTTCTGTAGATCATATCTATAAACGCCTCAATACGGGTTTGAAGGTGATTCTCTCCTGTATGCTCATCCACTCTGATGGTCATGAAGGGCTTGCCGTATTCAGCGGAATCCAGCTCCATAAGCTTCCCTATCAATGAGTCCGGCCCGCATCCAAAGGCTGTGACATGAATGATGCCGTCCACCTCATCATCTTTGAGAAATTTATAGCCCGATGCAAGGAGCTTGTTTGAAAATGTCCAAAAAAGCCTTTTATTCATATCCGTCAATTCTCTGTCCAGCAGTTCTTCGTCCATCATCTCGAAGGTTATGACCCTTACATTCATCTCTCTCAGCCTGTCTACTATTCCCATGCTTACAAATTCATCATACACATCATATACATAGCCCATAAGCCCTATGGTCACCTTATAAGCTTCCATCGGCTTATCAAGCTTCTTTCCCGTCTCAACATAATCCAAAGCCTCCAGGGCGGTATAGCCTTTTTTTGATATTTGCCTGAACTCTTCCCAGGATTTCTGTCCGTCCAGAAGAGCATCCCTTATCTGCTTGTGTGATACGCCCAGAGCTTCTCCCATCTCGGAGTATATATGGACATCCGAAATATCATCGGACGATGATGCAATCTTGGGAAAAAGGATTTTGTCCTGAGTCCCCGGCAGGCTATATCTGACCATGTCGGGAAGTCCCATGAATTTAGGGCAAAAAAATTCACCCTTCCTTATGTTCATCATCCTGGGTACAAAAAGATAGTCTGCATCTGCATCCAAAAGCTCCAGAACATGACCGTTAAATATCTTGATGGGAACGCATATTTCAGGCACCGACGCCTTGATTCCCTTATCAATAAGATCTTTAGTGGTCTTTCCTGATGTAACTACCTCAAAACCCAGTCTCTCAAAAAATGTTTTCCATAAAGGATGATAATAATAATATAATAGCGCTCTTGGGATACCTATCTTCAAGGAAGTTACCCCCCTTCTAATACAATATATATCAATTCTATACTCTGGCTAATTAAACTACAAACTGAGATTAAGACTGATATCATGACAAATATTGTATATTGCGCTTCTAATAGCAAATGGCATGACGGTTGCTTCGTGTATTGCGATATAATTCAATTAATCTCTATATATCAAGACTTCAATAAAATTTTGTTGAAGTCTTAAAAAATGTTAGGAAATTAATTCTGTATAATTGTTTTAACCTGACGGGCAATTCGCACCCCAAGCAAAGATGACAGCACCGCCGAAAGCACATCAGTGGGCATAAAAATCAACGCACCAGTCCAGACAGCCTTTGCTAACGGTATAGACCTGCCAAGGTAAACATTGACTATGAGGTACATATAGGTGACACCTATGGCATATACCAGCAGCAAGCTCAAAAGCATAGCACCCAAAGCCTTTATAAAGCTCATATTGCCTTTCATCTTTTCAGCGGCTTTTCCAATAATATACGCAGCAGCTATGAAGCCTGCCAGGTATCCAAAGGTTGGGGACAATATATATCCTATACCTCCTCCTTTTGTGAAAACAGGCAATCCTATAAGCCCTAAAATAACATATACGGCTACGCTGATGCTGCCGAGTCTGGACCCCAGCAGCAGGCCGGATAATGCAACGAACATCCACTGCATGGTAAAGGGTACTATGGGCGATGGTATTGTGATCTTGGAGCCTATAGTGATAAGAGCAACGAAGAGGGATACCAGAGTGATTTCTTTTGTTGTAAATTTCAAATTGACCATCCTTTCTATTGTTAACCGTTCTATTTTAAATAAGTTTACATTATGAGAATACGACTTTAGTTTAGATTTGTCAACTCCCACTTCTATTTTGGTTAACAATAGAATTCCTCATCTTTTCAGCTTCCATGCTTATGACGGATATGCCTTCCCATATCCTGTCGATATCTGAAGCGGCAAAGCTCATTCTGATATGGTCCTGTCCCCTGCCGTCGTTATAATAAAATGTACCGGGAGAAAAAATCACCTTTTTTTCTTTGCATCTTTCGTAAAGCTCTTGTGAATTGACCGCTTCGGGGAGCTTTATCCATAGGTTCAAGCCCCCCTTGGGTTCAAAAAAGCTGACCCCTCTCATGCACTTTTTTATTGCTCTTACCATTTCCAGATACCTTACGCTGAATTCTTTTCTTAAATATGAAATATGTTTATCCAATATGCCATTTTCGATATATTTGCATAATATCCTCTGCATCAGGCCCGAAGTAGAAATATCAGAGGCTATTTTGGCATCGGCGGCCTTCTTTCTGATGTCCTCAGGCACTATCATGTAGGCCAGGCGGAAACCGGGCATGAAAATTTTAGAGAAGCTCTTCAGATAAATTACCCGCTCATTGCTGTCATAGGCTTTTACGGGCAAAAGCCTGGAATCCGTATAGTTCAGATCTCCGGAGTAATCATCCTCCAGTATTCTGAAGTCATGCTTCCGGGCCAAAAGCAGCATATACCTCTTCTTCCTCTCCGAATATATACTGCCCGTCGGATTGTGGAAATTAGGCATGGTGTAGAACAACACAGGCTTAAACAGCTTGACCAGCCTTTCCAGCTCCTTTATGCCGGGCCCGTCCTCGCTGATGGGCACTTCCACCAGCTTTGCTCCCCTCGATTTAAAAGCCGCCAGAGCCCCGCTGTAGGTCGGCGACTCTACAAAGACACAATCTCCGCTTCTGACCAATGCTTTGGAAATGATATCTATACCTTGCTGGGCCCCGGATACCACATAAACATCATCGGGGCTGCAATTGATGCCGTATCCTTTGGCATAACCCGCGAGAGCATTCCTCAAAGGCGTATATCCCATGCTCTTTTGATACATGAATGCTTTGGCTCCATCCTCTTCCAGTACCTCATTCATAACCTGGCGGAAACTCTTTATGGAAAACAATTTGGGGTCCGGAGACGATATGGAAAAATCTATGTATTCCTCATCATATTCAAACTCCATATCAAGCTCACCGGGCTCAAAATACATGGGCGGCTCGGCGTTTAGCAGCAAATCCTCCCCTTTTGGTATCACAAAGGTGCCGCTTCCCTCCTTCTTATAGACCAGCCGTTCCTTTTCCAGCATATTATAAGCATTTATAACCGTAATGGGGTTTACTCCCAGAGCCTTGGACAGCGCCCTTATTGAAGGCAGCTTGCTGTTGCCCTCCAGGGCGTCCCTTATTATAAGCGCCCTTATCTGCTCATAAATCTGAAAATATGCAGCTTCATCCTTGTTTTTATCTATTCGCAAATCCAATGACATGCTATTACCTTCTTTTCAAAATCGTATCGATACAATTTTATCATAAGATTGAATTATTTCAAACTCTGTTTAGCAATAATGATACAACAAAAAGCAGCATTATTCGCTAATGCTGCTCTTCTTTATATCATTGCTTCTGCTTCTATTCCAACTCATGTATAGACAAGGTTCTCGTATGGAGAGTATGGCTCCACTCCTTATTGTTCTTCATGATCACGCCTTGGATGGATATAGGAATCCATGTCAGGCAGTACAGCACATAAGTCGGATAGTATAAAAACAATTTGTAGCTGAACTTCTTGTCTATAAGGAGGCCTGCAGGTATCAGCAGAAACTGTATCATCCCAAAAGCTTTAAAGAAGTTTGGAAAGACGCTGGCAGTAAATATGAACATCTCGTTATCAAAAACATAAGCATTCACAAATGGGACCAAAAGCATCAATCCGCCCATTATTATCATATACGGCTGAAGGGTATAAAGGGCACAATCGAGCAAAGCGAAGCTTCTATCCTTCACGGACTTTACCAAAAGCTTCATGAAGTATCTGGAGCATACATCCGCAAAGCCCTGCATCCATCTTCTCCTTTGCTTCCATGACTGAGCCATCGTAAGAGGTTTCTCATCATATACTACGGCGTCATGAGCCCAGCCCACCCTTATTCCGTTGAGCATGAGCTTCATGGTGAATTCCAGATCTTCTACCAGGCAGGTTGCCTCCCAGCCTATCTTCTTCAATACATCTACATCAACACAAAATCCGGTGCCGCCTATCTGGCAGCTCAAGCCCAGGTATTCCCTGGCACATTGAAAGAGCCTGTTGGCAGACCAGAAAGCCATGGAATAGCTGCAAGTAATCCAGGAATCCTCGGGGTTCTTGCTGTCGATATAGCCCTGAAGGACCTTATGCCCTTCACAAAGCTTATTGTTCATTTCCTTCAAGAAATTTTTTGATACCAGATTATCCGCATCGAATATCACCGTTGCATCATAATCCGAATCTTTTCTATACAATATCTCTTTGAATGCCCACTGCAGAGCAAAGCCTTTGCCCCTTTTTTCATTATTTGTCCTGACCAGCACATTGGCTCCCCCGGCTGCGGCAATATGTGCCGTGTCATCAGTGCAATTATCGGCAATGACAAACACATCATAGCCATCCGCCGGATAATTCAACTGCTTCAGGTTTTCCACTATATTTCCTATTACTCTCTCTTCATTGTGAGCAGGTATGAATACGGCAAATCTCTTCAATGGCAGATAATTCCTGGTAGGCTTTCTATTAAATTTCTCTACTATACCATATATTGAAGTTGAAAAATAATATAATCCGTATACTACGGCAAGAACCTGCAGCACAACAAATACAAAATGCAATGTATCCTTTAACATATTATGCCCCCTGTATTCAGTCTTTCAAAACCAAGTTATATAATAACACTTTCCTTAAAATTGTAAAATGGCTCAGAAAAACGCTATTATAGATATCCGCTTTATTAGACGTTTTTATGGACTGTTTTTCTTCTTTTTTTGTAATCATGCTGTTATTTTTGTAGCTATGCTTATTATTCCACTTTTTTGGATTTTTAATAGCCAAATAAAAGCAATTTATCAGCAAAATATGGTAAAATTATATTGACAATTATATATCCTTGCATAATATGGAAAATCATAGGCATAGAAGGTGTTCAATTGTTAATCTATTTGGCGATGATCGAAAGC
This sequence comes from Lutispora sp. QWL-02, assembly GCF_058315355.1. NCBI lineage: Bacteria > Bacillati > Bacillota > Clostridia > Lutisporales > Lutisporaceae > Lutispora > Lutispora sp. QWL-02. The sequence goes on from NZ_CM177762.1 coordinate 3,808,892, forward strand.
CCTGATGATAAATCTAAATTCGAGCAAATATATATTAATTACAGACAAACGATGTTTTATGTAGCAAACAGCATATTAAAGGATGAGCATTTGGCAGAAGATGCCGTCCACCAGGCATTTATAAAAATTATTGAAAATTTAAATAAAATAAATGAAATCAAGTGTCCCAAAACCAAAGGCTTCATCGTTATAATAGTTGAAAGGGCGGCTATAGATATATACAGGAAGCGGAGAAGGCAATATGCCATCCCCTTTGATGAAGTCATATTCGGCGCGGAGGAGATGGCTGCCGAAGGGGACAGAAGCTTTGAAGAGGTTGGCAATAGTTCAATTGCAGCTGCTATAGCAAGGCTTCCCATAAACTATTCTTCCCCAATAAAGCTTAAGTACAGCCACGGATATACGGACAAGGAAATAGCAAAGATCCTGTCCATATCCGAAGGAAATGTCCGAAAGCGCATAGCCAGGGGTAAGAAAAGGCTTGCAAAAATCCTGGAGGAAATGGAGATAAATATTTATGACTGATGCAGTAATAACAGATGCCATGCTATTTGAATTCGTACCAAAAGCCGAAGAGCTTCTGCTTGAGCAGATACCCCCTGAGCAAGAGCTTGGACATACCTTCGCCAAAAGCTTTGACCACAGGATGAAGCTTCTTATAGCAATGGAGAAGAGCAATTTCCTTGTAAGAGGGCTTATCAATAAAACAAGGCGCATAGCAATCGTAATATTCCTTATATCCCTTGTAACCTTTACAACCATAGTGAGCGTCGAAGCATTGAGAACAAAGTTCTTCAAGGTGATCATAGAAATATATCAAGAGCTAACCTCCTTCTCATTCCAGCATGATGAACAGCCGGGGGATATAACGGTGGAACCGGCAGAACCAGAGTATATACCCGAAGGCTTTAAGAAGGCAAGCACTGAGGATTACTTTACTACTATCTTTATTATTTATGCAAACGATGATGGAGAAGAGATAATATTTGATCAGACATATATTACAAACGAGAAGATTATCATAGATACAGAGGGAACCACCATGGAAAAGCTGTGGGTAAGAGGCTGTGAAGCTTATTATATATCAAATAAGGGAACAAACAGATTGATGTGGTTTGAGGCCGAATATCTCTTCGACCTCGCATCTGCTGCCATAGAAAAAGATGAGATAATAAAAATGGCGGAAAGCGTAAAATAAAATTTTTTAAAATTTTTTTAAACAAGTGTCCCAAAACGCCCCTTCATTTCGTTATATAGGTAAAAGACAAATGAAGGAGATGTTTTATATGTACTTTAAAAGATTAATAATGGTCATCCTGTGTGGAGCTTTGCTCTTATGCTCTTCCATCATTACCTATGCAGATACAGGCAGCAATGATCATTCTGAAGACAATATCATAATAACGCCTCAGATGATTTACATTAACAAGGCAAACAGCAATTTAAGTATTGCTTCAACAGGACAGGCTCAGGTTAAATGCTATGTAGAAGGATACAGCGGTACAGTCACCAAAGTATCAATCGAAGCAGAATTGCAGCAGTATAAAGATGGAGATTGGGTCACCATAAACAGCTGGTATCAATCGAGCAGCAGCTATAGGCTTACACTCTCCAAATCAATGGCAGTCCCAAAGGGATATTCATACCAAGTAGTCGCAGATGTTACTGCCTATAATGGCAGCGACTCGGAAACCCAAACCGTAATAAGCAGCGAAATAGATTATTAAAACTGCAGAAGGCTGCTTTTATGGGAAGGGGTGATTCCATTGGTTTATTACTGGTAAGAAAGAAACTGAGAAAACGATAACTTTTAGGAGGATGAAAAAATGAAAAAGTTTATTTTCGTAATTACTCTTATAACCGCTTTTGCTTTTTTGTTCAATATGGCTCCAGCTTATGCTTCTGATAGAGCTTCAAATACTCAGACAATAAGTATTAGCAAGCTCTCTCCTGATACAGTAATTAGTGACGTAATGACATACGATGAAATTGTAAAACAACTAGCAGATGATAAAAATATTTCTATTGATGAAGCTAAAAAAATCATAGGAAGTCCTGTGACAACCATCAAAGCAAAAGATGGCTCTCCAGTAGAAATAATACTGAATAGTTATAGAACTATTACAAATCAATTTACAGTAACTTCAAGTTATAAACCTTCGATGAGATTTTATTGTCAAACAAGCGAAAGTGGTTCGTTTCATGGGATTGTAGAAATATTGAATGTGGATATGAGCAGAAGTTATAATGGCCGTAGCTATGCTTTTGGTGGAAGCGTTTATACAAATCTTGAAGATGCAGGTACAATTTATTATTCAATTGATGGCGATTTCTATGAGCGGGGAACTACAACTGTTAGCGGTGGCGTTAGTATTGGTATCGGGGAATCAGCAACTGTAAACTTTGGGATTAGTAATGCAAGCAACTGGTATGCTGTAGCAGATGTCGCCAAACGATTTACATGGTAATAAAAAAGGGGATCTAATATATGAAAAAATTGATTGTAGATATCATCAGTGCCGTTGCTATCGCTTTAATGCCTTATATGATCATAGGCCCTTTCTCTCTGCGCCGTGCAGACATTCTTATGTTCGCTGATTACGTTATACGATTTATTGCTTATTCTTCAGCGATATTGATTATTGCAAAATCGTTAAAAGAATATAAAAGCACTGAAGCAAAATAATAAAATACATGGGGCAGGGCGCTGTTCAAATTTGCCTTGTCCCTTTTCTTGTTAAAGCAGCAAAGTAGATTATCGGACTTATCTGCCCTTTGGTGCTCGTCACTTATAGATGCATAAATTTAAGGCGGGTTAGTTCAGCTTGTAAATGTTATCAGCCTATCAAATTCTATGATAATTGAAGAGGAGTAAAAAATAATGACTGGAAGCTTTATGGGTTTTTTTATTGTTGCAAATGTCATACTCATTGGGGTAATAATTTCTAATATTATTAATAAGTTATCCTTCAAAATCGGTATAATAAATAATCGCTATATATTGTTGATTATAAAAGCAATAATAGCAGGGATTATAATTATTGCTTATTTATACTGCATGAATATATTAGCGCTGCATTGGGCATTGCCTGGATTATTACCGATAAAAAAATTATTTTCACTTAATATGCTTATATGGCTTTTAATTTGTCCAATATTTACTGTGCTTTTATTCAGCATAATGAATATAACGCGCAATTAATTTGTCTCTAATGCTTATAAAAATCCTTCCATATGAATATATACTTCTATAGTAATAAGGAGAAAAGCTACTATGAAAAAAATATTTATTATGGTTGTAGTTGTATTGATACTCATCATTGGATGTACCAACACAAATAGTCAGCTAAACAATGATACTGACACTCAAGTACCATTTCTTACTTATTATCAAGAGCAGGATGGAAAAATAGATGCAAAGCTTAGTATGTGGGATATAGACCAAGGGACTATTACTTTTTCAGATGATTTGGTGTATTCAATAAAAAATCATGATAATTATCATGTAGAGCCAATTATATGGGATGGGAACAAGAAGCTAATATTGCATAAGATAGCAACACCAAAAGGTTTATATAAATCGGAATCAGAAGTTATAGAAAAATATCCAATGGATTCGATTTATGGAAGAGACATTATGGCAGTAAGAAATCGAACTGTGGATGGGGAAGTATCTGATTATGATCTTTTTTTGAATTGTTCAGACGGTGTAGTTGAAAAGAAAGTTAAGGCTCAATATCAAACCATTGATGGGGAAAAGGAAGACATTATGTTTGAAAATGATGGACTCTGCTATATTGACTTTAATAAGAGCACCGGCGAAATAACATTGATGTTCAGCAATTGGAAAGAATGCTGTTTACTTTATGTCGGCAAATGCAACATTAACGATATAAATGATATACAGTGGAAAAAAATTGTGCTGCCGGACGCAAAACAAACAGGCGGAGGATACTCTGTTACTCCAAATAATACCGTTTTAATCGGCTCAAGATACTATATAGGAACAGCCCAAGCTTTGACAGAAGTCGATATAGATACCGGAGAATCAAAGATAAATGAAAGGTCAATCCAAACATGTAAAAGTACGGTTAAAGAAGGGAAGTTTGTCCCGGATTATCTTAAAAACCGAGTGCAGATTGTCGGAGGATATAAGGATATAGCAATACTGGATATTGAAGTATATGGGGACAAACAGCCTGAGAGCTTGATTTGCGCAATCCGGGATGGGGAATTTAAGGGTGCAATTCATATAATGGAGGATGGGGTTTGGAATGTAATTGATTCCGAAAAGAAGGTAACCAGCATAATTGATAATAAAAATAAGAAATTATATAAGGAATTCGGCATTGATTTTATAGCATTTCCAAGGTTCAGCAATAGTATATAGATGCTGAACTTATTTTGATGCCTTAAAGCATCAAAATAAAAAAGGGGATCTAATATATGAAAAAGAAATGCATTATTGCATTGTTATCTTTTATTGTTATTTCATCTATTACCTTTCCCATATATAATATAATGACTCAGATTGCTAATAGCGCCTTTCAAAATGAATATTATATCAGCACCTTAATTTCCCAGAATTATAAAAACATTAAGCGCATATCAATTGGCAAGCAGAAAGCGTTTAAAAACTCCATTTATACGGTTTATAGCTTTAAAGATAGCAGGCCGTTAAATCCCGTCTTGAATCAGTATAATACCGGAATCTGTAGTATTGTAACTAATAACAAAGTTCAAAGCATAGGAAATAATGCTTTTACGACATATGAAAATAAAGATGATGAAGAATATGTTATTAGAGCAAAGAATGCTTTCACTCAGGTTGGCTTTTATGATAGCAATACAGACCGCAGTGTTATAGGCGGGCGTATTTTTGATAAAAGGATTAAAAAGATTGAAATCCAATTCATAAATGGGGAAGTGAAGCAACCTTTAATAAATGAAGATGGTTATTTTTTATTGATATATGATCAAGATAAGATTTTAAAAGAAAAGAGCCGCTTTTATGTATATACAGATGCTATCAGCCGTATCACTTCATATGACGTAAATGATAAACCATTAAGAGCCATCAGATATAAACACAATATAAAGTGAGGTATAAATTTGGAAAATAGAACGACCTATATTATATTTTCTATTTTAACTATTATTTTAACTTTATTATTCATATTATCTCCAAGCTCACCTGAAACTCATTATACTACAAAAGAGTCTGCAATAAGCAGCTTATTGCGAAATAAAGTATCTGTTTTAAAAGTAATTTCTGTTAGTGATAGCAGAGAAGTGTTTGTTTTTTATGATAGTCCTAATGAAGCTATTTTTATAGCGACAATATGCTCAGTAGAAAATAAAACGAAATTTATTGTAGAAAACAAGACTTGCTCATGGAAAATTGGTGGTGAGCCTTCTCCTATGATGATTCATGGTAAATATGATGTAGAAGATAAAACTCTAACTTTTTATGCTTGGAAAAACTCCGATAAGTTAGAAGGATTAATCGAAAAATATAAAATAATTAGTAAAAATAGAAGTCAAATAAGCATACATGAGGAAGATGTCTATTTATTACTTTTATTAGATACTGCAAATGCGTAGCAAGTTATCCGAGCATAGACGGCAAAAAGCGAGTGTTTTAATATAAAGCACTCGTTTAAATCGAAAATTTTTAGAACGAGTGTCACAAAATCCCTCTTCATTTCGTTATATAGGTAAAAGGTGAATAAGTTTGGAGGTGGTAAAGGTTGAAAAAGCAATTGATCTATTTTATTTCCGGGATTATATTGGTTTTGTTTAGCGCGCCTTTAGGACGCGAAACACTCTTTACAATATATCGACACAAAAATCTAGCCAGAGAAGCCCTTACTTTATTGAAATGCTCTGCAAATGCTTATGTATTAACAGGAATTATGCTGCAGAATTTGAAAAGTCAGACACAGCTATGGTGCCGGAATATATATCAGTTTCTTTTTATGGGGAGAAAGGTATAACTAGGTTTAAAATAGACTATAATGATGTGATTAAGCTAAGTGATGACAGCTATGTAAAGTCTAAGCAAATAAGCTTTGGAGAGTTATATTCTATATTTAGATTCTACTAAGAAGAAGTGACCATAATTACCATATATAACCGATATATATAACAGAGGATAAAGGCTGCCTGATATAAAAATACTCCCGTAGGAGGAGGAGCATGTGAAGAAAAAAGTCTTAATATAAGTCAATAGATATAGATTACGTTAATAGAGATAACTATGGCGAAATAAGCAATTAATACAACAATACTTTCGATTTCTTATAAGATTGTTTCGAAAGAGCTAAGCATATCTGGCATAATTATATCTGCAGTCTCTTCTGTAATATTTTGCCTTGTTGCTCGTTCTGAAAAAATAAGAAAACAGACTTATATATAAAGCATTAGGGAGAGGTATTATTGCGTTAACCCTACCTGTCCCTTTTCTTTATTGAAACGGTTTAATATTTTCTTCGAAAACTACCTTACTATTTTTTATCCATCAATTCTACAACCTCTTCTATAGAATTGAGCTCAAATATGCTCTCTGCCAGTAAATCCAAAACAGGAAGATCAGCATTTCGTATCTTTTCTTCTAAAGATGCAGGTAATACACCAATTTTTTTGCTGAGAAGTCTTATCAATAATTCGGCTTTGCCCTTTTCCATACCTTTTTCTATGCCTTCCGCTTTCCCCTTCATTTCAGCAAATTTAATGCTTGATATGGCGTCAAGTCTGGCTTTCTCACGGGCTGCATATTTTTCTCTCAATTCTTCATCTGCACTTATTTTTTTCAGCATTTCCATAGCTATACTCAGCTCCTCCCCCCTTTCGTTTGTTAATTATATTATATCAATAATTCCAAAAGGTGTAAGTCCTAATAGACAGTATGTTAGTTTATTACTTGTATTCCTGATAATATTCTCATTGACTACAATCGTCAATGCAGGTAATGTTAGTAATGATAAAACTTTTTCTGGCTGGAATAGTGACTTTGGTGTTAAGTTTTGGTTTATAAAATCTTTTTTGAATACCAGGGTTAGTAGCGGAACCTTAGAATGGACAGATGTACATGCGTATAATAGAAGTCCTTTATCGCCAGAAATCGGTAACGGAGAATACTATATGTCAACGTTAGTTGTTACATGCTCCGGTGAAAAAACAACTTATTATTCATTGGATAGCTATCATGGCAGTTATATTTGGCCTTCAGATGTGTATTGGTATATTGCTGGTGGCGTAGATCAAAATATATCAGGCATTCTGATTTTTACTGCTATTTCAATAGCTAACGCAGTCAGCAATTATGAAATAATGCCTCTGGGTAAATCGGAGGTCTTAGAATTAGGGCAGATTATCAAAGAACATATGAGCTTGGATAATAAAGAGGTTGTTGCCAAAGCAAATGGCATAGAAATTTACAAAGATGAAGTTGAAATGTATAAAAAGCTTTATAATATGGACGGAACAATTAAAGATTCAGATAGTTATGTGGATGTCATTGGAAGGAGAGCCAAAATAAAAGTATTATACGAAATGGCTAAAGATAATGGATTAGACATTTCTATTGAGGAAGCTAAAGCGCTGTCTTTGAAAGAAAAAGAAATTTATGATCAAGAACTCGAAGAAGAAGGAAAAACTTTCATGAAAGATTATATCAAAGCATTAGGCTTGACAGAAGAGCAATACTGGTCGGATTTTCGCCCTGATCAGATTCAGCTATACTATGCTATTGAAAATTTAAAGAATAGCTTTATTAAAGAAGGTATAGAATTAGGGATATTGCCCGAAGTTCAAAAAACTGAAAATAAAATTATTATGAGCCCGGATATCAATAAAAGATATAGAGAATATTGGGAAAGCAAGATAAAGGATATTGAAGAAGGCATAGAAATTGAAATAATAAATCCACATTATCAATAAGATACCGGATATAATGAACTCTGCAGAAGTATAAGTTTATCATTATATAACCGATATATATAACAGGGGATAAAAGTTGCCCGACATAAAAATTCTCCAGTAGGAGGGGGAGCATGTGAAGAAAAAAACTTAATGTTTGCTGCACTGCTGCTTTGTCTCAGTCTCATCTTTGCATATTATAGCAATATGCCACCAAAGGAGTTAAGCATATCTAGTATAATTACATGTGCAGTCTGTCTCTTTTCTTTAATAAAATAGTTTTATAAAAATAATTTTTAGAACAAGTGTCACAAATACCCTCTTCATTTCGTTATATAGGTAGAGGACAAATGAGGGAGGGCTTGTAATATTAATGTTATGGATAATTAAATATATGGTACTAGTGATCATATCAGGCCTTATTATATACTATATACTTAAAATCACCGGACTTATAAACTGGATAAACAAGCAGATTGATAATCTCAAAAAAAGAGATAGATTTATTTTAGGTATGGCAACATTTGTCATAAGCGGTATATTGCTCAAGATCACAAGCTTTGAATATTTATTGAATATAAGAAGTTTCTTAATCATTGTTGCTGCAGCTTTTTTCTATGTTATTGGCGGCAATTGTATAACAGCTAAAAATTAAGGCAGCGTACAACCTATGGAAGTCCAAATATAGACTACAGGGAGGTATAAAATATATGGTTAAATATAAAAAAATGAATATAACAATGGTATTTGCAATTATTCTTGGTGTAATAATCGGCTCCTATAGTATAAACTATGCCATATCGAATAATATTCTTGATAAAAAAACCTATAAAATTAACGAAAAGGGCCAGCTTATGTCTGTTGAAATTAATGAGATAATAACTGAAGAAATTTTTAATCCTGCTAAAGTTTATCAAGCCATTGAAGAGAGCAATAGCCTAGATACCACTAGGGCCAATAATACAGAGGCGTTTTATTTAGACTATGAGGAGTCATTGGAAGGTGTAAAAAATAATGCTGATTTGATAGTAATAGGAAAGGTTATCGGACAATCCGAGTATAGCGAAATAGGCATTAAAAATACTATCATGGTCACAAATACAATAAAAGGAAAGGCTGTTGACGAAATATATGTACTTAAGTCAGGCTCTCTAAGTGATGAAGACTATATACTAAAAGAGGGCAAGGAGTACATCCTATTGCTCGGAGACCAGTCAAAAAGTGGAGAAAATACTTACTTTATCAAGGGCGGTGAGCAAGGATGCTTTTTGATTGATGATGGTGTACTATATGCAAAAGATGCTGTAATGGATAAAGAGCTAAAAAATATGATTGAAAATGGAAATAAGAGCATGAAATCCGGTACAGACCAAGTCAAGGCCATGTTGGATTATTTGAGATGATATAACCGTTGGAGATTTAGATTCGAGCATGGAAAGAAATCTTATGGCCTCGTAAAGTATATTTCAGTTGTCAATTTTAAGCTAATAGAGGTGGTGTGATTATATGAAAAAATACGCTTATAAATGTATAGGGGCTCTATTATTTATTGTAGTAATAACATTTTTATATTCAAGAGTAACTGATTTAGCGACAGCATTGACTGTAAGCCTGATATTCACCGCTGCTATTTTTATAACAGATTATTTATACAGATTGAATAATAAGATTTGCAATATTGCCCTTATAATTATTACTACAATATCATTCTCAATCGCATATAAAATTGTTTCAAAGGAATTAAGCATGTTTAATGTAGTCATATATGCTATCTTTTCTATGGTGCTTTACCTTATCGCTCGTTCCGAAAGCATCAAAAAAAGAATTACATAGCCAGTGTCCCAAAATCCCCCTTTATTAGGTAGGCGTTTCTGCTTTTATACAACCTGTCCTATATTAGCCATTATTTAATTCTTTCCTGGGCCATTTTATAAATTGTTTCATCATCCCGTACGGATATAATGATAATTCTCATAATATTTCCTTGATTCTCTATGGCATATACAACCCGCAATCCAAACTTTAAGAGCTTTATTTTCATATAACCTGTCAATTTGCTTGACAAATGATTTCCTAAAGGCTTTCCATAACCGCCCTCTGAATTAGGAAGCGGATTCACCGATACTTTTTTAATAGCTTTCAATACCTGTAGACGCTGCGCTCCGTCAAGAGATCTCAAGTCATTTTCTGCTTCCTTTGTATATTCTACCGTCCATTTCATTGCTCAATCTCCACTTCAATATCATCCAAATCAGATTCATTGATTCCGAGATCTGCATATACCTTTTCAGAACTGATAAATCCTTCGCTTTCTGCGCTTTTCGTCCGTCTTTCAGCTTCAAAGTACAAAGCGTAATCTTCCAATGCTTCAACCATAGCTTCATAACGCTCGGGCTGAACCAATACACAAGCAAGAACATTGTTTTTCAGCACTAATTTAAAGCCCTTTTCGTCTACTTCATCAAAAATTTTACTGGCTTCGCCACGATTAAACCGGGTAATCGGCACGATCATATCCATGATACTTTTCATCGATACAGATTCTTTCCTCATAGCTTATACATCACCTTTTCTATCATTCATAATTTATCTAAATTCTTTAATATTATTATATGAGAAAATGTTAAAAATATCAACATATTGGTCGATATTTTTATCGACCAATATGTTGATATCAATTCTATAGCAGCTCGAATTTCGAAACGCAAAAAGAAAAGATGGAAATCGCCCCCTTAGCTAAGAAATTTCATATAATGCGTTGATAAAGCTTTTTGCCTGCTCAAGACTTAAGCTCAGCGGGGGCTTTAGCATAATTGAATGACGGTTTCTCCCAACTATTCTGACCGCATACTCCAATGCCTCCGGCTGTCTAATCGTTGAAGTATCGAAGAATATGTTCCCATATGGCTTAAAGCTCTCCAGAATATCATATATGAACTGCAGATTGTCTGCAGTAGCTCTTCCAAGATGAGCAACATGAATTTTTATATAGGGAAAAAGCTTAAGAATGCTTTTCACATAATCCACCCGTACATTTGCCCTTGTGTGCAAAAGAATATTCAGATCATATTTATTAATATCCTCAAAAATAGCCACACGTTTGTCGTTAAGAGCTGTTTCATGCATGACTAAATGCTCTTTAACTCCTACAATATCCTTGTGATGATCTTTTACGAAATTAACGTTTTCCTCATCCATCAAAACATAAGGATAAACAAAATCTCTATCTTTTGCATATTCCAGTATTTTTTTATTTTCCCCAATCTTTTACAGTTCTCTATAAACAAAGGGAATATAGGCAATTTTGCTCTGCCCCTGCTCCTGCATATAGCCGTCATAGTCCCTCATATGCTTAAATTGAATGGTTTTATAATAAGGAAATATATCACGCAGAAGACTATTAGCTGTCACTATTTCCATCAAGTCCTTATCACCATAATGTGCATGTGCATCAAAAATCATATAGCCACCCCTAAATATTATTAATTTCACCAACCAAATGGCATGCAACAAAATGCTCTTGCTCTATTTCTAAAAGCTCCGGCTGATTATTAAAGCATTCCGGTTTAGCATATATACAACGCGGGGCAAAGCGGCAGCCCGGTTTTGGATTGATCGGTGATGAAATCTCACCCTTGAGTAAAATACGATTTCTGGGAGCATCAATATTTACTTTTGGAATAGCTGATAAAAGAGCTTTGGTGTATGGATGATAATTCCTTTCAAACAACATATCCGACGGACACTTCTCAACCATGTTGCCAAGATACATGACACCAATATCATCTGAAATATGTTTAACGACAGATAAATTATGGGTTATGAACATATATGTCAGCTTTTTTTCATCCTGCAAATCCATCATTAAATTTAAAATTTGTGCTTGAATTGACACGCCAAGAGAAGATACAGGCTCATCACACACAATAAATTTTGGATTCAGCGCAAGAGCTCTGGCAATTCCTATGCGCTGCCTTCTTCCTCCATCAAGCTCATGTGGATATGTATTCTGCAGGCGTCGAGCCAAGCCTACCGTATCCATAAGTTCAGTCACCTTTTTACCTAATTCTTTGCTATCTTTGCAGGTTCTATAAATATGTATAGGCTCTGAAATAATTTCAGATACGGTTATGCGGGGATTAAGGGATGAAAAAGGATCTTGAAATATCATCTGCATATCCTTTCTCACCTTCTTGAGAGTAGAACTATCTATGTCCGTAATATCATTTCCCTCAAAAAATATTTCTCCGTCCGTTGGCTCAAGGAGCCGCAATATGACTCTTCCCAGTGTAGATTTTCCACATCCTGATTCTCCTACTATACCTAAAGTTTTACCTTTTTCTATCTCAAAATTTATACCATCTACCGCATGAAGCAATCCCTTGGGTGTCTTAAAATACTTTTTAAGGTCTCTTCTTACCTCTACCATTGTGCCCATCTAGTCCACCGCTTCAGGAATAAGCCTTATAACAAGATTATTGAAGTTTGGCTTTTGCCCCCAATATTTATCAAAAGTTGTAAGTTCCATCATGTCTCAGTCTTTCCAACTTTTATACATAAAAGGACCTGTCCCTACTGGATTTTCATTATATTTATCTCCGGCTTCTTCAATTGCCTTTTTATTAACGATTCCTGAAATAGAAAGGGCCATTACATTTAAAAATGGTGCATATGGTTTTTTTAAAGCAAGTTCAACTGTATAATCATCTACAACTTTTGATGCCCCTATATCAATCACTCCAAGGGTTGAAGCGCTTGCAGGAACTTCCCCTGCTAATTCAAATGTGTTAATGACATCTTGGGCTGTGAACTTGTCACCGTTATGAAAAACTACGTCTTTTCTGAGCTCAAAACGATACAAAGTATCATTTACCTTTTCCCACTTTGTTGCAAGGTTTGGCTGGAGCTGCATGTCTTTGTCAAAGGTTATCAGAGTATCATACATAAGCTGTGTGATAAATGCAGTACCTGTATCATTTGAAGCATGGGGGTTCAATGGCTTTGGCTCACGTCTATTCGCGACGATAACCGTATCTTGAGTCTTTGATTCATCTGAGTCTGCCGGTCCTGTCGGTTTCGTTTCTTCTTTAGGCGCGCAAGCAGTTAAAAGTGCTGCCATCATAGCAATTGCCAGAAGAAGACTTAGTGTTCTTTTCATAAATCCTCACTCCTCAAAATTTTATAATATGTGATTATGGAAATTATAAGTTCATAATTTGTGCATCAATAGCAACTGCGTTCCGAATAAATTTCTTATTACTATTTAATAAATGTTTTCTCAGTAGATTAGAATGTGCTTAAATCCAATTCAACTTTGAATGCATATTGAGTATATTCGAAGTAAAGTTCCATAACCTCAATCAGCTTTTTATCTGCGCTGTATGATTCTCTCTGGATGAAAAGCAATGGGCTTTCCATCTTAACATTGAGAGCTGTTGCCAGAGCTTTATCTGCCTTCCACGCTCTTATTTGCTGAATACCTTTTCCCAGAGTGACTCCAAATTTGTTTTGGTATAGCTGATAGATTGTATTTGCTTCAATTTCTTCTTTTGAAAGACTATTCCCATATTCTAAAGGCAGATAAAGTTTTGCATACCCAACAACAACGTCATCAAGCATATGAGCTCTTTCGATATAGTAACATTCCTTTCCCAAAGCCCCCTTGGTCTGCTTATCAAAATATGACGGTGTTTCGATTTTTCGCATAGTTTTGACTAAAACGGTAGGTGTTATATTTGTCTCCGACATAATATTGGAGACGCCGGTCAACCTGTCAAGTTTATCATGGAGCACTACATCCTTAACGAATGTGCCCTTGCCCTGTTTAATTATAACCAAATCTTCATCAGCCAATATCTTAATTGCCGCTTTTATGGTAATCAAGCTTACATCAAAGCGTTGAGCAAGTTCGGTATGTGTTCCTATACAACCTGATTCGCCATATTTTCTCTGGAGAATTTCTTTTTTAAGAATTTCAACTATTTGCTCATACATAGGAATTGGAGAGTTTTTATCAACTACTTTAATCACCCCATATCTAAGTATAACAATATATAATGTTATATGTTGTTATATATCGTTATAAAAATAATAGCATATTGAATTTTCTGTGTCAACGTATATCTTTTAACTCATAAAAGCTTTTTACTACAAATCAAATATTCATTAGCATAGCCAATAAAATTCTATTTTCATATTATTTAATATTTGCTAATATTGGAGAAGAGGTGATGAAAATGAAAGTTACCATATTAGTTGATAATTGCACTATGATAGGTAATTACTTATATGCAGAGCAAGCTTTATCTTTTTTTATTGAAAGCCAAAGAAAAGGCCTATTTTAATCGCTCATCCATCAGCTTTTTTTCCTAAGTTTCTCGATGGTAATAATGTGGGCAATACACTATCGGAAGAAACAATCACTTGCTATTTTGATGTGAAGAAATCTTCTGAAGCAATATGGATAACAGAGAACCTGACATATCTAGGTGAAATAGAAAGGAATTTTCCCTTTGAAGAAACTAAGGCAATGGGCTATATTCCCTTTGGAGACGATTTGGTTTCTGATTTTCTGATTGATGATTCAGCCTTAGCTTATAAGTCAGAAAAAGGCTTAGTCATTATTACCGGCTGCTCACACTCCGGAATATGCAATATTATTGAAACAGCAAAAAGAATATGTAAGGAGAATAAAATCTATGACATTATAGGAGGTCTTCATCTGCTGGAACCATCCGAAGAAAAGATTCGTGGAACGATAGATTATATTAAAGAGCTAAGCCTTGATGTCATAAGGCCCTGTCATTGCACAAAATTAAAATATAAAATAATGTTATCAAATATAGCAAACGTTGAAGAAGTTGGTTCGGGAACAGTAGTAGATTATTAACATAAGTCGTAATTATATATAATCATATGTCTCTAAAGCTTAGATATGTTTCAAAGATATCAGCTGCAGAAAAGCAGTATATAAATAAAGGATGAGAAGCTCAGGCTTATCATCCTTTGTCAAAATTTGCTCTAATTTATACCAACTAGGCAAAGATACTGGCTTACATCTTAATGAACACAAGCAATATCACGGTGCTGAGATTGAATACCATGTGGGCTGTCACCGCTGCGAAATATCCCCTTTTCTCATACATATAGGTGCAAAACAGGGCAAGGCCGAAAAAAGAGGGTATGCCGCTCAAATTATAGTGGGCCGTAGTAAATATGATAGCGGACAAAAATGCTGCAAAGCCCCTTGGCATTCTTGGGAGAAACAGTTTATCATACAAAAAGTATCTGAATACATATTCCTCTACAAAGGGAGCGAATATTACGATAACGAAAAATAAGACAAACCTGGGCCAGAAGCCGGATTCATAAAAGTCCGTCACGACCTCCTGAGGCTGTATCTCAGTTTTCACAATAAGGCTAAGCATGTTTATATATATGGCATTTATTATTGTGACGAGCACCTTGGCCACCAATGTAGCAATTGTAACATTTAATACGCTGTGCCTGTCAAAGCGCCACACATTAATATCTCTCATATAGCTTTCCCCATCATCCGCCTTATGCCCCAGAGCATCTTCTCTTGCTCCTTCGGAGCAATTCACCTTAAGATGATACCGATAAAGCAGCAGGATAACGACTATGAAAGGTATGAAATTTTCTGTGAAGATAGCTCCAAACCAATATAATGCCGTCAATGAAATTATTGTTATTGGTTTTTTATTTATGAGAAAGACTCTGTAAAGCTGGAGGTATATGGGTGTATTAACTATTAGGAATACAAATATAAATACAATGTAGCGTATAGCATCCAATATCTTCCCTCCTGATTCAGCTGATTCAAAATGATCTCATTATCTCTTCCCAGAGTTCTTCTCTTCCGTTATGGTTCTCGGAAGAATAGGATATTAAAATATCCTTTTCATCAGTTCCCAAGGTCTCTTTTATAGTCCTTAAATTTTTCCCTAAAACATTATTGCTGATTTTATCTCTCTTCGTAGCTACGATGATGACCTTTTCCATATAGTGCTTTATAAAGTCGTACATCATCTTATCGTCAGCCGTAGGCTTATGGCGGATATCCACCAAAAGCACAACAGATTTCAAATTATCCCTCTTGGTCAGATACTCTTCGATCATAGTCCCCCATTTGAGCTTTTCTGCATTGGATACTGCCGCATATCCGTAGCCGGGAAGGTCCACAAATATCAATTCTTCGTTTATCATAAAAAAATTGATGGTTCTCGTTTTTCCCGGATTTGAGCTTACTTTAACCAGCTTTTTTCTATTCAAAAGGGAGTTTATAAGAGAGGACTTTCCTACATTGGACCTGCCGGCGAAAGCTATCTCCGGCAGTTGTCCTTCAGGATATTGGCTGCTTGAAACAGCGCTTATCAAAAATCGGCAGTCCTTAATTATCATTTGCCTCACCTCTGCATAGGGCATGTTTCAGCACTTCATCCATGCTGTCAACCAATACGAATTCCATTGCTTTTCGTACGTTATTAGGAATTTCCTCCAGATCTTTCTCATTTTCTTTGGGCAGTATGATTTTTTTGATGCCGGCCCTATTGGCTGCCAGAGTTTTTTCCTTCAAGCCGCCTATGGGCAGAACCCTGCCCCTCAGGGTGATCTCCCCTGTCATGGCAACGTCTTTTCTGACAGGTATATCGGTCAGCGCAGAGAGCAGCGCAGTGGTCATTGTTATGCCTGCCGACGGGCCATCCTTTGGAGTTGCGCCTTCGGGCACATGAACATGTATATCCACATTTTTGCTGAAATCCTTATCTATCCCGAATTTGTCCGCCCTGGAGCGGATGTAGCTGAGCCCTGCCTTGGCAGATTCCTTCATCACATCTCCCAGATGCCCAGTAAGCTCCAGCTTGCCTGTGCCGGGCATAGTGGAAACCTCGATAAATAAAGTGTCTCCGCCTACGGAGGTCCAAGCCAGGCCTGTGACCACCCCTACCTCATTTTTCATATTTGCGACGTCATATCTATATCTGGGTATGCCCAGGAATTTCTTGAGATTTCCAGGATTTACCCTCACAGTTTTCTTATTCTTTTCAACTATTTCTGTTGCAGCCTTTCTTATGACTTTGGCCAGTTCTCTTTCCAGGCTTCTTACTCCGGATTCTCTGGTGTACCTGTTTATTATATCTCTGACTGCAGCCTCAGATATGGCTACATTTCGCAATTTCAGAGAATGCTCCTTGATCTGCTTCGGTATCAGATATTTATTGGCTATGTTCAGCTTCTCTTCCTCCGTATAGCCGGACAGGTGTATGACTTCCATCCTGTCAAGCAAAGGCTCCGGAATAGTATCTGTAGTATTGGCAGTAGTCAAAAACATCACCTTTGACAGGTCAAAGGGCAATTCAAGATAATGGTCTCTAAAATCCTTATTCTGCTCTGCATCCAGAACCTCCAGCAGTGCCGAAGATGGATCTCCTCTGAAGTCACTGCTCATCTTGTCAATCTCATCCAAAAGGAAAAGGGGATTCCTGGTACCGGCTTGCTTCATATAGTATATCACCCTGCCGGGTATTGCTCCAATATAGGTTCTCCTATGTCCCCGAATCTCTGCTTCATCTCTGACTCCGCCGAGAGACATTCTGACAAATTTTCTTCCCATAGCCCGGGCTATTGATTTGGCAATGGAGGTTTTTCCGACTCCCGGAGGGCCTACAAGGCAAAGTATGGGACCTTTCATATTGTTCGAAAGCCTCCGTATTGCCAGATACTCCAATACCCTTTCCTTCACCTTTTTTAAGCCGTAATGGTCTTCATCCAGCACATTTCTGGCATTCTTTATATCCAGATTATCATCTGTCTCATTGTTCCACGGCAAGTCAAATATCCAATCGAGATAAGTCCTGATAACTCCTGATTCCGGCGAACCCGGCGCCATCTTTGTAAGCCTGTCTATTTCCTTTTCAACCTTATTTATTACCTCTTCAGGAAGCTTAAGCTTTTCTAATTTGTTCCTGTATTCTTCGATCTCTTCTTCAAAGCCGTCCTTATCGCCCAATTCCTTTTGTATAGCCTTTAACTGCTCTCTTAAATAATATTCCTTCTGAGTTTTATCTATTTGCTTTCTAACCCTGTTGTTGATCTTTCTTTCCAGTTCAAGGATGTCCAGCTCCTTAAGTATTACGGAATAAAGCTTTTCAAGCCTGCTTTTGACTTCAAACTTAGCGAGTATCTCCTGCTTTTCTTCTATTTTTATCGTCATATTTGATGCAATTATATCCGCCAACCGATCGGCATCATCTACCGCAGAGATTGTAACCAGTATTTCCGGCGCTATCTTTGAATTCAACTTTACATATTCTTCAAATGCATCTGTGACACTTCTCTTCAATGCCTCAATTTCCGGTTCTCCATCCTCTATGTCACTGTTGTATTCCATAACATCGGCAAGGAAAAACGGTTCATCGGATACGATAGAATGTATTTCTGCCCTTGATATCCCTTCTACCAATACTCTGATAGTATCCCCGGGAAGCTTTAACAGCTGCTTTACCTTGGAAATAGTCCCTACTTTATAGAAATCTTCTTCTTC
Organism: Lutispora sp. QWL-02; assembly: GCF_058315355.1. Taxonomy (NCBI): domain Bacteria; kingdom Bacillati; phylum Bacillota; class Clostridia; order Lutisporales; family Lutisporaceae; genus Lutispora; species Lutispora sp. QWL-02. The sequence goes on from NZ_CM177762.1 coordinate 3,827,376, forward strand.
AGGCAAATCAGTATTGGCATCCATCTGGGTAACCAGGAATATGAGCTGATCATCTATCATGGCCTCTTCCAAAGCCTTTACAGACTTTTCTCTTCCTACATCAAAATGAAGAACCATATATGGAAATATGCTTAAGCCTCTTAACGGAAGGAGAGGCAGCCTTTTCATGTTGCTTGGCATAACGATCACTCCTGTAAATGATTATATTGTAATAATTTTCTTCCTCCATGTCTAGTATATTATATATTTATACTCTTCATTAAGCAACCACTTTTTAAATATGATTAAATTCGGAATGTGAAGCTTATACGAAAAAAGAAGAGACGGAAACCACTGATTAGCACGGCAATAAAAAGTGAAGAGTGAAATCAGTGGTTTCCGTTCCCTACTGCGCCGAGGTTACATTGGAGCTGCTTTGCATAGGTGCAACACCATTAGCAGCCAATAGGCCTGTATCCGGCAGTGCCGTAAGATGTTTTGACCTCTGATGAGTCTTGTTTAATGCAATATCTATAACCTCTTTTATATCTTCTACAGGTATTATTTCTATGCCTATATTATTCAATATCTCTTGATAGTTTTCCTTCGGTATGATAACTTTTTTTCCGCCTGCGGATTTCGCAGCTTCTACCTTGGCTACTACGCCGCCCACCGGCATGACCTTACCCCTTATGGATATTTCACCGGTCATAGCTATATTATTATCCACCGGCATGTTTGTAATGGAGGAGTAAATCGCAACCGCTACGGCTATGCCTGCGGAAGGGCCGTCTATGGGAACGCCGCCGGGGAAGTTCAGATGTATATCATAATCTCCCGGATTTATATTCAGGTATTTTTTTATCACGGTTAGGACATTCTCTACAGAGGATTTCGCCATGCTCTTCCTTTTTACCTTTTTACCGTCATTGGACCCTATCTCTTCCTCGTCTACTATGCCCGTTATAGTCAACCTTCCTTTGCCTTTATCAGCATATGAGGATGAAGCTTCAATTTCCAGTATGGTTCCCATATTGGGGCCATATACGGCCAGACCGTTCACATAGCCCACCTGTGGCTCCTGGCTTATCTTCTTTTCGGGGCGCGGGCTGTATTGTCCGCTGTTTACCACCCATTCTATGTCCCTTATCAGGACCTTGCTTCTTCCTTCGTTTATGTTTATGCCTACCGCTGTTTGAATAATGTTAACCGCTTCTCTGCCATTAGTGGCATACTTGGCAATGACATCTGTAACGCCTTTTTCCATATCGAAAAATATTTTTCTGATGGTATTCTCACATACTATCTTTATCTCATCAGGGCTCAATGCCTTAAAATATATCTCCAGGCATCTGGATCTGAGAGCCGGAGGTATGGATTCGGGACCTCTGGTAGTTGCCCCTATGAGCCTGAAGTCTGCAGGAAGGCCGTTTTGAAATATATCATGTATATGAAATGGTATATGAGGGTCCTCTGAATTATAATAGGCGCTTTCTAAGAATACCTTCCTGTCCTCCAGAACCTTAAGCAATTTATTCATCTGAATGGGATGGAGTTCTCCTATTTCATCTATAAAGAGCACTCCCCCATGAGCTTTCGTGACTGCTCCTGGTTTGGGCTGAGGGATGCCTGCTTGACCCATGGCTCCCGCCCCTTGATATATAGGATCATGTACAGAGCCTATAAGAGGATCGGCGATGCCCCTCTCATCAAATCTTACGGTTGTAGCATCTATCTCCATAAATTTTGCGTCCTGTCTGAAGGGGCTGCCCTTGGTTTTCTTTGCTTCCTCTAAAACAAGCCTTGCGGCTGCCGTTTTCCCGATACCCGGAGGACCATATATGATCACATGCTGTGGATTAGGGCTGCACAGTGCTGCCTTCAAAGACTTGATCCCATTCCCCTGTCCTACTATTTCTTCGAAGGTTGAGGGCCTGGTCAATTCAGATAGAGGTTTAGTAAGCTTGATTTCCCTCATTTTCTGCAATTTTTCCAATTCTTTTTTTGACTCTTTTTCAACGACAACTTTGCTTCCTTGCTGCCCTTTCAGCATATTGAAAAAATATAAACCCATCACCAGAAGAAAGAAAAGCTGCACAAAAAATAAAACTTGAGACATGGTTTTTGCCTCCCATCACAATTGATTAACTGTCAATAATATTATTGGATACTGAGGTTTTTTTTATCCTGTAGATTTGAAACTGCTAAAAATTTCAAAACAAAAAACCGATCGGTTTCCCAATCGGTTATATTTCTTTTATAATATTATGAAGCTGTCTCCCTCTTCGGTTTACCGCTTCTTTTATTCGGCTTTTTAGGTGATTTCTTGGTACCCGGCTCCAGATATACCAGTTCCGGCTGTTTATGCTCCAATATGGTCTCCTTGGACACTATGCATTTATCTATGTCTTCCCTTGAGGGTATTTCATACATTACATTCAGCATGATGTCTTCGAGTATGGCTCTAAGGCCGCGCGCTCCTGTCTTCCTCTCCAATGCCAGCCTTGCAACCTCCTCCAAAGCTTCATCCTGGAATTCCAAGTCCACATTATCCATTTCAAACAGCTTTTCATATTGTTTCACCAGAGCATTCTTGGGCTCCTTCAATATCTTGACCAGCGCGTCCTTATCAAGAGAGCTCAAGGTTACTATAATGGGAAGCCTGCCGACGAATTCAGGTATCAAGCCAAACTTCAACATGTCTTCCGGGAGGACATTCTTGAGTATCTCTCCCACATCCTTGTTTTCCTTGGTTTGAATGTCTGCAATAAAGCCCATAGATTTCTTGCCTGTTCTGTTCATTATTATTTTGTCCAGTCCGTCAAAGGCTCCGCCGCATATGAATAGTATATTTGTTGTGTCTATCTGAATGAATTCCTGGTGGGGGTGCTTCCTTCCGCCCTGGGGCGGTACGCTGGCAACAGTTCCTTCCAATATCTTCAGAAGCGCCTGCTGCACGCCTTCTCCGGATACATCCCTTGTGATTGAGGGATTCTCAGATTTTCTGGCAATTTTATCTATCTCATCAATATATACTATGCCCTTTTCGGCTCTTTCAATATCATAGTCTGCATTTTGAATAAGCTTGAGCAATATGTTTTCTACATCTTCGCCTACATAGCCTGCCTCTGTGAGCGATGTGGCATCGGCTATGGCAAAGGGTACATTGAGCATTTTGGCCAGAGTCTGAGCTAACAGAGTCTTGCCGGAGCCTGTAGGCCCTACCAGAACTATATTGCTTTTTTGAAGCTCTACATCATCATATTTATTATCAGAGTTAATCCTCTTATAGTGATTATAAACTGCTACAGCCATGGATTTTTTGGCATCATCCTGACCTATGACATATTTATCGAGAAAGTCTTTTATATCCTTGGGCTTAGGTACATCCTTTACCTCCAGATCAACTTCGTCCTCAAATTCTTCATCTATTATTTCCTGGCAAAGCTCTATGCATTCATCGCAGATATAAACTCCCGGCCCTGCAATAAGGCGCCTTACCTGGTCCTGATTCTTACCGCAAAAGGAGCATTTGAGCTGTTTCTTATCCTCAAATTTGGCCATACATACACCTCTTTTTACTTTCTCTTTGATAGAATGTCGTCAATTATCCCGTAAGCCTTAGCCTCCTCTGATGACATGAAATAATCTCTCTCCACATCTTTTTCAACTTTCTCCAAGGGCTGACCGGTTTTCTCACTCAATATCTTGTTCAATGTTTTTTTAGTCCTGATCAATCTTTCAGCATGGATGATCACATCGGTAGCCTGCCCTCTGGCTCCGCCTAAGGGCTGATGTATCATGATCTCGCTGTTGGGCAGTGCAAATCTCTTGCCCTTTGCTCCTGCAGCCAATAAAAACGCACCCATGCTTGCGGCCATGCCTACGCATATGGTTGAAACATCAGGCTTGATAAACTGCATGGTATCATAAATAGCCATTCCTGCAGTTATTGACCCGCCGGGACTGTTGATATAAAGGTTAATATCCTTTTCAGGATCTTCTGCTTCCAAAAATAAAAGCTGGGCAACAATTAGGGATGCAGTCACATCATTGACTTCATCACCCAGGAAAACTATCCTGTCTTTCAAAAGTCTCGAATAAATGTCATATGATCGTTCGCCTCTGTTGGTTTGTTCTACTACTATAGGCACTAAGCTCATAAACATCCTCCTCACTATTGTTAAATATTATTTGCTTGCGCTATTTTCTACCAAAAAGTCGATGGTTTTTTGTACTTCCAATCCGTCTTTGATATATTCAATATCTCTTTCTCTCAAGGATTTCTTAAACTTCTCAGGCTCCTGCTTATATTGCTCCGCTGTCTTCACAATTTCTGCTTCAAGCTCGGCCTCTGAAACCGATATGTTCTCTGCCTTTGCAACCGCGTCCAATACAAGCTGAGTCTTAACTCTGTCCAGTGCTGTTTCCTTATAGGATTGATGCAGTTCTTCATGGCCGATGTTCATATACTTCATGTATGAGTCTAAATCCAATCCCTGATATCTGAGCTGGTAATCAAAATCCCTTATCATTGATTCAACTTGATTATCTACCATTACCTGCGGGATGTCCACTTCAGCATTTTCAACAACCTTTTTAATTACATTGTCTTCAAATTCATGCAAAGCCCTGTGCTCTGCTTCTTCAGTCTTTTTCTTCTTTATGTCTTCCTTCAATTCATCCAAGGTGTCGAACTCGCTTACATCTTTAGCAAATTCGTCATCTAAAGGCAGTAATTCCTTTTCCTTTATTTCTTTCACAGTAACCTTGAAAATGGCCGGCTTGCCTGCCAGTTCCTCGGCCCTGTAATCCTCCGGGAAGGTTACATTTACATCAACTTCATTGCCTATCGATGCGCCCACAAGCTGCTCTTCAAAGCCGGGTATGAACTGGCCGGAGCCTATCTCCAGCTTGTAATCTTCAGCTGTGCCGCCATCAAACTGCTTATCATCCACAAAGCCTTTGAAGTCTATTGTTGTATTGTCTCCCATCTTCACAGGCCTGTCGGTGATATCGATTATCCTTGCATTCTTGTTTCTGAGAGCTTCCAATTCCTTAGAAACATCTTCATCTGTAACATTATACTCCTTTTTTTCTACTTCTATTCCCTTGTATTGTCCCAGTTGAACTTCGGGCTTTACCGTTACTTCTGCTTTAAATACTATTCCTTTTCCGCTCTCGATATCAACTATATCAATGGATGGCCTATCGACCGGATCCAGATTATGCTCTTTTACTGCCTCTTCATAGGCTTCCGGACAAACCTCATTTATGGCATCTTCGTAAAATATTCCTTCGCCATAATGTTTTTCAATAAGCTTTCTTGGGGCCTTTCCCTTTCTGAAACCTGGCAAATTGAATTTCTTCACATTTTTTATATATGCCTTTGCTATTCCTTCCTCCAGCTTTTCAGCCGAAACAGTAATTTCTAATGCAGCAACATTTTTTTCTAATTTTTCTAACTTAGAGTTCATCAATATCCTCCTCATATATCAAGTAATCTCAGCGGCTTTATCAGTATTCCCGCTTCCGCGCGAGAATGAAGTCCAGCATTCCACTTTAACCACTTAATTATAACATACTGTAAATGCATATCAAGCATTTTTGCTATTTTTCTACTCTGTTTCTTCCATTATACTTTGCTTTATATAATTTTTTAAAAATCAGAGCAAATAGCACAATTCCTCAATATTTATTTCTAATCCATAATTATTATCCCTAAGTATATTTTACTATAAATATCATAGTTTGTCCCATGAATATATGATTTTATTTGCTGATTATTCTTTTTGCTCTGCTATTAATTTAATCTGTTGTGTTAGCTGATAAGGGGTTTCAACTCCACTGAATGTTAGTTCAGTGAAATACTTTTTTATCAGCCAGCACAACGAGTTAATTTATTAATCATTTATTGGTATAATATTATTATAGTGGTATTAAAAACAGCTATAGTACCGGAGGTTAAATATGCAGGGAAAATATATCGATGGAGAACAAACAAATCCAATGATTTTTTACGGGGACAATGACAATGAAATGAATCCGTCAGAATATGGGGGGCATGAATATAGATACATGCCTGAGTATTCTCCGCCAAAGGCGACCCTCACCATATGTTTGATAATAATAAATGGGGCAGTATGGGCGGCAATCATGGCATACTCATTTTTAAAGGGCATAGATTTCAATGAAGGGCTTTATATATTCGGTGCGAAAGAAAACCTCAGCATAATGCAGGGTCAATATTGGCGTTTTCTGACTCCCATATTTCTTCATGCCAGCTTTACCCATCTTCTGGTGAACAGCTATTCGCTGTATTGGGTGGGGAGTGTGACAGAGAAGCTGTACGGCCATATTAAATTTCTGGTTATTTATTTAGCCGCCGGAATATTCGGCAACATATTAAGCTTCATCTTTTCCCCCAACCCCGGCGTGGGCGCATCCGGCTCCATATTCGGGCTCCTCGGCGCACTGCTTTATTTCGGAATTGAAAACCCGGAATTATTCAGACGCTATTTTGGCCATAACATAATAATCACCATAGCTATCAATGTCGTATATGGTTTTGTCCATAAGGGCATAGACAATTATGCTCATCTGGGAGGGCTGCTGGGAGGATTTCTTGCATCGGGGATAGTCAAGCTGAGAGGGACACATCATAGATGGCTGAAAAGGCCCGTCTTTATCATACTGACATTATTGGTTCTCGGAGCTTCTTTAACCTATGGCTTCAGCAACGTCCAAAATATGATCATATTAAAGGTTGAACAATTGGATGGTCTGCTCCAAAAAGGATCTTATAAAGAAGTTGATAAGATCGGCAAAGAAATACTATCTGCAAACTTTAAGGACGATCATATCAGACTTCGCACCTTATGGGCATTGGTAATATCATCAGCTTCCCAAAGCAAATATTCCGAAGCCTTTGAATATGCAGATCAGATAATAGAGCTGGATGCACCGCGAGGGCGATATATGAAAGGCTTGTTGTATGTGGATACTGGAAATATCAGCGCAGCAAAGAAGGAGCTGGAGGAGGCAAAGAAGCTTGAGCCCGGTTTGGCAGAAGCCGTTGATAAGGTACTGAAGGAGTTGTAAAAAGCCTGCTTATTTGCATAAGCAGACGCAGTTTTTCCCTGATTTTTTTGCATTATACAGCGCTGTATCAGCGCGCTTTATTGCTGCACTATAATCAACATCGGAAGGTTCAAAGAATGAAATGCCTATGGAAACGGTAACGCCATACCGTTCTTCTCCTTGGCTGTATTCTGCTTCCCCAATATTCTCCAGCAGCTTCTGAGCAAAGTCCATGACGTGTTCCTTCTTCATGCCTTCGCAGATCAGCAGAAATTCTTCTCCGCCCCACCTGTATAAGCTATCCGTGCTCCTTATGTTGCTGTTTATTATTTTTGCAATATTGATGAGGACTGCGTCGCCTGCATCATGACCATAGGTATCATTTATGCTCTTAAAGTTATCAACATCATATATTATAATCGCGTAGATGCTGCCATTGCGCTTAAAACTGTCAAATATGGCATTAAGCTTAGCCTGAGCCGCACGCCGATTATATATCTTTATCAGAGGATCCAGGTTTATCTCCTCTTTCAAGGCTTTATTGGAGTTTTGATAATACCATTTTTCCAAACGCGTGAGCCACAGATAACCGCTTATGAACATTAAAAATAATATGAGCAGAATATAGAAAAACATATCGGTTATTACTTTTTGGCTGTGGTTGCTCACTTTATTTATATAAGCCTTTATATCATCAACATGAATGCCCATGGCAATTATCCAGTCATATTCTTTATATAGCTTGGAATAAGTAAGCTTTTCCGATATCTCTTTGGAATTCATCCTCTTGAAATAGTATTTAAAAAAAATTTCTCCCTTTTCTTTGACACCTTCCAGTTCCGTCAAATATGGCTTATTTCCTTTTATATCACGTGTTTCTGTAGATAAATAGCTTCCCTCGGTATCCTTCAGATTGGGATGAATCCTTCTGATGGCATAGTTCTCTCCGCCATTATAGTCAATGACCTCATTGACCCATATATAAGAATCATTTTCAAATTTTGAATTATGTATTACATATGCAATATGCTTTTTCGTGAGTTCATCTATAAAAGTCATGCGTATAGCGTAGAAAACCGTGTATATTCCATAGGTTTTCTCATAATAGAAAGGGTTTTCCGATTTGATTCGCTCCAGCTTGTCCTCGATCAAAACCGACCTGTCCATAGAATAAGCCAAGTGTTCGTAAATGATCTCATTTTGTGAATTGTCTATGATGATAACTTCAAAAATCTCTCGCATATCATCTTGATTAAAATAATCAATAGCCAGACCCGGAAATTTTTCCGGATCTAGCTTATAGTACTCTTGAAAAGCCTTTGAAGCATTATCTGCTAATAAAGCATATTGATTTATATTCTGCTCTCGTACTTGCTCAATGAGAGAGATAACATTGTTTACCGTATCCTTAAGGAAACCTTTTTTTAAACTGTATATGTTCTCCTGAACATTTTTCTCATATATGCTTTCTACATTTTTTATGGAATAAACAAAGATGAAGATGCTGATGGAGCATATAATGATTATAAATAATAATATATACATATAAAATTTTTTTCTGATGCTATCCATGGAACACCTCTACAACCTAAAAGCCTTTAAATATATTATAGCATCAATGAGCAATAATTACCACTCATATAGGTATATAGTCCTATTTATTAATATACTGCGGCTTCGGTTATGGCAAAGCAGATATCGCTGCAGTCCATACAGGCTTCGGCGCCTATAGGTACTGTTATATTGGGTGTGCAGTGACCGATCTTGTAACCCGATAGTATAGGCTTTCCGCAAGGCACGACGATATCTTCTATGATTTCATCTATAGCAAGGCTTTCCTTGCCCTCCTCAGGAACGCAATCCGCCCAATCGCCGATTACAATTCCTGCAGCATCCTTGAATTTTCCTCCCAGCTTAAGCTGCAGCAGCATTCTGTCAATTTTATAGGGCCTTTCCTCCACTTCTTCAATGAGAAGAATTTTGCCCTTTGTATCTATCTCATAAGGAGTACCCATTGTATCGGCAAGAAGGGATAGATTTCCTCCCACCAACTTACCTGAAGCACATCCTCCATTATACGCTTTTATGGAGATATCCGGAGGATTTATTATCTCTCCCAATGGTTCCGATTTCATCAGAGCTCTATCCATATAGTCACGGCTTAAGCTGTCCAAGCTTTTTTTAGCATATCCGGCTGCCATGGGGCCGTGAAAGGTTATAAGATCTGTTTTTTGATAAAAAGCGGTATGCAGCGCAGTTATGTCGCTGAAGCCGATAAATATTTTAGGGTTATTCCTTATCAATTCGTAGTCCAGCTTATCCAAAAGCCTCATGGAGCCGTAACCGCCCCTGATACAAAAAACAGCGTTCACTTCTTCATCGCCGAACATAGAATTTATATCGTAGGCTCTCAACTCATCGCTGCCTGAAAGGTATCCTCTTTCGCCGAATATGGATTCTCCCCATTTTACCCTATATCCCATAGCTATGACCCAATCTATGCAGGCTTGGGCCTTATTGCGTCCGACAGGACTGGATGGGGCGATTAAGCCTATGGTGTCTCCCTTTTTTAACGACTTCGCCTTCATTATTATTCACTCCAGTCCAGGCTGTTCAGTATTTCAAGACAGTTGCATTTAGGATTCTCGGCCGTCTCCAGTGCAGTTGTAAGGCCGCAAGGTCCTACTACTCCTTTTGTGTTCCTGCATATACTTGCAAAAACATCAAAGGCTGCATCCAAATCCTTTTTATCCATGGACAATAATCCTTTAAATATATCAGAATTCTTGAAGTAAAGCCTTTTTGTATGGTTCAGCACTTCAACACCTTTTTCCGTTATATCAACCTTCACCACCCTCTTGTCTATCTGGTCGATCTGCTTTCTTAACAAATCTTCCTTATCCATCCTGTTGACCAATTCGGTGACTGTTGACATATGCCATAGACCCCTCTCGGCAATCTGAGACATTGTAGCCTGACCGCCTTCTTTCAAAATAATGAGAAGCTTTGTCTGAGGGTAAGTCAATCCCCCCAATTGGACTATTTTTTCCCAATCATCTATGACGCATTTATTCGTAGCAAGATAAACATAGTTCAGCTTATGCAAGCTGATCAAAGCGTCCTCTTTATTCATCCTCCCACCCCCCTAATAATTATTTTGTACACTTATATAATACATCATTAGTTTGTTATTTATCAAGCAATTTCCCAATATAATTAAAAAACTCTGTATATTCTTGGTGTTAAAAGTATAAGATCAGCTAAGGTATAACAAGGGTTTCACATCTTGTTATACCTTAGCTGTATACGTTTTTAGCCCAAATTTTACATTTTTAGGCTACTGCTTTTCCGGTGTTATCCTTTTAACAATTTCGTTAAGCTCATCTTCAAAGCCTTCAACTGGTTTTCCATTCCTTACGTCATTGGATATTTTGCCGACCCTTTGAATAAAATCAGCATCTGCACTGACATAAACCGTCTTTATGTTCCGGTCTGTATTTCTTACCGTGTCTGCTGCTTGTTTTTTGATGTTTTGTATTTTGGAAGTATTATCTATACTGCTATTTATATCAATATTAATTCCTATATAAGCTGCATCTCCGCTGATAACCGCAGCAGCACTCCTTATTCCTGGTATCCTTTGCACTGCTTTTGCCAGATTGTCTGCGTCTGTCGCCGGAGTCCCTAATTCGGGGCTATAGCTTTTTCCGGGACTGATATCATTGCCTGGGACAGGATTCGGAACCCTCCGTATGGCACATCCTGAGAAAGCTGCAGCAATGCAAAGTATCAAAAATACAGTTAAAGCTTGGGCTTTAAAAGTCTTCATATATTCCACCCCTTAAATTTTCAAGCTGCTTTGTTCAGCTTTATTTTTTGCTTGGGAGTAAAATATATGAATGCAATATATTGATAAAATGTTAATATATCTATTTTTTGATTCTCAGAACAAGCTTGTCCCCCATGATTATGTAGAATTTATCAAAATATATGGTGCTTATATCCGCATTGCTGTCTAAAATATATGTAAGACAGCCGCCATCACAGCTTAAAGCCCTTGCACCGCCGGACATTATTATGCTTTCGGCTTCTGTAAGCGTAAATTCTGTCGATGCAGCTATGAACTCCCCTATGCTCATGATACTGCCCGATATCATCCTTATTTCTTTAGTAGGTGCAGTTTTGACAAAATTCTTGATATATTCTATATAAGCGAGCTCACTTTTCTCTTTGCCATGAAGCTTGTTCACTATTATCTTTGCCAGGATCTCCTTTGCAGTCTGAATATTTATCCGGCCATCCTTTATTCCTTTTTCCAGCGTTGATGCAGCAGACGGCGTTATTTCCGTCAATAATTTATACCACATGAGAACATGCTGCTCTTCGAGCCTTGCAATCTTTTCATATATGATCAGAGGATCTTCGTTTATAGAGAAGATATCACCCTGAGGAAGGGCATAGGTAGTCATAAATGCTTCAGGCTCCATGCCTTTAGCTTCCATCATACGCCTGCACATATGCAAATTATCCAGTTGGTCCTCTCTTCCCAATTCCATATCGGGAGACACCTGCAAAGAGTCTATACCCATTATAAGAGGGTACATCATCTCAGCATAGGATATGTTTTCCTTTTTATCCAGCTTATTTTTAAAGTCTTCACGATCCAAAGTATGGGCTATATCTATTTCTTTTGCTATTTCCACAAGTTCCGGAAGCTTCAATTCATTAAGCCATGCACTGTTAAATAGGGTATCTGTTTTCCCAAGCTCAATAAATTGGGACAGTTCTTTTTTCAGCATCTTGACATTTGCCTCGATCTTCTTTCGATTCGGTTTCTTTTGATTGATTGTTATGTCTGACGGATCTCCGATCAATGCTGTAAAATCTCCTATTAAAAATATCACTTTATAGCCCATCCTCTGAAGCTTGCTCAAAAGAACAATAGGAGGCATACGATCCATCATAACATTGGTATTCATAGGGTCTATTCCGAATTTTACGGTCAAGGGCTTTTTGTTTTGCTTTGGTTGGGGCAATCTTTCAACTATGCTTCCCTCAGGATATACATGAGAACAAGCCAATTTTATTATCTCCATTTGCTCTTCAGCTTCAAGTTGGCTTAAATTTCTTTTAAAGTCTGAACATTCTTTTTCCAGCTCTGCAATAAAGCTCATCACATCAAACATTTTCTACCCCCCGTTTTAATCTGGATTCTATCAGCTCATCATCCTTACTCTTCTTCATTGCCGGGATAATCTAAATCATCATCATTTATATCGATGTTCTCTAATATTTCTTTAGCCTGTTTGTAGTCTTCGGGCTTTACAAATATATCCACCCCCAAAGCCGTGCCCATTATCACCTTCATATATCCTTTAGTGCCCTTATACCTTTTTATTGATACTATGCCGTAGTCCTTCAAAAGCCCCTCCACTATGTCCGCTTCTATGTCATTATATACCTGTACAAGATGAACCAAATCCATAAAATCTCCTCCAAAGCTAACTTTTGATTCATTTGTTGTGCTGACTGATAACGATTGCACTCTTATATCAGTCAGTACAGCAAGCTAAACTATATCATTTAATTAAGTTCCGTTCAAACTGTAAAGCAGCTGTTGCCTATAAATTCCCTAAGTATGGAATTATTCGGTATGCATTTGGAATCCGAAGGCAGCAAGTAGTCTAAAAACTTCATCAGCCGCTTTGCTTCTACATATTCTACCATTGACTTATCTATTCTCTCCAGAAGCGGCATTGCGATGTTCTTTAATACGCTGAGCTCGTACACCAGAGATGAATTGAACATTATATCGGCTGCCTCCTGGTATGGGTAAATGTATTTATCCTCTCCGTTTCTTACAGAGTCCCATCTTTTTATGGTTGTGAGTGCATCTGTTGAACGGAATTGATAATCTCTCACCATTCTTCGGATCAGCCTTAAGTCGGAAGTAGGCACTCTGTTGTGATTATCCACATTGAGATGTGTAAGAGGACTGATATATATTTTATACTTCTTGCTTGCATCAATACCCCGGGTAAGCTTTTGATTCAGGCCGTGTATGCCTTCCACAAGTATTATATGCTCTTCCGATATTTTAAGCCGCCTGCCTCTCCATTCCCTGTTTCCCGTATGGAAGTTAAAATAAGGCAGTTCAATCTCCTCACCTGCTATAAGCCTGTTGATCAGCTCATTGAACAAGTCGATATCTATGGCATCAATGGTCTCAAAATCATATTCCCCTTCAGGAGTCTTAGGAGTATCCTCCCTGTTCTTGAAAAAGTCGTCTATGGATATGGCTACTGTTTTGAGGCCATTTACCCTGAGCTGTATGGACAGCCTCTGAGTAAAGGTGGTCTTGCCTGAGGAGGACGGTCCCGATATGAGCACCAGCTTTTTCTTTTCTTTGGAAGAGCATATTTTGTCCGCAATCTCCGCCAGTTTCTTTTCATGAAAAGCCTCTGCTATCCAAATAAGCTCTCTTATATCACCTCTTAAGATATAATCATTAAGCTGGCTTATATTGCCTATTCCCATTATCTTTCCCCACTCTTCAAATTCCCGGTAAATATTGAAGAGCTTTGGCTGGTCAAAAAACTCAGGTATTTCATTGGGGTTCTCCCTGGTGGGAAAGCGCAGCACGATCCCCGGCGGATAGCATAAAAGCTCAAATTTGTCCAGATAGCCTGTAGAAGGCACCAGATAGCCATAAAAATAATCATAATATCCCATGCAGCTGTATATATTTATCGAATCTTTGTTCCTGTGCGCTAAAAGCTCCAATTTATCATATTGCTCTCTTTCCATAAAAAGCTTTTCTGCATCTTTTTTGGAATACTTTTTCTTTATAAAAGGTATATCCCTATGTGCAATCTCTCTCATTTTTTCTTCTATTTTCTTAACCAGGCTCCCGTTTAAAGAGCCTGCATTATGTATTTCACAATATAAGCCCTTGCTGAGGGAGTGCTCTACGGTAACCTTGCAGCCCTTTAAAACTTCTTTGGCAGCAATTATGAACAAAAAAGCCAGGCTTCTGGTATAAAATCTATTCCCATAAGAAGAAGCAAGGTCCACAAACTCTACACTTGCGTCTTCCTCCAGAGTATATTCCAATTCTCTCAGGTTATTGTCAACAATCGCCCCTACAATCTTATATTCAAGCTTATGCTGGATTTCCTTTGCAATTTCCAATAATTTTATGGATTTGGGATATTGACGGGTTTGATGGCCATTCAATGTGACCTTAATCATTTCTCCCATATTCTTCAGCCCCTTTTAAATATTTTGCTATATATCATTCTACCATATATATATATAATTTTCAGATTATTTATTTCTATATGCATCCTATGAAATATTTTTATCTCATGTCTGACCACCGCTGATACTCTATTGGGACTAAGAATACTGTTGATTTCACTCACATATATTTATTATTAGCATCAATTGAAATCCATATTCTAAAGGAGGGTAAATTATGTATTGTCTGGCAGTGGTCACAGGCATAAGATGTGTGGTCAATGAGCTGAATATGTGGACGGAAATATCAAGTGAGCATCCCATATTTTTAAAGACCGTGGCAGAGCTTACGAATAAGAATCTCATGGAGGAAACGGTATCAAGACTAGATGATATTCATAATGAGTTTGCAGAGCTGAACAAAAGGGTGAAGAATTTTTATAGGCCCAATTATAACACAGCACAATATATATTCCCCGGCGCCAGAAGAAAAGCCATCGAACTGTGCTGGCAGTTTTTGAGGCTTGACAGGGAAGCGCTAAGGCTGTACGATGAGTTAAAAAATGAAGGCTTGGAGGATAAAGTATGGCAAACCCTTGTAGAGCATATAATTCATGAGCAAAAATATATGTATAGGCTGTTTCGTATGCTGCTAGATCAAATTCAAGGGGCGGATGTTGAAAAACCATGTAAGTTGTAAATTTGTTGTAACAAATGCTGTTATGCTATACCAATATACATGAACATTGTATATAATTACATTACAAGGATTATTGGTAAATTAGTGCTAATACTCTTTATTCCTCCCCCTCATTCATAAATTTTGCAGCACTTGCTTATAGAAGCAAGTGCTGCTCTGTTTATCGCCTGTTTTATATGAATGAATCATATAAAACAAAAGCTCCGGGCATGAGCCCGGAGCTTTAATTCTTCGCCGTATTTTGTTCGCTGCTCTCAGAACTTTGGGGGGCTGTAATATTTCCTGAATATATTGAAGCTATATCCAGCTCCAAATCTATCTTCTGAATTTCTTTATAATATCTCACGATGGAAGCCGCAAGAGCATTTGCCGCCTTGTCCTTATACGCATCCTTCTTTATTTGTGCAAGCTCTTCCTTATTTGTTATAAACCCAAGCTCTGCAAGTATGGCAGGCATTTTAGTCTTATTCAATACAAACAAATTGGGCCTTGGCACAGTTCCTCTGGACGGCCTTCCTAAGGTTTTGATCAATTCCTGCTGGAATATCCCTGCCATATCCTTATTGTTTATTGCATATCCCTCGTTAGTTGAGTTAGGATAGTACAATGTTTCTATACCTTGTGTCTTGCTGACAAAAGCATTGAAATGTATGCTCATGAAGAAATCCCCATAGCTCTGGTTTGCCAGGTCTGTCCTTTGCTGCAGCGTGGTATAGGTATCGTCCACTCTCGTCATAACAGTTTTAAATCCCAGGTCATTAAGCTTCTTTTCCAATCTCTTTGCTACTTCCAAATTAAGATTCTTTTCATAGGTAACGCCATCTATGCCTTTAGCTCCCGGATCCTTTCCGCCATGGCCCGGATCGATGACTACCAATATATCCTGAGCTGTTTTAGGCACATATTTGAGCTTAAACTTGACCAGTTTGGTAGTTTCCGGAGATATGAGTTCGTATTCTACTTTATCCTTCAACCTGAATTCGGCTTGAGTAAAGATGTTTCCTCCTCGAGTTTCCTTGCTCAGCTTGATATATTCCAAAAGATTGTCATTTATTTCAAATGCATCCTTATCAAATTCTATATCCTTCTTTATCTCTACCTTAAGTATCCTGCTTTCTTCATCAAAGCTGGCATTATATTGGGACTCTTCTCCCGGGTTCAGATATACGAAAGAGGAATTGTAATATTTATCATACCCCATAAAGGAATAGGGCATATCAGAGATATAAATCTTTGTTACATTATCTTCGCTTTTTACATCATAAAATGCGCTCTTGTTTACATCCACCACAATCCTTGCCGTACCAACCTCATATTGGCCGGTTCGGACAGTCTTAACCACGGAAGATCCGGCTTCAAGATTTTGTTCTGTTCCTTCCAATACAGCTCCTTGAACATCTATTACGATTCTCTCCGGGTCTTCCAGCTTTGTTATAAGGCTGTCTATGGCCTTGCTTCCTTTTATAGTTACTACATCGCTGAATCCCTCTTTGGCTATTGTTACAGGCTGAATGATATTTGCATACACCAGGGATACGCTTTTCTTGTCAGAGGTCTGCACTATCTTGGCTTTCTTTTGATCCTTCAGATCTACAACTATTCTGGTTATGTATGGGTTGGAGCTGAACTGTCCTATTCTTACCCGGATGATCTCTTCCTTATCTATGCTCTTAGTTTCAAACTCCGTATCCGCTATAGCATTCATAATGTCTATAACCATTCTGTCGGGATTTTCCATTGTAAAGGTTTTATATTCTACCGGATTATCTGCGATAATATCTAACTGAGGGAAGCCTCCGTTTTCATCAAACTTTATATCCTGGACTTTAGCAATAACCGCCGGAGCTTTTTTCGCATTTACCTCCAGCTTATTGGAAGCCTTATCATATGCAATTTCATAGTCCATCTGTTTTTCAATGAATGTAAGCGGGACATAAGCTCTGCCGTTTACCATTATTGTTTTGGCATCCATGCCTACTTCCTTGCTGTTTACCACGGCC
Organism: Lutispora sp. QWL-02; assembly: GCF_058315355.1. NCBI lineage: Bacteria > Bacillati > Bacillota > Clostridia > Lutisporales > Lutisporaceae > Lutispora > Lutispora sp. QWL-02. Next base: position 3,844,374 of record NZ_CM177762.1, read on the forward strand.
TTATCTTGGTTTATCACAAAGGCCATAGCTTGTCCATCCTTCCTTAAGGACATGGTCTGGGTTTTTATATTCCACACCACATCATAGCCAAGACCTTCTCCGATTGGTCTCAAGGGAATCATAACCTTGTTGTCCTTTATAATCGGAGCAAATTCTGGATCCATCTTTTTCCCTAATATGTATATGCCCTTTGACTTATCAGAGGCTGGTGGCTGTGCAGGAGCTTGTACCGTTCCTATGGTCACTATATTTTTGCTGCTTTCATATTTGGCTTCTACTCCAAATGCCGTCTTGATATAGGCTATGGGAACATAGGCTCTGCCATTACTTAAAAACGGCGCCTTTTCAATCTTAATCTTCTTATCATTTACTACGGTGCTCAAGCTTCCAATGGTAATCCTTATGCTTTTGCCGCCGTTTTTTAAATCCATCACTTTAGTGCTTGCATTATAGGTAACTTTATAGCCAAGGGCTTCTCCGGCAGCCCTCAATGGAACATACACCTTGCCTCCCTGCAAAATAGGCGGATCAACATCTTTCAGAGTCTTACCCATAACTTGCATGGACAAGGAAGGTTGCTTCTGGCTTTGAAGTGCTGCTGCATAAGCAGTGCCTGCATTAAGTGCAAGAATAAGGCACAATGCGGTTACAAATATTGTTATTTTTTTCATCAAACTCCTCCTTTTCCTGTGCTTTCAATTAATAATTCGACTTTTCCAGCTCTTTTCCTTTATTTTTTATATTTCAGTTTGATAACAAATTTGTTGCAAACTGTCATCTAATCATATTTTGACGTAATATATGCCAATTATGTTGCTTGATTTTAGAACTCAGGGTTCAGAGCTCAGAACTCAGAAGCTGGGGTATTCCTTATGGGCCATGGGGTACGGGGAACACGGAAAGACACGGAATTTTCACGGAAGGGCAATAAAAAAAATTCATTGCCATAAACCTCAATGCATTAGCATATATTTCAATATAACCAAACAAGGTGGTGGAATTATGGACAGTTTTTACGATAATGAGGCAGTTATGAAATACCTGGAGCATATGGCCTATTTGAATACCATATCCTACTGTCTTCTCTCAGGCTGTGGTATAAAAAAATATAACAAAGATGAAAAGTCTAAATTCATCAATGTCTTCATCAACGTGGGTTTATACAGAAAAGCTTTGCCTCAATATATGGGCAAGCCTCAAAATCCTTATGATTTCAGTACATATCAATGGAAAGACAAGAAGGTGAAAAAGGCCATAAGTCCCATGGTCCAAGCTCTTTCTATCATATCTATGAACCTTTGCGCCAGAAAGATACTTGACGGCTCTTTGACCATAAGAAATGGAGATTATATTGCCTATTTCTTTTCTGGTGCAGGAGCAGAGCAATTGAACTTTATGTATGACAATCTGCTCAAGGAGAACCTTTTATATGTTTCGAAGCACAAAACGGATGCATTAGGAAAAGACAGCCTGGAAATTGATGAAGATAGTCTTGAAATACTGCCTCAATATTTTGCTGCCGAAGCTGCCGCTTTGACCCAGGATCTGCTGTACAAAACCAGGCATGATAAAAAACTGAGCCAAAGGTCCAAAGATGCACTGACCATCCTGCTGCCGGATTTGTGCCATATAGCTGCAAAGGATTCTCTCTATACCTCATCACGCACTCTATGCCAGATATGCGGCAGCTTGATGAATATCTATGAATATACCGGCATTGACAGGGCTTTGATCTATAAGACAATAAATATATTAGGCCAGGAGCTATGCGAAAGGGTTTCTCCAAAGGGAGATATTTTGAGAAAGCCTGATGATTCAAAGATAAGCTCCTTCTTTACTATGTTTATCGCATTATCATGCTTGAGCAGGCTTTTCTACCTTTGCGGATTTGACAATTATCTTTCTTGCTCTATTGTGCTGTTTAAGGCCTTATGCAGCCGCATGAGCCTGGAAGACGGCGTATTCATAAAAAATGAAGAAAATAAGATCGAGTATTCCATCAAAGACATCGCAGCTATTCTGTCAGCTCTGAAAAACTTTAAAAAATATGCGGCCGGAGCTGCTGCCTATGATTTGGATAAAATGATATCCGATTCTTTTAAAAATATGATATTGAAGAGCGGAATCTTTGTCAATCAAAGCTACCCTATTTTGGAAGATGAAAAAATAAGCCTTCCCAAGAGTACAAATACATCGCGAAAATCCCCTCCTGTATTCCTGGAAAGGATTGAATACAAAAAATCCAGCAATAAATTCAAGCTTATTGATGAAAGCTTCAACGCAGGGCACTCTCTCTGGGCATGCAGGCAGCTCCTGTGAAGCATGAGATCATCACATAAGCAATAGCATCCATGTATAGCCACGTATAGTATATAAAAATTGCGTGTTCTCCGCATCCCCTTCAGTGGTTTCCGTCTCCCAGTCTCCTTTTTTTATATTTCCCAGGAAATACGAAAAAGCGACAGCATTACAGTCTGTCGCTTTCTTTGTCAGAAGGCTTCCTGCTTTTTTCCACATAAAATTCACAACCTGTTGATGTAGTGTTTGAAATTTTACCGACATGCTCTAAGGAACACATACCATCCTTCTGATGTATGCAATTTTCAGTACAATTTATAAAAATCAGGATAAACACCTCCCATAATAATTTTCTCCAATCGGCTAAAACTAATGTAATGAATATCAAGGTAATTTCTACTATAAGGAGGCATTATATTGGCTTTTGCGAATTTTTCCCTGACAGGAGCTCTTTATCATGTGGTCAGCATCGTGGATTTGAAGAAAACACTGGCGGAAGGCATATGCTATGACGACAAATTGACTTACCTCAATAAGTATTATGATTTTCATAATTATTTTGATAAATACAAAACAGATAATATTCCGTTCTGGGTAAAAAGAAGAAAGGCTATTTTTGCAAGTATGTATTTTGATGAAAGCCATAATTGGCACTCTCATACTGCATTGCTCGAGATTCAAGCAGATATAAAGAAATGCTGGGTATGCAATGAAAATAGGGCCAACCCTTTGTTTGAGCCCTTCATTTTACAGCATATAAAAGGCTTTGAGAAAGCAAAGGATTTCATAAATAAAAACGGACCGCATATAGCTTCGGAATACTGGAGGGATTCTTTGAGCCTGGATGAGAACATGAAAGTAAGAAAAGATAAAGAAAAGGGATATGATGCGGAGGTACTCATCTTTCAGGATATTCCTCCGAAAAACATCCAGTGTATTTGCATAATATCCGATCATGATATCATGCCGCCCGGCAAATGGATGTAGTTATGGCAAGCTTTATAGGCAATAGAAGCCATGAATGGCTCAATATAGTATTCATGCTTGAGCTACACATGGCTTGCCGCCCTGAGTTATATCCCCGAATCAGGTAATATAAGGTCCATATAGGAATACTGTGATCAGCAGATCATAGAGCATGAACAATAAGAATTCTGGTATTATGTGCATATCAGTTCTGTTCTTTTTGAATGTCTTTGCCATGAAATATGCTATGAAACCTATAGAAAGCATTATCAAATACCTGATGGCCATAGGCTTCATAAAGTCAGGCATCATATAATATGAAAGTCCCCCGTAATAAAAGTTTGCAGTTAAAACCTTAATTATCATATAAATGCTTATGGCTACTGAATAATTAAGCTTGGGGTTAAAAGAAAATTTCCTAACCTCAAAAAATTCTACAAAAAGCAGCCACAATACGGCAGGGAAAAACATAAAAGCTCTTATCAAAGCGATGACTAAACCGCTTATATATGGAGATATGCTGTTTTCCATTGCGACTGCATAATCCTGCTTAACAGGCTTATTCACTATCTCCTTATATCCTTCGCCGGTCTGTGTAAACCATACATCATTCTTGAATTCTCCGGCAGTCTGCAAAAATACTAAGGCTTCCTCTTTTCCATACTGGGCAATATCGATTCCTTTAATCCATCCCAGTATTCTTGTGGAATACGTTTTGCCGGATATTTTGCCATCTTTAAAAGTTGTGTTGAGGATTTTAAAGCCTTCACCGGTTTCATCCCAATATTTTTCTATAAAAACTGCGTTCAATGTATCCTGCTTTAAATATGGGCAATTTACCTCACTCACATATACATCCGCAGAGCTTTCGGTATCGTGACTGGTCAACAGCCTGAACTCCATATCCGAATTGCCTGCCTGAGACAAGGGCACTGTTGCATACCACGTCCTTGCAGTTTGGCCGAAGCTGTTCCACACGTTGTTCTCATAGAATATATACGCCAGTTCATTATCCAAACCAATTTCTAAATTTCCTATGCTTTCGTTGGACACCTGTACATATTCTGTTTTCTGAGACCTCAGTGTCCACTTGCCCTGAGAAAAAAGCAAATATATGATTTCCTTTTCCATCGGCGATATATCTCTGATAGATACGGTATGAAATATGCCCGAATCATCCAAAGCGGCAGTTATGTGCACAGCCTTATCAAAAGGATACTCATTTCCCCAGGCAATCGCTCCCTGTTCATTGATTTTATAATATCGGAGTCCCTGGTTATGTGCAGCTGCAAGCACAATCTGGCCATTCTGTGAAAATATATTAAAATCCTTTACTTCTGCAGCAATAAGGCTTTTAGGGGTGTAATCTCCGCTCTCTTGCTTTGTTGACATATAAAGCTCATAATTCTCCGTCCAAAAGATATAAGGTTCCACGCCCTTATACTTCACCAGCTTATTCAAAGCTGCTCCCGGTATGATTATATTCTGTATTTCTTTTATATTTCCGTTTTCTTTCTCAAGAATAGTTTTGGTGAACCGGTCTTCTTTCGCCGTAAGTATCCATATATTCTCCTCATTGATATTCAAACTTGCTGCCTTCTTGTAAGGAGTTTTATCAATCTTGACTTCTCTCCCCCATTTTTCAGAAGGAGGGGCAACGATAGCCTTCAGGTTCTGATAGCTGTGAAAGGAAAATATGACTAAAAAAATCAATATGGTATATAGTATAGGTATGTAATTTCTCTTTCTCATCCAGGCCCCCCTTTCTTTTGGATTACGGGAAGATGGTGAACACGGATTTACACGGAGGGTTTTTTAACTATGCTCCTCCTTGCAAATCCGTGTTCTTCCATGTTCCCCGTTCCTTGGACCTCAAAGGAATACCCTAGCTGCTGAGTCCTAAGCTCTGAATCCTGAGTCCTAATTACACATTATGGCATGCCACGAAATGATCCTTTTCAAGCTCTCTGAACTCAGGCATCTCCTGAGAGCATATATCCGTAGCATATCTGCATCTGGATTTGAATCTGCATCCCGGAGGCGGATTTATCGGGCTCGGTACGTCACCTTCCAGGAGTATTCTCTTTCTTGATCTCTCTACCTCAGGATCTGCAATGGGGATAGCCGACAAAAGAGCCTGAGTATAGGGGTGCATCGGCTTTTTATACAGTTCTGCACTTGAAGCCAATTCAACCAAGGTTCCCAGATACATAACTCCAACCCTGTCTGATATATGCTTAACCATGCTCAAGTCGTGAGCTATAAATAAATAGGTAAGCTTATAATCCCTTTGGAGGTTTATCAGCAAGTTTACAACCTGAGCCTGAATGGAAACGTCGAGAGCTGATATAGGCTCATCGCAAACTATGAACTGGGGTTCTATAGCTAATGCACGAGCTACACCGATTCTTTGCCTCTGGCCTCCGGAGAACTCATGAGGGAATCTGTTTGCATGCTCTCGATTGAGTCCTACCGTATGCAAAAGATCGTATATCCTTTCCGTTCTTTCCTTGCCGGAATATATATTGTGTATGTCTATCCCTTCGCCAATAATGTCTCCTACAGTCATTCTCGGGTTCAGAGAAGCATATGGATCCTGGAATATCATCTGTGCTTTTTTAGTAAAATCTTTAGCTTGCTTTCTATCCAATTTATGAACGTTCATACCGTCAAAGATTACTTCTCCCCCTGTGGCCTCATAGAGCCTTATAATGGTTCTGCCTGCTGTTGACTTTCCACAGCCTGATTCACCAACAAGACCGAGAGTTTCACCCTCCCTGATGAAGAAGTTTAATCCGTCTACTGCCTTTAGCACCGCATTGTTGCCTACAGTAAAATATTTTTTAAGGTCCTTTACTTCTATCAATTTCTTGTTTTCCATCATTTCACCCCTCTTTCAGTGACAGGTCTCTCAACCTTTGGCGCATCCGGATGTCCTAACCAGCAAGCTGCATAATGATTTTTATTGTATTCCATGTTTGCCGGAGCTGTCTCGTAGCATATTTCCATAGAATACTTGCATCTGGCCGCAAATGCGCATCCTTTCGGCGGGGCGAAAAGATCCGGGGGTGTGCCTATGATCGGTATCAATTGTTCCTTATTTTCTGCGTCAAGCCTTGGCACTGATTTTAGAAGTCCCCAGGTATAAGGGTGCTGAGCATTGTAGAATATATCTTCTACAGTACCGCTTTCAACAACTTCTCCAGCATACATGACTATTATTCTTTCAGCCATGTCGGCAACCACGCCAAGATCATGTGTGATCAATATTATTGAAGTATCCAGTTTTAATTTCAATTCTTTCATCAGATCCAATATCTGAGCCTGTATGGTAACATCCAGTGCGGTTGTAGGCTCGTCTGCAATCAAAAGCTTGGGTTTGCATGCCAAAGCTATAGCTATCATAGCTCTCTGCCTCATGCCGCCGCTGAACTCATGGGGATATTGATTGGCCCTCTTGTCCGGATTCGGAATACCAACCAATTTCAGCATATCTATCGCCTTTTCCATGGCGTCTCTTCTGCTTAAATGCTGATGCTTTATCAAGCCTTCAGCTATTTGCTTTCCAACAGTCATTGTCGGATTTAAGGATGTCATAGGATCCTGGAATATCATACCTATTTCCGAACCCCTTATGGCTTCCATCTTCTTATCAGAAAACTTTGTAATATCAACACCGTTAAAAATTATATTTCCGCTCTTGATCCTTCCCGGAGGCATAGGTATAAGCTTCATAATGGATTGGGCAGTAACGCTCTTGCCGCAGCCTGATTCTCCAACTATGGCTATAGCTTCAGCCTTGTCCAGATGAAAGGATACTCCTCTGACGGCTTTGACTTCACCTGCATATGTGTCAAATGAAACGTGCAAATCTTTAACTTCGAGTATTTTTTCTTTCTCCATCTCTTACACCTCCTACTTTCTTAGTCTTGGATCCAGAGCGTCTCTCAATCCGTCACCAAATAAATTCAATGAAAGCATCGTCAAACTGATAAAAAATGCAGGTATAAACAATCTATAAGGATAAACCCTTAAAACAGCAGCTCCGGATGATGCCAACTGGCCCCAGCTGGATGTGGGAGGCTTTACACCTAGACCTATAAAGCTAAGGAATGCTTCAGTAAAAATCGCACTTGGTATTCTCATCGTCAAGCTTACTATTATTACACCCAATGTATTCGGTATCAAGTGCCTGAGTATAAGCCTCGAGGAGCTCGCTCCCAGGGTTCTGGCAGCTAATACGAATTCCTGCTCCTTAAGCTGAAGTATCTGTCCTCTTACCAATCTGGCCATACTGAGCCATCCGGTTATAGCAAAGGATAAAATTATGGGGAATACACCGGCTCCTACGATAACCATTATAAGAATTATGAATATCATGCTGGGTATGGCTATCATTACATCGATGAACCTCATGATTATCATATCTACCTTGCCGCCATAAAAGCCTGATACTCCGCCGACCAATACTCCGATCAAAGTATCGAGAAGAGCTGCCATCAAGCCTATGAACAGCGACACACGTGCTCCCATCCATACGCGAGCCCATAAGTCTCTTCCTAAATCATCTGTGCCGAACCAATGCTGCGCATTAGGAAGCTGGTTGGTATTGCTCAAATCATTGTCGCTGTGGACATAAGGAACCATCATTGGTCCAATGATTGACATAACTGTAAAAACAGCAATTATAACAAGCCCTATCATAGCAATCTTGTTCTTTTTAAGCCTTCTCCATGCATCCTGCCAATAGGTCATGCTGGGACGAACGATTGCCTGGCTCTTTTCTTCGTTTATGCCGACATGCTTAAACTTTTCCCTGCTTATTTCCATCTCTCCAGCTCCTCCTTATCTGCCTACTCTGATTCTGGGATCTACGAAACCATAGGCTATATCGACCAGGAAGTTCATGAATACCAAGAACGCTCCGAAGAATATAGTCAATCCCAAAACCATAGTATAGTCTAGATTTTGTATGCTAATTACATAGTGTCTTCCAAGCCCGGGAATCGCGAATATCTGTTCTACAACGAAGGTACCTGTAAGCAGCGCGGCGACCAGTGGACCTAATACGGTAACAACAGGAAGTATTGCATTTCTTATCTGGTGCTTTATGGTTACTTGTACGGGAGACAATCCTTTTGCTTTTGCTGTCTTTATATAATCCTGTCCTACGACTTCAAGCATGCTTGTGCGCATAAGTCTTGCAATAAGAGCCAAAGTTGACAAGCCCAATGAGAAGGTCGGCAAAATAGTATGGGCAAAGCTCTTCCACTGAGCAACAGGCAGTATCTTCAAATATATGCCGAAAAAGTATTGCACCAGCCCGCCTATTACAAAGCTTGGCACCGATACGCCTATTACGGCAATGATCATACTTGTATAGTCCCAACCTTTGTTATGATTAATAGCAGCTATAATTCCAAGAACCAAACCAACGCTAACTGAAAAAGCCAAGGATCGAAGTCCTAAATCTGCTGAGTTGGGAAAGGCATCTCTGATTATTTGATTTACCGTTCTATTCTTGTATTTTAAGGAAAAGCCCATTTCACCTTTGACCAGATTGCCCATATACTTAATATATTGCTCCGGTAAAGGCCTGTCCAGGCCATAATATTTCATCATATTTGCTTTTATTTCCGGGGTAATTTTTTCGCTTGTAAAAGGGTCACCGGGCAGCACTCTTACCAAGAAGAATGTCAAGGTGGCCAGGATCCAAACTGTGATCAAAGATACAAAGAATCTTTTTAAGATGTATCTAAACAAAATATAGGCACCTCCCACATTAAGATTAAAATTTGTGAATTTTCTGTGAACCAATTGTGATTATTCTAAGAAATATCAGCCTTAAATATGGGACAAAGGTATATGTTAACATATACCTTTGTCTTGCGTACTGATAAATTTTTTATATTTCTTTATTTTGTAATATCAGCAAATACGAAGTCTGGGTCAGAGCCTATGAAGTTTCTGATTATTCCTGTCAAGCCGTCAACATGAGTCCAGGCTCTTCTTCTGAAGTAAACAGGAACTATAGGTCCATTTTCAAGCAAGTATTTCTCCGCCTCGAACATCTTGTCTGCTCTTTCCTTCACGTCTGGAGCAGATTTGCAGAAGTTGATCAGATCTGTATAAGTCTTGTCTTCCCAGTTTGTATTGTTATGTCCGCCGCCGATTACCCACAAATCGAGGTAAGTCATCGGATCGTCATAGTCTGGGCCCCAGCCTGCGAATACAAGGTCATAATCCTTCTTGTTCATAAGCTCAAGTCTTTGTTTGAATGGAACCTGTTTGATATCAAGCTTTATTCCAGCATTCTTAGCAAGCATGTCTTGAATAGCTTCTGCAGATATTCTTGCAGTGTCTGAGTCGTCAGTCAAGAATTCGATAGCAGGAAGCTTATCAATTGTCATACCTAGCTCTGCAAGAGCTTTATCCAAATATTCCTTTGCCTTTGCAGGGTCAGCATTCTTTGGATAGAAATCCAATGGATATTCTTTTGCAAATAAGTCATTAACGCCTGCAAGCAATGGCAATACATATCTTGTAGCTGCGTCTGAGCCGTTCTTTAGAACTGCATCAACATAGCCCTGTCTGTCTATAGCATATCCGAAAGCTTTTCTGAAGTTGGCATTGCCTGTTAATTTTCCAACTTCCTTGTTTCTTCCTTTTACGTTGAACTGGAAGTAGAATTCAGCACCGTCATAGTAGAAGTTAGCTTTGCCTGCTTTGTCGAACTCTTCTACTCTGTCCTTTGGAAGAGCAACAAAGTCAAGATCTCCAGCTTCATACATGCTCATTGCTGTATTGCTGTCTGTAACTATAGCTATTTCAACCTTGTCGATCTTTATAGCATCTTTATTCCAATATTCCGGGTTCTTTTCAAGAACAAGGCCTTCTTCATGCTTCCATTCTTTCAAAACATATGGTCCGTTGTAAAGTATCTTGTCGGCTTCGGAAGCATAAGCTGTTCCTTGAGCCTCGACAAAGTCCTGTCTAACCGGGAACAAGGATATGAAGTTTGTTAAAGCTAAGAAATAACCGGTTGGAACCTTTAATTTGATTTCAAGAGTCTTTTCATCAACAGCTTTAATACCGATCTGGGAAGGATCTGTGATCTTTCCTGTGTTGTATTCTTCACCGTTTTGTATATAGTAGCCCTGGAATGCATATTCGGAAGCTGTAGCAGGATTTAAAAGCCTCTTTATAGCATATTCAAAATCGTTTGCTGTTACAGCCTTTCCATCGCTCCACTTAGCATCTCTCAAGTGGAAAGTGTAGGTAAGTCCGTCTTCGGAAATTTCCCATTTTTCAGCCATACCTGGAGTTACTTTACCATTGTCTGCAACTCTGACTAAACCTTCATAGAGATGGTTGCCCAGCATAATAGCATAAGTATCTGTAGCTATCTGTTGGTCAAGAGCCGGAGGTTCTGCACCAATAGCAAACCTCAATAGCTTTGGTTCTGATGCTGCCGGTTCACCTGGTTCTGCCGGTTCTGCCGGAGCCTTGGGTCCGCATGCTGTAAGCGCTAAGCTTAATACCAGCATCATTACGAGCACTAATGTCAGTGATCTTTTCATCAATTCATCCCCCTTTTTTTTACTTAGGCGCATTTTATTTACACCTAAAAATTAATGAAATATATGCAGAAACAGCCACTGGCTGTACTACAACAAAACAATAAAAATGAAGCTATATGATATCTTTTATATTTATATTTTTATTATATTTATATTACACGAATGGAGAGATTTTTTCAATACATTTTATATCCATGAAATATATATATCAAAATAATTGGCAAATTCAGAATAATATAACTAAGGAAAATCAATGCTTCATTCTCATAAAAATTATAAAATTTACCTCAACATTTTTTTACAAAATCCATATTTGATGGACATAAAATTCAAGTGCGGAACGTTCAAGACCGTTCCCTGCTTGTTAAATTAATATGCTGCTCTTGTACATTTTAAGCCAACAAATCTTTAAGTATTTTATTTATGAGCTGCGGATTTCCTTTTCCTTTGGATGCTTTCATGCACTGGCCTACCAGAAATCCCAAAGCATTGCTTTTACCGTTTTTATAATCTTCTACGGATTTTTGATTTTCATTCAGGACCTTTCTTACTAATTCGACTATTACATCCTCGTCGCTTATCTGCTTCAGGCCCAATTGATCCACCAGAGCTTCCGGCTCACAGCCCGTCTTAAACATTTCTTCAAATACCTGCTTGGCTCCTGTACTGCTCAATACTCCGGCCTCTATCAGGTCCACCAGCTTTCTCAGATCCTCCGGCTTTATTTTTAAATCTTTGAAATCCAGCTCCTTTTCCTTCATTATCCTAAGGATTTCTCCCATTACCCAATTGCTTATCGCCTTCGGATTTTTATGTCCTTTCGCACAAGCTTCAAAGAAATCCGACAGTTCTTTTGTGAGAGTAAGAACGGAAGCATCATAATCAGGGATTCCATATTCCTTCACAAATCTTCTCCTCTTATCATCTGGGAGCTCCGGCAAAGCTTTTCGTATCTCATCTATCCATTTTTCTTCCAATACTATAGGAACCAAATCGGGCTCCGGAAAATACCTGTAGTCATGAGCCTGCTCTTTGGTCCTCATGGATATGGTGATGCCTTTGGCTTCATCCCAGCGTCTGGTTTCCTGAACTATGGCACCACCTTCCGAGAGAACCTTCTTATGCCTTTCCTCTTCATATTCCAATGCTTTCTGCAATGCTTTCATCGAGTTCATATTTTTGATTTCCGTTTTTACCCCGAACTCTTTTTGTCCTGCAGGCCTTATGGAAATATTGGCATCACATCTGAGGGAGCCTTCCTGCATCTTGCAGTCGGAAATCTCTAGATATTCCAATATGCCTTTAAGCTTTTCAAGATATAATCTGGCTTCCACAGGGCTTCTCATATCAGGCTCCGATACTATCTCGATCAGAGGCACTCCGGATCTGTTAAAATCTACTAGAGAATAATTCTCTGTTTCCGTACCGTGTATGAGCTTTCCTGCATCTTCCTCTATGTGGATTCGCGTAATACCGATAGGCTTATTCTCACCATCAACCTGAATTTGTATCTTTCCATGCTTGCACAAAGGTATATCATACTGAGAGATCTGATAGGCCTTAGGCAAATCAGGATAGAAATAATTTTTTCTGTCTGTTTTGCTATACAATGAAATCTGGCAATCTAAGGCCAGACCTGCCTTGACAGCATATTCTACAACTTTTTTATTCATCACCGGAAGGGCTCCGGGATAGCTCATGCACACCGGGCAGCAGTTAGTATTTACTTCTGCGCCGAATTCATTTTTGCAGCTGCAAAAAGCCTTGCTCCTTGTGCTTAGCTCTGCATGTATTTCAAGACCTATAATCGTTTCATAATTCATATCTTACACCACCTTATAGAGTCGGTCTTTTTCCGAGGAAATCTGTATTTCTTTGAAAACCATGAGCGGCTTTTATTATTGAAGCCTCTCCTAAAGCTTTGCCCATTATCTGCATGCCGACAGGCAATCCTCCCGAGAACCCGCAAGGTATGGATATGGCAGGTATGCCAGCTATATTTACAGGAACAGTACATATATCCGACATATACATTGCTAACTGATCATCCGTTCTCTCTCCTATTTTAAAAGCTGTTGTAGGGGATGTGGGGGATATCAAAATATCATACTTTTCAAAGGCTTTTTCAAAATCCTGTTTAATCAGCCTTCTTACTTTTAAAGCCTTATTATAATAGGCATCATAATAGCCGGAGCTTAATGTATAGGTGCCCAGCATTATCCTCAGCTTTACCTCATCTCCAAAGCCTTCGCTTCTGCTGTTGACATATATGTCATTTAAATCCTCATAATTAGATGTTCTATGACCATATCTTACTCCATCAAATCTGGCAAGATTAGAGGAGGCTTCCGCTGATGCTACTATATAGTATACAGGCAGAGCATATTCTGAATAAGGCAAGCTTGTTTCCTCTACGCAGGCTCCAAGACCTTCCATCTTTTTAACAGCTTCCATTACAATCTTTCTAATTTCCGGGTCAATTCCTTCACCAAAATACTCCTTGGGCAAACCTATTTTCATGCCCTTTATATCTTTATTCAAAGCTTCCTTAAAATCTCCATGCTCTATTGCAAGAGATGTGGAATCCTTTTCATCATGACCGCATAAGTGATTCAAAACAATGGCACAATCCTCTACATCTTTGGTAAAGGGACCTATCTGATCAAAGGAAGAACCATAAGCTACCACACCATATCTGGATACAGCCCCATAGGTAGGCTTGAATCCAACTAATCCGCATAATGCTGCGGGCTGCCTAATCGATCCTCCTGTATCGGAACCCAATGCAAAGAAAGCTTCTCCTGCTGCAACAGCTGCTGCGGAACCTCCGCTGGAACCTCCGGCAACCCTCTCAATATTCCAGGGATTCCTGGTAGTTTTAAAGGCGGAGTTCTCAGTGGAGCTTCCCATTGCAAACTCGTCAAGATTTGTCTTTCCAATGAGAATTGCTCCTGCCTCCTTAAGCTTTTTATATACTTGAGCATCATAGGGAGGAATATAGTTTTCCAACATTTTTGACGCACAAGTGGTTTTTATGCCACAGGTAGAAATATTGTCCTTCAAAGCCATGGGAATGCCTGCTAAATCTCCCAATTTCTCTCCCTGGGCAAGCCTCTTGTCTACATCTTGTGCAGCCTCATAGGCCTTATCTCTTGTCAAGGATATATAGGCATCAATCCGTTGCTCCACGGCATCTATTCTGCTATAAACGCTGTCCAAGACTTCCTTTGCACTTATTTCCCTAGCTCTTATCTTATCCCTTACCTCATGAAGGGTTAGATTATATAAATCCAATATTTTCACTCCTCCTGTCTCCTATTCTATTATTTTGCTGACCTTTATGCATCCGTACATCTTCTCCGGAGCGTTGGCAAGCAAAGTTTCCCTGTCCATGGATTCTCCGACTTCGTCTTCCCTCATCACATTGGTCATGCCGTTGACATTTATAAGAGGCTCAATATCCTCAATATCCAGCTTGTTCAGCATGCTGACATAATCCAGGACCATGCTGAATTTTTCTCTCACCTTTTCCAGGTCCTCTTCTCTGAGCTTTAGCTTAGCCAGAGCTGCAACGTATTCCAAATCCTTTTTTTCTATCATATCATTCCCGCCTTTCAACCCATTCCTTGAAGATTTCTTCATCTATTACAGTTATGCCCAATTCGGTGGCTTTTTGAAGCTTCGAGCCGGCATCTTCGCCTGCCAGCACATAATCCGTCTTTTTGCTCACACTTCCTGAAACCTTGCCCCCAAAGCCTTCTATTATTTCTTTGGCTTTATCACGGGTAAAACTCGTCAAGGCTCCGGTGAGGACAAAGGTCTTGCCTCGAAAATTAGGATTTTCTATGATCTCCTTTTTCTCGGCCTCTGTATTTACGCCTAAGCATTTCAGCTTATCTATCAAAGCCAGGTTCTGATCCAGCCTGAAAAATGCCATTATGCTGTCTGCCATTTTGTCACCGATTTCTTGCACTGATGTAAGCTCTTCGCAGCCCGCAGCTTTTATCCTGTCAATGCTGCCGAAGGCCTCCGCCAAAAGCTTGGACGCCCTTTGACCTATCATCCTGATTCCAAGGGCAAACAGCAGTCTTTCCAGCCCGTTCTCCTTTGATTTCTCAATAGCATTCAGCAGATTGTCTACGGATTTCTCACCCATCCTATCCACTTGTATCAGTTCATCTCTTCTATCCTTTAAGAGATATAGATCCCCCGCATCCTTGATAAAGCCTTTATCAAGAAGCATGGTTATTATCTGAGGCCCCAAACCGTCTATATTCATTGCATCCCTTGAAACGAAGTGGAATAACGAACGCCTGAGCTGAGCCGGGCAGGATGCATTGGTGCATCTTATGGCCGCTTCTCCCTCGATCCTCAATGCTTCGGAGCCGCATACAGGGCAATTTTTCGGCATTTCAAAGGCCTTCTCGCTTCCGTCCCTTTCAGTGCTTACCACTTCCACTATCTCAGGTATCACATCCCCTGCTTTTTGAAGTATTACCATATCGCCTATCATGATGCCTTTTTCTTTAATAAAGTCTTCATTATGCAAGGTAGCTCTGCTCACAGTAGAGCCGGCAATCCTGACCGGCTCAAGTTCAGCCGTGGGGGTGATGGCTCCCGTGCGCCCCACCTGAACTATTATGTTTTTCAGCCTGGTCATTTTCTTCTCCGGCGGGAATTTATAAGCCGCAGCCCATCTCGGTGTCTTTGTCGTGCTGCCTAAAATATCCCTATATTCCAGGCTGTTCACCTTGATCACCAGACCGTCTATCTCAAAGCTCAAGCTCCCTCTCCTATCCGCCCATTCGATGCATTTCCCATATATATCCTGCCAGCCTTTGCAGATGATCAAATAGGGGCTTATCTTGAATCCCACAGCCTTAAGATACTCCATGGCCTCTATATGTGTTGCAAACTCCTTGCCCTCGATTCTTTCCAGGTTGAATACAAATATATCCAGGGGCCTCCTGGCAGTTATTGAAGTATCGAGCTGTCTCAAAGAGCCTGCGGCAGCATTCCTCGGGTTAGCGAATAAAGGTTCTTCGGTTTCCTCCCTCAGGGCATTCAGCTTCTCAAAATCCTTTTTGGAGATAAATACCTCTCCCCTTACTTCCAAATCTACAGGCTCTTTAAGCTTTAGGGGTATGGATTTTATTGTCTTCAGGTTTGCAGTTATATCCTCGCCTCTGATGCCGTCTCCTCTTGTGGCTCCGCGTACAAACAGCCCCTTTTCATAATTCAGCACTACCGTAAGGCCGTCTATCTTCATTTCTACCACGTATTCGGCTTCTTCTATGCCAAGGCCGCGTTTGACCCGGTTGTCAAAATCCCTTATATCCCCTTCATCAAACACATTTGAGAGGCTGAGCTTCTGCGTCCTGTGGAACACCTCCGTAAAGCCCTTCAGCACTTCTCCCCCAACTTTTTGGGTAGGCGAATCCGGCCTCAGATGCTCCGGGTGCCTTTTTTCCAGTTCAATAAGCTCTCTCATAAGGAGATCGTATTCATAATCTCCTATTTCCGGATCGTCAAGCACATAATATCTATAGTTATGATGATTAATAAGTTCAATGAGTTCGTCTATCCTGGCTTTTTCTTTATCCATACTTTCACTCCTTTCGGGTATTCCTATGAGATCAGCCACTAGCTTCTGGCTGATAGCCTCTGGCATTAGGGTATTCCTCTGGGGTCAAAGGTTACGGCGAACACTGAAAGACACGGATTTTTTCACGGATTAGCACGGTTTTCTATTTTTCTAATCTCATATCTAAGCAGGAATTTTGTGAAGAACCTTAGAGTAAGTTAACGAAGCGTAACGACCGCAACTTCAACTGTTTGAGCCAAAGCGAGTTTTGAAGCTGCAGTGAGCAAGTCTTACTTAGTCTTAGGTTCGTAACTCCCATTCCTGTGTGATATGGCATTAGAAAATACTCAGTGCTTTTCCGTGTTCCCCGTCCCCCGTTTCTCCTGAGTTCTGAGCTCTGAATCCTGAGCCCTAAAATCACATCGTTATCATCAAATCCTTGGGAATCTCACGTAAAAATCTGGATTCCATTGTGTAGGACCTGCTTCCATATATGGTTCTTTCAAAGGCAGAGCTGAAATAAAGCTTCTCTCTTGCCCTTGTGACACCAACATACATAAGCCTTCGCTCTTCCTCCAGCTGATGCTCGTCGAAAAAGGCTCTTTGGGTGGGGAAGAGTCCTTCCTCCAGCCCGCAGATAAAAACTACGGGAAATTCCAGCCCTTTTGCACTGTGGAGAGTCATCATAGTGATGCCTTCCCTTTCTTCTTTCAGACCATCGATATCCGACATCAAAGCCATATTCTCCAGGAATCCCTGGAGTGAACTGTCTTCATTTTTTTCCTCATACTCCAATGCAGCGGAAATCAATTCCTTTATATTCTTCCCTCTTTCCTGATCTTCATCATCGCCCTTTTCCAATACCTCCAGATATCCGCTTCTCATTATTACCTCATCTATTACTGCAGATGCGCTTTCTTTTTCTGCCACATCCATAAGCTCAGCTATAAGTCTTACAAAGTCCTTTATGCTGTTCTTTGCTTTTTTGCCTATGCCATCAATGCTGTCGGCAAAGAGAAGCGCCTCGTACAAAGAGCTTCCGGTGTCTCTGGCGTAAGCTTCCAACAAATCCAGGGTAGCCTTGCCGATCCCCCTCTTCGGAACATTGATTATCCTTTTTATGCTGAGGTCCCCATCCGGGTCCTGTACTGCCCTTAAATATGCAATCACATCTTTGACTTCCATTCTATCGTAAAAGCGGTGGCCTCCCACAATCTTATACGGTATCCCTCTGGCCATACACATTTCCTCAATCACACGGGACTGGGAGTTAGTCCTGTATAGTATGGCAAAATTTTTGAGATCCCTATGCTCCTGAAAAGCCAGCCTATCTATTTCCCCAATGATAAAGTCGCCTTCGTCCCTTTCATCCATAGCCTTATAATAGACTATGGGCTTTCCCTCCCCATTCTCAGTCCAAAGCCTCTTGCTCTTCCTTCCGAAGTTTTTATCTATGACACTATTGGCAGCGTCCAATATCGTTTGTGTAGAGCGATAATTCTGTTCCAGTTTTATTACCTTTGTGTCCGGGAAATCCTTCTCAAAATTTAAGATGTTCCCTATATCGGCACCCCTCCATGAATAGATGCACTGGTCGTCATCGCCTACGACACATAGATTCCTGTGGCTCTTTGCCAGCAGGTTCACAAGCATATATTGACAATAGTTGGTGTCCTGGTATTCATCCACCATGATATATCTAAACTTATTCTGATAATACTGAAGCACATCAGGATTATTTTGAAAAAGCTCCACTGTCTTAAAAAGTATATCATCAAAATCCAGGGCATTATTTGCCATCAGCTTTTTCTGGTAGAGCGAGTATATATCAGCCACCTTCTTAAGCCTGAAGTCCCTTCCATATCTATCCATGAACCTGCCGGGCGTCATGAGCTGATCCTTGGCTTTGGATATGGAGGACAGCATCTCCTTAGGCGGAAAATTCTTTTCATTATAGTTCAGCTCTTTCAGACATTCCTTGATGACCTTTACCTGGTCGTCCGTATCAAATATGATAAAATTCTTCTTATAGCCATTTAGCTTTTCTACCTGCGTTCGCAAAATTCTGGCGCAGGCCGCGTGGAAGGTAGATACCCACATATCATAAGAACCCTCAAGAAGGCTTTGCACCCTCTCCTTCATCTCCTTGGCGGCTTTGTTGGTAAAGGTAATGGCAAGAATGTTTGACGGATACACGTTTTTTTCATTTATCAGATATGCGATTCTGCAAGTGAGCACCCTGGTCTTTCCCGACCCTGCACCGGCCAGTATCAGCAAAGGCCCCTCGGTATGCTCTACAGCCTCTCTTTGCTGTTTGTTCAAATTATCTAAAAGGTTTTCCATCATGACCTCCAAAATTTATTCTACTGCATGTTTTATTCTTATATTTTATATTATACATCACTAATATTCAATCTTGGCATTAGCTAAGAAAAAATACCAAAGTTCTATAGCATAAAATCTGGATATTTAATAGAAATATAGGCTTATATGTATTTATGGATGTGGGCAAAAATAGAGACAAGAATTATAGCGACATTAGGGGATAAAGGATAATACCATTCTAATTCATCTGTAGATTCAAAACTAACATGATTTGATTTCAGATTTATCAACAGCGTGTCACTCGTGATAAAAGTATCTTAGTGTTGTTCTTCAACATTTTGAAGTTTGCAGATTAATTAATCGCTTTCTAAATCATTGTCAGAATTTTCTATGACATCCGAAAGAAGTAAGACGCTTGTACTGCCGTGTAGTCATACCAGACCAAGCTTATGTAATCTCATCTGTAAGGGTGGCATATTCGGCACCTTGCTTTACACCACGTTTATCCCACTCATCGGTAAGTTCTTTCCTCACTTGGATTGCCTGCAAACGCTGGTTAATCCATTCACGGCTGTATACCTTTTTCAGATATGTAGCGAGTGCGCGGTCAATTGTTAGTTCAGGATCAATTGTTTCTTCTATCCGTTCTCGACCGATGCCAGCCACAACTTAAACGGCTCAGCTTTTGGGGAAGGAATTGATTATATAATACGCAAAGGTTGTTCAGTATTTGCAACATCGGTCAATCGTTTTTTCCCATCTGCGGCAGTCATTTTCAACTGCTTACAATTTGTAAGCAGTTCAGCACCTTCTTCAATCAAGCGTTTTTTCAAAATAGCCCAGTATGCACTCGCCCTGCGCGGTGTTGCTTGATCGGTTAAAACAGCCACAATATCCACAACAAAAAAATACTCCCATCGGAAAAAGGAATGCCTCCTGCGTATGAAGTTTTGCTCTGATTAGTATTTGCAGGATTACAGGCATCCGACCGTGTTAATTTTATGCAGCTTTTAACGTTCGCTTATTAAAACTTGTAAAGTGGTGTTACATTGCACTATAATTATTCAAAATATTTAAAACTATTAACCTTTTTATTTCCATATGGATTACGAGTAACAGTAACAGTATATATATCATCTCTTTTAATTTTCCTATCAAGTAAAATTAAGTCATCTCCATTTAATGTATAGTTTTTATAATCAATCATTTTTGCATATGCATAAATATGTTCATAATCATTCGTAATTATATGAAGTCTGAATTTATCTCCATATCGTATTTTTTGAATTTGCATAAAAGGAAAACTTAACACCGATGATAATATTAATAGTATTAAAACATACTTAAAAGGATGTTTAAAAAACATAATTGCCTCCTAAACAGATTTATCTATTTGCTTTTCTGTACTTTCTACAAATTGCTCTATATCTTCAGAATTAAATTTTACAAGTAACTCACTAAACTTATCAGCGATTTCTTTCTTTTCTAATTTGTCTTGTAAATTTGTACTAAAATAACAATAAAAATTCTTAAATTTAACTCGTTGTGCTAGCTTTTGATTTACCAAAAATCTACGAATGAAAAACTCCAACATATTATGTAACCTATCATTAATAACAACAAAAATGATAGGGGGTCACATATATGCTGGAGCTTGATAGAACTTATTCTATCAAAGAAATAGGAGATTTAAAAGACTTTATTACTGTCACCTATGTCATAATTGATGACATTTACCAAAAAGTCACTCCAACACATATTGCAAAACGCTGTAATATCAAAGATTCAATCTTGAGTGATAGTGAAATAATTACCATCAGTATTGTGGGAGAACTTCTCACTATCGACTCTGAAAACGCTTGGTTTAACTTCTGCAAGAAGAATATGAAAGATCTTTTCCCTAAACTCTGTGATAGATCCAGGTTCAATCGAACCCATAGAAACCTTCATGCAGTTATAGAGGAAATAAGAAAAGAACTTTCTTCCCTAACAGAGCTCGCAGAAAAGCCTTATCGAATAATAGATAGCATTCCTATACCAGTATGCAAGTTCGGTAGGGCCCGATTTCATAAAACCTTTAAAGGTTATGGAGCTACCTATGGCAAATGCCCGTCTAAGAAGGAAACTTACTTAGGCTACAAACTGCACATGCTTACAACCCTTGATGGATTAGTAACTGATTTTGTTATTACGCCTGCTAATATTGATGACAGAACCGCTGTGTGGGACTTAGTAGACTCATACAACAATATAACAATGCTTGGAGACAAAGGGTATATTAAAGCTGATCTTAGTGCAGATTTAAAATCTGAAAAGGGAATAGAACTTTTGCCTGTTCAAAGGAACAACAGTAAAGTGCAATTTCCCAAAGCGATAAGACAGCTCATCTTCAAGCTAAGGAGGCGTATAGAGACAACAGCCTCGCAACTTACTCAGCAGCTAAACATAGAGCAGGTACTTGCGAAATCCTTTTGGGGGTTACAAACAAGAATAAAAACCAAGCTTCTGGCCTACAATTTATGTTATTACATCAACAGGCTTATAGGCCAAGATATTGATATTTCAAGGATCAAGCATTTAGTATTTGGATAAGTAATCCAAAAGAATTAAGCCACTAATTCTTTCAGGGATACTATACATTTTTGTGTTGGTATAATATTCCTAAATTGGTGTATTTGTCAGAGTAGCACAACAGATTAAATTTAAGATATTCTTCATTTATATAAATTTTCCTTTATTTTCTTATCGGGTTATATAGGCTTGCTATATATTGTAAGATTAAAAACTTAGCATCGCACTATATTTTGCTCTTATCTTTTGCGCAAGTCCTATATCTTTCATATCAGTTAATCTATAAAAAGTTGTTCTTGGTATATCACTCATTATTATTACTGCTACTGAATTGCCGTTTACCCAATATGTAGCTACATTCTTGCCTGACTTTTTATGTCTTAACTCATTAGCTACTATTATATATCCACCGTCATTCCTTTTTTCAATAAAAACATCCAAATCTTTTACAGAGTCTTTTATGTATCCAACCATTTCCTCAATAGAGCTTTCCCCCTTTTGAGTTTTTGTTCCTACTATAATAGGCTTGTCCTTGTGCTTGTTATGCATAAGTTCTTTATCTTTTTTATAATCAATGTTATGTCCATTAATATAATACCCTGAACCATAGTTGACAAAAACCTGGTCAACATATAAAGCACTTTTCCCAATGATTCTTGCAATTTGTTCTACTATAGATATATATTCCATATCACTGTCTGCATATAATTTGAATTCTCTATTCAGGACTTCCTTAACTCTCTGATCCGGTTTAACTGTATTTGCTCCATAGTTCATCCTAAGATGCTGAAAAGTAGCTATGCCAATTCCCTTAATTCTGCCTATTATATCTTCTTTAATATTGAGGTAATTAGCCTTTAATGCCCACTTTTCCATAACTTCATAGTCGCCATTAAAGCCACTGTGTGACTTCATTTTATCTATAACATTGAGGAGTTCTACAACAATTGAATATTTCTCCAGATCTCTCATTCCACTAAATATGGAAAAAGTATCGAAATCTTTCGCTTTTTCTTTCAAATGCTCAAAGGAATAAAAACTCATATTCCTTATTCTATCAATCTGTGGTTCTACTTGCTTTGTGTAATTCCTGTGTGCTGCCATAACAACTGAAAGAAGTACCAGGCCTGGCCTTTTCCTAGCCTCGTCAGTGTACTCGACCGAAAAAACTTCTGACGCTTCTCCAATTGTCTTTTCCGGAAATCTTTTGTAAAGATGAGATGTAGGTTTAAGATCTTTTTTCTCCAGATTTTGTACAATAGATTTCACTTCGCCATTGCTTAACATAATTCTACTCAAAGCAATTCCTCCTTAATAATAACTTTATTATATATATTTATTAGTAAAAGCAAATGTTTTACAATTATAGCGATTTGCTGTTTTTACCATATCCCCCCAGTACTTATAGTAGGCTCATTTCTAACAAGTATGTCTTCGCTAGAAGTATCTACAACATAATCCCACTTTAAGATTTTCATTGCATTTAATGCATATCTGAATGTAGTCTCATTCATGTCCTGCAACAAGTCTTGTAGGTCATTAAGGCTTTTGAGCCCATTTAATATGGTCAAGGCAAAACCTAGCATTGTTTCGGAATCCTTATATCCCAGTTCCCATTCGTCTAACAAATGCACCGGCCCCACAATACCATTGTTCAATTCAATTCTAAACTTTTCACCCGCATCTCTTTTATAATCCATTTGATAGGCTGATATCAAATACATATGAGCAATCCTTCGCAATGTCTTAGCGTCTGTATAATCCAGATCATCCTTAAACATATCTGCCTGAATCAGCAGATTTTTGAATTCATTCTTATGTCGAAGACTTTTAAATAAGCCAGCTGTATTTTCATTTAAAATCTGCTCAATAATTTCATTAATCGTTTTTCTATCTCTGTCTGCGATGGCTTCAATTCTTTCAATAACATCAGAATAAATATATATAGAGTATTGGGTTCTGCCTCTATTAATTTCATAATATCTATCAAGCATATCAAATATTATATCCCAATCTCCCGGAACTTCTTCAGGGCTTGCTATTTTTACCTCGCTATAATCAGACAGTCTAACTCGTATATGTGACTTGTGAATGTATATGGTGCATATGTTTACTGAAGTTTTATTGCTGGGAGACAGTGTAATTATCTGGTTTTTTCCTCTCCCTATTTTGATTACAATGTTCATTTCTTCGTTCATTACAATCTTTATAAGTTTTTCAAGAATTGAGCGAACGCTTTCGCTATATCCCTTAAAGTCATCTGTCTTGAAGAACTCATTTGGTAAATATGTATTATTTTTCATATTAATCTCCTTTCTTCTGTTACGATGCTCTCTTAACTGAATTCTTATGTGTACTCAGATAATAGTTGCTACTCTCTTCATTCCTACTTCGACTATATTCTAGATAAGCTATTTCCTCTACAAGCTTCACACAGTCATTATTCTTCTTCGCTCGAGGCATATAGTAGGCATCAATATAGCATTTCACTGCACTTTCTGCTTCAAAATATCTCGTAATTTCTATTGATCTGCCTGACCCAACATGTCCGCAAGCTACAATCACTCTATAATACTTATTTTTCATGCTGCCAGCCTCCTTATTTAATTCTTTATCTGTATAATACCACTTTATTTTAAATTTGTAAACATTGTTTTATATTATATTTTATTGTTGACACTTCATTCGATCTGTGCAATAATATTATTAACAAATTGCAAAGGGGGATAAACACTATGATAAGTAATATTTCTGACGACCTCATCAAAGAGAAATGCTGCTACCAGGATGGCGACCAAATTGTACATCGAATATTTGGTGAAGGTATTATAGTAGAAGTTAGGTTTGATGATTTCAGTATGAGGAAATACAGAATAGAAGAATATTTACTTGATATTGATTTCTTTACATGTGGAAGGAAAACCCTATCTTTTAACCTATGTTTAGAAAGTGGATCCCTCGTATTAAAAAGTAAATCTGCTAGTCTTATAGCATCATAGAAATGTCGCCATACATACTCTAAGGAGCTGTTGCACAACTAACAAATAGTTAGTTGTGTAGCAGCTCCCTTTTTATGATCGAAAATGGAAAATGCGAATTCAGAAGAACCCGCAAATCCAGTATAATTAAGTTAACCTCTTGTGCTAGGTAATTTGATTTCAACTAAAGGAATATTATACCAATGAATGAGGATATAAAATCCCTGATAGATAGTACCTATGTGGATTAATTATCCAAATACTAACTCTTTGATTCTTGAATGTGACTCACGGCCTATAAGTTTATTGATGTAATAACACAAGTTATACGCTAATAGCTTGGTTTTAATCCTTGTTTGCAGCCCCCAAAAAGACTTCGCAAGTACTCTTTCAATATTGAGTTGGCAAACTAGTTGGGACGCTGATGTTTCAATCCTTCGCCTTAATCTAAAGATGGTTTGACGCAGTTCCTTAGGGAATTGGATTTTGCTGCTATTCCTTTTAAGAGGCAAGATATTAATATCTTTTTCAGCTTTTAGGTCTGCAGCAAAATCATCACCTATATAACCTTTATCACCAAACATAGTGATATTGCTATAGCCACTGATTAAATCCCAGGTAGCTGCTCTGTCATCAATGTTAGCAGAGGTAATTACAGCATCAGTTATGAAACCATCTATGGTTGCAAGCATGTGTAGTTTATATCCCAGATATGTTTCCTTTTTGGAGGCACATTTACCATAAGTAGCGCCAAATCCTTTAAATGTCTTATGAAAATGCGCTCTTCCAAACTTGCATACTGGAATAGGAATGCTGTCAATAATCCTGTATGGCTGGTTTATATGTTCTGTAAGAGCAGAAATCTTCTTTCTGATTTCTTCTATTACTGCATGAAGGTTTCTTCTTGTTCTATTAAACCTAGACCTACTGCAGAGCCTTGGAAACAAGTCTCTCATATTCTTCTTACAGAAACCAAACCAGGCATTTTCGGAATCAATGGTTAGTAATTCAGCAACAATACTTAAGGTAATTATTTCACTATCACTCATCTTAGAAGTATTGATATTACAACGATTTTTAATATGTGTTGGAGTAACATCCTGGTAAATGTCGTCAATTATGACATAAGCGACAGTTACAAAGTCTTTTAAATCTCCAATTTCTTTGATAGAATAAGTTCTATCAAGCTCCAGCATATATGTGACCCCCTATCATTTTTGTCGCTATTAGTGATAGGTTACATAATATGTTGGAGTTTTTCATTCGTAGATTTTTGGTAAATCAAAGCTAGCACAACGAGTTAAGTTATGCAAAACACAAAATTACACTAGGCATACTCTTCTACCGAAAAAAACCTGCAGTCGAGCCTAAAATCCTTTGCAAAGTATTGACCTATGCTTACATGAACAACCTCTATTCCAATAGAAAAATAGAAGCCGCATGTAGAAAATCATGTGGTTGCTTCAGGGACGGTCAGCTCCGGATCACTCCACTATTTCTAGGTTTCGGAAAGACTTCCTTTCTGATGCAGTAGAAGACTTATTCTATCAACAGGTAGAATACCTACACTAAATAGGCAAGATTGCGTTTGAGAATCTTTTTGTAGATGGCACAGAAATTGAGGCCAATGTAAACCGATATACCTTTGTTTGGAAGAAGGTCGTGAACAAAAATGAAGCCAAGATGTTGGAAAAAATTCAGAGCTGTATTGAAGAAATCAATCTTGAGTATCTGACTGAGTTTGCTGTCACGAACGAAAGCCCTTTAGAGGAATTACAAAAAGTACTTTCCTATCTGGAGGGAAAATGTAAGAGTGAGAATATCACTTTCGTTCATGGCATCGGGAAACTTAAATCAAAGCTGCAGAAGCAAATAGAAGCCCTTAAGAAGTTTAGTGCCCGGCGAGAAAAGTATGATCCTTGCAACCAGCTATTCGAAGGAAGAAATACTATTCAAAAACCGACTCGGATGCAACCTTCATGCATATGATATGAAAGATGGCCATATGCGCAACGCTCAGCTGAAACCCGCCTACAATGTGCAGATCGGAGTTGAAAGCGAGTATGTTGTGGGTGTTGGAATCTCCCAAGACAGAAATGCTACATAAAATCTCAAGCCCATGAAACATTGAAGAAAGAAATCTTTAAGAAAGATATCAGCAAACGAGAGAATATGCTTTATGACCCGGCAAAGGACGAATATATACCTGCCATAATGGTAAGCAACTCAAGCCAGTTGGAATTATACATCGCAAATCGGCTACAGGTTATCGAAGCGAAATTACAACATATGAAGATGAATAATGCATTGGCTGCCCCTATAAATCAAAATGTACAAAAGCGTAGGTGAACCGGAGGATGCAGATCTCAAAAACCTTTGTAGAAAAACTCGAAAGATCCTATGAGAGCATAATGACCGAGGAAGGAATTCTTCTTAGAATCAACCGTTCCATACAATTTGAAGGAGCTTTTGGAATTCTGAAAAACGATTACAATTTCAATCGTTTTTTGACACGGGGTAAAAGCAGCGTAAAAACTGAATTTATACTCCCGTGCTTTGGCTACAACGCGAACAAATTACATGCAAAAATACAAAATGAAAGATACGGCAAACATCTTCATGAAATAAAAACAGCCTAAAAATCGGAATAACATACATAGGTTTATTAAAGTGCGCCTGAAAATGAATAATCAGTGAGAATCTGAATGCAAAAAAGATTTCCATTGATTTTTTTACTTTTTAGGAATAGAAAACAGAGCATAGCTCCCTGCTTAAAGTAGTTTTGCAACACTCCCTTCAGCACCTTCTTCAATCAATCGTTTTTTCAAAACAGCCTAGTATGTACTCGCACTGCGCGGTGTTGCTTGATTGGTTAAAACAGCCACAACAGAAAAATACCATTCCTGCTCTTCCTCATCCCAAGCCGTGCGGATTCTTCTATCCACAAGCAACTGTATGCTATTACCATTCATCTCGTTTCCCTCCATAACATTCATCTTTTTGGTCACATCTTATACTTGTCATCTAAACGAACTCATGTTCTATTATATTATTCTAATCTATACTATTCAATATTTTGAACAAGAGGGTATAACATTTAATAAAAATTTATTAAGGTCAGATTTATACATCACTAATATTCAATCTTGGCATTAGCTAAGAAAAAATACCAAAGTTCTATAGCATAATCCTATGTTTTATACAAAAAATAAAATCAATTACAACACTCATTGAAACGAGGTGTAACGATGGATAAGGCTAAGAATACTCCTGAAAGAAATATGATCGATGAAAATATAATCGATGAGACTTATAACGGAGCTGATTATCCCATTGTTGAAAGAGAGTACAACGCATATTATTTCCCGGAGAACTATAATCCGGACAATATGGAAGCCCAAAGCGAGGCAATAGACAGCTGTGTGAAAGAGCGGTGCAGGGTCAAGGTTTGGAAGGATGTAAAAACAAAATAGGAGGGACATAACCCTCCTAAATCTTTTTTAACACTGCTATGACCAAAGCTGCAAGTATAAGCAGTCCCCCGATCACTCCGCTGAAAACAATGGTTTCATTCAATACAAAGTGTGCCATTATCAATGTAAAAAGAGGTTCGCCCAGAAACAATATTCCCACGCTTTCGGGACTGGCTATCTTCTGAGCCCTGGTCTGGCACAATGTGGCCATGCCCGTGCATAAAACCCCTATTATGAGGATAGGAATCAATGCTTCTTTTATATACGCCATGCTGAAGCCCTCGAAGAACACAACTGCCAGTGTGCTGAACACCGCTACAACCGCTAGCTGAATCAAGGTCAGCAGGGTATCTTCAATATATTTGCCATACTTGTCTAAAGCCAGAATATAAACCGTATATACTACAGACGAGCCAATAGCAAGCAAATCTCCAAAATTAAATCCTCCTCCGTTTATCCCGGATATGAGACTCATACCTGCCATCGACATCCCCACGCTTATTATGGTCCATCTGGAAGGAGCAGCCTTCTTGATCATAGTATCCACTAAAGGTATGAACAATACCGATAGTGAAACCAAAAATCCGGATTTGGATGCACTGGTATACTTCAGACATACCACGCCGAAAGAATATGCTCCGAAAACTAAAATACCTAAGGGTATACCGATTTTTAAATCCTGCTTCTTTATCCTCATCACATTTTTGGGCTGCAAAGCGAAAATAAAAAGAGTACCTATAACAAATCTCCCCATGAGGAGATGGTAGGGAGGGACTGTCCCTATATACATCTTTATCAATATAGTGCTCAAAGCCCAGCCAAAAGCCGTAACCAGCAGCTCTGTATAGGCCCTGTATTTTTTTATCTCCAATGCTTTTGAATCTAATTCCGCCATGTTTTTATCTCCTGCAAAATTATTCCTATTTGATTTAAGCATCAGAAGCAATTGTATTAACAATTGCCTCAAACCGCTGCAATGAGGCGTGTGATTATAATGCACTGCCTGTTTTAAATGATCAGTATCTGCAATCTTTATTAAGCTTAAAACATCTAAGCCTCATTATATCAAAGGGATATAAAATTAACAATGGCCATTAGCTTCTACTCTGATAATACTGCAGACCTCATTGACGGCATCGAGGCCTCTTATCGATTCCAGAGCCTTATTAAAGCTGCTCTCCTTTACCTTTGAGGTGATCCACACGATCTCCGCAGATTCTCCTTCGGTTTTTTTCTGAAGCACAGACTCCAGGCTGACTCCAAAGGCGCCAAATACACCGGCAATCTTCCCCAGCACCCCGGGCTTATTCATTGCATTCAATCTTATATAAAAACTGGAGCTGTACTCTTTTGCAAAGACCTTATCAGCAAGGCAGCTGCAGTTTGGGAGCATTTTGTTTTCAGATGCAATCTGCCTGGCTATTTCCATGATATCCGATGCGACAGAGTTTCCTGTCGCCATCTGGCCTGCTCCCGGTCCATAAAACATGAGCTCCCCAACAGCCTCCGAATTTACAAATACCGCATTATTAACTCCATTTACAGAAGCCAGCGGGTGCCCCATGGGAAGCATGACAGGGCTCACTTTTACCTCCAGTCCGCCCCCTGTCTCCTCTGCAATCCCAAGAAGCTTTATGGTCCATCCAAGTTCCTTTCCGCACTCTATATCCCTTTTGCCTACTTTAGATATCCCTTCTCTTCTCACCATATTTATATCAACCTTGCTATGGAAGCCTATAGAAGCAAGTATAGCCATCTTGTATGCTGCATCATAGCCCTCCACATCTGCAGTGGGATCAGCCTCTGCATAGCCTCTGGCCTGGGCTTCCTTCAATGCATCTTCATAGCTGCTGCACTCCTGGGCCATCTTAGTCAGTATATAATTGGTAGTGCCGTTTACAATTCCCATTATCCTTTCCACCTTATCGGTGCATAGAGATCTTTTGAAGGCTCTTATTATGGGTATGCCTCCGCAGACGCTTGCCTCAAAGCCTAAGCCGACGCCAGCGCTATCTGCCTTCTCCAGAATACTCCTTCCCTTTTTGGCCATAAGCTCTTTATTTGCAGTAACCACATGCTTGCCGTTATCCAAAGCCCTCATCATATAGGAATATGCAGGCTCCTGCCCTCCCATAAGCTCCACTGCTATATCTATTTCCGGATTATCGATTATGTCCTCCGGATTGGTAGTGAGCAAGCTTTCCGGTATTTCAACCGCTCTTCTCTTATGCCTGTCTCTCACAAAGACTTTCTCTACAACTATCTCCGCACCTGTCTGGTTTTTTACCATCTCCGAATTTTCTGTCAATACTCTGTAGGTGCCTGTCCCAACAACTCCGAATCCCATTATCCCTACCTTTATTTTTTCTTTTGTCATGCTTATCTCCTCCAATATCATCCGGGAGCTTATCACTGCTTATGTAAATCAGCGGTGCTTGACTGCCGGGTACATATGTTTTTAGTGTTATGTTCTCTATTCGCGTACATCTGTATACATATAATAAACATTGTACCAGCTTTTATCACAATTTGCAATATTATAAGGGCTATAAGCTTGTTTAAGCTTATAGCCCTTATAATATTTATCGTATCTATCAGAGCCGAGATAAAAGCGGCTTATGCTTCTATCTGCTATAGTCGTAGAAGCCCTTGCCAGTCTTTCTGCCCAGAAGATTTCCTCTTACCATCTTTCTGAGGAGAGGGTGGGGTCTATATTTGGAATCACCGAATTCGGTGTATAATACTTCCATGATGGCAAGACATACATCATTGCCTATGAGGTCTGCCAAAGCTAAGGGTCCCATGGGATGGTTGGCGCCAAGCTTCATAGCCTCATCTATATCTTCAGCTTTGGCTACACCCTCTGCCAATATGGCAACTGCTTCGTTTATCATAGGGATAAGTATTCTGTTTACTACAAAACCAGGAGCTTCTTCAACTTCAACAGGCTTTTTACCTACCTGCTCGGCTAATTGGAATATCTTATCTCTGGTTTCTTGCGATGTGGCTATCCCCTTTATTACCTCTACAAGCTTCATCAAAGGCACCGGATTAAAAAAGTGCATTCCTATTATCTTGTCGGGTCTGCTTGTAGCACCGGCTATTTCAGTTATAGACAAGGAGGAAGTATTTGTGGCCAAAATAGCTTCAGGTTTGCATATTTTATCTAATTCTGCAAAAAGCTCTTTCTTTAGATGAAGCTCCTCTACAGCAGCTTCTATAACCAGGTCTGCATCTTTTGCGTCATCAAGATTTTGAGTGGGTTTGATAAAGGAAAGAATATTGTTCTTTTGTTCTTCTGTCATTTTGCCTTTTTGCACAAGCTTATCCAAGCCCTTAACAATGATCTTCATGCCCTTGCCCGGGGTTCTCTCTCTCATGCCGACTTCTATGCCAGCCTGAGCAAAGGTTTGGACTATGCCTGTACCCATAGTGCCGGATCCTAACACAAATACTTTCATATGATGCACCTCCATTAATTTTTAAAATCTGCTTTGCGCTTTTCTATAAAAGCTGTCATGCCTTCCTTCTGGTCTGTGTTTGCAAAACATAAGGCAAAAAGTTGGTTTTCTATGGCCACTCCTCCGTCAATATCTGTTTCAATGCCGCGATTTATGGCAGCCTTTGCATTTCTTACTGCGATCTGCCCTTTAGATGCTATTTTTTTAGCCATTTCAATTGCAGCCTGAAAAGATGTATTAGGCGGGACAACTTTATTGACGAGCCCAATTCTGTAAGCTTCTTCAGCGCCTATGATTTCGCCGGTAAAAATAATCTCCTTGGCTCTCTTCGTACCAACTATCCTTGGCAATCGCTGCGTGCCGCCGAAACCAGGGGTTATGCCCAAGCCCGTTTCAGGCTGACCAAATTTTGCCTGTTCACCTGCTATTATTATATCACATGCCATAGCAAGTTCACAGCCGCCCCCGAGAGCGTATCCGTTTACAGCTGCAATTACAGGTTTATTGATAATCTCGAGCTTTTTAAAAACCCGGGAGCCTAATTCTGCAAATTTCCTTGCTTCATCCGGAGTCATGTCTTTCATTTCCTCAATGTCTGCACCGGCTACAAAGGCTTTGCCTTCTCCGGTCAAGACTATTACATAAACTTCAGGATTTTTTTCCAGTTCATCCAGTACCGCATCCAATTCCAGAAGCACTTTGGTATTGAGAGCATTTAAGGCTTTAGGTCTGTTTATGGCAATAATCCCCACTCTTCCATCTTCAGTCAAAGACAGATTCTTAAATTCCATATGGTGCCCTCCTTTAATTTTGTTCCTTTAACTTCTTAACCTCTTCAATGAGCATGGGAACCACCTTGTAAAGATCGCCTACTATCCCATAGTCGGCAACAGAAAATATTGGTGCATCAGGATTTTTATTGATGGCTATTATGCAATCACTGCTTTGCATTCCGGCGAGATGCTGTATGGCTCCGGATATTCCGCAGGCAATATAGACCTTTGGTCTGACGGTTTTCCCCGTCTGTCCCACCTGATGATCATGAGATATCCAGCCGGCATCCACAGCCGCACGGGAGGAACCTACAACTCCGCCCAAAGCATCTGCCAGCTCTTTCATGAGCTTGAAGCCCTCAGGGTTTCCCAAGCCTCTTCCGCCCGAAACAATATACTGGGCTTCTATAAGATTGACTATTTGCTTGGCTGATTTTACTACCTCTTCTACATTGACTCTGATATCATCTTCATTAAGCTTGACCTTAACGCTTTCAACGATGCCTTTCCTGCTCTTATCCATCTCCAGCTTTTTCATGACCCCGGGCCTTACGGTAGCCATCTGGGGCCTATGCTTTGGAGTAACAATAGTAGCCATTATATTGCCTCCGAAAGCAGGCCTTGTCTGAAGAAGGATTCTCTGCTCTTCATCGATATCAAGCTTTGTGCAGTCTGCAGTCAAGCCTGTGTTCAGCCTTGCCGCAATCCTTGGCGCCAGGTCTCTTCCTATATTGGTAGCCCCTACGATCATAGCTTCCGGTCTTTTCTCATTGATGAGGTCTGCTATAACTTTAGTATAACCGTCAGTGGTATAATTTTGCAATAGGCGATGATTCGCATATATTACCCTATCTGCACCAAAGTGAATGAGCTCCTCGCATATGCCGTCGACCTCGTACCCCAGAAGCACAGCGGATAATTCCACACCCAGTTTATCTGCCAGCTTTCTGCCTTCCCCCAATAATTCAAGAGAAGTAAACATGAGCTTGCCCAGCCTCTGCTCCGCAAAAACCCAGACTCCCTTATATGCAGACAAGTCTATGCCTGTCTTTTTTTCTTCTCTTTCCACCAATATGGACTCAAATCTGCAGGAAGCTTCGCAGGCACCGCAATTGGTGCATTTATCATAATTGATGACAGCTTTGCCGTCTTCCATTTTTATGGCATCAAAGGGGCATGCCTTAAGACAAAGCCTGCATCCTCTGCATTTATCCTTTAATATTGTAACGCTCATCCTTTTCGCCTCCTCTATATTAAATGCTTTTCGCCGAGTTTGAAAAGCAGTTCACAGACCGTATCCCGTCCGCTTCCTTCCAGTACCATTCCCTGTCCCTTGGGGCTGGGAGTAAAGGTTTGTCTGACATTTGTAGGAGAGCTGTTAAGCCCGGTTTCATCGGAGCTTATATCAATATCCTTGGCATTCCATACCTCGACATTTTTTTCATTATATGCTTCAAATATTCCTCTTATACTGGAATATCTGGGCTGGTTCAGTTCCTTAATAGCGGTCAGCAAGCAGGGCATCTTTGTTGTAAGAACTTCGTAGCCATCCTCCAGAGCTCTGTGAGCTTTTACTACGCTGCCGTTTATCTCCAAATGGGTTACATAAGTTATTTGAGGTATACCCAAATCCTCAGCCAATTGAGGTCCTACCTGAGCTGTGTCTCCATCTATAGCCTGTCTTCCGCAGAAAATGATATCATAGTCTTTAATCTTCTTGACTGCTGCCGTGAGGGTCTTGGCAGTTGCCCAGGTATCAGAGCCTGCGAATGCTCTGTCTGATATCAATATAGCCCTGTCTGCGCCCATGGCCAGGGCTTCTCTTAATGCTACATCGGCTTGAGGAGGGCCCATAGTCAATACCGTTATATGGACATCCTTATATTTATCCTTCAGCTTCAATGCTTCTTCCAGGGCATTTTTGTCATCATGATTGATTATGCTTGGAACTCCTTCTCTAATGAGGGTGCCGGTTTTTGGATCTATCTTTACCTCATTGGTATCCGGGACTTGCTTTATGCAAACAACTATCTTCATCACATCGCACCTCCGTCTACTTAAGCAGGCTTGCAGCTATTACCATCTTCTGCACCTGTGAAGTACCTTCATATATTTCAGTTATCTTTGCATCTCTCATCATCCGCTCGATAGGATAATCCTTGATGTAACCATAACCGCCGTGTATCTGCACCGCATTGGTGGTCACTTCCATAGCAGTCTCCGCTGCGAACAGCTTTGCCATAGCTGCCTCAGTGGCGAAAGGCAGCTTCTTATCCTTTTTCACCGCTGCGTTATATACCAGGAATCTTGAAGCCTGAACCTTTGTTGCCATATCCGCATACATCCATTGAAGTCCCTGGAAGGCTGCCAGAGGCTTGCCAAACTGTTTTCTTTCCTTCATATATTTTGTACATTCATCCAAGGCTCCCTGAGCTATGCCCAAGGCTTGGGCCGCTATACCTATCCTGCCTCCGTCCAGGGTCTGCATAGCTATTCCAAAGCCTTTGCCCTCCTGGCCTAAAAGGTTTTCTTTCGGGACTCTGCATTCTTCAAAGATAAGCTCTGAAGTGCTGGAACCCCTTATGCCCATTTTGTTTTCTATTTTGCCTATGGAGAAGCCCGGGAAATCCTTTTCTACCATGAAAGCGCTGATGCCCCTTGTTCCCTTTGATTTATCCGTCATTGCAAAAATTATATATATATCTGATTCTCCGCCATTCGTAATGAAAACCTTGCTGCCGTTCAGTATATAATGGTCGCCGTCCAAAACAGCCGTGGTCTGCTGAGAAGCCGCATCAGTACCTGCATTAGGTTCTGTAAGCCCGAAAGCTCCCAGGTATCTGCCTTCTGCAAGGGGCTTCAAATATTTTTCTTTCTGTTCCTCAGTCCCAAACTGGTATATGGGATGTGCACCCAGGGAAGTATGGGCCGATAATATAACCCCTGTGGTTCCGCAAACCCGTGATAATTCTTCAACTGCAATTATATAGGATAAAGTATCTCCGCCGGCGCCGCCAAGCTCCTTTGGAAACGGTATGCCCATCATAGAATATCTGGCCATCTTCTCTACCGTCTCTCTTGGGAATCTTCCTTCTTCATCAATCTCCGCAGCGATAGGCTTAACCTCTTTCTCTGCAAACTCATGCATGAGCTTTCTGACCATTTCCTGTTCTTTCGTCAGGTTAAAATTCATATCTTTACCTCCTCACAATATGCAAGCACTTTGCAGCGCTATTGAAAAACGAGCGCTACATTGTTAATTTTTTAGCAAGTATTATGCCAAATATAGTTTATTTTCTCTAATCTCGGAGAATTCAATGCATTACAGCCATTGATTAAAATTCTCATCAATATTTCTTTTACAAAATTAGATAAAATTACGGCTCTTCTATAATTTTTTTCACAGCAAGAAAGGATTATCGCCGAATTTACGGCATCAATCCTTTCATGATTTTCTAAAATTTGTTGAATTTTTGATAACAATCCTATTTGCTTTTTGAAATAAATATGTATAGTCCTGTTAAAACAAGTATTTGACCGAGAATTTGCATCAAACCCGGTACTTCACCCAAAAACAGAAACGCCAAAAATGTGGCACCTATCGGCTCAAGCAGGCTGCATATGGATACGGTATATGCCGGCACATATTTCAATGCCCAATTGAAAACAGTATGTCCCAATATGGTGCAAAAGAAAGCCAATGCAAAAAATATTGCATAGTTATTTGGAGAGTATGGATAAAGAGGAATATCCATTAAAATGCATCCTAGCAGCAAAAACAATGTGCAGCTTCCATATACAATGAAGGTATAAGGCAAAAGCATTATCCTTTTTCTCAGTTCTCTTCCTATGAGCAAATATCCGGCTATAAAGAAAGCTCCCGCCAGGGCCAGAAAATCACCCATTAGCGCGGTGCCTCCCACTTTGAAGTCCGTTATGCCAACAAATGCACTGCCGACGACAGCTGTAAGCACACCCATGAGAGAGGCCTTGCTTATGCCCTCCTTGAAGAATATAAAGGAGCCCGCCACAACAAATATGGGAGACATCTGGACCAGAACCGTAGAAGCCGATACGGTGGTCAGCTTGAGTGAGGTGATCCAGGTTGCAAAGTGCAATGCGAGGAAAAAGCCGCTTGCGATTGCATACAGCATATCTCTGCCACTGATCTTCGCTAATTCCTCCCTATGCTTCACAAATACAACAGGACCTATCATCAATAATGTAAACAGCATCCTATAGGCTGAGATTATCATAGCCGGTGCATCAGAATACCTTACAAAAATTGATGAGGTAGAAACTGATAATACCGCAAGGATAAGTATAATATATGGATTTGGGGCTTTTGGCCTATGTTCTTGCATATACAACTCTCCATTCTCTTATATTGGCTTTATCATCATTATATCACGGCATTATATTTGAAGTATAGGTAAATAGCTGCTAGCCTCTGGTCATGGGTATTCCTTTTAGGCCGTGGAGGATAGCGGACTGAAACCACAGAAGGGCACTGAATTTTACTGGAAGGCACGGAGGATTTACACTAAAAGGCACAAAAGATATCAATCGTATAGAAAAATATCACTGCAGCGAAACAGAATAAGCATATGTGCAGTTCACAAAGGTATTGATCACTTACACATATGCTTATTCCTTACTATAGTATCGATAAAATAAATACTCTTCCGCGTTAATCCGTATTCTTTAAAATCCCTATCGCAGCAGTCCGATATCCTTCCTGTAATGGCAGCCGGTAAAGCTGACCTTGCCCATGTCCCTGTATGCAACCTCCCTGGCTTCGTCCAGTGAAGAGCCGAGAGCCGAGAATACCAACACTCTGCCTCCGTCGGTCACAACCTTGCCATCAGCATATTTTGTCCCTGCATGGAATATGATTCCTTCTTCTGCAGCCGTCAGCCCTTTTATCTCATGGCCTTTTTCATAATTCTCCGGGTAACCTCCCGAAGCCATTACCACGCACACGGCCGCATCATCATTCCACTCTACATCAATCTCATGAAGCCTTTCTTCTATAACTGCTTCCATTATCTCCGCCAAATCGCTTTCCAATCTTAGGAGCACTGCCTCTGTCTCCGGATCTCCGAAGCGGCAGTTGTACTCTATTACCTTAGGTCCGTTCTCAGTAATCATCAATCCAAAGTATAGCACACCCCTATAGGGTCTGCCTTCCTTATTCATAGCCTCTACAGTGGGGATTATGATCTTCTCCATAGCAATAGCCGCCGTCTTGTCATCATAATGAGGTGCCGGAGA
Organism: Lutispora sp. QWL-02; assembly: GCF_058315355.1. NCBI lineage: Bacteria > Bacillati > Bacillota > Clostridia > Lutisporales > Lutisporaceae > Lutispora > Lutispora sp. QWL-02. The sequence continues at coordinate 3,881,657 of NZ_CM177762.1, forward strand.
GATGGCGCCCATTCCTCCTGTGTTGAGCCCCTTATCGTTATCAAAGACTCTCTTATAATCCTGTGCGCTCACCATCGGCAAAGCAGTTTTGCCGTCTACAAAGGCCAATATAGAGGCCTCCTTGCCTTGTAAAAACTCTTCTATAACCACCTTGTTCCCTGCATCCCCAAAATGCTTATCCATCATTATATCATCTATGGCTTTTACGGCTTCTTCTTTTGTGCCGGCAATTATTACCCCTTTGCCTGCTGCCAAGCCGTCCGCCTTTATAACCACAGGAAGTCCGAAGCTTTCCGCGTCCATCCTGGCCAAAGCTGCATCCTCATAGGTCTTGTATCTTGCAGTAGGTATATCATATTTTTGCATCAAGTCCTTTGCAAAGGCTTTGCTGCTTTCCAATAAAGCCGCATTTTGAGCAGGCCCGAATATCCTCAGGCCTCGGCTTTGGAAATAGTCAACTATTCCAAGGCTTAAGGGCAGCTCAGGCCCTACTACGGTAAGATCTATTTTATTATTCTTAGCAAACCGGCATAAACCTTCCACATTATCGGCTTTTATATTGACACATTCCGCCATCTGCCTTATGCCTCCATTGCCCGGAGCACAGCAGATGTAGCTTACCTTTGGGCTTTGAAGCAGTTTCCATATAATAGCATGCTCTCTGGCGCCGCTTCCAACTACCAAAACCTTCATACATTTCACCTCTCTTAATGTTTGAAATGTCTCATTCCTGTAAATATCATGGCTATGCCTTCTTTATTGCATACCTCAACAGAGTCCTTGTCCTTTAAAGAGCCACCGGGCTGGATGATGGCTCTTATACCGGCATTGGCTGCGGCAGCTGCGACATCCGGAAAGGGGAAGAATGCATCGGATGCCATAACTGCTCCTTTTACCTGTTCTCCAGCCCTGTCTATACTCATTTCTGCAGACCAGATCCTGTTCGTCTGGCCGGGCCCTACGCCTAATGTCCTTCCATCCTTGGCTATTACAATAGCGTTGGACTTTACATGCTTTACTACCTTCCAAGCAAATAGCAAGTCCTTCATCTCTTGTTCTGTAGGCTTCTTCTCAGTCACATAGCTTATGTCTTCAGCGGAGAAATCCTTGTAGTCAGAATCCTGAATCAGCAGACCGCCGGATACCCTCTTCAGCTCATAAGCCTCTTCAGGTCTGATCCTTATATCCTCCAGCTTCAAAACTCTCAGATTTTTCTTTTCTCTCAAGATTTCCAAAGCCCTATCGCTATATGAAGGTGCTATAACTATCTCCAGGAATATCTTAGCCAATTCTTCAGCCGTCTTTTCATCAATCTCTTCATTGACAGCTACGATGCCGCCAAAGATAGATATGGAATCTCCTTCATAGGCTTTCTCATATGCCTCGAAAATATTCTTTCCCACACCTGCGCCGCAAGGATTAGCATGCTTGACGGCTATGCAGGCAGGCTCATTAAACTCCTTTAAAAGCTCCAAAGCAGCATTTGCATCATTTATATTATTATAGGAAAGCTCCTTGCCGTTTAACTGCTCTGCATTATGGAGCCTGCCGGTAGTTTTCAATGCGTCCTTATAATAGGCCGCGCTTTGATGAGGGTTTTCACCATATCTCAAGTCCTGTGCCTTCTCATAGGTAAGGGTCAGAAGCTGCGGATACTTCTCCATCTCAGCTTTTTCCCATAGATAAGAAGCTATGAGAGCGTCATAATGAGCGGTATGATTGAAAACCTTAGCTGCCAGCTTAAATCTTGTTTTATCTGTCACTTGGCCTGTTTTCATGATTTCATCCAAAACCATATCATAATCCGATGGGTCGGTAATGACAGCTACATGCTTATAGTTTTTGGCTGCTGCTCTAAGCATGGATGGACCGCCTATATCAATGTTTTCAATGGCTTCCTCAAGGAGCACTCCATCCTTTTCTATAGTTTTCTTGAAGGGATAGAGGTTTACCACCACCATATCAATGGTGTTGATGTGTAGCTTTTCTAAGGTCTCCATATGATCCCGCTTTTCTCTCATGGCGAGCAAGCCGGCGAATATGTTGGGGTGAAGAGTCTTTACCCTTCCGTCCAGACATTCCGGAAAGCCCGTAACGTCGGATATGGATATGACCTTAATGCCTTCATCAGATAATGCCTTTGCAGTACCTCCCGTTGATATTATCTCTATGCCCTTTTCGTCCAGCTTTTTAGCAAAATCGATTATGCCGGTTTTATCTGAAACACTTATCAGTGCACGTTTTATCATAACTATCACCTTTCATTTTTATTTTACCCTCTTAGGTCAGCCACTAGCTTCTGGCTGCTAGCCTCTAGCATTAGGGCATTCCTTACGGGTCTTATTTAACCACGAAAAGGCACTAAAGGGTTCACTAAATTTCACGAAAGCTGTGTTTATTCTAACTTATTGCTTCATCGCTGGTACGCTAGAATATTATCATGATAAACGAACTATTTACCATAATATCAGCGTCTTTAAACGGTTCTCTTTCCTCCGTGAAAATCCGTGAAAGATTCAGTGTAATTCCGTGTTCCCCGTTTCCAGGACCCCAGCGGCATACTCAAATCCTATCAGCCTATTTGCCCGTGTTAATTCTAACTTTTCTGCCTTCTATCTCGAGCTTGCCGTCACAATACAGCCTTACTGCTTCGGGCAGCAGCTTATGTTCAGCCTCCAGCACCCTGGCTGCCAGGGCTTCCGGTGTATCATCATCCTCTACCCCCACAGCTTGCTGCAAAATTATGGGGCCTGTATCTGCTCCTTCATCAACGAAATGAACAGTAGCACCGGAAATCTTGGCTCCGTATTCCAGCACCGCTTTATGAACCTTTTGCCCATAATAGCCCTTGCCGCAAAAAGCAGGTATGAGGGAAGGATGTACGTTCATTATCCTATTCCTGTATTTTTCTATAAATGCTTTGGACAAGATACTTAAGAATCCGGCCAATACCACTAAGTCTACTTTGTGTTTTTCCAATTCATCTATAAGGCAGTCCATGAATTCATCATTATCACAGAAGCTCTTTTTATCTATGACTATGGCTTCTATTCCATGTTTTTTGGCTCGATCACAGCCATAGGCATCTTTTTTATCAGATATGACTATAGAGATTGCGCCCTTTATCTTTCCCTTTTCGATGTCATCAATCAAAGCTTGAAGATTAGTGCCGCCGCCGGAAATCAAAACACCAATCCTTATTTTTTGCAAAGCTCCATACCCCCTTCTCCCGCTGCGATCTCTCCAATAATGTATGCCTTTTCTCCCATAGCCTTAAGGGAAGCCATTACGCTGTCTGCTTCAGCTTTGTCCACCATCATGACAAGGCCTATCCCCATGTTGAATGTATTATATAATACCTGATCTTCAATCTTGCCTAAATCCTTCATAAGCTTGAATATCGGGAGTATCTCCCAGCTTCCCATCTCTATTTTTGCTTTTAAGCCCTGCGGGATGGTTCTGGGAATGTTCTCAATAAATCCGCCGCCGGTTATATGCGCTATCCCCTTTATATCATGCCCTTCTATAAGGCTGAGGATGGTTTTTACATATATTCTTGTAGGCTTTAGCAGTTCTTCGCCAAGTAAGCCCGTAAGCTCCGGGAATTTATGATCTACTTTATAATCATTGACTCCAAAGAAAAGCTTCCTTACCAAAGAGTATCCATTGCTATGTATACCGCTGGATTGAAGCCCTATGATAACATCACCCTGCTCCATCTTTTCTCCGTTGATGACCTTAGGCTTATCTACTGCACCTACGGCAAAGCCTGCGAGGTCATACTCCTCATCCTGATAAAAGCCGGGCATCTCCGCAGTCTCTCCTCCTATCAAGGCGCAGCCCGCATCTATGCAGCCGTCGCATATCCCTTTGACAATGGCTTCTGCTTTTTTGGGGTTAAGCCTGCCTGTGCCTATGTAGTCAAGGAAAAACAGGGGCTTTGCTCCGTGGCAGGCTATATCATTTACACACATAGCGACACAGTCAATGCCTATGGTGTCATGCTTATCCATCATGAAGGCTATCTGAAGCTTTGTTCCTACTCCGTCGGTTCCGGAGACCAAAACCGGCTCTTTCATGCCTGATAAATTGGGCATAAAGAAGCCTCCGAAGCTTCCCAGGTTGCCCATGACGCCGGGTATATTGGTCTTTTTCACATGCTCCTTCATAAGCTTGACCGCTTCATATCCGGCTTCGACGTCTACTCCGGCGTTCTTATAAGTCAATCTATCATCCATTTATATTCACCTCTTCTATTAATAATCAGGTATGCCTCTGGGGTTTATTGAACCACTGAAAGGCACTGAACTTTACACCAAAAATCACGGAATGGAAATTATATTATTCGTTAAGTTTTTACATACTCTGTGACCTCCTGCCGCCAGAGCTCAACCCTAATTTCCTGAGTTCTGAGCTCTGAATCCTGAGCCCTGGCCTATAAGGAATACCCTAAAGCCATCCGCCTATCTTCGGCAGTCTAACGGTATCGGATATTCTCCGTTGAGGCATGCGGTGCAATAGCCCTCGCCATCGCTGTCCACAGAAGCCAGCAGTCCTTTCAGGCTCAAGTAGCCCAAGCTGTCTGCTCCGATATACTTTCTTATCTTTTCCAAAGGGTTTATTGCTCCGACCAATTCCTCAGTTGTAGGAGTGTCTATGCCATAGTGGCAGGAATGTATCACCGGCGGTGAGGCGACTCTCACATGAACTTCAGTTGCTCCGGCATCCCTCAATGCCTTGACGATCTTTCTGCTTGTCGTTCCTCTCACTATGCTGTCATCCACCATTACCACTCTTTTTCCCTTAATATTGCCCTTCAAGGGATTGAGCTTAAGCTTAACGCCAAGCTCCCTCATGGATTGGGTCGGCTGAATAAAGGTTCTGCCTACATATCTATTCTTTATCAAGCCAACGGAATACGGAATTCCCGATTGATTTGCATAGCCTATGGCAGCCGGGGTTCCTGAATCCGGCACCGAAATAACCGTATCGGCTATGGCAGGCTGCTCTGAGGCAAGTATTTTCCCTGCATTTTCTCTTGCCTTGTACATGCTGATACCGTCAATAATGCTGTCAGGCCTTGCAAAATATATATATTCAAATAAGCAGCCCTTCTTTGGTATCGTGATGCTGCTTTGTATACTTTTCATTCCATCCTTATCTATGACTATTATCTCACCCGGCTTCACATCCCTCATGAACTCCGCGCCCAGAGTATCAAGAGCGCAGCTTTCCGAAGCCAATGCGTAGCCATCATCAAGCTTCCCGATGACCAATGGGCGGAGACCATAACCGTCTCTTACGGCTATGAGCTTGTCAACTGTCATTATAACCAAAGCATAGGAGCCCTTTACCATGTCCATGGTATCTTGAATTGCGTTAACGATATCGCCTTTATAGTTTCTGGCTATCAGTGCCGCTATCACTTCACTATCTGTGGTGGTGCTGAAGATCATGCCTTGATCCTCCAGCTGCTCTCTCAACGCTTCCGCATTTACCAGGTTGCCGTTGTGAGCCATAGCCAGGTTTCCATTCTTAAATTTGATCAAAATAGGCTGGGCGTTGGCTGCAAAGCTTGCGCCTGAAGTCGAGTAGCGCACATGTCCTATGGCCATGTCTCCCTTCAAAAGGCTCAATATCTTATCGTCAAATACCTCATTTACATAGCCCATATCCTTATAGCAGGTTATTATGCCATCATTATTTATAGCAATGCCTGCACTTTCCTGGCCTCTGTGCTGCAAAGCCACCAGGCCGTAATAAGCTCCGTTAGCTGCATTTATATTGCCCTTATCATAGATACCAACTATTCCACACATTTTATAATCTCCTTTTTTAGTCTCTAGCTTCTAGCCGCTAGCCTCCGGCATTAGGGTATTCCTTCTAGCTCCAGCGCCCTACCCTAAAACCCTGAGTTCTGAGTTCTAATTAAAATTCTTCTTCACTTACTCTTTCGTCTTTTTTTATTACTTCCTGCTCCATATTCTCCCTATGGAGCTTTAAGGCTTTTCTCAAAAATTCGTACTTTATCGAAAGCATCTCTACAGCAAGAAGCCCTGCATTTTCTGCTCCGTCGATCCCCACTGTGGCCACCGGTATGCCCGAAGGCATCTGAACTATGGATAATAAAGCATCCATCCCGTCCAGAGCAGAGGATTTGATAGGTATCCCTATCACCGGAAGTACAGTATATGCTGCCAGCACCCCGGGCAAATGAGCAGCTTTGCCGGCCGCCGCTATGATCGCGTCGAAGCCCTCTGCTTCTGCCCCCTTTGCAAAGGCGGAAGCCCTATCCGGTGTTCTGTGGGCAGATATTACCCTTACTTCAAAATCAACCTTGAATTCCTTCAGAACCTTTATGGCTTTTGCCACTATGGGCAAATCTGAGTCGCTTCCCATTATGATTGCAACCTTTGGATTTTTATCCATGTATCTCCCTCCTAGTTAAAAACTCTTCCCATTTGTTGAAAGAATCCGATTAAAGTCTAGCTCTAATCGGATTCGCAATTTACATCAACCAGCCATCGTAGCAAATCTCAGTATAAACAATAATGCCAAGATATAAACCACAGGATGAACATCCTTATGCTTGCCTGTAACAATCTTTATAACGGGATATGCGATCATTCCTGCTGCTATTCCATTTGCAATGCTGTAGCTGAAAGGCATCATAACTATTGTGAGGAATGCAGGAAAAGCATCTGAAAAATCATTGAAATCGATCTCTTTCAATGCACTCATCATCAAAACTCCTACTATGATAAGAGCAGGAGCCGTAGCCTCTGAAGGCACCAGGCCTACCAATGGAGCAAAGAACAAAGCCAATATGAACAATGCAGCGGTAACCACAGAAGTGAGCCCTGTTCTGCCGCCCTCCAATACTCCTGCGGCGCTTTCAACATATGTGGTAACTGTAGATGTCCCAAGCATAGCACCTGCTGAAGTTGCAACAGCATCTGCCAACAAGGCCTTATTGACCCTTGGAAGCTTGCCGTCCTTATCCATCATGTTTGCTTTTGAAGCTGTTCCTACTAAAGTTCCTATAGTATCAAACATATCTACGAATGAAAAAGAAAGTATAACTGTTAAAATGCTGGTGATTGCCGTTGCAAGAGTGGCCCCTTCTCCGATCTTTAATAAGCCTGCAAAATCCATCTTCATAAAGGTGTGGGATATGCTGGGCGGAGCGGATACCAGGCTGAAGCCTTCAGGAATGGCAACCACGCCGGTAAAAATGCCGACCAAAGTCGTAGCAAGAATTCCTAAGAGCATAGAGCCTTTTATATTTCTGCTCATGAGTATTGCCGTAAGAAAAAGTCCGAATATAGCCAAAAGAGTATTTGGAGCCGTCAAGTCCCCAAAGCCCACTAATGTTGCAGGATTGGCAACTATGATCCCTGCGTTTTTAAATCCTATAAGTGCTATAAACAATCCTATACCGCCGCTTACTGCATGCTTAAGAGACATGGGTATAGAGTCAATTATCATTTCTCTGATCTTAGTAAGAGTAATAAGTATAAATACCAAACCTGAGATGAAAACTGCCGCTAAAGCTTGCTGCCAGGTATAGCTCATGCCTAAAACTACTGAAAATGCGAAAAATGCATTGAGTCCCATTCCCGGAGCCTGAGCAAAAGGATAGTTGGCATAAAGCCCCATTATCAACGTTCCTATTGCTGCTGAAATACATGTAGCAGCCATTACTGAGCCTACAACAGGGTCGTTGAATGCATTGAAGGGAATTGCCGCATCACCTAAAGCGCCTTCTAAATTCATTCCTGCCATTTTAAGAATAGATGGGTTTACAAAAATTATGTAGGCCATTGTTACAAAGGTCGTGATGCCTGCGATAATTTCTGTTTTCACTGTAGTGTTGTTTTCTTTGAGTCTGAAGTACTTTTCCAAGATATTATTCCCCTTTCCGTTATTGTGTGACAAAAATAAAATGGATGGGCAGTGAAACCCATCCAAAAACATGGATCGTACATTTCACTCATAGTCAAACAATTTACGGCTGTTTGGTAGAAACTTTCGGGCCATATTCCCGATATTATATGAGTAATTCAATGCGATATAAGTTTTATCGACAAATTAATACTATCATATAACAGGACAAACCGTCAAGCTTTTTTCGAACTATTTATCATTAATTTGTTATTTAATACATTTAAATACGAACTATGCTCATCACTATCATATTTATCATTCGTGTTATTTGGAGAAGTAATCTGCTCCGGCTCTGAATATGCTTTGTTCTTTATTGCCCGGCACATTTTTATATACATATTTCGCCACTCTCTCAGAATGAGCCATCTTGCCGAGGATTCTGCCGTCCGGGCTGGTTATGGCCTCTATTGCGTTAGCAGAACCGTTGGGGTTATGAGGGAATTCCGCTGAGGGGCGTCCCTCTTCATCCACATATTGAGCAGCTATCTGGCCTTTTCTTGCCAGTTCCTTTATCAGCTCCTCGTCCCCTACAAATCTGCCTTCTCCATGGGACACAGGTATCGTATGAATATCTCCTACGTTAGAATAGGCAAACCATGGCGATAAGGTTGAGGTCACCTTTGTGCTCACCAGCTGAGATACATGGCGTCCTATTTTATTATAGGTCAGAGTCGGACTGCTCTCGTCAATATCCCTTATCTCGCCGTAGGGCAGGAGTCCCAGCTTTATAAGCGCCTGGAAACCATTGCATATTCCTATTATCAAGCCGTCCCGGTTGTTTAAAAGCTCCATGACGGCCTCCTTCACGTAATCATTCCTGAATACCGCCGCAATAAATTTACCGGAGCCGTCAGGCTCATCCCCTCCGCTGAAGCCTCCGGGGAATGCCAGTATCTGAGAAGCCCTTATCCTCCTGGCCAATTCTTTTACCGATTCCTCAATATCCTTTGGAGTAATATTCTTTATCACCATTATGTCCGCTTTGGCTTTGGCATCTTCAAAAGCTCTTGCGGTATCATACTCGCAATTGGTGCCCGGAAATACAGGTATCAGAACTCTGGGTGCCGGAGACTTTATGACCGGCTTTTGGGTATTTCTCCCCTTGTATTCCACTTCAAATACACTATCTGCTTTTTCCGCCTTGGCCGGGAATATAGATTCCAAAGGTCTGCTCCAGCGGTCATGAGCTTCTGCCAGTTCTATTACTATGCCATTTACATCTATTATCTCTTTATTCCAGGTTTCACCCAGGCGGATGTGTGAAATGCCCGGCAATAGCACGGATAGATCAACTTCCATTCCGAATTCCAATATAAAAGAGCCGAAATCAGGCATAAAAAGCTTTTCGTAATCATAATTCCCAAAAACTTTCATACCTATTCTATTCCCAAAGCACATTTTAGTCAGCGCAGCAGCGGCACCGCCTTCTTTTACAGTGGAAGCGGAAAGCACATGGCCCGCTTTGACCAATTCATGTACTCTATCATAGGTTTCTTTTAAGCTTTCAAAATCCGGCAAGCCTTCTTCATCCCTTTTCACAGGCAATAACACAATTTGGCTGCGGTTGCCTTTGAACTCCTGGGACACTGCATGCTCTACATTCATGGGAGCCAGCGCGAAAGCCACCAAAGTAGGAGGCACGTTCAAATCCAGGAATGTTCCGGACATGCTGTCCTTGCCTCCTATAGCGGGTATGCCCAGATGCTTCTGAGCCATATAGGCTCCTAATAGAGCAGCGAAGGGCTTGCCCCATTTCTCCTCATCCCTGCCTAACTTTTCAAAATACTCCTGGAGGGTCAATCTGACCCTCTTATAATCTCCGCCCATTGCTACGACCTTTGATACGGCATGGACTACAGCATATATGGCGCCATGGAAAGGGCTCCAGCTTGATATATAGGGATTGTAGCCATAGGTCATCACCGTCCCGGTGCTTGTATTTCCGCTCAGTACAGGAAGCTTCATCAAAAGCCCTTCGCTGGGCGTCGCCTGATGCTTCCCTCCAAAGGGCATCAAAACAGTATTGGAACCAACAGTAGAGTCAAATTTCTCCACGAGCCCTTTTTGGCTGCATACGTTCAAGTCCTCCAAATTCTCCAGCCAGGCTTTTTTCATATCTGAAACATCGGCTTTTCTGCCGCTGAAAATATCTTCTCCTTGAGGCATTGCTATTCTTACATTGGTCTTTTGCCTTATGCCGTTGGTATCTAAAAACTCTCTGCTGATATCCACTATGGGATTGTTTCTCCACATCATGGTCAGCCTGTTTCCATCGGTCACATGAGCCACCGCAACGGCTTCCAGATTTTCTTCAACCGCCATCCGGATAAACTCCTCTTCATTCTCGGGGCTTATGACAACCGCCATTCGCTCCTGGGATTCGGATATGGCCAGCTCAGTCCCATCCAGGCCTTCATACTTCTTCGGCACCGCATCAAGATTTATATGGAGCCCGTCCGCCAATTCTCCGATAGCCACAGATACTCCGCCTGCGCCGAAGTCGTTGCATTTCTTTATCATAGTGCTGACCTTTGGATCTCTGAAAAGCCTCTGGATTTTTCGCTCTGTAGGCGCATTCCCTTTTTGCACCTCTGCTCCGCTGGTTTCAAGGGATTTCTCATCATGCTCCTTCGAAGAGCCTGTAGCTCCGCCGCAGCCGTCTCTTCCGGTCCTTCCTCCCAGCAAGATTACAACATCGCCGGCAGAAGGAGCCTTCCTTACCACATTAGACTTGGGAGCCGCTCCAACCACAGCTCCTAATTCCATCCTCTTGGCAACAAAGCCTTCATGGTAAACCTCCGCTATTTGCCCTGCTGCAAGGCCTATCTGATTGCCATAGGAGCTGTAGCCCGCTGCGGCACCTGTAGTTATCTTTCTCTGGGGCAGCTTGCCGGTTATGGTATCAGCTACAGGGGTCCTGGGATCGCCGCTTCCGCTGATCCTCATAGCTCCATAAACATAAGACCTTCCCGAAAGAGGGTCCCTTATGGCGCCGCCCAAGCATGTGGCAGCTCCGCCGAAAGGCTCTATCTCGGTGGGATGGTTGTGTGTCTCATTTTTGAACATGACCAGCCATTTTTCCGTCTTGCCGTCAACCTCTGCTTCCACTTCGATGCTGGCGGCGTTTATTTCATCGGATATTTCCAGATCCTCCAGTTGGCCTCTCTTTCTCATCTCTTTCATAGCCATCTGGGCCATATCCATAAGGCATATTTCTTTCTTCTTTTCTTGATATACAAAGCTTCTTCCTTCCGAATAAAGCCCAAAGGCTTTTTGGATCACATCTTTGTATTTACCCTCATCAATAGCAACCTCATCGATTATTGTGTCAAAGGTGGTATGTCTGCAGTGATCGGACCAATAGGTATCAATAACCCTTATCTCAGTGATAGTAGGGTTCCTTTTCTCAGTTTTTTTGAAATAATCCTGACAAAAAGCCAGATCTTCAAGGCTCATAGCAAGACCCAGCCTGCTTTGCAAGGCTTTAAGCCCTTCGGCTGTTTCGTGGATAAAGCCCTCTAAAACCATAACGTTTTCAGGAATTTGAGCCTCAGATGCCAAGCTGCTGAATTTTCCGAGAGCTGCCTCCCTCATCTCAACGGGATTTATATAATAGGATTTGATTTTTGAAAGCTCCTGCTCCGATATGCTCCCTTTCAGCACTATAATATTGGCAGTCCTGACGACCGGCTTGTCTTTTATGCTTATTATCTGAAGACATTGAGCAGCCGAATCAGCCCGCTGGTCATATTGGCCGGGCAGATACTCCACTCCGAATACTTCATCCTTTTCATCGTTCTTCAATTCTTCATCATATACGAAATCTATGGGCGGTTCGGAAAAGATGGTATTTCTGGCCTTTTCATAAACCTCATCGCTTATGCCCTCTACATCATATCTCCTTATTATCCTTAAAGCTTCAAGTCCTTTTATTCCCAAATTCTCCTTCAAATCTGCCAGAAGAGATTTTGCTTCTACTGCAAAATCAGGCTTTTTCTCCACGAATATTCGTCTTACATTGTTCATATATATTTCACTCCCATTTTTATTTATCCCGTTTAAATTTTGTTTTTGCCGCAATCATTTGTTTTGCTAGCTGATAACGATTGCAAAAGCTTCGAGTTTTCAGTGCTTTACAATTAAAGTTTAGCATAGTATTATTAATTATAATAATTAATGTTTCTAATGTTATTTATAAGGAGGGCTTATATATGGATGTCAATTTCGAGCTTTACAAGGTTTTTTACTATGTAGGCAGGTACAAAAGCTTTTCAGAAGCTGCCTCCAAGCTTTATATTTCCCAATCGGCGGTGAGCCAATCCATAAAAACTCTTGAAGCAAAGCTGGGCAGCAGGCTTTTTATAAGAAATACAAAAAATATAAGGCTTTCTGCGGAGGGAGAAAAGCTTTTTGCATATGTGGAGCAAGCCGTCAACCTTTTTTCCAAAGGAGAGCGGCTTTTGGACGAGATTCAGAACCTCAAGGAAGGGGAGGTCAGGATAGGCGCCAGCGACACCATATGCCGGCATTTCCTGCTGCCTTATATAGAAAAATACAACGATTTGTACCCCAATATCAAAATCCATATAATAAACAGAACCTCCCCGGTGTGCACAAGCCTTTTGCAAAAGGGCGAAGTCGATTTGGCAGTTGTGAATATAGATGAGGAAAATAAGTATAAGAGCTTTGAAGTCCGGATACTGAAACAGGTCGATGATATTTTTACAGCAGGAAAAAAGTATGAACAGCTGAAGGGAAAGACTATATCTCTGGCAGAGCTTTCACAATACCCTTTGCTGGCTTTAGAAAAAAACACCAATACAAGAGTTTTTTTCGATAAGCTGTTTCAGCAGCATGGTTTAAATGTAAAGCCCGAAATCGAGTTGTCCAGTGTGGACCTGTTGATAGATATGGCAAAGATAGGCCTTGGCATATCCTATGTGACAAAAGAAGCTGCCTCCCTTGCCATGGGTGAAGGCAGCCTTTTTCAGATAAATCTCAAAGAAAATATAAGCCCCAGATGCCTGGGGCTGCTGATACACAAAGACATCCCCCTCCCTGCAGCAGCCCAGGAGTTTGTCAATGTACTAAGATAAATTTTTATTTAAAACAAAAGTGTACATTATAATGTACATTAACATTGACAATATCATTTGCGTACATTATAATGTACATACAAGATAGATTGGAGGTATATGGCATGATTAATACAAATATCACTAATTTCAGAAAGAATCTGTTTAACATGTTGGAACAAACAATAAAATATAATGAGCCTGTCAACATCAGCACTAAAGACGGAAATGCAGTAATTATCAGTGAAGATGATTATAACGGCTTGATGGAAACACTTTATCTATGCTCCATTCCGAATATGCGCGAACGCATCATGGAAGGCTTAAAAACACCAATTGATGAATGTATTTCTGAAAACGAGGTCGAATGGTAATGTATTCCATCGTTTATGATAAAAATACTTTAAAAGATATACCAAAGCTGAAAGCTGGCAAACTTGACAATAAAGCCAAAGCACTCATTGATATATTACGAAAAAATCCTTATCAATCGCCGCCGCCATATGAAAAGCTTCAAGGCGATTTACAAGGTGCATATTCTCGCAGAATCAATATCCAGCATCGGCTTGTCTATGAAGTCATTGAAGACATGCAAACGGTAAAAATCATCAGCATGTGGTCTCACTATGAATTCTAGCAACAAGCCTAACAACCTTTATATTGATATATAAATCACAGTCTTACTTTTTCACCATATTTATAAACTTCAAGGCGATTTCAGCCTTTAATCTCTCCGTCGAATCCTCCAGGTCAATATTGCACAATTGCTGTATCTTGCCAATCCTGTATCTTACGGTATTGCTATGAAGATATAGCTTTTTTGCTGCAATATTATAATTTGATTCACTTTCCAGAAATGCTTTGAGGGTCTCAAGCAATTCCTCTGCATTTTCCTCGTCCAATAAAGGATATATATTTTTAAAATTGCTTCCGAAGCTTTTTCTCTGCATGTTCTCTACTCTGATCAGTCCAAAGGGCCCAAGGTCTTCAAAGGCCACAATACTTGAATCGGGATAGATATGCGAGCCTATCTCGATTGCCTTTAGAGCCTCCATATAGCTTTTCTTCATATTGCATATATCCTTTTCCGGATCTCCTATGCCTATTTTAAAATAATAATTGGATATATTTGCTTCCAATTCTTTCAGTATATTTTTCAAGCGGATTTATGCTTGAAAAGGTGCATTATCACTTCCTTGAAAAGCTCAGTATTGTCCTTGAAAAGATATCCTGAGGTAATGACGAATTCCTTGCCTTTAAACCATTTGTATCCATCGGGGGCATCAAAAAGAACAACGGCCTGTGCTTTCAGATCTAAAGCTTCCTTCCCGGCTAATATTCTATAGCCTGAAAAATATTGTGACTGAAGAATTTCTCTAACGGTTACTCCCATATTACCACCCCAAAATATTATAACACTTGATAGTTCACATGAAAATTACAAATCCTGGTGTTGTATATAGTTTAAGAGCATGTACTTCAGCGCACATGCTCTTGCTTACCGGTTCTACTGATCTCCATAGGGTTTTCGAAGCGAGTTTAGATTCATAGAACCAGATATCTCTCTATCATTGCGCAATAGAAATGTACCGCTTCCATAAGGCTGTCTACAGTTACATGTTCGTTAGGCTGATGGGCCATATTAGCATCCCCCGGTCCATAGAATATGCAGGGCAGCTCTTTTGCCGGCAAGAATACGGAGGCATCGGTGTAAAAATTAACACCTGCGGCTTTAATATCTTTATTAAACTCTTCCCTTACAGTATCCACTGCTAACTTTACAAAGGGATGGGATGCCTTTGTTTCTACTGCAGCCCTGTCGTTCAATACTTTAATATCTGCCTTGAAATCATCGATGTCGGAAGCCAGCTTGCTTATCATCTTTTCAAAATCTTTTATTATGTCACCGTGATGCATTCCCGGCACTGTCCTCATATCAATGGTCACACTGCATTTGTCGGGCACCACATTGGTCTTGACCCCGCCTTTTATTGTAGAGATATTCATGGTTGGATGCCCTAATATTTCATTGTCTTCATACTTGAATTTATAGCTTATAAGCTCAGAAAGCAGTGCATTCATGTTTACAACTGCATTTATTCCTTTCTCGGGGAAGGCACCGTGAGCGGTTTTCCCATAGGTTGTTATCTCTATCCAAAATGCTCCTTTTTCTGCTGCATTCACGCCGCAGGAGCTCGGCTCTCCAATTATTATGGCGCCTACTCCATCAAGGCCGCCGTCTTTAACAAACTTAACGGCCCCTATGCTGTCCGTCTCTTCGCCTGCAGTAGCGCTGTATATGAAATCTCCTTTGAGCTCCAAGCCTGCCTTTTTAACAGCCTTAAGAGCCATTAGCATGGCAGCCAGTCCACCCTTCATGTCCGCCGAGCCTCGCCCGTATATTTTCCCATCCTCTAATGCTCCGCTGTACGGACTATGCTTCCACTCAATATCTCCCGGGGGCACCGTATCCAAATGCCCGTTGAATAAAAGAGCTTCTCTTTCACCGCTGCCTTTTATTCTTCCTATTACATTGGCTCTATTGTCGCTTACATCATCTATGTAAGCATCAATCCCAAAAGCCTCCAGCTTTGCCTTGATGAATTCTGCCAAAGGCTTCTCATCTCCAGGCTCATTAACGGTTTTGAACTGCACCATTTCCTGAAGAAGCGCTACTGTTTCGTCTCTGTCGATATACTTTAATATATCTTTGTTATTCAATGCTTACACCTCTCTGCTCTGATCAGCTTTATTTTTTCTTTTAAATGAAGTTATCGCATAGCCTATAGTTGTAAATATGCATATAGGTATGATAGCCCAAGTAGGCAAAACCTTTACAACACCTAACAGAAACATTCCTATTCCTATAGCAAATACTCCATATTTAGGATACTTTATCGAGAACATTACAAACAATGCACCGAATATAGCAGGAAGAACAAAATCAAGAGCTTTTACCACTATGGGAGGGAAATATTTGAATAGCTCGTTGCCTGCTACTGCCGCCAGAGTGACTACAAGAAGGTTTGTTATTATAGACCCTGCTATGCCTATCGTGGCAACCAATTCAGCTTTTTTGGAACCCGGCTCAACCTTTAATACCTCCTGGGCCACTGCGGCGCAAGGTACTCTCATGTTGGCAATATTTCCGCTCAAAAAGGACATATAGGTTCCCGAAAGCCCTAATATAGGGAAATAGGATATCGGTTCAACTATATACCAAGAGCCATATATAGAGGCTATTAAAAACCAGCCCGTCAATATGGAGCCAAGAGGCGGCAAAGCGCCATAGCGTATCCATAGATAGATTGCCGGTAAAAAGCATAAGGGTACGGACAATAGAAGGGTCCATCTTCCTGCACCTATTATATGCTTGGTAAAGGATTGCTCATAACTTTCATTCAATAATTTATCTTCCATTTATGTTGCCCCCTTTATTAAAAACCTATTATCAATACAGATGTAAACATTCCTATCAGCATGGCAATGCCTAAGTTATATTCTGTAAGACCCGGGACCTTCCTGGATATATTAACCAATACTGCCATTGCCAAACCTGCTATAACTGAAGCTATAAGCCTTCCACCGCCCGCTAATATGTGTCCGGTAGTAAGATAAGCCATCGTGCCAAGCATGGCAGCCCCGCCTATTTCACCCATCAGCTTTGTATTGCCGCCGGCAATCTTATCCCTTAATGAATCCAGCTTATGAGTAAATAATCCGCAGAATAATAACCAGCCGCTGCCGTTTAGTGTCATTGCCCAAACTGAATTGGCATATTGAAGCACTCCATAATCCGCTGATCCAAACTCAACACCCATAGCTTTGGCTCCCATTGCCGAAGCGGTGAGTTCCGTGGGTGCGGCACCGATAATTGCAAGCCTCATCCAAGTAACGGGAGCACCGACCACAGCCATCATACCCAGCATAACGATAAAAACGGCAATAGCAGGGCCTATAGCAGATATGGCTCCTACTCTGAATGCGTGCCAGCATTCTTCTTTCGTAAGCTTGACAATATGGGCTGTCTGGAAAGCCCTCTTAGTAAATATAACTGCTTGGACTGCTACTAAAACAACCACAGGTAAGCACATCAGCCATAGGATCGGATCGTTGGCGATTTTTAAATATTCCTTCATAGTCTCCCTCCTGATATAAATAATTTCAATGATGCATCACTCATCTATTGAATAATTCTATAGGCAAGCCCATTATCTTTTGTATGATAGATAGAACTTAAAGCATATATTTGTATGCTTGTGATTTACTTAAAACTTTTAAGGCTTTTTTGCATATATGTACAAAGAATAAAATAAAAAGGACTAAATTCGGAGACCCGAGTTCCTCGTATAATGAGAGTTGCTTTCTATTTTTCTTCCGCTTCCGTTTATGAAGCTGTTCGATTGCAGTACGGTGCAATTTCATCACTTCATAATGGTATTACAAACTATATTTACAAAAATTACGACGAAATTATTCAGATATGATACATTTTATACTTTTATTATATTTTCATCTTTCATTGCTGCCCGCCTCCTTTTCTTGACAAGTCTTTGGGTGAGGCGATCAAGTATAATAGCCACAACCACTATAGATATGCCTGGCATCAGAGCCTTATCCATCTCTGTGCGGTTTGTAGCTAAAAGTATTTACATGACAAGGCCGTTTGCGCCTATAAATATGCAGTTTACAATCACTGACATGGTCATCATAATTGTTTGGTTTACTCCTGCCATTATCGTTGACATTGCTTGAGGTATCTGTTTTGACAAAAAATTATGGTTTTATTTAACCTCAAGGACAGCGACAAATGAAAACCCGGCTGATACGATATATATAGAAATGCTGGTAACATATCTACTGCCTATAAGGGCGAATCCGTGTTTATGATAGCGAAAATTACTAAAACTGAAGGAGGATTATAAAATGATTACGGTATTGGGAGAAAAACAAATCAAGCAAATTCTGTATGGCGCAACACTTCTTGGCGGTGGCGGCGGCGGCCCATTGGAAACTGCTGTAGAGATCCTTGAGAAACTGGTAGCGGCAAACAAAAATGTTGAAGTCACCATGCTTTCTCTGGATGATGCCGCAGTAGATGTTAACGCCTATGGTGCAATGATCGCATGCCTGGGTTCTCCTGAGGCTATGAAGAAGGGTACCTTTGGCCCCGATGGTGTTGCCTCCTTTGAAGCGTTTAAGAAGGCCTTGGCCCCTGAGGGCAAAGAGGTCAAATACCTTTATTCTGGCGAGATGGGCGGATTTAATACCTTTGCCCCCATGCTGGTGGCAATCTATTCCAATGACGATCCTGCTAAGCGTATCAAATTCCTGGATGTGGATGCCAATGGACGTGCTGTGCCCGAGCTGAACACCAGTCTGAATGCCGCCCGCGGCTTTGCTCCGTACCCGGTCGGCATGGGTACGCTGAACGTCAGCAAGCCGGGTGGCCCCTGCAATGAGATCGTAGCTTATGGCGACAGCGACTCTGAGTCTGAGAGAATCGCCCGTGGCATCTGCGGTGTTTTTGACAACCAGATTGGCTTCTCCACTTGGGCCCTGTGCAAATCAGAATTTGAAGCAAACTCCGTCGTGGGCTGTGTAACAAGAGCCATGAAGGTCGGCGAAGCACTGGAAAAAGCTGCAGCTGACAAGGCATCTGATCCCTTCACATATTTGAATGGCGTGACACCTTGCCGCAGATTCGGCGTTGGTAAGATCCTCAAGAAAGACACCCAGATTATCGCAGGCTTTGACTGCGGTACGACTACCATTGAGATTACTGATGGCGAAGAGACGGGTGTCTTTACCATCGATTTCCAGAACGAAAACCTGGTCATGCGTCGTGGGGATGGCTCCGCCATCATTACGGTCCCTGAGATTATAAGTCTGATTTGTCTAGACAAGAACCACTATGCACATCCTTTAAACAACGCGTCCACTGAGGTCGGTATGAAGGTTGAGCTGATTTTGGCGCCCTCCGATGATAAGTGGTGGGATGCGCCGCACTATGCCAACAAGTGCTGGCTTGATTGCCTGAAGCGCGTCGGTTATACCGGCCCTCAGGTTCGCTATTAAGTAAAAAACAATTTCGAGAAGAATCATTTTCTTGAAAAGTGATATGATGTGAGAGAAAGGCACGCGCTCAGCGTGCCTTTCTCTTAGGCGGGGACACAACTACGAGAAAAGCCAGAATTCCCCATCTTGTGCTTTTCGTAGAAAAATGCTATCTTTATTGGATACGAAAGGTGTGATGTTCTGAAAGGAGGAAGTAACTGCAATGAGTGTAACCATATCTGATATTATGAGATTGCCCTCTCTTCGGGGTGCCAAGTTGGTAGCGGGTCTGGCCGGCATCAACCGTACCATCTCCTCCATCAGCGTGATGGAGTCCGTCGATGAGGAGGGAATGGGCATAGAATTTCCCGGCTATTCCAGCCATTTTGGGCAGGAAATCATGATTACGGCGTTCATGTTATCCAAGGACAATGTGGATATGCAGTGCTCTGCCATCCGGCGGCTACACCTTGAAGGAGAGGTCGGTATCATTGTTTTCTATGTAGGGAGCATCCTATTGAATATAGACCAGCGTCTCATCGATACGGCCAACGAGCTGAAAATGCCGCTAATCATTATGCCGGAGCGGCGGTTGGAGCTTAGATACGGTGATGTCATCTGCGAGGTCATGGAAGCAATTCTGGAGGATCGCCGACAGAATACCTATTTTGCCACAGAGGTCATTGAGCGCATCTCCCACATTGAGGCATCACATCGCTCCATCAATGGTGTTCTGTCCATAATACGTGATCGTGTGCAGTGCTCTATCTATCTTTTTGATGAACTGGGACGAAACCTGAACACAGCCGAATGGCCCAACGGACGTTGTCTGCCCATAAGTGATCTGGTAGCAGAGCTAGATATTCGGAGTACTGAAGACAGTGCGGTGGAGGAGATATCACTCTCCGGCAAGATATATTATGTGGAGCGCGAAACAATACAAAGCGCTGACTCCAAGCTCATCATGGTGACCGTTAAGGAAAAGGATGATCTGACGGTGGACTGCTGCAAGCAGATTAAATATGTTCTGAAAACCTACATCAATCTGTGGACGAAGGACTATGGTCAGATGAATACTAAGCAGTTGATTAGCGCCATCATCAATGACGAACCGGAGAAAATGGCCCGTATTGCGGAGATCCTGCACCTTGATGTGGAGTCACTATCTTATGCCTATTTCTTTTACAGCAGAGACGACGACCACAATTTCGGTCATCTGCAAACGGCCAAGCAGATCATCCGGGATTTTCTCCCTTCTTATAAAAATAACTTCCTTGTAGATATCTTTGATGAAACAGTGGTGGTATTTGCTAACCGCACCCGTGAGCGTATCGACAGCGATCTGCCAAACCTGCTGCAGGAATTGGCGGACAAGGGCCTGCCGTACCGTGTGATTACCAATGCCAGAGCTGTTACCACGCAGAACGTAAAGGAGGCCTATTGGCTGTATCAAAGCTACAAAAAGTATATCCCAATTATTTTCCGGCAAAAGGAGATTATCACCAACGGGGAAGTGCTCTTCATCAAGCGGGCAAAGAGCCTGTTCGACCAACGCCAAGAGATTCCGCTGCTAGATGAGGAGATGTGCGCCCGGTTCTATACGGAGAAACGGGAAAAGGATCTGACGAACACGTTAGAAACGTTCCTTCTGGATGCAGATATGGATCTGACAAAGACTTCTCAATTATTGTTTGTCCACAAAAATACCGTCAAGTATCGTATCAAATGCATTGAAGATATCCTTGGATATAAGCTCAACCGAATGCCAGAGTCATATGACTTACATTTGGCGGCAGCACTGAATCGGCTGAATCGGTCATTTTGACACATTACTTTTATCCATCATATAATTTTAATGAAACGACGCACTTTTTTGGCCGTCAGGACAAAAAATTGTGTCGTTTTTTGTCCCCCAATCGTTTTGAAAAAACAAAACGCAATGGTATGCTTTTTTATAAGGTGTAGATGAGTTAACCTTATATCACGATTTATTAGGAGGGTATAATAATGAGAAAGCTTTATAAGCAGGACATCATTGAGATTCTGTACGGTGCTACTCTGCTTGGCGCCGGCGGTGGCGGCTCTCTGTCTCAGGGTCTGAGCATGCTGAAAGGCTTGGAGGATTCCGGAGAGAAGATCGAGCTGGATCTTTTGGAACTGAACGAAATTAAGGATAACGAGTATGCCGCAATGGTCGCTGGCCTTGGCTCCCCCGTGGCTATGCTTGATCCCAATCAGCCTATGTTCGGGCCCGATGCCGTCAATGCTTACAGAGCATTCCAGAAGGCGTTCATCGCTGAAGGCAAGGAATGTAAGTACCTGTATTCTGGTGAGATGGGCGGCTTTAACACATTCACCCCTATGCTGGTGGCAATCCTGTCCGATAAGGATCCCGCCAAGCGCATTAAATTCCTGGATGTGGATAGCAACGGCCGTGCTGTTCCTGAACTGAACACCACGCTGAACGTCTACTATGGCCATCCCCCTAAGCCCATGGGCCTGGGCAGCCTGCACGGCGATGAAATTGCTGTGTATCCCATTACCGATCACTCCGGTGAGCAGATTGCACGTCAGTTGTGCATGCTGTACAACATGCGCATCGGCTTCGCTACCTGGGGTATGAACAAGGCGGAAATGGCTGAGGCCTTGGATGTAGGCTGCGTTACCATGGCTCAGAACATTGGTAAGGCATTCTTAGCAGCCAAAAATAAGGGCGCTGATTTGATGACCGAACTGAAGAAGGTCATGGAAGTTCGTGAGTTCTGCCGCGGTACCATAGAGAAGTTGGACATCAAGGCCGAAGGCGGCTTTGACTTCGGTACCACCGTCGTCAAGGGTGAAGATGGTCACAAGTACTTCATCGACTTCAAGAATGAAAACCTAATCCTGCGCGATGAGAACGGTAAGACCTGTCTAACCGCTCCCGAGGGTATTGGGCTGGTGGATTTGGACACCCTGACTCCGCTGACCAATGCTGATACCAAGGAAGGAATGCATCTGTTGGTCACCATGGCTCCCGCTCACCCCAACTGGTGGGACGAGAAGCACAAGGCTTACACTTGCTGGCTGCCTGAGTTGGAGCGTGTCGGCATGAAGGGCAAGCAAGTCCGCTATTAATTGCGATGCCATTAGGGGAGGGATGCATCTTCTCTCCATATCCCTCCCCCCTCTTCAATCTTGGCAAAAGTGCCAGACCTCATGTGTGCCAAATGGGCGGCATGAGCTGCCCGCATAATAATATAATAATGCCAGAAAGAGAGAGATTATTTTATGGAAGAAAAGAAAAACAGCATAATGGAAACCACTACACTGACTCCGGTCCCTGCTAGTGAGCGCAAACCCTGGTACAATATCGCCTTCATCTGGGCCGGCAGCGTCATCTGTATCCCCGCCCTGATGGTTGGGAGCCTAGTTTCCTCAGGCCTAAACTTCAGGCAATCAGTGATCGCCATGATCATCGGTTACTGCATTGTCGTTGCTTACATGTGCCTGCTGGGTATGATGAGTTCCGACTTAGGCCTGCCTACCACCGTGGCTATCTCTCGCGCGTATGGCTCCAGGGGCTCCTCGCTCTTGGTCTCCCTGATTATTGCCATCACGATGACCGGTTGGTTTGGCTCCCAGACCGCTCTGTGCGCCACTTCCTTCTGTAATATCATGAGCGGTTATCTGCACGTAAACTTCCCGCTGTGGCTGTCCGCTCTGATTTGGGGCTGCCTGATGTTTATCACCTCTGTCTACGGTGTGAAGATGATCGAAATCCTGAACAAAATCTCTGTGCCGGCTCTGTTCGTCATGCTGATCTGGGGCATCATCAGTGCCATCATGAACGGTGCAGCCGGTGTGGTCAGCTCCTATGAGCCTCCTGCATTTCTGGGTATGACCTACGGCATCACCCTGTCCGTGGCTGGCTTTGCTTCCGGTGCCATCTGCTGCGGTGACTATACCCGTTATAATAAGGACCGCAAGGGCACCATCCTCGGCTGCGTAGTGGGTGTCCTGCCCGCCGGTATCGGCGCACTGGTCATTGGTGCTGTGTTGTCCCTGTCTGCAGGCAGCTATGACTTAAGCGTTGTGTTCTCCAACTTTGGCCTGCCCATCATTGGCATGCTGGTTCTAATCCTGGCTACTTGGACCACCAACACCGGCAACGCTTACTCCTCCGG
The DNA here is from genome assembly GCF_058315355.1 of Lutispora sp. QWL-02. Lineage (NCBI taxonomy): Bacteria > Bacillati > Bacillota > Clostridia > Lutisporales > Lutisporaceae > Lutispora > Lutispora sp. QWL-02. The sequence continues at coordinate 3,904,902 of NZ_CM177762.1, forward strand.
TATCGCTGTGGTCAACATGTTCAAGATGAAGGACGACAAGCGCTCCGCGATGACGTTGGTTTGTGGCGCTATCGGCACTGCGCTGGCTCTCTTTGGTATCGCCGACGTGTTCTCCGTCTTCCTGAATATCATTGCTGTTCTGGTGCCTCCTGTTGCCGGTGTTGCCATTGCTGACTACTGGATCATGGGTAAGGGCAAGCCTGAACTGTGGAAGCCCATGGAGGGCATCAACTGGATGGGCGTCATCTCCTGGGTCGTGGGCGGCCTGGTTACCTATTTTACCACCTTCTTTGTCCCCACCATTAACGGCATTATTGCTGCTTTGCTGCTGTACTGCATCCTGGCTGCCATTATCAAAGATGAGAAGGTCAACCCGATCTATGCTTTGAAGCTCCAGCAGCATAGCAAAGTGGAATAATGGAAAGGAGATACTTATCATGGATGTATTAGCGAATTATAAACCCCAGGATGTATTCAAGTATTTCGAGAACATCTGCTCCATTCCCCATGGCTCCGGCAAAACTGATGGTATCGTTGAGTATCTGCTGAAGTTTGCTGCTGACCGCGGTCTGGAGAGCTATCGGGATAATGCCAATAACGTCATCATTCGCAAAAATGGCAGCTCCGGCTATGAAAACGCAGATATCCTCATTCTGCAGGGCCATCACGACATGGTCTGCGAGAAGGTGGACGGTTTGGAATTTGACTTTGAAAAGGACGGCATCGCACCCGTGGTGGATGGCGATTGGATCCGCACCAACGGCACCACGCTGGGCGGCGATAACGGCATTGCTGTCGCCATGATTTTGGCTATTCTGGACGACAACACTCTCCCTCATCCACCTATTGAAGCTCTCATTACCGCTGATGAAGAGATCGGTATGCTGGGCGCATTTGCTTTTGACTGCAGCCAGCTCACCGGCCACAAGCTGATCAATTTGGATTCCGAATTTGAGGGTATTCTGATGTGTAGCTGCGCTGGCGGTGTCAATGCCCGCAGTAAGCTGCCCGTCGCCCGTGAGAATGTGACCGGCAAGATCGTGGACATTTGGATTAAGGGTCTGTCCGGTGGCCACTCTGGGGTTGAGATCGACAAGGGACGCGCCAATTCCAATGTGCTGCTGGCACGTTTGTTCCACGAGCTGGTCAAGAAAGTGAACTTCCGTATCGTAGCTATGGAAGGCGGCTCCCGCGAAACCGCAATTGCAGCAGCTTCCAACGCAAAGGTCGTTATTGATGCGGCCAAGGCTGACGCCCTGTGCGCGGCCGTCAAGGAATTGGGTGCCAAGTACGGTAAGGAGTACGCCGCCGCTGAGCCTAACATGACCGTGACTGCTGTTGTCGGAGATGTGCAGACTGTCTCTGCGCTGACCGCTAAGAGCACGGAGCTGGTTCATATGGCGTTGGTTGCTATCCCTGATAGTGTGCAAACTATGTGCATGGATATACCCGGTCTCGTGCAGACCTCCACCAATTTTGGCCTGCTGAAGCTGACAGATGAAGAGCTCACCTTTACCAATACGGTCCGCAGTTCTATCACACCTCAGAAGGAGTGGATTGTTGATAAGATTTCTGCCATCGTCAAACTGGCTGGCGGCAAGACCGAGATTGACGGCAATTATCCCGGCTGGGCTTATAACCCCAACTCCGTCGTCAAAGATACCATCTTGGCAGCCTATGAGAAGCTGTTTGGCAAACAGGCAAAGGTCGATGCCGTCCATGCGGGTATTGAGTGCGGACTGTTCGCTGACAGTATTCCCAATCTGGACTGTGTTTCCATTGGACCTGATATGGGCGATGTCCACACACCTCGTGAGCATTTGAGTATTTCTTCTACCGAGCGCACCTATGAGTTACTGAAGATGGTTCTAGCCTTGAGCAAGTAATAATTTCTTTTATAAACTGGCTTATTTTCCATTCTTGCCGTGAGTGTTTTCATCTATTATAATCAATAACTACCCATAAAACGGGTAGTTTGCTCTGAGGCTATAAGCCTCTGTTACCGGCCAGCGCCTAAAGACGCTGGCTTTCACTTCGTTCAAGCTAATACGCCATTGCCATCTTTGCCGCCCCTAAAGAGACGAAATAATTGCATAGCTAACGTTATCCCACATTGCAAGCCAATTTCCATATAGACATCTTCAACCCTACTGGCATAGTTATAAACTTCAGCCGTTATTTTTTCATATTCAGCCATATCAGGAAATTTTGCCTGTATCATTTCAATAGCAGTCTTACTTGATTCATCAATCCTCTGCTTGTAAGACTTATCGCTGATTTCTGCACATTCAACTCCATACAACAGAAATTCTCGGATGTGTTGAATATTCGTCCTATCAAAGATTTCGGAGGTATAGCTCATACCGTCACCTCCAAATCGTTGAGCAGCCATACACAATCTTTTAAGCGCTGATGATAAATACCTTCTGTTTCATGCTCGGCAGTTAAACTAAAATCAAATAAAATTTTATCGCTACTCATAAACGCCTTCCTTTCATTTTTTTAGACCACCTTTCAACTTCTTAATCCCACGCCGTACTGATTCTGAAACAAAAACATCTTCTTGTTTGCTGTAACTATCAATAATATCTTTAGATTCCTGGTCCAGCTTAACAGTAATTTTGTATGTTTTGGGATCGTCCGTTTTGGGACCTCTTTTCCCTACTTTCAGATTAGCACCTCCTTTGAAATAGGTCAGACCTATTAGTCAAGAAGTACTTGCGAATAAAGCGGACTAATTTATGCAGTCAATGAGCTTTTTAACGTTTCTCAATAAAGGATAGCTATTAACGTTGATTTATTAAATATTCCCGTTTATAATAAGGATATTGGAAGGGGTGGTCAATATGTCAGTGTCTGAACAGTTGAAAATTCTATGCGTCAAGCTTGGTATAAGTGTCTCAGAACTTGGCAGGCTATCCGGAAAAAGTCCGCAGGCCTTCAGTCAGAAAATGAAACGGCAAAGTTTCACCGTTGATGAATTAAAGAAAATTGCCGAAGCTTCAGGCTGCAAATATATAGGTGCCTTTGAATTGCCAAATGGCGAAAAGGTGGAATATTAATCGATGGAGGATCTTGTATGAAGTTAATTGAAAAAATCGACCGCTATAAGAAAGCTATTGATGAGTTACGTCCTTTTGAAGGCCATTTGCTGAATGAAATAAAGGGTTACTACCGTATTGGCCTCACCTGGTCGAGCAATGCCATAGAGGGGAATACCCTTACGGAAAGCGAAACAAAGGTGCTCCTAGAAGACGGATTGACCGTTGGAGGGAAACCGCTTCGTGACACCTTCGAGGCACTTGGCCATGCCCAGGCTTATGATTTCATGTTTACACTGCTAGGCAGCCACCGGATTACCGAGACTGACGTTCTTACAATGCATCGGATGTTCTATAAAGATATTGACCCTGATAGAGCTGGCCAGTATAGCACCGAGCCGGTAATAATCACCGGTTCAAAATATGCAGTGTGTAAAGTAGGCCTAATAGAAGCAGAAATGAATAAATTGTTCCAGTGGGTGGCCTCTGACCGTGACAAATATCATCCGGTGGAATTTGCGGCCCAGCTGCATAAGCGTTTTGTATTCATTCACCCTTTTATCGATGGCAACGGCCGAATTTCCAGGCTGCTTATGAATACGTCTCTCATTCAGGATGGCTACATGCTGGCTGTCATTCCTCCGGTTTTGCGGCAGGAGTATATAAGCCTGCTGGAGCGAGCTCACAAAGACGACCGGCCGTTTACTGACTTTATTGCTGAACGTGTTCTTGAGTCGGAAAAGGACATCATGCGTTTGCTGCATATCCAGTTCCCTAAGCTGCCTTAAATAGAAATAAGCGGAATCCCACTCCGGGATTCCGCTTTTGTTATATATCAGAAATACAAGAGAGCATACGCCGAGCTTTCCTTCATCTCATGGACTATTCCCACTCGATAGTTGCCGGCGGCTTGCTTGTTATGTCATATACCACCCTGTTTACATGCTCAACTTCGTTTACAATTCTGGAGGATATCTTCTCCAATACTTCATAGGGTATCCTTGCCCAATCGGCAGTCATGGCATCATTGCTGGTCACGGCCCTTATCGCCACAGTGTGGCTGTAGGTCCTTTCATCCCCCATGACTCCTACGCTTCTTATGTTGGGAAGCATTGTGAAATATTGCCATATGCTCCTGTGAAGGTTTGCATTCTTTATCTCTTCCCGCAGAATCGCATCGGATTCTCTCACTATATGAAGCTTTTCGCCGGTGATCTCTCCCAGTACCCTTATACCAAGCCCGGGGCCGGGGAAGGGCTGTCTCCATACCAGATCCTCCGGTATTCCTAAGCCTATACCTACAAGCCTCACTTCATCCTTGAAAAGCTGTCTCAATGGTTCGATAAGCTTAAACTCCATATCTTCGGGAAGCCCGCCTACATTGTGATGAGATTTGATGACGGCTGCTGTCTTGGTGCCGCTCTCTATGACATCCGGATAAATCGTTCCCTGGACAAGGAAGTCGATCTTACCAAGCTTTTTTGCTTCTTCCTCAAAGACTCTTATAAATTCCTCGCCTATAATCTTTCTCTTTTTCTCGGGATCCGTAACTCCGGCCAGCTTGCCCAAGAATCTATCCTGTGCATTGATCCTTATGAGGTTCATATCAAACTGTTTTCTAAAAACCGATTCAACCTGATCACCTTCATCTTTTCTCATAAGACCGTGATCAACAAATATGCAGGTAAGCTGATTTCCTATGGCTTTATGCACCAGGACTGCCGCTACCGAGGAATCCACTCCGCCGCTTAAAGCGCAAATCACTTTTTTATCGCCCACAGTCTTTTTTATGTGAGCAACCGCTTCCTCTATGAAACTTCCTGTAGTCCACGTGCCTTTAAGTCCGCATATATCAAAAAGAAAATTCCTGAGCATTTCCTTGCCATGCTCTGTATGCTCAACCTCCGGATGAAACTGCACTCCGTACATCTTCCTGTCTTCATCAACCATAGCTGCCGCAGGGCAGGTGCCTGTATTGGCTATGACCTTAAAGCCTGAAGGCGGTGCATCTACAAAGCAGGTATGGCTCATCCAGCATATGTTTTCTCCCGATATACCCTTAAAGAGCTTGCTTTCATCAAGCTTTACAGAGGTTTTCCCGTACTCTCTTTTTCCAGCCCTGCCTACTTTGCCTCCCAAAAGATGGGACATGAGCTGCATTCCATAGCATATTCCCAATATGGGAATGCCCATTTTGAGTATCTCCCGATCACATTTAGGTGAATCTTCTTCATAGACGCTGGCAGGCCCTCCGGTAAATATTATGCCTTTGGGATTTTTGCTTTTTATTTCTTCAACGGATATATCATAGGGCACTACTTCGCAGTAGACATTGTTTTCTCTTACTCTTCTGGCTATAAGCTGATTATATTGCCCGCCGAAATCCAATATCAAAACCAATTCTCTATCCATATTTCACGCTCCTTTTTTTCTATGGGGTATTCCTTGGTGGTCAGTCGCCAGCCACTAGCCACTAGCCGCTAGCTTTGAGTATGGCTCTGGGGTTTTTTTGAAACCACTGAAAGGCACTGAATAATACCCTATAGGAATACCCTGATGCCAGAGGCCAGAGACTAGTGACTGACCTAAAATCACTACCCCAAGCTTGCTATTATAGACTATAATTCGGTGCTTCTTTTGTTATCTGGACATCATGAGGATGGCTTTCTCTAAGTCCTGCAGCGGTTACCCTAATAAACTGTCCGTTTTTCCTCAGGTCTTCTATCGTGGCTGTTCCGCAGTAGCCCATGCCGGAGCGGAGCCCGCCCACCAATTGATATATAGTATCAGCCAAAGCTCCCTTGAACGGTACTCTGCCTTCTACTCCTTCAGGCACCAATTTCTTGGCGTCCTCCTGAAAATACCTGTCTTTGCTGCCGCATGCCATTGCCGCTAAAGAGCCCATGCCTCTGTATACCTTGAAGCTTCTTCCCTGGTATATTTCCTTCTCTCCGGGGCTTTCTTCGGTGCCTGCAAACAAGCTGCCCACCATTATGACTCTCGCACCTGCAGCTACTGCCTTTGTAATATCTCCGCTGTATTTGACGCCTCCGTCTGCAATCACCGGTATTCCGTATTTATCGGCTTCCTTGGCACAATCATATACTGCCGTTATCTGAGGAACGCCTATGCCTGTAACAACTCTGGTGGTGCATATGGAGCCAGGTCCTATTCCTACTTTTATGGCATCTGCTCCGGCTTCGATAAGCTCTCTCGTTGCCTCTGCCGTAGCCACATTTCCCGCTATGACCTGAATATCAGGATAATTTACCTTTATCTTCTTCACTGCCTCAACTACACCCTTTGAATGACCGTGGGCAGTATCCACTACAATCACATCAACCTTGGCTTCAACCAAGGCCTTGACCCTTTCCATCATGTCGGGGGTGACTCCTACGGCTGCCCCTACCAGAAGCCGTCCTCCCTTATCCTTTGCAGAGCTGGGAAATTGGATCGCCTTCTCGATATCCTTTATCGTGATTAGTCCTTTCAGATAGCCGTTATCATCCACCAAGGGAAGTTTTTCGATTTTATGTCTTTTCAAAATATTTTCTGCCTGGATAAGATCAGTTCCAACAGGAGCCGTTATAAGGTTCTCCTTCGTCATCACTTCATGTATGGGCCTTGACATATCTGTCTCAAACCGCAGATCCCTATTGGTAAGGATTCCTACCAATTTGCCCCTTTCATCCACAATGGGCACTCCGGAGATCCTATATCTTTCCATAAGCTCCATAGCATCGGATATTATGTGATCTGGCGACAGATGAAATGGATCTACTATGACTCCATGCTCTGATCTTTTTACCTTGTCAACCTCCATGGCCTGGCTTTCTATGGACATATTCTTATGGATAATCCCTATACCGCCCTCTCTTGCTATGGCTATTGCAAGCCTTGCTTCTGTAACCGTATCCATGCCGGCGGACATTATGGGAATATTGAGTTTGATTTTTTTAGTCAGCATAGTGGATACATCTGTTTCTTTCGGAAGAATCTCCGATTTTGCAGGAATTAACAGTACATCATCAAAGGTCAACCCTTCCTTTAAAAACTTCTCCATAATTACACTCCTCTTTGCAACATATTGCCGATTTTTTTATTCTTTCTATTATATTTAATGTATATTTATTTGTCAAAGCCTTTAAAAAAATACAGAATATTCTCTTGACTTTGCAATGGCTTGTTGATATATGTCCAAAAAGCCGGCACCGGTCTTTATTGCTGCGGCCCTGCAGTCTTCATATTCGGGAAGGGCCTTCACAATCTTTCCTTCAAAGATGCCCACTTTGCAGCGTATAGTCTCGTCTGAAACCTCCACCTCGATAAAGTCTCTGTCCAGTACATCCCTATTGATCGTAGTCTCCCGTATGCCAAAGGTGCTTGTATTTAGAAAGATCAGCTTTTTTAGGCGGGCTGCATCCTCTAGTTTGCATAAAGCGGATAAAATTATGCCCGGCCTGTTCTTTTTCATCGTTATGGGAGTAAAGTATACATCCAGGGCTCCTGCTTCAAAGAGCTTTTCCATAGCATAGCCCAAGGCTTCTCCGGTCATATCGTCAATGTTGGTCTCCAACAAGACTACCTTGTTATGGTCTTTTTTTTTACGTCAAATAGGATGGTTCTCAACATATTGGGTATGTGATAATCCATATTGCCTAAGCCATATCCTACCTTTTCAACTTCCATTTCATCCATATCTCCGAATTCATCTGCCAAAGCCTTTGCAATAGCGGCACCTGTAGGGGTCACAAGCTCTATAGGAGCATCGGTAAAATAGACAGGCATGCCCTTTAATATCTCAAGGGTGGCAGGGGCCGGCAATGGGAATAGGCCATGCTGGCATTTCACAAAGCCTCTCGATAAAGGCAGCTTTGAAAACACTATTTTATCCGGTTTGAGTTCTTCTATGCATATAGCCGCTGCTACTATATCTATGATCGAATCAACGGCTCCGACCTCGTGAAAATGCACTTCCTCGGGAGCTGTGCCATGTATCTTGCCTTCTGCTTCCGCCACAATAAGGAAAATCTTCTTGCTCAGGTCCTTTACTCTTTCACTGAGGGTACTGCTATCGATTATGCTTTCTATATCCTTCAAGCTTCTGTGATTGTGCTCGTGTTCATGGCTGTGCTCACGCTCATGATGATGGTCATGGTCATGGTCGTGCTCATCCTCATGGCTATGCTCATCATGAGGGCCGTCTAAAATCACATTGAAATATGTACCGGTTATGCCCATCTTGGATTTCTTTTCGATACTGATCTTGCATCCGTCCAGGCCAAGCTTTGACAGCCCGTCCAGCAATCTTCCCTGATCTACTCCCAGATCCAGCAAAGAGGCTATAGTCATATCGCCGCTTATGCCGGAAAAACAATCAAAATATAAAACCTTCATTTCTAATCCTCCGTATATCCTGTTATTTTCTGTCCCTGTTTATCATAGCCGCCAGGCAGCCGGCTCCGAAGCCGTTGTCTATATTGACCACACCTATCCCGCTGGAGCAGCTGTTCAGCATCGTCAAAAGCGCCGACAATCCTCCGAAATTGGCTCCGTAGCCTACGCTGGTGGGCACTGCTATGACGGGGCAATCCGCCAAGCCTCCTATAACGCTGGCCAAAGCCCCTTCCATACCTGCCACCGCGATGATCACAGAAGCCGAGTAAAGCTTGTCGGTATTCATCAACAGCCTGTGGATACCGGCTACACCAACATCGTACAACCTCTCCACAGTATTTCCCATAAACTCTGCCGTGATGGCTGCTTCTTCAGCTACGGGTATATCCGAAGTCCCTCCTGTAGCTATCAATATCAGTCCCTTATTTTTATCTATGTCTTCCCTTATCACTGTTATGGCTCTTGCATCCTTGTGGTACACAGCATCATGGGCTTTTGCCTTTACCGCTTCATAAGTCTTTATATCCGCTCTGGTACCCAGGACCCTTCCCCTGCCGCACAGCATTCTTTCAAATATATTGGCTGTCTGCTCAGGAGTCTTTCCCGCGCAATATACAACCTCTCCATAGCCTTTTCTGAGGCTTCTGTGGTTATCTATTTTGGCATAGTCTATATCCTCATAAGGAAGCTTTTTCAGCTTGCTTATGACCTCTTCTTCCTTTAATCTCCCGCTCTTATAGTCTTTGAGCATTTCCTTGATATGTTTTTCATCCATCGATCTTCACTTCCTCATTCAGGCTGCCTGTCCTATAGCCTGCCAGATCCAGGGCAGCATATTTAAAGCCCAAGGTTTTTAAATGTTCATAAACTTTTATATTTAAATCATCTTTAAAAAACCTGTCAAAATCCTGGGGCAGAACCTCAATCCTTGCGACAGGACCGTGGCATCTCACCCTCAGCTGATTGAACCCCAGAGATCTTAAGTATTTCTCGGCAGCTCCTGTCATCAGAAGCTTTTCTGCCGTTATCTCTTCGCCATAGGGAACCCGCGATGCCAGGCATGCAAGGCTTGGCTTGTCATAAGTGCTGAGCCCCAATTCCTTTGAAAGCTCTCTTATCTCAGCCTTAGTAAGGCCGCACTGCTTCAAAGGGCTTACAACCTTGAGCTCCTGCAGCGCTTTCATTCCCGGCCTGTAATCCCCTTCATCATCAGAGTTCGTCCCGTCAGCCACTATATTGAAGCCTCTTTCCGATGCAGCTTTAATTATATCCTTAAAGATATGCTTTTTGCAAAAATAGCAGCGGTCCTTCGGATTGATCTTAAACTCAGGCAAAGACAGCACATCCATTTTGAGCACCAGATGCCGGGCCTTCATCTGCTTAGCCAATTCCTCCGCTTCTTTTTGCTCCTCCTCCGGTATGACCTGGGATTTTACCGTAACCGCCAGCACATTTTCTTTTCCTAAAGCCTCTATTGCGGCTTTGAGCAAAAAGCTGCTGTCCACCCCGCCCGAATACGCTATTGCCAATTTTCCATATTCCTTCAACAAGTTTTTTAGGCTTTCGTATTTATTCATGCTTTCCTCCTGCGGCAAATATAATACTTTGTATATTATTATACTTTATTGTTGGGTCATGAAGTAGTAAAATCTAAAAAAATACCTTGAAATAGAATATGATTACCATCAAGGTAGTTATTATTACCTTTGTAATGCTCCCCAGCCAATGGCTTGAAAGCCCGTACCGGGCAATCCGGATATGAAAGTGACCGATAACCCCACAATTATCAATGCAGTGCTGACGATCAAATATATTCCGCTCATCTCTGATTCCCCCTATATCAATTTATCCTATTATACGCAGTTTTTGAGAAAAAGTTTAAAGCCCGGGATATGCCCGGGCTTTAAAAAACCGTACTGCGATGTTTGCTATTTTCCTGCTGCTTGTTTTACTGCTTTTTGGTGTGCCGAATCTACTTTATTGGTGCCGTGAGTTCTGCTATTGAGAAAATGAACATCAAAATGCCCATCCATATTGTTGCCTTTAATAGTATCTAAGTTGGTTCCGGTGCCAAAGCCGCCGCTGCGGCCCTTTACTGTAACATTCTTAGGTTTTGCTTCCAGCCCTGCATGGGGCATCCCTGCCATGGAAGCAGCGATCCTACTGCCCCCTGTTACTATGACAACAGGTCTTCTGTTCCAGCTCCAGCTTCCGCTGTATATTTCCTTCATGATCTTTGTATCTTCTGCTGTCAAAGGTTCACAATCGGCATGATTGCTGCCATAGGTCCTCATTATGTTAAAGCTCTTTCCCGTCCACAAATCTATGAGCTGGGCTTCCGCACCCCTGTAAAATATGCTCTCAACCTCAGACCACCAATCCAGCAATTCTCCATACTTGTCACCCTTCGAAGAATCGTATGTATCTTCTGCGTCTTTTATAGTATCCTTAGAAGCTTCTTTGCGATCCGCTCCGCCTCTATCTGCCAATGCTGCTGTTCCACTCTTTACGAAAAGCTTCTCGGCCGTTTTGAGATCCATGATGCCGTCTGCTGCAAGGCCCTTGTTCTTCTGGAACTTTTTCAATGCAGCCTTGGTCTTTGATCCTGCGATACCATCAATGCTTCCGCTGTATAAGCCCAAGCTTTTCAAGGCTGATTGTACATCCTTGATACTGTAGGATCCTGTGCTGCTTCTGCTCGCTATGGTATTGCTGCTTGTCCCGGCATTGAGCAAAGCTTTCTGTGTTGCAGTGCCTGCAATGCCATCCTGTTTGAGTCCACTTTTTGCCTGAAACTTTAATACGGCACTCTTCGTCTGATTACCATAATAGCCTGTTATGCTGGAATTAAGGTAACCCAATGCTTTTAGCTTTGTCTGAAGCTGTTTCACCAACGTCCCGGTGCTTCCGGTTTTCAATGTGTCTCCAAAAACCGGAGTCACCATTAACAAAGCCAGTACCATAAAAAATAGTAATAGTTTCTTCTTCCTCATACTACTCTCCTCTCTTATGCTTACGAAGTTAGTTGACGGGTTCGGACAGAGAGTGCCCTATGGGTTTGTCCCAATTCACCCCAGAAATATCCTCCGCTCTCCGGAGAACCTGTTTAGCATATACTAAACAGATTCTAACGAGATTCAGCTAAAACAGTACGGCTTCTTATAGTTTACATAAGTATAAAGCCTGATGCAATGGTAATTACCACCATCCCATCAGGCCTCAGGCTATGTCCCTATGCTATTTTGAAGCAACAAACTTTGACATCATACGTGCAATATGCTTTAGTCTGTCAGTGATCGCAGGCTTCTGGGTACAGCTGCCCTTACAATTCTTGCAGTTGATGCAGCTGTTTATACCGCTCTGATATTCTCATCTATTTCCTCCAGCTTATCAAAGCCCTACCTCCAAAATCTATTCTATAACACTGATGGTGTCTCCGGGTTTTATGGTGCCTTCCTCCAATACCTTTGTAAAAATTCCTTCCAAAGGCATTATGCAGCTGCCTATTTGCTGAAATATGGCGCAGCCCACATGGCATTCCTTCCCTATTTGGGTGACCTCCTGGATGGTTTCACCTATTTGGAGCTTGGTGCCTATGGGAAGCTCATATAATACTATGCCCTCGGTAGTAAGGTTTTCTGCAAACTTGCCTGTACAAAGGCCTTCTATCCCGAGAGCTTTCATTTTATTTATGCTCTCGATGCCCAAAAGGCTTACCTGCCGATGCCAGTTTCCCGCATGTGCATCTCCTACCAAACCGTGATCTATTTTGAAATAGCCTTCGTCGATGGGTGTCTTTATTACTCCCTTTTTTTCACTTATATTTACAGCCAGAATTTTTCCTTCCATATTTTTTACAACTCCTTTTAATAGTTCTGTTGAATAAATGAGCCAGGAAGAACCGTCCCCGATGGTTCATCCGCCTATACGCATCATATCACGGTCTATGGCTTCACCGTCATCCAGATGGTGCTCCGAGGGTTTCTGCCATATGGCGCTTTCTATCAATTCCTTAACATTTTGTCCTTTTCTCAGGGTTTGCAAAACATCTATCTCCTGATTGGAATGCAAGCAGGGCTTTATCTTGCCGTCGGCGGTAAGCCTCAGTCTGTTGCAGCTGCTGCAAAACTTATGGCTTATAGGGTTTATGAGTCCTACTTTGCCCATTCCCCCGGGCAGCCTATAGTACTCTGCCGGGCTCGACTTGTCCCCTCCCTCTACAGGCTGAAGCTCCGGAAATCTTTCCAGCACGGTAGTGTTGGGGACAAAGTTGTCTCTAGCCCAATCGGCTGCCTGACCTATGGGCATCAGCTCTATAAACCTTACCTGGATATCCTCATTCCTTGTGAGCTCTACAAAATCTCCTATTTCGTCATCATTGAAACCGCCTATCAATACTACGTTTATTTTCAAAGGCAAAAGCCCGACTTTTCTGGCCTCTTCCATGCCTGCAAATACTTCTCCTATAGACCCGAAGCGGGTGATCTCCTTATACTTTTCTGCTTTCATGGTGTCAAGGCTTATGTTAACCCTTTTGAGACCTGCTTCCTTCAATCCCTTGGCATACTTTTTAAGGAGCACCGCATTGGTGGTCATTGCTATGTCTTTTATCCCTTCAAGCCTGGAAATTTTCTCTATCAGGCTTGTGATGCCGTAGCGGGTCAGGGGTTCTCCTCCCGTGATCCTTACCTTGTTGACGCCCAGGTCAGCGCAGGCTTTCACCACCTCATATATTTCTTCCAAGGTCATTATGTCGCTATGGGTTTTTTTATCCTTGATGCCTTCCTCCGGCATGCAGTATCTGCAGCGAAGATTGCAGCGATCAGTAACTGAAACTCTGAGATATTCAATACTTCTCCCAAATTTATCCTTCATATTTTTCTCCCTTTTAATGTATATGTTAGGCTGATGGGTTACGGGTTACAAGAGCCAGGGTATTCCTTATGGGCCATAGAGGACCGAGAACACAGATTAGCACGGATTTTTCACGGATTAACACGGAAGGCAAGTTAATTAAGACTCTTGTTTTAACTAATTCCATATCTAAGCAGGAATTTTGTGAAGAACCTTAGAGTAAGTTAACGAAGCGTAACGCCCGCAGCTTCAACTGTTTGAGCCAAAGCGAGTTTTGAAGCTGCAGTAAGCAAGTTTACTTAGTCTTAGGTTCGCAACTCGCTTTCCTGTGTGATATGGCATTAGAAAAACATTTCCGTGTTTTTTTATAAAAAACCCGTGCAAAATTCCGTGTCTTTCAGTGGTTTCCCGTTTCAAAGACCCCAGCGGCATACCCTAATGCTAGAAGCTAGAAGCTAGCGGCTAGAGCCCTGAGCTCTATATAATCTCCCCCGTATTTTCCGTTCCGTAGCCTCCCATGTCCCGGAGGCAGTCTTTGAACTCTTGTGATGTTATCACTTCTATGAATAATTTTATCATATCCAGCTCCAAAAATGCTCTTGGAATTGCAAAATCATAGTCTTCTTCGCCTATGGGAATGAAATCCAAGTCCATGGCCTTTGCCGCCGAATAGACTCCTACTCCCATATCCGCGGTACCCGAAGCTATTGCTGCTGCTACAGCCATATGAGTGGTCATTTCCCGCTCATAGCCATGGATCCTCTCTGCATCAATGCCGGCTTTTTTCAAAAGATAGTCCGCCAGTATCCTTGTTCCTGCGCCTTTCTGACGGTTTACGAATTGTATGTCGTCTCTGACTAAATCCTCAATGCCTATGACGCCTTTTGGGTTTCCCTTTCCGGTCATTATGCCCTGAACCCTTTTTACACCTTTTATCAAAGCTATATCCAGATTGCCCAGATATTTTTTTATATATTCAATATTATATATTCCTGTTTTCTCGTCCAAAAGATGTATAGGTGCCATATGGGCTTCTCCTCTGCGTATTGCCATTATGCCTCCCATGCTTCCTACGTGGGCAGAAGAAAGATTGTAGGTTGAATTTCTCCTGTGCATCATGTTAGCGGCTATATCCATGATCAGATCATGGCTTCCGATGGATACTATGGTGTTTTCAATGTCTTCCAAGTCCTTTAATAGCTTTATCCTCACCTTTTCTCCTGCATCGTAGCCTTCGCTGGTCTGGGGAATTTCCAATATCCCGTCAGCCCTTACCAAGGACATGGTGACGCCTGCGCCTCTGTTCAACGGTGTAGCAGTCAGATTTCCGTTTACCTTGCCCAGCTTTATTCTCACATATTCCTTGTTCTTGAGTGAAGAAACCAATCTCTTAGAAAGCACTGCTTCCAGCACCCTCTCTTTTTTTTCAGGTCTGCCTGCCCATTTTTTTATCAATGCTTTGCCAAATATTTCGAATACGACCCATGCGGATACAGGATATCCGGGCACTCCGATGACCGGCTTAGCGTCTATCAGGCCCAATATAGCAGGCTTGCCCGGTTTTGCGGCTATGCCGTGGAGGATCAGTTCTCCCAGTTCCCGCACCAGTCTGGCTGTATAATCCTCCGAGCCTGCAGAGGAGCCTGCATTTATCACAACTATATCATTTTCCGCAGCTGCCTTTTTCAGGGCTGCCTTTAGTTTGTCATAATCATCAGGAACAGGCGCATATCTTTTAGGCTCTCCTCCGTATTCTATGACAAGCCCTTCAAATATGCGTGAGTTGGATTCGATTATATTTCCGAGCCTTAGCTCCTCTCCCGGCTCAATTATTTCCGTGCCTGTGGGGATTATCCCCACTTTGGGCTTTTTATAAACCATTATATCCGTAATACCGCCGGATAGCAAAGCGCCAATATCTACAGGCCTTATCACATGATTTGAGGCAATTATCATCTCATTGGCTACTATATCCTCTCCTATAGGTCTTATATGCTGCCATGGAAAGGCAGGGCTTATTATCCTTACTTTATCTTCCCCCGCTTCAACTATATCCTCTATCATTATTACCGCATCATAGGGCTCTGCTATAGGGTCCCCGGTATCCACATATTCATAGTGCCCGCCTTTTTCTAGTATCACCGGGTTGACTTCGGAAGCCTCAAAGGTGTCCCTGGCCTTGACTGCTATGCCATCCATTGCAGAAGCATTGAAATTAGGAGAAGAATAAATGGCAAAAACAGGCTCTGCAGTTATCCTTCCCAAGGACCCTACAACCTTTATCCTCTCAGCTTCCAGCTTTTGTCCTGCTCTATTCAAAAAAAGCTTCAACGCTTCATCTACATCCATATTATCCAGGTATAAATTTCTATCCACTCTATCCACCTCCTATTTTTTAACCACTGAAGGTCACTGAATTTTTGTGAAGTTTCCGTGTCTTTCAATGGTTTCCGTCTCCTATTCAGTCTCAAAACAGCGCTACTCTCACCCTTTCACCCTTTTTGACGCCTTCCTTATTCTCAGATATCCTGATATAGCCCACGGATCTGGCTACTGTTGTTATGGCGGCGGATTTGCCGTAGATGGGAACAGCTTCGTATTGCCCATCCCTTTCAAGCAATTCCACCGGCTGATAGGTTTCTTTGCCCTGTGCAGAATGTATGTTTTCTCCGCATGAGGCTTCGACATATACTATATCTTCACTCATTGAGTAATATTTTCTTATGAGATAGTCTACAAAAACCTTATATATAACCATTGCTGAGGAAGGATGTCCCGGCAAGCCGAACAGGGCCTTTCCTCCTGCCTTCCCGATTATAGTGGGCTTGCCGGGCTTGACTGCTACTCCATGTACAAGGATCTCCCCGCCCTCTGTAGATTCTATAGCCTTGGCAGTCATATCCTTGGCACCGACGGAGCTGCCCCCCGACAGCACCACTATATCCGACATTTTCAAAGCCTGGTCTATAGCTTCTCTGAGCTTGCTGAAATCATCGGGCACCAGCAGCTTAAGGCTTATCTCCGCGCCCGACTCCTCCGCCATAGCAGATATCAGATGTGTATTGATATCCCTTATCTGACCGTACCGGACCTCTCCGAAGGAGTCTACTATTTCATCTCCTGTGGATATTACCGAAAGCTTGAGCTTTTTAAATACCTTTATATATCCAATGCCCAGGGCTGATAAAACTCCGATATCCCTGGATCTTATTTTTTCCCCTTTTAATAAAATCTTGCTGCCCGATTTCACATCATCGCCTTTTTTTATAATGCCCTGACCCGGAGCCACCGGCGTATAAACAGCTATGGTGCTTTCATCCAGGTTCTCCACGTATTCTATCATCACAACTGCATCGGCGCCTCCAGGTATCATGGCTCCTGTAGGCACATATATGGCCTTGCCCGCTGAAACCTTGCCTTCAGCAGCCTTACCCATCTCCACATGACCCGAGACCTCCAGAAAAACCGGCATGCTCTCGCCTGCTCCATAGGTGTCTCTTGATAACACCGCATAGCCGTCCACTACAGATCTGGAAAACTGAGGCAGTTCGATGGGAGACAGCACATCTTCGAATGCTATCCTCCCCAGGCTTTGTTCAGTGGGAACTTGTTCCGATTTATCATAGTTATCAGTAAATGACTCATCAATCTTTTTTCTAACCTTATCAGATGTATCTACATTCAAAAGCTTCATCATTTCGCCTCCTTAAATAGAGTCCAAGTTTCAGAGCTCAGAGCTCAGGATTTTGGGTATTCCTATAGGGTCATATTCCCTATGTATTCACATCCCTAGTTTAAAATAGCACATGTCTGCATATAATTCCATAGTCAGTGATAGAAAATGCGAAGCATTTTTTATGCTTCGCATATGATCCGGCACACTATTTCGCATCGGGTACAAAGAGCTGATAACCGTTCTTTTTGTATTCTTTAATGATGGTCTGACCTTCCTGGGAGGTTATAAACTCGACAAAAGCCATCGCTGAGTTATAGCCTATATTAGGATATTTAGCGGGATTTATTGCAATTACTCCGTAGGGGTTGAACAATGCTTTGTCCCCTTGAAGCACTATCTTCATATTCACTTTATCCTGATAAGCATACCAGGTACCGCTGTCAACCAATGTATAAGCTCCCTGCTCATTTGCCATGGTCAAAGTGGCTCCCATCCCTTGCCCAACCTCCATGTACCATTTCTGGGCTTTTGGGTCAATATTCGCCAGCTTCCATAAATCCTTTTCCTTCTTATGGGTTCCCGATTCATCACCTCTGGATATAAAGGTCGATCCATTGTCAGCAATCGCTTTCATGGCTGACACTGCATCCTTTGCTTCCGATACTTTAGCCGGATCATCCTTGGGGCCGACCAACAAGAAGAAGTTATACATTACATCTCTTCTGTTCACTCCAAAGCCCTCTGCTACGAAGGCATCTTCTGATTTTCTGGAATGAACAAGGATTACATCCGCATCTCCTCTTTTGCCCATCTCTATAGCTTCACCGGTGCCCACTGCGATAACCTTCACATTGACGCCATACTTCTTACTGAAGGCAGGGACTAATGTATCCAAAAGTCCTGTGTCCTGAGTACTGGTTGTAGTCGCCAATACTATATTCTTCTCCAGCTTGGAAAGATCGATTTTGGTCTCTAACGATTTGAGCTGTTCCTCCAGCTTTATTTTTTCTTCCACTAACTTATCTATTCCTTTATCAAAACCCTCCAGATATTTGCCGGTGACATAGCCCACCCTTTTGTCAGGATGGCTAATTTTGTACCAATTGCCCACCTTGCCTAAGACAACTACTTCAGTTCCTTTTTTAATTACATCTAAAATATCCTGATCAACCCCGGGTCCTTTTCTGAAATATGCATTGACTGTAGTCCTGGCCAGTCCTGCGAGCGGAGCATTGTCCGCATACGCGGCAGTTGCTGCCCCAAGCATTACGCTGAAAGCAAATACCAAAACCAGAATGGTTGCAAAAATTTTTGAGTTCTTTCTCATTATTCCCTCTCCTTTAATAAATCATTTTACCATTTATAAAAGCCCCTGTGATCTCATTTTTGGGGCAATTAAACAGATTCTCCGTAGTATCATAATCTACGATCTTGCCGTTGAGCATAAAAATAGTATTGTCTGAGAGCCTCTTCGCCTGAAACATGTTATGAGTGACTATAATGACGGAAAGGCCATAATTAGCTTTGCCAAACTTGATCAGATCCTCAATGATAGATATATTTGCAGGGTCCAGATTGGCTGTAGGCTCGTCTAAAAGAAGCGCCTTAGGTCTCACTACCATAGCTCTGCCGATTGCCACTCTTTGAGCCTCTCCCCCTGATAAAGTGGCGGCATTTTGATTCCTCTTGTCCTTCAGCCCGATTATCCCCAGCACTTCTTCGACTTTCTGACCGATTTCTTCTTTTTTCATTTTTCTAAGCTTTAAGCCATAAGCCAGGTTCTCATATACCGTGGTGGTAAACACCAAAGGCTTCTGAAATACCATGACCATGTTTCTCCTGATGCTTAAGGTCAAAGCTTTTTCTCCCAGTTTAGTGCCTTCAAACCATATACTGCCTGAGGAAGGTGCTTCTATTACATTGAGCAGGTGTAAAAGAGTGCTCTTGCCCGCTCCGCTTGGACCTATGACTGCAGTAATCTTTTCCTTTTGTATTTTCATCTCTTCAATATCTAATACAGTTCTGCCCAAATATTCTTTTTTTAGATTCTCTGCCTTAAATATATAGTCTTCCAAATCAGACCCTCCTTCCTTTCAGAAACTGAAGGAAAAAATTTATGATAAAGGAAAGAAGCAGAAGTATGATTCCCAATGCGAGAGCTGTCTGGAATTCTCCCATGCCTTTTTGCAATGCTATAGCAGTGGTCATCACTCTGGTCTGATATCTCACATTGCCTCCTACCATCATAACTGCACCGACCTCAGCCATGAGCCTTCCAAAAGCGGTTATAACCGCTGTGCCGATGCCATATCTGGCTTCTCTCAGGATGACAGCAAAAAGCTGAAAGGAAGATGCACCCATTGTAATTGAAGTTTTTATTAGCAGGTCATCCAAAGACATAAGAGCGGTATGGGTAAGCCCCGTCACAATAGGCAATGCTAATATTGTCTGTGCTATTATCATTGCAGCCGGTGTAAACAGCAATCTCAGATCGCCGAACAGCCCCATCTGATTGGAAAGCATGATATACACAAATAAGCCTACCACCACAGGGGGAAGGCCCATAAAGGTGCTGATTATATTGAGTATGATCCCTCGCCCGGGAAACTTTTTCATATACAGTATTGCAGCAATGGGAATGCCCATTATGCTGCTTATTATCAGGGATACTGCAGATATTTTGAGCGTCAGAAGAATTATGCCGTAGAGTTCCTTATCGAAGGAGAAAAGAAGGCTGAGAGCTTTAGTAAACGCTTCTGCAAAATATGTCATGAAAATCACCTTTCGCCTGTTTTAATAAAAAAAATAAAGATTATTGCATATAACCATGTTTGGTACCAAGCTCAAAAAGAGCAATCCGAAAGGATTGCTCTTCTAATTCTAATATAATAGAATCTGATTTTTCCTTTCCAAATACGGGAGGCTTCAGCATTTCTGCCGGAGCCCTTCGGTTTAATTTTCATGGGCTTGTCCTTTAGAAAATTAAACTCGGAAAATCTTACTATATTTAAGATATCATATATTTATATCTTTTTCAAAGCTTTTATACCTTTTCTGGGCCGTCTTCAGCATCGGATGAAACCTTTGCCGTCCTTATATATACGTTGTAATAGGATAAAGGAACTATTACAGCGCCGCCGATAATGTTTCCGATGGTCACGGGGATCAAGTTCTTCATCCAGATTTGGCCCCAGGTGATTGGTGCACCTATGAACATTCCCAAAGGCGCAAAATACATATTTGCCACACTATGTTCATAACCGCAGAGCACAAAAAGCATTATGGGAAACCAGCAGGAAAATATTTTGCTTATAATATCTCTCGATCCTGTGGCCATCCAGACAGCCAGTACGACAAGGATATTGCACAAAATGCCTCTTATAACAGCGGCTCCAAAGGGTATGGCAACCTTGGCATTTGCTATTGCTATCGCCTTTTCTGCTGCTGCTCCCGTCATGAGATCGCTGTTGGCCACCAGTAAGGCCAATATGACGGAGCCCGCAAAATTTGAGAAATAAACTACTGCCCAATTTCTAAGAAGGTCTCTGACTTTATAATTGCAATTCAAGCAGCCCAATACCATCAAATTATTCCCGGTGAAAAGCTCTCCGCCGCAAATAACAACAAGCATCAATCCTACCGGGAAGGCCGCGGCAAAAATAAATTTAGACATGCCCAGATCAATACTTGCATAAGTCTGCCCGATAATAATTGCTCCTTGAGCGCCAAAGCCTATAAAGGCTCCTGCAAAAATACCCAAAATAATCATATGAATCACCGAAAGCTTCGCTTTGCCGGCACCGGCATCAATAGTAGCCTGAGCAATCTCTTTTGGAGTAAGCAATCTCTTTTCCATCAAGATGTTCCTTTCTATTATAATATACATTATCTCCCTCAGGTTAATTTTAACATTTTCCTCACAATGCGTCTATGAGCGGTAGAGATTTTTAATAATTGATTTATGGGCTATGATATTTTTTAACATTTCCTTCCCTGCTTAATATCTCTTTTTCCCAAAATTATTTTTGTTCTAAGCATATTTTACATTACGCAAATCCTTATTACAATGCAATAAAATTAAACGAGACTTCATCCATACTTGCTAAATTCCAACTATATAGAACAAAGGCTTTTAACGAAAAGTGCAGACTAAGGAAATTTATAATTCCCTATGCATTATAAAAAGACAGGCCCAAAAGAATATCCTTCTGAACCTGTTTTCCTATTTAGCTAACATATGCGTTTGCTTCATATAAAGCCTTTTAATGCTTTATAGCGAAGACAATACTGCTGCCTTGCTGATAATTCCCTTTAGTTTTTTCCCCTCATCAAGCACTGCTATGGGATATTTAGATTTGGCGGCCAAATGCAATACATCTTCGATAAGCTTTTCTTCATTTACAGTATATACATCGCTGGTTATCATGGAGGACAAAGCCAATCCCTCTTTATTTGCACGAACCGCATCATTGATAGTTATGACGCCTATGAATTTCATTTCATCGTCTGCCACATATGCCGTAGAGACACTATTGGCTCTCATCTCTCTTATGGCTTGGATGGGAGCATCCTTGGGCCTCACCAGGCATGTGGGTGTAACCATGACATTCTTGACGCTCAGCACCTTTGCTTTATCTGCACTGCCGATAAATTTAGAAACATAATCATCTGCCGGTTTAGCAGACATATTCTGCGGTGTGTCTATCTGAATAATTCTGCCGTCACGCATTATAGCAACAGTATCTCCTAATTTGAAAGCCTCATTTATATCATGGGTAATAAATATTACTGTTTTCTGAAGCTTTCTTTGGATTGAAAGAAGTTCGAACTGCATATCCCGTCTCACCAATGGGTCCAGCGCTGAGAACGGCTCATCCATCAATAGCACCTCGGGATCATTTGCAAGGGCTCTGGCAAGCCCCACTCTCTGCTTCATCCCTCCAGAAAGACTGTTAATATGTTGATTTTCCCAGCCTTCCAGTCCAACCATGGAAATCATCTCCATTGCTTTCTTCTTACGATCCTCTTTTGGTATATTCTTTACTTCAAGACCATAGGCCACATTTTCAAGGACTGTTCTGTGACTCATAAGACCAAAATTTTGGAATACCATTGAAATCTTATTGCGCCGATAGTCTAAAAGCTCCTTTTTGCTGAATTTATCAATTTCACTGCCTTCGTAAAATATTCTTCCTGAGCTGGGCTTGTTCAGCCTGTTCAAGCAGCGTACAATTGTGGACTTTCCTGAGCCTGACAGTCCTATTATGACAAAAACTTCTCCTTTTTTTACCTCAAAGGATACATCCCAAAGAGCAACAGTAACTCCGGTTTTTCTATGCACCGTTTCCTTGTCTGTACCTTCCTTTATGAGCTTTATGGCTTCAGCTTTATTTATTCCATATAGCTTTGATACGTTTCGGACCCTCATTATGATGTGATTATCCACTTCTATTGCACCTCCTTGTTCTTGACAAGTCCTTGAGTGAGGCGGTCAAGTATAATAGCCACAACAACAATACAAATGCCAGGCATCAAAGCCTTACCCATCTCTGTACGGTTTGTGGCTAAGAGTATTTCCATACCGAGTCCGTTTGCGCCGATTAATGCACAGGTCACCACCATTGACATAGCCATCATAATTGTTTGATTTAAACCGGTCATTATAGTTGACATTGCTTGAGGTATCTGTACCTTAATCAAGACCTGCATAGCAGTTGAGCCAAAAGCCTGGGCTGCCTCGACCACTTCTTTATCTACGTGAGTAATTCCATGGCTAGTCATGCGAATCATAGGTACAATTGAATAGATGGTGGTTGCCATCAACGCAGGAGTCTTTCCTGTACTGAACAAGATAACAGCAGGCACAAGATAAACAAAAGTCGGCATAGTCTGCATTAAATCCAAAATGGGACGTATGATTCCTTCTGCCCTTTTGTTCATTGCAATCAAGATGCCCAAAGGGAATCCCAGCACTAAGGAAAGAATGACAGAAGCTATAACAATGCTGAGGGTTTCCAGCATATGATCCCAAAATCCGCAAGCGCCTACGAAAAACAACATCGCTCCGTAAAGCACACCTATACGCTTCTTCCCGCTTATTTTCCAGCCAAGTATCATAATAATTAAAATCAGCATCCACCAAGGCATGATGGTGAGTAACCAATTTATCCCCTTAATCGAACCTATTACAGCGGATTTTATCGCGGTAAAAAACTCTCTATGCTCTCGGCTGAAGGATTTAATCCATATATCAATGCTATCGCCGACATTAAACTGCCATCTCTCGGGAAATTTTATTAGATATTCATTCAAATACTTGTCCCCCTTCTAAATGTCTTTATGAATTCAAAGCATCCCTTACTTTCTGAGCTCTCTCGGCGGGCAGCCATTCATCCAGCAGGTAATCATACTCCTTAAGAAACCATTTAGCTGTCTCCTCATGAGTTTTCCCCGTCTCATCCAAATGTGCCAAAGCATTGCTTATAAGCTGACTGCCTGTTTTGTACTTCTGGAAAAATTCCAGTAAATCAGGAGCCTTTTCTGCAAATTTACTGCTGCTCACGATCTTAAGCTCCTGTTTGGGGAAGCTGCATTTACCCCCCAAGTAAAGCTCAGGATCATAGGGTGTGTCCTCAAGAAGCACTAAATCCAGCTTTCCGCTGATCCATGTAGGCTCATAGCAATAACCTACCCAAGGTTCTCCCAGATTATATGCAGATGCAAGCGATGCAAATAGAGTTGCTTCACTGCCAAGTCGTGTATAGTTGTACATCTCATCAAGACCATAGGCTTCATACTTTTTATATAGTATTTCATCTGCCATCCACCCAGGAATTGAACCATAGACCCTTCCTTTGTTTGGATTCTCATCATCCGGAAAAAGCTTTGCATATTTTTTCAGATCTTCAACTGTTTTCAAATCCGGAGCAACAGCTTTTATTCCGCGCTTTTCATCTCCTTCAATTACATAACGTGGAACATATAAGCCCTGAGCACTATCAGGAACCAATACTCCCACATCAACAATATCGCCTTTTGCCACATCATCTGGATAGGTTGCCACATTATCTGTCCAACTCTCGATGTCCAGGTCCACATCACCGGCGATCATTGCCTGCCAGTTCATAGTAGACGAGCCTGTGGAAACCTCAAAATCGTAGTTGTCATATGCGTTTTCAACAATCAGCTTTGCTATCTCATTATGCAGCATCTGACTGTCCCAACCGTTGTTTGTTGCTGTTATGGTTATCTTTTCAACCTCCTTGCCGCTGCAGCCTCCAAATACTGCAGTGATGCTAAATATAAGCATTATAATAAATGCTGCTTTTCTTTTCATTCATTAACTCCTCCTTCGCAAAAATTAACAAACAACTTTATAATATCACAAAGTTGTCACTTTGGTCAAATTGAGGAAATCAAAAAGCAGGCATAAAGTCATGTATTTGTATGATTTTATGCCTGCTAAATAAATATTTTCCAAAATCGCCAATTACAAATATAAATAATTTTTCACTCTTTCAGGAGAATTATCATCTCCCACAAAGTATAGTACATCTCCTTTTGTAATAACCGCATAGGGACCGGGAGACATCATTAACTCATCATCATGCCTTATTGCTACAATAGTTGCTGCGGTATGATGCCAAAAATTAATGCCACTGATAGTCTCACCTAAATGTTTGCAATTTGCATCAAGCGTTATTTCGTACGGAATAAAAGGATTTATAGCTTTTAGACTGTGGGTTTTGTCAATGAGCTTATCAAGCATTTCCTTAAGAAAATCATTTTCTTTGGCTTGACGCTCAAGACAATCTAGAATTTCATTTTTTAAGTCATTCACAGACTGTATGGCTGTATATTCCTTCACAAAATCGATTGCTTTTTCACATGATTTTATTAAAACGCCGCTGCCTCTCCAGACCTCAACAATTCCTACATCAGATAGGATGCTTATTGCACGTCTGGCAGTCTCCGAAGAAACATTATACTGGCTTGACAGAACCGAACGTGTATATATTTTATCACCTACTTTATAGTGTCCGCTGGCAATTTTTGATGCTATGTCCAACGCAATATGTTGATACCTGGGGCCTGTAATACTGATACTTTTATCCAAAACTCTCACTCCTTGCAGAGATAGACACCTATCGCTTTGTATCTAAATTATAACATATTTGCCTGATAATATACAAAAAAGAAAGACTAACTCTGCATAAATGATTGATGCAAAGCTAGTCTTCTATATATTTATTTTTCTAACTGAATGTTGTACCAGTTGATTCTGAAAGTTGTCTATTCTTCAGTTTTCTGCGTTCTGTCCAATACTTTGATTATTATAAGAGCTACAGCGCCTCCCATTAATGCGGTAAATAGCTGCGGAAAGCTGAGGGCCACCTTTATAGGCGGTTTTACGGCTACAAAATAGTTTACTGCAGAATACAACAATCCAAACTTCAACAAGGCAGCAAGGCCAACCCCTATTATTTTTCCTTTGGTCTTTAATATAGAATAGACGACCACATATAAAATGTTGCCTGCTACAATAAATGGAACCACGGGAATCAATGCTGGAGGATTAACCCCCAAAACTACGGACATAAAAGGGGTTATAGCACCGATTGCTGCCGCCCAAGGCAAACCGCATATCTGAGCCGCAACGATCAGTACTGCATTGATACCAGAGCCCGTTACCAGCTGACCCATCTTCACAAATTGAAAGACTAAAGCCACCGCAAGGAGTATAGCGGCTCTGGTTAAGGTCTTGGTACTTTTATCTATCATGATCTATACCCTTTCTCTCTTAACATAATGAGTATGGAGCAGGTGGTGAGCTTTATGCCCGTTGGCTTCTCCTAAATACTCATCATATAAAGCTTTGATTTCAGGATTCTTATGAGATTTTCTCAAAGGCATTTCAGCGTCCATGGTATATAGCCCCTGAGCTCTTTTTCTGCATACCTCTTCAGTCTTTTCCTTATCTATTATAATCGGCTGTCCTCCGCCATTTATGCATCCTCCGGGGCAACCCATCACTTCTATGAAGTGATAGTCGGCTTCCCCATTTCTAACTTTATCAAGAAGCTTTCCTGCGTTGGCTGTACCGTGGGCCACAGCAACCTTTACCTCAAGATCTCCTATCTTAACTGCTGCTTCTTTAATTCCCTCAAGTCCTCTTACAGGGTTATAATCTATGTCCTTTAAATCCTGTCCTGTGAGAATATCTGCTACAGTCCTCAAAGCAGCTTCCATTACACCGCCGGTTGCTCCGAATATTACAGCAGCACCTGTTGATTCGCCCATAACCTTATCGAATTTGCTATCTTCCAAGGTCCCGAAATCCATTCTTGCTTCTTTGATCATCCTTGCCAGTTCTCTGGTAGTTATGACAGCATCTACATCCCTCAAGCCGTCAACTTCCAATTCTTCTCTGCCGGATTCAAACTTCTTGGCTGTACAAGGCATTATGGATACAACAAAAATTTTCTTGGGATCAATACCCATCTTCTCTGCATAATAGGATTTTGTCAATGCGCCCAGCATCTGGTGCGGTGACTTGCAGCTTGAAAGATTATCAAGGAAATCGTTGTGATAATGTTCACAATACTTTATCCAGCCCGGAGAACAGGAAGTGATCATCGGAAGCTTTCCGCCGTTTTTAATCCTGCCTAAAAGTTCAGTGCCTTCTTCTATTATTGTTAAGTCTGCAGCAAAATCCGTGTCGAAAACTTTATCAAAGCCTAATCTCTTTAAGGCAGATACCATCTTTCCTTCTACATTAGTGCCTACGGGCATACCGAATTCTTCACCCAAAGCAACTCTAACCGCTGGAGCTGTCTGTGCTACAACATACATATCGCTGTTATCCAATGCTTCCCAGACTCTGTCCCTGTCATCTTTCTCCCTTAATGCGCCCACAGGACATACCTTTATGCATTGGCCGCAATTTATGCAGGCTACTTCAGACAAGCCTTTATCATAGGAGGTGGTTACAGTCGTCTTGACTCCTCTTCTTGCAAAGTTAATAACCCCAGTGCCCTGTACATTCCTGCAAACGCTTATACACCTTCCGCAAAGTATGCATTTATTCTGATCCCTGACCACTGAAGGTGATGCTGTGTCTACCGCATATGTTATCTTTTCTCCTTGGAAGTCCAAACCATCTATGCCCATTTCTTCACAAAGCTTTTGAAGCTCGCAGTTAAGGTTTCTGGAGCATGTCAAACATTCTCTTTCATGTCTGGCCAATATAAGCTTGAGAATTACAGATCTGGCTTCTCTCACGTCTTTTGAATTGGTTTTTACTTCCATGCCTTCTGCAACGGGAAGCACACATGACGCCTGCAAAGATCTGGCTCCCTTTACCTCAACAACGCACATTCTGCATGCTCCGACCTCATTAATATCTTTTAAAAAGCAAAGTGTAGGAATATTAATGTTTAATGACCTAGCAGCTGCCAAAACTGTTGTACCTTTTGGTACTTGGGTTTTGATACCATCAATTGTCAGGTTTACCATTTCCATAATGTTTATCCCCCTTGTCATGTAAATTGGATAAGTTACTAAAAAATAAACTCCCCAAAAAAGGAGTTTATTAACAACCATAAACAAATCCGTATACCATTAAGGCTACGGTTCTCAAATTTAGCTCCTTTCCACACACGGGCAGCATGAACATTTTCATTCAACCCGTTAGCCTGTGCTCCATAAGAAAAAGTTCTTTGGACTACCGACTCGGAGTTATTTTTTTATCATATTTATTCTAATATATTGTTAATGCTTTGTCAATTAGTTTAGAAGCAATTAATTCTATTTATCAGCTATCAGATTTATGGAAAATTGATTCTATTTCCTTTCGGCGCATTCGGAAGTTTCTCCCCTTAAAGTCTCTATGCCATGCCTCAGCACTGGAATTACAACGCTTAGACATTCTCGCACTCCTTTGGGGCTTCCGGGCAGATTTATTATAAGAGATCTGCCTCTGATACCTGCCACAGCTCTTGAAAGCATCGCCTTAGGCGTCGCTTTAAGGCTTTCAGCCCTCATGGCTTCAGATATCCCCGGCACAATCCTCTCAATCATCTCCAAAGTGGCTTCCGGAGTGACATCCCTGGGTGAAAAGCCTGTTCCGCCGCTTGTCAAAATCATATCGATGTTCAAGCTGTCAGCCATTTCTTTTATCGCTTTTTTTATATCTTCTCTTTCATCCGGCACCATCATATATTTTTTCATAATCCCGCCCATAGGCTTCAGCAATTCTTCCGCTGTCGGCCCCGATTCATCTTTCCGTTCTCCTCTTGAGCCTTTATCGCTCACTGTGATTATACCGAATGTAAATGTAAAATCTTTGCTCATAAGCTTCCTCCTTCTTTTCTATGGGGTATTCCTTATAGGTCAGCCACTAGCCGCTAGCCTCTGGCATTATGGTATTCCTTTGGGGTCCTGGGGAACGAAAACCACTGAAAGACACTGAATGGGGCACTGAATTACACGGAAGAGAGCAATAACCCATGTCATTGTTATGAAAATCATGGGTGCTCAGGACGACAAGCTTCGCTTTAAACCGCCCATCTACCTGTCAGATTATTTGATCATTTAGTGTTTTTTCGTGTTGTCTTCGTGTCTTTTAGTGGTTCTTCGTTCCCCTATGACCCGCAAGGAATACCCCAGTCCCTCCTGAGTTCTAAAACCCATTCGTTTTAACATTTAGAACCTAAGTCCCTGAAATAAAAATCGCCTGATTTGCCGCCTGTTTTTTTCACAAGATGTATATCGGATATGACCATTTCTTTGTCTATGGCTTTGCACATATCATATATAGTAAGGGCTGCAATCGATACGGCCGTCAAAGCCTCCATCTCGACGCCCGTAACTCCGTATGTTTTTACCGTTGCAATGATATCTATTTTGCAGTTTTCCTTATCAATATTAAATTCGAGATCCGCACCGTAAATATTGATATTATGGCACATTGGTATTATGACAGAAGTGCTCTTGGCTCCCATTATTCCGCCCACCTGAGCTACAGACAGCACATCTCCTTTTTTTATTTTGCCTTCGCTTACAGCTCTTATGGTTTCCTTTTTCATATAGATGGAACCTCGAGCCACCGCTTCTCTCAAGCTTTCCTCTTTTTCCGTAACATCCACCATCTTTGCATAGCCTTTCTCATTTATGTGAGTCAATCTTTCCAAAGCGATTACCTCCCAATCCAGTTTCTTATCTACTATTATACTTCCTAAGGCCAATTATTAACAGTATTCTTTATTCGGACGCAAGATAACGCTATCAGAGTTTTGGAAGGCATCATCCAGGCGCCAGCCAAAAAGCACAAAAAGCTGCGATAATTCGCAGCTTTTTATCTATTTTAGTACATTCCCATATCTCCGCCCATTCCGCCTCCGGGCATCATGGGTTTTTCCTTTTCAGGAAGGTCTGCTACTATGCTTTCAGTTGTAAGAAGCATTGATGCTATAGATGCAGCATTCTGCAATGCGGATCTTGTAACCTTTGTAGGATCAACTATACCTGCTTCTATCATATTGACATACTTATCGTTTGTCACATCATATCCCACTCCGGCTTCGCTGTTGATAACCTTTTCTACTATTACTGAGCCTTCAAGGCCTGCATTTTCTGCAATCTGTCTTACAGGTTCTTCCAAAGCCCTTCTTACAATTTGAATACCTGTCTTTTCGTCGCCATGAGCATCCTTCAATAAGCCTTCAACAACCTTTATTGCGCTTATCAGAGCAGCTCCGCCGCCAGGTACTATACCTTCTTCTACAGCTGCTCTTGTAGCTGCAAGAGCATCTTCGATCCTAAGCTTTCTTTCTTTGAGCTCAGTTTCTGTTGCAGCGCCGACTTTGATAACTGCCACGCCGCCTGCCAGTTTTGCAAGCCTTTCCTGAAGCTTTTCTCTATCGAAATCAGAAGTTGTCTCTTCTATCTGAGCTTTTATCTGTCTTACTCTATCCTTTATAACCTGAGCATCGCCTGCACCGTCAACGATTATGGTGTTTTCCTTCTGGACTTTGACCTGTCTTGCTCTTCCTAATTGACTGAGCTTTGTTTCCTTAAGGTCTAAGCCAAGTTCTTCGGATATCACCTGACCGCCTGTGAGCACAGCTATATCTTCAAGCATTGCCTTTCTTCTGTCGCCGAAGCCGGGAGCTTTTACAGCCACACAAGTAAAGGTTCCTCTTAGTTTATTTACAACCAATGTTGAAAGCGCTTCCCCTTCAATATCTTCTGCAATTATCAAAAGCTTTTTGCCCTGCTGTACGATCTGCTCTAATACCGGAAGAAGATCTTGAATATTGGATAATTTTTTATCTGTGATAAGTATATACGGATCATCCAATACAGCTTCCATCTTTTCCGTATCTGTGATCATGTACATGGAAACATAGCCTCTGTCAAACTGCATTCCTTCAACAACATCCAAAGTTGTACCGAAGGTATTTGATTCTTCAACGGTTATAACGCCATCCTTGCCTACCTTTTCCATAGCTTCTGAAATTATATCCCCTATTGCCTCTTCTCCTGCTGATATGGAAGCAACCTGCGCTATGGCGGATTTGCTCTCTATGGGCTTGGAAACGTTCTTCAATTGTTCTACAGCAGCCTCGACAGCCTTGGCTATACCTCTCTTCAATACCATCGGGTTTGCACCTGCTGCAACGTTTTTCAAGCCTTCTCTGATTATAGCCTGAGCCAGAATTGTAGCTGTAGTTGTTCCGTCGCCTGCAACATCATTTGTTTTGGTTGCGACTTCTTTTACCAGCTGAGCTCCCATATTTTCAAAAGCATCTTCCAGCTCTATTTCTTTCGCTATAGTAACACCATCATTTGTGATCAGGGGAGAACCGAATTTCTTATCTAAAACAACATTTCTTCCCTTTGGTCCGAGAGTTATCTTAACTGTGTCAGCCAGTTGATTTACTCCTCTTTCAAGAGATCTTCTTGCATCTTCGCTAAATTTAATCTGCTTTGCCATTTATTTAACCTCCCTTTATTATTCTACTATTGCCAATACATCATTTTGTCTGAGGATCAGATATTCTGCTCCGTCCATCTTGACTTCTGTTCCTGCATATTTGGAGTATATTACCCTGTCTCCAACCTTTAATTCCAAAGGAACCTTCTTGCCGTCTACAATCTCGCCTGAGCCGACAGCCAGGATTTCGCCCTGCATTGGCTTTTCCTTTGCAGTGCCCGGTAGAACTATACCGCTTTTAGTTGTTTCTTCGCTTTCCAATACTTTAATAACTACTCTGTCTCCAAGTGGTTTGATATTCATTAATACCCCTCCTTAAAGTTTTTGTATTTAAAATTTATATGTTTTCTTTTTATTAGCACTCGTTAGCGTTGAGTGCTAATTACATTATTATAATAATTAATGAAATTATTATTGGCAAATTCATAATTTCCTATTTTAGTGGGTTTTTTGGCTATATTCGCCTAATATTTCAATTTAACTCCGTATTACATTGTTTTTCTTTTCCTATATATGCAACTAGGCTATCCATATGAAAATTTTACCTAACTTATTTTTACCCATTATTGTTAATATATTCGTTTATTGAAATTAGCATGGTTTTCCAGTATAATTATATAAATATACAAAGTATTCGATATAAGGAGGGTTATCAATGTCATTAAGAGATGTTTTAAACAAATCTAAAAAAGAGAAGAAAAAAGCTCAGGCAATAGATACAGCTAAGAAAGTAGGAGTAGGCCTGGGGGTGGGTGCGGCAGTGGGTGCGGCTGCAGGTGTGCTCCTGGCTCCTAAAGCCGGCGAAGAGACCAGGAAGGACATAGCAGATGCTGCTAAAAATGCTGCTCAAAGCGTAAAGGAAGGCGCAGGAGAAGTCGGAGAAAAGATATCCAAAATAGTGGAAGAAGGAAAAGAGAAGATAGCTAATCTTAAGAAGGATAAAGAGGCCGATGAAGAAGTTGCCGCAGGAGGAGACAAATGCTGCGACGATCATGAGAGCTGCTGCGGAGGATGCTCTGAGGCTGAGGAGCCAAAAATGGGCAGCTGCTGTGAAGATTAATAAGAAGAAAAGAGGAGTAGGGTATGATATCGTATAGGGATCTGGGACTGCTCATACTTTTTCTGATCGCAACAGGGCTGGGCATATATCTGTTTATTGCATTGAGCCACCTCACCTGCATATTGAAAAAGGTGAGAGGAATATTGGACAAACACGAATCTGATATTGACAAAACTTTGGACAAGCTTCCTTCCATCGCCGGCAATATTGATGAGGCTGCAGTAAATGTAAAGCAGGGTGTGGAGAAGGCAGCAGCTACGGTAGATTCTATAGGTGATACGGTAGCCGAGACTGTGGCTGCCGTAAGCTCAGGCACTCAAGAGGCTGTAGAATATGTGAAGATCATAAGCGAAATAGTCAAAGTGCTGATCAGCACCTTTGGGAAAAAATAATACCCCGATTGGGGTATTATTTTTTAATGTCCCTCGCATGAGTCATGGTGCTCATGCTCATGGCAGACACTGCCCGCAGATTTAAGCTCTCCCTTTAAATAGCTCTCCGCATTGTGTGACGGGTCACCTGAAGCACCTGTTATGACTTCAATGTTCTTTTCATTAAATATTTCGATGGCTCCGCTGCCCATACCACCGGAAATTATTACGTTAACACCCAAGTCATTTAGGTAATTAGGCAAAAAACCGGGTTTATGCCCTGGATTTTGGAAAAATTGCTTTCCGCTTATCCTGCCTGCTTCCTCTGTAAATATTTCAAAGCCCTCGCAATGTCCAAAATGCTGCGCTACCTTATTTCCTTCTCTTGCTACTGCGATTTTCATAAATCAACTCTCCTCTCATATATACAAAATAGTTGTTTCTAATTTATCAAAACTCTATATGTTTCCCTCCATATATTTTTCAATGCCTCTGCTGCAGGACTATCAAGCATATCAATAATAGTCTTTCCCTGATTTACTGCTTTAACCACCAGAGGATCATAGGGAATCTTACCTACTATAGGTATACACTCTTTATTGCAAAACCCTTCAAGCTCAGAAGCATTATCTAAATCTACATCATATTTATTGATGCAAACTAAACAAGGGGCTCCAAACCTCTTTACAGTATCAATAATTCTTTTCATATCATGGATTCCCGAAAGGGTTGGCTCTGCTACTATTAAAACCAGATCTGCTCCGCTTATAGATGCTATTACGGGGCATCCTATGCCTGGCGAGCCATCTATTATAGCTAATTCCTCTCCATCGGTAAAATCTTTAAGCTTTTTCTTTACCTCTGTCACCAGCTTTCCGGATGCTCCGTTACCCATTCTAAGCTGTGCTTGTGAAAAGATTTCTCCATTAATTGCTGATACCGTTGTAATCCCTGATATATTTTTCTCCAAATGAATCGCTTTTTTACCTTTGTCATCTTTTACAGGGCAAAAAGCCTCACATACACCGCAGCCCTCGCATTCCATGGGCTTCAAAATGCCATTCCTTATGGCTCCGAAGCGGCATAGCTCTTCACATTTTCCGCATTGGATACATATATCATAATTTTTCACGGCTTTTTTTAATCCATAATAGGGTTTTTCTTCTTTTATCTCCCCATCAGAATAAATTATATGAAGATTTGGTGCATCCACATCGCAATCTGCGAAGGCTTTATTTTCAGCCAGCTTTATAAAGGCTCCTGCTGCGGTGGTCTTGCCTGTACCGCCCTTACCGCTCAATATGAGCAACTGCTTCATGCTGCACCTCCTCTTGAACTCTTTGAAGGATTTCCTTGAATACAGCAAGGTATTTATCATCCTCTGCAGCAGCAATCCTTCCTTGCGAATTCATGGAACCAATATTATCATCATATGGAATCCTTGCAAGAACAGGTATCCTGTTTTGGGAGCAGTAATCATCCGCCACAGTTTCTCCTTCGATATACTTGTTTATTATCACTCCGTGGGGTTTGTCAAACAGCTTCACCAGTTCATGCACCATGGCCAAATTGTGAATGCCAAACAAAGTAGGCTCTGTAACAAGAATACAGTAACTGCAATTCTTTATGCTCTCCATAACGGCACAGGAGCTCCCCGGAGGGCTGTCAACAATATAAGTGTTATCTTCTTGGATATTCTCCGACAATTTCTTTATAATGGGTATGCCCACAGCTTCGCCGGTATTTAATATGCCTGTTTTTGTTTTAATTCTCCCTGATATTCCATATTCAACTTTGCCTATGACCCTTCCCTGCTCTGTCAAAGCCTTTTCCGGGCATAGCAATATGCAGCCCCCGCAATCATGGCAAAGCTCTTTAAAAACAAGCAATCTATTATTAGCCAAAGCCAAGGCATTATACTGGCAAAAATCCACACATATTCTGCAGGCATTGCATTTCTCCAAATCAGCTTTAGGTATCATGACCTCTACTTTTTCCTCGGCGGTAATCTCAGGCTTAAGAAACAGCCAGCCATTCGGCTCTTCTACATCACAATCAATGTATGTTGCGTTTTGAGCTGCAAAGGCCAAATTAACTGAAATGAAGGTTTTCCCCGTGCCTCCTTTTCCGCTGAGCACAGCAATCTGCATTTTTAAGCTCCCCCATGGTTATGATATCCGGCGTGTATATCTGTCAGTTCTTCAAGTATTCCTGAAATAAACATTTGCACTGCATCGCTGACAGTTCCGGGTGAAGCTTTATAAATTTTGATTCCTCCCGCTTGCAATACATCCGCTGCATTCTGTCCGCAGCGGAAGGTGATAATTGCATCGGCTCCGCTATCTACAATGGCCTGAGCCGCTTTTATTCCCGCCCCTCCTTGTTCACTGGCTGCAGCATTGTCAATTATCTTATAGCTCATATCCTTGACATCCACTAAAATAAAGGTTTCTGTCCTTCCAAAGCTTTGATTAACAGGGCTTTCAAGGCTTTTTCCCTCCGAAGGTATTGCAATTTTCACAATGAACAACCTCCCTATAATAATTTTGGAATAATTTACGGTTTGAGATTCTTTTCTATAAAGTCCAAAGCTCCGGATAGATAATCATTGTCCAGCTTTTCGATTCCACCTTTATCACAAGCCTCAGCTATAGAAGGATCTATTGGCATTCTGCCAAGAACCTCAATCCCCAACTCACCTGCAATATCATCTATATGGCTGTCTCCAAAAATTTTAATCTCTTTACTGCAATCCGGACATTTCACATAGCTCATATTTTCTACAATGCCTAATACGGGTATATTCATGGATTTTGCCATATTGTAAGCTTTTCGTACTATCATATGAACCAGATCCTGGGGAGAGGTTACTATTATGATGCCGTCCAAAGGTATGGATTGAAATACTGTCAGCGGCACATCCCCTGTTCCCGGAGGCATGTCAAGGAATAAGTAGTCTATTTCTCCCCAGATGACATCAGACCAAAACTGTTTCACCACACCGGATATAAGAGGCCCTCTCCATATCACGGGAGAATCATCACTGTCCAGCAATAAATTTACAGACATTATTTTTATGCCATTATGGGTTTTCTCCGGCAATATGCCTGAGTCAGAGGACATCGCCCTCCTGTTTATACCAAACATCCTGGGTATTGAAGGCCCTGTAATATCCGCATCCAAAACTCCCGCTTTATAGCCTTTTCTCCTTGCCAGGACTGCAAGAGCGGAGGTCACCAGGGACTTTCCTACTCCGCCCTTTCCGCTGACCACTCCTATCACTCTTTTTATTGAATTCAACTTGTGAGCCTTGATACTGAAATCATTTTCTATCTGTGCATCTCCACAGCCTCCTGAGCAGCCAGCTCCTTCCTCGCAGCTCATGTTTTCGCATTCACATTCATTCTTATCCATAAAACCCATCTCCTATATATTATTATTTATATTTATTAAATAAATTCTTTGAAGTTTTGGACAAATAAAATTTATCTGCTTCTGCACCCATTGCAATTAGTGCAATTCTTATACACTTCACAGGTATTGCACATCTCTGCTTTATCGCTTGCTATCATGCAATACGTGCCTTCAATCTTCCAGCAATGCTTTGCCTCATTTACCGGGACCGGACTATTTTTGCGGGCTCCTCCCCGGCAATCCTTTTTGAACCAGCAAGAATACATGGAAATAGTATGCTTTACTCCCGCAATATTAAGACCCTTTTCATCCATCAAAAATTTAATAAACTTCAGCCTTTTTAAATCATTATTGGAATATTTTCTTTGATAGCCCTGCCTGTCAGGCTGTATAAGGCCATTTTTCTCCCATACCCTCAGGGTTTCCGGATGCTCGCCTATAAGGCGAGCAACCGTGCCTATGGTATAGAGTCCTGTACATTCGTCAAACATAATAATCACCATTTAAATATTTCTTTTTTAATATTAGCATACTAATCAATCGTTGCAAATAGGGAAAAGAAGTGCTATATCATCTCTCTTATTCTATTCCTGTAATCCATAATCGTTGAAATACCTGACACTTCACCGGCTTCCTTAGTAAGGGCTATTATGTCACTACGCTCTATTTTGTCCAAAGCAAATTTACGGTTCAGCGCCATCATCTGGCGAAGTCCTGTAGAAACCCGGTTGATATAAGAAAATACCCCTATAGCTCCGGGAGAAATATTGTCGGCATCAAAGCCATAGGTATCTCTCAGCAGCCTCACATCCCTATAAATATCCGACAGGCTATTTCCATATTTCTGCAAATCTTTAGGTATATCTCCTTTAGCTATCAATTCCCCTGCTCTTTTGCCTGCCATAGCTGCAGCCATTGCGGCTCTTCCTATGGCGATCATGGAAATATAAGGTGCCCCTAAGGAAAGGCCCTTAAAAATCTGGTCCTCCATTGCAAAGCCTCCGGCTGCAGCGACTTTTGGCAAGGTATAGCCTTTATCTTTCATCTCATTTAATATATCATATAATATGCTTTCCATATATACAGGCGGCAAGCCCCATTCATTCATCATCTTGCACGGGCTGTTTCCGCTGCCTCCTCCGGCGCCGTCAAAGGTAACCAGATCAATCTTATTGTTCGAAGCAACCTTCAGCACCCTTATAATATCCGCCGGGTCAAAAGCCGCCATTTTAAAGAGAATACGCTTTACTCCATGCTCTCTCAATTGAGCTATTCTTTTTTCCAGCATTTCTTCGTTCCACATGGGAAGCTTGCCTATTCTTTGAAAGTGAGGGCCGATGCCTTTTTTATGCTTCTCCTGAACTATCGGATCAGAAGGGTCCGGAATTATTAAATATCCTTTTTTCTGAAATTCCAAAGCATCCTCCAGATTATATACAAAACCCATGCCTTGTATGCCTTTGGCTGCCTGCCCGAACTTAAGCTCTACCGTGGCTGCTCCCAATTCTTTTATTGCGTAATCTAAAACTCCTATATGTTCATCATCCACATTAGCCTGCAGTACAATATCACCATAGCCATTATGATATCTATTAAAGCTATTAATCATTTTCTCCAAAAGAGGAGATTTTACTACCTTATTATTGCTCATTTGCAGTTCTGCGTCTTTGACCACTGCATCTTCACCGATGACTGCCATTATTCCTGACAGAGCAGCACCCGCATAGTAGTCGGGCCAATTCAGCTTGGCCATAGCCGGAAGAATAAAAGGTGCTTTTAGTTTGATTGGATTCTCAATCCCCACCGCAGTGCCGATATCCACGTTAGGGAAGCTGGCCTTGCATGTATCCGCATCAATGCCTGATGCGCCAAATACATGTCCATTGATATTGAAATGCGAAAAATCTACCGGATAATCCTTTTCCGATGCAAATTGGCTTTTGTCGGCTCCGACAGGATAAAGGGCCTCCTCCCCCCGGATAGCGGAATAACCGATTTCACAGCTTCCTATGCAATCCGCGGTACAAACGGAACACATCCCTGAAAAAGGCGATAGTTTTTCAGGCGTTCGCATTTTGGTGCTTGTAACTGTACTGCCTAAGGATGGACTAAAAGACATGAAAAACCCTCCTTTAAATTTTAATACGGACGCACTTCTCTATTCTTATCAACAAAATTATGTATACATTGAGTCACATCTCCCAGATAAAAAATACACATGCATCTCATTAAATTATAACTTTCTATTTATTATATTTCAATAAATTTATTGAAGTTTAAGGTAAAAACTATTCTGCTTTATCGATATCTTTAAGTCTTTTGTTTACAGCATCCAATTGGCCTTTGAGATATTCTGCGGTGCCTTTTAAATACTCAGCTTCATTCACAGAAAAAATACTCATATCTTCTGCATAATAGCCTCTCATTGCTCTTCTGGAGGGCAATGAAGGATTGCATCTGCAAAAGGGATAGGGGTTAGGACCCTGCTCTCTCATATTCCATCCTCTCATTCTTACACCTCCTCTTTATAGAGATGCATGTGATTATCTCCTTTAGTCTCTGCCTCCTCTGAATCTCCTGCAATGACCCATACCATTCCCATTGCCGCTCATAAGCTCATAATCTCCGCCTTCTATCCTAATTGCTTTTCCATTTATAATGGCATCTGCAATTTTATGTCTGGCAGAATTAATAATTCTCTGAAAGGTACCTCTGGAAACATTCATTTTTTCAGATGCAGAATCTTGTTCCATAGCTTCAAGATCAGAGAGTCTGAGAGCTTCTACCTCTTCAAAACTGATTATGACCTCTTCGAAATCTTTGGATTTAGGATAAAAATATTGATTGTCGGGCATAAATTCTATTCTTCTGCATTTCCTTGGCCTAGGCATTTTATCACCTCGTTTAGTTATGTGCATATGCTCATAACTAATAATACATCTGATTTTCACTTCTGTCAATATGTTTTTAGAAAATAGAAATATTTTACTTGACATATTTTGTTTACAATTGTAAACTTAAATTAATGTTTACAATTGTAAACAAAGTTATGGCAGATAGGAGGTATTGCTTGTGGGAGATATTCCGAGGATTTCGGAAGCCGAATGGGAGATAATGAAGCTTATATGGAAAAGCAGCCCTATAACCTCAGATGAGATAATATCATCTCTATCAGATAAAATGAATTGGTCCGGTCAGACCGTAAAAACATTCATAAACAGGCTTCTTAAAAAAGGCGCAATAGGCTTTGAAAAATCCGGCCGCAACTATTTATATCATCCCATAGTATCCGAAAAGGAATGTATAAAGGCTGAAAATAAGTCTTTTCTTGAGAGAGTATATGACGGTACTGTAAGCATGCTTTTTTCAAACTTCTTGGAAGATGAACCTTTAACCGACAAAGAGATTGAAAAGCTCCAAAAGCTTCTTGAAGAAAAGAAAGCGGAGAGGATTTAATATGGATATGATAAGCAAGCTTTTTCTCTGGGTTCTATATTCTTCGATAGCCGCCGGTATTTTATCATTGATCATAATACTGATAAAACTGATTTTCAATGATAGAATCGGTCCAAGATTTCATCATGCATTATGGCTTTTAGTTCTGATAAGGCTTCTTACACCGGTAGTTCCCGAAAGCCCTTTAAGCATATTAAATCTTTTACCTGCAAAAATTCAAAATTTTATTGACTCTAAAAAGACTGCTGTTTTGGATGCCTCCGCTTTTTCAGCAGAAGGGTATGATCATGATATTAGCGGTGAAGTTAATAGCTACAGAGATCATGGCAGGAATTACTATGAAAACGACTATGTGCTTTCCTTTGAGGAATACTCAAATGATCAAGGAAAAGAAACTTCGGCCGGATACGCTTTAAGAATAGCTTCCCTGACCTGGTTTGCCGGATTCCTTTCTATGGCTCTTTCTGCTTTAACAGCTATGTTTAAATTTAAGGGTAAAGCCATATATTTCAGAAGACTTGCAAAACCGGATATTGTTTCTTTACTGGAGGATTGTTTAAAAAAACTGGAAATAAAAAGCGGTATTTCTATTTACACAGATGAAAGTTTCAAAAGTCCCTGTATATCGGGAATTATAAGGCCCAGAATCTATTTGCCGGAAGGCATATGCAGCAAAATAAGCGGCAAACAGCTTATGCATATCCTTTTGCATGAATTGGTCCATTGCAAAAGAAAAGACTCTGTTTATAATCTATTGGGAACAATAGCCGTGATGATATATTGGTTTAACCCTGTGGTATGGTTTGCTGCAAAAAGGATGAAGCTGCTCAGAGAAATTGCCAGCGATGCCTATGTGCTTGAGATACTTGGAGAAGAAGAAATAATGCCATACGGTATGACCATGGTCAATCTTTCCAGGATGTTTTTTAATGAGCATAGTCAGTTAAGTCTGATAAGCTTTTTTGAAACAAAAAATCAAATTAAAAGGAGAATTCATATGATCAAAGCATTTAAAAAAGGTTCCTATAAAATTTCTGCGGCTGCGGTTATATGCTGCATACTTATAGGAAGCATAACCCTTACAAACGCTGTGAGCTCCAGCAGCATAACAGACAGCGGCGCCATGACCGCAGAAAAGTCTCAGGGCATGTTGATTGATAAGGCTCCGGCAGACGAGGCCGAATTTCTCATTGATGCACCGCTAAAATCCTACAATGATATTAATAAAATGGCAAAAGTTGCAGAATTTAAATTCAAAGTGCCAGATTTTGTTCCTTCAGGCTATATTCCGAGTGCTTTTCATATGATAAAAGCTTATGAAGGAGCAGATGCGGTAAAGATTTTCTTTGATAAAAAATTGGATAAAAGATCAAGCTTTACTTTTCATGCTTCCACAAAGGATCTAAAAGGATTTCTTAAAGAAAGTGCAAAAAATGAATGCATGAGCGATGAGAAACCGCTTGGCTATGGAAGTCTAAAAGGCTCAATTTTTACTATCACTGCAAGTATAGTTGCTGATGGAAGCGGTTGGGAAAGCACAAAAAAATATTTCCTATGGCAGGATGAAGGCATATTCTATGGTATAGAATATACTTGGGATGTAAAAACATCTAAAGGAAATATCAACAGAAGAATAGACCTATCCCAGGAAGATGTGATGAAGATCGCAGAATCTATAAAATACCTGCCGCATATAAAAAATGTGGATTATGCCCCTATAACTCCCGAAATTTCCACTGAAATCGGCCAATTATCAATATATGATAAGGAAGATCTGGAAAAAGCAAAAACTCTTTTAGGATTTCCTATTAAGTTTCCATTAGTTATTCCAAAAGATATAAAGGCATCCTATGCAAGTGTAGGTATATCCTCCGATTCAGATATAGAAAATAACAAAATCAATTATGAGCTTGTAATGATTTACAATCTGCCCAAGGACTCTCTCACATTTGTTCAAAGGGAAGGCTCTAAAATATATGATCACGCAAGGGAAAAGGGATACTTTGAGCTAAGCATTGGCAAAGCAGATGAATCAAATAAAATAAAAACCCAATCATTATCGATTTCCGGCAAAGATGTCCTGCGATATGAACTTACATATGAAGGCAAAATTTGCGAAACTGATTACATTTGGAAAGAAAACGGCTTTTATTGCACTGCTTCCTTCTCTCCTGAAGCAGAAAATCAAGAGGAAATATTAAAAAGCCTGGTAAATGAAAGGATAATAGATTCTCATACTGGTCAATAAAAATATAAAGGCTGTTGCAAAATTCCAATTTTGGCATTCTGAGCATAGCGAAGAATCTTTAAGACATTGCAATAAAAAGATTCTTCAGTCGCTTTGCTCCTTCGGAATGACAGGTTGAATGCGTTATTCAACAGCCCTATTTCATAAACAACATTATGATTATAGGCAAAAATATACCGGGAATCATATTTCCTACTCTGATCTTTTTGATTTCCAATATGGAAAGGGCCAGTCCCATCAGCAATACTCCGCCTACGGCAGTCATTTCATCCACTACTGCATTGCTAAGGTAAGGAGATGCTACAGATGCCAGAAGGCTCAGGCTCCCCTCGTAGATCAACACAGGTACGGCGGACATCGCCACCCCAAGTCCCATGGCAGCAGCAAATATAAGCGCAGCCACCAAATCCATAACGGCTTTTGCATAAAGAACCTCATGATTTGCCGAAAGGCCGCTTTGCAAAGAACCCATTATCGCCATGGAGCCGACACAAAAAAGAAGGCTTGCAGTTACAAAGCCTTCAGAAAAGCTTCCGCCGACACCTTTGACTTTGGACTGCAAGGAGTTCCCCAAGCTTTCCAATCTCTTCTCTATATCAATAATTTCCCCGATAAGTGTTCCCAGCAGCAAGCTGGCTATCACGATCATTATCTGCTGTGATTTCATAAAAAATGCCACGCCCAATCCAAAGGTGAAGAGGGCAAGGGCATGCATTATCGAGTCTCCAAATCTCTTCGGCAGTCCTTTTTTCATAAGCAAGCCCGTGATTCCGCCGACAAACACTGCAGCAGCATTGGTCACTGCTCCTAATAATATCATTACTTTTCCCCCTTATTGCTGCCTATCTTCATCTCTCTTGCATAATAAAATAAATATTCCTGTGCAAAGCCTGCCAAGTCTCCGAACTTTTCCCGTGCAAAAGCATGGATAGCTTTCATAGGCACATCCTGATGAAGGTAAAAATGCTCCGTCACTCTTTTTATCCACACATCCGTAGGATATGAAGCATATTTCTGCATAGAAAAAAGCATTATGCAATCTGCTACCTTGATACCCACTCCCGGCACCTTCATAAGCTCCTGCCTTGCACTATCGATATCCATAGCCTTAATGCGGTTCAAATCAATTGTACCATCTATGACCATTTGTATGGCTTTGACTATATATTTGCATCTAAAGCCTGCTCTGCACTTTTCTATATCGGAAAGCTCAGCCTGTGACAGCTCTTCGGGAGTCGGAAAGGTATAATAGGTTTCGCCTTCATAATAAACAGGCTGTCCATACATTTGAGAAAGCAGCCCTATGCTCCTGGCTATCATGGGTATCCTGTTATTGGCGGACATTATATAGGATATAAGCATCTCCCACGGGTCCTGTTTTAATATCCTTATGCCTTCTCCATATTTTATGGCTGTTCTTAAGATTTCATCTTCAGCAAGCATTTCCTTGATCTTTCCGTAATCCCTGCCTAAATCAAAATAATCAAACCATATACTTTTGAAATCTTCCATATTTGTATTCAAAATCTGCACCCTGTTGTTTTCTTCATCTGATCTGATATTTATCACCTTGCCGAAGGCAATACCCGTATAGCTGCCGTCAGACGAAGGCTTCCACCGGAAGCATTGGCCGCATTCAAATATGTGCTGCGCATTGAAATGACGGATATTTTCCAGCACTACTCCATTTTCTACAGTTCTTATATTCATATCATTAATTTCCATATTTCTCACATCCTATTAAATCTCGCCTATATATATTTTTCTGTCCGGCAACATCAAACCTACAGTCCATACATTTACAGCGATAACATTTAAACCAGTGGTATACTCCAGCTTTTCTCTCACGATTTGCTGTATATCCCTCATCATTAAATCAAGTCTTTTTTGCAGGCTTAAGGATACTTCCAGATCTATGATAACACCCTCGGCTTTGTTGTCTATCCTGACTTTATTCACCTTAATGGTACCTTCTGCTTTCAATGCAGTCATCTCTACAAGCTGAGCCAAAGCATTTTTAGATATTTCATACTTGCC
The DNA here is from genome assembly GCF_058315355.1 of Lutispora sp. QWL-02. Classification (NCBI taxonomy): domain Bacteria; kingdom Bacillati; phylum Bacillota; class Clostridia; order Lutisporales; family Lutisporaceae; genus Lutispora; species Lutispora sp. QWL-02. The sequence goes on from NZ_CM177762.1 coordinate 3,948,452, forward strand.
CAAATAGCTGAAGGTAGGCCTTATTATGGTCTTTTCAGCTATATCCCCGGCTTTTTCCTTCCTTCTGAATATCTTTAGGGAGTCGATAAAATATCCCGAAAAGTCCTTTTTAACTTCCACAGTCGGTACAGGTATTACATGCTTGCCTTCAAAGCGCCGGGATTTTACAGCAGTATCGATCTCCGAATCAGTGGATATGTCGTTTATATATATGATTTCACAAGGCATAGGTATCTCCAAAGCCTCTGTTATCTGCTCCACCATCCTTTTAGAGGTCCCAAGCACAAGTATTCTTTCCGGCCCGAGCTCCTTTAAGGCAGCTTTCACTGCTTCTTTGTGCTTTTCGTCTTTAAACAGAGCTCTGCGAACTGCTGCAAGCTTGGTGCCCTCTTTTTTGGCGGAGCTTCCGGTGATGACCCTGGTGCCCCCGATCAAAAGGCCGTCATCGATAATATATTGAGTATTTTTATCTTTGGCAACCATGAATGCCTTATAGCTTTTGCCGGTGCCGCTATGGCCTATGAGAGCATATACTTCCATAAGATATTACTCCTTTATGATGTACGGGGACACACCCCCTCCAAACGACCCTTCTACTTGGGGTATGTCCCCGTTTATTAACAGCATTCTAAGATATTAATATATTTACCATTGTAACATATTTATTATCTGTTTTCAGGAAATATTTTTGTCAATATTGTTATCAGCATGTAGAAAATAATTATTACCACAAATATGCCTACCATTCCATTTACCATAACCTTTAAGCTTTCATAAAAAACTGCTATGTTCATTTTTTTACCCTCCTATTTCACTAATGCCAAAATCAATCCGCCTGCAATTATAGAGCCTATCTGTCCGGCAACATTGGCACTTACTGCATGCATGAGTATGAAGTTTGTCGGATCTGCCTTTTGCGCTTCTTTTTGAATAACCCGTGAAGACATTGGGAAGGCCGATATGCCCGCTGCTCCTACCATAGGGTTGATCTTATTCTTGCTGAAAAGGTTGAGGAACTTTGCAAACATTACGCCGCCTGCCGTATCGAAAACAAAGGCCGCCAGACCCATCAATATTATCTTTACGGTACTGATATTTAAAAAGCCTTCTGCAGTCATCGTAGAACCTATTGTGATCCCCAAGAGAATAGTTACCAGATTGGCCAGCTCATTTTGTGCCGATTTAGAAAGCCTTTCCGTCACGCCGCACTCTCTGAGAAGATTTCCGAACATCAAGAAGCCTACCAAAGCAGCACTGGTGGGGGCTATTATGCCCGCAATAATTGTGACTGCAATGGGGAATATTATTTTAACCCTCTTGGATATGCTGTTTTCCTCATAGGGCATCCTTATCTTTCTTTCTTCTACGGTCGTCAAAGCCCTGATGACCGGGGGCTGTATTATTGGAACCAGAGACATATACGAATAGGCCGCTACCGATATGGGCGCCAAAAGATTTTTAGCAAACTTGGTGGCCACAAATATTGAGGTAGGTCCGTCCGCCGCACCGATTATCCCTATTGATGCAGCCTCTTTGAGGCTGTATCCCATAAGAGCTGCCAAGCTCATGGTAAAAAAAATGCCGAACTGAGCAGCACCCCCGAAAAGAAGCATCTTAGGATTCTTGAGGAGCGGTCCGAAATCTATCATAGCACCTACGGCTACAAAAATAAGTAATGGGAATAACTCAGTAAGTATTCCTATATTATATAGGATTGTAAGCGGCCCGTGCTCTCCAATAGCTCCGGACAGCGGAATATTGGCCAGTATGGCTCCAAATCCGATAGGCAATAAGAGCATCGGCTCATATTCCTTTACAATTGCAAGATAAATAAGTACAAAAGAAATCACAAACATGATGATGTTCCCAAGGCTCAGTGCTTGAAAACCGCTAAATAAGTCCAGCATTTTCTACATCTCCTTTAGTATATAAGCTATGTTTTACAAATTTTTTAATCCTTATTAAAAAATTTGAATGATATCCTTCATTATTTTTTAACTATGCAAGATATCTTTCTTAAATCATATTATCATATTCTTTAGCAAAAAGATATTTTGAAATTTATTTGGCCCCCTTTAAAAAATAATAAGACCCTTAACACAAAATGATATTGCGTTAAAGGTCTCACTTGACACAGTCACGATAGAGCCAGGCTTATAAGCTGTGATGTTGACTCTATCAACTCAAAGAGCAGTTACTCCCCTTTAATAAGTAGATTTTACCACCTGAATTTTTTGGTGTCAATATTTTTTGGCCTTTGAAACCTCTTCCCTCTCCTTAAGCAAATACGAGATGGTAAAAAGGCTTTCGCTTAGATGCACGTTTTCTACGATAATATCGTCATGTACGCTGACATCTGAGGGCGCAAAATTCCAAATCGCTTGAACTCCGCCTTTGGCCAGAGCCTCGGCTACCTTTTGGCATTGACTTTTAGGAGTGCATATTATGCCTATATCAATACCATTATCCTTTACAAAGCTCTCAAGATTTTCCACATCATGGACCTTGATATCATTTATTTTAAGTCCGATGAGCCTTGGGTTAACATCGAATATTGCCTGAGGAATAAAACCGCTTTTTTCAAAAAAAGTATAGTTCACTATAGCTTGCCCAAGATTGCCCGCACCTACTATAACCGTCTTATAAATCTTATCAAGGCCTAAAATCTTGCTGATCTGCTGATGCAAATCGTCCACATTATACCCATAGCCTTGCTGGCCGAAGCCTCCAAAGCAATTTAGGTCCTGCCTTATCTGAGATGCGGTAAAGCCTGTAATCCTGCTGAGCTCCTGAGAAGAAACTCTCTTTACATCATTCTTTTTTAATTCCGAGAGATATCTATGATATTTAGGTAATCTCCTTACAACCGCCATAGAAATGCTGCTAAATCTTTCCATTATATCAACTCCTATATCTAAGGTAAATTATTGCAATATTCTAAATCATGGCTATAGTTAACAACAATTTTATTGTTAATATTTTATTATATGTCAGTTTAAAAGTCAATTGATTAACTAATTTATTTGGTAATCAAAGTAAGTTTTTAAACCGGAGGGCTGATATTATATTTTCCAATTGCTCCTTATATATTTATATATTTATGAATCTTTGGTAGAATTATTATTGCAAATATCCTTTCAGGAGGTCACAATGATAATTTTATCGACAAAAGAAATACAAAAATCTTATGGTATGGATTTGATCATAAAAGATGCTTCCTTCACCTTGCAGGAAAAGGACAAGGTTGGGGTAATAGGTGTGAATGGGGCCGGGAAGTCCACTTTATTTAAAATAATTGCCGGAATCGAAGACAGAGACAGCGGTGAATTGTATCTGGGCAAGAATATGAGCATAGGCTATATGTCTCAGTTTTTGGATTTCCAGTGGGATACGACCCTGTGGCAGGAAATGCTGAAGGTTTTTTCCGATATAATAGAAATAGAAAATAAGCTAAAGGGTCTGGAACATGAAATAAGCAGCATGAAATCCGGTGCCGATGAGGCCAAAATGGAATCACTGATGAAGGCCTACTCCTCCTTGCAGCAAGAATATGAAAACAACGATGGCTTCGCATATGAAAGCAAAATAAGGGGCGTCCTCAAAGGGCTGGGTTTTTCTCCCCAGGACTATGATAATAGGGTGGCTTTGTTCAGCGGAGGTCAAAAGACCAGAGTAGCCCTGGGCAAGGTCCTGCTGGAGAAAAGAGATATCCTGCTCCTCGATGAGCCTACCAATTATCTTGACATCGAAGCTGTAGAATGGCTTGAAAGCTTTCTCAAAGACTATAAAGGCTCATTGATGATAATATCCCACGACAGATATCTGCTGGACAATGTGACAAACAGAACCTTTGAAATAGAAAATGGCAGGCTTTTAGAGTATGAAGGAAATTACTCGTATTATATTGTAAAAAAGGATGAAAACAGAGAGCAGGCGCAAAAAGAGTATGAGAATCAGCAAAAAGAGATAGCCCGTCAGGAAGCCATAATAGCCAGATACCGGCAGTATAACCGGGAAAAAAGCATAAAGCAGGCTGAAAGCCGGGAAAAAATGTTAGAAAAGATGGAAAGACTTGAAAAGCCCGAGGCGCTGCCTAAGAAAGCTCATTTTAAATTTGAACCCAAGCTGAGAAGCGGCAATGATGTATTGAAGCTGGAAAACGTCTCTAAATCTTTCGGCAGGCCTTTATTTCAAAACTTCAGCCTTGAAATCAAGCGTGGCGACAAAGTAGCCCTGCTGGGACCAAACGGGATAGGAAAAACTACTTTGCTCAAAATAATTGCCGGTATACTGAAGCCTGATAAAGGAACTTTGAGATTCGGCATGTCAGTATTTCCCGCATATTATGACCAGGAGCAGAAAGGCCTTAGTTCCGACAAAATGGTCATCGATGAGATATGGGATGCTTATCCGGAGCTCAACCAGACAACCATAAGAAATGCATTGGCAGCTTTTCTTTTTCAAGGGGAGGATGTTTTTAAGGAAATATCCGTATTGAGCGGCGGAGAAAAGAGCAGGATAGCATTGCTGAAGCTCATGCTCTCAAAGGCTAATTTTCTTTTGCTGGATGAGCCTACCAACCACCTTGATATGGAGTCAAAAGGCGTGTTGGAAGCGGCTCTGTCCGGCTACAGCGGCACTGTGCTTTTTATATCCCATGACAGATACTTCCTCAATAAGGTGGCTACCAAGGTAGTGGAGCTTACTTCCCAAGGAGGCAAGCTGTACGACGGAGGCTACTCCTATTATCTGAAAAAGAGAGAATTGTTCGATACTGATGATGGCGGCGCAAGCGAATCTGAAAAAAATTCGGAAGTTAAAAATGATTGGCTGAAGCAGAAGGAGGAGAAAGCTAAGGAAAGGCGCCAGCAAAAACGCCTGGAGACTATTGAAAAGGAAATAGAAATCGCTGAAGCCAGAATAAAAGAAATCGATATGCTCTTGGAACAGCCTGATATATACTCAGATCATATCAAGTGCAACGAACTTAGCGAAGAAAAAGAAATTTTATGTGCTCAAATAGATGAACTGCTGGAAGAGTGGGCCGACATCCAATAGCCGGCCCGCTTTCTATTGTGCTGTCTTGATATTTTTGCTGGAATTTGCAACATGCTCCATTATGAGCTTTTCGGCTAAAAGCCTGTCCTTTTGCCTGAAGGCCTCCAAGATGCCCTTATGCTCTACAAGGGCAGCTTCCATGCGGCCGGGCACCTTGAGGGAAGCATACCTGGCCCACTGAATATAGGCCTGAAAGTTGCTCAGCATGTTTTTTAGGTATTTGCTGTGGGATGCTTTGAAAATTACTTCATGAAACTGAGTATTAAGCTTTGCTACTTGAGAAACATCATGCTTAGGGGTATAGAATTCCATAAGGTTATATATATTCTCCAGTTCAGCGAATTCCTCTTCCGTCATTTTATCCGCCGCCCATAAAGCAGCCAGACCTTCGATCCTTCGCCTTATTTCATAGATATCCTCTATATCTTCTTGAGTGATGCCTATAACAAATACTCCCCTGTTCGGTATGCTTCCGACCAAGCCATCCAGCTCAAGCTGGCGCAAAACTTCTCTTACAGGCGTTCGGCTTACGCCAAACTCCTGTGCCAGTTTCTGCTCTATGAGGCTTTCACCTCTTTCATATCTTCCATCCAGGATGTCCTGGCGGATCTTCTCATATATTTGTGCCCTTGTAAAATACTCCATTAAATCACCCGCCGTTTATCTATCGGATAAATTATCAATTATAGCCTTCGTCATATCGAGAGTAGAAACAGTCCCGCCCAAGTCTCTCGTCACATGTTTGCCATCTTTTATGACCCGGGATACGCTGTTATAAATCCTCTCTGCTGCAGCCTTCTCTCCTAAATGCCTCAGAAGCATTACACCGCATAAAATTGCAGCCGTGGGGTTGGCTATGCCCTGGCCTGCTATATCCAAAGCCGTCCCATGGGTAGGCTCAAATACCGCAGCTTCTACGCCTATATTTACACCCGGTACAACTCCGAGTCCGCCTACTAAGCCGGCACTCATTTCCGATAATAAATCTCCATAGAGATTCGGCAATACCAGCACATCATAGTCTTGAGGATTCATTACCATATTCATAAATAGACCATCGGCAATCACTTCTTCGTATTGAATATCAGGGAATTTGCCGGCAACGCTTCTGACGCTGGATAAGAAAAGCCCGTCGCTGAGCTTCATGATGTTTGCCTTATGAGCACAGGTAACTTTTTTTCGTTTTTCTTTCACCGCATAGCTGAAAGCCATGGAGGCGATCCTCTCCGATGCCTCTCTCGTTATGATCTTGATGGATTCTGCCGCATCCTTTCCTATCATATGTTCTATGCCCATGTATAAATCCTCTGTATTCTCTCTGAATATAACAAGGTCTACGCCTTTATATTTTGTTTTAGCACCCTCAATAGTCTTAATGGGCCTTATATTTGCATACAGGTTCAGTCTCTGCCTCAAGCTTATGTTGGCACTTCTGAAGCCTTTGCCTATTTCCGTGGTAGTTGGACCCTTAAGGGCTATCCTGTTGATCTCAATAGAATTAATGGTGTCCTCAGGCAAAGGATTATTGTACTTAGCCATAGCTGCCTGCCCTACCTGCTTTTCATCCCATTTGATATCAACTCCTGCAGCTTCGATCACCGAAGTTGCTGCACTTATTACTTCCGGACCTATGCCGTCACCGGGTATTAAAGTAGCTTTGTACATAGAGAGACCCCCTTCGTATTCGTATATTTGTATTATTGTATACAATTATACTTTTATTTGAAGACAGTGTCAATATTTATTTGAACTCAGAACTCAGAACTCAGAACTCAGGAACTAGGATTAAGCCGCTGGTTTCTGGCATTAGGGTATTCCTTTTAGGTCGATGAGGGACGGAGAACACGGATTAACACTTAATTTTTCACTGAAAGACACGGAAACTAATGTTATTTCTACTGGATTGTATGCACTAATATGGTAAAATATATTGGAGACTGTTGCAGGTGTGGTTTGCCTCCTTTCACTAAGGAGGTGAGGCTATGAAAAAAACATCTAATGACACTATAACAATAATGCTAACCTTTGGGATGTTTATAATAGCGTTACTATCTTTAATAATTTCGATAATGTCGATATTCTTTAAGAAGTAGGATACCAAAATAAAACCACCCTGCAGTGCCTTGCAGGGGGTTTAGTTAAACTGAATCTCATATGAGGCAACCACATTTGTGGCAGTCTCTTTAATATTATTATACCAAATTGAAATTATTAATCAACAAGTAATAAATAATAAATCGCTTTCCATTCTCCTACAGCGTCAAATTAGGCACCGCATTGAGGTTCATCTCTGATATTTCCCCCCGCATAAGCTTATAATAACCGGCACTGCCTATCATGGCCGCATTATCCGTACATAGTATCGGGTCCGGGTATAATACCTTTATTCCCTTTTCCAACCCTTTATTGCTGAGTTCTTCTCTCAGCTTGCTGTTTGCGGCCACACCGCCTGCCAGCACCGCATAAGGCGATTTCTTCTCTTCGGCGGCTGCAATGAGTTTATCCGACAAGACATCCACTACAGCCTGCTGGAAGCTTGCTGCCACATCCGGAATATTTGGCGAACTGCCTTTCATAGATAAGCTGTTCAAGAAATTTAAGACGGCAGATTTTAATCCGCTGAAGCTGAAATCATAGCTGCCTTCTTCCAAGTAGGCTCTGGGAAAATCTATAGCATGGGGATTTCCTTCCCTGGCTATCTTATCTACCAGCGGTCCGCCGGGATAACCCAGACCTAAAGCTCTTGCTATCTTGTCAAAAGCTTCTCCTGCAGCATCATCTCTTGTCATGCCCATTATCTCATAGCTGCCGTAGGATCGGACATTGACTATATGGCTATGCCCTCCTGAAGCCACAAGGCATACAAAAGGAGGTTCCAGCTCCTTATGCTGAATAAAATTTGCATATATATGTCCCTCTATATGATTGACACCAATAAGAGGCAGCTTCCTGGCATAAGCCAATGCTTTGGCAGTAGTCAGTCCAATGAGCAGAGCTCCTACCAGACCCGGGCCATGAGTGACAGCTATTCCGCCTATATCGTCAAACCTCAGGCCGGCCTCACCCAAAGCCAAATCTATGACCTGACTTATGTTCTCTATATGCTTCCTCGAAGCCACTTCAGGCACTACACCGCCAAACTTTTTGTGTACGCTTATCTGGCTTGAAATAATATTAGACAAAACCTCTCTCCCATTTCTGACTAAAGAAGCCGAGGTTTCGTCGCAGGAGCTCTCTATGGCTAATATTACCACATCTTTTCCCATTTTCATCTCTCCATTTATGGCCGCGAGGTATAATGCTTCGCTTTTTTTATATCATGTACAAAAGGCAGGATATTATCCTGCCCCGTCTGATACTATTTACTATTTTCCAGAATATCTAAAACCCTTTTTATATTTATACTGTTTGCTTCATTTTCCTCAATGATTTGGTTGAAGCCGTTTTTTATGCTTTCATAGTTTGAAAACTCATGATAGAACAGCCTTTCGCCGCTGCTTTGTGCAACTTCAGCAACAAATATATCATCTACTTCGCTTAGGCGTATAATATGGCCATCTATTTCAAATTCCCGGAGCAGCAATTCTATTCCCCCTAAATGCATGAATATAATATGATAACAATTACATATTATATCACATAGCTTGGGACATATAAAGCAAAATAATTAATATTTTATTAAACTGCCTTTGCTCTCGGTCTGCCAAACCTGGTATCCAGCACTATTCCAAGGCCCGCACAGGATGCAAATATATACACCAGCCAGCCGAGGACGGGTATGAATGGCAAAATAAAAATCAGGATTGATCCTACCAGCAAGTAAATATATGGAGCACTTCTTCCCTCCAATTTTCCTGTAATTCTTCTGCCTATGGCCAATTTTACTGCCGCCAATCCTAAGAAAACAGTGAGGAAAAAGGCAGCAATAAAAAACGGTATCAAGAAAAGGCCGACAATAGTTATAGCCAATGCTATGATGGCAGGCAAAAACAGCAGGTAAGCTGCTATACCTATGCCGAATCTTCTCCATATCTTTACGGGGGCGCTTTCAGCCATGAAGTCAATCCTATCGGGAATTAAGACCAACAGCAAGGATGACAGCCCGTAAAAGACTATGAGCCCGAGTAAAGATATGACTCCCAGCAAAGGTATGAAGTTCATCCCGCTGGTATCGAAAGGTCCCTTTATGCTTGCAGTCTCTCCTGCAATGACAGAGCCCTGGGATTTATCCACCTCTCCCATTACCGCAGCAGCACTGCCTCCTATAACCGCATTTTCACCCGCTATAATATCTCCGAATATTGAAGCCACATTGCCGTTTACTCTGCCGTTGATCCTTGCATCTCCGAATATGACGGCAAGCTCTCCGTCAATGGTTCCGTCTACAACAGCATCACCGAACAATACTGCTACGGCACCTTTTATATTTTCGTCCTTATTGATTTTTAAATCTTGACCCATAGTAAAGGATGAATTATCATCCCTTACAGAAAAAGCAGCGGTGAAAAAAACCGTCAATATCAGCAAGATTATGACCGCCAGAGAATATTTCTTTTTCATCCCGCATCCCTCCTTATTCCTGCTGCAAATTAATGAACTTGATAAGCTCCAGGTTTAGCAGCATTACCCCGCCTGCGATCAGCAACATAACATTCATATAATCCCTGATAAGAATATTTCTTAGTATAAGCAAATTTTCTATAGTAATGGGTAAGTATACAATTATCTTTGTAATGTATCCTCCAATGAGCTTTAGAAAATAATTGCCATAGCTGAGCATCATTTGGAAAGTTCCAAGCTCCCTGAAGAAAGGCAAGATTGCAAAGATAGCCATATAATATGCAAATACGAATAGGCCCGCAGCACCCATAAGCATACTGAGCATGCTGGATTGGGTCCTTTGCTGCTTTATTCTCGCCATAACCTTTGCTTCAAGACTTGCGGGTGCCTCAACCTCCGGCAGCTCGCTTATGCACTTTGACATTTCCGTCAATATCTGAAATTCCCGGCGGCAGTCTTCACAATAAAGCATATGCCTATTCAACATTTTCAGCTCAACTTCGCTTATATCTCCGTCTATATATTTCATAATGAAATCGCTTATTTTGCTGCATTCCATATGCTCTCACCCTCCTTGTCTAACTTCTCCAAACTATCTTTAAGCATCTGACGTGCCCTATACAGCCTGTTTTTTACTATTGTCAAAGATTCTCCGGTTACCTCCATTATTTCCGAATAGGATAGCCCCCTATTATGGAAAAGCACTATGAGCTCTTTGTATTTTGACGGCAAGCTTTCTATGGCTTTCCTGACCATTTGCTGCTTCTCATGCCTTATATACTCTTCCTCGGGAGTTAAGCCGTCATCCTTCAAATCATACTGTTCTTCAATAGGAACCGTATCTCCCTTTCTCTTTCGCAACAAGTCAAGGCAATAATTTGTTGTGATTTTCATAGCCCAGGTAGAAAATTTAAATTGGGGATCGTATCTATTAAGGGCTTTATACATTCTTATGAAAGCTTCCTGAGAGGCATCTTCCGCTTCCTCGTAGCTGCCCATCATCCTATAGGATGTATTGAAAACCAGCCTTTTATATCTGGTCACCAGCTCTTCAAAAGCCAAATCATCACCTTCCAGGCATTTGTTTATTATATCTATATCTGCCCCATCCAAATTAACCCCACCTCTTTTGCCGGTTCTGATATATATACGGGTTTCTCTTGCAATTGTCTGAGAAAAGAGCTTATGTATTCCTTTATGGTCCAGCTTCTAGCCGCTAGCTTCTGGCTTCTGGTATGAAGGTCGCGAGTCTAGGGTCAATTGAGAGCGGGGAACACGGATTTTCACTGAATCTTTCACGGATTTTCACGGAGGGTGTTTAACTAATCTCATATCTAAGCAGGAATTTTATGAAGAACCTTAGAGTAAGTTAACGAAGCGTAACGCCCGCAGCTTCAACTGTTTGAGCCAAAGCGAGTTTTGAAGCTGCAGTAAGCAAGTTTACTTAGTCTTAGGTTTGTAACTTGCATTCCTGTGTGATATGGGATTAGTTAAAATAGAAAACTGTGTTAATCCGTGTTCTCCGTCCCCCCTCGACCTAAAAGGAATACCCTAATGCCAGAAGCCAGCGGCTAGAGGCCAACGGCTTAATTCTGAGCTCTGAGCCCTGAGTTCTAAGATAACTCCAGCCACATTATAACCGCATCCTCTCCGGTGTCTTCATAATAGCCCTTCCTTACTCCGGCTTCTTTAAAACCATATTTTTTATATAGATTTAGGGCAGCCCAATTTGAAGGTCTTACCTCCAGTGTCATCCTCTTTACGCCGTTTTCAACGGCTATTTTTATGATAGCCTGCACCAATGCATCTCCTATGCCTTTGCCCCTGTGCTCCGGATGCACGGCTATATTGGTTATGTGTCCTTCATCCAATATGATCCACATTCCTCCGTAGCCTACTATCTCTTCCCCTACTCTGGCCACCATATATTTTGCCATATTATTGCTGTAAATCTCTGATGTGAAGGAATCTAAAGACCATGGAGCTGCAAAGCTCAAGCATTCAACATCATATACAGCCTGAATATCTTCTCCTGTCATCGGTGCTATCTCAATCTTCTGCTTCTTGTCGTATTCCACTTCCGCCTGAGATTTTCTTATATAATAAAGCTCGAGATCATTATAGTTCAAGGCTTCTCCTGCTTTATACAGCTCTTCTGCCAATATTGCCACTGAAGAAGCTCTCGGATATAAAGCACCGGAATGAGCTTCAACAGCGTTTGGAAGAGCATTTTTCAGCTTTTCTCCAAAAATAGGCATGGCATCTCCAAGCAGGATTATATCCTCTCCAAAATCCTCAAGCCTTTCTATGAGCTTATCAATATCTATGGCCCTATAATCCTCCTCTTTGGTCAGCTTCTTGCCATCGCATCTGTAGAGAACCGCATATACCATATTTCTTTGGGCATCCAGCATCGGACATATCAATCCTCTGCGCGGAAAGACATTATAAGCCAATGCATCCAAAGTAGGAACGGCTATTACCGGTTTGTCCAGTGCCTGGCCCAAAGCCTTTACAGCCGCTGCTCCTATCCTGAGTCCCGTAAATGAACCCGGGCCTGTTGAGCAAGCAAAGGCATCTATATCCCGGACCTCTATGCCGCTGCTTTCCAAAGCAGTATTCATGATATTGATCAGCTTCTCCGAATGCTTTTTGCCATCGTTTATCATAAACTCGCACAGCAGCCTTCCATCCTCTATAAGGGCTGAAGACGCCGCTGCCGTAGATGTATCAATAGCTAATATTCTCATCCTTCTCCATCTCCTTCAATAGGTTTTCATAAGCCAAACCTGAAGCTTCCATCCTTATTTCCCGCTGGTCTTGATTTTCCAGCTTTCTAATGGTTATCCAGAGCCGCTGGGCCGGTATCACATCCTCCACACTATCCGCCCACTCCAGCACCGTCGCCCCGTCCCCATATAGATACTCATCGCAGCCCAATTCATACATCTCGTCGGAGCTTCCTAATCTATATACATCAAAATGATAAAGGGGAATCCTTCCGGAAGTGTATTCATTAATGATTGTATAGGTTGGGCTTATAACATGCTCCGATACTCCCAGGCCTTTTCCTATGCCTTGAGCAAAAGCTGTCTTGCCTGCTCCTAAGTCCCCCGTAAGGCAGACTATGCTGCCGGGGAAAAGCAATCTGCCCAATCTTTCTCCTAATTTATATGTATCTTCTGCATTTTTAGAAATAATACTAAGCATAATAACCTCCAGCACAATGCAAATACCGGAGCAAGATGCTTTGCTCCGGATATTTTTTTCATTTTAATTATTATATTTCATTTTTTGCTAAAAGTATACCTTATCTGGCTCTTTTATCTGCCACTTCGTTATAAACATCAGCATGAAGTATAGGGGATAAGCTCTTGTAGAGCATCAAGGTGACTATGGATAAAACTACACCTTTTATCAAATTAAAAGGCAGTATAGCCGTAAGTATAAGAGGTATATTATCCATAGAAACCGGGCTGTTGGTGAAAGCCGGTATCAAAATAAAGAAGTTGAAAAAGCACATGGCTGCCGCCATAATTATTGTACCTATGGTCAAGCCTAATATAGCAGTCTTCCTGCTTTTATTTCTAAAGTACATCGATGCCGCAACCAACACATAAGCTGAGCCTGTAAGGAAATTTCCTACTTCTCCGATTCCGCCTGTTGATGAACGGACAACCAGATGAAGTATATTCTTTATAAGCTCTATCATGACTCCTACCCATGGTCCAAGAGCAAAAGCACCAATAATAGCGGGCAAATCCCCTAAATCAATCTTTAAAAACGGCGGAAATAAAGGAAGAGGAAATTCAATTAAGTACAAGAGGAATGCCAATGCGGATAGAATACCTATTTTTGTTACCAACTGAAGTTTTGAGTTTCTCATTTTTTTGCCTCCTTATAATAGAGCTCAGAGCTCAGGGTGAATGTATTCCTTTTGGGACTTTTTTGGAACCACTGAGGGACACTGAATTTCACTAAAAAACACGGAAGGTATTTTTCTAATGCTATATCATACAGGAATGAGAGCTACGAACCTAAGACTAAGTAAGGCAGTTCTTCATTCAGGTGGAGTTTATCTCCGACTGAATGTTAGAAATGTCAATCGGGTTCGTAGCGTGCCTTGCCTGCAGTTAATAAAAACTGAAGGCTTAGGTACGGTAGAACGGGGTAAACTTGCTTACTCTAAGTTTCTTCACAAAATTCCTGTTTATATATAGGATCAGAAAATGTTCCAGCATTAATCCATGCTCTCCGTTCCCATCAAAAAAAGTCCCCGATTACATCAGGGACTCATTTCATACAATACCAATAAAAATAAACCTTCTTCCATCCAGACTTTACTGTCGGCTCCGGAATCTAACCGGATCTGCCATTCGGCTCGCGGGCTGTACCGCCGGTAGGGAATTGCACCCGTCCCTGAAGATTAGAAAATATTCAATTTTCATTTATATTATATTACAATGTTAATTTTGCGTCAATGTTTTTTTACAAAATTCATAAATGTCGTAATTATGCCGACATTGAAGAAATCTATGAACAGGCTTCCTACCATGCGATGACCTAACAGCTTATATATCACCTTCGATAAACAACTTGTCCGTCTATCAGCACTGCTTCCGTTTTGGCGGTTGTATTGAAGGGATGCCCATCAAATATAGCGATATCCGCATCCTTTCCAACTTCGATGCTGCCCACCCTGTCAGCTATGCCAAGTATCTCGGCAGGATAGATTGTGATGGCTTTCAAAGCTTCCATTTCATCCAGGCCTTCTTTGGCAACAAAACCGGCGCAGATAGGCAAATGCTGGATCGGTATAACAGGATGATCCGTCATTATGCAGAACTTAACTCCTGCCTTCCAAAGCGCCACAGGAGATTCAAAGGTTTTGTTCTTTAATTCGTGCTTTGATCTTTCCGTCAGGTGGGGTCCGCTTATCACATATTTCCCTTCCTTGGCCAGTTCATCAGCTATGAGATGGCCTTCCGTGCAATGATCTAATGTGATATCCACATCAAACTCCTTTGCAATCCTTATGGCTGTGAATATGTCATCCGCTCTGTGAGCATGGGCTTTCAAGGGTATTTCCTTATTGATGACCTTCTGCAATGCCTCCATCTTTATGTCCAGCTCCGGCTTCTTATCCGTATCCTCCTTGGCCTTTTCCAGCTTTTCCTTGTAGGCTTTGGCTTTCATAAGCTGTTCTCTCAATATGGCTGCGGTAGCCATCCTGGTTGACGGGGACTGCTTCCTTTCAGAATAAACCCTTTTAGGATTTTCCCCAAAGGCAATCTTCATGGCTGCAGGTTCTTTGACTATCATATCATCGATTCTTTTACCATAGGTCTTAATGATCGCAAATGTGCCGCCTATTACATTGGCGCTGCCCGGGCCGGTGCATACCGTAGTTATGCCGCCTTCCCGCGCTTCTTCAAAGGTTCTGTCCATAGGATTTATAGAGTCTATAGCTCTAAGCTGGGGTGTAACAGGGTCTGTCATTTCATTGCCGTCTGCCCCCTCAAAGCCTATGGAATCTTCCCACATTCCCAGATGGCAGTGAGCATCTATCATACCGGGCATTACTATTTTGCCCTCTGCATCCATTACCAAGGCATCTTCCGGTGCTTCTACAGATTTGCCCACAGCTATTATCTTGCCGTTATCTATAAGCACGCTTCCCATATCATAATCCTTGCCGGCCATTGTAAGTATTTTGCCGTTTTTTATAAGTATCATAGCAATATCACCTCATTTATTTCGTATTGAGGCCCCAGCCCCTATACCTCATTATATAATAATGAAATGTGTATGAAAAGATATTTAATGGCGGTTTCCTATAGGGTAAAAATAAATATAATCACTCCGCCGAGAGTGATTATATTTAAAATTATCATATATAGTTTTTCAGCTTATCCGCCATGTCCTTTATTGCACTTGATACATTATCTCCATCTGGCTTCGCTCCGCCATCATCGGGCGGAACATTGTCATTTCCGGCATCCTCCGGCATCACTTCGCCCGCATCATCATCATCCTTGCTTCCGTTATCTATTATATCTGCATTGCCCGGTTGTGAACCACCGCCACCATCTTCACCGCCCGGATCTGCGGGCTCTGGCTCAGCCGGTGCTGGTTCAGCCGGTGCCGGATCACCGGGAGCTGGATCGGCAGGCGCCGGTTCTGAAGGTGCCGGCGGCTCTGTCGGTTCCGGGTCACTTGGAGCAGGCTCGGTGGGTGTAGGCTCTTCAGGTGTCGGGTCGCCGGGTACAGGATCCGTTGGTACAGGGTCCGTCGGTACAGGGTCCGTTGGTACAGGGTCCGTTGGTACAGGGTCCGTTGGTACAGGGTCCGTCGGTATTGGTTCTGCAGGCGCCGGCGGCTGGGCCGGTATCGGTGAACCTCCCGTTGACGGACTCGGGCAAGTATGGTTCCTGAGCCTCTCAGCGTCTTTACTCAATGACTCATAATCCCGGGCCAGCTGATCCTTTTCATTTTTGATCCTGTCAATTTCTCCAAGAAGCTGTTCCTTATCATTGGATAGAGCCTCATTGTTTCTCATAAGCTCTTCCTTTTCCTTGATCAATTCTTCTTTCTCTGCAAGCAAAGCATCGTATGACTTTTGCAGATCATTAAACTTTTCCTCCAATATCTCAAAGTCATTAATGAACTTAGCCATATCCTTATAGGTATTGATGTTATACTTGCCTAAAATATCAATAGCCATCGCACCATCTGTCTGCATGCTCATAAGAGAGGTTTCACCGCCGCCGTACGGCCATTGGTCTCTCCTCATAGATAGAATATCATTGCCCTCTACCTCTGGAATCTCTATTTCAAAATCATTTATATAATCATTGAATGCTCTTACCTTAATAGTGCCGGAAAAAGTATTATCCCTAAGCTCAAACATGCTGATATCCCTTATGGGCATCACAAGCTCTTCACCCTTATCTCCGGGATATACTTTTATAGGGCTTATTCCCCCTATCAAATTTCTGAGATTGCCTATTATTTCAAAATATACTACAATTGGCTTCCCATCATCCCTGGCATTAATGATATATATATTTGCAGCACCGGTTTGTATCCATTTCTTTGCATCGAAGCTTTCTGCATCCACATAAATAATTTTATCTGATTTTAAAGTGTTTATTGCAGCATTTACACGCCCGCTTACATTGAAATATGATTTTGTAGCTATCAAATCTTGGGGCATCAATGCTACAAAGGAAGATGTCACAGTATATACCAAAGCAACTCCAAGAATATTTAAAGCTTTTTTGCTTACTTTCATACAATCTCCCTCCCCGTATTACTCTTTATCTAAATATCTTACGATAATGGATACAAATTCAGCCCTCGTTATTTTACCGAGCGGTTTAAAGCTTCCGTCAGGATAACCGTTGATTATCCCTTCCTTGTATGCCTTGGCCAGGTATCCTTTGCTCCACATCGGAAAGGTTTTCTCATCGTTAAAAACTCCTGAGAGGATGCTTGCAGCTTCTTCTTTATCATCATAAAAAGCCCTTATTATCATAGCTACAGCCTCGTCTCTGGTGATCTCCTTCTTGGGTTTGAATTGTCCGTCAGGATAGCCCTTTGCTATGCCATGTTTAGTAGCCGTATAGATATAAGGCTTTGCCCAATTAGCAAAGAACAATCTATCCTTATACCCGGCTTTGCCCTCCTCCGGCTTCAGCTTCTTCACATTGACAATGATCTTTGCCGCCTCAGCCCTTGCAATATTTCTATCCGGCCTGAAGGCTCCGTCTCCATAGCCGTTCACATACCCTAAGTCACAGCCTAATTTATGAATATAATCCTCAGCCCAGTGACCGTCTATATCGCTAAAGATATGAATATGCTTTGGCTTTTCAGGCGCCTTTGCTGCCGCCGCCGTTCTGACACTGCCGTCATCGTCGTCATCTTTGTCCTTTGGAGGCTTTACGGGTTCTTCATCATCCTTATCTCCCGCCAATACTGCCGTAATATCAGCTTTGGCTGATATCCCCTGGGCTGTATTTCCCGCCCCGCCCAGCATCTTCACCGTAAAGTCGATATCCACTGATTGGCCGTTTTTAATCTTTGTACTTCCCATGCCCAATTCTAACGCCGTCTCCATCCATTGTCCCAATGTAATGGTTTTTCTATAAGGTATCAATCCACCAAATTTGACCTTTATATCAAACTCAATATTATTTACAAAAGCCTTATAGTATTCGTTTTCTTTATCCTCAATGATGGCTCCGTCTTTTCCCCTTATCTCGTTTTGTGACAAGGCTAAGCTTCTCACAATTACAGTCTGCCCCGTTTGATTGTTTATCCTCATGATGCCGTTTTGAGATACGCCGGGAGCCAGCAGCATGCCGCCGCCAAATAGGGCTCCCGATCTGCTTCCGCCGGATGTCAGGTCAATATTTATTATATTTCCTTCATCTGCCGAGACAGTAGCAAATCCCAATGAGCAAAATATGAGTATAAATACCGATAAGAATAAATAGGCCTTCTTACGCCACAAAATTGATCACCTTCTCTCTCATCTATGATCGAGGTGGATTGTATCGGTTATCGTCAATAAATATTATGTTATTGCGCCCTATAACCTCTATATGTCCCTGATTAACCTTTCCTTCAAATTCTCCGCAAAAATAAGTATTAACCTGATTATAGTCACCATCAATATAAAGAGGCTTTTTAAGCTTTGCTCCATTTGTTGAAGCCTCACCTGATAATGCTTTGTTATCCTTATAATAGCCCAGGAATATATTTCTCATGATGACGCCGCTGCAATTTTCAATACTTAAGAAATATTGATCCGGATTGCTCTTCTTGCTATTATTGCTATCCTCTATATGCTTGAATTCCGGTATATCTCCCTCTCCAATACCGACTATTGATATATTCTCTTTATCATCTAAAATCAGTCTGTCGCATTGGTATTCCCCTTCCTCTACTACAAGCACATCTGAGTCATCCAGGCCATTCAGCGCCTCCTGCACAACTTTATCTCCTTCTAAAAGCACATAGCGCTCCGATAGCTCCCCAAGAGGAGTACCCAATTGAGATGCCAATATTTCAAATTCCAGCAGGCTATCTTCTGCATCGCGATGTCTTTCTTCTATCTGCATCAGATCCAGTTCAGCCCTGAATACCATGGTTATTTCATCTTCTGATTCAACTGTTATTGGATAAAAAATTATGAGGTCTTCTTTTATAGTATCTACATAATTGTAAAATACAGGAATGTCTAAAGCAGTTATATCTTTATCTTTGCCATGGGTAAAATAGATATGAAAATTCAAAGCATCCGACAAATCGGTCAGTCCGGCAATACTGTCCCGGGAAAATCTTATACCATATAATTCGCAGGGCAATGTCCCCTTATTTACTATCTTTGTCCTTTGCTCCAATACCCTATCAGGCGCCAGTCCTCCAAGGTCGATCTGCCCTGAACCGTTCTCCCCCTCTCCTATAGCCATATTGAGGGTGCCTGCGGTAAAGGCATTGGCTTCGCTGGAAGCAGTGCTCATAAACCATGATATGGAGCCGCGGCCTAATGTGTACATCATTATGGATAGTATAAGAATTATATAGATCAATCTTTTCTTCATGAAAACACCTCTCTTTTATCTACCTCCTTGGGCTAAACGCTTATTAGGATTTATCCGCAGCCGGCCATGATGCCGGCTGCGGATAGGGAAGTTATTTAGTCTGCATTTATAAAGTAAGGCACCCATTCTGTATCTATAACAGAATTATCACCATTGGTATATGTGGCTCTTACGTTTACCAATTTCCAATCAGATGAGAAAGCGTCTTTCTTAATATATATATATTTATTGTTGGAGCCCAATACCTCTTTATAGTCAACATCCTTCCTATTCAACCCTTCCAATTCAGTCAATCTGTCTAATACCAGAAGGACTCTTGTTACTTTCACATCATGATTATTATCAGACTCATGACGGAGCTCTAATTCCATAGATTTAAATGTCTTTTGGGTTTCGTTGAACTGGAAGGTATATCCGTATCCATTAAAACCTACATCAGGATCCAGGGAATTATAAACGTCTGTATGATATTCCTCTCTGGCTTTCAACGAGAAGTTCTGACCGCTATATAATGCAGCATATTGTGTCGGATTCTCTTCACCTGGCAGAGGCTCTTCTACCTGCATTGCATGTATAGTGAAGTCGGCCTTCAATCCTAGCTTCTGGAATTCGTTGCCTGCACTCTTATGAAGGGCTACTGCAAATTCAACCTTTCTATTATCTCCTTGATTCATAAAAATAAAGGGATCAAAATATCCTCCGTTGTCATATATCATTTTGTAGAGGCTCCCTACATAGAGGATATCATCTTCAACGCCATCATAAGCCTTTGCGGTTACAGCTACATACAGTTTTTTCAAGAAATCATTGAATAACGCATCGCTAACCGGCTCTCCCGTCAGGTTATTCTGTCTTACATTTTCTACTGTCAATCTATAAACCTTTGAGGACAATGAACCTTTATTTATCAGGTCAAAATATCCTTTTTCGGGATCATAGGCATATTGCGGCGGCTCGTTTCTGTCATTTTCAGCTTCGTAATTAAAGGATGGCTGCAAATTCTGTATTGTAAAGTTTGCTATAGTGCCTTCTCCACCACCGGCTTCTATCTCCAATGTGCCTGCTTGGAACGCTGCTGTGCTGGCTGCCTGGCTGGTAAACCATGCCATGGTGCCGACCCCAGCTAAGCTAAAGAGTATAGTTACGGCTATCATCATAGCGAGAAATTTCTTTTTCATTCAATCTCCTCCTATTTACTTTTTAGCAAGCTGCACAATTAATTAGCTGGGGTATATTGCTGAGTCCATCCTGGATTTTCGGTCTGGGTTGCATCAAAAGTAAAGTTTAGTGTGCCTGCTTTACCTTGATAGCTATTGTCTGCTCCTTCAGGAAGTCTGTAACTCATAACTAAATCTGTTTCTCCTGCGGCTGCTAAAGGTGTATTGAATTCTACAGGCTGGAATGCTCCAACATTGACCCACTCACCGTCATTTATTTTAATCTGAAGGGGATGATTGCCGCTGAACAGCCCCGTATCATTGGATGTTGTCATGCTTACCCTAAACTTCAAAGGCAATGTGCCAGTATTGCTAATTTTTATGGTATTGGAATCGGACCAAACTGGATATATATTAGAAATATCTTTGCTAAACTGAACTGTTTCATTAGCCTTAATCTCCAATGTACCTGCCGTAAACACATTATCTGCACTTGTTGCCTGGCTTGTGAACCACGCGAAGGATCCTGCACCTATACCAAAGGCCAGCATTGCTATCAATACTAAACTGATTATCGCTTTCTTTTTCATTTTTTCTTCCTCCCAATTTTTAAATTATTTTTTTTGATACCGAAACCTAAGCCCTGTCATCCTCCATCTTTAACGAAAAAATTCATTGTTATCCAAATTACTCCTTTCCCATGTATTTTTCATATCCTTAACGGGCATATATGTTGATAAAGGGCTAGCCCCTTATATCCTCAGCTTTTTCTTCTTTCTTACTCTTTTCTTCTTCATCCATCTCTTTTAGAAAATTCTTTATCTCTCCTCCAGCCAGCACCCCTACGGGTACCAATATAAAAAGCACCATGCCGATGGGAGTCTGGATGAATTTGGTCACATATCCCCCTTTGGGTATCCTGAAAATGTATTTGCCTACGATGTTTTCGCTATTGGCCTTAAGGTCTAAATCCTCTACGTTATTAGCATCTCCTTTGGTGACAAAGCTTCCGTCCGGATTTTTATCTGTTATCCTGTGAGTCACCAATGTGTTTCCGGAGGCTCTAAAGGTTATGATATCCCCTTTATCCAGTTCCTCCATCTTTACAGCCTTTGTTATTATCATATCTCCCGGCTTAATAGCAGGGCTCATGCTGCCCGTCAGAACATACATAAATTTGAAGCTTCCGATACCGGGAACATGCTTTGGATCTGATTTCGCTTTGAAAGAGGAAAAAATAAAAAGTGCAAGGCACAAAACCAAGGCTGCACAGACCACATCAAAGAATATTTTGATATACTTTTTTATCAATCGTTCCTTCCCCCCGTATCCCTCTGATTTTTTTAGTTAAATATATGGACATGAATAAGGTTTTATTCCTATATACATAGGAATTTTTTACTATATTTGCAGCTATAGTATTGACTTTTCCATCTTTTTTATTCCTTAGAATTTTATTCTATGGAAATATTTTATGCATTTGCTCCAAATAAATGATAAGCGCCATCGAAGGAGAAAAATAATTATTTTAAAGCCATGCCTGGCACACATAGAAAAACCCACCTACATTTGTAAGTAGATGGGTCGGTTGCACCATTGGCTAAATACACTCCAGGTGCCCATTTAGAAAGTGTATCTCATTGCCTCCCATATAGTATAAAGGACTTATTTTCTACAGGACTATATTACTATAGGTGGGAAGGCAAATTTTGTTATATTCAGTTGTCGTTTTATATTTTTTTTAAAACAATGTTTTATTGGTTCTTTGCTTTTTCTTCCGATTATACCTTTTTTTTCATTCCTTTGCTGCCGCTCAGGGCGGCGGACCGGATCAGTTCAAGCCCTTCATGCTCAGGCTTATCCGGCTTCTTTCCAGATCCACCTCCAGCACCTTGACCTTTACAATGTCCCCAACCTGTACAACTTCCATGGGACGCCTAACAAATTTATCTGCCAGCTCCGATATATGGACCAGACCGTCCTGATGGACGCCAATATCCACAAAGGCTCCAAAATCTATTACATTCCTCACGGTCCCTGTAAGTATCATGCCCGGCTTCAGGTCCTTCATTTCCAGCACATCGGTATGAAAAATGGGCTTAGGCATCTCATCTCTTGGGTCTCTGCCCGGCTTCTGCAGTTCCTTTATTATATCCCTCAATGTAGGCACTCCTACACCTATCTCCTCCGAAAGCTTTTCAACATTAAGGCCGTTGACCTGCTGCAGGACTTCTGCCAGTAATTTGGGCTCGCTTTTATCACATCCCAGCTTTTCAAGCAGTATCGTAGCTGCTTCATAGGATTCAGGATGCACTGCCGTATTATCCAGTATGTTTTGGGATTCGGGTATCCTCAGGAAGCCCGCGCACTGTTCGAAGGCCTTTTCTCCAAGCTTTTTCACCTTCAAAAGCTCCTTTCGGCTCTTGAACTTGCCGACTTCTTCCCTATAGGCCACCAAATTTTTTGCCACTGCAGAGTTTATGCCGGATACATATTGCAGAAGAGACGGAGTGGCAGTATTCAGATCTACCCCGACAGAGTTCACGCAGTCCTCCACCACAGCGTTTAAGGCTCCCGATAAATTTTTCTGAGACACATCATGCTGATATTGGCCTACTCCTATGGATTTCGGATCTATTTTGACCAGCTCCGCCAGAGGATCCTGGAGCCTTCTTCCTATAGATATGGCACCCCTTAAAGAAACATTTACATCCGGATATTCCTTTGCCGCCAGCTCAGATGCGGAGTACACCGAAGCTCCTGCTTCATTGACCACAATATAGTGCAGTGGCTTATCCGTTTCCTTTATGATCTCTGCGCATATTTTTTCAGATTCTCTTGAAGCCGTACCATTTCCCAGAGAAATTATCTCTACATTATGCTTTTTGATAAGCTTTTTCAATTCCTCTTTGGCTTCCTCCACTTTATTCTGCGGAGGTGTGGCATAAACCGTCGTGGTATCCAAAAGCTTGCCTGTATCGTCCAGTACGGCTATCTTGCAGCCGGTCCTATAGGCAGGGTCAAAGCCCATAACACTCTTTCCCTTTATGGGAGGCTGAAGCAGTAAATTTTTTAAATTGGTTCCAAATACCTTTATTGCTTGCTCCTCAGCTTTTTCTGTGAGCTCATTTCTTATTTCTCTTTCTATAGAAGGAGCAATGAGCCTGTCATAGGAATCCAGCGCCGTATCGCTGAGTATCGTTCCATAGGGGGATCTTTCTATTATTATGCTTGCCTCCAGCTTGGGTATTATTCTGTCTTTAGGTGCGTCGATCTTGACTGAAAGCATCTTCTCCTTTTCTCCTCTGTTTATGGCCAATACTCTATGAGACGGTATTTTCTTTATAGGCTCTGCAAAATCATAATACATCTGGTATTCGGACTTTTCCTCCGTCAAGCCCTTGGTGCTTATGGTGCCGAGATTAAAGGTCAATTCCCTGATAAATTTTCTGTAATCCGCATTGTCCGAGATATCCTCAGCAATTATATCCATAGCTCCTTTTAAAGCATCTTCCCAGGTTTCTACTCCAAGCTCCCGATTTATGTATTGGGATGCGATTTCCTCCAGGCTCTCATTGGATTTTTTCTGCTCCCATAATAGTTGAGCCAGAGGCTCCAGCCCCTTTTCCTTCGCAATGGAAGCCCTGGTCCTCTTTTTGGGCCTATAGGGCCGGTATAAATCCTCCACCTCCTGAAGCACCTTTACCGCTTCTATCTTTGCTTTCAGCTCATCTGTGAGCTTGCCCTGCTCGTCTATGAGCCTTATGACTTCAGCCTTTCTGTTCTCCAGATTTCTAAGGTATTCCAGCCTTTCACCCAATTCTCTTAATTGCGTATCCGACAGTTCTCCTGTCTGCTCCTTCCTGTACCTTGCAATGAAAGGTATGGTATTGCCTGCATCTATAAGCTCTATGGTATTCTCTATCTGCCATGGCTTGATATTTAATTCAAGGCTAAGGGTGTTTACTATATTCATAAAATCGCTCCTCTCTCTATGGGGTATTCCGTCTCCCCCTATTTTCCTATCAACCTAAAAATCGGCCTTATCTCTCCTATTTTATCTCCTTGACTGTTTTTTATATCTCTGATATGAAAATGCTTGAGCTCTGCCAACTCTTCATCGCTTATCAATTCAAGCTGCTTTAAGGTCTCCATGACCACTGAGGATAATATCTGCATATTGCCGTCTTCTATTTTTACGGCTATGCCGATATCCTTTCTAACAGCACCTACACAATATACGCCATCCGATCCGACCTTGGCTGCCAGCTTGCCTCGGGTGATTCTCATAAGCTCGCTGTCAAAGCCCCTTGTGCCCGCAATCATTTCAGGATAGCCGGTCATAGCCATAACTATTTTTCTTGCGGCTGCAGCATGCTTTTCTTCAAGGTGGGAAGGGTTAGCCATCTTCATATAAGCCTTTGCCATATTGCTTATAGGCATCGCATGAACAGGAGCGCCGCAGCCGTCAATGGCTATTTCTATTTCTTCTTTGTCTATATCGGCAAAATCGGCTATCAGCCCCAATATCCTCTGCTGCACCGGATTGTCAGGGCTCAAATAGGTGTTGGCATCAAAGCCCTCCTTCATTGCCATAGCAAGCATACCGGCATGCTTGCCGGAGCAGCTATGAAATACGCTTTTCTTTTCAATGCCTTTTTTAACATACTCCATAGTAATCTTTTCACTCAAAGAATAGGATAGGCCGCATTTCAGATAACGCTCATCCAATCCAATTTTAAATAGTATGGAAAGCACCGCCATGACATGGAAATCCTCTGCATAATGAGAACCGCACATTACCGCCAGTTCCCTCTCCGTCAGACCGAAATAGTCAATGGCACCGCTCTCTTGCACTGCACAGGCTTGAAAAGGCTTGGCAGCAGAGCGCATGCAGGTAAATTTGTCCGGATCTCCCAGATATGCGACGGTCCTGCCTTCCCCGTTTACAACAACGATATCACCCCTGTGGATATTCTCCACTATAGGATCTCTGGTGACATTTACCACTACTTCAGACATATATCATCTCTCCCGACAAAAATAATCCATTTCCAATATACATTTCTTTTTAAGATTTTTCAATATCAGGTAATGGGCAAATAGGCTAATAGGCAAATGGGGGAACGGAGAACAATGACAGACTGCACACAGCCAGCGTCTTTCAGTGGTTATAAATACATCAATTGCCGTGTAAATCCGTGTTCTTAAAAAAGGCCCATGAGGAATACCCTAGTTCCTGAGATCTGAGCTCTGAGTCCTGAGTTCTTTCTTGCCAACTTACCGTATTTGTGCTAATATATGTTCATGTGATAGACAAGTGTATTTATGAAGCGTACAGAAGGGAGATGTAAAAATGACTGGGGATAGAATGCTTATAGTTCAATCCAATGTGCTGCCGGATGTCTTTGAGAAGGTAATAAATGCAAAAAGACTGCTGAAAAGGGGAGATGCCGTCACCATACAGCAGGCCTGTGAGATGGTAGCTCTGAGCCGCAGCACTTTTTATAAATATAAGGACACGGTATTTGACTACACCACTCAGGAGAGGGGCAGGATAGTTAATCTTTTCATGCTTCTGAGGCATGAGCCGGGAGTCCTTTCTGATATTATAAATGTCATAGCTTCTCTAAAAGGAAATATACTGACTATAAATCAAAACATACCTGTTATGGATGTGGCATCGCTGACAATTACGGTGGACACCAAAGCAATGGATGTCACTCCGGATCAATTGGTAAAAAAGCTTTCTGATAAGAAAGGCTGCAATAAGATTGAAATAATCGCCATGGAATAGGAGGCATACAGATTGTACAAGGGCTTAATAGAAAGATACAAGGATTATTTAAAGGATATTTATTGTGAGGATATAATTACGCTTAATGAGGGAAATACGCCCTTTATTCATTCAAGAAATTTGAATGATGCGGTAGGAAACTGCAATCTCTATTTCAAATATGAAGGGGTCAATCCTACGGGTTCCTTCAAGGACAGAGGTATGACCGCCGCGATCACCAAAGCCGTCAGTGAAGGCTCCAAAACCGTTATATGTGCCTCCACCGGCAACACCTCAGCTTCGGCAGCTGCCTATGCGGCAAGAGCCGGAATAAAGTGCATCGTGCTTATACCGGAGGGAAAGGTAGCCTTAGGAAAGCTGGCGCAGGCTATAGTATACGGAGCGGATATAATTCAGATAAAGGGCAATTTCGATCAAGCTCTCACTTTGGTCAAGGAGGCTGCCGAGAGGTTTCCCGTGACCATAGTAAATTCGATAAACCCCTACAGACTCGAAGGGCAAAAAACCGGAGCTTTTGAAATCTGTGATGATCTGAGCGAAGCCCCTGACTATCAATTCATGCCTGTAGGAAATGCAGGAAACATCTCTGCCTACTGGAAGGGCTACAAGGAATATAGGGAAAACAATGTGATAGACCATCTTCCCAAGATGATGGGCGTGCAAGCCGCAGGAGCTGCGCCTATAGTTGAAGGGAGAGTGATTGAAAATCCTGAAACCATCGCTACGGCGATAAGGATAGGAAACCCTGCTTCATGGGATAAAGCCAATGCTGCTCTCATAGAGTCTCAAGGAGCCATAGACAAAGTAACCGATGAGGAAATCCTGGAAGCATACAGGCTTTTGTCCTCCCGTGAAGGCATATTCGCTGAGCCTGCTTCCTGTGCAAGTCTTGCAGGTTTAATGAAGTATGTCAAAACTCATGATCTCTCCGGCAAGACCGTTGTTTGCATACTGACAGGGAATGGCCTCAAGGATCCTGATACCGCCATGAACTGTGAAATCGATATTAAAAAGATATCCCCAAATATTGATGATTTGATGAAAATCCTGTCCTGAGGCGGTGTGAGCATGATAGAAGTTGCTGTAAAAGCCACAACGGCTAATCTGGGGCCCGGTTTTGACTGTCTGGGACTGGCCTTGGACATAGAGAACAGGGTAAGGTTTGCTGAAGCGGATATGGATTTTCAAGATGAGAATAATCTGATATATATGTCTGCCAAAAGAATATTTGATTATGTAGGAAAAGCTATGCCTTTTTTACATATAGAACAGGAGATCAATATACCCATTTGCAGGGGTTTGGGAAGCAGTGCCGCTTGTATCGCCGCAGGCTGCACAGCCGGCAATGTCCTGTCCGCTGCAAATTTGTCCATAGATGAGCTGATAAAAATAGGCACTGAAATAGAGGGCCATCCCGATAACATTGTTCCCGCCTTTTTAGGAGGCTTCACTGTGTCTTCTCAAGACGGAGACAGGGTAGTTTATTTCCGCAAGGAGGCCTATGGGGGCTTTAAGTATGCCGTAATGTATCCCGAATTTACCCTTCCCACCTCTCAGTCCAGAGGGGTGCTTCCGAAGGAAATAGCCTTCGGTGACGGAGTATTCAATATCAGCAGATCATCCCTCTTAACTGCTGCTATGATCACAGGTGACGGAGAGCTGCTCAAATATGCCTGCAAGGACGCCATTCATCAGCCCTATAGGAAGAGCTTAGTAGCTGGCTTCGATGAAATAACAGGCAGGGCTCATTCGCTGGGTGCCCTGGCAGCATTCCTGAGCGGCGCCGGCCCCACCATCATTGCGGTTTTGCCGGCGGATGATATGGGCTTTGAGGCTGCCATGAAGGAGTATTTGAAAGGCATGACAGGCAGCTGGACATTGAAGGCGGCCGGTGCATCGAATATAGGAGTGGAAATAGTGTAGGGAACGCATTGTATGCGTTCCCTTAATTTAACCTATAATTTAAACCTTCCAACAGTCTTTTGAAGGCTCTCTGCCATCTCGCTCAGCTTGGATGCGGATTCATTTATCTGCTGCAAAGCAGAGGCTTGTTCTTCGGTGCCCGCCAAAATGTTCTGAGTCCCCTCAGAGGTAGAAGCAGATATCTGGCTGACATTATCCAATGATCCTATTATTCTGTCCATATCATTCTTGAGATGATAGATAGAATCGGATACGGCAACAATTTTTTCCGAAACGGATTGAATCATAGAAATTATGGTATCAAAGTCACCATAAGCCTTTCTTATGGCTTCTGCACTATGATCCACATCATTCAATCCTTTATTCATGGCATCCACAGTATCCTGGGTCTCCTTCTGTATTTCACTTATAACCGTCTCTATATCCATGGAGGCTCCCTTGGTCTGATCCGCCAGGTTCCTCACTTCATCAGCCACGACAGCAAAGCCTCTCCCTGCTTCGCCTGCTCTGGCAGCTTCGATGGCGGCGTTTAGGGCAAGCATATTGGTTCTGTCCGCAATATCCCTGATGATATTTACTATGCCTGTAACCTCTGAGGATTTTACTCCAAGCTTCTCCACCAAAGCAGCTGAATTTTCTACATTAGTCTTTATTGTCTCCATGCTCTCATTGACCGCTTTAATATTATCGGTTCCTTCCTGAGCTCTCTGTGCTGCTTCTCTGGCATAATCAGCTACTTCCTTGGAATCCCCGGACACCCTTTCAACAGAAGAAGATACTTCATTGGCAATGTTTGTGGTCTCACCCAGCGAGCCGATCTGTGAAGATGCCCCGTCTGCCACATGATCAACGATGGCGGAGATCTCCTGAATCGAAGCGGCGCTGATATTGGCATTTTCACTCAAGCCCTGAGAAAAAGCAGTTACTTCTTCTACCGCTTTATTTACTTCTGTCAGGATTCCCGCCAGGGAATCCGCCATAGAATTAAGAGAACTTTGAAGCTTGCCGATTTCATCATTGGATTTGACGGTTATACGCTTTGAAAGAATTCCATTTTGGTATTCCTCGGCCACTTTAGTCATTGCCAAAAGCGGCTTTGTTATCATCAAGGCCAACCAGTAGCTTGCTGCAGCAGCAATAATAAATGATATGATTGCGATAATTGCATACCTGTTTTTCTCCTTTTCCACCGGCTGTAAGACTTCCCAAAGCTTTATCTCGCTGATCACTCCCCACCCCGTTGACGGTATGACATCATATGTACCCATTACTTTCTCGCCTTCACTGTTCTCGTACTGCCCGGTACCGCGCTCTCCTTTTATGACCTTCGTGGCTCCTTGTATCATGTTGGTTACCGCATTATAGCCGTTAAGGACCTTTTCCTTGTATTGTGGGTGGGCCAATACTGCGCCATTTCTATCAACTATATATGTATAGCCTGTCTCACCTGTTTGTATCTTTTGACAGATGCCTTGTATGTAGTCAAAACCGATATGTGCGCTCATGACTCCGGCAGGCTTTTGACTCTGGTCCAATACAGGGACAGCTATGATAAATACCGGAAGTTTTGTCCTTTTGTCGAAAAACGAATTTGAAATGTAGCGTTTGCCTCCCAAAGCTTCTGTAAACCAAACCTCTTGGCTTGCGTCGCTTCCATTTAGGGATGTGTCTGTGGAGAAGAGAATATTGCCCTTTTCATCAGTTAAGGTGGCTTGCTTTATGCTTTGATCGGAGGCAGCCAGCTTTCGTATTGCCCGTTCCTTTCCAATAGGGTCAAGAGATAATAGATCCGCAGATTGAGGTATGATTTCTATAATCTTTGTCGTCTGGGTGATGTAATTGTCAAACTTCTCCAAGTAGCTCTTATTTACCGATTCATTGAGAGCTTGTATACTTGCTGTCATGTTTTCTGTAGATGATTTCAAGCTTAAAGAAAGTTGTACGAAGAGGGGCGCGATGGTAAAAATAATAACCACAAGAGAGATCCTGAATTTTAAAGTAAAAATTTTCAAAGATTTCTTCCCCCTGTCCTTTTAATATTAAGAATGCTGTCCGAAGGTTTAGCGCAGCTTATATAAATCAGCGGCGGTTAACCATCAGATAAAATTAGAGTTAATTAACAGAATAGAACAATAATTGCTTAATGATTATATTTTACCAAATTTTTTGCAAAAAGACATCATTTTCAACACAAAAACACTCCCATGTACATTTTGTGACTTTTGTCCTATATCCCTATGAATATGATGCCATAAATATCATAAAGACAGGCCTAAGCCTGTCTTCTCCATTTCAGATATGCATTAATAAAATTATCTATATCTCCGTCCATCACGGCGTACACATTTCCTGTCTCTTCGCCGGTCCTATGATCCTTTACCATGCTGTAAGGGTGAAAAACGTAGGAACGTATCTGGCTTCCCCAGGCTATTTCCCTATATTCTCCCTTAATGTCTTCTATTTTGTCCTTCTGCTCCTGCTCCTTTATTTCAAGGAGCTTGGCATAGAGCATCTTCATAGCCATTTCCCTGTTGCTGTGCTGAGACCTCTCATTTTGGCATTGAACAACAACTCCTGTAGGTATATGAGTGATCCTCACCGCCGATTCGGTTTTGTTCACGTGCTGGCCTCCGGCCCCCCCTGATCTGTAGGTGTCAATCCTCAGATCCTCAGCATTTATATCAATTTTCACACTATCATCCAGTTCAGGCATTATATCTACAGATGCAAAAGAGGTATGCCGCTTCCCTGCCGTATCAAAGGGCGATATCCTCACCAGGCGATGTACTCCCTTTTCTGATTTCAAGTATCCGTAAGCATTTTCTCCTTCTATCAAAAGAGCAGCACTCTTGATACCTGCTTCAGTATCCTTCAGCATATCAAGAATCGTAATGCTGTATCCCTTGCCCTCTGCCCATCTGGTAAACATTCTGAGGAGCATTTCAGCCCAATCCTGGGCTTCTGTGCCTCCTGCCCCGGCATGAATGGTAAGTATGGCGCTGTTTCCGTCAAACTCTCCTGTGAGAAGTGTTTCCATGGTAAACTGCTCTATATTCTTCTTCAATCCTTCAAGCTCATGCTGTATTTCATCCAATAATGAGGAGTCTTCCTCTTCCTCGCAAAGATCCATAAGAACCTTCAAGTCTTCGAAAGCTTTTTTTAAATCTTCTATTCTTTCTAATTTTTCCTTGAGCCTCTTTGATTCCTGCAGCACTTTGGCAGCATTGTCAGAGTCATTCCAAAAGTCCTGCTGCTCCATCTTGCTGTGTGTTTCTTCGAGCTGCTCCTTCAGTCTTCCCGGGTCAAAGTGACACCTCTATATCATTGATTGCCGCCTCCAAATCCGGCAGCTCAAATCTGTATTGTTCAAGTTCAATCATAACTTTTTCCTCCTTAATTCTCTTTCCCGCAGCATTTTTTATATTTCTTGCCGCTGCCGCAAGGGCATGGGTCATTTCTGCCTATCTTTTCTTCCTTCACAACGGGCTTATAGCCGCCGCTTTGTTCCTGATTCGTGCTGACTTCTTCCGCAACCTGCTCTCTCTGCGGTATTCTGTTAACATTCACGCTATATATATATTTTATAGTCTCCTGCCTTATATTCTTTATAAGCTCCAGGAACATGTCATAGCCTTCAATCTGATAAGCTTGAACCGGGTCTTGCTGCCCAAAGGCTCTGAGGTTTATGCCGTCTCTCAGCTGATCCATAGCATCCAGATGATCCATCCACTTAGAGTCCACAACCTTTAGCAGTATAACCCTCTCCAGCTCTCTCATGTTCTCTGAACCTACCTCTGCCTCTTTGGCCTCATATAGCTTCAGGGCTCTATCCATTAGAGCATCATTCAGTTCTTCCTTTGTCAGTCCGCTGATATCCTCAACCTTCAAAGCTCTCTTAGGTAGGAAGATCGACTGGAGATATTCTAAAAGCCCTGCAATGTCCCACTCTTCGGGATATTGGCTTCCTACCGTAAAGTTATTTACCGCATCGGAAACCACTTCTTCCAGCATATCCATGATGGAAGCCTTAATATCTTCTCCCATCAGCACCTGGCGCCTTTGAGCATATATGACTTCTCTTTGCTTGTTCATTACATTGTCATATTGGAGCACATGCTTTCTTATATCAAAGTTTCTCGATTCAACCTTCTTCTGAGCATTTTCTATAGCTTTGGTAAGGAGCCCATGTTCTATAGGCATATCCTCCTCCATGCCGATTGTCTCCATAAGGTTCATTATCTTGTCTGAGCCGAAAAGCTTCATAAGATCATCTTCCAAAGATATATAGAATCTGCTGCTGCCCGGATCTCCCTGCCTGCCTGAACGCCCTCTCAGCTGATTGTCTATACGCCTGGACTCGTGTCTCTCTGTTCCTATTATATGAAGGCCTCCCAGTTCCTTGACTCCTTCGCCCAGCACGATGTCCGTACCTCGGCCGGCCATGTTTGTAGAAATTGTGAGAGCATTCATTTGTCCGGCTTTGGCTATTATTTCGGCTTCTTTCTCATGATACTTGGCATTCAGCACCTCGTGAGGTATTCCTCTTTTCTTAAGCATGCTGCTTAGAAGCTCCGACTTTTCTATGGATATGGTGCCGACCAGTATAGGTCTGCCCTTGCCATGAAGCTCCCCGATCTCATTTACCACAGCATTGAATTTACCTTTCTCATTTTTATATATAACATCAGGGCAGTCTTCTCTTATCATGGGCTTATTTGTAGGTATCTCTACAACATCCAGATTATATATGGCCCTGAATTCATCTTCCTCGGTCTTTGCAGTACCCGTCATGCCAGCAAGCTTTTGATACATCCTGAAATAGTTTTGGAAGGTTATGGTTGCCAAAGTCTGGCTTTCTCTCTCTATCTTTACCCCTTCCTTTGCCTCAATGGCCTGATGCAGGCCATCGCTGTACCGCCTTCCATACATGAGCCTTCCGGTGAATTCATCTACTATTATTACTTCTCCGTCCTTAACCACATAATCGATATCATTGTTCATCAGCGCCCTTGCTTTTAAGGCTTGATTGATATGATGCTGTATCTCCATGTTTTCCGGATCGGCTAAGTTTTCTATGCCAAAGAATCTTTCTGCCTTTTCTACTCCAGCTTCAGTAAGTATAACCGTCTTTGCCTTGGGATCGACAGAATAATCCCCTTTATTCTTGATGGTTTCTTCGTCCTCTTCCTCACCCTCAAAATACTTGCTCAGCATCTCCGCCTTGCTCTCATCCTTGGTATCGGCTCCTCTCTTTAATGTCTTAACAAAGTTGTCTGCCACATAATAAAGGTGGGTGGATTTCTCCCCAACACCGGATATGATCAGAGGGGTTCTGGCTTCGTCTATCAAAATGCTGTCCACTTCATCCACTATGGCAAAGTTGAGCTCTCTTTGAACCATCTGCTCTTTGTATATAACCATGTTGTCCCTCAGATAGTCAAAGCCGAATTCATTATTGGTGCCGTAGGTAATATCAGAATTGTAGGCTTGCTGCCTTTCGCTGTGATCCAGGCCATGGACTATAAGGCCTACGGATAATCCCAAGAAATTGTAAACCTTGCCCATCCATTGGCTGTCACGGGTTGCCAGATAATCGTTTACCGTCACTACATGGACTCCCTTGCCTTCCAGTGCATTGAGATAAACCGGCAAAGTAGCCACTAAAGTCTTACCTTCACCGGTTTTCATCTCAGCAATCCTGCCCTGATGAAGTACCAGGCCGCCTATGAGCTGGACTCTGAAATGCCTCATGCCCAAAACTCTTCGTGAGGCTTCCCTCACTACGGCAAAGGCTTCGGGCAAAAGATCATCCAAGGTTTCACCGCCGGCAAGCCTGGATTTGAACTCATCAGTCTTACTTCTAAGCTCTTCATCGCTGAGAGCTTGCATTTTGGGTTCAAGAGCTTCGATCTCATCTGCCAGCTTATCCAGCTTTTTTATTTCTCTATCATTCTGGCTGCCGAATATTTTTGTCAAAATTGACATATATCATCACTCCTATTAATTCTCCATATCCATAAACATTCATTTAATTTTAACATAATAAAATTATTATAACAATAAAAATGGAGGGTATTCCTCTGAGGTCTAGGAAAACGGGGAACATGGATTAACACAGATTTTTTTACGGAATTACACTGTTTCCTTTTTACCTTATCTATAAGAACAGCATCAGTGTGCCAAACCATACTTAAACTATACCTTTTAGACTGGGAAATTCTCTATAATTCTTCATCAAATTCAACTTAGTATAATATTAATGATTCCACACTATTGCATAATTTAAGCATTCCAATATTTTTACACACTAAATCATTATAGTTTGCGATTTAATATAACAGACAAAAGAGAAACACCGGTTAATATTAAAAAAGCACGAAAATCCGCGGTTAGATATAAAAACTATCTTCCGTGAAAATTCGTGTTCTCCGTTCCTCTATTTCCCTATTTCCCTATTTGCCCATTAACTCCTTTGCCCAGCATAAGATGCTGTACGTATATAAATACTCCTGCTGCCATGAATATATCTCCCAGGCTATATACCTTGGGCCGCGGATAATACTTGGGCAGTGCCAAAATATCCGATAAAAACCTAAGCTTTGTAGCATCATTTATCAATGTATGGGTTATTATCCGGCCTTGTTCTATGGCAGCGGCATTATCAAGCAATCCTACAGAAATCAGGGCTTCCTTTGATATAGGCATTTGTCCGCCGTTTGCCATTATGACTATAAAGTTAAGCAAAACTCCTGCAGTGATGATCCAGAACGGATATTTATCAAGATTCATAAATAATCCAAAGAATAATAATATATATGACAACAGATGGATGAATGGTATTCCATCCACCACTAATTTCACGCCTTTGGAAGCAAAATATACTGCTGAAAACTCCACCAAGAAGGAAGCTCCTATAAAATACCATCCTCTAATCTCTCCCGAGGATATATTTGAGAATTTCCCTCCCCTGGCCTTTCCTACCAGCAGGCCTCCTCCCAGACTTTCAACCAGCAACTTTCTCTACCTCCCCTTTGTATCCCATCATATCTATGAATTCCTGGGCTACTATAGGATTGAACAAAATCCCTGACTCCCTCTTTATTATCTCTATAGCTTCCTCATCGGTCATGGCCTTTCTATAGGGCCTGTCGGAGGTCAAGGCATCATAGACATCTACTACACACAAAATACATGACTCTATGGAAATCTCGCTTTTCCTTTTACCGTTGGGATATCCCGAGCCATCGAAATGCTCATGGTGGCTTAGGATAATATCTGCAGTTGCTTTTAAAAAATCAATCTCCTGGATGATCTTGGAGCCTATGGCGGGATGAAGCTTTATCTTTCCGTATTCGTCATCGGTGAGCCTGCCGGGCTTGTTTAAAATATGCTCGTCCACACCAATCTTGCCTATATCATGAAGCATTCCTGCCAGCTTAAGATTTTCTGTGGTTCTATGAGAAAGTTTCATCCTCTGTCCCAGCTTATAAGCCAGCTCGCTGACCCTCTGGGAATGGCCTTGAGTATAAGGGTCCTTGGCTTCTACAGCCTGGCATAATGCTTTTACAGTGTCCAAATACATATTTCTCATATCTACATACATCTTAAAAGAATATCTGGCCAGAAGCAAAGGCCCGAAAAACAATAGGACTCCCAGCTTGCCATAGTTTAAATATGCTAAAGACATAATTATGCCTAAAGGAGCAAGAGCCAAATAGTCCTTTATTACCCAAAACACATTTGTATATAATAATTTAAATATATTATCACCTGACAATATAGTCATTAATATCGACATTATTATAGAATTAACAACGATGCTCACCATTAT
Source organism: Lutispora sp. QWL-02 (assembly GCF_058315355.1). Lineage (NCBI taxonomy): Bacteria > Bacillati > Bacillota > Clostridia > Lutisporales > Lutisporaceae > Lutispora > Lutispora sp. QWL-02. The sequence continues at coordinate 3,984,389 of NZ_CM177762.1, forward strand.
ACTAGTCACTATAGGTAATATGTTGATAAATTCGATTTGGCCTGTGATACCCCCTAAGGCTTCATAACAAAGTCCTGCCAAGCCTGATGAGAGAACTATATTGGCACCGTTGAACAAAGTCTTGTATATAGGAGTATTAAATATATGTGCATATTTACCTTCCTTATTCAATATCCTAAACATAATACCTATACCTGCTATCCAGCTTGCTTCTGGTATACCAAACACGATCAACGCAGTAAGGCCTATAGCAAAGCCTACAGAAATCCCTCTCTGATTCGGAGTAGAAATTGCAAGTGATTCTGCTGCCACCGAAAGTAAAGTAAAAAAAACTAATCCATATATATCAGTAAAATTAGCTCTATCAAAAGTAAATATTATAAAAGAAACGCCTAGTAAAATAACTGCTGTAACATATAACTTCAGGTTTTTAGGCATAAAAACACTCCTTCATTAATTGACCGGCATTTCTCAATGCCCTACCACCAGCTCTGCCAAGCTCCTCCAGCTAATATAAGAGAAAGTATAGTTATCAATATGGAAACTATCTTTTTCACGGTTTGCCCTCCTTCTTTCTAAGGCTCTGTCCTTCCGCTAATCGAACAGGCAAACTCACTCCGCTAGAAAAAATGCCGGTCAAAATTTAAACTATTTTGCTTATCATTCTATTTAAAGCGTTGAGTGCGGATTTTACTACAGCTTCGTTTTCATCAGTCTTTATAAGACTGCTGCCTATAAGGAGATTCTCAGTATTTTTATATGTATATCCAACCAGACAGAGAAAAGCATCCCTGCCGGCAATTTTTGTCTTCTCGATGCCTTCGAGATAAAATATGCTGTTGGTATTGATAAAAGCCTCTAAGGCCAGTATGGTAGCCTCAGCTACAGCCTTATATTTATTGGTTGTGGATTTTACTTTAATGCTGACACCCTCAAAGGTCTTTTCTTCATTCTCAAGAACGACAGTAGCCTTGAGGCTGTTATCCATATTCATCATGGATATGCTGTCTATTTTCAAACGGTTATCCTTATACTCATTTTCTTCTATTTGAGCAACACTGATCACCTTATAATCGATCTCCATGTTGAATCTTGCGCTGACAGCTGATTGTATGTCCCGCACCAATTGCTTGATATTCCTGCCGGTAGAACATAAAACGTGAATATCTTCAACCTCATTCTTATCACCCAGTATGACCTTACAGGATAAGACATCCGGAATCCTGCAAACCAGAGACTTTATCTCTTCCTCCAACGCAATTTTATTATCATCCACAAAATTCGCCCCCCATAGATATGCTCGATCTATTATTATATTCGACCAAAACTTGTCAACTCCTCTTTATTGGCAAAAAAATGAATACGCCGGACTATAAACGTCCGGTGTTTATTATATTTGCCATAAGACAGAAGGCTGACAAATGGCTTTGCAGGCCGAATGAGTAAAAAAAAGGCTTCTAAATATAGAAGCCTTTTTGCTAAAACTCCGGTTCTATTAAACCGTAATCTCCGTCTTTTCTCTTGTAGACCACATTGACTTCATCGCTCTCTGCATTATGAAACATAAAGAAGCTGTGCCCCAAAAGCTCCATTTGCAGAACCGCTTCTTCTACAGGCATCGGTTTCATGGCAAATCTCTTAGTCTTAACTATTTTAGGCTCTTCATCGTCGTCATCCTCTTGATTAAAGGAGAAATTCTCGAATCTCACACTGCCGTCTTTTATCTTTCTTTCAAGCTTTGTTCTATATTTGGCAATCTGACTTTCCAGCTTTTCCACAACGTTGTCAATGGATGAGTACATATCCTCGGTAGCCTCTTCACCCCTCAAAATAATACCATTAAAGGGAATTGTGACCTCAATAATATGTCTGTTCTTTTCTACTGTCAAAGTTGCGTTTGCTTCAGTATCAGGATTGAAATACTTCTCAAACTTAGATAGCTTCTTCTCTACTCTCTCCTTCAAGGCATTTGTTACTTCAATATTCTTTCCACTGACTCTTATGCGCATAAAAACATCTCCTTTCGCAACTATTATGCTACCGTTTATATATAATTTATTCTACATCAGGTTAAATAATCCTTCATTTATTTATCCATTATTTAGTTATATTTATCACATTCATTATTTTCTAAATATCTATAATATTATGGAATATTTATGTAATTCAATTCTTACTGTTAACTATAAAAAATTGTCAATTTGTGATGAATACTTATTAGGTTACATAATAGAACAAAGAACTGTGTATTCTCAAACCTTGCTCAGGCTTTCGTAAAAAAATAGGAGAATTTATCTAAATCACAATCTTATCCACATATAATTGACCCCATCCTGTGGATAATGTGCATAACTTTGTTGATAACTTGAGTTTCCAAGGTTAATACTGTTGAAAGATTGTTGATTACCTGTGAAAGAAAAAAATGTCGAAATCTCTAGAAACCATGCATGTATAAAAATTTGCTATTCGCTTATATAAATACATTAAAAAAGATAAATAAAAAAGCCACATAATGTGGCTATTTTATTTACCTTTTTATCTTCTAGCGTCAAAGCATTCCTTGCAATATACAGGTCTATCATTTGTTGGTTTGAAAGGAACCTGAGTCTCTTTGCCGCATTCTGCGCATACTGCATCATACATTACTCTTTCTCTTTTTGCACCGCCATTGCTGCTTGCTTTTCTAGCAGTCCTGCAATCTTTGCATCTTGCAGGTTCGTTCTGGAAACCTTTTTCTGCGTAGAATTCCTGTTCTCCAACGGTGAACACGAAATCCTGACCGCAATCCTTGCATACTAACGTTTTGTCCTGAAACATGAAAATCCCTCTTTCCTTAAATACTTTAGGCTAGTGCCGGTCTCCAGAACTTTTTTTGGGATTTAAGTTTCCAGAAAAACGTTCTTGACCTAATCACATATACCCGATAATATAAATTTACCAGCTGACCTGGTCTTTGCCCCCACACTCGCCGCCGGGAAGTTTCGCTCAAGCAGTTATGCCCCTCACTACAGCTCCTCTCAGGTTAAAACCTGGACGGACTTACCCCTAAGCCGCACCATGCTCGCAAAGTATTTACTTTGTTTACGTGGATCGCTTTGCCTGCGACTGGCATCGATTTTCAACCACAGACCTGGTAATTTACTACTTTTATATTATATACTTTATTATTAGAATATACAAGATTTTTGTATGTATTTATTAAATATTTGTACAAATTGTACGAATTCTACTTTTTTCTATCAATATATACTCCGCCTACATTAACATTAGGTGTTTCATATGCTTTTAATGATTTTTTCCCAAGCTTTACTGTCTTTAATTGTCTTTTTATACCATCGATCAAGTCCGAAACTCTGCCTTTGTTTTCCTCCTCCAGCTTCATTATATCACCAGCCAAATCCAGAATTTCACCTGTAATTTTTTTAACAATTTTCAGCTGGGGATAGCTTTCAGCGTCTATGCTATCCAAAGTATCCACCTTTAACTTTGATTTCATAAGCTGATAGATTTCGGCAAAAGCTTGATCAATACCTTCGATCATATCGATTTCTTTTTGCTTTTCATCTATAAATCTGCTCAAGTTTTCTCCCTGGTTTTTATCAATATCAGCTTTTTGAGCTAAAGTCAGCTTATGTATTGATTCCATAGAAGTTTTCTTTTGCTCCAGCAAGCTCTGAAGCTTTGATATCATATCCATTACATCCATATCCATATTATCACCTCAAAAAAACAGGGCATGATCACCATGCCCTTATTTATTCACTGTCTGGCGGTTTTTGGCCAATTTCATAGCCTGAGACCAAGTATTTCTCAAATCTTCTGCAAAAACCACTACCTCTTCTATGGCAGCCTTATCCTTTTTAATATTTGCATTTACCAGCTGCCAGTTCATATATTCATAAATAGAGTATAAATTTTTAGAAATATCATAATCCATATTCAAAGTGCTCATAAATTCTTCTATTATATTTTGAGCTTTAATAATGTTATTATGCGCGCTTTGAGGGTTATTCTCCTCAATAGCTTCTATCCCAAGCTTCAGAAATTTCACCAATCCGTTATATAGCATCAGAGTCAATTCTTGAGGCGTGGATGTATTGATCACGTTTTGCTGATATTGCTGATATGGATTTGCTGTTACCATAAATCTGTCTCCCCCATTTCGATTCTTTATCCTTACTTGCCTCCAAAGCTCTGTGCCAACCATGCAGACTGAGAATTCATCCTGCTTAAGGCGGTTTCTAATGCTGCAAACTTCATATAAAGAGCATTCTCTTTATCGTAAAGCTTCTCTGTAAGATCATATATCAGCTTTTCCTTGTCGCCAATCTGCTTGACCATAGTACTTTCGAATTCTGTCAAATCACCGATTATTCCTGCTTTCTCTAAGAGCAAGCCCTTCTTGCCGTCTGCATTCCTTGTAGTTCTTATATTATCCTCGATTACATCAAAAAGCCTTTCTATTATGCCGCTTCCGTCATATCTTTCTTTTCTTTCAGCTGCAGTTGCATTTGGATCATATCTTTTCTCAGGCTGCTTCGCAAATATCTCCATTACCTTGTCCGGATTATCGGCAATAGCTTTTTTCAGCTTTTCATCATTAATATTGAGCCTGGCGCCTTCTCTCCAATCTCCTGTAGAAATGCCTATGGAAGCAAGGGTTCCTGCTCCCGTATTGTCTCCCATAGCTCTTCTCAAGTTATATAATACGTTGCTCAACAGACCGTCATTTCTGACAAGACCTTTTTTGGCGTTTTCTTCCCACTTTTTAATTTCATCTTCATTCATCGCATCCCTTTGGTCATCTGTGAGAGGCAGGTAATATGAACCGTATCTCCCTCCGCTTTTGGGCCTTGATTCGTTTGTCTTAGCAGTTATTTTGTCTACGATCTCATTGTATTTGTCTATAAAAGTCTTTATCCTGTCAAATATGGCATCCGTATCCTGGGCAATGGTTACCTTGGTTTCCCCTAGGCCATTCAGAGTGTAGGTTACTCCGTCAATGGTGAATATGTTGGAAGCGTTGGTAGAAGCTTTGCCATCAAGCTCAAACGCAGCATCTTCGCCATAAGCTTTGGCCACATACGTAGCATCTCCGTCTTTATTAAAGCCGATAGCATCGAAAAAGCCGCTGTCATCCTTGATCTCAATCCTTGCACTTGCCCCAGTAGACTTGCTGACCATCTCAAACTTATCTAAAAATGAGCTATAGGAAATCTTTACACCAGCTTCGCCATTGTTTATGACGGACATAAGATCAGAAAGTTTTTTACCTTTATCAATTTCTATCGTTTTATCATTTATTTCAAACTTAAGCTTTCCTTCTGCTGTAAAAGTTATACCACTAGCATCTCCGCCTAATTTATCCCTTACCGTTTCTATTGTATCGCTAAGGCTTAAACTTTCATCATCACCAGGCACTATATTCTGTGCTCCGGAAATTTTGGCCGTATCAGCCATCTTATTGACCTTAATCGTGTGCTCCATCATAGAAACCTGGGAGTTCGCCGATGCGGTTACAACACCCTCTACCGAATACTTGCTCTTATATGCATAATAGGTGTTTGCTGACCTCATATTGCTGGCAGGCCTGATAGCATCAAAAAACTCATCCTTAAAACCTTTCAGTATACTGCTGAAGGATCTGTAGTCGTCTCTTTTCCACTCCAACAGCTGTTTGTCCTGTTTGACCTTGTCAACCTTCATCCTCTCTACGCGCATCATCTGCTGAATGATGCTGTCGGTATCAAGTCCTGAAGCCATACCGGTAAATCTTAGCTTCGAATTTAACATACCTGAGATATTATTAACCATAATATCTACCTCCTTTCATCCACCAAGATACCTGCCATTTCCCACATCTTGGCTACCATATCAAGTATCTTTTCCGGTGGGATTTCCCTTATAATCTCTTTCGTATCTCTATTGATAACCTTCACCATAATCTGTTTTGTGCTTTCATGTATTGAATACTCAAAGCTGCAGGTGGCACCGGTAATGGCTTTGTTAGCCCTCTCTATCATGTTTATCCATACGGATTCATCAATAGAAAGCTCATATTTTGTTTTTTGAGACAACTCCTGATAGCTGTAGTTATCCTTCTGACTATTGCTGCTTATTGGCTGTACATTGCTCGCATTTTTTCTCACTTCGCTGCTGATACTAGCAGTTTTCTGCATAGGCGAAATATTCGTTACAGACTCAATTCTCACAATTATCTCCCTCCATGGAAAAAAATTAAATCCTTTATTAATATATATCGTAATAATAAAGGATTTTCTTTAGCATTATTTACATATTTCCCAAATATACATGATTCAGATATTGCCGGGCAATATGCCTGCTTTTTAGCATCACATCTATATCCGTGGGGGGCAGGGTCATCTTGTAGGTTGGGAAATACCGGGACAGATGAAGGGGAATATCCCTATCCAAACTGGCTAAATAAGAAGCTATACTTGCTACTTCTTCTGGCGAATCATTGAGGCCGCTGACCAAAAGCGTAGTTATTTCTACATGACATTTATCATAGGACTCTTCTATGGTTCTTTTCACATGCTCTATATCTCCGCCGCATACATTCCTGTAATAATCCTTATGGAAGGCCTTTAAATCAATATTCATGGCATCCACATAGGGGAGAAGCTTTAATAGAGGCTCCCTTTGGATATATCCATTGGTAACCAGAACCGCCTTAAACTCAGGATATCTTTCCTTCAGCAACTTTGAGGTATCATACACATATTCATACCATATGGATGGTTCATTGTAGGTAAAGGCAAGGCCTATATTGTCCTCCGCAGATCTGCAAAGCTCTGCCAGCTCATCCGGTGATATATACCTGCTCTCGGCTCTGTAATGAGCTATCGAATAATTTTGGCAAAAATCACAAGAAAAGTTGCAGCCGAAGCTGCCCACAGATAATATTTTCCTTCCCGGCTCAAATCGATACAAAGGCTTCTTTTCTATAGGGTCCATGGCTATTGCTGTTATCTCTCCATAGTTCATAGTACTGAGAGCATCATTCATGTTGGTTCTAACAGAGCACAATCCGGATTTACCCTGTGCTATCACGCAGCTGTGAGGACATAATAAGCATCTTATTTTATCATCATGCTTTTCCCAAAATTCCGCATCCTTTATCATAAAACCACTCCTCGTATGATCTAAAATTTCACAGGAGAAGCTAGGACAGCAAATCCATATAGTTCTTATTGAAAATCTTTTCCACTTCTTCCTGTTTTATAGGCTTGCTGAATAAGTATCCCTGAAGGTAATCGCTCCCGGCTCTTTTCATCCTTTTGAATTCCTCTATCTCCTCTACGCCTTCAGTCACTACCTTCATATTCAGGCCATGTATGAGCGCTATCAACCTGCCCATTATCTTTATGCTTTCCAATTCTATAAATTTATCCTTGAGGCTCTTATCCAGCTTTATTTTATCTATGGGCATAAAAGTGAGATAATTCAACGAAGAATAGCCTGTCCCGAAATCATCCAGGGAAATTATTACTCCCAAAGCTTTTAACCTGTTTAGAATATTTATTATTTCATGTTTTTTCTCTGCAAAAATGTTTTCCGTTATTTCTATCTCCAGCAGCGAAGGGTCTACGCCATAATCCTCTAATATTTTGCTGATATATTCAACCAGACTGACATCATAAAACTGTCTTGGAGATAAGTTTACAGATACAGGCACCGGCTTATAACCTTTTCCAGCCCATATGCTTATCTGTCTTACCGCTTCTTCTATCACCCATTTCCCTATGGGCAATATAAGTCCTGTTTCTTCCGCTATAGGTATAAATTCCTCAGGAGGAATATTATTGTCTCTTATTCTCAAAAGAGCTTCAAAAGAGGAAATATATCCTGTCCTTGTTTCTATTATAGGCTGGTAAAGCAATAAAAAGTTTTCATTCCTAAGAGCTTTTCGCAATGTGTTCTCTATATTGATCTTATCATTGAATTTCTCCTTCATCTTTTCATCAAAGAATAAGTATCTGTTCTTGCCGGATTTCTTAGCGCTATACATTGCGATGTCCGCTTTGCTCAGAAGCTCATCAATACCGGTTCCGTCACCGGGGTATTGAACTATGCCCGCAGTCACAGTTATGCCGTTTTCCATATTATCTACAATGATTCTATTCCTAATAATATTTTTCAAATTTTGAGCATGCTCTGCTATCTTATGAGGCTCCTCTTCTTTAATAAGAATGAGGAATTCATCTCCCCCAAATCTAAAGGGAATTGTGTTTTCAGCGGCCCAATCCTTGAGCAATGCTGCAAAGCGTTTCAGCAATTCATCTCCATAGACATGCCCCAAAACATCATTTATATTTTTGAAGTCATCTATATCCAACAAAAGCAGAGCTCCCTTTTTATCGTTCCCCAGCTCCTTCACCAATATTTCTGTAAGCTTCCTTCTATTATAAAGTCCCGTTAAAGGATCATAAACTGCCAAGAATTTGATATACTCTTCCTTATGCTTCATCTCAGTAATATCAATCATCACTCCATGAAGGGCATTGATCCTATCTCTCTTGCCTTTGATCCCCTTGCCTCTTATCATATACCAATGGATCTCATCATCTTTGTCAATAATTCTAATCTGTGTATCGATCTCCTCTCCTGTCCCATCAATACATCTATCGATCTCATGGATCAGCAAGCTTTTATCCTCTTCATGAACGACTTCATTGATTATCTCATAGATGCTCTCCTTTTGAATAGCTTTATAACCAACTAAGTCCACAAAATTCTTTGAGAATTCTATTGTTTTTTTCCTGGTGTTTATCTCCCATATGAAGCTGCCGGTTGCTTCAATGGCTATTTCATATTTTTGCCTTAACTCTTCATTCTTTTCCGAATACTCCTGTATCTCATCATACTGAGCTCTCAGCTCTTCCTCGTTGGATACCAGCTGCTCTATGGTGGCCTCCAACTCCACATTGGTCGACTCCAGATCTTCCTTATATCTTGCCCTTTCAGTGACATTCGTATATATACCATAGCCTCCCAGCAGTTCATCTTCCACCTTCATAAGAATAGCCCTGATATTTACTACTATAGGAACCCCCATCTTTGTATATCTTACGTCTTCAAAATCTACTATGCCTTTCACAAACAGCTCTTCGGTCATTTGCACCGCTTTTTCTTTTAACTTTCTCGGCACCACCAGGTCATCAAGGTTCCTTCCTATACACTCTTCTCTCGTATATCCGAAAATCCTTAAAAAGCTTTCATTAACATCAAATATGGTATGGTCCTTATCAAAACACGCAATCCCATCAGGGCTATTGACAAAAAGAGTCTCATATCTTTTAAGCAATATATCCTGCTGTTTTTGAAACTTTATATTCTCACTTATATCTCTTGATATGGATACTACCGCTTCGACTTCTCCCTCATCATTAAAAATAGGCACCGCTTTTCCCCAGTCATAGTAATCCAATTTTGAACTGAATGTCTCACCCTCTACGGCACCTTCTCCATTTCTCATGAAGCCTGTATAATACCTTTTCTCCGCTTCCTCATCCGGCTTTAGCACCAGATCTATGAGTGTCGGTCTTTTGTATCCGTAAAATATTTCTGAATGTGCATAGTCTCCTTTGCCCAATACTCCTTCTCGCTTTACCCTTGTAAGACTTTCCATCGCACTATTCCATAATATTATCTTTCCCTCTTTATCTATAGCAAAAATAGGATCAGGCAGCACCTCAATAACTCTTTTAAAAAATTTCTCAATATTCATAAAGACTTCCCCTTCCCTATTCTTATGCCATATATCAATATGAAATCAGTACTTGCCGATGTGCTATAATATCGCTAACCCTGTACTCGACTTATATTTATTCTACTAAATTCGTTAAATTTCTACAATGTTTATATTATCGTAATTTAAAATCAATTCAAAAAATTGTCGCCGGTTTTATTTATTCTCTGTCATCGGGGTAAAAAAATAAGGAAGTGAAAAAATCACTCCTTATGCCTTATAACCTCGAATTTTTCGATAGAATAATCTGCTCCATTCGGTATGCCTGCCTTGCGCAGGGCTATATCAAGCTGCTCCTCCACAGTATCTACTCCTTCCAAATCAGGAAGCAGCAACCCTGTTTTTCCCCTCCACCTGACTATTACGCCATACTTTCCTGGATCCAGCTCTTCCTTTGAAGACTTCCGGGCCTCAGTGAGCACATCCACAGAAAAATCTATCTCCTCCAATTCGGCTTCCGCTACAGGGCTGAACCTCGGATCTTGGGTTCCTGCCTCCACAGCATTCCTTATGATTTCCTCAGCGATATTTTCTGTCACGGGAAAGATGGTGCCTATACAGCCTCTCAGCTGGCCCTCCTTTTTCAAAGACACAAAAACCCCTCTTTTTGTGTTTAGCATCTCCTCTGTCACATAAGCAGGCTCATAATCAATATATTTGCCATAAAGCAAATAATTGGTGAGGCTTTCACGAGCAAGCCTTACATATGGGTCTGAATTGTTTATTTTCTCGCTGAACCTTTTTTTGCCCGACTCAAGCAGGACATTGTACATATCTGTACCGGCTTCAAGAGAAAAGCTCATGACTCCATAGCCTACTCCAAAGGTGCCTTCATAGGATAAAAGATGACCTTTGATATTATAGCCGTTCATAGCACCAAGCATTATATAATAGGAACGAAGGCCGCACTCAGCAGCTTTTTCTACAATATTGCAGTCCATATTGAATACGCCCTGGACATCCCCTTCCTCCAGCAGGGATATGATCTCCCTATCAAAGGCTTCGCCCTCCGCTGCATAGCCATATGGGCCTTCAGCACTAAGCTTATGAGACAAGTCTCCGCTTGCGATAAATACAGCCCTGGAATCGCTTTCCTCTACAGCTTTTCTTACGCACATGCCAAACTTATACAGCTGCATCTTAGGGAGCATTCCATAGGTTATATGCACCAGCTTATAGGCGGAAAGCCTTTTGTTAATAAAATATAGAGGCACCATGGCGCCATGATCCAGCTCATAATCTATCCCGTATCGCTTTGCAGAGTTTTTGGTTATCTCTGCCGTCATAATGCCTTCTTCCTCAGCCAGCCCTATTATTTTCTCAGTAAGTGATATGTCTATTTCTTCCTTAAACGCTGCTTGAGGAGCACCGAATTTCTCCAGGTTTCCCTTTATGCTGTTATCATAGGCCAAAGCCACTGCATCACTAAACACAGGTCCATGAGGAGTCACTATAATTATTGTATCTGCATTCATAGATGCTATCTCCGCTGCGGCTTTATCAAATGCATCGGAAGTAGCCTTAATCTTTCTCTCCTCGCCTCTGCCTACCTCAGGCACTATGATGGGTGGATGAGGCATAGTGTAAAAAGCAGATATGCTGCCCATAAGATCACCTCGATTTTATTTATATACGTCGCCTTTCGTATCTATCTTGAGTATTTTTATTTGTCTCTCATCTTCTATTAAATAAATTATTCTATATTTGCCCACTCTCAATCTAAATAATGGCGGCAAATTGTTGCCTTCAAGTCGTTTTATATCTCCTGCAGGTATGTTATCAATACTTTTTTTTATTCTCATAGCTGTTTTCTTATCGAAAACTTCTAATGCCTTCTTCGCTTGTTTAGAATATATTATATTGCTCATTATTCCATATCCTCTATCATTTTGCTTATTTCACTGTCAGAATACCATTCGTTGTTTACAAGTATTTGAGCAATTTCTTCCTCATCTTCAGACTCAAGAACCAGTATTGGCTCTTCTTCCTGTTTTATAAACTTAATAAAGCTGATAACTTTGCCGAGTTTTTCTTCTGGCAACTCCTTAACTAAATCCATAATCATTTTCTTCGGGATACTCATAATCCACCACCTCTCATTTCAGCAAAGAATCGTACCAATGCTTCTATTTTACCCTTTTCAAAATAAACTCTTCATGCCTTGTTACTTCTGTTTCTATTCTGTCAAGTTTATCAAAAGCTTTATCCAGTTACATATATTATACTATATCAAACAAACACATTTATGCTATTATTATATCATTATATTAATAATTGTAGTATTTTTGCGTAAGAATCCGCATCATCCTTTTGATGCCTTACAAGGGACAAAGATATCCTGCTACGATCCAGCAGGATATCTTTGTTTATTGGATTCTAAAAAATAATCAACAATATCCTCGATGGATACAAGACCCACCAGAACATTTCCCTCTACTATAGGCAATGCGATAACATCTTTGCTCCTTAATTTTTTGGCTACCTCTATAATTTCTTCATCTGCCTGAGCCTTCACCACTTCTTTTGTCATCACCCATTCTACAGGACAGCTTTTATAATGCCCCGGCTCCATTAGGAAGCGATGGATATCCGCCTTTACTATTATTCCCAGAAGATTATTATTTTCATTGACAATAGGAGTTCCATGGATTTTTTCCCTGTTCATTATTTCTAAAACCTTGTCAACAGTATCACTAGGCTTTACAGCTATTACAGGTGTTCTCATTATTTCTCTTATCTTCATTGAAATAACTTCTCCTTTCCAATAAACCTATTATGCAGCTTATAGAGATATCATAATCTTATATCTACATTTTGTCCTAAATGCGGATTCACCGACAATTCCATTGCTTTCACAGTCTGCTCCAGCATTTGATTTAAATCTGCAGCTTGCACCTTGGCCTGCTCCATTGTCATTTTCAGCACTGAAATACTGGCCTGCTGCTTTATGGCCGAATGATTCATTGCTGACGCTAATGCAGCTATGTCCATATGATCACACTCCTTTTACTAAATAAAGTCTCTTCTATTATCCATTTGAAGGCCTGTCTCATGCAGATATATTATGAAACGACATAAGGTGCAAATATTCTCTTGATTTCTTCTCTCCAATTCTTAAATGATGTAAGAATATTTTCTGATATTTGCTTTTCCAAATCTACCTCTTTGCCCTGTTCATAACTGCTTACCGCCTTATTCATACTTTCTCTCAAAGATGCTGCTAAAATGTCTATATCATTTTCCGGCAGTCCATCCTTCATGGGATATATGGCATCTTCAATACTAGCTATGGCTTCCATTACGTCTTTTAAGACGATGAAAGCTTCTTCATAGCGCAGCTCTTCCAATTGGTTTTGTATATAGACAAGCCCTTCTTCTGTTGTTTCCAGCAGTTGTAAAGACTTTTCTATTACTTCATGGTATTTTCCCATATTGTCCTCCTTTGAACTCATCTTTAACTATAAAAATCTTATATTGTCATTAAATACTTGCCATATTCAGTCTTTGCCAAAGGCTCTGCTAATGATTGCAATTGTTCTTTTGAAATAAATCCATTGCGATAAGCAATTTCTTCAATACATGCAACATAAAGCCCTTGCCTTTTTTGGACTGTTTGAACAAAATTGCTAGCTTCTAATAGTGCATCATGGGTACCGGTATCCAGCCATGCAAACCCTCTACCTAAAAGTTTAACCCTTAAGCTTTTATTATCCAGATATTCTCTGTTTAAATCTGTTATCTCTAGTTCGCCTCTGGCTGACGGTTTTAGATTTTTGGCAATCTCCACTACATATTTATCATAAAAGTATAGTCCTGGAACTGCATAGTTTGATTTAGGTATTTTAGGCTTTTCTTCTATAGACAGTACATTCCATTGATCGTCAAACTCAACTACTCCATATGCTCCAGGATTATTTACATAATACCCAAAGATATATGCTCCTTCCTTTAAGTTAGAAGCCTCATGCAGCATGGCAGAAAAACCATATCCATAGAAAACGTTATCTCCCAAAATCAAAGCAACCGCTTCATTGTTAATAAATCTCTCCCCTATTATGAAGGCTTCTGCAATACCATTGGGTTTAGCCTGCACCGCATAGGAAAAACACATGCCCAGTTGATTTCCATCACCTAAAAGTTCTTTGTACATTGGCAAATCTCTGGGCGTGGATATAATAAGCACTTCTCTGATTCCGGCCAGCATCAATACAGATAGTGGATAGTAGATCATGGGTTTATCATATATTGGCACAATCTGTTTGCTAATAGATTTTGTAATGGGGTACAAACGTGTCCCGCTCCCTCCGGCTAATATAATTCCCTTCAAAACTACTACCCTCTTTCTCTGTCAATGTACATTTTTTTATAATAATCTTCATAAGCTCCGGAAGTGATTTCTTCAAGCCATTTGCTATTATCTAAATACCATTTTACAGTCTTTATGATTCCCTCATCAAAAGATGTTTTGGCACTCCATCCAAGTTCATTCTTTGTCTTAGTCGGATCAATAGCGTATCTTCTATCATGACCCTTTCTATCCTTCACATATTTAATCTGGTTTTCGCTTATATCTTCTTTCCGTGCATCATCTATTAGTAAGTTTTTTAGTATCCTGATAATCGTCTTTACAATATCAATGTTTGTTTTTTCATTTTCTCCGCCTATGTTATAGACTTGTCCAGCTCTTCCTCTATTTACTACTAGATCTATAGCGCAGCAATGATCGTCTACATATATCCAATCTCTGATATTTTTGCCATCTCCATAAATAGGTAGATCCTTACCATTTAGGCAATTATTAATTATCAAAGGAATCAATTTTTCGGGAAACTGATATGGCCCGTAATTATTTGAACATCTCGTTATATTCACAGGCATTTTATAAGTATCATGATAGGATTTTACCAGTAAATCTGCAGAAGTTTTACTAGCAGAATAAGGGCTCCTTGGATCAAGAGGAGTTATTTCGCTGAAGTATCCTGTCTCTCCTAAAGAACCATATACCTCATCGGTAGAAACCTGGATAAATTTTTTACCCTCTTCCCATTGGTCTCCCTTCATCCAGGATCTTTTTGCTGCTTCCAATAACACGAAGGTCCCCTCAACATTTGTCTTTATAAATTCCATAGGATTTTCTATGCTTCTATCCACATGAGATTCTGCCGCAAAATTTATTACATAGTCAATGGAATATTTATTAAATATTAACTGCACTAATTCTGCATCTGTAATATCACCTTTAATAAAGATGTAATTTTTACTCTCTTCAACATCTTCTAAATTATTTAGGTTCCCTGCATATGTAAGCTTGTCCAGATTTATAATAAAGATATCTTCATATTTCTCAATCATATAGTGAATGAAATTAGATCCAATAAAACCTGCTCCCCCAGTAACCAGATAAGTTTTCAAATTGATTACCCCCTATATATTGCTAAAAATCATAGCCAAAGGCAGTTTCTCTAAACGATTGATAATTCTTGTCCTTTTCCGAAAACAGTAATTTCTCAACTCTATCCAGAGGCCATTCAATATTAAAAGAAGAATCATCCCAGGGATAACCGCCTTCATCTTCCGGATGATAAAAGTCCGTACATTTATATGTAAACTCAGCCTCATCCGACAACACTAAAAAACCATGGGCAAATCCTTCAGGTATATACATTTGCTTTCTATTTTCTTCACTTATAATACACCCATACCACTGCTTAAAAGTTGGGGAGTTTTTTCTCAAATCAACAGCAACATCAAATACTTCTCCTTTAAGGATTCGAACTAACTTTCCTTGGGGATGCCTCTTTTGAAAATGCAATCCCCGCAGCACACCTTTTTTTGATTTTGATTGATTATCTTGCACAAATTTCAGGTTTAATCCCGCTTCTTTAAAAGCTTTTTCACTGTAAGTCTCCATAAAATAGCCTCTTGAATCGTTAAAAATCTTTTGCTCTATAATATAAAGACCTTTGATATTTGTTCCTGTAAATGAAAAATTGCTCACTTCTTCATCTCCTAAAGCTGCAGTTTGTTTTTTACAAAATCATAAAGGGCCTCTTCCCAATACCTCATGCCGTCTCCTATTGTACTTCTTAACATCATATTGTCTAAACAGGAATAAGAAGGTCGTTTAGCTTTTCTTGTAAACTGCTCTGAAGTAACCGGTTCAACAATACAATCAATTCCAGCATACTCAATTATCTTGCAGGCAAAGTCATACCAGCTGGTAATACCATTCCCTGTACAATGATAAATGCCATATTCATCGGTAAATACTAACTTTAGTATGTGTCTTGCTAAATCTTCTGCATTGGTTGGATTACCAATCTGATCATTAACGACTTGCAATTTACCTTTATCTCTTGCCAGTCTTATAATTGTTTTAACAAAATTATTTCCATTTTCTCCATAAAGCCAAGAAGTTCTTATTATGAAATATTTGCTGCAAAAATCTCGTACATAATTTTCACCGAATAGCTTTGTTTTGCCATATACATTTATAGGATTTGGTGTATCGTATTCTCTGTAGGGCATTTTTTTACCATTTGCAGTAATCCCTTCTCCATCAAACACATAATCTGTTGAAATATGAATAAGCTTGGCTCCGACGGATTCAGCGGCGGTCGCTAGATTTCTTGGGCCTAACGCATTGACCTGAAAAGCTTTTCCGTAATCTTCTTCAGCTTTATCTACATTGGTATAAGCTGCACAATTGATTATGATGTTTGGCTTAATATCTTGTATGAAGCTTAATACAGAAGATCTATCTGAGATATTTAATTCTTTAGAACTTCTTTTTAGCAAAAAAATATTAGCTTTGGCTAAAGATTCAAAGTCAACAATATTGTCTTCTAAATTTTTTATGATCTCTGAACCTAATTGTCCCTTATAGCCTACTATCAAGAGCTTTCTCACCATTACCACCTATTATCCTATTTATTTAAACGAATTAATCGTGTCAATAACATATTCAATCTCACTATCTTTCATTCCATACCATATGGGTAAGCTAAGAACTTCTTTTGATATTTCTTCTGCAATCGGAAAGTCGCCAAACTTAAGATTTAAGTCCTGATAAGCCTGCTGCAAATGCATTGGTATCGGATAGTGAATCAATGTGTCTATCCCTTTATTTTTCAAATATTCCTGTAAATTGTCTCTTTTCTTTGTCCTTATAACGAATAAATGCCATACATGCTTTGCATAAACAGCTTCTATCGGTTTTATGATTTGGGGATTATTAATACCTTCAATGTATTTTCTCGCGATTCTTACCCTATCCTCATTCCATCTGTCCAGGTTTTTCAACTTTATTCTCAAAAAAGCTGCCTGAATTTCATCAAGTCTTGAATTTATACCTTTATATATATGATGGTATTTTTTATCAGATCCATAGTTTGCTATTGCTCTTAGCTTATCAGCTAATTCTTTATCATTTGTGACTACTGCACCTGCATCTCCTAAAGCCCCTAAATTTTTTCCCGGATAAAAGCTGAAACCGGACGCATCCCCTAAACTCCCTGCTTTTCTACTTTTATACAAAGCTCCGTGAGATTGGGCCGAATCCTCTACAACTTTTAAATTATACTTCTTTGCAATCTTATTTATTTTATCCATATCGGCTGCTTGTCCATACAGGTGAACTGCTATTATTGCTCTTGTTTTATCCGTAATTGCATTTTCAATCAAATCCGGATCAATATTATATGTTTGGGGCTTCGGCTCAACAAAGACAGGTTTTGCTCCTGTATAAGATACTGCAAGTGCAGTAGCAATATATGTATTAGATGGCACTACTACTTCATCCCCAGCACCTATACCATAACCCCGCAAAATCAGATAGAGCGCATCAAGCCCATTGCCGCAACCTATACAATACTTTGAATCGCAAAACGCTGCAAATTCTTCTTCAAATTTTTTTACTTCTTCTCCTTGAATAAACCAATTCTTTTTATACACTTCTTTAAACTTATTTAATAGCTCATCTTCAATTTCTTTATGCATGGGTTCAAAGCTTGCAAATGGAATGTTCATATGACTCACTTCTCCTAAAATCTTTTTTTAGCTTCTTCTAAATAATAATCATAATTTCTAATATAGTCATCCTCGTCATAATACTCTGAAGCAAGAACCAACAATACGCTACCTTCAGTAAAATCAAACATCTCACGCCATATATAAGGGCCTATATATAATCCTAAAGATGGCTCATTTAATTCTACTACTTCCTCACTATCAAGATTTTTAAGTCTTATTTTTACAGACCCATTAAGACAAATAAGAACCTGATGAAGTTTTCTATGAGAATGGAATCCTCTTGTTACTCCTTGCTCTACTTTGCTGATATAATATACTCTCTTTATTTCAAAAGGTATATCTACTTTTCCTTCAATTGGAGTCAGATGTCCATATTTATCTCTAACTTCCTTAAATTTTACTAATGCACAGTTTAACATAGCTAATCACCTTCTTGTAAATTTAAATTATTAAACCATGTTTCATAATCAGATTCTTCCCATGGCATACCCCTCTTAAAAGTATATCTCCAAGGATAGACTGGCTCTCCTGTTGTCTTATTTTTAATTTCTCTAATTGAACAAATTTCATTTGCAGGATTTCCAAAAACTACAGTTTCATTGTGTACATCTTTAGTGACAATGGAGCCTGCTCCTACTAAAACATCTCTACCAATATTTTTGCCTGGTAATATAATGCTCCCAGCAGAAATTACAGCATATGGCTCAATCTGAACTCCTCTTAATGTATTAGAAGGCGGAGTCGGATCATTTGTTAAAATGACATGAGGAAATATCCATACAAAATCACTTATTCTACTCATTTCTCCAATGAATACATTACTATGTATATTAACATAATTTCCTATATCACAGTGATGTTGTATATCTGATAATGTTCCAATTCTAACATCATTCCTAATGATAGAATTCTCTCTTATAGTTACTTTGTGTCCACTTTGAAAATTATTACCTATCACAGTATCTCCATAAATTACATTTTCAGACCTAACTAAAGCATTTTCTCCTATAACTAATGGGTGAATTTTATTATCTTTGTTCTTATAAAAATCCATTAAATATTCTCCAAGTATACACCTTGCGCCTATAAAACTGCCTTTTTTAATATGAACATTTTCTCTTATTATACACCCATAGTCTATATATACATTATCTTCTATTATTACTTTGTCGCCAATTATAACCCCTTCTTTTATAGTTACATCTTGTCCTATTTGAGCTGTTGGATGGATCATTTATTCAAATCCTCCCTCTTAATTCTTTACTTGCTTTCCACTTTATAGTAACATCTTGAAATTATATATTAAAAATGCAAAAAGCCATTATTAATTCTATTAGCTATTCAGAATCTAACATATATTGCATATATTATTTTGAAAGTCTTTCTATAAAAATAATTATATCATCCCAATTTCCATAATGTATTTCATAATTCTTTACTATTTCCATGTAATGACTGTTTGCTATATTCCTAAATAGAAATATATTTGTTTTTATTTTTGATCCGCAAATGTCTCTAACTTTGTAAAAAGAATCATCTACAAATAATACTGGTCTTAGATTCTCTATTACATTCATTTTAGTTTCTTGATTCGTATTAAAAATCTGTGAAATATTTATATTATGGCTTTTTAAATACTTGTTAACATATTCAATTTCATTATTCATTCTGGATGTAACAATTACTATTTTAAAATTATGCTTTATTAGATAATCTAAAGACCTAATAACTCCTTTTTCTAGCGGAACTTCTTTAAGCCTAGTGCAATTAACTTCAAAAGATACCTCTTTGTATATTTCAAGAGGTATTCCATATTTTTCTATACAGTATTCCCTTTCTGTATGATGTGCAGGGATATTATAACCTCTTTTAGTAAACTCTTGTGATTTCATATTATGAGGGTTAGTAATTACACCATCAAAGTCTAGTGCAATCGTTGAACTAATGCTATCCATTTAATTACTCCTATAAATAATATATAATAATATCATAGTACATCTCTTACTTTATTACAGAACTCACAGTTTATAATATCATTTTGCCTAATCTGCCCATTTCCACTATCATATATTAAAATATGTGGCCTTTCTCCATCAGAAAGCTTATCATAAAAAACATTTTCTGCTAGCTTCTTTGTGCTGAGATATGTTTCATACTCGCTTGCTTCCGATAAAAGATCATCTTTTGATATTTTCCTTTTTTGCAGCCGTTTAATTATCTTTTCTTCATCATTGCAAACACAATTAATAATCGTTATGTGAGCATCCACGTTTTTTGCAAATTCATAAACTTGTTGTCTTTGCCATTTAAAATTATATGTCGCATCTAGAATCACATTATCAAAGGTTTCTAATATTTTACCCGCTTTATTTAGAACTTCGTTATATACTATTTTAGATACTGCAATAAATCTTTCATCGTCTAATTCAAACTTGTACTTTAGAGATTCCTGCTGATTCGGATAAAGCCCTAATTCTTTACGTATAAAGGCCGTATGCAATATTTGCACATTTTCTAGCTTATTAAAGATTTTAATTGCTGTTGTACTTTTTCCGCTTGCAGTAAAACCATTCATCATTATAATATGCTTGGACATTCCTACACCTCGACTTTATCATCCTCAGATGGTATCCTAATTGCAAAATGGATAATATCTTTACACTCCGATTCATTATAGCCATGTCTGTCTCCAGGCTCCAATAGCACTCCATCCCAAGGATTCATATCATAAAGCTTTCCATTGACTTTGATTTTGCCTCCTTCTGGGAAAAAGATTAACTCGGTTGACTTTGCATGATAGTGCTCTGCAAACTCTCCTTTTGGAACATCACAATGATAAAGAACCATAGAGGAACTAAATGAATCAATATTCATTTCCAGTAATTTGGTAACTTTTCTGCCATCTTTACGTATTGAACAATGCGCAACATCTTTTCTAATAATTTTCAACTTAATCCCTCCTTAGTAATTGATATTTCAAATATTCCAAACTATCATCCAAACATCTTATTTTGAATCCTATCATTGTGTCCAAAAGCTTTATATCCTTAGGTCTTGCCGGAAAACTCATCTTATCTAACTCTTTATCAGGTATTATTAAGGATTCATTAAAGCCAAATATCCTTGAAATTCTTAAACCCCACTCATATCTTGTGACAGGTTCTTGGCTTGATACATGAAATGTTCCTATTAAATCATCTTCAATAATTTTTTCTATCGCACTTGAAACATCATCAATTAACGTCGGATATTTGATACGCCCGTCATCTAAAACTATTTCCTTCTCGTTTTTTAGCCCATCGATTACTTGCATAGTAACAGTATTCTTATCGAATCTATCATTGAATCCGTGCAATATTCCAATTCTAACAATTGCATAATTAATTCCCTGGTTTTCTATTAATATTTCACTCATTAGTTTAGTATAACCATATATTTGCAAAGGTCCTGTTTCACTTTTTTCCCTATAAGGTCCATTTTCTCCATCAAACACATAATCTGTTGATAAATATATAAGCTTTGCATTTTTATCTCTACACCATTTTGCTATTGTGTTAGTAGAATTAGTATTTACAATTTTCGCCATATATGGTTGTTTCTCGCATTGGTTTAAGTCTGTTATAGCAGCAGTATGAACAATTACATCAGGATTATAATTATTTAAAAGTTCCAGTATGCTTTTAGAATCGCTTAGGTCTAACTTAACTAAATCTTTTATTTTGTAACGATTGTATGTACCTTTAATTTCATATCTCTCAGAAAGTTTATTATAAATATTTTTGCCTAAAAATCCATTTGCCCCGGTTATAAGAATTTTCATTTATTAAAAATCCTCCCAGCATTTTCTAAATCATTCTTGGTATTAATATTAATTACGTTTCCTTGAATGTACGGAACTCTTTCAGCAACATCGTTTATAAGAAAAAGACATCTTAACTCAATCACTTTGCATATATCATTTAAAATTACAGCCAGAATATCCTTTTTATACTTTGACTCCTCTATTAAATCCTTAATAATAAGAACATGGTTTTTTCCTAATTTCATCATCCCTAAATATACGTATTCGGATTGAATGCTTTCAGAAATTTCTTGAAGTATTATTTGTCCAGATTTATTTTTTTCATATTTAACTTTACTTCCGGATCTACTGTGCTGCTCGCCAACTAAAAGTACGCTTCCTTCTTGTTGTGCTAACCCTTTAGCTATGTGCTCGTCATAGACAAGATCTCCATCAATTATTAATAAATCATCTGATTGTTTCATTTCTTCTAAAGCAATTTTCAAACTCTCTGTGCTATGTGTCTCCATTGAATTCTTATTAACTATTATTTCCGCTGAGTATTTATGGGCAATTTTTAAGGCTTGTCCCTCAGTATCTCTTGTCCATACTCCTCCATTTCCAATGATAACAACACTTTTTATGATCGAATCAATACCTTTTGTGCATTTTAGACTTCTTTCTAATAAAGGCTCATTATTAACCTCCAGTAAGCATTTAGGGATGCTTGTTCTCAGTCTACTACCTTGCCCTGCAGCCAAGATGAATGCATTCATATATTAAACTAGCCCCCCTCCCATGTCCATAGAATTCATCATCATATTATAGTCTTCTACAGAGTTAACATTATAAAAAGTAATTTCTTCTTTCCAATTTTCTATTTGAAAATTGTCATAAAATTGATTAATCAGTTTTACAGCAGTTAAGTACATTGCAATCGCTCTCCTATCATCTCCATTTCCTTTTATATGAAAAGGCATAACACTGCTAAAATGACTTACTTCGGCAAATAGAGTTTTCATATGCCAATATGGATCATTCTTGATATACTCATATCTAGTCAAAAGCTTTTCCATTCTTTTGGATATCTCATCATACGTCAACACTGCTGACTTATTTGTTAATTCTAAATTAGCCTCTAAGATATCTGTATCTTCTCTCCATTTCAAATCAACCACAAACTGATCTGTATGCAAAAAATCGTACTTTCCATTAAAAGAGTGCCATAATTTGCCCATATCATAATAAATATCTGACCCTTCTATTTCTCCTCTTGGATCTGCTAATAAAAATTCTTGATTATTACCCGGCTCTATAAGTATGTTTTGAAAATGCAAATCTCCATGAACCATTGATAGAGCTTCTGGCGTAAGAGCGTCTATCAGTGAAGGTCTCTTTGTTATTTTTAAGAAAAGTTCCGGAATATTCCTATACTTTGTCCCATTCAAAACAATATAATCAGATTTTATCATTCTAGCTATAGTTGAGGACTTTTGACATGCCTCTATCAGCCTTTGGTTAACTCGAGCTATGTGCTTTATGTAAACCCAATTTTTAGGTGCTTTACCCATTCTTCTTGAGTATATTTTCTTAAACATCCAATCCAGTAATCTTTCCAAAAAATTAACAGTATTTTTAGCGTCAAACTCTCCCAGCATAATTAGTTCCCTTAAATTTTTACCGCTATAATATGGCATTTCAAACCACGTTACTTCATTAGATATCTTATAATTCAATACTTCCGGGAAATATGTTTTCAGCTCAGCAGGCAAATCTAATAACCATTTTATCTCATTAGATAGCTTCTCCTTGCCCTCATTTCTTGCTTCTTTTTTCACGATTAGTTTACATCTTAGGTTTGCATAAGAACCCCCAACAAGTTTATTATTCTGTTCCTTGGTTGCGTTTCCGTAAACTAAATCCAAATAATCTAAAGCAATAAAATTATTATCTTTTAAAATATCCTTAATGCCATCAACCATATCATAGTTTGTCTCTTTATATAAAGCTAATTTGAGATCTTCAAGAGTCCTATTTGATATTTTGGCAATACCGGAATATATTGCCCAAGGAAACATACCTCCTTCAATATCCTTTCCAACCCCCACTACCCGATTATCTCGACATAATACTTTGCTCCCGCTTTCTTGGGGGTTTAGCATATTACGAGTTAATAATATATTATCATTTCTACTATTTAATAATTTTTCGATAATAATACTTTCAAACACAAGGTCACCATCAATAATCAATACTTCTTGATCCTCAATTGCATTAAGGGCTATTAACAAGCTATATTTGTTGCCTTGCTTTAAATTCTCTTCATTCACTAAAATATTAGTATTTAAGTTATGTACTTTTTCTGAAATATTATCTTTGCTCCATGATCCCTTAGAGCCAATTACTATTATAATTTCAGAATCAGAGAATCCATAAAAATTAAGTATGCGTATCTGTCTTTCTAGTATAGTTAAATTTCTATTTATTGGGAGGAAACATTTTGGCACATCTTCTCCTTTTATATTAAATGTTTTTCCATCAGCCGCTAAAATAATAGCTTTCATATATACACCCCTTGTATAATAAAGGTAGCGTAAAGTTTACACTCCTATTTTTTATAATTAATGTACAATATTTATTTGAGTATCTTTAAAATCTATTTACAATTCCAGTAGTTTTACTGGCTAATGACTATTCCAAATTTCTTTACATATTTCAATATAAATATTCTCTGATGCCGATTTATTGTTCGGGGGAATCAGAAAATTATTATAAAATTCTCGTCTGCTTTCTTTTTTAGGATCCTCTCCATTACATACTAATTCAATAAATTCAACTATTTGCGTTTCATTATATGCATGGTAATGTTGCTCAAGTGCAAGTTTTCCAAAATCATTAAATCTATTTTTTACGTTATCGTCTGCAAACGTATACAAAGAAGGTTTGCCACAATACAAATATTCAGCAACAAAAGAAGCGCTATCTAAAATCATTGCGTCAGATGAATTAAATAAATCAATATACTGATCAAGCTCAATCTGAGTATTATTTAAATGCTCCCATTGCTTGTAATAGTTGTCCGTGCGTTCCTTGCCCCAATCACTATGATTATATAGTTTAACCTTTAGAAGCGGATGAGGTTTAAATGCAATCTGAATCTTAGTGCTATATTTCTGCGCTATATCAATCATAGTTTGATAATACCTCATGAAATTTGAAAAATTAAGATTGAGATTTTCTCTATCATCAATTGTATGATGCGGCGCCCATATGATTCGTTTTAAGTTTTCATCAGGGTTTTTCCAAATATCATGACATGTTCTAGCCCCATATACAAGATCATCGACTCCCGGATATCCCATGACAATTACATTGCGTCCCTTATTTTTTGCTGTTTCTATTGCCATTTTTTTATGCATATTTGTCTGATAAAAAGCCCTCCATAGAATATTATGAAAAAAAAGATTATACATAACTTCATGTATTTTCCCTATATAAAAGCCATATTGTGTATAACAAGTTAGTGTATCTTTAAAATTTGTAATATAATACTTATCCATTATTAATCCTTCATAAGGATTAGTATAAAAAATAATATCTGGAGCAATTTCATGCTTCACATCTAGATAAGTATCATCCTCTTCACTATATGTTTTAATCACATTATATCCTTTATTTTTGAAGAGTTTATATGACTTTTCCATTTCTTCAAGCATATTTCCTTTACCGTAATTAACTGCTGGGCATATTACCACAACAGGATCAAACCTTGGATCCTCCTCCATAAGTTGATATATTTTATCATATTTCCAAACTGACGAATGAATTGCAAAAAAGGCTACCTTAATAATTTCTTTCTTTCTCACTCTTTCAAGTGCTTCTTTATGGAGTAGTGGTTGTATTTCAATCTCTATATCTTCGTATGTGGTCTCTACTATCAATTGAGAAACACTTTCCGGAAAAATTAACTGTTCTTTATTTCCATTACAAATTTCTTTTCTTTGAAATAAAGCAAGAGATAAATCTTCATTACTTAATAAATTTTCAACATTATGATTCAAATATATATTATGAACTTTATTCTCTACTCCTTTATATATTTCATTTAAATAGTCACACCATTTGTAAATGTGATCCTTCTCAATTTGTATGGATAACTCTTTTCCTTTTTTTTCTCTGTAGTTTTTATTTGATATTAACTTGCTTATATAATTAACAAAACCCTCCATATTATTAAAATCCATATCATCAATATTATATGATATGTCATTAAAGGAAAGCGTTCTATTGTTATAGTTCTGTAATGCTGCAACGGGCAATTCATTTAATCCGCCATCTAATGCCGAAGTTACGGAACCAAACATATAAGAGTCTATATATATATCTGCTATGGCATAATATTTTTCTATATCTTGCTGTATACCTATAGGAAGAATTCTACCTTTTGTTTCTTTATTCGCTTTCCCCCATAATTCCATATTATCGGGCCCAATGACAATAGCCACAGCATCATTGTGTCTATCAAGAACTCTTTTTAATATATCTATATAATGAATTTGGCCGAATGTTTTAAACTTATAAGCTGACGCTATAGTTAATAAAACTACGGCATTTTGTTTAATAGCCAATTTATTCCTAATCCTATTTTTATACTCAAGTTTTATGTCTGGCGACTCAAGAGGTAAAGGTAGAAGTGAAGTTCTACATATATTTCTTCTTATTTTTGATAATTCTCTTCCGGATTCTCTAAAGTTTACTAAGTTGTCAATTATGCTTGTCCCTATCCAAAAAACATGATCACCATGATTCATAAATAAAACCGGTGGTCCTCCTTCTACGCCAAACGCCATAATAGGAATAGGGTCAAACATATGTACATGAAGAACAACGATATCTGCCCATTCATAGGCTATTTCCCTTAAAACGGAAGATCTGTCTATAAAATTAGCAAGCTGCTGTAATGAATAAGCCCATCCCCCACTTTCTTTAGCTGCATTTGTTAACCACATCGGAGTTGTATCAATTTGCCAGGTAGTTATGATAGAATGAATAGAATCAGAATCTTTTTCTATCCAATTCTTAACTAATCTGGTG
The DNA here is from genome assembly GCF_058315355.1 of Lutispora sp. QWL-02. Taxonomy (NCBI): domain Bacteria; kingdom Bacillati; phylum Bacillota; class Clostridia; order Lutisporales; family Lutisporaceae; genus Lutispora; species Lutispora sp. QWL-02. The sequence goes on from NZ_CM177762.1 coordinate 4,011,067, forward strand.
TGCCCGCCAGTAGAATACCCCTCACTCAAGACATGCAGGACCTTTCTTCTCTTGCTATTAATTGGGGGTATATCTAGCTTATAATTGCTTTGTGGCACATGTCCTGCGCATTCTATCAATATTTTTTCCAGCTCTGGTGATGTATAAAAACCCGGATGGTTTTCTGAAGCATATCTTGCTCCTTCAAAACACCATTTTGATGCTTCCTCATAATTTCTATTATGTAAACTGTTTTTTGCATTATTAACATACCTCAAAAATTCATTTTTATTATTGTTTACAATCTCCAACGCTGAAATTTTATCAAAATCAAATAAATCGCTAGTTTCTTCTGAATGAAGATTAAATTTATTAATTATATAATCATCAATAGGCTTTACATATTCTTTATCATTAGTTTTAGTAACATAATAATTTCTCCATACTATAGCAGCTTCGTTCAGAATATTATTTTCTTTTTCTATATCATATATAAAAGTTTCAATAATATCTTTAGGATATTCTTCCATAAATATATTGCAATAACCTTCGAACTCAACTCCGGTATTAGAGCCACTAGCCTCATGAATCACCCAGGTTTCTTCCTGTTTTGGAATGACTACCTCATAACCAGCTTTCATAAACTCAAGACTTTGCGATATATCATAAAAAGACCATCCATCGAAAATATCTTCTCTCCAAGGAATGTCATACTGCGTTACCATAATGAATCCGTCTACTGCCTGAACTTTTTCATATTCGCTTACAACTTCATTATATGCTAATAACTTTATTACTCCAGTCTGGGTACTATAAGCCTGCCCATATTTTTGACTGCATTCATTACAGGTCCCATTGGCAGGAATAACCTTAGTGCCTGTTAGCCCTATTATTCCTATATTTCTATTGCTTGTTAGGATATCTAGCATGATATTTATGAAGGACCGATTTCGTATATAAACATCTTGATGCATATATACCTTATACTTTGCATCTGAAGCTCCCATCGCCTTGTTATATCCTGCTGTCATAGAATTAGCATTTTCTATTGAAATACATTCTATTTCATACCCTTTTGGCACTTCTAGCTGATCAATGTAATAAAGAGCTTCATTGTAAAGCTGTTGATCATTGACACAGCTTATAAAGCAAATCTTATTCTCCTTCATCATATTGCCTCCTCTATTTGCTGTTTAAGCTGCTGTAGTTCAAAATCACCATCAATATTAGTTAAAAATTCTAAAGCAAGTTTATTCTCTTTGATTTGATGAAGCACATAAGCAATGTTATAGATAGTATCACTATTTTTGTTATTCATTTTAAATGCCTCTTCCAAAAACATTAAGCTTTTGTCAATAATATTAAATTGATAGTATACAATACCAACTATATTAAGCAGATTTGCTTTATCAATTCCATGCTTTACAATAATCGATTTTAAATCTTCTGCTTCTATATTACCGCCACTAATCATATTTCTAAGTTTTTCTAAATTGTTCTCAAAATCTATATTGTTATCTAATCTTCTGATAAGCTTTTCAATGGTTTTGTTGTCGTGAGCATTACCATCTATTAAGCTATAATTAATTTTATCTAAATCTTCTTTCTTGTAAAAAGTTAGTTTTATGTTTTTTATAGGTTCTTTTATACAGTCTTTTTTCATACAAAAAATTTGCTGACCATTGACTTGAATTAATTCAAATTTATAGTTCCCTATCTCATCTAATAACTTCTCCATTAATTTATTGCTTAGCGTTACTTTATCTTTATAAAGGCAAATATACACTTTCCCCTCATCATTCAAGTACTTTTTTGTGTATCTTAAAATTTCTAAAATGCTTGTTTCATTGTCTTGAAGTTCAGTGATTATTATATAATCAAAAGCACTCTTCTTGAAAGTCTTTATTTCCTCCAGTTTACCTGCTTCAATATGGGCAAAATGATTTGTATTTACTATTACTTCTTCTATAGCCTCTATTCCATATAGCTCGGCAGATGGAATTGCATTTTTTATATCAAGCAGTGTCCCGCCACCGGCACATCCAATATGTAATACGCTGATATCATGTTTGTTGTTTTCTTTAATAATCAATTCTGTTATTTCTTTTTTTATCTCTATAATATAATAAGGATCAAACCCCCATTTCTCTGCGAATTTTCTTTTGTTATTTATTAGTAATTCGCTGTATTCCTTAGATACTTTTCCAAAGGATGCGCTTCCAAAATGGTGAATAAAGCTATCTTTACATAGCATCAGCCTATACCCTGCTTGTCTTATTCTAAATGAATAATCGTCATCTTCAAAATTCCCCGGTGTAAATATTTCATCTAATAAACCTACTTTTTTAACTACTTCATTTTTGATCAACATGCAAAAACCAACAAGCCTCAATCTTTCTTCCCATAGAGACTCATTGTTGATATTATTAATTTCTGCAAAGTTAATCATCTCATCCAAATTAGTATAGTTAACATATATAGTCTGATAATTTGAACAAGAATTTGTAATTGATCCTGCTGCCCCTATATCATCACTACTATATAAGCATTTTTTTAAATTAGTCAGCCAGTTCGGTGTAACTACTACATCATTGTTAAGCAGCAAAATATCATTATTATTCTTTGCTGCTTTAATACCTTGGTTACAGCCCTTGGGAAATCCCAGATTATCATCATTAAGAATTAATTTTAAGTCTTTTTGCTCTTTAACCCATTCTGCGGTTCCATCAGTAGAATTATTATCAACTACTATAATTTCATATGAATCTTTTGGCGTGTATTTTCTAATGCTTTCTATACATAGCTTATTATATTGAAGATTATTATAAGTCAATATGATAATGCTGGTTTTAGGTATCGCATACTTTAATATCTCCTCCTTGCTCTCCTTAATCCCCAGTTCTTGCAATATCTCATATATCTCATCTTCATCGCTCTCTTTTTTGGCATTTTGCAGCGCTTTCTTATAGTATGATATTGCCAATTCATTGAGGCCATTCAATTGATGTAAATAAGCAAGATTATATAATAAATCGAAGCTTGTCCCATCTATATCAAGTCCTTCTTTCAGCACCTTTTCCGCTTCGTCCATATCGCCTTCCATTGTAGCTATGACCCCTTTGATGGAATAGATATCTATATCATCCTTGACTATCTTTTCATACTCTTCAATAGCTTCTTTCGCTTCTTTTAACATGCCGCTTTCAACCAGGGTTTTTATATTTTCTTTTACTCCGCTTTTATATTTATCAAAATCCGTATTATCTAATTGATTTGTTTTATGGTCAGATATTTTTTTTTCTAGCTGGTTTAGTTCCTCTATTCTATTTCCCTCTTTTAATAAATGCTTTAATTCATTCAAGCCCTGTTTATTTACATTATTCTTATCGAAAACAGCTTCCTTATATTTTTCTATTGCTGCTTCTTTCATCTCCTGAAATAGCAATACCTTAGCCCATTCAAGTTTTGGCAAAAAGCTTCCTGCTCCGTATTTTGAAGTGCCTTTCTCATATTCTCCTGTTTCTATAGCTTTTTTAAAATTCTTTATTGCTAAAGGATATTTCTTTATATTGGCATAAGCTATGCCACAATAATAATATATATCAGGTATTTTCCCTATATATGGGTCATTAGCTACGGTCTTTATAAATTGAATTGCCATTTTATTTTGCTTTTCAATAACCATACATTGTATAAGCCTGATTACCAAATCATCGTGGAAAGCCATCCTTGTTTTATTAGTCAGTGTATGGGATTTTATAAAATCATCGATTGCAGTGTCATAGTTTTCCTGACACATTTCCATAACGCCTTTGTTGTACCAGTGAAAAGGTATATTCGGCTCTTCTTCTATCTGAGCCTTTATGATATCCATATTTCTTTCTTGTTTCCCTTTTCCCTTAAAGACAGCTCCTGTATAACCGTAGTGATAGATTTTACAAATATCTCCGTCCACTATATCGGGAACAAGAATCTTCCCATCTATAAGAATCTGTTCATGAATAGCCCCCTTATAACTTGGGTTATCATTTCTGTAAAGCCTTGTCATTGTAGAAGATATAGTAATGTTATCCCTGTCCATGATATTATAAATAGGGATTATATATGCCTTATCCTCCCGGCTATTTAAAAATCCCTCTAACCTTTTCCTATCACAAAAAAGTCTTTCATCCGCATCTAATACCAGTATCCAATCTCCGTCAGCATATTCTAAGAATTTATTCCTTGCTTTGCTGAAGTCATCTTCCCAGATATATTCTATTATCTTTACCCTGGAATCCCGGGCATATTTTTCTCCTAAAAGCTCCTTTGTTTTATCGGTAGAGCCAGTATCAACAATTATTGCCTCATCCGCCACCTCAAGGGCTCTATCCAAACAATTTAATATATTTTTTTCTTCATTTTTTACTATCATGCAAAGGCTTATTTTCAAGCATATCCCACCTTATACTTCCAATTCTATATATTTCATTATATACCACCATATTATTAATATCGACATTTTTCTTGATTCGCTTAAGACATATACCTCAATATACTTGAATTAAAATAAAAACATTCGGAAGGATCCTTCCGAATGTTTTTATTTTAATTATGACTATCTCAATAATTGTAATACTGTCTGAGGAGCCTGGTTTGCCTGAGCCAGCATAGCTGTTGCTGCCTGCTGCAATATGTTCTGCTTAGTGAATTCCATCATTTCCTTAGCCATGTCTACGTCTCTTATTCTGCTTTCTGCAGCTGATAAGTTTTCTGAAGTATTATCCACGTTTTTGATAGTATGCTCTAATCTGTTCTGAACAGCACCTAGCTTGGATCTTTCAGCTGAAACTAATTTTATTGCAGAATCAACGTCAGATATCTTGGCAGTGATTGTAGTAGCAGTTCCACCTGAAACTGCAGCAGCGATACCGCTAACTCCTATTGCAGATGCATCCATATTCCCTATATTAAAGGAAATAAATTGTCCGCTGTTTGCTCCAACTTGAAGGTTTATCTGTGAAGTAGCAAAGCTTCCGGCAAGCAATGTCTTTTTATTGAATTCAGTCTTTTCTGTAATAGCAGTTATTTCTTCTTCTAATTGAGCCAATTCTTCATTGATTCTAACTCTTTCTTCATCAGTGTTTGTATCGTTAGCAGCCTGAACAACAAGTTCTCTCATTCTCTGAAGCATTACATGGGTCTCTGTCAATGCGCCTTCTGCTGTCTGAATCAAGGAAATACCGTCCTGGGCATTTCTTGAAGCCATATTTAGACCTCTGATCTGTGATCTCATTTTCTCGGATATTGCCAAACCTGCTGCATCGTCACCGGCTCTGTTGATTCTGAAGCCAGATGATAATTTTTCTATGGATTTTGCACCTGCTGTATTATTGATGCCTAATTGTCTGTGAGTGTTCATTGCCATCAGATTGTTGTTAATTCTCATTCATTTTTCCTCCTTGAATTATGTTTTTTTATCCGGAATCCTTTCCGGAATTTATTTGCAAAGACTCCATCCCCTAATCCGTGGGCCCTACTTCATAGAAAATATTATCTTTTGCTTTCTTAATTTATATATCGGATATTGGTTTATGAAACTTTAGGCCTTAAATAAAAAATTTGTAGTTTATTTTACTGTTATGTAGAAATTTTTTAGCCACTGGCCGCTAGCTTCTGGCTTCTAGCATTAGGGTATGCCTATTGGGTTGGTTACGGGTTACGAATGCTATGGCATTCCTCTGGGGTCGCGGAACGATTATGAACGTTTCCTACAGCGGACAACCGTAAGGGTTGCCTATGGCCTTTGGGATCTGAGATCCTTCGGGCAGAGCCCTCAGGATGACAAACGTGTCTTTTAGCGATTCCTGTCCTATTTCTTCATAGCCTTTGCCAATGCTTCCAAGTCTACTTTGACAGATGCAGATTCCAGATTTTCTTCTTTTACTTGCGCCAGAAGCTCTTTTCTAAAGATTTTCATATGCTTTGGGGCTTTGATGCCTATCTTGACTTTGTCTTCGGATATCTCTGTTATTATTATTTCAATATCGTCACCAATGACTATGGCCTCATCTTTCTTTCTTGCCAAAACCAGCACTAGACATCCCTCCTAAAGACTTGATGCTTCATGCTGTAATTGTCGTCATTCAACAGCTCCTGAATCCCTATTTTGTTCTTTGTGTTTATAACTATAGGAGCTCTCAGATTGGCCGTCATTTTTTTAAAGTCCTCCGGAATATTCAGTATGGCTAATGTTAAGACATCTTCCGGGCTTTTGAGTTCCAGCTTTTCTACAGTCTCATCACTGATGTCAAAGCTATAGTCTCCTACTATCATAGCAGGAGGCAGTGTGATAAAGCATAGGCCTTCTTCCTCAGTTGATTGCAAAAATGTAAAGTCTGTATCATCGTCATTAAGAATTATGTATTTTTTTTGTTCCGGGAAGCCTGGAATTCCCTCTACAAAGCTGATTATTTGATCTTCGTCTATATTTACTTCGCCAAAAAATCTGGTTTTGACTTTCAATTTGGAGGCCTCCTATCAGGGCCATAGGCGAATGAGTGCCTTTTGAACCCAGTTTTATAATTCAATTCTACATTTTTCAACCAATTTTTACAATAGGAATTTTATAAATAGGTGATAGAACTCAGGATTCAGAGCTCAGGGTGAATGTATTCCTCTAGGGTCGCGGAACGCATAGAATGCGTTCCCTACAAAGCGAGACTTTCAGTGGTTTGCGTCTCCCTTACCTGATAAAATCAACCAGAGAAAGGCTTATTATCTTAGAGCCTACCGAGAGAGCAGCATTATATACATTTTCCTGCATTTGAAGCTTTATTATGGTTTCTGCCATGTCGATGTCTTCATTTTTGGATAGCAGGCCCCTCAGGTTTACATTGTCATCCTCTATCCTATTAAGTGTCAGCTCCAATCTATTGGCTTTTACACCCATCTCTGCTCTCACAGAGTTAAGGTTTCCTATATGAGCGTCCAGCCTTGCAAGATTTTTGCTGATTCCATCAGAATTGTTTGTATTCAAATCTTCAATCAGTTTATCAAGCATCCCTAATAATTGGGTGGCACCTCCGGATTCTACCCTGTCTCCTATAAGGAGCCCTTCTTTTTCCGTAGTAAATCCTAGGGAAGCCATCAATGCAACATTAGTAACAGGAGTGCCCCCATATACCAAATCAAAAGGAGAATCCGAGTTGAATTTTATGCTTCCATCTACGCCGGTAACGGTCACGTATCCTTTAAGGTCATTAAGAGCAGGGTCAGTATTAATTTGATGCTGAATATCTTTTATCAAATCATCAAATGTATTGCCGGGTGTATTGTCATAGGTTTTTGAAGTCAAGTTTATTGTATAATTATTACCGCCATATTTTATATAAAGCTTATTATCTGGAGATGCAGGTATTGTGATATCGCCGTAAACCAAGTCTAGTTTGCCGCCTTCTATGGCATAGGCAGCTTTAGCCCCTTTTAAACCGCTGGTGGCATCTTCAAATCCCAGTTTGTTAAAATTTGCAGCATCTAATTTAAAATTCTTATCCGCTGAAATAGCAAATTGCCCATCTTTCATGCTCAACTTCACATGTCCTGCCAAGCCGGAAGTCTCCGCCAATTTCTTATTAAAATCATATATGAATTCTTTATCTTCTGCAGCAGTGTAAGCTCTATCCATAGTGATCGTATATTTATTGTCTCCATAATAAATCACGAAGCTGTCGCCTGCTGCAGTTCCGCTGAAGCCGCCTTCGGCTTTCAGCAAATACTCTGTAGAACCATGAAATATTTCCCGGTCAATATCGTCAATATCCGACACTACAACCTTTGATAAATCAGCGTTTTTGCCCTTTTCAATGCCCATGATATCCTTGACATCCATGGTAGTACCGGTTGTGTCTATATTAAAATTTCTTGCTCCTTTGAATACTACGATTCCATCTTCCAGTTCTGCTTTTACCAGGCCCTTCAACGGAGTGGCATCAATTTTTTCATTTAAGTCCTTTACAAATCTTAGACCGTCTATAGAGTTATAGGTTCCATTATCCATAGATATTGTAACCGACCCTGGCGGTGTAGTCTCATATGTGATAACCAGATCATTATTGGTTCCATCGAGAGTTACGCCTTTAAATTCACCGACGCCCTTCAAAACATATTCATCATAGGTGGTGGTGGCCATGCTGCCAAAGATTTTCTGGCCAAGAGTATTCATACCTATCCTATCGCTTATTCCTACATTGACTTCGATGGTTTCCCCGGCTCTCAGTATACCTCCGTCCAAATCATAGGTGCCGTCCTTATTGAGAAGGGGCTTGTCGGTTTTAAAGCCTGAGAAGAGATAGCTGCCGGCATAAGCAGTATTGCCGATGCCTATCAATTGCTCCTTTAATTCTTTTATCTCGTCTGCAATCTTTTTTCTATCATCAGGAGAATAGGTGCCTGTATTGGAGCCCTGGACTGTCAATTCCCTTATCCTCTGCATGACAGATATTATGTTATTGACGGCCTGCTCACTGCTCTGCAGCCAGGAGTCGCTGTCCTCAGCATTTCTCTTGTATTGCTGCATATTTAGTATTTCAGTGGACAAGCGAAGGCTTCTGGTGACACCTATAGGGTCATCAGAGGGCCTGAGAAATTTCTTTTGGGAAGAAAGCATCTGCTGAGACTTGTCCATTTTAGTATAGTTTTTATATAGATTCCTTAACAGGTTATTAACCATCATACTATTCGTAACTCGCATTTCATCACCTCTTTGTATTTCTATGGGGTTAGTACGGAATACATGCACTCTGAGTTCTTCATCCTGAGTTCTATCTTCCTACAAGCCCAAGCCTATTGATGGTGGTGTCCAAAATGGCATCCAGAGTGGTTATGGCTCTTGCTGCCGCATTATAAGCTTGGCTGAATTTCACCATGTTTCCCATTTCTTCGTCCATCAGGACTCCGGAAGCGGATATTCTCCTGTTATCCGTATCGGTGATGAGGATCTCCGAATTGATCGCCATTCTTCCTGCCTGCTGCGAATCCACAGCCAGTGAGGAAAGCAGGGCTTTGATAAAGTCATCCGGGGTACCTGTGGTAGAGCTGAACATATCCGCTTTGTCCTTAAGCTTTATTAATTCCTTCAGATTATCATTATTGCTTTCTCCTCCTATGTCAGAGGAAGCCGCTATCAAATCCGGATTCACAAGCAAAGCTCCTGTTACTCCGAAATTAGTGCAATTGATTTTGCTGTAATCTCCCTCAGGTACATTAAAGAAATCAACGCCGGCCTCACCATTAAAGTCAATACCCTTGCGATGCACCTCATTTATCTTGCTTGAAAAGTCCCTGGCAAACTCATTGAGTTTATCGAGATAATAGACCAAACCTCTATAGTTCAAGCCTTGCCCGTTGCCATCCCTAATATCCAACAGGCCCTTCAATTCACCGCCTCTTATGCTCACCTTCTGACTCTCCAGGCCCTTCCAGACCACTTGAGCCATCTTGCCTGCACCCAGCTCGGTTATGCCTGCCACATCTTCCTCGACATAGGCTAGTTCATCGTAATTTGTATGATCGACTAAGGTTATACCGCCTATTTTTATGCTCATGTATTCATTTTTGTTGCTGTCTTTCCTTGTGCTTACATCTATATCGATTATCTTGGAAAGCTTGTCTAACAGCACATTTCTCTGATCTCTCAAGTCATTGGCCTGAGAATCTCCCAGCTCCATGTTGAATATATTATTGTTCAACACCGATATTTGATAGGCCAGAGAGTTTATCTCGTCGACTTTGGTTTTCACTTCTTCATTGGTCTCTCTTATGGCGCTTATTATTTCATTTCCGTTTCTGTTTATGGATTTGGCCAAAATATTGGCATTTTCCACAACAGCTACACGCCTGGTGGAATCGCCGGATTTTTTGGAAAGCTCATCCAAGGCTATAAAAAATTCATCAATAACCTTTCTTATGCCTGTCTCGGTGGGTTCGTTAAAGATAGATTCCATATTCTCCAGATTCTGCTGCTTTATCTTCCATTCTCCTACGGCTCTGTTCTGGTTCCAATACTTCTTATCCAAATATTCATTTCTGATCCTTAATATATTGTAGGTATCTACCCCGGTGCCTATGACACCTTTAGGGTCTCCCCAAAGAGGCATGGAGGCTTTCTGCATCAATACCTGCCTTGAGTAGCCTTCCGTATTGACATTGGCGATATTATGGCCTATCACATCCAAAGCCCGGCGACTGGCAAATAGACCGCTATTCACTATATTTAAGCTTCCGAATGTAGTTCTCATACACTTTATACCTACCTTCCGACTATTCCAAGTCTGTTTACTATGATTTCAAGCATCTCATCCATTACATTGACCATTCTGGCGGATGCGTTATAGGAGTGTTCAAACTTTATGAGATTGCCCATTTCCTCATCCATGGAGACGCCCATCATGGCTCCTTTTTTATTTTCCAGTTCTTTCACCATAGAACTTTGAGCCTCAGCATTGATGGCGGCTTCCATACCGGCTTTGCCAAGATCCAATATAATATTCCTGTAGTATTCATCAAAATTATATTTGCCGCCTGCCGAATCATAAGCTTCTTCTCCGAAAACCTTGCCGCTGCGCAGTTCCAAAATTTTTAGTGCTATCTTATTGTCCTCCGCATTATATGGAGGCGGAGTTATTGCCGCTGCGATATTGTCATATTCATTTAGCTCCGGGTTAAAGGCGATATTTGACATATCTATGACATCACTGTCAGGATCTCCTCCGTTTATAAAAAACTTTCTCTGAATCTCATCTCTCACTCCATAACCGGAAATGTGAATCTTGTTTATCTCTGCAGCCAGGCCTTTTATCATTTCATCCAATCTGGTACGGAATTTATCCACCAGCTCATCCCTTGTATCAAAGAGGGCCTTTATCTTGCCCCCTCCTATTGATGCAGCCTGATTGTCCCCTTCCCAGACAAGCTTGACCAGACCGTCTTTCGAGGGATCCGGCACTGCCTTAAGCTGCTCCGTGATTCCGTAGTCCACCACAGCCCTGCCCTCTATCAATATGGTAACTGATTTGCTGCCGCTGACTTGTATATTGGCCAATGTTGAAAGCTCATCAATGAGGAGGTTTCTCTCATCCCGAAAATCATTGGCAATAGCCCCGTTGGCTTCAACCTTCTGCACCAGCCCATTGAGCTCTGCTACCCTCTTTGTTATTTGATTTATCCTGTCTACATTCTCTACGATTTCTCTATCTTTATCAGCTCTATAATCCTTAAGCAACTGATCTGTGTTTTTGATAGACTCTACCAGAGCTATTGCGCTTTCTTTTACCAGAGCTCTGGAAGTAAGCCTGCCGGTTGGCTTAGACAGCTGATCCCATGCATTCCAAAAATTATTCATGGCAGATTGTATGCCTTCATCGGAAAAATCATTGAAAATGCCTTCCATATCCTCTATGCCGCTTTGCTTGGCTGTCCAATAACCCAGCTCCTTATTGATCCTTCTTATTTTATTATCTAAAAATTCATCCCTGTATTGCATTATGAGCACTGCGTCTACTCCGGTGCCTTTCCCCATCTTCACCCCGGCTCTGGTCCATCCTATATTCTGGGGACTGGAGGATGCATGGATGACGCTTTGCCTCGAATATCCTATCGTATTGACATTGCTTATATTATGACCGGTAACATCCAGAGATCTCTGCTGTGCAAACAAACCGGATACTGCAATACTCAAACCGCCGAATGAACTCATGAAAATACCCCCTATATTTTGGCATCAAAGAGCCTTACATTATTATCCTTGCTTTCTTCCGGTTTCCCTTCGTATATAACGTTTTGACCCTCCATTGAGTCTGAAATGAGGTTTATGGAGAAATTTATAAATTCAAGAGACTGCTCTATAAGCTCACCGTTTAAATCATTGATTTCCTTCAGCTTGTTTAGCGTGCTTCCTATTGAATCTGCGACCTTCTTTAGACTGGTGCAGCGCTTGTCCTTTACCTCATTGCATATGTAGCTTATGGTCAAGTTCTCCCGGCTGCAGCCCAGCTCCCTAGCCAAAGCCTCTGCGGTACTGTCTCTTTCATTCTCCAACTTTCCTATTTCAAGTATGAGATTCCCTTCCAGCTTAATAAAGTTGTCAAGTTCATTCACTTTGCCCTCTATTATCGCATCTTTTTTTTCCATGGATAGGGATAAAAGCTTCTCATATATATTTCTTTGATTTTCCAGGCACTGTATTATCTTATCTAAATTATCCATGACCATAGCACCTCAACATTATATCTTTTTATCAAACTTGCCCGATATCATCTTTTCTGCAATATCCTTGCCGTCTATGTCGTACAGGCCCTTATCCATCTTCTCTTTTATGGCGTTGACCTTATCCTCCCGTATATCCGGGATCTGATCTATGGCTTTCATGCCTTTATTAACAATTTGATAGTCTATTGCCTTCTGAGAAATGGTCAATTCATCCTTCCTGCCGTTTAAGGGAAATACCTCTTGGGTTTCATTTTTCCTTTCCACAGAAAAGCTCTTGTATATTTTGTTTATACCCGGAATTTTGTCTATATTAAATCCCATAATATCACCTCATCTACATCTTCTACTCATATTATCTATCGGTATATAGACCTATATAGTTTATAGGGCAATAAAAAAAAGAAGGCTAAGTTCTTCTACCTGCCTTCTCTCCTTCTGATAACATGCATTTTTTCTTTTCCTGAAGTCTTGATATAATCATGCCTTTTTTGACTTATGCCGAACTCTTTCTTCATCTGATAGGTAATATTGTTTTTGCATTCCTCGCAGAACCTTCCTGATCTGATAGGCCTGCCACAGGACTCACATTCCAAAATCAAGTTGCTGTTATCCGAGTTTATTTCCAGTCTTTCGTCTCTAAGAAATCTCATTATTTTTTCTACCGATACTCCCGTAGCATCAGATACCTCAGGTATTATAGCGCCCGGGTTGTCGTAGAGGTACTCCTTGACAAGCTTAAACTCATCTTCATCTTCTTCCAGGCATTTTTTGCATATGGGACTATAGGTATATGCAAAAATCTTGCCGCATCTTATACAATTTCTTAATTCTGCCATTGACCCACCCTCCAAATCTAAGTATTTGTTCCAGCCGCTGCAGTCAAAACATAAATCTGCTTTGCCCCCGAGGACAAAAGTATTTTGCTGCATTCATGCACAGTGCTGCCCGTGGTATATATATCATCTATCAGCAAAATCTTCATGTTCTTTACATTATATAACATATTTAGAGAAAATGCATCATTTACATTTAACCTTCTCTCCAGCTTGTCCAGACCATATTGCTCTTTTGTTTCCCTATTTCTTATAAGGCAATCACCCATGGGAATGCCCAAAAGCTTTGAAAGATGCTCTCCTATGACTGCAGCCTGGTTGAAGCCTCTCTTGTGCAGCTTAGCTTGAAAAATAGGCACCGGCACGATCATATCGGCATCCAGGCTTTCAGCATATATCACATCTGCCATATACCTGGCCAATATTTTAGCTATATCCAGCCTGCCTTCATATTTAAATGCATGAATCAGCTCTCTGCCGGTTCCTCTGTAATAAAAGCAGGAATAGGCAGAATGAAAAGAGTAACTTCTTTCCATACAGTCCGGGCATATATTCTTACTATAATTATCGGCTAAACCCTTTCCGCACTTTAAACATTTTCTTTCATGTATGAACTCTATGGAAGCGCTGCAGATATTGCAGAGTGCTTTCGGAGTTTTGACCCCGCACAATATGCATCTATTCTTGGGAGGATATAGAAGCTTCATTATGTTCATTCAAGTTTCCAAGCCTTTGGAGCCTGTACTCCAGGCCTGAGTACCTCCTTGTAACATAATTGTTTTTTACCATGGAATAAATACACCTTTCCTGCCCTACCAAAACCACCATCTGCTTTGCTCTTGTCAAGGCAGTATATAGAAGGTTTCTGGTCAGCAGCATCGGAGGTCCTGATGTGACAGGCATAACCAATACAGGAAATTCCGATCCCTGGCTTTTATGTACTGTCACTGCATAGGAAAGCTCCAGTTCATCCAGATCCGAGCCTTCATACTTCACTACTCTCTCGCCGTCATATATGACCTCAATGGTTTGTTCCTCATTATCCACCTTGGATATTATACCCATATCTCCGTTGAAGACCCCTTCTCCCTCATAATCGGGGTCTGACAGGCTCTGCCATTTCATCTTGTAGTTATTGCGGATCTGCATTACCTTATCCCCTTGACGAAAGATCACATCCCTGAACTGTCTTTCAGTCTTGCTGAAATGCGGTGGATTCAACACTTTCTGCAGCTCAGTATTGAGATTTATCACTCCGCAGATCCCTTTTTTCATAGGAGATAGTATTTGTATGCCTTCATGGCTGTTATACCCCGAATATTTGGGCAGCCTCTCCTTGCAAAGCGCCTTTATCTTTTCCAGGATTTCCGCCTGGTTTTCCTCTCTGATGAAGAAAAAGTCCTTATCCTTTATATTGAGAATAGGCGGTTCTCCCTTGTTTATCCTGTGGGCATTGACGACGATCATGCTCTCCTGGGCTTGTCTGAATATTTCATCCAGTCTTACCACGGAAACAGCCTTGCTGTCTATGATATCCTTGAGCACGCAGCCGGGGCCTACCGAAGGCAATTGATCCACATCACCCACCAAGATGAGCCTGGTGCCTTCACATATAGCCTTGAGCAGGCTGTTCATCAGCAATATATCGACCATGGAAACCTCATCCACTATGATGGCATCCGCCTCTAAGGGAGAGTCTTCATTTTTCTGAAAAATCATATCCTCATCCTTGTCGCCGAAGCCATATTCCAAAAGCCTATGTATGGTGCGGGAATCCCTGCCCGCAGCCTCCTGCATCCTCTTTGCTGCCCTTCCTGTAGGCGCACAAAGCAGGACGTCAAGACCCATCCTCTCGAAAAGTCTTATTATGGTCTTTATGGTTGTGGTTTTCCCCGTTCCGGGGCCTCCGGTGATCACCAGCAAGCCTTTTGTTGCAGCTTGCTGAACCGCTTCTCTTTGATTTGCCGCCAGGGCAATGCCGTCCTCTGCTTCCAGCTTTCTTATTTCATTATCTATATCAAATTGCACTGTAGAAATAGGAAATTGAGCCAAGGTGAGGAGCCTCCTCACTATTCCTACCTCTGCCTTGTGAAAAGCTATAGAGTATACAGCCTTTACATCGTCCAGATCTTCTACTACTATCTTTCTGTCTATAAAAAGGCTGATCAATATATTTTCAATCACTTCTTCCCTCACATTGAGAAGTTCGGCGGAAGTCTTGATGAGCAGCTTCTGGGGAACATAGCTATGACCGTTATTGTGGAATTGATTCAACACATACCTAGTGCCGGAAGCTATCCTGTATTCGGAATCAAGGGGTATTCCCATTGTGAGAGCTATCCTGTCCGCCATTTTGAAGCCTATCCCGAATACGTCCTCGGCCAGGTTATACGGGTTCTCCCTTATGACCTTGATCGTATCGGCCCCATAGGTCTTATATATCCTCACCGCATAAGCGGGGCTTATCTTGTAGCCTTCTAGGAAAAGCATTATGTCCTTGAGCTCCCTCTGCTCGATGAATGCATCATATATCTTCTGTGCTTTTTTATCTCCTATGCCCTCTATCTCTGTAAGCTTTTGCGGATTGTACTGGATTATATCCAGAGTATCCAGGCCGAACCTTTCCACCAGCTTTTTAGCGGTAGCCGGCCCTATACCCGGTATAAGTCCCGAACACAAATATCTCTCTATCCCATTTAAGGTAGCAGGGGTCACCACATGATAGGCCTCCATCTTGAACTGCTTTCCATAGTCCGGATGCTCCACCCATGCTCCTGCAACCCTTATAGTCTCCCCAATATTCAAATAGGGGAAGTACCCCACTACAGTGGTTTCTTCACCCTCATCACAAATCTCAATCACTGAGTATCCGTTCACTTCATTTCTGAAAACTACTTCATTTATCATGCCTTGAACTTCATCCATGCTAAAACCCTCGATCTTAATTTCTCATTCCTAATTCCTCATTTTTCATTATACCCCATTTTCATAGTCCTTCAAACTATTTTTAAGGGTGAGTATCTCTCTGGCCAGAATTAGAATGTCCGCCTTTGTAGCCGGCTTATCCATGTTGGAATACATTTTCTCCAATACCTCCGGATATGGGCCGCATCCTTTTTCATTTCTATAATGCTCCAGAACCAGCTTTGCATTTTTTATATGCTTGTTTACCGTACCGATACTGCATAGGGCCTCCAGCTTTCTCCCGCATCTAAGGCGTATTTGCGTCCTGTTTCTATCCTTGTGCTCCTTTACCTCCGCGATCGAGCCAAGATCCAGATATCCCATAGCACAATCGCTTCTGAACTCAGGAGTTCGAACCTTCAGCTGCAAAAATATCTTATTGCCGTTTATAGGCAAGGGTATACAATTCACACTCTCTATAATCTGTCCGTACTTCTTCCTCAAGCTTCCGTAGTCTATCGAATAAAATTTGCACAGATTAGACCTGAATGCCCGCATGGTCATGGATATCATATGGTCCTCCCCTTCGGACACCACGACTTTGGTCACTTCTCCCACATCCTTTAAATATTCCGGGGTGAATGCACAAATATCATATTGTTGAAAAAAATCCAAATTCACATAAGCCACCTCCTCATCGGATAAATTCCACTATTTTCTTAAAGTATAACCGAACATATGTTCGATGTCAACTGTATAATGTACCCTTGAGTAAAGTGACCTCATTCGTCTGCAAAGCGATATCCTACTCCTACCTTAGTAATGATAAAACGGGGCTGTGCCGAATCCTTCTCTATCTTTCTCCGGAGGCTTGCCATGAAAACCCTGATAGATTGCGGATCTCCGGCCTCTCCATATCCCCAGACTTCTTTTGAAATATAATTGTGGGTAAGAACTTTGCCCCGGTTTGCGATCAACAGCGAAAGCAGCTTAAATTCTATAGGCGTAAGATGTACCTCCGAACCGTCAGCAAATACCCGTCCTTTTTCAAAATTCACAGTGAGATAATCGCAGATAAATTCTTCAGACTGTACAGGGATCATTTCCCTCTTAGCTTTTCTTTCAACAACGCGTATCCTGGCTAAAAGCTCTCCCATATGAAAAGGCTTTGTTATATAATCATCCGCCCCTGCATCAAGAGCTGTTATCTTTTCATGCTCCTGACCCCGGGCCGAAATTATCATAATAGGTGTATCCGAGTCTTTCCTTATCTCCCTTATGACATCTATACCATCTATATCGGGAAGACCAAGATCAAGCAAGATGAGATCCGGATTATTGGAATGAAACAATGAAATTCCGCTTCTGCCTGTGCCTGCTGTAACGAATGCATATCCATAGGCTTTAAGCGACATGGATATGAAATTGACTATATATTTATCATCCTCAATAAGAAGTATGCTAAAGCTATTTTCCATTTTCATCATCACCTGCTTTCATCGGAAGGCTAAATCGGAACAGAGCCCCGCCATCAGCCGGAGTCTCAGCCGATATCCTACCCCCATGGGCATCAACAATAGCTTTGCAGATGGCCAGGCCCAATCCTATTCCACGGGTTGAATCCGCTGATTTGCCTGAGGAAGCCTTAACGAAACCGTCAAACAAACTGTCTTTGATGCTGTAGTCAATACCTGGTCCATTGTCCTGCACTTCAAACACAGTATTATCATTTTCAGTATATACCCTCAATGTTATATTTGTCTTATCGCCTGTATGCTTTACAGCATTGTCAAGAAGATTTGTAAGAACCTGTGCTATGAGCGTTCCATCCATAGGGAGCGAAATCAAATTGTCCGGCAGGTATACTGTCAACCTATCCCTAAACGCCGGCCCGGGAATATGGGAGAGGGCTTCATTGATCACATCATCTACCACTTCCATGCTTTTGTTGATGGCAAGCTTTCCTTCGTCAATGCGCGTCATATTGAGAATGTTTTCAACAAGCTGCGTAAGCCAAAGGGCCTCTTCATTTATATCTCCCGCCAGCTTTCTCACCGACTCGGAATCCAGGTCCGCACTGTCTTCGGAAAGGAGGCCGCTTGCTCCCACAATAGCGGTTAATGGTGTTCGAAGATCATGGGAAATAGCGCGGAGCAGATTGCTCTTTATGTGCTCTCTTTCCATTGCTACTTTTATATTTTCCCGCTCCCTGTATATAAATTCTCTGTCAAGTATGAGAGCAAGTTGCGAGGTTATGCTTTTAGCTATATGCCTGCCGTCGGTAGTAAGCTGTGAACCGTCTCCATATATTCTCATCACGCCTAAATTCTTGCCGGAGCTTATTATGGGCAACTCCTGAAAATCCGCAAGAGGAGCTGATTGTTCCTGCTCGTTAAGCTGCAAGCTGCTGAAAATCTGCTCCTTTCCTTTGATAATTACAGAGCAGCGGCATCCCGTGTATTTGTGAGCATATGACAGAGCAAGCTCTATGGCATTTTTTTCTCCCGTTACATTCAGAAAGCCTTCGTTGACCTCAAATAAAAGCTTTGTCATGCGCTCGCTTTTACGCGCTGCCTCTGCTTGTTTTTGAAATCTTGAAGTCAATGAGCCCGCTATGAGCGCTACGCTGAAAAAAAAGAACAAGAGTATCACATCGCCGGAATTGTTCATCCTCAGAGTTTTTAGCGGCGGCGTAAAGAAAAAGTTGAAGAGCAGCACACTAAAAAATGCCGCTGTCATACTATAAATATATCCATTGGTCAAAACGGTCACTGCAAGGACTCCAACGAGAAAGACCATTAATGCGTTTTCCTTGTTGATCCCCAATTTTCCGATCAATATGGATACACCCGTAGCAAAGGCGGTGATCACGACTACATATGCCATTTGTTTGACAAAGGATACTGCTCTTATTTTCCCCATAAACTTATCCACCTTTAGAAAAGTGTTGAATTAGCTCGTCATATTACCATTATATCACAGTTTCCCTATATCCTTTTTGTGAACTTAAATACGTCTTCCTTCCTGCCGAAAACTATCAAATGTTCTTCATGTGTAAAAACATGATCCGGCTTAGGAAGGGGCCTGATGTTATCTCCAATCTTTGTCGCAAGGATGGATATGTGATGTTTGGTTCTCACGGCCACCTGTTCTATGGTCTTGTTTATCCATGAATCCATGGGTGTGATTTCAAATACCGAATACTCCGGTGTCAGTTCGATATAATCGAAGACATTTCTTGCGTTATACCTTACCGCTGCCTTTTCAGCCATCTCTTTCTCCGGATATATGACCTCATCGGCTCCGCTGCGCATGAGAAATTTTGCATGTATATCCCGGCTGGCTTTCGCTATTATCTTCTGAGCGCCCAGTTCCTTCAGCAAAAGCGTGATTTCCAGGGATGACTGAAAATTATTTCCTACCGCAACGATGCATATGTCAAAGTTGCCGACACCTATCGAACGTAAAACCGGCTCTTTAGTACAATCCCCTATCTGGGCACTGGTTACCTTGGGCAATATCTCGTTGATCTTTTCTTCAGAAATATCGACGGCCATGACCTCGTTGCCAAGCTCTTCAAATTTCATTGCTATATGTTGTCCAAAACGACCCATACCTATTACCAATACAGATTTCATTTTTTCTTCACCCTATCATTATTTTTTCACACGGATACTCCACCGGAATATTTTCAGGCGTTTTCGTAAAGGCCAAAGCAATAGACAATACTCCAACGCGCCCGAAGTACATCAATAAAGCTATCTGCAGCTTTGATGCAGCACTCAGAGCCGGTGTTATACCCGTAGTCAGGCCTACGGTACTCATTGCAGAAAACACCTCAAAGAGCAGCTGCTCCATGGTAAAATCCTGCAGCATGCTTAGTATTAGCGTAGCTGACATGGCTACGGCAAGATACGTAAGAAATACCGCACACGCCCGCCTTAGAGCGTTTCCTTCCAGCTTCCGCTCATATGCCCGTAAGAAATCCCTTCCCTTTATAACTGAGATAGCCGACATAATAAGCACTGCAAGCGTCGTAGTCTTGATACCTCCGGCTGTAGAGCCGGATGATCCTCCGATCATCATGAGGATTATGGTCAACAGCAGCGTACCGCTTCGGAGCGAAGCTATATCCACAGTATTAAACCCTGCCGTTCTGGGCGTAACGGATTGAAAGACTGATGCTATGACAGCCTGGAGAGTATCCATCTCTTTGAGAGCATAACCTCTCTCCATCAGGAAGAACAATATGGACGGAACTATTATCAAAGCGGCAGTGGTGGTAAGAACGATCTTTGTATGAAGCTGATAGCTGTGGAAAGACAATTTATGCTTATGGATATCTTCCCAAACAAAAAATCCTATGCCGCCGATTACGATAAGGGACATGATGACCAGATTGACCAAAATATCTCCGGAGTATCTGGTCAAGGATGAAAACTGTCCGAACCTCCCCATGAGATCAAAACCGGCATTGCAAAAAGCTGAAACCGAGTGAAAAATTCCATAGTATATACCCTGCCAAAGCCCCATTTCAGGACAGAATCGAAGGGCTAGGAGTATAGCACCGATGCTTTCACAAAGAAGCGTTCCGATGAGCACATGCCGGGTAAGCCTTACGATTCCTCCGAGATACATGGAGCTCACTGCTTCCTTCATCAGTTCACGCTCCTTCAGGCCTATTTTTCTGCGCAGGAACATGGATATGAGAGTCGCCATGCTCATAAATCCCAGGCCGCCTGTCTGGATCAGCAAAAGTATGACTGCCTGCCCAAAAAATGACCAGTGGGTGTAGGTATCATAAACGACCAGCCCTGTAACACAGGTTGCCGATGCTGCCGTAAACAACGAATCGATAAACGGCGTATAATTGCCTGTCCGCGAAGCTGCAGGCAGACTCAGGAGAACAGCGCCCGTCAAGATTATGAGCATAAATCCTACAGCAATGATTTGTATATATGAAAGATACCATTTTTTCATATTAGATTAACCCTTCTATCAACATCTGATTTAATTATCGAGACAATACATTCCGGAGAGAAATGCTCCGGCTGCAATATAGCAATATTGAGCATATCAAAAAGTTTTTTGTTTCCCGGATCGTTGCAAACAGCTCCGGCATATACTTTTTCATTCCTTTTCTTCGCCATTGACGAAACCATCAAGTTTTCCAAATCGCTTTCAGAAAAAGCAAAAATATATGCAAAATTTCTTTCATCTAAGATTTCACTCACCTCGGTAATAAAAACTATATTCAAATTTTCACCATTTTTATAGGACCAGACAGGTGCATGTGCCTCACCGCCTATATAAACTACTGCATCAGCATCAGCCGGCTGCATGCAAGCTTCAGTAGGTTCTTTTGCAAAGCCCCCCGAAGCAATAAAGCAGTCCAGCTTGCCCATCATAATAAAGCCCAATATCCCAATGTATAAAAAACAAATAATCCAAAGAGCCGCATCCATCAACATCACCTTCCAGGCAGCTATCCGATAGAAATAAGTGTAGCACGCATGGTATAAATTTTGTATTAAGATTGGCACTTGCAGTATAAAGATAGTATAAGGAAACAAATTGAACGGGGCCGGCACTTCTTTTACCTTAGAAATACCGGCCCCTTATTTGCTTCTAATCCAGCTTTGATGCTATTACTCTGGATAATTCGTTTATGGAGCTGGTGAGGTTTTCCATTTTGCCCTCTATCCTTATCAGGAGATAGATGGATACTGCTATAGGAAAACCTACATTTGCCACTCCGTTAAATATCTCTTCCACGATATCTCCCTCCTGCTCTATTTCATATCCATCTCTTGAATAGTGGTATCAACTATTCTTGCTCCCTGGATTGCAATCAGGCTTCCAGCCTCAGTTGCAAACACATCTTTGGCTATTATGCCCTCCATTGCCGTCTTTACAGCTTCCGGAGTAAGATTGTCGTCTGCATTGTCCACGCTTATCCTCATGGTCTTTCCTGCAGCATCCTTAAATGTCATTTCAAGCTTCTTTGCCATGCTTTACACCTCCCTTCAATCATTGTCACTTATTGTGCTAAGCCTCTACCAGTTCAGAATCCTCAGCCTTGCCTATGCTGAATATTTCTTTGGTCTGAAGCCCCGCTATGATCCCTGCGGCATCATAGATGTCCTGGTCTGCGGCTTCAGGCTTTACCTTGTTGTAAGTCTTTGAGATGTATGCCTGCTTGCCGTCTTTGACCTCGCCCAGATATTTTATCTGGAGCTTCACATTTTTTACGATTGCGTTTACTGCCATTCATATCACCTCCCTTCTGATATATAAGTAACTCTAAGGAAGGTGATTTTCCAAAAAAAAATAAACCGCCTCCAAAAGAGACGGCAATGCGGTCATAAGTCTTTCATCGTCTTGGGATAATTGCTCCGGCCATCCGCAATATGGTAAACAAATACGGTATCACCAAGCAACCTGTAAATACAAAGGTAATGCCCGCATATGAGCATCCGATAATTCTGCATTTTCAGCAATTTATCCCTGCAGTTCACGCTGGGCGGGCGCAAGTATATGGAGCTTATACCTTTGTGCATCCATAGATTTCGTCCAAACGCTGACGTGATTCATTCAGTGTAAAGGCCGGTCCCCCGGCAAGGCGCGATTGTTCTGCCAATTCCAGTTTCGCCCGCAGCCGGATTAACTCCTCCCGCTTTTCAAAAGCTTCTATGCTCATAACTACAAGGTCGCCTTCGCCATTTTTCGTGATATATATGGGCTCCTGCTCCTTATGGGCAAGCTCGGAGATGCTGCCGTAGTCATTTCGCAAAGTGGTTGAAGATTTGATAATCAAAAAGTCCACCTCCTCAAAGGAATTATTCTACCATTATTCTGCTATTATTATATTATAATCCTTCCCGAACATCAATCCTGTTTTTGCCAAGATATAATTAAAAGGCTTAGTAAGCAGGTCTTACAGCCCTTCCCATATGCGGTAATTGTCAACCAAAATCTTTTCTATAGCTTTATAAGCTTTTTCTAGTTTTTCTTGGCTGTCAACATTTTCAGCTTTCAAATCTTTTCGTGTGCTTAAACGGACGGAGTACTTCAGGATAATATCATCCTTTATCTTGCTTCTTCCTTTCCTTTCGAACTCTTCTACATCCTCTTCTTCTGCAGAGAAATTACCATCATTGTCAATCATGATATTTTTATAGGTGATCCCGGTTTCAATATCAGCTTCTCCTATGTCTTCGATTCCTGCAAAAATTTTATAATTAAAATCCTCTCCTGCTATATTATCTATCTCCGATTTAATCCGGATCTTCATATCAGCTATTTGAATCCTTGCAGGATTTTCACCGGGCTCATTTTCTCCCCTGTGTACATATTCCAGGAAAAATAGAGAGGCAAATATCAATAAAATGGATGCTAAAGCTATTCCTGCAGTCCCCATTATTTTATTCTTATTTTTCTCCATAAATTTCATAAAAGGGCTGGAAACCTCATAGTCTATATCCTTTATCATCATATCCAACAGTTTGTTATTGCAGCCATATAGTCTTTTCCTTATGGCTTTATCCTTAATGGCTTCTCTGTCATCATTTATGAAATAATTCTTCACTGCATCTTTATGGCTTTCATAATTGAGAGTATTGGTGAAAACATTGTTTTCAAAGGACCATATTATATAATCGTAAACCGAAGCTTTCCCTCCATTTGAATAAATATAGCCCAGCATTTGCTCCGCATCATACTTCGGCTCCCTCACAGTTCCCCCTTGGATAAACGCCATTGAAATATTCTCTAAGCTTGAGGGGCTGATATTGTCCTTATAGATTTTCTTTATCAGGGATTTCATATTATCTGCATATATGCCATATCTCTTATCAAGCATTCTTTCTCTGATGCTGCTCCTGGCTTTTTCGCCGTCTTCCGCCATCAGATCCCTGATATCCTCCAGAATTAAATATTTCTCTTCATCTGTGCCGAGCTTCAGATAACCCAGATTTATTATGTCTTTGCTCTCTAATTGGCCTAATTCTATGTTTCTATATATATATTCCTTTACTCTCTTCAGAATGTATTCTCCATACTCCTTGCACGCTTTGCCGGCCTGGGGAGACCCAGAGTTATTGCAAAGCCCGGGGATAAACTGATGTATCTCCTTTCCCATATAGATCTTGTCCCTTGACTTTTCTAAAAAACCCAGCAGCTTATCCAGGGTTCCATTTATGAAAAATCCCTCTGAAACAATCTTATAGGATGTATCAGCCCAAAATTTGATCTCATTGAAAAGCTCCTTCAGGCCGGTTATGCTATTCAGCCTTTCATTGAAATAATCCTCTATGATAAATAGTGCATTATATTTGAAGGTCATATCTATCAATTCTTTAAGGAGATCTCCGTCCTTGGATATGGTCTTAAATACCTGGGAGGCATAGCTTGCTTCTTTGAAAGCCTTGCTATTTTTTATAGCCAGCAGTATTATAAAAGCTATTTTTACATTGACGCTGCTGTCGCCAAATCCGTAATATCTCATATAGGACAGAATGGTATTATTTGTCGGTATATACCGGCTTGCCTCCATCAAATCCTTCTTTTCCTTATCCAGCAGCTCAAGGAAAACACTGTCCAGCTCTTCTTTATCAATCCTGTTGGTTTTGTTTAAATACTTAAAAAAGCTATCCAGTATCTCTTCTCTATTATTGACGAACAGCTGTTCATCTCCGTTTCTGATCTGAAAAATCCTGCTCAGTTCATCATAGGTTTCCAACTGAATACGTTTATCCTGCTTCATATCTGCTAAAATAGGCTGACAGAATCTATAAAACTCATCCGGGCTTTTACCGCTCATTATGCTTTCCCATATAAAATCCAAATAATCATTATGCTCTATATTAAAATCATTATATGGAATTCTGTTTTGGGACAGATCGAATACATAATCCCTTTCATACCTGCTGTCACCCATCCTGATGCTGCCCTTTTCAACAAAGGTTATATTTATGTATTTTCTCGCCTCTGCCTCTTTAGAGTAGGTCATGAATCCCATATTGCTCTTCAGGTCATAGGGCAATCCCATAAAGATATGCTTCAATAAAACTTTCGCATACAGGGATATATCACCTATATCCACGTTCAAGGATATATACAGTTTTTTCTTTCCCTCGGCAGTCATAAATGCTGCATACAGCATCTTCTTAAATATTTCTTTGGTTATTCCAAGCTTTTCGATGAGCACTCGCTTATCTGCCTTGAGGTCTCCTGCATCATCATACTGCAGACGGCTGATCTGTTCTATCAGCTTCCCTTTTTCTATGTCATAACTTGAACCAAAGCCTTCAGCAAATATTAATCTGTTGAAATCCTTCAGGTACCCTTCCTTCTCATTGGCCGGTATTATAAAGTTATGGGTGAAAAAGGTATTTCTCAGTCCGGTGAAGTCGGCACCCACATAAGAAGTATTCCCTATGATCAATTCGCCGCTTTCAACCTGGAAGCAGGTCAAGCATTGAGGAAACTTGCTAATATCTCTTTCATCAATCTCTTCCAGGCTTTTGGGCGGGCTATAGAAGCAAAAGGGATGAAGGTATTTCTTTATGAAATTATCATTCAAGCCCTTGGATTTTGCTATGCTGTCATAACCCTCGGCAGAGCGGAATATGCCCCTTCTCTCTCTTGTATAATACTGCTGTTCTATCACTTAGACCCTGCTCCCTTCTATATAACCAAGCTTATATAAAAGCCACAAAAAAGGTTCGTCTACTCTGACAGGACTGACTATCCCTTGAACTCTTCTATCTACCGGATTGCTTCCCAGCGCTGATACCGCAAAAAATGCTCTGTCTTTAAAATGCACTTCCAAAGCATCCGTAAAGGCTCTGTCAACCTTTTCTAAAAATCTTTTTACTTCACCGTTTATGTTCTCAAATTCCGTCAAATTAAAAGTGCTCTTGTGGTTTACATTGTAGAATATATTGCTATTCTCTTTTATATACTCATCCTCTGACAATATTCTCAGCATATCGCTTTTTGTAAGGACCACGGCTGTCGGTATATCGGTCTTGCCCTTTTCCTGATGTCCGATAAAGTTTTCGAAAAGACTTATTATAACCTCCCTGGGCTCATCATACTTGGAGGCAAATTCTCCCGAATCCGCACCCTTCTTTATATCAATTTTATTTCTTATGGTCCTTATCTGAAGTGGATCCACCAAAAATAAAATACCTGCGGAGTTTTTTATATGGGTTGCAAATATGTCCATATAATCCTGGTCTATCATGCCTTCGCCCGCCACATCAAAAAAGACTAGAGTAACAGGGGGTTTGTTTTCATTTTTAAACTTAAACTGAAACATCAGCGGCTCCTGCCTGACTTCTTTTTGTGTCGGATCAAATAATACCCCCCTGTCATACAGCGGCTCCTCATAGGATTCTCTGAATTTCTTGCTCACATCAACACTCACGGGGAGGCAGGCAGCATCAAAATTATAGGCGGTGAAGTTCTGAAGGGTATGTATCAGCGAAGTCATATATACAGATTTTCCTACCTGAGATGCTCCCACTATTGAAATAATATTGCTGGGAAACTTCCCGGCGGTTATAGGCAATTCATTATGGCATTTGGGACATAATCTTTTATTTGTTGCTATGCCGTGCTTGTCTATTATCTGGACCAAAACCCCGTCTGCATATTTCTTGCTCTCCTCGGGTATCCGGTCCATATCCTCGATGATCGCCTCCATATCGGGCAAAGGTGCCAGATTGAATTTGCTTCTATATTCATTCAGAAGGCTGTCCTCCTTCAGAAAGAATTCCTCATCGTCTTCCTCTGCATGTGCAGCCCTGAAAACCACTTCCTTTGGAGAATATTTCTTAAAGCAAAAAGGACAAACTATATCATAATAGGGTGGTATATGCTCTTTCTTGTTCCTTTGGCCTAAGCTTTTTTTAATATTATCAAATATGCCCATTTTCATCCTCCTATTCCCGTATCAATTCATAGATCTCACCGTATTTTTTGCCATCCTGAAAGAATATTCTTATGCTGTCATCTGTTTTGATCTCTATCTCCGGCAGCGGATTTCTTCCTACATTAAAATCCTGATTAAAGGAATAGCGCTTGCCGTCATCCTTATTTATTGGACTGGCCCCTGATTTTATTACGTAGCAAAGCACTTCTTTTCCTATGGCCTTATCGCATCTGACAATTATTTTAACGATTTTTGTATTCTTAAATAATCTTCTTTTTTCCTTGATGGAATAAAATATATTAGCCTTGCCCAGGCTCAATGTTATCCTGTTATCTATTCCGTTTTGATTGATAAGCAACAGCTTCCCGTTTTCTTTCACACATGGAAAAATCCAATATGTGATCTTCTCTATTTCATTTATTCTTTCATAATATCCGTAGAACTCTTTATATTCTTCTTTTGTGTATAATCTGGCGTTATTATTATTGATCATATCTATGGTCACTGCTTCATCTTCACAAGACTTGTATATATATACAGAATCTATCCCATTGGGCCAAAGCCATTTCAAAACAAGCTTGTCTCCATCCACAAAACCCTGAATGTCCTTTATTTGCTCTCCCATTGATGTGGGTTCTTTATATTCCACAAAACATTCCCCCCTAAAAGCTTCTACTTTGGGTTTTGCCTATATCCCTTGATCCTCTTGAGCTTGATTCCTTCCGGATATTCCCATTTTTCTTCCCTGTATTTTGAGCTTCGTTGATCCCTATGACAAAGGGGAAGAGAGCAAATATTGCAGAGAGGGAAATGTCCGCCAGGAGCCTGTGGAAAAAGCCCGCCCAGGGCGCCCACCGGAATCCTATTTCTATTATTGCTCCGCCTGTTATGCCTGCCAGCAGTCCTCCCAGAGCAAAGCTTCTTGCAATATATTTATCATCAAACAGCACTCCTACGGAGATTCCTATTATAGCGCCGATAACGGCTATAAAAGCTATACGCATTATGGAATAAAGCAGGCTGCAGGAAGCGCTGCCATGCCTCTCCCCTACCAATAGCCTTAAATCTTTCTCCCTGTATATCTTGTTGAATATATTTTTAACATTTTCCACGCTGGATACATTATAGTAATTGCCTCCTGTGGCCTGGGATATCTTCTTCAGCATTTTTACATCGCTGCCCGCCATTCCTATAGAAAATATAGGGATATTGGATTCTATATAGGGTTCCAGCGTTTCTTGAAAAGTATCGGCCAGATTAAAATTGTCTCCGCCGTCCGATAGGAGTATAACCATTGCAGCCCTGTCATCTTGAGCTGCATTATTTATATCTGAAAAGGCATTTAAAATAGCGCCTTTGATATTCGTCCTTCCATCCGGTATCTTGTAATCATCAAGCTTGCTTAAAATATTGCTTTTGACCTCCGGGGTCACAGTCTCCATGTTTTGAACTTTATTTATATTGTCGCTGAAAACAGAAACAGATATTCTGCTTTGCACATTCATTTCAGCGATCAGGCTCTCCACCGCTTCAAATCTTTTATTTTGCGGGTCAGTGTCTTTCAAGCTGCCCGAATTGTCTACCAGTATCACTATATCATCTATATTCCTTGCCTTTTGAAAATTCAGCCCGTAAATATATTGGAAAAGGCCTGCGCATAAGAACAATAGAACAAGGGTACAGGGAACAAGATATTTCAGGGAGCTTTTATAATACTTGCTCGTCCAGCTTGCACTGATCAAAACAGGCCTTACTTTTTCAGCCAATATGCACATTATACCGATAAACAGGGCTAAAATTCCAAAATACATCCCCATCAGGATAGGGCTGGGCCATACCAGCAAAAATTTATCAATGAGCCATTCTCCCAGGAAAAATCCTAATAGCCCTCCGATCATACTAAAGCACAGCATTAAGATGCTGACCCTTCTTTTTCCCATTTACCTTTCCCCCTTAAATAGAACTCTAAGTCCCGTGCCAATCCGTGTTCCCCGTCCCCATCTGACTCCAGCGGCATACTCAAAGCTAGAGGCTAGAAGCCAGAAGCTAGCAGCTGACCCGCAAGGAATACCATAGCTTCAGAACTCTGAGCTCTGAATCCTAATATTCTATATGAGGAAGCTTATCCTCATCTATTGCATGCAATCTATAGCCCTTTTTCATAAATATTTCATAATACTTCATGGCATTTTTCCCATATATGACATCCTCTATTGTGAATCCTCCCATAAGGTTCAGCTTTTCAATCCCGCTGGTCCTTCTCTCATGTATACAGCCCAGTTTATAGGTCCTGCTGCCATGATCAAGCTCAAAAGCATAACGTATAAAATCGCTGTTGTAGTTGCCGAATAAGTACTTTTCCTCATATCTATGCCTTGTGGTAAAATTCAATATATAAATATTTACCTTTCCATTATCTTCAAGTATATCATATAGTTTTTTAAATAATTCTTTTTTGGTCAATATGTCTCTTTCATCGTTAAACTTTATATTGATATTCGCCCTGTCATGGAGTTCATCTTCGAAATTCCTATTAAAATATTCTGTGGGAAGGATGTATTTATTGCAGCTATCTATCAGCTTCTCCATTAATATCTCATCATCTCTTTTAAGCAGCTCATATATATTTCCAATAAATCTTTCTTCGAAATAAAAATTATCTTCATATTTGGCTTTAAAATCTTCTATTATTTTTTTAACCACTGTTTCATAATATTCCTCTATATTTTGCCCCAGATATTCATCCTCCTGCTTAACATTGTTCAATAGGCATTTTTCTATCCTGCTTTTAATATAAAGCAATCTGTTGATATATTTTTCCAGGTCCGAATTGAGCTTCAGCAAGATCTCTTCATATTTATTCACAATGCATTGCTGTCCTCTGAGCTTCAATATCTGAAGCTTATGCCCGTATATCCTCTCCAGCATGCTTCTTTTGAAATTTCTCATAGCACTTTTTTGATTGAAAAATATTTTTTGCATCGGGCCAAAATACACCGGCTCCTCATATATGGCATCCAATTCCTTATTGAGCCTGTTGATATCCCTCTGAATGCTTTTATTTAATTCGATTATCTCATTGGATATCACATTTCCCTTTGTCCACAGATAAGCGCAGTATATGCCCAGTTCCGGTTTGTTTATTATGTTTTCCCTTATATCCCTTATCACTTCATTTCCCAGGTCCAGAGCTTCAATATTTCTTTCCATCTGCTTTTCATAATTATCTTGAAAAAATTTGCTGCATACATCATTATAAAGTTTCTTTTCCGCCATGCCCAAGCTCATGCCCTGCAAATCCGCAAAGGAAACCTTATTGGTCATAAGGCACATCATATCCTCAACATCAAAGCTGTTTTCGGCTATATCTCCTACCAGGGCCTCAATCCTGTCTGCATCCAGGCCCAGGGCTTTCATTATTACCGGATCATCACAGCTTCCGTTATCCTTCAGTCTTTCCATCAGCCCTCTGTAAAAGTTATATAATACGGCAATGGCGATGGCGCTATTGGGCCTTTTTACTTTGGACAGTCCAGCCGTGGCATAAGAAACCCTCGGGGAATTTATGCCGATATTGTTCTTGAATTGGTTGTTATTATATATCCCATTTTCGGCATCGTAGGAACTTTCATCAACGCTCCTGTTTTTTAACAGGCTTATATAGGATATGGTCTCATAGTTTTTCCTCAGTGCGTTCTCCAGTATCAGTCCTGCTTCATTCTTATCGCTCAGCAGATAGACCAGATCAAATATGGGAGTATTATTATTTGAAACATTTATTTCTATTCCTTCTTCAAGCACTTCCAGAGGAGCATTGAAATCATAATCCTTTGATTGAAAATATTCTATTTCTCTAAAAAAGCTCATGGCTGCAGCTGAATAATAACCGAAGTTATCCTCATGGTTTCTCTCCAGGATCAATGTATATAGGTCCGCCGATACGATCTTGAAATCCTCATAAAGCTTTGCTTTCAAGAGCAAAGCTATTTCAGGGATCAATATATTCAAGGGATCATCTGCCCTGGTAATCAGTGATATATTGACCTTCTCAAAATTGGAATACATGCGGCCATACTGCAATAGATCATTCTTCAGCCTTCTTATAACGTTGTTTAGTTCTATCAAGCCCTTTTCATCTCTATAAAAGCTATGGCTGATATGGGCCCTCAGTTCCTTATGATCAACCCCTGAGCATTGGATTTTGAAGCCGGGCGTATTTTCATCACGGCATTTATCTTCAGAATATATATGGAAGTATAATACTCCGCTGCTATTATCCCATTTGCCTTCTATATCCTGTCTTATACAGCTTATGGCATCATAAACCTTATCCCCTACAAATACAAATATTGCAGGATTAAAAGCAGTCCTTTGCTCATCCTCTATATTCATGCTTTTATCGGCAGAAAGGGCATATTCCTCTGCATATTTGATGATCAAGTCTTCCATAATATCCTCCTGAAAATACTATGAAAATTGTGAAGCAATTTTCATGTCTCTAGTCTCTAGCCTATGGTCTACGGGTATTCCTGTAAGGTCTGGGTTACGGAGAACACGGATTTTCACGGATTCCTTCCACAGATTAACACTGAAAGGTTTTTTATTTGCCATATATGTCATTCTGAAGGAGCAAAACGACTGAAGAATCTTAAATTGGATCCTTCGGGCAGAGCCCTCAGGATGACAGTAACTTGACCTTGTTTCCGTTGCCCTCCGTGCTAATCCGTGTTAAAATCCGTGACTTTCCGTGTTCTCCGTCTCCCTGACTCCAGCGTCCAACCCTAATCTCCTGAGCTCTGAGTTCTGAACCCTGAGTTCTGTCCCGTTCATTCTATATTTTTCCTCAGCTCACTTAGTTTTGTCAGCATATTCTTATAAAAATCATAAATCTCTGTTCCGTTTATCAGCTCGTCCTTTGTAAATTCCAGTTCTTCTTTGCAGGCTGAGCATATTTCTATCAGCGAATTTACCCTGCCCAAAAGCCCGGAGATATCTTCAGAAGAGCTTAATTCATCGCTCTTTTTTTCGGCTCTTCTCATTATCAGAGCTTTTTTCTTTTCATCAAGCCCGGTAAATCTATTAAAGATTTCGTACTCGAAATACTTCTTGACCCTCAGCAAGTTTATCAGTGATTCGCAGCCTTCTTCTTCCCTTTCATTATCAAATACATATTGGGCTCCCTTCTTATAGATGGTGTCCGTATACATCACCTCGATAAACTGCTCCAATACCTTATCCTTATTCTCCATTGCTTGGAAAACAGACTCCAGGCTCTCTATCTTATTTTGTATCCCCTCATATTTTTTTATTTCTATCCTCAATAGCTTTATGAGCTCCGGAGAGCGGGTAAGGTTTACAAAAGCCCTTTCCTTGTCAAAGCTGCTGAATATATCCCTCCTGCCTTCCTCTTCAATGCCCGCTGCCATAATATTCTTCAGGTCCGTCAGGCATCTTTTCATTTCGGAGAAATTAGGCTGCTCGTTTGGCAGCACTAAATTATAGGCTGTGAGGTATTTCTCCAGATCAAAGGCTTTGGTGATTATGCATTCAAAGCGGTTGTTAGTGCCGCTGTTTGTCTCCTTTTCTCTGATGCAGCCAAGCTTGCATGCCTTATCAAACATTAACTTTATCTCATCATTATACTCCTTTATTCTTCTTGAGCTGTAGCTGTCTCCCCAGGACTGAACGGGAATAGGCGACGGCAGATTGGCCCAGTTATTATCTTTAGTCTGGGACAGATGCCTGCCGATGCCCTCTCTTTCCAGGATAGTGCGTTCATAGGCCTCTTCATATATTTTCAGCGGCGTATATGCATAAAGGGGTATGCCGTTTTTCGTATTAAGCCAGAATATTCTATTCTTTACTTCGCTTTCCTTTATGGTAAAGGTGGATTTCCCCAGGGCATTGGTCTGATAGTTCTTTATACCCTTCAATATTCCGGGAGCCTTTATGGGCACTGATACAAAGCCCCAGGACGGGAAGTCAAGATTACCGTCGCTGTTGCTCAGATTGAAAACCGGGATAGCATCATCATCCAATCTTTTGGCGATATTCCTTTCCACTAATTTCTCTATCAGTTCGCCTTCACCATACTTTATTATTAAAAAGTCCTCCATGGATTTTGTTATCAAATCCCCAAATTTATCCGACATAAAATCGCTTATACTGCCCACGATATCTATATCCTGCTCTTTGATCCACTTATCTGAGCTGTCTAAAAGCTCCCTGGTAAAGTTCCTGATCAGATCGTCCTCATCCTCATTGGCAAAGGTCTTGTCAATGGTCTTCAGCACATCGGGAATATTTACCACATTCCAATAATAGGTCTTGCTTCCCTTATGCTCTACTTCTTCACTGCTTACCAGTATGCTGCCGTTTTTCTCAAATATTTGATTGAGAGCATTCAGTATTTCGGTAAACACATTATATATCTTATTATTTGCTTCATTTATGAGGTTGAATAAATCTTCGTAAAACTCTATGATGTATTTCGTTCTTTCTTCCTCGGCCTTGGTCATATACTCATTGATCTTAGCTTCTATATAATCGTTCTTTTTCTTTTCCTTGTTAATGATGGCCTTCCTTGCTTCCAGAAGCTTATCATCAGCACTGTATTTCAGTTCATCCTTATATTGGGGAAGTCTTTTTAAGCTTTCCTTCAAAGACTCGATATAAGATTGTATGGTTTTTAGAACGCAAAAGCCCGTGCTATTGTTAATAAGCCTTGACACATAGAAGGGTCCCTGATCGGCATTTAAAAACATCCTGCTGATCTGAGCATTAAATTCCTCCAATATTTCTCCGGGAAGCTGTCTCCTCACCTTGATATATTCTTCCCTGATCCTGGCCAGGCAATTTTCCAGCTCATTATCTATATTGACGGACTGGGTCTTGATCACATTGTTAAAGCTAAATCTTTCACTATGCCGATAGCCCGGGAGCATATCCGGCACATTCTGCTCAAATCTTCTTTCTATGGAATCCTTGTTCATCCTGTTTTGTCCCATAAAATCATCCACATCATTTTCCTTGGGACCTGCAGCAAACATCTTTTCAATCTTTTTAAACAGCCTGTAGGCGAGATAGGTGGTTATCTCTTCTATAGGAAGCACTGCAGATGATGCGCCGATGATATTGTATTTATAGTTTGCGCTGTAGGGATGGGTCATCTGTGCTATATTAGTATTTATATTGCTTATATAATCATGTATCGCAAATTCTTCACCGGAATGCTTTTCTTCATTGGCCATGAAATTGGTGATGTTCTCCGCAGTCACATTCATACAGTAATCATAGGCATTCTCCAACAGCTTGCCGTCCGTATTGGTGGCGGATATCAGATGGCATAGATTAAAGGGCGGCAGCGGAGAATCAACCGTCAGCACGTCCCTGTACTTTTGCTTGAAACGCTCTCCTCTTTCAGCTACATTCATCCAGTAGTCCAGTTCCTTCAGTGCGGCATAGCCGTTCTTTTTGATATAATCCTGGGTATGGCTGCTGAGGCTTGGGCTGGACAGGTTTACATCAGGTGTAAAGAGATAGCCCAATATATTGACCCGGTCTACACCCGCGCTTCCGAATCTTCTTTCCATAAGCCCCCTGACCATATAGGCAATATCCAGATAGCATCCGCTTCCCGTACCGCCGGAGAGCCCTGTGAGGATAAATACCATAAGCTTTTGGCTTGTGCCCTCCAAAAGCACATTTATCTTCTTTTCAATCCCTTTCACCACTTGAATAGCCTTGGTAAAGAGCAGCAATCTGCCCGCCTGCCTTATTCCGTTGGCTCCCGTTATACCGTCCTCCACATTCAACTCCGGCGACAGCCATTCTGCGATGCAGGGGTCCAATATGCTTCTGTTTTGAAGTATGCTGCCTATCTCCGGATTGGAAAGCAGGATCAGCTCATTTATAGGGTCTAAGCCTATTCCCTTGTACTTTTTGTTTCTGTCATGCTGATTTGTTTCCAAGGCCAGGAATTCCATGTTATCGGGTTTTTCTTTCTTCCTCTTGGTCAGCCTATCCTCAGGCAGATTAAATCTTCTGTTTATCTGGTATTTTAATCTGAGCAATGCATCAATGCCGGTTCCGCCTATTCCTATGACCAGCATAGGGTTGTCGATGGTGTCCACTCTTATTTTATCGCTTATAATTCCGCCGCCCAGCTTTACATCAAGCTGTTCTATATGTTCCTTTACTATAGCCTTCATAAATTCTCCTCCTTAGAATAGAGCTCAGAACTCAGAGCTCAGGGTGAATGTATTCTTTACAAATAATATTCCAAAGCGATGCTTTTTGAGGTATTTTCCAAATTTATTATTATCCTGTCGTTTATCCTGATTTGATATCCCTTGCCCGCATCTATGATCCTGCCTGATTTTTGTATCGTGCAGGTTGATCTGTTTTTCAAAATCAACGAATCATTTTTGCCTGCTTCAAATATGATCTTCTCCGTCTCCTTATATTCCGGAAGCAGCTGCAGTAACTGGTGCAGGCTTACTCTTCCCTTGTAGGTATCAAGTCTCCTGTATTGAGGGGGAGCGGATTTTCCCGTATTGTCATCCTTGATCTCCAGCATCACCTGACCAGGCAGGATTTTATTTGCCCTTTTTATGATGGGAATGCCGATTATGGCAAAAGCGACGGCCAGAAGCCCTCCTATACCCAATAATATATAGGGCAGCAGCGCTGCGGATTCCAGTGTAAAGCTCAGGCTCATATTCCCGCCCCTGCCGTCATCTGCCGTAATACTAAATTGAGCCTTGCCCTTTTCTTTTCCTGTTATGCTCAAAGAATCGACCGTTATGGACCCTTGAGCAATATCAGGTTTTTCGCTTACAACAGTATAGGTCATTGCATCATTATCCGGGTCGCTGAATATTTTACTTAGGTCTATTTTTTTTGTCCTGTTTAAAAATACTTTTTGATTACCCGGGTGCTTTAATATTATTGGAGCCCTGTTTTGAATATCTATAGTGACTGCTTCGCTTTCCTTAAAAAAGCTTTCTGTTTCTATTCTGGTCTTTAATTCATACTTTCCCTCTTCAGAGAAGGTATATGCTCCCGAGAAATTCAATCCTTCATTCTTTAAATCCAGCTCCTGCTCTGAAGCCTTGTCTGCATTGATCACTATCAGCTTGGCCTTAGAGGCCTTATATATCTCCGGATCGCTGACAGGCTGTCCGCTGCTCGACATATGGCAGGAAACATTTACACTGTCTCCTGCATGTATATCCTTGCCGGGTTCGAGCTCCATGATTATATCTATATCATAATTAAAGATCAGGTTTATTTTTATCTTATCCCCGGAAATTCCCTTGACCTTCAACAGCCATTCTCCCTTTTCCGGATTCAGTATCTTTAGCATGGAATATTTGCTGGAGGTAGCATAATATATGCTGTCAGAGTTTATATCCCTTTCCTTGCCATTATTATCATAAAGCTTAAGCTCTATAGGGTTTTGGGAAAGCATGGATATATTTGCTTCTACTACATTGGAATCAGGTATGG
The DNA here is from genome assembly GCF_058315355.1 of Lutispora sp. QWL-02. Lineage (NCBI taxonomy): Bacteria > Bacillati > Bacillota > Clostridia > Lutisporales > Lutisporaceae > Lutispora > Lutispora sp. QWL-02. Next base: position 4,047,478 of record NZ_CM177762.1, read on the forward strand.
GTATCTTGATATCCTCAAAGCTTCCTGTGCCGGTAAAATAGCCCGGTGATACTATCTTCAATTTTAAATGATCCGCAAATATTTCACTCAATATCTGGGGAAGATCCTCAGCCCGATCCGTTATAAAGTCTTTTGCCTTCGTGCTTTGGGATAATGATTTAAGCTCGTCTTTGTCTACACTGCCATCCACATTCAGTCCGATTGTATATATCGGGTAGCCTTTATATTGGGCTATCCTCAATGCTTCTTTTTTGTCCGCCTCCGACTGGCTCAAGGTCCTTTTGGACTTTCCCAGATCTGTTCTGCCGTCTGAAAGCAAGATGATCATGGGCTTGTGTGCATCGTCCCTGTTTTTATCAAGCATTTCCGCTGCCCTTCTCAGGGCTAAACCTATATCCGTATCTGATTTTCTGGGAATACTTGCTGCCATATCCTTTAAGCTCTGCTTATCCTTGGAGCTCTTTATCTCCATCAGCTGCTTTTCTGCAATAATGCTGTCATTATAGGCGATTATGCCGATCTTATCTCCTTCTATGGAGCACATATCTATAAACATTTTGACAGCTTCTATGCTGATCCCCTTAGGATCGCTGAATTTCATGGAGCCGCTCGAATCCAGCACAAGCACCGCATCTATTTTGGATGGTCCCGCAGACGGAGCATAGGCATTGGTTATTGATGCAATTTGAAAGAGTATTATGATAGCAACAATTATGGATTTGGTTCTTTTATTTATTTTAAGCATATATCTCATTTACCTCCTTTTTTTAATGAGGAATTAGAAATTAGGAATGAGGAATGAAAAGAATACTCCTCATTCCTATTTTTTCAGTGGTTTCCGTCTCCTATCTTCGTGACCTTTATCTTCGGTATTATCTTAAGATATTCACTATCTATATAAAGTTGCTCATCGCCGGTATAATAGCCGGCAACAACTGTATTTCCTGTCTTAAAGCCGCCGGAGTGCTCCAGTATGATATATCTGTCTCCATATGGATCGTCAAGGCTCTCATTTATTATTGATAACGCCTTATCAGTGCCTTCAATCACATCTACAATATTGAGGTTCATTATAAAACCATATTCAGGCTTGCTTTGTATATGATCCATCAAATCCTTATAGCCTTTTATCTCAACAAAGGATAATCTATAATATCCGTCCGCTGGTTGATAATAGCTCAACAGACCTTCAAATTGGCCTATAGGATTGCTGACCTCTATGGTGCTGTCAGCCAGCAAGGCTAAATTATCGGCTTCCGCTCTGAATATTTCTTTGAAGCCGTCTTCCGATATTTGATACAGCACATATTTGGAATTGCGAAGGTCGCTGGTCCCTTCCGCCAAAATAAAAGGATAGCTTTCATTGTATTCACTCTTTACAGTGATTCCTTTTATTGATGTTCCATCATTGAATACCTCTGCCGACATATCGATTATGCTCGCATCTCTTTTTTGCATGCATAATATCAAGGTGCTCATTCCGCCGGATACATCGCTCGCTATAACAGAGACTCCTGAATCCCATTTATCTTTTATGACGTTCATATTATCGAACATCTTGTTTCCATATTTATCAACGAGCATCTTCTGGGGTTCTTCTTCTATCCATTTTATCTGTGCTTCCTTTATCAAATCACCGGTATCCTTATACCCAGCTAAGGCCTCATATAAATCTATAGCCTTAGCATACTCTTTGCCGTTGATATAAGCCCGGCCATCCTCCAGAAAACCATCGGTGTATTGCTTAAGCAAGCCCTTGATCTCCGCTCTCTTTGATTTGTTGAATTCAGCCTGAAAGCAGCTTTCGTAGTAAGCCGCATGATCGGCAAAGTCCCGATAGCTGCCGGAAGCCTTGTCTTTGCCAAAAACACCCTTAAGGTAGCTTAGCATCTCCTCTTCAACCCAGGAGCTGTCCATTTTATGCTGCTTATTTGCCTGGATTATTTTGACCGCCTCATCAAGAATACCGCTATAGGGGCTGTTTTTAAACATATGGCTGAGCATGGCATGATCGTATTCTTTATAATAACCCTCTATCTCGCCATGCTTCTTTTCTTCATCTCCATAATATTCTGCCGGTATGCTCAGTAAGTCGCTTTTAAAATTCTTGTCCTTAAAATCATTTTTGCCTATTTTCCCTCTCATATCCTTGAGCAAACGGTTTTTATAGTCAAAAAAAGCCGTTTCAATATTATCTTCCATTCCATAAAAATCTGCTGCTTCAACAAATATTTTGTGTTCAGCTTCATTGCCTTGTTTCTCAATCTTTGCTTTGTCAGCATTATAGGTATTATATATATCCAGCAGCTCGCTGATATTATTTTTCGTCCCCGCAGGCAAAGCCCTCCTGCTCAAGGCTTTAAGCTTTGCCTTCGTTTCGGTGACATGAGCCAATTCGGTCAGCCTGTTATTTATCAGCTCATTTTTATAATCGAAATGCTTTATATTATTGGACTTTTGAAAGTACTCTTCCGACAAAACCAGGCTGTTTTCCTTATAAAGCTTTTCCCCTTGATTCATATATCTTATTTTATAATATATGGTGCCAAGCTTTAAAACTGCCAATGCGAAGAGCAGTACCGCAATAACAAGTATTAAAAATCTCTGCTTTTTTAATTTTTTATAGTTATAGCTCAGCATTGTCATGATAAATGCCTCCTTAGTAGGTCTCAGAGCTCAGAGTTCGAAAGCTATGGTATTCCTTATAGGTCAGCTGCTAGCTTCTGGCTTCTAGCCTCTAGCTTTGAGTATGCCGCTGGGGCCGGAGTTACGGGGAACAATGTATACCTTACTTGAGTCTTAACAGCAATGATAAACGCTGCATGCGAGTTTTGACGCAACCCTATGCAAGCTTACAAACTCTTAGCTTCAGAACTTTGACAATCGTTATCATTCAACATAACAGGCTGCTAAAAATGAGTTTTGCAGCAAAATTAAAGATAGGCTCCAAAGTCCGCATCTCCTCTGTATTTCTCCTTGATAACCCTGAATGTCTCCTCATATAGCTCCTGCCAGTCAGGCTTATTATTGCTCGCCAGCAGGCTGCATAATCTTATCAGTCTATTTTTTCTCATATATACGATGTATTTGACCATAAAATCCTTATAAATGTCTATATAGCCTTTGCTCTTCAGCATAGCTTCACAGGTATTGATGATGATCGCCTGCCCGTTCCTTTGGTCCAAAACCTGCTCTTCATATCTCACAATATAATCCATGACCTTTTTTGTTATGAGATCATTGTTAAGCTTGATGATCTCATAAATATATGCGATTAAATCTTCATTATAATCCTCTACGATAAGAGTATCCAACTCCAGATCCATATCTTTTCTTAGTTCAAATCTCTTAAGACATTGTATTTTTAATTCTCTTATAAAGTCGCTTTGTATGATGACACCGATCTCCCTCAAGCTTTCATAGGCGTCCTTAAAGCTTTCAGATTCAAAGTCCTTCATGGCGCTTTGTAAATCCTGCTCCATATCTTCTTTCATCTTGCCGATGTCTTCTCTGACTATCCTAGCTAAAGTATATTGAACATGCTTTTTATAGTAAAGCCTTTGCACAAATATCTGCAATGCCAATGCAGCAAAGGCAGCAAAAACGCTCAGCAATATTTGATTAAAATTTGCTGAAAAAGCTATCGCCGTAAAGAAAGCCATGATTATTAAAATATTATGTATAGCATAATGCGTCTTGGTTATAAGCTCTATTTGCTTAACAAGGCTGATAAACTTTGATTTGCCGCAGCTGATGCAGGGCTTATGGGACAATGTGGTATAGGTATTGCAATTCAAGCAATAGCTCAATTTCTCATAGGAATAGGGGGTATGGGAAAATTCCTTAAGCTTGACCAGCTTCCTTTCTATCACGCTATTCCTCCTCATTGAGCAGCCTTAAAAGCTCTTCATCAATATCCTTGGAATTTTCTACACCTTTGCTTATCCTGATATAGAAAATAATCCTGTAAATTGCCAGAGCCCCAATTACTGCCATAATAATATAAAAAGCCACATGAATCACCTTTATTCTTGAGAAAATATACAATTCAAGTTTATATCTCCAATATTCATTATACAATATTGACGTAAATACAAGAAGGATATTGCATAAAGTTTTACAATTTAATAAAAAATAGAGCGTCATGCGCTCTATGGAATATTTTCATCTATGCAGCTTTCTATTTCCGGGGCTGTGGGCAGTTCCAGTACAGCGTTCAGGATGCCTTCTGCAGCTTCTTTTGAGGTGTTTTTGATCACATGCCGTGCTTTCAGGATCTGTGAAGCGTTCATGCTGAATTCATCCAATCCCATGGCTAAAAGCAGCGGTATCATCCTCTCATCTCCTGCGGCTTCACCGCACATGCCTACCCTGATGCCTTCTGCATGTCCATTATCTATGGTCATTTTTATCAAGGATAGTACAGCAGGGTGAAATTGATTGTACAGATGACCCACCTTCTGATTTCCCCTGTCTACCGCCAGAGTATATTGGATCAAATCATTGGTGCCTATGCTGAAAAAATCGACTTCTTTCGCAAAGGCTCTTGAATGTATCGCGACAGATGGGATCTCCACCATGATTCCTATTTCAATATCCTCATTAAAATCAAGGTTTTCTTTCCTTAGCTCAGCTTTGACTTCCTCTACCATTGCCTTAGCTCTTCGGACTTCCTCAATGCCGGAAATCATGGGGAACATTATTTTGACATTTCCATAAGCGCTTGCTCTGAGAATAGCTCTTAGCTGGGCCGCAAAAATTTCCTTCATATCAAGACAGAATCTTATGGCCCTATATCCTAAAAAGGGATTCATCTCCTCGGGGATGCTTAGATAAGGGATACCCTTATCCCCTCCCACATCCAGGGTCCTTATGATGAGGGGCTTCTTGCCCAGCTTTTCCGCAGCAATTTTATATGCCGCAAGCTGCTCTTCTTCTGTGGGAAGCCTGTCATTATGCATATATAGAAACTCCGTCCTGTAGAGTCCCACTCCTTCGCCGTCGTTTTTCATCACCATGTCCACGTCTTGACAGGTACCTATATTTCCCAGCACCTCCACCTTATATCCGTCCTTGCTTATGCTCTCCTGCCCCTTCATCTTGTTTAGTTCCTCTTGCAGCCTTTTTATGTTCTCCGCTTCCTTTTCATGAAATGTGATTTGATCCTTAGTAGGATTTATTATGACTTCACCTGTATTGCCGTTAATAATAATAAAATCATTTTGCTTCGCAATATCAGTAATATTTTTCAATCCGCATACCAAAGGGATATTCATGGTCCTGGCCATTATTGCCGTATGGGAGGTTCGGCCTCCTGCTTCTATCACTATTCCCGCTACCATATCTTTATTTATCTGTGCAGTATCAGATGGAGCCAAATCCTCAGCCACAATGACGGCTTTTTCATTTATCAGCAGCAATTCTTTTTGCTCAGCCTTCGATAGAATCCTGAGCAATCTGTTTGAGACATCTTCTATGTCGGCGGCCCTGGCTCTCATATACTCATCTTCCATCGCCTCAAACAGAGATGTATAAAAATCGGCTGCCTCACGAAGGGCCCATTCGCTGTTTACCCTATCCCCAAGGATCTTTTCTTTAATATACGATAAGTATTCCGGATCCTCCAGAAACATTCTGTGAGCGGCAAATACATCTGCTTCCTTTTTCCCTGTCTTTTTTAAGGTCATCTCATAGAGGTCATCGATCTGCCCCGCAGCCTTGCTGATAGCTTCTTGAAGCCTTTGAAGCTCCGCCTCAGGGTCTGATATATGCTCCTTTGATATATTTAATTCAGGCTCTTTATAAACAAATGCCTTGCCGATTCCAATGCCGGCTGAAATCCCCAAGCCCCTCACAAGGTCACCTCCTAATCCCTTATCTTGTTTTCAATAAAATCTGCCAGCTCCAGGGCAGCCCTTTCAGCATCCGGGCCTTCTGTTTGAATTATGAGGGCATCTCCTTTTATAGCACCCATGCTCATTATGCTCATTATGCTCTTTGCATTATATTGTTTTTCACCCTTAATTATCTTTATATCACAGCCATATTTGGCGGCTTCCCTTACAAGCATGGATGCTGGGCGGGCGTGTAAGCCTGTTTCATTTGATAATGTTGCTTCTTTTCTAAACATGACATCCTCTCCTGCATGGCGATATATTTAACCTAAACTTCTGCCAAGGCTTGATGTGCTCCAGCAAGAATATTTCCTCATCAACGATCTTTCCTACCACCGACGATCTGCCGCTGTTCTTCATGGGCTTCAGTACCAGATGCAATTCCCCGGCGTAATGGGCATATAGACTGGATTCTATAACAATATGGCCTTTTCCCATATCTATGGGATTCATCAGCTTGAATTCATAGTTCTTGTATTTCACTCTGCTTTGAGTTGATCTTATCATGTATTCGGAAACATCGCCCCTGTTGATATGAAGCTCCTCAAACAAAATATATCTCTCAACCTTAGGAAGATCCACATATGTTTCAACATCAAGCTCCAGGACATCCTTATTTATTTCTCCCAATGCACTTAGCTCATCTTCCGATGCGTAGCAGTTGGATATTATTATGTCATCTATCAATCCCGTATTCAGCAAATCCTTGGCTTGCACCTCTATGGGCAGTCCCCTATGCTCTTCTAAGGTAGGAAGCCCTTCATTGACGTCCCATGGCCCGAAGCTTGCATGATCAGAGGATACAAAGGCTGCAGTCCTGATCCCGTATTTTTTGAAGCCTTCCGTAGTCTTCACGAAATGCTCCCGGGATATGCCGGTATATCTATGAGGATAAAAGTTATGGCATGCTATGATATTATCCTTATTTGGCAAAAAGCTCATCACATTGTCTAAATACCTGGTGCCGCTGCTGATGTTCAGTTCTACTTTTATTCCATAAGTATTAAAAGACATGATGCTCTCCTCAATGCCGCTGAATCCAATGTCAAGCCTTATTCCCGCCAGGCCTATTTCATGAAATATAGTAAGATCCCTGTAATCTGCTTTTAAATCTCTGAAAACCGAAGGCGATACATCCGCTATAACCTCCATGCCCAATGCTCCCGCATATCGGACTATATCCTTGAATCTCCCCAGCGAATCTTTGCCTTCCACAGTCAGGAAATTTATAAACACTCTCCTGAAGCCATATTTTGAAGCCAGGCTTAAATAACTTTTATTTGCCTCCGGGGAAGATTTATCCGGGTAAATAGAGACTCCAAGCTTATTCATGGCTTTCTGCTCCTTTTATTTCTCTTACTGCCCGATATAATTCTATAAATTCATTTGCCATATCGCGCATGGTGATGGCGTTCATCAGATGATCCTGAGCGTGAGCCAACAGGAGGGATATGGGTTCTCCTTTTCCTCTTGCCTCTTCCTGTATCAGCCGGGTTTGGCTTTGATGAGCCTCAGATAGCTTATCACCTGCCTCTTCGAGAGCTTTTCCGGCCTTTTCAAAATACCCATTCTTGGCATAACCGATAGCTTCCATGCAAAGGCTTCTTGATTCGCCGCTGAAGTTGATTATGTTCATTATTATTAATTCCAGCTCCATATCTATCTCTCCTTGTATTGATTTATACTTTAGTGGTAAGGGCATAGTTTATTCTTGAACGAGACTTCATTCAGTGAGGGATTCAACCCCCGCTGAATATTAGTCGAGTCTATACTGGAATTAGAGCGGGTTAGTTCAGTGATAAATTAAAGCATTTTCTGTCATTCTCAAGGAGCAAAGCGCCTGAAGAATCTTGAACAAGATCCTTCAGGCAAAGCCTTCAGGATGACAACCAAAGGCCTTCTATATATCAGGCATTAAATTTTTCACCCTTTGCAGCCGTCACTATTTTGTCTTTCTCCCCTGCTGATGCCTGCTTCTCTGCTATCCTTACAAAGGGCAGGTATATCAAAGTGGCCACTGCAAAGTTGACCAATGCCAACAGCGCCGCCATTACGCTGCCTATTCCCTTAGCTCCTGTTGCCAAGAATGCTCCTATGCCCACGGGAGAAATCCATGGTGCCGCTACATAAGTGGGAGGAACAATCCCCAATGCCGTAGCCAGGTAGGCAATAAATGAAAGCACGCCCGGAACTATCAGGAATGGGATAAAAAGCACAGGATTCAACACTATAGGAAGGCCATACATGACAGATTCATTTATCTGGAATATTCCCGGTGCCAAGGATAGCTTTGCAACCGCTTTATAGTCTTGCTTCTTCTTAGCTACAATAAATATGGCCAGCAAAAGTGCTAAAGTCGCACCTGATCCGCCCAGATGTATATATGAGTCATAAAAAGCTTTTGTGATAAGATGCGGAGCCGGCAATCCATTCATCACCGCCTCATAATTCTCAGTCAGAGCAGGCAAATAAATGCTCTGCATGATGGGCTCAAAAATATTGGCTCCATGTAACCCAAAGAACCAAAGGAGATTTATCAGTATCGGGATCAAAATTACCGATGTCATACCTTGACCAAGCCCCATGAGAGGCTTTTGAATAACATTTAGTATGATGTCGTATAAGCTTCCCAGACCTAATGCACTGATTATATAGGTCAAGGCACCAAAGATGAAGATGGCGACAAATCCGGGAATTACCGAAGCAAATGCTTTGCCTACGGCAGGCGGCACATTGTCCGGCATTTTTATTACCAAGCCTTTCTTCGTAAGCTTTACGAAAATCTCCGTAGCAATCAATGCTACTATGATACCGGTAAACAATCCTCTGGCATCCAGGTACCCCCAGAACAGATAACCCCATCCGGCCTCTCCGTGAGCCTGAGGAAGAGTAACTATGAAGGATGCTATGGAAATAACCCCTGCTGCCAAACCGTCTTCGCCATAGCCTTTAGCTAAATTGTAGCCGATGGAAAAAGTCGCGAGCAAGGCTATCATCGCAAAGGTTCCCCACCATACATTTCCGTTTATGGGTCCCAAAATGCTGCCAAGAGGTTTGATCCAGGCGCCTAAGGTGTTGTTCAGCAAAACTGCAAAGGATCCTGCTAAAACAATAGGCATGATACCGATAAAACCATCCCTTATAGCTGCTAAATGCCTTTGAGAGCCGATCTTTCCCGCTACCGGCACGAACTTTTTCTCCATCCAACTATTGAAGCTCATTTTTATACCCCCTTCAAAATAAACAATGGATATTACTTGCCTTTGATGACAGATACTGCTTGCATGAGAACCTTCTCTCCATTCATCAGCCCATAATCCGAACTCGGGATCACATCTACAGGTATTCCCATAGGCCCCATCATAGCTCTCATCTTCGGAAGCATATATCTTACCTGAGGTCCCAGCAAAAGTACGTCAATGCCCTCTGAATTGTTCTTCAGGTCTGCTTCTGCAACAGCCTTTATCTCAGCTTCTATCCCCTGCTCCTCAGCCGCTCTTTTCATTTTTGTCACCAGCAGGCTGGTAGACATGCCCGCTGAGCATACCAGCAAAATATTGTATATAACAATCCCTCCCCCACTTATATAGTAAGAACCTTTGTTTATAATAAAAGCAACTATCATGCCAATCATATATTTTTCCCTTATGCATCTAAGCATAGCAACTAAACCGATTCTGCTATATTTCAAGCAGGTATCTGTGCTGTCTATCTGTGCATTAAAACAAAATAGTGTGCGTTCTTTCGCACACTATTGCACTGTATTTCCGTTTTCTTTAAATAGTTTCACTATATAAGCAATTTCATCGTCACCTATGCTTACCCTATAATCCCTCTCAATATCTTTTAGTGATCGCTTTATTATATCCATATCTGAGGAATGCCTGTCTTTAAAATGGGATAATCCGTCAAAAGGCTTAGTAACCGCACCTGACAGCATATTGTCCAAAAGAAAGCATATATGCATGGTCATCCCTACCTTTACATCTTTGGAAAGCTTTGTTTCTAATCTCTCTTCCGCTTCCATGATGAAATTTTTAGCATCCTTTATTATCTTCTCGCCGCTGATATGTATCAGATGTTCGTCCAGCGAATCTCCCATCTTATAATACAGCTCTCCTTCATCGATTATATCCCTTAGCCTCTTATCACCTTCGGGTGTTAATATATCTACGGCTGATATAAAGGGTATTCCCCGCATTTTTATTTCTACGGTGCCCACTATGGCCCAGATATTATGGCCTTTCTCCATTTCTGCGACCCGTTCCCGGAGAGATTTTTTATCTATTATGCTTACCGGCACTGCTTTTACATTCCTATTTCCAATCTTTTTATTGATCATGCCCGATATCCTTTTAGCGGACCCATCTCCCGTAAAGCAGACGGCAAGGATGATATTCTTCTTATCCGGCCTTTCTTCTTTAGTGCTGATAGCGCAGCTCCTGCCGGACAATGAATCCATTATCTCGTCTATTGCATATCCCATCATCGCCTTTCTGGCCACATCCAGAACCATAAGAGTGCTCACCATATCCACTGTCTGGACATTGATTCCGGTCTCCTCCGCGATCATAAATCCGAAATTTGTGAGGGAACCCATGTCTACCATGAGAATGACCCCCTCACCTTGGTCGAGCTCCAATATCTTGTCCCTGGCAATTTTATATATGCTCTCCGGCTTCATGGTCAACGGCGAGTCTATAGACACTACATATTCCGCACCTATTAAATTATTTACTACTTCTGCCATTGAGCTTGCCGTACTTCTCCCATGCATGGCCACAACAACCTTTACCTTGGGCATCTCTTCCTTGGCAATCTTTAGCGGATCTGCGGTAAAAAACATGGTGATATAACCTATTTCATCAACCGGAATCTCTATATTAAATCTGCGGTCTATCAATTTTGCCATTTTCATGGCAAAGAGGAATTCTTCCTCGTAGTTGATCCTGATAAAGTTCAATTTGGGATTGTATATCTTCTCCCCTCTTCTGATCCTTTCAATGCTTCTTTCCAGATGAAACGACAGCCCAAAATATATCTTTTCATCATACTCCCTGTCTAAGTTTGCTTTTGCAAGGGCCAGTATTTCCTCAACGGCCTTTAAAACATTTCCGTCTACGACATTTGTTATCTCGTCCTTTATGAACCTTTGGCTGATCTCCCCTATGTATTTTTGAAAATGAGATTTGATATCCAGATTTAATATTTCATTTATATCCGTGTCTTCCATTCCTATTGTTTTGAGAGAATCGATCTTTTGCTCTATAATGCTGTAGAAATCCTCTCCAATGCCTTCATTTTCATGTGTCAATTGCAAAGGCGGCTCATCCTCCTCGCTGAATTTCAGAACATCCTGGGCTGAGCTCAGCAGCTCGTCGATTTCTTTTCTATGCTCCTTGATGTTCATCATTCCCATTCTCACATGATTGGGCAGATCGCATTGATTGATTATCAGATAGCTGCTCCCGGCAGCCTTGTAATTCAAAAATGCCTTGGCGCAGGACAGCTGTATATCGCTTTTAAGCTGACCTATATTATTGGGACAATCATATAGAAGCAAGGATATTATGACGTTTTTATTTATGTATATGCTCTTTCCCACTCTGCGGGATTCCTCTTTTATGAATGCATCTATGAGCGAATATCTTTCAGATAGGGACCTTTCGGACAGATTTGGCAGCAATATTACCATGGGTATCCTTCTGGAAAAGGTCTGGAGCAAATAGGATGACGGATTTTCTGTAGTTGCAGCTATTATCCGCACCTCTGCATAGTGAAGCTTATCCGTCTCGCCCAAAGGACTGTAACAGCCCTTGTCAATATAGGTGAAAAGCATTTCCTGGCCTTGAGGGGGCAATCTATGGACCTCGTCTAAAAATAATATTCCTTTATCGGCTTGTTTCAATAAGCCGTCTTTATCCTTATCCGCACCTGTGTACGTGCCTTTTTTGACTCCAAATATATGAGCCGTCAGCAAACTCGGATTATCCGCATAATCAGCGCAATTGAACCTTATAAAAGGCGCATCGGAACCCAGCACCCCGGTCTCCTTGGCGTATTCATACATTTGCTCAGCAAACAAGGATTTGCCTACTCCTGTTTCTCCTAAAAGCAATGTATGAAGCCCTTTGGGAGGGTATATTATGGCAGCCTTGGCCTTTTCAATGGGAAGGCCCAAGCTCTGCTTCGATCCTGCCAGCTTATCCAGACTGTTGAAATAGGCTTCCTTACCCTTTCTTTCGGAAGCAGTAGGAGGAGCAGATGTCATGGCTTTATACAGGACCGGCCTTCCTTCTGCCTTTATCAGCTTTCTTTCCTTGTGCATGATATTCAGATACCTGCTTACATTTGACCTATCCAAGCCAATAAGCTCGGCAACCTCCTTGGCTGATACTCCCGAAGGCTTTTCTTCCTGCAATTTCATGACAGACCTGTAGATATCGTCAATCTTGCTCATCCAATCTCCCCTCACCGGATAAAAATCATTTAACCGGCAGCTAACCTTAGTTTCGCTCCCGGATAACGCACTCAGACTTTACTTGCTGTCAGAATTGTATTTCTGCTTAATAAATTCTATGTAATCGTTTATCTGCTTAATGGCTTCTTCAGGCAGCTCATCTTTATTAAAATCATGATAAGAAGCTGTTTCAGAGACAGATGAGATTTCTCCCGCTTCATATTCATCATAAAAATATCGTACATCGGTTCTTCCCAGCAGGTAATCCGTTGACACCTGAAAATAATCGGCAATTTTTCTTAACATATCCTGATCAGGGAATCTTATTTCTGTCTCATATTTTGAAATAGAAGAATAGGATATGTTCAAAATCTTTGCCAGCTCATTGCGGCTCATGTTCTTTTCTCCGCGAAGCATAGCAAGCTTTTCGCCAAATGACATATATGACCACCTCTCAATTTTCATTTTAGCACATATCGTCCAATTATAAATATGTTGGACTAAATGGATAATTTTCCTTGACTATGGACTTGCAGTCCAGTATAATGTATATATGTTTTGGACTAAGTGTCCCGATATTACAGGAGGTGCTCAATATTAAAGCGATGGATAAAAAATATGAAGAATTATCTATGTTAAAAGATATTATAGGCGAAATGAGGGATAGATTGAATACTATGCTCGCTAAGAATCCGGATCCTTTATGCAATGAGGTGCTGAGCTTAAGCAAAGCTTTGGATGACATGATCAACAGGTATACGGAATTGGAGACGGAGCTGAAATCTAAGGCTTAGCAGGCTTATAAATTGTTGAAGAAATAGAATTGATTTTATTGCTCAGAACTGATAAATTTATAATGAGGAGTGGATACCATGAATAATGAAGAGAAAATCCTACATATTCTGGAGCAAATGCAAACTGACATCCGAGGCTTAAAAGAAGGTCAGACTAGACTGGAGGCAGGTTATGACAGACTTGAAGAAGGTTATGGCAGACTGGAAGCAGGCTATGGCAGACTGGAAGCAAGGCAGATCAATCTGGAAAAAGAAGTAAAGGCGATCAAATCTGATGTTAAATTGATAAAGCTTGATGTCAAGTCAATCAAAACCGAGCTTTCTTATGTCTGGGAAGATATAAGAAAGATTGATAACCGCCTTTTAAAACAAGAACAAGAAACATTTTTGCTAAAACGTGTAAGCGAATAGATTATTTTATATATCGGTGGTTTATGTTCCCCACTTGCCTATCAGCCTATTGGATAGCTTGTCTAAAATTTTATTTTTTCTTCTGAATAGTGTTGTTCTGCTCATACCCAATTCCTTTGACAGATCATCCAGGGTTCTGCGGTGTATTATGCTTTGCTCAATCATATATCTTTCTTCGCTTGCTAAATCCTGCAGAGCCTTATAAGCCTCTTGGCTTTCGTAATTGGCAAAAACTATATCCTCCACATCGCTGCTTTCATCTGCTAGAGCGTCTGCCAAACTTATTCCTTCTCCTATAGGTTCATCGAGAGATACTGTTTTCTTTTCATACCTTTTATAGTTAAGGTAGAAAAATTTAAGCTGAAGCTTTAAATAGTAAAACATATTAACACCTTTGTTTTGCTCATATTTGTCTAAAGACTCAAGTACTGCCAATGCTCCTTCCTGATATAGGTCCTCAAATTCCCCCTTGCTTTTTGCATACTTATTGATAGATGAAATGATCAGCGGGCTGACTTCCTCCAATATTTTAGCTTTATCCAAGCCTGACCTTTCCGACCGGTCATTGTTTTATTTCCGCGGATAAAGCCATTATATAAGCCCTGATGCAAAAAATAAAAAGCCGACTCACCACGAGTCGGCTGATGTTTCAGATAAAGTATGCTCATCAGGCATATACGTCAAGAAGAAGTCCCCTTATCTCTCCTATAAGGCTTAAAACCTTGATCCCTTTCTCTTGCTTATTTATTACAGCGTCTGTCAATTCCAGGAGCTTTTCGTCTACTTTTTGGACGGTCTTGTATATTCTCATCCTTCCACCTCTGTTAAATCCTCTGCTTTGCTGAACCTTTAAGCCATATTTAACAGCCTCGGATAAAAATTCCTTTACCTTTTTCTTATAATCCCTCAGATCCTCAACGGTCATAGAATCAGCCAGTATCTTACCCTGCTCATCTATATCCTCCATGAGCCTGTTCAGCCTATCTGCATCGATCTCGTCTCTTCGGGTGGACATGACTTCGCGAAAGGATACTGAAGCTTCATCCTTCACCTTTTTTGCTTGTGTACCTGAAATATCTACTTTTCCTACGTTTCTGACTTTCATCTGATCACATCCTATCCCTCTAGGGTATTCCTTATGGGTCATGGTGGCTCATTCTATTGCAATAGCTTTAGTACGCCCTGGGGCATTTGGTTGGCCTGGGCCAACATAGCTGTAGCCGCTTGATTTATTATGCTGTTCTTGGTAAATTCGGACATTTCCAATGCCATATCTACGTCTCTTATTCTTGATTCTGCTGCCGTCATGTTTTCTGCCGTTGTAGTAATATTGGAAACGGTATGCTCAAGCCTGTTCTGATATGCTCCCAGCCTTGAGCGGGATTCGGATACCATCCTTATGGCATTATCGAAGAATCCTATGGCATTATTGGCATCCTCTTCGCTCATGATGCTTATACCTGCTTCCGCATCTACCCCTGCGGTGGATATTACGCCCTTATGGTCCGCTTTTCTGCCTATACCCAGGAATGCCGCATCCACTACGCCTATGAGAAGCTTCATGCTCTCGCTGTCATTGGCTCCTATCTGAAGGTTTATATCCATATCCTTACCTGCATAGGTCTCAAAATCATTGTCCCTGTATTCTATCTCCAAGCCGTTGCCAGCTCCGTCATCGGTTTTGTTCGTAGTGAGTATCAAAGAGTTCCCGTTTACCTTAAAATCTGCCAACGCTGTCACCTGGCCTTTGTTTTTGGCTGAGGTTATGGCATTGTATACCTCTGCCATCACATCATATACGGTTCTGTCCTTTACTCCGACTACTGCTTTTGTTGTTGTAGGAGGGTTATAAGGTACGGATGCATCCTCAAATTCAATCTCAAACCCATCAACAATAAGTTTATCTCCGACTTTAGGAAGCTCGGTGAAATTAAGATAGGTAGTCTTCCAGTTGGTTGAGATATTCTTGGCATCTAAATTGCTCACATCAGTTGCTGGCGGATTTATTATCTTATTAAACGTTGCTGATGCAGCATTAATAGAATCTACTTTGATTTTTCTTGCTTCCAAAGGGGACATATTTCTAGCAGTTACGAGCTTAACGCTGTCTGTTCCAAGTGTAGCTCGGCTTGCGTCAACATCAAAGGTTTTATCGTTTTCTGCAATGGCATTCAACAGATTATTTAGGGTTGCTTTCGCATCAGCACCTATATCCACCCTTATACTGCCTGCCGTAACCCCATTAGGCAGTGTTGGTGGTGTTGGTATAGCTTCAAATTCATAATACTTCCCATTTATAACTAGGTATTCACCGTCCGCCGGTAAACCACTCAGTTGCAACTCCACTTCTCCTCTTTCGCTGGGCTCTGCTGCCACATCACCCTTCCAGGTGCCGCTTCCTGCATACTTTATTTCCGGTGAGTTGGTGGTTATAACGGGTCTTGACAGCAGCGATCCCCTCAGAAGAGGATTGGCATTAAACTGAGTGGTCTTTGCGATCCTGTCTATATCATATGTCAACTGGTCAATCTCATTTTGGATTGCCAGCCTGTCATTGGCTTCCATGGTTCCATTGGCTGCTTGTATAGACAGTTCCCTCATCCTTTGCAATGCATTGTGCACTTCCTGCAATGCACCTTCTGCCGTCTGTATCAAAGATACTCCGTCTAAGGTGTTTCTCTCTGCCATTTTGAGCCCTCTTATCTGAGACCTCATCTTTTCCGATATGGCAAGGCCTGCCGCATCATCGCCAGCTCTGTTGATCCTCAAGCCGGAAGACAGCTTTTCAATATTTTTTGAAACCTTCCCATGACTGACGGTTAATTGTCTGTAGGCATTTATTGCCTGGATATTAGTGTTTATCCTCATATCCTATTCTCCCTTCCTTAATCCGGCTTATTCAGCGATATCAACATTGGCCGGCTGATAATACAAATGATCCTCATAAGAGCCCAGCTTATTATTGCTTCCTGTTTCCATATCGGATATCTCCATCGCCGCAGACCAGGCTTGGGATATGTTCTCCATAATAGTCAACACCTGCTCCATCAGCGCTTTATCCTTTTTAATATTGGCCTCTATCAACGTTTCAGCGCAGAAGCTGTACAAAGCCTCCAGCTGGTCTGCGATGATCCCTGCCTTATAATTGATCCCTGCTCCGAGCCTTTCCAATATATCATTGCAGCCCTGCAAGAGGTAATTTGAGCCTACTGCATCTCCTTCTTCCAAAGCTTTTATCGATGCCCTCAATTTTTCTAAAAATGCCTGATACAAAAGAGCTGTAAGCTCCTGAGGCTTCATATCCATTATTTCCTGCTCTTCATATATTCTCAAAATCACACCTCCAAAATCATACATATAAAGTATCGACAAAAACCCTCTTAATCTTTACATTGATTCCATCGCAAAAATCTTTATTATATATAACACAATAAATGCATTTGTAGTTTAAAAAAGGCATACGTTCAGAATGACAGTGCAGCCCGACCCTAATCCTGAGTTCTGAACCCTGAGTTCTAAAAAACGTTCTCCATTCTTTCGATCAGCAGCAATATCTCTGCTATTACAGAATAGAGCTGAGGAGGCACATTCTCTCCCAGGTCCATATCTATGAGCTCTGCCACCAGGCTCATATCCTCCTCTATGGGTATGCTCCGCTCTTTGGCCATCTCGATGATCTTTGCCGCCACCAGTCCCTTACCGCTGGCCGTGACCGTCGGAGCACCGTCACCGCTGCCGTCATAATTCAAAGCTGCAGCCATAGGTCCCGATCTGGCTCTTTTTTTTACTTGGTTGATATTCCTGTAAATCATATTTTTATGTCAAATCCTTTCTTCATAGGATTGATTGAATTTGCTGCTGTATTGATCATACGGCTTGAAGCCATCTGCTGCTCTCCCTCTTTGGCACTGAGCCTTGCAAATCCGATGCTGCTCACTTCATAGCCCAATTCCTTTAAATTCTCCTTAAATCCCATGAGCAGCGGGCTTACTCTGTCCTTCAAATCCTCTCTATCGTTTTTCACCGTAATGCTGAGATTTCCCCCTGAGGCTTGCAGCAAAACACCTGTCTCACCCAATTTTTTTGTATCTATGAGGAAAAAAATGCTGCAATTCTGCCAATCAAGCTTTTTCTCATCTTTTTTCGAATTGATATATACTTTCATATCGCTGACATTTCCGTTGATAGTCAAGGGCAGTGCAAAAAACATGGTCTGCAGCGTCCCGTTATCCGTCCTGTTCAATAATTGGCTTCCTGTGACCTTTTGTGCCAGCTCCGCCATAGGATTGCCCTTTTCAGAAAGCTTAAAAAGCAAAGACTTGATATTATTGTGCAGTTCTTCTTCCCTGACATTCTCCCCTGCAAGGAATCTGGCAGCCTCTCCTTCATGATCGCTTCCCAGAAGCCTTAAGGCTTCATACACCTTTCTCGGTGTATAGTCCTCTTGAGAAAAGTTTTGTGTCAAGCCCTTCAGAGCAGTCTTAAGCTTGTTTTCAGAACTTTTGCCCTCTTCAAAGCCCTCCTTTAAGCTTGCAAAGTGAAGGACCCTCGTATTGGAAGGCTTCCAGTTCAATGATTCAATGGTGGTTTTTACTTTTTCCACCAGCTTGCAGGCCTTATCATATTCGCCCATATCCAGGAGCGTTTTTGCTTTTTGGAGCTGACTGTCTGCCTTTACCAGTTCTTTTTCCAGCTTCATATCTGCAAATAATGCTATATCGCTTTTTAGTATAGCTTTATCCAATGAATCTATGGTCTTTTGCAAATCGATCCTTGCATTATTGATACCGGAGGCTCCCGACTCCTCTATATGCCTCACAGCCATATCCAGATTATTTGCTATATCCCTTTTGAACTCTTTGAAGCTTTGGCCCGCCGCCCTAAGCCTTGCGGTCACTTCCGTGACCAAATAATTCTTTCCGCCCAATCCGGCGGTGCCCAGCACTGAAGCTATATATTCCTGTTCCGCCCCTTCCTTCATCTCAAAGGTTGGAGCTATGCTGCTTTCTCGGTTTTTATGCCCCGTCTTGCCTGCACCTTCCTCTATATCTTCTTCTGCAGCATCCTTTAATGCCTTAATTATTATTTTCTGTCCCAGATCATCCATCCTGTAGGCTGCAGCCTGGCGGCCTTCATTGACCGCCTTTGTTAGGATAATTTTTGCTCTTGGGCTCATATCCGAAGCTTCCGATTCCAATAAGTCGCATATTCTGTTCAAAGATACTCCCTGGGCCAATAAGCTTTTAACCTCTTCAGCCAAGCTTTCTATGCTCTTTTCACCGGTATTTTGAAAGCCGATGCCATAATCCTTTCCCAGCTCCTTTATGATCTCACCGACCTCACGGCCGAACAAAGCTTCATGCACCAGCTTCAAATTGGTCATATTTATATCCAGTTCCTTGCTCAAAAGATTCTGTATGACCTGAATTTTATCGTCAAGGCTGCCCGGGAATTTGTCCATATAGGTCTTCAATATTTGTACAGCCTCTTTATCAAGGAGCACTTCCTTCCCGAATATGGCTTCCAGAGCCTGTCTTATTTCCGGAGGCAAAGCGGTGCCATGATTTTTGGGAATTCTTATAGTTTCAATGGAGCATTGCCCTTCATTGCTTTTTATGCCTGGAGCCGTCCTGGCTCCATCAATTTTTGCTTCGCTGCCTTTTTGTTCCTGGACCGTGCCATATATCTTAGCAATATCGTTAGATATTTTCATCTCCATCACCTCTTTATCCGTCTGTTAAGTTTATCGGCAATATGAGACAAAAAGTGTATACATAATTAATAAAGGAGTGAAATCCTTCACTCCTCTTTTTTCAATATGCCGAATAATATGATCTTTTCTATTTCCTTCACTGCATTATTGATATTCAAATTGCTTTTTATAAGGAAGTCATATTCAAAAATAGCCCTAAAGGATCTCTCCAAAATCAAGCTTAGCACTTCCACGTTTATGTCTTCCCGCAGCTTGCCTGATTTTATACCATCATTCACAAGCTCCTTCATCAGGTCCAGCTTGAACTTCATCTGCTCCTCTATCCGCTCCCAGTCCTTAGGATAGTACTTTTCTATATCCTGCAAAATATCCAAGGGCATCTTATATTTGTGATGGGAAAGGAGAGCCGCATTGATCTTGCCCAGCAGTGTCTCTTCCTTTTCAACGGCTTCCAGGGTTTTATTGTTATTATCCTCTATACTCAACCTTATGAACTCGCTTACGATATGATCCTTGCTGTCAAAATACTTATAGATGGTCCTCTTGCTTATTCCCAAGTCCTTTGCTATATCATCAACAGTAAATCTTTTTACTCCGTAGAGGTTTATATATTTTGAAACAGATTCGATTATCCTATCCTTCAATCCCGATCACATCCCGTCAATATGCTAAAATAATGATATCACATATTTTGTCTGAATTTCAATCATCCGTCATATCCAACTATGAGCTTATAAATCGATTCTGCTCCGAAACTCAACGCTTCTACGGGTATCCTTTCATCAGCGCTGTGTATGAGCCTTGAAAAATCTATGTCATTTTTGAGGATCATGGGCGTAAAGCCATAGGTTTGTATGCCCAGCTTTGAGAAAAACCTGGCATCCGTAACGCCGCTGACTATAAAAGGAATGGGTATGGCCTCTCTATCCCCTTCCTTTAAAATGGACCCCAAAATCTCGAACATGCCCATGTCGATCCTGTCCGGTCCTTTATCATAGGATAAAATCTGCAGCTCTATATCTCTTCCAGCCAGCTTGCCCAGCTCACCCATAATATCCTCCGGTGCAAATCCCGGCAGTATCCTGCCGTCGAAATCCAGCCTTATCTCACAGGGAATGACGTTTATCTTTTCTCCCCCTCTGACTATCGTAGCATTTGCAGTATTATGAAGCACCGGATCAAATATCCTGCCCTTATCCCCCAGCAAGTCAAGGACTTTATCCGTCAGCACAGGGTTCAAAAGCGACTTCAATACGATGTTTGTCGGAAAACCCAAATTTGATGATAAGGCTTGGAGCATCATCTTCGCAGGGAGAGTTATGTGAACAGGAAGCCTGCTCTTATTGAGCCTGACCAAAAGCTCCCCGAGCTTTGCCATGGCTCCATCCTTCACAGGCATAGAGCCGTGGCCTCCCTGCCCTTTTACAGTTGCCCTGATGGCACATCTTTGTTTCTCCGCCACCATTATGGGATAGAATCTCTTGCCGCCTATAGGCATGGTGAACCCGCCGATCTCTCCTATGGCGTACTTGATATTTTTGAACAGCTCAGGATAATTATCCACTATATATTTGGCTCCGTATATCCCGTCGTTTTCCTCATCACAGACGATGCACAAGACTATATCTCCGGAGGGTATAAAGCCTTCGGATTTGGCCCTGAGAACGGCAGATATCATCATTGCAACTGCACCTTTCATATCCAGTGCACCCCTGCCCCATACGTATCCGTCCTCAATAATCCCTTCAAAAGGCGGATGCTGCCATATCTGGTTAGCCGCAGTAACTACATCCGCATGACCGTACATTAGAAGAGGAGGCTTTGATCCGTTGCCCTCCAGCCTGGCGATAAGATTAAGCCTGTCTCCTTTGTCTCCCAGTATTAAAGAATCTATTCCGGCTTCTTTCAGCAGCCCATGTATATACATTATGCACTCTGCTTCGTTTCCCGGAGGGTTAGTGGTATTAAATCTTATAAGCTTTTGCAGCAGCTCCTCAATTTTCATACATTCCATTATTTTTACCCCCGCGCTAATCCAATATTTTTGAACTGTTTTTGGGCAGAAGCCTCATATATAGCAGTTCCTCAAGGCGTTCCAACTCCTGTATATCCGCTTGGGAGAAAGCATATGGATTCTTGCCTTTCCTTATATCCGCCAAGGTTTTTCTGAGATCCAGTATCCTATAATCCGTATTTCCGTTTTCCAGAGGCTTGAAAAGTATATATATGGGCAGTGCCTTGAGGCCGGTAATTTTGGTAATCTTTAAACCCTTCTCAATGCCCTTTGATATCTCAAGCTTTAATAGCAGAGCGAGCCTTGAGTTTTTGCTGAAGAGGTTTAAAGAAACAAGCTCTCCCAGCGAATAGATGATGAAGCCGTCCTTTTCCCTTTTATCATAAGGATCAAAGAATCTGTATTTCTCCATGGGCTGGGCTACATGGGCATGTCCGCCCAAGATTATATCAACCCCGCATTCCATGATACTATGTCCCATATCGATTACATTCTTTATGGGATAAGTCTCAAACTCTATACTCCAGTGAAGCATTGCCGCGATAATGTCCGCTCCCTTTTCTTTTGCCAGCCTCACATGTTCTTTTATCAGTGATATATCAGTCTCCGGCTTGTTCAGCCTTATCAGATTGGTCATGTATTCCTTCCCCGGTATAGAGTCCTCTCCGTTTAAGCAGTATGTATAGGATATAAAGGCTGTTTTTATACCATTCTTTTCTATTATGGGAATATCATTTTGTTCTTCCTTTGTCCTTGCCGTTCCCACATGGGGATATCCCTTAGAATCCAAGAAATCCAGGGTTGATATAACGCCGTGCTCCCCCTGGTCCAGGCTATGATTGTTTGCAGTAGAAAAGAAGTTTACACCCCTGCCTTCATCTATAAACCTTTCAAACATTTGGGGAGAAATATTGAGCTTGGGAGCTGTAAGACACATGGCCGGTACCCCCACAGGAGGCCTCTCCGGAACTATCGGCGCCTCAAGATTAGCGCACACTATATCCCCATCGAAATAAAAATCTCTCACATCATCCCATAGGCGCTCAGTATTTTCGGGAAATATCATCTCCGACGCGCTTAAATCTCCTCCTGCAGATATGGTAATCCTGCTTTCCGCACTAAAAAGCTCACCTTCCGTGAAATCCAGATCCTGGCCCGCAAAATATTCCTCTATGCCTTTGCCCTTCTCTGCTCTCTCGATCTGCTTTACTACGGACTTATAACCCCACCAAAGCTTTTCATTTATATCCATGTATCTGAAATTATCTTCATGCTCCTGAGAATATTTATATTTATCACCTTTTATAAAGCCTAATACTTTTAAGAAAGCCTTAAGCAGCGCAAACTTCAATTCCATAATGCCTTACCCCCATAACTTCTATTATTCATCTGCTTTGATGAGATCCCTTTTATATAAAAACTTTGCCCCTAAAACCGATGCCAAAACGCAGACAGGGATTGTTATTGCAGTGGGCAATCCGGGAACCAGGCTGAGCGCCACAGCTGCAGCAAGGGGGGCTACAGCCAGCTTCCATTCCTTGAGGATATAATATGCTCCTATCGAACCGAACAAAGCAGGAAGGACCTGCTCAAAGGCAGGCTGGATTATAGGATTGTTGAGCTTTGCAGTTATCGGTGCTATAAGGATAACTCCCAGAATAATTATTATCTCGCTGGCTATTACGGAGCCTGCCATGGCTATCGTTGATATTATGTCCCCTTCCTCCGTTGAAGGCTTTACCTCCACAGCTTCCATGCTTATGGCCGCGCTTGGGATCTTCATGTTCGATATATTCCCCGTCAAATAAGACATATACATTGCGCTCGAGCCCAGCATAGGAGAAAATGTGAGTATCTCGACAACGGATACAGGTATCATAACCGACGAAATACTGATAATACCGCTGATAAGATTACTCAGCGGAGGTATTATTCCATATGCAAGCCACAGGATAAACGGGGGCAGAAACGTAAGCAAAAGCCCGATGATGAGAGTGCACCTGCCGATCATATGTACTTTGCTTTCATATGCGGTTTCCCTCAAAGCTTTATCATCCAATCTGATCATCAAAAGCACCTCCTAAAACAAATATGAGAACAAAGCAGTGCACGCCATGGCACCTATCATGCTGAGAGCAAGGGCGAATTCTTTAAGCCAGTTTTGTTTGAGCTTGACGATTATCAAAGCCAAAACCGTCATTATCGATGCTCCGCATAATAAGGTCACCAGAGGAAGCCCGCCCTTTGTAATGGGATCGGCAATAAAAATGCAGAAAACTCCCAGGAAAGCCGCATTCATCAAAACAGTTCTCCATTTTGGGTCGGCAGTAATATTTTTTGCATACCCTTTTTTTATCCTTTTCAGTAAAAAAGCAACCAGGGAAACTGACCAAACAGATCCTATGCACATGATCCATACAGACGCTGAGAATACCTGACTGTTGTATCCTGCTCCGCCAAGACTGTCAACACCCATGGCTTTAGCTCCTATTCCTGCAGCCATAAGCTCATAGGGTGCGGACCCTATTACGGAAAGCCTGATCCAGGGAATAGGCACCCCTAAAACGGGTACCATGGTTATTAATGCAACTATTACGGCAACAGTCGGCACTATGGTTGAAATAGCACCGGTTCTGAATGCCCTTAGCATCTTAGCTTTTGTCAGCCCCAGCTTTAGTCCTTCATTGTAGGCAAGTCTGAAAAATAAAAGTGACTGTAAAACGATAAAAGTAATCATTATTGCGCCGCAAAAGAAAAAAATTTTATTATTCGCTATCTGCAAATAATCTTTCATAAGCGACCTCCTCTCAATATAGCTGGTAAACAATCTTGTTTTGACTTATAGAAACTACTTTAGTTTCTTCAGTTTCATTACAATTATATAATTGTTAGAAAATTTTGTCAACAGCCTATTTCTCTATATTTCCGCTTTATGATTGCAAATTGAAAACCCCTGAGATTTAGGCGAATGTTCATAAGGATACTTTGTGAACACTCGCCTAATAATGCGGGATATAAGGCGGACAGTTTCGGCGTAAGCTCTATATATTTCTTAGCCTTTTCAATAAATCTGTCCACATTGGTAAGGGGGTTTTTAAGCTTTTCCATTCTCGCTTCTGCCTTTGGGATGCTTTCTCGCAAGGATTTTTGCTCGGTAGCGTATTCACTGGACAGGGTTCTGTAGTGCTCATCAGGTATGCAGCTAAGCACATCATACTGCCTTGCAAAATGGGTTACACGCTTTAAGTCATCCAAAATAACCGCTGCAAGCTGACTTTTTTGGATGTAGCGAGAGGAGCAGGTTTCTTTGCCAAACCTCTTGTAGGTGGAACAGGCAAAGTTGTTTTTGCTTTCATCCATGGCAGATTTGGTTCATATTATTAAAACACAAGAATCTCAAACGTATCTAGAAATAAAGTAAAAAGAATTATAGAATCTGATTTACTAATAATCAATGATTTGATGTTTATGGCAATGGAAAAATAAGTAGCGAACCTGTTTTTTCAATTGATTAATAAACTCTATGGTCAAACCTTACTTCACATCTACAAGAAATCTTCTTTCACTTTATTGAAATCTATATTCATATAAAAAAACTCTATATTTTTTAGCTGATCCTCACAACTTTTCCCTCAACCACCTCAACACGCTTTTCTTGCAATAGCAGTTCAAAAGCCTTATCCATTGCCAAAGAAATACTTTGTGTCATACGATTATAGTGGTAGGCTCTGGCTGTTTCGGCACAAAGTGTTTCTTTCGTTGCACCGATACATTTTTCAAGAACAAGTAGCACTGCTTCGGCTAATTCCTCTTTTGATACATAGTCGATTTTTCTCGTATTGTCCTGTCGAGGAGAAACTTTATCATAGTTTTCCGGGAAGAAAAAATCTCCCTTTCTAACAATCTTGGGACCAAGTTTGTTTAGCCCGTAATCCACTTCTCGCTTTACCTTTACGGTTGCCTTTTCATTTCCAAGCAGTGGAGCGAGTTCTTTGCAGAGCAAATCATAGTGAATAGGAAACTTTTTATCGACAACTTCCGTAATGCAATCCTCTATGGATAGGTATCCGCTGTAATTGCGAGGTAAATTTGAAAAAGAAACAGCATTTTCTTCTCCGAATCCATAGGGATTTCGTTGTTCCTCGGCGGAAATTGTTTTCTTTTCTATCGAAACAAAATCTTCTGCTTTGGGTGTACTTGTAATACCTATATTCTCATAAGGAATGGCATAGTTTTTTAAGGCATCTTCAACTGCCTCAATTAACTTTTCGCCTTCGGTAACAGGGTCTTTTATCCAGTCTGTTGACCAAATACGATAAATCTTCCAGCCCATTTGTTCAAGGACATCTTGACGCAGACGGTCACGCTCTCGCGCTGTTCTTGCAGAGTGATAGGCCGCGCCATCACACTCAATGCCCAAAACGTATTGACCACTTAAGGTTGGGTGCTTTACAGCCATATCAATTCGATAACCAGAGCAACCCACCTGTGTACCAAGCTTGTAGCCCTTTCTATCAAGGAAATTATAAACCGCTTTTTCAAACGGAGAATCGTGTTCCACAATATCACTTTCTGTGATTTCACGAGAAAGTGAAGTAACTCCATTGATGGCAAAATCAATATATGCCCTCAGTAGTTTGGGTCCATCGGATGTGATTTTATCTGTATCAATATCGGTTGGTAAAATTGAACCTATAAGCTTGACATTATACTTTGCACGAGTGATCGCCACATTCAGTCTGCGTTCGCCACCGAATTTGCTAAGTGGACCAAAGTTCATTCGAAATACACCACTTACATCTTTTGCGTAGCCGATGCTAAAGATGATGGTATCTCGCTCGTCACCCTGTACATTTTCGAGATTTTTAACGAAAAACGGTTCTTCCTTATCTTCATTAAAAAATGATTCAAACATTTGGTTTTCCATACGCATTTTTCGAATAGCAGTGTCAATAGCTTGCTGCTGTACCTCGCCAAAAGCGATAACACCAATAGAGCGATTAGGATGCTTTTTGAAATGCTCAAAAACAATCTCAGCCACTTTTTTTGCCTCTATAATATTTCCTTTTTTACCACCTCTATCATAAAAACCTTCTTTTACATATACATATTCGACACCATTATCTGAAATTCTGTCCACATTCGATGGGAAGGTGATTAAGTTGTTTTTATAGATTTTCGCATTGGAAAATGCGATTAAATGCTCGTTTCTACTGCGATAATGCCAAAGCAATATTCTTTCCGGCAGAAGATTAGCCTCATCCAAAATAGATTCATATGCATATCCGTCATCTTCTTCATCATCATCGGTATCGTAATCCACATCTGATAACGAAGCTCCAAAAAAGTTTGTAGGTGGAAGCTGTTTGCTGTCACCTGCAATAATGACTTGCTTACCTCTTGAAATAGCTCCGATGGCATTTTCGGTGCATACTTGTGATGCTTCATCGAAAATAACCGTATCAAATTGATAGGTTTCTGCCTCTAAAAACAAGCTTACGGAAAGCGGTGACATCATTAAGCAAGGCTTTAAGGTAGGTAACAAATTGGGAATTTGCTGAAACAGTTTTCTGATAGGTATAATTTTTCTGCGTTTTGAGAGTTCTCGCTTTAAGATGCTTATTTCATCTACTCCATTTGTAAAATGACCAAAGGAAGGTAAATCATTGATGAGTTTACTTTTAATTCTTGCTTTGGCAATTTCAAATTGCATCTTGTCTAAGGAGGAAAATTCACCGATTATATTTTCTTGGTTAATTCTTCTAAAATTTAAAATAGCAGGGTAATTCGGTAGAATTGCATCTAACCATAATCTGAAAAGTCTCTTTTGAAACACAGGTATGATATAGCTCGGAGAAAGCTTTTCTTCTTCTATTTTCTCGATATATTCGGTCAAGCCTTCTGCTTGACAATTCTTTTTTGCATTTCTGAAATCAATCCATTCCTCTAATAAGAATAAACCATTGTTGCATTGGTTTATTCTGTCAACCAAAATAGAAAATTCCGTTGCTTTCAAACTGTCGGCATCATCAAATAATTTTGCAAACCAATTTAGCTCTATATCAATATCTTGAATCATCTGCGTTAGGCTTTGCTCGTGGTTTTTGCAAAGGTCTACAATCTCTTTATCTCCACATATTTTTTCTACAAATTCTTGATTGAGATTGTTTTCTTCTACTAATATTCGGAATGTTGCCCCCCAAGATAGGGCATTTCGAATATTATCCCATGAAGTATCAAGTCCATTATATAAAAATGAATAATGAGCAATTAAATCGGATTCCATATTGTAAGACTGTAAAGCAATATCATGCAAATGATTTAAGGTTGCAATGCCTTCTTTTAATGTTGTGTGCAACAGTAAACTGTATTCAATCTGCTGAAAATCTGTATTCTCAAAGCAAAAATCATCACAAAACGTACTTTTGAAGCAAGTGCAGTTTTCTTGCAACCACTCTTTGGCATCTGCAATTTCCTTTAACGAATTAATAGCAGATAGAATAATCTCATCGCTGATTTTCGCAGACATATTTTTATAAAGTGATTGCATTTGTTTTTTATCTGCCTTGTAGCTACTTTTGAAACGTTTCAAAAAGGATGTGTACTCTGTTCGATATCTTCCTAAAATAGCATTATAGTCTATATCGAAAATTTCCTTTTCAAACGCACTTAACAGTTGGTCTTTCATAGTATTGATGAAAGTAACTTTTTCTTTGGTCTGCGACTTTTCGCTTATCAGTTTACCGTAGCTTTCAACGCTATCAATACTACATAAAAGCTTGTTTTCTTTTAAGTAAGAGTCAAGCTGTGCCTTCTCTTTTTTAATAGCAGTGTGCGATTGCAAGGTGTCCATCTCTGGCAGATGAATGTTTTTGTCTAAACTAAATAAGACATCGTACTGCGCAGATAGCGTGTTTCTTGTTATGTAGAACTTGTTTTTTAGGTTTTCACATTCTGAAACTTCATCAAATAACGGTGAGATTTCTCCGCCAAAAACCCACTGAACGGGTATGATGGGGGAGTCTTTTGAAATTTTTAATATTTCCACTGCTTTTTTCATAGCAAAGTAAGCGAGGGGCAAAGTAAGCGACAAATCTCTTTGCAGCTTTTGAAATTCGTTTTGATGCTTCTCTAATTTTGTAATCAGCTTAGGTAGTGTTGCACCAATATCATGTCGCAATTCATTGGTCACACTTTGAACATTTGCACCGCGCCAAGGGTTTGCATCGTAGCCCTCGGACATTTTTCCGATGCTATTTACGAATTCTGTCAGCACATATATGTATCGGCTATATCGGCTCAAATCTGCATTTTCAACACTTTCAATAGAGAAAATAATATCTTCGTATTCATTTAAGTTGGCAAGAATACCATTTACTTCATAAATAGATTTGCCTAACGGCTCCACTTTTTCAAAAAGCTCATTTGCATATTGATTTAATTTTTTTCTATCTCTTTCCAAGGCGTCCAATTTTAAATATGCCTCATCGCTGAGTTCTGCTTTGTTCTTTGCTAAATTTAGCACCGTTTCAAGCTGTTCTAGAACAGCTTTTTTGTTTGCTTTATGGCTGTGCAAAACAAGGCAGAAATCATTAAGCCCTGCCAAAGTTAATCTTCTATGAACTACATCCAATGCAGCCATTTTTTCTGATACAAATAATACTTTCTTGCCTTCAGCTAAACACTCGGAAATAATGTTGGTAATGGTTTGGCTTTTGCCTGTGCCAGGAGGACCTTGCAGCACAAAGCTTATGCCTTTTTTGGCACATAGAATTGCATCTTGCTGACTGGAATCGGCATCTACAACTTGAAAAATATCAATCGGTTTTGTCTTGGTGTCAAAATCATAGTCGTTGATTTCCTCAGGAATTCGATTAGAAGCAGAGACATCTCCACTAATTGTTCTCACAATGGGGTTGTTTATAATACTGTCCTTATGTTTAGACAGGTCATTATACATATTGATTTTTAAGAAAGATAACAAACTAAGACTGGTTTCTTCTATTACCTTCCATTTGTTATAAGCAACCAATGTGCTTATCTGTGCAAAATATTCCCTTAAATCATCTTCTTCATTAAATTCGGGTAAAGATATTCCGAAATCATTTTCAAGTTTATATTTCAAAGTAGGATTTAAAAGTATTTCATCTTCGTGTAATGAAAGAATATATGGTGAGGAAATGGATTCGACAGTAAGAGTGACCGGCACTAAAATCAGCGGCGACCTAAAGAATTGTTCACTATCTTTTGATTCGCTCCACTCTAAGAAACCAAAAGATAGGTATAAAACATTGATGCCCTGTTCTTCTGTTGCTGTTTTTGCTTTATCTCTAAGATTTCGAAGTGTCTTTTGCATATCCTTGATACTTTGATTGGTTTCTACACCATCAAATAAAGATATTTCCTCCTCATCTTCGATATCATCATAAAAGGGGAATTCCAAAGGCTTTTCATCTTTAACAAAACTATCCCAAAAATCGTAGACCTCGGGTGTTGTAATGCGCAATGTGGAGCGTTTAGTTTCCTTGTAATTGATTAGCTTGTTTCTTTTTCCTAAATCGAGTAATTTGTTTTTCCAAATTTCAATTTTATTCTCAATATTGACTACCATATCGTTTCCTCCAAAGAGCAATATTATTGTTTAGCGTTTAGACTATTTATCTGCAAGTAGCTTATCAAAATCACTTTCGAACAATCTATCCTGTGTAATCCTATACTTTTCAAATTCTGTTTCCGCTTTATCCTTTGCAATTTCCATGGAGATTTTACCTGCATTTTGCAAGACATCTCTATCATCAGAAAGCAAAAACTTGTCAATTCGGTTTGCCCAATCCTCCATAGTAAGAGGAATATGCCGCTTTGCCGCCGACTCTGCAAGCTCTAAAAAGGCAGATACAATTCTGCCTAAATCCTCAATTTCATCTTTAGATAAATAGTTTTTTGCAATGGAAACATCGGATTTTACAATTTTACCATCAGGTGCCTTTTCCCAAGTAGTCAACCCCATATGTCCCTTTTCACTATCGGCTCTGTTGTAAATGATTTCTGCGGCGGTGTGTTTGGTAATAGCATAGTGCATTTTGTTCTGCACCTTTGCAAAGAATTTTTTGGTGGTAGGAGCATTTTTATCGTAGTCAATAGCGGTTGCATAAATATCGGTAATTTTCTGGTAAAATCGTCTTTCCGATAGGCGAATTTCTCTGATTTCTTCCAACAAATGCTCGAAGTAATCTTCATCAAGAAAAGCACCGTTCTCCATGCGCTTTCTATCAAGCACATAGCCTTGCTGTGCAAATTTTGATAAAACAGCAGTCGCCCAACGCCTAAACTGGGTGGCACGAACAGAGTTTACCCGATATCCGACAGAAATAACTGCATCGAGATTATAGTGGACAATACTTCGGGCGACCTGTCTTTTTCCTTCGGTTTGAACTACTCGAAATTTTCGAGCAGTTGCTTCTTGTTCCAATTCCCCGGAAGAATATATCTCTTTTAGATGATATGTTATGGTATTGGACTCCACATCAAAAAGCTCGCCAATCATTTTCTGTGTCAACCAAAGTGTGCCATCTTCATAGCGTACCTCAATGCCCTCTGCATGGGATTGCTTTTCAAAAATCAAAAATTCAGCGGTGCTGTTTCTGATTACCAAATCTTTTTTATCCATTACTGCACCTCATCATCTTCCACAATTTCCATAATATCAGAAATATCACAATGCAATGCAGTGCAAACCTTGAGCAGCACATCGGTGGTGACATTCTGATTTTTACCCATCTTTGCCATTGATACAGTGCTTATCTTTGCTTCTTTTAGCAAATCTTTTTTCATCATATCTCTATCTATAAGCATTTTCCAAAGCTTTTTATACGAAAATTTCATGGTATTCACCTTTCTGTTTCCAACAGTTTTCTTATAGGTAATATTATATAACTGATTTTAATTTTTCACAACTCAAATTTGAATTTGCAAATTCGCAAATTTCGAATCTTGTTTTGTACACAAAGAAAAGCCATATCAAAACTGTTATAGAATTGATATGGCTTTTTCTCGTATTCAGTTTACCTTGACCCTCGGTTCACAAGTTGTCCTTATGACTACTCGTATTCTCTCAGAGGTTTTTGTTCTATATGCCTGCTTCTTTTTTCAATATATCGGCTTTATCGGTTTTCTCCCAGGACACTCCTAAATCTGTTCTGCCCATATGACCGTAGGCTGCCAGCTTTCTATATATGGGTTTTCTCAAATCCAAATCCCTTATTATTGCAGCAGGCCTTAAATCAAATACCCGGGAAACTATCTCAGATATTTTATCATCGGCAATCTTTCCGGTGCCGAAGGTTTCGATAAGGACTGATACAGGCTTCGCAACTCCTATTGCATAGGCAAGCTGCACCTCACATTTGGAAGCCAGGCCTGCAGCCACCACATTCTTTGCCACATATCTTGCTGCATAGGAAGCCGAACGGTCAACCTTGGTGGGATCTTTGCCGGAGAAAGCTCCGCCTCCGTGCCTTGCATATCCGCCATAAGTATCTACGATTATCTTTCTCCCTGTCAAGCCCGAATCTCCATGAGGTCCGCCTATTACAAACCTGCCGGTGGGGTTGATATAGTACTTGGTTTTATCATCAAGCATATTCTTGGGTATGATAGGCTTTATGACATGCTCTATCATATCCTTCTCTATGGTGGCCTGATCCACATCAGGGCTGTGTTGGGTGGAAACCACTATGGTATCAACCCTTACAGGCTTATCATCAATATATTCAACAGTGACCTGGGTTTTTCCGTCAGGCCTCAAATAATCCAAAACACCGTCTCTTCTTACTTGGGCCAGCTTTCTGGCCAGTTTATGGGCCAAGGATATAGGCATAGGCATCAGTTCGGGAGTTTCATCACAGGCATAACCGAACATCATTCCCTGATCTCCGGCTCCGATGGCAGCGACATCAGCTTCGCTCATTTCTCCTTTTTTGGCTTCCAGCGCCTTGTCAACCCCCATTGCAATATCTGTAGACTGTTCGTGAATCGAAGTGATCACGCCGCAGGTATCCGCGTCAAAGCCGAACTTTGCCCTCGTATATCCTATCTCCTCCACGGTCTCCCTCACGATTTTCTGGATATCCACATAACAATTAGTGGTTATTTCTCCCATTACATGTACAAGACCTGTAGTTGCGGTGACCTCGCAGGCAACCCTTCCCATCGGGTCGTGTTCCATTATAGCATCCAATACTGCATCTGATATTTGATCACAGACTTTATCCGGATGTCCTTCAGTTACAGATTCAGAAGTAAACAGCTTTCTTACCATTTTATCTCCTCCTTTTTTTCTCTAGGGTATTACTTTAAGGTCAGCCTCTAGCTTCTGGCTGCTAGCCTCTAGCATTAGGGTATTCCTTACGGGTTTAAGAGAACGGAAAACACGGATTAACACGGAATCTTTCCCAACACGAAAAGATCCTTCAGTCGTTCCTCTTTCAGTGTAAAAATCCGTGTTCTCCGTTTCCCCCTATCTGCCCATAATCGGCATTAAAAAAAGCTTCCCTGATGAGAAGCTCATTTTCATAACGAAAATATATCCTCATCTTTCAGGAACAATCCTGCAGGAATTGGCACCGCGCTCAATGCCGGTTGCCGGGTTTCATAGGGCCCTTCCCTCCACCTCTCTTGATAAGGTAACCTTTATTCAGTTTGCAAAAGTATATTAGCACATTTGTCCAAAAAAGTCAACAAAAAAGCCCTTTCGGGTTTTTGTCTTAAAATGGTGGGGAAAGGTGGATTCGAACCACCGAAGTCTGAGACAACAGATTTACAGTCTGCCCCCTTTGGCCGCTCGGGAATTTCCCCACGTGACAAAGTCTATAATACAACAGATGCATAGCTTTTGTCAACATTATTTTTGTTGAAATTTATTACAACTCCTTATACAGCCTTGATCCGTATGAGGTTACAAATTTATACAGCAGCATATCCGCTATGATATAAAAGCCGAAAATCATAATAAAAGCGTAAATATAGTCAAGCCTTAACCAGACAACCAAGCCGAAATTCAAAGCTCCGAAAGCTACACTGATCAACATATTCAGCAATCCGTTCATATTCTGCTTTACGGCTTTTTGCTCATTGTCCCAATTTAATTTGGGGAATTTCAGGTCTATCATGATTCCTGCATAGTTTATAAAGAAGATGCAGGGCAAGCTCATCAAAAGCGCCGCAAAAATCAAATATATGGGAAAGGAGAACACAAGCCAGAGCACTATGAAAGCCATTATCATTCCCAAAAGGCCCATGAGTATACCTGTTTGAGCCTTTGCATTTATCTGTGTCTTATAATCTACCGGCAGATATTTTGATACATATAGGCTCTTCCCTTCTCTGGATATAGCCGTTGATGAAATCATATTTGAAGCACCTATGAAGAGAGCCGCAGCGGCTGCCCCTGCAAAAATATAAGGCAATACGCCGGGATCTTCCAAATACCTGGCCAGCTCCCTTATATCCCCCAGGTCTTCGTTTCCGGCAAAGAAAGGTATCAGTATGAATACAGGCCAGAGGAAATTCATCAAAATACAGTTCATGAAGTACACGGGACTTCTGTAAAGCAGCTTTAACTCCTTTGCTCTGAAAGCCCTTAAAGCGCTGAGCTTCCTGTACAAGCTCATTTTGGCGGCGCCGCTTTTAGGTCTTCTGGCCGGAGCTGCCTCTGTCAGGCCTATGACACCTTTGAAATAAAACTTTTCGCCAATATAAAAGAACAGTCCTATAAATGCTGCTGCACCGGCAATAGCCAATGCCATGCTTCCAATGGAGCGCAGCAGCTCACGGTAATCGGTCAGGGCCATGGTCATAAATCTGTTGATTATAAAAATATCCTGGGATTTGGAAAGCAAAGAATTATTCCCCTGCTGAAGCAGTTTCATCATATCCTCAGGATTTCCAAGCCTTCCGGAAAATTTCTGTATGATCATGTTAAAGCCTATGGCCATTGCCATTGCAACGATACCCGAAATCGTCTTCATCCGATCCTTATTTTTTACAAATTTAAAGCTTCGCATAACAAAGATGCTTAAGAAAGAGGAAAAAACCAGCGGCACTATAGGCAAAAGCAGATATGCGATGGCCCCATAAATATAATAAAGTAAATTTGCTTTATCCTTTATACCGTAGGAAACCAGCACCGGGAGAAAAAATACCAGCTGGGTCATATACTCATAAACCAGCACCGATGCAAACTTGGCTCCAAGTATCTGCCAGGGCTTCAATGGCAAAGGGAGCAGCAGCTCGATATCGTTGGAGTAATAAAAAACGCCCATGATGAAAAATATGCCCAATATGAATGTAACCAGACTCACCAGGGAAATAGCCGTCCACATTATAATACCCTGCTGCCCTACCGACGCCATAACGCCGTAGCCTTCCCAGGCCGCAGTCCATATAAGCGCTGCCATGGGAAGCATAGATATAGCTATCAGGGCTCCCAGGGCTATAGATTTTTTATTAAATTTAAAGTTTGTTTTCAAGAGGATCTTGACCAGCTTCAACATCTTATTCATTTTCTACCAACTCCAGGAACATATTTTCCAAGGATTCATCGCCCTTGAAATGCTGCCTCATTTCCTCAATAGAGCCATAAAACAATATTTTCCCTTTATTGATTATTGCTACTTTATCGCATATCTTTTCTGCTACCTCCAGCACATGGGTAGAAAAAAATACCGTCTTGCTTTTGGCAGCATGTTCTCTCATCATTTCTTTGAGAATGAAGGATGACTTGGGGTCCAAGCCCGTCATAGGCTCATCCAATATCCATACGCTGGGCTCATGCAGCAATACGCCCATCAATACGATCTTCTGCCTCATGCCGTGAGAATAGCTTTGAATCTGGTCAAAGAGCGCTTCTGCCATACTGAATCTTTCTGCAAGATTATCGATCTCGGGCTTTCTATCCTGAGACGGCACTTCATAAACATCAGCCATGAAGTTGAGGTATTCTATTCCCTTGAGCCTCAGGAACATATCCGGGCTGTCAGGCACAAAGCCAAACTGCTTCTTTGCCTTGATGGGCTCCTCCGAGATATCTATGCCGTTGATCTTGATGCTGCCGCTGTCACTATTTAGAATTCCTGTTATCATTTTTATTGTAGTGGTCTTTCCCGCTCCGTTAGGTCCCAGGAAACCGATAATTTCACCATCAGGAATCACAAGGCTTATATTATCCACTGCCTTATTTTTGCCCCCGAAAGTCTTCGATACATTGCTTATTTCTATCAAGATCATAACCTCCAGTTATTTAGATGATTATTTAAATATCTAATAGTATTCTACACTTATTTTATTATTTTATCAATATTATAGATAAAATATAAAATAAAAAACCGCAGGGAATCCTACGGTTAAAATTCATATATGGTGGGCACAATAGGGCTCGAACCTATGACCCTCTGCTTGTAAGGCAGATGCTCTCCCAGCTGAGCTATGCGCCCAAATAAAAATGGTCGGGGTGACAGGACTTGAACCTGCGGCCCCATGGTCCCAAACCACGTACGCTACCATCTGCGCTACACCCCGACGACACTATTAGATTATATATAAAAATTCGTAAAATTTCAATAGGGAATTTGCGTTTTATTTAAAAATATCTTATAAATGCTCATTCATAGTATATTATGCTCTCTTATCATACAAAAGATTCATTTTTCCTATTGGGTCAAATTCATTTAAATAACTGAAACAAAATCATTTAAATAAATCAGATGTATAAATCAAGCTTTCTGCCTATATACATTTTATAACGAGTCTGACGCCTCGTTATCACGGCGTTTTGCAATGGCAGGAGGGGTAATATTGGAGGAGTGTTCAAAAGCCTATTATTTTCAAA
This sequence comes from Lutispora sp. QWL-02, assembly GCF_058315355.1. Taxonomy (NCBI): domain Bacteria; kingdom Bacillati; phylum Bacillota; class Clostridia; order Lutisporales; family Lutisporaceae; genus Lutispora; species Lutispora sp. QWL-02. The sequence continues at coordinate 4,083,648 of NZ_CM177762.1, forward strand.
GAGATTCCCATATAATCTTGGCAAGTTATCTGAACCGTCATATCAAAGGCAGCTGCCTTGTATTTTGCATAGGTACCGACAGATATATAGGAGATTGCTTAGGCCCGCTCACAGGCACCTTTCTCAGCAAATTAAATTTGGGAATTCCCGTGATAGGAACCCTGGATGATCCGGTACATGCGGTAAACTTGTCTAAAAATGTATATGATATCAAGAAAAAATATCCGGATCATAAAATAATAGCTGTCGATGCGTGCCTTGGCAACGAAGACAGCATCGGCAGCATTCAGATAAAAAATGGCCCTATCCATCCCGGAAAGGGTGTGGGCAAGAGTCTTCCCCCTGTAGGTGATATATCAATAGTAGGCATCGTAGATTCTTCAGAATCAGGCGAATTCCTCTCCATGCACAACATAAGGCTCAGCCTGATCATGAAGATGTCCGAGGTCATCACCCGAGGGATCTATGCGGCTCTTGTGAAGTAAGAACTCAGGATTCAGAACTCAGAGCTCAGAAACTGAGGTAACGAGCTCTGGGGATTTTTCGTGAGATTCCCGTGCCTTTCAGTGGTTGCCGTCTCCCTGTCTTATCCGTTGATTATCGCAAACATAAGCTCCCCTGAGGCAGCAAGCTGCTCTCCCACGTAAGCTTCAGCCTTAGCCTTGCCTATTCCGCGCTTCATCGCTATCATGGTGACTTCCATTCGCAGAATATCACCAGGTATGACCTGTCTTTTAAACCTAAGTCCATCTATTCCCGTGAATACAGCCAATTTGCCCTTGTGCTCCTCCATAGCCAGTATGGAAACCGCCCCTACCTGTGCCATGGCCTCCACTATCAAAACACCCGGCATAATGGGATTGCCGGGGAAATGACCTTGAAAGAAAGGTTCGTTCATAGTAACATTTTTAATGCCTACAGCTCTTTTGCCGTATTCGATTTCAACAATCTTATCCACCAAAAGGAAAGGATATCTATGAGGTATTATTTTCTGTATTTCTTTTATGTCCAGCATGTTATTCCTCTTCATCTATCTTGATATTTGCCGACAGCTGCTTGTACAGCAGTTCTCCCAAGCCCAGGCCCTTGCCCTTGGAGGCCTCCTCTGCAAATTTTTCATAGAGCATATCTTCATAAACTCCGGTAGCAAAGCTTTCACCCATGAGGTCTGATTTTTCTACGGTGTTCCTCATGCTTTTAAACATCATATTCAAAAATACGGACTCCAAATTTGCACATGCTTCCCTAAGCTTTGCTTCATCCTTGCCGGCTGATGCCTTCTGCAGCATTTCTTCGAAGGATTGGTCCTGCGTGGCTTTAGCATTGTCCAAAGCTGCCTTCATTTGTATATTATTGTCCGAATTAATGGGATTTATCAATATTTCCACCTCTTAAATCCTATCTTCTCAGATTATTAGCCAGACCAAGCATCTCATCTGCAGTCTGTATGGATTTAGAATTTATTTCATAGGCTCTTTGCGCCTGGATCAGTTTTACCATTTCCTCAACTATTTGGACATTTGAGTATTCCAAAAATCCCTGAAGTATAGATCCGCCTGAACCGTCATTGGCTGTATCTACAGGCTGTCCGCTGGCGCCGGTAGCTTTATAGAAATTGCTGCCGACACTTTCCAGGCCTGCAGGATTAGCAAAGGTTGTTATGACCAAGCTTCCCAGCTCCTCCAAGGTATCATCCGTTCTTTTAACTACAATATTGCCCGCTTCATCGATTATGACCTGCTTCATATCAGTGCCCAAATCTATTTCTCCGCCGTCACCCTGAATATAATATCCGTCAGAGGTGACCAGCCTTGCCGAATCGTCCTCTATGGACACCTTGAAGCTTCCATCCTTGGTATATAATTCTTCACCATTGGGCCCTATAACCTTGAAAAAGCCCTGGCCGTCTATGGCCAAATCATAGGGATTCGAGGTCTGCTCAAGATTTCCTGTGGTAAAGAACTTATTTATAGCGGCAGTCCTGACTCCGTGGCCTACCTGTACACTTACAGGCTTGCCTTCTCCATCCCTCACGGTTTCTCTCTCCAGGGTTTCGTATAGAAGGTCCTTGAACTCTGCCCTTGATTTCTTGTAGCCCACTGTGTTCACATTGGCCAGATTGTTGGATATATTATCTACGTTAAGCTGTTGAGCTGTCATGCCTGTGCTTGCAGTCCAAAGCGCTCTCATCATGATTCATACCTCCTATAATCTTCCTACTTCATTTACTGCCTTGCCCAATAACTCGTCATGGGCTTTTATAAGCCTTTGATTTGCTTCATAAGTACGGAGCATGGCTATCATATCTACCATCTCCCTCACCGAATTTACATTGGAGCCTTCGATAAAGGCCTGTCGGACAGTGCCTTCGAAAGCCTTATCATTATCGGCCCATTCTTGAGAAATTATAGTGTAGAGATTATCTCCTTCCTTCATCAAAGCACTATAATCCTGAAAATCTACAAGCTTCAGCCTGTCAATAAGTACGCCGTCCGATGTTATTTCACCTTTTTCATTTATTTTTATATCTTCACCGCTGATTTTTATGTAGCCCTTTTCCCCTAAAACCTTATAGCCGTCTTTATTGACCAGATAGCCTTCTGCATCTATGACAAAGCTGCCGTCACGGGTATACCTTTCCCCGCCGTTTGCTTCTACCGCCAGAAAGCCTTTGCCGGATATGGCAACATCCAAAGGATTCCCCGTAGGATCATGATGGCCTTGGGTAAAGTCGGTAGCCACTACACTTGTATGGACACCTGCGCTCATGGTCCCTATATAGTTGAAAGGAGCCGGCATCCTCACGCCGCCTATACTGAGCGACTCTCCTCCCACTTTCATGGTGAGTATCTCCGGAAAGCTCTGGGTAATATACATGTCCTTTTTGAAGCCTGACGTATTGGCATTTGCAATGTTATTGCTTATCGTGTCTATTCTCTTTCCTTCAGAAACAGCGCTTGAAGCTGATATGTACAATCCTCGAATCACTTTATCACCTGTTCTCATTATATTTTAAAGTATCACTATATTTTATCGGTATTTTTATGGAGATAGTTTAGAGGATATTCAAAAAATAGGCTTTGAAGCCTAGGAAACGGAAACTACGCTATGTTCAGAATTAATATGCGATACCCGCAAACGGTAAACGAAAGCCTTCAGGATGACAATGGGCCGAACTTTCATAGCAATGACAAGCCTTTCTTGAAACGCATTTAACGGAAAGTGCAGATTAAAGAAATTTACACTTTCCTATGCATTATAAATTAATCCTTCCGTGTTAATCCGTGAAAAAATACGTGTCTTTCAGTGGTTCCCTGTCCCCCCATGACCCCAGCGGCATACTCAAAGCTAGAGGCTAGAAGCCAGAAGCTGACCCATAAGGAATACCATAGCTTTCGAAATCTGAGTTCTGAGCTCTGAATCCTGAGTTCTAGCCTCCGGCTTAATAACTGCTTATCCTTCTGTTGGAGTTCAGATCTGAGGTTTGAAGCAAATCTATGGATTCCAATGCTTTTCCTGTGCCCAGCGCAACGCTGGATACGGGGTCCTCTGCGATATATACCGGTATGCCTGTCCTCTTGGAAATAAGCTTATCTAATCCATAAAGCAAGGAGCCTCCTCCTGTCATAACGATACCTCTGTCGCTGATATCTGCTGCAAGCTCCGGCGGGGTTCTCTCCAATACGGAGTGTACAGCGTCTGCAATGGCAGATACGGGTTCAGCCAATGCCTCAAGCATTTCTTCAGCCGTAGCCTCTATTGTTTTGGGAAGCCCTGATATGAGGTTTCTGCCTCTGACTTCCATCTTTACTTCTTCATCTCTGGGGTATGCAGTGCCCACTTTTATCTTTAAATCTTCTGCTGTGCGCTCTCCCACCATGACATTATGCTTCTTCCTCATATATCTTACTATAGCTTCGTCAAACTTATCCCCCGCAACCTTGATGGAGGAAGAAACCACAATACCGCCAAGTGAAATAATAGCAATATCCGAGGTGCCTCCGCCGATATCAATGATCATGTTTCCGCTTGCCTTTGAGATGTCGAGCCCTGCTCCTATCGCTGCGGCTATAGGCTCCTCAATGAGCTTCGTGGTTTTGGCCCCGGCTTGATTAGCAGCGTCTATTACAGCTCTTTTTTCAACTTCGGTAACTCCGCTGGGAACGCACACAACCATTCTGGGTTTAAATATTTTCCTCTTTCCTATAGCTTTATCAATAAAATATCTGAGCATTTTTTCAGTAACATTGTAATCAGATATTACGCCGTCTCTCAAAGGCCTTACTGCCACTATATGCCCCGGTGTCCTGCCCAACATAAGCCTTGCCTCTTCTCCAACGGCAAGAATCTTATTGTTATTCCTGTCAATGGCTACCACGGAAGGTTCATTCAGTACAATCCCTTTCCCCTTTATGTACACCAAAACGCTGGCCGTACCTAAATCTATACCCAAATCTTGTCCACCAAACATCCAAAATACCTCCATTAAAAAAATATATATTTATGAAGATTAATTATCGAGTCTATTCCTTAATTTCAAATAGTCCAGCGTATATATTTCTATATAAAATACAAAAATCCTCTTTATCGGACAAAATTTAAGCTCCGGTCTCAATTTTACTACCGGAGCTTTACAGTCAAAGCGGGGGCTATACATTTAAGGTTTGATATTTCATCTTTGTTGCTTTTCCGCCTCTTATATGCCTTTCTGCCTTATTCTTATCCATTATTTCCTTAACCTGAAGAGCTACCACAGGATTGATTTTTGGCAGTCTTTCGGTAACATCCTTATGTACTGTACTCTTGCTTACACCAAATATTTTGGCTGCATCTCTGACAGTCGTCCTGCTGCTTATTATATACTTTGCTATTTCAAGCGCTCTCTCTTCGATGTAATCCTTCAATTAATATACCCCCTTATCTGTGTCTTTTTTACATTCATATGCTGAATTTCATCAATATAGAACATTTATTAAGCTCACACCCCTATCGTTTCAAAGATTGTTTAGGCAAATAAAGCTTGGGATCCAAATTCTTATCACCCTTCATTATCTCGAAATGGAGATGGGGCTCCTCCGCTATCTCAATTATTGCAGTCCTGCCTATGCCGCTGATCACATCGCCTTTTTTGACTTCCTGGCCTATAGTGACCATATCCAGAGTTGATAAGTTGCTGTATATCGTTGTTATGCCGCCTCCATGATCTATTGCAATAGTCATGCCCCATTGAGGGTCGTTCGTTACTTCTGATATTATTCCATCCATCACAGCCCTCACCTGGCTGCCTTCTTCAGCTTTTATGTCCAGACCTTCATGAGTAGTCCACATATCCAGAGTTTTTGAGTAAAGAAGATCGCTGTCCGAAAAATCCAGGCATATGGTTCCGAATACAGGAGCCAGCATTGTTTCAACCTTGGGTTCCTGCATCTTTATCGCCGTAACAGCCTTATCAACTTTTTTGCCCTCTGAAATGCTGGGCTTGGAGGGTTGACTCCCATTTACTTCTTTAATATCTTGTCCCTTATTTTCCGCTTTTTCTGCCGTATCCTCTTCTACAATACTGATGCCTCTGTCTGAATAATCCAGTTCTTCATCCAAATCCTCAAACTCATCCAGCCCTTTTTCAAAATCCATGCCTGAATATTTGTTGTCCAAGTAATTCCTATACTGCCATGCGCCCACCGTCGCCAACATTGCTATTATTATGATTACAACAGGGATATAAATTTTGCGCTTCGAGAAAAACTCATCAAATTTCATTTGTTACACCTCCACCAGTATTATTGCCAGAGGTTTGAAAAAAAATACAATAAAATGCGATTAAATATCACACTCCAATTAAAGTTACGCACCTAATATTTTGTAAATTCACTACGCTGCAGCTTCAAAGCTCGCTAACGCTCAAACAATTGAAACTGCGGTCGCTGTGTTTCATTAACAAAATCTAAGATGCTCCACAATATTCTCGCTTAGATATATTAATCTTCAAAGTCCTTACGGAAGCTTTCCATCGGCGCGATTTCCACGCCTGTATAGTAGTGCTTTACTATTTCTCTATAGGTCGAGCCGTGCTGTGCCATGCCATCGGCCCCATATTGGCTCATTCCTATGCCATGGCCGTTTCCGACAACTGCGAAGCTTATATCATTCTTATTGACATCTATAGTAAAGTTTGAAGAATTCAATGCAAATTGATCCCTCAGATCCCTCCCCTTAAAATACCTGTTGCCCACCTTCATCTTCAATATCCTTCCTCCGCTGCTCCTCTCAATTATTTGAATTTGGCCCGCCAATTTTTTCTTATCCAATTTCATTGTATTGTCCAAAGACATCATGCCTGATACAAATTCATCAATACTGATATTTTTCGTGCTTATGAGCTTTGGAGAATGGTCTTCATATTGGCTCAGCACGCTCCTCAGATACGGTACCTTGTTTACCCATACATCCTCGGAATTCTCCGTAATGCCTCCGCTGGTGGAGTGAAAAACCGCATCTATAAGCCCGTTTTCATATACAATAACCTCTCCTTTAGTGGAAGCAACTGCCTCGTGAATCTTCTTATAGGCCTTTCCCAGAGCCTTTGGATCTCTATAAGCCTGGCAATGGGCGGGTTCTGTACATATATCAGCCCCCGGATGCTTAGTGCAGCCATTTCCCCCATAGCTCACCATCCTCAGCAAGGTATAAGTTCTGGCTGCTAAAGCTTGGGCTTTCAAGGCTTCAATATGAAAGCTTGCAGGCATTTCTGCTGCCACAACGCCTTCAATATATTCCTCAAATTCTATCTCCACCAGCTGGCTTGACTTGCTGTCATAGACATTCACATACAACTGGCTTTCCGTTTTTAGCTCTTTAGGGGTTTTTTTGAAACAGCTTATTATTATTACAGGCAATGCGAAAATCAAAAAAAGCAATAAAACAATGCTAAATGAATACCTCTTCATACATACACCACTCCAAACCAGCTTTTGACTGTTATATGTCTATACTATTTGTGGGAATAAATAATTATGACTGTTTTCTTTTGACAGTCGAAATGTGTATGATTGTATGATTATTTGCCGAAGTATATCGGGCGCTTTTTATTGAATATTATCGTCTTATGTATTAGAATTGAAATGTTTATGAAATTCCGGGAGGAAACATAATGACAAAAATCGATCTTTATAAAAAAATAGAAATCATGAGAGCAAAGCTTCATGATTTGATTGAACAATATGGAATTGACAGCGACATTGTTCTGAGATTCAGTCAGGAATTAGACAAAATTTTATGCGATCTGGAAAACGTCAAAAAGGATTAGCACAGAAAAAATAAGTTGTGTTAATATTCAAAAGGAATAACAGGAGATCCAATCAAAAGATAGGTTTTATCCCTATATTCGCTATATCGCATTGCTACTTGAACATTGACCTTCCTGCCTCTCGAGTATATATAGCCGCCCACTTGGCTGCTGTAAGCTGCGACGCTTATTGTTTCTTCGTCCTTCATGCTTTCAACCTCATAAGCTTTGATATGGTTCAACAGTTTTTTAACAAGGACCTCTACTTGTTCTTTGGCTATCTTTTCTTCATAGCTTCCTGTTATCAGCATATCAAGCTTTATAGGCATACCTGCTTCAAGAAATACTTTTTCGACAAAATATTTATCCTGTATGATATCAGCATAGGTCCCGTTATATATTGCTCTGAAGCTGCAATAGCTTTTTTCTTCTCCATCATCGTTTCTCATGGATTCAACAACTATATGATATGTACCCGAACCCTTCTTTGCGTATAAGACTGCCTTGCTCATATCTGCGGCAGTCTGGATCTCTTTTTTTATATCGCTTTCACCGAAGCCTAATCCGGGTATCAGCGCATCAAGCTTAGAATTCAGTCCCTGCTCATTCATAAAGGTTTCATCCATAACAGTCCAGCCTGACAGAGAACCTTCTTCTATATCGGCCTTTGACAGCTCAAAGCATGAGAGTATAAGCTCTTCGTTCTTTGATGCATAGCTTGCATCCTTACATATGAAGCCGCATACCAATATTAAAATAATGTTTAAAGCGATGATGGAATTTTTTCTTGTTTTCACTTCACTTCATCCCCCTCTAATAGGATTATTGCCAGTTATGGGGGGAGATATACAATATAGGATTCAGGATTTAGGGCTCAGAACTCAGATTTCGAAAGCCATGGTATTCCTTATGGGTCAGTTACTAGCTGCTAGCCTCTGGCCTCTAGCTTTGAGTATGCCGCTGGCGTCAGAAGGAGACGGAGAACACGGATTGACACGGATTTTTGCACGATGTTAATAGTAATGATTATAAAGATTTAGATTTTCTTCAGTGAAATTTAGTGCTTTTTAGTGCATTCTGTGGTTTCCGTTCCCCATGTGCCTATTTGCCCATGTGCCTGGCTTTATTTTTTTATGTGAGGCAGAATTACTCTTATCATATCTTCGATTATTGACATCTCTTCTTCGGAGCATCTATCGATCAATGAACTTTTTTGCTCGCCGTAATTGATATTGACTGCGTCTTTTCCTTTCAGCAAATAATCGGTAGAAACGTGAAAGCAATTGGAAATCTTCATGAGTGTGTTCAAGCTCATCTGTCTCTCTCCACGCTCTAATTGACCGATATAGAGAGGAGAGAGATCAATAATTTCTGCAAGCTTCTCCCGAGTGAGCGCCAGCTTCTCTCTTTCTTTTCGTATTCTTTCCCCAATGCCCTTATTATCAACTTCATGCTCCAATTATTCTCACTCCTTTGTTACTATAACTCTATCGAAAACCCGGCTTCATCTAAATATGCCCATTGCTTCTATTAATTGTTTGCAATCAGCATATATATGGTGTAAAATATTGCTAACACATTTGCATAGGGGGGCTCTGAACTCATGAAAATGGTGCATCTAAAAATCATCAATCTGCTGCTCATCATCCTTCAAATCCTCACGCTTTTATATTTCAGCATCAAAATTTACAGACTGAAGGTTATAAGCTCCACGGACTGCCTGACCGGGTTATATAACAGGCAGCAGTATAATAAAGAAATTATAAATGCAATCAATAGGCTGAAAAGCAGAAGTTCTCATTTATCCCTGGTCATTATCGATATCGATGATTTCAAAAATATTAATGATACCTGGGGCCATTTAGCAGGTGACAAGGTTTTAAAAAGCATTGCAGATATGATAAGAAGCAATATCCGCACTCGTGATATTGCAATAAGATGGGGCGGAGAGGAATTCACTTTGATCCTTCCTGATACAGACGAAAATGAAGCTTATATTCTATGCGAGAGGATAAGAGCTCTCATTGAAGCATCATCGTTCAATGATATCAATGTCACCGTATCCATGGGCATAGCGAGTATTGATAAGCACACCAAGCCGGATATTTTATTAGGTATGGCGGACAAGGCATTATATAATGCAAAAAAAATAAAAAATTCCATATCTACTATAGGCGGTGAAAATGAGCATGATACCATCGGAGCATTATAAGCGGGAGATTGAAAGATTCAGGAAGCTTCTTCATGAAGCTATAGAAAGCAAGGATGAGGAAAGAATATTGAAGGCCAGCATGGAGCTGGACAAGCTGATTGTACAATACGTGCAGATGACAAAGGAAAAATAGAAGCGGCTTGCACCGCTTCTATATATACATTGCTTTTTAAAATTATCCGCAATCATCAGTTCTGCCTTAGTTGCCGCTATCTAGGCATAAAATCCTTCGGTCTCTCCTTTTCCTCTCCCAAATGATATAAGATGCTCTCTCCTATCCTCTCCGAAGCAAAACCATCTCCATAAGGATTTACCGCATTGGCCATTCTCTGATATTCTTTTTCATCCTCCAGCAATAAAGCTGCCATATCATATATATTTTTTCGTTCCGTTCCTGCCAGCTTCAGCGTACCGAACTCGATCGCTTCAGGCCTTTCCGTCTCGCCGCGCAAGACCAAAACCGGCTTGCCCAGGGACGGGGCTTCTTCCTGAAGTCCTCCCGAGTCCGTGAGAACAAGATGGCATCTATCCATCAGGTTGTGCATTTCCAGCACATCTATAGGGTCTATCAAGTGAATTCTGTCCTGATTCCCAAGGATTGAAAATGCTGTGTCTCTCACCGCCGGATTCATATGAACAGGATAAACTATCTCAGTATCCTTATAATTCCCAATGATGTCCTTCAATGCAAGGCATATGTTCTCCAGGGGTCTGCCCAGGTTCTCCCTCCTGTGAGCCGTGACCATTATTATTCTTTTCCCGAAATCCAGAGCTTTAAGCACCGGATTATTAAAAACATAATCTTTCCTGACTGTAGTCTTTAGGGCATCTATTACCGTATTGCCCGTTATGTATATGCTGCCTTCTGAGACGCCTTCGGCCAGCAGATTGTTTTTTGAATTGCCGGTAGGAGAGAAATGTATGTCCGCCAACGCTCCTGTAAGCTTCCTATTCATTTCCTCCGGATAGGGATAATATTTATTGAAGGTCCTGAGGCCTGCTTCCACATGACCCAGCTGAACCCTATTATAATAAGCGCCTAGGGCTCCGCAAAAGGTGGTTGAAGTATCTCCGTGCACCAATACCATATCCGGCTGCACTTCTTTTATAACATTATCCAGGCCGGTTAATGCATTGACCATAATATCCGTCAGGCTTTGCCTGTTTTTCATTATGTCCAGATCAAAATCAGGCTTTATCCGAAAAATATCCAGAACCTGATCCAGCATCTCTCTATGTTGTGCAGTAACGCATACTACAGATTCAAAGCTTTTGCTTTCCTGAAGAAAATTTACAAGAGGAGCCATTTTTATGGCTTCGGGCCTGGTTCCAAATATGGAAAGAATTTTTATCATATGCAACCTCCTAAAAAAAGCACAGCCATTTTAAGGCCGTGCTATTTTTTTGTTATTTTTTATACATCAAGTTTGTTTTTGCCTTTTCCTGCATCTAATAACCCTAAATATTTTACCCCCATAGAGGCCAAAAGAAAAACCACAAATACAAGTATATATGCTGTCTTAAGCTTCGTTTCCACTAAAGCTATGGCTCCTACACCCAAAATTGCGCTAACCGAATAAAGGGTCAGCACTGCTTTCTTTTGGCTGTAGCCTTTAGCCAGCAGCCTGTGATGCAAATGTCCTTTATCCGCTTCCACCATGGATTTGCCGCTGGCAAACCTTCTTATCATGGCAAACAAGGTATCAAATATAGGCAATCCCATCGCAAAGATAGGAACCAGTATAGATAAAGCAGTTGCACTCTTTAAAACTCCCATTACAGATATTACGGAGAGCATATAGCCTAAAAATAGAGCTCCCGTATCGCCCATAAATATCTTGGCAGGGTTGAAATTGTAGGGTAAAAACCCTAAAGTTGAGCCTGCAAGTATTGCAGTCATAATTATATAGGGTTGTTCCGGCCCTACAAGCATAGCGACTGTCAAAAGAGTCACGGATGATATGGCGGATACTCCTGCCGCCAATCCGTCAAGGCCGTCAATAAGATTGAAGGCATTGGTAAGCCCCACAATCCATAATAATGTTATAGGATAAGCAAATATCCCCAGCTCTATCCATTTGGCCTTGTAAATAAAATACAAAGGATTGGTGAATCTATCTATTCTTACACCGCAATATATGGCGATAATAGCTGCAATTATTTGGACTGCAAACTTTGTCTTTGGTGAGAGAGGCTTAATATCGTCAAAATACCCGCATATTACTATCATAGTTGCACCTGCCAATATGCCTAAAACCTTTTCATTCAGAGGAACAAACAGGAGTATGCTCATAAGGCAGGCAAAATAAATAGCTAATCCACCTAATAAAGGAGTGGGTTTTTTGTGAACTCTTCTATTATCCTTTGGTACATCTATGGCTTTTACTTTTTCTGCCCAACGCTTAACAAATGGAGTTGCAGCACATGCGAAAGCAGCTGAAGCGGCAAAAGCCATGAACAAGTCTTTCATCTTATCACTCCCGGGTATTATAGTATAATCTGTCCAATATTTTCATTTTAAAACAAATGATATTTAAAGTCAAACTTGTATTATTCAGGTTTTATCAATTCTCCCCTTATTATTTTTTACTCTTTTTTAAAAATAACGTTATGTAAATTTTTCTTTTTTGTTTTTTAAACCACGAAAAGGCACTAAATTATGTACTAAAAATCACTAAAGGCCATATCGAAAAACAAGAAGCTCTTATGCTGCTATTTCTTATTTGAATATAGTATTATATATCACGCAGGAATGAGAGTTGTGAAAATTTTCCGTGTCTTTCAGTGGCTGCCGTCCCCATCTCTCCTATTCCGTCATCCTTATAACCTGAATCCCCGATTCTTCCAACATTTTCATTGACAAGGAATCGTTATAAGCTTCCCTTAAAACTATCCTTTTTATACCAGAATTTATTATCATTTTTGTACAAACCACGCATGGGAACAGGGTAATATATATTGTGGCTCCATCTATAGCAGCTCCAAATACAGCGGCTTGAATTATAGCATTTTGCTCGGCATGAAGTCCGCGGCATAACTCATGGCGTTCACCGGAAGGAACATTGAGGTCGCTTCGAATGCATCCTGTTTCACAGCAATGCTTCAGCCCTTTCGGCGCTCCATTATAGCCCGTAGATAAGATACGGTTGTCCTTAACAATTATAGCGCCTACTTCTCTTCTCAGGCAAGTAGATCTCTTCTTCACCAATTCTGCAATTTCCATGAAGTATTCATCCCATGAAGGCCTTTCCCTATTGCTTCCCATAATATTCTCCTTTTTAACCACTGAAGGTCTCTGAAACTTTCACTAAATTTCACGAAAAGTCTGTTTATTTTTTGTACGTGCTTCGTATATCAATGTTGCCCTTATAAAAACACTTCCGTGATTTCCATCTTACTTAATTCTCTACTTGGTCCCAAACAATCTGTCGCCGGCGTCTCCGAGGCCCGGTACTATATAGCCGTGATCATTGAGCTTTTCATCCACTGCAGCCACATAAATCTCTATATCGGGATGAGCGCTTACTACAGCATCTATGCCTTCAGGAGCTGCCAGAAGATTGACCAGCCTTATACTCTTGGCCCCTTTATCCTTAAGGAAGGTTATGGCTGCTATTGCAGAGCCTCCTGTTGCCAGCATCGGATCCAGCACGATAAGATCTCTTTCTGCCACATCTGTAGGCAATTTACAGTAATATTCAACAGGCTTTAAGGTCTCAGGGTCCCTATAAAGACCTATATGTCCTACTTTAGCCGTAGGCACAAGGTTCAAAAGCCCATCTACCATGCCTAAGCCGGCCCTCAATATAGGAATTATCCCCAGTTTTTTCCCTGATATAACCTTTGACGTAGTTTTGCATATTGGAGTTTCAATTTCTATATCTTCTAAAGGGAGGTTTCTAGTAACCTCATAACCCATAAAAAGTGCAAGCTCCTCTACAACTTCTCTAAATTCCTTAACGCCTGTATTCTTGTCCCTCAAAATTGTCAGCTTGTGCTGCATCATCGGGTGGTTTATCACATGTACATTGCTATATTCTTTCATACTCTTCCTCCTTCTTTTCTATGTGGTATTCCTGCTAGTCGCTAGTCTCTGGTATTAAGGCAGGCCGTTGGGGTCTGAATCCTCAGTTCTATCCCCCTACTTCCTATACTTTTCTTCTATATCGCTTATTTTATTGACTCGCCTTTCGTGCCTTCCGCCTGCAAACTCTGTTTCCAGCCAGATATCTACAATCATCTTGGCCAATTCTACGCCTATCACTCTCTCTCCCAGGGCCAGTACATTAGCGTTATTGTGTTCCCTTGATGCCTTGGCTGAAAAACAGTCTCCGCATAGTGCAGCCCTTACCCCCGGTACTTTATTGGCTGCTATGGATATGCCGATGCCGGTGCCGCATATCACTATGCCTCTGTCAAACTTTCCTGAAGCTACTGCTTCTCCCACTTTATGCCCGTAGTCCGGATAATCAACAGATTCCTCAGAATATGCACCATAGTCTTCGTATCCAATGCTCTTGCTTTTCAATTGCTTCATTATTTCCTGTTTCAGTCTAAATCCGCCATGATCGCTGGCAATAACAACTTTCAAGAAATCATCTCCTCCTTATTTAGGGTATTCCTTATAGATCAGCCCCTAGCCTCTGGCCGCTAGCTTCTGGTATTAGGGTAGGCCGCTGGGGTCTTAGGGTTTACGGGAATTCCTCCGTGAAAATCCGTGTTCCCCGTCTCTCCTGAGTTCTGAGCTCTGAACCCTGAGTTCTATAATCCTATTTGCCTATTTTTCCGATGGCTATTTCCAGATACTTCTTTATCTCATCTCTGCATTGCTTATAGGTGTCAAGGTCATAGCCGAAGGGATCCGAAATATCTCCTTCTTCACCGCCGGTTGCATATTCTATCAGAGTAAACACTTTGTCCTTTATATCCGGCATTATATTCAGTATGTGGCTTTTATGAGCTCTGGTCATAGCCAATATCAAATCAGCTTCCCGCAGCATATCGATATCAAGCTTTTGAGACCTGTGGCCCGTGAGATCAAGGTCAAGCTCTTTTACAGCCTCTATAGCATTATCTGATGCAGGCAAAGAAATATATACAGAGGTACCTGAGGATCTCACATTTACCTTACCATCCAGATTCCGCCTTTTTAACATTTCTTTAAATAGTATCTCAGCCATGCTGCTCCTGCACGTATTGCCGGTACATACAAAAAGTACATTGAACATATCTTTACACCTCAATGATATTGAAGCCTGCGGCTTTTTTCATTCTGTTCATAACCGCCAGCCCCAAATATTCTTCGCTTATTGCTTCTGCATATATGGTATCCACTGCAAGCTTATCAAATTCCCTTAACGCATTAAACAAGTTATGGGCCGCCTCAGCACTGTCCCTTCTGCTGCCTATGGATATAACGCTATATCCTGGATAACTGTCCTTGCCCTCATCCACTGTCAGTATTCCAACCTTTAGTCCTCTATCCCGGTCTTTACTTGCAAGCTCCAAGATCTTTACCCTGACTTTGGCTTCATCTCCCCTGATTATTGCCATAGGTGCCTTAGGAGCATAGTGGGTATATTTCATACCGGGAGACTTTGGGATGCTTCCCGGTTCGAGTCCTTTATCTGTTTCCACATCCCCCAATACCTTGCTAAGCTCCTCCAGGGTTACTCCGCCCGGTCTCAATACCACAGGCGTATCTTCGGAAATATCTATGACAGTTGACTCTACACCAACTCTTGTGCTCCTGCTGCAGAGTATAACATCAACCTTGCCGTCCATGTCGGCTATCACATGCTCCGGTGCAGTCGGACTTGGCTTGCCGGATATATTGGCACTGGGAGCTGCAATAGGCACACCGCTTTTTTCAATAAGGCTCAGCGCAATTTCATCGTCGGGCATCCTTATAGCCACAGTATCTAATCCTGCAGTCACTTCCCCAGGTATGGCTTTTGATTTTTTGAATATTATGGTGAGGGGTCCAGGCCAGAAAAAGGCCATAAGTTTTTGTGCTTTTTCAGACAAAGGCTCCCCTATACAATAGAGGAGCATATCATAATTGGAAATATGTACAATTAATGGATTGTCAGAAGGTCTGCCTTTGGCTTCAAAAATGCGGCTCACGGATTTTTCATCAAGGGCATTGGCACCAAGTCCGTAAACTGTCTCAGTAGGAAAAATAACGGTGCCGCCTTGTCTTATAACCGTTGCCGCTTCATCAAGGGCTTCATCATTTATATTTTTATCATCAAAATAGTAGACTTTTGTTTTCACAGTACTTCCTCCTGCGTTAAAACTACAAATATAATATCACAAAAATTCTTCAAGAACAATAAAAAACTACAATATCATTGTAACATAAAGCCCTACCAGTATTCCCACCAGCATGCCTATCGTCGGGATTCTTCCCCTATATAGGGTCTGAGTCTTGGGTATAAGCTCTCCGCAAGTTATGTAAAGCATTGCACCGCCGGCGAAGCCTAAGCACAAAGATACAAATATCGGGGATATATCTCCCAGCAAGGCTCCGATCAACGCCCCTATGCCTGTGGGTATGCCTGCTACAATCGTATAGAACACTATTTTCAGCCTGTTATAGCCTCCGATCCTCAAGGGCACTGCCATAGCTATTCCCTCAGGCATATCATGCAAGCCCATAACTATGGCAATACTCAATCCCATTGAGTTTCCTGCAGCAAAGCCGGAGCCAATGGCAAGGCCTTCGGGAAAATTGTGCAGGGCTATGCCAATACCCAGCAATATGCCGCTCTTTATCAATGTACTGTCCAACCCGGCTGAAACACTCCTTATCTCAGGAACCTCCGGCATGATTATATCCGCCAGAAAAACCGCTGCTACACCAAATAGTATTCCTGCGAATCCTATGAGCATACCACCTATTTCAAAGGCGTGAGGCATTAAATCGAAGCATACTACAGCCAGCATTATTCCTCCTGTGAATCCCAGGAGGATTCCCATAAATTTCTTGCCCGGATTTTTCAAAAAAAATACTATGGCACCTCCGATTCCGGTGCCCACCATTCCGGATATAAATCCTATTATTGTAACGGCCAATATCCTGTTCATAAATTTACCTCCAGGTTTCCGCAAAATGTCACCTGTATATTGTATTCCTCCGGAGGTAAAAAAAGAACGCCATGTGATGCGCCAAACGATGAAAGGGGCCTCTGAAAAATCACTCGGCCCTGTAGGTCTTAGGCCCCTCTTCCTTTACTCTGCTTACACTGCCTCCTCTTGAAGCCGTGATCGGAACAGCAAACATGATGCCCGTGTCAGGCTTTGACATATCTCCCCCACAAATCTTTTCTATCTCATCCATAACTTTGTTCAATTTTTCTCTGCTTTCTACAACAGTAAAAAGTGTTTTATTGTTGGCTATATCTGTATCAAGGGATTTCATGAAACCTCCTATAAGAGGTATCTCCTTTCCTATGTTCCTTCGAAGCTTACCGGCCCCAACGCTATCAATTATAGTAGCCCCTGTGATACCAATATCCTTCATTTTTTTTAATATCTCATTCAAGCACTCGGCTTTATTGAAAACTGCGAATAATGCGTACATGCGAGCACCTCCAGTTTGATTATTATTATCTATCATAATTTTACTACCTTTCTTCACAAATATCAGTATTAATTTTCAAATCATGCTGCTTTTTCAAAGGATTTTTTCAAAAATGGCGGTGTCACAACTGTAGTAGCCAGTATCATAAAAATAATGGCGGCGAAAAGCCCTGTAGGCACAACTCCCAGCTTCAATCCGATATCCGTTACTATCAAAGCCACTTCTCCTCTGGGTATCATACCTATACCTATCTGCAGAGATTCTTTTTTATTGAATCCTAAAAACTTGGCAATTGCCCCGCAGCCTATGAGCTTGCCCAGCACTGCCGCAACCAAAAGTGCCATACCGAAGGGCAGATCATTGAGCATATGGCTTATATCAACCTTCATGCCTGTTACGACAAAGAATATTGGTGTCAGGAGAAGATAAGACAGTTCCTGTACACTATAGGACACCTTGTGTCTAAAAGGTGTTGCCGATAGTATCATACCTGCCAAATATGCTCCTGTAATTGCTGCCACTCCCATTTCTTCAGCTATAAAGCCAAAGACTAAACAGAAAATAAGGGCTATAACAGCTATACTTTGAGTAGTATTTTTCGTGGTAAAATATTTCTTTGTGGATCTTATTATAAATAAACCTATTACAAAGGCAAATATAAAAAACCCTACGAGCTTCGCCAGCACCAAAAAAAAGCTTTGACCGGCACCGGGCTTTACCAAGCCTGTAACCAGCGATAAGAGCACTATACCGATTACATCATCTATAACTGCTGCTCCCAGTATCGCAATACCCTGTTTTGTTTTCAACTTGTCGATTTCTCTTAGCGTTTCTACAGTTATACTTACCGAGGTTGCAGCTAAGATTACCCCGATAAAAAATCCTTCCTCTATAGGATTTCCAAATAAACTGCTGGCAGCTATTCCAAGCACTATAGGAACAATAACTCCCCCTATGGCAATTATCAGAGACGATTTACCGGATTTTATCATCTCGTCCAGGTCTGTTTCCAGCCCTGCTATAAACATCAGCAGTATTACACCTAAATCCGACATGTGGATAAAGGTTTCTGTCGGCGATACTATATTCAATAGGGAAGGCCCTATTATTATACCGAATATTAGCTGTCCTAAAACTGCAGGCTGATTTAATTTTCTGCATATATAACCTCCCAAAGCTGCAGCGGTCAGAACCACCGAAAGCTGCAATAAAAATATCATAGTCTCAACCCCTTATTTATGTTAATTTTTTAGCGTTATATCCCTATTATAGTTATTATTGAAATAATTACAAATGCCATTAGTTGAAGCCTTAAAATTCTTTAAGAAATAAACATGCAGGAAAAGTTGCAAAAAAATATATGCATGACTTCATTGCATATATACGTTGTGCTAACTGATAACATTGCAGAGCTCCGGTGAACTCTTTTATCAGTTAGGACAATAAGGTTACTGCAGTAAAATCATTGCATATATACTTTCCCAGCTTTTGCCTTAGCATCTGATGATCATTCTTCGTTTTTGAGCTTTTCAGCTTGATCTGTGGTTATAAGCGCATCGATCATCTCATCCAGATCCCCGTCAATGAAGGCATCAAGCTTATATAAAGTGAGTCCTATCCTATGGTCACTGACCCTGCCCTGAGGAAAGTTGTAGGTTCGTATCCTCTCGCTTCTGTCTCCAGTACCTACCTTGCTCTTTCTGTCGCTGGCCAGCTCTGCGTTTTGCCGCGCTATCTCCGCATCCAGGAGCCTGGATTTCAATATCTTTAATGCCTTCTCTTTATTTTTCAGCTGTGACTTCTCATCCTGACAGGACACTACCGTACCCGTGGGGATATGAGTAACCCTAACAGCCGAGTCTGTAGTGTTTACACTCTGTCCGCCATGACCGCTGGATCTGAAAACATCTATCCTGACATCATTCATATCCAGTTCAAAGTCCACATCATCAGCCTCCGGCATGACTAGCACCGTAGCAGTAGAGGTGTGTATCCTGCCCCCTGCTTCAGTAGTCGGGACTCTCTGGACCCTATGGGCTCCGCTTTCATATTTCAGCCTGCTGTAAGCGTCCTTGCCGTTTATCTCAAAAATTACTTCCTTGTAGCCGCCTATGTCCGTAGGATTTGAGCTCAGCATCTCAACCTTCCAGCCCTGCCTCTCTGCATATCTTGTATACATCCTGAACAAATCCCCGGCAAACAAGGCCGCTTCTTCTCCTCCTGCCGCGCCTCTTACCTCAACAATAACGTTCTTGTCATCATTTGGGTCCTTGGGCAGCAGCATGATCTTCAATTCTTCCTCAAAAGCCGACTTTTTATCCTCAAGTTCGGAAATCTCAGTCTTGATCATTTCTATCAATTCTTTATCTTCCTCTTCGCTGAGCATTTCTTTTGAATCCTCAATACCCTTCAGCACAGACTTGTATTCTCTGAATTTCTGAACCAAGGGCTCCAGATCAGAATGCTCCTTCACCAGCTTTTTCCACAAGCTCTGCTCCCCTATGATCTCCGGGTCGCTTATCTTGTGGCTCAAATCCTCATATTTTTCTTCTATAAATTCAAGCTTATCATACATTTTTAATTACTCCTCCAAATAACAGTATACAATGCGATCCAATCCGGCAAGATCCTTTTCTATCCGGACATCCTTATATATTCCATGATCCTCGATAATCTTTTTTAAAGCACGGCCTTGATCATATCCTATTTCAAAAGCCAGTAAACCGCCTTTTTTCAACAGCTTAGCAGCATCCTTCACTATCCGGGCATAAAAATCCATGCCTTCCCTTCCTCCGTACAGCGCTAAGTGGGGTTCAAAGCATCTGACGCCGGTTGGGAGACTATCCATATCCTTTTTTGATATATATGGAGGATTTGAAACCAATGCATCTAACCTTCCCTCCAGACCTTCCTCAAATAACGGCTCCAGCAAATCTCCCCGGAGCAGCTTCATCCTTCTCCCCAGCTGATGCTTCTCAATGTTCCGCCTGCAGCACTCAAACGCATCCTCGGAAATATCCGCAGCATAAACATAAGCATGGGGAATATAATAAGCAAGGCTCACGGCTATGGCGCCGCTGCCTGTACATACATCTGCAATACAGGGCTTTTCTTTTCCCTTTAAGAGCTCCAGGGTCTTCTCCACAAGGATTTCCGTATCAGGCCTCGGTATGAGCACATTTTCATGGATAGAGAAATCAATGCACATGAACTCCTGGCAGCCTGTGATATACTGTATAGGCTTTCCCTTCTTGCGCTCCTCCACAAGCCTGAAAAAATCCACAGTCTCTTCTTCACCGAGGACCCTGTCCCTGTATTTTATGATATCTATCCTTTTCATATCAAGTACATGACATAAAATCAATTCTGCATCCAGGATATAGCTGGGGCATCCGGATTCCCGGAGCAAAATCACACCTTCCTTTAACAGGCTTCTAATGGTATAGTCTACCACAAGTCAGCCTCCTTATCCTCCACCAAAACATTCTTCAAGGCTGTGATAGCTACCTCAATCTGGCTGTCGTCAGGCTCTCTAGTAGTGATCTTTTGCAGCCACAGGCCGGGAGCGGATATGGCGCATACAAGCTTTGAATCGCTTCTTCCTGCCCACTTTATTATCTCATAGGATATACCCGCCACTACAGGCAGGAGGAGAATCCTGGTTATCAGCCTTACAGGCAGGCTGGGCCATCGGAAAAAGGAAAAAAGCAAAATGCTCACTATCATGACGATAAACAAGAAGCTGGTACCGCATCGCGGGTGCAGTCTTTTATGCTTTCTGACATTTTCAACAGTGAGCTCTTCCCCGTTTTCATAGCAGAATATGGTCTTATGCTCAGCGCCGTGATATTCAAAAACTCTTTTTATATCCTTCATCTGTGATATAAGAGCGATATAGCCTATGAAAATAGCTATTCTTACAACTCCCTCCACCAGATTCATAAGCAGCGGGGTTTTTGATACCTTGCCCAACAAGCTCACAGCAAGTGTGGGAAGCAGTATAAACAAGCCTGTAGAAAAAGCTATGGACAATAATACGGCTATTGCTATCATATTCTTTTCCATAAACTCATCCAGCTTCGAGGCCTTCTTTTCTTCCTTCGGCTCTTCATCCTCGAAAAATTCCGCCGAAAAAGTAAGGGCCTGAACACCGATTACCATAGAATCAATAAATGCAAACATCCCCCGAATGATAGGCATCTTGGATATTTTTTTTCTATTTGCTTTAAGCTTTTCTTTTTTGAGAGCAATTTCACCATCCGGCTTTCTGACGGCTATGGCAATATCTTCGGGTCCTTTCATCATGACCCCCTCTATTACGGCCTGGCCGCCAATGCTTGTTTTCTTCATTTCAATTCCTCACAATCTATAAATAACGCAACATAGGGGAACGCAAACCACTGAAAGACACGAAAGGACACGAAATGGGTAAGAAAAGTTATAGCTAAGCCTGTCATCCTGAGCATCAGCGAAGGATCTTTGACCCTGGTGGAATACTTAAGATTCTTCACTAGCGTTCAGAATGACACGCTACGGATTCACACATAAGTTTAATATTATCGAGCCCTCAGTGTTTTCCCGTGAAAAATTCCGTGTCTTTCAGTGGTTTCCGCCTCCTCTTTATTCGCATTTTTCATCATTAATCTATTATATATTAGCTGTTTATGGATTACAATAGAATGCTTTTGCATGCTAAATCTTTGATCACTTCTCCGGCCAAAATGAGCCCCGCCACCGACGGAACGAATGAAATGCTTCCGGGCACCTGACGTCTTACGGTACATTTTCGCTTCGTATCCGGAGGACAAATACAATTATGCTTACAGCTGTTGGCCTCATCATCCATGGGTGTTATGGGGACTTCCCTGGAATATACAACCTTGAGGGATTGGATATTCCTCTTTCTAAGCTCATGCCGCATCACTTTAGCAAGAGGACAAACAGAGGTCTCATATATATCTGCCACCTCAAAGCGCGTAGGGTCCAGCTTATTCCCTGCACCCATGCAGCTGATAACGGGCACGCCTGCCGCCTTTGCACGCTGAATAAGCGTCAGCTTTGCCGAAACCGTATCTATCGCATCAACAATATAAGAGCAGCCGGAGAAATCAAATTTATCCGCATTATCCTCTGTATAAAAGGCCTGATGTATTTCAACCTTGGCTCTTGGGTTTATTTCCTGGATGCGATCCTTCATCACCTCAACCTTATGCTTGCCCACAGTCTTTCTTGTAGCAATCAGCTGGCGATTTATATTTGTAAGGCATACCTTGTCATCATCAATAAGGATAAAACTTCCGATACCGCTTCTGGCGAGGGCTTCCACGCAAAAAGAACCTACCCCGCCTATGCCGAATACGGCAACTGATGCCTTTTGTAATCTCTCCATCGCTTCCTTGCCAAGCAGCAGCTCAGTCCTTGAGAACTCGTTTAACATACTGTTTCGTCCTTCCAATCTGATTAAATTATTTCTGTCCCATTATACCACAAAAACCGCCTTTTTATTAAAGCGGTTTTTGCGTCATATATGCAGAGATTTAATATTCTTTTGACTTATTATAATCACTTTGGGCTTTGAACATGCTATAGCTTGTCCCAGTCTTATTCTTCATTGCATCATAGGTTGTGTCTATGATCTTCCAGCTTCCGTTCATGTAAACCTCGTTCCACGCGTGATATACGCTGATATCGTTTTTGTAACCCTTTATCAACTTAGCCGGTATGCCTCTGCTTCTCAGCATAGCTCCGAACAAAACCGAATAATCATAGCATATTCCTTTGCCGTCTTTCAATATTGTATCTATGTCAGGAGTATAATTTGTGCTAAGCTTGTCCATCTTATTATAATCATAGCTGATATTATTTATCATATATTCATATAAAGCTTGTACAATTTTTTCGTCATTTGATTCATCCTGTGTCAGAGCCCCAGCAAGCTTTATGGCGGCCATGTCTTCACTCCACAATATAGGCTGAGTGGATTTGAGATATACTAAATTCTCTTCAGTTATATCAGCTTTGAAGCTTTTCTTGGCCATAACCTTATATTGGATGCCTGAAGTATTCTCCAGCACGGATACGGTATAGCTGCCTTGTCCAAGCTGAAGAGGAAAAAAATCTTCTTCTTTTTGCAGATCATAGTAATATTTTGCAGAACCCTTTTCTACCATAACCTTGGTTTTTTTGTTGATTCCCGTATAAGAGATTCTAACTACGCCTTCATTTGCTTTTTTTGTATCGATAGCAATATTCGAAGAAGCATCTACAGCTATGGGATTCCATAGCATAACACCTATAATCAACATTGCAATAAATCTAATATTTTTCACTGAAAACGACCCCTTTCGGTAGCTGGCTGCCATTTTATAGGCCCTGTAGCTTTGCGTCCCCCAGTTTCCCAAGGTTTGCTATTATCGTTTGAGAGTTATCAGCTATAGCGGAAATAAAAAAACTAATCTTTCGGTAGCTGGCTGCCATTTTACAGGCCCTGTAGCTTTGCGTCCCCCAGTTTCCCGAGGTTTGCTATTATCGCTTATCAGCTGATGTTTAAATTATACAATTATTTATCTTTATTATACCATAACTATTTTAATTGTAAATAATCATTTGGACAAGTTTTGTGAATTTTCTGCACAATTATATCACTTTATTTGCGTTCTGATTTATTGCATTTATGAGGCGAAGGGGACAATGCAAATCACTTGTCCCCTTCGCTTTTACTCATTTTACTACATTTCCAATTCTGGATAATAAATATCTGTCCAATCCTCATAGCCGTTATCCAGTCTATAGTAATTGTGGCTATTGATTGCTTCTTGCATTGCTTCATAATACCACTTGGATTCAGGCAAATCCAGGAACTGTTTGGCTTCTGGCAATATCTCACCTATGGCAACTCTTCTGTCTAATACATTGTTGACTAAGGTTACGAATTCAGCTCTGGTGATATATTGATCCGGCTTGAAAGTTCCATCAGAATAGCCTTTTATCCATCCTTTTTCTGCTGCGGAGTTGATATATCTATTTGCCCAATGTCCGGCAATATCTGAGAATTTATCGCTTTCAAAAGGACTTAACTTATCAAACTTCGAAGCAATTACAGCCATTTCCGCTCTTGTGATATAGTTACCCGGTCTAAAGGTTCCATCAGTATAGCCTGTAACTATTCCACCTTTAGCCAAAGTAG
The DNA here is from genome assembly GCF_058315355.1 of Lutispora sp. QWL-02. Classification (NCBI taxonomy): domain Bacteria; kingdom Bacillati; phylum Bacillota; class Clostridia; order Lutisporales; family Lutisporaceae; genus Lutispora; species Lutispora sp. QWL-02. The sequence goes on from NZ_CM177762.1 coordinate 4,107,916, forward strand.
CAATGTGTATATTTGACCATCTGTTTTTCGCTACATCAGAGAATTTATGAGCATCAGTCTTTATACTGTTTCTGTATTCAACGGTCAGAAGCCTATAAAATACTGCAGCAACTTCATCTCTGGTGATATAGCCTTCAGGCTTTACTGTGCCGTCAGGATAACCTTGAATGTATTGGAAGTGATCTCCCTTATTCAACTGCGGCAAGCCTGCAGGAATCGGCTCATCAGGAATCACTACTATCTGATCTGGCTTATCTGGTTTATCCGGCTTATCTGGCTTATCTGGCCTTTCAGGCTTTTCTGGTGGGTCTGATTTTTTTGTAAAGTTAGCAGTAAAGGTCTTATCTCCCATTACCTTATCATCAGTTCCAGGTAATGCTGGAGTCCAGCCACTGAAATAATATCCGGAATTTGCAACAGGTGTTGGTGCTTCTTTATAGATTTCTCCATGTAATATCTTGTCTATTCTTGTTCCACCAGCTAAACTTCCATTAGGTCCTGCTTGATAAGTTATGGTGTATTCATTTAGTGCCCATTGTGCTATAAGGGTTATATCATATTGTGGCATTTTGAATTTATCTCCAGGATAATATGCTCCACTTTGGAATTCAGGTGCTTCTGGCACCTGGCTTGCCCTGTATGGTTCATATTCATACCCTTGTGCCATCCAATATTTAAAGTGATATCCAACAGGATTGGTAAATCCATTCGTTAAAACTGTTACTTCTGTTCCTGTAAGGTATGGATTGTTAGGATCTAACATTGTTCCAGCACCTTCATTAGGATTATAATTCACGTTATGCCACTGCTCTTCATCTACTACATAGTATACTGTTTCAACATTGCTGGCAGCATTTGCACTTACTGTCAGGCTTCCAGGCTGACCATCCTTCACCTTGTATCCGGTGGTTACTGAAGGATGAGCTATGCTTATTACTTGACCTACATATCCTGTTCCGGTTACCGGTGTCGTTACCCCAGGTACTGCATTTGTTGTTCCGTCTATATAGTAGTTTACTGTGTAGCCAAACTGCTGATCTTCGTCTACTACATAGTATACTGTTTCAACATTGTTGGCAGCATTTGCACTTACTGTCAAGTTTCCAGGCTGACCATCCTTCACCTTGTATCCAGTGGTTACTGAAGGATGAGCTATGCTTATTACTTGACCTACATATCCTGTTCCGGTTACCGGTGTCGTTACCCCAGGTACTGCATTTGTCGTTCCATCTATATAGTAGTTTACTGTGTAGCCAAACTGCTGATCTTCATCTACTACATAGTATACTGTTTCAACATTGTTGGCAGCATTTGCACTTACTGTCAAGCTTCCAGGCTGACCATCCTTCACCTTGTATCCAGTGGTTACTGAAGGATGAGCTATGCTTATTACTTGACCTACATATCCTGTTCCGGTTACCGGTGTCGTTACCCCAGGTACTGCATTTGTTGTTCCGTCTATATAGTAGTTTACTGTGTAGCCAAACTGCTGATCTTCGTCTACTACATAGTATACTGTTTCAACATTGTTGGCAGCATTTGCACTTACTGTCAAGTTTCCAGGCTGACCATCCTTCACCTTGTATCCAGTGGTTACTGAAGGATGAGCTATGCTTATTACTTGACCTACATATCCTGTTCCGGTTACCGGTGTCGTTACCCCAGGTACTGCATTTGTTGTTCCGTCTATATAGTAGTTTACTGTGTAGCCAAACTGCTGATCTTCGTCTACTACATAGTATACGTTAACTTCGGCTAACCCATCTGCTGTTACTTCTATCGTTGTTGGCTGTCCTGACTTTACTATATAGCCTTGGTCGCTTGTCGGATGAGTTGGCAATGCTGCAGTGCCTATTGGAGCCGTCCCTACATATGGATTTATTGCTATCCCAGGTACTGTATTTGTTGTTCCGTCTATATAGTAGTTTACTGTGTAATTAAACTTTTGATCTTCGTCTACTACATAGTATACTGTTTCAACATTGTTGGCAGCATTTGCACTTACTGTCAAGCTTCCAGGCTGACCATCCTTCACCTTGTATCCGGTGGTTACTGAAGGATGAGCTATGCTTATTACCTGACCTACATATCCTGTTCCGGTTACCGGTGTCGTTACCCCAGGTACTGCATTTGTCGTTCCGTCTATATAGTAGTTTACTGTGTAATTAAACTGCTGATCTTCGTCTACTACATAGTATACGTTAACTTCGGCTAACCCATCTGCTGTTACTTCTATCGTTGTTGGCTGTCCTGATTTTACTATATAGCCTTGGTCGCTTGTCGGATGAGTTGGCAATGCTGCAGTGCCTATTGGAGCTGTCCCTACATATGGATTTATTGCTATCCCAGGTACTGCATTTGTCGTTCCATCTATATAGTAATTTACTGTGTAGCCAAACTTTTGAGTATCATCCTTCTTAAATACTGCTGTATAGGTTGCAGTTTGTGTTACCGAATTTGGGAACTTAGGTACCCATTTATCAAACGCATACCCTGGATCTGCTTCATATCCAGGTACTGTCACTGCATCTTCCCAGGCAGTTCCATCCAGTATATCAGTGAATTCTAATGGTCCTTCTAATATTCCGTTGCCTCCGGAATTAAAGGTAACTTTATGCCACTTACTTGTATCCTTCATAAAGTTTGCTGTGTAGGCTGCACTTGCCGTTACATTTCCTTCGTGCCTTTTTGCGTTAATGTTTCCATCGCTCCATTTTTCGAATAGATAGCCTTCATCTGGAGTTGCAGTTACTTCCGTAGTGCTTTCTCCATGGCTTACTGTTTGAACAGCTGTACCGCTTATGCTTCCATTCTCACCTGCAGTATAGGTTACTGTGTATTTGTTTATTACCCATTGACAATAAAGCACATTTGGAACTGGATCTCCATTTCCAACAATTATACTGGCTCCTGGACTAAAGCTTGTTCCTGATCCGTCTGCTTCAGTGTTCCATCCTATAAATTCATGACCTTCACGAATGAAAGTATTTCCCAAAACTTCATGTGTCGCATTATTTTTTAGGGGAACAACTATCGGACCACCTACACCGCCATTTGCATCATAGGTTAACTCTGTTTCTGGTACTATGTCTCCCCATTGAGCGGTCAAGATCATATTTTCGGTAATAGTAAGCTTATCATTTGGATAATAAATCTTTCCACTTGCCGATTCTTTCCACCCAATGAATACTTTACCTGTTGGTGGTGTAATGCTTATTGCCGATAAAACAACTGCAGCTGTACCCATACAGTAAGAATTTGGATCAGCAATACTTCCATTTCCACCATTTACAGCATAGGTTATTTTGTAGATTTTTACATTCCACACAGGGAACAGCTCTAAATCATCGTAAACTGGCATACTAAAGTCAAATGGAACAAATGTATCATTTACAAACCAATACCAACCTAGGAAATCAGCTTCACTCAATCCTTCCGGTGTGTCTTTTATTAATTCACTTTCAACAATAGTCGCACCATGGTCAACTGTGAAAGTATTAGTTGAACCACCTGTTCCTTGTGTCACATGAGCTATTGCGTTGTGAACCGGAGGAACCCATTTTGCGTAAAGTATCAGATTCCCAGCCGGCATAGTGGCGCCTGCAAATACAAAAGCATCGCCCGCCGTGGCCTCGTTATTATACCATCCTTTAAAAATATAACCGTCACTGCTGCGGGTTGTAACATCAACCGTGTACTCACCTAATGCTTTGTCGGAAATATCTGCTTCATATGGAATGTTCGCAGCCGTGGCATTCCCTGTTGAATCATTCTTCTGAAAAGTAATATTATATTTATTTCTTGTGTATTTAATTTTAAACTCATATTTACCCGTAGCACTATTGTATGTGGAATACTGCGAGCCGTCATTCGGCGTTGATTTTACAGTAAACCCGGGAATAGCAATATAGTCTTCTATTGTTAGGTACATTGATGATTGAGTAAAGTAATAAGGGGCACGTACCTGAGGATATCCTGAGACATCTTCCAAATAGAAGATGGCATACTGAGTATTCCCCGCTGTTGCTCCATAGACTGTAAGATTGGCATTTGGCATAACAGGTGCCGATGTATAGAATGTGCTACCATTTTTAGTAGTGTACCATATATATGCAGGATACGCATTAACTGCCTGATTCCACCAATATGAAGTATTCGCACCTTGTTTAATGCTATTAAATGTTAGCAGTACGTTATTATTACTCTTTCTCTTAAATTGGAGTGTATATCTATCACGATCATAGTACACATTCTTAATAGCAGATCCATCACCCAATATAGTGACGTTCACTGCATTCGTCTTTGTTGAATTAAGATGAAACCCTGTATAGCTTCTGGAGTCATAACCCGCGTTTGCACCGGTTTGCCCTGTTTTAGCAGCAGTTTCTTTGTAAGTGTACCCGTCATCATTGGCATTTTCCTGCCAATATACTACCGTATATGGAGTATTAGTATTAGCCTGCCATACAGCATAGAGCTTAATGTCCGATGTGACTGGTAAGTTAAGATTATAAGCTGATCCATTAGATGTCAGCGACCAGTACTTAAATGTATATCCGGATTTTGTTGTAGCTTCAATTGTTCCTATAGAAGATCCACCTATGATATATTTAGGTAATAAAGCACTTCCGCCTTGAGTATCAAATGTAACCTTCCAACGATCTGCTAACACAGCATATAATGTAGTATCTTGTGTAATTATTGTGCTGAAATCAAACTCTGTCCCATCAATAGTTGTTGACCAATGTGAAAATGCTTTGCCTGGTTTATTTACAACCAAAGGAACGCTTGAAGGATCGACATTTGTATTAGGTTCAATTTCTTTTGTAGCTATTACATTACCATCATAGACAAAGTATACATAACATACATCTTCAAATACTGCATTTACTTTTATAATACTATTTGTTGTAACATTCCTAGATTCAGCAAAATTTATAGGAGCCGTTTCACCTTCAACAACCCAACCGATAAATTTTTTACCTGCTGATGCTTCCGGAGTCTTGGGTTCTACTAAAAATTCTCCATTCAGAATAATCTGTGTGTCTACTAGATCACTGCCATTATAAAATTGATAGGTTGCCGCTGCAGTAGTACCAACCAAATAAATTGAGAAATGGTCTGTGCTAAATCTAACTACTCCATTATGAACTCTTGCTGGCATGTTGTTAACCCTAATCCCATCAGTTGAGGCTTTTGGAACAGACATCGTTCTAAATTCCTGAGTTTTATTCCTGCTAATCATGGTAGGTTCTAAATGATAAACCAAAATCTCATCTAAATCATTAGTGAACTCAACGCCGGAAAAACTAACTGATACTTCTCCATTTGGCTGAATTTCGATACCATTCCCGCTTAACAAAGTAATATCAAATGCTAGAAACTGTCCTAAATTAATTCCTTCATTTTCCCTAATTGCTTCTACATAATCCAAAGATTCATTATCAGATATGAGTCTTGCTGAAAGAATTGTATCATTAGGTATAACCCCGGCATCAGCAGATACTGTAATAGTAATTCCATCAATTTCAGAAGTTAAAGTTATAGGTTTCTCGATAACTGCCTCAATCTTCTCATAATAAACTACAACTTTATTCAATTCTTCATCTTCGTTTATTACAAGACTAATGGGTTGATCAGCTAAAACCTGGTATCCTTCTACTTCCGGATGAGTAATCTCTATAGTAGAGCCTACATCGCCGGAACCTGTTACCACATCCAAGCCTGGAATTGGTTCATCTGTTTCTTTAAGCAAATATTTAATTTCGTAGACCTTCTGTATTACAGGTTGTTGAATAGGATTCGCAGGGCCTCCCGGATGCCCTCCATAAACTGCATCAATAACGGTGGTCTGCTTTCCCTCTCCGCTGCTATCACCTTTTGTTTGATTTAAATTACTCAGAATAGTTTCATCAGCAAATGCTGCAATGCCCACGTTGAAAATCATTACTAATACCATCAGAAATGCGATGGATTTTTTTAACTTTCCTTTCATTTTTTCACCTCCTTCTTTAATAAGCTGAATTCGCAATTCTTGATATTTCTATAAAAAATCAGGCTGCAATATTAAATAACATTGCAGCCTGACAATCATAGCTTAGTAAGCTTTAGATTCATAGCTTTGCGTCCCTAACTTTCGCTAGGTTTGCCTTTTCATTTCTATCGAAATTAAGCATAAAAACTAAATTCCCCTTATATGGCTACTTCTTCTCTTCTCATCATTTGAACAAAGATTTTTGCCAGATATGGGTCAAATTGAGTTCCTGCTTTGCTCTCTATTTCTCTTAAAGCCTCAGCATTATTTATTGCGCTTTTGTATGGTCTGTCATTTACCATAGCATCATATGAATCTGCAATGGCAAATATTCTAACTGTATGAGGTATTTCATCCTGTTTCAAAAGTCCAGGATAACCTTTTCCATCCCATCTCTCATGGTGTATAAGTATCAATTCATCTATTGCCAATGTCTCTCTCGATGCTCCTATGATGTGGTAGCCTATCTCGCTATGACGCCTCACTCTTTCCCATTCATCACTGTTCAAAGCACCTTTTTTCTGCAATATTTGTGATGGAATACCGATTTTACCAATGTCGTGGAACTCGCATAGGAGTTTTAATTCTTCCTTTTCTATATCAGACAGGCCCAGCTTATCAGCCAACATGAGGCACAGGCCTTTGAGCCTTTCATAATGTGCCTTTGTTTCAAAGGATATCTCCTCTAGCCTATCCTTAAGATACTTGATCATTGACAGCTTCGCTTCTTTGCTCTCCGTAAGCTTATTGAAATACATCCTATCCTCGGCTTTTCTATAAATCTCAAATATGTCTTCTTCTCCATTTTTTTTAGTTGCTGCTCCAAAGCTAATGCTTATTTTGATAAAGTCAAGAGGATTTGCTATGCAGTCTTCTTTTATTCTATTTACTATAGACAAGGCAGTTTTTTCTGTAGTTTTGGGAAGCAAAACTACAAATTCATCTCCCCCCACCCTGCTGACTATATCTTCTTTTCTGAAAGCCCTCTTCATTATCTCAGCTACCCTTTTTAAAGCTTTATCGCCCATGTCATGACCAAAAGCATCATTTATAAGCTTAAGTCCGTTTAGATCACCAATTATTACACTTATGGGCAATTGTCTAAAGCTGTCCAGTCTTGAAAGCTCCTCATCAAAAAAGTCTCTGTTGTAAAGGCCTGTCAATTTATCCTTATAGCCAAAATACTCCCGCTTCTCCTCTAAATCATATATTTCTCCCCTATTTCTTATGTGGTCGGCAGACGATTCCTTTGATTTTTTGATTCTTGAAATATCATTATAAAAAAGTATTAGATAGTCTCTATCATCACTAAAAATATTGATTGAATACCATCTGTCTAATTCGTATATATGCTTTTCAAACTTTCTTCTAGTCTTTGGTATCATGTTGTAGTAAATATCCTTTATCCCAAATACATCGTTTTCATATTCCAATACTATTTCAGATATTTTTCTGCCCAGTATTCGTTCAGCCTTTATATTTGTAGCGTTTTGAAAATTATCACTTAGGCTTACCAATATATAGTCAACAAAATGTCCATCATCATTGATAAGGGCTTTAAAGCTAAGAAAAAAATCATATTTGGAAGGATACTCCATCATGTTCTCACCCCTGACTCCAATATTTTGGTCAAGCTATTGATTACACTATATCATTCGCCTGTTTCAAAATTTGTTTAGTTGGATTACATTCGTATTCTTTCCCAATTATATTTTGATTTCTTTTCGGTCACATCTGAATTACACAAAAAAAAGGAATAAAAAAAGTCCTATTTCTAGGACTTTCTATACTACATTCTTCTCTGAGGTCAGTGGCAGAAACTCAATGCTTATTTTAAAGCTATCAGGTTTAACTATGCCGGAAAAATTCTTCTTTATTCTTGTTTCAATTTCCCCTAAGCTATTTTCTTTTGCATCATGAAGCAATATGATAATCTGAGTATCATTCCAGAAGGAAAAGACATCACCCTTCCTTAAGGATTTCTCCAACACTCCTGTCATTATCCTAACCCTCTTTTTTAATTCTTCTATATCACATCTGTTTTTATCATCACATCTCAAAGTAATAAGGCTTATGAAATCTGATTTTCCATCTCTTAATTCTTTTCTTTTTTGAATATTAAATAAAAACTTAAAATAATCCGTATCGCATAACATAGCTCCATTAAGGGAGCTGTCCTCTAGTCTTGTTTTAATATTTCCAATGTCCGTTTCGCCTTTTTCATCATAGTAGTCTTGTATTTTTCTATAAATATTTTTTAAACCTGGAGAAGATTTAATACCCATTTCTTTACTAAGTAACGAAGTTATATATTCATAATGACTCATGGCATTATTTATTTGACCCACCTTCAGCATAGCCTCTATCAAATATATGTGTATAGCTTCCTCATAGGGCTCTATAATAATTGCTTCTTCACATAGTTCAACTATACCGATATATTCTTCTTTTTCCTTAAGAATTTCTATAAGCTTAAAAAGAGCTTTCAAATATAATCTGCTGTAATGATTTCTTATGGGAACAAGCCATACCTCATAGGAGTTCTCTGATAAATATGCCCCCTTATACAGCTTCAGTGCTTTTTTGTACAGCTTCACTGCGTCATCTATATTCTCGGATTTTTTGCTGTCTCCTTGCCTGATATACTTTTCAAATTCTGCAACATCAAGTATTGCCAGTTCTCCTATTTCAAAACAGTAATATCCATTACTAAAGCTTATATTAAAATACTTTGATTCATCTATGTCTTTCGGGAGTATTTTTTTAAAAATTTGTCTCAGCCTGAATATTTGCGTGCGCAATACATTTTTAGGGTCGTTAGATTCATTACCCTGCCATAAGTTTTCAATTATTGTTTCAGGCAGCAGCTTTCTACCCCTAAAAGTTATAAAATATTCAAAGAGCTTATATAACTTATAGGATCTGCTTGATTCTTTTAGCAAGGACTGTCCTCCAAAGCTGATGTCAAAGTCTCCAAGTGTATGTACATATAATTCCATAAACTTCCCTCCAATAAACACCAACTATGCCCACAATTTAACAAATAGTACAAGTAGTATAATTATATACCATTATAAACAAAAAGTGAATATTTAATAATTTACTGCATAAGTTATATTTTTCTCCATAAATGGTATAATATTTACAAATAACTTCAATGTTTTCCTATTGTTTTAGAAATAGCAAAGCATTAAATAACACTTATGCTCTTGTAATAATCATTATTATTTGGTAAAATATAATCGAAAGCACAAAAGGAGGCAAAAATATGATAAGCAAAAGACTTTTTGAAGAACTGAACAAGCAGGTAACCTATGAATACTTCTCTTCCCACCTTTACCTTGCCATGGAAGCCTACTGCGCTTCATTGAATTTGAATGGCTTTGCAAATTTCTTCAAGGTACAGGTTGAGGAAGAAAGAGCCCATGCGAAAATGTTTTTTGACTATATAAATAAAATGAATGGTGAAGTAATCATTGAAGGCTTAGATAAACCTGAAGCAAATTTTAAAAACTTGCATGATGTGTTTAAATCGGGCTTGGAGCACGAACAATTTGTAACCGGCAGAATTTATCACTTAATGGATATAGCAACGGAAGAAAAAGAACATGCTACTATAAGCTTCTTAAAGTGGTTTGTAGATGAGCAGACTGAGGAAGAAGAAACCTTCTTCAACATAATGAAGAAGCTTGAAATGATAGGTGAAAATGTAAGCGCATTATATGCGCTGGATCAAGAATTGGCGCAAAGGGTATTCGTACCGCCTGTTCCAGCTCAAGCGTGATAAAAAATCTGGCTGCCATCCCCCCCGGCGGCCAGATTTTTTTCGTCAATCATCCTTGCATTTCTTATAAATTGAAAAGTATCCCGCCACAGAAATGATCAATGCGCTTACCGCATCAACAATGATGTCCTTCATCGTATCGGATAGGGCCTCATGGCCGATAAGAAGAGTTCCGTCCTCTAATGCGAACTTCTGCATATTAAGCCCGAATATCCCATCAATCAAATATTCGTATATCTCCCATATAGCCCCGGCCGTCAAGGCAAAGCAAAAGGCAAACAAAGCTATGAAAAAAGGGCTCAGATGAAATCTCGTGCTTTCATAATCGTTGAGGATGCTGACCAGAGCAAATCCAAGAGCTCCGAGCATTGCGCCACTAAAAGCATGCAGTATTGTATCCCAAAAAGGGATGATATAGTAGAAATTTCTGACCTCACCGAGATATATTGCACAATATAAGAAGATAAAATATAAAACTTCCATATTGTTTGGGATATCAATAAGCCATCTGCGTTCAATAATCGACGGTATTGCCATAACAATAAGCCCTAATATGCATTGCAAAAGCATCAGAACGTAATCACTTTTAACCTTTTCATATGCCTCCGTGCCAATCGGTCCGGATGGTGCAACAATGATTTTGACAATAGTATATGCTATTGAAGATACCAAAGTAATGAAGAGTATGATACCTATAATCCTTTTCCAATTTCTTTTATTTTCTTGACCTTCTTTTCTCATTTATGTCCTCCTTCCAGACAGTTATGCATTTCGGCTCAGGATGGCAAAGATATATGTTATGCTACTAATAGATTATACAGCATAATTATAAAATAATGAACCATGCATACATAGAAACAAATTCCGCCTTTATGCGTCTAATCAAGAGATTGCTGAAAATTAGAATAATATAAAAATAATTCAAGATATGCTAACCATTTCCTTACAAAGTGCTATTAATGTATAATGATGTTAAATGAGATAATCAATGAAGAGAGGCGAATATATGGAATTGCACAATAAACCTATAATAACCATAAGGGGTCTAGAAAAAAGCTTTGGCGATAAAAAGGTGCTAAAGGGAATAAATCTGGATATTTACAGCGGGCAAATAATAGGCTATATTGGGCCCAATGGCGCCGGCAAAAGCACCACTGTTAAGATAATGCTGGGACTTATGGGAAAATATACGGGGGAGATCAATATTTTCGGCAGAAATATATCTGACGGAAATGCGGAATACAAGAAAAAAATAGGCTATGTTCCTGAAACAGCGGATATTTATGACAATTTAACCGGCAGAGAATATTTGACCTTCATAGGGGAGCTCTATGGGCTTGACCATGATGAAGCTGATGAGAAGGCGATGAGGCTGATGGAGTTATTTGGGTTAAAAGAAGTATATGACTCAAGGATATCTTCCTACTCAAAGGGCATGCGGCAGAAGGCGGTTATAGTATCAAGCATGCTGAACAACCCGGATATTTTATTTTTAGATGAGCCGCTGAGCGGTATGGATGCCAATAGTGTTATGGTATTCAAGGAAGTATTGACCGAACTGGCTTCCAAAGGCAAGACAATATTTTATTCCTCTCATATAATGGAAGTAGTCGAGAAAATAAGCAGCAGGATAATACTGATCAATGACGGACAAATTGTTGCTGATGGGAGCTTTGATGAACTGAAAAAGAAATCTATGGAAGGTTCACTGGAAGAAATATTCAATGATCTAACCGGATTCAATGAGCACAAAGACATTGCAGCGCAAATTGTATCTGTAGTTCAAGGAGTATAGAAAATGAAAGATTTTAGAATATTAATCCTTCTGGATAAATTTAAAGCTGTATTTGAACGTTTTGGTGTGGATTATTCGATCATGAGAAGAATACTCCAGGTTAAGCTTGCTATGGATGAGAGAAGAGTTCCCACAGTGATGAAGGATAATTCCTCTAAAAAGAAAAGCGACCAAAGCAATAGCATTGCCAAATCTTTGTTGTTCTATGGAGTATTGGGAATAATGCTAGTTCCCTTTGTGTTTTCAAAAGGGAATTATCTCTTTCAAATGAGTTTCCTGTTTGGAATATTGATGTTCATGATGATGACCATTTTGATCTCGGATTTTTCTTCCGTACTATTGGATTTGAAGGATAAGGATATAATCCTATCAAGGCCGGTAAACGGCAAAACTTTAAGCATGGCCAAAACTCTTCATATAACTATATACATGTTTTATATAACATTTTCTTTCACAGGGCCATCGTTGCTAATATCCTTATACAGGCAAGGTTTTCTGTTTTTTATGGTATTTCTATCGGAAATAATTCTGATGGATTTATTGATAGTGGCTTTGACAGCCTTATTGTATCTATTGATACTAAAGTTTTTCGATGGCGAAAAGCTGAAGGATATCATCAATTACGTTCAAATAATTTTAAGCATAGCCCTATCCATTGGGTACCAACTTATAGGCAGATTGTTTGATTTCAGGGATATGATGAATATCAGCTTCGTTCCAAGGTGGTGGCAGTCTTTAATTCCATCCATGTGGTTCGGAGGTCTCTTTGAACTGATACTTAACAACAATTATAGTTCTCATATAATGCTATTTTCAGCTTTAGCTTTGATAATACCCGTATTATCAATAATATTGTATATAAAGCTTACGCCTTCCTTTGAGAGAAACTTACAGAAGCTGAATGATAGCAGCGGCAATGTTAAGGTCAGGGGCAAAGGATTTAATTATTATTTGTCGGGAATATTCTGCAGGACCAAAGAAGAGAAAACTTTTTTCAGATTTGCTGCCGATATGATGAGAAGCGAAAGAAATTTTAAGCTCAAAGTATATCCTTCATTGGGTCTTTCTTTGATTCTTCCATTAATTTTTTTATTACCAAAATTTAAAAATGCAGGATGGGAAAGCTTAGCTCAGGGGAAAATGTATTTTAACATATATTTTGTTGCTCTGATAGTTCCCACCATACTTATGACTATAGGGTATTCCGATAAATATAAAGGGGCCTGGATTTATAATATGCTGCCTTTTGATGATGCAGGATATATATATAAAGGCACTTTAAAAGCGGTTATTATTAATCTTCTTGTTCCCTTATATATCTTTGAAAGCATAATATTTATGATCATTTTTAAAGGCAGGATAGCTATAGATTTGATCATAGTATTTTTAAATATAATATTATTCATTGCAATCTGCTTTAAAATTTTGAAAATGCCATTGCCTTTTTCTGAAGCTTTTGGGGTGGTCAATCAAAGCCAGGGACTTATTATTATACCATTATTTATTGCCATATCTGTTTTGGCTGCTGTCCATTATTTTGTGGCGGGTATTTCTTATGGAAGATATATATATATACTCCTATCGGTTATTGCAAACCTATATATATGGAAGAAGTTTTTTGATAGAAAGACTATTCTATTGCCGTATGAAGATGAGGCTTAGGATAGGCTTGCTTCTTGTTTCCATATTATAAGTTAGAGCCGCAGGGAGTGTTCAAGCTCCTCGATTCTATAAAGCGCTTGTGCCTGTATACTATCCGGATCAATTTTATTTTCTATACCTCCTGATAATATACTGTTCACATGCATTAATAATATTTTCTTTATATCTATCACTAATCAATGCTTTTTCTTTATAGTTCTCATAAATAATTTCCCAGCATCGCGACTTCTTATTTATTTCCTGTATGAAGTCAATATTTACAGCATAAGATCTATGAGATTGGATCAAGCTGCCTTCCGGCATCATACCCAGTATTCTATTTAAAGAATAGTTCCTTAATTCGTATTTGCCTCTTATGGTATGAACCACACATGTCTTTCCATATACTTCAACTGTTTCTGCTAAGCTAAATTGGCTGCTAGTTGCTCAGTGACAATGTCCGGGAGCGGCGAGTTTTGCTCCCTTGTTTTGCCGCAGATAGTTCGTTAGAATACTAGTGAGGATAATTCCATCAACTGGTATTGAGGTGAAATAGAAAGCACCACATTGCGAACTCTCCCCAGCAAGGTAGTTGTCCGTAATGCGGTGCCCCATAAAACATGGTTATAGTAACACATTACGAAACATTTTTCAATGAGAAATTAAATATTTTTCATAAAGAGTAAAGAGCCATTGATCTGTCCTATATGCTCCGGTGAGCTAAAGGTCAGAGATACCAAGTATCGCAAGCTAATATGTACTACTGATGATATTGTTGTAAAGACATATCGATTACGACGATTGCATTGTAAAACCTGCGGCAAGCTTCATACCGAGTTGCCGGACTGCATGCAGCCGTACAAGCATTATGAAGCTGATGCTATTCAAGCTGAGATTGACAGATCTAAAGAAAATCCTAATGCCGATGAAAGTACACTGAAGCGATGGCGTGCTGAGTTTCAAAACCTTAAGGATCATATTGAGGGAACATTGCATGCCTTATGGTCCCGGCATTATGGCGTTAATTATCCTCTTTTCAAGCAGGATTCTTTACTCGATTTTATACGAAAACACGAACCCGGCTGGTTACGCTTTGTCAACAAGGCAATGATCAACAGGGAATTACCGATACACACCCAGTTTGCATTTTGTCCATGGCCATAAAGTATTATGCTCTTCATAGAAAGAAATGAAAGGAGCGGATACTTTATGAAAACACAAGATGCACAAGGTCAAGCGGCTGCCAGGATGATGATTATTATGCCGCTATTAGACGAAAATCTTGATCCCAAAAGTATTGTTGAGCTCAAGAAGAAGCTGGCGGCACAACACGAAATATCCTACCGAACCATCTCCAGATATTATGATGCATATTTAAAGGATGGTTTTGATGGACTTAAACCCAAGCAGATTGCCTCCAAGGAGCACAGCTTGCTTCCAGAGAATTTTCAAGAGATTGTCGATACTGCCATAGAGCTTAGGAGAGAATGCCCTAGCAGATCTGTCAATGATATCATCCGGATTATGGAACTTGAAAACATTGTGCCCCAAGGCAGTGTCAGCCGAAGCACACTTCAGCGGCACCTTCAAAAACGGGGCTTTGGTTCCCACCAGATGAAGATCTATACACAAAAAGGTGTATCAGCAAGACGGTTTCAAAAGTCACAGCGTTGCATGCTTTTCCAAGGAGATATCAAATATGGGCCATATCTATCCATTGGAAAGAATGGTGCAAAAAAGCAGGTGTATCTGTCCGCATTTATCGATGATGCCACCCGATTCATTGTGGCTGCAAAATTCTATGAGCATCAGCAGATTGCAATCATTGAAGATACTTTACGAACTGCCATTATGCAATATGGCAAGCCGGATGCCATCTATGTAGATAACGGCAAGCAATACCGATCAAGCTGGCTTGGGAAAGCTTGCACCCAGTTAGGGATAAAGCTTTTGTTTGCTAAGCCCTATCATCCTGAAGGAAAGGGTAAAATTGAGGCCTTTAACAGGAGAATCGATTCCTTTCTTTCAGAAGTAGCTTTAACGGATGTAAAAACACTGGATGAACTCAACAGATTATTAAAGCTCTGGATTGATGACCATTATCACAAAACACCCCATCATGGGCTTGGCGGCATAACTCCCGAGGTTGCGTTTAAGACAGATAAACGCTCTCTCAAGTTTATTGATATGCGGACTCTTACAGAAGCCTTCCTCCACAGCGAGGAACGTACTGTAGATAAAACCGGTTGCATCAGCTTTGAAGGTAAACGGTATGAAATCGGATTGCAGCTCATCGGCAGAAAAGTTGAAGCTCACTATGATCCGTCTTGGGCTAATGAAATCGAAATCCACCATCCGGATTTTGTCCCCTTCATGGCTAAGGAACAAGTGGTTGGGGAACACTGCGGTACCAGGTCAGGACTTCCTCAACGCATGACTCCGCTTAAGCCTGAGAGTTCGAGATTCCTTGACGGATTAAACAAAGCCAATATATCCGGCCGCACCCGCCAAGATGTTGCTGTTGTATTCAGAAAGAACCGTGAGGTGTCTGACCATGTATGAAGCATTTTTCGAGATGAAGCAGACACCCTTTATCAATAGTATTTCAGTGGATGGACTGTATCTGTCGCCTATGTTAGATGAAACCCTAAGCCGACTTGAGTTTGCAGCAGAAAAACGATTGTTTGCATTGGTCACAGCGGATGTTGGCTGCGGCAAATCCACCGCCATAAGGAAGTTTGCATCTATGTTGTCCAGCGATAAATACCAAGTACTCTATCTGTCTGATTCGAAATTGACACCCAGGTGGTTCTACAAAGGTTTGCTGGATCAACTGGGGGTAGAAGCAAAGTTTTACCGCGGCGATTCCAAACGCCAGCTGCACCAACAACTTGAAATCATACGAGGCGTTCAAGGGAAAAATGTCGTTACAATCGTTGATGAAGCTCATTTGCTGGACAAGGAGACTCTTGAGGAAATACGCTTCCTGATGAACTACAAAATGGACTCTCTAAATCCTATGGCGCTCATCCTTGTTGGCCAGAATGAATTATGGGATAAGCTGAAACTCCAGCGTTATGCCGCTATTCGTCAGCGCATTGATATCAAGTGCGAAATCCCTCAATACGACAGATCCCAGACAGAAGAATACATAGCCGCACATCTTAAATATGCGCAAGGTACATCGGAGATATTTACCGAAAAGGCCATTGATGAAATACATCGATATTCTGCCGGCTCAGCAAGAGCCATCAACAAGGTAGCAACCCATGCACTGATGTTTGCGGCACAGCGTGCCAAGAAGCTTATTGATGATTACATGGTTCGAACTGTTATTGCTGGAGAACTACCGTAGATCATGCCATGGCGGAAGCCATGGCATCCTTTCCGAGTTGCCGCAGCAAATTAAGAGAGCAATTTACGGCGAAAATGGGGAGCAGTTCGTGGGCAAAGGAAGAAATCAACTACATTCAACAAACATTATCTCATCTATAAACACTTTTATCATAATTCCACTTATCTCTATAAAAATATATTTTCTTTCATCTTCTTTCCCAGCATCCGGATTGCCATTCCTTAAGAGCTTCATTGTCATGTTTTGTATAATATCTTTTTCTACGGGCTTGAGGACATAGTCATAGCAGTGAGTATCCTTGAAGGCTTCAAGCATGTATTTGACATGGCTTGTTACAAATATGATCCAAGATAGATCATAGCAAGGAAACTTGCGTATTTCTTTCGCCAGTTCCAGACCTGAGTAATCCGGTAAATGTACATCTAAATAAAATAAGTCTATTCTGTTTGAAGTTGAGATTTCTAAAGCTTCATGTGCATCCTGAGCTTCAAATACGTGCAATGCTTGTCCCATCTCCTGTATCATTAACCTAAGGCTTTCCCGCTGTATCCTCTCATCCTCAACAATCAAGACCTTTGCCATTTTGCTCTCTCTCCCTGTCTTCTAAATAATTATATTATAAGATCACCAATATCAATACAAGATTATGTAGTTATTTGTAATATTACGTTGAATTACCCATGATTTACATTTATGTCTATCATTACTATTGTATATATTTCTAGCAAAAAAGAACATCCCCAAAATCCTTTTATGTGGGATTTTGGAGAAAATGATAAAAGCCTCAAATGAGTGGAGATTCAGAATAAAATGGTTCTATCTGTGAATTAGTAAAACCCTATGATGAAAAAAGAGCCTCCTGATACTACGTATATAATATCATGAGGCTTGCAATTCAATAATCTGATAAACTTTGCTTTCTACCTAGCATTTATCAATTTTTATCTACTTGTCTGATTTCAATAGTTCTAGACTGTTTTCTGCAGATAATCGTTCTAATCCTTTTAGAGTATCCCATTTGAGTCCTTTTTCAATCACCTCATCCAATATTTTATGCCTTTGTTTTAGCAACATAATATCTGAAAGCTTGCCTTTCGGAACATTTTCTTCAATTTCATCTAGTAATCCACCTAGCTGTTCGAATTTTGAAGGTAAATCATTATCATGTATTGATTCAGATACTTTTTCTGGATCAATTTGATCAACAATTTCCTTATATGCATTATTATATTCCTTAACAAGTTTATCATATTCTGAAATATGTCCCACAATAGCAATGACTATCGCACATAATAATATTATTATTATAATTTTAATTTGTTTATTTATAATATTTTACCACATCCTTCGAAGGTCTCTTAAAGCTTCTATTTATATTCTTCGACTTTTACGACATCTATTACCTTCTCTACCTCTTTTTTAATACCTGCTTAATAGTATGTTTGCATCTGATATTATAGATTATTATGTCTATTATTGATGCGGATGCGATTTGTTCTGCTGTAAACCCTATTCCCCTGCATGCTTGGCACACTATATAATTTTATATAATCTGTATATAAAAACATACGTTATTGCCAGACAATTGTCGAATTCTTATCCTTCCAGTTCCCTTTATTTACCTCAATCGAAACTATTATCAAATGTATTTTTCTTTTTATATCAATACTAAGGTTCGTAAAGTCAGTGTATGAATCTTTAAGAAATACTAACTCTTCATAACGTTTCTTAAAATTATCATATGATTCTTCTTTACTCTCAGGTATTGTATTTTTTATGATCTGTAACTCCTCTTCTAACTGTTTAAAATTATTATTATTATCCTCTGACTGTAGCAATTCAAGTGATTTCATTACATCAGAAGAATCTATATCTTCAACCATGCCAAAATATAAGGTATTAAATTTTTTTGCCGATTCCGTATACTTTTCTACTGCTTTATCTTTAGAGCAACCAGCGAAAATAAATATAATAAACAATAATATAGTGATATAGCGCTTTAACCTCAACAAGAGCCCTCCTATTTTTAAGAATTGCTTGCTTTAGGAAATCTTTTTTTATAAAACCTCCTAAAGCAAGACTTTTTTCTTTTATCTGAATATCTCCTGATTTATCTTTTTTACTGTTGTTTTTAATCTCAGGCTGTCCCCGTTGTACAGGTAGTTACGCAATTTTGAAGAAAGCACCTTCTGCTAAAGCTTATTATACAGAAGGTGCATATAACGTAAATGAATGTTTGACTTGTCCTACTATTTTATATTTCTACTACTTCTTTTATTATTCTTATCTGTAGAACCAATTGACTGGTATTGTGCTGGCTCCTTCTATATATGGTGCCAAATATATTGGCTTTTTTGTATTCATATTTAATAAGTATACGCCTTGTTCTAAATCTGAATATCCCTCTATTTCGCTTAGATCATCAAATTCTCTAAACTCGCCTGGCCTTGAATAAGCTAAATATTTGCCATCAGGAGATAACTTAGGGTAAAAAACGAATTTTCCTAAATCTACCTTATTGCTGCCATCAACACCGATACTATATCCGTTTAAACCACAGTTATAATATATTCTATTATCAATTCCCCAGTCAGATAAGTATATATTTTCTTTTTCCATAGGTATACTACTGATTTGCTTCATAGAGTCAAAGCTATATATGGTGATGTAATTAATACCTTTCTTGTTCATGATATACGCAAATTTTGTCTCGTCCGGTGAGAATACAATACGTCCAAACTCCATATTATTAATATTTTCTATACGTTTCCGTATTCCGCTCATTACTTCGACTAGATAATAAGCCTCATTTTCTTCTATTATATACTTATCAAGCTCAGGTAAAAAATAGTATGGGTTAACATATTCCGATTCCGACGGAAAAGATTTCAAAAATACATATTCTTTCACTGTTAAATCGTATACTTTTAAGGTCCTTTCTCTCCCATCATAATGTGATACCAAAGTCCTATTTTTAGTATTTGATAACCGAGCCCATTTATCAGGCATTGAATCTGGGGGTAAGAATTGGGAAATATTCAAATTTGCCTCTTCTCCGGATTCTACTTTGCCTATATCTACCACATATTTAGCCTCTTCTTCGTCTACCATATCGCCGCTTGTAAATGGGAAATGTGCAATAACTGATAAATATAGTTTTCTTTCATCCTTCTCTTCACTATGAGTTTCAATCTTATCCAAAGTTGTGTCATCAACCTTAACAGCCTCTCCGATATTAGCATTAGCACAAGAGCATAGCATAATGCTAATCACTACCAACATTGTTATTATATTTCTCAAGTCTTTAGCCTCCTCTCATTGAATAAAGTCCAGTGATAGAGTCCTTCGTATTATTTCATAAAATATCTGGTCTTGACAACGGGGTGCATCACAGACCTCACCACCTAGCACTTATCTTCAATATTAAAGGTAATCTGAGAAATCCTTCCATATCTCACTTTTATCATTTATATTATCTATCATATCTTGATATTTAATTTCAAATTCTGCATGATCACCATAAACATGAGCAGCACCTATGCTAATTCCCAAGGAATCCTTTGTAAAATAATAGAATGATTCATCTTTACTGAAATATTGGATTAAATCCCGATTAGTATAATTATCCAAAATGTTTTTAATTACTCCTTCCGCTTCTAAATTCAAATCGGGATCCCATGTTATGTATTTTCCCTTTTTGTATCTTTCTACAAAACTATCATTAATTTTTATTATATCTCTCAATTTGAGAATATCGCTACTATTTAGATTGATGTTTATCGTATAGACCAAATTATTTGGATGAGCTGCACCTCTAATATAACTTATTCCTAAATATTGGATGCTAAGTAAGTTCGAACTTTTCCATTTGACATTATAATCGATTTCTAGACTAAACTCATTCTCTACCCCTTTGTATTCACCTAATACCTCCAATGCCTCATTTTTTATTAGTTCATTAACCTCTGTATACTTTTTCGTGTCATTTAAATGAATTAATTGAGGATAGTTTATTATAATATCCTTATCAATATAGCTTGCTTTGCTAATTTTATAGGCCATATCACTTAAATCATTCTTATAATTGCTCTCGCTGTTTTTATTATCGCTTTCTAATGACGAATTTTGTGTAGCTTGCCCATTTATCTTTGGAACTATATCCTTTGTGTTATTTAGTTCATAATTTTTATCTTTAACACTGCATGCCACTAATACAAAAGTAAATGATAGAAATAGGGCTATAAAAATATGTCTCTTCACCGCTAGATATTCCTCCTTTTCATAAAAGTTTATTAATATATCTCATATTATCTACAACATACACTATTCAACTATTTTTTCCCATCAAGTGCTCTATGCTGTTGCGTATTGGTTATATCACACAACAGCATAGAGCGCCATTATTGAACCAAAAATGTGCTTATTACTAGCGTTATAGTGGGCTTTAGCTGAACTTTACCATTTTGGATAAGATTGTTTTATACTCTATTTAATAATTTGAGTAGTAAGTTCATAGTATTTTTTTCTGTTCTCATAATGGTTAGGTAATCCTGTAGTTTTGTTAACACCATTTACTCTTTTTGAAACTGATAGAACAGAAGCACCTTTATCAACAAGAGTATTCATGTTATTGTTATCCCACCAAAAACCAGCTGCCTCCCAAGGATACTTCTCTGCAACATAAGAATAGCCATCCATAATCTTGGGATCATCCATAGCGTTTGCAAATGCTTGGTAATTGTACCTGCCGGTTAATTGTATATATCCAGCACCTCTGTACTTTGGTCCATCACCTGGATTTACATTGCCAAGGTCCTTTCTGCCCTCATACATTTTCAAAAAATACTTTTCACTGCCGTATTCTATAGTAGCTTGGCCTAAATCTGATTCTTGCATAGTTTGGGAAATAAAATGTCTTATTCTTTCTTGCGTAATAATATCATATTTTACCAATGTATCGTTTAGGCTATAAACCATCTCATCAGTAACATTTCTCCATCTAAGCTCTTTTAACTGATCACCTGTAACATATAAGATTTTTACCCAATCAAGTCTAAAAGTACCCGCCAATTCCCTTAGCTGTTCTACAGTCATTGGTATAATGTGGCTCTTATCTCCCTTTGTAAATTCAATACCGTTTTTACTGCTATAGTACGTATTGTTTCCCTTACCTGTTGTTACGCCTTTAATGGTTCCATAGTCTTCAATGTAATTCTCGCTTTCTATTCCGGTGATTATTTTGTCTATTGTCCCTGAGTTTTCTATATAGGTGCGAGTCTTTTTGTCTTTATTGCTATCGCCTGTTCTGATTTCTTTGATCTTACTTTCTTTTTTGTTTTCTATGCTTGTATGGCTTTCTTTGCCAGTGTTGATTATGCCTATTTCTCCACTGTTTGATATAATAGTCGTGCTGCCTATTCCTGTGTTTATAGTGCCTATTTCTCCATTATTGTCTATAACAGTGTAGCTTCCTTCTCCTGTTATTATTTTACCTATATAGCCTTTGTTTTCAATGGTTACTTTGCTGCCCGAGGAGGTGGTTATTGAGTCAAGCATTTCACTGTAGTTATACATTTTATCTCCATATGCTTCTCCATAGAATACATTCCATCCTCGACTCTTGTATTCATTGTATTCGCTGATATCAATGTCAATTATACGTTCTTTCAGGTTCACCGTTACCTTGCTGCTATCTCTATCTCTGCTGTTCTTGCCGCTGCTCCCGTCTTTGCCACTTCCGCCTCCCTTGCTGCTTCCGCCTCCTTTATTGTTATAGGCTGATAGCATGTCGTTTAAAGCGTCTATTCTTCCCCTATATAGGTTAGCAAGTTCCTTGTCGTTATCTCTTAATGCTCTCTCGTATTCATATTTATGTGAATGAAGCTTATCTTTTAAGCCTTTCTCACTCTCATTTTTTACTTGATCCTTTACCTGTTGCTTCCCTTTTTCATATGCACTGTGTCCGCTAGGGTCTATATACTTTAGCGGATCATTGTGAGCATAAGTGTATAGGTTCAGGCTCAGCGGGTTATTGTCTTCTCCCCAGTAGCTGTCTTCACTTATGAACCTACCAATGTATGGGTCATAGTATCTTGCCCTCAGGTAGTAGAGGCCTGTTTCTGGGTCATAGAATTCTCCTGCATATCTTATGGCATTACTGTAGGTTTCTATTGTCAGGGTCGGGTTGCCGAATATGTCGTAGTCATATTGGTTTTGTATTTCCCCGGCTTCCGATACCGTTTGTGTTACGTCTCCGTGTCCGTTGTACAGGTAGTAGGAGAGGGTTCCGCTTTTGTCAGTTCTTCCTATGTAGTTTATCCCTCTTGCATATCTTATGGTGTCATTGGGTCTTGTTTCCAGTATCACATGCTGCCTGTCATAGAGGTATGCGGTTGTTTCGGCTTCATTGGCCTTGTCCGATCTTCTTGTTGTTTTTTCTGTTCTAAGGTCGTCTCCGTTGTATGCATATTGTACTATGGTTTGTATGGTTGTCTTTATTGTTTCCGTTCTTACCAGTCTGTTGAAGCCGTCGTATTTGTTTATTGTTTGTTCTACTGCCCCATGGATGGGTTCTGTGGTGTTTTCATTGTATATTGCTGCTTCATATGCCTTAGGATTAGCTTTGTTATACAGGGATAGGTATTCTGTGCTTTTTCTTATTTCGTTTCCGTTATTGTCATATCTGAAGGTGGTGATTTTCTCCAATAGTTCTGTCCCTGAGGCGTCTTTCATCTTTTCCGAGAGCTTCAGCAGTTTGTTGTTGTTTCCGTATATGTATTCGCTTCTCTTTATTATATATTTTATTTCACTTATTCCCGTACCGTCAATAGCTGGTATTGTTTGTTCCGAGGTATAGGTTTCGTCTTGGGATATCCTGTTTCCTGCGTTGTCATAGGCATATATGGTTGTCTTGCCCGGGGCTTCTACTTTTTGTATCCTTCCGGCCTTGTCATAGGTGTAGCTTGTGGTGCCGTAGCTGTCCGTCTTGCTTGTTTGCCTGCCTGCTTTGTCATAGATAGAAGAAAGGCCATAACAGCCGAAACTGTATGACCTTGTAAGCCATAACAAATCTATGAATACTTCTTTTTTATAACTTCACTTTGATAATTAAAAGCCTCTTTAAAAATAGATGTATCACCAGCGATAATATTTTTAGCTAATTTATTTACTGCACTTGATAAACCATCAATTATCCCAGACATGTTTCCATTGATAACTTTTTCTCTTTTCTTAATCTTAGATATTGTTACATTATCAACATCATTTAAGAGAAAAGTTTTATCATCCCATCTATTTAAAAATCTTGCAATAGAATAAATGTTAATAGCCTTAGAAGCATCAATAGACTCACCAAAGAAAATCCTTTTTGCTGGAATTTCTCCATTTTGCAGTTCAACAAATACTACTCCAATATTTGCTCCAGCAAAATACCAATAAACCTCAACAGCAATAGATCTACCAATATATTTTACTACCACTTCTGAATCTGGATAATAATCTTGGTTTTCAACCTTAGCCTCCACTTTCTTATATCCATAATTTTCTAAGAACTTAAATTTTTGATTAACTTCATTAATAAACTGTTGCACCATTATATCCATTCTATCGCCTACTTTCAAGGGTTGTACTTTATAACATTTGGATATTTCCAATTTTGATAAATGCTTCTGTTTTCTACTCCGTAAAATGGACTTCTTGTAGCTCTGCTTGGGTCTATTCCAATATCAATAACAGTAGCTCCCTTCTCTTGTGTCCAATACCTGATCCATGAACGATTAGCCTCCAAATCAAGCCTATTTAAATTTCCTGGTGAGGATCTAAAGTTCTGTGGGTTATAAGTTTTTACATCAAACCCTTCTTGCCTTAATTGTTCTGCCACAGGATTTACTCTACCCATTGATTCACCTATTATTACAACTGGTTTATCTTTTGTAATCTGTCCAGTTATTCTATCAATACCTTTAGCAGAATTATCCCCGCTCTGCCCATTAAATAAATTCAAATTAACGTTGATTCCTTGGTTACCCTGGTTTAATCCTTGCTTCCATACGTTATATTTGGTTCCGTAATAGTCTGCTACCGGTGCTGCTTGGGCTATGAAGTATTGGACTGCCATAGTTGCCGATGCTGTTGTCATTATGGCATCTGCCATTCTGAATAGGTCAACATCCCTTGTGTAATGCCTGTTTAATAGTATGTCTGCATCTGATATTATAGAGCCTGTTATGAATTCACCAAAGGCACTTCTGTTCTTCGGTCTGCTTATGTCTGCCCATTCTCCCGTGATAGTGTTTTTATGGTATTTGGGTTTCATGCCGGTGAGTATTTCATATACTTCATTTCTCAGGTCTTCTTTTGCTTCGTTTTGTGCAGCACTTCCGTTCTTTTGTGGTGCCAGGTAGTCCTTTACTCCATGTATGTCTATTATTGATGCAAATGCAATTTGTTCTGCTGTAAATTTTATTCCCCTATTATGCTTTGCATCGGATAGTACTTCTTGATTGTGTATGTTTGGGTGTCTTTGGTTCTCTATTTGGGCTATTCCTACGTCTTTTCCGACTTTTTCCCAGATTTTCTTATTCCCTGGGCTGTCTGCAAATCTTATGTTGTCTTTTGATACGGTTACAAGTTCATTAATGGATGATACACCAAAGTCAATCTGAAGGTCTTTTCTTCTTACTCCCTGGGCGTTTACTCCATATGATTCTGCTGCTATCAGTTCTTCCAGCCTTTTTTCTACAATGGCTTTTTCCTTTGAGCTTGGCTTTTTAGTTTCTGTGTAGTTTTTGAGTTCTTTTTCATATTTGTAGCGTTCCCAGGTTCCTGCGTCGTCTCCCTTTTTTTCTTTTAATTTTTCAGCTTCTTTATTGCCTTTTTCAAGTCTTGCCAGTTCTTCACGGAGTTCGTTGGCTCGTTTATTGGCATCTCTTTGGGTCTCATTCCAGTCCTTTTGTCCTGCGCCTCCTCTGCCTGAGTTCGCTTCTTTCCACCATCTGTCCTTTTGTTTGTCTATTTCCTTTATTATGTCGTTTATTCTGTCGTGTCCTGTAGGGTCTATGAAGTTTATAGGGTCATTTCCGCAGTAGGTATAGAGGTTTAGTCCAAGTGGGTCATCCGCTCTTCCCCAATAGCTGTCTTCATTTATGAAACGACCTATATATGGGTCATAATATCTTGCCCTCAAGTAGTAGTTGCCTGTTTCTGCGTCATAGAATTCTCCTGCATATCTTATGGCATTACTGTAGGTTTCTATTGTCAGGGTCGGGTTGCCGAATATGTCGTAGTCATATTGGTTTTGTATTTCCCCGGCTTCCGATACCGTTTGTGTTACGTCTCCGTGTCCGTTGTACAGGTAGTAGGAGAGGGTTCCGCTTTTGTCAGTTCTTCCTATATAGTTTATCCCTCTTGCATATCTTATGGTGTCATTGGGTCTTGTTTCCAGTATCACATGCTGCCTGTCGTAGAGGTAGGCGGTTGTTTCGGCTTCATTGGCCTTGTCCGATCTTCTTGTTGTTTTTTCTGTTCTAAGGTCGTCTCCGTTGTATGCGTATTCTGCTATGGTTTGTATGGTTGTCTTTATTGTTTCCGTTCTTACCAGTCTGTTGAAGCCGTCGTATTTGTTTATTGTTTGTTCTACTGCCCCATGGATGGGTTCTGTGGTGTTTTCATTGTATATTGCTGCTTCATATGCCTTAGGATTGGCTTTGTTATACAGGGATAGGTATTCTATGCTTCTTCTTATTTCGTTTCCGTTATTGTCATATCTGAAGGTGGTGATTTTCTCCAATAGTTCTGTCCCTGAGGCGTCTTTCATCTTTTCCGAGAGCTTCAGCAGTTTGTTGTTGTTTCCGTATATGTATTCGCTTCTCTTTATTATATATTTTATTTCACTTATTCCCGTACCGTCAATAGCTGGTATTGTTTGTTCCGAGGTATAGGTTTCGTCTTGGGATATCCTGTTTCCTGCGTTGTCATAGGCATATATGGTTGTCTTGCCCGGGGCTTCTACTTTTTGTATCCTTCCGGCCTTGTCATAGGTGTAGCTTGTGGTGCCGTAGCTGTCCGTCTTGCTTGTTTGCCTGCCTGCTTTGTCATAGGTGTAGCTATAACTGGATAGTGTTCCGCCGGAGGCTTTTTTGTTTGTCAGTTCCAATAGCTTATTGTTTTTGTCATAGGTATAGGTTTCTTCTATGGAGCCGTCATAGTTGATGTTTTTCCTGTTGCCGTTTTCGTCATATTCATAGGTTATGGTCCTGCCGTCAAAGCTTACTGTTTCCATCCTGCTGGACTTGTCATAGGTGTATTGTGTTGTATTTCCCAGCTTGTCAGTAACACTTGCTATGTTCCCTATTGGGTCATAGGCATAGCTTATCCGGAGCTCTCCGTCCTTTTCTATGGTTTCGAGCCAGTTGTTCTCATTGTAGCTGTAGGTGCTTGTCCCTGTGCTGTCCGTCATTGTTTGTCTGTTGCCCGCTTCATCATAGGTATAGGTTATGGTCTCCCCTGTATCTGCCGCTCTTCTTTCCGTCAGAAGCCCCCTGTTGTCATAAGCATATATGGTCTTATTGCCGTTTCTGTCCTTCATGCTTGCGGTCATGAGCGAGAGATCATATTTATATGAGATAGCCTGATTCTCTGCATCTATATAGGCGGTGAGAAGTCCGAAGCTTCCATATTCGTATCTTGTTATTTTCCCTCTTCCATCTGTCATGGTAAGCTTGTTTCCGGCTTTATCGTAGGTATATTTTGTAGAAATGTTCATTGGGTCTGTTACTTTTATCAGTCTTCCTGCGTTATCATATTCATATTGGGCGGGATTGCCGACTCCGTCAGTGTGCTTTGCAAGCTCCCCGTACTGGCTATATTCATATTTTGCCGTGCCGCCTTCCGGGTCTGTCATTTTTATCAGTCTTCCTGCCAGGTCATATTCATAGAGGGTGGCGTATCCCTTGCCGTCTGTTTCCTTTATCACATTTCCTTTCGCGTCATAGTTCTTCCTATTGATAACCTTGCCGTAGGGGTCTATTACTTCCTCTATTCTGTTCAGCTTGTCATAGCTATAGCTCATGGTGTGTCCATTGGGGTTTGTCTCGCTGATCCTGTTCCCTGCAAGGTCATATCCGTACTCATAGGTATTGTTCATGGCATCTGTCATAGTTATGAGCCTGTTCATGCCGTCATAACCAAAGGTGGTTTCGGCGCCTTTTTCATTTATCTCCTTGACCTTGTTTCCGGTCTCATCATAGAAGTATTGCACATATACATCGCTGCCATTGTGCTTTCTGTTAATTTTCTCAAGCCTGTTAAGAATGTCATAGCTGTATGTGATCGTATAGTCTTCTCTGCTTCCCAAATCAGAATCCGGATAACCGTAAGCTTTTGGATTAATAGTCTTTATCCTGTTTCCCAGGAGGTCATATTCATAGCTTGTGATAATGCTTATCCTGTCAGAATTTTCTTCATCCCTCAAGTCAGATATATTGGCTATTTCTCCGGCTTCAAGGCTTTCTTCATCTATCAGCTGTATGGATCTTGTCATCCTGTTCTGGTTATCGTATTCATATTTTGCAATATCGTAGACATCGTTTTCTCTCAGGCTTTCTGTCTCAATCAGATTGCCATTCTTGTCATAATGGTATTTCACATTGCTGCCATTGCTCTGGATTGTTTCTTTGAGCAATCCGTTGGGATGGTATTCATAATTGGTTATTCTTTTTGACAGGGGCTCCTTCGTACCCGTAGCTATATAGCTTATAATATTTCCAGTCTCATCATAGATGTACTTTTCGATATAGTAATGATAGTTGCCGCTGCCTATTTCTTCTATTGGAGTCCTCTTCTCAGATAAGCGGTTGTTTCCGTCATATTTGAGCTTTGTTATGCTTCCGCCTCGGTCTTTGTAGGTTACAAGATTGCCTGAGAGGTCGTATTTGAACTCCTGTGTATTACTATAGGCATCCGAGATCTTGGTTTGCCTGCCTAAAGCATTATATTCAAATAAAGTAACGCTGCCTTTTTGATCTGTCTGCTTCGTCATACGGCCTTGCTTATCATACTCATAAAGGATGATGCTTCCGTTGGCAAAGGCTGCCTTAGCCAGTGTCCTGTCCGGATTATATTCAAATACTGCTGCATTGTTTCTGGCATCGGTGCTTTTTATTATATTATCCAATATGTCGTATTCAATTGTTATGGCATTGCCTAACCCATCCGTCTTTTTTACGAGGCGTCCAAAGCCGTCGTACTCATATACGGCGCCCAAGGATGCATCAATATCTCCCTTATACCTGAGACCATCTACTTCCTTGATCATTCTTCCGCTGCTGTCATATTTCATATATCTGATGCCGGCCCCGTCCGGATCGTATACTGCAGTCAGCCTGTTCATGTTATCGTAGGCATAGGACATGCCTTTCATGGCATCGGCAAGTTCCTCAGTGTCTTTTGCTGCGCTATATTCGTTGGGGTTTACCTGCTTTACAAGATTGCCGGATACGTCGTAGATATATCGGGTTGTGGCTGTTCCTCCTGCAGCCGGTGTATGCTTCCTTATCAGCTTGTTAAGCGGATCGTACTCATATTTGTTGGATATATTTAGTCCGTCCTTTTCTTCTATAAGATTGCCGCGGAGATCGTAGACATAGGTTGTCTTATTTTCAAGGGCGTCAACTTTTTGCTTCAATTTCTTATCAAAATCATAGACAAATCGGGTTGCATTGCCCATGGGATCGGTTTGAGATTTTAGCAAGCCATTGTTATAGTAGTCATATCTTACTGCCGACCATACCTTGCCGCTATAATCAGGATCAAACTTCGCCTTTGCCAGATATGACGAGTCTATAGAGGCGCTTTCAACAAGGGTTATTTCCTGAGCAAGCCTGGATAATTCATCGTAAATGAATCTCTTTACATCATATTTCCCTTCTGCTGTCTTTGTCTCCATAAGCAATAAATTGCCTCTGGCATCGTACTTATTTACTGTTCCCCTTCCATTTGGCCCCGTAGTCTTTATCAGCCTCGATGCCTTATCATAGGCATAGGTAGTCTTGTCCCCTGAGGTTTCATTTATTGGAGCAAGGCCTTCTTTTATAGGCTCCTTGCTTACAAAGGTTTCTCTGGACAGTATATTGCCCGCCTCATCGTAGGTATTGCGTATTGCTCTATATGAGGAATATCGGTTGTCCGAGCTTAGATATTCCTTGGAAGTTACTAGGTTTTGGGCAGGATCATACTCAAATTGCCTGCTGTTGCCCATTTTGTCCACACTTTTTATAACCTTGCCCAGGTTGTTGTATTCGAAGGTTTCTGAAGTCCCGTCAGGGTATTCCAATTTATATGGGCTTCCGAAAACGTTCATATATTTCTTTGATACATTTCCGGCTCTATCGGTGAATGTCATCTCGGCCTTTCCTGTAAGGTCATAGCCGTATGCTTCCTTGATACCGTCAGCATATATTTTTTCTTTCAGAAGGCCGTTAAGATAATATGAATATCTTGTTATGTTTCCGTATGCATCCTCTTCCGTCAGCATGTTTCCCGCACCATCGCAGGTATACTTTTTAGTGTGCTTATTTTCTCCGTTTTCTTCATTATACCTTGCTGTTTCGGCAGATATATATAGGCTCACGCGATCCAGAGCATCATATTCATATTTGTCGCCTATTGAGGCAGAAGGATCACTGCTGTTATAGCCTTCTCCATTAACCTCCTTTATGATATTTCCTCTTCTGTCATACTCACGGTAGGATATTACAAAGCTTGTACCTCCATTTTTCGCAATGGTTCTCACAGGCCTGTTCAATGCATCATATTCGGTTTCAATGCATGGGGCAGTATTGATGATATTTGGATCAGCCTTTTCTGCTGCAGCCGTATAATACCTTGGATCAATTTCCCTTATCCTATTTTTTTCCCCGTCATAGACAAAGCGGCTGGTATTGCCCATTTCATCACCTTGTCTTATGAGATTGCCCATACCATCATATTCATAAGCCTTCGTGCATGCTATACCCTGAAGGTTGAGAGTTTCACCTGTCATGAAACCCCTCTTGTCATAGATATAAGCCGTTGTTTTCCGATTTCCGTCCTCTTTATAGGGCTCCAGCTTTTTAGTCATCCTATCTCTATAGTCATAGGAGTAGTTCGTCACATAGTATTTGCCATCATTGAGGATTCTTTTCTCAAGCAGGTTTCCTGCCATATCATAGGAATATCCGGTCGCATAATTTCCTCTCCTTGTATCGCCTTGCTCCTGCATAAAGCCTTCTTCTGCGACAGCCCTGCCTGCATAGTCATAGACATAGCTTGCCCGTATGAAGCTTGTTTCCGATGAGTCTGTATACTCGGTCTGCTGCAGCATATTTCCATTCTTATCATACTTAAAATTGGTATGGCTCTCTCTACCATTATCAAGCTTCTTGTATTCATCTGCCAATCGATTCATTGAATCATAGGCATATGTCGTCTCGGATGCCAGACTGTCAACGCCATTAGAAACCGTACCTGCCTTTATGCTTATTACATTTCCCGAATTGTCATAGGTATAGCTCTTATATGCATAGTTTGGATCATTTTTCTTATAAACCTTTTCTGTAACCAGCCTGCCTAGAAGGTCATATATATATTCCGTTATTTTATTATCCGGCTCCTCTTTCCTAAGAAGATTGCCCATATTATTATATTTGTACACAGTTTCATTTTTTAGGGCATCTATCTGCTTAACCAATCTGTTCAAATCGTCGTAAATGAATTCTGTTGTATTATTTCTTGAATCTGTCCATGATACTTCGTTGCCTTCAAAATCATAGGAGCTTCTGTTTGTATAGAAGGTTTTATTGTCAGGAGTGGCCTCTGCGGCTATAAGCCTGTTCATAACATCATAATGCATTTTGCTCTTATAGCCTTCTTCATCTGTGACCGTAACCAATCTGAAGGTATGGGGGTCGGTACCTGTTTCATACTTTAACAAAATACTTTCCTTTTCTGTCTTATCCTTCTCCCAGTATGACTTCTTTGTGAGCAGATCAGCACTGTTATATTCATATCGTATGCTATTGCCATTGGCATCTGTTTCTTTTATCTTGTTTCCATCCGGATCATATTCATATTTGTTTACTACATGCCACTGTTCTTTATCAAAAACGCTGTACTCCAATAGATTCCCCGTTGTATCATAGCTATAGGAAGACACTGTTCCGTTAGGATCGGTGATTTCTCTCTTTCTATCCTGATTCCATGAGTCTATATATTTGTACAGAATTGTGCCTCCGTCAGGATTTTCAGTTTTTACGGGTCTGTGGAAAATGTCATGTCCGTGGCTTGTCCTATTGCCGTTTTGATCTATTTCCGCTTTCACGTCTCCTGTAAGAAAATCATATACATAATGCTTAGATATTTCCGCACCATTGAGTGTGCTGTATTCTCTGGTCAGATATGCTCCCTTGTGGTCTGTTCCGTCTTTGTCAATTCCATATTCATAGTAGGTTGTATAAATATTATCAGGGGAGTTGACGGTTTTTCTTATCATATTGCCGAAGCCATCATATTGATAATCGGTGACTGAAGGCTTCAAGCTGCCGTCTTCTGCATGGAGCTTGCTCTCCTGTATTGTATTACCCCTATCGTCGATTGTATAAGTTATCTGGCATTTTGTATCGCTGTTTTTATTCCATGTTTTTGAAGCCGGCACATGGAATCTGTTGATGTCGTAGGAATAAACAACCATATGTTCACTATCAGCAGGAGGGTAGCCGTTAGAATCTCTCGGAGCCAGCGGTCCCATATAGTTGGTCAGGTTCCCGAAAGCATCATATCTGAAGTTCTCTATTTTCTTAACAGGCTCTCCCATGGCCTGGCCATTTAATACATTGTATACAAGCCGCTCCGTCTTTTTGGGAAGCTTCATCTCATCATATTCGGTAGTAATTACTTCCTTATGGTCGTTTCCGTATTCCTCCTGATTTACAAGCTCATATAAGCCATTATAGGTATACTTTATCTTTGCTCCTCCCGATTCTGCCTTCTCACTGTAGAATCGATATGTGTCCTTCAAATAGCCGTCATCTTGGTCTTTATAGCCTTCAAAACCGAAGCCGTCGGGAGCATTGGTATAGGCATAGTTTATTTTATTCATTGTTTTTCCGGTATATCTATCTATGAAATTGGGCTTTGCTGCGTCGTAGCCGGTCTTTGCTATCTCCTGCTTTTCAAAAATCTTTCGATATTGCATGCTTCCCTTATCGGACAACCTTTTTGCAAAGGTGCTGTAAACATACTTTATCAGCTTGTTCTCTTTGAAATAGTTTATTTGTGTAATGTTCTCATATCGGTTAAAAACCGAATAGGTTTTACCATTATTGTAAGTAAAGCCGAGCTCAGGCTGTTCATACCAGTAGTGATATTTGACCAGCCCATCTACGTCATAGACTCTTTGCAGCCTTGTCCTTATTACTTGCTGAGTTCTATTGGATATAAGCACAGCGCTCTTATCGTACTTTATCTTTTTTCCGTCAGGTAAATTTACCACAACCTGAAACTTGCCTTCCAAATCTCCCGAATAGACAGTATTGGGATTCTGGGATTCCTTCCAGCTTTCTTCCTGGTTATATGCTGTGGCCTTAATAGGCTTTACCTTGAAGCTATAATCTTCGTTATAGTTAAAGGTAACGACTCTGCCCACAGTATCGGTTATTTTGGAAATCAGCTTCTTTTCCCTGCTTGTCCTGTTTATGGTATACTTCTGTGATAAATATTCAAATTTAATAGTATTTCCGTATCTATCCACAATGCCCAACACTCTGCCGTCTTCAGCAAAGTATGTCTTTTTTCCGGCTTTGTCAATCATCTTGTACTTTGATGTTCCACCGGTCTGTCCGTTATTGAACTCAGTGCTTTGAACCACTATTGCATCTATTACGGTCTGCCCTTCTACATAATATACTTCCTTGCCCTTAAATTCTCCGCTGACTATCTGCTTGAGTATTTTGGTGCTGCTGTCAACGGTTGCATTTGAGTCAATAATAGGACTGAGGTCTTTAAAAACATTTACTTCAGTCAGCCTGTAGGTATCTCCGCTTTCGGTGTGCAAAAATTTATAGCTGCTTCCGTCCTCATTTTTCCTGACTTCCATCATCGGAAAGGAGAATCTCATACCAAGGCCTATATTGTACCTGTCTTCAAAGAAGGAAGATGTGGTCTCGTCTGAATGTATATAGTCAACCCATGTTCCATTGACATATTTGACCTTCATTTCCTGTACGTTAGATATGCCGCTTCGATATATTCTCTTTATTTCAAGATCCAACCCGTTTTTCCCGGGAAGGTAAAAGTCGGTTTGGGCCAGTGTCAAATCTCCACTGGCTGAGCTGATGTTCTCTTCAGATGCATTGCTTCTCAGATAAACCGGTGAAAACTCCGTATTATATTGCTTTCTAGGTCCTACTACGTTATTTAAATACTCTTCCATGGTATCTCCATGGACAGTTTCCAAAGGCATGAGAACAAACATCATTGTAAGTATCATGATAGCTTTCTTTATTCTATTCAATCCATTCACCTCCTGTCTTCCTATCGATATTTCTCTTCAAGGCTTTGAGCGATTATATCTTCTTCGGTATTGCCTGCTTTGACTTTATCGACAACAGCCTTTCCATCCTTATCAAGTTTTTGTGCCAGTACAAGCGCCTCTATAACCCTCTCTTCGCTTAAGCCTGTGCTTTTTATATAGTTTTTTACCTGTGCATTTGTAATGGCGACCCGGGGAAGCTCACCGGAGGTATTTACTATCCCGAGCCCTTCATTTATAGTCTTCCAGTCTAGACCTTGACCTCGCATAGCCACCAATTCATCAAATTCCATTCCTGACTGCTGTGTTATTCTGTCTGCTATTATTACATCATCAGGAGTTATGCCGGGGATCTTAAATATCTCCTCCAGCTTTCCGGCTTCGAAATTACCAGGTATAAATTCCGGCGTTCTTTTTTTGTATTCCTTAAATATGGTTTCCCATGCTTTTCCTGATTCTTTCTGCTTTATTAAAACTTCAAGCTCAGCGATATTCCCATAGTCATTGTAAAGATACTCATAGGCCACAAGTACATCCTGCACTTTATGTCCATTGATATACATGTCTTCTATTTCTGTCTGAAAGCTTAGAGGAATCTCCAATTCTAACAGCAGAGTCTTATAGTTTGTTATATTCCTGGCTGCGTTTGCCGCATCAAGGTTTGTGATCGCATCTTCAACTTCCTTTTTGAGCACAACCTTGTTTATGTCAATTTCTTTCTTTGGTATTTCCACTTCCAAAGCTGCACTCTGAGCATTGATTTCAGAGGTTTCTTGTGAATATCTCCCGTTTATCTGGCTTTCGGCACCAGAGTAAACCATTATTCCGGCCTGGAGCATTCCCGCTATGAGCAGTACAAATACAATGGCCTTTATATGCTTGCTTTTATACATATCCTCTACCTCCTACTCTGATCTATGCCGTTGTTTTTAATTCCATCTATTTCTAAAATCAGTTCCTCTGCCGGATTTTGAGGTTTTATGCTTTGAACACTTGGTGTCTGCACCTCCGGAAGAAGGCTTTCCTTTGCCGTATCCGGCAGTGAGGGCGCACCTGTCTTTGTTTCAGGTGCCCCTTCTGTTTTCTTATTCATGCTTTGCAGCACCTCCAGCATTTTCTCTTCGATATCTGCTGAGGTAATGATATGCTGCAAGCCTTTTTCGGCAAGCTTCTGCTGCTTTTCCTTTTTATATTCCTCCATCCTTGCCAAGTACTGGCGAAGGTCTATTCCAAACTGCAGGGAGTATAGGTATTCGTCAAAGGCCGCCTGTATGGTTCCCATGTAGTCGCGAAGATTAAGAATAACATATACAGCCTCACTAAGATTGATTTCATTAGTCAATTCATAATATATAGTTGTATCTTCTTCTTTATTATCAGGAGTATTTATCCCGGTATCAGGGGCAAAAGGTGTCATTGCCTTCATATTTATTATCTCCCCAAGTTGGAATATCGCTCTCTCTATCAGGGATTTTGCTTCAACTATTTCTTCTTCTGTGAAGCCATCTTCCTTAAGCTTCTTCAGCGCAGCTTCATCCATATCGCTTTGGGCTAAGGCTTCCTCTCTCCTTGAGCCGTCGTCCCTGTAGCCGGGGTTGTTCTTAATAAGCTCAAGTATTTGGTTCCAGGTCTTGCCTTCCTTCCTGTGCTTTATTATTTCATCCGCCGTTACTCCGGTCATATTTGAGATTTCCGAAGCTGTCATTTTGTCGTCATTGTTTATCTCATAGGTCGGATTTGCATCATTTCTGGCATAGCTGGTCAATGTGAATACTATAGTTTCCATTATTATTACCAATGCAATCACTATTGCAAAGTATCTCGGCCACTTCTTACCGGTCGTCAACATTCTTCTCACCTCTTCCAATCTATTCCACCAGGTAATCAATATTTACATGTCCGCTTATCCTGGATTTGATGAGTATAGTATTCATTACTCCTGTCCAGGCTTTTCCTGCAGCTATCATCTTATCTACTTCCAGTTCTATCCTTCCGTCTGCATGTATTATGGCTATGTCAGTACCGGGTATGTTTCCGCTTTCAAGCTCTATCTCCTTCGTCTCTTCACAAAGGTCTATTATCTCTACTTCTTCCGGGTTATATTTCAACACTATCTTCATTCCCTTGAATTCCTGCATTCCCATGGCTGTCAATGCTATGCGGTATTCTTGTCCCGCTTCTGCTTCTATCATATAGGTAGGCTTTATAGTGCTTTTAACTATAGCCTCACTCCAGGGTGTAGCTCCTGCTATGTTCCTTGCTCTTATCCTATAGCTGTGCTGTGTCCCGGGGATAAGATCTTTGTGTATAAATATGGTGTCTGTTGTGCTTTCAATCATGTTGCCGTCTATCTCTATGTCATAGCCTGTGGCTCCTTCTTCTGCATCCCACATCAGTTGTATAGTAGTATTTGTGACTATGGCACTTATATTATTTGGTGCATCAGGAGGATTGGGCAATGTGGATACAGCCAGCACCGCACACCACGGACCTGCTTCTCCGCCTATTCTGGGTCTAACTTTATAGGTGTGATGGCTTACCGGTTCTAGTCCGCTGTGTATATACACGGTATTCTTTCCGTTGTTCTTTATTTCCCCATCAACCTCCACGTCATATTCTGTGTCTGCCGCCACTGCATCCCACATGAGGGTTATGCTTGTGTTTGTAACTACTGCCGCTACGTTGGCAAGGGTCATGCCTTCGGACTCAGTCAGAGTGTATACTGTTACCATAGCACTATAGCCGCTTTCTCCTCCTGCATTTCTGGCTTTTACCCTATAGGTATGTTTCGTGTCGGATGCCAGTCCTTCATGGGTATAGCTTGTGCCTGTTATTGTAGCTATTAAGGCTCCATCTGCCTCTACATCGTATTCTGCGGCTCTTTCTGCATTGTCCCAGATTATTATTATTTCCCTGGTCCCCGCTGTTGCTGTGAGATTATTGGGCATACTAGGCTTTTCAGGCAGTGTCTTTGCTATGACCTCTGCTGTCCATCCGCTTTCTCCGCCTCTGTTTCTCGCCCTTATTTTGTAGATATGCTGGGTGTCTGCTGCCAACCCTTGGTGTATATAGGTCGTTTCCGTAGTGCTGCCTATTATCGCTCCGTCAGCTTCTATATCATAGCTCTCTGCTCTATCCGTACTATTCCATATCAGTGTGATTGTGCTTTTGGTTGTTTCTTTTATCTGCAGCCCTACAGGCATCCCCGGGGGCTCCGGCAGTGTATCCTTTGTCAGAAGGTCGCTCCAAGCTCCTGCTCCTCCTCGGTTCTTAGCTCTCACCCTATAGGTATGCTGAGTGTTTGGCAGCAATCCGCCATGGGTATAGCTTGTTGCTGTGATACTTTCTATTATTTTGTTATCTGCTTCTAGGTCGTAGCTCGTTGCCCCCTCTACTGCGTCCCAGTTAAGCCTTATTTCGTTCTGGGCTGCTTCCGCTCTCAAATTTACCGGTACCCCTGGCGGGTCAGGCAGGGTGTATGCTGTAATTGTGCTGCTCCAGTCCCCGGCTCCGCCTTTGTTAACCGCTCTCACTTTGTAAGTATGCTGGGTGTTTGGCATAAGGCCTTGATGTATATAGGTTGTGGTTGTCAGCCCCGATACTATGCTCCCATCTTTTGATACTTCATAGCTTAGTATATTGGGCATTGCCGACCATGCCAGCGTTATAGAATGTTTATCCGGATATGTCGTTACATTCTCCGGCGCCCTTGGCAGTGTTGTTGCATTTATTCCTGCACTCATCTGTGTCTCTTCGATTGCTCCGTTCCTTGCTTTTGCTGTTAT
The DNA here is from genome assembly GCF_058315355.1 of Lutispora sp. QWL-02. Lineage (NCBI taxonomy): Bacteria > Bacillati > Bacillota > Clostridia > Lutisporales > Lutisporaceae > Lutispora > Lutispora sp. QWL-02. The sequence goes on from NZ_CM177762.1 coordinate 4,145,873, forward strand.
GCCATAGGTCGTATTGGGTGTCAGCCCCGTTGCTCTTATCCTTTTATTTGACAGTGTTATCCATTGAGGAGCATCTGCTAGTATTCCAGCAGAGCTTATATACTTAGTTCCCGCCATTATCTGGTATTGGGTGTTTGATGGATTATTGTCGCTTACTATTATATCTATTGCTGTTGTGACAGCATTGCTTGCTGTTACTGTGGGCCTCTGGGCCTTTGTGTAAACTGTTATGGTTTTTTGTGATGTATTTCCTACTTTGTCCCTTGCTTCCAGCTTTACTGTATAGTTCCTGTTAGGCTGCAAAGAGGTCTGAGTATGTGTGTTACCTGCCTTCCAACCGCTCTGGTAAGTGCTTGTGCCATCTGTTACCATATAGTTATAGGGCAGTGAATCCATGCCTGCTACAGCATCTGAGGCACCTCCTGTTATTGTGATGCTGTTGTCTGTTGTTGTCGCATTAAGAGTGGATATTACCGGCGGAGTCTTATCTATTCTGAAATCTACTGTAGCTTGAGCAGTCAGTAATCCGTCGGATACTTCAAACCTCATTTTATGAGTTCCTTCCAATAATGTGTTCATATTTAGTGCAGTAAAACTCACTGTCTGAGCGGTCTGTGTATTACCTGCAACAGTCTTTGTCTCCTTCAGCACTTCATCTACATAGTATTTGCAGGTCAGGGCATTATTGTCCGGATCTGATACTGATATCTGGGGAATTATCGCAATGTCTTTCGTACCGAATATGCTATTAGATGTAGGTTGGGTTACGGTTAGGGTCGGATTAGTATTTACAAGACCTTTTCTAACATACCAATATCCATCTGTGAAAACTCCATTACTTGGATAAGTGAATTCCTCGCCTATAATATTAGATTGGACTATAGCTCCTTTTGCTCTAGTGTTATATAATATGGCTTTTCTTGCCCAAGTTGGACCATCCTCATTGGTTCCACCATATATTAATATCTTTCCTCTAGCTTCATAATTTGAACAAGCCGAACTATAGTTATAAGTAGAAAAATATCCAGTTTCTGAATCAATCTCCCACTGTGAATGTCCATATCTATTTCTACCACCTCTATCACTATATATATATGGTTCTGATGCATACCAGTAATAAGAACCAGTAACCTCATATTTATCATAATAATAATATACTGGTGCTGCTGCCCAAATCTGCCCCATTTGTATCTGTATAAAGTGTTCATTAGATAAAGTTTTTTGTATATTCCTCATGTCAGTAATTTCAATATTTACTGAAATTACCATAATTATTATTATAAACATAGATAATACTTTGAACAATTTCCTATTCTTCATTTTTTCCCTCCTAGCTGATTATTTTTTAAAAGGCCTTTACTACATCACATCTGTAAATAATAGCTTTGGTCGGAAATACATTGTTCAATCACATAGATTATCTTTGACTGTCCGTTTATCTTGGCTTTGAACTTGACTGCATTCATGATTGCTTTGCTTGGATCCTTCAGGCTGAACACTATGGTACCTGGAGTAAACTCCCTTACTTCCAGATTGGTACCTTGTATCTCTCCGATTTCAATATCTTGCTTTGCTGTAGCCGCACATAAGTCAACTGCTTCCAGCTCTTCCGCATTATAAGTTACAGTGATGCTTCTTTCAGCAATCTCCTCCATCTTAGGTGCTGCAATTACAAAGTTAAACAGGCTGTCTTCCGAACAATTGAAGGTCAATTCCGGCTCGGTTGTACCTGCGATTTCTTGACTCCAAGGGCCGACTTCATGTTCATTTTTTGCCCTTACTCTGTATATATGCTTAGTATTTGGAGCCAGCTCCCCATGCAAATAGGATAAATTAACACCATTATCAATAGCTGCTCCGTCAATTTCGATGTCATAACCTACTGCGCCGTATACGGCCTCCCAAACCGTTTTGATAGTCGAAGTTGTAGACTCTGTTTTTATATTGGCAGGCACATCCGGTGCAGTATATTTTATTATTACTGCACTCCAATCACTGGTGTTCGCCGCACTCTTCGCCATGACTTTGAAAGTGTGCGGAGTATTAGGGACAAGCCCCTCCAGCTTGTATGCAGGTTCAATTATCCCGCTCACTATATTGCCATCCGCCTCAACATCGTAGCTTTCGGCGTCTCCGACAGGTGTCCAGGTAAAAGCTATTGCAGTATTTGTAGACACTGCCTTTATTTCCGCTACTGACGCAAGCAGAGTCTTGGCAGTTGCATACTCGCTCCAGGCTCCTGTTGCACCGGCCTTTTTAGCCCTTATTCTATATAAATGAATTGTATTTGGCATAAGAGAGGTATGCTCATATTTTATTTCAAGGCCCTTCTCAAATATAGCGCCGTCCGCTTCGATTTCGTAGGCATCAACACCGTCTGCTTCATCCCATGTAAGAGTTATAGCAGTGCTGGTTGCTGTATATTTTATGTTAGAAGGTACGCCAAGCAAAGTGAACGCTCTTGCTTCTTCCGACCATTTTCCTGCACCGGCTTCACTTCTGGCCCTTACCTTGTATATATGCTCTTTATTGGGAGTCAGATTTTCATGAAGATATTTATTTTCAGCAACAGCAGCTATTACTATTCCATCCGCTTCAACCTCATATTTTATAGCCCCCTCCACTTTATCCCAGGCCAAACCTACAGAGCTGCTGGTTGCGGTAGCTGATAGATTTTGGGGCACATCAGGCAATGTCAGCTTTTTCACAGCCTCGCTCCAACTGCTTATACTGCTTCCGTTCTTGGCTCTGACCCTGTATATGTGTTCTGTATTGGGCAGCAAATTTTGATGAATAAACTCATTGGCTTCACCGATATCAATGATCAGTCCGTCTGCTTCTATATCATAGCTCATCACTTCATCAATCTTTATCCAAGCTATTTTGATTGAAGTATCGGAGGCTTCTGCCGCAGTAATAGTTGGCGCATTTGGTAATGTATAAGCAGTGATCAAAGCGCTCCAATCTCCCGAACCAGCCTCATTTTTGGCTCTTACTCTTAAGTTGTGTGAAGTATTTGGAGCCAGATCAGATAAGCTATATTCATTTAACAAAATACTTTCAAAAACTACGCCGTCTGCCTCAACATCATAACCCGCAGCACCGGCGACAGCATCCCATAAAAGCTTGATCGAGGTCTCTGTCGAAACCGTGCTAAGATTTACAGGTATACCATTCAAAGTAGATTTCGCTATTATGGAACTCCAATCACCTATGCCGTTTTCATTCTTTGCTCTAATCCTATATGTCCTCTGTGTATTCGGATTTAAGCCATTTTGACTATAAGTGGTATTATTACCGTTATCAATAGGCGTACCCTGTACCTCAACATCGTATTCTGCTGCTGCCTCAACTGCATCCCATGTTAATTCGATACTTGTACTTGTCGATACTGCTATAATATTTCCCGGGATATCAGGGGCAGTATACTTTGTCCTGAGTTCACTCCAATCCCCATTGCCTATATCATTTATCGCCCTGACCCTATATTCGTGAGCTGAGTTTGGAATAAGATCAACATACTCATATACAGTTTCACTGTCGTTATTGCATATAACCCCATCAAGCTCTATCTCATATCTTTCTGCGCCGGTTACCGGGTCCCATCGAAATGTGATAGTTCTGCTTGTAGATATGGTATCTATGTTTTCAGGCAATCCCACTTTTGTGATTTCCGACATAGGTAAGCTCCAGTATCCAATACCCGCATCGCTTTTGGCCCTTATTCTGTAGCTATGTTCAGTCATGGGTTGAAGGCCTTTATGAATATAAGCTGTACCAAATGCACTGTCTATTACGATCCCGTCTGCTTCAATGTCATAGCCTATAGCACCAGGTATGTCCTCCCAGCTTAGTGTTATGGCATAACTTGCGGGGTCTAGAACCAGATTCTTCGGAGTGTCCGGAAGGGTAGTCTTGACCAGCATCTCAGTCCACGCACCTGCACCGTTTTCATTCTTCGCCCTTACTCTATATGTGCATTTTGTGTTTGTATTCAAACCGTCATGCACATAGCTTGTACTACTGCTGTTGTCAATAATATTTCCATCAACTTCAATATCATAACCTGTCGCTGCTTCAACAGCATCCCAACTGATCTGTATATTGGTAGTGTCTGCCACTGCTGACAGGTTTTCAGGCGTTGCAGGAGCTGAAACCTTTGCAAATATTTCTGTCCAGTCACCTGATGATACTTCATTGACCGCACGTACCCTATACTTATGCTCAGTATTTGGCAGGACTTTATGCACATATTGGCTATCTGCTATGTTATCTATCACCGCGCCATCTGCTTCTAACTCATAGGTCTCTGCCCCAGGTGTATTATCCCATGACAAGATTATATCCGAGCCTTCTGCGGTTATATTTACGTTAGCAGGAATATCCGGCTTGGTATAAAACTGCTCCATAGGTATTATGGTTTTACCCTCATATGGGTTTGACCAATATAGAATGATCTTTGCCTCTTTGTTGATATTGAAATACTCTATTTCTATATCATATTTCTCACTGGCGATCAGCTCTATGGTTGCAGAGCCTTCTTTTGAAGAGTGTGGTTTCCAATAATCAATGAGCTCTTTGCCATTTATCCATAGCTTTGCTCCGTCATCGGAATATAAATATATCGTATATTTTGCTGTATATTGGGGCAGTATTTTCCCTTTCCATCTCACTGAGAATGTATTTTTCTTCATACTGGGATCAGGTGAGCCATTACCCCAGTCAAAATTGATTTGTCTGTCTACTCTTTTAAATATCAGCTTCTTAAAAATTATATTGTCGTAATATTCTCCTGTAAGCCCATTGCCGTTTCCCTGAACTGCCTCCTGATCTTCCAGGGTCGATATCTTGATGTCCTTGCTCCAATCGCTTGTACCAAAGCTATATACAGATCTTATGGATATATTATATTCGGTTCCCGCCGCTAAGTTTTCCAGCATGTACTCTGTGCTGTCGATAGAATCTATCATTTCGTTATTAAATCTAATATCATAGCTTTGTGCGCCGGGCGCTTCATTCCATTTCAGTGAAATCGAAGTAATCGAAGGAACCGCTTTTATATCATCAGGAGCCATCAAGGGGCTATAAAGCTGAGATTGAGGTATTACCTCCTTTTTCTGGTCTTTGGATGACCAAGAAAGCACAGCTTTAGCTTTTCCTAAGAATTCATAGTATTCCATCTTAATATCGTACTTCTCGCCTGCTAAAAGTTTGATAGTCCCTTTGCTTTCCTTATTAGGCAAAGATAGCGGATTATTTATGATAAGCTTGTTGTTTACCCATAATCGAACCCCATTATTTGCAAGAGTGTAAAAATTATACTTGCCCGAATACCTAGGCTGCACCTTTCCTGTCCACCTTACAGAAAAGGTATTGCCCTTAATTGCCGCATCAGGAGATTCAAAGCCCCAATCAAAGTTGATTTCATGATCTATTCTTCTTAAAGCCAGATCAGTGAGGCTTATATTGTTATAGTACTCCCCCAGCAATCCATTACCGTCAAAAGTGAGCTGCTCTTCTCCAGGAATTGGGTTTACAGGTTCAGTTACTCCATATACATATTCTGTTACCGTTATATCATTCTCCGGATCACTGTTTGTCTCTAGAGCATCATTTTTTGCTTCAAATGTCTTACAAACAAGCGGATCGCTCCATTCACTTAACTGTTCTTCATTTGCAGCTCTTATTCTAATCACATATTCTGTATTAGATTCCAACCCCTCAAATATATGCTCATTGACTTCTATACCCTCCGTGACGCTGCCATTTATCTCTATATCGTAACTTTCTGCTTCTGCAACTGGATTCCATTTTAGAGCAATCGTATTAACTGTTGCTGAAGTCTGAATATTGCCTGGAATGTCAAGTTTGTCTTTATCCAACTCGTCCGAATATACTTCTTCACTGAGTATACCCGGCATACCAAAACATAATTGGAATATGAGCAATATCATAAAAGCACTATAGATTCTCCTCTTTTTTCTATTTCCGTACATTAACTAAACCTCCTTACTTTTTTATTGATACTTTCAAAATACTCAGGAGTTATCTTCACCGGTATCCGCCTCCTTATCAAGAAAGGTTGTAACAGTTAAGAAAAAAGGATGAATAAGCTCATCCTTTGTGAATAAGAAATTTCAACATGGTTTTATAAGATATCAAAATTATTGCTATATTATTGAGGGAAAAGAGCTAAAGATTTTTGACTTATCCTTTTTTGATAAATTTTTATCTTAATATAACTCTTATTACAAATAATTCTATTATTTGCATTTTCAATTAACAATACATTTCACTTAAAACACCTTTTTTATTGCATAAAAAGACAACTCTATGCTCTTTTATACTTTTGGCTCCAAAAAAAGCTAAACTTGTGCATGCCTTGTTTACCAATAAGGATTTGAAAATAAAATAGCTATAGTGCCTTATCAAGACGCTATAGCTATTTTATCAGCTTTTTATTATGGTCCCTTCTTCTATGTTCTCATCCGGCGAGAGGATAACTTCCTGCCCTTCATTCAAGCCTTTCAATACCTCAATCTCATCATCGCTTTCCAGGCCCTTGTCGATCTGTATCATCCTGGCCGCACCATCGTGGTTTATGAAAACATAGCTTTTGCCCTCATGTTCAAACACTGCTTTCTCATTTACAATAAGCGTGTTTTGCGAGCTTGCGGTAACTATCTTTATATCCATATCATAGCCGGGCTTTAAATTATCTACTGTTTCACCAAAGCTTATCTCCGCCTTTATCCTTTTTTGAGCTATGCCCAGATCGGACATTTTGCTGAAGGCCCGGGGATATATCTTTCTTACAGCGCCCTTCACATCAGAGATGCCCAGATCCTTATTGCTGATCAGCACTTCGGAGCCTTCCCTCACATTGGCTATATCATCTACTAAAATATCGCTAGTCAAAAACATATCATCATAATTCCCTATCTGGAATATCAGCTTCCCCTGGGGAACGACACTTCCCTGGGGGGCTTCCGCCAGCATCACTATGCCGTCTATAGGAGATTTTACTATATAATCCTTCTGCTTGCTTTTAAGATGGTTTATCTGGATCTGTATTTCATCTATCTGAGCCTTAAATTGCTTCTCTATATTGGGCGAAAATCCTTCCTGAGCTGCTGCCAAGCTGCTTTTAATGACTTCCAGGCTGGCTTCTGCAGAAGCCAAAGCGGCAACTGAGCTATCATATATGTCTTTGCTTATGCCTCCGGCTTCATAAAGCTTTCTGTTATTTTCCGCCACTCGCTTCGCCTCTTCATAGGCAATCTGAGCCGCTTTCTCTTGAGCCTCCAGCTTCTGCAAATCCCATTGGCTTATGCCTTTTCTTGCCTCTTCCAGCTTTGCCTCGGCAGCCTGCTTTTGCAGCTCCAACGCTTTTATATTGAGGAGCAGCTCTTCATCCTGTATTTTGAGCAGTACGTCTCCCGTCTTTACTCTATCTCCTACGTCCACTGCTTCAAGGGTCACAACCCCGCTTTGCAGGCCATAGATATCAGCCTTGTTTTTCAATTCCACCGATGCTTTCTCTTCAATATATTCCTGTATATTTCCTCTTTGGACCTTAGCCAGATTCACTGAAACCGCTTTACCCCCGGATAAAGCAAAGTAGGCTGCTGCCGATATGATTATTATTATAAGTCCCATCCATATAAGCTTCTTCTTGCCTCTCATATATTTCCCTCCTTACGATATGCGGCTTTTCAGCGCATCAATGAAATTGAGATTTATGATCTTCTTTAAGGTAGCCAATTGGGCAATCAGCACAAATATCATAGTAGATATTGCGGCAATTATAAATATCTTGGGCTCTATTATGGTAGGGAAAGTTATTATTTCGGAATTGAAGGATTCTCCCATGCCGTTTATCATCCTCATACCCAAGGGAATTCCCAATATAATTGCGATTACAGCCATTGTAAAGTTTTCCTTGGCAAGCATCCAGAATATATCTTTTTTGTCAAAGCCCATTACACGCAGCGATGCTAATTCCATACGCCTTTCAGCAATACTGATTATGGTAGAGTTATAGATAAGGGCAAAACCTAAAATGCCACCGAAAAGCGTATATAAATTTATAGCTACAACCATTGTATCCAGATATTCAGTAAAAGAATCCATTATATCTCTTATTGACCTGACAGAAGATATATTTTTTGCATCCTCCAGCTTTTCTTTCAAATCATCCTTTGATGCTGCCGATACACCGGTAATCATGTTCTTTTCCGTCAAAGTCTCCCTCATATGTTCTATGTTCATATAGGCGTTTACTCCCATATATTGCTTTACAATGCCTTTCACCTCTAATCTTACATCATCCTTGCCGGGGATAAAATTATTAACAGTCACATAGTCTCCTTTTTTTACATTCAACAGCTTTGCCAAGGCTTCTGTAAGAAATATGCCCTTTTGCGGCAGGACCACCCTATTATTGTTTTCATCTCTGAATTCATAGAATTCCGCATCCTTTGGAACTCCAATAACTGCTACAGCTTTCTTCCTCCATGCATTTTTCAGCTCAAAGGGATACTCCAGCCTGGGTTCAAGCTTGGCGTTGTCCATTAAATGATGCATATCCTTTATGACATTTTCGTTCATAGGCCGAGACAGCTCTATAACATAATCCATCTTTTGATACTCGCCGTACTGCATGTAAAACATGGATGTCATGCTGCCTAACATATATAAAGGCACAGTGTTTATGGCATAAGCCAGAGCCAAACCCAAAACCAAAAGTATAAATCGTCTCTTTGCTCTCAATATATTTCTTATGACCATTTTCCAGCTGAAGGACAGTCTTCGCCAGATGAAGCCTATTCCCTCAAGCCATATGTGCTTACCTGCCTTCGGAGCCTCCGGATGCATTGAATCAGCCGGCATAATTCCAAGAACATGTCTCGCTCCCAAGAAGCCTGATATGATACAGAATATGCTTGTGAGAATCATGGAATACAGCATATATATGTATTGAATTTCTATCTTTATCAAGGGTATATTAAAGAATAGGATAAACAATTCAGTTAAAAGCTTTGCTAAAAAAAGCCCCAATATAATCCCCAAAACAGAACCTGTGAATCCTATAGCCAGAGAATATTTGAGATAATGAAAAAGCACATTCATATTGCCGTAACCCAAGGCTTTTAGCACTCCTATGGATATTCTGTCGTTGCTTACAATTCGGGAAAGCGTTATAGATATAATAATGCCTGCGACCGCAAGAAACATCACAGGAATTATCTTGGACATCTGTTCAATGCCTCTCAGCTTTTCAGTAAGAACCTTATTGCTCAACTGATCCTCTCTCTTTACAATTTTTTGTACACCGTATTTCTCGAGCTTCTTTTCCAATATATCTACTATATTATCAATCTTTTCTTCATTCTCTATCCTGATAAGCAGCTCATTATAGCTTCCACTGTATCCATAAAGGGACTGAGCTAGTTCTTCATCAACATAAACGATCCCGAATTTTTCAGGGGCAGGCAGCAGTGCCTGTTCATTCTCCATCAAATAGACAAATTCGGAGCTCGCTGCAATATCCGAAACCTTCATGGTCTGAGTTCTGCCGTTTATGTATGGTTCTATAATATCTCCCTGTTTTATACTCCTTGCCTGGGCAAACTGCTGGAGCAAGATGACATTATACCCTTGCGCTTCGCCCAAGACTCCTTTATCTGAATACAATCTGTTGACGCTTCCACCGCCATGAGGCATTGAAATTATTCTGACCCTGACCTTTTCATCTTTGTTTTCAGTTTTCAAAGGTACGTCGAAAACTACTCTCCCCTGAACCTCGGTCACGCCCTCTATATTCTTTATATCCTGTATGGCCCCTTCTGGTATTTTCATAAGCTGCACATGTATGTGGCTGAATTTTGTTTCCTCATAATAAAAATCTATTGCATTATTGATGTTCACTGTAGTGGTGCTGAACGAAATAAAGATGCTCAGCGCAACAACTACAATAACAACCACAGAGATAAACTGACCCTTTGAATTCTTTATCATTCGCAGAAGCCTTACATCCAGCTTTTTCATTACCATTCAATCCTTTCAGGCGGTATGGGCTCCGGATTTTCCTTAATCTCAGTAATCTTGCCGCTTCTCATCTTGATAACCCTATCCCCCATATCTCCTACAGCCATATTGTGGGTAATAACCACTACTGTTTTATTCAGATTACGATTTATTTTATGCAATAATGAAAGGATAAGTATACCTGTCTTAAAATCTAAAGCACCAGTAGGCTCGTCGCAAAGGATAAGCAACGGGTTCTTGGCAACAGCCCTGGCAATAGCAACCCTTTGCTGCTCTCCGCCGCTCATCTGGGAGGGAAAATGATCCTTTCTGTCCAAAAGATCCACTTCTTTTATTACTTCATCAATGTCCATTGCATCTTTGCAAATTTCAGTGGCCAGCTCCACGTTTTCTCTGGCTGTAAGGTTTGCCATGAGATTATAGAATTGAAAAACAAAGCCCACCTTATTCCTGCGGTAAGCCGTAAGCTTGGCATCGTTATACTTTGTTATTTCTTCATTTGCGACTATGACCCTTCCCAGGCTGGGAGAGTCCATGCCTCCGATTATGTTGAGGAGAGTGCTTTTCCCGGATCCGCTGGGCCCTAATATGACTACAAACTCCCCTTCATATACCCCAAAGCTTACCTCGTCTAAAGCCTTGACCTCCACTTCGCCCATCTGATAGCTCTTGCTCAGGTTTTCCACCTTTATCTGCAAGGCTTTTTCCATCATCCGCCCCTCCTTCCAAGAGGTTTACATTATTTGTTAATAATATTTTACTTCAAAAGCGTTGGGAATACAACCAAATAGAAGCATTGGGGACATTTCTTTTTGCTTCCAAAATCAAAAAGAAACGTCCCCAATGCTCCATTCTATTATCAACTTATTAGTTTTATCATATTATACAGCAGGCTGGTCCCAAAACCTACACCGCCTTTTCTGCGATAAGGCAAATCCTCGTAAGCCTAGTTGGTACCGGCAATATCTATATGAAGCCGGGGCTTATCCTCGGCAAATTCCTGTATGAATAGTCCGCCCAGTATAGTGCAGTGCTGCCGCCTTGTGCACTATTTCTTATATCTGCTATGCTGGAGTTTAATAGATATCTCAATTCCTTGCCTGCAGTTTTATTCCCCAAAGCTGTAATAACTGCTCCTGTTAAGGTAGCTGTATCTATTACTTTATCTACTTTTTGTTCTCTTATGGCATCAGAACCTCCACATTGCATTCCTTCTCCATATTCTTTGCTTCCTCCGCCAATTTGGCAGGTGTCATAAACATAGGCGGCTGGTTGATCAAATCGCTGCCTACCGTTGTGCTCTCAGCACAGATTTTGACTTCTGCTAAAGCTTCGTCAAATTTATGGAAGGAAGCTTCAAATTCTACTTTTTCTTCTTTCTTACTTTCACATCCGATTTATAATCATTGAATTCATAATTAGTCAGTAATGCTGCCTCACATGCTTTTTCCACAACCTCATAGTTATTTGTAAAGGCTTCGGCATTATCTAATATAACTCTTATAGTCTTTCCTTTTAAATCCTTGCAGGTTGTAAATGCCTTAGAGAAGGTTATAAATACGGATCTATTATTCGCTTTCACCTTTGAACAGCCCGGCTTTTATCCCAGTATTTACTATGGTCTGAATCTCTTCGGGTATTGAAGACATAAGCTCCAAATCCTTTCCAAACGGTATTTTTATAGTTTCCCCCTAAGTCTACCATCCTGGCGTGCTTATCTAAATCACAATTTAATTTCCCTATTTTTCTTTACATGGATATGACACTTCTATGATCTCAGTGCTGTGGTTAGAAAGAAAAATATGAAGTTGGGATTTTTCTAGATTGAAGTTCTGAACATGAATAATTGGTCTAAACTTGCTAGTGTTTATGAGAAGATTTGGACTGTATGCATCTTCATTATATTTTGCATAAACTATATCGGCAATAATCAAAGTGTGGTCCCCTGCATCCATCATATTGAGTACTTTACATTCCAAGCTTGACATGCCCTCTTCTATACATGGAGCCTTTATAATAACAGATGGCAATCTAGTAAAACCGGAACGGTCAAATTTATTTTCCCCAAACTTAGTTGAATAAGAGCAACCAACCATCTTTTCAGCCATAGACATATCAGGAATATTTACTCCGAATTCACCTGTTCGTTCTATGTTCTCGAGGCTTCTTTGCTTTTTGGGCTTATTCATCAATGCCAGAGCTACCCTTGGAGGCTTATGAGACACTGGGTTTATCCAGCTAAAAGGTGCTATATGATCTGTACCGTCATCATTTTTCGTAGTGCAGAGTATGGGACGGCTGGGCTGCAATAAGAAAACGCTATTGAAAAGTTCACTCTCATTCATTTCCTTCTTCATATTTACACACCTTCTATTCATCCAAAGCAATTAATTTGAAAACTACAGTATTATATGGATCGGGACATGCTACACAAGTTGTATTGCCTTCCGGTTCCCATGGGAAGGTTCCTCCAAACTTCAACGAGAAGGCATAAGGAAACAAAGCATTATAAGCCCATCCACAAAATTCGCTTTTATTTATGTCAATAACATACTCATCTCCAAGTTTTATGCCCAAGTCACAGCCCTTTCCTCGTACCTCTATGACTTTTGCTATAACCTTCTTTTCTTTCATGTTCATTTCTCCTTAAAAATAGATTGAGTGGGGTTAGCCCCCCACCAAGGCACCAAATAACGATATCATATCTCTATCTTCTAATTTACGCTCTCTTATCTCTCTTTGAGAAAGCTTAACTCCATTTAAAACCACAATCACAGTAGGTTTTAATACATCATCTCCTACATGCTCGGACAGAATTGTTAGAAATTCTTCCACTGATGTATTTTTCTGTACTTCGTGGTAAAAAAATTCGTGCTTATTTATCCCGCATAATCCGCCTCCGATTTTTACTGTGACTTGAATCATAGAAAAAACCTCTACAATAAATTTTTTTCTTTAATATATTCAGCAAGAAGTCTTACGCCATTCTTTACAGTTTCCTCCGGTGATGCCAGGGAAATCCTTATAAAGCTTTTCCCCGAAGGTCCGAAAGTCCTTCCTGATGCAACAGCAACTTTCCTCTGGAGTAGAAGCTCCTTTGCAAACCCTGTAGAATCTTCGCATTTTGCATTTATCCACATGTAGAAGGCACCTTCAGGCATAAAATAGTCTATACCATATTCATTGAGAATAGAAGCTGCAATATCTCTATTCTTTAGATAAGATTCTTTGGCAGACTCAATAAAGTCCTGTGGACCTGTAAGTGCTGCTTCAGCTGCCTTTTGTGAAACTGCAGGAGTGCAGGATACGTAAGCTTCCTGCATTTTGGTCATTTGAGCAATAATATCCTCTGATGCCACAGCATATCCTACCCTCCAACCAGTCATAGCATAGCTTTTGGACATGGTATATATTGCCACTACCCTGTCGTCAGTATCATAATTCAATGCACTAACATGTTTACCCTTAAAAACAATCTTTTCATATACCTCATCAGATATCAGGAATAAATCATTTTCCTTTACAAAGGATACAATCTCTTTCATTGTTTTCTCAGGGAAAATAACTCCCAAAGGATTGGATGGAGTATTTACAATCAAAACCTTTGTCTTTGGTGTTATCAGCTTCTTTAATTCCTCAAAGGAAGGTAAAAACCCATTTTCTGGTGTAAGTGTATACCTTACAGGTACAGCTCCTGTACTCATTATTATGTTCTCGTAATTAGGCCATCCCGGATCTGGAAGCAAAACTTCATCTCCAATTTCCGTCAAAACCCTTACTGCATTAGCTATAGCCTGAACTCCTCCAGTAGTTACCACTGTATTCTCAGGTTTCAAAGCTAATTTATAATCATTATTCAGCCTGTCGCTAATTGCCTTTCTTAGAGGCATGAAGCCTGCATTAGGAGTATATTTGGTGTACCCTTCTTTTAAAGCATTGCAGCCTGCTTCAATAATATTCATAGGAGTTTGAAACAGGGGCTCACCTATTTCCATATGGTATACTCCTTCTATACCCTGCGATAATTCTACTATTTCTCTAATACCTGATCTTTTCTGATTTACTACCATCTGCGCCATCTTAGGCATTATCATTACCTCCAGTCTATTTTACTATTTAATAGCTATATTCATTTCTTTCAGTTCCTCTGCCACATAATCAAGGTCTAACATCCTGAGTACTTCTTCCGTAGGCCAGCTTGTCTCTTTGTCCCATCCATGAAGTGTATAATACTTGTCAAGCATGCCATCGAGCTCTTCTTGACTGTTCACGGCATCATCTGCATCCGGCCTGTCAGGAGTAGGCTCGTTCATAAGCCTCCAAGGCAATGTGTCATCTTTTCTTGTAGCCCCTTGCCTTACATTAAAGCATTTTTCCAAAGTTACTATTCTGCGCCCTGTTTTCATAAGCTCCTCTTCGCTTACATCTACTCCTATAGCGGCTGAGAATAGCCCTGCCATAATCTCAGGAGTTATACCATAGAGTGCTGTAGAAGTGAAAGAACAAAAACCCAGACAATCGGTTGCAGCATAACAATCCTCATGCCATCTCACAATTTCGGCTCTTTTTTCTGTCAAATATGGACTTGCCAGGTCTTCATCTCCTGTTATCTTCTTTATTACTTCTCTTGCATCAGGGCCCATTCCAAATTCAGCAAAGGTCTCTGTATGAAGGTGGTCTGCACCTCTAGGATTTACTGCAAAGGCAAGTGCATAGGCTTTAGCAGATCTTGTATCCACTCTTGACTGTTCCAGTCCCTTCCCATGGACAGCCCATTTATATGAGTCTCCTCCAATCTTCTCCGATGCTATCTTGACCCCTTCTGCCAATATATCACCAAATCCTTCTCTAAAGGCAACCTTTCTTATCATTTCTACAGCTGCTTCTGCATTGCCCCATCTTAGATCCAGGCCATCCAGATCATCAATGTCAATTACTCCTCTTTGGTAGCATTCCATTGCCCACTGTATTACTGATCCGGCTGAAATAGTATCCATACCATAAATATCTATAAGCTCATTCATTTTTATTACAGCATTGGTATCCGAAATTCCGCATCCCGAACCGCAGGCACTCATAGTCTCATACTCGGGGCCACCAGTATAAGCTCCGACAAAGGCTCCTTTATCTGCAGTACTATATCTATGACAGCCAATTATACAGCTGTAGCAGCCAACTTTTCTCTTTAAATATCCACCATTAGTAAAATTCTGTCCTGTATATGGTGTTATATCATCAGCAGCACTTCTTTGGAAATTGTAGGATGGAAAAACTTTAAGTTCATTTATACCATACAAGCTTCCTGATGTACCGTAAAGACCCATGCCTTCATAACCTGAGTCGCTTTTCAAACTTTCCTTGGCTTCTTTTACTCTTTCATGGAAAAGTTTTGGATTTGCCGGGGATATTGAACCACTACCCCTAACAACTATTGCCTTAAGATTTTTTGACCCCATTACCGCTCCAGCGCCTCCACGGCCTGCTGCATTATATATGGAAAACATTACGGATGCAAATCTCACCAAATTCTCACCGGCAGGTCCAATGGATGCTACTTGTACCTCTTCATCTCCAATATCTTTCTTAATGGATTTGTCCAATGTCCTTACATCCATTCCCCAATACTTAGAAGCATCCCTTATTTCAACATTATCATCATCAATCCATATGTAAACGGGTTTGTCAGCTTTTCCATGAACCACTACATGTCCATAACCGGCGTATTTGAGTTCTCCTCCCCAATAACCGCCGCCATTAGTCTTGAGATAAAAATTAGTAGCGGGACTCAAACATGTAACTGTTGTTCGGCCTGAACTTGGAGATGCGGTACCTGTCAAAAGTCCGGTACCAAATATTATTACATTATCAGGTCCCAAAGGATCTGTATTAGGTTTTACATGCTTCCATAATAATTCTGTATTTATACCTCTACAACCTATATACTTAAGTAGTCGTTCTTTGTTTATAGGTTCCCTCCAAATTTTGCCGGTTGTAAGGTCAACATGTAAAATATCACCTGCAATTTTACGCATTATAGCACCTCCCCATATTGGTCCGTTATAATCCCCATAACCCTTTTCCTTCTTTTATCCTTCATAGCTACACTTATATCCTCATATTTAAGAGCCTTTCCCGGACAGTATTCTACACACTGAGGGTCGCCGCCACAAAGGTCACATCTTAATGGAACCTTTTTCGCCGGATGCATATCTATTGCTCCTATTGGGCACGCATTGGCACACTCTTTGCAACCTATACATAATTCTTCAACAACCTTTGCAAAACCGGTTTTCGGATCTCTAGTCATTGCACCCGTAGGGCAAACTTTTTCGCAAACCGGATCCTCACAATAGGCACAAGTTACAGGAACTGTCAGGCATATTTCTTCAAAGCTTACAAACTTTATCCTTGCCATGCTTTTAGAATACACTCCTTCATGTTTATAAGAACAGTTCATTGCGCATTGCTTGCAGCCTATACACTTTTGTGGATCAATAGTTATTAACTTTCCATGCATTTTTCTACCTCCTCTATTCATGTTGATTATTCACATAAATAGTTATTATTCTCTCTAATCATTGCCTGAAGTTCTCCTGCCTCCAAAACATCACCTAAAAGTATAACTCCTGCCAGTTTACCCTTTTTATATATAAATTTTTTATAGGAATCCTTAGTTGCTTTAACATCGCAATCAAAATTTCCTTCAGTACCACTAAAATTGGTTGTACCTATCGCTACAAATGGAAGTCCTAAAATTTCCAAAGCATTTCTCGAAAGAGAACCTCTATATCTAATCTTTTCCCCTGCCATATTGAGACCTGCAATCTTGCCCTGCTCCACTGCATGAGGCCAGATAGCTACATTTTTGAAACTGTTTGTTGTTATCTCATAGGTACTTGCCACATCACCGGCAGCGTAAACTCCTGGCATTTGGGTCATCATATATTCATTAACCTTCAAGACTTCTTTTTTAGAGTCCATACAGTTAATAAAGTCGGTGCATGGTCTAACACCTTTGCAATAAACAGCCATAGCATATTCCTTTTGCTGTCCGTTATCTAATAAAACAGTGATTTTATCTCCATTTGTTTCTATTCTTTTAATATCCATACCGGTTTTTATGCTTAATCCCTTTGAACGCAAATGATTCATTATCCTTATTGCCGCCTCTTCGTCTGCTATTTTGGACAATATATAGTTTGATTTAATAACCATTTCTCCGGTACAGCCTGCCTCATATAAAGCACAAATAAGCTTAATTCCTACAAGGCCGCCACCGGTTATAATAATATTGCCTTTGTTATTGGCTGTTTGTTTGATTCTTCGTGCTTCCTTAAGAGTACGAAGTCCTGTGGCAGCACAGCCTACTTGTATTCTATCTTTTGGAATTACAGGATTTCCTCCAGTGGCAAGGAGTAAAGCATCAAATTTCAACTTAACTCCATTATCTAAAATCACCTCATTGTTATCCATATCTATGTCATTTGCCATTGTATCCAATACCATATTGACGTTTAAATGTCTTAACTCTTGTTCATCGGTAATATATAAATTTTCCTCATTAACATGTCCGGCTATATAGTGGGTAAGCAACACCTTAGAATACGGAAGAAATTCTTCTGCGGAAATGATAGTTATTTCTCCATCTTTATCTATAGAACGAATAGCTCTTGCTGCAGTAAGTCCTGCTATACTACCACCTAAGATGATATATCTTTTCATCTACTTCACCCCTTTATAGCCAGAAATAATTGTCTTCTCTCTTCTCCTGCTTGAAGTCATGCCTATAGGACTTCTCTGCGCAGTCAATGCTCCTGTAGGGCAAAAACTGGCACACAATGGTTTGTCCCAGTCGCTGCAGCCATCACACTTAAAGGCAGTATTATTAATTCTCAAAGCGCCAAAGGGACATTCCATAATACAGCTCCAGCATCCTACACATTTATCTTTGTTTACAATTACTGCTCCCTTATCTATATCAGCTTTCAACGCTTGAGCAACACAAGCATTTACACAGACAGGATTTTCGCAGTGTCTGCATATACTGATGCTACTCCCCTCCGCTTCCGGTTCTATAAATAACAAAGCTTTAGGAAGATCTGAGATTAGCTTTTTATCTGAATGCTTTCCATGACTTACAGAACAGACTGCTTTGCAAAGACCGCATCCAGTACACTTTGATTCATCAACTCTAACCGTAAGCACTGTCTAAACCTCCACTCAACTATGATCTCCTACCCTATCTAGAAACGGTTTATAAGAAGCATCTTTCTTAAGCTCATTCTCCATTGCCGCTGCTCCATTTCTCAACATAAGTGCAATCTCTACCGCCCTGCGACCTACATCTTTAGATGATTGTACGGCAACTTGAGCATCGTATTGATTGGCTTCTAATTGTTTTTTCAGTGCGTTTCTATCCACATCATTAGATGTCCAGCCGCCTCCTCCGATATATGACTGCCACATATCCCCAGTTACAGGAATACATTGCATTAGAAGAGCATGGTTTATAAGCTCTGTTAATGTATGCTCTTGACCGGAGCAAATGTGCACACCTTGAGCAATGCTGCCCACAACTTTCAACAGCTTCGGCAGCTTTTCAAAGCCTGACTCATAAAGCCCCTTGTATCTACCGAATGTGGAATTGCCCAACCTATCAATAAAGCATTTCAACTGTCCCGGCATTCCCATATGATAAACCGGTACCGAATATATAATTACATCTGCATCTATCCAAAGATCTCTTAACTGCTGAAAATCATCTTTAATTATACATTCTCCTGAATTTTCACCACATTTACCGCAAGCAACACAAGGTCCAAACTTTTTTCCTCTTACCGAATAGCTTGTACAGCTTACTACATCAGGAGCAGCTTCATGAGCAGATTGAATAGCTTGATCCAATAAATATTCACTGTTACCCTTTCTCGTGCTTCCACAAATTCCAAGTACATTAAGCTGTTTCACAATATAACCTCCGACTATTTATTTTCACTGATTTTATCTTCTCCACAACCTGTCATCATAAGACCAAGTGTTTGAAGGTCAACTTCATTTCTTTTTACATTTCCCATAATTTTACCGCGGTATAAAACTATTATTCTATCCGACAATTCAAAAAGTTCATCAAGGTCGCTGGATATGAGCAATACTCCTACATTTTTTTCAGCACTTTCTACCAGCTTTTTTCTAAGATATTCAGTGGCACTAAAATCCAATCCTCTTGTAGGCTGGCAGGCAACTATAACCTTTGGTGTTTCCATAAGAGTCCTTGCAAGGATTACCTTTTGCTGGTTACCTCCAGATAAATTTTTTATGGGTGTGGAGCTATTTTCCGTCTTTACATTGAAGTCTACTATTGCTTTTTCAGCATTATCCTTTATATTCTTGTGTTGTATTACTCCCTTCTTAGAAAAAGGCTCTCTCTTCATACAATCAAGAATTAAATTCTCAGCTATGGACATTTCTCCTATCATCCCATTTTCATGCCTGTCTTCCGGTATATAGCCTATTCCTTCACTACGCCTTTTCTCGACACTCCAGCCTTTGATATCAGCTCCATCAAGCAGTATACTGCCTTCTTTAAGATCTCTCAAGCCCATCAGAGCTTCAGCCATCTCCACTTGGCCATTTCCGGCTACTCCAGCAATTCCTACTATTTCGCCCTGACCTATGGTATAACTTATATTGTCTACAACAACCTTTTTATTTTCATTTTCTACGGATACATTCTTTAATTCCAAAACATTTTTGGAACACTTCACATCTAAGCATCTTTGCACAGGGGCAGACATTTGTCTATCTACCATCATTCTCGCAATCTCAGGTATTGTTGTGCTATCGGTTTGTACAGTGCTTATATGTTTTCCGCCTCTTAGCACAGTAATCTTATCACTAATCTGCATAGCCTCATTTAGTTTATGGGTGACTAATACTACAGAAAACCCCTTGCTTCTTAAATCTACAAGGAATCCAAGAAGCGCCTCTGCTTGTTGAGGTGTAAGTACGCCCGTAGGTTCATCAAGGATTAGCACCCTTGCCCCTTGATATAAGGCTTTTAGTATTTCCACCTGTTGTCTTTCACCTATGGAAAGATTCTCCACTCTATCTTTTAACCTTACATCAAAGTGGTATTCAGACAACAATCCTTCAATTTTTTCCTCATATTTCTTCCAATCCGGCTTAAAATCACTCCATTTAAGCGTGGGCATAACTATATTCTCCAAGACTGTATGGCTATAAATCAGAGAAAAATGTTGATGTATCATACCTATGCCTTTAGCTATCGCCGCATTAGGACACCATCTATCCTGTACTTTCTCTTCACCTATTGTTATTACACCGCTATCTTGACTGTACATGCCATACAGAATATTCATCAGTGTACTTTTCCCCGCTCCGTTCTCTCCTACTAAAGCTCTAATTTCTCCTGTTCTTAAATGAAAACACACATTTTGAAGTGCATGTACATTTCCAAAACTCTTTGTTATATTTTCCATTAAAATTTCTGGTGCCAATATTGCATCATCAGTCATAAACTCACCTCCAGCTAAGTATTTTGCCGGATACAAGAGAGACTACAAATCTCTTGGCATCAAGATATAATCCTTCTTCTTAAGATCTGTAGTCATCTGCATGTAATTGGCAATATTACAACTCTTGCTATTTCATAATTTCTTCGTGAATGTTAACAGGAATCTCGATTTCGCCATTTCTGAATTTTCCAGTAATCTCCATTATATCTTTTTCTACCTCTGCCGGTACGCTGCCCCTAAAATCTGCAAATTTGAAGTACTTTGAACCTAAGTCATATATTTTCTTTTCAAGAGTTCCATTTGTATAGTTCTCTGCAACTTCTCTATACATCATAGGAGTGTCGAGCATGAGACTTGTCATTATCGCCTTAGGATTGTCTTCATAAAGATCCCAACAGTATCCTATTACTTTTGCATCCTTAGATTCTGCAGCTTCATATACACCCTTTGCAGCAGGTCCTGTAACAGTGAAGATTACATCTGCTCCCTTTTGTATCTCTAAGAGTGTCATTTCTCTATGTTTTGCAGTATCCATCCAATCTCCAGCCCAAAATACTATGACTTCTGCATCGGGATTAACATATTTTGCCCCTTCTATTATGCCGCTGAACAACGATTTCAAAACTGGAATAGGTGAACCTCCAAGTAAACCTATTGTACCTGTCTTGCTTGCTTTTGCCGCTGCTATACCAACCATATTTCCATATTCATAAAAATTTGGTGCAAAGGCTGCAACCTTAGGTGAATCAGGAAGCTCGTCCGCCATTGATGTCATCATCATCCATCTATCCGGGTATTTAGGTGATAATTCTTTCCATGATTCTATCATCCCATTATCAGGATATATTATCATGTCATAGTCTTTATCTAAGTAATTCAATGCAGTTTCACTGATTTTAGGATAAGGAACATTTTCAGCTACTGAAACTTCCCAGTCATATTCATCCTTTAACATCATCAAGCCTTTGTAATGAGCTCTGTCCCATCCTCCTGCATGTTCAGGATCCGGTATAGAAAACATAGCGCCTACCTTAACAGTCTTAGGTGTATCCTCTTCCTTCTGTTCAGGCTCCTTTGCAGCATTATTATCTCCTCCACAACCTGCAAAAACCATAGAAAGTGAAAGAATCAAAACTACTAAAAGCAATAAGTTTTTTCTTTTTAACATTTAATATCCCCCTTTTCATTTCTTAAAATTTTATACAAATATCTAGACCGATAAATATCTAATTATCAATGTTCACTTCCTTATATACAGCTTGCCTACATCAGCCGGACCTTTTGTTTGCCCGGTGAGCCCAACAACAAGCAATGTAAGTACATAGGGAAGCATGAAATAGTAATAGGAATTCAAGAAACTTCCCAATGCCTGAGATCTGAAAGCCAGAGCCTCTCCAGCCCCAAATATTACAGCCGCAATAGAAGACAGTATCGGATTCCATTTACCAAAATAAACAGCTGCTAAGGCAATAAATCCTCTTCCAAGAGTTATATTATCGGTAAATACCCTAACCCATCCAACTGTTAAAGCCGCACCACCAAGAGCGGAAAGTACTGAGGCGATAATAAGAGTAATAAACCTTACTTTTATAACATCTATACCTGCAGCATCTGCCGCATGGGCATTTTCACCAACTGAGCGCATTTTGAGTCCTGGCCCCGTTTTAAATAAAAACCACCACATAAACACTGCAAGTATAAAAGCCATAACCTCAAAAGGAGAAAATCGGAATATCAGAGGTTTCATCATAGGAATCATCTCTTGAGCTCTGTTACCTGCAAGTCTAAATACATAGCTTGTTACACCCAATGCAGCAAGATTGAAAGCTATTCCCACTACTACTTGGTCCGTGGGCAGATATACTGTAATTGCAGCTATAATTATCCCCATTATTATTCCTACTATTAGAGTTATTAGCACTCCTACCCATATACCGCCGCCAAAAATTGTTCCTAGTATTGCAGCTAAAGCACCGGTTAACATCATACCTTCAACTCCAAGGTACGAAACCCCTACTCTCTCTGCAATTAAAACGCCTAAGGCACAGTATATAAGCGGCGTGGCTGCCCTTATGGTAGCAAGTAAAAAATCTATACCCCAGCTTGCATCCATCATCATCACACCTTTCAATTCTTACCTTTTAATTTTCTAAGCATAAGCCATGAATTAAGACACACAAAAAGCACTACGGGTATACCCTGCATAATGGATATCATTGCGGAGGGAACTCCTGTCATGGCCTGCATATACCTTGCTCCTGTCTCAAGTATTGCAAGTATAAATGCCACAGGAATAATGCCCAAAGGATTAGCACCTAAAAATGCAACAGATACACCTGCAAATCCCCAAGGCAAAGCCCAGCCTTCAGCTACTCTAAAGGTAACACCCATAACCTCTATTCCTCCTGCAAGACCTGCCAAAGCAGCACCGGCAATAACTGAGCCTTTAAGTATTTTGCCTACATTAATTCCTGCAGTTTTTCCAGCTTGCTGATTATAACCTACAGCTTTTAGCTGAAATCCTATAACGGAATTTTTCATGAGCCATGCTGCTATAAGAGCTATCAAAACAGCAAGCCATACACCTATGTGTACCCCTGTAGCTGATGGAAATGCCATAAGCTGATATTCGGCCGGAACGGCCCTTGTAGCACCATAAAAAGCCTTGGGATCTTTCATCACGCTAGTAACTAGTGCGTACACAAGATTTATACATGTAAAATTCATCATAATAGTAGTTGTAACTTCATTTGCACCTCTTTTAACCTTTAAAAACAGAGGTATCAAAACCGCTACTATTCCAACTGCCATAGAAACCAACAAAGCTACAGTTATTACAACAAAAGGGCTTCCCTTCATATTAGTGGTTACAAATACTGCAGCTAAGGCTCCTATCTCAAGCTGACCCTGGCCGCCTATATTGAAAAAGCCTGCTTTATAAGGTATATATACCGCTAAACCTGTAAGTATTAGAGGCGCCATTTGCATCAACGTAAAGACTATTGATCTTTTACCTCTCAATGCGCCCTGAAATAGAGAGCTTATTACTGCCAAAGGGTCAGCCCCATATATAAGCGACATCAATGCCAAAATGGCAAGAGAAATCAATAATGATAAAATTGAAATACTGAATTCTGATTTGAAAACCCATTGAATAAAATTAGATCCTTTACCTTTTCTGATGGTAGGTTTGCTATCCACCTGTCTCACCCCTTTAAGTCTGCTGCCGAATAAACTCATAATTTATCCTTGTTAAGCTTTGCTTAACTCTTCCATAGGAATAAATGAAATCTCAGGATGTCCATACCTTGAGCCTCCAAAAGCTTCTGCAATTTCGGGATTTTTAAGTCCTGTTCTTAGTCTGTCATGACATGGTTGTCCTACTAATACCATATCTCTTCCATCTTCGATGTCTGTGCTTAATATACCGCTTCCATCCTTTTCATCTAACATACATACCAAATCCGGGAATACCGTTCTAAGCTTTCCGTCAATCCAAAGCGCCATAGTTTCGTTCTTTATAACTAATTTTGCTTCTCTCCCTGCAAAATCGGCACTTCCCTTTAACTTTACATTTGTTATATAAAAGCCTCCCTTGTCCTCACCTTGAAGCTTTTCAACTCTGCCCTGAAATAGCTTTATTCCTCCAAGTTGTCCTATAACTGCACTGATTGGGTCGTTGCCTTCTTTTCTTGCTTTCATTAAAGATCGGCCTATTTTGATTGCTCCAGTTATAGTATTCGGTATAACAGATCTTTTCAGTTCTGCTCCGCTCATGGGATAGTGACTATTGGCACCCATACCTCCGCCTCTTGTTACCATCCATCTTCCTATTTCATCAGCAAAGGTTGGCTTGTTCTGTTCGGAAACTATTATAGTGTTTCCCATGGTATCTACTAAAGGCATAGGCACAAGAGATATACCATGACCTAAAAAACTTGCCATTTGAGTCTCTGGTGCTGATCTTCCAACTGAATCACCGTCAATAGTACTAATGCCCATTCTTGCAGCAAGAGATAGTATTACAGGTGTATTCAATCCCCCTACCTCAAAAGGTACAACATAGTCAATTTCCTTGCCCTTATAATCAGACATGGCTTTTGCAGCCTCCATAAGCTCAAACTTTTTTTCCCATCCTTTGATTAGCTTTCCAGTATCCATTCTATCTAGAATACTAACTGAGCCCATTATTCCACCGCTTATAACAAAGGCATCATCAGGCACATCCTGCGGGTCAATCAGTGTTATTTCTCTTTTTATACTAAATTCATTTTCCAATATAGCTTTTCCTAGCTTCGGACTTCCTCCTCCGCCTGTGCCGACAATTGCCAGACCCTCAAGCAAAGGTTCAATATCAGAAGCTGTAAAAACATATTTTCTCATACTAATCCTCCAATTCTAATGAAACTCTAACCGATTACACATATCCCATTCTCTTGGAAATCTCTTTAGCAGCATTTACTACGTAAATTGACATCTCTTCTACTTTATCCCTTGTAATCTGTATTACAGTTCCAGAAATGCTAACTGCACCAATAGGTTTACCTGAATTATCAAAAATCGTCGATGCTATACATCTTATAGATTCTTCATTCTCATTTTCGTCAACGGCATAGCCCTTTGCTCTTACTTCTTTAAGATGTTCTTTAAAATCTTCAACAGTTATAATAGTCTGATCCGTCAATCTGGGCATACCTTTAACATTAAGATGTCTTACTGTCTCTTCTTCCGGTAAATATGCACATATAGCTTTCCCTAGAGAGGTACTGTGAATATAGCTTCTCTGTCCTATATATGAAGCCATTTGAATGCTTGTTTGGCTTTCAACCTTATCGATATATACAATTTCACTATCTATTAATAGAGCAAGATGAACAGTAAGCTTAGTAGCTTCCCCTAGTTTTTTTAGGATTGGCTCCGCCTGTTTCCTTATGTCCAAAGCCTCTTTTACTATACCTCCAAGTTCCATAAGCTTAAGACCTAAATGATATTTGTCTTCATCGTAATCCTTGTCAACATAGCCACATTTTTGGAGAGTTGTTATAAGCCTATGGACAGTACCCTTTGCAAGATTTATATTCTTGCTAATCTCGGTAATGCCCTTAGGCCTCCCTTTATCTTCC
Source organism: Lutispora sp. QWL-02 (assembly GCF_058315355.1). Taxonomy (NCBI): domain Bacteria; kingdom Bacillati; phylum Bacillota; class Clostridia; order Lutisporales; family Lutisporaceae; genus Lutispora; species Lutispora sp. QWL-02. The sequence continues at coordinate 4,171,581 of NZ_CM177762.1, forward strand.
GCTAAATAATTTAAGATTGTTACGCCTCTCTCCAATGAGCGTACGGTTGTTTTTTCTTCATCATCATTTTTCAAAAAATAATCCTCCTTTCGGCTAAAACTCAAACGCACATAGAACATCATGGGCTTCTTTAAGAGCTTTTCCAGTATCAACCTCTGCACCAAAATGCTTCAAACTATTGCCTAGTGCAGATATGGTTGGCAATATATATTTTGGAGATGCAGATATGCCCATTGTGCCTATTCTTACATTATCAGGCCCTATTTCGCCATTGCCCAAGGCTACTAAATATTTCTCCAGCATGTACTGTCTAAAATCTCTTTCTAAAATACCTTTAGGCAGTCTTACAACTGTTACAACGTCTGAAACTAACTTTTCATCCTTCGTTACCCTTTCAAGGCCTAGTGCATCCATGGCATTTCTTACTGCTTTTCCTGCAAAGCTATGACGTTTTATTCTTTTTTCCATGCCCTCAGATAAAATATCCTCCAAAGCACCTTGCAGGCCCCATACCAAAGTTGCCGGCAAAGATACTTCATGAGGAGCCCTTGCAGTAAATTTAGGTTCTTCCCCTCCGGTTTTCCACCACTGATGATATTTCTTTACCTTGATTTCATGATACCTTCTCCATGTCTCCAGATCTAAAGAAAGAGAGCTTATTTCTGTCTTCCTGTTCTTTATCTTTTCATATACCTTATTGCTAATAGCAATAGATGCAATCCCCTGAGGTCCATTCATGCACTTTTGTGCACTGCCGAAGCATAGATCAATACCCCACTTGTCTGTCTCTAGTTCTACTCCTGCTATAGAAGATATTGCATCCACGGCAAATATGATGTCCAAATCTTTACAAAGTTTCCCAAGCTCCTCAACAGGCTGCATGGCGCCCGTTGTAGTCTCATCATGTACTACATAAAGGCCCTTAATATTCTTATTCTTTTTAATAATATCCCTTACCTTTTCAATATCTACTTCCTTACCATATTCAACCTTAAATTCAACTGGAGTAACACCGATAATTTCAAGTATACTCTTAGCCACTGCTCCAAAAATTCCAGTATTTATTACCAGAACTGCTTCTCCTTCTTCAAAAGTGCTCCTTAATCCCATTTCTATTGCATAGGTGCCAGTACCAGTAATAATGAGCACTTCATTGTCTGTCTTATAAATCTTCTTTAACATCTCTACCGTTTTTTCTTCAGTTTCAAAATATGCGGGATAATAAATAGGCTGATTTGCCTGCTGCCCCATTCTCCTTAAAGCAGTATACGAAAGAAATGTTTGTCCACAGCTCATGTTTATATACGCCATATGCTTCCCTCCATAGTATTATTTGTATCGTATGATGGAACGCCGTTTCCAAATCATATATTCTATTCGTCATTATTCGATTAAATCCTTCTTTTATATACAACAAATCTTTTAAATATTACAAATTTTGTGTTAGAATAATCACAATCCAGGCTTACTTTGTTATTCGTGTCAACTCCAGGATAGAAGGTAACTTTCTTATTAATGAAATTGCCTATGTCATAAACGAGAAAAAACAGATTTAAAATTTTTTAAAAATTTTGAAGGATTTTTCGATTTCAAATAGAATAGGTTAATATAATGGTACGCCGTTTCACTTAATGAAACGTAAAAATTAGTTTTGTATCAACCCCATTGAAACATCTTATTCGTAACGCTATGTTTCATGGGTTGATATATTACGTTCAATTATGGGAGGTCGGTTTTATGAGAAGAATTGAAACAATAAGAAAAATAGCGGACTTGGGTATTGTTGCTGTGGTCAGAACCGAGTCAAAGGAACAAGGCATTAAGATCGTTGATGCCATAAAGAATGGCGGTATTAAAGCCATTGAAATTACTATGACGGTGCCTGGAGCTTTAGACATAATTAACGAGATATCTGAGACTTATAAAAACGAAGATATCCTCATCGGCGCAGGTACGGTACTGGATCCTGAGAGTGCAAGGGCTTGTATGTTAGCCGGGGCTCAGTACATTATAAGCCCAAATTTGAACATCGAAACTTTAAAAATTTGCAATCGCTATAGAATACCTTCGTTTCCCGGTGTTATGACAGTCAAGGAAGCTCTGGAGGCCATGGAGTACGGCGCTGAAATATTGAAGCTCTTTCCGGGCAGCGCTTTCGGGCCATCAATAATAAAGGCCTTTAAGGGTCCTTTGCCACATGCCAATTTCATGCCCACAGGCGGGGTAGATATTGATAATGTAAAAGACTGGTTTGAGGCTGGTGCAGTAGCCATTGCCACCGGCAGCAGCCTCACAAAGGGTGCTAAATCGGGAAATTATGAATTAGTAACTGAGACAGCTAAAAAATTTGTAGAAGAAGTAGCTAAGTATAAAAAATAGGGGGTAATGTTATGGGTAAGTTCGTGACATTCGGAGAAATAATGTTAAGGCTTTCTCCGAATGGATATGAAAGATTTGTTCAAGCAAATAAGTTCAATGTTTTTTTTGCAGGAGGAGAAGCCAATGTGGCTGCATCTTTAGCAAACTATGGCCTGGATAGCCATTATGTAACAAAGCTTCCCGCTCATGAAATAGGACAAGCTGCCATAAATGAAATGAGACGCTTCGGTATAAAGACCGATTACATAGTCAGAGGCGGAGATAGAATAGGCGTATACTTTTGTGAGAAAGGGGCTTCCCAAAGGCCCTCCAAAGTCATATATGATAGGGCAAACTCTGCTATAGCAGAGGCCAAAAGAGATGATTTTGATTGGAAAAAGGTATTTGAAGGAGTTGAATGGTTCCACTTTACAGGAATAACCCCTGCATTATCCGATAATTGCGTCGAGATCACATTAGATGCTTTAAAGGCTGCAAAAGAAGCAGGGGCCACGATCAGCGTTGATTTAAACTATAGAAAGAAATTATGGAGCACAGAAAAAGCGGGTAAAGTTATGGCCGAGCTTGTCAAGCATTGTGATGTTGTAATCGCTAATGAAGAGGATGCGGAAAAGGTATTTGGAATAAAAGCCGGGAAAACAGATGTAACAGAAGGCAAGTTGTGTGATGAAGGCTATAAGGCAGTAGCAAAAGAACTGTATGATAGATTTGGTCTAAAATATGTTGCCATCACTTTAAGGGAAAGCTATTCCGCTTCCGATAACGGGTGGTCGGGCATGCTATATGACGGCAAAAACTATTATAAGTCAAAGAAATATGATGTTCATATCGTTGACCGTGTTGGCGGTGGGGACTCCTTCTGCGGCGGCCTCATATATGGGCTTTCCTCGGGTATGGATAACCAATCCGCTTTAGAGTTCGCAGCAGCTGCTTCTTGCTTGAAGCACACTATTGAAGGTGATTTTAATATGATGTCCGTTGATGAAGTGATGAACCTGATGAAAGGCGACGCTTCCGGCAGGGTACAAAGATAAAATGCGTTATAGGGAGGTCAATAGCTTATGCTTTCTTTAGAACATATAGGTATATGCTCAAAAGATACAATATCCTTAAAAGACTGGTATGTAAAATATTTCAATCTGGAAATAGTCTATGACAATAAAAAGGAGAAGCCTACTTATATTTTAAAATTTCCTGATGGAGGATTGATGGAAATATACTCTGCAGATTTTAGCAATGAAATATGCGGCAATAAACATCAGGGCATAAGGCATCTTGCCTTTGGCAGTGACAATATAGAAGCCGAATACGAAAGATTAAAAAACGAAGTAAAGATCGAGAAGCCCTTAGAAGCAAATGCAAAAGGAGTAAAAACCTTTTTCTTCAGAGATTTGGAAGGAAATCTTATACATTTTGTTCAAAGACCTTCTGCTCTTTGATTATAATGATAAAAATAGAGTGGTATCCGGCAAGTTCTGGATACCACTCTATTTTTACTTGCTCGACAGCTTTATCATATTATACAGCAGGCTGGTTCCAAAGCCTACTCCACCCTTTATACAATAGGGCAAATCTTCTTGAGCCCAGTTGGTACCGGCTATATCTATGTGGAGCCAAGGCTTATCCTCTACAAATTCCTGTAGGAAAAGTCCTCCGAGTATAGTGCCTCCCCCTGCACTGCTGCCCATAGCACTGTTTTTTATATCTGCTATACTTGAGTTCAACACATGCCTAAGCTCTCTATCTGCAGGTAATCTCCACACTTTCTCGCAAGAAATTCGGGATGCCTTCTCTGCAAGCTTTGTCAATTCGTCATCATTGGAAATTATGCCTGCAGTTTTATTCCCCAGAGCTGTAATAACTGCTCCTGTTAAGGTGGCTATATCTATTACTTTGTCTGCCTTTTGTTCTCTTATGGCATAGGTTATGGCATCTGCTAATGTGAGCCTGCCTTCTGCATCTGAGTTATTCATTTCTATGTATTTCCCTGCCATGGACTTTAGGATATCCCCGGGCAAATATGCATCTCCTGATATCCTGTTTTCGCAGGCTGCAATTATGCCTACCACATTTGCTTTCAAGCTCATTTGTGCAATAGCTTTCATAGCTCCTATCACTGCCGCAGCCCCGCTCATGTCTCCATGCATAGTTGGGAGAGAAGAAGGGGGCTTTAAGGAATATCCGCCGCTGTCATACATTACACCTTTGCCCACGAGCCCTATTATTTCCTTGTTGTCTCTGCCTCCAAAGTATCTCATCACTATCAGCTTGGGGGTGTTTACCGAGCCTTTACCTACTGCAAGAAAAGCATTCATGCCCAACTCCTCTATATCTGGCTTGTGGAAAACCAAAACCTCCATATTGCATTTTTTCCCGATAGTCTTGGCTTCCTCTGCCAGCTGGGCAGGAGTCATAAACATAGGCGGCTGGTTGATCAAATCTCTGGCTATCGTTGTACTTTCAGCGCAGATTTTGGCTTCCTTTAAAGCTTCTTCAAACCTATCAAAGGAAGCTTCAAATTCGATTTTCTCAACGGTATTTATTTTTGCTTCTGATTTGTAGCAATCAAACTGGTAATTTGCCAATAATGCGGCTTCGCATATTTTCTCTACAATGTCATAGTCCTTTGCACATGCTTTGGCGTTATCAAGCGCGACCCTGACGATCTTTGCCTTTAAATCCCTGCAGGCTGTGAATGCCTTTGAAAAAGCTATAAATACGGATCTATTGTCTGCTTTTCCCTCCTCACCTAGACCAACAAGCACTACATTGACGATTTTATCCTCCCATAGCATAGAAAGCTTATATATCTCTTCACTTTCTCCTTTGAACAGTCCTGCTTTTGTGGCGGCATCCACTGACGATGCTATGCCTTCGGGAATTGAAACAGCCAGCTCCATAGCCTTACCGAAAGGAATTATCAAAGCATCATATTTTGTATCCTGCTGAGTTAGTTTTATTAACTCCATATGTAACACCTCCTGATTTCTGAATTATCATTATTTTTAAGGCATATCTCTGATTCCTTTAAAATTTCTTCCAGCTAAAAAAAATTTATTTTTCTGCTTCTTCTCTGTATTTAAAATAGCATTTAGGGCATAAAGATTCATACTCCACCCTTCCTGCACTTTCTATAGCTACTTGATCGCCTTCGAAAACAAATTTTCCGTTAATTTTTCTTCCGTTCAACATTGCCTTTTTGCCGCATTTGCATATAGTTTTAAGCTCCTCGATGCTGTGAGCTATGAGCAAAAGCCTTGTGCTGCCTTCAAAGCCTTCCATTCTGAAATCGGTTCTAAGTCCATAGCATATTACCGGTATGTCCAGTTGGCATGCAATCAGAAAAAGCTGGTCTATATGATAAGCCTTCAAGAATTGTACCTCGTCCACAAGCAGACAATGAAGCCCTCCATTAGCTTTTACCCACGTTTCCACAATATCATATATATTGTCTTCTTTATGTACAAGATAGTCTGCTTTACGTGTGACGCCCAGCCTGGATACCAGCAATTCGCCGCCTTTGGTATCTGACATCGGCTTTATAATTATTGCCTTCATGCCTCTTTCTTCATAATTATGAGCCACCTGAAGCAAATTGGTGGACTTGCCGCTGTTCATTGCACCATATCTGAAATACAGCTTGCTCATATATAAAACCCCCATGTAATAGAATTCAGAGCTCAGAACTCAGAGCTCAGGGTGAATGTATTCCTTTTGGGTCTTATTAGTTGTATAAAAAAATTGAGGTTAAAGCGAATACTCTAACCTCATATTTTTATTCTTCTGTTGCTTCTTCCTTAAGTCCAAATTTTCTCTTGAATCTATCAACTCTACCACCGGTATCAACAAATTTCTGCTTTCCGGTAAAGAATGGATGGCATTTTGAGCAGATTTCAACCTTTATTTCTTTTTTAACAGAGCCTGTTGTAAAAGTTTCCCCGCAAGCACATCTTACAACTGCTTCACTATAGTTTGGATGAATACCCTCTTTCACACTACTCACCTCTTTCTGATGGACTATATAAATCATATTATATACGAATTTCAACTTTTACATTATAGCATAATATGCTTTTTTAGGCAAATATAAATTGCAAAAAATTATACTTGCCTATTACTACTATATATCAAAGTGTAAAGATATGTAAAGAGAATAAGGATAAGGTTTTGCAAGCTTAGCTTGCCAGTCTCTTTAATATTTCAAGCAGCATATCCCAAACATTATAAAGTGACTGTATTGAAACCTGCTCCTTGGGAGTGTGGACATCATACAAGTTACAACCCATGGAAATAATGTCCGCATCCTTTATCTTGCTGTCAAAGTATCCGCATTCCAAGCCGCCGTGAATGGAAGCGGTGGTCGCTCTTTTATGGAACATGTCCTCATAGGTCTTTAAAGCCAGCTCCCTTAGTGGGGAATTAGGATTATAATTCCACTGGGGATAGTCGTTAAATTCTTCGGATTTGCAGCCTAAGACTCTGGCAATTGTATCGATTCTTCCTAAAAGCTCATACTTTCTGCTTGCCACGGAGCTTCTAACAGAGCTTAAGAATTTGATTCCACCGTTATTTTCTTCTGCTGATCCTATGTTTACAGAGGTTTCTGTCAAACCCTTTATTGCAAAACTTTTGCTTACTACACCAAAGGGCAATAGCTCCAAGGCATTAAGAAGCTTATTTTTGGAGTCATTATCATAATATTTATAAGCGCTCTCATCTTTGCTTTCTTCGATAATTAAATTTGGCGTGTCAGTATACTGCAATTCATTCTTGATAATGGCCGCTGTTTCTGTTGTCTTGGCCTTAAATTCCGAAAGCTTTGATGGCGTTACTCCTACAATTGCCGTTGCCGCAGTAGAAATTGAATTTGCCTTACCCTCTGCTTTAAAGGAGGAAAGCATAACATCATCGCTGTTTGCTTCTTTTAAAACTCTGCCTAAAAGCTTAATGGCATTTCCACGGCCCAAATTTATATCAGTTCCTGAATGTCCGCCCTTTAAGCCCTGCAATTTTATGGTAAGGGGAATAAGCTTTTGAGGACGTTTTTCTCCCATGGGAACAGTGAAATAATTTCTCACTCCCCCTGCACAACTGGTGAAAAATTCACCTTCGCTTTCGGAATCAAGATTTATAAAATATTTTGACTTAATGCTGCTGCAATCCAAGTATTGAGCACCGATAAGCCCAACCTCCTCCTGTGTGGTAACTATTATTTTAAGGTCGGGGTGAGGTATTTCATTTGAACTCATTATTGTGAGGCAATAAGCTAAAGCTACTCCATTATCGGCGCCAAGCGAGGTTTTTTGCGCGGAATAAATACGGTCACCGTCAAACGTGCAGTCAATGCCTTTTTCATATATATGGGGGCTGTCAGGCTCCTTTACATATACCATATCCATATGGCCCTGAAGAACAACGGAGGGGCCAGCATAGCCCGGTATTGTTGACGGAACTTCAATTATCACGTTATAGAGATCATCTTGGGTTACCTTGTACCCATGCTCTTTGGCAAATTTAACAAGATAATCGCTTATGTTTTTTTCGTCTCCCGACGCTCTGGGAATTTTTATAATTTCCTTGAGGTAATAAATAATTTTTTCTTTTAATTCCATATTGTTCTCCTTAATCCGAAAGCCGCCACAAAATATATGGCGGCTTTTCACTTTTTTAACTATTTAATAGCCTGCTACGCCCATTTTTTTTATGATGCCGACAACCTCGGGGTGAACGTACCTTCCTTTTTCTTCAAAGGGAACACCATCCAAAATAATGGACGGCTTTGAAACAATTCCGTCTGTATGTGAAGCAGCTGTCCAGAACTTGCCCATAATAGCCTTGCCCTGACTGCCGATTCCGAACTCCATGCATCCAAAAATTCTTTCATCCTCGACGATTCTGCCTGTTGGCTTTGTAACAGCAGGATTGAATCCCAGGGAATAGTGAGCCATTCTATACATATTAGGATCGTTAAAGGAGTCAAGCCAGGTTTTGAATATTGCTGCTTCCCTTCCTCCCTCGATATCTATAACTACACCCTCCTTAAAGGTCAATCTTATGTTCTCATGCAACATTCCCAGCTCTGTGGGGGGGAAAAGTGCCGCATCAAATACAAGAGTTCCCTCTATGGTTTCCTCAATGGGGCTCCAGCTGATCTGACCGCCCATCATGATGGGATAGCCCTTCTGAGTTGCAAACTGTCCCGAATGCCTTACCTTTCTGCCCTTGTTATAGGCGTGAAGATTTGTGCCATTATCATCTGTTACCAGAATTTCGTCAGCTTCCTCCATAATTCTCTTAATTGTTTCGCCCAGCTGAACCTGCAGGTTATAGTCAATCTTTCCGATGCAGTTTGTAAGCATGGTTACGTCAAGACCGGTAAGATTTATATAACGGCATCCAAAATCAAGAGCCTTTCTGAATGATTCGCAGTGCATGATCGACGCATATGCAATTTCAATCCAGATATCCGCGTGTGAAACTGCAGCGCCAATGGGTGCGATAGGCTCGGAATAAGCCAGCTCGGATGTGGGATAATAGATAAGAACCGAATTTCCTCCCACAGTGAATGCTGCATTTGCAATAGCCTCTGCAACTCTCCGATCTGAGCTGGAGTCTGCTGTGATAACAATATTCTCACCGGGCTTAGCCAGCATTACATCGTGAACAAGCTTATAAGCCGCCTTGCTTACTTCAAAGGATAAATAATCCTTAGTCATTTCAATTCCTATAGGATACTCCATTATAACTACCTCCTTGATAATGCAACTGAATCAATGATTAAAAATCATTCCATCAGTAAACTTGTCAGGTGCTTTCTTTGATTTGATTTTCATTCCTAAATAATAAACGATGACTGTAATGATAATTGACTGAATAGGAGGGATGCCTATGGGAATAACATAAGTAGTAAGATAGCCTACACCAATATTTGCAATTAATGCTAAGGTTGCAACCATATTCCAGCCCTCTTTATCAACCCAATTTCCTTTTCTCATAAAGAAATCAGCAAAGATAACACCGGCGATTCCTGGATAGAGAAGAGCCGCCATTGTCAAGAGACCCATAAAGTGATCCATCATACCCATAAGGGATACTACCAAAGCTATAAGAGTTGAAGCAAAGGTTACAATGGCCCTCCCCTTGTTTGACTCAATGTTTAAAATATTAGAGAAGGAAAGACCCATAGAATAGTTGTTTACCAACTGGCTTGTCCAAGCAGAAAGCCAAAGTACCAGAAATCCCCAGAGCGGGAACCCCAAATCAACCATAATAGCAACAATATCGTATGTGCCTTCGCCGATTGCCATCATTGCACCAACAAACACGAGAGGAACACCAACACCAATAATTCCTAAAGGAATAAGCACATTATCTTTTACTCTCGGATAAGCATATCTTGTATAGTCGGCTGAAATTACCCACTGGGAAACGTTCATACCTAGAATAAAGGTAACCGCAGCAGCAAAGGACATAGTTCCGGGATTTGAAGGTTGGTAATTCCATATGGTAGACCATCCGTGATTCTTAAGTGAAAGGAAAATCATTCCCACAACAATTAAAAGTCCCGCAGGCACAGCGATCATATCTGTCCATTTCATAGATGAATAGCCGATAATAGACGGAACCGCAAAAGTTAAACCAACTATGATTGTTATTATTGCCCACATCATTTTATCTGCGGTATAATCTATTCCCAGCATGGCACAAATTGCATTTCCTGTAAGTGAGGTTTGTATAGACCACCAGCCCAAGCTAATAACGCCGACAACCATAGCTATAATAAACTTTGCCTGTTGTGCACCAAAAGGTTGCCTTGCAATGATTGTTGATGCCAAGCCTGTTTTAGCGCCAATAAAGCCGCTAATAGAATTTCCTATCCATGTTAATATCAAAAAAGTAAACAGAACTATAGGAATTGTCTTTTTAAAGCCGAAGGAGTTGACCAATGTTGAACCAACCATTAAAATAGTAATACTAAATTCCAAGCCACCGAAAATCATAGCCGGAGTGCCCCAATGCTGACGTTGGTCAAGAGGTACGGGATTCATGGGATCATCGCCGATTTCTTTTTTAGGTTGTACCTTAGAGTTTTCTGTCATATTGTTAACCTCCTTTTATTTGTTGTATTCTTTTTTATAAATTTCGGGAAGTCTCATCTTTAACCAAGGAATAGTTAGCTTTCCCCGTTTTACTTCATCAAGATTTAAGTCTGCCTCAAAATAATCCTGCTCTATGGTGTTTGACTGCGCGATAATCTCTCCCAGAGGATTGCTTATACAGCTGTTTCCACAAAGACCAACATCACCCTTAGCTCTGTCTATGCCCACTAAGTAAACCTGGTTTTCACAAGCTCTTGCACGAACCATAAGCTTAAACATTTCTTCAAAAGGTGAAAACCATGCGGCAGGACATAGAATAGCATCACAGCCTCTAAGGGACATAATCTTGGGCAGATCGGCAAAGCCTAAATCGGCGCAGATCATGATACCTATGCGCCAGCCGTCAAGTTCAAAGATCTTAACTTCGTCACCGTGTGTGAAGAAGTCTCTTTCTTCGCCCCAAAGATGGATTTTTTTGTACTCGCAAAGCAACTTTCCGTTTTGATCCCATATTGCAGCAACATCAAAATACTTTTCTCCTTCTTTGATAGCTATGCCGGCAAAAATATTTTGTTTGTATTTTCTTGCTAAATCGGAAAAAACCTGTCTTTCATTCACGGGAGATTTTTTTACAATATCAAAATTATAACCAGTTATGCATAGCTCCGGAAAGCAGATAACATCAATCTTATCTTCCATATGATTTTTTATGCTCTTCTCGATTTCTTCAATGTTTCTTTTGTACTGTCCTTCTATAACGCTTAACTGGCAGACACCTATTTTCATAAGCCTCCTCCTTTTAATATCCTGCAACGCCTAACTTTTTGCAGAATTCAACTGATGTTTCATCCACATATTTACCGTCTATCTCCAGGGGCTTTCCGTCTAGCAGTATGGTTGGCTTTGAGCATACGCCATCTGTATGAGAAGCAGCATCCCAAAATGCGCCCATCAAGCTTGCACCCTGACTTCCGAAGCCCATTTCGATGCAACCGAAAATTCTTTCGTCTTCAACAATCCTGCCTGTCGGCTTTGTAACTCCGGGATTAAAGCCGATAGAGTAGTGAGCCAATCTGTACATATTGGGATCATTAAAGCTTTCCAGCCAGTTCTTGAAGACTGCAGCTTCTGCTCCGCCTGTAATATCTGTAATTCTGCCTTTTTTTATATCCAAAATCACATTTTCTCTTATAATTCCGATTTCGGCGGGTGGGAATAATGCTGCGTCGAAGACAAGTCTGCCGTTAATGCTTTCCTCAATGGGGCACCAGCTTACTTGTCCGCCCATCATAACGGGATAGCCCTTTTTTGTTGCACGCTGACCCGAATGCTTAACCCTTCTGCCTCTGTTATAAGCTACAAGGTTAGAGCCGTTGGCGCATTTTACAATCACTTCATTGGAAGCTTCCATCTTTTTGGTGAGATACTCTCCGAATTCGATAAGAACGTCGTAGTTTACTTTTCCTATGCAATTTGTAATCATTGTTACATCAAGACCTGTGAGGCAGGTATATCTTGCACCGTTTTCCATGGCTTTTTGGAAGCAAGGTGTGTGCATTACGCAATAGTAAGCCATTTCAATCCATACGTCGGCTGCAGCTACGGCCTCGGCAATGGGGAGACATGGTTCTTCAAAGGCTTTTCCTGTTGTGGGATAATAAAGCACCACAGGGTTGGCACCCACTGTGAATGCCGCATTTGCAATTGCTTCCGCAACTCTTCTGTCAGAGGATGTGTCAGCGGTAATGATCACATCTTCTCCTTCCTTAACCAGCATAAAATCACGAACTAGTTTCATTGCCGCCTTGGAAGTTTCAAAGGATAAATAGTTCTCAGTCATTTCAACTCCGATGGGATAATTCATTATGATTTCCTCCTATCTCGTATAATAAATGTTAAACGAATTTCATTCTGTGTATAAAATATAGCAAATTTATTTTAACAAGTCATCGGATGATTGTTTAATTAATCCAATGCTATTTGTGTGCATTTTGTCATAAAATGAGCCTTAGTTTATGGTTTATATTCCAAGGGGAATTTTTTTCAGTGGATGCAAAAAAAACGGTGTACAAATGCCTCTCATCTCAAAAAGCGAGAAAGCATTTGCACACCGGCTGATAAATATGGTTATAAAAGCATTTTATCTATTTTAAGGGCCAGCTGAATAAGCAACCTATTATCGGATTTGTTCATATCAAAATTCAATATGGAATTTATTTTTTTTATCCGCTTATAAAGTGTATTCCTGTGAATAAAAAGGCTTTTAGAGGTTTGTCCTATGCCGAAATCGTTTTCCACCAGGGCATACAGGGTTTTCAAACATTCCTGCTCATAATTTGAATCGTATTTCTTAATTCTTTCAATGGTGTTTTTATATATCTTTGAAATGGTAGGATGGCCTGAAATTTCACTTAACAAATGGTAAACCATATAATCCTCATAAAAATAAATGTTTTTATCCGGATATAATTTTCTTCCCATTTTTAGAGCAAAGTTTGCCTCATGAAAGGTGTAGTGAAGATTAACGAGACTGTTGCAGACATTGCTTATTCCGATAAAAAACTCGTTATAGGGAAAAACCGCCAGCAGTTTATCACGAACTGTTGCAATCATACCTTCAAGATGACGGGAATTTGTTGTGGGCTTCTGAATTTCTGCGATTATTATCAGCTTATTATCTTTTATCCTTAAAAAGAAATTGTTTCCATTCTTATCCAATATATTGTCTGCTACATGCAACAGCTCCTTGGGGTCTATATTATCTTTCATTCTTAAAACTATACAAAAACGGCTTTTTTCAATGGAAATATTAAAAAACGATGCATCCACATTTAATTTCAGCTCGTTACTGCGATATTGCCCCAATAGAGCATTGAAATATAACTCTTCATTGGATTTATAATCACCCAGAATCATTTCGTTGTTGGAAAGAAGATAAATAGTAATTGCGGGAATAAGCTCATAAATTATTTCATAATCGGTATTGGAAAAAGAATCACCCTGCTCCTGTTCCAAACACAGCAAGGCCTGCAAGCTATTTACCGTTTCTATTTTAAAAACTCTGAAATTCTTCTCGTCTACGGTGATTACCCTTTCTTCGTTGCATTCGTAAATTGATTTGATATTTTTCTTTATAGCATCGCTTAGTGCTTCCAGTCTGTCTGCATAATTCCCTGCAATAAAATTGCAGCTATCGGCCCAAAGAATGGCGGCTTTCCTGTTGGTATAGGATGTCAGCAAATTTATTATAGATTCCAGGCTGTAATCATGCCTGATAATATTTCTCAGCTCTTTTTTTAATTCCTTGATTACAAAAATTTCGTAACTGCCGGAATCCATCAGCTTTTGATTTATAGGGCTTATTAGCTGATCATATGACATATTGATCGGAATATTTATTATTGGAAAATTGTTTTTATCAGCATATTCCAGAACCCTTTGAGGTATTTCATCTATGTATCTGCCCAATTTGATTCCCAGCGCCGATACCTTTTTATCAATAAGCATTTGCACAAGGCTGTCGGTTGTAATATCATTCTTCTTTAAAGAATATCCCATAGTAATAATCATGCTGTTTTCTTTTGCCCAAAAAGCACCGTCAGGCACTTCCATAATCTCAACTTTTTTAATTTCTTTATCAAGACCGTTTTTGCCTACGATAAGCTTACAATTCCTGAAATCATCATTTAAATCAAATAGATCCTTGACTATCATTTTCTAAACCCTTTCAAAACCTGTATTTGACAAATTGTTTTTTCACACAAGGTTGATTTGTAGCAAAAGAGTTTCGCTATAACATAAATACAAAATTTATTTGTGCTTTTATTTTAAAATATTGAATTGTTGTCAAAACAATATGGGGTTTATCATAACATAGTTTATAAAATTTCTTAAAACTTCAGCTTTTCAAGAGCTTTTTTAACCGCTGAAAGGCACGAAAAACTCACGAAAAAACACAAAAGGCAATCAATCACTGCATTCAGAATGACAGGCTTCGATCATAACATAAAAACTGAGAAACCGTGATTTTCAGTGCAATTAAATGTAATTCCGTGGTTTTCCTCTTTCCAGACAAGTTATGCTTGCCTTACCTTATCAACTGCTTCCTTATGATCTCAACAAATTCATCATTTGTTTTTGTTCTTTGCATCAGAGTGATGATAGAATCTGTTGCTTCTGCATTATTGCCGCTGCTGAGCGTTCTCCTCATATTCAACACACCCTCATATTCTCTGGCAGTGAGAAGATCTTCTTCTCTTCTTGTGCCTGACTTGTTCATATCTATAGCCGGGAATATTCTCTTCTCAGACAATCTCCTGTCAAGATGTATTTCCATATTTCCTGTACCTTTGAATTCTTCAAATATTACATCATCCATCCTGCTGCCGGTATCAACCAGAGCTGTTGCAAGTATGGTGAGGCTGCCGCCTTCCTCTATGTTTCTTGCTGCTCCGAAAAACTTCTTAGGCTTATAAAGCGCTCCCGGATCCAAACCACCGGACAATGTTCTGCCCGTGGGTGCAATAGTAAGGTTATATGCTCTGGCAAGCCTTGTTATGCTGTCCAATAGAACTACTACGTCCTTTCCCTGCTCTACCAGTCTTTTAGCTCTTTCTAAAACAATTTCAGCTACCTTGCAATGATGATCAGGCATTTCATCAAATGTGGAATAAATAACATCACCTTTGATAGATCTCTTCATATCTGTAACCTCTTCAGGCCTTTCATCTATCAAAAGCACAATCAATTCGACATTGGGATAATTTGTAGTGATACTGTTGGCGATTTTTTTCAAAAGAATTGTCTTTCCTGCTTTAGGTGGGGAAACAATCATTCCTCTTTGGCCTTTTCCAATAGGTGCCAACAAATCGATCAGTCTTGTAGAAAGATCGCTGGGATCACATTCCATAGCTAACTTTTCTTTAGGATATATGGGGGTCAGATCTTCAAAATCAGGCCTTCTTATCACCGTTTCCGGGTTATCTCCATTAACTCCTTGAACATATAGCAGCGCCTGAAATTTCTCGCCTTCTTTGGCTGCTCTGGTTATACCAGTAACCCGATCTCCCGTCCTCAGGTTAAATCTTCGTATTTGTGATGGAGAAATATATATATCTCTGTCTCCTGACTGATAGTTGTCGGATCTTAGAAATCCAAAACCTTCAGTATGAACTTCCAATATTCCGTCTGCTCTTCCGCCTTTTTCTACATCCTTGGACTCGAAAAATTTCCTTTCCTCTTCGTTTAGAGGTTTCTCTTCTTCTTGCAGGTTTTTCCCGACTTCCTGGGGCTTATTTTCTTCAACCGGCTTGATTTTTTCACTTTCCTCAGTCATCTTCTCAGTTGCCTCCGGCTTGGTCTGAGCCGCTTCAGTCTCTTCGGGGCTTTCCTCATCTTTTTCTCCTGTTTTGGGTATATTATGAGCTACTCTTGCAGCTTCTATCATATTCAATATTTCTTTTACCAATTCTTCCTTCTTCAACTTGTAATAGCTCTTTATTCCCATTGCCTTAGCCATTTCTCTGAGATCAGTTATATTTTTTTTCATCAATTCCTCCAAATCGTCACCTCCTTTATTTACGGCATTTGGAGTTTCTTTTTTTTGCTTAAGCATATTTAATGTACTGGGGCTTTTTCGAAAGATTGTGAGTAGCTTCTACAAACCTTATAGTGCCGGTTTTCAGTCTCATTACTACAGAATCGGTAACTGCTATATTGTTTTCCAAATAGAGAACTCCCTTCAGCAGCTCTCCATCAGATATTCCCGTTGCTGCAAAGAACACATCGTCACCCTTTACCAAATCATCAAGATGAAGAACTTTATCGACATCACAGATACCCATAGCCTTACATCTTTCCCTTTCTTCCTCATTCATAGGATAAAGCCTGCCTTGGAACTCACCGCCCATGCACTTTAGCGCCGCAGCAGCTATTACACCTTCAGGCGCGCCGCCGATGCCCATGAGCACATCTACACCGGTTTTGTCGAAGCAGGTAGCTATGGCTGCTGCTACGTCCCCATCTCTGAAAAGCTTAATACGGCTGCCAACTTTTCTTATCTCCTTAACCAGGCCTTCATGTCTTTCCCTGTCCAGCATGGTAACAGTGACTTCTTTGATATCTTTATTTAATGCTTTAGCAACATTTCTCAGGTTCTCTTCAACGGACGCGTTTATGTTTATCGAGCCTCTCGCCTTTGGCCCTACTGCGATCTTGTCCATATACATATCGGGAGCATGCAGCAAGCATCCCCTCTCTGCAATGGCTATGACAGATATGGCGTTGGGAAGGCCTTTTGCCACTGAGTTTGTACCATCCAATGGATCAACAGCTATATCTACCTTTACAGCCTCAGAACCTCTTCTTCCCAGCTCTTCTCCTATGTAAAGCATTGGAGCTTCATCCATCTCACCTTCTCCAATAACTACCACACCATCGATATTGAGTGTATCGAACATTTTTCTCATCCCATCTACTGCAGCTTGATCAGCGGCATTTTTGTCGCCTCTGCCCATCCAGCGGGCGCTGCCTAATGCTGCAATCTCAGTAACTCTGACCAGACCTAAAGCTAAATCTCTATCTATCAACAGTGAAACCTCCTTTTTTTAATAATATTAAGATTCTTTCCTACAGCCATAATGCTGAGTAAAGAATTCATAGCAGATTTAGTAATAACCCCAAGGGTTACAGGGGGCACCGGCGCCGCTCCCTAATACATCACCATATTTAATTATCGCTTGCTGAATTTATCCCAATCGGCTAAGAATTTGTTTATACCTATATCTGTGAGAGGATGCGAAATCATCTTCTTGATTACATCGAAAGGTACTGTGCTGATGTGAGCTCCTGCCAAAGCCGCTTCTGTGACATGCATCGGATGCCTTATGCTGGCAGCTATTATTTCACAATCCATATGATATATATCAAAAACCAAAGCAATATCCCGTATTATATCCATGCCGCTTTGCCCCACGTCATCCACTCTCCCTGCAAAGGGGCTTACATAGGAAGCTCCTGCCTTAGCAGCCAATAGGGCTTGATTTACAGAAAAAATCAGGGTGACATTGGTTTTTATTCCCTTATCCTTAAGTATCTTTACAGCTTTTAAGCCTTCTTCACACATTGGTATTTTGATTACAATATTCTTGTGTATCTTTGAAAGTACTATGGCTTCAGGAACCATTTCCTCTGCTTTCATGCTGATGACTTCAGCGCTTATAGGTCCATCCACAATTTCGGCTATTTCAGTCACTACCTGCTTGAAGTCTCTGCCTTCCTTTGCTATAAGGGAAGGATTTGTAGTTACACCGCATATTACACCCATTTCATTCGCTCTCTTGATTTCCTCAACATTAGCGGTATCAATAAAAAGCTTCATTTAAATTACCTCCGAATTTAATAGAACTCAGAATTCAGGATCTTGTGCCGCAAGTCTGGGGTCTTTTTTGGAAACATAGAAATGCCCTAGCTGCTGCTCAATAACTCGATAAGCTCTTGCATATCCTTCTTTCGCTTTGCCGTCAAGCTCCTGATAAGGGCTCGGCCGCCTATAAAGGCTATATCGCAGGAGCTGGACGGGCAATTTAATATCTTTACCTTTTCCCAAGGCATCGACTTCCATGTAAATACAAAAGAATGCTCCTTGTCACATATAAGGCAAGGGATATAAACATGGAAGGTTTTGGAGTCATGGCTCTTTACTGTCATTAGCACTTCTCCGCATTCGCATTTTATACAGCTTCCTCCCGCATTCTTCATTTCAAAAAAGCTCATATCACCCAGGAAAAATCTACCGCATTTTCTGCACCTCAAAGAAGCGCTGATGTTTGTATCAAATACCATTCCATATCCCCCCTTCCTTATAATTTCTACATCAAATCCAGATATCCTTCTGCTATTTTACTAATCCCAAAATCTGCCTTGCTTCATCAGGCCCAGCCACTTCTCTGCCGCATTCCTTGGCAATTCTCGCAATCCTTGCTACCAGTTGAGCATTGGACTCGGCTACTACGCCTTTGGTGTAAAATATATTATCCTCAAAACCTACTCTTACATGTCCTCCCATGACAATCGCCATGACTGCCAAAGAAAGCTCAAATCTTCCTATGCCTGCCACAGTCCATGTGCTGTCCTGGGGAATGCTGTTGGCCAGGTACATGAGATCTCTGGGTTCTCCCATGATGGCCCCCGGAACTCCCATGACAAAGTCGAAATGTATAGGCGTTTTCAAAAGTCCCTTTTTTACCATTCTAAGAGCATTATCTATCATTCCTCTTTCGAATATCTCTATCTCAGGCTTTACACCGTTTTCCATCATCACCTTTGCAAAACTTTCCATGTATTCTTGGGTATTCATAAATACATCCGGACCGAAGTTGCAGGTGCCGGCTGTCAAGGATGCCATCTCCGGCTTTAAAAGCGCAGGCTGTATTCTTTCCTCAGCAGTATGCCATACAGCGCCGCCAGTGGACGGTTGAAATATGATATTGCATTTGGCCGCAATCTTTTCTTTGATTTCTCTGTAGACCTCTATATCCTGAGTCGGGGTTCCGTCAGGCTTCCTCGCATGTACATGCACTAGAGAAGCCCCTGCTTGGTAAGCCTCATAAGCAGCTTCTGCAATCTCATCGGGTGTGATAGGCAAATTGGGCTGTTGCTCTCTGGTAACCTCAGCTCCCGTTAAAGCAGCTGTTATTATTAGTTTATCCATTTATTCTACCTCCTATAACATAAAAAGTCGAATGTATTATAGACTATTTCCTTTGCTTGTCTTTAGGAACTACGCAAGTTCCGCTGGCTCTGCAAACGATTATGGGGGTTTCCAGGACTTCAGCAGCTGAATCATTTATGTCCGGTCTGGAATGGATAACTTTTCTTGCTTCAAACTTCATCTTTCTTGAAGTATTTCCTTCCTTCTCTATATAGCCTTCCGCTTCTATGTAATCGCCGGCATAAACAGGAGCAAGGAATTCAACTATGTCATAAGCGCAAAACAAGCCTTCATCTCCATCATTTCTGATCAGGAGCTCTGTGGCTACATCCCCGAAAAGACCCAGCATTCTGGCACCATCCACTAAATTGCCGCCGTAGTGGGCATCATGGGCACTCATTCTCAACCTGATAACAGCTTTTTCCATTTGTTCTACCTCCTTTTTTTGCTGACCACCGCAAGGACTGCAGGCAGTGACAAGGCTTATCCCTACGGTATATCAATGCTTTTATATATATGCTTTTTTCTACATATACACAATCCCAATATATGCGCATATATATATTCAATACATATTTCTTTAATCCTTTTTTTTATGTGAAATTTTTAGCGTGCTGCACCCAGAAAACCTTTTATCTCATCTATCAACAGCTTCATCTTATTTTCCGCAACACCCTGGGATGAATCCGCCACTCCTATATAAATCTTCAGCTTAGGCTCCGTGCCGGAAGGCCTCATGGCGAACCAACTTCCATCCTCAAAAACAAAATACAGCACATTATCCTTTGGCAACTTTATGGGCCCTTCATATATCATATAATCCCTTACCTCGGATATCGCTAAGCCTGCTGCAGTTTTCGGAGGCTTATTTCTCATTTTGTCCATAATGCGGCCGATTTTTTCAGCGCCTTCCTTACCCTTAATCACCAGCGAGATTAGCTCCTCCCTGTGATAGCCATATCTTTCATATAGCTCGGTCAAGGCATCATAGAGCGTCATACCTTTACTCTTGTAATAGGCCGCCATTTCAGATATGAGCATTGAGGCTATAACTGCATCCTTGTCTCTGACAAAATTGCCTGCCAGATATCCATAGCTTTCTTCATACCCAAATACAAAATGCTTCCCGCCCTCTTCTTGCTCCTTGATCTGCTGAGCTATATACTTGAACCCTGTCAAGGTCGATACTACCTCTATGCCGAAGCTCTTTGCAATCCTTTCCGTCATTCTTCCCGTCACGATGGTATCTATCATGAAGCTTTCTTTTTTCAGCAAGCCCTTTTCCTTTAAGGAGTCAAATATATAATGCCCCAGCAGGATACCCGTCTGATTTCCTGTAAGCTTCAAATAGTCAGCATTGTCTTTTTTTACTATGACCCCAACCCTATCGCAGTCCGGATCTGTAGCCAATATTAAATCTGCATCCATTTTTTTTGCCATGCCTAAAGCCAGGTTGAAGCTCTCAACCTCCTCCGGGTTTGGATACTTTACCGTAGGGAAGGAGCCGTCCGGTTTTTCCTGCTCCGGAACCACATAAACATTCTCAAAGCCGACTTCTTTTAAAACCCTTCTAACAGGCATATTTCCGGAACCGTGAAGGGGAGTATATACGATTTTCAAATCCGCCGCTTCCCTTATTGCTTCTGGATTCAGCGACAGGGATTTCACCTTATCTATATATATCTTATCCATCTCTTCGCCTAGATAATGGAGATTGTCAAAGCTCTCTAAGGCACATCCGTCCAGGCATTTTATCTCTGAGAAATCCGTTATATTATTTATCTCCTCCATAAGCTCCTCGGCTATGGGAGATACTATCTGCCCTCCATCCTTCCAATAAACCTTATACCCGTTATATTCAGGAGGGTTGTGGCTGGCAGTTATCACTATGCCCGCTGTGGACTTTGTCTGCCTTACTGCAAAGGACAGCTCCGGTGTAGGCCTGAGGTCTTCAAACAAATATACTTTTATTCCGCTTGATAAAAGCACTCCTGCAGCCTCCTCGGCAAACTCCTTTGAAAAGTGTCTGGAATCGTGTGCTATGACCACAGAAGGCTCCTTTTCATTTTGCTTGATTATATAGTTTGCAAGCCCTTTGGTGGCCCTGGCTACTGTGTATTTGTTCATCCTGTTGGTTCCCGCTCCTATCACACCCCTTAGGCCGCCGGTGCCAAAATGAAGATCCTTATAAAAGCGATCCTCAATCTCCTTCTCATCATTGGAAATTTCTATTAACTCCTTTTTAGTATCATCATCAAAATTCTCTCCGCTTATCCAATCTTCATATCTTTTCCTATAATCCATAAAGAATCCTCCTCTTGTAATTGCGCCAAAAAACTTTACCTATTATAATATAGTATACTTTCCCGGGATAAAATAAAACCTCTGCAGCATTAAAACCACAGAGGCAATTTTTATTTATTGAGTATAACCGTTTGAGCCTTAATGCCTTCCATATCCTCTATTCCTATAAGGTTAATGCTCTGCCCCGGAGACAGCGCATCCAGAGACAGAAGATTAAAGGACATATCTCCTATCTTTGCGTCTCTCATAAATACTTTCTTTTCTGATGCCGTGCCGTCTTGTACATCATATACATCCACGATCATCAATGAATTCAACAAATCTACCTGCTTTACGATTGCCTGGATATTCACCCGCTTTGTCATATCCACAGTAGAAATTTTGTCTATCTTCCCCGATATCACCTCTACTTCAACATAAAGGCCCGGCCTCAAAGAGTATATATCCGACAGCTGCCCGTTTATTATAACATTTTCCTTGATGAGGTCTGCAGGCAGTGTGTATTCTGTCAGGCTTTTGCTTTCATTCTCCAGCACTATCTTGGGCTGAGCATTTCTGGTATATGTAATGGTGTCTATTATTCCTTGGTCCTTTGTCGTTGTTTTTGTGCCGTTGTCTGTATTGTTGATGGGAACGTCTATATTCTCTTCATCCTTAGGGGGTGTCTGAGTATTCCCGCTTGGCACAGAAACAACAGGCGGTTCTGTGCTTACGGTGGTAGAGACATATTCAGCGCTTGCCAGATCCAGCATCTTAGCAAACATAGCACGAGTCACCGGAGTATCGGGTCTGAAGAGTCCTTCTGCGTCACCCTTGCCGTCTATCACACCTATCTTTATCATATGATCCACATATATTTTGTACATCGAAGGTATCGCTAATGCATCCTTATAGGCAAGGGTAACCGGAGGCTTTGACGTATCAAGCTGAACACCAAAAGCCCTGCCTAAATAAACGCACACATCCAGCTTCGTTGCCTTAGATTGGGCCCCAAACTTATCCATTTCAATCTCACCCTGAATTATACCTTTTTCAAGGCAAAAGGCAGTCTCCTTTTGTGCATAATCCGGCACCTTATACTTATCCAATACTCCTTTATGCTTGGCAGTTATATCGCTTAAATCCATATTAGCAATACCCATCATCCTGGCTATGCTTATGATGGCGGAATATTTGTTCACTGCAGTATCCGGGCTGAATTTGTCCGATGTGGTCCCATTCATGAGCCCCTTTTCATTAACGCTTATAATATGGGTCTTAGCCCAATTCTTTTCGATATCAGTAAAGGGAGTTTCGGCAAATGCCACGGTCGTAGTGCTGATAAAAATTGTTGCTGCTGTTAAAATTGCTGCTATCTTCTTGTACTTCAAAAAAATCCCTCCTATGTTTTTAGTTACGAGTTGCGAGTTACGAGAGCCAGGGTATTCCTTCTGGGTCCAGGGAACGGGGAACACGGATTAACACGGATCTTTTCACGGATTTACACTGAGGAAAATGATAGTTGCTAATTAAGCTATATTGGATTATATATGCTATGTGCTGAGAATATTAAGTGTACCTACCGTGTTAATCCGTGTTCTCCGTAGCCTCCTGCCTCCAGAGCCCAACCCTAATTCCCTGAGCTCTGAATCCTGAGCCCTAATCAAATATATATTCTCCCCTTCTCCCCTATTTTCCTTCTTTATTTTCCAAGTCCGACAACTTTTACATTTATATTACGTCTTAACATAAAGAGTTGCCCCGAACCTCCTTTACATATATACTAAATGTTAGAAAGATATATAGTTTTTGACGATGTTTCCAGGAGAAAAGTTCTTAAAATCTGACAATGGAGGAGGAAAAAGATGAAAAAAATCAAATTGACAGCACTACTGATGGCAGTAATACTTATCTCAGGCAGCATATTACCCTCTGCTGTCTTCGCCGACACCATAGGCAAAGAAGCAAAAGCCTGTGAGGCTCTTGGAATCCTGGTAGGCCCCGACGAAACGCAAGGCGTTACATCATCCTATCTGGCTTCTACTCCTACAAGGCTCCAAGCTCTTATTATATTTCTAAGGATTAAAGGCCTTGACGAGGATGCCTTTAAGTATGACGGTGACAATAACTTTATTGACGCCAAAGACTTGCAATGGGTAGTAGGAAGGAATTATCTTGCCTACGCCAAGGATAACCCTGAATTAGGCTGGGTAGGCGGCACCGACGGCAAGTTTTCGCCCAACAAATTCATTGATGCCAAAGCCTTCTACAAGGTAATGCTTGAAACCTTGGGCTATAAACAGGATTTGGATTTTACCTATGGAGATACTCTTAAATTTGCCGAAACTATAGATCTCATAACAAGCGCATCAAGCATTGAAAAGCAAACAGGCTTTACCGTCAATGATGTTGCAAAAGCCATTTATGGCACTCTCAACACCAAGCCCAAGGGAGAAACGAAAAAACTCATAACCATAATGACGGAAAAAGGCATAATAGATGAAGCAAAAGCTGTGGCGGCAGGCTTCAAAATCGACATTACTCCTGTAAAAGTCTTGAGCTTCGACAGAATATCAAATAACAAGCTGGTACTGGAGCTGGAACAGGAAATCCCCGTAAGCAAGGATGACATAAGCATAGTATCAGAGACCGGAGACAGGCAGATAACCATAAACGATGCATCGGTAATAGGTAAGAAAGTGTACATAACTACTGCTGATGTGGCTCCTTTTACCGCCTATAAACTATCTGTAGACATGGATAAGCCCGTAAACGGAATGGCAATAAAGGGTTACAATATAAAATATGTAGCTTTGCCAAAGGATACGGAAAAGCCAAAAGCTACAGTGGAAATCATCAGCAACACCGTGATCCGGCTCAGCTTTGACGAAGAAGTACAAATATCCGATGCAGAAGATGTAAGCAACTATACGATCAAAAACGATCTATATATATATAACGCAGAGCTCGATCCTGCCGGTAAAGTCGTAACTCTGACCACGGCGCCTCAAAGAGAAGGCTACAAATATTGGCTCACAGCACAGAATGTGAGAGATATATCCGGCAATACCATGGAGTATCTCGAAAAAACCTTTACAGGCATGCCGAAGGATATAATAAAGCCCTCTGTATATACTATAAAAACAGACAGCAACAAAAGCATTTTGGTTAAATTCACAGAGCCCGTAAATAGAATAACAGCTGAAAGAATAGAAAACTATATAATAGAAGGAAATGCCCTGACCATCGAGGAAGCCGTCCTGGATGAAACAGAAAATGAAGTGACTTTGACAACATCAACTCAAAATCCAGGCAGCTCATACAAAATTACTATAAGAAACATTGCCGACTTAGCCGATAATGTAATGTATGATATCACCAGGAGCTTCACAGGAGCCTCCAGCGACTCCTCCAAGCTGACAACCTCTGTAGTAGCATTTTCCGGCAATGAATTGGAAATAACCTTCAATAAGAGATTAGACAAGGCTTCAGCGGAAAATATCGAGAACTATATTATTGATAATGACCTTCAGATAACAAAGGCCATATTAGATGGCAGCGGCAAGACGGTAACCCTCATTACAGAAGATCAATCAAACAAAAAATATAAGCTGGAGATCAGCAATCTACAGGACATAAACGGCAACGCTATAGGCTATTACACCGCCTACTTTATCGGAAAGCCGAGCAATACGACTCCTTTGTCATATTCAGTGAAAAGCGGTAAGGGTGCGGTAATCATCACTTTCAATAAAAGAGTGGATAAGGAGACAGCAGAAAATGTCTTCAACTATGAGCTGGACAGCAGCCTGGGATATGCAGCCAAAGCAACTTTAGACAGCGACGCTACGGGTGCGGTAGTAACCCTGCTGACCAAGACTCAGGAAAACGGTAAAATCTACAGTATAACTGTAAAAAACGTAACTGACTATTCGGGAAAAACCATAAGCACCGATGATAAGGTTGCCAAAAAATCTTTCATCGGCTTTGGAAGTTCTGACCTCGGAGGTTTGAACCTCCATGCCATAAACGCTTATGATGTGTCTACCATTGATATATTCTTCGATAAAGAGCTGGCAGAGGATGAGCTGAAAGATTTGGAAGTAACTATACTATCGGAAGACGGAAGGCGATATGCCGTTCCTACGGGCCTGAAATACCAAAAATATTTTTCTGCCGATAAGTCTACAGTAAGGGCTCAATTTAAAACAGATTCTTCTACAAAGCCGGAGATATTTGAATCCGGTAAAATTTATGAGGTGAGGGTATCCAATATAAACAGGCTTTATGAGAGCAGCGATGGAAACATCAAGGCTTTTTCCGGCACAAACCAAGCCAACGAAGCACCTTATATAACAGATGCATATGCCATGAACAGCACCGCTGTAGAAGTCACATTCTCCAAGCCGGTAACAGGCATAAGCCCTTCCCAGTTCACCATCAGCGGTGTGAGGATTGCGGATGCATCTGTGAAATATAATGAAATAACTACCTCAGTTACTTTATACCTGAGCTCCAGTACGCCTTTGAAGGATGACGTCAATTATAAGCTGACACCCAGAAGCGGGATAAAGGATGCTGCAGGCTACAGTTCTATAGTAACCTCGGGAAATCTCTCATACAAAGAATTTGCCGGTAATTCATCTTCCAATGAAGCACCTGTTGTTCAAAACGTAGTTGCTTTAGACAAATATACTGTTACGGTAGATTTTAGTGAACCTATAGTCCTCCCCGGATCTTCCGGTTTCTCAATCAGAAGGACACCCAGCGGCGGTTCCTCAATCGTAGTGTCAGGGACCATTCTCTCTGATGACAAAAAAACTGCTACTATATACCTGAATTCATCCAATGGAGCTTTATCCACAGATTATAGCTATGAATTGTCCCTGAATACCAGCATAAAAGACCTTCAAGGCCTGGCTATAAGCTCCGATTACCGAAAAGTAGAATTTGAAGGCAGCGATGTAGACCTGTCAGATTTCGGCATAATGGCCTATTCTGTGGGTTCGGACAATAAAACCATAACCTTTATTACAAATAGACCTATAAAGAATACAAGCATCAGCATGGACTGCTTCGAAATTACCGGGGCCTACTATTCAAAGAGTTCCTCAGATTCTGTAGAGGTATATGGCAGAATGATAAAAATAAAACTAAGAAATACATTGCGCAGCAATGATACTGTAAGCATAAAGCTTACAAACACAGGCAGATCGACTATAAAGGATTTGAACAATCAAAACTTGAATATGGATGAAATCGAATTGTCCACCAATTAAAAAAAGCGCGGTCCCCCGCGCTTTCTTTAATATTATGTACTTTGTCTTATTTAGCTGCTCTTTTCACTGCAAGCTGGACTATATTTAATTCGCCTTTAAGCTCATTCATAATTTCCTTATGCTGTTCTTTATTTATCTGAGCATGGGCTTCAATGGCCTCAAAAGCTTCTGATACTTTATCATCGATGCCTTCAAGCCTAAAATCTATTTTATCCAATCTTCTTTCTGTGCTTTTCTTAAAATCTGTCATCTCAGCCTTAAAATCTGTCATCTCAGCCTTAAAATCTTTGAATTCATTATAAAAGTCTTGAAAAAGCTTCAATAGTTTTTCTTCCATGAAACTCACCTCTCAACCACATATTAACAAAATATCATAGATAATTCAATAAAAGACTTAAGAATATATCTTTTCCTTCTTCTTTTCACTTTATTTTTTAAGAAATATTTTATCTAAAGATCATTTTACCATTGATTCTAAAAAACCGTCTTCACAGCTTGGCATGTCTAAATTCGCAGTTTAAGTTTACATAAAACATTTACATAATGTTTCCTTCATTTCACTAATAGCCCATTACAAGCTTGTTACAATCTATTACAGTTCAATTACACAGGAAGGAATTCAGCTTCGCGTGTAGAATTATGTTAACTGTCGTATAAGACAAAACAATTTTCTAAACACGAGGAGGAAAAATACAACATGAGCAAAAAAATCATCGCGCTTGTCCTTGCATTTGCTATGATGTTTTCTACTATCACAGTAGCATTTGCAGAAGAAGCAATAAGCTCCGAAGCTAAAGCACTTGCCACAGTTGGCATGCTCGAAGGCGACGGCAACGGCGTGACTCCTGAATACACAGCCAAAGTAATGGACAGGTTCACAGCCGCAATATCACTTTTAAAATTAAAGGGACTTTATGCAGATGCATTAGCATTCAAAGGTGAAGCTAATTTCGCAGATGCACAAGATCTCAAATGGGAAGAAGGCAAGAACGTCCTTTCTTACCTCAAAGCTAATCCTGGATTAGGCTTTGCAGGCGACCCAACAACAGGCAAATTTATGCCTTTTGTAAACATCGATGAGAAATCCTATGTGAAGGTACTGCTTGAAACATTAGGATACAAGCAAACTACAGCCGAAGTAACCGGTGACTTTGCTTGGGAAGAAACTATTTCTTTCGCAGGAACAATCGGCTTAAAAGCAACAAATGCAAATCCTTTCACAATTGACGCTCTTGCAAAACTGACAGTATCAGCTTTGAAGGCTCAAATGAAGGATGGCAAAATCCTTATCAATGTTCTAGTTGAATCAGGTAAGGTTGACAAAGAAAAAGCTATAGCAGCAGGTCTTTATGAAGAATTAACAGCAAAGGTTGAATCCGTAAAAGCTATAGGAAACACAACAGTTGAAGTTACATTTGACGGCGAAGTCAGCGCATCCTACGCAGAAAACAAAGCTAACTACAAAATAGCAGGCTTAGAAGTTAAGTCAGCAACATTAGTGGCAAAAGATGCAGTAAGACTTGAAACAGCAGCTATGACAGCAGGTAAAGTATATACTTTAGAAATAGGCGAAGAAAAGGTTAGCTTTGCAGGCTTGGCAAAGGTAACAGGAACTCCTGCTTTAACTAAAGTAGAAGGCACAGATACAGAGAAAGTAGAATTAACCTTTGACAAAGTTCTTGACTTTGCATCAGCAACAAACGTTGAAAACTATGAAATCGCCAATGTTAAAGTTGTTAAGGCAGAGCTTGATGTTGACAAGGTGACTCTTACTACTGAAGGCCTTACAGCTAACAAAACCCATACTATAAAAGTAAAGAACATAGCATCAGTTGATGGTGCAGTATTAAAATCAGCCAGCAAATCCTTCTTTGCCAGAGTTGATAAAGTAGCACCAAAGCTTGAAGGAGTTTCTACAAAAACATTTACCAGATTAACTGCTACATTCAGCGAATTATTGACTAAAGAATCAGCTGTAGATTTAGCTAACTACACAATCAAAGCCGGTAAAGATGCTGAATTAGAAATCCTTTCCATAAAGGATATAACTGAGAGTGACGCAACTAAGACTACAGTTGAAATCACAACAGCACCTCAGAAGACAAGCGTAAGATATGAACTGGTTGTCAGCAATGTAGTTGACAGAGCAGTAGTTGCCAACGTAATGGTTAAAGAAGGCAAAGTGACCTTCACAGGTAAAGGCGAAGACAAAACTGCTCCAACATTTGCAAGCTTTGACTATGTTTCAAAGAACATCGTAAAAGTTAGCTTTACAGAGCAAGGCAATACCAGACTTGACGAAGAATCCGCGTTGGATGTTAACAACTATTCATTCAACAATGATGTTGAAGTTGTAAAAGTAGAAAAGATACCTGGTGAAAAAGAAGACTTTAGAACTGTTTTAGTTACAGTTTCCGATCTTGATGCCAAAACTTACAAATTAACAGTATCAGGCGTTAAAGACGAATATGGCAATGAAATGAAGACAACAGAAAAAGCAAAAACATTCAGTCCTAAAAATGTAGTTGCAGCTCAGGTTTCAAAAGTATGGGCTAGCGACAAAAATGTAGTTAAAGTATTATTCACAAAAGATATCAACAAAGCTGTAGCTGAAGACATAACTAAGTACAGCGTAGATGGCAACATGGGAGCACCTGTTAAGGCTGAATACTCCATCAGCGCAAAGACATTGACTTTGACAATGGGTTCCAACTTAACAGCAGGCAAATCATATAAGCTCACTATAACAGGCTTGGTAGACTTAGCCGGATATGCCGTAAATGCTAAACCGACATTTGTTGGAGTATCCACAGCTAATGATATCGAAGCTCCTACAGTAGAAAGCATAGAAGCTCTTAACAACAAGGTTGTTAAAGTAATATTCAGCGAACCTATGCAAGTTCCGGCTAATATAGCTGACTTAAAGCTTACTGTAGAAACAGGCAAAACAATGACTGCAAAAGTTGCATATGAAGACAATACAACCTTTGAATTCTCCTTTGATGATTCAAAAGTATTGGAAGACAAAGAATATAAAGACACATTAGCTTTCGTTGGAACTTATAAAGACGTTGCAGGAAACGTTCTGGACGTTACCAGTGAAGACAGCGTTCTTGAGTTCTACGGTGACAGCTACGCTCCTGAGAAGATAACTCTTGACGGAAGCGATCAGACTTCAGTAAAATCCTTCAAGCTGATATTCAGCGACAGAGTGGATAAAAACACTGTAAATGCAGCAGGATTAACAGCCAGCTATGCTCAAGCAGACAGCAAAGATGTTAAAAACGAAGTAGTTCTTTCAAGCACATCCAAGCTTAAACTTGGCAAGACATATATAGTAGATTTGTCAGCAGTAAAGAGCATCCATGGTATAGGCGTTGAATATGGTGATGAAAAGAACCTTGAATTGGTGGCAGATCTTGAAGATGAAGAAGCACCATATATCGAAAAAGTTGAAGCAACTTATAGAAATGAAGTTAAAGTAACTTACAATGAAGATTTGAACTACGGCGGAAAATACACCATAACTTACTATGACAACAATGGAAAAGAACAAACTATAGGCACTGGCCTTACAGCAGCTCCCGTAGATAATGTTGTTACACTTGCTTTGTCTAAGAATCTCGAAGCAGGAGTAGTATACACTGTTAAAGTTACTGCGGCAGCACAAGACCTTGCAGGAAACAAGAGCGAAACAGACGTTGAATACACCTTCGACGGAACAAACGCAGTTAAAGTAGGCAACTATGTAACTGTAAATGTAGTAAACGGTACTACAATTGAAATCAACTCCTTCTCCGGCTTGGCTGCAGGCAAATATGCAGTTAAGATCGCAAACGGAGACAATGTAGTGCTTGACCTGAAAGAAGTTGAAGGCGGAGAAGACACCAGAGTAAATGTAGCAGAAGGAGCTAAGAAAGTTGTAATAAACTCCATACCTGCAGCAAAAGCTCTATTAAGCGGTGCAACTTATACCTTGACATTCGGCAGCTATGAATGCGCATTCAAGGGCATAGTTGAAGACAGCATTACAGTAGTTGTAAACGGCGACAATATAGAAGTATCATACGATGGCATGAAGCTTAACGACACAGTATATGTTGGAGCAAACAACGAAAAAGTAGAAGCAGCAGAAATGACAGCAGGATATGTACAATTTGCAAAACCAGCAGACACAACCGACATATATGTTGTAAGAGACGGCGTAGTATTATTCTTCTTACAGGGCTTCAACCCTGCTGAATAATATACAGCAATTAAAATACCCGGTGGATTTCCCACCGGGTATTTTAATTCACAACGATGACAAATCCGTCCAGCTTTATCTCTTCTCCCGGCTTAATGCTTAAACTGAAGGTAAAATTATTTGCATCCTTCGGTATCTTAAACTCCATGGTCACCTGCCTCCACTTATACTGGAGATCAAAATTCCTGAAAGGATAGCTTACCTTGCCCACTCTCACATTTACAGTCATGTTCTCTTCAGCCGTAATCTTTCTGGCCCAGAATTTGATGCTCACCGTTTTGCCCCTCAAATCCTTATCTCTCAGCAAGGTGCTCAAATTGGCCCTGATTCCTGCATCCTTATTCAGGGTATTGATAAGGCGCAGAGAGCTTCCTGAATCCCTGTAATCCACCGTCATAATCTCACTGTAGATATTGTCCTTGGTCCACATAACATTGAACCTGTCATAATAGCCCCTGGTAGTAAGCTTGAAATTCTTATCAAAAAGCTGCTCATATGCTGCATTTTCATAAATCTTGCTGTACTGCTCATTGGGCTTTAAGGTCTCAATTCCTTTATCCTCTTTAAACCCTTTTTGCGTAACCTGTATAAAGGTCTTCCTTTCCTTTTCCTCACTACCCTTGGATTTTATAGTCAACGTGATCTTATAATTATTGTTTTCGAAGACGCCCATGGTAAAACTGTCCCTGCTGCTTCTGTAAAGCACAGTGTCACCGCTTTCTACCCTCCAGGAGAGACTGTTGATCAAATGATAAGGATCATTGATTTCCCTGTCGTATTTTATGCTGAGCTTCTTCCCTTCGCCGCTGTCGTAGACCGCAACTTTAAATTCAGTACCGAGGACCTCCATATCCGCCTCTTCTATCATCAGCACTTCTCCATAGTTTCTCAGCTTCAGAGACACTGTAACCTCCTTGGCAATTTTCTCCCTCTCCTTCAGATCGGGCATCAAATTGGCCATCCTATTGTGAACCCTCACCGGGTCTACCAAGGTTATGTTCTCTTCGCCCTTCACTACAGACATAAAGCTTCCCACTGCTGATCTATACTCCCCAAGGGCCTCGTATATTCTGCCCAGGTTGTAAAAGTACTCTACCGCCGGCAAAAGCTCCACTGCCTTTTTCTGATATTGCAGTGCGGAAATGTAATCCTTTGCATAGAAGGCGCTCACTGCCGCATTGTTGTATGCCACCGCGCTGTTAGGTTCATAGTTTATCGAAGATGAGAAGCTGTCCTGAGCTAAACTGTAATCATCCAGCAGATATTGGCACATGCCTCTCATGAAAAACGCATAGGCCTTCTGATTCTGATTCAATGAGTAAGTCTCCTGAATCCTGAGACTATATTCATCTATAGCCTCCCGGTACTTCTTCTGGCCGTACAGCTTGTCTGCATTTACTAAAGCAACTATGGAGCGGCTCTCTTCCCACGGATTAATATCAGAGGCTTCATTATTCTTACGATCTGAATTCATACCGGTAAACTTAGTGTAAATATTGGTGGTAGATATGAGAAAGATCAATATCAATGTAAATATTACAGCCTTCTCAAAGCTCCATTTTAACAAAAACTCACCTCCATACTATTCTCCCAATTATATTCTATATCACCGGAAACAAACATTCAATTGCTGAGCAGCAGCCCTGTTTTAAGTTTATATTACAAATTCGCCGCAGATAAAATATTCATAAAAATATTGAAACATTTCCCTGAACCAATCGTATATAAATATGAGACTAAAAATGCTGAATCACACAGCCAAAGGAGAATCGTGCAATGAAAAAAAGAAAGAAACTGGTAATAATCATAGCTGTTATTCTGATAATAGCTGTCTTTTTTGCATCCAGAGCAGCTTTATCCGCAAAAAATAACGTCAAAATCGTAAATACCGCTGATGCAGCTAAAAAGAGCCTGGTGCAATCCATATCTATAGCCGGAAACATAAAAGCCAATGAATCGGAGGAAATTATGCTGCCATCAACGCAAAAGGTGCAGGAAGTATTGGTAAAGGAAGGACAGGAAGTGAAAAAGGACCAGCTTCTGGTGAAGCTTGACGCCAGCGACCTGAACAGCCAGTTAAAAAAAGGCAGGATAACACTGGATCTGGCAAAAAGGGAGCTCGAAAAGCTTAGAGACGATGATAACAGCACTGTAAAGAAAACCATGGAAAATTCGGTAAAGCAAGCTGAGCTTAATCTGCAAAGCACAGAATCAAAATATGAAGATGCCAAAAGGAAGCATGAGCAAAACATAAAGCTTTATGAGGCAGGCTTCATCTCCAAAAATGAATTTGAAAGCTCAAAATCCGCTTTGGATGATCTTCAGACCACTATGATGAATATGGAATTGGCATTGGATAACGCTCAAAATTCCCTGAAGGATTTTGACGATAAAATATATCAGCAGGAAAAGCAAATAGAAATGTCCAATGCAGATCTGGAAAGCCTCCAAAATAAGATAACAGACAGCAATGTCAAATCAAATATAAGCGGTACCATAGTAAAAATGGATGCTAAAAATAATCAATATCCTACGGCAGGAAGCAGCATTCTCATATATGACCAATCCCAGTACAAAGTAGAGCTAAAGGTAAGTCAATATGATGCTGTAAGCCTAAAGGAAGGCCAGAGAGCAACCATAAAAATAAAAGGCCTGGACAAAATATACGAAGGCCAGGTGACTAAAATCGGTAAGTCCGCTATTGTAGAAATGTCAGGAACCAACAAGGAAACGAAGGTTTTGGCTGAAATAACCCTGAGCGATGCGGATGAGCAGATCAAAGCCGGATATGAAGCCGATGCAGAAATAGTGCTGCAGGATAAGCAAAATAGTATTGCAGTCAACTTTGAAGCAGTGCAAACCGATGCTGAAGGCAAGAAGTATATATTTGTTCTGGAAAACAATATAGCCAAAAAACGAGTCATAGAAACAGGCCTTGAAACAGACTTTGAAATAGAAATAACTACCGGTCTCAAAGAAGGTGAAAAGTACATTACCAATCCGCCTGCAGGACTCCAGGATGGAGAGACAGTGAAGACAATCGGAGGGATGTAGCTTGATAATTCAAATAGAAAACCTTAAGAAAGTATATGATACGGGCTCTATCCAGGTAGAAGCCCTGAAATCCGTAAATCTGAATGTAAATAAAAATGAGTATGTAGCCATTATGGGTGCCTCGGGTTCAGGCAAATCCACTCTGATGAACATCATAGGATGCCTCGACAGGATGACAAGCGGCAAATACATATTGGACGGAGAAGATGTATCCACGCTGAACGATACCCAACTGGCAGAAATAAGAAATAAGAAAATAGGCTTTGTCTTTCAGGCCTTTAACCTGCTGCCGCGCCTTACCGCCCTGGGAAATGTGGAGCTGCCCATGGTCTATGCGGGGATGCCTGGTTCCCAGAGGCTGCAAAAAGCCAAGGAAGCATTGGAAAGAGTCGGCCTGGGCGAAAGAGTCCACCATAAGCCTAATGAGCTCTCCGGCGGTCAAAAGCAGAGAGTAGCAATAGCGAGGGCACTTGTAAACAGCCCAGCCATCCTTTTGGCCGATGAGCCTACAGGAAATCTGGATACCAAATCCAGCATAGAAATCATGGATATATTTGAGAGCCTCAATGAAGAAGGCGTGACCATAGTAATGGTAACTCACGAAGCCGATATAGCAGCTCACACTAAAAGGAATGTTGTCTTCAGAGATGGAGAAATAATATCGGATAAGCCGGTGGAAAACCGCATAACGAGGGAGACGAGGATATGAATATTATAGAAAGCTTCAAATCTGCCCTCTACAGCGTGAAATCCAATAAAATGCGCACCTTTCTCACCATGCTGGGAATAATCATCGGCATATCCTCGGTGATCACCATAGTATCCATAGGGCAGGGCGGCAAGAATGCCATAATAGGGCAATTTGAGGACATAGGCAAAAGCACCATAAATGTAAGGGTCAACAGCAGAGCAGAAGAAGTCAGGGACAGCGACTATTTCACCATGGATGATATAGAAATGCTGAAATCCAAACTGCCGGAAATTACAGGCATAATCCCCTCCTACGGGTTTTATGATAAAGTAAAGGCAGGCAAAAAAAGCAAAGACATTAGCATTGAGACCACTACAGAAGATTACTTCAAAATAGCCAGGACAAAGATCCTGCACGGACGCCCTCTGACTACCGGAGATATACAGAGCGGCAGACAGGTCATACTCATCGATGAAAAAGCGGCTCTAGAGCTTTTTGGAAGGACTGATGCAGTAGGAGAAAAAGTATCGACAAAATTTAAAGATACAAGCTTAAGCTTAACCGTAATAGGAGTGTTGAAATCGGATGAAGGTGAAGTGGCGGGCATGTTCGGAGGCTATACGCCCTCTATAGGCGTAATGCCCATAACCGTACTTGATAGGATATTCGACTACAATTTGTCATATATGACTGCAAAAGTCGACAACTCTGCAGACTTAAGCGAAACAGCCAAAAAAATAGTAAAGCTTCTGGAGAATTCCCATAGAAGCAAGGATGTATACTACGCAGAGGAAGGCTTCAAGGAGCTTGATATGATAAACAATGTATTAGGAACCTTCACTGCCGTAATAGGAGCCATCGCAGGCATATCCCTTCTGGTCGGCGGAATAGGAGTCATGAATATAATGCTGGTTTCCGTCACCGAGAGGACCAGGGAGATAGGCATAAGAAAAGCCTTGGGGGCAAAGAGAAAGGATATACTTCTCCAATTTCTTACAGAGTCCTTGATACTTTGCCTCATTGGCGGTACAATAGGATTGGGGCTGGGTGTAGGATTGGGAACTTTAGTAGGTCCCCTGATAAAGGTTAAGGCTTCCGTATCACCTATGATACTTGTAACAGCCGTCGCCTTCTCCTCAGCGGTAGGTATATTCTTTGGATTGTACCCGGCAAACAAAGCCGCTAAGCTTGACCCCATAGAAGCATTGAGATACGAATAAGGGAGGGAAATTTATGAAAAAAATTATATGCGGCATATTATGTGCAGCCCTTATATTTGCCAATACAACCGTTTATGCAGGCATACCAAAATTCCGCTACAGCTTTGAGGAAGCGGCAAAAATGGCAATAGAAAATGCACCGGAATATAGACTTCAGGATAATGCTATAGACGGATACAGCGATGCTTATGATGCGCTGGAAAAAGTCACTCCGAGTGAAATCAGATATACAGGCAACTTCAAAACCTTTGTGAGTAGACAGGTGGATCCTCAGATTAAGCTTGAGGACACATATTCTAATTATCAATCAGCTTTCTTGAAAAAAGAAAACATAAAAAGAGATATAATATTGAATCTCAGACGCACCGTCATCGGCGTACAAAAAGCAGAGATGGCCTATTCCGAAACAGATATAGGAAAGAGAAACAAGCAAAATGAGCTGGAGCTTCTTGAAATCAGATATGAGAACGGCCTCATAAGCAAAAATGACTACAATGACAGCAAGCGCAAAATCAAGGATGAGCTTAAAGCCTTTGATGATGGAGAAAAAGCAGTGGATCTGGCGTACCGTCAGCTCAATACCCTCCTGGGCAGAGAGGATGAAAAGGATATCGAAGTCAAGCTGGATGATACTGTAATACCTCTGAATAAGCTGGACCTTGCGCAGATAAAAAAGGACATGATAAAAAAGGACCAGACCTTAAACAGCCTGTCAGAACAAAAAAGGCTGGCCGATTACAAATATGGCTTGATGAAAGAGCGCTATGACAAGTATGATCTGGACAAATTCACCGATACGATGAGAAGTGACATGGAGGAGCTCTACGATAAGGCAAAGAATGACTATGAGAACACGGATAAGCTGTATCAAAACACTATAGACCGCTTCGAAAAAAGCTTCAATGATATGATTGAGGATATCGAGGATCTCTATGAGGACATAGAAGATGCGAAAGAAAAGATAGCGGAAGAAAAAGAAAACCGCTCATTATATGATCTCAAATATGAATCAGGAAGAATGTCCAAGCTTGAATACGACGCTCTGGGAGATAAGATCACTCTTTTGGCACATGAGCTTAAAAAGCTGGAGCTGGACCTGAACATGAAATATGCGGAGCTTCTCATATACAGCGATTTGAAGAAAGTTGTAAAAGAATAGTTTATTTTTGAGCCATCGGGAATTAACCGTCCCCGATGGCTCTATCTATTTTTTGCGCTTTTTACTCTGATTTTTGGGAAGCGTTACTTTAAATACACTCCCCTTTATCTTTCCATTGGAAACGCTGATGCTCCCTCCATGCTCTCTTGCTATCCATTGAGCTATGGACAGTCCCAAGCCGGAACCTCCGCTCTCCCTCGATCTCGCCTTGTCCACCCTATAAAACCTTTCGAATATCTTGGCCTTCTCTTCTTCTTTGACACCTTCTCCTGTATCGCTCACCAATATTTCTGCATAGCTGCTGTGGTTATTGAGCTCTATCTCCACCAGTCCGTTAGCGGCAGAATACTTGATCGCATTATCGACAAGTATCACAATCAACTGCTTTATATGGCTTTCATCACCTACTATGCTTTTATGCTCATGAAGCTGCATATCGATCTCGATATCCTTCTTGGCTGCAATAGGCTCCAGAGGCGATACCGCTTCTGCTATAGCCCTGCCCAGGTTGAAAGGCACCATGATCATGTCCTCCTGCTTGGAATCGGCCCTTGCAAGAAGCAGCAGATCATCGACCAGCTTTGACATCCTCTTGTTTTCAAACAATATATTATTCAGCCATTTCCTCTGGCTTTCTACGCTTTCTTCAGAGTTATCCAGTACTACCTCCAGATTTGTCTGTATTGAGGAAAGAGGCGTCCTGAGCTCATGAGAAGCATCGGCCACAAAGCTCTTCTGCTTCTCCCAGGCTTCCTTTATCGGTATCAATGCTTTATCCGCCAGAAACAAGCTGCCGAAAAAGGCAAGTCCCATGCTCCCCAGTCCTATTATTATAAAAATTGTTGCGAGCCGGGTCAAAAATTCTCTCTCTCTTTGAATATTGAGATATACTATGGTCAGGCTTTTCTTATCCGGAGAAAAAGACTTCAGAAATCTATAAGCTTCATTGTTTATCTTTATATCTCCCTCATCCTTGCCCTGCTTTTCTGTTTTTCCCAGCAATATCTCCAATTCGCCGTCATCCACAGGAATGTTTTGAGACTTTACTGTGATATTCCCTGCCCGATCCTTCCTTACGTAAAAGCTGCCTTGAATATGCTTTCTGGGAGGACCTTCGGGGGCCCTCTCCGCTATTCTGCTCTGCATCGCAATCAGCCTCATGGTCCTCTCCGTCTCCGCCACCGTGCCTCTTGCCATGAGGATATATATGCCTGAAAACACAAATGTGAGTATTAAGCCCAGCACAATTATATTTATCAGGGTCAGCTTGATCCTGAGACTCCTAAACATGCTCCCCCTCCTTAATGCAATAGCCTATGCCCCTTACGGTCTCTATAGTGAAGCCGCAATGCTCAGGCGGAAGCTTCTTGCGGAGATTATGGATATATATCTCGACAATGTTTATCTCCACTTCAGAATCGAAGCCCCATACTCTATTTATTATCTGCTCTCTTGTTATGACCTGCTTTCTGTTCCTGAGCAAAAGCTCCAACAGCTGGGTTTCCTTAAGAGTCAGCCTTATGGTCTCTTTTCCTGCCTTTACCTCCTTGTGCAAAGGCCTTAAAACTGCCTTTCCCGCCCTGATGCTCTCCCCTTCAATAATATCACTCTGCCTCCTGGACAAGGCTCTTATCCTGGCCAGCAACTCCTCAGTGGAAAAGGGCTTGAGCAAATAATCATCTGCTCCTGCATCCAATCCTTCCACTCTATCCTTTATAGAATCCTTAGCCGTCAATATGAGAACGGGAGTTTTTATCCCCTTCATCCGCAAGTCTTTGATAATGCTTACCCCTTCTTTATAGGGCAGCATTCTGTCAACTATGAGCAGATCATAGGAATCGGTATCCGCCATTTCCTGGCCGCTTATGCCGTCATAAGCCGCATCCACCATGTATCCCTTCTTCTTCAGCATGAAAACTAAGGCGTCAGACAACGCAATTTCATCCTCTATCAATAACAATCTCATGAAATCACCTCTTTCTTTATTTTAAATCAAGAAGCTTAATAATACATTAAAAAATAAACCTTTTTAAATCAACTAAAAGATATGGATTTTAAGGAAATTTTAAGGTTGTGCCGTTAGAATGTAAACAACAGAATCTATCGTTAGGGAGGTAAAACAATTGAGCACACCAAATACTGCAACTATTATAAAAACCAGAAGGAAAAGAATATTGAATTCAAAAGCCATATTTATATTCCTTTTATTAGCTATAGGGGCATTGATAAGCTTTTACTACGTCAAATCAAAAGCTTCAACCAAGGCTGAAATCGTACAGCAGACCGCTGTCGCAAGGCGCGGCGATCTTAAGGTATCCATAAGCGGCTCCGGCACGCTGGCATCCTCCAGCACCCTCACCGCTCTGTCAAATGTGGAGGGCACCATAAGCCAGATATACTTCAAGGATGGGGACACTGTAGAAGCCGGCAGCCTCATCATGGAGCTGGACAGCGGAGAGGCCCGGCTCAATGTAAAGAAGCTGGAAAACAGCATAGCCCAGGCCCGTCTTTCCAGAGACCAGATATTGAAATCCCTGGACAGCAGCCAGGTGATCGCTCCCATATCGGGTCAGATAACAGATATAAAGTTCAAAGAAGGCGACAATACAGGCAAAGACAGCTCTTTGCTCACAATAACCGACAAAAGCAGGCTGAAGCTGCTGCTTCCCTTTAACAACGCCTATAAAAGCACGCTCCAGCCTGGCCAGAAGGCTGCCATATATGCCTTTGACAGCTCCTTAAGCGAGATGAACAAGCTTGAAGGAACCATATCCTTCATAAGCTCCACCGCAGAAGACACGGAAGAAGCCCAGCCATATAATGTGGAGTTCACCATAGAGAACCCGGGATATCTGGATGATACCATGATAGCCAGCGCAGAAACCACTGCTTCCGGTCAAACGTTAAAAAGCATAGGAAGCGCCAAGCTCTCATATATGGACAGCATCGCAGTAAAAACTGAAACAGGAGGCCTCATCGAAAGCCTCGATGCAGCCTTGGGCCAATATGTAAAAAAAGGAGATATACTGGCAAATATCACAAATGATGATCTCTTCATAGAATTGGAAACAAAGAATCTTAATATAGAAGACATGGAAAGCCAGCTTGAATACGCAACCGCCAAGCTGTACCAATACAAAATTTACTCCACAATAAGCGGCATACTGTCAATAAGCGATGTTAAAAAGGGAGATGGAGTTAAATCAGGCCAGACAGTTTTCAAGGTATCAAATTATGATCTGATGGAGTTCCAGATACCCGTCGATGAGCTGGATATTGCAAAGATACAGACAAATCAAGCCGTAAATGTCACCGTAGATGCACTGCCTGAAACCTCTGCCAAGCCTTTAAAGGGAATAGTGGCCAAAATCGCTCAGGAAGGAACCCCCAGCAATGGCGTGACCACCTATCCGGTGACTGTTCAGCTGACAGAAAGCAACAGCAGCCTGAAGGTAGGCATGAATGCCAATGGAGAAATAATAGTCAATGAAAAAACAAATGCGCTGTATGTACCTATTGAAGCTGTGCAGAAAAGAGGGAACACCAATGTAGTCTTTGTGAAGAGCGATGAAGCAGGGACTAAGGAAGAGGCTCAGCCGGGCGCTCAAAGCAATAGACAGAACCGGACAAACCAGCAAGCTTCTGCTGGACAACAAGCTTCTGATAACAGCTCACAAACAAGAACCGGAAACAGGCTCCAATCTGGCGGCTACTATGCAGGAGCAGTCCCAAAAACTGTAGAGGTGGGCATAAACAATGATGAATACATAGAAATCATAAGCGGCTTGAAGGAAGGAGATATAGTGATACTTCCGCGGGTAAGCTCCGGTTCGGGCTCTGCAAACTCTCAAAACAGGTACAACAGAACCGGCGGCGGTATGCCGGGAGGAATGACCGGAGGAATGCCTGTAACTATAACCAGGGAGCAAGGAAGGTAATTGGAGGTAATTTAGGTATGATACAGATATATGATATGTGCAAGGCCTATCAGATAAATCAAATAAGTATACAAGCGCTTAAAAATATAAACCTGTGCATAAAGCAAAATGAATTTGTGGCTATAGTGGGTCCTTCAGGCTCAGGCAAATCCACCCTCATGAACATGATGGGCTGCCTGGATGTCCCTACCTCCGGCACTTATATCCTGGATAACGAGGAAGTCAGCAATCTCAATGATGATGAACTGGCTGATATAAGGAATAAAAAAATAGGCTTTATTTTTCAGAGCTTCAACCTGATACAAAAGCTCACCGCTCTGGAAAATGTTGAGCTCCCCCTTATATATCTGGGCATAGGCGGCAAAGAAAGGCTCAGGAAAGCCAGGACTGCTTTGGAAAATGTAGGCTTAGGAGACAGGCTGGACCACAAGCCCTATGAGCTTTCCGGCGGACAGCAGCAAAGAGTGGCTGTAGCCCGGGCCCTTATTAATGATCCTCCCATCATCTTTGCCGATGAACCTACCGGAAATCTGGATACAAAATCCGGTGTAGAAATAATGAATTTGCTGAAAGAACTGCACAAAAAGGGCAATACTATAATACTCATCACCCATGATAATGATATTGCCCTCCAGGCCGACAGGATCATCAGAATCCATGACGGCGAAATAGTAGAAGACAGGCAGGTGGTTTAAATGGGATTTATTCAGGCATACAAAATGGCCATCAAGAGCATTAAATCCAACAAGGGCAGATCTTTCCTCACCATGCTTGGAGTCATCATCGGAGTTGCATCCGTTATCTCCGCAGTTGCCTTTGCTCAGGGCAGCACTAAAAATATCACCGACTCCATACAGAAATTGGGCACCAACCTCATTCAAATAAATATTACAGGGAGAAACAGCAACAGGAATATGTCCTATGAAGATCTGAAGCAATTTGCAGAAGAAAACTCAGATATTATTGGGGCTGTGGCTCCCCAAACCAGCAGCAGTGCAAAGGTCAAATACGACACCAAGAACATGGACACCACCGTCATAGGCACCTCGCCTGAATATGAAAGCATAAGAAATGTCCATGTGACCCAGGGCAGATTTATCCTGGATTTTGATGTGGACTACAGGCAAAATGTTGCTTTAATCGGAACTGCAATAATAAATGAAATATTCGAGGGCAAGAACCCCATAGGAGAGAAGATAAAAATAAAAGGCCAGATATTCAAGGTTGTCGGAGTATTGGAGGAAAGGGCAAGCGGTGCAACCCGCTCCGACGACGATCAGATAATAATTCCTGTAACCTCATCCAGGCTGGTGGCCGGCACCTCCGCCATCAGAAATTTCTCTGTG
This sequence comes from Lutispora sp. QWL-02, assembly GCF_058315355.1. Lineage (NCBI taxonomy): Bacteria > Bacillati > Bacillota > Clostridia > Lutisporales > Lutisporaceae > Lutispora > Lutispora sp. QWL-02. Next base: position 4,213,985 of record NZ_CM177762.1, read on the forward strand.
GAGGCAGCAAACGCCGATAAGGTCAAAACAGCCATGGAAAGCCTGGAGGCTTTCCTATTGAAGATCTATAAAAACCAAAATACCTACAGGGTATTCGACCAATCCCAGATGCTGGATACCTTAAACCAGGTAACAGGGTCCATGATGGTTGTCCTGGGCGGCATAGCCGCCATATCTCTCATCGTGGGAGGCATCGGCATCATGAATATAATGCTGGTATCCGTCACAGAGAGGACAAAGGAAATAGGCATCAGGAAGGCTATAGGAGCCAAGAGAAAAAACATACTCACCCAATTCATGATAGAGTCCGCTGTTGTAACGGGCATAGGCGGCATATTGGGGCTCCTCCTGGGCTTTTCCATCATCAGATTCGTCATAGGAGGCCTAAACATAGTTCCGGCCGTATACTCCATCCCCTGGGCACTTATAGCCTTTGGAATATCTCTGCTGGTGGGGATAATTTTCGGCCTGTTCCCGGCTTATAAAGCAGCCAGCCTCAACCCCATAGAGGCACTACGCTCAGAGTAGCGAGGATTCCTTATGCCTCAGAACTCAGAACTCAGGATTCAGAGCTCAGAGCTCAGAGCTCAGGGTGCATGTATTCCTCTGGGGTTTAAGATCCTTCTGTCGTGCCTACCTCAGGATGACATTAACAGTGCTTTTATAAAAGTAAAACCTTCAGTGTCTTTCAGTGGTTTCCGTCCACCATGACCCGTAAGGAATACCCAAAGCCAGAGGCCAGAAGCTAGTGGCCAGAGGCTAGTGGCCAGTGGCCAGAAGCTAGAAGCTAGAAACTGACTAAAGGAGTGATAGAATGAAATATAGAATACTTCCGCTTATACTTATATCTACTTTGCTGCTGGGCACGGCAGCCAATGCAGAGCCTAAATTCCGCTACAGCTTTGATGAAGCCTTTGATATGGCTCTCAAAAACTCCGCAGAATATAAATCCAAGGACAATGCCATAAGCAAGGCCTATGACAATTATGAGAAACAGGAGAAAGCTGCTCCTGCAGAAGTAAAATTCAATGTAGGAAATTTTAAAAAATTCATAACGGATCAGGTCGATCCTTATGTCAAGGTAGAAGATGCCTATTCAAGCTATCAGCAGACCATACTGGACAGGGAAAACGCAAAGCTCAACCTTGCGCTGAACCTGAGATCAGCCGTAATAGCTGTAGAAAATGCCGAAATGGCTATGGAAGAGGCAAATGCCAATAAAAAAGTCTGGGAAGAAGAGCTGAAGCTCCTGGACCTCAGGCTGGATAAAAACCTCATATCCAAAACGGAACACAAAAATAAGAAAGCAGATCTGGAAAACAAGATAAAAGGACTGGACAATGCTCAGAAAACCCTGGACGAAGCCTATTATAATCTAAATTCTCTCCTCGGCCGTGAGAATGAGAAGGACATAGCCATAACCCTCAATGATACTGTAGTCCTGCTGGAAAAGCTGGATCTGGAGCAGATAAAGAAGGATATGATAAAGAAGGATACCGGCTTAAATCAGAAAAGTAATCAGAGATATTCGGAAAAAGTATATTTTGACCTGGTAGAAGAAAGATATCTGAAATATGACCTGGACAAATTCACAGACTCCATGAGATATGATATGACCGAAATGTATGAAGAGGCTAAGGAAGACTTTGAAGCTGCCGAATCAGATTATGAAAAGGCTCTTGCTTCCTTCGGCAAGGACTTCGACAAGATGATAGAGAGCATAAAGGATAATCTTGAAGAGATCAGCAGCATTGAGAAAGAAATATTGGAAGAACAGCGAAGCATAGAATTGTATAGAATAAAATATGAAGCCAGGATGATTTCTAAAAATGAATATGATAGTAAGCTTAGTAATCTATCTGTCCTCCGTAACAAACAAAAATCCTCCCTGCTTGAGCTCAATCAAAAATATGCCAAGCTGCTTTCCTGCAGCGATTTGAAGAAAGTTGCAAAAGAATAGTTTTATTTTGAGCCATCGAGAACCGTCTCAGTGGCTCATTTGGAGAAAGTGGTCAAGCAATGACTTGAACTAGGGGCCTACCTTATGTTAACATTATATACAAATCAGAAGGAAAGGGTCGTGATGTTAGGGTTGAACCAAAAAATAAGTCTGTACGGATTTAATAATCTGACAAAAACTTTGAGCTTTAACATTTATGATATCTGTTATGCTAAAACTGAAAGGGACAAAAATGACTATATTACCTATATCGACGAGCAATACAACTCGGAGCGCTTGACAAATATCCTTTGCGAAGTGACCAAAATAATAGGGGCCAATATACTCAATATTTCCAAGCAGGATTATGATCCTCAGGGGGCAAGTGTTGCAATCCTCATTACAGAAGACGGAATGCCCTGTAATTCCATCGATCCTTCCTGCAACAAAGGTGATCTGTCGCACTTGAGAGATTGTGTTGTGGCGCATTTAGATAAAAGTCATGTTACGGTTCATTCCTACCCGGAAAGCCATCCGGACAATGATGTTTCTACATTCAGAGTAGATATTGATGTTTCAACCTGCGGTGAAATATCGCCATTAAATGCCTTAAATTTTCTCATAAGCAGCTTTGACTCAGATATAATAACCATTGATTACAGGGTCAGGGGTTTTACCAGGGATGTAAATGGGCATAAATACTTCATGGATCATGGGATGAGTTCAATACAAAATTATATAAACAATGAGACTCTGAAAAAATACGACGCAATAGATGTAAACGTGTATAATTCCAATATATTTCACACCAAGATGATGATAAAGGAAATCGATTTAAACAACTATCTGTTTAATACAGACCCTTATGATTTGAACCCTGAGGAAAGACGCAGCATAAGAAATAAGCTCTCCAAAGAAATGATAGAAATATATCACGGCCTTAACATCTATGACCGTATGGAAGAATAATCAGTTGAGGAGGTTTGAAATGGAACTCTGGTTTACAGAAGAGCACACGGATAATGTGCGTTTTACAATGAAAGTAGATAAGCATATATTCAGCGAACAAAGCCCTTTTCAAAGAATAGATTTCCTGGACACCTATGAATTCGGACGAGTTTTTGCTTTAGACGGCATAATCATGCTTACCCAGAGGGACGAATTTATCTATCACGATATGATAGTACATGTGCCTATGGCTGCCAATCCCGATATCAAAAAGGTTCTGGTCATCGGCGGCGGTGATGGGGGCTCTGTAAGGGAGCTGACCAGATACAGCGCTGTTGAAAGCATTGAAATGGTTGAAATAGACCAAAGAGTCGTTGAGTGCTGCAGGGATTTCCTGCCGCAGACGTCATCAAAGCTGGATGATCCAAGAGTGAAGCTTTTTTATGAAGACGGCATAAAGTTTATCAGCACCAAGCATAAGGAATATGATCTGATAATCGTTGATTCTACAGACCCCATAGGACCGGGAGAAGGCCTCTTCACAGAAGCATTCTACAAAAACTGCTTTGAAGCCTTGAAGGATGACGGCATACTGGTGAATCAGCATGAAAGCCCTTATTATGAAAACACCGCAAGCTTGATGAAGAGAACTCATAAAAGAATAAAGCAGTTTTTCCCCATAGCCAAGGTATACCAGATTCATATACCCACCTATGCATCAGGGCATTGGCTCTTTGGATTTGCATCAAAGAAATATGATCCTGTGAAGGATCTGGATGACAAGGCATGGAACAGCTTGGGGCTGGAGACTGAGTATTATAACACGGAGCTCCACAAAGCCTCCTTCGCTCTGCCAAATTATGTTATAAAAATGCTGGAAGAAGCTTGAACGAGACTTCATTCAGAGGGGGATTCAACCCCCACTGAATGTTAGTTTAGTGATAAAAATAAAAAACCCGGAATTTCCGGGTTTTTTAATTAATTCATATCTGTGTTCATATTCACTTCTGTATTCGTATTCATGCTCTTATTCATAATATCCGTTATGTCTATGGAATTGCTCTCATTTACCACTGGCATATCTATCTGCATAGGAGCATTTATATTATAAACCTTTGTGCTGAAGCTCATATCCAGCTTCAGTATGCCTTTGCTCGCCGGCTCCTCTTCTCCCATGGCTTTCCCTATGGCTTTAATATTAACTTCCAAGGGAATGCTTCCGGCTTCATGAGCAATATATCCATCGCTATTGATGCCGTATTCCAGTACGATACCCTTATCTCCTATAATCTTTACGTCTTTGAAAGTATCCATAAAGCTGTTAAACTTTTCCTTTAAACTCGGCAGCTCTTTTTTTAATTCATCCGATTCCAGGTTGACTTTTTCTTGATTTAACTGCGGCTCTTGCTTTGCATTTGTATCTACAATTTTTGATACTAAATCCATATACTGTTCTATAAACTCTATAGTATCTTTGCTATCAATTGCATAATTTACTGTATATCTTACAAGATTTTTGAAAGCTGCGTCATCTAATTTCACTTCGTAAATAGATAATTCTTTTCCATCAACAGTTCTTTTTTCCTTATATTTTGCTACCTCAAATCCAGGATTGAATTTTTCCTGAGAATCTTTGATGAACTTGGCAATTTGAGACTGCATTTCCTTAGAGAATTTAAAAACCTCATTAACATTGATCTGTTCTTGAGTTTCACCCATTATCTTATAAAAATCATATACTAAATATTCTTTAGTATTATCTTCCGGATACATAGAATTCATAATAAGCGGCGGCATCTTGATGATTTCTATTAATTTAGGTTTATCGCCGGACATATCTGTATCAACCCATACTTTCATGTCCATGGTCATACCTGAAAAGCTTAAATTGGTATCTACTGCACCTCTGGCGGAAGTCTTTTCTTCATTTTGTACCATTTTTTGGTGCATATTAATTTCCAGAGGATTCATCATACTGGTTACTTGTTGTAGACTCTTCTGTTCTTCTTCAGAGAAGCCTTCTCCCGTCATAGTAATGCTAAAAGAAATATCGCTCTCCATAGAAGTAATATCCTGCATTTTGTTAACAGCGTTGTAAATAGGAGGAGGCTCTCAGAGCTTCAGCCTGAACCTTCTAGAGTGCTTCTACCGTCACATTGCCGGTTGCAGGTATATTCACCTTAAACAGCTTTTCAGCCACGGCTTTCCCTTTTGAAATTTTAACCTTGAAGGTAATGACTGCGTCATATTTACCCCTTGTAATTTTTATATCTCCGGTGCCCTTCATTATTTCCAGAGATGCCGCCTTTTCTTCTTTCTTTCCTCCAGGCCTGGCAAATCTTCCATAAACCACGGTGTCTGCCTCTGCAAATCTATAACTTGCTCCGTTTGCATGGGACTTAAGTGCTAAGATCCTCGGCTCTTTATGATGGGCTGCATATATGGGGCTGAATGACAGCTTATCCCCTGTCAGCCAAGCCCTGGCATCTTCCACATCAGGCATATCTTTTACATTTGATATTTCATCTCTGACTTCTCTAATAGCCTCAACTGCCTTCTCGATTTTATTTCTTACAGCCCCAGCTCTCGCCTCCAGCGCCGCCTTAACGGCCCCTGCCGCCAGCCGGTCCTCTTCCTCATCCAGGTCCGGCACCTTCACAGGAGCCAGATCAGTGCCCATGAAATAGAATTCGTCCCCTCTGATGTCTTCGCTTGTATTGCCCACCAGGTCCTTGGCCTGGGAATCTATGATGAGGATGTATTCATAACTGCTTTCCAAAGGCTGGCCCAAAGATAATATAACCCTGTTCCGGTCGATCTTTTTCAGTGAATTGCTTATAGTCCTGTATCTGGCATAATCATCCGTATTCTTGATCGTATATCTGCCTTCATAGCCTATGGCTTCGCTGTACTCGATCTCTACCGTCATCCTGTCTGCGGCAGAAACAGTTAATATATAAGGCTTATCTTCGTCCTTGTATTCGCCGTAGAGCATGGTATAGCCGCTGTGGGTGTTCTCTGCTTTGATGCCGTGTTTATCAGTCAATATCTTGCTTATGTCAACCTTATAATCCTTGCTGTCATCTATAGATCTGGGCGAGGTTATGGTAAAGGCAACAAGCTTGCCGTCTTCTCCATCCGCCTTTACTTCAAAGGAAGCTGATGGGCTGCCTATGGTATTTACGTCTTTATTGATTACCGTCACCTCCTTTGACATTTCCATCTCGAAGGCCTTGCCGTCCCTCTGGGTGATATATAGTATCTCGGGAGCTTCCGGCTCTTCATCGCTTCCGTATATTTCAGTGTCGAAATAGGGCAGGCTTTCCCTGTCAAATTTGTTTTTATTGACCGTCCTGTCCTCTATTCCCCGGAAAGAGTCTTTATACTCTATCTTATAGACATCATACCCGGATATGGTCTTGCCCCCTTCTATATTAGAAAATTCAATGGTCCTATCATCATCTCCCATAGCCTTGGCATAAAGGGTTATGGTTTTGCTGCCCGACTTCAGAACCAAAGCTATTCTATTATTGCCGCTTGCCGTGTATCTCACCGGCTTATCGAAGGATGCAGCCACCACATATTTATTCACCGAATATACATACTCGAGCCTGGGTCCCTGAAAGTCGTTTTCTCCTGCCATAGCCCTGAATTCAAAGCTGAGCTTCAGCCTGTTCCCCGTCAGATCCTTCACACCGTCAATAGCGATCTTATATATCTTGCCTTCTGTCATAGACGCTGTTTCCAATGTGACCTTTTCATCCTTATAGACTGCTTCTATAGGAGCGCCTATGGAATTATTTATTTCATAATTGGATATATCCTCTGCACTTTCTTCATCCAGGGGCTTTGTAAAGTATATCTCCAGCTTGCTTCCCCCAACAACCTTGTAATCCTTGACCGTAGCCGCTGCAAAGTCATCCCTGGCAACATTTACAGTCCCGCTGTTGTTCCTCTCCAATGTGTTGCCGAATTCATCGGCTATATTATAAGCCGTCACGGTATATGAGCTGCTGATGGTAAGGTCTTCTACCCTCAGCATGACCTTGAATTTGCCGTCAGCATAGGAAACCTTCTCCACATCTTCCACATAGATGCTTTCCTTGTACCTGTCATTTTTGGTCACCTCATAGCTGCCCGGATCCAGGACCGCAGCCTCATCGATCCTGCTGCTGTCGGTGAATGCTGCTTGTATATGGCTTCTGGACAGCACCTTCAAATCGGCTTTGGAAAGCTGAGGAGGTGTTGTATCTATCCTCATGCCATAGAAGGTTTTCTTGGCAGGCCTCTTCATAATATTTGCCGCTTTTGTCTTATCCACTATATTTTCTACGGTGAGTTCATATTTGGAGCCGGACTTCTGAGATTCCGCAGTCAGCTCCACAGTATCCTCATCATCGCCGGTCAGCCTTGCTTCCAGGATTTCAAGCTCTCCGCTGCTGCTTTTTATCAGGTAATTCATTAGATCCTCTGCTGAAGCTCTCGTTACTGCCTCAGAAAACTTTACTACAACCCGCTGGTTTGTCTCTGCCTTTGCATCCTTCAAGGATGGCGGAGTGGTATCCAATCTGGTGTAAAAAGACTTGCTATCGGATTTCAGCGCCACACCGTCTATTGATTTTATATCTCTGACCTTGACTGTATACTGTTTTCTCCCTGCCAAGCCATAAGTGGTCAAGGTGGCCTTTTTACCCTCCAGCTCTGCTCTATCTATCTCTACGCCTGATATCGAATAATTTGAAATATCCGCCGCTGTTGCAAGATCCAGCTCCTTGTCAAATTCAACTATCACCGTCTCAACATCTTCGCTTTTGACGCTCTTTATCCTGGGAGAGCCGGATACCTTTGCGACTCCGGTAAATTTTATTTTCTCATCGCCTATTTTCAATGTGTAAAGCTTTCCCGATGATTGGGCCGAGGTCACAAGCCTTACTCTATCCTCCCCTGCTAAAGCGGCAGACTTGACTGTCAATCCTTCTATAGAGTAATTATCAAGGTTTTCTCCCTCATATCGCTCTATTTCCTCTTTGAATACCACTTCTACCACAGTATTTCCCACAGCCCTTACGCTCTTTACCTCCGCATCCGTCATATCGTTGATGAGGCCCGCGGCCGAAGCTCTTGCTCTCCTTATCTTCCCTGCGTCTATGAGCACATTGATATATATCCTGCCTCCCTTGGTGCCGGTCTTCAATGCTGCTACAGTAGCCTTAGCCAGAAGATCAACGGTGAATATACCTGCCTTAGCCGGCTTCAAGCCTATGGATGCGGCAAATTTGAAGGTATCGCTCCAGGGGAAATCACCTGACGCCCCTGCCCCATCCTGTTTATATCCTAAAGTTTCCAACAAAACCTTGTAGTAGGACTGTTCGCTTATATTACTGTAGGGACCGAACCGCCCCCTCTCATCTCCGATGAACCCCAAGTTCGGATTGGCCTTCAAATAAGCCATTATATTCTTTCCTTCCGCCCATTTTACTTCATCACTATCCGCAAAATTAGCGTAGCCTTCGTAATCAACAGCATCATCATACAGCCCTCTCAGCTTTAATATGGATATTGCCGCCGTAAGCCTTGTCATCTCTTTTTGTGTGTACTCCCTGGTTACCCCATTTCCGTCCCCTACCAACATGCCAATATCCACAAGGGCGTTTACTTCAGCACTCACTGATGCTGCAGCATAGCTGTCCATATAACCCGCTGCAGAAAAGGCTATGGTAAAGGCTAATAAGAAAGCAAGCAACTTTCTCATAAAAATCCTCCTTATCTTCTTCTATGATTTTCCACCTAATTTATACTATGTGGAGCAAAGCATAAAAAACGCTAAGAAGGATATTTGTAATAATAATGTAAAATTGACAGGAATAAAGCCGTCGGGCCAGCTTTACGCGTCTCCGACGGCCTGTTTCTATCTGCATTGACTTATAAATTCTTCAAAAAGCTTCATGAATATGGGATGTTTTGGTGCCAGGGCTTCCGGATGCCATTGAACTCCTACGACAAAGGCTTTCTCCGCGGATTCCGTGGCCTCGATTATGCCGTCATAGGAAAAGGCCGCAGCTTTCAAGCCTTTGCCGAGCTCCTTTACCGATTGATGATGAAAGGAATTTATGGCAATTGTATCATTTTCAAATATGTTATAAAGCTTGCTATCCTTTTCTATCTTTACCATATGATAAACCTGATCGCTGGGACCGCATTCAGGACTATGCCCCAAAGAGTCCTTGACCTGTGCATTGATATCCTGATAGAGGCTGCCGCCTAAAGCGACATTGATCATCTGAGATCCTCTGCATATGCCCAGAATAGGCATGTCCAGATCATAGGCCTCTTTAAACAGGAACATCTCACAGGCATCTCTCTCACAGGATATGGAGCCGATTTCTTTTATGGGATTTTCACCGAAATATAAAGGCGACACATCCTCTCCGCCTGTAAATATTATGCCGTCTATGGCATCTATATACTTGAGCAGGCATTCTTTATCCTCCGTTATGGGAATCAATACAGGAATTCCCCCCGCCCGGATTATTGCATCGATATACGTACAGCACAAAGAACTGTACCTGGATGTCCCCTTTGATTCAATAAATGTGGTCAATCCGATCATTGGCCTCAATTTTAAATAACCCCCTTATCATACCGCATAATATTTCCACTCCTACCCAGATTCTATCATATAAAAACAAAAAAGCAAATATATGCGAAAGGCGTTTATGTGCGAGAAAATGAGCCATCGGGAACCGTACCTGGCAGGTTATTCGACACAATGAAATATATTTCAACAATTTTCGCTAAATTATTTGGAAATTTGCATTTTTTACCTTCAAAGTTTAAAATCGTAATGATAAAATAAGATGTGTGCAAAATTTGTCTATTTTTGTCACATAATGAATGGAGGTGTATTAAATGAAAAGCTTAAAAGCAAAAATTGTGGTTATTCTCGGTTTACTTCTCTTAGTGGTATGTTTAGGTCTTGGATTGGCATCATATTCTTCTTCATCAAAAGCCCTAATTGAAAAGGTGAACGAGACTCTGCCGCAGCTGGCTACTCAGGCTGCCGGAATAGTGGAAAACAAAATTGACGGGCTCTTGACCTCTCTGGAAATAATAGCATCCAATGATATAATTATGGATCAAAGCATTTCTTGGGAAGAAAAAAAAGCAGTCCTGGACAGAGAAGCCACAAGGAATGAGTATCTTAGAATAGGCATCGCAGGTATAGACGGCAAAATATACTATAATGACGGTTCTACCTTGGGGATCAGCAATACAGATTACTTTAAAAAGGCAATCGGCGGCAGCAGAGTGGTAACTTCACCTATTGTAAGCGCCGATGGAAAATCTGTTGAGCTCTTCTATGCTGTGCCTATAAAGAAAGCTTCTACTATTTTAGGCGTTATGGTGGCCGTAGCAGACGGGAACAGTTTGAGTGGAATAACTAAATCGATAACCTTTGGGAAGTCCGGTGCAGCCTTCATGATTGATGAGCTGGATTATAATATTGCTCATCAGGACGAATCCTTGGTTTTAAACCGCAATAATACCTTCGAAAATCTCAAATCCGACCCTGCTTTGGGACCCCTGGCAGAGCTGCACAAGCGCATGATAGCAGGTGAGACCGGCGCAGGAGAATATGAATTCAGAGGGGAGATAAAGTATCTGGGCTTCGCACCCGTTGAAGGAACCGGATGGTCTCTTGCAGTAGCCGCCCCTAAACCAGAAGTGCTGGCCGGCCTGGACGACCTGAAAAGAAATACACTTGCAACTTCTTTACTCTTTCTAATAGTAGCAATTGCCACAGGATATATAGTTGCAGGAAGCATAAGCAAACCAATAAAAGCAGCAGCCCAGCATCTTGAAATACTTTCTACCGGCGATTTAACACCTGTCATAGCTGAAAAGTATGCTAAATCTAAAGATGAAACAGGGATACTCATAAGATCCCTAAAAATAATGCAACATAATCTGCGAAGCATCGTAGAAAATGTAAAACTAGAATCAGCCAATGCAAATATGGCTGTTGACGAAGCAGGCATATACATTCAACAGCTTAATGCAGATATTGAAGATATATCCGCCACCACGGAGGAGTTATCAGCAAGTATGGAAGAAACCTCTGCTTCTTCAGAAGAGATGAGTGCTTCCTCAGTAGAAATAGAAAGGGCTGTTGACAATATTGCTTCTAAATCTCAGGAGGGAGCCCTTACAGCTAATGATATAAGCAATCGTACAGGCCAAATGAGAAACAGCTTTTTAGCATCCCACGAAAATGCTATTAAAAAATTCAATGAGGCGAAAAACAAGCTTGAAGCAGCTTTAACCGAATCTAAAGCCGTAGAAAAAATAAATTCTTTGACTGATGCCATACTTCAAATTACATCCCAAACGAACCTGCTTGCTCTAAACGCAGCAATAGAAGCCGCAAGAGCAGGAGAAGCGGGGAAGGGCTTTGCAGTTGTAGCAGACGAGATAAGAAAGCTCGCCGAGGACTCGAAAAGCACTGCAACGGAAATACAAAACATAACCCATGCGGTAGTATCCTCCGTTGATAATCTGGCTTCAAGCTCCAACGAGCTCTTGAGCTTTATGGCCCACGACGTAGAAAAAGATTATAAAGCTATGCTGAAGGCTACAGAGGATTATAATATTGATGTAAAAAATATAGATGATATGATAACGGATTTCAGCTCTACAGCAGAAGAGCTCATGGCTTCAATACATAATATGGCGCAGGCCATAGGCGAAGTAACCTCTGCTACCAACCAGGGAGCTGTTGGAATAGAAAATATAGCGGAAAAATCCGCAGCCATTGCTGAAAAGTCACAAGATGTAATGAAAGGTGCCCTTAAGGCAAAAAACAGCTCAGATAGACTGGCCAATATAGTCTCAGGGCTTAAGATTTAACTAAACCGCCTCCTTGCCAAGATGCAGGGGGACGTTTTGGCAAATAACCAACTAAACGTCTCCCTGCCAAATAATCGTCACCGGTGCCCCGTTATTTCCATTTTTTAAATTCTTCTTCCGTAGACAGCACATAGTGCTCTCCTGAGACACAGTGCAATGTCCCCTTTGCATAATCTATGCCGCTTGCGGCATAATCATAGTGCATAGAAACACTATTTCTCACCGCTATTGGATTAGGTTCCGGTATCGCAGACAGCAACGACTTTGTATATGGATGAATAGGGTTATTAAAAATCTCATTTTTAGTTCCGGTCTCAACCAAATGCCCTAAATGCAACACTCCTATTCTATCGGAAATATACTTAACCATAGAAAGGTCATGGGCAATAAACAAATATGTTATTTTAGTCTCCTCTTGAATTTCTTTCATAAGATTCACAACTTGGGCTTGTATGGACACATCCAATGCACTTATTGCTTCATCTGCAATAATGAGACTTGGATTCATGATAAGCGCGCGAGCAATGCCTATTCTTTGCCTTTGGCCACCGGAAAATTGATGCGGATAGCGTTTGGCATGCTCTCCCGAAAGTCCAACTTTTTCTAAAATTTTATACACCTTTTCTTCTCTATCTCTTTCATTAGTATAAAGCTTATAATTATCTAATCCTTGTGCAATAATATCCATTACCTTTTTTCTTGGATTCAAAGAAGCCATAGGATCCTGAAAAATCATCTGCATTTTTGTTCTCAAATGATTAGTAGTTTCTTTGCTAAGATTTCCGCTGATTAATACATCATCAAATACAACCTCTCCGGATGTTGGCTTATAAAGCCTAATAATAGATCTTCCTATTGTTGATTTTCCGCTTCCGCTTTCGCCGACTAATCCATAGGTTTCTCCGGGATATATTTTGAAGCTGACCTCATCTACCGCCTTTACGGTAAATTTTTTATTTATTTTAAAATGCTGCTTTAAGTTTCTAACATCCAATATAGGCTTTTCGTTCATCTTTTCCAACCCCCTGCAACATTTTATCTATTCTTCTACGCAAATCTTTTGGCATTTCAATTTTTGGTGCATTTTCATGGGCCAGCCATGTGGCAACCCTGTGTTTACCACCCACATTAAACATAGGCGGATTTAACCTAAAATCAATATTTAGAGCATATTCATTTCTAAGTGCAAAAGCATCCCCCTCAAAACCATTTATCAAATTAATCGGACTGCCGGGTATAGAATAAAGCTTGCCATCCAGGGTACTGATATCAGGAATAGAAGATAAGAGTCCCCAGGTGTAAGGATGCCGCGGATCATAAAAAATTTCTTCTACCGCTCCTTTTTCAACAATCCTTCCTGCATACATAACTGCTACATAATCAGCAACCTTGGCTACAACGCCTAAATCATGAGTAATATATATTACCGAGACACCTTTTTGCCTCTGAATATCTTTAATTAATTCCAATATTTTGGCTTGTACTGTTACATCAAGTGCAGTTGTAGGCTCATCGCATATAAGAATATCAGGTTCGCAAGAAAGAGCAATAGCTATAACAACACGCTGACGCATTCCCCCTGACAGTTGATTTGGATACTGCTTCATACGCTTTGCCGGATTATCAATGCCAACCAAACGAAGAAATTCTTCTGCTTTTGCCTTAGCCTCAGCCTTCGAAGTCTTGTAATGATGCTGCATACCCTCCATAATCTGATTTCCAATTGTCATTGTAGGATTCAAGGATGTCATAGGATCTTGAAAAACCATGGCAACTCTTTTACCGCTTATTTCTTTTCTTATTTCTTTAGGCGTCATTTTTACAATATCATATTCCTTTTCATTACCATGGGCATCTTTATATGTATAAATAATACTACCATTGTTGATGGTTCCATTATTGCTGAGTATCCCCATTACGGCTTTAACGGTAACACTTTTGCCGCTTCCGCTTTCTCCTACTATTGCAACGGTTTCACCCTTAAACAGATCCAACTTTATGCCCCTTATTGCTTTTAATATACCCGAAGAAGTTGTAAATGATATTTCTAAGTCTCTTATGGATAATATACTCCTTCTTTTTTCTTCAATCATTTTCCATCACCTACATTTCTTTCATTTTTGGATCAAATGCATCCCTTAAACCATCGGCCATTATGTTAAAGCTTAACATTAAAATTGCCAAAACAGTGGTCGGAATCGCAACCATATATGGAAACACCAAAAAAGATTTAAAGCCGTCGTTAATAAGCACTCCAAGAGAAGCCATGGGTGCTTGCAGCCCAAGGCCTATAAATGCTAAAAAAGACTCTGTAAATATGGCATCCGGTATGGAAAACATAGACATGATAATAACTTGTCCTAATATATTAGGTAAAATTTCATTTAAGATTATATTGGCACTACTGGTTCCTAAGGTTTCAGATGCTAAAATAAATTCTTGCTCCTTTAATTTGAGCACTTGTGCCCTTACCACCCGGCTCATACCAATCCAACCCTTAATTAATAGCGCCACAGTAATTGACAAAATACCTGGCTTGAGAACTAAAACCAATAAAGTCACAATAATCATGTTTGGTATACCACTTAAAATTTCAATAAACCGCTGCATGACCAAATCAACTTTGCCTCCAAAAAAACCGGAAATAAGTCCAAAGCTCATTCCAATTATCATATCAATAAGCATTGCAAGCCCGGCAATATAAAGAGATACCCGCGTGCCTACCCAAGTTCTTGTCCATAAATCTCTCCCGAGAGTATCGGTGCCAAACAAATAATAGCTTCCATCTGCACCTGCTTTTTCATACACATCTACGCCTTCTATGATGCCATCGCAAATTCCAAGCTTTTCTAAAATAGGTATTTTGGGCGGCAAGGAAGCATGCTCGATAATCATAGATTTATAAGTATGTTCATTAACATAAGGTGCAAATATCGCCATGAATATAATGATAGCAATGCAGACAAGGCTGATAACCGCACCTTTATTTTTCATAAATCTTGTAAATACATCTTTTGCAAAAGATTCCTTTGAAATATCATAGGTATCATTAGTACCTTTACGTTTATTAGCAAAAGCAAAATCATCTTCTTTAAAAATAAGCGACATTATTATTTCTCCTCCTTTGCTAATCTAATTCTGGGATCGATAATACCATAGAGTATATCCACTACCAGCATAACTGCAATGAACATAACACTATATATAAAAGCAGCTGCAATCACCACATTGTAATCATTGACCTGTATCGCCGTTACAAACAAACTGCCCAGCCCTGGAATTGCAAAGATTTTTTCAACTACCAGACTCCCTGTCATCAAACTTACAACTAAAGGGCCTAAAACCGTAATAACAGGAATCATGGCATTTCTTAGGCCATGACGCACAATTAGCCTGCTGTCACTAATACCCTTAGATTTTGCAAGCAAAATATAATCACTCCCAAAAACCTCCAGCATTTCACTTCTTAAAAATCTGGAAACAGTAGCAACAGTAAACATTGATAGTGCTATGGTAGGCATTACACTAGACTTTGCTGCATTGGAGGGGTTGAATAGAATAGGAAATAGTTTCAGCTTGTAGCCAAGCAGGTAAGCCAAAGCCAATGCAAAAACATAAGATGGGATACTAACTCCGCATACCGAAATAATACTTGCCACACTATCCAACCATGTATTATGTTTAAGTGATGCAATAATACCTAATACCAATCCAATAATAGTACCCAGCAAAACTGCTTGAAGCCCTATGGATATGGATACTTGGATTCTTGGCTTAAGCATTTTTGAAATTGGCATGTTCTTTTGCATAGTATATGAAACACCAAAATCACCTTTAAGCATCAAATGAATGTAATTAGCAAAGCGGACCAATACCGGTTTGTCAAGGCCGTACTTCTCCATGACAACAGCTTTCTGTTCTTCAGTCAGCTTCTCATCGTTAAAAGGCGTGCCCGGCAATAACTCCAGCAGCAAAAATAAGAGCAGCAATATGGCCAATATAGTAAATATAGATATAATAAGCCGTTTTATAATATATTTCCCCATTTCACAGTCCCTCCTTAACAAACAAATTATAGGATGATAATTATACATCCTATAATTTGTTAATCGTTTTACCTGTTCAAAGCTTATTCAATAATATCTGCATACTTATAAGTATAAGGCACACCTACTGAATTGTTTATAGCTCCTATTACCTTAGGATTCCATAAATTTGAAGCACCTGTTTGATATACCGGGATTGGTCCGCCGCCTTGCAGCAATATCTTTTCTGCTTCTTTCATAACTTCCCAACGTTCCTCAAGAGAAATCTCCCCGGATTTGCATTTTGCAATGAGAGCATCGTATTCCGGATCTTTATATCCGCCATAGTTCATAGACCCGTCTGAAACGAAAAGTTCCAGATAAGTCATAGGATCCTGGTAGTCAGGGCCCCATCTTGTCAAGCATACTTCATATTCACCGGCCTTCATTAGCGTAAGCCTGGTTTTCTTAGGTTGAGATTTGAGTTCTATCGTGATTCCTGCAAGAGTGGTTTCAATTTCAGCCTTCAAAAACTCCGCTACCTTCTTAGAAGCTTCCGAATCTTCAAAAAGCAATTCTATCGTTAATTTATCTTTGCCTATTTCAGCTTTTGCTTTATCCCAATATTCTTTTGCCGCATCTTTACCCTCAGTAAAATACTTTGGTGAAGTTTCTCTGAAGTCCTTCCCGTCAGGGCCTGTTGCAAGCTTTATAGGTACAAAGTAATTAGCTCCCACAGAGCTATCCTTTAGCACGGAATCAGCAATTTGCTCTCTGTTAAATGAATATGCAAGTGCTTTATTCAAATTGATATTGCTTAAATCTTCTTTTTTGAGATTTACGCTCAAATACCATAAATAGCTTCCCAAAGTAGTAGTGAAGTTCGGATTATCTTTATACTTTTCAACCAGCTCACCGGATAATCTCACATAATCTGAAGCACCGGAATCATATTCCAAAACAGCACTTTGAGAATCTAATACAATTTTGAAATTAATAGCATCTAATTTAACTGCATCTGCATCCCAGTATGCCTTATTTTTTACAACCTTGAAGCTGCTTCCGGGATACCATTCCGACAACTTGAATGGCCCACAAGCAAGGGCTGCCTCAGGAGTTAAAGCATATTGATCTCCTTGAGCTTCCACAAAAGCTTGATTGCTTGGATAAAAAGATGGGAAAGTCGTTAGCTTCACAAAAAACGGTACAACCCTGTCAAGCTCAACAACGAAGGTTTTATCGTCCAGAGCCTTTACTCCCAATTCTTCCAAAGGTTTTTCCCCGGTTGAACAAAGCCATCCATTTTTCACGCCTGCAACATCCAGCATATATGCATACTCGCTTGCTAACTGTGGATCTGCAAGTCTTCTCCACCCATAAACAAAATTATGAGCCGTTACAGGATCACCATTGCTCCACTTTGCATCCCTAATAGTAAAAGTGTATTGCAATCCATCTTCAGAAACCTCTGTCTTTTCTGCAAGTGCCGGTTGAGCACTACCATCCTCAGCTGTATAATATAAACCGTCTATGGTAGCTGCAATGGCTTCAAAAGAAAGTCCATCCGTTGCCAACTGTGGATCCATGGAATTAAGGTCTGCCTCTTTAATCAAAGTAAGTATCTTTTCCTTTTTTACATCTTCACCGGAGGCTTGCTGTGACCCTCCACAGCCAATCATACTCATCGACAAGGCAAGTATGATAACCAGTGATAATACTTTCTTCATTAAATCATCCTCCTAAATATTTATTTTTTCTTTTTATTGCTAAAGTTTTCGGATTCCTTTATAAAATACTCAAAAATACGTCTGCTATAAATATCGTTTATGCTTTCTTTTGGAGCCAGCATTTCAGGATGCCACTGAACAGCCAGCAAAAATCTATCATCAATACCTTCAATTCCCTCTATAATGCCATCCTCGCTTATTGCATTCACCTTTAAACCTTTTCCCAATACTTTAATGCTTTGATGGTGAAATGAATTTGTCTTGATGCTTTTTCCCTTTACAATTTTATGCAATAAGCTATTTTCTTCTATTGAAACCATATGAGCAATAAAACTTTTGGATACCGGCTCGGCAGAATAGGTATGCTTTGGATATTCACCCATTCTCATTTCTTGATATAATTTGCCTCCATGAACTGTGTTAATCAACTGAAGTCCTCTGCAAATCCCCAAAATGGGCATATCTGTCTCCATTAATATTTTCTTGTACAAATAAATTTCAAGCTTGTCCAAGCTTTCCAGCAGATTTTTGTATTCAAATTCCGCTTCTTCATTGTAATACTTTGGATTCAAATCATTTCCTCCGGAAAAAATGACCCCATCCAAATTATCTACAAATCCAAGTATATTTTTGTAATCTTCCAAAACCGGGATGACCACAGGTGTGCCTCCCATTTCCTCAACAGACTTAATATAATCATCAGCTAATAACAGCCAAGACTGGTTCTTGCAACCTAAATTTGTATGTATTCCAATGCAATCATCCGATGATAATTTGGCCGTTATACCTATTAGTGGTCTCATAAACCCCCTCCTTTTTACATATTACCATGGTTGCTTGTATTAAATATGCAACTTTGCTGCCAAAATCTTAACAGGCCGATGAAAATCCGGCTTAGTTTTTAAAAATCATCCTTTCTACTAGCAAATGCTTTTGCTTTACTTACTCATTTCACTGATTTATCAATACTTCTTAAGATATTATCCAGGGCGCTTGCATCACTATCTATTTTAAAAAAATATAAAATAAATAAAACATGTCTGTAAATTCAATTAATTTGCAGACATGTTTTATCATTTTGATAAGTCATTTTGATAAATTCGTATCAATATAACATCTTTGCGTTGAAAGCTCAGGATTTATAAAAGTGATAAAAGCTTATCATTTTGATAAATCAGATTCCGTATTTTTTTATATATCTATAAAGTGTAGTTAGGCTTATGCCCAGCTCCTCTGCTATCTTTGTTTTTGATTCAACTGTATCTCCGTATTTCTCCAAATGCTCTAAAATATTTTGTTTTTTAAAATCATTGATCGATATTTCTTGTATTCTATTAAATCCTATTTCGCTGCCGTAATTAATGCTTAAGGGTAAACTGCCAATAGTTAAAGTATCAGTTTTTTCCATTGTAACCGCATACTCAATTATATTTTCCAATTCTCTGACATTGCCGGGCCAGTCATAAATCAATAAATGCTTTTTAACCTTTTCAGATATTTTATTAATATGTTTGTTAAATTTATTATTGTATTTATCAATAAAATACTTTGTCAACTCAATAATATCCTCTGTCCTTTCTCTAAGAGCCGGAACCTTTATTGGAATAACACATAGCCTATAATATAAATCATCTCTAAATTCGCCATTTTTAATCATTTCCGATAGATTTTTATTAGTGGCAGCAATAAATCTTACATCCAGTTGAATTTCTTTTGTGCCCCCTATTCTCTTTATCTTACCTGTTTCAATAGCTCTTAGAAGTTTCGGCTGCAAATAGATCGGCATATCTCCAATTTCATCTAAAAAAAGGGTTCCCTTATCAGCAATTTCAAACAACCCCTTCTTCCCTTTTTTACTTGCATCTGTAAAAGCACCTGGTTCATATCCAAACATTTCACTTTCCAATAGATGATCGGGTATAGCCGCACAATTAACTGTCATAAAAGCTTCGTCTCTTCTATCGCTTATATTATGGATGAGCTTTGCAAACATCTCTTTACCCGTACCGCTTTCACCTAAAATCAAGCAATTGGAATTATATTTTGCAACATGCAAAACTACTTTTTTAAGCTCTTCTACGCCCTCACTTTTACCTACAATTTGACTTAAAAATATTTCTTTATCAATAAAAGAATTGCTGCCTTCTATTTTATTTTTCGACCCCATTTTTAAAAAAAATATTTGATTGTATTCGCTATTACTTATTGCCACTTTTAAACGATATACCTGTAAGTTATCATTTAACTTCATGGTAGAATTTTGAAAATCATCTCCATATGATTCTCTTCTCTTTGGTATCAGTTCATATATATTAGAAAGGCCCTCAAAGCTCCTTTGTACAGCATTGGTTGTTTGAATAATATTACCTTCTTTATCTGTTATAATAACGGCTTCTTCCGAAGAGCTAAAACACTTTTCTAAAGCGGTCATTTTAACTTTATTTTCTAGAAAAGCTGTAATTGCTTTGCTGATTGTAACAATAAACCTCTGCAATTTTTCTTTTTCTGCCACCATACGTTTTTTTGAGGCATCGTTGTAAGCGGAAGATATAGTCACTACACCTAAACAATTGCTATTTGAAATTATCGGCATATGTACAGAGTACTCCTTTGCACAGTTGTCAGATTTATTCATCGGGCACTCTGCACAAATCTGATTTTCGCAAGGATTAAACATGACAAGTGGCTCTTTATTCCTTAGGACCCAGCCATTGGAGGTGTGCTCAGGCAAAACAATCCCCAGCATCTTGCTATACACACCTGTTCCCATAATGCGCAATAAATGGTCATCTACAATATAAATATCAAAATCAATCATTTCAGCAATAGTCTCAATATATTTAGATATTTCGGAATGAACATGGGTTAAAATACTCATAAGCTTACCTCCTGATATAGGGAAGTTTTGTTTTTTATTACCCCCTCCTAAGCTTAATTTTTTTGTTATACTAATTTAATATTACTCTATTTATAGAGCTTGTTCTACCATATCTTATTAAATAATTATGTATTGATGCATGCTGAACATGATTTAAAAGATTCTAATATACTCCCTTCCTCACCTAACCAATTCTCCTATGCTCTGCATATAACTGATTTCCTCTAGTTTCTCTCCACTTCACTCATCATATATGTGACATCCTCAGAACCGCCCAAATATTTTCAAACAGTAACCTTGCAGCCTTCAATGCTGAGATATGAAATGAAAGGCAACGTAAAATTTATATTCTAAAAGTTTAAAAATTAACAATCTAAAATAGTATACATTGTTGTATACATGTGCTATAATGATATACAAATTTATAGAATATTCAATTATGTCCCCCATGCTATGCTTAAGTGCTTAAAATAGCAAGGGTAATATTTTAAGCAGGAGGTGATAAGATGCAGGAGGATAAGATGCAATCTAAAGATCATATTTACAATCTGATAAAAGACAAGATAATCAGAAAGGAACTGTTTCCCAACACTCAGATTGTAGAATCACAATTGTCGGAAGAAACCGGTATAAGCAGGACTCCCATCAGAGAAGCTCTAAAGCAGCTAAGCTATGAAGGAATTATTACTATAATTCCAAATCGGGGAGCATTTGTATCAAATCCAACCCCCGATAAGATAAAGTCAGTGTTCGAGTGCAAAAAAGTCTTGGAAGCAGCTGCCATAAAAATTGCTTGCACCAATATAACCGATAAGGAGCTGGATGTGCTGGAGGACCTTTATCTTCAAGGAGCTAAGGCACATGCAAGCAAAGACTTCTATATGTTTACAAAACTAAATGATGAGTTTCATATGACGATTGTAAGAGCTTCAAAAAACAGCTGTTATGAAAAGTACGTCAATGAGCTTATTCAGAGGAGCAATGTTTATCTTTTCTTTTATGACAATTTTATGTTTACATCAGCGGACGATTCTGAAGCTCTTAAAGGACATGCTCGTATCCTTGCCTTGTTAAAAACCGGAGACGTCAATGGTTGTGTTGAAGCAATCGAAAGGCACAATCAGGTAACATTGGATCAATTGAGTCTGAACGGTATAATACAATAATAAAAAGAAGGTGTTCTTGACCTGTATCCAGCTTGGCGGCATATATACAGGAAAAGACCATCCTCCTTCTCTTATCTTTTTATTATATATTATACCTTCACATATATCAATATTTTTTGTTATGCAAAAATATTAATGTTATGGAGGTAGTACTATGAAAAAAGTCGAACTTCTCTATTTGTCACAAGAGGACATCCTATCTTTAGACATCGGCTGGGAGGAAATCATTAAAAGAGTTGAGATGGCCGTCAGCGAGCAAGCTAACGATACCATCGAGAATCCTCCTAAGCGTGGTATCCATACCCGTCCGGATACCTTTATCCATGAAATGCCTGTTTTTCTTAAAAAAATGGATGCTTGCGGCATCAAATGGGTAAGCGGTTATCCGGAAAATTACAAGCATGATTTACCGCAAATATTGGGAGTTCAAGTGATGAACTGCCCGGAAACAGGTGTGCCCACAGCCGTAATGGATTGCCGTTGGATAACAGCCGTTAGGACTTCTGCCGCCACAGCCATTACAGCAAAATATTGTGCAAAAAAGAACTCCAAAAAAATCGCTATTATAGGTGCAGGCGTGCAAGGGAGAATGCATTTGCTTGCAATCAAACACGTTCTTCCTTCGCTTGAGGAGTGCCATATAGTTGATATCAAGGAAAGCGTGCTTGATGCCATCATGGAGAAGCTCCTGAAAATTATTAAAAGCACAGGCTCTCTGGTATTGTGCACCCTTGTCACATCAATAATTACAGTATATTTAAGCTCCAGTGTTTATGTTTCCATAATATTAAACGGCAGAATGTATGACAAGGCATATAGGAAGAAAAATCTGGATATAATAACCCTTTCCAGAACAATAACGGAAGGAAGCGCATATTTTGGCGGCATGTGCCCGTGGAGCGGCGGTGGCCTTTTGGTTATTTCATCATTAGGCGTAGGACCCTGGTCATACTTGCCCTATGTATTTGGATGCTGGGGAGCCATATTCTTTACGATTCTATGGGGCTACACCGGCAAATATATGCAGAAGGCAGAATATGACGAGGACGGAAAGCTTATTTCGGCTGAACTGGCAGACGCTGCCGAGTAATAAACTATATAAACCAGCATCAGTTCTTGATGCTGGTTTTCTTTATATAGATGATATATATTTAATCTATGCTCCCGTGACTTTAACCTTGTTCTTGCCTGCAAACTTTTCTTCCATCTTTGATACAAAAACCGTACCTGCCAGATCTCCTAAGCAATTAAGAGTTGTTGTTCCCATGTCGAACAGGCGATAGAATGCAGCAATGATACCGACGATTTCAGTCGGGAGGCCAAAGGCTTCCACCATAACAAGCAGCTTGACAATGCCGCTTCCGGGAATTCCTCCCCCTCCGGTGGATAATATGGCAGACAAGAAGATGACCTTGAGCATGACCCCTATATTGATCGGCGCTCCTACAACCTGGCTGATGAATACAATAACACATCCATAAAGTATAACACTGCCGTCATAATTCATTTGTGAACCTAAAGGAACGGTAAAGCTGGATATACTTTCTGGAACATCAAATTTTTCTTTAGCTACCTTCATATTTACAGGAATAGAAGCTACGCTGCTGCATGTAGAAATGGTATAAATCCATAATTCCGCGCTATCTTTAAGAAACCTGATAGGATTGATTCCTGAAGTTAACCAAAGCACCCCGCCATAGATCAAAACAATGTGAACTAAACATGCCAAATAATAGGTGCCTGCTAATGTAGCCATACTGGTGAAAATACCGGCGCCGTATTTGCCGAAGGATTCCGCCATCAAGAAGAATACCCCTATAGGTGATACGATCATGACCATCCGAATAAGTGAAAATACCATTTCACTCAGTGCGTTAAACCCATTGATCACAGTTTGTTTAAAGCCTTCATTCTTCATCCTCAGTATTGCAATGCCTACCAAAACCGATATTATCAATGTCTGTAAAATATTACCGTCAGAGAAGGTCTTAAACATGTTTGAAGAGAACATGCCCGTAAAGAAATCCGCAATTGTTATATCGGCAGAGCCGGTTATTTCTTTTGAAGCCAATCCGGTAAAGTTAGCCATTGTACCGGGCTTAATGAGCAGGGCCACTGCTAAGCCGATAGCACAGGCAACCAAAGTAGTAATGATATAATAGCTCATGATCCTAGCGCTTATGCGCCCCAGTGACTTAACATCCTTTTGCGAGGTAATTCCAGTGATTATAGTAACGATTACCATAGGAACAACTATCATCTTTATACAATTAAGCCATATATTACCTATGAACCCCAATTTGGTCATAGGCTCCCCGATAATGAGTCCCAGAATTGCACCTAAAATCATTGCTAGAAAAATCTGTGTGGTTAAACTGATCTTCTTTCCGGCAATTTTCATGTAAACACAACCTTTCGCATATTATTAATTATACTTTTTAATAACTGTTAATCATAGCTGAGCATCGATTTCTTTTATGATATTTACAGCTTGAACCGCATCATCCCTGCTGATTCCTTTATAAAAAACCAATCGGACTTTATTATTGAGCACAGGGCGAATCCATAAACCATTTTCCTTTGCTCTTGCACAATATTCTTCAACAGTCAAGCCGGTTTGGCTTACATCCAGCATAACTATATTGGATTGAACATTTTCCTGAACCCTTGTCTTTTTCAAACCTCTAAGGCTGTCTGCCGCATATTTGGCATTGCCATTGTCCTCCTTCAGTGATTCAATATTATGTTTCAATGCATATATCCCCGGTGCGGCTATTATGCCGGCTTGCCTCATATTTCCCCCTAACAGCTTTCTTTTTCCTCTTGCTTTTTTCACGAAGTCTTCGCTGCCGCATAAAAGCGAACCAACAGGAGCACCCAAGCCTTTTGACAGGCAAAACATGACGGAATCCACATATTGGCATATATCCTTCGCTTCTACGCCAAGACTTACCGCTGCATTGAACAATCTTGCACCGTCCATATGGATCGGTATATTAAATTCTTGTGCCAGATCGTGTATGCTTTTAAGCTCTTCCAAATCAGTACATGTGCCTCCGGAAAAATTATGGGTATTCTCGATGCATAGCAGTTTTATATCATTTTGCTGCATAAGATTTCTAAGGCTTTTCAAATCAGGCGTTTTTCTTTCATTCAGCTTGTAAGTCACGGGAATCAACTGCCCCACACTTTTTTCAAAAACCACTTTTTCGCTTACATAGATGTGCTGCATTTCATCCACAAGGACTTTATCACCCGGATTGCAATAAGTCAAAACAGCAGTTGTATTGGCTAAAGTTCCTGATGAAAAAAGCACGGCCTCTTCTTTGCCTGTCAGCATAGCTGCTAAATCCTCAAGCTCGTTTACAGTAGGATCTTCCCCCCTTCCTCTCTGGTCTGTTCTTCCGTCATCTCCAAGTTTGGCAGAAAAAATTGTTTTCAGCATTTCTTCGCTTGGTAAAGTTAAGGTATCGCTTCTTAAGTCAATCATATAATTACACCTCGTCAAATTTTTGTATGTGTACACTTATATAAAGCAACAACCATACCAAAGCCACGGCCAGCAGATAAAAAAAGATGAATTTCCCCGAATCCCGCTTATACCAACTGTTTGTCATTGAAAAGTTCATAAAGGGGATTGATTCAAAAATAAAAAATAAGTGTTGCATACGTCTTATATAAGACATATGCGACACTTATTGCAACATTTTCAAATATTATATATCGTATTTTTTCATGAGCCTCCATAGGGTGCTTCTATGAACTCCCAGCATATCTGCAGCCCGGCTCTTATTTCCCTTGGAAAGCCTCAATACCTCTTCCAATTCCTCTGCTTTCTCGCTAAAATCAATTCTGACATGATTCATATTAAATTCTCTTGCTATATTAGTTTGGGCTACCCCGCCGACGATCACATCCATGCCGTCATTCTTCAGCTTTAATATCATGTCTCTCGTTTCACTTTCACTGTTTGCAAATTCTTGTTTAATATTGACATTTAATATCGGATTCAACAAATCCAAACCCTTCAGTAAATTATTGTATCCTATCACTCCGATATTTTTTCCCATTTTGCTGGCTTTAAGCAATGCCTGGATCATATCCTCAAAGGGAATGGGAATCTCAACAACAGGTATATCAAGGGCTTCCCTTATTTTCATTGCAGTTCCGCCGCGTGCCAGAGCCACTTTGATCCCGCTTTCAATAAGCTTCTGCGAAAAAAATGAGCCACCGGCAACCGTCCCGATGGCTCATAAGGAACTTACTGTTATTCTGCACTAGGAACTTTATCCACCTTAGCTTTAGAAGATACAAGCGCAGATCTTAGCATTACAACGCCAGTATATATGACTACAGCTGTAACTAACCAGGACAGGAGTGTCAAAGGCAGTGATTTTACAATGTAATACGCTACAAAGACACCTGCTGCACCACCAATTGTAAGACCCATTGAAGCCTTTCTATCGTGAGCGCCTTCTTTTACAAATCTCATTCCAGCTGCAGGCATTAAAAATGCGCATGAACCCATCATTATCGGGAAAGCAACTCTCGGGCTCATACCCAAAGCATATACAAGAGCCATGCATGGTGCATACAATCCTACACCGATGGTCATCAATGCGCCAAGAATAAAGTTAGCTATTATACCGAATATAAGCTTTCCGCCTGTCAAGCCTATTGCCTCGCCGCCAATAGGCATCCAGTCCATGAGGCCGGCCAACATAAAGAATGCAACGACTAAAAGGGCAAATCCCATGCCTATCTGTATCTTCTTTTCCGGAAGCTTGGAAACAAATCCTGCACCGACAACAGCGCCTATAGCTGATGCCGCTAACATAGTGACAAGTGTTATTGGTTCAACGGTTATAGCTGCGATGAACAAGAAAGCTTCAAATACAACCGGTACAGTATCACCAACGTTCAGCGTTCCGGGTATTATTCTGTCCGGTACCATATTGAAGAACTTAAATAATGCTGTAGTAGGAGCAAAGCTTCCTATACCTAAGGTATCGAGGAAATTAGTAATGAATCCAACACCTAATAAGCCTGCCCAGCTAGTCTTTGATAGGTTATTCTTGTTTTCGAAATAGTCCTTCACGAAAAAAACTAAGAAAGTCAGTGTTAATAGTCCCAGTGCACCCAATATAATTTTTACCATAAATTAATCCTCCTTCTTTTTTAACACACTATTTTGGATTATTTCTTTTTTACCTTAGTACAAAACCGTATTTGACTGGGTCGTCTTCATCAATGACAAAATGATTGAAGCCTGTGGTATAAGCGCTTCCGGTAATTTCAGGTATTACTGCAGTATAATCTCCCACTTTTGTTTCTTCAAGGATTCTTCCTTTGAACATTGTTCCTATTATGCTTTCATATATAAAAGGTTCATTTATTTTTAGCTGGCCTTTTGCATACAAGGTTGCCATTTTTGCACTTGTGCCCGTTCCGCATGGTGATCTGTCAACTTGACCTTCACCGAATACAACTACATTCTGCATTGTTGCTTCAGGACTTTTGGCAGGCCCGTATATCTCCACCAGATCAACGGTTTTTATATGGGAATTTATTGGATGCTGAACCTTTATTGTTTCATTTATTATCTTTAAAAGCGCCATTGCTTTCTCTGTTATGATGTTGATATTTTTAGGCTCAATCTCAACATCAAGCTCAGAAGCCTTTATAATAGCGAAAAAGCTTCCTCCGAAAGAAATATCAAATGTAACTGTTCCCACGCCTGGCAAGTCAACTTGAACGTCTCTCTTATATAGAAATGCAGGTACATTGATCACAGATACTTCTTTTGCCTTACCGTCTTCTACTTTCACATTGGCCGTTACAAGGCCTGCCGGAGCCTCAAACTTGATTTGAGTATAGGGTTCCTTAACTTCAACCATGCCTGTTTCCACTGCAGCAGTGGCAGCTCCTATCGAACCATGTCCGCACATATTAAGGTATCCGCCGCCGTCCATAAATATTATCCCAAGATCGGCTTCCGGCATTGTCGGCTGAGTTATGATCGAGCCGAACATATCGTTATGTCCCCTGGGCTCATGCATAACTGCAGTCCTTATATGATCCATATTTTTTTCTAAATACTCTTTTTTCTCACTCATCGTATTGCCCGGAATTTGAGGTATTCCGCCGATTATTATCCTGGTTGGTTCTCCCATGGTGTGAGAATCCACTGCATGTAAGCTTTTTACAAATCTCATTTTTATTCCTCCTGAAATAATATTTAGATAGTATTTAGTTACATACTCAACATACAATTCGTTAAATTAGATTGATCTAAATTATAGAGAACTTAAAAATGAGAATATTATGTTTTGATATGGCTCTAATGGTTGATATTATTTGCTTTTCCCCCATTTGCTTATGCGATATTTTCATGCTATAATACTTCTTGTGTACAATAATTTTAATTTATGTGTTATTTTTACAATAAATTAAAATTTCTTTGTACATCATTCGGGGGTATTTTAAACTATAGAGACATAAAATATCCTCATTTATTAAGTAAAGCCAATACGGCTTTGTTCACGGCAGATATTGAATGTACCAGATTCAATATCACAGTTTACTAACTTTGTGTAGGCGAAGAATATCATATCATTGGTCGATTTCCTTTTTGTATGATATCCTTCGCATTTTTTTATATCCCGGTCTTCTTTCTCATCTTCAGCTTCAGCATTGCAAGAGCTTTTTTCGCATCAATCTCTGCAACGGTGTTCTCGCCTACGACTTCCGTTTCAATACCTTCAACAGATTTATTGAAATCTACTATAGTATCCATGTATTGATTCTTGACAACAAACTGTGCTTGAGTACCTATAAAGCTCATACCTACAACCGGTATTCCCCTTTTACCAACTTCTTCGATGGTGTTTGCAAAGTCCACATGGCTGTTACCCCAACCATCAACTGAAATTATCGCTCCATCCACACGCATTGCCTCCAACCATGCTGCTGCTCTTTGACCGACAAACATTTTGTCTTCATTATCCTGTGGAGTGCCTACTATGACTATTCCTACAAGATCTACATCATCATCCTGGGATACAATGCGGAGCAATGGATCTCTGAAATGATGCAAAGTAGTTTCTTTAGTTGAAGGTCCTACTCCCATTTATAACACCACCCTTTAATGCATAGCTCTAATGGCACCGTCACGGTATTCATTAGGACTTACTATTACAGGAACATTTCCCATGTCTATTATGGAGCGTCCCCCTGCAAAACCCGACGGTTCTTTAGCAAATAATTGAGTATCATACATGGTTCCTTGGCCTGCTACCTGCTTAATTATTGCAATTTTCTTTCTGCCCGGCTTTATAACATCATAGAATTCATGTCTTTCCGTACAATCTTTTCCATTTAGTTTTTTAAGCTTCTCTCTTATTTCTTGCACAAGCTTATCGCACGCCCTGTGGGCTGCGGTAGGCCCGGTTCTGTAGTGACCTTCTCCGGCTTTTAAGGTAACGTCCACAAGAATTATTATGTCTTTATCGCCCGGAGTGCCGGACCTATTTAAGATCATTTGTTCTTGAAGATTCCCTTCAGAAGATCCGAATTCGGCCACTTGGATTCCCTCTGTGTCCACACCTGTAAGCATGACGTATACCCCCGTAAGAGTATGGGTTATTCCCTCGCCTAAGCGGCCCAGCACCTTGGCAGATATAGGCATTATATCCATAATGCTGTTTACCCATCTGTCGTGTTCACCAGGCATAATTATTTCAATGCTCAAATTATCAATCAATGGTTCGTCCCGGATAATATCATTGATAATATTTTTTCTTAAGCAGAGGCTTTTATCAATGATCTCAGTTTTATCTGCAAATGAAACTTCTGTAATATGATAACTTTTGATCACCAATCTTCTCATTTCAATTTTATCGTTGTCAACCATGTCATCATCCCTTTGCAATATGGCTATATAGTCTTTTTATACTTTAGCTACATATTGATATGGCAATGGAACTATCTTACCGGGCTGGTCTATCTTGGTCAGTTGAATCAAAGTTTCTTTTACAATGTTGTATTGCATTTCTCTGTCATTTGGAGCGCCTGCGTTAGCTCCCATAGGCACTAGCGGAGCAACTGCTCTCGGAGTGCCGTTTTGTCTTACTACAGGAGGAAGAGCAGCAATGATAATAGTCGGAATTCCTGCTTCCTCGATCGCTCTCTGCACAATCACGGCAGAGCGGTGGCAAGTACCTCAGCCTGCTGTCATTAAGACTCCGTCTACTCCTTCTTCCTTCAATATCTTTGCTATGGCAGGGCCGGTTTCATTTTTGAACTTTTCCTGATTTCCGCCGCCTCCCATAAAACCTACATGAACAGGAGCTATAGCTTTTATAAAGCCTTCTTTTGCAAGCTCATGAATTCTGTCTATAGGGAACATACAGTTGATATCCTTGTTAACATCCCCGTTATCGTATCCGCCATGAGATACCATCAATTGGCTTGAGGGGGTTGTATCTTTAACCAATCTGTACGTAAAATCCCCTGCGAGGTTAAATCTCTTATCTGATTTATCATGTACACCAGCTGCAGTTGCAAGAGCGATCGTCATATCCTTAAGCTCTTTTTTTACAGGAGTCCAAACTGGCGGCGGTGTAATAGGAACATATATTTCAGACTGCATCCCTTTTACTACTGTTAAACTCATAGTTCTACCTCCTTATCGGATTTATTTCTTTTTTCAATATTGCTTACATACTTTTCATTGGCATCAGGGCTCAGAACTTCCAAATAGCTCATATTAAATCCTACTTCCTGTCCTACTTTAAGAGGATAATCGGTAATGAGCATTCTCATCGGGACCTTCATAAAGCCTAGCCTTCCTTTTAAGTCTAAGGCCACACAACCGTCATGAACCTCTACAATGATGCCTTCCATGTATATTATCTTATCTCCGTATTTCATAATTTACCTTTAATCACTTTGTAGAATATTTTTCTTTTCTTTTTTGGCTCATGGGTATGGCGGTTTCATTTTCTGATCTTTCAATCTTTTTGCCTGTTACCTTTTCCATCAATTCTAAGTTATTTTCCTTAACATTGGCGTTCCATTTTCTTTCTGATTCTTTAACAGGTTCACCGGCCATAGCCGCTTTTAACATGGCAAGTGCTCTTAAAGCATCTTCTCTAGTCAATGTATTGCAGGATAAAACTTCATTTTCTATGCCTGCCTCAGATTTATTCATGTCTACCATGTGGGTCATATATTTGTTGCCGACGACAAGTGCGCCCTGCACTGCACAGAAGGACATGCCTACAACGGGTATTCCTCTCATGCCGATTTGCTCAACATGGCTGGCAAAGTCTATATGATTGTTTCCGAAGCCTTCAGTGGTTACAAAAGCGCCTTCTGCATCCATTGCTTCTACCGTCATACCGACTCTTTCGGATACATAGAACTTTTCCGAGTTGATCTGCGGGCTTCCCACAAATACAACCGCAGCCAAATCAACCTCTTCATCATTTAATGTCTCAAGAACCAGAGGTTCTCTCCAATAGTGCCTTGAGCACTCTTTTGATGCAGGCCCTATGCATGTAAGTGCATGAATACCTCCATCCAGTACCTCAAGGGGTGAAAATACTATCGGAACATTTCCTAAGTCTACATTGGGTTTTCCCCCGAGCACGCCTACAGGCTCAACAGGCAATATCAGGTTATCGTGCATTGCGCCTTGACCCATTATTTCCTTCACTATAACAACTTTCTTCTTGCCCGGCCTTCTGTTCTGAACGAATTCCTCAGTATCAACAACAAGGCTTTCGTCAAGATTTTTAAGGGCTTCTCTTATTTCTTGAGTTACAACATCAGTTGCTTTATGAGCAGCAAGTGGTCCCGGTCTTTCCATATTTGTATGTTCTTTTATTACAACTTCTGACTTTATGAAAATTTCTCCCTTTTCCGGAGCAC
Source organism: Lutispora sp. QWL-02 (assembly GCF_058315355.1). Lineage (NCBI taxonomy): Bacteria > Bacillati > Bacillota > Clostridia > Lutisporales > Lutisporaceae > Lutispora > Lutispora sp. QWL-02. The sequence continues at coordinate 4,245,508 of NZ_CM177762.1, forward strand.
CGGGTCTTCCCCACATTATGTTTTCTTCCAATATGCCTTCTGATGAACCGAATTCACCGATTTGAACCCCATTCTCATCAGTACCTGTCACCATCATAATAGCTCCGTCAATAACCCTTGTTACTCCGCTTCCCAGCTTGCTCTCGCCTTCTTTTGCAGCTATAGGCTGAACGTCCATTATAGTCTCGGAATAAGTGTTGTACTTATCGGGAGTTATTATATCTATCTTGAACTTCTTTACCAGTTTATCTGCTTTTATTGCATCTTCTTCAATGCCTTCTCTGATATAAAGGGTAGTTCCCTCGATCTTGGTTTCGGGGCCTCGCTTTACTTCAGTTATCTTGAAATGCTTCTTTATCAGTTTCCTGACAGCCTTGACTTCTCCGGCAGCTTCTGTTTGCTTCTCTATTGCCGGTGCTGCCAAAGGTGCTGACTCCCCTGCGGGAATTGCTAATGCCGGATATCCTACCATTGGTATTTCAAGATTTATATCCTTGCCTTCCCCAATATGAATTTTCAGCACTCCGCCACTTGATGAAGGTGCAAAAACCGGTTGCTTTGCCGCTGCCACAGCCGGTACCGGCTCTGCTGCCGATTCTTTTTCGGAGTCTTCTTCCTCGACTTCCTTAGCACCTTCTACTGCATCTGCTGTAATAGGTGTCAACGAATCAATGGTTTTAATCAATTTTGCTCCCAATACCTGTCCGATTTTTAAAGCGCTTTCATCAATATTTAACAATCCTGAGTCTACCAAATCCGGAAATATTGACGGGTCCTCCAGATTATCTGCAGAAATTACAGTGCCTGCTTCGGTTCTGCAGCATACAACTGCGGGATCATTCTTGTGGTGTAGAGCGTTTTCTGCCGACATTGACATAAATTTTACCTCCTTTAAGTATGAAAATTGATTTTATATTAAAATTCTACAGAAGGTTATGCTTTAGTCTTTCTAACCAGCTTATGACCCGCAGCTCTGAGCGCATGATCTGTACTATGATATGTTGGAACTCCTAGCCTAGGAGTTACAGTCATTACCGTGTTCGTTCAGTCGCCACAGGTTCCTGTCAGAATAACCTCTGCACCTTCCTTTTTCAGATCCAAAACGGTGGATGCTTGACCCGGACATACTCCAGGCTTTTCACATCTCCATCTTCCATTTACCTCAACCATTCTCTTGCATTTTCTCTCTGCAACAACTTGAGCTCCCATAGCCTTTGCAATCTCCCTCAACCTTTCTTCCTGAGCACCGCATTCACATGCAAGTATTCCTACTTTTCTGTTTTCTTTTGGAAATGGCATTGCTACTATGATTCCGCCTAAAGTTTTTATTATCGGTGACGCTTCTTCTCCATGCTTCCCTGTAAAAGGCCCTCCAAGAACTATTTCACCATGTGGCTCTACATAGCCTCCGGCTGCTTCTATATATTTTTTAACGGGATATCCTATAGGTACATCCAAAAATACTTTGCCTTTCAGAGCATTTTTTACTCTTCCTACTACCGTCAAATCTTTATCAATAACCGGCTTCCTTTGTTCTATCGCTAAGGTGACGTTCTTTACAGTTTCAACATTGGATATAACAGCATTAGCAACACTGGGCAGTTCTCCCGGTTTTAATTCCACTCCTAAAATTTCCCTTACTATTACCCTTTCATCTCCTGCAGGGTACATATCGGGCAATATTTTTATTGATATGTTGTCCTCAGGCTTTAAGGCCTTGTTTATGGCTTTTATTGCCTTAAGATTTTTAACCTTTATTGCGATATATCCTGTCTTGGCCTTTGTAATTTCCATAAGGTATTTTATTCCCCTGATGATCACATCCGGATTTTGTTCCAAATATGCAATATTATGCAGCAAAATCGGTTCGCACTCAGCAGCATTTGCGATAATACATCCTCCCGAAAGATCCGTCTTAAACTTTACATGGGCTGGAAAACCAGCTCCTCCTGAACCAACTATGCCCGCTTCTTTTATAGCTTCCAAATGATCCTTGGTCTCTTTTATCGGAATAAAATCTTTGGATTGCTCATCAAAGGCTTCTATAACTATTGCTGTATCGTTTATTTCCTTTACTACACCTGAAACGCTGGAATGGATATTGGCACCAAGGCCGGTTGGGGCTGCTATAAGCTGTCCTCTTTTAACCTCATCTCCAACTTTTACAATTGGTGAACATGGGGCTCCTACATGTTGTCTGAGCAACAGTGTAACCTGTTCCATCATTCTCACCTCCTTTGTTAAAAGTAAATCAAACTATTCCGCCCTATATATCTTGCAATTTCAGTGCCAACATTGTTAAAAAAATTGCAAATTTCTGATACATTCTTTTTTATCTGAAAATACTGCTTAATCAAAAGATAGAAGCTATTGAAAACAAAGGCTTTCAATAGCTTCTATCTTTTTCATTTCCTATTAAAAAAATAAATTTATCAACTGAATTGTTCTTTGAAAAAGGAAAGCAAACGAGGAAAATCGTCAAATATTTTACATTTGCTTATTAATTTTTTCTATACAGAATTATCTTATCATATGTTTTATCAATACATCCTACTAAGGACCTACCTGGAAAAGCGAGTGTCATTTATTTTACATGGTGTCAAATTTTTCACATATGGATTTATAAGTATTCCTTTAAATCATACTGCTTGAGCTTATAGTAAAGGCTTCCCCTTTCTATATTCAGCATTACTGCTGCTTTTGCTTTATTGCCGCCGGTCATCTCCATCACTTCTTTTATACTCCTCTTTTCTACATCGGCTATGACCTTTTTCAAATCATAATTCATGCCTATGCCCTGCCTGGAATCCCTGCTATCTTTTATAAAAGTTTTGTTAAAAACTTCATCAGGAAGCATATCCTTTTTTATCTTCCCGTCCGGAGATAGGATTATAAGCCTTTCCACCATGTTCCTGAGCTCTCTTATATTGCCCTTCCATTCATAATCGGTGAGTATTTTCATCACTTCAGGGTCAATCTCTATTTCATGTATTTCATTATATTCTCCGAACTCCGAAAAAAAGCTTCTTATAAGCTCCGGCAAGTCCTCTTTTCTCTCCCTCAGCGGCGGAAGCGGTATAGAAACCACGCATAATCTGTAATAGAGGTCTTCTCTAAAAGTCTCCTCCAGCATCATCTTCTTTAAATCCTTATTGGTAGCTGCGAGTATTCTTACATCAACATTTATGGATTTGTCACCGCCTACCCTGGTGATCACACCATCTTGCAAAACACGCAAGAGCTTGGCTTGCATCTCAATGGGCATATCCCCTATTTCATCTAAAAAAAGGGTGCCTTCATTGGCCAGCTCAAACTTCCCCATCTTGCCCTTTTTTAGTGCTCCTGTAAAAGCTCCTCCTTCATAGCCGAAGAGTTCACTTTCAAACAAATTATATGGTATAGCACTGCAGTTTATAGGTACAAAATGCCCCTGTCTTCCGCTTTCCTGATGTATAGCCCTTGCAAATACCTCTTTACCGGTACCGCTCTCTCCCGTGATAAGTACACTGGCATTGGATTTTGCCACCTGCTTTGCCAGTGTGATGGAATTGACTATGGCCTTGCTTTTTCCGATGATATTCCCAAAAGTATATTTTGCTTCTGTAATGTTTTTCATCTGCTCTTCCAGGAATTTAACCTTTGATCTTTCACTTTCAAGCTGCATCGATAAATTATTTATCTCTGTAATGTCTCTGTCGGTGGAAACCGCTCCTACCATCTTGCCCTCATACACCAAAGGCACCGCGCTTATTGCCACATAGGAGCCTTCCTTGGGCCTGTGGGTATGATTTTTAAAAGGTTTCTTCTCTTCTATCACTTTGGCTATCAAGGCATTAGGGAAAACTTCCTTTATATTTTTGCCGATAATTTCGCTGCTGTTTATGCCGTAGAGCTTTTCTGAGCTTTGATTCCATAAGCTGACTACCCCTTCATTGTTTACAACACATACTGCTTCGTGGAGATTCTCCAGGATAGTACTGAGCTGCAGCACTATATCTTCTACTGCAACATAAAAAGTGTCAAGAAGATCCTTTGATGTTACAATACCTATTACCTCATCTCCGTCTGTCACAGGCAATCTGCCTATTCCTTTGCTGACCATGACATCCCTTGCACATTTTACCTTCTCTGATTGTAAAATGGTGCAAACTTCTGTGCTCATATAGTCTTTAACCGGCTGTGTGAAATCAATTTTCCCTTTTTTGAGCCTACATATATCAGTCTTAGTGAGCATACCTTCAATATATTCCTTGTCTGCGTCTTTTTTTACCACAATAACTTCATCTCTTGCATTTGAAAGCATCATTTCAACAGCATGGTTTATGGATATATCAGAGTTTGTTTTTATCACATCTCTATCCATTATTTCAGATACGCGCATAAATATTGATTGATTATAAAACATACAAATCACCACCAGAATATATTAACAAGTAAATTTAAATGTATTTTTATTGTAATTATGCAAGCCAAATCCTTTATTTTTCGATGCAGATATCTGCCATCAATACACCTTTTGTATTTTTGGATGCATCCTTGTAAGGTATTGAAATTGCTATACAGTAGTTAAATGAAACATTTGATATATATGGTTCTGAATAATATTCTTTTCCTGAAATAGACTCTTTAAAATAGGGACGATGTGAGTAATTATTATTGCCGGTTATAGGGACGCTGGCTGATACCATGTCTCCGCCTGAATTGATTATCCCTATGTACTCAAGCTGTTTATATTTTAAGCTCATATCTTTAAGGACTTGCGAAGCTTTGTCAATGGAAATCCCTTTTGAATTTATATATGTATTTATATCCTTTAAAATTCCAAAGCCTTCATTTATTAGTTTCTTCTCTTTATCTCCTATTTTTACTTTATTGATAAATGATTTTAAATAGCTGTCTGCTTCAATAGTCATATTGTTCAAATTATTGGCCATCTCGAACATTTCCTGCACTGAAGCCGACTGCTCCTCTGCTGATGCTGATACTTCCTCGGCTCCTGCAGCAGTTTCCTGAATATTCATATTTATCTTCTCCATCATGGTATCGACATCTTCAGCCATCTTATTGGATTCATCAGCCAAGCCGATTATCTGAACAACGGCATCATATGTAGCCTTTGCCGCTTCAATGATCTGCCCTAATGACTCCTTAGTCTTATCAGCATGCAAAATATCCTGTGAAATCTGTTCAGCCCCACTTCTTGTTTCTTTTGTTATCACATTTATCTTGCCGATTATGGTTTCAATAAGCTTCCTTATCTCATCCGCAGAGTTTGCCGATTGTTCTGCCAGCTTTCTTACCTCATCGGCTACCACAGCAAATCCTTTACCGCTTTCGCCGGCTCTTGCCGCCTCGATTGCAGCATTTAATGCGAGCATATTTGTTCTTTCACTTATTTCTGTCACTGCAGCAGTTATGCTGTTTATCTTTACGGCTTCTTCTCCCAGCTCTTGAATATCATCTGCTGTTTTGATACTTCCGGTGGCAGTGCTCTTCATTATTTCCACCAATAAATTGATTGACTTATTGTTTTCTTCTACACAACCCATCATTCCGCCTGCAATATTTTGCGTTTTCTTTGCATATTGCACTATTTTATCAGAGTTATCAGCCATATTTTTTGTGCTTATTTTTGCTGATGCTGTCTTCTCCGATTGCTCGCAGCTGCCTTCCGCAATATGTGTTATGGTTTGGGCTATTGATTGAGATGCGACTTCGTTTTGTTCAAGGCTTTTGCTCAGATTGACAGACATATCCTTGATCTTTTGTGTGATGGCAGCAATCTCGCATACAACTTTTTTCGTGTTGTTTGTGATCTTATTTATATTATCTCCTATACCCTCTATAATCCAGATATCTTTTGCCCTGTTTGTAAGCTGCCCGTCTGCAATATCCATGATGCTGCTTCTGAACCTGTCTATAGCCTTAAAAAAATAAGCAAAGAACACAAAGGCCAAAAGCAATGTCACAGCCATTAAGCCTGCTGTCACTAATATTAAGGGCCTCTGATTTGCCGAATTGAATTGGGTTATAAAGCTGTCCAATTCCTGAGATGATGTAATGTATTGCGGTGAGACCTTATGTAATACAGAATCGACGGTATTTTGCACAGCAAAATATACTCCGCTAAAAAGCAAAATAAGTATAAGACAAACAACTATCAATATCTTTGCCTTCACGCTAAACATCTCCTATCTCATATTTATTATTTTATTCCTAAAACGTCTTTTACCGTATACAACCCCGGCTCCTTGCAATACAAAAATGCTGCTGCCTCACAGGCTCCCTGGGCAAAGCATTCCCAGTTATAAGCATGATGTGTTATTTCAAGCCTTTCTCCCATAAGTCCGAACATAACCGTATGGCTGCTGGATATATCTCCGGCTCTTACAGAATGATATCCTATGCTCCCTTGTGCCCTCTCTTCCCTTCCTTCTCTCCCGAAAACAGCAATATCTTTGAGCTTTCTTCCAAGGGCTTCTGCAATTACTTCTCCCATTTCCAAAGATGTGCCGCTTGGAGCATCCTTTTTATGCTTATCATGCATTTCAATTATCTCGATATCGGATACATTTCCTATTGTCTTTGCAGTTAATTCCAGCAGCTTATACATAAGATTAACCACTCTGGACGTATTTGCAGCATATACAACCGGTATGTGCTTTGATATCTCTTTTATTCTATTAAACTGTCCTTCCGAAAAACCGGTGGTTCCGCAAACCACAGCTTTCTTAGCTTTTAATGCAGCTTCCATTACCTCCATGGAAAACTCTGTTGTAGTATAGTCAATGATCACATCGCATTGGTCTATAACCGAATCTATATCATCTGATACAAAAGCATTTAATGTTTCCCCCATGCCAATGGCCATGCCTACATCTTGTCCAATATAATTCCTCCCTTTAGGCGCTACCCCCGCTACTATTTTCATATCGGCTCTCTTGCTTGCTATTTTGGTAATAAGGCTTCCCATTTTGCCTCTGGGCCCAGCTATGAGAATATTCATGCATGCATACCTCCTATATTCAGTTATAATGTAAAATATAGTAATATTTAGCTTACCAATTTACAGTATATATATAAATATTATTTTAATCAATGTATTAATATATTGAATATTCCTAAAATAGTCGAAAAAGAGCCGTTTATGGAGATAATTGTTAAAATATATAAACCAGCATCAAAATCCTGATGCTGGTTTTTTCTATACATTCAAGGCTGTATTAAAATATTGTATTTGATGCCCCCAATAAGATCACAAAGCAGTCTATTACTTTTTCATCAAACTGGGTGCCTTTAGCCCGGAGCATCTCCTCAATGGCCTGCTCCTTTGTAAGAGGCGTCTTTCTATAAGGCCTGGAGCTGGTCATTGCGTCATAGGCATCTGCGACGGAAATAATTTTTGACAAAAGTGCGATGCTGTCGCCTTTCAATCCTTGAGGGTAACCCTTCCCATCAATCCTTTCGTGATGCTGCAGCAGTATCTTTCTGCTTTCGTTGAGAAAGGCTACATCCGACAATATATCATGTCCTATTTGAGGATGCTGCTTAACCATCTCATATTCATCCTGAGTAAGCCTGCCTTCTTTATTCAGCAAATCCGAAGAAATTCCTATCTTTCCGATATCATGCAGAATGCTGGCAAATTCCAGCTTGCTCAACTCTTCGGAGCTTACCCCCATACTCCTGGCAATGGTCATAGATATGCTTGATACTCTATCGCAATGGCCCCTGGTATATTTATCACTGGCTTCAATAGCATTGGCCAGAGCCTGTACGGTAGACAGATAGTTTTTCCTTATCTCTTCGTTCATCTTGATCAGCTCTTCTACATTCAAGTTCCGCTCATTGATGAGCTCCCTAAGTGCGTCTACCATATTGTTAAATTGATTGCCCAAGACTTTGAATTCGTCATTTGACTTTATATCGGCATGCTCGCTTAATTTTCCCTGTGAAATATTATGTATTACATTCATTATGTTATCCAGCGGCCTGGTGATGACCCGCGAAAGAAGCATGCCGATCATAAAGGTAACCAAAACACTTACTACAGCTACTTGTATCACCCTGTCTTTAATAGGTGCCAATAGCTTAGCCATATCCAGGGACATAATGCCTATCAGCTTCCACCCTGTCTCAGGCACCGTCAAATAGCTAACTATTCTTTGTTTCCCTTCATAATTCATGATTCTTATACCTTCGCTGGAAGTAAGCTGTGCTGCCAGGCTTTCGTCCTGACTGATATTGGTCATTAGCATCTGCTTATCCGGGTGAGAAAATATCTCCCCTTTGCTGTTGATGAGCATGAGATACCCTTCATCACCATATTTGACATCATTGATAATATTGGAAAATCTGGAGAGCTTTATATCCATTCCGACTACGCCTACTAAATGCCCTTCCTTTTCTACTGCTCTCGCTACCGTGACTACGATTCCGCCTACTTCTCCCGCATCCAGGTAGGGATCAGACCACACAGCCTTTCCTCTGTTTTTTACGGCTTCTTTATACCAATCCCTTGTGTGGCAATCATAATCTTCGGGCATAGTGGTATCAAGGGGTGTTATAAAAAGTGAGCCATCTTCCTCTGAGCCCAAATAAATCCATGCAATGTAGGGACTTCCTTTAATATAACCCATCCATTGATCTGAAACATTCTGAAAGTGGCTTGGTATGGATCTTACCATTTTAGGCTGGCCGGGCTTGCTCTCGTAGTTTTTTATTGCTTCATCATATGCCCAGAAATTTACCACATGCTCCATATCCGCCATAAACTTTCTTAAAAAATAATCGTTTGCATTTTCCAGAGACTTAAAACTGACTTGTTTTACTTCGTTTTGGACTATAGCTTTTGCGTTATTGAAAGCTAATATTCCAATGGATGTGATGGATATTACTATGACAACGAGCATTATCAAAATAATTTTGTCCCGGATGCCTATTTTCATCAAAGTATCTCCTTTTTCCACAAGATGCAGCAAGCAGTATTTGTTTTACAATTCATAATATATCAAATTTTTAGGAAAAAGGCAAATATATGAAGAACTTCTATAGACAGTAATAATATAAAAAAGAGGAAGCCGTTCCGCTTCCCCCTCTGTATGGTCAACTTCCATGATTATCATATCATAGCTTTCCTTATTCGCTTAAAAAAAAGTTGCATAAGAAGTTTACAGCAGTATACAATGTTTCTTCTTTCGGCAGGAATCTGTCACTATGAAGCGGATGCTCACAGTCACAGCCCAGGAAAAAATATAAAGAAGGAACTATTGAACAATAGAAGGAAAAGTCTTCACCGATCAAACTGGGTCTAATATCCGTATGCACGTTTTCTTTACCCAGAAAACCTTCAGCAAATCTTATGAAGACCTCACTTAAGCTCCTGTCATTTCTCACAACTGCGTAGCCATTGTTAATATTTACAATAGACTTCCCGCAATATGAGCCGGCTATCCCTGCTGCAAGCTCGTTGATCCTGCGATGTATAAATGATCGGGCATCCTCTGAAATGGTTCTTATAGTACCTTCAATTTCTACTTTATCGCATATGACATTGTACCTGCCGGTAGATTTAATCGAACCTATTGAGATAAGAGAAGTATCAAAAGGATCAATTTCCCTCCTTAGTTTGTGCTCAATAGCATTTATAATATCAACAGATATTGAAATAGCATCAACCCCGCCATGGGGCTCGGCCGCATGCGATTTCTTACCTATGACTTCTATAGAGAGTTTATCGGACGAACCCATTATAACCCCTGGTTTTACTGCAATTTCACCGACTTTGTATTTGGGCCAGACATGTAATCCATACATTTGAGAGACGTTATATTCCTCCAATATGCCTTGCTCAGCAACGAGCTTCGCTCCTCCCTCAGGATTGCATTCTTCTGCCGGCTGAAAAATGACCACTATATTATGCTTCAAATATTCTTTCAAAGAATTAAGCACCACGGCTGTGCCGGCAGCTATAGCTGCATGCATATCATGCCCGCAGGCATGCATCACGCCTTCGTTCACAGACTGAAAAGGTACACATGTTTTCTCTGTTATAGGTAAAGCATCGATGTCCGCCCTGAAGCATATGGTTTTTTCTTTTTTGCAATCTATATGTGCAAATCCGCCTGTAAGATTATCAAAATTTATAAACTCAACGCCGTTGCTGACAAGAAAGTTTTTGATCAAACTGGTTGTGTTATATTCCGCATATCCTAATTCAGGGTTTGCATGTATGCTTTGCCTCAATCCCTTTAACTCTCCTGATATTCCGTTTAAGCTATGCTGAATTAAATCTGTTATATTATTCATTGCAGCTCCTTCAATCTATTTAAAAATATCATCATCGACTTCAATACCTAGCCCGGGCTCTTCAGGCACCAATACGCATCCGTCAATTATCTGGAATTTATTTCTTATTATATCATATTGATGTAAGGGTCCGCCAAGCAGCAGATCATTAGGTACAGAAACGATATTCGTGCTTGCAACAAAGTGTACGCTGGCAGCCGATCCTATGCCCACTTCCAGGTTGCTCCCTGCAGTAGCTGTCAACCCTGCTGCTTCCAAGCACTGAGCTATTTTTTTAGCAATTGTAAGCCCGCCCACTTTACCTACCTTAACATTGACAATATCACAGGCCTTCTCTCTGATTATATTGTTTACAGAGTGATAATCAGAAACAGATTCATCCGCCATTATAGGCGTCTGAAGTTTTTGCCTTAGCATTCTCATACCTTCTATGTCCCATCTGCGTACAGGCTGTTCTATGCTTTCAAGGCCAAATTTTTCTATCTCTCTGAATGTGAGCAAGGCAGTTTTATAATCATATCCTTGGTTTGCGTCCAATCTTAAAGCTACATTCCCGCCTAATTCCCTTCTTATTTTTTCAATCAATTTATAATCGGTTTCAGGTGAGTTGCCTACCTTTATTTTTAAAACTTTATAGCCTTCAGACAACTTCTCTCTAGCCTCTTCAATTGATGAGTCCAGATCCTGCATCCCTATAACCCAGCTTAACTCTGCCTTTTCCCTGTACTTTCCTCCTAACAGCTTGTACACAGGCATATCCAGTGCTTTTCCCATGGCATCATACAAGGCTATATCTATAGTTGACTTAGCTGCATAGTTTCCATAAATAGCGAAGTTCATCTTTTCATGTATTGTATCAACATCAAAAATGTTCTGACCTATCAACACAGACTTTAAATACTTATCAACTACCAGCTCTATGGTATAACCCGTCTCCCCCATAAATGCGGGAGACGGTGCAGCTTCCCCATAACCCACTATTCCGTCCTCAGTGATTATTCTTAAAACTGCATGTGTCCTCGTACTTTGAGCATATAAGGATATTTTCCATTGTTTCTTTAACGGCAGTTCGATAGCTTTTACTTGAACATCCTTAATAATACTTTTATTCATCTTGTCCTCCAGATTATTTGTAATGATCGTATACGATCTTACCTATTTCGTTGCTAAATGTTATTCCGTCACAATCATTTTTTAGGTTATTAGTCAATACTGCAATAAATATAGGGCTTTTTAGATACATTATTCCCGAGTCATGCCTTACACCGGGCAAGTCCCCCGTTTTATGTGCAAACTCAATATTGCCGCCAATAAGAACAGGTAAGAGGTCGTTGCACAATTGCTTTTTCAATATATCAACGGCTATATTGTATTTTTCATGGGAATATAGATATTCAAAAATAGTCAGCAAATCAGCCCCCGAGATAAAGTTATCCAAACCTTTCTTTTTGGCTTCCGCATCCATCATCTTTCTCTGCAGAATAGTATTCTCCATGCCGATTTCTCTAATTTTCTCGTTAATACTATCCATGCCCAAAGTTTCTATTAGTTTGTTTGTTGCAATATTGTCACTAAGGATTATCATTAACAAGGCACAATCCCGATATGTCATATTGATTCCCGGGCTTAAGCTTTTGATAATGCCATAGCCTTGAACAATATCCTCTTTTTTAAACTCCACTACATCATCCAAGTTGATTTTTCTCTCACAGCTTCTATCTATAAGCTCCAATAAAATTGGAACCTTTATCATGCTTGCAGAAGGAAAAATTTTATTTTCATCATATTTATATACTTCATTTGTGCTTAAGTTTTTTACTAATACACTTGCTTCTCCGTCTAATCTATTTATTAATTCATCTATCTTTCCATACCACATAATCTGCCTCCTAATAATTTAGTATGAAGACTTACACATTTAAATTTTAAATGTGTAAGTCTTATTTTATTTACTTTTTCATCTTATTTATTAGGCAATAGCATATCATTTGGATAGCTTTCGGGCCTCCTGTCGCGGAACATATGGATCATGCTTCTGATATTTTGGATCTCATTAAAATCAACAGTACCGGTTACTATTTCTTCTTCGTCGCCGCCTTCAGCTATTACATTACCCCAAGGGTCAATTATTATCGAATGTCCGCAATAGGTGCCCATGGGACTCGGGCCTACTCTATTGCAGGCAATAACAAACATCTGGTTCTCAATGGCCCTGGCCATCAGCAGTGTACGCCAGTGGCTTACTCTGGGGTTTGGGAAATTGGATGTTACAACAATAGCGTCAGCACCGCGGAGCGCATAAGTCCTTGACAGCTCGCAGAAGCGTATATCATAGCATATCATAAAGCCCAGCTTGCCGAGCTCAGTTTCATATACGTTCATTTCAGTCCCGTGCAGGTAAGGAACATCCTCATCCATATCACTATAAAGATGCATCTTGCTGTAATCACCGACAATTTCACCTTCGCGGTTGATCAAGAAAGTTGTATTGCGCATGCCGTCTTCAAATTGGGTGCCTATAGAACCGCCGACAATCCATACTTTATGTTTTTTAGCGCATTCCTTAAGAACCGTGACTGACGGACCATCAACAGGCTCAATGAAATCCTCCATATGGTGAAACATCTCGTCCGAAAAACCTGAACTCCAATCCTCAGGGAGAACAATCATATCCGGGCGCTTATCGGCAGCCATGGCCTCATCGATCAGTTCCCTGACATGTGAGTGGTTGTATTCAGCATCACAAAATTTTATATTAGTCTGCAGTAATGCAACATTAATCAAAGTTTATCCTCCTCTCAAAATACCAATTTTATATAGTTTATATAAAATTCAAGCCGTTTTAAGACATAGTGTATAATATTGACCTGATCAGCACATATGCAAAGGTGATGACAGTGAGCACCCACCCGTTCTTCAGCATGGCTTTTATATCCTTTGATCTTGCAAGACCCATCTGTCCGACCATATCGACTGTGGGAGTCACAAAGAAAGTAACCTGGCAGGAAACCAAAACTACCAAAGCCCAGATGCTCATATCTATATTCATGCTTTGCACTAACGGCAGAAACAGATCATGAGTCATTTTTGCCTGTGCAACACCGGCACCGGAAATGCCAAATACACCTATGAATGTGCTCACCATGAGGAAAGCAACCTCTCCGGCAAATCACCTAAACAAATATTACGCCCAAAAATTTATTGAAATATATCCTATTTTTGGGTATAATAAATCAAGGAACTTTTTAATATTTGTTTGGACGTGGGGTTCAACTTATATTTTTTAGTTCCTTTGCTTATTCATATACCAGAGTGGGTTATATCACAGATATATTCCGCTTTCCAAAGCTATGGCATCTTGTTTTTCCAATCTTTTCAGTGTATCTTCCTTATTTACCTTTCCTAATACGGTAACCAGTGAATTTGCTATGGTCATGGCACTTACAAAGGAATATGTGCCGATAGTGTTTTTGGCTAAAAGAACTTTTGAGGCTTTTAATGCAATAGGAGAAGTGTAGCTGTCGGTTATCGCGATTATATTGCATCCTTTATCATGAAAGTAAGAGGTAATATCGAAGGTTGATTTTGTATATCTGGCATAGCTTATGGATATTAAGCAATCTTTGTCCTGAACATAAGAAAGCTTGTTTGAAATATCGCTTGTACCATTTGTTAAAAGCTCGACATCCTCAATAAAGCCCTTCAGCATAAAGTATAAATAGTAGCCCACGCTATAGGAAGACCTTGAAGCTGCTATATACAGCTTTCTGCTGCTGCTTATCATCGGAATAGATTCGTTGAAGTTTTTTTCCAGCTCATCATTATAGAGAGAAGTAAGACAGCCGATATTCAAGTCAATGATCCTTTTCAAAGTGCTGTTGTCTTCCTCTGATAGAATGGAGCTCTTTATTTCCTTCATCGGCACTACATCTTTTTGGACCAGCTCGCTCACCTTTTTCTGAAACTCGGCATATCCGTTAAAATCAAGCTCTCTTGTAAATCTTGTTATGCTAGCTATGCTGGCATCAGATTTTCCGCCCAGCTCCTTGATAGATAAAAAAGGTATGATATGTATGTTCTCTTTAACGAAATCAGCTATCTTTTTATGGGTCTTGGATAAATTATCATATTTGTCATCAATTATAGAAAAAATATTATTTTTCATATTTATCCCCTGCCTTTAATAATAAGAATAGACTTCTAAATTGGAGTTGTCAATAGAATTTGTAAAATATTTTTATTTTTCTATATGATTTGATAATTTATTTTCATATTTTAAGAAGACGCAAAAAAACCCTTGAAGATCCGCTTCCAAGGGTTTTTACGCTTTTATAAATTTTTACCAAATATTTCGCCCGGCAGACCATCAATTTCGCATATTTTTTCTGATATAAAACCGTTATTTAAAAGTATCTTTTTTGATGCCGTGTTCTTAGGATCTATTATAGCTATAATACGGTGCAATACTTTTGATTCTTTTGCCCTTTCCAATAACAGCCTTGCAATCTCACTTCCATAGCCTTTTCTCCAAAATTCAGGAAGCAGCAGGTATCCAAGCTCTGCTTCATCCGGTTTATCCTTATCAACTGCCATCTTTCCCAGGCCTATAAAGCTGTTGCTATCTGTTTCAAAAACCTTGAAGAACCCAAAATCTTTGTGTCTTTTATTCTTTTCCAGCAGCAGTTTGAAATTGTTTCTTGCTTCATCCAAAGGAATTGCTCTTTCAGTGACCATTGCCATTACTTTTTCATTGGAAACCAGGCTGAAATAATGCTCAAAGTCTTCATCCGATGTGAATTTTTCTAAATAAATCCTGCTCGTCATTTCAATACCTCCTTATATCAATAATTTGAGTTGCATAAGTGCAGCTTTATTATTTCATTTTATATTAGCATATCAATATATCAGCGGCAAATAGAACATTAATTTGAAAAAGAAGCAAATAGCCTGGAATTCAGACTATTTGCTTCTTTAAATATATGAGCTGCAAAAAATTAATACTCACTGGTTCACATCAAGAATAAACTGAACAAATAAAGCAGTTCCATAAGGAAGCACTTCTTCGGGAAAAACAAAAAAATCATTATGAAAAATTGGAATGCTCCTGTCCGGATAGCTTATTCCCAATCGTGCAAAAACTCCTGTCGGTACGACCTCAAGGTATTTGGCAAAATCCTCGGACCCCATTGCCGGAACTTCTATGTCTTTGACCTTCATCGGTCCGACAATCTTTTCTGCGCTTTTGCGGACAATCTGTGTAACTTTCGGTGAATTTACCAGAGGGGGAACTCCATAATAATAATCCAATTCGGCTTTGCAATTGTATGCTGAAGCAACCCCCTGGATAACATCATAAATTCGCTTTTCCATAGTGTTTCTTGTATGCTTGTTCTGACATCTGACAGTCCCCGAAAACTCAACCGTTTCCGGAATAATATTTTTCGCTGTGCCTCCATGCATTTGGCAAATTGAAATCACCACGCTGTCTAAAGCATCGATCTGTCTGGTGATAATGCTTTGAATAGCCATTACACAATTTGAAGCCGCCAAAATAGGATCACAGCCGATGCTGTGGGGATATGCTCCATGGCCGCTCACCCCTGTAATTTTAACCGTGAACAAATCGGAGGAAGCCATGTAGGGCCCCTCTCGCAGTGCTATTTCTCCAACCTCATGAGAGGAATCTCCGTGAAGTCCTAAAATATAATCTACTGCGGGATCTTCCAGGGCTCCATTGCTTATCATATACTTCGAACCGGTGAAGCTTTCTTCCGCCGGCTGAAATATAAGCTTCACAGTTCCGGAAAAACGCTCTCTCAGGGACATCAGCAATTTTGCTGCCCCCAGCAGCATAGCAGTGTGACAATCATGTCCACAGGCATGCATAACTCCGGGAACATTAGATATATCTACCACATCCGACATCTCCTGGATCGGCAGAGCATCCATATCTGCACGAAGAGCTGTCACAACGCCCTTCCCCTTTTTTTGCCCCTTGATAATTCCCACTACACCTACCTCTAGATTGAGGGGTGCAATTTCCACACCCATATCATTTAATTCAGACTTTACAAATGCTGTCGTGGCAAACTCTTGCATTTCTAACTCAGGTTCTCTGTGAATCCTGCGCTTTGCCTGAACAATATACTCTTTCAAGTCCAGCGACTTTTGAAGAACTTCTGAAGCCAAGCAGGACACCTCCTCTAAGTCAGATTTTTCAAACCTAAATTTTTTTTCAACTCAAATACATTTTCGATACCCATGCTTCTATGCCCTTTTTCTATCTCATGAACGAGCTCCACCATTCTTTTATTGCATGGCAGGGCGAGTCCAAGCTCTTCACCCTTTATTACAGTATGCCCCACGGTACCGTCGATTTCCGATGGCCTTTTACGTATTGCAAGGTCTCTATATAGGCCGGTGCGATTTTTAAGCATATGCCGGTAATGATCGGCTGTTTTTTTAAGAGCATCCCCATAGCGTTTTTGCCTGTAAAGCCCGGGGTCAAAATCATCGAAGGCCTCCAGCACCACTCCAAGAGCCTCCGGAACTTGCATTGCCTCAAGAGCGAGAGCTGTGTATACATCTTGAGTATCAGGATACTCAAGACCCTCAGCGATGCTTAAAGGGGTCATGCCGGTGGCGAACATAACACTGATGTTGACTTGCTTGCTCCAGAGATATCCCATAATATTATTTGTAACTTGAGCAGAAAGAAAGGCCTGAAGATCCTTCTGAAGTGTCAGCAGCCTCGGACTCAAAACCCCATTCAATTCACCTATGATGAAGTTGCTCTTCCCGCCGAACTTGATTCTTCCGGGGCTGATATAGTCTGCTGCCCAATTTACAAAAGCACCAATTGTTCGATCAGCGCCTATGTATTCTGAAATGGTATATTCATTAATACCGTTTTGGAGGCTTACTACAAATCCGTCATCAGCTAAAAGCGGTGCTATTACTTCCATAGCTGCAGCAGTATGCTGGGATTTTACCGCCAAAAAAACCACATCCAGGGGACCCTTTAATTCCGATGGAAGCACCGCTGGAGCAGAGACGGTAAATTCTCCATCAATGCCCTCAATGGTCAGCCCATTGCGATTTATGGCATCGACATGTTCCACTGCTTGGTCAACAAAAAGGACATCAAAACCTGAGCGGGCAAGGTAAGCGCCCATAGAGCCTCCTATGGCTCCGGCTCCGAAAATAACATTGTGTTTCATGATAGATTGCTCCTATTATCCTGCCAATTATTAATTAAGGTTATAGCTTCTTTGAGAGAATGGAAAATTCGGTTTCTTTCCCGTATAAGCTGACGCTCCAAGGCTTTGAACTCTATGCTGCTATGGTCCATAGCAGAAAGCTTTTCCAAATCCGTTAACCCTGGAAAAGGCTTCATGGGCAACGCAAGATCAGCTTCAAAGGGACTTTTGCGGCAATAATGGATTGGAATTAGAGTCCTATTCAAAGACATAACGCAGTCATTTAGTTTTGAAGCATTCACTTTATCAGCTTCAGACAGACTCTCCATTTCGTTTAATCGAGAGATTTCATCATCAAGGTCGAGGAACATCCGGTTTAATACCAGAGCTTTTTCCTTCAGAGGGGATAAATCAAAAGCTTCGCCGGCAACCTTCTGCCAATCATTCAGATTAGACAATATTTCTTCGCCCAGTTCATTAAAGCAAAATGGGAGAATAGGCTGACTGATAAAACGCCAAATCGCAGCCAGATATATCTTGGTATCCAGAGTTAACTCTTCTTTCCCCACATATTCGAATTTATCCTCGGTTGTATGCCAATACCATGGAAGTCCCGGAACAAAGGTATCTTTACCTTGAGCAGATTCCGGCTGAAGTGAGAGGATCTGAAAAAGAGAAGGAACGCCATGGCCCCAAAACGACTGGTCACCGTTTCTCTGGATTCGAGAGTAGTGCGGTTCTTGCCCCGTCATATCTTTAATTACTTCAAATCCAAATCGGAAGCATTGAGCTGATGAATCGACAGAACGATAGCTGGTTGATCCTGCAGCTCCAATTGCATCTATATTAACGTTTAGAACAGCATTTTCGTGGATATCCTCCCAGTTATGATCAGCATACCAGTTGCTTCCGCTGTAACGCCCATTGCTGTGCCCTGACCACCAGACAAAGCGTACATTGATATTAAGCAGGTCTTTATAATCTTTTAAGACTCTTGCTATCTCCAGTATAGCAGCGTTCGCCGTCGCATTGTCAGTCGCTCCTTTATGCCAAGAGTCCACATGTCCGTTAAATAAAACATATCTATTTGTAGGGACTGCGGCTTTTAAATCAGCAATGCAAAGAGGCACTTTACGAAAGTCTGTATGGACCTCAGATTCGATCGTAACCTCCTTGGAACCCTTTTCAAGATAATTTAATAATAACTCACCGTTCTTTTTGGTTACAGATACAACGGGTATCTTACCCAATAAATCTATGGTCTCGGGAACAGGCATGCCCCAGATCGGGCTGATTGCCATGTTATGCGGGTAATATCCGCCGTTTATAAATATGAGCCCTACAGCGCCCATGCGCTCCAGGTCATAACAAGCCGAAGGAGAGGCCAAGCCTTTGAGCACTGCAATCTTGCCTTTGACCTCTGTGCATTGGGGATAAAAGACTGCTTTTTCTTTCAATCCCCCAGGTTTAGCAGAAGCTGCATAGCTTTGAGTAATGCATGAAACCTTACGCCCATCATCCAATGTGATTTCCGCAGATATAGGAAGACTGATAAGGTTCTCAATGGATTTGATCTGCACATCCAGTCCATAGCCGGTCATCACTTCTTCAAAATATTTTGCTGCCTGCCATTCCCCATCGCTGCCGGACTCTCTATCGAACGATGAAATATATTCAGTATGCTTCATCAAGAGATTGGGATTAACGTCGGCGAGCAGCTTGGATTCCATCCCTTTAACTTTCATTTGAAAACCTCCTTTTTAGTAACTTCTAAAAATAGTGATCAATATTCATAGGGGACGCGTCCGGCAGCTTCACCGCCGTCTATACGGAAATCGCTGCCTGTGATCCATTCGGCGCAATCTGATGCCAAGTAGCAGACCATGTTGGAAATATCGCTGGGCTTACCGGGCTTTCTCAGCAATATGCGAGGCAGTATATCCCTTTTTACAGCTAGCAAATCCCCCTCATCAAAGCGCCCTACATCTACAAAACCTACGGATACTGAGTTTACGTTTATTCCCATAGGCGCCAGATCAAGAGCGGCAGCTTTGGTCAGCATAAGTAGTCCTCCCTTAGAAGCGCAGTAATGGGCATGATTTGTCCTTCCGCTATGACCTGCACCTGAGCTAATATTTATTATGCGGCCTTTTATACCGGAAGATGCCATAGCCTTGCCCACCTCCCTGCACATATAAAATGCTCCCTTAAGATTTGTATCTATGGTTCTATCAATTATTTCGTCAGTCACCTCTGTGATATTACCATACTCCTTATAGTAGCCGGCGTTGTTGACTAAAATATCCACAGGACGACCAAAGTAGTCCAGAGCTTCCTTGACCATCCTTTTTACCGCTTTGGAGCATGCAATGTTTCCATGGACTACAACAGCTTTTCGCCCCATTTGCTTTATATCCTCAGCGATCTTCCCGGCTTCAGCAATCGAATTATTAACCGCAACAACCACATCAGCGCCACATTGGGCCAGATCAGTGCATATTTGCTTCCCAAGCCCTCCTGCGGCACCGGTCACTAAAGCGACTTTATTTGTGAGATCTATCTTGATCATAACTTTTTTCCTCCTATCTTATTGCATGGCATTTTTAATCTGTTTTATTGACTGATAACGATTGCAGAGCTCCGGAGCTAAGATTTTGTAATATTGCATAAGGTTGCGTCAAAACTAACAAGCTCTAAGCTCCTTCACATTGAACGAGACTTCATTCAGTGGGGTTTCAATTCCACTGAATGTTGTCGAGTCCATGCTGCACTCTTTTATCAGTCAGCAAAACTAAGGTGAACTATAGTTTATGCATTAGAATCATATTTGTTAGTTTATGAAAATGTTAGCGCCAGGGCCTAGCGGTAAATTAAAGTAGTAGAAAATAGCAACCAAGATAAAGAAGGCAATTATAAATGCTACGGTAAAAGGCAGGCACAAAGATATCAATGAACCTATACCTGCTTTATCTGTTTTTCGCACTTTATAAGATTCCAACAATCCTAATGCAATAGGAACATTAAGCTCTACAGGGGAAATAATGTTGCCGCTGGAATCCCCTATGCGGTACAAAATTTGAGCCATGGCCGGGCTGATGTTTAGCATTGCCAGCATAGGCACCAGAAAAGGTGCAAACATGACCCATTTACCACTATTGCTTGTGATAAACATATTCATAAACAAAGTGAATAAGGTAACCAGGAAGAAAAGCGGCATACCGGAAATATTCATTGATTTTAACATCTCTGCACCGTTTACAGCCATAATGGTAGCCATCTTGCTATCGCTGAAGAGCTGTACAAACACAGATGCGGGCAAAGCCACTACCATGAAAGTAATCGCTGCATCTAAAGACCCTTGCATGATATCAGGTATATCAGATAATCTTTTTATCGCACCGGTACCCTTCCCATAAGCAATACCAATGGCGAAAAACAGGAAAAATAATATTGTTACAATCTGTTGCAACAAGGGCGAATTAGGAATAAAACCACCTTCGGCGTTGCGGAGGATTCCACCCTTAGGCAAGGTCATAATAAGGAGGATTGCAAAGAATATGAGCGTGACCACTCCTGCAAATTTAAGCCCCCTGACCTCTTCAGGAGTGATTTTATGCTTGTCCAGCTCGGTTCTATCTGATTTCAATTGTGTACTATCATCTGAGAGATAGGGAATCAAAAACTTTTTGGCTACGAAAACAGTGGCCAGAGTAATTACTATTGTCGATGCAAAAATGAAGTAATAATTTATCAGAGGATGGCTTGGAGCATTAATCCCATTAGTTTGAACAACTTGAGTAGTGATAGCGGACAACATCGTATCCACACTGGTAACACTGAAGTTGGCCGTGAAACCGCCGTTAGCAGAAGCATAGCCTATTATAATTCCAATCCATGGGTGCATTCCAATGGCCTTGAACATTGCTGCCCCAATCATCATAGAAAAAACAACTCCGGCGCCAAAGCCTATGCTTGAATTAACTCCTACTAATGCAAGAATAAAAACCAAAGTAGATATTGGTGCGCCTACAACCATTTTTCTCATCAATGCAGAGAAAAATCCAACCTTTTCAGCAAAGCCCACAGACATAACCATCAATATGAGCTGGCCAAGAGGTGCAAAATTTACATAGGTCGTTGTCAACGACCCCATATATTTATTAAAGGTTTCCGCAGTCATAAGGTTTTTTACGGCAACTTGCTGCTGGACCAGTGCACCGTCCGGTCCCAGCACCGTGGCCATAACAGATACCCCCATAGACGAAAATATTTTGGATAATATGATAACTACAAAAATTAATATGGTGAATAACCAGAAAGGGTGAGGAAGCTTGTTTCCAACTTTTTCAATAGCATGAGTGATCTTTTCAATCCTGCTCTTTTTTTCTTTTGGCTCATTTTTTATTGAGTTTAATTTATTCCCTTCCATTTTTATGCCTCCTTGTTGTTATTCTATATACGGACGATAACTATGTATTTTTTTGAGAAGGTAAGACATGTCTTTCTTTTTTCAACTTTCTCTAGTGGATGGTATAAAGGGCAGGAAAAGTTGAATTTGGTAATTGTATACATTTTTAAAATATGCTATAATCAAAAATATACAATACCATCAGGTGTTGTCCTTAGAGGCTCGGTAGTGCTGTCCAGGCGGTCCGGGCCTCTTTTATTAACCTGATTGACTGTTTTTAATATTGTTAAATAATATCCGCATTTTATTAGCCCTTTGGCTTTTTAGTGCTAGCTTTCCGAATAAGTGAAGTTCTCTTTTTGAAGTTTTCGGAACATCTCTTCGCGCAATTTCCTCAGATCTTTCCTTCTCAGGCATTGGATAACCACATCGTGAGATACGACGCTATCCTTCAGCTGCCCGTCATGATGCAAGCATACTTCAAAGGAACATCTTATCTGATAGGAAAGATTCCTATGGATTTTCTGCGTCCAGAAACAGTGATCCTTCGCCAGAGAGCATAAATACATATGAAACTCCATTTCCTTCTCGCAAAACTTGAACAGCTTCTTATCTCCCAGATCAGGATTATCCACTATCTCCTGCAAATCCCTGTTTAGCGATTCAAGATGATTTAACTCTTCGACGCTTGGTCCTCCCAGAGCTATAACCTTTTCAAGGACGCTATACTCCAGAAGGGTTCGAAGCTTAGTGATTTCCCAAAATCCTTCCTCGTGGTAATCTGTTACAAACCAGCCTTTATATTGGATAGAACTGATCAAGCCCTGCTCTTCCAATTCTTTTAAGGCCTCCCGTATTGGCGCCCTGCTGATGCCCAATGTCCGGGACAATTCTCTTTCGTTTATCCGATCGCCGGGGCGAAGCCCCCTGCTTTCAAAAATCTGCTCCCGGATATAATTAACAACAAATTCTTTTAAATTTCCTCTGATGTTGGGAGCATCATGGAACCCCTTTACCATTTTTCTTTTCCTCCTCTTTGTGGACGACCGGTCGACCACTTGCTTTAACTATATATCTTTTAATTTCCTACGTCAAGTAGATACTATACGAAATATCGATTTAAATCTTTAAAATAAGAAAACCCTTGAATAAATCAAGGGTTCTATCTAATCTATACAGGTCTGCGCTTTAAAACAGTAATATCAACTTCGTGTCTGCCAATAA
This sequence comes from Lutispora sp. QWL-02, assembly GCF_058315355.1. Taxonomy (NCBI): domain Bacteria; kingdom Bacillati; phylum Bacillota; class Clostridia; order Lutisporales; family Lutisporaceae; genus Lutispora; species Lutispora sp. QWL-02. The sequence goes on from NZ_CM177762.1 coordinate 4,268,647, forward strand.
TCTCCTTTATAGCATCAATACTTTCACTTACATTTTTTTGATAGCCTTGTATTTGTGATATATCCATAGCCATTTTATCATGCTCTGCTTTATTAACATCTGCCTTGTGCTCTAAGGCTTTCAATATTTGGTGATCCTCTTGCTGTCTGCTTTTCAACTCAGACACATCCATTTTAAGCTCTGACACATCAGTCTTCAGCTCTGATATATCATTTCTCATCAGTTTTATTTCTTCAAGTATTTTGACTAATAAGGATTCATCCGCCAATACAATCGCCTCCTGTTCATAAGATATCAAAGTTTTTGAGAAAAAGCAAGTATAGCAGCTAAAGAAACATCCCATTGTCACCTAATAATTCAGCTTAAGCCCCAGCCATAGCAGGCCTATTGATAGAATCACCATGACCAGCTGAATCTTAAAAATCCATTTGAACCATTTGGTATAGCTTACTGAGGCCAGTCCTAAGGAAATTAACAGTACGGCATTTGTCGGGTACATTATGTTGCTGAACCCATCCCCAAACTGGAAAGCCAATATGCCCATCTGACGGCTGATGCCTATCATATCGAGAAGAGGAGCTATTATAGGCATTACTATAAAGGCCTTGGCACTGCCGGAGCCTATAAAGAAGTTCAGTACGAGGACCAGAAAGTATATCCCCAATACAGCGTTTATCCTGGTGGAGGATGCAATCCAGCCAGATGCATAGTACAAGATAGAGTCCATTATACCGCCTGTGGCTATGATATGCTTGACGCCAGATGCCAAGAGTATCAGCATGATGCCGGGAGACATAAACAATGCGCCTCTGAAGAATTTCTGCCCTACTCCCCTAAGGGATAAGCCGGAAAGAAGGCCTCCTCCCACTCCTGAAATAATAAACAGCAAGGCGATTATAGGCAGGTTGTATGCACTTATTGCAGGAACTACAGGTGACAGCAGCACCAGACATACCATGAAGCAAGTCACTGCTGCAAACCAAATGACGCCTTTCCTGTTATCTATGGGAACGCCTTCCGCCCTGGCTGAAGAATCAACTGCGCTTTGAGCTTCAGGCCTTATTCTTTTTGTATAAAGCATTAAAAAAGCCATCAGGACAATGTAGGTTATGAAAAAAATTAATAGCCTGTACCCTGCCCCGGAAAACATGGGCACACCGGAAATCTCCTGGGCGATCCCAATTGTAAAGGGATTGGTCACGGCTGCAGAAAAGCCAAAGCCGCAGGCCACCAAAGACATGCCGAGCCCGGTTAGCACATCCCATTTAAGCTCTATAGCCAGTGCTATCATAAGCGGTACCAGCGGAACGATCTCTTCAAAAATACCTATGAAAGCTCCAAGGCACATGAAAATAAAAACGATGAGCCCCATCAGCACATATTTTTTATCCTTAAATCTTTTTACTACATTTGTAATTATGGTGCTCAATATCCGGGCCTCATTCAGCACATGGATTGCCCCACCGATCACAAGCAAGAATATGATGATTGCAATAATCAATACACCGTCTGAAGTCCATAAAACCGAAATCGGGGCTGCCGCCCACTTATATACGGGCAGCCTTTCCTGCTCAGTGAATTTAAAGCTGCCGGAAACAATGACTTGCTCTCCATCTACTATAGCTCTCTCATAAGACCCGGTGGGTATGATCCATGTCAGCAAGCCTGACAAAAGTATAAGCACTGCTAAAATCAATATAGCGGAGGCAAATGTCTTTTTGCTTATATTTCCCTCGTTCATACTTTGATCCCTCCAAACAATAATCAACAGCAAGCCGGAATTTTACAATTATTCGCTTTGATATCTCAGTAAAAACCTGATATAAAAGCGGATCATGTTATGAAAGTTTATTATGGATATTCTTTCATTGCTGGAATGTATAGAAGCATTATCCTTTTTGGTCAGTATTACCGCTGAAAATCTATATATATTTTTGCATGACCCCAGATACTTCCTCGAATCAGTTCCTCCTACCATGAGATAGGGTACAATCACGGCTTCCGGATATATTTCATTAATAATACTGCCCAGTATTTTGTATGACTCCGAATCAATGGAAGATATCTCTGAGGGTTCTTCAACCAGCATCTTTTCTATCTGAAAATCGATACCCGGATTGACCTTTTTTATATGCTCCAAGGTAGAATCTACGCTATCGCCCTGAAGGACTCTCAGGTTAGCTACAGTCCATGCTTTTTGCGGCAATACGTTGGGAGCATCTCCGCCGCCGTTCATCGTAAAGGCTATGGTGGTCCTTATCAAAGCATTGGTAAGAGGGCTCTTGGCGAGCATGGGACTAATGATCGGAAAGAGATGGTCTATGTTTTTTAAGACAAATTTTTTCTCTTTCATATAAGGCGCCATCGCTTTAAGCATTTCGCTCACAGGCATGGTAAGCCTGGCAGGCATAGGGTTATTCTCCACATTGGATATGATCCTGGCTATGGTGCCGATCCCAGTGCTCCCGGGAGGCATGGATGAATGGCCGCCCTTGCCTTCAACGGTTATCTTGATATTGGTGGAGCCCTTCTCGGCAATGCCTATTATGGCTGCAGGCACGGCAAGACCTTCCAGCATATCGGTTATGACGCAGCCGCCTTCATCGATTACGCATTCAAACTCAATATTTCTTTCTCTGAAGATCCTGGCTGCTTCTTCGGCTCCCCTCATTCCTCCTATTTCCTCATCAAATCCAAATACCATATAAATATCTCTCTCAGGCTTAAAGCCATTGCTTATAAGATGCTCTACCGCTTCCATTACCGCTATGACTTGATTCTTGTCATCCAGCGCCCCTCGCCCCCAGATATGATCATCTTTTATGGTTCCGGAAAAGGGAGCCTCCTCCCAATCGGCCTCTGAATCCCTTTCTATAGGCACTACATCATAATGGCCCAGCAACAGAATCGGTTTATTGTTATTGCTCTGGCTCTCCCATATATATATGGGACAATATCCGTTTACCAGCTCTTTTTTGCAGACTTTGTTTATATTTGGGTATGTGTTTTCGAGAAACAGTAAAAATTCGTCAAACAGCTTGAAATCCATCTTCTCATAGTCAGGATATGATACCGTCTTTATTTTGATTGAATCGGCCAAATGTTGCACAGCAGTGTTTAGGTCAAAGCTTTTTTCAATATTTGAATCCGACATAGCATCCTCCTAAAATTATTTTTTATTCAGTATAATAATTTTATATTACTCCATTTGCAAGCCGGGGTCTACCACATTTATACTTTTATAACAAGACCCAGCAATTTTGAGAGATCTACAGCTTGCACAGGAGAAACTATTGCTCCTCTAATGTCTTCGGGCCGTATGCCTAAACCTTCAATATTGGAATCGGTCAAATCCATTCCCGATAGACTGGTCCCTGACATCTGGCTCAGTCTGAAATTGCACTTTCGGATATCCACCTTATTAAAGCTGCTGTCCTGGAAGTTGCTGCTTTCAAGTATGCAATCTAAAAATACGGCACTTTTTACTTTAACAAAACTCATCAAAGCAAATTTGCCATTGCAGTTTTTCATATAAATGTTCTGGAGCGTTGCCTCGCTGAGGTTCATGCCCACAAGCTTGCAATCTATAAACTCTGTCCTATGAATAATTGCACCGCTGAAGTTTGCGTTTGACAAATCACAGTTTTCAAACCTTACATCTGTAAGCTCCAGAGAATTGAATCTAACACCTTTGAAGTCCACTTTATTGAAAATCACACCTTCAAAGCTTATTTGATCAGCTGCCTGCCTATCGACTTTGCAATCCGATATATAGATATCCCTGATGCTGCTTTCGTCTTCGATTTCAATGACGCTCGTGCATGTGTCTTCGATTCCCCTTATGAATTTGGGCTTGATTATTCTGGGAAGAGCTTGCTTGCTATTCATTTTGAAGTCTCCTTAGTATTTTATTTGAATTTGATGTAGATACAGATGAAATATATCGCATTTCATAGCTGTAAAAATTCATATATCTGATTTTTTTATATTATTCAATCCTATCTATCAAGTCCTTAATACAATTCTTTTTCCCCTTTGCTAGCCTATGAATATTTTGTACGTTTAAATATGTTGATAGAAAGTATAATGCTGCTGATATGATAATTATCCGGCCTGCATTTATATTAACGGCATTTTGCCTGCTATACACTAAAGATATAATATTTGGGTGTACTTCTCAAGCTCTTCTTTATACATTCTTTATCTCACCATATTTCGCCTTTATGCCATCTTTATGAAGAAATAATTATAATTAAATTGATGGGAGACATTCAATGGTTGGAGATCAATGCTTATAGTCTTTAAAGAAAATTAAGTGAGGTGAAACCCATGACAGATAATTTTAAGCCATACGATAGTTACATCCAATCGGCTATAAATGCCTTAAAACAGAGGAGCTATCCACAGGCAGAAGAAAATATCAAGCAAGCTATGCTTATAAATCCTCATTCTTCTGTTGTTCACAATTTGTATGGTATATTTGAGGAGCTCTTAATGAAAGATAATCTAGCCCGCAAGCATTATAGGGCAGCCTATGCCCTTGATCCAACATATAAGCCTGCAATTCGGAATCTGGAGCGTATATCTACCTTTGAATACTACCTGAAAAGAATCCCCATTGATTTTGGTGACCAGCCGGAGGAGAAAGCTGAAGATACGTACCCTGCATATGATGATAACCCTGTAATGTGTTTGTGTAAGAAAGAAAAGGAGTGATTTTTATATGGAAAGGGTTTTAACAATTTCCGCATTTATCGGACTGGGATTGCTTGTTTACCTATTCTATATTTTATTCAGAGGTGAAGAATTATGACCTATTTTATACTGCAGGATATATTTTATATAGTCCTATTGATAGGACTGTCTATTCCCTTGGGAATTTATATGTATAAGGTTATGGCAGGGCAGAAGGTTTTCTTGACTCCTTTGTTTTTTCCCATGGAAAGCAGAATCTATAAGCTGATGGGAATTCAAGCTGACGAGGAAATGAGAGCAAAAGAATATGCTTTTTCAGTCATTGGCTTCAGCAGCATCGGTCTTGTTTTTCTTTGGGTGCTGCAAATGCTGCAGGGTATTTTGCCTCTCAATCCCGAGGGAATTAAGGGAACCAGCTGGCATCTTGCTTTTAATACGGCAGCAAGCTTTGTTTCCAACACCAACTGGCAGGCTTATTCAGGCGAATCTGCTCTGTCTTATCTATCCCAGTCATTGGGACTGACCCTTCAGAATTTTGTATCGGCAGCAACGGGAATTGCCGTATTGTTTTCCTTGATGAGAGGATTGATTTTAAAAGAGAAAACAACCATCGGAAACTTTTGGGCGGACTTGACGAGGACCACACTCTATATTTTGATTCCTCTTTCTTTAATTACAGCGCTCCTTATTGCCTCTCAAGGCGTGGTCCAGACTCTGAGTCCTTATAAAGATGTTGTTCTGCTGGAAAGCGGTGGAGTTCAGACCATACCTTTAGGCCCGGCTGCAGGCCAGATTGCCATCAAGCAGCTTGGTACAAACGGCGGCGGCTTTTTCGGAGCAAATTCAGCCTTTCCCTTGGAGAATCCCACACCATTCTCCAACTTGGTCCAATGCTTGTCACTCTTGCTGATACCTGCCGGGCTATGTGTGACATTTGGAAAGGCGGTGAAGGACAGCAAGCAAGGCAAAGCAATCTACGCGGCGATGCTCATCTTGTTTGTTATATGCCTTGCTGCTGTTACCTTCAGCGAACAATATTCAGCACCTGTTTTTGATGATGCTGCAGCATCCGGCAGCTTGGAGGGCAAGGAAATTATTCATGGTGTGGGACTTTCATCCCTGTGGGCTGCCGCAACTACTGCTGTGTCTAATGGTTCTGTTAACTCCATGCACGACAGCTTTACACCCCTTGGCGGCATGATTCCCATGTTCCTGATGCAGCTTGGCGAAATAGTTTTCGGAGGTGTAGGCAGCGGCCTTTATGGGATGTTGGCATTTGTCCTCCTTACTGTATTTATCGCAGGATTAATGGTTGGCCGTACTCCTGAATACTTGGGGAAAAAAATTGAACCCTTTGATATGAAAATGGTGTGTATTATAGTGCTCGTTCCGCCGCTTTTTACATTATTCGGAACAGCTGCCGCCGTCTTAATGCCTGAGGCACCTTCTTGGCTGACAAATTCGGGAGCCCATGGCTTCTCTGAAATTCTTTATGCCTTTACTTCTATGGGAAATAACAACGGCAGCGCCTTTGGAGGCTATGCAGCTAATACGGTTTTTACAAATACTACAGGAGGAGTCATTATGCTGATAGTACGCTTTGTGCCTATGGCAGCAGCTATATATCTTGCAGAGAACCTTGCACGTAAGAAGACGGTAGCCCCGGGTGAAGGGACACTTTCCACAAGCAATGCTATGTTCGTGGGACTGTTAATATCAATAATCCTGATAATAGGTGCACTTACCTTTTTCCCTGCTTTAGCGTTAGGACCCATTGCCGATTATTTTACCACTGTTAAATGAGGTGAGCTATATGAATAGTAAAAATTTAGAAAGAAATATATTTATCGATGCAATCAAGCAGTCTTTCGTTAAGCTTTTGCCAAAAACTCAGATTAAAAACCCTGTAATGTTTGTAGTCTATATAGGAGCTGTATTAACTTCGATGCTATATTTGCTATCTTTTGCCGGTATTAAAGATGAAAGCCCGGTCTACACACTTGCCATTGCTTTGATACTGTGGTTTACCGTGCTTTTTGCCAACTTTGCGGAAGCCATGGCTGAAGGCAGAGGCCGAGCTCAGGCCGACACCCTGAGAAAGTCCAGAAAAGATGTAAAAGCTAAAAAACTGAAATCAGCGGCTGATATAGAAGATTATGAGGAAGTATTGTCCAACACCTTAAAAAAAGGAGATATTGTATATGTAAAAGCCGGTGAACAGATACCTATGGATGGAGAGGTAATCGAAGGAGCCGCATCGGTAGATGAAAGTGCAATCACAGGCGAATCCGCTCCCGTCATACGTGAATCCGGCGGTGACAAAAGTGCTGTAACGGGAGGCACTACTCTGGTATCCGACTGGCTGGTTATTCGGGTAACAGCCCAGCCGGGGGAAAGCTTCCTTGATAAAATGATTTCCATGGTAGAGGGTGCCTCCAGAAAGAAAACTCCCAATGAGATTGCGCTCCAGATATTGCTAGTAACTCTTACCATTATTTTTCTTGCTGTAACCGCAACACTGCTGCCCTTTTCAGATTTTGCAAGCAAACAGGCTGAAGCAGGTTCCGCCGTCTCCATAACTAATATAATTGCACTGCTTGTATGTTTGGCACCCACAACCATTGGAGCCCTTCTCTCATCCATCGGCATTGCCGGCATGAGCCGTTTGAATCAGGCCAATGTGCTGGCTCTGAGCGGACGCGCTATCGAAGCTGCAGGAGATGTGGATATACTCTTATTGGATAAAACAGGTACTATCACACTGGGAAACAGACAGGCAAGCGAATTTATCCCCTTAGGCGGAGTGACAGAACGTGAACTTGCCGATGCTGCACAGCTTTCCTCAATTGCGGATGAGACTCCCGAAGGAAGAAGCATAGCAATACTGGCAAAAGACCGCTTCAACCTAAGAGGCAGAGATCTGTCCAAGCTAGGCGCTGCATTCGTGGAATTCTCTGCAAAAACAAGAATGAGCGGGGTTGACTATCAGGGCAATGAAATCCGAAAAGGTGCTGCCGAAGCCATAAAAAAATTTGTGCTGGATAAAGGCGGAATTTATCCGGATGAATGCGATGAAATCGTCAAACGAGTTGCGGGAGAAGGGGGAACACCTCTTGTAGTTGCTAAGAACAATAAGGTATTAGGCGTTATTTACCTTAAAGATATCATAAAAAACGGCGTCAAAGATCGATTTGAAGATTTGCGAAAAATGGGCATAAAAACCATCATGATAACCGGCGACAATCCTATGACCGCTGCAGCCATCGCTGCAGAGGCAGGTGTGGATGACTTCCTTGCAGAAGCAACGCCGGAAGCAAAGCTTAATCTTATTCGTAATTATCAAGCCAAGGGACATCTTGTAGCTATGACAGGCGATGGTACTAACGATGCGCCGGCCCTTGCACAAGCAGATGTGGCAGTGGCCATGAATACAGGCACACAAGCTGCCAAGGAAGCCGGAAACATGGTGGATTTAGACTCAAGCCCAACGAAGCTGATTGATATCGTAAGGATAGGGAAGCAGCTGCTAATGACAAGGGGAGCACTGACCACTTTTAGTGTTGCCAACGATGTAGCAAAATACTTTGCTATCATACCTGTACTGTTTTTTGGCATTTATCCTCAACTTGACTCCCTCAATTTCATGAGACTGACAAATGCAACCAGTGCCATCCTGTCAGCCATTATATATAATGCATTGATCATCGTCGCACTGATTCCTTTGGCTTTGAAGGGAATAAAATATGATGAAATGCCGGCCGGAAAGCTTTTAAAAAGGAATATGAAGATTTATGGCTTAGGTGGCATTCTTGCACCCTTTGGAGCAATTAAGCTTATTGATATAGTACTGACCGCATGCGGTCTTGTGTGAGGTGAAATAATGTGAGAAAAAATCTTAAAGCTCTCAAGCAGGTATTTTTGTGCTACATCATTATGACAATACTATGCGGGATCATTTATCCGGGCATCGTTACCGTTATTGCTCAGACAGTATTCCCTATTCAGGCTAATGGCAGCATCATTACCATCACACTAAGAGACGGAACACGCAAAGATTATGGTTCTGCTTTGATTGCTCAAAAATTTACGAAACCGGAGTATCTAATAGGCAGGCCTATGGGTACAACGAATCTGTCACCTGTAAGCAAAGAGCAGGAAAAGCTTGTAAAGGAACGAATCGATTGGTGGCATTCCTTTGACCCTGATAATGATGCGGAAATTCCTATGGACCTGATTACTGCTTCAGGCAGCGGTGTTGATCCTAATATTACACCGGCAGCAGCTGAGTATCAGGTTTCGCGTATTGCAAGGGAAAGAGGTCTCAGTGAATATGCAGTCAGAGAAATTATAAGCAAATATACCACGGGAAGATTCCTGGGATTTTGGGGTGAACCGTCGGTAAATGTATTAAAAGTGAATTTATCACTTGATGGCTTGCTTTAGAGCAAGTTTAATGACATACTTAAAAAAGGAGGGATTTTATGGTAAATAATTATGAACAGCGTCCCAATCCGGACATTATTCTGGAAAGCATCGGCGCCGACAGATCCGTAAAAACAGGTAAGCTTAAAATTTTCTTTGGCTATGCAGCCGGTGTAGGCAAGACTTATGCTATGCTTGATTATGCCCAGAATCAGTTAAAAAGCGGTATTGATGTTGTGGCCGGGTATATAGAACCTCATACCCGGCCTGAAACAATGCAGCTGCTAAGCGGATTGCCTGTTTTACCTCCAAAGATCATAAATCACAAAAATATTCAACTGAAAGAATTTGATTTAGATGCAGCACTCAGCAGGAAGCCCGAACTTATTCTGGTTGATGAGCTTGCCCACTCCAATGCTTGGGGAGTCCGCAACAAAAAACGATATCAGGACATAGAAGAGCTTCTCAATGCCGGAATTGATGTCTGCACAACAATAAATGTTCAGCATATTGAGAGTTTGAATGATGTGGTTCAGGATATCACAAAAGTTACTGTTCGCGAAACAGTCCCTGACTATATCTTTGACAATGCGGATAATGTTAAGCTCATAGATATCGAACCTGATGAACTCCTAAGACGATTTGAGGAAGGAAAAATTTATCGGCTTGAAAGAGCCAAAACAGCTATGAAAAATTTTTTTACCAGAGAAAACCTTTGTCTTCTGCGTGAGATTGCTATGCGCAAGGCTGCGGATAGAATCAGCCATGAAAATCAGAACGAACGGCGTATGGCAGAAAAAATGGCCAGCATCAAGCTGCTGGTTTGTGTCGGTTCTTCACCATCTTCATCCAAATGCATCCGTTGGGCGGCAAGAACAGCTGAAGCCTTTCATGCGCCATGGATAGCAGCCTATGTAGAAAACATGGAGAGCCGATATTTTACGGAAGAAGAAAAGAAAAGCATTCGTATCAATCTTGATCTGGCTGAGAGATTGGGTGCTGAGATAATAACACTAAACGGAGATGATATTGCAGCCATTATCGCAGAATATGCCAAGCTTTCAGGAATTACCAATATTGTCATAGGGAAAAGCAGGAATAAGAAAACACTGAAAAGCCTGTTTGAAACAGATCTTGAGGATAAGCTTATTTCTCTTCTGCCCAGCATAGAAATTCATATTATTCCCGGTAATACGACACAAAAAAACTATCGAAATCCAAAGAAAAGGACAATAAAGCAGAATCTGCTTTTTTCATGGACTGATGCATTGAAAACCTTTGGGCTTTTAACTGCAGCCACCCTATTTTGCATGGTTCTTCAAGCTTTTGATATCGGCGATCAAAATATTATAATGGTATATATTCTGTCCGTACTTATGATTTCAAGAATCACAACGGGATATATTTATGGTGCTGTTGCTTCCGTATTAAGTGTGCTTGCATTTAATTTCTTTTTTACGATTCCGTATTATACCTTTAATGCGATACAGCCCGGATATCCTATTACCTTTTTCATCATGCTCCTTGTGGCTTTGATAACAAGTGCCCTTACCATCCGTGTAAAAATACATGCACGTCTTGCCGTAGAAAGAGAACACCGTACGGAGGTGTTATATGAAATTAATAAAAAACTCTTAGGAACCAGAGGACTTGAAAATATAATGAACCTGACAAATGACTATATTACAAAACTCTTTGACCGCTCCGCAATTTTTTACACGCAAGACCCGGAGAACAGCTCAAAATATGCTTTTATGCAGTCATCCGCAGACTCGGATGCTTCCTTCCTATTATCGGAAGATGAGCGTGCTGTTGCCCACTGGGTATTCATCAATCAAAAATACGCAGGTGCGGGTACGGATACCCTCATGGGAGCAGGTGCTTTTTATATACCTGTTATCTCACAAGGAAATGTGCTGGGAGTAATTGGTTTATCCTGCGCTACGGGACAGCTCAGCCAAAGCAACCGTGCATTTTTGCATATGCTTACTTCACAAGTAGCAATGGCTTTGGAGCGCCAATACTTATCCGATGAGCAGCGGCGGATAGTAATCGAATCGGAAAAGGAAAAAATGCGAAGTAATTTGCTTAGAGGAATTTCCCATGATCTGCGCACCCCGCTCACCTGCATCTCAGGTGCAAGCTCCGCCATACTTGAAAGCGGCGATTGCCTTGATAAACAGACTCATGACAAGCTGGTTTCCAATATTAAAGAGGATTCCCAGTGGCTTATTCGCATGGTGGAGAATATCCTTTCCGTTACACGTATCAATGAAGGGACTATGAATGTTACAAGAACTCCGGAGGCTGCTGAAGAAATCGTAGCCGAAGCCATCAACCGCACTCGTAAAAGATTTCAAAACCGTAAGATTACGGCCAAAGCTCCCGATGAGCTTTTGATGATTCCCATGGATGGGACGCTTATTGAACAGGTCCTTATAAACCTAATTGAAAATGCTGTCAAACATTCACCTGAGGATTCCGTTATTGAAGTGGAAGTAAAAAAGGACGGTAATGACGCTGTATTCCAAGTAGTTGACCATGGAGAAGGAATTTCAGAACAGGATTTTCCTCATTTGTTTGAGAGTTATAGCCCAAGCAGGAAGCGAAGCTCGGACTCATCAAGAGGCTTGGGAATAGGCCTATCCATATGCATGTCCATTATAAAGGCGCATAATGGTAAAATGGAAGCAACCAATAAAAAGGAAGGCGGTGCAGTTTTTAAATTTATACTGCCGCTGGGAGGAAGCGAAAGCTATGGATAATAAAACCTTAATTCTAATAGTGGAAGATGAAGAAGGCATATGCAACTTTATTTCCGCAATACTATCTTCAAACGATTTTAATGTAATTAAAACCTCAAAGGGAAAGGACGCGGTTTCAATGACAGCTTCTTATTGCCCTGATTTGATTCTGCTAGATTTAGGCTTGCCCGATATGGATGGCATAGAAGTATTAAAAACGATCAGGCAGTGGACGAATATACCTGTCGTTGTTGTATCGGCCCGGGGTCATGAGCGTGAAAAGGTGGAAGCCCTTGATTTAGGAGCAGATGACTATATTACAAAGCCCTTTGGGACTTCTGAGCTGTTGGCGAGAATAAGAACCGGGCTTCGGCATCATCAAAAGATTTCCATTGGAAGCCCGTCTGAAGCCGATAAAATTACCTTAGGAGATCTGGAAATTAATTATAGCAAAAGAATTGTATCAGTTGCCGGGAAAGAAATACATCTTACTCCTATTGAATATAAAATCATCGTGCTGCTTTCTAAATATATAGGTAAAGTGCTTACCCATGATTTTATTATAAAGGAAGTATGGGGGCCCTATATAAATGAAACCTATTCAAGTGAAATACAAGCACTTCGGGTTAACATGGCAAACATAAGAAGAAAACTGGAAATAAATCCTGCTGAACCAAAATATATTGTTACAGAGGTTGGTGTAGGGTACCGTATGGTTGAGGAATTACAATAATGTCAGCGGAATGTTTTTATTTCAAATCCTCTATTTTCTGTCGGGTAGTTTGCAGGGAACATTCTCTTGCATTCAATCTATCAAAAATCTCGTTCTCAAAACCGTCCGCTGCATGAAACATGCTTTTTTCGACATGAAATATAGTGTCGAATAACCAATTATTATGTTAAAATGAGGGTGGAGAAACGGATTTGAGCTGGTTTCGGCCTTGGAAAAAGGAAAGCGGTTTGATATATACTGCCTGGATATTATTATGCCGGGCTTTATGGGCATTGATGTGGCAAAGGAAATCCGTGTTTTTGACAAAACCGCTCCTATATTGTGAATATGAAGTATATAGATACCATAGAAAATCATCAAGTGACCTTACAGACTCTTGCTTCTGTTCCTGCTGCCCAAGGTAAAGCGAAGGAGATTAAGGACCAGTATCTGAATTATCAAATGGAGGGAGGTGCTTTAGAATGATAGTAACAGTGATAGGACTCCTACGATTTGGATTTTCTCTGGTCTTCGGCATAGCGGTGTCGGTTCTATTTGCGGGAATAGAACCCACAAGGAAAAACAAGCTTATTGCCGGCTTGCTTTGTGTAATTTTTCTTTTCGTTCAGACCGCCAGTTGGTGGCTCTTGGGCTTGGATTTGACATCAAAGCTGTATCCACTGATTATCCACCTGCCGCTGATAGTGATATTCTCCCTATACTATAAACGTCCGTGGCTTATATCTACCGTTAGCGTGCTTTCCGGCTATCTTTGCTGTCAAGCGCCGCGCTGGATCGGTTTCCTTGCGGGAGCCGCCTTTGGCAGCAGACTTGCAGACCACGCTTTTTATATTGCGGCTGTGTTTCTGTTCTACTATTTCCTGAAAAGGTATGTGGCCGGGTCCGTCCGACAGCTTATGGAGGTGTCCACTAAATCTTGCTTGTTTTTAGGAGGAGTACCGCTTTTTTACTATCTGTTCGACTACGCTACCACCATCTACACCGATGTGCTTTACCGAGGCGCTAAATGGGCGGTACAGTTCATGCCCTCAACAATATCTATTTTCTATTTTGTGTTTGTCATCCTTTACTACGCTGAGACGCAAAAACAGGCAAGCATTCAAAGAGAGCGGGATATGCTGGATACGCAGTTTAGACTGGCGCAGACTGAGTTTGCTTCTCTGCGGCAGCTGCAGCAGAATGCCGCGTCCTATCGGCACGATATGCGCCACCATTTGGCTCTTTTGCAGGGGCTGGCATCCGAGGAACACATAGAGGAGATCAAAGAATATCTACGGACTGCTCAGTCCGACATGGACGCAATCACGCCCATACGTTTTTGCGAAAACGAAACCGTCAATCTGATCTTGTCCGCTTTCGCCTCCAAAGCAAAACAATCGGGAATCCTATTGACGGTAGAAGCGAAGCTGCCTGACTCGCTTCCTTTCAGCGACACCGAACTTTGTTCTCTCTTGTCAAACGCTTTGGAAAACGCCATACATGCCTGTGAAAATATAACAGACAGTAATGAACGATATATAAAGCTGCGTGTGTATTCCAAGAATAATAAGCTGTGCATTGACATCCGCAACAGCTATCATACAGAACCGATATTCCATCAGGGCTTTCCTGCATCAAAAGAAAAGGGACATGGCTTTGGCACAAAAAGCATGGCGCATATCGTGGAAAAGCATGGCGGTGTATACCAGTTTTCGGTCAAGGATGGCTGGTTTATATTTCAAGCAACTACATAATCTCTTAATTAACCTTATTTTCCGCTATTTATAAATGAAGAAAGAATGGAAAAGCTCAAGGATTCTGTACATTGGTCTGCTGGATAACTCGTAGAAACTGAACCCGTACAGCATGAATCAACATCTCCGGAAGTCGCATAAAAAAGCAATCGGCAGACAGTGAAAACGCACTATCTGCCGATTGCTTTTTTATGTTTTTTATTTAACCGGAGCTTCTTGCACTGCCTCTATCGTCACAGGCTTTGCCGGATCTGTGGGTATGTTTACCTTGAACAGCTTCATTCCAACGCTGCTTCCTTTTGCTGCTTCAACCTTCAGTATCATGTCAGCATCAGCTATATCTCTTGTGACTATTATATCTCCGGTTTCTTTTACGATTTCCAAAAGCGGGCTTTTGCCCTCTTTAATGATATTGTATTTTACATACTTTCCGTCAACCATATTGCCTACTTCTGCATATTTGTAAACTGCTCCGTTTGCGTGGGGCTTGAGAGCTAAAATTCTTGGCTCCACTGATAATGCAGGATGCAGAAGATCAAATTTGAAGCTTCCAACTATAAGCGCCGCCTTTGCATCTTCAACGTCAAGGGCGTCCTTCACTGTCGATATTTCTCCGTTGAGAAGTTCTGATGTCTCCGCTGCTTTCTCAATCTTTGCTATTGCTGCTGAGATCCTTCCATTCAAAGCGGACTTTAAGCTGCCTTCCTCAAGATTGCCAACAACCTCCCTTGCAGGAGCTTCTAAGGCTCTGGCAGACTGGATCTTTGCCTCAACCTGATCTGAAGCCCTCTTTGCTGCATTCATCGCCATATCCACAATAGATCTTTTTTCAGGAGCTATAGGGGGTCCGAGATAGATGGAAAGAGAGTTCTTCAGCTCTTGAACACGTATTGCCAGCGCTGCTGACTGAACACCTATTCCTTCTTCTCCGGCTTCAGCTTCCAGTTTATTCACTGCAGACTCTGCTGCCTTGT
Source organism: Lutispora sp. QWL-02 (assembly GCF_058315355.1). Taxonomy (NCBI): domain Bacteria; kingdom Bacillati; phylum Bacillota; class Clostridia; order Lutisporales; family Lutisporaceae; genus Lutispora; species Lutispora sp. QWL-02. Next base: position 4,283,948 of record NZ_CM177762.1, read on the forward strand.
TAGCTTCTTCTTCAGCTTTTCTTCGCTCTTCTTCAAGACGTCTTTCCTCTTCTTCTTTCTTTATCCTTTCTTCCTCAAGCCGCTTAGCTTCTTCTTCCAATTCTAATATTCTTGCCTCTGCATCTACAAGCTTAGGATAATTAGTTACATAGGCTTGCTGTTCAGCTGTCAAAGTTTTGTATGCTTCCCTTGCTTCTTCTACGGCCTTCTTGTTTTCCAGTACCAACGATCCAGGAAGGGCATTGATCTTCTCCTCCACTGCCGCTGCTTTTGCTTTATCTTCCTTGATCCTGTTTTGCTCCTCTTCAAGCCGCTTTGCTTCCTCTTCCAATTCTGCTATTCTTGCTTCAGCATTTACAAGCTTCTGATAATTTGTTACATATGCTTTCTGCTCGGCTGTCAAGGCTTTATATGCTTCTCTTGCTTCTTTTACAGCATCCTTATTTTCCAGTCTTAGCATCTCCAGCACCGGAAGAGCATTTATCTTCTCATCCACTGCTGCTGCTTTTGCTTTATCTTCCTTAATTCTGTTTTCTTCTTCCTTCAGGTGTTTAGCTTCTTCCTCCAGGACCGCTATTTTTGCCTCAGCCCTTAGAAGTTTTTCATAGTTAGTAACATATGCTTTCTGCTCGGCTGTTAAGGCATTATATGCCCCTCTTGCTTCTTCTGCGGCCTTCTTGTTCTCCAGCTTTAATATCTCTATTGCAGGAAGATCATTGATCTTCTTTTCTACTACAGCTGCTTTCTCTTTATCAGCCTTGATTCTGCCTTGCTCTTCCTCAGTTTTCTTTTGTTCCTCTTCTAATGCTGCTATTCTTTTCTCAGCATTTTCAAGCTTTGTATAGTTAGTTACATATACTTGCTGTCCGGCTGTCAAAGCTTTATATGCTTCTCTCGCTTCTTCCACAGCTTTCTTATTTCCCAGCTTTAGCATCTCAGTCACCGGAAGATCATTGATCTTCTTTTCCACTGCTGCTGCCTTTGCCCTATCTTCCTTGATCCTTTTTTGCTCCTCTTCAAGGCGTTTTGCTTCTTCCGCCTTCCTTTGCTCTTCTGCTAATCTGGATATCTCCGTTTGGGACTCAGACAGCTTGCTGTAATTGGTGACCAGCTGCTTTTGCTTTGATGTCAGCGCATTATATTTAGCTGCCGCATCCTCTACCGCTTCTTTGTCTGTCAGCTTTATATCCGTGGGCAGTGCGGCTATTTTATTGATAACCGCATCTGCCGCAATCTGATCATCCATCTCAGGCACCTTGACGGGGGCCAGGTCTGTGCCTGTGAAGTAGAATTCTTCTCCCCTTATATTCTCGCTGATGTTGCCTACCAAGTCTTTGGCCTGGGAATCTATGATCAGAATGTATTCGTATCTTCCCTCAAGAGGCTGGCCCAGAGTCAATATGACCTTGTTCTTATCGATTTTCTTCAGGGAATTGGTTATAGTCTTGTATTTGCTATAATCATCCGCATTCTTTATGGTATATCTGCCTTCATATCCTATAGCTTCGTTATACTCGATCTCCACTGTCAATCTGTCTATAGCGGTAACAGTGAGTATATACGGCTTATCCTCATCTTTGTATTCGCCGTAGAGCATGGTGTAGCCGCTATCGGTATTCTTAGCTTTAATGCCGTGCTTATCCGTCAATATCTTGCTCAAATCTACCTTGTAGTCTTTGTTGTTGTCAATATACTTAGTGGAACTGATAGTAAAGGTCACCAGCTTATCGTCTTCTCTTTCCACTTTTACATCAAAGGTGGCGGAAGGAGTACCTATTGTGCTTGCTTTGCTATTTTTGACCACTACTTTCTTTGACATTTCCAATTCAAAGGTTTTGCCGTCCCTCTGGGTGATATATAATATCTCGGGAACCTCGGGCTCCTCATCGTTGCCATATATATCCATGCCATAATCCCATGAATAGCTCCTGTCAAAAGCATTCCTGTTCACCGATTTGTCTCTTATGCCCTTTAAGGAATCTTCTTTGACTATGGTATAAACTCCATAACCTGATAGAGTTTTGCCCTCTTCCACATTGGAAAACTCTATGGTCCTGCCATCATCTGTTGTGGCTTTGGCATAAAGCTTGATGGTTTTGTTGCCTGCCTTTAATACCATAGCCGTTGCATCGCTGCCGCCTGTTGTGTAGCTCACGGGCTCATCAAATACTGCAGCCACTACATACTTATTTACTGTATAGACATATTGGAGCTCAGGGCCTCGCAGGTCATTCTCCCCTGCTATGGCTCTGAATTCAAAGCTCAGCTTCAATCTATTGCCTGTAGCATCCACAACTCCGTTTATATTTATCTTGTATATCTTTCCTTCCGTCATGGATGCGGTCTCCAGCGTAACCTTCTCATCCTCATATTTTGCACCTATAGGAGAGCCTATATCGTTATTTATCTCATAATTTGCAATATCCTCTGCACTTTTCTCATCCAAGGGTTTTGTGAAGTATATCTCAATTTTATTGCCGCCCACTACTTTATAATTCTTGACAGTAGCTGCCGCAAAATCATCCCGGGATACCCTCAGGGTTCCGCTGTTGTTTTTTTCCATTACGTTGCCGAATTCATCTTCTATATTAAAAATCGTCACAGTATAAGAACTGTTTACGTCAAGGTCCTCCACACGAAGCATGACTTTGTATTTGCCATCGGCATGGGATACCTTTTCCACGCTCTCTACATATATGCTTTCCTTGTACCTGTCATTTCTGGTAATCTCGTAATTATTCGCATCCAATACAGTAGCTTCATTAAATCTGCTGCTGTCGCTGAATACCACCTGGATATAGTTTCTGGACAGGGCCTTGAGATCGCCTTTGGAAAGCTGAGGTGCCGAAGTGTCCACCCTCATGCCGTAGAAGGTTTTCTTAGCCGCTTTTTTCATCACATTGGCAGCCTTTGTCTTGTCGCTTATATTCTCTACGGTCAGTTCATATCTGGCTCCGGCTTTTTGAGGCTCTGTGATCAGCTCCACCGTATCCTCATCATCTCCAACCAGCTGAGCCTCCAAGATGCCCAGCTCTGTGCCAACCGTTTTTATCAGATAGTTCCCCACATCCTCTGCCGAGGCTCTGGTAACAGCTTCGGAAAACTTTATTACCACTCGCTGATTTGTCTCGGCCTTAACATCCCTGAGTGAAGGAGCGGTGGTATCCAATCTGGTGTAAAAGGATCTGCTGTCGGATCTTAAAGCTACACCGTCGATGGATTTTATATTTGTCGCCTTCACTGTATATTGCTTTCTTCCTACCAGGCCGTAAGTGGATAAAGTAACTTTTTTGCCTTCCAGTTCTGCCTTTACTACATCAATGCCTGATATGCTGTAATTTGAAGCATTGGTGGCAGAAGCAAAATCCAATTCCTTGTCAAACTCAATAACGACTGTCTCAACATCTTCACTCTTAACATTTTTTATCCTCGGAGATCCTGATGCTTTTGCTACGCCGGTGAATTTAAGCTTTGTATTGCCTACGTTCAGCGTGTATAGCTTTCCTGAGCTCATGCTCGATGTCGTCAGCCTTACCGTATCTGCCCCAGCCAGGTCTGCAGACTTGATCGACAAGCCCTGGACAGAGTAGTTATCCAGATTTTCCCCATCATACCTGTCTATGTTCTTGGTGAAAACCACTTCTATCACTGTATTTCCCACAGCCTTTGCACTCTTTGCCTCTACATCTATGATATCCTTCATAAGCCCGGCAGCTATGGCTGTAGATTTTCTGATCTTGCCTGTGTCCACAAGAACATTGATATAAACCTTTCCGTCTTTGGTCTTTGCCTTCAAAGCCGATACAGTAGCCTTGGACAGCAGATCTATGGTAAACTTTGCTTCCTTGGAGGGCTTCAAGCCTATAGACTCTGCAAATTTCAAAGTGCCGTCCCAGGTAAAGTCTCCCTTGACCCCTGTTACCGCCTGCTTGTAGCCCAGGGTTTCCAGCAGAACCTTGTAATAGGCCTGCTCGTTTATATTGTTATAGGGTCCGAAACGCCCCCTCTCGTCTCCTATGAAGCCCAGATCGGGGTTTGCCTTGAGGTAAGCCAATATGGCGCGGCCGTCTGCCCACAATACCTCATTCTTGTCTGCAAAATTTGCAGTGCCGCTGTAGTTCAATGCCTCTTCATACAGCCCTCGCAGCTTGAGGATGGATATGGCTGCAGTAAATCTGTTCATCTGTTTTTGGGTATATTCCCATGTAACCCCGTGGCCATCGCCTTCCAGCATGCCGATATCGGCGAGGGTGCTCGCTTCAGGGCTTACACCCCAAGCCGCATAGCCAGGCGCATATCCCATGACAGAAAAAGCTATTGTAAAGGCCAACACAAATGCCAGCAGTTTTTTCATTAAAAAACCTCCTTCATAATAATTTTTAGTTTTTATCAAGCTTAGCGTGCTATGTAAAACAAACCGTAAAATGCGTTTGTCTATAAAATTGTTGGTTATGATGTAAAACGCGCTTTCAATATATATAGACGCCCAAAGATGTGAAAAGGTTTCCAGAACTGCTTATATTATGAGTATATATTTTTGCCTTAAAATGACAAAATAGTTGTTCTTTAATAAAGAACAACTATAGCTGCATATTATAAATATTGTTATTTCTCCAAAGCTTTTCTTACGAATTCCATTATGCCTTCTATTATCCTCTCCTCATCTTTCACCCCGTCATCGCCAAGGAAGATTTTCATTCTATCCTTGTAGTAATCGGAAGTGAAGGAGAATTGGAACATCACCAAAAGATTGTCCAGGCAGAAGGATACCAGCTGATCATCGATATCAGGAGATATTGTTCCTTGCTCCTTGGCTTTTCTCAGGATTTGAGCATAGAGCTTTGCAGTGATGGACTCCATCTGCCATGACAGCCTGCTGGATAATCCGGAGAGGCCCTGGGTGCTGAGATCGAGATATATCTGGTTCATCTCGGGATAATTCTCCGCATATTCTCTGGTGACCCTGAAAAGCCTCTCTATTATTTCAAAGATATTGCCCTCATCCGGATGGATCTCTTCTAATGCTTTTTCCAGAAGGTGAAAGCCCTCATCAACAATAGTGAGAAACAAATCCTCCTTGGATGCAAAGTAGCTGTACATAGAGCCGATGCTTATTCCTGCTTTTTTGGCTATGGTATTTATGTTTGTGGAGCTGTATCCGTTTGATGCAAACTCGGATATGGCTACTTCAAAAATCTTTTCCCTCTTGTCTTCGGATATTTTTTCAAAAGTGCTTTTATAAAATACCTGTTTCTCACTTTGTATCATTTTTAGCCTCCGTTCATATTGTGGTACCCAGGGCATAACCTGCCTTTACCGCTTCCAGTACCCTGCCGCCGGTAAAGGAATCGCCTATGTTGTATATTTCGGGAGCGGTATGCTCTTTGATGCATTCGTAGTAAAGCTTATCATCGGGTATTGCGCCGGTGCATATCAGTACCAGGTCCGCTTCCAGCTTCATTGGCCGCTCCGCCTCCTCCAACTTCTTCGCAAAGGGGTTTTCTATATTGTCTGCGAGGGCAGGGGTCCATGTTATATACGGGTCAGGCACGGTGTCCGATGTGTTCCTCATGACCTCCACTAAGCCTTCGTCTATGCCGATGAGCCTGGCGCAGTTTATCAGCTCTACTCCCGCAGCCTCCAGGTGATGTATCATAAAGAATCTGTTGGAGGTGCAGGTCTTTTTCATGAAGTAAGGGGTCATCTCCACAACCTTTACCTTCTTGCCCATTTCATAAGCCAGCATATAAGCAGCTTCGCAGCCTACGTCGGAGCCGCCTATGACCACCACCTTCTCTGCCTTATCAGCCGTCTCAGGATTTTTGAGAAAATCTGCTCCCGTTATGACATAGGGGAGATTTATCCCCGGCAGTGGTGGCTTTGAAGGCTTTGTTCCGGTGCAAGTCACTATGGCATCGAAGCTTCCGGCCTTGAGCATATCCCGGTTTACATCAGTACCGAAAAAGGCCTTCAGTTCATAATTCTTCGAGATCCGCCTTATTTCATTATTAATATACTCCATATAGTTTGCTATTTCAAACTTAATCTTGGGACGGGAGCCCGGGATGAGCATGCCTCCTGCCTTGTCATTCTTGTCGTAGAGCACCACCTCATGACCTCTCCCGGCGGCAGTGCAGGCCAATACGGCTCCTGCCGGCCCTGCCCCCACCACCGCTATCTTCTTTTTCCTCTCCGCAGGCTTCATATCATCCTGATAAATGTCTTCAAAACCGGTCCTGGGATTTACCGCACAATGGGGATGGCCTCCGACGGCAAACTGCCCCAGGCAGCCCTCATGGTCTCCTATACATGGTATTATTTCCTTCACCCTGCCCGAATAAACCTTCTGAGGCCAGTAGGGATCCGCCAGCAGAGGACGGCCCAGCATTATCATATCGCATTTGCCCTCTCTCAATGCCCTCTCTGCCAGATCGGGATAGCCAAGCTTTCCCACAGCCATTACCGGTATGGGAAAGCCTGCATTGGATACTATTCCCCTTTTATCAAAATGCTCCTTTACCAGACGGGCTATCTCTATATATACCCCGGGAGGCATTCCGTTAGGCGGATGGGGGAGCCACCAGCTATCATAGCCGCCCAGGTCTGCATCAAAGGCATCCACTCCCGCCTTGACAAGGTTCTCCATATAGTCCAGCGTCATATCTGCGGTACGGCCGTTTCTGAACTTTCTCAGTATCTTATCCTCATCCATCTTTTCTCCGTAGGTCTCCCTGAGGGCCAGCGAAAGGTCTATCCTGTAATGTATCGGGTAATAGGCTCCGCATCTCCTCCTTATTTCTCTTACCATATCCAGTCCGAAGCTTTGCCAGCCCTTATACCTTCCCATTTTTCTCCTGTTATAGGCAGGGTCCGTCATCTGCTCTATAAGATAGCCGGAGTGACCATGAAGGTATACGCCGTCTATCCCCAGTTCCTTTGCATCAACGGATATTTGTCCCGTATTCCTTATTATCCTTCTGCACTCTCTGTCGGTGAGAGGCCTGCATAGTATCTGGGGTATATACCAGTTGCTGTTCCAGGAAGATGATATGGGAAGCCTGTATTTCTTCGTCAGGCATTCCGGATTGCCTACCCTTCCCATGCCCGGTGCAAGCTGGATGAAGAACCTGGCTCCATAGGAATGACAGCCCTCAGCTATGTCCCTCCAGCCGGAATAGGCAGTCCTGTGGCTGTCTATCCTCGGAAAGATCCCCGTAGAGTCCAGATCTCCGTAAGATGGATCGGCCTTCCATGATACGGGAGTCATGCCGCTGGTTATGAGCCCTGCTCCCCCCTTTGCCCTCTCTATGAAATACTTTATCATCTTTTGACCCGGCTTTCCCGTCTCGTCTGCCATGGATACATTGCCCATGGGAGCCATCACTATGCGGTTTTTTATTTTCAGCCTGTTTATCTGTATGGGCTCAAAAAGCTTCTCATAGGGATAGAGCTCATCTGTCATCCTTCCCTGTTTCAGCCTTTCTTCATCCAGAAACCAGTTTCCCAGGCCGTCAATTATTTCTTTTACCTTGTGATTTTGTCTTTCTTCCATATCAACACTACTCCGTATAGTATTTTTTAAATTTTCCCCCGGCCATAATCTTGCCTATCAAGCTTCCCATTACCCTTATGGCCGGATAATTGAGCTTCAGGTCTATGAGCTCTATGAGGTTGCCGTCCGGGTCCTTCATAAAGACCCATTTGTTGCCGTCAGTATCCTGAGGCGGAGAGAAGAAATATACTCCTTTATTCTTTAAATGCTCATACCACCTTTGCACATTCTTTACATCCAATGTTATATGGGTAGGCCCCGGTTTGTTCCACCGCATCTTTTCCACCGGAAGCGAAGGGGCGAATTCGAATATTTCAACGACCCCGCCTTTGGGGAATCTCAAGAAGCCCAATCTCACCGATGCATCCTCTACCCCGTAAAGCTCCTGCAACTCCTTGACCTGCTCCCTGGGGAGGGTTTGCTCCGATATGAGCCAGCACCCAAAGCTTTCATGATACCATTTCACTGCTTTTTCAAAGCTTGATACTGTAAGCCCTGCATGGCTTAAAGAACGCACTTTCATGAAAACAACTCCTTTATTTCGCATAGTCTCCGACCATGGTCATGAATTCGCCTATCTGGGCGCCGAACTCGGGGGCGCCCTCCATTATGAGCCGGCCCTTTATAGTGGCTTCTATAAGGTTATCTGTTTGGAGCAATATGCCCAAAGCGCTGTCCACAGAGTCAAAGCGCATGGTGAAAAAGGGCTTGGAGCGCGTGTATTGTCCCCTGGCGGATTTGGTATTGCCTGCCTTTACCCTTATATATGCACATAGCTGCGGCTTGCCGTTCACTGCCCAGGCATATACTCTATCCGGGCTTTTCTTTGCCCATTTGGAAATCTCGGGATGCTCTGCTTTGTTCAGCTGGCTGATGCCGGCAGACAGCAGGTAAAAATATAGCTTGACCAGGAGCTCCTTGTCCTCCTCCTCCTTGGGCGGCTCCTTGGCGCCCAGCATGGCCGCCATCTTGAGGAGAGCCTTGAAGGTGGATATAAGGAGTCCCAGCTTTCTCAAGCCGATGATCCTGGGGAGCTTTTTGCTCTTGCCCTTGAAAAAGTCATTGAAGGCAGTGATGCTCTTAAACTCCAGCTCAATGTCCGGTGAGTCCGTTATTCCTTTTTTTACGGTCCATACCCCATCCTCTATTATGAAATGAGTTCCGACCTTTCCTTCGTCTGTTTTGGCGCTTATTTGTATCTTGGCATTCTTACCTTGAAAGCCTTTGCCCAGGCTTTCATCATTCTCAACGATAACCTTTACAAGAGGGAGCACAGCATTTAAAAAAATCCTGCTTGAATATATATCATCTAACCCAGTCATAAGCTACACCTCGTCATCCCAGTTTTCGTCTTCCTCGAAGTCCTTGCCCATGAGCTCCCTCACATTCTCCAGTATTCCGTTGGTATCGATTTTGTAATAAGCCATGAGGTCCTCATGGAGCCCTATTATTGAAAAGGTATCGGGAATGCCCAGCATCTTAAAGGCGCAGGTCATGCCGCTGCCGGCCACCACCTCTGCTACGGCGCTGCCGAGTCCTCCTATGACATTATGGTCTTCTACGGTTATTATCCTTCTGGTCTCACGGATTGCCTTAAGTATGGCCCCACTGTCTATGGGCTTTATGGTATGCATATTTATGACCCTTGCTTTGATCCCATCTGTGCTATTGAGTATCTTTGCAGCTTCCACCGCCTGATATACGCAGGAGCCGCAGGCTATCACGGTCAGATCCGTTCCTTCCGCAAGCTCTGCTGCCTTGCCTATTTCATAGCCGTACTCAGTGTTTTCATAGAGCTTTTGGTCAAAGCCCCTGTTTATCCTTATGTATACCGGGCCCGGGGTCTCATAGGCTGCCTGCACGGCATTTGCAGTTTCTATGCCGTCTGCCGGCACTATCACCTTGCAGTTGGCCATGGCGCGCATTATGGACAGATCCTCGGTGCAATGATGGGTAGAACCGGCCTGCCCAAAGGAAAGCCCTGCATGAGTGGCGATCATCTTTACATTCAGGTTCTGATAGCATATATCAGTATGGACCTGATCGAGTCCGCGCATAGAGGTAAATATGGCGAAGGTGGAAACGAAGGGCACCAGCCCTGCCTTTGCCATTCCCGCAGCCATGCCGAACATGTTCTGCTCGGCTATGCCCGCATTGAAAAAGCGGTGGGGAAATTTGCTGCCGAAGAGCCCGATCTTTGTTGACTTTGCCAAGTCTGCAGACAATCCTACTATCTCAGGATGGATTTCTCCCATATCGCATAATACCTTTCCGTATAGCTCAGCCGTAGAAAGATTAGCAGTATCCAGCATTGTATATGTCAATCCCGCCATATTTTACACCCCTTTCATCCTTTTTTCATAGTATCTTGCAAGGCTGTCCTTGCTTTGCTTTATTTTCTCCGAGTCCAGCCCGCCATAGTGCCAGCGGTAGTCATTTTCCATGAAATCCACTCCGCAGCCCTTTACCGTGTTGGCTATTATCACAAAGGGAGCCTTCTTCTCTCCAAGAGCATACTCTATGGCCCGGGAAAGCTCCGGGAAGCTGTGGCCGTTTACCTCCTTCACTATGAATCCAAAGGCCTCCCATTTCTTTGCGAAGGGCTCCAGCTTCATGACTTCTTCTGTAGGGCCGTCTATCATACAGCGGTTCCTGTCAACTATAGTTATCATATTGGTCACATTGTAGTGGGCAGCGGCCATGGCAGCTTCCCATACGGAGCCTTCGTCGCATTCGCCGTCCCCCAGCAGGCAGAAGGTTATATAGGATTTGCCCAGCAATCTTGCTGCCAATGCAGTGCCTATTGCTATAGGCAGCCCGTGGCCCAGTGAGCCTGTTGATGCATCCACGCCGGGGACCTTCCTTGAGTCCAGATGCATGCCCAGGCTTGAGCCCGTGTGGTTGTATTCCTTCAGCAGCTCCTTGTCAAAATATCCTTTGTCCGCCAATACCGGTGCATAGCCCACACCTATATGCCCTTTGCTGAGGATCAATCTGTCCCTATCCTCCCAATCCGGTTTTTTCGGATCTATATTCATATATTTATAGTACAGTATGGTCAGTATGTCTATGGAGCTCAGGCTGCCGCCTATATGGCCGCTTCCCGCCCATACCACAGTGTCGACGCACAGATTTCGGAGTTCGTTGGCCTTTTCCTCCAGAGCCCTTAGCTGTTGTTGGTTTAATGGCATATTATCCTCCCCCTATCCTAATTCAGGATGTCTCTTTTTCACTGCCTTGAAGGCATCATCTGCAATTTCATGGGTATATTTTATGTCCTCCTCCGTCATGGCACAATTGATGAAAAGGTTATGATGATTGGCGAAGAAGGCTCCTCTTCTCACGCACTCCGCCACCCACTCCTGATGCAGCATAAGAGAATCATCATTGGCTATCCTCATATACCAAAGTGAGGGAGCACCGCTGATGGCCAGGTCAAAGCCATGGCTTCTGCCTATATCCCTGAGACCGTCGGTCAGCTTTTTCCCCAGATTCAGCATGTATTCAGGCCCGTTGATCCTCTTCAGCTTGGTGAGGCATGCTATGGCTGCTGCAAAGGGTACCGCCGACAGCCAGTAGCTGCCTGTATACATGACTGAGGAGGCCGCATCCTTCAATGCATCTATGCCGCACAGTGCTGAAACGTTCCAGCCGTTGGCCAGTGCTTTGCAAAAGCACATCAAATCCGCCTTAAATCCGAAATAGTGATCCGAGCCTGCCATATCCAGACGGAAGCCGCAGCGCACATCATCTATGGCAAGGACTATGCCCTTATCTGTGCAAAGCTTTCTTACCTTTTGCCAATAATCCTTCTCCGGCATAGCATTGTCCGTAAAGATGGGATGGTGGTAAGGTGTAGCTATGAAGCAGGCGACCCGGCCCGGATTTTCAGCTACTGCTCTTTCTATCTGTTCAAATTTGTTCCATTCCACATATATGTTGTTGGATACATCTTCATCTATGATACCCGGATAGCCCAGCTTCTGGGTCCAGGGGGCAACGCCGTGATAGCCGCCCTTTACCATTATCGTCTTTTTCCTGCCTGTGGCTGCCTTGGCTATCATGACTGCAAAGCTGGTGACATCTCCTCCGTTTTTGGCAAAGAAGGCCCAGTCCGCCATCTCTACAGTGTCCACCATGAGCTCTGCCAGGTCGATCATCCTGGTTGAGGGTGCTGTCACACAGTTGCCTTCTTTCATTTGCTTTTCTACCGCTGCATCCACTTCCTCGTCATTATAGCCCAGCACATTGGGGCCGTATGCGCACATATAGTCTATAAACCGGTTGCCGTCCACATCCCAAAAGTATGCTCCCTTGGCCCTTTCGGAAAAGAAAGGATATGCATTGGCAGGTATATAGCAGCCCGATGCAGGGCCCAGATGACCGTATATTCCCCCGGGTATTACCTTTACGGCTCTTTTGAAATATTCATCCCTTTTGTTATAGCTGTAGGTTTCCATAATACACTTCCCTCCTTTTTATTCAGACAAATAGGCCGGGACTTGAGCCAGGAGCTTGTTCATGTTGTCAATCATAGGTATATAGCCTTTTATCTCCAGCCTGCCGTCCCCTATGCAGGTATAGCTGTCCAGCTTGCCGTTTAGGACTCCGTTGGCCGTACTCAAAGAGTCAAAGGACATGATCGCTCTGGGCTTTTCGGCCGCCCCTTTTATGACCTCAAGCCTGCCGCCTTTCACATTGATGCTTATGGAAGGGCCTCCGTTCAATACGGACACAGCTATTATGCCGTCAGGTATCCTGTGGGCATTGAGCTTGCCTATCCTGTCATTGTTGCCTATTTCAGCAAGGGCAAAAAAAGCGGTGTAGGCAGTGAGTATGGTATTGATATTTGCATAATTTGGGTCCTTTAGGAGCAATTCTGTGGGTTTCAAATAGTAGGCAAGTTTGTCTGTGAGCTTGGTAAATTCATTTTTCAGAAAACCGATTTTTGTGATTCCTTTTACCGGGATGGGATTCGCTTTCCCTTCCATCATTTGATTGAAATGCTGGGGAGATTTGAAATATAGCTTGATATCATGGGGTCCAGCTCCTTTTGACATGGTGCACTTTCCGTTTTTAAAGGAAAGCAGTGCTTCCGGCACATCCTTTGCAGAGAACAAAATGGAGATGTCCTTGGCTGAGATGAGTGACTTCGCTTCCTGATCCAGCTGGCATAAATCCTCAAGGTTTCTTAACACAGAATGGAGGTTTATGCACGCCTTGGTCAACTCGTCAGGCATATGATTTCCCCCTTTTTTAATTTATTTTGTTGTGGTAGCTGATAACAAGTATAAAGTTTCAAGGCTAAGACTTTGTAAGCTTGTATTTTATTTCATAGAATGAGTGCTCGCTCTATACCTAAACAATACTACTAATTTATATTATTGTCAAACTATTTTGATAACTCCAAAAATAAAAAAACTCCCATAGAAATTTGCTCTACAGAAGTTTTTGAATTGCATGAAGGCTATATCATATTCGATAATCGCTGTTTGTCTGCCGCTAACTCCGATATTTCTGTCCCAGAAAATATGAAGTCACTCTTTTTTCTCCGCTTGCCGGTTCGATAAGGCCTTTTGTGACCCAATCTTTAGCCCATTTTGATATTGCTCTGGGTGTAACACTAAATAATTCTGCAATCTCCTTTGGCTTAAATGATTGATTTGGCCGTCTTAACATATATGTGAGAAGAGTTTTATCCTTCTTGTTTAGATCATCCGTATCTAAATATTTATCCAACTCCATGGCAGTATTCTTTATTGAGGTAACTGCTTTTTCAAATGCCAAGACCATGACTCTTACAAAATATTCGATCCAAGGGGCTAAATCAGAAGGTGCATTTCTGCCGTCATAATATAAAACCGGCAGATTCATCTGGATGCTTTCATAATACCCCTTTAAGTCGCTGACATAAAACTCCTCCATAGAGTAAAATCCTCTCACATCATAGCCTTCTATGGATAACAAGTATGTGGCTAAAGCTCTTGCTGTCCTTCCGTTTCCATCATTAAAGGGATGAATAGTTAGGAATTGATAGGATAATATAGCTGCTTTAATTGGAACAGCTAATTTATTCTCTTTAGCAAGCCATTGTACCAGCTCTTTCATGAGTATAGAAACATCTTTAGCTTCAGGAGGTATATAGCTTGGCTCTCTCGTAATGTTGCCATAAACAGCAAATAGCACTCCCGGCGGCGTAGGCTCCCGGTATTTGCTCTCCTTTGGCATTCTGCCCGGTTTATCGTTATCTATTATTGCATGAAGTTTTTTTATGAATTTTTCATCTATAGGAGTTTTTAAAGCTTTATGCTCATCCAGAAAAGTTAAGGCATCCCAATAATTTCTGATCTCTATCTCAGATCTATGCTTAGCCTTGTAGTCTTTCTTTTTTATTATATCTTTTACCTGTTCAAAATTTAATGGATTTCCCTCTATCCTTGTAGAGAAATGAGACATTTTAAGCTTTGCCTGCTCCTTAAGCTCGCTTTCTACATAGGGAGGGACTATGCTCATATCTAATACTGTTCTGTATTTTTCAATCTTCCCTAAATCAGCTACAATGTTGTCTGTGTATTGAAATTTAGGACTAAACATTTGTCTCACCCTCCCTTGTTCTCTAATTTCCTTATTTGTTCCCTATTCGTTCCTTATTATAGCATTTTTGTTCCTTAATTTGCAAGGATGATTCAATCTGCGGCAAGCAGAACGTCATCTCTCTGCTGCTATGAATAGTATTTTTGGAACTTGCTTCTTGGCTTATCAGGCATAGTCATTTTTATTTTTCCTTCTTCAATCAATGGCTGAACATATTTTTTTTAAAAATATGACCTTAAATACTCCTCGTCTATCCATAAACACCGGCTCCGGCATGCCTGCCTTCTTAAGCTCTGCTCTTACAGTAGGAATACCTGAGAAGCGATTCTCAGTATCGATCATGATTTCCAGAGCCCCTGCTATATATGGATTTCTGGTATCTGCAGCCGCCTTACCTAGATCATCCACAGTTATCCCGCCATATAAGCCACCCAGATTTTCCAGCTCTAGTCTATCCTCATACATTATTAAACGCACTGGGGAACGATCTGTATGCACACTGTAATCTCTGTGAATAAGGGCATTTAATATAATTTCTCTCACAGCCTTTATGGGATACTCCGGTTTGTCAGCCCGAATCCCATCTTCGGTTATTATGGTTTTAACTTTCATATTCCTGCGTACGAAAGCCAATGCTCCTTCCAGCATCTGGGGTATGGTGCCTTCAATACGCTTATTATCTACAAAGCGCTCGCCATCATCACCAAGCTCCCCTATTTCCCTGCCTTGCACCACCATTGCAGTAACACTAAGCTGCGGAAAAAATTCTTGAGGGTATTCACCAAGCAGCATTAACCCTGCTAATGTAGGAAGGCTGTTTTGATCATGATTCAAGCAGCTTTTCATATATGGCATTAAATATAATGTTGCACTTATTTAATATCTCTTTGGGCGCCTTTTCTATAAATTCAAATTCTCTTTCACTTAAATCCAAAACTTTAACTTGGTCCATCAATATATCGCCTTTAGTTGTAATATTACATTTATCTAAATTTACCCTGGTAAAAAAAGTGCTGGTTGAATTTGTTATTGGTACCACTGTTACTATTCCATTTAACTCTTTTTGGGTAATAGGATCTGATATTACAAGCCCTGGTCTATAGCCTTTCTGTTCATGTCCTTTCGATGGCGAGAAGTTGATTCTTATTATGTCTCCAAATTCTAAGCCACAATAGTTATTTTTATCTGATTTAGCCATAATAATTACCACACTTCTTTCCCAATAGGATTGCCCCAGTCAATCTCCTCTTTTGGATTTATTTTTTCTCCCTTTGATTTTTCAGCCAAAAGTTCAAATTTTGTTTTTTCTTGTTTCTTTTTTAAGATCAATTTGCCTTCTTCTACATCAATATCAAAACTTATATTTTCAAAATTATTACTATCAATTTTTAATTCGTCTAATATTGCCTTTGGTATACGAATAGCTGCACTATTACCCCACTTAGATAAATTAGTATTCATATAAACCATCTCCTTAAAATTTTCTTAGTACTCTTATATATAGTATATACGCGTATATACGGATTGTCAATCAACCATGAGGCTGATTTGAAATAGCCCGCAGATAGTTGAAAATTACTTTTGAAATATAATTTTTCTAATGCTCTTAGCTCTTTTTCTCTGCCTATAAACAACTATAACAAAAAGTCTTTGCATACAGCTCTATTTAGCCTTTTTTCAGTAACCACGAACAGTCTCACCTGGTTTTACAGCAGCCAGCAATAGTCTTGTCTGCAGGCTACAACAGCATCAATATAAGCAGTATCCTCTTTACCTCATAAACCAACAAATACCGCTTGGCTATTGACAAATAATATTGCTTATTATACTTGGTTCGCACTATGGTCAAGCATAATTGGTATTGCTTTTTCACGATCTAAACCATAAAGTAAAACTTTAATTGCTTATCCGCTTTTGTTTCCTAAAAATAATCTAAGCCACCTCTTGTTGTTTACTACTGCCTTTCAGAATATATAATTTACATATTCATTATAAAATTGTGCCCATTGCATTGGAAACTCAAGGTACTAATAAAATTAGGGTGGTTGAGACTGTAGCTCTGCCACCCTAATTGATTATTATTCTTCCAGCACCCAACCTAGCGAAAGCTTCCGCAGTGTGCTTTCCGTAGGATTGCCCGTGCACTTATCCCATGCTGCAAGTCCATAATATAAGTCTCTGGCTTTGTAGAAATTATCCCGGTCTAAAGTGATGCCCTCAGATGCTCCGTCGGGCATCGGCTCAAAGATTCTCTCAGGAAGTATATCATCTTCTATGGTAAAGCCTTCCCTGCTGTTGAAATACCTCATCATATTTATTCTTCTCTCGCCAATTCTCATCAGTTCAAATATAGAGGTATCCCATCCTATGCCATGCTTGCAAAG
This sequence comes from Lutispora sp. QWL-02, assembly GCF_058315355.1. Classification (NCBI taxonomy): domain Bacteria; kingdom Bacillati; phylum Bacillota; class Clostridia; order Lutisporales; family Lutisporaceae; genus Lutispora; species Lutispora sp. QWL-02. The sequence goes on from NZ_CM177762.1 coordinate 4,300,478, forward strand.
ATCGACTATATCCTCGGGTCCGAAAAGCTCCCAGCAAGGTCCCCAAACAAATTGACATAAGCAAAGGGTATCGAGCATTGAAAAGAAGCATTGGGTGTCAAAAGCAAACCTTACCTTCTCATCGTCCAGCTCAAAGGAGTCGTCGTAGCCTTTCCAGACACCTATATGTCCCAGGCGAATCCTTTCACGGCTATCGGGGGGCATCGTCAAAAATTGATCATGCTCGCTGGATTGATGATCTGCCCCAAAAGGATTTACTGCATAGATAAGACCTACAGAGGGCTTGAACTGAGGCATATGAGCGGGAAGCTCCTGTCCTTTCACAGATATGCTCAAAGCCTCTGCCCCCTTGCCTATTCTATTGGCAGCTCTCATGCTTCCTTCTGCCAATAGATCGCCAATGCCAGCCCTATATGCAATTTTCTCTATAAGAGGCTTCAGCACATCGCTGTTTCCGAAGTTGAGCTTTAGCCCCTCCGTATCAGCATCACTGAGCAAGCCCTTCTCATAGCATTCCATAGCAAAAGCTATAGTAGCCCCACAGGAAATAGTATCAATTCCGTACATATTGCACAATTGATTGGCCAGTGAAACATCCTCCAGGCTGCTTATCCCGCAATAGGAGCCAAAGGTGGCGCAGGTTTCATATTCGGGTCCTCCATATAAAGGGTCGACCTTTCCGGGGACCTCAACAACTCTTTTGCATCTCACTGCACAGCTATAGCAGGTATCTCTTTCCTTCAATATTGTCTCTGTCATTGTGGTGCCCGTAATTTTGCCGGCTCCCTCAGGGAAGTAACCTGTGGTCCAATTCTTCGTAGGCAGGAAGCCTATCTCGCTGAAGCCCTCCAGATCTCCGTCCGTTCCGTGCTCTCCCAGACCTGCAAGAGCAGCATTTTCCTTTAGTCTGTCTTTAACGCTCCTTGAAAGCTCCATAAACTTATTTTTGTCATATGGGCTCATAGCCTTTTTCTTCTTTACTACTATAGCCTTTAGATTCTTGGAGCCCATCACGGCACCTGTACCATTCCTTCCATTAGCCCGATTGCACATATTTATGATACAGGCATACTTTACCAGGTTTTCCCCCGCCGGGCCTATCTGGGCTATCTCAAGGTCCTTGCTGCCAAGCTCCTTCTTTATGATATCTTCTGCTTCTCCCGTCACCTTTCCCCAAATTTCAGATGCATCCAAAAGCTTTATATCATTTCCATCTATATAGACATATATGGGTTCTTCTGCTTTGCCCTTTACCACAACGGCATCCCAGCCGTTTGCTTTCAGATGTATAGGGAAAAATCCACCGGCTTGGCTGTCGCCAGCGGTCCCCGTCAGAGGGCTTTTAGTTGTAACAACCATTCTGCTGATTCCGCTTATGGGCAGCCCTGTCAAGGCCGAAACGGAGAAAACAAGCAAATTGTCCGGCGATAGGGGATCTACGCCTGCTCCCATTCCTTTAAGCAAAAGATACATGCCCAAGCTGGAGCCTCCCGGATATAGTCTATATGTTTCGCCATCCAACACCTTGGCTTCAATTATCTTGCTGGACAAATCTATTTCCAAAATATTAGCATTAGGAAAATTACTCATCTCTGCTCCTCCTAAAATTATCGTGCAAACTATCTAAATAGCTGCATACTTCTTCTGAGGATTCCATCTCCATAACCTCAGCGGCAATCTTTTTAGCGGCTTCATATTCCATGGTCCTTATAAGCTTCTTTATCCTGGGTATAGAACCGGCACTCATGCTGAACTCATCCAATCCCAAGCCCAGCAAAAGCATTGCAGCCTTATGGTCTCCTGCAAATTCCCCGCACATCCCTGTCCATTTGCCTTCTTTGTGAGAGGTATCTATAACATTTTTTATCAGGCGCAAAACCGCAGGATGCGTCGGCTGATAGAGCTTTGAAATCTTGTCATTTCCTCTATCCACAGCCAAAGTATATTGGGTAAGATCATTAGTACCTATGCTGAAAAAATCCACTTCCTTGATAAGCTTGTCTGCGATGATGGCAGATGCGGGAGTTTCAATCATTATGCCTATTTTTATATCTTTATCAAAGGGTATACCTTCATTTGTCAGCTCCATTTTTACTTCTTCAACCACTGCTTTTGATCTTCTAACCTCATCAACCGTCGCAATCATAGGAAACATGATAAGGATTTTTCCATAATGACTTGCCCTTAAAATAGCCCGCAGCTGAGGCTTGAATACATCTAATCTCTCAAGGCAAAATCTTATGGCCCTCCAACCCAAGAACGGATTATCTTCTTTTACCAGTCCCAGGTATGGCAGATCCTTATCCCCTCCTATATCAAGGGTTCTGATGATTACAGGCTTGCCCTGCATTCTCTCTGCCGTTTCTTTATATTTCAAGAACTGCTCTTCTTCATCAGGCAGATCCTCTCTATCCATAAACAATAGCTCCGTCCTGAAGAGACCTATGCCTTCCGCTCCGTTTTCCAAAGCTGCTTTGACATCTGCGGGGAAACCGATATTAGCAGATATCTCCACTCTCCTGCCATCCAAGGTCACTGCCGCCATATCCTTTATGCTTCTGAGCTCTTTGAGCTCTTTATCAGTCTTCAGCTTTTTATCAACGTATTTCTCCTTTTCCTCAGGAGAAGGGTTAATCAATATATCTCCTGCGGCACCATCTATAATTATAGTATCTCCCTGACTCACTCTGGCTGTTATATCCTTTGCCCCAACTATAGCCGGTATGCCTATTGATTTGGCCATAATTGCCACATGGGATGTCTTCCCGCCCTTATTGATTGCAAAGCCCTTTACTTTGGAAAAATCCAGCTGGGCTGTATCCGAAGGTGTCAAGTCATCAGCTATAATGATGACTTCCTGTCCATCATCCATATCCAATGATGCATTCAGCCCCAGCAAGTTATAGAGCATTCTTTTGCCGATATCCTTAACATCTGCTGCTCTTTCCTTGATATATTCGTCATCAATGGTTCCGAAAATTCCGGAGATTTCATCAATGGCCTTAACTAAAGCCGGCTCTGCCTTCAAGAGCTTTGTCTTAATATTGTGTTCTACCTTTTCTGCTATGCTGGGGTCGTTTATCAATTCTATATGCGCTTCAAATATTTCTGCCTCACTCTTGCCCATCTTTTTTAGGGTGTCTTCATAAATTGCCTCTATCTGCTCCTGTGATTGTTCTTTTGCCTTGATGAAACGTTGAATTTCAGAATCTACTTCATATTCATCTATATATTCGTCCTTGACATGGATTTTTTCCTTGTTTAGTATTAGTGCGTTTCCTTCTGCAATTCCCGGAGATACTCCTATTCCCTTCATCCCGGTACCTCCTTTAGTTCTCAAAAGAGTTAATAAGATCTATCAATGCCCTAACGGCTTCCCTTTCATCTTCTCCGTCAGCATGAATCTTTATCGTTGAGCCTTGGGAGACCCCTAAGGTCAATATCCCAAGTACACTCTTGCCGTCAGTTTTTTTGCCATTGAATTCAACTAATATATTGCTCTTGTACTTTTTTGCTTCCTTTACAAAATCCGTTGCCGGCCTCGCATGCAGTCCGGTTTTATTAGTTATCTTCACAAGCTTTTCAGTCATTTTACTATCTCCTCTTAAGCAATTGAGATTTTCCCGAAATAATACTTTAAAAATATAATAACAGGAAAATCTCCCTTCTTGTACAATAATAATTCTATTTCATGAAATTCGAAAATGCCTTTTCTGCGCTGATGCCTTCTTTTATTATTGCATCTACACAGTTAAGTATTTTCATATTATCTTCTCTGTTCCAAATATTTCTTCCTATGCTGGTACCTATGGCTCCGCCTTTCATCATGTCCTCTACATCCTTTAAGAAATCCATATTTGCACCGCTGGTATCTCCGCCTGCCGTCACTACAGGCACAAGGCAATAATTCACTACATTCTCAAAGCTCTTCAGGGATCCTGTATATAGAACCTTTACTATATCTGCTCCTTCTTCTGCCAGTGTCCTTGCTGCAATTATGTTAGCCTTTTCATCCTTAGAATCCAAGCCTGACTCAGGAGCTATAAGGCATTCCCCTATCAAGGGCATCTCATATCTATCGCATAAATCCGCCAGATGTCCGAATTGTTCGATTGATCTGTTCTCTTCTTTGGAACCGAACCATACCGTTGCTACCAAAGCGTCGGCTCCCAGCCTCATTCCCTCTTCCACTCCCGTGATGAAGGCTTCATAAGTGGAATCATCTTTCTTGGGAACAGTAGTTGTACATGTGACCCTCATGATAATGCTGGCTTTATTTATCAAGCTTTTGTAAGCCCTTTTAATTGATCCTCTTCGTAAAATAAATGCATCGGATTTGCAAGACAGCTCCTTCACAAAGGAATCCATTTGTTCCAGCTTATCAAATGTCCCTTCTACACCATGATCTAACGGCATAATAAGCGTCTTGCCCTTTTCATTTATAAACCTTCTTAATCTAATTTCTTTTCCTACTCCCATTTGTAACTCCTCCTTAATTCCGTCATTTATAACATTTTAATAACAGTTTTTAATGATTTTCTATTTACAGCGTTTTCAAAAGCTTCCTTGGCTTGATGTATGGTAAAAATATCGCTTATTATAGGCTCAATCAAAACCTTTTTTTCTGATATGAGCTTTAGTGCCAAGTCAAAAAACTCCAAGGGGTAATCCGATGATCCTGTTATTGTAATTTGCCTGTAGTGTATCGCATTAGGGTCTATCCCGATGTTCTGCGGTGGGTGGACACCTGCAAAATAAAGCAATGTGCCATTGTAGCCTGCCAATTCAACTGATTGTTCCATTACGGCAGGTATACCTACTGTTACGATAACACTGTCCGCCAGCGCGCCTTCATTGACCCTTTTAAGCTCATCTACAGCATTTGCGTGCTCCGGATTAAATGCATGGGTGGCTCCCAGCTCTAATGCCTTATTTCTTCTAAGCTCCAACGGCTCAAACACAATTATCCTGGAAGCTCCTTTAATCTTTGCCGCTTGAATATGCATCAGCCCTATAGGTCCTGCACCTATGATGACAACAGTGCTTCCCATTTTTATATTGGCTCTGTCCGAACCATTCAAGACGCAGGCCAGAGGCTCTGTACAGGAGGAGGATAGCATGTCCCCCTTTTCCGGGATCAAATACAGGCTGCTCTCGGGTACTGCCTTGTATTGGGCAAAGCAGCCGTCACTTACCCTCTGATCAGTGCAAAAGTTATGCATTGATCGCTTGCAAAAGCAGCAAGTACCGCATTTATAGTCACTATTTACAACTACTCTATCCCCAATCCTTAATTTCTTGACTCCTCTTCCAACTTTGATGATTTCGCCTGCAGCTTCGTGTCCCAGAACCTTAGGAGCTGACACCTCTTTGCTGCCATTGTAATATCTCATGTCCGACGGACATATAGCTGCATATTCAATCTTGACCAAAGCTTCGTTGTCTGCAATCTCAGGAATATCCACCTGTTCAACTCTGACATCCTTTTTCCCATATACTACAGCTGCTAACATCTTTTCTTGCAATTAACGCACCTCCGAAATAATTAAAAAATACCTATTATTGCTCCAATAGCACCAAAGAGGATAAGCAATCCCATGATTTTGAGAGGAGACTTTCCCTTTTTCACCATCTTGTACACTGCTATCGTAAGCAATAACGGCAATAAGCCAGGCATAATTTTGTCAAAAAGGTTTTCCTGCAATGAGAAGGCCGTTTCACCTATGGACAAGCTTAGAGTTGTTTGAAGGGACACAAATGTACCCACAAGCCCTCCCATTACCAAGGTACCCAGTATTGACGCTCCCTCAATAACTTTATTGATGATGCCTCCATCCAGTATTTCTTCTACTACTTTTTTCCCATATTTGTACCCATTCATCCAAAGACTGAAGGATAAAGCAAACATAATGCCGTATTGGGCGATCAGATATATTATAGGCCCGGCAATATTTCCATTTCCGCTGGTTGTTATGCCGATACACATTGCAAGCAATATAGGTGTGATAATACCCTGGGTAAGAGTATCTCCTATTCCCGCCAGCGGACCCATCAGCCCTGTTTTTATAGCATTTATGCCCTCTGAAGTGATGGGCTCATTGTTTGCCTTTTGCTCTTCCATAGCTATTGTAATACCATGAATTACTGAACCGCATATGGGCTCGGTATTAAAAAAGGCCAAGTGTCTTTTTATTGCATCTATCTGATCATCTTTTGACTTGTATAACCTCTGAATGATTGGAACCATTGCATGGGCAAAGCCCGTTGCTTGAAGCCTTTCATAGTTGTAATTGGATTCCGCAAAGAAAAACCAATTTGCAAAGGATTTAATAATATCCTTTTTTGTAAGCTTGTTATCATCTTTACTATCTTTTAAAATCTTATCTTCAGCCATTTTATAACCTCCTTCCAAACTAAGCCTTGTACGCATCATCTTCAGGATGCTTAAGCTGAATAATCACAAAAGCTGCTATACATCCCAAGATTGCAACGGTTATTATATCCAGGTTAAAATACACTGTCAGAAGAAGTCCTAAAACAAAGAAGGGCATAGTAAAGGAGTTGCCTATAAGCTTTAGGTTCATAGCAATTCCAAGGGCAGGCAAAATACCTCCTATTACTTCAAACACATGCAGAACATTGGGTCCCATTAATTGGAGCAAACCGTCCACAGCATTTGGGCCGTAATATACCACCAAAGTAGTGGGAATAAAGCTTAATAAGGAAAGAAAAACCTGACATGGGACCATATTGATGAAAGCAACGGCTTTTAGATCTCCTTCCTCGGCTTTCTTGTCCGCCATATGTACAAAGAAGGTATCTACGGTCATCTTTGCAATCCATAATATTGAAGCAATGGCTCCTAAAGGTACGGCTATTGCCATTGCAGATTTGGCATCCATATTGGAGGCTATTGCTATAGCAGTGCCCACATAGCCTGCAAAGGAAGGGTCGCCGACCTGCGCACCGCCGGCAGATATAAACCCTATATAAATGAGATTTATTGTGGCCCCGATAATTGCCCCCTGAACAGGCTGTCCTAGTATTATTCCTGTTACAAAGCCAGCAACAAGGGGCCTGTTCCATGTAAAAAAGCTCACATAGGTTAGAATCGGACTCCATGAAATATAGTAAAAGATACCAATAAGAGCAGCCTGCAGCAAGCTTATTTTCATTTTTCCAACCTCCTTGACTATTTATAAATAATTCTTAATGTTGATCTTATCATCATCCGGTACAATCTTTATATGTACGTCTGTGCCCAGTTCTATAATCTTTCTGAGAACTTCCTTCTCATCCTGTGATGCAGAAATGTTTTTGTAAACTTGCTTTCTTCCTGGTCCGGCACCCATGCCTCCTATATTCAGTTCTTTTATTTCTACTCCACCCTGAATCAACTCCAGCATTGTCATGGGGGTCTTGGCCAGCAGCAAAACCTTATCCTGGGATTCCGCATAATTTGTTAATGCAGCAATTGCGCCCTTTATGTCCAGTATCTCCACCTTGATCCTTGGAGGGGCCGCCATCCTTAGAACCTTGCTGATAAACATATCCTGTGCCACCATATCATCAACAATAATAATTTTATTGGCTCCCGTTACTCTCACCCAAGCTGTGGCTACCTGTCCGTGAATAAGCCTGTCATCTATTCTTGCTAATACTAAATTGACTATTTTAACCACCACCTATTCTTATAAACTGTCCTCTAATCTTTTTCTAAGATCCACGATGCCTTCCGAAGCGGAATTGATGCATTGATCCTTTAGCTTCTCTAAAGTATAATCATTCCTTGAATTAAAGGCCTCTATCAGCATTGGCAGATTCACCCCGGATATACATTGGAGCTTGGAAGTATCAATTTCTTCATTATTGTTGAACTCCATAGCGATGACATTGGAAGGGCTGCCTCCAAGGAGGTCAACAAAGGCCAGAACTCCCTCGCAATTATCCAGCTTTTTTAGCATCTCTCTGACATCTTCTTTTAACTTTTCTATACTGTCTCCATGAAAAAAGCCCAGAGTATAAACATTATCCTGTTTGCCCAGAATTAATTCTGCGCTCCTTACCAACTCATATCCAAAGCTGCCGTGAGATACAACAAGAAAACCTATCAATAATTTCACCCCCGCATCTAAATGTCAGCCCATTCATAGCTACTCACATCTCCTTTCCGTGATACTCTATAACTATCTACTATTACAATGAGCAATTCCTATGCCAATTATTTTTCATATGTGTATCAATCGAACATATTATTCTCTGCCAAAAGTGTATAAATAGAGAAACCCCAATCGTCATGCCGCTTGCGCAATATTCTTTATATATTAAATTTTCAAAAAATAAAGCCGGTTTGTACCGACTTTATACACTTAATATATATTTAGTTATGTGTATCTATAACTGTATCATAATGTGTATCGATCATTTCTACTATATATGCCTTCTCTTCGTCTCCGATTTTTATGCCGAAGATTTCTTCAACCGTCACGAAATTTTTATCAATCATATTAAACATTTCATTCCTGCTAATTTTAAACTGCTCTACTTCCTTGTAGTGAAAGGTTTTGTTCATTATTACCCTTTCAATCATACAGGAGCAATGGAAAAGGAATTTTATGATAATATCCTCATCCAATTCAACATTAAGCTCATTAGCAATGCCGCTCAAAACCTCTATAAGCACTGCACAGCTCTTTTTGGGATTTAAAAAGGTAAGTGTTGTATCCAATATATTTATCAGAAGCTCTATAAATATTTCTCTTTTATTTTTGCATAATTCATTTTCTTTATTATCATCAAATTGATACAGATAATTTACCAAACCGAATTGCTCCGCCCTATTATTGCTGATGGTTTCAGAAATCTGATCAACAGTTATATCATTGAGCAGAGATAATCTGGCAGCCTCTACTACCATACTGGTGGTGAACACTTCAAAGTATTTGATGGGCATTTTGACTTTTTCCTCAATAAGATCAGCAAAAATAGAGAGCCCTCTCAAATCCGCAAAAATAATAACACTCTCAATATTTTTCAATGATAAAATCTTTTGTACTATTAGTTCATATGTGTCTGCTACCTTTTCATTAAAAGGTATATCTATTCCGTATACGCATTCTACATTCAATAAATCATTAACCGAACCAGCAATAGCTGTCGCAGTGTTCAGACCATGGCATGTAACAATTATTGCGATAGATTGGTTGCGTTCCCTATTCTTCAGCACATAAAAGAGCATAGTAATAAATATGATCTCATCCTTTGGTATTTCTATGTTCATCTTTTCAACTATATAATTCATAAATATTTCTGCTGCACTATGCTCCTCTTTATATTCCTTAACAGCAGTAATATCCATTTCGCTCTTATAATCGGCAAGCAGTTTATTATACTCAACAAGGCGTGATACATGTAATGCTATATAATATATGGCTGTTTTGTCTTGTGTCAGGTCGATAATATCTTTTATTTCATTCAAGCCTTCCTCTACAACCTTAATTATCTCAGTCTTTACAATATTATAATCATAGCCTCCTTCCCCTGAATGGAGAGCATTTGATTTCAAAACGAAACTTTTGAAATAATCGTCGATTTGCTCATATATTCTGTCTCTCATTGTTTTGCCGGTGAGCCCTTCTTTTGAGAGTTCCCTCCAGGTATCCGAGAGAAAAGAATAAATAGATTCCGCACTATCAGAATTATTATTATAATAAATATCTATAGCTTCGTCATTAATATCGGGGCTGTCGGGGGAAAAAACCAAATCCTTATTTTCATATGCGCCTGCATCAGGAATACATATATGCTTATTCTCATTTATCTTAAACAGCCCTTCCTTAACCTGCTTTGATAAATGAGATAGTTTTATCTCAACGATGCTTCTGCCATACTCCATACAATCCAAAAATGCTCTGGCACATACAAATTGAATATCGCTTCTCAATTGCCCTATATTTCCGTCACATTCGTAATAAAGGAATCCTTTGAATACTTCCTTATTAACCTTTATAGGCAGCTTCAGTCTTTTAGACTCGCTTTTGAAAAGACTGCATGTCAGCTCAACCCTTTCCCTAATGGTCCTGTCGCTCAAGTCCGGGAGTTTTATAACTATAGGTATTCTTCTCAACAAAGTTCTAAGAATAGCAGAGTCAGGGTTTTCTGTCGTAGCCGAAATAATCATAACATTGGCCTTTCTCATATTAGAAGTCTCTCCAAGCCTCCTGAAACAGCCTCTGTCAATCAATAAAAACAGCATCTCCTGCCCTTCATAGGGAAGACGATGAATCTCATCTAAAAAAAGTATGCCTCCATTGGCATGATCAATAAGCCCCTCCCGCTCTTCATTGGCACCTGTAAAGGCGCCTTTAACATAGCCGAAAAGATGAGACATTAAAAGCTGTGGATTTTCTGCATAATCGGCGCAGTTAAAAACAATATACTTGTCGTCTTTGGGATACCTGCCCATATCAACTCCATAACGGTACATAGCCTCTGCAAAGGTTGTTTTTCCAACTCCCGTGGACCCTATAATAAGCGTATGCAATCCATTGGGCGGATATAGCATAGCAGCTTTCGCCTGCTCTACTTGATACTTTAAGCTTGAATCTGCTCCAATAATAAAATCTATAGCGCTTTTTTTGCGGCAGCTTTTCTTCTCATGATTTGGATTAGCATTAAGTGCCATGCTGTTAATATCACTATCGCCTTTGTCTGGGACAGGCTTATCCAATAAAATATCCCTAAAAGCATCGTAATTATCAAATAGTATATTATTGATCTTTAAGCTTCGCTTATTCTCTAAAGTGTTTTTGTCTAAATATAGTACCGGCTTGCCTTTTATTTTTATAATATTGCCTTCTTTGAACAGTTGATTTAACTCTTTACTTGTATTAGTACGGTTTATGCCGGCTTGCAAGCTGATATAGTCCGTATCAAAGCCTATTCTGGTGATGGATTGATCATCCATATTGCTTAGCAGCTTTTCTGTTTCCCTTTCAATGATTGAATATATTCGCTCCTTCCTATTAGCCATAGCTTATAGCACCCCCTGCGCAGTTATTAGCAACAAATTAACAGTTATATTGTCCATACATTATTGAGGCAGCTTGTACGAATTGCAGCGACAACTCCAAAATATCAACTATAAAACTATACTATATTACCGAATTATCAGACTTCTTAATACATTCTATCATACTAGGATAAAAGAACAAAATAATCAAATATGGTATAGATGCAGCTATAGAAATATTAAATTTGAAGCAATAGAATAAAAATACCTTCTGCTATGGCTTCTTATCCTATAACAGAAGGTATTTCTTATTGGGAAGCGGTTTAGCTATTAGGATTTACACCTTTTGGAATTATTGATATAATATAATTAACAAACGAAAGGGGGGAGGAGCTGAGTATAGCTATGGAAATGCTGAAAAAAATAAGTGCAGATGAAGAATTGAGAGAAAAATATGCAGCTCGTGAGAAAGCCAGACTTGACGCCATATCAAGCCTTAAGTTTGCTGAAATGAAGGGCATAGAAAAAGGCAAGGCTGAAGGTAGAGCCGAAGGTAGAGCTGAAGGGAAAGCTGAAGGCAGAGCTGAATTATTGATAAGACTTCTCAGCAAAAAATTTGGCGTATTGCCCACTCCTTTAGAAGAAAGGATACAAAATGCTGCTCTTCCTGTTTTGGATTTGCTGGCAGAAAATATATTTGAGCTCAATTCTATAGATGAAGTCATAAGATTAATCGATGAAAACAAGTAAGTGGGAGCTATGCAGTTCCCACTTACTTGTTTTTTTAGAATGGCGGCTAGGAGGGCTGGTCTGATCAGACAGATCTGCCTATTCTGGTGTCCAGTCCCGCTTGTCCCATACATTATTTGCATTCACACAGATAAATGTTAAACTCATCTCTTAGAGTTTTATCATTGAAAGCTACATATAGCGGACGATTAAAGTTCATATCATCAAGCACTCTAATGTTATTATAGATATTTTGTCTGTTTAAGTGGTTGAAAACTCCCAAGTCGACTACTCCAAATGCTACTTTTTTATCATTAACGGATTTCAGCAGCTCATCTATCGATTTAAAGAGCCTTTTATTCTCCAACCCAATGGAATCAATAATTTCTCCATACTTATAGTTTTCTATAACCCCAAGCTTTGAATTTTCCTCAAATAAACCTTCGATATTGCCATAATAAACCTTATTAGTTGATGTAACTATTGAAGTTACTGCATCCCTCAGCTTCTCAGAAAAGTAAAAAAGCTTTTCTCTTTCAGGTGTTTTTTGAACCTGAAATACTATATCGATTTCTTTATTATTGAACTTTTTTTCAATCAATGACCACTCTTGTATTATATAGTCAGCTTTATAGCCCATTCTGTCAATTATTAAGCTTACAGTATCATAATCTGAGCCACAGATATTTTTGTTTTTATCAATATATTGATATGGTGGAAATGGATCGGCTCCAATGATTAAATGCCTCATATTACTCTTTCCCCAACTTATTTGCCAGAGCCTTCAATTCAGGATGTATGAATTTACCGTATTCCATGATTTGCTCATCATCCAGCCATACTGAGCACTCCAGGCTAATTCCATCCACATGGCTTTTGGCTACTCTTGGCTCACTTCCGGAATAATTTGGCCCTTGATGCCCAAATCCCCATTCTGTACTTCCCCATATCCTTTCATCTTCTGTTGTGCAACCTTCAAGCTTTGCATTGGGGCTGCATCCGTAACATACATGAGCTGCTAAATACATGTTCGCATCCTCCAGCGACTTGAAATACTCCTCTGCCTGCTTGGCTAACTTACCGCCCTCGAATTTAACGATCCGCCCTTTTTCAACAATATAAGTTATCGTTTCACTAAGAACACCAAGCTCCAAGTCTCCTCCGCCGCTATATGCTCCATCGAAGGTAATCCTTCCATTTATGGTTTCTTCCTTCGGTGCCCATCCAATCTGTCCAATCAGAAAGTGAGCGCCAGGTGTGCTATAGTCAATCTCATTATTTATAGGACGTTTAGGATCATTTTCAAAGGCAACATCAGTGCCGGCTTTATTTGTAATCCTAACTTTTTTCGCTGCCTTTGTGATATCTGTCAGCTTAGTCTGAAATTCCTTTTGAATTTGCATATCTACAAGCCCAATATTTCTTACTATTCTCTCAATTCCTAATCCACCCAGCATAACTTGACGAGTTCTTCCATTTGTGACAGCCTTGTCCCAAATAGGTGAATAAAGCAACCATTGATCGTTTAATTCAATCCATACATCTGTCTGGTCAGCGCATGCTTTAAGCGGGTCAGGCAAATAATCCATAGTCAAGGAACCATATCCTTTCGGTGTCGAATGCCATGCCAGCATAGCTTTTGCCCCTAATGCATCAGCTATTTTTGTAATTTCTTCGGCTACTCTGAAATCACCGATAGAGTCAATTGTAACCAACACACTTTCACCTTTTTTAACCTTAACCATATCATGCATTAGTTTATACGCTGACTTCGTTAATTCCATGTCTAAAAATTGTGCCATTACATTTCCTCCTCCTTATTTTCTTCTTGCTCTATTTTTAATGGTCTTAATTTCATCAAAATTATATATATTATTATAGATGTCGCTAATGAGTTAATGGATGCTATCCCTGCTTTCACTGCAAATCCAACAATACAACCTGCTGCCCAAGCAATTAGCGCATTCATATTCCATGCCGGAATTTGACTTTCATCTTTGAATCGATAGTTTTGCTTTCTGATTATATAATAATCTGCCATAATTACTCCAGCCATAGGAGGTACTCCTATACCAAGTATGCTTAACCAACTGGCAAAATATTTTGCGACTCCCAAGCCTCCTAATGCTGCCCCGATAGTGCCGACTGTTAAAGTGATCTTCTTTTTTTTGACATGAATCATATTAGATAAGCCTAAAGATGAAGTATATAAGTTATTATCATTAGTAGTCCATTGTGCAAGTATCAAAACTATTAGAGCAGGAAACCCCAAGCCTAATTTCAGCATTGCTTTAGGCAAATCGCCTATGCCGGTAGTTAGTGTTGTCAAATATCCTGCGATAATGATAAAAGTATTAGCTGCCAAATACCCAAATATAGTAGCTATCCAAGCTGCTTTTGCATCTTTTGAATATCTAGTTATATCAGCTTGTGCTGAAGCGCCCGCAGCAAATGACCCTACAACCATTACAATGCCAGCACTTAATGTTACATTGCCTTGAGGTACAATCGATACGGTATTACCCCATCCACCTATAGACTTTATAGCGGCAACTGTACCAATAGTAGCAGTAATAACAATCAAGGGAACGGCAATTTTGCTAAGTGCATCTAATCCCTTATAACCGAAATATGCCGTTATAAGCATCAGCATTCCACCCCAAAAGCCTGCGAAACCAGGATGGGTTATAAAACCTGCGTTTGGAAACATAGCATTAATAGTATTACCGAATAAACCTGATTGAACTGAAAACCATCCTGCCATTGTGAGTGCTAAAACCAGACTGACAATTTTGAAGCCTTCATGTCCAAAGCTATAGATAGCAAGTCTTGAAGATGATAATCCTTCTTTTGCACCTGCTGCTCCAATAGCTCCGCCGAAAAAGGATAGAATTGTGTTCCCTACGATTGCCGCCATTAAAGCATCTTTAAAGTTCAACCCTGCAGCCATCGCCGCACCGGTGAACAATCCTGACATCGCAATGCAAAATCCCGCTGCAACCATCGCTACACTAAAGATGCTTTTTCGTTCACTTTGAGGTATTCTTTCAATAGCATAATCATTATTTGCCGTTTTTGCTTCTATTTGTGTTTTCATCATAAAAACCCTCCTTTCAACTACACTATACAGCATAATGATTTCATGCTCATTATTTGAAATATCAAAAATAAACTAATAAATTGTGCACTTGCACAATTTATTAGTTTATTCAAAGTATTCGGATACAATAAATATCAATGTATTCAATAAGTAGGGCATACTCCATGGTTCATATCCCAAAATCTCAACTATCTTTTTCTTTCTATAATTTATCGTATTTCTATGCAGATATAGCTCATCAGCTACTTTTTCAGTACTCATATTATTATAGATTAACGACCTTAACGTCACGTATAAGTCCATATTTGTCTCTTCATCATATTTCTTTAGTTCAATAAAAAAATCATTTTTTATTGAACTAAACCTTTTGATATCCCGAATTTCTTTAAAAATTCCATAAAAACCAAGGTCCTCGAAATTGACCACATTATTAACTCCCAGAAAGTGTCTTCCTATTCTAACAGCATCCATAGCTTCGATATAAGCATTTGGAATGCTTTTATAGTTATCTATATCTGTGCTTATTCCAACTGACACAGACCCTGTAAAGCTCTCATTGCAGCACTTCAGTATATTGCGGCCTAAATTTTTAGACCTTTCATATGTTTTCCTGTTATCCTGCTGAAGCAGAATTATAAAAGTATCGCTTCTAAGCCCTATAAGATTTAAATCATTATCCGCTTTTACTATGACTTTAACCTTATTATATAGGACTTCATTGATGAATTTCTCATAGTCTTTGGTTTTTATTCCGACACTTTCCTGTATATCATTGAGATTAACTATTAGCATCCTGCACTTATCTAAAATATTCCACCCGACATCATGCCCCATTTTAACAGCAACATCATCAGATCTAAAATTCCAAGTTATTAGATCGCTGATATATTCCTGTTTTCTGACAGTTTCCAATTCGCTTATTCTTGAATTTTTCGTGAATATTAATGTACACAAGCTTGCCATAATCTGCAGAACTCTTATATTTTTGTCTAAATCGTTTCCCGAAATTTCTGCTGCAATAAGTCCATAATGCAACCCATTGGATTGAATGGGAAGTATTATTTTTTTAACTGAATTTGCATCAATGATGCAATATCCCTTTTCCCTGCATTCTTCCCTTATTGAATTATAGTACTCTGTAATTAAACCAACTATCTCATTCAATTTTTTATCATACTTTGGATACAGAATTTTATTATTTATATCCAAGAAAAAAATCTTACTGCCATACTCTTCCGACATAGTTTTATAAATATAATTCACATCTCTTTTTGTAGCTATATATTCTATTAATTTATTTTGCATATTGATTACGCTATTATACTCAGAATCCGGATTACCCATAAGCCTTAGGATAATGGGGTTAAGTATTTCAACATAGGATCTTTCACTATTAGCAACAATAAGCGGAAATTCCAACTCGTCACATAATTCTATAATAGCCTGGTGAACTTCTTTAATGAACAGATCAACATGACATATCACAAGTCCCGCAGATTTTTTTTCATGTAAAGCAAGAATAACCGATTTCTGTTTTTCAATATCCTGCATTATTGCATAGAACGAAGTAATATACAACTGGTTTTCAAGCACCCAGGTTTTAATTTTTGTCTCAGCTACTTCTAGGACGCTTATGCTTGATACTTCATTATCGCTGCCCTTCATACCCGCAACAATTTTAGCATCTTTTAGACCTCCAAAATTCATAACATCTTTAATAATCATAAAACTATCATCCCTTCCCCTTATTATAGTCTTTAAAAAGCAATATACGGTTTATTCTAATGTCGCTGAATTCGATTGATTCTTCGATGCGGCCTTGTTTGCTGCGGTATTTTAAATGTTATTATAATATAAAACATATTATTATACTATAAATAGAATGAGCCATATTACGGTAAAAGCATGAATACATTTTCTTACAAAATCATTATAAAGGATTTTTTTAAATCTGCCTTATTTATTTCAATTCAACCAGGTGGTTCTGCATAAGGTGACATCCAGTATCCTCTAATACTTTTTTATATTACTTCAAATTTATTGATAACTGCTCCTAAACTTCATTTACACCTTTTGGAATTATTGATATATTATAATTAGCAAACGAAAGGAAGAACTGAGTATTGCTATGGAAATGCTGCTCTTCCTGTTTTGGATTTGCTGGCAGAAAATATATTTGAGCTCAATTCTACAGAAGAGGCCATAAATTTAATCGAATCGAGTAGTAGGTAGGTGATTAGTTCACCTATCTACTATCCGCCAGATTATGTCCTGCTTTGCAATTACAATGAGTTAGTTGACAAGTCAACTAACTCATTGTAAAATAAACATGGTGATAAAAATGAATAACATGTACGAAGAATTTGGAAGATGGATATCTATATTGTATAGGCAGTTTCAGATATATATAAATAATGAATTGAAGGACTTAGGTATAACATCGGCTGAATATATATATTTGATAAAGCTCTATGAAAACAAGGAATTGACCCAAGAGAATTTAGCCGAAATATATTATATTGATAAGGCAGCCATAACAAGAAGTATAAAGAGCCTTGAAGATAAAGGCTATATAATGAGAATAAAAAATGAAAGGGACAAAAGATCCTATCGAATACAAGTCACAGAAAAGGCATTAAAGACTAAACACAGAATATATGATGCATTAAAATCTTGGGATGATTTGATCTCATTGGATGTAAGCGATGAAGAATTAAAAATGGTATCCCATATTATAAGGACTATGTCGCTAAAGGCATTGAATAGAGATTAGCAAAGGGAGATGATTTTGTGAAGATAAATAAGAAATATAGGGGAATTGTATTTTCATGTCTTGCAGCTGTATTTATATCTGTACCAATCGCTTTTTTTATGGTGATAATAAATTATGGATTTAGAGCAGGTTTTTTCATAGCGTTTTTAAAGTCTTCATTGGCAGGCACTGCCATTTCTGTGCCATTGGCTAATATATTTATCCCAATGGCAGAAAAGATAGTAAATAAGATAGTAGAGAAATAGCAGGCCCATTTAAACTCTATCTTAGCACTCGAAAGAAAAGATAACTGAAATAATTTGGAGTATCTTACGAACTGTGTAAGGGGCCTGGGGGCAGCGCCCCCCGACCGCAGGGTTACTTATAAAACTCTTCAAAGCTTTTGGTTACATAGGTGTGGTCAGACACACCTCCCAGCTCTCTGGCAGAATGCATGGCCAATACAGGGGTCCCCATGTCTACACATTTGATATCCAGATGTGAAGATGATATGGGACCTATGGTGCTCCCTCCCCTTTCATCGGATCGATTGACGAACCACTGATAAGGAACATTTGCATTGGAGCATATCTGAGCATATATTGATGAAGAATTGCTGTCTGTAGTATATCTCATATTGGCACTTACTTTAATGACAGGGCCTTTGTTAATAAGGGGCCTGTTTTGTGGATCATGCTTCTCGCCTACGTTTGGATGAACAGCATGGGCTAAATCTGCGGATATCATAAAGGACCTGGAAATAGCTCTAAAAAAGTCTTCTCTATCCCCGCCGGTTGATAATACTATTCTCTCCAAAATGTTAGAAAGCAGTTGAGAATCCGCACCCTGTTTGGTAGTACTTCCAACCTCTTCATTATCAAAGCACACCATTATATTGGTAGATTTAGACTCAGAGCACTTTGCAATAGCTGTTATTCCTGCATGCACCATAGCAAGATCATCAAGCCTTGGAGATGATATGAATTCATCATTTAGACCCATTATTGTTCCCTTTTCAAATTCATATAGAAACAAATCAAAATCAATTATATCTGAAGGATCAACCCCAGCTTCCTTGGCAATGGTATTTAATAAATAATTACCTTTTTCCATCTTTTCATTGATAAGCGCCATAAGAGGCAGCATATCCTTTTGCTTATTCAGCTCCACTCCCAAATTCATATCCCTATTCATGTGTATTGCAAGATTTGGAATTATCATAATAGGTTTTCTAATATTTATCAGCTTGATAATGGGGGAAAATACATCATCACCTTTTATTGCCACTCTTCCTGCAACTGACAAGGGCCTGTCCATCCATGTGCTAAGTATTGGCCCACCATAGGTTTCAGTATTTAACTTAACATAATGATTCTCAGCTATCATCTCCGCTGCAGGCTTTATCCTAAATGTAGGTGAATCAGTATGAGCTCCAATTATCCTGAAACCTTCCTCTTCAACCTTACTATCACCTACCACAAAAGCAGTCAAGGCAGAATGATTTTTTATCACATAGTATCTTCCGCCTTTTTTCAGCTCCCATCTGATTTCTTCCTCTAATTCGGTAAAGCCATGACTATCAAGTATCTTTTTGACGCTATCAACAGTATGAAATGATGAGGGGCTTTCATATATAAAATCTAAAAGCTCCTTTGCAAAATTTAATTCTTCACTCATTTGCAACTCTCCCTTTTTAAATTCTATTTATAGTATATAGCAAAATTACCTAACATCCCAAGGTCAAAAACTATGGCTTTTATGCTTGTTAACAAAAAGAAGGCATGCCTGCCCAAAACTGTTAATTTTGTCTATTCAGGAATGCCTTCTTGAGTAAATTATACAATATCCCCGATTATTTTTGCAGTCATTGATTTTGCATTAATAACCGGTTTGCCGACGATTGAAGCAACAGTGTTTTTCATATCAATACTGTATCCCATGCAGTCCATGATTACCATGTCTACTCCTTTTTGTTTCAGTCTATACGATGCACTTTCAATTTTTGAAATATCCTCGTATGGAGATGCAGATTCAACTATCGCATTTTTTGCCGCCTCAGACCATCTTTTTTTAGCAGCTATTGCTTGGTTCTCATCGGGGATTAATACTCCTAGAGTAAGATTTTCGGCAATAGACTTTACAACATGATGTAAAACTTTTTGAGGTTTAACTATCAATGCTTTTGACAAAATCGAAGGGAATTCACCGGTGCAAGCCAGATAAATAACATTTATGCCTTCATTTTCGAATTCAAGTATTTTGCTCTGCAGTCTAGGTATTATATATTTATCTGCAACCTTTACACTTGTTCCATCCGCCATTTTCGTTACCAAGGTTTCATCCCCTTCCTTGGGATAAAACCTTTCCACGTCAACTAAAGTCAACTCATCCAAAGCACCTTTTTCAACAATATTGTAATCTTCTCCAATTATCGCTTTTATTTCAGAAACAAAGTCGATTCTGGGAGTCTGGCCAATTGTTAATAAACCAAGTTTTTTCATTCTTTCAACCCTTTAAAAAACATATTCTATAATGCTTTTTCCTACCGCTTTTTCACAAGCTTTAAATAGCTCAGGCGCTCTCATTCCTGCACCAAGCTTAAGGTTTTTTCTATCTGCTACTATTAGAGCAACTTCTTGACCCTCTTTAATCTCTGCAGAAGTAACGGGAAGACCAGTCTTTGCATCAATAGTCATAATCAAATCTGGGAAAGTAGCTAGCCTTTCTCCTGACTTTTCCAAAGTCATATACTCATTCCAGAAGGTTGTTTCATAACCACCCATCACTACTTTTCCTACATCAAAGCCTTCTTTGCACTCCAAAAATATCTCATCAATTTTTCCTACATAAATTATTTCACCATCAAGAAATTTGCATGCTGCTTTTATCATTGCAATCGCTCCTTCAGGCTCTGCAGAAATAATGCACTGTCCTAAACTTATCGCTTGCTTTATTGCACCTTTGGCCGCATTTTCCTTGACATAACTCAAGGATACCGGATTCCTGGCAACAGATACAAGACCACCGGCTTGTACAGATGCATTCCTTATTAATGCAGCCGCTTTTTCCATCTTGCCCATTGCTACAACTTCAATAAAGGTTCCTCTTTCATCGGAGCCCCCAACTGCAGCTTGAATTGACTTAAAATTCTCTTCCTTGTGCAAACCTATTGCTCCCATTACACCTGTAGGATGGGCTCTTCCATTACAGGGTGCATCTACAACGGGTATTCCCAGCATGGCTGCCTGGAGCCAGCCATTTACTGCAGCCAAGCCACCTAATTCATTTGAAATAATGCCGGATATTTTTATATTTCCAACTTTTTGCAGCAATTCCACTGCCTTTATATAATGGACAGGCTGGGCATAACTGGTCTTTGCAGAAGGTGCCCCTACTGCAGCAACATTTACCAATATTGATTCTTCATCCAGATCTTCAATATCCACAAGCTCTACCGGAGCTAAATCCAAAGCCAGAGCAGCCATTTTTCGCCCCTCTTCCATTGAGCCTCCTCCGCCGCCGCCTAACAGAGACCCACCGACTATGGCTGCTTCTATCATATCATGTGTCAATACTAATCTGCTCATAAATAATCCTCCATAACCTTACAAATACGAAATAATAGCACCTGCTGCTATAACAGGGTCAATCGCCATAATATTTGTTTCTTTTATTATTTTCTTATATACCTTTATTGTAGACATGCCTGTACAAGCCAAAGCAATGACATCACAGCCTTTTTCTTTAAGCTGTTTTACAGAATCCATTACCCTTTCCATTCCCTTATCAGCATATAAATCCAAAGCTGTATTCACACCATCAGGCTTTAAATCACATGCAAGATTGTCTTTTAGAATTCTATACATAGAATCCGGTGTTTTTTCCGTAATTCCTAACACACCTATTTTGCTGCCAAAGCTCAAAGCCAAAGATGCACAGGATGAACCAGCACCAATTACAGGTATTCTAAGCTCCCTGCGGCACTCCTCAACCCCGGGATCACCGGCACAGCTTACATAAACTACATCAAATCCCCTATCCTCAAACTCATGAGCCAAATTCAAAATCTTTGGTATAGCAATCCGTAGAGTATCATCGTTATAAACACCCTTAGGCTGGTCTTCTATGCATTTTGTTTCAAGTTCAAAGCCTTGGAATTTTTCTTTTAAAATAATCTCGTGAGATTTCAACAGGTTCTCATCATTGGTAGTCAAAACCCTTATCAAGCCAATCATTTTCTTTTCCATCATCGCACCCTCTTTACTTTTTACTCTCCATAAAATATGTCAATGCAACGTGAGCAATCAATGTTGCGATGATACCATTTACCGCTGCAACACCGGGTGTAACAACTGCCACCAAAATACCAATACCCCAGGCAATAATTGCAGCCCATCTAATAAAAGGAATGTTTTTGTATGAAATATCATTGTAATCATAATTCCTCTCAAAGCCAAGTCTTGGCAGAACCAAGTAGTCGGATATGAGCAAAGCGGCCATAGGCGGAACTACAGTTCCCAACAGAATCATAAAATTGACAAAATAATTAACAGTACCGCTATATCCCAAAATTGTACCTACTATTCCTAAGGCTAATGCAACCTTCCATTTTTCTTTCTCCAATATATTGTTTAGTGCCAAAGCTGCAGAGTATAAGTTATTATCATTGGTTGTCCATTGAGCCAAGCTGATTATCAATGCGCCTATCAAGCCTGAACCCAAAGCTGCTTTACCAACAAATAAAGATATTTCTCCAAAATCCCATGTTCCTTTTATTAGAGCAAATGCTATACCCGATATAGGCAATATATAATGACCGATGAAGAGTGCTCCGCCCCATACCAGAAGTATTTTTTTGAAATCTGCCTTAGAATATCGGCTAACATCAGGCATTAATGCGGAACCAACTGCCCAGCTACCGAAAACGGTGCTTATTCCTACTGCCAAGCTGCTTATTTGACTACCTTGAGGTGCATAAGTAACAAGGGTGTCAACACCTACTTGCCTTAATGCTACAAAGAAACCTCCGAATATGAAAATAAACAAAGGTATTACAGATATTTTACTAATAGTCTCCAATCCCTTATATCCCATAACTGCTGAAGTCATCATGATAAGTCCGCCAATTCCGGCTATTACCGATACGCTAAGAGGTATAAATTGAGACCATATCTGTCCAAAAAATCCTAGTTGTACTGAAAACCATCCTACGGATGTAAAAGCGATAATCAATGATGCTATATAAGTGCCAACCTTGCCTGTAGTAAATCTAAATAATGGCATTGAAGCTAATCCGGTTTTGGCTCCTACATAAGCTGTCAAACTCATTACAACTAAAAGTATAAGGTCACCGATGGTCAAAGCTAAAAGAGCGGATTTAAAATCCATATTGGCACCCAACGCTATTCCTGTAGCCATGTCGCCAATTACCACATTGTAGCAAACCCAAACTATAAAAGTTGACAACCATCCTTTTCTTTTATCTTCCGGAACAGGTTTTAAAGCATAGTCTTCTGTCACCACGTCCATCTTTTTCTTTTCTTTAGTCTCGCTCATATTTGTTCCTCCTTGTATTTATTGTGTATTATGAGAACTCTTAATATCAGATGGAGCTTAAGACTCCGTCTGACATTAAGAAATCCTTACTTATTAAATCCATAGCTCCTTATACCAATGGGGTTCTCTAAGATTTATCAACTGCTTTGCCTTTACCCTGTTAGTTGGGAACTCTGATCCATGATTTTTTGTATCAATATTAAAGTCAACACTTCCCCTTTCATTACTGCTGTCAATAATTGCTTCGTCATCTTCAATCCAAGCAGCATCAGGTCCAAAAATTCCACTTTTGCCTATATATCCTGCACCGGTATAGTTTGAAAAAACTGTATAAAAATTATTTTCAATAGCTCTTATTCGGGCCAAATGCCATTGTACTTGTCTATTGCTGTCAATCAAATCAAAATCTTTCACATAATCCTTATTAATAGCTGAAGGCACTGCTAATACCTCAACTCCCCTTATTGCATTTATGCGAGAAAATTCAGGAATTGATAATTCATCTCCAATGATGATGCCTATCCTTCCTATGGATAAATCATATACAAACAAATCACTTCCCGGTTTTGCCCAGCTTCTATCCTCAGGATTTATATTTATTTTATGGTAGGAACCCAAAACGCCTTCCGGACCAACAAGCCAAGCAGTATTATACATTGTCCCGTTTTTTTCTTCTATTCCTCCAATGACAATATAGGCATTGTAAGACTTGGATTTATCAATTATTGTCTTAAACTTTGAATCAAGCTCTTCCAGCGGAATGGATTTGGCCTTTGCTTCATCATAAGAGTTTACTATGCCGCTTAAATATAATTCAGGTAATACAATAAACCTGCTCCCTCTGCCGGATTCTTGTTCGATTATCCTAGCAACACTATCAAGCCTTTTATCTATATCAACCTTTTCCTCTCTATCTACTTGAATAGCAGAAGCATAAAATTTATCTCCCTGGGGAAAGCTGCTGCAGGTTTGAGAAAAGAAATTCAGAGGATTCCATCTATAAGTGCTAAGACTAAGCTCATTATAAAAGTTGTACTTCTCTCTCTTTGGCATATTTGCTTTTTTGCCTCTGATTGCATCTATATCCAAATCAGCCAATACAAATCCATCGCCTATGTCCTTTGAAACCAATACATTGCCTTCCTCATCTATAACTGTACTGCCGCCGGCAAAATTAGTGTTTCTTTCTTTTCTCCAACGATTAGAAACGATAAGAGGACATCCCGTTTCAAAGGACCTGGTAATCCATAAAGGAGAAGGAGTTACTTCCCCAAACCAATTAACTAAGCCACAAATAATTTCGCAATCTTTCATTTGAAGGATTCTGGTTGACTCAAAAAATGTCATGTCCATACATATAACCAGTCCAATTCTCCCAATATCTGTGTCAAACACTTCGAATCCTTTATCTCCATTTTTTGCCCACAATGGTTCTGCTGCATAGGGATGAACTTTTCTATAGCTTCCAACCACTCCTTTAGGGCTGACTAATACGGCAGAATTATAATAAATATTGGTTTTTTCATCTACTTCAGGCATACCTATGACGATATATACATTTAACTCCTTAGCAATATTGCACATTAATTCTGTAGTAGGCCCTGGAATAGGTTCTACAAAGGGTTTTATATCATTGGGGTTATCCCATATATAGCCGGTGGTGGTCATTTCCGGCGCAACAATAAGACGGGCGCCTTCTTTCGCTGATTGCCTGATTAATTTTTCAATCTCTTTTAGATTTCTATCCTTATTTTTAAACTCAGGTTCAAATTGAAGGGCTGACACGGTTATATTCATTTTTCCTCTTCCTTTCTCAATATGTTAAGATAGCAAAATGGTTGTATATTTATAACGAGGCAAAGAGGTCTCTTGAGATTTCTAGACCCCACTATTGAAATTGCAAAGTTTTTTGAAAATATGCTATAATCCTTATATATATGAATATTCTTTAAATAAAACTAATTGCCTTTATGATAATTTCAAAAATAGGATGCATTCTTTTATAAAAAATTAAATGTTCTTGGCATTTTTATACATTTAGACTGGATTATATGCAATAAAAGCTGCCTGAACTACCTCTAAGGCGGAAGCTTACGTTTTAAGGTTAAATAAGGATAAGCAGAGAGAAGGGATTGTTATGAGCATAACTGTAAAAGAAGCATTAGCATTGGAAGTTCTATCTGAAGCAAAACTAATTGCCGGAGAATCAGGCTTAGAAAGGTTAATTGAAAAAGTAAATGTTACTGAATTCCCAATGAATTGGAAAAGAAACCGTCAAGGAGAATTCTTTTTATCTGCCCTGTATGCTAACAAAGAAAATACAAAAGAACAATATGAAACAATAAAAATACTAATCGATACAGGGGCCAGCGGTTTATGCTTAATCGATAAGTATTTTGTTGATTTGGATTCATCCATAAAAGAATTAGCTGATGAAAACTCTTTCCCAATTATTATAATACCTGCATATATTTACTATAGCGATATAATATCCAGCATTATGAATGCCATTATACGGAAAAAGAGTTTTTTTATGCTGGAAATGATGATTGATAATTTGATCAGCAATTATGAAAACCCGGAGAAAGTAAAAAAAATTGCAGGTCAAATCAATAAGAATTTTGATAGTAAAATTATGTCTATTTATTGCAAGCTGGGCAAAACTGATTTGCTGCGAAAATACGAATTAATTCAAAATAGTTTTATAGATAGGGATAATTGGAGCGTAATTAAATTCAGATCCGGTACTTTAATATTATTGAGCTTTAGCCCGGAAATTACAAATATTGAATATATAGTAAATAATGTGCTAAACAAAATAAAATTTATAGCCGGTAATTGTTATATAGGAATAAGCAATATATATAACAACATTGATAATTTTGGCACATGCATTGAAGAAGCTCTATTGACAGTAGAATTATCTGAAAAGATTTTAAAGAAGGAAGTTGCTTATCATAAAGATATAGGCTTGTACAAAATAATATTGCCTTATAAAGATGAGTATGCTTTTAAAAGATTTCATAAAGAGATCATATCTCCAATTTCCGAATATGATAAACTGTATAAATCCCAGCTATTAGAAACAGCTATACAATACATTAACAATGAAGGAGATTTTTCTAAAGCTGCCGATAAGCTTTATATCCATGAAAACACCGTCAGATATAGAATAAATAAAATAAAAGAAATACTTGGCATAAATACTGGATTTGGTAGTTTCTATGAGCAGCTTTCAATAGCCATTAAGCTCCATAACTTGATTGAATAAATCAAGGGCTGCAACGAGGACGGCAGACTGTCGAGATTATCTTCAGTAGTAATTCCCTTTCACTTAACTCTTTTTGGGTAATAGGGTCTGATATTACAAACCATGGCCTATAGCCTTCCTGTTTGTTGTAAAATATTGCCGAACACAATATAAACCATCTCGTCTAACTTTCCTAGTACTCTTATATATGGTATATACCTATATATACAAATTGTTAATCCTATTTTCTACCAGGCTTTACCATTGAGCCCAGCCTATAAATGCCCATGCCCAATATGGCTCCTCCGGAATCACGCAGCACATCGATCAAGCCCGGGCCTCTGCCCGGCACAAAATACTGATGCATCTCATCAGAAACAGCATAGGAAAAGCAGAGCAGAAAGGAGTAAAGCCATAGCCTAGAAGCCTTTGAGCCGCTTCTTTTGAAGGCGTTGACAGCAAATATCGCCAGAACGAAATATTCAGTGACATGGCCCAGCTTCCTCACATAGTGGTTAAAGCGTCCTATCCATGTCTGCAACGTGCTGGTCTCAATATCCAACGGATATATGCTGTTTACTGCCTTGATGATGATCTTCGTTGCTTCTATGCTCATGCCATTGGACACCTCCGCCGGCTGAGCAGACATATAAAATATAAAGGCCATCCATAGGATTACCATGAGCCATGCTATAAACATGCCGGCCTTATTTCTCTGCTTCATGCTTTGTTTCACATCCAATTCTCTATGACTGCTGTACCAGGCGCTATTTATAAAATCAATGCATATAGAATCCACTTTGTGATCTCTTATAATTAGTGTCGGCAGTTACATATGCTTATGCTTATGCTCTTTTAATTATAACATTGTAACCGTTTGAAATCAAAAAAGAGGTTGCAAAAAAGGGGGTTGTCATGAATAGTTTGTTGGATAATATCAGGACCCGCTTCTATGGATACGGCACGCTGGAGAAGAACCTCAAAGTGCTGCTCGAGAAAGGCGCATAAGGCAACTGGCAAGAGTTGCCTTTTTGCAGGTTCCTGTGAACCATTACCTTACTATTCCAACCAGAACCAATAGAGAAGCAAATACAATAGAGCAAACAGATAAGAGCATTAGTTGTAAAAACAGCTTGTTTTTATTTTCTTCATCTTTCTCTCCCGCCAGAGTCATAGCACCGCCTGTAGAAAAAGGTGATACTCCTGCAAAATGTCCGCCGATCATTATAGCGGATACCAATGCTGTGACACTCACACCGGTTGCACCCGAAATATTCGGAATCATGGGTATAAGTGTGGGGCCTACAACGCCAAGGGTGCTTGAGAAAAAGCTCATACATCCGGCTACTAATGCCACTACAAGTTTAGCTGCCGTTGCACTTAAATTATCACCAATCCAGGTTGAGAATAGTCTTAAGTCCAAGAACAAAACATCCGAATATATAAGCAAATGCCGCATGAATGCCTGAGGAGCCGGGAGAAACGTCTCCCTGGTTACTGCAGCTTCGCAATTCTCGCAATCTTATCCAATATATAGACATCGTCTACAAGCTCTTTATCCGGCTTTTCTTTTGTGGCTTTGTTAATCTTATAAGCAATCTGCTTTTTCTCAGCTTCCTTTCTCTTTGACAAGGCTTTATCCAGCGCCGTTACTCCCAGATCAGCAAGGGCAACACCCATTGAAATAGGAGGCGGCAAGATCGGAATAAGGCCCGCCGCACCCAAGAAATATTTCAGGCATTTCCATCTTTCCTTATCCGGAATCTCTGCAATATCGCATAGAAGCGAATTATAGCCGCTGATCCTCTCCCTGCGCTCCTTTTCATCCATGCGCTCCAGCTTCGCCAATATACCTGCAAGCTCAGTTGCCGTATTATATGTTTTTGCTTTATCTGCAAATCTGGTGATGCTGACCGTATTATCACAATTCAACAGGTTTATATAGTTGTTTTCCCTCCTGCTGATCTCCGACACCTTTTTTATCTGTTCCATATCCTCCGGAGAGGAATAGTAATAGCTGTTGAGCAGGCTTGCAAGGATGATCGATACCCCGCTGTCGGAATACTTGCTGCCCTCCCTTTCTTCATTAAAGGGGAAATAAGTTGCCTGCAAAGCGGTAGCTATATGTATGCTGCCTGAGTTGACCACAAATTCAAAAGAAAGCTCATTGGTCTTTTCCAATGAATGAAGCATCTCTTCTAATACCGTATTTACCCCAAAATGGCTTATCGCCATGGGGCTGCATTGATTCAATGTCTTAAAGCTCTCCAGCTTTGCGGTAAGGGGCCAGGCCATAAACTTTGCCATCTGAATTGCTTTTTCATCCTCTGTATTTTTCAGATATGGATGTATCTCATATATCATCTCCCTATATTCGGGATAGTCGGCACAATAGGACTTCTCCACCTCTGCCATATAGCAAGCTATCAGGGCATTTATCCCCCTCTTGCTGATTACGGAATTATTCTTGTGATTATATGCCTCCATGACCAATTTTCTGTCGTACCGCAATTCCGTATTAGGCAGCAAGATCACTACTTTTTCCCTCTCCACCAATTCGATCAATTCATTTTTTGTGATATTCTGATGCTCAAGAAATGCTTCCAGATTATTTTCGATGGGCAGCGAAAGATAGATCTTATCATAAAGCAGGATATTATTTCTCAGGTTAACATTTTTAAAGCCCGTGAAATCCAAATAGCATTTGGTCTCCCCCGGGTGAAAAAAGGGAAGCTCGTCTCGGTCTATCTTTCCCTGATATATCTTTTCCACATTGGAAAACCAATAGTCTGCATCATTGACCGAGAAGGGAAAGCTTTTATCTGTGAAGCAATATATGGGATCACTGTAATAGGGGCTTTGCCGGTTTTGCCATTTGCCCTCCGGCTCTTCATCTTCCCTGGAAGCATCCGATTCTTTCCTTACGACGACCTTTTCAAAGCTCAGCTCCATTTTAGACAGAAAATCCTCCAGCAAGGCTATATCTTCATCCTTTGTTTTATCTGAAACAGTGATTATCAATTTGGCGTGCTGTCCCGGTACAGCCGATATATCTGCAAAATCGATATGGTGAAACTTGCTGGTGAGCATATTGTCTATCTCCGGCTTTGTCAGGCATATGCCTTGAAAATTGCTTGTTATATCATCTAAAGCAATGCCCTCTATCATTTCTTTATAATTCTCCGGCTCCTTTAAAGTCAATTCAACCCAACAGCATATGAGACGGATATTATCGTCAAAATACTCCTTCAGCTTTTCAAAATCCCCCTCATAATCCTCACATAATATAACAAATCTCTCATCTTCAATGCGGTATATCTTTGTCTTTAAGCCCAGATATTCAATACGCAGATCCAGATCCGTCCTTTTGACTTCCCCTATTTGATTTATCATGCTCATCCCCCCGTCTTCAATTATTCTATATAAATGGAGTATTTCCTAAGTCAATAATCAGGCATATTATACCAATTTAATTATAAACCTTTTCATATAAATTGCATATATAATATAGCTATAGCCATATACAATATGAATATTGGCTTGAACCTTGCATTTGTTGTATGATGAGAGAGGGTGAGATTATGGAGCTTGATTTTATCGATGATTATAGGGATGAATTGATAGCCATAAGGCGGGATATTCATAGATATCCGGAGCAGGGCTGGTGCGAATTCCGCAGAGAAACAGATGAGCTGAATAAAGATATGTATGACAGTGCCGTAAGCATCATCGACGGCATAGCGAAAACCTATGGAGTAAGATATGAAATCATGCCTGCAGGTGCTTCGATATCGGCAGAAAGCTCAAAAGAGTTGGAATCAAAGGACAACGGCGGCCTGGCACCGCATCTACCTTTAGACAATTTTCCAATATCCAGCTGCATCTGAACCAACTCTAACAATAATATTTTCTTCTTGAAGCTTTTTCATATTTCTTTCTATAGTTCTAGTAGTTTTATTTAATTTTATACTTATCTCTGCTTGAGTTATATAATTATTTTGCTTAATAAGACTAAGAATATTTTTCTGTGTCTTATTGAGTTTAATCGTTTTTTCTCCGACATTGTCTCCGACATTTTCACCGACATTGTCTCCGACATTTTTTATAGGGAAACTAACTTTTAAAAAATTAGGACTAAATTTAAATATACTTTTGTCATATATCTTTAATATTCTCTGAACACCAGAACCTAGTTGCTCAACCAATTTAACATCTTTAAATACTCTCATAAGTTCCTTGTTTCTTGGGGCTGATATGCCTTCAAAAAATTCTTCCTGGCTTAACTCTTGGGGCAAACCACCTGATGATGTAATAACAAATCTATCAGAGAATATTTCAAAAACCGGAGGAATTCCATTAGAATAATCATTGTGGATTATTGCATTTATTACAGCTTCTCTTAATGCAGTAGGATCTACAAGACGCTTTTCTTTCCTTACAGTTGATGTAATTTCAGTCTTTGTGACATTTTCTATATCTAATTTATTAAGTGTATTTTCGGTTGCTTTGATCAAGGAACAATATCCAAATTCTGCATTCTCAATTAAATCAACTTTATCAACTCCTGAGTACTTTGCAACTTTCATAGAGATACCATTTTCATCAGCCAATAAATATGCTGCATAATTAAACTTACCCTCTTCAGTATATAATTCTAAATTAACCTCTTGTGCTAGGTAATTTGATTTCAACTAAAGGAATATTATACCAATGAATGAGGATATAAAATCCCTGATAGATAGTACCTATGTGGATTAATTATCCAAATACTAACTCTTTGATTCTTGAATGTGACTCACGGCCTATAAGTTTATTGATGTAATAACACAAGTTATACGCTAATAGCTTGGTTTTAATCCTTGTTTGCAGCCCCCAAAAAGACTTCGCAAGTACTCTTTCAATATTGAGTTGGCAAACATAGTGATTTTACTATAGCCACTGATTAAATCCTAGGTAGCTGCTCTGTCATCAATGTTAGCAGAGGTAATTACAGCATCAGTTATGAAACCATCTATGGTTGCAAGCATGTGTAGTTTATATCCCAGATATGTTTCCTTTTTGGAGGCACATTTACCATAAGTAGCGCCAAATCCTTTAAATGTCTTATGAAAATGCGCTCTTCCAAACTTGCATACTGGAATAGGTATACTGTCGATAATTCTATATGGCTGGTAAATATGTTCTGTAAGTGAAGAAATCTCTTTTCGAATTTCTTCTATGACTGCATGAAGGTTTCTTCGGGTTCGATTGAATCTAGATCTACTGCAGAGCCTTGGAAACAAGTCTCGCATATTCTTCTTACAGAAACCAAACCAGGCATTTTCAGAATCAATAGTTAGTAACTCAGCAACAATACTTAAGGTAATTATTTCACTATCACTCATCTTAGAATTATCGATATTACAACGTTTTTTAATATGTGTTGGAGTAACATCCTGGTAAATATCGTCAATTATGACATAAGCGACAGTTACAAAGTCTTTTAAATCTCCAATTTCTTTGATAGAATAAGTTCTATAAGCTCCAGCATATATGTGACCCCCTATCATTTTTGTCGCTATTAGTGATAGGTTACATAATATGTTGGAGTTTTTCATTCATAGATTTTTGGTAAATCAAAGCTAGCACAACGAGTTAACTTAAATTTCGGTTTCCTGTGTCAGCTTTATGGGTTCATTATACTATTACGATTTACACCTTTTGGAATTATTGATATAATATAATTAACAAACGAAAGGGGGATGAAATTGGGGAATAATAAGCAGGAGCTTTTAAGCCCTTTGAGCGACATAGTATTTAAAGCCTTATTTGGCAGGGAAGAAAAAAATAGCAAAATAATACTCATAGATTTTCTAAATTCTGTACTATCTCTTGAAGGTAATGAAAAGATAACTGAAATAATTCACTTAAGCCCTTTCAACATAAAAGAATACAAAGAGGACAAAGGCTCCATATTTGACATAAAGGTAAAGAATCAAAGGGAAGAAAGAATAAACATAGAAATGCAGATAAACAATGTAGATGATTTTAGGAAAAGAAGCTTATATTACTGGAGCAAGATGTATTCCGAAACCATAAAGGAATCTGAAAACTATACAAATCTAAAGAAGAGCATAGTAATAAACATAATGGATTTCGAAATAATAAAAGAGACAAACAGATATCACACAGAGTATAGGATACTGGAAAAGGAAGAAAAGTTTCCATTGCTGGATGATCTGGAAATACACTATATAGAACTTCAGAAATTCCATCCTCAAAAGGATCCGGAAGAAATGGAAGCCATAGAATTATGGCTGAGCTTTATAAAAAAAGCTGGAAAAGAAGAAATAGAAAAACTGGTTGAGAGAAAGGAGGAGCTGAGTATAGCTATGGAAATGCTGAAAAAAATAAGTGCAGATGAAGAATTGAGAGAAAAATATGCAGCCCGTGAGAAAGCCAGACTTGATGCCATATCAAGCCTTAAGTTTGCTGAAATGAAGGGCATGGAAAAAGGCAAGGCTGAAGGTAGAGCTGAAGGTAGAGCTGAAGGCAAAGCTGAAGGCAAAGCTGAAGGCAAGGCAGAAATACTCATAAAGCAATTTACAAAGAAATTTGGTGTACTGCCTGCATCTTTGCAGGATAGTATACGAAATGCTGCTCTTCCTGTTTTGGATTTGCTGGCAGAAAACATTTTTGAACTCAATTCTATAGAAGAAATCATGGAGATGATTAATAAAAATTAAAGAAGTGGGGGCATATCATTATAGCTCCCACTTCTTTAATTTTTATATTGCCGCACCTTTAATGCAACCACAAGAACCGTCCAAAACCGCTGAAAAACGTTAAATAAAAACTGTAAAATATTTATTTGAGTATTACAACGTTCCAGAGCCAGCGAAGAATTGCAGATACGCTCAGCGTATCAAGAAACACGGTGGCCAAAGCAGCACTGGAGCATCCGGTTTCTAATGAAATTCTTGATTCTATAAGCGGGCCGGAGCTTCACAAAAAGCTGTTCCCAGAGCAAGCACTGGTACCCATTCTTATCACTCCGGATTTTGTTTACATCCATAAGGAACTATTGAAAAGCGGCGTAACACTTAAGTTACTGTGAGAAGAGTATGTTGATATTTGCCGCAGTTCCGGAGAAATGAAAATCATCTGTCTGCTTGGAACTACAAAGAGATACAGGAAAGTAGATATGTTTTTTGAAATACAGTCGTCCATAAATTCACTTTACTACGATCAAAGAATTACACCGGTATTTATTGTAGATGAAGTACATATGGCCTCTACCGCAATACTAGATGATTTAAGGATGCTGTTCAATTTTAAGATAGACTCTGCCAATCCTGAAGAATGCAGAGACTATTTAAGCAACAGGATGAAGATTGCAGGATGCTCCAGAGAAGTATTTACCCCTGAAGCAGCTCTGGCTATCTTCAATATATCCGGAGGGACTTCAAGGGTAATCAACAATATTGCCACTGCAGCACTTATGTATTCTGCCGCAAAAAGAGCCGATTCCGTAGACGAAGAGACTGTTTTCCAAGCAAACATTGAGCTTGGGGCATAAAAAGCTAAAGCACTTTGAGTAGCAAAATATTCAAGGTGCTTTTATTTATATCATACTTTTTTATGGACTGCAATAGGTAGGAAACTAAGGTATTGACGATATTCCTAGCGTAATTTGAAAATTGACACCTTAGGATTTTACGATATTTGGTCATGATGGTGACCTCCTTTAACTGTATTTACATCGTTTGAGATGCATAAATACAGTATAAAGGATAATTTGCAAATGTGGCTCCCTTATGCCGGAATGCTGGTTCCCGTCAGACCGGAAGGGTGGCCCCCACTGACCGGACAGGTGGTGCGAAATGCTCCGGAATACTCATCTCCGGAACTGCGACTTCGTCGCACCAGAATATTCAAATAATTCCATAGTCATTTTTTACACCTCTTGTTATATCATACAGCAAAAACGCTTAAAAATCCAAAAGCGAAACCGGAAGAACCATCCCTCTGATTGTATGATTTCAGCATAGAGAAAGTCCCATCTATGAGAATTATCTCGTAGATGGGACTGATTTTATATGTGCTGCATTTACCGGATGCCTATTTATCTAAATTCAAAAGTCTAAATAATACTACGGCGGCTTCTGCCCTGCTCGTATTAGACAGCGGGTTGACATTGGTTCCGTCACCCTGAATGATGCCCAGTTCTACTACTCTGGCGATCGCATCCTGTGCATATCCTGAGATTTGCGCATTATCGGCAAATTTACTTAAATCTGCTTTGCCTTTCGTATTCTTTTTCGCTATCGTCAATGCGCGGTCTATCATTGTCATCATATCCTGCCTTGTTATTGCAGCGTCAGGATTTAGCTTGTTGCCGCCTACTCCTGTCAAAATACCAAGAGCCTTTGCAATAGCAATTTCGTTATAGTAATAATCTGACGCATTTACATCATCAAAATTACTATCAAATAAGGCCGTCAAGCCCAGAGCTTTTATCAATCCGTATGCGAAATCTGCTCTGGTTATATTTTTCTTCGGAGCAAAGTTTGTACCTTCAGCAGACCTTAGAATTCCTTTTGTAAGCAAGGCATTTATCTGTTCTTTTGCCCATTCATAGCCTTGCAGATCTGTGGCTTCTACAGGCTGCGGTGCCGGCTCAGTAGGCTGCACCGGTGGTTTAGTCGGAGTAGTAGGTGTGGTTGCCGATGGACTTCCTGAACCTCCGCCTGAGCCGCCTTTGCCGCCGCTGCCTCCTTTTCCTCCGTCATCCTCTTTATCGCCGGACTGCCTTTCCCTTATTATATTAATCGTTTTAGTCGCAACATTACCCGCGCCGTCTTCCGCTTCAATAACAATTGTATTGCTTCCAAGCTGCAGCACCGCATTGTGATTTAGAATGTATTCCGCAGGCTTCAAGCTTTCGAAGAATTCCATATCGGGTTCTATATTTGTCAGCATATCACTATTAAGCCTTACTCTCAGAATCGGTAAATTATCCGTTATTTTTGCCGATATTTTTATGCTGCCGGCTGTTGTATAACCAACATCTCCATTAGTGACAGTAATAAGCGGCTTTGTAGTATCTACGAATACCTTATGCAGAAAATCGATTTCGTTATTTGCTGAGTCTTTTGCTTCCACTCTTATTGAATGATAACCATCCTTCAGATTCAATGCAGCAGCAAAATACCATGCACCGTCTTCACTGTCCCAGTCAAGATCGACAGGTACACCATTAATCTTAAATGTATCAATAGATGATTCGTCTTTTACATAGCCCTCAAACACTATCTCAGATGTATTGTAAATCCCCATGAACTCCGGATCGCTTAGCATAACTGTGGGTATCGTTGTATCTCCCGGTTTTGCTCCCTTAGGCTCTTCTATCGGAGTCGGTTCTGAGGGGTCTACCGGCACCGTCCCAGGCTGTTTAGTCCCTTGAATTGTGATAGCTTTCGCAGCCTTATTCCATGCATAGTCATATGCTACTACCGCTACATCATGAGAACCTATTTCGAGGTTAAGCATTGAAGTATCAAATATTCCGTTATAACTACTATCGCTCACAAGCTTACCGTTTTCGTCGTATAAACCTAAAAGCTTCTTGCCTTTGTATAACTGATACATCATCATCGGATACTTTCCATCATTTGCAACGACTTCAAGCTTATTTTCAGCTTCATCATAATTAACACGGTCTATAACCGGAGTCGTTTTATCCACTCTCACTGGGAATGTTACCGTTTGCCATTCTGCATTTGGATAATCAATCTTCGTCTTGATCTCGTAGAAATAATTTCCCTCCGAAGCTATTTTATTATTTACCTTTCCATCCCAGCGCCACATATCATTTACTCTGTATATAGGATCTCTGCCTCCGTCAAAATAGTTCTTTACAATGTTGTTCTCCATAGCCAAGCTTCTTATCTTTTTGCGATTTGCATCAAGTATATTCATCTCAATATCTTTGGCATTTCTCAAGAAAGACAGTACAGGGATAACATTGTCCGCTGCTCCGTCTCCATTAGGCGAAAATGCAATATTTTTGGCTTCGAACACTTCCTTTCCAGGTTCGTCTTCTCTAAGTCCAAGCGTAAATAAATCTCCGGACCTCATGTCTTGCCAAGCCATAAGCGAACCTAAATAGAAGGGTTTACCTCCATTGCCATAAACTGTACCGTCTATAATAGATGCCTCATCCCATTTACCATAGAATCCCACATAAGGGATGCTTAGATCATTTTTATTGGCATCACCATTTATGTTGCACAATTGTACGAAGCCTTCTATAAATGCTCCATTTTCAAATATTTCTTCTAATGGAATATTGTCATACCAATCTATGGCATGAGTCAGATCAATTGTAACATCAAAGTTTACTGTTTCTCCGGTCTTTACCTCCAAATCTTTTATCTTTTTACCATTAGAAGTGAAGGATATGGGGAACTTCCCAAGCCACGGCTCATCATCGCTTGTAGTACCATCCTCATATACACCTTGAGGTTCTGTACGGTTATAACCATCTTCATCAACTAAATCAGTTGTTACTGTTCCATACACAGCATAAGCAACCGTTGCATTACTGAAGTTTGTGACTGCTAAAGTAAAGGTCGTTATGCCACCTATTTCTTTAAGGTTGACCTTGCTGAGTCCCGTCGCCTTATCAGTAATGACAGCCGGAGTCGTGGCAGCAGCATAGATGTCCATCATTCCTGCGCCTTGCCTTCTCGGCGAGGTGTAATTGCCCAATCCATAGTAGTCGTTATACAATCCCGCGTCAGCAACTGGATGTGCCGTACTCATTATAAGATTTTTAGCCATTTCCACCTTGGCTTTTCCCGAAAGGTTAGGGAATTCTTTATTAACTCTCTGCAATACCAAGGCCGCTCCGCCGGTCACATGAGGTGCAGCCATTGAGGTACCGCTCATATACTGATAGCCGTCATTCTGTGCGGTCGAATAAATATTCCCTCCGGGTGCAGTGATCTCAGGCTTAAAGTCCAGGTTCGGAGTCGCTCCCCACGATGAAAAATCGGATAGCGTTCCGGATGTTGGGTCTATACTTTCATCCGTAGTTGCAACATCAATCTTTATAGAACCACCGGCTGATGCCAATGCAGTCTCAAGTTCCTCACCATCTTTTTTCCCAATCAACATAAATGGTATGTCCCATCCGCCTTGATCATAGTAGAAAGTCGCTTTATCATCATGGTTGTATACTATTATGCCGGCAGCACCTTCCTTTGCAGCATATTTTGTTTTATCAACAAAAGTAATGCCTTTTCCTCTCTGTACAAGCACTATTTTTCCTGTTACATCTATACCTTGATAGCAATCGGGTTCGCCATACTTGTCACCCCCTATAGCTACCAGTTCATGCTCACCATCCAATTGTCTATCTTCCCAGCTATCTTTACCATAGCCCGTGATATTTTTTGAGCCATATACAGCATCAGTTACAGTTACGGTATTCTCATACAGATAAAGCTTGTTATTTGCGGATGCAACTTGAATTGACTCGGCGGTCAATCCCGGAGATCCCACAACTCCTATGTCCGGATTCGATGCATATGGATAATTCCAACCATATCCAAAGTATGCAGAATTTCCTGCCGATATGGATACAAGCACACCGTTTTTCACTGCTCTTGTCACTGCTGCCTGCTCCAGATTATCCTCTACAAATGAAGCTGTCGAGCCCAAGCTCATATTTATTACATCCGCTCCAAGTGCAACGGAATCATCTATTGCCTTTATTATAATATCTCCGAAAGTAGAAGGCATTGCGGGATTATTTCCGAATACTTTCATTGCCAGTAATTGTATCTCGGGTGCAATACCCTTAATACCCCCATTGTTCTCATTGCCATTGGCCCCTACTGTTCCTGCCACGTGCATTCCATGTTCTGAAGCATCAGGTCCCAAATCCAATATTTCTAGATTTTCATCCATATAGTTATACCCATATGGCACCTTTGGTGTTCGATAAGTTCCGGGAAGCTTATCAGGAATCTTTGCTTCTGTCAGCTTTGCCTTTGACTTATTTGTAAGAACCATATCTTTATGTGAAGGATCGATGCCCGTATCTATAATTGCTGCTACCATACCTTCACCATTGTATCCCAGATTGCCCCATGTCTCCTTAGCCCTTATAATATCTTTGCTGTTAATCATTTCTGGTTCCGGTCTTGCGTATTCATTTGCTATGAATACATTTTCTACGCCCTGTACTGCTTCAAGCATTTTAGCTTCCTTATAGGTCGTAGTACCGCTGAAGCCATTTACTACATTTGTAAAGCTTTGATGATATTCAATATCTATGCCTTTGACTTTAATATTGCTTTTAACTGTCGCTTGCCTATCTTGCAAGCTCTCTGTTACTTTTAGAGATTCAATCTTGCTCAGCCTATCCAGTTTTACATTCTTTTCCGTTGCATATTCTATAAGCGGCTTATCTCCAAGCTCTACAATGATTCTTACCTTGTCACTATCCTTCAGCCCTTTAGCTCTTGGATCCAGTGTAATGCTTCTGCCGATCTTCTCATCGGCCGAGCGTGCTTTTGTATGATCCCCCAAAAATTTACTACTCAGCTTATCAGAGGGACCTGCAAACACATTTGTTGTCATACTAAACAGCATAACAAACGCGAGCATTAGCGAAAATATTCTCTTGGTTTTCAATTCTTTTCCCCCTTATTAATATAATTTACTCAATCAGCATATTTTTTTAAAATCTCTCCCCTTTCTTTAGAAATTGGCTGATTGACGCATTCGCCCTTTTGCTTAGTCCTCTGCTTTGATCCAAAAGTGTATCCAATACATTAAATTTATAAGGTTCCATCAATATAGCTTTATCTATTTCAACCTTTATAGATTTGTATGTAATAACCTGCAGAACCTTTTGCTTGGAATCCGGCTTGTTAATCTTCAGATAAATATCATAGTTCCCGCTTGAAGACTCAAGAATTTTTTCTATGCTCATACTGTAACCGGAGGTAGGGAATTCCCTTGTAATCATTATCAGCACTTTATCACCCTTTATTTCTATCTTTACCGCTTCCTTCTGTCCGGAGTATGCATTGAGATTTTTCTGAACCACAAAGGGGATTAGCTTTTTATTCATTTGCAACTCTCCTTTATATCTTTGCAGAAGTAATATAGCTTGAACTTGTGATACAGCCATATCCGGTCTGAATGTTCCATCGATATGGCCATTCACTATTCCTAAACGATTTGCTTCCAAAGTATAAGCAATATCTTCTTCATTCATCTTGTTCAAATCCTTAAAAGCATTTTCATTTGTCTGGGGAAGCTTTATTTCCTTAAACAAGCCCAATGTTTTCATCATCAGTTTCACTGCTTCCAGGCGTGAAATAGGCTTGTCTCCATCGATATCATCTTTCTTGATTATCCCCTCATTTTGGAAATATGACAGCGCAGTATCAAAATCCGCATGCTTATCGCTTTTCAAAGTTGAATCATAAGAGGATATAACATTATATAGGGATACCAAAAATCTCTCCGTATTTATGTTCTCATCCGGAGTAAATTTATCATTCTCTTCTTTAATAAATGAAATATAATCGTTAAGAAAGTCTTTGTCGATAAGCTTTTCTGCCCAGTGCCCGGAGAGACTTGTATCAATATCAGCAAAAATTAGAGGGCACATCACAAATATGACTGCAATCACCAATATAAGTATTAAAGCCCTTTTTATCATAATACCACCACATCCACATATTTTTATGTCATACTAATGTATTTTGGCATTTTTAGAAACCTTTTTCTTATATTACATTATTTTCATAACTTATTCAAGTTATACTTGTCGATTTGAATAAATAAATTTTTTTGGGCAATATCCAAATGGTAAAAACCCTTTATGCAATAGTTATAGAGCTTAATGAAAAAAGGCCGGGTTAACCGGCCTTTTAGTTTAAACTATTCAATCACATACTCTAATAACTTCACTATCATCTTGGCTGCCGCTGCTCTTATTGCATTGCCCCTTGGGTCAAAGTTTCCACTGCCTGTGCCGGAAATGATGCCTAAGGCTTTTGCAGCGGCAACTCCTTCCTTTGCATAGGATGAGACATTGTCCATATCTGCAAAATCTGCAGCTGCATCTTTGTACTTGCCCATCTTAAGCTCATAAGCTCTCATAATCATAACAGCCATTTGCTCTCTCGTCACTGTTTGGTCAGGCATAAAGCTTCCCTTGCCATCACCCTGGATGATTCCTGATTCTGCTGCCGCAATTATTGCTTCGGTAAACCATTGGCCTCCCTTTACATCGTTAAAGGGATTGGCGGATGATTTTGCCTCAAGTCCTAATGCTCTTGCTATGAAAGCAGCAAATTGAGCTCTTGTAACTGTCCCCTCCGGATTGAAGCTATTCTCTCCAATGCCTGTGGTTATACCTCTTGCAGCCAGTATATCCACATACTCTTCTGCCCATCCGTATTTATCCATGTCCTTGAATTTCTTGTTGTATTCAAGAATTAAGAATTCGCCAAAGCTTTCAGATTTAAAGCTTACAATACCCTTCTTGGAAATATTGCTGCCATTGATATATACAAGCTTATCTCCCTGCTTGATATATACTCCTGCCTTAAGTCTGTTCTTTATCATCCTTGGCAATGCTCCTAGGTCGACCTCCATTGCCACTTTCTTTGAGGATTTAATCTCCTTACTGCCTGCTGTGATCTTGAATTCCAAGGTCTTGATATTTGTATAGCCTTCATAGCTCTTAGCATCGGCTTTTTCTTTAAAAGTAATGCTTATCTTGTCTTGTCCTTGAAGCTCATCCTTTAAAGAAGATAGGTCGATTTTTGCTTTCAAATCACCATTCTTTATAACAACTTCAATCTTCTTATCTATCAGCTTATCTATGATGGTCTTGCTTAATTCTAAGGAGCCATCTTTGGAGGTCTCTAATTCTACCTGCTTTAGTCCTTTATTTAAAGCCGCATCTATCTTTGTGTTTATGGGGTCAGCCGGTGCGGCCGGTGTACCGCTTGCGCCGGACCCTCCTCCGGATCCTCTGGAGCCACCAGAGCCTCCATT
The DNA here is from genome assembly GCF_058315355.1 of Lutispora sp. QWL-02. Lineage (NCBI taxonomy): Bacteria > Bacillati > Bacillota > Clostridia > Lutisporales > Lutisporaceae > Lutispora > Lutispora sp. QWL-02. The sequence goes on from NZ_CM177762.1 coordinate 4,341,945, forward strand.
GCCTCCGCCGCCGGTACTCTCATATTTTGTTGTAAATGTATAGATATAATCCTTATCCAGATATAAGCCTGCAGATGATTTTATTCCGGATTTGATTGTAACTTTATATTGGGTTGATGCCAATAAGCTTCCATCAGGAATAATTGTCAGTTTGCCACCCGATGCTTTAAGGATTATTTCTTTTGGATCTCCTGAAACAGTAGTTAGCTTAATGTTTTTATCATTTATAGAATCAGCATCTAAATCTTTATCAAAGGTTACTTCTATCTGGGTATTCTTATCTACATTTGTTGCTTTGTCTGCTGGTACTATTCCGGAAATCTTCAGATATTCAGTCTTAATATTTTCATTTGTCACAAAGCTGAAAGCATATCTGTAAAGCTCTCTGGATGTATTGCTCCTATCCTTTTTATCCTTTATTCCGCTTAAAACAACATTATATGCTTCTCCATGCTTTAATGCGGATGCAGGTGTAAATACAGCTCTCGTATCATTATCTGTAAAGCTTATGATACCATTGACAGCTTTACCTTCTCCATCAGTAACTTTGAATGTATCAACGGTGATGGCAGATGTATCCATAGGCTTTGTAAATACTACTGCCACCGGAGCATCTGTGCCTGCACTACCACCGTTTAACGGCATTGTACGGCTTACTTCCGGTATGGATACATCTATAAGCCCGATATTTACATCCATTCTCGGCGGCGGTATTATGATGCTCTTGAGGTTTGCATCTTCATCCAGGTCAGTAATATGAGCTTCATAGCCGTCTTTTTGTACTTTTATCCTATATTCTCCGTCCGGCACCATCCAGCCATATTTGCCTTCGTTGTCAGTAATCTGCGGGTTTATTTGACCATACTTGGCTGCATCCCATTTCACCCAGCTGCCCTTTTCTGTCTTAACTTCGCAGATTACCGTTGCACCTTCTATGCGCTCTCCCGTATATTTATCATATACATAACCGCTTGGGTCTATCAAAATAGTTATCTCAGCTATTATAAACCGCTTTCCGCTGTTCGTCACATAATAGAGCTTTTGTATGCCGGAGCCGCTCCAGCCCTCTATGACTTTACTCATGCAGCCATTATTATAAGCTGCCGTAAACTCTTTGCCGGCAAATTCAAAATGTCCCGGAATCTCACCCTGATCAAACTTCACCTTTACATCTATGGGCTTTCCATTGAGCTGCGGATCAACCCACACCGAGAATGCTGCTACTCCGGTTTCCTCATTCACGCCTATCTTCTGACCGCCCGGTGAAGTTACGATTATGTCTTCAATAGTAAGCGCATCATCCTTAACAGCTATCTCCGCATAATCTGATAAGCCTGTATCGCTCCCTTTTGTAACCTTTGCATAGAGCTTGTAGTTTCCTGCTGCAAGCCCGGCTTTGATATCGGTATAATACCATCTGCCGTTCGGCTTTGCAAAGGCTATTACCGCTTCTTTTCCATCAGCCGTATTCTTTGCTATAATACTCACATCGCTGCCCATTGTAGCCTCGCCGTATACCTTAAAGGCAGTACCTGACTTCACCTCTGCAGGTGCGTTTATTGTAGCCGATACCACATCCACATCTGCATAGCCTATAGGCGATGTATTGCCGTTATATATGGCTGACGCTTTTATAGTGATCCTGCTTCCGGCAAAATCATCTGCAACCTTTATGATAAATGTCAATTCGCCCTTTTCACCGGCCTTGAGCTTGGCTATTTTCTTCTCCAAGCTTCCCGAGCCGGAAACCAGAGAGGTACCCTCCGGTATGGAGGCTTTTATGGTCACATTACTGAGATCTGCCTCTTTGGTATTATGATAATTCACCCTTGCCGTAATATTTTTGCCCTTTTGTACATAGCTTACATCTGTCCTGACATTGTTGAAATTTCCGTTGAATATATCCCTGCTATAGGACTCAAGAGTTATATTGCCCAAGTCAATTGCTTGGCCTGCTTCCAGTTCTTCCTCAGTGATTGTCCTTTGAACATCTTTAGAATAATATCCGGATACTCCCCAAATATTAAACTGATATCCGCCAGCTCCAAAGGCTTTTGTAAATCTAAATACGCCATCCCTATCACTATTGGTGCTGCTCCAGCTCCAACTATCAATGCCCGATGCATATATGGCCGTTTCTATATTTTTGCCGTCGCTGCCTTTTATTACGCCTGACACATCAAGCTTTGTGTAGAGTATAAAGTCTGCATCTTCACCATCCGGTGTAATGCCGGTGTATCTTCTGTTTGCAGTTAACTGCGTGCTATTGTCGGTATATACATATACTGTATATCTCTCATCGCTCTTTGGAACCTCCAGAGTATATCGACCATCAGCACCTGGCCTGGCCCATCTGTATGAACCTTTTGTCCCGGCAGCATAAATTTCAACATTCTGAACGGGATTTCCGTTTTTATCCTTTACGCTTCCTTTGATCTCTCCCATGACAGGCACTGTAAACTCAATTTCTGTAGTTTTATCTTTAAATATTGTTATATGCTGCGCCTCATAGTAAGAGTAAGCGCCGTAGTATAATGCAATGCTATAATCCGCCGCAGGAATATCATTAATTACAGCTTCGCCATTATCAACGGTAGTACCATTAAAGTATTGGCCTATATCCCAATTTGATATATAAATGTCTGCACCTTTTACTGGATTATCTTCGGTATCCTTTACCGTTACTTTCAGATTCCCTACATCTTTATACTTGTCCGCAAACACAATATCCTGGCCTATGTCAGCCGTTCCTACAGCAAGCTCAATTTCTAAATCTATATACCCTCTGGGAGCATAAGATAATAATCTATAGTCCCCTTCCGGCACAGCATTAAAGCTATAGCGTCCGTCGCCGTCAGCATAAGTCCAGCTGTAGTCTATATATTCCTCCCCTGCCTTCTTCTGGAGGAGAACAGCCTGGTACCTTACTCTGTCTCCATTTTCCTTTTCTACCAAACCGTATAGCTTTGCCAGCCTTTTTATCGATATATTTTTCACTGCTTTTTCGGATACATTGCCTGCAAAGTCTTCAAAGAAAAATTCTATTCTATCTACATCAGCATATTCTTCAGTAATCTGGATCCATCTGGAAAACTCATATTTATCATTCTCAGACTTTATATATCCCAATGATGCTGTATCGATTTTTTCGGAGCCTTTATATAAATCCGCATATGCTTTTATTGATTTTTCAGCACCTTTAGCAAACAGCTCCACATATCCTCCCTGTGCGGGCTCTCCATTCACTCCCACCTCGCTGGGTGCAGCAGGTGCAACGGTGTCAAGCCAAATGCCTGCGGTTATGACAGAAGATTCTTTGCCATCCATTTGCTTAAACTTCAGATATACATTTTTAAAGCCGTTTTCCTTATCCAGAGTCCAGTTCATCACAGAAGAAACATTTTGATATGGAGCTGTGCCCAATGCCTCTGCCGTGTTTGCTATTTTTACCAAGTTATACCCTGCAGCATCGATGTAAAGCTTAACCGTCTCCGATGCAGTGTATAGCTGTCCGCTGTTTATATAGACCTTCGGCACCCCTACGGCAGGCGATTGGGAAGGAAGGTTTCTTTTTCTCAACATAGTTCTTCCCATTATGGTCTCATCGGCTTTATGGATATAAAGCTCATAGTCGCCCATGGGCAAATCATCTATCAAAGCTTTATCAAATATCAATCTGCCCGATGCATCAGGCTTGCCTGCACTTATGGTCTTTAGCAGCCTCTTATCGACGTTATCATCCTTATTGTACTCGTACAAATAAATCTTGTATTCGACATTCGGATTATAATTCAAAGTAGATATCCTGTAATCCTTTTTATCATAAGAAGATGTGCCTATAACGGCGGGATTGGAGGAAACCAATAGCTCCTGAGTCCCTTCATAATATGGGTTCTTAATCTCTTTACCGTCATAATAGACCTTGACATGATAATAAGCCTCGGGCAGATCATTATCGAAGCGCATGAATAGACCGCTATTGTATTCCTCTGCCCCATCGGTCACAGGTTTTAGAACATGTTCTTCCCCATCCATTGTGACAGCTTTTACTGTAATCTTCGAAGGCTCTACATTTATAGCATCGTATATGTCTAAAAAGAACTCTCCAGCCTTTGGTGAAAGCTTCCAATCCATGCTAAGACCATTAAAATACATATCAGAAGTTATAGTAAAGGGTAAGGAGGTTATATTATTATCTTCATAATATACCGCTACGCAATAATCTCCATCAGGCAGTTCCCCTATATTGAACAGGGCTTGGGCATTTTTGATCAAGCCGTCAGAAATTTCAAATTCAGCCGTATCTGCCGCCTTATCGCCTATCTCATAGTCTCTATATTTATATCCATTCTCATCTTTATATTCTCGGAACTGGACTTCATGGATCTCAGCCTTTAGCTTTGCTTTATCAGCCACATTATATATGCCATCCATGTATACATGCAAGTCCTTAACCTTTGAAGGAACTAAACCTATATCCCACAGGAACTCACCATTATCATCAAAATATTCATGCCATACGCATTCTTCTATATAGAATCCATTTACTAAAGGCTTATCTGTAACCGTTATCCTATTAGCATTGGTTCTTATTTCATTGCCATCGTGAGTTAACCTTATAGTATATACTCCAGCCTTTAGAACCTCTCCGGCATTGATCTTCATAGTGCCTGCCAAATCCATCCTAATGCTGTAATAGTCGCTGTAATAATCTCGCGGCTCCAAAGCAATTAAAGATTTATCTGCCTTTCCTACAATTTTACCCTTGCTGTCCAGCATTTCTATAGCTATCAAATCCTCGCTTAAAAGCGCATTATCAATCCTCATAAAGAAATCAAATTCTGTCATATTGATTGGAATCCTGCGGGGAGAGCTATAATATGCGCTAACTTCTTTGGGCCGTGTATAATTTATGTCAAACCAATGTCCGTATAAATATTCATCATTCTTATAGATAAAAAGGTCATATTGGCCCGGTCCTATCGGCTCTTTAAAGTCAAAGATCAATTGCCCCTTGCTGTTACATATTGCAATAGCTGTTTTTATAACAGGATTTTCACTATTATAACGGTATCTCAGTTCACCCTTTATAACTTCACCTGCATCTATATTTATCACATCAGCGATGATCTTGCCTGCTGCCGCACCCGAAGTATCGATGCCTATGATTCTTGGGTTATCCGCAGTATAAAAAGTTGCAGCCTCTGCCTGGTTAATAAGCTCGGGGCCATAATTAGATATTCTTACCGTGTAACCTTCTCTGCTCTTGACAGTTTTCCCCGGCAGAACTTCCATGCTATATTTAATCCCTGCTGCTTTCCTTGTCTCGTCATAATAATTGTAGCTGCTGCTTACAGATTCAGCTATTATTTGCTTTTGGCCGTCCAGCAATTGTAATTTGATATCTTCTTTTTTTCTTATATTATAAGCGGAAACATTGAGCTTAAAGCTTTCATTGCCTTGTATCAAAGGCCGTTCATCGTATGTATATATTGATCTGACTACCGGTTTGTCCGTGAATTGAACTTTTATTGGATAGGGTAATGCTTCTTTATCTGTTGCATCATCGTAGACCATCAGCCTGTATTTGTCTGCTTCAGTTGTAACCTCATTTGTCATAAATAAATCTGCATATAAATATTTCCTTAGAAAATGGATATCTCGAAATTCATCATATATAGCAGAACCGCCCCCATATAGCTCTGCATTCGGATAGTTATTTATTTCATTAGTGAAATATAGGTTGTCTTGTTTGTCTTTTATCTCTACTCTGTAATAATTACCTTCTTGTCCAAAATATTCGCCCAAGGCATCAATCTCTGCTCCTAATTGAACAGAATGATTGGGCAGATACAAAGTATTATTATAAACAAAATCCTCATAATAATATTCTTGTTCTATCTCATTAAACTTATATTCTACGCCATCCAAAGTTGCACTGAAGTTTATAACATATCTACCCGCCTCAAAAACACCCTCAGGTATACCCATAAATCTGATACCGTATACTCCGCCTTCATCTTCCTGTACATAAATATGTAAATCCGTAACAGCAATTGTTTTATCTGAGCCTTTTTCTTTCATGACAAAAGAATAAACTCTTTTTTCTTTTTGTGTTTTCATGAAGGCATTAATAAAGTCCTTGTCATAGGTGTAGATAATAGCCGGAGTATTTCCCTTATAGCAAAACTCTATACCCTTCCATCCTCCGAGCTCATACACCGACTCATATACGGCCTCATTAACCTGCATGCTTGAAGACATCATACTGAATTCTGCAGGTATAAACTCCTTTCCTTCTTTAATATGAGAGCCTCTGCCGCCCTCTGCTGCAGGAACATCAATGATTTGTGCCTCTGCAAAGGTTGATTCTGACTGTTCTGTCATAGAACTTTCGCCATAGGCTTCCCCGGTGATCGGCAAAAAAGTAGAAAAAACCATAATTAATGCGATAAAGATAGCCAGTGCCGATCTCGAACCACTCTTGCTTTTTAACATTTTAACCCTCCTTTTTTATATTTTAATATACAGCGCTGATTAGATTATAATGCAATTTGTGACACCAGTAAATAGCCAATTATGTCACATTTTGTCACTTAAGATCATAGATTACATATAGCATGAGGGAGCGGCAACCGCTCCCTCATGTTTCTTACTCTATTGAAATAACCTTAAACATCTTGCCTCTTTGATAAATATTGAAGCCGCTCTGGAAATACCCCTTAACCTTTATTTCCTTTCCAACCATATTGTCCAACATTTTATTTATTGTTCTGTCCTTTTCATCCGCAATCAATACATATATGCCTTCACTGGTCTCAAGCTCATAATGCCTGCCCTCTATATCGCTGATTACAAGCTTGCCGCTTGCCATAGAAGGCAAATCAATTAGCCCCATGCTTTCCATTATTCTTCTCACCATCACTGCGGCCTCAGCCCTGGTCACATATTTTTTGCCGCTGAAGTTGCCTTCGCCGTCACCTGTCATTATGCCTTTTTCATATGCTGCGGCAACATCCTTGGCAGCCCAGGCAGATATCTGCTCTTTATCCTTAAAGGCCGTTTCCGAAACATCAAACTCTGGTTTTATGTTTATCATCCTGGCTATCATGGCTGCCATCTCTTCCCTGCTCACAGGCTTCTCAGGCCTGAAGGTGCCATCAGATAGCCCTGTTATTATCCCTTCCTGCACTGCTGCTCCTATATAGAGACGATCTTCACCTATTACGTATACATCCTTAAAGGATACCGAGGCTGCATCTGAAAGCCTTATATTCCTATGGGGCGCTTGCATTAGCACCTTTACCAGCATCTTGACAAGCTCTTCCCTGGTAATATATTCATCGGGCTCAAACTTATCATTCCTGCCCTCTGCAATATGCTTGAAAATCAAAATGTCAATGTCATCCTTGGCCCAGTGATTTTTGCTATCCTCAAAATCTTTGGTGTAGGCCATCACTGCATATTTGCTGAAATGATCGGTCATGAAGGTTATGGTATTATTGAATGAGTCATATACACCACCTGCATAATCCCATCGCTTGGCCTTTTCATCAAATCTGTATACACCTAATTTATTTCTCCCGTATTTATCAACATCTTTGCTATCCAGCCTTATGCTCACTTTAATCTTTTTATTGAAGCCCTCTATATTTTTATTCTTGCTGCCATCCTTAGCCGATGCTGTAAAATCAAACATCTTTCCGTCTATAGCAGCAAGCTCTTTAGCATTAAGAAGCTTCTTGGTTTCTTCGGAGCTCAATCTCTGAGCTTTGATATTGAAAATAGATGTTTTGCTTGATAAATAATCCTTCAGTTCATCCATTTCAAAGGCAGCCGGAGGTATATAGAATATAACGTCATTTCCTCTTATATTAAGCCTCTTCTGCAGTTTGGTCAGCTTTGACAAGATATCAAAGGACATAGAAGCAGATTGAACATCATTGCTGCCATGGGCCTTTACCTCTACTATATCCGATGTATTGTTTAGTTGCTTAGTGATATCCGCATCGACACTATCGGTCGACTTAGCTTCAGTTGCAGCGGTGCTGACGCTGCTCCCGCCACCTCCGCCACCGCCGCCTCCGCCGGAACTTCTGCCACCAGAACCGCCAGAACCACCACTACCGCTGCCATTGCTGTTTCCGCCCGGCGTTGGAGTTGCAGCAGATGTATCAACAATAATCTCGGATGCTGATGCATTTCCCCATTTATCAATTGCCTTTATCTTATATGTATATCTAGTGTCACTTGCCAATCCACTATCTGTGAAGCTATTATCTTTAGTCTTTAAGAACTCGGCATAGCTTCCGCTCCCCGTCTTTCTCTCTATGATATATTTCTCAAAGTCTCCTGCTTTAACTCCACCCCATGTAAGTGTTACGCTTGAACCTGATTTAGAAGCTTTGAGATTTGAAGGCTTTTGAGGTGCTATGGCCTTCAACGCTGCAAAAGCGTCTGCCATTCCTCCGGCAACTGTTTTACCTTCTAAGCTTTTCAATGGTTTTACCGTATCCATTATGGCAGCTTTGATCTGAGCCGGTGTCAGATCAGGATTCTTGCTCAACAGCAATGTGGCTATACCTGATACATGCGGAGCTGCCATGGAGGTGCCTTGCATGTAAGAGTAGGGGTGCACCACAGGCACATACTCCATAACTGGCTTTACATATTCGCTTGTATGAATAATAATATCTCTCCACTGGTTCTCTATGATATCATAAGACTTGCCTTGAAATGGTTCATCATTCCATTTTACTTCCTCATTGATGCCAAATTCCATACAATCGTCAATTTTCAAATATTCCTTAAATAATCTGCTGTCTTCTATGCCTAATAAAGCGTCTTCTCCTATCAATATGAACTTTTTATTATCCTCTAAGTATCGTATTATATTGCTCTGATCATTCTCGGTAAGCGTTGTTATACCTTGCTTGGGGTTTCCGAATGCTTTACCTGTGAGCCATATAACAGCACCATATGCTTTCATTTCGTCATAGAGCGGCCCATCAGCATATTTCATTACATCATTGCTTTCAGTTATATTTAAAAAGCCTAATCTATGCAAAATATCTAAATAGGCTTTACATGTATCAAGACCTTCCATATCGGTTTCATCATCATCTACTACCAATATCTTATCGTTTACATTAAGGTCCATCACTCTATTGCTAACTACTTTTTCGATGAAATCTAATTTATCATTCTCTACTATAAAATCACTGATATCAAAGGAAGAATAAAAAGCTTTATATCCATATACTGCATCGGTAACAGTTATTGCCGCGGTACCTCCTATGCTGGGCATAGTGCTTAAAATTCCCCACCCAGGTGCCCCTATGTCAACCGATAAAGAGCCATAGTTAGAAAAATCAGCCTTGTTGCCTCGATTATCCACTGCCCCTACAGATATAATATTTTCGCATTCAGAAGAAGCAGGATAGACAGGCTTATTGTCATTATCGTTATTATTATTCCCTGCAGCAAAAACGAATAATAGTCCTGATTCTTTTATAGCATTTTCTAATGCTTCATCCTTAGATTTTCCTGGATCTCCGCCCCAAGAACAATTTACTATATCAGCACCATTTGCTGCAGCATACTTTATTGCAGCAACCGCATCTGATGTATAACCCAATCCATTTGGTCCCAAAAATTTAAGAGGCATTATCTTTACATTGGGAGCAACCCCTATTACACCTATATCATTTGCCGATGCAGCAATGGTTCCGGCCACATGGGTACCATGAGTATCTCCATCTCGTTCATCGAACACTGTTTTATCACCATTATAAAAGTCCCAGCCATTTACGTCATCTATGTATCCATTGCCATCATCATCTATGCCATTACCGGGAATTTCATCAGTATTAACCCAAATATTATCCTTCAAATCCGGGTGATCAATATATATTCCCTCATCAATTACTGCAACAACAATATCGTCTCTGCCCGTAGTTATATCCCAGGCTTCCGGAGCCTTTATATCAATACCCTCTTCTCCTGCTTGTCCAAGTATCGTCTGGCCCCTATTATTAAATCCCCAAAGCTCATTATGGCGACTGTCACTGGGAACTATTAAAGGTTTATATATGTAGTTAGGCTGTGCATATTCCACTAAACCGCTTTTCATAAGCGATTTTACTGCGCTATCTACACTCATGCCTTTTCTCAGCTCATAGACTTCAATTCCATCATTCTCAAAAGATTTTTTTAGTCTTAGTCCTTTGCCAGATGAAAAAGAACTCATCTGGCCAGCTTGTACATCATCTTTGAATTTTACAATGATCTCTCCATCTTTATAAGGCCTGCTGCTTTTTTTGTCATATCCGGCTCTATCCGCAACAACAAAACTGGAAAGCAATATTGAAAATACAAAGATTAATACAATAAACAAGCTTAACTCTCTTTTTCTTTTTGCCAGCATGTCCCATGCCCCCTTAAAATTGTGTACTAAAATAATATCATTTTCTAACATTCTACCGTAATTGCCAAATTGCTACAACTATATTGCAAAAAGCACCATATTAATACAAATATGGTGTTACCTATGAATTGTGTGTCCTAATTAATAGCTCATAAGGCTAAAATTAATACTCTCTAAGTATTTCATTTTAGCTATACATTACGTTTTATAGACTTCTTTACGCCCTCAGATAAAACATCTGCAACGTAATCTATCTCCAAATCTCCCAAATCATTATAAAAAGGTAATGCTATGCAGCTTCTTCCGGCCGCAGCTGTGTTGGGATAATCCTCTTCCTTATAGCCAAACGATTCAACCATATATGGTTGAACATGTATAGGTGTAAAATAAGGACGGCAAGCAATGCCATTGGCTTTAAGATATTCCATTACATTATCTCTATCAATGCTTTCATCTAACCTTATAACATAAACAAACCAGCTCATCACAGTAGTATGTTCAGATGTATATGGAAGCTTAACACCCGGAATCCCCTTTAGCTTTTCATTATATTTATTAGCAACCTTATTTCTTCGTATAATAATATCATCCAGCCTATCCATTTGTACTGATCCAATAGCGGCATTTATTTCACTCATCCTATAGTTATAGCCTAACCTCTCATGATGAAGCCAGAATCCTGTTATCGCCCTTCCCTGAGATCTGTAGCTTCTACATAGCTCAGCTATATTATCATCATTAGTGACAATCATACCGCCTTCGCCCGTAGTAATCTGCTTATTAGGGTAAAATGCAAAACAAGCCGCATCAGCTAATGAGCCCGACTTAATGCCGCCATACTCAGATCCGATAGCTTCGCAAGAATCTTCTATGAGAATTAGATTATGCCTATCAGCTATCTCTCTTAACTTCTTCATATTCATTGGCTGTCCAAAGACATCAACAGCGAGTATAGCTTTTGTCCTTTCAGAAATATGCTCTTCCACTTTATTTATATCCATTTCAAGGCTCTTAGGATCAATATCTACGAATACAGGCTTTGCTTTCTCAAATAAAAAGCAATTTGTAGATGCAACAAAACTAAATGGAGTAGTTATAATCTCATCGCCTTCACCTATCCCAAAAGATCTAATTATCAGATGCAAAGCACTAGTACCGCTATTGACTCCTATGGCATGTTTAACTCCTACGTAATCAGCGACTTTTCTTTCAAACTCTTCAATTTTAGGACCTATGCTGAGCCATCCTGACTTCATCACTTCCACAACTGCATCAATTTCAGCTTGAGTTATATCCGGTCTAGCCAATTGCACTTTCATCATATGTACTCCAATCTATTTTTAATTGGCTTTGCTGGGCTCCCTACAGCAACGCAGTTAGCCGGTATGTCATTTATAACAGTAGCATTAGCTCCTATTACTGACCACTCGCCTATTCTTTTATTTTGTATAACTGTAGTTTTTGTACCCAACACAGCTCCTTCTCCTATTGTAACAAATCCTGACAAATTTACATTCCAATACAATGAAGCATAGTCTTTTATAGTAACATCATGGCCTATGCCGCATTGAGGATTCAATTGAACATGATTTCCTATCTTTATATTGCTGGTAATAACACAATTTGCTTGAATAATCACGCCTTTACCAAACTCAACATATTTAGATATAACGGCGCTAGGGTGGATTAAATTAGGATACACTACATCAGAATTTTGTATTTTATCAAGGATTTTCTTTTTTATCAGTCCATCTGAAATAGTACAGATTGCATATACTTCAGCCTTGTATTCATTAAGTATATTAATTCCACCCAATACAGTATGACCATGTATAGTCTTGCCATGTATAGACATGTTATCATCGACAAAGCCAATAATATTCCACTCATGATTCTTGCTGTTAATATCATCTATAAGGCATATTGTTTCACGCCCAACTCCGCCAGCACCTATTATGATAATATCCTTCATCACATTCCAACTCCATTATCATTGTATCCTTGAAACTTCTCCATTGTAGCATGGTTTTCAGATGATATGCCATCTCTTCTGAAAACCTTAATAACAGTCATAATCAATATCTTAAAATCAAGCCATAAACTCCAATTGTCAACATACCAAACATCCAGCTTAAACTTTTCCTCCCAGGATATTGCATTTCGTCCATTAACTTGAGCCCAGCCTGTAATACCAGGTCTCACTTCATGCCTTCTTGCCTGCTCAAGTGTATATTTATCTAAATATTCAACAAGCAGAGGTCTTGGGCCTACAAGGCTCATATCTCCTCTTAACACATTAAAAAATTCTGGAAGCTCATCTAGGCTTGTACTCCTTAGAAACTTACCAACAGATGTCAACCGTTCAGCATCAGAAAGCAGATTTCCATTCCTATCATTTGAATTTAACATGGTTCTAAACTTATATATATCAAATATTTTCCCATATAAACCTGGTCTGCTCTGCTTAAATAATATCGGAAAGCCAAAACTGAAAGCAACTACTATTGCCACAATGAAATATACAGGCAATAATAACATAATCAGCGTAAATGATGCGACTATATCAAAAAACCTTTTGAACTTTGACTTCATAAAAATGCTCCTCAGTATATATTAAAATTAATTAATGCATTCTTCTAATTTATCCACTAATATATCTATTGAATGGTACCTTTTAACATAAGCCAGCCCATTTCCCCCTATTTTTTCTCTCTCATCTTTAGGCATTTTATATAAGCTTATAATTGCCTCAGCCATAGCTTCCGGGTTTTCCGGAGGAATAGATATTCCTGCAGCTGCTTCAGAAACTATATCATTTCCACACTTACAGGCAAATACTATAGGTTTGCCAGAACATAGGTAGTCAAATAGTTTATTAGAGCTAATACCATATTTGAAAACATCTACACTCTTAAGATTGAAAATTTGAATATCGGAACTTATAAGCAAATTTGGTATATACTTTTTGTCTATATGCTCAATAAAATTTATATTGTTTATTTCTAATTCTTCAACTAGCTGTTGGATTTTGTGTTTCTCAGGCCCATCCCCTACCAGATAAATCCGAATATCTTTATAACCTTTATCACAGATTATTTTTGATGCATATATTAAATTATCCAGCTTGTTTGCCGGACCAACTGAACCGGCATATATACAGTTAAAAAGTGTTTTATCTACTATATTAAGATTGTTGCTCAAATCCTGAGCGTTTTTACTAAACTGCTCTATATTTATACCATTTGGTATGTACACTATTTTGTCTTTACTGATATTATATTTTGATATATATTCATGTGCTAACGGCAATAAAACAATTATCTTTTGAGCTTTTTTATATACAAATCTCTCTATAAATCTAAAGAATATAGCTACCGGATGATTGTTTGAAATAGCACCCATATCAATTAAGGTTTGGGGCCATAAATCTCTGACTTCGCAAATAAATTTAGCACCGGTAAATTTCGATACAAAATATGCTGCTGCACATGCGAATAGATGAACCGAAGAACCGATAACAACATCAGGTTTCTCCATTTTTTTATAAATTCTCAAAGTGCCTATAAAATATGACACCATATTTAGAAATCTTTTAAATCCATTGCCCTCATACCCAGGGCTTGTCCTTAGAAACACGAACCTGACTCCATCTATATCCTCTATAGCATAGCTTCTCTCATCAATTATATAATCCTTTTTGTTAAAGTGATTATATGATGAAGCAAATATCGTAACACCATAACCTCTATCAATGAGCTCACGGGCGAAATCATAATGTCTGGTACCTCCTCCCTGGCCTGGAGGGACAGCGTAATGATTAAAAATCCATAATCTTTTCATGTTGATCTACTCCATTAAAAAAACATCTCATCCATAATTCAAGGCTTATCCATCTCCACAGATGATTATAGTTGTTACTATTAATAATATCATAAAAGTCCTTATAAACTAAAGATGGATTGATATATTTGCTTGATAAGAACTCTTCTTGATTAAATATGCTTCTAAAGAACGCTGCTTGCTCTAATAACCACGTCTTCTCGGCAGTAGCAAAGCCCATTTTGTCCTTTCTAAGCCTTATGCTATCCGGAAGTGTACCTTTCATGACATCCCTGAGTATTGATTTTGACCATCCGTGCTGCAGCTTATATTTATTGGGAATCTGCTTTGCAAACTCTACAATCCTGTAGTCCAAAAATGGCAGGCGTGTCTCAATAGAAAAAGCCATAGAATTTTTATCTTCATATCTCAAAAGGGCTGGTAGGGAAGTTCTTGTCAAATCCATATACATTGCCTCTTCTAAGGATTTTGGTGAAATCATACTTATTTTTTGAGAACTGCAACTGCTAATAAAATCACTATTATAATAGTTTAAAATACCTGCATTATTACTTTTAAGACCAAAAATTTTCTTTATCTTGTTCAAATCAGCCTTAGCATTATAGGATAAATTTGTTTGATCTATGCCCTTTATTATTTGAATTAGAATTTCACTAAAGTTTCTTTGAGTATATAGCTCTTTTATATAATAGAGTCTATACTTCCTATACCCTCCAAATATTTCATCAGCGCCCTGTCCATCTAATATAACCTTTACACCTTCATCTTTTGCCTTCCTCATCAAGCACCATTGTGCAAAAACACTTGTGCTTAAAAATGGTTCTTCTTGATGGTAAACAAGGTTATAAATATCTTTTATCAACCCTGATGAATCAGGAAATAAATAATTTCCGTTTATATTTTGTCTTCTCAATACTTCTTCAATATATTTTCTTTCATCATAAGCCTTATCCTCTGAGCACGATGAAAAAGTATTGACAACACTGCCTTCCAATATATCACTCATAGTACATACTATAGACGATGAATCAATACCCCCGCTTAAACAGCTGCCAATAGGTACATCAGATCTAAGCCGCAGCTCCACAGAGCTTTTAAAAAGCTTTGAAAGCTTATTCTTGCAGTCTGCATAATTCATCGCATTCTCTTCTCTTATGCTATCTATATCCCAGTATTTAATCATATCAATTTTTTTATCATAGCTTACTGTGGCATAATGGCCCGGTTTTAGTTTATAAACACCTGAAAAAAATGTTTTATCATCATAATCTACATATCCATTGATAAGATACTCATAAATGACTTCATCATCCGGCTTAACTTTATATTTCATATACTCTAAAATAGCTTTAATCTCGGATGCAAAAACAAAAACCTCATCATCTTTAAAATAATAAAAGGGCTTTACTCCCAGTCTATCCCTTGCGCAGAAAAGCACTTTGTCACAACTATCCCATATTGCAAAGGAAAACATACCATTTAACTTGCTTAAAAAGCCTTCTTTCCATTCAATATAAGCGTTCAGCAGCACTTCAGTATCAGAATCCGACTTAAACGTATATCCTAAAGACTCCAGATCGCTCCTTAATTCCTTATAGTTAAATATCTCCCCATTGTAAACAATAGCATATCTGCCATCTTGTGAAACCATAGGCTGCTGTGCATCCAGCGATAAGTCTATGATTGAAAGCCTCACATGCCCTAATCCAACCATATCTTCGTCAAAATATTTTCCGCTTCCATCGGGTCCTCTATGTTTAAGCTTGTTAATCATTCTCTCAATAACTTCTTCATCTTTTTTGCCGATCATTCCGCAAATACCGCACATATAAATCACCCATCCACTTTACTTTTCCAGTAGAGTATTGTATAGCCCCAGCAGCTTTTTTTCTTCATAATCCCATGAATATTTATACTTGTTATTTTTCATATTAGCTCTATATTTTTCAAGCAGCTCACTTCTGGCAAATATTTCATCTAATTTCTCTGCTACTATATCAGGTTTAGTAAAATCAACTGTTATTCCAAAGCCTTCTCCTTCAACTATTCTTTCAAGTTCAGGCAACTTATTTGCAATTATCGGAAGCTCCGCTGAAATAAACTCGAAAAGCTTATTAGGAGTACAGTAATAATTATTTAAACAATCTCCTGCATATGGTATAACTCCAATATCAGCAGATTGAGTATATGCTAAAAGCTTATCCTGACCAACTTCATCAATAAAATATACCTTATCATTCAAATTTAGTCTTCTTACTAAACTAATAAGATTACCTCGATAATCACCACTACCCAGCAATACCAATACTGCATTACTTTTTAGATGCTTCATGGAGTACACAAGTTTTTCAATATTCCGTCCTCCAACTATACCTCCCTGGTATAATATTATCCTGGTTTTATATTCTAGTCCCAGTATATCATGTATAATTTTTGATGAAACTTTACTTATATCAGAATATCCGTCAAGCTTATTCATAACAACTACTGCGCTTACTCCATAGGTACTGCTCAAATAGTCCGCAGCAGAATCATTTACTGTAATTATTGCATCAGCACTTTTTATATACTCCATCTCAAGCTTATGCCACTTTCGCTTTTCCATGTAACCAAAGCCTTGCTCACAGTATATCTCATGTGAGTCATATACCACCAAAGAATTATTGATCTTAGCAGCTTTGACGGCTGAAGTAAGCGAAGGCAAATCATGAGCATGGTATATATCAGCCTTCTCCATGACAGCTAATTCCAGTAGGTGACTTTCAAAGTATTTTTCCACATCAATGAAACAGCCATTTACTATATTTCTACTAAAAAACATAAGCTTTGGATGCGAAAACAAAAACTTCTTTAGATGAGAGTACACTTTTCTTAGTATATCGAACCCATTAGATTTTAAATTACTGTTATATCTAAGCACCTTTATGCCCTCATAAGAATCAAGGCCTTCCCAAGGGAAAGCCACGATACTTACTTCAAAACCGTTATCAGATAAAGTTTTCGCTTCTTGTATTATCCTTCTGTCAATCTTCCTATCATGGGTTATCATCGTAATCTTCATTTTTATCTCCATACTAGTCAATAAATGTTCTAAACCAAAGCTCAAGGCATAAAAGCCCCCATGTTACACGGCTAAACTTGCCTTCTCTTCTTACCAAACCTTCAATTTTCTCTGTATTAAATAAGCCTCTGCTTTTAGTCCTATCACTAAGAAGAATATCTTCTACATAATCCTTCAATGAATCTTGATACCATTCAACCAAAGGTACTGGGAAACCCATCTTGTCCTTACGATTTAAAACCTCAGAAGGTATTATGTTCTTAATTGACTCCTTAAACAGAGCCTTGCTCTTTCCGCCTTTAAACTTTATAACCGGCGGTATTGTTGCCAAAAGCTCTGCAATTCTATAATCAAGTAAGGGTAATCTTGATTCTAAGCCGACTGCCATGCTTGTCCTATCCTCAACATTTAGCATTGCCGGCAAGGAACCCTTCATATCAAAATATGTCATTCTGTTAATATATGAATGTACATCTTCTTTATCAAATATAGACTTAAACTCTTCATAAGGTGAATAGCTATAGCTACTCAATACTTCCTGATTAAATATATCCTTCATTCCTGCGCTTCTATCTACCAGCCTATAGTAACGCTCAGCCTGAGAACCAAATAAACCGTCCTTCCAGAAATACTGCAGCATAGGTTTATATGAATGAAGAAGGGGTAAATTCGGCACTATAGAATTCAGGTCAACAGCGTATTTATCCTTATCAGCAGTCTCCCATATAGCACCCCTGATGCATTCCTCCAGGTAAGCCACCAGATATCTGGCATATCCCATGAATATTTCGTCACCGCCCTGACCACCTAAAACAACCTTAACATGCTGACTTGCAAGTTTCGAAACAAAATACTGAGGGAATACCCCAGGGCCTGCACCTGGTTCATCCAAGTAATATATAATATCAGAGAGCACATTTTTAAAATCATCTGCATTAGGAATTATCTCATGATACTCTGTATTAGCAAACTTAGATACGATCTTGGCATATTCAGTCTCATTATACTCCCTGCCTTCGTTAAAAGCACCTGTAAAAGTTTTTAGTCCACCTTCTAGAAGGCTTGAGGCAATACAAACGATAGTACTGGAATCAAGCCCGCCGCTCAGATGGCTGCCAAGGGGCACATCACTTCTTAATCTGATCTTTGTGGCGTCGCTCAAAAGGAACATAAGATTGTCCACAAAGTAATCCTCTGTATGATATGTATCATAATTAAACTTAAGATCCCAATACTGTTGAATTGTGACTTTCATTCCCTGATTTAAATCTAATTTGAGCCAATGTCCCGGATTTAACTTCTTTATACCTTTAAAAAGGGTCTTCTCTCCCAAGGTAAATTGAAATACGATATAGTCTTTAATCCCGTCATAATTTACTTCTTTATCTACAAGGCCTGTAGCCAATATTGCCTTTATCTCAGAAGCAAATATAAACTTGTCCGAATCAGTATAATAATAAAAAGGCTTTACTCCAAATCTATCTCTTGCAGCAAATATTTCTCTTTTTCGCCTATCCCATATAACAAAGGCAAACATACCGTTAAACTTGTCTACACACTTTTCACCATATTCCTCATAAGCATGTATAATTACTTCCGTATCAGAGTATGTCTTTATCTTGTGCCCTCTTTGCAAAAGCTCCTGCCTCAGCTCAAGGTAATTATATACTGCTCCATTGAAGGTAATCCATACTGTCCCATCCTCATTGCACATAGGCTGATGTCCCCCTTGAGGGTCTATAATGCTAAGTCTTTTATGAGCAAGACCTACATTGCCATCTATATGATATCCTTCACCATCTGGGCCACGATGGGCTATGGAGAGGAGCATTTTATCTAAAGTTAATTTTTCAATATTTATATTTTTGTTAATAAGTCCTGCTATTCCGCACATAATAACCCCTCCTAAAAACGCTGAAAACTAATTTATTTTTTGACCTAAATGCTATCTTTACTTAAATTGCTCATTAACTCTTTTTATATTGACTATGCTATTAAATCTATCAATAAACTTACTTGTAATTATTGAAATAGTGATACTGTCTTTATCTAGCATCTCACCCCAATACTTGTTCTTACCGATAACTTTTATTGGATTTTCATATATATAGTTAAATGTTTTAATTCCGTTTTCATATAAATCTTGCCCATATTCTTCACATTCAGAAAGAAAAACTAAAGACCAAATAAATGGTTGGATATCACATAAAATATTCTCTCCCACATTGTATTCAGTATAAAATCTATTTCCATTATCTAATATCTTTAATGTTCCGCCATCTTCTTTCATATTTCCTATCACATTAAGTGATTTCATAGCTATATCCATGTAATTTGATGACATTTCTTTATTAACATATCTTGCAGCTTTTATTAGTACTGCTGCAGAACTGGCTTGTGAAGTGCTTGAAATAAAAGGCTTTGTTGCATCTTGCCTGTTAATTTCTATATTGTTTAGCCAATATGCTTTATCTTCTTTGACAATCGCATTATCGTACAACCACTTAGCATGGTTCATGAAATCCTGTTTTTCATTTTCATCTCCAGTTTCTTGCCATTTATAATATGATAGTAAAGCTTTGTGCCCTACACCAGTTACCCAAATGTGCGCCCCATATCCCGGAGGTACAGGCACTTGAAAATTAACGAAAGAAAAATTGAAATCATATTTTACTATACTATTTTGATCTTTATAATAATCCCAATAGGTTTTAGCTTTGTCACTTGTCCCTCTATACATCTCTAAAAAAAATGATTTTGTACCTTTATAAGTATTAATTGATTCTATAGTTATCATTTTCTCTTCCAACTGCACATTATTAGTCAACATGCCTTGCTTATTAATAATGGCGCAAAGGTTCTCTATTATTACAACTGAACTTGGTGTACATACATATAAATTTCCTAATTTATCAATTTCTAAACGCTTTGGCTTAATGATATTTTTGTACATCTTGTTGGTCAAACATCCAATATATCTATAATTGGAATCAAATATTTGTAACCTATCTTTTTCAGGCTCGCTTACAACTAAGAATTCACCATCCTTGCTATAAGAAATATCATACGGTTTATAGAACCCAATGGGGGATATGATATTATGAGCTGTATTAGTCTGTAGATTTACCTTAAATACAGAGTTATTAAACATATCACATATTACTAGATTGTCGTCATTTGTAAAAACAATACTTGTCGGCATAGAACGCATACTTGTCTCACCAGATAATTTTATTAACTTTTGTACATCACCATATGGTGATGTTATAACTACATTCCCCGGCAAAGTATTGGCCATGGCAATTTTATCCTCACTAATATCAAAATCTTGAAGTCTATAAGTAAATGTGTTGATTGGATTTGTGGGATCAAACTGATGTGTAGTTAATCCCATATATAAATCCATTAATCCGCTTTTATTATAATAATTCAAGCTCCCAGGCTCATCCAATACAACTATTTGATTATTCTTTAATTTGAAGCTCCAAGGGTATATTAAATCTTTAACCACTTGACTTAATTTATTTTGCCGTACATTATATTTATCAACCACTCCGCTATTACTTTTTAGCATATATAGATTAGATTCATCATCTATTTCCAAATCATCTACACTCAATTTTAGTTCTTTTGTTTTGATCCCAGAAATCTCATTAACTATGTCATGTTCTTGCTCATCCAATGCCAGTTCTTCGCCAGCTCTAACAATTGAATACATATAGTCTCCATCAGCATGAAATCTTTGTATTCTATGATTATGTGTATCTCCAACGACAATAGTTCCATCAGTATCCACTGCCACGGCATAAGGGTAATAGAACTGACCTTTTCCTATTCCAAACTCTCCGATACTCTTTTTAAAACCGCCTTCTTTGTCAAATATCTTTATCTGGTGAGCTACTGCGTCAGCTACGTAAACTCTACCACCTGAAACCCAAACAGTAGTTGGGTATTTTAAGTTGTCTTCTTTTTCAATGCTATATCCAAAACTTCTAAGATAATTACCATTTAAATCATACACTATTACAGACGGAACTCCATATAATTCGGTTACATATACCTCATCATTATTAATAAATAAACCGTGAGGGCGAACTAATTTATCCTTAAAAGAATTATTCCATGATTTAACTAATTCTCCAGTACTATTAAACTTCAAAATATACCCATTACCATAAGATGCAACATAAATATTCCCTGCATTATCACAAGATATACCTTCCGGGTCACTCATTAGAGTATTTGTGAACTCACCTAGATAACTATAGTTTTTTGAATCAAGGATGACTATCCTATTATTTCTATAATCAGCTACATATAATTTATTCTTGCATTCAACAATAGCCGCAGGAAGTCTAAAGCTTACATTCTGATTCATCTTTAAATTAGTTAATATTCCCTCAGTAAGTTTTGAAATCCCTGTAGAGAGGTCAACCAAGAATAGCCCTCCCTCTGAATTATAGCAGAAGGCATTCGGGTTAAATATATCTTCATTTATATTATACTTATTTATCAAATCATATCTCCAACTGCTTTTTTTAGCCTTAAATAGTCCAGTGTATGCTAAATCCTCGTATGCTTCAACATAATATATGTTTTTAAAAAACATGTCACTTTTATATACTTCGTGCCCTTTACGCCCTGAAAACGTATCATTAATCGGATTTTCAAAAGAATGATTTAAATCACTTATAGATTTATTATATACCCACCCATTTAAAGGATCAGCCAGTAACCATCTATCACCCACCTTAACTTCTACCATAGCATGATTAAGAGCAAGTCCATTACCAAAAGTTGACTTAACATCTAAAACTCTGAATGGAATATTATTTTGATCAAGATAATATGCAAACCATAGAGCAGTATGACTGCAATTGCCTTTTTTACCGTCTATTACATCCCTTATTGTCATGTCCGAAAACAATGGTTCTGCTGAATATTCTTGAAGTCTATTAAAAATATCCTCTTCTAAAATATATATTAATCTGTCAATAATACTATCTGTATCCTTTTCTCTATAATCTATATCAGAATATATTTGGGTTGATATAATGAAAAATGACAAAAGTAATATTAGTAAAAATAAGCATGTCCTTCTCAATTTCAAAGTTTTCCCTCCTTATAAAATACCATCTCTTATAGCAGTACATTAATTTTTATTTGCCTTAGTAATATTCTGTTCTGCCCATTAGTTTTATTAATTATAAATTTAATTTTCTCACCACTAATATTATTGGGCAGAATAATTTTCTGGTATTGGCCATTTTGATTAACTATATCTTCTTTATATTTAACTTTATCATCTTTTTCTGTGATTTCAATTGTATAGCTAACACCATAGTTTGATTCACTTTCCCATATTAACTCGATCTCTTTAATTTCCTTTTTATTTGATATCTCTAATATGAAAAATTGCGGGAGAATCCCTTCAATTCCTGCAGTATAATCATCATTAGGATTCCCATCAAGTGAGTTTTCGATTTCAAACCCATCATACATTGGAGAGCTATTAATTACTTTTACTTGGCTGGAAATATCTATTAATTTAAGTGAATCGCTTTCTTCAATTACAGGCTTCTTATTTTTATATTGTGATAAATAATACTCCCATTTTTCAGTATATTGTTCAAAGTACCAATCCTTAGTTATATCAGCAATCAATTTAAGTTGATCAACATGAAATTTTTGATAATCTGAACCCATATACCAGCCTAAATCTTGAGGTCTAATAGTTATTGCAGCGGTTTTCCATTTCCCGTCTCCTACACATTCAACAATTGCATTTCTAAGTGGAATAAATTCTAGATTATTACCCTCAGAAATTGATTGAGCCTTTATAGAAAATGTTCCCTTAACATCATCCTTATAATTTATCAATAATTTATGACTTGGTACATCAAAATAATCATCAAACTTCTGCTCTGGTAAAACTCCAAAAAAATATACATTATGTCTTGTAGCGTTCTTTATTGGCTCTTTATTAACCTTGTATCCATTAATAAACCTTCGTGCAGTCTTACCATCAACATTCTCTACTGAAGACCATTCACTACCTGATATTCTCGGATATCCAGCAAAATCATTTGAAGATCCAACATCAACCCTAGTAGCAGTATTCGTTTGTGGGTTTAATAATTCTATGGTGTCAATAGCGGGAGATTTTTCTCCCGAAATCCAATCTATCTGAAACAATATCTCCTTTTTAGGATTATGATCATACTTTGACCAATATCCGGTATCATAAGTATAAAGGTATTTTTTTAAGCTTTTCAAGCCGTCTTCATAAACATCTCCTATAATACTATCATTTAAATACTCATACACATTGTTTAAAGTTACAAGACTTGTCAAATGAGCATTCAAAATATGAGTGTTGTTAGGCACTTCTTCAAACCATATATTATTATTCTTATCAAGTGAGGATATTCCTCCAACTGACGTTGGGTATTTATAAGCATATGCAGCTTTCTTTACAGTTTCCTTATCATTAATTTTCATATATGCATCTATTATATATTTTTGAGAAAATGCGGATTGCCATCCAGGCTTCTGATACACGTCATTATACGCATTTTCAAAGGAAAACCTCCATGTATATCCATCCTTTATTATCACTTTATTTTTATTAAGCCAATTATACGCTGATTCATTACTTATGGTATTAACATTTTCATTAGTTATCCAATTATACTCTCTCCTATAATTTTGACTAAAATTGTTAAGTAAGCTTTTATCCATAAAAAAGTTGTCTGAAAAATATTTAGATCCTTCAATTGCTTGAATAGCTATAGTGTATGGAGAATATCCTGGCTCTCCGCATTCACTTTTCCCATCCCACATACCATTAATAAATTTTGTTCTTTTACCTGCTAAATGCTGACGAACAGCACCTTCTTTATCAAGTGAAAATAAAGGTATGGACGGTGTCTGTTTTAGGACTTCTTGAACATTATTTTTAACATACTTTATCTTTGTTAAATCTATAGAATTCATATTAAAATAAGCAGTAGATATATTATACCACGCACTAAGTTCATCATAGTACTTCGTTAATTCCTTTAAATATAAAACATGCTTATCAGAATAAAAACTTCCAGTCCAAAATCCCAAATCAGATGGTCTTATTGGAATTTTCCATTGTCTCCACTTACCGGAACCTGTCAATAGTAAATCTCCATCCCGTAAATCTCTAAATGCAGTTCCTTCGCAAATTGAACGCATTTGAACTGAAAGATTACCTTGTATTTCATCTTTATACTCTATCGTCAGCTCAAGCCAGTCTTCTCTTAGGTTATCAGTCCACTCCATAGGCAACTTTAAATAAAAGTAAGTATATGGCGAATGCATTTCTCCATCATTTCCTTCAGCAACCGATACAGGAACTACAGGTTTTAACCTTCTTACCGTCCTTCCATCTATTTCTTCTATCTGTCCCCAATCATTACCTGCTATTCTGAGTTCTCCTTCTGGGTCACTATTTCCTACATCTAGTATGGCTTCCTTGCCGCTTATTGGATCTCTATGAGTAATTTTATCTATCGGAATATCTGCAAGCTTGTATCCATATGGATTTGTAAATCTAAAAAGAAGCTCATTCTTCTTAGGGTTAAGGTCATACCTTAACCAATATCCGTTATCATATTTAGGCAGCCATCTATTTAAAGTTTCAGCTCCTTTAGATGCCCACTCGTCAATGATCTTATTATTGCTGGCAATAGCCAATTTCTTAAGTGCTATTACAGCTCGCATATGTCCATTTAACACATGAGTAGGATTTTCAGCAGGAACTGGTATCTCCTCGAACCATATATCGTTACCTTTCTGAAATAGCAATCCACCGTCATTAATGTCTCTATATAAAACTTTTGATGCTTTCTCAGCTATCTCTAAATGCCTTATATCTTTATCAGTATCATAAGCTGCCACAAGAGCTTCAATCCCCACTGCCTGTGCAAAAGCACTATACCAAGGTGCTTTGATATTCACATCGTTATATGTGCTGTCAAATTTGTATAGCCATACATAATCACCATTCGAATTCTTTTCTAAATTCTCCTCTAACCACTTTATGCATGCTTGAAACTTAGTTAAGTCCTTATCAACTTCTTTATCATAAAAAGATTCATTACCCGAGTATTGTAATGCATACATGCCTACCCATCCAGGATGTCTTACTTCTCCTACTCCCTTTATTTTTAATATAGGAACTCCGTTTTTATCAACTGAATGCTCAGCATTATTAACATCTGTTTGATTCATAGCTATGTCGTCTTTTACAATCCCCCCCTTAATTACACTATTTGCATCGGAACAAGCTGCAAGCGTAATGGATATAAGTATTACTGAAATCAAAATAAATGCAATTTCATACTTTCTAATTTTATTATTTCTTATATTATAAAAACCAAACATATTAACATCCCTCATAACTATATTTATGTATATTACATTGTAGATACTTTTTCAAATTGATTGAAATCTTTTATGTATTTGCAGTATTCATCTATAAGTTTCTGTTTTTCAGCTTCCCAACAAACTAAATCCGATAATTTATTTAAGTTATATCTATACTTCTTCAAATCTATTTCATCACTAAAGATTGAGTCTATAGCCCTTGCTATGTTTCGAGGATTAGAAAAATCTTCTACCTTCCCTATTTCATTATCTTCCAGTACCTTTTTTATGAAAGGTAAATCATTAGCCAATATTGGCAATCTCGCTTGGATATACTCATATAACTTATTTGGTGAGCAATAATATGTATTTTTATCTACTGCAGGATATGGAATAATACCTGCATCTGCCGAACATGTATATCTTAATAATTCCTGCTGAGGTACAGCATCCATGAATATAACTTTTTTATCAAGCTTACTCCTTCTTGCTATATTTTTTAAAACTTCTCCAAAACTTCCAAAGCCTAACATCACAAGTACTACGTCAGTGTTCATTACATACTTCATACTCTTAACTAAATTTTCAAGGTTTCTTTTTGCTAAAAAGCCACCTTGAAACAAAAGAATTTTTTTATTCTCACCAATACCCAATTTCTTTCTTAAAATATCATTATCTTTGCATGTCTCATATTCATTCCACCTATCTATAGCATTTTGTATAACCAGAGGCTTGTCTATATTCTTTTTATATTTATTCCCATATTTCTCTATCATACAATTCCCTAAAAGTTCATTTGGAACAATCCAAAAATTAACATTAGGTAATATCTCCGCTTCAACTTTTTCTAACTGTTTGGCATACTTTTTCATAAGAGTGCATTGTTCTGTATAATTCTCATGTGCATCGTATATTAATGGAATACCTTTTTCTTGAGCTATTATAGAGGCAGCTTTAAGTGATGGCAAATCATTGGCTATTATTATATCAGCATCTTCTTTGATACCAGCATTGAAGAAAGCCATATCAAAGTTTGGAAAAAAGTTAATTTTTAAAAGCCTAACAAAAAATAAAGCTATTCTGTATATGAAATTTACTAATTGTTGCATAAATACAATAGTCTTTGTGCTAACAAAATTCATAATCTTAATGTTTAATGAAACAACTTTATTATTCATATGCTTTATAGGTTTAAGACTGCTTGTCTCATCAATATATATAGCACTTTTGTTATAATATGTATTTAATGCTTTGTTTCTTTTAACCGCTAAACTATTGATATCTGCATGAAATTTCTTATATAGCTTGACCAACAAATTATCATAATTTATATCTTTTGAATCTATTCTTTTTACTCTTATATTATCAGAAATATATCCTGACAAAAAATTATCTCCTTGATAAGGTACCCCAACTATTGTAACCTTATGCCCAAACTCCACTAAAGCATTAGCCTGAAGCACAATCCGTCTGTCAATGTCAGTATCGGGAGTTAAAATTAAAACATTCATGCTTGCTCTCCCTTCTTAAAAATAAAGTCACATAACTTTCTATTATTTAGCTTTTCAATTGTTTCCTTCATTCTTTTGATATCACTATCTTTTTCTTTTATTTGATATATAAAATCTGACATTCTTAAGTCAAGTTCTGCAATTTTATCTTTTAGATCTTTTATTTCAACACGGCTTAAACTTAATTCTTCATTAAGCGTAGCTATTCTATCCCTATATTCCTTTGAAACAATCTCATAATTGCTATTAATTCTATTTAAATCATCCAACATTTTTATCATAGCATGTAACTCGGATTGCATTTTTTCTTTTTCTTCAAATTCTTTTAAAATAATCTCATAATTGCTATTAATTTTATTTAAATCTTTTAGCATTCTTATCATAATTTGTAACTCGGATTGTATTTTCTCTTTTTCTTCAAGCTCCTTATTTCTCAATTCATGCAACAAGTCAATAATAGTTTTGGATTTATCATTTATGCTTGATGCTAAAACTCTATTACCTATGAGACCCTTATTGCATACCTCTTTAAGTAAGTTATAGTCAAAATTATTCTGAAAAAGTTTATAGACCTTAGATTTCATATCATTATTATATATCTTGCTAGCGTTTATGGCTTCATTAAAATACGGATCATTAAATACCCATTTATATATATGTGTTTCAAATAAGCCATCATCTATTTTATATTTATCAAGATTTACTACAATATTTTCAAATAATAAGCCAAACCCTTTTGCATCATTTATGCCTTCTACATGTATAATAGTATCACTTAACATTGCTTCATTTAGCTCTAATTCATAAAACTTATACATATCATCAGCAAATTCTTTATCGCATAATTCATTTAATGTATTTTCAAGAATGTAACTTCCATCAATGAGTATCTTATCTATATAATAAGTGGGCTCAATCTCTTCATTATAACAAACAAGATCAAATATATATCCTTCATCTAAACAATCAATGTTAGGTGGAACACTGAATACAGATGTTTTCCACATGGAATCATTTTTGCATTCAAGGTCACCCAAGCGTATATAAGAATCATTTTTATCATAAACTTGAAGAGTAAGCGGTACTTCAGAACAATCTTTGTAGGATATTGTAATATTGAAACCGTCCTTTGTAAACTCAGGAATGATAAAAACAGCATGATTAGGCGATTCATTTTTTTTAATATACCGCCTAGCTAATCTGTCATCTATTAGCTGGATGCTTCCCCAATTTATATTTTCATTATCAATTATATAGGGATGAATACTAAATTTCTTAGTATCTAACCTGCTATTATAATTAGAACCAATAGCTATATCATAGCAACCCTTGTGCATTAATCTAGCTTTACTATCAATTTTCTCATTTTCTCTTTTATCAGTTTTTATGTAAAAAAACAACTTATCTTTATCAAATCCATCATTCCAACCGCTATGGCAATTCTTTGCTTTAAATAGTAATAGCATCTCATTTCTTGTTGGCATGTAATTAGAGTTCATTCTAAGGTTTTCATTAAAACATTCTTTTCTTAATTTATCTAATCCCCCTATTGCCTCAATTCCTTGCTTAACAGTTTCAGATGAGCTGCATAAAGGGCATACTGCTCTATCCCAGATATGAAAATTATTATTCGCTATACGATCAACTTTATCCACCGCATCACAATAAAATGGCCAAGAATCACCGCTGAATCCTATGCTACATAAACTAAATTTTTTTGTTCCGATTTCATCTACAATTTTCTTTATATCCAATGAACGCAAATGCCAATTTATATGGTATTCGCAACCACATTCTGAGCATTTTGCTTTTGCAAGCTCTAAGTCCTCCATATATGGGGCAGCTATCATTATGTATTTTCTTGCAACTCTTTGCATCTCATTCAATCCATTACGGTATATGTCAATTGACAAATGTTCAATCGTATCAGTCGAAAGAAGCAAATCAAAAGCATCATCATCAAAAGGCAGTTTATCTATTGAACCTACCTTCGTGTCTCTATCCACATATTTTAGAGCTTCGTCGCTTATATCCAACCCACACACATGCTTATCATTGGGTAGCTGATTAGTAATTACTCCATTACCACAACCCACATCTAAAATTGATTCAATATCTTCAGGAAGCATACTTAAAACTTTGTCTAAGAGAAGCTTTTGCTCAGGAGCAGCATCACCGCTCCATAATTCTGAAGCATTATAGTATTTTAATGTATTATCATTCAACATATCTTATATTCCACCTTACTGGATGATTTATTAGGCCTAACTCTGTATTAATACCAAAAGGCTGTTCAATTTTTAGTTTGTACTTTCTATCATGCAAATCATAGGCTTCCGGTTCTGCCGCATCAAGAAGATTAAGCTCTTTAAAAATTGCTATTGATATTATGTATTCACCTCTGCCAATCAAAAGAGGATCAAATATGACATCAACAGATCCTCTGCCATTTAACTTGTCAATAATAAAATTATCTTTATTAGAAATAAGTTGTGATATACATGTGCCATCGTATTTATATAAAGCAACTACGAAAACAGGGTTAATAATATTTTGAGACGCAATATACGATATTCTACATATCATCTTTTCACCAGTTATAAAAGTATATTTAGGAATTTCATTTTCATCCATAAATTTAACATCACCTATTATTATTTCTCCGCTTCCATATATATCATTAGTATTTCTATCAATTTTATCAAGACTCTTTTCTTTTATTATATTATTATTCTTAACATTGACTGTTTTATGACTTTCTTCTTTTACTACCTCTTTGTTTTTATAGCCTAAATAAATAGAATCAATACTGCATTTGCTTTTTTTCCATTTGCCATCATTTATATTCTGTAGCTCACCTATTTTCACATAGGATTGCCCATTATATAATTCTAGTATTACTTTTTCGTTTGTAACATCTTTATATCCAATTTCAATTTCATAGTTTGATTTGTCTAAAGCATTACTATCTTCTACAATATTTACAACGAACACAGCATGCTTATATATACCGCCAACATTTTCAAAACTTCTAATACATCTACCATCATATTTTAGTGGTTCAGACCAGTTTATCGTCCCTTTGCTAGTGAGAAGAAAAATACTTCTAGTGTTATCATTATCCATGGCATCTCCTAGTATTAACTCATCAATCATAACACCGTTCTTATATAATGATATTTTATTTATTGGATGTTTTTCTTTAGGCTCTCCATCTTGAGTAATGAAATGAAATAGAAGCTGAGTAGAATCATTATTTTCAAAAGCCTTTACAACATTTCTTTTGAGTTTCATATTTTCTGCCTTTAACCTTAGTTCCTCTTGTTTACGTACTGAGGCTAAGTAAGCTTTTGAAACATCTATAATATCGCCTTGCATTAATAGCTTTCCATTGTCAATCCAAATTGCATGGGTACACATCTTCTGAACAGAAGAAATATCATGAGATACAAATAAAACAGTAGTTCCACCTTCCGTAAGCTTTTTCATTCGCTCTATACATTTATTCACAAAATAAGTATCCCCTGCACCTAAAACCTCATCAATTATTAAAATTTCAGGTTCTATTGATGTAGCTACAGAAAATGCCAGCCTTGCATACATTCCAGCTGAATATGTTTTTACAGGTTTATCTATAAAGTCTTCAAGCTCAGAAAAATCTAGTATATCATCATACCTCTGTTCTGCCTCTTTTTGATCAATACCCATATATGCTAATGAAGCATATATGTTTTCTCTGCCAGTAAATTCTGGATGGAACCCTGTGCCTAATTCTAGTAAAGCTGATATTTTACCATTTATTGTTATTTGCCCGTTTGTAGGTTTTATATTACCGGTTATTATTTTTAAAAGGGTGCTTTTCCCTGCTCCATTCCGTCCCAAGATACCTAATTTCATACCCTTAGGTATCTTAATGCCAACATCTTTTAAAGCCCAAAACTCATCATAAGAGTTTCTGTCCATAAACAGTTTTAGGTTCAGCAAATCAAGTATACGATCTCTTTTTTTGTGATAAATTTTATACATTTTTGACAGATTTTCTATAGTAATAGAATAATCATCATTAGCCTTATACATAATCAGCAAACACCACTTTCAATCGTGAAAATACAAAGTACCCCAAATAAAATACAAATACTGAAACTGATAAAAATATTGAGAAATCATATATGCCAGGCAGTCTATTAAACATTAGAATATCTCTTAACATAGTTATCAAATAATATAAAGGATTTGCCTTCATATATGGTAGAATCTGAGGAGAAATCATTTCATTCGTATATGCTATAGGTGAAACCATCATAAGCATTATTAAAACAACTGTAATTATCTGACCTATATCTCTAAAAAAAACATTTAAACTTGCTAATATCCATACTAAACCAGTAGAAAAAACAATCTGTAATATTAATAGAATGGGCAAAGCTAATACCGCTAAACCCATATATCCTTTAACTATAAGTACTAACATAAGCAAACCCATTCCAATCAATTGAGATATCATACTTGCAAATACAACTTTGACAGGAATAAGTTCAACAGGAAACAATGTATTCTTCAAAAGACTTGAGTTTGAAGTAACTGAATTAACTCCCGTACCTATTGCTTCTGAAAAACCGAACCATGGAATTAAACCACAAAATATCAGCAATACATAGTCAAAAGTGCTCATTGTATTTAGTCGTATTTTAAATATAACAACATACACGATAAAGTAGACACTTAAAAATAGTATGGGATATATAAAAGCCCATAGAATACCTAAAAAAGATCCTGCATATTTAGCTTTTATATCGTTGATTGTTATAGATTTAATTATTTTTCTATACTCCCATATGAGCTTAAATGGTTCCAGCAATTTATGTCACCTCTTTCAGGAAAGGATTACTTTAACCTAGCCTCAATTATATCTCCTATTATTCTTGAAGCATCTCCATTACCATAGCAATCAGTATGTTTCAGAGTATTAAAATTCCTCGTTTTAAACATACTTGCTGCATCTTTAATAGTCTCTGAGTTAGATTGAGATAAAATATTCCATCCACTTTCCACCGTCTCTATCCATTCAGTTTCAGTCCTTAGTGTTATACATGGCGTCTTTAAAAAGTAAGCTTCTTTTTGTACGCCACCGGAATCAGTCATTATAATCTTTGCATGCTTCATGGCCATTATCATATCTAAATATGCAAGAGGTTCAATTATTTTTATATTTGAGTCATTAATAAATGCAAATAAATTAGCATTATTCTTTATAATGTTTCTTGTCCTCGGATGAAGCGGAACAATAATAGGCCATTCCAGCTCTGAAAATGCTTTGAATATATTAGTCAAATTCTCAATATTGTCTGTATTCTCGGCTCTATGTATTGTGGCTAAAATATATTTTTGGGGCGCAACATTAATATCTGCTAATATATTTGACTTAATCTCGGCTATTTTCAGGTTATAAAGCAATGCATCAAGCATAACGTCTCCTACATTATAGACGCCTTTCGTTATTCCTTCTTTTGCTAAGTTATCTACAGCATTTTGTGTAGGGCAAAAAAGCATCGTAGCCAAGTGATCTGTAAGTATACGGTTTTGCTCCTCCGGCATGTGCATATTATAGCTTCTAAGACCTGCTTCTATATGTATCACAGGTATATGCAGTTTGCTTGCAGCAAGTGCGCCTGCCAATGTGGAGTTTGTATCACCATACACAAGCATTGCGTCAGACTTTTCATTTAACAGAACTTCTTCTATCTTCATAAGCATTTCGCCTGTCTGCTTGCCATGATGACCAGAACCCACATTCAAATTATAGTCAGGTTTTGGTATGTTCAACTCTTCAAAGAATATATCCGACATATTCTTATCGTAATGCTGTCCTGTATGTACAAGTATTTCTTCATGATTTTTTCTTAGCTCTCTCGAAACAGGAGCAGCCTTTATAAATTGAGGTCTTGCACCTACAACTGTTACTATTTTCAAGTTCTACACCTCAGCTATTCATTGATTTTTTAAAAGTTGGCTGTCAGGTACTCTTTTATATGGTTTTGCAGGATTACCTACAGTTATTTTTTCAGGCTCTGTATCTTTAGTTATTACACTGCCTGCACCTACCAGACTATCTTCTGCAATTACTTTCCCTGGCAGTATTGTTGCTTGAGCACCTATTCTTCCGCCTTTTCTTACTGTCACACCTTTAAAATGCTTAAATCTTTCTTTGTCTCTGCCTGCGTAGTTATCATTGGATGTAACTACGCCCGGAGCTATAAATACATAATCTTCAATATCTGAATACGCCGTAATGTATACGTTTGTTTCAAGCTTACAATAGTTGCCTATATTGCAGTAGTTTTCTATTGCAACTCCTCTGCCTATAATAGTTTTTTCTCCTATAGCCACGTTTTCCCTTATTGTTGATAGATCAGCAATCAAGGAGCTTTGTCCAATTTTACAGCCCGCATAAATAACAACAGATGTTCCTATTATCATGTTATCTCCTAATCGGCATGGAGGCTGCAGCTTATCATCTGAGGTTGCAGAGGTCACGGCTTTCATCGGCTGCTTCCCGATTACCGTATTATCATCTATTCTTGTATTACATCCAATAATGCTGCCCTTATATATAGTTACATTATTACCGATTATACAGTTGTCACCTATAGTAACATCATCCTCTATAATTATAAAATAACCAACCTTCACATTTTGTCCTAGTTTAGATTTTGGACTTATAAAGTTCATATGGCACCTACCTCTTTATCTTATATCACTATTTTTCATTTCAATTGTTGAAAACTCTAATCCTTCATATTTTACAGGCATTCCGGTTTTCTGGGATTTATATGCAGCTAATATTATCTGCATGGCTTTGATCCCTTCTTTTCCGCTTATCAAAGGCTGCTTATTCATTATGATTGCATCAATGAAATCTTTATATAAAGGAATATGCCCAAAGCCATAAACAGTGTCCGGATCATCATCCTTAAATGAGGTAAGCGCTGCTTCATCCTCTAACTCATCAGCAAATTGCCATGTTTCAATCTTGTTTACAGCTAGTCCGCCAATACATACCGTACCTGTTTCACCGAATATGCTTAAAGTTTCTTCCAAATTTTTAGGATAAACGCAGGCAGTGCCTTCGACAATACCAATAGCTTTATTCTTGAATCTAATAATGATAGCGCCAAAGTCTTCTGCATCTATGCTCCTGATATAATTGCCGGTTTGCGCATAGATTGTATCTATTTCTCCACCCATCATCCATTGGAGAAGATCAATATTATGTATGCATTGATTCATTAGAGTACCGCCATCTTGCTCCCAGGTTCCTCTCCACGGAGCTTGCTTATAATAGCCCATATCCCTGGACCAAAGTATCCTTGCTGTTCCATTTATCAGTTTTCTAAAGCGTCCTTTATCTATGGCTTCTCTTAGCTGCTTTATAGGCAAATTAAATCTATTTTGGTGGCATACTGCTAATTTTACTTTGTTTTGTTCTGCTGCAGCTATCATGTTTTTTGCATCAGCAGTTGACAAGGCCATTGGTTTCTCAACAAGCACATGCTTGCCTAGGTTTAAACAATATATTGAGATTTCTGAATGATAACCGCTTTCTGTAGTTATTGCTATCGCATCAATAGGCACTTCATCAAGCATCTTTCTATAATCGTTATATACAAGGGGTTCTATTCCGCATAAGTTGTAATATTCTTCTGATCTCTTATTTGCTCTTTCTATAACGATATCGCATACAGCAACTAACTCTGCTTCTTCAAAATTCTTCGCTAAGCCTTCTATATGCTTGTACGATATTCTCCCGCACCCTATTATGGCAAATTTCAATTTCTTCATTACAAACCTCCTAGAGCAGCTCTATATTTTCTCTTTCTTCTACGTTCTTCATAGCATTCTTGGTATCAAATATGAACTTTGAGTTCTTTTGTATAAATTCATAATCATAACAGCTGTGCATTGTTGTTATAACAACCAAGTCAGCACTTTGAAGATTCTCTGCAGTCAACTCAACAGAACAATATTCACATGCTTTATATTTACAAGTTGGAATGTATGGGTCATTATATACTACTATTGATCCTTCTTTTTTAAAATTTTCCATAACCTTCAAAGCTGGACTCTCTCTGCAATCATCGATATCCTGCTTATATGCAACTCCTAATATAAACACCTTTGATCCATTAAGGGGTTTTCTAAATCTATTCAATATTTTAGAGGCTCTCTCTACTACATATTGAGGCATGAAGTTATTTATCTCACCTGAAGTCTCAATAAGCCTTGTGTGATAATCATATTCTCTAACTTTCCATGTTAAATAATATGGATCTAAGGGTATACAATGACCACCTAAACCAGGTCCAGGATAGAATGCTTGAAATCCATAAGGCTTTGTCTTGGCAGCTTCTATTACTTCCCAAACATTTATACCCATCTTGTTGCATATTATAGCCATTTCATTTGCTAGTCCAATATTTATATTTCTATATGTATTCTCAAGAATCTTTTCCATCTCTGCTACCGCAGGGCTTGACACCTCAAATACATCTGTTTGGAGTATGTTCCTGTATAAAGCAGCTGCTATTTCCGTGCTATCTTTGCCTATACCGCCAACTACTTTAGGAGTATTTTTAGTCTTATATTGGATGTTTCCCGGATCTACTCTTTCCGGTGAGAAAGCCAAAAAAAAGTCTTCCTCACATTTGAGTCCTGATGTCTTTTCTAATATAGGTTTTAATAGTTCCTCTGTTGTCCCGGGATATGTAGTGCTTTCAAGAACAACCAACATACCTCTATGCAAGTATTTAGCAACGTCTTCAGTTGATTTTTTTACATAAGTGATATCAGGCTGTTGATACTCATCTAAAGGAGTAGGTACACATATTGCTACACAGTCAACATCTTTGATGAATGAAAAGTCCGATGTAGCCTTTAGAAAGCCTTCTTCTACTGTGACAGCTACTTCATCATCCAATATATCTCCAATGTAGTTATGTCCTGAGTTGACAAGATTAACCTTTGATTCCTGCACATCAAATCCAATAGTCTTATAGCCGGCTTTGGCTTTCTCAACAGCCAGCGGCAGTCCTACATAGCCAAGACCAACTACGCCTACAATAGCGGTTTTGTCATTTATTTTCTTAAGCAACTGCTCTTTTATGCTCATTTAATTATTTCTCCCATCTCAATTTGTCTATTTAAAGAAGTTATTAATAGTTGCAATTACATGTTCCTGTTCGTCTGCTGTCATCTCAGGAGATATTGGGATAGATATTACTCTTTTGCAGGCTTTTTCTGTATTGGGAAAATCACCTTTTTTATAGCCAAGAGACTTATATACCTCCTGTAAATGCAACGGAACAGGATAATATATACAGGTGCCTATTCCATTGGCTTTCATATAATCTTCAAATTGTTTCCTGTCACCAACTTCTATGGTATATTGATGATAAGTAT
Organism: Lutispora sp. QWL-02; assembly: GCF_058315355.1. Classification (NCBI taxonomy): domain Bacteria; kingdom Bacillati; phylum Bacillota; class Clostridia; order Lutisporales; family Lutisporaceae; genus Lutispora; species Lutispora sp. QWL-02. Next base: position 4,378,636 of record NZ_CM177762.1, read on the forward strand.
GATATTGCTCATATGTTGCTTCTTTTGGCACTTTCACCTTTAATTTTTCATTATACCTATGAGCAATCTCCCTTCTTCTTCTGTTCCACTCGTCAAGATATTTAAATTTAACATTTAAAATTGCAGCCTGCAGCTCATCTAAACGGCTATTATACCCGAACATGCTGTGATAATATTTAGGGTTAGAACCATGCGCTCTAAGTATCTTTAATTTAGCTGCCAGTTCTTCATCGTCAGTAACTATCATGCCCCCATCACCATATCCGCCTAAATTCTTAGTAGGATAGAATGAAAAGCATCCTGCTATACCGAAGCTTGAGCTCTTCTTCCCCTTATATTCACTACCGATTGCTTGACATGAATCTTCTATTATGTATAAATTGTGCTTTTCAGCTATTTTCATCATTTTGTCCATATCACACATTTGGCCGAAAATATGTACAGGAATTATTGCCTTTGTTCTCTCTGTTATCTTTTCTTCAATTTTATCTACATCTATCAGGTATGTATCAGGATCTATATCAGCAAAAACTGGCTTAGCCCCTACTTTAGATGCTACCTCTGCAGATGCAATAAACGTAAATGGCGTGGTAATTACTTCATCGCCTTCACCAACATTCAAAGCTTTTAATGTTAGCTCTAGAGCATCTGTTCCATTAGCAACGCCTATGCCATACCTTACATTGCAGTAAGCCGCTATCCTATTCTCTAACTCTTTCAAGTTAGGACCAAGTATAAATTGGGTTGATTCCAAGACCCCTTGAATTGCTTGACCAATTTCATCCTTTAAATTAGTATATTGTCTTTTGAGATCTAAAATCGGAATATTAATAACAATCGCCCCCTTATATAATATGAACTAAAGCTACAGTACCTGAAGCAAGTTTTGAACTCTGCAGCCTTTTTCTAGAAGTTCCAAATATCGACTCTCGTTAAGTACCACAACATAACAATGTGTGTAATCATCTATTTTGTTGACACATGATATATCTCCGGCTCCTAATTCCTGTATGGCTGTTCTGGTTATCTCACTTAACTCATCGTTTTCCATCAAGACAGTCACTTGCCCTACTTTTTTTGATAAAGAAAGCAAATAAGATTTTATACTTTCTTTCGTTTTGTTTATATAGTTATAATGAATTTTTATATAATTATAAGTCTTGTTAACCTTTTCAAGCATGCCCTTCGGAGTTAACATATAAACTATACGGTTAGCCGGTATCTTCTCAATCTTAATTAAGCCTTCTCTGACCATCTTCGATAATAAAATATTTACACTGCCTAATGATAGCCCTGTGAGCTTTGAAAGCTGTCTTTGGGTAATATTATAATTCTCGTGAATGCTCTCAAGTATTATAAATTCTCTATCCATATTTTATCCCCTCGTTCATGTTTTGAACACCTAATCCTATAATATATATAATCAGAATATTTGTCAACAAACGCTAAAAAAATATATCATTATTCTAATGAGTCCTATTATCCTTCGTTGCAGCAGCTTCTATATTATCGTTACTAAAGGTGGGGACAATCAGCATAAGCTGGGAAATAAGTCTGTCCGGAGAATTTAAGTTCTCCTTAAGTTTATCAATATCCTCTAGAAGTTTGTAATAGTCAATATCAAAAGCTTTTCCAATAAATATCTGTGGATGCAAGGTACTCTCAATTCCCTCTTCATCCATTAATAGCTCTTCAAATAGCTTTTCTCCTGGCCTTAACCCTATGTACTCAATCTTAATATCTACTTCAGGCTCAAAGCCAGAAAGTCTTATTAGATCGCAAGCTAAATCATATATTCTTACCGGTTCTCCCATGTCCAGTATGAAAATTTCTCCTCCCTTTGCCATTGAGCCGGCTTGTATAACTAACTGAACTGCTTCGGGTATGGTCATAAAATATCTTGTTACATCAGGATCAGTTACTGTCACTGGCCCTCCGTGAGCTATCTGCTTTTTAAACAAAGGTATTACGCTTCCATTACTACCAAGCACATTGCCAAAACGCACTACTGCATATTCAGTTCTACTTATTTTTTGAATGGATTGAACAATCATTTCTGCTAATCGTTTGGATGCACCCATCACATTTGTGGGATTGACCGCCTTATCCGTCGATATAAGTACAAACTTTTCTGTTTTATATTGATCTGCCGCCTGAGCAACATTTAAAGTACCTATTACATTATTCTTTATAGCTTCTTCGGGGCTTTGCTCCATCAAGGGAACATGCTTGTGGGCGGCAGCATGAAAGACAACTGTAGGCCTATATTTTTCAAAAACTTCTTCAATTTTATGCTTGTCCCTTACAGAAGCAATGATTACCTCAAGCTCAACATCACTTTCATATGTATATTTTATTTCGTTATATAGCTCGTAAGCATTATTTTCATAAATATCAAGAATAAGTATTTTCTTCGGAGAGAACTTTGAAATCTGCCTGCATAGTTCTGATCCTATAGAGCCTCCTCCGCCTGTTATCAGTACAGTTTGATCCCTCAAAAAGCCGGATATCCCTTGCATCTCTAAACTTATCTGATCTCTTCCCAGTAAATCTTCTATTTGAACATCTCTTATCTGATTAATATTAATTGTTCCATCGACAATTTGATAAAGATTAGGTAGTGTTCTTAGTTTGCAATCAGTCTCTTTGCATATTTGAAATATTTCTCTCATGTCATTTTTAGCAGCTGAAGGTATAGCAAATATTATTTCGTCTATCCTCTCTCTCTTTACAGTATCTATTATGATAGATCGATCACCTAAAACCGGAACGCCATTTATGGTAGCGTTATGTTTCCTGCTATTGTCATCTATAACTCCAACAATGACAAAATCAGGTTCTTCATTTTTCTTCAACTCCTTTATTAGCAATGACCCTGCTTCTCCGGCTCCTATAATGAGGATTCTATTGCCGCCTTTAACCGTTTTAAAGCTTTTATTTCTTATTCTTCTTAGTATCCTATAGCTAAATCTGAAACCTGATAAGAATAAGAATGTCAATATCCACCCCATGAAATATACAGTTCGCGGCAATCTGTTCCCACTTATAATACCAAATCCAAAGGAGAAAATGCTATCCAGACAGGTGGCATAAAAGATTTGTATGAGTTCATCTATTCCTGCATAGCTCCATAAGCTATTATATAATCCCATAATCATATAAATTGAAATTTTAATTACTGTAAGACTTATTGCAGTTTTTAAATAAGCTATCATAAAACGATGTTCTATAATACCATCGAATCTAAAATATAATGCTAATAGTATCGCAAAATTAACAATTATAATATCAATAATTAACAAAAATAACTTACGGGTAAAAGCTTTCATGATTACCTCCAAAAAAGGCGAGCCTATAATTATTATACAAAGCTCGCCAAATCTGTATATAATTAAAGACTCCAAAACCTAACTTTATTTTTTATTTTTTATTTTTTTATTTTATTTGCCTGTTCTATCCAATTAAGTGCTAAATCTGTTTTCATATCAAAGCCTTCGGGAAGAGCTATCGGTTTTATAACTTTACTGTTTCTTTTATCATATTGTTCCTTAACCTTTATCATATTTTTAAGATACGGTATGGCTTTTTCATGTTGGTCATTCTCAAAAAAGTATTTTGCTATTTCATAGTTCAAATCTATATTTATCGCATAAGATTGACCAACCATAGGTTCATTTTTTAGTTTATCATCTGCCATAGCCACAGCTTCATCAAGCTTGCCATTTGAAATCAATGCATTTATCAGCATTGTAATATATCTATAATTATAAGGCTCGTATTTTCTTACAATGTCTATTTGCTGCTTCATAATGTTTAGATATTTCATATCATTTGTATTTTTAAACTTGCTAGCCATTATTTGTGCATAATCAACTCTATATACACTATTATATTTATCAGCACTAATAGCTTTTTCATAAAGTTTCTCTGTTTTTCCCATATCTACATTTAAAAGCCTTGCTGCTTTTTCTCCTGTATTTATCCCATATTTTATTGAAGATGTTGAAAACGCGACAAATATTGAAATAACTAATAAAACAAGGGGTATAGATTTTTTTTGTGGCAGTGCTATTTGTCTAATGCTCTCATCTGTGTTTATCATTCCAATAAGCAACCATAACATGTAAGCAACCGCTGGCATAGATAAGTTAAAATCTATGCTTGAGTGAAGCAGTATTACTAAAACTGCCAAATATATAGGTAAATAATCAGAACTTTTCTTTATACATTTGAGTAAGCCATTAGCAATACAGATTAATAGTGCTGCCAATGGTATAAACCCCAATATACCTACTTCCACAGCATATTGCATAAAGAAATTATGCATCTCTATACTATTATATCCAAAAGATTGATACTTACGATAAAGGTTCTTCCAAGCTCCGCCACCAGCCCCCAGCAAAGGGTAATCTTTTAATATTTGCAGGCCATCCTTAGTAAACTGAATTCTTAGAAAGGAGCTTTCTGTATCAAGATTTATATCCATAATCCTGTCTGCTAGTGCTTTTGGTATGTACTTAAGCCTTTCATACTTTTTAACAACATTACCATAAGAATCTTTTAAAAATAAGTTTTTGTATACTGTATTACTTCCACTTTCATAATTATATAAAAGAAAGCCTATCTTTTGTGTGCCTGCTAGCGTAGTAAATTTAGCTTGTTTGCTTTCTAAATCTTGGCCTATTGAGCTAAATTCTCTATATATTTCTGTAGCTTCATTATTTACATCATAGCTTATAATCGTTATTCCATAACTATTGGGGTTTTGCGATGAAGACATAGCACTATATTCAAAGGTATATTGAGATTCTTTTTCTATTTCATCTATATATAAGGCTTCATACTTCCATGAACTGTCTTCTGCCAATGAATGCCCTATATTTATCTCTACTTGCTCTTTAGATGAGAAAATATATGCAGCAGATCCAATCAATACAAAAATTATAATAATTAAAGTTATGTTTGCCTTCTTCTCGCTTATTTTATTGAAATACTTTAATTGCGCCATATTCAATAAGTATGTTAGTGCCATAGAAATAACAAGGCTAGCCGAATAGTAAAGCATTGCATTAGCCATCTCTGTTTGTCCATCAATAAAATATTTATATATAAATGTTGCACTCGATAATAAATAAGCTAAAGAATTACTTATATATAAAAGTTTTGATTTCCCATCTATTAATAGAAAGTTTACTAGTAATATTGCTGCCAGTGCTAAATATCCGCCTCTGGATAATGTAAATACAAAGACTGGTATTAGAGTAGTTGCTATTATTCCATATATAGCTTTTATTTTTAAATCATTGGAAACTAAAAGCATATTAATAGTTAGCACTATTCCAACTGCTAATACAGATGCTGTAGCATTTGAATATTGGAATGGACCATATAGTCTGCTATTCATTACCACACCTTTTAAAAATATTAGCTTAGCTATACATAATATACACGCAATTCCCACTATGAATGTGCTAATTATTACAACATTTATAAGTGTTTTTCTTGCTTTTCTATCTTTCTTTGAAATATCAGATGCTATTTTAAATATCATAAAGTAACTTGTATAAATTAGCACAGAGTCAAATCCATCTTTAGTATTCACTCCGAAAAAGAATGATACAAGATAAGCCATAGGAATTAGTAGAACAGAGACATCTATGTAAGTATCGAATACCTTATATTCCTTATGTATAAACTTATAAGCGATATTCGCAGAATATAGTAGTGAAACAAAGGTTACTGCAGATATATAGTTTTCCCTAAAGTAAAGGCCTCTATAAAAAGGTATAGCTATTATAAAAGCTGATATTAGTGCTAACAAAATGTATTCTATATATTTATTATTAATTCTTTGTTTTTCTCTTCTTAAAGCCGTTGATTTTCCCATTTGAATACTCCTTGTCCTAGTTTGTTATACAATAACTATAATATACCATTTAAAGAGGTTTTGCAATTAATTGTATCCGTCAAAAGCAGCACACATACAAAAAGAAGTCCCATCTATGAGATAATTCTCGTAAATGGGACTTTGACATCTTTATAATTTCTTTTGCAATCTACACTCTGCAGGTATTTCTTCTGACCATGGCAGCAAATGATCTAGGGCCTCTGGACGGTCAAGCCTGGTATTGGGAAGCTGTTCCAATAGATATTTCATATAATAGAATGTATTCAGTCCATTCAGTTTTGCGCTCTCTGCAATACTGTAAGCAATAGCGCTGGCCTTTGCTCCATGAGGCGATTTTGCAAAGAGGAAGTTCTTTCTGCCAATAACGAAGGGTTTTATTGCCCGCTCAGCACGATTATTACTAAGTTCACATTGCCCATCCTTCATGAAGTTTGTCAGCAGCTCCCAATTTGATAAGCTATATGCAATAGCCTGTCCCAGCTTGCTTTTCTTAACTACCTTTGGCTCAGCTTCCTGAAGCCATGACAAATAAGCCTCGAGTACAGGCTTGCTCTCCTTCAGTCTGTTTTCATATCTCTTTTCTGCACTTATCTCAGTCCACCGGCTTTCAAGGGTGAATAATTCCTTGAAAAACTCAAGCGCCTGATGTGCATAGGAGGACTCAATGGAAACCCCCTTCGGAATCACTTTCAGCGCATCCGTATAATACCTTCGAGCATGGGCAAAGCAACCTACACGGATGACATTTTCAACGGAATTATATCCACTATAGTCATCACTTTGAAGTAGCCCGAAGTATCCTTCAAGAAAGCGCTTGGCATGCTTGCCCGATCTGGACGGCTGATATTCGTAGAGTGCCATCTTCCTCCCGTATCGGCCAGTTGCATAAAGCCACATATACGCCTTGCTATCGGTAGGCTTTCCATCCTTTGTCAACACCCGCATGGGACTCTCATCCGCATGCAGGAATGTCTCTTTAAGCAGATATTGATGCATTCTATCGTATAAAGGCTCTAACCACAGTTCTGCGCCCTTTGTCAAGGACAAAATGTGTTTTTGATTTCAATTCATAAACGAGTATTTCAGCGGCCGTTGATCCACCTGTTCCGGACTTTGAGAACTACCATACCGGAGTTTCGGAGTCAGGTTTCCGCATTTATTCCACGCTCCTCTTGACAACGAGCCTCTGCCGGCATGTTTGCTGGCATCAGAGGCATCCTCCATGCTGAACAAGGCAGAAGGGCTCTGGAGGTGGTTGATGCCCGGCCAGATAGCCTAACATGCCGGACTCTCATTATCAAGAGGCTTTCGCGGCATAAACGCTGCCTTCCCATCAGCTCTTCTTGAATCCATTTGGCGTGGGTATATTTAGTGGATACTCGCCAGTTGTTAAATATTTGTAATACTCTGCAGGAGATAGCTTTGCTAAATCCCATTGATATCTTTCGTAGTTATAATACTCTGTCCAGTCAGTTATTGCTGATAGGATTTCTTCATAAGTGTTACACTCTTCGATATGAATTTCATCCTTCATATGTCCGAAGAAGGACTCTTGCGGAGCGTTATCCCAGCAGTTTGCCCTTCTGGACATTGACTGCCTTAATTCGCTGTTTTTAATCAGCTGTATAAAACTAAGACTAGTGTAATGTGACCCTTGATCACTGTGGATTAGGGTTTCTGCCGTTAAAGAAATTCCATGTTTCTCAATCAGCTGATTTACTGTCTCAAGTACAAAGTCGATTTCCAGCGATGGACTCACTACCCATGATAGCAGTTCTTTTGTACAGGCATCTATAATAGTAGACATATAGCATCTTGGTGCTCTACCGTTAATAATATATGTGATATCTGTAAGTAGAACTTTCCGTGGTCCATGTTCCTCAAACTCGCGAGTTTGTAATGCAGCCAGAAACCATTATTATCCCATACCAATATCTTTATCTTGTCTTGGCGTCTGTTACAAAATGCAAAGAGGTGGGTTGAAAAGGGATCCATCTTTAGGATGTGCTGGACAATGAGTGCAAGCCCTTCCACAGACTTGCGAAGATCAGTGGGACCTAATGCAAGATGGACTTTTTCAATATGAAGTTGGTTTATCATAGCTGCTGTAATGTTCTGATAGTCTTTAACAGTAACTTCTCGTCAAAATCTGTGTTTAGGTGAATTTTAACTGCCCCAACTTCTAAGATTATGCTTTTGGCAGAGCATGTATCGGGAACTTTAAGACTCGCAAATTCAAAGATTCCAGCTTCTGTATCAGAATCATCCCTGGGATTTAGCTTCCTTAGCCAGTACCCAAGCGCAGACAATTTTATTTCGTTTGCCTTGCACCATTGAGACTGGTTCATACCGCTCTCACGGAATGAAGCCACTCTTGTCACCCATAGCTCTCTGTTTTCCTTATAGTTCAATGAAAAATGCACCTCCAATTTTATTCTTTGGTGCATTATCTCATACCACTATGTTGTTGCCCATGTGGGTTATATTTGACGGATACATTTGTTCGCAAAAGTCGATAAAAAAGAGAACTCTCAAAGAGCTCTCTTTTTTATCTTAATAGTAATACGTAATTTATCTAACTTCTAATCCTACATTGTAATATACTGGTACACCATCAGCATTCAATACTAAAACATTAACATAACCGTATGTCGATGAGTCAACTACATACTTAGTAGCTCCAGTTGAATCATATACAAATCCATCATCTTTAGTTATAGCATTGCTAACTATCGGTGCTCCGTTATTATCAATTAATAACACTGTTAAGTCTTTTGCTGCTGCTGGAATAGTAACATTATAATTTGTAGTTGATCCAGTAACCAGTTTGAATGTCACATTTGTTGAATCAACTAAACCTTCAAATTTATAATCTCCTAAGTCGCCAACATCGTTGGAAGTAACACTAATAGTATATTCATATTCATTGGATACTGCCATATTATTTGTAACCAAATCTACTTCAAATAACTCTTCTGTAGCATTATAAGTTGCTGCAAATCCTGTAAACGCTACATAATCATTATCTCCATATACTAAATCAACAGTCACAGTATCTCCACTCTCAAGAGCTGATGCCGTTTGAATATAGAATTTCCCACCATTTTCAAACTTTAAGCCTTTAACGTAGTTAGCTGTCTTTTTGAGGTCGCTTCCCATGAATACAAATTCTTCGTTAAGATCTTCTGATCTATTATTAGCAACATCTACTGCTACCGCTTTTACTTTAAGCGTATATACATTCCTTGAATCAAGTATAGTTGAGAAGGTCAATTTAACTTTCTTCTTATTTTTAGAATCCAGTGAAGCAGATGGATTTATTGTAGCAGTTTTGCCCTTATCATCTGTATAAGTTATTTCATATCTTCCATTTGCCTTTAAATCTTCATTGTAAGTGATTATTATCTCGTTATTATAAGTAGCTTCTACCTTTTCAATATATGGTGCATCTGTATCTTCTAAGCCACCTTCTAATACAGTCTTTGTAGCTGAGTCAAGATTTGCTATATCTAAACCAGCTAAAGTATGCTTAGATGTAAATGCATTATTGATATTATCTGTAAATTTAGCATCTGTCTTTATTACTGATCCGCTTTCAAGATACCAAACTGTTGGATCTTCATCTGGATCTGGAAGTACACTTAATGTGCTAAATGTCCCTGAACCATTAACTTTTTCAGTAAATATTAACTTGAACTTTCTAACTGATACTTGTTCCCAAGTAAATTCAATTTTTTCTGCATTTTCATTTGTTCCATCAAGGGTAACAAGATCAGCTTTCTTAGTTGTTGCTCCATCTATAGAAGCGTTGTCAAACTCAAGTGTATTTCCTGCTAAATCTTTAATGCCTGATATTGATGTTACTGCATAAACTCCATAAGTTAAAGCGTCTGCAGGAAGATCTCCTGAGAATTCAACTACAGTTTTATCCTCATAAGCAACTCTAGCTTTTAATTGTATTTCAGTGCCTAATCCTGTAACAAACCCATTTGCATTTGCAGTTATACCTGAAAGCAATGCAACTTTAATATCTGCAGTACCTGCTGTAAATTTAACTGGTTCACTAAATGTAACCCTTACAACATTTTTGTTCATAGCAACTACATCTGATACTTCTGGTTTTTCTGTATCATTTATAGTAGTAGTTCCTGAGAAATAAGCCTTAATATTAGTTAATACGTTGCCAGCTAAATCGTTTACTCCATCAATTGTAACTGTATAGTTCTTGCCTGCAGTTAGCTCTTCTGTTGTCAAAGTAACACTCTTTAGGCCCTTTGCAACACTTACAGATACTGGAGTCCCTATGTCTGCACTTAATGAATAATTAGCAGGATCTCCTGCAGTTACAAGATCAAGTTCCTTTGAGAACTCAATTTTAACCTTATTAGTAGCAGTTGCATATGCTTTTAATACTCTAGATGCAGCTGATGCGTCTGCTTTATTAAACTGTTTAGTCAACTTCTTTTCTTTCATTTCGTTGTCATACTCATCTCTGATGCCAGATACCTTTAACTCATAGCTTGGTTTTGCCCCTAGCTCACTAACAGTTAAAAGAACCTCTCTGAAATCATCATCTGCACCAGGCATAAGTTCTACTTTTTCTATGCTTACATCGTTATTGAAAACATAATTGTTAACATCAAGAACAGCTTCTTTAGAAAGTCTGCTTGAATCTTCGAATATAACCTTTACTATTTCTCTTGTTATATATTCGAATCCTTTATAAACAGGAGCTGCTTTGTCTACAGATTTGCCTGTAAACGTAAGCTTCACTTCTTTAGCCATAGCATTGGCTAAGACTGATTGATCAACTATATCTCTTACTACTAAGTCATACCTTGTTCCCGCTTTTTGCGAAGAAGTTGTAACTTCTACTGTAGTTTTTTCATCATCTGATTTAGTAACATCCACTACCTTTTCAACTGTAAGCTCAGTTGAGCTTGTTTTAACTGTGTAATTTGCTACGTTTTCAGCTGACTCTGTAGTTACTAACTCGTTAAACACAACTTTCAATCTTGTGTTAGTCATTGCTGTTACAGACTCAAGCTTAGGAGCTACTTTATCGCTCTTTGATACAAACACTCTTGTTGCAGATTTTAATGCTGTACCATCAACTGACTTAATATTAGTAACTTTAAGAGTGTATGTTTTGCTGGCTGTCATACCTTTTGTTTCTAATGTAACAACTTTTCTGTCAGAACTTAGCTCTATGTTTTCTATTGACACATTAGCTATACTATAGTTAGCTTTGTCTAATGCAGAAACAGTATCAAGAACTTTGTCAAATTCCAACTCTACTCTTTCAGTATCAGGACCAGTTACTTTCTTAAGCTCAGGAGCACCCGCAATCTTAGCCTTGCCACCAAAGTTAGCTTTTACTTCACCAACTACTAATGTGTAAGTCTTGCCAGCTGTTTGAGCTGCTGTTTCAAGAAGAACTTTTTTAGCTCCGCCAAGCATAGCTGATTTAACTTCAAGTCCTTGAATAGAATACATAGCTACATCTGTTGCGCCTTCATTGATTTCAGCGTCAAAAGTAACTTCTACTGTTGTGTTACCAATAGCTTTAGCTGATTTAAGAGCTGCGGTTACTTCTGGTTTATCAGCCATAAGCTCAGCTGCAACTGCTTTTGCTTTGTCAACTTTTCCAGCTTCAACTAATACGTTGATAAGAACTTTGCCGTCTTTCATTTTAGCTTTTAAAGCTCCTACTGTAGCTTTTGCAAGTTCATCAACTGTGAACTTTTCAGCTTTAGCAGGCTTTAAGCCAACTTTTTCAGCAAATTCAAGGACTTCAGCCCAAGCAAAGTCTCCAGCTACTTCAGCTGTAGTCTGCTTGTATCCTAATGTTTCAAGCAATACTTTGTAGTAGGATTGCTCATTGATATTGCCATTAGGATTGAATTCGCCCTTTTCGTTTCCGCCAAAGCCTAATCCAGGATTAGCCTTCAGGTATGCAAGAATGTTCTTGCCTTCTTCCCATTTAACTGCATCTACATCTGCAAAGTTAGCATCGCCTTTGAATGCTAATGCGTCGTTGTAGAGTCCTTTAAGTTTTAAAAGTGATATAGCGGCTGTGAATCTAGTCATTTCTTTGGCTGTGTATTCAGCAGTCACGCCATTGCCGTCGCCTTCAAGCATGCCAACTGTGGCAAGGGCCTTAGCTTCAGCACTAACTTCTGGTTCAGCAAATGCTACTGTGATGGTTGAGAACATCATAGCAAATGCTAGAACAAGTGCTAACACTTTTTTCATTTTTTCTCCTCCTTGTGATTATAATTTCGCGGGAGTGTATTGTAGCATGAACCCCCGTATGTATTTCAACCCCGGATGGGGAGGGCTACCGGCATCAGCCTCTGGCCACTAGCTTCTGGCCTCTGGCACTAGGGTATTCCTTTTAGGTCTCCGTTTGGGTTTGCTTTTGGAGTCTTAGAGAAAATTCCCATGGTATAATAGGAAATATGGAGTAACATTGTACTCTCCTTCACATTATAGCAACTTCCACATATTGAGTCAATTAGTGGTAAGACTTTGTAACAGAGATGTAATAATGAGTGTGACCCCTCTATTATTACATCTCTGGTCCCTGGTCTCTGGTCGTTAGTCACTAGTCTTTAGGTATTCCTTTTAGGTCATTTAATAAGTATTTTATTAGAGCACCTAGCATTCCCCCGATGTTACTGCATTTATCTTCACAGTTTAATAGTTCAGCTTTTGTTATGTATCCTACTTCATATGCGATTTCGAGCTGGGTTATTAGTTCTGCCAGGGAGCCTTTAGAGATGTTAAGGAATCTTATAAATTCTTTGTCGCTGTCTCTTTCGCAGCCCTCGGCTACATTGCTGGCAATGCTAACTGCAGACCTTTGAATTTGATCTTTAAGCCCATAGTCTTTATTAAGTTCTTCATTATTAGTAAGCTTGTATATTTCTACTGCTAGTTGCTTGGCTTCTTGCCAGACCTTTAGCTCTTTAAAGTTGCTCTTGCTCATTAGAATCTCCTCCATGCTATTTTTGACATACTCAGCCATAGTATGGATAAATTGAGGTATTCGACATAACTGAGGAAATTCCTTGTTGATATGTTGTGAATAGCTTGTGGATATAAAAAACTTCCACAGAGTTTTATCTCCGTGGAAGTTTTTTATTGATTTTCTTATTCAGTTCCAGTCTATTTTTGAATGATCTAGTGTTTCACCATTTATGATTTCTATATCAGCTTTAGCTAACCGTTCTCTTTCAAATGGTGTCAGCTTGGTAAAATCGCTGTCCCATGCCAGTACCATTCTTTTAATAAACTCATATGCTAACTGTTGCTCCGGCTCTGGCAACATATCAATCATATCTATTATCTGTTTTGATACTGTAGACATATAATCCTCTCCTCATTTATAAATATCACCGCGTGATCCAATATCTTTAATAATTAATACCTGTTCCTCATTAATGATGCTATACCAATATAATACACGATATTTTCCGATTCGTAAACGATATGTCACTGAATCATATCCTTGCAATTGCTTAATATCCCCTATCGGTGGTACTTTGGTTAATCCCTCTATGCCTTCTTTTATCCTTTGCTTTATGCTTCTCTCAAGAGCGCTTATTGCTTTGATAGCAGATTTAGCATAAATAATTTGCAAATATTCCACCACTTTCTAACTTATACTTTATAATTCCAATTGTTCATTAGATTACCCACTCTAATTGCTTGGCTTCTATAAATTGGGTATTGAACACATTAATTCCGTCTTTATTTTGTACTTCCAAGCACAGTTCAATTGCTTCTTTTATGTTTGCCATAAGCTCTGCCATAGTATCTCCCTGAGTGTGACAACCTTTTAATTCCGGCACAGATGCCACATAGCCTCCATCTTCATCTTTTTCTATTAAAACAGTAAATGTAAACTTTTTCAATTCATCAAGCCTCCTTATCTTAATAATACCCAATACTCATATAAACTTCCATAAAGTTTATATATCCCTATATACAAGCTCTTGGTCAATCAAAAGATCGGGGAAGAGAGATGGGGTTACTTTTTCATCAGTAGGATATGTCTTGGGTTCGGAGTATTTGCCGTCTTCTTGCAGCAATAATACTGTTATGTCTTTGTGCTCCGGGTCAGCTATCCAGTATTCTTTCACTCCGTATTTTTCATAAAGGTGGCGTTTTATGAGCAAGTCCTTTTTTGCCGTAGATGGTGATAATATTTCTATTATAAGGTCAGGTGCTCCTAGGCAGTATTTGCCGTTCTCCAGCTTTTTTTTGTCACAGACTACTAAGAGATCGGGCTGAACTATGTTTTGTGAATTGTTTTTATCTTCGTCAAGCATCACGTCATATGGGGCAGCAAATATTCGGCAGGGTTTATCAATAAGATAATTTGCAAATTGCCTTAATAATTCGCCAGAAACAAGCTGATGGTCTGTCCTTGGCGCCGGGGTCATGTTATATGCTTCGCCATCGATTATCTCCCAGCGCTCGTCATCGGGCCAGGTTTTATAGTCTTGATAAGTATATTTTCGTCCAGAGTTATCTAGTTTTTTAACCATAGATATCAACTCCTCACTTTAGAGCTCAGGGCTCAGAGCTTCTAATAGTTTGTCAAATTCATTGATATAGCAATTAGTAATTCTTTCTGCGATGTCAATAGCCATCTTTTCCAGATACATATGCGAGGTAGTATTTCTGTCTTTGATCATGGAAAGCCATATTTGCTCGTTTATAATAATCTTTTGAGCATAGGCTTCTTTTATTACTGCTTTTGGGGAGGTCTTATCCATAATGCCTATGTCCTCTAAGTATTCCTTTGTTGTTTTCCACGCCAATTCATAGGTAAATTCAAACCTTTGAATAACTCCATCACGTATAACATCACTATTGTTCTCTCCAAGCTGAGCTGCAGCTTCTTTTAATCTTTCTAATGCTTTTTTCAGATTGCCCAGCTTTGCTTCTAGTTTATTCATATATAATGACACCATCCTTGCTTATATTATATAAGAATTCTTTGTCTGTTTCCGCATCTATATATACAATGTCAATTTTTTTTAAGGTTTCAATTTCATCTATATCATGATAAAAAAGTGTCTTTTCAAGCTCTGTTAAAGAAGAAGCATGTATTGCTATATCATAGTCACTTACATCAGAGTTATCTCCTCTTGCACGAGAACCAAATAGAATGACCCTCTTTATTTCATGCTTCATGGCAATCTCTTTAATTTTTTGCAGTACTGTATCCTTTGTATCATTTATCTTTTTCATATGTATTACCACCCTTACATTTAGAAGCCTTCTATAATATCATTATAGCCAAATAAACAAAAAACTTCCACAGAGTTTTATCTCGGTGGAAGTTTAACAATCATTTATTTCTTACATTCCAGAGCTGCTTTTATAAAGTCTCTGAATAGCGGGTGAGGTCTGTTGGGTCTGGATTTGAATTCCGGGTGGAATTGGCAGCCTAGGAACCATGGGTGGTCCTTGAGCTCTATTATCTCCACCAGTCTCTCATCGGGTGATAAGCCGCTTAGTATTAGACCGCTTCCTACTATCTGCTCCCTGTATTCATTGTTGAATTCGTATCTGTGCCTGTGCCTTTCAAATATGAGTTCATCCTTGTATGCATCATAGGCTCTGGTGCTCTCACTGATCTTGCAGGGGTAAAGGCCCAGTCTCATGGTGCCGCCCAGATCATCTATGTCGGCCTGCTCAGGCATGAGGCTTATGACTCCATAGGGAGTATCCGGATCCAGCTCGGTGCTGTGAGCTCCTTCGAGCCCTAGAACGTTTCTTGCGTATTCTACTACCGCTATCTGCATGCCCAGGCATATGCCGAAATAGGGCTTTTTGCTTTCTCTGGCATATCTGGCGGCGAGTATCTTGCCTTCTATGCCTCTCGTGCCGAAGCCGCCGGGCACCAGTATGGCATCCGCGTCCTTCAATTCCTTTTCGTAATTATCTGTATTTAAATCGGTAGAGTTCACCCATTTGATATCTACTTCCGTATTATTGGCTATGCCTCCATGGCTTAGGGCTTCCGCTATGGACAGATAGGCGTCATGAAGTTCTACGTACTTGCCTACCAAAGCAATCTTCACCTTGTGCTTCGGATTGAGTATGGTGCTGACCATGCCTTTCCATTCTTCCAATTCCGGCTCGCCGCATTGCAGGCCAAGCTTTTTTACTACCAGTGAGTCTAAACCTTCCTTATATAATAGAAGGGGAACTTCATACAGCGTATCTGCATCGGTGTTTTGCACTACAGATTCGCCGTCTATATTGCAGAAAAGTCCTATCTTGTCTTTTAGCTCTCTGGATATTGGTTTTTCCGTCCTGCAGACTATGATATCCGGCTGGATACCAATGCTTCTGAGCTCCTTGACGCTGTGCTGGGTTGGCTTGGTCTTCAGTTCTCCTGCTTTGCTGAGATATGGAACCAAAGTGACATGAATGAAGAGTACGTTTTCTCTGCCTACTTCGTATTTTATCTGTCTTATGGCCTCTAAGAAGGGAAGGCTCTCTATGTCGCCGACGGTGCCGCCGATTTCGGTGATGACTACATCAGGGCTGCTTTCCTTGCCTACCCTGTATATCCTGGATTTGATTTCGTTGGTTATGTGAGGGATTACCTGTACGGTGCCGCCGAGATAATCGCCTTTTCTTTCCTTATTAATAACGGACCAGTATATCTTGCCTGTCGTTACGCTGCTGTTTTTGGAGAGGTTATTGTCTGTAAATCTTTCATAGTGGCCCAGGTCCAGGTCTGTCTCTGCTCCGTCATCGGTGACGAATACTTCGCCATGCTGGTATGGCGACATGGTGCCCGGGTCTATGTTCAGATATGGGTCGATTTTTTGCATGCTCACTTTGAGGCCGCGGTTTTTTAGCAGTCGTCCCAAGGAAGCAGCGGTTATTCCTTTGCCGAGGGAGGATACGACGCCTCCGGTGACGAAAATATATTTAGGTTCGGACATATTAATTCACGCTCCTTCTATTGTGCTATATGGTATTTTTTTGAGTCCTGGCACGTGGCTCGTGGCACGTGGTTTAGGGCATGCCGCTGGGGTCTTACTAGACTATTCTAGTTTTAATCTTCTTTATTAGTGCCCCAATCATGTTGTTGATTTTTCTACAAGAGTTTTTTAGTTCTTCGTAATCTTCTTTAAAATATCCAATTTCTTTTCCGATTTCAATCTGTGCTAATAATTCTGCCGAAGAACCTTTCGCAACATATAGAAATCTAACAAATTCTTTATCAGTTTCTCTATCATTGCCTTCGGCTATGTTTGAAGCTATGCTTATTGCTGATCTTCTTATTTGATCTCGAAAACTGAAGTCTCGTGATATTGGGTCTGCGTCGGTTATTCTATAGATCATTACTGCCAGTGTTTTAGCTTCTTGCCATACATTTAAGCTTGTAAAATCCATACTACCCATATTATTCACCCATTTTCACTTTTTTCACATTATAATAACCTATATATTTTACATTTATGAAATAGAAAAATCAATATGAAAAAACGACATTTTTCATATTGATCTTATAGAACCGCTATTTTAGGAGTTTTTGCAGTTCGGCAACGGCTGCTTCAAGTTGGGTGTCTTTGATGTTTTTGCCGGTGGTTTGAGTGTGGATTTCAAGGATTTTTTGCTGAGCGGCTTTGGTCAGGGTTTTTACTTCCGGCAGCTTATTGGCTGTGAGAAGCTTATTTGCTGCATCCAGAGTAGTTTTACCCATGACGCCGTCGGCTTTCATTGCGTATCCTAAGCTGCTGAGACGCTGCTGTATGCCGTATACGTCAAGTCCTACAGTGCCTATGGTGATGTCTCTGTCCATCTTTACCGGTGATAGGGCTTCCTCCGCAGGCAGCTCCACCTTTACGTCCGGCTCAATGCCTTTGCCGTTTATATGAATTTTGTCTCTTGTCATGTATTCTGCCACGGTTATTTTCATACCGCCGCCGTTGGTCAGGTATAGTATATCCTGTACTGTACCCTTTCCATAGGTTTTGGTTCCTACTATGATCCCTGCTTTGGAGTCCTTCACCGCTCCCGTAAGTATTTCCGATGCGGATGCAGAGCCTCCGTTGACCAGTACTGCAAGCTTAAAGGGAGGATTTTTGAGGGTTGAGCTATAGGTTGCATCGTTGTCTTCTCCCTTGGCATCTATGTGGACTATGGGGCCTTCGGGGATTATTTCCTTGCATATATCTATTACTGAGCTCAAAAGTCCTCCGGGGTTATTCCTGAGATCTATTATGAGGCCTTTCTTGCCTTCTTTTTTGTATTCTCCTATGATGTCTTTGAAGTCGTAATATGTGTTTTCACTGAATTCTGTAAGCCTTACATAGCCTATATTTTTATCCTTTATAGCATCTCCGGCCTTTTTGCCAAAGGGAGTTTCCTTTTTTACGGACTCTGCTTTTATGAGTTCTCTTGTAAGTTCCACATATATCACTTCTGTCTTGCCGGCTTTTTTGATGCCCAGCTTTACTTTGGTGCCCGGTTCGCCTCTGATGAGGGATACTGCCTTGTCCAGAATGTAATCCGATATATCGGTGCCGTCGACGGATACTATGATGTCTCCCGTATCCAGACCTGCTTTATGGGCTGGGGTGCCTTCTACGGGTGATACTACCGTTATGGCATTGTCTTTTTTCTCTATGGTGACGCCGATGCCTCCGAATTCACCGCTGGTGAATGCATTGAGGGACTTGAACTCCTCTTCGTTCATATAGTTGCTGTGAGGGTCCAGGGTATTGAACATGCCGTCTATGGCTCCGCGGATGAGGGTTGCATCGTCAACATCCTTGTAGTAGTCGGATTTGATGATGTCCATTAGGGATTCAAGGGTTTCTATCGTATCTGGGTTCGCGCCGGGGGCTGCATAGGCAGCTCCTGATAGTGTCAGGGATATTATTAGGATTAGGGCCAGGATTTTTTGTTTCATTCTATCACGCTCCTTTTGGGTATTGCTTCGGTGTCAGTTTCTAGCTTCTAGCCTCTGGCCACTGGCTTCTGGCCTCTGGTGTTTGGGTATTCCTTATATGGTAGAACTCAGGGTTCAGAGCTCAGAGCTCAGGATTTTAAGGGATTCCTCTAGGGTCTTGGGGGACGGGAACCACTGAAGGGGTCACTAAATTTCACGGATAGTGATTTTTCTTCCTGCAGTTCTTTTCTTATTTGTTTTATCATATCTACAACATCTTGCTCAGTTTTTAAGCCTAACCGCTCAGCTTCACCTTTAAAAGCTTCTTGCGCTTCCATAAGCGCTACCCTTGTTGAGTTTTCAATAACAACCTTTCCATTTTGTTCGATGAACACAACCTTATCGCCATCTTTAAGATTGAGTTTACGGCGTATTTTTATGGGGATTGTTATTTGACCTTTTGATGTAATCTTTGCAAGTTCCATATATTTCAACTCCTTCTATGAATACAATGAATTCCTTACTTTTATTATATTCAATATCCTAAAAAATATCAACAAAATATGGAACTTAGTTAAAATTTACCACTCTTTCGCGGTAGTCGGTTTTGATTTCTTTTTGCAGGTAGGTTATAAAGCGGTTTATCAGGTTGGCGGCTTCACCTCTGGTCAGTTCCTTATTGGGCTGGATCATATTGTATTCGTTGGTGTCGATTATGTTCAGGTCTTCCGCTACATATATGGATTTTCTGGCCCAATCGGGAATTTCGGTTTCATCCGCAAAGGTTTTGCCCAGGTTGAAGGTCCTTATGTCCTCAAGTCCCAGAGCCCTTATCAGTATTGTCACTGCCTGGGCTTTGCTCAGGTGCTCTTCGGGGCCGAAGGTATTGTAGCCTGTTCCCTTGATCAGCTCCAGTTCTGTAACCCTTTTTATGTATGGATAGTAGGGGTGGTTAGGGTCTACATCGGAGAATATTATATCCTGCTGGACTTCCTTCTTGGATTTAGGTTTTGTGTTATCCAGATTTTCCTCCAGGCCGCAGGCCTTTACCAAAGCTCTGGAAAATTCCGCTCTGTTCATGGCCGTTCTGGGATTGAAGTATTTGCTGTCTCCTGAAAGCACTCCGAGGCTGAACAGCCTGTTTATATCTCTTTCTGCCCAATATCCTGTAATATCTGTATAAGAAGGTATGGGCAGCGGAGTCAGCTTGGGCAGAGTGGTGAGCTTGAAGCTGCCTTCTCCTTTTTTCCTGCTTGTGGTCCTTGAGCTTGTTATGATAGGCATATCATAGTTATATGCCACTGTATTTTCTTCTTTTTCGCTGATCATATAGCTTTCTTTAAAGCTTATCTGGTTAGGCAGGCTTTGCTGGGATAGTATTTCCTTTTCCCTGATATTCGTCACGCCGTATTCCACGCTGCCGGTGCTTTCCTGCCTATTGTTTGAGCTGCCGATGGTATTGTAATATGTGATTACATGCCTGATCAGGGCTGTTTCCACCGTGCTCCACTCGTTGTCATATTTATAGCTTTCTCCGTATATATCAACGGTGATGTCGTTATTTCCTTCTTTGTACTTTTTCACGCCGTTCCATTTTCCGCTTGTATACTTGATGACGCTCTTGTCTTGAGTATTGGAGGCTTTGTTCATTATTTGCTCCTGAAGCACGTAGGTTTTATTGCCTATGGTGATCCTTTCCGATACCTTGGCCTTCGGGTCCAATATTATTCCCAGGGCTGTTTGCTTCAGCTCCGGGTTCGTCTCCTCGTCAACAAGGTATACAACCTTCCTTGTGAGAGTGGCGCCGTTGGGCCCGGTGAGATTATAGTCATAGGTGTGTTTTATGACATTTTTGCTGCCGGATGTGGTCATCTTGAGCTTGCCTGTGAATTCCACGGGCTGGCCTGATAGGAATACGACTTCCTTATATTGGCTTTCATTGCTCACTCCCGGCTCCAGGATGTCCGCATAGGCGGCAGTGGATAGCAGTATTAAAATTATTAGGGTTGTGATCAATCGTTTCATATAGATGCTCCTTGTATGCCTCCGGGGTCCCGGGGACGGAGAACACGGATTTTCACGGGTTCCTCCCACGGATTTTCACGGAGGGGTTTTTATTCATCATATTGATTCTTTTGTGGTTTTTGTTGCTTATTCGGTATCTTCTTTTTAAGTATTTCTCCGCAGTATTTAGTATTCCTTCGGGGGTCTCGGAACGGTTATAAACCGTTCCCCGTTCTCCTCTTATTCTACAAATAGGATTATGCCGCTGTTTTGGTCTGTGACGGCGTATATCTTGTCGCCGGGGTACAGTTCGCTCAATGTTACTGCTTGTTCATTCTTTATTATCAGGGCTTTTTGAGTGTTTATCACCGTTTTCGAGCCTGTAGGCTGCCATTGGCTGTAGAATTTGCTGTATTCCTTCACATCGGTGAGGGTAAGCTGGGTATAGCTGCTGTTGCTGCTTACCACTTCTCCTGTAATGAGGTTTTCTTTGAATGTCATTTCCTCTTTTCTATAGTCGGCGTCCTTTTTATAGATATTTATAGCAGCAGCTTCTCCGTCTTCATTTACAATTATATATGCAAGCATATGCTGGCTTTTGCATTTCTCGTAGTGGGGGCCTTTATCGTCCATATAAAGCCTTGGGTCGTGTATTGTATATTTTTTGGGATCGGTGCTGGTTTTGGGCTTTCCATTGCTCCCTAAATCCCAGAATCTGCTTTCTAAGAAAGCATCTCTTGTTATGTAGCTGCGCTTTATAACATTATCCAGAATCCTGCTGTCCTTGCTTACATAGAAATAGTTTTCATCACCATAGTGATAGTCCCATTCATTATCCACCAGGTTTGCATAGCTTTCCAGAGAGAAATTGTCCTCGCCCATGTCATGGATATAGCCGCGGACTACATTCCTATAGTCAAAGCCGTTGCCGTTTTCCATGGATACCAGCGCCGCATAGTTGCTGCCTCCGGGAAGCTTATTCTTGATTACGAAAGCTTCGTCGTTATAGGTAAGATCCGAGGTGTCCAAAAGCCTTCTGTCCTTTATTATTATAGTTCCGTCATCAAAGCTGAGCTTCTGTCCGTCAGCCAGCTTGATGGAGTTGTCCGTCCATTGGGCATTGAAGGTTCCGCTGAAGGCTGAGTCCTCGCTGACGCTTTTCAGCGTGATCTTGGCTATGGTTTCTTCTCCGAAATCCTTTACCGTCACTATATAGGCTTCTATATTTTTTTGTTTGTCAAGGTCCTCCAGCTTAAGCTTCCTGCCGTCCTTATATATTTCTGCATCCCTTTTTACAGGAAAGGTTTTTTCATCATCCAGCTTGGACCAGCCCGGGTATTTGTAGGTCTGGATCTGGGATAATGCCAGCTTGTATTGTCCAGGAAGGGTGTTGAGTATTTTTGCCTTGTATACCTTTTCTACTCTCTGCCTCTTGGTCATGAGTTCGATGCTGTCGGCCCTGTCCTTGTTGTTGTCGCTGGTCTTTATCTTTACCAGGTCTCCCACCTTCACATTATAGAGCTTGATAGGATAGCCCAGATATGTGATGGAGGTGATGCTGTCGGTTTTGAAGCTCATGGGATTCTGCCTGTCCTCCGGCCTGGTGACCTTTATCGTATCGCCGGCCACGCCCCTTACCCTCAGGACGGCAAGGTAATCCTTGCTTGCTTCCTCTCCGGGGATGGTGAATGCCTTTATGGCTTTTATCGTTCTCCCGGATATTTCAAAGGTGGCATCCTGTTCTGCCTGAAGGTTTTCCAAAGTTTCATAGTAGTCGTTGATGCTGACTATGACCCTGTCGTCCAGTCCGTAGGTGCGGAGGTTTCCGTCATAGTCCTCCAGCTTTACGAGCCTTCCGGCTCTGTCTATGTATTTGATTATGCCGTCGATATATTCGGTGTCTGCATAGTAGTCTGCGTTTTCCTGTATGTCAAGCCTGCTTATGATATTTCCCTTGTACAAGGCTTTGACATCTTGTCCCGGTATGAGGCTTGCAGCTTTGGCAGGTTTTCCGAGGGCGGTTATTATAGTATCCGCTCCTAGCTTGAGCTCTGTGATGTTTTTCTGGCTGTCCTCTATCCTTATATTTCCCTCTTTGTCATGGTAGCTGAGCGTTCCCTGGAGGAAGCTGTAGTCGCCTAAGGCTGCGTATAGCATCTGCCCGTCTCTTAAGGCATATTCCACAGTGTCTCCTTCTCTCAGCAGGTTATGGTCATAGACTCTGCCCCCTTTTATAACGGGGAGTGCCTGGTTTGCTTCCACCTTTGCGGTGAAGCCTGTGCCATCAAAGTTTTCCAGATTGTAGGACAGGTTTTGGGTATCCGATGCGGATTGCATATTATAGCCCATATTGGCCTTCAGCAGCCTTGCCACACCGGTTTGTATGCCTGTCAGATCCGGATAAGCTTCTACTATATTATTGAAAGCTTCTGCTGCCTCGCTGCGGCTTACACCGGCCGTAGGAGCATATTTGTCCTTTGTGGCCGATCTGAGAATGCCTTTTTGCAGCAGGGCTTCCGCCGCACTGAGCCTGTCGGGCTTGATGCTGCTGTAGTCGCTGTATTTGTAGACATAGTTTATATCCTTGGAGGGTATCTCCTGGAGCTTAAGGGCTCTGAAAAGCCATATAGCCAGGTTCTGACGGCTTATTGGCTTTTTCATGGATTTATTCTGAAGCTGAGCTGCTGCAGTCTTCTCATTCTTCAGGGCGTCTCGCTGAGCCAGTGTCATCCATTTTCTCTTTGCTTCGGCCTTCACCTGGGTATCAATGGCATCCAGCTGGGCCTTGCCCAGGGTCCCCATTTCCTGGAGTTCCGCTGCTGTCATTATTCCCTGGGCCAGGATCTCTTCCATATAGCCTGTTGCCCAGGTGTCTGCAGCGTAATTGGGCTTTGTGCCTCTTTGGGCCATGGCAGCGGCTTTTTCCAGTGCTGCTTCTTCCTTGCCCAAAAGCCGTATGAGATAGGCAGCCGCTTCCTGGCAGCTGATATTGTCGTTGGGCCTGTATTTGGCTCCGTTGCTGCCCTGAATAATATTGAGCATGCGCAGCTTGAGTATGTCAGCTGCCCTGGGGCTGCCGGCTATGTCGGAGAAGCCGCCTTGTTCTACCAGGGCTCTGCCGTAGGCAGGGACCGGATAGGTGGGGGTTTCGGCGAAGATAGTGCCGGTCAGCAAAGATATTGTTATCAGTATGGCGATGTAAAGTTTTCGATAGTTCATTGAGATCATTCCTTTCGTAGGGGTACGGAGAACACGGATTCTCACGGATTATTCCACGGATTCTCACGGCTAGTTTATTTCTCTTTTTATTTCAACACTATTAGTTCCAAAGTTAATAATAAGCCCTAGTCTTTTTTTTGTTGCTCTCAAATAATTAAGTAATTGGGAGAAGTGTCTTTCAGTGGTTTCTGTTCTCTAGCGGCTGATTATCACATATTCTCCGGGGTTGGTGATTTTTGCATTTATT
Organism: Lutispora sp. QWL-02; assembly: GCF_058315355.1. NCBI lineage: Bacteria > Bacillati > Bacillota > Clostridia > Lutisporales > Lutisporaceae > Lutispora > Lutispora sp. QWL-02. Next base: position 4,402,945 of record NZ_CM177762.1, read on the forward strand.
ACGGCTTCACCGGATTTCTTGGTGAAGTTTACCTTTTCCAATTTGTTAGACGGTATATTGTAGTAGTATAGTTCCAGGTTTTCTTTATCGGCATATTTTGAGTCTATTACTATAGCGGCTTCCATAGGCTCTGTGAATTGCTTTATGTTCTGGGTCTTGTCCTTGTTCTCCAGTCTGAAGCCTATGCCTATGAGCTTTATGGGCTTATTTCTGCTGCCTAAGAGCAATGCGATGTCATCATATCTTTGGCCCTTTGGCGAGTATATTTCCAATACAGCAGCCGCATCCTCCTTATCGCTTATATTCATTATTTCGCCGGTCCTCAAGGCTTTGGTGTCAAATTTTACAGATACATCCTTGTCCCAGACCGCATAATACTTGTCATAGCTGCGGACAAGGTTTACAGGTATCTTTATCATGCGTGAAGCCGAAGCTTCCACATTTTTGTTCCTCAATTCTATCTGATAATATTGAGGGCCTGCCTTAAGGCTTTTTTCACCGATGTTGTATATGAATTTATCCTTGGTGCTTTCAGTCCAGTCCGTTCTGCCAGCGGGGTTTATATATTCATCATTGTATTTGGCCTCGGAGCGTATGGTGTCGGGAGTCTTTACGCTGTTGGATTGACCGTATTGAAGAGACACTCCGAAGTCATTGACGGCGTATATCCTGAATCTATACCAGGTATCCGTCGCAAGGCCTCTGACATAGTATCTCAGCTTTTCTTTGTCATATCTTTCCGGCTCCACTGTAATTATATAGCTGTATTCACTGAGTTCCTTGGAAGAGTTCTTCTCTCCGAAGGAAGCAAATATCTGGTACATCTGAGCGTTTCCGTCCCATTCCAGCTTTACCGTATCACCGTCCACCGCTTGTGCCTTGACGCCTGAGGGTTTGTCCGGCAATGGGCGGATTACTTGTATCTTTATTTCCTCCGATACTCCCCCGTCCTTATTTATAACGATGATGGATATATCTCCTTCCGGCATGGCAGGTGTTGTCACATGGATGAGCGTTCCGTTTTCCACCTTGCTCACTGTGCCGGCAGTGCCTCCTACTACATAGACCTCTTCATCTTTGATATTGGTCCCCGGTATCCCGGACTCGCCTTCTGCTTTGAGTTTTATTTCCCCGCCGAATATGACCTGGGCGCCTTCTTGAAACTCAATGCCCTGCAGTATTATGTTCTGACCCCCGGTCATATCCAGGACTCTGGGGCTCAGGCTTATTCCCTGCTCATCCAGTATGTCCTGTATTTCGGGAGAGCTTATTATGGTTATGGCATCCTTCTTCTCATCGGCACCATAGTCTGCGTTTTGAACCATTACCGAGGCTTTGCCGGGTATGAGTCCCAGAGGCACTCTCACCCTTATCCTTTCCGTGCCCTGAAGCTCCGCCACTTCTGCAGGCACTCCTCCTATGAATACCTTTATACCGGGTCTGAAGTCCATACCTATTATAGTTATGATGTTCTGTCCCCTGCTGGAGGTCTTATCCGGTATGACGCTGTCGATCTTAGGGCCGCTGAGGCCTTTCTGGTACCTTACAAAGTAGGGGGCTTTCATCTTGTAATAATCACCGGGCTCCCTGGTGCTGGTAACACCGCCGTCACCATTGTCCACGGTTATAGGTTTTTTCAATCCTATCTGGCTTTCATCCCCAGGCGGTATCACTACCAGCAGCTTATCGCCGTTAGGGCTCCTGTCCAGTATCTGAAGTTCCTTGTCATCAAGATATACCTTGGCAGTCCTCTTGAAGTTGCTTCCCCTAATGGTCAAAAGCACGCCGCCGGTGACGGATACATAGGTATAATATTCTTCATCATCATCGGAAGGATTGTCATCATAGTCTATTATCAAGCCGTTCTTCTGCACCTTGTTTATGGGTTCTATAGAGGCTATTACCGGATAATCGTAAGGATTCATGTATTCAAAAGCTATAGCAGCCTTTCCCTTGTCCGGGTTTATCAGCTCTACGGGTATATTGTTCCCGATGGTGTGATGGGTAGGCACCGTTACAAAGATTTGGGTTGAATCAATATATCTCACATTTTCCGAATAACCCGTATCTATGAGGAGCCTTCCATCATCTACCTCCACTTTCACAAGGCCCGTCCCCGGAAATTTCTCTTTAGAGCCGGTCTCCATAAGCTTTAGAGGTATATATTTTACGGTGCCGTCATAGCCGTTTATGACCGCCTTGAAGATCTTGTCATCCACGACCTTGCTCATGGTGAGCTTGGTATTGCTGCCTGAGGCATCGTATTCAAAGCTCATTTTGTTAATCTCAAATCTTACCGTTGCCCTTTTGTAGTCTATTCTTCCGGAGTTGTCCAATTCCCTGTCTATATGGCGGTTGGTAAGGCTTCCGAATCTTACCGCCGCCATTTGCTTTACATCATATAAGGATATTCCGGAAGCATCCGTACTGCCATTGTAAATGTCCATATCAGTCCTGGCAAAGCCGGAGCCTAAAAGCTCCGTAGTGTCTCCCCCCTGCATCTTGCCCACTTTGGGGAATATCCTGGTGATCTTGGGGTTTGAAGCTTCATAGGTATAGTTGAGCTTATCGGAGGTTCCCGCATCATTGTTCACTACATATACCTCGGCCTTGCCCGCATCTCCCTCGGGAGTGATCACCTTGAGGTAACCGCGGGAAAATTCCACAATTTTGGCCAGGTTATCGCCGAAAAATACTTTGGGCAATATGGGGGAATCAAGGTATTTTTCAAACTTTGGATGATTTATGTCTGCATATTGTATCCATTCATCATAGTTTGCCTCACTGTCCCATTTGCCGTTTCCGTTTATATCGGTGAAAGCTTCGTCGGCATCTCTCGTTCCGTCCCTGTTGCTGTCCTCATAGGGTTCGAAGAAACGGAAGTCGGTGCCGGTGATTTCCACCACTTCACCGCCGGCGGCAGTACCCTTTGCCGGAACGATCTTTACCAGCTTGGGGTGACTGGTAGGCACCAGGTAGGTGAAGCCCCCTTCCCGGCTAACGCTGCCGCCGTCAGGGTTTACCACCACTACCGGCACCGCATACCGGTTGGTCCCTTTTTCTTTAAACAGGTCTCCCGGGTATTTGGGCACTCTTTTTACAGTTATCGTCTTGCCGTTGGGGCTTACCTGGATATCGGCCGCCGGTACCTGGACACCGTTTATAAATACCTTGGATTTGTCTATGCCTATATCCATAAAGTCATTGCCCTCTATATCTATGGCATAGCCGCCGTCGGTAGTACCTTCGCCGGGCACGATCTTGTGTATTTCCGGCTTGCTCTGAGGGTGGGCGAAGTAGTAGAAGCCGCTGGTGCCTTTCTTATCATCCCTCTTGGTATCCGGATTCAGCACGGTGAGATCATAATATCCGTCGGCAGGAAGAGCAGGCACTGTAAAGTATATGGTGTTTTTGTCCACTACCTTTACCCTGTTGCCTATTATCTTTCCCTCCGCATCGGTTTTATAGGGAGTCACCATCTTCAGCGAGAGTATGGGGGCTGCTCCGTCGGATATGGTTATGCCTTCTTTGTCCGAAGACAAGTCATATATGGAGCCGTCTTTTTTGTCGGCCTTTACCTGGTTTCCCGAAAGCTTCAGAGTATAAGTATTGTGGACTCCGTCGCTCAAGCTTATCCTGCCTGCCCCATCTACGGTGATGGTATAATAATTGTTGTCCGCGTCCGCAAACATTACGGAATGGTAATATTGGGCCACCTTTATGGAAGTCAGGCCTCCTGCAGCCGCTATGTCTATGACGGGATCTCCCGATGGGTCCTCATAAGGCTTGAGAACTATCCTCTTATTGCTGTCCAGTCCATAGTCATTTATATCTATGCCTCCCAGGAGTATCCTGGTGCCTATAAGCTTATGCTTCAACTCTGTTTTGTCCGTCGGGTCCGGTGGAATAAAGTTATCGCCCTTTACCACCACCAGAGTGCCTGTATTGCCGGATTTGGGCGCAAAATCAAATATCTTGGGATTTGTATAGGTCTTTACGTAGTTGAAATGCCATGTGGCAGCTCCGCCCTCCGGATTCATGACCATTATCTGGGTGGTGCCTTCTCTCCCCTTTGGTGCAGTAAAGGTTATTTCCTTGCCGTCTTCCGCTCTTTTTATATTTTTTATTTCTTCTCCGTCCAGGAAAAGCCTTACTCCGCTCATGAAGTTATTTCCTGTGACCTTTACTTCAACGCCGCCCTCTACCGCTACGGTATCCGGGTTTACGCCGCTTATTATGGGGTTTTTATTGTCCTCTACCAGTACGAATTCCACTCCGTCTACCTTGGTGCCCACCAATCCGGGAGCCATTGAGTTTCTTATGGGGTTTGTAACCTTTATGAAGGTTTTGCCTATGTTGCTTATGGGCCCCAAATCAGCAGGGAGATAGAATAGTATTCTGGTGCCTATTTCATTTCCCGCAGAACCGTCCAGTTCTTCTCCATAGGAATTTAATACCTTCATCTCCAGTATCTCTTTTTGTACCGGATTATTGGGATCAAGCTTTATATCAGGCCCCAGCTCTATTATGGGATATCTCACTATATCCTTACCCGTGGAGTCTGCATATTTATGTACCATGAAATTCTTGCCGTATATAGCCATCAGTCTTTTAGAGTCAGTGGTCTTATAATTATCATCATTGGTCTTTATGACCTGTATCTTGTCCGGTGTTATGCTGTCCACCATAGGCTCTACCTTGCTGGGTATATAGGTATAGCCCTTGGTCAGCACCGCCCTTTCCGTTATGGTCTGGACAACGCTGTTATCAGACAGCCTGGTTATTGTTGTCTCTGTCTCTATAACCACGTCCTTTACGGGATTGGTGTCCGCATCGGTGATCTGGGCAGTCATGATGTTTATGATGTCCAGGTCCTTTGTAAAGCTCGAGTCCGGTTCACCGGGAGCTTTTTTCATAAAGGTGGCCTTGTCTCCTATTATTATCCTGATCTTCCTGACCGCTTCATATTTGCTTGAGCTGTCATTTTTATATGTGCCGTAAACATAGTTCACAACCAATTCCCTGTCGCCGTCAGAAAAGCTGTAGGTCTTGTCATCGGTGGCAGGCACGAATTCCGGTATGTTCAGCGTGCCGGTGAATTGGGAGGATATGGTGGCCTTGGAGCCTGTATCAGGTCCCGTCTTGGGATTGATGCTGATTATCCTGGATTTTATGTTTGCGTTTATCACGGTGAATTTTTCGTCCAGAACCTTCTCCTGAGTTACCTCCAGCATGGGGTCCATGTTGGAAGCTACCGCATTGGTGAGCACCACATAGTACTCTCCCTCTATTATATCCGGTACAGTGACAGTAAGGATGTCTTTGCCTTCTATGTTTTGCTGAAAGGTCTTATTCTGGCCTTTGTTTCTATTTGTGTAAGGATCGGTGCCGTTGGTTTCCTTAAGGAAAAATACATCATAGGAATCCAGCGTACCCGCATCGGCTTCGAAGTATACCCTGTCGCCCTTCTGCCCTCTGTTGGGGTACATTCGCAGATTAGATACGTTTATGTTTTTATACAGTCTGAACTGATCCTTATATGTATATTTAATGTTCACATTAACCTTGACAGAAGGGTTTTTAGCATTGAAATATACATCGGGTATCTGCTCGCTTTTCTCAAATATTATATTCTGGAGGCCTAATGCGCCTGTAGGCTTTTCTATGGTAACTTGTGAAGGATTATTAAACTTGGTATCATCCATAGGCGTATAAGCTCCCTTATGCTCATAGCCTGCCTTGATGTTGGCTTTGTCCATTATATTATTAAGCTTTGTGCCCTGGAGTATCAGATTGCCTGCTCCCTGCTCCACCCTGCGGTTTACTCCCGTCAAGGTAGGCATTTCATCTTCGTTCAATAATATTTCCTTTCCCTCTATTCGCAGGGAGTTGCCAAGCTGATTATCATCTATGTCAAACTGGAGCAGACCTTCGGTATTATCGGTCCTCTTGGTAAGCCTTTTATAGCCTTCGCTGGTCACAATACCCACGTCCGCATCCTTCAGGTATCCTCCCGTGATCAGCACCCTGCGCTGCACCGCATTTCTGTCCTTGTCATATATTTTAAATATGGTCACGCTATCCACCCAGAATTCCCCGGGATCAAAGGCATGGACCCTCAGGATCTCATGGGGCAACAGATTGAATATCATTATAAAAGCTAGTATTATAGCTGCTTTGCTTTTTATTCTTCTAATGTGCATGCTGTTCACTCCTTAGTTTTAGTATATCTGCGGGGTCTAGGCCCTATATTTATATTTCGGCATTTTTAACCAAAATTCTTAGTGGAAATATTTTCATTATATCATAGATGTCATAAGAATTTAATGCATCAAGAGGACCTATTTGATAAAATATAAATTAGGGTTCAGGGTGCAAAGCACAGATTTTCACGGAGGTTTATTTGCCGCTGATATGCTATAATAGCTATAACAATTCCGCGAAGTGGTGATAATGATGGAAATAAAGAAAAGTCATAAATATGTTTTTAAAGCTGGCTTATTGGAATTGAGGCAGAAGGACGGGGAACACGGATTTGCACGGATTCTCCCACGGATTTGCACTGAGGTGTGTCTATTTTATTGCTTAAGCGAATATTTATATGCGTGAGTGGCCATTTGTATTGATTTTGCTAACAACTCTCAGCGAAATAGGCTTAGAAAAATCGTATGAGCGGCACATATACTTATTAGCAGGTCTGGAAAGGGGATATATAATGAAACGATTCGGTCTTATCTATAAATTGATGATCATATATATATTGGCTAATTTGTTGGTCTTTGTGCCTATAAACAAATACATATACAACAATATCGGAAGCTTTTATACTATTTTTCAGGATAACAGCAGATTATTCAAATATGACAGGATGCCGGATTTATCCATGAAGGGACATTGGATAAACAAGTATCTTGAAGGCAATAAAAAGAATATCATAATGATCGGCGACTCTACTGTGGAAGATTTCTACGTCAAATATGAAGACTCCATAGGAGGGCTTCTTGATAAAAAGCTATATGGCGAGGACGGCAGGCCCAATGTGTTCAATTTCGGCAGCAGCGGCACCAAGTCCGTATATGCCATGGAGCGCATAAAAAAGGCAGCGGCCTACAAGCCGGATTTGATCATATGGCAGATGGGTGCAGGCAGCTATACCGAGATAAATTGGGTATTCCCCCACTCTCCGGAAAGCTATGACCTGAGCCTGGGCGGCGGCCTGGCAGGCGCTTACAGGAACATATTGAAGATGAACAACGAAAATGCATATTTCATATCCCGTGAGCTCCGGGGAAACCTGGTGCCTCTCCACAGGTACAATGAATTCTATGCAGAGTATATCAAGGGCCTCAAGGCCAAGGCCGCAGGCACACCTCTTCCCTATCCCAATGACAGGCATATGAAGGTCCAGATAGGGGATGTAAAGATCACGGAGAAATTCTACGGCATCCCCTTTGGCGAATCCACCAGGTATTTTGATGTCATAGGCCAGGTTTGCAAGCATGTCAATGAGGAGAATGTTCCTCTGATGATCTATGTGGCCCCTATAAACCAAGGCATCCTGGCACAAAAGTATGAGCCGGGGTATTATGAGAAGCTGCTTGAGGTCATTAGGTCGCAGGCAGAGCCTTACGGCGTGCCGGTGCTGGACCTCAATGACGCGGTGCCTGGCGGGCTTTTCATTGACGGAGGCCATCTGAAGGAAAAAGGGGACAGCATCGTAGCAGATAAGCTGTATGATTTTGTCATAGAAAAGTTTCCGGAATTGAAGGAATAGAGCAGGGGGATTGACATTGATAGAGAGTATAAAATTATTGATCAGGTTTTTGCCTATACATTCCATAGTGCTTTTTACGGCGACGGGCCTTCTGCTTTACTACGGCAGCAAACGCGGCAAAGGAGATAAAGGCAAAAAAACCGTTTCCGCTGCTTCTGCGGCGCTCATCCTATGGGGATTTATTTTCGCTGCAGTGTACGGCCATCCGGTTTTTGCTTTGCTGACATTGGCTTTGACCATAGCCATATATGCAATCGCCGGGATGCTGCTTAAGACAAAGGATAAAAAGCTGAAAAAGCTGCTCTTGTATTTGGGTATTTTAGTTTCACTGGGTACCCTGGCATTGTTCAAATATCCGGTCCTGAAAAATGAGCTGCCTTCCTTCATGCAGGTAAAGGCTCTTGGAATTTCCTATTTTACTTTCAAATTTCTCCATGTTTTGATAGATGCCCATAGGGGAAGGATAAAGGAGCTTGATCCATTGAGCTTCTTTGCTTTCATATTCTTCTTCCCCACCTTTTCCGCAGGCCCTATAGACCGCTACGGCCGCTTTAAAAAGAATTTATCTGAAGCATTAGGTACGCCTCTTGCCAAAGAGGATGTGGATGCAGGCATCACCCGCATCATCACCGGACTGTTCAAGAAGTTTATAATAGCTGACAAGACGGGTTCTCTCATTGGGGCTTTGGCTCCCGATATTTTGAAAGCATCACGGCCCATCCTTTGGCTTGTGCTTTTCCTATATTCCATAAGGGTTTATTATGATTTTTCCGGGTATTCGGATATTGCAATAGGCTTGGGAAGGCTCTTCGGCTTCAAGGTGCCGGAGAATTTCAACAAGCCCTACTTGAAGCCCAATTTGGTTCTTTTCTGGCAGAACTGGCATATGACATTGACCTCCTGGCTGAGAGAATACTTGTTCATGCCTTTGGGCAAGCTTATGATGGGAAAGGTGGGCCCGGGCCACCCCTGGCTTATCAACACCGTCTGCCAATTGGTGACCATGGCTGCAGTAGGCATATGGCACGGGTCCACCATGAGCTTTTTGATATGGGGTCTCTACCAGGGTGCAGGACTTTCGGTGTATAGGATATATTCGGATATGCTGAAAAAATACGGCTCAGAAAGATTGCTGGGGTGGATGTCAGAGTCCAAAGCCGTTTATTGGGCCGGTGCGGCCTTGACATTTTTGTTCATCAGCATAGGCTGGGCGTTCTTCATATATAGGTGGGATACATCGGTAAAGATTATTATTAGGCTACTGGCCGCTGGCTTCTAAGCATAGAACTCAGGGTTCAGAGCTCAGAACTCAGGATTCTAGGGGATTCCTCATGGGTCCTGGGGAACGGGGAACACGGATTTTTCTATACATTTATTTTTAGATTGGAGAATCATCATGAAAAATGAGTGGATAAAAGCTGCAATTTTGTTTATAATGCTATATGCGGTGCTGTCTTTCGGCAACTTTGGCACCGGATTTCAGTATGTGGGATTTTAGAGCTCAGAGCTCAGGATTCTAGGGAATTCCTTATGGGTCCTGGGGGGACGGAAACCACTGAAAGGCACTGAATTTTTCACGGATTAGCACGGAAGGGAAATTATATTTGATTTTACTGCAGTAACCTAATTTAACCTGCTGCCTGACTGATAGAAGAGTGCATCGTGAAGGGACTTAGGGTTTGTTAGAGAAGGTGCCCTGGGGCATTGGCAATCGTTATCAGCCAGCACGACTAAGGTGATATGAGCTGCAGATAAGGTCCAAGCACTCGCAATTAATTTTAGAAAGGTTGAGCTTAATGGATAAAAAAGAAGCTATAAAGGAATTTTTGTTGAAGAATATTATTAAGGGCAAAAAGAGCTTGGGTTATGATGAGTCACTGATAAACAGCGGCCTTGTGGATTCCTTCGGAATCCTGGAGCTGGTGTTCTTCATGGAGAACACCTTCGGCACCAGAGTTGAGGATTACGAGATATTGGATGCAGAGGCTGATACAATAGATAAAATCGTTGCTTTGCTGGAAGAGAAGGCCAACGAGTAGCAAGGAGTGATTTTTATCAATATTTCAGATTTTATATTTGATAAAAACGTAGAAAATATGGATAAAAGGGCTCTGTTGTATGCGGACCGGCAAGGCAGAGAGGAAAGCTGGAGCTACAGGGAGCTTGATGTCATGTCAAATAAAGCGGCCAATCTGCTGCTTTCCCTCGGCGTAAAAAAGGGTGACAGGGTTTTTATATATCTGGAGCGCTCCCCTGAAACCTACTTTTTTATTTTGGGCATTTTTAAGCTTGGAGCAATCTACTGCCCCCTCTTTCCTTCCTTCGGCCCCGATGCCGTAAAGGAAAGATTCGATGATTGCCAGGGTTCGCTGATAGCAGCTGAGTCCAGATTGGCAGAGAATCTTGGAGATTTGCCTCACATCCTGGTAGACAGAGAAGGCGGGTTCAGGAGCAGGCTTGCTGCCATGGAGCCGAATTTTCAAGCTGCACCGGTTTCCCATGAGGATTATGCGATAATTCATTATACATCGGGCACCACAGGAAAGCCCAAGGGAGCGGTCCACCGCCACGGCGCCATAGTCAGCCATTGGCAAACTTCAAAGGATATCGTAGGCTTGCGCCCCGGTCTCAAATGCTGGTTTACTGCTGATCCGGCCTGGGTCACCGGCACCTCTTACGGCATATTGGGCCCTCTCAGCACAGGTGCAGATATCCTGGTGTCTGAGCCCGGCTACAGGGTAAATCAAGTGTTGGGGCTTTTGGACAAATATGATATAGAGATCTGGTACACGGCTCCCACTTTGCTGAGAATGCTTATGCGGGAGGACCCGACCAAGGCAAAGGCATTCAAGCTCGAAAGCTTGAAGAAGATATTCAGCGCCGGTGAGGCCTTAAATCCTGAGGTAAGGCGCTGGTCTGAGGAAAACCTGGGCTTGACCGTACATAATCAATGGTTTCAGACGGAAACAGGTTGCATAATCATCGGCTATGACGGCAGTTTCCCGAGAAAAGGCGATGATTCTATGGGCAAGGTGCTGGTGGATATAAAGGCGGAGATACTTGATGACAGCTTCAATCCTTTGCCTCCCGGAGGGAAGGGGCATTTGGCATTAATGCCTTCCTGGCCTTCAATGTTCTTGGATTATTGGGGGAACAGGGAAAAGTATTTGAGCAAATTTAAAAACGGCTGGTATATCACCGGAGACCTGGCTTATAGAGATGATGAGGGTTATTTCTACTATATGAGCCGGGAGGATGATGTAATAAACACAGCAGGGCATCTGGTGACTCCCTTCGAAGTCGAAAGCATATTGATGACTCATCCTACTGTGGCAGAGGCTGCCGTAATAGGCATCCCCGATAAGCTGATGGGCCAAGCGGTAAAAGCATTCGTGGTTTTGAAGGAAAATTGTGAGCCGACGCCTCAGCTCCAGATGGAGTACCGGGCTCTGGTGCGAAACAGAGTTTCACCCTTTGCATCACCTCAGGCTGTAGAATTTATAGATGCGCTGCCCAAGACGGAAAGCGGAAAGATTATAAGACGGCTGCTGTATTAGGATTCAGAACTCAGGGCTCAGAACTCAGGATTTTAGGGGATTCCTCTAGGGACGGGGGGACGGGAACCTTAAATGCATTTTCATTCATTATTTTTCATATATATGCGTATGCCGCAAATTTTGATTTATTATGTTTCAATATGCTCATTTCACAAAATTCAGTGGTTTTATAAGTATGATATTTGATTATTGTCAAATAATATAAGCTAAATCTACATCATTTCTATATTTTCTTATAATGTCTATTGCATATTAATGCTATATATAATATAATAAAATTGTATTTAACCCCTGAAAGTCTCACATTGTTAGAGACACAATCGTTAACCCCACTCAGTATTGCACCCCAAAAGGGTGCCTTTTTTTTATGCAAATTATGGAGTATTGTGGAGGAAAATTTTGCTTCATGTAGAATAATATAGTTTGGAGGTGAATAAGTTGGAGCAAAAGATCATAAAAAGCAAATATGAAGTAATAGATACTCTATATTCAGATGAGCTACAATCGATTTACATATGCAGCATTACCTCCGGTGATAGTGAAGAGAAATTCATCCTTGGCGAATTTTCCGATGAGGATATCAAAAATATAGTCAAGAGCAGCTTTTTATCCGGCGGCAGTGCGCCCAAAAGCCTGCTGGATTCTTTTGAGATAGATGAAAAGTTCTATGTCTTATTCCCCATGGTTGCCGGAATATCCCTGGAGGAGCACCTCTCCAAGCACAGCATCACCTTGGCGGACAAGATGCTTCTCACTGAAGAGTTATTGAAAAAATTTATGGAGATAGAAAAGTTCAATCCTTTGATTCAATATATTCTTTCCGACTTAAATAATTTATCCGTCATAAACAGAAAGTATTTAAGCTTTAATAATCTCTTCTGCTTTGACAAGAGCAAGCTTGATATAGATTTAAGCTCGGTTATAAAGAGGCTTGGACATATTATATGCTGTATTTTTGCCAACAGCCCCGACGGCGATATCATCAGGGACAGAGATGCGCTGCCTCCGGCTATATCGCCCATTGTATCCAAAGCTTTGGAGGGTTCTTATGAGTCAGCGGCCAAGATTTATGACGACTTTAAGAAAACCTTGCTTTATACGACCTTTATAGGGAGTGCTTCATTGGATGATCAGATAAGAAGCAAGATAAAAAAGGCTCAAAAAAGATACGTCATATATTGGCCCAGATTGATCGCATCCCTTGTATTGATTGCAGCTTTGCTGGGAGGAGGCTTTTTCCTGATAAAAAAGGCTATTCCTGCAATAGGATCAGGGAGAGAAAATCCCCATGCTGCAGATAAAAAGAATAACGCTCCTATCGCGGAATTCTCTATAAGCATAAATAAAATTTATGCAGGGGATGAGGTGACCTTTATAGATGAATCTTCTGATCCGGACCCGGTCGATGCTATCAAATCAAGGCTCTGGACTGTGGAGAGGGACGGCACCGTAGTGCTCAATTCCGATGGAGAGTCCCTTAATTATATCTTCGCTGAACCCGGGGATTATAGCGTTTCCTTAGTAGTACAGGACACCAGAGGTGCCGGCAGCCAGCCCTGCAATTATAAGCTTAAGGTGCTGGAGAAGCCCGAGCTGCCCCAGGACAGTCCCGGTACTTCCGACAATTCCGAGGATATGAAATAATAAAAACGATTTGACAACTTATGCTTTGTAATGTATAATCTATCATAAATATTTAAAGCTATGACGAGAACTAGTAAAAGGAAAGACGCTGAAAGAGAAGAAGGCCCACTGGCTGAAAAGCCTTCTAAGATTATTTCCTTTGAACCCATCCTCCGAGCTGCAAATGAAAAGTTTGTCCGCATTGCCTGCGTTATAGGCATTAAGAGGGATGGATATGTATTGCATATCTATTCAACTTGGGTGGTACCGCGAATTTCCTTCGTCCCTTGTCTGGGATGAAGGTTTTTTATTTTTATACGGAGGAGGTTTTATTATGAGTGAAAAAAGAGAAACTTGGGCATCCAGGGTAGGCTTTATAGCCGCCACAATCGGTATGGCCATAGGAACGGGGAATATCTGGAGATTCCCTCGCGTAGCAGCAAATAACGGCGGCGGCCCCTTCATCATAGCATGGACTGTTGCATTATTTGTATGGGCGATACCTCTTCACATGGGCGAAATGACTATGGGACGCAAGACCGGGCTGGGAACCATAGGTGCCTTTAGGGATTTCATGGGCAAAAAATATGCCTGGATGGGCACCTGGATCGCAATGGTATGTTTATTACTAATGTCCTATTATTCGGTAGTCATGGGCTGGTGTCTCAAATACTTCACTTTGGCTGCGAAAGGCACTTTTAAAGCAGGTCTCACCACAGAGCAGACATCGGCCATATGGAACAGTTTTACAGCTTCCGGCGGTGAAGTGGCAATATTCCATTTCATCTGCATGGCTATAGCCGGATATATTATCTACAGAGGCGTTCAAAACGGTATCGAGAAATTCTCAAAGGTCATGATACCGATCCTATTCCTGCTGCTTGCAGTTGCTATGGTCAGAGCGGTAACGCTGCCCGGTGCTTATATGGGTCTTGAATACCTGTTCAACCCCAAATTCGAAATGTTGAAAAATCCTAAGATCTGGCTGGAAGCCTTTACTCAGGTAGCCTGGTCTACTGGCGCCGGCTGGGGCTTCATAATCACATTGTCTACCTATACCAAGAAAAAGGAGGATGTGCCCGGCAACTGCTTCACAATGGGAATCAGCGACAATGTGGGCGCCTTATTGGCCGGCATGGTAGTTCTTCCCGCTATATTTGCATTGTCCCCAAGCATGGAGTATACTACTCAGGCTTTGACCTCCGGCAATACGGGCCTGACCTTCATATATCTGGCCCAGCTGTTCGGCAGCATGCCCGGCGGCTACATCATAGGAACCTTGTTCTTCTTCTCAATGGCAGTGGCTGCCCTGACCTCTTTAATCCCTATGATCGAGGTTGTTGTGAGAAATATAATGGACACCGGCGTACCCAGACATAAAGCTACCATAATCGTTTCTATAATAGGATTCGTATTTGGTTTGCCTTCCGCACTAAATGTTAATTTCCTGGATAACCAGGACTGGGTATGGGGAGTTGGCTTATTGGTATCCGGCCTGTTCGTTTCCTTTGCCTTGATGAAATACGGTGTAGAGCAGGCAAGGCAGAATGTTATAAATACTCCTTGGGCGGATTTCAAGATAGGAAAATGGTGGAATGTTTGTATATATGCTTTTCCGGCAATATTTGCAGCCTTGTTCGGCTGGTGGATTTGGCAGGGCATAGTGGGTTATCCGGATAATTGGATGAATCCTTTCGAAACCTTTAATGCAGGTACTATCATAGTACAATTCGGTTTGCTGATCCTGTTCGGCATCCTCACCAACAATTATTTCTGCAGAAAGATTGGAAAAGGCATAGACATCACTCAGCTTGATGAAGATGAAGATGAGGTGGTTGTATTGAAGAATACAAACGCTGCAAAGGAGGCGAAATAATATGTCTACCAGTTCAATCATCATGATGGTCATAACCTGCGGCGGTTATCTCATAGGTTTTGGATATCTTATTTCGTTGGTAATGAAGCCTAAAAAATATTAAGAAAAGATGGGAGAACCGTCCCCGGAACACCGGGGACGGTTCTTTTTGTGCAGTATTTAAGGATAATTTTGTTATGCCTTTAATTCTTTATTGCTGTGGACTTTTGATGCTGAAAAGAGGAACCATGCCAGGGCACCTGCTGCAGCCATCAATCCTATGGGATAGGATATGGTTGTGGGGAGGCCCAGCCCTTCTTTAGCTTGGAATATATATGTTATAGTAACTGCCGTCATAAAGGTGGCAGGCACTGTGCAAATCCAGTGGTTTTTGCCGGTTTTCACCAGATATACTGCGGAGGCCCAAAGCATTATCATCGCAAGGGTTTGATTGGACCAGGCAAAGTACCTCCAGATTATATCAAAGTTTATCTGAGAAAGAGCCACACCGATACCTATTACAGGTATGCTGAGGTATAATCTCTGCTTCAGCGGACCCTGATTTATTTTGAATACGTCGGCTATTGTCAATCTTGCACTTCTAAAGGCAGTATCTCCTGAGGTCACAGGGCATACGATAACGCCTAGAACGGCCAGTATGCCTCCGACAGGTCCCATAAGAGTTTTGGATATGGTATGAACCACCGCACCTTGGGCACCGTTTGCCAATGCATTTGCAAGGCCCTGGGTGCTGCCGTAGAAGGTCATGGCTGCCGCTGCCCAGATAAGGGCTATTATGCCTTCAGCCACCATGGCGCCGTAAAATACCGGACGGCCATATTTTTCATTGGTCATGCACCTGGCCATCATAGGAGACTGGGTTGCATGGAAGCCGCTTATTGCGCCGCAGGCTATGGTGATAAATAATGTAGGCCATATTGCCAAAGATTTCGGATGAAGATTTGTGAGAGTGAGGTTAGGAATGTCATATCCTCCGACAACGAGACCGCCGCCTATTCCCACAGCCATTATGAGGAGGACGGCTCCGAAAAGCGGGTATATCTTTCCTATAAGCTTGTCTATAGGAAGAAGAGTAGCCATGAAGTAATAGATGATTATGATAACGAGCCAAAAGTTAGTATTTAAGTTTTCGGGAGTAAGGCTTGCCAGCAGCTTTGCCGGGCCTGTCATGAATACCGTACCGACAAGTATCAATAGGATTACGGAGAATACTCTCATTATCTGCTTTGCTGCAGGCCCTAGGTAAATGCCTACTATCTCGGATACTGAAGCCCCATCGTGTCTGATGGACAGCATACCGGAGAAAAAGTCATGGACTGCACCGGCAAATATGGTTCCGAATACTATCCATAAAAATGCAGCCGGTCCCCAAAGCGCACCGGATATAGCTCCAAATATGGGGCCCAGACCGGCAATGTTTAAGAACTGGATGAGGAACATCTTTTTCCATCCCATGGGTACGTAGTCAACGCCGTCAGCCATGGAAACAGCAGGTGTAGGCCTGTTCTCATCAACCTTGAAGACCTTCTCCACAAAGACTCCATAAATAATGTAACCAAGGATCAGAATAATAATTGCGCCTAAAAAAGTTGCCATTTTTAAACCTCCTTTTGTTTTTCTTTGAATTAATTATGGAGCATTTAACCAATAAAACGTTAAAAGGATGTATGAAAGAACAAAAAACAGGTCTGAACGGCCTGTTTTTGATGTTGAAAATTTCTCTGCTATATGCCAAGGATTTCCTTAAATTTCTTTACCTGTTTTTTGCTGATGATTATTTCGTCATTGGCTTCTCCGATTTTGGCAGCATAGGCTCCATTAAACCAGGGCGAAATCTCATTTATTTTATTCATGTTCACCAGATAGCTGCGATGGGTTCTGAAAAAGCCCTTTCCCTTCAACTTTTCCTCCAATTCATGCAATGAGTGGCTTGACAAATATGTTTCTTTGTCAGCCTTGATAAATATATCCCTTCCTTCTGTATAGGCATAGATAATGCTGTCTATATCAACCAGTATCAATTTATCGCCTTTCCATAAAGGAAGCTTATTTAAAGAAACTATATTGCCCGGGTTGTTGGCGGCTTCACTGCTCTTGTTCTCAAGGATGTTTTTTATCCTTATAACAGCTTTTGCAACCCGCTCCTCGTCATAGGGCTTGAGTATATAATCGACAGCGTTTACTTCAAAGGCTTTGATGGCATATTGATCATAGGCTGTAGTAAAAATAACCTTGCATTTGATCCCCAGGTTGTTTATTTCATTTATCAATTGTATGCCGGTGATATCAGGCATCCGTATATCCGTAAGCACCAAATCCGGCCTGAGCTTCTTTACCAGCTCCAGACCATCAAGGCCGCTGTTTGCTTCCCCTACTATTTTTATAAAGGGCATCTTTGATATGAGAAATTTTAATTCTTCTCTGGATGGATATTCATCATCAATAACGATAGTGTTTATTTGCAAAGCTATGCACTCCTTTTGGGTATATCGATGGAGATTTTGGTGCCTATATTTCTTCTGCTGTCAATGCGCAGTCCAAAATCATCGCCATATATGGATCTAAGCCTTTTGTCCACGTTTTTGATGCCTATTCCGTCTCCCTTAGGATTGTTTGCGGGATAATCGAATCCCACACCGTCGTCTTCTATTTGAATGCTATATGAGTCAGCTGCTTCAAGGGTTTGTATCTTTATGGTGCCTCCCTCTCTCTTCGGGTATATACCATGCTTAACTGCATTTTCTACCAATGGCTGAAGCGTCAGGTGGGGCAGCTGGAAGTTATCGCAGTGAATGTCATACTCGACCTTCAGCTTGTCGCCGAATCTGGCTTTTTCAATCTCCAGATAGGCCTCCACATGATTTATTTCATTTGTTATGTCCACAATATCACTGCTTTCCTTAAAGCCTTCCCTGAAAAAATTGCCCAGATTGATCAGCAGCTTCCTGGAGGTCTCCGGGTCTATCCTGCATACGGAGGCTATGGTGTTCAAAGCATTAAAGAGAAAATGAGGGTTGATCTGGGCCTGCAATGCCTTCAGCTCAGCCTTTGACAGCAGCTTAGCATTATAATCGATCTCCGCCAGCTCTATCTGCGTGGAGAAGAGCTTTGCCAGGCCCTCTGCCAGCTGGGCATCCACCTTGGTTATCGCATTCTCCTTAGTTTTATATATTTTTAATACCCCGATGACCTTGTCCTTTTTTATCAGAGGAGCGATTGCCGCAGATTTAAGCATACAGTTTTCATTGGAGCAGTCGATCATACCGCTTTTTGTTGCGATGACAGGCTCTCCTTTTTCCAGAGCTACCTTTGTTGCGTAGGTTTTGATATTTTCTCCGGGCAGGTGGTGGTCAGAGCCTGCGCCCACATGGGCCAATATCTCCATTCCCCGGGTTATGGCTACCGCATCCACCTTTGCCGCATCATATATTATGTTGCAGGCCGCCAGTGCAGTCTCCCTGTTGATCCCGTTTCTCAATATGGGCAGGGTTTGATCTGCAATTTTCAGCGCCAGCTCGGACTGGATGGCGGCTTCTCTTTGCTGCTCTCTATAGATGCTTTCCAGCATGATTATGAAAAGGGCCACTCCTATGGAATTTATTATGGTCATAGGGATTGCAATCTTGTTCACCAAAGTCGCTGCAGCCGGATAGGGCCTGGCTATAGCCAGTATTATGGCCATCTGCATGATCTCTGCAATCACCGTTATGATAAAGCCCAGGAGCCATTTATGCTTGAATTTCTTCGAATATTTGTAGCCTATGCTTCCCATCAAGCCTTCCACAAGGGTGGATACGGCACAGGCAAAGGCTGTGAAGCCTCCGATGTCAATGGCCCATCGATGGATGCCGGCAATAAGCCCTGCCCCTATACCCGCAATGGGGCCGCCGAGGAGCCCGGCTACGATCACCGCTATAGCCCTTGAGTTGGCAATGGCGCCGTCTACCGGAAAGCCGTTGTAGGTTCCGAATATGCCGAATGTGCCAAATATCATTGCAAGAAATATTTTATGCCTGATGGGGTTGCTGTCGGAAAAAAACATATTTTTAAAAGCCTTGGTCTTAGTCAGCAAGAAAGCTATGACAAACATTAAAGAAAGGCTGTTTACCAGATTCAAGGCTATTTTTAGTATCTCCATGCTCTACCTCCTATGAGCCACCGGGGATGGCTCTAAAATACAAATCGGAACTCCGTTCCTTCCTTCAGCTTGCTGCTCACCGAAAGGCTTATATCATGCCTTTCGGCAATCTGCTTCGCAATGGCTAGGCCCAAGCCTGTGCCATTTTTATTCTCCAAAGACTTTACTTTATAGAACCGGTCGAATATATAAGGCAAATCTTCAGCAGGAATGCCCATGCCCCTATCGCCAATAATAATTTCATTGCCTTTCAAAGATATTGCAACAAGGCCCTTTTGCGGAGAGAATTTTACAGCGTTGTCAATGATGATCAGCAGCATCTGGCGCAAACGGCCATAGTCTCCGGTGACCACACACATCTGTGTATCCTGCTCCAGCTTAATTTCAACTTCCTTCGGCTTTGCCATATGCTTTGCGCTTCGCACTGCATCATTGAGCACATCACAGAGATTCAGTTCCTGCATCTCTATCCTAAAATCCGCATTTTGCAAGCGGGATAGATCCAACAGGTCGTTGACCAGCCTTTCCAGAAATATGCTTTCATTGAGCATTTGCCGGTGATAGCTTGCAACCTGCTCCGGCTCCGTTACGACCTCATCGCTAAGAGCCTCAAGCGAGCCACGAATCACGGTCACCGGTGTTCGCAGTTCATGGGATATATTGGCTATAAAATCACGGCGAAGCTTCAGCAGCTTTTCGCTTTCGTGGCTCGCCTCATCCAGCCGCCGGCTTAGTACATCTATTGTATCGGCAAGATCTCCTATTTCGTCATTTTGCTGCACTCCGGTTTTTGCTGTATAATCCCCGGCGGCGAGCTGCATGGCGGTGTTCTTCATCTTTTTCAGCGGCTTGGTGAAGGAAAAGGCAAGCACGGCAGACAGGAGGACGGCCAGCACAAGGGCTGCCGCCATACTGACTGCAAGGATGCGGAAGCCTTGGGATACAGCCTCATCCATTCCCTCAACGGGAGAATGGAGCAGCAGTGCGCCCACCACCTTGTCTCCGGACATAATGGGTGTGCCCAAAGTCAAAGCAGGTGCATTCAGCATGCCGCTAAAGCCTTTGCTATAGGTTGTTTTGCCTTGAAAGACTTCTTTTACAACGCTTTCAGCGTCCTGGGGCAGGTCTGAATAGTTATACTGGCGGCTTGACATATGCCCTGTCATAGCCAGGTTAAGATTTTCATCCACTATCCATACATCCGTCATGGCAATGTCATCCAGATAGCGAAGATACCCGCCATAGCCGCCCTGCCTGCCCATCATCCCTTGGCCCAAAGACGCACCGCTCATAAATTCAGAAAGAGTGCCGGCTATGGCGGTTCCACGCTTTTCCAAATCTATTTTGTGAAGCTCTATAGTATGATTTCTGAAAAGGGCCATGAAAACACTACCGATGATAATAGAAAAAAGGAGCAGCGCGGCAGAAAAATACATTGTGAGCTTAAAAGCTATTTTATTTTTCATCCATATCCCCCTCAAATTTGTAACCCACACCCCAAATGGTTTTGATCTGCCATTTTTCATGTTCAAATTCATCCAGCTTGGCTCGAAGCCGCTTAATATGTGAATCGACAGTCCGGCTGTCACCGAAATAATCATATCCCCAAAGGCTGTTTAAAAGATTCTCACGGGAGAATACCTTGTTTTTATTGGTGGCAAGAGTCCACAAAAGTTCAATTTCCTTTTTAGTCAGTGATATGTTTTCATCATCAATGGTTACTACATAATCATCCATATTGATCGTTAAATTATCAAATGAAAAAAACTGCTGCTTCTGATCTCCGTCTCGTCCAATCCTTCGCAAAATCGCCCTTACTCTGGCCATGACTTCACCTGGCGAAAAGGGCTTAACAATGTAATCGTCGGCACCTATGTCCAGCCCCATTATTTTTTCAAAATCTTCGCCTCTTGCAGTGATCATGATTATGGGGACATTGGAAGTTTTGCGGATTTCTCGGCATACCTCAAAGCCATCCATTTTGGGCATCATCACATCCAGCAGTACAATATCGGGCTGAAGCTTTCTAAAAAGCTCTATTGCTTCAAGTCCATCCAAGGCAACCTTAGGCATATAACCTTCTTTTTTTGCATATTCCTCTAAAATTGAAGTAATTTGCTTATTGTCATCAGCAATTAAAATGGTGGACATAGAATCACCTCAAAATTTTAATACTTAACCAATATTCAATATTCTGATTATAACATATTGAGAAACAAAAAAACTTTCATGCTTCAATCACTTTCTTTATTATAAAAAAATGTTGTGGCGAAATTGTGGCATTGGATAAAATAATTATCACAAAATCGATGAATCAAAGACATAGTTTTGCCATATTTCAAGTTTATTATAAACCCATAGCAGCAAACAAACTGCTGAGAAAATTCATAAGGAGGTCCTTTAAAATGACAAAACTAAAAAAATTAGCTGTTATCGGAACAATGGTGCTTACACTTGCTGCAACTTCTGTAACTGCTTTTGCAGCAGCATATGGTTCTCCTGCTGATGTAGTGGCAGGCTTGACAGGCAAAACTGTCGAAAGCGTAATAGCTGAAAGAAGAGAAACAAACAAAACCTATGGTGCAATAGCTGATGAAGCCGGAAAACTGGAAGAGTTCAAAGATAAGATTCTTGAGGCCAAGAAAGCCATTTTGGCTGAGAGAGTGGCAGCCGGAACAATGACACAGGAAGAAGCCGACAAGATAATTGCTGCATTGGAACAGAACCAAGCCCTATGTGATGGCACAGGCTCAGCAAGGGCAGGCCTTAGGATGGGCGCAGGCTTCGGCAGGATGAATGGCGGCAGAAGAGGTATGGGCAACGCATTTTGCCAGGTAAGATAGAATCAATTACAGGGATATTAGGACATCACGGAACAAAAAAGCATTTGAGCCATCGGTAACCCTTCCGATGGCTCATTATTATTAAAGGTCGAGATAATGTTTCAGTTTTAGGGCTATTTCCACGTTCAGCTTTTCGTCAGGATTGCTCAGGTCTACCTTCAGCAGCTTTTGTATCTGCTCCATGCGGTAAATCGCCGTATTATAATGTATATACATTTTCTGAGCCACCTGCTTCATATTCCCGTTGGATTTAAAGTATTCTTCCAGAGTTTCCATGAGCCTGCTGTCTTTTCTCTCATCATATTCTGCAATAGGAGATATGATATTGTCCACGAAGCTCATCCCGTCGCTGTTCAGCTCCTGGAAAAGCTGAAATATGCCCAGATCTTCATAGTACATTACATTTTTCTTGCTGTACATGGCCTTGCTGATTTTCAATGCCTTCTTCGCTTCGTTAAAGCTCTTATACAATTCTGCAGGATTGTCATAGGACCTGCCTATTCCTATGTTTACAAGAGTGTCTATCTTGAGATTTGTGTATTCCTTGGAAAGGTAATTTCCGAATTTTATCAGCGCTTCCCCTGATTCCTTGGCATAGAACATGCACAGCTTCTTAACGGGCAAAAGCATCAGTATGTTTGCTCCGGCTATACCCATTATGGGCTTCTTCTCAAAAGCCTCAATGGCAGATGAAGCGATATCATACATTTTATTTAGGAATTCCTGGTAGTTATTTATTCCGGATACTTCATAGGAATTCATATTGCAGTCCAGGATCAGGATTGCGTATTCCTGCTCCAAATCCCAGTTGAGCTGCCGGGCTCTTTGAATTATCTGCTTAACATCCGTTATGCTGCCGCTTGTGAGCTCTATCAGGAATTGATCCTTGTAATGTCTTGCGATCCCTTTGATTTTTTCCTGGTTCAAAAATTCCAATGCTATGATGACCGTTGCTCTTTCCAGGGTGAGCATATCGTTTTTGGATATCCGGCCGTTGAACTCATAGCATTTCAGATATCCTAAGGTGTTGTTCAAAGCTATTATGGGAAGCTTGATTGGGATTATATCCTCACCGTTCTTCTTTGCCTCGTTTATCTTTTCTTTTTTTTCATTTGTTACGCTGGTGGCTAATGGATTATTGTCTGCGTCATCTATTTCCACAGGATTTCCTATCAACTCTTCTACCGTATGAACTACTTTATTTAGATCATTATAATTCACCATGATGTCCATTAGCCGGGTGTTGGCATACTCTATTTTCCTTAAGACCTCCGCCTGGCGATTAGTGATGTAACCCAATATGGGTTGAATCAAATCAGAATAAGACATATGCTGAGGAAACTCTATTATGGGAAAATCAAGGGACTCGGCTATACGTATCATTTCGTCGGTATATCCCGTCAAATATCTTTTCGGCTTTATACCCAGGCCTGCAAGCCCTTTTGAGTTTAAAAGAGGTATCAATCTCTCCAATGCATCCTTATCATCTTTTATGGCATAACCGGTGGTCAAAAGCAATTCTCCGGCCTTGACCCACTTCTCGATATCCGGCACTTCCATGATGTTTACATTGACAACGGTTCTGTCCAGTCCTTTCGAGCCTGCCACGACTTTTACACCCTTCAGTTCCTCGCTCTCCAATATCTCCCTCAGACTGATTCCGTACATATTTATCACCTCGCTCGCTTTGTTACAAGTTCACAAATAGACTTGTAATTATATTTTAAAGCATTCTCCCCTATTAATCAACAAATTTCGGCGTTTTTGGGCGATCTTCCTGCCTATGGGACAGATTCCTTGGCATAGCGCGCATTGGCAATAATCCATATATGTCTGACATTTTACCGGATCTATTAAGGTTTTTTTGCCGGCTTCATCAAATTCCAGAGCATTTACCGGGCATGCATCAATGCATATCCTGCAGTTCCCGCAGACCTTTCCCGGCGTCTTATCCGCAGACTCATCAGCTTCCATATCCATATCTGTTATGATAGTGGTCAATCTTACCCGGGTACCGAATTTTTTTGTGATTATGATGGAGCTCTTGCCTGCATGCCCAAGACCTGCGGCTATAGCCGCCTTCTTATGGGAGAAGTAGCTCCACAGATAGCCGTTTTCCCTTATTTCGCTCCTGGCTTGTATGGGATACGCATCATAGCCTGATCCTTCTATATATTTGCTTGCAGAGGCGGCTATTTCATCAAGCTTATCGTATGCATAGTGCAGCAAATAATTTTTCAGATTATGTGAATGGGGATCTTTAGTTCCTGTTAAATTATCCATTATGCTGTCCGCTATCTTCACCCCTATTACTATAAGAGTCTTTGCACCCTTTATATAGTAATCGGGGTGCTCGCTGCCCTCAGTTATGCTAAAAATATGGTTATAGCTTTGGGCAGAAGCAAAGCCTGCCATATCCGCTCCCAAAGATTTTAAATATTCTTCTATCATCCTTCTATTTTCTATTCTTCTATCTATACCAGCCATATAAATCCCCCTTTTGTATGCATCTAATAACAATAGAGGAAAGAAATGCACCATTCCTTCCCTCTATCTTCATCATATGCTTTACGAATATTATTCTTCTATTTCTTCCTGTTCGCCTTTGAATGCTACGTTTAAAAGGAGGTGGAGCACTATACCCACTAAAACAGCGATAACAACTGTGTTTGTCAAGAAAAGCTGTATCAAAGGAGTTTGTGCCTTTGTCCATTGGCTTATGCCGTATGTTGCATAAACCGGTATGCCCACTGCAAAGAGCATTGTAGTGCCGACCAAGAAGGAGTTGGCTGTTGTCGGTTTAGCAGAGCTTACAAGCTGAATACCTGAGGTCACTATAGAACCGCATACTATTACGAATACGGCGCCGATAATGGATCTTGGTATAGCAACCAATAATGCACCGAATTTCGGGCTTAATCCGTATAGAAGCAATATGCAGGCTGAAACTTTGACAACATACCTTGATGCGATTTTAGTTGTAGATATTATTCCTATATTTTGTGTATAGCTTGATACAGGTATGCCGCCGAAAATGCTGGCGATTATGCAGCCTAATCCTTCAGCCATTATGCCTTTGTTCATGTGTTTTACTCTATATGTTTCACCGCTTACCGCACAGGTTGCAGCATAGTCTCCTATAGATTCAACTATCGATCCCAGATATCCTACGAAAACGCCGATGATTGCTCCGCCTACGAATTTCCAGCCAAAGCCGGGGCCGCCATAGGGGAAGAATCCCGGGAATGCAAACCAGGGCTTGGAGGCAACTAATGCCCAGTCAACCTTGCCCATGACTCCGGCCAGGCCTAATCCGACAATCCAGATTGAGAAAAATATGGAGCCTCTGGATATGATACCGTTTGCAATATTCTTAGTCGTAAATTGAAGTATAAATATCAATAATATTGTAGCCGCCGCCAGTATGAAGTTGGATGCTGAGCCATCGCCGATCATCCAGCCGACAGCTGTTCTGCCCAGTGAGTAACCTATGCTCATAACAACTACTCCGGATACAACAACGGGGAACATTTTTCTTAATACACCCAGTACCCTTGTTGCACCGAGGAGCATTTCAATCAGACCGCCTACCAATATTGCACCCCACATGGCAGGCATGCCATATAGTGCTACAACTGAAGTAAGAGCTCCTGTAACCGTTGCGGATGGTCCTTGTATTATTGGAAGCTTGTTGCCGAATGTGGTTTGTAAAAGTGTTGCCAGGCCCATGCCAAAGAGTCCGCGGCTTACCCATACGGCTCCTTCGTCCGGTCCTAAGCCTGCTGCAGTCGCAACTAATAAGGGCAATACGAAAGGTGAAATGTCTACCAATGTATGCTGCCATCCGTATAGAAGGCTTTCCCACCATGTGTTTGGCTTATCATCTATGCCTAAAATGGGCTTTACGATTCTTGGATTCTCTTCCCAAACCGGTTGTTCCTGGGGGTCTAGAACAGCATTTTTATTGAGCTCTGCGTTTGACATGAATTTACCTCCATTTATTTATTCTATTTTTTTCTTCCTTTTTCCCATATATCCCTTCCGCTTATAGGGAACTGACTCTTGGCTTCTTCTAAAATTCCTTCATATACTTTGACGTTTCTGTCCTCTAAGTGATTGAATATCATAGGGTTTCTTACTCCATAGCTGATATATTTCAGCGGATCAGGATCAAGCTTTGCTGTGATTATTGTTTCTCCTGCTGTTGCTAATGCAAGCTGCTCAGCGATAGGGCTTACTATCATACTGTTTCCAAAGTTGCAGTTGCCGCATGCATCCATTCCCGTTAGGTTTATACCTGCCAGATATACATGGTTATCATAAGCTCTTGCGTGATTTGTCAGCTTCCAGATTTCGAAGCTTCTTACCAATGCTGAAGGTCTGACTATTATTTCTGCGCCTTTCATTGCCAATATGCGGCTTAATTCCGGATAGTCTCCGTCAAAACATATTATCATTCCGATCTTTGCAAATGGCAGTTCATAAACATCTGCCGTATTGCCCGGCAATGCCCATTCTCTCTCAGCGTAATAGATATGAGTTTTGTTGTATACTCCTACCACATCACCGTTGGAGCCTATGAGTATGCTGGAGTTGTAAACATCTCCCCTTTTTTCTCCTCTGGTGTAGCTTGGGAATACCACGTGGACTTTATTTTTTTGTGCAGCTTTGCTGACTTCCTCGCTTATTGCGGGGATGGTGTCCACCAGATCCCACAAGCCTTCCCTTGAGAGCCCTGTTTCAAACCCTGTAGTAACAGTTTCCGGAAAGACTATAAGGTCCGGATTGTATTCTTCTGCTGCTCTGTTGAGCCACTCTACTGCTTTTTTGATATTCTTTTTTACATTATTGGGTTCAATGGCTATCTGAACACCTGCGATAATTGTTTCTTTCATTTCTTCACCCCGAGTATTATTTTATGGCAAGCTCCTTCTTCATTGTGAAAAAGGAGCCTGTCTCTTAGTAATATTTCCAGATAGTCAGTCAGTATTAATCTTCTAAGAAAGCAACCATTCTGCAGAATGCAGCTTCGCCGCCTTTGAAGTTCCATGGGAAGCATCCCAATGTGAGTCTCTTGTTCTGAAGCTCAGGAGCTCCGATTTGTCCGCCGAGGTTCTCAGCATGTATGCAGTCGTTTTTGAACAATGCATTGTGAGTCAGCTGATAGTCTTGTTCCGGGAATAATTTGTCTACAACTTCTTTTCCGCCAAGATTCTTTTCTGCCAATGCTCTTACTCTGTCGCACTGTCCGAATGTGCCTTTTCCTAAGAATCTGCCTATGGGAAGGTTCATCGGGTGGTCAGTGGAAACAGCGTCTACGCACCAGAGTTTTATTTTCTTCTTTATCAGCCAGTCTACCATGTCCGGGTGTGCGCCGGGATGAAGATGGATGTATCTTTCTTCGTCGGGCTCGGATCCGAATGTGGCATATTTGTACCAGCCTGTGTGAAGAACAAGGATATCCCCTTCTCTTACTTCTACTCTTTTTTCGATCATTTCCGGAGTGTATGCTGCAAGGTCAAACATTTCGTCTCTCAGGTCAACGATAACGCCGGGTCCATATAACCATTCCAAAGGAATCTGGTCTATTGTCATACCGTCAGTGATAAAATGTCTTTGTGCATCCAGGTGAGTTCCAATGTGGTTTGATGTGGAGATATACTGAGCATTAACTCCGTGCTCCGGTTTTCTTTTGAAGTATTTTGCTTCAAATGGGGGATAATAGGGCCAGAACTGAACGTCAGCGTTTAAAGGTTGTGATAAATCATAAAGTTTCATTATATAAACCTCCAATTTAATTATTTTTGTATTATTTTTGACAATTATAAATTTCAATTTTTTCAGATATTTACCTTTGTGTGTGCTTCACAAATAGTTAGTGCAGTTTTTGTTAATATGTGTTAGCAATATCTGATATTAGTTAACTGTTGCTATTTGTTTAATCCCTTTTCTACCATGAATCTTGCGGCTTTCTTGAAGCAATCCATAGGAGCTGTTACCAAGCCTGCGCCAACCTGCCCCACTCCGGGATCCTTGTGGGCCATGCCTGTGTTTATTCTTGGTACAAGGCCTGTTTCAAGCACCTTTACCATGTCTATGCCTGTAGGAGTCCCTCTGAAGTCAAGTGTGGGAATCTTGAAGTTTTTGTTTTCCGCTCCTGTGATCTCGTACATTTCTTGTGTAAACTTAACAGCATCCTTGTATGTGCCGCCTACGAAGGCAACTATGGCAGGAGCTCCGGCCATTGCAAATCCGCCTATGCCAGTGGTCTCCGTTATTGTGCTGTCGCCGATATCCGGGTTGGCATCGTCTTGTGTAAAGCCTGGGAAGAACAATCCTTTTGGAGTATTGGCAGGTGCTGTGAACCATTCATCGCCAAGTCCGCTTATCCTGATGCCGAAGTCTACGCCGTTTCTGCACATTGCCGTAACGATGGTGCTGCCTTCGATGTTGTGCGCCGCATCGGTGATGGCCTTGCACATTGCCATGGTTATATTGATGGTGAAGTGCTCGTTGCCGTTGATGAATTCAAATACCTTTGATATTTCTTCCTTGCTTACGCTTACTTTGCTGAGGTATTGACCTATCATCTTTGCAAACATTGCTGTAGCTGCTCTGTTTCTGTTATGGCAATCGTCACCCATTTGAAGAGCTTGGATGACCAACGCTTTCCAGTCGATACCACCGGATAATTCGACAGCTTCCTTTATTATTGGGTACATATTGTCTTCCATCCAGTGCAATCTTTCAACAACTGATTCGGAGAAAGCACCGAATCTCAAGCATTTTCCTAAGCCTTCGTTCATGTTGGTATATGCGAAATTGCCGTATTTTTTGTTTTCCATTATGAATACAGGCATGGATGCCGACATAACGCCTGCCATAGGGCAAACTGCATTGTGGTGGTGGTTAGGCTCGAATTCGATTTCTCCGCTTGCTGCAAGCTTTCTTGCAGAAGCTTCGTCTGCAGCCATTCCTTCATATATTAAGGCACCTATAACTGCCCCTTGCATTGGTCCGCACATTCTGTCCCAAGTTATTGGCGGTCCTGCGTGCAATATAAGATTCTTTTTCATGCCGGGAACTACGTCAATTGCTTTCCCCGCTCCAACTAAATAGACTTCTGAGTCTTGCAAGCGCTTTAACGCTTCTTCGTTAGCTAGTTTTCTATCCATTTGAATAATCCCTCCTATAATTTAACCGTGAAACACGGTTATTAACCAAGTAATGCAGCCAATAGATCTGCAGCTTCGCTGTCTCCGCCTGCCGGTGGTCTCCAGTCCATTTGCACGGCTGTTACATTTTGATCCTTCAGGTCTTCACAGAACTGTTCCAAGCCGATGTTCAGAACCTTAAGCTCCTTGCCGAATATATCATTAACTCTTTTCATCTTTTAACCTCCCCTATAGTGCCTTCATGATCATGCCGGCCAATTTCGATGCCTTGGCATTGCTGCTGACCACGATGGCTCCCGCATCCTCAAGCTTAGCTTTCTGCAGGGCCCAGTTCTGAGGATCTTCTTCGGTACCGCAAATATAGCAAATGATAGGAATGTGCATACCCTTTTTCTCCATCTTTTCCTTAGCTTGTTTGATCCTCTTTGCAAAAACTCCGGCCGGGTCAGCATGGGTGCCATAGCCTATGACTATATCAAGAAGTATTACCGCTACATCCTCTTTTTCCACTTCATTCATGAATTCTTCTTCTCTGAGTGTAGTATCAATCATCGGATGGGCTCTTCCTACTGTGAACTGGTCATCGCCGTAGTCTACACAGCAGTTTTCCTGCATTATATTGGCATCTGCGAGCTTCATCTTCTTGTTCAGCGGCGTATTGGAGTATACATCTCCTACATAGTCTCTGAGAACCAGCATGCTTTCGTAGCATAGCGTACCGCCGCTGTATAGGCCTCTCAGATATTTTTGTCCCGGCTTTAGCAGCTTGGCTTGCTCTTTTGCTATAGCTTCCAGTTCATCATTATTTTCCATGCTGTATTTTGAGCAGCAGGAGACTTCGGCAAGCTTAACAGCTTTTGCAGCCGCTTCCTCCAATGTAGAAGCCGCCGCTTTGCCTATTGCTTCCACCTTGCTCTTGTCTCCGCCTATGAAGTTGATCACAACAGGCTTCTCAACATTTTCTTTTATATAAGCCAGCATCTTATCGGATATTTCTTCTGCCGGCGGTTTGGATATGACTACTATCACTTTGGTCTCAGGATCATTGTTTAGAGCTTCGATTCCCTGGAGCATTGTTATGCCCCCGATTTCCAAGGACAAATCCCTTCCTCCGGTACCGATGGCCTGGGATATGCCTCCTCCTAATTTGTGAATCAATACCATAACTTCCTGCATACCTGTACCTGCAGCTCCAACCATTCCTATGCTGCCCTTCCTTACCTTGTTGGCAAAGCCCAGGGGAACATTGTTGATCATCGCCGTACCGCAGTCGGGCCCCATGAGGAGCAGCCCGTTGTCTCTGGCATAGGTTTTGAGCTCAAGCTCTTCTTCCTTGGTCACGTTGTCGCTGAAGAGAAGAACGTGCATATCATTTTGAAGGGCTTTCATCGCTTCTCTCCTGGCATATTTTCCGGGAACGGATATTATGCAGAAATTCAGGCCGGGAACGGCCTTCAGCGCAGAATCAAAGGATTTGGGCTTGTATTCCTCACCATCGTCTCCGCCGCCATGCTGATTAAGCAATCCGTCTACTTCAGCCAATGCTTTTTCTATGGCTTCTTGTGTCTCAGCGCTGATGGCTATGACCAGATCTTCGGGAACCGCAGCTTCTGATTCCGGTGTCAAAAGGCCTGTTCTTTTGAGAACTTCTTTGTTAAGGTCGGAGCCCATCAGAATCGCTGCTTCCGTCACGCCTTCAAATTCCGAAAGCTGCTTGGTCGCGATCATAAGCTTAACTGAATCATAGTACTCGCCATGTCTGATTACAGTTTTAATTAACATCGATTTACCTCCTTAGTTATATGTCAAACGAATCATCAAAGCTTGTTGTTAATCTCTTAACTGATGTTCTGAATAAAAGAATTCAATTTTCATGGGATTTTCCCTTTGGTATGTCATTATGAACATTTGGACCTATTGTTGTTATGGTTTTATAGAAGCGAATTTGATATAAAAAAAGAACTGAGGCTGCTCCATGCAGTTTCAGTTCTTTTTTTATATTCCGTCCAAATTTTATTCTTTGTTATGGGCTGCTATTCACATTGGGAGAGTTCCATGAGGATATTGCCGGTACATTCAGGCTTCATAAAAATTATCCTCCTGGACCTGGCGCCTTTTTTCGGTTTATCCTCGATAAACTCTATTCCTTTGCTCTTCATGTATTCGACTGCCTTATCGATGTCATCCACTTGAAAAGCCAGATGCTGCAAGCCGTTTCCCCTGCTTTTAAGGAAATAGGCTATAGTGCTGCCTTCACCTGTCTCTTCCAAGAGCTCCAGATCTGTCTCACCTATGGGATAAAAGGCTACTTTGAGCTTTCTTTCGGGCACTTTTTCTATTCCCGTCAGGGGAATGCCCAGCACATTCTCTAAAAAGCTTCCCAACTCCTCGATATTATCCAAGGCTATTCCAATATGATCTAGACCTATAATCATCCCGCAACCCCCTCTATCCATGTAGTATATTATTATACCATATTCTTATTGGATAGGCTATCCATTGAACGGGACTTCATTGCTATTTCAGTATAAAGGGTTTGATGGTGATGCCTGTATATAAAAAAGCCCTGAGGGTCACCTTAGGAGGTATTCAACGGCAAAATTGACAGACCCTCAGAGCGGAATTAGCTTTACTCTGCTTTAGAATATTCCTTTTTCTTTTAATGCTTCAAATTCATCCCTGCTTATTCCGAGAAGCTCCGAAAGCAGCTGAGCAGTGTCTTCTCCCAATACGGGGGCCGCTTTTTTTATTTCCCCCTGGGTTTCACTCATCTTGATTGGCACTCCCGGGATTTTCAGAGGACCGGCCACCTTGTGCTCTACCTCCACTATCATGTTTCTGGCGAGGACCTGAGGGTCTTCCAGCACCTTGTCTACAGTATTTATCGGACCGTTGGGAACGCCTGCTTCATCCAATATATCCTGCCATTCCTTCACGGTTTTGTTCAGCATCTTCGCTGCAATAAGGGGCCTAAGCTCTGTATAATGATCATTTCTCGAAGGATTGGTCTTATATTCATCGATTTCAAGAAGTTCCTTTGCATCTATGGCATTGCAGAATTTTTCCCACAGTACATCATTTCCTGCCGCCACCATGATCTGCCCATCCTTGGTATCAAAGGGCTCAAAGGGCACTATAGACGGATGCCTGTTGCCTTCCGGCTTTGGAACCTTGCCTGTGACCACATATCTCGATATTGCATTCTCAAGGATGGCCACCTGGCAGTCAAGCATGGCTACATCAACCTTTTGACCTATGCCGGTCTTTTCCCTGTAGTTCAGCGCCGCCAATATTCCGATGGCAGTAAATAGCCCTGCTACAATATCTCCCATGGAGGTTCCCACTCTGGTCGGCTGTCCGTCCTTTTGACCGGTTATGCTCATTATTCCTCCCATGGCCTGAACCACTGCGTCGTAAGCTGCTCTTTTGCTGTAGGGGCCGCTGTGTCCAAAGCCCGAGCAGGCAGCATATATTATTTTAGGATTGACCTCTTTCAATACGTCATAGCCCAAGCCCAGCTTTTCCATGGTGCCCGGTCTGAAGTTCTCTGCCACTACATCCACGTTTTTGATCATTTCAAGAAAAAGCTCCTTGGCTTCAGGCTTTTTCAAATTCAAGGTCATGCTTCTCTTATTTCTGTTAAGACTCATGAAATAGGCGCTTTCGCCTTCCACATAGGGTCCGAACTGCCTGGAGTCGTCTCCTGTAACAGGCTGCTCCAGCTTTATCACATCGGCTCCCATATCGGCCATTATCATCGTAGCATAGGGTCCTGAAAGCACTCTTGTCAGATCCAGGACCTTGATGCCCTCTAATGCTTGATTCAAAATTATCCCTCCAAAATATCCTCATGCGATAAACGTTATGGTTTTAATATTTCTTTGGGAGCCGCTTTGAAACCTTTATAACGATATCCAAATATTATACACCTTATTAGTTACTGTTTAATAACAGAAGAAAAATTGGAATGAAAATGAGCCACGCAGAACCGTCTGAAACCACTGAAAAATTAATGTTTTTAGATAGGTTTTAACCAGCAATTTGAACTTTTTTAGGAAGTAACCATAATTCTTCAATTATAGCAATAAAACAAGTAGAACGAGAGGATAGTATGCTTGCTATCCTCTTTAAATTTACTACCAGCGCCGTTAGCTTTGCTTGGGTTCCCATGCTTCTAAGACCGTACCCTCTCGCACGGTCCATACCATGGAACCTTTTCATTTCTCCGTTTTTCCATTCATGACTTGCTCGCATTTTATACTTTTCTAGAAAGCCTTCTAACTTTGTAAATTTGCTGTATTCATAAAATGCTGTTGTATTTACTGTAATCTCAAGTATTTTTCTTACTTTACCTTTGTATAAACATTCCTCCCTTTTAGGACAGTTTTTACAATCCTCTTTTTTAAAGTAATAGTAGTAACTTTCTCTATCCTTTTTCTTGCTCTTTTTCTTATTGGCAGTACAATTGCCCATTTCACATGTCCATTGGTCTGAATCCTTGTTGTAACTAAATTTACTATCGTCTAGTTTATATACCGATTCGCTTACCGGAATATATGCTTTTACTTTTTCTTCTTTTAAAAAGTCCAATATGGGCTTCCTAAAATATGCCTTGTCCCCATATGCCTCCTTTATTTCAACTCCACAGTTTTTTGTTTTTTCATATAACTCTTTGAAGTCTGTTCCATCTACATAAGCCCCATCTTGTACATTTACCGCCGTTATTATTCTCTCTTCAGGTATCATTGCAAATTCAACTTTATACCCGAAGAAGCTATCTGTTTTAGATTTGCACCCTACTCTGGCATCTTTATCAACTAATGATCTGATACCCTTTTGTTCTATGAATTTGGGAGAATTCAGTATTTGTTTAGCTTCCTCAATAATTTCTACTGTTTTAGGGGCAACAGTTAAATCAACGCTTGATTCTACATTTTCAATAGTTTTTTCCAGATAGTTCTTCATAGTTTGCTTTGCTATATTATGATCTTCTATTTCCTTGTAATTAGGTATGTTTGTATCTATTTGATCTGGTACTGTCCCAATTTCTTCTCCCATGTTTTTAAATATTTTCTTAGCAAGATGTTTCATGATTCTCTCAGGAACCTTTTTTACAGTGTTAGCCTCTGTATGTGTTGCATCAATACTGATACTGCTTCCTTTAATGATGCCTTTTTCTATACATTGCCTGACTACTTCTTGAATAATATCATCCAAGGTAGTTTCCTTAAGTCTTATGGTTCTAAATTTAGCTAAAAGACTTGGATGAGGAAGTTCTTCTTCAGGATTAATTCCAAGAAACCACATATATGCAAGATTCAAAGAGGCTTCTTCAATCACCCGTTCATCTGATAAATTATATAAATACTGAAGTACTAAAAGCCTAGTCATAAGTTCGGGTTCTTTAGCTGGTCTTCCATAATACTTGCAGTAAGACTTTTCTAGTAGTTTATTAATAAAACCAAAATCCACAGCATCATTTATTAATTTTAATATATGATTTTTAGGAATTCTATTGTATAATATTGAATATAAACTTAATTGCTTAGGCTTGTTCTTAAGCATCATAAAACCCCCTTGTTTGTAATGTTTGCTTCACATTCATTATATCATACAGAGGGGGTTTTATGTTGATTCTTGTAGAATATTATTGAATATCTTACAATTTTTATTTAACGTTTTTCAGTGGTTTCGAACCGTCTCTGATGGCTCATCATTGTATGAGGCATGAACATATGCTAAAATATTTGTGGAACTATTAAAAAAATATAGTATATATTACATATATGTAAATCGAAAGGAGTCATCATTAATGCAGGTTTTCAGACCAAAATTCTTTACAATGATCAAAAGCTACAATACAGATCAGTTCATCAAAGACTTAACAGCCGGCATAATCGTAGCTATAATCGCGCTCCCTCTTTCTATAGCGCTGGCCATAGCTTCCGGCGTTTCTCCTGAAAGAGGTCTCTATACAGCCATAATCGCCGGCTTCCTGATTTCATTTTTGGGAGGAAGCAGGGTTCAGATCGGGGGACCTACAGGCGCCTTCATGATAATCGTATATGGGATAGTCACGAAATACGGTATGGACGGCCTTATAATTTCCACCATCATGGCGGGCATACTGCTCATATTGATGGGCGTGCTTCAGCTGGGAAATTTGATCAGATTCATACCTTATCCTATTACGACGGGATTCACCGGCGGAATAGCTTTAGTGATTTTTACCGCTCAGATAAAAGATTTTTTAGGAATATCTGCAGAAAACCTGCCTGCAGAGTTTATAGATAAATGGATATTCTATTTCAAAAATGTCGGCTCGGCAAATTTGAACAGCTTGATCCTGGGAATAATATGCATCCTAATAATTGCTCTATGGCCTAAACTCAATAAGAAAATTCCCGGCTCTCTTATTGCTTTGATTGTGGCTACGGCAGCGGCG
Source organism: Lutispora sp. QWL-02 (assembly GCF_058315355.1). NCBI lineage: Bacteria > Bacillati > Bacillota > Clostridia > Lutisporales > Lutisporaceae > Lutispora > Lutispora sp. QWL-02. The sequence continues at coordinate 4,438,376 of NZ_CM177762.1, forward strand.
TATTTCTTAAAGCTCGATGTAGAGACTATAGGCAGCAAGTATGGAGAGCTGTCTTCATCCTTGCCTATGCCTTCACTCCCGAACATAAATCTTTCTACTGTAAAGATGCTGATACAGCCTGCCGTAACCATAGCCCTTCTGGGAGGCATAGAGTCCTTGCTGTCGGCAGTGGTAGCCGATGGGATGATAGGAGGCAAGCACAGATCCAACACCGAGCTTATCGCACAGGGCATCGCCAATATTGCCTCCGGAGTCTTCGGCGGCATACCTGCTACGGGAGCCATAGCCCGCACCGCCGCCAATATCAAAAACGGCGGCCGCACGCCTGTTGCAGGCATAGTCCATAGCCTTGTCCTTCTTTTGATCATGCTCTTATTTATGCCCCTTGCAAAGCTTATACCGCTGTGCAGCCTGTCGGCGATTTTGATGGTGGTGGCGTACAATATGAGCGAATGGCGGGCTTTCAGAGATATGATAAGGGAAGCGCCCAAAAGTGATGCATTTGTGCTTTTGGTCACCTTCATACTGACTGTAGTATTGGACCTGGTAATTGCCATTGAAATAGGCATGTTCATAGCAAGCCTGCTTTTCATGAAGAGGATGGCCGATACGACTAAAGTAGACAGTATAGATGGAGATGTACACCAGTTGTCTGATGATGTTTTAGTATATGAGATGACAGGTCCTTTCTTTTTCGGTGCAGTCGATAAATTTATGGAAGTAATCGATGAATCCAGAAGGCCCTGCAAAACCCTTATCCTCAACATGAGCCATGTTCCTGCCATGGATGTATCAGGCTACAGGGCTTTGATGAGCCTATATCTGAACTGCAAAAAGCATGATATCCGCCTGATAATTTCCGATCTGCAGGCTCAGCCATACTCCGTATTGGAGAAGGCAAAGTTTATCGACAAGCTCGGAAATGAAGGGATCTGCGAAAGCCTTGCCAAGGCAGCAGAAATGGCGTCTTAGATATATGATGAGCTATCGGGACTTCCCGATAGCTCATTTTTTTAAATGCTTTTTATAAGCCTTCTTAAATATCTTGGTATATTTCATATATCAAGATATGTTCATGTTCATAACCTCACGTCTTATTTGTGATTTCATGTTAGCATTGGAAAAGTATGCTGTCAAGAAAAGCAATTATTAACAGATTTTATAGTAAAACAGCAAAATTTCGGTATTCCATATTAATGACATTTCATTTACATAAAACAATAATTATATTACTAAACATAATTTTCCCATTGGATAAATTATCATACTGCTGGAAAATAATTTTAAGGGGGTAAAGCAATTGAAAAAAACATTATCATTCCTTATCATTGCGGCTTTAGTATTATGCACCATGATTCCCGTAGCCGCCGCAGCGGGGCCCGCTGAAGGGGTTGTCAAGGACTTCTCCGGTAATTCCATAACCATCGCCGCAGATGGCAAAATCTTTACCTATTCCATAGACTCAAGCACCAAAATTTTGCTGAATAGTGCTCCTTCTTCTCTCTCAGTAGCAGCTTACAAGGGGGTAACTGTACAATTCAAGGCATCCGGTCAAAAAGCAACTGAGTTGAATTTTGCAGATATAGGCGACCAGCACCAGGGGTATATGAATATGGCAGTTATATATCCCCGCGAGATGATCACGGACACCAATACAGATTTGTACTACAGCCCCAAAACCTCCACTGCCTCGAAAACAGAAATAGGAGTAGAGGACGAAACCATATATACCGTAAGAGACTCAAAAACAATAGACCTGGGCAGCATTGACATAATAAAGGATTCATTGAAAGTGGTTCTGAATAGCAAAGAGTTAAAGGTTCTATATGATGAAGCAGCCCAATTTGATAAATCGGCAGACAATGACGAAGTAAAGATAAGCTATGATACGGAAAACGAGAACGAGCTTTTGTTAAATTTTGAAAAGGAAATAAATGAAAAAGCCGAAGAGATTGAAAAAATCCTCAAGATCAATTATAGGAAAAAAATATATAAAATCTCTGTAACTGAGCTGTATAATTTTAATCTGGATGAGAATGTGCATGTAGAGCTTAACGGTATTGAAACATCCCTGCCGAAGGCAATGAACAGAAGCAATTATGCTTACTATGTATTGAATCTGGAGGGAAAGATCATCTATATAAATTCCTTCTATCAGGATCTGGAATGTGTAATCGACAGCATACAGGACAATAAAATAAGCATATCTGTAAACACATCCGGTAAAACACCCTTTAAGGATACTTTGGCATTATCTCCGTCGGTATCAATAAACGGAGGAGCTCTGACCATAAAGGATCTAAAGGTTAAGGATGCAATAAAGCTTACCGTTGATCCTTATGACGCCTATAGGGTTACCAGCATTGTGAAATAAATAAATTTTGATAGGAGGGTTAAGCATGAAAAAGTATAGATTATTGATATCGATGCTCATGGCATTTACACTGGTATTCTCAAGCCTTGCCCCCATATGGGCGGACACGGTAAAGGGAAATGTGATTGTTGACACTCAATTTGCCGATCCTATGAGCCTGGTCCCAGGTTGGGGCACTGACACATCCACAATGGATCTCGGCAGTTTTCTTTATTCTCCATTACTTGATATGGATGAGAAAATGAATCTCTATCCGATGGTTGCGGAATCTTATTCCATATCTAAGGATCGACTTGCTTACACCGTTAAGCTTCGAAAGGGTTGGAAGTGGCATGACGGCGTTGAAGTCACTGCCGAGGATGTAAAATTCACCTATGACACCATTTTAAACCCTGATGCAAATGCCATGAGAAGAGCTGATGTCATCGATTCGAAGCTCAAGAGTATAGAGGTAAAGGATAAGTATACGGTTGTTTTTCATCTTTCAACCAAAAATATATGGTTTGAATACAGCTTAAACGATAATTATTGGCTCCCTAAGCATATACTTGGCAAGGTCCCTGTAAGGGATATTCAAAAGCATGATTATTTTCAGAAGCCTGTAGGCAACGGTCCCTTCAAGTTTGTAGAGTATACCCATGGTGAGAGGATCGTGTTTGAGCCCTATAAGGATTACCCCTCACAGTTCAAGCCCAAGACCCCTTCAGACAGATATATTTATCAAATAGTTCCTTCACAGGCTACAGCATTGTTGAAGGTGCAAAAAGGTGAGGCCAACTTCACTTTTTGTTCTGCTGCAGATATACCGGCCACAAAGAAGCTGTCAAATGTGACAGTAAAAGACTTCCCGGATGCATCTATAATGTACATTTCCTTCAACCTGAGAAGGCCCTTCTTCTCGGATAAGAAGGTGCGTCAGGCCATAGCTCATGCTATCAATAAAGATGCTTTATCAAAGGGAGTATATAAAGGCTATTACATTCCTGCCTCCTCCTTCTATCCGTCTCTGCACTGGTTCCACAACTCAAAGGTCAAAACATATGATTATAGCCTTTCCAAGGCTAAGCAGCTTTTGGACGAAGCAGGCTGGAAGGTAGGCAAGGACGGCATAAGGGAAAAGGACGGAGTAAAATTCAAATTCACTTTGCTGGCTTTGAAGGGCAATGTAGGCAGAGAAAAGACCTGCGTATTCATACAAAGCAGCTTAAAGCAATTAGGTATAGCAGTAGAGGTAAGATCCCTGGAATGGAATACGATGAATACAAAATACATCGATGCCAAAAATTACGATGCAGCCTATATATCTATGAGCCAAAGCTTCATACCCCTGCCTGCATCCGATTTTGGCAAAAACGGCACCTTCAACAGCGGAAGCTATTATAACGCTGAAGTGGAAAAATTGATTGATGTGGTAAATGAAGCAAATAGCAAACAGGAAGCAAAGGATGCCATGTTCAGGATTCAGGAAATAGTTCAGGATGAGCTTCCTATGTTGACTTTGCTATATCCCAGCAATACCTATGCTATGGATAAAAGGCTTCAGGATGTAAAGCTTATATACGGCAATTACTATCAGCCTGCTGAATGGCATGTAAACCCCAATTATTGATATAAAATCACCTATAAGCAGTGTGAGGTATGTGAGAAATCGCATACCTCTATTTAGGAGGAATCAAAATGGCCAAGTATATTCTGAAAAGAATCATTCAATCGATACCGCTATTGCTTCTCATAACTATAATCAGCTTTCTCATAATCAACCTTGCTCCGGGAGATCCGGCTGCCATGTTCATAAACCCGGAAAAAATGACAAAGGTTGATATAGAAACCATCAGGCATAACCTGGGCTTGGATAAGCCCCTCCATATAAGATATATATTGTGGCTGAAGAATATGCTCAAGGGAGATCTGGGTATTTCCTTCTTTAAAAACAGGCCTGTAATGGAAATATTGATAGAGGCTCTGCCCAATACCATAGTATTATCCTTGGCGGCAACTCTTCTTTCTGTGATCATTGCCATACCCGCAGGCATCATTTCGGCCCTCAAGCGCAATACAGGCTGGGATTATGCCTTCTCCACCATATCCTTTGTGGGAGTATCCATCCCTTCCTTCTGGTTCGCTCTTATGCTTTTATTGGTTTTCGGAGCTAAACTGGGCTGGCTGCCCATAGGAGGCATGAGAACAAATTACGAGGAATTCGTTCTTGCGGATAGATTAAGGCATCTCATACTCCCCACAATAGTCCTGGGCTTCGGCAATATGGCTGCGGATATGAGGTATATGAGAAGCGCCATGCTGGAGGTCATAAGGCAGGACTATATAAAAACAGCCCGCAGCAAGGGACTGGCAGAGAAGGTCGTTATATTCAAGCATGCACTGAGGAATGCCCTCTTGCCTCTTATAACTCTTTTCGGCTTTATGATTCCTGGGCTTATCGGCGGGGCCGCCATAACGGAATCCATCTTCGCCTGGCCGGGAATAGGGAGGATAGTTGTGGAGGCCAATTTCACCAGAGACTATCCCATAATCATGGGAGAATTGGTCTTTACTGCTGTTCTTGTTGTACTGGGCAGCCTTATCGCAGATGTGCTCTATGCCATAGCAGACCCGAGAATAAAATATGACTAAAGGAAGGAGGGCTTATACATGGCTGAACTGAAAATAAACAACAAGAAGAAGATAAATGACGTATTGGCTGCAGAGAATGCAGAATACAGCGATACCCTCAGCAAGAAGCTGAAGATTATCTGGAGAAGGCTTAAGAAAAATAAAATGGCTGTATTGAGCCTTATTGTACTGATCATACTATATTCTTCCGCTATATTTGCTTCCCTCATCGCCCCCTATGCTCCCGAAGGCACTGCTGATGATATTCTGCAGGTAGATAGATCGCCTTCCTTCAGGTCTTATGAGGATTATACCATGGAAGGCGAACTGGTAAAGTTCAGACCCAACTTTTTCGGCAGGGATGAGCTTGGCAGGGATGTATTCTCCAGATGCCTTTATGCCGGAAGGATATCCCTTTCTGTAGGTTTTGTATCCGTAGGCATTTCAGTCATCATCGGAACCATATGGGGATGCATAGCAGGTTATTACGGCGGCATGATCGATAATATAATGATGAGGATAGTAGACGCTATAATGGCTATACCTACATTCATATTGCTGGTAACGGTAATGGCTCTATTCACTCCCAACATTTTCAACGTGATGGTGGTGTTAGGTCTTACCGGCTGGACAGGTATAGCCCGCCTGGTGAGAGCTGAGTTTCTCAGCCTGATGCAGAGAGATTTTGTAGAGGCGGCAAAATGCATAGGGGCAAGGGATAAAAGAATCATATTCAGGCATGTTTTGCCAAATGCAGTCAACCCTATAATCGTTTCCGCTACCATGGGTATTGCAGGAGCAATCCTGTCAGAATCCGCACTGAGCTTTTTCGGCTTGGGAGTTCAACCCCCGACAGCCAGCTGGGGCAACATGCTTATGAATGCTCAGGAGCTCAACACTATGGTCAATACTCCTTGGAAGGCTTTTTATCCCGGGATGCTCATATTCATCACCGTATTATCCTTTAACTTCTTAGGCGACGGGCTCAGAGATGCTTTGGACCCGAAGCTGAAGCAGTAGTAGTGGGGGTGGAAAAATGGAAAAACTTTTGGAGGTTAAAAATCTTAGAACCTATTTCTATACCGAAGACGGAGTCATACCTGCCGTAGACGGCGTAGATTTTTATATAAAACCCGGTGAAACCCTTGGAGTAGTAGGTGAATCAGGGTGCGGAAAGAGTGTCACCTCTACCTCCATACTAAGGCTTGTACCCGATCCTCCAGGTAAAATCTTGGAGGGAAGCCAAGTTAACTTTGCCGGAAAAGATATTTTAGCTTTGCCGGAAAGTGAAATGAGAAAAATTAGAGGCAATGATATATCCATGATTTTTCAAGAGCCTATGACCTCTCTAAATCCTGTCTTCAGAATAGGAGATCAAATAGGTGAAGTGCTTCTTCTGCATCAAGGGATGAATAAAGCACAAGCAAGAACAAAGGCCGTAGAGATGCTGAAGCTGGTAGGTATACCGCGGCCGGAAAAGGTAGTGGATGATTTCCCTCACTCCTTAAGCGGCGGTATGAGGCAAAGAGCTATGATAGCCATGGCCATGGCCTGCAATCCCAAGCTATTGATTGCAGATGAGCCTACCACTGCCCTGGACGTGACTATACAGGCCCAAATACTTGAGCTTATGAACAAGCTGAAAAAGGAGACCAATGCTTCCATAATGCTTATAACCCATAATCTGGGGGTAGTAGCAGAAACCTGCCAGAGAGTTGTAGTGATGTATGCGGGCAAAATTGTAGAAGAAGGAGATGTCTATTCCATATTTGAAAATCCTAAACATCCCTATACTGTTGGATTGCTGAATTCCATCCCTTCCGTAGAGGTCAGACAGAATAAACTGGAGTCAATACCCGGCGTAGTGCCTAATCCTCTCAATATGCCTAAAGGCTGCAGATTTGAACCAAGATGCAGCAAGGCTATGGATATATGCAGGAATAATCAGCCAAAGCTATCTGTCCTAGGCGAGGAGAGAACTGTGAGATGCTTTTTATATAGTCAGGAAACAGAGTAAGGAGATTTGAATTATGGATAATTTATTAGAAGTTAAAGGCCTTAAAAAGTACTTTCCTATTAAGGGAGGTTTCTTCGGTAAAACAGTAAATCATCTTAAGGCAGTCAATGATATAAGCTTTTCCATAAAAAGAGGCGAAACCCTGGGCATAGCCGGAGAATCAGGCTGCGGCAAATCCACTGCCGGAAGAGCTATACTGAGGCTTCATGAGCCCACTGCCGGGAAAATATATTTTGAGGACCAGGAAATTACCTTGCTGGATAAGGAGGACTTGAGAAAAAAGCGTATAGAAATGCAGCTTATATATCAAGATCCTTATTCTTCCCTCAATCCGAGGATGACGGTAGGGGATATCATAGGTGAGCCCTTTGAGGTCTACGAGAAAATGTCTTCAAAGGACAAGATGGATAAGGTAAAGGAGCTTCTTAATATGGTGGGGTTGAGCCCCTACCATGTGAGAAGATATCCTCATGAATTCAGCGGAGGTCAAAGGCAAAGGATAGGAATAGCCAGAGCGATAGCTCTGAAGCCCAAGTTTATCGTTGCCGATGAGGCCGTTTCAGCTCTGGATGTATCCATACAGGCTCAGGTAATAAACCTTTTTGAGGAGCTCCAGGAAAAACTGAACCTCACATATATGTTCATATCTCATGATTTGAGCGTTGTAAAGCATATATCGGACAGGATAGGTGTCATGTACCTGGGTAAAATCGTTGAACTGGCTGATTCGGAGGAGCTGTTCAGCCATGCCCTGCACCCTTACACCAAAGCGCTTCTGTCTGCCGTTCCCATAGCCAATCCAAGGCGCTTAAAGGACAGGGTCATACTCCAGGGAGATGTGCCCAGCCCCGTGAACCCTCCTTCAGGCTGTGTATTCCATACCCGCTGCAGCTTTTGCATGGATATATGCAAAAATATTGTGCCGGAATTCAAGGATGCCGGCAATGGCCATTATTTAGCATGTCATCTGGTAAAATGATATAAAAAGGGGCTGCTGCAAACGGATTCAGCCTGTCATTCCCAAGGAGCAAAGGGACTGAATCTTTTTATTGCAATGTCTTAAAGATTCTTCGCTGTGTTCAGAATGACAAAATAGGAATTTTGCAGCAGCTTCTTTCTCATACCCGGGGTTTGCTGCTCATCTCCAGCAGCTTTTGCTTTATCGGAGCCGCTTCATCTTCATTTGCCAGCACTATCAAATCATCGCCGGAGCAAAGCACAGTGCCGCCTTTAGGAATTATCTCCTTATTCCCTCTCCTTATGCTGACGATAAGACAGCTCTTAGGCAGTTCCAGTTCCTTCACCTTTTTGCAATCCATGGAGGAGTCTAGAAAAACCGGTATTTCCAGCATAACCTTATCCTTGCTTTCAGTTTCCGGCTCATGCTTTCCATGGTTTTTCAGCAGCCTCTCCAGCAAGGATTCATAAATCGGCTCCGATTTGAGCAAATCTGCAGTCGCATAGGCCACAATGCTTACAAGGCTCAAAGAAAGCAGGTGCGATAAGGAGCCTGTCATCTCCGTGATCAAAATGCTTCCTGTTATGGGCGCTCTCACTATGGCCGTGAAATACCCTGCCATCGCCAGGATTATGAAATTGCTGATATATTCGTGTTCAAAGCCTAAAAGGCTTGTCAAAGCGTTTCCATAGATGGCTCCTGTCAGAGCACCCAAAACCAGGAGCGGGAAAAAAATGCCTCCCGGTGCTCCCGACCCAAAGCTCAGCATCGAAAAAGCAAACTTTACGGTCAAAACCACCAGCATCATTTTCATTGTATAGCTTCCTTGGATCAGAGAATCAATAATGGGATGTCCTCCTCCAAGAACCTGCGGGAGAAGGAGGATGAGAAAGCCTGCCGCAATAAACGGTATCACAGGCCTGTACTGCATGGGAAGCCATTTCTGCTTGGCATACAGGCTCTGGGTTTTTAACAGGACCTTATTATATAGAGCGCCGCATAAACCGGCTATGATTCCTAAAATGATTATATAGCCATAGCTTTCAAGGGGCAGGGGTGAAATCCTCCGGAAGTTGAAAACCGGCTTAAGCCCATAAAAATGTTTTGAAATAAAATCGGCGGTCAGGGAAGCCGACATGGCGGACAGCAGTATCAGCGGCGAGAAATGCCTGTGAAGCTCCTCCAGAGAAAACATCACTCCCGCCAAAGGAGCATTGAAGGCTGCTGCCAGACCTGCGCTGGCTCCGCTTGTGATCAAGTATTTCTCTTCAACCTTAAGCCTTTTAAACAATCTGCTCACGCCTTGGCCCGCTGCAGCTCCCAGCTGTATGGACGGGCCTTCTCTTCCCAGGGACAGTCCGGAGCCTATAGCTATAACGCTGCCTGCAATCTTTCTTATCATTACCGACAGCCAATTCATTTCAAGCCTTCTTTGCAGCACGCCTTCTACCTGGGGAATGCCGCTGCCGCTTATAAGAGGCTCTTTTTTCACCATATATCCTACTATCACGCCGGATACTATTAAAACAGCAAACCATATCGGAATAAACTTCGGGTTTGCAGAAATCAGATCTGAAATGCCATGCCTAAGCTCCTCAGCTTTTTCTAATGCGATCCTGTAAAAAACAACTAAAAAGCCGGAAAAGACGCCTACAAGGACGCCTTCTGCCATGAGCTTGAGCTTGAAGCTTCTTCCATGAGCTAAAATAGAGTAGATTCCTTTCTTGTCATTCATATGTATCGTCTCCATTAATCTTTTGAACTTCGTATCATTTACTTATAATGAGTTAATTATATCATAAATCAATGGAACAAAAAATAAAGGTTTTTACCCTTGTTTGGAGAATTATATATTTGGCAATAAATAGAATTTTCAAAATATATATTTGTATGTTATATATGTATGATATTCAATTTTAGCTTTATATCAGAGCTTTTCAATAAGAAAAGATTATCTAAATAAAGAGGGGTGGTAAAGATGAACTGCAGCTATGGGGGGTACATGGGAAGAGTGCTGAAGATAAACCTGACCGAAAGGAAGATTGAAGACTATCCATGGACCGACAGGGATAGAGAAATGTATTTGGGCGGGAAGATCATGGCGGCTAAAATCCTTTATGATAATTTGGGTGTTGAGGTTGAGCCTTTATCTCCGGATAATTATTTGGCGATCACGACAGGCCCCCTCACAGGATCGGGAGCCCCAATGTCCAGCAGATTCAACATCTCCACTCTTTCTCCTCTTACAGGCCTCATCGCTTCTTCAAACTGCGGCGGCAGCTTCGGGTTGGCGCTAAAAAAGGCCGGCTATGATGGGCTGATCATAACGGGAAAAGCTGCTCATCCTATTTGGATCGAGCTCAGTGAAGGTCAGGTTTCCTTTCATGAGGCTGATGCCCTATGGGGCAAGACCACCGATGAGACACAGGAAGCCCTGGGAAAGGACGGAGGTAAAATAGTCATAGGCCCTGCCGGAGAAAACCTGGTAAAATATGCGGGGATATTCAGCGACGAACGCACTGCAGGAAGGGCCGGAGTCGGTGCGGTCATGGGCTTTATGAATCTCAAAGCCATAGTGGCCAAGGGCAGCAAAAGACCGGAAGTAAAGCAGCCGGAGAAAGCAAAGAAAGTTTTCAGCGAATGGATAAAGCTTCTGAAATCTAATCCACTGACGGGAGAGCAGCTTCCCAAGCTGGGCACCGCGGGCCTTGTTTCCAGCATGAATGCCCATAACATATTGGCGACCAGAAACTACAAATATGGAAGATACGAGGACTTTGAGCTGGTTTCCGGCGAATACCTGGCGGAAAAGCATCTCGTAAAGAACAAGGGATGCATGACATGTCCCATCCAATGCGGAAGGCTTGTAGAGGTTGACGGTAAAAGGGTAAAGGGGCCCGAGCTTGAAACCATCGGCCTATTGGGACCAAACATTGAAAACAACAACCTTGAGTTGATTTTGAAATGGAATCTGCTCCTTGACAAGCTGGGCATGGATACTATCAGCACGGGAAGCACCGTTGCTTTTGCTATGGAATTGAATGAGAAAGGGCTATGGGACAATGGACTGGAATTTGGAAAAACAGAAAACCTGTCCAAATTATTCGAAGATATAGCCTATAGAAGGGGCATAGGCGATCTGCTTGCCGAGGGCACCAAAGCCCTGGCGGAAAAATTCGGCGGAGAGGACTTCGCCATCAACTCCAAAGGCCTCGAATTGGCCGCCTACGAGCCAAGAAGTGCTGTAGGCCAGGGCTTGGGCTATGCTGTGGCCAACAGGGGAGGCTGCCATTTGAATGCAGGGTATCTGGCCCTTTTCGAAGGGTTGGGCTTGAATATAGATCCTTATACTACAAAGTCAAAGGCGGTCTTGACGGTTTTATCACAAAATCTGATGGAAGCCGTATCCGCAGGGGGAAATTGTCTTTTTTCCCTATATGCCATGATACCCGGGACTTTGGTTAGGAAACCTTACAGTATTCTCACACGGGCAGTGAACAAATCCATACCTCATTTGGGCGGGATCCTTAATATGATAAATAAGTCGGGAGAAAATGCATTGCCTGTACATCTGTCTATGATCCCTCATACCAAAGCTCTGGAAGCCGTAACGGGAATGAAGATGAATTTCGGCAAGCTGAAGACAATAGGAGAAAGGGGCTACAATCTGGAGAGAATGTTCAATCTGAGACGGGGATTGACCAAGAAGGATGACAATTTGCCCAAAAGGCTTACCCATGAGCTTAAGGATAGTGAAAACTTAAAGAGCAGAGTGCCTTTGGAGAGCCTTGTAGAGGATTACTATAAGGCCAGAGGCTGGAGCAGCAAAGGAGTTCCCCATGCAAAAACCTTGAAAAGGATCAAAATGCAGGAGGTGAGCCCGGGTGATTAATGTAAGATTTTTCGGTATGATCAGAATGAAAATCAAGAAAAGCTCCCTTGAGGTTGAAGCTCACAGCGTATCTGAGCTTCTGAAGAAAATATCTGTGATGTTCGATGAGATAACGCCGGGAGATTTAAAAAACTGCATCATATATGTAAACGGCACCGATATCGTCAAGCTGAAGCTTTATGGCACGGCTTTGAAGGAAGGGGATGAGGTTCAGATATTTTCTCCTGCGGCCGGCGGCTAAGCGCAGCTTAGTTGTCATCCTGAAGGTTTTGCCTGAAGGATCTTATTTGAGATTCTTCAGGCGCTTTGCTCCTTCAGAATGACTGATTCCGTTTATCACTGAATGAAGCCTCGTTTATCTGCGGTTCACTATTTCTTCCACTATAAAGGATGCCACATCATCTGCATAGGTGCCTGCACCGAAACCCGCATCATAGCCCAGCTCCTTTGCCAGCTCATGGGATATCCTGGGCCCGCCGCAGCAGACTATGAATCTGTCCCTCAACCCCTCGGCTTCAAGCAATTCAATGAGGTTAGTGAGATTTTGTATGTGGACATTTTTCTGAGTTACGGTCTGAGATACCAGGAGAGCATCTGCATTGAGCTCTACAGCTTTCTGGATGAACTCCTCATTGGTCACCTGGCTGCCCAGGTTGTGGGCCTCTATCATCTCATACCTTTCCAGGCCGTAATGTCCTGCATAGCCCTTCATGTTCATTATGGCATCTATTCCTACGGTGTGGGCATCAGTACCTGTTGAGGCACCGATCACCACCACCTTTCTCCCGATGTTGTCCTTGATGTATTGGTCTGTTTCTTCCATGGACATGGTTGTAGATTCAACCTTTGTGACCTTGATATTGGTAATGTCTATAGTGTGGCTGCAGCTTCCGTATACTACAAAGAACGCATAGCCTACGCCCAGGTCTTGGGTGAGAACCACATTGGGCTCCTCTATGCCCATCTTCATGGCATAGAGCTTCGCGGCTTCCCTGCCTGCTTCATCCGCCTTGATGGGCAGTGTAAAGCTGAGCTGCACCTTTCCATCGTTCATCGTATCCCCATAGGGTCTTACCCTGGCAGGGTCAAAGGTAGTATCATGATCTCTCTTATTGCTTGAATATAATCCTGAACTCATTCTTCTGCCTCCTCTCAGCTATTTATGAGCATCAAGGGTATAAAGGGGTTTATATATTTTTCGTCTTTCATGACTACGCCATCCAAACCCTTTCCGCCTGTCCTGCTTCTCTTCACTCCCCCGAACTTGCCTTGCTCAATGGTTGCAAACAAACCTTCTTCTTCTATCTGAGCCAGCATATCGGCCGCTTTTTGCAATGTCTCTGCAGCTCTGGTCTGAATCATTCCGCCTTCTTTGAATTCAACCTCATCGCCTATATTTCTCATATTGTTGAAGATATATCTGGCATTTTCTATGGACAGAGCCCTGTCAGACATAAAGGGAGTGTGTATGGCCTCCGTCATCATGCCCAGGAGCTGCAAGCCCTGGTGAGTCCATATGGATATCATGTTGAAAAGAGCATCCTGGAGATGGCCCCTAAATATATTGCCCGTCATGAACTTGGTAGGAGGCATGTACTTCAGCGGAGCCCTTGGGAAAATCTCCCGGGCCATCTGAGCCTGGGCCAATTCCATGAGGAAGCCGTTTTCTACATTGGGGTCCATTTCGAAGGCATGGCCCAGGCCCATTTGTTCCTCGGGCAAGCCTGCCTTCAACGCCAGCTGCTCGTTCATAAATTGGGAAGCCAATACGGTATGGGCCTCCTCCACCGCATCTGCAGTTGTGAGGTAGTTATCTTCACCTGTATTGATTATTACTCCTGCAAAACCGTTTATTGTTCTGGAGAAAAATTGGTCAACAAAGGTTCTCTGCATGTTTATATCCCTGAAAAGTATGCCGTATAGGGCATCGTTTAACATTACATCCAGCCTCTCCAAAGCTCCCATTGCTGCGATCTCGGGCATGCAGAGCCCGGAGCAGTAATTGCAAAGCCTTATATACCTGCCTACTTCCTCACCTACTTCGTCCAGAGCCTTTCTCATTATCCTGAAATTTTCCTGAGTTGCATAGGTACCTCCAAATCCCTCAGTAGTGGCACCGTAAGGTACATAGTCCAGGAGGCTCTGGCCTGTGGTCCTTATAACGGCGATTATGTCTGCACCCTGCCGGGCTGCAGCCTGAGCCTGGATTACGTCTTCGTATATGTTGCCTGTGGCAACTATTACATAGAGGTATGGCCTTGGGCCTTCTCCAAGGGTAGACAGGTATTGGTCCCTTCTTGCCCTGTTTTTCTTCACTCTTTCTACAGAGCTCCTTGCCATTTCTTCAGCCTTGGCTTTTATCTCTGCCTCAGGCTTTAAAGGCAGCTTGGTTATATCCAGCTCTCCTGCTGCGATTTTTTCGCCTATTTGCTGAGGGGTAAGATCCGTATTGAGTACCGCATTGGCCATGAAATATGCGATTCCGGCAGACAGACCTCCGGCCTTTTTCAAGTTGTCTATTATTATATTAGGCAGAGGAGTTCCTATTTCATCTGTGCCGTCTACGCCGTAAAGCCTTAGAATAGTTCTCTCCACTGTAACAGTGGTGTGTTCATCTACAAATCTCTGAACTTCCTCTGCGATATTTCTTGCGGAGCTTCTCGCCTTGTCTATCAAGCTTTGATTCAAGTTCAACTTGCTCATGTTTTACCTCCTTATATGAGTATTGGGGGATTCCTCACGGGTCAGTCACTAGTCTCTAGTCGCCAGTCGCTAGAATTTGGGTATGCCGCTGGGGCTAGGAATACGGGGACCAATGACATGAAGCAGGTTTTCCTCAGTGTCTTTCAGTGTTCTCCGTTCTCCCATGTGCCTATTTGCCTATTTCCCTCAGTGCAAATCCGTGTTCTCCGCAACCTTTGACCCGGAGCTCGCCGCCCTAATTCCAGCGACTAGTGACTGGTGACTGGCGACTCCAATATACTTTCCGCTTCCTTGAGGATTGCTTCGGGTACGCCGATGAGCCGTGAGATATTTATGGCATCCTTGGGCACTCCCGTATTACCTATTATTTCAATCAAAGAATAATCCATGTATTGAGAGATGACCTCCGGATCTCCCAGCTTGTCATAATCTACATTTCTAAGACCCTTGACCTGCAGGTGCTTGACTCCTTCTCTGACCAAACCGTCAAAGTGAGTGGTGATAAGGGTTATGCAAGGTTTTTTCATTAAATAGCTTATGATTCCGTAAGATATGGCATAGCCCTCCCTTGGATTTGTGCCCCTGGCCAGCTCATCAATGAGTATCAAGCCCCGCCGTTCAGACATATCAAGCATTTCCTTGATTCCCTGCATTTCAGCCCCGAAGGTTGAAAGTCCGGAGTCCAGGGATTGTTCATCCCCTGCAGATAAGAAGATAAAGTCGCAGAGGCTTGCTTCCATATATCGGGCGGGTACGAACAATCCGTACTGCAGCATTGCCATAAGAAGCCCCACCATCTTCAAGGATACGGTTTTGCCTCCCATGTTTGCTCCGGTGATGACTGCAGCGCCCTGTGTCAGGTTAACGCTTATGGGTGTGAATACCTTGCCTTTTTTCTTCAAGCCTGTTTCTACCACCGGATGCCTGCCCATTTTTATTATGCAGCAGGTCTTTTCCGATATGACCGGCTTCACTCCGTTCATGGCTATGGCAAGATAGGCTTTTGCGATAAGCAGATCAAAATGCCCTATGGCATCAATGTTCCTTAGAATGATCCCCCCACGTGATGCGACCTTTTGAGATAAATCCTCCAGAACCTTCATTTCCTCGATGGCTTCTTTATCTTTCAGGCTTTCGATGTCCTTGAGCAAGGCCATCATATCTTCGTCAGGCCTCACCCTGAAGGTCACGTTTATATATGTTTCTGAAAAGACTTGAAGCTTAGGATAATCCAGCAGCCTCTTAATCATATCTATCTGATTGCGGCTTATGG
Source organism: Lutispora sp. QWL-02 (assembly GCF_058315355.1). NCBI lineage: Bacteria > Bacillati > Bacillota > Clostridia > Lutisporales > Lutisporaceae > Lutispora > Lutispora sp. QWL-02. Next base: position 4,454,203 of record NZ_CM177762.1, read on the forward strand.
TTATGTCACCGGTAGATCTCAGCTTTAAACCGGTTTCCTTTTCTATTTCGCGGGTTTTTTCCTGCCTCATTTCTTCCAAAACGTGCTCGGCCTTGGCCCTGGAAGCCCGCAAATCTCTCAATCCGGGAGAATAACAATCATATATATAAAAGGTTTTCAATCCGCAGCTCTCGGGATCCAAAAGCCTTTCAACCTCTTCCAGCACATCTACTCTAAACTTTTCGGGTATTTCCCAATGAAGGAATGACTGGCTTTGAGATATGGATCGCATGATGGATATGAGGTTTTTTATCTCGAAAAATTCTACAGAGTTCAAAACTCCGCCTTCTATACATCTCTCAACAGATTTTCTTATATCCTTAATGCCTCGCATGTAGGTCCTGATCTCTACAAAGACAGCCCTTTGAGTATCTACAAGCTCTTTTATTTTTTCTATCCGATCCAATTCTTCAGAAAGAGCTTTTGCATCCTCCCTCTCATAAGGCTTCATAAGGCTTTTAAATTTTATGCCAAAAGGGGTTATTGGGTGCAGATCGCCAAGCACCTTTTCTATATCCAATGCTTTATAGCTTCTCTTATTAATAATCATAGTTGCTTCCTCCCTGCATCACATCAAATACCGGGATGTCCGGCACTGCCCTTCTCATGTTTTCCAGGAAGGTCAATGATTCAAAATAGTAGCCTTCGGGGGAATACGGGTTTACAGTTACCGCGATGATATTTATGGCATCCACGACCTTCAGCTGCATACCCATCTTTTGCAGCATATGAAGGTCTCTTGGGGGGATGAAAACCCGGGTTCCGTCCTTCACCAAAATTTGTATATCACCCTTGGCGTTTTGCATAATATCCTTTAGGGTATCAGTGGTAGCCGAGCCGGAGAGCACCACATATCTGGTGCTGTCTGTCAGGCATCCGGCAATGAGGCTCCCGCTCCTCAAAGATGTGAGGGTGTCCACATAAGTTATTGACAAGTCCTCGTTTATCAAGCCGGTCTTGCCCTCTTCCATTATTTCCTGGGCCAGATCCCTGATCTCTCCTCTTTCCACTCTGGGTATTGAGTAGGTATTTATTATATGCATTGTCTTATCTATGACCAAATCCTGAGATCTGGCTAAGGCTGCCCCCGTAGCCAATATGGTGCCGTCGGAAACAAAGGGTGCCGCAGATGCTCTCCTGTCCAGGGATCCGTCTATCAGGACAAGCCGGGCTCCGAAAGCCAGCATATCCTCACACATGCCCTTTATGGTGCGGGAGGAGTAAGGTCCGGATATTTCTACATAGCCATCCTCCACGGCCTTTCCTATTACAACCCTTCCCATTGGTGTGTTGTAGTCTGTTACAGAGAATATCTCTATGCCTGCATACTCAGGCTTTATGGCATTTTCCACAGTGGTGACTATGGTTCCCTTCTTTACAAAAACAGGGGGCTTCTCCGTCTCCGTGAGCACATCGCGCCTTTCACCGTCCCTGCCGGTGGAGATAAGGGCAAGCTGAATGCCCTTGTCTCCACCGGCCTGGGCGATGATCTCATTTAGGGTGACGGTTTTGCCTGCATTTTTGCTGGTGCCTACTATGGAAACTATTCTGTTGGAGGGATAGATAAGATCTATTAATTGCATGATGATGTCTCCTTATGCTTGGGTATTCCTTATGGGTATTAGGTTACGGGGAACACTGATTCACACGGATTATTAGCACGGATTAACACGGAAGGGTTTCTTTTTTCCTTAACTGAGTCATTCCGAGCACAGCGAGGAATCTTATACCTGCCAGCATGACTAAGCCAAATAGGCTTAAGGATTCCGTGTTAATCCGTGTTCCCCGTTTCCTCTTATTTCTGTCTAAGTTTTGCTCTTTCTTTTCTAAGCATTTCCGTGGGCTCTAAGTTTAATGCATTGCCCTGGAGAAGTCCGGCTACGCCGCTGAGCTTATCTTCTCTTTGCTTCTTGCAAACTTCACAATTGCATGGTTCTTCAATATATTCCGGCTCTGTATAGGTGGTTATTACACCTTCAAAGTTTCTCAGGATCACCTTCTGCTTGCTCTGAGATACGACATACTGAGGCATTACCGGAGTCTTTCCCCCGCCGCCGGGTGCGTCAACAACAAATGTCGGTACGCAGAAGCCGGAGGTATGGCCTCTCAAGCCTTCTATTATCTCTATACCCTTTGAAACAGTAGTTCTGAAGTGCTCTATGCCAAAGGATAAGTCGCACTGATATATATAATATGGTCTGACTCTAATCTTCACCAATTCATGAACCAGATCTCTCATAATATGAACGCAATCGTTTACTCCCCTTAGGAGAACGGACTGGTTGCCCAGCGGTATGCCTGCATCAGCCAGCATAGCACAGGCCTTGGCAGTTTCGGGAGTAACCTCCTTGGGATGATTGAAATGGGTGTTGAGCCAAATCGGATGATATTTTTTCAGCATATTTACCAATTCGGGCGTTATTCTCTGAGGCATGACCACAGGAGCCCTTGAGCCGAGCCTTACTATCTCTACATGAGGGATCTCTCTAAGCTTTCTTATGATGTATTCCAGGACATCATCCTTTATCAATAGGCAGTCCCCCCCGGAGAGCAGTACGTCTCTTACCACAGGAGTATTTCTGATGTATTCTATGGCTTTATCTATTCTTTCCATAGGCTGTGCATTATCATGCTGCCCTGCAAATCTTCTCCTTGTACAGTGCCTGCAATACATGGAGCACTGGTCGGTTATGAGGAGGAGCACTCTGTCCGGATATCTGTGGGTAAGTCCGGGAGTCGGTGAGTCTTCATCTTCATGGAGGGGGTCCAGCTGGTCTGCTTCGGCTTTATGAAGCTCAAAATTTGTCGGAACAGCCTGCTTCCTGATGGGACAATTGGGATCGTTGGGATCCATCAGAGAAGCATAGTAGGGTGTAATGGCCATTCTCAAGGTTTTCAGGCATTCATGTATGCCTTCCTCTTCTTCAGGGGTGATGTTTATTACCTTTTTTAAGTCTTCAACTTTTGTGATCCTGTTTGAAACTTGCCATTTCCAGTCGTTCCATTGTTCCGGAGTGACATCTTTCCATAATTCTATTTCATTATAATGTCTCATGAAACAAACCTCCTTTTATTTTTGGGGTAGTCCTTTTGGGTCATAGGGACGGAGAATACGGATTTGCCCTGAGCCCGTGCCCTGGCTCCTGAGTTCTGAGCTCTTGATCCTGAGTTCTATTAATTAGGCGTATAGTTCGGTGAAAATGTTTCTTAGGGCTTCGGATTCTCTGAGCAGCTGCAGTGTTATGTCTGCATGTCCTTTTGTATAGCCGTTTCCTATTATCATCGTTACATCACTGCCTACGCCTTCTGCACCCAAAGCTGCCTTAGTAAAGCTGGTAGCCATGCTGAAGAAGTATACCAGGCCTGTATTCTTTGTGCTGAGTATGCTGGTCATTTCTGTGTCGGGGACATTTACGTTATTGATGGTTATGTCAGCCATTTGTCCGTTTGTATATTCTGCAACCTTATTCATCACTTCTGTAGGTGCTTGAGCATTAGCTGAAAATACTACATCGCAAAAGCCCAGCTTCTGAAGCCTTTCTGTGCTTTTTTGGCTGTGGCACAAGCCTATTACCTTGCCTGTAACTCCTGCTCTCTTTTTGGCTTCATAGCAGCAGAGCATGCCGGATTTGCCGCCGGCGCCGATAATAAGTACTGTATCTCCCGGTTTAACAAGTCTTGCTACCTGCGCCGGAGCTCCTGCTACATCAAGTGCAGAAAGCACCAGTTTTTCAGGCATATCTGTAGGAATCTTGGAATAGATTCCGCTTTCGAATAATATGGCTTTTCCTTCTATATCTACCTGATCGATATCTTTTCTTATCTCTTTTATCTTGTCTATTCTGAGCGGTGTAAGCGATAAAGAAACCAAAGTGGCTATCTTGTCCCCAATCTTTAGATCGGTCTTTCCTTCCAAGGCTTCACCTATCTTTTCTATCGTACCTATAAGCATTCCGCCGGAGCCTGTTACAGGGTTCTGATGCTTGCCTCTCTCTGCTACTATACCCTTCATGATCTCAGCGATTTTTTCTTCATTGCCGCCAGCCTGTTCCTCTATCTGTGTGAAGCTAGCCGAATCTATATTCAGTGTCTGTACATTTATCAGAATTTCATTATCATAGAGAACATCCATGTTGTTATCGATTTTCTTTGCAGGTTGGGGCAATACTCCCTTCGGTTCAATAACCCTGTGTGTACCATATTTGCATCCTTTTAACATATTATTCCTCCTATTATTGATAATTTTTGATTTGCAAATCTCTGTTGTGCTAACTGATAACGATTGCCTAAGCCTTCACGATGCAATTTTATATCAGTCAATACAGCAGTCATCTGACCAACTGACGCCTAATACCATCCCTTCCGTGTTTTTTCGTGAAAAATTCCATGGCTTTCAGTGGTTTCCGTTTTCCTTGATGATGCTACTTTATTATGTTGCAAAAACTATGCCAGATTAAAAAAGGGGCAAATAGCTATGATAAGCTGATTTGCTCCATTTATAATGCCGAAATTTAGGCTTTATATTTTGATGCCGTATTTGCTTATTTTATATTGAAGAGTTTGGCGGGGCACCTCAAGCATTTCTGCAGCCCTAGTAATATTTCCTCCGGTTCTTTGCATGGCTTTATGTATGATGATGCTCTCCACCTTGTTTATCGTTTCTGTCAAAGGCTTTATCTCGGCTCTCTTTATCCTTGATCTATTTTTCATATAAATATCCTGGAGATAATGAGGCAGGGATTTGGGAGTGATCTCATCCCCCTCTGCCATATTCATAGCTCCTTCTATGGCATGCTCAAGCTCTCTGACATTGCCGTGCCAGGGATAGGACATGAAAAACTCCATAGCGCTTGCAGTTAAACCCTTGATCTTCTTGCCCAATATCTTGTTGTATTTTTCTATAAAAAATTTGGAAAGGACTGTGATGTCTTCATATCGCTCCCTAAGAGGAGGCATCCTGAGAGAAATAACACTCAGCCTATAAAAAAGATCATCTCTTATATACCTGTTTGCAAGGGCTTCTCTCGGGTCTGTACCGATGGCGGTCATGATCCTCACATCCACATGGGTCACCTTTGTATCTCCCACTCTCCGCACATTATTATCCTGCAGCACTCTCAGAAGCTTTGCCTGGAGGTTGGTGGACATGGAGTTTATTTCATCAAGGAAAAGGGTGCCTCCGCTGGCCAATTCAAACAAGCCGGGCCTGTTTTCGGCTCCCGTAAAGCTTCCCTTTACCGTGCCGAATAGTATGCTTTCCAGCAGGGTGTCGGGTATGGCAGCGCAATTTTGGGCTATGAAGGGCTTATTCCGTCTCGGGCTTGCGTTATGTATGGCGTGAACCAGAAGCTCCTTGCCCGTGCCCGTTTCTCCATAGACCATCACCGGCGAAGGGGAATTGGATACGGACAGGGCATCCTTTTTCAGCTTCAGCATGGCATCTGTTATTCCGATTATGTCTGCGAAATTATATACTGCTCCGCTGCCGTCCTTTTTTCTTGTGTTATTGGATTCCTTCAAAAGCTCTGCTTGAAGGTCTACAACCCTCTCCGACAGTTTTTTCACTTCGGTTATGTCCTTGGATATCTCCACAGCGCCAATTATTTTTCTGCCGGATTTTATAGGTATGGTAGTGTTGACGGTGGTGATCACCTGGCCCCTGTAATTTCTGAAGGATTGCTGATGATTCAGTATAGGGCTGCCGTTTCTTATTACCTTCATGATGGTGCTGGTTTCTGCGGTTAGAGACGGATATATTTCAAGTATGTGGCGGCCGATAGCCTCCTCAGGGTTTATGGCGTCCAGATCTGCGGCAAATTTATTGTAATAGATTATTTTGCCCGAGCTATCTACAATATGTATGCCATCATCAATGTGGTCCAATATCTCCTCAATATTCTCCTTAAAGAGAGAGTCTATCATCATTAGCCACCTCCACATTTATTCAAATTTCCATTTGCCAATTATTCGGCACATAGGGTTTATAATTAGCAGGTATATATTACCTGCTGATTTCATTATAGCATATTGCTCTTTTGAGTCAAATAAAAGAGTTACGAGGGCCAGGGTATTCCTTATGGGTCTTGGGAAAAGTAATCCGCCGTGTCCTTCAGTGCAAAGTTCCGTGTCAATCCGTGTTCCCCGTCTCTCCTGAGTTCTGAGCTCTGAATCCTTAGCCCTATTAATACTTTTCTATATCTATTTTCTCTACCCAGCCTACGGGCTTATGCAGGAAATTTTCTCCTACCTTCTTGAACTTTACCGGGTTGTCGCTCACATAGTATTTGTATTCAGCCTGGCGCGGCCTTTCATTTTTCAGGCCGTTGGAGTTTATCATAGTCTCCAGCACCTTAGCGGTTTCGTATGCCGGGTTTACCAGTCTGATATCCGTTCCCATGACTTCCTCTATAGTCTTTTCCATAAGGGGATAGTGGGTGCAGGCCATCACAAGTGCATCTATTCCGCTGTCTCTCAGATCCGACAGGTATCTTAAGGCAGTCAGCCTTGCGATGTCCGTATCCTGCCAGCCTTCTTCCGCTATAGGCACGAACAGCGGGCAGGCTTTGAGCACCATGTTTACGCTGTTGTCTATCCTATATATCGCCTTTTCATAGGCTCCGCTGGAAACAGTGCCTTCCGTTCCTATTATTCCTATCTTGTTGGTCCTTGTCACTCTGCAGGCAGTTACTGCTCCGGGCTCCACCACCCCCACTATGGGTATATCAAAGCTCTGCTGAGCCACATCCAGTGCGGCAGAGCTTGCAGTGTTGCAGGCTATCACTATTGCCTTTACTCCCTTTTCCAACAAAAACCTGATGCACTGAAAGGAAAACTTTATAACCGTTTCTTTGGATTTGCTGCCATAGGGCACTCGTGCAGTATCTCCAAAATATATGATATCTTCATCAGGCAGGACTTCCATTATTTCTTTTACAACCGTCAGTCCCCCTATCCCAGAGTCAAATACGCCAATAGGTCGTCTATCCATGATTTACCTCCACATTACAGCATAAGCTTTGTCAGTTCCCGGTCCTCCGCCGGTTTTACCGTGATGTACTCATATTTATCGTCTTTAGGTTTTTTGTACTTTACCAGTACCTCTTCCTCTTCTCTTGCTTTGCTGTAACGGGCTGCTATTGAAGCAGCAAATTGAATTTCATCCGCTGTAGGCTCATGTCCCACGGATGCTTTAAGTGCAACTGTGGATCCACTATACTCTGCGGTGTCGAAGACCAGCATGTCATCTTTGATACGCTCCCGCAGTGCTTCATATTCCTCTTCATTTCTGGTGCTGATGGCCTTTGCCTTATCCGTGAGACGAAAATGCCTGCCAACCCTCAGCAGCTCTATATCGCTTCTGTCAGTATTTTCCTTGTCATGTTCGTATAAATCCTTCAGCCTGCCTGCAAAATTAGGCTCAGTAAGGCTGCAGCCTCCTGCAGGGCTTGGGTATTCCACTATGCCCAGCTTTTCTGCCAAAGCCATCTGAGGCTTTCTCGTCTTGCCGTTGAAGCCTAAGAGCCTGTTCCTATCCACCATACCGCTTAGTTCCATCTCTGTAGGCTGAAGGTTCAGGGCACTCAGAGGCCTCAATATCTTGTTCTCATAGCCCGACTCTTCCTTTACGGTTTGAAGAGCCTTATAATTTTGTGACATGGGCCTTTGGTTTAGAACTTCACCTGTTATAAGGAAATCATAGCCCTGCTCCTCCATAATTTTGCCTGCATAGTTAAGCATCATCGCGTGACAGTCTATGCAAGGGTTCATGTTCTTGCCGTAGCCATGCTTCGGCTGCTTGGTCATCTCCAGATGCTCGTCGGTAAAATCAACTATCATAAGTGGCATGCCTATTTGGGCAGCCATTCTTTCAGCGTTTTTACTGCCGAAAAAAGCCGACTTGAAGCAAAGGCCTGTTACTTCAATGCCTTGATCTGCAATTATCTTTGCCGCCAATATGCTGTCGAGGCCGCCGGACATAAGCGCCAATGCTTTTGCCATATATATCAAATCCTTTCGTTTCTACTAAACCCTTATCCACCTCAGATTGTTTCCCAGTATTTCCGCTTTCAAAATACCTTCATCTGTCATATATGATAAGAATGCAGATACCGTTGATGAGGTAAGATAATACTGCCCCATATTCAGCTTTATATCATAGTAAACTGTCATATATGCCGTGATTTCTTCCCTTGATCTGTAGTCGAAGCAGTAATTAGTTATTAGGGATATAATTTTGTCAATCCTCGCCATATTGGCTTCAATGGTGGGTATGGGGTCCTCCAGTATGTCTCCATGGCTGGGAACAAAATAATCATACTTTAAGCTTTTTAAATATTCAAGGGTGTTTATTGTATTTTTTATATCTGTAAAATATGCCAATCCATATTTGTCCAATATGTTTAAGGAAAACAGGGCATCTCCAACAAATAGGACATCATCATCTGTGGCAACGCCTACCATACCGGGAGAGTGGCCCTTCAGAGGCACTATTTTAAGGTTTATGCCCTGAATCTGTATTTCTCCTTCTACTATAATATGATTCACGGTGCTATCCTTTGCCATAAGAAACTTATTTTTCATCTCTTTTGGCGGAGCAGCCGAGAAAAGATAAAAAGGCTCCAATATAGGATTTTCAATCAACGCCTTTTCAAAAGCAGATGCATAAATAGGCGCTGAGGTTCTTTTTGATATGAAGCTATTGCCCCCGCAGTGGTCTGCGTGGGAATGGGTATTGATTATAGCCGAAGGTACGAGGCCTTCCTCTCCCGCCAGCTTTAATATTCTTCGCCCCATATCATCATCCAGGCCCGTGTCCACTATAACGGCACTGCCGCTGCCGTCGCTTATTATACCTATGTTTACTGCACTATCTATATAATATGTATTTCCTTTAAGCTTGATAAGTTTTTGCGCCATCGTATCATCCTTTCCTTGAGCTATCGATAACCGTCCCCGCCAGCTTGATTTGTAAACATTATAGCATATGATTTTGTCATGCTGTAGAAAAAATTTTGCCATAAGAAAAATAATAGACGGTGAGAATTTCCCACCGCCTATTTTGCTTTGACTGTTACCTGCCGCCAACTTTTCCGTTGGCAATTTCTATAGCCTTAGCTACGATATTGCCGCAGTCTCTTGAAGAGACTCCTCCCCAGCCCTGCGAGCTCACGATATGGTCTACTCCCAGTTCTCTGGCAATTTCATATTTAAGTTGCTCAGACATAAGGCCTTTTCTGCTCATGGCCGCACCTCCTGTTTTTTTAGGCTGTATTTATATTTTCTCCTGTATTAATTTATTTACACATGCAAATTTTTCATGCTGCCGGAGTCATAGAGGGCGGAAGGGTTTCTCTTGCCTTAACTGCGTCAGTGTTAATCCGTGTTCTCCTGAGCTCTGAGTTCTGAGCCCTGAGTTCTATCTATTGCGTCAATATTCCGTTGGCTTCTTTGATGATGCGCAGTATGTTTTCCTCATTGCCGTTCTGCGCATTTATATATATGAAATAATCGGCCCCGTTATATATTCCTTTGAATTCATAGCAGAGCTGCTCTTGATCTCCCGGCATTGGTATTATCACCAGCCTTACTCGGTTTACCTGAACCTTGCTGCTCACCTTTGCCCGGGCTTGAGCCTCTGTTATGGCCGGTTTGGGAATGGTCCTTTGGTGGTGGGCCATAAGATAGGGATAAGCGTCAAAGCCCACAATATCACCATTATCCAAGGCAAGCTTCACCTTCATCTGATCAGGATATACCAATACCCCGTTTCCTTCTACGGCCACAAAGGTCACTGTGATGGTGTTGTCATTTTTATAATAATAGGTATTCTCCAGATTTCCAAAATTCTGAGCCTTCAAGAAGGTTTTTGCCTTTTCTATAGCCTGCTCATCTGTGAGCTTCTTCTCGTTTACCGCCCTGGGATCCAGCATCCAAAGAACATGGCCGCCTTTTTTAGTTATATCAATAGATATAGATTTGCTTCTGTCTCCATCCTTCGGTATTATTTCAAGGCCGAAGGTGCTGATCTTGCCCTTGCCGGAGCTTGCCTCAACAATCTTGCCTGCCTTCTGCCCGTCGACAAACTTCTTCGCCTTATCCTGGGCGGCATTCATATCAATATCCTTTTCTGATCCCAGGCCCTTCGGCTTCCCATCTATCACATTATCGGAAAAAGGTCCGTCATAAATCATGGACGGATATTCGGTAAATCGTTTTTCTAAGGTGCCGAATTGTGTGTCTGTGGCATTTCCGGGAGTCCTTTTCAGATAAAAGGGGCCTTTTTCAGCTATTTCTCCAAATTGTATCTTCCCTTTGTTTATATCCGCCTGCATAGTTCTAAGCTCTTTTGTTAGGCTTGCTGCATGAGTATTGAGCTTTGACAGCAAGTTTTGCTGTTCCTGGTTCATCAGCTTATTGGCAGCATTTTCCCTTGATATAGACAAGCTGAAATCTGATACTTGATTTAAAAATTTATGAGTTTTTTCCAGAACGCCTTGGGATATGGGGATCTGACTGAGGCTTTGAGATGCCGAATAGCCGCATTTCCATATCTGATTCATCAGCTGGTTGCTCTGTACATTGTTGGCAGTAACCTCAGACTTATCCAGCAATACTTTTAGATTTTCCACTTCCTGCACCATATCTCTGAAAGATCTCTGATATTGATTCTGGAGAAAGGTCTTATATTCATTCCTCTGGGCATATATTCTATATCCATAGCCTCCCGCTCCGATAAGAGCTATGGCCAAGGCCAAGGTCAGACCCCTCCATATATTTAAATTGCGTTTGTACTTTTTGTCTCTTTCATCTTCATGCTTATCTTCCCTGCGCTTTTCTTCCATACCTTTCACCTCCTATCGGGCAAAATAGTGCTTGCCTATTACTTTTATGACAGGTCTGGACCAAATCCAACTGCTGGTAGCCTTTGCGGGATTATAATAATAGAGTGCCCCTCCCGAAGGGTCCCAGCCGTTTATTGCATCTTGAGCAGCCTTCATGGCAGTATCCCCGGGCGGCTGGAACATCTGGCCGTCATCCACGGCAGTAAAGGCACCCGGCTGAAATATTACACCTGCTATGGTGTTGGGAAAAAGAGGGCTTCTCACCCTGTTCATTATTACACCGCCGACAGCAACCTGGCCTATGTATGGCTCACCTCTGGCTTCGCCATGTATACATTGGGCCAAGGTATATACCTCATTGCTTCTTACACCTCCGCCTCCCGAGGAAGCGCTGGACTCCGGAGGCACGTTCATGCCCAGGGCTCTTGCTGTCTCATCACCTACTATCCCGTCTGCTCTCAGACCGTTCTTTCTCTGAAAATCCAATACTGCCTGGCGGGTTTCAGTACCGTATATTCCATCGATGTTGCCTTTATAATAGCCCCATCGTTTGAGCTTATCCTGAACCACATATACGTAATCCCCGCTGGAGCCCCATTTGAGCAGTATCGTTTCCATTCCGTACCTGAATGGGTTTATCAAATATCCGGAATAGAGAAGCCCTGAAATAACGGCTGCGGAAAATGCTCCAATAACTATAAATTTATATTTCTTCAAAAACTTCAAGAACATAAAAACACCTCCTGCTGTTTTAATCTATTTTTTACAGCAAGAGGTTATTTTATGTCGTTTATTTTTTCATAGATTTTACCAATAGATTATTGTTAGAACAACAAAACCGATTTCCATAGCAATTACAGTACATGAAGGTAAAGTCCATATTATTCTCGTTACATTTTTAACATCAATATGGAAAATAATATGCTTTTTTAATGTTCACAGTCTTTTATCAAAGCCTGGATTGAACACTCGGATATTTTGAATTATCTGTATTTACTGAATAGTAGGAATACCTTAAAACAGATTGACTTAAGCCTAGGATTAGGATATAATGTTAAATATTTAACAATTTGTATTATAATATAGCTCTGCTATTATTCGCTGATTGGAGGAATATTTATGACAACCCGTCAACTGGAAAATGTCAATGAAATCCTAAGGAAGCACAACAAAAGAAAATCCGCATTGATAGCTATCTTGCAAGAAGTACAGAAGGAATACAGATATTTGCCCGAAGACATATTAAAATACATAGCAGCTCAAATGGAGATCACTCCTGCAAAGGTATACAGCGTGGCAACCTTCTACGAAAACTTTTCCCTGGAGCCTAAAGGCAGATATATAATCAGAGTTTGCGATGGTACTGCCTGTCATGTAAGAAAATCAATTCCCATACTTAATGCACTAAGAGACAATCTCCACCTGAGCGATAAAAAACATACTACAGACGACCTTATGTTTACCGTAGAAACAGTATCCTGTTTGGGAGCCTGCGGACTTGCCCCTGTAATCACAATAAACGACAAGGTGTACGCTAAAATGACTCCTGATGCGGTTACGGAAATATTAAATACTCTGAAGGAGGAAGCTTTACATGAAGTTGCGCAATAAAGCAGATTTTAAGGAATTTTCCAAGCTATGTGAGGAAGCTCTCCAAAGGCAGAACAAAAAGGTTCTGATATGCGCCGGAACAGGATGCGTATCCAGCGGTTCCATAGAAATCTATGAAAAGATAAAAAGCCTTATAGAGGCTAAAGGGCTTTTGGCTGAAATTGAGTTTACAGAAGATAACTGCGGTATAGGCGTGAGTAAAAGCGGCTGCCATGGTTTTTGCGAGATGGGGCCCTTGGTAAGGATCGAGCCTGATAATCTTCTTTATTTGCAGGTCAGGCTGGAGGATTGCGAAGAGATCGTAAATGAAACGATCATAAACGGTGTTCCTATCGTGAGATTGATGTATTCCCAGAACGGAGAAATATATCCGCAGCAGGAATCCATACCTTTTTACAAGAATCAGACAAGATTAGTTCTGGAACACTGCGGGCATATTGATGCAGAGTCTATAAAGGAATATATAGCCAAAGGCGGATATAGAGCTTTCTATAAGGCCGTTTTCGATATGGAGCCGGAAGATATATGTCAGGAAATTTCCGATTCAGGCTTGAGGGGACGAGGCGGCGGCGGGTTTCCGACAGGTAAAAAATGGTTTCAAGTATTATCTCAGAATAGCCCTGTCAAATATGTGGTGTGCAACGGAGATGAGGGAGACCCGGGAGCTTTCATGGATAGAAGCCTTATGGAAGGGGATTCCCATAGAATAATAGAAGGCATGCTTATTGCAGCCGTGGCTACCCGCAGCACAGAGGGCTATGTATATGTGAGAGCGGAATATCCCCTGGCCGTTAAGCGATTGAATCTTGCTCTGGAAAGCGCCCGCAAATACGGTCTTTTGGGAAAAAACATATTGAATTCGGGTTTCAGCTTTGATATTCACATAAATCAGGGAGCCGGAGCATTTGTTTGCGGTGAAGGAAGCGCTCTTACAACTTCTATAGAGGGTGAGAGAGGGATGCCGAGGGTTAAGCCTCCCAGGACGGTAGAAGCCGGGCTTTGGGGCAAGCCTACAGTGCTGAACAATGTTGAGACCTTCGCCAACGTGCCCAGCATATTGAATAACGGAAGCAGCTGGTTTAAAACCATAGGCACGGAGAAGAGCCCCGGTACAAAAGCCTTTGCCGTTACAGGAAATGTAAACAATACCGGATTGATCGAGGTGCCCATGGGCGCTACCTTAAGAGATGTAATCTTTGAGACCGGCGGAGGCATAAAAGGCAATAAAAAATTCAAGGCGGTTCAAATAGGCGGTCCTTCGGGAGCTTGCCTCACTGAGGAACATCTTGATATGCCTCTGGATTTTGATTCATTGAAAAAGGAAGGGGCTATGATAGGCTCCGGCGGCCTGGTGGTCATGGATGAGGATACCTGCATGGTAGAGGTTGCAAGATTTTTTATGAATTTTACCCAGAATGAATCCTGCGGCAAATGCGTGCCTTGCAGAGTAGGAACAAAGACCATGCTGGATATACTGGAGCGCATAGTGGAAGGCAAGGGCTCCATGGAGGATCTTGCCCTGCTGGAGGAATTGGCAGATACCATAAGCGAGACTTCCTTGTGCGGCTTGGGCAAAACAGCTTCCAATCCTGTGGTAAGCACTTTGAAGCATTTCAGAGATGAATATATTGCCCATGTGGTGGACAAGAGATGTCCTACCGGAACCTGCAAAGCTTTGAAGAGCATAGCTATAAATAAAGATTTGTGCAAGGGCTGCAGCAAATGCGCAAAGTCTTGTCCCGTAAGCGCTATAGAGGGCAAGCTGAAGGAGCCCTTTAGAATAAATGCGAGCAAGTGCATAAAATGCGGTGCATGCATAAAGATTTGTCCATTTTCTGCTATTAAGGAGGTTTAGTCATGAAGGGTACTATGATAATTGATGGTCAAAAGGTTCAGTTTGACGGAGAGCAGCATGTTCTGGAAGTCATAAGAAAAGCCGGCATAGAACTCCCTACTTTTTGCTACCATTCTGATCTCAGCGTTTACGGAGCTTGCAGAATGTGCATAGTGGAAGATAAGCGGGGAAATATATCTACATCCTGTTCAACCCCTCCTAAGGATGGCATGGAAATCTTCACCAACACACCCAAGCTTCAGAAGCACAGGCGTATGATTTTAGAGCTGCTGCTGTCCAGTCATCATCGTGATTGCACCGTATGTGAGAAAAACAATCAGTGCAAGCTGCAGGAGTTGGCAAGACGCTTTGGAGTGAGGAAGGTCAGATTTGATACCAAGAATGGAAGGCTTCCTATCGATGACAGCAGCACCTCTGTGGTAAGGGACCCCAATAAATGCATCATGTGCGGAGACTGCGTGAGAATGTGTGAGGAAGTACAGGGCGTAGGCGTTCTCGGGTTTGCCAATAGAGGTTCAAATATTAAGATCGTTCCTGCCTTCGATAAGAAGCTCGGAGAGGTTGATTGCGTAAATTGCGGCCAGTGCATTACGGTTTGCCCCACAGGCGCTTTGCTTATAAAAAATGATACGGATGAGGTATGGAAAGCCTTATATGATAAAAAGAAAAGGGTTGTAGCTCAGATAGCTCCTGCGGTAAGGGTGGCTCTGGGCGAGGCTTTTGGCCTTGATCCGGGGGAGGCAGTGACGGGCAAAATCGTAGCAGCGCTTCACAGGCTTGGCTTTGATGAGGTATATGATACGGCTTTTGCCGCCGACCTTACAGTCATGGAAGAGAGCAAGGAATTTGCAGAAAGATTATCTTCCGGAGGGAAAATGCCATTATTTACTTCCTGCTGTCCTGCCTGGGTGAAGCATGCAGAGAACAGATATCCGGAGCTTCTGGACAACATCTCCAGCTGCCGCTCACCCCAGCAAATGTTTGGCTCTGTCGTTAAGCAGCATTATAGAGGCTCAGAGGATGGAAGGTCCACCTTTATAGTTTCGATAATGCCTTGCACTGCCAAGAAATATGAAGCCAAAAGACCGGAGTTCTCAAATTCCGGTGAAAAGGATATAGATGCAGTGATCACTACTCAGGAATTGATCATGATGATAAAGGAAGCCGGTCTGCAGTTTAGCGAATTGGAGCCTGATTCCTTTGATATGCCCTTCGGTATGGCCAGCGGCGCCGGTGTGATATTCGGCGTGACCGGCGGAGTATCGGAAGCAGTGCTGAGAAGGTTATATCAGCACAAAACCGCTTTGCACCTAAAGAGTCTGTCCTTCGACGATGTAAGAGGCATGGAAGGCATAAAGGAAACCCAGATAGAGCTGGATGGCAAAATCATCAAGCTGGCCATAGTTAACGGCCTTGAGAATGCCAACAGGCTCATTAAATCCATACAAAGCGGGGAAGTTGAATATGATTTCGTAGAGGTAATGGCATGCCCTGGAGGCTGCATTGGCGGTGCCGGCCAGCCTTTGGCAAGCTCTGCTTCGTCAAAAGAAGAAAGAGCAAAAGGCCTCTATAAGGCAGATAGAGTATCTCAGATCAAGACTTCTGAGGAGAATCCTTCAATCATATCGCTTTATAGAAACATGAGCGAGGATAGCCACGAAATGCTCCATAATAAATAATATATGAGCCATGGGCTAGTGGCTTCTAGCTTCTAGCCCATGGCCTCAGCGTATTCCTCCGGGGTCTTGGGGGGAGAAATACCCTAATTTCCTGAGTTCTGAGCTCTGAGCTCTGAGTTCTATTTTCCGTCTGCTGCTTTGATTATCTTTGCTATATTCTTATTCAAATCCTTGGCCATCTCAACCAGCTTGAACTTTACTTTTACAGTTTTCTTGCCGTCTCTTTCTCCGGATCTCAAAAGCTCCAGTTCTTCCTCATCCAGCAATTCCTTAAAATCCTCTATGGATTTATCAGAAACCACTCCCTGGGCTATATCCACGAAACACAGCGGCGGGAACATGACACACCACCAGTTTTTTCCTTGGGCCATACCTATCTTTACATTTAATGCTTGATAGGAGCCGGCAGGGAAGGTAAGCGGTCCATAAACCTTGGTAGGGAATTCAAAGGTACCCAGTTCAATATCTATAGGAAAGTTTTCTCCCAGTCTCCGCATTTCCTCTTCCGAAGCTTTTTTTAGCTTTTCCATATTATCGCATATGAGCTTTTTTACTTCATCTTGATTTTTCAGATTCTTGAGCTTTGGTTCCAGTTCTTTTATTATTACGTCTCTTATCTGAAGCTTTAAAGCTTGATCTTCAGGAGAATCACTGTTGGCAACTACATGAAGCCTTATTATTTTATCCTTGATGTCTCCCAGAATGGAGTCCTGATTAATATGCAAATTCATGAGCATGCCGTATATGAAGAAGACAACCAGTATAAAAGATATGATTTTATATTTCATGTCAATCCTCCTTGTAAGAATTAGTTGCTAGTCACAAGTACACCATCTGCAGAACGCATGAAATGCGTTCCCTACAATTACATTATAACCATCAGATTGTCTTGCTATACAAATTATCCCTTATTATTCTGTTTTTCCTATCCTTCTGATCTTTGCATCGGCCTGGACATTTATTACCACATTCCTCTGAAAGAATTCTTCAAAATCCTTTTCTATGCTTTTATAGAGCTTAGTATGATATTTGTATAGATACTCTCTAACTCCCAGAAGGTCAACAGTGTATTCTTCCTGCATTTTTTTTATCAAGTCTTTGCAATCTCTCTCTATGATGTTTTCCAATTCTTTTTCAAGCTGTTTCAGCGTTTTCTCATCCATAAGCTTGCTGCCAAGCCTGTATTCTTCTATAGAACCCTCTGTCTCCAGATTGTAAATAAGATAAATCTTCCCGCCCTCCACCTTATCCAGATTGATTCTTCTTTTGAAGGTGAAATAGGTAAAAGGAGATGAGTAAGCGCCATGATTCATTTCTATGACTCCGCCTTTCGCCCTGCCATTGAGCCATTTATATGCTATTGTCTCTTTTTCATCCAGATGACCTGTATGCTTGAAGTCCTTTATGATGCCCAAATATTGAGTGGTCAATCCATCGGCGGAAGGTACTAAGCTGGGTATGACCGCATCTCCATGATTGTCAGCCAGTTGCTTGGTAAACTCGAGAAAAGTCAATCTTCCTATTCGTGCTGCTAATCTTTCATTATCGGCTATGCCGGTTATATAAAAGGCCAGAAGGCTTTTCATCTTGGGCTTGATCTTAAATATATCAGCAGCCTTGCCGGGAGTCATATACACCAGCATGCTGGAATTGAACTGATGGCCTCTGCCGAAGGCATCGAGAACATCCTTTACAAGATTTGCATCTGTCAATAGATCTTCCCCAAATATGAGCACCTTAGTATGATCATAGCTGTGAATTTTTGAAAACCTCTGAAGAAGCTTAGTAACTCCTATATTGTAGGAGGAAGCAAGAGTATCATAGGTTACAAAATCAAGCACTTTTCCTTCCTTTGCTTCGGCGGTATCAGGATTGACGAAGGTTATCAAGTATTTTTCCGAGCTTTCCGCATTTTCAGGTGCCTTATCTACGCCCAAGGACAATACAAAGGCTCTTTCATCTATTTCAATTTTGTCCCAACAGCCGGATAAAGCTGCTGTGCATATAAGTATTAAGGTAAGCAGCTTCAGCCTTTTCATGCCTTCATGCCCCCCTTCTTTCTGAGCTTTGCTATAATAAGCAGAATAGGAGGCACTATAAATATCAATACCCTGCCAAGATATTGAAATATATACACGCTGTATTTATTTATCTGAGCAACATTCTCCGGTATCAAAGAAATATAATATATTAAAGGTACCATAGGCAGGACAAACTGCTTTTGCTCGCTTGCGCCAAAAATCTTTGACAATGAATAAGTAAGGGCAAAATAGAAGGATACCATTGTGGTAAACACGGTGAAGACCCATATGCCCAGCATTACACCATCCAGCCTTTCTATAAAGAGCCCGGGCAGGTTTATGGATCTAACATATCCGAGAAGAGACCACTGCAAGCCTTTTATCAGATTTTCACCATATACGGAAAAACACAATACAGTGATCACTACATAGGATAGTGTTATGAAAGCCATGGCAATTGTAGCGCTTAGATAAGCTTTATTGGGTTTATCCATAAAGCCGATATAAAAAAGCAGTACTTCATAGCCGGCAAAGCTCAAGGACATGATAGGGATAGAGAGCAATATCTTGGATGGGATATCCTGAAAAACAGGCAGCATATTGGTCATTTTAAATTCCGCCATGCCGGGAAGCAATATGAAAAACAAGGGTATGAAGAGAATAGGGAAGAATAGCTCCATGACCCTTCCTATGCATTCCACTCCTCCCCTTACCGCATAGGTGCATACCAAAATAAGGCTTATTATTATGACCTCAGAGGGTGTTCTGAATAGAAGAAATATTTTTACGACCTCATTTAATAAGCGGGCTTCATAAGCTATAAAAATTGTAAAGTATATGGCATATATAAGATTTAGCAAAATAGCAGGAATCTTGCCTATTATTTCCCCCGTGAATTCAGGAAAGGTTCTGCCCGGAAATCTATTGGCAAGGACCAATATAATATATAACGCTATCATGTTTATGATGCCGCCTATTATAATAATAAACCAGGCATCGGTGCCGGCAGTTTTGGCCAGCTGTGAGGGCAGTGAAAATATGCCTACCCCGACTATTGTCATAATGGTTATCATAGCTATTTGATAAGGGCTTATGATATCATTGTCTCTTATCATCCTTCGTGCCTCCTTTGGCTTTGTCATTTATAACAGGCCTGTTGTTTCTCATTCGGACTACATTTTTTGAGGTAAGAGGAGGCCTTTTGATCATCTTATATGTGGGAGCCCTGTATATGGTATCCTTGAAATCACTGGGTTCTATGGCCACAAATGGCGTCAAATACGGTACATTGAAGCTTTTCAGCCGCGCCATATGAGTAAATATTATTATCAGCCCCAGCGCCAGGCCATATAAACCCAATATTCCAGATATTAGCATCAGACTGAACCTCAGCAGCCTGAAGCCTACGCTCAGATTGTAGCTCGGGTTGGCAAAGGATGCGATTGCGGTTATGGCAACGATTATTACCATTATAGGGCTTACTATGCCTGCCCTGACTGCTGCCTCACCTATTACCAGACCGCCTACAATGCCTATGGCATTGCCTATGGGTGCGGGAAGTCTTATACCTGCTTCTCTTAGCAACTCCAATGTTCCCTCCATTATAAAAGCTTCTACTATGGCAGGAAAGGGCACTCCTTCTCTGGAGGCGGCTATGGATAACACCAGCTTAGTAGGAAGTATACCCGTATTATATGAGGTAAGAGATATATACAGGGAGGGGAGGATCATGGCAATAAGGCTTGCTGCGTATCTTATAATTCTCAATACTGTGGCGATAATCCATCTATCATAATAATCTTCCGGAGATTGAAACATACTGTTAAATGTAGATGGTATGATTAGACCCGTTGGAGAATTGTCCACCAAAACTACTACTTTACCCTCATAAAGATCTGCTGCAACGTGATCCGGTCTCTCAGATGCCAGTATCTGCGGGAAGGGTGAATAGGGATCATCCTCTATGAGCTGCTCTATATAACCGCTATCTAAAACTGCATCTATCTCTATGCTTTTAAGCCTTCTGAATACTTCATCCACTAATTCCGGCTTTGCTATGTCTTCTATATAAAATACTCCTATATCCGTGTGACTTCTTTTTCCTATTCTGAGCTGCTTCAGCTTCAGCTTATGGTCTCTGATCCTTCTTCTGACCAAAGCAGTATTCATTCTGAAGGTCTCTACAAAGCCGTCTCTGGGCCCGCGTATGACTGATTCTGTGGTAGGCTCATTTACACTTCTTGATGGCCATCCCTTGACGCTTATGGTTATCAAGGTTCTGGTACCGTCGATGAATAGTACCGCATCACCTATAAGGATATCCAGGATTGCTTCATTTAAATCCTCTGATTCCTTTAACTCCGAAGCGGGGATAGTACCGTAGCGCACCAGCTCATAGAGCTTATCCGACAGCTTAGGGGCTTCGGGAGGTATATATCTCGCTTGTATCATCAAAGGATTGAGCACCGAATTATCTAATTTGCGACTGTCTATCATGCCGTCTATATAGACAACGGTGAACCTAAGCTTCTGTTCCACTCCCACCACAAATTCTTTATATACTACATCATCGCAATCCTTCAGGAGCTCTTTAACCTTGGCTATATTAACTTCAAGAGAGTCTGTGCTTTGAATTTTTTCTCTTTCATTTTCCTGTATTTTTTTCTTTTTACCAAACAGGAGCATAAGTATCACCTCAATTTAAATCTACTTTGCTAATTTAGCTATTAAAGCCATTGCTACAGCTGATACAACCAAAACCATGCTGATGACGGATGTGATTTTGGCATCCTTTATAAGCCCTTGCCTTTTAAAAGCGGGCCTATCTACGAAAAATCCAAATATTGCTATAAGGATCATGACTCCAAGAACAGTGAAATCCGTTATATCCTTTATACCTATTAAAAATCCATGGAACACAAAACCACAGCCTTTCCGCAAACATCCTCAGCTAGACTAAGTCTCCAGTTAGCTTTTGCAGGCTGTGGTTTTTATATACATAATTTTAATTGCTGGCCGCTGGGGTCGGGGTACGAGGCACGAGGTGCGGACATCTAAAGCAACACTTCGAAGCTCTGCCCTAATACTCGAACCCCGTAACAAGACCCCATAGAAGTGACCCTAGGCTGCGCACCCCTTAACCAGAAAAATGCTTAGCATTTTTGGTATACGTTTAGCGCTGCTGTAATTGCAGCTCCAACATCGGCCTTATGCCCTTGAGCCATGAATGCATCGCCCATCGCCCCCAGCAGGAGTATCACATTATTCCTGCTTGAAGATTCTCCCATAAGCCCGATTCTCCAAGCTTTGCCTTTAAAGTCTCCAAGTCCTCCGCCGATTTCAATGCCGTATTTCTCTAATAAATATTTTCTTACTGCTGCATCTTCAACGCCTTCAGGTATGCTGACCGCATTGAGCGTAGGAAGCCTGTGCTCTTTGTTCTTCACTATCATTTTTAATCCCATTGCTTCCGCACCGGCCACAAAAGCGTCTGAATTCAGCTGATGCCTTTTAAACCTTTCTTCCAAACCTTCTTCATAAACCATCAGCAGAGCTTCTCTCAATCCATATATCATATTTATAGGTGCAGTATGGTGATAAGTTCTCTCCTGTCCCCAGTAGTTTTGAATCATGCTTAAGTCCAGATACCAGCTGTTCACTTTTGTTTTTCTGTTATTTAATGCATCAATAGCTTTTTTGCCAAAAGTTACAGGAGATAGTCCCGGAGGACAGCTCAATGCTTTTTGAGTGCCGCTGTAGCAAGCGTCAATACCCCATTCGTCTATTTTTAAATCAGTGCCTCCCAATGAAGTGACTGCATCTACCACTAAAAGGGCGTCATTTTCTTTTGCGATCCTTGATATTTCCTCCAAAGGCTGCTTGACTCCCGTTGAAGTTTCAGCATGGACTATTGCAACCAATTTAATATTGCTGTTGTTTTTGAAAGCTTCCCTTACTTTTTCAGGATCGATTATTTCACCCCATGGTGCTTCTACGCTTATGACTTTCGCACCGCATCTGCCTGCCATATCCCTCAGCCTTTGGCCGAACACTCCGCTGACACATACAATAGCAGAATCTCCGGGCTCAAGCAGATTTACCATTACGGTCTCCATACCTGCACTTCCTGTGCCTGACATGGGCAAGGTCATCCTATTTTCAGTCTGAAAAGCATATCTCAGCAATTCCATTGTCTCATTGGCAATGTCCAAAAATTTATGATCCAAATGACCATATAAGGGCTTCGACATGGCATTCAGCACTCTTGGAGAGACCTCTACGGGTCCGGGGCCCAATAAGAGTCTATAGTCCGGAGCCAGTTGTTTGTATTCTTTTTTCATAGCAATTCCTCCTTGATATAATTATCATATTTACTATTGGTAAATATATATTTAATATTAGTAAATATATTCTACATGAAATCAAAAATACCTTCTTAATCCGGACAAAAAAATAAAAAAGCTTCCATTGGAAGTATAAATTGATAAGCTCTATAAACAATAGCATCCATGTATAGTCACGTATAGTCTATACATGGATGCTATTTTACTGCAGCGGAATATATAAAAATTTCGAGCTTCGAGTTGCGTGTCGCGAGAGCTAGGGTAGCCCGCTGAGGTCATGGTTTCCGTCCCCCGACTTGCCCAGATATATATACCATTCTACTTATTGAATTATAAGTATTTTTTCACAAATTCTATATCCGATATTTTGTCCACATCATTTCCTATTTCAGGATAAGGGGATATGACCACTGCAGCGTTTATATTGAGCAGTTTGTCGCATTTTTTCTTTATAGCGTCTATGGTAAGGATTCCTAATGCAAGCTTTATCAGAAAAACAAATCCTAATATCCCGGCCATCTTAGCAGGGCTTTTTCTGAACTTCAGCATCTGGTCGGCAAAATCCATGCATCGCTCCTTTATTTCCGGATTAAAATAAAATACGTTTCCCCCGGTAAATTCACCTTCCTTTAGCTTTGCGTAGGTCCTCTTGACTTCCGGATATCTTTCATCATTTAAGCTTTTTTCAACTATAGAGTAGCATAGGTCTGCATTTTTTTCTCTTGCATTTTTGATGAAATGCTCTAGGGCTTCATGGGTGATCATGGGAATATCACAGGTGAGAAGCAATATTTCTTTGTCACCGGTAAAGCAATCCAAGGCAATCATGATATTCTCTATAATAGAGTCTGTCCCCTGGATGATATAATCGACTTTATTTGCTATAGCTCCGGATAATTGCTCTTCATCCCCTACTACAGCAATCTTGTCTATTTGAGGTACCTTCCTCAGACTGTCCAATACGTAATCTATCATGTATTTATCATTGATTTTGAGCAATGCCTTATTTTCTATTGCATTTGCTTTTTCTCCCTTTTTTTCACCTGCAAGTACAATGGCATTCATCTCTAGTTCCTCCCGTGCTATAGATTTTCCCAATCGGGCAAAGGTTTCACCACAAATATCTCGTTGACCATGTGCTTTATATGGTCATAAGCATTATATGCAAGGGATTGATCATCGAAGAGCCCAAATACGGTGGGGCCGCTGCCGCTCATGACACTGCCCAAGGCTCCGTATTCCATCAGTTTCGCTTTGATATCGGATATAAGGGGGCATTTTTTAACAGTTACATACTCCAGAACATTAGATAAGTTCTCTCCAATCTTGTGCAGGCTGCCTTCATTTATGGCCCTGATCATGGCATCTATATCCGGTCTTTCAAGTATTTCCTCCATATCTATGCCTTCATATACTTCTTGGGTTGAAATATCTATATCCGGCTTGGCAAGAAGTATATATGATTCGGGCATAGCCTTAAGAGGAGTCAGCTTTTCCCCCAGGCCCTCAGCCAGAGCTGTGCCTCCCGATACACAGAACGGAACATCGGAGCCCAATCTTTTTGCAGCTTCCAATATCTCTGTCTTAGTCAGCTTGAGACTCCAGGCTTTGTCCAGAAGATTGAGCACTGCGGCTGCATCCGTGCTCCCGCCTGCCAGGCCGGCAGATACGGGTATATTTTTCTCTATATATATTTCTGCTCCATCTTTTACATTATACTTGTTCCTTAGGAATTCAGCGGTTTTATATGCTATATTAGTGCTGCCCTCAGGGATACAGCGAGAATTGGAGGTAACGGTAATCTTGCCTCCGTGAACAGGCTTCAGTTTTATAGTGTCATATAGTGCTATAGACTGCATTATCATGATGACATCGTGAAAGCCGTCAGGTCTTTTGCGCAGTACATCTATTGCAAGATTTATCTTTGCCGGTGCTTTTTGAGTATATTTCATGCTTATCACGCTCCAATTTATTGCTACTTATATTATAATACACAAGTTAAGTTTTGGGTATTCCTATGTGATAGAACTCTGGGGTCAAAGGTTACGGCGAACACTGAAAGACACGGATTTTTTCACAGATTAACACGGAAGGGAAGTCAATTAAGACTCTTGTTTTAACTAATCTCATATCTAAGCAGGAATTTTGTAAAGAACCTTAGAGTAAGTTAACGAAGCGTAACGCCCGCGGCTAGTGGCTGATGAGAGACATAAAAATAGTGAGCCTATAAAAAGCTCACTATTTTTATATCTCATAGCTTTATTTGCCTGAAAGTCTCATATTCTTCATTATGAGGATCTTGTCGCCTTCGTGGATATTATCCGGATTCTCAATCTTGTTCAGCTTTGCTATGGCATCTACTGTGGTGTTATATTTTTTGGCAACCTTCCAGAGCGTATCATTTTTCCCTACCACATATACAGTTACCGCAGGCAGGGTGTTGTAGTCCAGCGCTATTCCTTCTTTTTCTTCTACTTTGTCAATGATCTTCTTGGTCTTCTTTTTATATACATCGACCACTGTATTTATGATTATTCTGAAATCAATGACAGTGCTGCTGAGGACAGAGAAGCTGATGTTCTCAACCTTGCATGCTGCCTTGGCGTACATTTCTGTCTTCACATTATCCATATCCAGAACTGCTTTGAATGGATATTGTTCCTTCAAAACATTCATAGGTTCTCCGCTGAAGGAAGAGGTATATATGCAGTCTACATCTACTATGCCTTCTACAGCAACCTTATCATCCATTACTTTTACTTCATTTACTATCACCTTGGCATCCATGCAGCACACTTTTTCTACTTCGGGGCTTTTGGGCTTGATATTTATGCTTTCCTTCAATACAGTGCTGCTGTTACCTCTGCCCATAAATTCGTTGAACTCATAGCTAAGCTTCTCTATATTGAGCTCTGAAGCAGGGCTGTAAAGGTCGCTTATGATCTCCGGTTCTGCGTCTTTATAGGTTTTACCTGTCAAATCCATGTTAGCATTTATGGAGATTTTCTTATTTTCGCCTTCTTCATTTTCAGATACATCCACATAGCAGTCCTTGAGCTGCAGGTCTGCCGTGCTGTCCATATTGCTTTCTGCTTCGGGAATTTCTATGTACTCTGAGAAAGGAATTTCTCCTTCATAGCTTTCTACGGAGCCTGCATCCATCGATTTATACAGCATGGTAAAGCATAAAATACCGTTTATCTGAAGTTTTCCTTCCATAGTCTCGCAATTCTTGACCGAGGCCTTGAAATCTGTTTTCAGGACTTCATCGACTGCAGGTTTATCCGAACCCATCTCCATTTCCTCTTTTATGGTATATTTGTCCTTGGTGAGTCCGGTGAGTTCCTTAGCATTGAGACTTTCCTTCAATACCTGTATGTCCGATGAACCTCTGGCATCTGTGGGCAATTCCATGTCAAATATATCTTCAACCATGCAATTTATGTCCATTATTACTCTAATCCTGACTTTTCTTGAGTTTATTATCTTACATTCCACATGTTGTACTACAGCGTCTATCCATTCTTTCATGCGAGGTTTTACGCCGGGCATTTCAATGGGATGGTTGAAATCTGCAGAGATATTGATGCAGTTTAGAGGTCTGCCTTCTGAATCAGCGGCGTATAAAATGTTTATGAGCACTTGGCCGTCTATCATCACTTTATCCCCTGCCGTCTCTGAGTCTTTTATTATGACTCGCGCAGAGGGGTATAGTATTTTATACACATCAGGGCTTACATCGGGTACGTTTATGTCTTCTTCCACGACAGTGCTGGACACTTCTTCTCCAATTATCCTGCATAACTTCAAAGGATTTTTTATTAGCTCAACAGGCATCCGCTTTCCTCCTCCTATAAATAATTTGATTTTCCAATGGCTGGGCATAGCTATGTTCTATATCTATGTATATGAGGAGGATAAGGTTTTATGACAAAAAGTAGCCCGCATTGGGTATTCCTTTTGGGTCCAAGATCCTTCGGGCACGCCCTCAGGATGACAGGAGTAAAAAGTCACGGCATTTTTGGGTTTGTAGCTCTCAATCCTGAGTTCCATAAAAAATGAGCTATCGGAGACAATTCTCCGATAGCTCATTTTTTTATATCTTATTCTTGATCGAATGCTACTATTCTGCAGATGCTGGATTCGCCGCCTACGAATTTCCATGGGAAGCAGCCGATTACAAGTCTCTTGTTGAGAACCTTGTCTATATCTCCGCCTAAGTTCTCTGCATGGATTGCTTCATATGGCTTGCAGAACAATTCTATATGCATAGCCTGATAGTGTTCCGGCCATGGATATAATTCTTCCAAGCTCTTGCCATATTTTCCTTTTAAATATTTGTCGCATGCTGCTGCTTCTCTTGGTTCCCAATCTCTTATCTTTGTGTTCATCGGATGGTCTGCAGATCCGCAGTCAACACCGATCCATTTGATTTCCATGTCTCTTACCCACTGAACGAAATCCAGGCTTGGACCCGGGTGTCTCAGCATGTATCTTCTTTCATCAGCTGTTGGCTGATCCCAGCCATATTTATGATAGCCTGTGTTGATTATGAGTATATCGCCTTTTTTAACTTCCACTCTGTCCATGATGTCCTTTGGTGTGTAGATTGAGAAGTCTTCTGCTATATCTGATAAGTCAACAACTACTCCAGGTGCTACTAATTTTTCTAATTCCAAGGATGCTATATCTCTTCCTGATGTGTCGAAGTGAAGAGGACCATCCAGGTGAGTTCCAACGTGGTTTGAGGTTGTTATCAATTGACCATTGGCTCCGTTAGGAGAAAGTCTCTTGAAGAATTTAATCTGCAAAGGCTCATAAGTTGGCCATGGTGGTGTAAGATGGCTTATTGGTTGTGAAAGGTCATAGATTTTAACGTTTTCCCAATTTTTAATCATTAAGCTTACCTCCTATTATACTATTTTATATTTATAAGTGCGCTTGGAATATGGCCCATAAGACCATATTCTTCGCACTTATTAGCTAGTGTTATATGATGTTTTGTTTTTTGAGTTCAGCTATTTGTTCATCGGTATAGCCGAGGTATTTCTTGAGTATCAGCTCGCTGTGCTCTCCTATTTGAGGAGCCGGATCCTTTGGAATTTCTTCTTCAAGGCCAGATAGCTTTATAGGGTTCCCTGCTATCTTTATCTTGCCTGCTCCGGGTTGTTCCACTTCAACAAGCATTTTTCTCGCTGTGACTTGCGGGTCGGTGAACAGCTTATCTACCGTGTTTATGGCACTGCAGGGTATTCCGTTCTTATTGAGGTATTCATCCCATTCCGCCGTCGTCTTTTGTCCGAATATTTCAGTCATGTATTCTTTCAGTTTGCGGACGTTTTTAACCCTGTCAGGGTTAGTTTTGAATTCGTCCATGGCTAACAGGTCTTCCCTGCTTGTCAGCTTGCAGAATTTTTCCCAGAGTGCGTCATTTCCGCAGGCTACTATCACATAGCTGTCCTTGGTTTTATAGGCTTCAAAGGGTGCTATGGATGGGTGTCTCGCTCCTAGTGGTTTTGGTATTTCTCCGGTAGCAGTGTATCTGGATATGGCGTTTTCCAGTATAGATAGCTGCCCATCCAGCATGGCTACGTCAACCATGCGGCCTTCTCCGCTTATGTCCCTGTCCACTAAGGCGGCGAGTATGCCTATGGTTCCAAACATACCGGCTGTTATGTCTCCAATGGAGGTTCCTACCCTGACCGGGTCTCCGCCTTCTTCTCCGGTTATGCTCATTATCCCGCCCATTCCTTGTACTATCATGTCATAGGCAGGTCTTTTAGAGTATGGTCCTGTTTGCCCGAAGCCGGACATGGTAGCAAATATGAGCTTCGGGTTTATCTTTTTGAGTTCTTCATAGCCCAATCCCAGCTTTTCCATGGTGCCCGGCCTGAAGTTTTCTGCAACTATGTCTACTTCTTTTACCAGTTCTTTTACCAGTTCTATGGCTTTGGGGGATTTAAGGTCAAGTGCTATGCTCTTTTTGCCTCTGTTTATGCTTACGAAGTAAGCGCTTTGTCCATTCATAAACGGGCCGAAGTCTCTTGAGTCGTCACCGCTGCCGGGTCTTTCAATCTTTATGATTTCTGCACCCATATTTGCCAGGATCATGGTGCAGTAGGGCCCTGCAAGGACTCTTGTAAAGTCCAGCACTTTAATGTGTTCAAGGGGCTTTCTCATAAATTACACCTCCTGAGTTATGCAAGTCCTTCCTTTTCCAGTTCCTCTACAAATGCTTCCAATGCATCTTCAAAGCATTTCATAGGAGGATTAACAAGTCCGGCACCAACCTGACCAACGCCCGGATCCTTGTGTGCCATACCTGTATTGATTATAGGAAGTATACCTGTTTCTACAACTTTTCTTATGTCGATGCCTGTGGGTGTTCCTCTGAAGTTTAACGCGGGTATATTATACATTTTGTTTTCTTCTGTTGTTATTTCATACATACTTGTTGAGTAGTTTATAGCATCCTTTGGTGTGCCGCCTACAAATAATACTATTGCAGGAGCAGCTGCCATTGCAAATCCGCCGTAGCTGCATGTTTCTGTTATACAGCTGTCGCCGATGTCCCTGTTGGCATCTTTTTCGGAGAAGCCGGGGAAATACAAGCCCTTGATATAGTTTGCCTGTGCTGTGAACCATCTGTCGCCTAATCCTGATACTCTTATACCGAATTCTGTGCCGTTTCTTGACATTGTATAAACTATTGTGCTGTATTTGATCCCCTTTGCAGCTTCAAGCGTGCATTTTGCGGCAGGCATCGTGAGGTTAAGCACAAAGTGGTCATTGCCGTTCATGAATTTCAATACATCGGCCTTATCTTTTTGTGAGAAGCTGGTTTCAACTATATATGGTGCAAACTCTCTGATGAACAGGGAAGTGCCGGCTTTGTTTCTATTGTGGCCTTCATCACCCATTTGGATCATCTGAGCTATCATTGTCTTTAAATCATATGGCCCATGAAGCTTTATAGCTTCCTTAAGAATAGGACCCAGAACTTTTTCCATCCATTTCAATCTTTCAATTACTTCAGGTCCAAACGCACCGAATCTCAAAGCTTTGCCCAAGCCTTCATTCATGTTGCAATAGGAGTAATTGCCATAGGCTTTGTTTTGGAGCACCCAAACAGGCATTGAGTAAGAAGTAACACCTGCCATAGGTCCGACTGAGCTGTGCTCGTGGCAGGAACCGAATTCGATTTCTCCTGATGCTGCAAGCTTTTCTGCTTCTTCTCCATCTTTAGCCAGGCCTTCATATATTAAGGCACCCATTATCGCACCTTTTAACGGACCGCTCATGTTTTCCCATTTGCATGGCGGGCCTGCATGGAATATGGATTTTTTAGTCATTCCGGGGATTGCTTCCCCTGCTGTTGATACGTCTACTAGTGTAGGTTGGCCGTTTTGGATGATTTCAAGAGCTTTTTTATTGGCTTGCTCTATTAATTGTTCGATATTTGCCAATTGTATTCCTCCCTTATATTTTATAACTTTATGGTATTTCTTTTGGGTATTGGCTCGGGGCACGAGGCTTGAGATTTGAACTGTGCCTCTGACTTCTTATCAGCTTCCCTTTCAGTGTTAATCCGTGTTTTCCGTCTCCTCGTCTCCTACTTGCTTTTGAGTCTGGAGAGCAGGGATGAGAGCTTTTTGTTGCCTCCTGCAACGGGTCTCCAGTCTACATGTATTACAGGCACGTCTTGGGATTTTACGTCATTTGCGAAGGATCGGAGTCCCATGTTTATTACCTTTAGTTCTTCTTTGAAAAGCTCATTTACCTTCAACATTTTATAACCCCCTTACTACCTTCATTGCAAATCTTATGGACTGAGCATTGCTGGGCATCAGCACTGCTCCTGCGTCTTCCAGCTTTTTAACCTGTTCGTCATAGCTTTGAGGGTCAGCTTTTGTACCGCATACATATGCCACTACGCAGAGGTATTGCCCTCTATCGGCAAATTTTTTCTTTGCCAGCTTTATGTGATCTGCAAGGCTTCCTGCAGGGTCTTCGTTGGAGCCGTAGCCAAGTACCACATCCATGATGAGAACTGCCATTTCGCTGTCTTCTGCCTCTTTTACTATCATTTGCTGTCTCATATAGGAGTCTATCATAGGATGAGGCCTTCCTACTGTGAATTCGTCGTCTCCAAGGTCTAATGCGGTATGCTTATAGCTTTTCTTGTTGTCTTCCAATTTGTATTCAGGAGTGAGGGGTATATTGGAGTATATCCCGCCGAATTCCTTAGTGAAAAGCTTCAGTGTTTCATCACAGAGAGTTCCGCCCGAGTATAAGCCTCTTAGGTATTTTTGGTTTGATGCAAGCTTTTCTCTTTCTTTAGCTGCTAATTTATCTATCTTATCTTCAGATTCAGTAAATATTGGCGCATCCTTGGGCTCTTCACCTTTTGCCAATGCTACTGCCTTATAGGCCGCATCTTCCAAGCTGCTCGCTGCTATGAAGCCATATTTTTTTATGAGCTCGTCATCTCCGCCTATAAAATCTACCACTGCCTTTTTGCCGCATTCTTTAAGTGTCTGAAGAACCTTTTCTGCAATTTCAAGTGCCGGCGGCTTGGAAACAAGCACTATTACATCTGTATTGTCATCGTTTGCCAATGCTTGTATACCGAGTGTCATCATGAGGCCGCCTATTTCTTTTTTCAGATCTCTTCCTCCGGTGCCTATTACCTGAGAACAGCCTCCGCCCATTCTGTTTACCTGAACCATTATTTCTTGAGTTCCTGTACCCGATGCTCCGACAATTCCTATATTGCCCTTATTAACCTTGTTGCAGAAACAAAGAGGTACCTGATTTATCATGGCAGTACCGCAGTCAGGCCCCATCATCAGAAGCCCCTTGGATACAGCCAGCTCTTTGAGTTCCTTTTCCTGTTCTATGGTAACGTTATCGCTGAAAAGCATGACGTGTTTATCATTTTCCAGCGCCTTTTTAGCCTCAGCAGCAGCATATGCTCCCGGAAGAGATATGACTACCATGTTTGAATCCGGCATGTATTTGATAGCGCTGTCCAATGTAGGAGGAGTATAATCTTCGCCTGCATCGGATTTTCTTTTGTTCAGCAGCTCATCTACCTTGGCAAGTATTTCATCAAACTTGCTTTCATCCTTCATTCTGACTGCGATGATAAGGTCATTTGCTGTAGTTTTGTTGATTTCATCATTTAAGAGTCCTACATTGTTGAGCAAATCTTTGTTAAGATCCGTGCCCATGACCACAACAGCATTTTCTACATCGTCTCTCGCTTCGATTTCTTTGGTTATGATCATCAATGTTACAGAGTCATAATAGGAATTTTCCTTTATGAGCCATTTAGAAGCCATTATTTTACCTCCTTATTTTCTATGCGGTATTCCTCTAGGGTTTCAATCAAAAATTTCACATAAGTTTAATATTATGAAACTTTCAGTGACTTTCAGTGGTTTCTGTTTCCTGTTTCAGTAAGGCCAATATATTCGTTATACCAAACAGTATGCCTGCCGAAATGTCCGATCCTGAACTGCTGCCTATTTTCAGCATCCGGGAAAAAGCTGCTTCTATCTGTTGCGGGTCTCCGTATATAACTGCGTCGGCCATATCCTCCGCCCATTCTATGAAGCCTCCCATTGCACCCTGGCGCAGCATATTATAGCTGATTATGTTGGTCTTATTTTTTGCTTTCTGAGCCATTATATTCTTCAGGCTAGAGATAATATCTTTATTCATCCCAAAGGAATATATGGCAGCGAAAACGCCGAGAACAAAATCATCCCCGGAAGGTGTAAGTCCAGGGCCGAGCCCTATCAGTCCCAGGAGCTTCTCTCCTGCTTCGTCAAACCTTTGCTCCAGGAAAAGGGTTTGAAACTCCGTTAAAATAGGCGCTGCATATCTGGAATACATATTATCTTTACCCAACAATCCGTTTTTATTTCCTTTTTGACTTAATAAGCTTTCAAAATATGTGTTGTTGCTTTCGGCTTTTATTATGTCTTCAGGAACCGGTTTGTCTCCGCTTCTTCTATAAATGATTTGGGATTTCTTTGTGCCTATCAACTTATTAAAGTCGAATGTATCTGCCGCTCCCAATCCTAAGCTTTTGAATCTTGCAAAATTCTCTTGTGTCAAAATAACCGCTTGCGGCCCTGCCGGATAACCTTCAGGGAGCAAAGTTATTATCCAATCGCTGTCATTTATTAAATTTATAGCATGCTCGAAAATAGAATGAACCCTAAGCCTGGAATCGGATTTTTCTAGTATATCTTCTACTTCGTCTCCGATCTTTAGTGCGTCGATAACACAAATCTGATCCGTTTTAATCACCTATTCCTATGGGATTTTGTTCATGTATAAGTAATTCTTTATTTTACTCCATATTCCTTTGTATATTTTTTATGAAGTTTCCCTTAAATATATTATTATTTTTATGCACTTTATACATCGTTTTCTTGTGAAGAAAATGCTGCATCATTAATGATGCTCATTATTTTCAAACTTACCTCCAAATTAAGCCTATCATTAGAATTAGCCAGATCTAATTTTGTTATTTGTTGTATTTTCTGAATCCTATAGAGTATTGTATTGTAGTGTATATACATCTTTTCCGATACCTTTTTAAGATTGCCGCTGCATTCAAAATACATTTTCAGCGTTCTTATCAGTTCTCCGTCTTTTTGCTCATCATATTCGCAGAGAGGTTCCACGTTTTCTTTATAGAACCTGCGTATTTCAGATTCCTGGTGCTCCATGCAAAGAAGCCTGAAAATTCCCAGATTATCGTAATGTATGATATTATCATTGTTAAAGATTCTGGCAAAGGATAGGGCTTTTTTTGATTCCTCCAGGCTTTTCCACAAATCATTGAGCTTCCCATAGCATCGGCCTATTCCTGTGTAAGGAGATATATAATTATAGTTCTGCTTTAATGCATCAATTATTCTCCTGACCATGTCTATGCTCATATCTTTTATGCACTTTGATTCGTCAATATCCCTGAAAGCCAGAACTATAGTCAGAGTATTGCCTTTACAGCCTGAAAGAATTTTGATACCGCTCAGCTTCACGGCTACTTCAATGGTTTTTATGAGTTTATTCTTGAATTTCGTTCCGTTTTCTCCGGGGCTGTCATAAAAATAACTTTCCAGATCATCGATGTATATTAAAAATACTGCATATTGATAGTCCGAGTCCAGGCCAAATATATCTGCTTTACTTACGGATGCAGATCTTATATTTTCATCAGGGGATAAAAGCCCTTCTAAAAATTCGTTTTTATGCCTGCTCTCTACTTCAAATATGGTCATCTGCTTCATAAGCTCCAATGCTACCACCGTACATGCATATTGAATGGCTCTCACATCAACCGCAGTAATCTTTTTATCCAGTTCCCATATATGGATTTCCCCGTAAAGCCTCTTGCCTGCTATTATCGGGAATATGCATCTGCAGATTTCTCTGCCGTCCACCCTGTCCTTGAGCTTCTTGCAGGGCTCTTCCGCTGAAATATCAAGGCATAAATCTGTATAGGCATTTTCTGCCTTCATCACGCCCTTGATTTCTTTTTCCAGAATAAGCTTTTCTTCATCAGGGGCTACAGGAACAGATTTTGAAAATATATTATCTTTTATAACAATGGGATTTTTGGTTATGCAATGCAAGGTTGTCCCTATCTCTCTAAGGCCTCCGCCCGACAATACTACATCAGTTATCTTTTGATGTATTTCATCCATTCTCATCAAAACATCGGCTTGCTTGTTATAAATTTCAAGAAGTATGGAATTCATAAGATCTGAGAAAGAGAGGTCATAGGGAAGTTCAATGATTGGGAAGCCAAGCTTATTCGCTTCTTCCGCCATTATTTCAGGGATTTTTTCCAGATATCTCTTGGTTTTTATAGCCAGGCCCGACAAGCCTTTGCTGTTGAGTCGGGGGATAAGATTTTTTTGGGCATTTTTATCGTCTTTTATGGAATAAGCAGTGGTTATCAGGAGCTCGCCGGGCTTAACCCATTCCAGAATATCCGGCACCTCCATTATATTAGCTCCGGTTATGACCTTTGATATGCCGCCTTCCCCTGCAGCTACAAACGCATCCTTCATTATATCATGTTTCATCAGTTCTTCTATGGTTATTCCTCTTTCATTAAGCATCCATATCCCTCCTATCAAAAATGCTCAATAAGGCTTCCAAAACCCCTCCTCCTATAGCTCTTGCCTTATCCGATATAGTGCGATAGTCTACCTTGCTTCCCCTGGGGTCTACATCTCCTATCTTCATTCCTTCATAGACCCGGCTGCCGTCGATTATCATGCCTCTTACCAGTCCGTCTATAGCTGCCAGAGCATATTTGCCCTCTATTTCACAGAGGGGATCTCCTGCTTTAACCATGCTGCCTATATCTCTTATTATCCTCACTTTGCCTTGAGCAGGGGCTTTTATAAGTCTTTCCTTTGAGTAGCCTCCGATGTTTCCCGGCGTTCCGGTATTAGGCTCTGCAGATCCGTCCCATATGACCCTTCCCAGATAGTGGCCCCTATTGGTCTCCACCACCGCATGGACATCTATGCCCGCAGTAAAGCCTGGCCCTGCTGCTACAACGGCAGGAGCCATACATATGTTTGTACCCAGATTCTTTTTGGCGAGGATACAATCTACCACTCCATCAGGTTCTAGTGTCCTGATGCTTTCGCCCATAGGATCTATCAAAACAGGTATCATATTTGTTTGGGATAGGGCTGCAGCTTCTTGATGGGTATCAGCCTTTACGGCCTTTATGCCTTCAATCTCTGCTTCACCTGCAAATACAGCTGCAGCAAAGGATACGGCCCTTCGTATCACAGTAGGGTTTTCTATTTCAAGCATTATTACTCTAAAACCGCTTCTTTTTAATCTATGGCCTACGCCGGAGGCCAAATCCCCTGCTCCTCTAATTATTATGAGCTCTCGCATATTTTCTCCTCCTTCTATTTTGAACCCTAGGGTATTCCTTTCGGGTCTGAGATCCTTCCTTCGTGCCTCACTCAGGATGACATGCAATAGGACAACACTTCAATATATATACATCAGTACATGTAATCACCTTTCTATGAGATTCTTCATTTCACTGCGTTCCATTCAGAATGACATGAAGCAGGTTTCCTCCGGTGTCTTTCAGTTTTAGCCGTAACCTTTGACCCCAGAGGCACACCTTAATGCCAGAGGCTAGTGGCTAGAAGCTAGTGGCTGACCTAAGAGGAATACCCTGGCTCCTGAGTTCTGAGCTCTTAATCCTGAGTTCTACATCATGCTTTTCCGAAGTGGCATGCAGGATAAGTGCATACCTTGCATTGGGTACAGAGGCCTCCGTAGCCGAGTGCAGCTATATCACGCCTTTTGATCCTTTCTCCCGCCAGCACTCTGGGAAAGATCAAATCAAATATGGTGGTTTTATGGTACATGCCGCAGGCAGGGAGCCCCATGATGGGCTTATCCCCATAATAGGCAATCATAAACATAGCTCCCGGCAGCACCGGCGCCCCATAGCTTATTACCTCCGCCCCGGTGAGCTTTATCCCCTCCGGAGTTACATCATCGGGATCTACGGACATGCCGCCTCCTGTTACCACTCCGTCGGCACCGTTCTCAAAATGTTCCAAAATCGCTGTCTTTATCTTTTCCGCATCGTCGGGAGCAAACTTTATGCCAATGAGTTCTGCCCCATATTCCTCCATTTTCTTTTTAAATACAGGAGCAAATTTATCTTCTATGCGTCCATAGAACACCTCATTACCTGTTATTACAACACCCATTTTCATTCTTCTGAAGGGTTTTACCTGCAAGACCGGTTCTTCTCCCTTACAGCTTTTTTCTACCTCTTCTATCTTATATCTTTCGGTTACGAGAGGGATGATCCTGGTGCCCGCTACTAGCTGTCCTGCCTTTACAGGAGTATTGTCCTGAAGTGATGCCATGCTGATATGTTCAATGCTGTTTATTTCATAGAGCAGCTCCTTGCGCACCTTGAGCAAGCCGTCATATTTGGCTTTGAAGCTCACTTTACCCTCCGCAGGCTCGGTAAGCTCAATACCTGCACCGGCTGCTGCATTAGCGAGCCTCACTGCTGCTTCGTTTTCGTGGATTTGACTT
Source organism: Lutispora sp. QWL-02 (assembly GCF_058315355.1). NCBI lineage: Bacteria > Bacillati > Bacillota > Clostridia > Lutisporales > Lutisporaceae > Lutispora > Lutispora sp. QWL-02. The sequence goes on from NZ_CM177762.1 coordinate 4,490,713, forward strand.
TCGTTGAGCTCAAGAAGAAATATATGATCCTTACCCATGCTTTTCAGTATTTCAATATCAGCCTCGGTAATTATATGCCCTTTCTTAAAAGCGGCACCTTTGAAATCACCGGGTATGATCTTTGTCATATCATGACCTAATACCATGCCTATACTGTCTTCTACTCTTACCTTTTTCATTTCAGTTCCTCCACTTCTATGTTAATTAGCAACAAATTTCTTACGTTTTTTTGTGATTAGTATGTATATTCTATATAATATCCTGAATTCCTCTTCTTGATTTAAAATTAATCTGTTGCGGCACTGATAACAAGTATAAAGCTTCATAAAAAATAGCAGCCATGTAGGGCTGCTATTTTAATCAGCAAATCAAAATACGTGCCCGTGAGCACGTATTTTGAGTCTTAATTTATTTATGATTAATGAAGTAGGATTTTGGATTTTGTTCTTATTTATTTGTCTTCCGGTAAAATCTTATTGAGTATTATACCTACGATTGCGCCTAGAGCCATACCGGCTAATTGAAATATTTTGAAATCAAATACTGCACCGCCGATTCCAAGTACAAGTATGACAGCTCCTATCATAAGGTTTCTGTTAAGAGAGAAATCAACTTTGTTTTCAACAACTGTTCTAACACCTATTGAAGCAATCATACCAAACAGAACTATGGATATACCGCCAATAACAGGGCCGGGTATAGTGGATATGATTGCACCTAACTTTGGAATCATAGAGAGCACTATTGCAAAGCAAGCTGCTATTCTCATTACCCAGGGATCGAATACTTTTGTCAATGCTAAAACGCCGGTATTTTCGGAGTAGGTTGTGTTTGCAGGACCACCAAGCATTGCTGCCAGGGATGTAGCAACACCATCTCCAAGTAGTGTCCTATGCAGTCCAGGATCAGAAACGAAATCTTCTCCTACTGTTGCGCTTACTGCCAATACGTCACCTATGTGCTCAACCATACTGGCTATGGCAACAGGAGCTACTATGGATATGGCTGCACCGCTGAATTTAGGCAGTATAAAAGGCGGAAGGCCGAACCATGCAGCTTGAGCTACAGGTGTAAAATCTACCAAGCCCATTGCTATCGCTGATATATAGCCAACTATTAAGCCGCATAGTACCGGAAGAACCTTCAGGAAGCCTTTGGCAAACAGGCTGACTGCTATAACCGTAGCAAGGCATATGCCTGCTAAAAGCCAATTATCCTTAGCCATATTAACAGCTGTCGGAGCCAGGTTTAATCCTATAACCATGATTATCGGGCCTGTAACGATGGGCGGGAAGAAGCTGTATATAAGCTTAGGCCCTACAAAGTAAACCGCTACCGCCAATAGTAAATACATAAGTCCTGCGATTACCAAGCCGCCTGTTGCATATGCTATTCCGCCATATTGCTGGGATACCAGAATTATTGGGGCGATGTAAGCAAAGGAGGAGCCTAAGAACACCGGGACCTTCATCTTGGTTACAAAGTGGAAGAACCAGGTTCCTATACCTGCCGTAAACAGTGCAACAGAGATGTTGAGTCCAGTCAGTATAGGCACCAATACTGTAGCGCCAAACATCGTGAAGGTGTGCTGGAGACCTAAAATTATGAGCTTGTATAACGGCAGATCGCCTCTTCTGATTGCCGTGTCTTTGTTAGTGTTTGGGCTTGTTGCCATTTGATTACCCCCTTATTTATTATTATAGATTAGTATTGCGATAACCCTACTTCATTATCCCCAAATAATGCGCAGGGACAGCAGAGCCGTCCCATTTATATATAGAAAGCTTCTATATGAAGCGATCTAAATAAAAAATCTTGTCTGCAAGATGCAGACAAGATAATAATTCAATATAGGGCTTTTATATACACCTATAACCTTAGTTTAATATCTTGTCAGCATCTCTGTACATGACTTAAAAATATCGCACTTTTCCCATTGTAGCATGCACAAATATTTTTTTCAATATATTTTTTAAACCGGCTTTAGTTGATCCCGCATTTTATCTGGCCTTCTCCATCCTCTCCTTTGTTGTTCTGAACCATCTTGCAGCTTACGCTTTTGTTGTTTTTAATGGCATCCAAAACTTTTTCAGCGCTCAGCGGGAGAGAGTTTATTCTGATGCCAAGCGCATTATATACGGCATTGGCTATGGCAGGAGCCGTAGGCACCATGGCGGGCTCGCCTACTCCCCTGGCTCCATAGGGGCCTGTGACTTCAGGAACTTCTATTATCCTTACCACCATCTCAGGCACATCTCTCACAGCAGGTATCTTATAATCTACAAAGTTAGGATTCTTCACTTTGCCGTTTTCCATTATCTGATGCTCCAGCAGCGCCGATCCTATACCCTGCACTATGCCGCCTTCGATCTGGCCTCTGCAAAGCTGAGGATTGATGACCTTGCCCACGTCATAGGCAGCCGCCACTTTGATAACTTCTATCCGGCCGGTTTCCATATCTATTTCTATTTCAACCGCCTGAGCACCAAAGGTCCAGAAGGCGACCGGCTTCTCGCCCTGACCGGTTTCCTTGTCTGTGTTCCTCACGTTGGGAGGTATAAAGGAGCCCCTGCCTATGATAGGCCCGTGAACTCCGGAGCCGTCGGCCATTTCCAGGCCAAGGGCCAGAGAGGCAATAGACTTCTTTCTGTCGGGATAAACAGCAGATACTACATATCCGTCCTTGAGCTCCAAATATTCTGCAGGAAGTCCCAGGCCGATTGAGCCCAGCTTCAACAGCTGGTCTTTCGCATCCTCTGCCGCCTTTTTAACCGCATTCCCCGCGCAGTAGGTTATACGGCTGGCAACCGTCTGCCATTCATAAGGCGTTACATCGGTATCTCCGGATATAATGCTGATTTTTTCCACTGGTATAGTCAGGACTTCTGCTGCAATCTGGGTCAGAACAGTGTCGGAGCCCTGGCCTATATCCATGGCTGTCACCATAAGGTTTGCAGTGCCGTCCTCATTTATCTTGATGATGGCTGAAGATGCAACGTTGTTGGGTTGAGAAGGGGCCTTGTACATGCAGGCAATCCCCTTGCCCCTCAGCTTGTTAGGAGCAGAAGCCTTATTGGCCTTTCCCCATTCGATGTCCTTTTCTACAGCCTCGATACATTTGGTTATGCCTACATTATAAAGCTGCTGGCTTGTGACTGTATAGCCGCCTTCTTTTATGGCATTTATCTTTCTGAATTCTACAGGGTCTATACCCATTTGTATGGCTACCATATCCAGGTTCTGTTCTATTGCAAAGTGGATCTCGGACATTCCGAAGCCTCTGTATGGTCCGCCTACAGGCTGGTTGGTGTATACACAATAGGAGTCCGCTTTCACATTGGGTATATCATAAGGGCCTGTCGACGCATAGCCCCCTGCCCTTGCGATGTTTACGCCGTATTCCGTATAGGCGCCGCCCTCCCAATAGAAGGTGTTTTCTTCCGCTACTATACGCCCGTCTTTTTTAACGCCGGTCTTTATTCTGGCCAGGCAGCCCTGCCTTACAAAGCTGCCCACCATGTCTTCTTCCCTTGTATAGGTCAATTTCACAGGTCTTCCCATGCATTTTTTAGATAAAGGTATCGTGATGCCTTCCAGAGTCGTACCCGCTTTCCCCCCGAATCCTCCTCCCACTGCCGGTGCAATGACCCTGACCTTGTGAAGAGGAAGATCAAATGCTACCGATAAAGCTTTTCTTACCGCATAGGGCGACTGGCATGCAGACCATACGGTAAGCTTGCCGGAGGGTTCGGTCAAAGCGATTACAGAGTGATTTTCTATAGGGGCGTGCTGTATATGCGGAACATAGAATTCATTCTCCATTATATAATCCGCTTCTGCAAAACCTTTATCCACATCGCCTTTCCTTATCTTATAGTGATTGCTGATGTTGGTGCCGGGCTTCGGAAAAAAGATAGGACCATATTTATAGCTCCCCAAGTCTTCGTGTATGAGAGGTGCATCATGCTTGATGGCATCCATGGCATTGAATACCCCGGGCAGTTCTTCATATTCTACCTCTATCAATTCGATTGCTTCTTCTGCAATTTCTTCGTTGATGGCAGCCACAGCCGCTACCGCTTCTCCGACAAATCTCACCTTATCTGCAGCCAGGAAGGTTTTGTCCTCCAGGTAAAGGCCTACTCTGTTAGGCACGTCCGCTCCCGTTATTACAGCCTTGACTCCTTCCAATGCCATAGCTTTGGATACATCTACCTTTAAAATCTTTGCATGGGCGTACGGGCTTTTCTTTATCTTTGCATAGAGCATTCCTGCCATTTTTATATCATCTACATATTTTGCATAGCCGGTGACCTTTTCAAGGCCGTCTACTCTTTTGACATCATGACCTACATATTTGTACATCTTTCACCCTCCCATCAATTGATTTGGCCGGCTGCTTCTTTTATCGCGTCAATTATCGCTTTGTAGCCGGTGCAGCGGCAGAGATTTCCGCCTATGGCTTCTTTTATATCATCTTCACTGGGGTTAGGATTTCTCATGAGAAGAGCCTTAGCGGACATGAGCATCCCAGGAGTGCAGTAGCCGCATTGCAAAGCGGCATTTTTTATAAAGGTTTCCTGCAATGGGTCTAATACTCCATTCTTTGCGAGCCCTTCTACAGTTACTATGTCCTTGCCGTCTGCTTCAACAGCGAGCATCATGCAGGAATTCACGGCCTTGCCGTCGACTATGACCGTACATGAGCCGCATTCGCCTGCGCCGCAGCCTTCCTTGGCACCGGTGAGGTTCAAGTCTTCTCTCAGCATCTTGAGAAGCGTTTTGTTGGGCTCCACTTCAAGACGAACCTTCTCTCCATTTATGTTAAAGGATATGTGGTGTTTCATCTTAACCATACCTCCCAATTCCTATTGATACTGCATAAGTGCAGCTAATACGGACCTCTTGAGACTTATCCTGATCATATCGAGCCTGTATTCCCTGCCGGCTCTCACATCGCTTATGGGCGTTACTTCGGATGCCGCCGCATCCATAGCCGGCCCCAAGGTGTCCTCACTGATTTCTTTCAAGTCATTCAATATTGCTTCGGCTTTATGCCCCCGCAATATGGTAGGCGCCACTGCCGCATATGCAATCTTCCACCGGCCCTCATTGCGGAAAGCTGCGACTCCAACCGTAGCAAGGTCAACATCTTTTCTTCTTGCATGCTTGTAGTATGAGCCTCCATTTTTGCCTTCTATACTGGGAAGCGATATGCCCATAACGATTTCTGCCGGCTTTAAGTCAATCTTTCTTACACCCTGGATGAAATCTTCTATAGGAACTACCCTTATACCGTCTTTGCTATAGATTTTTACCTTTGCGGAAAGCACATATAAGGGAGCTATAGTGTCTCCGGAAGGTGAAGCATTGCATACATTGCCCGCTATGGTGGCTCTATTTCGGAGCTGATAGGAACCTACCTCATGAGCCGCTTCTGCCAGTATTCTATACTTCTCCAAGACAATATTGCTGCAGATAACTTCATTCATAGTAACTGCAGCACCAATAAACAAGCCTTCTTCTGTAAGCTCAAGCTTTTTCATCTCTGATATGCCTTTTATATCTACCACAAACTTAGGTTTTACGAGATTATCCCTCATCCTGACCAGAAGGTCAGTGCCGCCATTTAGTATTTTGGCCCCGTCCCCATATTGCTGGAGTATATCGGCCATCTCTTCCAGCGTTGATGGTTTAACATACTCGAACTTCTTCAAGATCATCCACCTCCAATGATTTAAACGAAAACCCAATGCAATAAAATATCTGAATGTCATAATTTTTTGAATATTATTAAACTTCTACAAAATGCTGAATTTCCCTTTGTATAAAATGTCCAAAAAGATATGTGAAATAAAGATTTCTTATTGGTTATATTATATAATAACTTTTTCTTCAAGTATATCCTATTTATATGTTCTTCTATTAGAAATTAGCATGAGCAAAAGAAGCTGACAATAAGAAATAAGGCCCCGCACCGCTGCTGCAAGGGTATTCCTTGCTGCGGTATGAGGCCTATGATATATATTTACTTATTGTGTTTCATTACATCGTCACTACTGTACCGGCTTTTCCTTCCAAAGCATCAACTGCATTATAGAGGGAGGTTATTATCGCTTTTTTGCCTGGTTTTGATTTTGCAAAGTTAACAGCCGCCATCACCTTCGGGAGCATGCTGCCCGGTGCAAAATGCCCTTCTTCAATGAGTTTATAAGCTTCCTCTACGGACATGGAAGCCAAATCCTGCTGATTAGGTTTTTTGTAGTTTATGGAAACCTTTTCAACCTCCGTAAGGATCATGAGAACGTCCGCATCAACATCTTCAGCCAATCTCTCTGCAGCCAAATCCTTGTCAATAACCGCTGCAACTCCTTCCAAAGATCCGTCTTCCTTTTCTATAACCGGAATCCCGCCGCCGCCGACAGTAACCACTATGGTAGAATCCCAGAGCCTCTTTACCGAATCCAGTTCAACGATTTTTACAGGAACAGGCGAAGCAACTACTCTTCTCCAGCCCCTTCCGGCATCTTCCTTCATTATATAGCCCTTCTCGGCCGCAATTTTTTTTGCTTCTTCTTCGCTGTAGAAAGGACCGATTGGTTTTGTCGGATTTTTGAATCCCGGGTCGTTTTTATCGACTACAACCTGAGTAACCAAAGTTACTACGGGAATATCCTTGCCTTTTTTGGCAAGCTCATGCTTCAATGCTTGCTGTATATGGTATCCTATATAACCCTGGCTCATGGCTCCGCATACATCGAAAGGCATTGCCGGTGTGACTGAGGATGCAGTCTCAGAAGCAAGAAGTATCCTTCCTACCTGAGGGCCATTTCCGTGAGCTATTGCTACCTCATAACCCTTTTCACTTATTTCTGCTATATATCCTGCCGTCTTTTTTACTACTTCAAATTGAGCTTCGGCCGTTGCCGGAGTCCCTGCTTCCTGGAGGGCATTTCCCCCTAATGCTATCACAACTTTTGTTGCGCCCATGTTTTTCTCTCCTCGCTAAAAATATTGAATATCTACCCTTAGAATACGTTAGAGTCATATTCTATATAGGAAGCCCTTTTACCTTTGTAAACTATTAATAAAAAAATGTGCATATTTAATGAATGCTTTATTATTTGACTACAATGTAGCTACGATTACTGCCTTTATAGTATGCATTCTATTTTCAGCTTCGTCGAATACCACAGAATGCCTGCTGCGAAATACTTCATCGGTGACTTCTCTGATATCGTAACCCTTGTCCATCATGTCTTTTGCCATCTTGGTCTCAAAATCATGGAAGGCCGGCAGACAATGCATGAAAATGGCATCCGGATTGTTTGTCTTGTTCATCATATCCATGGTTATCTGATAATGGGAAAGAAGTTTCACTCTTTCCGGTATCTTATCTTCTTCTCCCATGGAAGCCCATACATCGGTGTATATTACGTCTGCATTTTTTACTGCAAAATCCACATCATCGGAAACTTCGATGATGGCGCCTGTTTCTTTCGCCGCTTCTGTTACTTGTTTCATTATTTCTTCACTGGGCCATAATTCCTTTGGTCCTAATGCTACAAAGTGCATGCCCATCTTAGCGCAGCCATACATCCAGGCATAGGACATGTTATTTCTTGTATCTCCAACAAATACCACCTTTACTTTGTTAAGGGGCTTTGCGATGTGTTCTTCAATCGTAAGCATATCGGCAAGTATCTGAGTCGGATGGTCTATGTCGGTAAGGCCGTTCCATACCGGAACTCCCGAGTATTTAGCCAGATCTTCTACTGCTGATTGCTTATAGCCTCTGTATTCAATACCATCATAGAATCTGCCCAATACTTTCGCCGTATCCTCCAAGGATTCCTTTTTACCCATCTGAGAGCTGTTTTGATCCAAATACGTGACATGGGCTCCTTCTTCCAAAGCTGCAACTTCAAAGGCGCATCTGGTTCTGGTCGAAGTCTTCTCGAATAGAAGAACTATATTTTTACCTTTGAGAAGGTAATTATATATGCCCGCTCTCTTTTTGGCTTTTAAATCATGGGCCAAATCCAGCATATATCTGATTTCCGATGGAGTAAAGTCCATTAAAGTTAAAAAACTTCTGCCTTTTAAATTAACCGCCATTTTATTATTCCTCCTTTTATGTATCTATATGGTATTCCTATTGGGTCAGCCGCTGGTGTCTTAGGTTATAATAACCATAGAGCTTCAAGAAGCTTCAAAAAACTCCATATATACTCACTACACCTCAGCTTAATTTCTCCGTGAAAATCCATGGAATTTTAGTGTCAATCCGTGTTTCCTGCCTCCCTAAAGCTCCAGCGGCACACCCTAGCACCTGAGCTCTGAGTTCTGAGCTCTGAATCCTATTTTATATTTTCTCTCTTGCCAGCGGCATGCTCATGCATCTTGGGCCGCCTCTTCCTCTTACCAGTTCGGAGCCGTCTATTTCAACAACCTCTATGCCATTTTTTCTCAGCACTTCATTGGAGGCTTCGTTTCTGCTGTAGGTCACCACCACTCCCGGTGCTATGGCCAATGTGTTTGTGCTGTCGTTCCATTGTTCTCTTGCAGCGGTTACAGCATCGCCTCCGCCGCTTTCTATAAGCTTTATAGACGGGATTCCGAGGGCTTTCTTCAGGGTATCTACCAAATCGGCTTCAGGTATCACGCTAATCCTGCCGCTTTTACCTCTGACAAGCCTGTAGACCTCTACCCTATCCTGGATTCCCGGGTATATTGTGAACTTGTCATAATCCACCATTGTAAAGACCGTATCAAGATGCATAAAGGCTCTCAAAGGCGGTATTCTGACCACCACAACCTCCTTCAGCTCCTTCATGCCGGAGAAAAGGTTTCTGGTCAGCATTTCTATGCCCTGGGCCGAGGTTCTTTCACTGCAGCCTATGGCTATAACCTCCTTGCTCAGCACCAGCATATCTCCGCCCTCCAGGCTATGGGGTATGGTATGATCATACCATAAGGGCGATTCGGCCTTGTTGAACAAAGGATGATTGTCATATATATATCTCATAAGCATTGGCTCTCTTCGTCTCGCATCCGTATACATTGAGTTTATGCTTATACCATTTCCCATTACTGCTGCGGGATCTCTCATAAAGTATAGATTAGGAAGCGGATCGATGTACAAAGGATACTGGGCTTCTACATAATCTGTAAGGCTATACTCCCTGTCGGAAACCTCTATTTCTTTTTTCTGCAAGCCTCCGATAACTGCTTCAACCAATTCTTCAGGAGTTCTATCATTCAGGTTGTCAGATATTATCTGGTGAAGCTCCGGATTATCGATTTTGCACTGTCTTAACATGTCATGGATAAAGTTCTTCTTCACTTGCTTATCTTCAAAAATCTCCGCCAGCAAGTCTTCCACATAAAGAACCTGAGCGCCTCTCTTTCTCAGGACCTCTGCAAATTCATCATGCTCGATTCTCATTTGCTTCAACCAGGGTATGTCATCAAACAACAGCTGTCTCAGATATTCAGGTGTGAGCCTTTCCAGCTCTTTACCGGGTTTATGCAGAAGTACGGCCTTTAACTTGCCTATTTCAGAAGTTACATTCAAAAGTCCTCTGTCTATGTCATCACCCATTTAAACTACTCCTTTCTATACTACTTTATGATTGGCACATATATTATTATATGTTGTGCCAGTTGATTCCCATTGTTGATATTAAGTATATACTTTAAATTTTATTATAACAAGCATGAGCAATTTACACAAATTGTATTTGTCGTTATTATATGTAACCTTCTGTATATTTATTTAAGACTCTCCTTTCATCTATACTTTATTGAAAAAAAAATTTATCAATATTCCTATTGCTTTTATATGCATTGTCCAACGCACCAATCAGAGTCTTTATGCATTTAGTGCATAAAAATTTATTGTGAGGAATAAAAATTTTTATCTGATTCTTTAACACGAGCTGCTATTAAGATAAGATAGGGAAGAGTTTTAGCAGGGAATACATAATTAACGCATTTTATGCTTTTATATACATTAACAAAATGATTCAATTATAGGATTCAACACAGCATTAGTAATTCCTCTGCCATTGCAGCAACAAAGATATTACATAATGCAGTATCCTTGGGGTCTTATAAAACAAATCTTCCTTCAGCACTCTTTCCGTCAGCTTGTGAATATCTTTACCCAAGGGACCGATATTGAGGCAAGGCATGGATATATTTTGAATTTTATCTAGCGGAATGCTGTACAAAGCTCCGTAAAGAGGCATATTGCCTTCCAGGCTACTGGCCACAGCATCAGCATTTTCTATATAGGTATAGCTCAAGTCAGAAATGCCCGTAAAATAATTTTCCTTTATATAAGGCTGTCCGAAGATCTCCCGGGAAAAATCCATGATTTTTCGTGAGATATCTTTGCATCTATCCTCTAAATTTTTAATATTAATATTCGATACATTTGGATAATATGGGGGAGCAAGGCCGATAACAACCCTTGGAGCCAGATCATCTATATAATTGTATATCTCCTCAACCAAATAAAAATTTACATCAGCTATAGATCTTTCTCCGGCTTTGACCTTTCTCTCCGCTTCCTCCAGAATCAATTTGTAATCCTTTAGAAACTTGCTGCCATAGTTATCATAAGCTTCATCATAAAGCTCTTTATATGTAACAACCTTTGCCTCCCATGGCAACGGTGCAAAGCTTTTGTTTTTTCTCTCAGCAAATATTTTATATTTTACGTTCATATCCTCTATCAATTCAACAAAAGCTTCATGGCATGTTTCCTTTATTTTTGTCAAAACTTCAGATGGCTCCTTGTTTAGAGTGAGCACGCTCAAATAGCCGCAAGCACTAAGGGGCATAGATACATCGTAGTGGGTTTTGCTGTCTCTGATGCTGAGCCAGGTAGGAGGTGGGGAAGCTTCGCCCGGTATGAAATCGGATAATTCAAGATTGAGATTTGTTTTATTGATGATGATCGATAAAAGGCTAACAGGATTGAAGCCCTCAAATACTTTTCCTGCATGGGATAAAGAACCGCGGACGTAAATAAAAGGCATCAGCTTTCCAACAGAACCCTCATAAATTATGCCGGTATCCTTATCAATTCTTTGGTGCGGTTCAGAATTTATGGTTATAACATAATGAAGATGAAACTTCTGCTTCAGGTTGTCCAATAATTCGACAGCACTGCGCATACCTGCCGAGATATTTTCTTCATCGGGTACGGATAGGAATAGTATATTGCCTTTTACGTTTTTCATTGATGAGTATCTTTTTAGCAGTGAAAGCTGAATCGAAGCTCCCGCTTTCATATCCGCGGTGCCCCTTCCGAATATATATTGTCCGCTCCCAAGGTCTTCTTGCACTTCAGCGGAAAGCTTCCCTTTTATTTTTTGAAGCTGAACTTCCAATTCTCTGGGTGAATAGGCATAGGCCTTGAGGGTTTTGAAATCTTCGATATCCACCACATCATTATGGTTTATAAGTACTATTGTATCAGCTCCATCGCCTTTCACAAGTCCCCAAAAGACAGACCTGTTTAAACTGTCTCCCTTTATAGGATAGTTGCCATAGAGTTCTTTATTCTTCCTGAAATAATCCAGTTGTCCAAAAAAATCCATAAAAAAGTATTCCATTTTCTTTTCATGGACCGTGTTAGTATCGCTGCGGACTTTTACCATTGGATAAAATATGTCTTCTATTTCCTTTTCGATATTTACCTGTATTTCATCCGTCATATTAGTTCCTCTTCCAATCAAAAATTATAGTTTCATTATATTATATATTGTAGATTATATTCAATATATGGCCGTTCCAAAAAAATAAAAGACTCCTGCCGGAGTCATTTATTTACATACATCCTATTTTCATATTGTCCTTGTGAAGGAAAACTTCAATCGAATTAGTAAGAATGTCGCAATAACTATAGGAAACCGCTCTGCCTGCGTCTTCGGTAACATCACCATCTATTCGAACCACGAATATGCTAGGATAAGTTTTCTCAATGATCCCTTCCCTAACAGATATTCTCTTTCGACCCTTATTGGCTTTAAGCACCACTCTTTCCCCTACATGTATGTCAACGTTCCTTTTGATGAGGGATAGGCTGTTTTTTGAGGCCATAAAAAAATCACCTTCCTTCCCAACATCTAATATTTTATCATATATTATATAATGTGTCAAATTGGGGGAAAATATTATATCAGATGGTCTATTGCAAAGTCAAACATAATTTTTATTCAATTTTGAAGTATAATCATATAAAACGCAAGATAGGACAAGAAGACCTATGTCTTTTGTCCTATCTTGTCTTATTCTCTATTTATTTTTTTCGATTGCTATTTCCACAGCTTTGCTTATGGATTTATAGCCGGTGCATCTGCATAGATGGCCGCCCAGTGCGTCCATTATGTCTTTATCGCTTGGGTTCGGCTTCTTATCCAATAAGGCTTTGCCTGCCATGAGCATTCCAGGCGTGCCGAAGCCGCATTGAGCAGCTCCGGTTTGCAATAAAATGGTCTCATTTCCTTCCTCTTATCTATATTCTTACTTACTATTTCAAATTACGTATTGCAGGTTATGAGCCCTATTTATTGACAATGCTTATTGTTTGATATAAGATTAAGTATAGTTTGTTTTGACTTTTATTATAGGGAGTGTTTTAATGATTGGCGACAAGATACGCGAGGCACGTAAAAATAAATCGATGACGCTGAATGATTTAGCTTCATGTGTCGGCGTGACTGCCAGCTACATATCCCAGCTCGAGAGGAATATCATCGACCCTTCTATATCCGCTCTCAGGAAAATATCCCGCGAATTGGGCGTACCAATGTTTTACTTTTTTGATGAAGAAGGCAAAGATCCTATCCTTATAAAAGCCGAGGGCAGACGTAAATTAAAGAAACCAAAAAACGACATTGAATTTGAATATATTTCACCCGTTGCTAAAGAACAAGGCACAAAAATGGAACTGTTTTTTTTCCGGATAAATCCCAGAAGCGGTGACGAATTCTTGTACCATAACGCAGACGAATGCATTTTCATCATTAAAGGATCGGTTAAAGTATTTTTAGAAGATGTCATGTATAATCTGGAGGGTGGCGACAGTATCTTTATTAAGGAAAATGTTCCCCACAAAATTTATAATGCAGGTTCCAGACCGGCTATCGGCGTAACCTGCGTTGTGCCAAGTATTACTTGAGACTAATAGTTTCCCAAATTGACCACAACCGGAGGATGTGCCAATATGATAGGTTCGAAAATTAGGCAGATCAGGCTTAGCAAGGAAATGACCCTTAATGATCTGGCGGAAAAAACGCATTTTACGGCGGGATATATTTCTCAGTTGGAAAGGGATATTATTGAGCCATCCCTATCGGCACTGAGGAAAATAGCCACCTGCCTAGATGTCCCTTTATTCACTTTTCTGGATAAGCCTGAAACACAGACGTCTGTCATATATTCCAATAAGAGGCAAAAAATGGAACTCCCTGACTCCAATGTTGTCTATGAATTTTTAACACCCATGGGTTCCAGTCAAGAATCCAGCCCCAAAATGATCGTTATTTACTCCCAGCTTGATCCCGGAACCTGGAGCAATGATGAATGGCTCTCGCACAGCGCTGAAGAATGTATATTTGCTCTAAAAGGCTCCGTAGAGGTCATGGCGGGAGATAAGAAATATAGCCTTGACGAGGGGGATAGCCTTTATCTCCCTGAAAATACACCGCATAAGATATATAACCCGGGTACTAAAAAGGCAATTTGCATTTCCGCAATGACACCAGCGGTATTTATCAGCAATTTACGTGCTTGACGGCTAAAAATATAGAATTCTTTTACTAAGGCAAAAAACCAAGGCGTGATTATTGTCATGCCTTGGTTTTTTTCTAATCGACAAGAACGAAAGCAATCCCTCATAGAACAAAAGGTATTCATTTTGTATTTGCAATTTAACCGGAGCCCTACTATTAAAATTAATATATAATTAAAAAATTTATTATTGCTTTATTTATTTCGTTCGCTTATACTTTAAATATGATTATATCTATTTCTAGAAATTTATTTTTTTAAACTGAATTCTTAACAAACGAATGGAATCATCATAACGGAAAGACACTGACTTAACCATCACACGTTAACGATTAGCTTACCGTCTTAAAGAACCACATATTTAAGCTGGAAAGATCAATCTGAGCTTAACCTCACCGTGCTTTATAGTATATCTTCCTTAAACTTTATTATCACCAATATGGTGGAAGTCTCATGTTATTTCATTAATATTTATGCCGCCAGCGACAGCGGCGGAATGGAGGGCTTTTATGAGTAAGGATAAACTCAAAGGATTAAACGGAATGGACAGTTTTATTGAAGGACTGATGGAAGAATGGCATGTGCCGGGTCTTGCCGTCGGAATTGTAAAAGACGGTGAAGTTATTCTAACAAGGGGTTTTGGGTACCGTGACGTAGCAGGGAATTTAATAATGACGGACACGACAACCCTGCCGATCGGTTCGGCAACGAAATCCTTTACGGCTTTGGCACTTGGCATGCTGGCAGACGAAGGAAAACTTGACTGGGATAAGCCGGTAAAGGAGTATATTCCTTGGTTTAAAATGTACGATTCCTTTGCAACGGAAAGAATGACTACAAGAGATTTGCTGTGTCACCGTTCCGGGTTGCCGCACCATGACGTTCATGGTATTTTTACCACCAAGACACGCAAGGAAATGGTGGAAGATTTACGTTATCTGCAGCCAAGTGCCGATTTTAGAACGGTATTGCAATATCAAAACCATATGGTTATGACGGCCGGCTACGTTTTAGAAATGATAACCGGAAAGACCTGGGAGCAATTTATCCAAGAACGCGTGTTTAATAAATTGGGGATGAAAAACTCTAATTTCTCCATAAAAGAAATAAACAAATATCCCGAATATTCTAAGGGGTACGCCTTTAATGGCATTGAAACCATTGAAACCGAATTTTTGCCTTTGACTGGAATGGGACCTGCCGGTGCAATCAACTCCACGGCAGTCGATATGACAAAATACCTGTTATTGCAGCTCGGCAAGGGGAATTTCAACGGAGAGCAACTTGTTTCTGAAGCCAAACTAGCTCAAATGCACACGGCGCAGATGATCGGAACACCGTATTTATGGAAGCTTGATGAGATTGAGTTTGCAAGTTACGGGCTTTGCTGGTTTGTTGATATGTACAGGGGTCATAAAATGGTAAGCCATGGAGGCAACACAAAAGGCTTCTCGTCTCTTGTGACATTGCTGCCGGAGAAGAATTTCGGTATTATTATGCTTTCCAATATGGATACCAGCTTTTCAATTTATGTGATGACATACACCATATTAGACCGGATTCTCGGGCTTGAAGAGATAAACTGGTCGCCCAAAATCAAAACCGAGGTTGATAAATTATTCGGGATAATGGACGCGATGCAAGAGAAGAAGGCAAAAGATCGTATACCCGATACAAAGCCCTCGCATCCGTTGAAAGACTATGCCGGAGAATACACGCACCCAGCCTTTGGTACAATCATATTGGAATTGGACGCTGATACATTAAAAGGTAAATACTATTCAAGTGACTTGGCTGTTCAGCATTATCACTATGATATTTTTGATGTCAAATTTACATTGATGGGCTTGCAATCTCTTGTTACTTTCAATACAAACGCACAAGGCGCTATTGACAGCCTTACTGCGCCTTTAGAACCGGCGCTGGGTGTTGATCCTATTGTTTTCAAAAAAGTGTGCAAATAGATACATAGAAGAAAGCTCCTGAGTTTTTAGCGCCCCGGAATACTACGGGGTGCTTTTAAAGGAAATTCATACTTTCCCATAAATTATAAAAATAGTCCAATGTGTTGCCACATTGGACTATTCAGTGTTTAGCTATATTGCTATTAAGAATCACCAGTGGAAGTCGTTTACAAAGTACTGGCCGGTTGCATCAATAGGACCAACCGTGAGGCCTTTGGCAGCTGTAAAGCTATTCTTCTGGAAATAAAGGGGTACCAGCGGAACGTCATCGTTAAGGATCTCCGCGATTTGTTTGAATTTATCAAGTCTTATATTCTGATCCGGAACCTTTGCATGCCGGAAGAACTGGTCAACCTGCGGGTTACTGTAGTAGAACATATTCACAGCACCGGCAGCTGGATTCTTGGGATCTTTTGTTTGGAAGACGCCCTCAAAAGCGGCCGCATCTCCGCCCATAGAGATAGAGAGGCAGTTCATCTGATATTTGCCTTGCATGATAGCCGGGACGAAAGCGGTTTCATCAGCTAATTCAACCTTAGCGTCGATTCCAATTTTTGCAAGTTGACCCTGTACGGCTTCGACATCTTTCTGAAATTTTGCAATCGTTAATATACTTGTTGAGAATCCATTCGGATATCCTGCATCGGCAAGCAGCTTCTTCGCCTTTTCGATATCCTGCGTTGTGCCTTTAACATCCGCAGAATAACCGAAAGTTAACTTATTCCAGATGCCCTGGGCCACATCGCCCATTCCGTCTTGAGCCAGGTCGATAACGTTTTGTTTATTGATCGCATAATTGACGGCCTGTCTGACCTCTTTCTTGTTAAAGGGTGCCTGGGTGCACTGCATACCGATGAAAGTTACAGGCCTTGAGGGGAACGAAATAACCTGAAGGTTGCTGTTGCCGGACTGAATCTGCATAATAGTTGAGGAAGGCAGGTCAGTCGCGTAAAAATCAATTTCACTATTCTGGAGCCCAAGATAGGCTGTATTCGCATCTGCAACGATTTTATACGTTACAGTTTTGATTGCAGGATTGCCGCCAAAATAGTCATCTCTGGCTTTAAACGTAATGCTTGTGCCCGGCTTGCGGTCAGTTATGATATAGGCGCCTGTGCCAACCTGGGTATTACTATCAAGAACGCCATATTTATCACCAGCAGCGGTGACAGCCTTCTCTTGTACCACATAGAAGCCAATCAGAGAGGGAAGGAATCCCTGGTTGGGGGCAACAAAGTTTACTTTCACATGAGTATCGTCGACAACTGATGCATCTTTGATACCGGGGACAAGCTGTCCGATAGGCATTTTTACGGCACGGTTGAAGGAGAAAGCCACATCGCTCGCTTTGAGCGTATCGCCGTTAGAAAATTTGGCTGCCGTATTAACTTCGAAAATGCAGGATAGGGCGTCGTCAGCCATTTCCCAACTTTTTGCGAGAACACCTACAAGATTACCGTCTTTTTCACGCACCAACGGATCATAAATCAATCTCATAATAGCAATATCAAACTGAGATGTTACGTTCTGCGGATCGTAAGAAGATACATCCGCCGGCTGTGCAACTATCAAGGTATTCTTTGCGGACTTATCAGATGTCGTCAATGTTTGGCCATTAGTTGCTGCAGGAGAGCTTTTGCCGCATGCTGCCAATGATAAAAGCAAAACTGTTGCCAATAGCAATGAAAGAATTTTTTTCATCATTTAATCCTCCGAATTTAGATTTATAAAAACAAGAGTACATCTCATTTTTACCAGTTAATTTACTCTACATAAAACGTATGCACGCAACGAAATGATTGGGTGATATTTCTTTCAGCGGTATATCCTTGTCGGTGCATCCAGCTTCAGCGTTTAGGCATCTAGCTGCAAATCTGCAGCCCAATCCTGGGTTGATCGGGTTGGAAACCTCACCCTTCAATATCTCACGTTTCTTTTTACGGTAGCTTAAATCTGCCACAGGAATCGCACTTAAAAGTGCTTTCGTATAGTAATGCTGTGGGTTACTGAACAATTCTTTTGCAGGTGCCCTC